>NZ_CP192081.1:0-4800000 GCF_050955695.1 Nocardia sp. CA-136227
GTGGACGACGAGCAGAATGTGCTGACGGCTGTCTGGCCGGAGGTGATCGCCGAATTGGCGAGTGGCTCCGCGGATGGGGAGATCCAACCGGTCAGCAAGGCTCACAAGGCGTGGCTGAACACTATCGAACCGATCACCTTCGCGCAGGGGTTCGCCCTGCTCTCGGTGCCCGGCACGATGGCGCAGGTGACGGTCGAACGCGACTTGCGGGAGCTCATCCTGCGCTCTCTCGCCCGCCGCGGACTTCAGGTCGAGGGCCTCGGCGTGCGCATCCGCGCGCAGCAGAATCCGCCCGCCGGACGGTCCGCGAACGCACCCCGGCACGCCCGCATGACCTCCCGCCCGGAGCGTCCCCGCGAGCCCGAGCCGACGCCCCCGGCGTACGCGCCCGAGCCGCCGATGACCGAGCGTCCACAGCCCTCGTACCAGTCCCAGCCGGAGTACGCGCCGCGCTACCTACCTCCCCAGGACTACCCGGGCGAGTACGACGAGCGCGAGGCTTATCCACCTGTGGAATACGGGCAGCCGCCGATGGCGGAGGAGTTGCCGCCCGTCACCGCCGACCGTCCGGCCGCGCCCGAGCGGCCGTTGCCGGGTGGTGAACCGGCCGCCGCGCCCCTGGGCCAGCGGCCCGACCGGCGGCGGGACAACCATCGCGGCGCGCCCATGCCGCCGGGACAGGAGTCCCTGTTCTCCCCGGACCCCGAGGACGAACCGGTCCGGTCCGCCCCGCAGCGCTACACCGAGGAGCCCGCGCAGCGCTACGCGGATGAACCCGCGCCCCAGCGCTACGCCGACGAACCTTCCCCCCAGCGCTACGCGGACGAGCCCGTGCAGCAACGGTATTCCGACGAGCCCGCGCCGCAGCGCTATGCGGACGAGCCCACGCCCCAGCGCTACGCGGACGAGCCCGCCCCGCAGCGTTATGCCGACGAACCGGCGGCCCGCTACGAGGAGCCCGCGCCGCGCTACTCCGACGAACCGGCGGCGCGCCGTCCGGTGGACGAGCCGCACGACGACGAGCCGGTGGTCAATGTCCGCAATTCGTGGCCGACCTACTTCAACCGGCCGCCCGAGCGGGAGCCGGCGCCCGCGCCGTCCTCGGCCAGCCTGAACGCGAAGTACACCTTCGACACCTTCGTCATCGGCGCGTCCAACCGCTTCGCGCACGCCGCCGCGGTGGCCATCGCGGAGGCGCCGGCGCGCGCCTACAACCCGCTGTTCGTTTGGGGCGCTTCGGGTTTGGGCAAGACGCACCTGCTGCACGCGGCGGGCCACTACGCGCAGCGGCTGTTCCCGGGCATGCGGGTGAAGTACGTGTCCACCGAGGAATTCACGAACGACTTCATCAACTCGCTGCGTGACGACCGGAAGGTGGCGTTCAAGCGCCGCTACCGGGAGACCGACATCCTGCTGGTGGACGACATCCAGTTCATCGAGGGCAAGGAAGGCATCCAGGAGGAGTTCTTCCACACCTTCAACACCCTGCACAACGCGAACAAGCAGATCGTGGTGTCCTCCGACCGGCCGCCGAAGCAGCTGGCCACCCTGGAGGAGCGGCTGCGGACGCGGTTCGAGTGGGGTCTGATCACCGATGTGCAGCCGCCGGAGCTGGAGACCCGCATCGCGATCCTGCGTAAGAAGGCGCGCATGGACCGCCTGGACGTGCCGCACGACGTGCTCGAACTGATCGCCAGCCGGGTGGAGCGCAATATCCGGGAGCTGGAGGGCGCGCTGATCCGCGTCACCGCGTTCGCGTCGCTGAACGGGCAGCCGCTGGATCTGTCGCTGGCCGAGGTGGTGCTGCGGGATCTGATGCCCGACACCGCGACGCTGGAGATCACGGCGGCCACGATCATGGCCGTGACCGCGGAGTACTTCAACACCACGCTCGAGGAGCTCACCGGTCCGGGTAAGGCGCGGCCGCTGGCGCAGGCCCGGCAGATCGCCATGTACCTGTGCCGTGAACTCACCGACCTGTCCCTGCCGAAGATCGGCCAGGCCTTCGGTCGCGACCACACCACGGTCATGTACGCGGAGAAGAAGGTGCGCAAGGAGATGACCGAGCGGCGCCGTGTGTACGACCAGGTTCAAGAACTCACAGCCCGAATTAAACAGCGTTCGCGCTGATCCACAGTCCACAGGACCCCACGTCGTCTGACGTGGGGTTCTTTGCTTTCCGGGGTTGTGGATTCCTCGAGGAGTCCTCGAGGAAAGGGTGTGGAGTCCTCGAGGAATCCCACTGTTGTCCACGGGGTTGCGCACAGGTCGCTACTCACAGTGGTGCACAGGTGTTGATCCACAGATCCCACAGGTGAATTCATCCTCGAGGGCTGAGCTGCGCGGATGGGGTTTTCGGCTTGTGGATTCCTCGAGGAGTCCCTGTCAGGTCCTCGAGGAATCCACGGGGTAGTCCCCGGTTCCATCCTCATGTGGGTATCCCGGCCCGTTTCGGGGGAGCAACTCGAGGATCACTCGAGGATGGCTGGGGAGTTTCCGGGTGACTCCACAAGCACCGGCTGTTCATCCTCGAGCCACCCCAACGACATCCCCACGCCGCCGCCCGGTCGGACCTGCGGAAACAGGCGAAGTCCACAGAACTAACAGGACCTACTACTACTTCAGTTCTTCATCTAGAGAAGGTTCTTCTAAAACAGGGTGTGTGGAAACTCGGGTTGGGAGGGCACGGTGCGATGGGCAGCTCCTCCACACCCGATCGGGAGGCAGGGAGGAGAAGGGAGGGGAGCGGTCCGCAGCGGAAGCCTCGGTGGGGTCGGGGCAAAGGCTCGGTGGGTCGGCGTAGGCGGGTCGGTCTCGCGCAGGTACGGTTTGGTGTCGGCCCCGTGTGCGAGACTGCCGATTACCGTTTCGAGATCCGAACGACCCCCAGTGGAGAGGACAGACCGGGCGATGGAGCTTGCAAGCATGAAGTTTCGGGTCGCTCGCGAGGACTTCGCCGAATCCGTAGCCTGGGTGGCCCGCAGCCTGCCGTCGCGGCCTCCGGTGCCCGTGCTCGGTGGCGTACTCCTCGTGGCTGACGAGGACGGCCTGACGGTCTCCGGTTTCGATTACGAGGTCTCCGCGCAGATGCGGGTGGCCGCCGAGGTCGCCGGTCCGGGCCAGGTGCTGGTGTCGGGCCGCCTGCTGGCCGATATCACCAAGGCGCTGTCGAACAAGCCGGTGGACGTGTCGGTGGACGGCACCCGCGTGCTGATCGCCTGTGGCAGCGCCAAGTTCTCGCTGCCGACCATGCCCGTCGAGGACTATCCCCAGCTTCCCGAGCTCCCGCCGCAGACCGGTGAGCTCGCCGTGGATCTGTTCTCCGAGGCCGTCTCCCAGGTGGCCGTGGCCGCCGGCCGTGACGACACCCTCCCCATGCTCACCGGCATCCGTGTGGAGATCGAGGGCCCGAAGGTGGTCCTGGCCGCCACCGACCGTTTCCGGCTCGCTGTGCGCGAACTGGAGTGGCAGCCGGGCCGTGCGGATGTGGAGACCGCGGTCCTGGTCCCGGCTCGCACCCTGTCCGAGTCCGCGAAGACCCTCGGCGCCTCCGATCAGCCGGTGCAGCTGGCGTTCGGCACCGGCACCGACGGCCTGCTGGGCATCGTGAACGGCGGCCGCCGCACCACCACCCGACTGCTCGACGCGGAATTCCCCAAGTTCCGCCAGTTGCTCCCCAAGGAGCACACCTCGCTCGCGACCATCGCGGTGAGCGCGCTGACCGAGGCCATCAAGCGTGTGGCCCTGGTGGCCGAGCGTGGCGCCCAGGTGCGGCTGGAGTTCTCCGAGGAGGGCCTGCTGCTCTCCGCCGGTGGCGACGACGCCGGTCGCGCCGAGGAATGGCTGGTCGCCGATTTCCGCGGTGAGCCGCTGACCATCGCGTTCAACCCCGGCTACCTGCTCGACGGTCTCTCCGCCGCCCATTCGGACCGGGTGACCTTCGGCTTCACCACGCCCAGCCGCCCGGCGGTGTTCCTGCCCGCGCCGGAGGAGGAGCCCGCGCAGCTGGAGTCGGGTGCCTTCGCGGCGCTGGCCGGAAGCTACATCTACCTGTTGATGCCGGTGCGGCTGCCGGGCTGAGCAGGTTTGGCGACCCATCGCTTCGGAGCGAACGACACACCTGTGCACAGTGTTGACAAACCTGTGAAAAACGCGGGGACGGTGGACTGACCGGATGCACGTGCGTGCGCTGTCACTGCGCGATTTCCGGTCCTGGGAGGCCGCCGAACTCGAACTTTCGCCCGGTGGAACGGTTTTCCTGGGGTCCAACGGGAACGGCAAGACCAACCTGATCGAGGCCGTCGGATATTTGTCCACACTCGGCTCACATCGGGTGTCGGCCGATGCTCCGCTCATCCGGATCGGCGCGCAGAAGGCCCGGATCGGCGCGACGGTGGTGAACACCGGCCGCGAGCTGCGGGTGGACATGGAGCTGAATCAGGGCGCGGCCAATCGTGCCCAGATCAATCGCTCCCCGGTGCGGCGGCCGCGGGAGATCCTGGGGATTCTGCAGACGGTGTTGTTCGCTCCCGAGGATCTGTCGCTGGTGCGCGGGGATCCGGGGGAGCGGCGGCGGTTTCTGGACGAGCTGGCCACGGCCCGGCTGCCGCGCCTGGCCGGGGTGCGCGCGGATTACGAGAAGGTGCTGCGGCAGCGGTCGGCCCTGTTGAAAACGGCTGGGCGCAATGCCCGTTCGGGGGCGCGGGGTGCGGAGATGAGCACCCTCGACGTGTGGGACGGGCATCTGGCGGCGCACGGCGCGGTGCTGCTCGCGCATCGGCTGCGACTTGTCCACGACCTTTATCCACATCTTGCACAGGCTTATTCAGATATCGCGCCCGAGTCCCGGCCCGCGTCGATCGGCTATCGCAGTGCGAGTCTGCCGCCGGAGCTCCTGGATTCCGCGCGTTCTCCACAGGACGATGACGAGGAGGCGCTCGAGGCGATCCTGTTGCGGGAGTTGGCCGCCGCGCGTTCCAAGGAGCTGGAGCGCGGGGTGTGCCTGGTCGGTCCGCACCGTGACGAGCTGGATCTGATGCTGGGGTCCGCGCCGGCCAAGGGTTTCGCCAGTCACGGTGAGTCCTGGTCCTTCGCGCTGGCTCTGCGGCTCGGGGCGTTCGAATTGTTGCGGTCCGCCGGAACCGATCCGGTGCTGATCCTCGATGACGTCTTCGCCGAACTGGATCGTCGCCGTCGCAGCGCGCTGGCGCGGGTGGCCGCGGGCGCGGAGCAGGTGTTGATCACCGCGGCGGTGCCGGAGGACGTTCCGCCCGAACTCGACGCCGCGCCGCAGCGCGTGGAGACGACCGGGGAGGCGGATCGGCGGGTCTCCCGGATCGCGGAGTGAGGTTCGCCGAGTGCGTCGGCGGCGGGAATCGCCGAGTCGTCGGTGCCATGCGGCAGAATCACGTGACGAACCGAGGGTGATCATCCGGATTCCCGGGTGTGGAAGGAGTTGTGGATGGCCGAGTCGCCGGAAACCGACGACCACACCCCACGCGCGGGTGCGACCGGACCGGGCGCCGAGCCGGAGTTGCGCGGAGTCGATCTGGCTCGTCGCGCGCTGGAGGAGGCGCGGGCCGCGGCGCGTGCGGCGGGAAAGTCGGTGGGGCAGGGGCGGGCTTCGCCGGCCGCGCCGCGCAAGGGCGGTATCCGGGCACTGCGCGGGGGTCGCAGAAGCTGGTCGGGTGCGGGCCCCGACGATCGGGATCCGCAGGCGTTCGCCGCGCTGGCGATGCAGTTGGCGAAGGGGCGCGGCTGGTCGGCCAAGGTCGCCGAGGGCACGGTGTTCGGCCGCTGGGCGGCCGTGGTGGGGGAGGACATCGCCTCCCATGCCCAGCCGATCTCGCTGGAGAACGGCGTGTTGAGCATTCAGGCCGAGTCCACGGCCTGGGCCACACAGCTGCGCATGTTCCAGTCCCAGATCCTGGCGAAGATCGCGGCGGCGGTCGGGAACGGCGTGGTCAAGCAGCTCAAGATCAATGGCCCGACCGCGCCGAGCTGGCGCAAGGGCGAGCGGCACATCAAGGGCCGCGGCCCGCGCGACACCTACGGGTAGGCCGCTGTCACCGGGGTCCGAGCCACGAATCCCGGCGTCCGCACGCTGGTTTCACGTGGAACGTTCGGAGATCACGACGAACCCTCGCGCAAACGCCCGCGTGTCCCCTGGCGCATCGACCGCTGAGGCTCCCGGAACCGCCCGGACCCATAACGGGTCATATCGCTGGTCGATTTCATGACCGTACGGCCCACTCAGGGGTGTCATAGGTGGGTTCTCTGTCGGTCGTACCAGTAGGATGAGGGAGTAACTAGCGGCGATACCTCCCGGCGCGTTCCGTAGCGCCCGCGCGTGGGCCCCCGTAACTCTCGAGCAGACAGTGTTCCGGAGCTCGGGCAGACAGTGTCTGTGGGCCTCACGCGTGCGACCGCACTGTGCCGGGAGGATCAGCAAGTAAGGAGAGCTACCGACCAGTGGCTGCCATGGACTCCAACGCAGACGGCTCGACCCAGCCCAAGTCAGGCAAGCCGACGTCGTACGGTGCCGACTCCATCACCGTCCTCGAGGGCCTCGAGGCGGTTCGCAAGCGCCCCGGTATGTACATCGGTTCCACCGGTGAGCGCGGCCTGCACCACCTGATCTGGGAGGTCGTCGACAACTCGGTCGACGAGGCGATGGCCGGATACGCCTCGCGGGTCGATGTCACCCTGCTGGCCGACGGCGGCGTCGAGGTGGTCGACGACGGCCGCGGTATCCCGGTCGCGATGCACGCTCAGGGTGTGCCCACCATCGAGGTGGTCATGACCCAGCTGCACGCGGGCGGCAAGTTCGACGGCGAATCCTATGCGGTGTCGGGCGGTCTGCACGGCGTCGGCATCTCGGTGGTGAACGCGCTGTCCACCCGGCTGCAGGCCGATGTGGACACCGACGGGTACCACTGGACCCAGGAGTACAAGGACTCCAAGCCGGGCAAGCTGGTGCAGGGCAGCGCGACCAAGCGCACCGGTACCACCATCAAGTTCTGGCCGGACCCGGACATCTTCGAGACCACCACCTTCAGCTTCGAGACGGTCGCGCGCCGCCTGCAGGAGATGGCGTTCCTGAACAAGGGCCTGACCATCACGCTGACCGATCAGCGGGTGTCCGAGGGTGACGTCACCGACGAGGTGGTCAGCGAGACCGCCGAGGCGCCCAAGCACATCGACGAGAACACCCCGGCCGCCGAGCCGAAGGTGAAGACCCGCACCTACCACTACCCGGGCGGGCTCGAGGACTACGTCAAGCACATCAACCGGACCAAGACGCCGATCCACAACTCGATCGTGGCGTTCACCGGTAAGGGCACCGGCCACGAGGTCGAGGTCGCGATGCAGTGGAACTCGGGTTACTCCGAGTCCGTCCACACCTTCGCCAACACCATCAACACCCATGAGGGCGGTACCCACGAGGAGGGCTTCCGCGCGGCGCTCACCACGGTGGTGAACAAGTACGCGAAGGACAAGAAGCTCCTCAAGGAGAAGGAAGGCAACCTCACCGGTGACGACATCCGTGAGGGTCTCGCCGCCATCGTGAGCGTGAAGATCGCCGACCCGCAGTTCGAGGGCCAGACCAAGACCAAGCTCGGCAACACCGAGGTGAAGTCCTTCGTCCAGCGCACCTGCAACGAGCACATCTCGCACTGGTTCGAGGCGAACCCGGCCGACGCGAAGACGATTGTGCAGAAGGCGGTTTCGTCGGCGCAGGCCCGCGTCGCCGCCCGTAAGGCGCGAGAGCTGGTGCGGCGCAAGTCCGCCACCGATCTGGGTGGCCTGCCGGGCAAGCTGGCCGACTGCCGTTCCAAGGATCCGAGCAAGTCCGAGATCTACATCGTGGAGGGTGACTCCGCCGGCGGCTCGGCCAAGTCCGGCCGTGACTCGATGTACCAGGCGATCCTGCCGCTGCGCGGCAAGATCATCAATGTCGAGAAGGCGCGCATCGACCGCGTGCTGAAGAACACCGAAGTGCAGTCCATCATCACCGCGTTCGGCACCGGTATCCACGACGAGTTCGATATCGCCAAGCTGCGCTATCACAAGATCGTGCTGATGGCCGACGCCGACGTGGACGGCCAGCACATCTCGACCCTGCTGCTCACCCTGCTGTTCCGCTTCATGCGCCCGCTGGTCGAGCACGGTCACGTGTACCTGGCCATGCCGCCGCTGTACAAGCTGAAGTGGCAGCGCTCGGAGCCGGAGTTCGCCTACTCCGACCGTGAGCGCGACGGGCTGCTGGAGCGCGGCCTGGCGGCCGGCAAGAAGATCAACAAGGACGACGGCATCCAGCGCTACAAGGGTCTCGGTGAGATGAACCCGAAGGAGCTGTGGGAGACCACCATGGATCCGAGCGTGCGGGTCCTGCGCCTGGTCACCCTCGATGACGCCGCCGCGGCCGATGAGCTGTTCTCCATCCTGATGGGTGAGGACGTGGAGGCTCGCCGCAGCTTCATCACTCGGAACGCCAAGGACGTCCGGTTCCTCGACGTGTAATTCGCGACGGCAGCGGCCCTTCCGGGTCGCTGCCTGCGCGCCGCGAGGACCCCCCACAACTTCTGACGGAGACCAATTCATGACTGAGACTTCGCTTCCGCCTTCGGGTGGCGACCGCATCGAGCCGGTCGACATCCAGCAGGAGATGCAGAACTCCTACATCGACTACGCGATGAGCGTGATCGTGGGCCGCGCGCTGCCGGAGGTGCGCGACGGTATGAAGCCGGTGCACCGGCGCATCCTGTACGCGATGTACGACAACGGGTATCGGCCCGACCGCGGCTATGTGAAGTCCGCGCGCCCGGTCGCCGACACCATGGGTAACTATCACCCGCACGGTGACACGGCCATCTACGACACCCTGGTGCGTATGGCGCAGCCGTGGGCGCTGCGGTATCCGCTGGTCGACGGTCAGGGCAACTTCGGTTCGCGCGGTAATGACGGCGCGGCCGCCATGCGTTACACCGAGTGCCGCCTGACGCCGCTGGCGATGGAGATGCTGCGCGAGATCGACCACGAGACAGTCGATTTCGTCCCGAACTACGACGGTAAGACGCAGGAGCCGACCGTCCTGCCGAGCCGGGTGCCCGCCCTGCTCATGAACGGTTCCAACGGCATCGCCGTCGGTATGGCGACGAATATCCCGCCGCACAACCTGAACGAGCTGGCCGACGCCATCTACTGGGCGCTGGACAACCACGACGCCGACGAAGAAGCCACGCTCGCCGCGTGCATCGAGCGGGTGAAGGGTCCGGACTTCCCGACCGCGGGCCTGATCGTGGGTACCCAGGGCATCCACGACGCCTACACCACCGGACGCGGTTCGGTCCGCATGCGCGGCGTCGTGGAGATCGAGGAGGACAGCCGCGGTCGCACCACGATCGTCATCACCGAGCTGCCGTACCAGGTCAATACCGACAACTTCATCAATGCCATCGCGGAGCAGGTGAAGGACGGCAAGATCGCGGGTGTCTCCGACATCCACGACGAGTCCTCCGACCGTGTCGGTATGCGCATCGTGGTGACCGTGAAGCGCGACGCCATCGCCAAGGTGGTGCTGAACAACCTCTACAAGCACACCCAGCTGCAGACCTCCTTCGGCTGCAACATGCTGTCGATCGTCGACAAGGTGCCGCGCACGCTGCGTCTGGATCAGATGATCCGGCTGTACGTGAATCACCAGTTGGAAGTCATCATCCGGCGCACCCGCTACCTGCTGCGCAAGGCGGAGGAGCGGGCTCACATCCTGCGCGGTCTGGTGAAGGCGCTGGATCTGCTGGACCAGGTCATCGCCTTGATCCGCCGTTCGGCCGACACCGAGACCGCCCGCACCGGCCTGATGCAGTTGCTGGAGATCGACGAGATCCAGGCGACCGCCATCCTCGACATGCAGCTGCGTCGCCTGTCGGCCCTGGAGCGGCAGAAGATCCTCGACGAGTTGGCCAAGATCGAGGCCGAGATCGCGGATCTGAACGACATTCTGGCCAAGCCGGAGCGGCAGCGCGCCATCGTCCGGGACGAATTGGCGGAGATCGTCGACAAGTACGGCGACGAGCGGCGCACCAAGATCATCGCGGCCGACGGCGACGTGCAGGACGAGGACCTGATCGCCCGCGAGGACGTGGTCGTGACGATCACCGAGACCGGCTACGCCAAGCGCACCAAGACCGACCTCTACCGTTCGCAGAAGCGCGGCGGCAAGGGCGTGCAGGGCGCGGGTCTCAAGCAGGACGACATCGTCAAGCACTTCTTCGTCACCTCGACCCACGACTGGCTGCTGTTCTTCACCAACAAGGGCCGGGTGTACCGGGCCAAGGCGTACGAGCTGCCCGAGGCCAACCGCACCGCGCGCGGCCAGCACGTGGCGAACCTGCTGGCCTTCCAGCCGGACGAGAAGATCGCCCAGGTCATCCAGCTGAAGTCGTACGAGGACGCGCCGTACCTGGTGCTGGCCACCCGAAAGGGCCTGGTCAAGAAGTCCAAGCTGACCGACTTCGACTCGAACCGGACCGGCGGCATCGTGGCGGTCAATCTGCGCGACGAGGACGAATTGGTCGGCGCGGCACTGTGTTCGGCCGACGACGACCTGCTGCTCGTCTCCGCGCACGGCCAGTCGATCCGCTTCAACGCCAATGACGAGGTGCTGCGCCCGATGGGCCGCGCCACCTCCGGCGTGCAGGGCATGCGCTTCAACGCCGACGACGAACTGTTGTCGCTCAACGTGGTTCGTGACGCGGAGGGCATCTATCTGCTTGTCGCGACGGCGGGCGGGTACTCCAAGCGCACGGCCATCGACGAGTACACCGCGCAGGGTCGTGGCGGCAAGGGTGTGCTGACGATTCAGTACGACGAGAAGCGTGGCAGTCTGGTCGGTGCGCTCATTGTCAATGACGACGACGAGCTGTACGCGATCACCTCCGGCGGCGGTGTCATTCGCACACTGGCGCACCAGGTTCGTAAAGCGGGTCGTCAAACCAAGGGCGTCCGGTTGATGAACCTGGGTGAGGGCGATACTTTGCTCGCGATCGCTAGGAACGCGGATGAGCCCGACCAGGTTGCCGAAGATGACACCAGCGGTTCGGCGAAGCAGTAGTTTCTCCACAGCAGCGGCGGCACAACGGATCGAAGGATTCACCATTGACCACGAATCAGCCGAATGACCAGCGAGGTCACGCCAACGGCGTGACCGAGAGAATCGCTCCGTCCCCGATTCCGCCGCGGCCCATTCCGCGGCCGGGCGCGCAGGACGGTGGAACGCCGCAGAATTCCGAATCGCCGGACAAGTCCGGTGATTCGGCCGCCGAGGCCCCCGCGCCCGCCGCTGCGCCCGCTGCCCCCGAGGCGGCGGACGGGCAGGGCGGTTCGCCCTTCCAGGAGGGCTGGTCGCAGCTGCCGCAGCGGGAGCCGCAGTCGAACCTGTACCGCCCGGGCCAGGCCCCGGCGGCGGGTCGGCCGGGGACCAACCCGAGCCTCGGCGGTGGCGGCCTGCAGGGCGGCGGCCTGAACGCCGGTGTCTCCAATGCCCGCACCACCGCCGACCTGGCGGCCAAGGCGGCGCGCAAGGAGGCGGCCATGGTGAAGTCCGTCGGCATCGACGGACCGACCCGCAGCATCTCCCGCCCGGAACTGGTCAAGGATCTGCCGGATCTGTCCGAGCTGCGGCACCCGCTGCCGCCGCCGGACCCGATCGCGCCGGCCGGTCCGGTCTCGCCGTCCGCCCCCGCGGCGGTGGCGCAGGCCGCGGCGACCGGTGAGCCGCTGCGCGCCACCGTGCAGCTGCGCCACATCGACCCGTGGTCCACGCTGAAGGTCTCGCTGGTGATCAGCGTGGCCATGTTCTTCGTGTGGATGCTGGCGGTCGGCCTGCTGTACCTGGTGCTGGAGGGCATGGGCGTCTGGGAGCGCCTGAACTCCACCTTCACCGACATGGTCTCGGACAACTCCAGCTCGGCGCTCATCGACGCGGGCACGGTCTTCGGCTACGCCGGTGTGATCGGCCTGATCAATGTGGTGCTGCTGACCGCGCTGTCCACGGTCGGGGTGTTCGTCTACAACCAGTGCACCGATCTGGTCGGCGGCGTCCAGGTCACCCTGTCCGATCCGGACTAGGAAACCGCTGTTTCGATCCGCCTGCGACGGCCGGTCAGCCTTGCTTCCGCAAGCCGCTGACCGGCCGTTTTGGTTATCGGTGCCGACGTACGGTAATCTTCTGCCTCGTTCGAGTCACACACTTCGAACACCCACTAAGGGCCTATAGCTCAGGCGGTTAGAGCGCTTCGCTGATAACGAAGAGGTCGGAGGTTCAAGTCCTCCTAGGCCCACCCACAGGTAAAGAACGAACTGCCTTCCCAGGGGCCTTAGCTCAATTGGCAGAGCACTGCCTTTGCAAGGCAGGGGTTAGGGGTTCGATTCCCCTAGGCTCCACTCCCACAAGCCGCAGACCGCTTCGGTCTGCGGCTTCTGTCGTTGCAGTACTGTGGGATTCATGAAAATCGTGCTCACCATTGTGATCGCCGCCGCCGTCGTTTTCGGGATCAGCAAACTGCGTCAGCGCAATGACGCCGACCTGTGGCATGAGGTCACCACGCGCTGACCGCCTCGAATTTGGCTGTGACACGGAACAAGCGGCGGTTTTCCATCCGATTCACGCCGTAAGGTCGAGAGATGGCGTCCACTGAGATCTCCGAGCTGGTGCAGTCCGTGGTCGAGCCATATCTGTTGAGCGGCCCGCGCCGGTACAACCGGCATCAGGTCGCGGATCTGACCGGGTTGCCCAACAATGTCACCCGCCGCCTGTGGGTGGCGTTGGGCTTCCCGGCCGATCCGGACGACGAGGCCGTGGAATACAGCGACTCCGATATCGAGGCCGCCCAGACCTTCGCCAAGTTGCACGTGCTGGCCACCGCCGACACGCACCGCCAGACCACGGCCGCGCGGACGCTGGGGCGGTCCATGGCGCGGCTGGCGGAGTGGCAGGTCGATCTGGTGACCGAGGAGATCCTGGACCGGATCACGACCATCACGCGCGAGCAGCCGGACACCGATCCGAAGGAAGCCGCGCGCATCGCCACCGACGAGGTGGTCACCGAATTCGAGACCTTGCAGCGCTACGCCTTCCGCCGGCACCTGGACGCCGCGCTGGCGCGGTCGCTGGACGGGGGAGCGGCGGCGGGGGACACGGTTCGCGTGCTGGCCGTCGGATTCGCCGACATGGTCGGTTACACCCGCCTGACCCGCCACCTGGAGGCCGATGAGCTGTCGGCGCTGCTGGAGGCCTTCGAGACGGCCACCAGCAACGCCATCGTCGCCAATGGCGGCTGGGTGATCAAGAACGTGGGCGACGAGGTCATGTTCGCGGCGGCGACGGCCACCGACGGGGCGCGGATCGCGCTCGCGGTGCAGGAGGCCGCCATCGCCTCGCACGGCGTCACCCAGGAGCTGCGGGTGGGTCTGGCCTACGGGGAGGTGTTGCAGCGCTTCGGCGATCTCTACGGGTCGACGGTCAACACCGCGGCGCGGCTCACCGGTGTGGCCCGGCCGGGCACGGTGCTGGTGGACGACGGGGCGGCCGCGGCCATCGAGGCGGATCTGGATTTCACGCTGCGGCATCTGGCCACGGTGCGGGTGAAGGGCATCAACCGGCTGTACGGGCATGTGCTGCGCCGCAATGAGATTCGACCGCTGGTCTGAGTGATCCCCGTCGTGGACGTGCTCCGGGAATGGGGGCGGGCCTCGGCGAAGGGGGGGAGTTAGCCGAGGCCCGCGTAAGGTCGGCCCGGGGGGGAGGGGCCGACGGGAACGATCCTACGCGACGAATTCGGATTGTGTGGCTATCGGGGCATCGCGTTCAAAGATTTTTTCGAGGAAAAAGCGCGGTTCTCGGCAGCGGGCTCGGCCGCGTGACCGAAATGCGTCCTTCGCCGAATTACGTTCGAGTAGTTGACGACTCGCGATCCCGGCCGCCGCCCGTGCCGGCACTGGTGAAACTCGGATGACTCACTCCGTCGATCCGGGCATACTGGCCAGACGCCGACGATCGTGTTCGACCGCATCCGTGCAGTTCGGAACAGGAGAATCATGCCCGACGCCATTGTCGCCGAGGGGCTGGTCAAGAGGTACGGCCATCTGGTCGCCCTCGACGGCCTCGACCTCTCGGTCCCCGAAGGCACCGTGACCGCCCTGCTCGGCCCCAACGGCGCCGGCAAGACCACCGCCGTGCGCGTGCTCACCACGCTGCTCATCCCCGACGCCGGCCACGCGGTCGTCGCCGGGGTGGACGTCCTGAAGGACCCGCAGCTGCTGCGCTCCCGCATCGGCACCTCCGGCCAGTACGCCGCGGTCGACGAATACCTCACCGGCTTCGAGAATCTCGAGATGGTGGGCCGGCTGTACCACATGGGGGTGCGGCGCAGTAAGGAGCGAGCGCGCGAACTGCTGGACCGGTTCCGCCTCGCCGATGCCGCCGACCGTCCGGTCAAGGGTTACTCCGGCGGTATGCGCCGCCGCTTGGACCTGGCGGGCGCGCTGGTCGCGAATCCGCCCGTGCTGTTCCTGGACGAACCCACCACCGGCCTGGATCCCCGTGCGCGCCTGGACCTCTGGGATGTCATCGAGGAACTGGTGGCGGGCGGCACCACGCTGCTGCTGACCACCCAGTACCTGGAGGAAGCGGACCGGCTGGCCGACTCCATCGCCGTCATCGACCACGGCCGGGTGATCGCGGAGGGCACCTCCGACGAGCTCAAGGCGATGGTGGGCGGCGACCGGATCGAGCTGGTCGTCGATCACGCCGACAATCTCGCGGTGGCGCGGCAGGCGCTGGAAGGCTTGGCGCACGGCGAGATTCGGCTCGAGCCGGGGCTGCGGCGGATCATCGTGCCGGTCGAGGACGGCTCGCAGGCGCTGGTGGAGGCGATCGGGCAGCTGACCGAGCACGAGGTGCAGATCCACGATGTGGGGCTGCGCCGGCCCTCGCTCGACGATGTGTTCCTGTCCCTGACCGGACACCAGGCCGAGGAACTGATCAACGGCAATCGATCCGCCGAGGAGAAGGAGGGCGCCCGATGAGCGCCGCGCTCGCCGTCGCCGGAAAGCCTTCGCTCGCACAGCGACTGGCCATGGTGGTGACCGACAGCATCACCATCACCAAACGCAATGTGATCAAGATCCGGCGGGTGCCGGACGTGCTGATCTTCTCGACGCTGTCGCCGATCATGTTCGTGCTCTTGTTCGCCTACGTCTTCGGCTCGTCGATCCAGTTGCCCGGCACGTCCTATCGCGAGTTCCTGATCGCCGGCATCTTCGCCCAGACCGTGGTGTTCGGCGCGACGTTCACCGGTCTGAGCCTGGCGGAGGACATGCAGAAGGGCATCATCGACCGCTTCCGGTCGCTGCCCATGGCCCCGTCGGCGGTGCTGATCGGGCGCACGCTCTCCGACGTGGTCATCAATGTGGTGAGCCTGGTGGTGATGTCGCTGACCGGTCTGCTGGTGGGCTGGCGGATCCGCGGCTCGTTCCTCGACGCGGTGCTGGCGTACGTGCTGTTGCTGCTGTTCGCGTACGCGGTGTCGTGGATCATGGCGGTGGTCGGCCTGCTGGTGCGCGCGCCGGAGGTCTACAACAACGCCAGCTTCATGGTGATCTTCCCGCTCACGTTCATCGCC
This sequence comes from Nocardia sp. CA-136227, assembly GCF_050955695.1. Lineage (NCBI taxonomy): Bacteria > Bacillati > Actinomycetota > Actinomycetes > Mycobacteriales > Nocardiaceae > Nocardia > Nocardia sp. CA-136227. The sequence continues at coordinate 15,687 of NZ_CP192081.1, forward strand.
AACACCTTCGTGCCGACCGCGAACCTGCCGACGGTGTTACGCGTTGTGGCGGAATGGAATCCGGTGTCGGCCGTGACCCAGGCGACGCGCGATCTGTTCGGCAACACCTCGCCGATGGGACCGAGCGCGGATGTCTGGCCCATGCGGCATCCGGTCGCGACGACCCTGATGTGGATCGTCGTGATCCTGGCGATCTTCGTGCCGCTCGCCCTGAAGCAGTACAAGCGCTCGGTGAGTCGCTGAGTGGTTCGGCGACTCACCGCGGGCTTCAGTGGTTGACGAGGTCCGGCGAGGGCGCCGAACCGTTGCGCGAGTAGCCCAGGCGCGGTGGTTCGGCGGCCGGAGCCTCCGGTTGCGGACGCTTGTTCACGAAGAACGCGATGACACCGCCCGCGATCGCGACGAGGGCGGCCACGATGACCTTGTTACGAACGCTCCCCAGCTCCATCCGACCATGCTGGCACAGCAAGACAATTCGTGCACGGACGGGGCCGCCGATCGGTTACTCGACGGTAACGCTCTTGGCCAGGTTGCGCGGCTTGTCCACGTCCCGGCCCAGCGCCATGGCCGTGTGATAGGCCAGCAACTGCAACGGAATCGTGAGGATGATCGGGTCCAGTTCCGGGCACACCGCCGGAACCCGGATCACCGAATCCGCTAGCCCGTCCGGCAGATCGGTGTTGGTGACCGCGATGACCGGGCCGCCACGCGCCTTGATCTGCTCGATGGTGGTGATGTTCTTGGCCAGCAACTCGTCGCCGGGCACCAGCACGATGGAGGGCATCTCCGGGTCGATCAGCGCCAGCGGCCCGTGCTTGAGTTCGGAACCCTGGTACGCCTCGGCGTGGATGTAGGAGATCTCCTTCAACTTCTGCGCGCCCTCGCGCGCCACCGGCCACGCACGCACCCGGCCGATGAAGAACATGCTGCGCGCCTTGGCGAATCGGGACGCGATATCGGCGACCGTCTCCTCCTCGGCCAGCACGGCGTCGATGGCGTCGGGCAGCGCGCGCAGCCCGGACACGATGCGTTCGCCGGCCGCGGCCGACAGGTCCCGCACCCGGCCCAGCAACAGGCCCAGCATGGCGAAGGACACGGTCATATTGGTGAGCGCCTTGGTCGAGGCCACCGAGACCTCCGGGCCCGCGTGCAGGAACACGCCCGCACCGCACTCCCGCGCGATGGCGCTGCCGACCACGTTCACCGCGCCGATGACGCGGCCGCCCTTGCGCTGCAATTCCTGAACGGCGGCAAGGGTATCCAGGGTCTCGCCGGACTGGCTGATCGCCACGTACAGCGCGTCCGGGTCCACCACCGGATTGCGGTAGCGGAACTCCGAGGCGGGCTCGGCGACGGCCGGGATCCGGGCCAGCTCCTCGACCAGCTGCGCGCCCAGCTGGCCCGCGTAATAGGCGGAGCCGCAGCCCAGGAACACCACCTTGCTGATGCCGCGCAGCTCGCGCGCGTCCATATTGAGGCCGCCCAGGTGGGCGGTGGCGAAACGCTCGTCGAGGCGGCCGCGCAGCGCCCGGCGGACGGCGTCGGGCTGTTCGGCCATCTCCTTGCGCATGAAGTCGGGGTACCCGCCCAGCGCGTAGTCCTCGGCCGCCATATCGATGGTGGTGGGGATCTTGTCGGTGCGCCGGGCCTCGAGACCCAGTGTGCTGGTGCGGAATTCGTCGGCGCGCACGGTGGCCAGCTCGCCGTCGTCGAGGAACACCACGCGCTGGGTGTGATGCACCAGCGCGGCCACGTCGGAGGCCACGAACATCTCGCCGTCGCCGACACCGAGCACGATGGGGGAGCCGTTGCGGGCCACCACCAGTTCGTCGGGGCGGCGGGCGTCGAGCACCAGCAGGCCGTAGGTGCCCTCGACTCGGCGCATGGCGGTGCGGACCGCGTCCTCCAGGGTCTCGGACCCCTCCAGGGCGGCGGCGACCAGATGCGCGATGGCCTCGGTGTCGGTGTCGGAGACGAATTCCACGCCCTCGGCGGTCAGCGCGGCGCGCAGCACCTCGGCGTTCTCGACGATCCCGTTGTGCACGACCGCGATCCGGCCGGAGACGTCGGTGTGCGGGTGCGCGTTGGCGTCGGAGGGTTCGCCGTGGGTCGCCCAGCGGGTGTGGGCGATGCCCACATTGCCGCGCAGCCGGGCGGCTTCGGCGTCGGCCTTGTTGCGTAGGTCCTGGACCCGGCCCTGGGTCTTGGTGACCCGTAGGCGGCCGCGGTGCGGCACGGCCAGGCCCGCGGAGTCGTAGCCGCGGTATTCGAGCCGGTGCAGGCCTTCCAACAGGACCGGGACGGCCTCACGATGCCCGATATAACCGACGATTCCACACATTGAGGGACGGACTCCTCACCCGTAGACGATGCGACGCAGTTGCCGTTCGGTGAAGTCGGGGGCGGCGACCCGGCGCTGCGCGAGCTCGGCCGCCAGGCGCTGCCAGATCTCGGCATTGCGGACCTGACGGCTCTGCAATTCGGCATGTCTGCGGCGCACGAACTGCTCGGCGGTCTCGTCGAAGTATCCGACGACATCGGCGACCACACGGGCCGCGACGGCGGGCGGCAGGCCGGTGGAGGCCGCCACATGGCGGACCAGATCGACCGGATCCCCGTCATTCACTCGACCGAACATGCCATGCCGGGACCGTTTCCGCCACTTCTGTGCCCGAATCCGGGCAGGGAATCACATATCGCGGCGGTTTCGAGGGCTTCGCGTGTGCCGCTTCGGCCCGGCCGCGCGCCCTGCACCTATCCTGGCGGCGTGACCTCACCGAATCAGACCGCAGTGGCGACGTTGCACACGAACCACGGCGACATCAAGATCTCGCTCTTCGGTAACCACGCCCCCGCCACCGTCCGCAATTTCGTCGGCCTGGCCGACGGCTCCAAGGCGTACAGCACCAAGAACGCCGCGGGCACCGACTCCGGGCCGTTCTACGACGGCTCGATCTTCCACCGGGTGATCGACGGCTTCATGATCCAGGGCGGGGACCCCACCGGCACCGGCCGCGGCGGCCCCGGCTACGAGTTCAAGGACGAATTCCATCCGGACCTCCGCTTCGATCGCGGCTACCTGCTCGCCATGGCCAATGCCGGGCCCGGCACCAACGGCTCCCAGTTCTTCATCACGGTGGGCGCGCAGCCGCACCTGAACCGCCGCCACACCATCTTCGGCGAGGTCGTGGACCCCGATTCCCGCAAGGTCGTCGACGCCATCGCCACCATCTCGACCGACCGCGGCGACCGCCCCAAGGACGACGTGGTGATCAACAGCATCACCATCGCCTGAGAAACGGCCCTCGAACGGCCTTCGAAGAGGACTTCCCATGCAGCCCCAGCCGCCCGCCCCGGCCTGCTACCGCCACCCCGACCGGCCCACCGGTCTGGCCTGCACCCGGTGCGGGCGTCCGGCCTGCCCCGAATGCCTGACCGCGGCCGCGGTCGGGCAGCACTGCGTGGAATGCGTCCAGCAGGGCCGTGACGACGTCCGACCGGTCCGCAACGCGGCCGGGACGACGCTGTCACGGATCTCGCAGCCGTACGTCACCTACACGCTGATCGCCGTCAACGTGATCGTCTTCGCGGTCACCGCGCTGCAGGCGCACAGCCTGATGGACAACCAGCGTTCCCGGCTGTTCTACGACTGGGTGCTGGTGCCGGGCTTCGTCGGCTACGACGGCGGCTGGGCGCGGGTGCTCGGCTCGGGCTTCCTGCACTACGGGCCGGTCCACCTGCTGGCCAATATGTTCGCGCTCTACGTGCTGGGCCCGTACTGCGAGGTGGCGCTGGGCCGGACCCGCTTCGTGGCGGTCTACTTCACGTCCCTGCTGGGCGGTTCGGCCGCGGTCACGGCGATGTCAGGTCCCCTGACCCCCACCGCGGGCGCCTCGGGCGCGATCTTCGGGATCTTCGGCACGGTCGCGGTGATCATGCTGCGCATCCGCCAGAACCTCACCCAGATCGCGGTGCTGCTGGGGATCAACCTGGTGATCACCTTCTCGGTGCCCGGCATCTCGGTGTGGGGGCACCTGGGCGGGCTGCTCGCGGGCACGCTCGCCACCACGGGAATCCTGTATCTGCCGCGCTGGATCGGGATCCGGGACGCCCGGAAGGCGCTCACCGTCGGCTGGGCGGCGGTCGCGGCGGTGGCGGTGGCCGCGGTGCTGGTCACCGTGCTGGCCGCGCCCACCCTCTAACGCGACAGATGCGCGCGCAGCACCTCGAGGACATCCTCGGGGCGCGTGCCCAGATCCCAGCGGCCGAAGATCAGCAGCCGTTCCTCACCGGAGTTGTCCACATCCATCTCCAGCATGGGCATCCGCCGGCCCAGTCGCCGGTAGTGCACAACCCGGACCCGCAGGATCTGCTCGGGTGTGTAGCGCTGCGGCCCGGTGAGGCCGCGCACCACGATATGTACAGGGTCACCGGGTTCGACCGCGAGCCGCGGCCGTTGCCGCACGCCCAGGGCGGTCAGGCCGAGCAGTCCCACCGCGGCCACACCGATGAGCAGGCGGCCGGGGCCGTCCGTCGACACGATCGCGGCCACGGCCAGCACCAGGCCGCCGATGCCGCAGGCCACGAGCGCGGCCGGGGGTGTGGACCAGGACAGTCGGGAGTCGGGGCCGGTGGCGCTCACTGTCCCCACTCTTTCCTCGAGTTGTCCACAGGCTCATCCACAGGTGTGCATGAATGACAATGGTGTAAGCCACATTCCCGGCGGAACGGGCCACCCGTGCGGGGCATTCAGCGCCAGCGCATGGTCATGATCAGACCGACCACCATCAGGCCGAATCCGATCAGGAAGTTCCACGCGCCCAGATCGCTCATCCAGTGGATCTGCTCGTTGGCCAGGTAGTAGACGAGCAGCCACACCAGACCGGCGAGCATGAAGCCCAGCATGATGGAGACGTACCAGACCGGCGACGGACCAGCCGTCTTCACCCGCACCGGGGTGCGGCTGGCCGGGTTGATCGTGTAATCGGTCTTCTTCCGGACCTTCGACTTCGGCATGACGTCCTCGTTTTCGGCGTTCTGTCTGCGTAGACATTATCCCGGGAACCCTGGGGAAAGTGTCGTTGGGGAGGGCGCGGGCGATTGTGGCGACACGGTTCGGCGGTATTGCGTGCGACGGCGGCGGCCGCGCCAACTACTCTCGAATCATGCGTGTACTGGTCGTCGACAACTACGACAGCTTCGTGTTCAACCTGGTTCAGTATCTCGGACAGCTGGGTGTGGACGCCGAGGTCTGGCGCAATGACGACCCGCAGCTCGCGGATGTGGACAAGGTCGTGCAGGACTTCGACGGCGTGCTGATCAGCCCCGGGCCCGGCACCCCCGACCGCGCCGGCGCCTCCATCTCGCTGGTGCACGCCGCCGCGAAGCACGCCACCCCGCTGCTCGGCGTGTGCCTGGGACACCAGGCCATCGGAGAAGCCTTCGGCGCCACCGTGACCCGCGCTCCCGAACTGCTGCACGGCAAGACCAGCAGCGTCTTCCACATCGGCGCGGGCGTGCTGGCCGGGCTACCGGATCCCTTCACCGCCACCCGCTACCACTCCCTGACCGTCCTCGAGGAGACCATGCCGCCGGAGCTGGAGGTGCTGGGCCGCACCGAATCCGGCATCGTCATGGCTCTGCGGCATCGCGATCTGCCCATCCACGGTGTGCAGTTCCACCCCGAATCCGTGCTCACCCAGGGCGGGCACCGCATGCTCGCCAACTGGCTGGGCGTGTGCGGCGAGCGGCCGGCGGAGGGGCTGGTGCAGACCTTGGAGGCGGAGGTCGCGGCCCTGGCATGAGCGGTCAGGGGCCGGAGGAGGCAGCCTGCGTAACCACGCAGGCCCCCCGCTCATGCCACATGGAGACAGCGTCATGAACGGGGACGCGGCGTGAGGCCGCGGGTCATGCTGTCGGTGGCCGTCAGCGTCGACGGCTACATCGACGACGCGAGCCCGGATCGCCTGTTGCTGTCCAACGCCGCCGATTTCGATCGGGTCGACGCCCTGCGCGCCGAATCCGACGCCATCCTGATCGGCGCGGAAACCCTGCGCCGCGACAATCCCCGGCTGCTCGTGAACAGTTCGGACCGCCGCCTGCAGCGGGTCGCCGCGGGCAAGCCCGACTATCCGGTGCGGGTGATCGTCACCGCGCGCGGCGAGCTCGACCCGGAGCTGCGCTTCTGGCAGAGCGGCGGCGAAAGACTGGTCTACACCACCGATTCCGGGGCCGCCCGCCTCGGCGACCGGCTCGCCGGTCTGGCCGAGGTGATCTCCCTGGGCGCGGCGATCGACTTCGCGGCCCTGCTCGACGACCTGGGCAAACATGGTGTCGAGAGCCTGATGGTCGAGGGCGGCGGATCCATCCACACCGCCTTCCTGTCCGCCGGATTGGTCGACGAGATCTGGATGGCCGTGGCGCCCTTGGTGGTCGGCGACCCGGCCGCCCCGCGCTTCCTCGGACCCGCCGCCTTCCCGGGCGGGACCGGTCACCGCATGCAGCTGGCCGATGTGGCCCGGATCGGGGATATCGCCCTGCTGCACTACCTGCCGAAGGAGGATTCCGATGTCGGATGAGGCACGGCTGGATCGCGGTTGGATGCGGCACGCCATCGGTCTGGCGCGGTTGTGCCCGCACAGCGACACCGCGTTCGCGGTGGGCGCGGTGATCGTGGGCGCGGACGGGGTGGAGATCGAGCACGGGTGGTCGCGGGAGACCGACGACAAGGTGCACGCCGAGGAGTCGGCGCTGAACAAGCTGGCCGCGGACGATCCGCGGCTGCGGCACGCCACCCTGTACAGCACCCTCGAGCCGTGTTCGCAGCGCGCGAGCCAGGATCGGCTGCCCTGCACGGATCGGATTCTGCGGGCCGGGATCCGGCGCGTGGTGATCGCCTGGCGGGAACCGGGCACCTTCGTGGACAACTGCGTCGGGGTGGAGCGGCTGCGCGAACACGGCGTCGAGGTGGTCGAACTGCCCGATCTGGCCGAGGAGGCCATGTCGATGAACCGGCATCTGCGGCTGTAGGTTTCGTCCGCGCGAGGTTTCACATGAAACAAGACAGGGGTTCGCGGATCGTCCGCGAACCCCTGTTCTCACAATGGAATCCGAATCACGGCGGGCCGAGCGACAGCACCCCGGTCGTGATGGTCACCGTCTGGGACTTGCCCAGCGACGAGCCCGCGGTCGGCTGCTGGGCCAGGATCCGCCCGACCTCGCCCGCGTTCAGCGTGCTCATGGTGTTCTGGCTGACCTGCCCGTTCCAGCCGCTCTTGCGCAGCATGTCCACGGCCTGCGCCGGGGTGAGGCCGCGCAGGTCGGGCATGGTGATCTGATCGCCGCTCGACACCTGCACGGTCACCGTGGAGCCCTTGTCGGCCTGGGTGCCCGCGGACGGGTTGGTGGCGATGACCGTGCCCTTGGGCTGGTTGTTCGGCACCTCCTGGACCACGACCTTGAACAGCGCGGTGTCGCCCAGCGTGGACTGCGCGACCTCGATCGACTGCCCGACCACATTGGGGACGACCACCTTGTCCGGACCCGAACCGAGGGTGATGGTGACCTGTCCGTCGGTGTCGACCTTCTGGCCCGCGTCCGGGGTCGACGAGACGACCTTGTCCTTGTCGTCGGCGCTGGAGGCCTCCCGCCTCACGTCGGGATTCATCCGCAGCCCTTGCGAATTCAGGGTCTGCTCGGCCTGCTGCCGGGTGAGCCCGGCCAGCTTCGGCACCGTCACCTGCTGCGGTCCCGCGGACACCTGCAGGGTGATGGTGCTGCCCTTGCCGACCCGCGATCCGCCCAGCGGCTGGGTGGCGATGACATTGTTCAATGCCACCTTCGGGTCGTTCTTCTGCTGGATGGCGACCGTGAAACCGGCCTTCTCCAGATCGCGTTGCGCCAGTTGGTAGTTCTGGTTGGCGACGTCGGGCACGGTGACCTGATCGGCCCGTGACCCGGGGCCGACCAGCATCCACAGCAGGATGCCGACCACCGCGACCGCGGCCACCCCGAGGATGCCGATGAGCGCGGTGCGCCGGCGCGGGTTGGCCTCGACGATCTCCTGTTCGGTGGTGTCGTCGCGGCGTTCGACGGTGCGATAGCTGCGCGGCGGCGGCAGGTCGTCGTCGAGGAAGCCGGTGCGGTCCTCGTCGGTCATGACCATGGGGGCGGTGGGCTTCTGCCCGCCCAGCACCCGGATCAGGTCGGCGCGCATCTCGGCCGCGGTCTGATACCGGTTGGCCGGGTTCTTGCTCATCGCCTTGAGGATCACCGAGTCGAGCTCGCGCGGCACCCCGGGATGCACCTGCGACGGCAGCCGCGGATCCTCCCGGACGTGCTGGTAGGCGACCGCGACCGGGGAATCGCCGGTGAAAGGCGGTTCGCCGGTGAGGATCTCGTAGAGCACGCAGCCCACCGAGTACACGTCCGAACGCGCGTCCACCTGCTCGCCGCGGGCCTGCTCGGGGGAGAGGTACTGGGCGGTGCCGATGACGGCGGCCGTCTGGGTCATGGGGTTGGAGCTGTCGGCGATGGCGCGGGCGATGCCGAAGTCCATCACCTTCACCGCGCCGGCCCGGTTGATCATGATGTTGGCGGGCTTCATGTCCCGGTGCACGATGCCGTTGCGGTGCGAGAAGTCCAGCGCCGCGCACACGTCGGCGACGACCTCCATGGCGCGCCGCGGCGGCAGCGGTCCCTTGCCGCGCACGAGGTCGCGCAGGGTGTCGCCGTCGACGTACTCCATCACGATGTAGGGCAGCGGCCCGCCGTCGATCTCGGCCTCGCCGGTGTCGTACACCGCGACGATGGCCGGATGGTTGAGGGCGGCCGCGTTCTGCGCCTCACGCTTGAAGCGCAGGTAGAACGTGGGGTCGCGGGCCAGGTCGGCGCGCAGCACCTTGATCGCCACATCCCGGCCCAGCCGCAGATCCCGGGCCTTGTGGACCTCGGACATGCCACCGAACCCGATGATCTCGCCCAGCTCGTAGCGGGAGGAGAGGTTCTTCGGGGTCGTCATGGCAATCCTTGCTGCGCGACTGAGGATGAATAGGGGTCCTGTGCGTACACCGGACTGCGGTTACTGCCGGGACTCACCGCTCCGCCGGAATTCGCGCCGCCGGAATTCGCGCCGGGAGTCACTGGCAATGATGGTAGGTCGCCCCCGCCCTGGCCCGGCCACGGCCACCGGTCGGGCTTGGTGGTCGTGGGCTTCGCCGGGGTGGTGGTGACCGGCGGGGTGGTCTTGGGCGGCGTCGTCGTGGTGACCGGCGGCGGGGTGGTGGTCGGCTCGACCGTGGTGGTCGGCGGCGGCTCGACGGTGGTCACCACCGGCGGCGGCACCGGCCGTTCCCGGGTGGTGGTGGTCGGCGGGGCCGTGGTGGTGGTCGGGGTGATCACCGGCGGCGCGACCACCGCGCTGGTGCGGGCGGGCGGCGTGGTCTCGTGCGAGGAGCTGCTCATCAGGACGATGGCGACGGCCGCGCCGAGGATCAGCGCACCCACTCCCAGTCCGGCGACGGCCTTCTGGCCGTTGGTGAATCGACCCGAGCCGGCGCCCTCGACGCCGGGGACCGTCATCGGACCGACCGGGGTGCGGGGTCCGGACATGACGGTGGTCTGGGCGGCGGGCGGTTCCATCGGCCCGCGCATCGGCTGCTGCGTCGGCGGGGCGTAGCGGGCGGTGGCCTGGTCGGCCCGCGCGCCCGGGATGATCATGGTCGGTCCGGGCGGCAGCACCCGGGTGGCGCCGGTCATGGCCGCGGACGGCAGCCCGCCGGGCGGCGTGGGCCGGCGACCCGAACGCACCGCGGACACCGCGTCGGCGAACTCGCCGCCATTGGCGTAGCGCTGGCCCGGCTCCTTGGCCATGGTGATCTCGATGAGCTCCCGCACGTTCGGCGGCAGGTCGGCGGGCAGCGGCGGCGGGGCCTCCCGCACATGCTTCATGGCGACGGTCAGCGCGCCGTCGCCGGTGAACGGCCGTGCGCCCGCGAGCGACTCGTAGCCGACCACGCCCAGCGAGTACACGTCCGAGGCGGCGGTGGCGTCCTCACCGGTGGCCTGCTCCGGCGCGATGTACTGGGCGGTGCCCATCACCATGCCGGTCTTGGTGACCGGGGAGGCGTCGACGGCCTTGGCGATGCCGAAGTCGGTGATCTTCACCTGACCGGTCGGCGTCACGAGGATGTTGCCGGGCTTCACGTCCCGGTGCACGACACCCGCGAGGTGCGCCACCTGCAGCGCCCGCCCGGTCTGCTCGAGCATGTCGAGGCCCTGGGCCACCGAGAGCCGGTTCAGCCGGGACAGCACCGCGTTGAGCGGCTCGCCCTGCACGAATTCCATGACCAGATAGGCGATCTCGCCGCCGGACGGATCCTGCGTCTCGCCGTAGTCGTAAATGCTCGCGATGCCCGGGTGATTCAGCTGCGCGGTGGTCCGCGCCTCGGTACGGAAGCGCTGCCGGAAGGTGGGGTCGGTGGAGAACTCCGCCTTGAGCACCTTCACTGCGACCCGGCGGTCCAGCCGGGTGTCCAGAGCTTCCCAGACCTGGCCCATGCCGCCGGTGGCGATCAGCCGCTGCAGCCGGTACCGATCCGCGATCAACGCACCGTTGTTCAGCATTCGTGACCCTGTCTACCTTGCACTCTCATGTCTCTCAGCCCCCAAGCCCAGCGTCCAGCACGGCCCGCGCGATCGGTGCGGCCACCGAGCCGCCGGTCGCGGCCAGGGCCCGGTCGCCGCCGTTCTCGACGATCACCGCGATGGCGATCTTCGGGTTCTGCGCCGGTGCGAACGCCATGTACCAGGCGTGCGGCGGGGTGTTGCGCGGATCCGAGCCGTGCTCGGCCGTTCCGGTCTTCGACGCGATCTGATACGGGCGCGGCTGCGTCCCTCCCTGCGTGTTCTTCTCCGACTCGAGCATCAGATTGGTGATCTGGGTGGCCACCTGGGGGGTGACCGCCTGGCCCACCGAGGTCGGTTTGGTGGTGCTCAGCGTGCTGAGGTCCGGCGCCTGCAACTGGTCGACCAGATAGGGCTTCATCCGCACGCCGCCGTTGGCGATGGTGGCCGCGATGACCGCGTTGTCCAAGGGGGTCAGGGCCACATCGCGCTGTCCGATGCTGCTCTGACCCAGCGCCGCGTTGTCGGGAATGTCGCCCACGGTGCTGTCGGTCCACGGGATCGGGATGCTGTTGTGCAGATCCTTGCCGATCCCGAACGCGCTCGCCTCGTCCTTGAGTTTCGCGGTCCCCACCTTGATACCGAGTTCCACGAAAGCCGTGTTACACGAGTACTTGAAAGCCTCTGTCAGCGAAGCGGTTTGGCTGTCGCCGGGACCGCAGTGGCTGCCGTTGTAGTTCTCCAGCGTGGTCTGGGTGCCGGGCAGGGTGATCCGCGGCGCGGCGGTGAACTGGTCCTCCGGTTTCGCGATGCCGTTGGACAGCGCGGCCGCGGTGACCACCACCTTGAACGTCGAACCCGGCGGGTAGGTGGTGGATACGGCGCGATTGATCAGCGGCTTGCCGGTGTCCTTGTCCAGCTGCTTGTAGGTGTCCTCGACCCGGCCGGCGTCGTGCCCGGCGAGGGTGTTCGGGTCGTAGGACGGCGTGGACACCATGGTCAGGATGCGCCCGGTGCTCGGCTCGATCGCCACCACCGAACCGGTCAGCTTCTTCGCGGTCAGCTGCTCGTAGGCGACCTTCTGCATCAGCGGGTTGATCGTGGTCACCACATTGCCGCCGCGCGGATCCCGGCCCGAGATGAGGTCGATGAGCCGCCGCCCGAACAGCTGGTTGTCCGAACCGTTGAGCACCGAGTCCTCGGTGTGCTCGAGTCCGTTGTTGCCGTTCTGCAGCGAGTAGAAACCGGTCACCGGCGCGTAGGCCATCGGATCGGTCGGGTAGGTGCGCAGGTACTTGTAGCGGTCGTCGGTCGCGACCGAACTCGCGAGCACCGTTCCGGCCGCGGAGATCTGGCCGCGCTGGCGGGCGTACTCGTCGAGCAGCACCCGATCGTTGCGCGGATCGTTGCGCAGGCTGTCGGCCTTGCCGATCGGGCCGATCTGGACCTGCACGTAGGTGGCGTTGATCAGCAGCGCGACGATCATCGCCATCACCGCCAGCGCCACCCGGCGCAGAGGCGTGTTCACCCGGCACCCCCCTCGACCTTGCGCAGCATCTGTGTCGACGCGTCCGCGATCGGCTCGGCCCGCTTGCGGGCGGGCGCCGGGCGGCGGGCCGCGTCGGAAATCTTGATCAGCACTCCCAGCAGGACGTAGTTCGCCAGCAGCGACGAACCGCCGTACGACATGAACGGGGTGGTCAACCCGGTCAGCGGAATCAGCTTGGTGACTCCGCCGACCACGACGAACACCTGAATGGCAATGGTGAAGGCCAGCCCCGACGCGAGCAACTTGCCGAAGCTGTCGCGGATGGCCAGCGCGGTGCGGATGCCGCGCACCGACAGGATGCAGAACAGCACGAGGATCACCGCCAGGCCGATCAGGCCCAGCTCCTCACCGATGGCGGCGATGATGAAGTCGGTCTTCGCGAACGGCACCTTCGACGGATTCCCGCTGCCCAGACCGGTTCCCGCGAGACCGCCGGTGGCCAGGCCGAACATCGACTGCGAGATCTGGTAGCCGGTGCTGGAGTAGTCGTCGAACGGGTGCAGCCAGGTCGAGACCCGGACCCGCACATGCCCGAACGTGTTGTAGGCGAACACGAATCCGATGGTCAGCAGCACCAGCCCGACCGCCACCCAGCCCACTCGCTCGGTCGCGATGTAGAGCATGCACAGCACGGTCGCGAAGATCAGCAGCGAGGTGCCCAGATCCTTCTCGACCACCAGCACGCCCACCGAGACCACCCACACCAGCAGGATCGGTCCCATATCGCGCATGCGCGGCAATTCCATGCCGAACACGTGCTTGCCCGCGCCGGTGAACAGGTCGCGCTTGGACACCAGCACCCCGGCGAAGAACACGATCAGCGCGATCTTGGCGAACTCGCCGGGCTGAACGCTGAAGCCGGGCAGCCGGATCCAGATCTTCGCGCCGTTCACCATGGAGTACCGGTCCGGCAGCAGCGCCGGCAGCGCGAGCGCGACCAACCCGAGCAGGCCGACCGTGTAGGAGTAGCGGGCCAGGCTGCGGTAATCGCGCAGCGCGATCAACAACCCCATGAAGACCACCATCCCCAACCCCGTCCACAGCACCTGCTGGTTGGCGTCGGGGGAGGGGATGGGCAGGTTGGCGAAGGCGGCGTCCTGGGCCTGCGCTAGGTCCACGCGGTGAATCACGACCAGGCCCAACCCGTTCAGCAGCGCCGCGATCGGTAGTAGGAGCGGATCCGCGAACGCCGCGAACCGCCGCACCGCCAGATGCGCGACGCCGAACAGGGCCAGGTACGCGGCACCGAGCTTGGCGATCTCCCAGGTGATCGCCTGCTCCTGACTGGCCTCCACCAACACCAGGGACACGGTGGTGATGAGGGCCGCCAGCCCCAACAGCAGCAACTCGACATTGCGCCGGGTGGCGGGCGGCGGCGCAGGAGCGAATCCGCCGGGTGGACTGGGGAAGGCCCCAGTGAACGGCGGTGCCGGTGCGGACATCAGTCCGCCGTCCTGCAGTTCTGCCCCGGGTTCTGCGGTGCCGTGGTGGTGGGAACGGTGGTGGCCGGCGGGTTCGGCTGCTCGGACTTGTGCTCCAGCGGGTGGTTCTCGCCGGTCCGTTCACCGCCGCTGAGGCCGCCGGGGACGGCGGTCGGCGCGGCGGGGGTGGGGGTGACCGAGGCGCCCGGCTGGTTCGGGTCGGCGGGCGGGGCCGGAGTCGTGGTCGGGGTGCTGGGAGCCTGCGCCTTGGTGTCGCAGGGCGGCAGCAGCTCGGTCGACACCAGCATGCGGATCTGCTTGATGGCGTCGTCCCGCGAGCCCGGCGGCAGACCCTTGTCGACCGAATCCCGGCCGCTGGGGCGCAGCGCCTCACGGGTCAGCGAGACACAACCGGCGGCGAACTTGTCACCGGGCGCGGCCAGCGTCAATTCACCGGAGCGCGTGACACATCCGACCTGATCCACATCGCGGATCGAGTAGCCCAGCACCGAACCGGGCAGGCCGCGCAGCACGACCACCTTCTCGCCGTCCACGCCGACGTAGTAGTTGCTGCGAATCATGTTGTAGCCCACGGTGAGACCCGCGCCGACGGCCACCAGCAGGGCCAGCGACAGCGCCAGCCAGCGCAGCTTGTGGCTCTTCTTGGGCGGTTCGGGTTCGGGCTGCGCCACCGTGCGGCGCGGGGTGGCCCGCGGCGGGCGCATGGCGGCGGCCCGGCCGGCGGCGGTGTTCGGCGGGGGAGTGTCCTCGTCCTCGCCGGACGCCGCGCCCGCCACGATGGGGTGGCTCTGGCCGTAGTCCAGGTCGATGACGTCGGCGACCACCACGGTCACGTTGTCGGGACCGCCACTGCGCAAGGCCAATTCGATGAGCCGGTCGGCCGCCTCGTCGGTGGTGCCCTCGCGCAGGGTGTTGGCGATGGTCTCGTCGCTGACCACGTCGGACAGGCCGTCCGAGCACAGCAGGTAGCGGTCTCCGGCCCGGGCCTCGCGCACCACCAGGGTGGGGTCGATCTCGTTGCCGGTGAGCGCCCGCATGATCAGCGAGCGCTGGGGATGAGTGTGGGCCTGTTCCGGGGTGATTCGTCCCTCGTCCACCAGCGACTGCACGAAGGTGTCGTCACGGGTGATCTGGGCCAGTTCACCGCCTCGGAGCAGATAGGCGCGGGAGTCGCCGATGTGGGCGAGGCCGAGTTTGCGGCCGGCGAACAGGATGGCGGTGAGCGTGGTGCCCATGCCGTCGAGTTCCGGCTCCTCCTCGACCTGGTCGGCGATGGACGCATTGCCTTCGTGCACGGCACGATTCAGCTTGCCGAGCAGGTCGTCGCCGGGCTCGTCGTCGTCCAGATGCGCCAGTGCGGCGATCATCAGCTGCGAGGCGACCTCACCGGCGGCGTGGCCGCCCATGCCGTCCGCCAGCGCGAGCAGTCGCGCACCGGCGTAGACGGAGTCCTCGTTATTGGCTCGGACGAGACCACGGTCGCTGCGCGCTGCGTAGCGGAGAACAAGTGTCACGATCGCAGCTCGATCACTGTCTTGCCGACACGGACAGGGGTACCGAGTGGAACTCGGACCGGAGTGGTGACCTTCGACCGGTCGAGGTAGGTCCCGTTGGTGGAACCGAGATCCTCGACGTACCAATCCTCACCGCGCGGAGACAGTCGCGCGTGGCGGGTGGAGGCGTAGTCGTCGGTGAGGACCAGTGTGGAGTCGTCCGCGCGCCCGATCAGCACCGGCTGCTGGCCGAGTGAGATTCGAGTGCCGGCGAGAGAACCCTGAGTCACCACGAGATATTTGGCGCCCTTCTGGCCCCGGCGAAAAGATGGGAGCACCGCGGAACCGCCTGCGGCCCGAGGCGCGACCCGAAGGCCGGAAGCCGCGTAGATATCGCTGCGCAGGGTCCGGAGCACCGCCCACACGAACAGCCACAACAGCAGCAGGAACCCCGCACGGGTCAATTGCAGGATCAGTCCCTGCACGGTGCTCCACCTCCTGTTCGACCGTGTCGTAGGTACGGGGCAGTTACGGAGGTATGGCTCCGTGACCCCCAACCGGTGTGTTGCGTGTCAGCGCGGCCAGAGTCCGCCGCGCGTAATGGCAGCATCATAGGGCCGTCGACCGGTTGCGATCACGATACGACCGAGGAATTCCTAGTCATATCGTGACCTGCACCGCGAGCTTACGGGATCAGACGATCCGGATCAGGATCTCGGAATGCCCGGCGCGGATGACATCCCCGTCGGCCAGCTGCCAATCCTGGACGGGAGACCCGTTGACCAGCGTGCCATTGGTCGAACCGAGGTCCGAGAGCATCGCGGTCTGACCGTCCCAGCGAACCTCGATGTGCCGCCGGGAAACTCCGGTATCCGGCAGCCGGAAGTGCGCGTCCTGCCCACGACCGATGATGTTGCTGCCCTCGCGCAGCTGGTAGGTGCGGCCGGAGCCGTCGTCCAACTGTAGCGTCGCCGAGTAGCCCGAGGCGCCCCGCGCGGGAGCCGCGCCGTAACCCGCCTGCTGCTGGTCATAGCCCTGCTGACCGTAGCCCTGCTGGTCGCTGTAACCCTGCTCGTAGCCCTGCTGCTGCCCGCCGTAGCCCTGGTCGGCATAACCCTGCTGCTGGCCGCCGTAGCCCTGGTCGGCGTACCCGCCCTGCTGCTGGCCGCCGTAGCCGCCGCCCTGCTCGTACCCCTGCTGGCCGTAGCCCTGCGGCTGGCCGTAGCCCGGGTCGGCGTAGCCCTGCTGCTGGCCGTAGCCCTGCTGGTCGCCGTAGCCCTGCTGGTCGCCGTAGCCCTGCTGCTGGCCGTAGCCCTGCTGGTCGCCGTAGCCCTGCTGGTCGGCATAGCCCTGCTGCTGGCCGTAGGCCTGATCGGGCGCGCCGTAGCCCGCCTGCTGCTGGCCGTAGCCCTGCTCGGCGTACCCGCCCTGCTGCTGGGCGCCGTAGCCGCCGCCCTGCTGCTGGTAGTCGTAGCCGTTCTGGTACTCGCCGTAGCCCTGCTCGGACTGGCCGTAGCCGTACTCGCCGTACCCCTGCTGACCGGGCCGGCCCGCAGGCGGGGGTGCGTACCCGCGGTTCCGCGGATCGGACTCCGCGGGCTCACGGCTGGGGTCGTAGCCTGAGTTCTGCGTCATGGGGCCAGCTCCTGGTTGCGGGTTGGGTCGTTGTGGGCGTTCAGGTCCCGGTGACGGGCTGGCCCGCCTGCCCGCGTCCGGATCCACCCGGCCGCGCGTCCTGAACTGTCCGGTGTGCAGCGTAGGGGATGCCTCGAACTCCACGTGCACTTCGCCGTAGGTCTGCCACCCTTGCTCACGGATGTGGTCCTGCAGATGTTTGGCGAACGCACGCACGGTGAGCTGGTAATCCTCCGTGGCGACCTGCTGATCCGGCTGGCCTTCACCGTGCACGAGTTGCCGGAGATCGGACTCGTTGACAGTGATGACGTAGCTGTTGGGAGCCAGCAGATGTCCCCCGCCCAGATCCTGGACATGGTCGCCGGCCTCACGCTGCAGTGCGGCCTCGACCTCCTGGGGAACCACACTGCCGCCGAACGCACGGGCGAAGACATCACCGACAGCACCCTGGAGGCGGCGCTCGAAGCGGGAAACGAACCCCATCGCCCCTCCTTCCCGGGTCGTGTCGTTTCTGACCTGCCAATAGTCGTGCGTGGAGCGTCCCGGAACGCAACACGCAGGCATGGCGTGTCGCCGGAAGGACACGGTCTTTGCATGATATCCACGATCGTCCACACCTGTAACTCTTGGCGGCGAGCCCAGGTTCCCGGGGCGTACCCACTGCGCAGCGAAGCATGCGCACCCCCGATAACCAGGCGATTTCGTTTTGGCGCAAACCCCGTGATACGTTCTTCTCGTCGCTCGGGCGAGTGGCGGAATGGCAGACGCGCTGGCTTCAGGTGCCAGTGTCCGTAAGGACGTGGGGGTTCAAGTCCCCCTTCGCCCACCACGAGGAAGGCCCCCGATCCCACCGGATCGGGGGCCTTCTTCTTTGTCCGGACCCGGTCTCGTTCTGTGTCCGGACCCGGTCTCGGTCCGGTCTGTCCGGCTGATCCGGGAATCCATGGATGTGACGAACGTCGCACACCCTGTCGGGGGTGGGTTTCGAGAGGCGTTGCCAGAGGCCGTTTCTGGGCCTCGCGAGGGGTGAAAATCGTTTGCCGGAGGATGTCGCCTCGGGTATGCGCCCGATTACTGTCCAGCGTTGCCTGATGATCATTTAGCTAAAACCATTCGAAACAAACTTGAGGTTTGTTTGACCCCAAGCGACTGCTTGGCAATCAGGCTGAGCTGGGACGAAACGCCAGCTTAACGGGGGTTGAACCGGTGGTGAGCGGAGAATTTGCGAGTTTTCTGCAAACCGGATGACGGCGTTCGAAACGCATCGCGCGCAATCGGTTGAAACGGGTCCTGAAACGCAACCGCTGGGATAGTTTCGGGGCCCTCCGCAGACCGCCCGCAAAGGGTATGCGGAGAATTAGCGATGGTGCCGGGTTCCCTACGGGGAGGGTGCATTTCGCCTGGTCGCGTTATACGCCCGGTGGGCAAGTCGGAGGTTGCGTAGCCATAACGATTGTGTAGAGTCAACGGCAACGCTGGCCGCAGCTGAGCCGGACTCGCTGCGGCCAGTGGAACTCAATCCGAACGGTGCTCGCGACTACGAAGTCGCCACTCTCACAGCCGGTTCCGGATGGTTCCCGATCGAATTGCCCGTGATGTGCTCCGGGCCCGACTCCCGCGCCGCGTCGTTCATCGCTCGCGCTGTGTCGTCCATCTCTCTCGCCGCCTGGCGACCGAGCCCGAATACGTAGGCCAGGAAACCGAGTTCGGCCACCGCCCCGATCCCGACCCGCACCGCGGTGGGCCATCCGCTGGGCGTCACGAAGCCCTCCAGGAATCCCGACACCAGCAGCACCCCGGCCAGGCCCAGCGCGATCACCGCCGTGGCGCGCCCCTGCCGGGCCAGCGCCTGCGGACGGCTCTCCCGGCCCGGGTCGATCAGCGTCCAGCCCAGCTTCAGGCCCGCCCCGCCGGCCACGAAAATGGCTGTGAGCTCGAGCATTCCGTGCGGCAGGATCCAGCCGAAGAACGGTTCCAGCCGGCCTGCTTCCGCCATCAGCCCGGCACTGACGCCGAGGTTCAGCGCGTTCATGAACAACAGGTAGAGCGCGGGCAGCACCAGCACCCCCATGAACAGCGCCATGGCCGACACCCACGCGTTGTTGGTCCACACCTTCGCCGCGAACGCGTCGTGTGAGTGCTCGTAGTAGTAGGTCTCGAATTCGCCGCCCGGCCTCGTCAAGGCATCTGTATCCATGTTCAGCCCGAGACGCTTCCGCGTCGTCTCGGAATTGGCCACCGCCGCGCCGAGCGCCGCCGCGCCGAGCAGGAACACGGTCGCCACCGACAGCCACCACGGCCAGGCCCGGTACACGGCGGCCGGGAAGCGGTGCGTGAAGAAGTACCCGATCTCGTGGGGAGTGTCGATGCGCGCGCTCAGGATTCGTCCGCGCGCCCGGGTCAGTACCGCGGACAGCCCGGCGATCAGCTCCGGATCGGCCTCCCGGGTCTGCAACCGCGCCAGCTGCTGTGAGGCCACCCGGTACAGCCGCACCAGTTCGTCGGCCTCCGCGCCGGTGAGCCGCTTGCCGCGCGCCGCCAGCCGATCCAGGCGATCCCAGGAAGGCCTGTGGACAAAGGTGTAAGCGTCCAGATCCATGAGTTCCCCTCCTGCGCTACGGCTGACAAAATGCTAACCACCATGGCACTTTTCACCACCGGCGAGGCCGTAGCCGTCGAACTGCCCATCGCGCGGATCCCGACGCGCGCCACGGCGTTCCTGCTCGACCTGATCGTGCAGTTCATGCTGGGTGTGACGCTGATCCTGCTGTTCCGGCTGGTGCTGGTGCGGATCGGCGCGGACGCCGCCTGGCGGGACGCGGCGATGCTGGTGGGCCTGGTGTGCGCGGCCATCGGATATCCGGTGGTGTTCGAGACCCTCACCCGCGGGCGTTCGCTCGGGAAGATGGCGGTGGGGCTGCGGGTGGTGCGCGCCGACGGCGGGCCCATCGATTTCAAGCACGCGGTGACCCGGGGCCTGGCCGGGATCGTCGACTTCTGGGCGCTGGGCACCGGTCTGATCGCCGTCGTGGTGTCGCTGTGCTCGCCGCAGGGCCGCCGGGTCGGGGACGCGCTGGCGGGCACCGTGGTGGTGCACGACCGCAGCCGGCTGCCGTTCGCCGCGCTGGCCGCGCCGCCGCCGTGGCTGGCGGGCTGGGCGCGGCAGCTGGACCTGTCCGGGCTGTCCGATGACCAGGCGTTCGCGGTGCGGCAGTATCTGCTGCGGTTCCGCACGCTGACCCCCGAGGTGCAGGACGGGCTGGGCCGGGCGCTGGTGGTCTCGGTGTGCGCGAGCCTGCGCACCGCGCCCCTGAACGGCTATCCGCCCCTGCAGATCCTGGGCGCGGTGCTGGCCGAGCGGCAGCGGCGGCAGTTGCCGCCGCCGTTCTTCCCGCCGCGGCAGCCGGTCGCCCAACCCGCGCCGGTCACAGCGCTCCGGTCCGTTTGAGTTCGAGGTATTCGTCGGCCAGCGCGCCGGGCAGCAGGTCCGGCGGCGCGGTGATGACGCGGACGCCCGCGCGGCGCAGGGTCTCCCGGGCCACGGCCTCCTCCGCGATCACGTTCTCGGCGGCCGCGGCCGTGTAGAGATCGGTCAGGCCGGTGCGGTGGACGGCGGCGGCCGCCACCTCCGGGTCGGTCACCGAAACCACCAGCACCCGGTGCCGTTCGGCCAGGACCGGCAGCACCGGCCGCAGGCCCTCCTGCACGGTGGCGGCGTCGAGGTGGGTGAACCAGACCACCAGGCTGCGGCGGCGGGCCCGTTGCAGGGTGGCGCGCAGCATGCCGCGATAGTCGGTGTCGGCCAGCTCGGGGGTGAGTCCGGCGAGCGCGTGCATCAGCTTGAGCTGCAGGCGTTTTCCGCCGACGCCGCGGACCTCGGTGCGCAGCCGCCGGTCGTAGGCCAGCAGGTCCACCGAGTCGCCCCCGGCGGCGGCCAGTCCGCCGAGCAGCAGGGCGGCCTCGATGGCGGCGTCGAGGCGGGTGCCGCCGCCTGCGCTATCGGTGCCGCCGATGCGGCCCGCGCTCACCCGTCCGGTGTCGAGCAGCATCACCACGTGCCGGTTGCGTTCCGGCCGCCAGGTGCGGACCAGCACGTCATTGGCGCGGGCGGTGGCCCGCCAGTCGATGGTGCGCACGTCGTCGCCCGCGACATATTCACGGAACGAATCGAATTCGGTGCCCTGGCCGCGAATCGTGGTGGTGTTGCGGCCTTCCAGCTGCTGCAACTGCTTGACCTTGGAAGCCAGCAGCGGCTCGCTGCGGAACGGCGGCAGCGCGCGCAAACGGGCGGGCACCTCGCGGCGCACCTGACGTCCGGCGAGCCCGAGCGGACCGAGCAGGCGCAGCGTCACCGGACCGGCCACCCGGTCGCCGTGATAGGCGGGGGTGAGTTCGGTGCGCAGCCGAATCCTGGTGTTGGGCGGCAGGTGCAACGGGTGCGTGCGATGCCGGGCGTGGGCGCTGGGCGGCCAGTCGTCCCACAGCGTCCCGCGCACCGGACGGGCGCCGCCGTTGAGCACCGCCAGTTCCACGTCGATGCTGCGGCCCGCGCGCACGCTGGTGAGCGGCTCGCGCGAGAGTTCCAGCGCGCCCGGCGATCCCAGCAGCAGCAGGTCGAGCCCGATGAGCGCGGCCAGCGCCAGCGTGGCGACCAGCACGCCGAGCCACGACGGCAGCACCAGGGTGACGAACAGCGCCGCGAGCACCGCGGCGGCGGCCAGCCGGCCGGTGACGACCACCGGCTACACCGGAACCGGGACGGACATCAGCAGCGAGGCCAGCACGCCCTCGGCGGTGACGCCCTCCACCTCGTGTTCGGGCCGCAGGTGCAGCCGATGCCGCAGCACCGGCGTCGCAACGGCTTTCACGTCGTCGGGGGTGACGTAGCCGCGGCCGTGCAACCAGGCGAAGGCCCGCGCGGCCGCCATCAGCGCGGTCGCGCCGCGGGTGGACGCGCCGTGCGCCACGGCGGGGGAGGTGCGGGTGGCCCGGCACAGGTCCACGGTGTAGGCGAGCACCTCGGGGCTGATGGCGACCTGGGCGACCGCGGCGCGGGCGGCGGCGATGTGCGCGGGACCGGCCACCGGCCGCAGTCCGGCCGCGGCCAGGTCCCGGGGGTCGAAGCCGGCGGCATGCCGTTGCAGGATGCGGAATTCGTCGTCGCGCCCGGGCAATTGGACGTCGACCTTGAACAGGAACCGGTCCAGCTGCGCCTCCGGCAGCGGATAGGTGCCCTCCTGCTCGATCGGGTTCTGGGTGGCGACTACCACGAACGGGTCCGGCAGCGGCTGTGGCACGCCGTCCACCGAAACCTGGCGCTCCTCCATCGATTCCAGCAGCGAGGACTGGGTCTTGGGCGGGGTGCGGTTGATCTCGTCGGCCAGCAGCAGATTGGTGAACACCGGGCCGCGGCGGAAGGTGAACTCGGCCGAGTGCGGATCGTAGATCTGGGAGCCGGTGACGTCGCCGGGCATCAGGTCGGGGGTGAACTGGATGCGGGCGTGCTCCAGGTCGAGCGCGGTGGCCAACGCCCGCACCAGCAGTGTCTTGGCCACGCCCGGAACGCCTTCCAGCAGCACGTGGCCGCGGCACAGCAGCGCCAGCACCAGGAACATGACGGCATGATCGTTGCCGACCACGGCCTTGCCGATCTCGGCGCGCAGGGCCAGCAGCGCCTGCTGCGCGTCCTGCTCGGTCGGCGCCTGACCGTCGGTCGCCGGGGTGCCGGCGTGGTGGGC
Organism: Nocardia sp. CA-136227; assembly: GCF_050955695.1. Lineage (NCBI taxonomy): Bacteria > Bacillati > Actinomycetota > Actinomycetes > Mycobacteriales > Nocardiaceae > Nocardia > Nocardia sp. CA-136227. The sequence continues at coordinate 38,167 of NZ_CP192081.1, forward strand.
GTCCACCACGTCCTTGGACAGGTTGGTCACAAGACCTCCGCTTCGATCCATTCGAGTTGTGCCGCCACGAGTTCGAGGGTCTCCCGGTCGGTGACCGGGTCGTAGAGGGCGGCGCGGAGGACGGCCGGGTCCGCGCCGGTGCGGACGGCGAGCGCCCCGACCACCAGTTCCGCCGGGGTGTCGGCGGTGACGCCGAGCACGGGGCGTAATCGGCGCAGCGCCGCCGCCCGCAGTTTGGCGGCCACATGGTCGTGATCGCGGGATTTCCGGTACAGCCCGGCCTGTCCGGCCAGCAGTTCCTGAGCCGGGGCCTCGACCGGCAGCGGTTCGCGCACGATCGCGCCGCGCCGACGGCCGCGCCACCACAGCACCGCGACCCACGCGATGAGGAACTGCAGACCGCCGAAGGCCAGCCAGCCCGGCAGCCGCTCGAAGATGGAGTCGTCGCCGCTACCGAAGTTCGGCGGCCGGTCCGGTTCCCGGCTCGGGTTCGGCTGATGCGTCGGCGGCGTGTCCGGATGGTGCGTCGGCGCGGGCGCGTGCCCGAGGTGGGAGAGCGCGTACACCAGCGCGACGACCGCCAGCAGTGCGGCGAGCGCGGCCCACAGTCGCCAATCCCGCAGCAGCTCCGGCAGTTCCGGGCGCTCGCGGGCGGGTTTGTCCTTGGCGGCCTTGGTCTTGCGGACCTTGCGCTTCTCGGTGAGCTCGACCGGCCCGGCCTTGGGCGGCGGCGCGCTCGAGAACCGGTCGGCCTGTTCGAGCTGCCGGTACTCCGATTCGGTGGCGTACCGGCCGCCGTAGACGACCTCGTCGAAACTGTGTGCCGCCGAGGGCAGTTCACCCGCGTCGTGGACCGCCGCGGTGGCGGCCCGCGCCGTCTCCCGCGCGGTGCGGGCCCGCTCCTCGTCGAGGATGCCGCGCTGTTCCAGGCCGCGGGTGACGGCGCGATACCGTTCGCGCAGCGCCACCCCGAAGTCCCCGCGCCGGGCGGCCTCCTCGGCCGCGGCCAGGTGCGCGGCGGCCGGGCCCAGCGCGGGCTCGGGCGGCGCGGCATACCCGGGAGATGCGGCGTGCGGAAGCTCGGTCATCGGGCGCCTCCCGTGGGTACCCGGATGTCCCAGGCTTCGCGGCGGCAGCGCCGGTCCACGTAGGTGACGACCTGGGTGGCGGATTCCACCAGCTCGCCGATCGCCACCACGAGCAGCGCGATCGAGAGGACCAGCACCGTCACCGTCCAGCGGTGGGTGCCGGAGAAGTCGGTGATGAACTGCGGCAACGCCAGCAGCGGCACGATCAGCACCAGCAGCAGGACGCGCAGGTACAGCCACAGCCCGACCAACTGCCATTCCGTCCCGCCCGCAAGCAGTTTCGCCCGCCGGGCGGCCTCGCGGTAGCCGATCGAACCGTCGAAGACGCTGGGCACCAGCGTGAATCGCCGTCCACGCAGCCACGCCAGCCAGATGACCGCGAACGGCGCGGTGAACATCAGGGGAGTGCCCACGGCCAGCACGCCGACTCCGATCAGCGTGTACATCACCTGGTAGGCGAGCAGCGGTCCGGCTCCGGAGCGCAGTCGGCGCAGTACGCCACGCCAGCTCGACGGCCTGCGGTACACGACATCCAGTCCGGCGGGCACGGTCACCCCGCGTACGAAAAACCGTAGCGCCCAAGCACACAGCAGGCTGGTGAGCAGCGCGCCCCAGAAGGTTCCGAGGTCGGAATCACCGGTGATCGCGGCGGCGGCCGCGGTGCCCGCGACGGACACCAGCACGGCGGCCACCCAGGCCACCCCGAGCAGGGCCGCCAGGATCGTGATCCGGGCCTGGATCAGCGCGAACGGGAGGTCCAGCAGTTCCCGGAACTGCATCGGGCGAATCGGAACAACAGCCGGGTCGGTCGAAGTCGGTTCCCCCACCGAGCCGGTCGGCGAACCGACGGAGTCGGCGGCGGTCGGCAACACGGGCCCGAGTCTATCCGGACTCGGGCCCCAGGAGCCGGGCGACGACCTGGCGGTACAGGTCCGGTTCGATCGGCGGCATTCCCATCAGTGCGCGCAGGTAGACGCCGTCGCCGACCAGCCGCACGATCTCGGCCCGCACCGGGTCGTCGATCTCGTTGTCCAGGGCCGTCTTCCAGGAGGTCATCACCTCGGTGATGGCCCGGTCGGTCTCGGCCTGGACGCCGTCGGCCGGGGCGTCGACGGTCCGCATGGCGGCGAGCATGGATCGGTACAGCGCGAGCTCGACGGCGTCGGATTCGTTGTCGGGGTGTGGCGCTTGCAGATACCACTCGGCCACCGATCGGCCCTGTTCGATCGCGGTGCGCACCTGCTGGTCGGCCCGTTCGGTGACGCGGCGCAGCAGTCCGGCGAGCAGCGCGTCCTTGCTCTTGAAGTGATAGAGGAGTCCGCCCTTGGAGACGCCGGCGGTGGCGGCGACGTTCTCCAGGGTCACCTGGGACAGGCCCCTGTCGAGCAGCAGGTTCTCGAGCGCGTCGAGGATCCGGTCGCGGGTGCCGGCGGGGTCGCGGGTGGTCACGGGGTTGACTGTACCGGCTGGACGGTTCAGGCTGGTACTGTACCGTCTGGACGGTTCAGAACCGAGAGAGAAAAGCTGATGACCACCCACTCGACCGCGCGTTCCGGAACTCCTTCGACCCTCGACCGGCCCGTGACCCCGCACGCCGCGCCCAAGGCGCGCCCCCGGGACTGGGCCGGGCTCGCCGTGCTGGCCCTGGCGCTGCTGCTGATCGCCGTCGACGCCACCGTGCTCGACCTGGCGGTCCCCTCGATCACCGCGCACCTCGCGCCCACCACCCCGCAGCTGCTCTGGATCATCGACGTCTACTCGTTCGTGCTGGCCGGCCTGCTGGTCACCATGGGCACCCTCGGCGACCGCATCGGCCGCCGGCGCCTGCTGCTCATCGGCGCGGCCGGATTCGCGGCCGCGTCGGCGCTCGCGGCCTGGGCGATCAGCCCCGAAATGCTCATCGCCGCCCGCGTCCTGCAGGGTGTCGCCGGTGCGACCCTGATGCCCGCCACCCTGGGCCTGATCCGGTCGATGTTCGCCGACGCCCGTCAGCGCACCCTGGCCATCTCGGTCTGGGGTGCGATGGCCGCCTCCGGTGCGGCGTTCGGCCCGCTGCTCGGCGGCTGGATGCTCGAGCACTTCTGGTGGGGCTCGGTGTTCCTGGTGAACCTGCCCGTCATGGCGCTGCTGCTGGTCCTGGCACCGGTCCTGGTACCAGAATCGCGGGACCCCAACCCGGGCCGATTCGACCTGGTGAGCGCTGGGTTGTCGATGCTGGCCCTGATCCCGGTGGTGTACGCGGTCAAGGAGTTCGCGGCCCACGGTCCGAGCCTGAACCTGCTGATCAGCGCCGGTGTGGGTGTGACGGCGGGCGTGTTGTTCGTACGTCGTCAGCGCGGGCTGTCGGCTCCGCTCATCGACCTGGACCTGTTCCGGCTGCCCGCCTTCCGGGCCGCGGTGTTCACCAACCTGCTGTCGGTGTTCGCGCTGGCCGGTGTGCTGTTCTTCGGCTCGCAGTATCTGCAGCTGGTGCTGGGTAAGTCGCCGCTGGAGGCCGGACTGTTGCTGATCCCGGGCACGGTCGGTTCCATGCTGGGCGCACTCTCCGCGGCCTGGCTGGTCCGGTACTGGCGTCCGGCGACCGTGCTCGCGGGCTCCCTGGCGACGGTCGCGCTCGGCGCGGGCCTGTACTGGCTGCTGCCCACCGATCCCTCGGGTTCGGTGACCCCGTTCATCGTCGGCTTCCTGCTGATCGGACTGGGTGAGGGTGTGGCCCTGACGGTGTCGGCCGACATGATCGTGAGCACTGCTCCGGAGGCGCGCGCGGGCAATGCCGCCGCCATCTCGGAGACCGCGATGGAGATGGGTATCGCCCTGGGCGTGGCGGTGCTGGGCAGCGCCGTGATGGCGGCGTTCCGCGGCGGTCTGGATCTGACGCACGTGCCGTCGGGTCAGGCGGACGCGGCGCGCGAGTCCCTGGGCGGGGCCATCGAGACCGCCCGGGCGCTACCGGAACCCGCGGCCGGAGAGCTGTTGAACTCGGCGCACACGGCGTTCGTCAGCGGCATCCATCTGGCTGCCACCTCGACGGCGGTCATCCTGCTGCTGACCGCGTTCGTCGCCTACCGCGCGGCGACCCGCAAGACCGCGGCGGAGTAGTCGAAAAAGGCTGTGGCCCGGATGTTTCCGTGTTCAACGTGAAACATTCCGGGCCACAGCGCGTTTCCGCGGGCTACTCCTGGCCCCTGCCCGGGGGCAGTTCGCGCGGGGCGCGGTAGTCGAGTTCGGGGTTGCGGCGACCCGCCAGCGCGTCCTGCTGCGGGGCCGCGGGCAGCGGGTAGCCCGGGTCCACCACATGACCCTGGGGGAGCGGGGCGTATCCCGGGTAGGCGGCGTAGGGCTGATCCACCACGGTGGAGGCCACCCGCTGCGCGTAGACCTGCTGGGGCGCGCCCTGCGGCAGGTATCCGTACTGCTGGGGCTGCGCGTACATCTGCTGCTGGTGCTGCTGCGGCTGCGCGGAATCCTCCGAGTCCACCGTGACCTTGCGCGTGCGGCGCAGGGTGAAGGTGATCTCCTCGGCCTCCTCGAAGGCCTGCCGCACCGTGCGCAGCGGATGCGTGGCGGTGTCGATGGCATTGGCCACGAAGGACGGGACCAGCGGCCGGATCCAGCGGGCGGCGGTGTCGGTGAACGGCACCGTGCCGATGATCGGCAGTTCCAGCCCGCCCCCCTTGGCGGGCTGGGGCGCCGGCGCGGCGGGCGCGAGCGCGCCGCCGGACGGCACGGGGGCGAGCGCACCCGAGGTGAGCTGGGCGGGCAGGTTCGGCGACTGTGTCACGATCCCCTCCTGGGACACGGTGCTGTCCTTTCGATCTCCGGCCGCGGTCCCGGCCGGAAGTTCCAGTCTGGTGGCGGAGTCGAATTCGGCCACGGCGCGCTGCGCGGGCTCGGTGATGCCGATCTCGAAATTGCCGATGGCGGCGATGATGCGGGTGCGCTGCCGTTCCCGGTCGATGGCGGTGTCGGCGTGCGCGGCCAGCCGCGCGGCGGTGAGTTGTTGTTCCGCGCGCAGGTTTTCGGTCTCCACCCGCACCTCGGCCTGTTTGACGGCGATGGCGGTGGCGGCGGCCTGGTCGATCCGGTCGGTCTCGGTGCTGACCGCGACGCTGCGGTCGAACGCCGTCTCACCACGCCACCAGCGCAGCAGCAGCGGCAGCAGGGCGAGCGTGATCAGGAGCAGGGCGACGGCGAAGCGCAGGACGAACGCCCCGAAATGCCCTGTGGTGTAGTCGTTCACGGCCACCCAGCGCGCCCCGAGTCCGCGGTCGCCGTCGGTATAGGCGGCCTTGCGGGCGTCGGCGAGGGCCTTGTCCTGCGCGGTGACCTTGTCGTCGAGCCCGGCCACCTTGTTCCGCTCGGCGGTGAGCTGGTTCCGCGCGTCGTCGAGCATCTGATTGGCGGTGCGCTCCTCGGGACCGCGTCCGGGGACGCCGGTCCGGGGGATCCCGTCGCAGTCCTGCGCCGGGTTGATCTCGCAGCGCGCGATCTTCAGCGCGGTCACGACGTCGTTCTGCGCCTTGACGATCTGCTGTTCGAGCGCGCCGCGCGCGGCTTTCGCCTGGTCCAGGTCGGTGCGTGCGGTGACCACGGCGGGCGCGGATTCCACCGCGTGCTGTGCGTTCTCGTCGAGCCGCCGGTGCACGGTGCCGGAGAACAGGAGGGTGCAGGCCAGTTCGGCCACCACCACCCCGGCCAGCACCGCGACGGCGATGCGCCCGGCGAATTCGGCGACGGCCCGCCGGTCCTCGCGCCGATCGGGCGTGGCCGCGGTGGCGAGGGCCCGGGACAGCGCCCCGACGAGGAGGGTGGCGATCAGCGCGATGGCGACGACGCCGAGGGCGGGCCAGCCCGCGGCCCCGGTCGCGGCGGCGGTGATGCCTCCCGCGGTGACCGCGAACAGGGCCACCACCGCACCGGTGACGGTGTAGCCCGCACGCTCGGGACCGGCGGTGAGCTGCGGTTGCGCCCCACCCAGCCAGACCAGCAGGTCGCCGGGTCCGGCCGGGGAATGGACGTGGGGATCTGTCATGGGAGGCTCACATCCTCTACGTCCCAGGTGGTTCGGCAGGGCGAAACTGTCGCTGATTCGTTGTCTCAGCGTGACAGGCGTCCGGCGGTTACACCGACCGCGGCGGGTGTGATGTGGTCAGGCTCACATCGCCCTTTTCGGGCCCTCGAGGTGGTGTTGATCACCCGCGTCCGGTCTCGGATATCGCCGAAAACCGAGTCGGGAGACAGATTTACGGTTTGCTGAACGTGTGCTGAATCCCACATTCAGGAAAAATTCCGTACGGTCCGCACGTTGCGAGCCCATGTCTCCCGGGCGGTTGCCGGAGCAACGGAACTTGTCCGGAAAGTTAGCGGCCTAACGCCCGGTTTGCCGGATCCGCTTGTGGGGAAACCTGATTCATTGCAGGTGGGAGGCAGTCTGGAGCTGCGCTGGACCGTCCGGCCGTCGACCTCGCGCGGGTGCGTCACAGTGGTGAACTCAACTGAAACGCACGGGCACCCCTGCTTTACACTGGAGAACGCGCGTGTGTTGGAGGACCGGATGTAGAAGCCCAGCTAGAAGCTGGAATTAGCCTTACCTGAGTTGGTTGGGCTCCAGTCCTGACTTATCGTTTGCTCTTACGCCGAACCACACAATTCGGTGTATCTCCCCATACGGACAGAGGCCCGATCGGTGCTCAGCCTAGCGGGCGAGAACGGCACGGCATGTAGCGAACGCGTAAGAGTTCCGTTACCACCGAGCACCCGACTAGGTAATCGAAGCGGGTGGACAACTGCAAAGTTGACTGCACGGAGTGACCATCAGCGCCGCTGGTCTCCGAAACGTCCGGACGCAGTCCAGACCGGAGGCGTTCGACGAAGGCCGCATTCTTCGAAGGCCTGTTTTTTGTGAAGGCAGAGGCATGACGCAACTTCCTGGCCACAGGTCCCCTGGACCCATCGGGCTCTATGACCCGGCGAATGAACACGACGCCTGTGGTGTCGCATTCGTCGTCGACATGCACGGCCGCCGCAGCCGCGACATCGTCGACAAGGCTATTACGGCATTGCTGAACCTGGAGCACCGTGGTGCGGCCGGCGCCGAACCCAACTCGGGTGACGGCGCGGGCATCCTGATCCAGCTCCCGGACAAGTTCTTCCGTGCCGTGGTCGACTTCGAGCTCCCCGCCGAAGGTTCCTACGCGACCGGCATCGGCTTCCTGCCGCAGGCACGCCGCGAGGCCGCTCGCGCCGGGTACGGCGTCGAGAAGATCGTGCGCGAAGAGGGCCTCGAGGTCCTCGGCTGGCGCGAGGTCCCGATCGACGAGTCGTCGCTGGGCGCGCTGTCGCGCGACGCCATGCCGACCTTCCGGCAGATCTTCATCGCCTCCCCCAAGGGCGGCGCCGAGCAGCTCTCCGGCATGGACCTGGAGCGCCGCGCCTACGTCATCCGCAAGCGCATCGAGCACGAGCTCGGCAAGTCGGGTGCCGGCGAGGGCGCGACCGGCAAGGAGTCGGTGTACTTCCCGAGCCTGTCCGGCGAGACCTTCGTCTACAAGGGCATGTTCACCACCCCGCAGCTGCGGGCGTTCTACCTGGACCTGCAGGACGACCGGGTCGAGTCGGCGCTGGGCATCGTGCACTCGCGCTTCTCCACCAACACCTTCCCGTCGTGGCCGCTGGCGCACCCGTTCCGGCGCGTCGCCCACAACGGTGAGATCAACACCGTCTCCGGTAACGAGAACTGGATGCGGGCCCGTGAGGCGCTGCTGAACTCCGACGCGTTCGGCACCGACTCCGAGGGCAACAACCGCCTGGAGAAGATCTTCCCGGTCTGCACCCCGGGCGCTTCGGACACCGCGCGTTTCGACGAGGTGCTCGAGCTGCTGCACCTGGGTGGCCGCAGCCTGCCGCACGCCGTGCTCATGATGATTCCGGAGGCGTGGGAGCGCCACGAGTCCATGACCCCGGAGCAGCGCGCGTTCTACCGCTACCACTCCTTCCTCATGGAGCCCTGGGACGGCCCGGCCTCGGTGTGCTTCACCGACGGTTCGGTCGTCGGCGCGGTGCTGGACCGTAACGGTCTGCGCCCCGGCCGCATCTGGGTCACCGAGGACGGCCTGGTCGTGCTGGCCTCCGAGGTCGGCGTGCTCGACATCGACCCGGCCAAGATCGTCTACAAGAAGCGCCTGCAGCCCGGCCACATGTTCCTGGTCGACACCAAGCAGGGCCGCATCATCAGCGACGACGAGGTCAAGTCGACGCTGGCCGCCGAGTTCCCGTACCAGCAGTGGCTGGACGAGGGCCCGACCAAGCTGAGCGACCTGCCCGACCGCCCGCACGTGCACATGTCGCACGACCGCGTGCTGATCCGCCAGCAGATCTTCGGATACTCCACCGAGGAACTGAACATTCTGATCTCGCCGATGGCGCAGACCGGTGGCGAGGCGCTCGGCTCGATGGGCACCGACACCCCGATCGCGGTGCTGTCCTCGCGGCCGCGCCTGCTGTTCGACTACTTCTCGCAGCTCTTCGCGCAGGTCACCAACCCGCCGCTGGACGCCATCCGCGAAGAGGTCGTGACCTCGCTGCGCAGCATGGTGGGCCCGGAGGCCGACCTGCTGAACCCGGGTGCGGAGTCCTGTCGTCAGATCACCCTGACCCAGCCGATCCTGGACAACGACGAGCTGTCCAAGCTCGTCCACATCAATGACGACGGCTCCCGTCCCGACCTGCGTTCGGTCGTCGTGCACGGCCTGTACCCGGTCAAGAAGGGCGGCAAGGGGCTGCGCAAGGCCATCGAGGCCGTGCAGCGTCAGGTCTCGGCGGCCATCGACGGCGGCGCGCGCATCATCGTGCTGTCCGACCGCGAGTCGAACGAGAAGCTGGCCCCGATCCCGTCGCTGCTGCTGACCGCCGCGGTGCACCACCACCTGGTCCGGGAACGCACCCGCACCAAGGTCGGCCTGGTCATCGAGGCCGGTGACGCCCGCGAGGTGCACCACATGGCCATGCTCGTCGGCTTCGGCGCGGCGGCCATCAACCCCTACATGGCCTTCGAGTCCATCGAGGACATGCTGGAGCGTGGCGCGCTGCAGATGCCGGGCAGCACCGGCGATCACGCGGCCGACTTCAAGAAGGCCGTCTACAACTACAACAAGGCGGCCGGCAAGGGCGTGCTGAAGGTGATGTCCAAGATGGGCATCTCCACCATCGCCTCCTACCGTGGCGCGCAGCTGTTCCAGGTCGTGGGCCTGGCGCAGGAGCTCGTCGACGAGTACTTCACCGGTCTGCGTTCGCCGCTGGACGGCATCGGCCTCGACGACATCGCCGACGAGGTCGCGCAGCGGCACCGGATCGCGTTCCTGGAGAACCGCAACGAGCGCGCGCACCGCGAGCTCGAGATCGGCGGCGAGTACCAGTGGCGTCGTGAGGGCGAGTACCACCTGTTCAACCCGGACACGGTGTTCAAGCTGCAGCACGCCACCCGCTCGGGCCAGTACAAGGTCTTCAAGGAGTACACGAAGCTGGTCGACGACCAGTCGGAGCGTCTCGCCTCGCTGCGCGGTCTGTTCAAGTTCAAGAACGAGCACCGCAACCCGATCTCGATCGACGAGGTCGAGCCGGCGTCGGAGATCGTGAAGCGCTTCTCGACCGGCGCGATGAGCTACGGCTCCATCTCGGCCGAGGCCCACGAGACCCTGGCCATCGCCATGAACCGCCTGGGCGGTCGCTCGAACTCCGGTGAGGGCGGCGAGCACCCGGCGCGCTTCGAGCCGGAGGAGAACGGCGACTGGCGTCGTTCCGCGATCAAGCAGGTGGCCTCGGGCCGCTTCGGCGTGACCGCGCACTACCTGACCAACTGCACCGACATCCAGATCAAGATGGCGCAGGGCGCGAAGCCCGGTGAGGGCGGCCAGCTTCCGGCGCACAAGGTGTACCCGTGGGTCGCCGAGGTCCGGCACTCCACCCCGGGCGTCGGCCTGATCTCGCCGCCGCCGCACCACGACATCTACTCGATCGAGGATCTGGCGCAGCTGATCCACGACCTGAAGAACGCGAACCCGCAGGCGCGGATTCACGTGAAGCTGGTCGCGGAGCCGGGCGTCGGCACCGTCGCCGCGGGTGTCTCGAAGGCGCACGCCGACGTGGTGCTCATCTCCGGCCACGACGGTGGTACCGGTGCGTCGCCGCTGACCTCGCTGAAGCACGCGGGTGGCCCCTGGGAGCTCGGCCTGGCCGAGACCCAGCAGACCCTGCTGCTCAACGGTCTGCGCGACCGCATCGTGGTCCAGGTCGACGGTCAGATGAAGACCGGTCGCGACGTCATGATCGCCGCGCTGCTGGGCGCCGAGGAGTACGGTTTCGCGACCGCTCCGCTGGTCGTCTCGGGCTGCATCATGATGCGCGTCTGCCACCTCGACACCTGCCCGGTCGGCGTCGCGACCCAGAACCCCGTTCTGCGTGAGCGTTTCACCGGCAAGCCGGAGTTCGTCGAGAACTTCATGCTCTATGTCGCCGAGGAAGTCCGCGAGCTGCTGGCGTCGCTGGGTCTGCGGACCCTGGACGAGGCCGTCGGCCGGGTCGACCTGCTCGACACCACCGCCGCCAAGGCGCACTGGAAGGCCGCCAAGCTCGACCTGTCGCCGATCCTGGACGACGTCGAGACCGCGTTCATGTTCCAGGACCGCCGCCGCACCAAGGACCAGGACCACGGCCTGGACAAGGCGCTGGACAACGAGCTGATCGTGCGTTCGGCCGACGCCCTGGAGCGCGGCAAGCCGGTCAAGTTCGACTCCAAGATCACCAACGTGAACCGGACCGTCGGCACCATGCTCGGCCACGAGGTGACCAAGCTGTACGGCGGAGTCGGCCTGCCGGACAACACCATCGACATCACGTTCACCGGTTCCGCCGGTAACTCGTTCGGTGCGTTCGTCCCGGCCGGTATCACCCTGCGGGTGGTCGGCGACGCCAACGACTATGTCGGCAAGGGTCTTTCGGGTGGCCGCATCACGGTGCGCCCGTCCGACGACGCGCCGGAGTCCTACGTCGCGGAGCAGAACATCATCGCGGGCAACGTGATCCTGTTCGGCGCCACCAGCGGCCAGGCCTTCCTGCGCGGTGTGGCCGGCGAGCGCTTCGCCGTCCGCAACTCGGGCGCCACCGCGGTCGTCGAGGGTGTGGGCGACCATGCCTGTGAGTACATGACCGGTGGCCGCGTGGTCATCCTCGGTGAGACGGGCCGCAACTTCGGCGCGGGCATGTCGGGCGGTATCGCCTACGTGTACAACCCGAACGGCACCTTCGAGGCCAACCTCAACACCGAGCTGGTCGATCTGGAGCAGCTCTCGTCCGACGACGCGCAGATCGTGCACGACATCGTCGCGCAGCACCGCGACGAGACCGGTTCGGCTGTCGCCGAAGGCATCCTGAGCGACTGGTCGCAGCAGGTGACCAAGTTCGTGAAGGTCATGCCGCGCGACTACAAGAAGGTCCTGCTCGCCATCTCCGAGGCCGAGAAGGCCGGCCGGAACGTGGACGAGGCCATCATGGAGGCGGCTCGTGGGTAACACATCACCTTTGGCGTGGACGAGGCGCTGTGACCATTCAAGGCAGCTCGTGGCTGACCTCACCTTTGCGGTGCAACGCAGCACCATCGTTGTTCCGTGCGCGCAGCGCATTAGTCAGGAGTTCGTAAATGGGTGACGCACAAGGCTTCCTGAAGCACACTTCCCGGGAACTGCCCAAGCGCCGTCCGGTTCCGCTGCGACTGCTGGACTGGAAAGAGGTCTACGAGGAGAAGTTCTCCCACGAGACCCTGCAGAAGCAGGCCAGCCGCTGCATGGACTGCGGTATCCCGTTCTGCCACAACGGCTGTCCGCTCGGGAACCTGATTCCCGAGTGGAACGACCTGGTGTACAAGGGCGCGTGGAAGGAGTCGTTCGATCGGCTGCACGCGACCAACAACTTCCCGGAGTTCACCGGCCGCCTGTGCCCGGCTCCGTGTGAGGCGTCCTGCGTCCTGGGCATCAACCAGGATCCGGTGACCATCAAGCAGGTCGAGGTCGAGATCATCGAGAACGGTTTCGACGAGGGCTGGGTCACCCCGGTCTACCCGACCCGTCTCACCGGCAAGCGCATCGCGGTCGTCGGCTCCGGCCCCGCGGGCCTGGCCGCCGCCCAGCAGCTGACCCGGGCCGGTCACACCGTGACCGTGTTCGAGCGCGACGACCGCATCGGCGGCCTGCTGCGCTACGGCATCCCGGAATTCAAGATGGAGAAGCGCTTCATCGACCGCCGTGTCGCGCAGATGGAGGCCGAGGGCACCATCTTCAAGGCCGGCGTGAACGTGGGCGTGGACATCACCGCCGCGCAGCTGCGCAAGCAGTTCGACGCGGTCGTCCTGGCCGGTGGCGCCACCATCGCGCGTGACCTGCCGATCCCGGGTCGCGACCTGGACGGCATCCACCAGGCCATGGAGTTCCTGCCGCTCGCCAACCGCGTGCAGCTGGGCGACCAGATCACCGACGAGGACGGCCTGCCGCGCATCAACGCGCGTGGCAAGAAGGTCGTCATCATCGGTGGCGGTGACACCGGCGCGGACTGCCTGGGCACCTCGCACCGTCAGGGCGCGGAGTCGATCCACCAGTTCGAGATCATGCCGCGTCCGCCGGAGGAGCGGGCCGCCTCGACCCCGTGGCCGACCTACCCGCTGATGTACCGCGTCTCCTCGGCTCACGAGGAGGGCGGCGAGCGCGTGTTCTCCGTCAACACCGAGCGTTTCGTCGGTGCGGACGGCAAGGTCACCGGTCTGCAGGCGCACGAGGTGAAGATGGTCAACGGCCGCTTCGAGAAGGTCGACGGCACCGACTTCACTCTGGAGGCGGACCTGGTGCTGCTGGCCATGGGCTTCGTCGGCCCGCAGAAGAACGGCCTGCTCGAGGGTCTGGGCGTCGGTTACGACCAGCGCGGCAATGTCATGCGCGACAAGGACTGGGCCACCACGGTGCCCGGCGTCTTCGTCGCCGGCGACATGGGCCGCGGTCAGTCGCTGATCGTGTGGGCCATCGCCGAGGGCCGCGCGGCGGCCGCCGCGGTGGACAAGTACCTGGAGGGTGAGACGGCGCTGCCGTCCCCGATCACCCCGACCATGGTCGCCCAGCGCTGATCCGCAGCCACTGAGCGAACGCTCGAAGGTGCCCCCGAACTTCGGTTCTGGGGCACCTTTTGTCATGCCGGGACACTTTTGGTCATGCGATAAACGTATGTGAAATGTTTACTAGTCAGTAGCTTCGAGTAGTTTTCGCAAACCCTGGACAGGGGACCAGTTACACCTGTTTACTTACCCCTCGTGTGGAGTCCACCTCTCCGAGTCGTCCGCAGCGCTCGGTAAGTATGGATCGGTCCCGGAGGATCTCGGGACATCTTTGGAGGAAAAGTAATGTTCCGTAATCGCCGCGCGGCCGCAATCGCGACTTCTGGCGCAATGGTTTTCGCCGGTATGGGCATGGCCGTCATGGAAACCGGCGTCGCGTCCGCCGAAGGCACCTGCGCCATCAGCTCGCACGCCGAGAAGAAGGATGCCAGCACCGTCGGCATCACCATGACCTACGACAAGTCGGTCAACGGTGACTCGATCGGCGTCGGCACCACGGCGACCTACAAGATCGTCGTCGGCACCACCGGCATCGGCAACCCGTACGTCAACACCATCACCGACTACCCGCCGTCCGGCTTCGGCGCGCCGCTCGAGGCCAGCGTCACCGCCTACCACCTGGCCGGTGGCCAGCGCACCGAGGCGGTCACCCCCGAGCCCAACGGCGGCGGCTGGAAGGTCACCAACCCGGGCTGGTTCGTGAACTCCGGTAACCCGGTCACCTACACCATCACCTACCGCGTGCCCACCAACCTCTCCGGTGGTCAGCAGGTCACCAGTGGTGGCATCGGCGTCGCCGGCACCGTCGGCGTCAGCAACAGCCTGCCGAACCTGACCGCGTGCTTCACCGCCCGCCCGAACACCGTCGGCGAGTCCGCACTCGGCAGCCTGAACAACAACGGCCTGGGTTCCTCGGACGGTCAGACCAGCTCGACCGGTTCGTTCTCCGACATCATCTCGGACGCGATCCGCAAGTACATCGGCAGCTGATCCCCGACCGGGCCGATTCGATCGATAGGAACACCCGTACCGATGCGCACCCGTAAGTCACCGGCACTCACCGCGATTGCGGGCCTGGCGTTCTCGCTGGCCCTCACGTTGTCGCCGGAGGCCATCGGTACGGCCACGGCCGATCCCGCGAATTCCGCGGAATCCCACCTCGTTTCGATCGATCGGCCCGGACAGCGGCAGGAAGAGTTCAAGGTCTATTCGGCCGCCATGGGCCGGGAGATCACGCTCCAGGTCCTCACCGCATTCGACAACAGCGTGCCGCGACCGACGCTGTATCTGTTGAATGGCGCGGGCGGCGGCGAGGACGCTGCGACCTGGTATCGGCAAACCGATATTGTCAGTTTCTTCTCCGACAAGAACGTGAATGTGGTATCGCCGGTCGGCGGTAAATTCTCGTATTACACCGACTGGCAACAGGATGACCCGGCGATCGGCCGCCAGAAGTGGGAAACCTTCCTGACCGCCGAACTGCCGCCCATTATCGACAAGGCGCTGAACACCTCCGGCGCGAACGCCATCGCGGGCGTCTCCATGTCCGCGACCTCCGCGTTGAACATGGCCATCCTCGCGCCCGATCGCTACCGCGCGGTCGCCGCCTACAGCGGCTGCGCCTCCACCGCCGATGACAACAGCCGCAAGTACATTCAGATGGTGCTCGACCGCGGCGACGCCGACTCCCGCAACATGTGGGGTCCGCCCGGCGACCCGGACTGGGCCCGGCACGACGCGGTGCTCAATGCCGAGAAGCTGCGCGGCAAGGCGCTGTTCATCTCCAACTCCACCGGACTGCCCGGTCCGATGGACACCCTGGACTCGCCGTCGATCGGCGGTCGCCCGGCGACGCTGGCCAACCAGATCATCCTGGGCGGGCTGATCGAGGCCGCGACCAATGGATGCACGCATCAGCTCGCCGACCGGCTGGGCGCGCTCGGCATCCCGGCGCAGGTCGAATTCCGGCCCTCCGGAACGCATTCCTGGCGGTACTGGGAAGACGCGCTGCACCGCTCCTGGCCGATGCTCGAGGCCGCGCTTCAGGGCTGATCCGCCGGGTTTGCCGGATATTGCTGCGCCGGTGAATGTTCGGCCGGAATCGGACGTCTTCGCCTGCTCGTCTGGCACTGCTGACTAGGCCCCTTTATGCTTGTCGGCGGTGTGTCGCTGATCTCGTCGACCAGTTTGTTCCGGCGAACTCATACGGGGCGGTTACCTGGGTTAACCCGGAGTGCACCGGAGTGTCATCCGGCGACCGCACCATGATCGGGAATACGGGACGCGTGAGATGTCCCGGCACAAGCGTGAACTGGAGCAAGGGTGCGGTTGAAGAATATTGTCGCGGCTGCGGGTGCAGCGGCGAGCGTGCTCATGTCGGGAATCGTCCTGGGCAGCGGTCCCGTTTCGGCGGACCCGAGTTGCCCGCGTCTCTACACGGTTGCCGTCCCCGGCACCTGGGAGACCGGCCACGACAAGGACCCCAAGCCCGGCATGCTGGCCACGGTGACCAATGGTCTACCCGGTGATGTCGACTACGTGACCTACGCGGCGACCGCCTTCCCGTGGGAGGGCGACATCTACGCCGCCTCCAAGAAGGAAGCCGTCGACAACGCCCGCGGTCTGGTCCAGGCCGTGGCCGCGCGGTGCTCGGGCACCAAGATCGCCATCACCGGCTACAGCCAGGGCGCCGACGCCGCAGGCGATCTCGCCGCCGAGATCGGCAGCGGCCACGGCGTGGTGCCGCCGGATCGCGTCGCGGCCGTCGCGCTGATCTCCGACCCGCGGCGTTCGCCCACCGACGCCCAGATCGGTCCGTTCGCCCCGGGCGCGGGCGCGGGCGGGCCGCGCGCCGGCGGCTTCGGCTGGGTCAGCGACAAGGTGCGCACCGTGTGCGCCCTCGGCGACCTGTACTGCTCCACCGAGGAGACCGACTTC
Source organism: Nocardia sp. CA-136227 (assembly GCF_050955695.1). NCBI lineage: Bacteria > Bacillati > Actinomycetota > Actinomycetes > Mycobacteriales > Nocardiaceae > Nocardia > Nocardia sp. CA-136227. The sequence goes on from NZ_CP192081.1 coordinate 54,343, forward strand.
GTCACCCGCTTCGCCGGCTTCCTGGCGCAGGCGACGAACCCGAACAACTTCAACCCGTGGCAGACCCAGCTCGAGTTCGGGTCGATCCTCAATGACCTGATGGCCCAGGGTGGTTTCGGCACCCTGCAGGCGCAGCTGGCCGAGGGCGCCGACAGCGAGTACGCGCACCAGCTCGAGCAGTTCTACCGCAGCGGCAAGCACACCAGCTACGGCAGCTACGGCGTCGGCGGCGGCCAGACCGCGCTGACCTGGATGCACAACTGGATCGCGACCAACGCCTGATCCTCGGGTGAGAGGTTCTGCGCCCCAGGATCGCACCGCATCGAAAAGGCCGCTCCCATTCCGGGAGCGGCCTTTTCGACTGTCTGCGGGGATCTAGCCGAAGGAGCCGGTGGGCGGCAGCGCGGGCGCGGGGGCGGGGTTGTTGTTCCAGCCGTTGTTGTCGCCGTTGTTGTTGTTCCAGTCGCCGTCGCGGTTCCGGTCACCGTCGTGATCGCGGTCGTGGTGATCGCGGTCGCGGTCCCGGTCGTGATCGTGGTCCCACGGCCCGTTGTCGTCGATCTGCTGGGCGACGACCGGGGTGGCGGTGTCTGCGGGGGTCGCCGCGTTCGCCGGGAGGGCGACGACGGCGAGCGGGATGGCGGCCAGGAACCCGGCCGCGGCCAGACGCATGGCGAGACGACGGCGGGGCTTGTCGAGGGCGGACATCGTGGTGCCTTTCTGTCGGGATCGTGCGCCGCGGGGGGAGCGGCGCACGAGTCCCATCGAAAGGCCCGGGCCTCCGGGGTATGTGCGACCGGGCTGGGAGTCGGCTGAGCGTTGGTCGGGCGCCGGTCAGGGCAGGGCGCGTTGCGCGCGCGGCAGCAGGTCCCAGACGTGCCCGTTCTCGTTGACGGTGGCGGCGGTGCGGCCCCCGGTGCGCGAGTACAGGATTCGGGTGATCGAGCAGTAGTCGATCGGGAAGGTGAGCGGGCGCGCCAGTCCCAGCACGTCCTGCAGCAACACGTTGATCACTCCGCCGTGCGCGAAGACGACCACGGTGTCGGCGGCCGCGGCGGCCGCCACGATGGCGGTGACGCTGTCGCGCACCCGGGCGATGAAGGCATCCCCGTCGATCTGCTCGGGCAGATGCCCGGCCTTGATCCGCTCGTAGGTTTCCTGGAAGTCCCGCTGCGCGTCCTCGATGGGGATGTACATCGGCAGCTCGCGGTCGTATTCGGCGAGCCCGTCCACGATGTCGATGTCGAGCCCGAGCTTCTCGGCGGTGGGCCGCGCGGTCTCGCGGGCCCGCAGCTGCGGGCTGCTGACCACCCGCGCGATCCGGTGCTGGGCGAGTGCGGCCGGAACCCGGCCCGCCTGTTCGATCCCGAGCGCGGTGAGATCCGGGTCGGCGTGGCCGGATTCGGCCTGGACGCGCTGCGGCTGGGCGTGGCGGACGAGGATCAACTGCACACCCCCACTCTGCCGCACCCGGCCCGCAGCGCACCCCGGGGGTGCCGGGGGTCAGCCCTTCTTGCGGCGCATCAGGTAGACGATGCCCAGGATCAGGATCACGATGCCGATGCAGCAGACGCCCAGGAAGCCCCAGAAGCTCATGCCGCGCTTGCTGCTGGAGCGGCGGGCGGCGGTGTTCTCGAGGGCGGCGTTCCAGGTGTCGGGGTGGGTCCACACATGGTGGTCCAGCAGTGTCGCCTGGGTCATGAGATCTAGGTAATGCATGGAGTCCCCAATCGGTGTGGCCGGTGGCCCTCCCGGGCCGAACTCCCAGATTAACCGGGGAGACGGCCGCGGGAATCAGGGTTTACCCCGGTCCTGCCGGGTTCAGCTGCCCGCGCCGCGCGGTTTCACCAGCGGGAAGGGCAGGGTTTCGCGGATGCTGCGGCCGATCAGCAGCATGACCACCCGGTCCACGCCGACGCCGAGGCCACCGGTGGGCGGCATGGCGTGTTCGAGGGCCTGCAGGAAGTCCTCGTCGAGTTCCATGGCCTCCGGGTCGCCGCCGGCGGCCAGCATGGACTGTTCGGTGAGGCGGCGGCGCTGTTCCACCGGATCGGTCAATTCGCTGTAGGCGGTGGCCAATTCGACGCCCCAGGCGACCAGGTCCCAGCGTTCGGTGACACCGGCGATGTGCCGGTGCGCGCGGGTGAGCGGGGACACGGAGGTGGGGAAGTCGATGTAGAAGGTGGGGTTCTGGGTGGTGGCCTCCACCAGGTGCTCGTACATCTCGAGCACGAGTTGCCCGGCGTCCCAGCCCAATTGGAACGGGACGCCCGCCTTCTCACAGAGCAGCCGCAGGCGTTCGGCGTCGGTGTCGGGGGTGATGGTCTCGCCGAGCGCTTCGGACACGGCACCGTGCACGGTCTTGACGGTCCAGTCGCCGGAGATGTCGACCTCGGTGAGCACGCCGTCGGGTCCGGGGCGCAGCGCCACCATCCTGCCGTTGGCGGCGACCGCGGCGGCCTGGATGAGCTGGCGGCAGGCGTGCATCATGCGTTCGTAATCGCTGTGCGCCTCATAGGCTTCCAGGATCGTGAACTCGGGGTTGTGGCTGTAGTCGACGCCCTCGTTGCGGAAGACGCGGCCCAGTTCGAACACCTTCTCCATGCCGCCCACGCACAGCCGCTTGAGGTACAGCTCGGGCGCGATGCGCAGGTACAGGTCCAGGTCGTAGGCATTGATGTGGGTGGTGAAGGGCAGCGCGTTGGCGCCGCCGTGCACCTGCTGCAGCACCGGGGTCTCGACCTCGAGGAAGCCCCAGCCGTGCAGGCTGTCCCGCAGCGACCGCACCACCGCGCTGCGCTTGGCCATCACCTCGCGGATGTCGGTATTGATGGCCATGTCGACGTAGCGCTGCCGCACCCGGGCTTCCGGATCGGAGAGACCCTTCCACTTGTCGGGCAGCGGGTGCAGGCATTTGCCGATCATCCGCCAGTCCTGCGCGAGCAGGGACAGCTCGCCGCGGCGGCTGCGGCCCAGCTGGCCGCTCACCTCGATCAGGTCGCCCAGATCGAAGAACTCGGTGAACGATTCGCTGCGGTCCGCGCCCACCCGGCCGCTGTCGATGAGCAGCTGGATGTCGCCGGACCAGTCGCGCAGCACGGCGAAGATGACGCCGCCGTAGTCGCGAATCCGCAAGAGCCGCCCGCAGACTCGCACCGTGGTGCCCTGCGGGCAGCCGCGGGCCGCGGCCACGGTGTGGGTGGGCGGATAGGCGACCGGGTAGGCCTCGACGCCGGAGTCCTGGAGTTTGGCCAGCTTGTCCATCCGCACCCGCACCTGTTCGGGGCGGCGCCGGCCGTTCTCCTCGAGTTCCTCGGGCGGCAGGTCGGGCGGGCTGCCGTCGGCGTGCAGGCCGGTGACGCCGGCGGGCACCGAGGGCCGCAGACCGGTGTGGGCGGAGGCGTCGTGTTCGCGGCCGAAGCGGGGCAGGAAGCCCTCGGCGAGCGCGCTGGCGGTGGCGACCCGCAGCAGGTGGCGGCGTTCCTCGAACATGGAGAACCGCGGCACCCATTCGGGCTGGTACTTCACATTGGAGCGGTACAGCGCCTCGAGCTGGTACCAGCGTGAGAAGAACATGAGCACGCCGCGCCACAGCCGCAGCACCGGTCCGGCGCCGATCCGGCCGCCCTCCTCGAAGACCGCGCGGAAGACCGCGAAGTTCAACGAGATCCGGGTGATGCCGTACTGGTCGGAGGTGAGGGCGAGCCGCGAGATCATCAGTTCCATCAGCCCGTTGGGGCCGGTGCGGTCGCGGCGCATGAGGTCGAGGGAGACGCCGGTGCGGCCCCACGGCACGAACGACAGCATGCCGAGCACCTGCCCGTTGGGCGCGACCGCCTCGGCGAGCAGGCAGTCGCCGTCGAGCGGGTCGCCGAGCCGGTCCAGGGCCATGGAGAAGCCGCGTTCGGTCTCGGTGTCGCGCCATTCGTTGGCGCGCCGCATGACGTCCTGCATCTCCTCGAGGGAGATCTCCTTGTGGCGGCGCACCCGCACCGTGATGCCTTGTTTGGCAAGACGATTGGCGGCCTGCCGGACCGGCTTCATATCGGGTCCGGCGAGGGAGAAGGTACGGGTCTCGAGGATGGCCTCGTCGCCCAGGCGCAGCGCGGACAGACCGGCCCGCCGGTAGGCGGTGGCGCCGAGCTCGCTGGCGCCCATCACCGCGGGGGCCCAGCCGTACTGGTCGGTGAGCCGGAGCCAGGCGTCGATGGCGTGCGGCCACGCCTCCTTCGGCCCGATCGGGTCGCCGGAGGCCAGGCAGACGCCGAGCTCGACGCGATAGGTGATGGCGGCCTTGCCGCTCGGCGCGAACACCACGGCCTTGTCGCGGCGGGTGGCGAAGTAGCCGAGCGAGTCCTCGACGTCGGAGCGTTCGATGAGCCCGCGCAGCGCGGATTCGTCGAGTCCGGTCAGCGCGTTGGAGGAGCGCTGCGACCGGAACAGGGTGATCACCGCGGCCAGCAGCGCGATGGCGCCGAGCAGGCCGAGCAGCAGGTTCACCGGATGGGGCGGATGCCCGTCGAAGTCCTCGTTGGAGACCAGGATGGTGGCGGTCACCCGCGACACCGCCCACAGCGCGCGCTCGGTGTGGTCGGGCAGGCTGCCGGGGAACAGTTCGACCAGACCCCATCCGGCGAGGCTGCCCACGGCCAGTCCGCCCGCGAGCACGCCCAGCGCCCGCCACACCGCGCCCTGCTGCACGTGGGTGTAGAACTCCGACCAGGACGCGATCAGGACGCCGATCACCGCGACGTGGATGATCAACGCCACCAGGGCGTTGATGTCGCCCTCGGAGGCGAAGTCGAGGGCGTTGGCGAGCGCGAAGGCCGCCATATAGGCGACCAGCAGCCACCAGGCGATGCGCTTGCGGCTGGCGGTCGCGCCCGCCAGCAGGCCGATGACCAGGGCCCACACCAGCGAGGTGTCGGGTGCGTCGAAGTAGTAGGTGTCGACGAAGTGGCGCAGGTGTGTGGTCAGGTAGCGCAGCCCGGGCGAGATGCTCCAGGCGAAGCAGAGGACCGAGAAGATGCCGAGCGCGGTGCCGGCGAGGTGCGGAAGCTCCCGCAACCGGCCGTGCCCACGGTGCGGCACCTCCGGGGACCGCGGCTCCGGTCTGTGGTCGGAGTCGGGGTGCGGCCGGTCCTGCGTGGAAGTCACCGCACCAGTGTGAATGTTGCCCGTACCCATGTGCACTCAGAACCCGGTTCGTGTCTCGTCGCCGCGGTGCGGCTGGTGGGGGAAACCGCGGTGCGGCCGGTGGCGGTCACCGCCGCGTGGCGGCCGGTGGCGGGGGCGCGGTTTGGTCTCGCGGCGGTCGCGGGTGAGGATGTATCCCATGTCGGATCCATTCGATGTCCCGATCGAGGACGAGGTCATTCGACTCGGCCAGTTCCTGAAGCTGGCGAACCTCATCGATTCGGGTTCGGAAGCCAAGACCGTTATCGCCCAGGGCCTGGTACGTGTCAACGACGAGGTGGAGCTGCGCCGCGGACGGCAGCTACACGCCGGGGATGTGGTGGCGTTGGCCGGGCACAAGGCTCGGGTCACCAGCGGCTGAAGGCACACGGGTTCCCATTGTCGGGGGTTCCGGGCTCCAGCCGCTGAGAGCTTCCCGAGAGTCGGCCTAGTCTTCGCTGCGAACCACGACGCCGTCATGGTCGCTGTAGAGCATGTCGCCGGGGACGAAGCTGACGCCGCCGAATTCGACCGTGACGTCCTTCTCGGCGTTGCCCTCCTTCTGGGTGCTCTTGCGCGGGTTGGTGCCGAGCGCCTTGATGCCGATGGGCATGGTGCGTAGCACGGCGGAGTCCCGGACCGCGCCGTTGATGACGACGCCGGCCCAACCGTTGTCCACGCCGCGGCCCGCGATGATGTCGCCGACCAGCGCGGTGTGGATGCTGCCGCCGCCGTCGACGACCAGCACGCGGCCCGCGCCGGGCTCGCCGAGGGTCTGCTTGACCAGCAGGTTGTCCTGGAAGGTCTTGATGGTCACGATGCGGCCGGCGAAGGTGTCGCGGCCACCGAACTGAATGAACTGGGTGTCGCAGCTTCGGATCTCGGGGCCGATCTCGTCGGCTAGGTCGGCGGTTGCCACTACGTTCGTTGATTCGGTCACGAGAACTATCTTGTCAGGGCGAATATCCGCAAGTCACGGCCGGTGCGATTGCGGTAGGCGGTGTACGCCTCGGTGGTCTCCTCGAAGCGTTCGAAGATCACCCGCTTGCGGTCCTCGTCGGTGACCAGGGCGGCGGTGACGGGCAGGTGCTGCCCGGCGATGGCGACCTCGGCGGCCGGGTTGGCGAGCAGGTTCGCGGTCCAGGCGGGGTGGTGGGCCTGGCCGAAGTTGGAGCCGATCACGTACAGGATGTCGCCGTCGTGCACGTAGAGCAGCGGGGTGGTGCGGGGTGCGCCGGACTTGCGGCCGACGGTGGTGAGCAGGATGACGGGCGCGCCGATCGGGCCCAGGACGGTGTATTTGCCGCCGCTGCGTTCGATCACCCGGCGATCGAGCGGGGTCAGCTTGCGGATGACCAGCGATCCGAGTTTGGTGGCGGCGAACGGGCTGGCCAGCCGGGACAGCAGGTTGGTACGGGAACCCCAGATCCGTTCCGGGAACTGCTCACTCATACCGCGACAATAGTGCTCCGCGACCGGCCGTGCGGGGGCTCCGGCCGGCTGCCCCGAGCCGGGGGTGATGCGCTCCGCGCTCGCTCCGCGATCTATCTACAGGAATGAATCAACCGCTCAGTCGGATTCTCGGGCGCATACTGGCGACCACCCGGTGAATCCAGGTCGGGGGAGGCATGTACGTGGAACCGGTGATCGACTCCGATGGCGTCGACGAGATCCGATCTCTGCTGGCGTCGACCATCGCTGGGTTCCAGGCCGCCTGGGAGGCTGCGGGCGCCCCGCCGAACCTGGTCGAATTCCTGCCGCGCGCGCCGCAACTGCGTCGCGTCGCGCTGATCGAACTGATCAAGGTGGACCTCGAATACCGCTGGATCCGCTACGACTTCCCCAAACGCCTGGCCGAATACCGCGGCGAGTTCGACGAATTGCGTTCCGGCCCACTGCCCCCGGACCTGGCCTACGAGGAGTTCCACGCGCTCGAGCGCTCCGGCATCGCCCTCGACATCAGCTGCTACCCGACCGAGGCGGCTCCCACCGAATGGGCCGAGCACGACTACCGCAGCACCCTGATCGCCCGCCCGCAGGCTCAGCACGCGCTGGAGGGCATCGAGGTCGGCGACCGGATGGACGACTTCGATCTGCTGGTGGAACTGGGCGCGGGCGCCTTCGCCCGGGTCTTCCTGGCCCGGCAGCGATCCATGCAACGCCTGGTCGCGGTGAAGATCTCGCAGAACCACGGCACCGAGTCCGAAACCCTGGCCCAGCTCGACCACGAACACATCGTGCGCGTCTTCGATCAGCGGCTGCTGGCCGACCGGGAATTGAAACTGCTCTACATGCAGTACCTTCCGGGCGGCACGCTGTCGAAGGTGCTGGGGCTGGTGCGTTCCCGGGAACCGGCCGAACGGAACGGCGGCATCCTGCTGGAGGCCGTCAACGCCGCCATGCGCGACAAGGGCGGCCTGGTGCCCGGCGAATCCGCCACGCGCACCGAGCACGCGGAGCGGACCTGGCCGGAAACCGTTGCGTGGCTGGGCGCCCGGCTGGCCCGCGCGCTGGACTACTCCTCCGCCAACGGCGTCCTGCACCGGGACATCAAGCCCGCCAACGTGCTGCTCACCGCGGACGGCAGCCCGAAGCTGGCGGACTTCAACATCAGTTTCAGCACCCACGTGGCGGGCGCGAGTCCGCTGGCCTACTTCGGCGGCTCCCTGGCCTACATGTCCCCGGAACAGCTGGCCGCCTGCCATCCGCACCTGCCGGAGACGGCCGAGGCGCTGGACGGGCGCAGCGATGTCTACGCCCTCGGGGTGGTGCTGTGGGAACTGCTCACCGGCCACCGCCCCTTCGACGACGAGACCAGCGCGGGCGATTCGGAGTCCTCGCTCGAGCGCATGCTGCGACTGCGCCGCCACGAGGTGGATCCGGTCCATCTCGAGGCGCTGCCGTCCGACTGCCCGGCGACCCTGCGCCGGGTGCTGCTGAAATGCCTGGCCCCCGACCGCGAGAACCGCTGGGCGGACGGCGCGGCCCTGGCCCAGCAGCTGGAGCTGTGCCTGGACGAGCGGGCCCGCGATCTGGTGGATCCGCCCGAGCACAGCTGGCGGGCCCGGGTCGGTCCGTGGTCGCTGCTGGCCTTGATCACGGTGGCCAGCCTGGTCGGCGACGCGCTCGGCATGACCTACGCGAATCTGCACAACCATCCGCTGTGGGCGCTGTGGTTCACGCCCGAGGAGCGGGCGCGGTTGCAGGTGGTCGGCAATGCGCTGGTATTGATCTCGACGCCCGCGGCCATCGTGGTCACCAACTATCTGTGCCGCCGGGCCTTCATCGTGTGGCGTGGTCTGCGCCGGGGCCGCACCTACGATTCCGCGGCCCTGTCGCTGGCCCGCCGGGACACGTTGAAGAACGGTGACCGGGTGGCATTGCTGGCCTTCGTGTGGTGGGTGCTGGCGGCCGTGGTGTCGGCGGTGTCGCTGGTCGTCCTCACCGACCTGTCGCCGGGCCGGATCGCGAATCTGGTCGCGACGCTGCTGGTTTCGGGTGCGATCGCGGTCGCCTACCCGTTCTTCGTGGTGACCTTCTTCATCGTGCGCTGTTTCTATCCGCGGCTGCTCACCCACGGCGAGACGGCCGAGGATCGGGACGCGCTGCGCGCGCTGGGCCGCCGCTGCACCCGCTATCTGGCGGTCGCCGTGGCGATTCCGCTGGTCGGGGTGATCGCCAGCCTGATGTTCCTCGACACGGGGGAGGTGGCGCTGGTGCTGGTCCCGCTCTACGGCCTGTGTGTGGCGGGCGTGCTCGGCTTCCTCGGCGACTACTGGCTGTTCCGCCAGACCGAGGCCGACCTGCTGGCCTTCGAGCGAGCGGTCAGCTGAAGTAGATCCACCCGAAGACCAGCATCCACATCGCGCCCACCGCGAGCCCCGCGATCGCGAATCCCCGATCGTCGCGGCGTTCGGGTTCGACGGTGAGCGCGACCAGGCCCAGCACCACCGCCGGGACCGCGGTGAATCCGCACAGGAAGCCGAACACTCCGAGCACGAACGCGGCGATCCCCATGCCCTTCGACCGCGCGGGCGGCGGCGGATAGGGCGCGTAATACGCGGGATATCGCATCGGGGTGACCGGTTGCCACGGCAATCCGCTCATCACCCGGTCGATTTCCCCGCAGGTCCGCGCGGTGAGCGCGTGCCCGATGCGTTCGGACAATTCCTCGACCGTGATCCGCCCGGCCTGAAAACTCTGTTTCAGCGCCTCGATCGCGTGTTCCCGATCAGCATCACTCGCCAGGAATTGCGGTGCCGCCCATTGAGGTTCCATCTGGTTCTCCATCGAACCCGAAGCCGATTATCACTGCCTTCGAGCGTATTCCTCGCGGCGGTCGGGGGGTTCGAATCGAGACCGGGGACACAGGGTCAGGCGCGGCCGTGGCGCTGTTCGTAGGCGGTGCGGTCGGCGGCCTCGCGGGCGCGGCGGTCGGCGTCGGCCAGGGCGGGGTCCAGGCCGTTCTTGATGAGCCGATTGCGGCGGAAGACGTAGGTGAGGGCCGCGGTGAAGTAGATCAGCGGCAGATACAGCAGGGCCATCATGGCCAGGCCCATCCACAGCGGGCCGGGGATGAGCAGGAACAGGCACAGCACCGGGATGATCGGGATCAGGATCCGCAGCAGGTAGCGGCGGGTGGCGCCGGGTCCGGTGAGGTCACGAAGCACCCAGTCCCGCATGGACGGCGGGAGGGGCCGGCCGCAGATGTAGCCGAGGCGCTGCAGCGGGCTGGGGGTGGTGCGTTCGGACATGCGCCCAGGATCCCTCAGGGAGCGCGCGGCGGACAACCGCGGGGGGTCGGCGGCTCTGACGACCCGTGGACTGGATCAGGCGTTGGTGCGGTCCGGCTCGGCGCCGGTGCGCTCGGCGTGGAAGGCCGAGACCTGGCTGACCAGGTTGCCGGTGGAGCTCTTCACCGCGAGCTTCACGAAGGGCTCGATGGTCTTGCCGAGGATCTTGCCCGCCAGGCCGCCGGGAACCCGATAGTCGACGATGGCGTCGATGGTGCAGGATTCGGCGCCCTTGTCGTGGAACAGGAAGGTGGATTCGATTTCGAAGCCCTTGATGGATTTCACCGCGATGGCGTATCCGGGCTCGTGCCGCACGATCTTGATGGTGGAGTGCAGCGCGATCGGCCCGAGCTGAATGGTGCCGTCGAAGGTGGCGTCCACGCCCTCGATCTGTTCGGTCAGCGGCGTGAAGGCGCTGATCTCATTGATGAATTTCGGCAGATGCCGGTAATCGTTGACATAGGCGAAGGCGGATTCGGCCGAGGCGGCGCAATCCGCGACGATCTTGACTTCTGTCATGGGCGCAACTGTAACGTGTTCTAGTTTTTGTCGCAGGGGTTGTGATGCATGCCATCTATCACGCGGTCACTGCCAGCGTCGCGGCCAACCCGAACACTAGCGCCATCACCAGGACTTCCACAATCGCGCGCCGCAGCGACTGCTCCGCCGTCATCCGGTGATCGGCGGCCTTCGGCACCCAGCCGCGCCGCCACCACCAGCCCAGCCCGATCAGCACCGCCACCAGCACCGTCTTCGCCAGCAGGATCCGCCCGTACCCGGTGGTCACCAGGGGACTGACCCCGCCGATCCGCACCAGCCCGTTCACCAGCCCGGTGACGGCCACCGTGACCACCAGCGGCAGCGCCCGATTCGAGTACTTCGGCAGCAGCGCCGCCCATTCGCCGCGGGTGCGCACGGTCATCGCCAGCGCCAGCAGCAGTCCGAACCAGGCCGCCGCGGCCAGCGCGTGCACCGCCGCCAGGACCGACCCGAAGGTCTGCTGCGACATGTGCCCGGTGATCGGCCGCAGCGCCAGCGTCACGGCGGTGAAGACCAGCACCAGATCCGCGGTGGCCGGATCCGGTCGCCGGAAACCGAAGGCGCTGTAGGCCGCCACCACCCCGGTCCCGATGAGCAGCGCGATTCCGATCTGCCCGCCGCTCACGTGCGCGAGATAGTCGCCGAACTGGGTCCCGCTCAGCCGCCGCGCCCGAATCCCTTGCACCTCCGCGGCTTCCAGCACGAGCATGGCGAATTCCATGACCGCCCACGCGGCGGCGGCCACGGTGAGCGCCCGCCAGTGTGGGGTCAACCGGTCCGAGAGCCGCGGCAGCGCCGCCAGCCCCAGCACGGTCGCCCCCGCGCAGTCCGCGAGCACCCGGACCGGGGCCTCGGCCTGCACCGGATCCTCGGCGGCCAGCGCCCAGGCCAGCCCGGCCCCGGCCAGGGCGGCAGGAATGACCAGCAGCAGTAGCCATCTCGGTGAGCTGCCACCGCCGGTCGTCCCGCGCTCCCGGCGACGATCGATGCGGCCGGGCCGGTTCACGAGCGCCGCTTACCCCGTCCACCCAACAGCGCGAAGGCCAGGCCGCCGCCGAACAGCACCACCGCACACACGATGAAGATCCACAGCGGCACCCCGCCGTCGGAGCCGCCCGACTTGGCGCCGGCGTCCGACTTCGGGCCCGGAGTTCCGTTGCCCGCCTTGGTGAGCGTGAACGACCGGGTGCCGCTGACCGGGTGCCCGTCGGCGGACGTGACCCGGTAGGCGATCTTGTACTCGCCCACCGGACCCAGCTCACCGACCTCGACGCTGAGCGTCGCGCCGTCCACCTTCGGCTGCCCCTTCGACCACAGATTGCCGTCCGGCCCGGTGACCGTCATGGACGGGTAGGCGGGCTGCAGGCTCTCGTTGAAGGTGACGCTGACCGTCGCGGGGGAGGTGTCGATCTGCGCGCCGTTCTCCGGGGTGGAACCCACCACGGCCGAGTGCGCGCCCGCCACACCGCCGCCGAGCAACGCGAACAGGGCGACCAGCAGGCCGGTGATCAGACCGGCGACCTTGCGGCTCATGACCGCCGTCCCCGGATGACGCTGCCCAGGCCGAGCGCCGCGCCCAGCGCGCCGAGCGCCAGGCCGACGCCGCCGAGCCAGCGGGCGGTGTCGTCGGTGGCCTTGTCGCCCTTGTCCGCGTCGGCGGCGGGCGCGTCGTCATCGTGGCCGGTGCCCTTGGCGAGGGTGAGGGTGGGGGCCGGATGCTCGGGCTCGGTGCCGTCGGCGTTCGCGGGCTGGTTCCAGTCCACGACCTTGCCGTCGCTGTAGGTCTGGCTGGCGTTGAAGCTGACCTTCGCCTGTTCGGGCAGCGGCCCGAGGGAGACCGCGAAGCGCTGGAACTGCCCCGGCGCCACGCCCGGGTTGCCGGGATCGGCCGTCCAGGTGACCGACACGGCCTGGCCCTGCGCGTTCTTCTCGACCTTGGCGGTCCAACCGGCGATCGGCTCGGTGCGCGCGCTCTTCAGATTCGGCAGCGTCACCGAAACCTTGGTGGTGGAAGCGGTATCGGACTCGGTCGGCACCCGGAAGGTCGCGACCGTGTAGCCCTTCTGGGTAGCGCCGGGAGCGTCGACCACCACATGCGCGGCGGCGATGCCCGCGCCGGACAGCAGCAGCCCCGCGGCGGCCGCCGACGTGATCAGGGCACGCGAAAGAGAGGTGTTCATGGATGTAATGCCTTCTCTGACAATGGTTACGGGAAGTTACGGAGCGGGGTTACACCGTGACCGGGGGCGCGCGCGGTCCGGCCGCGCCCAGTGCGAGAAGGGTTTTCGAAGTAGGGGAGTGGTGCGCCGGGCGCAGCCGCGCGACACGCGCGGGCGGTCCGGCCGGGCGGGTGAGCGCCACCCGGACGGCCCGGGAGATCAGTTCGTAGAGCCGCTCGGCGACCAGGATCCCGAACGCGCAGACCAGGCCCGCGACCGCGTGCGCGAACACCATCGGCCCGTGCGTGGTGAATTCCATTGCCCGCGCGGCGTGCCCGTGCTGCACCAGGCCGCTCAGCGCGACGTGGCAGACGGGCTGGCCCGCCAGCATGAGCAGCGGCAGCGCGGCGGGCGGCCGCAGCACGGCGGCGATCGCCCCGAGTGCGGCCGCCGCCAGCATCAGCAGCATCAGCCCGGAGGTGCCGGGGTAGCCGCCGCCCGCGAACCCGTGCGCGCCGACCGCCAGGGCGGCCATGGCCACCCCGGCCGATCCGCCGCGCACCGAGCTCATGGGTGACTCAGCGCACGCCGAGCCGGTTGAGCACGTCGGCCTCGATGCCGGAGAGCTCGTTGGAGATCGAGGCGTGCACCGCACGGCGCCGCGGCACCGGCATCTGGGCGGCGGTGCGGACCGCCGCGGACAGGCTGTCGAGCCGGTCGCGGCTGGCGGCCACGAACTTCTTGGTCTCGGTGTCGGTGTGCTTGGCCTCGATCTCGGCCAGCGTCGACTCCACGCCCGCGATCCGGGCCTGCAGCTTGGCGCCCGGCCCGGCGAACTCGCCGAGCTGGTCCAGGCCGACGCCGAGCTGCTGGGCGCGGCGGGTGTCGAGCTGCCCGCGCACGAAGGTGGCACCGCGGTAGGCGAGCGGCGCCAGCACCGGCACCAGGATCCGGGCCACGCCGAGGTACTTGCGGATCGAGGCAGCGCTGAACGGGTCCCGTTCGGCGCGGGCGGCCACCTTCTCGGCGGCCTTCTCCTCGGCCTGCAGCTTCGCGATCTCGGCCTTGGCGACCTGCTGCTGCGTGCGCGCCTCGGCGCGGTTGCGCTTGCGCTCGTTGCGCGCCCCGAGCTTGGCCTCCATGCCGGCCTTGTGCTTGAGGGCTTTCGCCTCGGCTCGGCGGCTGACCCGCTTCTTGCGCTTGGTGAACAACCCCATTGATGGCCTCCGTCATGCTGGTTCGCCATGGCAGTACAGGGCCGGGGGAAATGCCTGTCCGCCCATGAAACGCAGTGTGCGAATCACCCTAACGGGTGGGTTCCCGCCGGAGCGAGCGCCTGGCGGAAACAGGGCGGCCCGCCGACCCTGTCGGGGGATGAGGCCATACTGACTGGCGTGTATTCGGGTATCGGTGACCATGGCGAGCGGACGGCGTTCGTGGACGCGCGCGCGCTGATCGGGTGCCGGCACCGGCTTTTCCTGGACGCCACCCATCCGGGCGTGTTGACCGGAGTCGCCGAGGACGCCGGCGTGCAACAGCGACGAGAAGCGGCGGCCGCGCACAGATCTCAGGTGCGCGACACCCTGGTCGCCGCGGCGCCCGAGAGCTGGACGGTGATCGATCCCAAGCAGCCCGCGACCGCGCGGGCCGCCGCCACCATGGCCGCCATGGCCGCGGGCGCCGACCGCATCTGGGGCGGGCTGTTGCCGCAGGAGGCCGACACCGGCCGTCGCGGCGGCTGCGAAATCCTGTGGCGCGACACCGATCGCGGCGGATACCGCCCGGTCATCGTGGTGAACCACAAGGTGACCGACCCCCGCCAGCCGGACCCGGCCGACCACCACCCGGTGACCAGCGGCCTGTACGAGTGGAATCCCCAGGAGGACAGGCACGTCCGCACCCGGCCGCAGCCGCGCGACCTCCAGCGCCTCGCGCACCTGTACCGCATGCTGCAGCGGCACGGCCTGGCCAGCCCGAGCCTGACCGGCGGCGCCATCGGCTACCACTTCGACCGCATCCTGGTGCACGACCTGGCCCTGCTGCTGGACGACTACGACATCCGCTACGCCGACCGCATCGCGGTGGTGCGCGGCGAACTCCCCACCGTCCCTTCGAAAGTCCCCGAATGCCGTCAGTGCCCCTGGTGGGGCCGGGCCCCCGAGGAGGGTGGCCGCAGCTGTGGGCAGTGGCTGGCCGACCACCGTGACGTGAGTCTGGTGGCCCCGGGCTCGCGCGCGGAGGTGCTGCGCCGCCACGGCGTCGAGACCATCGACGAGCTGGCCGCCTGGAGCGGCGACGACCCGGACGACTGGCAGTACGAGCCGTTCACCGAGGCCGTGGTCACCGCCCGCGCCTGGGCGACGGGCGCGCCGCTGGTCCGCCGGGTGGACCGGGTGCGGGTGACCCGCGCCGATGTCGAGGTGGACGTGGACCTGGAGAGCTTCCAGGAGCACGGCGCCTACCTGTGGGGCACCCTGCTCGATGGCGTGTACCGCCCGTTCGTCACCTGGGATCCGCTGCCCACCGAGGACGAGGGCCGCTCCTTCGCGGAGTTCTGGACCTGGCTGATGGGCGTGCGCGCGCAGGCCGCCGCCGACGGTAAATCCTTTGCCGCCTACTGCTATTCGCGCACCGCCGAGGACAAGTGGCTCTACGAGTCGGCGCGCCGGTTCGCGGGCCGCCCCGGCATCCCCACCGAGCGGGAGGTGCAGCGGTTCGTGGACGGGCCGCAGTGGGTGGACATGTTTCAGGCGGTGTCGGAGCAGTTCATCTGCCCGAACGGCAAGGGCCTCAAGAAGATCGCGCCGGTCGCGGGCTTCCACTGGCGTGACGCGGAGGCCGGCGGCGAGGCGTCGATGGCCTGGTACCGCCTGGCCGTCGCCTACGACGGCGGCGAACCGGACCTGTCGCAGCGCACCCGCATTTTCGAGTACAACGAGGACGACTGCCGCGCCACACAGGTACTGCGGGATTGGATGACCGACCGCGCGGACGCCGAGGTTCCCGCCATCGCCGACTTCGACCGTCGTAATATCGCGTCGTGACCGAACACGTCGAACACCTGGAGTTTCAGGCCGAGACCCATCAGCTGCTGGAGCTGATGATCCACTCGGTGTATTCGAACAAGGACACCTTCCTGCGGGAGTTGGTCTCCAATGCCTCCGACGCGCTGGACAAGCTGCGCCTGGAGACCTTCCGCGACAAGGACCTGCACGCCGACACCTCGGATCTGCACATCGAGCTCGAGGTCGACCGCGACAACCGCGTGCTCACCGTGCGCGACAACGGCATCGGCATGTCCCGCGCCGAGGTGGTGGACCTGATCGGCACCCTCGCCAAGTCGGGCACCGCCGCGCTGCGTCAGCAGCTGCTGGAGGCCAAGGCGGGCGACCAGCAGGCCGAGGAGCTGATCGGCCAGTTCGGCATCGGCTTCTACTCGACCTTCATGGTGGCCGACAAGGTCACCCTGACCACCCGCAAGGCGGGCGAAACCACCGGTACCCGTTGGGAATCGGAGGCCGGTAGCCCCACCTACACGATCGAGGAACTCGACACCGCCCCGCAGGGCACCGCGGTGTCGCTGCACCTGATGGCGGCCGACGAGGACGATCACCTCTTCGACTACACGCAGGAGTGGAAGCTCCGCGAGATCATCAAGAAGTACTCGGACTTCATCGCCTGGCCGGTCCGGATGGATGTCGAGCGCACCGTCATGGAGGGCGACGGCGAGGACAAGGTCGAGAAGACCATCGTCGAGACCCAGACCCTGAACTCCCAGAAGGCGTTGTGGACCCGCCCGCGCAGCGAGGTCACCGACGAGGAGTACACGGAGTTCTACAAGCACGTAGCCCACGCCTGGGACGATCCGCTCGAGATCATCCCGATGAAGGCCGAGGGCACCTTCGAATACCAAGCGCTGCTGTTCATTCCCTCGCACGCGCCGTTCGACCTGTTCACCCGCGAGCACAAGCGCGGCGTGCAGCTCTACGTGCGCCGGGTGTTCATCATGGACAACTGCGAAGAGCTGATGCCGGAGTATCTGCGCTTCGTGAAGGGCGTGGTCGACGCACAGGACCTGTCGCTCAATGTGTCCCGCGAGATCCTGCAGCAGGACCGCCAGATCCAGATGATCCGCAAGCGCCTGGTGAAGAAGGTGCTGTCCACGGTCAAGGATCTGAAGAACGCCGAGGACCAGGCCAAGTACCAGGAGTTCTGGCGCGAGTTCGGCCGGGTGCTCAAGGAGGGCCTGCTCTCCGACGCCGACAACCGCGAGACCATCCTGGGCGTCTCGTCGTTCGCGTCCACGCACTCCGAGAGCGAACTGACCACGCTGGCCGGGTATGTCGAGCGCATGCCCGAGACCCAGTCGGCGATCTACTACATGACCGGCGAGTCCCGGCAGCAGATCGAGAACTCGCCGCACATGGAGGCGCTGCGGGGCAAGGGTCTCGAGGTGCTGGTGCTGACCGACCCGGTCGACGAGATGTGGGTCGGCTCGGTCACCGAGTTCGAGGGCAAGCCGATCGTCTCCATCGCCAAGGGCGAGGTCGACCTCGAGACCGAGGACGAGAAGAAGGCCTCCGAGCAGCTGCGCGAACAGCAGGAGAAGGACTTCTCCGGCGTGCTCGGCTGGCTCCAGCAGACCCTCGACGCGGAGGTCAAGGAGGTGCGTCTGACCAACCGGCTCACCACCTCCCCGGCCTGCATCGTCGGCGATGTGTTCGATTTCACTCCGATGCTGGAACGCATGTACCGCGCCTCCGGCCAGGAGCTGCCGCACAGCAAGCGCATCCTGGAACTGAACCCGGACCACGCTCTGGTGACGGGTCTGCGCGACGCGTACGCGCAGGTGTCCGGCGACGAGGACAAGCCGCTCGCCCTCACCGAGACGGCCGAATTGCTCTACGGCACGGCGGTTCTCGCCGAGGGCGGGGAGTTGAAGGACCCGGCGCACTTCGCCCGGATCCTCGCCGATCGGCTCACCCGCACGCTCTGACCTGGCGCGCCGGATCGGGTCGTGGCGGCGTCGCCGCTACGTTCCCGATCCATAGCGAGCGGGAATCGGTCATGCTCAGCCGGGTCGAGATGTGACGGTGCGCATGCTCGGTGATTTCCGGGAACTAGCGGCCGGGGCGTACGTTGTATGTCTTGGTCGTAAGTTTTTCGTGTTCGTGTTTCAACATGCTCGCGCGGAACAGTGTGCGGGCGTTGCTTCACCTTGCCAGTCAAGTTGCAAGCCGCCTTCTGATCGACCCGGGTGTCGCAGCCGCGACGCCCACGCAATAAAAAGAAACACCTCGTCAGGAGAAGGTAATGGTTCAGGGCACCGTCAAGTGGTTCAACGCGGAGAAGGGCTACGGCTTCATCGCCCGCGAGGACGGCCCCGACGTTTTCGTCCACTACTCGGAGATCGAGGGCAACGGCTACCGTCAGCTCGAGGAGGGCCAGGCGGTCTCGTTCGAGATCACCGAGGGCAAGAAGGGCCCCCAGGCGGCCGCTGTTCGCCCGCACTAAGGGAGGCCGCGGGGTCGCACCCCGCTCCCCACACGTGAAATAACAAGGCCCGCACCGGATTCCGGTGCGGGCCTTGTGTTGTTCACAGCGGTTAGCGCGGAGCCATACGGAGGGCGCCGTCCATACGGATGGTCTCGCCGTTCAAGTAGTCGTGCTCGGTGATGTACTGCGCGAGCTGCGCGTACTCGTCCGGGCGACCGAGGCGGGACGGGAACGGCACGCCGGACTCGAGGCCCTTGCGGTACTCCTCGGTGACGCCGGCGAGCATCGGGGTGTCGATGATGCCGGGCGCGATGGTGTTCACGCGGATGCCGAACTGCGCGAGGTCACGCGCGGCCGGGATGGTCATGCCGGCGACGCCGCCCTTGGAGGCGGAGTAGGCGATCTGCCCGATCTGGCCCTCGAAGGCCGCGACCGAGGCGGTGTTGATGATGACGCCGCGCGAGCCGTACTCGTCGACCGGATCGGTCTTGGCGATGGCGTCGGCGGCCAGGCGCATGACGTTGAAGGAGCCGAGCAGGTTCACGGTGATGACCGTGCGGAACAGCTCGAGGTCGTGCGGGCCGTTCTTGGACAGGATGCGTCCCGCCCAGCCCACGCCGGCGCAGTTGACGACGATGCGCAGCGGCACACCGGATTCCACGACCTTGGCGACCGCGGCGGCCACCTCGTCACCGCTGGTGACGTCGGTCGGGATGAGGGTGACGCCGGCCGGGACATTGTCACCCGCACGCTCGATGGACTGAGCCAGATCCAGGCCGAACACGGTCGCGCCGACATCGGCGAAACGCTTGGCGGTGGCCGCACCCAGACCGGAAGCACCTCCGGTGACAATGGCGGCGGAGCCCGAAATCTCCACGGTTTGGTCCTCTCGACAAGGGACGGCCCTCTCGCTGGCCATCCGTCAATAGGCACCCTAGCGGGACTGTGTGCGGGCCTACACAACAGGCTCTCGAGATTTGCGAACACGGGTGTTCGTCGAAGTGGTATTTTCAGCTCATGAACGCCAGCACGGTCGGTCATCGCCGTGGTTTCCGCCGCCGGATCCCGCGCGTGGCCGGCAAACGCATCCTGATCACGGGCGCGGCCCGCGGCATCGGGGCCGCGCTCGCCCGTCAGCTGCACGCGCACGGGGCGCACGTCGCGCTGCTCGGCATCGAGGAGACGCTGCTGGCCCAGGTCGCGAGCGAATGCGGCGACGCGCCCTGGCGGTACTGCGATATCGGTGACCCGGCCCAGGTGGAACGGGTGGTGAACTCGCTGACCGCGGAACTGGGCGGCCTGGACGCGGTGGTCTGCAACGCGGGCATCGCCCGGCAGCTGTCCCTGCTCGGCGGCGACCCGACCGTGCTCGAGGAGACCCTCGCCGTCAATGTGCTGGGCGTCTACTACACGATGCGCGCCGCCGGACCGCACATCGCGCACCCGGGCGGCTACATCCTGATCGTCTCCTCGCTGGCCGCCGCCATCCATCTGCCCCTGGCCGGGGCGTACAGCGCCTCGAAGGCCGCGGTCGAGGCGCTCGGCGACACTCTGCGCATCGAATTGCGGCACACCGGGGCCAAAGTGGGCATGGCCTATTTCGCCGAACTCGACACCGAGATGACCAGCCGCGGCTTCGGCACCGAGGCCGCCCGCAGCATTCTGGGCCGGTCCACCGTCTCCGGCGTCGCCCCGCTGGGCCCGGCCATCGACGCCTGTGAGCGGGCGCTGGCCCGCCGTTCCCGCCACATCGTCTCGCCGTATTGGGTGAGCATGGCGCTGTGGTGCCGCCCGCTCACCCAGCACCTGATCGACTTCTCGCTGCGCCGGGGTGTAGCGAGTGGACTGGCCATCGCCGATACGGAACCAACGGGGTTCACCACCGAGCAACCGGCCCGGCCCCGCAGAATGAGAAAGCTCGCCTGAACGACCGAGGCCACCTGGAGTCCCGCGTATGACCGAATCGGCAACCCGCCAACTACCCCGAGGCCGGCACGGCCTGCCCCGGGAGCACGTGGTGGCCGCCCAGCGCGACCGCATCCTGGCCGCCATGGCCGAGGCGATGGCCGAGAACGGTTATGTCGGAACGCCGGTGGCCGCGGTCATCAAGCGCGCGGGGGTTTCCCGTGAAACCTTCTACGAGCAATTCCGTTCCAAGGAGGACTGTTTCGAGGCCGCCTACGAGCGGGCCACGGAACTCATGCTGACCGGCATCCTGGCGGCCACCGGCGCCGAGTTCGACGGGGAGACCCGCACCGAACGGATGGAACGGCTGCTCGGCGCGTATCTGGAGGCGCTGGCCGCCCAACCGGCTTACGCCCGGGTGTTTCTCGTCGAGGTGTACGCCGCGGGCCCGGACGCCATCGCGCGACGCACCCACCTGCAGGAAACCTTCGTGGCCATGGTCGCCGACGTGCTGGGCGCCGAGACCGAGTCGCAGCGTTTCGCCTGTCAGACCCTGGTCGCCGCGCTGAGCTCGATGGTCACCGCGCGCATCGCGGTCGGCGACCCGGAGGGATTGCGCGAATTGCGCGCGCCGCTACTGGACCTCGTGCGGCGCAGCGGGGACCTGTTCGGCGACAACGTGCTCGGCGACTGAACCGGCCGGGGTCCCGGCGCGCCGGCGCAGCACCAGCAGCACGCCGCCGGCGAGGGCGGGCAGCGCCAGCGACAGCAGCGCGGCCAGCGGGGTGCCCAGCCCGTGCGCGAAGGCCTCGAGCAGGGTGAGCGCACCGAAGTACAGGAACAGCAGGCCCGAGCAGACCGCGATGATCCGCTCCGGGATGTGCTTGCCGACGGTCACGCCGATCACGATGGCCAGCGCGCCCGCGGCCACCATGCCCGCGACCGAACCGATCCACACCGCGACCCAGTTGTTGTTGGTGGCCAGTGCCATGGTGGCGAACATGGTGCGGTCGCCGAGCTCGGCGAGCAGGAAGGCCGACAGCACGACCAGGAACGCGGACCGGGACCTGACCTGCGGCGCGACCTCGTCATCGGCGTCCGAGGAGTTCGAGAGGGTCTCGCGCAGGGTCCAGAGGCCGACGCCGATCAGGGTGGCGGCGGCGAACAGCGAGATGACACCGGTCGGCAGGGCCGCGCCGAGGAAGTGGCCGACGCCGACCGCGATCAGGTTCACCAGCACGCTGGCGACGGTGATGCCGGACAGCACGGTCCACCAGTGGTAGCGCAGCGCGAAGGTCAGTGCCATGAGCTGAGATTTGTCGCCCAGTTCGGCGAGGAACAGCACGCCGAAACTCAGCAATATCGTGGCGATCATGAAGTCAGCTCCCAGGTCTCCGGCCTGTCGGCTGAACGCGGGGGCGCTTCAGCCGACACCGCACCGGTAAATCGGTTTGGTTCTTGTCGGCCGAAGGTCTCGCCCACCGGAAGACTCCGGTTCACGTGCCGGATCCCGGGGGATCAGTATGTCGACGACGTGATTGGGGGCTACTCCCCTTCGCTCGGGGGCAACTTTACTCCGGCAAACCGGGCGCATGCAAACCGCTGTCGTCCAAATCGCAATGGGCGCAATAAGTTTGGCGATGCTGCCGGAAGGTTTCGGGTTCCCTTACGCGGCCAGCAGCATAGCCAGAACCGCGGTGTCGGGATCACTGATCGGATCCACCCCGACTCGCGAAACCATCGAGGTCACCGCACCGTCGGAATCGGTCTCCACCCAGGCCGCGCGGTGTTCCAGCCCCAGATGTGGCAGGCCTGGCAGCAGCAGGCAGCCCGAGGCCGCGCCCGAGCACTCGGGCAGCGAGGGTCGCGTTTCGCGCGGCGGATGCAACATGATCAAGGCCGGTGGCACATGTCCGGCAAATCTGCCGGGCTGCAACGCTTCGTCCCCGAGTACGGGCCCTTCCGCGATCACCAGCCCCACCATGGCCGGATCGGGGTCGTCGGGCAGCTCTTCCCGTGCTCCGAACACCGTCGACGTGGGCAGCAGGCCCGGCAATCCGGCCACTCGCACGGCCAGTACCAGCAGTTGCGCCCATTCCTTGGTGGAGTCGGGCCAGCGTCCGGAGATCACGAATCCTTGCAGCGAACCATGGGCCTGGAAGGGCATGACGCCGATCTGACCACTCATGATGTGCCTCCCGAACTTCCCAGGGGGCGGCTGTGCCCGGTGTTGCCAGTGGGAACACCAGGTTGTACCCGAAGCTAACTGGCACACAAGTACCAAAGAGTGCTAGCACCCGGCCCCCTGAAATGCCGAAAGGCCCGCGAACCGACCGGTTCGCGGGCCTCCGCAAGCATGAGGGGGCGTCAGCCGAAGATCAGGCCCTTGCCCTGCGAAACCGCCTTGGAGTAGCGGTCCTGGATCTCCGCCCAGTTGACGACGTTCCAGAACGCCTTCACGTAGTCGGCCTTGACGTTCTTGTACTGCAGGTAGAAGGCGTGCTCCCACATGTCCAGGCCGAGCAGCGGGATGATGCCGAGCGGCACGTTGCCCTGCTGGTCGGTGAGCTGGAAGGTGAGCAGCTTGTTGCCCAGGGTGTCGTAGCCCAGCCAGGCCCAGCCGGAGCCCTGCAGGCCGTTGGCCGCGGCGGAGAACTGCGCGACGAACTTGTCGAAGGAGCCGAACTCCTCGTCGATGGCCGAGGCCAGGTCGCCGACCGGCTTGTCGCCGCCGTCCTTGGACAGGCTCTTCCACCAGATGGAGTGGTTCACGTGGCCACCGAGGTGGAACGCGAGGTTCTTCTCGTTGAGGAAGATGGCGGCGTGGTCGTCCTTGGCCCGCGCCTCTTCCAGCTTCTCGAGGGCAGCGTTGACGCCCGCGACGTAGGCGGCGTGGTGCTTGGTGTGGTGGATCTCGTTGATCTGCCCGGAGATGAAGGGCTCCAGGGCGCTGTAGTCGTAATCGAGTTCTGGCAACGTGTAAACAGCCACGATGTCCCTTTCCGTGTCGGGGGGCCGCGTGCCCTCGGCATGATCCGAGGCGCACCCAACCATCATTCGTACACCCGCTCGTTCGCAACCGGGCTGCGTGCCCCCGCATTCCGGCCCAGATATATCTCCTACACGTCCCGTAGCCTGGAGTCATGTCGTGGTACGACGAGTTCGTCGGTCGCTTGCGACTGCCGGAGCCGACCATGGTGACTCCCGGGCAAGCTCTGCCCGGGCGTTCCGAACCGCTGGTCGTGCCCGGCAAGCACTACGTCAGCGGTCATTCCTTCAAACCCCCGTTTCCGGCGGGCACGCAACTCGCGGTGCTGGCCATGGGTTGTTTCTGGGGCGCCGAGCAGGGGTTCTGGGAATTGGAGGGCGTGTACTGCACGGCCGTGGGCTACGCGGGCGGCTACACCCCGAACCCGACCTATGAGGAAACCTGTTCGGGCCGTACCGGTCACACCGAATCCGTGCTGGTGGTCTTCGATCCGCGGGTGATCGACTACGCCGCGATCCTGCGGCGGTTCTGGGAGCACCACGATCCGACCCAGACCATGCGGCAGGGCAATGATCGCGGCACCCAATACCGTTCGGCCGTCTTCACCCTCGACGACGAGCAGGCGCGGACGGCCGCGGCGTCGCGGGCCGACTATCAGGAACGCTTGTCGGCGGCCGGGTTCGGGGAGATCACCACCGAGATCGCCCCGCTCCCGGACCTTTCCGCGTTCTTCTACGCCGAGGGCTATCACCAGCAGTACCTGGCGAAGAACCCCGGCGGTTACTGCCCCGATCATGCGACCGGGGTGACCGCCGCCTAGAGCGGCGGGACCACGTCCGGTCGCTGGGTGCGCGGGTCGCCCGCGTCGTGGGCCTGCCACCAGCGCACGCCGCCGGCGATGAACTCCGGCAACGGGATCGGATTGCCCTGCTTGTCGGTGACCTCGGCGGCGTCGAACCAGACGCGGATGTCGAGTTCGCGCGGGTCGATGCCCTCCTCCTGGGAGAACTCCATCAGGTGGGCGCCGGGTTCGTCGCGCAGCACCGTGTCGAAGCTGAGCAGCTTGCGCCACTGGCTCCAGGAGCTGTCGCTGAGGTCGAGGAAGTCCCACCCGTGCAGCGCGCCGCCGCCGAAGCTGTTGACGGCGTCGTGCAGGCCGTCGACGGTGAGCGGAAGCACAATCGGCTCGAGGTCGTCCCAGCGCTGGCGGCGCAGGGAGGCGGCGATCCGGCTGACGCCGAGGAGGTTGAGGTAGATGTCGCAGTCGGCCGGTGGCGGGCCGTCCGCGGGGAGAGTCAAGACGTCCAATTCCAGCCTCAGCGTGGCCGCCGCCGGATCGACGTCGATGCCGAGGCAGGTCGCCTCCGACAGCGCGAGGTTCAGTCCCTTGATATCCAGGCCGTCGAGTAGCCCCCTGCTCACAGTCATAGCGCCAGGCTACCGATCTTGCCTGGCTGGACCGTGGATTTCCGGTTTTCTCTAGTTATGTCGTGTTTTTCCGGTGCGAATGGAACCGCGGGCCGACCTGCGGCGTCAGACTGGATGAGGCCTTCTGAGACAGGCCTTCGGGTCGGCCGCTCCGGAACGGGGAGGGGACTTCCGGATCGGCCGACCCGGACGAATCAGTCGTCTATCAACCTGTGGATCAGGTTGTGGATTATGTGGATAACTCCCGAAACCAACCCTGTGCAGGTACGGAACTCCACAGCCCTCGCGCGCGCGTGGCAGGATCGAAACCGTGACGAACCCCCACGTGCCCTCGGTGCCCATCGATGAGGTGCCCGCGGAATTCGACGCCGCGGACGGCTGGGGCTCCGCCGCGCCCGTACCGGCCCAGCTCCTCGACGTCCGCGAGGACGACGAGTGGCAGCTCGGCCGCGCGCCCGGCGCCATCCACATCCCCATGACCGACGTCCCCGCCCGGCTCGACGACCTGGACATCGACGCCGAGATCTACGTGATCTGCCGGCAGGGCGGCCGGTCCATCGCGGTGGTGGAGTTCCTGAACCAGATCGGTTACGAGGCGATCAATGTCTCCGGTGGCATGGTGGCCTGGCAGCAGACCGGCCGTCCGCTCGCCGGGGACGGTCCCGAGGCGAAGATCTACTAGGCGCGGAGAGGTGGAGCGATGAACGGGGGACAGGTGGGCCGATCGCGATCCGCCGTCGTACAGCCGTGCGCCCGCTGCGGTGCTCGCTGGGCGGTTCAGGGCAAACCGCTGCACTGGTGCCCGCGCTGTCACGGCGTGCTGCTGTCACCGGCCCCGGTGGACGCGCCCGCCGACCGCCGCAACTACCGCTGGGTGGCCCGCCCGCCGGGGCGCAAATCCCCTGCTGCCCAGCCCGTCCGGCGCCCGGGTTCCACGGAGACGCCGCGCTATCAGCAGATTCCGCGCTGGGGACTGCACGACCGGCCCCCGGCCGAAGCTCCCGAGCCGTACCGCCCGCTGGCCGCCTGGACCGACCGGTTGGACCGGTTGCTCATCGCGACCGCGGCCGTCTTCGTGGTGGCGGCGCTGGCCGAACTGGGCCGCTACGGGATCCTGCTGCGCAATCGCACCCGGCTCATCCAGCCCTGGCTGCTGTGGATCTCCGATGCCGCCGTGACCGTCTCGGCGACCCTGGCGCTGGCGCTGGCCCTGCTGTCGGCGGTGGCGCTGGTCGGCTGGCTCGCCGAGACCCGCCGCGCCGCGTACGCGAATGTGGGCGAGTCGGATTCGCGGTCGCTGCTGTCGCTGGTGCTCGGCTGTGTAGTGCCGGTCGCGAACCTGATCTGGCCGGGCATCTTCCTGACCGAGGCGGCGCAGCGCACCGGCGACGGTGATCCGCGGCTGCTGCGCGCGGTCCGGATCTGGTGGGCCGCTTGGCTGTCGAACGCGGTGCTGGTGCTGGTGGCGCTGGGCTACCGATTGACGGATTCGCTGCAGGTGCAGGCCGACGGCGTGCTGGTGGCGATGTGGACGGATCTGGTCGCGGCCGGTGTCGCGGTGGCCTCGCTGGGCTTGGTGCGCGCGTTCGCGGGCCTGGATCTGCAGGGTCGTCCGAAGGTGCCGCGCCGCTGGCTGATCGCGACCGGCCCGGCGCGCCCGCTGATCGAGCCCGTGCGGCGCGCGCCCGCGGCTCCGGTCGGGGATGATGCTGTGGTCGGGGATGAGGCCGCCGCCGGGAACGCTGTACAGGCAGCTCCGGACGCGGAGCAACAGGAGGTAGTGGCGAAGTGAGCCGGGCCAGTCGCGCGCCGTTCGTGGTGGCGCACCGGGGGGCGTCCGTGGCGCGACCCGAACACACCCTCGCCGCCTACGATCTCGCCCTGCAGGAGGGCGCCGACGGCGTCGAATGCGATATCCGCCTGACCCGCGACGGGCACCTGGTCTGCGTGCACGACCGCACGGTGGACCGCACCGCGAACGGGACCGGCGCGGTCAGCGAGATGACGCTCGAGGAGCTGAAGGCCCTGAACTTCGGCACCGCCGCGGAACCGGAGGGCGTGCTCACCCTGCGCGAGCTCATCGAGCTGGTGCTGGACTGGAAGAGCCGTCCCACCAAGTTGTTCATCGAGACCAAGCACCCGGTCCGGTACGGCGCGCTGGTCGAGACCACCCTGCTCAACGAGCTGAACCACTACGGCATCGGCGCACCCGCCTCCGCGGATCATTCACGCGCCGTGGTCATGTCGTTCGCCGCGACCGCGGTCTGGCGCATCCGCCGCGCGGCCCCGCTGTTGCCGACGGTGCTGCTGGGCGAGTCCTCGCTGTACCTGTCCGGCGGCGCGGCGCACACCGTCGGCGCGACCGCCATCGGCCCGTCGGTCCGCACCCTGCGCGAGCACCCGGATCTGGTCGACAAGGCCGCCGCCGCGGGCCGCGCCACCTACGTCTGGACCTGCGACGACCCCGAGGACATTCAGCTCTGCGCCGACCTCGGCGTGGACTGGGTGGCCACCAACCACCCCGCCCGCACCAAGGCCGTGCTCACCACCGCATAACCCCCGCCCTTGCAAGGCGCATTACCCAAGGTTCGCGGCCGTCCCGATTCTGGACTGCGGCTTGATAGACCTCCGCCTTGGAGCGGGGGAGCGAAGCGGAGGAGCGTAGGAGGGAAGAATCGGGCCCAGGGGCCGCGAACCCTGCCCGGAGCGCAGCGTAGGGCCAAAGGCACAGTAGGTTTGCCAACCATGGGTAAGAGCAAGCGCAACAGTCCCAAGCCGGACTCCAATCGGGCGCAGAAGCTGGCCGCCCGCCGTGCCGAACAGGAGGCGGCGGCGTCGACCGTGACGCGGCCCTTCGCGGGCTTGGCCGCGGAATGCGATCTGGTCGCGCTACGGGAGTTCGTGCCGTCGGCGACCGCGACCTTGAAGCTGGCGCCGAGCGTCGGCGCGGAGCGTGAGGTCACCCTCGCCACCGTGCTGCCGGGTGCGGTCGCCGCGCTGGTGCGGGCCGGTGACGAGCCGGTCGGTTTCGTTGGCACGCAGGTGCAGTTCCAGTCGGCCGATCCCGCCGCGGATCTGGCCGCCGCCATCCTGTGGACCCAGTCCGCCACCCCCGGCGACTCGCTCGCCGCCGCCAGCGTCGGCGGCGCCCCGCTGACCGAGGTGCTGGATTCCGGTGCGGCCCTGGACCTCACGGTGCACCAGGACTTCAACTGGTGGGTGCCCGCGGGCGTCACCCCGGACCCGCAGGTGGCCGCCACCATCGAGCAGGCCAACCGGGCCATCATGCCGTCGGCCCGCCTGGAGCTGGGCGCGGACGCGATCGGCGCGGCCTGGTGGGTCGACGCCGGCGAGAAGGCGCACATCCGCTGGGTGCGCCCCGAGGACGAGGACCAGCTGATGCTGGCCCTGGCCCGCCTGCACGCCGCCGGAGATCTGCACCTGGGCGAGGGTTCGCGGTTCGCGGGCTCGTTCCGCACCCACGGCCTGCTGGTGCCGGTCTTCGACCTGGACCGCGAGCGCCACGCCAGCGAATGGGAAGCCCCCGCACGCGAATTCGGCGAGAAGCTGGCGGCCGCGCTGAAGTCGGACGCCCCGCTGACCTCCGACGAGCGTCGTTCCCGCGACGGCCTGCGCTCGCGTCAGGTCACCTTGCGCTGACCGTCCGCGGATTTCCGCGCGATACGGCAACAGGCCCGGTCCGAAGTTTCGGACCGGGCCTGTGTCGTCTATCCACCGGACGGAGCCGAATCGTCTTCGGCCCCACAGGTTATTGCCGTGATTCGCCTGTTACAGCGAGCCACCCGCGGCGTGCGGCGCGCCGGACGCGTCCTTCGGGCTGCTCATTTCCCGCTGCACGAAATTCTCCAGGTCGAACAGATTCGCGCTGGCCCGCTCGGCGACGGTGAGCAGGGTCTTCATGGTGGCGACTTCCTCGACCTGTTCCTTGAGGAACCACTGCATGAACTGCTCGCCCTGGTAGTCGCCCTCTTCGCGGGCGGTCTTGGCGAGCTGGACGATCTGGTCGGTGACCGACTGCTCCTGCGCGACGGCGAGCGCGATCGGCTCCTTGGCGTTCGCGAAATGCGAAGTGGCGGAATCGACCCCGGGCATCTCGACACTGATGTCCTGGTCGATCAGGTACTGCGCGATCATCATCGCGTGATTGCGCTCTTCCACGGCCTGCTTGTAGAAATACTTGGCCAGGACCGGAAGATCGGCATTGTCGAACCACAATGCCACCGCGATGTACTGGTGCTCGGCATTGAATTCGTTGCGGATCTGATCCTGCAGCAGGGCCTGGAACTTGCTGCGCTTGGTCTGGGTTCGGGTGGACATGCGGAAGACATTAATCCTGGTAAAACCGCGTGTCATCCAAGTGCAGCCTTATTGAGCACAGCCTTATTGAGGCAAGTATTGCCTAATTCGAACTAACTTCCGACCGTGGTGATCAGGTCCGCCGGGATCTGTTGATCCTTGGCCAGCGCGTCGAAGAACGCGCTCGCCCTGGTCTTGTCCCAGAGCAGCACATTGCCGCTGCCGGAGACATTCTCGAAGCCGCCGACCGGCACCGTCGTGGTGATCGGATCACTGCTCAGCGCATTGCCCAGGCCCGCCAGATTCCACACGTGCGCACCGTCATCGACTTTCAACGCCGAGGTGAGATCCCGTACCAGCGGCCAGGATCGGAACGGATTGGCCAGCGTGCCCGGGCTCGACGCCTTCTTCAACAGTGCGCTGAGGAATTTGCGCTGATTCAGCATGCGATCCAGATCGGCGCGCGGCGTGGCGCGGGAACGCACGAAACCCAGTGCGTTCGGGCCGCTCAGGGTCTGGCAGCCCGCCGGCAGATCGATACCCGCCAAGGGGTCTTTCATCGGCTGGTCCAGGCACATATCGATGCCGCCGACCGCGTCCACGATATTGGCGAAGCCGCCGAATCCGATCTGCACGTAGTGGTCGATGTGCACGCCGGTCGCGCCTTCCACGGTGCGGGCCAGCAATTTCGCGCCGCCCACCGAGAATGCAGCGTTGAGCTTGTCCTTGCCGACGCCCGGGATGTTCACATAGGAGTCGCGCGGGAGGCTGACCAGCGTGGGCCGCCCGGATTTGGGGATGTGGACCAGGATCACGGTGTCGGTGCGTTCGCCCTCCACATCGGACCCGGTCGACAACTCGTCTTCCTGCGCCTGCGAGAGCCCCGCGCGGCTGTCGGATCCGACCAGAAGCCAATTCGTCCCGGGCGTGTCGCCGACCCGTCCGGAGTAGTCCGCGAGCACGTCGATCCGCGTCAGATGGGTGTCGACATAGATGGCCGCCGCGATGGGCAGCACGAGCAGCACCACCAGCAGCGACAGGATCCAGCGGAACCAGTGCCGTTTGCGGCGCGGCCGGGCGCCGCGCGGTGGCCGGCCGTCGCCGCCGCGGCGTTGGCCGGGCAGCGGTGGCGGGGGAGTGCGGGGCGGGTCCTCGTGGAAGGGGACCGGCTGCTGGGTGGGCGCGTGTCCCATGGGCGTGGCGGTCCGGGCGGGCATCCGATCACCCTGGGGCGGAACCCGATTCCCGGGGGGTGGCACGCGATTGCCCGGCGGCGGCATCCGGTTCCCGGGCGGCCGCTGGCGCGGGTCGGGGTTCCGGTGCGGTGGCACCTGTGAATACGCCAGGGCCTGACCGGATTCATCGCGTCGGATCACCTGGTTTGGTTCTACCCGCGGGCCGCCGTCGTTAACGGGCGGGTCGTAGTTCCGCGCTCGATCGGGCATGGGCTGCCGTGGAGCCGAAGGCCGCTGTGGTTGCCCGGGATTCGCCATCGGGCGCTGCGGGTGGGCCGGGCGCTCACCCGGGCGTCCCGGCGGCGGCTCCCGGCGCATCCGTGCACAGTGCTGGGGGTCGTCGCCGTTCATTACTGGAAACAGTACCGACCGCGCCCGCGCCGCGCCGCTTTCCGAGCGGATTCACGGCAGCCAGGAGACATGTCCGCGCAGTAAGGCGTACCCGAGGTAGGCGATGGTGTCGATGAGGGCGTGTGCGAGCAGTAGCGGCCACAGCCGGTTGGTGCGTTGCCAGTAGCGCCCGAAGATCAACCCCATCACCAGGTTTCCGAGCCCGCCGCCGAGACCCTGGTACAGGTGGTAGCTGCCGCGCAGTAGCGCCGACGCGAGCAGGGACCGGTTCTCGGTCCAGCCGAGCGCCCGCAGCCGGGTGATGAGATAGGCCACAACGAGCACTTCCTCGGCCGCGGAGTTGGCCCAGGCGGCCAGCACCAGCATGGGGAGTCGCCACCAGTGTTCGAGCGAACTGGGGACGATGGTCACACTCACGCCGAGGGCGTGCGCCGCCAGATACAACCCGAGTCCGGGAATTCCGATCACCGCGGTGAGCAGCAGTCCGGGCAGCACATCCGCGCGCCATCGCAGTGACCGTGCCAGCCCGATGGCCCGCGGCGCGATCCCGCTGCGCCACAACAGATATATCCCCAGCGCCGCCCATCCGAGCAGCCGCGCCACGCTCAACAGCTGGAACAGCAGGTCGATGGCCGATTGGGTGGCGCGCGAGGGATTGAGCGCCACGGTCTGCCCGCCGACCCCGCCGGGGGAGAGGGCGCTCTCCAGCAGTGACAGTGCCGCGTTGGCCCCGCTCAGCCCGAAGGTGACGACCAGCACCACCGCGATCTCGAGGGTGATCGCCCGGCGCCCCTGTTCGGACGACTCGGGCGCGGGCCAGACGGGCGCGGGATCAGCCGAAACCATGCCGCCAATCTAGGCGCGGCGGCGTCAGATCCGGTGCATCCCGCCGTGGAAGGGGTTGCCCGCCAAGGCGTGTACCGCGCGGCTGAGCGATTCGATGTCGTCGGCGGGGGCCTCGAAGGGGATGCGGACGTCGTGGTCGGCCTCGATGGCCTCGACGCGCAGGGTGACGCCGTACCGGTCGATGGCCAGCGGGTGGATGAGCGCGCCGCGGCGCAGGGCGTGCGGGAGGCGGCGGGCCAGCCGGTCGACCACGTCGGGGTGGTCGGCCTGAAGGTGTTGCAGCCAACCGGCTTCCAGCGCGCAGAACGGGTCGGGCCGGGCGTCGCGGAGTTGTTCGCGGTCGACCGAGGCGGCCCCGGAGGTGTCGGCCACCACGGCGGAGTCGATGACCAGCCGCAGCAGGGTGGCGGTGTGGCCGATATCGAGCAGGTCGGGGTGCGGGTGGTCGGTGGCGATCGCCCCGGCGAGGGCGCGCTGTGAGTGCGCGGGCACCGCGTGTGCCCAGCCGCGCAGCCAGACCAGGGCGCGGACGCGTTCGCGCAGGGCCAGTGGCGCCTGGTCGGTGAGTTCGAGCACCGCGGGGGAGCCGTTCACTCCACAGCCGTGCACGAGTCCGGCGGCGGTGGAGTTCATCGGCACCGCCATCACCATGTCGCCGCACTGCCGCAGCAGGTGCACTGAGGTGGGCACGGGGTCGAGGCCGGGTAGGGCCAGGACCGCGTGTTCGGCGTGCGCGCAGGCGCTGTGCACGCGTTCGGCGGTTGTGGGCGCGACGACCTGGGCCGCGTGCGTCATGGACACCTCCGGGGGTGAATTAGGTAAACCTAAGCTAAGTGACGCAGGTCGCTCGCGCAAGACGTTCCCCCGCCCGCCGGGACCGCGCCGCCCCCGCGCGCACCCTCGGGGTCGAGGTCAGGCGGCCTGCCGGGGCCATTACCGTGGGGGCGTGCCGCACGATTCATCGCACGCGCCCGAACCGGTCGCGCTGAGCCTGTCCGTCCCGCCGCGCCCGGCCCGCGGGCTCACCGAGGACCTGGTCCGCCCGATCACCGCCGACCCGGCCCTCGAGATCCTGGACCTCACCCTCGACGACGAGGCGGTCTCGGAGTTCCTGGTGCGAATCGTGCACGGCGACACCGGTTTCGTGGCCCGCACCGACTCCGGCGAGCGCGCCCTGGCCGCTGTCGCCGCGACCGTGGCCGCCCTCTGCGGCGAGGACATCCGCACCGCACTGACCACCCCCGACACCGCGTTCCTGACCGGTCTGCAGCCGCCCGCGGTCGAGGCCTTCCGCGATGTCCTGCTCGCCATCGAGACCTCGGATGAGGTTGCCGTGCGAACCGGATTGGCGGTTCTGGGCGGCTGAATCCGCCCCGCAGCTGGTCTCCGGTCCGCCCTCCCGGCGTCCGGGCCTGCGGTTTTTATGGCGACACCGTGGATTTCGCCGAAAGTTACCCGGGAGTCGGACAAAGCGGGGGGTGACCGCGCGCACGCAAGTACTGTCGTAACCGTGCCGCGTATCGCCTACTTCGGGCCGTCGGGAACCTTCACCGAGATGGCCCTCGCCAAACTCGAGTCCACCGGAGCCTTCGATGGACCGGTCGAGCGTGTCCCCGCCCCGAGTCAGGGTGCCGCCGTCGAACTGGTCCGCGCCGGTAAGGCGGCGGGCGCGGTGGTGCCGATCGAGAGCTCGGTGGAGGGTTCGATCGCGCCCACACTGGACGCGCTGGCCGTCGGCCCGCGATTACAGATCGTCGCGGAGACCGATCTGGATGTGGCGTTCACGATCGTGGGCCGCCCCGGCATCGCGCTCGACCAGGTGCGCCGCATCGCCGCCTATCCGGTCGCGGCCGCGCAGGTGCGTATGTGGCTGGCCGTGAACATGCCGCTGGCCGAGATGTACACCTCGGCATCGAATGCCGCCGCCGCCGAGGATGTGGTGGCCGGGCACGCCGAGGCCGCGGTCTCCACCACACTGGCGGGTGAGCGCCTGGGACTGACCACCCTCGCCGACGGCGTCGCCGACGTGGAGCGCGCCGTCACCCGCTTCGTATTGGTCGCGCCGCCGCAACCGGCCCCGGCGCGGACGGGTACGGATCGCACCTCGATCGTGCTGGAGCTGGCCAACGAACCGGGTTCGCTGATGCGGGCGTTCGCCGAGTTCGCCACCCGCGGAATCGATCTCACCCGCATCGAGTCCCGGCCGACGCGCACCGGCATGGGGACCTATCGCTTCTACCTGGACTGTGTCGGACACATCGACGACACCGCTGTCGCCGAGGCCCTGAAGGCATTGCACCGCACCGCCGCCCGGATCCGGTTCCTCGGGTCCTGGCCCGCCACCGCGGCCACCGGCACCCCGCCACCACCGGACGCGCCCGCCGCGGCCTGGCTGGCCGATCTGAAGAAGGGGGTGGCCGACCTGTGAGCGGCAAACTCATCCTGGTCCGCCACGGCGAGACCGAAGGCAATGTGGGCAAGATCCTCGACACCCGGCTGCCCGGCCTGCCGCTCACCGAACGCGGTGTGACCCAGGCCAAGAACTTCGGCGCGAACCTGATCGCGCCGCCGCAACAGCTGTTCTCGTCGCAGGCGCTGCGGGCCCGCCAGACCGGCGGCTACATCGAGTCCGCGACCGGCGTCGCGCTCAACGTGCTCGACAACCTGCAGGAAGTGCAGCTCGGCGACCTGGAGGGCCAGACCAGCCGGGACGCGCACCTGGCATTCCAGAAGGTCTATCACGCTTGGCATTTCGGTGATCTGAGCGTGCGGATCCCGGGCGGCGAATCCGGCGAGGACGTGCTCGCCCGCTACCTGCCCGCCCTGCGCCGACTACGCGACGACTACCTGACCCAGCCCGGCGCCGGCGATATCATCGTGGTCAGCCACGGTGCGGCCATGCGCCTGGTGTCACGTGAACTCACCGGGGTGCCACGGCTTTTCGCCGCCAATAACCACCTCGACAACACCGAGACCATCGAGCTGCAGCCGTTCGAGGACGACCGCTGGGAGTGCACCCGCTGGGGCCGCTTTCCCGCGCCGTTCACCGGCGCCTTCGCCGGCACCGGCGACGACCCGATGGGTTAGGACCCGAATTCGGCACGCAGCGGCAGGGATTCGACGAGATCCCGCAACGCCGTGCGCAGCCGGGCGGGGGTGCCGCTCGCGAAGGACGTCCACCTGGTCCCGTCCTCGGCGGTGGTGGTGATGGCGACGAACCGGCCGTGGCGGGTGTTGTACACGGCGAGGTGATTCTCGGCGACCTCACGCACGCCGTCGCCGTAGCGGACGCCGACGATCTCCGCGTGCGAATGCACCTGCACCAGCGCCGATGCGATGACCTGCGCGTCCCGCGCCGGATCGCACACCGTGCTCAGGCGGGCCTCCGTGGTGGCGGAGTCGCCCGCGTCGTCGAAGATCGGCGCCAGATCCTCGGTGGGCGCGTGCATTCCGGACAGTTCCAGCGGATCGGCCGAGCCGAGCGCGGCCAGCACGGTGCCGGGGAGATCGTGGCTCGCCTCGTCGATGACATAGGACCCGAGGCCGCGCAGCGCGACCACATCCATGTCATCGCCCTTGGCGATACAGAGCCGATTGACCTGATCCTCGACGTACCAGCGCATCGCCAGCACCCAGTGCGGCCGGTAGAGCGCGAGCAGCCGTTCGGAAAGCTCCGGATGGACCTGGCTCGGGTAAGGGCTGGTCGGGGTAGCGCCGGAGGACCCGTCGCGGTCGTGACCCGGGGCGGCCGGATCGTCGTCGAGCAGTTCGCGTTCGGCCAGTGTGGCGGCCGCAGTGGCCATAGCGGCAGCGTGGTCAGCGGCATTGTCGTAGCGCCCCAAGGCATTCAGCACCACCGGCAGCTCATCGATCCCCAATATCTCCTGGAGATACTGCATTTCGTCGAGGGACAACGTGACCGAGCCGAGCAGTGACGGCCCGCGGCCCTCGCCGAGGACGTTCACCGGTCGGCCAGGACGTCGCCACCGATGACCGCGGGCGCGATCACCCGGCCGTCGGCGAACACCTCCACCGATCGGCCGTAGTCGTGGCGGCGCGTCTCCTCCTCGTCGCTGCCCTGTGTACCGAGCAGCGGACCGGTGCCGGTCGACCGCATCGCGGTCGCAGCCGTAGTCGTGGCGGGCGTGCCCATGGTTTCGACGACCGGTGCGACGGGAACCGTTGCACCGCTGGGGCGTCCGAGGCCCACGCTCCAGCCCTCGGGCAGTCGCAGCATGCCCGCGCCATTGCCGATATTCACCGATCCTCCACTGCCGGAGTAGGACACGGTCTGCGTGGTGAGTGCCGCCCCGCCGGCGGTCGCGACCGCTGCGGTGCCGGGCAGAATCGGCGTCCCGAATCCTGGAGTCGACGTCGTCGTGTTGGCGATGGCCGTAATCGCGGTGCTCGCAACGTTTCCCACGCTGCTGACGCCACTGGTGGCGACTGTCCCGGCCGCTTGGGCGACCTGGGACAGCGCGCTCGTGACCGCCGGATTCTGCGCCAGCGCGGCCGCCGCGCCCAGGGCTGCCTGCACTGGATCACCACTGAGGGTGAACGCGTCCCCGCCCGCATTCGCCGAGCCCGCGCCCAGCGCGATGGGCGGCGGCATCAGGAACTGTCCCGGCGTGGCGACCATCGAACTCGTTGCCGCCTCATAGGTTTCCATCACCAGCGCGGCCCGGATATCGAGCGCCAGCTTCGCGGCCTCGGCCGCCTCCGCGCTGCCGTTGAGCGCCCCGCCGGACGAGTACGCGGCCACCCGCGCGGTCTCGACCAGCGCGATCTCCGGCAGGCTCGGCATGGCGATGGAGGCCACGGTGTACGCGGTCGCATGGGTGTTGGCCTTGCCCGACATCACGCCCGCCATGACGGCCTGCTGTTCGGCCCAGACGGTGAACCCGCCGAGCCGGGCCAGCACGTTCAGACCGTTGATGCCCTCGAGTCCGATCCCGATCTCGGCCATCACCCGCGCCACCGTGGCGGTGGCGTCCATCCAGGCGGCGGTGAGCCCACCCCAGGCGCTGCCCGCGGCCGCGATGGGAATCGCGTGCGCCCCGGCATTGAGCGAGATGGAGTTGATTTCGGCCATGCGAGGCAGCCAGAAGACCCCCGTGACCCCCAAGGTCATGCGTGTCTCCCCCTCTACACCTGGATCGCCGCGATACCGGCCGCCCGCTCTGCGTCCAAGGCCAGGTACTGGGCCAGCTGGCTGCGCAGGGTGGCGGCGGCGTGGTGCAGTTCGAGAATGCCCTGGGCGACGGACCGGTCGTGGGTCAGCGCGGCGGTGTTGAAGTGCGCGGCGGCCAGGAAGGACACCTCTTCGGTGCCGGAGGGGAGCACGTGGGTCGCCGGTGCGGTCGCGCCGGCGGCGGCCGCCAGGCGTTCGGCGAGCAGGTCGAGTTCGAGGGCGGCCGCGAGGATCACCTCGGGCTGCACGAGGACGTGGCCAACCATGATCGGGCTCCCTCTCTACGTTCTTCCTCCGGTTATGGAGATTGGACGCAGAGGTCTGCCGACCGGTTCCCGGCTTCCGCGGATCAGCCCCAGCCGAGCTGATGGAGCCGTTCGTCGTCGATCCCGAAATAGTGCGCTATCTCGTGAATCACCGTGATCGCCACCTCTTCGACCACCTCGTCTTCGCTGCCGCACATCTCGAGGATGGCGTCGCGATAGATGGTGATGGTGTCGGGCAGCGCGCCCCCGTAGTGGCTGAAGTCCCGATCGGTGAGGGCGATGCCGTGGTAGAGCCCGAGCAGGTGGGGGTCCTCGTCGCTACGCGCTTCGATGAGGACCACCACATTGTCGATCGCCCGGGCCAGCTCCGGCGGAATCAGGTCGAGCGCGTCGCCGACCAGCTCCTCGAAGCGGTCGTCGGACATGGAGACGGACATGACTGCGTTGTCCCCCGGAACTAGCGGGGCTGGGGGATGACCGGCGGCACCGCGCCGGGCAGCGGCGGCGGGGTGTAGCGGCCGTTGTTGGGCGGCGGCACCGGGGCCTGACCGTCGATCTGGATGTCGCCCTTGGCCGATCCGGTGATGGCCGCGAAGCCCTCCTGATCAGCACCCTTGCCGACCAGGCAGTTGAGGCTGCGGCTGCCGGCCACCCAGCTGCGGGTGTCGAGCGCGTCCCAGAACAGGGTGAGGGTCTTGTTGCGCAGCGCGTCGGGCGAGCCGAGGTAGTCGGTGGCGTCCTTGGCGCACTGGTCTTCCATGTACTTGTCCTGCTCGTCCTTCGACGGCGGGCCGCCGTTGAAGTGGGTGGCCAGGTCCACGGTGGAGACGATCTCGAAGGCGTGCGGCTGGGTGCAGTCGACCGGGTCGGTGGGCAGGTTCGACTTGATGCCGATGCAGGTGCCCACGTCGTAGACCTTGGACTGGTTGATGTCGCGCACGCTGCCGGTGATGGGCTTGGTGGCCAGGCCCTGGCT
Organism: Nocardia sp. CA-136227; assembly: GCF_050955695.1. Classification (NCBI taxonomy): domain Bacteria; kingdom Bacillati; phylum Actinomycetota; class Actinomycetes; order Mycobacteriales; family Nocardiaceae; genus Nocardia; species Nocardia sp. CA-136227. The sequence goes on from NZ_CP192081.1 coordinate 92,010, forward strand.
GCCGGAGACCTGCAGGCCGCAGCGCAGCGTCCGCTCGCCCGCCTTCCAGCCCGCCTCACCCGGATTGATCAGGCCGACAACGAATTTGCCGCGCGGGTCGAGCCGGCCGCCGAGGTACTCCTGGGCGGCGGACACGCAGTGCTCGTCGCGCAGTTCGGAGAAGCGCAGCGAGTCCGGGAAGCGGGAGCCGGGCCCGAACTCCTTGCCCGGGTACCTGCTCAGGTCGATGTCGGCGGTCACCTCGAACAGGTGCTTGCCGCCGCACTCCACCTTGGACAGGTCGCTGGCATTGGACTTGGTCCAGGTCAGGCAGTCGCCCTCCTTGGCGGTGCCGAAGGCCGCGCCCGCGACCGCGCCGGTGGGCTGCGCGGCCCCCGGCGCGTGCGCCTTCACCCGGTTGGAGTCGAAGCCGTGCGAGACGAACATGGTGATGAGCACGGCGAGCGTGACGCCGACCGCCATGGCCAGCAACCCCCACCGCACGGTGGACGCCGAGAGCGGACCGTTCTTGTCCAGCTGGGCTTCCACCGCGCGGAAGGGCGTCAGCAGTCGATCCGTCGCCGTCGGCTTGCGACGGGACGGCGACCCGGGGCGCTGCGAGGACGGCGCGGACCACTGCGAAGGCGTCTTTTGCTCAGGCATCGCGGTCCATCATTGCAGCGCCACCCTGCCGCTGCCACGAACCACCGGCTTCGCACTCCCTGTGCCGTCTCAGGACAAGATCAAGTCCGCGGCCTTCTCGCCGATCATGACGGCCGGGGCGTGGGTGTGGCCGCGGGTGATCATCGGCATCACCGAGGTGTCGGCGACGCGCAGGCCCTCGATGCCGCGCACCCGCAGCTCCGGGTCCACCACGCTGGATTCGTCGCGGCTCATCGCGCAGGTGCCGACCGGGTGGTACAGCGTGTGCGAGTGGTCCTCGAGGCAGCGGCGCAGCACCTCGTCCAGCGCGGTGTCGGACGGGACGGCGGGCTGCATGAGCTCGCCGATGTGCTCCTTCAGCGAGGGCTGACTGGCGATCTCGACGCAGGTGCGCAGGCCGGCCAGCAGGGCGGCGCGGTCGGCGGGTTCGGCGCAGTAGCGCGGATTGATGCGGGGCGCGACGAACGGATCCGGCGATGTGATGGAGACGCTGCCGATGGATTCCGGCTTGAGCAGCACTGCGGCGAAGGTGAGCGCGTGCCCGTCGGGTTCGCCCAGGCCCTCGGCGATGTAGGGGGCGGGCGCGAAGATCAGCTCCAGGTCGGGCAGGTCGAGGTCCTCGCGGCTGCGGGTGAACCCGTACGCCTCACCGATGTTGGAGGTGAGCTGCCCGCGCCGCAGCACCAGGTAGTTGGCGAGTTCGAGCAGGTTCTTGTCCGCGCCGTAGAGGCTGCCGCCGGTGGTGCGGTAGACGATGGGGGCGGCCAGGTGGTCGCGCAGGCCGCGCCCGACCTCGGGCAGGTGCCGGACCACGGGGATGCCGAGTTCCTGCAGCCGGTCGCCGTCGCCGATGCCGGACAGTTCGAGCAGCTGCGGGCTGTTGATCGCGCCGCCGGACAGGATGACCTCGCGTTTGGCGCTGATCTGCTTGGTCTCGCCCCCGATCCGGAATTCCACGCCGATGGCGCGGGTGCCCTCGAACAGCACCCGGGTGGCGTGCGCGTCGGTGACGACGGTGAGGTTGCGGCCCTGCTGGCGGGCGGGCCGCAGGTAGGCGTCGGCGGTGCTCCACCGGGCGCCGCGCTTCTGGGTCACCATGGTCTGCGAGAACCCTTGCGGCCGATCGCCGTTGGCGCGTTCGACCGGGTATCCGGCTTCGGCGGCGGCCTGCAGGTAGGTGTGGGTGAGGGCGCGGGGGCTGCGCTGGCGGGAGATGTGCAGCGGTCCCTTGCGGCCTTCACCGGCCTCGCTGGCCTCTTCCACGGATTCGATCCGCTGGAAGTAGGGCAGCACGTTCTCGAAGGACCATTCGGGTCCGGCGTAGCGGGCCCATTCGTCGTAGTCGGCGGCGAAGCCGCGCACCCACATCATGGCGTTCATGGAGGAGGATCCGCCGAGCATCTTGCCGCGCGGCCAGTAGACGCGCCGGTTGCTGAGTTCGGGCTGGGTCTCGGTCCGGTAGTTCCAGTCGTTGTCGCCCTGGAACAGCTGGTTGAACGCGGCGGGAATGTGCGCGAACTTGTCGGTGTCCTCGCCGCCGGCCTCCAGGACCACGACGCTGACGCCGGGTCGCTCACTCAGTTTCGCGGCCAGTGCGGCCCCCGCCGATCCGGCACCGACTACGACGAAATCGGCGGTGTGCGGGGTGTATTGGGGCATGGTGACTCCTCGGAAAGACCACGGCGGAGCCCCTCCCGGGCTCCTGCCGTCCCATCGGGCTAACCCTATGGCGGAAATCACCTGGTTGTGGGGTGGATGAATTGATCGGACCTACACGAAAACCGGTGGCGCCTTCCCACTAGGCTGAATACCCATGATCGACCTTCGATTCCTGCGGGAAAACCCCGACGTGGTCCGTGCTTCGCAGCGTGCTCGCGGTGAGGACCCGTCCCTGGTGGATGCCCTGCTCGAGGCGGATGCCGCCCGTCGCGCGGCGGTCGCGACGGCCGACAATCTGCGCGCCGAGCAGAAGGCCCTGGGCAAGAAGGTCGGCAAGGCTTCCAAGGAGGAGCGCCCGGCGCTGCTGCAGGTGGGCCAGGAGCTGTCGGCGAAGGTGAAGGAGGCGGAGGCGGCGGAGAACGCCGCGGACGCCGACCTCGACGCCGCCCAGCGCGCGCTGTCGAACGTGGTGCAGGAGGGCGCGCCCGCCGGCGGCGAGGACGACTACATCGTGCTCGAGACGGTCGGCACGCCGCGCGAGTTCGATTTCGAGCCGAAGGACCACCTGGATCTGGGTGAGTCGCTGGGCCTGATCGACATGGAGCGCGGCGCGAAGGTGTCGGGTTCGCGGTTCTACTTCCTGACCGGCAACGGCGCGCTGCTGCAGCTCGGCCTGTTGCAGCTGGCCGCGCAGAAGGCGACGGCGAACGGTTTCACCATGATGATCCCGCCGGTGCTGGTGCGCCCGGAGATCATGCAGGGCACCGGCTTCCTGGGCCAGCATTCGGCCGAGGTCTACCACCTCGAGGACGACGACCTGTACCTGGTCGGCACCTCGGAGGTGCCGCTGGCGGGTTATCACTCGGGCGAGATCCTGGATCTGAGCGCCGGTCCCAAGCGCTACGCCGGCTGGTCGTCGTGCTTCCGTCGCGAGGCGGGCAGCTACGGCAAGGACACCCGTGGCATCATCCGCGTGCACCAGTTCGACAAGGTCGAGATGTTCGTCTACACCACCCCGGAGCAGGCCGACGAGGAACACCGGCGCCTGCTGGCCTGGGAGCGGGAGATGCTGGCCGCCATCGAGGTGCCCTACCGGGTGATCGATGTGGCGGCGGGCGACCTGGGCAGCTCGGCCGCCCGCAAATTCGATTGCGAGGCTTGGGTTCCCACCCAGCAGACCTACCGCGAACTCACCTCGACCTCGAACTGCACCACGTTCCAGGCCCGTCGCCTGAATGTCCGGTACCGCGACGAGAACGGCAAGCCGCAGACCGCCGCCACCCTGAATGGCACATTGGCGACAACGCGCTGGATTGTCGCGCTGCTGGAAAACCACCAGCAAGCGGACGGTTCGGTGCGAGTGCCCGCTGCGCTGGTGCCTTTCGTCGGCTCCGAGGTTTTGGAGCCGCGCTGAGTATTCGCTACTCGGCGTGGCTTATTCCGCCGGATGTGTCTACCGCTGGCTGGGCTTGTGGCTAGGCTGAGCAGCGTGCGAGGAATCGGGTCTCGCGGCGATGCCCGAACCCGGGTCCGGGCGGCATCGGCGCTGGCGACGGCAATGGTCATGGCTCGGACCACCGGGGCGTTCTACGTCATGGGTGGCTTGCTGGGTCTTGCCCTGACCGCCGTCGCTCCGGGTGATGAGGGTAATCGGCCGCTGGTGGGCGTGGCGGCGTTCGTGGCGCTGCTGCTGGGTATCAGTCTGCTCATCTGGGGTCCGAGGCTGCCGCATTCGGTGCATCACGCCTATGTCGCGACGGCGACCGTGCTGGTGACCGTTGCGGTGCATTGGTTTCCGAACACGGTCGGCGCGATCAGCCTGGCCGCGTTCTATGTGTTCGTGGCCTGTGACGCCGCGATCTTCTTCTCCTGGCGCTGGCTGGGCGGGCATCTGGCGTTCGCCATAGCCTGCTGCCTGTGGGTGGTGCCGTCGCGCGGGCTGCCGTGGTGGTCGGGCATCATTCCGGCGGGTATCACCTTCGGAATCGGCATCGTGGTCGGCATTTTGACCCGCATGGCGTCCGACGCCGACATCGACGTGCTGACCGGTCTGCTGAACCGCCGCGGTTTCGATCGTGCCTTGAGCAATGCCATCGCGCACGCCACCCGCACCGGTCAGGGTCTGGCCCTGGTGCTGGTGGACCTGGACCGCTTCCAGAAGATCAACGACCATCTGGGTCACCGGGCCGGTGACGCCGTGCTGCAGCGGGTGGCCGACACCTGGTCGAAACTGCTTGCGCCGGATCAGCGCCTGGCCCGCTACGGCGGGGACGCGTTCGCGCTGCTGCTGCCCGGCACCACCGAGCAGGCCGCGATCCTGTTGACCGAGGAGCTGCGGGCCGCCGTCACCACCGGTTGTTCGGCGGGTGTGACGTCGTGGCAGCCGGGGGAATCCGGTTCGCTGCTGGTGTCGCGCGCCGATGTGGGCCTGTACCGGGCCAAGCAGGCGGGCCGTAATCGCACGGTGCTGGAGTCGTCGCGGCAGCTGCCGCTGGCGGTGGAGCTGCGTGAGGCGATCGACCGCGGCACCTTGGATGTCCAGTACCAGCCGATCGTGAGTCTCACCGACGGCGATACCCGCGCGGTCGGCGTGGAAGCCTTGCTGCGCTGGTCTTCTCACGCGCAGCCGGAGGTCACCACGGAGGGCCTGATCCGGGTCGCCGAGGAGTACGACCTCATCTCCGATCTGGACGAGCTGGTGTTGCGCCGCGCCTGCGCCGACGCCGCCCGCCTGCAGGAGACGTTCGCGCAGCTGGACCTGACCCTGAACGTCAATGTGAGCGGCCTGGAGCTGGCCGAGTCCGAGTACGCCGCCCGGGTTTCCGGCATTCTCGAGGAAACCGGCTGGCCCGCCGAGCAACTGGTGCTCGAGGTGACCGAGAGCGAGCTGGCCGCCGAGTCCGAGACCGCGATCGCGAACCTGCACAAGCTGCGCGAGTTCGGCGTCCGTATCGCCATCGACGATTTCGGCACCGGCTACTCCTCGCTGAGCCGTCTGGCCACCCTGCCGTCGGACATCCTCAAGGTGGATCAGTCCTTCGTGGCGTCGATCCGCTCCGATTCCCCCGCCCCGCCGCTGCTGGGCGTGATCGCGGCCTTGAGCAAGTCCCTGGACCTGCAGGTGATCGCCGAGGGTGTGGAGACCGAATACCAGGCCGCGGTCCTGACCGAGCTCGGTTTCGCTCTCGCCCAGGGCTACCACTACAGCGACTCGCACCCGGTCACCGAGCTGATCAACGACCTCAACGACCGTCCCGGCCTGGTCGGCGCGTCGGTGTCGGAGGGCGAGCCGTCCAGCAACGGCTGGATCCCCATCGATAATCCGCTTGACGGTGGTACCCGCGGCGCGCAGAGTTGATCCCATGCGCATGTTGATCTACGCCTGTTGATCCTTACGCCGCACCGGCGTCCGCCCGTCCACGACCCGGGCGCTCACCTTCCGGGCAATCCTGTTCGCCTTCACCGCGGACCTGATTCCCCTGTACGCGATCTACGCCCTGTTGTTCGCCGACCACGGCCTGAACCCCGCGCAGATCTCCTCCCTGTTCGCCATCTGGTCCGCGACCGCCTTCCTCCTGGAGATCCCCTCCGGTGCCTGGGCTGACACCGTCCCCCGCCGAGCCCTCCTGATCCTGTCCGGCGCCCTACTCGCCGCGGGCTTCACGGTCTGGACTCTGTACCCCACCTACCTGGGCTTCGCCGCCGGCTTCGTCCTGTGGGGCACCTCGGGCGCCCTCCGCTCCGGCACCTTCGAGGCCCTCCTCTATGACGAACTACACGCCCGCTCCGCCACCACCGCCTACGCCCGCACCATGGGCTACGTCCGAACCGCCACCGAATCCGCCGCCCTCCTCGGCATTCTCGCCGCCGCCCCCTTGTACGCCTGGGGCGGCTACGCGCTCGTAGCCTGGTCCAGCGTCGCGTTGGCGGTATTGCACACGGGCACCGCCCTTCTCCTCCCTACGGCTCCGAAGTCCATCTCCGCCACGGAGATCGACGATGCCGAGGACGGCGAAGAAGATGGCGGCGATGCAGATGGCGACGCCGAGGACGCCCCAGCCGACCCCGGCGACTTCGACCCGTCACCCGCGCCCGGCTACATCGCGATGCTCCGCGCCGGTATGCGAGAGGCCTTGCACGTCAGAATGATCCGCCGAGGCGTAATCCTCGTAGCTCTCCTCAACGGAGTGACCGCCTTCGACGAGTACTTCTCCCTACTGGCAGGTCACGCCGGTGCCGGACCATCATTCGCGTCCGTCCTCGTAGCCCTGACCGTCGCCGGCTCCCTGATCGGCTCCTCGCTGGCAGGCCGCACCGAGTCCGTCTCCACCCGAACCATGTCCCTCGCCCTGGCCGCCGCAGGCCTCCTCTTCATCGCCGGCGCCCTCCTCGCAGGCGCCGCCGCCCACCACCCGACAGCTCTGTACTCCCTGACCCTGCTGGGTTTTTCGGCAATAGGCGTCGCGTACGGCATCGACTACAACGCCGACGTCCTGGCCTCAGCCCGTCTCCAAGACGCCATCACCGGCCCAGCCCGAGCCACGGTGACATCGGTAGCAGGCTTCACCACCGAGGTAATCGCCCTACTGGTCTTCGTTTTCGCCGCCATCGCCACCACCTGGCTCCCCTTGCCGCTCATGGTCGCCGCGCTGGGTATCCTTCTCCTCCTGGCCGCCGCCCTGACCCCGACCTGGCTCCCAACCCAGTCCCACAACGGATCTCGTGCAGCCGAGCATGACTAGCCCCTGAAATTCGGGGCCCGCGAGGGCGCGGATTCCAGGGTCGTATTGAAACGGAAGCGATTAACTTTCTGGGCGGTGGTCGAGACGCCCGGCCGCACGCTCGATCGAAGGGGTTAACGCATGCGCACTCTCATTGCGTCGGTTGGCATTGCTACGGCACTGACTGTCGGAGCCGGTCAGGCGGGGGCCGCGCCGCTCCCGCTCGTCGACGCTCCGGCCTCCCCGGTCGCGCAGTCCGGCTCGGCCACAGGCTCGGCCTTCCCGATCACGACCGGTTCGGCAGGGTTGGACGCGGCCCTCAATATCGCCGGCACCATCGTGTGCGCGATCATGATCCCCGACTGCTTCAGCCGGGAGACGAACGACGTGGGCTAGTCCCGTGGGAACGTCGGTGGGACAGGCGTTTCGCGGGCCCGTCGGCACTGTCCGTGGCCGCCTCCTGGCACCTCATGAGGCGGCCAATCCGGGGCGGTTAAGCACTTGGTTGTGGATTACCGCTAGGGACAGTCGAATTCACCATTGCGGACGCCATTGGCGAACGCATCCCATTCGCCAGGGGTGAAGACGAAGGCGGGACCGGTGCGGTCCTTGCTGTCGCGGACGGCCACGCGCCCGCCTTCGACAAAGGCGACCTCGACACACTCCCCACCGCCCTGGCTGTAGGTGCTTGTGAACCAATTCGCCTCGGCAAGATCATCTTTCACGGTCTTCATACTCTTTCGCTAGCCGCGTCAGGAGCTTGGCGGCGTCGGTGTCGGTCAGGCTGGATTGTTTGAGCAGCCGGTGTTTCCGAGTGTAGAAGTCGACGTCGTCCTGGTCTTCGAGGTACATGCCGCCCACGGTGACCTCCAAGAAGACCAACGGCGGCTCCGTCGGCTCTCCGGTCGCGTCGGGTGCGAAATTCAGAACAACGAAGGCTGGCATCGAGACACCGCCTGGGAATCCGGCCTCGAATGGCAGGACGCGCAGGTGAACATTCGGATGTAGTGCTGGGAGCTCGATCAGTCGTCGCAGTTGTCTTGCCATCGTGGCCGGAGATCCGACCATGTGGCGCAGGGCGGCTTCGCCGATGACCACATCCAAGGTGGTCGGCTCGAGCTTGCGCAAGATCATGTTCTGCCGATGGGCTTTGATTCGTCCACGGCTGATCCACCCGTCCACCGGTGCATCCGGCCAGATTTGTTGAACCAAAGCCCGGTCGTAGTCCTCCGTCTGGAGCAGACCGGGGATCAGGTTCGGCTGGTACGAGATGATCCGGCGCGCAAAGGCTTCGAGGCTCATGTACACGTCGAAGTCCTTGGGGATGACGTCGCCGTAGGCATGCCACCAGTTGGTACCCGTCGCAGCCTGCTTGGCCAGACCGACCATGCCCACTCGGATGTCGGTCGGAACGCCATATAGTTCGCAGGCTTTTTCGACGAAGTACGACTTGATGCGACTGTTGCCGCCCTTCTCGGCGCGATGCAGGGTGGTCGATCCGACCTCGAGGACCTTGGCGGCTTCCTCGAGGCTCATCGAGGATCGAATCCGCCAGTCGCGCAGGTATCGACCGAGCTGACGCAGCGGCAGTGTCAAACCCATGTCCGGCATGACAGTCCTTCCGTTTCGGATGGCTGCTTCTTCCCGCTTCGGAATAAGCATGGCACTCATCTCGGAAGGCGTGCTGGGCTTTTGGAAATTGCGTCTCGGAAATCCCGAATCCGGCTGACACCCTGCGGATTGCAGGCGTCTCATGACCTTGCGTCCGGTTGAGGGTGCACTCCACCCCGACACCCTCGCCGGGCGCGCGTCTATTCGCACGGATTGAGAGGTTTGCGATGAATCTGCTTGATTGTGAATCGGATCCGGGGCCGTTGACGAGGGTCGATGCTCGGCTGGCGTGGCAGGTGCACCGGTATTGCGATCGGAATGTGTGCCGCGTGCGGCAGCGGGCGCGGGCCGTGCTGGAGGGATTCGTCAGTGCGGCAAATGGTTTCGATGGGGATCGGCAATGACCACGGCCGGGTCGGGGGCGCGGGTGGAGGATCACTGCGCCAATGGGCGGATTGTGCCTATTTCCCGGGAGCGTGCCGAGGGGATTCTCGCCCTTCACGCCGAGTGCGATTCGGCGTGTGCGCGGAAGGCGAGTGCGGCCGCGTATCTGCGTGGCCGGACGGTGGAACCGAGCGAGAGGCACTCCGATGTTGGTTGAACTGGTTTTCGCGGCGGCGACGCTGATCCTGTGCGTGCTGGCCGCGGTGCGCATGACGCCTGAGGTGCCGGTGTCGGCGGCCAGGCATGGGCGGGATCGGTATTCGGTCGCGGCTATACAGGCGCGGATCGAGGCCGAGAATCGGGCGGAGAGCAGGGCCGCCGCGCTCACGATCCGGCCGGTCGGTCGTGGACGCCGCCGGTGAGGGGAGAATCGGGCGGTGGCGATGCGGCGGTGGGTTGGGTTGGGGTTCGGGGGTTCCATCGGCGCGGCCGTGGCTGTTCAGGCGCGGATCAATGGTGAGCTGGGGGAGCGGCTCGGGGATGGGATCGCGGCGGCGACCATCAGTTTCGGTAGTGGGCTGCTGATTCTGGTGGGGGTGTTCGCGGTCAGTGGGCGTTTGCGGGCCGGTGTCGGGCGGGTGCGTGCGGCGCTGGACAGCGGCGAGCTGCGGTGGTGGCAGTTGCTGGGTGGTTTGTCGGGTGCGTATTTCGTTGCATGCCAGGGGCTTACGGTGGCGACGATCGGGGTCACGGCGTTCACGGTGGCCACGGTGGCCGGGCAGCTGGCGAGCAGCTTGGTGGTGGATCGGCTGGGTTGGGGCCCGGGTGGTTCCACACCTGTGACGGCCTTGCGGGTCGGTGCGGCGGTGCTCGGGCTGGTCGCGGTACTGCTGGCTGTGGTCGGCAGGAGCGGCACGGACACAGGAACCCGTTCGGGGGCATCGGTGTTGCTGGTGGTGTTACCGCTGGTCGCGGGTGTGCTGGTGGCGTGGCAGCAGGCGGTGAACGGCCGGGTGGGCGCGGTCGGTGGGCCACTGTCGGCGACGCTGGCCAATTTCGCGACCGGCACGGCGGCCTTGTTAGTCGTCGAAACGGTGATGCTGTTCCGGCGCGGTGGCTTCCACACGCCGCCGACCGAGCCGTGGTTGTATCTGGGTGGCCTGATCGGGATTTCGTTCGTCGCACTGGCCGTGGCCGTGGTGCGTTGGATCGGAGTGCTGCTCCTGGGGCTCAGCTCGGTGGCGGGGCAGCTGCTCGCATCGGTGGTGCTGGATGTGGTCGCGCCGACCGGCTTGGGCATCTCGGCCCTGGCTGTGGCGGGTTGTGCGCTGACCTTCGTGGCGGTGGCGATCGCCGCCAGATCTCGTGCGTGACACGGTTGTTCGAGGATCGCGGCCGGCACCCGGTACCGGCCGCGATGCTACGAATCAGACCAGTTTCTTCGACCGCAGCTCGTGACCCTTGGATGTCTTGCAACGCCCCGATTCCAGATCCCACTGCCAGCCGTGCAGGTTGCAGGTCAGCGTATTGCTTTCCACCACACCGAATTTCGACAGGTCGGCCTTGAGGTGCGGGCAGCGGCGCTGCACTTCCCAGCCGTCGAGTTCGGTGGAGGCGGTGTCGTCGTGCGCCTCGGAGAACCAGCCGTCGGCATACGCGATGCGCTCGTCGGTGAGGCATTTGAAGAAGGTGTAGAGGAATTCGTTGTATCCGCCGATGCGCCAGGTGGTGAAGCGCGTGGACAGGAAGATGGTGTTGACCCAGTCGGGTTCGTCGTCGCGCAGCACGGTGCGGACCAGCTGCGGCGCGATGCGGAATCCGTAGCGGTACTTGCCTTCTCCCTCGACGGGTTCACGCACTTCGCGCTTGGGGAAGTCCAGCACCACGGTCTCGTCGCCCATCACCAGGCCGACGGGGTAGCCGATGCCGTCGCAGATGAGGTCGCTCTGCTTCATGATCGGCTCGAACTTGGCCTTCAGCGCGAGCAGCAGCGGTTCGCCCTCGGCGGGCGCCCAGGTGGCCTTCTCGGCGGCCAGCACGGGAGCCATGCGCTGGGCCATGTCCTCGATGTAGGCGGCCTTGTCGCCGTAGATGGTGTCGGGGTCGACGGGGTGAGTGAGCGAAAGCAGTTCCTTGCCACGCAGATCCGCGGTGGAGCCGGGGATCAGCAGCAGCCCGCCCTCGTTCCCGTGGATCTGCATCTGATCCAGGAAGGTGATCTGGTCGGGGAAGATATTGCCTTCGTCGCCGCGGTCGTCGTTGAGGTAGCGCAGCTCGTCGTCGAGGAACACCGGCGGACCGGCGGACGGCACCACCCAGGTGGCCCCGACCTGCTCGATGTAGGAGCGGGCGCGGTCCATGCCGCGCTGCCGCTTCTGCTTGCCGAAGTTGGCCTTGGTCTTGGTCGGAATGTCGTAGACCATCGGGTACCAGATGGCGCCCGAGTACTGCAGCAGGTGGATGTCGACGTGCCCGAACGCGTCGTGCAGCACGTCCATGTCGACGGGTCGCGCGTCGTTCATGTTGAAGCAGACGGTTTCCCCGTCGGCGACGACGAGCGCGGAGTCACCGATCGGCCCGTCGGCGGGCGCGCGCAGCGCGATGATCATGATGTCGAGGTCGCCGCCGGGCCCGGTGACAGTGGTCTTGACGGAATCCTCGGTCTCGACGAACTTGGTGAAACCGAGCGCCTCGAGCTCCCGCTTCAGGTCCGGCACCGGGTAGTCGGGGAGCAGGACGGTGGTGTCCTTGTTGATCTTGTCCGCGAGCAGCTTGGCGTCCCAGTGATCGCGGTGCAGATGCGATACGTAGAGGAAGTCGCAGTTGCCGAGCTCGTCCCAGTCCAGCTGGGTGTTGTCGGGGAACGGGAACCATGACCCGAAATAGGCCGGATTGACCCATGGATCGCAGAGGATCGTTCCGGCCGCGGTTCGGATGTGGAATCCGGCGTGTCCGACGCTGGTGATCTGCACGAGCTTCATTCCTCCCTGACCGTTACCAGCCACCCAGACTACTGGCTGGCCGGAGACGTCACCGATGCAGTAACCCCTCGGTGCCCGACTTCGAGATGTATATCTGTTTCGTCTGACTACCCGCATCGGACCTGTTTCAGTGTCGCCGCGTCACACCAAAATGTCCCGCTGTTACCTGGGTCACTGGATGCCGCGCGGGCAGCGACTACGCTAGCGGAACTGTGGAACCCGTCTATTACCCGATCATCGGGGTGGCCCGCACCGTTTTCGCGCTGCAGGGCCTGAAGTTCGCCATCAAGGGCGACGACAATATTCCGTCGACCGGTGGTGCGGTGATCGCGATCAACCACACCGGGTACATGGACTTCACCTACGCGGGCCTGCCCGCCCGCACCACGAAGCGCTACATCCGCTTCATGGCGAAGAAGGAAGTCTTCGACAACGCCATCACCGGCCCGATCATGCGTGCGCTGAAGCACATTCCGGTGGACCGGTCGGCCGGCACGGATTCCTATCACGAGGCCGTCGCCCGCCTGAAGGCCGGCGAACTGGTCGGCGTCTACCCCGAGGCGACCATCAGCCGCAGCTTCGAGCTGAAGGACTTCAAGTCCGGCGCGGCCCGCATGGCCATCGAGGCCGGCGTCCCGATCATCCCGATCGTCATCTGGGGCGCGCAGCGCGTCTGGACGAAGGGCCACCCGAAGCGTCTGGGCCGCACGAACACCCCGGTCTCCATCGCGGTGGGCAAGCCGATCCAGCCCTTCGAACCCGCCTCGGCCCTGACCGAGCAGCTCAAGAGCACCATGCACGACATGCTCCTGGACCTGCAGCAGGACTACCCCCACGAGCCCGGCGCCTACTGGGTCCCGTCCCGCCTGGGCGGCGGCGCCCCGACCCTCGACGAGGCCAACGAGATGGACCGCCTCGAAGCCGAGGAGAAGGCCGCCCGCCGAGCCGAGCGGTCCGCCGACTAACTCGGATCCGACCCCCGGACGGCAGACAACCACGTGGCCGTGGCCGCCCCCACCACGGTGGCGGCCACGAACGCCACCACCCCGCCCCCCGCCACATACACCCACAACAACCCCGCGAACGGCCCGGCCACCGCGGACTGCGCGTCCAGCAACACCCGGCGCCAGGCCCCGGTCCGCCCGATCGCCTCGGGATCCGCCCGCTCGGGATTGTCGACGAGTCGCCCCACCGGCTCCGAATCCCGCACCCGCCCGGACGGATACACCCGCCGCCCGTCGATGGACATCGTGCGCCCGTCGACCTGAGCCGTCCGCGGCGTCAGCGTCACCAGCCCCGGTTCGAAATACACAGGCAGCCACCGATTCCGGCCGTCGACGCCGAATTCCAGCCACGACCGGCTTTCCAACCGATGCTGCTGCCGAACCCGCCGCACAGCGACTTCCGCCGGCTCCCGCACCCCCGCGGGCAGATATCCGACCGCGACCGCGAACCGAAACCCGGTGTACCCCAGAATGACCGCCGCCACGGCGATCAACATCGCAACCTGCTCCGGATCAGCGAACGGGACCCAGGCGAGGGTGATCGCCAGGGTCCCGATCGTCACGAGCGCCGGATAGGCCAGGGGATGGCCCATCCGGGAATTCACTTCAGGAAGCCGATTTTGGTGTAGTCGAGGCTGGCCAGACCGGCCGCGCCGTAGTTGGCGAGGTTGGCCCGAACGGCCACATTGCCGGCCGACTGCATGAGCGGCAGGGAGTGGCCTTCCGCGAAGATCTGCTTGTCGACCTGGTTGGCCAGTTCGATGGCCTTGTCGGGGTCGAGCTCGGAGACGGTCTTCTCGATCAGATCGTTGAGTTCGGGCGAGCCGATGCGGCCGTAGTTGCCCTGCAGGTCATTGGTTTCGGGGTGGTAGCCCCAGATCTGGTCGATGCTGCCGAGCGGGAACAGGTCGCCGACCCAGCTCCAGTGCGCCATGTCGAAGTCACCGGGCTGGATCACCTTGGTGAAGTAGTCCTGGCCGGGCTTCGTCACGATATTGAGCTTCACGCCGATCGAGGCCAGATTCTGCTGCATGATCTGTGCCATCTGCACCCAGGTGTCGGCGTTGTACATCACATCGCGGAACTCGAGCTTCTTGCCGTCCTTTTCGCGGATGCCGCCGCCGGCGGGCACCTTCCAGCCGAGGTCGTCGAGTTCCTTGGCGGCCTCGTTCGGGTCGAAGGCCGGAGCGTTGTCCTGATAGCCCTTCTGTCCCGCCATGTAGATGTGGTTGTTGAGCGGCTTGGGATCGACGACCAGGCCGGTCTGGATGGCGGTGGCGATACCCTGCCGGTCGATGGCCTTGCCGATGGCCACGCGCAGCTTGGGGTCGGCGAAGATCGATCCGGGCGCGCCGTTGAAGGTGATGTGTGACCACGAGTTACCGGGCGCGTGGCGAATGACCACGCCCGGAGTGTTCTCGGCGGTCTTGCGATCGTCGCGTGAGCCGATGCCGACCACGTCGATCTCGTTGTTCTGCAGGGCCGGCATGGTCGCCTGGTCGTTGAGCACGCTGAAGGTGATGGTGTCGAGCTTCGGGGTGTCACCCCACCACTTCGGGTTGTGCCCCAGCACGATCCGGCCTTGCCCGCGATCGGTGGACTGGACCATGAACGGTCCCGAGGTCAGCCCGATGGCGTCCACGTATCCCTTGTTGAAGGACTCCGGGGTGCTGGTCACGGACTTCGGGTAAAGGAAGGAATTGCCGGCGAACTGGCCCCTCCACTCCGAGAAATGCTTGTTGAAGGTGAGGACGGCCTGCCGGTCGTCGGTCCCGCGCTCGATCTTCTCGACCCGGTCCCAACCCTGGTTATTGGAGAGCAGGAAGTCCTTGTTGCGCCCGCTGAGCGCATTGCCCTGGGCGGCGATGTCTTCCCAGGTGATCGGCGATCCATCGGACCACACGGCCTTGGGGTTGATCGTGTAGGTGACCTGCTGCGGATTCGTATTCGTCAGCTGGACATCGGTGAAGTAGTTCGTGTCGATCGAGAGATTGCCCGACGCATCGGATCTGAAGGCGCGCGGCATCATGGATCGTTCGACGCTCATGATCTCGTAGTCATTGCCGTCGATGTTCAGCGTGTTCCAGTTCGCCGGATACGCCGATATGGCCAGCCGCAGATTGCCGCCGTCCTTCAGATCGGCGACATCGTGCGGATTGATATCACTGGTGGTGCCGAGCTCGGCTTTGCCCTGCGGCGCGGTGCCGTCGTCGCCGCATCCGGTCGCCACCATTGTCACGGCGACCAGTGGGACTGCGAGCTTCGTTCCGATCGAGCGAATCCTCACCGGTTGCTCCTTCCGTTGGAGTTCTGCTGGAACACTCTCCGCTCCTATCCCGAAACGACCGGGACGGGAACGGCATCGATGAGGGCGCGGGTGTACTCGTGCCGCGGATCGTTGAAGACCTGTTCGGCCGCACCATATTCGACGATCTGACCGCGGTACATGACGGCAATGTCGTGGGCAAGATTGCGTACCACCGACAGGTCATGGGAGACGAACAGGTACGACAGCCCGCGTTCGGCCTGCAAGTCGCGCAGCAGATTCAGCACTCCGGCCTGGATCGATACATCCAGCGAGGACACCGGCTCGTCGAGGACCAGGATCTCCGGATCCAAGGCGAGGGCTCGCGCGATATTGATGCGCTGCTTCTGGCCGCCGGAGAAGTCGGCCGGATAGCGATCGGCGTGTTCGGGTCGCAGGCCGACGAGCTGCAGCAATTCCTTGACCCGGCGGTGGATCTCGTCCTTCGGGCGGCCGTTGATGCGCAGCGGCTCGCCGAGCGCGTCGGAGATCGGAAGGCGCGGGTCGAGCGAGGAGGCGGGATCCTGGAACACGATCTGCATCTTGCGCCGGATCTCCCGCCGCCGGGCCTTGGTGAGGGTGGCGACATCGCTGCCCAATACCTCGATGCTGCCGCCCTCCGGCGCGATGAGGTCCATGATCTGGGTCAGCGTCGTCGATTTCCCGGAACCGGATTCCCCGACCAGCGCCAGCGTGCGGCCCGACTTGATCTCGAAGCTGACGCCGTCGACCGCCTTCACCTCGCCGGTCCGGCGTTTGAAGACCACTCCGGAGGTGAGCGGGAAGGTCTTCTTCAGGTCCGAAACCCGCAGCACCACTTGCTCATCGGTGGGTATCGGCGCTTCGGCGGGCGGGACCTCGCGGCGGTAGGCCGCGAAAAGGTCCGCGGTCCCGACTTCGGCGACGCGGATGCAGGCGGCCCGATGCCCGGGCTCGGTGTCCTGCAGGGGAGGTTCCGCCGCTCGGCAATCCTCCACCGCCACCGGGCAGCGCGGTGCGAACGGGCAGCCCGGAGGCAGTGCGTGCATGGCCGGCGGTGCGCCGACAATGGGCACCAGCGGCATGCGCGCCGGACCGTCCAGCCGCGGAATGGAACCCAGCAGGCCCACCGTGTACGGCATCCGCGGTGCGTTGAAAAGGTCGACGGTGCGTGCGGTTTCGATGATCCGGCCCGCGTACATGACCGCCACCCGATCAGCCAGCGTGGCCGCGATCCCCATGTCGTGGGTGATGAAGACGACGCCCGCGCCGGTGATGTCACGGGCCTTGCGCAGCAGGTTCAGGATCTGTTTCTGCACAGTGACGTCGAGCGCCGTGGTCGGCTCGTCGCAGATGATGAGCTCGGGATCATTGGCGATGGCGATGGCGATGACCACGCGCTGGCGCATACCGCCGGAGAACTCGTGCGGGAACGCCTTGGCGCGCAGGGCGGCATCCGGAATGCCGACCAGATCCAGCAGTTCCACCGCCTTGTCGGCGGCCTCCTGCTTGCTCATCTTGCCGTGCGCCAGTAGTGCTTCGGCGATCTGGTCGCCGACCCGGTACACCGGTGTCAAGGCCGAGAGCGGGTCCTGGAAGACCATGGAGATCTTGCTGCCGCGCAGCGTGGACAGCTGCCGGTCACCCATGCCGAGCAGTTCCTGGCCGCGGAGCCGGATGGATCCCTGCACCCGGGCCTGATCGGGGAGCAGTCCCATGATCGCCAGCGAGGACACCGATTTCCCGGAGCCGGATTCACCGACGATGGCCAGGACCTCGCCGTCCTGCACGGTGTAGTTCACACCGCGCACCGCCTCGACGCGGCCCTCTTCGCTCGGGAAGCTCACCCGCAGGTCGGACACCTCGAGCAGCGGCGCGGTGGTGGGGCGGGTTCCATTGTCGGACATGGTCGTGTTGTCGGTCATGCCGCGGCCTTTCCTGCGGGAGCCGCCGTCCGGTCCTTGCGGCGTGAGCGCGCACGCTGCGAGCTGGGGTCGAACGCGTCGCGCAATCCGTCGCCGACCAGGTTCGTGCACAACACGGTCAGGATCAGGAATCCGCCCGCGAACAGGAACAGCCACGGGTAGGTGAGCGCCGACTTGGTGCCCGCGGCGATGAGCGTGCCCAGTGAGACGTCCGGCGGCTGGACACCGAATCCCAGGTAGCTCAGACCGGTTTCTCCCATGATCGCCGCGCCCACCGCGAGCGCGGTGTCGATGATCAGGAAGGACGCGACATTCGGGATGATGTGGGTGGTGATGACCGTCCAGGTCGACGCGCCCATATACCGTGCGGCCCGGACGAATTCACGCTCACGCAGGCTCAAGGTGAGTCCGCGCACGATGCGGGCGCTGATCATCCAGCCGAAGCCACCGAGCAACAGGATGAGCAGGACGATGCTGCCGCTGCCCTTCGCCCGTGGCGCGAACAACGCGACGATGATGAAACTGGGGATGACCAGCAGCAGGTCCACCAGCCACATGATCGCGAGATCGGTCCAGCCGCCGAGCAATCCGGCCACCGATCCGGTGAACGCCGCGATCAGAGCGGCCATGAAAGCCACCGCGAAGCCGATGAGCAAGGACTTCTGCAGGCCGCGCAGGGTCTGCGCGAGGACGTCCTGACCGATCTGGTTGGTGCCGAAGGGATGCCGGGAACTGGGTGGCTTGAGCAGCGCCGTGTAATCGAGCTGCTGGTAGTCGTACTTCAGGAAAGGCGGCAAGGCGAAGGCGAGCACCACCATGAGGATCAGGATCGCCAGCCCGATGACGGCCGGCTTGTTGCGCAGGAAGCGCCGGACGACCAGCTTGCGCCGGCCCGCGGCCATCGGCTCGGGAGCGCCTTGGACGATGAGTTCGGTTTCGGACATCACGCACGCACCCTGGGATCGAGAATGGCTGTGACGATGTCGGACAACAATCCCGACAACAGGATCACCAGTGCGACGAACCCGGTGACCGTCACCACGGGGTACAGGTCCTGGGCGTTGATCGAGTCGACCAGCCATTCACCGACGCCGTGCCAGCCGAAGATCTTCTCCACGAACGCCGCACCGGTGATGAGCCCGCCGAAGCTGTACGCGAACAGCGTCGCCATCGGGATGAGCGCGGTGCGCAGGCCGTGTTTGTACAGCGCCTGGGAACGGGTGAGGCCCTTCGCTCGTGCCGTGCGGATGAAGTCGTTCTGGAGGACGTCGAGCATGGCGGCGCGCTGATAGCGGCTGTACCCGGCGGCGGCGGTGAGGATCAGGGCCGCCGTGGGAACGATCATGTGCTGCAGGCGGTCCACGAGCTGATTCCAGGTGCCGTGCACCGCGTTCGCCGAGGTTTCGCCGGTGTAGTAGAAGATCTGCTGTCCGGTGGCCGTATTGATCCCGTACGCACCGTATTTCAACAATGTCGCGAGCAGGAACACCGGCGTGCTGATGATCAGCAGCGAGATCACCGTCGACAGATAGTCACTGAACTTGTACTGCCGGATCGCCCCGGCCGCACCGATGAGCACGCCGAGGATCGATCCGATGATCGAGCCGACCAGGACGAGCCGCAAGCTGATCCCGATCCGCCGCGGCAGTTCCTCGCTCACCGGCTGTCCCGCCAGCGTCTTGCCGAAGTCTCCGTGCGTGACGATCCCGCCGACCCACTCCGCGTAGCGCTGCGGGATCGGCACATCCAGCTTCAGTTCCTCGCGCTTGGCGTCGATCACCGACTGCGGGGGCCGTGGGTTGCGATGCTCGAGGCTGTCGAGCGGGCGAAACGTGAGGGAGGCGAGCCCGAACGCCAGGAACGACGCCAGTACCAACAGCACGACATAGTTCAGCGCACGTCGCAGCAGAAAACCGGCCATCATTCCCTTTCGGGGTCGAGTTCTGCACCAGATCATAGGGAGTGGAGTGGGGAAACGCGGGGTACGGACCGCGGACGCCCCGGCAATCCGTGTGTTACCCCGGCGCGGCCCGGGTGGTGCCGGAAAGGTCTCGTTTGTACGGCGGCGTCCGTAATCCACGGGCGCACGGGTCGCGGCTCGAGGCAGGATGGAGTAGGTGACGCTCTTTCACCTGCCCAAACCCAAGATGGTCGCCTCCGACGTGGACGGCACGCTCATCGACCACCGTGAGCAGGTGAGCGCCCGGACCAAGGCCGCTGTCGACGCCCTCATCGCGGACGGGGTGCCGTTCGTGCTGGCGACCGGACGGCCGCCGCGCTGGATCGATCCGGTGGTCGAGGGGCTCGGGTACGCGCCGCTGTGTGTGTGCGGCAACGGTGCGGTCATCTACGACAGCGCCTCGGATCGGGTGCTGGACAGCCGGACCCTCGATATCGAAACCCTCACCTGGCTCGCCGATCTGGCCGAGAATCTGCTCCCCGGCTGTGGCCTGGCCGCCGAACGAGTCGGTGCCACCGCCCATGACGCCGCTACTCCCCAGTTCGTCAGCTCCCCCGAGTACGAGCACGCCTGGCTGAACCCGGACGACACCCAGGTCTCCCGCGCCGAAGTCATCGCTTCCCCCGCCATCAAGATGCTGATCCGGCTGCCCGGAACCTCCAGCGCCATCATGCGCAGCACCCTGGAACCGCATCTGGAGGGCCGCGCGGATCTGACCTACTCGACCGACAACGGCCTGATCGAGTTGTCCGCGCCGGGCGTCACCAAGGCGACGGGTCTGGCCGCGGTGGCGCAGCGGCTGGGTGTCCAGCATTCCTCGGTGATCGCCTTCGGTGACATGCCGAACGATGTGCCGATGCTGCTCATGGCGGGTCACGGCGTCGCCATGGCGAACGCCCACCCGGAGGCCATCGCCGCCGCCGACGAGGTGGCTCCCTCGAATGTCGACGACGGCGTGGCCCGCACCCTGGAACGCTGGTGGTCCTGACCTAGTTGGGCGCCACCGCGGGAATGGGTTTGATGGGGTCCTGGACCGCGCCGTAGTTCCTCAGCACGGTGGTGACGATCCCGGTCATCCGGTCGAAAATCAGTGCGCCGTTCTGGAAGTCGGTGCGGACACCATTCGAGACCGGATATTCGTTCGAGGTCGGCAGGCCGAGAATGCCTGTGTCCGCGCCCATTTGCAGGAAGCGTTCCAGAATCTTCCCGACCACCGAAACGATCCGTCCGGCGGAATTGGCGTATACGAATCCATTCGTGAATTGCCCGTACTGCCCGCCGTCCGCCAAGGCGACCGGTTCCGCTTTCGGTTGTCCCAGTGGACCTTCCGCGCCGCCCTGCTCGTTCCAGTAGCGGGCGACGGCACTGCGGTCGAGCATGCCGAGGATCCGCTGGGTGAGGTCGGCGAGGGCGGCCAGGTCCGCTTCACTGGAACTGGGCGCGGGCGGCGCCGGGGCGGCCTGGACCTGCGGGTTCGCGCCCGCGTTCTGGCCGGGTCGGGTCCGGTTCGGGCTGGTCGGTTCGACCGCGCTGGTGCCGCCCGCGGCGTCGGCGGCGATCTGCCGGATCTTGTCCATCAGGGCGTAGGCGGCGTCACCGGGGCAGGTGGTGTTGCCGACGTCGCGGTGGGCGAAGATATTCGGCAGCTTGACCGCCTGTCCGAGCGCGTATTTCGTGTAGTCGCTGCCCTCGGAGTACATGGTGCTGGAGCCCAGTGGGTCGAAGCCCGCCAGCTTGGCCCGCCAGCCGATGAACTTGCCGAGCGCTTGGATGGAGACGTCGGTCGGATCGTCCTCCTCGTAGTCGCCCATCAGCGCGACGCCCGCGGTGTCGATATTGAAGCCGCCCGCGTGCGCGCCCTCGACCGGGCGGTCGAGGCCGCCGTAGCGTCCCTCGAAGATCTGCCCGTACTTGTCGACCAGGGCGTTGTACCCGATGTCGCACCAGCCCAGCGTCTTCGCGTGATACGAGTAGATGGCGCGCACGATGCCCGCGGACTCGGCCTTGGTGTAGTCGTTGCGGCCCGCGGTGTGGTGCACGGTGATCGCGGAGACGCCGTCGTCATAGGTGGGTTCCTCGCAGCGCAGCGACTCGTCCGCGCCCCATTGCGCCCGCGAGATCACCTTCGGACCGCCGCCGGGCAGCGGGGCGGCCACCGAGGTGAGGTTCTCGTCGATGCTGCCGCGACCCGGATCGATCAGCACCGCGGCCAGTTTCTCCAGATTGATCTGCGCGGGATCGGCTTTGCTGTCGTCCAGCGGAGTCGGTTCGGCCGGCGTGGCGACGGCTTTCGCCTTCGGCGTCACCAGCATCTGCACGGTCTTGGTGTTGCCGACGTAGATGGGCTCGGTGCCCTTGCGCTTACCCGGCTGGGACTTGTCGCTGCCGGATTCGGACTCGGCGTCGTACCACGGTCCCCAGGTGCCGTCGGGGCGCTGGGCGCGAATCTTGGTGGTGGCGTTGAGAACATCGGCCGCGGTGAGCGCGACCATGCTGAACGGGGTGTCCCGGGAGAGCTCCTTGACCTGCGCGCCGACCTTGTCGACCAGGTCGGTGGGGACCGCTCCGGGGGAGAGGGCCGGGGTGCGCAGGTCGCCCGCGAGACCGGGGACCGGATGCGGGCCCGGGGCCGCAGGGTTGTCCGCGGCCGGGAGCGGACCCGGTTCGGCGATGAATCCAGGTACCCCCGCAGGGGTGTTCGGTTTCGCGGAGCCGGGGACCACCGGTGTGGCGTTGGGGAGGGAGCCCGGCAGAGTGGGCCGGACGGCGTGCGGCGCGGGAGCCGGGGCGGGCCCGACGGGCTGTGGCTGGGATTTGTCGAGCTTGGGCAGCGGGATCTCGGTCGGCAGTGGCACGCCCGGGATCAGGTTCTCGGGGATCTGAATCGCGCTGGGCAGCGGCAACATCCGCAGATCGGACAGTCGCAGGTCGGGCAGATCCAGCCCGGTCAGCTCACGCAGCGGCAGCACGATATCGGGCGCGGAGGCGAGGGCGACTTCGGCCATTTGTGCTGGTATAGCTGCCAAATTGCTTTCATCCGCATTCCGGACATCCCGGATGTCACTCAGGGCGAGGACACCGACGGACACGGTCAGCGCGAGGGCGGTGACTACCGGGAGCGTGTAGGCATGTTTCGGTCTGCGATACGGCACAAGCATCTCCCATTCAGGTAAATCGGTCTAACCGCGCCCCGAGCACAAGCTTGCTACTTGGCGCATCAACGATCACACTAGTCCCTACTGTCACATTCCCTGAACGTTTGGTTGAGGCTTAGCTTTGGGTAACTCGAATGTAGCTTCAGCCCTCGAGAGAACGGGTATGACATGCCGAACGGGTACCTAGCCGAGCGCCGTAGACGGCGCGGCCTGCTCACCCTGTCCCTCGCTGTCGCCGCCACCACCGGCGGCACCGCCCTCCTCGTGTGGGCCTGGCCCGAGAACGCCCTCCACTTGACGGTGGGCGCCGGTCACGGCCGCGGCTTGAGCCAGAACGGTGCGTTCGAGAAGGCCGCCCAAGGCTGGACCGCCGACCGCATCCTCGCGAACTACTACTCCGGAGCCGACCTCGCGGACATCGGCGCGACCTCCGTCCGAGTGCGCATCATGGAGCAGGACGACAAAACCCTCGACGTCGTCTCCGACTCCGTCTTCTACGTCGCCGGCCGCCGTGTCATCCCCGGCCAGGCCGCCCACCTCACCCCCACCGCCTCCGGCGCGGACGTCACCATCACCCAGGGCTGCGACGGCAACACCCTGTGGGAAGGCGCCACCGACGACCCCTGGGCCTACCCCGTCACCGAGGGCACCGCCCGCCCCGCCGAGGAACAACTGGAGATCTGCGGCGGCAACGCCTTCCGCGGCGTCCTTGGCGTAGCCCTCGAGGGCGACGCCTTCCGCACCGTCAACGAAGTAGACCTCGACGACTACCTCAAAGGCGTGGTCCCCGCCGAAATGATCCCCGGCTGGGCCGACCAAGGCGGCACCGAGGCCCTCAAGGCCCAAGCCATAGCCGCCCGCTCGTACGCCCTAGCCGAAGACCGCTACACCTACGCCCAAACCTGCGACACCACCGACTGCCAGATGTACCTCGGCACCGACAAAGAGGACCCCCGCACCACCGAAGCCGTCGACTCCACCTCCGGCCGAGTCCTGGTCCGCGACAACCACATCCTCCGAGCCGAATACTCCGCCGCCCCCGACGGCGGCCCCCTGACCCCCGCCTCGGCAATGGAAATAGGCCCCGCCCTCACCGACTTCCCCGGTGTTCAATCCCAGGGCCTCCTCCCGAGCCTCCTGTCTCCCCAGACACCCCAAACCGGTTCCACCCCAACGGAACTCGACCCGGAAACCGGCGCCCCCCTGGACACGACCACCCCCGGCGCCGTCACGCCGACCTACACGGATCCGTCCTACGCCCCACAGACCCTCCCCGGCACCGAAAACCCCGAAACCCCAAACAATGTCGCCCCGGGTACGCCTCCGCACCCCAGCCCGGGCAACCGAACCCGACGCAACCTCCCCAGCCCTGGTAGCGCCGACCCGAACTCGATGCACTCCGACACCAGCGGGCTACCCGACCGAACACCCCCACAGCCGCTGGCCGTCCCAACTGCCACCCCGGGTCCTCGGGCCGCGACCACCGCGACCCCACCCAGCCCCGATCTCCCGGCATACACCACACCTCGGCCCGCGACCCCGGCAACGACTCTCCGGTCTCCCGAGTAATTGGCACGAATGGTCATTGCTATTGGCCGAGTAAACGCATATGCGTGGCGGTGGAGGTCAAATGTACTTAATGCCAACCGATTTCAGACGCAACTCGTAGATGAGTCATGTAGCCAACCCTTACCTATCGGTAGTTCTGTGGGTGGCCGAATAGCCAGATGCATTGGGTGAGACTTGAATCGATGGTTGTCTGGCCGAATGTGTATACTCCGCACGTTGACCTTGATTCGAAGGTGTTGTGCCCCAGGGCATCACAGACAGGTGGATGAATGCGTTAGGCCTGTGCAGGCCGCACGGCATGGGGGCCGGGCGGTGCGGTAGTTACTGTCGAGGGGGTCGACCAGGCTCGGCGTAACGCCATGTTGCCACCATCGACTCGTCGGCGGTCTTTCATGACCCGCTAGGGGTCGACGGATTGGCGGTCCGCAGTGCGCGGGCTCGAAGAAGGGGCAATTGCGCTGTGCTCGCAGAAGCAATGGTTGAGTGGTTCGTGCAGGTTTTTGATACGGAAAGCTTGACTCTGGTGGCAAGCCGATTGGGCGTCGAAGTGGCGCAACGAATCGTGCGGGGTGAGGCCACGGTGGCCGATCTCTTCCTGGCATCGGAGGTCATCGGCTGGGAGTTGGGGGAGCTGTTACCCGCTTCCCTTGACGAACTGAACGGCACGCTCCATGACCTCGAGCGGCGAAACGCCGAGTGCATTGCATAGCGCGAACAGCTGATGCATGTCGGGGGAGCGCTCCCCGTTCTCGAAGCGCTGGATCGTACTGACCGCGACGCCTGACGCGGCCGCGAGCTGGGCTCGCGTGTAGTCGCGCCGGGCGCGGGCAGCGCGGAGCTCTTCACCCACCGCGCGGTTGATGCCGTCGTGGAGATCCCGCAGTTCCATATGGACCATCATGAGGTCCAAACGGAATTCTTGCAAACACACCCAGGCTGACGCGTGCCCAAACCCAACCCCGCGTAACGATCGGGTAACTGTTCCGTTTGGACTTGTTGAAGGTCCGTATGGACCATATGGTGAGCCGTATGGACTTCCTAGATCGACATATCGCCGAAAGGGTGGCACTGGCGATGAGTGAGGCGGGCATAGGGCTGGGGCAGATCGTTGCTCGAACCGGACTCAATGCGACGTCGCTTGCTGCCGAATTGGGCGCGATCGCGCCGTTCAGCGTCGCCGATCTAGTGCTCGTCGCGTGCGCGCTGGGACGTGAGCCCAGCGAACTACTCCCGATTCCGGCCCGTGTGGATTCGGAGGTGGCGTAGTGATGACAAGCGACGGATCGGCCCACCTGTACCTCGAAGTCGATGCCCTTCGTGAGCTCGCCGAGTTGCTCGCCGGTATCCCGGCTCTGGTCGAGGATCTCGCGGATTCCGTCAACGGCCGGGCTCGACTCGGTGCGGCCAATACCCGGCTCAGTGGACGGACCAGTGATCAGCCACTGCCTTTCAGCGTCGGCGCGGCCAGGGTTCGTGACCACCTGCACGCCAGCCTGATCGGCTGGGTACGCCTGGTGTGCGAACAGCGCGCTCTCGACTACAGCGGCCCGACCTCGACGGCCGGACTCGCCGCGTGGCTGCGCACGAACCTGATCGCGTTGGCGATGACCGAGGGGGTGGAGTCCGCTCCCTCGGACATCCGCGCCGCTGTCGAAGCCGCCGAACGGGTGATCTGCCCGCCGGCGCAGCGATTCGTGGTCGATGCCGCATCGGTCGAGGCCGCTCGCCGGGCGCGCCTCAATGTCTCCGGAATCGCCATCCTGGCACAGGAATTGGGTGATCCGTTCCGGACTGTCACCGTTCGTCGCATCCAAACCCTGCGTGACGCGGGCAAGGTCGCGCCCGTACCGGGACCCTGGGCGCCCGACTGGCCGGAACTGTTCCTGGTCGGCGACGTACTCGACGCCCATCTGAAATACCCGATGCGTCGCCGGAAGTCCACCGCGTGATCGCTTGTCCCGCCCGAATCACCCCTGTCGCCCAGGCCGCCGAACCACCGCTCAGCTGCGGTTCGGCGGCCTTCGGCGTTTCCGCCGTCCCTTGGAGGCCCGTCATGAACTACACCCTTCTCGAGCTGATCGAGCTCGCGGCGCACACAGCTCCCGCCGATCCGCTGTCCACGGATCGCGCGCACGAGGTCATGCGCTTGCACCGCGAATGTCCCGCGCGTGAGTGCCCGCATAAGGCGGCGGCCTTCCAAGTGTTGGTCGCCGCCGGCCACATCACGCCCGATTCCGGTCGGTTGCGGTGACTTCGAAGATGGCTTCTACCAGCAACTTTCAAGATATTCAGACTGGACTGTTGACTTTCCTCGTTGCTTAAGTGAAGCTATGTGCAGCGCCACAGTTGCGCCTTCCTCCCGAATCTTCCGGGAATCTTCACTACAACACCAGGTTCCACTCTCGTATCCGGTGTTGACCCGAGATCCGCTGCCCGGCACCAACTTCGCCGACACCACGCCCTTCTCGAACCTCATGCGGCAAGCCCCCGAAAACCCTTCGCAGGTATAACGCGGGTTCAGAGCATGCCGCATGTCCACCCCTCGTGCGCCCGTCTCCCTCAGGTGGTCCGCGGTCGCAGACGACGCAGCAGCACAGGGGTGTCACACGGACGGCCCCACCCGCAATCGCTTCCCGCGGGTGGGGCCGTCCGCTATCCACCCACCGGACCGAAAGGCGACTCCGCGTGATCACCGTCCTGACCTGCCGTGGCACGGGCGAACCCTACGGTTCCCCGGCGAACATGCTCGCGAACGTGACCAGGCAACTCGATCCCGCCAAGTACGAGATCGGCCCCGATATCGAGTACCCCGCAGCCATCGGTCCCGTCAACCCGCAACGGAGCCTCCTCGGTTGCAGCGAACAACAATCCATAGACCAGGGCGTCGCCGCGCTTGTGAAGGCAATCCATGCCACCCCCAATCAAGTTGGCCTCCTGGGCTACAGCCTCGGCGCGGAGGTCGTCACCCGGTTCCTCGAGGCGAAGGGGTGCGGCGAGTATCCGGACTGTGAGGTCGCGTGGGCTGCCAACATCGCCAATCCACTTCGCATGGACGGTGATTCGATCGACCCGAACCCTGTTGGATTCGGGATCGCCGGCCGCCACGACCGCTGGCCGGATGAGTTCCCGATCTGGGAGGTCGCGAATCCCTCGGACTGCATCACGTCGTGCCCAGCCGACTCGCCGCTTCGCACCCTCGCTGACTCGGTATCCGCGTTCGGAGTCGCCGATATGGGCGGCTGGACCTTGGACCTGGCCGACCGCATCCGCAGAAACCGCTGGCAAGCAGTGCGATTCGGCTCCTGGACCAATCCCCTCCGAATCCTGGACCTTTGGTCGAAGGCCGCGGCCTCGATGGAGGGCTACCTACTCGGTGGTGAACACACCACCGCCTACGTCGCCGGCGGCTACTGCGATCGCCTGGCGTCCATCCTCAACCGATATCCCGAGAGGAGGTGAACCCAGTGATCACCATCGCCGAAGACATCATCAAGCTGATCGCCGACCTGATTCCGCTGATCCTGCCGCTGTTCGGCCTGTAACCAGCTCTCGTTATCGACCTGGCCAGCTCGTCAGAAGGAAGAATCATGCGAATCACCAAGGCTCCCGAACCAGCCCTGATCCGATCGGTCCTGGTGGCGGTCACCGGCGTTGTGGCCTACCTGCTCGGCCGCCAGATCAGCACCGACTGGATCGAGGCTGTCCTGACCATCTACGGACTGTTCACGCCCGTGATCGCAGGTGCGGCGATCAGACCGGCCGTGACTCCGGTGGTGCGAGGGGACGGTGCAGGCTGAGATGCAGCAATCCGTCAGTCCAGATCTCGTCCAGGCGGTCGGCGCCGCCATCGCGACGATCATCGCCGCCGTCACTGCCTGGCAGGCGCGTGAGGTAGCGAAGCTCCGCGAACGTGTTGCGGCCCTGGAGGATCAGGCGATCAGCGACCATCGCCGCTTCCGTGACGCGATCCGTCTGATCCGCGCCCTGCAACGGCACATAGATGAGTTGCTCGCGTTCCTCCGCCTCCATGTCCCGGGTCAGGATCCGCCGCAGGCGAACTACAAGATCCCGCCCAACCTCGAAGAAGAACTCTGACGGCAACCTGCCGTCGGATGCCCGCCCCTCCAGCGCGCCCGCCTCCCGCAGATCAACAGTGGTCGCAGACGCCGGTCGCAGCGCAAGGGGCGCAATGGGTCCCGCCCCCGCATGTCCCCTGTGAGTGGGGGCGGGACCCTCCCACCTCACCGATCCCGCGGCCTCCCAGGGCCCGGCGCCGCTCCATGTCTCCGGAAGGTCCTGATACCCGATGCCCGACAAGGAAATCGTCGAATCCGTCCACTTCGGCAACCACCAGCCCCCTTCCGAGTACGTGAAAACCGATACCGGCCAGCTGGTCACCCCCGAATTCCTCGCCCTCATCCAGCAGTCCCTCTCGGGCAAGCTCTCCGAGACCAGCCAGACCGACGAACTGTCCCCCGAGGTCAAGGCTCTCGCCGAAGAACTCGCCGTCATCCATCTCCCCGAATGGCGCACCGAGGTCGGCCGCAAACTCGCCGAACCCACCGTGACGAGCATCAAACAGGCCGTGCGCGTCGCCGAATACCTCGTAAAGCGCGGCGTCCGTATCCATCCCGAACTCGAGGAAATCCGCTGGACCGCCACCCCCGGCGGCCAGCCCGGCGTCTTCGACACCGGCATCCACATCACCAAGGACACCGCCGGCAACTGGCCAGCCCCCGACCCCGAGGAGTTCTACAACCTCGAAGACATCCAGGTCACCAAGACCGACGAGGGCTTCTGGGTAGCCACCCACCCCCGCGGCCTGGCCTCCGAAGCCGCCACCAAAACCGACGCCTACGCCGCCCTCGTCGACCAGCTCCGCCAGCGAATCGAACAAGCTCGGCACACCCGCGAGGAGTGATCATGCCGATCCCTCCAACCGAAAAAGGGCAGGGCAAGGTACATAACTTCTCCGTCGGATCGAGCGCCGATGCAGTGCAACAGTTCGCACGAATACTCCGCACCCAAGATCTGATCGAATCGGCTGGCACGCGGTCGATTCCGGGCCTCCAACCCGTCAGCGGAAAGTACGAGGACCCATACGCGCCAGGCGGTGATCTGGGACCCACCTTCCACAACCCTATGTACAAGGATCCGGAGACCGGAGGCTGGGTGCCCGGTATCGATCCCGCGAAGGTTGCTCCCACAAAGCCCGAGCCAGCGCAACAGCCTGCACCGAGTCCGCAGCCCCAGCTGGCTCAGCAACAGCAACCGAACTCGCAAAAGCCTGCGGTCCAATCGGGCCAGCCCGAGGCGTCGCAACTGGATCCCAATCAGCAACAACAGCCAGAGACGGTCGCTGACGTACCGGCGGGCGCCGACGAACATATCTTCGGTTTGCCTGACGTCACTGGTCACAAAGAGGGCGACACCTGGGAAGAGTTCCTACCTCCAACCCCGGGTAACTCCAAGGGAATTCGCCGGGTGAACACGATCCCATTCGGCAACGGAACTCAAACAGTCGACCAGGTGATCTATAACGCTAACGGCACCATTACCCACTCACGAGTCGTTGCAAACGGCCTGGGTGGTTTCCAACGCTGGAACAACGAGTCTACCGGGGCTGGATCCTACGTCGACAAGAGAACCGCAGAAGCGCCCGCACGTATTCAATCGTTTGAACCTGGATCCTCAACATCCGGCCCGCCTGATCGAGAATCCGGTGCGAACCGAGGGTGGACGGAGACCTACGGGAACTCATACGACTCGGATGGAAATCTGGTCGGCACTGATCGCGGTGTTCGCAACGCAGCCGGCCTCTACAACAACGTCCACTCCGATCTGGCTGGGAACCGCCTCGTCACGCTGGTGACCCCAAACGGCAGCGACGGATTCAAGTCCCGCCTCGCGATGCAGCTCGACCCTTCAGGTTACGGCGTTTACGTCGATCCTTATGACAAGGAATGGTCTGTCTTCCCGGATGGACATGGGCGGCTCGGAATGCAGCGTACCGAGGATGTCGGGGGTGGTATTCATTTCCTCCACGCGAATTCTATTGGGGTGGTTACCGACGAATTCAAGCCGAAGTCTGGAAAGGCTGAAGAATGGTATCGCGATACCGAGGACGTCGATGGATTCAGAACTCGTCTGCTCGCCGATTTCACGGTTATCAAATACGACAAGAGCGGCAAGGAGATCAGTCGAACTGAGCATCCTGACGGCAAAGCCGGGTGGGAAAAGCTTGGACTAGGTTTCGGGTCAGTCATCCTAATCGGAATTCCGAAGACGGCCTGGACGCTAATCTCCTATCCATTCCGGAAGGTCGTCGATTCGATGGCGTCGCTGTCGTCGGTGCAAGTAACGGACACGGGACTGATGACAACCTACCAGTCTCCGAATCGCGAATCCGAACTACTCGATATTGGCAAGAGTTCCGTAATGCCCATGCTGGGCCCGCTGAAATACGGATTCGGAACCCTGGCCGACTCGATGGTCTCTCTCGGCTCTGTCCAAGCAACCCCCGCCGGACTAGCCACCACCTACAAGCCGCCGGACCGTACGGGCGAGCTGATCCACGACGTCACCGGCATCTCTCGCGAGGGATGGGCAAAGGATCCCTGGGGTTCGGCCGGCGCAACCACCGCAATGGTCGCCCTAATGTTCCTCGGGCCCAAAGGTCGTGCCGCACCAGTAAGAATCGGTACTTCAATGGACACAAAAGCGGCATCCATATCGGCACCAACTGTCAGTGCAAATATCGTGAAATCGGATGTCATCCCATTTGGAATTTCTGGTATGGGACACACTGAAATACTGCAACTGAACCACGGATGGGGGCCTAGTTCGATGCTGGGCGACGTTATCGCCCCGGGGATTCCGGTCTCGCCGAACGCAATGATCGCGAACAGGCCCCGATTCCCGATCATCGATCGCCCTGAGCGGGCAACTGCGCCTGTAGCCGAGACAATGGGTAACAAGCTCCATTCACTGAAGCCACCGCCAGAATATGGGTCGATGGCCAAGCTGCCAGCGCCGAAGAATTCACCATTAACGGGGAGAGGAGCCGCAACGCCGATAAGGGAGCCGCAATCGACTTTGATGCTGAAATCCATTGTCGATCGATCCGAAACCGCGAATACCGCAGAAGTGAAAATCACCATGGATGCCCAGGTAGAGGCATCGGTTGGCAGTGGACGCGCTCGTGCAAGCAGTTCCGGGACAGGCGTCGGCGCCGCATCCGGACAAGCAACCGGCCATCCCAATCCGGAATTGGGGCCCCATGGCACTGGAGTGGGTTCTGCAGGTGGTGGTGGCGGTCGCAATGGCCAGGCTGGCCGTAATGAGTCGGGCCCACCTGGGCCTAAAATAGAAGATCCTGATGGGCCTCTGGAATTCGAGAATCTATTCCCAGAGGATCGTCCTGATTGGGCGAGGACCTTTAGTCCCCAGGCGCTACTGAGCGGTCGCTCCGGGAAGTATGCTTACGTGGTTCTGCAGGATGGGAGTCTTGTTCTCGGCCGGATTACTGACGGGCATGTTAGCCTTGCCAAGGGCGAGCTGGTTCTAGCTGCTGGTGAGCTCAAAATGAGGAGTGGGAGAATTGTGGAATTGAACAATCTTTCTGGTCACTATAGACCGTGGGGAAAGAATGCCGAAAACGCTGCAGTTCGCGCCTTTAATGAAAATGGGTTCAGTGCGGAAGGAAAGTATGTTGGATACGAGTTCCCCTAGTATCTGTAATCGAGCTTTATCCAAGGTCAACTTCATCCTCAAGATTGAGCCGATGGTTGACGGTGTGGACCAAATCGAACCACTGTTTGTGGATCTGGTTGAGTATTTGCAAGAGCACCCTCAATGTCGGGATTCTGTGTCCGGGGAGTTCGTGAAGCTACTATCGATGTTGCCGAATGGCTATGTTGATCTACTTCAATTTTGCATGCATATTCTCAAGTGGCGCGAGATTCGTGAGGCCGCCAGTGAGTGCATGCTCTCAGAGCGAGACATTAATCGAAAGAGGTCTTACGAGAGGATTCTGGAGTCCTTTGATGTTGAATGGGTTGATAAAGATCTGTACGATCGATTCGTGAAGTAATGGCGACCGCCCGGGCGGATCTGGTTGACGAGATTGATCGAGGGATCGTCGGGTCGGTCGGGTATGGTTTGAACGATATCGATGTTTGCTCAGCTTTATTGGCCGATGCATAGGTGTCGAGTTTGTTGTCGACGCCTCGGACCCCGCCTCGAAATTCTACGGAAACATCCATGAGTCATCCAGAGATTTGGCGACTAGATTTCGACGAATTCGTTTTGGAGACCGATGGCATTCGCATGCACCAAGTGCGAGGCGCCGGCCCCGTATTTTCTCTATATGAAGTTGTTGATGGGATCGCGGGTCTGGCGGAGAGCGAAGATCGCGCGCCTACGGATGAGGAGCGGGCGTTCATTGACTCTATTCTTTATCGCACTCATTTGCTTTAAA
Source organism: Nocardia sp. CA-136227 (assembly GCF_050955695.1). NCBI lineage: Bacteria > Bacillati > Actinomycetota > Actinomycetes > Mycobacteriales > Nocardiaceae > Nocardia > Nocardia sp. CA-136227. Next base: position 124,384 of record NZ_CP192081.1, read on the forward strand.
GAGGGTGCTGCGAAGGAGGGCAGCTCGGATGGGTTTGGGGATTCTTCGAATAATTGAAAGGAGGATGATCGATGGCTGAGCAGATTTTGTTCTCTGACATCGAGAAGGCCTTACAGGAATTTTTGTTCGCGAAGCTCTCGGCAGCGTCCGATACCGCGAGTGTTGTTGTCAGAGTGCCGGATCCGCGCCCAGCGCGGTGGGTTCGGGTATCTCGCAACGATCGGAAGGCTCGGCTGGATGTCGAGGATCGGGAGGGGCACCGGGGTGCGCACTTGATCCTGGATCGTCCGCGAGTCCTGTTCGAGTGCGTCGATGATGCCGGTGGTGCCGCGGAGTTGGCGGCCAAGGTGCGGGGCATCGTGAATGTCGCTGCACCGGGGTACATCGGCACCGTCTGGTGTGACTACGTCGAGGATGTCGGCGAAGAGAACGATACTGATCCGGTGACTGCCGCTCCGCGGTACACGATTGTCACCGACCTGATTGTGCGGGGCAAAGTTCTCGCCTGACTGCGTGTCAATTGCAGTCGAAACTGAATAACCAATCCCTAGGGCCTGCGCAAATCCCAAGGGAGATAACGAAAATGGCTCTGCCCTCTAGCAAGTACATTGGCGCCGGCACTCCGAACATCGCTGTTACCGGCGGTGTTCTGGTGGCGCCGCTGGCTACCGCGCTGCCGACCGGCGCGGCCGGCACCATCGATCCCGCGTTCAAGGCGCTCGGCTATGTGTCCGAGGACGGCATCGAATCGATGGGTGAGCGCAAGATCGAGTCCGTCAAGGACTGGAACGCCGATATCATCGCGCAGCTGCAGACCGAGCACTCGGTGCGGTTCGGTCTGACCCTGTATGCGGTGTGGGACAAGGACGTGCTGAGCGAGGTCTTCGGTGCGGGCAATGTCGTTCCGACCGCTGCCACCTCCACCTCCGGTGCGCTGTACCAGGTCAAGGAGACCGGTTCGCCGCTGCCGCGTCGCTCGTGGATCTTCGACATGGTCACCGAGGACAAGAAGCTGCGCATCGTGCTGCCGAACGCCAAGATCACCTCGGTCACCGAGAAGAAGTTCGTGTCGAATGCACTGGCCGGCTTCACCATCAGCGTCGAGGCCTTCAAAGACGACGCCGGTGTGAAGGCGTACCGCTACCTGGACGACGGTATCAAGGCCGCCTGATTCCGACGGTATTCACCGTCGAACACCACGACGGGGTGACAACTCCGTGTAACTCGGGGTTGAACCCTGTCTGACGACGGCTCCGGCCGTCCTGCAAAGCCCCCAACGGCGGCGGTCATTCCAAACCTACGCGCAGGCCCGCCGCCGCCGTTGGGCCTTCCAGCAATGCCCCGCAATTCTCGCAAAACCACAACAACGAAACGAAAGGGTCTGTGTCCAATGACTTCTCCGAAAGCTCCCATCACGATCGCCGCTCCGACGAAGGTGAAGGATGACTTCCACTACCAGGTCGACGGTATCGACATCGAGCTGCCGTCCCTGACCTACCTCAAGCCGGGTCTGGTCCGCCGGATCCGCCGCCTGGGCGATGTGGACGCCATGTACACCTTGATGGAGCTGGCGGTCTCGCCCGAAGCGCTTGCGGCCCTGGATGATATGGATCCGGATGCCTATCACGAGATGTTGGAGGCATGGCGCGCGCATTCGGGAATCAGCCTGGGGGAATCCTGAGCCTCGATGCCCTTCTCGAAGAGCATTCCGAGGCAATCGAATACGACCTGATTGCCCTCGGCCTGCGGTTGCGTCAACTCAGCGGTGAAGCGCTGAGCTGGCGCGACCTGTGGGCCATAGTCAAATTTCTGCCGCCCGACTCGGCATTGATGCGCACTATGCACCCCGAAGACCATCGCTGGCGGCTCGAGCAACATCTGCTCGCGGAGATGACCGACTGCCTGCGCTGGCTGGTGTGGTCCAAGAGTGACGACGCCCGGAACGGGCGCAACCGTCCCGAGCGGATCTCACGGCCGGGACTCGAGTCCGACCGTGAACGCGTGGGAACAGCGGTGGGCGTCGACCGGATCAACGAATTCCTCGGCTGGAGTGAGTAGTTCCTCGCCGGTGGGCGAGCTCGGGCGCACTCGGCCCAGAAAGTGGATGTGAATTGTGGACAAGCAACGCCCACCGGCGATGACACTGCCGGACATTCTTGCGATGACGACGAGCGGGCAGCCGGCTCCTGGGAAGCGGATCACGCTCCCCAGCGGCGCCCTCTGGGAAGGAGGTCCCACTCCCGGGACTTCACTCGTCACGCTTCCGGACCAGGATCCGATCCTGGTCTCCGACAACGGGGCCAGCGCACCGAACTCCCTCGTCGGCCGCTCCGGTCCGTTCGCAGCTCTGGCCCACGCGTTCGAAGAGGTGCTCGGCCACGTGCCGAACTTCTTCGCGGACCGGGTCGCGACGCAGGCGCTGAACCTGTTTCGGGACCATACGAAGGGCGACGAGACCGAGACCCGGATCGTCAAATTCAGTGCCAAGACCACGTTGCTCAACCCCGCAAAGGGGGGAGCGCGATCCACGGGGAGATCGGAAGACGGAGAAGACCGAGATGATTCGGTCTTCGATAGGCAGAATCCGGTTCGCCGTGCGCGCGGCGGCCTGGTCTTCAAGCCGGGCGATACGGTTGCCGATGGCGGCCTGGTCGCGGGCTCCGGCGGCCCGTCCTCCGATTTGGTCCATCTCGCCGCCTCCCGGGGCGAGTACGTGGTCAATGCCGACGCGGCCGCGCAGGCGCTATCGCTACTCGACGCGATCAATTCCGGCTGGGTGCCCTCGGCCGATTTCCTGGCTGGAATGCTGCCAAGTCTCGCGGGCGCCGATGCGAGTCGTACGGCCGCGCCGAGTAATACGAACCAGTGGCGTGATCTGCTCGGCCAGGGCGTAATCGCGGACACGCTGGGCGGGATGGGGAATGCCGCGGTGGACGCGGCATCCTGGGCCGGTGCCGCGCTGGGATCGGCCCTGGCCCCTCTGTTCGGACCGGGTGGCTTGCTCGCTGCCCGACCGGGTTCGGCCGCCTCCACATCGGTGCAGAGTGATCAAGGTCTGACCGACTCCGGAGCCGCGGTGCCGATGACGGCATCCATGCAAGCCACCCCCTCCGCGACGTTGGGGATTCTCGGCGCCGGCCGACCGAACTCGGCTGATGGCGGAACCAGCGAATTGGGTTCTCTCGCAGCTGCTCTCACCTCTGGGATCAGCGGTGCCGCCACCGCGGCAGGCAGTCGGCTGGGCGAGGTGCTGGGTTCGGCCATCGCACCGGCCCTCGGACCCGCCGGTGAACTCGCGCCCGTCATCGGCGACCAACTGGGCCGATTGATCGGATCCCAGTTCGGCAGTCAGCTGAGTACCTCACTCACCGTGCAGGCCGGGCTCGGTGGCGGACAGGCCAGTTCCGTGACCGGTACCGGAGGCGCCGCCGGGGCCGCACCTGGTGGAGCGGGATCGGATTACGGCGACGGTGGTTCCGCTCCGGAACCGACCAGCGGCGGTGGCACCGTTGTGGAGGCAGCCGGTCCGGCTGCCACCACCGGCGGCAGCGGCAACATCATCGGGCAGACGAATCCGGATGGCAGCCGGTGGGAGTACGTGGCCGCCAACCCGGAACTCGGCACATCGGCGGGTTGGGCGCTGTTTACGCCGAAGCGAGGGGTGCCCAACGACGCGGTGCCAGAGGGTTTCTCGCCGGGCAACTTCATCCCCGATGAGGACGGTGCGCCACGTCGTATGGTGCCGAACCCTACCGGCCTGAACTGGATCGATGCGCTGACCGGCCGTACGGGTCAATCTGGTTTGCAGGATCCCAAAGAGGAAATCCACCAGTACAACCCGCACGGCGGCAACTTCACGGATCTCGTCACCTTGGCTGCCGACAAGGTGGGCGGCGATCTGGGCACGCTGCTGGCGCCGGTATTGGGCCCGCAGGCTCCGAGAACATTCGCCGATCTGGCGCAGTCGCTGCTGACGCCGATCGGTCAGGCATACAGTGCCGCCGATCCCGACAAGAATTGGACCAACACGCTCGGTTACTGGATCAAGAACCTGACCGGTATCGAGTGGAGTCCTACTGGAACAAGCGGTTCCCCGTCCGCTACTCAGTTGACCGATCCGCAGCAAATCGGTGTCAGGGCCTTCTCATCCGCGATCACCGGCGTGCAACAGCACGGTCTACTCGGCGGGCTCACCGGAGCGATCTCGGGCGCGGCTTCGACCGCGGGCAGCGCGGTCGGCACCGCGATCGGCACCATGATCGCGCCCTTCCTCGGACCGGCCGCCGCGCTCGGTCCCGCCGTCGGCTCGATCCTGGGTTCGATGATCGGCGGTTCGATCGCCGAGGAATTCACCCGCCCCATCGAGTGGGCGGGCAATGCGGTCAAGGAATTGGTCGGAACCGGTTTCGGTCTCACCGATCTGGCTGAAGGCCCGGGCGGGCACACCGTCCGTGGCGATATCTACAACTTCAACGGCACGGACCCCAAGAGCGCGACCATCGCGGTCGAACGGGTCCGCCGACGCCGGGCTGTGGCCCAGCAACGCGGAGGAGGTTTCGGGCGATGACCCACCAACTTTTGGAAGCCCACGGCACGAAGGTGGTCGTGTGGGATGTCGACGGCCGGGTGTGGCATCTGTCCGGCGTGAACTCCGGACGCGAAGGCGTGCGGCTGTCACAGCAGACCGGATTCATGTTCGCGCCTGTGCAGCTGCTGGTTTCGGAGGGTGCCCGCCAGGACGGCGCGACCTTCATTCGTTCTGTTCGGTCGAAGAAGGAATGGGATTTCCTGGTCGTCATCTCCGGTGCCTCGAAGGTCGCCGGGGTGGATCCCATCCGGGATTTCCACGCCGTGCATGACGCCTGGATGCGCGGCTGGTCCACGGACAAGCCGGTCACGGTCGGGTATTACACGCGGCATCAGGGCTGGAGGTTCCAGCAGGCGCAGCTCGATTCCGCGCCGGAACCCGTCGGTGACGTCGATCCGGCGCGAAATGCCTTGGCCGCGTACAAGATGTCGGCCACCGCGATGGACCCGCTGGAACGACACTTCGACGAGAACGCGGTGTGGACCAACACCTCCGGTCTCGGTGAAGGCACCGTACGGGTGCGCAATGCCGCTGATCAGCCGGTCTGGCCGCGATACACGATGAATGGCCCGGGCCGCTGGTCGATTCTGGACCCGGTCGGTGGAGACCTGCCGCGCATGGTGCAGACGCCGACCCTGACAGCGGGACAGACCTTGCGGATCGACACCCACCCGCGTCACCGCACGGCCAGCCTGTACACGGTCGGAAGCTCGAAACCGACGAACGTGTGGGCGCAGTTGGCGGGTCGTCGCTGGTTGCAGTCGATGGCTCCGTGGAGCACCACCGACATCACCGTGAAGGTCGATGGCGGCACCACCGCGTCCAGCATCGTCGCCACGGTCACGCCGCGTTCCTCGAGGCCGTTCTGATGAGCGCGGGGACCTGGGATCCGCACGACGAAGTACGGCGGATGGACGAACAGTTCCTGGCCGACCAGGAACAGGCGCGCAATCCCGATGTGCTGGTGCGCTATTGGAACAAGTTCATGGAAGAGGTGGGGGAGGAGCACAGCTACCTCTCCCTGGAGTTCACCTATCCGCGCAACTCGGCGGGTGGTCTGAAGATGATCTGCCCGCGCGACATGGTGCATTTCGATCACCTCTTCAACAATCCCGACGGCGAGGACGCCACGATCCCGATCACGGTGAACACCAAGGGATTCCGCTGGGATGGCTATATCACCAAGGCGTCGATCGTCCGCGATGACAACGGCGTCGAGACCGTCGATATCGAGGCCATCCACTGCTGGAACCACATCGCCACGATCTGCTGCTGGGCATCGCCATTCGCGCCGGTGCTGGCGCAGTTCCCGCGCCACCACATCCTTTTCGGGCCGGTCCGTACGCTGGTGACCACGTATCTGTCGATGAACCTGATGCGGTTGCAGGCGCCGGGCTGGGCTCCGGAAGACGGCGTGAACTCCCCGAAATGGAACGCGGGCAACACCCTCTTCCCGGTGGCCGTCGTGCCGGTCGATCCGCTGCATGACACCAGCCGATGGAGCGCCGCCTCCGCTCGATTCGACATGGCGGACAAGCTGTTCCAGCCGATGCTCGAGGACTCGGGGGTGATGCTCACCGCCCGGTTCTTCTTGCCCGACGAAGACGAGCAGCCTGCTCCGGAGTACTTCTTCCTGGAACAGCCCACGGTGGTGCTGGAGACTGTCGACAAGTCCGGTGTCACCGGCAACACCGGCACACTGCTGGACGGAATCAAGTCGTGGATAGAGGAATTCGCCGATGACGGCACCACTCCGAAACGCTACCCGAAGCTCGATTCGACCACCGAGTACGAGGCCGTCTACGGGGAGCCGGGCAAGTTCGGCACCACGAAGAACTTCCCCTGGGTGTGGTACTTCGAAGGCGAGTATTCCGGCATCGGCGCATCCGAAATCGCCCTCCACAAGCCGACCGCGACCGATGTGATCATCGGTGGCCGTTCCCCCGGCTGGGTGAATGCGGGCATCGAAGTCGTCATCAAGGGACTGCTGTCCCTGATCGGACTGGGCTGGCTGTATCGCGGACAGCTCAACGACGTCTTCCTCGCCTGGATGGTGTACCGCGACATGGAGCGAGCGCGCCGTGCCGGACCGTACGCCTTCCGCGAGCTGTACATCACCGGCAGCGACAAGGCCTTCAACCTCGACGGCCTGGTCGCTGCCCGGCAGGGCCTGCACCTGACCCGCGGCTACACCAGCCACAAGGTGACCATCGAGGACAACGCCCCCTATCTGCTGGGCAGGGACTTCGGTCTCGGCGATCAGATCGGTTTCGCGGTTGGCGAGTACGTCTTCACCGATTACGTCACCGAGTTGACCTTCACCGACAACCGCGAGACCCCGGGCATCTGGCACATCACCGTAGGCGACGGCTCCGATGAAGAGGATTCGGTCGTCAAGGCCTGGCAGCGCCTCGGTCGCTTCGCCGCGGCCATCAAGGACCTGTCCACCGATGTCGGCGCCGACCTCGACCTGCTCATCTTCTGATTTACCCGTAGAGGAGAAAATCCATGGCGGACAGTACATTTCCCGCCCAACTCACCGTGGATCGCGGGCTCGACATCAACGGGTTGCCGATCCTGACCGCGAATATCGCGGTCGCCGACGACGTAGCCGATTTGCCGCTGCCCGCCGGTCCCGCTGGACCGCGAGGCCAGCGCGGGCGTCCTCGCACCACCTTCCGCAAGATGGGTGCGATTCCCGATGCGGCCGCGCGCCCGACCGGCCTCGGCGCGGATGACCGCGGCTGTTGGTGGCATCGGATGGACGACGACGGCATGGATGTCTGGGATGGCGCCGGTTGGCGGCATTCCCCGCACGCTGTCGGGCCGCGGGGCCCGCTCGCACCGGCCAATTCGATCACCGTGACCGAGACCATCCATAACTGGAATTTGACCGTTCCGGCGGTCGACTTCACCGGCAAGGGCGCGGAACAGCAGGTGAAAGTGACAGCACCGGCCGGTGTGCAAGGCCCGAAGGGACCGGCCGGAACATCTGGAGCCATCGCCGATTCGCCCGACTACGACAAAGCGACCAGCCCCGGCCCCGGTTCGGTGTTCGCCTACCATCGGGCTTCCCAGAAGTTCCGGCCGATGCCCCCGCCGATGGGGACAGGGCCGTGGTCGTGGTTCCAGGAGGACTTCGCCGCGGACCAGGAGATCGATGCCGCGTCGATCACGGTCGGCAACTTCACGATTCCCGCACAGCCATTCGCGTGGCGGCCGGTAGTGCAGGGGCACCTGTACGTGTACGGCGCCAGCGCCTCGGTCGAGGCCACCGTACGGCTGAGCAACGGGGACGGCGCTGTCCTGGCGGCAACCCGCTCCTGCACCGGCGGCTATCTGTACCTTCCGCTGTTCACCAGTTATCGAGACGATCAAGCGGTCAAGACGCTCTCACCCGGCTCGACCTTCGCCACGCTGCCCGCCGGTCAACCGGCGAACCTGGTCGTCAGCGTGGCCCGGGTCGGCGACGGCAGCGGCAAGATCGGCTTCTCGCGCAACCAGGCGTCCCTGGTCGTCCATGCCCAGCCCATCTGAACGAGGTGACATGTCCACAGTAGGCGAATATTTCGAATCGACGCTGATCAGGGGCATCGACGAGGGGATCGGTACCGCGGGTGTCGTGCAGTCGCTGCACGGCACTCCACGCGACGGAGCCCTCGAACTGATGACAGGCACGACTGGACCGGCGGGGCCGCAGGGCGAACCTGGCGCGGCTTTCCGGTGGGAAGGCGATATCGCCGACCAGTCCGCGCTCACCGCACTGTCCTCGAAACTGGGACTCGCGCATGCCGGCAAGACATGGCGGGTGCTCGCAAATGACACCCTGATGTATTGGAACGGAACAAGTTTCGAGTCGTTCATCGATGCGTTCGGTGCCGCTGGTCCGGAAGGACAGCCGTGTGGCATCACCATCGGCACCGTTGCGACGGGGCCTGCCGGATCCGATCTGGAGGTCGCTGTTTCCGGCACGGCTCCCAACCGCATCCTGAACCTGACTGTGCCCCAGGGCGTCCAGGGTCGCAAGGGAGACCGCGGCGGTCCGGGGCCCATCCGCAACGCCCCCGACTATGCGGACGGCCCGCACGTGAATGGTTCGGTGCCGCTGTGGAATGCGGCGAGCAACCGCTGGCAGGGCCGGCCCTTTCCTGGTTCGCGGGGACCGTGGTCCATCATGGGCGCGCAGGCGTGGGATGGCGGCCCGGGGTTCGCCCCGTCGCAGTCCAAGGTCGGAACCACACCCAATACGGTCGCGCAGCTGAACATTCCGGCCCAGGACGTGGACTGGCGGCCCGTCATCGCGGGCGGTGTGCTCGTTTTCACGGACGAGGGTATTGGCAGCTTCAACACCCGTATCGACGCCGAAGTGCGTCTGGGCTCCGCCGTCGGCCAGATCGTCGCTCTCGGGGCGGGTTTTCCCTTCGGCGCCGACGGCTACTGCTACTTCCAGCCCTATTACGGTGCGCGGGCGATGACCCCCGACAGCACCATCGGTGTCGTCCCTGCCGGCCAGGCGGTAACCCTGTACGTGGTGCTGCGCCGCAACCACGGCGATTCCCTCTATTCCTACAAGCAGGACAGCGCCCAGGTCGTGTGCTGGGCCAAGCCGGTGACGGCGTCGTGATCCCGGAGCAGAACATGACCGAGAACAGCGTCGTCTATGACGACAACATCATGATCACCATGCGCGGCGTCTCCGACTCGGTCGGATTGCCGTACACGGTCAATCCGCTCGAGCTGGTCGATCGGGAGGCGCTCATCGAGCTACGTGAGGGCCCTGTCGGACCCGCGGGTCGCGACGGTGATCCCGCGTGGCCGTGGCAGTGGCGCGGCGATATCGCCGATGTCGCCGCCCTGCGTGCCTTGAATCTCACCACCGCTGATGCCCGTTCGGCCTGGCGGGTGGTTTCCGAGAACGCGGTCTACTACTGGACCGGACTCGAATTCGTGGCGCTCGGGCAGGCCTTCGGCCGAGCGGGGAAGGCGGGTCCCGCCAACGTCCTGACCGGTACCGCGGTCGCCGCAGCGCCGGGGTCGTCCGCGGCCGCACGGATCACGGGTACGACGCCTGGCCAGAACCTCGAAATCACCTTCCCTCGTGGTGTGTCCGGAGATACCGGAGATGCGGGTGGACCGGGGCACATCCAGAACGCGGCGGATGTGCTCGTCGACGACGATCATTCGCTCGCTCAGGATTACATCCTGTCCTGGGATGCGACGCTGGGAAAGTTCGTGCCCGTCCCCAGCCCCCGGCTCGGCGGGCCCTGGGCCATCGCGAAGAACCAGTTCAGCGGTGGCACCAACCTCAACGAGCCGAAAGTACTGGCCGCCATCACGATTCCGGGCCAGGCGACCCGATGGCGGCCTCAGGTGCGGGGACAGGTCCGTGTCAATCCCGCGAACGGCAATGGCTACGGCACCCGCTGCGATGTGAAGGTGTGCATCGGCAGCCCCGACGGCCAGCTCGTCGGCTACGGATTCGGTTACGACATCCAGAATTGGGACTGGGTCCTGATCGGCCCGCGATTCGACTTCCCGCCGACGCCGACCAGCGACTTCGGCGTGGTCCAGCCGAACCAGTCCATCACGCTCTATGTCGTCGCCCAGCGCGTCAAGGGCGGCAACTCCTTCACCGTCGACACCACCGGCGCCCAGCTCATCGTGTACGCGGAGCCGGTGCGATGACCAGCATCTTCCGGCTTCAGGTCGACGTCGGCCCGGAATGGAGCGAGGCCCTCGTTCCCGCAGGCAGCGAACTGCTGTGGACGAAAACGGAATTCGGAAAGTTGGTCACCTTCTGGAGCCACCCGGGCGAGCCGACCGCGCCGGCCGACGAGACGCACCTACTGCGTTTCGATTCGCTTCCACTGCCGCCGGGCGCGGACCTGAACAACACCCTGCGCGGTGTCGCGGATCTCGCGGGCGCGGTCGCCTACATCCAGGACGGCGCGCTGCTCTGGGTCTGCAAGAAGCCCGCTGAATAGACACAATCCGCTCTCGGCATGCCCATCGAGGCTGCCCGCTGCTCGAAAGGCATTGATCCATGGCTGATCTGCCCCCACTGAAATACGGCAAGGTCGTCGGGCGCCTCCTGGCGAATATCGCGGACGGTCCCGACATCGGTGACCTGCCCGAGTTCCCGCCGCTCGCCGGCACCATCACCTTCACCGCCGACGCGCCGAAGATCCTCGTGGCGGGCGCGCAGCCCGCGCCCGCCACCTATGTGCAGCTTCCCAACCATTACGTCTGCGAGCTGGACGAATTCGGGTATCTGACCTGGCGAGGCCAGCGCGGAATCCGGCTCGTCGCACCGAGCGGTGACACCAATCCGCGTGATTGGACCTGGCGAGTGTCGTTCGACGTGAACTATGACGGCGAGCCGATCGCCCTGGAGCCGTTCAACTTCACGGTATCCGAGTACATCCCCGGTCCCGACGCGGCCAACCCGGATACGGGGTCGCAGGGGCTCGTCGACCTGACGCTTGTTTCACCGGTTCCGGCCAGCCCGGGGAACGCCGTCGTTCGAGGTGAACGTGGAACCGGCATCCACATCGATGGATCGGTTGCCACCTATGCGCAGCTACCCGCCGCGCCGCAGGAAGGCGCCCAGTACGTGGTGAAGGCGGACGGGCTGCTGTACGTGTACCACGCGGCTGCGAGCGGGTGGATGCCCAATGGTCAGGGCGTTGTGATCCGAGGTCCTGCGGGAACCACCGATTGGGCCGGTATCACCGGCAAGCCGTCGACCTTCCCGCCCACGATCGGCGCTACGGCCAATACCGCTGTCGCAGGCGATGATCCGCGGCTCACCAATGCGCGTACACCGACCGCCCATACGCATCCGGCGGCTCAGCTGTCCGATGCGACGGCGCTCGGCCGATCGGTGCTCACCGCCGTTGACGCCGCTGCCGCGCGCACAGCGCTGAGTGCGGTGGCGACGACCGATGCGCGCCTGTCCGACCCGCGCCCGCCGACCTCGGCGGGCCAGGTATACGACATCGCGTTCAAGTCGCACACCGGAACTCGTGCGGCCGGAGCCGGGACCGTGATGCCCGAAGGCGTGCGGATCGAACGGAACATCTCGATCAGTTCGATCACGTTCCGCGGTGAAACCGCAGGCACCGGAAACCTGGTCGTCGAACTCCGCAAGAACGGCACCGCCATCGCGGGCACCTCCACCACGATCGCCGCCGCCAATCATGCCGTCGACACCACCGTAACCACCGGCGGGCCGTGGGCCTTGACCACCGGTGATCGGCTGACGGTGAACATCACCACCGCGGACAGCCCGGCCGGTAAGGGCTTGCAGGTGAGCTTGAAAGGCGTGACAGCCTGATGCCCTTCACAATCATCGCGCCCGCACCGACCATGCCCATGGGCATGGACAAAAATGCCGATCAGCAGGTGATCGCGGGAGTCACCAATCTGAAGCTGACCGGCTGGACGGCCCGAAGCGGTTACGGCAGTTCGGATATCACCAATGACGAACTGATCGCCAACGGTTCGGCCACGGCCAACGTGCGCTGCCGCATCCAACTGGCCGCGAACTGGGCCTCCACTCAGGGCGCCCTGCATGTGATGCTCATGCGGAACAGCGCCGAGGTCAAGTCGGCCGATTTCGCCAACAACAGCTCATCGCTGACCTTGCCCGACACCCAGGTCAGCCTGGCGGCGGGTGATCGTATCTGGGTTCAGATCACCAACTCGACGTCGAGCATCTGGGCTGCCAACGCCACCGTCCAGGGAGGCGTGAACACCTACGTCTCCTTCGACCTGGTCTGATCCGGAAAGGCGGAATGACCATGTCATGGACCGGCGACCCGGTCTGGCTCGCAGATGTCCTGCGCGAAGCCGGGTTACGAGTAATCGAACACGACGGCTGGCGCGACCGCGGCCACGGCGACTTCGCCGACCTGCGCGGCGTGCTCTGTCACCACACCGCCGGCGGCGGCACCGACGACTGGCGCATCGTCCAATACGGCCGCCCCGACCTGGAAGGCCCCCTGGCCCAACTGGTCCTCGAACGCGACGGCGCCTTCCGCGTCATCGCCGCCGGCGTCTGCTGGCACGCCGGCCGCGGCTCCTGGCCCGGCTGGCCCACCGACAACGCCAACTACCACGTCATCGGTATCGAGGCGGTCTCCCGAGGCGACGGAACCGACTGGACCCCAGCACAACTCGACGCCTACAAGCGCGGCTGCGCTGCCATCCTGCGCCGCATCGGCCGCACCGCCAATGACTGCGTGGCCCACCGCGAATACAGCACCGAAGGAAAGATCGACCCCGCCGGCATCGACATGGACGAATTCCGCCGCGATGTCCAGGCTTTCATCGACGGAGAGGACGCTCCCATGAGCGCAGCAGAAGTCAACCAGATCCAGGACTTCATCACCGCCTTCTGCGGCCCGATCGGCAGCGACGTCAAAGACATCCGCGAACAACTGTGCGGCGAGTCCCAACGCGACGCGGGCCAGTACGCCGGCTGGCCCCAGCTGGGCAACCGCACGGTGGTCGACGCCCTGGCCGACATCTACACCCGTCTCCAGCGGCTCGAACACTAGGAGGCGACGGACATGTCGCACTCATCGACACCGCCGCTGTCCGCCTGGACACCGGGCAACCCGAGCAGAAGCGGATCCGCCGCCAGCGATCGTGGTGGCCGGGTATTCAACTTCAACAACTTGAGCCAGGCACAGACCGCCGCGCTGGTCAGACGGCAAAATCTAGCTCGTGATCTGAAACGATCAGCCCGCAGCGCAAGCAGGTCGTAGCCGCTTCAATCTCTGCGTGAAGGCCCTATCCCGAGAACGGGATTGGGCCTTTGGCAGTGATGGCGTGCCAAGTGAGCCAACCACGTTCGGGACTCCCTTGGAGTTCGCTATCGAACCGCCGCTCAACGAAGACGACAATCCGATGAATGCGATCGAATGGGCGAGATCTTCGGCTATTGGCAACGGTAGCTGGAGCGCAGGGGCGTGCTTGGTCGTGCCCTCATCGCTGACCATGTTCGCCGGGGCCGCGCACGAGGTGGCAGAGCCACCAGGTGCGTTGGGGATATTCGGGGGAGTACGTGTGTATGTGGAGTCGGATCTGTTGGCTGGTGGGTGTGCGGACCAATAGATGGGGGGTGAAGGTTTTGGGGCTCTGGCTGTTCCACAGCTCATCCCACTCCGGGGCTTGGCTGCATGCTGTCGCCATCGCTGACAGGCGTGGGTCTTTCGCGACGTTGGGGGAGAGTTGGTGGATGCTGTGGAGGCAGCGGCGGGCCTCCTGGTCCCAGTCCACGATCACGTCTCGGGCGGTCGGGTTCAGGAACAGCCACTCGGGGAAACTCACGCTGGGAACCAGGCCAGGGAACAGGTGTTGGTGGGCGGAGTTGGCTGCGACGATCGTGAAGGTTGGGAGCGTGTAGAAGCATGCCGGGGTTTCGATGCCGGCCAGCGCCACTAGGTCGTCGGGGCCGGGTTCCGGAGATGTTGCGGGCGGGGGAGGACCGAGGAGGCCGGGAAGGCTCCGGTCGAGGATGTGGCGGCGGTACATGGGGGCCACGTCGAGGGTGTCGAAGAGGATTTGCAGGGCGTGGAGGGTGGGCTGGCGGGTGCCCAGTTCGATCTTTTCGATGAGGGAGACAGACAGGTTCGCCTTCTTGGCGAGGTCTGTTCGGGTGAGCCAGGCGGCCTGGCGGCGTTGGCGGATGTAGTCACCGAAAAGGTTGTCGGCCAACTGGTTTCACCTATCTCCCGAACATTTGTATTGAGCTATGTACGGCCGGGGTGTCCCACGGATTGTGCGGGCGGGGGTCGTTGAACTCCGATCTTGGTTTCCCGGATAATAGAACACATGTTCGAACGATAGCTCAAATGCTGCCGGTGGCTGCGATGGCGGGGCCGGTGGCGGCAGTGGGCAAGGGGCGGAAGGCGGTCTTGTGGGCTGGATGGACAGGTGTGTCGGGGCGCGGGTCGGGCGGGCCATGAAGGAGGCGGGGGTGAGTGATGTTGACCTGGGGGAACGAGTCGGGATGACGGGGGCTGCGCTCGCGCGCCGGAGGGGTCGGGCCGGGTCGTTCCGGGTGGATGAGTTGATCCTCGTCGCCGCGGCGCTCGGGTGTGATGTCCAGGACCTGTTGCCCGCCGGGGACTGCTTGCCGAATGATGGCTGCTGGATGTGCAGGAATGAAACGTGAACTGTGGCCGGGTAATTCGGCTCATCAAAGGGCGGCACCCTCGAAATGAGGGTGCCGCCCTTTTCGTGTTTCAGTCCAGGGAGAGGTCGCCGAGGGATTCGGAGAACTTGCGGAGGAGGGGGATGAGGGCTTCTCGGTCGGCGGGGGTCAGGTCGGTCAGGAGGCGTTGTTCGTTTTCCATGTGCAAGGGGAGGACATTGTCGACGAGGGTGCGGCCGGTGGTGGTGAGGCGGACTCGGATGGCGCGGCGGTCGACGGGGTCGGGGACGCGTTCGACCAGGTCCTTGGCGACCAGGCGGTCGATGCGGTTGGTGATGGCGCCGGAGGTGCGCATGGCGGCCTTGTTGAGGGCGCCGGCGGTGAGGCCGGAGTCGTTGCCGGAGCGGCGGAGGGTGGCGAGGACGTCGAACTCCCAGAACTCCAGGCCCTGCGCGCGGAAGAAGTCGGTGAGTTCGCGCTCGATGATGTGGGCCAGGCGGGAGATGCGGCCGAAGATCTCCATGGGGGAGCTGTCGACGTCGGGGCGCTGCTGACGCCAGGCCGCGGTGATCTGGTCGACTGCGTCGGGCATGTGACCTGCTCCTTTCGATCTCCGAAATAATCTCAACGTTGAGATACTTGACGCTGAGGTATCCGGGATGGTGTTATCTCAACGTTGAGATTATCAATGAGGAGCTATCGATGACCACCACACGCGCCGGCGCCGCAGGACTCGCGGGAACCCTCGCCGTCACTGCCCTCGCACCGTTGGTTTTCGGGTCGACCTACGCGATCACGACGACGTTCCTGCCGCCGGACCGGCCCATGTTCACCGCGCTCATGCGCGCCTTGCCCGCCGGTCTGCTGCTGCTGGCGATCACCCGCAAGCTGCCGCATGGACAGTGGATCGGCCGCGCCGCGGTGCTGGGCGCGCTGAACATCGGCATCTTCATGCCGCTGCTGTTCCTGGCCGCCTACCGCCTGCCGGGCGGCGTCGCCGCCGTACTCGGCGCGGCCGCACCGCTTTTCGCCCTGGGCATCGCCACCGTGGCGCTCAACGAGCGGCTCACCGTGCGCAAGGTGCTGGCCGGTGTGATCGGACTCTTCGGCGTCGCCCTCGTAGTCCTCAGGGCCACAGCGGTTCTCGATACCGTCGGCGTTGTCGCCGGTCTGCTGGGCGCGGCCTCCATGGCGGGCGGCACCGTGATGACCAAGCGCTGGGGACGCCCCGACGGCGTCAGCCCGCTCGCCATGACCGGCTGGCAGCTGACCGCCGGTGGCCTGATGCTGCTGCCGCTGGCCGCCATCGTCGAGGGTGCGCCGCCCGCGCTGGACGCCCGCAATATCGGCGGCTACCTCTACCTCGGCCTGATCGGCACCGCCGCCGCCTACGCGCTGTGGTTCCGCGGCATCGCCAAGGCCCCCGCCACCTCGGTGTCGTTCCTCGGCCTGCTCAGCCCGCTGTCGGCGGCCGTCATCGGCTGGGCCGCGCTCGGCCAGGCGCTTGCCCCGCTGCAGATCCTGGGCATGGCGATCGCGCTGGGCGGCACCCTGCTCGGCCAGACCGGCGCCGCGCCCAAGGCGCCCGAACCCGTCACCGACACGCCCGCACCGGCCCGCACCGCGGCCTGATCCGGAAATCTTGCGAAGGAGCGAAACATCATGCAGATCACAGTGTTCGGAGCCAGCGGAGACACCGGCAGCCGGGTCGTGACCGAGGCGCTGAGCCGGGGCCACCGGGTGCGCGCGGTCGCCCGCGACGCCGAGCGGCTGCGGCATCTGCCCGAGCAGGTCGAGGTGTGGGCGGGCAATGCCGCCGATGCCGCCGCCGTCGAGAAGGCCAGTGCCGGTAGCGATGTCGTGATCAGCGCGACCCGCCCGGTTCCCGGCAGCGAACACGAGCTGGCCGAGGTCGCCGCGGCCCTGCTGGAAGGGCTGGCGGACAGCGGAATCCGGCTGCTGGTGGTCGGCGGCGCGGGCACCCTGACCGTCGCCGGAACCGGCCGGACCCTGGCCGAGCAGCCGGAGTTCCCGGCCGAACTGGGCCCGATCGCCGAGGGCGGCCGCCGTCAGCTCGAGGTGTTCCGGACCACCGCGCACCCGGTGAACTGGACCTACGTCAGCCCGCCCGCGCTGTTCGAGCCCGGTGAACGGACCGGCGTCTTCCGGTTCGGCCTCGACGAGATGATCGCCGACGACCAGGGCAATTCCTCGATCTCCATGGAGGACATGGCGATCGCGCTGCTCGACGAGATCGAGAATCCTCGCCACCACCGCGTCCGATTCACCGTCGGCTACTGAAAGCCACTACCGCACAACGAGAACACCGCGGGGCGTGACCGATGATCCGGTCACGCCCCGCGGTGTTCGCCGGTTCACCCGGCGTCGAAATGCTTACGCGACGCGGAAACCCGCGCCCGCCCCGCCGTGGTGGTCGATGCTGGCCAGCACCGTGGTGATGTTGGTGGCCAGCTCCGGCTCGTGGATCAGGTTGCCGCCACCGGTGCACAGCGGCAGTTCGATGGTGATCGGCCCGGCCCGGAAGTCGGTGCCCGCCACCACCATGCCGACCAGCTGGTCGCCGCGCAGCACGGGCGCGCCCGAGTCACCGTGGTTGGCACACACCTGGCTACGGAAGTAGGTGGACTTGGTCTCCCACACCGGACCGCAGGTGAAACCGGTGGTGCGGCCGTTCTTGCAGACGTTCTCGCCGATCTGCGGCGGCGCGCCCACCGAGTTGATGACCGACTGCGCGACCTGACGGGTCGGGATCACCCGGTCGGCGTTGAAGACGATGATGGCCCAGTCCATCTCCTCGTCCTTCTCGGCGATGACGCCGATGCCGCCGGAGCGGGTGTACTCGGCGGCGATGCGCGCGCCGACCTCACCGCAGTGGCCCGCGGTCAGTCCGACCAGCTGGTTCTTGTTGTCGTAGCCCATCGCGGTGATGGTGCACTCGCTGACCGAGGTGGCGTCCTGGAGGTCTTCGACGTAGACGCCGGAGCCACCGCCGAGCGTCACCACCGGGGCGGCGTCCGCGGAGCCGGCGAACAGGAGGGTGGAGCTCACGGCAGTGACGGCCGCGGCCGCCCAGTGCAGAACTCGGGCGCGGCCCGCAAACTTCATCAGGTTTTCCCCATCCCACGAAAAAATCGATTCCAGCGCGCCGAATTCGGGAGTCCGGGGGCGCGCGCGTGGAGCATGTCACGCCCGCAAGTGGTTGGCAAGTCCCCACTTCCGGAGCTATTCGGAAAAGCTATGCCCGGCAGCCGGTTCCGGCGGAAACTGACTTGGCCGTGTCGGTGGCCCGTGATAGAAATCCGGCAGTGGTGATCGCACCACCGAGAGCAGTAGCGGCCCATGCGCAGCGGCCGCTGCGAAATTGGGGAGAATTCGAATGGCTTTCTCGGGCAAGCTCGCCTTGACCATGTTCGTTTCCGCGGCCGCCGTGCTGGTGACGTCGCTGGGGGCCGGTACCGCCAATGCCGAGCGGGGACCGGATGGATCGCTCTACGGCACGCTCGCGCTGAGCACCGACGGCGGCACCTTCTACGGCGCCGCGTGGAACTACCCGAGCTGGGGCGCCTCCGACACGGCCGCGCTGAACAAGTGCGCCCACCGCGGCTGCAAGGTGATGGTGCAGTTCGCCAACGGCTGCGGCGCCATCGCCGAGAGCGCCGACCACTCCTATTACTACGGCGGTTCGGGCCGCAACCGCGCCGAGGCCGAGCGTGACGCCATGGACCGGCTGACCAACTGGATGCCGTCCCCGCCGGCCATGTTCGGCAGCTCGGCCCCGCCGAAGCAGTCCGTGCACGTGCGCTACAGCGAGTGCACCGCCGGCGCGTAAGCCCCTCGAACAAGCCCCGACCGGCGCATACTGGTCGGGGCTTGACCTTGACGCTGCGTCAACTTGCATCCTGAATTCGTCGAGGAGAACGAGAGGATACGAAAGGCCGGAACGTGGCAACCGAATGGTCCATCCAGCAATTGGCAGCGGTCGCCCGAACCACCAGCCGCACCCTGCGGCATTACGGTGAGCTCGGGTTATTGCCGCCGAGCCGGATCGGATCGAACGGTTACCGCTATTACGACCAGGAATCCCTCGTCCGGTTGCAGCGCATCCTTTTACTCCGCGAGCTCGGTCTCGGCCTTCCGGCCATCGCCGAAGTGCTCGCCGGGCAAAAGGACACCGCCGCCGCCCTGCGCACACATCTGGAATTGCTGAAAAACGAGCAGGACCGGATCGCGCGCCAGATCGCCTCGGTGCAAACAACATTGCGCAAGACGGAAGCAGGTGAAGAACTGATGGCAGACGAGGTATTCGACGGATTCGACCACGCCCGGTACAAGGACGAGGTCATCGAACGCTGGGGCAAGCAGGCCTGGGACAGTGGCAACCAGTGGTGGAACGCCATGAGCGACGCCGAGAAGAAGGCGTTCCAGCAGCGCCACCTCGACATCGCCGCCGACTACGGCCGCGCCCACGCCGCGGGCCTCCCGGTCGACAGCGACGAGGTGCAGGCCATCGTGCGGCGCCACCACGACTGGATCGGGGCGTCCCCGTCCGGCGGGCCGGTGACCGCTCAGTACTTCAACGGTCTCGGCGACATGTACGTCGCCGACCCGCGTTTCGCGAAGAACTACGACGTGCACGGCGACGGCACCGCCGCGTATGTCCGTGACGCGATGCGGGTGTACTCCGCCGCCCGGCTGTAGTCCCCGGGCAGTGATTCCGGCCGCGGGGGAGTGGCCCGAGAAGTGAACAGCCGCCCGGTCTTTCGGCCGGGCGGCTGTTTCAGTGCTCGATCGGTTTCGGATCAGTGCTCGGTCAGGCCGCGCACATCGACTGCATGACACCGCGCAGGATCGGCGCGCCGTAGGTGGTGGGCGCGAAGGCGATGGTCTGCGCCATGCTCAACGGGGTCGTGATGACCGAGCCCACCCCGGTGAATCCGGCGATCGTGGTGCCCGCGGTGAGCAGCAGGCTGGTGGCGTCGAGCGCGAAGGTGATGAGCGAGAAGACGTTCTCCACCTTCACATCCGCCAGCGCGACGGTGTTCAGGGCGCGGCCCTCGTAGATGTCGAAGCCCAGGTTGGCCAGGAAGGTCAGCGGCCCGTAGTCCATGGCGTCCACGATCGGGCCGAGCTGCTCGGTGCGGCGCAGCATCATGATGTCGGCGACCCGGTTCTCGTGCAGGAAGCCCTGCAGCGCAGCGGCGTTCGCGTTCACCGCCGCCGGGTCGACGGGCAGTCCGGCCGCGGTGGTGAGGAACGCGCGGGTGCGCTCGACCAGGTCGGCGGTCTTCAGTTCGGCCAGGGTGGTGCAGGTGCCGTCGGCCTTGGTGAGCTGGTTGGCCAGGTCGATGAGCGGCTGCGGCACGTCCACGTGTTCGTCGGGCAGTTCCAGCCGCAGCTTCTGGTACGCGCCGTTGGCATCGCAGCCCAGTGACAGCTGCGACTGCACCGACCGCGCCAGCGACTTCACGCCGTTGAACAGCGCGCCCACCACCGGCTTGAGCACGAAGCCGACGGTCGGCACCAGGCTGGCCGCGAACTGGGCGGGGATCTTCACGATGCGGGTGGCGAGAATGAACACCTCGACCACGTCGCGCACCTTCAGCTGCGAGAGCGCGATGGTCTTGTGCAGGTTGCCGGTCTTGACGGCGTCCAGGTTGTTGACGATATAGGTGACGATCGGGTCGTCGAGGAACTGCGTACGGTCGTTGACCTCGTCGGGGCCCAGCGGCAGCAGCCCGTTGCGGTGCACATGGATCGAGGCGACGCTCTGCCGGAAGTCCTCGACCGAGCGGTCGTAGGCGGATTGCTGCTCGGCCGGAACCACCGTGCGAACGGCCGTGGCGGCCGCGGTGATGACGTCATCGAAGGTTGCGGCGGGCTTGCCGCAGACGTCGCCGGCGTCGGCGATCTCGGCTGCCGCGAGGGTGTCGCCCTCGTCGGCGCGAGCCGGGGCCGCGCTCGGGACGAGGGCGGCCGTGCTCAGGATGGCGGTGATGGACAATGCCCCGACGAGCGGGGCGAATCGTGCGAGGCGCATGTACGTGGTCTTTCGAGGGGCCGCGCAATCACACGGCAACAAACTGGTCGGTGTTACAAATCGAGTCGATATGTAATACAGCTTTCATGACGCAACTGTCTGCCGTTTCGTGAACGCTGAGCGAAAACCACGCGACGAATCCCATTCGCCGGGATGGCCTGGGCCACCCCTGCCCGCCGCCCCCGCCGGAGCCCACGCGCGTCCCCGGGCAGTGCCGGTAGTCTGGGCGACCGTGACCGTCGCATCCCCCTTCGATCTGATCGTTGTCGGCTCCGGCTTCTTCGGGCTGACCATCGCCGAACGCACCGCCAACCTGCTCGGAAAGCGGGTTCTGGTGGTTGAACGCCGCTACCACTTGGGTGGCAACGCGTACTCGGAGGCGGATCCCGAAACCGGCATCGAAATCCACAAGTACGGCGCCCACCTCTTCCACACCTCCAACAAGCGGGTGTGGGACTACGTGAACCAGTTCACCGAGTTCACCGGGTACCAGCACCGCGTCTTCGCCAAGCACAAGGGCCAGGCGTACCAGTTCCCCATGGGCCTGGGTCTGCTCTCGCAGTTCTTCGGCCGCTACTTCACGCCCGACGAGGCGCGCGCGCTGATCGCCGAGCAGTCCGCGGAGATCGAGACCAAGGACGCCTCCAACCTCGAAGAGAAGGCCATCTCCCTGATCGGCCGCCCGCTCTACGAGGCATTCATCCGTGACTACACCGCCAAGCAGTGGCAGACCGACCCGAAGGAGCTCCCGGCCGGGAACATCACCCGCCTGCCGGTCCGCTACACCTTCGACAACCGCTACTTCAACGACGACTACGAGGGCCTGCCGAAGAACGGCTACACCGCGTGGCTGTCGAAGATGGCCGAGAACGACCTCATCGAGGTCCGTGTCGACACCGAATGGTTCGACGTGCGCGACGAGATCCGCGCCCAGAACCCGGACGCCCCGGTCGTCTACACCGGCCCGCTGGACGCCTACTTCGACTACGCCGAAGGCGAACTCGGATGGCGCACCATCGATTTCGAGACCGAGGTGCTCGAAACCGGTGACTTCCAGGGCACTTCGGTGATGAACTACAACGACGCGGACGTCCCCTTCACCCGCATCATCGAGCCGCGCCACTTCCACCCCGAGCGCGACTACCCGGCCGACAAGACGGTCATCATGCGCGAGTTCTCGCGCTTCGCCCAGACCGGCGACGAACCGTACTACCCCATCAACACCCCCGACGACCGCGCCAAGCTGCTGGCCTACCGCGAGCGCGCCAAGGCCGAGACCGCGTCGGCGAAGGTGCTGTTCGGCGGCCGTCTGGGCACCTACCAGTACCTGGATATGCACATGGCCATCGGCGCCGCGCTCAGCATGTTCGACAACGTGCTGCGCCCGCACCTGGAATCCGGCGCGCCGCTGGTGGACGAGGCCTGATGACCGCCCAACTCACGCGGGAAGACATGAGCACCGAGACTCGCGCCGTATCCCTGCTCCAGCGCATCATCCTGCCCCGGCCGGGTGAACCGCTGGACGTCCGCAAGCTGTACCTCGAGGAATCCGACACCAATTCCCGTCGCGCGCACGCCATCACGCGCACCGCGCTGGCCATCGGCGCGGAGTCGGAGGTGTCGTTCTGCACCTACTTCAACGCGGTTCCGGCCAGCTACTGGCGGCGCTGGAGCGTGCTGAAGTCGGTCGTGTTGCGTCTGGAACTGTCCGGCCACGGCCGCGTCGACGTCTACCGCTCGAAGGCCGACGGCTCCCGAATCCACGTGCAGGGCAATGAGTTCAGCACGCCGGGCGAGGGCGCGGCCGCCGCGGACTTCGTCGAGTTCGAGGTGGATCTGGGCCCGTTCGAGGACGGCGGCTGGATCTGGTTCGACATCACCACCGACAGCCACGTCGAAATGCGCAGCGGCGGCTGGTACGCGCCCATCGAGGCGCCGGGTGAGGGCAGCATCGCCGTCGGCATGCCGACCTTCAACCGCCCCACCGACGCGGTCAAGACGCTGACCGCGCTGGGCTCCGACCCGCTGGTGCTGGAGAAGATCAAGGCCGTCATCATCCCCGACCAGGGCACCAGGAAGGTCGTGGACGAGCCCGGCTTCAGCGAGGCCGCGGCCCGCCTGGCCGGTCGCCTCGCCATCCACGACCAGCCCAACCTCGGCGGTTCCGGCGGCTACAGCCGCGTCATGTACGAGGCGCTCAAGACCACCGACGCCGAGTACATCGTCTATATGGACGACGACATCGAGATCGAGCCGGACTGCATCCTGCGGGCCCTGGCCTTCTCGCGTTTCGCCAAGTCGCCCATCCTGACCGGCGGCCAGATGCTCAACCTGCAGGAGCGCTCGCACCTGCACGTGATGGGCGAGGTGGTGGACCGCTCCATCTTCATGTGGACCGCGGCCCCCAATGTCGAGTACGACCACGACTTCGCCAAGAACCCGCTGCGCGACCGCGACAACTCCAAGCTGCTGCACCGGCGCATCGACGTCGACTTCAACGGCTGGTGGACCTGCGTCATCCCGCGCCGGGTCGCCGAGGAGATCGGGCAGCCGCTGCCGCTGTTCCTCAAGTGGGACGACGCCGAATACGGTTTGCGCGCAAGGGAACACGGCTACCCGACGGTCACCCTGCCGGGCGCCGCGGTGTGGCACATGGCCTGGTCCGACAAGGACGACGCCATCGACTGGCAAGCCTACTTCCACCTGCGCAACCGCCTGGTGGTCGCCTCGCTGCACCTGCCCAACGACGGCCGCCCGATGGTGGTCAACACCGTCAAGGCCACGCTGAAACACCTGCTGTGCCTGGAGTATTCGACGGTCGCCATCCAGAACGAGGCGATCCGCGACTACCTCGCCGGACCGGAGAAGCTGTTCGAGCTGCTGCCGACCGCGCTGGGCAAGGTGCACGCCATGCGCAAGGAATACCCGGACGCGGTCGTGGTGCCGTCCTCCACCGAACTGCCCCTGGCCTCGCGCGCCGAGGTCGGCGCGGTCGGCGAGCCGGGCAACCCGATCGCCAAGGTGGTGCGCCTCGGCAAGGGCGTGCTGCACAACTTCCGCAAGGCCAACCCGAAGCATCACGACACCCCGCAGCTGAACGTGCCGACCCTGGACGCGCGCTGGTTCCTGCTCTCGCAGGTCGACGGAGTCACCGTCACCACCGCCGACGGCCGCGGTGTGGTCTACCGTAAGCGGGATCCGCGCAAGGCCAAGGAGCTGTTCACCGAGGCCATGCGCCTGCGCAAGGAGCTGGCCGAGCGCTTCCCGGAGGTGCGCGAGCAGTATCGTCGCGCGCACGCGCATCTCACCAGCCAGGCCGCGTGGGAGAACGTCTTCGGTATCGACGCTTCCGCCGCCCAGACGAGGAATGAGCCCAAATGACGGCTGCACAGCCAGCTTCCGGCGTGGACCGCGGACTGCACGCGGTCCCGGACGCGCCGGCGACTCCGGCCGCGTCCCCGGCCGAGGTCAAGATTCTCAACCTGGTGCAGGGCACCATCGGGCAGAACCCGGCGGTCGTGAAGGCCGCCCGCGGCATGTCCCACTTCGGTGAGCACTCGCTGGGCTGGATCGGCATCGCCGCGGTCGGCGCGCTGGTCGACAAGCCGCGCCGTCGCCAGTGGGCCGGGGTCGCGGTCGGCGCGTTCGGCGCGCACGCCGCGTCGGTCGTGATCAAGCGCGTGGTCCGGCGCCCCCGCCCGAACCATCCGTCCGTGCAGGTCAACGTGTCGACGCCGTCGAAGCTCAGCTTCCCGTCCTCGCACGCCACTTCGACCACGGCGGCGGCTGTGTTGCTCGGCCGACTGACCGGGCTACCCTTGCCTGCGGTGCTCGTCCCGCCGATGCTGCTCTCGCGGGTGGTCCTCGGTGTGCATTACCCCTCCGACGTGCTGGCGGGTTCCGCGCTGGGCGCAGCATCAGCCGCCGCCGTGCTCGCCGCCGAAAAGAGACTCGCGAAGTGACCGCCCAGGAAGAAGCCATCGTTGACATGAGCGAAGAGCCGACCAGCACCGACCTAGCAGAGGCGGTCGTCAAGGGACCGCCGAAGACGTTGGGCGGCGGCTTGATCAAGGCCATGCGCCCGCGCCAGTGGATCAAGAACGTGCTGGTCCTGGCCGCGCCGCTGGCTGCCGGCAAGACCGCCGCGGGCGATCTGGTGATCAGCGATGTGTCGGTGCTCGGGCACGTGGCCCTGGCGTTCGTGGTGTTCTGCATGGCGGCGTCGGGCATCTACCTGGTCAACGACGCGCTCGACGTGGAAGCCGACCGCGCCCACCCGACCAAGCGTTTCCGGCCCATCGCGGCCGGCGTGGTGCCGGTGAACCTGGCCTACGCGCTCTCGGCGGTGTTGCTGGTCGGCTCGATCCTGCTGTCGTTCGCCGCGAATTGGCATCTGGCCGTGGTGATGGCGGTCTACGTCAGCATCCAGCTGGCCTACTGCTTCGGCCTCAAGCACCAGGCGGTGCTGGACATCTGCATCGTGTCGTCGGGCTTCGTGCTGCGCGCGGTCGCCGGTGGCGTGTCCTCGGATATCCGTCTGTCGCAGTGGTTCCTGCTGATCATGGCGTTCGGTTCGCTGTTCATGGCGGCCGGAAAGCGCTACGCCGAACTGAAGTACGCGCTCGACACCGGCGCGAAGATCCGCAAGTCGCTGGAGTACTACACACCGACCTACCTGCGTTTCGTGTGGACCCTGTCGGCCACCGCGGTGGTCGTGTTCTACGGTCTGTGGGCGTTCGAGCAGGATCGCGCCAAGGACACCATCTGGTTCGCCATCTCCATGATTCCGTTCGTCATCGCCATCATGCGGTACGCGGTGGACGTCGACGGCGGCGAAGCGGGTGAGCCGGAAGAGATCGTCCTGGGGGACCGGGTCCTCCAGTTCCTCGCAGTCGTCTTGACGGGAGCTCTGGGTGTCGCTGTCTATCTCACCTGACGTGGTAGAGGGAGAAGAGCGAGAGACGGGCGCGCCGACGGCACAATTGCCGGTCGGTCGCGCCCGTCGGCGTGCGGATGACTCCGCGCGCGGTGCCTCGCGACTATCCCGAGCCACGTTCATCGGTGGGATCGCACTGACCGCGACACTGTTCGCGGCCGGTGCGTGGCAGCGGCGCTGGATCGCCGACGACGGCCTGATCGTTCTCCGCACGGTGCGAAACCTGCTGGCGGGCAACGGTCCGGTCTTCAATGTCGACGAACGCGTAGAGGCCAATACCAGCACGGCCTGGACCTACATCGTTTACTTCTTCAGCTGGCTGACCCAGGCCCGGCTGGAATACGTGGTGCTCGGGATCGCGCTCACGCTGTCGGTGCTGGCCATCGTGTTCGCGATGCTCGGCACCGCCCGGCTGTGGGGCGGAACGGGTTCCGCGCTGCTGCTTCCGGCGGGCGTGCTGGTCTACATCGCCCTGCCCCCGGCTCGCGACTACGCCACCTCCGGACTGGAGTCCTGCCTCGTCATCTTCTGGCTGGCGGTGCTCTGGTGGGGAATGGTGCGCTGGTCCCAGGCCGAGAAGGTGCGCCCTGCGGGCTTTCTCGCGCTCGTCTTCTTCGCCGGATTGGCCCCGCTGATCCGCCCGGAGATGACACTGGTCGGCGCGCTCGCGCTGCTCATGCTGTTCTGCGCCCCGGCGCCGGAGACCCGCTTGCGGCCCTGGCTGTTCCGGGTGCTGATCGTGGCGGTCGCGGGTCTGCTGCCCGTGGCGTACCAGATCTGGCGGATGGGCTACTACGCCCTGCCCTACCCGAACACCGCGGTGGCCAAGGACGCCGGCGGCGCGAAGTGGGGCCAGGGCCTGGTCTATCTGTGGGATCTGGTCGGGCCGTACTGGCTGTGGTTGCCGCTGCTGGTGCTGCTGGTGGCCGGTGTGGTGGTCGGGCGGCAGCGCCGCGACCATCTCTCCGGTTCCTATCACGCGGGCGAATCCCGGAAACCCGGATGGCGCGGGCGAATTGACAGTTTCAGCCACTGGCTGCGGACCCCCGCCGCGGTGGTCGCGCTCATGCTGGGCAGCGGATTCGTGCTCACCGTCTACGAGATCCGGGTCGGCGGCGACTTCATGCACGGCCGCATGCTGCTGCCGCAGGTGTTCTGCCTGATCCTGCCCGTCGCGGTGCTGCCGCTGCGGCTGCCGCGCACGATGGCGGCGGGCGAGACCGGAATGCGCCGACTGGACTGGGCTTTCGTGGTCGTGCTGGCCGCGTTCGCCGGAACCACGGGGTGGGCGCTGTTCGCGGCCGACACCACGGCGATCACCACCGGCACCAAGATCCGGGCCAACGGCATCGTGGACGAGCGCATCTACTACGTGCTCAACACCGGCCACGACCACCCGATCCGCGCCGAGGACTACCTGGACTATCCGCGCATCCGCGCCATGGTCCGGGACATCGAGAATTCGAAGGACGGCGCGCTGCTGCTCAGCTCGCCCTCGTTCACGAACTGGTACCTGGTGCCCGCACCGGTCCCCGAGGGCAATCAGGAACACGTGGTGTTCTTCCTGAATCTCGGCATGACCAGCATGAACGTCCCGCTGGAGGTACGCGTCATCGATCAGATGGGCCTGGCGTATCCGCTTGCCTCGCACACCGATCGACTGACCGACGGCCGCATCGGCCACGACAAGAACCTCTACTCCGACTGGGTGGTCGTGGACGCCGGCATGGTGGACAAGCACCCGTGGATGCCGTGGTTCCTGGACGAGAAGTGGACCACGCAGGCGCGGACCGCGTTGTCCTGCCCGGCCACCCAGGACATGCTGGCCTCGGTGCGCGCGCCGCTGACCTTCGACCGCTGGCGGCACAACCTGGTGCAGTCGCTCGATTTCGCCAAGTACCGGATCGATCGGGTCCCGAAGTACGAGATTCAGCGCTGCGGATTGGTCGATCCGACCGAGCCGCCGAAGTAACCGGACAGCACAGCAGCCCCGTATCCATCGCGGATACGGGGCTGCTGTGCGCAGTACTCCAATTGATTTGGGCGTTTTGTCACGAACTGAAGATGAAATTTGAAATTCTGTCTCAATTAGGTAACGCCTGGTGGGGGTTTCCGCGATACGCTACTCGGCAGGCCGCTGCGGGTGATCTCTTCCTATGTGTCACAGCGGATGTCATGAGTTTGGAAGGGCCGGAACAACACGATGCCTAGCGCTGCCACTGTGGGTGGGAAACGGGGAACTCGACCGCGGCGAGCGTGGTTCAAGAGGGCGACATTCGGCCTGGCCATGGCGCTGATGCTGCCGTTCGGGGCATCGGTCGCCGGCACCGGCGGCACCGCGCAGGCGGCTCTGAATCCGGCCGGTTTCGATTTCTACGTGGATTCCGCGATGGGCCCGATCAAGTCGCGCGTCTTCCGCGCCAATGACGGCAATACCAATCGCGTGGTCTACCTGCTCGACGGCATGCGTGCCCGCGAGGACCTGAACGGCTGGGAGATCGAGACCAATGTCGCCCAGGCGTTGATGGACGCCAATATCAATGTGGTGATGCCGGTCGGCGGCGCGTCCAGCTTCTACGCCGACTGGACCCAGCCCAGCACCTTCCTGGGCATGAAGCCCGGCACCGCGCCGGGCGACGTGACCGGTTCCGGCGCCTCGTCGGTGTTCTCGGGTGGTCCGGGCAAGTCTTACACCTACAAGTGGGAAACCTTCGTCACCAGCGACCTGCGCAACGCGCTGCGGGATCGGCTGGGCTTCAGCCCGAACCGCAACGGCGTGGTCGGCGTATCCATGAGCGGCAGCGCCGCGCTCATGCTGGCGGCCTTCCATCCCGACCAGTTCAGTTACGCCAGTTCGAATTCGGGTGTGCCGAATATGAGCACGCCCGGCATGCGGGCGGCGATCCGCGCCGCGATGCTGGACTGCGGTGGTTACAACGTGGATGCCCTGGCTTCGTCGGAGTCCAAGTGGCAGCACCTCGACCCGGCCGTGTTCGCAACGCGGTTGAAGGCCAACAACACCCGGCTGTGGATCTCCGCGGCGAGCGCCATTCCGGGCGGCGGTGACATCTCCGCGATGGCCACCAAGGAAGGCATGGGCATCGAGGCGGTGGCGCTGGCGAGCACTCGGATGTTCCAGGCCCGCTTGGCCGTTGTCGGTCTCGGAAATGTCGCCTACGACTTCCCGCCCACCGGCATCCACAACTGGCATACCTGGGAGCCGCAACTCATCAAGCAGTTGCCGGATTTGTCCTCTCATATCGGCTGACATACGTCCCTTTGTCTCGAGTCCTGTATCAATGAGCAGCTCAGGGCACGTTTCCGCCGAATAGTGGCGCCGGTCACTTCTGTCACGAACCGATAACGAACACCTCTCCAACGCACGATAGGCTCCCCGAGACCTTCCGCCGGGAGATGACGGACCGGCGGGAATTGCACGGATATGAACAGGACACGAAAGGCCGGACGAAGGCATGCGAGGCGAGTGGGTTAGACGTCCATCAATGGGCGGCGGATGGTTGAAACGATCGGCACTCGGGCTCGCCGCGGCCCTCATGGTTCCCCTGGGTGCGACGGTGGCCGGGGTCGGCGGGATCGCGCACGCGGCCTTCAACCCCTCCGGGTTCGACTTCTGGGTCGACTCGGCCAGCATGGGCCCGGTCAAGACCCGCGTGTTCCGCGCGGCTGACGGCAACACTGCCCGCGTCGTCTACGCCCTCGACGGTATGCGTGCCACCCAGATCCTCAACGGCTGGGAGAACGACACCGACGTCGTCCGCGCGCTGACCGCCGCGAACATCAACGTGGTCATGCCGGTCGGCGGCGAGTCCAGCTTCTACGCCGACTGGGCCGAGCCCAGCTCCATCCTCGGCATCGGCGGCGGCAGCGGCTCGGCCGGTTCCTCCTCGGGCTCCGCCTCGGGCTCGCAGTCGGGTTCCGGCGCGTTCGGCCTGTTCGCCGGCGGCCCGGGCAAGAGCTACCGCTACACCTGGGAAACCTTCATCACCCAGGACCTCCGTAACGCGCTGCGCGACCGGCTGGGCTTCAACCCCAACCGCAACGGCGTGTTCGGCCTGTCCATGGGTGGTTCGGGCGCGCTGACCCTGGCCGCCTACCACCCGGACCAGTTCAGCTACGCGGGCTCGTTCTCGGGCTACCTGAACGTCTCCGCGCCGGGCATGCGTGAGGCCATCCGCGTCGCCATGATCGACGCCGGCGGCTACAACGTGGACTCGATGGCCCCGCCGTGGGGTCAGCAGTGGCTGCGCATGGACCCGTTCGTGTTCGCGCCGCGCCTGATCGCCAACAACACCCGCCTGTGGATCTCCGCCGCCAGCGCCATCCCGGCCGCCGGTGACGTCTCCGGCGTCATGTCGGTCATCCAGGGCATGCCGCTGGAGGCGCTCGCGCTCGCCAACACCCGGGCCTTCCAGGTCCGGATGGCCACCCTGGGCGCGCAGAACGTCACCTACGACTTCCCGGCCAGCGGTGTGCACAACTGGCGGAACTGGGAGGCCGAGGTCTACCGGATGCTCCCGGACCTCTCCAACAACATCGGCTAGAACACCGCGCTTCAGCGCGTCAAGTCCCCCGGGCGTAGGTCAAGATCTGGACTCGCCCGGGGGACTCGTGCGTCGACACGCCCGACACGCCGACGCGGACGTCCGATACTTGAGCGGTTCCGAAGAGAAGATCGTTCTGCTGGATCGTCTGTGCTCCGATGAGAGGCTGGGTCGATGCGGGTGCGTGGCTTCAAACGAACTGTGCTGGGTATCGCAACGGCGATGTTGCTGCCACTAGGCGCCGGGGTGGTCGTCTCCCCGCCCGCATCAGCCGGTTTCAATCCCTCGGGATTCGACTTCTGGGTCGATTCTCCCGAGATGGGCCCGATCAAGTCGCGGATCTTCCCAGCCGCCGACGGGAATACCAACCGCGTCGTCTACGTGCTCGACGGCGAACGCGCCCAGGGCGACCTGAACGGCTGGGAGATCAACACCAATGTCGCCGAGGTCCTGCAGAGCTGGAACATCAATGTGGTGATGCCGGTCGGCGGCCAGTCCAGCTTCTACGCGGACTGGGATTCGCCCAGTTCCTTCTTCGGCCTCGCACCCGGCAGCGGCTCGTCCGCGCGGAATTCCGGATCCGGCATGACCGAGGCGCTGGGCAGCGGTGAGGGCAAGAGCTACCGCTACACCTGGGAATCGCTGCTCACCAATCAGCTGCGCTGGGGATTGCGGGATCGCCTGGGCTTCAATCCGAATCGCAATGGCGTGTTCGGATTGTCGATGGGCGGCAGTGCCGCGCTCACGCTGTCGGCGTACCACCCCGACCAATTCAGTTTCGCCGGATCATTCTCCGGTTATCTGAACATTTCCGCGCCGGGTATGCGCGAGGGCATTCGCGCGGCCATGATCGACGCCGGCGGTTACAACGTCGACTGCATGGCACCGCCGTGGGGCCCGCAGTGGTTGCGCATGGATCCGTTCGTCTTCGCGCCCACCCTGATCGCGAACAACACTCGCGTCTGGGTCTCGGCCGGCAGCGGCCTGCCGATGCAGCAGGACCTGAACATTCCGTTCGGCGCGGCCGCAGACCGCATCGTTCGAGGCACCCCGCTGGAGGCGTTGGCGCTGGCCAATACCCGCGCGTTCCAGGTCCGCATGATGACGCTGGGCGCGGGCAACGTGGTCTACGACTTCCCGCCCGCCGGGCTGCACGCCTGGACCAACTGGCAGGAAGACGCGTACCGGATGATTCCGGACATGTCGGCGAATATCGGCTGACGTCCGAAATCCGCGCCACCGCAACACGGTTCGACACGAGTTCGCCCGATGTTCGATCAGCGGCATGAGACCGAGTCTCATGCCGCTGTTTTGTTGTGCCTGGTCGGAGCGTGTGCGAGGCATTGCCCGTGCATCGGAGACATTGCCGGCCAGCTGGATTGGAGGCTGCCGATTACCGGCTGAGCTGTTGTCATAGGAATGGCGAATAGACGGGTGAGTGACACAAGTCACTGGTGCTGAATCGCTGTTTGTGCATAGGCGAAATGCGAGTTCGTGTACGCGTCGGATGCGGTTCCCGTCAGTGCCGCGACACTCGCGAGTCGGCGTGTTTCTCATTGTGCCGAAAGATCATTCGGTCCTGTTGCCGAGAGTGGGCTCCGTGACATATTGTCACGCGGAACCAATCTGATGAGGTTGTCGGGGATCTCGCTGTCCGGTGATGTCGCGGCCGATGTCGGCTGCACTCATGGGGCGGGTTGGCCGTCAGCAGCGAAGTAGCCGGAGTAAAAGAAAGCAGGATTCATGAGGTTCGGCAGGAACGGGGGGAGTACTGCGGCGCGTCCGACACGCGGTGCGGGTACATGGATGAGGCGGACGCTGGTCGCATCGGTCGCCGCTCTCGCACTGCCGGTGGTGGTGGGCGGCGCTCCGGCGCAGGCCCTGCCCGCTCATGGCATCACCCACCGGATGAACCCGGGCGCCACCGAGGACCTGATGGTTCCCTCGAGCATGGGCCCGATCAAGGTCCAGGTCCAGTGGGCCCGCAACGGCGGCAACGGCGCGCTCTACATGCTCGACGGCATGGCCGCGCGTGACGACCGCAACGCGTGGAGCTTCGAGACCAACGCCAACCAGCAGTTCTCGAACGACGACATCACCCTGGTGATGCCGGTCGGTGGTCAGTCGAGCTTCTACACCGACTGGCTGGCCCCGAGTAACACCAACGGCCAGAAGTTCACCTACAAGTGGGAGACCTTCCTGACCAAGGAGCTGCCCGCCTTCCTCGAGGGCTACGGCGTCTCCCGCACCAACAACGCGGTCGTCGGTCTGTCGATGAGCGGTGGCGCCGCGCTCGCGCTGGCCGCCTTCCACCGCGACCAGTTCAAGTGGGCCGGCTCGTACTCCGGCGCGCTGAACGTCTCCGCGCCCGGTATGCGGGAGGCCCTGCGCGTGGCCGTCCTGCGCTGGGGCGCCTACAACATCGACTCGATGGCGCCGCCGTGGAGCCCGCAGTGGCTGCGCATGGACCCGTTCGTGTTCGCCCCGCAGCTGCGTGGCCTGCCGATGCGTATCTCGGCCGGTGGCGCGCTGCCCGGTGAGTTCGACCGGCCGGCCAATGTCGGCGCGGTGTTCGACACCGGCGTCGGTATGGGCATCGAGGCGGTCTGCCTGCTCAACACCCGCTCGTTCCAGGCCCGCCTGGCGCAGCTGGGCATCCCGGCGGACTTCGACTTCCCGGCCACCGGCACCCACTCCTGGAAGTACTGGGAGGCCGAGCTGTGGAAGTCCCGCATCGGCATCCTGCAGGCGCTGCACGCGATCTGATCTTCCGATAGCCCGAATGCCGGTCACCCCCTGGGGTGGCCGGCATTCGCCGTTTCCCGGACGGGTTCGAAAGCTAATGTGGCACAGGTGGTATCGCGACGACGGCGCTCGTGCCGGATCAGGGGGACGGTCGCTATCGCGGCGGCCGTCGCGATAGTGCTCACCGGCGCTCCGGCCGCGGCGGATCCCGCGCCCGCCGCGGCGCCCGTCATCAGTCAGGTCACCCCGCTGGGGGCGAGACGTGTTGCGCTGTGGGTGGATTCGCCCGCCATGCGCGACCGCGTGCAGGTGCAGCTGCTGCTGCCGCGCGATTGGGACGCCCGGCCCGCCGCCAAGTTCCCGGTGCTGTTCCTGCTGGACGGGACGCGGGCCAGCGATCAGGAGAGCGGCTGGACGAAAGAGGCTGGGGCGCAGTCGTTCTACGCTGACAAGAACGTGGTGGTCGCCCTGCCCGTCGGTGGCGCGGCGAGCTACTACACCGACTGGAGACAGGCTTCGGAGGGTAAGGCAAATCGGTGGGAAACGTTCCTCACCAAGGAATTACCGCCGCTGCTCGAACGCGACTGGCGCACCACCGATGTGCGCGGCATCGCGGGACTGTCGATGGGTGGTGCGGCCGCCATGACGCTGGCCGCGCGGAACAAGGGCTTCGCGCGTTTCGCGGCCTCGTTCTCCGGTCTGCTCACGGCCACGACTATCGGTATGCCGCAGGCGATCCAGCTCGCGCAGCGGGCGGCGGGGGAGAACAACGCCGACTTCATGTGGGGGCCGCCGGGCGCCGCGGAGTGGTCCGCGCACGATCCCTACGAATTGGCCGAACGGCTCAAGGGCGTCAGCCTCTACATCTCCAGCGGCAGTGGGTCCGGGGGTGTCCGGGGTGGTGCGACGATCCCCGGAGTGAGTACCGACTGGTCCGGTACGGCGCTGGAAATCCTGGCGCGCATGTCATCCCGGCAATTCGCCGCGAAACTCGACAAATTGAGCATTCCGGTCTCGGTGAACTACCGGGCGGCCGGCACGCACGCCTGGCCGTACTGGGATTTCGAGATGCGACAGTCCTGGCCGCAGGCCGCGGCCGCGCTCGGTGTGGAGCGGTGATCGAAACACGCGCCTGCTGAACGGGATACCCGCCGGTTACCTCCGAGCCGTCTGTAGAGTGCACCGTTGTCCGTGACTCCCGTCACGTCGGTGTGGTTCCCCCCTGCGGTTCAGGAGATCGATCTCTATGGCAGTACAGGGCGCTTCGTCATGCCCACAGCACGGTTCGGTTCGGCTCACCACGCGCGCTCGCGTCCGAAGGTTCTGGCGGCGCGCCCTGGTCACGGCCCTGTCGGTGGCCGCGGTCCCGGCGTTGGCCGGGCCCGCGGCCGCCATGCCCACGCACCCGGTGCATCGCACCCCCGAGGGCGGATTCGAGGAGCTGTACGTCCCCTCGAGCATGGGTCCGATCAAGGTTCAGGTGCAGTGGGCGCGGCACGGCGGCAACGCCGCGCTGTACCTGCTCGACGGGCTGCGTGCCCGAAATGACTTCAATGCCTGGACTTTCGAGACGGATGCCTTGAAACAGTTCGCCGAGGACAACGTCACCCTGGTGATGCCGGTCGGCGGCCAGTCCAGCTTCTACACCGACTGGCGCGCGCCCTCCTCGACCAACGGTCAGAAGCTCACCTACAAGTGGGAGACCTTCCTGACCGAGGAGCTGCCGGCGTTCCTCGAGGGCTACGGCGTCTCCCGCACCAACAACGCGGTGGCAGGACTGTCCATGGGCGGCTCGGCGGCGCTGGCGCTGGCCGCCTACCACCGTGACCAGTTCAAACACGCGTCCTCGTTCTCGGGCTATCTGAACATCTCCGCGCCCGGGATGCGGGAGGCGATCCGGATCGCCATGCTCGACGCGGGCCGCTTCAATGTGGATTCGATGGCCTGGCCGTGGAGTCCGCAGTGGCTGCGCATGGACCCGTTCGTATTCGCGCCGCAGCTGCGCAATCTGCCGCTGTTCATCTCCGCCTCCTGGGGCGTGCTCGGCCCGCACGACAATCCGGACTCGGCGACCGGAACGTTCAATACCGTGAATGCCGTTGCGCTGGAGTCCTTGTCGATGGTGAACACCATGTCGTTCATAGGCCGCATGGAGCAACTGGGCATCGACGCGCACTACAACCTGCCGGTCCAGGGCACCCACTCCTGGGGCTACTGGCAGGACCAGTTGGCGGAAGCCCGGCCCGACATCCTGGCCGCGCTGGGGGCTTGACGCCCGGCACGGACCGGCAACTGGGCGTTTGCTGCGGAACGGCAGATTTGCGTGTGTCCTACCGGAACTCACAAGGTTCCGGAGGTACAACACTAATGTGGCTGGAGTTGTCCGTGGGATCAGAACAGGGCGCATGCGCAGGATGGCATGCGCCATGGCGGCGGTATTTCCGCTGATAGCGGGCACTTTCTTGGTGCCGGGGGTGGCAAGCGCCGCCCCCGAGGCCCCGGCTCCGGCGGCCTCGGTCCAGAAGATGAACTGGGTGAACGACCACCGGGTCGATGTGTGGGTGAACTCCCCCGCGACCGGTTCCCCCCTCCAGATTCAGCTTTTGCTGCCGCGTGACTGGAACACCAAGCCGGACGCCAAATTCCCGGTCGTCTACATGCTCGACGGCCTGCGCGCGACCGACGACGAGAACGGCTGGACCAAGGACGCGGGCGCGGCCGGCTTCTACGCCGACAAGAACGCCCTGGTGGTGCTGCCCGTCGGTGGCCAGTCCAGCTTCTACGCCGACTGGCTGGCCCCCGACAACGGCCACAACTACCAGTGGGAGACCTTCCTGGTGAAGGAACTCCCGCCGCTGCTGGAGAGCCAGTTCCGGGCCACCGATGTGCGTGCGGTGGAGGGCCTCTCGATGGGCGGCACCGCCGCCATGATGCTGGCCGCGCGCAATCCGGGCTGGGTCCGCTCGGCCTCCTCCTACTCCGGGTTCCTCACCCTGACCTCGCTGGGCATGCCGCAGGCGGTCAACTTCGCCATGCACGACGCGGGCGGCTTCGACTCGTCGAAGATGTTCGGTCCGCCCACCAGCGCCGCCTGGAAGGAACACGACCCCTACGAGCAGGCCGAGAAGCTCAAGGGCACCGCGCTGTACGTCTCCAGTGGCAACGGCGTCGCGGGCGCCACCGACCCGCTGTCCGACATTCCCGGTATCAGCACCAACTACGCGGGCCTCGGGCTCGAAGTGCTGTCGCGGCTGAGCACCCAGAACTTCGTGGCCAAACTCAGCAAGCTGAACATCCCGGTCTCGGTGAACTACCGCGCCTCCGGCACCCACACCTGGCCGTACTGGGATTTCGAGATGCGTCAGGCCTGGCCGCAGACCGCGGCCGCGCTCGGCGTGGACTCCACCCCGCCCAACTGCAGGACCGGTGGCGCGATCGCCCCGGTGGTGCAGGGAAACAACTGGCTCGGCGACTGCCTCACCGGCGAATACCCGACGACCGGCGGCGTCGGCCAGGACTTCCGCGGCGGCCGGGTGATGTTCTCGCAGGGCACCGGCGCGCAGCCGGTCGCGGGCGCGATCGGCGGCAGCTACGCCGGACTGGGCGGCGCCACCGGCGCTCTCGGCTTCCCGACCGGCGGCGAGGGCGGACTGCCCGACGGCCGCGGCCGGGTGCAGCACTTCCAGAACGGATCCATCTACTGGACCCCGCAGACCGGAGCCCAGGCGGTGCGCGGCGCGATCCTCGGCGAATGGGCCCGGCAGGGCTTCGAGTACGGCCCGGCGGGCTACCCGAACGGGCAGGAGGCGCGCACGCCCCAGAAGGACGGCGTGATCCAGAGTTTCGAGAACGGTCCGGTGTACTTCACCGCCAAGACCGGCGCGCATCTGGTGCAGGGCCTGATCCTGGGCAAGTACTCCCAGCTCGGATTCGAGAGCGGCCCTTACGGTTTCCCGACCAGCGGTGAGCAGGGGCTGCGCGACTTCGGCCGCTACAGCGCCTTCGAGGGCGGCAATATCTACTGGAGCCCGCTCTCGGGCGCCTGGGGTGTGCGCACCGGTCAGATCATGGACGCCTGGGGCGCGACCGGATTCGAGAACGGACCGCTCGGCTTCCCGATCTCCGACGAGGGCCAGACCCCGGGTGGCCTGCAGCAGACCTTCCAGGGCGGCACCATCACCATCCACGACGGCCGCGCCGTCGCGGCCACCTTCGACGGGCGGCCCATCGCCATCCCCGGCAGCGAGGCGCCCAAGCCCGACCCGGCTCCGGCGGCGGCTCCGGCCGCCACTCCGGCTCCGGCTCCCGCGAACGCCCCGGCTCCGGCCCCGGCCGAGGTTCCCGTGCCGGCGGCAGCCGCTCCCGCCCCCGCGGCACCCGCTCCCGCTCCGGCGGCGGCCGCTCCCGCCTCGGTACCGGCCCCGGCGGCCGCTCCGGCTCCGGCCGCGGTCCCGGCTCCGGCGGCGGCTCCGGTCCCGGCCCCGGAACCCACTCCGGCCGAACCGCCGTCCCCGGCACCCATCCCCGCGCTGGGCCCTGAAGTCCGTCCCAACTGAGACTTTTCCGACGAACAGACCCTAATCGGCCCTAAGAAACGGATGAGGGTCCGCTGTGGTTCGGGCTCCACGTCCGGGTTGCGGCTAGCCTGGGGGCGACCTTTGCCCTTGGACAGAAATAGGAAGCGAATAGATGCACGGAACCCGTGGAAAGGTATTCGGCGTGGTGGCCGCCCTCGCCGCCGCCGGCCTGCTCGCCGCGTGCGGTAGCAATGACTCGACCGCCAAGAGCACTCCCACGCTGAGCGCCACCAAGACCACGGCCGCCGCCTCCGGTGCCGCCACGCCGTCGGCCGATCAGCAGGCCCCCTCGGCCGCGCCCGACGGCGGGACGACCCAGCGCCCGGAGCCGATCCCGAGCCAGTTCCTGACCACACCGCCCGGTTCCCCGGCGCTGACGGACAAGGAGAAGGGCTTCCTCGAGGAGCTGAAGAAGGCCGGCATCACCCCGGGTTCCTCGGACATCGCCATCACCGCGGCGAATCTGGTCTGCCAGGGCAAGGCGGAGAACGCGCCGCAGGACCAGATCATCACGTACGTGACCGCCATCGCCGGCTCCGACCCGGCCTTCGATCCGGCCAAGATGTCGGTCGAGCAGGCGGGTAAGACCTACTACGACGTCGCCACGAAGAGCTACTGCAACAAGTGACGACACGACGCCGAAACGGACGACGCCGGACCCGGCCCGTAGGTTGCCTGCTCCTCGCCATCGCCGCGATCGTGATCGTGGTCGTGGTGGCGCTGCTGCTGTGGTACCTGCTGGCCGGCCGGCTGCGGCTGCCCGGCCCCAAGCCGCCGGGACCCACCCGTCCGAGTTCGCAGCCGGCCGCCTGCCCGGATGTGCTGCTGCTGTCCATTCCGGGCACCTGGGAGTCGAACGCCACCGACGACCCCTACAGTCCGACCGCGAACCCGGCGTCGCTGATGTTGAACATCTCCAACCCGATTCGGGCCAAGTTCCCGAACGAACGGCTCGAGGTCTACACCGTTCCCTACGTCGCCCAGTTCTCGAATCCGGTCGCCATTCCGCCGGACGGGCAGGCGTCGTACAACAACAGCCGGTCCGAGGGCGCCAAGCGGGCTTCGGAGAAGCTGGCCAAGACCCACGCCGACTGCCCGCTCACCACCTTCGTGCTGGCGGGCTTCTCGCAGGGCGCGGTGATCGCGGGTGACGTGGCCGCGCAGATCGGCGCGGGCAAGGGCCCGGTGCCCGAGGACCTGGTGCTGGGTGTGACCACCATCGCCGACGGCCGCCGCGATATCGGCGACCCGGGCGAGGCCACGGCCATCGGACCGTCCCCGGCGGGCGTCGGCGCGGAGATCGCGCTGCGGGGGCTGAACGTGCCGGGCATCACCATGACCGGACCGCGCGGCGGCTTCGGCAAGCTGTCCGACCGGGCCTTCACCATCTGCGCCGCAGGCGATTTGATCTGTGATTCGCCCCGGCAGGCGCTCAACCCCGGGAACATCCTCGGCAGCCTGAACATCCTGGTCAAAGCCGCGGGCAACCCGGTCCACAGCCTGTACAACGGCTACCAGGTGGACGACAACGGGACCACCGCCACCCAGTGGACGGTGAACTGGGCCTCCGGTCTCATCGAAAACGCCCCGCACCCAGCGCATACGTGAGTGAATGGTGACCCCCACCGACCAACCCCCCAGTTTGGGGGTCACCCGGTAAAGTGCTCCGGGTTGCGACACTGCCGAGACCCGGTGGGTGCGGCAACTCACATCCCTGTCCTAGTTGTGTCCTATCCGGGGCGCTCCCCACCCATTTGGAGGCATTCGCGCCGGTGAAGCCATAGTCCAGTGGTGTGAGCTGGGAGATGTTCGGCCGCTCCGAAGCATGGCCGGATCGCTCCTCTGTAACATGTCCCTGGCTCGAGAACATCTAGCCAATAGACGGTCACCGCGCAGACCGCAACGAAATTCTGCAGGTTGTCTCTCATGGAGCTCCCGCGGGCGAACACAGTCGGGGCCTCACAGGTAACAGCGGCAAGCAGCCGTTCCATGCCGCGTGTGCCTCGGAGGAGAAGAAGGAATGGACGAGACTTTCGACGATTACCTCGACGAAACGGGGAACATCACGATTCCCGAGGGACGTACCCTCGTCGACTACGTCGAGATGCACACTGCGGGCAATGACGCGAACGACCTTGCCTACCGCTACATCGACTACTCACGCGAGCGCGACGGTGAGTATCAGGACCTCACTTGGAGCCAGTTCGGCACCCGGCTGCGCGCGGTGGCCGCCCGACTGCAGCAGGTGACCAAGCGGGGCGATCGGGTCGCGATCCTGGCCCCGCAGGGCCTGGATTACGTCATCTCCTTCTTCGCGGCGATCTACGCGGGCACCATCTCGGTGCCGCTGTTCGATCCGGACGAGCCGGGCCACACCGACCGGCTGCACGCCGTGCTCGGTGACTGCACGCCGTCGGCGATCCTCACCGCGAGCTCCTCCGCCGCCGGTGTGCGGCAGTTCTTCCGCGCGCTGCCCGCGGCCCAGCGCCCGCGCATCATCGCGGTCGACGCCATCCCCGATAGTGTCGGTGAGTCCTGGATCCGCCCCGACATCCGCGTGGACGACATCGCCTACCTGCAGTACACCTCCGGCTCCACCCGCGTGCCGGCCGGTGTCGAGATCACCCACCGCGGTGTCGGCACCAATGTGCTGCAGATGGTGAACGCGCTTGATCTGAACGAGAACTCGCGCGGTGTGACCTGGCTGCCGCTCTACCACGACATGGGTCTGCTGACGGTGATCCTGCCCGCCGTGGGCGGCAAGTACATCACCATCATGTCCCCGGCCTCCTTCGTGCGCCGCCCCTCGCGCTGGATCAACGAGCTGGCCGCGGTCTCCGACGGCGCCGGAACCTTCGCCGCCGCACCGAACTTCGCGTTCGAGCACGCCGCCGTGCGCGGTCTGCCCAAGGCGGGCGAGTCGCTGGACCTGTCCAACGTGCTCGGCCTGATCAACGGCTCCGAGCCGGTGACCACCACTTCGATGAAGAAGTTCAACGAGGCGTTCGCCCCGTACGGCCTGCCCAAGACCGCCATCAAGCCGTGCTACGGCATGGCCGAGGCCACCCTGTTCGTGTCGGCCACCCGGCACGAGGACGAGGCCAAGGTCATCTACGTGGACCGCACCGAGCTCAACGCCGGTCGCGTGGTGAAGGTCGAGCAGGGCACCGAGAACGCCATCGCCCAGGTCTCCTGTGGTTACGTCTCGCTGTCGCAGTGGGGCGCCATCGTGGACCCGGAGACCGTCGACGATCCCGAGGGCGCGCGTGAGCTCCCCGAGGGTCAGGTCGGCGAGATCTGGTTGCACGGCAACAACATCGGCATCGGCTACTGGGGCCGCGCCGAGGAGACCCAGAAGACCTTCCGGAACCGCCTCACCAACCGCCTGCCCGAGGGCAGCAACGCCGGCGACGTCCCGCTGGACGGCAACTGGCTGCGCACCGGTGACTACGGCGTCTACGTGGACGGCGAGCTGTACATCACCGGCCGCGTCAAGGACCTGGTCATCGTGGACGGCCGCAACCACTACCCGCAGGATCTCGAGTACTCCGCCGAGGAGGCCTCGACCATGCTGCGTGCCGGTTTCATCGCCGCCTTCGCGGTGCCGGCCAACCAGCTGCCCGCCGAGGTCTTCGCGCAGGACAGCCACTCCGGTCTGAGCTACGACGCCGACGATGCCAGCGAACAGCTGGTGATCGTGGCCGAGCGCGGCCCGGGTGCGGGCAAGGCCGATCCGGGTCCGATCGCGGACGCGGTCCGCGCGGCCATCTCCACCCGGCACGGTGTCACCGCACGTGACATCCTCCTCGTGCCCGCCGGGTCGATTCCGCGTACCTCCAGCGGCAAGATCGCGCGTCGGGCCTGCAAGGCGGAGTACATCGGCGGGACGCTGCGGGGTGGTTACAAACAGCAGGCATTCCCCGATGCACCAGACGAGGAGTGAGACGACAGTCTCATAGTTGGATGGCGCGAGCCGATAAGGTTCGCGCCATTCATGCATGAAAACACCGCCGCGCACCGTAAGCAGACAGGTAGCTTGAGGAACTGATGGCTGAGAACGAGGGCACGGACCCCACCCAGACGACCGGTGAAGCGTCGACCCCGGATGCCGCGAAGAAACCCGCGGTGACCGACATGTCGGTGGCGGACCTGCGGGAGTGGTTGCGCCGCTGGGTCGCCGACGCGACCGGGCAGCCGATCGACAACATCACCGTGGACCGGCCGATGGAGGAATTCGGCCTGGCGTCCCGTGACGCTCTCGCGCTGGGCGGCGACATCGAGGAGCTCACCGGGGTCGTGCTGAACGCGACCATCGTGTACCAGCACCCGACCATCGGTTCGTTGGCGGAACGAATCATCAATGGGGAGCCCGACCTTCCGGCCGACGCGGCCGACGACTCGTTCTACACCCAGGGCCTCCAGCCCGGCGAAGCGCACGACATCGCGATCGTCGGCTTGTCCACCCGTCTGCCGGGTGCGGGTGATACACCCGAATCCACCTGGGAATTCCTGATCAACCGCGGCGACGCCATCCGCGACCTACCCGAGGGCCGCTGGTCGGAGTTCCTGACCGATCCCCGCGTCGCGGAGCAGGTCGCCAACTCGAACGTCAAGGGTGGTTACCTCGACCAGTCCGTTCTCAAGAGCTTCGACGCCGAGTTCTTCGCCACGTCGCCGGTCGAGGTCGAGCGGATGGATCCGCAGCAGCGGCTCGCGCTCGAGCTGACCTGGGAGGCGCTCGAGCACGCCAGGATTCCCGCCAACACGCTCAAGGGTGAGCAGGTCGGCGTCTTCATCGGCTCCACCGGCAATGAGTTCGGCATCATCGCCGGCATGGCGGCCGGGAACGTCGATCCGGGCACGCCGCTCTCCGCTGAGGGCTACGTCATCATGGGTGCGGTTTCGGCCATCATCCCGAACCGCGTCTCTTACTTCTTCGACTTCCGTGGCCCGTCGGTGGCCGTCGACACCGCGTGCTCGTCGTCGCTGGTCGCGGTGCATCAGGCGGTCCGGGCGCTCCGCGGTGGTGAGGCCGATGTGGCGCTGGCCGGCGGCGTGAACGTGCTGCTGTCCCCGGCCGCGACGCTCGCTTTCGACGCCAATGGCGGTGTGTCGAAAGACGGTCACATCAAGGCGTTCTCGTCGGACGCCGATGGCATGGTGCGTTCCGAGGGCGCCGGTCTCGTGGTCCTCAAGCGCCTGGCTGACGCCGAGCGCGACGGCGACACCATCTACGCGGTCGTCAAGGGCTCCGCGATCAACAGCGACGGCCGTTCCAACGGCCTGCTGGCTCCCAACCCGGACGCCCAGGCCGAGGTGCTGCGCCGGGCCTACCGCGATGCCGGGATCCTGCCGTCCATGGTCGATTACCTCGAGGCGCACGGCACCGGTACTCCGATCGGTGACCCGATCGAGGCGGATGCGCTCGGCCGGGTCCTGGGCCGGGGCCGCGAGGCGGACAAGCCCTTGCTGCTGGGTTCCGCCAAGACCAATTTCGGTCACCTCGAGGCCGCCGCGGGCGCGGCGAGCCTCGCCAAGGTGATCATGGCGTTGCAGCACAACGTCATTCCGCCGCACATCAACTACGCCGGTCCGAGCCCCTTCATTCCGTTCGACCAGGCGCACCTGAAGATCACCGATCAGTCGACGGAATTCCCGCGCTACAGCGGTAAGGCCACCATCGGCATCAACGGCTTCGGCTTCGGTGGCACCAACGCGCACGTCGTGGTCCAGGAGTACGTGCCGGTCGCGGCCGCGCCCGCCGCCGCCGACGACGAGGCGCCCGCGGATCAGGACGTCGAGAGCACCGATGTGGTCGCCGAGGCCGAGGCCATCGCGGAAGCCGCTGTGCCGGAGCCGGAGTGGGGCCATCGCGAAGAGCCGATGCCGCTGATCATCCCGGTGTCGGGCTACCTGCCTTCGCGCCGCAAGCGTGCCGCCAAGGATCTGGCCGACTGGCTGGAATCCGAAGCCGGACAGGCCACTCCGCTCGCCGATGTGGCCCGCGTGCTGGCCAAGCGCAACCACGGTCGTTCGCGCGGCGTGGTCGTCGCCAAGACGCACGAGGAAGCCATCGCGGGCCTGCGGGCCATCGCCGAGGGCAAGCCGGGCAACAGCGTCTACACCGCCGATTCCCCCGCCGCTCGGGGCGCGCTGTGGGTGATGGCCGGTTTCGGTGCGCAGCACCGGAAGATGGGCAAGCAGCTCTACCTGGAGAACTCGATCTTCCGCAAGGCTGTCGACCAGGTGGACGAGCTGGTCGTGGACGAGGCCGGGTACTCGGTTCGGGAGATGATCCTGGACGACGAGCAGGACTGGGACATCGGCACCGGTCAGGTCGGCACCTTCACCATTCAGGTGGGTCTGGCCTCGGTGCTGCGCGCGCACGGCGCCGAGCCCGAGGGCGTGGTCGGTCACTCGCAGGGTGAGGTTGCGGGAGCGTACATTTCGGGCGGTCTGCCGCTCGAGGACGCGGTCCGGGTGATCTGCGCGCGTTCGCGGCTGATGGCCGAGGGCGAGGCCATGATCACCGACGATCAGGTCCGCAACATGGCCCTGGTGGAGTACTCCGCCGAGGACATCGCCAGGCTGCAGGAGACCGAGTTCCCCGACATCGAGGTCGCGGTCTACGCCGCCCCCACCAACACGGTGATCGGCGGCATGCCGGACCAGGTGCACGCGATCGTGGCGCGCGCCGAGTCGGAGGGCAAGTTCGCCCGCGTGCTGCAGACCCGCGGCGCGGGTCACACCTCGCAGATGGACATGCTGCTGGGTGAGCTCGCCGCGGAACTGGCCGGCATCGAGCCCACCAAGCTCAAGCGCGACCTGTACTCCACCGTGCACGCGGCGGCCGTCTACCGCGGCGGCAA
Organism: Nocardia sp. CA-136227; assembly: GCF_050955695.1. NCBI lineage: Bacteria > Bacillati > Actinomycetota > Actinomycetes > Mycobacteriales > Nocardiaceae > Nocardia > Nocardia sp. CA-136227. Next base: position 168,881 of record NZ_CP192081.1, read on the forward strand.
CCCGCCGGTGCACGACGTCGACTACTGGGTCATGAACATGCGTGGCTCGGTGTACTTCACCAATGCCATCCGCCAGGCCGTGGACAACGGCATCACCACCTACCTCGAGCTGGCCCCGAACTCGGTGGCGCTCATGCAGGTGATGGGCACCACCTTCGCGGCGGGCGTGCACAACGCCGCGCTCATCCCGACGCTCAAGCGTAAGGAGGACGAGGTCGCCGGTGTGGTCTCCGCGCTGGCGCAGCTGTACGTGCAGGGTCACAAGGTGGACCTGGCCTCGCTGCTGCCCGCCGGTGATTTCGCCGCCGTACCGCGCACCGCGTTCCTGCGTAAGGAGTACTGGCCCAGGGTGACCGGCGGCTTCGGCGGCTCGGGCAACGCCGGGGTCCCGGGTGCGCACGTGTCGCTGCCGGACGGCCGCCACGTCTGGGAGGTGCAGGCCTCGGCCGTCACCGATCTGGCGGCGCTGGTGAATGCCGCTGCCGCGCAGGTGCTCTCGGATGTCACCGTCGGCGCCTCGCTCGCACACGAGGCGATTCCGGCCGATGGCACCCTGACCACGACGCTCACCCCGCATCCGGGCGGCGCGTCGGTGTCGGTGCACGCCAAGGCCGGCAACGCCTTCCGTCCGCTCTTCGACGCCGTCGTCACCTCCGGCGCCCCGCTGCCGGAATCGGCTGTGGCGCAGCCGGCCGTGGCCGTCGAGTCGGCTCCGGCAGTCGAGGTTGCCGAGGCGGCCGGTGAGCGCTGGGATCCCAACGGCACCCAGACCATCGAGGCGCGCCTGGCCATCATCGTGGCCGAGTCCATGGGTTACGCGGTCGAGGACCTGCCCATGGAGATCCCGCTCATGGAGCTGGGCCTGGATTCGCTGATGGCCATGCGCATCAAGAACCGCGTCGAGTACGAGTTCGACATCCCGCAGCTGCAGTTGCAGGCCGTGCGCGACGCCAGCCTGCTCGAGGTCGGCAAGGTGCTGCGCTACGCGCTGGAGAACCGCGAGCAGCTCGCGGACATCGCCGCCCGCCAGGCCGCCGGCGAGGACATCGCCGTCGACGCCGACTTCATCACCGCCGCGCGGACCGCGATGGCCGAGGGCAAGGATCCGGCGGCGCTGCTGCCGAAGGTCGAGACCACCTCTCCGGTGGCCGAGGCCGAGGCGATCGTCTCCGAACCTGTTGTCGCAGACTACGAGGCGTCCGCGCCGGTGGCCGAGACCGACGCCGACAACGTCCCGCCGCGCAACGCGCCCGAGCGACTGGTGTTCGCGACCTGGGCACTGGTGACGGGCAAGTCGGCAGGCGGCATCTTCAACCCGTTGCCGAAGCTCGACGACGAGTCCTTCGGCAAGCTGGTGGCTCGGCTGTCGGAACGTGCCAAGGCGCAGATCGATGCCGAGCGGATCCGCGCCTGCGACACCATCGAGCAGATGTCGGACGTGGTCGCGGAGTACCAGGAGCACAGTGACGACGTCGAGGGCTTCGTCCGTACCCTGCGTGCGAAGGAAGTCGGATCGAACGCCGTGCCGGTCTTCGTGTTCCACCCGTCGGGCGGTAACACCCTGGTGTACGAGCCGCTGCTGAAGCGGCTTCCGGCCGGAACGCCGATGTTCGGTTTCGAACGGGTCGACGGCACCATCGATGAGCGTGCGCGTCAGTACATTCCGGAGATTCGCAAGCGTCAGCCGGAGGGGCCGTATGTTCTCTACGGCTGGTCGCTGGGCGCGGTGTTCGCACTGACAGTCGCGCAGATCATGCGTGCTGAGGGCGCGGACGTTCGCCTGGTCGGTCTGATCGATCTGGCGATTCCAGTTGAGCCGGAGGTGGATACGCTCGAGGCGCGGGTGGAGCGCATGCGCCGGTACCAGTCCTTCGCGCAGAAGACCTACGGCTTCGCCGGTGAACTCGATGATGAGCAGCTGGAGGAACTGGCTGCGGCGTCGGACGAGGACCAGATCCAGATCATCATGGAGCTCGTGAAGTTCGCGGGTGCGAACATTCCGGGTGGTGTGATGGAGCACCAGCGCACCTCGTTCATCGAGGGGCGAGAACTTCAGAAGGTCGAGCTCTCGAACTACGACGGCGATGTGACGCTCTACCTCGCCGACCGCTACCACGACGGAATCATCGAGCTGGAGCCCCGCTTCGGCGATCGTCGCCCGAATGGTGGTTGGTCGGAGCACATTCCGGCGCTCGAGGTCATCCATATTCCGGGTGACCATCTCCAGATCATCGATGAACCGCGGATCGCGGCCATCGGTGCCGACCTCACCAAGAAACTCGGGGAGATCGACACCACCGGGAAATAGCACCACCGCGTCACGGGTTCTGCGAAAGTAGGTTTTTGCCGAAAGGAGTCCAGTGAGCACCACCGCCGATAAACTCGCCGACCTTCGAAGCAAGCTCGACATCGCGAGGGAACCGGCGGGGGAGGCAGGCATCGCCAAGCGGGCGCGGAAGTCCATTCCGTCCGCCCGCGACCGCATCGACATGCTGCTGGACGCCGGAACCTTCGTGGAAATCGGTGCGCTGGTGCGCAATCCGGGCGACAAGAAGGCGCTCTACGGCGACGGCGTGGTCACCGGGCACGGTTTGGTGGAGGGCCGCCCGGTGGCGGTCTTCTCGCACGACCAGACCGTGTACGGCGGTTCGGTCGGCGAGATGTTCGGCCGCAAGGTCGCCGGCATCATGGAATTCGCGGCCAAGGTGGGCTGCCCGGTGGTCGGCATCAACGACTCCGGCGGCGCCCGCGTGCAGGAGGCGGTGACCTCGCTGGCCTGGTACGCCGAGCTGGGCAGACGCCAGGAACCGTTGTCCGGCTTGGTGCCCCAGATCTCGATGATCCTGGGTAGCTGCGCGGGCGGCGCGGTGTACGCGCCGATCAATACCGACGTCGTGGTCGCCACCGAAGAGGCGTACATGTTCGTCACCGGTCCCAAGGTGATTCGCGAGGTCACCGGCGAGGATGTCAGTCTCGAGGAGCTGGGCGGCGCGAATTCCCAAGCGCAGTACGGCAATATCCACCACGTGGCCCGGGACGAGAAGGCCGCGTTCGAGTGGGTGCGCGACTACCTCGGCTACCTGCCCTCCAGCTGCCAGGAGTTGCCGCCGGTGGTGAATCCCGGTCTGGAACCGGAGATCACGGAGTCGGACCGGGAACTCGAGGCCATCGTGCCCGACGCCGACAATGCCGGCTACGACATGCACGAGGTCCTGCTGCGCATCTTCGACGACGGCGACTTCCACGAGTTCGGTGAATCCGCGGGCCGCAATGTGATCTGCGGTTTCGCGCGGGTGGACGGGTGCAGTGTCGGCGTGGTCGCCAATCAGCCCCTGGTCTACGCGGGCGCGCTCGACGCCCGGGCCTCGGACAAGGCCGCACACTTCGTGCGACTCTGCGACGCCTTCGAGATTCCGCTGGTCTTCGTCGTGGACACGCCCGGCTTCCTACCCGGCGTGGAGCAGGAGAAGATCGGCGTCATCAAGCGGGGTGGCCGGTTCATCTTCTCGTTCGTGGAGGCGACGGTCCCGAAGGTGACCGTGGTGATCCGCAAGTCCTACGGCGGCGGTTACGCGGTGATGGGCTCCAAGCAGCTGGGCGCGGATGTGAATCTGGCCTGGCCGACGGCGCGGATCGCGGTCATGGGCGCGGAGAGCGCGGTGTCGCTGATCGGGGCGAAGACCTTGGCGGCGGCGCCGGAGGATCAGCGTGCCGACATGCGCAAGCAGATGATCGATTTCTACAACGCGACGGTGGCGACGCCGTGGGTGGCGGCCGAGCGCGGCTATATCGACGCGGTCATCGAGCCGTCGAGTACTCGCCTGGAAATCCGGCGGGCGCTGCACTTGCTCAAGGACAAGAGAATTCCTCGCAACCCGCGCAAGCATCACCTGCTTCCGTTGTAGATTCCGAAACCATTGCGGGTCGCTCTCAGTTGTGAAAAGCTCGCATTTCATTTTGAAATGCGAGCCTTGGGAGCGAAGCGCTAATGGCTACCCGTCGAATTCGGCAACTCATCATCGGTGGCGCGGCCACCGCCGCCACCGCTCTGGCGGTCGTCTCCGCACCGACCGCGTCCGCGGTGACCTTCGGAATCACGGGTGTCAACGGCCTGGCGCACGTCGGCACGACGTATACCCTCAGCACCCATGTCGGCGGCACGAATGCGGGGACGCAGGTGGGCTTCTGGGTCGTGAACCCGGGTAGCAGCACCGTGGTCAGCCTCGGCGCCGTTCCGGTCGACGCCTCGGGCAACGCGAGTGTGACCTGGTCCCCGTCGGCAGCCGGGCAGTACACCTTCACCGCCAATGACGATCTCACTGTCGGCGCCAACGGCGGCTCGACGCTCAGCATCCAGGCCACCGCGGTGCCCGAGGGCAGCATGGGCGGCACCGGCAGCTTCAGTGCGATCCCGGTCATCGGCGGACCGCTGGTGACCTTGATGAAGCTGATGGGCCTGGTCTAGGCGGCTCGCCGATTGGGCTGAATCTATGGGCTGTAAGGCACGAATGTGAGAGCCTTCAGCTATGAGTACCTCACCGCTGGCGCTACTCGAAGGCGGGCCGGAAGGCCTCGAAACACGGATCGTTCGGATCACTCCACCGGGCGTCGAACTGCGGGTCGCGTACGGGAACGGGTACGAGCGTTTCAAAGTGACGTCACGGTGGCAGGACACTCCGGACGGCAGTTTGCCCGTCTACGAGTGGTTCGCCCACGTGGACGCCGAGAAGTAGCCGCCCCCGGAATTCGATCGGCCCGCATCATGGCAGTGGCCGCCCGCTTCGTCGCGGGCGGCCACCGAATGCCTGACGCCTCGGGTCAGAAGACCCGCATCTTGCCCGGTGACCAGAACCCGGAGCGGTTCACCACGTGGGTGTCGATCTGCGCCGGCTTGGGGAAGTCGCCCTTGCCCGGATCGGCCGGATTCGAGTAGTACGGCACGTACTGCTCCAGCGAACCCCAGTCGCGGTCGTAGTTGTCCTTCAGATACGTCGGGACCGTCTTCGACGACGCCAGCATCTGCGCCCAGCCCAGCGGGCCACCGAATTCCTGCGCCTGCCAGGTGTTGGTGGAACTGATCGCCAGCGGGCGATCGGGCAGGATGCGGTACCCGGGAGCCGCGTCGACCACACCGTTGTGGTGGTCGAACGGGTGTTGGCACGGGAACTGCAGGCCCACCGCCCAGTCCAGCAGGATCGGCTGCGTCCGGCCCAGGTAGCTGTCGAGCGACACCAGCTTCGGCACCCGCGGCGGCGTGAACGCCAGCCACTGATCACCGATCAGGATCGGGTCGTTGGCCCGGATGCGCACCACATTGGCGTCGTCGGACAGCGCCGAGAACGGGATGCGCAGGTTCCGCCAGGACGGCGCGGGGCCGATGTCCAGCGGTCGGTAGGCCCGGATCTCACCGAGGCTGCCGTCCGGATTCCGGTGCGCGTACTCCAGGAAGATGTCCTGGCCGTAGGTCATATTGCCGGTGTCGTCGAACGACATCGCGCGCCCGGCCGCCGAGATGACGATCAGCGGGGAGTCGTCCGAACGCTGCGGCAGCTGGTACCAGCTCGAGGTGAGCGAGGCGGGCTGCTGCACGCCGTCCTGGTAGCTGCCCATCACCGGGGTGGTGGCGGGGTCCAGGCCGAACGGCAGCGCCACGGTCGACCCGTTGACGCCCTGCGCGCCCTTGCCGCCGCCGGTGCCCGCGTTCTGGCCCTCCTCGAAGGCCGGGCCGACGGTCTGGGTGGAGGTGTTGCCGGTACCCGGCTTCACCTCGACGGCGTCCGCGTCGAGCTTGGTGGCGACCCCGTTGGGGGAGAAGCCGACCGGGTTCTCCCCGGCCAGCGGGTCGCCGTTCAGCGGCGGGTGGGCGGGGTCGATGATCGGGGTCAGGTTGCCGCTGTTGACATTGCCCTCGACCAGCACGTCATTGGCCAGGCCGCAGGTCTTGCCGGTGACCGCGTCGATGTTCGAGCGGGCCAGCGAATAGGCCGGGTACTGCTGCACCGCGCCCTTGAGCAGCGACACCACCTCGAAGATCACCATGAGCGCGGCGACCACGGTGAGCGGAATCGCGGCGAACCGGCGGATCCGCTTGCCGCGCCGGGTCTTCCCGTTCTCCATCGGCTTGGCGTAGCCCTCGCGCAGCGACTGCCAGGCCACCACGGCCAGCGCCAGCCCGAACAGCATGAGCATCAGGGTGTTGGACTGGAAGCCGTGCAGGGAGACGGTCTTGTCGTACCACGGCACGCCGTAGCTGGAGACGTACCAGTAGCCGTTGATGCCGGAGAAGGCGACGGCGAGGGTGAACAGCAGCCCGGCCAGGAAGACCGAGCGGTTCTTGCGGGACCGCAGCGCGGTGGCGGACACCGCGACGGCGGTCACCGCGGCCAGCGAGCCCGCGATGCCGGCGTACGAACCGAAGTGGTGGGTCCACTTGGTCGGGTTGAACATCATGAAGAAGATGGTTCCGAAGACCACGCCCATGAGGCGCCAGGTCGGCGCGCTCGCGATGCCCGGCACCTGTCGCCGGCGCAGCAGCACCAGCATGGTGGTCATCAGGCACAGGATCATGAGCAGGAACGCGAAGCGGCGGGCCAGCGAGCCGTCCACCGTCTCGACGAACAGGTAGTAGTAGCGCAGATAGTCCTTGTACCAGGCCAGGTTCGGCCCGGTCACCTGCCGCACCCGGTTGGCCTCCATGATCCCGGCGAAGGTCTGATCGGCGAAAACCGCCACCAGCACCAGGGTTCCGGCGGCCGTGATGGGGGCCAGCAGCGCCACGTCACCGAACTGCTTGCGCCGCCGCACCACGATGGCGACCAGCGGCCGGATGCCCGCGAGCAGAGCCGCGACACACATCAGACCGGTCGGCGCCGCCGCCAGCGTGAACGCCGCCACCAGCACCGCGACCGCGGCGGGCAGCAGTCGCGAGGTCGCGATGGCCCGCTCGATGGAGACCCAGGTCAGCAGTGCGCCCAGGGCCACGATCGGCTCCGAGCGCAGGCCGTTGTCGTAGGGCAGCCAGAAGGCCAGGAACACCAGGCCGCCGGTCCACAGCGCGACCTTGGACCGCGCCACCGCATTGCCCAGGCGCGGCACCACCTCGCGGCTGATCACCAGCCAGCACAGGATTCCGCAGAGCAGCGCGGGAATTCGCACCCACGGGCTGGCGGTGGAGACCTCGGCGAAGGCCTGGATGACGTAGTAGTACCAGCCGAACGGCGCTTCCGGCACGCCGAACCAGCGGAAGTAGTTGGCCAGGTAGCCCGCGTGCGGGGCGACCCGCACCATGGTCAGGATGTAGCCGTCGTCGGAGGTGTTGGCGCCCACGAAATGCCACAGCAGCAGGGTGCCGATGATGCCGCCGTCCGCCCAGGTCGGCTTCAGCCAGTGCGCGGGCAGGATGCGCCGGTGCCCGCGGCCGTCGCTGGTGTCCAGCACCGCGAGCGCGCCCATGGCCAGCAGGGTGAGCAGCACGGCGGCGATGATCGCGACCAGCTTGATCAGCGTCGGCGAGGACGAGTACCGCGAGTCCACCGTCATGTGGAACGAAAGGCCCTCCGGGACGCCGCCTTTCATATCGGTGAAGACGCCCACCACCTGCGGCCGCAGGTCGCCCAGCAGCCGGCCCTCGATCGGCACGGTGACCAGTTCCCGGCCGCCGTCGGGGGTGGTCTTCTCGACCGTGCGGGTGACGCCCTCGAAGCCGGCGTAGGTCTCCTTGCTGTCGGAGGTGATGACGAGCTTCGAGCACTCGTTCATCTCCGCGCGGGTGGCGGTGGCCACCACGGCATTCCGGTCCAGCACGTCCACGCTGTCGCCCGAGACGCGGACGAACATGGCCTCCAGGTCCGCGCCCTTGCCCTGCGGCGGCGCCGTTGCCAGCAGGATGCCGCCGCGCGGATCCAATTGCCCGACCGCGGAACAGGGGATGGTGACGTTCACGTCGATCGGCACCTGTGACACCAGTGCCGCCTGCACCGGATCGAGCGAACCGCGCTGCGGCCAGCTCACCTCCGCCTGGGTCTGCTGCACCGGCAGGAACGGCGTCGCCAGCGCGAACAGCGCCCCGAGCAGGCCCGCGACGATCGCTATCAGCTTCGCTACCCGGTAATCACGCGGGTTCGCGGGGTCGGTCGCCGGAGGGTTCGGCTTCGTGAGCACTGCGGAGGCGTCTGGCACGGTTGCTGATCGTATCTGTCCTCTCTGAGAGTGGCGGTGTTCACTGCCGCGCCGTCGCGGGCATGGTGTGAATAAACCCGAAAGCCCGCCCGGAACAGCGTTCCGAGCGGGCTTTTCGCGGCTTCTACTTGGCCTTGATCGGCGAGTCCTTGGCCAGGCCCGATCGGGTCTCCACGGTCACGTCCAAGGTGGGGCGTGAATTCGCGTTCGGGGCATACGGGGTGAACTTCTCGAGGCCGCCCCAGTCCCGTCGCCAGTCGTGGTTCAGGTACGACGGCCGGGTCTCGGACTGCAGCAGCAGACCGGTCCAGCCGAGCGGGCCGCCGCCGATGTCGTCCTGCCAGGCATTGGAGGCGTCCTGGCCCACGCGGTCGGGCAGGATGCGCCATTCGGGCACCTCGGCCACGCCGTCGTGGTGGTCGAACGGGCGCTGGCACGGGAACGCGAGGCCCACGTGCCAGTCCTCGAGCACGGGGGCCTGGTCGCCGACAAGGGAATTCAGCGTCCGCAGCTCGGGCAGCCGGGGCGGGGTGACCGCCAGCCACTGGCGTGGTGTGATGTCGGCGTCGTTCAGGACCAGGCGAATCGCGTTCGCGCCCGCGGGAATCTGGTCCAGCGGGATACGCAGATTGCGCCAGGACGGGTTCGGGCCGATGTCGATGGGCCGGATCTGGCCGACATCGCGGACCTCGCCCGCGGCGTCGCGGGTGCCGTACTCGACGATCAGATCCTGTCCATAGGTCTGGACGCCGTCCTTGTCGAAGGACTTGATGCGGCCCGCCGCGGTCACCACCAGCACCTGGTAGGCCGGGTTGTCGCGCACCGAGTTCAGCTTCTCGGCGTTGTACCACTGGGTGGTGAGCTTCGAAACCTGCTGCTCGCCATCGGTGTAGCTGCCCAGCACCGGGGTCTTGGCCGGATCCAGACCGAAGGGCAGGGCGACCGAGCTGCCGTTGATACCGGCCTGCTCGCTCTTGCCGCCGCCGGTGCCGGCCCCGGTGGTCTTGGAGGTCTTGTTGCCGGACTTGTCGTTCACCGAGTTGGCGCCGCCGGTGACGGTCTCCTCGGCGTCCGCGGTGAGGTCGGTGGCCACGCCGTTGGGGGTGAACCCGGTGTTCTGCGCGGCCAGGCCGTCGGCGTCGGAGCCGGTCCACGGGTGCAGCAGCGACCCCGCGGTATCGGTCTCCACCAGCACCTCGTTGGCCAGGGCGCACGAATCACCCTTCAGCGCGCGCAGATTCGACTGGGCGATGGAGTAGGCCGGGTACTGGCCGACGGCCGCCTTGGCCAGCGACAACACCTCGAACAGCACCAGGACCGCCGCCGCGATGGTGAGCGGCATGCTGGCGAACTTGTCGAAGCCGCGCACCGGCCGTGGCGTCATATACGGCTCCCGGAAGTGCTGGTAGGCCGCGATCAGCAGGCACAGCACCGCCAGCCCCAGGAACAGGGTCGAGAACCCCTTGCCCGCGACGAGCGGGGCCTTGTCGAACCACGGCACGCCGTAGCTGGACACGTACCACCAGCCGTTGGATCCGGTGAAGGTCATGGCCAGCAGGAAGAACACCGCCGCCGTGAACAGCGTCCGGTTGCGCGGCGAGCGAATCCCGTTGACCCCCACCGCGACCGCGGCCAGCGCCGCCAGCGATCCCGCCAGGCCCGCGTACACGCCGAAGTGGTGGGTCCACTTGGTGGGCGTGAACATCATCAGGAACAGCGACATGAACACGATGCCCAGCACCCGCGCCGACGGACCCCGCGAGGTGCCCGGGATGCGGCCGTTCTTGCGCAGCATCACCATCACGCACACGCCCAGGCTCAGCAGCATGGCGAGGATGCCGAACCGGCGGGCCAGTGAGCCGTCGGGGGAGAGCATGAGCAGCGCGTCCCAGCGGGTGCGCTCGTCGAACCAGGCCACATTGGGGCCGATCAGGGTGCGCACCCGGGTGGCCTCCATGACCGAGGCCAGGGTCTGATCACCGAAAACGACCACCAGCACCAGGGCTCCGGCCGCGATGCCGGGCGCGAGCAGCGCGCCGTAGCGCAGCAGCCACGAACCGCGCTGCTGCCCGGCGCGTTTGATGATCACCATGAGCACCGGCCGCGCGCCCGCGATCAGGGCGGCGATGCAGATCAGGCCGGTCGGCCCGGCGGCCAGCGAGAAGGCCGCGATCAGCACGCCGACGGCCGCGGGCAGCAGCCGCCCGGTGGCGATCGCGCGTTCGATGGAGCACCAGGTCAGCAGCGCGCCCGCCGCGATCAGCGGTTCCGGTCGCAGGCCGTTGTCGTAGGGCATCCAGGCGGCCAGGAACACCAGGCCGGCGGTCCAGATCGCGACCTGGTCGCGGCGCACCCGGGAGCCCAAGCGCGGCAGCACTTCCCGGCTGATCACCAGCCAGCACACGATGCCGGCCAGCAGCGCGGGCAACCGCATCCACGGGCTGGAATCGCTGATCCGGGTCATCCAGGCCAGTACCTCGTACGGCCACCCGAAGGGCGCCTCGGCGACCCCGAACCAGCGGTAGTAGTTGGCCATATAGCCCGAATACTTCGAGGCCCGAGCCATATTCAGGATGTAGCCGTCGTCGGAGGTGTTGGCTCCGATGAAGTGCCACACCACCAGCGTGCCCAGCACCGCGACATCGGCGAGCCGCACCCGCCACCAGTGCGCGGGCAGGAAGCGGCGGGGCTTGCGGCCGTCGGCGGTGTCGAGCAGGTGCAGCGCGTACAGCGACAGCAGGGTGAACAGCACCGCGCCGATGGTCGCCAGCCGCTTGAGCCAGGTCGGGCTGGAGGTGAAGCGCGCGTCGATCTGCACGGTGGCGGAGGCGTTCCCGAGCTGCTCCCGCTTCAGATCGGTGAACAGGCCCACCACCTGCGGCCGGGTGTCGCCGCCGACGGTGCCGACGAACGGCGTCCCGTCCTTGCGCGCGACCCCGGCGAATTCCACCCGGGTCTGGGTGGCGTCGGAGTGCACGGTCACGGCGCCGCACTCGCCGATCTCGGCGACGGGCGCGGACAGCAGCGGAATCAACCGCACCAGCACCGAGAGGACGGGTCCCTTGCCGGGTTCGTCGGTGACCTTGACGACCAGGCCCTTGGTCTCGGCCTGCCCGGAGGCGGCGGGCACCGTCGAGAACAGCGTCCCGCTCGGCAGCTCCCGCAGCACCTGGCACGGCAGCGTGACGTCCAGGCTCAACGGCACATAGGAGACCAGGGGCGCGGCCACATCGGCCGTATCCCCTTGTGGCCAATGCAGAGTGGGCCGGTCCTGCTGCACCGGCAGGATCGGTGTGATCACCGCCAGCAGGAATCCGAGAAGACCGGACACCAGGGCGAGGATGCGGATGCGGTGGAACGCTCGGGAGTCTGCGCGCACGAAGAACGACTCTATGATGGTTGTTATCCGAACTGGGCGTGGGGCCGGGCCGGAGGACAAGAGGAATCATGACCGAGCTGCGACCTGGCGAAGTTCTCGCCGGGTATGTGATCGCGCGGCGGGTCGGGGCCGGGGGATCGGGCGTGGTCTATGCGGCCCGGCATCCGCGGTTACCCCGGCTCACGGCTCTGAAGGTCTTGAAACGTGACGAGGTCGCCGAAGACGACGAGGTGTGGCGGCGTTTCGAGCGTGAGGCCGATATCGCGGCGCATTTCGACCATCCCAATATCGTGCAGATCTACGACCGCGGCGTCGCCGAGGACCGGTTCTGGATCTCCATGCAGTTCGTGGACGGCGCGGATGCCGGTGAACTGCACCATGTTTCGCCCGAACGGGCGTTGAGCATCGGCGGTGAGATCGGGGCCGCGCTGGATTACGCGCACGGCAAGGGTGTGCTGCACCGGGATGTGAAGCCGTCCAACATCCTCATCGCCGATCCCGAGAGCGGCCGCCCGGAGCGGGCGCTGCTCACCGACTTCGGCATCGCGCGGCTGCGCGACGAGACCACGAAGCTCACCCATACCGGAAATATCTCCGCCACTTTCGCTTTCGCATCACCGGAGCAGGTGAGCGGGAAACCGGTCGGTCCGCGATCTGATCAATACTCGCTGGCCTGCACGCTGTTCGTGCTGCTCACCGACCAGCGGCCCTTCACCGCCGACAATCCACTCGCCTGGGTGCACGCTCATACCCAGGAGAAGCCGCGCCGGCTGAGCGAACTGAACCCGGCGCTCCCGGACGCCCTGGACGACGTGTTCGAGCGTGCCCTGGCCAAGGACCCGGAGGACCGCTTCGACAGCTGCGTGGATTTCGCCTACGCCGCCACCGAGGCGTACTACTCCGATCCGGCCCTGGCCGTCACCGCCCGCGCCCGCCTGCCGCATCCACCGCCTCGGAGCGTCGGCAGGCGAAGACGGAAACCGCTGTGGCAAGGGCGGTTACAGCGACGCGTGCTGATCCCGGCGGCGGTGGCGGCGGTGACCGCGGCGGGCGTGGGATTCGCCCTCGACCAGGGCAACTCGCCGTCCCCGCCGACCGCGCGGGGGATGGTGCCCGACCGGTTCGTGGGCACCTGGCTGGCCACCGAGGGCCAGACCAACTACCGGCTCACCGTGCAGCAGGCCAAGATCGGTGATCCGGTGCTGTCCAACCGGGTGGACGGCGTGCTGCCCAACGGGTTTCCGTTCCACTGCGAATTCTCCGCCCCGCTCGATCAGGTGCCCGGCGACGGCGACCGGCTCATCATCGGCACCTCCGAGATCGTGGTGCGCGAGCCGTCCAATGCCTGCCGCGCCAACGGGCCCACCACCCTCACCCTGCTGCCCGACGGGCGGGTCAGCCGCAAAACCGATGTGAGCGGCCTGATCACGTACACCAGCGCCGACACCCTCATCTCCTCGTGGGGCCGTGAGGACGCCGCCATCGCCCGTGCCTTCCCCAGCCTGATCGGTCAGCTCGCCGCCAACGGCACCGCGGTCGGCTGGCAGGGCGGGTCCTGCCGTCCCAAGGATCCCGGTCCGGACGAGGCGGTCCAGGGTGCGCACCGGGTGCGCTGCAATGCCGAGGACGCCACCGGTCAGCCGCGCTTCGACTTCCTCGACTTCGACACCCGCCCGGGCAAATCGGTGGCCGCGCTGTTCTTCGGCGGCAATGCCCGGGTCACCCCGGTAACGCATCAGGACGTGGCGGGCGATCTCACCGTCACCACGGCGGCCACGGTGGATCCGGCCGTCACCCGGGACAGCGAGACCCAGCGCGCGCTGGCCGCGGTCTCCTTCCCCGACGGCGATCCGCGGTCGCGCTTCGTCATGGTGCTGCACTGGCCGGGGCACACGGTGAACAACCTCCTGACCGACTGGCTCGACAGGGCTCCACTGAAGTAGCAGGGTTCCACTGACGTAGGTAGGTGCGCGATCATGGCCGATCCGAAGCCGGGCGAGGAGATCGCCGGATATGTCATCGAACGCTGGATCGGGGCCGGGGGATCGGGCACCGTCTACGCCGCCCACCATCCCCGGCTACCCCGCCTGGCCGCCCTCAAGGTATTCAACCGCGACGAGGTGGACGCCGACACCGAGGGCTGGCGGCGCTTCGAACGCGAGGCCGACATCACCGCCCGCTTCGACCATCCGAACATCGTGTCGGTCTACGACCGCGGCATGGACGCCGGAAGATTGTGGATCGCCATGCAATTCGTGGCCGGACCCGACGCGGACGGCGTCACCGGCCTGGCCCCCGAACGGGCGCTGCGCATCGGGGGCGGCATCGCCTCGGCCCTCGACTACGCGCACGGCCAGGGCGTGCTGCACCGGGATGTGAAGCCCTCCAACATCCTGCTCTCCCCGGCCGCCGACGGCCGCCCCGAACGCGCCCTGCTCACCGATTTCGGCATCGCGCGCCTGCGCGACGAGACCACCCACGTCACCAAGACCGGCGATATCTCCGCCACCTTCGCCTTCGCCTCCCCCGAACAGGTCTCGGGCCGCTACCTCGACCCCCGCACCGACCAATACTCCTTGGCCTGTACCCTTTTCGTGCTCCTCACCGGCACCCGCCCGTTCCTGGCCACCGACCTCGCGGGCTGGATCTACGCCCACACCAGCACCCCGCCCCTGCACGTCACCCAGCTCCGCCCGGACCTGTCCGCCGCCTTCGACCCGGTCTTCGACCGCGCCCTGGCCAAACATCCGGACGAAAGATTCCCCAGCTGCACCGATTTCGCCGACGCCGCCTGGCACGCCTGGCAAACAGGTTCCGCGCAAACCATCCTGAACCCGGCCGCCGCGGCCCCGAGCACCCCCCCGCCCGGTTTCGTCACCGACCCGTCCGTCCTACGCTCCCCCCGCACCGACCCCACCGCCCTCGCCGGCGGCTACCGCACCAACCCCGGCGCACCGGCCTATGGCGTCGCCTACGGCGCGCGCACCGGATCCTTCGAAGACGCGCCGCCCCACCGGCATCGAGCCCCCGAACCCGTCCCGGTGTCGACGGGTGTGAGCCGTGGCGTGGTCACCGGCCTGCTGGCCGTGCTGGCCGCCGCCGTGATCGGCGGCAGCGCCATCGTCGTCACCATGAACCTCGAGAGCCACGGAAGATCCTCCGGCACACCGCTGTCCGCCGCGGTCCCGACCGTCGCCTCGGCAGCCCCCACCGCCGTCACCACGGTCGCCGCCACCACCCCACCGGCCCCCGCGGGCCGCGTCCCCTCCGCCTTCGTCGGCGACTGGTCCGGCACCAGCACCGCCAACGCCGACCGCTACCGCCTCTCCATCCGCCAGGGCAACCTCAACGACGTGGTCGTCACCTCCACCGTCCTCCGGGACAGCCGCCCCATCTGCGTCTTCGACTACCGCCTCCTCGGCGTCCCCGGCACCGCCGACATCACCGTGGGCGCGGGCAATCTGGTCACCGGCGACGCCGACGGCTGCCTCGTCCAAGGCACCCACGAACTCGTCCTCACCGACGGCCGCATCACCCGAGCCCTCTCCCGCAGCGGCGCCGTCACCTACACCCGCACCAACTGAGAACCGAAAAGTCCTTCAACCGGCCGGAATTCGATAGGGTTCCCACGACACGCGCGCTTCGGCGAAGATCGACAGGTCGTCGGCGCGCGGTGTCGGCGAGGAATGGAGAAGCGGGGGCATGGCGGAACTCCGTCCCGGTGAGATCGTGGCCGGGCATGTGATTCAGCGGAGGATCGGGACCGGGGGGTCGGGATCGGTCTACGTGGCGCGACATCCCCGATTACCCCGCATGGTGGCGCTCAAGATCATGCACCAGAGCGCGCTGATGACCGAGGCGGACACCTGGCGGCGCTTCCAGCGCGAAGCCGACCTCACCGCCCGCTTCGACCATCCGCACATCGTGTCCGTCTACGACCGCGGCGTCGCCGAGGACCTGCTGTGGATCTCCATGCAGTACGTCGACGGCCCGGACGCCGGACTGCTGCGGGCCGTGGCGCCCGCGCGGGCACTGCGCATCGGGGCCGAGATCGCCGGGGCCCTGGACTACGCGCACGGCAAGGGCGTCCTGCACCGGGATGTGAAGCCCTCCAACCTGCTGCTCGCGCCCGCCGACAACGGCCGCACCGAGCGCGCGCTGCTGACCGACTTCGGCATCGCCCGGCTGCGCGACGAATCCACCAAACTGACCGCGACCGGCGTCATCTCGGCCACCTTCGCCTTCGCCTCACCCGAACAGGTGTCGGGCGCGCCCATCGGACCGCAGTCGGACCAATACTCCTTGGCCTGCACGCTTTTCGTGCTGCTGACCGACCGCCGCCCCTTCGACGCCGACAATCCGCTGGGCTGGGTGCACGCGCACACGGCGGTCGCGCCGCTGCGGCTGAGCCAGGTGCGGCCCGATCTGCCGCGGGCGCTCGACGACGTGCTGAGCCGCGCGCTCGCCAAGGATCCGGCGCAGCGCTACCCGACCTGCACCGACTTCATGAACGCGGCGCGCGACGCCGCGGAGTCCCGAACGCCGACAACCTATTTCGTGACACCGCCGCTGCCGGGCGGCGCGCCGTCGAATCCACCGCCGAACGCCGTCCGGCCCGCGCCACCGGAACCCGCGCCGCCCGCGGCACCCGTTGCCGGTCCGACCCGCCCGCGGCGCGGCGTCCTCGTGGCCGCCCTCGGCGTGCTGTTCGTGGTCACCGCCGGCGGCCTGGGCTACGGCTTGTTCCGCTACCTCGGTTCGGCGGCGGAGGTGACGAACGCGTCCAGCACCCAGGCGTTCTCGCCGGTCTCGACCGTCAGCCCCACCTCCGCCGGTCGCCCGGCGACCGATGGGCAGGTGCCCGGGTCCGTGCTGGGCCGCTGGTCGGCGAAGACCGGCCCCTCGGGCGACGGCGACTACGCGCTGACCATCAACGGCGGCAATATCGGCGACCAGGTCTTCACCCTCACCGAGAAGATCACGCTGCCCGGCGGCGGCCAGGGCATCTGCTCGTACACCGCGCTGCTGGAGTCCAGCAATCTGTCGACCCGCATCTCGGTCGGGGAGTCCCGGCTCGAAACCACCGGCAGCGATCACGGCTGCCCGGTGTCCGCACCCCGGACCGATGTCGAGTTCCGGGGCGGCACGCTGGTTCGCTCCGGTGCGAATTACCCCGGAGCGACCTACACCAAGGTGAGCACGCCGCCGGCGCGCTGACGCGGGGTCAGTGCAGGAGGGTGCGGACGTCCCACAGCCAGACGCCGTCGACGTACTTGGCGGGGAAGCCGAGGAGCTGGTCCAGGGTCAGGCGCAGGGTGTCGGCGTTGTCGGTGGGCGGGAGGACGACGACGTCGGCCTGCCAGTAGCGGAGGTCGACCAGGGCGCGGATGCGGTCGGACTCGTCGATCGCCGGGATCTTGTTGGACTGCTGGGCTTTGGTCAGCAGGGTTGCGGTGGGGCGGTCGTCGGGGCCGTAGCGGCCCTTCTTGGAGGAGCCGGTGGGGCCGACGAAATAGCCTCCGGCGAGGGGGAATTCGAAGCCGGAGTCCACCTGCCAGCGCAGGGCGCGGGCGTCGGGGGCGGTGGGCGGCGGGGCGATGACCACGGAGCCGCCCGAAACGTATTGGCGCACCGTGCCGTCGGTGAAGAACGCGGGTGTGGGGGCGCGCTGGACCACCGGCAGGACGGTGGGGGTGAGCGGCAGCAGCGCGAAGACCAGGGCGGCGAACAGGGCCAGTGGGCGCCAGTCGGTGGCGGAGACGCTCCAGTAGTCCAGGGCGCGCTGGGTGGCCAGGACCAGCACCACCGCGATGGCGGGGATGGCGGCCATGGTGAAGCGGGACTCCAGCACCGAATTCAGCAGCGGCACATGGTCGAGCCACTTCCACGGCAGCACGATGCCGGTGTCGCCGAGGCCGATGGTGGCCGAGGCGCCCAGCGACAGGATCGTGAACAGGGCGATCACCGCGGCGGCGGCGCGCACCGCGCGTTCCCGCCACATGAGGATGATGGCCACCGACACCACGATCCACAGCGGCCAGCCGAAGTACGAGTTCTCCTCGGTGGCGTTGATGGCCACGTTCTGGCCGTGCGAGAACATGCCGCCCAGGGACTCGGACGGGAACTGGAACAGCGCCTTCAGATCGTTCTTCATCGGCCCGTGGTCGATGGAACGGTAGGACTGCGGCCCGAAGAACTGCCACCACAGCGGAATATCGGTCAGCGCCACCGTGATCAGCGCCGCCAGCAGCACCGGCGGGGCCAGAGCGCGCACCATCCGCAGCCCGGTCTTCGGGGCGTGCAGGTGATAGACCAGCGCGAAGAGACCGAAGGCGAGCGCGAAGATGAGCAGCGGTTCCTCACCGAGCGCGATCTGCGTCGCCACCAGCAGGCCCAGCACGAAGGCGTCCTTGTTGCGGCGACCGCGAGTCACCTCGGTGCCCGCAGCGGCGCGGCGCGCCATCCGGATCACCTTCAGGGCGATCACCGGCAGCAGCGCCAGCAGCACGAAATTCGGGTGGGCATTGGCGTGCGAGATCATGGCGGGCGCGAACCCGCAGAACAGGCCGCCCACGGCCGCAGCGAATTTGGACGACACCAGTTCGCGGGAGAACAGCCAGTACCAGGCGAACGCGGTGCCGCACAGGCCCAGGGTGAGCACCAGCACGAAGGTGACCGTCGGCCCGAACAGCAGCGTGACCGGGGTGAGCGGCACCCCGACGCCGAACATGGCGGTATTGGCCATCATGTTCACGCCGTCGGGATAGTTCTGCAGCGTGGTGCCCAGCGGATTGTGCAGATGCGAGACATCGTGGGCGGTGACCGCGAAGAACCACTCCCACATGGTCTGGTCCTGGCCACTCTTGATCAGGTAGCCGCGGTCGGTGTGCAGCCACTGACCGGACAGCACCAGCACCGCCAGCGACAGGTACGCGCCCGCGACGAACAGATCGGCTCGTGCCAGGCGTAGCCGTGCGGCCGTGCGCTGCGCGCGAGTCAGGTTGGGACGGGCCGTATTCGGCGTGACGCGGTCGAGAACCGCCACCGCCGAGCCCGTTTCGTTCCCCCGATCGGTTTCCCGCCCCTGTGCCAACGCATAACTCCTTGTGCCTTGCAATCAGCGGCCCACGCTACAGCTTCCCGCTGAGATTGCACTGGCAAGTCGAGAAGTTATCCACAGAATCGGACAGTTATCCCCAGATTCCGCCTCACTTTTGGGGATAAGTGATCCTTGTCTCGCCCCATCCCTCAGACACGCACGACGAGGGTGAACGGTCCGATATCGGTGATGCGGTAGTGCCCGTCATCGAACAATGCCTTGGGCAGCGTCACCGTGATGCGCTTCACATTCGGATCGTTCGGGTAGACGTCCTGGGACAGCCGCAGCGTGTAGCCGTCACCGGAACGCCGGAACAGGAAAGCGTCCGGCGCCCGCCACGGGCAGTGCTCGAGCGCGTCGGTCAGCTCCTGCGGCGTCTTCAGTGTGCCCCAGCGCTGGATCTCGGCGGTGCGCGCCGCGAAATCCGCCAGCGGGTTCGCGTAATGCGAAGTGAGCGCCTGGAATCCGAAGTATGGGTAGATCGCGAGGAAGCTGGTGTCCGCGGTCAGCACCACGCTGCCGTCGCGCGGCCGCCCGGTCTGCTCCAGCAGTTTCGCGTCGATCTCGCGGTAGTAGGAGACCGCCGACGGAGCCCGCTGGTCGGCGCGATCCCCATTGCCGTCGGTATCGGTGTACGCCGTGGTGATCTCGGTGGCCAGCACCGTCGGAATGCCCTGGCTGAACCCGATCGCCCCGGCCAGCGCCACCGCGGCCGCCGCGACCCGGAACCGGCTCGGCTCGTTCAGCGCCTGGTAGACCGCCCGCGCACCCTCGGCAAAGGCGAATACGCCCGCCGCCGACAGCAGCGCCAGCAGCGGCGACTCCAGGCGGAACGACAGCAGGGTGGTTCCGCCCGCCGTCGCTGCCATGGACAGCAGGCACCACAGGTAGATGGCCACCACGCCGATGCCCAGCGCCTGTGCGCGCCGTGAACTGCCCGCACGCAGCACCAGCCAGATGGTTCCGGCCAGGCAGAACACACCCAGCAAATCGAACTCGGTCATCGGCAGCGGCAGCCGCGAACCCGTCTCGGGAAGGTAGTGGAGCGCGGAGCCGGAGCCCAAAGATGCCTTGCCCGACAGGAACTTCAGCAGGAACGGGGTCCAGACGGCGAGTGCCAGCACGCCCGCGATGGCACCGATTCCGATGAGCCGGACCAGGATCGGCCAGATGGCCCGCCAGGTGTGTTGCGATCGGATGGCGAGCCCCGCGGCGATGACGGCCATCAGGCACACCGCGAAGACGGCGACACCGAAGTAGAGGCTGTAGAAGGTGGCGCCGAGGCCGAGGAACAACCCGGTCCCCACCACAGCGCCCCAGCCGCCCGCGGTGGTCTCCGTGTCCTCGCCGGACTCGGCGGGCCGATAGAGCGCGCCCCAGGCCAGTACCAGTGCGGGTCCCAGCAACAGCGTGAGCACCGCGCTGTACGCCTCGGGGGCACCATAGGCCAGGGTCACCGCGGTGGTCGCGGCGGCGACAGCGACCGCCCAATCCGCGCGAATCAACTTGGACCACAGCACCAGAGCGACAGTCGCCGCGACCGCCAGACCGATGATCGCGAAGGGCTTGAACGCCTCCCACCCGGCCATGCCGGTCAGGCTCGCGAACCGGCCGCCGAGCCAGAACCAGCCCGCGGGATAGAACGGCGGCAGTTCGGCGTAGTTCATATCGCGCAGCGCCGCACTGTCGGTCAGCCGCGTCAGATACTGCGTCCGGAATTCCTGGTCCACGGACATGCCGAACAGGTACAGCTTGGTCGCGGCCAGCGGCATGCCGAGCGTCACGGTCACGAAGGCCGAAAGTCCGCCCCAGGACAGCAGTTTCGCGACCCACTCCCATTTGCGCAGGCGCAGCAACACGACCGCGACCACCAGCATGGCCAGCGCGGCCACCTGCCCGACGGTGGTGAGCGCCCGGGTCACATTGGAGGAGTTGAACGCCGGCCAGTGCACGACCGAGAACGCCTCGAGCCCGATCGCGGCCACCACGGCCGCCACCACGGCGGCGAGCACGGCCTCCCCGGCCGCATTACCGGCCTGCCGCGCCAGCACCGCCGCTCGCCCGCTCGCCCGCTCGCTCATCCGCACCAGCCCTCCGCATTCATGTCATGGACCGCCGGTCAGCCTAGCCAGTGCCGCGTGCGCGGACCTCTCGCCGGGGCCGACCCGCCGGAAATGAAAAACGCCGCACCCCGGGACCGGAATGCGGCGTTGATCGCAAACTCGCCTAGATGGGCAGCTTGCGGAAGATCGGACGCGGCACGTGCCGCAGGATCATCATGACGTAGCGGAAAACGCCCGGGGCCCAGACGATTTCCTTGCCCTTCTCCGAGGCGGACACCGCGAGCTGCGCGACGTCTTCCTTGTTCACGGTGAGACCGTTCTCCTTGGCGTGCGCGGAGAGCCGGGTGCGCACCATGCCGGGGCGGATGACCGTGACGCGCGGGCCGAACTTGGCGATGGCCTCGCCCAGTCCCAGGTAGAAGCCGTCCAGGCCGGCCTTGGTGGAGCCGTAGACGAAGTTGAAGCGGCGCACCCGCTCACCGGCGACCGAGGACATGGCCAGAATGCGACCGAAGCCCTGCGCCTTCATCTTCTCGCCGAGCAGCACACCCACCGACACCGCGGCGGTGTAGTTGATCTCGGCCATCATGACGGCCTTGCGCTGGTCCTGCCAGAAGATCTCGCCGTCGCCGTCGATGCCGAACGCGACGATGGCCACGTCGATATCGCTGGTGGCCCAGGCCGCGTCGATCACGGCCGGGTGGCTGCCGGTGTCGAGCGCGTCGAAGTCGACGACCTGGACCTCGGAGGCCCCGGCCGCCTTCATCTGCGACACGGCGTCCTCGCGCAGCGGGTCACCCGGCAGGGCCGCCAGGACGATGCGCGCGGGGCCCTTCTTCAGGTACTCGGCGCAGATCGCCAAGCCGATCTCCGAGGTGCCGCCCAGCAGCAGAATGGACTGCGGGTTGCCTACCGCATTGATCACTGAAGCTCCAGCCTTCTCGCCATATCGGACATGAAAACGCCTGTGGGGTCGACGCTCCGGCGGATCTTGATCCACTCGTCGATCCGCGGGTACATCTTGTGGAAGGTCTCCGCGTCGGTGCGCGAATCCTTGGCAGTGTAGAGGCGACCGCCGAATTCCAGGACGCGGCGGTCCAGTTCACGCACGAAGTCGTTGAGACCCGGGCGGACCGGGAAGTCGACGCAGATGTTCCAGCCCTCCATGGGGAAGCTCAGCGGCGCCGGGTTGCCCGGACCGAAGAACTTCAGCACATTGAGCGCCGAGTGGTGACCCGACCGCTGGATATCCACGATGATCTTGGTGAATTCGTCCAGCGCCTCGGGCGGCAGCACGAATTGGTACTGGATGAATCCGGCCGAACCGTAGGCCCGATTCCACTCCGACACCACGTCGAGCAGGTGGTAGAACTGCGTCAAGTTCATGATCTTGCCGCTGTAATTGCCGCCGAGCGCGTAATACGCCTCGCCGACCATGCCCAGCGTGAACTTGTTGGCCGCGAAGCTCGGGAAGATATCCGGCACCGTCAGCAGATTCGGCGCATCGAACTTCAGCGGATTCTTGCGCAGCTTCTTGGGCAGCTCGTCGAGTTTCGCCAGCCGGCCGCGAGACACATTGGCGCGACCCAGTTTCGGCGGCGCGCTGATCGCGTCGAACCAGGTCGAGGAGTAGGTGTAGTTCTCCTCGGACCCGTCCGAGTGGACCCGGATGGTCTCTTCCAGGCTGGTGGTCTTGATGCCGTCGGAGATGAAGTAGGCCGTCTCGGTCGGCGTCATCTCGATGGTGGCGCGCAGCACGATGCCGGTCAGGCCGTTGCCGCCGACGGTCGCCCAGAAGAGTTTGGCGTTCTTCTTCGGCCCGATGGTCTGCACCTTGCCGTCGGCGGTGAGCAGATCGATGGACCGCACGTGATTGCCGAAGCTGCCCGCGCTGTGGTGGTTCTTGCCGTGGATGTCGGAGCCGATCGCGCCGCCCACGGTGACCTGCCGGGTGCCCGGGAGCACCGGAACCCACAGGCCGAACGGCAGCGCCGCCTTCATCAGCTGGTCGAGGGACACGCCCGCGTCCACGTCCACCAGCCGGGAGTCCCGGTCGATGCGGTGGATGCGGTTGAGCGCGGTCATGTCGACGACCAGGCCGCCGGCGTTCTGCGCGTGATCGCCGTAGGAGCGGCCCAGGCCGCGGGCGATGACGCCGCGACGCAGGTGCGCGGGCTTCGAGTCGTTGTCCTCCGCGACCATGGCGACCGCCTTGGCGATCAGTTCCGGGTCGCTGGTGGAGAGCACTTCCGAGGTGGTGGCCGCGGTGCGTCCCCAACCGGTCAAGCGCCGGGTCTGCGTCGGCAGGTCGAACGAACCCTGCTGTGACACGGTGCCCTCTTTTTCTTTGCCGACTACGGGGCTGTCACCGTTCGAGCTGGGCTCGGCGGCGGCCTCGGTAGTGGTCTGAGCTTTCGTGGACATCGGCATAGAGGCTACAGGCATAACCGTTCCGAGGCTTGTGTCCAATGTCGCGGGCATTACTCTTCTGCGTTGTGACCGCGGAACCCCATCTGCCCCTCCCTCCCGAGCTGCCCCTCGTCGACGAACCGGGTGGCACGGATGTCGATCTCAAGACGCAGATCGTTCGCTTCCTGGCGACGGGCATCTTCTCCGCGGTGGTGGACTTCGGCCTGTACACCCTGCTTTTCACGGTGGTGGGCCTGCCGCTGCCGGTGGCCAAGTCGATCAGCTTCATCGCGGGCACCACGACGGCGTATCTGATCAACCGGCGCTGGACCTTCCAGGCCGAGCCGAATCGCAAGCGGTTCCTCGCGGTGATCGCCCTGTACGCGTTGACCTTCGCCTTGCAGGTGGGGATCAACCAGCTCTGCTATTACGCGCTGCCGGACGCCTGGTGGCGGATCGCCCTGGCGTTCTGTGTGGCGCAGGGCACCGCCACCGTGATCAACTTCATCGTCCAGCGTGCGGTGATCTTCAAGATCAAATAGGCGCGGTTCAGGATTCGACGAGGGCGCTGGTCTCTTCCTTGGCCCGGAAGTAGTCACCGCCCTTGGCGCGCATATTGTCGGTGCCCCACTGCCGGGCCTCCCGCTGCGCGGGCACCAGGTGCGGGATGTGCTTGCGGCAGTGGATGTAGGCCTCCTCCACATCCACCACCACCCAGCGCTCGGGCATGCGGCCGCGGGACTCGGCGGGCAGATCCGGGACGCAGCGGCGCATGAGCGCGTCGTCCACGATGCGGGCGGTGCCATTGACGTGCAGGCCGATCAGGTCCTGGACGAAGTCGATCATCAGAATGCCGACGTGCGGGTTCTCGAGCACATTGCCGAGGCTGGCCATCACGCCGTTACCGCGGTATTCGGGGTAGGCGACAGTGCGTTCGTCGATCACGTGCAGGAAGCCGGGATTGCCGGCGCGGAAACTGGCATCGCATTCGCCGTGCTTGTCGGCGGTGGCGATGAAGGCCATATCCATCCGGCGGATGAAATCGATCATGTGGGTATTGAGCCGATCCCGTACCTGATCGGAGTAGAAGCGCTCCGCTCGGTCCTCGGTGCCGTACCGATCCTGCAGTTCCCGCTCGCCGTCGCTGCCGTTTCTGACCCCGGGCATCGTGCGCCCCCTTTGGTAGCTGAAATACCGGATGGAAGAGGCTCGGCCACGAACTACGGCCACCCGAAAGCCTATACGGTTTAACTATTTTCGTGTGGCGAATGCGTGAACCGGCATATCTGCCCTGGTAAGGGCGCTTCGACTGATGCCGGACAAACCTTCCCGATGCGAGGATCCTCCCGGATGAAACCGCTCACAAGGGACCTCCGTCCCTTAGCTGTGGGGATGCTGCCGGTTCATTTCAGGGTGCGGGTATGCGAGATCCCCAGGGGGCGCGGGGATTTCGCATACCTGTTTTGTCCATTTTGCAGACTTTCGCACCCGGCTCGATCGTTTTCATCCCCCTAGCTGGCGCTGATCTTCGGTACTCGAAACATAAATACCGGAAGGTCTTTTCGCGACGGCTCCGGAATCAGGCTCGGGTGAGCGTCACCGGCACCCCGTTGAACACCGCGTTCCCCGACGGGACATCCACCAGCGAATCATCGGTCAGCACATTGGCGTTCACCCCGGCATGGGTCCGGGCGACCGCCTGCGCGCTGTCCTCGTGTCCCCAGCCGTGCGGCAGGCTCACCACCCCCGGCATGATGTCCTCGGTCGGCTCCAGTTCCACGGTCACCGTGCCCGCCGCCGACTTCACCACGGCCCGCCCGTCCAGCCCCAGCCGCGTCGCGTCCTCGGGATGGATGTGCAGCGTGCACCGGTTCGACCCGCCCACCAAGGGCGGAACGTTGTGCAGCCAGCTGTTGTTGGAGCGCAGCTGGCGCCGGCCCACCAGCACCATCTCCGGCCGGCGGTCCTCCGCGCGCGCCCGCAGCCGGGCCACATCGGCCAGCAGCTGCGCGGGGGCCAGCTCCACCTTCCGCGAGGCCGTCCGCAGCGCGCGGGGCAGGCGCGGGCGCAGCGGGCCGAGGTCGATGCCGTGCGGATTGTCCAGCAGTACTTGCAGATTCAGCCGACCCGCCCAGTTCTCGGTCGAGTCCCCGGAATCGGCGTCGCTCGCGGCGGACGGCGCCGTCGGGGCCTTCGCCGCTGCCGCCCACTCGCCGAACGGGCCCAGCCGCAGCATCAGGTCCAGGCGCTGCTCGGTGGTGTTCGACCCGAGCAGTTCCGCACGCCGATCGGCCATCCCGGCCTTGTGCAGGGTCCCGGCGATCACGATCTCGTCGACCACGGTGAGGGGATCCAGCCCCGGCTGCGGTTCCTGCCCGGACACCGCGAGCGCCAGCCGGGCCATCACCTCGGCCTCGGACAGCTCGTCCTCGCCCAGCGCCGTCACCGGCGGCGAGTAGCGGGCGTAGTTCCGCACCGCGAAATTGAGCAGCGCGAAGTCGTAGTGCGGGGACTGTGTCATGCGCGGAGGCGGCAGAATCACGTCCGCGTGCCGGGTGGTCTCGTTGAGGTACCGATCGACGCTCACCATGAATTCCAGGCCCTCGAAAGCGGCATCCAGGCGCGCGCCGCTGGGCGCGGACAGCACCGGATTGCCGGCCACCGTCACCATGGCCCGGATCTGCCCGTCCCCGGGTGTCAGGATCTCGTCGGCCAGCGTCGCCACCGGCAGTTCGCCCATGGCCTCGGGCAGCCCGCGCACCCGGCTGCCCCAGCGTCCGGTCCGGAACGGCCGCGACCGCACGATGCCCAGCGCCGCGCCCGTCGCGAACATGGCCCCGCCGGGCGAGTCCAGGTTGCCGGTCAGCACATTGACCACGTCCACCAGCCACTGCGTGACCGTGCCGAACTCGGCGGTGCAGGTGCCGATCCGGGCGTAGACGGCGGCGGCGGGCGCGGCGGCCAGCTCCCGGGCCAGCCGCGCGATGGTCCCGGCGGGCACCCCGGTGCGCGCGGCGACCAGCTCCGGCGGGAAATCGGCCGCGGCGGCGCGGATCTCGTCGAGCCCGTTCACCTCGACCCGGATGTCGGTCAGCTCCTCCGCGAACAGCGTGTGCACGATCCCGAACAGCAGGTAGGCGTCGCTGCCCGGCCGCACGAACAGGTGCTCGTCGGCCAGCTTGGCGGTGCGGGTGCGGCGCGGATCCACCACCACGAAGCGGCCGCCGCGCTGCCGCAGCGCCTTCAATCGGCCCGGGAAATCCGGTGCGGTGCACAGGGATCCGTTGGACTCCAGCGGATTCGCGCCCAGCATCAGCAGGTAGTCGGTCCGGTCCAGATCCGGCACCGCCACGGTGAGCGGGTCGCCGAACATGAGCCCGCTCGACACCTGCTTGGGCATCTGGTCGGCGGTGCTGGCGGAGAACAGGCTGCGGGTGGCCAGGGCCCGGATCAGCAGCGGCACGTACAGCGCACCGGCCACGGTGTGTGCGTTGGGGTTGCCGAGATACAGGCCCACCGCCTGATTGCCGTACTCGGCCGACACCTGCGGCAGCCGTTCCCGGATCACCCCGAAGGCCTCGTCCCAGCTCGCGGCCCGCCAGGTATCGGTGGCGCGATCGCGAATCATGGGCCGGGTGAGCCGGTCCGGGTCGCCGTCCAAGTGGCCGAGAGTCGCGCCCTTGGGGCAGACGAAGCCTTTGCTGAAGGGGTCGGCGTGATCTCCGCGCACCGACACGATGCGGTCGCTGCCGTCGAGGGTGAGTTCGAGTCCGCACACCGCCTCGCAGAGCGGGCAGGTGCGCAGCGCGGTCCGATGATCACCCTGAGCCGTCCGATGATCACTCGGGGCGGTCCGGGGGCTGTCCGTGACGTGGGTCATACCCAATGATCGCCCGGCGGCGGATCGGGCGAAACACCTGCGGCGGACGAATCGCGATGGGGGAGCAGGAAATCGCGAGGCCTGCGCTGATGTCCGTTATCTCTTAATTCGCAACGTTCGGACCTGGATACGGTGAAACCCGCGAGCGCCGGGGAGCACTCGCGGGCTTCGAGTCGTTCGTGGAGCCGGTGTCAGGAGGCGATACGAGTCGCCTGCGGCCGGGCTCCTTTGGCGGCGGCGCGGACGCCCGCGGCGATGGCGACCACCGGCGGGATCCAGCGGGCCTCGTGCGGGGCGACGCCCCAGCAGGCCGCACCGGCGGACAGCTTGCTCGGCGGCAGCGGGATGCCCGCGCCGTCGGAGTAGACGACCACGCCGGCGTCGCGCAGCGCCTCGATGGCGCGCACGGCCTTGGCCAGGCCGGTGACGAGGTGGATCTCGCGGCGCTCGGCGCCCGGGATCTCGATGACCGGGCCGGTCAGGTCGTTGGCCCGCAGGTAGCGGCGCACGAACGCGGCGGTGTCGCCGGTGACCTCGATGCCCGCGATGTTCTCGTCGGTGACCAGGCAGACGCCATTGGCGGTTTCGGCGACCGTCCAGCCGCGCTGGATGTAGTCCTGCGCAGATTCCGCAACGGCTGACGAAAACGTCGTACGCACTGGTTTCTCCATTCCCCGGTAGATCTAGTTCCTGCTCTGGTGGCGTATCGGAGCGGGGGGTTCGCGGCGTTACACACCCTTTTTCACCTCGAGTCCGGATTCTTTGCAGAACGTCATGTGTCCAGTCCGCTTCGACCGAAAAGCGGCTTTGGCTCATCTGCGACACCCGGATACCGGACCGGCTCTCGCCTGCGACGACGCGTCAAGGGCGCTACCGCTCGGTTCGGAGCCCGTCATCAGCCCGCCGGCGTGACGTGTTCTACAACACACTCTCTCGTCGTGCGGGCCTCCGGCGTTACCGGAGACACTGAATCGGCCGAAACCGGAGACACAGAATCGGCCGAACGGGTCTGCGGGAGAGGAGATCGTCGGCATGGCCGAACAGCCGGGGGAGTCGGAACTCGAGGAGCTCGAGAAGCTCGAGGAGCTCATCGAGGAAGGCCGCTGGGCCGCCTTCAAGGAGGCCGCCACCCGCCGCATGTCCCGGCGGCTCGCCGAGGAAGAAGACCCAGAGGAACCGGTCGAACCCTTCACCAGCCCAGGAGCATTCGGCGCGTGGAGCGTGGATGCCGCCCGCGCCCTGCTGGACCTGCAGTTTCACCACGCCGCCACCCGCACGCTGCTGCCGCTGGCATATCTGCTGGGCTTGGCGGGTGCTTTCACCATCCCGATCGTGGGAACCGTCGGGCTGTGGCGAATCTCGGCCTGGCTGGGAATCGTGTTCGCGGTGGTGTTCGCGGTGCCGCTGGGCCTGGTGATCGCCGCGGTGGTGCGCCTGCTGCTGGAGTTCGTGCTCAACGCGTCCCGGCTGGCGGCGCGGGTCGAGCATATTTCCGATATGGCCGACGATCTGTTCCAGGCGCTGTCGGATGTGGCGGAACCGGTCAATCAGCTGTCCAAAGATGTTCAGGCAGTGCAATTCTGGCGCTTCCGCCGCCGGTCTTCCCGGAAGTAGCCTGGGTAGCGGCCCGTTACGTCTCCGCCGGGAGCGTGTCCCGCGTCCATGGATCGCTGAGTTTTCCTGTGCAACAATGCGATCGCAACACTGGTATAGGGGGACGAATGGCTCTACCGCAGGGGATTACCGGATCGACCGTGCCGCGCCGGCAGCTCGGCCGACACCTGCGCGACCTGCGAAATCGCGCGCGCATGACGACCCGGGTGGCGGCGCAGCGACTGGAATGGTCCGAGGCCAAGATCTGGCGCATCGAAACCGGTCAGACGTCGTTGCGCAGTCTGGATGTCGAGGCCATGTGCCGGATCTACGGTGCGCCGGAGGACGCCATCGAACCGCTCACCGCGCTGGCCCGCGAGACCAAGGCCCGCGGCTGGTGGACCGAGTTCAGCGATGTGATCGACGAGGGCTACGAGGTCTACATCGGGCTCGAGGAAGCCGCCGGAAAGCTGATCAGCTACGAGAACGAGCTGGTCCCCGGGCTGCTGCAGACCGAGCAGTACTACCGCGCGGTGCTGGCGGGGGCCTACCCCGGCATCTCGCCCGAGCAGCTCGACCGCCGGGTCCGGGTGCGCACCGCGCGCCAATCCCTGCTCACCCGTGCCGATTCGCCGCTCCAGCTGGACGTGGTGATCTCCGAGGCCGTGCTGTGGCACCGCGTCGGCGGTGACGAGGTGACCCGCGGCCAGCTCGACCGGCTGCACAAGCTCGGCGAGCTGCCCAATGTCCGGCTGCGCCTGTTGCGCGCCGAGTGCGGCTACCACAACGGTATGGACGCGGGCCGGTTCGTGTTGCTCGAATTCCCCACCGCCGCAGGCGAACCCACCGAACCGCCGGTGGTGTACGTGGAGTCGCTGACCGGTTCCTCGTATCTCGACAAGGAGCCCGAGGTGGCCCGCTACCGCGAGGCCTTCGCCTCGGTGAGTTCCATTGCGGTGGACGCGCTTCCGATCATCGAGTCGGTGCGCGCGGCGCTGTAGGGCGCCGGTTCACTGGCCCAGGGTCTGGGCCAGCACCGCACGGTGCGTGGGCGCGGCCTGCTCGTGCAGTTCGCGCCCTTTTTCCGTCACGCAGACGAAGATCGCGCGCCGATCGTTGGTGCACAGTGTGCGATCCACCAGGCCGTCGCGTTCCAGCCGCGCCACGGTGCGCGAGAGCGCGCTCTGGCTGAGGTAGATGTCATTGGCCAGATCGCTCATCTTGTAGCTGTCGCTGCCGGTTTCGATGAGGCGGTCCAGGGTCTCGAATTCGCTGAGCCCGATGTGGTGGCGGCCCTGCAGTTCCTTCTCCAGGGCGCACGATGTGGACGCGTGCCGGGCCAGGAGCTCGCGCCACTCACCCACCAGCCCCGACGTCTCGAAAGACGTTGTCACAGGCCGGTCGACGGGCAGTGTCGGCTTCGGCATGGGGGTCATCTTAGTCGCTCGGGCAAAATCATGCCACCGCATTAAATGCTTGTGCATTTGATGCGCACGCATGTACCGTCCTCTCTCGTGACTTCCACCGAGATCCGCCCCGCAGTGAGCACCGCGGCCGACACCACGCAGTGGACCGCCCGGCTCTGGGGCATGCTCATCACCCTGTGCATCGTGCTGTTCCTCGACGGCCTCGACGTCTCGATGATCGGCGTCGCGCTGCCCTCGATCGGCACCGAACTCGACATCCAAACCTCCACCCTGCAGTGGCTGGTCAGCGGTTACGTGCTCGGCTACGGCGGCCTGCTGCTGCTCGGCGGCCGCACCGCCGACCTGCTCGGCCGCCGCAAGGTCTTCCTGATCGCCCTCGCCGTCTTCGCCCTGGCCTCGCTGGCCGGCGCGCTGGTCAGCTCGCCGGCGCTGCTCATCCTGACCCGCTTCGTGAAGGGCCTGGCCGCCGCGTTCACCGCGCCCACCGGCCTGTCCATCATCACCACGAACTTCCCGGAGGGCCCGGCCCGCAACAAGGCGCTGTCCATCTACACCGTCTTCGGCGCGGGCGGCTACTCCATGGGCCTGCTGTTCGGCGGCCTGATGACCGGGCTCGGCTGGCGCTGGACCTTCCTGCTGCCCGTCCCGATCGCGCTCGCCGCCCTGGCCGCCGCGTACTTCTTGGTCCCCAAGGACAAGCCCGCCGAAGAGGGCGGCCACGACCTGCTCGGCGCGCTGCTGTCCACCGCCACCATGCTGCTGCTGGTCTACACCGTCGTCTCCGCGCCCGCCGCGGGCTGGGCCTCGGTCCGCACCATCGGCTCGTTCGTCGCGGTCGCCGTGCTCGCCGCCGCCTTCGTCTACGTCGAGAACAAGGTGCGCTACCCGCTCGTCCGCCTGGGCATCCTGCGCAAGGGCACCCTGGTCCGGGCCAGCCTCGCCATCATCGCGGTCGGCGGCTCGTACTTCAGCTGGCAGTTCATCACCACGCTGTACCTGCAGGACACCCTCGGCTGGTCGCCGCTGAAGCTGGCGCTCGCGCTGCTGCCGGTCGGTCTGCTGGTGGTCGCCTCGGCCTTCGTCTCCGACAAGCTGGTCGACCGTTTCGGCACCGGCCCGATCATCGCGATCACCATGGTGATCATGGGCATCGGTTACCTGCTGTACCTGCGCATCGACACCGCGCCGGACTACCTCACCGTGCTGCTGCCCGCCGTGCTGCTGGTCGGCATCGGCTGGGTCGGCTTCCCGGCCATCAACATCCAGGCCACCAGCGGTATCGACGACGACGAGCAGGGCTTGGCGGCCGGTGTGCTGCAGACCGCCATGCAGGTCGGCGCGGCCATCGTGCTCGCGGTGACCACCGCCATCGTCACCTCGTCGGTGCCCAGCCACCCGACCCCGGCCACCATGCTCGACACCTACCGGCCGGGCCTGCAGTTCGCCGCGGGCGTCGCCATCGTCGGTGCCCTGGTCGCGCTCACGGCCTTCCTGCCGAAGGTCCGGGCCCGCCGGGCGGACCGCGACGCGGAGGTCGAGCTGGTCGGCTAGTCACCCGCCGGTCGGGTCCGCCGCTCACACGGGCCCGGCCGGCTTCCCGAAAACAGCCGAGGCGCACCGTTACTCACGGTGCGCCTCGGCTTCGGCGTTTCGGGCGGAAAGTCAGTGCGGCAGTGTCAGATCCGCCAGGCGCGGGGCCGCGGCGTCCTTGTCGGAGCGGACGAAGGTGAGCGGCTCGCCGTCGCGGC
Organism: Nocardia sp. CA-136227; assembly: GCF_050955695.1. Lineage (NCBI taxonomy): Bacteria > Bacillati > Actinomycetota > Actinomycetes > Mycobacteriales > Nocardiaceae > Nocardia > Nocardia sp. CA-136227. Next base: position 200,657 of record NZ_CP192081.1, read on the forward strand.
CCACGGTCGGCCAGGCGATGGCCAGGTCCGGGTCGAAAGCGTCCAGGTCCCGGTCGAATTCGGGGGAGTACTCCAGCGAGCACAGGTAGTTCACGGTGGAGTTGTCCTCCAGCGACAGCAGCGCGTGCCCCAGGCCCTCGGCCAGGAACACCGACTTGCGCTCCACATCGTCGATCACCACCGCGTCCCAGGTCCCGAAGGTCGGGGAGTCGCGACGCAGGTCCACCACCACGTCCAGGAACGCGCCGCGCACGCAGGTCACGTATTTGGCCTGGCCGGGCGGGGTCTCGGTGTAGTGGATGCCGCGCAGCACGCCCGCCGCCGAGGTGGAGATATTGACCTGCAGCAGATCGAAGGGCCGGCCCGTCGCCTTCTCGAACTCCGAGGCCTTGAACGACTCGTAGAAGACGCCGCGGTCGTCTCCGTGCAGCCGGGGGGTGAACTCCCACGCACCCGGCACCGACAGTTCCCGAATCCGCATGCCTACTCCCAGGTTCGCCCGTGGCCCAGCAGGTCCATCAGGTACTTTCCATAGCCCGAGCGCACCAGGGGTTCGGCCAGCCGGGCGAGTTGATCGTCGTCGATGAAGCCGAGCCGCCAGGCCACCTCTTCCGGCACACCGATCTTCAGGCCCTGGCGTTCCTCGATGGTGCGCACGTAGTTGGCCGCGTCCAGCAGGGAGTCGAAGGTACCGGTGTCGAGCCAGGCGGTGCCGCGGGCCAGCACCTGCACGTGCAGGCGGCCCTGCTCCAGGTAGGCGCGGTTGACGTCGGTGATCTCGTATTCGCCGCGGTCCGAGGGCTTCAGGTCGCGGGCAATGGCGAGCACGTCGTTGTCGTAGAAGTACAGCCCCGGAATGGCGTAGTTGGAGCGCGGGCGGGCCGGCTTCTCCTCGATGGAAATGGCCCGGCCGTCGGCGAACTCGACCACGCCGTAGGCGGTGGGGTCGGAGACCCGGTAGGCGAAGACCGCGCCGCCGTCGAGGTCGTGGAAGGTCTGCAACTGGGTGCCCAGGCCGGGGCCGTGGAAGATGTTGTCGCCCAGCACCAGCGCCGCGCTGTCGTTGCCGATGTGATCGGCGCCGAGCACGAAGGCGCGCGCCAGGCCGTCGGGCTCGGGCTGCACCACGTAGGAGATGTTCACCCCGAAGCGGCTGCCGTCGCCGAGCAGCCGGGTGAAGGCGTCCGCGTCCTCGGGGGTGGTGATCACCAGGATGTCCCGGATCCCCGCCAGCATGAGGGTGGACAGGGGGTAGTACACCATCGGTTTGTCGTACACCGGGACCAGCTGTTTGCTCACCCCGCGCGTGATCGGGTGCAACCGCGATCCGGTGCCCCCGGCCAGGATGATTCCGCGCATGTCACGACAGTCTGCCAGTTCTGCCGCGAACCGTGGCGGTCAGGTTCCGACTGGACCTCAGATCGATCACGCCCGTTTACCGGCGGACGAATCCGGCGATAACTGTTGCGTAGGTCACGTTCCCATGGTGTTCTGAAATAACGCTATGTGAGATGTCAGCGCCGACTCTCCGCGCGCCGGGTGCCGAGCCAACCAATCGGCCCTTCCGGTCGAACGGCTCGGCGCGCCAACAACGAGGTAGGTGCGCGATGGCATTGCCCTATGACGGGACTGTGGCCCGCGACGAAGTCGAGAACCCGGACCGAATCAGCGCCGCCGCGCGCACCCTGACCGCCTTCTCCCGAACCGTGATCCGGCCCGCCGGCGATCGCGCGACGGTCACTGTGGGCTCGATGCCGGTCGTCAGCACCGTGATCAACAGCCTCGCCAAACTGCGCCCCAACCCGCGCGGCGTGGAACGGGAGGAAGTGCGGCTCAAGGGCTTCCGCATCGAGATCGTGCGGCCCGCCGGGGCCAGCAAGTCACTCCGCGATGGCGCGGTGCTGTACATGCACGGCGGCGGCTTCTTCCTGTGCGGCCTCGACACCCACCGCCCGGTGGTCGCGTCCCTCGCCCGGCGCACCGGACTGCCGGTGGTCAGCGTGGAATACCGGCAGCTGCCCAAGACCGACATCTCCGGCTCCGTCGACGACTGCCTGACCGCCTACAAATGGCTGCTGGCACACGGGGTTCCGGCCGGACGCGTGGTGTTCGCGGGCGACTCCGCCGGCGGCTACATGACCTTCGCGACCGCCCTGCGCGCCCGCGACACCGGACTCCCGGTCCCGGCCGGTCTGGTCGGGCTGAGCCCCGCGCTGGACCTGGACTGCGCCGAGAAGCGCGCCCACCCCAACTACCATCGCGACGCGCTGATCCCGTTGTCCGCCTTGGAATCCGTGGTGAAGATCGGCGCGGAGGTCGACGGCCGCCTGGATCCCCGGATGTCGCCGGTCAACAATGTGCTCGCGGGCCTGCCGCCCGCCCTGCTCATCATCGCCGAGGACGAGGTGCTGCGCCGCGACAGCGAGGTGATGGCGCAGCGGATGGCCCAGTCGGGTGTGCCCGCCACGCTGGAGATCTGGCGCGGCCAGGTGCACGCGTTCCCGGCCATCTTCCCCAACATGCCGGAGAGCCGGGCCGCCCTGGCGCACGTGGCGCGGTTCGTCCGCGAACGCATCGAATCCGGAAGCATCGCCCGCACAGCGTGATTCGATGATGTGGGGCTCGGGGTCGTGGCCTCGGGCCCCACATCGACAGTTGGGACAACGCGAAACCCCCGCCCGGATGACCCGGGCGGGGGTTTCGACGTACAGCGCGCGGTTACTCGGCCGGAGCCGGAGTATTACTTGGCCGGAGCCGGGGAGATGTGCGGGCCGTTGATGGTGGTGAAGTACTGGATCGCGGCGGCGATGGCGACCGGCGCGGTGATCAGCAGCTGACCCGCGATGGTGCCCAGGAAGCCGACGGTGGCGGCGCCCACGAGGCAGCCGATGACCGGGCCGGCGCCGAACAGGGCGGCCAGCGGGGCGGAGGCCAGACCGGCGACACCGAAGCCGAGGGCGCAGCCGACGGCCGCGGCGCCCAGGCCACCGACCAGGGTCGCGACGGTGGCGCCCAGCGCGATGGTGTCCTTCATGCGGTTCCAGGCGGCCTGCTCACGGTCGTAGTCCGACTTCCACGGAGCCTGGTCCTCGTACGGCAGGGCGACGTCCTTCACGTTCTGCGGCGTGTAGGTGGCGTGGTCCATGTCGTACTGCGGGGTGAGGGTCGCGGTGTGGTCGGAGATCTCCGCCGCGATCGGGAAGGTGAAGTCGTCCACCTGCAGCTTCAGCGGCATGCCGGCGACGATGCTGCCGTTGGCGGCCTTGATAACGAAGTTGCCGTTCTCGACGACCATCGAGCCCGCGTCGGTACGGATGACGGTGTTGGTCTCGGAGGTGGTGGCGGTGTAGTTGATCGCACCGGCCTCCTCGGCGGGGGCGGCGTTCACGGTGCCGGCGGTGACGGCCATGACAGCGGACACCAGCGCCGCGGTGGCGGCGAATTTCCTCATCAGCATTTGTAGAAACCTCATCGAAGAGCTCGGGGGGACAACACGAATCGAAATGGAGGACAGCTAACGAGCGGTGAACCCGTTGTGACCGTTCGTTCAAATTCTGTTCACCAAGTCGATCGCGCGGTTCGTAAGGTAGGGGAAAAGTGCTGCGTAGGAAAGGTTTTCGCGCAGATATACGATCGCCGTAACCGTCACTCCGGCGCATACTTGTGACGAAGGTCACACGCGCCAATGACGAAGTCGTGACCTTGCGCACCCGAATGTCACGGTCGGAGCACCGAATTGCGAAATGTAGACCGAGCGGCCCCCTTTCATTTAAGTGCATTTGTTTCAACTGGATGACCGATTCCGCGCACACGGGTCGCCCCACAGGTGTATGGGATCGCAACTTCCCGGACCCACCGCCGAGGTTCGCCGCGGCCGTCGTAGTGTTTCGGTGTGCGATTGCTCGTAACCGGCGGGGCCGGCTTCATCGGCGCGAACTTCGTTCACCAGACGGTGACGCGGCGCGCGGGTGTCCACGTCACCGTGCTGGACAAACTCACCTATGCGGGCAACCGCGCCTCACTCGACCCGGTCGCGGACCGAATCGAGTTCGTGCACGGCGACATCGCCGATACCGCGCTGGTGGATCGCCTGGTCGGGGGTGTGGACGCGGTGGTGCATTTCGCCGCCGAATCACACAACGACAATTCGCTGGCCGACCCGTGGCCCTTTGTCCAGACCAATATCGTCGGCACCTATTCGCTGCTCCAGGCCGTGCGCCGCCACCAGGTGCGCTACCACCACATCTCGACCGACGAGGTGTACGGCGACCTGGAACTCGACGATCCGGCGGCATTCGATCAGAACACGCCGTACAACCCGTCGAGTCCCTATTCGGCCACCAAGGCCTCCAGTGACATGCTGGTCCGCGCCTGGGTGCGTTCCTTCGGCGTGCGGGCCACAATCTCCAACTGCTCCAACAACTATGGGCCCTACCAGCATGTGGAGAAGTTCATCCCGCGTCAGATCACCAATCTGATCGACGGCGTCCGGCCCCGGCTCTACGGCGCCGGACATCAGGTGCGGGACTGGATCCACGTGGACGACCACAACAGCGCGGTCTGGGAAATCCTGGAGCGCGGGCGAATCGGCCAGACCTATCTGATCGGCGCCGACGGCGAACGCGACAACAAGTCCGTGGTGGAGTTGATCCTGGAGGCATTCGGCCGCGCCGCCGACGATTTCGACCACGTCACCGATCGCCCGGGTCACGATCTGCGCTACGCCATCGACGCTTCGCTGCTACGCACCGAACTGGGCTGGGAACCCGAGTACCGGGACTTCCGCAAGGGCCTGGCAGCCACCGTCGACTGGTATCGGGACAACGAATCCTGGTGGCGGCCACAGAAGGCCGCGACCGAATCCGCGTACGCCGACGCGGGCGAAAAGGTGATCTAGACCGGTTCTGACCGACCTGAACAGCAACGCCGGGGCAATTCGCCCCGGCGTTGATCGTCGCAGGTCACGGATGTTTCGGGTCAGCCCCAGACCAGAGTGGAGTACTTCACCACGGCCGCGATCAGCGCCACCGAGGTCGCCGCCATCACGGTGAACGCCGCCGCCCGCGCCGGCACCCGGCCCGCGGCGTCGGCGAGCCGCAGCGGCACCCAGCGCAGCAGCACCGCCAGGCCCAGCACCGCCAGCGGCACGAAGTAGCGGCCCTGTACGCCGTCGATGATGAAGTAGCCGACCGGCGTGAAGGACATGTACAGCGTCACATAGATCATGGCCACGCTGGCCGCGATGGTCAGCAGCACCAGCCAGGTCCGCTTGCGGTCCGCGCCGGCCGGAGAGAAGCGCTCGGCCGCACCGAGGCTCATGCCGAAGGCCAGCAGCGCCGCCAGGATGGTGAGGGCGGGCACCTCCACGTAGGAGAAGCCGAGCTCACCGAAGAACTGGGTGAACCAGTGCTGGTCGCGGCGGGCGATGCTGTCGCCGAAGATCCGCAGGAAGTGGAACGGATCGCTGAGGATGCCGTGCAGCTGGTCGCCGGGGCGCACCGTGCCCCACTGCTTCTCGGGCCGCATCAGGCTCATGCCGTCACCGGTCGGGGCGGCGATCTTCATCCAGCCCGCGAAGGACACCGCGCCGAGCCCGGCGGCCGCCCACGGCAGCACCCGCTGCCACACCGCGACCCGCTCGCCGTCGCCGAAGCCGAAGCGGCGGGCCGGGATCAGCACGGTGAGCATGGCGATCAGCACGTAGGTCGGCTTGCAGACCGGCAGCAGCACGGTGGTGGCCAGCGCGGCCACCGTCTCCGGCTTGCTCAGCCGCTCACCGAGGAACAGGCCCTTCACCACCAGCGCCGACACCAGCAGGGCGAGCGCGTTGGTGACGGTGTCCGCGGTGACGGTTCCCGCCTGGAACAGCGCGATGGGCAGCACCGCGACGGTGAAGGCCAGCCACTGCACCCGGTGCCCGCGCAGCACGCGCAGCGCGAATCCGACGATCAGCAGGTAGGCGAGCAGTCCGGCCCAGCGGGTGGCCAGCACCATGCCGCCGACGTTCAGGTCGAGGGCCTCGGCGATCCGGATCCCGGCCGCGGGCGGCAGGTATGGGATCGGGGAGTAGGCCGCGGTATTGGTGAACCACACCGGCGTGGTGTCGGCCGAGACGGCGGCCGCGCCGAGCTGGTCGTAGACGTGCGGGTCCAGAACCATGGGCTCCGGCTCGTCCGGGTTGTCCTGGTAGTCGGCGAAGGCGTAGCTCATCAGCGCGTCGATGCTGACGGGCACGTCGCCGCCCCAGGCCGGGCCGCGGTCGTCGTGGATCTTCTGCGGCAGGAAGCCGCCGTGCGCGACCTGGTAGGCGCGGCCGAACTGGGTGATCTCGTCGTGGCCCCAGAACGGAGGCGTGAGCACCGACCACACCGCGCCGAAGACGCCCGCGATGAGCACGAAAGCCACGGCGGCCGAACCGAATCGGCGTTCGATGCCGATCGCGGCGCGACGCAGCCCGGCGGTCTTCGAGCCGGGCTGCGCGGCAGTGGGTTCGGGTTCGGCCGGGATCTTCTCGGGTGCCGCGACGGTGGTGCTCTCCGTCATCGAACCGAACCGCCGGAGTGGCCGCCGGGTTCGGTCTCGCCGACCGCCGCGTACCGCAGGTACATCAGGCGGGCCGCCTCGTGCCGGGAGCGGCGGATGCCGTCCAGGATCAGGCCGGCGGTCCAGGCCAGGCTGCCGAGCAGCAGCAGCGTGAAACCGAGGAACAGGGTCGGGAAACGCGGGACCTGGTGGGTCTCGTAGAACTCGATCACTATCGGCGTGATGAGCACCAGCGAGACCAGCCAGGACAGCGTGCCGAACAGGCCGTAGAAGGCGACCGGCCGCTCGTGCCGCGCCAGGCCGACGATCAGGCGCAGGATCTTGAAGCCGTCGCTGTAGGTGCGCAGCTTGGACTCGCTGCCCGCGGGCCGGTCCCGGAAGCCGACCGGCACGGCGGTCTGCGGGACGCCCAGGTGCTGCGAGTGCACGGTCAGTTCGGTCTCGATCTCGAACTCGCGCGACACCGCGGGGAACGACTTCACGAAGCGGCGGGAGAAGACCCGGTAGCCGCTGAGCATGTCCTCGACGTTCTCGCCGAACACCTTGCCGACGACGCCGTTGAGCACCTTGTTGCCGGTCTCGTGCCCGGCCCGGTACGCCGACCCGGCCTCGACCTCGCGGCGCACGCCCAGCACGTGGTCGTAGGGGCCCGCGAGCAGGGTGCGGATCATCTCCGGCGCGGCGGCGGCGTCGTAGGTGTCGTCGCCGTCGACCATCAGATAGACATCGGCCTCGATATCGGCGAAAGCGCGGCGCACCACATTGCCCTTGCCCTTGCGGTTCTCGGTGCGCACGATCGCCCCGGCCGCGCGCGCCTTGTCGGCGGTGGCGTCGGTGCTCAGGTTGTCGTAGACGTAGACGACTATGCCCGGGACGGCGGCCTGCAGGTCGGTGACGACCTTCGCGACGGCGGCCTCTTCGTTGTGACACGGCACGATGGCGGCTATACGAAGCTCGGTGGAGTCCACCCGGTCAATCCTCTGATCGGAGGCGAATATGAACACGGGGGAGGGTACCCGACCGTCACAGATATATGGGTGCTGCGGGGTTGGGGTACCGTCGGCCGGTGTCTGCGAACGAGTCCACGGCGGTGAACGTATCGTCGCCGAATACTTCCCTGACCGGGAAGGTCCGGGCCCTGCTGCAGCGCGGCGGGGCCTTCCTGGTGGTCGGCGCGATCGGCTTCGTCGTCGACGCGGGCACCTACAACCTGCTGGTCTTCCTGGGCGGTGAGGGGCCGTTGTTCCGCCTCCCGCTGGTCGCCAAGATCATCGCGATCGGGGTGGCCACGGTGGTCACCTATTTCGGCAACAAGTGGTGGACCTACTCCGATCACGACGGCGATACCGGGGCCCGGCACATCCTCACCTATGCCGCGCTGAATGTGATGGCCATCGGACTGCAATTGAGCTGTCTCGGCTTCTCGCGCTATGTGCTGGGACTGGACAGTCCGTTGGCGGACAACGTTTCCGGCACGCTGATCGGCCAAGCCGTGGCCATGGGCTTCCGATTCTGGGCCTACGGGAAATTCGTCTTCACCAATCCGGCCTCGGGAACGAATAACGCCTGACACTGATATTGTCGGGCCGCCGAGCGTGACAGTGGCCGTGCGACCACGTCGGGATGAGCCGGTGTCTAAGTATTCAAAGGATGTCGAGGGATTCATGGATGCGTCGGCTGGGCAGGCCGTGACCGAAACCGAGGACCAGGAGAGCGTGGCAGCGCCCGCGACCCTGCGCGCGGAACACGCCGCGCCGGAGCGGATGGTGCTGGCCCGCGGCATCTTCACCGGTCCCGCCCCCAAGATCAGCGACGACCTGTACGCCGTGGCCAGGGGCAAGGTCACCCGGGAACGGCAGACCCTGCGCCTGGAGAAGGGCGCGTCGGTCAATACCAATACCTACTTCGGGCGCTTCGCCGCGTCCTACTGGCAGCGCTGGACCAAGGTCACCGAGGTCGAGGTGGGCCTGACCCTCGAGGTGACCGGCAAGGTGCGGGTGCGGCTGGCCGCCTCCGACATCGCCGGACACCGCCGGGTGGTGGACACCGCCGTGGTGAAGGAGACCGGCCGGGTGACGCTGGTCGCCCCGCTGGACATGTATATCGACGGCGGCGCGATCTGGCTGGAGATCGAGGCGCTCGGCGGTGAGGCCGTGATCACCGATCTGGAGTGGACCACCGCCGCGCCCGAGCAGGTGCGCCCGGTGGCCATCGCCATCTGCACCTTCAACCGGGCCCAGGACTGCGCGAACACCGTCGCGGCGCTGGCCTCCGACGCGACCGTGCTGTCGCTCATCGACGCGGTGTACGTGGTCGACCAGGGCACCGACCTGGTGCAGGACCAGGCACTGTTCACCGAGACCCAGCCGAAGTTCGGCGACAAGCTGCGCTATATCCGGCAGCCGAACCTCGGTGGCGCGGGTGGCTTCACCCGCGGCCTCTACGAGGTGTCGGGCGCCAACGAGCACGCCGACGTCATCCTCATGGACGACGACATCCTGTGCGAGCCGGAAACGGTGTTGCGGCTCAACGCCTTCGCCAATCTGACCGTGGAACCCACCCTGGTGGGCGCGCAGATGCTGTTCCTGTTCAACCCCGACTATCTGAATGTCGGTGCGGAAGAGACGAATCTGGGCAAGCTGCGCCACGGCCAGAAGGTGGCCAAGGCGCTGCGCAACACCTCCATGCTGAAGAAGCACCAGGAACGCCGCGTCGACGCCGGCTACCAGGCCTGGTGGACCTGCCTGATCCCGGCCGAGGTGGTCAAGAAGATCGGGCTGCCGGTGCCGATCTTCTTCCAGTGGGACGACGTGGAATACGGCCTGCGCGCGCGGGAGAACGGTTTCGTCACCGTCACCCTGCCCAATGCCGCCGTGTGGCACGCCGACTTCTACTGGAAGGACTTCGACGACTGGGCGCGCTACTTCTCCTCGCGCAACTCGCTCATCGTGTCCTCCCTGCACCACGACCTGGACGGCAAGGCGATCACCCGCCAGCTGTTCCGGGAGATCGCCGAGTACCTGGTCGGCATGCAGTACGGCCTGGCGCACACCACCCTGCAGGGCATCGAGGACTACCTGAAGGGCCCGGAGACGCTGCGCGACGGCGGCATCGAGGCGCTGGCCAAGGCCCGCGGCTCCCGCTCCGACTACCCGGAGACCGCCAAGCACGCGGCGACCGCCTCCGGGATCCCCAACGCCCACCTGCACGTTCGCCGTGCGGGCGGCGAGCCCAGCCACCCGCTGATGGTGCTCTACAAGCGCGCGCTCAACCAGTGGACCGGCCGCGTCATCCCCGGCCCCGTCGCGGTCACCCGCGAGGACGCCCACTGGTGGCACGTCGGCCTGTTCAACCACGTGGTCGTCACCGACGCCTCGCAGTCCGGTGTCCGAGTTCGCGTGCGCGACAAGGAAACCGCCCGCCGTCTGCTGATCCGCACCTACCGGGTGCTGCGTCAGCTCCGCAAGGAGCTGCCGGACCTGCAGCGCCGCTGGCGGGGCGCGATGCCGGAGCTGACCAGTCGAGAGAACTGGGAACGCCTCTACGGAATCGACAAGACTGCTTGATATTCGGCTGAACATGGCCCGGGACATCCTGTCCCGGGCCATGTTTCATTCTGCTGCGGGTATTACGCCTGTCCGCCCATCCGGCTCGCCGGTCAGGGCGCGGTGAGCAGTGTGCGGGCGGCGGCGGCGAGGTCGGCTTCCAGCCACTCCGGGAGTTCGGGGGCGTGGGCGTGGCGGCGCAGCGCGGCGTAGGGGAGGTCCACGACCGCGCGGCTGACGGCGTCGATCTCGCGGGGCCCGGCGCTGCCGTAGAGGCCGTTCGCGATGCGATCCAGCTGCGCGAACAGGGGTTCGTTCATCCGGGCCAGGCGATCGCGGAACTCGGTGTCGGGCGCGCCGTCGAGCAGGTCCCGGGGCCGCAGGTTGAGCAGCAGCTTGGCGTCGTCGGGGCAGTCCCGGCCGAAGCCCACCGCGGCGGAGGTCATACCGACCGCCGCCGCCAGCGGATCCTCCGCCGCCGCGGCGGCCAGCACCCGGGACTGGAACCGGTCCAGCGCCCGGATCCATGCCTCGGTGAGCACGCCGTTGCGGTTGCCGAACCGGTGGTAGAGCGTGCCCACGGGGGCACCGCTGGCCTCGGCGATGGCGGCGACGCTCGCCGCGCGAGGGCCGTCGCGCAGCACCAGTGCGCGCGCTGCGTCGAGGATCACGTCGGTGTCGTGCTTGCGGGGAGCCGCCATGAACTAGTACGTTCCTTCTATATGGAGCGTTTGCCCTATATCGATGAGCATTCCAGGGTAATCAATGCCGATCGCGCCGCAACGTGGACCGCACTACTGCGCACGACCTGCGAAAACCCTGACGATCTCAACACACTGCCCCGCGGTTTCGTGCTCGACGAGGCCGACCAGCCGCACCGATTGGCCGCCAAGGGCCGCCACTGGTTCTCCCGCTACCGCCTGACCTTCGTGCTCGACGAGGTCGACCCCACCCACACCCGTCTCACCGCGATCAGTCACGCCGCCTTCCCCGGCATCCACGGCCGGATCTATCGGGCCCTGGTCATCGACTCCCGCATGCATCGCCTGGTGGTCCGCGACATGTTGCGCCGGATCTCGGTCGCCGCGGGGAGGCCCGCATGAGTCTCCCCGGTCAGCGGTGGGGCGTGACCGACGTCGAACTGTCCGCGCGCATGCCCTGTGACGCAGCGCTTTCCGGCTCCGTGGTGATCTGTGATCGGGCCGTTCCGGTGGACGCGCCCGCACCCCTGGTCTTCGCCTGGCTCTGTCAGCTGCGCGCCGCCCCGTACAGCTACGACCTGCTCGACAACTTCGGCCGCCGCAGCCCGCGGCTGCGCGATCCGGAACTCACCGAACTCGCGGTCGGCCAGCGTGTCATGTCGGTCTTCGAACTGGCCGATTTCACACCCGGTGAGCAGATCACGTTGCGGGCCAAGGGCGTAGCGGTCACCTACGCGGTGCGCCCCGAAACCGGTGCGGGCAGTCGTCTGCACGCGCGCGTCCGATTCCGGGGTCCCGCCTGGCTGCTGGCGCTACCGGTCTGCGGCGATTTCCTCATGATGCGCAAGCAACTGCTCACGCTGAAGGAATTCGCCGAGCGTGAGGCCGTCGCGCTCGGCTGAGTTCAGAGGAACAGGTCGGTGGTGAGGGGGCCGTCGCCGGGAGTGACGCGGTACTTGTCGAGGTCGGTGATGCCGTGGGCCGCAAGGACTTCGTCGTCGATGAAGAAGTTCCCGGTGGTGTCCTTGGCCGGGGAGGTGAGGACCAGGTAGGCGGCGTCGGCGTAGATGTCGGGGGTGCGGGAGGTGGAGATCATCTCCTCGCCGCCGAGCAGGTTCTTGACGGCCGCGGTGGCGATGGTGGTGCGCGGCCACAGGGAGTTCACGCCGATGCCGTACTTGCGCAGCTCCTCGCTCAAACCCAGTGTGGTGAGCGACATTCCGTACTTGGCGATGGTGTAGCCCAGGGCCATGCCCGCCCACTTGGGGTCCAGGTTCAGGGGTGGGGACAGCGTCAGGATGTGCGGATTGCGCCCGGACTGGGCGGAGTCCTTCAGCGCCGGGATGCTGAGCTTGGACAGCAGGAAGCTGCCGCGGCAGTTGATGTCCTGCATGAGGTCGTACTTCTTCATGGGCAGGAGCTCGGTGGGGGAGATGTCGATGGCCGAGGCGTTGTTCACCACCATGTCGATGCCGCCGAACCGCTCCCGCGTCTGCCGTACCGCGTCCGCGACGGCCTCGTCATCGCGCACGTCGCCGAGGTATTTGAGGACGGTGCCGCCCACGGTCTCCAGCTCGGCGGCCGCGGTGTGAATGGTGCCGGGCAGCTTCGGGTGCGGCACATCGGTTTTCGCGATGAGGGTGATGTTCGCGCCGTCCGCGGCCGCCCGCTTGGCGATCTCGAGCCCGATTCCGCGACTGCCACCCGACATGATCATGGTCCGACCCGCCAGCGGCTTCTGTGCTCCGGTCATGGATCCACTCCTCTTCTGCTGTTGTCGCCCTGAATCCGATCATCCGCGCCTCACCGGGCCGGCGGGCCGGAACTCTCGCATCCCGGGCAGTAGCGCTGGCACTACCGAGCACCCGGCCGCCGACACGACCGCGATCCGGGTGCTCGGGGCATGGGCCGCAGCCGTGCGCGTCCCTACCCTCGAAAGGGCCGGAAAACCCGGCCTGAACAGGAGGAATGTCTTCCATGAGCGTATTGCGGCGGCCCCGCGGGCGGGTTCTGCTGGCCGGTGTCGGGGTTCTGGCCGTCCTCGCGGCCCAGGCGTGCGGCACCGACCCCGGGAGCGGCGAACCCGCTCGCAAGGAGCTCTACCGCACCATCACCCAGGCCCTCGACGGCGTGGTCCGCGGCGGCTTCCCGGGCGCGCAGGTCGTGTTCGACGGACCGGACGGTCATCACGTGCTCACCGCGGGCGTGGGTGACCTGAGCACCGGCGCACCCATCCCCGAGGATGCGCTGGTGCGGATCGGCAGCAATACCAAGACCTTCGTCGCCACCGTGGTGCTGCAGTTGGTCGGCGAGGGCAAGATCGAACTGGACGCTCCGATCGAGCGCTATCTGCCGGGCGTGGTGCGCGGTAACGGCAATGACGGCAACCGCGTCACGGTCCGGCAGCTGCTGCAGCACACCAGCGGTCTGCCCGAATACCTGGCGGGCCGCGACCCCGCCGCGCCCGGTTCCGGGCAGTTGACCGCCGATTCCGATCAACTCCGCCGGTCCCACTACGAACCGGCGGACCTGGTCCGCATCGCCATGGCCATGCCACCGCAATTCGAGCCCGGCGCGCGTTCGGTCTACACGAACACCAACTACATCCTGCTCGGCATGTTGATCCAGCAGGTCACCGGCCGCCCGGCGGCCGCCGAGGTCGAGCGCCGCATCCTGGAGCCGCTGGGCCTGCGCGACACCTACTTCCCGAACTCGCGCGAGACCGGGATCCGGGGGCCGCATCCGCGTGGATACCATGAAATCGACGGCCGCCGCGAGGACTACACCGAGCTGGACCCGTCCTGGGCCGACACCGCGGGCGCGATGATCGCCACCCCCGCCGACCTGAACCGCTTCTTCACCGCCCTGCTCGCCGGGAAACTGCTGCCCGCCGCCCAATTGGCGGAGATGAAGCGGACGGTCCCCTGGGATCGCGGCGAACCCGGATCCGGCTACGGGCTCGGACTGATCCACCACGCGAGCTCGTGCGGCAAGGAGGTGTGGGGTCACGGCGGCAGCATTCCCGGCTTCGGCACCCACACCGGTGTGGCCGCCGACGGCACCGCCGTGGTGGTCACCGTCAATCAGCTCCTGGCCGACCGGGCCGCGTCCGAGGTCGTGACCAAGGTCTTCGACTCCGCCTTCTGCTCGTGAGAGGAACCTCCGTGCGTTTTCGCGAGATCGCCCGCACTCGACGGGGCTTGGCCGCGCTGGCGGTGACCGGTCTGGCGGCGGGAGCCGCGCTCACCACGGCCGCCGTCACCGAGCCTCCCGCCGCCGCGGCGCCTCTGGACCGCTACTACCACCAGCAGCTCGACTGGAACTCCTGCGACATTCCGGAACTCGACGGTATGGGCGGGCAGTGCGCCGACATCACCGTGCCGCTGAATTACGCCGAGCCGCAGGGCCTTACGACCACCGTCGCCATCTCCCGCATCCCCGCCGCCGACTCGGCGCACCGGCGCGGCGTCCTGCTCTCCAACCCAGGCGGTCCCGGCGGCGCGGGCCTGGACTACTTCGTGGACACCAGCAAGGCCATGACGCCCGAGGTCCGCGCCCGCTACGACCTCATCGGCATGGATCCCCGGGGCGTCGGGCGGTCCGCCGCCGTGAACTGCCACTGGCCGACCGGCTTCGGACTGCAATTCGCGGGCGTCGACGCCAAGGGTTTCGCCGAATCCGTCGCCACCCAGGCCGACCTGTCGGCGCGGTGCGCGACCTCGGAGGGAGATCGGCTGCCGCACATGACGACTCGCAATACCGCCAGGGACATGGATGTCATCCGCACCGTGCTCGGCGAGGACAAGATCAGCTACCTGGGCACCTCGTACGGAACCTACCTGGGTGCGGTGTACATGCAGATGTTCCCCGACCGATCCGACCGCATGGTGCTCGACAGCAGCGTCGACCCCGACCGCTACGGCGTGGTCGGCATGGTGCACGACATGGGCGCGCCCAACGAGGCCGCGCTCGACGCCTGGGCGGCCTGGACCGCCGAACGCGACGGTGAATACCACCTCGGCGCGTCCGCGGCCGCCGTCCGCGCCCTGGTCCAGCGGCTCATCGAACGCGCTGCCGCCCAACCGATCCGGATCGGCGACTTCGACGTCGACGCGCACTCTCTGCCCCTGGTGCTCTACATCGCCTTCGACTCCCCGCAGAACTACGGCCGCGCCGCGCAACAGATCCGAGAACTGGCCGACGCCGCCGACGGGAAGCCGGTCGAACCGGACGAGAACCTGGCGGGCAGCCTGGCGGTGATACTGCGCGCCCAGCCGCGCGACATGTCCCCGTCGATGGCGGTGCTCTGCGGAGATGTCGGCGCGCCCCGCGATCCGGCCTGGTACTGGCGCAATCTCGAGGCCTCCCGCGCCACCCAGCCGGTCTTCGGGGCGCTGGCCGACAACATCACGCCGTGCGCGTTCTGGGCCCCGCCCGCCGAATCACCCACGGCCATCGCCAATTCGGTGCCCAGCCTGATCATCCAGGCCACCGGCGATACCCGCACCAGCTACGGCGGCGCGCTCGCCATGCACCGGGCGCTGACCGGCTCCCGCATGGTGACACTGCAGGACGTCGGCATCCATTCGATCCTGGGCCGCTACCCGAACGCCTGCGTCTACGACGCCGTGAACACCTACCTGGCGGACGGCGTCCTGCCCGCCGGCGACCTCACCTGCCGCGACGAGTGATCAGCCGGCGTTCAGATAGGCGAGGACGGCCAGCACCCGCCGGTGCCCCACCTCGTCGGCGAACAGCCCCAGCTTGGCGAAGATGCTCCGAATGTGTTTGAGCACAGCGCCTTCGGTGACCACGAGGCGCTCGGCGATCGTGGCATTGTCGAGCCCCTCGGCCATGAGCGCCAGCACCTCCCGCTCGCGCGGGGTGAGGCCCGCCAGCGGATCGTCGGTCCTGCGCCGCACCAGCAGTTGCGAGATCACCTCGGGATCCATGGCGGTTCCGCCCTCGGCGACCCGGCGCAGCGAATCCAGGAAGCGATCCACCTTCCCGACCCGCTCCTTGAGGAGATATCCGATCCCGCCCGCCCCGTCGCCGAGCAGTTCGGCGGCGTAGCTGTCCTCGACCCAGGCCGAGAGCACCAGCACCGGCAAGCCGGGATGAATCTGCCTGGCGCGCACCGCCGCCCGTAGCCCGTCGTCGGTGTAGGTGGGAGGCATTCGCACATCCACCACCACCGCGTCGGGCCGGTCGGCGGTGACCACCCGCAGGAAGTCGTCGGCATTGTCGACCGCCGCGACCACGTCGATACCGGCGGTCTTCAACAACAGCGCCAGTCCCTCGCGCAGCAGCGCGTCGTCCTCGGCGATCACCACGCGCATGACGCCATCACCCGCTCACCGCTTCCCTCATGATCAACATGGCAGCTCCACCCGCACCACGGTAGGTCCGCCGGGCGGGCTGCTGAGCAGCATCCGGCCGTCCAGCGCTTGGGCCCGCCGCCGGATTCCGGCCAGTCCGCCGCCCTCGGCTTCGACCGCCGCTCCGACACCGTCGTCGTGGACTTCCACGGTCAGGACCTCGGCGGTACCCCCGAGGCCGACTCGAAGCTGTCGCGCCCCGGAATGTTTGGTCGCATTGGTCAGCGCTTCGGCGATCACGAAATACGCGGCCGCCTCCACCGCCGCCGGCCTTCGCCCGATCGGGGCGCTCGCCTCCCCGTCGACATCGAGGGTGCACGGGATCGGCGAGCGGGCGGCCAGGGCCGAAATGGCGCTCGTCAGGCCACGATCCGCGAGCACCGGCGGATAGATGCCGCGCACCGCGTCCCGCAATTCGGCGAGCGCGGCCTCGGCCGTGTCCTGGGCCTTGCGCACCAGCTCGTCCGCCGCGTGCGGATCCCGTTGCCGCAGTTGATCGGCCAGACCGAGCTGCATGATGACCGCCGCGATCCGCGCCTGCGCGCCGTCGTGCAGATCCCGTTCGATGCGTCGCAGCTCGGCCCCGTGGGCGTCCAGCGCGTCCGCGCGCGTCGCGGTCAGTTCCGCCACCCGGACCGCGAGCTCGGCGCCCGGCGCCGGTCCGAGCAGCGCCCGCGCCAGCAGCGCCTGCCACCGGGCCACGGTCGGCAACTGAAGAACCAAGGCCGCCAGCGGAATCGCGATCAGGGCGCTGAGCGCCGCCAGCGGCCACGAATCGACGACGAAACCGAAGCTCTCGACCGTGCCCGGCGGCACGATCCGCCAATACACCGGAATCGCGAGCTGATTCAGTGCGCCCCACGGCAGCCCGACCGCCAGCAGCGCCACCACCATGCCGGGCACCCCGTGCAGCCACAGCCACGCGATATCCCGGCCGTTCGCCGGATCCCGCAGGGCAGCCGTCAGCCGCTCCCGCAAACCGCCGGTCATCGGCCGATACGCCACCCGGATCGGCTCGCCCAGCCGTTTCCCCGCCCGCCGCCGTTCGAATCCGGTCAGCGGCCGGATCAGTCGCAGGAATTCGGGGATCGCCGGAATGCCCACGCCCAGGAGGCTGGTTGCCGCGACCAACACCAGGCCGACCAGGGCCACCGTGGCCGCGGCCCCGGAAACGCCACCGACCAGCAGATAGCCGATGCTCCCCGGGAGCGCCCGCAGCCGACTTCCGGCCCACCGGCGCACGGCCGCCGGGCCGCGCGTCGGCAACGGGTCGGCACTCACACCACCAACCTACTGATCGACCGGATGCCGGCTCGATGAGGTCGGTCGCGAGAGCCGACGTGCGGGCGCCGCCCGGCCTCGATGTCGGTCGTGGCCGGGCAGGGCGAATCCTCAGCGCTGCTTGCCGCCGCGTTCCTTGTACATCCGCCGCTGGCTCTTGTTGATGTCCTTCCACACCTTCTTGC
Source organism: Nocardia sp. CA-136227 (assembly GCF_050955695.1). Taxonomy (NCBI): domain Bacteria; kingdom Bacillati; phylum Actinomycetota; class Actinomycetes; order Mycobacteriales; family Nocardiaceae; genus Nocardia; species Nocardia sp. CA-136227. The sequence goes on from NZ_CP192081.1 coordinate 218,290, forward strand.
GCTCGGCCTGCAGCCGGGCGTCGGTGCGGGAGGCCAGCCAGTCGTTCTCGCGGCTCAGCTTGCGGTAGCTGTCGAGCCGGCGCTGCGGCAGCGCACCCGAGTCGATGGCCGCGAGTACCGCGCAACCGGGTTCGGTCCGGTGCTCGCAGTCGGCGAAACGGCATTCGGCGGACAGGGATTCGACATCGCTGAAGGCGCGGCCCAGCCCCTCCGCGGCATCCCAGAGACCGACCGAACGCAGTCCGGGCGTATCGATGAGCGTGCCGCCGCCGGGCAGCGGTCGCAGTTCGCGATGCACGGTGGTGTGCCGGCCGCGCTTGTCGCCCTCGCGCACCGCCTGGGTGGCGAAGACCTCCGCGCCGAGCAGCGCGTTGGCGAGCGTGGACTTGCCCGCGCCCGACGGCCCGATCAGCGCGACGGTGCCGGTCAGCAGGGAACCGAGCACGTCCATGCCGACCCCACCGGCGGCGCTGACCGCCAGCACGGTCACCCCGGGCGCGGCGGCCCGGACGTCCTCGAGCGGAATATCGTGCGCCAGATCGGCTTTGGTGAGCACCACGATCGGCTGAGCGCCGGATTCCCAGGCCAGCGCGAGCAGCCGCTCGATCCGCCCGAGGTCGACGTCCCCGTCACCGGGGGTGCACACCAGCACCGTGTCCACATTGGCGGCCAGCACCTGATGCGCGGATTTGGCGCGCGAATCGGGCTGTCCGGAGACGGCCGCCCGGACGATGGCGGTCCGGCGCGGCAGCAGGGCCCGCACGGTCCGGGTGCGATCGATGGCCACCCAGTCGCCGGTGCACAGTCCGCTGACCTCGGAATCCGAGCGCGGGAGTTGTGCGCGGACCACCGCGGCCGTCAAACGGCTCTGGTAGTCGGCGGTGGGCAGTGGCGCGGCGATATCGCATTCGCTGCGATCCATGCGGATCACGCGGGCGGGAATCAGGCCTTCGCCCAGCAGCGGCCGGTAGTCGGTGGCGAGAGCGGAGTTCCAGCCGTAGGGGGAGAGCAGGTCGAGATCGACCGAAGACATGGGGGAGTCCTTTGACGGGCCGAGCCCGGATCACGGACTCAGCGAGGGGAATTCGAGGTGGAGGCGCACACCGCGCGAGTGAACGCGGGCGCGGCAATCCGCACAGCCGTCGTCACGTAACTCCACCTCCCATCTCTCCTCATGCCGTCGCCGAGGCGAGGGCTCCCAACAAGAACGGGGACAACCTTGTCAGGCCGTCCCCGTCCGCGCAACGTATTTTCCGAGCCCTACGACGAGGGCTTGTCGAACTGCTCCCGGCGGCCCATCCGCTGCAGGCGTAGCCACTCCATCAGCCCGGCCGGGTCCTTCTGCTGCACCAGGAAGAACCAGCCGAAGCGGGCGACCTCCTGCGGCAACAGCTTGCGCATGCCCGGCTGAGCCATCAGGTAGCCGCGGTTGCGATAGGTGAAGTGCCGCTTGACCGGATCGTCCGGGTACTGGGTGTGCATGCGCCCGCCCAGGATCGGCTTGAACTCGGCCGACCCGTTCGGGTGCAGGTAGGCGGTCTGCAGGCAGGTGCCGAAGGGCAGCCCGGACCGCACCAGCCGGCGGTGCACCTCCACCTCGTCACCACGCACGAACAGCCGCAGGTCGGGGACGCCGATCTTGTCCACGGCGGTCGCGGACACCAGCGCGCCGTTGAACAGCGAGGCGATGCCGGGCAGGAAGTCCTCGTCGCCCAGTTCGGACCGCAGTCGCCGCCACACCACGCCGCGGCGCAGCGGGAACGCCAGCCGGTCCGGGTCGTCGATATCGGCGACCACCGGCGACACCTCGACCAGCGAGTGCCGTTCGGCGCAGTCGAAGAGGGTGGCGAGCACGTCGGGGCCCTCGGGCCGGCCGTCGTCGTCGGCCAGCCACACCCAGTCCGCGCCCATGGTGAGCGCGTGCAGCATGCCGAGCGCGAAACCGCCCGCGCCGCCCAGATTGTGTTCCGAACCCAGGTAGGTGGATTCGATGGGCTGCTGCTTCACCAGCTCGCCCACCTCGGCCTCGTTGCCGTTGTCGACCACGATCAGATGGTCGACCGGACGGGTCTGGCTGCTCAGCACCTTCAGCGATTCGGCGAGCAGTTCCCGGCGTTTGTGCGTGACCACGATGGCGACGATGCGGGCCTCGTCGCCGTAAAGGGGGGTGGATGGCTCAGTCATGCGGGGTTCCGTTCCGGTTCACGTTCACGTTCCAGATCCCGCAGCACCTGCGCCACGTGATCACCCGCCTCCGGGCCCTCGTAGGCCCGCACCACGTCCTCGATGCCGCCCTGCATGCGCACCTGTCCGTGATCGATCCACATGGCGTGGTCGCACAACTGGGCCAGGAACTCGTTGGAATGGCTGGCGAAGACGAGAATGCCAGAGCGCGAGACCAATTCCTGCAGACGCACCCGCGCCTTCTTCATGAATTCCGCGTCGACCGCGCCGATGCCCTCGTCGAGCAACAGGATCTCCGGATCGATGGAGGTCACCACGCCCATCGCCAGACGCACCCGCATACCGGTCGAGTAGGTGCGCAGCGGCATCGCCAAATAGTCACCCAGCTCGGTGAATTCGGCGATCTCGTCGATCTTGGCCAGCATCTGCTTGCGGGTCTGCCCGAGGAACAGGCCGCGAATGATGATGTTGTCGTAACCGGAGACCTCGGGGTCCATGCCCACGCCGAGGTCGAAGACCGGCGCCACCCGGCCGCGAATCCGCGCGCTGCCGCGGGTCGGTTCGTAGATGCCCGAAAGCAACCGCAGCAGTGTCGATTTGCCCGCGCCGTTGTGGCCGACCAAGCCGACGCGATCGCCTTCCTTCAGCGACAGCGAGATATCCCGCAGCGCCTCCACGACCACCACATCGGATTGGTTGCGCCCGATGGCCCCACCGGCCGAACCCAGTACCGCCTTTTTCAGCGATCGGGATTTGGCGTCGAAGATGGGGAATTCCACCCACGCGTTCTGGGTCTCGATACTCACACGGTCGGTCATTGAGCCTTCACACCCAGTAGGGGACTCGGGAACGGAACTTCTTCATAGCCAGTATCGCGACTATCCAGCCGACAGCGGTGATCGCCACCACCACAATCCAGCTGCGGAGGTGGATCGGGTCGCCCAGCAGGGGCGCGCGCACGATCTCCAGGTAGTGGAAGGTCGGTACCAGTTCGGCCAGCTTGGCCCGGTCGCTGGCGGTGCCCGACAGCGCCGAGGTCTTCCACATGACCGGGGTGAGCACGAACAACATCAGGGTGGTGCTGCCCAGGATCGGCGCCAGATCCCGATAGCGGGTGCTGAAGATGCCGAACACGATCGTCACCCAGATGGCATTGAGGAACAGCAGCACCAGGGCCGGGATCGCCAGCAGCGCCGACCAGTGCAGATGCCGCCAGATCCCGAACGCGGGCACCATCACCACGTAGATGATCAGGTTGTGGGCGAAGAACAGGAACTGCCGCCACACCAAGCGGTACACGTGCACGCTCAGCGCCGACGGCAGCTGTTTGATCAAGCCCTCATTCGCGATGAAGACGTCCGAGCCTTCGAGAATGCTGGCATTGATCACATTCCAGACGATCAAACCCACTGTCACATACGGCAGATACGAACTCAGCGACTGCCCGAACAGTGTGGCGTAGAGCACGCCCATCGCGGCGGCCTGCAAACCGGTGGCGATGGTGATCCAGAACGGGCCCAGCACCGAACGCCGGTACCGCTGCTTGATGTCCTGCCACCCCAATGCCAGCCATAGTTCACGCTGGGAGAACCCGTCGCGAAAATCCTTGAAGGCGCGACCGAAGGACTGGGAATCCGACACGAGCGGCACGGTCTCAGCGTCCGGGCGCACGTCGGTCTTCGCCGAGTCGGGGGGAGCAGCAGCAGGCACAGCACCCGACCTTATCTAATGGCTTTCCCTTTGCACGCGGAACCTGCCGCCGACCGGCTGGCGTGGCGGCAGGACCGGGCGTCAGAGGTATTGACCGCCGCCCGCGCCCTGCTGTCCGCGGGGGTCGCCGTGGCTCATGCCGGGCGGGAGGGCCTGGCGCATCTGCTCGAGTTGGGCGCGCGCCGCCATCTGCTGGGCGAACAGGGCGGTCTGGATGCCGTGGAAGAGTCCCTCCAGCCAGCCGACCAGCTGGGCCTGGGCGATGCGCAGCTCCGCGTCGGAGGGGATGGTCTCGTCGGTGAAGGGCAGGGCCAGCCGCTCCAGCTCCTCGCGGAGCTCGGGGGCGAGGCCGGTTTCCAGCTCCCGGATGGAGGTGCGGTGGATCTCGCGCAGGCGGGTGCGGGAGGCGTCGTCCAGCGGCGCGTGCCGGACCTCCTCGAGCAGCTGCTTGATCATGGTGCCGATGCGCATGACCTTCGCGGGCTGTTCCACCATGTCGGCGAGCGACTCCTCCTTCTCCTGGGAGTCGTCCAGAATGCCCGAATTATCGTCACCGACAACCTGTCCGGTGATCTCCACCGGCTCGCCGCCGATCTGGGCCGCCGCCGGGATGAACAGCGGCTTCCCTTCGGGTCCGATCACGACAATGTTCTCCGGAACCCCATCGGATTGCGTCATGTCTCCCATCCTGCCCAATCCGCCCCGAACCCGCTAAGTCCCACCCCGGATTCGTAACACGCCGATGACTCGCCGCGAAGTGTGACCAGACCCCTCGGTTCGCGGCCGTCCCGATTCTGGACTGACGGAGCGGGGGAGCGAAGCGGAGGAGCGGAGGAGGGAAGAATCGGGACCAGAGGCCGCGAACCCGCCCCGGAGCGAAGCGGAGGGGCAATATAAACACCGTCCCGTCCAGTTTGTTCGGTAGATGCAGGTCGTCCCTTTCTGGGAGGACGCTTCCATCCCTACCGTTACCCAGTCGTGCCCTCTCCCTTTAGAGTGGCCAGCATGACTTACGACGTCGCACGGGTGCGGGGCCTGATTCCGTCCCTGGGCGACGGCTGGATCCATCTAGACCCTCAAGCGGGCATGCTGGTCCCGGATTCGGTATCCCGGGCCGTCTCAACGGGTTTCCGGACCTCCGCCTTCTTGCACTCCAATCGGCACGGCGCGGCCAAGCGCAGCGCCGCGATCCTGGAGGCGGCGCGCGAGGCCGTCGCCGATCTGGTCGGCGGCGATCCGGCGGGCGTGGTGCTCGGCCCGGATCGCGCGGTCCTGCTGGCCTGGCTGGCCGAATCGCTGAGCTCCCGGCTGGGTCTGGGCACCGGGATCGTGCTGTCGCGCCTGGATGACGAGGCGAATGTCGCGCCCTGGCTGCGCATCGCGAATCGCTATGGCGCGCACGTGCGCTGGGCCGAGGTCGAGATCGAGACCTGCGAGATGCCGGCCTGGCAGTTCGAGGAACTCATCGGACCCACCGCCCGCCTGGTCGCGCTGACCGCGGCCTCACCCATCGTGGGCTCCGCGCCCGCGGTCCGGGTGGCCGCGGACCGCGTGCACGAGGTCGGCGGCCTGCTGGTCGCCGACTGCTTCGGCGCCGCGCCCTACGCGCTCATCGACATCGACGAACTCAATGCCGACGTGATCGCCCTGAGCGCACCGGCCTGGGGCGGCCCGCAGATCGGCGCGCTGGTCTTCCGCGATCCGGCCTTCCTGGACCGGATTCCGTCCATGTCGCTGAATCCCTATGCCAAGGGCGCGGAACGGCTCGAGGTGGGCGGTCACCAGTACGCGCTGCTGGCCGGGCTCACCACCTCCATCGACTACCTGGCCTCGCTGGACGAGCGCGCCACCGGCACCCGCCGCGAACGCCTGGAGATGTCGATCACCTCGCTGCAGGACTACCACGATCAGCTCTTCGAGCATCTGATGGCGGTGCTGGACACCATCCCCAATCTGACCGTGATCGGCCGCGCCTCCACCCGCATCCCGACGGTGAGCTTCACCATCTCGGGCATGCAGGCGGAGAAGGTCTCCGCCAAGCTGGCCGACGCCCGCATCGGCACGCTGAGCGGCTCCCACGGCGGCAGCCGCCTGCTCGACGCCCTGGGCGTCAATGACGAGGGCGGCGCGGTGACCATCGGACTCGCGCCCTACACAACGACTTTCGAGATCGACCAGCTCGGCCGCGCGCTGGCCGCCCTCGACACCTAGGCCCTAGACCTCGCGGATCTGCAGGATCACCTTGCCGACGGTCTCCTCGGAGTCCAGCAGCCGGTGCGCCCGCGCCACCTCGGTCACCGGAACCTCGGCCGACACCACCGGCGCCACCGTGCCGTCGGAGATCAACGGCCACAGGTGGCGGCGCAGTTCGGTGATGATCTCCGCCTTCGACCCGCGCCCGTGCTCGGGGCGGCGGCGCAGATTGGTGGCGTGCACCGAGCCCCGCTTGCCCAGCAGCACGCCCAGATTCAGTTCCGCCTGCACGCCGCCCTGCATGCCGATCACCACCAGGTGCCCGTCCTCGGCGAGCGCCTCGACATTGCGCTTCAGATAGGACGCGCCCATATTGTCGAGAATGATGTCGGCGCCGGGATATTCGCTGTGCAGCGTGGTCACGAAATCGTGCTCGCGGTAATTGATCAGCACCGTCGCGCCCAATTCCGCGCATCGATCCAGCTTGAACTGCGATCCGGCCGTCACCGCGACCCGCGCGCCCAGCGCCCGCGCCACCTGGATGGCGTGCGTGCCGATACCGCTACCGCCGCCGTGAATCAGCAGCAACTGCCCGCTGTGCAGGCCCGCGGTCATCACCAGGTTGGACCACACGGTGGCCGCCGCCTCGGGCAGCGCGGCCGCGGCGGCCACGTCCAGGCCGTCGGGTACCGGCAGCAGCTGGGAGGCGGGCGCGTTCACCCGTTCGGCGTAGCCGCCGCCGGCCAGCAGCGCGCACACCCGATCGCCGGGCCGCCAATCCCGTACGCCGGGACCGACTTCCGCGACGGTCCCGGACACCTCCAGGCCCAGGATCTCGCTCGCGCCGGTCGGCGGGGGATACAGGCCCTGCCGTTGCAGCAGGTCCGCGCGGTTCACCCCCGCGGCCGTCACATCGATCGCCACTTCGCCCGGTCCGGGCGCGGGCAGGTCGTCCACCTGCGCCCATTTCATGACCTCTGGCCCACCGAAACCGTCGAGTGTCACCGCATACATGAAAACGAGCCTACGACCGAGCCGCACCGATTACTGTCAGGCCACCCTCGGGCGCGGTACAGCATTCTCTCAGCTTCGACCGGCACCGTGTGTGTGGAGGGTTTCGAAAGGAGATTCCATGATCACCACCCTGACCGTTCTCGGCGGCATGGTCATCCTGGCCGCCATGGCGATGTCCGGATTCGTCGCCAACGACGCCCCGCGCGCCCTGGTCCGCGTCCGAAACCGCCGATAGTCCCCGAGTAATTTCGACCCGATACGCAGCCGGGTCGAAGGTACTAGCGTTCCGGGGCATGAGCAGTTTCGTCGACTTCCAGAACGAGATCTATCTCGCCGGTCTGGCGGGCGCTGTCCCGGCGCTCCCGATGACCGCGGCGGGCCTGGAAGAGCGGGCTCGGGAAGTGCTGGATCCGGCGGCCTTCGCTTATGTGGCGGGCAGCGCGTCCTCCGAACGCACCGCGCACGCCAATCTCGCCGCCTTCGAGAAGTACCGGCTGCTGCCGCGCGTGCTGCGCGGCGCGAGCGGGCCCGGCGCGCGCGACCACTCGGTCGAGGTGCTCGGAACCCGGTTGGCCGCACCGATTCTCACCGCGCCGGTCGGCGTGCTGGGTCTGCTGCGCGAGCGCGGCGAGACCTTCGTCGCCGACGTCACCAAGGAACTGGGCATCGGCATGTGCCTGTCCACCGCCGCCTCCTCCACCATCGAGGAGGTGGGCGCCCGGGCCGGGGCCTGGTGGTATCAGCTGTACTGGCCCAATGACATGGAGCTGGCCCGCTCCTTCGTCGAACGCGCCGAGAAGTCCGGCGCCAAGGCCATCGTCGTCACCGCCGACACCCCCGCGCTGGGCTGGCGACCCCGCGATCTCCAGCACGGCCACCTGCCGTTCCTGCACGGCCAGGGCATCGCCAACTACCTGTCCGACCCGGTCTTCCGGGCCAAGCTGAGCGCCCCGCCGGAGGAGAGCGAGGAGGCGCTGCGCGCGGCCGTGCTCACCTGGTCCGGGCTGTTCGGCAATCACGCGCTGCGCCCCGCGGACCTGGCCCGGCTGCGGGACTGGACCGAACTGCCCATCGCCGTGAAGGGCATCCTGCACCCCGACGACGCCCGCCAGGTGGTGGACGCGGGCGCGGACGCGGTGATCGTGAGCAATCACGGCGGCCGTCAGGTGGACGGGGCGGTCGGTGCGCTGGACGCGCTGCCGACCATCGTGGCCACCGTCGGCGATCGCGCGGACGTGCTCTTCGACTCCGGCATCCGCACCGGTTCCGACGTCATGATCGCGCTGTCGCTGGGCGCCAAGGCCGTCCTCTACGGCCGCCCCTGGGTGTACGGCCTGGGCCTGGCGGGCGCGGACGGCGTGCGCCACGCGCTGCGCTGCCTGCTCGCGGATTTCGATGCGGCCATGGGGCTTTCGGGCTGCCGCGGTCCGCACGAACTGAGCCGGACCATGATCTCGTCCTACCGCGTTTAGCCCGGGCACGCGGAGGAATTCTGCGGGGGGAAACCGCGCGGGACCGCCGAGCTGAGGAGGGGCGATCACACGCCGTCACAACAATGAGCCGGTGGCCGCTGCCGCGGGCCGGAACACGCTCGAACCGAGGTGGCTCACCCCGGAGCAGCAGCGTGCCTGGCGCGCCTACATGGACGGCAGCCAGCGCCTCATGTCCGACCTCAACCGGCAGCTGCAACGCGACTGCGACCTGTCCCTGGCCGAGTACCGCATCCTGACCAAACTCTCCGAGGCCCCCGGCCGCGCCCTGCGCATGAGCGACCTCGCCGACGGCGTGCTGTCCTCCCGCAGCCGTCTCACCCACCAGATCCGCCGTATGGAGGCGCAGCGCATGGTCCGCCGGATCGCCTGCGAGGACGACGGCCGGGGTGTCCTGGCCCAGCTCACCGACGAGGGCCTGTGCCGGCTGCGGACCGCCGCGCCCGCCCACGTCGCCGCGGTCCGCCGGTTCTTCGTGGACCTGCTCACACCGCAGCAGCTGGCCGCGGTGGCCGCGGCCCTGGACCTGGTGAACCTGGCCGCCGACCACCGCGCGGACACCAGGCCGGCCGCCGATCTCGAGTGACCGGCTATGCCGATCCGGAAGCGGCAGGCCGACCGCACGCGCCATCAGTTACCATCAGTCCGCTTGGAAGCGTGGCAGAGCGGCCGAATGCACTCGCCTTGAAAGCGAGCGTTGTGAAAGCAACCGGGGGTTCAAATCCCTCCGCTTCCGCGTGAAGATGCTGGCGGCCAAGGGATTTCACACCCCTTGGCCGTCGGCATTTCGCCTTTCTAGGCGGGCAGATTCGCGAGCCAGTCGCGGATGATCGGGTCGGTGACCTCGGGGTGGGTGAACGGCACCGAGTGCGCCGCGCCGAGTCCCTCGATGGTCTCGACCCGGGTCGGACCGCCCAGCTGCGCGGCCAGTTCCTCGGTCTGGCGGCGGCTGTGGATCTGATCCTGCACCCCGTGCATGAGCAGCGCGGGCGCGGTGACGTCCTTGACCAGGTCGACGATGGACTCACGGTCGATGAGGCAGCGACCGGCCTGCTCGAGCCGACGGCGGTCCGCGGCGTTCCACTTGTCGAGCCAGTAGCGGCGCTGTTCGCGGGTGCCGCCGATCATCTGCACCGCGATCGGGGTGGCGATGGGCTCCAACGGGACGTCGCCCAGGATCCACTGGTTCATGATGATCATCTCGAAGCCAACGGATTCCGCGTCGTCGTAGGCGTCGGCCCGGGTGCCGATCAGGACCAGGCCGCGCACCCGCGCGGGCTGCAGCAGCGCCATGCGCATGCCGACCCAGCCGCCCTGCAGCAGGCCGCCCACGACCAGCCGGTCCAGGCCGAGGTGATCGATGACAGCCCATGCGTCCCAGGCCAATCGCCAGTTGTCGAACGGCTCGGCCGGGTCCTCGGTGTGGCCGTGGCCGCGCGCGTCGATGGTGACGATCCGGTAGTCCGGGGCCAGGGACGCCTCCTGGGCGGCCCACATCTCGGTGTCCTGGAAGAAGCCGTGCATCAGCAGCACCGCCGGGCCGTCGCCGCCGGTGTCGCGATAGTGGATCTTCGCCCCGTCTTCGGTCGTCACGAACGGCATGCGGCGGCGCCCCCTGTCAGGTCTTCGGTTGCGCCGGTGTGGATTCGAGGCGCGTGCCGACCCTAACAGGAACGTGTTCTAGATGAAGCGCGCGATCGTCGCCGGATCGGTGGCGAACTCCAGGAACGCGTCGTTCTCGTGCGGATCGCCCGCCGTGACGCGCACGCCGTCCGCGCCGTAGGGCCGGATGATGACCCCCGCCTCGGTGCTGGCCGCCCCGTATTCGGCGCTGCGGTCGCCCAGCGGCAGCCAGACGAAGTTGGCGTGACTCGGCGGCACCCGGTAGCCCGCCGCCAGCAGCGCGGCGCGCATGCGATCCCGTTCGGCCACAACCGCATCGGTGCGCTCGATCAGCTCCGGCCGCGCCTCCAGCGACGCGATGGCCGCCGCCTGCGCCACCCGGCTCACGCTGAACGGGATGTGCACCTTCATCAGCGCGGTGATCACCTCGGGCGCGCCGACCGCGTAGCCGACGCGCAGCCCCGCCAGGCCGTACGCCTTCGAAAACGTCCGCAGCACCAGCACATTCGGGCGCGTGCGGCCCAGTTCGACGCCGTCCGGGAAGTCCTCGGCGGGCATCCGCACGTACTCGAAGTACGCCTCGTCCAGCACCACCAGGACGTCGGAGGGCACCTTGTCGAGGAACTCCACGATCTCGGCCCGGTCGCGCGCGGTGCCGGTCGGATTGTTCGGGTTGCACACGAACACCACGCGGGTCTTCGGGGTGATCGCCGCCGCCAAAGCGTCCAGGTCGTGGGTGAATTCATCGTCCAGCGGCACCTGCACCGCCTTCGCGCCCGCCACCTGGGTGACGATCGGGTACGCCTCGAACGAGCGCCACGCGAACAGCACCTCGTCGTCGGGGTTGCGGCAGGTGATCTGCACCAGCTCCTGGCAGAGCGCGACGCTGCCGCAGCCGGCCGCCACGTTCTCCAGCTCCACGCCCAGGAAATCCGCGATGGCGCCGCGCAATTCGATGGCGTGGTTGTCCGGGTACCGGTTGGACAGCTCGACCGCCTCGGCAATGGCCTTGGTCACCGACGGCAGCGGCGGGAAGGTGGTCTCATTGCTGGCCAGCTTCACCGCGCCGGGGTGGGTCTTGCCGGCGACGTACGCCGGGATGGCATCGAGGTCCGGGCGAATGTGCGCGCTCACCCCTCCACCCTATGTCCAGTGCCGGCGGGGTCGCCCGGGGGTGCCGCCCGGTTCGCGCGAACGTCGGCCGGGGTTTGCTCGCCAGCCCCGAGCCGGGCTCGAATCGCACTCGGCTGGAATATCTCCGGCCCTCCTGACCGGCGGAAAGATTTATCCCGTTTTTACCTAGCGCAACTACAGTGGCCCTATGTCGGGCATCTATCGAGAACTGGCCCCTGTGCACGACACCACCGCGATAGCGCTGACCGTGCTCGAACCCGAGGGACACACGCGTGGCGGCATCGTGGTGTTGCACGAATCACGTGAATTCACCGAGCCATTGCTGGAACTCATGCGAGCGCTCGCCGCCGACGGCTGGACCGTCATCGCCCCCGATCTGTTCCACCGCCCCGCCAACGGCAGCCTCGTCGACCGCGTCTTCGGCGACGACCTCTTCGCCGACTTCGACGCCTGCTTCGAGTGGCTCACCGGACACGGCGTCTTCCGCGACTGCATCGGCGTCCTCGGCTTCGACTCCGCCGGCACCGCCGCCGCCCTGGTCGCCACCAACCGCCGCGTCGGCGCGGCCGTCAGCGTCGCCGCCCCCGGCATCGAAACGCCCCTCAACGAGCAGGCCGTCGCCCTGCTCGCCGCCGCGCCCGCCTTCCAGGCCCCCTGGCTCGGCCTCTTCGGCGAGGACGACCCGCGCACGCCGCCCGATCAGGTGGACCGCCTCCGCGAGGCCGCCGCCCGCGCCGACGTCGCCACCCTGGTGGTCACCTACCCCGGTCTCCACCACCGCCCCGACCAACCCGGATTCGACCCCGCCGCCGTCGACGACGTCTCCGTGCTCGACGCACAGACCAGAATCTACGAATGGTTCGACTCGCACCTACGCTGACCAGCCGATTTGGCCTATTGGTCACCCGCTGTGTAATCTTCTGTCCCGGCGGTTCGAAAGGAACCGGCGCCCTCGAAGAGGGGCACCAGGAGGCGTGCCAGAGCGGCCGAATGGGACTCACTGCTAATGAGTTGTCCCTTCACGGGGACCGGAGGTTCAAATCCTCTCGCCTCCGCCACCGCCCGGTACGCCGGGTGGACATTTGAATAGACATGCGCCCGTAGCTCAACGGATAGAGCATCTGACTACGGATCAGAAGGTTAGGGGTTCGAATCCCTTCGGGCGCACAAACAAGTGCCCCACACCAAACGGTGTGGGGCACTTGGCTTTTGGTGGGTGCGGCTACTTCCAGGCGGCGAGGGCGGGGAGATCGCCGGTGAGGTCGGCGCCGGGGGAGCGGCCGATGAGCCAGGCCGCCAGGGACGCGGCTGGGCCGGTGATTTCGGGGCCCTGGGCGCCCACTGCGCCGGTGAAGCCGGTGTCGGTGGCGGTGACCGTGAAGCCCGCGTCGTCGGCGGGCTTCACCTCGCTCAGGGACTGCGCGAGGAGGCGGGTGGTGAACTCCTCGGGCCAGTCGGCGGGGGTGTAGCCGATGTTCAGGTCGACGTGGTGGATCTCCACCTCCAGCAGGCGCATCCAGATGACGCGCATCGCGGGGATCTCGCCGCCCATGCGGTTGCGGACGGTGGCGGTCCAGCTGTCGGCGGGCATGGCCCGGGCCAGGGTCAGCCAGCGTTCGGCGGAGGCGGTGAGGTCCTCGAGTTGGTCGCGCAGCGGGCGCGGCGCACCGGCCTCGATATCGGAGTCTCGGAGGTATTGGCTTGCGTACTGCGGGGTTTCGATGCCGGTGCGGGCCCACAGCAGCAGGTTGACCAGGCTGTCGGCATTGCGGGAGAGGTGCGCGAGCACATGGCCGCGGGTCCAGCCGGGCAGCAGGGAGGGGTCGACGAGGTCGGCCTCGCTCAGCGCGGCGACCGCGGGGAGCAGGCGCTCGGTCGCGGCGGCGACGGTGTCGAGCTGGGCGGCGGTGTCGGCGAGGTGCGCGTCGCTGGTCACGATCCGACCCTAACCGCTGCGGGCGGTCAGCGGCCGGACGAGCGCGCGGTGCGCCGGTGCCGGGACGGCGTCCCGGAATCGCGTTCGGCCACAACGATTTGCACGGCCAGTGCCACCAGCCACAGGGACATGGCCCCGACCTGGATGCGCTGCGCGATGCCCAGGCCGTAGTTGCCGGGCAGGTTGTCGGCGATCAGCATCCACGCCGTCACCACCGAGCCGACGATCAGAATCCACAGCCCGGTGTGCCGCAGGATCGGCCAGCGCCGGTACTTGAACGCGGCCACCGTGAACGCGATCATCGCGATGTAGATGGAGAAGACGGCCAGGGTGCTGGTCAGCGCGTGAATCTGGTGCAGCTGCGGGAACAGCCCGGTGTCCACATAGCGTTTGGGCGCGCCCGGCTCGTCGGGCACGATCGGCCACTGCGCGTCCGCGATGGTGGCCGCGCCGAAGCAGGCCAGCGCCACCCAGCCGATGGTGGAGTAGAGCCGCCGCGAGAACAGCAGCACGCCGCCCAGTCCCGCCACCACCAGCAGCGAGCCGGAGACGGTGTCACCGGTCGTGAAGACCCAGCGGAACGGTGCGCCCTTCTCGGCCAGCTGGCTGAGGAAGGTGTTGGTCGGGTTGCTCTGGATGGGCAGGATGAATTCCAGGACCCAGGAGGAGTAACCGAGTCCGGCGACCGCGATCAAGATCGCGATGAACCATCGCAGTGCCCGTCGCCATCGTGGCTGGAGCACGGTCGTGCTCGGAGCCGCCTCGGCTAGTTTCTGCTCGGTTGGCATCACCGCGCTCGCTTTCGCTGGCCTCGCTCACTCGGACTGCCCTGCCCGGCAGTTATTCGTTCCATCCGGACTGGTCGGGTGGTCCGGTCACCAGTCCATTGTCGCCCATGTACTGACAGCGACCTCACAGCTGGCGCGACAAAGCGGTCATCACCAGGTCGGCAGCCGATTCGGCGGCCTCGTGTTCCCACACCCGCACCACGGTCCAGCCCGCGGCCACCAGCCGGGCATCGGTGTCGCGGTCGCGCGCCACGTTCCCGGCCAGCTTCTCGGCCCACCAGTCGGCATTGTTCTTCGGCCGGGTCGCGTGCTGCGGGCAGCTGTGCCAGAAGCACCCGTCCACATAGACCGCCACCTTCCGCCGCGGGAACACCAGATCCGCGCGCCGCCGCAGTCCCGGCAGCGGCGCCCGGTCCACGAAGTAGCGCTCACCGCGCCGATGCAATTCCCGCCGCAGGGCCAGCTCCGGCTTCGTCCCCACGCGGCGCTGCTTGGCCATGCGGGCGCTGGTCGCCGCATCGGTGCCCGGCCGCGCATCCGTCATCCGGCCATCCTTGCCGCGGCCGGTGCGCCGGGCAAGGATCACGCGGCTTTGACGGGAGCGCCTCCCATACGCTCGAGATGGTTCTCGACATCGTCGAGGAAGCCCTCCGGGAAGCGCAGCGATCCCATCTGGGTGCGGCGCAGGAATCCGGCGGTCGCCCGGGCCGACAGCAGCCGGGGATCGTCGAGGAACCAGCGCAGGTCCTCGTACGGCGCGTGAACCGGCCAGGTGGACACCGGAACCCGCCGGACCTCCCCGCGATGCCCCCAGGCCGCGGTCGGCCAGCTGCGGCGGGTCAGCGGTTCGCCGTCGGGGATCGGGTCGTCGGCCGGGTTGGTGACGCGCCCGGCGATCCACTCGGCCATGCGCACGCTCACCGCGTTGCCGACCAGCTTCCAGCGATGCCCGGGGCGCACGCCCGGCACCTCCAGCGCCGGCGTGGTCCAGTCGCGGTCGAAGCCCTGCAACCGCTCCCCGTCGGTGATGCCCGGCGTCACCAGTTCCCCCGACGGCAGCCGGACCGCGGGCGGGCTGGCGATGCCGAGGCCCGAACCGCCCTTCAAGGTGGGCACCGCGTTCACGGCCCAGCCCAGTCCGCGATTGCCCTCGGTCCAGTAGAAGCCGCACGGATCGTGCGCCGGATCGCCGACCTCCCGCGGGCCCGCGTCGGTCCCGAACAGGATGGGCCGCGGATCCTCGGTGCGGGACGCCAGCATCAGCACCCGCTCCCGCCGCTGCGGCAGCCCGAAGGCGCGCGCGTCGACCACGCGATAGGCCCAGGTGTAGCCGAGTTCGGTGAGCGCGTCGGTGATGTGGCGCATGGCCGCGCCGCCGCCGAGTTGCAGCATGAACGGCACGTTCTCGATGAGCAGCCAGCGGGGTCCCCGCCGGCGCTTGACCAGCCGGAACACCTCGTCCACCAAACCCGAACGGGAACCGGTGATTCCGGCCGTGCGCCCGGCCTGGGACAGGTCCTGGCACGGGAATCCGGCCGCCACCAGCTCGATCCCGGACGGCAGCGCGCGCAGCTTGGTCACGTCCGAATGCAGTGGCACGCCGGGGAAATGCGCTGCCAGCACGGCCTGCGCACCCGTATCGATCTCGCAGAGCAGTTCACTGCGCCACCCGTGGGCCGCGAGCCCGAGTTCCAGCCCGCCGATGCCGGCGAACAGGCCGACCATCCGCGCGCCCGTCACAACAGTCCCTTTCACCCCGGAGTCCCCGTGCCGCAGAGCACGTTACTCGAGTCCCCTCATCCACATCGAGCGCAACGCCCGACAGGGCCGGACTTCCAGAGCCGGTCGCTATCACTCGGGCGATCGATCGGCGGGCGTTGGCGTGCGGAAACGCCGAGAACCGCTCCGCACCATTGCATGTTGATCACGATGTCCGGTCCCGGGAGTGATACCGGCCGGGGATCTCGGACGAGCCGGGGCCTGCAACTACGGTTATAGGCGTGACGGATAACGGGAGTGAGGACGCCAAGCCGGGAGCGAAGCGGTGGCCGGCCATTCTCACCTGGCGCGCACACAACGCCTCACGCATGGAGTCGGTGCGGGTGGTGCTGAGCGGCAACCGGATTCGCGCCGCGGGCCGGATCATCGCCGGCGACTGCGAGGACCATCCCGCGTTCAGCGCGTCCTACGACCTGGTCACCGACGAATCCGGGGTCACCAAGCGGCTGTCGCTGCGCAGCACCCTGGCCACCGGCGAACGCCACGCCTCGATCGCGCGCGACGAGGAGGACTACTGGCTGATCGACGCCGGAAACACCCATGTGCGCTCCACCTTCGGCGGGGCGCTGGACGTGGACGTGGTGCTGAGCCCGTTCTTCAACACGCTCCCGATCCGCCGCTACGGGCTGGCCCGGGCGAGCGAGGACGTGCAGGTTCCGGTCGTCTACGTGCGGCTACCGGACCTGCAGGTGCAGGAGGCCAGTCTCACGTACAGCAGCGGGCCGGACGGCATCCACGTGCTGTCCCCGGTGTCCTCGGCGACCGTCACCGTCGACCAGGACGGATTCCTCCTCGACTATCCGGGCCTGGCCGAACGGATCTGATCCCGGTCAGTCCAGTGAGGTGAGAACGCCGCCGGCGCGCCCGGCGTCGATGAGCTTGGTGAGCCAGTTGCGCTCACCCAGGCTGATGTCGGTGATCGGCCAGCGCTCGTTGTCCTCGTAGTCGGTGCGGGCGTCGTGACCGGCCTCGGTCAGTTCGGCGAGGGTGCCGTTGGCGCGCAGGCTGTCGCGGGCCTGGGTGAGCACCTCGAGGGTGTCGTCCAGGACGTCCAGCAGGGCCGCGGCATTGGGTTCGCAGATGGCGCGGACCAGTTCGGGGGAGGTGGCGGCGACGCGGGTGCCGTCGCGGAAGGAGCCCGCCGCGAGGCCGAGCGCCAGCGGGCCGCCGTTGGCGCCTTCGATGGCGAGAGCTTCCGCGAGCACGTGGGGTAGGTGCGAGATGCGGGCGACCGCGCGGTCGTGTTCCACCGCCAGCACGGGGACCACCACCGCGCCGCAGTCCAGGGCGAGCTGGGCGACGCGCCGGAAGTTGTCGGCGTGCACGCCCGGGTCCACGCTGACCGCCCAGGCGGCGTTCTTGAACAGGTCGGGAGTGGATGCGGCCCAACCGGATTCGCTGGTCCCGGCCATCGGGTGACCACCCACGTAGCGGGCGCTCAGTTCGTGGCGTTGGACGGCGGCCGCGACCGGGGCTTTCACGCTCACCACGTCGGTGAGCACGCAGTCGGGGGCGTAGGTCTTCACATCGGAGAGCACCGCGTCGATGGCGGGCATGGGCACGCCGATCACGATCAGCGCGTCGCGTTCCGCGGCGCGCGACAACACTGCCTCCACGTCGCTGATCACGTCGTAGCCGTCCATCCGGGCGGCCTTGGCGCCGACCTCGGACCGGTTGTAGCCGAAGGCCTCGTAGCCGCCGGCGGCGGTGGCCCGCAGGACCGAACCGCCGATCAAACCGGTACCCAGGACGCAGACAGCTGGTTTCGAAGTGCCCGTCATGCGATCAGATTCGCATACGACTTCAACATTTCCCCCGAAGCGGACTACCGTTGCGCGCATGGCAGCACAACGCTCGAGCACGAACAGGGCGGCGTCGGACGACTTCGACGACGTGGAAGGGTTCGCGGTGGCCGTTGTCCGTGAGGAAGCCAACTGGAAGGTGACGCCGCTGAGCGACGCGTCCCTGACCAGTTTGTCCGCGGCCGAAGACGAGTTGCGCGCGCTGCGCAGTTCCGGCGCGGTGTTCGGCCTGATCGACGTCGACGACGAGTTCTTCATCATCCTGCGCCCCGGCCCGACCGGTAGCCGCATCCTGATCTCGGACGCCACCGCTGCCATCGACTACGACATCGCGGTCGACGTACTCGAGGAACTCAATGTCGAGGTCCCCGACATCGACCCCGACGAGATCGACGACGTCGAACCGTGGGAAGAGGGCGACCTCGGCGTCCTCTCCGACCTCGGCCTGCCCGAGCCGGTGCTGGCGGTCATCCTCGCCGAGACCGACCTGTACCCCGACGAGCAGCTCGGCATGGTCGCCCAGCGCCTCGGCTTCGCCAACGAGTTCTCGGCGGTCCTGGACAAGCTCCCGCGTTGACCGGCTCGCTCGCCGCCGATGAGGCGATGATGCGAGCCGCCATCGCCGCCGCGGCCGCGGCCGACCCGCGCGACGTCCCCGTCGGCGCGGTCGTCTTCGATGCCGACGGCCGCGAACTCGCGCGCGCCGCCAACGCCCGTGAAGCCCTGGGGGATCCCACCGCCCACGCCGAAGTCCTCGCCCTGCGCGCCGCCGCCCGGGTCCACGGCGACGGCTGGCGGCTCGAGGGCGCGACCCTCGCCGTCACCCTCGAGCCCTGCACCATGTGCGCCGGCGCCCTGGTCCTCTCCCGAGTCTCCCGCGTCGTCTTCGGCGCCTGGGAACCCAAGACCGGCGCCGTCGGCTCCCTCTGGGACGTGGTCCGTGACCGACGTCTCAATCACCGCCCCCAAGTCCGAGCCGGCGTCCTCGAACCCGAATGCGCCGCCCTCCTGGACTCTTTCTTCCAATCCCACCGCCCCTAGCCCCCTCTCCAGCCGATTTCGGATTCCGCCGGGTCCTCCTGTAAAGTCACCACCGGTGGCGTGTCCGAGCGGCCTAAGGAGCACGCCTCGAAAGCGTGTGAGGGGTAACCCCCCTCCGAGGGTTCAAATCCCTCCGCCACCGCTGAGGAGCCCCTCACCTGTACAGGTGAGGGGCTCCTTCTATTTCGAGCCGCCTGCGTGAACGCATCGCCGGACCTTGGCTTCCAGTCGCAGGAAATGCCGTGGCTCCCAGGACCCGCATGAGCTCAGACTGGAGCAGTGAATCCGGTTGTGCAGCAGGTACTTACGCTGGTGGCGGTGGTTTTGGGCGCTGGATCGACGTTCATCGTGACGGCATCGACGGAGCGGGCGAAATGGCGACGGGCCCAGGACGTGCGGTGGGATGACAAGCGGTTGGCGGCGTACAGCGAGTTCGCGAACGCGCTGAAGCAATACGTGCAGGTGTCATATCGGTTGGCGGCGGCCCGCGGCTATCCAGCTGTGGCGCAACCGATGGACATAGAAGTCGGGCTGAAAGCACTGGCGGAGGCAGAGGCTGAGAAGACCGTCAAGTGGGAAGCGGTCCTGCTGCTCGGCTCGCCCGGTGCTGTTGCTGCGGCACGGGCGTGGAATCGTGCGGCGTGGGAGCTCGGTTGGCCTGCGCGGGGCCACGCCATCGACCATGCGGAGTATGTCCGCCAGTACTCGGAGATGGGGCGTCGGCGGAATGAGTTCTACGAATGCGCGCGTGCGGATCTCGGGGTGATCAGTGGTGAACTGCCGCCTGGGGACCAACCCTGGCTTCCGCCCAGCGGTGAGAACCAAGATCCTCCCGTGCCGTAGGTCGTTATCCGGACGAAAAGGTTTGCTTAAGCGTTGGCTCGCAGGATTGCTTGCAACGCAGGACTTTCCGTGCGAACGAGCAGCCTGGAGGCTTCGATGTCCTACCCGTACAACCAGCCTGGCCAGCCCTACTGGTATCCCGCGCAGCAGGTGCCGCCGCGTGTGGACAGCGCCGCCGGGGTTCTCGCGGGTGTCGCGGCTCTCGGGTTCGGGTTGCTGACGGCGTTGGGAAGTGCTGCGCAGTACCACCTGTGGTGGAGCTACTCGGATGAGATGCGGAAGCTCATGGGGGTGCTGCCGTCGATGGTGTGCGGCCCGATCGCTGCCTTGCTACTGATCCCCGGCGGCATCTTGCTGCTGCGTCGTACGGCGGTTGGCCGAGTCCTGGTCATTCTCGGCTTCGTTCCGCTTTTCGCCGAGCAGGTGCTCGAGTGGCAGAAGCACGTGCCCACGAGCCCTCTTCTGTTGGCCTGGGTTCTCGGCCTCATGGCCCTCTATCTCGGCGTGGTCATCCTCGCCGCCCTGCCCTCCGTCACCCGCTGGATCAACGCCCGCGAAATGTGATCCCCGCACTGGGAAACCGGTGCGGGGCTTTCTTGTTCAGGGGCGGAGACCGTTGAGGAGGAGGTCGACGACTCGGTTGACGGCGGTGGGGTAGGGCTCGTCGGGGGTGGCGTAGATCTGGAGGGTCATCAGGCGGCCGATGTCGGCTGAGGTGACGTCGGGGCGGAGGGTGCCGTCGTCGTGGGCCTGGGTGGTGAGGCGGGCGATGCGGTCGGTGATGGTGGCGCGGACTTCGGTGAGGGCGGGGTCGGCCTTGATGTCGGCGTGGAGGGTGGGTTCGATGGCGGCGGCGAGGGCGCCGAGACGGAGTTCGGCGCAGGCGCGGAGGAGGCGGGTGAGGGCTTCGAAGGGGGTGGGGGCTTCGCGTTCCGCGGTGGCGGCCAGGTCGGAGAGGGCCGAGAGGTAGGAGTGGGCGGCGGCGGTGATGAGGGCGCCGCGGTCGGGAAAACGGCGGTAGAGGGTGCCGACGCCTACTCCGGCGGCGTCGGCGATGTCCTTCATGGAGACATTGGTGCCCTGCTCCCGGAAGACGAGCTGGGCGGCGGCCAGGATCTGGTCGCGGTTGTTGCGGGCGTCGGACCTGAGCTCGGCCGTTGTCCTCACCTCCGGGATTAAGTGGACGAAATTCTTCCGGTTACTGTACCGTCTGAAAAGTGGACGAAAATCGTCCACTTCGGATGGAGGTGATGACGATGAGCAAGGCCGTGCTGATCTCCGGGGCGGGGATCGCGGGGGCGACGCTGGCGTATTGGCTGGTGCGCAACGGGTTCGACGTGACCGTGGTCGAGCGGGCGCGCAAGCAGCGGTCGAGCGGGAACCCGATCGATGTGAAGGGGCCCGCGGTAGAGGTCGTGGAAGCCATGGGGGTGATGCCGGCGCTGCGGGCGGCGGCCTCGGCTGTGGATCGGATGAGCTTCGTGGACGAGACCGGCAGGAAGCGGTCGGGGTTGCGGCTCAGCGCTTTTCAGGGCGGGGCGGGGGACCGGGAGGTGGAGGTCGCTCGGGCGGACCTGGCCGGGATCCTGCTCGGTGCGGCCCGTGACAAGGCCGAAGTCCGTTGGGGAGAGTCGATCTCGGCGATCGCGCAGGATGCGGGCGGGGTGGATATCCGCTTCGAGAGCGGCGGCACCGGCCGCTACGACTATGTGATCGGAGCCGACGGCCTGCATTCGAACGTCCGGCGGCTGGTCTTCGGCGACGAGGCCGGATTCATCCGGCATATGGGCATGTACGCCGCCACCCTGCCCGTCGACCGGGTCTTCGACGACGAACGTGAGGTGGTCATGTTCAACCGGCCGGGCCGCGCGATCACCGTCCACCCGTCCAACGGGAAAGCCGTGGCCGCCTTCATGTTCCGGCAGGCGGCCGTTCCCGGCTTCGACCACCGAGACCTCGCGCAGCACAAACGCCTGGTGGCAGCCGCCTTCGCCGGCCGCACCGGCATCTTCACCGGTCTCCTCGACCAACTCCAGGCCGCCGACGACATCTACTTCGACTCGGTGAGCCGAATCAGCCTGCCGCACTGGTCGATCGGCCGCATCGCCCTGCTCGGCGACGCCGGATCCTCGCTCTCCCTGTTCGGCGACGGCTCCACCCTCGCCATCGCGGGCGCGCACATCCTGGCCGAGGAACTCACCCGCACCCCCGACGACCCCCGGCAGGCATTGGCGTCCTACGAGCGCCGCCACCGCAAGCTCGTCGAACCCAAGCAGCGCGGCTTCCGCGCCGCCACCGCCCTCATGGTTCCCGGCACCGCCGCCGGCATCGCGCTCCGCAACACCGCCGTCCGCTTCCTGCGCTGACGACCAAGGCGCGCAGACGAACTCGGCCCCCACCCGGAATCCGGGTGGGGGCCGAGCATTCAACGCGTCGATCAGCCGATCGTGGCGTGTTCCTTCGCCTCGGCGGGGACGGTGGACTGCTTCAGCTCGGTGAGCTTGGCGCCCTCCACGTCGATGTCGGGGAGGATGCGATCCAGCCACTTGGGGATCCACCACGCCGAGTCGCCCAGCAGGGCGAGCAGCGACGGGATGAGCACCATGCGGACGATGAAGGCGTCGAAGAAGACGCCCGCCGCCATCGCGAAGCCCATGGACTTGGCCACCACGTTGTCCTGCAGCATGAACGCGCTGAAGACCGAGATCATGATGATGGCCGCGGAGGTCACGACCCGGGCGCCGTGGTGGTAGCCGCTGATCATGGCTTCCTTGGCGGACTTGCCGTGCACGTACTCCTCACGCATGCGGGTCACCAGGAACACCTGGTAGTCCATGGCGAGGCCGAATACCAAGCCGATCAACATGATCGGCAGGAAGCTGACCAGCGGGTGCGGTTCGACCAGGCCGAACTTGCCGTCCTGGAAGATCAGCACGGTCGCGCCGAAGGTGGCCGCCATGGAGAGCAGGAAGCCGAGCGCGGCGGTCAGCGGGACCAGGATCGAGCGGAACACCAAGAGCAGCAGGATGAATGCCGCGCCGGCCACGATCGCCAGATACGGGATGATCTTGACCAGCAGGGCCTGCGACACATCCGCGAAGATCGCGGTGGTGCCGGTGATGCCGTATTCCATGCCGTACTGGGACTTCAGCTCGGACTCCGCGTTGCGGGCGTCCTTGACCAGGTCCTTGGTCTCCTTGTTGTTCGGCCCGGCGTGCGGGACGCCGGTGAACATGGCGGCCTGACCGTCCTGGCTGTGCTGGGCCACCGTCAGGTAGTCCATGCCCGGGTAGTGGGCCAGCTTGTCGCGCAACGCGTTCAGCGCATCGGTCCGCTGGTTCTCCGGGGTCTTGCTGAGGTCGACCACCACCATCAGCGTGCCGTTCGAGCCCTCGCCGAAGCCCTCGGTCTGCAGGTCGTACGCCTTGCGGATGGTGCTGTCGTGCGGCATCGAGTCGCCGCCGGGCAGACCCAGCTGCAGATTCACCGCGGGGGCGGCGAGCAGACCGAGCAGCACCACGGAGATGCCGAGGGTCAGCGCGGGCGCCTTGCCGATGAGACGGGCGAAACGCTGGCCGTTGGTGACCGACGAGTCGTCCTCGGGATCGTGCTGGGCGACCAGCGGCAGCTTCGGCTTGAACAGGAAGCGGCCGAACGCGCCCATGAGCGCGGGCATCAGGGTGACGGCCACCAGCACCGCCATGGCCGCGGAGACGGCGCCGAAGATACCCATCGAGGTGAGGAAGCTGACCTTCACGAAGGTGAGACCGGCCAGCGCGATGATGACGGTCAGACCGGCGAAGATGACGGCCGAGCCCGCGGTGCCGACCGCGGTGCCCGCGGCCTCCTCCGGCGAATTCGACACGGCCAGTTCGTGTTTGTACCGGGAGACGATGAACATGGCGTAGTCGATGGACAGCGCCAGGCCGATCATGGAGGCCAGGATCGGGGTGAAGGTCGGCACGGTCAGCCAGTGGGTGCCGAACATGATGACGGAGATGGCGGTGCCGACACCGACCAGCGCGGTGAGGATCGGCACGAAGGCCGCCACGATCGCGCCGAACGCGATCACCATGACCACCAGCGCCACCGCGATGCCGATCATCTCCGAGGCGCCGCTGGAGCCGCCCGGATCCTGGGTGATGGAACCGATGAGTTCGACCTGCAGGCCGGCCGCGCGCGCGTCGTCACCGACCTTGTAGGCGGCGTCACGGTCTGCCGCGGTGAGGTCGGAGTACTTCGGGATCGTGTACTTGACCTGCATGGTCGCGACCGAGTCCGGGTGCTCCTTGTTCAGCACGTTCAGCGGTGCGCTCGAGCAGTTCGCGGCGAAGGCCGGGTTGGAGCGGTCGGCGGCGAGGCAGTCGATTCCAGCGCGCTCACCGATCTTCTTGGTGATCTCGACCGGGTTCATCAGCGGCGCGGACTTGTCGATGATGTCGAGTGCGCCGAGCTTGGTGACGAAGGCCTGCAGCGCGGCCGCGTTGCCGGGGTCGGTCAGCTTCTGACCGTTCGGCGCGGCGATCACATAGGTGCCGTTGACGGCATTCTGGTCGAAGCCGGCGGAGGCGCCCGGGAAGTGCTCGTCGAGGATCTTGGTGGCCCGCTCGGACGGCAGGTCCGGCATGGTGAAGGAGTCCTGGAACGGCTTGGCCAGCGAACCGCCGACACCACCGATCACGAACAACGCGGCGATCCACGCCGCGATGACGATCCATTTACGGCGGAAGGCGAACTTCCCCCACCGATAGAGGTATACGGACACGAGGGGTCTCCTGGGCGATGGTTTGTGCGGGCTGAACAGGGGTGCTGGTGTGCGAGCGCGTAGACAACACTGCCGCCGGGAGCTACCGCTCCCCGCCTTCACGAAACGAAATCTGCCTACCGTGCGGTAGGTAGACTACCGAGGAGCTAAGTGGAGGAACAACCTCGACTCTAGGTGGCGTTGATCGCATTTCGAGCGCGAGTGAGAGGATGTGCGCATGGGTGGCCAAAACGGTTCCGGGACCGTTGTCGCAGGTAGAAGCACTAAAGACGCGATCCGTGACGCCGCTCTGCAGTTATTCGCCAGCAAAGGGTTCGACCACAGCAGTTTGCGCGAGGTCGCCGATGCGGTGGGAATCACAAAAGCCTCGCTCTACTATCACTATGCCTCGAAGGTCGATCTCCTGGTGGCGATCATCGAGCCGATGTTCGACGAAGTGCGGGATCAGGTCGCGAGCCTCGACAACCTGCCCGCAACTCCCGACAACGTCCGAGCGGTGATTCGCGAGCGGCTGCACTCCACCCTGGCCAACCGTCAGGTGGGCGCGCTGTGCATGCGCGACACGGTCGCCATCGTCAACGCGCTCGGCAATCGCTACCCCGACATGATCGAGCTGCACCACCGCATGTGCCGGTGGATGGCGGGACCCGATCCGGACGCCGACACCCTGTTGCGCGCCGCCGCGGCCATGCAGGTGCTCAGCACCGCGATGATGACCCAGGAGATCGTCCCGGACATGGATGTCGACCACGTCGAGACGACCCTGCTGAATGCCGCACTCGGTGTGCTGTATCCAGCGCGATAGGGTTTTCACACCACCGGTCCGATATCAGGAGTTTCCGTGCACATCACCGCGAAGGTCGATTACGCGGTGCGCACCCTCGTCGAAATCGCGAAGGGGCAACCGGATTCGGTGAAGGCCGACGCGATCGTCGCCGCCCAGGACATTCCGCCGAAGGTGCTGGAATCGGTGGTCGCGGATCTGCGCAAGGGCGATCTGGTGATCAGCCGCCGCGGTCCGGACGGCGGTTACCGGCTGGCCCGCCCGGCCGCCGAGATCAGCATCGCGAATGTGATCCGCGCCGTGGAGGGCCCGCTGGCCTCCGTGCGCGGGCAGCGGCCGGAGGACGTCAGTTATTCGGGCGCGGCCGAACCGCTGCAGCGGGTGTGGATCGGCCTGCGGGTGAACATCCGTTCCGTGCTCGAGCGCGTCACCATCGCCGATATCGCCCACGACTTGCTCCCGTCCTTCCTGGACGAGCTGTTGCACGACCCGGACGCCTGGACCCGCCGCCCCCGCCCGG
Organism: Nocardia sp. CA-136227; assembly: GCF_050955695.1. Classification (NCBI taxonomy): domain Bacteria; kingdom Bacillati; phylum Actinomycetota; class Actinomycetes; order Mycobacteriales; family Nocardiaceae; genus Nocardia; species Nocardia sp. CA-136227. The sequence goes on from NZ_CP192081.1 coordinate 243,896, forward strand.
CGGGTGGCACGGTCGCGGCCGCGCCCGCGCAGCCCACCGCGGGCGAGTGGCGTGATCTGGATCAACCCGACATCTAGCGGGGCGGACCCAGTGCCGCCGGAAAACGTCACGGCGAGCGTCCGAGGATGGCGGTAGCCTGCCAGCATCATGTTGATCCGACTTCTACGCACCTCCATGCGGCCCTACCGCAATCAGTTGGCGGGGGTCGTCGTGCTCCAGCTGATCTCGGTCATCGCCATGCTGTATCTGCCCACCTTGAACGCCGACATCATCGACCGGGGTGTCACCAAGGGCGATATCGGCTACATCTGGTCCACCGGCGGCTGGATGCTGCTGGTGACCGCCATCCAGATCATCGCCCAGGCCGCCTCTGTCTACCTGGGCGCCCAGGCCGCCATGGGCGCGGGCCGCGATATGCGCGCGGCCCTGCTGCACCGGGTGGGCACCTTCTCCGCGCGCGAGGTCGGCGTGTTCGGCGCGCCGTCGCTGATCACCCGCAATACCAATGACATCGGCCAGGTGCAGCTGCTGGTGCTGATGAGCGCGACCATCCTGGTGATGGCCCCGATCATGTGCATCGGCGGCATCTTCATGGCATTGCGCGAGAGCATGCAGCTGTCGTGGCTGCTGTTGATCGCGGTGCCCGCGCTGGCCCTGTCGATGGGCTTCATCATCACCCGCATGGTGCCGGGCTTCCGGCGCATGCAGGACCGGATCGACGCGGTGAACCGGGTGCTGCGTGAGCAGATCACCGGTATCCGCGTGGTGCGGGCGTTCGTGCGCGAACGTCAGGAGACCTGGCGTTTCGGCGTCGCCAACAGCGAGCTGACCGAGCAGTCGCTCTACGTCGGCAAGTACATGGCCCTGATGTTCCCGATGGTCATGCTGATCTCGAACGTCACCACGGTCGGCGTCATCTGGTTCGGCGGCCACTCGATCGACAACGGCGACATGCAGATCGGCACGCTCACCGCGATGCTGGCCTACATCATGCAGATCCTGATGGCGGTCATGATGGCCTCCTTCCTGGCCATGATGGCCCCGCGCGCCGCGGTCTCGGCCGAGCGGATCAGCGCGGTGCTCGACACCGAGTCCTCGGTGTCGGAGCCGCGGCTGCCGCAGGCGTTCAAGGACGACCCGGGCAAGGTGGACCTGCGGTTCGCCGAGTTCAAGTTCCCGGGCGCGGAGAAGCCGGTGCTGAAAGCCATTCGCTTCCAGACGAAGCCGGGCACCACCACCGCCATCGTCGGCGCGACCGGCGCGGGCAAGACCACCCTGATCAACCTGATCCCGCGGCTCATCGACGTCACCGACGGCGCGGTCCACGTGGGCGGCACCGATGTCCGGGAGCTGGGGCTGGAGACGCTGCGCACCGAGATCGGCCTGGTCCCGCAGAAGGCGTACCTGTTCTCGGGCACGGTGGCCTCGAACCTGCGCTACGGCAAGCCGGACGCCACCGACGAGGAACTCTGGCACGCGCTGGAGATCGCGCAGGCCGCCGACTTCGTGCGCGAGATGCCGCAGGGGCTGGAAACGCCTGTGGCGCAGGGCGGTACGACCGTCTCCGGTGGTCAGCGGCAGCGCCTGGCGATCGCCCGCGCGCTGGTGCGCAAGCCGCGCGTCTACCTGTTCGACGACTGCTTCTCCGCCCTGGACGTCGCCACCGACATGCGGGTGCGCGAGGCCCTGAAGCCGGAGACCGCGAACGCGTCGGTCATCATTGTGGCGCAACGGATCTCGACCATCCGCGACGCCGATCAGATCGTGGTGCTGGAGGACGGCGCGATGGCCGGCATCGGCACCCACGACCAGTTGCTGCTCGACTGCAACGAATACCGCGAGATCGTGGAATCGCAGTTCAGCGCGGAGGAGGTGCGATGAGGCCCGGAGCCCCCAATCCCGGTGCGCCGGACGCGAAGGCGAAATCCTTCGGCCCGTCGCTCAAGCGCCTGCTGCGCATGCTCGCGCCGGACAAGGCCTACCTGGCGGTCGTGTTCGTGCTGGCCGTCGGCTCGGTGGTGCTCAACACCCTGGGTCCGCAGATCCTCGGCAAGGCCACCAACCTCATCTTCGACGGTGTGGTCGGCAAGCAGTTGCCCGCCGGGCAGAGCAAGGACGAACTGGTCGAGGGCCTGCGCGCGGGCGGCAACACCACCTTCGCCGACATGCTCGCCAGCATGGACGTGATCCCCGGCACCGGAATCGATTTCACCGCCGTGGGGCAGGTGCTGGCCTGGGTGCTGGCGCTCTACATCGGGTCCGCGCTGTTCGGCTGGCTGCAGGCACAGCTGCTGATCGTGGTGCTCAACCGCACCGTGAAGCGGATGCGCGCGCAGATCGAGGAGAAGATCCACCGGCTGCCGCTGCGCTACTTCGACTCCATGCCGCGCGGCGACGTGCTCTCGCGTGTCACCAATGACGTCGACAATGTGGCGCAGACGCTGCAGCAGACCATGTCGCAGCTGATCATCAATGTGCTGTCGGTGATCGGCATCCTGATCATGATGTTCTGGATCTCCTGGATCCTGGCCCTGATCGCGCTGCTCACCGTGCCGCTGGCGGTCATCGTGACCGCGCAGATTGCCAAGCGCTCCAAGCCGCACTTCGTGGACCAGTGGAAGTACACCGGCGAGGTGAACGCCCAGGTCGAGGAGGCCTTCACCGGCCACGAGGTGGTCAGCGCATTCGGCCGCGTGCGCGAGGTGGGGGAGAAGTTCGACGAGACCAACGCGAAGCTCTACGACTCCTCGTTCAAGTCGCAGTTCATCTCCGGGCTGATCATGCCCGCCATCATGTTCCTCGGGAACCTGAACTACGTCCTGATCGCCGTGGTCGGCGGTCTGCGGGTGGCGTCGGGTCAGCTGTCGCTGGGCGAGGTGCAGGCGTTCATCCAGTACTCGCGCGGGTTCACCCAGCCGCTCACCCAGATCGGTTCGATGATGAACCTGCTGCAGTCGGGTGTGGCGTCGGCGGAGCGGATCTTCGAGATCCTCGACGCCGAGGAGCAGTCGCCGGACCCGGATCCGGAGGACTCGCGGCCGCTGGAGCGCGGGCGGGTCGCGTTCGAGGACGTGTCCTTCCGCTACGAGCCGGAGACCCCGGTCATCGATGACCTCTCGCTGGTCGCCGAGCCCGGTCACGTGGTGGCCATCGTCGGGCCGACCGGTGCGGGCAAGACCACCCTGGTCAACCTGCTCATGCGGTTCTACGAGGTGGATTCCGGCGCCATCACCATCGACGGCGTCGACATCACCGCCATCACCCGCGACCACCTGCGTTCGCGCATGGGCATGGTGCTGCAGGACACCTGGCTGTTCGGCGGCACCATCCGCGAGAACATCGCCTACGGCAATCCGAACGCCTCCGAGGAGGACATCCTCGAGGCCGCCCGCGCCGCCTACGTGGACCGGTTCGTGCACGCGCTGCCGATGGGCTACGACACGGTCATCGACGAGGAGGGCTCCGGCGTCAGCGCCGGTGAGAAGCAGCTCATCACGATCGCCCGCGCGTTCCTGGCCAAGCCGTCCATCCTGATCCTGGACGAGGCCACCAGCTCGGTCGACACCCGCACCGAGCTGCTGGTGCAGCACGCCATGGCGGCGCTGCGCCGGGACCGCACGAGTTTCGTGATCGCACACCGGCTTTCGACGATCCGCGACGCCGACACCATCGTGGTGATGGAGAAGGGCAAGATCGTCGAGCAGGGCACGCACGAGAGACTGCTCGCGGCCCGCGGCTTCTACCACCGGCTCTACAACGCCCAGTTCGCCGCCGCCATCACCGACGGCGAGGGCAACAATGTGGACGATCCGGAGCCGGACGCGGTCGTCCTCACCAAATGACCCGACGCTCCGCCGGCCTGGCCCGCACACCACGGTGTGCGGGCCAGGCCTCTTCGCGGAGCGAAGAAAATCACTCAGCTCGGGAGATGAGAGGATAGCTCGGTGTCTGCTGCCTCCGAGTTCTCGTTCAAGGTCGGTGCCCGCCTGGAAGGGCGGCACGGCAGGACCGGTGTGATCAGTACGCCACATGGCGATATTGCGACACCCGCCTTCATCCCCGTCGGCACCAAGGCCACGGTCAAGGCCGTGCTGCCGGAGACCATGAAGGAACTCGGCTCGCAGGCCCTGCTGGCCAACGCCTATCACCTCTACCTCCAGCCCGGCCCGGACATCGTGGACGAGGCCGGGGGTGTGGCCGAGTTCATGAACTGGCACGGCCCGACCTTCACCGACTCCGGCGGCTTCCAGGTCATGTCGCTGGGCGTCGGCTTCAAGAAGGTGCTGGCCATGGAATCGGTCGGCGTGCAGGACGACGACGTGATCGCCAAGGGCAAGGAGCGGCTGGCGCACGTCGACGACGACGGTGTGACCTTCCGCTCGCACCTGGACGGCTCCAAGCACCGGTTCACCCCCGAGGTGTCCATGGCCATCCAGCATCAGCTGGGCGCGGACGTCATGATGGCCTTCGACGAGCTCACCACGCTCATGAACACCCGTGGCTACCAGGAGGAATCGCTGGAGCGCACGCGGCTGTGGGCCAAACGCTGCCTCGACGAGCACGAGCGGCTCACCGAGGCGCGCTCGCATCGGCCGTATCAGGCGCTGTTCGGTGTGATCCAGGGCGCGCAGTACGAGGACCTGCGCCGCAAGGCCTGTCGCGACCTCGAGGAGTTGCGGGGCGCGGCCGGAACGGGATTCGACGGCTACGGCATCGGCGGCGCGCTGGAGAAGCACAATCTGGGCACCATCGTCGGCTGGTGCTGCGACGAACTGCCCGAGGGCAAGCCCCGGCACCTGCTCGGCATCAGCGAGCCGGAGGACATCTTCACCGCCGTGGAGAACGGCGCGGACACCTTCGACTGCGTGAATCCCTCACGCGTGGCGCGCAATGCGGCGCTGTACACCGACGAGGGCCGGTTCAATATCAATACGGCCCGGTTCAAGCGCGACTTCACGCCGATCGACGAGACCTGCGACTGCTACACCTGCGCGAACTACACGCGCGCCTACATCCACCACCTGTTCAAGGCGAAGGAAATGCTCGCCTCGACGCTGTGCACCATCCACAACGAGCGGTTCACGGTGCGCCTGGTCGATCGCGTCCGCGAGAGCATCGACGGCGGCTACTTCGACGAATATCAGGCCGACTTCCTGGGCCGCTGGCGCGGCCGCATCAAAGCCCCTGGGCAATAAGGGAATTCGACACGGCCGCGAGCTTCGGAGAGTCGGTCCGCGTCACTCGTGGATGGCCGAGCGCTCGCGCGGGCGGTAGGAGGGTTCGCGCTTCTTCAGGAAGGCGATGCAGCGGTAGCTGATCGGCAGCACGCACGCCTCGACGAGGGTCTTCCAGATGAAGCCGACGATCACGTAGTTGACGAAGTCGCCCCAGGTGTTGATGCCGATGGCGGTCGCCGCGATCGAGCAGAACACCAGCGTGTCACCGAACTCGCCCGCGATGGTGGAGCCGAGCAGTCGCGCCCAGAGATGCTTCTCCTTGGTGCGCTCCTTGATCAGCACCAGCGTGCTGGAGTTCAGGAACTGGCCCACGAAGTAGCCGGTGATCCCGGCCAGCGCCAGCTGCGGGGTATTGCCGAGCACGTCCCCGAAGGCGGTCGGGTTCTGCTGCAGGTCACCGGTGGGCAGTTTGATGACGATCTGGAAGCAGACGATCATCAGCAGCAGCGCCGCGAACCCGTAGTAGACGGTGCGGCGGGTGGCCCTGAAGCCGTACACCTCGCTGAGGATGTCGCCGATGACGTAGGCGATCGGGAAGAGGAAGAACGCGCCGTCCATGGTGATCGGCAGGATGGTCAGCGGGCCCAGGGAGAAGTGCTGTCCGGAGAAGAATTGGACGCCCTTGGCGACGCATACGTTGGAAATCAGCAGGACAGCGGTGAAGGCCACCGCCACCGGCGTGAAATATCCCCCCGCCGCGTCCGCGAATGCGGCGTGTTGCGGCGTGGGGTGTCCAGATCGGTCGGTTTCGACCGTTTCGATATCACTCACGCCCGAAAGTATCCCCTGCCGCGACCGCGGGGTACGGATAGCTGGGGTGCCCTAGGCTGGACGAATGACGAATCCTGGCGATTCCGACGAGTGGTGGAAGCAGTACGGGGGTGAGGGCGTCGCGCCCGAGACCCCGCCCGCGGCGCCGCAGCAATCGACGCCGCCTCCGCCCGGTTACACCTCCGCGCCGCAGTATCGGCAGCCGCCGCTGACCCCGCCGCCGCAGCCGGTGTATCCGAGCTATCCGCCGCCGCAGGCGAATCCGACGCCGGGCTATCCGGGCGCGGGCCAGCAGCCCACGCCGCAGCCCCCGGGCTACGGCGGCTACCCGGGCTATCAGCCCTACGGGTACGCGGCGCCGACGCAACAGACCAGTTCGCTGGCCATCGCGTCGCTGGTGGTGTCGATCATCGGCATCCCGGCTATGTTCTTCTGCGCGTTCCTACCGGTGATCTCGATCGTCGGACTGGTGCTGGGGGTCGTCGCTCTCAACCAGCTCAAGACGAACGGGCAGCAGGGCCGCGGCCTGGCGCTCGGCGGCATCTGGGTCGGCGCGGCCGGAACGGTGCTGGGGCTGGGTGGGTTCCTGATCTTCATCATCGCCAGCATGACGGGCTCCAGCTGAGGGACCGGCGCGGTGCGTGAATGAGGTGGCGCGCCAATGACAATGGGGCGCATCCGGAGTGGATGCGCCCCATTGCGTTCAGCGGAGGGAAGAGCCTCAGCCCTTCAGCACCTGGGTGCCGCCGGCGAACTGGTCGTGCCAGCCCTGCTTGGTCGGGCTCTGCTCGATGGTGATGGCGATGTAGATCGCCATACCGAGGCCGACCAGCGTGCCCAGGCACGGGACCAGCTGCACGATCATGAACAGGTTGCGCTTGGCGGAGGTGGCCGGGTCCAGCGGCGCGCCGCCGGGGCCGACGACCCGCAGGTTCAGGATCTTCTTGCCCAGTGTCTGGCCGCCCTGCTGGGTCTCCATGAAGATGAAGTAGCCGAAGTAGATGACCGGGACCAGCACGCTCCACAGCCACGCGATGCTGTTGGGCAGCAGCACCTCGATGATTCCGGCCGGGATACCGATGATCAGGCCGTCGATGATGCGGGCCGCGAAGCGGGTCCACAGGTCACCGGGCTGCGATCCGCCGAAACCGCCACCGAAACCGGGCTGGCCGCCGTCCGGGTAGGGCTGGTAGGCGGGCTGGCCGTACGGCTGCTGCGGCTGCTGGCCGTAGGCGTCGGGCTGACCGAACGGCTGCTGCGGCTGCTGGCCGTACTGCGGCGGCTGCTGCTGGCCGTACGGGTCGGGCTGCTGCCCGTAGGGCTGCTGGCCGTAAGGCTGCTGCGGCTGCTGGCCGTAGGGGTCGGACTGCCCATAGGGCTGCTGCTGACCGTACGGCTGCTGTGGCTGCTGCGGCTGCCCGTAAGGCTGCTGCGGCTGCCCGTACGGCTGGCCGCCCTGCGGATACTGGTTGGGGTCGTACCCACCGCTCGTCATTGTTCCGCCGTCCTCGTCGATTTCGTTCGGGATCTGGTCGAGTGCGTACGTTACGGACACCAGCTGGGTTGCAACAACCCGTCGGGGTCGAGTCTCCAGGGTTCTTTGGGCAGGTTTTCCGGCCGGAATCGTTCCAGGACATCGGCCGACGTGGTAGCGCCGTCGTAGCCGAGCGACGCCGCGAGCGCGCTCAGCACGTGTCGCGGGGACTCGCCGAGGGCTGTCCGATCGCGCAGGGTGACCGCCCCGTCGCGCTTGGCGAGCCGTTGCCCGGAGGTATTGAGCACCAACGGGACGTGGGCGTATGCGGGGACGGGCAGGCCGAGCAAGGTCGCCAGATACGCCTGCCGCGGCGTGGAGGGCAGCAGGTCGTCGCCGCGCACCACCTGGTCGATGCCCTGGTCGGCGTCGTCGACCACGACGGCGAGGTTGTAGGCCGGGGTGCCGTCGCCGCGCCGCAGCACCAGATCGTCCACGGCGCCACGGTATTCGCCGAGCAGCCCGTCGGTGACGGTGAACTCGGTACGGTCGGCGCGCAGGCGCAGCGCGGCGGGGCGGCTCTCGTCGCGCCACCGCTGCCGCTCCGATTCGGTGAGGTTGCGGCAGGTTCCCGGGTACGCGCCCATCGGGCCGTGCGGCGCGGTCACCGCCTGCTGTATTTCCTTACGCGTGCAGAAGCATTCGTAGGTCAGGTCCGCCTCGGTGAGGCGTGCGATGGCTGTCTCGTAGAGGGCGAGGCGCTGCGACTGCCACACCACGGGCGGGTCCCAGTCCAGGCCGATGGCGGCGAGGTCCTCGAGTTGCCGTTCGGCCGCGCCCTTCTTGACGCGGTCCAGATCCTCCACCCGCATGAGGAATTCGCGTCCGGTGGAGCGGGCGAAGAGCCAGGCCAGCAGTGCGGTGCGGAGGTTGCCCAGATGTAGATCGCCGGACGGGCTGGGCGCGAAACGACCGGCCCCGGGCCGCCGCCCAGGGTGGGCGGTCGTTGCTGGGGCGGGGTCGGTCGGCATGTCTGTCGATGGTAGTTCGCATCCTTCGCAGCGCGGCCGACCCTTCGCCTTCCTGCGGGTGCGCACGTCGAGTGCGGCGGGGCACTGGGATTGCGAATTCAGTGTGGGATTGTGAGCCGAGCTCGAAGATCCGTGTCGGAGATGGGTTTTCCCTGCTCGATGGCCATGAGCAAGGTCTCGGCACGGGCCACCAGGCCGGGCGAGTCGATGCCGTAGGGGGCGGGTCCGTAGGCGGAGAGGCGTTCGGACGCCCGTGTCAGCAGAGTGCGCGCTCCCTTGGGGTTTCCCCGCTGAATGTGGGTGAGTCCAACGGCAAATTGCGCGAGGCCCTGCCATAGCGACTTTTCCGCGAACGGGCCGTTCTTCCAGGCGGCCTCCAGTACCTCGTGCGCGTTGAAAGCCAGGCCCTCGTCCAGCAGACGTTGGGCGTAGTCGAGGGTTTCGGCCGGCGGCAGGTCCAGGTCATCGGGAATGCGGGGGATGCCCGAGCTGCCGAATGGGAGGGGTCGCCCAAAACGGTCACGAGGACGGGCATTCCGGGCACGGCCGTCGTCGTCGCGGTCCCGTCCGGCATCCTCCGGTGACTGCTGGGGCATGCTTCCCATCATTCCCCATGTCCCGCGTGCCCCGATCCACCCGGGGTACCCGAGCGGTGAGTGAAGGAATTCTCATATTTGAAATTCAATAGCCTCAAATTGGGGCTAATTTCTTGCAAATAATTTGCTGGCTAACCTTGCCGCAAATTTGCTGGTTGAAAACGAAAGAATGCGATCTCCTAATGACGAACCCTGCTAGGGTTTAGCGCGGGAACGGCCATCGGGGGCGCATTCCCATCGCGAAGTGCAGAGACAGGTTGTACGGAGCGTTTGCGTGCGACCCGCGGCGAGCCCGGTGATTCGTGTTTTCGAACGATCCCGCGGTCGCCAGGTTCTATGCCAGCAGGATTCCAAGCTTGACGCAGAAAAGGAGCTAGTACCGTGAAGGTGGATTTCACCGGCGCCGTTTGGCGCAAGAGCAAACACAGCGGCCCCAACGGCAACTGCGTGGAGGTCGCGTTTCTCCGCGACGGCAATGTCGCGGTCCGGGACACCAAGGACCACGGCGCCGGGCCGATCCTGGCTTTCACCCCGGGCGAGTGGGATGCCTTCGTAGCGGGTGTCTCCGACGGAGAGTTCAAGCGGGCCTGATCGCGGCCTGCGGGCGGCCTGCCGCGACCCCACCGGGAAAAACGAGAAGCCCCCGAGTCCCGGAGACTCGGGGGCTTCGCTCTGTCGAAGGCCGTGGGGGAGCGGTCAGCTCGAGCCGTGCCCATTGCCGGATTGTCCGTTACCTGACGCGTTCTGCTGTGCCCGCCGCAATACGGCCAGCTGGGCGTGTTCGGCCGCGCGCTCGTTGGCGGCGTTGAGGTCGCGTTCCTCCTGGGGATCGGCCCAGAAGAACGCGCCGGTGCCCGGGCTGCCGGCGACGCCGAGCTGGTTCATCTTCCGAGGGACGCGGGCGCCCTGATATTCCAGGGGGATCGGATGGCCGTGCTCGTCGACCGGGCCGAGCGGCTGGTGCAGTTCGATGTACTCGCCGTGCGGAAGTCGCCGCACCACACCGGTTTCGATGCCGTGCTCGAGCACGCTGCGGTCGGCGCGCTGCAATCCGACGCACAGCCGGTAGGCCACGAAGTAGGCCAGCGCCGGAACGGTGAGCAGGCCGATGCGGAAGGCCCAGGTGGTGGCATTGAGCGAGATGTCGAACTTGAAGGCGATGATGTCGTTGACGCAGGCCAGGGTGAGGATCAGGTAGAAGCTCAGCGACATGGCCCCGATGGCGGTGCGCACCGGGACGTCGCGCGGGCGCTGCAGCAGGTTGTGCCGGGCCCGATCGCCGGTGAGCCGTTTCTCGATCCACGGGTAGGCGATGATCAGTGTGAAGATCAGCGGCATGAACAGGGCCACCGAGAACGCGCCGGGCACGGTGTGCCCGAAGGGGTACGCCTCCCAGGCGGGGAACAGGCGCAGGAAACCGTCGGTCCACATCATGTAGAAGTCGGGCTGGGTGCCCGCCGACACCTGGGATGGGTTGTAGGGACCCAGATTCCAGATCGGATTGATCTGCAGCAGGCCACCCATGATGGCCAGCACGCCCAGGGTGAACGCGAAGAACGCGCCCTGGTCCAGCGAGAACACCGGAACGATGCGGGTGCCGATGACATTCTTCTCGGCGCGTCCCGGGCCCGGGTACTGTGTGTGCTTCTGGTACCAGACCAGCGCGATGTGAACCACGATGAGCGCCAGCATGATTCCGGGCAGCAGCAGCACGTGGGCGATGTAGAGCCGCGGAATGATGATGTTCCCCGGGAAGTCCCCGCCGAACATGAGCCAGTGCAGCCAGGTGCCGATCACCGGGCTGCCCAGAGTGATTCCGGCGAAGGCGGCGCGCAGCCCGGTTCCCGACAGCAGGTCGTCGGGCAGCGAGTAGCCGAAGAAGCCCTCGAACATGGCCATGATGAGCAGCAGCGCGCCGAGCACCCAGTTGGCCTCGCGCGGCTTGCGGAAGGCGCCGGTGAAGAAGATCCGGCACATGTGGATGATCATCGACGCGGTGAAGAGCAGCGCGGCCCAGTGGTGCACCTGTCGCACGAACAGTCCGCCGCGGACGTCGAAGGAGATGTTCAGCGCGCTCTCGTAGGCGCGCGACATGGTGACCCCGCGCAGCGGCTGATAGGCCCCGTTGTAGGTGACGTCCTGCATCGAGGGGTCGAAATACAAGGTCAAATAGACGCCGGACAGCAGCAGAATGATGAAGCTGTACAGCGCTATTTCGCCGAGCAGGAACGACCAGTGGGTCGGAAATACCTTGTTGATCGACCTCTTGAGGAATGCGGCGCCTTGGTAGCGCTGGTCCATCTCGTCGGCTTGCTCCGCAAGTCGACCGGAGATCTTGTTGGTGGTTGCCATAGCGGTCACCCGCCCCCGGGAGAGTGGTAAGGCTTCTACTACAAACGGTAGCACCGCGAGCGGCCTCGGAGTATAGGGTTTCGTTATGGTCGTCGGGTGAATTCCCTGGCCCCTCGGGACGCCACCATGTACTGGTTGTCCGCGCGCACGCGCAACGATCTGTTCCTGCTGTACTGCTTCGCCGACGCCGGGCGGGATCCGGAGCAACTGCGGGCGGCCGTCGCGAACCGAGTGGTCCGTATTCCGGATTTGCTGATACACGTGCTGGATACTCCTGCGAACATTGCGTATCCGCTTTGGGTGACTTGCGACGTCACCGACGATCAGTTCATCGACCATGACCTCGGCGATGCGACCTGGGCGAATCTCACCGCCGACCTCGGCACCCTGCTCGGCGCCGGCCTGAAGGCGAATGACCGCCCCTGGCGACTACACACCTTCCGGAATGTCCGGGACGTCCCGGGATTCGCTCCCGGAGAGCCCGCCCTGGTAGCGGTGCTCCAGCTATCTCACGCCCTGGCCGACGGCCGCCGCGCCGCCGCCATCGCCCGCGCCCTGTTCGGCGCCGATGACCTTCCGGCCCCACCCGCGACGCATCCGGCCGCCCCCTTCCCCCTCCGATACGTGCCGAACAGCTTGCGCGCCAGGACGACTACCGCCCTCGCCGCGACCCTCGCCCTGCCCGCCATACCGATCGGCATGGCGCGCACCGTGATTCGCGGCCTGGCCGCCGCCCGCGCACAGCGCCACCTGGCCGACCTCACCACCGCCGGTGAACTCCCACCCCCGGCCCCCGATGTCGAACCGACCCTCCTGAACGGCACCGGCGCACCACCGGCCGCTCACATCGCGCGAATGCTGGTGTGCGACAAGGCCCGTCTGCGCACCCCGGACCATTCGGTCACGGTGGTCGCCCTCACCGCCATCTCGTTCGCCCTCGAACGCTATCTCCGCGACCGCGACGAGCCGGTCCCCGAACTCCGCGCCCAGGTCCCCATGGCGATCACCGCCCCCGCGACCGACAGCCCCACCCGCAACACCTACCGCGACCTCTCGGTCGACCTGTCGCTGTCCGAACCCCACCCGCGCGCCCGCGCCGACCGCATCGCCGCCGACCTCACCGCCCGCCGTACCCGCGCGGCCCACCCCCTCCAGCACGCACCCGACGCGGTGACGGCCGTCCTCCCCGCCCCGATCCTCCACCGCGATGTTGCGAACGCCCCGATCGACCAGCTCCCCGAACGAGTCTCCGGTCATACCGTCGTCTCCAGTGTCGACCGTGGCCCCGCCGACCTCGAGTTCGGTGGTGGTCCGGTCCGCTTCACCGCCGGCTTCCCGGCCCTGGGCGCGGTCATGCACCTCACCCACGGCGTCACCGGCCTGGGCGACACCGTCACGATCTCCGTGCACGCCGACCCCGCCGTGATCCCTGACCCGGACCGCTACACCGATCTGCTGGACTCGGCCCTGGACGAGGTCGCCCGCGCATTGCGCTGACCCGCGAAGACGAAAGACCCCGGCGGACCGAGTCCGGCCGAGGCCTTCGAGGTGGAGTTCGGTGGAGAGTTAAGTCATTCCGTTGACCATCGGATGCTCGGACAAGCTATCGGGTACGCCCCACTGGGTATGGGTGAGTGCTTCGAAAACACAGATCAGCAAAAGTTTTCGCGCGCGATGGCCGGAGGTGCTTTCGGATTCGCCGGCTACGTCGTGGATTCGCATACCGGCCGCCGGGCTACGGCGCGGCGCGGGCTCCGACAACATCCAGAACATTTCGGGTCCCATCAGTGTCGAGCGCCCACCCGTTTCGGTGAACCACCGGCCCGAGTATTCGATCATCAGATCGGTGAATGATTCGACGTTACCGAATGCATCGGTGAACTGAGTCATCGCACCGGATCGATCCAGACTGTTCTGGATGATCGAAGCCAGCCGGATCGCGATTTCCCGGAACTGATCTACTCCCTGGTCCTGCCACATGTTCATCGCCATACTTCGCTCCAGAAGGGTCGGTGGTGAATGTTGGGGGTTGATCGAGCCGCATGCCCACTACATTTGCGCAGCGGTCATGTAGAACCGGCGCCGTTCGTCGGCATCCAGCAGAACGGGCTTGTGCTGGGCGCCGATGCCGGCGGTCTGCCCCATGGAATATCCGGGTCCCACGGATTCCAGTGGGTAGAGCTTCGGCTGGGCGGCAGGGAACGGGTCCTCGGCGCGCCTCGTCTCCTGCCGTTCGAGTGCCGCCTCGTAGAGCTCGAGGGTGGGCTCCGGGTCGTCGTCGTGCTCGGCCGCACCGACCACGTCCTCGAGCTCGGCCTCGAGTTCGGCGGCCTCGAGCTCGGCCGCGTGTTCCGCCGCGACCTGCTTGCCGCGTTCCCAGAGCATCAGCGTGAGGTGCACGGCGAACAACATCGTCAGCGGCATGCCGGCGTACAGGCACATCGGCACAACGCTGCCGCCGATCTCGTGGGCGTATTGGATATTCCCCGCGATCGAGACGAGAGTCGAGAGAGCGAACAAGACGGTCGAGTACCACCAGCCGACGCTCCATTGCCGGAATGCGGCGGTGGCGATGATCGAGGCGATCACCAAGCCATCGATGGCGATCGGCACATTCGAGGCGAGATCGGGCGGCACCAGATTACGCACCGAGAGTTGGTGCAACGCGGCAAAAGACATCTGAAATGACTTGACTGCCACCACTGCGGTCACCACCAGCGAAGCATGTGCCAGCCGGGGTCTGAACGAACTCAGTCGACGGAGAATGCCGCCCGTCCCGCGCGACTGGGAAACTCGCACTTCGCCATTCGTAGATCCTGTGGTAGGCATCGTCACCATGGCGGCGAGGGTACCGCGCGGCCGGTCGTCGATTGCGCATCGTCTTATTTTCAGATGCGGTCGGGTCCCGAGTTCCTATCCGCGGCGACTGAAATTGGCGAACTATTATCTGAAATCGCCTCTACTGCAACATGTCACGACTTACGGCAATGGCCGGAACTGCTGTAATCCTCAGCCTATGGGTGTTTCGTGGCGATTATCCGTTATGCCCCTCTGCTCGTTGGGTTCTGGCGAAAAGTGGACTCGCAGACGATTGTGGCACCGCCACGTTCCCGCGGCCGCTCGCCTGAACCGTCCAGCTCAACGAGTCTCGGGTCACACAGTCGTCTCCAGCGTCGACCGCGGTCCCGCAGACTCGAGTTCGCAAACCCGCCGGCGGCTGGAATCCACCCCGAGTGAGGTTGCTCACGCCTTGCGCTGAGCCCGATCGGCTCCGGATATGCGGAAGGCCCCGACCGGACTGAGTCCGGCCGGGGCCTTCGAAGCGGAGGATAGGGGATTTGAACCCCTGAGGGCTGTTAACCCAACCCGCGTTCCAGGCGAGCGCCATAGGCCACTAGGCGAATCCTCCGTCGAGCAATATACCGGGTACACCCCTGGTGGAAGCAAATGCAGTGGTCGGCGGCTACTTCTTCTTCAGATTGTTGAGCGCTTTCTGGGCCTGCTCCTTGCACACCTGGGCGATCTCGTCCTTGCTGACGCTCTGGCCCTTGCCCATGCGCAGCCGGATGTTGACCTTCACCGAGGCGTTGTCGTCCTTGACCGCGACCGTGTAGTCGGTGGTGGTGAAGGAGGAGTAGTCGTCGACCTTGGCCGCCCAGTAGCCGGCCTCGCCGATGCCGTTCACGTCACCGGCGGTGCGGCCGCTGCCGGTGGTGCCGGTGTCGCTGGTCTTCCAGATGTCGTACTCGGGGCGGTTGTAGGCGCTCGACGAGCCGCTCAGCAGCGAGACGTTGAGGGTGAGGTCGGCGGTATTGGCGATCGCGTACTTGTCGGTCTTGGAGGTTTCCTCGTTGCCGGCCCGGCAGTCGAAGCGGCCGCCCGAGTAGTCGGTGGGCTTGGTCTCGGAGTGCTCGGGGGTGCCCTTGGAGTTCGCGGCCCACTTGTTGAGCACCGAGGTGTCGATCACGGTGCAGCCGTTGGTGATGCCCTCCATGGAGTACTTCCCGGCGGCCTTCTTCTTGTCCCCGCCCAGCGGCGACGAGCTGTCGCTGCCGCTGAGCGCGACCACGCCGATCACCGCGCCGACGATCACCACCAGACCGATCACCCCGCCGATGATCCAACCGGTCTTATTGCCGCCCGAACGCGGCGGCTGCGCCGGATAGCCGTAGCCCTGGCCCGGCGGCGGGACCGGGGGCTGGGCGAACTGCTGCTGCGGGAAGCCGCCGGACAGGGGCTGGCCGTAGGCGTCGGTCATGGGCTGCTGGTAGCCGGGCATCGGCTGCTGTGGGTAGCCGGGCGCGGACTGCCCGGTCGGAAGGGGCTGGGCGGGGGGCGTGTACGGGGGCATGCCGCCGGCGGCGTAGTTGAGCATCGTCGGGTCCGCGCCCTGAACCGGCTGGCCCTCCCCGGCGGCGGGCGCGGTGGCCCACCATTGCGCGGTCTCCTGGGCTTTCTGCGGATCGTGCGGAGCACCGGCTCCTGGATCGGAACTCGTCATATCGTCTTTACCCCTCCGGAAAAACGCGGGCGACCCCGCATATCGCAGGCATCGTATCGACCCCGGGCGGCACCGGGCGCGGTGAGCCGCTACACTGGCCGACGGATCCAGCGCGGCGCGCATCCTGTGAACTCCCCCAGGGCCGGAAGGCAGCAAGGGTCAACGGGCTCTGCCGGGTGCGCTGGGTCCCCTTTCTTTTTCCGGCCCGGTCGTCGCGGGTGACGGAAGTACAGATATCCCTGCCGAATCGGAGACGCCGCCTAGTAACCTGGGCGGTTGGGTTCGCGGTGCGCGCAACCCTGGACAAACATCCCACGCCATTGGAAGGGCGCTCAGATGCCTCGGCAGACGCAATTCGGTTTGATGAGCCATGCGGAACTCGTGACGGAACACGAGACGCAGACCGCGAACTACGCGAAGCTCAAGACCGAGAAGCTGACGCTGGACATTACGAGGGGTAAGCCATCGCCCGAGCAGCTGGACCTCTCGCAGGGACTCCTGGAGCTGCCGGGCGCCGCCGACTACCGTGACGCCAACGGCACCGACGTGCGCAATTACGGTGGCCTGCACGGCCTGCCGGAGCTGCGCGCGATCTTCTCCGAACTGCTCGGCATCCCGGTGTCGAATCTGCTGGCCGGCAACAACGCCAGCCTGGAGATGATGCACGACCTGCTGGTGTTCGCCATGCTGCACGGGACCGCGGATTCGGAGCGCCGCTGGGCGGACGAGCCGGTGCTCAAGTTCCTGTGCCCGGTGCCGGGTTATGACCGGCACTTCGCGATCACCGAGTCGCTCGGCTTCGAGATGATCCCGATCCCGATGAAGAACGACGGCCCCGACACCCACCTGATCGCGGAGCTGGTCGCGTCCGACCCGAGCATCAAGGGTCTGTGGGCGGTGCCCAACTACTCCAACCCGTCCGGCGTCACGTTCTCCGAAGCCGTTACCCGCGAACTGGTTTCGATGCCGACCGCGGCTCCGGACTTCCGCCTGTTCTGGGACAACGCCTACGCGGTGCACCCGCTCACCGACACCGCCGAGCCGGTGCTGGACGTGCTGGGCATGGCCGCCGCGGCCGGCAACCCGAACCGCCCGTTCGTGCTTGCCTCGACCTCGAAGATCACCTTCGCGGGTTCGGGCGTGAGCTTCTTCGGCTCCTCCACCGCGAATGTGGAGTGGTACCTGAAGCACCTGGGCAAGAAGACCATCGGCCCGGACAAGGTGAACCAGCTGCGGCACCTGCGCTTCTTCGGCGACGCCGAGGGCGTGCGGGAGCACATGCAGAAGCACCGGGCCGTGCTGGAGCCGAAATTCAAACTGGTGCTGCGGATTCTGGAGGACCGGCTGGGCGCGTCGAAGGTGGCGTCCTGGACCGAGCCCAAGGGCGGCTACTTCATCAGCCTCGACGTGCTGGAGGGCACCGCCAGCAAGGTGGTGGCGCTGGCCAAGGACGCGGGCATCGCGCTCACTCCGGCCGGTTCGTCCTACCCGTACGGAAAGGACCCGGAGGACAAGAACATTCGCATCGCGCCCAGCTTCCCGTCCCTCGGTGAGCTGGAGAAGGCGATGGACGGCCTGGCCACCTGCGTGCTGCTGGCCGCCTCCGAGAAGCTCATGAGCCTGTAGCGGCGGCGAAAAAGCGGCGCGTACCCGAAAGGGTGCGCGCCGCTTGCGTTCTCGGGTCAGTTCGGCTTGTGTGCCAGCACCGCGAAGATGGTCACCGACAGGTGGATGTCGCCGCTGGCGGCGCCGGCCTCCAGGTCGGCGAGCAGCTGATCGCGCTGCGACTCGCTGATCGAGCCCCGCGCCACCGCCCGATCGGCGACCCGGGCGACCAGTGCGCCCGCGCCCACGCTGCCGTCCTGGATCAGGGCGTGCGAGCCGATGTCGTCGACGACCAGTCCGGCCGCGGCCAGCTGCCCCGACAGGCGGCGGCCCGCGTACGGGTTGGTGGTGCCCGCGATCATGGTCTCGATCACCTCGTGCACCACGTGCCGGTCACCCGGGTGCACGATGGCCGAGCCCCAGTCGGTGTCCATCACCACGACCCGGCCGCCGGGCCGCAGCACGCGGGCGATCTCCCCGACCGCGCGGGCGGGCGCGGTGAGGTGCTGGAAGACGCGTTCGCACAACGCCACGTCGAAGCTCTCGCTGCCGACGGGCAGGCCGTAGGCGTCGCCGCTGACGAAGGTGGCGGAGGAGCCGGCCTGGGCGGCGCGGCGTTCGGCGGCGGCCAGCAGGTTCGGGTCGGGTTCGACGCCGAGCGCGGTGCCGGTCGGCCCGACCAGCTCGGCCAGGGCCAGCACCTCCGACCCGGAGCCGGAGCCGATGTCGACGGCGCTCTCGCCGGGGCGGGTGGCCAGCGCCTCGTGGGCCCAGGCCCGCAGGCGCCGGATGCCCGGCAGCGCTGCCTGTAGATCCTGGACGTCGACGAGCTGGTCCTGTCCGTCACGGTCGAAGCGGTCCGGTCGCAGTCCTGAGTCCGCACCAGGTTGCGGCACGGTTCGCACTGAAGAATTAGCCATGGTGTCGGGCATAAGCCGAGCCTAGTCGTGACCCGCGTCACCGCAACGCAAGATGAATGGGATGATCGACGCATGGTGAGCCGCACGCTGTGTATTGCGCAGGAATCCGATGCCGACGAGCTGCTTTCGACCGATGATTTCGCCCTGTTGGTCGGGATGATGCTCGATCAGCAGTTTCCGATGGAACACGCATTCCGTGGCCCGTGGAAACTGGCCGACCGCATGGGCGGCTTCGATATCCACCGGATCGCCGCCGCCGATCCCGCGGAATTCGAGGAGCTGGCCGCCACGCCGCCGGCCATTCACCGCTACGGCCGCTCGATGGGACGGCGGGTCCAGGAGCTGGCCCAGTACATTCTGGACAACTACGGCGGCAATACCGCGGGCCTGTGGACCGACGGCGACCCGGACGGCAAGGAAGTCCTGAAACGGCTCAAGAAGCTGCCCGGTTTCGGTGACCAGAAGGCCCGGATCTTCCTCGCCCTGCTGGGCAAACAGCGTGGTCTGGCCGCCGCGGGCTGGCGTGAGGCGGCCGGTGCGTACGGCGAGGACGGCTCCCGCCGCTCGGTCGCCGACGTCACCGACGCCGAATCCCTCACCCAGGTGCGGGAATTCAAGAAGCAGGCCAAGGCCGCCGCCAAGGCGAAGTAATCTCCCTCACTTCCACGGCATCGAATCAAGCTGGTTTTTAACCTCCAGATTCACAGGGGGTTCACAGATGCTTGCCGCCGACAGTTCAGTTCTCGGCAGTGGAAGCAGTAAAGAAAATGAAGATGAGGGAATTCGCCGGGATCGCGGCATTGCTGGTCGCGGCGACGGGGGTCACCGCCGGCACCGCGTACGCCGGTCCGGCCAAGACCGACGACGGCACGATCAACTACACGTCCCAGGTCACCGAGCAGGGCAACACGGTGGTCAGCACCGACGCCGGTTCGCTGGTCGTCGAGGACGGTGCGCTGAAGGTCAAGGCGGCGAATGGAACCACCGTCGCCGGCACCGAATTGAAGTTCCGGATCGACGATTTCGAGTTCCCGATCGCGGCGCAGATCAGCGACCGCACCGCCACCCTGACGCCGCAGGCCGATCTGGCGCACGCGGTGTACAAGCCGGTCGCGCTGCCCTACGAGGATCAGGCGCCGTGGAAGACCCAGTACGACCGTGAGCTGGCCGCCTGGAACCGTTTGACCAGCACCATCTCCGCGGGCGCGACCATCGGCACCGTGGTCGGCGGCCTCGGCGGCGCGGCACTCGGCTGCGTCCTGGGCGGCGTCGCCTTCGCGACGGCGACGGCCCCGCTGGCCACGCTGTTCGGCGTCGGACCGCTGGCGGGTTGCTTGATCGGAGCCAGCACGGTCGGCTTCCTGGGCACGATCGGCGGTCAATTGCTGGTGACCGCGCCGATCGCGATCGCTGCCGCGGTGCAGTACTTCACCACTATCAACCAGCCGTTTTCCGCACCCAAATAGGCATTTTCGGCAACCGATGGGCAAAGGTTCACCGCGCCAAAACCCAGCTGCCACGCGGCGTTAGTCAAGGCCGGTTTCCATCACTGGGCCCCGGGGGATACACCTGACGTTGTTCCTCCGGGGCACACCGCTCATCTCAAGAGGGAATTTCGAACACATGCGTCTCAAGAACTTCACCGCGGTTTCCGCGCTGGTCATCGCCGCTCTGGGTGTCACCGCCGGCACCGTGAACGCCGCGCCCGCCGCCGACAACAACGGTGCGATCAACTACACCGCCACCAACTCCGAGACCAACACCATCATCCGCACGGATGCCGGTTCCATGGTCGTCGAGAACGGCAACTTCGTCATCAAGGCCGCCAACGGCAATGTCGTCGCCGGCATGCCGCTGAAGGTGCGCGTGGACGACTTCGAGTTCCCGATCGCCGCGGAGATCTCCGACCGCACCGCGACCCTGACCCCGCAGTACGACATGGACCACGCCACCTACGCGCCGGTCGCCAAGGATGTCGCCCTCCCCTACGAGGACCAGGCTCCGTGGAAGTCGGACTACGACCGTGAGCAGGCCGCCTGGAACCGCATGAAGGACACCATCTCCCTGGGCGCCACCGTCGCGACCCTGGTCGGTGGCCTGGGCGCCGCGGCCGTCGGTTGCGTCCTCGGCTTCGGTGTGGCCGGTCTGGCCTCGGCCCCGCTGGCCGCGCTGTTCGGTGCCGGTCCGGTCATCGGCTGCCTCGTGGGCGCCGCCACCGTCGGCTTCCTGGGCACCATCGCGGGTCAGCTGCTGATCACCGCGCCGGTCGCCATCGCCGCCGCGATCCAGTACTTCACCACCATCAACCAGCCGCACATCACCGCTCCGGCTCCGGCCAAGTAATACTCGGTCCGAGTCAAGAGCAAGGGGCACAACAGGCATCAGCGATCACCTCATCGGGACAGCCCGCTCGGTCAATCGGCCGGGCGGGTTTCGCAATTCGGGAGAGTTCATCGTTTGAGCACCCGTGCGACATATTTCGTTCGCGTCGGCCCGTTTCGATCATGCGGTCCAACCACGCGGACTGCCTGATGAGGAAAACCGAGAAATGCGCTTCAAGACTTTCGCCGTGACCGCGGCCCTGCTGTCCGCTGCCATGGGCGTCACCGCCGGTACCGTCAACGCCGCTCCGGCCGCTGACAACGGCGTGATCAATTACACCGCAACCACTTCCGAGACCAACAGCGTCATCCGGACCGATTCCGGTTCGCTGGTCGTCGAGAACGGCGTCTTCAAGATCAAGGCCGTCGACGGCACCGTCGTGGCCGGTATGCCGCTGAACTTCCGCGTGGACGACTTCGAGTTCCCGATCGCCGCGGAGATCTCCGACCACACCGCGACCCTGACCCCGCAGTACGACATGGACCACGCGACCTACAAGCCGGTCGCCGAGGCCAAGGACGTCAACCTGCCCTACGAGGACCAGGCTCCGTGGAAGTCGGACTACGACCGTGAGGTCGCCGCCTTCAACCGCATGAAGGACACCATCTCCATGGGCGCCACCATCGGCACCCTGGTCGGTGGCCTGGGCGGCGCGGCCGTCGGTTGCGCCATGGGCGCGGTCGTCTTCGCCGCCGCGACGGCTCCGCTGGCCACCATGTTCGGTGTCGGCCCGCTGGCCGGCTGCTTCATCGGCGCGAGCACCGTCGGCTTCCTGGGCACCATCGCGGGCAACCTGCTCGTGACCGCCCCGGTCGCGATCGCCTCCGCCTACAACTACTTCGTCACCATCAACCAGCCCCACCTGGTCGCGCCGAAGTAGGTCGCACAGCACTCCGAACCCCCGTCCGGTACCCGCCGGGCGGGGGTTCGTCGTTGTAATCGGCCTGAGCCCAATCCTGTCGCGGCGCCGCCGCCGATGCTGGAGTGGATCGATGGGTGACCTGACCTCGATTCACGGCGCGGCAGCCGCGCTCACTCCGGTCGACGGGACCGATCTCCGGAAGACCTTCGCGCACTTCCCCAGCGGTGTGGTGGCGCTCTGCGCCCGGCTGGGCGGAACGCCGCACGGGCTGGTGGCCAGCACTTTCGTGCCGGTATCGCTGGATCCGCCGCTGGTGTCGGTGTGCATTCAGTACTCGTCGGAGACCTGGCCGAGGCTGGAGCAGGCGAGCCGATTGGGATTGAGTCTGCTCAGCAGCGACCAGGAGAGCGCGGCGCGCGGTCTGAGCTCCAAGCGCGGGGATCGGTTCCGGGATGTGGAGCTGCGGGGCGGGAACGGCAACGCCGCGTTCGTGGCGGGGGCGACGGCCTGGCTGGAAACCTCGGTGTACGAGCAGGTTCCGGCGGGCGATCATGCCGTGGTGCTGCTGCGGGTGCACCGGGTGAGCGTCAGCCCGGAGTCGGAGCCCCTGGTCTTCCATCGCAGTGATTTCCGCGCACTTTCCGGGAAATCTATTGACGCGCAATTGAATTCAGCCTGAGCCGGACCGGCGACAGGGTGTGCCGGGCTTCGTATCGTCGTTGTCCATGAGCACCCTGGCGGTATCCGCGCAGACGGTGGCGGCCACCGGAGCCGAGGACGGAGATCTGCCCGTCGTCCGCACCCGCCACCCCTGGCGCTGGGTCACGGGGGTGGTCGCGCTGGTGCTGGTCGCGCAGTTCGCGCACGGGCTGATCACCAATCCGGGCTGGGACTGGGGCACGTTCGCGCGGTACATCACCGCGAAATCGGTGTTGTCGGCGCTGAAGGTGACTCTGGAACTGACTTTCTGGGGCACCCTGCTCGGGTTCTTCCTAGGCGTCTGGCTGGCTGTCGGCCGCCTGTCGAAGAATCCGGTGCTGAAAGCGATCGCGTGGACCTATGTCTGGGCGTTCCGCTCGATTCCGCTGATCGTGCAGCTGCTGTTCTGGTTCAACCTGGCCTATCTGTACAAAACGCTGTCGCTGGGAATTCCTTTCGGCCCCGAGTTCGTGCGTTTTCAGACCAATGGCGTGATCAGCGGATTCAGTGCGGCCGTCATCGGTTTGGCGTTGCATCAGGCGGCGTATTCGGCGGAGATCATCCGGGCCGGCATCATCTCGGTGGACGCCGGGCAATGGGAGGCGGCGCGGTCGCTCGGGCTGCCGTGGCGGCGGCAGTTCTTCACCATCGTCGGGCCGCAGGCCATGCGTGGAATTCTGCCGAATGCCGCCAATGAGGTGATCAGTCTCTTCAAGGGCACCTCGATCGTCTCGACCATGGCGATCGCCGAGCTGTTCTATCAGGTCCAGGTGATCTACGGCCGCAGCGGCCGCGTGGTCCCGATGCTGATGGTGGCTACCGCCTGGTACATCCTGCTGACCACGGTGCTCAGCGTCATTCAGTTCTATATCGAGCGGCGCTTCGCGAGAGGGACCGGCGATGAGTGACTACGCGATCGAATTGCGCGGCATCCGAAAGTCTTTCGGCCGCACCGAGGTGTTGTCCGGCATCGATCTGACGGTCCGTCCCGGCGAGGTCACGGTCATCCTGGGCCCGTCGGGTTCGGGCAAGTCCACCTTGCTGCGCACCATCAATCACCTCGAACAGGTGGACGCCGGCACCGTGCGCGTGGGCGGCGAGCTGGTCGGTTACCGCCGCAAGGGCCGCAAGCTCTACGAACTGCGCGAGCGCGACATTCTGCGGCAGCGGGCGCGCATCGGTTTCGTGTTCCAGAACTTCAATCTCTTTCCGCACCTGACGGTCCGGGAGAACGTCGCGCTGGCGCCGGTGGCCGCCCAGCGGCGCGCCAAGGCCGAGGTGAACACCGAGGCGCTCGACCTGCTGGCGCGAGTCGGGCTGGCGGACAAGGCCGACGAGTACCCGAGCCGCCTGTCCGGCGGGCAGCGGCAGCGGGTCGCCATCGCACGGGCGCTGGCGCTGCGGCCGGAGGTGGTGCTGTTCGACGAGCCCACCTCGGCGCTGGATCCGGAGCTGGTCGGCGAGGTGCTCGAGGTGATCCGGGATCTCGCGCGCGCCGGCTCGACCCTGGTGATCGTCACCCACGAGATCGGTTTCGCCCGCGAGGTCGCCGACACCGTGGTGCTGATGGACGCCGGCCGCATCGTCGAGCAGGGCCCGCCCGCGCAGGTGCTCGATGCCCCGACCCATCCGCGCACCAAAGCCTTTCTCGCACACGTCCTCTGACCGATCGACCACGAAGGAACCTCCCATGCCTCAGGCACGCCGTCGCAGACGGATCACCGCACTCGCCGCACTCACCGTGCTCGGCCTGTTCGCGGCGAGCGCCTGTGGCAAGGACGGCGACAGTGACGCTCCCGCCTCCAATACCGTCAACGGACTGAGCTACGACCTGTCCCCGGCGCAGTCCGGCCGGGTGCACGCCGCCAAGGTGGACGCTCTCGCGGCGCAGCTGCCCGCCGCCGTGCGGGATCGCGGGACGCTGGTGGTGACCGGATCGGTGGGCGCGACACCGCCGCTGCGCTTCTACGCCACCGACGACCGCACCCCCATCGGTTCCGACGCCGACATCTCCTACCTGCTCGCCGACCTGCTCGGCCTGAAAGTGGAGACCCGCATCGGGGACTGGGCGCAGAACTTCGTGAAGGTCGACTCGGGTGAGGCGGACGTCTTCATCAGCAATGTCACCGTCACCGAGGAGCGCAAGGAGAAGTACGACTTCGCCACCTACCGCCTGGACAATATCGCGCTGGAAGTGCCCAAGGACGCGACCTGGACCTATCAGGACCGGAAGTCGCTGGCGGGCAAGACGATCGGCGTCGGAACCGCCACCAACCAGGAGCAGCTGCTGGTGAAGTGGAACGAGGACAATATCGCCGCGGGTCTGCCCAAGATCGATCTCGCCTACTACGAGAAGACCAGCGACTACTACCTGGCGCTGTCCTCGGGCCGATTGGACGGCTACCTCGGCCCCAACCCGTCGGCGCAGTATCACGCCGCCTCCGCCGGCCAGACCAAGGTGGTCACGACCCTTTCCGGCGCGGGCGACGCGCTCCAGGCCGAGATCGGGGTCCTCACCAAGAAGGACAACGGCCTGGCCGGTCCGCTGCGGGCCGCCATCCAGTACGCCATCGACAACGGGCTCTACAAGCAGGTGCTGGACCGCTGGGGTCTGAGCGGCGAGGCCGTGCCGCAGTCGCGGATCAATCCGCCCGGACTGCCCAAGAAGAAGGGATGAGCATGTCGCGCAGGGTTTTCCATGTCGGGCAACACGATCCCCTGGCCGCGCCGCTGCTGGCGGAGCTGGCCATCGAGTACAGCAGCCGGTACGGCGGGACGCCGGGGGAGGTGCACGCGGATCTGACCGGGTATTCGGCCAGTCACTTCGCTCCTCCACAGGGCGACCTGTTGATAGTTGTGGATAACGGGGAAACGGTGGCGGGCGGCGCGTTCCAGCGGTACGACGCCGAGACCGCCGAGCTCAAGCGGATCTGGACCGCCGCCGAGCACCGGCGAAAAGGGCTGGGGCGCTTCGTGCTCGATCAGCTGGAAGCCGAGATCGCGCGGCGCGGCTACACGCGCATCTATTTGACCACCGGGCCGCGCCAGCCGGAGGCCGTCGCCCTGTACACGGCGGCCGGATACACCGCGCTGCCGCGTGACGTGCGCAAGGAAGTCGGCTACGTGCACCCGTTCGAGAAGTTCATCGAGGCCGGAGAGCAGGCGATCCCGGCATGAAATTCCTGCTGCTGACCTTGATCACCCACACTCCGGACCCGGTGACCGGCGGGACCGAGTCGCCCCGGCAGCGGTTGCGGCGGGTCGTCGACAGCGCGCGCCTGGCCGAGGAGCTCGGGTACGACGGCTTCGCGGTGGGGGAGCGGCACGAGGATCCGTTCATCTCCGCGGCCCCGCCCGTGGTGCTCAGCCATCTCGCGGCCGTCACCTCGCGGCTGGCCCTGTTCACCGGTGTCACCACGCTCAGCCTGCTGGATCCGGTGCGCGCCTTCGAGGACTACTCGACGCTGGACAACCTCTCCGACGGCCGGCTGGAACTGATCATCGGGAAGGGCAACGGCGCGGCGCAGGCCAAGCTGTTCCACGTCACCACCGACGACCAGTGGGATCGCAATCGCGAAGGCTACGAACTGTTCCGGAAGCTGTGGGACAGCGACAGCGTCACCTGGTCGGGCCGGTTCCGGCCCGCGCTGACCGAGGCCAAGGCGCTGCCCCGGCCGTTGCAGCCGCGGCTGCGCATCTGGCACGGCAGCGCGACCAGTCGTGAATCCGCGGATTACGCGGCGCTGCACGGGGATCCGCTGTTCTCCGCGAACGTCACCTACCCGATCGAGCCGTACGCCGAACTGATCGACCACTACCGGGAACGCTGGGCGGCCTACGGCCACGACCCGGCCGAGGCGCTGGTGGGCGCGGGCACGGCGGGGTTCCTGGTGACCCGGACCTCGCAGGAGGCGCTCGACCGGTACCGGCCGGTCTTCGAGGCGCGGCAGGCGGTGGCGCGGAAGTTCGACGTGCCCATCGTGTTCGACTCCGTCGAGGACTTCGCGGCCCGGTCCTCGGCGCTCATCGGGAGCCCGGAACAGGTGCTGGACAAGGTGAGCCGCTATCACGAGCGCTTCGGCCACGAGGTCATCCACCTCAGCGCGGACGCGGACGGCCGGACCGAGGCCGAGCACCGCGACAGCCTCGAACTGTTCCAGGCCGAGGTCGCTCCCGAACTGCGCCACCGCATTCCGAGCCGACCGCTCGGCGCCGACCGTTACCCCGCTGGAGATCCCCGATGACCCGTTCCCTGCTCGCGCGCACCACCCGACCCGTGGCCCTGGCGGGAGTGTTCGCCGCCGCCGTCACGCTCGCCGGGTGCGGCGGCGGGGACGCCGCCACCGGCAGTGGTGAGCCGTCGGGTCCGCCGCAGGCGGGCGGCACCCTCCGCTACGGCCTGTCCTCGGCCCCGACCTGCTCCGATCCCGCGCAGTCGTCGACCAATCAGACGATCTATGTGACCCGGCAGGTCGTGGACTCGCTGGTCGATCAGGACCCGGAGACCGGTCAGCTGAAACCGTGGCTGGCCGACACCTGGACCGTCTCCCCGGACGCCAGGTCGTTCACCTTCCACCTGCGCGACGGCGTCACCTTCAGCGACGGCACCCCGCTCACCGCGGACTCGGTGCGGCGGAACTTCGATTCGATCGTCGCGCTCGGTGGTGCGAAGGCGCCGCTGGCCGCGAGCTACCTGGCCGGGTACGCGGGCAGCACGGTGCTGGATCCGCGCACCGTGCGGGTGGACTTCGCCGGTCCGAACGCCCAGTTCCTGCAGGCGACCTCGACCCCGCAGCTGGGCATCCAGTCCGAGGCCACCGCCGCCAAGGCCGCCGAGGAGCGGTGCCTGGGCGCCAATGTCGGCAGCGGCCCGTTCACCTACGCGGAGTGGAAGCAGAACGCCTCCGCCACCCTGGTCAAGCGGGCCGGGTATGCGTGGGGCTCCGCGGTTTTCGCCGGCCAGGGCGAGGCGCATCTGGACAAGATCGTGTTCACCGTGGTCCCCGAATCCGGGGTGCGGACCGGCAGTCTCGCCTCCGGCCAGCTCGACGCCATCAGCGACGCGCTGCCGCAGGACGTGGCGCAGATCGAGGGCGGCGGCGGTCGCGTGCAGTTCACCGCCAACCCGGGCGTCCCGTTCGGCTTGCAGGCCAATGTGACCCGGGGCGTGCTGCGCGATCCGGCGGTCCGGGCCGCGCTGCTACCCGCCATCAACCGCAAGGAACTGGTGGACACCGTGCTCGGGCCGCAGTTCAAGACCGCCAGCAGCGTGCTCGCCTCCAAAACGCCCGGCTATGTGGATCTTTCGGCGCGGGTGAAGTTCGACCCGGACGCCGCGAAGAAGCAGCTCGACCAGGCCGGCTGGGTGCCGGGCGCGGACGGTATCCGGGTCAAGGACGGACAGCGGCTGAGCGCGGGCGTCATCTTCGCCCCCGTGTTCTCCGCCAACCAGCCCATTCTCGAGCTGACCCAGCAGCAGCTGCGGGCGGTCGGCTTCGACCTGCGGCTGGAGCCGTTGTCGGTGGCGGAATCGACCGTGCGCCAGAACTGCAAGGACTTCGACTTCAACTACTACAACTCGACCCGCGCCGACGGCGACATCCTGCGCACCACCTTCGCGGTGGACCAGCGCAACCTGAACGCCCGCGGCCCCGCCGAACCCCTCGACGCCCTGCTGGCCCAGCAGCTGTCGGCCACCGACCCGGCCGCGCGCGCCCGCATCATCGGCGACGCCCAGACCGCGGTCCTCGACCAGGGCCTGTGGATTCCGACCATCGAACTCTCGCAGGCCATCGGCGTCGGCAAGACGGTGGCCGGGGTGAAGTTCGAGGCCTCGGCGCGACTGCAGTTCCACGACACCTGGCTGGCGCGGTAAACCCATGGGCCGCTACGTGATCGGACGGGTGCTGCAGGCCATCGGCGTGCTGTGGGCGGCGTTCACGCTGTCCTTCGCCGGGCTGTACCTGCTGCCCGGCGACCCGGTGGCGCTGGCGGCCGACGCGGCCACCGGCACGCCCGTCGACGCCGCGGCGGTCGCGGAGATGCGGGCACGCTACGGTCTCGACCAGTCGTTGTGGGCCCAGTACTGGACGGCCTTGTCGCACGCGGTGCGCGGCGACCTCGGCCACTCCATCTCCACCGGTCAGACCGTCACCGCGGCGCTGGGCGACGCCCTGCCCTCGACGCTGGCGCTGGCGGCGACCGGGCTGCTGCTGGCCGTGGCGGCCGGCGGGGCGCTGGCCCTGGCGGCCGCGTACACCGAACGTCCCCGGCTGCGCGGGCTGCTCACCTCGCTGCCCGCTGTCGGGGCGTCGATGCCGGGCTTCTGGGTGGGATTGCTGCTCCTGCAGCTGTTCTCGTTCCGGTTGAAACTGGTGCCCGCGTTCGGCGGCTCCGGATTCGGCGGGACCATCCTGCCCGCGATCACCCTGGCCATCCCGGTCGGCGCGGTCATCGCCCAGGTCCTCCACGCGAGCCTGGCCGCGACCTGGCGGCAGCCGTTCGTCGAGGTCGCCTTCGCCAAGGGCGCGTCCCGCTGGTGGGTGCAGCTGCGTCACGTCCTGCGCCCGGCCGCCGCCCCCGCACTGACGGTGTCGGGATTGTGGACCGGCACCGTGCTGGCCGGGGCGGTGGTCACCGAGACGGTGTTCTCCCGCCCGGGCATCGGCCGACTGGCGCAGGAATCCGTACTGCGCCAGGACATCCCGGTCGTCCAGGGCATCGTCGTGTTCGCCGCCCTGGCCTTCGTGACCGTCAATCTGCTGGTCGATCTCGCGTACCCCCTGCTCGACCCCCGTGTGGTGCACAGGAACTCGACGAAGGAGCGTGCTCATGCCTGACCGTTCGCCGACCCCGCCCCGGCATGTGATCCGTGATCTGCGCGCGCGGCTGCGCGCCTACTCGGGCGGCCCGCGATCGACGCTGCGGGTCATCACCCTGACCCACCCCCTGCTCGACCCGGGCATCGCCTTCTGGGACGCGGATGACGAGTGGTCCGATGTCTGACCTGGCACTTCGGGCCGAGTCCGACCGGACGTTCCGCCGCGAGGCCCTCGCCGGCGGGACCGCGGCCGCGGCGTGGGCGCGGCGCAATCCGGGAACCGTCGCGGCGGGCGCGGTCGTCGCGCTGGTGTGCGCCTGGGCTGTCGCCCCGGCCGTGTTCGCGAGCGGTGATCCTCTGCGCGGCGTGCCCGCGCAGAAGCTGCGCGGCCCCAGCCTCCAGCACTGGTTCGGCACCGACAATCTCGGGCGTGACCTCTATACCCGGGTGGTGCACGGCGCGGCACTGTCGTTGAGCGCGACCGTGTTCGCCGTGCTGATCGGGCTGGTGACCGGCGCCTTGATCGGGCTGGTCGCGGGTGCGGCGGGCGGCGTGATCGACACCGCGATCATGCGCGTGGTCGACGTGGTGCTCTCGATTCCCGACATGCTGCTCGCCCTGGCCACCATCACCGTGCTGGGGCTGGGCACCCGCAATGTGGCCATCGCCGTGGGCATCTCGCTGATCGCCAGGTTCGCGCGCGTGATGCGCGGCGAGGTGCTGCGGGTGCGCAACGCGCCCTACGTGGAGGCCGCGTTCGCGTCCGGCGTGCGCTGGCACATCGTGCTGTTCCGCCACATCCTGCGCAATGCGTACGGGCCGGTGGCGGCCTTGGCCGCCGTCGACTTCGGCGTGGTGACCCTGTTCGTGGCGTCGCTGAGCTTCCTCGGCTACGGCGCGGTGCCGCCCACCCCGGAATGGGGCTCGCTGGTGTCGGAGGGCCGCGGCTACCTGGCCACCGCGTGGTGGCTGACCACCCTGCCGGGGCTGGTCATCGTCGTGCTGGTGCTGTCCACCCAGCGGATCGCCCGCGCCATGCAGAAGGAGGCCCGATGACCGAGCTGTTGAACATCGAGGGGCTACAGGTCGAGTATCGGGGCCGCGGCGGAGCGACACCCGCCGTGCGCGGCGTCTCGCTCCAGGTCCGGCGCGGGGAGACGCTCGCGCTGGTGGGCGAATCCGGTTCGGGCAAGTCCACTCTCGCCCACGCCGTGATCGGGCTGCTGCAGGGTGGGGTGATCACCGCCGGGGAGATCACCTTCGACGGGGAGCGGCTCGACCGGGCGTCTCCGGGCGCGCTGCAACGGATTCGGGGCGCGCGCGTCGGACTGGTTCCGCAGGATCCGGGCACCTCGCTCAATCCGGTGCTGCGCATCGGACGGCAGGTGGGGGAGGTGCTGCGCATCCACGGCCGGGCCGATCGCCGCACCGCCGACCTCGAGGCGGTCGCGATCCTCGAGCAGGCCGGGCTGGACCGCCCCGAGCTGCGGGCCCGCCAGTATCCCCAGGACCTGTCGGGCGGACAGCGGCAGCGGGTACTGATCGGGATCGCGCTGGCCTGCGGGCCCGAACTGGTGATCGCCGATGAGCCGACCAGCGCGCTGGACGTCACCGTGCAGCGCCGCATTCTCGATCTCCTGGCCGCGCGGACCGCGGAATCGGGGACCGCGGTGCTGCTCATCACCCACGACCTGGCCGTCGCGGCCGAACAGGCGGACCGCATCGCGGTGATGCGGGACGGCCTGATCGTCGAGACCGGCACGGCGGCGGAGGTATTGGGCAATCCGCGGCACGAGTACACCCGGCGGTTGATCGCCGCCGTGCCGAGCCTCGGTGCGCCCGCGCGTCCGGTCCGCGAACACGGGACCCCGCTGCTGGCGGCGACCGGTCTGCGCAAGTCCTTCCGCGTCACCAGGGATTTCACCGTCGACGCGGTGAACGACGTGTCCTTGGAGGTCCATCGCGGTGAAACCCTGGCCGTGGTAGGTGAATCCGGCTCGGGCAAGTCGACCACGGCCCGCATCATCGCCCGGCTGACCGCGCCCGACGCGGGCAGCGTCACCTTCGACGGGCAGGACGTCACCGCCCTGCGCGGTTCGGACCTGCGGGCGCTGCGTCGTCGCGTCCAGGTCGTCTACCAGAACCCGTACGTCTCCCTGAACCCGAAGCTGACGGTCGGACGAATCGTGGCGGAACCCTTGCAGGCGTTCGGGGTCGGCGATCGGCGCGCACGACGTGCCGCGGTGGCCGAGCTGCTGGATCAGGTGGCGCTGCCCGCCGCCTTCCTGGATCGCCGCCCGGCGGAGTTGTCCGGCGGGCAGCGGCAGCGGGTCGCCATCGCCCGCGCGCTGGCCCCGCGCCCCGAGCTGCTCGTGCTGGACGAACCGGTCTCGGCCCTGGACGTCTCGGTGCAGGCGCAGATCCTCGACCTGCTCGAACGACTCCAGGCCGAACTGGACCTGGCCTACCTGTTCATCTCCCACGACCTGGGGGTGGTCCGTCGCCTGGCCGATCGTGTCGCGGTCATGCGTCAGGGCGGTGTCGTCGAAACCGGAGCCACCGCCGAGGTTTTCGACCGACCGCGACACGACTACACCCGTGAACTGCTCGCGGCCGTCCCCCGGGCTGCCACCCCCGATCACCCGCTACCGCTAGAAAGGACAGCCTGATGCCGCATCCGACTCCGCTGCTGCTGGGCCTGGAACTGTCCGGCACCGGCGCGCACCCCGCCTCCTGGCGGCGCGCCGACTCCCGCGCCGAGGACCTCTTCGACGCCCGGTACTGGGTGGACGCGTTGCGCGCCGCCGAGGACGCGGGCATCGAGCTGGCGTTCCTGCCGGACTCCTTCACCCTGCAATCCGCCGGGGCCATCGGCCGCCTGGACGCGGTGGCGGTGGCCGCGCGCGCCGCCGCCGAGACCCGGCGCATCGGCCTGATCCCGCAGGCCTCGGTCACCCACACCGAGCCCTTCCATCTCTCCAAAGCCATTGCCAGCCTGGACTTCGCGGCCGCGGGCCGGGCGGGCTGGGAGGTGGCCGTCGGGGCGGGGGAGGCGCGGCTGTTCGGCCGCAAACCCGAGCAGGACGAACGCTCCCGCTGGGCGGAGGCGGACGAGGCGGTCGAGGTGGTGGCCCGGCTGTGGGACAGCTGGGACGACGACGCCGAGATCCGCGACCAGGCCACCGGCCGATTCATCGACCGCGACCGGCTGCACTACATCGACTTCGCGGGCGAGCACTTCTCGGTGAAGGGACCGTCCATCACCCCGCGTCCGCCGCAGGGACAGCCGCCGGTGGCGGTGCGCGCCGCCGACCCGCACAGCACCCGCGTCGCCGTGCACCGCGCCGACCTGATCCGGATCGCCGCACCGGATCTCGCGACCGCCGCCGCCACCCGTTCCGAACTGCGGTCTGCCATCGCCGCCGCCGGACGCGACCCGAACCGGGTGCGGGTGCTGCTCGACCTCGACATCCATCTCGCCGACACCGCGGACGCCGCCGCCCTCGAGGTCGCCGAGCTGGAGGACTGGACCGCCTCGCCCGCTCCGGTCAGCGTCTTCCACATCGGCACCCCCGCGGAACTGCGCGGCATCCTGCGCCGCATCGAAACCGACTGCGCCGCCGACGGTGTGGTGCTGCGCCCGCTGGCGCTCGCCGCCGCCCTGCCGCAGCTGCCCGCCCTCACCCCGACCCTGCGCGAGCGGCTGGGCCTGCCCCGGCCCGTCGGCCGCTACGCCCACGCCTGAGGAGTCATCGCCATGCCGGACCATCGGATACGCAAGCAGATTCACCTCGCGGCCCACTTCCCGGGCGTCAACCACCACACCGTCTGGACCGACCCGGACTCGGGCAGCCAGATCGACTTCGACTCCTTCGTGCACCTGGCCCGCACCGCCGAACGCGGCCTGTTCGACTTCTTCTTCCTCGCCGAGGGGTTGCGGCTGCGCGAACACCGCGACCGCATCCACGACCTCGACGTGGTCGGCCGGCCCGACACCTTCACGGTGCTCAACGCGCTGGCGGCCGTCACCACCCACCTCGGGCTGGCGGGGACCATCAACACGACCTTCAACGAACCGTTCGAACTGGCAAAGCAATTCGCCTCGCTCGACCACCTGTCCGGCGGTCGCGCGGCCTGGAACGCGGTCACCTCCTCGGACGCCTTCACCGGCGAGAACTTCCGGCGCGGCGGCTACCTGGAGCACGCCAAGCGCTACACCCGCGCACACGAGGTGGTGGAGGCCACCCGCGCGCTGTGGGACAGCTGGCCCGCCGACACCCTCGTGATCGACCGGGAGCGCGGCGTTTTCGCCCAGCCCGTCCCGCAGGCCCGGTTCAGCAGCGACCAGTTCGAGATCGAAGGCCGGTTCGTGCTGCCCCGCGGCCCGCAGGGCTACCCGGTGCAGATCCAGGCGGGCGACTCCGACGAAGGCCGCGAATTCGCCGCCGCCAAGGCCGATGTCATCTTCAGCGCGCACGGCGAACTCGAGGACGGACAGCGCTTCTACCGCGACGTGAAGGACCGGCTCGCCAAGTACGGCCGGGGGCGCGACGACCTGAAGATCCTGCCCGCCGCCGCCTTCGTGCTCGGCGACACCGCCGAGGACGCCGCCGAACGCGCCCGGCACATCCGGCGCCAGCAGGTGACGCCGCAGACCGCCATCGCCTTCCTCGAACAGGTCTGGGGCCGTGACCTTTCCGCCTACGACCCGGACGGACCGCTGCCCGACATCGACCCCGTGGACGACGCGAACATCACCCGCGGACGGGTGCGCCACGCCCGCGACCCGCTCGCCGTCGCCGAGGCCTGGCGGGCCAAGGCCGCCGCCGAGCAGCTCTCCATCCGCGACCTCATCATCGCCACCACCGCCCGCCAGCAGTTCGTCGGCACGCCCCGGCAGGTGGCCGCCGAGATCGACCGCTACGTGCAATCCGACGCCGCGGACGGCTTCGTCCTGGTCCCGCATCTGACCCCGACCGGGCTCGACGAATTCGTCGACAAGGTCGTCCCGGAGTTGCAGTCCCTGGGCAGCTTCCGCACCGAGTACACCGGCGCGACCCTGCGCGAACACCTGGGCCTGCGCCACCTCCATCACGGCACCGAAGGAGTACGCGCCTCATGACCGCCATCGAAACCACCTACGACCAGCAATGGGCCGCCTTCCGCACCGAACGCGCCGCCTGGGCGCGCCAACCCCTGGGCTGGCTCAGCCTCACCGGGCTGCACTGGCTGGGGGCCGACCCGGAGACGGTCGACGGGCTGCCCGGCCGGTGGCGCGCGGACAGCGAGAACGTCTATGTCACGGTCGATTCGGAACAGCCGGAGCTGTTGCTGGACGGGGTGGCGCTGAGCGGCGAGGCCGCGATCACGCCCGGCGAGGGCGCGCCGGGTCTCCAGGTCCACACCGGTGACCGCATCATCGAGGTGATCCGG
Organism: Nocardia sp. CA-136227; assembly: GCF_050955695.1. Lineage (NCBI taxonomy): Bacteria > Bacillati > Actinomycetota > Actinomycetes > Mycobacteriales > Nocardiaceae > Nocardia > Nocardia sp. CA-136227. Next base: position 278,579 of record NZ_CP192081.1, read on the forward strand.
CGGACCGGGCAGTTCGCGCTGCGCGTGCACGATCCCGCCGCGCCGACCCTGGCGGCGTTCACCGAGATCCCCGTCTACGAACCGCGGCAGCGGTGGATCGTGACCGGCTATTTCGAGCCCTTCGCGCAGACCCGTGTCGTCACCACCGGCGCGGTCGTGGACGGTCTCGAGCATCACCACACCGCAACCGGCACAGTCACTTTCGACCTGGACGGTGAGCGTCGCGAACTGGTGGTGTTCGGCAGCGAGGCCCTCGGCCTGCACGTGCTGTTCACCGACGGCACCAGCGGCGTCACCACCTACGGCGGCGCGCGGCGACTGGATCTGTCCCGGCCCGCGGCGGACGGCAGCGTGCTGCTCGACTTCAATCGCGCGGTCAACCTGCCGTGCGCCTTCACCGACTACGCGACCTGCCCGATCGCCCCGGCGGAGAACCGGCTGCCGCTGGCCGTCGAAGCGGGCGAACAGGATCCGCGGCGGGGGCGGTCGCTATGACCATCCCGCTGTCCGTGCTGGACCTGTCGCCGATCAGCGCCGGCTCGACGCCCCGGCAGGCCCTCCGCAATACCGTCGACCTGGCCCGGCACGCGGAAAAGCTGGGCTACCACCGGTTCTGGGTCGCCGAACATCACTTCGTGCGGGTGGCCAGCGCGGCGCCGACCACACTCATCGGGCTGATCGCCGCCGCCACCGACACCATCCGGGTCGGCTCGGCGGCCGTACAGCTCGGTCACCACACCTCGATCTCCGTGGTGGAGGCGTTCGGCACCATCGACGCCCTCTACCCGGGCCGGCTGGACCTGGGGCTGGGCCGCTCGGGACAACGCGGCGAACAGTTGCGATCGGCGGGCGTGCCGCCGGTGCCCGCCCCGCCGCGGCCCACCGAGGTCCGCGACGGCGTGGTGCTCCCGCCGCCGTTCTACCCCGGCCAGCTGCTCGACTTCACCAGGGTGAAGGCGGCTTTGGAGACCCTGCACCTCCCGGGGTCGCGGCCACTGCCGTACACCGAGCAGGTCGAGGAGATCCTCGCGCTGCTCGACGGCAGCTTCGTGACCACCGACGGCGTGGAACTGCACGCCGTCCCGGGCGAGGGCGCGGACGTGCAGCCCTGGCTGTTCGGCAGCAGCGGCGGCGAAAGCGCGCAACTGGCAGGGCGATTCGGGCTGCCGTTCGCGGCGAACTACCACGTGTCGCCCGGCACCATCGTCGAGACCGTGGAGGCGTACCGGGCGGCGTTCCGGCCCTCGGCCCGCTTCCCGCGGCCGTACGTGGTGGTGTCCGCCGATGTGCTGGTCGCCGAGGACGACGCCACCGCCCGGCACCTGGCCTCCAGCTACGGGCACTGGGTGTACTCCATCCGCAGCGGCGCGGGTGCGGCCGACTACCTCGACCCCGATACCGCGCCCGCGCTGTCGGGTCCGCAGCAAAGGCTGGTCGACGATCGGGTGACCACCCAGTTGGTGGGCTCCCCGGCCACCGTCGCCGAACGCCTCGACGCCCTGCGCAAGCTGACCGGCGCGGACGAAATCCTGGTCACCAGTGTGGCTTTCGACCACGAGGACCGGGTGCGGTCGCACCGCCTGTTGGCGCGCGAGTGGGGGCTGACCCCGCAGGCGCGGGCCGCCTGAGACCACCGCCGCCCGGCTGGAAGGGGACTCCGGGGCGGGTGGCGGTACCCCGCACCACGCGCAATGGGCCTCGCGCGTGGGGCGGGACCCGGGGCCGGGCCGGATCGTGGACCATCCGGCCCGGCCTCCCGGGTACGAACCGAGGTTCGACGGATTCAGGCCGCGGCGAACGCGGGCACGGCGGCGGGTTCGTGATGCCCGGCCGCCCGCAAGACCTGCAATACACCCTGATTGGCCTCGATCAGCTCGCGCTCGCGCGCCTCTCCGTCCGCGCCGGCGAGCTCGTCCTCGTGCGCTCGCACCATCAGATTCCAGCGGTAGCGAAGCGCCGCGATCAGTCCGCCCGGGTCGCCGAACACCGCGGCGTGTTCGGCGCGCCAGGGCAGCTCGCCGTCTCGTCGGTTCTCGATCTCCGCGGCCACGTCGTGCAGTGCCCGCCACCATTCGTGTGTGCTGTCCCAACTCATTGCTCTCACCTCGATCGATTGTCGATGCCGTCACGATCGCCGGGCTGTGACCGGCTCTCCAGATCAGAATCGGTCCGGGCCGCATCGGACCGCTATTGGGGGAATCACGTACTTCCGGGCACCGGTGGGGTACGCGTAGGCTCCGACAGTGACGCCCAGCGATTGGGAGCTCGCTCCTCCGCTGAACAATCTCCCGAGGCCGCTGTCGAGCTTCGTCGGACGTCATGCCGATCTCGCGAGGATCCAGGAGCTTTTCCAGACCTATCGAGTCGTCACCATCACGGGGCCGGGCGGCGCCGGCAAGAGTCGGCTAGCGCTCGAGGTCGCGCTGGCGCGCAGCGATGATTTCGTGGACGGCTGCTGGTTGGTCGAACTCGCCTCGATCACCGACCCCGCGCTCGTACCGCACGCCATCGCCGGGGCCGTAGGGGTTCCCGAGCATCGCCGGCGTTCCCTGACCGATTCCCTGGCGGTCCGTCTCGAAGCGTCGGCCGCGCTGATCGTGCTCGACAATTGCGAACACGTCGTCGAGTCCGTGGCGACCGTGGTGACCGAGCTGCTCGAGCGCTGCGGCCTGTTGCGGATTCTGGCCACGAGCCGGGAACTGGTCGAGATACCGGGTGAGGGCGTCCTGCGCGTCGGAGGACTCGCGCTGCCGTCCGCGACCGGCGATCAGGATCTCGCGGTCGTGACCGGCGCGGAGAGCGTCGCGCTGTTCTTCGAGCGGGCTCGGGCGGTGCAGCCGAACCTGACGATGACCGCGGCGACCGCTGCCGGAGCCGCGCGGATCTGCCGCTATCTCGACGGCCTCCCGCTGGCGATCGAGCTGGCCGCGTCGAGAGCCGCAGCGCTCGACGTCGAGCGGATCGCGACCCTCATGGACGACCAGTTCGGGTTGCTGACCAGTGGAAACAGGGCCGCCATCCGGCATCATCGCACGCTCGTCGCCACCATGGACTGGAGTTACCGACTGCTGAGTCCGGCCGAGCAGACACTGTTCGACCGACTCGCGATCTTCGCGGGCAGCTTCGGAATCGAGGAGGTGGACGGAGTCGGCTGCGCACGGTCCGACGGGGACAGCGCGGGACTCCTCGCCGGTCTCGTCGCCAAATCGCTGGTCTCGTTCGACCCCGCCGCGGGACCCGCGCCCTATCGCCTGCTGGAGACGGTGAAAAGCTACGGCCGCGCGCATCTGCGCGAATCGGGGGACCTGGGCGAACTGCGGAATGTCCACGCGTCCTACTTCCGCGATCTCGCCGAGCGCGCCGGCGCCGCCTTCCGGACCTATGCGGAGCACGCGTGGGCGAACCGGTTGGAGGCCCAGCACCCCGACCTGCGCGCCGCGCTGTCGCACAGCATCGAATCCGGTGATGCCGGCACCGCGATCCGGCTCGCCGGGGCGCTGCCGCACTTCTGGCAGCTGCACGGTCATTTCCGGGAGGGATTGCGGTGGCTCGCGACCGTCCTCGCGATGTCCGGTGAGGTCGATGAGTGGTTCACCGCCTGGGCCCACGTCGGGGTCGGTGACCTGGCGATGATCCATGGCGACCGGGCGGCCGCCGCGGCGGCGCTCGAGGTCGCCGCGGCGACATTCCGGGGGCTCGACGACGATCGCGGCCTGGCCCGCGCACTGCAATATCGAGGGCTCACAGCGGCATTCGACGACGAGCTGGCCCCCGCCGAGAGCCTGATCCACGAGTCCGTGGCGCTCATCACCGCGGCCGGCGAAACCGGGGGGCTGGCCCACGGTTGGGGCCTGATCATGCTGGCGGGCGTCGAACTCGGGAAGGAAGACTATGTCGCGGCCGCCCGCGATGCCGAGGCGGCCGACCGGATCATGCGGGTGATCGGGGATCGTGAGGCCTTGGGCTGGGCGGCCCTGATCCGCGCGGTCGCGGCGTGGCGCACCGATCGGATCGACGAGGCCAGGACCGAGGCACGAGCTTGCCTGGTCGCCTTCCTCGATGCCGGCGGGTTGTACGGGGCGAGCGTCGGTCTGATGGTGGCGTCCGCGGTCGCGTTGAGCGGTTCCAGACTCACGCGCATGGCCGAATTGCTCGGCGCCGCCGAGGCCCTCGCCGCCGCGATCGGCGCCATGACGGTGCCGTTCGGGATGCGCTGGCTGACCGAGACATTCGGCAACGCGGTCGCCACGCTCGGCCCGGCGGCCTTCGAGGAACACCGCCGGATCGGTGCGGACCGGGTGCGCTCCGACACCGCCGGATACCTCGCCGAGGTCCTCGACGATCTCGACGTCTCGCTTCCGCACCGAGCCGGGAAGCCGCTGCTCACCCGGCGCGAGCGTGAGGTGGCGGCGCTGGTGGCGCGCGGCCGGACAAACCGCCAGATAGCCCGGGCGCTAGGGATTTCCGAGCGGACGGCCGAAGTGCACGTGCACAACATCGCGGGCAAGCTCGGAGCGAGTGGCCGGGCCGAGGTGGCCGTGTGGTTCGCCACCGATCACGCTCTCCGGGGCGGGGATACAGCGTAGGTCCCCGCCGGAATCACCCGGCGGGGACTTCGCGTGCGGTGGGTCAGCGGGTCCGCGTCGCCCGGCGCATGGCCGAGAGCGGATCGGCGTAGAACGCGCTCACCGACGTGACCGCCGCCGCGAATTCCTGCACCCGGCCGCCGAATCGGCTGATCCGCAGATCCGCCGCGGGCAGCGTGGTCGACTCCGCGAAGGCCTTGGCGACCCGCTCCATGCCCGGCCGCCAGCCGGTGAACGCCTGACCGCCCAGCACCACCCGGTCCGGGTTGAACATGTCACGCACCAGAGCCGCTGTGCGGCCGAGGATTTCGGCCCGCTCGATGAGCAGGTCACGGGCATCGGCATGGCCCGCGTCAGCGGCCCGGTACAGATCGGTGACGGCCGGGCGGCGCGGGGCCTCCGGCTTGGGCAGGATGCCCTTGCGCACGGCACGCTCCAACAGGGCGCGCTCACCGATGGTGGCCTCCAAGCAACCGCGCCGGCCGCAGGTGCAATCGGCGTCCGAGCCGGTCGGGAGATGCGCGATGGAGCCTGGGCCGTTGGTGGGGGTGTGCACGCGATCGTGCAGAGTGACCGCGACACCGGCGGTTTCGCGGGCGTACACGAACAGGCTGCTGCCGGGCCGGTTCTCCTCGGCCGGGTCGCGCGGGGTGAGCAGCAGCTCCGCCGCGGCCATCGCCTCGACGTGCGCGGACACCGAGACCGGCAGGTCCAGCACGCTGCTGAAGACCGCCGCCACCGGCGCGGCCTGCCAGCCCAGGCGGGGATGGTCCACGACCCCGGCCGCCGGATCCACTCGACCGGCCAGCGCGACGCCGGTCCACAGCGGCCGCCGCCGCGGCAACCGGTCCAGGAAGGCCTTGGCGCTGCGGGCCACTATGGTCAGCGCCGCGTCCTGACCCGTTTGGGGCGTGGCGATTTCGAGCCCGCCGAGGATGCGGCCGGACAGGTCCGCGGCCACGATGCGGGTCACGGTGAAGCCGATGTGCACGCCCAGCGTCACGTACGAGTCGGTGTCGACCTCGAACGGCACCCGGGGGCGGCCCACCGCGCCGGACGCGGTCAGATCGGCGCGCTCACGCAGCAGTCCGGCCGTAAGCAGCGCGGACACTTGGCGATTCACGGTGGCGATGCTCAGACCCGTGGTCTGCGCGGCGACATCGCGGAAGATCGGGCCGCGAGTGGCGGCGCGCAGCACGGCGGCCGCCGGGTTGTCGGTGATCCGCAACTCCGGGGGCACGGCCGGGCGCGCCGGAGCGGGCCGCGTGGTCGCGGTGGAGACGGCGGTATGGGTGCGGTCGAGCGTGGGGCTGGACACTGTGTCGAATCCTTGCTGCGGTCCACCCGGTCGACGGGTGGACGAATGCCTACATGAAGGTTTCAGCGGTGCAGCGAGGAACCCGGATTACGACCCGGCGGAAATGCCTGGACGATCCGGTCAGAACTCGACTGCGCGACGGCAGGGACAACACAGTTCCCGTTGCCGCGGCAGCCGAACGCCCAGCGCGACGGTCACGTAGGTGACCCGCGGCGCGGAAGAGGGGCGGCTGGCAGACATAGGATCAAAGTATCATTCCGATCACGAGGAACGGAAGGTAAGCGCGATCCTCCCGGCAGTCCCGGGCCTGTCGCGGCGCGTCGGCGCGAAACCCTCCGGGCAACCTCCTGAGTCACCGAATCTTTTGCGCCGGTTGATATTTCAAGCCAGCCGCGGCACGGATCGAGCCGCGCGGGACGAGTGGCGCACGCCACATTCTCTTCTCACATCTCGAGCGGCGGCCCGAATCCCCACCCCACTCGAGTCCGCTGTCGCGCACACGCATTCCGCTCAGTGTGATTCCAAGGCGCGCACTCCCGGCGCGGGTGGCGCAATACCCCGATTCGACCGCATTCCGGCAGGCCGCGCGCTCGGGCGGGCGGCGCAGAACCGCATCGCCGGCGCAGGGGCGCGGTGAGCGGTCCGGACGGCCCCATTTTCGCCGCTACAGTTCTGAAACCGCAGGTCAACGGCGTAGAAAGGAGTCGAGGTGTCGCCGGAACCGGTACCGCTGCGCGCCCCCGAACGCCGGGCGGATCGCGCCCGCCACGTGGCGGATGTGCTGCGTCAGCAGATCCACGCGAGCGCGTTCGACAACGCGCTGCCCGCCGAGGCGGCGCTGTCCGCGGAATTCGGCGTGTCCCGCAACACCGTTCGCGACGCGCTCGCGCTGCTCAAGGACGAAGGTCTGATCGAGCGCGCCCCGAAGATCGGAACGCATGTCGCGCGCCGCAAATACGACCACGGCCTCGATGCCCTGCTCGGTTTGAAGGAGACGTTGCGCGGCCACGGCGAGGTCCGCAACGAGGTGCGCGCCGCCCGCCGGGTCAGCCCGCCGCCCGCGGTCGCCCGCAAGCTGCGGCTCGAACCCGGCGAGCAGGCCGTCTACATCGAGCGGCTGCGCTGGTTCGGTGACCTGCCGCTCAGCCTGGACCTCACCTACCTGGTCCCCGGCATCGGCGACGAGGTCGTCACCCGCGACCTCGAGACCAATGACGTGTTCGCGCTCATCGAGCAGATCAGCGGCGGCCCGCTCGGTTCGGCGGAACTGGCCCTGGAGGCCATCACCGCGGACGCGCACTCGGCCATGACCCTGCAGATGCCCGAGGGCGGCGCGCTGCTGCTGCTCGAGCGCCTTACCTCGCTGGAGGACGGCCGCCCCGTCGACCTCGAGTACATCCGCATGCGCGGCGACCGGATCACCATGCGCGGCAGCCTGATCCGGCCGCCGGAACGCTCACCCGATGCCGACCCGGGCACCGACTGGAGGTTGACCTAGATGGCTTTGGCCGAGAACCGGGCGGATGTCCCGGTGACCATCGACGAATCGCTGTGCATCCAGGGTTGCACGCTCTGCGTGGAGATCTGCCCGCTGGACTCGCTGGCGATCAACCCCGACAACGGCAAGGCGTACATGCACGTCGACGAGTGCTGGTACTGCGGCCCCTGCGCGGCCCGCTGTCCCACCGGCGCCGTCACCGTCAACATGCCCTACCTGCTGCGTTGAGCCCAACCCGCTGAGGAAACCCATGAAGTACCGCCCCGCCCGCGTCATCGCCGCGGCCCTCGCCTCCGCCCTCGCCCTGACCGTGTCCGGCTGCTCGCTCGAGAACGCCGGCAACGGCGACACCGTCAAGGTCGTCATCGGCTACCAGTCCAAGACCATCAATACCGTCACCGCCGGAACCCTGTTGAAGGCCAAGGGCTTCCTGGAGCAACGCCTGAACGCGCTGAGCGCCAAGGGCGGCGCGAAGTACCAGGTGGAGTGGCAGGACTACGACACCGGCGCGCCGATCACCGCGCAGATGGTGGCGGAGAAGATCGACATCGGCTCCATGGGCGACTACCCGCTGCTCATCAACGGCTCCCGTACCCAGGCCAATGAGCGTTCCCGCACCGAGCTGGTGTCCATCACCGGCTACAACCCCAAGGGCGCGCTGAACATGGTGGTCGTCGCGCCCGACTCCAAGGCGCAGTCCATCAATGACCTGGCCGGGCAGAAGATCTCGGCGAGCGTCGGCTCGGCCGGGCACGGCACCCTGGTCCAGGCGCTCACCCGGGCGGGCATCGACCCCAAGTCCGGGGTGGAGGTGCTCAACCAGCAACCCCAGATCGGTTCCTCCGCACTGGAATCCGGTCAGGTGGCGGCGCTGTCGCAGTTCGTGGCCTGGCCCGGCCTGCTGGTGTTCCAGAACAAGGCCAAGCTGCTCTACGACGGTGCGGAACTGAACGTCCCGACCTTCCACGGCGTGGTCGCCCGCCGCGACTACGCCAAGCAGCATCCGGAGGTGCTCGATGCCTTCCTGCAAGCCCAGCTCGACGCCACCGACTTCATCCACCAGCACCCCCTGGAGGCGGCGCAGACCGTCGCGGACAACGCCGGGCTGGCCCCGGAGGTCGTGTACCTCTACAACGGGCCGGGCGGAACCTCCTTCGACACCACGCTGAAGCCGTCGCTGCTGGCCGCCTTCAAAGGCGATGTGCCGTACCTGAAGTCGATCGGCGACTTCGCCGACCTCGACATCGACAAGTTCGTCGACCCGGCCGCGCTGAAGCAGGCGTACCAGGAACGCGGGCTGAACTACGACGCCGAACTGGCGATCAACGCCAACCCGCTGCCCGGATCCGGCGGTGAGCTCTGGCTCACCGGGCAGGACACGACGCAGTCCCTCGCCGACCCGACCGCCCTGCTGCGGGCCGTGAAACAGGCTCGGGCGCAGGGTAAGACGGTGCGCGCCGCCTACGTGCCCGACGCCGAGCTCGGCACCCGCTGGTTCGCGGACAAGGCGATCTGGGTGCGCGACGGCGACAACTACCTGCCCTTCACCACGCCGGCGGCCGCGCAGCGGTACCTCGCCAAGCACGCCGCGGGCGCGATCGTCGGCTTCGACCAGGCCGTGAACGAGGTCCGGGTATGAGCGCCCCGGCGGTCGCCGCGCCGGCGGCGGCCCCGGTCCTCACCCCGGCCGCACCGCGGGTGACGCGCCCGCGGGCCGGTCGGACGGTGTGGCGGTCGCGGATCGTGCGGGCGCTGTCCGTACTGGCCGCCATCGGGGGCTGGGAGTTCCTGACCGCCAACCACATTCGGCTCTGGGTGCGGTTCGACACGCTGCCGACCGTCACCCAGATCGTGCGGGCCTTCCGGCATCAGCTCGGCGCCGACGCCTACTATCTGGACCTCGGGCAGTCGCTGATCCGGATCCTCAGCGGCTTCGGCCTGGCCGCCGTGATCGGCGTGAGTGCCGGTGTGGCACTGGGTCGTTCCCGCTGGTTCGCCGACACGGTGGGACCGCTTACCGAACTGGCACGGCCCATTCCGGCCATCGCCATCGTGCCGGTCGCCATCCTGCTGTTCCCCGACGACGAGGCCGGAATCGTGTTCATCACCTTCCTGGCCGCCTTCTTCCCGATCCTGGTCGCCACCCGGCACGCGGTGCGGGCGCTGCCCACCATCTGGGAGGAATCCGTCCGCACCCAGGGCGGCAACCGCTGGGACGTGCTGTGGCGGGTGGTGCTGCCGGGCAGCCTGCCCGGCGTGTTCGGCGGGCTCTCCGTCGGCCTCGGCGTGGCCTGGATCTGCGTGGTGTCGGCCGAGATGATCTCGGGGCGACTGGGTGTCGGCTACCGCACCTGGCAGGCGTACACCATCGTCGACTACCCGGGCGTATTCGTCGGCATCATCACCATCGGCGTGCTCGGCTACACCACCTCCGCCGCGGTGGAACTGCTCGGGCGGCGCGTCACCCACTGGCTGCCGCGCGGCGACGAGGAGGCGAAATGAGCACGGCCGGAATCGGATTGACCCTGGACCGGGTACGGCTCTCCTACACCGGAGCCCCGATCATCGACGACCTGTCGATCACCGTGCGGCCCGGCGAGATCCTCGTCCTCACCGGACCCTCGGGCTGCGGGAAGTCCACGGTGCTGCGCGCCCTGGCCGGACTGCTGCGCCCCGACGCGGGCCGGGTGCTCGCCGACGGCGCCGAGGTCACGGGCACCGACCGCGACCGCGCCGTCGTCTTCCAGGACAACGCGCTGCTGCCCTGGAAGACCGTGCGCGCCAATATCGAACTGGCACTGCGGTTGCGGGGCGCGCCGCGCGCCGGACGCCGGGAACTGGCCGACCGCTGGATCGCCGAGATCGGGCTCACCGGCTTCGCCGACTTCCTGCCCAAATCGCTGTCCGGCGGCATGCGCCAGCGCGTGCAGCTGGCCCGCGGCCTGGCGGGCGCGCCACGCGCGGTCATGATGGACGAACCCTTCGGCGCCCTCGACACCCAGACCCGCGACACCATGCAGCGCCTGCTCGTCGACACCTGGGACAGCCACCCCACCACCGTCGTCTTCGTCACCCACGACGTGGACGAGGCCCTGCTGCTCGGCGACCGCATCGCCGTCCTCGGCCGCGCCGGCGAACCCCTGCGCGCCCTGCTGGAGGTCCCCCGGCCGCGCGAGACCGGCGTCGACCGCACCGCCCTACGGTCCGAAATCATTGCCGCCCTGAACCATTCGGGCGAGCTCACGGAGGCGACGAAGTAATGGAAATCCCCGATCTCGACGACACCCTCCGCCTCGACTGCGACGTGCTGGTCATCGGCGGCGGCACCGCCGGCACCATGGCCGCCCTCACCGCCGCCGAAGCCGGCGCGAACGTGCTGCTGCTGGAGAAGGCGCACGTCCGCCACTCCGGGGCGCTGGCCATGGGCATGGACGGCGTCAACAACGCCGTCATCCCCGGCAAGGCCGAACCCGAGGACTACGTCGCCGAGATCACCCGCGCCAACGACGGCATCGTCAACCAGCGCACCATCTATCAGACCGCCACCCGCGGTTTCGCGATGGTGCAGCGGCTGGAGCGCTACGGCGTGAAATTCGAGAAGGACGCCTACGGCGAATACGCCGTGCGGCGGGTCCACCGGTCCGGGTCCTACGTGCTGCCCATGCCGGAGGGCAAGGACGTCAAGAAGGCGCTGTACCGGGTGCTGCGGCAGCGCACCATGCGCGAGCGCATCCGCATCGAGAACCGGCTGATGCCGGTGCGGGTGCTCACCGAGAACGGGCGGGCGGTCGGCGCGGCCGCCCTGAACACGCGCACCGGGGAATTCGTGGCGGTCGGGGCCAAGGCCGTCATCCTGGCCACCGGGCCGTGCGGGCGGCTCGGGCTGCCCGCCTCCGGATACCTGTACGGCACCTACGAGAACCCCACCAACGCGGGCGACGGGTACGCCATGGCCTATCACGCCGGGGCCGAGCTGTCCGGGATCGAATGCTTCCAGATCAACCCGCTGATCAAGGATTACAACGGCCCGGCCTGCGCGTACGTCGCCAATCCGTTCGGCGGATACCAGGTCAACGCGCTCGGCGAGCGGTTCGTCGACTCCGACTACTGGTCCGGCCAGATGATGGCCGAGGTCAAACGGGAGATCGAATCCGCGCGTGGGCCCATCTATCTGAAGGTCTCGCACCTGCCCGACGAAACCCTCGAGGCGCTCGAGGACATCCTGCACACCACCGAACGGCCCACCCGCGGCACCTTCCACGCCAATCGCGGCCACGACTACCGCACCCACGACATCGAGATGCACATCTCAGAGATCGGTTTGTGCAGTGGGCATTCCGCGTCCGGCGTCTGGGTCGACGAGAACGCCCGCACCACCGTGCCCGGTCTCTACGCCGCCGGTGACCTGGCCTGCGTGCCGCACAACTACATGATCGGCGCGTTCGTCTACGGCGACCTCGCCGGAGCGCACGCCGCCTCCACCCTCGGTGAGCTGCCCGAACCCGGCGCACTGCCCGCCGACCAGTTGGCCGCCGCCCACGAACTCGTCTACCGGCCGCTGCGCCAACCCGACGGGCCGCCGCAGCAGCAGGTCGAATACAAGCTGCGCCGCTTCGTGAACGACTATGTGGCCCCGCCCAAGACGGCCGCCAAACTCTCCCTCGCGATCGAGACCTTCGACCGCATGCGCGGCGATCTCACCGCCATGGGCGCGCGCACCCCGCACGAACTCATGCGCTGCGCCGAGGTCAGCTTCATCCGCGACTGCGCGGAGATGGCCGCCCGCTCCTCGCTCACCCGCACCGAATCCCGGTGGGGGCTCTATCACGAGCGCGCCGACCTGCCCGCCCGCGACGACGTCGAATGGCGGTACCACCTGAACCTGCGCAAGACCGCCGACGGGGACATGGAGTTCCTGAAGCGGCCCGTCGCACCGTATTTCGTGCCCGTGCCGGGACTGGACGACCTGCCCGGCACCGACACGGCGGTCATCCCGGTCGAGCAGCCCGCGCTGATCGGCACCCCGCCCAACCTCGGGGCCCAGGTGCGCTCACACGCCCCGGCGGGGCGGACGGCGAAAGACGTTGTCGCGCCCCGGATCGCGCTGCTGCTGAGCCTGGACGCGCCCGGCGTCGCGGAACTGCGCCCCTTCCTGTCCGATTCGGACCCGCGGGTGCGGGCGAACGCCCTCGCGGTACTCACCGAGAACACGCCCGACGGATTCGCCGGCGAACTGGTCGCGTCACTCGGTGACGAGGACGCCGAGGTGCGCGCCGCCGCGGTGGCGGGCCTGCGCGAACTCGCCGAAATCCTGCCCGCCGCAACGGGGCTCGCGGAGCACGCCGATTCCGCCGACCCGTTCGTGCGCGCGGCCGTCGTGGATCTGCTGCGCTCACTGCGCGCCGGGACGGCCGAACTGTTCGGCAAGGCCTCGGTCGACGCGGACCACCGCGTCCGCATCCAGGCGGTGCACGCGCTGGTGTCGCTGGACGACTGGCCCGCGCTGACCGCGGCCGCGCACGACGACAACCGTGAGGTCCGCATCGCCGCCGCCCGCGGCCTGGCCACCATCGGTCAGGGCGGTGCCGACACCGTGCGCGCCCTCGCCCTGGACCGCGATCCGCTGGTGCGCGCGGCCGCGTTCACCGCGCTCGCCCGGCTCGGCGGGGATGCCGATACCGCGATCCTGACCGCCGCACTGGGTGATTCGGCCTGGCAGATCCGGGAGGGCGCGGCGCGCGGGCTGGCCGGGGTCGGCCCGGAGCACGCCGTGACGGCCTTGAGCGCGGCGCTCACCGACATCCACCCGGACATCCGCAAGGCCGCGGTGCTGACGCTCAGCGTCTGGCCGGAGTCCGAAGCGGCCCGCGTCGCACTCGAAACCGCCCACGCCGACAGCGACGCGGACGTGCGCGCCTACGCCCGGCGGGCCCTGGCGGTGCACGCCGAACGGTGAGAGCGGTTACGGGCGAACCGGTTACGCGGTGCGGTACATCAACCCGGTCGGCAGATACCCGGTGGAGACCCCGGGGCTCAACCCGCGATCGACCGCCAGGCACACCACCGCCAGCAGCGGCCACGCGATGAATCCCTCCGGATCCAGGCCGCGCTGCGGGGTGTCCCAGAAGCGCCGGTGGAATTCGAGGCCCTCGACGAGGGCGGTCTCGAATTCGGCCGGGTCGCCGCGCAGCACCGCGTCCAGCAGGCACAACGCCGAATAGGCGATGGTGAGCGTGTAGTCGTCACCGCCGGACTGCTGCGCGTCCACCGCGGCCTCGATCCCGTCCACGATGATGGTCTCCGCCGCCGGATCGCCGGTCCAGGCCCGCTGCCAGGCATCGGCCCATAGATAGAGGCACTGCTCCCCGGGCTGCCCGGTGCGCGTGGTCACCGCCAGCGGGTGACCGGGGCTGCCCGGCGCGCCCAGCAGGTAGGCCAGCAGCTCGCGATCGCGGTCGATCACGGCGGCCCACAGGCCGTTCAGCAGATCCGCCACCGGCGGGGGCGGCGCCACGCCGCCGCACGCGGGCACCGACCACGGCGTCCGCGCGATCGTCACCGTGACGGGCTCCTGCCCGGCGGGCCGCGCGGCCGAGCGCAGCCGCGCCGTGTAGGCCGCGGCGGTGTCCGCGACGGCCTGGCGCAACCGGACCGACTCGCCGCGCGGATCGTCCAGGCTCAGATAGCCGGCGATGGCCCGGGAACTCCAGGCCACGTCGGCGAGCACCGCCTGCGGTTGCGCGGCCAGGAATTCGGCCTGCAGCGCCGTGGTCCGCACCCGGAAGGCGCGGCCGAAACCCGCATCGGTCGGTCGAATAGCTGTCGGATAACTAAGTTCCTGGGCTGTTCGTGCGATATGGCGATCGATCATCGGACTTCGATGATGATCGGTGTGCCCACCAATTTTGCCAATCGATTGCTCACGCCGTGACAATAGCGAATGGGCAACCCTGCTACATCGGTTGGTATATCGGTCGCCGGGGGTGTGTCACCGCTGATTGCCGGGCCGGAACAACCCCTCGACCGCGGTGATGAAGTACGGGAAGTGCGCGCCGAAACGCTGCAGACTGCGATCGCCCTCGAACCCGCCGAACCAGTACAGCCCCGGACTCCCGTCCGCCGTCGGATCCAGGTCCCGGAACGTGCGCACCCACTGATCGCCCCGGCGCGCGGCCACCAGGAACGGCAGCGCCCGGGAGAACGCCAGCTCCTGATCCGCCGCCGGAATGCGCTGCGGCGCAAGCGCGTCCAGCCCGCGCTGCATGGCCTGCACCCGGCCGGTCAACTCCCGGCCCATCGCGGTGCGGGACGGCAGATAGCGGGGGAGCAGCAGCGCTGCCACGCCGCCCAGCGCGAGCGCGATACCGATCAGGGCGTGCCGCTGCGGACCGAGGGCCAGCGCCACGGTCGCGGCGAGGCCGCCCACGATCAGCGCGATCCCGAGCCAGAACTCGAAACCGCGGCGGGTGCGGTCGATGAACACCCCGGCCGTCACCGCGTCGTCGATCAGCGCGGCGCGCACCGCCTTCGCGTTCACCTGCCCGCGGCGCTCGGACAGCAGCACCGCGTCCGTGCCGTCGGGAATCAGCGCCGAATACACCGCGCGCTCATAGGCGGTCAGCTGCGCGTCGGGCGGATTCACCCGGGAGAAGCGCCAATCCGCGTCACCGGCGACCGTCACCCACAGATAGTTGCGGACGGCCAGATCCACCACGGTCGACGCCATGTCCGGCACATCGGCGTGGCCGTCGAGCAGCAGGCCCGCCGTACTCGGCAGCACACCGTCCGGCGAGGTGAACTGCACGTGATTGCCGGTGCGCACCAGCGGATCCAGGGTCTCGGCGGCGACCGGCGCCGAACGCCGCGACCACAGCACGTATCCGGCCGCCGCGGCCACCGCCGCGAGCAGCGCGCCGAAGGCGGCCCACACCGGACCGGTCGGCGAGAACGCGTTGGGCGCGTTGTCGTCGCGCACATCGGCATTGGCCCGCACCGTATTCGGCGGCAACTGCAAGGTCACATCGAGAATGTCGCCCTTGCGCAGGTCGGTCTTCTCCAGATGCGCGAAACCGTCCGGCTCGACCCGGATATCGCCGCAGTTCTGCGGATTTCCGGGCGGGCCGACCGTGCACTTGGTGACGCCCATCCGGAAGCTCGGGCTCGACACCGTCGCATTGATCGACGCCACATCGGTGTTCAGCACGCCGGTCCACTGGAACACCTGCGCGCCCGTAGCGTCACTGACGGTGTTGTGCACCGTGTATTTGAAGGTGGCCGCGCCCGGTCGCGCGGAGATGGTGAACAGATCGTCCGCGACATGCGCCTCGCCGTCCCCCTCGGCGGACACCTCGGTCACCTCGAACGTACGCAGCACACTCGGGCTCACCTGCACGCGCAGCGGCAGCACCTGCCGAAACTCCCCGCCCTCGGGGACTTTCACGGTTTCGGTGACCCGCAGCAGACCGTCGTCGCCCAGATTCACCTCCGCGGTGATATCCACACCGGCCGGCTGCGCCCACGCGGCCGGCGCCGCCACACCCGCTATCGCGAGCAGCAGCGCGACGAGGGCGGCCCCCCGAAAAATCTGCATGACTGGCACTCTAGCCAGCTTGCTATCCTTCCTCAGCGGCAAGTCGCAGGTCTATGGAGCCGGCAGGCTATCTCTGAGGAACGAGGGGGTGCGGGGGTTGACTCGCCCACCGTCCGAGCACGGACCGACGCCCCCGGGTCGCCGGCCCACGCCGCCTCCTGGAAACCCACAGCCGCACGGCAATCCGCAGCAGCCCGTCCAGCAACCCGGATTCCCGGCGGTCCCGCGCCGCCCGGCGGGTCAGCCCGGAGGCGCGCCGCCACCCGGGTACCAGCCCCAGCCCGGGTATCCGCCGCCGCCCGGATATCAACGGCCACCCGGATATTCGCCCCAGCCGGGCCATCAGCCGCCGCCGTACTCCGGTCACCCGCAGCAACCCGGCGTACCCCGCCCGGGCTATCCGGTCCAGCCGGGCAAGGGCCCCGCCCGGCCGGGTTACCCACCGCAGCAGGGCTTTCCGCCACCACCCGGATACGGGCAACCCGGATATCCGTCCACCGGTCAGGGCCGGCCCGCGTATCGCGCGCCCATGCCGCCGCCCACCGCCGCGCCGCCGACCGGCGCGATTCCGGTGGCCCGGCCCGCGCCGCCGAGACGCGGCCGGGTGGGGACGCTCGTCGTGATCCTGGTGCTGCTGGTGTCCGGTGTGCTGCTGCGCACCGCCGTCACCACCGGTCTGAACCCCTTGGGCTCCGGCTCGAACGTCAAGACCGGCTATTCCAACGATGCCGGGGAGAACCACGGTGTCGCCGCCACCGGCGACAACCCGCTGCTGACCAACCCCGATTACACGCTGCTGCCCGCCAAATGCGCGTACTCGCCGTGGGGCACCCAGGTCGAGGTGGCGCGCAAGTTCTTCGAGACAGCGGCCGACTGCCTGCACACGGCGTGGAAACCATTGTTCGACAAGATCAATCTGCCGTTCCCCGCGCCCAAGCTGAACGTGTCCGCGGACACCGCGGGCATCACCACCCTGTGCACCGGCAACAGCAGTAACTTCGCGGCCTTCTACTGCTCGGCGGACATGACCATCTACATGCCGATCAGCCAGCTGCAGACCGACATCTTCGGCAACAACTGGGTCGTCTACCTCTCGGTGTTCGCCCACGAGTACGGCCACCACGTGCAGGCGCAGTCGGGCATCCTCGGCAAGGTGCACCAGCAGCGCCGCGACGCCGGATCGCGCAGCGACACCGGGCTGGAACTGTCGCGCCGCACCGAACTCCAGGCCCAGTGCTTCGACGGCATGTACCTGTCGTCCTCCGGTAACGGCGGCTCGCTGACCAGCGCCCAGATCGGGGTGGCCCGCAACGACGCCTACCACCGCGGCGACGCACCCGGCGACATGCGCGATCACGGCACCGCGCAGAGCATGGGCGGCTGGTTCGAGATCGGTTACGACAAGGACCGCGCCATGCAGTGCAACACCTTCACCGCCGCTGTGAGCAAGGTGAACTGACCGCCGAAACACTCGAGCCCCGCCGCGGTACGCGACGGGGCTCGAAACAGCTTCGGGCTCAGTGCCCCAGCGGCTTGCCGATCCGGTTCGGCGAATGTCCGTGCACGCCCTCGGCGTACGCGGTCTCCGCGTGCAGCGCGAAGTCGACGCCGCCCAGCTCGTCCTCCTTGGTGACCCGGAAGCCGACCACCTTGTCCAGCACCTTGCCCAGCGCGAACGTCACCCCGAAGGCGAAGGCCGCCACCGTCACCACGCCCAATGCCTGCTTGCCGAGCTGACCCAGCCCGCCGCCGTAGAACAGGCCCGCCGGGCCCTTGGTCATGACGGCCGAGGCCAGGAAGCCGATCAGCAGCGTGCCGACGATGCCGCCCATGAAGTGCACGCCCACCACGTCGAGCGAATCGTCGTAGTTGCCCTTGAACTTCCAGCCCACCGCGAACGAACACACCACGCCCGCGACCAGGCCCACGACCATCGCGCCGATGGTGTTCACCTCACCGCAGGACGGGGTGATGGCCACCAGACCGGCCACCGCACCCGACGCCGCGCCGAACGTGGTCGGCTTGCCGTCGCGGCGCGCCTCGACCACCAGCCAGCCCAGCATGCCGAGACAGCCCGCCACCAGCGTGTTCAGGAACACCGCCGCGGCGGTGCCGTCGGCGGTCAGCGCCGAACCCGCGTTGAAGCCGAACCAGCCGAACCACAGCAGGCCCGCGCCCAGCACCACGAACGGCAGATTGTGCGGGCGCATCGCGTCCACCTTGAAGCCCTGCCGCGGGCCCAGCACCAGCACCATCGCCAGAGCCGAAGCGCCCGAGGCGATCTCGACCACCATGCCGCCCGCGTAATCCAGCGCGCCCATCTTGCTCAGCCAGCCGTCCGAGGTCCACACCCAGTGCGCGATCGGCGCGTACACGATCAGCGCCCACACCGGCACGAAGATCATCCACGCCGAGAACTTGGTCCGGTCGGCGATCGCGCCGCTGATCAGGGCCACGGTCAGAATCGCGAAGGTCAGCTGGAAGGTGACGAACAACAGTTCGGGAACACCCGCGCCGGTGGTCTTGTCCACCACGTGCACGGTGTCCGGGTTGATGCCGGCGAGCCCGAAATGCTCCAGGTCGCCGATGATTCCGCCGCCCGCGTCATCGCCGAAGGCCAGGCTGTACCCGCCGAGCAGCCAGGCCACCGTCACCAGCGGGATCGAGATGAAGCTCATCATCAGCATGTTGAGCACGCCGCTGGACCGCACCATGCCGCCGTAGAAGATCGCGAGGCCAGGTGTCATCAACAGCACGAGCGCCGTGGCCGCCAGCAGCCAGGCGGTCGACGCCGCGTCGATGTGGGGTGTCATGCGGTAACTCCTTCTGCGCGTGATCGCGTTGCGTGGAAGTTACCGAAAACTCACGTTAAGGCGCTGTTACAAAAATGAGGAGTCCGATACCTCCCCGTAACAGCGTCAGCTGCGCTGTTCCCTCGCTTTTTTGGCCAGAGCGCGCAATCCGCGCGGGCCGGGCACCGGATTTCCGTCCTCCAGCGCCATCCATTCCGCGGTGACGAGCCACTGCTGCTGGGCGCGGGCGTCGGCTGTGTCGTTGAACACCCGCCGGCCGCGGTCGTCGCGCAGCTCATAGGCCATGACCGACCAGCGCGGCGGGCGCCCGTTCTCGGCCACCTGGTCGCGCAGATAGGCCGCCACCAGGGTGCCGATCATGTTCACCGGCCGCAGCGAGACCCGGTTGCCGTAGCGGGCGCCGAAGAAACGCCTTCCGGCGCACAGGGATCGGGGCTCGGCGCTGTAGGCGATCCAGCCCGACCGCTGCGCGCGCTCGATGAGCCACAGGTGCTTGATGGCGGTCGGCGGGATGTCACCGACCCGGTCCCGGATCAGCGCGATCACCGGTTCGGTGAGCAGGATGTCGCGCCGGGTCGGACCGGTGCCGTGCGCGGTCCAGTATTCGTCGGTCAACTTGGCCAGGACCCGCCCGAAGTCGTCGATGCTGCGCTGCGCCCGGCGGCCCAGCCGCTCGATGCGCTCGGCCTCGGTCCGCATGTCGTTCTGCACCATGTGGGTGCGGATGGCGGCCAGGGTCGGCACCTGGCGGCGCTGCAGCAGTTCCAGGATCGCGCCCGCGGTGGCCGGATCGGCAGCCGCCGACACCGGTAGCGAATCGCGCTTGATGTCGAAATCGTGCGGGCTGATGGCCCGGCTGAGCAGTCCGACGGCGGCGCTGTCGTCCGCGAATTCGGTGCTGGAGAGCCAGGCGGTGGCGATGTCGTCGTGCGAAGGCACGGGGCATGTCCTCCGGAGGATTTGGTTGTGCCCCGGTCGGGATGAGGGACCGGCCGGGGCAACCAACCTGATGAAGGTTTGGCTACCGAAGTTGCCGATGTCCACGGTAGCCAAGGGATTGCGATCTTGCCCCACCGTTTCACAGGATCGTTATATCCGCTCTGTGGAGTTGAAACAGGACGCAGGTCTGTATCTGGCGTCGTTGCAAGAAATGCGGGTTCGACAATTACCGTTTCAAAACAACGCGGAGAATTTGCTATCCGATTTGACGGGGTATCAGTTCGGGTCGGTCGGTTTTGACCGGAGCTCCGAATGGAATGTGATCTGCATCACATCATGGGACGGCTGGTGGTTCGGCCGCATGTCACCACCTGTCGGGGCGCACCGGTAACCTCTCCCCGTGGCTCTGTACCGGAAGTACCGACCGGCAACGTTCGCTGAAGTGGTGGGTCAGGAGCACGTCACCGATCCGCTGAGTACGGCGCTCGACACCGGACGGATCAGTCATGCGTATCTGTTCTCGGGACCGCGCGGGTGCGGCAAGACCTCCTCGGCGCGCATCCTCGCCCGCTCGCTGAACTGCGAGCAGGGACCGACCTCCACCCCCTGCGGCGTGTGCTCGTCGTGCGTGGCGCTGGGTCCGGGCGGCGCGGGCAACCTCGACGTCATCGAGCTCGACGCCGCCAGCCACGGCGGTGTGGACGACACCCGCGAACTGCGCGACCGCGCCTTCTACGCACCCGCCGAATCCCGGTACCGCGTCTTCATCGTGGACGAGGCGCACATGGTCACCACGGCGGGCTTCAACGCGCTGCTCAAGATCGTGGAGGAGCCGCCCGCCCACCTGATCTTCGTCTTCGCCACCACCGAGCCGGACAAGGTGCTGCCCACCATCCGCTCGCGCACCCACCACTACCCGTTCCGGCTGCTCCCGCCCGCCACCATGCGCGGACTGCTCGGCAAGATCTGCGACCAGGAAGGCGTGCAGGTCGAGGAGTCGGTGTACCCCTTGGTCATTCGCGCGGGCGGCGGCTCCCCGCGTGACAGCCTCAGCGTGCTGGACCAGCTGCTGGCGGGCGCGGGCACCGAAGGCGTCACCTACCCCCGCGCGGTGTCCCTGCTCGGCGTCACCGACGTCGCCCTGATCGACGACGCCGTCGACGCCCTCGCCGATTCGGACGGCGCGGCCCTCTTCGGCACCATCGACCGGGTGGTGGAGGCGGGCCACGACCCCCGCCGCTTCGCCACCGACCTGCTCGAGCGCCTGCGCGACCTGATCCTGCTGCGCGCCGTCCCCGACGCCACCGACCGCAACCTGGTCACCGGCCCCGGCGATGTCATCGACCGGATGCGCGCCCAGGCCGACCGCCTCGGCGCGGCCACCCTGGCCCGCCACGCCGAACTCCTGCACGAGGGCCTCGGCGACATGCGCGGCGCCACCAACCCCCGCCTCCTGCTCGAGGTCATCGCGGCCCGCATGCTCCTGCCCGGGGCCTCCGACGCCGAGACCGCCACCCTCCAGCGCCTCGAACTCCTCGAGCGCCGAATGGCAAGCGGCGCAATCCCCGCCGCGTCGCAGCAGCCCCAGGGCGCCGCGCCCGCAGCCGCGTCGGCCCCGGCCGCGGCTCCGCCCGCCGCTCCCGCCGGCCGCCGCGGAGCCGCCGCCCTGGCCGCCATGCGTGCCGAGAAGTCCGGCGCCCCAGAGCCTTCCGTCCCCACTCCGCCCACACCTGCTCCGGTGGCCGAGGTCGCGCCGAATCAGGCGGTGCCCGTCCCGTCCGGCGCCACCGCGGTGCGTCCGCCCGAGCTCGGTCCGGTCAATGCGGTACCCCAGGCTCCCGCGGCTCCGATAGCGGAAAGTCCTGCGGCGCAGCCTGTTCAGGCCGCCACGAAGGCGACGCCCCCTGAGCCGCAGCCTGATCCGGCGGCGGTCGAATCCGTGGCGCCGGTCGCCGAGCCTGCCGCGCAGGCGGCTCCTGAGCCTGCCGCGGAGGCCGAACCGGTGGCAGCGGCTGCGCCGGTGCCGGTTCCCGCGCCGGTCGTCGAGCCGGAGCCCGTTCCCGCGCCGGAACCTGTCGTCGTGGCCGAGCCGGCGCCCGCCCCCGAAGTGGCCCCGGTTGCGGCTCCGGCGGCTGCCGGGCCCGCCGGTGACGACGTACTGCAGCAGGTCGAGGAGGCCTGGGCGGATATCCGGGCCAAGGTGCGGGAGTTCGGAGCCGCGGTGCACGCGCTGCTGTCCGGGGCGAGCGTGGCCCGGGTCGAGGGCGAGACGATCGTGCTGGCGCATCAGCACGCGCCGCTGGCGCAGCGGTTGTCGCAGCCGCAGTACCTGGAGGCCGTGCAGTCGGCGGTCAAGGCGGTGCTGGGGCGGGAGCACGGGGTGAAGTGGGAAGTCGGCGGAGCCGGGTCGGGCGGCGCGGCCACCAAGGCCCCGGCGGGCCGGGCGCCCGCCAGCGCGCCCGCGGAGCCGAAGAAGGCGGCGCAGAAGTTCTCGCGGCCGAGTCAGGCCAAGGCGGCCGCGGCGCCGGTCGCCGAACCGGCTCCGGCGACCGGGTGGGGGAGCGCCCCCGCGTCCGCTCCGGCGGCTCCCGCGCCCACGGATCCGGGGCCGGCGGGCGGGGATTCCTTCGAGCGGGAGAGCGCCCGTTTCGCACCGCCGGAGGACGATATTCCGCTGCCCGACGGGCCGGACCTTCCGGACGATCCGGGGCCGGGGGACTACTCGCCGGTAGGTTATGACGGCGTCCCACCTGCTACTACGCCGGAGGAGGAGCGCGAGATGCTGGAGGAGTCGGCCAAGCCGGTGCCTCCGGAAGAGCGCCGCGACCCGGATGAGGTGGCCCTAGCGTTGTTGGTGCAGGAGTTGGGCGCCACACCTCTGGAGGGTTGACAGTTCCCTCGGGTGCCAACTTAAGTTAACCGGAGTTCGCATAGTTCGGTACTATGATCGGGTGGCCGTGAGTATCGGTTTCGCGAGGTTCTAAGGTATGCCCAGGCGTACGGGTTACCGGAGCGTCAACAAACCGGCTCGGGACGTTGTTTGTACAGCGTCAAAGGCGATCGGTCGTGGGGCCGGTCGGCGAGGTATGGCTACGGCACGGCCCGCACAACGCGGTGACGGCGCACCCAAGAGAGGAAAACTCCGATATGACCACAGAGGCCTACATTTACGAGGCCATCCGCACCCCGCGCGGCAAGAACCGTGGGGGGTCGCTGCACTCGGTCAAGCCGATCGACCTGACCACCGGTCTGGTCCAGGAGCTGCGGAAGCGCTTCCCGAACCTGGACGAGGCTCGGATCTCGGACATCATCCTGGGTGTCGTCTCGCCGGTCGGTGACCAGGGCGCGGACATCGCCCGCACCACCGTGCTGACCGCCGGCCTGCCCGACACCGTCGGCGGCTTCCAGATCAACCGCTTCTGCGCCTCGGGCCTCGAGGCCGTCAACCTGGCCGCCCAGAAGGTGCGCTCGGGCTTCGACGACCTGGTCATCGCCGGTGGCGTCGAGTCCATGTCCCGCGTGCCGATGGGCTCCGACGGCGGCGCCATGTTCATGGACCCGAAGACCAGCTACGACAGCTACATTGTCCCGCAGGGCATTTCGGCCGACCTGATCGCCACCATCGAGGGCTTCACCCGCGACGACGTGGACGCCTACGCCGTGCGCTCGCAGGAGCTGGCCGTCAACGCCTGGAAGAACGGCTACTTCACCAACTCCGTCGTCCCGGTCAAGGACATCAACGGCCTGACCGTGCTGGACAACGACGAGCACATGCGTCCCGGCACCACCGCCGCCGACCTCGGCAAGCTGAACCCGGCCTTCGCCGGCATCGGCGAGATGGGCGGCTTCGACGCGGTGGCCATGCAGCGCTACCACTTCGTCGAGTCCATCAACCACGTGCACCACGGTGGTAACTCCTCGGGCATCGTCGACGGCGCCGCCCTGGTGCTGGTCGGTTCCGAAGAGGCCGGCGCCGCGTCGGGCCTGACCCCGCGCGCCCGCATCGTGGCCACCGGCACCTCCGGCGCCGACGCCACCATCATGCTCACCGGTCCGACCCCGGCCGCCGAGAAGGCGCTGGCCAAGGCCGGTCTGAAGCGTGAGGACATCGACCTCTACGAGATCAACGAGGCCTTCGCCTCCGTCGTCCTGAAGTTCCAGAAGGACCTGCAGATCCCGGACGAGAAGCTGAACGTCAACGGCGGCGCGATCGCCATGGGCCACCCGCTGGGCGCGACCGGCGCGATGATCACGGGCACCGTGGTCGACGAGCTGCACCGTCGCAACGCCCGCTACGGCCTGATCACCCTGTGCATCGGCGGCGGCATGGGTGTCGCCACCATCATCGAGCGCGTCTGACGCCCACCGACTTTTCTCTAGGGAGACACGAAACACTATGACCGAGA
This sequence comes from Nocardia sp. CA-136227, assembly GCF_050955695.1. Lineage (NCBI taxonomy): Bacteria > Bacillati > Actinomycetota > Actinomycetes > Mycobacteriales > Nocardiaceae > Nocardia > Nocardia sp. CA-136227. The sequence goes on from NZ_CP192081.1 coordinate 302,729, forward strand.
ACATGATCGGCTGGGAAAAGGACGCCGACGGCATCGTCGTGCTGACCATGGACGACCCCAACCAGGGCGCCAACACCATGAACCAGCTCTACAAGGACTCCATGAAGGCGACCGTCGATCGCCTCGAGGCCGAGAAGGACGACATCACCGGTGTCGTCATCACCTCCGCGAAGAAGACCTTCTTCGCCGGCGGCGACCTGAAGAACATGATGAAGACCACGCCCGAGGACGCGGCCTCCATCATGGAAGAGCTCACCACCATCAAGGGCGACCTGCGTCGCCTGGAGAAGCTGGGCAAGCCGGTCGTCTCCGCGATCAACGGCGCTGCCCTGGGCGGCGGCCTGGAGATCACCCTGGCCACCCACTACCGCATCGCGGCCGACGTGAAGGGCGTGCAGCTGGGTCTGCCCGAGGTCTCCCTCGGCCTGCTCCCCGCCGGTGGCGGCGTCACCCGCATCACCCGCATGCTGGGCATCGCCAACGGCCTGATGGGCGTGCTGCTGCAGGGCCAGAAGTTCACCCCGGCCAAGGCCAAGGCCACCGGCCTGATCAACGAGGTCGTCGGCTCGATCGAGGAGCTGGTCCCGGCCGCCAAGGCGTGGATCAAGGCCAACCCGGACAAGGGCGTGCAGCCCTGGGACGTCAAGGGCCACAAGATCCCGGGCGGCACCCCGTCCACCCCGGCGCTGGCCGCCAACCTCCCGGCGTTCCCGGCCAACCTGCGCAAGCAGCTCAAGGGCCAAAACATGCCGGCCCCGCAGGCCATCATGGCCGCCGCGGTCGAGGGCGCGCAGGTCGATTTCGACACCGCGTCGATCATCGAGTCCCGCTACTTCGTGTCCCTGCTGACCGGCCCGGTCGCCAAGAACATGATCCAGGCGTTCTTCTTCGACCTGTCGCACATCAACAACGGCGGTTCGCGTCCCAAGGACGTGCCGAAGCGTGAGATCAAGAAGGTCGGCGTCATCGGCGCGGGCATGATGGGCGCGGGCATCGCGTACGTCACCGCCAAGGCCGGCATCGACGTCGTCCTCAAGGACGTCACCATCGAGGCCGCGAACAAGGGCAAGGACTACTCGGTCAAGCTCGAGGAGAAGGCGCTCTCGCGTGGCAAGACCACCGAGGAGAAGTCCAAGACCCTGCTCGACCGCATCAAGCCGACCGCCGACCCGGCCGACTTCGCGGGCGTGGACTTCGTGATCGAGGCCGTGTTCGAGAACCCGGAGCTCAAGGCGAAGGTCTTCGGCGAGATCGAGGACATCGTGGACGCCGACGCGCTGCTCGGCTCCAACACCTCGACCCTGCCGATCACCCTGCTGGCCGACGGCGTGAAGCGGGCCGAGGACTTCATCGGCATCCACTTCTTCTCGCCGGTCGACAAGATGCCGCTGGTCGAGATCATCAAGGGTGAGAAGACCTCCGACGAGGCGCTGGCCCGGGTGTACGACTACACCCTCGCGATCCGCAAGACCCCGATCGTGGTGAACGACTCGCGTGGCTTCTACACCTCGCGCGTGATCGGCAAGTTCATCAACGAGGCCATCATGATGCTCGGTGAGGGCGTCGACCCGCAGAGCATCGAGCAGGCCGGTCTGCAGGCGGGCTACCCGGCGGCGCCGCTGAAGCTGTCGGACGAGCTGAACTTCACCACCATGCAGAAGATCTACAAGGAGACCGCCGAGGCCGTCGTGGCCGCCGGTGGCGAGATCGACGCCGCCTCGGGCGCGACCGCGAAGATCCTGAACAAGATGGTGGACGAGTTCGACCGCAAGGGTAAGGCCGGCGGCGCGGGCTTCTACGACTACACCGATGGCAAGGCCACCGGCATCTGGTCGGAGCTGCGTTCCACCTTCGGCACCTCGACCACCCTCCCCGAGGGCGTCACCCTGCAGGATCTCAAGGACCGCATGCTGTTCGCGGAGGCCATCGAGACCCAGAAGTGCTTCGACGAGAACGTGCTGACCTCGACCGCCGACGCCAACATCGGCTCGATCTTCGGCATCGGTTTCCCGGCCTGGACCGGTGGTACCCACCAGTTCATCGTCGGCTACCCGGGTGGACAGGAAGCCTTCGTGGCCCGCGCCGACGAGCTGGCCGCCAAGTTCGGCAGCCGCTTCGAGGTTCCGGCCTCGCTGCGCAAGTAGTAACCGTGCGCGAGCGCTGAACCACCGGCGCTCGAGCATGTGAAATACCCGGCCCGGGTCGCGAATACGCGGCCCGGGCCGCGTGTTGTACGGGTATGAGTACAGCGGTGGGCGCGAGACCGAAAGGGTCTACACGCCCGAGCGGTCCGCGCTACGTTGAATATGCGCGGGTGGACACGGTTACTCGTTCCAGGTCGAGGTGGTGGAGATGAACTCACAGGCGCGCCGGGACGGTTCGCGGCGTGAGCAGACGTCTCCCGAAAACTCCACGCAGGCATACGTTCCCGTGAACATCGACGACGAACTCGAGGCCATGGGCCTGTTCGACGCGGAGGAGATCGGCCGGGGCGGGTTCGGGGTGGTGTACCGCTGTAGCCAGCGCGCCCTGGACCGGGTGGTCGCGGTGAAGGTGCTCTCCGCGGAGATCGACGACGAGAGCCGCGAGCGGTTCCTGCGCGAGGAACACGCCATGGGCCGGTTATCGGGGCATCCGAACATCGTGGACATCCTCCAGGTGGACGTGACGCCGACCGGACGGCCCTACATCGTGATGCCGTACGCGACCCGCGGTTCCCTCGAGCAGGTGGTGCAGAACAACGGGCCGCTGTCCTGGGCGGATTCGCTGCGGGTCGGGGTGAAGCTGGCGGGGGCCATCGAGACCGCGCACCGCGCCGAGGTGCTGCACCGGGACGTGAAGCCCGCCAACGTGCTGTTGAGCCGGTACGGGGAACCGCAGCTCACCGACTTCGGAATCGCGCGCATCCCGGGCGGTTTCCGCACGTCCACGAGTTTGATCACCGGGTCGCCCGCGTTCACCGCGCCCGAGGTGCTCAAGGGTGACGAGCCGACCGTGCGCTCGGATGTGTACGGGCTCGGTTCCACCCTGTTCGCGCTGCTGACCGGGCACGCCGCCTTCGAGCGGCAGGCCGGGGAGAAGGTGGTGGCGCAGTTCCTGCGCATCACCAGTCAGCCGGTGCCGGACCTGCGGGAACTGGAGATCCCGCCGGATGTGGCCGCGGCCATCGAGGCGGCCATGTCGCCGGAGCCGCGGGATCGGCCGGTCAGCGCGGTGGAGTTCGGTGAGCTGCTGCGCGGGGTGCAGGGCGACCACGGTCAGGTGCCGGACGAGATGGCGTTGATCGACGGCGCGGAACTCGGTGCGGACGGCCACGATCCGTCGGCGCCGACCCATTCGACCCAGCGCCGGCACACGGTGGTGACGGCCCCGCGCAACCGCTCGCTGACGCTGCGCCCGACCGGCAATCCGAGCGCCGTGTTCAGCACCGGCAATACGCTGCCGCCCACGGCCACAACGAAATTCCTGCCGCCGACCCCGGCGCGGGAACCGATCGCCCGGCCCCGGCTGCTGGAGCCGCTGCGGGCGGGTGGCCGCCGCCGGCTGGCGGTGATCCACGGCCCGGCCGGATTCGGCAAGAGCACGCTGGCCGCGCAGTGGTGTGCCGAGCTCACCGATCGCGGGGTGCCGGTGGCCTGGATCGGCATCGACCGCGACGACGACAACGAGGTGTGGCTGCTGGCCCACATCATCGCGGCCATTCGCAAGGTGCGGCCGGAGATCGGCGTGGGGCTGGAGCAGCTGCTGGAGGAGCGGCCCGCCGAGGCGGTGCCGTACGCGGTGTCGGCGCTCATCGACGAGGTGCGGGCGGGCGGGACCCCGGTGGTCGTGGTGGTGGACGACTGGCATCGGATCACCGACGCCGGGGCGCAGCGGGTGATGGCGTCGCTGCTCGACAATTGTTCGCACGAACTGCGTTTCGTCATCACCAGCCGGGAGCGGGCGGGACTGCCGCTGAGCCGTATGCAGGTGGCCGACGAGCTGATCGAGCTCGGATCCCCGCAGTTGCGGCTGACCGAGTCGGAGACCAGGGAAATCCTGGTCGACCGGCTGGGATTGGAGTTGAGCGACCGGCAGGTCGAGCAGATCCACACCGCGACCGACGGCTGGCCGGCCGCGATCCAGCTGGCGGGGCTGTCATTGCGCGCGGCGGATCACGATGTCGACCGGCTGATCATCGGGCTGTCGGGTGACAACAAGGCGATCCGGGAGTATCTGGCCGAGAACGTGCTGGGCGCCATCGAACCGCGCATGCTCGAATTCCTCAGTGCCATAGCGATTCCCGAGCGGGTGAACGCCTCGCTGGCCGAGGCGCTGTCGGGTGCGAAGGACGCCGCGGATCTGCTCGACGAGGCCGAGCAGCGGGAGCTGTTCGTGCACCGGATTCCCGACGATCCGAGCTGGTATCGGATGCAGCCGATGGTGGCCGAGCATCTGCGGGCCCGGTTGGAACGGGCGCAGCCGGGGCAGTTGAAGAAGTTGCACGGCAAGGCGTCTCGCTGGTTCGCCGAACACAATCTGATCAAGCAGTCGGTGGATCACGCGCTGGCCGCCACCGATCTGAAGTACGCGCTGGACCTGGTGGAGAAGGGCGGCATGGATCTGATCGACAGTTCCCGGCTGGCCACCCTGTTCGGCACGGTGTCGAAACTTCCGGTCCAGCAGGTGACTTCGCGGTCAAAGCTGTTGATGGCGCTGGCCCGCGCGAATGTGAATCTGCAGCAGTCCGGGGCGGCGCGGACCGCGCTGGGCCGGTTGTCGAACATGCTGGCGCGCAGCGGCACCGACGATGCCGAGGCGGTGACTCAGCGCTGTCAGGCGGCGGTGCTGGCGGCGGCCGACCAGGTGGCGCGGGACCGTACCGAGGGCGTGCTCGACAAGATCACCGAATGTCTGAAGCTGGCCGACGATCTCCCGGCGTGGACGGTGTCCACGGCCGCGAATCTGGCCTCGTTCGTGCGGCTGTGCGGTTTCGACTTCGAGGGCGCGCGCAGCATGCAGGACTGGGCCGCCCCGTTCCACGCGCGGTCGGCCGATCCGCTGGGTGAGGTGTTCGGCCTGTGCGCGCGGGGTGACGCCGCCTACGAGCAGCTCGATGTCGCCACCGCCACACGGTGTTTCGAACAGGCCTGGCAGACCGCCCGCGATCGCGCCGGGTCCCGGTCGGACGCGGTGCGGGTGGCGGCGGCGCTGCTGGGCGAGGTGGCCTACCGTCGCGGCGACCTGGACAGCGCCGAGCGGCTGTTGGATCAGAGCCACGAATTGACCACCCGCGTCGGCCCGGTCGACTTCCTGGTCACCATCTTCGTAAGCGGCGCGCGCGTGAAGGCGGTGCGCGGCGACCTGAAGACGGCGGCGGCCCGCCTGGACGAGGGCGCGCGGATCGCCGCCGACCGCAAGCTCACCCGGCTGGCCGCACAGGTCCGGGCCGAGCGCCTGCGCCTGGGCCTGCCCGCCGACTCGCTGAGCGCGGGCCTGGTCACCGATCCGATGGCGCGCACGCCGCGGCATGCCACCGGCGCGGCGGTGCTGACCGCCGAGGCCGAGGAGATCGCCACCATCCGGGCGCTGCTGGCCCGCCACTATCGCGGCGACGACCGCGCCACCGACGACCTGGCCCCGCTCGGCACCGATGACACCGTGGTGAAGCGGGCCCGCGTTCTGCACGCCCGGATCCAGGAGCAGCACCGGCCCCGGGCCGAACTCGATTCGGCGCTGCTGCTGGCCGAGTGCCTGTCCACGGCGGGCTGGCTCGGGGAGTCGATCGCGACGCTCACGCCGGTGGTGCTGCGGTGCGCCGACCTGGGCTGGTCGCGTCCGCTGCTGGATGCCGGGCCGGGCGTGCTCACCATCCTGCGGACGATGCGGCACGAGATGCCGCTGGACACCGACGGTCGGGAGGCGCCGCGTCGCTTCCTGGATTCGCTGCTGTAGGTCGGGTCGCAGGGTATTCACAGCGTTTCTCGAGGAATGGCGGACACAATCGCCGTCGTGTTCTCGCCGCATGCGCCGTCGCAGTCACCGCCGCTCGGGCCGCCGCCCGCGCCGCACCCGCCCGCCGCCCGTAACGGCTACGGGGGCTTCCACCACGGGGTTTCGCTACTGCACGGGTGGGTGCCGCAGGTGGTGGCGTTCGTGGCGGTGCTGCTGCTGGTGATCGCGTTCGCGCGGGCGACGCGGCGCTGGTGGGTGTTGTGGATGCCGGTGTGCGCGGTGGGCGGCGTCGCGGCGGCGTGGGCGGCCTGGGATTTCGTGGACGATCAGGGCCTGGCCTCGGATCCGGCCCCGGCATTGTTGTGGGCGTCGGTGGGTTTGACCGCCGCCGGACTGGTGGCCGCGGTCGTCGGCCTGCGCACCGGCGGCTGGTGGCAGCGGATCGCGGCGGTGCTGGCCGTCCCGGCGGCGCTGCTGTACACGGGCGTGGTGCTGAACCAGTGGGTCGGCTACTACCCGACGGTGCAGGCGGCGTGGGACGCGCTCAACGCGGATCCGCTGCCGCACCAGGTGGATCCGGACGAGCTGGCCGCATTGCGCAATACCGATGTGGGGACCGGGCGCATCGTGGAGGTGGATATTCCGGAGGCGGGCAGCGACTTCCGGCATCGGCGCGAGTACGTGTATCTGCCGCCCGCCTGGTTCGCCGGTGACAAACCGCCCAGCCTGCCCGCCGTGATGATGATCGGCGGCGAGTTCAACACCCCGGCCGACTGGGTGCGCAGCGGCCAGATCATGCCCGCCGTGGACGCTTTCGCGGCCAAGAACAACGGGCAGACGCCGGTGCTGGTGTTCGTCGATTCCGGCGGCAGCTTCAACAACGACACCGAATGCGTGAACGGCCCGCGCGGCAACGCGGCCGACCACCTCACCAAGGACGTGCCCGGTTACGTGGAGTCGGAGTTCGGCGTCTCCAAGGATCCGGCGCAGTGGGCGGTGGTGGGCTGGTCCATGGGCGGCACCTGCGCGGTCGACCTGGCCGTCATGCATCCGGACCTGTTCGGCACCTTCGTCGACATCGCCGGTGACCTGGGCCCGACCGCGGGCTCCAAGGAGCAGACCATCAAACGCCTCTACGGCGGGAACGCCGACGCCTGGGCGCAATTCGATCCACTGACGGTCATGGAGCAGCACGGTCCCTACTCGGGCGTGGTCGGCCTGTTCGACGACCTGACCGCGCCCAAGCGCACCAACAACCCGGGCGCGAACGGTGCGCCCAACGGCCAGCCACGGAACTTCCCCGGCATGCCCAAGGTGAACGAGGAGCAGATCGGCAAGGGCGGCCGCGACGGCGTCCAGGACGCCAACGAGGAGGGCGCGGCCGAGCAGCTGTGCGACGCGGGCCGCAAGGTCGGCATCGACTGCACGGTGCACACCACCGTCGGCGGTCACACCTGGCAGTTCGCCGCCTCGGCCTTCACCTCGTCATTCCCTTGGCTGACAGCCCGTTTGGGGATTCCGGTACCCGGCCTGTCGTCGTGAAAGGGAACGGGCGTGCGGCCTTGGCCGCACGCCCGTCCTCCGGGGTTTCCGGGGATTACCCCTGAGAGCCCATGAGAGTCACGCCTTCCACCAGGGGCGGAGGGGCACCGTCCAGGACTGGTCCGCGGCGAGTTTGACGCCCAGGATCTGGTGCAGCTGCACCACATTGCGTTCGAACCCGAGCTGGCAGCCCGCCATGTACAGGCCCCACACCTTGGCGGTGCCCTCGCCGACCTCGGCGACCGCGTCGTCCCAGTTCTTCACCAGGTTGTCGCACCATTCGGCGAGGGTGAGGGCGTAGTGCTTGCGCAGGTTCTCCTCGTGCAGCACCTCGAGGCCCGAGTTCTGGATCTCGGAGATGATGCGGCCGGAGCCCGCGAGTTCGCCGTCGGGGAAGACGTAGCGGTCGATGAAGTCGCCCGCCTTGGTGATTCGGGTGTTGTCGGGCCGGGTGATGGAGTGGTTGAGGAACAAGCCGCCGACCTTCAGCTTGGACTTGATGTAGTCGAAGTAGGCCGGGTAGTTGTGCACGCCGATGTGTTCGGTGAGGCCGATGGAGGACACCGCGTCGAAATTGCCTTCGCGCACGTCGCGGTAGTCGGAGTGCCGCACCTCGGCGAGGTCGGACAGGCCTTCCTCGGCGATCTTGGCCCGCGCCCATTCGGCCTGTTCGGCGGACAGGGTCGCGCCGATGACGTGGACGCCCTGCTTGGCGGCGTAGCGCACCATGCCGCCCCAGCCGCAGCCGATGTCGAGCAGCCGGTCGCCGGGCTTCAGGTTCAGCTTGTCGAAGACCAGGCGGTACTTGTTCTCCTGCGCCTGTTCCAGCGTCCAGGCCGGGTCCTCGTAGGTGGCGCAGGTGTAGGTCATGGACGGGCCCAGCACGTATTCGTAGAACGTGTTGGAGACGTCGTAGTGGTGGTGGATGGCCTCGGCGTCGCGAGTCTTGCTGTGCCGCAGTCCCTCCAGCGCGATGCGCCGCCAGCGCGGCATGGCCTCCTGCGGCGGCGGGGGTACCGGCTTGAGCAGTTCCCAGCCCAGCGAGCGCGCGATGACCACCAGTTGCAGCGCGGTGGGGCGGCGGAACTTCATGCCCGCCATGGCCTTCAGCAGTTCGTACGGGTCGCCGGGTTCGACGCCGTGGGCGATCAGATCCCCGGCGATGTAGGCGCGCGCCATGCCGAGGTCGCCGGGCGCGGTGGCGATGTAGTTGACGCCGCGCGGCGTGAGGATCTCGAGGCCGAATTCGGAGTCCTCGGGTCCGGCGGTGCTGCCGTCGTAACAGGTCAGGTGGATGGGCACCGGGCCGTCGAGCAGGGTCGCGAAGATCTCGGCAATACTCAGTTTGGTTCCGAGCTCGGCGAATACGTCGGAACGGTCCTTGTACGTGGTCACTTGCGTTGCACCGCCTTCGAATACAGATCCAGTAGACGAGAATCCGGGTCGTAGCGCTTCTTGAGGGAGGAGTAGGCACCGCCGCCGTAATAGAGGCCGGCGAATTCATCCTGGTCGTAGTAGGAGTCCGAATACAGCGATTTGTGACCGTCCAGTTCGGACACTTTGCGTTCGATGGCGCGGTTGGCCGCGCCCTCGGGCTGTCCGGGCACGGTCGGCACGGCCGACCAGAAGCCGACGTTCACATAGGTGCGCTCGGGTTCCAGCGGGTAGAGCGGCCAGGGCCGTTCGCCGTCGGTGTCGCGCAATCGCAACGGGCACAGCCAGATCGGCTCGATCGGGATCTCGCGCAGGAACCATTCCACGAAGTCCGCGGTGTGCTCGAGCGGCACCTCGATGTCCTGCACCACCCGCTCGCGGGGCGGATTCCCGTGCCGTGCCTCGATCTTGTCGCCGATGGCGTACTTGTGGTCGAGGGCGATGAGTTTCCAGTAGAAGCTGGAGCGCCGGTACCGCTGCGGCCAGCAGCGCCGGATGCGCGGGTTCTGCGCGCCGAAGGCCCGCGAGCACCAGAACCAGTCGGTGTCCCAGCGCCACAGGTAGTCGTGGATGGTGAGCCGGTCGCGTTTGGGCCGCGGGGAATCGTGCTGGATGGACCGGTAGTAGATGTCCATGCCGGTGTAGTCGCTGACCGGGCCGGGTTCGTCGGTCTGGCGGCCCAGGATCAGGTAGCTCTCGTCGGCCGTGAAGACCACGCCGTCGAGGTAATGGACCGGTTCGCCGTCCCAGGCGCGGTCGGCGATGATCCGCGCCATGGCGGCCTCGAGTTCGCGCAGCTGATGGAAACGGACGTGCCGCACCTCGACATACGGTTCGACGGTTTCCAACTCGATTTTCAAACGCGTCGAATAACCCAGCGTTCCATACGAATTGGGGAAGCCGCGATACAACTCCGCATGCTCCCCGTCGCGGGTCGCGGTGATGATCTCGCCCGCCCCGGTGAGCACATCCATCTCCAGCACGGATTCGTGCGGTAGCCCGTTGCGGAACGAGGTGGATTCGATGCCGAGCCCGGTGACCGCGCCGCCGAGGGTGATGGTCTTGAGCTGCGGCACCACCAGCGGGGCCAGTCCGTAGCGCAGCGTGGTGGCGACCAGGTCCTCATAGGTGGTCATCCCGGCCACGTCGGCCGTGCGGGCTTCCGGGTCGACCGCGATGACCTGCGTCAATCCGGACACGTCCAGTCCGGGTGCGGTGCTGCGGGCGCGGGCCCGGAAGAGATTGGACGTCTTCTTGGCCAGCCGGACATTGGCATCCGGCGGTATGGCGCGGTAGGAGGCCAGGAGGCGATCGACCCCAGCCCGATGCGCGGCGAAACCTGATTCCTGTGCGGCCGGTGCGCGGCCGGCCTTACCCAACAGACTCACTGCCACCCTCGAAAACCTAGCGTGCACCGACCGGTACGGCCAGCAAGAAAGCACCGGCGGGGCGGGTTTTCACACATAGTTTCCCTGTGTGCGGACAGGCGTGACCTGCCCTGTAGTCAGAGTATTCCCCGTCACACCGTGATGATTCTTACTTTAGCTAACATTTGGCTTACGGTGTGCCGGAGCGGTTTACAGCGGGTCGTCCAATTCCATCTGCCGGATCTGCGGCAGATACGGGTCCAATTCGCCCGCTTCGAAGCGGCACATGCCGATCACGTGCCAGAACTGGCCCGCCGTCAGACCTTCGGTCTTGTAGCGGCCGTCCGGGGTGAACGCCACCCAGCCCTCCGGCAGGCCCAGCAGGGTGGCCCGCGGTTCCGGCGGGGCGCCGGACTCGTCCAGCGCCCACACCATGATCGAGCCGTCATTGCCGCCGCTGGCCAGCAGCCGCCCCGACGGATCGAAGGCCAAGGACCGCACCCGGTTCCGATGGCCGTGCAGGGTGTGCCGGTGCTCGCCCGTGGCGATGTCCCACAGGTGGATCACCAGATCGTCGCCCGCCGTGGCCAGCAGGCCCGACCGCGCGTCCACCGCCACGCACCACAACCGCCCCCGATGCAGGTCCAGCCGGTGCAGCGGGGGACCTCCGGCCCGGCTCCAGATCCGGACCGTGCCGTCCCAGGAGATGCCCGCGACCAGGTCGTCGTGCAGGACCACCCCGTAGACGCGATGTCCGCCCGCGCCGCTCGGCATCGGATCCGACAGCGTGCCCAGCAGTTCCCCGGACTCCACCGCCCAGAGCCGGATCTGCCCGTCGTCGCAGCCGGTGGCCATGGTCGCGCCGGTGGCGTCGAAGGCGATCGAGCGCACCCGGCCGCGATGGTCGGCGCAGACCGCGTGCTCACCGCCGGTCTCGCGGGTCCACAGCGTCACCGTGTCGTCGTCGTTGGCGGTGGCGATGAAGCGGGCGGTCGGGTCGTAGGCGATGGCCCACACCGGCGCGGAGTCGACGGTGATCTCCCGTTCGGCCTCGCCGGTGCCGATATCGGACACCCGCAGCCGCCCGGCATTGCCGACCGTCACCAGCTGGGTGGCCCGGGCCGGGCTGAACACCCCCGATTCCACCGTGACCAGCCCGTCCGCGCTGCCCTGCAGCCGGCGGGTGAGCCGCCCGGTGGCGGCGTCCCAGAGCCGGACGCTGCCGTCGTTGCCGAAACCGGCGAGCACCGTGCCGTCCGCGCTGAAGGACACCGCGCGCACGTGCCGCCCGTGCCCGTTGAGGGTGTGCAGGCGTTCGCCGGTAGCGGGATCCCAGACCCGCAGCGCGAACTGGTCGTCGGCGATGGCGAGCTGGGTGCCGTCGGGCCGGAACGCGAACGGCCAGATGGATCCGGTGTGCCCGGTCAGCTTGTGCAGCGGCGCGCCGGTGCGGCCGTCGCGCACGTAGACCGCGCCCGCCGTGTCGCCGGACGCCAGCATGTCACCGCCCGGATCGAAGCCGAGCCAGTGGATGCGGGCATTGCCGTGCTCGGTGCGGTGGTGCCGCTGCGCGCCGGCGCCGGTGTCCCACAGCCGGATTCCGCCCGCGAGATCGCCGCTGGCCAGGATGGGTTCGGTCGGATGGAAGGCGATCGTGTAGACGATGTGCTCGTGCCCGGACAGATCGTGGACCAGGGTCCCGGTGGCCGGATCCCACAGTCCGAGTACGCCGTCCGCGCCCCCGGCGGCCAGCAGCGTGCCCAGCGGATCCCAGCAGACGCGGCGGACCGGTCCCGGCGCGGCCCGGAAGCCGCCCAGCTCGGCCCCGGTGCCCAGGTGCCAGACCCGCACGGTCCCATCGTGATAGGCGGCGGCGAGCCGGTCCCGGTGGAAGGCGAGGCTGTAGATGCGTTGCGGGCGGCCGTCCGGCGGTGGGAGTTCGTGCAGCAGTTCACCGTCGGGGAGTCGCCGGACGCGTAGCGTCCCGGCCGCGTCGCCGGTGGCGAGCAGGGTTCCGGCGGTATCGGTTTCCAGTGGCCAGGGCCAGTTCTGGTGTCCGGTCAGGACCGCCTTGATCGCGCCGCTGGCGGCGTCCCAGATCCGCACGGTCCCGTCGGCCGAGCCGGTGACCAGCACCTGTTCGGTGTAGGCGAGGGCGAAGGTGCGGTCGCGGTGCCCGTGCAGGGTGCGCAGGGTGCGCCCGGTGTCCGCGCCGTAGACGACCACGCTGCCGGAGTCGCAGCCCACCGCGATGGTGCCGCCGTCCGGACTGTAGGCCAGCGGTCGCGGCAGTCGTCCGCTCTGCGCGTCCACGCCGTGCTTGACCCCGATGGCGGCGGGCGCGAATTCGGTCAGCGGCGGGGTGCCGGGGACGCGGCCGGACCCGGCCAGATCGGTCCCGGCGGGACGGCCGATCACGTCGAGCAGCGCGGCCCGGGTCCAGCGGCTGCCCTCGCCGCGCACGCCGGTGAGGTCGGTGCGGGCCAGGCGGGCCCCGGTCAGGTCGGCGCGGCCCAGATCGGCGCGCACCAGCGAGGCCTGATCCAGGTGCGCCCGGTGCAGGCGGGCCCCGCGCAGGTCGGCGTTCTGGAGATTGGCGCTGGTCAGCTGGACTTCGGTCATATCCGCTCCGCGGAGGTCGGTGCCGACCAGGGAGGCCTGGTCGAGTTGCGCGCCCACCAGTCGGACGCCGCGCAGGACCGCCTGGTCCAGCACCGCGCCGGTGAGCCGGGTGGCGGTCATGTTCGCGCCGGTGAAATCGAGCTGCCGCAGATTGCGGAAGGACAGGTCCTCGCGCGACAGGTCGAGGCCGCGCAGGTCCTTGTCGGGGCCGATGCGCAGCCGGGCCGCGACGCGGGCGGCATTGGTGCGGGTGATCTCGTGCTCGTCCGGATCGTCCTGGATGCGTTCGACCCAGGCCTGCAGCAGCTCGACTTCGGCCAGATCACAGAGGAATTCGACGGCGAGGGGTTCCAGCTGCGCCTGCGCCGGCGGCGCGGGTTCGGCGACCCCCGCACCCAGCTGGGTGGCGATGGCCTTGGCCACCAGCCAGTCCCGCACCGAGGAGTGGATGAAGCCGAAGCGATTGTCGTCGGTGCGCACGATGAGGCTGCGGGAGCCGAGGGCGTGCACGAACTGCGCCACATTGAGCCGGCTCGCGTCGATCTCCTGTGCGGCGGCCTGCGCGACCTCGGTCAGCTCGGTGAGATTCAGGTAGGGCCGCCCGTTCTCCCACACCCGCAGCGCGAAATACGTGACGGCGAGCCACAGTTCGGTGAGGCCCAGGGTGGGCTGGGAGCTGGCGCGTTCGGGGGAGCGCTCGATCTCGTAGGTGAGCCAGCTGGTCAGGATCTCCTCGTAGAGCCGGGTGGGGCCGATGATGCGGCGGGCCCCGGCCGCGGTGCGCAGCCGCTGTTCGTCGAGGTCGGCGATGAAGCTCAGCATGCGCGGATTGCAGGCCAGTTTCAGCAGGCCGGGAATCCCGCGCAGCAGCCGCATCCGGGCGTCGGCCGAGGGCCCGCTCGGGCCGTAGCGGTTGACCAGGAAGGCGTGCACCTGCTCGTCGGTGAAGTTCTCCACGCTCAGGATGTAGCGGTCCGGGTGCGGGTCCTCGCGGGTGTCGAGGGCCGCCGCGATCTGGTCGTAGGACTTGAAATGCTGTGTGCGCCCGGCCACCACGACCTTGGCCCGGCCCACCGCGGCTTGCAACAGTGTGGCCATGTGCTCGGCGGCGCTGTCGTAGTTGAGGCGGGTGAGCAGTTCGTCGAAGCCGTCGAAGAGCAGCACCACCCGGCCCTGTTCCAGCATGTACCGCAGGGCGCGCAGGTCGATGCGGGATTCGCCGTTGTTGGCCAGGTGCGCGGCCAGCAGGGTGTCCAGGGAGCTGGTGCGATCCAGTTCGCGCAGCTCGATGTGGATGGGCACCAGCCCGGTGGTGGTCTCGGCGATCCGGCGGGTCAGCTCGCGCAGCGCGAAGGTCTTGCCGAGTCCGAAATCGCCGAGCAGCAGCACGAATCGGCCGTCCGCGGCGGTCACCAGGTTCATGAGTTCGGCGACCAGATCGTGCTGCACCTCGCGACCGCGCGGAGCGAGCATGCGGAAGCGCTGCGGCACATACAGTTCCGGCGGATAGGCCGGGTCGTCGCGCAGTCGGGCCGACTGTTTGCGCAGGTAGTCGCCGAGTTCGACCATGCCCTGGAAGTCGGTGAAGCTGCGGATCCGCACGCCCTCGGCGGCCGCCCGGTCGGAGAGTTCGCGGCTCGGGGCGGGACCCAGGTAGATGAGCTGGGAGCCGGGTCGCGGTTCGGGCCCGAGGAAGGCGTCGAGGACCTGGCCGGTCACCTCGCCCACGTGCGCGCCGATGATGAGCTGCTCGATGACCGGCTCGGAATTCACGGTGACCAGCAGATAGTGCGGGTCGGCGGTGATGCGGCGGATCCGCGCGCCCGGATAGCGCACCTCGCACACCTCGGCGACCTGCTCCAGCAGCATGTCGTGCGGTCGGGCGGTCTCGCTCGCCCGCAATTCCGGGCGGCGGGGCGCGGTCGGGGGAGCGGGCAGTTCGCGGGCGCCCCGGCGCTCCAGCGCCACAACGGCATTCGTCCAGGTGAGGGCCTGCGGGACCGGAGTCTCCAGCGGTTCGTCGTAGCGGTAGCGGGTGAGTCCGGCATCGGTGATGTGGACCAGTTCGGCCTGACCCGGTGCGGGCGCGGCCAGGACGGGCAGCGTGCCGCCCGGGTGCGCGAGCGAGCGTCCCGCCCGGCCGGGGCCGCGCAGCAACAGGTTCAGGCGCGGGCCCAGGCGGCGGAAGGCGCGTTCGGCGTCGCGCAGCACGCCCGCGTCGTAGGGCGAGGTGTTCGGACCGGGGGCCGGATCGTGGCGCAGCACGCCCAGCCGGAACCAGCCTTGCGCCTCCTGGGCGCGCAGCTGCTCGGCGAACCAGTCCTTCTGTTCGTCACCGATGGCGCCGTAGTCGTCCTCGGGGCGGTGGGTGGCGGCCATGGTCGAGTTCAAACCGGCCACGACCAGGCGCAATCCGGGGATCGGGAACAGCGTCCAGGGCTGGCCGACATCGAAGACCAGATGGTCGAGCCCGCGGTAGAGGGTGTTGAACATCTGCTCGAACAGGCGCAGTTTCGCGAAGTAGGGCGCGCGGGGCAGGCGGTCGTTGGCCTCGCAGTCCAGGAAGTGGGCGCGGCAGGCCAGTTTCGAGATGTCGTGGTTGCCGGGGACCACGATCAGCCGGTCGGGTTCCAGTTTGAGCAGCACCCGCAGGCCGGTGAGAAACGCGGTGGCCTTGCGGAATTCGGTCGGATGCGCGGATTCGGTGAGATCACCGCTGACCACGATGAGATCCGGCGGCGGGGCCTGCCGATCCACCAGTTCGGTGACCGCGCCCCAGATGTGGGACTGCAAACCCTCCGGATCGGTGGGGAGATCGGCCGACGCCCGCCCGAACCGCGGACCGCCGATATGCAGGATGGACAGTCCCGCATGGGTGCGGGCCGCGGCGATGTCCCCCGGGAACGCCGGCGGCGACAGCGGGCGGCGGCCCGGCGGCCTGGGTTCCGGTGCCGTGGACCACGAGTCGTCCGAACGCGGGTCCGCACGCCGCCGCGGCGTCCACCGCTCCGACAGCATCCGCTCGACCCGGTCCAGCACTTCCCGCCGCATCTCGGCCTCGTCGGTCACCCCGAACAGGTCCAGGCAGGCGACCCCGGTCGGCAGCCATTCCAGCGAGCAGTCGCTGACCCGGATGGCCAGCAGCTTCCCCGGGTCCACGTCCAGCGCGGCCTGCCACTCCCGGTTCGCGTGCCGGGAGGACACGTAGTCGCGGGTCAGCACCGCGATCACCAGATCCGCCTCGCGCACTCCCCGCTGCACGAACTCCCCGTAGTTCGCCGCCGGATCGAAGTCCCACGACGACACCAGGGTTCGATACCGCCCCTCGGCATGTTCGAGCAGCCATCCCAGCCAGATGGCCCATCGCTCGTCGGCCGCCGAATAACTCGTGAAAAGTAACCGCCCACCCCACGCCGTCACACCGCCCAGTATCCCGCCCCCCAAACCAACCCGCCGCCAATCGAATTGACCTCTTTCCCAATTCTCAGATCATGCGATCCGCGTCGCCCTGCGAGAATTGACCGATGGCCGAAGTTGACTCCGGTTCACCGCCCGCCCGGGCAGGCTCGGCCGTGCGCCGGCGGCCCGGCGTCCTGGATTCCGTGCGGATCGGGTTGCTGCTGGCCGGACTGCTGTGCGTCGCGACCGGGCTGCTGCCGCGGGCCGAGGCCGCGGACAATATGCGGCGGATCGCGCCGCTGCTGTTGTTCCTGGGCAGCGTGATCGTGCTGGCGAATCTGGCGCGGCGGGCCAGGGTGTTCGATGTGATCGCGCACCGGCTGGCGATCGTCGCGGGCGGGAACTATGCCGGGTTGTTCCTGCTGTGCGTGCTGTTCGCGGCGGTGACGACGACGGTGCTGAACCTGGACACGACCGCGGTGCTGCTGACGCCGGTGATGATCGCGCTGGCGGTGCCCGCGCGGATTCCGCCGCTGCCGCTGGCCATGACCACCCTGTGGCTGGCGAACACGGCGAGTCTGCTGCTGCCGGTGTCGAATCTGACCAATCTGCTGGCCGCGGATCGGGTGGCCTTGGACGCCACCGGGTTCGCGGCGCGCATGTGGCTGCCGCAGCTGCTGTCGATCGCGGTGACCATGGTGTGCCTGTGGTGGTGGTACTGGCGGCGGTCGCAGCGCGGGGCCGACCGCTATGTGGTGCCGGATCCGATCCGGCCCGCGGATCTGCGGGAACGGGTGCTGCTGTACGCGTCCGGGGGCGCGTGCGCGCTGTTCGTGCTGGCGATTCCGTTCGTGGGGGACCGGATCGGGATCGCGGCCACGGTGGCGGCGGCCATCGCGGTGCTGGCCTTCGCGATATACGACCGGTCGGCGCTGCGGCCGTCGCTGTTGCCGTGGCAGCTGCTGGTTTTCGTGGCCGGCCTGTTCCTGGTGGTGCCGACGCTGTCGCGGTACGGGCTCTCGACGTTGATGGAGCACCTGATCGGGGAGGACACTAGCGGGCCGGGGGTGTTCCGGGCCGCCGGGGCGGGGGCCGCGCTGTCCAATATCGTGAACAATCTGCCCGCCTACACCGCGGGGGAGGCGGTCGGGCACGGCGGCCGGGATCAGTTGCTGGCCTTGCTGATCGGCACCAATGTGGGTCCGGTGGTGACGCCATGGGCCTCGCTGGCCACCCTGCTCTGCCTGGAGTTCTGCCGCACCCACGAGGTGCGGGTCCCCATGCGCCGCTTCGTGCTGACCGGCCTGGTGCTGGCCGTGGCCGCGACCACCGCCGCGACCGCGGGCCTGCTGCTCACCGGCTAGAACGTATTGGACGGTCGCAGTGCGTATTCCACGATCTCGGTGACGTCGTCGTCGGTGTACACGGCGGGCAGCGGCAACGCCAGCCGCTCCAGCAGCCGCCGCACCTGCGCGATGCTCGGTTCGGCGGGCGGTCGCAGCTCGCTGTCGCGGCCCATCGGAACGTGGCGGGCCTGCTTGAAACTCGAGGCCAATTCGCGGGTGAGATCGGAGTATTGGGTCTTGCCGCGTTCGAAGAGCAGCGCCGGGGTGTTCGAGCCGCGCTGATTGGTGATGACCACGCTGTCGGACATGTCCCAGCGGTAGGTCGACACCACCGAGGACAGCGCCAGCTCGATGGTCAGCAGCTCGGACTGGGCCCGGTACCAGGAGCAGGCCACCACGGTGGCGAAGGACTGCTTGCGAATCCGGTCGGTGGTCCACGGCCGTCCGGTCGCGTCGCCGCCCGGCTGCAGCGAGTTGCGGTGCTGCGCCTCGACCTCGCACAGCTGCTCGTCGCCGGGGTCGAGGATCTCGACCCGCAGATTCAGCAGGTGCTGTTCGGCGCGCACCCGGCCCAGGAAGAACGGCAGGGTGGTGGCCCGCAGATAGGTTCCGGTGCCGCCCTTGTAGATCCAGTTGTCGGTGTCGCGGCGGGCCAGCGCGTGCGCCTGATCCACCTCCGCGCCGTAGAGCAGGCGCACCGCCGCGGTCTCGCCGACCAGCCGGGCGATCCGATTGCGGTCCCGCAGCAGCGTCACCGCGAGCAGGCTCAGCACCAGCAGGATGGCATTGCTCACCGGATCGAGCTTGGTGTTCTTGTCGATGAACTCGACGATCACCGCGGTGATCGCGATCACGATGGCGACCACCGCGTCGATATTGAGCCGGAGCCAGGTAGCGAAGCGGGTCATGGGCGGCGTCCTCCCCCGAGAGATGTCACCCAGGATAGGTGCCGCGTAGCATGACCGAGCGGTAACAGGGCAGAGTGCCGGTCAGCCCGCAATCACTAAGGAGCACATGGTGGGACAGGTCAGCGCCTCCAGTTCGATCGTCGTCGCGGCGGATCCGAAGCGCACCCTCGACGCGATCGCCGACTACGAAACGGTCCGGCCGAAGATCCTCTCCTCGCACTACCGCGACTACAAGGTGGTCGAGGGCGGCCAGGGCGCGGGCACCGTCGCGGAGTGGACGCTGCAGGCCACCGAGAAGCGGTCCCGCAATGTGCGCGCGGCCATCTCGGTCTCCGATTCCATGGTGACCGAACGGGATTCGAACTCGTCCATGGTCACCGCCTGGACCGTCACCCCCTCGGGCTCCGGCTCGCTGGTCACCGTGCGCACCACCTGGAAGGGCGCGGGCGGCATCGGCGGCATCTTCGAGGGCATCTTCGCGCCCCTCGGCCTGAAGAAGATCCAGGCCGAGGTGCTCGAGAACCTGAAGCGGGAACTGGCCTAGGTTCGCTAGTCCTGTGCGATATCGAAGAGGTTGCCCTCGGGGTCGGACAGCGTCGCCCACTTGACGCCGTATTCGTCGAAGTCGGCGAGATGCTTGGCCCCGAGCGTGACCGCCTTCGCGATCTCGGCCTGCTGGTCGGGTGAGTGCAGGTCCAGGTGCACCACGTTCTTGCCCGGGTTCTTGTCGGGCACCTTGATGAACATGAGCGTCGGCGTGGCGGCCCCGTTGTCGATGGTGGCGAAGAATTCGGTCGCGCCGTCGTCGACGGGACGCTCGAACAGCTGCGCGTAGAACCCCGCCAGCTCGGCGGCGTTGTCGCAGTCGAAGGTGATGTTCCCGAGGGACAGTGCCATGTGTTCTCTCCTTTTCAGAGCCGGCCGATCGGCCAGCAGACTTCGGTGCGGTAGTCGGCGGGTTCGGCGTCGCCGGGACCCACCAGGTAGAGCTCGCGCACGGGTTCGGCGAGCGCGGTGTCGTGTTCGGCCACGTGGCTGCCCAGCGCGCCGTAGGTGCGGTCGAATTCGGTGAACGGGCCCGCGTGCACCGCGATAGCGAAGCGGCGGGCCGGCAGGTCCAGGACGGTTCCGGGGTCGAAGCGGTCCCGGTGCCGGGGGTCGATCGGCACGAAGGTGACCACCTCGCCGCGGTCCTGCTCGAAGAAGGCGGGCGCGTAGGTGGCGCCGCCCGGCCCGGCGGGTGCGAGATCGGCTGCGCCCAGGCTGCCGTAGAGCGTCCCGAAACTGTGGTCGCACCACTGGTCGCAGTCCTCGCGCGCCACCTCGGCGGACATGGCGATCACGGGATGGCTTGTGATGGAACGGTATTCGACGCTGATCCGGTCCGACGGCAGCAGCAGCGCCTTGAGCGAGGCCACCACGTCGCGGGTGCGCACCAGCTCGGCCTCCATCCGCTCGAGATGCGCGCGGATCGCCGCGTCCCGCGCCGGCTGATCCGGGGCGGCCATCACCGCCTTGATCTCCGGCAGCGGCATGTTCAGTTCGCGCAGCCGCTTGATCAGGTGCGCCTGATCCACCTGGGCGGTCGAGTAGAAGCGGTAGCCCGAGCCGGGGTCCACCGCGACCGGCTCCAGCAGCTCGATCTCGTGGTAGTACCGCAGCGTCTTGATGGTCAGGTAGGTGAGCCGGGAGAACTCACCGATCGGAACCGTTGCCGTCATGCTTTCAGCGAACACCCTCCAGCGAGGGGAGAGTCAAGCGAACCGTCGCGTGTCGGCGACTAGGCTGGGATGCGATCACCATCCCCCAGGAAGGACGCGCCGTGCAGCCCGGTGAAGGTTTCGATTTCCAGCAGTTGATGGCACAGGCCCAGCAGATGCAGCAGGCGGTGATGGCCGCGCAGCAGGAGATCGCGGAGTCCGAGGTCGAGGGCGAGGCCGGCGGCGGCCTGGTGCGCGCCAAGATCCGCGCCACCGGCGAGGTGCTGTCGCTGACCATCGATCCCCAGGTGGTCGACCCCTCGGATGTGGAGACCCTCCAGGACCTGATCATCGGCGCGCTCAACAACGCCATGGACACCGCGCAGAACCTGGCCGCCGAGCGGCTGGGTCCGCTCGCGGGCGGCCTCGGCGGCGCGCTGCCCGGACTCTGAGCGGGGCTGGGTAGGTGTACGAGGGTCCGGTTCAGGATCTCATCGACGAACTGGGCAAACTGCCCGGTGTCGGCCCGAAGAGCGCGCAGCGCATCGCCTTCCATCTGCTGTCGGTGGAGCCGCCGGAGATCGACCGGCTGCAATCCGCCCTGCAGAAGGTGCGCGACGGGGTGCGGTTCTGCAATGTCTGCGGCACCGTCTCCGATGGCGAACTGTGCCGTATCTGCGCCGATCCGCGCCGCGATCGCACCATGATCTGCGTGGTCGAGGAACCCAAGGATGTGCAGGCCATCGAGCGCACCCGCGAATTCCGGGGCCGCTATCACGTGCTCGGCGGCGCACTCGATCCGCTCTCGGGCGTCGGCCCGGATCAGTTGCGTATCCGGGAATTGCTGACCCGCATCGGAAATCAGGATGACGGGGTGGACGTGTCGGAGGTCATCATCGCCACCGACCCGAATACCGAGGGTGAGGCGACGGCCACCTATCTGGTCCGTATGCTGCGCGACTTCCCGGGCCTGAGCGTGACGCGTCTGGCCTCGGGTCTGCCCATGGGCGGCGATCTCGAATTCGCCGATGAATTGACCCTGGGTCGCGCCCTTTCCGGCCGTCGCGCGCTATAGCCGGTCCGGGGGTTTCGGGGGGAACCCCCGAGAGCCGATCAGGTCCAGGTCGGCGGTGCGGGCAGCGCCGCCGGCTGCGGGCACGGAATGTGCTGCACGTTGCGGGGGATATCGGCGCCGGCGCCACTGGCGTGTAAAGCCACGGCAATGGCGAAGGTGGCCGCCAAACCCGCCACAACTGCCAGGCCCTTACGCAAGGTCCCGGTTTTCAGGGACGGGCGTAGCTTCATCTTTCGCTCCTCGCCTCGGTGATAATGCGTCGACCTGGAACACCGCGTGCAATTAGCGAAATGCTAGCTTTCCGTCCCGCCCCCGCCGCACATTGTGGGGGGTCGGAAACGGAAATTGAAATCTTCCCGTTATTTCCGGTCAGAACGTTAGACGCTGCCAGTCCAGGGCATCGAATCCCGAACGATCTCCGGTCGCCCAGCCCCAGATGAGGTCGGCGACAATTCGCGGATCGTTCGCGGTGGCGGCGAAATGCTTGTCCGGCGACCCATCCCGGTATTCGACGTCGTAATGCCCATCCGGGTGGCGATAGGTCTGGATATAGATCTGATCGGCGGTTTCCGCGATCAGATACGGACCGGGCTGACCCAGTTCCGGAATCCACAGGTCCACCAGTTGTTTTGTCAGGTAAGGAAATTCGCCGGCCCCGCCGTGGGTGACCGCGGCGGCCACCGATCCGGCCGGATCCGCCAGCCACGACAGCTGCGGATCCCACACCGCGTACCCGCGCGGCGTGCCCAGCTCGAACAGCAGTGAGCGGGTGTGCCCGATGGCGTCGTACTGGGTGGACACGAACAGCGCGTCACCGAGCACGCCGTCGGCGGCGGGCGTGCCCAGGAAGCTGTCGACCTCGGGCAGCTCCGCATTGCGTTTGTCCAGCTCGGCCGCGATCTCGGTGATCGCCGCACCGGCCGGGCGGCCCTCCTGCCCGGTCAGGTGGTCGTCCACCTCGGCGGGGGAGGACGCGACGCCGGAGGGCAGCAGAACGAGGTCGTAGCTCACCCGGCCAGGCTAGTGGCTAGCCCGCGCGGGTCCGCCGCCCGGTCTCCGCGCAGGCGCAGCCGCCCGCCGCGTCGCCGCAGTCGGCCACGAACAGGTGCCGGGCCCGGTCGGTGTCGAAGCATTCGGATTCGGTGCATTCCACCGGACCCGCGGCGTGCACGATCAGCGTCCCGTGACAGTGATCGAGGGCCGATTCGCAAAGTGAGCAACCCGCAGGATGCACCGCAACCTCCTTCAGCCGTTCCTATGGTGATAACACTCGCCACCGACAAGCGCGGGAGGACACCGCGTGTCGTCCGAACTGTCGGAAAAACTTGCGCGTGCCGGGGGTCCGCCGTGGTGAACTGGACGGATGGGGATCAAGGTTTCCCTCGAACACCGCACCACCTATTCCTTCGACCGCCCCGTGCGCGTCCACCCGCACGTGGTCCGGCTACGCCCCGCCCCGCACACCCGCACCGCCATCGAGGCGTACTCGATGCGGGTGACGCCGGGAAACCACTGGGTGAACTGGCAACAGGACGCGTTCGGGAACTTCCTGGCGCGCTTGGTCTTCCACGAACCGACGCCGGAACTGTCCATCGTGGTCGGGCTGATCGCCGACATGGACGCCATCAATCCGTTCGACTTCTTCGTCGAGGACCGGTCCGAGCACTTCCCGTTCGAGTACTCCCCGCAACTGGCCGCCGACCTGGAGGCATACCTGCGGCCGGTCGCCGAAGGTGAAAATGACACGGGGCCAGGCGGTCTCGTACGCGACTGGGTGCGCCGCCACGCCCCGCGCGACCGGCCCCGCACCATCGAATTCCTGATCGCCGTGAATCAGGCGCTGCGCCAGGACGTCGCGTACACGATCCGCATGGAGCCGGGCGTGCAGACGCCCGGCCACACCCTGCGCGCCGGCCTGGGCTCCTGCCGCGACTCGGCCTGGCTGCTGGTCTCCATCCTGCGCGAATTCGGCCTGGCCGCCCGGTTCGTCTCCGGCTACCTCATCCAATTGGCCCAGGACGTCCCATCTCTGGACGGCCCCTCCGGCCCGCCCGCCGACTTCACCGACCTGCACGCCTGGACCGAGGTGTACATCCCCGGCGCGGGCTGGGTCGGCCTGGACCCCACCTCCGGACTCTTCGCCGGAGAGGGCCACATTCCCTTGGCGGCCACCCCGCACCCGGTGTCCTCGGCCCCCATCACCGGCGCCACCGACCCGGTCACCGCCACCCTCGACTTCTCCAACACGGTCCGCCGCATCCACGAGGACCCACGGGTCACCCTGCCCTACACCGATTCCCAATGGCAGCGCATCCGCGCCGCCGGAGCCGCGGTCGACGCCCGCACCGCCGCTGCCGGAATCGATCTCACCATCGGCGGCGAACCCACCTTCGTCTCCGTCGACGACCAGACCGCCCCCGAATGGACCACCGAGGCCGACGGCCCCGCCAAACGCGAACGCGCCACCGATCTCGCCGACCGCCTCCGCCGCATCTACGCCCCCACCGGCCTGATCCAGTACCGCCAGGGCAAGTGGTATCCCGGAGAACCCTTGCCGCGCTGGGAAATCGCCCTCACCTGGCGTGACGACGATGAACCCCTCTGGAGCCACCTCGACCTCCTGACGCACCCTTCCCCGGCGGACGCCGAAGCGCCGGGCCCTACCGACGCCCGGGACGCACGTGCGCTGATCAGCCACATCGCCCGGGGTCTGGGACTGCCGGACAGTCAGGTCCGCCCCGCTTTCGAGGACCCGCTGCGCCGGATGGCGGCGAAAGTCGCCGCGCCGTCCGGGGATCCGGTCGGTGCGGAGGAGGATCTCGTGCCGAGCCGGGATTCGGCGCGGGCCCGCCGCGAGCTGATGGAACGCCTCGACACCGCGGTCGGCGAGCCCGTGGCCTGCGTGCTGTCGCTGTACCGCCGCGCCGACGAGGCGGGCTGGGCGAGCGCGGACTGGCGGCTGCGGCGCGGCCGGATCATGTTGACCGAGGGCGATTCTCCGGCCGGATTGCGGCTGCCCCTGGGATCGGTCACCTGGAACGCGCCGCCGCCGCGCGCGGAGGCGGATCCGTTCGCGCCCCGCAAGCCCTTCGCGCCCGGCGAGCCCGCGGCCGTGGTCGAGTCCGCCGAGCGGGCGCCCATCTCCGCGCTGGTCGCCGAGATCCGCGACGGACAGTTGTACGTCTTCCTGCCGCCGATCGCGGAATTCGGGGCGTTCTGCGATCTCGTCCGCCGGGTCGAGGACGCGGCGGTGGCGGTGGGCGTGCCGATCGTGCTCGAGGGGTATCCGCCGCCGGTGGACGACCGGCTGCACACGCTGTCGCTGGCTCCGGATCCGGGCGTGCTCGAGGTGAATGTGCAGCCCACCACCGGGTTCGGTGAGCAGTCGCGGCTGCTGGAGAACCTGTACGAGCAGGCGCGGCTGGCACGGTTGAGCACCGAGGCGTTCGATGTGGACGGCACCGATCGGGGAACCGGGGGCGGCAATCACATCACGCTGGGTGGGCGGACACCCGCACGGTCGCCCTTGCTGCGCAGACCGGATCTGCTGGTGTCGATGCTCACCTATTGGCAGCGGCATCCGGCGCTGTCGTATCTGTTCTCCGGCCGGTTCATCGGGCCGACGTCGCAGGCGCCGCGGGTGGACGAGGGGCGCGAGGACACGCTCTACGAGTTGGAGATCGCGTTCGCCGAGATCGCGCGGTTGAGCCGGGCCGCGGCGGGCGACGATTCCGAGGAGTCCGTCGCGCCGCCGTGGGCGGTGGACCGGGCTCTGCGGCATCTGCTCACCGATCTCACCGGCAATACCCATCGCGCCGAGTTCTGTGTGGACAAGCTCTACAGTCCGGATTCGGCGCGCGGCCGACTGGGACTGGTGGAGTTGCGCGGCTTCGAGATGCCGCCGCATTTCCGGATGGCCATGGTGCAGTCGCTGCTGGTGCGGGCGCTGGTGCTGCGGTTCTGGGAGCATCCGTACACGGCCCCGCTCATCCGGCACGGCGCGAATCTGCACGGACGCTATCTGCTGCCGCATTTCCTGCAGGCCGATATCGCCGATGTCGCGGCCGATCTGCGCGCGCACGGTATCGAATTCGAGACCAGCTGGCTCGATCCGTTCTCGGAGTTTCGTTTTCCCCGCTTCGGCACGGTGGTACTCGGGGATATGGAAGTGGAACTGCGCGGCGCGATCGAACCGTGGAACACCCTGGGTGAACAGACCACCGCGTCCGGGACCGCCCGGTACGTGGACTCGTCGGTGGAGCGGCTGCAGGTGCGGGTCACCGGCGCCGACCGGGACCGATACGTGGTGACCTGCAACGGCTTCCCGCTGCCGCTGGTCCCGGCCGGGCGCGCGGACGTACAGGTGGCGGGTGTGCGGTATCGCGCCTGGCAGCCGCCGGAATCCCTGCACCCCACCATCACCGTGGACGCGCCCCTGGTCTTCGACGTGATCGACCTGGAGACCGGACTGTCGCGCGGCGGCTGCACCTATCACGTGAGTCATCCCGGCGGCATGTTCTACGCCGGGCCGCCGGTGAACGCGATGGTGGCGCAATCGCGGCGCAACCGGCGCTTCGAATCCACCGGGCACACTCCGGGTCCGGTCGATCTCGCCGATGTGCGTGCCAAAATGGCCATACAGGCGACGGACGTGGGCGCGCCCGGAATACTCGATCTGCGCCGGGCGCGGACCGTGTGGGGCACGGCCGGCGGTCCGCGGGCCCACCCGAACGTCGGCGATCGATAGGCATACCCGGGGAAGTGGTTGCGGTGACAGTGCTCGACGCGGTGCCGCCCGGAGACGCCACGCCGGGAGAACCCGACCGGTGGACCGCCCTGGCCGCGCGCCGGGAGGTGCTCGAGGAATTCGCGAACTACCGCGCCGCCGCGGCCGACACCGGCGCGCGCGACGCCTGCGGCCTCGCCACCGGCGGCTACTACGACGAACTCGCCGACCGGGACGGCCGCCTGCGCGGCATGTGGGCCGACCTGTCCGCCGACGTCCTGGACCAGGGCCGGGAAGGGCTGCGGCGCATCGACACCCGGGTCCGGCGGCTGGTCGAGGACGACGGCATCACCTACACCGAACTGACCCCGTCCGCGGAACCCGCAGCCCCCTCGCCGTGGCGGCTGGACCCGATCCCGCTGCTGCTCTCCGACACCGAATGGGCGGCCCTGGAATCCGGTGTGGTGCAACGCTCCCGGCTGCTCGACGCCGTGCTCGCCGACGTCTACGGCCCGCGCCGCACCCTCACCGAGGGCCTGCTGCCGCCGCAGCTGGTCTTCGCCAACCGGGGGTATGTCCGTGCCGCGCATGGCATCTCGCTGCCGGGACGGCATCAGCTGTTCCTGCACGCCTGCGATGTGAGCCGCTGGAGCGACGGCGGCTTCCGGGTGCTGGCCGACTGGGCGCAGGCCCCGTCCGGCGCGGGCTACGCGCTGGCCGACCGCCGCGTCGTGTCCGCCGCCATCCCCGAGGCGTTCGAACTGGCCAGCCCGCGCCCGCTCACCCCGTTCGTGCGGGCCATGCGGCTGATGCTCATCGAGGCCGCGCCCCGCGCCGCCGACGAGGACCCCGTGGTCGTGGTGCTGAGCCCCGGCGTGCATTCCGAAACCGCCTTCGATCAGGCGTATCTGGCGTCGGTGCTGGGCTTCCCGCTGGTCGAGAGCGCCGACCTGGTGGTCCGGGAGGGCCGTCTGTGGATGCGATCGCTGGGCACCCTGAAACGGGTCGACGTGGTGCTGCGCCGGGTGGACGCCGAATTCTCCGATCCGCTGGACCTGCGCGCGGATTCGCGGCTGGGCGTGGTCGGGCTGGTGGAGGTGCTGCGTCGCGGCGCGGTCACAGTCGTCAACACCCTGGGCAGCGGGCTGCTGGAGAATCCGGGGCTGGCCCCGTTCCTGCCCCGGCTGTCCCGGCGACTGCTGGACGAGGAGCTCACCCTGCCCGGCGTCGAATCCTATTGGGGCGGAGATGATTCCGAACGCTCCCACCTGACCGCCAATCTGCACCGGCTGGTCCTGCGCTCCACCGTCGACGGCTCCACCGTCTTCGGACCGGTCCTCACCGCCGCCCAGCGTGCGCGGTGGCGGGCCCGGGTGGAGGCCGAGGGCTGGAAATGGGTGGGGCAGGAACCCGCCCGTTTCTCCGTCGCGCCGGCGGTGGACGGCTCGGGCGGACTGGTCGCCGCACCCGTCGCGGTCCGGCTGTTCTCGCTGGCCGGTCGGGTCGGATACCGCGTCATGCAGGGCGGATTGGGGCAACTGCATCAGCGCGGGGGTCCCGACGGCATGGTGGGGGAGGCCGCCGCCAAGGACGTCTGGGTGCGCGCCACGCCGGCCGAGGTTCCGGCCGTGCCCGCGGTCGACGTGCCGGAGGAGCGCGAACGCCTGGTGGTGGCCGTCGCCCCCGTCGATGTGGTCAGCTCGCCGCGCGTCCTCGACGATCTGTTCTGGCTGGGCCGCTACGGCGAACGCGCGGAGGTCACCGTGCGTCTGCTCGCCGCCATCCACGACCGGCACCAGGACTACCGCTATCGGCCCTGGATGGAGGGGGCGGAAGCCATGCCGATCCTGATGGACGCGCTGGCCCGCATGACCGGAACCGCGCTGCCCGCGCCGACCCGGGGCGTCGTCAAACCGGTACCGGTGCACGAGGATTCGACCGACCGCTCCGGCAGGCGGCGTCCCGGGGTGTCGCCGTCGCGAGCGCGCCCGGGGACGTCATCGAGATCCGCCGCGCAGCCCGGACCGGCTTATCCCGGACAGTCGCAGTCCCTGCCCGAGCCCGTGGGCGCCGCGCAGATCTCCCGTCGCCGCGAGTACTCCGACGAACCGACCGTCCCGATCGCTCTGCCCGGCGCCTCCCGCCGCGATCACGACTACCTGGTCTCGCTCACCGTCGACCGCGATGTCACCGGTTCGGTCGCCTTCTCCGTGGAGCGCTACGCCAAGGCCGCCCGCGCCGTCCGTGATCAACTCTCGCCCGACACCTGGATGGTGCTCGGCTCCCTGGACCGCGCCCTGTCGGAATACCGTGACGCACTGGGCGATCGGGGCGCGGCCCTGTCCGCCGTGCACTCGCGCGCCCTGTCCGCGCTGCTGTCGCTGACCGGCATCGACGCCGAGTCCACGGTGCGCGACACCGGCTGGCACGTCATGGACATCGGCCGCCGCCTGGAACGCGCCCTCGCGCTGGCGGCGCTCATGAGTTCCGCGCTCACCGGCGACCATCCGCCCGAGGCCGGGCGAGTGATCACCGACGCCGTCCTCCAGGCCACCGTCTCCGCGGTGAGTTACCGCCGCCGCCACCGCGATTCGGTGCGCATCGCCGCCGTGGCGGGCCTGCTGCTGTTCGACGAGCACAATCCGCGGTCGCTGGCCTACCAGCTGCAACGCCTGGACGACGACTTCCAGGCGCTGCCCGGCGCCTCCGGATCCGCCCGCCCGCAACGACTGCTGGCCGACGCTCAGCGCATGCTGCGCCGCGTCGATCCGGCCGGCCTGGAGGCGGTCGACGCCGAGGGCCGCCGCGCCGAGCTGGCCGACCTGCTCGACGGCGTCCACCTGCGGCTGCGCAAGCTCTCCGAGTCCTTCGAGGCGACCCGGCTGTCGGTGCCCTCGGAGATCCAGCCGCTCTGGGGCACCGCCCGGGTGGTGGGCTGATGCGCCGCTACCGGGTGCTGCACCGCACCGTCTACGAGTACTCCGACGTGGTCAGCAGTTCCTATGGCCGCGCGTATCTCACCCCGCGCGAGTTCCCGGGTCAGCGCCTGCTCGCCCATGACACGCGCGTGGACCCGGTGCCGTCGGACCGGTCGGTCGGCGCGGACGTGTACGGCAACACCACCCTCTATTTCCATGTCACCGCCGGCCACCGCCGCCTCGAGGTCACCGGCGAATCCCTGGTCGAGGTCGCCCCGCCCGCCGTCCCCGCCGCGCAACCGCCCTGGGAGCAGGCCCGCCCCGGCGCCGGGAACGGCCCGCTCGCGGTCGAATTCACCCTCGACCTGACCCCACCCGAGATCACCCCCGAGATCGCCGCCTACGCCGCCGAATCCTTCCCGCCCGGCCGCCCCCTGCTGGAAGCGGTCCGGGAACTGACCACCCGTATCCACACCGACTTCGCCTACGAATCCGGCTCCACCACGGTCAGCACCAGCGTCGCCGACGTCTTCGCCGAACGTCACGGCGTCTGCCAGGACTTCGCCCGCCTCGGCATCGCCTGCCTGCGCTCCCAGGGCCTGGCCGCCCGCTACGTCTCCGGCTACCTCTCCACCGACCCGCCCCCGGGCAAGGAACGGATGGTCGGCGCCGACGCCACCCACGCCTGGGCCGACGTCTGGCTGCCCGGCGGTGCCGGCCGGTGGATCGGCTTCGACCCGACCAACGACCAGTTCGCCGACGACCGCTATGTCACCGTCGCCTGGGGCCGTGACTACGCCGACGTCCCCCCGCTGCGCGGCATCATCTACACCGACGCCCGCGAATCGACCATCACCGTCTCCGTCGACGTCGCCCCCATCCCGCCCGATACCGCCCCTATCGCGCCCGACACGGCCCCTATCTCTCCTGATGTCGGCCCGGCCCCGGCCCCGGAGTGACACACTCGACGATGTGGCCCCCGCCTCCCCGACTTCCAGGCGTCTATCGCGCCCCTGTAAACTCGTGACCATCATGCAGCGGGCACTTCTCCTCGGCCGCCGCGACGGGGTCTGATTCGGACCGGCTCCCGCCGCGGGGATCTGCCGTGCCGGTCTACCCAATAACTGGGATCCAGCCACACCTCGGAGATAAATCGCCATGTCACCCGCTGATGCTTTCGTTTCCGGTACGCGCATCATCACCGCGCCGTCCAAGCCCGCGCCCGCTGACCAGCCGGCCTGGAACAAGCAGAAGAACTCCTCCATGCCGGTATTCCGGTACCGGCCGTTCGCCGAGGAGGTCGAGCCCGTCGAGCTGCCCGACCGCACCTGGCCGGACAAGATCATCGACCGCGCGCCGGGCTGGTGTGCCGTCGACCTGCGCGACGGCAACCAGGCCCTGATCGACCCGATGAGCCCCGCCCGCAAGCGTCGCATGTTCGACCTGCTGGTGCGCATGGGTTACAAGGAGATCGAGGTCGGCTTCCCGTCCGCCTCGCAGACCGACTTCGACTTCGTCCGCGAGATCATCGAGGACGGCGCGGTACCGGACGACGTCACCATCCAGGTGCTGACCCAGTCCCGCCCGGAGCTGATCGAGCGCACCTTCGAGGCCTGCGCCGGCGCCCCGAACGTGATCGTCCACTTCTACAACTCGACCTCGATCCTGCAGCGCCGCGTGGTCTTCCGCGCGGACCGGGACGCGGTCAAGAAGATCGCCACCGACGCGGCCGCGCTGTGCCTGGAGGTGGAGAAGCGGTACCCGGACACCAACTGGCGCTACGAGTACAGCCCCGAGTCCTACACCGGCACCGAGCTGGACTACGCGCGTGAGGTCTGCGACGCGGTCTCCGAGATCATCGCGCCGACCCCCGAGAAGCCGCTGATCATCAACCTGCCCGCGACCGTGGAGATGGCGACGCCCAACGTCTACGCCGACTCCATCGAGTGGATGCACCGCAACCTGGCCCGCCGCGACTCCATCCTGCTGTCGCTGCACCCGCACAACGACCGCGGCACCGCCGTGGCCGCCGCCGAACTGGGCTACCAGGCCGGCGCCGACCGCATCGAGGGCTGCCTGTTCGGCAACGGCGAGCGCACCGGCAACGTCTGCCTGGTCACGCTGGGCATGAACATGTTCTCCCGTGGCGTGGACCCGCAGATCGACTTCTCGAACATCGACGAGATCCGCCGCACGGTCGAGTACTGCAACCAGCTGCCCGTCGCCGAGCGCCACCCCTACGGCGGCGACCTGGTCTACACCGCCTTCTCCGGTTCGCACCAGGACGCCATCAACAAGGGCCTGGACGCCATGAAGGCCGCCGCCGACGCGCAGGGCGCGGACGTCGACGACATCGTGTGGGAGGTTCCGTACCTGCCCATCGACCCGAAGGACGTCGGCCGCACCTACGAGGCCGTGATCCGGGTGAACTCGCAGTCCGGCAAGGGCGGCGTCGCCTACATCATGAAGACCGATCACGGGCTGGTGCTGCCGCGCCGCCTGCAGATCGAGTTCTCACAGGCCGTGCAGCGGATCACCGACGGCGAGGGCGGCGAGGTCACCCCGAAGGAGATGTGGGACGTCTTCTCCGAGGAGTACCTGACCCCGATCCTGCCGCTGGAGCGCATGCGCCAGAAGGTGACCGCGTCCGAGACCGACGGCGGCGTCGACCACATCGAGGCCGTGGTCAAGGTCGAAGGTGTCGAGCACGCCATCGCCGGTGAGGGCAACGGCCCGCTGGCCGCCTTCATCGACGCGCTGGCCACCATCGACTACGACGTGCGGGTGCTGGACTACAGCGAGCACGCCATGTCCTCCGGCGACGACGCCCAGGCCGCGGCCTACGTCGAATGCGCCATCGGCGATCAGGTCACGTGGGGCGTCGGCATCGCCACCTCGATCACGACCGCCTCGCTGCGCGCGGTGGTCTCGGCGGTCAACCGCGCTGCCCGTAAGGCCTGACAACGCGCCCCGATCGTCGCGAACGCAACGCCTGATTTCGTGACGATCGGGGTAACTCACCGGGTACGTCCACAATGGTTTGGGCACCCAACGCAGGCACGCATGCAGGAGTGTCGGCGGCTCTCGGTTGTGCGCCGAAGTCGCGGGGAGGCGGTATTGCCTCGCCGCGTCCGGGCGGGTCAACAATGCTAGCGTTGGGTCGCAATAGCGCCGAGCTCTCTGTTCGAGCTGTCGAGCAGATGGGGGACACGTGACTACGAAAGATCAGAATTCGACCGCGAAGCCGATCGTGGCGGAGGACGTCGAAGACATCCTCGACGAGGTGGAAGCGGGCGGGCCCGCCGAGTCGAAGGAATCCGATTCCGAGGAGCAGGCGGCCGGATTCTTTCCGCCGGTACCGGATTCGATCGACCAGACCGTGGTGTATCCCGGCAATGGCGGACCGTTCCCGGGACCCCAGGGGCCCGACGGCCACAATCCCTTCGCGGCCGACGGCCACAATCCGTTCGCGCCGGGCGGGCCCGGACCGTACGGCCCGCCGGGATTCCCACCCGCGGGCGGCTTTCCGCCGCCGGATGCCGGGCAGTTCGCCCCGCCGCCGAATCCCGGTGTGCCGGGCGGTTTTCCGCCGATCGGCGAAGTGCGCGAGCAGACGCCCTACGGCGAGGTCCGGCAGGAGATCGGCAGCGACGGCATGGTGCGCCGGGTGTTTCCCGAGCAGCAGCCGGGTGAACCGATGGAGCCGGGCCACTTCGGCGGTCCCGGACAGCCCGGGCAGTTCGCGCCCTCCAACGACCAGCCGGGCGGGCCGATCTACAGCTGGTCGCCACCCCCGGCCGCACCGCCGCAGCAGCCGCAGCCCCAGGTCGGTTTCCAGCCGGGCTGGAATGCCCAGCAGCAGCAGGGGATTCCGCCGCAGCCGGGCTCGTTCGGGCAGCAGTACGGTCAGCAGCCGCCGCCCGGACATTCGGTCAATGACCTCAATCTCTTGAAGCGGGCCCGGCGCGCGCCGGGCAGCGGCTGGCGGCGCGCCGTGCACAAGGCGTCCGGCGGTGTCATCAATCCGGGCGAGTCCGCCGCGGACGTGGTGTACCGGCAGCTGGTGGACCGGGTGAACCAGCCGGTGCGCGGGGACTACCGGATCGCCATCCTGTCGCTCAAGGGCGGCGTCGGAAAGACCACCACCACTGTCGGTTTGGGCTCCACCTTCGCGTCGCTACGCGGTGACCGGGTGATCGCCATCGACGCCAACCCCGACCTCGGGACGCTCGCGCACCGGGTGCCGCGGCAGACCCGCTCCACGGTGCGAAACCTGCTGGAGGACGGGCACATCAGCCGGTACTCCGATGTGCGGGCCCACACCTCGCAGGCCCCGAGCCGGCTGGAAGTGCTGGCCTCCGAACAGGATCCGGCCGTGTCGGAGGCGTTCTCGGAGGCGGACTACCGCAAGGCCATCGGCATCCTGCAGCAGTTCTACAACATCATCCTGACCGACTGCGGTACCGGTCTGATGCACTCGGCCATGTCCGGCGTGCTGGATATGGCGAGCTCGCTGGTGCTGGTCACCTCGCCGGCCATCGACGGCGCGCGCAGCGCCTCGGCCACCCTGGACTGGCTCGACCACCACGGCTACCACAAGCTGGTGGAGCGAACCGTGGTGGTGGTCAACGCCTCTCGCAAGGGCTCCTCGACGGTGGACCTGGACCAGCTGCGCAAGCTGTTCCTGGACCGCACCCGGGCCGTGCAGGTCGTCCCGTTCGACGACCACCTGGCCGAGGGCGCGGAGATCGACCTCGAACTGGTCGGCAAGCCCACCCGCCGGGCGCTGCTGGAGCTGGCCGCCATGGTGGCCGACGACTTCGGCTATCAGGCTGCCGCGCAAGGTTTCCCGCCCCAGCAGGGCGGCTTCCCGCCGCAGGGTGGATTCCCGCCGCCCCAGGGCGGTATGCCCCCGCAGCAAGGCGGTATGCCCCCGCAGCAGGGTGGGATGCCGCCGCAGGGTGGCTTCCAGCCGGGCGGGTTCCCGCCGCAGGGCTGAGCCCCCGGCCGGATCCGATGAACGAAAAACCCCGCGGTTCAACAGAACCGCGGGGTTTCGTCTGTCCGGCGCCGGGCGGCGATTCAGCCCTGGACCAGGGGCGAGAGCGCGCGCCCGGCCAGTTCGACCGTGCCCGCCTCGTGCCCGTTGGTGACCAGGTTGACGATGATGCCGTCGATGCCGTGATCGAGGACCCGCGACTGGATCTGCTCGGCCACTTCGTCCGGGGTGCCGACGAATTGGCGGTCGGCGGGGGAGTTGCGCAGCGCCTCGGTGGGCAGCGCGCCCAGGTCGGTGATGCCGATGCGGGCCAGCATCTCGGCCTGGGTCTTGCGGGCGCGGTCGCCGTCCTCGTCGACGATGACGAAGGCCAGGAAGCTGGTCTCCAGGGTCTTCGGGTCGCGGCCCGCCTCGTCCAGGCGCGCGTGCAGGGCGTCCAGCTTGCGGGGCAGCTCGGAGGCGTTGCAGATGATGTTGAGATGGTCGGCGAAGCGGGCCGCCAGCCCGAAGGTCTTCTTCTCGCCGCCGCCGCCCAGCAGGATCGGCAGGTCGTCGCGCACCCGTGGCTCGTTCATGGCGTTCTTCGTCCGGTACCACTTGCCGTCGAAGGTGGAGTGCTCGCCGCGCAGCATCGGCGTGATGATCTCGAGGGCCTCCTCGAGCTTCTCGAAGCGCTCGGTGAAGGTGCCGAAGTCGAAGCCGTAGGCCTGGTGCTCGAGCTCGAACCAGCCCGCGCCGATGCCGAGCACGGCCCGCCCCCGGCTCACCACGTCCAGGGTGGTGACGGTCTTGGCGGTGAGCGCCGGGTTGCGGTAGGTGTTGCCGGTCACCAAGGCGGACAACTGGATTCGCTCGGTCGAGGCCGCGAGGCCGGACAGCGCGGTGTACGCCTCCAGCATCGGTTCCTCGGGCGCTCCGAGGAGCGGCAACTGGTAGAAGTGGTCCATCACGAAGGCCGCGTCGAAGCCCGCCGCCTCGGCCTCGCGCGCCTGCGCCACCACCGCCGGGAAGAGGTCCCGGGGCGCGACCCCGTAGCTGAAGTTCGGCATCTGATACCCGAGTCGAATGCTCATGAGCGCCACGGTAGGACTTGGAGCGCACTCCAAGTCAACCGCTGAAATTCCAACCCCGTCGCCCCGGCGTGGGGTCAGGTGGTGGCGTGGCGGGCGGCGGCCTGGAAGGCGGCGATCACCATGGCGACGGCGGGCCGCTTCTCGGCGTGCGGGCGGGTGGCCAGATCGTAGACGCGGGCGGCGCGCACCCCGGCCAGGCGCAGCATCACCAGGTGCGGGTGGCGGACCGCGTAGCGGGGCATGAGGGCGACGCCGTACCCGGTGGCCACCAGGGCCTCGATCACGCTGAACTCGTTGAGCCGCTGGGCGATCCGCGGTTGCACGCCGGTCACGGTGGCGATGGAGCGCAGCACGTCGTCGACCGGGAAGCCGGTGCGCACGCTGATCCAGGTCTCGTCGGCGAGTTCCGCGGGCACCACCGCGCCCTGCCGCGCCAGCCGGTGGTCGGGTGCGACTACGACGTCGATGGGCTCCCGCATCAGCACCCGCGACGCCACCCGCGGCCCGGTGAGCGACGGCGCGCGCTCGTCGCGGTGGGTCAGCACCACGTCGTAATCGGCCAGCAAGCGCGGCACCTCGCTGGGCGGCACGTCCTCGTCGCTGGCCATCACGTCGACGCCGCCGCCCGTCAGTTCGGCCAGCACGTGCGGCAGCAGCAGCGCGGCCCCGGACGGGAAGAGCGCCACCCGGACCCGTCCGCGCGGCGATCCCCGGTACTCGGCCATCTCGGTGACCGCGCGTTCCATGGCCGCGAGCACCTCGTCCGCGCGCACCACCAGCGCCCGCCCGGCGTCGGTGAGCCGCACCCGCCGGCCGTCCGGCTCGAGCAGCGCCACCCCGGCCTCGCGGGCCAGCACCTTCAGTTGCTGCGAGACGGCGGACGGCGTCATGGACAGGGCTTCGGCGACCGCGGCAACTGTTCCGCGATCGGCCAGTTCCCGCAGCACCCGCAGCCGTTCGAGCGACATCAGCGGCCCGTCGGCGCGGGGCGGTTCGGGGGTCGGCACAATTAAGTTCTACTACATCGTGAGTGCAGAATTATTCGATTGTCCTTACTTATTAGCGCCAGCAATATTCTCGGCATGACCAATCGCGATCGCCTGCTCGGACTCGCCGTCGTGGTGCTGTGGGGCCTGAACTTCCTCGCCATCCACGTCGGGCTGGAGCACTTCCCGCCGTTCTTCTTCGCGGGACTGCGGTTCGCCGTCATCGCGATTCCGGTGCTGTTGTTCGTGCCGCGGCCCCGGGTGGCGTGGAAGTGGTTGCTGCTCTACGGGATCGGGTTCGGGATCCTGCAGTTCGCCTTCCTGTTCACCGCCCTGCGGACGGGGATGCCGACCGGGCTGTCCTCGCTGGTGCTGCAGTCGTCCGCGCCGTTCACGGTGCTGCTGGGCGCGGTGTTCCTGCGGGAACGGCTGCGCGGGGTCCAGTTGGCGGGGATCGCGGTGGCCATGGCGGGCATGGCGGTGATCGGCTGGGATCGGGCGCATCACGCGGCCCTGGTGCCCCTGCTGCTGACGCTGCTGGGCGGCTTGGGCTGGGCCTTCGGCAATATCGGGTCCCGGCTGGCCGCGGCCTCGTCGGCGGACGTGAATCCGCTGCACCTCACGCTGTGGATGGCCGTGGTCCCGCCGATCCCCATGTTCGCGCTGTCCGCGCTCACCGAGGGGCCGAGCACCGGCTGGAACGACCTGATCGCGTCGTTCTCGGCGACCGGATGGCCCGCCTTCGCCGCCCTGGCCTACATCGTGGCGCTGGGCACCATCGCGGGTTCGGGCCTGTGGACCTATCTGATGAGCCGCTATCCGGCGAGCACGGTGGCCCCGCTGTCGCTGGCCGTGCCGGTGGTGGGGATCGCCGCCTCGTGGGCCTTCCTGCACGAGTCGCCCTCGGCATTGTCGCTGGTCGGGGCGGTGATCGTGATCGTGGGCGCGTTCACCGCGACCTCGGCGGGCCGCCGGGTCCCGGCGGTCGAGGTGGAGGCCGCCACGCCCGGGCAAATTCGACACGCCCAGCCGACACACCGCCAAATTCAGGACCCCACGCTCGTCGAGGCCTAGCTGAGCAGTCCGGTTTGTTGCTGTTCGACCGAATTACGGACCTTCGGGATGAAAATTTCCACCCCAACCGACCATCTGTCTGCGACAGCTCCATAGGATGCTGACCAGGCGTGGGAGGTAACGGGTATGGCAGGACAGCGTTTGTCCGTCACGCGGCGATCAGTGCTGCGTGGAGCAATGGCGGCCGGGGCGATGGCGGGAGCGGTGGCGGCGGGGGCCGCCCGTCCCGGCACCGCCCACGCGGCCGCCGGACGTCGGGTAGCCGTGCTGGGCGGCGGTGTCGCGGGTCTGACCGCGGCGCACGAACTGGCCGAACGCGGTTTCGAGGTGACCCTGTACGAGCGGCGGGCGCTGGGCGGCAAGGCGCGCAGCATTCCCGTCCCGGGCAGCGGCAAGGACGGGAAGACGGAACTGTGGGGTGAGCACGGATTCCGTTTCTTCCCCGGGTTCTACCGTCACATTCCAGACACCATGCGGCGAATCCCGTTCGCGGGCAATGCCAATGGCGTATGGGACAACCTGGTCGCGGCGTCGGAGGCGCGCTTCTCGCGCAAGGGCACCGACGACACCATCATTCCGATGGGCAAAGCCGGGAAACCGTGGTCCAGCCCCGACAACTTCCGCGAAACAGTCGGGTCCGCGATCACCACCTCCACCAATATGGGCACGGCCGACGCCCTCTACTTCGCCAATCGCCTGCTGGTCTTCAACACGAGTTGCGACGCGCGCCGCAACGGTCAGTGGGACAGCGTGGCGTGGCGGGACTACGTCGGTGCGGGCAAGCGCTCCAACGAATTCCGCATGCTGCTGTCCAGAACGCTCACCACCCTGCTGGTGGCCGCCAAGGACGACAAGGCCAGCACCCGCACCATCGGCAATATGGGCGAGCAGTTCCTGGGCAACCCGCTCGAGACCGGTAATGACGGCCCGCTCGACCGGCTGCTGAACGGCTCCACCAACGAGGCCTGGATCGACCCGTGGGTCAACCGGCTGCGCGAACTCGGCGTCACCTTCGTCAACGCCGAGATCCGTGGACTGGAACTGGACGGGGCGCGCATTTCCGGTGCGCGGATGGTGGATTCGTCGGGAGCGGCCCAGACAATCGAGGCCGACCATTTCGTGAGCGCGCTGCCCGTCGAGGTGGCCCGCACCCTGTGGACGCCCGAGATCCTGTCGCTGCGACCGGAATTGGCGGGCATGAGCCAGCTCACGGTGGACTGGATGAGCGGCATCCAGTTCTTCCTCCGCCGCCGCACCGATATCGCGCGCGGCCACGTCGCCTACGTGGATTCGCCGTGGTCGCTCACCTCGATCGCGCAGGGCCAGTTCTGGAATCGCACCCCGGTCACCGGCCTCGGTGACGGCACCGTGCAGGACTGCCTGTCGGTCGACATCTCCGACTGGAACACCCCGGGCATCCTCTACGGCAAACCGGCCAAGGAGTGCACGCACGAGGAGATCGCCCGCGAGACCTGGGCGCAGCTCGACGCGCACCTCAACGACCGCGGTGAGCTGCTGCGCAAGGACGACCTGCACTCCTGGTTCCTCGACACCGGCATCACGTGGGACGCCGCTCAGCAGCGCAACACCAATGCCGACCCGCTGCTGATCAATACCGCGGGTTCGCTGGCGTTGCGCCCCGATTCGCACTCCGACAGCCTCCAGAACCTGTATCTGGCGGGCGATTACGTACGCACCAACGTGGACCTCGCCACCATGGAGGGTGCTTCGGAATCGGCCCGCGCGGCGGTCAACAAGCTGCTCGACGTGGCCGGTTCGGACGCGCCGCGCTGCAAGCTGTTCACGCTCTACCGCGCCCCCGAGTTGGAGCCGTTCCGGCAGCTGGATGTCCAGCGGTACGCCGCCGGTCAGCCGAATCTGTTCGACGCCTGAGGGAATTCCTCACACCGGCGGAAAAGAGCTGGTGTGGGGGCATCCCGTGCGCGTTGAATCGGGGACATGAGCGAGATCACGGACCCGGTCGAACTGCGTGAACTGCTGGGGGAGGTCGCTCCGCGGCCGCGGAACAAGGACCGCTACACCCTGCACGAGCGGGATCGGGAGTGGATCGCGCGCTCGCCGTTCGTGGTGCTGGCCACCAGCGCCGCGGACGGCACCTGCGACGCCTCGCCGAAGGGCGATCCGGTCGGATTCGTGCGGGTGCTCGACGACAAGACCATCGCGATCCCGGAGCGGCCCGGCAACCGCCGCGCCGACGGCTACCTCAATATCCTGAGCAATCCGCATGTGGGCGTGCTCTTCATGATTCCGGGCCGCAACGACACCCTGCGGATCAACGGCCGCGCCCGATTGCTCCGGGACGCACCGTATTTCGACGACATGATCGTCAAGGGCCATCGCCCGATCCTCGCCATCGAGATCGAGATCGAGCAGATCTTCTTCCATTGCGCCAAGGCGTTCATGCGCAGCGCGCTCTGGCAGCCGGAGAGCTGGGCGGCCGACACGCTGCCGGGTACGGCACGTCTGGTCAAGGATGTGCAGCCGGCCACACCCGAGACCGTCGAACAGCTCGAGGAGTACTACAGCGCCGACAGCTACCGAAAGATGCTCTACAACGGCTGAGCAGGCATGTTCGCGGCCCGTCTCGTTCTGGACTGAGTGGAGCGGAGGAGCGAAGCGGGGGAGCGGAGGGAGGGAAGAACGAGACTTCGGGGGCCGCGAACCGCCCGGAGCGGAGCGGAGGGCAAATTGGACACAGCACCGCGTGCACGCTGGTTCCTCGTTCCCCATAAACTCGCGGGCGTGGCAGACATCTCGATGCGCGGACAGCTGGCGCTGCGGGCGGCGACGGCGGCGTCGTGGGCCTCGCGGCGGGCCGGGCGGGGCAACGGCTCGATGATCGGCGGTTTGATCGCGCTGAAGATCGATCCCTCGCTCATGACACAGCTCGGTCGCGGCAAGCGCACGGTGCTGGTGACCGGCACCAACGGCAAGTCCACCACCACCCGCATGACCACCGCGGCGCTGCAGTCGCTGGGCCGGGTCGCCACCCAGGCCGACGGCGCGAACATGGACGCCGGGATCGTGGCCGCGCTCACCGCGCACCGCACCGCGCCGCTGGCGGCCATCGAGGTCGACGAACTGCACCTGCCGCACGTCGCCGACGCGCTGAACCCGTCGGTGGTGGTGCTCCTGAACCTGTCCCGCGACCAGCTCGACCGGGTCGGCGAGATCAATATGATCGAGCGCCGCCTGCGCGAGGGCATGGCCCGGCATCCCGCGGCCGTCCTGGTCGCCAACTGCGACGACGTGCTGGTCACCTCCATCGCCTACGACCACCCGAACGTGGTGTGGGTCTCGGCCGGCAGCGGCTGGGCCGTGGACGCCACCAGCTGCCCGCGCAGCGGCGAGCCCATCGTGTGGGAGGGCGAGCACTGGTACAGCACGGGTGCGGACTTCCAGCGCCCGGAGCCGCAGTGGCGGGTCGACGAGGCGGGCCTGCACGGCCCCGACGGCCTGGAACTGCCGCTCTCCCTTGCCCTTCCGGGCCGCGCCAACCGCGGCAATGCCGCCCAGGCGGTGGCCGCCGCGGTCGCGCTGGGCGCGGATCCGGCCGTGGCCGCCGCGGCCACCGGCACCGTGAAGGAGATCGCGGGCCGCTACCGCAGCGTCGACGTGGACGGCCGCAGCACCCGCATGCTGCTGGCCAAGAACCCGGCGGGCTGGCAGGAAGCACTGTCCATGATCGACCCGGCCGCAACGGGTCTGGTGATCGCGGTCAACGGCCAGGTGCCCGACGGCGAGGACCTGTCCTGGCTGTGGGACGTGCGCTTCGAGCACTTCGAGGGCACCCAGGTGGTGGCCGCCGGCGAGCGCGCCACCGACCTCGCGGTCCGCCTCACCTACGCCGGCGTCGAGCACATCACGGTGGCGGATCCGTTGCGCGCCATCGCCTCCTGCCCGCCGGGGCGGGTCGAGGTGCTGGCCAACTACACCGCGTTCCGCGACCTGAACCGCGACCTCGAAGAGAAGACGGGCGTCCGCGCATGAGTGGTCAGGCCCGGAGGCGG
This sequence comes from Nocardia sp. CA-136227, assembly GCF_050955695.1. NCBI lineage: Bacteria > Bacillati > Actinomycetota > Actinomycetes > Mycobacteriales > Nocardiaceae > Nocardia > Nocardia sp. CA-136227. The sequence goes on from NZ_CP192081.1 coordinate 343,863, forward strand.
CAGCGCAGTGTAACCACGGAGGGCCCCGCGAAGGCGCGAGAGGATAGAGCATGACACGAGAATCGATCGTCCGCGTCGGCCTCGTGCTCCCGGACGTGATGGGCACCTACGGCGACGGCGGCAATGCCGTGGTGCTGCGTCAGCGGCTGCGCATGCGTGGCTACGACGCCGAGATCGTCGAGATCCCGCTCACCGAGCCGGTTCCCAATTCCCTGGACCTCTACACCCTCGGCGGCGCGGAGGACTCGGCCCAGCGGCTGGCCACCCGCCATCTGCAGCGCTATCCGGGCCTCCAGGAGGCCGCTGGACGGGGTGCGCCGGTGCTGGCCATCTGCGCGGCCATCCAGGTGCTGGGCCACTGGTACGAGACGTCGTCGGGCGAACGCGTCGACGGCGTGGGCCTGTTCGACGTCACCACCGCGCCCCAGGACAAGCGGGCCATCGGCGAGGTCGCGACCCAGCCGCTGGTGCCCGGCCTGTCCCAGCCGCTCACCGGCTTCGAGAACCATCGCGGCGGAACCAAACTCGGCGGCGACGCCAAACCGCTGGCCCGGGTCACCAAGGGCGTCGGCAACGGGGTCGGGGACGGGCTCGAGGGCGTCATCCAGGGTTCGGTGCTCGGCACCTACATGCACGGCCCCGCCCTGGCCCGCAATCCCGAGCTCGCCGACTATCTGCTCGGCCGCGCGCTGGGCGTGGATTCGCTTCCGCCGCTGGAGCTTCCGGAGGTCGATCAGCTCCGCCGGGAACGCCTCCGGGCCTGATGGCGGGCTGATTTCGGCGTCGCCCACGGGATCGGGGGCTTGTGCCGCGGCACAGCCGTCTCGAATGTCCGGTTAGTGATCTCTCACGAAGGTGTTGAGGCGATGGCGACCGGCCGGTAATCTCGCGCGCGGTCACGCGTGATGAGGGAGGTGACCGGTTGCGTAGGCGCACCATGTTGAAGGCTGCCGGGTGGGCGGCTGTGCTGGCGGGCGTAGGAACGGGTGCCGCTACGCGCGGCGCCGGGTCCGCGTCGGCCAATCCGTTGTGGAACGCGCTGTTCGAGGCGTGGGTCCCGGAAATCTTTGCGCCACTGCCGGATCCGCCCGAACACACCGAGGCCATCGTCATCGGCTCCGGTTTCGGCGCCGCGGTGACCGCGCTGCGACTGGCCGAGGCCGGTATCCAGAACACCGTCCTGGAACGCGGTTCCCGCTGGCCCAACGACCCGTGGCGGGAGATCTTCACCGGCGACGAACTGCCCGACGGTCGCGGCTTCTGGCATCGCACCAGCTTCACCGGCGTCACCAAGGTGCCGGTGCCGTGCGCGTCCTTCGGCGGCGTCCTGGACGTCACCGAGTACCCCGGCATCGACGTGTGGCGCGCCTCCGCGGTGGGCGGCGGCTCGATCGTGTTCACCGGCGCCATGGTCGCGCCGCCGAAGCACCTGTTCGACCACGTCTTCGGCGGCGTGGTGAACTTCGACGAACTGGACTCGGTGTACTACCCCCGGGTCCGGCAGATGCTGCGGTTGTCCCCGATGCCGCAGGACGTCTACGACTCCGGGCCGTTCGCGCACTCGCGGGTGTGGGACCAGCAGGTGCGGGCCGCTGGGTACACGCCGGAGGCCAACGACTCGATCTTCAACTGGGACGTGGTGCGCGCCGAGCTGGCGGGCAACAGCCGCGCCTCGGCCACCGCGGCGCGCAGCAATCTCGGCAACTCCAATGGCGCGAAGTTCGACCTCAACCAGAACTACCTGCGCTACGCCGAGGGCACCGGCCGCACCGGCATCTTCCCGGGCCACCGGGTCGACACCATCGGCCAGGACGCCAACGGCAAATACGTTGTCACCGTGAGCAAGCTGGCCCCGACCGGTCAGGTGCTGCGCACCCGCACCCTCACCTGCGACAAGCTGTTCCTTGGCGCGGGCTCGGTCGGCACCTCCGAACTGCTGGTGCGCGCCCAGGCCACCGGCGCCCTGCGCAACCTCAACGAGCACGTCGGCGACGGCTGGGGCACCAACGGCGACGTGGTGCTGGCCCGCAGCTTCAGCTACCCGTCCATGAACGGCGGCGGCGTCCCCAGCGCCAGCCGCATCTTCGACGACGCGGGCATGCCGTTGCACCTCGAGAACTGGTACGTGCCGGGCATTCCCATGGACACCGGCGCCATCGCCTCGCTGGGCATCGTGCTGGACCCGACCCGCGCCCGCTTCGGCTACGACGGCGGCCGCAATGCCGTCGGACTGGCCTGGCCGCGCGCGGCGCAGGATCGGATCGTGGACGCGTGCCGCGCGGTGGATCACAAGGTGGGACAGGCCAGCGGCGCGATGGTGGACTACACCGCCATCGGATTCGACGCGCAGGGCTTCTTCACCGCGCACCCGCTGGGCGGCGCGGTGCTCGGCCGCGCGACCGACGGCTACGGGCGGGTCGTCGGCCACCCGGGCCTGTACGTCATGGACGGCGCGGCCATCCCGGGCAGCACCGCCACGGTGAACCCGTCGCTCACCATCACCGCGATCGCCGAACGCAATATCGAGGCGATCATCCGCGCCGGAAGGTAGCCGGGCGGAAGGCATTTCGCCGTTGTCCACAGTTCCCCAGGGCGCTGTGGACAAATTTGCGACGCGGAATGCTGCGATAGGGAAAGACCGGTCGGCGGGAAATCTGCTGTGCGGAACACCGCCTCACCGAGGGTTTGCGCCGACTACGCTGGCGGCGACCGTTCGAGGAGGAAGGGGACGTCGTGACCGAGCTCGGCGCAGCGGAGGCCGATGAGTTTCCGCACAAGCCCCCGGCCCTGTGGAGCGATTTCCTCATGCTCGCCCTCGCGGTGGTGTCCGTCGTGCTGGTCGCCTGGATCACCTTCTTCCCGGTGTCCGACCACACCTACCGGACGATCCGGATCGCCGACTACAGCATCTGCGCGGTCTTCGCCGCCGAATTCCTGTGGCGCTGGCGGCGCGAGGGCTGGAGCTGGACGTTCCCGTTCATCTACTGGTACGAGGTCCTCGGCATGATTCCGGTGACCAGCCCGTTCTTCCGCGGGTTCCGGCTGCTGCGGATCGTGGTGATCGTGGTGCGGCTGGGCCGGGTGGCCGACCGCGCCTTCGGCGACCGGATCACCGCGGCGGTGGTGAACCGCTCGATCGGGGCCATCGTCGAGGCCATCGAACGGCCGCTCACGATCCGGGTGCTCGACGAGGTCGGCGAGGTGATGCGCGCCGGGCACTACACCCGCAATATCGCGAATGCGCTGGAGGAGAACCGCTCCGAGATCGATCAGATGATCGTCGAGGTGATCCGGAGCGATCCGCAGCTGGGGAAGGTGCGCTACATCCCGTTCCACGAGGACATGATCCGGGGCATCGCGGACGCCAGCTTCCGGGTCATCTTCCAGGTGCTGGCCGATCCGCGCACCGACGAACTGGTCGCGGACGCGCTGCGGGAGAACATCAATCAGCTCCGCGACGCCGTGCACGCGGGCACCCGGGTGCCGGAGGCGATCAACCACCGGATCACCCCGGTCCCCGGCGCGCCCGTATGACCGCTCAGTGCGTCCCGTGCCGGATGAGATCGCGCGGCTGGGCGTAGCGCACCACCTCGAACACGATCAGCGCCAGCAGCACCGCGCACAGGATGCCCAGCGCCGCCAGCGCGGGCAGCGCCGAGGCGAGCGGGATCAGCGCCACCAGGATCACGGCGGCCACCAGTCGCGGCACCAGCACCGTGCCGGTCGCGTAGTGCCGGAACCCGACCAGCGCCAGCAGATAGGCCGCCACACCGCCGTACAGCGCGAACAGCGGGATCCCGTGCAGCTGGTCGTTGAGCGAATGCCCTTGCGCCCCACCCACGTAGTTGAGCACCTTCTTCAAACCCAGTGCCATGGCCACGATTCCGGCGATCATCGGGAAGTGCCAGAAGGTGTAGCAGTTGCGGGCGATCTGGATGCGGCGCTCGCCGCCGGCCTGGTGCATGGCGCGTTCCACCACCAGCGCGGCCACGTCGAAGTAGGCCCACCACAGCAGCCCGGCCACGCCGAGCCCCAGCATCGAGCCGACCGTGATGGACCACGAGATGGGCAGTCCGGCCACGCCGACGCCGATGGACACGATGGACTCGCCCAGCGCGATGATGACGATCAGCCCGTACCGCTCGGCGAAGTGCGAGGCCGAGTAGAGCCGCCATTCGTTGCCCGCGAAGAACGTCCAGCCCATCTCCCACACCAGGGCGGCCAGCCACAGACCGAGCTGGGCGGCGCCGGAGGTGAGCGCGCCCGTGACCAGCAGCACGCTGGCCACGCTGAGTGATCCTGCGGCCCAGCGGATCACCTGCCGCCGCAATTGGGCGTCGTGGGTGCTGGCCATCCAGAACACGGTCAGATGGACGAGCCGCACGACCAGGTAGCCGATCACGAAGACCAGCGGCCCGTACCAGCCGCCGGGCAGATCGTGGAAGGCCTCGGGAATGGTGAGCGCGATGATGAACACCGCGCCCATGGCCACGAACATGGCCACCCGGGCGATGCCCTCGTCGGCCTTGATCACATTGCCGAGCCAGGAGTAGCCGATCCAGGCCCACCAGAGCATGGTCAGCATCAGCAGGGCGCGCAGCAGCGTGACACCGGAGGTGTCGTGCGCGGCGAAGTCGGTGACCATGGTGAACGCGAAGACGATCACCAGGTCGAAGAACAGTTCCAGCTGGGTCACCGAGGCGTCCTCGGCGACCGGGGTCATGCGGGTGCGAACCGAACCGGGCATGGCAGACATACTGCCGGTTCGCGCGGGCGAACGGCAGTGTCAGCGGCGAGTGTTCGCCCTCGGCGTTACGGGGTGAGCCGGGGTTACGCGGTGCCGAAGCCGGGCTCGAAGCCGCGGCCGTAGTCCAGACGCTGCGGGTAGCCGGGCTGGGCGTAGCCCTGCTCGTAACCCTCGGCGTAGGGCGCGGGTTCGGCGGCCTCGGCCGGAGCGGCCTCGACCTCGCCGAGGCCCTGCAGGCCGGTGACGGATTCGACGAAGGCGATGAAGTTGCTGATCATCGCCTCGCCCTCGCGGCGCGCGCTGCGCTTGAGGACCATGCCGGGCACCGGGATCGGCAGGTAGAGCTCGGAGTGGTACCAGACTTCGGTTGCGCCGTCCTCGATTTCGGCGAGGTCGAACCAGCTGGTGCCGCCGGCGCCGGCGCTGGACTCGGTGACCCGCCATTCGACGCGGGTCTCGGTGCAGCTGAACTCGACGACCTGCCGGTCCGGCCGGCCCATCAGATTGGCCGAGACGTAGACCCGCTTCGGTCGGCCGAACCGGTCGCGGCTGGCGACCCGGACGTCCTGGTGCGAGGGCGACCAGTCGGGCATCTGCTCGACCATGAGCAACGCGTCCATCACCTGATCGGGATCGAGGTCGATCACGAACCGGTGGTCAGTTTTCGTGCGCATATCTACCCTCCACTCGGGGACCGATTGTGACCAGGGTCGCTGCCAGAGTCAACTGCGCATCCCACCACTTCTGACCGACTGGTCGGTCTGATTGGTCGCAATGTCCCAGCTCCGCGTGGAAATCCGCCACGGCTGTAGACAAACCGGAAATCTTGGGCAAAGCCGGTATTCGGGCGGTGCGAAGTGACGGCGGTCACATGGCCGGAATGGCCCGTTCCACCGCCGCCTCGATCAGCCGCGCGGCCTCCGCGTCGTCGAAGATCTCGGGCAGCGTGAGCCTTTCGACGATCAGCCAGTTCAAGGCCAGGTACAGCAGCAATACGGAGTCGGCATCGCCCGGCAGCCCGGAGTCCAGATGGTTGCGGACATTGAACTCGATGTCGGCCCGCACCCGCTCGGTGAGGATCGCCTGCAACTCCGGGCGGCGGGTGGCCTCCAGGCGCAATTCCAGCAGGGCGAGGTAGCCGGTCCGGAAGCCCATGATCCGGGCGACGGTGTCGGTCATCAGCTCGGTGATGGTCTGGCGGGTCCGCGGGCCGGTCGCGAGGTGATCCATCGTCTCGGCGCTGGGTTGCAGCCGTTCGTAGAAGCGGTGTCCCGCCTGCACGAAGAGTTCGTCCCGGTTCGGGAAGTAGTTCGAGGCCGTTCCCGCTGGTACACCGGCCTCCTTGTCGACCGCGCGGAAGGTCAGTCCGCGGGCGCCGTCGCGGGCCAGGACCTCGATGGCCGCGTCGATCAGGGCATTGCGTCGTTCCGGATTCGTCCGAACCATTGACACCACTCCATCCGTAGTACTATGTTCGTAACCACTACGGACACAGTACTACGAATGAGGCGGTAAAACATGCGAAACCTCGTCTACTACGTGGCGGTCACTCTCGACGGCTTCATCGCAGGTCCGGATAACGAGGTCGACTTCTATCCGGTCGGTGACGACCTGTCGGCCTGGTTCAACGAGCGGGTCCCGGAGGTCGTCCCGACCCACATCCGCGAACACGCCGGCCTGCCGGCCGATACCCCGAACCGGCAGTGGGACACGGTCCTCATGGGTCGGGCCACCTATGAGCCCGCGCTGGCCGCGGGCATCGCCAGCCCCTACGACCACATGAAGCAGTACGTCTTCTCCACGACCCTCGCGCCGGTCGACAACCCGCAGGTGGAAGTGGTCGCGGGCGATCCGGTGGAGCTGGTGCGCCGATTGAAGAAGGAGGAGGGGCTCGACATCTGGCTCTGCGGTGGCGCGAATCTGGCCGGACAACTGATCGATGAGGTCGACCGGCTGATCCTCAAGAGTTACCCGGTGATCGCCGGTGCGGGCATCCCGCTCTTCGCCGGCGGGTTCCATCCCACCCGGTTCGCCGTCACCGAGCGCCGGGAATTCGGCAATGGCACGCAGGTCACCTGGCTGGACCGAGTGCGTTCGGAATAGCTACCGGATGGCTGAACTCGGCCGACGAGAGGTGGGGCGAAATCTCGTGGACCTCGGCCGGTAGTCTTGGGGCTCGGTAGCAGCAGTTTGTCGATCTTGGAGGATTTCCGCCGTGGCTCTCGTCGTCCAGAAATACGGAGGATCCTCGGTCGCCACCGCCGAGCGCATCCGGAGGGTCGCCGAGCGGATCGTCGAGACCAAGAAGCTGGGCCACGATGTGGTCGTGGTGTGCTCGGCCATGGGCGACACCACCGACGAACTCCTGGATCTGGCCCAGCAGGTCGCGCCCGCCGCGCCGGCCCGCGAGATGGACATGCTCCTCACGTCCGGTGAGCGCATCTCCAACGCGTTGGTGGCCATGGCCATCCACTCGCTCGGCGCCGAGGCCCGGTCCTTCACCGGCTCGCAGGCCGGTGTCATCACCACCGGCACGCACGGCAACGCCAAGATCATCGATGTGGCCCCGGGCCGGGTGCAGCAGGCGCTCGGCGAGGGCACCATCGTGCTGGTCGCGGGTTTCCAGGGCGTGTCCCAGGACAGCAAGGACGTGACCACGCTGGGTCGCGGTGGTTCCGACACCACCGCGGTCGCGCTGGCCGCCGCGCTCAATGCCGATGTGTGCGAGATCTACACCGATGTGGACGGCGTCTTCTCCGCCGACCCGCGCATCGTCACCGACGCCCAGAAGCTGGACTCCGTCTCCTACGAGGAGATGCTGGAGATGGCGGCCTGCGGCTCGAAAGTTCTGATGCTGCGTTGCGTCGAGTACGCGCGCCGCTACAACGTGCCCGTCCATGTGCGGTCCTCGTACACGGACAAGACGGGCACCATGATTACCGGATCGATGGAGGACATCCCCTTGGAGCAAGCAATCCTCACGGGCGTCGCGCACGACCGCAGCGAGGCCAAGGTGACCGTGGTCGGCATTCCGGACGAGCCGGGCTACGCCGCCAAGGTGTTCCGCGCGGTCGCCGATGCCGAGATCAATATCGACATGGTGCTGCAGAACATCTCCAAGGTGGAGACGGGTAAGACCGACATCACCTTCACCCTGCCCAAGCTGGAGGGCCCGCGCGCCGTCGAGCTGCTCACCAAGCGGCAGGGCGAGATCGGCTTCTCCCAGGTCGTGTACGACGACCACATCGGCAAGGTGTCGCTGGTCGGCGCGGGCATGAAGTCGCACCCGGGCGTGACCGCCACCTTCTGCGAGTCGCTCGCGGACGCGGGCATCAATATCGACCTGATCTCCACCTCGGAGATCCGGATCTCGGTGCTGGTCAAGGACACCGACCTGGACGAGGCCGTGAAGGTGCTGCACTCGGCGTTCGATCTGGGCGGCGACGAGGTCGCCGTGGTGCACGGCGGAACGGGACGGTAGAGGCATGGGTGTGCGTGTAGGCGTCGTCGGCGCGACCGGTCAGGTCGGCGCGGTCATGCGAAAGCTGCTGGAGGAGCGCAACTTCCCGGCCGACGAGGTGCGCTTCTTCGCGTCCTCGCGCTCGGCGGGCAAGACGCTGCCGTTCCGCGGCAAGGACATCGTGGTCGAGGACACCGAGACCGCGGACCCGACCGGACTGGACATCGCGCTGTTCTCGGCCGGCGCCACCATGTCCCGGGTGCAGGCGCCGCGCTTCGCGGCCGCCGGTGTCACCGTCATCGACAACTCCTCGGCCTGGCGCAAGGATCCCGAGGTGCCGCTGGTGGTCTCCGAGGTGAACCCGGAGGCGACCCGCAACCTGGTCAAGGGCATCATCGCGAACCCGAACTGCACCACCATGGCCGCCATGCCGGTGCTCAAGGTGCTGCACGACGAGGCCGGTCTGCAGCGGCTGATCGTGTCCAGCTACCAGGCGGTCTCGGGCTCCGGCCTGGCCGGTGTGGAGGAGCTGGCCTCGCAGGTGCGCGCGGTGATCGGCGACGCCGAGAAGCTGGTGCACGACGGTTCGGCCGTGGACTTCCCGGCGCCGAACAAGTACGTGGCCCCCATCGCCTTCGATGTGATTCCGCTCGCGGGCTCACTGGTGGACGACGGCAGCGGTGAGACCGACGAGGATCAGAAGCTGCGCAACGAGTCCCGCAAGATCCTGGGTCTGCCGGACCTGCTGGTGAGCGGCACCTGCGTGCGCGTTCCGGTGTTCACCGGGCACTCGCTGTCGATCAATGCCGAGTTCGCCCGGCCGATCTCGGTGGAGCGCGCTGAGGAATTGCTGGCCAAGGCGCCCGGCGTGCGGCTGACCGATGTGCCGACGCCGCTGGCCGCCGCCGGCCAGGACGAGTCGCTGGTGGGTCGTATCCGCCAGGATCCGGGTGCGCCGGACGGTCGCGGTCTGGCGCTGTTCATCTCGGGCGACAATCTGCGTAAGGGCGCCGCGCTGAACACCATTCAGATCGCGGAAGTTCTTTTGAACAACTGATCAGTTTCTCTGATCGGAACTAACCGTTACGGACCGTGCACACAAAGTGCGCGGTCCGTTTTCGGATATGATCAATCGGCCCAGAGTTCCGCGCACGGTAGTGGCGCGAGCCGATCGATGGGCATGCCGTCGATGATGACTTCAATGCGATGCGGTCTCAAATGCGCTGCGAGACGTTCCGCAATTGCTCGCTCGGCGCGGTAATCCAAGATCATTCCGCCGGGAAACCGCAGGCGCACATGGACTTCATCGGTTTTGGGGGCGGCCGTCATCGGGCGGGCGCCCGGTGAGTGACTGGTTGACCTTTCGCCGCGCGAGAGTTCCGGTTACCCTCGCGTTCGAGGCGAGCGGTGATCGATTGCACCGTCGCCCCGTCGGCAGCGGAGGAATACTTGGTGGCCGCTAGGGCGCACGCCGCGAACCACATTGCCGCGCCGCCGATTCCGGCTCCGAGTAGGAAGAAGAGAAGTTCGCCGGGCATGACCACCTCTTGTCGTCCGTTTGGTTCGACGGGTCCTCTTCAAACGTTAAACACAGAAAAATTGCGGTGCAATAAGAAAAATCCATGTTCCATACTGTGCGCCGTAAGCTCGCCCGGTCTGGAATCCTTGTCGGCAGATCCCCCCTTGGAAGGAATGGGCGGAAGGAGAAGGGCATGGTAGACATCGGCGAAACAAGCGGGCGGTGACGGCCGGGAAAGCCGATCAGGCAGAAGGAGTTTGACCCGGTGGCCGAAAGTACCCTTGGGGCACGGGTAGCGGAGTTGCGCCGGCGGCGGGGACTATCGCAGAAAGAGCTGGGCGCGGCGATTCGGCGCTCGGAAAGCTGGGTGTCGCAGGTCGAGCGAGACGTCCTGCCTGTTGAGCGACTGTCCGTTCTGCAAAGACTGGCGGACGTGCTCGGCGTGGCGGTACGCGATCTGCGTCCCGAAGCGGCCGAACCGGTGGCCGCCGACCGCGGTGACGGGCATCGGCCCGGCTCGGCGGTCTTCGAGCAGCTGCGGCTGATGCTCACCGGACATCCCGCACTGGACCAGCTCCTGGGCGACGTGGCCGACCGCGTTCCCGAGCCGAACGCGGCGGACGCGAAACTCCCCGAGCTGCAACAGCGCGTGGACCTGGCCTGGCAGCTGGCCCACGAATCCCGCTTGGTCGAGGTGGGCGGCAGCCTGCTGGAACTGATCCCGGACCTGGAACACGCCGCGCGGGCGAACACCCCGCGGCGGCCGGAAGTGCTGACCCAGCTCTCGCGCGCCTATCAGGTGGCCGCGACCGCGTTCACCCGTCAGGAGGAGGTCGACGCGGCGTGGGTCGCGGCCGATCGCGCCCTGTCCGCGGCCGAGGAATCCGGCGACGCGCTCAGCGTCGTGGCCGGAACCTATCGCATGGCACAGGCCTTCCTGCGCCTGCAACGACTGGAACAGGCCGAACGGGCGGCACGGGTGTCGGTGGCGGCGCTGGCCGCCCGCGCGGCGGCCGACCACCCGCAGCCGGAAGTGCTGTCGCTCTACGGATCTCTGCAGCTCATGCTGGCGGTGATCGCGGCGACGGACGGGAATCGCACCGCGGCCCGGGCCGGGTTGGCGGCGGCGCGCACGGCCGCCGATCGACTGGGCGAGGGCCGCAACGACTTCGACACCGAGTTCGGTCCGACAGGGGTCGCCGTGCACGCGGTGGCCGTGGCCGTCGAACTGGGCGACGCCGGCGAGGCGCTCGACACCGCGCGCACCGTCGACGCGTCGATCCTGTCGCCGGAACGGCAGGCCCGCTTCCTGGTCGACGTGGCTCGCGCGCACGCGCAGCGGCGGCAGGCGGCGGAAGCGTTGGAGGCGTTGCTCAATGCCGAGCGACTAACGCCCGAACTGGTCCACACCGATCATCGCGCCCGCGAGGTGGTGCGCGATCTGCTGCAGTTCGCCGGCCGCCGACCGGCCGACGAATTACGGGAGCTGGCGGGCCGGGCCGCGGTCACGCCCTAGGCGCTGTCGCCGGAGTCAGCGCACACCCGGGGTGCGCGGGTCGGGGCCGACGCACGCCAGCAGCAGGCAGCCCGGGGGCGCGTCACTGAACGGCGGGGCGAGCGGAAGGTTCAAGCAGGACAACACGGTACAGCCGGGATAGGCGTCCGCGCCGATGCCGAAGACCGCCAGCGCGATATCGGTGTCGAAGTAGGCGCGGTAGTCCACCCGCAGCGGCGTCTCCACGTATGGGCCCGGATCCGGCATCGGATGGTCGCGGAACCCGGACAGCAGGCGGCGGAAGAACTCGTGCGACGGCTCGTCGCCGTATTGCAGGAGGCCACCGGGGCCTTGACCGCTGTGCACGCCGAACGCGCCGGTCCACACCACCATCAGGTCCAGATCGGGCACCACGAAGACGTTCTGCAGGCCGAGGCCGGACATGGAATACGTGTCGGCGGGCAGGAATTCGGGATTCTCCGCGCAGCCCGGGCCGAGCCAGAACAGGTAGCCGTAGCAGCGGTTGGTGCCCGACGGCGTGACGGCCCGATCCAGGTAGGTCTGGGAGACGACGGCGCGGCCGTTCCAGCGGCCGTGCGCGGCGACCAGCATGCCCAGCCGCGCCAGATCGGCGGGCGGGATGAACAGGTGCGCGTACCCGTAGGTGTGGCCGGAACGGTCCCGCGCCCAGTAGTAGTCGCCGCGCTCGATGCCCAAGGGGCCGAACAGTTCCCGCTGCGCGAAGTCCTGGAGCGGTTCGCCGGTGGCCAGTTCGATCACATACGACAGCAGGTCCACATTGCGCTGGCTGTATTGGAAGGCGCTGCCCGGCGCGGTGTCGAAGGGCACGCCCAGGGCCTGGATCGCGCTGAACGGGTCGATGGGGACGACACCGGTGATGCCCTCGGTGGCCGCGCCGACCCGCAGGCCCGAGGTCTCCTGGAGCAGGTTCTCCACGGTGATGGCGCGGTGCCCGGCATCGCCGATGTCCGGCGGGAGATAGCTGTCCAGGGTCGCGTCGATGTCGAGTTTCCCGCGGTCCCAGGCGATTCCGGCGAGCAGCGAGACGACGCTCTTGGTGACGCTCCAGACGTTCCACGGGACGGTGTCGGTCTCGGCGTTCGAGGGGCCGGTGCCGATCAGGCAGTTGTGCCGAAAGACCTGGACGTTCAAGCGGTTTCGGGTGGCCGCGAAAGCGAGGGCGTCGGCCAGCGGCCCGGGGTCGACCCCGGTGTCCTCGGGTGCGGCGCGCACGAAGTCGCGCCCGGTCGGTTGCGCGCAGTACGCCGGATCGGTGGCCGCTGTCGCGGTTCCTCCGCCGAGGATCACGCTGCCCGCCATCACTACCGTCGCCAACGCCCCGGCCATCCCCCTGCGCATGCGCCGCATGGAGTTCAGGCTAACCCGGAAAGTTGAAGCCGACGCCCAACAAGCGCCTCTCGGCGAGTGGTCGCTCGTAGCGACGAAGGGTGCGGCCCGGGGCTGTTCCGACGCCGGCAGAGTGGATCAACCAGGCTCCGCACCGATCTATTCCAGCTGCGGCACTGTGATCTGGGCGATGCCTCATAACGCCTATGGAGAGTCCGGGTTCAAAACCACAGGATGGCACGCCGGCATGATCCGGGTGACGTCCTTGCGGTGGTGACCGGTGTCACCCGGAGCGTTTAGCATTCGGCGAAGAACAATCTGTACTTCTCTTGGGGGAGCTGTGACCGACGATCCGGTGATCGCCAATCTGCTGACCGTGCTCGACGCCAATCCCGAGCTGCTGCCGGTGCGGATCAGCGTGATCGAACTGCTGGCCGCCCGGGGCCGCCACGCGGAGGCGCTGTCGCAGTGCGCCACGGCGCTGGCCCAGGATCCGGTCAACGCGCAGGTGACGGCGCTGCTGCAACGCTGCACCGCGGCGCTGGCGGGCGGCGAGGCCGGTGAATCGGCCGCGGTCGCACCGGTTTCCGCGACCTCACCCGCGATCGGTTCCGAGGCGGCCGATTCCGGCTACGACTGGGACGCCGCCGAGGAGCAGGTGGGCGACATCATCCAGCCCGCCTTCGTGAACGAGCGGTCCGAACCGTACGCAGAGGGCGATGTCGGCCTGTTCGAGCGCCCCAAGCTGACCCTCGCCGATGTCGGTGGCATGGAGCACGTCAAGCAGCAGCTGGAGTTGTCGCTGCTGGGCCCGGTCCGAAACCCGGAACTGGCCAAGGCCTTCGGCACCAGCGCCCGCGGCGGTCTGCTGCTCTACGGTCCGCCAGGTTGCGGCAAGACGTTCGTGGCGTCGGCGGTGGCCGGTGAGCTGGGCGCGAACTTCTATGCCATCGAGATCGCCGACATCCTGAACTGGTACACCGGCCGCAGCGAGTACAACCTCAAACAGGTCTTCCGCACCGCGCGCCGCAAGGCCCCCTGTGTCCTGTTCTTCGACGAGATCGACGCCCTGGGCCACAAGCGCAGCCACCTCTCCGGCTCCAGTTCCCTGCGCTCCACCGTCAATCAGCTGCTCACCGAGATGGATTCGATGACCAGCGACAACGAGGGCGTCTACATCATCGGCGCCACCAACCACCCCTGGGACGTCGACGTCGCCCTGCGCCGCCCCGGCCGCTTCGACCGCATGGTCCTGGTCGCGCTCCCCGACCCGGAGGCCCGAGTCTCGATCCTGCGCCACCACCTGAAGGACCGCCCCGTCGAAGGCATCGACCTCGCCGCCGTCGCCGCCCGCACCGAGAACTACTCCGGCGCCGACCTGGCCCAAATCTGCAAGTCCGCAACCCAACTCGCCATGGCCGACTCCATCCGCACCGGCGCCGTCCGCCCGGTCCGCATGGACGACCTCGCCGCCGCCCTCGCCCAAACCCGCCCCAGCACCGGCGCCTGGTTCGAATCCGCCCGCAACGTGGTCGAATTCGCCAACAACGACGGCAGTTACGACGAACTGGCCGCCTACATGCGCACTCGCGACAACCGCTGATCCCGGATCGCCGATCGATGAGCGAGAAGATCGAGAAGGCCAGGGTGCTGGCGGATCTCGGGCGGTTCGAGGCGGCCCGGGAGATGTTGGGGGAGGTGCTGGCGGGGGATCCGGAGGATCCCGAGGCGTTGGCGGATATGGCCAATCTGGCCTATCGGGCGGGGGAGTACGAGCGGGCGCTGGAGTTCGCGGGGACCGCCATGCGGGTGGTGCCGGACGAGCCGTTCGTGTGGCGGGTGCGGGCACTGGCGGAATTGCAGTTGAGCCGGGCCGCGGCCGGCGACGAGGGGGCACAGCGGCGGGTGCGGGCGCTGGCGGCGGCTCGGCGGGCTGTCGAACTCGAGCCGGACGAGGCGGTGAATTTCCGGATACTGGCTGCCACGCAACGGGATACCGATCCGGCGGCGGCGCTCGAGAATCTGGAACTGGCGCTCGAGCTGGAACCGGATGACCCGCACACGCATCTGCTGCGCGGGCTGACCCTGCGGCGGAACGTGCACGGGCCCGATGCACAGGCGCAGGCGGAGGCCGCGTTCCGGGAGGTGCTGCGGCTGGAGCCGGACCATGCGGAAGCGCTGTACGAGCTCGCGCTGCTCGCCGTGGATCGAGGGGACAATCGGGCGGGCGCGGAGCAATTGCGGCGGGTCGCGCAGTTGGATCCGGCGTACGGCGATGTGGTGCGGGAGCAGCTGGCGTGGCTGGCCGCGCAGGACGAGCTGCGGGCGCGGGCGGTCCGGGAGGCCGCGGCCGGAGGCGCGTCCCGTCGTCCGTCCGGCACTCGGAAAGCCGCTGTCCAGGTGCCGGTTTCGCGGCCGAGGTCCGATGGCAGCCGGTTCGGGCGGTGGGCGGCGGTGGTCGGGGTGCTGCTGGTGATCCGGGTGGTGATCGCCGCGCTGGGTTCGGACCATGACTCCGCGCCGACCACGACCCACTACACGCCGCCGCGCTACAACGCGCCGCCGACGTTCCCGTCCTACCTGCGGCAATACCCGCTCACGGTGCCGCCGATGCCCACCTGGCCCGGCGACTTCCCGACCCCTCGGATGCCGCCGCCGCGGTAGCCCCGGACTGTATACACCTTTGTTTACGCCCGCTTTTCTTGACTAATTCCAGAAAACCGAGCACGCTCGGCGACATGACCAAGGCGACCACCACCAACTCCGGCGCCCCGGTGCCCAGCGACAACGAATCGCTCACCGCGGGCGCCCAGGGCCCGATCCTGCTGCACGATCACTACCTGATCGAGAAGCTCGCGCACTTCAACCGGGAACGCGTCCCGGAGCGTGTGGTGCACGCCAAGGGCGCGGGCGCGTTCGGCGAACTGGTGGTCACCGGCGACGTCAGCCGCT
The DNA here is from genome assembly GCF_050955695.1 of Nocardia sp. CA-136227. Taxonomy (NCBI): domain Bacteria; kingdom Bacillati; phylum Actinomycetota; class Actinomycetes; order Mycobacteriales; family Nocardiaceae; genus Nocardia; species Nocardia sp. CA-136227. Next base: position 359,404 of record NZ_CP192081.1, read on the forward strand.
ACACCAAGGCCGCGCTGTTCCAGCCGGGCACCCGCACCGAATCGCTGGTGCGGTTCTCCACCGTCGCCGGTGAGCAGGGCAGCCCCGACACCTGGCGCGACCCGCGCGGTTTCGCGGTGAAGTTCTACACCACCGAGGGCAACTACGACATCGTCGGCAACAACACCCCGGTCTTCTTCATCAAGGACCCGATCAAGTTCCCCGACTTCATCCACTCGCAGAAGCGCCTGCCCGGCTCCGGCCTGCGCGACGCGACCATGCAGTGGGACTTCTGGACCCTGCGCCCGGAGACCGCCCACCAGGTCACCTGGCTCATGGGCGACCGCGGCATCCCCGCCACCCTGCGCCACATGGACGGCTTCGGATCGCACACCTACCAGTGGATCAACGAAGCGGGCGAACGCTTCTGGGTGAAGTACCACTTCAAGACCGACCAGGGCATCAAGACCCTCACCCAGGCCGAGGCCGACGAACTCGCCGGCAAGGACGCCGACTACCACCGGCGCGACCTGTACGAGGCCATCGAGCGCGGCGACCACCCGAGCTGGACGCTGAAGGTCCAGATCATGCCGGTCGCCGAGGCGGAGAACTACCGCTTCAACCCGTTCGACCTGACCAAGGTCTGGTCGCAGCAGGACTACCCGCTCATCGAGGTCGGCCGCTGGACCCTGAACCGCAACCCCGCGAACTACTTCGTGGACATCGAGCAGGCCGCCTTCGCGCCCTCGAACGTGGTGCCCGGCATCGCCTTCTCGCCCGACAAGATGCTGCTGGGCCGCGTCTTCGCCTACGCCGACGCGCACCGCTACCGGATCGGCGCCAACCACGCGCAGCTGCCGCCGAACCGCGCCAAGGCCGCCCCGGTGAACTCCTACTCGCAAGACGGCGCCATGCGCTCCGGCCACAACGCGCCGACCGTTCCGGTGTACGCGCCCAACTCCTTCGGCGGCGCGCACGCCGACCCGGCCCGCGCCATCGACGACGGCGCGTGGGCGTTCGACCCGACCATGATCCGCGCCGGGTACGTCACCCACCGCGAGGACAACGACTTCGCGCAGGCGGGCACCCTGGTGCGTGAGGTCATGGACGACGCCCAGCGGGATCGCCTGGTGAGCAATGTGGCCGGGCACATCCTGGGCGGTGTGCGCGAGCCGATCCTCAGCCGCGTGTTCGATTACTGGAAGAGCGTGGACGCCGACCTCGGCAAGCGCATCGAAGTGGCTGTCCGCGAACGGCTCTGAACTCGAGATCGAAGCCCGCGCCGCAATCTGCGGCGCGGGCTTCTTTCATATGTTCCCGGCCAGAATCGAATCGGTGAGCCGTTCGGCCACGGCGGTATCGAGGGGTGCGTGGCCGAGCAGGAAGCGGTACCAGAACACGCCGTAGAACTGGTCGACCATGAGATCGAGATCGGCGTCATCGGCCAGTTCGCCGCGTTCGCGCCCCCGCTCCAGGACCTCCAGGACGGCCCGACGCCGTTGCGCCGTAAAGGTTTCCAGCAGTTCGGCCAGGTGCGGGTCCTGCGCCGCCTCGCGAACCAGGGTGCGCAGGGCGGGCGCGGTCGAATCACTCTGCGCGCCACGGAAGGTCGAGTCGATGATCGCGAGCAGGTCGGCGCGCACCGTGCCGGTGTCGGGCGTCGGCACGTGCAGGGCCGATCGCTCGGTGAGCGCGTCCAGCAGCAGCGCGCCTTTGGACGGCCACCAACGGTAGACGGTCTGCTTCCCGACTCCGGCCGCCCGCGCGATGGCGTCGATGGTGACGGGCGCGCCCTCGGATTCGCCGAGCAGCCGCAGCGCCGTATCGAGGATGGCCTGGTGGGTGGCCTCGTTGCGGCGGCGGCCGGTATGAGGTCGCTGCGGATCGGTCTGCGGCCCTGTGGTTTTCATCGATGCCCTCCTGTGGCGCAGCTCACCGTTCTGTCGAGACTAAAAGTCTCGGTTTCGCTGTTGTCGAGACTATCAGTTCCGACAAACTGGAGGTTCCGGCAATGACCACAACACAGCGCGTCGTCATCATGGGCGGCAGTTCCGGCATCGGCGAGGCCACCGCCGCCGTCTTCGCGGCCGCGGGCGCGGAGGTCGTCATCACCGGTCGCGACCGGGGCAAACTGGACGCGGCCGTGGCCCGCATCGGCGGCGCAACCACCGGTCACGCCGTGGACGCCACCGACCAGGCCGCGGTCGACGCCTTCTTCGCCGGGCTGGGAACCCTTGACCACCTGATCATCTCGGTGAGCGGTTCGGCCGGCAGCGGCCCGTTCGCCGAACTCGGCCTGGATCAGCTGGCCGCCGGTTTCGACGGCAAGTTCTGGCCGCAGGTCCGCATCTTGAAAGCAGCGCTGCCGCACCTGGATTCGCACGGTTCGGTGACCTTGGTGACCGCCGCCTCGGCCCGCTCGGCCTTCCCGGGCACGGCGGGTCTGGCCGCCATCAACGGCGCGCTCAATGCCATGGTCGCGCCGCTGGCGGTCGAGCTCGCCCCGCTGCGGATCAACGCGGTCGCCCCGGGTGTCATCGATACGCCTTGGTGGGACCGGGTTCCCGAGGCGCAGCGCACCGCTCTGTTCGACGGTCTGGTCGCCACCACCCCGGTGGGCCGGGTCGGGCGCCCGGAGGATGTCGCGGCCGCCATTCACCTGCTGGCGGTGAACGGCTTCACCACCGGCGTCGTCCTCGATGTCAACGGGGGGACCGGTCTGGCGACCGGTCGCTGAATCCGCCGTCGCGGCAGGCTATTTCCCGGCCGCGCGGTCGCGGCGCAGTTCCAGGCCGTCCAGGATGAGACTGAGTTCGGAGTCGAAGAAGTCCTCGCGGGTCTGGGCGACGTCGATGTCCCCCAGGCTGCGATGTCGCTTGGTGATGTGCGGATATCCCTGCGTCGCCTGCCCCGCCATCACCATCATCTTGGCGAACCACTCCTGTTCGGTCTGGCCGCTGCGTGCGACGGTGGTGACCATGGCGGTCTCGCCGCCGGTGGAGCCGATCACGTAGGACCAGATGGCATTGGAGCCGCGGTCGGCGGCGTAGTCGTCGAACCCGGCCGCCTCGAGCAGGGCGAGCATGCCCTCGGACAGGCGCAGCAGGTTCGGGCCGAGATAGGCGAGTCCGGCGCCGGTCATGGCGATGCTGATCCAGGGGTGTCGCAGAATGGTGGCTCGCAGTTCGCGGCCGACCGCCAGGAGATCGGCGCGCCACCGCTCGGGGGCGAGGGGCGGCATCCGGACCTCGCCGAAGGCCTCGTCGATGACGAGTTCGAGGATCTCGTCCTTGTTGGTGACGTGGGTGTAGAGCGAGGTCGCGCCCGCGTTGAGCCGGGTTCCGAGCCGGCGCATGCTGAGCGCGTCGTAGCCCTCGGTATCGAGCAGGGCGAGCGCCTCGGTGACGATCTGTTCCCGGCTCAGTGCGGGCTGATCCTTGCGCTGTCGTTCCGGTCGGGTCCACACCGACGAGAACTCCTGTGCCTTGGCCGCCATGGCTCTTCCTCCTTTGTCTGCCGAACAGCATAACCCCAGCTAGAACGCCGTTCGTGCTGCCGTACACCGTTCCCTCTTGCGAACAGTGTACGGAGACCGTACAGTGTTCGACAACGCCGCACAGTGTGCGGAACCGCTTCTCGAAGGGGACACGACAATGACTGCGAAAGACATGGCCGAGGCGCTGACCGCGCCGGTCGCCCAGCGCGACCCGCGGCGCTGGCTGATCCTGGTGGTGCTCTGCCTGAGCTCCCTGGTGCTGGTGATCGACAATATGGTGCTCACCGTCGCCCTGCCCCAGATCGCCACCGACCTGCACGCCGGCCCGCAGGCGCTGCAGTGGGTGATCGACTCCTACATCCTGGTCTTCGCCGGCCTGCTGCTCACCACGGGCAGCCTCTCCGACCGCTTCGGCCGCCGGCTGGTGATGGTCCTGGGCCTGGTGCTCTTCGGCGCGGCCTCACTGCTGGCCGCCTACGCCACCAGCCCCGAGATGCTGATCGGCGGCCGGGTGATCATGGGTATCGGCGGCGCGCTCATCATGCCGAGCACCCTGTCCATCCTGATCACCGTGTTCGACGAGCAGGAGCGTCCGAAGGCGATCGCCGCCTGGAGCAGTGTCGCCATGATCGGCATGGTCGGCGGCCCGGTGCTGGGCGGCCTCATGCTCGAACACGTGTGGTGGGGCGCGGTCTTCCTGCTGAACGTGCCGATCGCGGCGGTGGCCATCGTGGCGGCCATGACCCTGATGCCGGAGTCCAAGGGCCCGGCCCGCCCGACCGATCTGCCGGGCATGGCGCTGTCCATCGTCGGCACCGTGGCGCTGGTGTGGGGCATCATCGAGTTCCCGACCAAGGGCCTTGCCGGAACCTGGGTTTCGCTGCTCGTCGCCGCGCTCTTCCTGGTGGCCTTCCTGATTCGCGAACTGAAGGCCGAGCACCCGATGGTGCCGCTGCAGCTGTTCCGCAACCGCGTCTTCACCGGGTCCAGCTTCTCCCTGGTGCTGGTCACCTTCGCCAATGCGGGTCTGCTCCTGCTGCTGACCCAGTACCTGCAGTTCGTGCTCGGCTACACGCCGATGAAGACCGCGCTGGCCTTCACCCCGCTGGCCTTCGCCGCCCTGGTGGCGCAGGGTGTGGGCGCGGGTCTGGTGCGGAAGCTGGGCGTCCGCCCGCTGACCCTGCTCGGCATGCTGGTGCTGGCCGCCGGTTCGGGCGCCCTGGCCGCGCTCGACACCGACTCGGGCTTCTGGGCCGCGGCCCTGGCCATGGCGCTGGTCGGCGCGGGCGCCGGTCTGGCCATGCCCGCCGCGATCGGCGCGCTGATGGGGGCCATCCCGCCGGAGCAGGCCGGTGTCGGTTCGGCCCTGAACGACACCATCCAGCAGACCGGTGGCGCGCTGGGCGTGGCCGTGCTGGGTGCCATCCTGGCCGGAACCTACACCGACGGAATGCCTTCCGACGCCCCGGCGGCGGCCCGCGACAGCATCGCCGGAGCCTTCGCCACCGGTGACGCGACCCTGCTGAACGCGGCTCGCGACGCCTTCACCCACGCCATGTCGACCACCTTCCTGACGGGTGGCGCGGCGGTACTGGCCGCCACGGTGATCGCCTTCTTCCTGATGAAGGGCGCGAAGGCGGCAGCGCCGGAAGGACTTCCAGAGGAGGCGGCCGAGTCGGAACTGGCCGAGGCCCGCTAGCCGATACCCGAAAACGATTCCGCCCCCGGCGTCCTGCCGGGGGCGGAATCGTCTATTTCCCGGTGGCTCAGGCCGACTCGTCCTTGGCCTGCATGCCGAACGAGACCAGCGCCACCAGTACCCCGATCGCCCCGAGCACGATGCCGAAGCCGGGCTGCATATTGTCAGCCCAGGCCAGGATGATGAAGTGCATATTGGCCTGCTCCAGGAACAGCGAGCCGAAGCCGAGAATCGCCATCCAGATACCCAGACGCAGCATTAGGGAACCCCCCCGATCGAAATGAAATGTGCCGCGACAGCGTATCGGTGGACGGCGACACTGTCAGTTCAGTAATTGCTCGATGCGGGCGGTGCAGAAGCCGGTGATGTTCATTTCCGGGGGCAGCTGCACGCGATGGGTCATGCGCAGCAGCGGAACCGACAGCAGCGCGGCGGAGAAGATCTCCTGGTATTCGAGATTGCGGACCGGGTTGCCGGTGAGCTTCTCGTAGTAGGCGATGGTCTCCGCGCGGGAGGGCGTGCCCGGCAGGGGAGCGTGGCCCTCGTATTCGCTGCACGCCCAGTCCAGGAACAGCAGCCAGGCGAGATCGGATTCGGGGGCCCCGAGGTGGGCGATCTCCCAGTCGAGCACGCCGCGGACCCGGAAGTCCTGGTCGTAGAGGATGTTCGACATCCGGGCGTCGCCCCAGCACAGCACAGCTTCATCGGGTTCGTAGAGATGCTCGCGCAGGAACGCGATCGCCCGCCGGTACGTTTCGGGCACGTCGCCCTCGCACGCCCAGTGCAGGGCCGCGTCGAGATAGTTCACCCCCTGCTCGATGACCCCGTTCCCGTGCTGCGGGAAGGCGAGGAACTCCAATCCCGAGGCGCGCCAATCGATCCGGCTGACCTCGGCGATGGTGTCCACGCACCCCCACCACATGCGGGCCCGCTGCTCCGGCGTGGCCTCGAAATAGGTTCCGGCGGCGTGATACGACGGATAGTCGCTCGGCGCTCGTCCCTCCAGGCGGTTCATGACGAAGTACGGGCTGCCGAGCGGGTTGTCGTCGCGTTCGAGCCAGGCCACGGTCGGGACCGGGATGCCGGTACCGGCCAGCCGTTTCATGACCAGTACCTGCCGCAGCAGGTCGTAGTCGGGGAACAGCGACATGTCCGGTGGCCGCCGCATCACCAGCGGAACGGTGCCGTACTCGTCGTTGACGTCGAAAAGATAGGTCTCGGTGGCGAATCCGCGTTCGGTGCGGGCGAATCCGCCGACCCTGACCTGGCCGGTGCTCGGAAAGTGCTCACGCACCAGTGGTTCCAGTGCCACGCCGAGGTGCTCGGCGGGAATTCGGGTGGCGCTCACCGTCAGAATCCCTCGTACCCGTACCCGTACCGCGTATTGCGGCCCATGAACACCATTTCGACCAGCCCGTAGCCGACCTTGCCCTCGGTCTCGACGCGGCAGAAGGTCTCGCTGAGCATGCTGGCCTGCTTCAGGTCGGCGGTGTCGGTGAGGTCGACCGTCAGGCCCTCGCTCCAGTTCTCCCCGCGCCACAGGCCCGAGGCGTACCCGCGGTAGAAGTCGTAGCCGGCTATGCCGGGCCAGAAATCGGAGATCGGGGTGATGGTGAATTCGCGATCGCGGCCGTCGGTGGACCGCACGGTGAAGCTGCCGCCGCTGACGATGCGGAAGTCGTCGCGGAAGGTGAGCGCGTGGTCGGTGGTGGCGATCGGAACGGGCTGCTTGCCCGAGTCCAGCGGCGGCAGCACGGTGCCCTCGAAGTGCCAGCGCCGGCCTTCCGCGGTCTCACGCTGCGCGAAATGCACCAGCTCGTCCTCGAACTGGAAGATGCCCATGTAGTAGAGGACGCCGTCGGGGATCTCGGACGGCTGCAGGCCGTCGCCCTCGCCGAGGCTGCCGCCGCCACCGCCGTGCCGGGTGCCCCAGGAGTGGTCGCGACCGAACCACCAGGTCTCCGGGTCGATGTCGTAGCGCTTGCCCTCGACCTCGATCCAGCCGGAGATGCGCCCGTTCTGGTAATAGCGCCGGGCGTCCTCGCGGACCCGGCCGCGGGTGCGGAAGAAGGCGGGCTCCTGCTCGTAGGCCGGGAACTGGCCCTCGAAGTCGAGGTGCAGCCGGACGCCGTGCTCGTTGTCGCCGAGGGTGGCGCGGACCTTGCGCAGGGGTTCCACGATCTCGTACTTGAACGGTCCGACCGTCCAGTCGGCGATGCCGTCGTAGCGGTCGCCGATCTCGCGGGAGAGCCGGACCACGTGGGCGGTCTTGTTGCCGACGGTGACCATGGCGTACGCGTCGAGCACATTGCGGTTGGGGTAGCGCGCCATGCCGGTCATGACGCTGATCTCGCCGGTGGTGTCGAAGCCGTACAGGACGACGCGTTCGGTCCAGCGCAGATCGCTCTGCTGCACGTGGTCGAAGGTGGTGGGGAGCTGGTGGGCGAGTAGTTCGTCCTGGGGCGTCAACATCGACGGCTGCCTCTCGGAGGTGTGGCGCAGGCCACGGTAAATTAGAATACGAGGCGCAGCGTATTCGAATTCCGGCGAGAATGTAACCTGTTCCAGAAGATTGGCCGGCCGACCAGAGGGAGACCACGTGACCGCAGCGACAGGGACCGCCCGCACCGGCCCCGGCCGTCCCCGGGATCCGCAGCTGGACGCCCAGGTGCTGACCGCCACCCAGGAACTGCTTGTGGAGGACGGCTACCAGGCCACCACCATCGCGGCCGTGGCCCGCCGGGCCGGGGTGGTCACCACCTCGATCTACCGCCGCTGGCCGGGGAAGCGGGCGCTGGTGGAGGACGCGATCTTCGCGCTGGACACCGAGAACCATCCGGCCCCCACCGGCGATCTGCGCGCCGACCTATTGGCGTGGACGCGCCTGTTCCTGAACGCGGCCGCGCACCCCGCCGCCCGCTCGGCCATTCCCGGCCTGCTGTCGGAGTATCACGACGATCGGGAGAGCTACCGCCGCCTGCTCGACGGCGGCGAGCGCCCCACAATTCAAGCGCTGGGCGATCTGCTGACGGCGGCCGCCGAGTCCGGCCAGGCGGCCCGCACCTGCGACACCGAGGCGGTCTTCGAATTCCTCCGGGGTGCGACCCTGATGCGCGCACTCACCCACGGCACCGAGGATGCCGACCACTTCAGCCGCCGGATCGCCGACGCCCTCTACGCGGTCGCGCAAACTCCCCGGTCAGAGTAGACCCCACCAGTAGATCAGGCAGGCCAGAGCCAGTACGACCAAGGTTTCCATCGTCCATCCCAATCTGCTTGGCGCTCTTGCCTTCCATGATGCCGTCTCTCGAGTCACGAAGGCCACATTCGCCGATAACAAGATCATTCAACTCCTATCCATCCGGCGAGTGCGCGCCACGAACCCGCCCGGAGCGAAGCGGAGGGCAGACAACAGAGAACCCGCGTGTCCGTCACCCCTCGTGGACGGACTCGCGGGTTCTGCGCCTGCCTGCCACCCCCTTCGCGGCAGGCCGGATACCCAGCGAGACGCCAGTCGATCGGTGTGCTGTGGGCGGCCCGTCACCCCTCGTGGACGGGCCGGCCCCAGCATTCCCGCCCCAGGAAAGGTGGCTCGGTGGGTCCGCCGGTGCGTTCCGGCGTTGGACACAACGATGCCCAGCCGTGCTTGGCACGGCCTTAACAAGATCTTGTAACAGTGAAAAGTCCTGCTAATCCCCCTTTTTCGGGGAGCTATCCGTTCCGGAGTGGTCAAACGCGTTGGCGGACTTCGGTGGCCGGTGCGGTCTGGCGCAGCTCGCGACCGATCCTCAGGGTGAAGAGCAGGACGGCGACGGCGGTGAGGGCCAGCAGGATGTAGCCGAAGGTGTAGTCGTGGTTCGCGCTGTAGACCGCGCCCATCACCAGCGGCGGGAAGTAGCCGCCGAGGCCACCGGCCGCGCCGACCAGACCGGTCACGGTGCCGACGCGCGCGGGTTCGACCAGCCGACGAGCAGCACCGGGATGATCGAGATGAAGCAGACGGCGGTGAACATCAACCGCCCGCCGAACTTGTCGGTGAGCACGCCGACCGGAATCCGGCCCAGCGATCCGACCAGGACCGGGGTGGCGACCAATAGTGATTGCCGGCCCGGGGAGAGGTCCAGCTGCTTGGTATAGCTGCTCGATAGCGGACCAATCAGATTCCATGCCCAGAAGGTGAGGGCGAAGGCGGCTGTAGCGAGTGTCAGATTTCTCGCGTTCATCCCTTTTGTCTAACAGATTCGCAGGTAGAACGAGCTAAATTGGGCCATTTCGGCGCGCCTACGGGTGCCGTGCCGCCGCATCCGCACCATGTCTGCTGTTGGATTGCGCATGTCCCAGGAGGAGCAATGAAAGTGTGGCGATCTCGCCGGTGTCGCGCGGCCCTGCTGCCGGCCCTGGCGGGTGCGATCGCGGTAGCCGGAATCGTGGCGCAGGCCGGTCGGCCGCTACCCGCCGCCGCCGAACCCGCGAGCGACCTTCCCCTCGTCATAGACGTCAGCGCACCCCCCGACGGGCCGTGCGCCGGACCGCTGCACGGCACCGCCGCCGTCTACTTCCCGCCGGGCGTCGACTCGCACGCGGAGGTGGAGTGGCGGATTCTCGGTGGCGGACAGCCGATTCGCAGCGGCATCACCGTGGTGCAGAACGACGTGATGACGGTCGGGTTCGACCTCCGCCACGACGAGCTCCCCACCGACGGCCTGCTCCGCGTGGACGCCCGCGCCCGGATCCCGGGCGGTGACGTCACCGGCTACGGCAAGCCGTGGAACTTCCGGGTGAACCGGGATTGCCGTCCGCTGCACGTGGTCTCGGTCGGCGACTCGGTGCTGTGGGGCCAGTCGGTGCTCGGTGGCATGAACGCCCCGCGCAAGCACAGCTTCGCCAATGTGGTGGCCGATGCCCTGGGATCCAGGACCGGCCGCGGCGCCACCCTGCACGACTACACCGCCTCCGGCGCCGCCCTGGACGCACCCGGTGAACACCCGACCGGCAAATGCCCCGGCGGGGACGCCACCCTCGACGTGTTCTGCCAGCTCGCCAAGGCCACCGGCGACGCCGCCGCGAACGGCTACCCGGTCGATCTGGTGCTGATCGACGGCTGCCTCAACGATCTGGACCCGATCTTCGGCATTCCGGTGGGCGTCACGCCCGGCACCCAGGATCTGGCGTCCGCCGTGCACCGCGAATGCGGCGGGGTGGGCGCGGACGCGGTGAACCCGGCCGCCGCCGTGCCCTATTACAGCGGGGCCACCCTCGGCTACGGCGGTCGCGGTATGCGGGAGGCGGTGCAGGCCGCGCACCAACTGCCCGGAACGCCGAAGGTGCTGGTGGGCAACTACTTCCACGGCTACGACGGGGATCGGGTGCCGGAGTCGCTGACCCAGCGTTGGTCGGAGTTCGTGCGGGTGTCCTCGGAGTTGTTCCGGCAGGCCGTCGCCGACGCCAATGCCGCCGCGGACGAGGAGTACGCCACGGCCGCCGACGGGCTGTTCACCGAGGACGCCGTGGGCGTTCGGGATCCGGCGCAGGTCGTGCCGGACCCCGCGCAGACGACGCCCCGGGACATCGCACAGCCGGCCGAGCGCACGCCGGCCCTGAACCCGCTCGGCGACGAGGCGGCGTCGCTGCGGCTGCTGGTCTGCCCGCAGGCCAACGACCTGCCGCAGTGCCGGGCCATTCCGGCCGTGTCACCGCCCGACCTCGAGGTCGCGCGCAAGCACGCCGACGTCTTCCTGATGAATCCCCGGATCAGCGAATGGTTCGGTGGCGGTGAGCCGTTCGGCATCGGGTTCACGGCGTCGAAGGTGACCGCCCGGTCCGGCAATGCGGTCAGTTTCGACGCCGAGCGGGCGGGCGGCGCCATTCGCCGCTACGACTGGTACTTCGGCGACGGCTCGCACGAGACCACCACCGATCCGGCGGCCTCGCACGTCTACAACGGGCTCGGCCCGAACCTGCCGCGACTGGTGGTCACCGATATGACCGGCCGCCGGAGTCTGTACGAGCTGGCCGAGCCCATCACCGTGGGCTGATCAGGCGCGCGGTGTCGATCAGGCGTGCAGTGCGGTCACCAGGTCGGCGATGGCCTCGTCGCCGACCTGGTAGCCGGGGAAGTAGCAGCAGACGCGAGCGGCGGTGTCCCCGAAACGATTCCGGATCCGGTCGGCGCACTCGGCGGGCGTGCCGCTGACGGTGAGCGCGTCCACCATGGTGTCGTCGATCAGTCCGGCCATCTCCCGCCAGCGCCCCTGCTTGGACAGCAGATTGAGCTCGGGCTGCAGATCCGCCCAGCCCTCGACCTCCAGCACCGGGCGGTAAGCGGGCGTGGAACCGTAGAACGCCAGCAGGTTTCGCACCGCCTTGCGCGCCGCGGCCAGCTCCTCTTCCGTATCACCCATGGCCACAATGGCTTCCACGATGATCTCGAACGGCCGGGTGGAGTCGCCGCGGCCTTTTTCCACCGCCGCGAGGGTCCGCTCCCGGTAGTGGCGCTCGGTATTGAACGGCATGACCAGCAGCCCGTCCGCGACCTCGGCGGCCATGGCGGTCATGCGCGGCCCCAGCGCGCCGACCAGCACCGGCGGCGGCCCGGACGGATTCGGTCCCGGATCGAATTGTGGCGTCATGAGCGTGTGCTGCCAGAACCGCCCGCGGTAGTCGAGGCGTTCCCCGGTCTGCCAGGCCCGCAGAATCGCCTGTACCGCGAGCACGGTGTCGCGCATCCGCTCCACCGGTTCCGACCAGACGCTGCCGTACCGCTTCTCGATGTGCGGCCGGATCTGGCTGCCGAGTCCGAGCCGGAACCGCCCGCCCGAGAGCGCCTGCAGATCCCACGCGGTGTGCGCGAGGTGCATCGGGCTGCGCGGGAACGCCATGGCCACATTGGTCATGATGTCGGTTCCGGCGGTGGCGGCCAGGGTGAGCGGCGCGAACACGTCGTGCGCGCCCTCGAAGGTGAACACGCCGTCCACCCCGAGTTCGCGCAATCGCGCGGCGCGCGAAGCGGATTCGGCCAGTGGCGCGTTGAGCCACAGATCGACGGGCAGGGACACCGCTGACTCCTCGGGAGAAAGGACAACAGCCCCGGGCCGAGAGGTAGGAGGCCCGGGGCTGTCACAGGTCAGCGATGGTCGTGGCCGCTGACCCGCGCGCCGGAGCTACCAGGGAAGTAGCAGTCTCCGGAGCGGCTCGGTGGGATTACTGTCCGCCGTTGATGAACTCGGCGGCCTTCTCGCCGATCATGTAGCTCGGCGCGTTGGTGTTGCCGCCGGTGATGCTGGGCATGATCGAGGCGTCGGCGACGCGCAGGCCCTCGATGCCGTGCACCTTCAGGGTCGGGTCGACGACCGCGCGCTCGTCCACACCCATGCGGCAGGTGCCGACCGGGTGGTAGATCGAGTGCACGCGGTTGGGGAGCTCGCGGCGCAGCGCGGTCTCGTCCGCCCACTGCTGGCCCGGGAAGAAGTTCTCGGTCCAGTCGCCCGCGATGCTCGCGTGCGACATGATCTCCTTGATCATCTTGATGCCCTCGACCAGGAACTCGGTGTCCCACGGGTCGGTCAGGTAGCCCGGGTCGATGAGCGGCGAGGCGAACGGGTCCGCCGAGGCCAGCTTCATCTCGCCGCGGCTCTTCGGGTAGATGAGCGACGGCATGATGGTGAAGGCCGGGCGGCGGTCCACCAGGTGCAGCTTGTCGGCGTCCTGGTTGGGCGTCGGGTAGCTCCACGGCAGGGTGTGGATCTGCATGTCCGGGTGGTCGCCCTCGGCGAACTTGGTCTTGACGAAGCCGGCGGCCTCGAAGACCGTGCGGCCCATGAAGGAGCTGCCCGGGTTGCGCATCTCCTTGAGGATGCCGCGCGCGAAGTAGGTCGGGATGCCGCGGTGGAGGGCCTTCTTGGACACGAAGGTCATGGGCACGAACAGGTGGTCGTGCAGGTTCTGGCCGACCGGCAGGTCCGCGACGACCTCGATGCCGTGCTCGCGCAGCTGCGCGGCCGGGCCGATGCCCGAGAGCATGAGCAGCTGCGGGGAGCCGATCACACCACCGGAGACGATGACCTCCTTGGCGGCCTTCACGATCCGGCGGGTGCCGTTCTTCTCGGCGATCTCGACGCCGGTGGCGCGGCCGTTCTCGATGACCACGCGGGTGGCGTGCACGTGCGTGAGCACGGTCATGTGCGAGTTCGGCATGTTGGTGATGAAGCCGCGCGAGGAGCTGTAGCGGATGCCGTCCTTGACGGACTGCTGGAAGATCGAGATGCCTTCCTGCGACTCGCCGTTGTAGTCCTTGATGATCGGCGTGCCGAGGGACTCGGAGGCGGCGGTCATGAACTGCTCGGCGATCGGGGTGATCTCGCGGGGGCGGGTGACCTCGATGGGGCCGCCGGTGGCGCGGTAGTCGTCGGCGCCGTCGACCCAGTTCTCCAGGCGCTTGTAGGCGGGCAGAATCTCGTCGTAGGACCAGCCCTTGTTGCCCTCGGCGGCCCAGGAGTCGAAGTTGGCCTTGTTGCCGCGCACGTAGAGCATGCCGTTGACCGAGGACGAGCCGCCGAGCACCTTGCCGCGGGTCATCGGGATCTTGCGGTCGTTGGCGTGCTTCTGCGGGACCGAGTACTGCTTCCAGGTCACCAGCTTCTTCAGCTGCGGGACGGTGTGAACCATCGAGATCATGCCGGGGCGGGTGACCAGCTGGGAGTTGTCCTTGCGCCCGGCCTCCAACAGGATCACGCTCGCGCCGGCCTGCGCGAGGCGCCCGGCCAGGACCGCGCCGGCGCTGCCCGCGCCAACGACGACGTAATCGGCTTCGGACGTGGAGCCCGGGGAAGGGGTCATATCAGTTACCTCATCTTCGAGTGTGCCTGGCATCACTGTAGAACAGGTTCTAGTCTGCCGACACCCGGGATGGGCTGTCCAGTCTCGAGATCGACTTCGGGTTGGAGGCTGGAAACGCCGCCCTGGGGCCGGTCGGCATGGTTGAATTCCTGTGAAACACGTTCCAATTTCGTGATCTTAGCGGCACTTTGCCCGAGGAGGAACAGTGTCTGTTCCGTCACTGCCCGTCGGCTTCGACTTCACCGATCCCGCGCTCTGGGCCGACCGTAGTCCGGTCGAGGAATTCGCTCTGCTGCGGCGCACCGCGCCCGTCTGGTGGAACGCGCAGACGCCCGCGCAGGCCGCCCCCATGGACGACGACGGGTACTGGGTGATCACCCGCCACGAGGACATCAAGGAGATCTCCCGGCGGCCCGAACTCTGGTCCTCGAACCGCAAGGGCTCGATCATCCGGATGCCCGCCGACTCCGAGCCCGAACAGCTCGAACTCGGCCGCGAAGCGCTGCTGGTGAACATGGATCCGCCGAAACACACCAAGATTCGGCGCATCGTGTCCAAGGGCTTCACCCCGCGCGCCGTGGAGGGCTTGCGGGCCGCGCTCACCGAACGCGCGGAGAAGATTGTGCGGGAGGCGAAATCGACCGGCGGCGGCGATTTCATCGAGCAGGTGGCGTGTGAACTCCCGCTGCAGGCCATCGCCGAACTGCTCGGGGTGCCGCAGGACGATCGATACAAGCTGTTCCACTGGTCCAACCAGCTGATGAACTACGACGATCCGGAGTTCGAGGGCCAGAACATGGCCGCCAACGCCGAATTGCTGGGCTACGCCTACAACATGGCCGAACAGCGGCGGGCCTGCCCGGTCGGCGACATCGTCAGCCAGCTGGTGACCGCCGATGTCGACGGCGAGGCGCTGGGCTCCGACGAATTCGGATTCTTCGTCATCCTGCTGTCGGTGGCCGGCAACGAGACCACCCGCAATGCCATCGCGCACGGGATGAAGGCCTTCGTCGACAACCCCGATCAGTGGGAGCTCTACCGGGAGCGCCGCCCGCACACCGCGCCCGACGAGATCGTGCGCTGGGCGACGCCGGTGACGGCGTTCCAGCGGACCGCCACCCAGGACACCGAACTCGGCGGGCAGAAGATCCGCGAAGGCCAGCGCGTCGGATTGTTCTACAGCTCCGCCAACTTCGACGAGGAGGTCTTCGACCGCCCCTTCGAATTTGATGTGCTGCGCGATCCCAATCCGCACGTCGGATTCGGCGGCACCGGCACGCATTTCTGTGTCGGCGCGAATCTGGCGCGGCTGGAGATCGACCTGATGTTCAATGCCATCGCCGACGCCATGCCGGAAATCCGCGAGGTGGAGCCGCCGCAGCGGCTGCGTTCGGGCTGGATCAATGGGATCAAGCATTGGCAGGTCCGATACTCCTGAACCGGTGACCCCGTCGAACCCGTTCTAGAATTCGGCCTTGTGACCAATCTTCGCGAGATTCCGCTGCGCACCCTGACCGACAAGCCCACCTCGCTGGCCGAGCTGGCCGACGACCAGGTCGTGCTGCTGGTCAACGTCGCCTCCAAGTGCGGGCTCACCCCGCAGTACTCGGGCCTGGTCGAACTCCAGCAGACCTACGGGTCGCGCGGGTTCACCGTGATCGGCGTGCCGTGCAACCAGTTCATGGGCCAGGAGCCGGGCACCGCCGAGGAGATCGCCGAGTTCTGCTCGGCGACCTACGGCGTGGACTTCCCGCTGCTGGAGAAGAGCGACGTGAACGGCGACGGCCGCATCCCGCTGTACCAGGAGCTGACCCAGGTCGCCGACGCCGAGGGCGCGGCCGGGGACATCCAGTGGAACTTCGAGAAGTTCCTGATCGGCCGGGACGGCTCGGTGCTGGGCCGTTTCCGCCCGCGCACCGAGCCCAAGGACGCGGCGATCGTCGCCGCGATCGAGGCCGCGCTCTGATCCGCCTCGCGGCAGAGCTCTGATCAGTCCTGGGACGGCCGGGCGCGGCGGCGGTAGCGGACCGCGCACGGCTGTTCCAGCTGGACCACCATCTTGGAGTGGTCGTTGCGGTAGCTGTCGGACGGCTGCGCCAGCTCGAACTCCCAGTCCCGCAACAGGATCGAGAAGATCGCCTTCAGCTGCATGAGCGCGAACGCCGCGCCCACACAGCGGTGCCGGCCCGCGCCGAACGGGATCCAGTTCCAGCGGTTGGCCAGATCCTCCTGATTCGGGTCCAGGTAGCGGCCCGGATCGAAGTGCTCCGGGTCCGGGAAGGCCTCCGGAATCCGGTTGGAGACAGCGGGACTCGCCGCCACCAGGTCGCCGGGATCGATGCGGTGGCCGCACACCTCGAACTCCTCGCGCGCCACCCGCATCAGGATGATGAGCGGCGGGTGCAGCCGCAGCGCCTCCTTCAGCACCGCCTCCAGATTCGGGATCTGGCGCAGCGCATGGAAACTCACGTCCGCGCCGTCGGCGTAGAGGGTGTCCAGCTCGGCGACCACCTGGCCGAGCACCTCCGGATGCCGGAGCAGTTCGATGATGGTCCAGGCGGCCGTGCCCGAAGTGGTGTGGTGCCCGGCGAACATCATGGAGATGAAGATGCCGGTGACCTCGCTGGCCGAGAAGCGGGGCTGGCCAAAGCGCGGGGAGGCGGGGCGGTCGTCGCGCACCGACACCAGCACGTCGAGCATGTCCCGATCGTCCTTGCCGGTCGGCGGATTCGCCATCCGCCCCGCCATGATGTGGCGCACCAGCTTCACCAGCTGGTGGCGGGCCTCGTCGCGGCGGCGGAAGCTCTCGATATCGGCGTACGGGTCGACGTAGCAGTAGGCGTCGGTGCCGCGCTCGAGCTCGTGGTAGAGGTGCGCGAAGCGGTCGTCGAGCTCCTCGCGGAACTTGGTTCCGATCAGGCAGGCCGAGGACGTGTAGATGGTGAGTTCGGCGAAGAACTCGAGCAGGTCGATCTCGCCCTCGTCGCCCCAGCGGGCCAGCATGCGCTCCACCTCGCGGGCGATGGTGGTGGCGTGGCCGCGCATCTGCTCGGCGCGCAGGGCCGTGTTGTGCAGCATTTCCTTGCGCCGCTCGGGTGGGGCGTCGAAGACCACGCCCTCGCCGAAGATCGGCTTCATGAACGGATATGCCGCGGCTTGATCGAGTTCATCGTCGCCGGCGCGGAAGAAGAACTCGTTGGCCTGCGCGCCGGTCAGCAGGATGACATCGCGATCCGCCAATCGGAACGAGCCGATATCACCGCATTCTTGCCGAACCCGAGCCATGAGGGCGATGGGATCGGTGCGGAATTCCTCCAAGTGGCCGTGCTCGTGCTCGCCACCGGATACCGCGCGCGGTTTGACCAGGGTCATCTGTGACCTCCCGGGTAGACACCTGTCCAGACGGTACTACGGAAGGGATTACACGGCAAGGGATCCCACGGATTCCCGCGCGAAATCGGAATGGTTATTTCAGGGCCGCAGGATGCGCAGCGCGGATTTCTCCATGCGCTCGGCAATTTCGGCGTAGGACGCGTAACCCATGCCCGCGCGCACCAGTGCGCCGGCGTAGATCATTTCGAGCGTCTCGATGAGTTCGGGATCGGAGTCGGAGCCCAGCGCGTCGATCAACCGCCGCCGGATCTCACCGCCGATCCGCAGCCGCAGATGCGCCACATCCGGATCGACACCCAGCAGCGCGGCCGTCACCGCGCCCGCGAGCGTGGGTTCGTCGGCCATCAGCATGGCGATCTGCCGCAGCACCGCCAGCACCCGGGCGGTGGAGTCGACGCCCTCCCCGGCGGGTGCGTCCGTGGCGGCGAGCCGCCGCCAGAACATCTCCGCGACCAGGTGTTCCTTCGAGGAGAAATACGTGTACGCGGTGGCCGTGCCGACCCCGGCCTGGGCTGCGACCATGCGCACGGTGAGCCCCGCGAACCCCTCCCGGGACAGCACGTCCATGGCCGCCCGGGTGAGCTTGTCCACGGTGTCGGCCTGCTTCTCGGTGAGCCGCCGGCGGGTGGCCTCCATGCTCACCGCTGAGCGGTCGGAAAGGGGATCAGACACGTGTCCGGATGCTACTATGACTCAGCCCGCCGAGCAACTCGCGGTATGCGCGATCGGTATGAATGAGACCGCACCGGAAAGGCTTTCGAATGCTCCCCGCCGCGCTCTCCGCCACCCCGCGCGAATTGCCCGCACTCATCGAGCAAATCGCCGCCACGCTGCCCCCGGACGAGGCCGCGGCATTGTCCGAGGCCGCCCGCACCTATGCGAGCAAGGGCGCGATCCTGGAGATCACCACGGCGCCCGGCGACGCCGCCGACGCGTACGCCACCGCGGTCCGGGAATGGCGCACCCCGCTGCGCCTGCTGCTGATCACCGGCTCCGACTCCGTTGCCGCCGACCGCGCCTACGACGACTGGTCCCACTGGGTGGCGGGTGGCGGCCTGCTGGCCCTGCGCGCCGCCGACGAGCTCTACCGCCGCGCCGAGGCCACCGGGAAGTTCCGCACCCTCGCCGCCGCCGGAACCCTGCGCGTCCTGCAGCGCGTCGCTGCCTGCA
Source organism: Nocardia sp. CA-136227 (assembly GCF_050955695.1). Lineage (NCBI taxonomy): Bacteria > Bacillati > Actinomycetota > Actinomycetes > Mycobacteriales > Nocardiaceae > Nocardia > Nocardia sp. CA-136227. The sequence continues at coordinate 377,976 of NZ_CP192081.1, forward strand.
ACTAGCGGCTCGCCGCCATTTCGGCATTCAGCGCGCGAATGTAGGCGATCGCGAAGTCCGGGAACAATTCCCGCGGGTACGCCCCGCCGTCCAGGCCCCGCAGTTCGACCACGCCGTCCTCGATGCGCACCTCGTTGATCCATTCGTACCGGATGCGGGTTCGGCGGCTGCCCAGGTGAATATCGGCCGCGTCGGGCCCGAACCGCGCCGCGAAGCCCGTGCCCGGCGGGAACTGGTGCGCCATTTCCCTTTCCCGCCGATTCCGGTCCGCGGTGTAGGTCAGGGAGAACACGACGGCCAGCAGCAGGATGCCCGCGGTCGCGAGCGGAACCGGCCCCGAACCGCGGATCAGATACAACGTGATCAGGTAGATCGACGAGAGCAGGGCGAAGATGATCGCCCGTCGCACCCGGAATCGGTGCGCCGGAACCCGGACCAGCCGGCTCGTGTCGCCGGGGCGCACGACATAGACGGCCGACGGATCGGCCAGCGGCGGAATCGGACTCGGCGGTTCGACCGGGTGGGTGTCCGCCGTCATGAGTTCGAGTGCGCTGTCGGGGAACAGTTCTCGCGGATAGGTGTGGTACTGCGGACCCTCGCCGAAGGCTACCGCCGCGGGCGTCACCTCGAGGTCGCGGATGCTGTCGTAGCGGATCCGGCGGTGGGTGTCCGCGCCCACCTGGATGTCGAACGCGGCCGGGCCGAACCGGCTCGCCATCACCGTGCCCGGCGCGGCCATGGCCGAGAACAGGGCCACCGTCCGGACGGGATCGGAATTCCAGCGCCGCCGGTACATCCCGACCAGCGCCGCGCAGATCGCCAGCCCGATCAGCAGGCCGCCGAGTGACCACAGCGAGTACAGCACGATCGCCGTGATCACCCAGCGCAACGCATTGCGTCGTCGTCGCCGGGAATGCCGTCGCACCCAGGCCAGTGCCGACTCGGCCAGCTCCCGCGCGGTGTCCTCGTGCGTGATGAACACCGCGGTCGAGTCGGGCAGGCCGGGCATCGGCGGCAAGGGTTCGAACACGGCTCGAGCGTACGATTCTTGCCGCCGTACCGAATCCGCAGGTGAATCGGCCATGACGGCCGATTCGGTCAGGCGGACGGGGCCTGGAGACCCAGCGGGGCGAGCTTGGCGGCCAGCCGGTCCAGGTAGGCGAGGACCTCGTCCTCGGACTTGTCGGGCAGGCCGTAGACGGCGTCGGTGACCCCGGCTTCGGCCCAGGCCGCGAGCTGTTCGGCGTTCGGCTTACCGGCCAGCGCCACCACGCGCGGGGCGCCCTCGCGGCCGGCTTCCTGCCAGTGCTTCAGCAGCAGGGCGGTGGAAGCGGAGATGTCGGACTCGTACGGCGTGGTGATCCAGCCGTCGCCGGAGCGGGCGATCCACTTGAAGGTCTTCTCGGTGCCGCCCGCGCCGATCAGCAGCGGAATGTGCGACTGGACCGGCTTGGGCCAGGCCCAGCTGGGTCCGAAGGAGATGAAATCGCCGCTGTAGGAGGCCTCTTCCTCGGTCCAGAGCGTCCGCATCGCCTCCATGTACTCGCGCAGCACGGTGCGGCGCTTGTTGCCGGGGACGCCGTGGTCGGTGAGTTCGTCGGTGTTCCAGCCGAATCCGGCGCCGATGGTGACCCGGCCGCCGGAGAGGTGGTCCAGGGTGGCGATGGTCTTGGCGAGGGTGATCGGGTCGCTCTCGGTGGGCAGCGCCACCGCGGTGGACAACTCGATGCGCGAGGTGACGGCGGCCGCGGTGCCCAGCGCGACCCACGGGTCGAGGGTGCGGGTGTAGCGGTCGTCGGGCAGTTCGCTGGTGCCCGTGTGCGGGTGGGCGGCGTCGCGCCGGATCGGGATGTGGGTGTGCTCGGGCACGTAGAACGAGTCGAAGCCGCGGTCCTCGGCGGCCTTGGCGGCGGCCGCGGGCGTGATGCCGCGGTCGCTGGTGAAGAGAACGATGCCGAAACGCATGGGGGAGAGGTCCTTTCAGAGCTGCTTGGCAGCGGAGACGCCGGCGCGGCGGCCGAAGAAACTGCCGTCGCCGAGGGAACAACCGGAGGCGTATCCGCCGGCGCAGATGCCGGAGGTGACGCGACCCGCGGCGTACAGCCCGGGGATCGGTTCGCCGGAGACGTGGAGAACCCGCGAGTCCAGATCGGTGCGCAGGCCGCCGAGGGTGAAACCGCCGGTGTAGCCGCGCAGGTCGTAGGCGCCCAGCGGCGTCCGGATGGGCTTGACCCACTCGGTCTTCTTGTTCAGGAACGGGTCGTCGCCCTGCGCCGCGTGGTGGTTGTAGAGGTCGATGGTCGACTGGAGGGTGTGCTCCGGCAGCCCCATCTCGCCTTCCAGCTCCGCCACGGTCTCGGCGACCCAGGTCGGCGCGATGCGCAGGAACGACATGGACGACTTGGTCTCCATGGCCTCCTCCAGCGCGAGCTCGTCGATCACCAGGTACGCCTTGTTGTCCTGATCCTGCAGCACTGCCTGACCCATGCGCCCGGGGTAGGTGTCCTCGGTGATGAACCGCTGCCCGTGCCCGTTCACCAGGATGCCGCGCGCCACCAGCTGCGGGTCCACCACCAGGGCCACCTCGGTGGCGTCCATGTGGGCGAGGTCCGCGCCGAGCGCCTGCGCGACCCGGATGCCGATGCCGTCGTGCTCCTCGACCGTGGCGGCCGGGCGACCGGCGATCTTGGGCGCGAACTGTTCCACCATCTCGTGGTTGTAGGCGAAGCTGCCGGTCGCCAGCACCACGCCGCGCTCGGCGCGCACGTGCACCGGCTTGCCGTAGCGGGTGGCGGCCACGCCGACCACGCGGCCGGTCTCGTCCACGATGAGCCGCCGCATGCGCACGTCGTACTCGTGCCGCACGCCGAGTTCGTCTGCCATCTGGGCGAGCGGCTCCATCAGCATGTAGCCGCCGCCCTTCTCACCCAGCTTCTTGTCCTTGGTCCAGGCCAGGTGACCGCGCGGGGCGGGCGGGATCTTGTCCTTGAAGGGGGCGGCGTTCTCGCCGCCGGAGAACATCAGACCCTCGTCGGCGGGTGGCTCGTAGCCGGGTTCGCCCCAGAACACCTCGTTGAACGGGACGCCCTGCGCGACAAGCCAATCGAAGTGCTCGACACTGCCCTGGCAGTAGTCGTGGATCTTGGCCTTGTCGACGCCGGGGCCCAGGGCCGCGGTGAGGAACGCCTCCATGTTCTCGGCGGTGTCCTCGAAGCCCAGTTTCCTCTGGAGCGCCGTGCCACCGCCGAGATAGATGAAGCCGCCGGACATGGCGGCCGCTCCGCCCCAGCCGCCGGTGCGTTCCAGCACCAGCACGTCGGCCCCGGAGCGGGCGGCCTCCAGGGAGGCGCACACCCCCGCGATGCCGAAGCCGACGACCACGACGTCGGCCTGGTGGTCCCAGGTCTCGACCTCGCTGGCCAGGATGGGCCGGACGCTAGCGATTTCCGCCATGTTCTCTGAATTCCTCACTGCGGGTAGGGATTACTTCTTCTGGTCCTTGGCGAGCGTCTTGCGGACGGCGCCGTCGAGCTTGGTGGCGCCGGGCCAGCCCACGTAGTGGGCCAGGAACACCGCGATCTCGCGCAGCTGGTCGGCATCGAGCTCACCGTTGCGCAGGGCCGCGCCCACCTGGATCTCGAGGATGTCCGCGTGCCCCTGCGCGGTGATCGCGCCGAGCAGCAGCAGGCGCCGGTCCCGCAGCGACAGTCCGGGCCGATTCCAGATGTCGGCGAAGAGGTGATCCGCGGTGACCTCGAAGAACGGGTCGCCGGCGAAGTTCGGCAGATCGAAGCCGTACACCTCCGACATCTTCTTCAAACCCTGCTGCCGCCGCTCCGAGGGCTGCTCGTCGGTCATGACTGCTCCTTAGCGATCGATCCGGGCCCCACACCGAGCCCGTCACCCAGGTTGTGCAATGCCTTGCGCGCCAGCGGTAGGTCGAGATCCAACCGGCCCGCCAGATCCAGCGCCAAGGACAGATCCTTCTCACCGAGATCACGCACATGGCCGAGGATGGGGAACCAGAAGTCGTCCGCCTCGACCGGCGCGGTCGTCTTGCGCAGCATGATCGCGCCCGGCCCGCCCGTGTGCGAGTCGGAATGCCGGACCACCTTGCCGAGCGCGGTGATGTCCAGCCCGGCGGCCTCGGCCAGCCGCTGCGCCTCCGCCGCCGCGGTGAAGGCGACGAAGTGGAGCAGGTTGCGCGCCAGCTTCATTCGCGTTCCCGCGCCGACCTCGCCGGCGTGGATGACCAGCGATCCGAACCGCCCGAACGGCTCGCGCACCGCCTCGAAGGCGGCGGGACTGCCGCCCACCATGACCGCGAGCGCGCCCTTCTGCGCGGCGGGCGCCCCGCCGCTGATCGGCGCGTCCACGAATTCGACACCGTGCGAAGCGCATTCGGCGCCGAGTTCCACGGCGGTCCGGTCGGAGATGGTGGAGTGCACCGCGATCACGGTGCCGGGCTTCGCGGTCTGGAGCAGACCGTCCGGGCCGGTCACCACCGTGCGCACCTGCGCGTCGTCGAGGACGACCACCGAGATGACCCGGCACCGCTCGGCCACCTCCGCGGCGGTCGCGGCGGCGGTCGCCCCCGCATCGGTGAACGGCTGCACCGCGTCGGCCCGCATATCGCAGACCACGAGCCCGCCCGGCCACTCGACGAGGCGCTGCGCCATCGGCGCACCCATATTGCCGAGCCCGATGAACCCGACCGAGATGTCCTCGCTCATGGCCGGAACACCTGCCCGCCATCGACATTCAGCACCTGACCGGTGACCCAGCCCGCGTCGTCGGACAGCAGGTACAGGCAGGCCCCGACCATGTCCTCGGTGGTGCCGAGCCGCTTGAGCGCCATCTGCTTCACCAGCTGATCCACGAACTGCTCGGGCACGATGCTGCGGGTGGCCTCGGTGTCGGTGGGTCCCGGCGCGATGGCGTTCACCCGGATCCTGGAGTGCCCCAGCTCGTGCGCCAGCTGCTGGGTGAGGCTGTTGATCCCGGCCTTGGCCAGCCCGTAGAAGCCGGAGTAGGTCCAGGCGGCGGTGGACGACTGGTTCACGATGGAACCGCCGCCCGCCTTGGCGATGTGCTTGTAGACCGCGCGCGTCACGTTCAGCGCGCCGTCGAGGTTCACGGCCATGAACTTCTTGTAGTAGTCCCACGGCACGGACACCAGCAGGTCCAGCTTCATGTCGCCGTAGATGGCGGCATTGTTGACCAGGTGGTTGATGCCGCCGAACTCGGCGACGGTGAAATCGGCCAGGGCCTTGGCGGATTCCGGATCGGCGACGTCGACCGGCGCGAAGACCGCGACGCCGCCGTCGGCGGTGATCTCCTTGGCGGTCGCCTCGCCCAGTTCGCTGTTCAGGTCGGCGACGACGACTTTCGCGCCCTCGGCGGCCAGCGCCTTCGCGTAGGCCGCCCCGATGCCGCGCGCGGCGCCGGTGACGATGATCGATCTGTCGGTGAATCGGCTCATGTCGGTACTCCTCAGACGCCGGTCGCGATGAGTTTGGTCTCGGTGTATTCCTCGAATCCGAGGACGCCCATTTCCCGGCCCACGCCGGACTGCTTGTAGCCGCCGAAGGGCGCGTCGGCCGAATACCAGATGCCGCCGTTGACGCTGAGCGTCCCGGTGCGCACGCCGTTCACGACCTCGCGCAGCCGCTCGGGATCGCTGCCCCACACCGTGCCGGACAGGCCGTAGGGGGAGTCGTTGGCGATGCGGACGGCATCGGCGTCACCGTCGTGCGGGATGACGGTGAGAACGGGCCCGAAGATCTCCTCCTGGGCCACGGCGGAACTGTTGGGCAGGCCGGTGATCAGCGTCGGCTCGACGAACCAGCCGTGCTCACGGTCGGGCCGCTTGCCCCCGGTGACGATGGTGCCGCCCTCGGCGCGCGCGATATCGAGATAGCGCTCGATCCGCGCCCGCTGCCGTTCGGAAATGACCGGGCCGCACACGGTTCCGGGCTTCGCCGGATCGCCGGGCTTGATACCCGCCATGGTGCGCGCCGCGGCTTCGACGGCCTGATCGTGCAGTTCGCGCGGCACCAGCAGGCGGGTGCTGATCGCACAGCCCTGGCCCGCGTGCACGCACACGCCGAACGCGGCATAGCTCGCGGCGGCCGCGATGTCGGCGTCGTCGAGCACGATGAACGCCGACTTGCCGCCCAGCTCCAGGAACACCTTCTTCAGGGACGCCGCCGCGGCGGTCATCACGGCCTTGCCGGTCTGGGTGGACCCGGTGAACGAGATCATGTCCACCCGCGGGTCGGTGACCAGCTGCGTGCCGAGGCCGTGATCGTCGGAGGTGACGATATTGACCACCCCGGCCGGAATGTCGGTCTCCTCGGCGATGATCCGGCCCACGGCGGCCGCGCACCACGGGGTGTCGGGCGCGGGCTTGAGGACCACGGTGTTCCCGGCCGCCAGCGCCGGACCCAGCTTCGCGAAGTTGATCTGGTGCGGGAAATTCCAGGGCGTGATGGCCCCGACCACGCCGATGGGTTCGCGCCGCAGCCGGCGCGAGCTCTTGATCCCCATGGGCGCGGCGACCCCGAGATCGGTTTCCCACGCGTAGTTCTCGGCCAGATCGGCGAAGTAGCCGAGATCCCCGACCGGTCCCTCCAGCTGCGGGCCGCTGGTGAGCATGCGGGGCGCGCCCGCCTCGGCGATGGTGATCTCGCGCAGTTCCTCGATGTGGCCGCGCAGGGCGTCGCGCAGCTGCCGGAGGCAGGCCGCACGGAAGGCCGGATCGCGGGACCAGTCGGTGGTGTCGAAGGCGGTGCGGGCCGCGGCGATGGCCGCGTCCATATCGGCGGAGTCGGCATTGGCGGCGTAGCCGAGGGGTTCCCCGGTGGCCGGGTCGGCGGTGGTGAACACACCGCCGCCGCCGGGCGTCAACTTGCCGCCGATCAGCAGGTGCGAACCGCCGTCGGGGACGAGATCGCTCGGGCTCATAGGTAGCTCCCATGCTGTCCGGACACGTGTACGGACTATAGGTTCGCGGCTCGGAAACGCGCAAGAACAGGTTTCAGTTTCTGCGGTCCGGCCGATTTTCTTCGCGGGATTCCGTTGTGAGGTGATCCCGTCGCTAGTACCGTACAGACACATGTCCAGCTACGTGTCTCCGTTGCTGGAAAACGTTCGTCAGAGCCGATGAACGAGTTATCGAATACGAGGTGGACCCACCATGACCGCAGCCTCGCTGGAGCCGCTGCTGTTCGACCCCTACGACTACCGCATCCACGAGGACCCCTACCCCGTGTACCAGCGGTTGCGCACCGAGGCCCCGGTGTACCACCACCCCGACCTGGACTTCTGGGCGCTCTCGCGACACGGGGACGTGGCGGCCGGCTTCCGGGACAACGTGCGCCTGTCCAGCGCCAACGGGGTCTCGCTCGACCCCGCCGCCTGGGGGCCGCACGCCTGGCGAACCATGTCCTTCCTGGCCATGGACGACCCCCGGCACCTGCGCCTGCGCAAGCTCGTCTACCAGGGCTTCACCCCCCGGCGGGTGACCGAGATGGGCGAGCGGATCCGGGAGATCACCCTGCGCTACCTCGAACCGGCGCTGGCCGGTCGCGATTTCGACTGGATCGACGCGGTCGCGGGCCAGGTCCCGATGGACGTCATCTCCGAACTGCTCGGGGTGCCCGAGGCCGATCGCGCCGAACTCCGGCGGCTGGCCGACCTGCTGGTGCATCGTGAGGAGGGCGTGCTGGACGTGCCGGTCGCGGCCATGGAGGCGGCCATGAAACTCGCGGGCTACTACAACGAGATCCTCGCCGAACGGAAGCGCAAACGCGCCGACGACCTCACCTCGGCCCTGCTCGACGCCGAGGCCGACGGGGACCGGCTGACCGACGAGGAGATCCTCGGCTTCATGTTCCTCATGGTGGTCGCCGGCAACGAGACCACCACCAAACTGCTCGGCAACGCCCTGTACTGGGCGGGCCGCAATCCCGAGCAGTACGCCAAGGCCGCCGCCCACCCCGAACTCGTGGAGGACTGGGTCGAGGAGACCCTGCGCTACGACGCCTCCAGTCAGATCCTGGCGCGCACCGCCGCCGAGGACCTCGAGTACTACGGGCAGACCATTCCCGCGGGCTCGAAGGTGCTGCTGCTCATCGGATCCGCCAATCGCGACGACGCCGTCTTCCACGACCCGGACCGCTACGACCTCGAACGCGGCGACAAGGGCGGGCTGATCAGCTTCGGCCGCGGCGTGCACTTCTGCCTCGGCGCGCACCTGGCGCGACTGGAGGCCTCGATCGTCTTGCGCGAGTTCGCCGCTCGCGTCCGCTCGTACGGCATCGCCGACACCGGTATCCAGCGCGTGCATTCGGTGAATGTGCGCGGCTTCGCCCACTTGCCCGTCTCCGTGGAGGTTCGCTGAATGGCCCGCTTCGCACCGCATCCCGCCCGCCGCCCCGCCATCGTCGCGGGCGCGTCCTCCGGAATCGGGGCCGCCACCGCGGAAGCCCTTGCCGCGCTGGGACACCCGGTCGCGCTGGGTGCGCGCCGGGTGGAGATCTGCGAGACCCTCGCCGAGAAGATCCGCGCCGAGGGCGGGGAAGCCTTCGCCGGACCGCTCGACGTCTGCGACACCGCCTCGGTGCACGAATTCGTCACCGCCGCCGAAGCGGCGCTCGGGCCCACCGAGATCCTGGTCTCCGGCGCGGGCGATCTCGAATTCGGGCAGGGCTGGGAGATGGATCCCGACCTGTTCGAATCCCAGGTGCGGGTGCACCTGGTCGGCGCGCAACGCCTCGCGCACCGGGTGCTGCCCGGCATGATCGAGCGGCAGCGCGGCGACTTCGTGGTCATCGGCTCCGACTGCGCGGTGCGGGCCCGGCCGGGCGCGGGCGCGTACAACGCCGCCAAGACCGGCGTCGAGGCCTTCGCCACCCAGCTGCGTATGGAGTTGGAGGGCACCGGCGTGCGCTCGTCCATCGTGCGGCCGGGCCAGACCCTCACCGGCATGGGCATGCAGGCCACCCCGGAAGTGGTGGGTCCGCTGCTGGAGAACTGGGTGAAATGGGGGTTCGCCCGGCACCCGCAGTTCCTGCGGCCCGCCGATCTCGCGGCGGCCGTGTCCGCGGTCGTATCCACCCCGCGCGGGGCGCACCTGGTGCTGGTGGAGGTCCAGCCGGAAGCGCCACTGCGCGAACCGAATCCGGAAGGACCCTGACCATGCGCCTGGTCGTCGATCTCGACCTCTGCCAGGGCCACGCCGTCTGCCAGGACGAGGCCCCCGACCTCTTCGAGGTGCCCAAACAGGGACAGGTGCGGATCCTGCGCACCGACCCCGGCACCGACCTGGACGCGGCCCGCGCCGCCGTCCGCTACTGCCCGACCCAGGCCCTGTCGCTCGTAGACGACAGCGCTGTCGAATGAAGGAGACAGCCGTGAGCTGGTCCCGAGACGAACTCGACGAGATGATCCGCCGCTGGGTGGACGAGAACAAACAGTGTGAGGCGGCCGGGGACTGGAAACCCCTCGAGCACTTCTACACCGATGACGCCACCTACGGCTGGAACTACGGTCCGCAGCAGGAATTCATGGCCGTCGGGCGCGACGAGATCCGCGATATCGCGCTCGGCCAGGAGATGTTCGGGCTCGAGGGCTGGACATATCCGTACCAGGAATTCGTGGTCGACGAGCGCACCGGCAGCGTGATCGGCTTCTGGAAGCAGGTCAACGATCAGCAGCGGGCCGACGGGCGGCCCTACAGCCCGGAAGGGCTCGGCGGCAGCTGGTTCCGCTACGCCGGGAACTACCAGTGGAGCTGGCAGCGCGACTTCTTCGACTTCGGCAATGTGACCGCGCTGTTCGTGGAGATGATCTCGAACAACGCGCTCTCGTCCGGCATGCGCAAGCGCATGGAACGGTCCATGTCGGGCGAACCGCTGCCCGGCTGGTACCCGGTCGGGAAGGGGCCGGCGCCCCTATGGTGACCAGCAGATACGCATCACTCACCAGATCCGAACTGGCCCTGCTGGTTCCGGAACTGCTGCTGTGCGGGCACCTCATCGACCGGTCCGGCATGGCGCACGTGCTCGGCGCGCTCGGCCGGGAGGGCATGACCGCGGTCGCCATCGACGAATGGCAACTGGCCAGCCCGGTCTACACCCGGCGCATGCGGCGGGCGCTCGGCATCACGAGTGACGGGGTGGACGCCATCTTCAAGGGCTTCCAGCTGGATATCGGCGCGCCACCGCAGTTCATGGACTTCCGCTACAAGGTGATCGACCACGATCACGGGGAATTCCATCTCGACCACTGCGGCGCGCTCGCCGACGTCGAGCCGATGGGGACCGAATTCGTGGTGGCCATGTGCCACGACATCGAGGACCCCACCTTCGACGCGACCGCGCTCGCCACCAATCCGTACGCCCAGGTGCGGCCCGTGCACCGGCCGCCCCGCGAACCCGCGGACCGGAAACCGGTGTGCGCGTGGACCGTCACCATCGATCCCGCGCACGAACCGCCGATTCCGCACCAGGACGCGCAGGTGGTGGCCGGGTCCGAGGCCGCCGCCACCGTGCTCGATCCCATCGACCCGGAAGATCCCGGGCAGGCGGACTACGCGGGGCCGCTGCTGAGCGACCTGCGGTTCGAGGACTTCTCGCGCTCGGCGCTGATCCGGATCGCCGACGAGGTGTGCCTGCAGCACCACCTGCTCACCCTCGGCTACCGGACCGCGGTGGAGTCGCGCGCGAAACCGGGAGTGGCGCTGGACATCCTGCGCAAGCAGTTCACCGGCATCGCGGGCCTCACCGCCGAACGCATCCGCACCGCGCTCGGGCTCGGCGACGATATGGCGGCGCTGGCCAAGGTACTGCGCCTGCACCCGGCGCTGAACCCGGCCGCCTATGTCGACGTCGACGTCACCGCCGAGACCACCGGCGGCGAGCAACTGGTCGAACTGCGCATCGGCCGCGGCTGCGGCGCGGTCGACGACGGCGCCTGGCCGGCTCTGCTCGACCCCGACCATCTCCAGCCGCTCGACGCCCTGGTGCGCGGGGTGAACCCGCGCTTCCACGCCCGGGTCCGCGAGGCCGCCGACTGCGGGCTCACCCTCGAAATCGGTTGCGCCGAACTGCCGTTCCGGGAAGCCGACGAGGTCGCCATCACGCGGTTCAGCTCCGGGGCGGCCTTCACCTTCACCGACCGGGGCACACCGCTGCCGCTCACCGTCCTGTAGCCGGAACACACCAGGAGAAACGGCCATGGCGTGCAACTTCGCCGACCTCTACGAACATTCGGCCGACGCCGTGCCGGACCGGACCGCCGTGATCGAGGGGACACGACGGCTCACCTTCGCCCAGCTCGACGCCCGCGCCAACCGGCTCGCCCACCACCTGGCGGCGGCCGGGGCCGGGCCCGGCACCCACATCGGGTTCCACATGCACAACAGCATCGAGAGCCTCGAAACCCTGTTGGGCTGCTACAAGATTCGCGCGGTGCCGGTCAATATCAACTACCGGTACCGGGCCGAGGAACTGCGCTACGTCTACGACAACGCCGACCTCGAGATGGCGGTGCACCACCGCTGCTACGCGCCGCTCATCGAGGAGATCCGCGATCAGCTGCCGAAGCTGCGGCACACCCTGGTCGTGGAGGACGACCAAGGGGGAGCGGGACTGCCGAGCCGGTCGCTGCCGTACGAGGACGCGCTCGAATCCGCCTCCGACATCCGGGATTTCGGGCCGCGCAGCGCCGACGACCACTTCATCATGTACACCGGCGGCACCACCGGCCTGCCCAAGGGCGTCATCTGGCGGCAGGAGGACATGTGGCGGGTGCTCGGCGGCGGCATCGACTTCTACACCGGTGAACCCGTCGCCGACGAATACCAGCAGTCCCGGGTGGCCGCGCAGAACGAGTTCCCCATGACCTGGTTCGTGCTGCCGCCGCTGATCCACGCCGCCGCCATGATGCCCACCTTCACCGCGCTGTGGTCGGGCAACGCGGTGGTGTTCCAGCCGCGCTTCGATCCCGACGAGGTGTGGCGGGTGGTGGCGCGGGAACGGCCGCACGTCCTGGTCGTCACCGGCGACGCCATCGCGCGGCCGCTGGTGGACTCGTATCGGGCCGCGCCCGTCGACGCCTCCTCGCTCGTCTCCATCGGATCCGGGGCGGCGCAGCTGACCCAGCCGGTGAAGAACGCACTGCTGGAACTGTTTCCGAGCACCCTGGTCACCGAGTCCATCGGGTCGTCCGAAACCGGTTTCGGCGGAATCGGATTCGCGCAGAAGGACGACGATCCGGCTCGCGCGCCGCGGGTGAACACCGGCCGAGGCGCGCTGGTGGTCGACGATGACGGGCGGCCGGTCGCACCCGGCGGCGAGGGATGGGTGGCCAAGACCGGCAATGTGCCGATCGGGTACTACAAGGATCCGGTCAAGACCGGCAAGCTGTTCCGCACCGTGGACGGCGTGCGGATGGTGATCACCGACGATCGCGCGCGCGTCGAATCCGACGGGTCGGTCACCTTGATCGGGCGCGGCAATATGGTCATCAACACCGGCGGCGAGAAGGTCTTCCCCGAGGAGGTGGAGGCCACGCTCAAGGCGCATCCGTCGGTCTACGACGCGGTCGTGGTGGGGGTGCCGCACGAGCGGTGGGGGCAGCTGGTGGCGGCCGTGGTGTCCCCGGCGGACGGCGATATCGACCTGGCGGCGCTGGAGACCCATGTGCGCGAGCGCCTCGCCGGATACAAACTGGCACGCCGGATCTGGGTGGCCGAGACCGTCGCCCGGACCCCGAGTGGGAAGCCCGATTACCGATGGGCGAAGGCATATGTCGCGGAGCGGGCGCCAGACCATGAAAGTAGGTGACCCGGTGAGCGGACGAACTGCGTGAAACGTCCGGCATGCCTAGGTGAAACCTGTTCTAATTCGAACATGGTTGATGCCCACACCGTGCTCGGGGAGCGGGTCAGCATGCCGGTGCGAATCCGGCACGCGGACGCGAGTTCGGCGCTGTTCCTCGTCGACGCCCGCGCCGCCGCCGAACTGCTCACCGGCACCGGGCTGGAGCCGCTCACCCTGCTCGGCAAGGCCGTGCTCTCGCTGGCCTTCGTGCGCTACGTCGACGGTGACCTCGGGCCGTACCACGAATTCGCGTTCTCGATCATGGCGAAACAGCCCGGACGCCGGGACAGCACCGGGGCCTACATCCACTGGCTGCCGGTGAACCAGAGCTTCACCTGCGAAGCGGGACAGTCGATCTGGGGCTTCCCCAAGCTCATGGCCGACATCGACATCGCGCCCGACGGACGTGGGCACCGGTGCGAGGTCCGCGTCGACGGGCAGTTCGTGCTCGCGCTGCGAGTCGCGGACGGCGTCCCGATGCCCGCCGGCGCGGGCGGGGCCTCCATCGACGCCTACACCTCGCGCAACGGAATCCTGCGTCGCACACCCTGGATCATGGACCCCGGCCAGGTCCGGGGACGGCCGGGCGGCGCGCGCATCCACCTCGGAGACCACCCCGTCTCCGATCAACTGCGCGCCCTCGGGCTGCCCGGGCGGGCACTGTTCTCCAGCCGGATCGGCGCGCTCCGTATGACTTTCGAGGACGCCGCCACCGTCTTGCAGACCCAGGAGGTCCGATGAGCCGCATCGCACTGGTCACCGGAGCGGCCAGCGGTCAGGGCCGCGTCGTCGCGCAACGCCTCGCCGCGGCGGGCTGGCAGGTGGCCGCGGTCGACGTGAACGCCGACGGGCTGGCCGTCACCGCCGCCCGCTCGCCCAATACCCACACCTACGAATGCGATGTCTCCGACGCCGCGCAGGTCCGGGCCGTCGTGGACAAGGTGCGCTCGGAACTGGGGATCATCGACCGGCTGGTGCACGCGGCCGGCATCGGCCATGTGCACGCCTCGGTGCTGGACCACGACGTGGCCCTGATCCGGAAGATGATGGACGTCAACTACATCGGGACCGTCAACCTGGTGCAGGCGGTCGTGCCCGCCATGCGGGACGCGGGCGCGGGGACCGTGGTGCTGTTCGCCTCGCTCGTCGGCTGGCTGCCCTCACCCGGCATGGCCGGATACACCGCGTCCAAGCACGCGGTCATCGGCTTCGCCGAGAGCCTCTCCTACGAACTGCACGGCACCGGCGTGCGCCTGCTCGTCCTGTGCCCGCCCGGCGTCGAGACCCCGTTCCTGGACGTGGTCCGTGAGGAGAACGCCAGCGTGCTCGGCAACGCGGTCCCCGTCACCCCGGAATTCGTCGTCGACACCCTGGAAAAGGCGTTGGCCGCACCGAAGACGCCGCTCTACGTATTCCCCGGAGAGGCTCGGCCCGCCTACTACATGCGGCGATTCCTGCCGGGCGTGGCGCGCGCCATCATCCGGCGCACCATCCGTCCGGTCGAGTAGATCCCCGAACGTGGATGCCGGCACGTGCTCCGATCGGCATCCGCTCCGGTGCTGGGCGGCCGGGCTCTGCGGCCGCCCAGCACCCGTATCCCGCAACCATCCAGCGATAATTCAGTAGCGCTATCACTCCCCTCCGGGCACTCTGGGCTCTCTGCAAGCACTAGCCGAGAGGGGATGAATGAGTACGCGCACGTCCGCGGTACGGCTGGTTCTGCGCTATTACGGCCGGGAAATGGCCCGGCGCAAAGCCATCACGATCACGGCCATGCTGGGGCCCGCCTTCGGCAATATCTGTCAGCTCTACATCGCGCCGCTGCTGGTCGCGATCGTCGTCGGCAAGGTCGCCGCCACCGGCGACTCGTCCATCGGCGCGCTCGCGCCCTACGTGGTGGGGTTCGGCGCGCTGCTGTTCATCGCCGAGGTGTGCTGGCGCATCGGCATCCACTTCCTGAACCGGTTGGACGCCAACGGGATCGAGAACCTCTACAACACCGCGATGGACGAACTCCTCGCCAAGGACTCCGCGTTCTTCCACAACAACTTCGCGGGCTCGCTGACCAAGCGCGCGCTGAGTTTCGCCACCCGGTTCGAGGACTTCGCCGACACCTTCGCCTTCGAGATCGTCGCCGCATTCGTGCCGCTGACCTTCGCGTCGGTGGTGCTGTGGCGCTACGACCCGATGCTGGTCATCGTGCTGCTCGGCCTCATCGCCGTCAGCGGCGTGGTCGTCGCCCCGCTCATCCGGCGCCGCCAGCATCTGGTCGACGATC
The DNA here is from genome assembly GCF_050955695.1 of Nocardia sp. CA-136227. Lineage (NCBI taxonomy): Bacteria > Bacillati > Actinomycetota > Actinomycetes > Mycobacteriales > Nocardiaceae > Nocardia > Nocardia sp. CA-136227. The sequence goes on from NZ_CP192081.1 coordinate 393,141, forward strand.
GTGAGGCGGCCATCGCCCTGGTGTCCGGGCACGTCTCCGACACCCTGTCGAACATGCAGGCGGTGCGGGCCTTCGCGGCCGAACCCGAGGAGATCGCCGAACACCGGCGGCGGGTCGCGGTGCAACGGCGAAAGTCGTTGCTGTCGTGGGACTACAACAATCTTTACATCGACACCGTCATCACCCCGCTGATGGTGATCGTCAATGTGGCTGGACTGCTCATCGCCCTCGGCATGGGCGGCGGGCACGCATCGGTCGAGGTGATCATGGTGGCCTTCACCTACTACTGGAACGCCACCGGGATCATGTTCCGGTTCAACCAGATCTACCGGCGGCTGGAGAGCACCACCACCGAGGCCGCGCAGTTCACCGAACTGCTGCTGGCATCGCCGACCGTGCTCGACGTCGCCGAACCGGAACCCTTGCGGCCCAAGGGGTCCGACATCCGGTTCGAACAGGTGAACTTCGCGCACCCGGGGGCGCAGCCGCTGTTCCGCGGCCTGGATCTGGACGTGCCCAGCGGCGCGCGCATCGGTCTGGTCGGCCGGTCCGGCGGCGGCAAGAGCACGCTCACCCAGCTGCTGCTGCGCATGATGGACATCGACGGCGGCGTGATCCGCATTGGTGGACAGGACATCTCGCGACTGCGCCAGAGCGATCTGCGCAGCCTGCTGTCCTACGTGCCGCAGGACCCGGCCATGTTCCACCGGTCGCTGAGCGACAACATCCGCTTCGCCCGGCCCGAGGCCACCGACGAGGAGGTGCGGCGCGCCGCCAAGGCGGCGCACGTCACCGAATTCGCGGACGGGCTGCCCGATGGCATGGACACGCCCATCGGCGAGCGCGGCGTGAAACTGTCCGGCGGACAACGCCAGCGGGTCGCGCTCGCGCGGGCGATCCTGCGCGACGCGCCGATCCTGCTCCTGGACGAGGCCACCAGCGCCCTCGACTCCGAGAGCGAGCTCCTGGTGCAACAGGCGCTCTGGGAGTTGATGGAAGGGCGTACGGCGCTGGTGGTCGCGCACCGGCTGAGCACCGTGGCCGGGATGGACCGGCTCATCGTGCTCGATCGCGGGCGGATCGTCGAACAGGGCAGCCACGAAGAGTTGCTGCACGGTGAAGGCACCTATGCGCAGCTGTGGCGGCACCAGTCCGGCGGATTCCTCGCCGAGGAAGTGGCCGCCCGCTGATGGTTCGAGGTGGTGACGGGAGAGGTTCCGTCGCCACCTCGAATTCCTCAGTTGCCCTGGAAGTTCGGCTTGCGCTTCTCGGCGAACGCGCGCGGGCCTTCCTTGGCGTCATTGCTGCGGAAGACCGGCAGACCGACCTTGGCGTCGATCTTGAACGCCTCTTCCTCGTGCAGGCCCTCGGTGTCGCGGATGACCTTCAGGATCGCCTGCACGGCCAGCGGGCCGTTGTTGTTGATCAGCTCGGCGATCTCCAGGGCCTTGTCCAGCGCGGTGCCGTCCGGCACCACGTGGCCGATCAGACCGAAGTTCAGCGCCTCCGCGGCGGTGATGTGGCGGCCGGTCAGCAGCAGCTCCGCGGCCACGGTGTACGGGATCTGGCGCGGCAGGCGCACCGCCGAGCCGCCCATCGGGAACAGGCTCCACTTCGCCTCGGACACACCGAACTTGGCGCTCTCACCGGCGATGCGGATGTCGGTGCCCTGCAGGATCTCGGTGCCACCCGCGATGGCCGCGCCCTCGACCGCCGCGATCAGCGGCTTGGTCAGACGGCGGCCCTTGAGCAGACCCGGCATGCGGGACGGGTCGAAGGCCGAACCCTCCTTCATGCCGTCCTCGGGCTTGTTCTTGTTCATGTTCTTCAGGTCCGCGCCCGCGCAGAACGCGCCGCCGGCACCGGTGAGGATGCAGGAGCGGATCTCCGGATCGTTGTCGACCGTGTCCCACGCCTCGGTCATGATGGCCAGCATCTCGCCGGTCAGCGCATTCTTGGACTTCGGGCGGTTCATGGTGACGATGAGCGTCGCGCCACGCTTCTCGACCAGCGCGTGCGGCTCGGTGTTGGCGGGGGTTTCAGCAGTCGCTGCGGTCATCGCCGACCCTTCTTTCGATATGGACGAACCAAGATTCCGGCACGAAAGTACCCCGCGCCGTTGTCCTAAACAATAACGTGTTCTAGTTTGGATCATGGTGACCGCCGTCACGGGCGGCAAGTAGTGGAGAGAGTCCCATGAGCACAACGAGCAAGGCCAAGCTGCCGCCGCGCGTCACGGAATCCCTCGTCAACCGGCTGACCGCGATGGTGACCGCGGGCAAGGCCGGCGAGGCCCGCGAGCCCTTCGAGATGACCGAGGTCTACACCGGCGACGTCGTCGGCTACCTGCCCCAATCTTCCCCCGAAGACGTGGTGGCAGCGGCCGAAATGGCCCGCGCCGCGCAGAAGGAATGGGCCGCCCGGCCGCTCAAGGACCGTCTCGCCGTGTTCGAGCGCGCCCACGAGCTGCTGCTCACCGAGATCGAGACGCTCGCCGACCTGATCCAGATCGGCTGCGGCAAGGCCCGGCGCATGGCCATCGAGGAAGTGTGCGACACCCCGCTGGTGATCGCGCAATACCTCAAGACGGCCGAGAAGACGCTCAAGCCCAAGAAGCGCTCCGGGCCCATGCCGGTCATCACCTCCTCCACCGAGGAGCACCGGCCGAAGGGCGTCGTCGCGGTCATCGCGCCGTGGAACTTCCCGTTCGCCATCTCCATGTCCGACTCCACCCCGGCGCTCATCGCGGGCAACGGCGTGATCATGAAGCCGGACAACAAGACCGCGCTGTGCACGCTGTACGGCATCGAACTGCTGCACAAGGCGGGGCTGCCGCGCGGGCTCGTCCAGGTGGTCTGCGGCGTCGGCCCCGACGTCGGCCCGACCCTGATCGACAATGTCGAGTTCGTCATGTTCACCGGCTCCACCGCCACCGGCCGCACCATCGGCGAGCAGTCCGGGCGCAACCTCATCGGATGCAGCCTCGAGCTCGGCGGCAAGAACCCGATGATCGTGCTCGACGACGTCAACTTCGACGAGGCCATCCCGTCGATCCTGTTCGCCGCCTTCGGCAACGCCGGCCAGATCTGCATGCACATCGAGCGCATCTACGTGCAGGAACGCATCTACGACGAGTTCCTGCGCCGGTTCAGCGCGGCCGCGGAGGAACTCGCCGCGAAGACGGGCGCGTCCTACGACTTCGAACCCGAGATGGGGTCGCTGGTCTCCGTCGACCACATGAAGCGCGTGGCGGCGCATGTCGACGAGGCACGGGAGAAGGGCGCGACCGTCGTCACCGGCGGCAACCCGCGTCCCGATCTCGGACCGGCCTTCTTCGAGCCGACCGTCCTCACCGACGTCACCAAGGACATGGCGCTGGCCACCATGGAGACCTTCGGGCCGGTCGTCAGCATCTACAAGTACAAGACCGACGACGAGGCCGTGGCGCTCGCGAACGACACCGCGTATGGATTGAACGCCGCCATCTGGACCGGAAACATCGACCGCGCAACGAAACTCGCCGAGCGCATCGATTCCGGCTCGATCAACATCAACGACGGCTTCATCACCAGCTACGCCGCCAAGGGCACGCCGTCGGGCGGCGTCAAGCAGTCCGGCGTCGGCACCCGGCACGGCGCGGCCGGCCTGCTGAAGTACACCGACACCATCAACGTCGGTGTCCAGAAGAAGCAGATCATGGCCTCCCGCTCGTCCATGCCGTACGAGAAGCAGCTCAAGTCGACCCTGGTCACGCTGCGCCTCATGCGTCGCCTGCACCTGGGCTGACGGCTGCGGTAAACCGTTCCACGACACAGGGTCCCGGCCGAGATGGCCGGGACCCTGTGCGTTCGGGTCAGGGGCGCTGCGCGGTCAGCGACAGGTGCGCGACGCCGATGATGTGCGAGCCCATCGAGAACGAGGCGACCGCCGGGGTGGTGGTGGCGGGCAGGCCCAGGCTCGGGGTGTCCAGGGCCAGGACCGAGATCTGATAGGTGTGCGGGCGGTCGCCGGCGGGCGGGCAGGGGCCCAGGTAGCCGGGGGCGCCCGCGTCATTGGTCCCCGCGACGCCCGCCGCGCCCGCGGTGAAATCGGTTGCGGTGGTGGGGATATCCCAGTTCAGCCAGTGCCAGAAGCCCGCGCCGGTCGGGGCGTCCGGATCGAACATGGTGACCGCGAGGCTCTTCGCGGCCGCCGGAGCGCCCGACCATTGCAGGCGCGGGGCGTGATTGGCGGCGGTGCAGCCGAACGCTCCCGCGTAGAAGTCGGCGGGGAAGGCGTGCTCGGCGGTGCCGTCCGGGGTGGTGACCGTGAACTGCGCGGCCGAGGCCGGGACCACGGGCCGAACCTGAACGGACGCAGCCGGATTCGTGGTGGTGGGCGTCGAATCCCCGTCATTGCCGCAGGCGGCGGCGGACAGCAGGGCCGCCACGGCGAAGGTCGCGGAAACGGTGCGTGCGATGCGAGTCATGGCGGTTCTCCTCGTGTTCGAATGACACGACGAGCATCCCGGAATCCGGAAGCCCCAGGGAGAGCCTCCGCACCCTGGTATTCCGCGTACCACCCGGCCGCTCCTACGCTGGTCCCGAGTGAAGGAGCGAGCGTGGACACAACGACATCCGGCCAGGAGCTCGGCGCGTTCCTACGCGCCATGCGTGAGCGGCTGACACCGGAGCAAGCGGGTCTCCCGGCCGTCGGCCGACGCCGCACCCCCGGCCTGCGCAGGCAGGAAGTCGCGCAGCTCGCCGCCGTCAGCATCGACTGGTACATCCGCCTCGAACAGGGCCGCGTCGGCACCCCCGGCGCCGCGATCCTCGACGCCCTCGCCGAGGCGCTGCACCTCACCGGCACCGAACGCGCCCACCTCCACCTCATCGCCCGCGGCGCCACACCCCCGGCCCGCACCCCCGTCGCCGCCCCGCCCGCCTCGCTCCTGGCGATCCTCGACGGCATGCCCGCCCTCCCCGCCTACCTGACCGACTTCCGCCTGGACGTCCTCGCCCGCAACACCGCCGCCGTGGCCCTCTTCGGCCCCGGATTCGACTCCGGCACCAATACCGCCCGCCTGACCCTCCTCGATCCCGGCATCCGTGCCAGTCAACTCGACTGGGCGCGCATCGCCCGCGAGACCGTCGGCATCCTCCGCCGCAACCAGGCCCGCCACCCGGCCGACCCTGGTCTGCGCGCCCTCATCGCCGAATTGCACACGGACAGCCCCGAATTCGCCGACTGGTGGGACGACCACACCGTCCAGGACCGCAGCCACGGCACCAAACGCATCCGCCACCCCGAAGCCGGCGACCTCACCGTCGCCTACGACAGCCTCACCAGCCCCAACGACCCCGACCACACCCTCACGATCCTCACCCCGGCGGACCCCGCCACCACCGCCGCCCTGCGCACCCTCCTCACCGCCCACGCAAACCGCCTGGCCACCACCCGACTTCGCCCCGTCGCCGGGTGACCGACGCGTATCGTCCGCTCCATGAGCACCGCCGCCGACACCACCGCCGTGACGAACCTGATCGCGAAATACGCTGAACTGATCGACACCGGAGACTTCGCCGGCGTCGGCGCGCTGTTCGAGGACGCCGAATTCGTCGGCAACGGCGGATCGGTCCGCGGCAGCGCCGCCATCGAGCGCATGTTCACCAGCCTGGTGATTCGCTACGACGACGGCACCCCACGCACCCATCACGTCACCACCAACATCGCGCTGGAATTCGACGACCCGGCGACCACGGCCACGGCGCGCGCCTACTTCACGGTCTTCCAGGCCCTCCCGGACCTGCCCTTGCAGGCCATAGCCGCGGGCCGCTACCGCGACCGCTTCCAATGCCTCGACGGGCAGTGGCGATTCGCCGAGCGCCGAGTCACGATGCACTTGACGGGCGACCTCAGCCGCCACCTGCGCATGCCGAACGCGGCCACGCGAGACAACCACGGGGCCGGTTAGACCCGCAGCCCCTCGTACAACAGGGTGAGCAACCGGCGCCAGTCGCCGCTACCGGAGCGAATGGTGGCCGACAGCGCGCCGACGACCATGTAGACGTCGGCGACGGACAGGTCCGGGCGCACCGTTCCGGCGGCCCGATCGGATTCGATGAGGGCGCCGATGATCTCGGCGAGCTGTTCCAGCGCCGCACCGCGCGGTTCACTGCCGCGCGATCGGCGGGCGGCTTCGATGGCAGCCGACAATCCGCTGTCGGCCGCCAGGATCGTGCCGACATGGGTCAGGTAGCGCAGCACCGCGCGTCCGGGCTCGGAGCGGTCCAGGCATTCGGTGCGTGCGTACTCCCCGATCTCGGCGAAGCGTTGCGCGGCCGCGGCTTCGATCAGGTCGGCCTGGGTCGGGAAGTGCCGGTACACGGTGCCGATCCCGACACCCGCGGCCCGCGCCACCTCCGGCAGCTGGACCTGGCTTCCCCGCTCCGCGAACAGGTTTCGTGCGGCGTCCAGGATGCGGTCACGATTGCGGGAGGCATCCGCGCGCGGCTTGCGCGACGGTGATGATGGGCTTGACACCTGGGTTCCCTTCCGGCCTACAATCGAAACGGATCCGGATTCCGGTTCCGGTTCTCTTGAGTCGAAGGGTACCACCATGTCCCACAATCGATTTCTGCTACTCGACGTCGGCGCGGTTCGGCCGGGCCGCGTGCCCCTGCCGCCCGCGTTCGCCGTGAAGGCCACTACCGCCGATACCGAAGGCCGCTTCTCACTCCTGGAAGTCACCCTCGCGCACGACATCCCCCGCCACACCCATCATGTGGCCGACGAATGCATCTACGTGCTGGACGGCACGCTCGAAGTGGAATTCGACGACCGGGTCGAGCACGCCACCGCCGGGATGTTCGTCCTACTCCCACATGGCATTCCGCACGCGCTGCGCCGCGGCTCCGCCCTCCCGCCGCGGCTCATCCAGATCTCGTCACCGGGCGGCTGGGAGTGCTATCTGGAGGATCTGATCGAGGCGGGGCCGACCGTGTTCACCGCGGGCGCCCTCGACCCGGCCAAGATCAACCCCATTGCCGCCGGGCATCGCATCCGGTACGAGGAACCCGCGGTGTGACCGGACCCGATCGCGGGTCCACGGTCTGACCTCGGGAAACACAAAACCCCCGGCTCTGGAAAGAGCCGGGGGCCGAGTTGTGTCTCAACCACACAGTCGGGGTGACAGGATTTGAACCTGCGACCTCTTCGTCCCGAACGCTGTTCGGGACCTGCGGCGCGGCTCGGGTAGTGCCGCTGAGCAGCGGCATAGTGCCTGTGCATCCCATCCCGTCCGCTTGTGTCCCAAGCGGTTTGCTGCCTTCCTGCTGCCTGCTTGTCAGCTGATGCTGAATGGGCCGTGGTTCTTCACCCACCAGTTCGCCAGGAGGTCATGGTGTTCCACAACGAGGGCGCAGGCGTGTTTGACCATCTTCGCCCGCCCCTTGGGGATGGCGTTCATCAGTTCGCCTGTCTGGAGATTGATTCGCAGGTCGATGGACGGATCCGTGGTAAAGGTGATGTGCGCATGCGGTGGCTGGTGATCACGGGTATGCACGGTGAGGGTGACTCCTCCCTGGAGGCGAATTCCCTCCGCAGTCAGTGCCGTGACGAACCCGTCCGCGTCGTACGCGACAGGACCTTCGCCGTCCATCTCGTGCATCGCGATCGCGTGTAGCCGCGCAAACACATGCTCAGCGGTGAGGTATCCGGCCGCTTCGGCCTCCGCCCACACCCTGCGAGACCCGATCATGATCGGTTTGTCGTCCGTTTGGCTCCAATACGGATTGTCAGGATGTCGGCTCATCGCACCTTCCAGTTGCAGGTAAGGGCGGCAACGTACCAGCCACGTCCCTGACGACGCACCCCATTTTCGGCGGCGCGCTGCCTACGTCACGACATGCGGACTGCCCGCGCCAGATGTGCTTAGGCGACGAGGTTGGCCCTGGGGTGGTCGGGTGTGCGCCGCCGGGCGGGCAGGTACCCACCTGCCCCATAGGGCCTGCCCTTCTCGCGTAGAGGCTCCGGGGTCAAGGGTGGCCGTAGGCCATCGGCGTGCCGACGCGACGAAGGAGCGCCCTTGAAGCTGGAGGGGCGCGGGAACACAATGCAGGCCCGACCACCCCGGGGCCACGCATCCGGAGGATGCGGAATTCCTAAAAGCGATGGCGGGTGGCGCGACGCTCCGACGTTCCCCGTCCGCGAGGGACGAGCGGGCGGGCCGCACGGCGACGTGCGGCGCGTCGCCGGCGCGCGCCAGCGCGCCCTTGATCCTGTATAGCCAAATTCGGCAAGGACTTTGGTATGTGAGGGGCGGGCCGACGCGCGGATTCTCAGCGCGAGTCTTCTGTGAGAAGGCGACGAGTGAATCCGGCGGCCACGAGGCGCTCGTAGGCTTCCCGGACATCGTCTGGAACGTCTTGTGCGATGGCCCAGCCCTTCGAGGGGTAAACCCAAATCCGTTGTGTATCACCGACGAGCATGTTCACCACACGGTCTACGTCGCCGATGCTGGCGACATAGTCGTCCAGGGCGAGGGGAAGCGATCCGCAGATGACATCGACCTCGGGCCAGCGCATTCGGCAGATGGCGTAGCTCCGGCGCTGCTGGTACGGGCGGGAAATCAGCATGACCGACTTCGTGGATTCGAGACGGTCATGCTCCTTCAGGAGGTCCCGGGTGAAGTCGATATTGTCGCCGGTATTCGTAGCTGCTGGCTCGATGAGGATGGCATCGCTCGGCACCCCACGTTCGATGGCGTGCTCTCGGAAGTGGATGGCTTCGCCTCGGGGAAAGCGGTCCACGGTGGTCGGTGCGTTCGCGCCCGTGAACACGATGAGCGGAAACATGCCCGCGCGGTAGAGATCGGCGGCGTAGGTGGCAACTCCGATGTCATGACCTCCGAGTCCGATACCGACATCGACCGGACGCGGGTCATGGTGCATCTGGTTGAAACCCCAGAGGGTTTCGACCTCCGAGCGGTATTCCGCGGGCAGGGTTGCTGGCATGGGCGTTTCCTCTACTCGGGCAGCTTGAAGTCGTAGGTCCACGAGAATCGGGATGCCGCATGGACGCCACGCGCAAACTCAATCAGGACATCGTTCGCGGTATAGGTACGACGCGTAAGAATCATGACCGGTTCGCCGGCAGGGAGTTCGAGGGTCTCGGTTTCTTCCGGGGTCGGCATCCGGGCGAAGATCGTTTCTGACATGTGGTCGGGCTCGTACCCCTGCAAAGTGAGGACTGAGAACCCGCCACCCGGGCCGGCCGGGCCGGGAGTCGGGTCCACCAGTGGTGTGCCTTCGACCATTTCCGGAAGGTAGTAGCTGGCGAGGGTATGAGTTGGCCGACCGGCGTCACGGACGATGCGAGCGCGCTCGTAGACTCGCGAATCAGCTTCTAGCCCAAAGGCTTCCGCGACTTCGGAATCTGCTTCGAGCAGACTAACCGTCTGAGTCTGATCGGTCCGCTGCCACGGTCTTCCGGACGCTTCGCGGTCAGCGATGAAGGCGACCGTATCGCCGTACTTCCACTTCTTCTTCGAGTACCGCTCGGCCCCGAGCCTCCGCATCGGAGGGCGCTCCCGTACCACGGTCCCGCGGCGGCGGATCGGGGTCACCAGCCCCTCGGCTTCAAGCTGATTGACCGCCTGGCGAACCGTCTTGATGTTGACGCCGTAACGCTCCGCTAACTCCTCCTGTTTGGGAAGCGTTGCGCCAGGCAGGTATTCGCCCTTATTGATGGCTTCGCGCAGGTTGGCCGCAACTTCTCGGTATCCGCTCATGTCGTTCAGGTGCTCTCTCGTGGCAGGTCTGCGGAGTCGTCGGCATTAAGAGTAGCCATAATCCAGCAATTGAGGAATACGGCCAATTAGAACCAGCTCTATTGTTGCTCCGACGTGCCAGTGCTCCAATAGAGCTACCCCTATTGGAGCTATTGGCTCCGGGTTCGAAACCTCAACTAGTGCACAAGGAGTGGAGCCAATGGCTCTCAAGAACTACCGCTTTGGTCTTCCGTTTCGTACGCCGTTCGAGAACGGCTTGGTGCTGATCGGCACCATCGAGCGCAACACCGAGTACAAGCAGGGCGTCCCGGAGGAGAACCGTCGCCAGAAGGTGGACGACGTGACCGGGCTGAAGGAGTGGAAGGCCAAGGTCACCGACCCGACCGAGAAGAACGCCAAGCGCGCCTCGTTCGAGCTGATCTTCCTGGCGGACGTGCAGCCGGTTCCCTCGACGCAGGAGATCGTGCCCGGTACCGGGATGCGCATGATCGAGCTGGAGGGTCTGACCGCGGAGCCGAAGGTGATGGGGCAGGGCGAGTTCAAGTACCTCGGCTACACCTACCGCGCGACCGGGATCGTGGGCGACAACTCCGGCGCGAAGATGCCCCCGATGGACGTGCCGGCCTCCCGTTCGGCCCGTGGTGACAAGGCGGGTGCGTGATGGGCTACATGCGGATGAGTGCCCATTCCGCCTCGACGGTCCGCGAGGTGGAGTACCGCCCGCAGCAGGTGGTGGTCTACGGCAAGCAGAAGCAGTACACGGACACGGTGCTGCCCGCGATCTGGGTGCGGCTCACCGGTGACAGCGAATTGTCGCTGAGCATCGGCATCGACGAGGCCCGCGCCCTGTTCTACGGCCTTGGTGTCGCGTTGGTGGAACACGCTGTGGCCCAGTGCGATCCGCGTGGCGCTTGGGCGGTGGCGTGATGGGCTTCGCCGCGTACCGCCTCTACCTGTCGGCCATGGTGTCCCTCACGGGCGTCGCGATGGTCCCGGTCGCGCTCCTGCTGGCGTTCGGTCCGCGCCCCGACACTCTGGTTGTCGCTCCGGACTCCTCGCTGGTCTCCTCGGCCGCAGAGTGCGTGATGTTCTGCGACCAGCCCACGCTGGCCGCGCCGAGCAACACCGCGCCGGCCAAGAAGTCCGATTGCGCGTTCTTCTGCGACGAACCGCCGATGCCCTCGCATGACGAGATCTGCCGGCTGTTCTCCGGGCAGAAGGAGTGCTGAACGATGTTGTACACGGTTGGGGCGCTCCTGGTGGGTGCCCTCGCCGTACTCCTGCTCTTTCGGCGGACATCGCGGTCCGTCCCGTTCGAGCGGGAAGTTGCGGCGGCTCCGCTGGAGTTGCAGACCGCGGTGAAGCGGTTGGCGGACAACGGGTTCCGTCACCGCATACTCGCCGCTTTGAAGCTGGGTTCGCCCGAGAAGGGCTACCCGCGCCTGATCTGGTGGGACTACACCAATCAGGGTTTGGAAGCGCACCTGATGGTGTTGGGTGGTCAGTCCACCTCGGACTGGACCGGAAAGGACATCCTCGACGCGTGGGCCCACGCGCTGATGGTCCCGAAGGTCACCGCCTACACCCCTGAGCCCGGCCATATCCGCTTGCAGGTGAGGACATCCGATGCCCTCGCTGCCCCGGCAACGTTGCCGGCGGCGGTCCCCGATGACGTGGACCTGCGGGCGGTACCGGCCGGCCTCGGCGAAGACCTCAGCCCGTGGCTGGTGCCGATCCTCTACACACACCTGCTGATCGCCGGCGCGACCGGTTCAGGCAAGGGCGGCGTTGTCTGGGCCATCGTCAACGGCCTCGGCCCGGCCATCCGCTCGGGGCTGGTGGACCTGTGGTGCATCGACCCCAAGGGCGGGGTGGAGTTCGGGCCGGGTGAGGACTTGTTCGTCCGGTTCGCCTACTCCACGGCGGAGGACGCTCTCGCGCTGCTGCGGGAAGCGGTGGAGGTGATGCGGGAACGGCAGGCAGCGTTGCACGCCAAACGCATCCGCAAGCACGTCCCCACCCCGGCGGAACCGCTGATCGTGATCATCATCGACGAAGCAGCGTCGCTGTCGTCCTACGCGCCGCGCGAGATTCGCAACGAGTTCGAGGAGCTGCACGGCCTGCTGCTGTCCCAGGGGCGGGCGTTGGCGATCTCGGTCATCGGGTGCGTGCAGGACCCGTCCAAGGACACCATGCCGCAACGCCAGCTCTACCCGTACCGAGTCGGTCTGCGGCTCGACGAACCCGGCCAGGTCGGCATGATCTTCGGCGCTGGTGCCCGGGACCGCGGAGCGCGGTGCGACGAAATCCCAGACACCACGCCCGGTGTCGCCTACGTGGAACAGGACGGGTCCAGCCGGATCAGCCGGGTTCGCGCGTTCCTGGTCACGGACGACGACGTACCCGAACTCGTGGAACGGTACGCGCCGCGACCCCAACTGTTCGCAATCGACGGCGACACAGACGATTTCGACCCGGAAGGGGAAGCGGCATGAACGGGCAAGTACAGCTGCGGCTGTCCGGCGACCTCGGGGATATCACGATGGTCCTCGCGGAGCTGCTGGCCTCCAAGCAATTCCATCTCGCTGTGGACGAAACCCCGTACCCCAACCGCCGCCAGCCCGGCGTCCGGGTCTACGTGGACCTGACCGTCCCCGCTCCCAAGGAGGGTGGGCTATGAAATCCGGACTCGTCACCATCTCCCACGTCCTGGCCTACTGCACCGAGTGCGGCATCGGTTGGCACTGCGGAGCCGTGGACTGCGAGCGTGAAGCCTGCTGCCTGGGCGATTCCGACGATGCCGCTGCCGCGCGCCTGGACGCCGCCGGCTGGGAAGTCGACCTCACCGCGCACCAATTCCGCTGCCGCAACTGCGCCGTCTTCGGCACCTGCGACGCCTGCGGCCACGGCTTCGGCGGAGGCGGAGTCACCTGCGGCGACGTATGTGAGGCACTGCTGCGGGACCGGGATCAGTCATGACCACCCGAAAGAAGTCGGACACAGAGCCGAAAACCGCTGTGCGGAAAGCCAATCCGATCGTCAAGAAGGCTGCCGAGCAGGTCCAGGCGGCCAAGGCCCGCAAGGTCGCCCGCTGGGGCAAGGACTTCCGCGGCGACTGCTCCGGCCAGTTCGAACTGGACCTGTTCCCGCCCACCCCGAAACCCCGCAGGAGGCGGTCATGACCACCGCGACCACGAAGACCACTGACAATGAGTTGGACGTGCTCGACCTGATCGTCCTGGCCGTGCTCAACACCATCTGGCACACCGCGACCGGACTACTGGTCGGGGCGTGGTGGGCGATCCTGTTCCCGATGTTCTCGGTCCCGCTGGTGACGTCGCTGGCCGTGGGCTGGCGGCTCGGCTGGCCGGCTGGAGCGGCGTGGGCCGGGGTATCGGCCGCGGGGATCATGCTGTGGCGCTGGAAGTGTCCACAGATGTTCGAGCGGGCGGTGACCTGGCGGGCACGCTCCCGCTACCTGACCTGGTGGCGCTACCGCCGGCAGTGGCGAACCCGAATCGATGACTGCGGACTGACAGTCAGCTTCGGCACCGTGGTGGGCTACCCGGTCCTCCAGGAGATCTGGATCGACGACGTCACCGACTGCGCCCACGTGCGGATGCTGCCCGGCCAGAGCCCCACCGACTGGACCAGCCGCGTCGATCGCCTCGCCCTGGTCTTCGGTGCCCGCGAATGCCAGGCCCGCCTGGTCGGCCCCGGCCTCATGGAACTGGAGTTCTGGCACTGGGACCCGAAGGTCCCGATGCTCCTCGACGACGGCGAGGAGAAGGCAGCATGACCACGGCTGCCGACACCGGGGGCGGTTCCACCGAACAGGATGGGGCCGCCCCCGGCCTCTCCGATCATGAGTCCGCCGCCGCACGACGTGCCAGACCCTCCATGCGTGAGATCGCGATTGCCGCGGCCGACAACTTCGGCGTCTGCCGCCGACCCATCCCGATGCGGGTCGAGGAAGCGGACGGGCGCGAACGCTACATCGGCGCACCCTGCAAGAGCACCGTGGCCTCCGTCTGCCCAGCCTGCGCCCACCACGCTTGGTCCCTGCGATTCCAGCAGTGCCGCGAGGGCTGGCACGCCGAAACCGAACCCGTGGACGAGAAACGAGAACCAACTCGCGAGCAGACCGAAATGCTCAGTGACCGTGCGGATTTGGTGAGCGAATACCATGCGGCTCGCGATGATGGCGACGATGAAGCTGCGGCGGTTATCCGCGATATGGTGGCCGATCTCGATCGTGAACTCCGTGCTTCCGGTGCCCGCGGCTCGCTACCTGCCTTGGACGCCGCCCCGAAACCGCGGCGGGCTCGGTCGACTCGTCGGCGGCAGGATTCGCCGAATCTGCCGCGAATGAAGGTGGCGCGCACCACCATCGGCGGTGTCCACGCGGGCCGTCGCTACTCGATGTTCGTCACGCTCACCCTGCCCTCCTACGGCCCGGTTCGCTCCGATGGCGCGCCCTGGCACGCGGACGGGTACGACTACCGCGGCGCTGCCCGGGACATCGTGTTCTTCGCGATGCTGTTCGACCGCTGGATTCAGAATCTGCGGCGCGCGGTCGGCTACGACGTGCAGTACTTCGCCACCGTCGAACCCCAGCGCCGCGGCGCACCACACCTGCACATCGCCCTGCGCACCTCGATCCCGCGCAAGCTGCTTAAGCTCGTCACCGCCGCCACCTACCACCAGGTGTGGTGGCCGCACTTCGACCAGCCCGTCTACGACGGCGACCGCATGCCCGTCTGGGACTACCAGCACGCCACGTTCGTGGACCCGGACGACAGGACACCCCTGCCGGATTGGCAGCAGGCCCAGGACGTCCTGGACACGGTGGACGACCTGGAGCCGGCCCACGTGATCCGCTTCGGCGCACAGATCGACATCAAGGGCATTCCCGCCGGCAGCGAGGAATCCAACCGCCACATCGGCTACCTGACCAAGTACCTGGTGAAGTCCATCGGAGAAGTCCTGAACGCCGGCACCCGCCGCGCCGCCGATCACTACGACCGCCTGCACGCCGAACTCCAGACCGTCCCCTGCTCCCCGCAGTGCTCGGTGTGGCTGCGCTACGGCATCGTGCCCAAGGGCGCTACGGAGAAGACGGTCCCGGGCCACTGCAAGGGCAAGGCGCACCGCCGCGAGACCCTGGGCTTGCGCGGGCAACGGGTCCTGGTCTCGCGCCGATGGTCCGGCAAGACGCTCCCGGACCATCAGGCCGACCGCGCCGAATTCGTTCGGCAAGTCCTCGCTGCGGCTGGCATCGAGAAGACCGAAGGCCGGACGGTGAGCATCACCCCGGTCCGACCGGGCGACACTGCGGTTCCGCCTCGTGAGCACCTGATCATGGCCGCGATCTCGCAGCGGTCGGCGTACCGGGTCCAGTACCAGAACGCGCTGGAGTCACTCGGACCTCCTGAGGCGCATGACATTTCGGCAGTACCGACAGCGGCATAGGGAGGAGAACACAATGCAGCTGGTGAATGACGGTCGGCGGAGGCTTCGGAGAGCGGAGCCAGCGGCCTACACGGTGGACGAGGTGGCGGAGCTGCTGGGGGTGTCCCGCGGCAATGCCTATCAGGCGGTCCACGACGGGGTGATCCCCGCGAAGAGGGTCGGGCGTCGCTGGGTGATCTCGCGCAAGGCGTTCCACGAGTGGCTGGAATCGCCGGACAACCTACAGGAAGTGGTGTAGCGCAATGGGATTCATAGAGCGCACCGACTCCGGCAA
Organism: Nocardia sp. CA-136227; assembly: GCF_050955695.1. Classification (NCBI taxonomy): domain Bacteria; kingdom Bacillati; phylum Actinomycetota; class Actinomycetes; order Mycobacteriales; family Nocardiaceae; genus Nocardia; species Nocardia sp. CA-136227. The sequence goes on from NZ_CP192081.1 coordinate 408,656, forward strand.
GTGGAAAGCTTACTGGCGCGAACCGTCCGGGTCGCAACGGTCGAAGACGCTGCCGACGCAGAAGGAGGCCAAGGCGTTCCTCGCGCAGGTGGAACTCTCCAAGTCCACGGGTACCTACGTGTCCCCGCACGCGGGCCGCACGAAGTTCGGTGATCATGCCCGCGAGTGGATGACCGGATGGAACGCGGACCGCACCACGCAGGCCCGGGATACCTCGATCATGCGCACGCACGTGCTGCCGTACTGGGAGGACTGGAAGCTCGGCAAGATCGACCACCTGTCGGTGCAGAAGTGGGTGACCGGGCTATGCGAACAGCGCTCCCGCGCGACGGTGGCCGAGTGCAAGCGCCTGATGGCGGGCGTGATGGCCTCCGCGGTCAACAACCGGCTCATCGGCGTCAATCCAGCTGTGGGAGTTCGGATTCCGATGCGCCGCGTCCGGGACACCGATGAGCGGATCATCACGCAGGACGAGGTTCGGCAACTGCTGCTGCCGAAGGTGAGGCCCGAACGATACCGGGTGCTGATCGCCACCGCGGCCTTCACTGGACTGCGGTGGGGTGAAGCGGTCGGCCTCTGTCGGGACGCCGTGGACCTCGATGCCGCGGTCCTGCGCGTCGTGCGGACGGTGACGGAGGTCGCCGGTGCCACCGAGTTCAAGCCGTTCCCGAAATCCCGTGCGGGCCGGCGGACGGTGCCGCTCCCGAAATGGCTGGTCGTCGAACTGCGCGACTACATGCGGGAGTACCCAGCGGGCGAGCGCGGCCTGATCTTCTCGAACGAGGCCGGGGGTGCGTTGCGCCGCACCCTGTTCCGGTCGCGGGTATGGCGGCCGGCGCTGGTGCGGGCCGGGCTGCTCGGTGAGGTCTCGGAAGTGGACGGCAAGTTCGAGGCCGTCTGGATGGACGAGGACGGCGAGGTGTCCGCAGAGGTGTTCGGCAACTACGAGCAGGCAGTGAAGCAGGTCGCCCGGTACGAGCACGGTGGGCTCCGGTTCCACGATCTGCGCCACTCGTACGGCACCTGGCTCGCGGATGACGGAGTGGAGCCGCACAAGATCGCTCGCGTGATGGGCCACGAGAACATCACCACCACCATGCAGCTCTATGTCCGGCGTACCGATGATGCGGCAGCGATTCGAGGAGTGCTCGGCGATAGCGATGATGGTGAGGCGCACGACGGGGGCGAGGTGCTCGGCGGCTGATGCTGCCTTTTCGCTGCCTTCTCGGGTTCGCCGGATACTCATGGTGATCGTGAAACGAGGAAAGGCCCTGACCAGATGAACCGGTCAGGGCCTTTCAGCTGTGTCTCAACCAACACGTCGGGGTGACAGGATTTGAACCTGCGACCTCTTCGTCCCGAACGAAGCGCGCTACCAAGCTGCGCCACACCCCGTGAAGTGAACCTGCAGTAGCTTAGCGCACCCGTTGTCCAGGTGTTAAATCGGCTGGTCAGGGGGCTAAAGGAGGCGGAAAGTGGCGAAGATTCGGCGGGCCAGATCGGCCGAGACGGAGCGGTCCACGCCGGTGTCGGCGACTATGACCAGGACCAGGGAGCCGCTGGTGGGGCCGGCGCTCACGGCGTACGTGAAGACCGAGAACGTGGTAGCGCAGCCGGCGGGGGCGGTGAGGGTGCCGGTGGTCTCGACGAATGTGGAGGGTGTTGTCGCCGGAGTCCAGGGGTTGGGGGGTGCCCGCTTTCGACGAGGATTGGGTGGACCAGCCGATGCGGGCGGCGTGGGCGCCGATGTCGGTGGCCGCGGCGGTGGCGTCGGAGAGATCGGAGGTGGAGAGAAACATGTTGGTGCGCACATTGTTCGGGCAGTAGTCGACGCCCTCCTGGGCGAAACCGGCGGCGGGGATGTGGTCGGCGTCGGTGCCGTACTTGGCGGTGGAGAGGTCGACGGTCCAGTCCTGGGGGACGTCCCAGGCGGCCTTCAGGTCCTTGGGGACCACCACCTGGTAGCCGGGGATGCGTGGGGTCAGAGTGGAGGCCGGGGCGGTCGTGGAGGTGCGCGGGGCCGTGGTGGTCGGCTCGGCCGACGACGGTGGAGTGGTGGGATCCGGGGTGGAGCCGGAGTCGCGCACGACGAACACGATGGCGGCGATGGCGACGATCGCCACCACGACCGCGCCGATGGCCGCCAGCAGCCATAGGCGGCCACGATCACCGCGCGGGGGTGGATAGATGCCGGGCAGCGGCGAGTCGGATGCCACGGGGGCGAGGCCGGTGCCGTACGAATTCGCGACTGGTGGAACCGGATTCGGCCCCGAGGCGTAGGGATTGGGGCCGGACGCGTACGGGTTACGGCCGGACGCTTGGGGATTCGGTCCGGAGGCGTGCGGATTCGAACCGGAAACCTGGGGGCTCGGTCCGGATCGGTACGGGTTCGGTTCGGGGGCAGGGGGATTCGGGGTCGGGCGGTACGGCGGCACAGGCGGGGTGGCGGGGCGGTTGTGGACCGGGCCCTGCCACCAGTCGCCGCTGGATGCCGTTCGATCCGGGTCGTCGCCCTGGTCGTCGCGTTCTCCGCTCACCGCAGCCCCCTGTCCGACGAGTCGTGCCGCCTACTGGATCGGGCGGATGCTGGCGAGGATCTTCTTCGCCAAGGTCGCGTCCACCGCCTGCGCGACTCCGGTGTCCGCGGCGATCGTGAACACGAAAGCGCCGCTGTCGCCGGGAAACGCGAAGGTGTAGATCGAGTAGGTCGACGCACAACCCGCGGTCGACGGGATGGCCGTCCCCTTGGTCTCCAGGTAGACGCCCTGCAACTGTCCGTCCGAGGACTGGAACGACTCGGGTGCGCCGGGCGTGGTGCCGGTGGAGGTGGACCAGCCGATGCGGCCCAGGCGGGTTCCGATGTCGGTGGCGGCCTTGCCCGGATCGGTCTCGTCGGACTGAGTCAGGAAGACGTTGGTGCGCACGTTTTCCGGGCAGTAGTCGACGCCGTCCTGCGCCAGCCCGGCCACCGGAACGGAGTCCGTGCCCTTGCTGAACGAGTCCTGACCGGTGTGGTCCAGCTTCCAGCCCTGCGGAATGTCATAGGCCGCACCGTTGTTCGGGATCCTCACGACCTGATAGCCGGGAATCACCGCGCCGGGCGTACCGGTCGCCTTCGGGGCGGTGGTCTTGCCGGGCGTCGGCTTGCCCGAGGACGGCGGCTTGGCGGTGGTCGAGGTGAGCGCGCTGATCAGCGACGGCGTCGTATTCGACTTGGCCGACGGCGAATTCGAGCCCTTGTTCACCAGCGCGACCACCACCACGGCCGCGACGATCGCCACCACCAGCACGGCGAGCCCGCCGAACAACCACGCCTTGCTCTTACCGCCGCCAGGCGGCGGGGGATACGGCTGCTGACCGTAGCCGGGCGGCTGGGCGAACGCCTGCGTCGGCGGATACTGCGGCGGCGGCGCGTACTGCCCGGCGGGCATCGGCGTGGTCGGCTGATACCCCTGCTGCGGCCACGCCGGCGGCTGATTCGGCTGGGGCGCCGGATATCCCGGCTGTCCCCATCCCGGCTCCTGCGCGGGCGCGCCCTGCCACCAATTCGGATCGGGTTCCGAACCGGCCTCGTCGCGGTGGTTGTCTCCACTGGTCACGATGGCCCCCTGACTGACGACTACATACCGCGCTGTATATCGCGGCAGACGCTCAGGGCATATCGCCGCGGCGGATTCAGTGGGCGACGGCCTCCGAGGACGCGGCCCGGCCGCGCCCCGACTCGGCCACCGGCTTCTTCGGCGGCGCGCCGACCAGCGTCAGCAGCGTCGCCTCCGGGCGGCAGCAGAACCGGTACGGAGCCCACGGCGAGGTGCCCAGACCGGCCGACACGTGCAGCCGGGTGTGCGCGCCCCAACGCGACGCGCCCTTCACCCGGGCCCGGTCGATCCCGCAGTTGGTCACCAGCGCGCCGAAACCGGGCACGCACAGCTGCCCGCCGTGGGTGTGCCCGGCCATCACCAGGTCGTAGCCGTCGGCCGCGAACCGGTCCAGCACCCGCGGCTCCGGCGAGTGGGTGAGCCCGATGCTCAAGTCCGCCAGCGGATTCGGCGCGCCCGCGACGGTCTCGTAGCGGTCCCGCTTCAGGTGCGGGTCGTCCACGCCCGCGGTGGAGATCTTCACGCCCGCCACCTCGATATCGCGGCGCACGTGGGTCAGGTCCAGCCAGCCGCGCTCGGTGAACGCGGCCCGCATGTCCTGCCAGGGCAGCGGCTCGCCGTAGACGCGCTTGTGGTCCTTCTTGAAGTACTTGAGCGGGTTCTTCGGCACCGGCGCGAAGTAGTCGTTCGAGCCGAACACGAAAATGCCGGGGCGCCCGAGCAATCCGCCCAGCGCCTGCACCACGGCGGGCACCGACTTCAGGTGCGAGAGGTTGTCCCCGGTGTTCACCACCAGATCCGGTTCCAGTCGATCCAGCTCGCGTAGCCACGCCTGTTTCAACTGCTGCCCGGGCATCATGTGCAGGTCGCTGATGTGCAGCACCCGCAGCGACGGCTTGCCCGGTTCCAGCACCGGCAGCGTCGCCTCCCGCAGGGTGAAGGCGTTGCGCTCGATGAGCGTCGCGTATCCGATTCCGGCGACCGCGGCCCCGGCGGCTCCCAGGGCGGCACGGCTGAGGGCGGTGGTCGAGAAGACGGGCATTTGCCCAGAATAGGCGACCCGACGGAGAAACATCGAGTCAAATGAGCTGGACCACGATAGAAGTCCCTCGTAGCGTGTCGCTCATGTCGGAACTCAAAACCACGCTGCGCACGGATATGACCGCCGCGATGAAGAGCAAGGACGCGCTGCGCCTAGGCACCCTGCGGATGCTGCTGTCGGCGATCCAGAACGCCGAGGTCGCCGGACCCGAGGCGCGCGAGCTCTCCGACCCCGAGATCATCGCCGTCCTGCAGAAGGAGGCGAAGAAGCGCAACGAGGCCGCCGTGGTCTACGAGCAGGCCGGGCGTGGCGAGCTCGCCGCCAACGAGCGCGCCGAGGAATCGATCATCGACGAGTACCTGCCCACCCAGCTCACCGAGGCCGAGGTCGGCGACATCGCCGACACCGCCATCGCGCAGGTCGCCGAGCAGCTGGGCGAGCGGCCGGGCATGCGGCAGATGGGTCAGGTCATGAAGGCCGCGACCGCGCTGGCCGCCGGGCGCGCCGACGGCACCCGGATCTCCGCGGCCGTGAAGGCCCGCCTCTGAGACGGTTACGACGGCGGTTCATGCGGTACCGCTATTAAATACGAAAGGCCCGGAGCGAATGACTCGCTCCGGGCCTTTCGTATCCGGCTAGCGCGGGATGGGAATCGGGATCGGGATCGGCGGCAGCGCCGGGATCGTGATGCCCGGCAGCCCCGGCACCGTCGGCGGTGCGTTCGGCGGCGTCGGCACCGGCAGCTGACTTCCGTCGCTGACGTACATGGTGATCACCGAGCCGGGAATCGCCGAGCCATTGGGCGACACGTTCATGACCGTGCCCTTGCCCGCGCCCGGCTGTGTCACCACCGACACCTGGAAGCCCGCGCCGACCAGCGCCGCGTTGGCCTCGGCCTGCTGCATGCCGATCACATCCGGGATCTGCGAGTTGTTCGATCCGCGCACGTACTTGTCGTCGACCGGCGGCAGCGCGGCCGGCGGGAACCGATCGAGCACGTTCTTCATCGCGCCCAGGTAGGTGCGGGCCGGCTCGTTACCGCCGTACAGGTTTCCGCTGCCGCAGCTGCGCAGCGGGAACGAGCAGATCTCACCGGGCGTCGGGCTGTCGCCGTAGACGTAGGAGGCGCCCGCGAAACCGTTGGTGAAGGCCAGGAAGGCCGAGGACCGGTGACTCTCGGTGGTGCCGGTCTTCGCCGAGGTCGGAATGTTCCAGCCGACGGAATGCGCGGAACCGGCACCGGTGCCGCTCACCACGTCCTGGCCCAGCGCCACCGCGAGGGTATTCGCCAGACCCGGGTCGACCACCTGCTCACACGCCTGCTGGGTCAGCGGCACCTGCTTGCCGCTGCGGTCGATCACCTCCCGGATCGGGGTGGGCGGGCACCACTTGCCGCCGGAGGCCAGGGTGGCGGCCACATTCGACAGCTCCACCGGGTTGATCGCGACCGGTCCCAGGGTGAACGAGCCCAGGTTCTGATCCTTGATCATGTCCGCGAGGCTCTGGTTCCCGTGGCCGGAGGTGCCGGGCAGGGTGTACGAGCGCATGCCGAGCCGGATCGCCATGTCCACGGTCGGGGCCACGCCGACGGCCTGGATCAGCTTGACGAAGGCCGTGTTCGGCGAGGTGGCCAGCGCCTCGGTCACCGACATCGAACCCTTGTAGGCGCCCGCGTTCTTCACGCAGTACGTCTCGGGCGGGCAGCCGGGCGTGCCGGAGTTACCCATGCCCTTGGCGGAGAAGAACGCCGGAACATCGAGGGTGGCGTTGATGCCCAGGCCCTTCTCCATGGCCGCGGCCGTGGTGAAGATCTTGAAGATCGAGCCCGCGCCGTCGCCGACCATCGAGTACGGCTGCGGCTGCACGGTCTGATGCGCGCCCGCGTCCAGGCCGTAGACGCGGCTCGAGCCCATGGCCAGCAGCGGATGCGAATCCTGGCCGGGGGCGATGATGTTCATGACCTCGGCGATGTCGTCGAGGTTCGGGTTGGTGTTGGCGGCCAGCGAGTCCCGCACCTGGTCCTGCACGGCCGGGTCCAGGGTGGTCTTGATCAGGTAGCCACCCTTCTCCAGCTGATCGCGGCTGATGCCGGCGTTGGTCAGGTACTGCATCGCGTAATCGCAGAAGAAGCCGCGGTCGTTGGCCGCGATGCAGCCGCGCGAGAGACCCTTGGGCTCGGGCAGCACGCCCAGGCCCGTGTCCTTGGCCTTACGGAACTCCTCCGCCCGGCTGGGCACGTTCTGGATCAAGGTGTCGAGCACGGTGTTCCGGCGCTCCAGCACGCCCGTGGGGTTGGTGTACGGGTTCAGCTTGGAGCTGGACTGCACCATGCCGGCCAGCATGGCCGACTGCGTCATGGTCAGGTCCTTGGCGTCCACGCCGAAGTACGTCTGCGCGGCGTCCTGGATGCCGTAGGAGCCGTTGCCGAAGGGCACCAGGTTGAGATACCGGGTGAGGATCTCGTCCTTGGTGAGCCGCTTGTCCAGCGTCAGCGCCATCCGGATCTCACGGATCTTGCGGGCCGGGGTGGTCTCGGTGGCGGCGCGGCGCTCGGCGTCGGTCTTGGCCACCACGAGCAGCAGGTAGTTCTTCACGTACTGCTGGTCGAGGGTCGAGCCACCTTGGGAGACCTGGCCGCCGGAGGTGTTGGTCAGGAAAGCCCGGAAGGTGCCCTGCCAGTCCACACCGTGGTGGTCGGCGAAGCGCTTGTCCTCGACCGAGACCAGGGCCAGCTTCATGTTGTTGGAGATCTTGTCGCTGGGCACCTCGAAGCGGCGCTGCTCGTACAGCCAGGCGAAAGGCGTCCCATTGGTGTCCACCATGGTCGAGACCGCGGGCACGCTGCCCTCGACAAGTTCGGCGGAGACGTTGTCGACGGCGTCGGCGGCCCGGTTGGAGATGAACCCGAAGCCACCGGCCAACGGGAACAGCAATCCGGCCAGCAGCACGGCTGCCAAGACGCACGCGCCTGCCAGTCTCCAGAGCGTTCGTGTGATCGGCACGGGCCCTAGCCTAATTGGCCTTTCGGACACTCGGTGTTCGCCCGCCATGGGTGTCCTTCCGTCCCCACACGGGTGTCCTTTCGTCCCTAAAGGTACGGACTGCCCGGTTCTTGGCAACGAATGCGTGGACGGACGTACCAGAAAATCTCGGGACGGTCTTGCGCAGGCCGCACACCTTTACCTAGATTGAGAACCCAGTGTGATAGAGCTAACACTCAAAGTGGAATGTGGTGCAGAACGCAGTGGGGTTGGGTAACTGCGCGCTGCACTCGCGATTCTGGAGCGCCGTGACCCGGTGTTCGGACTGCAAAGGGGCACACCAAATGCACATGACTACCCCGATCGCTCGATTGGACGTGGAGCAGGCCGAAGCGAGAATCGCCTGGGTTTCCCAGGCCCGATGCAAGGAAGTGGATCCCGACCAGCTGTTCGTGCGTGGCGCGGCACAGCGCAAGGCCGCAACCATCTGCCGGCACTGCCCGGTGCTGATGGAGTGCGGTGCTGACGCCCTCGACAACCGAGTCGAGTTCGGTGTGTGGGGCGGTATGACCGAGCGGCAGCGCCGTGCGCTGCTGAAGCAGCACCCGGAGGTGACGAGCTGGGCGGACTTCTTCCGCGTCCAGCGATCACAGAAGGTAGCGATGTAAGCGAGTATCCCTTACCTAGATCCCCCCTATAAGCAGAACGGATCGAGCCCGCGGGAGCGGGCTCGATCCGTGTCCGGGGTCGGATCGGGCATTTCAAACCAAAGGGTCGAAAGCCGAAAACCGAGCCGAGGGCTCGGCGGGTCCGCGTCAGGCGGGCTTGTCGCCGGCCTCGACGAGCTGGTCACCGACGGCGCGCAGCGCCTCCAGATCGGCCACCTCGAAGGGCAGCGCGGTGACGGCCACGATGGGCACGCTCGGGTGAGCGCCCGTGAACCGGTGCAGCAGATGCTGTTCCCGCTTGGCGGTGGCGGCCCGATGGGCGTGGATGCGCAGCACCGCGGCCGCGAGCGCCTCCGGCGTCTCCACCTCGGGTTCCGGCGTCGCACCGTTCTCGGATTCCGGCACCAGGCGATCCGCAGCGACCTGCGCCTGCTCGGCGGACATCGAGCTCAGGACCGGGTGGGTGCGGTTGAGCACCAGTCCGGCCATCGGCATCTTGTCGGTCGAGAGCCGGTCCACGAAGAAGCTGGCCTCACGCAGCGCGTCCGGTTCGGCCGCGGCCACCACCAGGAAGTGGGTGCCCGGCCGGGACAGCATCGCGTAGGTGCGGTCGGCCCGATCCTGGAAGCCGCCGAACATGGATTCCAGTGACTGCAAGAAGACACTGGCGTCTTTGAGAAGCTGGCCGCCGACGATGGTCGAGACACCGCGCAGGGCGAGGCTCATGGCGCCCGCGACGAACTTCCCGACGCCGCGGCCCGGGGCCATGATGACCCGGATCATCTTGCCGTTGAGGAAGTTGCCCAGCCGCTTCGGCGCGTCCAGGAAGTCCAGGGCGTTCCGCGAGGGCGGGGTGTCGACCACGATCAGGTCCCATTCCCGCTTGGCGGCGAGCTGCCCGAGCTTCTCCATGGCCATGTACTCCTGCGTGCCACCGAAGGAGGACGCCACGGTCTGGTAGATCGGGTTGGCGAAGATCTGCTCGGCCTTGTCCGGGGTGGTGTGCTCGAGCACCATGTCGTCGAAGGTGCGGCGCATGTTCAGCATCATGGCGAACAGTTCGCCCTCGGCCTCCGGCCCCAGCTCGACCTTCTGCGGCACATTGCCCAGATCGCTGACGCCCAGTGACTGGGCCAGGCGGCGGGCCGGGTCGATGGTCAGCACCACGACCTTGCGGCCGGCCTCGGCCGCGCGCAGCGCGATGGCCGCGGCCGTGGTGGTCTTGCCGACGCCGCCGGAACCGCAGCACACCACGATCCGCGCCGACGGGTCGGCGATGATCTTCGAGATATCCAGGGGCACAGTGCCTGCCGGAACGACCATGACTAGCGAACCCCCTGCGCGCTCAAGACTTCGGCCAGCTCGTAGAGCCCGCCCAGATCCATGCCGTCGGTGAGCGACGGCAGGTACAGCCGCGAGATGTCGAGCTGGGACAGCTCGGCGGCGCTCTCGTCCTGGGCGGCCAGGCGTGCGGAGTGCTCGACGGTCTCGGTGATCAGGCCCTGGAAATCGGCCTCGGACAAGGTGACCCCGGCCTCGGCGAGCCCGGCCTTCAGGGCGTCGACGTCGACCTCGCCGAGGGCGGCCCGTTCGCGCACGTTGCGCGGCAGGTAGCCCTCGCTGGCCCGGTTCACGATGACCGTGCCGATGTTCAGGTCGTTGGCGGTGAGCTCGGCGACCGCGTCGGCGGTCTCCTGCACCGGCAGCGCCTCCAGCAGCGTGACCAGGTGGATCATGGTCTGCTCGGAGTGCAGCAGCTTGGACACGCCTTCGGCCTGCGAGGCGATCGGCCCGCCGCCGGCGATGTCGGCCATGGCCTGGGTGACGTCCAGGAAGCTGGCGATCCGGCCGGTCGGGGGCGCGTCGATGACGATCTCGTCGAAGGCGGGCTTGCCGGACTTGTCGGCCCGCACCGCGCATTCCTTGATCTTGCCGGTGAGGATGACGTCCCGCAGGCCCGGCGCGATGGTGGTGACGAACTCGATGGCCCCGACCCGGCGCATGGCCCGGCCGGCGAAGCCCAGGTTGTAGAACATGTCGAGGTATTCCAGGAAGGCGTGCTCGACGTCGAGGGCCAGCGCCATCACCTCGCCGCCGCCGTCCGCGGTGGCGATGCGAGTCTCGGTGGGCGGCAAGGGCGGCAGATCGAACAGCTGCGCGATGGACTGTCTGCCCTCGACCTCGACCAACAGCACCCGGCGCCCCCCGGCGGCCAGTGCCAGCGCGAGCGCCGCGGCGACCGTCGACTTCCCGGTGCCCCCCTTCCCGGATACGTAATGCAGGCGGGCCTTGTCCGCCCGCTCCGGCCAACCTGCCTCGACCCCCGGCTCAACCGAAACGGGCACTGCTATCGGTACTCCCACGCTCGCGAGCCTATAACTCGTTCCGTATTCCTGCCCACAGGCGCGACAAACTGTCTGATACACCACTTCTGGTTCGCGGCCCGCCTCGGCCTGGACTGCGCTCCGCCTCCCCGCGCTTGGAGCGGAAACGGGAGCGGAGCGAAGGAGCGGAGGAGGGAAGGCCGAGGTTACGAGGGCCGCGAACAGCCGTAGCGAAGCGGAGGCAGATGGGGTGCAGCACTGGGGGAACGCGGCCGGGGCTACTCTCAGCGCATGAGTGAAGTGACCGTGTGGGAGTACGCGACGGTGCCCCTGTTGACCCATGCCACCAAGGCCATCCTCGACCAGTGGGGTTCCGACGGCTGGGAACTCGTCACCGTGCTGCCCGGACCGACCGGTGAACAGCACGTCGCCTACCTGAAGCGGGCGAAGAACTGATGACCTGGGCCGAGAACCTGAAGGAGCTCGGACTCGAACTGCCGGTCGCGCCGAAGCCGGTCGCGGTGTACGTGCCGGGCGTCCGGACCGGCAACTACGTCTACACCTCCGGCCAGCTGCCGTTCGTCAACGGCGAACTGCCGCTGACCGGCAAGCTCGGCGCCGAGATCACCATCGAGCAGGGCGCGGAGATGGCCAAGCTGGCCGCGCTCAACGCGCTCGCGGTGGTGCACGACCTGGTCGGCCTCGACAATGTCGTGCGCATCGTCAAGGTGGTCGGCTTCGTGGCCTCGGCGGCGGGTTTCAACAGTCAGCCGCTGGTCATCAATGGCGCGTCCGAGCTGCTGGGCGCGGTCCTCGGCGAGGCCGGGGTGCACGCCCGCTCCGCGGTCGGAGTCAACGAGCTGCCGCTGAACACCCCGGTCGAGGTGGAGCTCATCGCCGAGGTGCGATAACCCCGAAATGCTTGGGGCACAGTCGAAAGCGTGATGCGTCCAACACTGGACGCATCACGCGCGGTGCATTAGGACGGAAAAGTATGACGCTCACCCACCCCGCGTACGAACAACTGCGGCAAGTGACTCCGTCCGCCGCCGTCGTCCTGGCCGACAACCCCAGCGGAATGACATTGCAGGGCACCAACACCTGGCTGCTCCGCGCCCCCGGCGCCACGGAATACGTTGTGGTGGACCCGGGTCCGAAGGATCGCAAGCACACCGAGGCGCTGGTCCGCGCGACCGGCGGCGAGATCGTGCTGACCCTGATCACCCATGAGCACGCGGATCACACGGGCGGCATCGACCACCTGGTGAAGGCCACCGGAACCCCGGTGCGCGCCAAGGGCTCCGACTTCCTGCGCGGCTCGGGCACGGTCCTGGCCGACGGTGAGGTCATCGAGGCGGCCGGCGTGCGCATCACCGTGCTCGCCACCCCCGGTCACACCGGGGATTCCCTGAGTTTTCTGGTCGACGGCCCGGACGACGAGCGAGTCCTGCTCACCGGCGACACCGTCCTGGGGAGTGGGACCACGGTCCTCGAATCCTCCGACGGCGCGCTGGCCGCGTACCTGGATTCGCTGAATCGCCTGGTGTCGGTGGCTCCCGGCCGTACCCTGCTCCCGGCGCACGGCCCGGACCATCCGGATGCCGAACCGGTCATCCGCTACTACATCGCGCACCGCGAGGAGCGCCTGAACCAGGTGCGCGCGGCGCTGGAGAAGCTGGGCCCCAACGCCAAATCCCTGCAGATCGTCGCCGAGGTCTACGCCGATGTCGACAAGCGGCTCTGGCCCGCCGCGCGCAGTTCGGTGAAAGCCCAGCTGGCCTACCTGCGTTCGCAGGGCTAGGCACACGGTTCGCACGGAAACGCGAAAGGATCGGGCACCGCTACGGAGGTGATGCCCGATCCTTCGACGTATTCGTTTGTCCGTCTCGCGTCAGCGAGCGCGGCGCGCCAGTCGCTCCGAGTCGGAGATCAGCACGCTCTTGCCCTCGAGCCGCAGCCAGCCGCGGTGCGCGAAGTCGGCCAAGGCCTTGTTCACGGTTTCGCGGGAGGCGCCGACCAGCTGGGCGATCTCTTCCTGGGTCAGGTCGTGGGTCACCCGCAGGGCGCCCGCTTCCTGGGTGCCGAAGCGCTGGGCGAGCTGCAGCAGCGCCTTGGCGACACGACCCGGCACGTCGGTGAAGATCAGGTCGGCCAGGTTGTTGTTGGTGCGCCGCAGGCGGCGGGCGAGCACCCGCAGCAGCTGCTCGGCGATCTCCGGACGCTGGTCGATCCACGCCTTGAGCGCGTCCCGGTCCATGGTGACGGCTCTGACCTCGGTGACGGTGGTGGCCGTCGAGGTCCGCGGGCCCGGGTCGAAGATCGAGAGCTCGCCGAACATGTCGGACGGGCCCATGATCGTCAGCAGGTTCTCCCGGCCGTCGGGGGAGCGGCGGCCGATCTTCACCTTGCCCGAGGTGATGATGTACAGCCGGTCGCCGGGCTCACCCTCGTTGAAGATGACGTGGCCGCGCGGAAAATCAACGGGCTGTAGTTGTTTGGCGAGAGCGGCCACCGCGGTGGGCTCGACGCCTTGGAAGATGCCTGCTCTGGCGAGGGCCTCGTCCACGAATGTGCTCCTTATGGGAAATGGCTCTGTCCTGGACCGAAACGACTCGGCCGACAGTGCAGTCTACTTTGCATTACCGCCGGGTAGTGATAGACACCACGCGCCGAGCTGATACTCGGATACGCGGAGCCCCAGTACGCGACACACAACGCAACGTGCGACACGCTTCATACGAATCTACGACACGCCGTGAGACCGGCGTCATGAAGATCGTAAAAAGTGGTCCGGGGCTCGAAGCCACCGGACCACCCGACCGCCGACCCGCCCGGGTCAGCTGGCCTGCGCGACGTCCATTCCCTTGGCCGCGGGCCGGGCCCGCCGGGGCCGCGCGGCGGCGGCCGGCAATCCCAGCTTGGTCAGATCGCTGACCTCGGCATTCGTGGCTCGATCGAGGTACTGCTGGACCTCCGGGTCGGGTTCGAGCAACTTGCGCAGTCGATTCTCGACCCGTTCCATCACCAACGCGAACAGCATCAGCGCTATCGGAAACAGCACCACAGCGAGTCCTTGCATAGGCAGCAGTAAACACGCCGAAGGTCTCAGATGGAACACGGGAGGCCCGCTGGCCGGTTGTGACGGAGTGCGGGTTCCGTAAGGTGGACGCGTGCGTGTCACTGAATCCAACGCGGCCCTGAGCGGGGCAGACCCGGATAATTCGGGCCTCGCGACAGCGAAATCGGACGCTGCCACGGTTCCTGCCGAGGCCGCGGTCGTTGTCGCGGATGCGCCATCGTTCACGCGCCCGGCCAAAGCGCGCAAGCGCGACAAAGAGACTCGGACCGGCCTGGTCAGGCGCGCGCGGCGGATGTATCGGGAAATGACTCGGGAGTTCCCGGACGCGCACTGTGAGCTTGATTTCACTACGCCGCTCGAATTGGCGGTCGCCACAATTCTTTCCGCGCAGTGCACCGATGTGCGGGTGAACCAGACCACACCGGCATTGTTCGTGAAGTACCGCAGCGCACGCGATTACGCCGAGGCCAATCGCGCCGAGCTGGAGGAGTACATCCGGCCGACCGGCTTCTATCGGAACAAGACCAATTCGCTGATCGGGCTCGGCCAGGAACTGGTCGAGCGATTCGACGGAGAACTGCCCGGCACCCTGGACGAGCTCGTCACCCTGCCCGGGATCGGGCGCAAGACCGCGAATGTCGTTCTCGGCAATGCCTTCGGGGTCCCCGGCATCACCGTCGACACCCACTTCGGGCGGCTGGTGCGGCGCTGGGGCTGGACCGCCGAGGAGGATCCGGTCAAGGTCGAGCACGCCGTCGGCGCGCTGATCGAGCGCCGGGACTGGACCATGCTCTCGCACCGGGTGATCTTCCACGGCCGCCGCGTCTGCCATGCCCGCAAGCCCGCGTGCGGCGCCTGCCTGCTGGCCAACGACTGCCCGTCCTTCGGGACCGGGCCGACCGATCCGGCCGAGGCCGCCAAACTCGTGAAGGGCCCGGAGACCGAGCACCTTCTCGAACTGGTCGGCCTGTGAGCGCCGAGGCGACGCGGGGCAACACCTGGTGGCGCTGGGTCCTGGTGGCGGTGATCGTCGCCGTGGCGGCCGTCGTCGCGCTGTGGCCGCAGCTCACCCGCACCGATGACAAGAGCACCGCCACCGGGTCGACCACCGTCCCCGCCGAACCGGCGGTCGCCGAGGCAGATCGGGCCGCGGCCGCGCTGGCGTCCTGCCCGCTGCCCACCGGCGCGCCCGTCGGCGACACCCCGCTGCGTGGCATCACCTTGGACTGCCTGGCCGACGGCAAGCCCGTGGACCTGGTCGCGGCGCTGGCGGGCAAGCCCGCCCTGATCAACCTGTGGGCCTATTGGTGCGGCCCGTGCGCGGAGGAACTGCCCCTGCTGCAACAGTTCTCGCAGCAGGCGGGGACCGCGCTCACCGTGCTGACCGTGCACAGCGATCCCGGCACCGGCAAGGCGCTGTCGCGGCTGAGCGGGCTGGGCATCCACCTGCCGGGTGTCGTGGATCCGAACTCCAAGGTCCGCGCCGCCGTCGGAGCGCCCGCCGTGCTGCCGATCTCGGTGCTGTTGCGCGCGGACGGCACCGTTGCCAAAGTCGTGGTGCGCCCGTTCCGCAGCGTCGAGGACATATCCGATACCGTCGCGGCCGAATTGGGAGTCCGGGCGTGAGCGCGGCCGGTCCGCGGTTTTCGGTGAGGGTGTGGTGATGAGACTCGAGGCGTCCAGCAATGGGATTCCGGCCTGGCTACGCGGGGTGGCCGAGCATGATCCGGCCGACCCCACCGGCGTGAACCCGGTCCTGCGCCGCAGCGCCATGCGGCGCTTCGCCGCCGCCGCGACCCGGCCCCGGGACGCGGCCGTGCTGGTGCTGTTCGGCGGATCCCCGGAGGCGGATCCCGCTACGCCGGGCGGACTTCCGGCCGACGCCGACGTGCTGCTCACCCAGCGTGCCGCCACCCTGCGTCAGCACAGCGGCCAGGTGGCGTTCCCCGGCGGCGGGGTGGAGCCGCAGGACGACGGCCCGATCAGCACCGCCCTGCGCGAGGCCAACGAGGAGACCGGCCTCGATCCGGCGAGCGTGGAGCCGCTCGCGGTGCTGCCCAAGATCTTCGTGCCGCCGTCGCGGTTCGATGTGACGCCGGTGGTCGCCTATTGGCGCACGCCCGGCGCGGTAGGCGTGGTGAGCGAGACCGAGGCGGCCCGGGTGGCGCGGGTGCCGGTGACGGAGCTCATCGATCCGGCCAATCGTTTCGTGGTGCGGCATCCGCTGGGTTATATGGGCCCGGCGTTCACCGTGG
The DNA here is from genome assembly GCF_050955695.1 of Nocardia sp. CA-136227. Lineage (NCBI taxonomy): Bacteria > Bacillati > Actinomycetota > Actinomycetes > Mycobacteriales > Nocardiaceae > Nocardia > Nocardia sp. CA-136227. Next base: position 424,604 of record NZ_CP192081.1, read on the forward strand.
ACGGAATGCTGGTGTGGGGGTTCACCGCCGGCGTGCTCGCCGGACTGCTGGCGGTATCCGGGTGGGAACACGAATGGGACCATCACGATGTACGTGATCTGCAGGCCTCGCTGGCCGCGGTAGGGATGACATTATGAGCGCCTCTGGCTGGCTCGACCTCGGCATCATCATTCTGGCGTTGCTCGCGGCCACCTCCGGGTGGCGGCAGGGCGCGGTCGCCTCGGCGCTCGCCTTCCTGGGCGTCATCCTGGGCGCGGTGGCCGGAATCCTGATCGCGCCGCACATTCTGAAGCACCTCAGCGAGGGCCGGACGCGGGTGCTGGTGGGCGTGCTGCTCATCGTGGCGCTGGTGATCATCGGCGAGGTCGCGGGCATGGTGCTCGGGCGGGCCGCGCGCGGCGGCATGCGGGATCCGTTCACCCGCAGCGTGGACAGCGTGGTGGGCGCGGGCCTGCAGGCGGTGGCGGTGCTGGCCACCGCGTGGCTGCTGGCGCTGCCGCTGACCAACTCCTCGCAGCCGGGCATCGCGGCCGCGGTCACCAACTCCCAGGTGCTGCGCAATGTCGACCATGTCGCGCCGGACTGGCTGCGGCGGGTGCCGACCGACTTCTCCAACCTGCTCAACACCTCCGGGCTGCCGGACGTCATCGGCCCGTTCGGGCATGTCCCGATCACCGCGGTGGAGCCGCCCGACGCCAGCGTGCTGCAGCTGCCCATCGCCCAGCAGTTGCAGGGCAGCGTGCTGCGCATCCGCGGCATCGCGCCCAGTTGCCAACGGCAGCTGGAGGGTTCGGGCTTCGTGGTGGCCCCGGAGCGGGTCATGACCAACGCGCACGTGGTGGCGGGCACCAACAGCGTCAGCGTGGACACCGCGCGCGGCGCGCTGCCGGCGACCGTGGTGCTCTTCGATTCGCAGAAGGACGTCGCGATCCTCGCGGTGCCGGGCCTCAACGCCCAGCCGCTGGCGCTGGCCCCGAAGGACGCCGGCACGGGCGAGAGCTCCATCGTGCTCGGTTACCCCGGCGGCGGGCGCTACACGGCCAGCGCGGCCCGGGTGCGCGAGACGCTGAACCTCAAGGGCCCCAACATCTACCGCGACGCCGACGTCAAGCGTGAGGTGTACACCATCCGCGGTCAGGTCCGGGCCGGTAACTCGGGCGGTCCGCTGGTGGATACCGATGGCCGGATCCTGGGCGTGGTGTTCGGCGCGGCCGTCACCGACGACGACACCGGGTACGTGCTGACCCTCGACGAGGTGAAGCCGGAACTGGATGCGGCGTCGAACCAGTCGACGGCCGTCGGCACCGGCAGCTGTGTGCTGAGCTGATCGAGACCGAAAGCGGCCCCCGGCGAACTGATTCGCCGGGGGCCGTTGTCGGTGGTGGGCCGGTCAGGCCAGCAGTTTCGCGATCTCCGCGGTCACCGGTTCCGGATTCTCCTGGTGCGCATAGTGACCCGCGCCGGGAATCTCGACCAGCTGCCGCTCCGGCGACAGCTGCCGTCCCCGGTGGATGGTGCCGGGCAGGATATAGGGGTCGCGGTCGCCGTACATCGCCAGGGTCGGCACCCGCACGGGCTCGCTCATGGCGGACATGAATCGCCGTCCGTCGGGCCGCCATTGGCTGCGGAAGGCCCAGCGCTGGTATTCCAGCGCACAGTGCGCGGCACCGGGGATCCGGATGGCGGTACGCATGCGGCGGGCGGTGTCGGCGAATTCCTCGGTGGCCGAGAACCGTTCGCTGACCCGGTCGCGCAGCTGGAGTTCGATCTCGATGCCGTCGTCGCGGGTGAGCCGATGCTCGGGCAGGCGCGGCAGCTGGTAGCGCAGGAAGCCGGGCAGCCAGGCCGAGCGTTGCGCGTCGTCGCGCAGCACGGCTCTTTTCAGCGCCACCGGGTGCGGGGAGCTGATCAGGGCGATGGACCGCACCACCCGGGGGTGCAGGACCGCGGTGGCCCAGCACACCAGCCCGCCCTCGGCGTGCCCGACCAGGGTGGCCTCGGTGTGCCCGAGGGCCCGGACCAGTCCGGCCACGTCACCGGCGAGGGTCCAGCCGTCGTAGCCGCGCGGCGGCTTGTCGGTGTCGCCGTAGCCGCGCAGGTCCACCGCGACGGCGCGGTAGCCGCGCGCGGCCAGCCCGGTCAGCTGATGCCGCCACGACCACCAGAAATCGCCGAAACCGTGCAGCAACAGCACCAGCGGCGTGCTGGTTCCGGGCTGGGCGGGTTCGGGCGCGGCCTCGACGACGTGGAAGCGAATGCCGTTGGCGCGCACGTCGCGATGGGTCCACGGCCCGTCATAGCGGACTGCGGACGGATCCGGCTGCGATTTCGACGACACGCCGAAGGAGCGTAATCGAAGGTCTAGGTCCGGGGCTTGCCGACTGCCGTGGCGTCCACCGCGTGCTCGTCGGAGTGGCTGAAGCTGCTCGACAGCAGTGTCTGGGTCTCCTTCAGCGAGCCGATGGTCTTCTCCGGCGCCCGCAGTTTGCGCACCTTGAGGTAGCCGAGCAGCGCGAAGGCCGCGACCGCCGCGATCATCAGCAGGAACACCACCAGGAACGCGGCCCAGCGGTACAGCCACACGTCGAGCAGTTCGGCGAGGAAGAAGAAAAAGAAGAAGGAGCTGAAGAGCAGGATGGTCAGCGCCAGGATGAAGAAGACGCTGCCCTGCAGGCCCTTCTTGATCTCGCCGGTGACCTCGGTCTTGGCGAGCTCCACCTCGGCGCGCACCAGGGTCGACATCTGCTCGGTAGCGTCGCGGACCAGACTGCCGATGGTGGCCGACTGATGGGCGTCGATATCGGACAACGGAATCGAGGTGACGGTGCGGGTGCGGTTCCCGTCGTAGCCGTTACCGCCCTGTGTGAAGCTCAATTGCTCGACCCTTCTCCATGTCCCGGTAGTACGTTCCGGTGTCACTCTTGACTTTGCAGTGCGCGCTCGTCACGTCGTGCCTGGTGAGCACGGCCACGACGCAACAGTAGCGCCGAACCGGCCAGGGAAGCCGCCAAAGACGTGAGCAACACAGCCGCTTTCGCGAGTTCTGCCGCCGACCCGTCGCCGACGTCTTCCAAGGCCAGTTCTGCCACCAAGAGGCTAACGGTGAAGCCGATCGCGCCCAGTACCGACAGGGCGAACATGTCCCGATACCCGAGATCTCCCGGTCGTTCGGCGATCCTCAACCGCACGGCGAGCCAACTGAATCCGAAGATACCGACTGTCTTGCCGACCAGTAGACCCAGGATGATGGCCAGCGACATCCGGTTGGTGAACAGCTGCGACAGCACGGCCGAATCCAGCGGGACGCCGGAGGCGAACAGCGCGAACAGCGGCACGCACAGCGCCGCGGAGATGGGCTGGAAGAAGTGCTCGAGCCGGGCGGCGGGCACGCAGTGCTCGTCCTCGCCGGGATCCGGGCGCACCCGGGTGAGCAGGCCGCACGCGACGCCCGCCAGGGTGGCGTGAATCCCGGCCTCGTGCAGGGCGTACCAGGAGAGCAGGCCCAGCGGCACATAGAGGAACGGGGTGCCGATCCGGAACCGCTGGCCCAGTGCCCAGCCCGCGAAGCACAGGAAGGCGATCAGCAGCCACAGCATCTTCAGGGTGGTGGTGAACAGCACCGCGATCAGGATGATGGCGATCAGGTCGTCCACCACGGCGAGGCTGAGCAGGAACACCCGGGCGCCGGCCGGGATCCGCGACCCGGTCATGGCCAGCACGGCCAGCGCGAAGGCGATGTCGGTGGCGACCGGGATCGCCCAGCCGCGATCCATGCCCTCCACGCCGTGCCCGACCACCATGGCGATGACCGCGGGCATGATCACGCCGCCGATCGCGGCCACGATGGGCAGGGTGGCGCGTTTGCGATCGGCGAGCTCGCCGACCACCAGCTCGCGTTTGAGCTCCAGGCCGGCGACGAAGAAGAAGATGGCGAGCAGGCCGTCCTTGGTCCAGTCGGCCAGCGTGAGGTCCAGGTGGAGGGCGGGAATCGCGAGCTTGGTGTCGACCATGGTGGTGTAGCTCGCGCCCCACGGCGAGTTGACCCAGATGAGCGCGCTCGCGGCGGCGATGAGAAGGAGTGCGCCACCGAAGGTTTCGGTTCTCAGATAGCGCGTGAGCTCCGATCGGACCTGAGTGATCACCGGGTGCACCTTTCAGCCGTACGTTCGACAGAACAGCGGCGTGCACACCACTGACGGGATCAACGGCACAACCGCATGCCGACCAGACTTCCCGGCACACCTTTTGCGCAATTCTAACGGTTTGCCCGGAACTTCTTGACCATCCCACAGCGGCGAGGCCCCCCGATCAGCGATCGGAGGGCCTCGCCCGGGGTGCTACCGGTTACGCCTTGCCGGCCCGGATGGCCTCGAAGACGTTGGGGTCCACCAGGGTTGAGGTGTCGCCCAGTTCGCGGCCCTCGGCGACATCGCGCAGCAGGCGGCGCATGATCTTGCCCGAGCGGGTCTTCGGCAGCTCCGGCACCACGTGGATCTCCCGCGGGCGCGCGATCGGGGAGATCTCGCGGGAGACCTCGGCCTTGAGCTCGGTGATCAGATCCGCGCCGGTGTCCTTGGCCTCGGCGGTCAGGATCACGAACGCCACGATGCCCTGGCCGGTGGTGTCGTCGGACGCGCCGACCACCGCCGCCTCGGCCACGCCCGAGTGCCCGACCAGCGCGGACTCCACCTCGGCGGTCGAGATGCGGTGGCCCGACACGTTCATCACGTCGTCGACGCGGCCGAGCACCCACAGGTCCCCGTCCTTGTCGAGCTTCGCGCCGTCGCCGGCGAAGTACCAGCCCTTCTCGGCGTAGCGGGACCAGTAGGTGTCCACGTAGCGGTCGTTGTCGCCCCAGATGCCGCGCAGCATGGACGGCCACGGCTCGTCGAGCACCAGGTACCCGTTGGCCTCGGTCTCGCCCAGCTGGACCGGATTGCCCTCCTCGTCAACGACTTTCGCGGAGATACCGGGCAGCGGGGTCATGGCCGCGCCCGGCTTGGCCGAGGTGACGCCGGGCAGCGGGGAGATCATGATGGCGCCGGTCTCGGTCTGCCACCAGGTGTCCACGATGGGAGTCTTGTTGCCGCCCACCACGTCCCGGTACCAGCGCCAGGCCTCGGGGTTGATCGGCTCACCGACCGAGCCCAGCAGCCGCAGGCTCGACAGGTCGTGGGCGTCAGGGATCTCGCGACCCCACTTCATGAAGGTGCGGACCAGCGTCGGCGCCGTGTAATAGATGCTTACGCCGTACTTCTCGATGATCTGCCAGTGCCGGTGCTCGTCCGGGAAGTTCGGGGTGCCCTCGTAGACGATCTCGGTGGCGCGGTTGGCCAGCGGGCCGTACACGATGTAGCTGTGCCCGGTCACCCAGCCGATGTCGGCGGTGCACCAGTACACGTCCTGGCCCGGCTTGTGGTCGAACACCTGGTGGTGGGTGTACGCCGCCTGGGTCAGGTAGCCGCCGGAGGTGTGCAGGATGCCCTTGGGCTTCCCGGTGGTGCCGGAGGTGTAGAGGATGAACAGCGGGTGCTCGGCGTCGAAGGCCTGGGCCTCGTGTTCGGGGGAGGACAGCGCGACCGTCTCGTCCCACCACAGGTCGCGGCCCTCGGTCATCTCGGTGTCGAGGCCGGTGCGGCGCACCACGAGCACGTGCTCGACGGTCGAATCGCCCTCGGCGAGCGCCTCGTCCACGGCCGCCTTGAGCGGGGCCGCGGCGCCGCGCCGCCACTGGCCGTCGGTGGTGATGACCAGCTTGGCCGCGGCGTCGTCGACGCGCTGGCGCAGGGCGCTGGGCGAGAAGCCCGCGAACACCACCGAATGGGTCAGGCCCAGGCGGGCGCACGCCAGCATCGACACAATGGCCTCGGGGACCATCGGCATGTAGATGGCGACCCGGTCGCCGGCGACCAGGCCCAGGCCGGTCAGGTAGTTGGCGGCCTTCGACACCTCGGCCAGCAGGTCGGCGTAGGTGAGGTCGCGCGAATCGCCCGGCTCACCCTCCCAGTGGATGGCGACCTGATCGCCGTGCCCGTCGAGTACGTGCCGGTCCACACAGTTGTAGGCGACGTTCAGCTTGCCGTCGGCGAACCACTTGGCGAAGGGGGCGTCGGTCCAGTCCAGCACCTGGGTGAAGGGCTGATGCCAGTGCAGGCGGCGCGCCTGCTCGGCCCAGAAGTCCTCCCGGTCGGACTGGGATCGAGCATAAAGAGAGGCGTCGCCATTGGCGGCGGCCGCGAACTCAGCGCTGGGCGGATAGGCATCCAGGTGGTCTGCGGATGTCTCGGTCATCTCGTCTCTTCTTCTCTCGCGTGCAAGCCGCGTGGGTGACGACGGCCACGTCCGACCCTAACCGACTGTGACCTGGGCCGGGCTTCGCTGTCTCGATCGGTGGGGCGGCCCCGGGGACACACGGTGATGCGATCCCCTGACAAGGGCGGTGAGGGTCACTACTGTCCCTGTCACCGACAGCGGCTCGAGGCGGGAGAACGCGTTGAGAATCAGAGGGATCGCCGTGCTGGCCGCCGTACTCGCGCTGATCGCGGGCGCGAGCCTGACCGGATGCGCCGTCACTCCGGCCTACGGCGACATGATCGCCGTCAACGGCAGCGAACCGCAGAATCCGCTGATCCCGTCCAATACCAACGAGAACGGCGGCGGGCGCATCGTCGACCGGCTGTTCGCGGGACTGCGCTACATCGACCAGCGCGGCGCGCTGCACGACGAGGTGGCCGAATCCATCGACACCACCGACCAGCAGCACTACCGGATCACGCTGAAGCCCGGGTGGACCTTCGGCGACGGAACACCCGTCACCGCACACTCTTTCGTGGACGCCTGGAACTACGGGGCGCTGGTCACCAACGCGCAACTGCAGAGCTACACCTACGGGCCGATCGCGGGATTCGCGGACGTGCAGGCGGATCCGCCACGCGCGCAGACCATGTCGGGGCTGAAGGTGGTCGACGACCTGCACTTCACCGTCGACCTGGTGGCGCCCACCATCGACTTCCGGACCCGGCTGGCCTACGCGCCGTTCTATCCGCTGCCCGCCGCCGCTTTCAAGGACATGAAGGCCTTCGGGGAGCACCCGATCGGCAACGGCCCCTACCGATTCGCCGACGGCAATGCCTGGCAGCACGACGTCCAGCTCACCGTGGTGCCCAACGAGAGCTACCGGGGTGGGCGGCCGCCGCGCAACAAGGGCCTCACCTTCGTGTTCTACTCCAACTTCGACGCCGCCTACTCGGATCTGCTGGCCGACAACCTCGACGTGCTCGACACCATCCCCGACAGCGCCATCGCCGTCTACAAACACGATCTCGGCGACCGCGCGATCGAGGCCCCGACCGCGCAGAACCAGTGGCTCGGATTCCAGCCCAACATGGCGCATTTCGGTGGCGAGGAGGGACGGCTGCGCCGACAGGCGCTCTCGATGGCCATCGACCGCGCGCAGATCGGGCGGAAGATCTTCCACGGCACCCGCATTCCCGCTCGCGACTTCACCTCCGCGGTGCTGCCCGGCTACAACCCGGATCTGCCCGGCTCGAACGTCCTCGACTACAACCCGGCCGAAGCGGCGCGGCTGTGGAGCCAGGCCGACGCCATCGCGCCCTGGAGCGGGCGCTTCGAGATCGCCTACAACGCCGACGGCGGCCACCAGTCCTGGATCGACGCCCTGGCCAACAGCATTCGCAACACGCTGCACATCGACGCGGTCGGCGCGCCCTACCCGACCTTCAAGCAACTGCGCGACCAGATCGTCCACCGCACCATCGGCAAGGCCTTCCGCTACGGCTGGCAGGGCGACTACCCGACCATGCTGCAATTCCTCGAACCCGGCTTCGTGACCGGCTCGGAGACCAACGACGTCGACTACAGCAACCCGGAATTCGACCGGCTGCTCACCGCCGCCGAAGCCGCGCCCACCGAACAGGAATCGTGGAAGCTGGTGGGGCAGGCCCAATCCGTGCTGCTGCACGACCTGCCCACCATCCCGGTCTTCGACTACATCAACTCCGCCGGCTACTCCAAACGCGTCCGCGATGTGGTCATGACCTGGAACGGCCTGGCCGACTTCGAGAACATCGAGCTGAGGTGACCTGATGGCCTGGTATATAGCGCGGCGGCTGCTGCAGATGATCCCGGTGTTCTTCGGCGCGACGCTGCTCATCTACTTCCTGATCTGGAAGGTCACCGGCGGGTCGGTCACGGCGCTGGCCGGGCAGCGCACGCTGACACCGGCGCTGGAAGCGCAGCTGAAAGCGCAATACGGTCTGGACAAACCGTTCTGGTGGCAATACCTGCACTACCTGAAGGGCATCGTGACCCTCGACTTCGGCACCTCGTACTCGGGACGGCCCGTACGTGAAGTGCTCGCCCGCGCCTTCCCGATCACCTTCCGGCTGGCGCTGCTCGCGGTGTTCTTCGAGGCCGTGTTCGGCATCGCGTTCGGCGTGATCGCCGGACTGCGCAAGGGCGGCTGGTTCGACTCCACCATGCTGGTGCTCAGCCTGCTCGTGATCGCCATGCCCATCTTCGTGATCGGATTCCTGGCCCAGTTCCTGTTCGGCGTCACCTGGCATCTCGCGCCCGTCACCGTCGGCTCCGACGTGAGCATCCCGCGGCTCGTCCTGCCCGCGCTGGTCCTCGCCTCGCTGTCCTTCGCCTACGTGCTGCGGCTGACCCGGAACTCGGTGGCGGAGAACAAGGACGCCGACTTCGTGCGCACCGCCACCGCCAAGGGCCTGCCGCGGCGGCGGGTGGTCGTGGTGCACATCCTGCGCAACTCGCTGATCCCGGTGGTCACCTTCGTCGGCGCCGACCTGGGCGCGCTCATGGGCGGGGCCATCGTCACCGAGGGCATCTTCAATATCCCCGGCGTCGGCGGCACCCTCTACCAGGCCGTGGTGCGCGGCGAGGCGCCGACCGTGGTGTCCTTCGTGACCGCGCTCATCGTCATCTTCCTGCTCTCCAACCTGATCGTGGACCTGCTCTACGCCGTGCTCGACCCGCGGATCCGCTATGCCTGACGGGAGCGCCGACATGCCCGAAACCTCACCGCCCCGGCGTGATCCGCGACCCGGCCAGGAACGCTGGGTGGCGCCGCCCGACGCCGTCGAAGTGGTCGCCACCGACCGGGTCGACGTGCACGGCGCGCCCGCCGGATTCTGGGGCTCGGCCTGGCGGCAGCTGCGCCGCAAGCCGCTGTTCCTGGTCTCGATGGCCATCATCGTGCTGGTGCTGCTGGTCGCCGTCTTCCCGGGGCTGTTCACCGGACAGGATCCGCGGCACTGCGTGGTGGATTTCAGTCTCGCCCCGCCGAATCGGGACCACTGGTTCGGCTACGACCTGCAAGGCTGCGACATCTACGCCCGCACCATCTACGGCGCGCGGGCCTCCGTGCTCACCGGCGTCGGGGCCACCCTGCTGTTCCTGCTCGTCGGCGGCAGCCTCGGCGCGCTCGCGGGATTCTATGGGGGACCGCTGGATTCGATCATCTCCCGGATCGCCGAGATCGTGTACGCCATCCCGCTCATGCTGGCCGCCATCGTCCTCATGCAGCTGGCCGGGCACCGCACCATCTGGGTGGTGATCGCCATCCTCGCGGCCTTCACCTGGCCGCAGGTCGCGCGCATCGCCCGCGGCTCCGTGCTCGCCGCCAAGGGCAGCGACTACGTGCTCGCGGCCGAGGCGCTCGGGGTGTCGCGATTCCGGATCCTGGTGCGGCACATCATCCCCAACGCGCTCGGACCGGTCATCGTCGTGACCACCATCTGGCTGGGCGTCTTCATCGTCACCGAGGCCACCCTGTCGTTCCTCGGCGTCGGACTGCCGCCCACCGAAGTCTCCTGGGGCGCGGACATCGCGGCCGGACAGCGGCAACTGCGCGCCGGATCGCTCATCCTGTTCTACCCGGCCACCGCGCTGGCATTGACCGTGCTCGGCTTCATCATGCTCGGCGACGCCCTGCGCGACGCACTCGACCCCAAGGAGCGACGATGACCGAGCCCCTGCTCGACATCCGGGACCTGCGAGTGTGTTTCGGATCCGGCGACAACCGGGTCGAGGCGGTGCGCGGGGTGAACCTCACCGTGTACCCCGGCCAGACCGTGGCCATCGTGGGGGAGTCCGGGTCCGGGAAATCCACCACCGCGCACGCGGTCATCGGACTGCTGCCCGGCGGCGGGCGCGTCGAATCCGGCAGCATCCTGTTCCAGGGGCGGGATCTCGCGGGAGCATCCGAGTCGGAGCTGGTCGCGGTGCGCGGCAACGGGATCGGATTCGTGCCGCAGGACCCCATGTCCAACCTCGACCCGGTATGGAAGGTCGGATTCCAGATCTCGGAAACCCTGGCCGCCAATGGCATCGCGCGCGGACGTGCCGCCCGGCAGCGAGCGGTGGAACTGCTCGCCGAGGCGGGGATCAAGGAACCCGAACGGCGGGCCGGCCAGTACCCGCACGAATACTCCGGCGGGATGCGGCAGCGCGCGCTCATCGCCATCGGGCTCTCGGCGCGGCCCACACTGCTCATCGCGGACGAACCGACCTCCGCGCTCGACGTCACCGTGCAACGCCAAATCCTCGACCACATCGACGAACTGACCCGCGAACTCGGCACCGCGCTGCTGCTCATCACCCACGACCTCGGGCTCGCCGCCGAACGCGCCGAACACCTGGTGGTCATGTATCGCGGGCGGGTGGTGGAATCCGGACCGGCCGCGGAGATCCTGCGCGATCCGCGCCACGAATACACGCGACGACTGGTGGCCGCGGCGCCCTCGCTGGCCGCGCGGCGCAGCGCCACCACCACCGAACGCGCCGCCTACCGGGACCTCGCCATCGACGTGGCCGACGCCGAAGCGGCCGACGTGCCCGACGACATCGTGGTCGCCGAGGGGCTCACCAAGCGGTATCGGGTGCGTGGATCGGTGCCGTGGAAGCACACGGAATTCACTGCGGCCGAGGACGTCTCGTTCCGGCTGCGGCGGGGAACCACCACCGCGCTGGTGGGGGAATCGGGCTCGGGCAAGACGACGGTGGCGTCCCTGGTACTCGGATTGGACACGCCCACAGCGGGTTCGGTGTACTTCGACGGCAAGGACGTCGCCGAACTCGCCCGCCGGACGCCGCTCGCCTTCCGGCGGCGGATCCAGCCGATCTTCCAGAACCCGTACGGGTCACTGGATCCCACCTACTCGATCCATCGAGCCATCGCCGAACCGCTGCGCACCCACCGCATCGGCACCCGCGAGTCACGCGACGCCCGTGTCCGGGAACTCCTGGACCTGGTGGCCCTGCCGTCCGCCGTCGCCGCCCGCTATCCGCGCGAATTGTCCGGCGGCCAAAGGCAACGCGTCGCCATCGCCCGCGCGCTGGCGCTGGAACCCGAGCTGATCGTGTGCGACGAGGCCGTGTCCGCGCTCGACGTCCTGGTGCAGGACCAGATCCTCGAGCTGCTCAACACCCTGCAGGCCGAATTCGGGCTCTCCTACCTGTTCATCACCCACGACCTCGCGGTGGTGCGGCAGATCGCCGATTCGGTCCTGGTCATGCAGGACGGGAAGGTGGCCGAATCGGCGCCCACCATTGACCTGTTCGCGAACCCGCGGTCGCCGTATACCCAGCGCCTGCTCGAAGCCATCCCCGGCCGTGATCTGCATGTGAGCTGACGGGCCCGGGGTACGAGGTGGTGGCCGGGGCGCTGGTGACCAGCCAGTAGCCTCGTATCTCGTGACCGACCCGCTGCAGCCCCTCGTCGACCTGCCCGGCGTGCGCGACGCCGCCGACAAGGCCCGTGACGCTCTCGCCGAGGTGCACCGCCACCGGGCGAACCGCCGCGGCTGGCCCACCACCGCCGCCGAGGCCGCCGTCCGCGCGGCCCGCTCCTCGGCCGCCATCGAGGGCGGCACCATCGATCTGCCCGCCGACGGCAATGTCGAGGACCCGATCCTCGCCGGTTCGCTGCGGGTAGGGCAGGCCCTGGACGCGGAGGCCCTCACCAACCTGGTCGGCGTCTGGCAGCGCGCGCCCCTCCAGGCTCTGGCCCGCCTGCACCTGCTCGCCGCGGCCGACATGGTCGAGGACCAGCAGCAGCTGGGCCGCCCGCGCAATGTGCCCGGAGTCGCCGAGCGCCTGGACCTGCTGGCCCAGACCGTCACCACGACCAAAGCGCCCGCGCCGGTCATCGCGGCCGTCGTCCACGGGGAGCTGCTCTCGCTGCGCCCCTTCGGCACCGCCGACGGGATCGTCGCCCGGGCCGCCTCCCGGCTCGTCGCGGTGTCCAGTGGTCTTGACCCCCACAGCCTCGGCGTCCCCGAGGTTTTCTGGCTCCGCCGCCGTCAGGCGTACCTGGACGCGGCGGCCTCCTTCGGCATGGGCACCGCCGACGGGGTCGGCGGCTGGGTGATCTTCACCTGCGGCGCGCTCGAGGACGGCGCGCGCGAAGCCCGCTCGATCGCGGACGCGGCCTCGGGGTAAACACCCCTGGCATCGAAAATGCGTGTGCCCCACCGTAATTCGAGGTCTCACACGCATTAAGAGCGGGCGGCGTTGTCGCGATTGCGACCTCACCGCCCGCTAGCACGGACTACCTGGTTACCAAGCGTGCTTTTCGGGTTGTGTTCTCTTCGGCCTCGGCGAGCTCTCCGGGATCCGGTGGTTCATCCCCGCATTGGATGCGAGGCCCTCGCCGTCGAAATCCTGGATAACGCAGGCCCACAACTATCCGTGCCCTTGTCGCGGCGTGCTCCGCGTGGGTGCCTGGTGTCCGTGCTGGGAAGGGTGGGATGGGAGGTCGAATCTTCTCTTCCGATCCGATCTTGGCCTTCCGTCCTTCCGTGCCTCCATTGTTACCCCGTGACCGCCGTCACATCAAGACCTGCGGAAACTTTCCAATCCCGGCGTGTCCGTCTCGTTTCACGCCCGGTATTTCGGACGAATGACCGGGTCAGCGACGACGGCGCAGCAGCCGGTAACTCAGCGCCCCGGCCGCCACCGCGCTCAAGCCGACCGCGACCGTCGCGGCCACCGTGGTGGTCGTCGGCGCCGGGATCCGGGCCCACAGCGACACCGGGTTCGAGAAGGCCAGCACCGGCCAGCCGCGGGCGGCGGCCTCGCGCCGCAGACCCCGGTCCGGGTTCACCGCGGTCGGATGACCGACCACCTCCAGCATCGGCAGATCGGTCACCGAGTCGGAGTAGGCGTAACAGCGGTCCAGATCGTAATCGTATTGCGCGGCAAGCTTTTCGATCGCCTCGACCTTGCCGGGGCCGTAGCAGTAGAACTCCACTTCGCCCGCGTACCGGCCGCTCTCGATCACCATCCGGGTGGCGGCGAAGTGGTCCGCGCCCAGGGCGGCCGCGATCGGGGCCACCACCTCCTCGCCGGAGGCGGAGACGATCACCACGTCGTGTCCCCGAATCCGATGGTCCGCAATGAGATCCGCGGCCTCGGCGTAGATCAGCGGGTCCACGATGTCGTGCAGGGTCTCGGCGACGATCGAGCGCACCTGGTCGACATCCCAGCCCGCGCACATCTTGGTGAGGTGCTCGCGCATGCGCTCCATCTGGTCGTGATCGGCGCCGGACAGCAGGAACAGGAAGTGCGCGTAGCTGCTCTCCAGCACCGCGCGCCGGCTGAGCAGGCCCTGGTCCAGGAACGGCTTGCTGAAGACGAAGGCGCTCGACCGGGCGATCACCGTCTTGTCGAGATCGAAGAAGGCGGCGACTCGTCCGCGTTCGGCTGTCACGGGTCCAGGATATGGTTCCGGGTCGCGCGGCGGGCGTCGTGGGTCGTCCCGCGCGGGTCCTCGATGCGCCGGGGTCCTTCATGCGACGCGGTCGGCGGCCATGGTCGACGTCACGTTTGAACTGGGGTTCGTCGGGGTTAGCCAGCGGGAAGCCGGGCGGTCAGGACGGGAAAAAGACTCGCCGGGCGGACTTGCAATACGGCCGGGGCTTGGGTGTAGTATCGCAGTTACCTGGACATGGTCCAGGCGCGTTCAGCCCGACCCCCCGGGGCTGAACCCGACGGCCCCAGCCTCCTCCCCCCCCGGCTGGGGCCGTCCTCTATTTTCAGGCGGTTTCGGATCCGCCCACACTTCCCGAATTGTCCACAGGCCGCGTGTTATCCACACTCGCCGTCGGGCCGCTGTCGTCGCTTCGTCATTCGGGCGACGCTGACCTGCATGAACTCCGATGTCGCCACCCCACCCGCGCTCGCACTGGTCGCCGATCCCCGTCTGCGCGAGGAGATCCGCCGTATCGCCGCCGCGGCCGACCGCCCGCTCGACGAACGCGTGCCGCCCCCGGGTCGACACCCCTGGACAGCCGCGTCCGTCATCGTCCTCGATACCGCCGCCGCGCATAGCTGCGTATCCGCCGGGCACCCCCGCCGCTCGGGGATCCTCCTGGTGACCGACGGCGAGCCGAGTTTGCTCGACTGGCAAGCCGCCACCGCGGCGGGCGCCGAACAAGTCCTTCCCCTGCCCGCCGCGGCCGACGCCTTGATCGCCGCCTTCGCCGCCCACGACGGCCGCCGTCCCGGCGACGGCGCGGTCCTCGCGGTCGCGGGGGCGGGCGCCGGTGCGGGCGCCTCGGTGCTCGCCGCCGCCGTAGCCCTCACCGCCGCAGGGCGTTTCCGCGACCGCACCCTGCTCGTCGACTGCGCGCCCTACGGCGGCGGCCTCGATCTGCTGCTCGGTCTGGAGAAGCACGCGGGCCTGCGGTGGCCCGACCTCACCATCGAACACGGCCGGGTCGCCGCCTCGGCGCTGCACCAGGCGTTGCCCGTCACCTCGGGGCTGGCCGTCCTCTCCTGTGGAAGAGCCGCTCCCGCAGGGGAACTCGATGCGGAGGGCTGTGAAATCGATCGAGGAGTGATGGCCGGTTACTCCGGAATCTCCGGAGTGGCAACCGAACTCGGCTCCGGATCGGACACGTCGAGCGGCGCGTGGGTGGATGGCGGTGGAGCGAATTCGCCGCTGGCGCCGGCTGCGGTGCGTGCCGTCCTGGAGGGTGGTCGTGCGGCCGGTGATCTGGTGGTCGCCGACCTGTCCAGCGACCATGGTCCGCACACGGACCAAGTTCTCGATCTGGCGGATCTGGTGGTGCTGGTGACGCAGGCGCGACTCCGTTCGATCGCCGCGGCGGAATCCGCAGCGGCCTACCTGAAGGCCCGAAACCCGCATGTGCGCTTGATCATCCGTGGACCGGCCCCGGGCGGCCTCGCGCCCACGGATATCGCGGAGACCCTCGCGCTGCCACTGCTGTCGGCCGTTCCCTCCCAGCCGGGGCTGACCGAGCGCCTGGAGCGGGGTGGCCTCACCGTGCGTCGTCGTGGTCCGCTCCGCACCGCCGCTGAATCCGCGCTGACGGCCTTGTTCACCGGTGGTCCCGGCCACGACCGCGTCGCGCGCCACCCGGGCCCGTTCTGGTGGAGTGTCGCCCGGACGCGTGGCACCCATGCGGGGTCGCAGGCGTCAGCACAGGTGGGCCGATGACGCCGGGATGCGGGCGCTGCCGATTGCAGCGGGTGCTCGTGGGCATCTGGCCGGATGCGGGGACGCCACAGGCATCGGGCGGCGGTCCGCTGGCGCACGCGCGGTCGACCGCCGGGCGGTTGACCTACTGCCGTATCGGGTCCGGGCCGGGCTGCCGGTGGCTCGCGTTCGATGTGGAGGTGCGCGATGAGTGAGCTGGTGACGGCCGAACTGCTGGAGCGGGTGCGGGAACGGCTGGCCGACGGGGCCGCCGACCCGGATCCGGCGCGGGTGGCGGCGGCCATCCGGACCGAGGCGGGCGGGGTGCTGGCCGACACGGATCTGTTGCGCGCCTTGCGAATGCTGCAGACCGAGATGACCGGAGCCGGGGTGCTGGAACCGCTGCTGCACGATCCCGAGGTGGCCGATGTGCTGGTCACCGGACCGGAGTCGGTGTGGGTGGATCGCGGGCGGGGGTTGCGACGCACCTCGATCCGATTCCCGGACGAGGCGGCGGTGCGGCGGCTGGCCCAGCGGCTCGCACTGGCGGCGGGGCGCAGGCTGGACGACGCGCAGCCGTGGGTGGACGGTCGACTGCCGGGAATCGGCGCGGCACAGGGGCATTCGTTCGGCGTCCGACTGCACGCGGTGCTCTCGCCGATCGCACACGGCGGCACCTGCCTGTCCCTGCGGGTGCTGCGGCCCGCCACCCTGGGCTTGGATGCCCTCGCCGCGGCCGGGGCGGTGAACTCCGATGCGAAGTCGCTGCTGGAGCGCATCATTCGCGCCCGGCTCGCGTTCCTGGTGGTGGGCGGCACCGGGTCGGGCAAGACAACCCTCCTGTCGAGTCTGCTGGCCACGGTCGATCCTGCCGAGCGCATCGTCTGTGTCGAGGACGCGGCCGAGCTCGCGCCGCCGCATCCGCACGTGGTCCGGCTGGTGGCCCGGCCCGCCAATGTCGAAGGCGCGGGCCAAGTCACGATGCGCGACCTGGTCCGCCAGGCGCTCCGCATGCGACCCGACCGCATCGTCGTCGGGGAGGTCCGCGGCGCGGAGGTGGTGGACCTCCTGACGGCCCTGAACACCGGGCACGACGGCGGGGCGGGCACGGTGCACGCGAACTCGCCCGGCGAGGTCCCGGCCCGCCTGGAGGCGCTGGCCGCCCTCGGCGGCCTGCCCGCGGCCGCCCTGCACAGCCAGCTGGCGGCGGCGATCCAGGTGATCCTGCACGTTCACCGCCACCCCGACGGCCGCCGCACACTCCGCGAGATCGGCCTGGTCACGGCCGACCGCGGCCGGGTGCGGTTCGTACCCGCATGGACCGCCGACGACCGTCCGGCCCCGGCGGCGTCCGCCCTGCTGACCCTGCTCGACGAAAGGACCCCTGATGATTCCCGCGAGTGACGAGTGCTCGGGTTCGTGCGGGTGCCCGCGGCCCGCGGAGGCTCCACGTGTCCGTCTGGAGAAGACCTACCCGGTTCCGGTCGGTAATGCGCCGTGCTGCAATCCATTCGGGGTGCACGGGTCGCGGTTCCCAGGTATCAGGCTGGCCCGGCCCGTCGGATGCTGTCGCTGTTCGAACAGTGATTCCCGTGGGGCACAAGATGAGTCGACAACGTCGATGAGCGAAGGCAACTGATGTCGACCACCATCGGCCAGCCCGCGTCCGTGCTGGCGTGTGTCGCGCTCGCGCTGTTCGTGTTGCCGCCGCCCATCGCCCGGCGACGGATGAACAGGTTGTTCGATCAACCTGCGCTCGCGCGAAAGGCGCAGTGCACCTGGACCGTTCGTGCTCTGCCGCTCGCCGCCGCGCCCCTGCTTCTGTTCGCCGGTCCCGGACCGGTTCTGGCGGGTCTGCTGGTGTCCGCGACCCTTGTGATCCGCTCTCGGCGTACCCGTCGGGAGCGGTCGCGGATCGCCGCCACCGCGCAGCTCCTGGAGGGGCTGGAGGCGGTGATCGGTGAACTGCGCATTGGCGCGCACCCGAGCGCGGCGGCCGCGGTGGCGGCCGTCGAGACCGAGGGTGAGGTGGCCAGGGCCTTCGCGGTCAGCTCCGCGCGCAGCCGGCTGGGAGGGTCCGGCGCTGAGGGCCTGCGCCGCCCCGATTCGGTGGTGGCTCGAGAACTGTCCCGGGTGGCCGGTGCCTGGCGGGTGGCGGAACGGTACGGTCTCGCATTGGCCGAGCTGCTGACGGCCGCCCGTCTGGATCTACTGGGTCGCAAGCGCTTCCGGGACCGCACCGCCGCGGCGCTGGCCGGAGCCCGGGCGACAGCGGTGGTGCTGGCCCTACTGCCGGTGCTCGGTATCGGCCTCGGACAGCTGATGGGCGCGGCCCCACTGCGGGTACTGTTCCTGTCCCCGGCGGGAACGGCTTTGCTGCCGTTGGGTTCCGCGCTCACCTGTGCCGGTCTGCTGTGGTCCGATGCCATCGCGGGCAAGGTGCTGCGATGAGTCCGGCTGTCGCTGTGCTGGCGGCCCTCGCCCTGCTGGTCCTGCCGGGTCGGGGCGGCGCGGTGCGCAGACTGCGCTGGATGCGCGACTCGACGTCGGCGGAACCGCCGGTGCCGTCGGCGTATCCGGCCGATCCGGACGTGCTGGGTGTCGCCTCGGCGCTCGATCTGCTCGCGGCCTGCCTGCGAGCCGGACTGCCCACCGCACAGGCTGCCGCCGCGGTGGCCACCGAATCGCCTGAGCCCTTGGCGTCGGCACTGTCGCGGGTCTCGGATCTGCTGATGCTGGGCGCGGATCCGACGAGCGCCTGGGCGCAGGCCACCGAGGGCATCGCCGACGACGCGGTGGCGGCGCTGGCCCGGATGGCCCGCCGGTCGGCGCGTTCGGGGACCGGATTGGCCACCGCCGTCACCGAATTGGCGGAACGCCGCCGCGGGGAGCTCGAGGATGCCGCCGCCGCCCGCGCCGAGCGGGCCGGGGTGCTGATCGGCGGCCCGCTCGGTCTCTGCTTCCTGCCCGCCTTCGTGTGCCTGGGCATCGTCCCGGTGGTGCTGGGTCTGGCGGGCCGGGTACTGGACGGCGGTCTGCTGTGACCGCCGACGACTGTGCCGGCGCGGAACGGCCGCGCCGCGACGAGGGAGGGAGAGACCGTGGGAACGACCGTCCGGCACCTGTACTGGGAACTGCGCGCCAGACTGCTGCACGCCCTCACCGCCGACTCCGGCATGAGCACCGCCGAGTACGCGATCGGCACCATCGCGGCCGCGGCCTTCGGCGCGGTGCTCTACACCGTGGTCACCGGGAACAGCATCGTGAGCGCCCTGACCGCCATCATCGACCGAGCTCTGAAGACTCCCGTCAAGTGACGTATGCCACACCACCTGATCATGCCGAGGCGGGGATGGCGACCGTTGAGGCGGCGATCGCGCTGGTCGCGCTGGTCGCGGTCGTGATTCTCGGGGTGGGCGCCCTGCTGGCGGTGTCGGCGCAGGTGCGCTGTGTCGACGCCGCCCGTGAGGCGGCCCGGCTGGCGGCTCGCGGCGAGACCGACGCGGGCGTCGCGACCGCCCGGCGGCTGGCACCGTCGGATGCCCGGATCGTCGTCCGGTCCGAGGGGGAGCTCGTGGTGGCCGAGGTGAGCGCCCACGCCGCGCTGGTCCCGGTGACGCTGCACGCGGCGGCGGTCGCGGCTCGGGAACCGGGGGAGTCGCCATGATCCGCCTGCGCCGGGATCGCGCGACGTGGGATTCGGGCGGGGTGACGGTGACCGCGTGCCTGGCGCTGATCGGCCTGTTCGCGGTGACGATCCTGGTCGCGCAGGTCGGGGTGGCGGTCACGGCCCGGCATCGGGCGCAGGCCGCCGCGGATCTGGGCGCGCTCGCGGCGGCGGGTGCCCTGGACGGCGGTGTCGGCGCCGCGTGCCGCCGGGCCGCCGAGATCGCGGACCGCATGGGTGTCCGGTCTGTCGGGTGCGAGGCGCGGGGGTGGGACGTGACGGTGACGGTCGTCGGGCGGGTGTCGCTCGGGCCGATCGGGGAGCGGGATGTCCGGGCCGCCGCTCGGGCCGGCTTGGGGGATGACCTGGGGTTGCGAGGGGATATCTCGTACCGAGCGGTTGGTTAGAATTGTGATGGCGCGGGCCACATCGGTGGTCGATCAATGCGGAAATTCGATGAAAGCTTTAGCCGAATTGAAGAGGTGTCGATTGCATTGCAATTCGTTGCCCGAGACTCATTCGAATGAATGCACAGGTAAATCCGCGGGTGACATATTCGAGTGGAGCAACCCCTCAGTTAACAGGATCACATCCCTTTTTAATCGACTTGACGCCTCGGCGTGTCGCCGCCACCCTCCAGCATCCGGATTCGGCCCGATATCTGCCAGTTGACGACGCCGACCGGTTGGTCGGATGGCGCTCCGGTCTCACCGCGGCGACGGCGGCGTCACGGTTCGGGCGTGCCGTCGTCACCTTCGCCCAGATCGGCCAGAACCGCCCGGAGGAGCCGGGCTGCCCCGGCCTTGTCCAGGGGATTGTTGCCGTTCCCGCACTTGGGCGACTGCACGCAGGACGGGCACCCGGCCGCGCAGCCGCAGGAGTCGATCACGCCCAGCGTGGCGGTGAGCCAGTGTCGCAGTCGCAGGAACCCGCGTTCGGCGAATCCGGCCCCGCCGGGATGTCCGTCGTAGACGAATACTGTCGGCAGGCCGGTGTCGGCATGTTCAGCCGTCGACACTCCGCCGATGTCCCACCGATCGCAGGTCGCGACCAGCGGCAGCATGCCGATGGCGGCGTGTTCGGCCGCGTGCAGCGCGCCCGCGGCGTGTCGCGCATCGATCCCGGCCCGGGCCAGCAGATCCGGCGTGACCGTGTAGTACACCGCCCGGGTCGGCAGGGTCTGGGCGGGCATGTCCAGCGAGATCAGGTCCAGCACCTCGCCGCTGGGCAGTCTGCGCAGGTAGGCGATGACCTGCCGGGTGACCAGCACCTGGGCCAAACCCGTGGTGACCGAGCCGTACCGCCGTTCCTCGGTGACCGCCTCGATCTCCAGCGTGGTCACCGCCCGCGCGCTGGTGCTCCACCCCGGCGTGTCGGCGCGGACCAGGGCGACACCCTCCTCCAGGTCCAGCTCGTCGACCACATAGCTCTCGCCCTGATGCAGGTGCACCGCGCCCGGGTGCAGGGTGGCGGGGGCGCGCCCGGCGTCGGTGGTGCCCAGCATGCGCCCCGATTCGACGTCCACCACGGCGATCGCGGTGCCGATGCCGCCGCGCACGTCCACCGCGTCGTGCGGGTGCGCGTCGGCCGTCACGAACCAGCGCGCCGACCCGTCCCGCGCCACCCCCGCGCGCCGCCGGATCAGACCCTGTTCGGCCAGGTCGGACAGCAGTTCCCAGGCTTCGAAGGCGTGCACCTCGGCGTCGCTGAGCGGCTGTTCCAGCGCCGCGCACAGCAGGTGCGGCCCGAGCACGTACGGATTGTGCGGGTCGGTGATCGTCGCTTCCAGCGGCCGCCCGAGCAGCGCTTCCGGGTGGTGCACGAGGTAGGTGTCCAGCGGGTCGTCACGGGCGATGAGCAGCACCAACGACCCCTGCGTGCGGCGCCCGGCGCGCCCGGCCTGCTGCCAGAACGACGCGACCGTCCCCGGGTATCCCGCCACCACGACGGCGTCCAGTCCGGCGATGTCCACGCCCAGTTCCAGGGCATTCGTGGTGGCCGCCCCCAGTAGCGTGCCCTCCGACAGGGCGGCTTCCAGGGCGCGCCGGTCCTCGGCCAGATACCCGGCCCGATAGGCCGCGACACGCCCGGGCAGTCCCGCGTCCACGTCGGCGAGCAGCCGCCGGGTGTCCATGGCGATGAGTTCCGCGCCGCGCCGGGACCGCACGAAGGTCAGGGTGCGGGCGCCCTCGGCGACCAGATCGGCCATCACGGTGGCCGCTTCCGCCCCGGCCGAACGCCGCAGGGCCGCACCGTTTTCCCCGGTCACGCCGCTGCCGACGAGCGGCGGCTCCCACAGCGCCACGGTCCGCGCGCCCTGCGGCGACCCGTCCTCGGTGACCGCGACACACGGTGCGCCGATGAGCTTCTCGGCGGTGGCGGCGGGGTCGGCGGCGGTCGCCGAGCACAGCACGAAGACCGGATCGGCCCCGTACCGCTCGGCGAGTCGCCGGAGTCGGCGCAGCACCAGGGCCACGTGCGACCCGAAAACTCCCCGGTAGATATGGCATTCGTCGACCACGATGTACTTCAGCTGCCGAAACAGCCGCGCCCACCGCTGATGCGACCGCAACATGCCGACGTGCAACATGTCCGGATTGGTGAAGACCCAGCGCGCGTGCGCCCGCACCCACTGCCGGATCTCCGCCGGCGTGTCGCCGTCGTAGGGCGCGGGATGGATGCTCCGCAGCGGATCTTCGCTGGTCAGCTCGTTGACCATGCGCAGCTGGTCGGCTCCCAGCGCTTTGGTCGGCGCGAGATACAGCGCGGTGGCCCGCGGATCCTCCTGTAGCGCGGTCAGCACCGGCAGCTGGTACGCCAGCGACTTTCCAGACGCCGTTCCGGTCGACACCACCACGTGTCGGCCCGCCGCGGCGAGGTCCGCGGCCCGGCTCTGGTGGCTCCACGGCTCCGCGACGCCGGCCGCCTGAACTGCGGCGATGACGTCGGGAGATGTCCATTCGGGCCATTTCGTGACCTGCGCCGCGCGCGGTGGTAGCTCACGAACATGAGTGAGCCGGGGGTCACCTGAAACAGGGCCGTTTAGGACACGATTCAGCAACGATCTCCCGTAGCTGATGTCGCTCGCATCTCCGGATCGCGGCGCCGGATCTCGATCAATCATCGAAGCGCCATCGCGACACGCCGAAGGGGTGCGAAACGTGTGTGCGTCCGCCGCTCTACCTGCCATTTCACTACAGGGTAGCGACCTGCCTCACACCCTGTTTGCCAGATGCTCGCTCTGTTATCCGGAAGCAAACCAACTTCAAGTACGGATTTGGGCATTATGCCCCTCACCTGCGCATTCGCAAGATCAACTTTTTTGCAAATTGTGGGTAACTCCGCTGTTGAATTGCCCGAAGACATGGTTCCCTGGTCCCTGGTCGCAAGCTTCTGTGTTCGAGGGAACGGATCTAAAGTCCAAACCATCAGCAGGATCGATGTTGCGAACGGTGTACTAGGTGCTTTCCTGCAGGGGGAACAGAGTACAGCGGTCTCAACGGACCCGGTGGATGAACCCAGTTGTCCGCCGTTCCGGTATGGAAAGAGAAGGAACAGAATGGCACAGGGAACTGTGAAGTGGTTCAACGCGGAGAAGGGGTTCGGCTTCATCGCGCCCGAGGACGGCTCCGCTGACGTCTTCGTCCACTACTCCGAGATCCAGGGGTCGGGCTTCCGCACCCTCGAGGAGAACCAGAAGGTCGAGTTCGAGGTTGGTCAGGGCACCAAGGGCCCGCAGGCCACCGGTGTTCGCGCGCTCTGAGCGCGCCAACCCCTAAGGTTCCGTCCCCCATCGCCCCCGGCGGTGGGGGACGACCCATATCTTGACCCATTACACTCGATCACGATCAGGGGCTACATCGTCGCCGCGCACCAGCCGCGGCCTTTGAACACGGTATAAACGTTGCTGGCAGCGATATCGGACATCGCAGCCGCTTTGCCCCAGCCGCGTAGAGCGCGTACACCAAGCTCCGGCGCGGATCGAGACGAAAGGTGTGTTCGCCGGTGGCAACACGAGACCGCGGTGCAGCGCCGAACCCCGAGGCAGCGCCCGACCAGGGCCGTTCCCTGCGTCGTCTCGTGATCGTCGAGTCGCCGACGAAGGCCAAGAAGATCGCCCCGTATCTGGGCCGCGGTTATGTGGTCGAGGCGTCGGTCGGCCACATTCGGGACCTGCCGCGTGGTGCGGCGGATGTGCCCGCCAAATACAAAGGACAACAGTGGGCCCGGCTCGGCGTCGACGTCGACCATGATTTCGAGCCCATCTATGTTGTCAGCCCCGAAAAGAAGGGGAAGGTCAGCGAGCTGAAGAGCCTGCTGGCCGACGCCGACGAGCTCTACCTCGCCACCGACCCCGACCGCGAGGGCGAGGCCATCGCCTGGCATCTGCTCGAAACCCTCAAGCCCAAGGTGCCGGTCCGGCGCATGGTGTTCCACGAGATCACCGAGCCCGCGATCCGCGCGGCCGCCGCCGACACCCGGGAACTGGACCAGGATCTGGTCGACGCGCAGGAGACGCGGCGCATCCTGGACCGCCTCTACGGCTACGAAGTGTCGCCGGTGCTGTGGAAGAAGGTCATGCCGCGGCTGTCGGCGGGCCGCGTGCAGTCCGTGGCGACCCGCGTCATCGTGCAGCGCGAGCGGGAGCGCATGGCGTTCCGGTCCGCGGAGTACTGGGACATCGCGGCCAAACTGGATGCCGGCGGCAAGGAGGACGGCGGGAATCCGCGGGTCTTCGGCGCGCGCCTGGTCAGTGTCGACGGTCTGCGGGTCGCGACCGGTCGTGATTTCGGCGCCGACGGGCAGCTGAAGTCCGGCGAGCGCAATGCCCCGACCGTGCGGGTGCTACACGCCCACGACGCGCAGCACCTGGCCGAGTCGCTGCACGGTGTGAATCTCGCCGTCACCTCGGTGGAGTCCAAGCCGTACACGCGAAAGCCGTACGCGCCGTTCATGACCTCGACCTTGCAACAGGAGGCGGCACGCAAGCTGCGTTTCACCTCCGAGCGCACCATGCGGGTGGCGCAGCGGCTGTACGAGAACGGCTACATCACCTACATGCGTACCGACTCGACGACGCTGTCGGAGTCGGCGATTCAGGCGGCGCGGTCGCAGGCCACCCAGTTGTACGGTGCGGAGTACGTCAGCCCGACACCGCGCCAGTACACGCGCAAGGTCAAGAACGCGCAGGAAGCACACGAGGCGATTCGCCCCGCCGGTGACACCTTCGCCACGCCGGGGCAGCTGCACAACAAGGTCGACAACGACGAATTCCGTCTGTACGAGCTGATCTGGCAGCGCACCGTGGCCTCGCAGATGCAGGACGCGCGCGGCACCACGCTGACCGTCCGCATCACCGGTGTCGCGAATTCCGGTGAGGAGTGCGTGTTCTCGGCGTCGGGCCGGACCATCACCTTCGCGGGCTTCCTCAAGGCGTACGTGGAGAGTGTCGACGAGGAGGCGGGCGGCCAGTCCGATGACGCCGAATCGCGCCTGCCCGCGCTGACCGAGGGCCAGGGCGTCACCGCCATCGAGCTGCTGCCGGACGGGCACACCACCAATCCGCCCGCGCGATTCACCGAAGCCTCGCTGATCAAGGCGCTGGAAGACCTCGGCATCGGCCGTCCGTCCACCTACTCCTCGATCATCAAGACCATTCTCGACCGCGGTTACGTGTACAAGCGCGGTAGCGCGCTGGTGCCGTCGTGGGTGGCGTTCGCGGTGATCGGCCTGCTGGAGGAACACTTCGGGCGGCTGGTGGACTTCGACTTCACCGCGGCCATGGAAGATGACCTCGACGCCATCGCCGGCGGTCGCGAGCAGCGCGGAAACTGGTTGTCCTCCTTCTATTTCGGTGGCGATCACGGTGCGCAGGGTTCGGTCGCGCGCGAGGGCGGCCTGAAAAAGATGGTGGGCGAACGGCTCGACGGCATCGACGCGCGAGAAGTGAACTCCATCAAGCTCTTCGCCGACGAAGAGGGCCGCGATGTGGTGGTCCGGGTCGGCAAGTTCGGGCCGTACCTGGAGCGCATGGTCGTCAATCCCGATGACCCGGACGGGGATCCGGTCTCGCAGCGCGCCAACCTGCCCGACGATCTGCCGCCGGACGAGCTGACCCCGGAGGTCGCGGAGAAGCTGTTCGCGACGCCGCAGGAGGGTCGATCGCTGGGTGTGGATCCGGTGTCCGGGCACGAAATCGTCGCCAAGGAAGGACGTTTCGGCCCGTACGTCACCGAGGTCCTGCCCGAGCCGGTCGAGGAGGCCGACACCGGCGCGAAGAAGACCAAGAAGGCGGCCGACAAGCCGAAGCCGCGCACCGGCTCGCTGTTCAAGTCCATGAGCGTGGAGACGGTGACGCTGGACGAGGCGCTGCGGCTGCTGTCGTTGCCGCGCGTGGTCGGCGTCGACCCGACTTCCGGGGACGAGATCACCTCGCAGAACGGTCGCTACGGGCCGTACCTGAAGAAGGGCACCGACTCTCGGTCGCTCACCAACGAGGACCAGATCTTCACGGTGACCCTCGAGGAGGCGCTCAAGATCTACGCCGAGCCCAAGCGGCGCGGCGGGCAGGCGGCGAGCGCGCCGCCGCTGCGGGAACTGGGCGTCGACCCGGTGTCGGAGAAGCCGATGGTGATCAAGGACGGCCGTTTCGGTCCGTATGTCACCGATGGCGAGACCAATGCCAGCCTGCGCAAGGGCGACGAGGTCGAATCCATCACCGACGCCCGGGCTTCGGAGCTGCTGGCGGACCGGCGGGCGCGCGGCCCGGTGAAGAAGGCCGCGAAGAAGACGGCCAAGAAGGCGGCGGCGAAGAAGACCCCGGCCAAGAAGACGGCGGTCGCCAAGACCGTGGTCAAGAAGGCGGCGGCGAAGAAGGCGGCGGCCAAGACGGCCGACGGCGTCACCACCAAGAAGGCCGCGGCGGCGAAGAAGGCCCCGGTCAAGAAGGCCGCGACGAAGAGCGCCGCGTCGGCGCAATCCTGACGATCGTCGGTGCCCTGCCGTAGCGTGCTGTTCGGAACACGCACCAGCGGAAGGGCATTCGATGACGGTCGACCACGAGCGGGAAGAGCTGATCAAGGTTCTCGCGAGCCAGCGGGACCTGTTCCGGATCACGGTCCGGGGCATCGACGACGAACAGGCGCGCCAGCGCACCACGATCAGTGAACTCACCCTCGGTGGGCTGCTCAGTCATTGTGTGAATGTCGAGCGGCACTGGACCACCATCCTGGTCGAGCGGGACCCGAACTCCGAATTCGACGTCTCCCGAATGGATTCCGAGTACCGGCTGGACGCGGACCAGACGGTCGCGGGGCTGCTCACCGAGTGGGAGGCGGTGGCCGAGCACACCGCGAAGCTGATCCGCGAACTGCCGAACCTCGAGGATTCGGTGCCGACGCCGACCGCCCCGTGGGCGCCGGAGCGGGAGTGGCTGACCGTGCGCTACATCCTGCTGCACATCCTGCGGGAGATCGCGCACCATTCCGGCCACGCGGACATCCTGCGTGAGGCGCTGGACGGCGCGAACACGACATATCAGCGCGCGAACTGACACTCGGCGGCGCTGTCGGGGGTGGCCGCTAAGGTGGTCGGCGTGGCGGGTGTCTTCGATCGGCTGGTCGGCCAGGGTGCGGTCGAGTCCGCGTTGACGGCTGCGGCGGTGGCGGCGCGGGGTGGGGCCGGATCGTCGTCGGCCATGACGCATTCCTGGTTGTTCACCGGTCCGCCCGGTTCGGGGCGGTCGGTGGCGGCGCTGTGTTTCGCGGCCGCCCTGCAGTGCACGGACGAGGGAACACCCGGCTGCGGCCGCTGCCACGCCTGCACCACCACCATGGCCGGCACCCACGGTGATGTGCGCCGGGTGGTGCCGGAGGGTTTGAGCATCGGCACCAAGGAGATGCGCGAGATCGTGCAGGTGGCGTCGCGGCGGCCGAGCACCGGCCGCTGGCAGATCGTCGTGGTCGAGGACGCCGACCGTTTGACCGAGGCCGCCGGCAATGTGCTGCTCAAGGTGGTCGAGGAGCCGCCGGCGCGCACCGTGTTCCTGCTCTGCGCGCCTTCGGTGGATCCGGAGGACATCTCGGTGACCCTGCGATCCCGCTGCCGCCACGTGCATTTGGCGTCGCCATCGGTGGAGTCGATCGCCCAGGTGCTGCGTGACCGGGACGGCCTGGACGCCAAGGTCGCCGGTTGGGCGGCCTCGGTGAGTGGCGGCCACGTCGGCCGCGCCCGCCGGCTGGCCACCGATGACGACGCCCGCGCCCGCCGCCGCCGGGCGCTGGCCCTGGTCGCGGCGACCGCCCGCCCGGCGCAGGCCTACGCCGCCGCCGACGAACTGGTGAAGTCCGCCGACGACGAGGCCAAACTGGTCAGCGCCGAACGCGACGAGAAGGAACGCGACGCCCTGGCCACCGCCCTCGGCGCCGGCGGCACCGGCAAGGGCACCGCATCGGCCACCCGAGGTTCCGCCGGCGCCCTCAAGGATCTGGAGAAACGCCAGAAGTCCCGCGGCACCCGCACCGGCCGCGATGCCCTGGACCGTTCCCTCATCGATGTCGCGGGCCTCTACCGCGACGCCCTCGCCGTCCGCTTCGGTGCGGCCGCCGCCGATTCCTCCTCCGGCGTCACCCTCACCCACCCGGATATGGCCGACCAGATCCGCGAACTGGCCACCGACGTCCGCCCCGAGGGCCTGCTCCTCTCCATCCAGGCGGTCCTCGACTGCCGCGAGGCCCTCGAGACCAATGTGAAGCCCCGCTTCGCCCTCGCCGCCATGGTCGCCGCCCTGATGGCGGCCCGTTCCGCCTGACCGAGAGTGTTCCCGGTCACCCGACCACCCGTTTTCGCGATCCGGCCCCGAGACGATAGACTCGCACCGCCGGAAGGCACGCCGCCTTAGCTCAGTCGGTAGAGCGCTTCACTCGTAATGAAAAGGTCGGGGGTTCGATTCCCCCAGGCGGCTCCAAACAAGCAGGTGGAGAGCGATTGTCGCTCTCCACCTGTTGTCGTTTCCACCGCTACCCGATCGCTGGGGACGTGCCCGTGGCGTCGTGGATTCCGCGGGCTTCGGCGACCCCTGGCCCACCTCCGGTCCCGCCGTGTTCGCCGTTGTCGGTGCAGCCGTTCCCGGTCTCGCTGGGATCGGTGCAGGTCTTCTCGCCCCCACCGCCCTCCCCGCAGTTTTCGTTGTCGCAGCCATGGGGCGGGACCGGCGGAGGCGGCGGAACCGGCTCGGCGACCTGCACGACGCCGGACGACGCACTCGCCGTGGCCACGGCCGGACCTGCCGCCGTCGCGGGAACCGCCATCACCACCCCTGCCAGCACGAACGTGGTGAACAGCTGACGCATGACATTTCGGTAGGTCTCGTTGGTCATCATCATTGCCTTTCGGGCGGAGATACCCCCATCTGCGATCGACCTGATCAGAATTTTACTCAGGTGATCAACAGCGCTGAACCATGTGGCGCAGTCGTGACCTGCCGTTATGGAACGGTCGGGGGTTCGATTCCCCAGGGCAAAAGAAAAGGTGAGGACCGTTGTGGTCCTCACCTTTGTCGTTGGCGGGTCAGGAGACGAGGCCGCGGCCGGTGGTCAGGGGGAGGTCCATCGCGGTCAGCAGGCCGGGGCGGGCTTGGACGACGGCGGGGATGGTGCTGACCAGGCGGGCGGCGGTGCCGACCACTCCGGCTTCGGCGTGGTCGCCGTTGCTGTAGAGCTGCAGGTCGAGGAGGTAGTCGGGTTCGCCCTTGATTTCCACTCGGTAGCAACCGGATCCGGCCGGTTGGGGCCAGTCGGGGGCCAGGTCGGGGTGGAGGCGGGTGACGTGTTCGAGGGTGAGGATTTCGCGGCCGTCGCGGATGCCGTGGATCTGGAAGCGGAGTGCGGCGGCGGTGCCTTCCTCTACGGTGTGGGCGCCGATGCGGATCGGTTCGGTCGCGGGGAGGCGTTCGAAATGCTGTGTGACCGAGTCGAGTTCGATGTCGAGGGCGGCGGCGAGCTGGCGGATGACGCTGCCCCAGGCGAGGGTGAGGATGCCGGGCTGCAGGAGCAGGGGGAGGTCGTCGAGCTTGCTGCCGAAGCCCATGATGTCGAAGACGACCTTCGGGTTGTCGTAGGTCGAATAGTCCATGATCTCCGAGCAGATGACCCGGTCGATGCGCTCGGAGCCGCTGGACAGGAGCAGTGGCAGCCAGTCGTTGGCCCAGCCGGGGTCGATGCCGTTGACCCAGAGGGACGCGCCGCCTTCCTCGGCGGCCTCGATGATGGGGGCGATGGCCTCGTCGGGCAGAGTGCCGTAAGGGAATTGGAGGAAGACCGGGCTGCTGGAGACCACGTTGATGCCGGCGCGGAGGAAGGTCTTCAGGTCCTCGACGGCCTCCATCAGGCGGTCGTCGGCCATGGCGGTGTGGACGATACAGTCGGGCTTCAGGGCCAGCAGGGCCTCGGCGTCCCGGGTGGCCAGGACGCCGGTCTCGCGGTCGAGACCGGCCAGTTCACCGGCATCCTTGCCGGCCTTCTCGACGCTGGACACCCAGACGCCGACCAGTTCGAGTTCGGGGCGGTTGATGATGGAGCGCAGGGCGCGGCGGCCGACATTGCCTGTGCTCCACTGGACTACGCGGTAGGTCATGGAAAACTCCTGGGGCGCGGCGGATTACAGGTCGGGGATGGGGAGGGCCAGGTTGGGGGCGTCGATGCCGCCGTCCACCTCGAGCACCTTGCCGGTGATGTAGCCGCCCGCGCGGGAGCTCAGGTAGACGATGGCGGCGGCGATCTCCCACGGCTCGCCGAGGCGGTGCAGCGGGGTGGCGTCCTCCATCTGCTGCTTGATCTCCGGTTGCTGCGCAACGACTTCCAGTGCCGAGGTGAGCACCGAGCCGACCGCGATGGCATTCACCCGGATACGCGGGGACAGGTCGGCGGCGGCCAGCTTGGTCCAGTGCGCGAGCGCGGCCTTGGCGGTGCCGTAGGCCAGGAAGCCGCGGCCCGCGCTGATGCCCATGCGCGAGGAGATGCTCACGACCGAGCCGCCGCCGCGCTTCAGCATGTACGGCACCGCGGCCTGGGTGAGGGCGTGCGCGGTCGACACGTTGAACCGGAACGCCTCCTCCAGGAACTCGGGGGTGCTGGTGAGGAAGGTGTTCGGCATGGTGCCGCCGACATTGTTGACCACGATGTCGATGCCGCCCAGTTCGGCGGCGGCGGTCTCGGCCAGCGCGGTGACGGCCGAGAGGTCCGACAGGTCCGCGGGGACGGTGACGCACCGGCGGCCCAGCGCGCGGATCTTGCCGGCGACCTCGTCGAGCTGGGCGGCGGTGCGGGCCGAGATGGCCACGTCCGCACCGGCTTCGGCGAGCGCTAGGGCGGTGGCGGCGCCGATGCCGCGGCCCGCGCCGGTCACGACGGCGACGCGGCCGTCCAGTCGGAAGGTGTCCAGGATCATCGCTAATTCAGTCCTTCGAGGGTGACGACAGTCACTCGACACTTTTAAGCATTAGTTCTTAACCGTCAAGGACAAGTTCTTTATCCCCAGGTGAACGGCTACAGTGCAGACTGTGGACAAGGAGGGTGGCGGTACTCGAATGGCAGTCACGGGAGCGCGGGAGCGCATCATCCTGGCGGCGGAACAGCTGATCGCCGAGCGCGGACCGGCGGTGCCGCTGCGCGATATCGCCGCGGCCGCCGAACAGCGCAACAACTCCGCGGTCCAGTACCACTTCGGCTCCCGCGACGGGCTCATCGAGGCGGTGGTCGAACACCGGCTCGCCACCCTGGAGATCCGGCGCCTCGAATTGCTGGCCGAACAGGCCGGCACCGGCGTGACCAGCGTTCACGACCTGCTCGAAGCACTGGTCATCCCCATGCTCGAACTGGGGGACCGGCACGGGATCCACCATTACGCGCGCTTCCTCGAACAAATCCACACCCATCGAGCCGTCACCGATGCCGCGAATCTGGCCTCCGCCCAGCGCACCTCGGTCCGCGTGATCATGCAGCAGCTCGATCGGGAACTTGCCGACCTGCCGAAACGCTTGCGGCTGCGGCGGTTGCGCGCGCTGCCGACCGTGCTGTTCGCGCTGCTCGCCGATCACGAACGCGCGGTCGAGGCGGGCAAGGTCGCCGCGGGGGATGTGGATGCCTGGGGAGAAATCGTGGACATGCTCGCGGGCGCGCTCACCGCCCCGGTCGTGGAACGCGCCCCGATCCGCTGAGGCCGCAACACAATCGGATGTGACCCAGCGCGACCGGGGTGCGAAGTTCGGCGCGACCTGGCAGGTGGGCGGCGGCCCGGCTACCGTTGATTCTCGTGGACACCACGGCAGCAGTACCGACGGCGGGAGCCGAACCAGGGCCGACGCGCCCGCGACGGCTCGGCGTCGGACTCCCGCTGCTGAGCGGCGCGGCCGTCGCCGGCGGCCTGGCGCTGCTGCACTTCCGGGACCCGCACGTGCAGGGGGCCTACGGGTTCTGCCCGTTCTACGAACTGACCGGGTACTGGTGTCCCGGCTGCGGCGGCCTGCGCGGCCTGCACAATCTGACCGATGGCCGGTTCCTCGACGCCATCCACAGCAATGTGCTGCTGTTGCCGTTGACGCTCGGCTTCCTCGCCTGGTGGGGCACCTGGCTGGTGCGCGCCTGGCGGGGCCGGGCGACGCCGCCGCGACTACCGCGGATTCTGCCCAGGTCGGCGATGTGGATCGCGGTGGCCTTCCTCGTCGTGTTCACGGTCGTCCGGAACACGCCGTGGGGTACGTGGATCGCACCCGTCTAGGCGGAGGATGCTCTTGCTATGAGCGAATCGCTGAAGGAGCGGGTTCGGAACAAGCTGATCCGCCAGCTCGACGAGGACGGACCGCCCGATCCGGAGCGGCAGGACACCCGGCAGGTATCGGTCCAGAACGATCTGGACCTGCTCGAAGCCGTCAGCGAGGACGACCCTTTCGTCGAGGAGCTCGCGGCTCGCTACATGGTGCCCTGACCCGCTCCGCGCGACTCAGAATCCGCAGGGTGCTCCGCCGTCCGCGGAACCGCCGAAGGGCCGGGTTTCCGGGACTGGGTTCCAGTGGCCGTCGGTGCGGGCGTAATCCCAGCTCGGACCGTGCTCGACCAGGGTGGCGACGGCGTCGATGAGGCGGTCCACGTCGGCGGCGGTGGTGCCGAGTCCGATGCTGGCGCGCAGCGCCGCGTCCACCCCGAGCCGCGACAGCAGCGGGTGCGCGCAGAACCGTCCGTCGCGCACACCGATCCCGTGTTCGGCGGAGAGGTACGCGGCCACCTGGCCGGGCTCGAAGCCGTCGACCGTGAACGCGACGATGCCGACGGCGTCGGTGCTGTCGCGCCACACGCGCAGGAAGTTCACGCCCGGAACGGTTTTCAGCCCGTAGCGCAGCCGGTGGGTGAGGTACTGCTCGTGCTCGACGACGGTGGTCTCGTCCAGGTCTGCGAGCGCGTCGCAGGCGGCGGCCAGGGCGGCCACCCCGAGCACGTTCGGGGAACCGGCCTCGTGGCGCTGCGGCGCGGGCGCCCACTCCACGCTGTCGGCGGTGACCGAGCGCACCGCGCCGCCGCCCGCCAGGTACGGCTCGGCGGCGTCGAGCCAGTCCCGGCGGCCGACCAGGACGCCGGCGCCGAACGGCGCGTACGCCTTGTGCCCGGAGAAGGCCAGGTAGTCGATGCCGGTGGTGCGCAGGTCGATCCGTCGGTGCGGGGCCAGCTGGGCGGCGTCGACCAGGATGCGGGTGCCGCACTGGTGCGCGATCCAGGCCAGCCGTTCCAGCGGCAGCAGTTCGCCGGTCACATTGGAAGCGCCGGTAACCGCCAGCAGCGCAGCGGGTTTCGAGCACAGTTCGGCGACCAGTCGCTGGATGGTCTCCTCGATGGTGTCGGCGACCGGCACCACGCGGCGGCCGTGCCGGGTCCAGGGCAGGAAGTTGGCGTGGTGTTCGACATCCAGCACCACGGTGTCGCCGGGCACGCACGCGGCCAGCAGGTTCAGCGAGTCGGTGGTGTTGCGGGTGAAGACCACCACCTGGTCGTCGGCGGCGTCGAGGAAGCGGGCGACGGAGCCGCGGGCCGATTCGTAGCAGTCGGTGGAGACGCGGGAGGCGTATCCGGCGCCGCGGTGCACGCTGGCGTAGAACGGCAGCAGGTCGGCGACCCGGTCGGTGACCTGCCGCAACGCGGGCGCGCTGGCGGCGTAGTCGAAGTTGGCGTAGCCCGTGGTCCCGCCCTGGACCAGCGGAACCCGGAGGTCACAGCCGGACACGGTGGCGAGGGGAGCACAGGTCTGGTCGGCGAAAGCGGTCATCACAAATCCCATCGGATTCAGGGGACACGCGATCGGAAAACAGGAATCGATCGTGAGTCCGCGCTTGCCGCGCCCGGTCGGGCGACGGCCCGGTCGTCACCCGGAGCACCCCGCCGCGGTGGAGGGTTGCCGACCAGCTAGCCGGGGCTTAGCGCTGGTACTCATGACCTGAGTGCGAGATTGGCAGACGCGTCGCGGGCTTGTCAACCCTGCCCGGCCCGGCCTGCCGGGTCAGATCTTCACGGCGGAGACGCAGCGTTCGAGGCCGGGGACCGTTCGCCGCCGCGGACCGCACACGACCTCCAGGCCCGCTGAGAACCTGTGACCAACGGCACCGGCGAATCGGAAAAATCATCCGAAAGTTGGAGTGGGTGGGCCGCAAAGTTCGAATCGCGCGATCGTTGCTGGGGCGTAGTGTCGATGAGGAAGTTAGGGTAGCCAAAGTGGTGCCCCCGGAGTTGACCACGAGGAGCCCGACCATGTTGGACACGGACACCGCCGCCGCCCCGTTCTCGACGCTCATTCGCACCGCGACCGAGCAGCAGCACAACGAGGCCGAGCACTCCACGTTCATGCGTGACCTGCTCACCGGCCAGCTCGGCGTCGAGGCCTTCCTCCGCTACACCGGCCAGCTCTGGTTCGTCTACGAGGCCCTCGAAAAGCATTCCGCCACACTGGCATCCGACTCCGTCGCGGGCCCGTTCGTGAAGCCGGAACTGGCGCGCCTGGCCGCGCTCGAGACCGACCTGGCCCACCTGGGCGGCGCGAACTGGCGCGACGAGCTGCAGCCGCTGCCGGCCACCGCCGCCTACGCCGCCCGCATCGAAGAGTGCGCGCAGGAGTGGCCGGCCGGGTACGTCGTCCACCACTACACCCGCTACCTGGGTGATCTCTCCGGCGGCCAGGTCATCCGCGGCACCGCCGAGAAGCTGTGGGACCTGCCCAAGAAGGGCGACGGCGTGCGCTTCTACGTCTTCGACGAGATCACCAATCCGGCCGCGTTCAAGCGCGAGTACCGCGAGGCCCTGGACCAGCTTCCCCTCGAAGGTCCCGAAGTCGATCGCGTGCTCGACGAGGCGCGACTGGCGTTCACGATGAACACCGATCTGTTCCGTGAACTCGGTGCGGAGTTCGGCGCGCGGAACTAGAACACCGTCACCAGAGGCCGTCGCGCTCCGTCCACCAGGCGGGGGCGGCGGCCTTCGCCGTGCTCGGGGACGCACCGTTGGCCCTGCTCGTCGGGGGCAGGGTCAGCGATATCACCCTTGCGTCGCGTCGCCGCGATGGGTTGCCATGGAGGGCATGAGTCTTCCGCTGCTGTTGAGTTTCGCGGGGTTGTGCGTGCTGCTGGCGCTCACACCGGGTCCCGATACCTTTCTGGTGCTGCGATTCTCGATGGCCGGACCGCGACCCGGGATCGCGGCGGCGGTGGGCTCGGCGTTCGGCGGGATCGTCTGGGCGACGGTGGTGGCGGCCGGAGTGGCGGCGCTGCTGGAACAGTCGGCGACCGCGTATCGCACGCTGAAGGTGATCGGCGGAATCTACCTGCTGTACCTGGGGATTCGGGCGCTGGTCGAGCATCGGCGCGCACGGAACGCGGAGGCCGAGCCGGAGGTGACGGTCGCGCAGGGCACGCCGGCGTCGATGCGCTCGGCGTTCGCTGCCGGATTGCTGTCCTGTGTTTTCAACCCGAAGGTGGGGTTGTTCTACCTCGCGGTGCTGCCGCAGTTCCTGACCGAGGTGACCTTCCTGAACACGCTCACCCTCGGCGCCATCGAATCCAGCATCGCGGCGATCGAGATGATCCTGCTCGCGGTGGCCGCCGCCCGCGCGGTCACGCTGTTGAAGCGGCCGCGGATCCGGGCCCGGCTGGAACAGGCGAGCGCGGCCATCCTGGCGGCGCTGGGTATCGGCACCGCGGCCTCGGCGGCCTGAGGTCAGTCGGCGATCTCGGCGCGGTGATAGGCGCCGTTGTAGTACACCAGCGGGCCGGCCGCGGGCGAGCTCTCGGTGTTGTCGTGCACCTGCGTGACCAGTCCGATCACCAGCGTGTGATCGCCGACGGGGATCAGCTGGTGCACGGTCGCGCGCACCCAGATCGGGGTGCCGTGCAGGACCGGTTCGCCGGAGCCGAGCGTGGCCCACAAGGACTTGTCGGTGAAGCGCTCCTCGGCGGACCGGCTGAACCGCTGCGCCAGATGCTTCTGATGCTCGCCCAGGAAGTGCACCACCACCGATTCGGCCCCGAGCATGGCCTCGATGCTGGAGGAGGTCTCGGCGATATTGAACGAGATGAGCGGCGGCTGCGCCGACAGTGAGGCGAACGAGGTCGCGGTGAATCCGACCGGACCCTGCGCGGAGTTCAGCGTGACGATGGTGACGCCGGCCGGATAGTGCCGCATGGCGGCACGGAACTGCTGCGCGGTGATGCCGCTCAGGTCGTCGGGCACGTGTAGCTCGGCGCCGGGCGTCGGAGAATCGGTCACGTCAAGAACCTACGTGGTCGCGGGCCCAGGTATTCCACGCCGGCGGAAAACCCCGTCGACGGCGGTCAGTCCACGTCGATGGCCAGGCCCGCGGTGATTCGGCACAGCTCGCCGAAGGTCGTGCGGAACAGGGTGTTCGGATGCCCGCCCGCCGCCCACAGCTCCCGGTACTGGGCCAGCGCGTTGTCGACGAAGGTGGGCAGGTTGGTGGGGTGCCCGAGCGGCGCGACGCCGCCGATGGGCTGCCCGGTCACCTCCTGGACCATGGCCGCGGGCGCCCGGCTGAGCGTGCCCTCCAGACGTTGCCCGGTGCGCGCCAGATGCACCTGGTGCGCGCCGGAGACGAGCAGCAGTACGGGGTCGTCGTCGAGCAGGAACACCAGGGATTTGGTGATGGCCCCGATGGTGACGCCGACCGCGTCGGCCGCATCGCGCGCGGTGGGGGTGGGTGTGGGCTGGGTGATGATCACCCCGTGATGGCCGCGCGCGATCAAGGTGTCGGAAACCTTCGACGCGACCGGTGGCAGGGACCTGCGCATGGCAACCAGGGTAGAGCGATTGCGGTGGATGTGCGGGGGGATCAGTAGTCGGGGTAGCCCTCCTCGGGGCCCAGCATCGTGGTCAGGCGGTTGGACACGATCGGGGCGAGCTCCTCCACGGTGCGCTCCGAAACCGGCTGGTGCGCACAGGAATCGAAGACCCGTTCCAGATCGACGGCGGACATGGCGCGCAGTTCCGCGGCCGCCGCGGTCTGCAACGCGGCGTGGCCGGGGTAGGGGCGGCCGTCGGCGATCTTCTGCGCCCAGGTGACATTGCAGCAGCATTCGTACAGGGCATGAATCGCGCGATGGCGGGGGAGCGCGTTGAAGCGGTCGAGGCCGATTCCGTGATGCATCATCGTGACCTCACACACAGGAGGAGCAGTTTGTGCGGACGCGATAATCGTCCGCCTCCCCGTGTGGTGAAAACGGTGGGACGCAGCAGATTTAGCACAGGGTTTACACCGGCCTACCTACTCGCGGGTAACCCCTATACGCTGGACCGATGACCGAATGGAAGGCTTTCGAGGTCGAAAGCAAGGACCACATCGCCCAGGTGACACTCACCGGTCCCGGCAAGGGCAATGCCATGGGCCCCGACTTCTGGCGCGAGCTGCCGATCATCTTCGGTGAGCTCGACGCGAACCCCGACATCCGGGCCATCGTGCTCACCGGCTCCGGGAAGCACTTCTCCTACGGACTGGACCTCCCGGCCATGAGCCCGCTGTTCGGGCCGCTGCTGGCCGACAAGGCGCTCGCCGGGCCCCGCACCGACTTCCTCAAGCACGTGCGCAGCATGCAGGACTCGGTGACCGCGGTCGCCGACTGCGTGAAGCCGGTCATCGCGGCCATCTCCGGCTGGTGCATCGGCGGCGGACTGGACCTCATCGCCGCCGCCGACGTCCGGCTGGCCAGCGCGGACGCCAAGTTCAGCCTGCGCGAGGCCAAGGTGGCCATCGTGGCCGA
Source organism: Nocardia sp. CA-136227 (assembly GCF_050955695.1). NCBI lineage: Bacteria > Bacillati > Actinomycetota > Actinomycetes > Mycobacteriales > Nocardiaceae > Nocardia > Nocardia sp. CA-136227. Next base: position 462,053 of record NZ_CP192081.1, read on the forward strand.
CATCGGCTCGCTGCACCGGCTGCCGGGCATCATCGGCGAGGGACACGTACGCGAACTCGCCTACACCGGCAAGGACATCGACGCCGCCCGCGCCGAGAAGATCGGGCTGGTCAACGACGTGTACGCCGACCAGGAAGCCGTGCTCGACGCCGCCTACGCCATGGCGCGCGAGATCGCGGCCAACCCGCCGCTGGTGGTGCAGGGCATCAAGGACGTCCTGGACCAGCCCAAGCGCGGCAAGATCGCCGACGGGCTGCGCTACGTCTCCGCCTGGAACTCGGCGTTCCTGCCCTCGGAGGACCTGACCGAGGCCATCCAGGCCGTCTTCGAGAAGCGGGACCCGCAGTTCAAGGGTAAATAGCAACTCTCGTGGCTCTCAGGGGCTTTCGCCCCTGGAACCCCCACCCTTCGGGCCCGGTCCCGAAAAGGGACCCCATGCCTCCGGTTCCCGGCCTATCGTTTTGGTCGGGGCTGGAGGTATGGCATGGCGACATCCGAAGTGGGCGAAGCGACCGGCGAGGGCGGCTTCACGCATCGGCAGATATTGGTGATCCTCTCCGGGCTGCTGCTGGGCATTCTGCTCGCGGCGCTCGATCAGACGATCGTGTCCACCGCGATCCGCACCATCGCCGATGACCTGAACGGGTATTCGCTACAGGCCTGGGCGACCACCGCGTACCTGATCACCGCGACACTGGCCACGCCCCTGTACGGCAAGCTGTCGGACATGTACGGGCGCAAGCCCTTCTACCTGGCCTCGATCACCATCTTCGTGACCGGCTCGCTGCTGTGCACGTTCGCGCAGTCCATGTACGAGCTGGCGGTGTTCCGGGCGCTGCAGGGGCTGGGCGCGGGCGGGTTGATGTCGCTGGCGCTGACCATCGTCGGCGATATCGTGAGTCCGCGCGAAAGGTCCAGGTACCAGGGGTATTTCCTGGCCGTGTTCGGCACCTCCAGCGTGATCGGGCCGGTGCTGGGCGGGCTGTTCGCGGGGCAGCACAGCATTCTGGGGATCGCGGGCTGGCGGTGGGTGTTCCTCGTGAACGTTCCCATCGGATTGTTCACGCTGGTGGTGGTGACCCGCGTGCTACGGCTGCCGCCGCGCGAGAAATCCCGTGACCGCGTGGACTACTGGGGCGCGCTCGCCTTGATCGTCGCCATGAGCCCGCTGTTGATCGTGGCCCAGCAGGGGCGCGAATGGGGGTGGAGCAGTGGGAGATCCGTGGCCTGCTACCTCATCGGGGCGCTCGGCGTCGCCGCGTTCGTGCTGATCGAGCGCGCGCTGGGGGACGCGGCGCTGATCCCGCTGCGCATCTTCGCCAATCGCACCTTCGCGCTCGGCGTGGTCATCTCGTTCGTGGTCGGCGCGGGCATGTTCGGCGGAATCCTGTTGCTGCCGCAGTATTTGCAGGCCGACCGGGGCGCGAGCCCGATGCTGGGCGGATTGCAGATGATTCCCATGGTGCTGGGGATGATGATCGGTTCGGTGCTGTCGGGCCAATTGATCTCGCGCACCGGGCATTACCGGATCTACACACTGCTCGGCGCGGCCATGATCACCCTCGGGCTTTTCCTGCTGCACTATTTGCAGGCCGATACGGCGTTCTGGGTCGTGGTGCTGTTCATGTTGTGCGTGGGATTCGGGCTCGGCAATCTCATGCAGCCGCTCATCGTGGCCTTGCAGAATGCGTTGCCGCCCAAGGACATGGGTGTGTCCACCGCGTCGGCGACATTCTTCCGGCAGATCGGCGGCACTCTCGGCGCGGCCGTATTCCTGTCCATCCTCTTCGACCGGCTGGGGCCGAATATTCGCACTCAGCTGGAGACGTCCAGCACCGATCCGGCTTTCCAGAAAGCCGTGGTCAACGCCGCGCACGACGGAAATCCGGTGGATATGCGGCTGGCGCAGGGATTCCTGAATCACGACACCTCGGCGGCGCAGGGCGTGCTGAAGGACAGTTCGATCATTCAGAAGCTGAATCCCGTTCTGGCGCATCCGTTCAAGGTCGGATTCGCGGATTCGCTGTCCACGGTTTTCCTGACGACCTCCGCGGTCGCTCTGGTCGCGTTCGTGCTGGTGCTGTTCTGGAAGGAAGTCCCACTCCGCACCACAGCGGGAGTGGATTCCGTTCCCGAATAAAGCGAAGGGCGGCACGGAAATCCGTGCCGCCCCGCACTCGGCGTGACCTAGTGGCCGCCCTGCTCCTTCAGACGGGCGTAGGCCTCGTCGACGAGCTTCTCGGCCTTCTCACGGCCCTCCCAGCCCTCGACCTTGACCCACTTGCCCGGCTCCAGGTCCTTGTAGCGCTCGAAGAAGTGCGCGATCTCCTTGCGCTGGAACTCCGGGATGTCCTCGACGTCCTGGATGTGGTCCCAGCGCTTGTCCTTGTTGGGGACCGCGACCAGCTTCTCGTCGATGCCGGCCTCGTCGCTCATGATGAGCACGCCGACCGGGCGGGCCTCGACCAAGACACCCGGGAACACGGGCTCGGGCAGCAGGACCATGCAGTCCAGCGGGTCGCCGTCGCCGCCCAGGGTGTTCTCGATGTAGCCGTAGTCGGCCGGGTACATCATCGGGGTGTACAGGTAGCGGTCCAGCCGCACGCGTCCGGTCTCGTGATCAACCTCGTACTTGTTGCGCTGACCCCGGGGGATCTCGATGGTGACGTCGAACTCCACGTCATCTCCTTCTTCGGTGGGCGGTAAGGCTGCCGACTCGCCAGCACGTTCGGGGGAACGACTGCGCAACGAGGATAGTGTGGACCGCGGTAGAGCCATCAGCCCCACCACAGGTATCAGGGAGACAGCGGCAGGTGTTTGGTCGGAACAAGCAGAACATCGGTGGTCTGGAGGCCAAGCGCCGACGCAGAACCTGGATCGTGGTGTCATCGGTGCTGGTCGTCATGCTGGTGGCCGCCACTGCCGTGGTGCTGATCCTGAAGCCCTGGACCGAGGAGTTCCAGCACGGGGGTTTGACGATCGCCGACCCGCCCGCGCCGGTGAAACCGATCCCGCAGGTCGCGCCCGCCCCCGAGACCGCGCCCGCGGCGAGCACCGCCGGTCTGGCGGCCGCGCTCGCGCCGGTCGTCGGCAACCCGGACCTCGGCGCGTTCGCCGCCTCGGTGTCCGACGGGGACACCGGCAAGGTGCTGTGGACGCTGGACCCGGACAAGGCGATGATCCCGTCCTCCACCGCCAAGATCCTCACCGTCGCGGCCGCCCTGCTGGCGTTGCCCGCCGACCACCGGGTCACCACCAAGGTGGTGACCGGTGCGGCCCCCGGCGAGATCGTGCTGGTCGGTGGCGGCGATCCCACCATCACCGCGCAGCCCGACGGCAAGGGCTACTACCCGGGCGCGCCGCGCCTGCAGGACCTGGTCGCGCAGATCAAGGCCACCGGACAGCGGGTGGACTCGATCACCGTCGACATCTCCGCCTACCCGGGACCGAACTTCGCGCCGGGCTGGGACGCCGCCGACATCGGGGGCGGCTCCATCGCGCCCATGGACGCGGTGATGATGGACGGCGGCCGCCTGGACCCGCTGGTCGAATACTCGCCCCGCACCGCCACTCCCGCCCTCGACGCGGGCCGCAGGATGGCCGCCGAACTGGGCGTGGACGGTGCGAAGGTGAAGGCGGGCAGCGCGCCCGCGACCGCCACCCAGCTGGCCGCGGTGCAGTCCGCGCCGCTGCGGGACCGCCTGCTGCAGGCCATGGTGCACTCCGACAACGTGCTGGCCGAGGCCATCGGCCGCGAGGTCGCGGTGGCCGGCGGGCAGGAGGCCTCCTTCACCGGCGCGGTCACCGCCCTGAACACCGTGCTGCAGGCCGCCGGATTCGACCTCGCCGGCCTGAAAATGGCCGACAACAGCGGACTCTCGACCGACGACCGGATCCCGCCGCGCCTGCTCAACCGGGTGCTGACGGTGGCCGCGCTGCCCAACGGCGCTGCTCCGCAAGGCAATTCGACCGTCGATCCGGCCGCGGTCACCACCCCCGGCTCCCCGCTCGCGCCGCTGCTGGACTATCTGCCGGTCGCGGGCGGCACCGGCTCGCTGGCGAGCCGTTATGTGGACCGCGATCGCGAGGGCGCGGGTTGGATCCGGGCCAAAACCGGAACTCTGTCCGTATCGAGTGCGTTGGTCGGTTATGTGCTGGACCGTGACGGACGCGTCCTGACGTTCGCGCTCATGTCGAACGATCGGCCGCCGGAAGTGAGCCGACCCGCGCTGGACGCCGTCGCCAACGCACTGCGCAACTGTGGCTGCTCCTGACGGGTGGATGAACATGACCGGATCCGACAACCCCGCCGCCCCCGCCCGTACCCGGACCACGCTGACCGGGTCGGTGGACTGGAACGTGGCCGCCCGCACCGGCGCGGCCCTGGTCCCGGCCGGGCCGCGCACCTCGCGGTACTCGGCCGAGCACGCGGTCGCCGAACTCGCCGCCGCCTCGGTTCGCGCCGAGGCGCCGGTGCGTGAGGTCAGCGGGCTCGACGACGGCTCGGTGGTGCCCGACGCGCTGATCGTGGACCGGCCGGGCTGGATCCGGGCCGCCGCCGACTCCATGGCCCAGCTCACCGGCAGCGGCATCGAACCCGGCGAGAAGGGCAAGCTGGTCGGCAAACCGGCCGGACTGCAGGCCGGGGCCATGCTGGCCTTCCTGTCCACCGCCATCCTCGGCCAGTACGACCCGTTCACCGGGCCGGACGGCACGCTGCTGCTGGTGGCGCCCAACATCATGGCGGTGGAACGCGCACTCGGTGTGCCGCCCAGCGACTTCCGGCTCTGGGTGTGCCTGCACGAGGTCACCCACCGGGTCCAATTCTCGTCCGCCCCTTGGATCGCCGACTACATGCGCCGCAACGTCGAGACCCTGGGCGAGGCGGGCGACGAACCGCTCGCCGACATCCTGGCCCGGCTCGCCGACGCCGTGAAGGAACGCCGCCGCGGCGTCGAGGACCCCGCGGGCGGCGTCATCGGGTTGCTGCGCGCCACCCAGGCCGAACCCCAGCGCCTGGCCCTGGATCGACTACTCATGCTCGGCACCCTGCTGGAAGGCCACGCCGACCACGTCATGGACGCCGTCGGCCCGGCCGTGGTCCCCTCCGTCACCCGGATTCGCGCGGCCTTTGATCAGCGCCGCAAGCGGCCCGCCAACCCGATCCAGCGCCTGCTGCGCGCCCTGCTCGGCATGGACGCCAAGGTCGCCCAGTACGTGCGCGGCAAGGCCTTCGTCGACGAGGTGGTCGACACCGTCGGCATGGCCCGCTTCAACACCATCTGGACCGAACCGGAAACCCTGCCTCGCACCGACGAGATCGGCGAACCGCAACGGTGGGTCACCCGGGTCCTGGGCTGATCCCCGGCCCCCGTCCCTCCGGAGCGCTTGCGGCACGCCGGAATTCGGGACGTACCCGGCAGGAATCCTCGCCGCACGGCACCGCGCCCCGGCCGCGTGCGACGATCGGGGCGTGAACGAACGGCCCCGACTACCCGAGACGCGCGCCGCGCTGGAGCTGCGCCGCGCCGTCCGGGAGTGGCTGGGCCGCTACGCGCCCGAGGGTGTGGTCCGGGTGGCCCTCTCCGGCGGTGCGGACTCGCTGGCCCTCACCGCCGCCGCTTGCGCCGAAGCCGACGTGGTCGACGCGCTGATCGTGGACCACGGACTGCAGGACGGCTCGGCCGACGTGGCGGATCGCGCCGCGGCCACCGCGCTGGGCCTCGGGTGCCGGTCCGCCAGGGTGCTGCGCGTTCAGGTCGAGCGCAGCGCACCGAACGGGTCGATCCGGTCGGTGCGGTCGGCAGATCCGACCGCGCTACTTGCAGCCGAGAACGGGTCGACGCTGGAGGACGGGCTCGTTCCGGCGGCGGAGTGGGCGGCCGGGGAGGAACCGGCGGGCAGCGGTCTCGCGGGCGACAGGTTTCCGGGCGGGCCCGAAGCGGCTGCGCGGCGAGCCCGATACGACGCGTTGCGAGCGGCCCGTGAAGGCAAGCCGGTGTTGCTCGGGCACACCCTCGACGACCAGGCCGAGACCGTGTTGCTGGGCCTGGGGCGCGGGTCGGGGGCGCGATCGATCAGGGGGATGGGGGAGTACGACGAGCCGTGGGGGCGGCCGCTGCTGGGGGTGCGGCGGAGCGTGACCCGGGAGCTGTGCGCGGACCTGGGGCTCGAGGCCTGGGAGGATCCGCACAACAGTGCGCCGGAGTTCACCCGGGTCCGGCTGCGCGCCGAGGTGCTGCCGTTGCTCGAGGAGGTGCTCGGGGGCGGGGTGGCCGAGGCGCTGGCGCGGACGGCGGTGCAGCTGCGTGAGGACTCGGCGGTGCTGGACGCGCTCGCCGGTCGGTTGCTGGCGGCCGCGCGGGCGGGCGACGGGCTGGGGATCGAGACGCTCGCCACTGCCGAACCCGCGATCCGGCGCCGCGTCATTCGCGCGTGGCTGCTCGAACGTGGCGCAAAATCATTGACAGACAGCAATTTACGCGCGGTGGAAGCGCTGGTCACGCGGTGGCGTGGGCAGGGCGGGGTCGCGGTGGGTGGTTCACCCAGCGGGACCAGGTTGGTTGCCGCGCGTGAACATGGCAGGCTCATACTCGGGTCGGAGTGAACCCGTTCATTGCAAGAGTCACAGTCGGGTCGACTGAAGGGAAACCAGCGGACGTGTACGGGGACGACATCGCGTCGGTGCTGATCAGCGAGGAAGAGATCGCCGCCAAGGTCGAGGAACTGGCCGAACTGGTCGCCAAGCGGTATCCCGCCGATGCCCCCGAGGGCGACCTGCTGCTGGTGGGCGTGCTCAAGGGCGCGATCTTCTTCATGACCGACCTGGCCAAGAAGCTCACCGTGCCGACGCAGATGGAGTTCATGGCCGTCTCGTCGTACGGCTCCTCCACCTCGTCCTCGGGCGTGGTGCGCATCATGAAGGACCTGGACAAGGACATCGCCGGGCGCAATGTGCTGATCGTCGAGGACATCATCGACTCCGGCCTGACGCTGTCGTGGCTGCTGCGCAACCTGTCCAGCCGCAATCCGGCCTCGCTCGAGGTCGTCACGCTGCTGCGCAAGCCCGACGCGTTGCGCACCCAGGTGGACGTGATGGCCGTCGGCTTCGACATCCCGAACGAGTTCGTGGTCGGCTACGGCCTCGACTACGCCGAGCGGTACCGCGATCTGCCTTACATCGGCACCCTGGATCCGAAGGTCTACGGCGGGGAGTAACCGCCGCCTCACCGGGTCGAAAAACAGGCCGCCTTCCACTGTGGGAGGCGGCCTTTTTGCTCTTATGTGACCAAACTCACTCGATCGGCTGGTTTGGGGTGTGGGCCGGGGCGGAGCGTTGTTGCTGAAGGTCAGCGCTCGGATCGCTTTCGGATCGCGAACCGATCAAGATCACGAATCGATGCTGGTCAAGCGTCCGTTCCGAGGTGCTTGGGGGAGTGCTGGCAAATGGCCAGGAATTCGCGAGTCCGGTTAACGGAATGTTGAACTGGCGTCATATGCTGTCCGTAACAAACCTGACGGCTGTTTTCTGATCCTGTTGCAAACTTTTGGGTCGGATACGGCTGGAAAATCAAGACCGATTCTGATAGCAAGGGGCTATGGACCCGCATTTGCGCGACCTGCGGTATTTCGTCGCCGTCGCTGAGGAACTTCATTTCACCAACGCGGCGCAACGCCTGCACATCGCTCAACCCACCCTGTCACGACAGATCCGGCAGTTGGAACGCCAGCTGGACGTCGTGCTGTTCGACCGCAACCAGCGCAGCGTGGCCCTGACCGTCGCCGGCAAGGAACTGCTCGAAGGCGCCCGGAAGATCCTCGAACTCTGGGAAGTCACCAATGTCGCCCTGCAGGAGGCCGGTGAGGTGCTGCGCGTCGGCATCCAGTCCTCCATCGGCCGCGGCCTGATCACCGACCTGGAGAGCGCCAGCGGCCACCGGCTCGCCCTGCACTCCGCGTCCTGGACCGACCCATCCAGCGGCCTCGCCGGCCGCCAGGCGGATCTGGCGCTCATGTGGCTGCCCGTGCCCGACACCAGCCGCTACCGCTGGCAGGTGCTGCGTACCGAGCCGCGCTGGGTGCTGTTGCCCGAGAACCACGCCCTCGCCGGCCAGGAGAGCATCGACTTCGCCGACCTGATCGACGAGCCCTTCGTCGCCATGCCCGCCGAAGCCGGTGCGGCCCGCGACTTCTGGCTCGGTGCCGACTCCCGCGGCGGCCGCCAGGCCAAGATCGGCGCGGAAGCCGCCACCGCCGAGGAACGCCTCGAGGCGGTCAGCCTCGGCCTGGGCGTCTGCCTGCTGGCCGAGAACAACGTCCCCATGTACCGCTGGCCGGGCCTGACCGCCCGCCCGGTGACCGGCCTGGCCCCGTGTGAACTCGCGGTCGCCTGGCGCGCCGACGACGACCGCCCGACCATCCTCGAGTTCGCGGCCCGCGTGCTCGACGGCGGCTTCGCCGAACAGGAACCGCTCGCGGCCGTCTAGGCCCGAGGGAAGGACCGTCCGGGACGGGCGGCGGCAGTGGGTCGGAGGTTGCCGCGGTCCGTACGGGCAGTGTGGGACCGGCACAACGGGGTGCGGGATCGACACGACGACAGCGCCGCGTCACTTCGGTGACGCGGCGCTGTCCTGTGTCCGGGGACGGTCAGGAGACGGGGCCCGATCCCGTCAGGAGACGGTCCGCTGCCAAGGGTGGGCGGCCTCGATCTGGGCGGCCAGCCGCAGGATGGTGGCCTCGCTGCCGGGCGGGCCCGCGATCTGCGCCGCCACCGGGGTGCCGGAGCGCGGGTGCAGGCCCATCGGAATGGAGATGGCGGGCCAGCCGACCAGATTCCACAGCGGCGTGAACGGCGAGAACTTCACGTTGGCAAGCACATTCGCCAGCCACGGCCGCGAATGCCAGCGGCGGGCGCGCGGCGCGGGGGTGGCCAGCGTGGGCGTGATGACCACGTCGTAGCGCTCGAAGTAGTCCAGCAGGCGTGATTCCACCCGGTCGACCTGCGAGGCCCGCAGCAGACCCGACTTCAGCACCATCCGGCCCAGCGCCACGTGGGTGCGGGTGCGGCGCTGCAGCCGGTCCGGGTGCGGCACGGTCGCGGCCTCGCGGGCGGCATTGGCCAGCCAGCGCAGCAGCAGCGCGAAAGTCACGCCCTGATAGGGGAGTTCGGCCACGCCGATGATGTGCCCGGCCAGCGAGGCGGCCGCCGCGGCCTTGTCGGCGGCCGCGGTCCAGGCCAGGTCGACGTGGGTGAGCGGCGTCGGCGCCCCGGTCGCCAGGCCGATGCGCAGGGTCTGCGGGGTGTCCAGGTCGGCTAGGTCGGGGCGGTCCGCCAGCACCGACAGCATGAGCGCGGTATCGGCGACAGTCGTTGCGAGAACGCCGTTTTCGGTCATTCCGCCCCACGAGTCGATGCCTACGTCCGCGGGCACCAGGCCGCGGCCCGGCTTCATGCCGACCACGCCGGAGCAGGCCGCCGGGATGCGCACCGAGCCGAGTCCGTCGTTGCCGTGCGCTATCGGCACCATGCCGGAGCCGACCGCCGCGCCGGAGCCGCCCGACGAACCGCCCGCGGAGTAGCGGGTGTTCCAGGGGCTGCGGGTGATGCTGCCCGGACCGTCGGTGACGCCCCACAGCCCGAACTCGGGCATGTGGGTGAGCCCGACGACCACCGCGCCCGCCGCCCGCAGTCGCCGCACCACGACGTGATCGCCGGTGGCGGCCAGATCGGACCCGGACAGCGACCCGCCCCGGGTCACCTCGCCCGCGACATCGATGTTGTTCTTGACCGCGACCGGCACCCCCGCCAGCGGCAGCATGTCCAGATCGGCCCGCTCGGCGACGGCGCGCGCCTCGGCGCGGGCGGCCTCCTCACGGACCAGGGTGAAGGCGTTCAGCTTCCGATCGCGGGCGCGGATCCGGGTCAGCGCGGCCTCGACGGCGTCCTCGGGGGACAGGGCGCCGTTCTGGACCGCGGTGGCGACGCCGATCGCGGTGGTCGGATCCATCGGGGGACGGTCGGACGGGGTGTCGGAATCGGGCGTGTCGGCTCCCCCGTCTCGCGCGTTTGGTGCCACCGCTTCCTCCTCGGCGGCGTCGGCCGCGGCGATCTCCGCCGCTAATGCCGTGCCCTCGTCGTACATGCTGGTCTTCCCCCGTCGCATCGTGTCGAAATCGGGTGATCCGCTCGTGGCCCGCAAGTTATCATTCCGGCTGAAGGTCGGGGATGATGGTGTCGGGTGTGGCGGCTTCTTTGACCGAATCTCGGAATCCACGACATCCCCGGATCGACAGTGCGGATCGACGACATCCGTGCCGAGCCAGATGGGTGCGGACATGACTTCTGGTTCCGACCACCGTTCCGGCGCATACTCGGCCGGAACCGAATCGAGCGCGGTCGTCGCCTTCGCGGCGGCCTGGGACTCCGCTGCGGCCCCGCCCAGCATCGCCGCCTATCTGCCCGACGCCAGCACGCTGCGCCGGGGCGCCCTGCTGGAACTGATCCGCATCGACATGCGCCACCGCTGGCTGCGGCGCACCACCGGGGAACCGGCCACCCCGCCCAAACGACTGCGCGACTACAGCGCCGAATTCCCCGAGCTCACGCCGGCCGACCTGCCCGCCGGGCTGGTGTACGAGGAGTTCGTCATCCGCCGCCACAGCGGCGAGCGCGTGGATCCGCGCGACTGCCTGCGTGAGTACCCGGATCAGGCGGGCGAGCTGCGGCAGCTGCTCAATGCCGACGACGAGGACCAGAGCACCCGCCGCGCCGGGCCCGGCGAGTCCACCCGCGGCGATTTCGAGCTGGACGCGTCCACCCGCGGCGCCTGGCTCGACGAATCCACCCGGCTCCCGGTCGAGGCCACCACCCGCGCCGAACCGCCGGTCGACGGCGACACCACCCGGGTGCCCGACGCGAGCGAGCTGACCCAGTACGAGGACCCCTCGCAGCTGATCGGCGACCCGGCCGATCCCACCCGCGCCACCGTCGGGGTCGCCACCACGCCCGAGACCGGCGCGCTGCTCGACCGCATCGAGATCGGCCAGCGCATCGACGACTTCGACCTGCTGACCAGCCTCGGTTCCGGGGCGTTCGCCCGCGTCTTCCTGGCCCGGCAGCGGTCCCTGCAACGTCTGGTCGCGGTGAAGATCTCCGCCGATCACGGCACCGAACCGCAGACCCTGGCCCAGCTCGACCACGACTACATCGTGCGCGTCTTCGACCAGCGCCTGCTCTCGGACGTGCGCACCGAATCCGGGCGGCGGCTGCGGCTGCTGTACATGCAGTTCCTGCCCGGCGGCACCCTGCTCGGCGTGCTGCGCTGGGTGCGCGCCACCCCGCCCGCCGAACGCAGCGGGCAGCTGCTGCTGGACGCGGTGGACGCCGCCATGGAGGAGAAGGGCGAGATCCGGCCCACCGACTCCAGCGTGCGCGCCGAACTGGCCGGGCTGAGCTGGCCGGAAACCGTTGCGTGGCTGGGCCGCAGACTGGCCGAGGCGCTGGACTACGCGGACTCGCACGGGGTGCTGCACCGCGACGTGAAACCCGCGAACGTGCTGCTCACGGCCGAGGCCGTGCCGAAACTGGCCGACTTCAATATCAGTTTCAGCCGCAATCTGGACAGTTCCAGCCCGGTCGCCTACTTCGGCGGTTCGCTGTCCTACATGTCCCCGGAACAGCTGGAGGCCTGCCATCCGGGGGCCGCGACCAGTGCCGCCGACCTGGACACTCGCGCCGACATCTTCTCCCTCGGGGTCGTGCTGTGGGAGCTGCTCACCGGGGCCAAACCCTTCGACGACAGCACCGCCGGACCCGGCGACCACGGCGACCGCACCACCCTCGAGGCCATGCTCGCCCGCCGCCGCGGCGGCGTCGACCACGTGGCCCTGGACCGGGTGCCGCCGGACTGCCCGGCCGCGCTGCGCCGGGTCCTGCTCACCTGTTTGGCGCCCGAACGCGACCAACGCTGGAGCAGCGGCGCCGTGCTGGCCGGCCAGCTCGACATGTGCCTGGACGAGCGCGCCCGCGACCTGGTCGACCCGCCCCCGAACAGCTGGCGGATGCGGTTGCGGCCGTGGTTGATTCCCCTGGTCACGCTGGCCGTGGCGATCCCGAACACGCTGGCCTCGCTGTACAACATCGCGCACAACCGGGCCTTCATCATCAGCCATCTGTCCGAGTCGGCCATGCGCACCTTCGTGCTCACCACTGGCTCGGTGAACCTGGTGTTCTTCCCGCTCGGCACCGCCGTCATCGCCTACCTGTGCCGCTCGGTGATCGTGGTGCCGCGCGGACTCCGCAAGGGCCGTGAATACGACGCCGAGACACTGCGCAGAGCCCGGGCGGACGTGCTGCTCGCCGGGGAACGCATCTCCTTGGTGGTGTTCGCGCTGTGGGTGGTCGCGGGCTTCACCTTCCCGATGGTGCTGCGCATGACCGCCACCGACCTGCCGGTGCGCGGCGTCCTGCACTTCCTGGTGTCACTGGTGGTGTGCGGGGCGATCGCGGTGGCGTACCCCTTCTTCCTGGTCGCCTTCTATCTGGTGCGGTGCATCTATCCCATGTTCCTGCGGCACGGCGACATCAGCGGCGAGGACGCGGTGTGGCTGCACCGGCTGGGCCGCCGCTGCACCACCTATCTGGCGGTGGCGGCGTCGGTGCCGCTGCTCGCGGTCGCGGGCGTGACGTTCCTGCCGCCGGAGGACATTCCGAAAGTGATCGTGGCGGTCCGGGTGCTCAGCGTCGGCGGCATCGCCGCGTTCGTGCTGATCTACGCCATCTTCCGGGCCCTCGAAGCGGACCTGGCGGCGCTGGAACGCGTGGTCGCCCCGGCCCGCTCGGCGCGCCCGGCCGGCGATGGCAAGACCGCGGCGCCCGGCGCCGATGGCGACCCGGATGCCACGCCGTGAGTGAACTCTCGGCCCGAGCTCTCGCACGCTTCTCCGCCGACTGGGAATCAACGCTGCGCGGCGACCGCCAGGAACCACCGCCCCTGGCCGGGTACCTGCCCGACGGGCGCGCGGTCCGGCTCGAGGTCCTCACCGACCTGGTCCGCGTCGACATGCGGCAGCGCTGGCGGCGCGCCGGACTGGAGAAGCGGATCGCGGAGTACCGCCGGGAATTCCCGGAGATGGGAACCAGTCCGGCCTTCGCCGATCTGGTGTGCGAGGAGTACCTGGCCCGCAGCCGCTTCCGGCCGCTCGACGTGGACAGCTTCACCGCCGAATACCCCGAGGTCGCCACCGAGATCCGCCGTCGCTTCACCGGCGAGACCCCGCCGCCCCCGCCGCCGGTGCTGCCCGAGGGCATCGAGACCGGTCGTCGCCTCGACGATTTCGACCTGCTCACCGATCTCGGCGGCGCCGACTACAGCCGCATGTTCCTGGCCCGGCAGCGCTCCATGCAGCGTCTGGTCGCGGTCCGGGTGGAGGCGGGCGCGGACACCGACACCGACACCGTCGCCCAGCTCGACCACCAGTACATCGTGCGCGTCTTCGACCAGCGGCTGATCGCGGACGGCAGCACGGGGAAGCCACTGCGACTGCTGTACATGCAGTACGTGCCCGGCGGCACCGCCGAGGGCGTGCTCGCCCAGCTGCGCCGCGAAGCCCAGGCGGCGGGCAATGGCGGCAAACCCGGCGGCCGCATGATCCACCGCACCGCCCCCGCCGCGAACGGACTGCCCGACGGCGGATTGCTGCTGCGCGCCATCGATTCCGCCATGGAGGCCAAGGGCGAGAGCCGCCCGTCCGGATCGCCGGTGCGTACCGACATCGCCGCCCTGAGCTGGCCCGAAACCGTGGCCTGGGTGGGGCGACGGCTCGCCGAGGCACTCGAATACGGGGAACGGCAAGGGGTGCTGCACCACGACATCCGCCCGGCCAATGTGCTGTTCACGGCCGAAGGGGTGCCCAAACTCGCGGATTTCGCACTGGGGCCGATGTATTGGAGCACCGGGTTCATTGGTGCCAGGAGCGCGAGCGCGAATGGCGCGGGGGCCCTGCGCTATCGGTCGCCGGAAGCGCTACGGGCCCTGCTGGATTCGGCCGCGCCCTCGCCGGGCCCTGCCGGCGATATCTACTCACTCGGCGTGGTGCTGTGGGAAATGCTCACCGGCTCACTGCCGTTCGACGATCCCGAGGTCGGGACCGACGCCGTGCCGGAGATGCTGGCCCGCCGTATGGCCGGGGTGCCCGCGGCGGCCTTGGACAACCTGCCCCCGGACACCCCCGCCACCCTGCGGCGCGTGCTGCTGGAATGCCTGCGCCCCGACGCGTCCCGGCGTTGGCAGAGCGGCGGTCAGCTGGCCGGGCAGCTGGACCTGTGCCTGGACCCCGATGCCCGGGATCTGATCGACCCGCCCGCGCACAGTCTGTGGTCGCGGTTGCGGAGCTGGCCGGTGCCGATCGCGATGCTGTGCGTGGGTCTGCCGAACGCCCTGGCCAGTTGGTACAACATCCGGATCAACAAGAGCCTCATCGTGGATGAGCTGTCGGCGTCGGATCAGTACCGGTTCGAGCAGGTGGCGCTGATCAACAATCTGGCGGCCTTCCCGGTGGCGGCGCTGCTGTTGTTGTGGCTGGCGCGGCGACCGCTGACGGTCTCGTACCGGCTGCGCCGCGGCCACGAGTACACCCCGGATCAGCTGGCCCGCGCCCGCGCGGACACGCTGCTGCTGGGGGAGCGGGTGGTGTGGGTGCCGTTCGCCTTGTGGCTGATCGCCGGAATCGCGTGGCCGCTGGCGCTGGCCGGTGCGGGAGCGCGCCTGCCGCACATGGCTTTCGCGCATTTCTTCACCGCGCAGGTGGTGTGCGCGACCATCGCGCTGGCCTATCCGTTCTTCCTGATCATGGTGTATTCGGTGCGGTCGCTGTATCCGCAGTTGTTGGCGCGCGGTTCGGTGGGGCACGAGGATCGGCGGCAGCTGGCGGCGCTGGCGCGACGCAGCAATTTCTATCTGGCCGCGGCGGCGTCGGTGCCGCTGCTCGGGGTGGCGTCGGTGACGTTCGTGTCGACCGACGATCTGGGGTTGGTGATCGTGCCGCTGCGCATCCTCAGCGTGGGCGGCGTGCTGGCGTTCGTGGTGATCTACCGGTTGTCGCGAATGCTGGAAGCCGATCTGGGGGCGCTGGTTCGCGCCATTCCCGAAGGCGGGCACTGATTCCCCGTAGGCTCGTGGGGTGGCGATACGTGGCAGTGTCGAAACCTCCTTGGCGGAGTTGGCGGCGCGGGTCCGCCGGCGTGCTGAAGGTCATTCCGGTCGGTTTCTGCTGGGGATCGCGGGCCCGCCCGGGGCGGGCAAATCCACCCTCGCCCGCGGCATCCGCGACGAACTGAACCTGGCCGCCGGGACCGCCATCGCCGAAGTTGCGCCCATGGACGGCTTCCACCTCACCAACGACCGGCTGCGCGCCGCCGGAATCCTGGACCGCAAGGGCGAACCGGGGACCTTCGACGCCGAAGGCTATGCGGCGCTGCTCCGAACGCTCCGCGACGCCACCCCCGGCACCCCGGTGCCCTGGCCCACCTACGACCGCGATCTGCACGAACCGGTGCCCGGCGGCGTCGTCTTCGACCACCACACGATCGTCGTCACCGAGGGCAACTACCTGCTCCTCGACGACCGTTCCCACCCGGGCTGGGCTGCCGTCCGCCCCCAGCTCGACGAGGCCTGGTACCTGGACGTGCCGCGCCCGATCATCGAACAACGCCTGCTGCGCCGACATATTCGCGGCGGCCGCACCCCCGCGGCCGCCCGCGACAAGGTGATGAACAGCGACCTGCGCAATGCCGTCCTGGTCGAATCCACCCGCGGCCGAGCCGATCTGGTGCTCCGGAAAGCAGGTCGCGGCTACCGCATCGACTGAGCGGTCACCGCACCGGCCGAGTGTCGAAGTGCCGCATCCATTCCCGCGTGCCGACGTAGCGACAGGAAGCGCCGGCCACGACGGCTGCCTCGCGCAGCGCGGCCGGGAAGTCGGCGCCGCGTTCGTGGAAGTGGCAGAACGCGCCGTGCAGGATGTCGCCCGCCCCGAGCGTGTCGATCGCGGGTTCGGCGGGAACCCGGATCTCGCCGCGGCCGCCCGGCATCGAATAGCGGATCGGGCCGCCGCCCCCGGTTACCGCCACCAGCGCCGGGCCCACCGCGTGCAGGCGGTCGAACACCTCATCCGCCGAATCCGCCGCCACCCCAGGCGGAGTGAAGGCACTCGAGCAGATCGCGATATCCACGATCGGCAGCAGTTCGGCATGCACCGGCCGCCAGCGTCCGGCATCGAGCACCACCGGCACTCCCGCTGCCCGAGCCGCTGTCGCGAGCCGTACGGCATGGTCGGGGTAGTGACCGTCCGCCAGCAGCAGCGACGCGTCCGCGACCGTCTCGGCCGTCGAGTCGTCGAGACCCGGATGGATCCGCGAGCCGTCCAGCGACACGATGGTCCGGGTGGCCGCCGCCGTGGCGACGATGATCGAGGACACCGGCGGTTGCTGATCACCGTCCGGGGTGAGGTCCACGATGGTGACGCCGTGCTGCCGCAGATCACTCCGGATCAGTTCCGCCAGTGGGTGTTTCCCCAACGCGGTGACCAGCGCGGGGTGCGCGCCGGACAGGAACGCGTAGGTGACCGCCGCGTTGGCGGCCGGTCCGCCCGCGCCCAGGAACAGGTCGGCGGCCTGGGTCTTGGAGTCCTCGGCGGGATACCGGTCGACGGCATAGGCGAGATCCAATGTCGACAATCCGGCGAAAACCGCACTCCTGCTTCCCATGCCGCCGACCCTACGGTGAGCTAGTCGCGCACCCGATGCTCGTAGGCCTTGCGCGCGTCGCCGTCCACGTCGTCGAGGAAGGCGGTCTGCGAACCCAGCGCCCGCCCGATGGCGTCACCCACGAACTGCGGCAGCAGCCCGACGGCCTGCGCGATGATCCCCGCCACCGCGGTGACCCGTGCCTTCGCCTTGGGCGCCACGATCAGCTTGGCGATGGCGTCCGCGATCTCCTCCGGTTCGGCCGCGCGCATCAGCTTGGGCAGTGAAACCCCGGAGCCCAGTTCGGTTTTGGTGAGCGTGGGCAGCACCGAGGAGAACTCGAGCCCGGTGCCCCGGTACTCCTCGCGCAGGGTATCGGTGAAGCCGAGCACCGCGTGCTTGCTGGCGTTGTAGGTGGCCAGGCCGGGAATGTGGCTCTCGCCCGCCAACGACGCGATATTGATGACGTGCCCGCGCCCGCGCGGCAGCATACGGGCGATGCCCAGCTTGGAGCCGAGGATCACGCCGTACACATTGATGTCGAGGATGCGGCGGGTGATCTGGTCCGGCTCGTCCACCACGCGTCCGGTGGGCATGATCCCGGCATTGTTGATCAGCACGTCGATCGGGCCGAGCCGGCGTTCCACCTCGTCGAGGAAGCCCTCGAAGGACTGCTGGTCGGTGACGTCCAGCTTGTCGTAGACGTCGAAATCCCGTGCCGCGCCGGACTCCTTGACGGTGGTCTCGTCGATGTCGCCGATGGCGATCTTCGCGCCGAGCGCCTGCAGGGCGGTGGCGGTGGCCAGGCCGATGCCGCGCGCGCCGCCGGTGATCACCACGACCTTGCCGGCGATGGTTCCGAAGTCGGTCATCACAGCCCCCGCACGGTCTTGACGATGGCGGGCACGTTCAGACGCCGCAGCCCGCGGGTGCCCGCGGCTCGCATGGCGCTCATGGCGAACATCAGCTTGGGCGGCGAATACGGGAACCAGAGCGGTTCCTTGGTCATGGTGGGCAGGATCGGCTTGGTGATGGCCTGCTGGCGGCAGTACTTGCGCACGCCGTTGGGGCCGCCCCAGCGCGCGCCGGTGCCGGACAGACCCCAGCCGCCCATGGGCAGCGCGAAGCTGAACATATTGGCGAACACGTCGTTGATATTGACCGCGCCCGCGTTCAGCTGGCGCGCAACGCGTTCGGCGCGATCGTTGTCGCCCGACCACACCGACGCGGACAGGCCGTAGATCGAATCATTGGCCAGCCGAATGGCTTCCGCCTCGTTGGCGACCTTCATGACCGGCAATGTGGGACCGAAGGTCTCCTCGGTCATGCAGGTCATGGTGTGGTCCACGTCGGCGAGCACGGTCGGCTCGAACAGGGTGCCGACGCCGGTCCGCTTGCCGCCGGTGGTGATTCGCGCACCCGCCTTGACGGCTTCCTCGACGTGCCGCTGCACGATCTGCGCCTGGTTCTCGTTGGCCAGCGCGCCCATGTCGTACTGCGGCTTGCGGCCGTCCACGCCCTGGCGGACCTCCTTGACCGCGGCGGTCAGCTTCGCCAGGAACTCGTCGTAGACAGCGGCTTCCACGTACACGCGCTCCACCGAGATGCACACCTGCCCGGCGTTGAACAGCCCGCCGAAGGCGATGCCGTGCGCCGCCCGGTCCAGGTCGGCGTCGGCCAGCACGATGGCCGGGTCCTTGCCGCCGAGCTCCAGGCTGAACGGGATCATCCGCTCGGTGCAGGCCGCGGCGATCTTGCGGCCGGTGGCGGTGGAACCGGTGAACTGGATGTAGTCGGCGTTGCCGACCACGGCCGCGCCGGTCTCGCCCGCGCCGGTGACGACCTCGAACACCGGGGGCGCGCCGATCTCACGCCAGCCGCGCGCCAGTTCGACGGCCGAGAGCGGGGTCACCTCGGAGGGCTTGAGGATGACCGCCGCGCCGGCGGCCAGCGCCGGGATCACGTCGATGACCGGCATGGCCAGCGGGAAGTTCCACGGGGTGATCACGCCGACCACCGGGTACGGGCGGAAGACGGTGGTCAGCTGCTTGACCCGGGCCAGCGGGCTGTGCGGCGAAGGGTGTTCGTCGGCCAGGAATTTCGCGGCGCGGCGGGCGTAGTAGCCGGTGAGGTCGACCGAGAAGGCCGGGTCGATGAGCGAGTCCACGCGGGCCTTGCCGGTCTCGGACTGCAGCACGTCGGCCAGGTGGTCGGTATTGTCGACCAGCCAGTCCTGGAGCTTGAGCAGCCATTCCTTGCGGCCGTCGGGGCCCAGGGCCTCCCAGGCGGGCTGGTGCGCGCGCAGTTCGTGGACCTTGGCCGCGACGGTGTCGGCCGAGTCGATCGGGACCGTCCCGGCGAGCGCCCCGGTCGCGGGGTTGCGGACCTCGAGCTCGGTGGCCGGTTTCGGGGCCTCGGGCTGCGGGGCGGCCTTGGTCGCGGTCCCGGCTGCCTTGCGGGTCCCGGTCTTGCGAGCGGTGCCCGCGGCGGGTTCGGTATTGGTCACGATGTGCCTCTCCCCATGCGCTTCGTTGCGATGGCGAGCTGTGTGCCAGCTCACCGGACTATGATCGTGACACAATTTCGCGAGCCCATGCTTGGCCAATCGGGTCAATAGTTCCGGTCGGTTTTGTGCTCGGAGTACAAACCCGGGAGGTGCCCCGTGACGACGACGCTGAACAGCGCCGAGATCCGGCAATGGATCGCCGATTTCGTCGCCGAGACCCTGCCCGCCGAAACCCTCGAACAGGTCGTCACCCGCCTCGACAACGCGATCATCGCCCGCATCCCCGAACTGCGTGACCGCGATATGCGCCGCGACCTCGCCGCCAGTAGCCGTGCCCACGCCGTCGCCGTGCTCAGCGGCCTCACCCAGGACCGCTTCGACTACCCGGTCCCCGAGGAAGCCCACGCCTTCGCCCGCACCGTCGCCCGCCGCGGCTACGACGTGCGCCTGCTGCTGCGCGTGTACCACCTCGGCCAGGAAGCCTGCATCGACTACATGACCGAGGTGCTCGAACAGCGGCAGCTGCCGCGCGATATCGAAAGATCGCTGCTGCTACGGCTTTTCGACCGCACCACGCGCTGGGTCAGCACCTCGGTCGAAACCCTCACCGACACCTACATGGCCGAACGCGAACGTGGTCTGCGTGCCGCCCTCACCCAGCGCGCCGAGATCGTGCGCAGCCTGCTCGACGGCGCCGACGTGGACACCGAGAGCGCGTCCGCCCGGCTCGGATACCGGCTCGGCCAGCGGCATCTGGCGCTCGTGGTGTGGACCGACGAGGATGCCGCGCCGTTGCCGTCCGACGGCAGTGGCGAGGCGGTGGGCCGGCTCGACCGGATCGTGGCCCGATTCGCGGGCACGCTCGGCAACGGCAGCCTGCTCACCGTGCCCTCCGGCGCGACCGCGCTGTGGGCCTGGATCGGCGTCGACGGCGACGGAGTGTCCGGCCCGGCGATTCCCGGGCCGGACGATCCGGTGTGGTCGGTGGACGCGCCCGTGCGCGTCGCGGTCGGCGTGCCCGCCGCGCACACCGCCGGATTCCGGGCCAGCCACCGCGAGGCGGTCGCGGCCCGGCAGGTCGCCGAACGGGCCCGGCCGGGTACGCCGCGGGTGCTGCACTACTCGGAGGTGGAGGTCGCCTACCTGGCGGGAACCGACGAGGCCGCGATGCGATCGCTCATCGAACGAGAACTGGGCGCACTCGCCGCGCCCGACCCGCAGTCGGCGCGATTGCGCGAAACCTTGCATGCCTATCTCCGAGCCCGGCGCAGCCCCGACGCGGCCGCGAAAACGCTCGGCGTGCACAAGAACACGGTGCGATACCGCATTCAGCGCATAGAAGAACTACTCGGTCACTCACTCGACCAGCGCGGACCTCGGCTGGAGATCGCGCTCGACTGCGTGGCGGTGTACGGCGTGTGATTCGGCGAGCCTCAGCTCGCCTCCTCCGCGATGGCCTCCCGGGCGGCCCGGCGACGGGTGGGCGGTTCGCCCTCCGAGGCCCGGCGTTCCGGTAATTCGGCCAGCAATTGGGTGGTGGCGGCGGCGATCGCGGCGACCGCCTTGTCCACCGCCGTCTTGGTAGTCGTTGTCAATCCCGACACCCCGCCGACTTTCCGCACGTATTCCTGTGCGGCGGCATAGATTTCCTGCTCGGTGGCGGCCGGTGTGAGTCCGCGCAGCAGGGTGATGTTCCCACTCATGCCCCCAGAGGTTAGCGTCGGATTACCCGCTGTGACAGGGCAAGATTCAGACAATTGCGTGACTGTGTCGTGCCGGGTTCGCTGAAATTACGGACCGAATGGTTTGCCGATTATTCGCACCCGCCGCGACGGGTGTGGCAGACGCGATCGGCGAATAGGCGGCCACTCCAAGATCGATGGGGAACAATCGGGTTATGCCCGCCCGCGACGTACCCACGCTGACCACATTTCCCTATCCGGAGCTGGACCAGCGCGAAGACGATCATTGGTCCGGTGCGCAGGTCTCGGACGACGAACTGCGCGCACTGGCGCTCGGCGGCTTCTATTCAGCGCGCTGGGACGCCTTCCACGACGCGCTGTTGCTCGGACCCGAACGCGACCACCCCCTGGGTGATCGCCGCGAACTTGCCATCGACACCCTCACCGGCGCCTGGGGCATCACCGACGGCACCGAGGCCATGGCATCGATGGAACAACTGCTCGACGGCATGCACGGCCCGCTCTACGCGCTCGTGCATCCGCTCGTCATGGCGGCCATCAACTCCCCTGAACGCGACCGCTTCGGCGAACGCGCGGATCGTCATCGCGCGTTCCTACGCCAGGTCGGATCCTTCCGCGGCATGGAGAATCCCGAAGCCCTGGTCCGCGATTACGACATCTGGTCGCAGGCCATCAAACTCGGTCTCACCGACCACCTGGTCCGCCCGCTGCCCACCGATATCCAGGCCTGGGATCTGGCCCGGGTGGTGGCCGTCGCGCGCATGGCCTACACCGCCGGCTACCTCGACGCCGACGTCGCCTGGGACTACCTGATGCGGGCCCTGCCCCCGGCCCAGCGCAAATACCGCAACTGGCGGCAATTCGGCGACGCCTACCTGGCCGGGTGGACCTACTGGCAGGCCTGCGAGGACCTCGCGGAACTGAAATCCGGCGGCGTGGACCGGCGCATGGAATTGCTGCGCCTGTGGATGCGGCCGACCAGCCCGTGGCGGCGGATCACGCTGCAGCCGGACGAATAACAACCCCGGTTCGGGGGCCATTCGCCCCCAAACCCTGCCTCGGTTCCGGCCGTGTCGATCTAGTCCGGCAGGGACCGGAGAATTCCGCGGCCGTAGCGCTGGAACTGCGCGTCGTCGACCATGCCGAGCGAATGCCGCTCGACCAGCAATTCCCACTCCGAGTACAGCTTCGCCACACCCGGATCGGCCGGCCCGGCCGCGCCGTCGGCGACCTCGCGCTGAATGGCGAAATTCAACGCGCCCGCGACCCGATCGGTGTCGGTGCGATCGGTGCCGAGGAAATTCCAGATCAGATTGCCGTCACTGACCTCGAAACCGTATTCACCCGGGGCCGAGTCCGCCGCGTCCTCGTCGTCGGTGGTGCGAGCCCACAGCAGGGTCGCGATCGGCAGCTCGTGGGCGAAACGCTTGCCCGAGCCGAGGGCCACGAAGATCAGCCGCGTGGTGGTGACCGCGAGCAGGCCGGTGGCCTTGGGCGCGGGCGCCTGCGCGGTGACCAGGGCGGTCTCCAGCACGTACTCGTCGGGCGTGACGAACCGCTGCAATGCCGCGATCGCGGGCTTGGCGTCCCGCTTGGGGGCCATGCGCCGCACCGCGCGGTCCACGTCGGCGCGGGCGGGTCCGCCGCGGCCCCAGGAGGGCGCGGGCGGGGTCAGATCGGGGGCGGCCACGTCCAGCCGCTGGGTGGCCAGGATCTGGTTGTTGATCCGCTCGACGATGACGGTCGCGGCGGGCACATCGTGTTCGGCGATGAGCACCGGCAGCGGGGTCCGGTCGGCGGGGACTCCGGTCAGGACCGGGGTGGGGTAGCGGAGGTAGATCTCGATGACGACGGCGTCATCGGCGCGCCGGTTCAAACGCACCTTCAGCAGGTCGCTCACCGGCACGTCGAGCACGCGCTCGCCGTCCGTTCCAGGTCGCAGCACCGTCAACCGCCCGTTGCCATGACGCACAATCGCCGTGGGTGTCCGTAGCTCGACTATGTCCATACCCCCTGCGCTCTGTTGTGTCGCCACTCACGATGTAACGACCATGCCATGATTGTGACCACGAGGTCCGACACCAGGGGGTGATCGAACCGACGTGTTGCCGCAAGTGGTCGGGGAACCACCCGCGTTCTCCAGCCGTTTACCTGTTGAACTGCACTAGCTGCCGAACTGCGCGATGTAACGACTAGACCGTACGCGGTACCGTGGCATGTCCGCATCCGTTCGCCGGAACGGGCGTGCCCCGAAAGCACAGCAGGCAACCGGATACACCCCCCGGAAAGGACTGGCCTCCGGCCGACGCTCTATGACCCGCAAGAATGTGTTCCGCAACCTGGCCATAGTCGCGGGCTTTCTGCTCGTGATCTGGTTGGTCAGCTATTTCAGCAACGACACGCGCGGCTGGCATAGCGTCGATACTTCGGTGGCGCTGTCCCAGCTGCAGGACAAGCAGAATGTCGAATCGGTTCAGATCGACGACAAAGAACAGCAGCTGCGCATCACGCTGAAGAATCCCACCGACGCGACCAAGGGCGAGACCAAGCTGCTCGCCAAGTATCCGGGCGGCGGTGAGGTGTCCGCGCAGATGTTCAAGGCCGCGCAGGATTCCGGCGCCAAGGTGAACACCTCGGTCAAGCAGGACTCGTGGCTGAGCCAGATCCTGCTCTTCATGCTGCCCATGGTGATCCTGCTGGGCCTGTTCATCTTCGTGATGTCGCGCATGCAGGGCGGCGGCCGCGGCGGCATGATGGGCTTCGGCAAGTCGAAGGCCAAGCTGCTGTCGAAGGACATGCCCAAGACCACGTTCCAGGATGTGGCGGGCGCCGACGAGGCCATCGAAGAGCTCGAGGAGATCAAGGACTTCCTGCAGAACCCGGCGCGGTACCAGGCGCTGGGCGCGAAGATCCCCAAGGGCGTGCTGCTCTACGGCCCGCCCGGCACCGGAAAGACGTTGCTGGCCAAGGCCGTTGCCGGTGAGGCGGGCGTCCCGTTCTTCACCATCTCCGGTTCGGACTTCGTCGAGATGTTCGTCGGTGTCGGCGCCTCCCGCGTGCGCGACCTGTTCGATCAGGCCAAGCAGAACAGCCCCTGCATCATCTTCGTCGACGAGATCGACGCGGTCGGCCGCCAGCGCGGCGCGGGCCTGGGCGGCGGTCACGACGAGCGCGAGCAGACCCTGAACCAGCTGCTGGTCGAGATGGACGGCTTCGGTGAGCGCACCGGCGTCATCATCATGGCGGCCACCAACCGGCCCGACATCCTGGACCCGGCGCTGCTGCGCCCGGGCCGTTTCGACCGGCAGATCCCGGTCGGCAACCCGGACCTCAAGGGCCGCCGCGCGATTCTGGCCGTGCACTCCAAGGGCAAGCCGATCTCGCCGGAAGCGGACCTGGACGGTCTGGCCAAGCGCACGGTCGGCATGTCGGGCGCGGATCTGGCGAACGTCATCAACGAGGCCGCGCTGCTCACCGCACGCGTGCACGGCACCGTGATCACCGGTGCGGCCCTGGAGGAGTCGGTCGACCGCGTCATCGGCGGCCCCCGCCGCAAGTCGCGGGTGATCAGCGAGCACGAGAAGAAGATCACCGCCTACCACGAGGCCGGTCACACCCTGGCCGCCTGGGCGATGCCCGATATCGAGCCCGTCTACAAGGTCACCATCCTGGCCCGCGGCCGCACCGGCGGCCACGCCATGACCGTGCCCGAGGACGACAAGGGTCTGATGACCCGCTCGGAGATGATCGCCCGCCTGGTGTTCGCCATGGGTGGTCGCGCGGCCGAGGAACTGGTGTTCCACGAGCCGACCACGGGTGCGTCGTCCGATATCGACCAGGCCACCAAGACCGCGAAGGCCATGGTCACCGAGTACGGCATGAGCGCCCGCCTGGGCGCGGTCCGCTACGGCCAGGAGCAGGGCGATCCGTTCCTGGGCCGGTCCATGGGTATGGGTTCGGACTACTCGCACGAGGTGGCCCGCGAGATCGACGAGGAGGTGCGCAACCTCATCGAGGCCGCGCACACCGAGGCCTGGTCGGTGCTCAACGACTACCGCGACGAGCTGGACTCGCTGGCCACCGCGCTGCTGGAACGCGAGACCCTGCACCGCAAGGACCTCGAGACCATCCTCGCCACCGTCGAGAAGCGGCCGCGCATCACGGCTTTCAACGATTTCGGTGAGCGCAAGCCCTCGGACCGCCCGCCGGTGAAGACGCCGCGCGAGCTGGCCGCCGAACGCGGTGAGCCGTTCCCGGAGGAGGAGTCGCGCCCGGCGGCGCAGCCCGCCAACGGGTACCCGGATCCGGCCTACGCCGGGGCGCAGCCGCAGTACGGCGGCGGCTATCCCGCCCCCGCGCCGCAGGGCTACCCGGCGGCGCCGCAGGCTCCGGCCTACCCGCGCCACGGCTCGCCCACGCACGGTTCGCGTCCGGACTACGGCGCTCCGGCCGGCTGGTCCGCGCCGGGCTGGCCGCCGCAGGAGGACGAGGGTCAGTCCCCGCAGCCGCGCGGCGCGTACGGCGGCTGGGCGCCCGCGGGTAACCAGCGGTATCAGCCGGGCGGTCAGTACCAGCCGGGCTATCAGCCGCCGGAGGCCCCGGCCGCACCGCCCGCCGCCGCCGGGAATGACGAGGACGAGAAGAACGGTTGGGACGGACCGAACGGTCGTCGCTGACCGCGGTCCCGATACGCTCTAGGGGTTCGCGGCCCGGCTCGGGCGAGTTCGTTCGCGGGGCGATTGCCCACGCGAAGGAACTCGCCCGAGTGGCACGGCGACCGCGTCCAGGCCGCGTCTGTATGTGCGGCAAGTCAACACAGGAGGTGTCGATTGTCGGCCACCAACAATCGTGTCGTATCCGGCCCGATCGCGCGCGACACCGGTCGGCCGTTCGATCAGGACCGTGCCGAGGCCGCTGTCCGCGAACTGCTGATCGCGGTCGGCGAGGACCCGGACCGTCCCGGTCTCGCCGATACCCCGGCCCGGGTGGCCCGGGCCTACCGCGAGATGTTCGCGGGCTTGTTCACCGATCCGTCCGACGTCCTCAACACCACGTTCGAGGAAGGGCACCAGGAACTGGTGCTGGTGCGCGACATCCCCATGTACTCGACCTGTGAACACCACCTGGTGGCGTTCCACGGCGTCGCGCACGTCGGCTACATCCCCGGCCCGCACGGCCGGGTGACCGGTCTGTCCAAGCTGGCCCGCCTGGTCGACCTCTACGCCAAGCGCCCGCAGGTGCAGGAGCGGCTCACCTCCCAGATCGCCGACGCGGTGATGGAGAAGCTGGATCCGCGCGGCGCGATCGTGGTGATCGAGGCCGAGCACCTGTGCATGGCGATGCGCGGCATCCGCAAGCCGGGCGCGTCCACCACCACCTCGGCCGTGCGCGGCATGCTGCAGAGCAATGCCTCCTCGCGCGCCGAGGCCCTGGACCTCATCCTCCGAAAGTGAGCGCGCTGACCATGGCCGAGAGCGGTACGCGGGGGGCCGAACTGGTTGTTCCTCGTGGGGGCCGCTCGTGCGTGGTCATGGGCGTGGTGAACGTCACCAGCGATTCGTTCTCCGACGGCGGCCGCTACCTGGATCCCGGTCTGGCGGTCGCGCACGGGCTCGAGCTGTACGCGATGGGCGCGGACATCGTCGATGTCGGCGGTGAGTCGACGCGGCCGGGCGCGATCCGGATCGATCCGGAAACCGAAGCGGCGCGGGTGGTTCCGGTGATCCGCGAGCTGGCCGCGGCGGGCGTGCCGACCAGCGTGGACACCATGCGGGCCGATGTGGCCGCCGCGGCGATCGCGGCGGGCGTGACCATGGTCAACGATGTGTCCGGCGGTCGCGCCGACCCGGACATGGTGAAAGTGGTCGCGGAGTCCGGGATTCCGTGGATCCTCATGCACTGGCGCGCCGAGGCCGACTACCGGCACGCCGGGCCCGCCGAGCAGTACGACGACGTGGTGTCGAAGGTGTGGGAGGAACTCGAGGCGCAGGTCGAGTTCGCGCTCGCCGGCGGCGTCGGCCTGGACCAGCTGGTGCTGGATCCGGGCCTGGGCTTCGCCAAGAACTCCGACCACAACTGGGAGTTGCTGGGCGGCTTGTTCTATCGCATGACCGAGATGATGGACGCCGGGATCCCGATCCTGATCGGGGCCTCCCGCAAGCGTTTCCTCGGCGCGCTGCTGGCCGAGGGCGAGACCCCGCGTCCGCCCGACGGCCGCGAGGTGGCCACGGCCACGATCTCGGCGCTGGCCGCCGAGCACGGCGCGTGGGGTGTGCGGGTGCACGACGTGCGGTCGTCGCTCGACGCGATTTCGGTGGTGGACGCCACCACCCGGGCCGCGCGGCGGCTGCGGGAGCGGTATCGGCGGGAAGCGGGGCAGCGGCGGTGAGCGGGGACCGGATCGAATTGCGCGGCCTGCGCGTCTTCGGCCACCACGGGGTGTTCGACTTCGAGAAGCGCGACGGCCAGGAGTTCGTCGTGGATCTCACGCTGTGGACCGACTTCTCGGCCGCCGCGAAATCCGACGACATCGCCGACACCATCCACTACGGCGAGCTCGCCGAGCAGGTGGTGGCCATCGTGGCGGGCGAGCCGAAGGACCTGATCGAGACGGTGGTCTCGAACATCGCCGAGGAGGTGATGGCCGATTCCCGCATCCAGGCGCTGGAAGTGGTGCTGCACAAGCCTTTCGCGCCGATTCCGCATACCTTCGAAGACGTCCGTGTAGTCACGTCCCGCCGGCGCGCAGCAGACCCTGAGGGAGCGGAGGAGTAGCGGTGACCCGCGTAGTCCTGTCCATCGGATCCAATCTCGGCGACCGGCTCGCGCATCTGCGCAGTGTCGTGGAGGCGCTGGGCCCGCGCCTGGTGGCGGTCTCGTCGGTGTACTCGACGCCGCCCTGGGGCGGGGTGCCGCAGCAGGACTATCTGAATGCGGTGCTGGTGGCCGACGATCCGGCGTTGGAGCCCTCGGACTGGCTACGCCTCGGGCAGGAGCTGGAGCAGGCCGCGGGCCGGGTCCGGGAAGTCCGTTGGGGGGCGCGCACTCTCGACGTGGACGTGGTGTCCGCCGAGCAGCGCCGCCGCGACGGCCGGACCGTGGTGCGCAGTCTGGATCCGGTGCTGACGCTGCCGCACCCGCAGGCGCATCACCGCGCGTTCGTGCTGGTGCCGTGGCTCGAGGTGGAGCCGGACGCGGAGCTGGAGGCGGCCGGGGCGCTGCGCTCGCTGCGAGAGTGGCTGTCCGCCTTGGACGGCGCCGAGGTGCTGGGCGTGCGCCGCACCGAGTTGACGCTGGGCTGGGCGCCGCGGTGAAGCCGACTCGCATTCTCGATCTGTGCGCGAACGTGCTGCTGGCCGCGGTGGTGGCGTGGATCGCTACCAATGTGGCGTACTCCAGCTTTCCGCCGATCTCGGTGTTCTCGGGTGCGTCGCTGCTGCCGGTGGCGCTGCTGGAGGTGGTGCTGGCCTTCGTGATTCGGCAGCGCAAGGACAATCACGGGATCGGTCCCGGTTCGGGGCAGCTGCATCCGATCACGGCGGCCCGCGCGGTGGCGCTGGCCAAGGCGTCGGCGCAGGTGGGCTCGCTGGTGGGCGGGATCTGGCTGGGTTTCCTGGTGTGGCTGGCCATGCATTCGGATCTGCGTGCGGCGACCGCGGATACGCCGGGCACCGTGGTGGGTCTGGTCAGCGGTATCGCGCTGGTCGCGGCGGCGTTGTGGCTGGAGTATTGCTGTCGCGCGCCCATCGAGCCGCCCGATGAGGCAGCTACTTCATAGCTAACGTAATGATGCTGATCATCGCCAAGGTTGGGGACGTGCCCGGAAGATCACGCTACGCTGGCTGACATGGTTTCACCCTCCCGTAGCAGTGCTTCCCGTCGCCGCCGGGAGGATGCGGGAAAGTTCTTCACCGGCTTTCTGCTTCTCCTCGGACTGGTTGCCAGCGTTTTCCTGGTCTTCAGTGACAACCTCCACCTGATCCGGGTGGGCCTGGTCGCGGCGCTCTGGGCGGCCGCCATCGGCGCCCTAGCAGCCACCCGTTATCGCAGGGAGGCGGCCGTCGACAAGGCGAAAGTGGGCGACCTCCAGAAGGTCTACCAACTGCAGCTGGAACGCGAGGTTGCTGCCCGCCGCGAATACGAGCTGGGCGTGGAGACCCGGGTCCGCCACGAGGTCGGCGCGGACGCCACGGAAATGGCCGCGCTGCGCGCCGAACTGACGGTCCTGCGCGAGAGCCTGCAGCGCCTCTTCGACGGCGATCTGCCCTCCGAGCGCCCCGCCTTGCGCGCCGATGCCGTTCGGGTCCAAGAACTTCCGGGTGGCGACACGGTTACGGCTCCGGAAGCGGCGAACGATAACTGGCCGAACGCGGACCCCTGGGACCCGTGGTCGTCCCCCGATCAGGCCGAGGACGAGGACGATCCGCGCGCCCGCATCGCGCCCAAATTCGACCCCTCGCACCCCGAGCCCCCGGCCTTCGCGACCCCCTTCGACGACCCGGTCACCGCCGAAACCTCGATCATCACCGACGCCATGCGTCAGGACTACGAGGCCGAACGCGCCGCCGACCCGGCCCCCGAACCCCCGGCCGCCGACCCGGAGGCCCCGGCCGCCCCCGCCGAAACTCCGGAGCCCGAACCCGCCACCAACGGCCACGCCACCGACAACGGCAAGGACAGCACCGCCACCCCGGTCCCGCGCCTGGTCCCCGAGCCCGCCGCCGCGGTCCCCGTCGGCCGCGCCACCTCCCGCCGCCGTCGCCGCGACGACAGCGCCGACCCCGAAGGCACCCAGCGCCTCTCGGTCGCCGAGATCATGGCGAACTTGAAGTCGGAGAGCAGCAACTAGCAGTGCCCCTGCGCGCCGCGAGAGTTGCCTATCCCACACTGGGTAGCTCTGGCGAATCGGCGGCGATATTCTCGCTCTCGTAACGTCCGGTACCCGCATGGCGGGACTGGAACGACTTTCGAGAGGACGAAGTGACCTCGGACAAGGATGTCTGCGGGACCGATCCTGCGCCTGCACGGTTGACGGTGGGAATCGTCTCGGCGGGACGCGTCGGCTCAGCACTGGGTGTGGCACTGGAGCGTGCCGGCCATGTCGTCTTCGGGGTGTCCGCGATTTCGGACGCCTCGGTGCGGCGTGCCGCCACGCGCCTGCCGGATTCCCACATCCTGCCGGCCGAGGAGGTGGCGGCTCGCAGTGAACTGCTGGTTCTCGCCGTTCCGGACAGCGAGTTGCCCGGTCTGGTCGCGGGTTTGGCGGCCGCGCGCGCGGTGCGCTCGGGCACGATCGTGGTGCACACCTCGGGTGCGAACGGTGTCGGAGTGCTCGCGCCGCTGACCGAGCTGGGCGCGTTGCCGTTGGCGATTCACCCGGCCATGACGTTCACCGGGCACGACGAGGATGTGGCCCGGCTGGCGAACGCCTGCTTCGGCGTGACCGCCGCGGACGACATCGGCTACGCCATCGCGCAGTCGCTGGTGATCGAGATGGGCGGCGAGCCGGTGCGGGTGGCGGAGGAGAACCGCACCCTCTATCACGCGGCTCTCGCGCATGGCAGCAACCATCTGGTGACCCTGATCGTGGATGCGGTGGAGGCGTTGCGCGCGGCCCTGTCCGGTCCGGGTCTGCTGGGTCAGCAGATCGTGGACGATCAGCCGAACGGCCTGGCCGAGCGCGTGCTCGCCCCGCTGGCCTCGGCGGCTCTCGACAATGCCCTGCGGCGCGGCCCGGCCGCGTTGACCGGTCCGGTCGCCCGTGGTGACGTGGCCGCGGTGGCCGCGCACCTGGAGGCTTTCGAGGCGCTGGATCCGCGCCTGGCCGCCGGTTATCGGGCCCAGTCGCTGCGTGCGGCCGAGCGCGCCCGCACCGATCCCGCTCTCATCGATCTGTTGGAAGGACCCCGGCCGGGCGGTCAGGGCCGGAGGCGGCAGCGAAGCGTAACCACGGAGGCCCCCGACCGGCCGGAGAAAGGACACTGATGGACCCCAAGCTGATCGGAACGTACAAGCGCGGCGAGCTGACCGTGCACCACGATCCGGCCGTCATGACCAAGGTCGTGAAAGCGTTGCGTTCGGTGGGCCGCCGGATCGCGCTGGTGCCGACCATGGGCGCGCTGCACGAGGGCCATCTGGAGCTGGTGCGGCTGGCCAAGGTCACCAACACCACCGTGATCGTGTCGATCTTCGTGAATCCGCTGCAGTTCGGCGCGAACGAGGATCTCGACAAGTACCCGCGCACCCTGGACGCGGATGTGGAGCTGCTGCGCGGTGAGGGTGTGGAGCTGGTCTTCGCACCGAGCGCGCAGAGCATGTACCCGTTCGGTCCCCGCACCACCGTGCAGGCCGGTCCGTACGGCGACATCCTCGAGGGCGCGACCCGGCCGGGTCATTTCTCCGGCGTGCTGACCGTGGTGTCGAAGCTGCTCAATATCTGTCAGCCGCACGAGGCGTTCTTCGGTGAGAAGGACTACCAGCAGCTGTCCCTGATCCGCCAGATGGTGGTGGATCTGAACATGGACGTGAAGGTGGTGCCCGCGGCCACCATTCGCGAGGCCGACGGTCTGGCGCTGTCCTCGCGCAACCGCTTCCTGAACCCCGAGGAGCGTGAGCTGGCCACCACCCTGTCGGCCGCGCTGCTGGCCGGCCGGCACGCGGCCGGCAAGGGCCCGGAGGCCGTGCTGGAGACCGCGCAGTCGGTGCTGGACACGGCGCCCGATATCGAGGTCGACTACCTGACCTTGCGCGGCTCCGATTTCTCCGAGGCGTGGCCGACCGGCAATGCCCGGCTGCTGATCGCGGCCCGGATCGGCAGCACCCGCTTGATCGACAACATGCATGTTCCCGTCGGACAGGCCCTCGACGGCCTGCCCACCGTTCCCGACCAGCCTGCCCAGGCGACCCAGTAGGAAGGCGACGACGATGTTGCGCACCATGATGACGTCGAAGATCCACCGCGCCACGGTGACTCACGCCGATCTGCATTACGTGGGTTCGGTGACCGTGGACCAGGACCTGCTCGATGCGGCCGACCTGCTCGAGGGTGAGAAGGTCAGCATTGTCGACATCACCAACGGGGCCCGCCTCGAGACCTATGTGATCGCCGGTGAGCGCGGTTCCGGCGTGATCGGAATCAACGGCGCGGCAGCGCATCTCGTGCACCCGGGCGACCTGGTGATCCTCATCGCCTACGGCATGATGGACGCGAAGGAGCTCGAGAACTACGCTCCGCACGTGGTTTTCGTCGACGAACGCAATCGCCCGATCGAGCTGGGCACCGATCCGGCGCACGCCCCGGAGGGCTCGGACCTGATCTCGCCGCGTTCGCTCACGATGGCCTGAGCGGCGGGGCGGGCATGCTGCTCTGTATCGACGTCCGCAATACCAGCATCGAGCTGGGCCTGTTCTCCGGCAGCGGGGAGCACGCGAAGCTGGCCCAGCGCTGGCGGATGCACACCAATCCGCTGTTGACCGCGGACGAGTTCGCGCTGCAGGTGCGCGGTCTGATCGGCGCGGACGCCGATCAGGTGGTGGGTGTCGCGGCGCTGTCCACGGTGCCGCCGGTGCTGCGTGAGCTACGCGAGATGCTCTCGCGCTATTGGGGTCACGTGCCGCATGTGCTCGTGGAACCCGGTGTGCGCACGGGTATTCCGTTGCTGGTGGACAATCCCAAAGAGGTCGGCGCGGACCGGATCGTGAATTGCCTTGCGGCATATCACCGTTTCCAATCCCCGGCCATCGTGGTGGATTTCGGGACGGCCATCTGTGTGGACCTGGTGTCGGCGAAGGGTGAATTCCTGGGCGGCAGTATCGCGCCGGGTGTGGAGATTTCCACCGAGGCGCTGATCTCCCGCAGCGCGCTGCGGCGCGCGGAGTTGACCCGTCCGCGGTCGGTGGTGGGCAAGAACAGCATGGAGTGCCTGCAGTCGGGCGCCATCTTCGGTTTCGCGGGCCTGGTGGACGGCCTGATCGACCGGATCCGGGATATCGACGCCTTCTCCGGCGACGATGTGGCGGTGGTGGCGACGGGTGCGACGGCGCCGCTGATCGTGCCGGAGTCGGAGACCATCGAGCATCACGAGCCGAACCTGACCCTGGACGGCCTGCGGCTGGTGTACGAGCGCAATCAGGCGCGCCGCACCCGGCCCTGAACCGACCGGGCGGAATAAAAGTGACGCAGTCGTCGCCGGGGGGCCTGGTGATTCCCGGCGATCCGCTGTTAAACTCGCCCTCGTGTATTTCCGTGTGAGCACCCAGGAGTGTTGTCGAGGCTGATTCGCCTCGACGGTCGTCGAGGCTTCGTATAGCCCCCGGCCACTTTCACACTTCTTGGAGATGCGCTCATGCGTTCCTCTGTTCTTTCCTTACCTGTCGATTCGCGTGCCGCCGCCACGTCGGGCCTGTTGCCCGAGGTCACCGAGCGCGCCACCGCCTCCGCCCTGCCCACCCGGCTGCGTCCGGCCGACCTGCTGCGCCTGACCGATGAGGGCGCCCAGGACGTGCTGGACGGCCGCTACGATCACCTGCTGCCCGACGGCGGCCTGTGGCCCACCGAGAACCGCTGGGCCGCAAGGCTTGTCGCGGACGACGAGGTCGACGTCTGGCTGATCAGCTGGGTGGAGGGCAAGTACACCGAACTGCACGACCACGCGGGCTCGCTGGGCGCGCTGACCGTGCTGTCCGGCGCGCTCTCGGAATACCGCTGGAACGGCCGGGACCTGCGCCGCCGCACCCTCACCGCCGGCGACCAGGCCTCCTTCCCGCTCGGCTGGGTGCACGACGTGGTGCGGGCCCCCGAATCCGAGGCGGGCATCACCGGCCCGCTGAATCCGACCCTGAGCGTGCACGCCTATTCCCCGCCGCTGACGGCCATGTCCTATTACGAGGTCACCGGCCACGGCACCCTGCGGCGCACCCGTTCCGTCCTCACCGACCAGCCCGAAGGCGAACTCGAATGACCCACATGACGATCGACGGCATGCTCGCCCAGGCGCGCCGGCAGCTGCGTCGCCTGCTCCCGATCGAATTGCCGCAGGCCATCGCCCGTGGCGCGATTCTGGTGGATATTCGCCCGCAGGCGCAGCGCCTGCGCGAGGGCACCCTGCCGGGCGCGCTGGTCATCGAGCGGAATGTGCTGGAATGGCGTTTGGATCCGTCCAGTTCCGCGCGTTTGGCAATGGCCGAGCACCACGACGTGGAATGGATCGTCGTTTGCTCGGAGGGCTACACCTCCAGCCTGGCCGCCGCCTCGCTGCAGCAGCTCGGCCTGCGCCGCGCCACCGACCTGGAAGGCGGATATCAGGCGCTGAAGGCCGCCGGTCTGCTGACCGTCGCCGCCTCGGCGCCGCACTTCGAACGCGAGGTCGCCACCCTGGCGTGGCTGTAGCTTTCGATCGCGGAGTTGCCGACTGATTTCGTGCCGCGCGGGGTAACTCGTCGGGTACGGCCGAAATTGTTTCGGCACTCGACCGCTGGCACGCGTGCGAGACGGTCGACGCTGCCCGGGTCGGGCGCTGGAGTCGCGGGGAGGCGGGGGAGTGAAAAAGGTTTCCGCCGCAGGATAGGCTGGGTACCCGTGAGCACCCCTCCCTCTTCTTCTTCTGCAAGCATCACTGTTTCCGCTGGGCAAAAGCGTGCCGCGGCGCCCGCGGTGGAGCATGACGTCCCCGAGCAGATGCGGATTCGCCAGGAGAAGCGGGAGCGGTTGCTGGGGGAGGGCCGCGAGGCTTATCCGGTGGTGGTGGATCGCACCCACACGCTCGCCGAAATTCGGGCGGCGTACCCGGAGCTGGCGCCCGATACCCAGACCGGTCAGACGGTCGGGATCGCGGGTCGCGTCATTTTCGTCCGTAATACCGGCAAGTTGTGTTTCGCCACCCTGCAGGAGGGCGACGGCACCAAGCTGCAGGCGATGATCAGCCTGAACGGGGTCGGCGCGGAGTCGCTGGCGGCCTGGAAGGCCGATGTCGACCTGGGTGACTTCGTGTTCGTGCACGGTGAGGTGATCGCCTCGCGCAGTGGCGAATTGAGCGTCATGGCCGACTCGTGGGAGATGGCGGCGAAGTCGCTGCGCCCGCTGCCGGTGGCGCACAAGGAGATGAACGAGGAGTCCCGGGTCCGGCAGCGCTATGTCGACCTGATCGTGCGCCCGGAGGCGCGTGAGATGGCCCGCACCCGCGTCGCCGCGGTGCGCGCGCTGCGAAACGCGATGGAGCGCAGGGGATTCCTCGAGGTCGAGACCCCGATGCTGCAGACCATCCACGGCGGCGCGGCGGCCCGTCCGTTCGCCACCCACTCCAACGCGCTCGACATGGAGCTGTTCCTGCGCATCGCGCCGGAGCTGTTCCTGAAGCGTTGCGTGGTGGGCGGCATCGAGAAGGTCTTCGAGATCAACCGGAACTTCCGCAACGAGGGCGCGGACTCCACCCATTCGCCCGAGTTCGCAATGCTGGAAACCTACGAGGCGTACGGCACCTACGATGATTCCGCCGTGATGATGCGCGAATTGATCCAGGAAGTCGCGCAGGAGGTCTACGGCACGCAGGTGGTGACGCTGGCCGACGGCACCGAATACGATCTGTCCGGCGAGTGGGCGACCGTCGAGATGTACCCGTCGCTGTCCGAGCAGATCGGTACCGAGGTCACCCCGGAAACTTCCGTCGAGGAATTGCTGGCGCTCGCGGATCGGGTCGGTCTGGAAATTCCGCAGGGTAAGGGCTACGGACACGGCAAACTGGTCGAGGAACTGTGGGAGCACGTCTACGGCGACAAGCTCTATGCCCCGACTTTCGTGCGCGACTTCCCGGTGGAGACATCGCCGCTGACCCGTCAGCATCGGAGCAAGCCCGGGGTTACCGAGAAGTGGGACCTGTACGTGCGCGGCTTCGAACTGGCCACCGGCTATTCGGAACTGGTGGATCCGGTGATCCAGCGGGAACGATTCATGGATCAGGCGCGTTTGGCGGCGGCCGGTGACGACGAGGCCATGCGCCTGGACGAGGACTTCCTCGCCGCGATGGAGCACGGTATGCCCCCCACAACGGGAACGGGCATGGGTATCGATCGTTTGCTGATGGCCCTGACTGGCCACGGAATCCGGGAAACGATACTCTTTCCAATTGTGCGGCCGGCCGCCCGTTAGTTCTCCGGATTGCATTTCCGGGGCCTGTTCTGGGACTATCGGAATTAGCGGTATTCTGGCGTCGGGTAATCGGCCTGACTATGTGGGTCGCACGATTTCGAGAGGACGTTCATCTCATGGCAAAGAAGGTCACCGTTAGCTTGATCGACGATGTCGACGGTGAGTCCATCGCGGACGAGACCATCGAGTTCGCTATCGATGGCGTCTCGTACGAGATCGACTTGTCGACGGCGAATGCGGCCAAGCTTCGGGAGGGTCTGGAGACTTGGGTTTCGGCCGCTCGGCGCACGAGCGGACGGCGTCGCACCAAGGTGGCCGGCGCTCCGGCCGCGGGACCGAAGAACCGGGTCTCGATCGACCGTGAACAAAGCGCGGCCATTCGCGAATGGGCTCGCCGGAATGGACACAAGGTGTCCGCCCGTGGTCGTATCTCCGCTGACATCACCGAGGCTTACAACAAGGCCGCCGCTAAGAACTAGTGTCCGCTAGTCGCCGATTCGACTGCCGTCCGGGTGTTCGTGCGACCCGGGCGGCAGTGGTTTATTCATACGCTTTGCGTATAACCAGAGGATCAACTGCGATCTTGCTACTGCCCGGGGTGGCCAGGCACCATTGAAACGTGCAGACGACGTCACTGGCTGGGCGTAGAGAAGAGGTATCGGCACAGTGACCGCTTTCCACGGTTCCTTCCTCCGGGTCAAGGACCAAGAGGGACGCCAGCACGAGTTGATGCTGTCCTCCGACCAGCCCCGGATCACCATCGGCCGCTCCCCGCAGGCCGATCTGTCGCTGTCCTGGGACGCCGAGGTGTCGCGCCTGCACGCGACCGCGGAGTACCTGGGCGCGCACTGGACCATCGTGGACGACGGCCTGTCCCGCAACGGCACCTTCGTCAACGGTGACCGCCTGGTGGGGCGGCATCGGTTGCAGCCGGGGGATGTCATCCGGATGGGCACCTCGCGGGTCACCTTCCATGACTTCAGCGGCGCCGCAGGCGATGTCACGCAGACCTCGACCGGTGGGCTGCCCACGCTCCGCTCGCTCACCGAGACCCAGCGGTCGGTGCTGATCGCGCTCTGCCGCCCCCTGCGCGGTAATGACGGCTTCGCCTCGCCCGCCTCGAACCAGCAGATCGCGGCCGAACTCTTCCTCAGTGTCGACGCGATCAAGACCCACCTGCGCGCTCTGTTCGCCAAGTTCGGCGTCGAGGACCTGCCGCAGAACCAGAAGCGCGTCCGCCTCGCCAACCTGGCCATGCAGTCCGGCGTCATCTCGGAGCGCGATCTCTGACCCTGGACCCGCGCGCATGGGGGTGAGCTTCTGAGCCATGGGTTTCCGGGGCCGCGGACTGTTGACTGGATGTAGTTGATCGCCCGGGAGTCCGGGTGGCGGATCCAGTCAGGAGAGATCGATGTTCGCACTTCGCACGGCCGCGCTGGTGGCGGCGACGCTGACCACCGGTCTCACCGCCGGCATCTTCTTCGCCTACGCGACCTCGGTGATGACGGCGCTGGGCCAGTCCGACGACCGCACCTTCGTCGACATCATGCAGAAGATCAATGTGGTCATCATCAACCCGCCGTTCATGCTCGCCTTCATGGGTTCGGTCGGCTTCACCGTGCTGGCCGCGGCCCTGCACCTGGGCAAGGACACCCGCACCACGCTGATCTGGGTCGGCGTCGCGCTGGCGCTCAATGTGATCGCCTTCGCGGTGACCTCCGGCCTGAACGTGCCGCTCAACAACCAGCTGGCCAATGCCGGTGATGTCGCTCAGATCCCGGATCTGGCGGCGGTGCGGTCCCAGTTCGAAAGCTCCTGGGTGGCTTGGAACGTCGTGCGCGCGGTGATCCACACCCTCGCTTTCCTGGTGCTGACGGGTGCGCTGTTCGTGGCGGGCATGCAGCACGCCAAGGCGGATCAGAAGGCGGTGTCGGCTCCGGCCGCGGCCTCGGCTCCGATGTACCCGCAGTATGCCCCGCAGCCCGGATTCCCTTCCGCCCGGCAGTAATTCAGCTCGCTTTTCCGGCGGTGGCCGGGACCTCATGTGCGGCAACACAAGCCGCCTGCGGGTCCCGGCCATCGCCGTTTTCCTGTAGTGGAACCAGTTTCAGAACTTACTCGTCAGTAATCCATCCTCCGTGCTTGTTTCCTGACTAGGTTGTCGGAACGCGTTCTAATTTGGGAGGGAACATGCAGAGGATGCCCATGCGTGGAACGCCAGGATCACTGCTGATCATGGCGGTGCTGGCGATATTAGGTATCACCGCGAGCGGTACGGCTCGCGCGGAATACCCGGTCACATACAGTTTCTTCGCGGGTATCCCGAACGAGCTGCTGAATCCGGGCGGCTCGCTGCCGGGCGCCAATGACTGGTCGTGCAAGCCCACGGCCACGCACCCCGATCCGGTGGTGCTGATCCACGGCACCGCGGGCGGCGCGCAGACCAACTGGGGCGCCTACGCGCCGCTGCTCGCCAACGAGGGTTACTGCGTGTTCGCCCTGACCTACGGCGCCCTCGACGTCCCGTGGCCGTTGAACGCCCTGGGCGGGATGAAGCCGATCCCCGAAAGTGCCGCTCAGCTGGCCGCGTTCGTGAACCGGGTGCTGTCGGCGACCGGCGCCGCGCAGGTCGACTTCGTCGCCCACTCGCAGGGCAACACCGTCGGCAACTACTTCATCAAGCGGCTCGGCGGCGCCGGCAAGGTCAACCACTTCGCGGCCATCGCGCCCCCGTGGCTGGGCATCTTCGGCGACCAGATGAACGTGATCCGGGCCTTCGGTCAGCAGTTGGGCGCGACCGCGGACCAGATCGACAACCTGGCCACCGTGGGCGTCATCTGCCAGGCCTGCCCGGAGATGCTCGGCAACTCCTCGTTCATGAACGCCCTGAACGCGGACGGCGTGTTCGACCCGTCGGTCACCTACACCAACCTGGCCTCCAATTTCGACGAGGCGGTGTGGCCGTCGATCGCCCTGGTCCCCGGCGCGAACGTCACCAACGACCTGATGCAGGAAGGCTGCGCGCTCGACTTCTCCGATCACATGGCCATCGCGGGCAGTCGCCGCGCGGCCATGATGACGCTCAACGCCCTGGACCCGGCGCACCCCCGTCCGGTCCCGTGCGAGTTCGTCCCGCCCTTCACGGGCGCCTGACCGGCCGATTCACCTTGGGATTCGGGGCATCGGGAGGGATGATGACAAGGATGCGGGGAACATCGGTTTCGCTGTTGATCCTGGCGGTATCGGCCATGCTGGGAATCACCGCGAGCGGTGCGGCTCGCGCGGAGTATCCGGTGAGCTTCAACTTCTTCGCGGGTATTCCGTACGAGCTCGCCGATCCCGGTGGTTCGCTGCCGGGCTCGAACGACTGGAACTGCAAGCCCTCCGCGGCGCATCCGGATCCGGTGGTGCTGGTGCACGGCACCGCCGGTGGGGCGCAGACCAACTGGGGCGCCTACGCGCCGCTGCTGGCCAATGAGGGTTACTGCGTGTTCGCCCTGACCTACGGCGCGCTGGACGTGCCGTGGCCGTTGTCGGCCATGGGCGGGTTCCGGACCATCGAGGACAGTTCGGCGCAGCTGGCCGCCTTCGTGGCCCGGGTGCGGGTCGCGACGGGCGCCCTGAAGGTGGACCTGATCGCCCATTCGCAGGGCAATATCGTCGGCCAGTACTTCGTCAAGCGGCTCGGCGGTTCGGGTCAGGTGGACAAGTTCGTGGCCATCGCGGCGCCGTGGCTCGGCACCTACGGCGACAACATGGCCGTGGTCCGGGCCTTCGCCGCGCGGCTGGGGGCCGACACCGCGACCGTGGACGCCGCGGTCGGCCTGGGCGTGTGCCCGGCCTGTTCGGAGATGCTCGGCGGGGATCCCTTCATGACGGCCCTGAACGCCGACGGCGTGTACGACCCGACCGTGGCGTACACCAACCTGGACACCCGCTACGACGAGCTGATCGTGCCGTACACGATCGGCCTGGTGCCCGGTCCGAACGTCACGAACTTCTTCATGCAGGACGGTTGCCCGATCGACTACTCCGACCACCTCGCCATCGCGGGGAGTCATCGCGGGGCGATGATCGCGCTCAACGCTCTGGATCCGGAGCATCCGCGGCCGGTCCCGTGTGAGTTCGTCCCGCCGCTCACCGGATAGCCGACCCGCTCGATTTCCGGGACTGACCGGCTTGTTCGCTGTGGGCGTAGCGAGTTCGGAAACGAGCCGCGCAACTGCCCCGTTATGACTGAATGAGTCGTACTGTCGCCGGTTCGCAATAGGGTGGACGGACGACGTGCGTGACCCCCGGCAACTAGAGTGGAGTCGGGGGATGCAACCCCAGGGCTTCATGGCAGGCTGGCGACCAGAAGGGCAGCACAGGGTCTGAAGCGCCGGATGCCAGTGATGGCGGAGCAGGAGAGTGAGGGAGCGATGTTCGAGAGGTTCACCGACCGCGCGCGGCGGGTCGTTGTCCTGGCCCAAGAAGAGGCCCGGATGCTCAACCACAACTACATCGGCACCGAGCACATCCTGCTGGGCCTGATCCACGAGGGCGAGGGCGTCGCGGCGAAGTCGCTGGAGTCCCTTGGTATCTCGCTGGAGGGTGTGCGTTCGCAGGTCGAGGAGATCATCGGACAGGGCCAGCAGGCGCCGTCCGGTCACATTCCCTTCACCCCGCGTGCCAAGAAGGTGCTCGAGCTGTCGTTGCGTGAGGCGCTGCAGCTCGGCCACAACTACATCGGCACCGAGCACATCCTGCTCGGCCTGATCCGCGAGGGTGAGGGCGTCGCGGCGCAGGTGCTGGTGAAGCTGGGCGCGGATCTCAACCGCGTCCGTCAGCAGGTCATCCAGCTGCTGTCCGGGTACCAGGGCAAGGAGCCGGTCGAGGGTTCCGGTTCGCGTGGCGAGCAGGGCACCCCGTCCACCTCGCTGGTGCTGGACCAGTTCGGCCGCAACCTGACCCAGGCCGCCCTCGAGGGCAAGCTCGACCCGGTCATCGGCCGCTCGAAGGAAATCGAGCGCGTCATGCAGGTGCTGAGCCGCCGTACCAAGAACAACCCGGTCCTGATCGGTGAGCCCGGCGTCGGTAAGACCGCCGTCGTGGAGGGTCTCGCCCAGGCCATCGTCAACGGCGAGGTGCCGGAGACGCTGAAGGACAAGCAGCTGTACACCCTCGACCTGGGTTCCCTGGTCGCGGGCAGCCGCTACCGCGGTGATTTCGAGGAGCGCCTGAAGAAGGTGCTCAAGGAGATCAACACCCGCGGCGACATCATCCTGTTCATCGACGAGCTGCACACCCTGGTGGGTGCGGGCGCGGCCGAGGGCGCCATCGACGCGGCCTCGATCCTGAAGCCCAAGCTGGCTCGCGGTGAGCTGCAGACCATCGGCGCCACCACCCTCGACGAGTACCGCAAGTACATCGAGAAGGACGCCGCCCTGGAGCGCCGGTTCCAGCCGGTCCAGGTGGGCGAGCCGACGGTCGAGCACACCATCAACATCCTCAAGGGTCTGCGCGACCGCTACGAGGCGCACCACCGGGTCTCCATCACCGATGGCGCTCTCGTCGCCGCGGCCACGCTGGCCGACCGCTACATCAACGACCGCTTCCTGCCGGACAAGGCGATCGACCTCATCGACGAGGCGGGCGCGCGCATGCGCATCCGCCGGATGACCGCGCCGCCGGACCTGCGCGAATTCGACGACAAGATCGCCGAGGCGCGCCGGGAGAAGGAGTCCGCGATCGACGCGCAGGACTTCGAGAAGGCCGCGCGTCTGCGCGACAAGGAGAAGCAGCTCGTCGCCAAGCGGGCCGAGCGCGAAAAGCAGTGGCGCTCCGGTGATCTGGACGTCGTGGCCGAGGTCGACGACGAGCAGATCGCAGAAGTGCTGGCCAACTGGACCGGTATCCCGGTGTTCAAGCTCACCGAGGAGGAGACCACCCGTCTGCTCCGCATGGAGGACGAGCTGCACAAGCGGATCATCGGCCAGGAGGACGCGGTCAAGGCCGTGTCCAAGGCCATCCGCCGCACCCGCGCCGGTCTGAAGGACCCGAAGCGTCCGTCGGGCTCGTTCATCTTCGCCGGTCCGTCCGGTGTCGGTAAGACCGAGCTGTCGAAGGCGCTGGCGAACTTCCTGTTCGGCGACGACGACGCGCTCATCCAGATCGACATGGGCGAGTTCCACGACCGCTTCACCGCCTCGCGTCTGTTCGGTGCCCCTCCGGGCTACGTCGGTTACGAGGAGGGCGGCCAGCTCACCGAGAAGGTGCGCCGCAAGCCGTTCTCGGTGGTGCTGTTCGACGAGATCGAGAAGGCGCACCAGGAGATCTACAACACCCTGTTGCAGGTCCTGGAGGACGGTCGCCTGACCGACGGTCAGGGTCGTACGGTCGACTTCAAGAACACCGTGCTGATCTTCACCTCGAACCTCGGTACCTCGGACATCTCCAAGGCCGTGGGCCTGGGCTTCGCCCAGTCCAACGCGGAGGGCTCGAACTACGAGCGGATGAAGCTGAAGGTCAACGACGAGCTGAAGAAGCACTTCCGCCCGGAGTTCCTGAACCGCATCGACGACGTGATCGTGTTCCACCAGCTGACCCAGGACCAGATCATCCAGATGGTCGACCTGATGATCGGACGCGTCGCGAACCAGCTGCGGAACAAGGACATGGAGATCGAGCTGTCCGAGAAGGCCAAGAGCCTGCTCGCCAAGCGCGGTTTCGACCCGGTCCTGGGCGCCCGCCCGCTGCGTCGCACCATTCAGCGCGAGATCGAGGACCAGCTGTCGGAGAAGATCCTCTTCGGCGAGCTGGGCGCCGGTCAGATCGTGGTGGTCGACGTCGAGGGCTGGGACGGCGAAGGCCAGGGCGAGAACGCGAAGTTCACCTTCGCGGCCAAGGCCAAGCTGACCAAGAAGGCCGACTCGGCCGCCGAGGACAAGCCGGTCGCCGCCCTCGCGGGTGAGGCTCCGGCTGCCGCCTCCGGCGAGTAGTTCTCAGCAAGACGACAGCAGCCCCGTTCTCCTCCGGGAGGGCGGGGCTGCTGCTGTGTCCGGGAACGAAATTCGGTGGCGGAACGACCCGGGTGTCGCGGATGCTCGAGCAATGCTCACCGACGCTCAGATCGCCGCTTTCGT
The DNA here is from genome assembly GCF_050955695.1 of Nocardia sp. CA-136227. Classification (NCBI taxonomy): domain Bacteria; kingdom Bacillati; phylum Actinomycetota; class Actinomycetes; order Mycobacteriales; family Nocardiaceae; genus Nocardia; species Nocardia sp. CA-136227. The sequence continues at coordinate 505,272 of NZ_CP192081.1, forward strand.
CACCGATGGCTTCGTGAAGGTCGACGGGGTCTTCTCCGCGGCGACCGCCGCGGCGGGCCGCGAAATCCTCTGGCGCGAGACCGGATGCGATCCGGACGATCCCGCCACCTGGACCGAGCCGGTCATCCGGCTCTGGGATCACGCCGAGGAGCCCTTCCAGCGCGCGGTCACCGCTCCCGCTCTGCTGGAGGCCTTCGACCAGCTGGTGGGCCCGGGCCGCTGGCTGCCGCGGAAGAGCCTGGGCAGCTGGCCGATTCGCTTCCCGAGTCCGGAATCGCCCGGCGATGCCGGCTGGCATGTCGATGTCAGTTTCCCGGGCGACGCCGACCGCGACGACTACCTGAGCTGGCGGGTGAACGTCTACTCCACGGGCCGTGCCCTACTCATGCTGTTCCTCTTCTCGGATGTCGGCCCCGATGACGCCCCCACCCGGATTCGGGTCGGCTCGCATCAGCGCCTCGCCCCGGTCCTGCGTCCGTTCGGCGAGGCGGGCACCACGATGTTCGATCTGCACGAGTTCTACACCGACTGCGCCGATCTGCCCGAGGCCGCGGCCACCGGCAAGGCGGGTGACGTGTTCCTGTGTCACCCCTTCCTCATCCACGCCGCCCAGCCCAATCGCACCGGCCGCCCGAAGTTCATGGCCCAGCCGCCGCTGCTGCTGCGGGAGCCGTGCGACCTGGATCGGCCGGACGGCGCGTATTCCCCTGTGGAACAGGCCATTCGGCAGGGCCTGGGCGAGCCGGTGCGCTGACGGGTCAGCGGAAGCGGTTCAGCACCGGCGCGAACGCCTCGGAAAGGTCGCCGGGGACCAGGATTTCGTCGATGCCGAGCTTCTCGCGGCGGTGCTCGAGCAGTTCGGCCGCCGCGGCCGGGTCGGCCGGCAGCAGGGCGGCCGCGTTCGCCTCTCGCAGCTGCTCGAGGGTGACGCCCATGAACTTGCTCATGAACGGCGGCAGCGCGTCCCCGATCGCCACCAGTTGCAGGCTGAACGCGATCGGCCGGTCGGTGAGATCCCGGACCCGGGCCACGATGTCGGCCAGGTCCTGTTCACCGGCGGTCGGCGCGACGGCCAGATGAACCCGGTCCGCGATCTCCGCGCAGGCGGCGAGCATCCGCGCCCCGGCGGCCGCGACGACGATGGGCGGTGCGGGCGTCACCTCCGCGCGTACCGCCCGCGCGACCTCCACCAGCTGCGCCCGCCGCTGTGCTGCGGAACCGAAAGCGACACCGAGCTTTTCGGCCTCGGCCGCCGCATCGGGCCGTCCGGTCCCGAGTCCGAGCTCGAACCGTCCGTCGGAAAGCAATTGCAGCGCAGCCGTTTCGCGCACGGTGGCGGCCGCCGACCGCATCGGCGCGGCCAGCACATTGGGCCGCAGCCGCAGGGTGGTGGTGACGGCGGCCGCGGCGGCCAGCGCCGGGAACGGTGAGGGGGTATAGAGCGTGTCGGGCAGCAGCACGGTGCCGTAACCCTGCCGCTCGGCGGTCCGAACCGCCTCGATCCATGTGGCCCCCGACCGGGGCGCGATGACAATGCCGAAGTTCATGCTCATGTCTTCGAGCATGCGCGGATTCGATTGGCGGGGAATCCGCTTCGCGTCGGCTTCTCGACTACGTCCGGGTGCGTACCCGGCGGCGACCTAATCGGCGACCGATTCGGGGAGGTTCGCGTGCTTGCTACCCTGCCCCGATGTTCGCGGTTCGTTCCTGTTTTCCGGTGTTGACCGGGCTCGCGCTCGTGGCGTCCACGGCGGCCTGTTCGGGGAGCGATACCGCATCACCCGCGACCGCTACGCCGCCGGCGGGAACGACGACCGCCGCGGCGACGCCGTCGATCCCCGCCACCTCCGGTGCCCTGCCGCCCGCCGCGGACGCGCAGGGCTGGCGGGATTCCTTCGCGCGCTGCGGAGATGGTGAACGCCCGGTCCTGCTGATCGGCGCCCTGCTCGGGACCACGCAGCGCTTGGCGGTGTGCGAGGAGCCCGGCGGTCCGCGGGTGCTGCGGGCCGATGTCCCACAGTTGCGGGCGCAGCCGTTCGAGGCCAAGTTCTTCACCTTCACCGCCAACAGCCAGCAGTTCCTCGCCGCGGACGGCATGAAGCTGGACCTGTCGCGTCAGATGGTGACGATCACCGATGATCCGCAGATGAAACGCGGTGTGGTGCAGAGCTTCACGGTGGGGGAGTACTGGAGCACCTTCTGATCACTGCCAGCCGGGCCGCACCAGGCCGGATTCGTAGGCCAGCACCACCAGTTGGGTGCGGTCGCGGGCGCCGAGTTTGACCAGGATGCGGCTGACGTGGGTGCGGGCGGTGGCGGGGCTGAGGTAGAGGCGTTCGGCGATCTCGGCGTTGGTGAGGCCCTCGGCGACGAGCGTCATGACCTCGCGTTCGCGGTCGGTGAGCTCGGAGAAGGCGGCGGCGGGGGCGGGTTTGGCGTGGGTGGCGAATTCCTCGACCAGGCGTTTGGTGACGCTGGGGGAGAGCAGGGCGTCGCCGCCCGCGACCACCCGGACGGCCTTGACCAGGTCGGCGGGTTCGGTGTGTTTGACCAGGAAGCCGGTGGCCCCGGCGCGCATCGCCTCGAAGACGTATTCGTCGAGGTCGAAGGTGGTGAGCACGATGACCTTCACCGCGGCGAGGGCCGGGTCGGCGGCAATGGCGCGGGTGGCGGCCAGTCCGTCCAGGACCGGCATGCGGATGTCCATGAGCACGATGTCGGGGACCAGCGCCCGGGCCAGGTCGACGGCCTGGCCGCCGTGGTCGGCCTCGCCCACCACCTCGATATCGTCCTGGGCGCCGAGCAGCGCGACGAAGCCCGCGCGCACCAGTGCCTGGTCGTCGGCGATCACCACGCGGATCGGCATCGGTCCTCCTCGAATTCCCAGGTTACGCAGCCGGTTCGGGGTGAGCCAGGTGGGTGGGCAGGCGCGCCTTGACCCGGAAGCCGCCGTCGGCCTTGGGTTCGGCGGACAGCTGCCCGCCCAGCGCGTGGGCGCGTTCGGTCATGCCGGTGATGCCGTGCCCGCCGGACGGCGACTGGGGTGCGGGCTGGCGGGTGGGCCTGGTGTTGTCGATGGTGAGCTGCAGCCGTTCGGCCGCGTAGTGCACGGTGACGAGCACGCTCGCGCCGGGTGCGTGCCGCACCACATTGGTGAGCGACTCCTGCACGATGCGGGCGGCGGCCACGTCGACCACGGCGGGCAGCCGGCGCGGTCCGCCGGTGACCATGGTGTGCACCTCGAGGCCGGCGGCGCGGGCCGGTCCGGTGAGCTTGTCGAGGTCGGTGATGCCGATGGTGGGCGTGGTGGGGGCGGCGACGGTGGCGGTGCCGCCGCGTATGGACCGCAGCAGCGCGTTGACCTCGCCGAGCGCGTCCTTGCTGGCGGTCTTGATGGCGGCCAGCGCGGTGGCGGCCTGTTCGGGCTTGCGCTCGAACAACTCCAGCGCGACCGAGGACTGCACATTGATCAGTGACAGGCTGTGCGCCAGCACGTCGTGCAGTTCGCGCGCGATCGCCAGGCGCTCCTCGGTGACCCGCTGTTCCCGTTCGGCCGATTCCAGCGCGTACTGGGTGCGCGCCCGCTGGCGCTCGGCCTCTTCCTCGCGGGCGGCGGCTTCGGCGCGCTGTCGCCGGGCGATGAGGGCGACGCAGCGTTGCCGAAACCCCTCGGCGGCGGCCGCGAGCAGGAAAAGCCAAGCGAGCAAACCGAATTCCTGCCAGACGCTGGTCCGGTACCCGCACCACCCGGGGACCGGCCACACCATGAGCAGGTACCCGACGGCGACGAACGGGTAGGTGTACCAACGGGATCCGCGGACGGCGGCGGTCATGAAGGCGACGACGAGCGAGACGAAGATCGGCCCATACCCATAACCGAACAGTAGGTACGCGACGGTGACGGCCATCGTCCCGTAGAACACCCCCAGCGGGTACCGCCGCCGTAGCAGAAGCAGCACCGGACCCACCGCGAGCAGCACGTATCCGAGCAGGTCGAGGGCGCGCGGCACGTTCTGATGGTGATTGGCCAGCGTGCCCGCGCCGAGCTGTATCGCCCCCACCACCAGAGCCGGGAGCACGTCGCGCCGACCCAGCCTTCCCCCGCGTGTGTCCATAGCAGCACCGTAGCGCCGTCGTCGGGCAGCGGCACCGTGTCGCACCGAAATACGTCCGGATACGGCCCCCGAATACGTCTCGATACGTACACCCGATCACGCGCCGGGACGGATTACTTTCCGTCCCCGGAATCGGATCGTGGAAGCCATGAACGAAGCGATCGCCGTCACCGACCGGCTGACCAAGCGCTACGGCCCCCACACCGCCGTGGACGCGGTCAGCATGAGCGTGCGCCGCGGCGAGATCTACGGCTTCCTGGGCCCCAACGGCGCGGGCAAGACCACCACGCTGCGCATGCTGGCCGGTCTCATCCGCCCGGACTCTGGCGCCGCGACCGTGCTCGGCCGCGCGCCCGGCGACCCGGATGCCTTGCGCCGCATGGGCGTTCTCATCGAGGGCCCCGGCTTCTACCCCTACCTCTCGGGCCGCGACAACCTGCGCGTCCTGGCCCGCTATCGGGGTGTCGGCGACGACGCGGTCGCCGACGCTCTGGCCCGGGTGGACCTGTCCGCCCGCGGTAAGGACAGGTTCCGCACCTACTCGCTCGGCATGAAGCAGCGTCTCGGCGTCGCGGCCGCCCTGCTCGGCCACCCCGACCTGCTGATCCTCGACGAACCCACCAATGGCCTGGATCCCGCGGGCATGGCCGACATGCGGGAACTCATCACCGGACTCGCCGCCGACGGGCACACCGTCGTGCTGTCCAGTCACCTGCTCAGTGAAGTGCAGGAGATCTGCGATCGCGTCGGCGTCATCTCCGACGGCCGCCTGCTCACCGAATCGACGGTGCGGGACCTGCGCGGCACCGCCTCGCTGCTGGTCCGGGCCGAACCCCTGGACCTGGCGTTCCCGGCGGTGCGCGCGGTGGCGGGGGAGCGGTCCGCGCTGCTCACCGCCGCCGGGATCCGGGTGGACGCCGGAGCCGCCGAGGCACCGGCGGTGGCGCGCGCTGTCGTCGAGGCCGGCGCGGACCTGCTCGAACTGCGCAGCGACGAAAAGTCCCTGGAGGAAGTATTTTTCGAGATGACGGAGACAGCGAAATGACAGACCGCGGCACCCTCGACAACCACGGCGCGTTCCCGGCTCTGGTGGCCAGTGTCCGGGCCGAACTGCTACGGCTGCGCAAGTGGCCCGCGTTCTGGATCGTGCTCGGCACCTGGATCCTGCTGAACCTCACCTTCGCCTACCTGTTCAACTACCTCGCCTACACGACCGGCAGCAGTACGCGCATGTCCAATGGGCTGCCCCGCGATGCGCTCCTGCAGCAGATGCTGCCCGCCGCGGTACCGGAGGTGTTCACGCAGGGCATGGCGCTGTTCGGGGGCGCGCTGCTGCTGGTGCTGGGCGCGCTGGCGACGGGCAGCGGGTACGGCTGGGGCAGCTGGAAAACCGCGCTCACCCAAGGCCCTTCGCGGGCGAACGTGATCGGCGCGGTGGTGCTGAGCCTGGCGCTGACGGTGGTCGCGCTGGTGCTGGTCGCCTTCGCGGTGGACACCGGGGTGGCGATGCTCATCGCGGGCAGCCAGGGGCAGTCCCTGGCGCTGCCGTCCATGGGCCGGATACTGCTCGGAATCGGTTCGGGCGCGGCGATTCTGAGCATGTGGACGCTGGCGGGCGCCTTGGTCGGGACCGCGGCCCGGGGGCCCGCACTGGCGGTCGGCCTGGGCCTGGTGTGGGTGCTGGTGGTGGAGAATCTGCTCCGCGGCGTGGGCGCGATCTTCTCGCCGATCCAGGCGGTGACCGATCACCTGCCCGGTACGGCGGCCGGTTCGCTCGCGGGCTCGATGCGCACGGTGAGCGGCCCGGCGACGCCGGGCGTACTGAGTGTGCTCTCGCGCGGCGAGTCCCTGATCGTCCTGGCCGTCTACGTCATGCTGTTCGCGGGCGGCACGATCTGGCTGGTCCGTCGTCGCGACATGGCTTGAGGCGCAGGCGGATACCGTGTTCCGCGACCGTCCATCCCACCGGTGGGCGGTCGCGGCGCCGTGTCACGGCCGGGGCGAGTCCAGTACGCCGTGCGCGATCCGCGCGAGTCCGGCGGCGATCCGATCGGTGCTGAGCCCGCGGTCGCGCTGCTGCCGGTACACCTCGGCGGCGAGCGGCGCGAGGAGTGCGTCCACCAGCGCATCCGGTTCGGCCACACCGGCTTCGACGAGCAGCATCCGGACGTGCACCGCCCAGAACTGGTAGGCCCCGGTGCGGAAGCGCGCGCCCCCGGTCTCCGCGCCGAGCACCAAATTGGCGTGGGTGTCGAGCAATTCGAGCATCGCGGCGTAGAACGCGGCGAGGCGTTCGGCGGGCGGCGCGCCCGGCCCGAGCGGCGGTTCCCCGCGCAGGAGCTGTTCCTGGAGCGCCTTCTCGTGGTCGTCGAGCAGGGCCACCGCGATCGAGCCCACATCCGGATAGCGCCGGTACAGCGTCCCGCGGCCGACTCCGGCGGCCTTGGCGATGTCGTCCATGGTGACCGTGCGCGGGTCGCGGTCGGCGAACAGTCGCGCGGCGGCGGCCAGCACCTTGGCCCGGTTGCGGGCCGCGTCAGCGCGCTCGACGGGCGCGGCCTGGTCGTCGATGAGCGGTAGGCCGGGGGTGTTCATGCAGCTCACTGTAGCCTTCGAGGAATAAGTGGACAATACGTCCGGTTAAGGTCTACCGTTGGAGAAGTAACCGGACAATATGTCCACTTGATGGGAGACCCGCTCATGACCGCTCTGCTGCACCTCGACGCCAGCGCCCGCCGCAACTCCGTCAGCCGTCTGCTCGGCGCGACCTTCGCCGACGCCTGGCGGGCCGAACACCCCGACGGCGCCTACGTCCACCGCGACCTGGCCGACGACCCCATCCCGTTCATCGGCGAGGGCTGGACCGAACTGTGCGACCGCGTCCTCGCGCACGGCAGCACCGACCTGGACCGCCTGGCCGACCTGGTGGACTCACCCGAGCAGCAGCGGGCCTGGGAGATCGTCGAACCCCTGCTCGCCGAGGTCCGCGCCGCCGATGTCGTGCTGATCGGCACGCCGATGTACAACTACTCGGTTCCGGCGAGCCTCAAGGCCTGGCTGGACCAGATCACCTTCCCGCGAATGTCGCTGGCCCCCACCCGATTCGTGGTGGTGACCGCCCGCGGCGGCGCGTACTCCCCGGGCGCGCCGAAGGCGATCTACGACTACCAGGAGCGCTACCTGCGCGACTTCTTCGCCGGCCACTTCGCCGTCGAGGACACGGTTTTCGTCAATGCCGAACTGGTGAACGCCCGCCACGATCCGGCGCTGGCCCATCTGCGCGACAAGCACGACGCCTCCTACGCGGCCGCCCTCGACGCGGTCCGCGCGCTCGGTAAGGAGTACTGACATGAACTGGCTCGTCCTGGGTTTGGCCGGCCTGGTGGAGATCGCCTGGTCGCAGTCCATCAAACCGACCCAGAATTTCACCAAGCCGCTCCCGACCCTGGTGTGCTTCCTGCTCGCGGCGGTCGCGGTGTACCTGCTGTCCTACGCCATGCAGTCGCTGCCGGTGGGCACCGCGTACGCGATCTTCACCGGCATCGGGGCGGTCGGCGCGATCGCGCTGGGCGTGCTGGTGCAGAAGGACCCGCTCAGTGTGGGCCGGATGCTGGCGCTGTCCATGATCATCGGCGGCATCGTCCTCGCCCGGGTCACCAATCCCGGGTGAGCGCGGTTCGGGGCGGTATCGTCGCCGCCCATGAACGCTGCGCCCCCGCGGCCACCCGACCTCGCCGCGCGACCGTTCTCGCTGGTCGCCGAACGCATCATGGCCGCCTCCCCGGCCGAGCTGTACCGCATGGCCACCAGACAGTTCGGAACCTGGTTCGCGGACCCGGGTTCGGTGCGGATGCGGCCCGAGGTGAACGAGCCGTTCTACTTCACCGCGGGCGGCGGCCACCCGCACTACGGGCGCTTCCTGCGCCTGGTCCCGGACAATCTGGTGGAACTCACCTGGATCACCGATGGCACGGCGGGCGCGGAAACCGTACTCACGGTGGAACTCTCGGCGCACGGCGCGGGCACCGCCCTGGTGCTCACCCACGCCGGATTCCCCGACGAGCCCGCCCGGGACCGGCATCGGCAGTCCTGGCCGCGCATCCTCGAACACTGGGACCACAGCGCCGCCGCCACCGGGTAGGTTCGATCCGAAGTCGAGTTCCCCCACACGAAAGGACGTAACGATGCCTACACGTTCCGCGCATACCAGCTGGTCCGGTGGTCTGCAGGACGGTTCCGGTCAGGTCGAGCTGGTCAGCTCGGGCGTCGGCAAGTACGACGTCTCGTTCCCCAAGCGCGCCGCCGACGCGGCCGACGGCACCACCAGCCCCGAAGAGCTCATCGCGGCCGCGCACTCCTCCTGCTACGCCATGGCCCTGTCCGGCCAGATCGGCAATGCGGGCGGCACCGTGCAGAGCCTCGACATCACCGCCGACGTCACCCTGGGCCCGGACCCGGCCGGCGGCTTCCGCATCACCAAGATCAAGCTGACCGTGGTCGGCAAGGCCTCCGGCATCGACGAGGCCGGGTTCCTGGCCGCCGCCGAGGCCGCCAAGGCGGGCTGCCCGGTGTCCAAGGCGCTGACCGGCGTCGACACCATCGAACTGGCCGCCACCTTCGAGGCGTAGTCCTCGAGGCGCAGTGCGCGCGGTCCCGGCTGACACTCTTGTCTGCCGGGACTAGTTCTTTCGGTCAGAGTTCGCCCGGAATCGGGCAATGGGCTCGAAATTCACGCTGCCCCACCATTAGCCTCGCCCTCACTGCCGGTCGAAATGTGGAGGTGAGCAGTGGTGATGGAGTCACCGGTCGCGGTCGAGGCGGCGCGGGAATCGAATGCGGTCGATCCGCTGCCGCGGGTGCTCGCGCTGGACGCCGCCCGCGGAATCGCGGTGCTCGGCATGTTCGCGGTCCACGTCGGACCACCGCGGGAGAGTCCTGGCGCGGGCTGGCTGACGGTCTTCGAGGGCCGTTCGGCGGCCCTGTTCGCAGTGCTCGCGGGCGTGTCCCTGGCCCTCATGTCCGGTGGGGCGCAACCCGCCACCGGTCCGGCCGGTCGCCGCGCGGTGGTCCGCATCGCCGCCCGGGCGATCCTGGTGGCGCTGCTGGGTCTGGCACTGGCGCAACTGCATTCCGGTATCGGAATCGCGCTCATCCTGGCCTATTACGGCCTGTTCTTCCTGCTGGCGCTGCCCGCGCTGTGGCTGAGCGCGCGGGGACTGGCCCTGCTGGCGGCGATCTGGGCGATCGCGGGACCGCTCGAGTCGTACGCGATCCGAAATCAGATGGAGCAGAGTGCTTTCGGCGGCGATCCCGACTTCGGCATGCTGACCTCCTGGTCCGGCGTGCGGGAGGTGTTCCAGATGCTGACGCTCACCGGCACCTACCCGGCCCTGACCTGGATGCCGTTCCTCTTCGCCGGAATGGCCCTGGGCCGCTGGGGGATTCGCGCGCTGCGTCCGCTACCGGTGATCGGTGTCGGCGCGGCGCTCACGCTGCTCGGCTACGGCGGTTCCTGGCTGGCGCAGCATCCGTTCGGTGGCCGTGCGCAGCTCGCGGAGCTGCTCACCCGGAACATGGCGGCGGCGGGCATCATCGACTTCGATCCGGGCCGGGTCATCGACGCGGCCGGATTCGGAGTGGTGTCCACGACCAGCCCGTGGTGGCTGACCGTCGCGACCCCGCACAGCGGCACCCCGTTCGAGGTGTTCGGCGCGACCGGCGTCGCCTTCCTCGTGATCGGCGTCCTGATGGCGGTGGTGCCGCGCACCGGAATCGCGGTGCGGCCCTTGATCGCCGCGGGCTCCTGCGCCCTGAGCCTCTACATCCTGCAGGTGGTCGCGGTCAGCGTGCTGGTGCCGGTCCCGGATCCGGAAGCGACGTCGCTGCCCGGCGGTATCCACGGACCGGGCTGGGAACTACTGGCCCTGCTGGCGCTCGGCTCGCTGCTGGCGGCGACCCTGTGGCGCTACCGCTTCCGCCGCGGTCCGGCGGAATGGCTGCTCCACAAGGTCACCTATCGGGCCTGATCAGGCGTTCTTGCCCGCCACATCCAGGACGACCTCGAACTCCAGCAGCGACGCGCCGGTCGAGACGGGCTTGCGCGCCTCGCCCGCGTGCGCCTCGCGCGCCGGGCCGTCCCGCCACGCCGCGAAGGACTCCTCCGAATCCCACTGCGTGACAACGAAGTAGCGGTTGTCGCCGGCGACCGGGCGGAGCAGCTGGAAGCCCAGGAACCCGGGCGAGTTCTCGACCGCGTGCGCGCGGTGCGCGAAACGCTTCTCCAGTTCGGGGCCGGCGCCCTCGGGGACCTCGATTGCGTTGATCTTGACGACTGCCATGCCTGCGAATGTACTCCGGCACTCCGGACGTATCGTTCGGGGCGATGTTGTATGACGAAGGCGGCACCGGGACTCCGATCCTGCTGCTGCATGGGCTGATGGGCAGTGCCCGGACCTGGCGGGCGCAGCTGCCCTGGGTGCGGGAATTCGGGCACGTGTACACGTTCGACGCGGCCGGGCACGGGCGGCCCGCACCGCCGCGGCTCACCACCGAGGCCTTCGTGGCCGATCTCGCGGAAGCGACCGCGCACATCGACGAGCCGATGGTCGTGATCGGGCACTCCATGGGCGGCCTGCACGGCTGGATGTTCACCGCCGCCCACCCGGACCGGGTCCGGGCGCTGGTGGTCGAGGACATGGCCCCCGACTTCCAGGGCCGCACCGCGGCGGACTGGGCGGCCATGGTCGAGGCCTGGCCGATCCCGTTCGCCACCGAGGCAGCGGTGCTGGAGTTCTTCGGGCCGGTGGCCGGACGCTACTTCCTGGACTCGTTCCGCCTCGAGCCCGACGGCTACCACCTGCACGGCGAGGTGCCGACCTTCCGGGACATCTCCGAGGAGTGGGGCACCCGCGACTTCTGGGCGCAGTGGAAGTCGGTGACCGTGCCCGCGCTGCTGATCGAGGGCGAGTACACCATCACGCCGCCGGGTCAGATGCGGGAGATGGCAGCGCTGCATCCGGACGCCCGGCACGTGGTGATCGCGGACGCCGGGCACCTGGTGCACGACGATCAACCGGCCGCCTACCGGGCCGAAGTCGAGGATTTCCTGCGTCGCGTCCTCGTTTGAGGGCGGGTGCCTTCAGTCGGGTGGGGTGGTCGTCGTATGCTCGGCTCGACCGCGACTCCTGACGGATGGTGACCACGATGATCGACTTCTCGATTCCCGCCGACCTCGCTGCCGAACGCGACCGCGTTCGCCAGTTCGTCATCGACAAGATCGTGCCCTTCGAACGCGACCCGCGCCTGACCGCGCACGGCCCCAACGACGAACTGCGCCAGGAAATGGTGGAGCTGGCTCGCGCCGAGAAGCTGCTCACCATCCAGGCCCCCGTCGAGCTGGGCGGGCGCGGCCTGACCCACGTCGAACAGGCCGTGCTGTACGAGGCCGCCGGCTGGTCCACCCTCGGCCCGGTCGCCATGAACTGCGCCGCCCCCGACGAGGGCAATATGTTCATGCTGTCCAAGATCGCGAATCCGGAACAGACGCAACGCTTCCTGCAGCCGGTCATCGACGGCCACCAGCGCTCCGTCTTCGCCATGACCGAGCCGGGCGGCGCGGGCTCCGACCCCAACCAGCTCGCCACCGAGGCCGTCTTCGACGGTGAGAACTTCACCATCAACGGCCGCAAATGGCTGATCACCGGCGCCGACGGCGCCAAGACCTGGATCATCATGGCGCGCCTGGCCGCCAACCCGCACCTGCCCGAGGGCCCCACCCTGTTCCTCTGCGACGGCGACACCGAGGGCATCGTCATCGAGCGGATCATGAACACCATGGACCGCAACTACGTCGGCGGCCACGCGGTGGTGAACTTCGAAAACCTGGTCCTGCCCAAGGAATCCGTGCTCGGCGAGACCGGCCAGGCGCTGCGCTACGCCCAGCTGCGGCTGGCCCCGGCCCGCCTCACCCACTGCATGCGCTGGCTCGGCGCGGCCGAACGCGCCCAGGCCATCGCGGTCGACTACGCCAAGACCCGCACCGCCTTCGGCAAGCCGATCGGCGAGCACCAGGGCGTGTCGTTCATGCTGGCGGACAATGAGATCGCGCTGCACCAGTGCCGCCTCACCATCTGGCACGCCTGCTGGCTGATGGATCAGGGCCACAAGGCCCGCCACGAGTCCTCGATCGCCAAGTCCTATGTCTCCGAGGAGCTGTTCAAGGTCACCGACCGCTGTGTCCAGGTGCTCGGCGGCATCGGCATCTCCGACGAGACCGTGGTCGAGATGATCTTCCGCGACATGCGCGCCTTCCGCCTCTACGACGGCCCCACCGAGGTGCACAAGTACGCCATCGGCCGGCAGATCCTCCGCGCCTGAACTGTGGGAACCCGCCCGGAGTCGGGCACAGGGCCTAATATGCACCGCATGAGTTCGGAATTGCTTGTGGACGTCTCCGGGGGCGTCGCGGTCCTGACGCTCAACCGGCCCGCCCAGCAGAACGCGCTGACTCCGGCCATGGCGTCGGAACTCGGTGCGGCCCTGCGCCGCTGCGACAACGACGATGCCATCGGCGCGGTCGTCATCACCGGCACCGCGCCCGCGTTCTGCGCGGGCGCGGACCTGTCGCTCAAGGTCGGCGAGGTCAACGGCCTCATCGACCCGGCGCCGTTCCGGATCCGAAAACCGGTCATCGCCGCCGTCAACGGGCACGCCGTCGGCATCGGCCTGGAGATCGCGCTGCAGTGCGACCTGCGCTACGTGGCCCGCGACGCCGTGTACGCCCTCAACCAGGTCCGCCGCGGCGCGCTCGCCGACGGCTTCGCACACTGGACCCTGCCCCGCCTTATCGGCAGCGCCCGCGCCGCCGACCTGCTGCTCACCGGTCGCACCTTCGACGGTGACGAGGCGTACTCGCTCGGCATCGCCAATTCCTGCCTGCACGCCGCCGAGGTCCTGCCCACCGCCCTCGAGGTGGCCCACGACATCGCCCACGGCTCGGCCCCGCTCCCCGTGGCGCTGTCCAAGCGCCTGCTCTGGGAGGCCCCCACCATGGACCCGGACACCGTGGGCCGCTTGGAAACCGAGCTCAACGACTACGTCGCCAAGAGCACCGACGGCGGCGAAGGTGTCGCGGCCCTGAAGGACCGCCGCCCGCCGAAGTGGACCGGCAGCGTCGCGGGGGAATGGCCCGCCTGGGACGGCATCACCGGCGGCGAGCAGCGCCCGGGCCTGGACTGATGATCAGGCCCTTCCGCTGATCACCATCATCAGGAAGATGCTGCCGAACACGACCATCATGAATGTCCCGATGACGCCGAGGACATAGCCGACCAGGACCTGCACCCGGCCGCCGAAGCGGCCCCCGCCCTCCTCGATGTCGTTGAGCGCGCGTCGGCCGAGGGCCCACGCGATCGGTCCCAGCGCGCCGCAGCAGAACACGCTGAGCGCGCCCAGTAGCAGGACGGCGGTTGCGTGCTCGTGCTCGACGGGGGACCCGAGGGGCGGCTGATCGAAGACCACCGCCAAAGTTTACGGGCGAAAGGCACCGCGCGGCAGGTGGACGCGCGGTGTTCGCTTGGGCCACTTGATTATCGAGGCGGAACTGGACGCCCCACAGTGATGGTCGAGCGACCGATTTGGGGTCAGGAGCGGCGCTGGCGAGCCACTTCGGCCAGCACCACACCGGCCGCCACCGACGCGTTCAGCGACTCCACCGGCCCCGCCATCGGAATGCTCAGGATCGAATCGCAGTTCTCGCGCACCAGCCGCGAGAGCCCCTTGCCCTCGGAGCCGACCACGACGACCGTCGGTGCGCTGCCGTCGAATTCGTCGAGGGTGGTGTCCCCGCCCGCGTCGAGCCCGACGATCTGGTAGCCCTTGTTGGCCCAATCCTTCAGCGTACGAGTCAGATTCGTGGCCCGCGCGACCGGAAGCCGCGCCGCCGCACCGGCGCTCGTGCGCCACGCCACCGCGGTGACGCTGGCGCTGCGCCGCTGCGGGATGACCACGCCGTGCCCGCCGAACGCCGCCACGGACCGGATGACCGCGCCCAGGTTGCGCGGGTCGGTGATGTTGTCCAGCGCCACGATCAGCGCCGGCTCGCCCGAGTTGCGCACCCGGTCCACCAGGTCGTCGGGGTGCGCGTACTTGTACGGCGGCACCTGCAGCGCCATGCCCTGGTGCATGCCGTTGTGGCTCATCTTGTCCAGGTCGGTGCGCGGCACCTCCAGGATCGAGATGCCGATCTCGGCGGCCGTCTTCACCGCCTCGGAGAGCCGGTCGTCGTTCTCGGTGCCGTTGGCGACGTACAGGGCGGTCGCGGGCACACCGGCGCGCAGGCACTCCACGACCGGGTTCCGGCCGAGCACCAGCTCGGGACCCTCGTTGTCCTTGCGGCCCGCGATCGGCCGCGAGGCATTGCGCGACCGGGTGGTGGCGGCCGTCGCCTCGGCCTTGGCCTTCGCCTTCGCGCGCTTGGCGGCGACGTGATAGACGCGGTCCTCGGCCTTGGGGGTCGCCCCCTTGCCCTCGAGCCCACGCCGGCGCTGCCCGCCGGAACCGACGACCGCGCCCTTCTTGCTTCCGGTCTTCCGGGTCGCCCCGCGTCGCTGGGAGTTGCCTGCCATCACTTCGCCTTCCGAATCTGTTAAATGCACACAGCACGCGGTAAACCCGCCTCGAGCCGGGCGCGGGACGAACCCGCTCACTCTCGATCCTGCGGGAAACCTGCCTCCGGTCGGCGCAGCGTGCGGCTGCGCCCATCTCGAACATCCTCCGGGCCTGGCATTGCCGGAGGGTCACTGAGAATTGTGCCCCACGCTGGTCCGCGGTCCCGAATTCGGTGCGCTCCGCCACACCGACCGGGAACCGCCGCTCCTGCTCGGAACCGCTACTTCTTCTCCTTGGACAAGGCCCACTCCGCGCCCTGCGGCGTGTCGGTGACCTCGACGCCCGCGGCCTGCAGCCGGTCGCGGACCGCGTCGGCGGTGGCCCAATCCTTGTCGGCGCGCGCCTGCTGCCGCCGGCCCAGTTCCGCGCCGATCAGCACGTCCAGCGCGGCGATGGCGTTCGAGTTGTCGGCGGGCGCGGCCCAGTGCGCGTCCAGCGGGTCCACGCCGAGAATGCCCAGCATGGCCCGGACCTGACCGGCGAGCATGCGCGCGCCCGAGAGGTCCCCGGCGTCGAGGGCCTTGTTGCCCTCGCTCACCACGCCGTGAATCGCGGCCAGCGCCTGCGGAACACCGAGATCGTCGTCGAGCGCCTCGGCGAAGGCCGGGGTCCAGGTGCCGACCGGCACGTCACCGGTGCGCTCGGCGACCCGCAGCACGAAGGCCTCCAGGCGCTGGTATCCGGCGGCGGCTTCGGTCAGCGCCTGATCGGAATATTCGACCATCGACCGGTAGCCCACGCTGCCGAGGTAGTAGCGCAATTCGACCGCGCGCACCCCGACCCGTTCCAGCACATTCGGAATGGACAGCACATTGCCCAGCGACTTGGACATCTTCTCGCCGCCCATGGTCACCCAGCCGTTGTGCAGCCAGTAGCGCGCGAATCCGTCCCCCGCCGCGCGCGACTGCGCGATCTCGTTCTCGTGGTGCGGGAAAACCAGATCCATTCCACCGCAATGAATATCGAATTCCGGACCGAGATAGAACTCGGCCATCGCGGAGCATTCCAAATGCCAGCCCGGCCGGCCGGGACCCCACGGCGACGGCCAATTCGGCTCACCGGGTTTCGCGGCCTTCCACAGCGTGAAATCGCGCGGATCCTTCTTACCGGTGCCCGCGCTCTCACCCTGATGCACGTCATCGAGCTTGTGCCCGGACAACTTTCCGTAATCCGGGAAGCTCAGCACATCGAAATAGACATTGCCGTCGGAGGCATAAGCGTGGCCGCGCTCGATGAGCCGTTCCATCATCCCGACCATCTGGGTGATGTGCCCGGTCGCGCGCGGCTCCGCGGACGGCGGCAGCACGCCGAGCGTCTCGTAGGCGCGGTCGAAGGCGCGCTCGTGCGTGGCCGCCCACTCCCACCAGGGGCGGCCGTGCTCGGCGGCCTTGGTCAGGATCTTGTCGTCGATATCGGTGACATTGCGGATGAAGGCCACGTCGAAACCGTTGGCGGCCAGCCACCGTCGCAGCACGTCGAAGGCGACGCCGCTGCGCACGTGCCCGATGTGGGGTTCCCCCTGAACGGTCGCGCCGCACAGGTACACCGAGGCTTTGCCGGGGACCAGCGGCGTGAAATCACGCAGGGTCCGCGTCTCGGTGTCGAAAAGGCGCAGAGTCACGACAGAGCATCCTAGCTGTTGGGAAATGGGCGGATTACGGGTGCGTCAGGCGCGGCAACACAGCAGGGCGGTGGCCACCGCGGCCACGCCCTCGCCGCGGCCGGTGAGGCCCAGACCGTCGGTCGTGGTGCCCGACACCGAGATCGGCGCACCCAGGATCTCACCCAGCACCTGTTGCGCCTCGGCCCGCCGGGGACCGATTTTGGGCCGATTTCCGATGACCTGTACAGCCGCATTGACAATCGAGAATCCGGCCTCGTCGAGCAGTCGCCGGACTTCTTTCAGCATGGCCGCGCCGGACACGCCCTCCCATTCGGGACGGCCGGTGCCGAAGACCGCGCCGACATCGCCGAGTCCGGCGGCCGAGAGCAGGGCGTCGCAGAGCGCGTGGGCGGCGACATCGCCGTCGGAATGGCCCTCGCAGCCGCTGTCACCCTCGAACAGCAGGCCCGCCATCCAGCAGGGGCGGCCGGGTTCGATGGGGTGGACATCGCTGCCGATGCCGGTGCGCAGGCTCATCGGATCCGTCACGGCGCGATCACCGCCGCGCGTGTCGTGTCCAGCCCACCTGCGGTGTCGGGCGAATCACGGCGGGCGGCCAGGGTATTGGCCAGGACCAGGTCCAAGGGCGAAGTGATCTTGAAAGCCAGGGCGTCACCGAGCACCGTCTCGACGGTCGCACCCAGCATCTCCACCAACCCCGCGTCATCGGTCGCCTGTGTACCCACAGCGTAGGCGGAGCGCAGCAGCTCGGCGTCGAAGCCCTGCGGAGTCTGGATGGCGCGCAGCTCGGAGCGGTCCGGCGTGCCGGTCACCGCGCCCGAGGCGTCCACGGATTTGATGGTGTCGGCCACCGGCAGGGCGGGCACCACGGCCCGCGCACCCGCGCGCAGCGCGTCCACGACCCGGGTGATCAGGGCCGGGGGAGTCAGGGCCCGGGCGGCGTCGTGCACCAGCACCAGGGTGGCGTCGGGGGCGGCCGCGAGGCCGGCCCGCACCGAATCGGTCCGCTCGGCACCACCGGCGACCACGTGCACGGGGACGTCGGAGTCGGGCAGCAGGCCACGGGTCTGTGCGACGAGTTCGGCGGGCACCATAACCACAACGTCGTCGACCGACCCGGAATCGATCAGCCCCTGGACCGCGAGAGTGAGCATGGGACTGCCGCCGACGTGGACGAAGGCCTTCGGCTTGTTCTCACCGAGACGCACGCCCATGCCGGCGGCAGGAACCAAGGCGGCGACGCGAACGCCGTCGCCGGGTGTTGTTTTCACGGTCAGGAGGCCGCTGCGAGAACCTCGTCGAGCAGGGTCTCCGCCTTGACGTCGTCGGTGCCTTCCGCGAGCGCGAGCTCGCCGACGAGGATCTGACGGGCCTTGGCCAGCATCCGCTTCTCGCCGGCGGACAGGCCGCGGTCCTGCTCACGACGCCACAGGTCGCGAACGACCTCGGCCACCTTGTTCACATCGCCGGAGGCGAGCTTCTCGAGGTTGGCCTTGTAGCGGCGGGACCAGTTGGTCGGCTCTTCGGTGTGCGGAGCCCGCAGAACCTGGAAGACCTTGTCCAAGCCCTCCTGGCCGACGACGTCGCGGACGCCGACATACTCCGCATTCTCTGCGGGAACCCGAACGGTCAGGTCGCCCTGTGCGACCTTCAGGACCAGATACTCCTTTTGTACACCCTTGATGGTGCGGGTTTCGATAGCTTCGATCAGCGCCGCTCCGTGGTGGGGGTAAACGACGGTGTCTCCGACCTTAAAAATCATGTGTCCCGTGCCCCTTTCGATGTTCACAGTTTAACATGCGACTCGGTAACGGCGCGATCAACGGCGCAGGTCAGGGCCACAACGGAGCGGCGGCGGGGGTTGACAGATGGCGAATCGTGTGCATCCCGTTGTGGCATAAGGGGATAGCGCATCGCGCTGTTCGCGCGCATATGCGAGTGCGTAGTTCGCATACGCGACCGGGCACCCTCGCATAAACGGCAATGCCGCTCACGAGAACTCGTCTCGGAATCTCTGTCATGCCCCCTGACACATCCCACCCGGTCGCTCCGTGTGATCTGTGACGCGCTCGCCCGATACCGACCGACGTTCGATCCGATATCGCACGGCGCTCGCAACCGGCTACCGCGTGACGCGCGCACGACACCGCCCGCGTGTAGCACGGGGGAAGCGACGCACTACTCTCATTGACTACTACTCTCCATAGTGGAGTGAGCCCGGTCGACATGGAGGACACCGTGACTGCCCTGAAAGCCACCACTGCGTCGAAGTCGCGGCGGCGTGCCGTGACAGTTGCTGCACTCGCTGCGGGTGCGGTGCTCGCGCTGTCGGGTTGCGGCGCCGGTCAGATCTCGCAGACCGCCACCCAGGTCGCCGCCGTCAACGGCAGCACCGCCAATGTCGGGTCCATCGCGCTGCGCGACGTGCGCTTCCTGCTGCCGCAGGGCGAGGAATCCGGCAACACCAAGGGTGGCAAGGCCGTGCTGGCCTTCACCGCCGTGAACATGAGCGACAGCAAGACCGACGAGCTGGTCAGCATCACCGCCGAGGGCCTGGGCACGGTCAAGCTGGACAGCAAGATCGAGATCAAGCCGTCCAGCGCCGTCGTCGCCGACAAGCCGACCGCCAAGGACTCCGCCCAGGCCTCCGCCGTGCACGAGCAGAACGCCGGCCAGCCCGCCTCCGACAAGGTCGCGGACCCCAACGCCAAGCCGATCCTGATCGAGGTCACCGGTCTCGCCAAGGACGTCAACCCGGGCCTGACCTACCCGCTCACCTTCAACTTCAAGGAGGGTGGCACCGTCGTCGTCAACACCCCGGTCGACGCCGGTCCGAACAACCCGCGCCCCGAGCCCGCCAAGGCGGAGAAGAAGGGCGGCGAGCACTGAGCTCGCGCTGAACCTCCGACGGTGCCCGTCCCGGATTCCGGGGCGGGCACCGTCGTATCCGGGCCCGGCGGGGAGGCTTCGGCGCGCGTGGTTGCCGGAGTGTGTCGGGGGCCCTGGCTAGGCTGCCCGCGTGGCCAAGGTGAAATCGGTGTACCGGTGTGCGGAGTGCACGTGCGAGGTCGCCAAATGGGTTGGGCGCTGCCCGGATTGCGGGGCGTGGGGGAGCATCGAGGAGGTGGCCGCGTCCTCGGGCGCGATGGCGGTGGGGCGCCGCGCCATGCTGCCGAGCACGGCGGCCACGCCGATCTCGAGCATCGACTCCAAGAAGACGCAGTCGCGGTCGACGGGCGTGTCCGAGCTGGACCGGGTGCTGGGCGGCGGGATCATCCCCGGTTCGGTGGTGCTGCTGTCGGGGGAGCCGGGCGTCGGCAAGTCGACGCTGCTGCTCGAGGTGGCGCACCGGTGGGCGCGGGCGCGTGACGAGATCGCGCTGTACGTGACCGCCGAGGAGTCGGCGGGTCAGGTGCGGCTGCGGGCGGACCGGACCGACGCGGTGCACGAAAAGGTGTACCTGGCCGCGGAATCCGATCTGGCGACCATCCTGGGCCATGTGGAGCAGGTGAAACCCAGTCTGCTGGTGGTGGACTCGGTGCAGACCATGCTGGCCGCCGACGCGGACGGCGTGATCGGCGGTGTCACCCAGGTGCGGTCGGTGACGGCGGCGCTCACCTCGCTGGCCAAGGCGACCGGGATCGCGGTGCTGCTGGTCGGGCACGTCACCAAGGACGGCGCGGTGGCCGGTCCGCGCACCCTGGAGCACCTGGTGGACGTGGTGCTGCAGTTCGAGGGGGACAAGCATTCGTCGCTGCGCATGGTGCGCGGCATCAAGAACCGTTTCGGCAGCACCGACGAGGTGGGCTGCTTCGAGATGGTGGAGGCGGGAATCCGTTGCGTGGACGACCCTTCCGGGCTGTTCCTGCACCACCGCACCGATGCGGTGCCCGGGACCGCGGTCACGGTCGCCATGGACGGCAAGCGCCCCATGCTGGGTGAGGTGCAGGGCCTCACCGTGGACACCCAGGCGCCCGCTCCGCGGCGCGCGGTCAGCGGGCTGGACTACAACCGCGTTTCCATGGTCCTGGCGGTCCTGCAGAGCCGTGGGGGCGTGTACGTGGGCAAGCAGGACGTCTACGCGGCCACCGTGGGCGGTATGCGGCTCACCGAGCCCGCGGCGGATCTGGCTGTCGCGCTTGCCATCGCGAGCGCCAGCCAGGACCTGGCGCTGCCGACCGGCATGGTGGTGCTGGGCGAGGTCGGGCTGGCGGGCGAGGTGCGCCAGGTGACCGGGCTGACCCGCCGGCTGGCGGAGGCGGAGCGGCTGGGCTTCACCGAGGCCCTGGTCCCGCCGGGCGTGGACCGCACCGGCCGCACCATGACCTTGCGCGAGGTGGCCGATATCCGTGCGGCACTGTCGGTTACCGGTCTGCGCCGCCGGCGGCGCGATCAGGAGGAGCCCATGGAAATGGCGGAGTGAACGCCGGAATCGAATAGCGGGAGCGCGAATTCGAAATGGGGGGCGGAATTCGATTCGTGAATACCGGAATTCCCCGGAAACGACGAAGGCCGGGATCCGTGTGATCGGATCCCGGCCTTCGGTGTGCTGGAGGCGTCAGGCGATATTGAAGGGTTCCGGCTGGCTGCGGACCGAACCGAGCTGGGCCACAACGGTGTACGGCCCGGACGGAACCTGCAGGCGCTCGCCCGCGCAGCCCGGCTGCGAGCTGGCGCCCGACCAGGTCACGGTGAAGGCGGCCTGCTGGCCGGGGGCCAGGGTGCGCATGTCGGGGGTGCCGTCCGGGTAGCAGTCGGTGCTGGACCACAGCTTGCGCTGGCCGTCGAGGGACTGCACCTGGACCAGCTGGAGTCCGGAACCCATATCGCGTTCGCAGACGCCGCTGGAGATATTGGTGATGACGATGCCGAACTGCGGCTGCTCACCGACCTTGTAGCTGGCCTGCCCGACGGTGACCTTCACGGCCAGTGACTGATCGGTGCACTGGGCCTGCGCCGCCGGGGCCGCGCCGCTCGACGACGCGGCGGACGGCTTGGCCGAGCTCGGGTCCGGAGTGCCCGTGGCGCTGCCCGAGGGCTTACCGCTGGCCGCCGCACTGGAGCTCGCGGCGGCCTTGGTGTCGGACTTGTGGTCGCCGCCGCCCTTCAGCAGCGCGAAGCCCACCCAGAGCACCAGGGCGAGCCCGATCACCATCGCGCCGATCGCGACCGCGCGTCGACGCCAGTAGATTTCCGGTGGGAGTGGTCCGTTCGGTTCCAGCACGGTGACAACGGTAAGCGCACCGTCCCGGTCATCCCGAGCAGGGTCTCGGCGTGTCGGTCGCGAAAGCGGCTACGGGGCCGGTAAATTCCGGCCCCCGCGCCGGGTCAGACCACTTCGCCGATATTGCCGATGACGCGGTGCAGCTTGATCTGGCCTTCGCCGAGGTTGTAGGTGACGCAGGCGATGGCGCACTCGCCGGTGGCGACCCGCTGGGAGATGATCATCGACCGCTGCATGAGCAGGCGGGCGGTCTCCTCGACGTGGCGGGCCTCGAGTTCGTCGACGCCCTCCAGGCCCTCGCGGCGGCCGATCAGGATGGACGGGGTGACGCGTTCGACGACCGAGCGGATGAAGCCGCCGGGCACATTGCCGTGGTCGAGGGCGTCGATGGTGGCCCGGACAGCGCCGCAGCTGTCGTGGCCGAGGACCACGATGAGCGGCACGTTCAGGACCTGCACGCCGTATTCGATGGAGCCCAGCACGGAGGCGTCGATGACGTGTCCGGCGGTGCGCACCACGAACATGTCGCCGAGGCCCTGATCGAAGATGATCTCGGCGGCCACGCGAGAGTCGCCGCAGCCGAACAACACCGCGCCGGGCTGCTGTCCGTCGACGAGCTTGGCCCGGTCGATCGCGCCTTGGCTAGGGTGCCGCAACTGGCCGTTGACGAAGCGTTCATTGCCTTCGCGCAGGGCTTTCCACGCACTGATCGGGTTGTTATGCGGCATGTGACCTATTTTCCATAGCCCCTCGGTTACCGGCGAGTCCATGGCGTTACGGTCCGGCAAAGACGGGCCGACCATGTTGGCGTGCGCACGGTGAGCTGCCAGACACGCCGGGAGACTGCTCGTGTGCGGCACGCTGGGTCGGGAAAACCAGCCTCCCGGATATGGATACCATCGCCAACGGCGGTCTGCAGGATTTCCTGTGCCCCAACCTCCTCGCAGGCGTTCCCACAGGTTCGCGGCCGTCTCGATTCTGGACTGACGGAGCGGGGGAGCGAAGCGGAGGAGCGGAGGAGGGAAGAATCGAGACCTCGGGGCCGCGAACCCGCCCGGAGCGCAACGGAGGGCCAATGGGCATGGACAGCGACGTGCTGATCGACTGGTACCAGGAGACTGCTCGGGACCTGCCGTGGCGGCGGCCGGGGGTTACCGCGTGGCAGATTCTGATGAGCGAGATCATGCTGCAGCAGACGCCAGTAGTTCGGGTGGAGCCGATCTGGCGGGAGTGGGTGGCGCGCTGGCCGGTGCCGTCGGCGATGGCGGCCGCGCCGCAGGGTGAGGTGCTGCGCGCCTGGGGCAAGCTCGGGTATCCGCGGCGGGCGCTGCGACTGCACGAGTGCGCGCAGGTGCTGGCCGCCGAGCACGGCGACGAGGTGCCCGCCGATGTGGATGTGCTGCTGGGCCTGCCGGGCATCGGGGCGTACACCGCCCGCGCGGTCGCGTGTTTCGCGTACGGGCAGCGAGTTCCGGTGGTGGACACCAATGTTCGCCGGGTGGTGGCGCGGGCTGTGCACGGGCGTGCCGAGGCCGGCAATCCCGCGGCCCGCGATCTGGCCGAGACCGAGGAGCTGTTGCCCGCGCGGGTCGATCGGGCCGCGGTCATGTCGGCGGCGCTGATGGAGCTGGGCGCGCTGGTCTGCACCGCCCGCACCCCCGACTGCGAGCGCTGCCCGCTGCCCGCGTGCGCGTGGGTGTCGGCGGGCCGTCCGGCCTCGGAGGTGGTGCGCAAGGTGCAGAAGTACGAGGGCACCGATCGGCAGGCGCGCGGACGGCTGCTCGATGTGCTGCGGGATTCGTCGGGGCCGGTGGAGCGGGTTCGCCTGGACCTGGCCTGGACTCGCGATCCGGGCCAGCGGGACCGGGCCCTGGATTCGCTGCTGGTCGACGGTCTCATCGAGCAGACCCCCGACGGTTTGTTCGCGCTGGCGGGCGAGGGGAGCTGACCCCGCGCCGCCCGTCCCGGGCCGATGCGTGACGGCCCGGGAGCAGGCGAGCGGGCACGATCTGCCGCCCCTCATGCGGCAGATCGGGTGGGGTGTGGCCGGTTTCGCGGGATCGCCGCGAAACTCAGGCGGCGACCAGGGCTGTGCGCCGATTGCGGGTGCGGGACCCGACCACGCGGCAGATCAGGTAGATGGTGAACGAGATGGTGGTGACGAAGGTCGAGATCGGGACGCCGGGGGCCAGCGACAGCAGAATGCCTCCGACCGCGGCGATCTCGGCGAACACGATCGACAGCACCGCCACCCGGGCCGGGCTCGCGGTGAGCTGCGCGGCCGCCGCGGCGGGCGTGATGAGCAGCGACAGCACCAGCAGCGCGCCCACGATCTGCACGCCGAAGGCGGCCGTCACGCCGAGCAGCACCGCGAACACGATCGACAGCGCCCGCACCGGAACCCCGCGCGCGACAGCCACTTCCGGATCGGCGCTGGCGAACAGCAGCGGCCGGTAGACGGCGGCCAGCACCACCAGTACCGCGGCCGTGCAGGTGGCCAGCAGCCCGAGACCGGAGTTGCCGACGCTCACCACCTGGCCGGTGAGCAGCGAGAACTTGGAGCCCGCGCGTTCGGGGCCGAGCCACAGGAACAGCACCGACAGGCCGAGGCCGAAGGACAGCACCACCGCGATCACCGAATCCCGTTCGCGGGCTCGGGATCCGAGCACGCCGAACAGCACGGCCGCCACCACCGACCCGATGATCGCGCCGACGCCCACCCCGATCCCGGCGAGCAGCGCGGCGGCCGCGCCGGTCAGCGACAGCTCGCTGGTGCCGTGCACGGCGAACGACATCTGCCGGCTGATGATGAGCGGCCCGATGGCCCCGGCCAGCAGGCCCAGCAGCGCGGCGGCGATCACGGCCTGCTGCACGAAGTCGTAGGCCAGCAGATGCGTGGTGGTGGACACGTCGAACAGCTGTGAGAACAGCTTGGACAGCTTCTCCATCAGGCCCGCACCTCCGGCTGGCAGTGGGCCGCGCCGGATTCACCGAGCGCGTCCATGGCGTCGCCGGTGCCGACCACGACGAGGCGGCCGCGCACCCGCAGCACGTCGACCTCGGTGCCGTAGAGCTCGGAGAGGGTCTCGGAGGTCATCACCTCGTCGGGCGTGCCGATCCGGAACTTCCCGTCCACCAGGTACAGCACCCGATCCACCAGCGGCAGAATGGGATTGATCTCGTGGGTCACGAACAGCACGGCCGTCTCGTGGCTGCGCCGCCGCCGATCGATGAGCTCCGACACCAGCCGCTGATTCGCCAGATCCAGGGACAGCAGCGGCTCGTCGCACAACAACACCTGGGGGTCACCGGCCAGTGCCTGCGCGACTCGCAGCCGCTGCTGTTCGCCGCCGGACAGCGCGTCCAGCGGCGCGTACGCGAAGTGTTCCGCCCCGACCGCCGAGATCGCCTCGGCCACTTTCCGTTTGCGTTCCTTGCGCCCGCGCAGCCCGAGTCCCCACCGGTGCCCGTCGACGCCCAAGCCCACCAGATCCACGCCGCGCAGCTGCCCGCCGCCTTCGATGGTCTTCTGCTGCGGCACGTAGCCGATATCCGGGTTGCCCACGCGCACCGGCGATCCCGCGATCTCGGCGGTTCCGGCGGTCAACCCCAGCTGCCCCAGCAGCATTCGCATGAGCGAGGTCTTCCCGGAGCCGTTGGGCCCGAGCACCGCGATGAACTCGCCCGGCTGGACCTCGAGATCCAGTCCGTCCCACAGCGTCCGTTCGCCGAACGCCAGCCGTGCGCCCGCCAGCCGCACCGCGGGGACGCCCTGGCGCCGCACGGTTTCCGGCTGGGGTGCGGCGACGGTCCTGGTGGGTTCCGCGCGGCCGGAGCGCCCGGGGGTGCGGGGGCGGGCTCCGGTGAGGGCGCAACCGGCCTTGGGGGTGGTGACCCCGGGGTTGGTCGCGGGGTTCGCGGTCATGGTGGTCCTCCCGGATCCGGCGGTGCTGCGGGTGTTTATGCGAGAGCCTTGGCGAGGGACTGGGCGTTGTTCGTCATCCAGGTGACGTAGTCCAGGCCCTGGGGGAGGGTTTCGGTGACCTCGACGACGGCGACGCCGGACTTGTCGGCGGCGGCGCGGAGGTCCTTGGTGAGTTTGTCCTCGGTCTGGATGTTGTAGACGAGGGCGCGAACCTGCTTGGCGTTCACCAGGTCCCGGACGGCGGCCACGTCGGCGGGGGCCGGGTCGGTGCCCTGCTCGATGGCCTCCTGGAAGGCGCGCGGGGTCTTGTCGTCGGCCTTGGCGGCGGTGAGCAGGTACGCGGCCAGCGGTTCGGTCTGCAGGACCGGCTGGTTCGGGTGCTCGGCGGCGATCTTGGTGGTGACGGCCTCGACGGGCGCGAGTTTCGCGGTGAACGCGGCGGCGCGGTCGGTGTAGTCCTGCTTGTGGGCGGGGTCGACGGCGCCGAGGGCTTCGGCGATGTGCTCGGCGACGTGGCCGACCTGGTGCACGTCGTACCAGATGTGCTCGTTGGCCTCGTGGTCGTGACCGGCGGCCTCGGTCTTGGCGGATGTCGGTGCGGCGGAGGCGCTCTCGTGGGCGTGGCCGCTCTCGGTCGCGATGTCGAAGGCGTTGACGGTCTTCTTGTCCCGGCCCGCGATGGCCTTGTCGATGAATTCGTCGTAGTGGCCGCCGTTGTAGACGACGAGCGCGGCGTCGGTGATCCGGGCGGCGTCGGCGGGGGTGACCTCGAACGAGTGCGGGTCCACCTTGGGGTCGTCGATGATCGATTCGACCTTCACGTCGGGTCCGGCGACGGCCCGGGTGATGTCGCCCCAGACATTGGTGGACGCGACGACGGTGAGCTGGTCCGAGGTCTTGGTGCTGCCGCAGGCGGTCAGGGTGGCGACGGTCGCGAGTCCTGCGGCGAACACGGCGAATCCTCGGGCAGAGCTTCTGGTCACGCGGGGCACTCCTGGCACTACGGCTTATCAATAACGAAAACGATTGCCATTTGAATGTAGCGCACGCCCCGGGCGAGTCCCTAGCCCCGATCCGCGGATGTGGTCCGCGACACGAAAGGCCCGGAGAGCAAGCTGCTCTCCGGGCCTTTCGGAACTATCGAATCCTCAGGTCAGTGGCTGGTGAAGGCCGCGACCGGCTGGCTCAGCAACTGCGCGCAGCGCAGCAGACCGAGGTGGCTGTACGCCTGCGGGTGATTGCCGAGCGAGCGTTCGGCGACCGGGTCGTACTCCTCGGAGAGCAGGCCGGTCGGTCCCGCCACATCCACCAGCTGCGCGAACAACGCCTCCGCGTCCTCCCGCTTGCCGATCAGCAGATACGCCTCGACCAGCCACGCGGCGCACAGGTGGAACCCGCCCTCGCCGCCGGGCAGCCCGTCGTCGTGGTGGTACCGGTACACCGTCGACCCGCTGCGCAGCTCCGCCTCGGTGGCCACCACGGTCGCCGCGAAGCGCGGGTCGGAGGGCTCGATCAGCCCGCTCAATCCGATGTGCAGGGTGGCGGCGTCCAGGTCGGTGCCGTCGTAAGCCGCTGTGTAGGACTGGACTTCGTCGTTCCAGCCCTCGGTCTTGACCTCGTCGGCGATGGTGTCGCGCAGCGGCGCCCACTCCGGGTCGGCCGGGCGGCCGAACTGCTTGGCCAGGGTCAGCGCCCGGTCCACCGTCAGCCAGCCCATGACCTTCGAGTACACGTGGTGGCGCGGATTGCCGCGGATCTCCCAGATGCCGTGGTCGGCCTCACGCCAGCGCCGCTGCACCGCGGACACCATGGCGTGCACCAACTCCCAGTCCGCGTCCGGCAGCGCCTTGGCGGGATCGTTGATGCCCTGGCGTTCCCGGGTGTGCGCGAGCTGCGAGATGAGGTCCACGATGGGCCCGAACACGTCCAGCTGAACCTGCATGTTCGCCGCGTTGCCGACGCGCACCGGCCGCGAGCCGGCGTAGCCGGGCAGCTGGTCGATGACGGCCTCGGGCGGCAGGGTCTCGCCGTAGAGGGTGTACAGCGGGTGCAGCCGCTCGGGTCCGGGCAGCGTCTCGAGCACCCGGTGCACCCAGGCCAGCAGTTCCTCGGCCTCGCCGGTGGAGCCCAGCGAGACCAGCGCGGACGCGGTCAGCGAGGCGTCGCGCAGCCAGCAGTAGCGGTAGTCCCAGTTGCGCACGCCGCCGATGTCCTCGGGCAGCGAGGTGGTGGCCGCGGCCAGGATGGACCCGGACGGCGCGTGCACGAGTCCGCGCAGGGTGAGCGCGGAGCGCTTCATCAGGTCGGGCTTGAGCGGCGGCAGTTCGAGGGTGCCGACCCATTCCCCCCAGTAGCGCTCGGCGTCGCGGCGGCGGTCCGTCTCGGGCCGCATGGCGGGCGCGAGATCGGAGGTGCCGCAGCGCAGTTCGAGCACGACCGGACCCTGGGAGGGGTCCACGACCGCGCGGGCGGTGTGGTGGTTGCCCTCGTCGATGATCTCCCATTCGACGCCGGGGGAGCGCAGCACCATCGGATCGTTGGTGCCCTCGAGCTTGAGCCCGCCGGTGGCGTGCACCAGCCGCACCGGCACCTGCCCGAATTCGGGCCGGGGCGCAAAGATGATGACCGCCTTGGCATCACCGGTGATGACACGGGTGAGGTCGGTGCGCTCGGGGACCACGTCGTGCGGCAGGTAGTCCACGACCTGCAAACTGGACCAACGGGTTTCGACGGTCATGGTGCCGTCGACGTACCGCTGCGACAGCGGCAGCCCCGCGCGCTCGGGCTGAATGGTGAAGTGCCCCGCGCCAGGTCCGCCCAGCAGGTGGGCGAAGACGGCGGCCGAGTCGGGTTCTGGGTGGCACAGCCAGGTGACGGTACCGTCCGGTGTGACAAGGGCTTTGGAGCGAGGGCTGGCCAGCATGGTCAGCCGCTCGATTCGAGGGGCCGAGGCACCTGCCAACCATGTGCGGCGCTCCTCGAGTAGGAACGCCAGCGCCTTCGACACCTCCTCGGTGCTGGCCACATGGTATTTCGCGAGGGACTCCCCGTCGCCGACCTTGATGCCGACGTCGGGTCCGGAGAGGCGTTTGAACGCCTTCTCGTCGGTCACGTCGTCGCCGATGAACAGTGCCGCGGAGGCGCCCTGCTGGTGCCGGACGATGTCGAGGGCCGCGCCCTTGTCGGTCTCGACGACCGCGAGCTCGATGACTTCCTTGCCTTCGGTGGTCTGCACGCCGACCCAGCTGGCCGGACCCTGACGCACCTGAACCAGTGCGCGACGGCCGATTTCGGGGCTGGCGTTGCGGACGTGCAGGGCCACGCTGGCGGGTTTGATCTCGACCGAGGCGCCCGGGTTGTCCTGAGCGATCTGCGTCAAAGTCGTAGTGACCTCTTGCAGTAGCTGTTTCGCGTCGTTGTCGATGGCGTGCACGAAGCCGACATCGAATTCCGAACCGTGACTACCGATCAGCTGAACCTCGACCGGAAGTCGCGACAGCGCCGCGAGATCTCGCAGGGCGCGGCCCGAGATGACGGCAGCCGTGGTGCCGGTGAGTCCGGCGAGAGCGCGTAAGGCGCTCACCGATTCTCGATGGGGATAGGCCTTGGCCGGGTCGGAGACGATGGGCGCGATGGTCCCGTCGTAGTCCGAAGCAACCAGCAACCGTGGCACGCGGGCGATGGCCGACAGGGCACGGCGCAGTTCGAGTGACAAATCCTGTGCGCTCACGCATCCAACCTAGTGATCGGAGGAGATTTTTCAGGGCGCGAGTGATGCTACTGGGTCTTGATTGCCCGCTCGTGTGTGCGGTGATACATAGCGTTTACAAGACACTTTCGCGTCGATCACGCCGTGTGTGAGACACACCCGGGTTGCTCGCTGTTCACCCCGGCTGACCAGCGCTGTTCCAGCAAACCCGGACCCCGGAAATGCCAACGGGCTGCCCGGCTCTCCGGACCGGGCAGCCCGTCTCGCTTCGCGAACGCAGTAGTGCGTTCGCTACTCCTTGTCGCCGCCGATGAGCAGATCGACGGTCAGCTCCAGGCGCTCGGTGACGTCCGTGGCGGACGCGCGACGGGTCAGCCAGGCGACCAGATTCGACAGCCACACATCGGAGATGACGCGGGCGATGGCGAGCTGGCGGTCGCTGGGGATCTCGTCGGACAGGGCGCGGGCGAAGAACCGGTCCATCACCTTGCCGACCCGATCGACCTCGGCGGCCGCGGACGCGTCGGCGAACATGAAGGCGCGGGTCATGGCCTCGGTGAGCAGCGGGTCGCGCTGCATGGCCCGGGTGACCTGGGTGAGCAGCAGGTGCATGCGCTCCTGCGGGGTGGCCCCGGCCAGCGGCTTGCGGCGGCCCTCGAAGGACTCGAACTCCCGGGCCAGGGCGGACACCAGCAGGTGCACTTTGGACGGGAAGTACCGGTAGAGCGTGCCGACGGCGACGTCCGCGCGTTCGGCGACGGCCCGCATCTGGACCGCGTCGTAGCCGCCCTTGGAGGCGAGTGCGAGGGTCGCGTCGAGGATGCGTTTACGCCGGTCGCGCTGGGCCGCCGAGCTCAGATCCTCCTCGCTGAGGGTGGTGACGGGCGCGGTGCGTCCACCGGGCGCCCCGTCGGCGGCCTGCGATCGGGAGGGACTGGCCATCGGTTGAAAGTCCTTTCGCACGAATCGTTCGGTTCATCTCACCCGGCAGACACGCGCCGGGCACGAGTTCGTACCGCGTCGTCGGGACGGCGCTTGACTTCCGCCCGGCTCGAACATTAGAACATGTTCTAGGAGTGGAAGTCACGCCGGGAAGAAGGTAGGGGTTGTGACCATAGCCACCACTGACGAGCATAAAGCCGTCCAGGAGTCGATGCGCGGATGGGCTTCGGCAGTGCGACCAATTGCAACAATGCGTTCCGGCGCACCAGATTTCTGGCACGAATACTGGCCGCGCCTGGCCGATCTCGGGGTTTTCCGGGTCGCGGTTCCGGAAGAGGCCGGGGGCGCGGGCGGCACCGTCGGGGACTTGGCCGTCCTGATCGAACAGGCGGCGCACGACCTCGTCGGCGGACCGGTTCTCGCGACGGCGCTGGCAGGTCTCGTCGTCGGCGAGGCGCTCGACGAGACTACGCCATGCGGCGTCGCGCTCGAGGGCGAAATCGCGATCTCGGCGAGCGCCTCGGGCGCCGTGGTGTCCGGTGAGTGGGACTCGGTTCCGGGCGCCGCGCCGGGAACCGCCGTGCTGGTTCCGGTCCGTGACGGCGACCGCCACCTGTGGGCGCTGATCGACGCCGACGCCGCCGGACTGACCGTCGAGCCGCTGGACGCGATCGACCAGAGCGTGCCGCTGTCCCGCGTGGTCTGCGCCGAGGTCGCCGTGGCCGCGGACCGGCTGTTCGAGCCCGGCTTCTCGGTGCTGGACCTGGCCGCCACCCTGGTCGCCGCCGAGCTGGCGGGCATCGCCGGCTGGGCCCTGGAGACCGCCACCGAATACGCGAAGGTGCGCGAGCAGTTCGGCCGCCGGATCGGCGAGTTCCAGGCCGTCAAGCACATCTGCGCCTGGATGCTGTGCCGGGTCGAGCAGATTCGCGCGGTGGCCGCCGATGCCGCCGCGGCCGCGGACGCCGGGAGCGCCGAGCTCCCGCTGGCCGCCGCCGTCGCGCTGTCGATGTCCCTTGACGCCGCGGTCGAGAACGCCAAGGACTGCATCCAGGTGCTGGGCGGCATCGGCTTCACCTGGGAGCACGACGCCCACCTGTACCTGCGCCGCGCCACCGCGCTGCGGCAGCTGCTGGGCGGCACCGCGCGCTGGCGGGCCCGGGTCACCGAGCTCACCCTGGCGGGCGTGCGCCGCACCGTCGGCATCGACCTGGGCGGCGAGGCCGAATCGGAGTGGGAGACGGGCGGTTTGGACGCCGCCGAGGCGGCCGTGCTGGAAGCCGACCTGGCCAAGATCGCGGCCCTGCCCGAGGCCGAGCAGCGCCTGGCGCTGGCCGAGGCCGGACTGATCGCCGCGCACTGGCCCGCGCCATACGGTCGCGGCGCCGGCCCGCTGCTGCGCACCCGCCTCGATGATCAGGTCCGCAAGGCCGGGATCACGCTGCCGGACATCGCGATCGCCAACTGGGCGATCCCGACCCTGCTGCAGTGGGGCACCCCCGAGCAGATCGAGCGCTACGCCCTGCCGACGCTGACCGGCGAGGTCATCTGGTGCCAGCTCTTCTCCGAGCCGGGCGCCGGTTCGGACCTGGCGGCGCTGCGCACGGTGGCCGAGCGGGTCGAGGGCGGCTGGAAGCTGCGCGGTCAGAAGGTGTGGACCTCGCTGGCTGATCGCGCCACCTGGGGCATCTGCCTGGCCCGCACCGACGCGTCCGCGCCGAAGCACAAGGGCATCAGCTACTTCCTGGTCGACATGAAGAGCGCGGGGCTGGACATCCGGCCGCTGGTGGAGATCACCGGTGAGGCGCGCTTCAACGAGGTGTTCCTCGACGACGTCTTCGTGCCGGACGACTGCCTGGTCGGCGAGCTCGGCAATGGCTGGAAGATCGCCCGGTCGACGCTGTCGGCGGAGCGGGTGGCCATGGGCGGCAAGGGAATCGGCGACGAGCTGGAGGCGTTGATCGCCGCCGCGCCCGTCTCGGGCCCGGGCGCCGAACTGGTCGCGGATCGGCTCGGCGGACTCGTCGCGGAGTCGGTTGCGGGAACATTGTTGGAGGCCCGTGCGGCCCGGAAACTGCTGACCGGCGGGGACCCCGCCGCGGAGAGCAGTGTGCGCAAACTGGTCGGTGTCAGGCACCGGCAGGCGGTGGCCGAGTTCGCCGTCGAATTGTCCGGTGTCGCGGGCGCTCTGGAAACCCCTGTGGTGAAGGAATTCCTGCTCACACGCTGTTTGTCGATTGCTGGCGGTACCGAACAGATTCTGTTGACCGTCGCCGGTGAACGGATTCTCGGGCTGCCTCGCGAGTCGAGCAGCTAGCCCACACTCAACCGGGAGCATTGAATTGGACTTCACCAGGGACGAGAGCCAGGACGCTGTCGCCGAGGTTGTCGTAAGTTTGCTGGAGCGTGAAAGCGCACGCGATATCGCGCTCTGGCCCATCATCGCGGAGAGCGGTCTGCTGGCCGTGCCGCTGCCCGAACGCTTCGGCGGCGACGATATGGGTCTGCTCGAGGTCTCGGCCATGCTCACCGAGCTGGCCACCGACGCCGCGCAGGTGCCCGCCCTGGCCACCCTCGCGTTCGGCGTGCTGCCGCTGAAGGCGATCGGCGTGCCGGATGCCTTGGCGGAGAAGGTGTTCCCGGCCGTGGCCGAGGGCGCGGTGCTGACCGCGGCCCTGCACGAGACCGGCGCGCCGTTCACGGTGAAGCCCGAGACCACCGCGGTGAGCGACGGCGCGACCGTGCGCGTCACCGGCCAGAAGGTGGCGGTGCCCTACGCCGACACCGCGCGCTGGATCCTGGTGCCGACCGACAACGGCCTCGCCGTGGTCGACGGTGACACCGCCGGCATCACCCGCATCGCGAGCCCCACCTCCGACGGTGTGCCGGAGTTCTCGGTCCGCTTCGACGGAGTCGCGATTCCCGCCGGGCAGCTGCTGCCGGGCGGGCTCACCGAGCTGCACCGGTACGCGCTGGCGGGCCTGGGCTCGGTGGCCGACGGCCTGCTCGCGGGTGTGGTCCGGCTGACCGCCGAGCACGTGCGGACCCGGCAGCAGTTCGGCCGCGCGCTGGCCGAATTCCAGGCGGTCGCGCAGCAGATCGCCGATGTGTACGTGGTCTCGCGGACCCTGCACGCGGTCGCGCTGTCGGCGGCCTGGGCGCTCGCCCAGGAAGACCCCAGCGCGGAGCACCTGGAGCGGATCGACGACGATCTCGACGTGCTGGCGTACACGGTGGCCTCGGAACTGCCCGCGGCCATGCAGCAGTGTCACCACCTGCACGGCGGCCTGGGCGTCGACATCACCCACCCGCTGCACCGCTACTACTCACAGGCCAAGGACATCGCCCGCTGGCTCGGCGGCGAATCGTTCCGGCTGGACCGTATGGGAGCCAGATGTTCATCGAACTGACCGCGGAACAGCGGCAACTGCGCGACGAATTGCGCTCGTACTTCACCGGTCTCGTGACTCCCGAAGAGGAGGCCGAGATGCTGGTGAACCGGCACGGCGACGCCTACCGCGCGGTGGTCAAGCGCATGGGCCGCGACGGCAAGCTCGGCGTCGGCTGGCCCAAGGAGTACGGCGGCCAGGGCTTCGGTCCGCTGGAACAGCAGATCTTCTACAACGAGGCGGTCCGGGCCGACGTGCCCGTGCCCCTGGTGACCCTGCTGACCGTGGGCCCGGCGCTGCAGTCGTTCGGCACCGAGGAGCAGAAGCAGAAGTTCCTGCCCGGAATCCTCACCGGTGACGTGCATTTCGCCATCGGTTACTCGGAGCCGGACGCCGGCACCGACCTGGCGGCGCTGCGCACCTCCGCGGTGCGCGACGCCAACGGCGACTGGATCGTCAACGGCCAGAAGATCTTCACCACCGGCGCGCACGAGGCCGACTACGTCTGGCTGGCCGTCCGCACCGGCACCGTGGAGTCCCGCCACAAGGGCATCACGATCCTGATCGTGGACACCAAGGACCCGGGCTACTCCTGGACGCCGATCATCACCGCCGACGGCGCGCACCACACCAACGCCACCTACTTCGACAATGTCCGCGTCCCCGCGAACATGGTCGTCGGCGAGGTCGACGGCGGCTGGAAGCTGATCACCACCCAGCTCAACCATGAGCGGGTCAGCCTCGGCCCGTCCGGCAAGATCGAGCAGCTCTACGAGCGGGTGCGCGAGTGGGCGCAGAAGCAGGGTGTGCTCGGTCAGGCCGAGGTGCGCCGCTCGCTGGGCCGCCTGCACGCCATGACCCGGCTCAACGAACTGCTGAACTGGCAGGTGGCGTCCAATATGGAACGCCCCGACGCCGATCCGCGCGACGTGATCGCCGACGCCTCGGCGACCAAGGTGTTCTCCACCGAGGCGCTGCAGGAAGCCGGCCGCCTGGCCGAGGAGATCGTGGGCCGCTTCGGCGATCCCGCCGACCCGGCCACCGCCGAACTGCTGGTCTGGCTGGACCGCCGCACCAAGCAGAACCTGGTGGTGACCTTCGGTGGCGGTGTCAACGAGGTCATGCGCGAGCTGATCGCCCAGATGGGCCTGCGGCTGCCGCGGGTGCCGCGCTAGATCGCAGAGGAGCAGAGCGTGACGAAGAGTTTCACGGCCGACGAGATCCGCGACGGCCTGGAGAAGATCAAGGCCGACGGCGAGTCCGCGCCCCGCGCGGGCCGCGACCCGATCAACCAGCCGATGATCAACAACTGGGTCGAGGCCCTCGGCGACGCCAACCCGATCTACGTGGACGAGGCCGCCGCACAGGCGGCCGGGCACCCCGGCATCGTGGCCCCGCCGGCCATGGCGCAGGTGTGGACCATGCTGGGCCTGGGCGGCGTCCGCGCCGACGACGACCCGATGACCCGCACCAACGAGCTGTTCGACGCGGCCGGCTTCACCTCGGTGGTCGCCACCAACTGCGAGCAGGTCTACCACCGCTACGTGCAGCTCGGCGAGCAGGTGACGGTGCGCTCCAGCATCGGTGACATCGTGGGCCCCAAGAAGACCGGGCTCGGCGACGGCTGGTTCACCACCTACCTCACCAACTGGTACGTGGGCGACGAACTGGTCACCGAGATGAAGTTCCGGATGCTGAAGTTCGCGCCCGGGACCGGAAAGACCGAGGCCCCCGCGGCTTCCGGTGACGTCTCGGCCGAGGATCTCGCCAAGCGGGTGCGGCCGACCGTCTCCAAGGACACCGAGTTCTACTGGGAGGGCGTCAAGGCCGGGGAGCTGCGCATCCAGCAGCGGCCCGACGGCACCCTGCAGCACCCGCCGGTGCCCGCGCTGTGGAAGCACCACTCGGAGCCCACCGACTACGTGGTGGCCTCGGGCCGCGGCACGGTCTTCAGCTTCGTGGTGCACCACGCGCCCCGGGTGCCCGGACGGCAGCTGCCGTACGTGGTCGCCCTGGTCGAGCTGGAGGAGGGCGTGCGCATGCTCGGCGAGCTGGCCGGGGTCGACCCGGCCGACGTCGAGGTCGGCATGCCGGTCGAGGCCGCGTTCCTGAAGCTCGACGACGACAACACCGTGCCCTACTGGAAGGCCGTCAAATGACAACCGTCGAACTGTCGGCCGTCCAGGTCGGAACCACGTTGCCGGAGTTGGTGATCCACGCCGATACCACGTTCATCGTGTCGACGGCGCTGGCCACCCGCGACTTCCAGGACGTGCACCACGACCGCGACAAGGCGCTGGCGCGCGGCTCCAAGGACATCTTCGTCAATATCCTCACCGACACCGGTCTGGTGCAGCGGTTCGTCACCGATTGGGCGGGGCCGACGGCTCTCGTCAAGTCGCTGTCGCTGCGCCTGGGCGTGCCGCTGTACGCGGGTGACACCCTCACCCTGTCCGGCACCGTCTCGGCCGTCGAGGGCTCGACCGTCACCATCGACGTGGTCGGCAAGGATTCGCTCGGCGACCACATCACGGCGAAAGCCGTTATCTCCCTTCAGGAGGCACAGTGACCGGGCTGAGCCGCGAAGCCGCGATCGTCGGCATCGGCGCGACCGACTTCTCCAAGGACTCCGGCCGCAGTGAACTGCGTCTGGCCGCCGAGGCGGTCACCGCCGCCCTCGCCGACGCGGGCCTCACCCCCGCCGACGTGGACGGCCTGACGACCTTCACCATGGACACCAATACCCAGGCCGCCGTCGCGCGCGCCACCGGTATCCCGTCCCTGAAGTTCTTCTCCAACATCCCGTTCGGCGGTGGCGCGGCCGCCGCGACCGTGCAGCACGCCGCCATGGCGGTGGCGACCGGGATCGCGGATGTCGTCGTGGCGTACCGCGCGTTCAATGAGCGCTCCGGAAACCGCTTCGGCCAGTTCGCCACTCACCTGGCGACCGGCAACCCGAGCTCCTCGGGCGTGGACAACGGCTTCTCCTACACCCACGGCCTGGGCACCCCGGCCGCGCAGGTGGCCATGGTGGCCCGCCGCTACATGCACGTGTACGGCGCGCGCAGTGAGGATTTCGGCCGCATCGCGGTGGCCGACCGCAAGCACGCGGCGGTGAACCCGGCGGCCCACTTCTACGGCAAGCCGATCACCCTCGAGGAGCACCAGGCCTCGCGCTACATCGCCGAGCCGCTGCACCTGCTGGACTGCTGCCAGGAGACCGACGGCGGCGTGGCCATCGTCATCACCTCCGCGGAGCGGGCCAAGGATCTGCCCAACAAGCCCGCGCTGATCGCGGGCGCCGCGCAGGGTTCGGGTGCGGACCAGTACGTCATGACCAGCTACTACCGCGACGGCATGACGGGTCTGCCGGAGATGGGCCTGGTCGGCGACCAGCTGTGGGCGCAGTCCGGTCTGCGTCCGGAGGACATGCAGGCGGGCATCCTCTACGACCACTTCACCCCCTTCGTGCTGATGCAGCTCGAGGAGCTGGGCTTCTGTGGTCGCGGTGAGGCCAAGGACTTCATCGCCGACGGCGCCATCGAGATCGGCGGCCGGTTGCCGCTGAACACCCACGGTGGCCAGCTCGGCGAGGCCTACATCCACGGCATGAACGGCATCGCCGAGGGCGTGCGCCAGATCCGCGGCACCTCGGTCAACCAGGTCCAGGGCCTGGAGAACATCGTGGTGACCGCCGGCACCGGCGTCCCGACCTCGGGCCTGGTGCTCACCGCCAACTGACCTCGATCGAACCCGACCTCGATTCGAGGGG
Organism: Nocardia sp. CA-136227; assembly: GCF_050955695.1. Taxonomy (NCBI): domain Bacteria; kingdom Bacillati; phylum Actinomycetota; class Actinomycetes; order Mycobacteriales; family Nocardiaceae; genus Nocardia; species Nocardia sp. CA-136227. The sequence goes on from NZ_CP192081.1 coordinate 542,640, forward strand.
ACAAGGAGTCCACCGGCGTGAATCACGCCGGTGGACTTCTGCTTTCGGGGCGTACATTGGGACGGGATTCGCCTGTCGGGAAGGGGTCGTCATGACCGTGCGAGACCGTCTGAACGAGCTGTCGCCGCTGCGTGGCGCGCCGGTGTTCGGGGAGCCGTACGAGACCTCGGACGGGACAACGGTCATCACCGTGACCGAGCCCGGGCTGTTCGGTCCGCGGGCGCGCGGCATGTTCGTGGTCAGCGGCGGGAACGTCGAGTGGGTGTGCACCGCCAATGGTGAGCGGGTCGCGCTGCTCGGCGTGCTCACCGGGTTGATCGCGGCGACATTCGCGACCGCGGCCATGATCAAGCGGCCACCGTGGCCGGACACCCGGATCACGGTGACGAAGCACCTCTGAGCTGAACGGCGAGTACGCCTTTCAGCTGTGCGACGCTCGCCGGCGTGCCCGGCGCGAGGTCGGTGCGGGCGCCGGCGAAGCGGTCGAAGACCAGGCCCTCGATGACCGCGATGAAATCGGCCGCGGCGGTGGCGGGTTCGGCCGCGCCCAGGGTGTCGAACAGGCCGGTGGCGTGCTGGTGGGAGAAGAGGCTGCGCACCAGTCGCGGCCGCAGTTCGGCGTCGCCGAGCAATTCGAGAATGAGCGCCTGCCGCGCGATCAGATGGTTGCGGCGATGTGCCAGTAGATGATCCAGCCAGCCCGCGATGCCGGTCGCGAGCGCGTCCAGGTCGATGTCCTCGCGCGTGCCCGGCAGGGCCGTGGGCGTGACCAGACCGCCCTGTCCGGCCGTGAAATCGGTGCGGGAGCGGGTGGTGATGCGGTCCACGACGGCCTCGATGAGCGCGCGTTTGGTGCGGAAGTAATACGACGTCGAGCCCGCGGGAAGTTCCAGCGCGGTGTCGAGGGCCCGATGGGTGAGGGCCCGGAGTCCTTGCGCGGCAATGAGATCTATGGCGCTGTCCACGATGAGACTGCGCCGATCGGTTGTGGGAGTGGTCACCTTCGCTCCTCTGCGGCTTCGCGATCCTCTACAACTATAGAGGACGCTCTACAGCGGTAGAGGAAGCAGGGAGGTCGCAATGGAAACCACGGAGATCGTGCTCGACGCCGACCAGCGGTCGGCCGCCGACCGACTCGACGCCATCGCCGCCCGGGTCGGCAAGCGGTGGCGGCGGCCGCGCGGGCTCTACCTGTACGGCGGGCCGGGCCGCGGCAAGACCATGCTGATGAACCGCTTCTTCGAATCGGTCCCCACGGCGCGCAAGCGGCGCTACCACTTCCACGCCTTCTTCGCGCGGCTGAACGCGGGCATCCACGAGTACGGCGGCATCGACGCCTCGGCGGCCGCGCTGCTGGGTGACGCCGAGCTGATCTGCTTCGACGAATTCCACGTCCACGACTCGGGCGACGCCCGCCTGGTGGCCCGGCTGCTGGACACCCTGTTCGCCCGGCACATCACGTTGGTGGTGACCTCGAACTACCCGCCACAGGACCTGCTGCCCAATCCCTACATGCACGCCATGTTCGTGCCGACCATCGACCGCATCCTCGAGCACCTCGACGTGGTGTCGGTGAACGGGCCGACGGACTACCGCACGCTCGGCGGGCGGCACACCGGATTCGCGGCCGGGCACTACGTGGTCGGCGCCTGCCCCGAGACCGGGGCCGTGGACCTGCCGGTCGCCCACCGACAGCTGCACGCCCGCGCGGTCGAAAACGGCGTGATCACCGTCGGATTCGCGGAACTGTGCGGCATCCCGGTGTCGGCGGCCGATTTCCTCGAACTCACCGCCGACCTCCACACCTGGGTGGTGTGCGACGTCCCGCCGCTGGGCACGGTCCCGCCGGACTGGGTGATGCGCTTCGTGAACCTGGTCGACGTGCTCTACGACGCCGACCTCGAACTGTCGGTCTACGCCGAGGTCCCGCTGGCCGAACTCGGCGCTGAGGTGCGCCGCGTCCCCGATCTCTACCGCACCCTCAGCCGCCTCGGCGAGCTGCGGGAACCGGCCAATCTCGAGGCTCGATAGCCGTTCGGCGAAGCCCCGGTGAACTGGCCGGGGAGATCGACGCGCACGGTTCACGTCCCGGCCATGCGGAGGGGGGCTCGGGTTTCGGGCCGCTTCCTACCGTGGCGTCAGGAGCTGCACCGAACCGGAGGGGACCGATGCGAATCCGCGAGCAGGCAAGGGATTCCGCGCCGCGGAACCCGAGCAGACCGAGTAATAGCCCCCATCTCCGGAACAGTGCCCGCCTGCGGGTGTTGGTCGTCGCCGAGTCCTTTCTTCCCCAGGTCAACGGCGTGACCAACTCCGTGCGGCGGGTGCTGGATCACCTGGCCGCCAAGGGTCACGAAGCCACACTGGTGGCCCCGACCGGACCGGCGAAATACGCCGGGTTCCGCGTACACGTGGTGCGCGGAGCCCGGCTGCCGTTCTATCGGGACTTCCGGATCGGGCTCGAGACCCGCCGACGGCTGCGCAAGATCATGCGCGAATTCCGGCCCGACGTCGTGCACATCGCCTCCCCGGCCACGCTGGGTTATCAGGCGGCCAAGGTCGCGGGCGAACTCGGGATTCCGACGGTCGCCATCTATCAGACCGATCTGGTGGGTTTCGCGCTGCGCTACGACCTGCCCGGCGGCGTGCGCGCCATGACGGCCCTGACCCGCCGCATCCACCTGCGGGTGGACCGCACCCTCGCGCCCTCCACCGCCAGCCTGCGCCAGCTGGAGCTGATGGGCATCCCGGGGCTGGGTCGCTGGCCGCGCGGCGTGGACCTGCAGCAGTTCGGGCCCTTCCGTCGCTCGGAGGAGCTGCGAAAGCGCTTGGCCCCCAATGGTGAAGCCCTGATCGGTTATATCGGGCGGCTCGCGCCGGAGAAGGAACTCGAGCTGCTGGCCGCACTGCGCCCGCTGCCCGGGGTGCGGCTGGTCATCGTGGGCGGCGGCCCGGAGGAGAAGCGGCTGCGCAAGCTGCTGCCGGATGCGGAGTTCCTCGGCGTCCTGCACGGTGAGGAACTCGCGGCCGCGTACGCCTCGCTGGACGTCTTCGTGCACACCGGCCGCCACGAAACCTATTGCCAGGCAGCGCAGGAGGCCCTGGCCTCCGGGGTGCCGGTGGTCGCGCCCAAGTCCGGCGGCCCGATCGACGTGATCACGCCCGGCGCCGGATTCCTCTACCCGCCCGGCGACGCCGACGCCATGACCGCGCTGGTGCGCCGCCTGGTCGAGGACGACCGGCTGCGCGAGCAGACCGCGGCCACCGCGGTGCGCAGCGTGCGCGACCGCTCCTGGGCCGCGGTCAACGACCTGCTCATCCGCCACTACCGCGAGGTGATCGCGGAACGCGCGCAGCCCGATTCGGCGCTGCGGTCCGACCCGGTGCCGGGCGAGGTCCCGGCTGCCAAGGAGGCATCCTGATGCTGCGCATCTCCGTCATCGGCACCGGCTACCTGGGCGCCACCCACGCCGCGGGCATGGCCGAACTCGGATTCGACGTGCTCGGGGTGGACAACGACCCGGCCAAGGCCGCGGCGCTGTCGGCCGGGCGGGTGCCCTTCCACGAACCCGGCCTGCCGGACCTGCTGGCCGGGCACGTGGCCAACGGCCGCCTGCGCTTCGGCACCTCGCTGATCGCGGCCGCCGAGTTCGCCGACGTCCACTTCCTCTGTGTGGGAACGCCGCCCGGCGTGAACGGGGCCGCGGACCTGTCGCAGCTCTACAGCGCGCTGGACGGCCTGGTGCCGCACCTGACCCGCAACTGCCTGATCGTCGGCAAGTCCACGGTGCCGGTGGGCACGGCCGAGGCGCTCACCGCGCGCATCGCCGAGCTGGCTCCCGAGGGCATCTCGGTGGATCTGGCCTGGAACCCGGAGTTCCTGCGCGAGGGGCACGCCGTCCACGACACCCTGCACCCGAACCGGCTGGTGTTCGGCGTGACCACCCCGGACGCCGAATGGGCGCTGCGGCAGGTCTACGCCACCCCCATCGCCGGGGGATCACCGGTGGTGATCACCAACCTGCCCACCGCGGAACTGATCAAGGTGTCCGCGAACGCCTTTCTGGCGACCAAGATCTCGTTCATCAACGCCATGGCCGAGCTGTGCGATCTGACCGGCGCGGACGTGACCCTGCTTGCCGACGCCCTGGGCCACGACGACCGGATCGGCCGCAAGTTCCTGGGCGCCGGTCTGGGCTACGGCGGCGGCTGCCTGCCGAAGGACGTGCGCGCCCTGATCGCCCGCGCGACCGAACTCGGCGCGGGGGAGTCGGTGGCGTTCCTGCGCGACGTCGACGCGGTGAACCTGCGCCGCCGCGAGCGGGTGGTGCGCGAGACCCTCGAACTGCTCGGCGGCGAGCACCGGCCGGTCGGCCGGGTGGGCATCCTGGGCGCGGCCTTCAAGCCGCTCTCCGACGACGTGCGCGACTCCCCGGCCCTGGACGTGGCGCGGCGGCTGCACGCGGCGGGCGTCGAGGTGACCGTCTTCGATCCGGCCGCGACGGGTCCGGCGCGCGCGGTGGCGCCGCAGCTGGTGTTCGCGGCCACCCCGGCCGCCGCCCTGCACGAGGCGGACGTGGTGCTGCACCTGACCGAGTGGCGGGAATTCCGGGAGCTGGACCCCGGTTTCCTGCGCACCGTCGCGCGCGGGCGCGTGATCATCGACGCCCGCAACACCCTGGACCCGGAGCCGTGGCTGGCCGCGGGCTGGGACTTCCGCGCCCTGGGCCGCCTGGTGGAGCCGCGGACGGCCGCCGGTGCGGTCGGCGCCCCGGCCGGGAGCTCCTACCCGGGTCCGACGGCGATCCGGGACGTGGCCGAACCGGCCCGCGCCCTGCAACAGCCGTCGCCGCTGACGCGTCTGCGCGCCCGGGTGCGCCGCACGGCTTGATCACTACCGGTACCGCCTGACCGCTGTCGATTCCGGCCCTCCTATCCCGCTCCGGTATCGCCCGTCCGACCTCGACGGGCGGTCCGTCGCGCCCGCGATCCACCACCGATGGTGATAAGTGGGGTTGCGCGTCGGCTGCCCGGCGCGGGCGGGATGACCTGGGTTTTCGGGGCTGGTGACGCTCGCCGCGCAGGTGGGGGATTTATGCGCGGCGGGTATGTGATTCCAGCTTCCCGATTTTGGTCCTGACGAACCGCTTGGCATGTAACTATGTGCCTGTTTCTGCTGGACTCTGGTTAGGAGTGGTCGTGACTGGGGTGGGGACGGTGGCAACGCGGACGATCGCACTGATCGGTCTCGTCGTGCTGGCTGTCGTCGCACTGCGCGGGTACGTTCCGGGAACCGGAGGACCCGCGGCGCCGCATCCGTCGTCGGCGGTGTCCCTGGCATTGATGCCGGTGCTGCTGCTGGTCTCGATGGTGATCCTGGTGGCCGGTGTGATCAACAGCCGGCACCGGCTGCCGCTCGCCATGCCCGAACCCGATCGCGAGAACCTGGTGCGCGTCCCGGGACTGCGGCGGCTCGGGTTGCTGGTGGTGGTCGGCGTCGCGGCGCTGGCGCTGATCGTGACCGCGGTGCTCTCGATCTACCTGGTGACCCCCGCACGGCACGGCGAGAGCGGCACCCAGCCCACCGCGACGCCCGGCGCCACGGAACCCCTGGAAACCACCGCGCCCCCGATGGACTCGGTGCCGGAGCCGTCGCTGAGCGGCACCGCGCTGCTGCTGGTCGGCATCACCGCCACCGTGCTGGTGCTGATCGCCATGACCGGCTTGGTCGTGGTGGCGGTCAACTCGAACCGCCGGCCCGCCCTGACCCGCACCCCGCTGCCGCAGCCCAGCCCCACCGAGGCGGTCTCGCTGGCCAAGGTGGCCGAGATGGGCCTGGCCGCCATGATCGCGCCCGGACAGGATCCGCGCACCGCCATCATCGCCTGCTACGTGGCCATGGAAAGCGGTCTGGCGCAGGCGCGGGAGGTCGCGCCGCTGGCCTCCGACACCCCCTCCGAGGTGCTGGCGCGGGCCTTCGACCGCGGCTTCCTGCACGACGCGTCGGCGCGGGAACTGGTGTCGCTGTTCGAGGAGGCGCGGTTCAGTCCGCACTCCATGCTGGAGTGGCAGCGGATGCGGGCCGAGCAGCTGCTGCGTATCGTATTGGCAGATCTTCAGGGGCTGGCCGCATGAAAGCTGTTGTGGCGGGGGAGATCTGGGTGGACCGAACGGGGGATCGGCCATGAATCGGGGCGCGATCGTGACCGGCGCGGTGGTGCTGGTGGTGTTGTTCGAGTTCGTCGCGCTCGGCAATCAGCGCGAACTGCTGCCGCTGCTGACCGGCATTCCGGTGGCGGGCGCACTCGGACTGCTGGTGTGGACGCTGGTCGAGCGGTCGCGGCGGCTCGCCCCCGTCGAGGAGGACAACGACATCGACAACGGCCCCGTCGAGATGCTGCGCCGCTGGCAGGCGCGCGCCACGATGCTGGCCGACCGGTCCGAGGGCACCCGCGCCGACTGGGACCGGCACCTGCGGCCGCTGCTGGCCAAGGAATTCGAGCTGACCAGCGGGCATCGGATGAACAAGAACCGCCGGGCCCTCGAGGTGGCGGGACAGCTACAGTTCGGCCCCGAACTGTGGCGGTGGGTGGACCCGGCCAACTCGGCGCTGCGCGACGAGGTCAATCGCGCCCCCGGCCGTGAAGCCCTCGACGAGATCCTGCGTCGGCTACAAGACATGTGAGATGAGATGCGAGAGTTGCCATGACATCACCGATGGACGTGACCATCAAGCGCACCGACGCCGTACTGCGCGAAGTATCCCGGGTCGTGGTCGGCAAGCGGGACGAGCTGCAGCTGATCATGATCGCGGTGCTGTCCGGCGGCCACATCCTGATCGAGGATCTGCCCGGCCTGGGCAAGACCCTGATCGCGCGCTCCTTCGCGACCGCGCTCGGGCTGAACTTCACCCGCGTGCAGTTCACCCCGGACCTGCTGCCCGCCGACCTGATCGGCTCCACCATCTACGACATGCATTCGGGCCGTTTCAGTTTCCGGCGCGGCCCGGTGTTCACCAATATGCTGCTGGCCGACGAGGTCAACCGCACCCCGCCCAAGACCCAGGCCGCCCTGCTGGAGGCCATGGCCGAGGGCCAGGTCTCGATCGACGGTGAGACCTTCCCGCTGCCACAGCCTTTCATCGTCTTCGCCACCGACAACCCGATCGAGTACGAGGGCACCTACCCGCTGCCCGAGGCCCAGCTCGACCGCTTCGCCATGCAGCTGCGGCTCGGGTACCTGTCGGAGAACGACGAGATGAACATGATCCGCCGCCGCCTGGAACGCGGTGCGCAGCCCGCCCAGATCGGGCAGGTGGTGGACGCCGAGGGCCTGCTCGAGATGCGGCAGTCCGTCGAATTCGTGACCGTGCACCCCGATGTGGTCGGCTACGTGGTCTCGCTCGCCTCCGCCACCCGCGGCCACCCGCAGGTGGAGGTCGGCGCCAGCCCGCGCGCCGAACTCGACCTGGTGCAGATGGCGCGCGCCCGCGCCCTGCTGAACGGCCGTGACTACGTGGTCCCCGAGGACGTGAAGGCGCTGGCCATTCCCGCCATGGCGCACCGCATCACGCTGCGCCCCGAGATGTGGGTGCGCCGCATCCGCGGCGAGGACGTCATCTCCGAACTGCTGCGCCGCCTGCCCGTCCCGCGCGCCACCACCGCTTGAGGCACGCATGAAGCATCGCGACACCACCGCCTCCGTCGAGGCCGAACTGCGCTGGCGGCCCGCGCCGTTGGTGTTCATGCTCGCCGCGGTGTCGGCGCTCGCGCTGGTGCTGGCGGTGATCCTGGGCAAATGGCAGCTGGTGGTGTTCGCCGCGCCCATGCTCGGGGTGCTGGCCTCCGCGCCCTTGCAGCAGTCGCGCACCCGGATCCAGATCGACGGGTCCGGGGTGTTGCGCTGCTTCGAGACCGAGGAGGTGGTGCTGACCGCCGCCGCCTTCGTGGAGAGCGGCCACGCGCTGCTGCGGCTGCATCCGGAACCCCTGCCGGACATGGAGATCCACGTCGAGGAGACGGTCGACTCCGGCGTCTCCCCGGCCGGGCTGCGGCTGGCGCTGTCGGCGGCGCGCTGGGGCCGGTACCCGGTGCCCATGCGGATCACCGCGCTCAGCCCCGCCGGACTGGCGGTGGCCTCGGTGCGGCTGCCCGCGGGGGAGCTGTACATCTACCCGATCACCGACCCGCAGCGGATGCGGTTGCCGCGCACCGAACTTCCCGAACGCATGGGCTCGCACCTGACCCGGCGGCACGGCCCCGGCGTCGAATACGCCGACATCCGGGCCTACACCCCGGGCGACCAGCTGCGCACCGTCAACTGGCCGGTGAGCGCGCGCCGCGGGCAGCTGTTCGTGACCGAACGCTTCACCAACCGGGCCGCGGACGTGGTGGTGCTGGTGGACACCTCGATGCAGGCCCCCGGCCCCGCCTCGGAGTCGCTGGAGCTGTCGGTGCGCGGCGCCGCCCAGGTAGCGCAGTCCGCGCTGCAGGCCGGTGACCGCACCGCGGTGGTGTGCCTGGGCCGCAGCCCGCGCTGGCTGCGGCCCGATATCGGCCGCCGCCAGTTCTATCGCATCGTGGACGCGGTCCTCGACGTCGGCGACGAGCACATGGAAATGCAGGGTTCGCTGGCCCCGCACTCCGCGGTCCCGATCGGCGCGGTCATCATCGCCTTCTCGACCCTGCTCGACACCCAATTCGCGCTGGCCCTCATCGATCTGCGCAAACGCGGCCACGTCGTGGTGGTGATCGACGTGCTGCGCGGGCCGCCGTTCGGCGAGGGCCTGGACAATACGCTCGCCCGCATGTGGCAGCTGGAACGCACCTCCATGTACCGCGACATGGGCACCGTCGGCGTCGACATCGTGCCCTGGCCCGAGGACACCCGGCTCGACCAGGTGATGCGGATGCTGCCCGAACACCGCCGCACCGTGAGGGTCCGCCGATGACGAAGTTCCTGGCCGTACTGTCCGGCGTCCTGCTCGCGGGCGCGGTGGCCGTCATCCTGCCCTGGGCCGCAGTGCCGGTGGCCGTGCTGGCCGCGGCGGGCTGGCGCTGGCGAGCCTGCGCGGTGCTGGCCGTGCTGGCCGCCATGGCGGCGCTGGCCTGGGTCGGCACCGGGGCGCTGGTCGCGGGCGGCATCGGGCTGGTCGCCACCACCTATCTGCTGAACATCGCCAGCGTGTCGGCCCCGGCGGGCGTGGTGCCCACCACGATTCCGTCGGTCGCGGGTGCGCTCCTGTTCACCGTGGCGGCCGGGGCGGCGACCGTGCTGCCCGCCGGACTGACCTGGGTGCCGATCCTCGCGCCGTTCGCCGTGATCGCCTTGTACGCCATGCTGGTGCGCGGGCTGTCGAGCGACCCGGCCGCCTAGCGTCCCGGCGAAAATCGCTTCGAATTCGCGTGCGGGACTGCTTCACTCGCGAACATGAACGACTATCGCATGAACGAGCAACAGCTCGTCCGGACCTCCAAGCGGCTGTCCCGGCATCTGCGGCACGCCCCCGAGGCGATCGGGCTCACCCTGGACTCGGCCGGCTGGGTGGACGTCACCGCGCTGCTGGCGGGACTGGCCCGGCACGGCCGCGGCGTCACGCGGTCCGAACTGGACGAGGTGGTGGCACGGAACAACAAGCGCCGCTTCGAATTCGACGCGACGGGGACCCGGATCCGCGCGAGTCAGGGGCACAGTGTCGACGTAGACCTGGAGTACCGGGCGACCACGCCGCCCGAACTGCTCTACCACGGCACCGTTGCCGCGGCCCTGCCCGGAATTCGTGCCGAGGGCCTGCGGCCCATGCGCCGCCACGACGTCCATCTGTCGGCGGATACCGAGACCGCCGTCAAGGTCGGTTCACGTGGAGGCCGACCCATCGTGCTGACCGTGGACGCCGCCGCGATGCACCGCGACGGTCACGAGTTCCGGGTCAGCGCCAATGGGGTCTGGCTGGTGGCCGCCGTCCCGCCCGGTTACCTCGCCGGTCTCTGAGCTCCCGGCAGGACTCGAGCAGGACGGAATCCACGGTGGGCGGGAATTATTGGAGCGCGGGCGGCATCCGGGTCGGCTTGATCCGGCCGGCGTCGATGAGCGCCCGGAATGCCGCGGCTTTGCGCTGACATTCGGCGACCGGGCAGCGGCGGTGCTGCTGCATGGTGCGGTGGGCTTCCTGGACGCCCAGGGGGTGATCGGGGGCGAGGTGCGACCAGGAGGATGGTGCGGTGGCAGCCAACGCCAAGGCGTTGTGCTCCTTGGTGATTCGATCGCGGATCCGATCCACTGAGAGCCGATCGGGATCCTGGTGGGGGTGGTGCAGACTCATGATGGCGATTGCCGTGACCACGAGCGCTGCGAGGGTGGCCGTGAACACTTGCCAGGCGGCCATTCGTTCACCTTCTCCATGTCTATCGGATGTAGTCAGAGAGATATTCAGTTGATAGCTAGATATTCACCGTATGCCCTGAAACGTTACGCCTCCAGCGTGTCCTGGGTCAGGAACAATCGAATTTCGGCCGCTTTCAGCAACTTCCCCGCTCGTGGCGCCGCGCGGCACGCTGAATGTTTGCGACTATTTCGAGGTGGCGGACGGTCATGCCCAGTCGCGCTCCATCACCAGTGCGGCGCTCCTCGTCGAATTCGCGGTCGGCCAATGGCCTGGCAGCCGCTGATCTGCTGCACTACACCGGAATTCGTGAGCGGGATCTGATGGATTCGGCCGCCGAGATCAGCCTCGCGCAGGAGCTGGCCCTGATACGCAATGTCGTGGCCGGAGTCGGGGGTGAGCCCGGTATGGGGCTTATGGCCGGATTGCTGTGTCATCCACCGAGTCTCGGCGTCCTCGGGTCCGCCCTGATGAGCTGCCCGACCGTCCGCGAGGCCGTGGATCTGGCCCTGCGCTACGCGGACCTGTCGTTCACCGTGGCGCGGCACCACCTGGTCGTCACCGGCGACGATGTCTCCATCGTCCGCGACGGCAGCGGCGTGCCCGCCGACCTGCGGCGTTTCGCGGTGGAGCGGGATGTGGCCGCCATCTGGACAATTCAGCAGGACGTGATGCCGCTGCGCCCGCCCATCGCCCGGGTCGCGGTCGCCTTCCCTCCGCATCCGGTCTACGAGATGTTCGGGGCGATGCTCGGCGTCGAGGAGGTGGTCTTCAACGCGCAGCGTTCAGTTCTTGCCGGACCGTCCAGTATTCAGAAACTTCCACTACCTCAGGCGAATTACGCGACCGCCCGTTTCTATGAACGCTAGTGCGCCGAACTCCTGCAACGCCGGAAACGCCGCCAGGGCGTCAGCGGCTGCGCCCGGCACCTGCTCATCGCTCGCGGAGGAATAGCCGACCAATCGCGCATAGCCGCCGAATTGGACAGCAGCGTCCGAACATTGCGCCGCCACTTCGCCGACGAGGGCACCACCTTCCGCGAACTTTCAACCGAAACGGTCGGTTTGCTGTCTGGGGAATTCCTCGTCACCGGCATGACCGTCGAACAGGCCGCCCAGCGCCTCGGCTACGCCAGCGTCTCCGCCTTCCGCGCCTAGAAAGGCTAGTCCCCCAGACAGTTCGCCCGCGAGAACCACGGCCGCATCGCCGCTCGCGGCGCCTGACCTGCATCCACCCCAAACGACGCTGGGCCGCAACCGAATTCGGTTGCGGCCCAGCGTCGAGCGGGTGGGTCAGGCGTTGGCGGCCGACTTCTCCTTTTCGCGCTGGAGCTCCAGGGCGATGTCGATGAGCTGGTCTTCCTGGCCACCCACCAGCTTGCGCTGGCCGGCGCGGACGAGCATTTCGGCCGCGGAGACGCCGTAGCGTTCGGCCTGGCGCTCGGCGTGGCGGAGGAAGGAGGAGTAGACGCCCGCGTAGCCCATCATGAGGGCCTGGCGGTCGAGGAGGCACTCGCTCGGCATGGCCGGGCGGACGACGTCCTCGGCGGCGTCGGTGATGGCGAAGAAGTCGACACCGGTCTTGATGCCGAGCTTGTCGCAGACGCCGATGAAGGCCTCGACGGGCAGGTTGCCCGCGCCCGCGCCGAAACGGCGTGCGCTGCCGTCGATCTGGGTGGCGCCCGCGCGCACGGCGTACACCGAGTTCGCGACCGCGAGGCCCAGGTTCTCGTGGCCGTGGAAGCCGACCTGCGCGTCGTTGCCGAGCTCGGCGACCAGGGCGGAGACGCGGTCGGAGACCTGCTCCAGCACCAGCGCGCCGGCGGAGTCGACGACGTAGATGCACTGGCAGCCGGCGTCGGCCATGATGCGGGCCTGCTTGGCGAGGTTCTCCGGGGTGGTGGAGTGCGCCATCATCAGGAAGCCGACGGTCTCGAGGCCGAGGTCGCGCGCCATGTTGAAGTGCTGGATCGAGACATCGGCCTCGGTGCAGTGGGTGGCGATGCGGCAGATGCTCGCGCCATTGTCCTGCGAGATCTTGATGTCTTCCTTGACGCCGACGCCCGGCAGCATGAGGAAGGCGATCTTGGCCTGCTTGGCGGTCTCGGCCGCGACCTTGATCAGTTCCTGCTCAGGGGTTTTCGAGAAACCGTAGTTGAACGAGGAACCGCCGAGGCCGTCACCGTGGGTGACCTCGATGACCGGCACGCCGGAGTTGTCGAGGGCGGCGACGATGTCACGGACCTCTTCCACCACGAACTGGTGGCGCTTGTGGTGCGAGCCGTCGCGCAGCGACGTGTCGGTCACCCGGACGTCGAGATCCGCGGAGAACGGCTTCAGAATGTTCGAATTGCTCACTGTCGGTTCTCCTTACACCCGAGCCGAGATGATCTGGTCGGCCAGCACATTGCCCACCTGGGTGGCGGCCGCGGTCATGATGTCGAGGTTGCCCGAGTACGGCGGCAGGAAGTCGCCCGCGCCCTCGACCTCGACGAAGATCGACACCTTCGCCATGCCACCGGACACCAGCGACGGCTCGTCGAACTGCGGCTCGTTGAGCAGGCGGTAGCCGGGCACGTACTCCTGGATGGCCTTCTCCATGCGGTGCACCGACTCGGTGATCGCGTCGCGGTCGGCATCCTCGGGGATCGAGCAGAAGATGGTGTCGCGCATGATCATCGGCGGCTCGGCCGGGTTCAGGATGATGATGGCCTTGCCGCGCTTGGCGCCGCCGATGTTCATGACACCCGCGGAGGTGGTCTTGGTGAACTCGTCGATGTTGGCGCGGGTACCCGGACCGGCGGACACCGAGGACACCGACGCCACGATCTCGGCGTAGTCGACCGGAACGACGCGGGACACCGCGTGCACCATCGGAATCGTCGCCTGGCCACCGCAGGTGATCATGTTGACGTTCATCTCGTCACGCAGGGTGTCGAGGTTGACCGGCGGGATGACAGCGGGGCCGACGGCGGCCGGGGTGAGGTCGATGGCACGGATGCCGGCCTCGGCGTACTTCGGCGCGTAGGCGCGGTGCACGTACGCGGAGGTCGCCTCGAACAGCAGGTCCGGCTTCTCCGGCAGCGCCAGCAGCCAGTCCGCGCCCTCGGCGGAGGTCTCCAGGCCGAGGCCGCGGGCGCGCTTGAGGCCCTCGGAATCGGGGTCGATGCCGATCATCCAGCGCGGCTCGATCTTGTCCGAACGCAGCAGCTTGTACAGCAGGTCGGTGCTGATGTTGCCGGACCCGACGATCGCGGCGGTGACTTTGCTTGCAGTCACGGCTTTCTCCTACTCGGTGAGGTCTGTGTCAGTCGGGGCGGCGCTTACGCGAAACCCAGGTGGACGGAACCGAGTCCGGCGAACTCGGCGATGAACTCGTCGCCCGGGCGGGCGTCGATGGCACGGGTGCAGGAGCCGGGCAGCACGATGTCGCCCGCCTTCAACCGCACGCCGAACTGGGCGACCTTGCGGGCCAGCCAGGCGACGGCGATGGTGGGATCGCCGAGCACGGCGTCGGAACGGCCCTCGGCGATGACCTCGCCATTGCGGGTCAGCACGGCGTCGATGGCCTTGATGTCCAGCAGTTCCGGCGCGACGCGGGCCTGGCCGAGCACGTAGCCGGCCGAGGAGGCGTTGTCGGCGATGGTGTCGCAGAGGCCGATCTTCCACTCCTTGATGCGGGTGTCGATCAGCTCGATGGAGGGCGCGTAGGCGACGGTGGCCTTGCGGACGTCCTCCTCGGTGCAGTCCTCGCCGGGCAGGTCGGCGCCCAGGATGAACCCGACCTCGACCTCCACGCGGGGGTACAGGTACTTGGCGGTGTCGACCGGAACGTCTTCGAAGACTTCCATTTCCGCGAGCAGGTGCCCGTAGTCGGGCTCGTCGACGCCCATCATCTGCTGCATGGCCAGCGAGGACAGGCCGACCTTGTGGCCCACCACCTTCGCGCCACCGGCGAACCGCTGCCGCATGTTGATCAGCTGGATCTCGTACGCGTCGACCACGTCGATCTCGGGGTGCCGCGCGACCAGCGGGTCGATCGGGGTGCGATCCCGTTCGGCCGCGGCGAGTTCGTCAGCCAGTTCCTTGCGAAGCGCGTCGGTCAGCACGCTGTGTTCCTTCCATCGGGGGTACCGGCCGGTGGCCCTACGGTAACGAGACTAGAAATTGAAACGAGTTTTTGTGAAGAACATCGCTTCAGCAGTCCCATCTGCCAGACCAACATAGACCAAACCAGGATTGATTCTATAACGTGTTCTACATGACTGATCGGGATTACGACGTGGTGGTGGTCGGCAGCGGTGCCGCCGGTATGTCCGCCGCCCTCACCGCTGCGCACCACGGTCTGCGCACGGTGCTCATCGAAAAAGCCGCTCATTACGGCGGTTCTACCGCGCGTTCGGGCGGTGGCGTCTGGATTCCCGGAAACAAGGTGCTCAAGGCCGCCGGCAAGGGCGACGACCTGGACGAGGCGCGGACCTACCTCTACAGCATCATCGGCGACGTGGTGCCCAAGGAGAAGATCGACACCTACATCGATCGCGGCGCCGAGGCGTTCGACTACGTCCTGGACCACTCCGCGCTGAAGATGACCTGGGTGCCGGGCTACTCCGACTACTACCCGGAGGCACCGGGCGGCAAGGCGGACGGCCGCTCCTGCGAGCCCAAGCCCTTCAACCTGAAGGTACTGGGCGCAGAGCGCTTCAATCTGGAGCCGCCCTACAGCAAGGCGCCGCTGAACGTGGTCGTCATGCAGGCCGACTACAAGAAGCTCAACCTGATCCGCCGCCACCCGAGCGGCATCCTGCGCGTGCTGCGCGTCGGCACCCGCTGGGCGTGGGGCAAGGCCACCGGCAAGGCGCTGGTCGGCATGGGCCAGGCGATCATCGCGGGTCTGCGCAAGGGCCTGCTGGACGCGAACGTCCCGGTGCTGCTGAACACCCCGCTGACCGGCCTGGTCATCGAGAACGGCGTGGTCACCGGCGTCGAGGCCACCGAGAACGGCGAGACCGTGCGGTTCAACGCCAAGTACGGCGTGATCCTGGGCAGCGGCGGCTTCGAGCGCAACGCCGACATGCGGCACAAGTACCAGCGTGAGCCCATCACCACCGAGTGGACCACCGGCGCCGAGGCCAACACCGGCGACGGCATCCGCGCGGGCATCGAAGCGGGCGGCGCGATCGACTTCATGGACGACTCGTGGTGGGGTCCGACCACCTTCCGCGGCGAAGGCAAGCCCTGGTTCTGCCTCGCCGAGCGAAACCTGCCCGGATCCATCATGATCAACACGCAAGGTCAGCGATTCGGTAATGAGTCCGCTCCTTACGTCGAGGCTGTGCACACCATGTACGGCGGCGAATACGGGCAGGGTGAGGGTCCGGGCGAGAACGTGCCGTGCTGGCTCGTGTTCGATCAGCGCTACCGGTCTCGCTACATCTTCGCCGGATTGCAGCCTGGCCAGCCGATTCCGTCCCGCTGGATGGAAAACGACCTCATTGTCAAGGCCTCTTCGGTAGAAGCTCTCGCGGAGAAGATCGGCGTCCCCGCCGACAACCTGGCCGCCACCATCGAGCGCTTCAACGGCTTCGCCGAGACCGGCAAGGATCTCGACTACAAGCGCGGCGACTCCGCCTACGACCGCTACTACGGCGACGAGACCATCAAGCCGAACCCGTGCCTCAACAAGCTCGAGGTCGGCCCGTTCTACGCGGTCAAGATGGTCCCCGGCGACCTGGGCACCAAGGGTGGTCTGGTCACCGACAACGACGCCCGCGTGCTGCGCGAAGACGGCACCGTGATCGACGGCCTCTACGCCGCCGGCAACACCTCGTCGCCGGTCATGGGCCACACCTACGCCGGTCCCGGCGCGACCATCGGACCCGCGATCACCTTCGGCTACCTGGCCGCTCTCGACATCGCCGCCAAGGCGAAGAACGGCGCGCCGGTGACGGCCGACAAGGCGTCCTGAACCGTCCCAACCCGGTTCAGGATCGGGTTGGGCGCGAGTCGGGTCACGTCGAGTCCGCGCCCAACCCACCCACACATCCCGTCGTACCGCTCTATCCCGGCGGGGTGTGTGACGACAACTGAAGAACCCGGATCCGCCATCGCGAACGCTCTTTCCGATGGCGGGTCCGGTCTATATCCCGAGCATCAGGAGCCGTGCGCGGCGACGCGCTACCCGGTCAGCGGGCGCAAGCTTGCGGACTCGGCGGCCGCGTTGAACCATCGGACCCAACGAACGGGGCTCGCGGGTTCGGCACTACGACGTCAACTCGGACCCGAGTGGGGTCGCGATCACGAGGAGAACTTTCATGCCCATCGACTTGAGTGTCGCGCTCGGCGCGCAGATCCCGGCGCGCGATTTCAGCTGGTCGGCCAGCGACGTGCAGACCTACAACCTGGCGCTGGGCGCGGGCAACCGCTGGACCGACCCGGCCGAGCTGCGCTACCTCGACGACCGGGACCCGGCCGTGCTGCCGTCCTTCGGCACCGTCGCGCCCTCGTTCCACGAGACCGAGGCGCCGAAGGTCAAGTTCGACGGCATCGACATCGACCTGGCGAAGGTCGTGCACGGCAGCCAGGAGATCATCGTGCACCGCCCGATCCCGGCGTCAGGCAAGGGCACCATCGCGGGCAAGATCAGCGAGATCTGGGACAAGGGCTCCAACGCCGTCATCTGGCGTGAGGACACCGCCGTCGGCTCCGACGGCGAACCCCTGTGGACCTCCCGCTCCTCCATCTTCGCGAAGGGCGAGGGCGGCTTCGGCGGCGACCGCGGCCCGTCCGCCAAGACCGAACTCCCGGACCGCGCACCGGATTTCGAGGTGCTCACCCCCACCCTGCCGCAGCAGGCCCTGCTCTACCGCATGTGCGGTGACCGCAACCCGCTGCACTCGGACCCCGAGTTCGCCCGCAACGCCGGCTTCCCGAACCCCATCCTGCACGGCCTGTGCACCTACGGCCTGGTCCTCAAGACCGCCACGGACACCGCCCTGGCCTCGGATGTCGCCCGCGTCAAGGGTTTCCGCGCCCGCTTCGCCGGCGTCATGTACCCCGGCGAGACCCTCCGCTCCCGCATCTGGCAGCAGGACGGCGAGCTCGTCATCGCGGTGACCGTCGTCGAGCGCGACGACGCCCCCGTCCTCGCCGACGTGGTCCTCACCCACTCCTGACCCCGGTCTCCACCGGGCCGCAACCGACTCCGGTTGCGGCCCGGTGGCGTTCAATGTCGACGTTTGGCGGGGATGGCCGGTCCCCGCGAGAGTCACCCACACGATGCGTCGCTCGTCATCGATCGCATACCAGATCCGGCCACTGCCGGTGACCTCGTATTGCCATTGATCCAAACGCATTTCGCCTACCTCGACGTGCCCGAGCGCGCCCCTGAGCGGGTGCTGGCGCGTCAGGTCGTCGT
The DNA here is from genome assembly GCF_050955695.1 of Nocardia sp. CA-136227. Taxonomy (NCBI): domain Bacteria; kingdom Bacillati; phylum Actinomycetota; class Actinomycetes; order Mycobacteriales; family Nocardiaceae; genus Nocardia; species Nocardia sp. CA-136227. The sequence goes on from NZ_CP192081.1 coordinate 560,437, forward strand.
ACTTCATCGCCTCTGCCGAGTTGATCAGCCATCGGTCCTACCCGGGCGTTCGACATCGGTAGCGTCGCTGATGTCGAACGGTCCGCGTAGGCGGCGGGTCAACTCGGGGTCGGAGTGGATCTCAGCGGTGGCCTGCCATTCGCGAAGAGATCGGGCGAAGGGCAGCAACAGGCCGGTTTCCGCCCCCGCCAACAGGTTTTCGAGCAACTCGCGGACGCATTCGATGCGTTCGTCGGCGGGCTAGTTCAGAACTATGAGGGGTGGTGTGATGCGATCTGTACGAGCGGTCCTGAGGGAACTCCGCGCTGTTCGCCGCCGAGCTTCGGCTCTTGCTCGTCTCCAGAAGGCAGTGGCCGAAGGCGCTGTCGATCTGGAGGTCTTCCAGTCCAAGGGGAACTATCGACGTTGAGGGCGGGGGTTTGTCCCCAGCCTTCCCCAATGTGAAAGGCCCCTGTGGATGAAATCCACAGGGGCCTTTTTCTATCGCCAGGGTTCTGGAGGAACCCGCCTCACAGCCAGGTGTCGAGCGTGGTGGTGGTGAGGAAGTGTTCGAGGTCGGCGCGCCAGGGGGCGGGGGTGGTCTTCTCCGGCTCGATGGCCGTGTACTGGCCGCGGTAGAAGAGCAGCGGCCTGCCGGAGTCGGTGGACTCCGACAGGGCCTGTACCCGGCCGATCACGATGTAGTGATCGCCGCCGTCGAGCACGTTGTCCACAGTGCACTGGATCGTGGCCAACGCGCCGTCCAAAACCGGGAGGTCCAGTTCCGAGGTGTGCCAGTCGATTCCGCCGAACTTGTCGGGTTCGCGGGAACCGAAGCGGGCGCACACCGGCTGTTGCTCCTCGGCCAGCATGTTCACGGCGAAACTGCCGTTGCGTTCGATCGCCTTCCAGGAGCGGGACTCCTTGGTGGGGCAGAAGAGCACCAGCGGCGGATCGAGGGACAGGGCGGCGAACGACTGGCACGCGAAGCCGATCGGCGCCCGCTCGTCACCCTCGCCGTCGAAGGTGGTGATGACGGTGATGCCGGTGCAGAACTGCCCCAGCACATTCCGGAACTGCCGGCCATCGATGACGGGGTGCCCGTCGGTGGTCGCGTTCGTGGTCAATTCTGCCTCGGTCACTGTTCGGCCGCCCCTGTTGTCCGTACTCGCTACTTGAATCCGACAGTGAAGTCGTGGCCCCACAGGCTGACCGCGGTGGATTCGCGCGCGATCCACGAGTGGTCGTCGACCTCGAGTCCCTCACAGCCGAATTCGATGTCGAATCCGCCCGGCGTCTTCATGTAGAAGGAGAGCATCTTGTCGTTGATGTGGCGACCCAGGGTCGCCGACATCTTGACCTTCTTGCGGTTCGCGCGATCCAGGCAGAGGCCGACATCGTCGGAGTTCTCCACCTCGACCATCAGGTGCACGATCCCGGTCGGGTTCGGCAGCGGCAGGAAGGCCAGCGCGTGGTGGCGCGGGTTGCAGCCGTAGAAGCGCAGCCAGGCCGGGTCGCCGTCGGCGGGACGGCCCACCATCTGCGGGGGCAGACGCATGGAGTCACGCAGGCGGAAGCCCAGCACGTCCTGGTAGAACGCCTGCGCCGCGGCGTCGTCCGTGCAGGTGAGGACCACGTGGCCCAGACCCTGCTCGGCGGTCACGAACTTGTGGCCGTACGGGCTGACGAAACGGCGACCCAGGTACTGGGCGCCGTAGAACGCCTCCAGGGTGTTGCCGGCCGGATCCTGGAAACGGATCATGCCCTCGACGCGACGCTCACCGAGTTCTTCCTTGGTGCCCTCGGTGAAGGCGACCCCGGCCTTGTCCAGGCTCTCGCGCAGCTCCTGCAGGCCCTTGGCGTCGGTGACCTCCCAGCCGGAGACCAGCAGGCGGTCCTGCTCGCCCGGCACGATGATCAGACGCGCGGCGAAGTCGTCCATACGCAGGTAGAGCGCGTCGGGGTTGAGCCCCGAGCCCTCCATCATCCCGAGCACCTTGAGGCCGTACTCGCGCCAGGCCGCCATGTCGGTGGCCTCGATGCGCATGTACCCGAGTGCCTTGATACTCATGGTCACTTCTCCTTGACGCCGAGCAGGAAGTCGGTTGCCAGGCGGTTGAACTCGTCGAACTTCTCCAGCTGCGCCCAGTGCCCGCAACCGCCGAACACGTGCAGCTGCACGCGCGGCACCATCTTCAACGCCACGAGCGCGCCGTCGATCGGGTTCACGCGGTCCTCGCGGCCCCAGATCATCAGCACCGGCTGACGCAGCTTGAACGCGTCGCGCCAGATCATGCCCTTGGCGAAGTCGGCGCCCGCGAAGGACTTGCCCATGGCGCGGGTGGCGGCCAGGGATTCCGGCTGCGAGGCCGAGGCGAAACGCTCCTCGACGAGTTCCGGCGTGATCAGCGACTGGTCGAAGACCATGATCCGCAGGAACGCCTCCAGGTTCTCCTTCGTGGGTTCGAAGTTGAACTTGGACAGCAGCTTCACGCCCTCGGTCGGGTCCGGCGCGAACAGGTTGGTGGACAGGCCGCCCGGGCCCATCAGCACCAGCTTGCCGGCGCGGTCCGGGTAGTCCAGCGCGAAGCGGGTGGCCGCGCCGCCGCCGAGCGAATTGCCCAGCAGGTGAACGCGATCGGTGATGCCGAGGGTGTCGAGCAGGTCCTTCAGCGCCGAGGACGAGTGCACGAAGTACTGCGGGTGCTCGGTCGGCTTGTCGGACTGCCCGAAGCCGGGCTGGTCGACGGCGAGGACGTGGAAGTCCTTGGCCAGCACCGGAATGTTCTTGGCGAAGTTCGACCAGGAGCTCGCGCCCGGACCGCCGCCGTGCAGCAGCACGATGGTGGGGCCGTTACCGACGCCCGCCTCGTGGTAGTGCAGCTTCAGGTCCGGTCGCACCTGCGCGAAGCGCGAGGTGGACTCGTAGGTGATTTCCTCTACGGCCGTCACGGATTACACCATTCCGTCGGTGACCGGCAGGCCGAACGCGTGGGTGCCGTACATGACGTAGGCGCGCTCGGGATCCTGCGAGGCGTGCACGCGGCCGGCGTGGGCGTCACGCCAGAAGCGCTGCAGCGGAGTGCCTTCCACCAGTGCGGTGGCGCCGGCGGCCTCGAAGAGGCGGTCGACGGAGGCGATCACGCGGCCGGTGGCGCGCACCTGGTCGCGGCGGGCGGCGGCACGCATCTCGAACGGGACGTCCTTGCCCGCCACGATGCACACGTACTCGTCGGCGATATTGCCCGACAGCTGACGCCAGGCGGCGTCGATGTCACTGGCGGCCTCGGCGATCCGGACCTTGGCGAACGGGTCGTCCTTGGCGTTCTCGCCGGCGAAGGCGGCGCGCACGCGCTTGCCCTGGTGCTCGACGTGGGCCTCGTAGGCGCCGTAACCCATGCCGATGATCGGCGCGGTGATGGTGGCGGGGTGGATGCTGCCCCACGGCATCTTGTACAGCGGATCGGTATTCTGCTCCAGGCCAGGCGATTTCAGTTCGCCCATGGTCCGCATGCTGAGGAAACGGTGCTTGGGAACGAAAACGTCCTTGACCACGACGGTGTTGGAACCGGTGCCGCGCAGGCCCACCACGTGCCACACATCGTTGACGACGTACTCGCTGCGGGGGATCAGGAACGAGCCGAAGTCGACCGGCTTGCCGTTCTTGATGACCGGACCGCCGACGAAGACCCAGTCGGCGTGATCGGAACCCGAGGACCAGGCCCACGAACCGTTGACGGTGTAGCCCGAGCCGTCCTCGGTCACCACACCCGCGCCCATCGGGGCGTAGGAGGAGGAGATCCGGACCTCGGTGTCGTTGCCCCAGACCTCTTCCTGGGCCTTCTGGTCGAACAGCGCCAGGTGCCAGTTGTGGATGCCGAGGATGCCGGCACACCAGCCGGTCGAACCGCAGGCGCTGGCCAGCTTGCGGACCTGGTCATAGAAGATCACCGGGTCGCAGGCGTAGCCGCCCCACTGCTTGGGCTGCACGAGCTTGAAGAAGCCGGTCGCCTGCAGATCCTTGACGGTCTGGTCCGGAAGGCGGCGCAGATCCTCGGTCTCCTGGGCGCGCTCACGCAGGGTCGGCAGCAGCGCCTCTACCCGCTCAACTACTTCTTGCGTCATCTCGCCAGTTGCTCCTGCCTGGTACGGGGACCGGAAGCGGTCTTCGTTTGCCCCTGAGAGTAGAACACGTTCTTATTCCTGTCGAGAACGCGGTTCATGCCCAGCTCAGAGAGACGCCATCCTGGTAGTTGGTCCTATCGCTGGCAAACGGCCAGCCGATTTTGTAACGTGTTCTAGTACATCCATAGGAGGATCAGGAAATGGCGACAACCCCCCAAGGGCCCCGCGGAAAGGTCCGCGAGATCGACGTGGGCGCCGCGCCCACCCGTTTTGCCCGGGGCTGGCACTGTGTAGGCCTGGCCAAGGACTTCCGGGACGGCAAGCCGCACTCGGTCAATATTTTCGGCACCAAGCTGGTCGTTTTCATGAACAGCCAGGGTGAACTGAAGGTCCTGGACTCCTACTGCCGCCATCTCGGCGGCGACCTCTCCATGGGTGAGGTCAAGGGCGATTCCATCGCTTGCCCGTTCCACGACTGGCGCTGGGGCGGCAACGGCAAGTGCACCGGCATCCCGTACGCCCGCCGCGTGCCCCCGCTGGCCCGCACCCGCGCGTGGATCACGCTCGAGCGCAACGGTCAGCTGTACGTGTGGCACGACCACGAGGGCAACCCGCCCTCGGACGAGGTGACGATCCCCTACATCGAGGGTCCGTACACCAATGCCGACGGCACCCCGTCGGAGAGCCTCAACGACGGCTGGACCGACTGGACCTGGCACTCGCTGCTGATCGAGGGCTCCAACTGCCGCGAGATCATCGACAACGTCGTGGATATGGCGCACTTCTTCTATATCCACTATGCCTTCCCGACGTACTTCAAGAACGTCCTCGAGGGTCACGTCGCCACCCAGTACCTCGAGACCAAGGGTCGCCCGGACATCGGCCAGGCGGCCGCGAACGGCATCGACGTGCTGCTCAAGTCCGAGGCGTCGTACTTCGGCCCGTCGTACATGATCAACCCGCTGCTCAACATCTACAGCGGCTTCGAGGTCAAGACGGTCCTGATCAACTGCCACTACCCGGTCTCGCAGGACTCGTTCGTGCTGCAGTGGGGCGTGTCGCTGCAGAAGCCGCAGGGGCTGCCCGAGGCGCAGGCGGACAAGTTCGCCGCCAAGATGACCGAGGGCGTGTCCGAGGGCTTCCTGCAGGACGTCGAGATCTGGAAGCACAAGTCCAAGATCGACAACCCGCTGCTGACCGAGGAAGACGGCCCGGTCTACCAGCTGCGTCGCTGGTACGAGCAGTTCTACGTCGATGTCGCCGACATCGACCCGAAGATGACGCAGCGCTTCGAATTCGAGATCGACACCTCCAAGGCCAACGAGCAGTGGGGTCTCGAGGTCGAGGAGAACCTGCGCAAGAAGGCGGAGGCCGAAGCGGCCGCCGCGCAGGAGGCGAACGCCTGATGACCACCTGGGCGAAGGCACCCGATTTCGCGGACCGGCCGGAACAGCGAGCGCAGGTGCGCGCCCAGACGGTCGTCGACAAAGAGCACTACATGGAGTCCGGTCTGACGCCGATCGCGTGTCAGACCTGCGGCACCCAGGTGCAGGTGCGCAAGCACAGCCACAACCAGAAGACGGTGCAGTGGACGACCGACCCGGCCGCCACCTGCCCCGTCTTCCGCAAGCTGGCCGAGTCCGGTCCCACCACCGGGAAGCCGGACTCGTGCCCGAACCTCGAGAAGACCATCGACCACGCGGTCGCCGAAGGACTTCTCGGGATCGACGACTGAATCGGTCGACCCACCGGGTTCCACTTGCGGTGTGCCCGCCGCGCGAAAGCACGGCGGGCACGAGAACCGAAGAGTGGAAATTCCCTCAGTCGAGCCGGAAGTCGGCGAAGTCGAATCCGGGGGAGACGACGCAACTCACCAGCGCGTAGTCGTCTCCCGCCGGACGGGCGGCCTGGCTGATCCCGCCGGGAACCACCGCCTGGGGGCGCTGCCCCTGCTCGACATCAGGTCCGAGGACGATCTCCTCACCCCCGATGTTCAGCAGCAGGGGACCACCCCGATGCCAGAACCAGATCTCGTCCGAGGCCACCGTGTGCGGCGCGGACTTCTCACCCGGCAGCAGCAGGAAGTAGATCGCGGTGCCGCTCGCCCGCGGCCCCGGATAGTCCTCCGGCGTGAATTCCACTGGGCTGCGCCAGGTTTCGCGATACCAGCCACCCTCGGGATGCGGCTGAAGATCCAATTCCACGGCCAGTTTCGGACGGTCGTCGCTCATCGGTTCACTGTATTTCCCGACGCCCCGGGATGCGGGGCGGCGCGAGAATCACCACGCTGCGGCGAGCGGATATGGTCGAAACGTGGACCTGCTCAGCGAAGCCATCTCCGCCATTCGGACCGGTCACCCCACCTCCGGCATGTTCGTGCGGCACGCGCCGTGGGGCCGCGCGTATCCGGTGGTGCCCGGCTCGGGATTCCATGTGGTGCTGCAGGGTTCGTGCTGGCTGGTGCCGCCGGACGGAGAACCGATGGCCCTCGGCGTCGGCGATGTGATCTTCATGCCCCGCGGGGCTGATCACCTGCTGGTGGACAGTCTCGACAGCGCCGTCACCGAGCGGGCGCGGCCGGGCGAGCCGCGGGAGATCACCGGGCCGGGCGCGCGCTGCGTGCTGGTCTGCGGGGCCTACGAACTCGGGCGGCAGCGCAGCCACCCGCTGCTGGACGAGCTGCCCGAATTCATCCATCTCCCCGCCCGTCCCGGCCGCCACCCCGCCCTGCGCGGAGCGGTGGACCTGCTCGCCGCCGAGATCTCCGAACCGCGGGCGGGCACCGACGCCGCGATCCCGGCCCTGCTGGAGACCCTGCTGCTGTTCGCGCTGCGCGCCTGGTTCGACGATCGGGCCGACGCGCCGACCGGCTGGGCCGCGGCCTTCACCGATCCGGCCGTCGCGACCGCCCTGCGCGCCATGCACGAAGCGCCCGAGCGGGGCTGGGCGGTACCCGAACTCGCTGCCGTGGCGGGTGTTTCGCGGGCCACCCTGGCCCGGCGCTTCACGGCCACGGTCGGTGAGCCGCCGCTGTCCTACCTCACCCGGTGGCGCATGCTCACCGCGGCGCGACTGCTCCGGGAGTCCGACACCCCGTTGTCGACCGTCGCCCGGAAGGTCGGCTACCAGAGCGAATTCGCGTTCGCGAAGGCGTTCAAACGCGAATACGGGCTGGCGCCCGGACAGTACCGGCGCGCGGAGGATCAGCCCGCGGTCATCGCGGTGTGAGACGGGCGGGCTGCTGAACGGCCGGTGAATCCGGAGGCGGAAGGGCGGCGCGGCGGCCTAGGCTGGCAGGCGTGACGGACTGGCGTGCACGCAAGGGGCCGATCGGGGTACTGACGGGCGCGGGCATCTCCACCGATTCCGGGATTCCGGATTTCCGTGGGCCGCGCGGGGTCTGGACCGAGGATCCGATCGCGGAACTGCTCTCCACCTATCAGAACTATGTGGCCGATCCGGAATTACGGGCGCGGGCCTGGCTGGCCCGCCGCGACAATCCGGCCTGGACGGCCACCCCGAACGACGCCCATCGCGCGCTGGCCAGGCTGGCGGCGGAGCGCCAGGTCGGGATCATCACGCAGAACATCGACCGGCTGCATCAACGGGCGGGCTCGGACACGGTCGTGGAGATCCACGGCAATATGTTCGAAGTCGTCTGCATCGACTGCGAATTCACCGACTCCATGGCGGCCACCCTGGAGAAGGTCGCCGCCGGGGACCCGGATCCCGCGTGCCCGGAGTGCGGCGGCATCCTCAAGGCGGCCACCATCATGTTCGGGCAGCACCTGGATTCGGATGCGATCCGGGCGGCCGTGCAGATCGCCGAGACCGCGGAGATCTTCCTGGCCGTGGGCAGTACGCTCCAGGTCGAGCCCGCGGCCTCGATGTGCGCGGTGGCCGTGGACGCGGGCGCGGACCTGGTCGTGGTGAACGCCGAGCCGACCCCGTACGACGAGTACGCCGCCGAGATCGTGCGCGACCCGATCGGTGTCGCGCTACCCCGGTTGGTGTCGGAGATCCTGGGGGACTGAGGGTTTCAGCTGAACGGGGTCTTCGGGCGGGCCTGGAGTTCGCCGTCGATCCACAGGTCGATCTTCTCGTTGTAGAAGCAGGCGAGCCCGGCGATCTTCTGGCTCTCCGGCAGCGGGGTGCGGTAGATCCAGACCAGGTCCGGGAACTCCTCCTCGCCGAGCCGAACCGACCAGTATTCGGCGGTGCCCTTGTACGGGCAGTGCGTCTCGGTGTCGGACGGTGTCAGCAGGTCCATCCGGACATCGGTGAGCGGCACGTAGTAGCGCGCCGGCAGGCCGGTCTCGAACAGGATGCGCGGGCCGTGCGAATCGGCCAGCACCTGGCCGTTCAGTTCCACCCGCACGTGCCGGGAACTGCCGAGGATGTCCACCCGGGTGTAGGGGTCGCGCGGGTGCACGTAGATCGGTTCGTCCTCCTCGAACCATTCCGTCATGGCGTGGAAATCCAGTTTCACCAGGTCACGCAGTTCCGGGAGCGGGGAATCGAGGTGCCGGACGGCCGCGCCGGCCGCCACGACGCCGTCGGTCACCACATCGAACTCGGTGCCGGTGCCGCGGCTGGGGGACGGGCGGGTCTTGCCATTGGGTTCCAGCTTGGCCCGCAGGTCGGCGACCGGCAGGTAGTAGGTGGGGTAGTGCGGGGACTCCCACACCAGCGTCGGAGTGACGGTGTCCGCGGCCAGGTGACCGCCGAGGTAGGCGCGTACCCGCTTGGCGCTCGGTTCGACGCGTACTCGGCCGCGCTGAGTCTCGGTCATACCTTCCGACGGTACGCCCGCCATGGAAGCGGCTGGCGGCGAAGCGGATTCGGGACGTGGGCCGATGCGTGTCCGGCGCGGTTCCGGAGGCGATTTTCCCCGGCTGACCAGGCTCGATAGGGTGGGCTGGCAATTTATGGGCAACACAAGAAGGTGGCGGTCAGATGTCGGAACCGGTCGAGGCGCGCGTGACGGGGCCGGACGGCACGCTGACGGCGGGCATCGACGCCACGCCATCCGAGCCGCAGGGGCTGCGCACCGGGCTCCGGCGCCGTCACATGACCATGATCGGCATCGGCGGGGCGATCGGCGCGGGCCTGTTCGTGGGCAGCGGCTCGGTCATCCAGACCGCCGGGCCCGCCGCCGTGCTGTCCTACGCGGCCGCCGGGCTGGTGGTGCTGGCCGTGCTGCGGGCCCTCGGGGAAATGGTGGTCGCCCGACCGGTCGCCGGATCGATGGGGGAGTACGCGCGCCTGGCCATGGGTCCGTTCGCCGGATTCACCGTCGGCTGGCTGTACTGGTACCTCTACGTCATCCTGGTCGGCGCCGAGGCGGTGGCCGGGGCGGCCATCCTCGGCACCTGGGTCGACCTGGACCAGTGGGTGCTCTCGGCCGGACTGCTGATCATCATGACCGCCGTCAACCTGCTGTCGGTGAAGTCGTTCGGCGAGTTCGAGTTCTGGTTCGCCTCCATCAAGGTGGTGGCCATCGTCGGCTTCCTGGCGGTCGGGCTGGCCTGGATCTTCGGGCTCTGGCCCGGGTCGCAGTCCGGATTCGGGAACCTCACCGGCCATGGCGGTTTCGCACCCAACGGGGTCACAGGCATCTTCTCGGCAATCGTGGTGGTGATGTTCGCCTTCGGCGGCACCGAGATCGTCACCGTCGCGGCCGCCGAGACCGAGGAACCGGCCAAGGCCGTCACCCGCGCCACCAACAGCGTGCTGTGGCGGGTGGGCCTGTTCTACGTGGCCTCGATCTTCCTGGTGGTCACGATCCTGCCGTGGAACGACGCCAAGGTGCTGACGAGCCCCTTCGTCAGCGCCCTCGAACACATCGGCATCCCCGCCGCGGGCACCATCATGCAGGTCGTCATCCTGACCGCGGTGCTGTCGGTGCTGAACTCGGCCATCTACGTCTCCTCCCGCACGCTCTACGTCCTCACCCGCGACGGCGATGCCCCCGCCGCCCTGGTGAAACTCAACAAGCGCGGCGTCCCCGCCCGGGCCGTCCTGCTCGGCACCACCGCCGCCTGGGGCGCGGTCATCGCCTCCTACGTCTCCCCGGACAAGGTCTTCACCTTCCTGGTGAACTCCATCGGCGTGGTGCTGGCCTTCGTCTACGTGGCGATCATGTTCTCCCAGCTCCGCCTGCGCGCCCGCCTCCGCCGCGAGGACCCCTCCGCCCTCACCTACCGCATGTGGGGCTACCCCTACATCAGCTGGGCCGTGATCATCGCCCTGTTCGCCGTCTTCGTCGCCATGGCCCGCAACCCCGACCAGCGCAACCAGCTCATCGCCTCCACCGTCAGCCTCCTGGCGGTCATGGCGATCTACCCCCTGCGCGCCAAATTCGGCCGCAAGAAGCCGGTCCGCGAGGTCGAGGTGCTCCACCACTGACCGACCCGGCTACTCCCCGGCCGGCTTGACCACGACCGCGGTGCCGTAGGCGGCGACCTCGCTCATGGTGTTGGCGATCTCGTTGCAGTCGAATCGCATGGCGACGACGGCGTTCGCGCCATAAGCCATGGCGTGCTGGCACATTCGCATGATCGCCTCGTGCCGCGACTGATACAGCAGCTGCGTGTACTCGTGAATCTCGCCGCCGCCCAAGGCCCGGAACCCGGCCGCGAAGTTCGCGCCCAGACCACGACTGCGCACGGTCAGCCCCGCGACCTCACCGATCACCCGGACGATCTCCTGACCCGGCACATCGTTCATGGTGGACACCAGGATCGGGAACTGCGGGGCCGGAGGCTGCTGCGGCTGCGGCTGGCCCTGCTGCGGGTAGGGGGCCTGGCCCTGCGGGGGATACGGCTGCTGGCCGGGACCCTGCTGCGGGTACTGCTGCTGATAGGGCTGCTGCGGCGGCATGGGTTGGTTCATGAGCGGGATGGTACGGGGCGGAATCGACCGCGGGCGGCATCCAGGTGAACGGGCCGGGGACGGCGAACGGCCCGTGCGCGGTGAATCGCGCACGGGCCGTTCGGGAAAGCGTCGCCGCTAGGCCGGGCGGGCCAGGGGGCGGGCGGGGGTGCCGAACAGCTGGGCGTCGGCGTGGGCGCGCTTGAAGAACAGGTGCGCGTCGTGTTCCCAGGTGATGGCGATGCCGCCGTGCATCTGGACGGTCTCCGAGACCACCGAGTTGAAGGTGTCGATGGCGTGCAGGCGAGCGGCCTGGATGTCTATCGGGTCGATCGCGCCCTCGGCGAGACCGGCGATCGCCAGGTAGCCCAGCGAGCGGGCCGACTCCACCAGCACGTACATGTCGGCCATGCGGTGCTTGAGGGCCTGGAAGCTGCCGATCGGGCGGCCGAACTGCACACGCGACTTCGAGTACTCGACGGTCATGTCGAGGCACTGCTCGGCCGCGCCGATCTGCTCGGCCACCATTGCGGCCCAGGCGATCTCACGCAGGCGGGTGACGTCGAGCTGCCCCAGCGGGGTCGCCGCCACGGAGTCGAAGTCGATGCGCGCCAGCTTGCGGGTCGGGTCCTGGGTGACCACGGCGGTGCGGGTGACCCCCGCCGCGTCGCCCGCGACCTCGAACAGGCCGTCGGCGGTGAGCACCAGCAGGGTGTCGGCGAACGCGCCGTCGAGCACGTAATGCACTGAGCCCGAGAGGGTTCCGCCGTTCGACTGGACGCCGAAGGCGTCCCAGCCGCTCGCCGCCGCCCAGCACAGGGCCAGCGTCCGCGCGCCCTCGGCGACCTCCGGCAGCAGCCGCTCGTTGGCCTCGGTGTTCCCGGCCAGCAGCAGCGCCTGCACGCCCAGCACGGCCGAACCGAGCATCGGGGGCGCGGACAGCGTGCGGCCGAGTTCCTCGACCACCAGCAGGGATTCGACCAGGCCGACCCCGATGCCGCCGAACTCCTCCGGAATGGCCAGGGCCGCGACGCCGACCTGCTCGCACAGCAGCTTCCACAGCTGTTCGTCGTAGCCGCGCTCGGTCTCCAGCCCGCGCCGCATGGCCGCGCTGTCACCGTGCTTGGTCAGCACCGCGCGCACGGTGGTGACGAGTTCCTGCTGTTCGGCAGTGAGGCTCATGCGTTCGCTCCCAACGGGTAATAGGTGCTCATGCTGCGCATATTCGGTATGAGCGAGGGCCCTGCGTGGTTACGCTGCGCTACCGCCTCCGGGCCTGACTCGCTCATGCCACGTTGCCGGCGCGCAGGGCGGCGGCGATGCGGGCGCGGTGCTCGGCCGGGGTGCCCCAGGCCGAACGCAGGGCGGTGACCTTGGTCAGCCACAGCGACAGATCGCATTCGGCGGTGTAGCCGATCGCGCCGTGCACCTGCAGCGCGATGCGCGCGGTCTGGTACGCCGCCTCGCCGCAGGCCAGCTTGGCCGCGGAGACGTCGCGACCGCGGGTCTCGGCGTCCGCGCCCGACTCCAGGGTCAGGGCGGCGCGGTAGAGCAGCGGCAGCGCCATCTCCAGGCCGATGTGGGCATTGGCCAGGTGGTGCTTGATGGCCTGGTTGCGGCCGATCGGGGTACCGAACTGCTGGCGCTGCTTCACGTACTCGACGCTGGTGTCCAGCATGGCCCGGCCCGCGCCGAGCAGCTGCGCGGCGGCGGCCAGGGCGGCGGTGTCGAAGGCCAGATCGATGGCGGCGCTGACGCCTTCGCCCTCGGCCAGGGTCTCGCCCGCGGTCACGGTGTACAGGCGGCGCGCGGCATCCACCGACGTGACCAGGTCACCGGCGGTGCCCACCGCGATGCGGTCGCCCTCGGCGATCAGCACCAGGTCGGCCACATCGGCGTCCAGCGCGGTGGCGGCGCCGGCGGAGCGGCCCGCGTTGGCACCCGCCGCTGCGGTCAGCGCCAGGGTGCCCAGCTTCGCGCCCTCGGCCAGCTCCGGCAGCTTCTCGGCGGCGAGCGCCGAGTCCGGAAGCGCCTGCAGCAGTGCGGGAATCGCGGCGGCGGTCTCCACCAGCGGACCCGGCACGGCGGCCCGGCCGATCTCGGTGAAGGCCACGATCATCTCGACCGGACCGGCGCCGAAGCCGCCGTTGTCCTCGGAGACGGTCAGGCCCAGCGCGCCCGCCTCGGCCAGCTGGCCGATCAGCGCGCGCCCGGCGGCGGCCTCGCCCTCGCCCCACGCCCGGACCACGCCCGGCGTCTTGGCGGCCTCGCCCATCTTGCGCAGGCTGGCGGCGAAATCGTTCTGTTCTGCGGTCAATGCGAATCGCATGTCGTCGTCCTCCCTGTGGCTATCGCGGCAGGCCGAGCAGGCGTTCGGCGATGATGTTGCGCTGGATCTCGTTGGTGCCGGCGTAGATCGGGCCCGCCAGCGAGAACAGGTAGCCGTCGGTCCACGCCGACTCCTGCTCCGCGGCCGCGCCGTGCAGATCGAGCGCGGTCTCGTGCATGGCGATGTCCAGATCCGACCAGAACACCTTGTTCACCGAGGACTCCGCGCCCAGCTGGCCGCCGTCGGCCAGACGGGTCACGGTGGCCCAGGTGTTGAGGCGGTACGCCTCCGCGCCCACCCACGCGTCGACCACGCGGTCGGCGGCGGCGGTGTCGGATTCGGCGGCCGAGCCCGTCCACAGCTCGATCAGCTTGCGGGCGGTGGCGTTGAACCGGCCGGGCGCGCGCAGCGACAGACCGCGCTCGTTGCTCGAGGTCGCCATGGCGACCTTCCAGCCGTTGTTCGCCTCGCCGATCACGTCCTGATCCGGCACGAACACGTTGTCCAGGAAGATCTCCGCGAAGCCCGGCTCGCCGTCCAACTGCGGAATCGGGCGCACCGTGATGCCCTCGGCGGTGAGCGGGAACATCAGGTAGGTGAGGCCGCGGTGGCGCTCGGCCTCCGGGTCACTGCGGAACAGGCCGAAACCCCAGTCCGCGAACGAGGCCCGCGAGCTCCAGGTCTTCTGACCGTTGAGCAGCCAGCCGCCCTCGGTGCGCTTGGCGGTGGAGCGGATACCGGCCAGGTCGGAACCGGCCTCCGGCTCGGACCAGGCCTGCGCCCAGATGTCGTCGGCGCGCGCCATTCTCGGCAGGATGCGGGCCAGCTGCTCGGGCGAACCGTGCTCGAACAGGGTGGGCGCCAGCAGGAAGATGCCGTTCTGCGAGACACGACCGGGCGCGCCCGCGGCGTAGTACTCCTCCTCGAAGATGACCCATTCGGTCAGCGAGGCGTCGCGGCCGCCGTACTCGGCGGGCCAGGCCACACACGACAGGCGGGCGTCGGCCAGCTTGGCCTCCCACTCGCGGTGCAGTTCGAAACCGGCCTTGGTGTCCATGGACGGCAGGGGAGCGGCGGGCTTGTTGGCCGCCAGGAAGTCGCGCACCTCGGCGCGGAATTCCTCGGTCTTGCTGTCGAATTCGAGATCCACTTACTTTGCCCTGTCGTTGGTGGTAGCGGCAGCCTTCATGGACTTGGCGTCCATACCGCCCAGTGAGCCGGTGCCGACCTCGGCGTTGTGCGCGTGCGCGAAGTGATGCAGCCCGAACACGGAATCCATGCCCGCGCGCATCCCCATCAGGTCCTCGCACTGGTTGACGGCCTTCTTGGTGAGTGCCAGCCCGAACTGCGGCATCTCCGCGATCTTCTCGGCGAGCGCGAAGGTCTGCGCCTCCAGCTCCTCGCGCGGGACAACGCGATTCAGCATGCCCCACTCGTAAGCCTGTGCCGCGGTGAAGCGCTCACCGGTGAACAGCACCTCCTTGGCGCGGCGCGGACCCAGCACCCACGGGTGCGCGAAGTACTCGACGCCCGGAATGCCCATGCGCACCACCGGATCGGAGAAGAACGCGTCCTCGGAGGCCACGATCATGTCGCAGGCCCACGCCAGCATGAGCGCGCCCGCGATGCACGCGCCCTGCACCATGGCGATGGTCGGCTTGGGGATCTCCCGCCAGCGCCGGCACATGCCCAGGTACACCTCGGACTCGCGCGCGAACCGCTGATCGCCGCCCGGCCGGTCCACGTGGTCCCACCACATGACGGCCTGGTTCTCGTAGGAGATGTGGTGGTCGCGGCCCTGCGTGCCGATGTCGTGCCCGGCGCTGAAATGCTTTCCGGCCCCGGCCAGGACGATCACCTTGACCTCGGCGTCCTCGACGGCCTTGGTGAAGGCGGCGTCGAGGGCGTAGGTCATGACCGAGTTCTGCGCGTTGCGGAAGTCCGGCCGGTTCAGCGTGACGACCGCGATCGGGCCGCGCTTCTCGTAGAGGACGACTTCGCCCTCATCGGGGATGGGCCCCAATTCCTGGCTCACGCCTTCTCCTCATCACGTAGGTTGCGCTTCAGGACCTTTCCCGCCGCGTTGTAGGGCAGCGCGTCGCGGAACTCCACGAAGCGCGGCACCTTGAAGTTGGCCAGCATGGTCTTGGCCTGCGCGATCACGTCCTCGGCGGTGAGCTCCGAGCCCGCCCGGCGCACCACGTACACCTTGCCGACCTCGCCCATGCGCTCGTCGGGCACGCCGATGACCGCGGTCTCGGCGACGCCCTCGATGCGGGCCATGGCCTGCTCCACCTCGGCGGGATACACATTGAAGCCGCCGGAGATGTACATGTCCTTGAGCCGGTCGGTGACCTTCATGTACCCGCGCTCGTCGATCACCGCGACATCGCCGGTGTGCAGCCAGCCGTCCGGATCGATGGTGGCGGCGGTGGCCTGCGGGTCGTCGAGGTAGCCGCGCATCACCTGGTCGCTGCGCAGCAGCAGTTCGCCGTTGTCGGCCAGCTTCATCTCGAAGCCGTCGATGGTGCGGCCGCAGGTGTTGGCGATGGTCTCGCTGGAGTCCTCGGGGCGGCACATGGTGCCGAAGCCGCCGGACTCGGTCTGGCCGTAGGCGGTCAGCACCACGTCGAAAGTCAGCTCCGAGCGCAGTCTTTCGATGAGCACCACCGGCACGGTGGCCGCACCGGTCACCGCGACGCGCAGGCTGGACAGATCCGCGGCATCCCGCTGGGGGTGATCGAGGATGGTCTGGTGAATGGTCGGCGGGCCGGTGAGCACGGTGATGCGCTCGGCGGCGATCAAGCGCATGGTCTCGGGCACGTCGAACACGGCCTGCGGCACGATGGTCGCGCCGGTGGCCAGGCAGGTGATGATGCCCGCCTTGTAGCCGAAGCTGTGGAAGAACGGCGGCACCACCAGGTAGCGGTCGTCGCTGTTCAGGGTGGCGCAGTCGGCCCAGGCCCGGGCGCTGGTCAGCAGCTGGTGGTGCGCGATGAGCGCGCCCTTGCTGCGTCCGGTGGTGCCCGAGGTGAACAGGATGTCGGAAAGATCGTCCGGCGACACCGATTCCGCGCGCGCCACGACCTCGTCGAGGCTGACGGTCTCGGCCACCTTGCCCAGATCGGACCAGGCGATGGCGTTCTCGACGGGAGCCTCGCCCTCGACCGGAATCACGACGATCGTCTCGATGCCCAGTTCCGGTGCGTGCGCCCGCAATTCGGCCAGCCGATCGCGGCCGAGGAACTCACCGGCGATGAACAGCGCCTTGGCGTGCACCCGCGACAGCGTGTCCGCCGCCTCGTCCGCGACGTACCGCGTGTTCAGCGGCACGATGGTCGCGCCCACGTAGTGGGCGGCCAGTACCGCGGTCACCCAGTGGTGGGTGTTGGGCGCCCAGATGCCGATGCGATCGCCGCGTTCGATACCGCGGGCCATGAGCGCACGGGCGGTCTCACGGACCGAGTCCAGCAGTTGCGACCAGCTCAGTCGCACGGCACCGTCGGCGACGGCGGGCGCGTCACCGTAGGCGTCCGCCGCCGCGTGCAGAGCGAGCGGTGTGGTCTGCGGAGGAGATGTCACTGGGCTTCCTCGCTGTCCGGGAATGGGTCTAACAAAGCAAGTGCTTGGTAGGTTACTCTACCGACGTGAGCATGATCCAGACCCCCGAACCGGCCAGCGGGATCGAACCCGCGGAGGATGCCGCATTCCGCGCCGAGGTGCGTGATTGGCTGGAAGAGAACCTGAACGGCCAGTTCCGCGAGCTGCGCGGGCTCGGTGGTCCCGGGCGCGAGCACGAGGCTTTCGAGGAGCGGCTCGAATGGGACCGCGCCCTCGCCGCCGCCGGGCTGACCTGCCTGGGCTGGCCCAAGGAGTGGGGCGGTCGCGACGCCACCCTGCGCCAGCAGGTCATCTTCCACGAGGAATACGCCAAGGCCGACGCCCCGGCCCGGGTCTCGCACCTGGGTGAGGAACTGCTCGGCCCGACCGTTCTGGCCTTCGGCACCGAGGAGCAGAAGCAGCGCTTCCTGCCCGGCATCCGCAATGTCACCGAACTGTGGTGCCAGGGCTACTCGGAGCCGGGCGCGGGTTCGGACCTGGCGGCCGTCACCACCTCCGCCCAGCTCGAGGGCGACGAGTGGGTCATCAACGGCCAGAAGGTCTGGACCTCGCTGGCGCATCTGTCGGACTGGTGCTTCGTGGTCGCTCGCACCGAGAAGGGCTCGACCCGCCATCACGGCCTGTCCTATCTGCTCGTGCCCATGAAGCAGCCGGGCGTCGAGGTGCGGCCGATCATCCAGCTCACCGGGACCGCGGAATTCAACGAGGTCTTCTTCGAGAACGCCCGCACCGCCGCCGATCTGGTGGTCGGGCAGCCCGGCGACGGCTGGAAGGTCGCCATGGGCACGCTCACCTTCGAGCGCGGCATCTCCACGGTAGGCCAGCAGATCCGCTACGCGCGGGAGCTTGCCGATCTGGAGGCCGTGGCCAAGGAGAACGGCGCCATCGACAACCCGGTCATCGCCGATCGCCTGGACAAGGCGTGGGTCGGCCTGCGGGTGCTGCGCGCCCACGTGCTGCGCACCCTCGAGTCCGGCCACGACGGCGCGTCCGTGGACGCCCGCACCGCGGCCGGTCAGGCATCGGTCACCAAGCTGCTGTGGGCCAACTGGCACCGCGACCTCGGTGAGCTGGCCATGGACGTGCTCGGCGCGCCCGGCCTGATCGCCGACGGCGAGGGCGATGACCTGAACGCCTGGCAGCGCATGTTCCTCTTCACTCGCGCGGACACCATCTACGGCGGTTCGAACGAAGTGCAGCGCAATATCATCTCCGAGCGCGTGCTCGGACTTCCCCGAGAGGCTCGACCGTGACGGATCTGTCCACCGCCCCCGAAATCACCCCCGGCCACAACCTGCTCGCGGGCAAGATCGCGGTCGTGACCGCCGCCGCGGGCACCGGCATCGGTTCGGCCACCGCGCGCCGCCTGCTCTCCGAGGGTGCGGACGTGGTCGTCTCCGACTGGCACGAGCGTCGCCTGAAGGAGACCGAGGAGGCCCTGCAGGCCGAGTTCCCGGACCGCCGGGTCGCCTCCGTGCCGTGCGACGTCAGCTCCACCGAGCAGGTCGACGCCCTGATCGCCGGGGCCGTCGCCGCGTTCGGCCGCATCGACGTCATGGTCAACAACGCCGGTCTGGGCGGCGAGGTCCCGGTCGTCGACATGACCGACGAGCAGTGGGACAAGGTCCTCGACATCACCCTCAACGGCACCTTCCGCGCCACCCGCGCGGTGCTGAAGTACTTCCGCGAGGCGGGCCACGGCGGCGTCGTCGTGAACAACGCCTCGGTGCTCGGCTGGCGCGCCCAGCACGGCCAGGCCCACTACGCCGCCGCCAAGGCCGGCGTGATGGCGCTGACCCGCTGCTCGGCCGTCGAGGCCGCCGAGTACGGCGTGCGGATCAACGCGGTGGCCCCGTCCATCGCCCGCCACGCCTTCCTGGACAAGGTCACCTCGGGCGACCTGCTCGACCGTCTGGCCGCCGGTGAGGCCTTCGGCCGCGCCGCCGAGCCGTGGGAGGTGGCCGCCACCATCGCCATGCTCGCCAGCGACTACACCACCTACCTGACCGGTGAGGTCGTCTCCATTTCGAGTCAGCGCGCGTAATTCGTTTCGGGCTCGGCCGAATTAGTGCGTTCGGCCGATGCGAAATGCTGTGCCGTGCGGTCGCAGCTCTTCTCACTGCCGCGTTCCCTCCGGGGGACGCGGCAGTGCCCGTTTTACCCAAGAAATAAATGGCTGGCGCGCCGACCCTGTCGTTGTGCAATCCTGGTTTAGGCCGGTACCGCTAGTCGAAGGGCACGACCCATGGGTCCGGATCGCCGACAACAAGCACCTCCAGAACGAGCCCACGAGGAAATGGAACTCGAGCTGGTGCGCGAGGTCGTACTGGCGCGCCGCAGGCTCGACAATGTCGTTCTGGCCGCACTGACTTTGGGTGCGGAATTACTCGACCACGACTCGGAGTGCGCCACCGCCATGCGCGCGGCGCAGATCCTCGAACAACACGCCGTGGATGAATCGGACGTGACACGCGACCCGCGGGCCGCGTTGCGGCAGGACATGATTCGCGACCGCGATCGCGCCCGCCGCCTCGGTCTGTCCCGGGCCGCCGGGCATCCGGACACCGAGGCCGAACAACGCCGCCGAAAACGAACGGCCCTGCTGTGCGAGGTGCGGGCCGACCTGCTCGAGGTGGTCCGGACCTGCCGCCGCCTGCGCTACGACCACGTGGCCTTCGCCGACGGGATCGCGCAGGGATTGTGCGCCGCCACCGACAAATTGGTGGTCGGCGCGGATATGGAGACCTATCGCGCGTGGCAGCGCGGCATGGTGCTGAAGCTCATCGAGGAACCCGCGCGGGGAGGCGCCCCGCCCCGGGTGATGGCCACCGTGGACGCCGGTCCGGGCCGGGATCCGCTCACCGTCGAGTGGGACAGTCCCGAACGTCGATTGGCTCTGGTCGCGCGAATGGCCAGAGCGGGCATTTCGCCCGTGATCATCTGCGACCGCCTGCTGGCGGACCTGTCCGTGTCCTCGCCGCTGCGCTTCTCGATGCGTTGACCAGCCGAAGATTCGCGGCGCGTCTCGTTCCGGACCGAGTGGAGCGGGGGAGCGCCTGGACCAAGCAAATGCTTGGTTGTATATTGACGGAGTGACCCAACCAGACCCCTCCAAATCGGCACGTCGCACCGAGCTGCTCGGCCTCGCCGCGAACCTATTCGCGGAGCGTGGCCTGCGTGCCACCACGGTGCGCGACATTGCCGACGCGGCGGGGATTCTATCCGGGAGTCTGTACCACCACTTCGATTCCAAAGAAGCCATGGTGGACGAAATCCTGCGCGGGTTCCTCGACGACCTCTTCGGACGCTACCGCGAGATCGTGTCGGCCGGCGTGCCCGCGCGCGACACCCTCGAGGCCCTGGTCACCGCGTCCTACGAATCCTTCGACCGGTTCCACGCCGCCGTCGCCATCTACCAGGCCGAGGCCAAACGCCTCAGTGGCACTCCGCGATTCGACTACATCGCCGAATACAACAAGGAGTTCCGCGAGCTCTGGCACCAGGTGCTGGCCAAGGGCGTCGCCGACGGCAGCTTCCGTCCGGAGATGGACATCGAGCTGGCCTACCGGTTCCTGCGCGACACCGTCTGGGTGTCGGTGCGCTGGTACCAGCCCGGCGGCCGGATCACCGTGGACAACCTCGCCAAGCAGTACCTGACCATCGTTCTCGACGGGCTCACCAGCCCCGACCAGCGCGCCTAGAGCAGTAGGAGTTTTCATGTCAGCACCGTCCCGCCGCCAGTACTCGCCGATGCGTGAGGCGTACGTGATCGACGCCGTGCGCACCCCGGTCGGCAAGCGGGGCGGCTCGCTGTCCGCCGTGCACCCGGCCGACCTGGGCGCGGCCGCCATCAAGGGCCTGCTCGAGCGCCACAACCTGGACCCGGCCGCCGTGGACGACGTGGTGTTCGGCTGCTGCGACACCATCGGCCCGCAGGCCGGCAATATCGCCCGCTCCTCGTGGCTGGCCGCCGGCTACCCCGAGTCGGTGCCGGGTGTGACCGTGGACCGTCAGTGCGGTTCCTCGCAGCAGGCCATCACCTTCGGCGCGCAGGCCATCATGTCCGGCACCGCCGAGGTGATCGTGGCGGGCGGCGTGCAGAACATGAGCGCCATCCCGATCTCCGCGGCCATGCTGGCCGGCCAGCAGTACGGCTTCGACTCGCCGTTCGTCGGCGCGCAGGGCTGGGACCACCGCTACGGCACCGGTGAAGTGTCGCAGTTCAATTCGGCCACCATGATCGCCGAGAAGTGGGATATCTCCCGTCGGGAGATGGAGGAGTGGGCGCTGCGCAGCCACGACCGCGCCCGCAAGGCCATCGTGGACGGCAAGTTCGACCGCGAGATCATCCCGGTCGGCGAGTTCTCGATCGACGAGTGCCCGCGCGAGACCACCCTGGAGAAGATGGCCGGCCTGCAGCCGCTCGCCGAGGGCAGCCGCATCACCGCCGCGCTGGCCAGCCAGATCTCCGACGGCTCCAGCGCCACCCTGCTCGCCTCGGAGTGGGCGGTGCAGGAGTACGGCCTGACCCCGCGCGCCCGCATCCACCACGTGAGCGCCCGCGGCGCGGACCCGATCTTCATGCTCACCGCGCCGATCCCGGCCACCCAGTGGGCGCTGGAGAAGACCGGCCTCACCATCCACGACATGGACGTCATCGAGATCAACGAGGCCTTCGCCTCGGTCGTCCTGGCCTGGATCAAGGAGACCGGCGCCGACCCGGACAAGGTGAACGTCAACGGTGGCGCCATCGCGCTCGGCCACCCGCTGGGCGCCACCGGCGCCAAGCTGTTCTCGACCCTGCTCAACGAGCTGGAGCGGGTGAACGGCCGCTACGGTCTGCTCACCATCTGTGAGGGTGGCGGCACCGCCAACGTCACCATCATCGAGCGCCTGGGCTAGTCCCGCCCGACCGTTTCGAAAGCCGCACACCGGATTACGGTGTGCGGCTTTCGGCTTTGCGTGCCCGGCCCGTCGGTTATCGTCGAAGGCAGACCCGTTGACAGTCGGGCATTGTCCAGGGGTTGAGCTGGATGAACGAGAACCTGCCGCGACGGGGGTTCCTCTTGGGGGCCTTCGGATTCGCGGGCATGGGCTACCTGGCCGCGGCCGCGGCCGAACCGTCGCCCCTGCCGCCACCGCCGGTGCCGCTGCCGGCCATTCCGGCGCCCCCGGTGACGCCGTTCAACTACCACTCGCCGCCGTTGCGGCCTTTCGTCGACGAGCTGCCCATTCCCGAAACACGGCTGGCGGCAGGAGAATTGGATGCGATATCGGGGACGCACCGATACCATCGCGACCTCCCGGAAACCCGCAGCTGGGGCTTCGGTCGGCCGGTGCTCGGCCCGAACCTGGAGGCCGTGCGGGATCGAATGGCGCGCATCAGGTTTCGCAATCAGCTGGGCGAGCACGTGCTGGCCGCGCACGTGGACACCACCATGCACGGCGTCACCGAGGCGGATCGCACCGATCCACGCTTCACCGTGCATCTGCACGGCGGCGCGAATTCCCCGGGCGCCGACGGGCATCCGCTGATCGGCTGGCGCAATGGCGGCGGGCCGACCTTCACCTACGGCAATCGGCAGGAGGCGGCCACCCTCTGGTATCACGACCACGCCATGGGGATCACCAGATTGAACATCCAGGCCGGGCTGGCCGGAATGTATTACCTACGCGACGAATTCGACACCGGCCGCGACGACAATCCGGTCGGCCTGCCCAGCGGTGAATTCGAGATCCCGCTCATCGTGCAGGACCGCACGTTCAATGCCGACGGCAGCCTGCAACCCATGGTGGCCACCTATATTCCGCAGGGCTACAACCAATCCGGGCAGCTCGGCGACGTGTGCTGCGTGAACGGGGTGGCGTGGCCGCGGCTGGAGGTCCGGCGGACCGTCTACCGGTTCCGGCTGCTCAACGGATCCAATTCACGGCCCTATGTCTTCGAGTTCTCCAATGCCCAGCCGTTCTACGTCATCGGCGGTGACCTGGGGCTGCTCGACGCGCCGGTGATCGCGCCGTGGGTGCGGGTCAGCCCGGGGGAGCGGGTCGACCTGCTCGTCGATTTCCGCGGGATTCGCGACGGGGAGCACGTCGACCTGATCAACACCGCCCTCAACGATTTCGGCAATACCGTGTTCATGGCCCCCGAACTGCGGTCGGTCATGCGCTTCACGGGCGCGGGCGACGGGCCCGCCGCCGACCTCCCGCCCGTCCTGCGCGGCGGTCCGGGACTGCCCGATCCGCTGGAACCGACCCACCGGCCGGACTCGGTGCGCACCGTGACCCTGATGGGCCTCAACGACGATTCCCGGCCGGTGGTCTTCTCGACCATGATGGCGCTGAACAACCTGGCTTTCCTGAGCTCGGACATCGATCTGGCGCGGGCCGGGACCACCGAACGGTGGGACATCGTCAACACCACGCCCTTCGATCACCCCATCCACCTGCACCTGGCCCGGCTGCGGGTGATCGGCCGTCAGCCCATCCTGACCTCCGCCTACATCGCCGCCAACCATCCGCCCGGATTCGGGACCCGCTGGGCGCCGTCGGCCGACGCCTACGCCCTGGGGCCCGAACAAGGCCCGCCCCCTTGGGAAGTCGGCTGGAAGGACACCGTCGAGTGCCCGACCGACACCATCACCCGGGTGCTGGTGCGATGGCCGTCGGTGGTGGAACTCGGGTTCGATCCGGACGCCGTCGTCGCGGCGCCGCCGGGCGCGGAGGTGGTGGCGCCGCACCCGGACGCGGACATGGCCATGCCCGACGGGATGGCCGAGGCCGCGGAGGTGCGCGGCTACGTCTGGCACTGCCACAATCTCGACCACGCCGATCACGACATGATGCAGCGGATTCGTGTGCTGCCCTGACGAGCGGGTGCGCGAAGTTCTCGATGCCGCACGGCATCTCGTCGATCCCTCCTAGGCTTTCCCGCATGCCGAATTCGGTGGATGCTCGGTTCGAGGAGGTGGCGCGCTCGGCGCGTCAGGTCCAAGACGCGGTCGAGCGGGTCCGCGCCCGCGCCGCGGTGGACGGCGTGCGCGTCGAGGTGGCGTTCGACGGCCGGATCATCACCCTGGTGCTACCGGATTCCGGTATGGCACAGTCGATTACACGGGCACATGAGCGTGCGTACGCACGGGCGCGAGAGCGGGTCGCGGCCCTGCGCCGCGAGTTCACCGCCGATCCGACCGTGGCGGCGGCCCTGCGCCGATGGCTACCCGCGGCCGTCGATCCGTCGAATATCTGTGTCTCGCAGAATAGTTCCGGATCCGGCTCGGCGGAGACTCCGAATCCGTATGCGCTGCCGTTCGCCATCGGGCGGCGCTACGGCGTGGACCGGCGACGGTGAAGGTTGCGGGGCATTGTCTCGGCGGCGGGCCCGGACCGTGAATCCGGGCATTGGTGATCTTGAAGTCTCAGTGCCCGGCGTCGGGACCGGCCG
Organism: Nocardia sp. CA-136227; assembly: GCF_050955695.1. Classification (NCBI taxonomy): domain Bacteria; kingdom Bacillati; phylum Actinomycetota; class Actinomycetes; order Mycobacteriales; family Nocardiaceae; genus Nocardia; species Nocardia sp. CA-136227. The sequence goes on from NZ_CP192081.1 coordinate 584,808, forward strand.
CGTGGGGTCGTGAGCTGGAAGTTTGCTCGGATTATGATGGCCGCGAAGCACTTCGGACCTTCGGGAGAAAGCGGGCAGTTCATGGATTTGGGTGTCCGCTGGACGGTGCACGGCGACGGTCGCACGCCCGCACCGGGAGCCGTGGTGCGGCCCGACGAGCGGCTGTCCTGGCCGCGCACCTTCGGCCTCGGCGCGCAGCATGTGGTGGCGATGTTCGGCGCGAGCTTCGTCGCGCCGGTCCTGATGGGGCTGGATCCCAACCTCGCCATCATGATGTCCGGCGTCGCGACCGCCCTGTTCCTGCTGGCCACGCGCGGCCGGGTGCCCAGCTATCTGGGCTGCTCACTGTCTTTCGTCGGCGTGGCCGCGGTGATCCGGGCGCAGGGTGGCAGTAGCGCCACGGTGACCGGGGCCTGCCTGGTGGTCGGGGCCGCACTGTTCCTGATCGGCCTGGCCGTGCAGCGCTTCGGCGCGCGCGTCATCCACGCCGCCATGCCGCCCGTGGTGACCGGCGCGGTGGTCATGCTGATCGGCTTCAACCTGGCCCCGGTCACCGCCACGACCTACTGGCCGCAGGACCAGTGGACCGCGCTGCTGGTCATGCTGTTCACCGGGCTGGCGGTGGTGGCGCTGCGTGGCTTCTTCGCGCGCATCGCCATCTTCCTGGGCCTGGTGTTCGGGTACGGGCTGTCCTGGCTGCTGGACCGGGTGTTCGGGCGGATCCACTCCGCCGACGGCAGCGGCAAGGTCACCGACCACTGGCGGCTCGATCTTTCCGGTGTGGCCCATGCGGATTGGATCGGACTGCCCAGTTTCCATGCCCCGGCCTTCCAGTGGTCGGCCGTCCTGGTGGCCCTGCCCGTGGTGATCGCGCTGGTCGCCGAGAACGCCGGGCACGTGAAGGCGGTCGGCGAGATGACCGGGGGCGACCTCGACGACAAGCTCGGCACCGCCATCGCCGCCGACGGCGCGGCGTCCATGCTGTCCACCGCGGTCGGCGGCCCACCCAACACCACCTACTCCGAGAACATCGGGGTCATGGCCGCCACCCGGGTGTACTCCACGGCCGCCTACTGGGCCGCCGCGTTCTTCGCCCTGCTGTTCGGCCTGTGTCCCAAGTTCGGGGCCATCGTCGCGGCCATCCCCGGCGGCGTGCTGGGCGGGATCACCGTCATCCTCTACGGCATGATCGGCCTGCTCGGCGCGCAGATCTGGACCAATGCCCGGGTCGATCTGCGCAATCCGCTGAACCTGGTCCCGGCCGCGGCGGGCCTGATCATCGGCATCGGCGATGTGAGCATGAAGTTCACCGACACCTTCACCCTGAGCGGCATCGCGCTGGGCGCCCTGGTCGTCATCACCGGCTACCACGTGCTGCGCGTGTTCGCCCCCGCGCACTTCAAGGGGGAGGAGCCCCTGCTGGACGAGGGCACCTCCTCCTACGACGAATCAGGCGGGTAGCGAACGGGGTTCGGCCGTGTCCGCCCCGGCATAGGGGAGTTGCAGGACATACCAGGTGTGGTCGGTCGAATACTCCAGGTACTGCGAGGCGTCCGGATCGCAGGCCAGGCCCTCGACCCGGGTCCAGTCGCCGTCACCGGCGGCGATGGTGTCGGTGTAGCGGACATGCAGGTGGCCGTGGAAGAGCAGGTCCGGCCGCAGGGCGCCCACGACGGTCTGGATGCGGTCCTGGTTGGGAAAGCACTCGGGCTTGTCCTTGCGATTCCACTTCGGTTGCGAGGCGCGCGGTTTGTCATGGGTGAGCAGCACGTCCACCGGCGAGCTGTCGGCCGCGAGCAGCTCGGCCAGCTCGTCGTCGGTCATCTCCTCCTCCGGAAACCACAGCGTGCCGGCGGTATCCGGGCGTTTCGAGGAACCGTAGCGACGGCGCTTGTCGAGCTGGGCGGCCTTGCGCGCCTCCCAGGCCAGACGGCGGCCCTTGTCGGTGGAGCGGGCCCCACCGAACGCGGCGAAAGTGGTGCCCTCCCACGTCCAGCGGTGTCCGCGGGGCGCGTACCGCAGGTGCTTGCGGCAGATCAGGAAGCCCTCGTCGTCGCGCTGCTTGTCGTAGAGCTCGTGCAGCAGCGAGGTCTTGTCGTGGTTGCCGTCGAGGAAGTACACGGTGATCCCGGCCTTCTTGGCCGCCTTGTTCACCACGTCGAAGTACCGCCGTCCGGCGGGCGTGTGCTCCCAGGCCCCGAAGTCGCCGACCGCGAACAGCTTCGCGCAGTCACGGTGTGCCGCGACCCGCACCAGCTTCAGCGCGTGCTCGGTGTTCCCGTGCAGGTCTCCGACAATCAGGACATTCCCCATCGCCACATCGTGGCATGACGGAATTAGGCTGACCACATGAATTCTGTGTTGGTCACCGGAGCGGCCCGCGGTATCGGAAAAGCCATCTGCCTGCGGATGGCGCAGCGGGGCTGGCAGGTCTACGCGGGCGTCCGCAAGCTCTCCGACGGCGAGGCCCTGACCGCCGCGAATCCCGCCATCACCCCTGTCGTCCTGGACGTCACCGACCCCGATCAGATCGCGGCCCTCGACGCGGCGCTGCCCGCCGACCTCACCGCCGTGGTCAACAACGCGGGCGTCGTCGTCGACGGCCCCGTGGAGCTGCTCACCCAGGAGGAACTCCGAAACCAGTTCGAGGTCAATGTCTTCGGCGCGGTCGCCGTCACCCAGGCCGTCCTCCCGCGCCTGCGCGCCACTCGAGGCCGGGTGGTCTTCATCTCCTCGCTGTCCGGCCGCATCTCCACCCCCGGCACCGGCGCGTACAACGCGTCCAAGTTCGCGCTCGAGGGCCTGGTCGACGCCCTGCGAGTGGAGCTGCGCCCCTGGGGAATCCGCACCTCGCTGATCGAGCCCGGCCCGATCGCCACCGACCTCTGGTTCGGCGCGACCGATATGGTCGACTCCACCACCGCCCACCTCACCGATGACCAGCGCACCCTCTACGCCGCGCACCTCGCGGGTCTGCGCCGGATGTCCCAGCAGGTCCCCAAGATCGCCGCCCCGGTCGAGTCGGTGGTCAAGGAGGTCGAAAAGGCGCTCACCGCAAAGCGACCGAGCGCCCGCTACATCCCCGGCCTCGCCGGAAAGGTCCAGGTGGTCGCTACCGCCCTGACCCCGACCCCGGTGCTGGACACCCTCTTCGCCCTGGTCTCGGGCATCAGCAAGAAGAAGTAGCGGCGGCCGAGAAAACAGAACCGCCGGTACCCATCGAGACGGGTACCGGCGGTCGAAGCGCTTCGGGCGGTGCGTATTACGCGCCGTAGACCGGCTCCGGGGTGACGGCCTTGGCGAGCAGGTCGTTCACGACCGGGCCCAGGTCGGCCGGGTTCCAGCGGGCACCGCGATCGACGGAGACGCCGTGACGGTGGCCGTCCATGACGGTGACCTTGCCGGCCTCTACCTCGAACATACGGCCGGTGACGGCGGCGGACTCGGCGCTACCCAGCCAAACCACCAGGGGGGAGACGTTTTCCGGGGCCATGGCGTCGAAGCCGCCGTCCTCGGGAGCCGCCATGGTCTCGGCGAACACGGTTTCGGTCATGCGGGTGCGCGCGGCCGGGGCGATGGCGTTCACGGTAATGCCGTAGCGACCCATTTCGGCAGCGGCGGTAATGGTCAGGCCTGCGATACCGGCCTTGGCGGCGGAGTAGTTGCCCTGACCGACCGAACCGAGCAGACCCGCGCCCGAGCTGGTGTTGATGACGCGCGCCTGGGGCTGACGGCCCGCCTTGGACTCGTTGCGCCAGTATTCGGCGGCGTGACGCATCGGGGCGAAGTGGCCCTTGAGATGCACCTTGATGACCGCGTCCCACTCGTCTTCGCCGAGGTTGACCAGCATACGGTCGCGGACGATACCGGCATTGTTCACCAGAACGTCCAGACCGCCGAAGGTCTCGATGGCGGTGGAGACCAAACGACGCGCACCCTCCCAATCGGAGACATCGTCACCGTTCACCACGGCTTCGCCACCCGCGGCACGAATCTCCTCGACCACCTTCGCGGCACCGGAGTCCGGCTTGGGCGTGCCGTCGAGCTCGGCACCCAGGTCGTTCACCACGACCTTGGCGCCGGCGGCGGCGAAAGCCAGCGCGTGCGCGCGGCCGATGCCCTGACCCGCACCGGTCACGATGACGACGCGGCCGTCGCAGATCTTCTTGTCCGTCATATCGATTACCTCTTCGTGTGTTCGGTCGGTCTAGTGGCCTGAGACGGCGGGGACGTCCGCGGTGGAGGCTTCCAGGAAGGCGGGCTTCTCGCCGCCGCCGTGCACCAGCAGCGCGCTGCCGGTGACATAGGACGCGAGCGGGGAGGCCAGGAAGGCGGCGGTGCGGCCGATGTCCTCCGGGGTCGCCATGCGCCCCATGGGCACCGTGGCGCTGACCGAGGCGATGCCGTCCTCGTCGCCGTAGTGCAGGTGCGAGGACTCGGTGTTGACCAGGCCGCAGATGACGGAGTTCATCCGGACCTTGGGCGCCCATTCCACCGCGAGCGACGAAACCAGGCTGTCCACACCGGCTTTGGCGGCGCCGTAGGCCGCGGTGCCGGGGGAGGGCCGGTGCCCGGAGACGCTGGAGATCATCACGATCGAACCGCCGGTGTCCTGCTTCTGCATGACCTCGTTGGCGATCTGCGAAACCAGCAGCGGCGCGAGCAGGTTCAGCTGCACGATCTTCGAGTGGAAGTTGGCGCTGGCGTCGGCGGCCAGGGCGAAGGGCGCGCCGCCGGCGTTGTTCACGACGGTGTCCAGGCGCCCGTACTTCTCGACGATCGTCTCGACGAGCCCGCGCACCGAATCCACATCGCGCACGTCGCACGGCAGGAAGTCGATGGTGCGGCCATTGCTCTCGACGGGGGTGTCGCCGGGGCGTCGCGCGCAGGCCACCACGGTCGCGTCCGCGTCCAGGAACACCCGGCTGATGCCGGCGCCGACGCCGCGCACGCCGCCGGTGACCAAGACGACCGAGCCGGACAGGTTTACTTCGATTCCCACCGTGCTAACCTACCAAGCACTTGCTTGTTTTGCCAACGATGGGACTCGCGATGGGGATCAACCGTCACACCGAAACCGAGGGCGTCGAAGTCGTCACTGTCGACTACGCCCCGGTCAACGCTCTGCCTTCCGACGGCTGGTTCGCCCTGGCCGACGCCGTCACCCAGGCCGGTAAGAACCCGGAGACCCGGGTCGTGGTGCTGCGCGCCGAGGGCCGCGGCTTCAACGCCGGCGTGGACATCAAGGAGATGAACGCCGACACCGGCCACACCGCGCTGATCCGCGCGAACCACGGCTGCTTCGCCGCGTTCGCCGCGATCTACGACTGTGAGGTCCCGGTCGTCACCGCCGTGAACGGCTTCTGCCTCGGCGGCGGCATCGGCCTGGTCGGCAACTCCGACGTCATCGTCGCCTCCGACGACGCGACCTTCGGCCTCCCCGAGGTCGACCGCGGCGCGCTCGGTGCGGCCACCCACCTGGCCCGACTGGTCCCCCAGCACCTGATGCGGACCATGTTCTACACCGCGGGCACCCTGACCGCGCAGCAGCTGCACCACTACGGCTCGGTCTTCAAGGTGGTGCCGCGCGCCGAACTGGACGCCGCCGCCATGGAGGTCGCCAAGAACATCGCCAACAAGGACGGCCGCGTGATCCGCGCCGCCAAGAAGGCGCTCAACGGCATCGACGTGCAGGACGTGCACCGCTCGTACCGCTTCGAGCAGGGCTTCACCATGGAGCTGAACCTCGCGGGTGTGGCCGACGAGATCCGGGCGCGCTTCGACGACGACCTGGCCGCGCAGAAGAAGGGGAAGTAAAGCCATGCGCGACAAGCGAATGAACCTCGACGAGGTCGTCGGCGAGCTGCGCAGCGGCATGACCATCGGCATCGGCGGCTGGGGTTCCCGGCGTAAGCCGATGGCCTTCGTGCGCGCCCTGCTGCGTTCGGACGTCACCGATCTGACCGTCGTCACCTACGGCGGCCCGGACCTGGGTCTGCTCTGCTCGGCGGGCAAGGTCAAGAAGGCGTACTACGGCTTCGTGTCCCTGGACTCGGCGCCGTTCTACGACCCGTGGTTCGCCAAGGCCCGGACCGAGGGCGCGATCACCGTGCGCGAGATGGACGAGGGCATGGTCAAGTGCGGTCTGCAGGCCGCCGCGGCCCGCCTGCCGTTCCTGCCGATCCGCGCCGGCCTGGGTTCCGCGGTCGTCGATTTCTGGGAGGGCGAGCTGAAGACCGTTCAGTCGCCGTACTCGACCGACGGCAAGAACGAGACCCTGGTCGCCATGCCCGCGCTGAACCTGGACGCCGCCTTCGTGCACCTGGACCTGGGCGACAAGCACGGCAACGCCGCCTACACCGGCGTCGACCCGTACATGGACGACCTGTACATGCTCTCGGCCGAGAAGCGCTACCTGTCGGTGGACCGCCTGGTCGAGACCGAGGAACTGGTGAAAGCCGTTCCGACGCAGTCCCTCGTCCTGAACCGCATGATGGTCGACGGAGTCGTCGAGGCTCCCGGCGGCGCGCACTTCACCTTCTCCGGCAGCTACGGCCGCGACGAGAAGTTCCAGCGCCACTACGTCGAGGCCGCCAAGACCCCCGAGTCGTGGGCCGAGTTCAAGGCTCGCTTCCTGGACGTGTCCGAGGCCGAATACCAGGCCGCCGTCAAGGCTTTCGCCGAGGAGCAGAAGTAATGACCGACACCACCACGATCACTCGGGCCGAGATCTGCGTCGTCGCGGCCGCGGAGATCTTCCGGGGCGCGGGCGAGATCATGGCCTCCCCGATGTCCACCGTCACCACCATCGGCGCGCGCCTGGCGCGGCTCACCTTCGAGCCCGACCTGCTGCTGTCCGACGGTGAGGCGCTGTTCTTCGCCGAGGTCCCGCCGATCGGCGGCAAGGCTCCCATCGAAGGCTGGATCCCGTTCTCGAAGGTCTTCGACGTCGTGAACTCCGGTCGCCGCCACGTGGTCATGGGCGCCAACCAGCTCGACCGCTTCGGCAACCAGAACCTGTCGGCGTTCGGCCCGCTGCAGCAGCCGACCCGCCAGATGTTCGGTGTGCGCGGCGCGCCGGGCAACACCATCAACCACGCCACCAGCTACTTCGTGCCCAAGCACAACAAGCGGGTGTTCGTGGACCAGGTCGACATCGTCTCCGGCATCGGCTACGACAAGATCGACCCGGAGAACCCGGCCTACCGGTTCCACCACCTGCACCGGGTGGTCTCGAACCTGGGCGTGTTCGACTTCAACGGTCCGGACCACACCCTGCGCGCGCTGTCGCTGCACCCCGGTGTGACCGCCGACGAGGTCGCGGAGAACACTTCGTTCGAGGTCGCCGGTCTGGCCGAGGCGGGCGAGACCCGGCTGCCGACCGAGGAAGAGCTCACCATCATCCGGACCGTGCTGGACCCGAAGGGTTTCCGCGAGAAGGAAGTGACGGCATGACCGCTCAGCGTTTGAAGACGCCGCTGACCGAACTGGTCGGCATCGAGCACCCGGTCGTGCAGACCGGCATGGGCTGGGTCGCCGGACCCGGCCTGGTCGCGGCCACCGCGAATGCGGGCGGCCTCGGTATCCTGGCCTCGGCGACCATGGACCTCGACGAGCTCGAGGTGGCCATCGCCAAGACCAAGGCCAAGACCGACAAGCCCTTCGGCGTGAACATCCGCGCCGACCTGTCGGACGCCCCGGACCGCATCGACATGATGATCCGCGAGGGCGTGAAGGTGGCCTCGTTCGCGCTGGCTCCCAAGAAGGAGCTGATCGCGAAGCTGAAGGACAACGGCGTCGTCGTGATGCCGTCCATCGGCGCGGCCAAGCACGCGGTGAAGGTCGCCTCCTGGGGCGCGGACGCGGTGATCGTGCAGGGCGGCGAGGGCGGTGGCCACACCGGTTCCGTCGCGACCACCCTGCTGCTGCCGTCGGTCCTGGACGCCGTCGACATCCCGGTCGTGGCCGGTGGCGGCTTCTTCGACGGTCGCGGCCTGGCCGCCGCGCTGTCCTACGGCGCGGCCGGTGTCGCCATGGGCACCCGCTTCCTGCTGACCCAGGACTCCAGCGTCCCGGATTCGGTGAAGCAGGAGTACCTCAAGCGCGGGCTGCAGGACACCGTGGTCTCGCTCAAGGTCGACGGCATGCCGCACCGCGTGCTCAAGACCGAGCTGGTCGAGAAGCTCGAGCACTCGGGCAATATCCGCGGCCTGTACGCCGCGCTGGTCAACGCCGCCAAGTTCAAGTCGATGACCGGCATGAAGTGGACGACGCTGGCCAAGGAGGGCCTCAACACCCGCAAGCACAAGGACCTCACCTGGTCGCAGGTCATCATGGGCGCGAACACCGCCATGTACCTGAAGGCCGGTCTGGTGGAGGGCAACACCGAAGCCGGTGTGCTCGCCTCGGGTCAGGTCGCGGGCATCATCGAGGATCTGCCGAGCGTGGCGGACCTGATGGACAGCATCATCACCGAGGCCGTCGAGCGCATCGACAGCCTCGCCAAGTACCGCGTCACGACTTCGGCCTGACGCCCCCGACGTGCGCGGCCACCACAGCCCGGCCGCGCACCCCGGATCCGCACACCATCGGATCCATTGCGCGCCGCATGTCCGGCGCACCGAGCCGCTCCCGGAACCTCTCGCCCGGGGGCGGCTTCGCGCTTTCCGGGGTCGGGTGGAGCGGATACCCGGCCGCAAACTGTCCGATTTGTCTGAACTATCGGTCCCGCAGGGGGAGGCCGGAATCTCACAGCCCGCCGATTCGCTCGTGAGGTCGGGCGAGAATACCTGATCACGGGCAATTCGCCTGCGCTGCTTGGTGATATTGGGGACGAGGGGGTAAGCGCGGGCGTACGGTTTGTGAGCACCCCTAATGCGATCGGGACTTGTGCGGAATGACGTAGCGACCGGTACGATGACCGCGTTCCGCAACAGCCCGGCAATCGGGGCGACAGTGTGAGCTCGACACCTGTCCCGAACCGCCTGTCGCGGATCGGGATTCCGTGCCCCTGGTGCGGAGCAAGCCAAAGCGCGCGGTATCGATGAGGGGATGGCTGTCGCATGATCGTCGATCGTGCAATGCGTCTGGTGGCAGTGATCGCAGCTGTCGCCGGTTCGGCGTTGCTCGGGCCCGCTGCCGCGGAGGCGCAGCCGGGCCTGCCGCTCGATCCCGCGCCCGCCGGCCAGGATCCGGCGCCCCTCGGCCAGACGCCCGCATCGGCGGCCCCATCGCAGCCGGTCGCCGTGCCCGGCACCCCGGTGGCCGGACCTCAGGATCTGCTCTCCATTCTGCTCGGCCTCGGTACCGGCTCGGCCGGACTGGGCGTCGGCTCGGCCGCGGTCGGCTCCGCGGGCCTGGGCGCCGTGCTGGGCGGCACCGGTTCGGCGGCACTGGGTAGCGGTTCGGCCGTAACCGGTTCCGCCGGCGCGGGATTGGGTTCTGCCGTGGCGGGCACCGGTTCCGCGGGCGCCGCCACCGGTTCGGCCGTGCTGGGCACCGGCTCCGCCGCCGTCGGTTCCGCCGGACTGGGCACCGGATCGGTGCTGGGCCTGGGCTCCGCGGGCGTCGGATCGGCGGGGCTCGGCACCGGCTCCGCGCTGCTGGGGCTACTGCTCGGCACCGGTTCGGCCGCAACGGGTTCCGCCGCGGTCGGTTCGGCCGCCGTGGGCTCGGCCGGACTGGCCGCACTGTGCACCGGTTCGGCCGCGGTCGGCTCGGCCGGAATCGGTTCCGCCGGTGTGGGTTCCGCGGTCGGTGCGCTCACCGGGCTGGGTTCGGCGGGCTCCGGCGCGGGTTCGGCCGCCACCGGCTCGGGTGTCGGCTCGGCCGGTGTGGGTTCCGCCGCGGGCTCGGCAGATCTGGGTTCGGCGGCGGCGGGTTCCGCGGTGCTCGGTTCGGCGGGACTCGGTTCCGCCGCCATCTGCGCCTCGCCGTTGCTGCTGTTGCTGATTCCGCCGCCGCCCGCGCCCGCGGTGCCGCCGGTGCCGCTGGAGATTCCGCAGCCCCCGGCCGTTCCGGCGCTGCCCGCGGTGGTGGCCCCCGTGGGCGCCGCACCGGCGCCGGAGGCCGTGTCCGCCGCCCCGGCGCCGCCCGCCCCGAAGCCCGCTCCCGTTCTGGCGCAACCGGATCCGGATGTGAAGCCGACCTCGCACAACTCGCCACTGCCGCCGTGGAAGCCGCTGTCGGTGATCGGCGGCCTGATCGCCATGGCGCTGGCGGGCACCGGGTCGGGTGCGGTCAGTTTCCAGAGCGCGTCCGCGGCGCAGGCCCGGGTCGACGCCGCGCGCGCGGCATTCTTCGGACCGAGGGCATGAGGGGACCGCGATGACCGAGAGCAAGGCTCATAGCATCGGGTCCTACCGCCGGGTGGCCGCCGCGGTGGACGCGGTGTGCGCGGTGGCGGCCGACTTCGACGCCACCGACCTCGACGAGGTGGTGCTCGCCATCTCCGCGGAGCGGCGGCGGCCGATCGAGATCGCCAGCGCCACACTGGGTCCGGGCGTGTGCGGCCAGCGCCGCAGCTATCCGGACCGGGACGTGATCGTGCTGGCGCAGGCGCTGCCCAGCCGTGAGCACACCCTCGCGCACGAGCTCGGCCACATCGTCTTCGACCATCCGGGCGAGGCGGCGACCGAGGTGGTGCTGGAGGCCAGCGACGATCTGATCGCCTACATGCTCAGCCAGCGCGCGCATCAGAAGGCCATCGATCTGGGCGACGACGAGCAGTGCGAATGGGAAGCGGAGACTTTCGCGAGCATGCTGATGACCCGCCTGCGGGTGTTCAACAGCCGGGGCGCGGGCGTCTCGGTCCTTCGATTCGATGAGGCGCTGGGATGACCGAGTCAGGCCCCGGAGGCGGCAGCTTGCGTAACCACGTAGTGGCCCTCGGTCATCCCCGAAAGGACGCGGCATGACCTTCTGGTTGGTGGCCATGCTGGTGTGGATGGCCTCGGGCGCGCGCGTCGGGCGTGTGCTGGTGAAACCTGCGACGACAGCTCGGGTCGCGATCGTCATCGCGGTGGCCGCGGTCGCGTTGGCGGCGACGGTCGGAGTGCCGGAAATCGGTCTGGCCGTTGATCATCTGATACCGAACGGTGTGCGCGGTCTGTGGCTGGGCGACCGGGTGGTGACGGCCGCGTGGATCATGTTCGCCACCGCCACCTCGGTGGTGGCCTCGGCCGCGTGGCCGGTGGTGTCGCGTCGCAATCTGCGCCAGATCGCCATGATGATCTATGGCGGCGGTGCGCTCGCCATGCTGCTGACCCTGCTCTGGTCGGTCACCTTCGGCTGGGCGATCGTGCTGGTGGAGTGCGTCTTCATCGTGATCACCGGTGTGCGCAACCTGGATTGGACCACCCTCGGCCGCGGCATCGCGCTGTACACGACCGGTACCGCGGTGGTCGGCTTGCTGGCGGCCCTGTCGATTCGCCGCGCGGTGAACGACGAGCCCATGCCGAATCCGGGTGACGAGGGCTGGTTCTGGCCGATGTGGCAGATCGCGGCGCTGCTCATCGCCATCGGCGCGGTGTGGATCGTGATCGAGCTGTGGTGGCGGGCGCGGGTGCTGCTCAAACAGATTCGCACCCTGCACCGGGTGCTGATCGCGCGGTTCCCGGAGGTGGTGGCGCACGAACAGACCGGTTCGGGCACCCAGCTCAAGGCATCGGACCAGGTCGCGCAGATCATGGACGCGCTCTATCTACAGTCCGGCGGCGGTGTGGAGCTGGTCGCGGCGGGTCAGCCGCCGGTCTCGGTGGCCGATCGGGCGCGGCGGGTGGCCGAGTGGGCGCGGAATCCGTTCGGCGAGACGGTGATCGACGGCCGCTGGATCTCGCCGCCCGCGGGGGTCAGTCCGCGCGGGTGGGTGCAGGCCATCGCGCGCGCGTATGACGCGGCGCCGGCGCAGGCCACGGTTCCGGGGTCTGCCAAACGGTAGACATTTACTTTTCCATTACCTTCTGAGTCCGCCGGGCATTACCGTCCGGAAGGGCCTCGAAGTTGATCACGCGGAGATCACCGACGCTTTTGCGATCCTGTCGCAAATGCGCAAGTCCCGTACCTCGCGTGATTGCCATGGGCGCGGCATTCCGGCGGGCCTTCTCGATGAGACTTCGTATCCGAGGTTTCGTCTCACCGAACCCGCCGTGCGTGGTACGGGACTTTGCTTGTCACTCGAAGTTGTCACTCGTGCTTGTCCGGTTGGTGCAATGGGGCGAAACACTCACAGTGCACAAAACGACATAGTGCACAAAACAACTGATTCGGCCATCCAGGTACACCTGGACGGCGTTATGCCAGCTTTGTGCATACTGCACCAGCGCAGGGGTCTGCGCCACATGGCCTCAGCGGGCTGAGACCGGTGCAACATCCTTCACGTGGACCGCATGGTCCGGCGGAGACGCCGGTACTGCCCTGCAAACAGTACCGGCGGCCGCCTTATGTCCGGTCTGGAGCAAGCCCTGTAACAAACCAACACAGTGCGGCCTCCGAGCTAGCCGCACTGTGTTGCTCTGTGGCAGTGCTTATTCCGTGCCATCCGGAGGAATTTCGGGCAAACCTTCGCTTGCCCGCAACTTCTCCGCCATAGACGTGAGGAGATTCTGAGATTCTTCGGACAGGTCGAACGCCCTGCTCGACAGACGACGGAGTCCATAGCCCTGCAGCTGGGACAGCAGCTCGAGATCGTGATCGATCTTCGCCGCGTAGATGTCGTTGAAGAAGTAGTCCGGTTTGACCTTGAAGAACTTTGCCAGAGCAGCCACCGTCTCATCCGACGGGTTCGTGCGCTGTCCCGACCGCAACTGCGACAGATACGGTTTCGAGATCGGGTGGCCGGATGCCGTCAAGGCGGCCGCCACCTCTGCGTTCGTGTGCGGCTTACGCCCCGGGGGATGCACGGTTTCGAACAGCTTGTTCAGCCGCGCCGCGAAATCAGCCATTGTGAGCCGCCCAATTCCCTTCGCTGTACTAACAGTCGTTATCTCGGATACGTATCATTGATATTAGCGGCTCAGTAACTGAAAACCTACGCCTGATTCGCGATTTCCTTGAAGCTTCTAGGCGGTGATCCGGTTCACCCGCTGTGGCTTGGGCGTTTGCGGGCCAACCCCACGGTTCTTGCCAAGGGCTTAAGAGCCCCGGTTCTGGCCCGTCGCGGGGGTCTTCCCGGACGGGCCTCGGGTAGCCATAAGATAGCTGACGGATCATCTTCTTGTCTGTACCGGATTTTGTGTGGCGTACGCCACGTCTCAGGGCAAGACGGATGAACGTTCAACCTGGCCGAAAATCATTGAGAGACTAGATCCGTTCGATGATCGTGCCGGTCGCGAGGGCGCCGCCACAGCACATCAGGATCATGGCGGTGCTCTTGTCGGTGCGCTCCAGCTCGTGCAAAGCCGTTGTGATCAAGCGGGATCCGGTGCTGCCGACCGGGTGGCCGAGCGCGATCGCACCGCCATTGACGTTCACGCGATCGAAATCCGGCTTGTGCACCGAGGCCCACGACAGCACCACGGAAGCGAAAGCCTCATTGATCTCGAACAAGTCGATATCGGAGATGCTCATGCCGGAACGCTCGAGCAGTCGCTCGCACGCCTGCACCGGGCCGTCGAGGTGGAATTCCGGCTCGCCACCGACCAGGCACTGCGAGACGATGCGGGCGCGCGGACGCAAACCCTCACGCTGCGCGGCCTTTTCGTCCATCAGCAGTACGGCGGCGGCACCGTCGGAGATCTGCGAGGACGTACCGGCGGTGTGAATTCCGCCCTCCAGCACCGGCTTCAGCTTCGCCAGGCCCTCGCGGTCGGTCGCGCGCAGACCCTGGTCCTTGCTGATGTCGGCGAACTCGCCGGTGAGGTTGCCCTCCTTGTCGACCTGCGGGGCGTTCTTGATGGTCAGCACCTCGCGGTCGAAGCGGCCCTCGGCCCACGCCTGCGCGGCCAGCCGCTGCGAGCGCACGCCCAGCTCCTCGACGTCGTCGCGAGTGATGCCGCGCCGCTTGGCGATTCGCTCGGCGGCCTCGAACTGGTTCGGCATGTCGATGTCCCACGACGCGGGGCGACGCGGCCCGGCGTGCGTTCCGACGTTGGCGCCCAACGGAACATGGCTCATGGACTCGATGCCGCAGGCCATGCCGACCTCGATGGCGCCGGTGGCGATCAGGCCGGCCACCATGCCCGCGGCCTGCTGCGCGGAACCGCACTGGTTGTCGATGGTGACGGCGCCGGTCTGCCACGGCAGTCCGGCGTGCAGCCACGCGGTGCGGGTGACATTGTTGCCCTGCTCGCCCACCTGCATGACGCAGCCGCCGACGACCTGCTCGACCAGAGCCGGGTTCAGCTCCGCGCGCTGGAGCACGCCCTGTTGTGCGGCGCCGAGCAGTTCGGCGGCGTGCAGGCCGGCGAGCCAGCCATTGCGCTTGCCGATCGGGGTGCGCGCGGCCTCGACGATGACGGGAGTACCCATTGTCTTTCCTTCCGGATCAGAACTGCAACGAGTTCACGACCAGTAACGTAAGTCTGTTCCGGACTATTACCTAGTCCCTTCTCTTGTTCTACCCCCTGTGCTTCAATAGCGGTAGAACGTGTTTCAGTTGGTCAAAGGAGACTGCTGGTGGTTGACACTGCAGCCCGGCCCGGAGTGCCGGATGGATTCGACGTCACCGACCCCGAAATTTGGGCGAAGCGAGTGCCGGCCGAGGAGCTTGCCGAACTGCGCAAAACTGCGCCTATCTGGTGGAACCCGAAGTCGCCGGAGGTCGGTGGCTTCACCGACGACGGCTTCTGGGTCCTGTCCAAGCATGCCGATGTGAAGACCGTCTCGCGCCGCGATGACGTGTTCTCCACCTATGAGAACACCGCCATCCCGCGGTTCCAGGACGACATCACCCGCGAGCAGATCGATCTGCAGCGGTTCGTCCTGCTGAACAAGGACGCCCCGGAGCACACCAAGCTCCGCAAGATCATCTCCAAGGGCTTCACGCCGCGCGTCATCAACGGCCTGCGCGCCGAGCTGACCGCCCGCGCGGAGTCCATCGTGAAGGCCGCTGTCGAGTCCGGCAACGGCGACTTCGTGGAGCAGGTGGCCGCCGAGCTGCCGCTGCAGGCGATCGCCGAGCTGATCGGTGTGCCGCAGGAAGACCGCATGAAGCTCTTCCAGTGGTCCAACGACATGACCAGCTACGACGATCCGGAATCGAACGCCGACCCGGTGGTCGCCTCCACCGAGATCCTCGGCTACTCGTACCAGATGGCCGAAGCCCGTCGCGCCTGCCCGGCCGACGACATCGTCACCCAGCTGATCAATGCCGATATGGACGGCGAGGCGCTGCTGCCGGAGGAGTTCGGCTTCTTCGTCATGATGCTGGCGGTCGCGGGCAACGAGACCACCCGTAATGCCACCACGCACGGCATGATCGCCTTCATGGAGAACCCCGACCAGTGGGAGCTCTACAAGAAGGAGCGGCCCAAGACCGCCGCCGACGAGATCATCCGCTGGGCCACCCCGGTCAGCTCCTTCCAGCGCACCGCGCTCGAGGACGTCGAGGTCGGCGGCGTGGAGATCAAGAAGGGCCAGCGGGTCATCCTGTCCTACCGCTCGGCCAACTTCGACGAAGAGGTGTTCGAGGACCCGTACACCTTCAACATCCTGCGTGACCCGAACCCGCACCTGTCCTTCGGCGGTACCGGCGCGCACTTCTGCATCGGCGCGAACCTGGCTCGACTCGAGATCGAGATCATCTTCAACGCCATCGCCGACCACATGCCCGACATCACCAAGCTGGGCGACCCCAAGCGCCTGCGCTCGGGCTGGCTCAACGGCATCAAGGAGATGCAGGTGGACTACAAGGGCGGCTGCCCTGTAAAGCACTGAGGCACTGATGGTTTGATCCGCCCTGTACCCCTCTCACTCCTCAGGGCGGAGACAAAATAGAAGCGGGCGACTGGATCATCCAGTCGCCCGCTTCGGTTTTCGAGGCCCTAGGCCTTCTTCATCGTCGCCATCGCACGCTCGGTCTCCCAGAAGGCGCGCAGCGCAGCGATTTTGCCGTCAGCGTCCACCTTGTAGGTGAACACGCCCTCGGCATCCACGATGTGCCCGCCCATGGTGGTGCGGATGCGGCCGGTGAAGGCCACCTCCTGCCCACAGGCGAAGGAGTCGTCGAAGAGGAACTCGATCGACTCCGTCTGGGCGATCGCCTTGTCCCAGAACGCCGCGATCGCTTCCGCGCCACGGTGTCCCACGCCCTCGGGATCGAAGAAGGACGGCCCGACGGGATCCTCCACGATGCCGTCGGCGGCGAACAACGCCACCCAGGCGTCCTTGTCCTTGGCGCGCACCGCGGCCTGCGAAGCCGCGCCCGCCACCCGCGCGGGGTGCTCGGTGGTGGTGGTCATCGCTGCTCGCTGCCGACGACCCACATCGAGAAGTACTGCGAGCCACCGCCGTACGCGTGGCCGAAGGCCTTGCGGGCGTTCTCCACCTGGTAGTCGCCCGCGCGGCCCATGACCTGCTTGGCGGCCTCGGCGAAGCGGATCATGCCCGACGCGCCGATCGGGTTGGAGGACAGCACGCCGCCCGACGGGTTGACCGGCAGCTTCCCGCCGATGGCGGTCTCGCCGGCGTCGGTGAGCTTCCAGCCCTCGCCCTCGGGCATGAAGCCCAGGTTCTCCAGCCACATCGGCTCGAACCACGAGAACGGGACGTAGATCTCGGCCGCGTCGATCTCCTCGAGCGGGTTGGTGATCCCGGCCTGCTTCCACAGCGCCGCCGCGGCGGCCTGACCGGCCTGCGGGTTCACCTGGTCGCGGCCCGCGTAGGCCAGCGGCTCGGTGCGCATGGCGGTGCCGTGCACCCACGCGACCTTCTTGCCCTGCGCCTCCACGGCCTTGGCCGATTCCTCGTCACCGATCACGATGGCGCAGGCGCCGTCCGAGGACGGGCAGGTCTCGTCGAAACGGATGGGGTCCCACAGCATCTGGGACGCCATCACCGATTCCACGCTGATGTCGGGCTGGTGCAGGTGCGCGAACGGGTTGCGCGCGCCGTTGCGGCGGTCCTTCACCGCGACCATGGCGCCCACGTGCAGCGGGGCGTTGGAGCGGCGGATGTAGGCGCGCACGTGCGGGGCGAAGTAGCCGCCCGCGCCCGCGCCGACCGGCATGGTGAACGGCACCGGGTTCGACAGCGCCCACATGGCGTTGGACTCGGACTGCTTCTCCCACGCCACGGCCAGCACCCGGCGGTGCACGCCGGCCTGGACCTGGTTGGCCGCGACGACCGCGGTGGAGCCGCCGACGGAACCGGCGGTGTGCACCCGGAGCAGCGGTTTTCCGGTGGCGCCCAGGGCGTCCGAGAGGAACAGCTCCGGCATCATGGAGCCCTCGAAGAAGTCGGGGGCCTTACCGATGACCACGGCGTCGATATCGGCCATGGTCAGGCCGGAGTCCGTGAGCGCCCGGTCGATGGCCTCGCGGATCATTCCGGCCATCGATACATCGGACCGTTTGGTCACGTGATGGGTCTGACCGGTGCCGAGGACGGCAGCTGCGTAGCTCATGAACGTGCCTCCAGGGTGGCCACGAGGTTCTGCTGCAACGCGGGGCCGCTGGCGGCATGCGCCAGTGCGCGATTCGCGGTGCCATTGATGATTTCCCGGGCGGCGAAGCCGATGCGCTCCAAGCCGGCCGCGAACATGGGGTTGCCCGACAGCGCGCCGCCGGACGGGTTGATCCGGGTGTTCCCGTTCAGGCCGATGGCCTGCTTCAGGATCAGCTCCTCGTGGGTGAACTGTGCGTGCAGTTCGGCGACATCGAAACCGCCGGCGTCGCCGCCGGTCACGGCGTTGGCCGCCTTGGCCGCGGAGTCCGAGACGGTCAGGTCGCGGGCGCCCAGCACGGGGGAGTCGATGTAGTGCGCCATACCGGTCAGCCAGGCCGGACGCTCGCACAGTTCGCGGGCCCGGTCGCCGACGGCCAGCACGATGGCGGCCGCGCCGTCGGTGATGGGGGCGACGTCATGGGCGCGCAGCGGATCGTTGATCTTCGGCGCGGCCAGCAGCTTGTCGATGTCACCGCCGGTGGTGCGGGCGGCCACCGCGGCCATGTCGGCCTCGGTCCAGCGGCCCGCGTCCAGGCCCGCGCGGGCCTGCAGCCCGGCCATGGACAGCGAGTCCACGCCCAGCGGCGCGACCAGGTACGGGTCGGTCTGCAGACCCAGGATCTGGCGCAGGGTGCCGGCCGAGGACTTGCCGAAGCCGTAGACCAGCGCGGTCTGCGCCTGTCCGGAGCGGAGTTTCACCCACGCCTCGTACAGCGCCCAGGCCGCGTCCATCTCCACGTGCGACTCGTTGATCGGCGGCACCGCGCCGATGGAGTCGATCGCCGAGATGAACGAGAACGCGCGGCCCGCAAGGTAATCCGAGGAGCCCGAGCACCAGAAGTCGATATCGGCCACGCCGACGCCGAGCTTCTGCTTGAGCTCCTGGAAGCACGGCGCGAGCATCTCCACGCCATTGGTGGTGCCGAAGGTCTCCGGCACGTGCGGCGCGTGGGCGAAGCCCACCACCGCGATGTCGGTTGCTGTGTTACTCAAGGTATTTCAGCGCCTCTCTACAGGTGGTGCGCGAAGCTGTCGTAGTCGGCGTCGGGTTCGCCGGTGGGCCGGAAGTGGTCGATATTGGCCATGGACAGGCCCCACTCCTCACGCGGCTTCCAGACGGCCTCGACCCGCATGCCCATCCGGACCTCGTTCGCCTCGACGCCGAGCACCAGGTGCAGGAACGGGATGTCGGCGCCGTCGAGCAGCACGTAGGCGGCCACGTACGGCGGCTTCAGGCGCTGGCCCATGAACGGCACGTTCACGATGCAGAAGGTGGTCACGATGCCCTTGTCGGACACCTCGACGAAGTCGTCGGTCGGCGAGCCGTCACGCGGGTCGGCGCCACGCGGTGGGAAGTACACCTTGCCGTCGAGGTTGGCGCGCGCGCCGAGCAGCTTGCCCTCCATCAGGCCCTTCAGGAAGACGGCTTCCTGCGGTGCGGCGGTGTGCTTGATCGAGAAGTCGACCGGGGTCACGATGCCGGTGACCGGATCCGCGTCGGCGGTGGAAGCCGGTGCGGGGGCGGAGGTCTCGCCCGGTTCGAAGGCCACGATGTCGTGGATGTCGCCGGTGCGCTCGGCCGCCCAGCGGGCCCGCACGCGCATGCCGGTGCTGATGTCGGCGGGGCTCGCCACATCCACCGCGTGCAGGATGGCGGTGTCGGCGCCGTCCAGCTTGATCAGCGCGTAGGCGAAGGGCCGGTCGAACGGCTGGCTCGGGAGCGGCTCGGCCACCCAGGACCAGGTCTGCACGGTGCCGACGTCGGAGACGTCGACGAATTCCGTCAGCGGTTCGGCGGTCTTCGGATCGTATTCCGCGGGCGGCACGATCACGCGCCCATCGGAACCCCGCACCCCGATGACCTTGCCGGCACGCAGTTCCGTGAGGAAGCGCCCGATGGTCGGACCGGTGGAGCGGGTGTAGTCGAATTGCATCCGCAGCGGTGCGGACAGTACTTCGGTGTTCCCCAGAGTCACGAGATCGAGTAGAACAGGTTCTAGTGACGGTGGCAAGAGTACGGGCTGCGGCCCTGACGACCGGTCCCGAATGTTCTAGGAAGGAACCTCCGCGCCTGAGCGGTCAGGCGCGGAGGAGGCAGCGGAGCGTAACCATGGAGCGCTCCGCTCTGGTGCGAAAGGAGATCCAGTAATGCGCTTTGGCTTGCAACTGGGATATTGGGGCGCGCAGCCGCCCGCCAACACGCGGGAGCTGATCGCGGCCGCGGAGGAGACCGGATTCGACGCCGTCTTCACCGCCGAGTCGTGGGGCTCGGACGCCTTCACCCCGCTGGCCTGGTACGGCTCCGACACCAGCCGGGTGCGTTTGGGCACCTCGGTGGTGCAGATGTCGGCCCGCACCCCCACCGCGACCGCCATGGCCGCGCTGACCATCGACCACCTCAGCGGTGGCCGGCACATCCTCGGGCTCGGCGTCTCCGGCCCGCAGGTGGTCGAGGGCTGGTACGGCCAGCCCTTCGGCAAGCCCCTCGCGCGCACCCGTGAGTACGTCTCGATCGTGCGGCAGGTGCTCGCCCGCGAGGGCAAGGTGACCAGTGCGGGCCCGCACTATCCGCTGCCCTACAACGGCCCGGGCGCCACCGGATTCGGCAAGCCGCTCAAGCCGATCACCCACCCGCTGCGCTCGGACATCCCGATCTGGCTGGGCGCCGAAGGCCCGAAGAACGTCGCGATGACCGCGGAGATCGCGGACGGCTGGCTGGCCATCTACTACACGCCGCGGCTGGCCGACATGTACAACGAATGGCTCGACGAGGGCTTCTCCCGGCCGGGCGCGCGGCGCTCGCGCGAGGACTTCGAGATCGCGGCCACCGCGCAGGTCATCCTCACCGACGACCCCAAGGCCGAACTGGATCGGCTGCGGCCGTTCATGGCGCTCTACATCGGCGGCATGGGCGCGGAGGAGCTCAACTTCCACGCCGAGGTGTACCGGCGCATGGGTTACGGCGAGCAGGTCGACGAGATCACCCGGCTCTTCCGCACCGGCCGCAAGGAGGAGGCCGCGGCGGTGGTGCCCGACGAGCTGATCCTCGACACCACCATCATCGGCAACGAGGCGCAGGTGCGTGAGCAGCTGAAGGTGTGGGAGCAGGCGGGCGTCACCATGATGCTGGTCGGCGTCCGCGACGTGGAGCAGTTCGAACGGTTGAAGCCGCTCATCGAGTCGTAATCGGTCGTGATCCGGTGCGGAGCGCGCCTCGCTGAGCGGGGTGCGCTCTTCTCGTTTGTCCCCCGCGGGACGTACGTCGCCGTACTGTGAGAGCGGGGGCACGTCCGCTCAGCGGGACGTGAGCGAAAACAGTGGCTTGTCACACACAAGAACACGTTCTATTTTGGTCCCTGTGAGCTACAACATTGCGGACCTTGTCGAGCACACCATCGACCTCATGCCGGAACGTGTCGCGCTGGTTGACGACACCCGCTCGGTCACCTACGCCGAGCTGGAGGACCGTGCCAACCGGCTGGCGCACTACCTGCAGGAACAGGGAGTGCAGCCGGGTGACAAGGTCGGCGTCTACTCGCGCAACACCATCGAGGCCGTCGAGGCCATGGTGGCCATCTTCAAGGCGCGGGCAGTCATGATCAACGTGAACTACCGCTACGTTGAGAACGAGTTGCAGTACATCTTCGAGAACTCGGACATGGTCGCGCTGCTGCACGAGCGTCGCTATTCCGACAAGGTGGCCAACGTGCTGCCGAACACGCCGAAGATCAAGTCGGTCGTCACCGTCGAGGACGGCACCGACCTGCCGCTGCCCCCCGGCGCGGGCGAATACGAAGCGGTGCTGGCCGGCTCGCACGGCGAGCGCGACTTCGACGAGCGCTCCTCCGACGACATCATGATGATCTACACCGGCGGCACCACCGGCATGCCCAAGGGCGTCATGTGGCGCCAGGAGGACTGGTGGCGCGTCCTCGGCGGTGGCATCAACTTCTACACCGGCGTCTTCATCGAGGACGAGTGGGAGCAGGCCAAGGGCGGCGCCAGCGGCAACGCGCCGATGGTGCGCTACCCGATCCCGCCGCTGATCCACGGCGGCGCGTTCACCGCCACCCTGCACAGCCTGTTCGACGGCGGCACCGCCGTCATGCTGCCCGAGTTCAGCGGGCACGGCGTGTGGCGGGCCGTGGAGCGCCACGGCGTCAACATGATCTTCATCGTCGGTGACGCCATGGCTCGCCCGCTGCTCGACGCGCTGGCCCAGGGCAACCCGGAAACCGGCCAGCCGTACCAGCATTCGAGCATGTGGGTGCTGGCCAGCAGCGCCGCGCTGTTCTCGCCGGCGCTCAAGGACCAGTTCATCGAGAAGTTCCCGAACGCGCTCATCACCGACTCCATCGGCGCCTCCGAGACCGGCTTCGGCGGTCTGGCCGTGGCCACCAAGGGCGCGACCCACACCGGCGGCCCGCGGGTGAAGATCGACGGGTCCACCAAGGTCATCGACGAGGAAGGCAACGAGGTCGTCGCCGGCTCCGGCCAGGTCGGCCTGCTCGCGCGCACCGGCAACATTCCGGTCGGCTACTACAACGACCCGGTGAAGACCGCCGAGACCTTCAAGACCTTCGACGGCGTCCGCTACTCCATCCCCGGCGACTTCGCCCGGGTGGAGGAGGACGGCACCGTCACCATGCTCGGCCGTGGTTCGGTGTCCATCAACTCCGGTGGCGAGAAGATCTTCCCGGAAGAGGTCGAGGGCGCGCTCAAGGCGCACCCGGACGTCTTCGACGCGCTGGTCGTGGGCGTTCCCGACGAGCGCTGGGGCCACCGCGTCGTCGCGGTCGTGCAGTGCACCGACGGCACCCGCCCGACCCTCGAGGAACTGCGTCCCACCCTGGTCAAGGAGATCTCCTCCTACAAGATGCCGCGCAGCCTGTGGTACGTGGACGAGATCAAGCGTTCGCCCGCCGGCAAGCCCGACTACAAGTGGGCCAAGGCGCAGACCGAGGCCCGCGAGGCCGACGACCACGCCCAGGCCCCGACCACCAAGTAGGTCATGAGAAGTCAGTGCCCGCCTGCCGTCGCAGGCGGGCACTGATCGTTTCGATGGGTGTTTGTTGTCGGTGGGTTGTGTCAGGCTGTCTGGCATGAGCGAGAAGGTGGGCGGCACCGTATCGGATGACGTACTGCGGACTTTCGAGGGGCATCGGCGCGAACTGTGCGCCTACGCGTATCGAATGCTCGGGTCCTCGTTCGAGGCCGAGGACGCGGTGCAGGAGACCTTCACGCGGGCCTGGAAGTCCTACGACTCGTTCGAGGGCCGGGCCAGCGTCCGCTCCTGGCTGTACAAGATCGCCACCAATGTCTGTCTGGACATGCTGGACGGCCCGCAGCGCCGGGCCCGGCC
The DNA here is from genome assembly GCF_050955695.1 of Nocardia sp. CA-136227. NCBI lineage: Bacteria > Bacillati > Actinomycetota > Actinomycetes > Mycobacteriales > Nocardiaceae > Nocardia > Nocardia sp. CA-136227. Next base: position 607,771 of record NZ_CP192081.1, read on the forward strand.
CATGGACCTCAACGGACCTTCGACTCCCGATTCGCAGTTGCCCGCGCCGGAGCCGGATTACGTGTGGGTGGAACCGATTCCGAACGCGCTCGCCTTCGGCGCCGACCCCGCCGAGGCCGCCAGCACCAAGGACACCCTGCGCCTGGCCTTCGTCGCCGCCGTGCAGCACCTGCCCGCCAGCCAGCGCGCCATCCTCATCATGCGTGAGGTGCTGCGCTTCTCCGCCGGTGAGACCGCGGACATGCTGAACGTCTCGCCCGCCTCGGTGAACAGCGCCCTGCAGCGCGCCCGCGCCACCATGTCGAAGGTGCAGGAGACCGCCACCGTCTCCGATCCCTTCGACGAGCGCGACGAGCAGCAGCGCAAGCTGGTCGACGACTTCGTGAAGGCCTTCGAGGCCTACGACATGAGCGCCCTGACCGAGCTGCTGAAAGCCGATGTGGCCCTGTCCATGCCGCCGTTCTCGCTGTGGGTGTCCGGCCCCGAGAACGTGGCCGCCTTCATGCTCGGCACCGGCCAGGCCTGCCGCGATTCCCGCATGGTGCCGCTGGAGGGCGCGAACGGCCTGCCCGCCTTCGGCCACTACAAGCCCGGCGACGAGCCCGGCGTCTGGATCCCGTGGTCCATCACCACGCTGGAACTCTCCGGCGACCGCATCTCCGGCCTCACCTTCTTCCTCGACACCGAGAAGCTGTTCCCCCTCTTCGGCCTCCCCATGGAGCTTCGCCCGAACTAGGCTCTCCGCCAAGGGAGTCCGGGGAGGGGCGCATGACGGTCGAGTTGCACGCGGACGAGCGGTGGGCGCAGAACCTGCGCCGCATGCTGGTGGGGGCACGGCACGAGGCCGTCATGGCCATCGCCCGCCCGGTGCGGCCGGAGACCGAATACCGCGCGGAGGACACGGTTTTCCGGCAGTTGCACGAGGCGGGGAAACAGGTGCGGGTGCTGCTGTCGGCCGCGTACGTGAGCAGCCGGGGCCGCCAGTCGGTGCTACGCCAGTTCACTCTCGGCTCGCGGATCCGGGTCACCGATACCGAGTTCTGCAATGCGCTGATCGTCGATCGTGAGCGGGCGGCGCTGTGGTCGGCCGCGCCGGGGGAGGCGCCGCGCGGATACCTGGTGGCCGAACCCGCGCTGCTCGGGGTGGTGCACCAGTTCGCCACCCGCACCTGGCATTCCGCGCGTGACCTGCACGACCACTTGGAGGTGCGGGACGGCCTGGACGTGGTGGCGCTCGCGGTGGTCGAGCAGCTGTACGCCGGGGCGAAGGACGAGACCGCGGCCCGGGCACTGGGGGTGTCGCTGCGCACCTACCGGCGCTATGTCGCCCAGCTCATGACTCGGTTCGAGGTGAGCACCCGCTTCCAACTCGGGGTGCGGGTGCGGGAGCTCGGGCTGCTGGGCTGATCAGCCGGCCACGGTGCTGATCAGCGGGGTGTGCGCAGGTCCTCGGGGTGCTCGGCCGCGAACCGTTTGGCGGCGGGATAGTTCGCCTTGCCGCTCGGCTGCCGCATGACCGTGCCGACCAGCCAATAGCCGCGTGGCGCTTTGTATCCCGCGACCTTGGTCCGCACGTGGGCGTCGAGTGCGGTGAGATCGATCGCGGTCCCGGTCCGCGGCTGCACCACCGCGGCGACGGTCTGCCCGAACCGTTCGTGCGGGATGCCGATCACCAGTGTGTCGAAGACGTCCGGGTGCGATTTGAGCGCCGTCTCGACCTCCTCGGGGAACACCTTCTCGCCACCGGTATTGATGCACTCGGAGCCGCGCCCGAGCAGGGTGACGGTGCCATCGGCCTCGTAACGGGCGTAATCACCCGGCGCCACATACCGTTTGCCGTCGACCTCGACGAAGATGGTCTTCGTCTTCTCCGGGTCCTTGTAGTACCCGATCGGCACGTGCCCGGTCCGCGCCATCCGGCCGACGGCTCCGGGGACGGGCGGCACGAGGCGGCCGTCGTCGTCCAGTAGCGCGGACTGCGCCCCGAACTTGACCCGCGGGCCCTGCGTGTGGTCGGAATCCTTGGTGACCGTGGACAGTCCGGTGCTGCCGCTCTCCGACGACCCGATCACGTCGGTGACCAACAGATTCGGGAAGGTCGCGAGGTACTGCTGTTTCAGTGAGTGCGAGAACAGCGCGGCGTGACTGCTGAACGCCCACAGGGACGGAACCTGGTACCGCCCCGCGTGATACGCCTCGAGCAGCGGCTTGGCCATGGCGTCGCCGACCACGGTCAGCACATTGACCCGGTGCTTCGCCACCACCCGCCAGACCTCGTCGGCGTCGAACTGTGGCACGAAAACCACTGTGCCGCCCGAGTTCAGGGCGAGGAACGTCGCCCACTGGGCCGCGCCGTGGATGAGCGGCGAGAGCGGGGCCATGACGATGCCCTCGGGCGCGGACCGGGCATCGGCCGCCAATGCCCATTCGTCCGAGACGTATTCGCCGGTGACATGGTTGATGCCACCGCCGAGTGCCCGCCAGACGTCCTCATGCCGCCACATGACGCCCTTGGGCAGGCCGGTGGTGCCGCCCGTGTAGAGGATGTACAGATCGTCGCCGCTGCGGGGACCGAAATCCCGGTCGGGAGAGTGCGCGGCCAGCGCGTCGTCGTAATCGGGTCCGATGGCGAGGGTTTCGGTGAGGCCGGTCGCGGATTCGCGAACCTCGGAAATGATTTCCCCGAATTTCGCTTCGTGGATAATTGCTTTCAAATCCGCGTTGCCGACGAGGTAGCGCACCTCGTCGGCCACGTACCGATAATTCACGCTCACCGAGACGGCCCGCAGTTTGTAGGTCGCGAGCATCGTTTCCAGCGCCTCGATGGAATTGCGTGAGTAGACGCCGACGTGGTCGCCGGCTCCGATGCCGCGGGCGGCCAGGTGGTGGGCGAGCCGGTTGGCGCGGTCGTCGAGTTCGCGGTAGGTGAGTCGCCGGTCTTCGCAGATGAGGGCGGTCCGCTCCGGGACCGCGTCGACCGCGTGCTCGAACAGGTCCGCAACAGTGAAAGCCATGGGCCCACCCTCGCTTTCGCGGGGATGGAGCGCGGGTTCATCGGTTGGCAGGAAGCTGTCACGGCCCGGGCGCGCGGGGGTGTTCCGCGGGCCGATCCCCTCCCGTCCAGACATGTAGACATGAACCCGGCCCGCGGCTCTCCTACCCTCGCCGCCCGGCCGCTCGAGATCAAGATCAGGAAGTCACCCGCATTGGGTGGCCCGCGGATTTGCGGATCACCAGAGGATGATGTCCGAGGTGTCCGGATCCGCGGTGGCGGGGTCGATGCCGCGCGGGGACAGCGTGAACAGCTCCGCGTCGCGGTGCGGGAAAGCCCAGCGCAGACAGTCGATCTGGTACTCGGTGACGGCGCCGGTGTCGGGGTCGCGCAGCAGGACGGTGTCATCGGCGAGCACGGCGGGCGGGCACGGGGTGTTCCAGACCCGGTCGAACTCGGGGCTGGCCCGGCAGGCTTCGCGGATCTCGCGGACCCGGTCGGCGGGGGTGTTGGCGAGCGAATACTCGGTCAGGCCGAAGACCAGGCGGTGGATGAAATCGACCCAGTTCACCATGTATCGGCCGGCGCGCGGGTCGTTCATCGTGGCGACGATGACATTGAGCGGCCGGTCCCGGGAGCCGAGCCGCGGGTCCAGCCACGGGAACAGCCGGACCGCAGCGGTATTGGCGGCGAGGATGTTGTTCTCCGGCACCTGGTGCAGCGAGGCGGGTCCGCGCAGATTGCGCATGAAGGTCAGCATGCCGTCGGTCACCGAACCTCCGGCGGCGGCCGACACCGACAGGTCGTCGCCGGTGGCGATGGACCACAGCACCCGCCGCCGGTTCACCGGGATCTCGAAGAGCGCGGCCAGCGCGTTGAGCATGCCGGGATGCGGGAGGCGCTGGCCGTTCTCGATCTTCTCGTAGCCGCTGCGGGACATGTGCAGCGCCTCGGCGACGGCGCGCTGGGTCATGCCGCGGCGGAGTCGCTCCCGCTTGAGGTACGCGCCGAGTGATATCCCGTGGGGGCCTTCGGACTCGGGACTGTCGGCGCGCATCGATCACACAGGATAAGCCATGTAGAACGGCTCCCACTGGTGGCCGTCGGGGTCGAGGAAGGTGCGGCTGTACATGCCGACCTCGGCCTCCTGGGCCCGCCGGTCCGCACTGACCTCCTCCTGGCCGCCCGCGGCGAGGGCGGCCTCCACCAGCGCGTCGACCTCATGGTTGCTGCCCAGGGCGAGCGCGTAGACACTGCCGACGGTGCCGCGGGTGTCGCCCAGCGGGCGGCGGCCGAAGGTGGTGAAGAACTCGTGCGTCAGCAGCATGACGCAGATGTTGTCGTCGACCACGATGCAGGCGGCATTGCCGTCGGTGAAGTCCTGATTCACCTTCCAGCCGACGGACTCGTAGAAGCGCTTGGACCGGTCCAGGTCGGCGACGGGCAGATTGATGAAGATCATCTTGCTCGGCATGGTGGCGCGTTCCCCTCTCATTCGATGTACTGATGAGGACGAAGCGGGTGCGGGAAACTCATCGGTCGTGCGAGAGTTGCCGGTGGAGGTGCCCGATGAGCCACAGCTATCTGATCGCTCTCACCGGCAGCGGGGGAACGGTTCCGCCGGAGCTGGGGGTGGTGCGGCGGCTGGTACGCCGGGGCCATCGGGTGACGGTGCTGGCGGAGGAATCGCTGGCCGAGTCGGTGGCCGCGACCGGCGCGCGGCTGCGCCTCCGGGCCGGGGCCGGGTTCGCGCGCGACACCGCCGACGAGATCGACGCGAATCGGCCCGATCTGGTGCTGGCCTCGTTCTTCGCCTTCGGCGCCATGGTCGCCGCGCAGGCCTGTGAGACGCCGTTCTCGGTGCTGATCCCGGGTGTCTATCCGCTACCCGTGGAGGGTGGTCCGCCGCCGGGCACCGGCTTCACGCCCGCGCACGGACCGGTCGGGCGGCTACGTGACCGCTTGGTCGGTTCGCTGGTGCAGCGGCGCTGGGACGAGGAGCTGCTACCCAAGCTCAACGCCCTGCGCTCGGATTTCGGGCTGGAACGTCTGGCGCACTACCAGGATCAGGCGCGACTGGCCCGCCGCCAGCTCGTCTTGTCCAGTGCCGCTTTCGATTTCCCGGGTCAGGGACCCGACGGGGTGCGCTGGGTCGGCCCCATCCTCGACGAACCCGACTGGGTCACCGACACCACCTGGACCCAGACCGACGGCGGCGATCCGCTGGTGCTGGTCGCGCTGTCCACCACGTTCCAGCATCAAACCGACTGCCTGCAAAGGATTTCCGAGGCCCTGGGCCAGCTACCCGTGCGCGGCGTCATCACCACGGGCCCCGCGATCGATCCCGCCGAACTCCGTGTGCCCCACAATGTGTCGGTCCTGCGCGACGCCCCGCACCGCGAGCTCATGCGCCACGCCAGCCTGGTCGTCACCCACGGCGGCCACGGCACGCTGATGAAATCCTTCGCCGCCGACCTGCCGGTCGTGGTCCTCCCGCACGGACGCGACAATGCCGACAACGCCGCCCGCGTCCGTGGTCACGACGCCGGAATCGTCTTGCCGCGCACCGCCACTCCGCAGCGCATCGCCCGGGCCGTCCGCCACACCCTGCGCACCCCGGCCCACTATCGCGCGGCCGCCGAGCTGGGCCGCGCCATCCGCCGCGACGCGCGCGGAGAGGCGCTGCTGCGCGAGCTGGAACCGTCGCCCGAACACCCCGAACAGGTGGGGGAGCGGGTCTTCTCGGTGCGCGAACTCGAGTCCTGAGCATCCGCGCGACACCGGAGGTTTGGCCGAATTTCGCGTGCCACCGGCCGGATATGGCTGGCACGCTGCGGTTTCTCTGTTTAGCGTGAGCCGCATGGATTTCCTGGCCGTTGTGCGCGAGAAGTTGAACGAGTTCGGCGAACTGATCACGCCGGAGGTCGAGCTGTCCGCGCCCGTCCCGGCCTGCGGCGACTGGACCTTCTACGACCTGGTCGACCATGTCGGTCAGGGGAATCTGTGGGTGACCGCGGCGGTCCTGGAGCAGCGGGGCGACTTTCAGGGCGAGCCCGCGCCCAAGGACGCGGCAGGGCTGCGGACCTGGTACGACGGCACGGCGAAGGCGATGATCGACGCCCTGTCGGTCGATCCCGAGACTCCGGCCTGGACCTTCACCTCGCAGATGCCGCGCAAGGTCGGCTTCTGGCAGCGCCGACGCGCGCAGGAGACCCTCATGCACCTGTGGGACGGACAGGACGCGCTGGGCGCGGCCGAGGCGTTCGATCCGGCGCTCGCCTCCGACGGCGTGACCGAGGTGTTCGAACTGTTCGCGCCCCGCATGATCCTGCGCGGCCTGGCGAGCGAGCCGACCGCGGCGATCAGCGTGCGCGCCACCGACACCGGCGACAGCTGGACCTACGGCCCGGGCGCGCCGGTGGCCGAACTCTCCGGCACCGCCTCGGATCTGCTGCTGGCGCTGTGGGCGCGCAAGGAGCCCGACGACGCCGCGCTCAGCTGGCAGGGGAACTGGGCGGAGGGCAAGCAGGTCCTCGCGGGTCCGCTGGTGCCGTGACGGCGTAAACCGTTCCCCGGCACGGAGAACGGCGAGGTGGCGACACGGAAACGGCGAGGCAGTGGCCGGTATGGGAGCCACCGCCTCGCCGTCGGCCGCGTTTGCAGGGTCGGCCGAGTCTCCAGGCCCAACCGGGCCGGGGGAGCTGTTCGTTCCTACTGCGCGTCGGCGAGCAGGGAGCCCAGGGCGCGCAGGTGATCGGTCGCGCCACCGAGTGCGAACTCGTTGTGCTTGGCCGCCGTGAAGTACTGGTTCACGATGTGGTCGCGGTCGATGCCGACGCCGCCGTGCACGTGCACCACGGTGTGGGCGACGCGGTGTCCGGCCTCGGCGGCCCAGAACTTGGCGGTGTGCACCTCGGCGGTGGCGGGCAGGCCCTCGGCGATCCGCCAGGCCGCCTGCTGCACGGCCAGGCGCACGCCCTGCACGTCGATGTAGCCGTCGGCGAGGCGCTGGGCCACGGCCTGGAAGCTACCGATCTTGCGGTTGAACTGCTCGCGCTCGCGGGCGTAGTCGGCGACCAGTTCCAGGCCCTTCTCGACCACGCCGAGCTGGGTGGCGGCCAGGCCGAGCCAGGCCCGCTCCAGCAGCCAGGTCAGGACCTCGCCGCCCTGTTCGAGGGTGCCCACCAGTTCGGCGGGGGTGCCGGCGAATTCGACCTCGGCCTCGGGGGAGCGGTCGGTGACGATCTGGTCCTCGATGCGCACCGAGGCGTGCGACGGGTCGACCAGGAAGACGGCGGGGGCGCCGTCGACGCTGGCGGACACCAGGATTCGCGCCGCCTGGCGGGCGAAGGGCACGGTGGTCTTGAGGCCGGTGAGCTGCCAGCCGTCGCCCGCGATGGCGGTGGTGACGGGCTTGGCCGGCTCCCAGTTGCGCTCCTCGCTCAGCGCGGCGGTGAGGATGATCTCGCCGGTCGCGGCCTGGGCGGCCAGCTCGCGCTGGGCGGCGGAACCGAACTGCGCGAGCGCGCCCGCGCCGAGCACGATCGACCACAGGTAGGGCACGGGGGCGACGGACTTGCCGATCTCGCGCAGGATCGCGGTCTGCTCGAGCACGCCGAAGTCGCTGCCGCCCACGCTCTCCGGCAGGGCCGCGGCCAGCACGCCGGTCTCGGCGAGCGAGTCCCACAGGCCGGAGTCGAAGCGCACGGTGCGGTTGCCGTCGGCGTCGGTGTTCTTGTCGAGCTCACGCAGCCGGTCGGCGGTGACCAGCTTGCCGGTGACCTCGGCGGTGAGGCGGGCCAGATCCTGCTGCGCCTCGGTGAGGGTGAAATCCATGATGGGTACCTTGGTTTCGGTTAGCGCGCGGCGGCGGGCTGCTTGAGGGCGGTCATGGCGATGATGTCGCGCTGCACCTCGTTGGTGCCGCCGCCGAAGGTGAGGATCAGGCAGGCGCGGTGCATGCGCTCGAGGCGGCCGCGCAGCTGCGAGCCGGCCGAGTCCTGGCGCAGGTAGGCCTGCGGGCCGAGGATCTCCATCAGCGCCCGGTAGGCCTCGGTGGCCAGTTCGGTGCCGTACACCTTGGTGGCGGAGGCGTCCCACGGCCGCGGCGCGGCGTCGCCGCCCTGGTCGGCGCGCGAGGCGATCTCCCAGTTGGTCAGCTTCAGGTATTCGACCTTGGCGTGGATGCGGGCCAGCGAGATCTGCACCCATTCCTGGTCGATGACGCGCTGGCCGTTGGCGGTCTTGGTGTTGCGCGCCCACTCGGTGACCTGGGCGACGGCCAGGGCCAGCGGCGCGGAGGAGGTCAGCGCGACGCGCTCGTGGTTGAGCTGGTTGGTGACCAGCGCCCAGCCGCCGTTCTCCGGGCCCACCATGTCGGAGTGCTTGACCCGCACGTCCTGGTAGTAGGTGGCGGAGGTGTCCGGACCGGCCATGGTGTGCACCGGCGTCCAGGAGAAGCCCTCGGCGTCGGTCGGCATGATGAACATCGAGATGCCCTTGTGCTTCTTGGCGCTCGGATCGGTCCGGGCGGCCAGCCACACGTAGTCGGCGTAGGCGATGAGGGAGGTCCACATCTTCTGGCCGTTGATGATCCAGTCGTCGCCGTCGCGGACCGCGGAGGTGCGCAGCGAGGCCAGGTCGGTGCCGGCGCCGGGCTCCGAATAGCCGATGGCGAAGTGCAGCTGACCGGCGGCGATCTTGGGCAGGAAGAACTTCTTCTGCTCTTCGGTGCCGTAGTGCATGATGGTCGGCGCGACCGAGTTGATGGTCAGGAACGGCACCGGGGCGCCCGCGATGGCGGCCTCGTCGGTGAAGATCAGCTGATCCATGGTGGACCGGTCCTGGCCGCCGTACTCCTTGGGCCAGCCCAGGGCGAGCCAGCCGTCGCGGCCCATCTCCTCGACGACCTCACGGTAGACATTGCCCTCGCCGTACTCTCCGGTCTGGGCCGAAAGCGCTTGCCGCCGTTCGGGAGTGATGAGCTTGGTGAAATAGTCACGCAGCTCGGCACGCAGCTGTTCCTGTTGCGGCGTGTAGGCGATACGCATAGCAGTACCTCTAGCCTTCGTTTCTCGGTTCTGCCGATCATCGCACGCGAGTGAAACATGTTCCAGTATTGGTTCCGGTTAGGGCTACTTTGCTGTTCCGGGCGGGGGTCTGCTTGTTAGGCTCGGAGAGAACCTGTGTTGAAGGAGAGAACTATGAAGGTCATCGTCGATTTCGATCAGTGCGAAGCGAACGGGATCTGCGTTGGAATCGCCCCTGACGTGTTCGATCTCGATGACGACGACAACTTGCACGTCAACGAGGTCGCGGTCACCGAGGACAACCGCAAGGACATCGAGTCGTCCGTGGCGCAATGCCCCAAGGCCGCGCTGAAGCTGGTCTGAGGCCGGCGCCGCCCGCCGGGACCGGTCCTTGCCCGGCGGGTGGAACACGTTCTAGAGTCGCCCTCGTGAGCGAATCTGATGTGAGTCTTTCCGGCCGGGTTGCCGTCGTTACCGGTGCCGGCGCCGGGCTCGGCCGGGCCGAAGCCCTCGAGCTGGCCCGCGCGGGCGCGTCGATCATTGTCAACGACCTTGCCGAGAACGACGCGGTCAGCGCAACCCTCGCCGATATCCGGGCGCTGGGTGTGAAGGCGGAGTTCGTCGGCGGCAGCATTGCCGAGCGGTCCACCGCCGATGCCATCATCCGTACCGCCGAGGAGTCCCTCGGCGGCCTGGACATCGTGGTCAACAATGCCGGGATCACCCGGGACAAGATGTTGTTCAACATGTCCGACGAGGACTTCGACGCGGTCGTCGCCGTGCATCTGCGCGGGCACTTCCTGCTGACCCGCAACGCGGCCGCCTACTGGCGCGCCAAGTTCAAGGAGACCGGTGCCCCCGTCTACGGGCGCATCATCAACACCTCCTCCGAGGCCGGTCTGCTCGGCCCTGCCGGTCAGGCGAACTACGGTGCGGCCAAGGCCGGTATCACCGCGCTGACTCTGTCCGCGGCCCGTGCCCTGGAGCAGGTCGGCGTGCGCGCCAACGCGATTGCTCCCCGCGCGCGTACCGCCATGACCGAGAACGTGTTCTCGGCGGCCCCCGACGAGGGCCCGGACCCGCTGTCGCCCGATCACGTCGCGCGCCTGGTGGCCTTCCTGGCCTCCCCGGCGGCCGAGAAGATCACCGGCCAGCTGTTCGTCGTCTACGGCCCGATGGTGGCCCTGATGGCGGCCCCCGTCGTCGAGCAGCGCTTCGACGCCGTCGGCGAGTTCACCCGTGAGGGCCTGGCCGAGAGCCTCGGCGGCTACTTCGCGGACCGGGCGTCGGACGCCACTTTCTCGGCTTCCTCTCTGAAGGATCTGGGCTGAGGTTTTCACCTCGATTCCCCGTGCGGGGGCCGCGTGTCCGCTTGACAGACCCGGCCCCCGACCCCGCGGTTGATCGCGAGATCGATCATTGGTAGGAATGGGGATCAACTATGTGTGTCGCCTCACAATGCGGCATACCTCTGACGGTTAGGCTCACCTGAACATGTTCTTGAAACTGGACACCAGTTCAGAAAGAGAGCCTGTTCAAAGCATTGGAAACCTTCCCGAACCGTATGAGAACGTGTTCTAATCTTCGGCGGGACCGAGATCACATTCAGATTTCGGTTGCTATCGCTAGGCAGGGGCAGGAGGAATAGCGGGAATGAATGAAGTCCTTGCCGTACCGCTGCGGGCGGTCGGAGGGTTCTTCGAACTCGCCGGCGCGGTCGCTCGCGCCGCAGTACGGCCCCCGTTCCAGCGACGGGAATTCATCGATCAGTCCTGGTTCATCGCCAGGGTCTCCATGTTTCCCACGCTGATGGTGGCGATTCCGTTCACCGTGCTCGTGGTTTTCACGCTCAACATTCTTTTGCGCGAGATCGGTGCGGCCGACCTTTCGGGCGCGGGTGCGGCCTTCGGCGCGATCACCCAGATCGGCCCGATGGTCACGGTGCTCATCGTCGCCGGCGCGGGCGCTACGGCCATCTGCGCCGACCTCGGCGCCCGCACCATCCGCGAAGAGATCGACGCGATGAAGGTGCTCGGCATCGATCCGATTCAGCGCCTGGTGGTTCCGCGCGTGCTGGCCTCGATGTTCGTGGCCTTCTTGCTCAACGGCCTGGTGTCCGCGATCGGCATCCTGGGCGGTTTCGTGTTCTCGGTCTTCTTGCAGGGCGTGAACCCGGGCGCGTTCGTCAACGGCATCACCCTGCTGACCCACCTCCCGGAGCTCGTCATCTCCGAGGTGAAGGCCATGCTGTTCGGTCTCGTCGCCGGACTGGTCGCGTGCTACCTGGGCCTGAACGTCAAGGGCGGTCCCAAGAGTGTCGGCGACGCCGTCAACCAGACGGTCGTGTTCGCCTTCATGGCGCTGTTCGTCATCAATGTCGTGATGACCGCCATCAGCATCAAGTTCGCGGCTCGGTGATCAGATGGCTTTCGTAATCCAGTCTCGTTTTCCCAAGGTGACCAAGCGCTTTCAGCGCTTCACCGACGCGCTCGACTCGGTCGGCAAGCACGCGGTGTTCTACGGGCGCTCGATCGCCTCGGTGCCGAAGGCACTGGTGCACTACCGCACCGAGACCATCCGGCTGATCGCCGAGATCTCCATGGGCACCGGCGCTCTCGCGGTCATCGGCGGCACCGTCGTGATCGTCGGCTTCCTGACCCTGGCCGCGGGTGGCACCATCGCCGTGCAGGGCTACAGCTCGCTCGGCAATATCGGCGTCGAGGCCCTCACCGGCTTCTTCGCGGCGTTCATCAACGTTCGCATTGCGGCGCCGGTCATCTCGGGCATCGGCCTGGCGGCGACGCTGGGCGCGGGAACCACGGCACAATTGGGGGCCATGCGCGTCTCCGAAGAGATCGACGCCCTCGAGGTGATGGCCATCCGGCCCATCCCCTTCCTGGTGGGCACCCGCATGCTGGCGGGCATCCTCGCCATCATCCCGTTGTACTCACTGGCGGTCATCGCCTCGTTCATCGCCTCGCGCTTCGCGACGGTGCAGATCTACGGGCAGTCGGCCGGTGTGTACGACCACTACTTCTCGACCTTCCTGATCCCCAGCGACATCCTCTGGTCCTTCGCACAGGCGATCTTCATGGCCATGGCGGTCATGCTGATCCACACCTACTACGGCTACAACGCCGCGGGCGGACCGGTCGGCGTAGGCGTGGCGGTAGGTAATGCGGTGCGGGCCTCGCTGATCGCAGTCGTCACGGTGACGCTGCTGATGTCGCTGGCCATCTACGGCACCTCCGGCAATTTCCATCTCTCCGGGTAGGGGCGGGACGAACATGGTCCAACAACAAGGCGGCACGGCGAGCCCGATCGGCACGCCGTTCGTCCAGAAGCCGGCGCCGAAGCGCCACCTCGACCAGGGGTGGGTGATCCGGCTGGCCGGCGCCGGTATGGTGCTCGGCCTGGTCGCCGTAGTCGTGTTCTGCCTGGTGAGTTTCGCCGGCGGTTTCACGAATACCGCTCTGGTGACCGTCAATTCGCCGCGCGCGGGTCTGGTCATGGATCGCGACGCCAAGGTGAAGATCCGCGGTGTCGAGATCGGCCGGGTCAAGTCGATCGACCAGACGCCCGAGGGCGCGCGCATCGAACTCTCCATGGATCCGGACAAGCTGAAGCTGGTGCCGGCCAACGCGACCGTGGACATCAACTCCACCACCGTGTTCGGCGCGAAGTACATCAACTTCATCGAGCCGCAGAACCCGTCGGGGCAGCTGCGCGCGGGAGCCGTGGTGCAGGCCGATGGCGTGACCGTCGAATTCAATACGCTGTTCCAGCATTTGAGCGACGTGCTCAACAAGGTGCAGCCGGAGAAGCTGAACGCCACGCTGACCGCGCTGGGCACCGCCCTGCAGGGTCGCGGCGAGAAGCTGGGCCTGCTGCTGTCCGACAGCGACGAGTTCCTCAAGCAGATCAACCCCTCGCTGCCCACGTTGCAGGAGGATCTGCGCAAGACCGCCTCGGTGACCGGCACCTACGCCGACACCGTGGGGGATCTGCTGCGCGTCACCGACAACATGCAGGTCACCGGTAAGACCATTACCGATGAGCAGGCGCGTGTGGATGATCTGCTGACCAACCTCATCGGGTTGGCCGACACCTCGAACTCGGTGCTGAAGCCCAGCGAGAACGATCTGATCAAGTCGCTGAACCTGTTGCGGCCCACCACGGATCTGCTGTTCGAGTACCGGTCGGCGCTGTACTGCACCATCATGACCTTCGGTATGAACGTTCCGCTGATGGACGAGCTCATCGGTGGCAGGTACCCGGCCTTCGCCATGAACGCCGGAATCATGCCCAGCGGTACGCCGTACTCGTTCCCCGAGGACTTGCCGAAGGTGAACGCCACCGGTGGCCCGCACTGTGAGAACACCTACAAGCTGACTGGCGGTCAGAAGGCCGACTACCTGATGACCGATACCTCGGAGGGCCACATCTGGGCCCCGGCCACGCAGCCGCATCCGTCCAAGACCGTCTTCGAGATCCTGTTCGACCAGCTCCCGGGGGTCGGTAAGAAGTGAAATTCAAACCACACGCCACCACTGTCAAACTCAGCGTTTTCGGCATCGCCATGCTGCTGATCCTGGCGCTGTTGGTGGTCGTCTTCAGCCAGATGCGGTTCGCCCGCGAGACCGGCTATCGCGCGGTGTTCACCTCGTCCTCGGGCATGCTGCCCGGGTCGAAGGTGCGGATCGCGGGTGTCCCGGTCGGTTCGGTGAGCCGGGTCTACGTCGGCAAGGACCACCAGGCGCACGTCGAGTTCGATGTGGACCGCAAGTACAAGCTCTACGCCAGCACCAAGGCGGCCATCCGCTACGAGAACCTGGTCGGCGACCGCTACCTCGAACTGATGGACGGACCGGGCACGGCGACCGCGCTGCGCTCCGGCGGCACCATCGACCTCGACCACACCCAGCCCGCGCTGGATCTGGACATGCTGCTGGGCGGGTTCAAACCGCTGCTGCGTGGTCTGAATCCGACCCAGGTCAACAGCCTGACCGAGGCGCTGCTGCAGATCTTCCAGGGACAGGGCGGCACGCTGGTCTCGCTGCTGAACAGCGGCGGTGACTTCGGCAAGACCCTCGCCTCGCGCGATGCCCTGATCGGCAGCGTGATCGAGAACCTGAAGACGGTGCTGGCCACCATCGACGACCGCGACAAGGCGTTCGGCACCACCCTGGACGAATTGCAGCGTCTGGTCAGTGGATTGGCCGCGGACAAGGACCCGATCGGCGCGGCCCTGCCCCGGATCGCCGGAGCCACCGGTGATCTCACCGAACTGCTCCGGACGGCTCGGCCGGACCTGAAGAACACGGTGGAGCAGTTGGGCCGCGCGGCAACGACTCTCGACGACAGCCGCGACGAGCTCCAGACCGTGCTCGCGGCGCTGCCGAGTACCTACAAGAAGCTGACCCGCATCGGTGCCTACGGATCGTTCCTGAACATCTACGCGTGCAGCACCGACATCATGTTCACTGGGCCCGACGGCAAGGACGTGCGTCTCGCCCTGCCTGGCAGCCAGTTCGACGGGAGGTGTGGATAGTCATGGGACAACGCGTCATCAATATCGGCGTCATCGGCATCGTCGTGGTCGTGAGCATCTGCCTCACCGCCCTGCAATTCGATCGGCTGCCCTTCGTCCGCTCGGGCGCGCAGTTCAGCGCGTACTTCGCCGACGCGGGCGGGCTGCTGCCGGGTGATCAGGTCCAGGTGGCCGGCGTGAAGTCCGGCCGGGTGGACAAAGTGGCGCTGGACGGCCCGAAGGTGAAGGTCTCCTTCACCCTGGACGAGTCGATCGTGCTGGGCACCAAGACCACCGCCGCGATCAAGACCAACACGGTGCTGGGCCGCAAGTCGCTCGAGGTGGCTCCGGAAGGGGACGGCGCGCTGCAGCGCGATCAGCCGATTCCCCTGGAGCGCACCACATCTCCGTACTCGCTCAACGACGCGTTGCAGGATCTGTCCGGCACCGTGAAGGACCTCGACATGGACCGGGTCAACCAGACCCTGGACGCGCTGTCGACCACCTTCAAGGACACGCCGGCTCCGCTGCGCTCGGCGCTGGACGGCATCACCCAGCTGTCCAAGAGCATCAACACCCGCGACAAGGCGCTGACCGAGCTGCTGGGCAAGGCCCAGGGCGTCACCAAGGTGCTGTCCGATCGGGCCGCGAAGATCAATTCGCTGCTCGTGGACGGCAACAGCCTGCTCGGTGAACTGGATGCCCGCCGGGGCGCGATCAGCCAGCTGATCACCTACATCAACGGCCTGGCCAAACAGCTCAGCGGCGTCGTCAACGACAACCAGGCGGCGCTGAAACCGGCGCTGGACAAGTTGAATTCGGTGCTGGCGCTGCTGCAGAAGAACAAGCAGAACATCTCCGACGCGCTCGACGCGCTCGGCCCCTACGCCAGTGCGCTCGGTGAGCAGGTCGGCAGCGGTCCGTACTTCCAGGCGTACGTCGTCAACTGGAACAGCCCGATGCTGCAGGCTCTTTCGGACGCGCTGGTCTGGCCGCAGAACCTGCCCGAAGCGCTGAAGAACATGCAGAGCGGCGGCCTCCAGCCTCGCCCGCTGATCACGGAGCTGCCGAAATGACGACTTTGCTCAGTAAAATCCGCGGTCTGCCGCGCTGGACCCGCGTGGCGGCGATCGTGACCTTGGCCGCGATCGTGGCCGGGGGTGTGTACACCGGGGTCTCCCGGATCGGCAAGCCGCAGATCACCGCCTACTTCCCGTCCACCGTCGGCCTGTACAAGGGCGACGAGGTGCGGATTCTCGGTGTCCGCGTGGGCACCATCGACTCCGTGGATCCGGGCAAGGACAAGGCCACGGTCAAGATGACCATCGACCGCGGCATCGACATCCCCGCCGACGCCAAGGCCGTGCTGGTCTCCCCGTCGGTGGTGTCGGCCCGGTTCATCCAGCTGGCGCCCGCCTACACCGGCGGCGCGAAGATGCACGACGGCTCGGTCATTCCGCTCGAGCGCACCGCCGTCCCGGTCGAATGGGACGACATCAAGGCCGAATTGAACAAGCTGGCAACGTCTCTCGGCCCGGTCGGCGAGGACAAGCAGGGCTCGTTCGGGCGCCTGGTCAACACCGCCGCCGACAATCTCGACGGCAACGGCCAGGCCTTCCGCGACACCCTCCGCGAGCTGTCGGCCACGCTGACCACGCTGTCCGACGGTCGCACCGACCTGTTCGGCACCATCAAGAACCTGCAGCAGTTCGTGGACGTGCTCTCCAAGAGCAACGACCAGATCGTGCAGTTCGGCGGCCGGCTCGCGTCGGTGTCGCAGGTGCTGGCGGGCGTATCCGGTGATCTCGGAGCGGGTTTGGACAATCTGGACTCCGCGGTCTCCGACGTGAAGAAGTTCCTCGACGAGCACGGCGGGGCGCTGAGCACCGACCTGGCGCAGCTCGCCGATGTCACCAACACACTGGTGCAGAGCAAGCCGCAGATCGAACAGGTGCTGCACACCGCGCCGACCGCGCTGGTGAACTTCTATCAGCTGTACAACCCCGCGCAGGGCACCGTCGCCGGCTATCCGGTATTCGCCGGCTTCAACTCACCGTTGAGCTTCATCTGTGGCTCCATCGACACCCTCTCCACCGGCAACGGCCACGAGAGCGCCCAGATGTGCGCGCAGTACCTGGCCCCGGTGATCCAGAACCTGGCGATGAACTACCCGCCGCTGCTGCTGAACGACGGCACGGGCGCGACGGCGATGCCGCACCAGCTGGTGCCCAGTACGCCCGACGTCGCCGCGCGGTACGCCGCGCAGGGTGAACGGGCGCCGGTCGGGATCCCGAACGGGCTTTCGGGTCTTGCCATTCCGGGAGGGAACTGATGAATACGCGTCGCCGCGGGGTGGCAGGCCTGGCGATCGGTGTCGCGGTCGCTCTGAGCGTCACCGGATGTGACTGGGACGGCCTCAACACCGTCTCCATGCCGGGTTCCGCCGGAACCGGTTCCGATGCTTGGCACATCAAGGTGCAGATGCCGAATGTCACCACCCTGACCCGCAATTCGCCGGTCCTGGTGAACGACGTGACTGTCGGCACCGTCACCGGTATCGAGGTGCAGGACTGGCACGCGCTGGTCAGCATCGGACTCGACAAGGACGTGAAGCTGCCCGCGAACGCCATCGCGAAGATCGGGCAGACCTCACTGCTGGGCAGTAATCACGTCGAATTGGCCGCACCGGCCGATGTTCCCGCCACCGGGCAGCTGCACGACGGTGACACCATCACGCTGGAGCGGGCGGGACAGTACCCGACCACCGAGCAGACGCTGTCCTCGTTGTCGGTGGTGCTCAACGGTGGCGGTATCAGCCAGCTGGAGAACATCACCCACGAGCTGAACACCGCTTTCACCGGCCGCACCGACTCCATTCGCGATCTGCTGCCGCAGTTGAACCAGATGGTCGGGACGCTCAACGCCCAGACCACCGACATCATCAACGCCATGAGCGGGCTGGATCGCGTCTCGGGAACGCTTGCGCAGGAGAAGGATCGGGTGGCGAGCGCAATCGACAACATCCATCCCGCGCTGACCGTGCTCGCGAACAAGCGGGAGCAGATCACCAACGCGCTGACCGCGGCGGGTGACCTCAGCGAGGTGGTCAAACGGATCATCGACAACGCCGGTGACGATCTGAAGGCCGAGATCGCCGATCTGGGACCGACTCTGGAACAGATCGCCAACACCAGCGACAACTTCGCCAGGTCGCTGAACATGGCGCTGACCTTCCCGTTCCCCTTCAAGTACATCGACCGGTACATCCGCGGTGACTACATGAACGTGAAGATCACCTTCGATCTGACCGCGGCCCGGCTGGATTCCAACTTCCTGACCGGAACCCCGCTGGGTGGACGGTTCGGCGGTGTTGAGGGCGCGCTCGGGCAAGGAGCAGGTGTAGCGGGCGATCAGGGCGATCCCGCCAAGACTCCGCTGCAGCAGCAACCGCCCTCGACCCAGCCGTCGCCGACCGTGCCCGGCATGCCGGGCCTGAACATTCCGGGCCTGCCCGCCATTCCCGGAATCACCGTGCCGCAAGGGGATCCGGGCAAATGAAACTGAGTCGCTTCGTCAAGATTCAGCTCGCCATCTTCACCGTGCTGACCGTCATCGGCATCACGGTGATGGGTGGGGAGTACGTGAAGCTGCCCGCCATGTTCGGCATCGGCCGGTATGACGTGACGGTGAAGCTGGCCGCTACCGGCGGTCTGTACGAGCATGCCAATGTCGCCTACCGCGGAACCAATGTGGGCAAGGTGAATTCGGTGGTGCTGACCCCGCAGGGGGTCGACGCCAAGCTGTCCATCGAATCCGACTTCAAGATCCCGTCCGATGTGGACGCCTGGGTCAAGTCGGTCTCGGCCATCGGTGAGCAGTACGTGGATCTGG
Source organism: Nocardia sp. CA-136227 (assembly GCF_050955695.1). Classification (NCBI taxonomy): domain Bacteria; kingdom Bacillati; phylum Actinomycetota; class Actinomycetes; order Mycobacteriales; family Nocardiaceae; genus Nocardia; species Nocardia sp. CA-136227. The sequence goes on from NZ_CP192081.1 coordinate 626,213, forward strand.
TGCCCAAGGACAACCCGCAGGGCGGCAATCTGCGTGACGGTTCGGTCATCCCGATCGATCGCACCAAGCTGCCGATGGATATCGGCGGCATTCTGGACCGCACCGACCGGCTGCTCTCCAGCGTCGCGGACACCCGCCTGCAGCAGGTGATCGAGGAGGCGTTCGTCGCCTTCAACGGCGCCGGACCGGATCTGGAACGGCTGCTCGACTCCGCGTCGCTGCTGGTCCAGGAGGCCAAGACCAATACCGACGCCACCAAGGATCTGATCGACAAGATCGGCCCGCTGCTGGATACCCAGATCGAGTCCGACTCCGCCATCCGCGGGTGGACCAGGGACCTGGCCACCGTCACCGATCAACTGCGGGAGCACGATCCGGCGCTGCGCAATGTCATCGACCACGGTCCGGGTGCGCTCAACAAGGCCACCAAGCTGTTCGAGGACCTGAAGCCGACCGTGCCGCTGCTGGCGCAGAACCTGGTCAGCCTCGGCCAGGTCGGCGTCACCTACCACGCCAGCGTGGAGCAGTTGCTGGTCGTTTTCCCGCCGCTGGTCGGTGCGTTGATGACGCTCGCCAAGGGCAGCCCGACCGAGTACGGTGGCAAGGTCGACTTCAAGATCGGCCTCAATGACCCGAAGGGCTGCACCACGGGTTTCCTGTCACCGGAGGAGCGGCGCTCGCCCAACGACTACACCGGGCCCACTCCGGAGACCCAGAAGGGGCTGTACTGCAAGATTCCGCAGAACTCCCAGGACGTGGTCCGCGGTGTCCGCAACAACCCCTGTATGGATGTGCCGGGCAAGCGCGCGGCGACCGTGGAACAGTGCCATGCCCCCGAGGGCTACCAGCCGCTCGGTGACAACCCGGCCTTCGGTAAGCCGAACCCGGTGGACAACAACGGCAAGCCCACGTTCACCCCGAGTTCGCTGGAGACCGGCGGGCAACCGGGAGCCGCGCCTGCGAGTGTGACGACGAGAACGTACGATCCGAAGAGTGGCACGTATCTCGGGCCGGACGGTGTACTCACCCGCCAGGCCGATATCGGGCCCGATGGTTCCGGCATCGTGCCGGCTAACTGGCAAACAATGCTTCAGGAGCAACAACGATGAGTGATCCCACGGTGGTGAACAGCAAGAACCGGCGAAAGGCGGTGCGGTCAGAAGGACCGCCCGTGCACGACGGGGATGCTCCCGTGACAGCGGACACCACCGTGAAGGTCGAGAGCGCCGCGGTGGAAGCCGCGGCCATCGACCTCGCCAAGGCCGACGCCACGCCCGTGGCGAAGGCCGCGGTTGCGGTTGCGGATGATTCGCCCGAGGCGCCCGCAGCTGCCTCGGACGACTCGGCCGCCGACGAGCCGCTGGTCGTGACCGAGGGCGCCCCGGCCATCGCGGCCGACGCCGACGAGTCCGAGGACACGGCCGACGAGGAGTCGAAGGGCGGCCGCAACTGGCCGGTCCTGCTGCTCGGCGCCGCCGCGGCGCTGTGCCTGGTCGCGCTGGCGACCAGCCTGATCTTCTGGATTCCGGCGCACAACGCCGCGGACAAGAACGAGCAGCTGCGCGCGGACTACACCCAGACCGCCAAGCAGGCCGTCCTCAATATCACCACCATCAAGGTGGACACCGTCAAGGACGACATCAACCGGGTGCTCTCCGTGGCGTCGGGTCAGCTCAAGGACGAATACTCCTCCCGCAGCGATGCTTACGCCGATGTCATCAAGCAGGCGAACGTGAAGGCCAGCGGCCAGGTCGTGGAGACCGCCGTCGAGTCCTACGACGACAACTCCGCCCAGATCCTGGTCGCCGCCAAGCAGAACCTCACCAATGCCGGCACGGATCAGCCGCAGCAGCGCGTCTACCGATTCCGGGTGACGATCACCCACGACGGTGACCATTTCACCGCCTCGAAGCTGGAGTTCGTCTCGTGAACCAGAACCGCATCCGGATCTCGGCCATCGCGGCCGTCATGGTGGCCATGCTGGCGGCAGCCGGCTGGTTCGGCTACGACGCCTGGCACATGAAGCAGCTCGATCACGCCCGCACCGATTCGGTGGACGCCGCCCGCAAGACGGTCGAGTCGATGTTCAGCTACAACTTCAACTCCGTCGACAAGGAATTGCCCAAGGTCGCCGACGACCTCTCCGGTGGCTTCAAGGACGACTACCTCAAGCTCGTCAACGAATCCATCGCCCCCGGCGCCAAGGAGAAGCAGCTCACCGTCATCGCCTCCACGCAGGCGGGCGGCGTCATCGACGTCGACACCAAGCACGCCAAGGTGATGCTGTTCCTCAACCAGATGACCACCAGCAAGGACAACCCCCAGGCCACCGCGAGCGGCAGCCGGGTGCGGGTCGACCTGGAGAAGAGCGGCAACCGCTGGCTCGTCTCGGAGGTCACCCCGATCTGAGGCCGGGGAAGCACGCCGAAGCACAGGGCGCACAGCGAAATGCTGTGCGCCCTGCGCGTTTGCCAGTAGGTGGACGGTCGCCGCGCTAAGTGGAAGCGGACCGTTCAGGATGTAATGCATGGGTACCAAGAACACGCGCTGGACCGCCGCCGATATCCCGGATCTCCACGGGCGCACCGCGATCGTCACCGGGTCCAGTGCCGGGCTGGGACTGGAGACCGCGCTGCGGCTGGCCGAGCACGGGGCGCGTGTGGTCATGGCCTGCCGGAATGCGGAGAAAGCCGGGGCGGCAGCGGATCTCGTTCGGGCGCGGGTGCCGGACGCCGAATTGTCGTTCGTGGAGCTGGATCTGGCTTCGCTGGATTCGGTCGGCAAGGCCGCGGCGCGGCTGCACGACGAGGTCGAGCGGGTCGATCTGCTGATCAACAACGCGGGGATGCTGGGCCGGACGCGGAGCCTCACCGTGGACGGGTTCGAGACGACCTTCGCGACAAACCATCTCGGGCCGTTCGCGTTCACCGGGCTGGTGCTGGACCTGTTGCTCGCGGCGCCCGCGGGGCGGGTGGTGGCCGTGACCACGGGGCTCGCCTCCAAGAAGGAAGCCGCGATCGATCTCGACGATCTGTTCTTCGAACAGCGGCCCTACAAGGGATTCCAGGCGTACGCGCAGTCGAAGCTGGCCAATGTGCTGACCGCGTTCGAACTGCAGCGGCGGCTCAATGGCACGGATGCCGAGCTGATGTCGATCGCCGCGCATCCGGGGGCCGCCGAATCGGATTTCGCGCAGAATCTCGGGCCCGTCCTCACCTACCTGTCGCGGCCGTCGCTGCGCTGGGTGTTCCGGGTGGCCATGCAGACCGTGGAGATGGGTGCGCTGCCGATGCTGCGGGCGGCGACCGATCCCGCCGTCCAGCCCGCAGATCTGTTCGGGCCGACCGGGTTCACCAAGGGCTACCCCGTCCTGAACGCGCCCAGCGAGCAGGCGCTCGATCCGGAACTGGCGGCGCGGGTGTGGGCCGAATCCGAACGGCTCACGGGTGTCACCTACCGGTTCGGCGAATTCGGCGGCGAGACAGCGGAATAGGCCGCATTACGGCGAACGCCCCCTGGGAACTCCAGGGGGCGTGCGAGTTTCGAGCGGTCAGCGGCTCAGGTCCGGGTCCAGATCGTCGTCGGTGAGCAGGGCGCTGCCCGCGACGCGGTCGGTGGCCAGGGCGTCGAGGAAGGCGCGGGCCCACCGGTCGACGTCGTGGGTCAGGACCTGGCGTCGCATGGAGCGCATGCGCCGGCGGCGGGTGTCACGGTCGTCGTCGATCGCGCCGATCAACGCGTCCTTGACGCTGTCCAGGTCGTGCGGGTTGCACAGGTAGGCCTGCCGCAATTCGGCTGCCGCGCCGGTGAACTCGCTCAGCACGAGTGCGCCGTTGAGGCTGCCCTGGCAGGCCACGTACTCCTTGGCGACCAGGTTCATGCCGTCGCGCAGCGGGGTCACCACCATGACGTCGGCGGCCACGAAGAACGCGATCAGCTCCTCGCGCGGGATGGGGCGGTGCAGATAGTGCACCACCGGGTAACCCACCCGGGCGAACTCACCGTTGATGCGGCCCACCTGGCGTTCGATATCGCCGCGCATCTGCTTGTAGGACTCGACGCGTTCGCGGGACGGCGTGGCCAGCTGCACCATCACCGTGTCCGTGGGATCGATGCGGCCGTCGTGCAGCAGCTCCTCGAGCGCGGCGAGCCGGATGTCGATGCCCTTGGTGTAGTCGAGGCGGTCGACGCCCAGCAGGATCGTCTTCGGATTGCCCAGTTCCGCACGGATTTTCGCGGCCCGCTCCCGCACATCGCGGCGACGCGAATACTCGTCCAGTTCCGCGGAGGTGATGGAGATCGGGAACGCGCCCACCCGCACGGTGCGGAAACCCACCTGCACCACACCGAGTTTCGAACGCACGCCCACATTGCCGCGCGACGTCGGCTGCCCGGCCAGCCTCCTGGCCAGATACAGGAAGTTCTGCGCGCCGCCCGGGAGATGGAAGCCGATCAGGTCGGCGCCGAGCAGGCCCTCGACGATCTCGGTGCGCCACGGCATCTGCATGAACAGTTCCACCGGCGGGAACGGAATGTGCAGGAAGAAGCCGATGGTCAGGTCGGGGCGGAGCATGCGCAGCATCTTCGGCACCAGCTGCAGCTGGTAGTCCTGGACCCACACGGTCGCGCCCTCGGCGGCCACCTTCGCGGTGTACTCGGCGAAACGCCGATTCACCTGCACGTACGCCTGCCACCACTGGCGGTCGTAGACCGGCCGCACGATCACGTCGTGATACAGCGGCCACAGCGTCGCGTTGGAGAAGCCCTCGTAGTAATCGGCGACCTCGTCGCCCGACAACGGGACGGGATGCAGTTCCAGACCGTCCTCGACGATCGGATCGAGCTCCACGTCCGGGACGCCGGCCCAGCCGACCCAGGCGCCCTTGTTATTGCGCAGTACCGGTTCCAGTGCCGTGACCAGACCGCCGGGGCTGCGCTTCCAGCGAGTGGTTCCGTCGGGCAGGCGCTCCAAGTCGACCGGGAGCCGGTTGGCGACGACGACGAAACCGGAGCCGGAGCTATCCGGGTGCACGGGTCATTCGCCTCGCGTCGGAGCGATGCCCAGCATCGACAGCAGCATGCGGCATTCGTCGGCGTCGGTGGCGTACGCCGCCACCACGCGCTGCGCCTGGCGAGCGGTTTCGTCGGCGAGCGGCTCCAGATCGTCGTCCGCGATGTCGTTTGCGCCGGTCTTCGCGGCCATCTCATGTCCTCTCGGAGAAGTCTGCTCGGTGCGAGGAGTCCATCGTATCTGCCAGGTAAGTCGGGCTTCGCCGCTGCGTGCATTGCGAGCCCTAACCGCAACGCGACCGGGGACGAAACAATCCGTCGGCCCGGACCTATACGGTGGACGCAAAGAGAGTGGCAACACCTGATGTTAGGGGTCGCAAGCATGCCGTTGGCGACGGTGAACGGAATCTCGCTGAACTACCAGGTCAAGGGAGACCGGTCCAGAGGCACCGACGTCAAGGGGTCGGCGCCGCTGGTCGTCATGATCATGGGCACCGGCAGCGGCGGCCGGGTCTGGGAACTGCACCAGGTCCCCGCGCTGGTCGCGGCCGGATACCGGGTCTGCACGTTCGACAACCGCGGCATCGCGCCCTCCTTCGAATCGCCCGCCGGGATCACCATCGAGGACCTGGTCCGCGACACGGTCGCCCTGATCGAATTCCTCGGTGAGGGCCCGGTCTTCCTGGTCGGCCAGTCGATGGGCTCGCGAGTCGCACAAGAAGTGGCGCTCGCCCGCCCCGATCTGGTCCGCAAGGCCGTGTTCATGGCCGGACACGCCCGGCTCGACCAGTTCCAGAAAACTCTCGGACACGGCGAGCACGACCTCGACGACGCCGGCGTGCGGCTGCCCGCCAAATACGAGGCCGCCATGACCGCCCTGATGAACCTGTCCCCGGCCTCGCTGGCCGACCAGCACGCCGCCCGCGACTGGCTCGACCTGTTCGAATTCACCGGTGGCCCGGTCACCCCGGGTGTGCGGGCGCAGCGCCGCATGGACCACGATTTCGACCGCACCGCGGCCTATCGCGGCATCACCGTGCCCTGCCTGGCGCTGGGCTTCGCCGACGATCGGATGATCCCGCCCTACCTCGCGCGAGAGGTCGCCGATATCATTCCGGGTGCCCGCTACCAGGAGGTTCCCGACGCCGGGCACTTCGGCTACCTGGAGCAACCGGAGGTCGTCAATAAGATCCTTGTCGAATTCTTCGTGGCCTGAACGAAGTGCAGGTAACCGCCCAGCGGTAACGCCTGCCTTGCTAGGGTCGAATCAACGTCGGGGGCTCGTTCCAACACTGCGGTGGCTGGACGATCCGTCTACGTACCCGTACACAGCGCCAGTATCCAGTGAGGTGAAATGAGCACCAATCCCTTCGATGACGAAGACGGCCGGTTCTTCGTCCTGGTCAACGATGAGGAACAGCACTCCCTCTGGCCGGCCTTCGCCGAGGTTCCGGCGGGTTGGCGAGTCGTGTTCGGCGAGGACTCCCGCGCCGCATGCGTCGAGTACGTCGAGAAGAACTGGACCGACATGCGGCCCAAGAGCCTGCGTGACGCCATGGCGGCGGACGACGCGGCTCGTCAGGCGGCCCAGTCCTGACACTCAGCGGTTAGTCCGATACTGCGCGAACGACTTCCGAACGCGGCCGTCGATGCCACGAGCGTCGACAGGCCGCGTCCCGGTGTTCGCGGTCAGCATCGTTCCGACCGGGAAGCCGGCTTTTCCGCGCAGCCGGCCACCCCGGTTATGATGGCTCCGCTTTCCGCCTCCTTAGCTCAGTGGTAGAGCACCGCTCTTGTAAAGCGAAGGTCGTCAGTTCAATCCTGACAGGGGGCTCAGTTCGAGAGAAAGGCTCCGGCCCAGGTCGGAGCCTTTTTCACGCGCTAGCCACAGCCGGAAGGCTGGCGATTGGCCTCACTTTGGACACACTCTGCTCCAGCCGGTCGGCCAGGGCATCGAGATCGTCATCGAAAAGATCCGCGTAGACGTCCAGCGTCATCGCTGCCGACTGGTGGCCCATCATGCGTTGCACCGCCTTGACATTCGCCCCCGCCGACACGGCCAAGCTGGCGGCGGTATGCCGCAGATCGTGAGCCGTGACCCTGGGAAACGTGGGGTCCGCCTTCATGCACCGGGCGACGGCACCGGCCAGCCATGAGTCCTTGGACGCGGGCGGGCCGAGATGCTCACCCTTCCGGTTGGTCCAGAGCAGATCGTCACGGCCCTTGCCCTTGCATTCCTTCGCCAACTCATCGCCAACGAACTTGGGCATGGGCACCTGGCGGTGCTTGTGGCCCTTCAGGGTGCCCACCTCGATCTTGGTGCCGACCATGACGGCGTTGTCGATCAGGGAGATGCGGCGCTTCAGGAACTCGATGTAGCGGACCCGCAGCGCGGCCACCTCACCCCAGCGCGGCCCGCAGTAGCAGAGCAGCAGGATCAACGGCCGGTATTGCTTGGCCTGATCGGCCAGCGCGAACACCTGCTCATGCGTGAGGTAGACGTTCGGCTTGCGGTTGCGCTTGGGCAACTTCACGCCCTTGGCGGGATTCGTGATCAGCCTCCGGTCGGTCACCGCGTCGTCCAGGACCATCTTCAGCACGCGGATGGCGGTCTCGATGGTGGACGCGCTGAGCCCCTTCTTGCCGTTGCGCCCGGTCTTCGGGTCGGTGGCCAACTCCGCAACCCATGCCTTCACGTCGGTGGTCATGATGGCGTTGATCGGAGTCTTACCCCAGCGCGGTTCGACGTGGATACGCCATGCGCTGTCATAGCTGCGGTATCCCGAGGGCTTCATATGGCCCTTCTGGCGCGTGAGCCAGTCCGGGCCGAGTTCGCCCACGGTGATCTTTCCGGCAGAGGGCGGCACGTAGGAGCCGGTCACCTTCTGGACTTCCACGCTGTTGGCGAACTGCTCCGCATCCCGCTTGCGCTTGAACCCGCGCTTGCGTGTCGTCGTCCGATCGGGCTTGCGGTAGCGGACTTCCCAGAGTTCCTTGCCGCTGCCGGTTGTGTACGGGTACACCTTCGCCATCTTCTACTTCCCTCTCGTGGTGGTTGGGGCCGTGACGTGGTTTTTGAGTTCGGCGAGCATTCGCCGCGCCACCTGCCCCTTGTGTTGGGCGCTTGAGTCCTTCCCGGCGCGCTCATCGCGTTCCATGCTGAAGGTCTTGCGCCACAACGTCATTGAGTGCCGTGTCAGCTCGCCGACTGTCAGTCCTAGGGATTTCGCCGCTCGCTGGTCGGCGAGCCCGGTGCCCATCGAGACCGCTACGTCCAGCGGATCGAGCGCGCTGGCGCTGGAGATGATCCGACTTGTCGCCACCTCCACCGAAGGCAATTCGTCGGTGAGGAAGCCCCTGAGCCAGGAGGCGGGCGCGGTGAGCCCGCCATCGAGTCGGACGCTGGTGTCCCCGTCCAGGAGATCGGCAAGCCGTACCGGAACCTGCGACGCCAAGGTGAGTGCGGCGCAGTAGATCGCAACCGATGAGAGCGACGGAGTAGACCGCCCCGACTCGAAATCGCCGACCCGGCCGGTTCTCCACTGCACACCGAATACCTGTGCCGCTTGGGCGACGGCATCGAGCGTGACTCCGCGCTCGACCCGAAGTTGCCGGGCTCGGTGGCCGATGAACTGCCCGAGCGGCATGGCGTCGTCGTGACTCATCGAAACCTCTCTCGTGGTGGGGGCCGAGATAACACGGCATCACACACCATAACACCATCAAGTCACGCGAATAGACGTGACTTGACAATCTGGCTGTATTCGGTGCGTACTGGTGTCAAGTCACGAGATAAGACGTGACCCGATGGAGGGAGTTTCGATGAGTCGATCCAGCCTGCCGGGGTTGTCCGCCCTGCTCACCCCTGCCGAAGTGGGGAAGGTGCTGCACAAGACGGAGGACAGCCTGGCTCAGCTCCGGTATCGCGGGCGCGGCCCCGTGTTCGTCAAGGCTGGCCGCCGGGTCCTGTACCGGCGGGAGGACGTACTGGCGTACCTGGAAGCCAATCGCTACGAGCGTACGGATACCCCGGCGCGGAACCGCTGAACGCCGATTCGACTGAAGGCCAATGTAATTCAGATCGGAGAGGGTGAGTGACCACCGAAACGCCGCGCGGCCCCCAGCAGGAGACCGGGAGCCGCGAACACACCGAAGTGACCAGCACCGAGCCTACCGGCGGCACGGCACCGGCCGAATACTTGTGGCCCGCGCAGGTCGCCCTCATGGCCGATTTCGACCCCGACGACTACGTGGAGAAGTTCCCTGACGCAACGGTTCGGAAGGCCATCTTCACCGCGCATTTCAAGTTCGATCATGAGCGGCCGTTCACCTTTCGCGACTGTGAGGTGCCCGTGCGGGTCGGCGCGGTCGATCACCTGATCGGCGAGACTCCGAGCCGTGCCGAAGCGGCGGCCGATGCGGTCGATCTGGGACTCGATGACCCCCATGAGGTCATGGCCCGGCTGAAACGGCAGCGGGCCGAGCGGTTCCGAGACCGGGACAAGCGGAAAGCGGTGGAGAAGGCCGAGCGCGCCGCCACCATGCCGGAGATGGCCCTGTTCGATTTCGATCGGGACTTCGCCCAGTTGACCGCACCCGTGGCGCTGATTCCGGGCCTGATCGCCACAGGCTCAGCCGTCCAGGTGATCGCGGAGCCGAACGTGGGGAAGACGTTCCTGGCTCTGGGGTGGGCGTGTGATCTGGCATCGCGGGGCAGCGCGGTGGTCTATGTCGTGGCCGACGATTCCACCTACCAGTTCGTCCGGCGGGTGCTCGGGTGGTGCGCGGCGCATGACGCGCAGCCGCGCGACATCTTCCGGTACCTCCAGTTGTTCACTCGTGCAGCGCAATTCGCTGATGACACCGACATCAGTGCGCTGGCCGCCCTGGTGCGGGAGCGTGCGGCTGTCCTGGTGGTGTTCGACACCCAGCACCAGTGCTCGGAAGGGTTGGACGAGAACAGCAACAACGATTCCAGGGCGATCACGGCCGCGCTGGTCCGGCTGACCAAGCTGGGTCCGGCGGTGGCGCTGGTCCACCACACCGGGGACGGCAAGACCGGGCGCGGCGCGAAGTCGGTTCACGGCTACTTGACCACGGTCCTGTCCGTCACCGAGGTGGAGCAGGAGGGCGGGCGCTACCTCCAGGTGCGGGCGACCAAGCAGAAGAACATGGAGCGCGGTAACCCGGTGCTCTACCCGCTCGAGCGGGTAGAGATTCCCGAGGACATGCGGGCGGGAGTGATCGCCGATGCCGACGCCTGGACCCTGGTGGCCCGCACCCGGATGGACCCGTTCGACGTGGCCGGAGGCGACCGGGGCGGGCTGATTTCCGATATCCGGATGTACTGCGCTCTGGCCGCGCTGCGCAGCTCGCCGAATGCCCTGCCCGTCACCAAGGTGGCCAAGTACATGCGGGAGGCTGCCAAGCCAATGCTGGCGGCCAAGGGGCTGTTGCCCGTCGGTGGTCGCCTCCCCAAGGGCTTCACCGACCAGGCGGTGAGCACGCTGCTCATGTCCATGGCCAAGGTGCCGGAAGGGGCGGTGGAGGGTCTGGCCGCCGAGGATTCCACGACGCGCATCACCTACTACGACGCGACCGAGGCCGGTGAGGCGGAGGCGGTCCGATTGGCCGAAGCGCTCGGAATCCGGTCCGAAAACATGGAATGAGCTGCGGATATGACCACCGGTGACGGCGAGATCCGATCAGATCAGAAGACATCGGATCTGATCGGATTTGATCTGATCGGATTTGATCCGATCTCGACGGAAATGCCATCTGAGCTGCGGATATCGAATTCGGCTGAGATCCGATCAGATCCGAATTCGATCGGATTTCAGCGCCGCTCGAGACCATTGCGCGGCTCATCAAAGCCACTGGTGCACAACGTATTTAGGCCAATTCTGGACGAAATCAGATCAAGGCATTTCCTAAGAAAATCACCCTGGGAGGGACGAACTCCGTTCGCCACCCACCTCCCACCCAATGGGTCCGAAACGACGACAACGCCCGAGATCCGATCGACATCGGATCTCACCTGGCAATCGACTGGAGCCGCGCCATGACCACCCAACGGATTCGGATCACCGGGGACACCCCGGACGAACGGCTGCGCACCGTGGCCAGAGGGCGCAGCGCATCGGGCCGCGCTCCGAACGAGATTCCGACTGTCCCCACCCTGCGCGACCTTGCGCAGCCGACCGCCGTGGAGCTGGAGCGGCGGCGCATCGCGGAGACCTACGACCGATAGGCGGACCCAGGGCGACCGCCTATCGCCCTGGGGATACCGCAGCGATTTCCGAGAACAGAACGGAGTTCCATCATGCACACCCCCTACGCCCAACCGACCGCAGACGTTGGCGACTGGTTCATGCCATCCACCTGCCGCCAGTGTCCGGCCTCCGGATGCGGACCCATGTTCGACGCCATCGAGAACGACCCCATCGAGATCGTTTGGCGTGGCGGGAAAACGGTCCGCTGCACCTACCTGTGCCAGGTCTGCGGTTGCACCTGGACCGATCGTTGGCCGACCTGGGGACTGTTCGGCATCGAATTCGATACGGAGATCTGACATGCGCCTGACCAAGCCCAAGCGCATCACCGCAGGGCCGGAAGTGACCCCTGAGCCGACCCTCACCATCGCGCGGGCCGATCCGGTGACCAATGCCGAGACCGGACCCGTCCGGCCGGTGGAGGTGACGGTCACTCGGGGGCTGGTGGCTGCGCTGGACCCGGACGCAGCAGCACCACCACCGCGTCGACCCACTGACATCCGCGACCCACTGGCGCTGCGCCGCAACGAGATTCCGGAGTTCGATCCGGTCGGGCGTGTGGCTGCGATCCTGGGGGAGAAGTTTCTCCCCCGGCTGCGGGCCACCTTGTCGGCCGACGCCATCGGCGAACTGCTGGAGATCAGCGCTGACCTGGAACGGACCGCCAGGTCACTGCTCATGGAGCTGGAGCGCTGCGAACGGGCCGCCACACTGGCCGCTGAGCGATCCGAACGCCCTGGGACACACCCGAATACCCCCGACGCCATGAACGAGACGCTGCGGCAGCAGAGGGCCGAGGAGATCGCGAAGGCCGACGCCGAGCACCAGCACCTTGCCGAGCGTGTAGCCACCGCCCGGTCCGTCTGTGCTGTCGCCAGCCTGGAGTTGGATGTCCGGCCCGAGTACGACGGGAACGGAAACCGTGCAGATGCCTATCGGGTGGTCACCGCGGATTCCGATCACGCGCTGTTGCCCAGCGAATTCGATGCTGCCGCACGGGCCGCTGTGCCGACCTTCATTCGGAGTGGTACGCGGTTCTTCGTTCTCGCGGGTCCGGCCGACATGGATCGGATCGAACGGTGGTTGTCGCACAAGGGGATCGGGGGCGGCGCATGACCACCGACGACCAGCGCGCGCGGATGATTCGGGAGCAGGTTCGCATCTACACCGACATGTTGGCGGTATTCGAACCCAAGGCGGAGGCAGGGGACCGGAAAGCGCAGGCCCTGGTGAAGCGGATGCGCAAGAGCCTGGCACGGCTGGAGCCACACGTGGCCCACGGCCAGCAGGTAGCGGTGAATCCGCAGGTAGAGGAGTGATCCAATGACCAACGTTGATCCGGAAAAAACGCTGGTGGCCCAGGTGCGGCAACTGCGCGATGTGGAGGGGCTGAGCCTGACGGCCATCGCCAAGCGACTCGGGCGCGACAAGGGCGACCTGTCGCGGCTCGCGAAGGCGCACGGCATTCGGTTCGACGCCGCCAGCACGCGGGAGTTGACCGATGCGGCGATCGGGGGCGCGCGGCTGCGACGGGCGAAGATGGCCGCCGCCGCCCTTGAGATCGCCGAGGAACGGCTGAGCAAGGTCAAGGGGGCCGATGCCACCGAAGGCAAGAACCTGGCCTTGACGTTCGCGGTGCTGGTGGACAAGGCCATTGCTCTGGAGAGCCGCGAGAATGCCGAGCACACTGCGGCAGAGCACGCCGAACGGGTCGCGACGATGTTTCCGGGCATGGGGTTCTGACCGCCCATCTCGACAACCACGTCATCCCCGGATTGGGTCGAATGATCCGGGGATGACGCCCTTCTCGAGCTCGATCTCAGGGTGCGGTCGGCGGTTCGGTTTCATTCTCGATGCGCGCCCGGATGCCGTTCACCGACCGCTCGCGCGGGATGCGCTGCGGCCACAGGATCGCAGCCGTACCGACCACCAGAGGCAGCGCGAAGACCAGCACCCATCCGACCGTGAGCCACCCGCCGCTCACCGGGGGAGTTCCTTTCGGATCGGGGTGTCCCGCACGCTCACCGGCTCCACGTCTACGACGGTCACGCCCAGAGGCTCCAGGGCGGATACGTCGGCATCGAGTTCCTCGAGCTGAGTCAGGTAGTCGTCCATCTCCACGGGCCACCCGTCGCGGCCGACCACGAACCAATTCCCCTGTGTGTCCTGGAGGTAATGGACCTGAGCCTCCGTGTGCCGTATCTCGCCGTCCATCTCGCACCGCCTCCCTCTGGCCTTGGTACGCACCCGCCGCCGGGGAAGCCGAAGGGCACGGAATCGACCCGGCGGCGGGGCATTTCGAACGCTATGCGTGTCAAACCAGGCCGACCGGCTTACGGTGATTGCAGGGTGTTCACAAGGTGTTCGCAATGTGTAGACGGTCGCCATGCTCGCGGAAGGGGTGCGCGATGAACGACGCGCCCGTACAGGGGTCGGACCTCCGCGCCGCGCGGGAAGCGGCGGGGGTGGGGCTGCGGGAGTTCGCGCGCCGGACCCACTGGAGTGCGGCCTACATCTCCCAGGTGGAGCGCGGCCTACGCCCGGTGAATGCGGACATGGCCAAGGCGTACGCGGACGCGCTGGGCACCGACCCCGTACCGCCGCCGGGTGACCCCGTTCGCATCGCGCATGAGTGGTTGCTGGCAGACCCGCCGCCGGTCGAACACATGGCATCGGGGCGGCGCGTCGGGTCCAGCCTGGCCGATGAGATGGAACGGCGCGTGGTGGAGTTGCGCCGACTGGATGACGTGGTGGGCGGGACGACGCTGCACCCCGTCGTGCGGTGCGACCTGGACGCCGCGCGGGCGGTGGTGCGCGATGCCTCCCACACCCCTGAGACTCGCCGTCGTCTGCTGCGGGTGGTCGGCGAACTGTCGCAGCTGGGCGGGTGGGTCTACGCCGACGCCGGGCAGTATCAGCGGGCGCAAGGGGTGTACCTGGATGGCGTGACGGCCGCGACCGAAGCGGGAGACAGACCCCTTGCCGGGCAACTGTTCTCGACACTGAGTTACATGGTCGCCAACGTCGGAGACCCACACGACGCCGGACTCATGGCCCGCACGGCGCTGCGCGGTGCCTCTGCCGACGCGCCGCCGGTGGTGCGGGCCTTGCTCGGTGAGCGGGTGGCCTGGGCAGCGGCGAAGGCCAAGGACTCCGACGCCGCGCGGCGTGCCCTGGACCAGGTGGACGACGAATACGACCGCCGCCGACCGGGGGACACCGAACCGGACTGGACGTACTGGCTGAACCGCGACGAAATCGACGTGATGCGTGCACGGTGCGCGGTGGAGTTGGGGGACGCCGCGACGGCGGAGACCCTGCTCTCCCCAGTCGTGGAGCGGTACCCGGCAGAGCGTCGGCGTGAGGCTGCGCTGTACCGGTCCTGGCTGGCGGAGGCGTACGCGCGGGCCGGGGAGTTCGACGCCGCCCGCGCTGCCCTGGCGAAGGTCCCGGCCGACACCGGATCGGAGCGAGTGGAGAGGCGCGTGGCCGATGTGACGAGACTCTTGGTGTGAGCCCAGGGGCACCGCCGATTCGTGGCCTCACCGTGGACACAATTTGGAATCACCCCGGTTCATCTCATGTGATCTCCAGTGAGGTGTTTGCGCAGGTAGGGCATGAAAAAGCCCCCTGGTCAGGATCGTCCCGAGAGTTCAATCCTGACAGGGGGCTCGTGCACGAACGCCGGTCGAGACATCGACCGGCGTTCGTCGTATCCGGGGGTCCCGGCGCGTTCGCAGGAAACTCCCAGGGAAGGACCAGCGTTCTCGCGGGCGCGGCGCAGAATATGAGGCCATGACAGGTGTGCCTGCGCAAGGACGCGAACCCGAGGCCAGAGTGCTCGTCGTCGACGACGAGCCGATGATCGTCGAGTTGCTGTCCGTGAGCCTGCGGTATCAGGGCTTCGAGGTCGCCAGCGCCGCCAGCGGGACCGAAGGGCTGGACCGGGCCAAGACCTTCCGGCCCGACGCCATGATCATCGACGTGATGATGCCCGGCATGGACGGATTCGGGCTGCTGCGGCGGCTGCGGGCCGACGGGATCGACGCGCCCGTGCTGTTCCTGACCGCCCGCGACGACGTGGACGACAAGATCACCGGGCTGACGCTCGGGGCCGACGACTACGTCACCAAACCGTTCAGCCTCGAGGAAGTGGTGGCCCGGCTGCGGGTGATCCTGCGCCGCGCCGGACGGTCCGCTCCGGAGACCAAGTCGTCGCGGTTGCGGTTCGCCGATATCGAGCTCGACGACGACACCCATGAGGTGTGGAAGGCGGGCGAACCGGTCGCCCTGTCGCCCACCGAGTTCACGCTGCTGCGGTACTTCCTGGTCAACGCCGGCACCGTGCTGAGCAAGCCGCGGATCCTGGACCACGTGTGGCGCTACGACTTCGGCGGCGAGGTCGGCGTGGTCGAGACCTACGTGTCGTACCTGCGCAAGAAGGTCGACACCGGGCCCGATCGGCTCATCCACACACTGCGCGGGGTCGGATACGTGATGCGGGAGCCACGCGGTCGCACGGCGGCACAGTGAACGCGGCCGAGGCGGCTCGCGGACTGCGCGGCAAGATCACCGACCGGCTCGCCGCGGTCCCGCTGCGCACCACCCTGGTGCTGGCGCTGGTGTCGCTGGTCGGGTTCGGGCTGCTGGTCTCCGGGATCGCGGTCACCTCGCTCATGCGGAACGTGCTGGTCGAGCGCATCGACCGGCAGCTGTCCGACGCCGCCCACAGCTGGGCCGCGCCCGGCGCGCAACGACCCGAACCGCTGCCCACGGTGCGCGGGCGGGAACGGCCCCCGCACCTGTACTGGGTGCAGGTGCGCGACACGGCGGGACAGCCGACGCTGACCCTGACAGCCGGGGTGCAGGAGCCCGACGTGCCCGCCGACCTGGGCAACAAGCCCCGCACGGTCGGCTCGATCGGGGCCTCCGGTGAGGAATGGCGGGTGCTGCGGACCGTCAACGACCAAGGCACCAGCACCATCGCGCTGCGCATGGACGAGACGAACTCGCTGCTGGACAAGCTGATCGTGCTGCAACTGGTGATCGGCGCGCTGGTGCTGGCGGCGCTGGCCGCGGTGGCGCGCATGGTGATCCGGCGCAGTCTGCGGCCATTGCGGGAAGTCGAGGGCACGGCGGCCGCCATCGCGGGCGGCGACCTGCATCGGCGAGTTCCGGTGCGCGGCACCGACACCGAGGTCGATCACCTCTCACAGTCGCTGAACACCATGCTCACCCAGATCCAGCAGGCCTTCGCCGCCACCGAGGCGTCGGAGGAGGCGGCCCGCCGCTCCGAGGCCAAGATGCGGCAGTTCGTCGCCGACGCCAGCCACGAACTGCGCACCCCGCTCACCACCATCAAAGGCTTCTCCGAGCTGTACCGGCAGGGCGCGATCACCGAGCCGGACCTGCTCATGGACCGCATCGAACGCGAATCCAACCGGATGGGGCTGCTGGTCGAGGACCTGCTCATGCTGGCCCGGCTGGACGCGCAGCGGCCCGTCGAACGACGATCGGTGGATCTGCTCATGCTGGCCAGCGATGCCGTGCACGGGGCGCGCGCCCTGGCGGCGGCGCAGCATCCGGAAGGCCCGGAACGCAAGATCGACCTCGAAATCCGGCCCGGCCCCGGCACTCTGGAGATCCTCGGCGACGAGACGCGGCTCCGGCAGGTGCTGGCCAACCTGATCAACAACGCGCTCGTGCACACCCCGCCGGACGCGGAGGTGGCCGTGCGGCTCACACCCGCCGCGAGCGAGGTGCTGATCGAAGTGGCCGACACCGGGCCGGGACTGGCGGCCGAGCAGGCCGAGCGCGTGTTCGAGCGGTTCTATCGCACCGACGTGTCGCGCAGCCGGGTCAGCGGCGGGACGGGGCTGGGACTGTCGATCGTGCAGGCGCTCGTGGCGGCGCACGGGGGAGCGGTGTCGGTGACGAGCGCGCCGGGGGAGGGCACGACGTTCACCGTGCGGCTGCCGCGCGCGGAGACGTAATGGCGGGTGCGCGCTCCGGGCGCGCACCCGATCGGGTCACTCCGGGACGTTCGCGCCGTAGCCGAGATCGCGCAGCGCCTGCTTGATCATGGTCTGGGCCTCGTCCAGGGATTCGGGGCTGGGCCGCGGGTCGGCGCCGGAGATGTCGAAGTTGCCCATCGAGAAGGCCGGGAACACGTGCACGTGCAGGTGCGGCACCTCCAGTCCGGCGATGAGCAGGCCCGCGCGCGGGGCGTCCCAGGCGGCGCGCACGGCCTGGCCGATCTTCTGGGCGACACCGGTCAGGCGGGCCATGGTGCCCGGATCGACGTCCTGCCACTGGTCGATCTCCTTGCGCGGCACCACCAGGGTGTGCCCCTGCGTCACCGGGGCGATCGTGAGGAAGCCGACGAATTCGTCGTCCTCCCAGACGAACCGGCCCGGCAGCTGACCGTCCATGATTGCGGAGAAAACAGAAGCCATGCTCCATATATTGCCCTCCGCTTCGCTCCGGGCGGGTTCGGGGCGCTGGAGGTCTCGTTCTTCCCTCCCTCCGCTCCCCCGCTTCGCTCCTCCGCTCCGGTCAGTCCAGAACGAGACGCGCCCCGAACCTGTGGGCGGGTCTCGTGAACAGTTGCTGGACCGCTATCGGGTGGGTGGGCGCGGCCCCTTAAGCTGTTCGCCGTGCGCGTACTCGTCATCGGTTCCGGAGCCCGTGAACATGCCCTCGTCCTGGCACTGCGCAAGGACCCGGCGGTGACCGCGGTCTACGCGGCGCCCGGCAATGCCGGCATCGCCCAGCATGCCGAGGTGCGGGCGGTCGACGCCTCCTCCGGCGACGAGGTGGTGGCGCTGGCTCAGGAGCTGGCCGCCGACCTCGTGGTGGTCGGGCCCGAGGTGCCGCTGGTGCTCGGTGTGGCCGACGCGGTGCGCGCGGCCGGGATCCCGGTGTTCGGCCCGTCGGCCGCCGCCGCGCGGATCGAAGGCTCGAAGGCGTTCGCCAAGGACGTGATGAACGCGGCCGGCGTGCGGACCGCGCACAGCGAGATCGTGGATCACCCGGGCGAATTGGATGCGGCGCTGGACCGTTTCGGCCCGACCTGGGTGGTCAAGGACGACGGGCTGGCCGCGGGCAAGGGCGTCGTGGTGACCCCGGACCGTTCGGTCGCCCGTGAGCATGGCGCCGAACTGCTCGAGCAGGGCCACCCGGTGCTGCTGGAGTCGTTCCTCGACGGCCCCGAGGTGTCGCTGTTCTGTCTGGTCGACGGTGAGACCGTGGTGCCGCTGCTGCCCGCCCAGGACCACAAGCGGGTCGGCGACGGCGACACCGGCCCCAACACCGGCGGCATGGGCGCGTACACGCCGCTGCCGTGGCTGCCCGAAGCCACCCTGCAGGCCATCGTCGACGACGTGGTCAAGCCTGTCGCCGCCGAGATGGTGAAGCGCGGAGTGCCGTTCAGCGGCCTGCTCTACGCCGGCCTCGCCATCGGCCAGAACGGCCCCGCCGTGGTCGAATTCAACTGCCGCTTCGGAGATCCCGAGACCCAGGCGGTGCTGGCCATGCTGGACAGCCCGCTCGGTGAACTCCTGCACGCCACCGCCACCGGCACCCTCGACCAGGTCGCCGCGCCGCGCTGGAAGGACGGCGCGGCCGTCACCGTGGTGCTGGCCGCCGAGAACTACCCGGCCCGCCCGCGCAGCGGCGACGTCATCACCGGCGCCGAATCCACCGGCACCGGAGTCGAATCCGAGGTGCTGCACGCCGGTACCGCGCAGCGTGAGGACGGCGCGCTGGTGTCCGCGGGCGGCCGCGTGCTGGCCATCGTCGGCCAAGGCGCCGACCTGGTCGAGGCCCGCAAGAACGCCTACGAGCGCCTCGCCGGAATCAAGCTGCCGGGCGGCCACTTCCGCACCGACATCGCGCTGGCCGCCACCGAGGGCCGCATCACGGTGCCGACCGCGAACTGAATCCCGCTCGCCGCGGCCGACTCTCGTGCCGTGACTGACGAAAGAACGCCCGCCCGAACCCGGTTCGGTCGGGCGTTCTCGTATTCGGCTGGAGCCCAGCCATATTCCGTGCCTCGGGCCTGTATATCAGCCGAGGACGATGCCGCGTTGGGCGAGCCAGGGTTGGGGGTCGACGTGCTGGCCGTTGATGACGATCTCGAAATGCAGGTGGGGGCCTGTGGAGTCGCCGCGGTTGCCGATGCGGGCGATCTGCATGCCCGCCGGGACGCGTTCGCCGACGGAGACCGAGAAGTCGTACATGTGGCCGTAGATCGAGATGGCGCCGTCGTCGTGGCGGATGCGCACCCAGAGGCCGAAGCCCTGGGCCGGGCCCGCGTCGATGACCGTGCCCGCCGCGACCGCGTAGATCGGTGAACCCAGCGGGGCGGCGATATCGATGCCCGCGTGGAAAGTGCCCCAGCGCGCGCCGAATCCGGAGGTGAACAGGCCCTTCGCGGGCAGCGCGAAACCGCCGACCCCCGGGAGCACGAATCCCGGCGGCAGAGTCGCGTCCGGAGACGGGGTCAGCCAGGGCTGCGGCTGACCGGCCACGGCCGCGGCCGCCTCGGCCTTGGCGCGTTCCAGGGTCGCCGCCGCGGCCGCCGAGACCACGGCCTGCTCGCGCAGGTGTTCACCATTGTTGATGGCGTCCATGTACCGCTTCGACGATTCCCGCGTGGCCTGGATCTGCAACGGATACTGCACCGGAATGCGCACCGCCACACCGGGACTCACCGCGGCGTCGGTGGGGATCAACCCCAGCGCCCCATCCGCGCTCGCGAACACGAGTACCGCCGTCATCCCCCCGATCAGCACCCGATGCTGAATACTCCACGCCCGCACCACCGGCCACTGCCGCCGTGCCTCGGCCCGCCCCCGCTGCCCCAACTCGACAGCTTCGCCCCAGGAGCGTGGCCGCCGCGACCACAACTCGACGGCCCGCGCTCGCACGATCGGCGCGAACACCCGCAGATACGCGATCACCCGCTCGACGAGCTGAACCACCCACAGCCCGGCCCGCTTCGAAGCCTTACGGACCGGCGACGGTCTTTCACCGCCCGGCAGTGACCGCAGCCCGGGGGTGTATGTCTCGGTGGCCGGAAAGCGGCCACGCTGCCCACCCCGGTCCACGTCCGTGTTCGGTGGCTCGCCGCTCTCGGTTGCGGGCCGAAGGTCGGTGGTGGCCTCGGCGCGCCGGAGCATGCGGCGCATCGCGGCCCCCGCCCGGAGTGGCTGACGGCCGCGGCCTTCCGAGGATTCGTCCGGTGCGGGTGAGGTGGGCTGGGGTGGGGTGGTGTCCGGGGTGTTCCCGGTGGTTGCTGGTCCCCCCTGCACAGCGGCCTCCTCAGGCATTCGCACGACCGTTCCCGGACAGCCGGGGGAGCGGGTGCTCTACCGTCTGTCGGGTGCGTATCGAATCTCGCCGGTCGACCATTCCACCTTTTTACGTGATGGACGTCTGGAAAGCAGCAGCTGAACGGGCTCGGACCCATGGCGACGTGCTGGTGCTGGCCGCGGGGCAGCCTTCCACGCCCGCTCCGGAGGCGGTTTTGCGGGCCACCAAACAGGCCATGGATTCCGAATTGCTGGGTTATACCGAGACATTCGGGGTTCTGGCGTTGCGGGAGGCCATCGCCGAGCACCATCGGAGCACCTACGGGGTGCGGGTGGAGGCGGACGATGTCGTGGTCACGACCGGGTCGTCCGGTGCGTTCACGCTGCTGTTCCTGGCCGCGTTCGATGCCGGGGACACCGTGGTGGTGGCCCGGCCGGGGTATCCGGCCTACCGGAACACGCTGACCGCGCTGGGCTGTGACGTGGTGGAGCTGGACTGCGGTCCGGAGACCCGGTTCCAGCCGACCGTGGCCATGCTGGAGGCGCTGCCCGAGCCGCCCGCGGGGTTGATCGTGGCCAGCCCGGCCAATCCGACCGGCACCATGATCGCGCCGGAGGAGCTGGCGGCGCTGGCCCGCTGGTGCGACGAGCACGGGACGCTGCTCATCTCGGACGAGATCTATCACGGCATCGTCTACGACGACACGGAACCGACCTCCTCCGCGTGGGAGACCTCGCGTGAGTCCGTCGTGATCGGCTCGGTGTCGAAGTACTTCTCGATGACGGGTTGGCGGCTGGGCTGGATGCTGGTGCCGCAGTCACTGCGTCCGGCGTTGCAACGGCTCGCCTCGAACATGACCGTATGCCCTCCAGCTATTTCTCAGTTTGCGGCGGTGCATGCGTTCGGTCCGGAAGCCAAAGCCGAACTGGACGGTCATGTGAAACGCTATGCGGCAAATCGCCAGCTGCTGCTGACGCGCCTGCCGAAGCTCGGAATCACCGACCTGGCCCCCGCCGACGGCGCGTTCTATGTTTACGCGGATATCGCGCACCTGACCGATGATTCGATGCGCTGGTGCACCGAGGTGCTCGACGCGACGGGTGTGGCACTCGCCCCCGGCATCGACTTCGACACCCGCCACGGCCATCACACCGTTCGCTTCTCGTTCGCCGGAGCCGCCGCCGACATCGAAGAGGCACTGGACCGGTTGGAACGGTATTTGGCCTGATCTGCCAAGAGGATTGAGCGCGGTGGGCAAAATGAACACAGCGCCGCTGATGACTGGCACGATTGCACCGTGACCACTGCGACGACTCCGAAAGGCGAACGGCGTCGCCATGCACTGGTTTGTGCCGCCGCCGAGCTACTGCTCGAGGGTGGCTTCGAGGCGGTCCGGCACCGCTCGGTGGCGACCCGGGCGGATCTGCCGCTCGCGTCGACCACCTACTACTTCGAATCGCTGGAGGATCTGATCGCGCGGGCGGTCGAATTCTCCGGCACCGCCGAACTCGAGGCCATGCGCCGCCGGGTCGGCGAGGTGACGCATCGCCGCCGCGGCGCGGAGGCGACGGTCGAACTGGTGCTGGACCTGTTGGTGGGCCCCGAGATTCAGGACGAGGACGCGCGCGGCCAGTTGATCGCCCGCTACGAACGTTCCGTCGCCTCGGCCCGCCACCCCGAACTACGGGAGGTCCAGCTGCGACTACGCGCCCAGCTGGACGAACTGCTGACCGATGTCCTGCGTCGGTCCGACCGGGTGGTCCGCCCGGAACAGACCCGCCGTCTGGTGGCGGTAGTCGATGGGGCGGTGGTGACCGCGCTCGGTGAGTTCGACCCCCAACCCCGCCGCATGGCACGCGGGGCGCTCTTGGAGATCATCGACATCGTCGCCCCACCGGCTTAACCCGCAGCACACAGCCGGTAAACTGGCACAACGTGAGTCTTGTGCCGAACGTCCTCGCCACCCGTTACGCCAGCCCCGAGCTGGTTCACCTCTGGTCGCCCGAGAACAAGATCGTGCTCGAGCGGCGGCTGTGGCTCGAGGTTCTCCGGGCGCAGGCCGAGCTGGGGATCGATGTTCCGGCCGGTGTCGTCGAGGACTACGAGCGGGTCATCGATCAGGTCGATCTGAAGTCCATCGCCGAGCGCGAACGGGTCACCCGCCACGACGTGAAGGCGCGGATCGAGGAGTTCAACGCGCTCGCCGGGCACGAGCACGTGCACAAGGGCATGACCTCCCGCGACCTCACCGAGAATGTGGAGCAGCTGCAGATCCGGCTCTCGCTGCAGCACGTGTACCGCCACGGCGTGGCCATCGCGGCGCGGCTGGCCGAGCGCGCTGCCCAGTACCAGACCCTGGTGATGGCGGGCCGCTCGCACAACGTGGCCGCGCAGGCCACCACCCTCGGCAAGCGATTCGCTTCCGCCGCAGACGAATTGCTCATCGCGCTGACCCGGCTGCGGGAGCTCATCGACCGCTACCCGCTGCGCGGCATCAAGGGCCCGATGGGCACCGCCCAGGACATGCTGGACCTGCTCGGCGGAGACCCGGCCAAGCTGGCGCAGCTGGAGCAGAAGGTGTCCAAGCACCTGGGCTTCGCGAACGTCTTCACCAGCGTCGGCCAGATCTACCCGCGCTCGCTGGACCACGACGTGATCTCCGCGCTGGTGCAGGTGGGCGCGGGCCCGTCCTCGTTCGCGCACACCATTCGCCTGATGGCGGGCCACGAGCTGGTCACCGAGGGCTTCCAGCCCGGCCAGGTCGGCTCCTCGGCCATGCCGCACAAGATGAACACCCGCTCCTGCGAGCGCGTCAACGGCCTGCAGGTGGTGCTGCGCGGCTACGGCTCGATGGCCGCCGAACTGGCGGGCGCGCAGTGGAACGAGGGCGACGTGTTCTGCTCGGTGGTGCGCCGCGTCGCGCTGCCGGACGCCTTCTTCGCCATCGACGGCATGATGGAGACCTTCCTGACCGTGCTGGCCGAATTCGGCGCCTACCCGGCCGTGGTGGACCGCGAGCTCAACCGCTACCTGCCGTTCCTGGCCACCACCCGCATCCTGATGGCGGCGGTGCGCGCTGGCGTGGGCCGCGAGACCGCGCACGAGGTCATCAAGGAGCACGCGGTGGCGGTGGCGCTGGCCATGCGTGAGCAGGGCCGCGAGCCCGATCTGCTGGACCGGCTGGCCGCCGACGACCGGATGCCGCTGGACCGCGCCGCCCTGGACGCGGCGCTGGCCGACCGGTCCGCCTTCATCGGCGCGGCCGAGGCGCAGACCGCCGAGGTGATCGCCCAGGTGCAGAAGCTGGTGGACGCCGACCCGGAGGCGGCGCGCTACACCCCCTCGCCGATTCTGTAGGGGTACAACAACTCTCGCCCCCGGTTCCGGTATGGAGCCGGGGGCGAGCGCATGTCCGGGGTGGTCGGGGGATCCGTTTGCCCGGTGGTCGGGGGAGCCGAGGCGGGTGGCGGCACGCTCTCTAGGCTGCGGACATGAATCCTTACACGATCTTCGCCGATATCGTCGCCGGCCGGGCCCCGTCCTCGACGGTGTACGAGGACGAGGATTGCCTGGCGTTCATGGACATTCGGCCGGTGACGCCGGGCCATGTGCTGGTGATTCCGAAGGTGCCGGCGCGGAGTCTGGCGGAGCTGGATCCGGCGATGGGCGGCAAGTTGTTCCAGGTGGGGCAGCGGATCGCGGCGGGTCTGCGGGAGTCCGAGGTGGGCTGCGACGGCGTGAATTTCTTCCTGGCCGACGGGGTGACGGCGGGTCAGGAGGTGTTCCACGTGCATCTGCACGTGATTCCGCGCACTCCGGGGGACGGTTTCGGGTTGCGGGCGCGCCCGACGTCCCCGGCGCGCGCGGACCTGGATTATCTGGCGGGATCTATCAAGGGGGCGCTGGCTCGAATCGCCGCGAGTTCATAGCGGCAGTGCATTACCATATCCGAACCGTCTGGTTTGCCAAGGACACGCCATAACCGCATTCCCCGACGTCACGCGAGTTTCTCGAGTTACGTTGGATTGCGATTGTGGTGGGCTGATGGAGGTGGGGAATGCGCAGAAGAGCCGTTGCCGCAGCTGTTTTGGCAATTGCCGCAGGCTTGCTCTATCCGGCGGCCGCGCCACCGACCATCGCCCGCGCCGCCGAGGTGGTCCGGGTCGACGAGCTGAGCCCCACCCGTTCGGCGCTGTTCATCGACTCCGTGGCAATGGGCCGCACGATCCAGGTGCAGGTGCTGCATCCGTCCGGCGGCGGCGAGCGTCCCACCTACTACCTCCTCGACGGCCTCGATCCAGGCGCCGTCCAGAGCACCTGGACCAATGCCACCGACGCGGAGCCGTTCTTCCAGGGCAAGAACGTGAACGTGGTGCTGCCGATGGGCGGCCAGGCCAGCTACTACACCGACTGGGTGTCCGACGATCCGCGCTTCGGCCGCTACAAGTGGGAAACCTTTCTGACGCAGGAACTTCCGCCGATCATCGACGGGTATTTCGCCGGTAACGGCGTGAATGCCATCGGCGGCCTGTCCATGGGCGGGATCGCGGCGTTCGTGCTGGCGGTGCGGCATCCGGAGATGTATCGGGCGGTGGCGGGCTACAGCGCCTGCCCGGACACCACCATCGCGCAGGGCGCCATGATGTTCTCGGTGGCCAATCGCGGCGGGAATCCGCTGAACATGTGGGGCGCGCCTGGCGGTCCGGTCTGGACCGACCACAATCCGGCGGTGCTGACCGAGGCGTTGCGCGGCAAGACCATCTTCCTGTCCACCGGCACCGGCCTGCCCGGTCCGCACGAGCTGGAGATCAAGCCGCAGTTGCCGGAGAACATCTTCTTCGGCGGTCCCATCGAATTAGGGGTGGACGCCTGTGTCACCGCGTTCGAACAGCGGTTGCGTTCGTTGAACATTCCGGCGCGGGTGGAACATTCACCGGTGGGCACGCATTCGTGGTCGTACTGGCAGGACACGCTGCACAATTCCTGGCCGACCATCAGCGGGGCGATAGGGGCCTGAACAATTTCCCTGCCCGGGATCGAACGGCGTTGTGCCCGGCTCGCTTCGAGCCGGGCACGGTCGAATCAGGCTCCGGGCCGGTTGAATTCGCCGTCCTTGGCGCCGGCGACGAAGGCCTCCCACTCGCCGGGAGTGAAGATCAGCACCGGACCGTCCGGAGTCCGGGAATCCCGTAATCCGATGTTCCCGCTGGCCAGGAAGGCGATCTCGACGCCGTCGGCGCTGTCGTCCCCGCGCCGCCACACCACGTCGGCTTCGATCACGCGGTTCTTCGCTTCCACTGTCGCCTCCCCTGTGCGCAGACCAGCAGGACTGGTCGGTGATGTAGATCGCACTCATCATGCCAGTGTTTGTGAAGGGTTCGGATCGGATATTCCATCTTCTGTCAGCGGAAGGAGGTATGTGGTGCGCACGCCATGGTCCCCGCAACGCGCAGCCCCGGTCTCCGACAGCTGTGCGGTGGTTCCCGAGCGGTTCTCGGTGGAATTGGCCCACAGCATCCTGCGGATCCACCGAAGTTGCCCCACCGATCAATGCGCTCGCCGGAAGGCGGCCGTTTTCTACCTGTACGAGCAGCGCGTGACGGCCCTGCCGAGGCAGCGCCGCGCCCGTTGACCCCCACCGCGGGGGTTCCCCACTAAGTTGGTCCCATGGCTTTGGACAGTGGGAGCACGACGTCAATCAGCGGCGCGGTGGTGGCGCCGATCGCCAAGCGGGTGCCGACGGAGCGCGTGCACCACGGGGACGTCGTCATCGAAGAGTACGAGTGGCTGCGGGACAAGGAGAACCCCGAGGTCATCGCGTATCTGGAGGCGGAGAACGCCTACACCGAGGCGCAGACCGCCGAGCTGGGCCCGCTCCGGGAGAAGATCTTCGAGGAGATCAAGGGGCGGACCCAGGAGACCGACCTGTCGCTGCCCACCCGCATGGGCGACTACTGGTACTACTCGCGCACCTTCGAGGGCAAGCAGCACGGTGTGCACTGCCGCTGCCCGATCGCCGACTCGGACGACTGGACCCCGCCCAAGCTGGAGGCCGACGTCGAGATCCCGGGCGAGGAGATCGTGCTCGACTCCAACGAGCTGGCCGAGGGCCACGACTTCTTCGCGCTCGGCGCGTACTCGCTGAGCCACGCCGGTGACATGCTCGCCTACTCGGCCGACACCCTCGGCAACGAGCGGTACACGCTGCGCATCAAGAACCTGCGCACCGGTGAGCTGCTGGCCGACGAGATCCCGAACATCGCACCCGGCGCGACCTGGTCGCTGGACGGCACCCACGTCTTCTATCAGACCCTCGACGACTCCTGGCGGCCCGACAGCGTGTGGCGGCACCGGCTGGGCACCGAGCAGTCCGCCGACGTCCGGGTCTTCCACGAGCCGGACGAGAGCTTCTGGGTCAGCATCGGCGCCACCCGCTCGGAGCAGTTCCTGGTCATCATGACCGGTTCCAAGATCACCACCGAGAACTGGATCCTGGAGGCGGACAACCCCGAGGGCGAGTTCCGGGTGCTCATCCCGCGCCGCGAGGGCGTGGAGTACTCGGCCGAGCACGCCGTCATCGGCGGCGAGGACAAGCTGCTCATCCTGCACAACGACGTGGTGGACGGCGCGAAGGCGGTCAACTTCGTGCTGGCCGAGGCCCCGCTGGCCGATCCCGCCGCCATGAAGATCCTGATCCCGCACCGCGACGACGTGCGGCTCGAGGACATCGACGCCTTCGCCGACAAGCTGGTGCTGAGCTACCGCCGCGAGGCGCTGCCCCGGGTCGCGGTGTGGCCGCTGACCGCCGACGGTTACGGCGAGCTGAAGGACATCGACTTCGACCTGGCCCTGTTCTCGGCCGGGCTGAGCGCGAACCCGGAGTGGGAGCAGCCCATGCTGCGCATCGGGCTCACCTCCTTCATCACCCCGACCCAGGTCTTCGACTACGTGCCCGAGACCGGTGAGCTGCTGCTGCGCAAGGAGCAGGTGGTGCTCGGCGGCTACGACGCCGACGAGTATGTGCAGCACCGGGATTGGGCGGTGGCAGCGGACGGCACCCGGGTGCCGATCTCGCTGGTGATGCGGAAGGACGCGGTCGCGGAGCCGAAGCCGTTGCTGCTCTACGGGTACGGCTCCTACGAAGCGGCCATCGACCCGTACTTCTCGGTGGCGCGGCTGTCGCTGCTGGACCGCGGCATGGTGTTCGCGGTGGCGCACGTGCGCGGCGGCGGTGAGATGGGCCGGCTCTGGTACGAGCACGGCAAGACCCTCACCAAGAAGAACACCTTCACCGACTTCGTTTCCGTCGCACGGCATCTGGTGGATTCCGGGGTGACCGGGCCGGACCGCATGGTGGCCGACGGCGGCAGTGCGGGCGGCCTGCTCATGGGCGCGGTGGCGAACCTCGCCCCCGAACTGTTCGCGGGCATCCTGTCCAACGTGCCGTTCGTGGACCCGCTGACCTCCATCCTCGACCCCTCCCTGCCGCTCACCGTCACCGAGTGGGACGAGTGGGGAAACCCGTTGGAGGACAAGGAAGTCTACGAGTACATGAAGTCCTACTCGCCGTACGAGAACGTCACGGCCCAGGACTACCCGGCGATCCTCGCCATCACCGGTCTCAACGACACCCGCGTGCTCTACGTCGAGCCCGCCAAGTGGGTGGCCAAGCTCCGCGCCACCAAGACCGGCGACTCGCAGCTGCTGCTGAAGACCGAGATGAGCGCCGGCCACGGCGGCGTCAGCGGCCGCTACGAGAAGTGGAAGGAAGTCGCCTTCGAGTTCGCCTGGGTGCTGGACACCGTGGGCGCGAGCGGCGCGTAGGTCACTTCTTCTTTTTCTTTCGCTTGGTCCTCGCGGCGGCCATCAGGTCCGCCGTGGGGACGGCGGGCTCGGCGCTGTGGGTGAAGCCGCCGGCCTCCTCGCGCGTGAGCGAGGTGCGCATCGGGTGCTTGTCGAGCACCTTCAGGCTGCGGGCCAGGTCCGCGAGCAGCAGGTCGGCCATGTCGTGGGTGAAGCCGTGGCGCAGCACCGCGCGCAGGATGGTCTCGTCCTGGCGGTCGGCGGGCAGGGGGTAGGCGGCGATCAGCCAGCCGCGGGTGCGCAGGCGATCGGACAGGTCGTAGAGGTTGAGCGTCGAGTCGCCCGCGACCTTCCAGGAGACGGCGGTGATGCCGCGGCGCGGGTCGGAGTCGTGGATGAGTTCGAACGGCCCGATCTCGGTGAGCCCCTTGGCCAGATGCTGTCCGGCGTTGTAGATGGCGGTCTGCACATTGTGGTAGCCGATGCGGCCGAGCCGGATGAAGTCGTAGTACTGGGTGACGGCCTGCCCGCCGGGGCGGGAGAAGTTCAGGTTGAAGGTGGGCATATTGCCGCCGAGGTAGTCGACGTTGAAGATGAGTTCCTCGGGCAGGTCCGCCTCGGTCCGCCAGATCGCCCAGCCCGCGCCCAGCGGCGCGAGTCCGGTCTTGTGGCCGGAGGCGTTGATGGACTTGACCCGGGGGAGCCGGAAATCCCAGCTGATCTCGGGTGCGCAGAAGGGGGCGAGGAAGCCGCCGCTGGCCGCGTCGACGTGGATCGGGATGTCGAGGCCGGTCTTCTCCTGTAGCGCGTCGAGCGCGTCGCTGATGCCCTCGACATCCTCGAACAGGCCGGTGAAGGTCTGGCCGAAGGTCGGCACCACCATGATGGTGTTCTCGTCGCAGTGGGCGGCGACGTCGTCGGGGTGCATGGTGTAGCGCTCGCCGCGCAACGGGACCTGCCGGATCTCCACGTCGAAGTAGCGGGCGAACTTCTCCCAGCACACCTGCACCGGACCGCACACGAAGTTGGGGAGGCCGGTGCCGCCGCGTTTGCGCCAGCGGAACTTGGCGGCCAGTCCGCCCAGCATGGCGGCCTCGCTGGACCCGGTGGTGGAGGTGCCGAGGGTGCCCATCGGGTCGGGGGAGTTCCACAGGTCGGCCAGCATGTGCACGCAGCGCTGCTCGAGTTCGGCGGTCTGGGGGTATTCGTCCTTGTCGACGATGTTCTTGTCCAGGCATTCGTTCATCAGCCGCCGGGCCTGGTCGTCGACCCAGGTGGTGCAGAAGGTGGCCAGGTTCATCCGGGAGACGCCGTCGAGCAGCAGTTCGTCGTGCACGATCTGGTAGGCGACCTGCGGGAACGTCTCGTGCTCGGGGAACCCGCGGTGTGGCGCGGCGCGTTTGATGCCGGGCATCGCGAAGACGTCGTCGGGTTCGAGAATGCCGGTCATGGGGCTCCGATCTCGCGCACGCAGAGGTTTGCCGCATCGATGGTAGCCAGCTCTGCTCATCGAAACTGGTTCTGCAAGCTACCGTTTCGTAATCGGTAGATAGTTGCTGAAAGGTTACTATTCAGCGCGGTGGCGGGGAACGGTTCGGTGGAGTGACTGGAAAGGGGATTTCTGGCCGTGTGGTGCCAATTCGCCATGACGATCCTCTACTACCCGAGCCTGTTGGCTTATATGGCAAGCACTTCCTACCTGAAGAGTGTCGGCGACCTGAAGACTGGTGACACGGTCGATTCCGACGACCACCACTGACCACGGGAGGACGCCCATGACCAGTACCGTTGAAACCGAGGACGATTCGACGACGGCCGCTCTGCGCGCGGCCGTGAAGGAACTCATGCCGCGGGCGAAAAGCGATCTCGCCCAGCTCGTCTCGTTCAAGTCGGTGTACGACGCCCGGCAGTTCCCGATCGAGGAATGCGAGAAGACCGCGAAGTGGGAGGCCGACGCCTTCCGGGCGGAGGGCCTCACCGATGTCGGGCTGTACGAGACGCCCGACGGCAGCAAGTCCGTGGTCGCGCGCAGCGAGACCCCCGCGGGCGCGCCGACGATCATGCTGTACTGCCACTACGACGTGCAGCCGCCGCTCGACGACGCCGCCTGGCAGACCCCGGTCTGGCAGCTCACCGAGAGGAACGGCCGCTGGTACGGGCGCGGCGCCGCCGACTGCAAGGGCAATATCGTCATGCACCTGACCGCGCTGCGGGCGCTGCGCAAGGTGTACGGCGACGACTTCCCGGTCGGGCTGGTGCTGGTGTCGGAGGGCTCCGAGGAGCAGGGCACCGGCGGCCTGGAGGAGTTCGTGCCCGGCAATGCCGACCTGCTGCGCGCCGACACCCTGCTGATCTGCGACTGCGGCAACTTCGCGGTCGGCGTCCCCACCTTCACCCAGACCCTGCGCGGCAATGTGAACGTGGTCGTCACCGTCGAAACCCTGTCCGGCCCCATGCATTCCGGCATGTTCGGCGGTCCGGCCCCCGACGCGCTCGCGGCCATGATCCACCTGCTGGCCACGCTGCGCGACGCGGACGGCAACACCACCGTCGACGGCCTGCGCAACGACCAGGTGTGGGAGGGCCACGACTACCCGGAGGCCCAATTCCGTTCCGACGCCGATGTTCTCGACGGTGTCGACCTGCTCGGCAGCGGCAGGGTGGCCGACATGCTGTGGGCGCGACCGGCGCTGACCGTGCTCGGCATGGACGTCCCGGCCGTGGTCGGCTCCTCGGCGGCCATCCAGCCCAAGACCCGGGCGCGGCTCAACCTGCGGATCCCGCCGGGCACCAAGCCGGACGAGGCGCTGAAAGCTCTGACCGCACACCTGAAGTCGCACGCGCCGTGGCACGCGAAGGTGACCGTCCAGACCGAGGCCACCGGCTCGCCGTTCGTCGGCAGCACCGACGGCCCGGCGCGGCAAGCCATGTCGTCGGCCATGGAGGCCGCCTACGGCCGGCCCGCCACCACCGAGGGGCAGGGCGGCTCGATCCCGCTGTGCAATGTCTTCGCCGACACCTATCCGGAGGCCGAGATCATGCTCATGGGCGTCGAGGAACCCAAGTGCCTGATCCACGCGCCGAACGAGAGCGTCGATCCGACGGAGATCGAGAACATGGCCCTCGCCGAGGCGCTCTTCCTGGCTTCCTACCGATAGCGCGGGTCAGCGGTAATTTTTTCGCGTTCCGCCGTGCGGGTGCTCGAGTCGGTGAACACTGAACTGGTCATTTCGGTCAGAGAAGGGAAGGTTCGCCGACTCGAGGGAGCCAGCATGAAGCACGGCAGAACCCCGGCCACCACGGCCGCGTTTCTCACCACCGTCACACTGTCATCGCTGTTCATCACCTCCGGCACCACCACGGCCGCCCCGGAAGACGTCACCGTCACCGCGAGCCTGGCCGACAGAACCGCCTCGATCACACTCGACAACGGCAGCTTCGCCGTCGAGAACGGCACTCTGGTCATCCGCGAGCCGGGCGGGCAGGTCGTCCGCACCCTCGCGCTGTACTACAAGGTCGACGACCTCCGGTACCCGATCCGAGCCCTGGTCTCCGACCAGTCGGTCGAGCTGACCCCGGAATCCGATCCCGGCCAGGCCATCCTCGACCCCACCCCCGGCGCCCTGCCGCTGCCCGACACCCAGCAGCAGCAACAGGACAGGTTCGACACCACCGTCGCGCAGGGCGCGGCCATCGGCGCGCTCGCCGGCGGCATCCCGGGGGCGGCGGCGGGCTGTGCCCTCGGCGCGGGGCCAGGCGCGGGCGTCGGAGCCATCGCGGGCGGCGTGCTCGGGTTCATCGCGGGCATCATCGCGGCCGCGCTGCTGGCGCCGGTCATCGTCTCCGGTGAGATGGTGCTGGTGCCCGGATTCGCGGAGGCCGGCGCGGCGCTCGGCGTCGCGGGCGGCGCGATCACCGGCACCGTCGGCGGCTGCACCCTGGGCGCGGCCATCATCGGCGGCGCGAGTGCCCTGGTCGGCGCTCTGGTGGGCGCCGGGGTCGGCGCG
Organism: Nocardia sp. CA-136227; assembly: GCF_050955695.1. Classification (NCBI taxonomy): domain Bacteria; kingdom Bacillati; phylum Actinomycetota; class Actinomycetes; order Mycobacteriales; family Nocardiaceae; genus Nocardia; species Nocardia sp. CA-136227. The sequence goes on from NZ_CP192081.1 coordinate 658,620, forward strand.
GCGGTCGCGCAGTTCACCACGAATCCGCCTCCGCCGCAGTAGTTTCCATGAACTCGCGCCGCCGGGCGGTGGCCGCTCCCGCCCGGCGGCGCGGAATCAGAATTCGGCGTTGTCCTCGGGTTCCACGACCCGGAATTCGGTATTGGCCGGACCCATTTCGGCCAGCCGACCGAAATAGATGCCCTGTGCCGCGGGCTCGATGATCCCGTAGTGGATGGGGAAGGCGATGCGGGGATTTACCGCCCGCAGGTAATCGACGGCCTCGCTGATACGCATCCACGGTGCGACGGCGGGAATGGCGAGAACGCCGACGGGTGTCGGCGGAACCCACAGTGAATCACCGGGGTGGACGAGTTGAGATGGATCTTCCGCGGTGCCGAGTTGGAAGACAGTGTTGTCTATTACCGGGATCTCCGGGTGGATGACCGCGTGCCGGCCACCGCCGCCAGTAATTTGGACGTCACCGACTTTCAGTACATTTCCGGCATGAACCGCCTCCCAGGGCTCACCCCGCTGCAGCGCGGTCTGCGGGTCCGACAGGAGCCTGGCCTGCGGATTCGCCTCGATCAGGGCCCCGATCCGGTTCGAGTCGATGTGGTCGGGGTGCTGATGGGTGACCGCGATCGCGTCCAATCCGGTGATGCCCTCGAATCCGTGCGAGAAATTGCCCGGATCGAATAGGATCTTCGCGCCGTTCAGTTCCACCAGAATGCAGGAATGTCCGAAATGGGCTATGCGCATGGGACAACGGTAGCCCCGCAGCGGCCTGGCACGCTCCGTCAGTCGCCCCGGGTCGCGGCCGACCCCTGTGTGGCGCAGGCCACGGACGGTCAGCCCCGGCGCGGCCCGCGCCGCCCCCGCCAACTACGCTGATCAGCGATACCCCCCGCTCGGCCCGGCATGCCCGGACCGAGCGCCGCCCCACCAGCTGAGGAGCAACGCGTGGCACGTGTCGTGGTCGAGGTGATGCCGAAGGCCGAGATCCTGGATCCGCAGGGACAGGCCATCGTCGGAGCGCTGGGGCGTCTCGGGCACCCCGGGATCTCGGATGTGCGGCAGGGCAAGCGATTCGAGCTGGACGTCGCCGACGACGTCAGCGACGCCGATCTCGAGCAGATCGCCGAAACGCTGCTGGCCAACGTCGTGATCGAGGACTGGAAGGTCGTCCGGCTGTGAGCGCCCGCATCGGTGTCATCACCTTCCCGGGCACGCTCGACGACGTCGACGCCGCCCGGGCCGTGAAACTGGCCGGATCCGAGCCCGTTTCGCTGTGGCACGCCGATGCCGACCTCAAGCAGGTCGACGCGGTCGTCGTGCCCGGCGGGTTCTCCTACGGCGACTACTTGCGCGCGGGCGCCATCGCCTCGATGGCCCCTGTCATGGGCGAGGTCATCAAGGCCGCCGAGCAGGGCATGCCGATCCTGGGCATCTGCAACGGCTTCCAGATCCTCTGCGAGGCGGGCCTGCTGCCGGGCGCGCTGACCCGCAACGAGGGCCTGCACTTCGTCTGCCGCGACCAGTGGCTGACCGTCGAGCAGACCGACACCGCCTGGACCACCCGCTATGAGCCGGGCGCCCAGATCCTCATCCCCGTCAAGAACGCCGAGGGCCGCTTCCAGGCGTCCGCCGAGGTGCTCGACGAGCTCGAGGGCGAGGGCCGCGTGGTCTTCCGCTACGCGGGCGGCAACCCCAACGGGTCGCAGCGCGACATCGCGGGCATCACCTCCGCGAACCGTCGCATCGTCGGCCTGATGCCGCACCCCGAGCACGCCACCGAGCCGCTCACCGGCCCCAGCGACGACGGCCTGGGCCTGTTCCTGTCCGTGCTGGACAGCCTGGTCTCCGCGTAATCACGCGAACAAACGAATAACTAGATCCCGTCGAGGATCTCGAAGTCGATACCGCCCGCCCTGGCCAGCCAGGTCGGGCGGATCGCTTGTCGGCCCTCGAATCCGAGCTCGCCCCACGGGGTTTCGATGACCGGACGGTCCGCGATCGCGGACTGGATCCGTCGCACGTCCAGGGAACCGGCCAGCTCCGCCATGCCGCGCAGGGTGTGGATGGCCTCGTAACTGGTGTTGCTGAAGTTCGTCAGGGAGGGCGCGAAGCCCCCGTGTAGTCGGCGGTAGCGGTTCTGCCGCTCCCGGTCGTGCGGGCCGTTCACGAAGAATCCGGACGGCACGAACAGATTGTGGTTCGCGCCGCCGCCCGCGGCCAGCAGCACGTTCTCGTCCACCGCCGGGCTCACCCGGACCTGCTGCGCGGTCCGGCCCGCGCGGGTGAACTGCACATTGAAGCGGGCCACGTCCGCGCCCACCAGCAGCACGATCACGCCGTCCGCCTGATCCAGTCGCGGATCGTCGAGGAAGTCCCGGAAATCGTGGGTGTTCATGGGCACGAACACCTCCAGTGGGATCAGCTCCGGATCCGTGAGCGCGGCCCGCACCGCCGCCGCCGTGCGCCGCGGCCACACGTAGTCGTTGCCGATGATCGCCCAGCGGCGCGCGTCGCAGGAGCGGCGCAGCCAGTCCAGGGCGGGCAGGATCTGATGCTGCGGGTCCGCGCCGATCATGAACAGGCCCGCGGGGGCCGATGCCGAGTCCATGCCCTCGTGATCGGTGGCGAACAGATAGGGCACCCGTCCCGCGGTCACCCGCTCCACCGCCCGCCGCACCGCCGAGGTGTGCCATCCCGTGACAGCCCGCACCAGGCCGGTGGCCAGCAGCGCGGACACCTCCGCCGCCACCACGGGCGGTTCCCGGCCCCCGTCTATGTGGGTGACGCGCAATTCTCTTCCGAGAATTCCGGTACCGGAGTTGATTTCTTCCAACGCCAGAGAAATGGCCGCCTCACAGGAAGGCCCGAAGATACCGCCGGGACCCTGCTGCGGAACTATGTTGATGATCTCGAAGACGTTCTCGGGATTCCCGTCGAACGGGGACATCGGTTACCCTTCCCCTCGTTCAAGCGGTTTTCTGACGGGCGGGAAATATGGCGACAATTCTAGGTGGATTTTCTACCTTGCATGGAGCCCTCCGGGCTGCCGAGCGGAGTTGGCTTCGTCACCTGGACGCCGCGCTGTGCGCGCGGCGGCTGACCGCCGACCAGTGGTGCATGCTCACCAATCTCTCCGCCGACATCGGCATCACCATGAGTGAACTGGCGTCGCGGGCCCAGCTGGCCCCGTCCTCGGCCACCCGGCACGCCGATCACCTGGCCGAGCGCGGACTCATCTTCCGGGTCGCCGCGGCCGACGACCGCCGCCGCATCCTCATCGGATTGAGCCGCCGCGGCGAGGAACTCGTCGCCGAGGTGCGCGCCGAGGAGGCCCGCGCCGAGGCCGAGATGCGCCGCAGTCTCGGCAACGACGACTACCTCGAGCTGGTCCGCCTGCTGGGCCGCGTCGCCGAAGCCCCGCTGCCCGGGTAGCTCCCGGCTGCCCGCCGTGGGCTCGGGTCGGCGGATAAGCTCGAGGCCATGCCTGTTGCCGAGACCACCGCGACCGCCGCCGGCCTGTGTGCGTTCATCGATGCCTCCCCGTCGCCGTTCCACGTTTGCCGCACTGTCGCAGCGGAACTCGACGACCACGGCTTCACCCGGCTCTCCGAATCGGCGCCCTGGCCTTCCGGCAGCGCGGGCCGCTACTACGTGGTGCGCGGCGGCTCCCTGGTCGCGTGGGCGGACGGCGGACCCGGCGCGCCCGCCGGGCAGGCCACGCCCTTCCGCGTGGTCGGCGCGCACACCGACAGCCCCAACCTGCGGGTGAAGCAGCACCCGGACACGGCCGTCGCGGGCTGGCAGATGGTCGGGCTGGAACCCTACGGCGGCGCCTGGCTCAACTCCTGGCTCGACCGCGACCTCGGCATCTCCGGGCGGATCTCGGTGCGCGACGGAAACCTGGTGCGGGAGCGGCTGATTCGCATCGACGAACCCCTCCTGCGGGTGCCGCAACTGGCCATCCACCTCTCCGACGACCGGCGCGGGGTGCAGCTGGATCCGCAGCGGCACGTGAACGCGGTGTGGGGGATCGGCGGCGAACCGCGCTCCTTCCTGGCGTTCGTCGCCGAACGCTCCGGCATCGAGCCCGAGGCGGTGCTCGGCTGGGAACTCATGACCCATGATCTGGCGCCGTCCACGCTGATCGGCCGCGACCGCGACCTGGTCAGCGCGCCCCGGCTCGACAATCAGGGCACCTGCTACGCCGGCCTGCGCGCCTTCCTGGCCGCCATCGCCGAACCCGGTGCGGCCGTGCCGGTGCTGGCCATGTTCGACCACGAGGAGGTCGGCAGCCAGTCCGATCGCGGCGCGCAGTCCGACCTGCTGCCCACCGTGCTGGAACGCATCGTGCTCACCCGCGGCGGCGGCCGCGCCGAATACCTGACGGCGCTGGCCGGTTCGATCTGCGCGTCCGGCGACATGGCGCACGCCACCCACCCCAACTACCCGGACCGGCACGAGCCCCTGCACCGCATCGAGGTGAACGGGGGACCGGTGCTCAAGGTCAACCAGAACCTGCGCTACGCCACCGACGCCACCGGCGCGGGCGCCTTCGCGCTGGCCTGCGCGCAGGCCGATGTCCCGCTGCAGCGCTACGTGCACCGGGCCGACCTGCCGTGCGGCTCCACCATCGGGCCGATGACCGCGGCCCGCACCGGCATGCCCACCGTGGATGTCGGTGCGGCCCAGCTGGCCATGCACTCGGCGCGCGAAATGATGGGCGCGGCCGACGTGGCCGCCTACGCGGCGGCGCTCGCGGCGTTCCTGACGCCGGAAGCCGTCGGCTGATCCACCGTCCGAAACGAAGGGCCGCCCGCACAATTCGTGCGGGCGGCCCTTTCGTCGTTTCGGGGTACTAGGCCTTCGACAGTTCGGCGTCGGCCGCCGCGGCCTTCGGGTGATAGGTCAGCGCCGCCACCACGAACACGATCAGCGTGAACAGCACGTAGCTGTTGCCCACGATCTGCTGCCACCAGTTCCAGGTCAGCTCGCGGTCGTGGTCGTGCGGGAGCAGCCACATCGGGCCGATCGCGAACATCACCACGGCCGCGCCCACCGCGCCCAGGAACCACGGATTGCGGCGGCCGCGCGAGATCGCGTCGGCGGCCACGATCAGCGCGGGCGCGATCCACACCCAGTGATGCGACCAGGAGACCGGCGAGACCAGCAGCACCGCCGCGGCATTCACCATCAGCGCGGCCACATTCGAGCCCGCGTCCAGCAGCCGCTTCATCCACAGCGCGGCCAGGGCCACCGCGGCCACCGACAGCACCAGCCAGATCAGCGTGGACATCGAGGTCGAGTAGCCGAGCCGGAACACGAAGCCCTTGATCGACTGATTGCCCGCGTACCAGGGCGGGCCGATACGGCCGGTGTCGGCCAGCGTGTGGAACCAGTACTCCGGCGAATCGTGCGGGAACAGCACGAAACCGACCGCCACCGCGCCGATGGCGGACACGATGAGCGTGATCGCGCCCTTCCAGTCCTTGCGCAGCAGGAAGTAGAGGAGATAGCCGCCGGGGGTCAGCTTCACCGACACCGCGATGCCGATCAGCATGCCGCGCGGCCAGAAGGTCTTGCGCGCCAGGCAGTCCAGCGCCACCGCGGCCATCAGCACCAGGTTGATCTGGCCGAATCCATAGGTCTGGCGGATCGGTTCCAGCAGCTGCAACAGCGCGACCGCGCCGATCACGATCGCCACGCGGGTCTGCCAGGCCAGGGTCGGGCGGATCCGGTCCAGCACCACCCACAGGGTCACGCCCAGCGAGGCGATCGACACCGCCAATACCGCCCATTCGGCGACGGCCAGCGGCATCAGGGCCAGCGGCGCGAAGAACAACGCGGCCAGCGGGGGATAGGTGAACGGCAGTCCGAGTCCGTAGACCGGCGGCATCGGGCCGTACAGATCCTTGCCGTCGAGCCAGGCCCGCGCACCGTTGCGGTACACCTGCAGGTCGATGTATCCGTGCCAGAGCTTGGCCTGATAGCTGATGAAAGCGGACACCGCGAACAGTGCGACCGCGACGAGGAGCAGCTCTCCCTGCCGCCGAGTCAGCCCAGCAGGCGTGGTCACGGGTTGTTCGGTCGGATCCGCGACCCCGGATCGATCGTTCACCGCCACAGAGTAACGGGTGACCGCCCTCGCCCCGGGCAGCGGTCCAGGGCCGGGAAGTGGCGGTCATCACAGCGTGGCGGTGTTGTTCTCGTCCGCTGTAGTGACAACTGATTTCGCGCCGATGCGGGTAACTCCCTGGGCACGCCCAGAATCGGTTCGGAAATCGACCGCCGGTCCGCATGTGGGACCGGTTACGGCCCGTTCGCCGGGCGCTGAAGTCACGGGGAGGCGGAGGAGGCGGCGTCAAGCGCGGAAAACCCAGGCAATAGACTCGGTTCGTATCTCGCCGACATCCAGCAACGCGGGCATTCGCTTCCGACCTGCCCGGCCGAAAGGACTCTGGTATTCCCGTGACCAGCCACGTCGATACCGTCAGCAACGCCGCGGCCACCTCGGACCACCCGCAGCCCTACAAGGAACTCGGCCTCAAGGACGACGAGTACGCCCGGATCAAGGAGATCCTCGGGCGCCGTCCCACCGACGCCGAGCTCGCCATGTACTCGGTGATGTGGTCGGAGCACTGCTCCTACAAGTCCTCCAAGGTGCACCTGCGCTACTTCGGTGAGACCACCACCGACGAGATGAAGAAGTCGATGCTCGCGGGCATCGGCGAGAACGCCGGCGTGGTCGACATCGGCGACGGCTGGGCGGTCACCTTCAAGGTCGAATCGCACAACCACCCCTCCTACGTGGAGCCCTACCAGGGCGCGGCGACCGGCGTCGGCGGCATCGTGCGCGACATCATGGCCATGGGCGCGCGCCCGATCGCGGTGATGGACCAGCTGCGCTTCGGTGCGGCCGACCACCCCGACACCCGGCGCGTGGTCGACGGCGTCGTCCGCGGCGTCGGCGGCTACGGCAACTCGCTGGGCCTGCCGAACGTGGGCGGCGAGACCGTGTTCGACTCGTCCTACCAGGGCAACCCGCTCGTCAACGCGCTGTGCGCGGGCGTCATGCGGGTCGAGGACCTGCACCTGGCCTTCGCCTCCGGCCAGGGCAACAAGATCATCCTGTTCGGCGCGCGCACCGGCCTCGACGGCATCGGCGGCGTGTCCGTGCTCGCCTCGGACACCTTCTCCGGCGACGAATCCGGCTCCGGCCGCAAGAAGCTCCCCAGCGTCCAGGTCGGCGACCCGTTCGCCGAGAAGGTCCTCATCGAGTGCTGTCTCGAGCTGTACCACGCCGGACTCGTGGTCGGCATCCAGGACCTCGGCGGCGCCGGCCTGTCCTGCGCCACCTCCGAACTGGCCGCGGCCGGTGACGGCGGCATGCTGGTCGACCTGGACCAGGTCCCGCTGCGCGCCGCCGGCATGACCGCCGCCGAGATCCTGTCGAGCGAATCGCAGGAGCGCATGTGCGCGGTCGTCACCCCCGAGAACGTGGACGCCTTCATGGCTGTCTGCCAGAAGTGGGACGTCAACGCCAATGTCATCGGTGAGGTCACCGACGGCGACCGCCTGGTCATCACCTGGCACGGCGAGACCGTCGTCGACGTGCCGCCGCGCACCGTCGCCCACCAGGGCCCGGTCTACGAGCGCCCGGTGCAGCGGCCCGCGGATCAGGATGCGCTGAACGCGGATTCGGCCTCGCGCCTGAACCGCCCGCAGACCGGCGACGAACTGCGCGCCACCCTGATGAAGATGCTGGCCAGCCCGCAGCTGTGCTCGCGCAAGTGGATCACCGAGCAGTACGACCGCTACGTGCGCGGCAACACCGTGCTCGCCGAGCACGCCGACGCCGGCGTGGTCCGCATCGACGAGGAGTCCGGCCGCGGCATCGCCCTGGCCACCGACGCCTCCGGCCGCTACACCAAGCTGGACCCGTACACCGGCGCGCAGCTGGCGCTGGCCGAGGCCTTCCGCAATGTCGCCGTCACCGGCGCCGTCCCGAAGGCCGTCACCAACTGCCTCAACTTCGGTTCGCCGGAGGACCCGGGCGTCATGTGGCAGTTCCAGCAGGCCGTGCGCGGTCTCGCGGACGGCTGTGCGGCCCTGGGCATTCCGGTCACCGGCGGCAATGTGTCGTTCTACAACCAGACCGGCCAGACCGCCATCCTGCCGACCCCCGTGGTCGGCGTGCTCGGCGTCATCGACGATGTGCACCGCCGCATCCCGACCGGCCTGGGCACCGAGCCGGGCGAGACCCTGATCCTGCTCGGCGAGACCCACGACGAGCTCGACGGCTCCATCTGGGCGCAGGTCGAGCACGACCACCTCGGCGGCCTGCCCCCGAAGGTCGACTTCGCCCGCGAGCAGCTGATCTCCGAGATCCTGGTCTCCGGCTCCCGCGACGGCATGGTCTCCGCCGCCCACGACGTCTCCGAAGGCGGCCTGATCCAGACCGTCGTCGAGGCCGCCCTGGCCGGTGAAACCGCCTGCCGCATCATCCTTCCCGAGGGCGCCGACCCGTTCGTCACCCTCTTCTCCGAGTCCGCCGGCCGCGTCCTGGTCGCCGTCCCCCGCTCGGAGGAAACCCGCTTCACCAAGATGTGCGACGCCCGCGGCCTCCCCTGGGCCCGCATCGGCGTCGTCGACGACGGCTCCGACTCCGTCGAGGTCCAGGGTCTGTTCAAGGCCACCCTCGACGAGCTCCGCGCCGCCCACGAGGGCACCCTTCCCGCCCTCTTCGGCAACGCCGACCACTGAGTCGACAGTGACGACGAGAGCCCGCCGGATGCTTCCGGCGGGCTCTCGCCATATTTGCTTGCGGGACAGCTCGATCGAGTCGCCGCCGCGGCGCGGACCTAGTGGAACAGACTGCTCAGCAGCGGGCCGATCACCGGAATCGAGCTCGCGCTACCGGTTCCGGTCGTCGGCGGCGTCGTGGTCGGCGGAGTCGTCGGTGTGCAGCTCGCTCCGGCGGGAGCGCTCTGGACCACGTGGACGTTGGGGATCATGGAATCGATGATCGCGTTGGGGCCGAGCACCGAGTCGTAGGCGAATGCCCCGAGGCTGGTATCGCCCGCATAGGTGGGCGCCCAATTCACGGTCATGCCCTGGCCCGCCACATACGGCAGGGTGGCGATGGTGGTGGTCGTGCCCTGCGGGGCGGGCGCCCAGACGAACGTGATGCTCGAGTAGCCCGCGGCCTGGGCCATCAATGCCGTGGCATCGGTGGCGGACAGGCTGATCGTGTAGGTGGTGCCGACGCAGTAGGCCTGCGAGGCCTGCAGCTGCAGGGTGTTCACCACGCCCGCCGACGCGGTCGTCGCTGTCGCGACCGCGGCCGCCCCCACCGCTGCCATGGCAGCGAACCCGATGCTCGAACGGCCCAGGATCGACTTCTTCATGCTTTGTACTCCCCTAACCAAACCCCTTGGAGATCAAGGGGGACGGCCAGCGTATCCGCTCGGGGCGACAATCTAGTTGATCTTGAAAGGGTCGTGTTCGGCCATCAGTTTCTCCATCCGGGCCTCGTCGATGCGCTGGTGCACCTTCGACGATTCATGCTGGTCGCGAATGACTTTCGCGAGTGTGAAGCTGCTGCTGACCAGGAACAGCATGGCCATCAGGAGGAAGCCGCGCTGCCAGATGTCGAGGGGGAGGTAGGCGATGCCGATGATCAAGGCGCAGAAGCTGATTCCGAAGGCGATCGCGGCCTGCGCCAGAAACGCCGTGGTGGACTTGGTCTGTGCGCTGGGGTTGCTCATGAATCCGAGTGTGGCTGTCGCGCCGTCGAATCGACCGAGTACATCTACTCGAGCCGGGTCGGTAGAAGCCGTGTCCGACACGCCCGGGTGATGGCCCCTCTCACACGTGGGGCTCCCCGGATTCGGGCCGGTTGCGTCCATACTTGACGGGTGCTGGACTCCGCCGACGCCCTGACCCGGTTGCGCTCACGCGCCGCCGTGGTCGCGCGACGGGCGGAGGACATCATCGACCTCAACCACACGGGGTTGGTGGTGGCGACCATCTTCTTCGCGTGGTCGGTGACGCCCTCGCTGGTGCCGCGAGATTGGTTGTTCCAGGGCCTGATCTCGGGGCTCAACGCCGCCATCGGGTACGGCGTCGGATGTGTTCTGCAATGGGCGTTCCTGCGGTGGGCGCGGCCACGGATTCCGGTCGAGGCGCCGCCCGAATGGGTGCGCTACCTGGTGAAGGTCACGGTGGTCGTGGCGTGTGCCCTGGTGGCCGCCTACATGCTGGTGCTGTCGGCGGACTGGCAGCGCGAGATCACCAGCCTCATGAACATGGAGGGCACCACCCGCGCCGCGTATCTGCGTACGGGTGGACTGAGCGTGGCGGTCGGCGCGCTCGTCGTCGCCGTCTACCGGACGCTGCGGGAGGCGGTGCGGTTCCTGGCTCGGCTGCTCAGCCGGTGGGTAAAGGTGCCGCCCGCGCTCGCGCCCGCCATCGGGGCGCTGCTGCTGACCGTGCTGATCGTGACCCTGTTCAACGGCGTCGCCACCCGGGCCTTCTTCGCGGTCGCCAACTCGGCGTTCAGTGTGCGCAATGACAAGATGAGCGACTTCGCGGTGCAGCCGGTGAAGCCGGAGCGTTCCGGGAGCCCGGCCTCACTGGCCAAGTGGGAGACGCTGGGGTCGGAGGGGCGGTGGTTCGTCTCGCACGGACCCGATCCGGTATTGATCAGCGCCGTCACCGGAAAGCCCGCGCGCGAACCGATTCGGGTGTACGTGGGACTGAAATCGGCGACCCAGGACATGCGCGAGGAGGACATGGCCGTCGCCGAACTCGAGCGCACCGGGGCCTTCGACCGCAAGGTGCTGGTGCTGGCCACCACCACCGGGACCGGCTGGGTGAACGGGGAGGCGGCCGCCGCGCTCGAATACATGTGGGGCGGCGACACCGCGATCGTGGCCTCGCAGTACTCGTATCTGCCGAGCGTGCTGTCGTTCCTGGCGGACCGTGAGAAGGTCGCGGCCAACGGGCGCACCATGTTCGACGCGGTGTACCGGGCCTGGTCGCAACGGCCGGCCGACCATCGGCCCAAGCTGCTCGTGTACGGCGAGAGCCTCGGCTCGCAGGGCTCCGAGTCCGCCTTCGATGGGCTGGCCGATCTGCGCTCCAAGGTCGACGGCGCGCTGTGGGTGGGGCCGCCCAACTCGAATCGACTGTGGCGGCAGTTCGTTCAACGCCGCGACCTGGGCACCCGCGAAGTGGATCCGATCTACGCCGACGGGCTGGTGGTCCGGTTCGCCGCCACCGCCGAGGATTTGAACCGGCCCTCACCGGAGTGGCGCAAACCGCGCATCGCCTACCTGCAGCATCCGTCCGACCCCATCGTGTGGTGGTCGTCGGATCTCATCTTCTCCCAACCGGATTGGCTGTCCGAACCGCGCGGCGCGGACGTGTCCTCGCAGATGCGGTGGTGGCCGTTCGTCACCTTCTGGCAGGTCGTCGCCGACCTCACCAACGCCCAGGGCGTCAGCGACGGGCACGGCCACCGGTACGGCTCCCTGGTCCTCGACGGCTGGGCCGCCGTCGCCGCGCCGCCGGACTGGACGCCGGTCCTCGGGGAACGCATCCGCACCCAGATCGAGCTCGCGGAGGCGTACGAGCGGGCGGTCAAGTAGCGTGCGCGCCCGGGCTCACGCGCTGCTGCATCCGAAAGCCCTGGCCGCCATGGTGATACCGCTGGCCTGGAGCAACTACCTGCTCCCGGCCCTGCGCCTGGACCTGCGCGGCCGCACCGCCGCCAACACCGGCTACGCGCTCGCGTACACCCTCGTCTTTCGGGGAGACCCGAACTTCCTGTCCCGCCGCGGCATCCGGTCCGGTGCTGTCGCCGCGGCCACCGTGCTGTCCGGCTACGCTGCGGCCCTTGCCATTCCGGCCGCCCGCCGCCACCTCGCCGGACTGGCCGACCGCGGCCCCGGCGTCTCCACCCTGGAATGGACCGCCCTGCACATTCCCGGCGGCACCGTCCTGACCGAGGAACTCGTCTACCGCGCCACCCTGACGCCGCTGCTGGAACGCTCGGCGGGCGAGATCGGAACCGGTGTGGGCGCACTGGTTTTCGGCCTCTCCCACATCCAGCCCGCCCGCGCCGCCGCCGACCCGATCACCGGCACCGTCGCCCTCACCGCGGGGGCGGGGCTGGTGTTCGACCTGCTGCGCCGCCACACCGGCAGCGCCGCCGCCCCGGCCCTGCTGCATCTGGCCCTGAACGCGGGCGGAGCCCTCGCCCCTCGACTGGCCCGCCGCCTCGCGCAGTAGCCTCACGGCATGGCGCGACGAGGTGCGGTGGATCCGGCGGAGGTGCGAGCGGCGGTCGCCGCGGTGGGGGAGTGGCTGCGCGACGACTCCGCGCCCGCGCCCGCCCGCACCGAGATCGCGGCGGCCGTCCGCGGCACCGCCCGGGCGCTCGCGGCCGACGCCCCCGGTCACTCGGTCGAGGTGCGGGTTCCGCCCTTCGTCGCCGTCCAATGCATCGAGGGCCCCAGGCACACCCGCGGCAATCCGCCCAATGTTGTCGAAACAGATGCTCGGACTTGGCTGTTGCTGGCGACCGGTCTGCTCGACTTCACCGCCGCGGTGGAGTCGGCCGCCCTCACCGCCTCCGGGAGCCGCGCGGGCGAGGTCGCGCGCTGGCTGCCGGTCGTCCCGCTCTGACCGCTACGCCGCCGCGTCCGGCAGGGTCGCGGGCTTGCGTTCCAAGCCTTTCCGGTCGTAGAAGCGCGTGATGAACAGGCCGAACACCACGCCGATGGCCAGGCCCAGCAGCGCCATCCAGACGCCGCGGGTCAGGCCGGCCTGCCCGTCGCCGAAGAAGTAGAGGATCGAGCGGGTGCCCAGGAACACCTGGTGCATGGGCTCGAACTTCGCCAGCCAGCCGAAGTACTTCGGGGTCGCCTCGATCGGGATGGTGCCGCCCGAGGACGGCAGGCCCAGGATGATGAACACGATCAGGTTGATGATCAGGCCGGCGGTGCCGATCGCGGCCAGCGTCGAGGCGCAGGTGAAGCCGACGGCGGTGATCACCAGCGCGCCGTAGAGGAAAAGCAGGAGCGGTTTGTCGATCGGCATGCCGAGCAGCGACGCGATGCCCTCCAACGTCCCCGACACCACCACCGCCATCACCGCGATCGCCGACCACTTGATCAGCAGGGTGCGCACCCGGGAGATGGACGCGCGCGGATAGTGCACGTACCAGGGACCCCACTCGGTCGGCAGGAAGCCGAGGGCGGAGTCGATGAGCTGGTGGATGATCATCGCGCCGACCATGCCGACCAGCAGGAGCAGCAGGCTGTAGAAGAAGGCGGTGAGCCCCTCGCCGGAACCGCCCGGGAGCGGCCGGAACTGCTCGGTCACGATGTCCAGCGGCTGCGCCAGCACCAGCCGGGTGGCCGCGGACAGTTCGGTCGGGGGCGCGCCCGGCGGCGGAGTCAGCTGCTTGATGACCTGATCGGTCAGCTGCTTGCCGACCTCGGAGTTCACCTGGGTGAGAGCTTGCTCACCGAACTTCTGCACCACCGCGGTCGCGAACGCGCCGGTGCGCGGATTGGTCTGCAGCGTCAGCGCCGGCTTGGAGATCTCGCCCGGCACCACGCTGCCGACCCCGAGGATGCCGAGCCGTTTGGAGAAGTCGCTGGGAATGATGATGGTGCCGTACACCCGCGCCGACTGCATCTGCAGCTGCGCCTCGTTGATGCCGAGCACCCGCAGATCGATCTTGTCCGCCGGGACCGCCTTGGTGAGCCCGTCCGCGACCTGATCACCGAAGTTCACGTGCTGGACCTGATCGCCGGTCTTCAGGTCGTCGCCGACATCCTGGTTCACCAGAGCGATCGGGAAATCGTGCAGATTCTTCTCCGGGTCCACGACGTAGTCGAGATACATGACACCCAGCAGCGAGGCCAGCAGCGTGACCACCACGATCGGGAAAGCCCACCGGATCGGGCTCAGATGCCTGCGTCGTGGACCGGTTTCCGCGCGACCGGTGCTGTCGGTGCTCGCCACCGTCGCACGCTAACAGCAAACCGCCTGCCATCTCCGTTATCCCAACGGCGGGTTGCCTTGCGGTTACCCGTAGAATGGCTCTCGCCCCCAGCCCGCCGAACAGGGAGCAAACGGTGAATCTCCCCGCCTCCGCCACGACCGTTGATCAGGACGAGAACGAACCGCGCGAAGAGTGTGGTGTGTTCGGTGTCTGGGCACCGGGCGAAGATGTGGCAAAGCTCACGTATTACGGACTATACGCATTGCAGCATCGCGGGCAGGAGGCGGCGGGCATCGCGGTCGCCGACGGCTCGCAGGTGCTGGTATTCAAGGATCTCGGCCTGGTCAGTCAGGTCTTCGACGAACAAACCCTGGCCGCCATGCCCGGCCACGTGGCCGTCGGCCACTGTCGTTACTCCACAACCGGTTCCACCACCTGGGAGAACGCGCAGCCGATCTTCCGCACCACCGCGGTCGGAACCGGAATCGCGTTGGGCCACAACGGAAACCTGGTCAACACCGCCGAATTGAGCGCCCGCGCACGGGAACTCGGTCTGGTCACCGGCCGCCTGGCCGGCGGTATGGCCGCCACCTCCGACTCCGACGTGATGACCGCGCTGCTCGCGCACGCCGCCGCCGACAAGAGCATCGAGCAGGCCGCCATGGAGCTGCTGCCGACCCTGCAGGGCGCGTTCTGCCTCACCTTCATGGACGAGCACACCCTCTACGCCGCCCGCGACCCGCACGGGGTGCGCCCGCTGTGTTTGGGTCGCCTCGACCGCGGCTGGGTGGTCGCCAGTGAGACCGCCGCCCTCGACATCGTGGGCGCCTCGTTCGTCCGCGAGATCGAGCCGGGCGAACTGCTCGCCATCGACGCCGACGGCGTGCGCTCCCTGCGCTTCGCCAACCCCACCCCCAAGGGCTGCGTCTTCGAATTCGTGTACCTGGCCCGCCCCGACTCCACCATCTCGGGCCGTTCGGTGCACGCCACCCGCGTCGACATCGGCCGCCGCCTGGCCGCCGAACACCCCGTCGAGGCCGACCTGGTCATCCCGGTCCCGGAATCCGGCACCCCGGCCGCCGTCGGCTACGCGCAGGGCTCCGGCGTCCCCTACGGCCAGGGCCTGATGAAGAACGCCTACGTGGGCCGCACCTTCATCCAGCCCAGCCAGACCATCCGCCAACTCGGAATCCGGTTGAAGCTCAACCCGCTTCGCGAGGTCATCCGCGGCAAGCGGCTCATCGTGGTCGACGACTCCATCGTGCGCGGCAACACCCAGCGGGCGTTGATCCGCATGCTGCGGGAGGCGGGCGCCTTGGAGATCCACGTCCGGATCGCCTCCCCGCCGGTCAAGTGGCCCTGCTTCTACGGCATCGACTTCGCCTCGCGCGCGGAGCTGATCGCCAACGGCGCGGGCCCCGACGGCATCGAGGGCGAGAGCCTCGACGACATGGTGGAGGGCGTGCGCCGCTCCATCGGCGCGGACAGCCTCGGCTACATCTCCCTCGACAGCATGGTCGCCGCCACCGAACAGCCGCGCTCGCGGCTGTGCTGCGCCTGCTTCGACGGCGAGTACCCGATCGCGCTGCCGGTGGAAACCGCCATCGGCAAGAACGTGCTCGAGGGCATGCTGTCCGGCACCACCGAAACCGAGCTGCTGGCCGACAACGCCAACGCCTCGGCGCTGAGTCGCCCCTAGCGCTCAGCGCTGAGTGGCCACCGCGCAAGCGGTCTCGGCGCCCGCTCGCGCAATCGCGAACGGGCGCCGTGGCTTTCCCGTGACTACCCGCCCGCACGCATAACGGGTGGACGGTCGCAACGCCGTGCGCCTCCGGTGCGCAACGGCGCTCCTGCTAGCGTGAGCAGGCATCTATCCGACGATTCGGCTTGGAGCTCTCCCCGACAATGACTGAACAGACCCCCAGTGGTGCCGGTGCCTCGTATGCGGCGGCCGGCGTCGATATCGAAGCCGGTGACCGCGCAGTCGAGCTGTTCGCGCCCCTGGCCAAGAAGGCCTCCCGCCCCGAAGTGCAGGGCGGTCTCGGCGGCTTCGCAGGACTGTTCGCACTGAAGGGCGGCTACAAGGAGCCCCTGCTCGCCGCCTCCACCGACGGCGTCGGCACCAAGATCGCGGTCGCGCAGGCGCTCGACAAGCACGACACCGTCGGCCTCGACCTGGTCGCCATGGTCGTCGACGACCTGGTGGTCTGCGGCGCCGAACCGCTGTTCCTGCAGGACTACATCGCCGTCGGCAAGGTGGTCCCGGAACGCGTCGCGCAGATCGTCTCCGGCATCGCCGAGGGCTGCGTCATCGCCGGCTGCGCCCTGCTCGGTGGCGAGACCGCCGAACACCCGGGCCTGATGGGCGTGGACGACTACGACCTGTCCGCCACCGGCGTGGGCGTCGTCGAAGCCGACGCCGTGCTCGGCCCGGACCGTGTCCGCCCCGGCGACGTCGTCATCGGCATGGGCTCCTCGGGCCTGCACTCCAACGGCTACTCGCTGGCCCGCAAGGTGCTGCTCGACATCGACCGCATGTCCCTCACCGGGCACGTCGAGGAATTCGGCCGCACCCTCGGCGAGGAACTGCTCGAGCCGACCAAGATCTACGCCAAGGACTGCCTGGCCCTGATCGCCGAGACCGACGTGCGCACCTTCTGCCACGTGACGGGCGGCGGCCTGGCCCAGAACCTGGCCCGCGTGCTCCCCGCCGGACTCGTCGCCGAGCTCGACCGCGGCACCTGGAACCCGGCCCCCGTCTTCAAGATGATCGCCCAGCGCGGCCGCGTCGAGCGCCTGGAGATGGAGAAGACCTTCAACATGGGCGTCGGCATGGTCGCCGTCGTCGCGCCCGAGGACGCCGACCGCGCGCTGGCCGTCCTCACCGCCCGCCACATCGACTGCTGGACCCTCGGCACGGTGAAGAAGGCCAAGGACGCCGACGCCGCCCGCGTCGCGCTGGTGGGCGACCACCCGCGCTTCTAGCAGACAGAGAACGGCCCCGGCACTCGCGAGAGTGCCGGGGCCGTTTGTCTTTTCGCCGGTAGGAAGGGGGACCGGCAGTAGTTGTTCGCCGCGGATGCTCAGCGAATGGCTCCGACCTCGGGGCATATCGACGTGCTAAAGGGGAAGGCCATAGTGGGCCTCCCCCTTACACGGCGAAAATCCGAGGTCAGCGACGCCAGTCGTCGTAGTCGTCTTCGTCCCAGCCCGCACGCGAGTCCTTCGCGTCGTGCTCGTCGGAAAGCACAGCACCACTCAGCTGCGTGTCGGAGGGACTCCCCGACAGTTCGCGCTGAAGGCTCGTGAAGTCGGTCGACGGTGAGCTGTACTTGAGCTCACGTGCAACCTTGGTCTGCTTTGCCTTAGCCCGGCCACGGCCCATGGCTGACCCCCTCGCGTCACTGCGGGGCGGCCTGGGGTGGGTTTGGCGGCCCCGTTCGAATTAATACTCTTCCTGACGAACACTTTAGCGTGTGTCAGGCGGTCGCGCTTCCAGGAGTGGGGGATAAACGTCCCGGGGCCGGGACCGGCGACGACCGGGCGATCCTGAAAACCCTGCCGACCGGCTACGACAGGACGCCGGGAATCGCTCGAATGATGCCGACGCGAGCTCCGCCGCCCAGCACCGCGGGCGTTGCCAGCTCAGCGTGCGCATCGGTCCACTCGACCCCCATACGCTGGAGAATGGCCAGCGTCAGCGGAAGCCGCGCGCGATCGGCGCCGTCATCGATCTTGTACGCGAAGGCCGAACCGTCCGGCAGCGCACCCGCGTGCACACCGTCCGCGCCGATCTTGCACACCAGTCCCGGCGTCGCGGACATAACGCGAAAATCGGGGCCGTCCGTGCCGGAAATCACTCGCGGATGGGTCCGGATCGCGTCCGCGACACGGCGTTCCGGCGCACCCTCGGGCGCGGTGGCGAACGCCGCGTAGGCGCGGGCCAGATTCACCAGCGACACCGGCACGATGGGCAGGCCGCACCCGTCGATACCGAGATCGGTTTCCGGCTCACCGGTCACCTCGGCCACGGTGTCCAGCACCGCCTGCTGCAACGGGTGCCCGACCTCGAGGTAGCCGCGGGTCGGCCAGTCGTTGATCGCGCAGGTGGCGAGCATGGCGGCATGTTTGCCGGAGCAGTTCATGAAGATCCGTCGAGCCGCCTTGTCACGGTCGGCGCCGGCCAGCACCCGGGCCCGGGCCTGCTCCTCGAACGGCAGATCCGGCGGGCACTCCAGATCGTCCTCGGTGAAACCGAAGCGGTCCAGCAATCGCTGCACCAGCTCCACGTGATCCGGCTCGCCGAAATGCGAGGCGGTGGCGATGGCCAGCTCGGCGTCGTCCACCGGTTCGAAACCGTTGCGCAGCAGGGTGAGCGCCTGCAGCGGCTTGTTGGTGGAGCGCGGGAAGATCGGGCCGTGCACCGCACCCACCTCGACCAGCGGCTCACCGTCGGGGCGCAGCACCACCGCGGAACCGCGGTGCACGCACTCGCGGAAACCGGACCGCACCACCTCGACCAGATCGACGCTCATCGGTGCCCCTTCGCTGTCATCGGGCCGCCGCGGTGTGGCGGCGGCGGTGACGGTCGATCTGCATGCGGACGTCGTCGGAGATGGTGGGCTCGGCGGATTCCAGCAACTCCAGGCGCCCGGGGTCCGCGCCGGTGAACAGATCGCGGACGGTGACCCCGTGCTCGGGCACGTGCACCACCCGCACCTCGTCGCCCGCGCTGATCCCGCCCTCGGTCAGAACTCGCAGGTAAGCGCCCGTGTTCGCCTGTGCCGTAAAGCGTTTCACCCACTGCGGCTCACCGGCGCGCCACTGGAAGGTGGCGCACGGGACCCGCGGCGCGGACACCTCGAGCAGGGTGTCGCCGATGGCCCAGCGCTCACCGATCACCGCGTCACTCACGGGGAGCCCGGCGATGCGCAGGTTCTCGCCGAACCAGCCCGCCGCGAGGTCGCGGCCCAGTTCGGCGGACCAGCCCCGCGCGTCCTCCTCGGCGTAGGCGTAGACGGCCTGGTGGGTGCCGCCGTGATGCTTGGTGTCGCACACGTGGTCGCCGTCCAGGCCGAGGGCCCGGACCGGAACCCGGTGCGGCACCGGACGTTTGTCGATGGCGGTGCGGCCCACCTTCGAGGACTTGGCGGGCACCTCGAGTTCGGCGTGCACGACGCAGACGGCCAGCACCCGGCCGACGGGGGTGACGATCATCGGCCGCGCAGCTTCTCGACGGCGAGCCGCCCGGCCTGCGGTTCGTCGTGCGTGGGCATCGAATCCGCGTCGATGGCCGCCGCGCACGGGCCGGCCACCAGTTCGGTGTCCACCGGGATGGTGCGTTTGATCAAGGCCAGCGCGATCGGGCCGAGCTCGTAGTGGTCGATCACCGTGCCGAGCGTGCCGACCGCGCGGCCACCCGCCGTCACCGGATCACCGGACGCCGGACGGGAATCCGCCGAGCCGTCCAGGTGCAGCAGCACCAGGTGCCGGGGCGGCTTGCCGAGATTGTGCACCCGCGCGACCGTCTCCTGGCCGCGGTAGCAGCCCTTGTTCAGGTGCACGGCGCCGTGTTCGGCGGGGCCGCCGATCCAGTTCACCTCGTGCGGGATGGTGCGGTCGTCGGTGTCCAGGCCCAGGCGGGGGCGCAGGGCGGCCACCCGCAGCGCCTCGAACGCCCACAGGCCCGCGGCCGCCGCGCCCGCGTCGCGCAGCTTGGTCCACCAGGCGGCGAGCTGGTCGCGGGGGACCAGCAGGTCGAAGGAGTCGGCGGTGGGCCAGGGCATGCGGCGCAGGAAGCCCCCGCCGGGCAGCGGGACCGCGCGGTAGGTGTCGGGCAGGGCGGGCACGCCCAGGGCGTCGACGAGGTCGGCCGCGGCCGGGCCCAGCAGGCTCAGGACCGCGTGGTCGTTGGCGTCGACGGGCTTGGCGTCGGCCCAGAACACCATCTTCTGCAGGAAGCTCAGCAGGTCGGGTCCGCGGGCTCCCTCGGTGTCGATCCACACCGTGCCGTCGAGTTCGGTGAGCACGAAGTGGTTCAGCACGCGGCCGTTGAGATCGAGGTCCAGGTTCTCCGCGGACTCTCCGTCACCGAGATTCGCGACGGCTTGGCTGGAGATGGTGTGCAGCCAGCTCAGCCGTTCCTTGCCGGTGATCGAGAGCACGAACCGGTGGGAGCGATCCACCACCGCGACCCGCTCCGCCGCCGCGCGCTGCTCCCCGAAGGGATCGCCGTAATGCCACGCGACCGCGGCATCCGGTGACTCCGGCAGACCCGCGACAGCCCCTGGAACCTGCAAGATCGGACTGGCAACCGAGGAGGACACGACTCCACCCTAGCGGCTCGCGGCGACAGGCCTCGGGCGCACGGCTCGGGAACGGGCCCCGGACCGATGTCGTCCCGGAGACGCGCCGGTGGCGCATTTGGGCAGGTTTGAAACGCGAGCACCGCTTCCAGCAGGTCGTGGCAGGTGGCTTGACGGGCCGGGTGGCACAGTATGGCACCCAGGACCCGTCGACTCCCCTAGGCTCATCACATGGTGGAACGGGTTCTGGTGACACTCGACGGCGCGATCCGGGATCCGGACGCGCCGTTGTTGTATGCGGACGATATCGGTGCGTTGCGGGGCGACGGCGTCTTCGAGACGGTGCTGGTGCGCGACGGTGTGCCGTGCGCGCTGGAAATGCATCTGGCGCGGCTACGGCGTTCGGCGGAGGCGCTGGATCTGCCCGCGCCGGACCTCGAGGCGTGGCGGTTCGCGGTCGAGTTGGCCGCCGAGGAATGGGGCAAGGACCGCGAGGGCACCCTGCGGATGGTCCTGACCCGCGGACGTGACAGCGATCACGGCGGAGCCGGCCAACGTCCGGCGAACAAGACCGGCGATCTGGCCGGAGCCGAACCCGCCACCACCGGTTACGTTTTCGTGGTCGGCGTCCCCGCGCGGGTGGAAAAGGCGCGCACCGAAGGCGTTTCGGTGATCACCCTCTCCAAGGGCATCTCCATCGACCTGGCGCAGAACGCGCCGTGGCTGCTGATGGGCGCGAAAACCCTGTCGTACGCGACGAATATGTCCGCGCTGCGCTTCGCCCAGCGGATGGGCGCCGACGACGTCATCTTCACCAGCACCGAGCACCGCGTCCTCGAGGGTCCGCGCTCGACTGTGGTCGTGCAGCGCGACAACCAGCTCATCACCCCGCCCGCCCGCAACGGCGTCCTGCCCGGCACCACCCAGCGGGCGCTGTTCACACAGGCGGAGAAGGCGGGCTGGGAGTGCCGCTACGAGCCGCTGTTCACGGCCGACCTGATCACCGCCGACGCTGTGTGGATGCTGTCCTCGATCACTCTGGTCGCGCGGGTCAATTCGCTGGACGGACTGCGCATGTCGCCGCCGGAGAACGCGGCCGAGATCGTGGAGATGGTGAACCGCGGCATCGCGCTCCCCGGGAGCCTCGCCGACTGGTAGTCCCGATCACGTTCCAGCAAATATCGGGCTCACTGTGGCGAGGCATACGTTGATCCGCGCCTCCCGACGCGTAGTCTCTATTACTACGTCATGTCGTAGATCGGCAGGGAGGTCGGATGAGCGTCGTAGATCTGGCGCGCTGGCAGTTCGGAATTACCACCGTCTATCACTTCATCCTGGTGCCGCTCACCATCGGCCTCGCACCGCTCGTCGCGGGCATGCAGACCGCGTGGGTGATCACCGGTAAGGAGCACTGGCTCAGGCTCACAAAGTTTTTCGGCAAACTGTTCCTGATCAACTTCGCCCTCGGCGTCGCCACGGGCATCGTGCAGGAATTCCAGTTCGGCATGGGCTGGAGCGAATACTCCCGCTTCGTCGGCGACGTGTTCGGCGCCCCGCTGGCCATGGAGGCGCTGGTCGCCTTCTTCATGGAATCGACCTTCCTGGGCCTGTGGATCTTCGGCTGGACCCGGCTGCCGAAGAAGGTGCACCTGGCGTGCATCTGGCTGGTCGCCATCGGCACCAACGCCTCCGCCTACTTCATCATCGCCGCCAACTCGTTCATGCAGCACCCGGTCGGCGCGGAGTACAACCCGGAGACCGGTCGCGCCGAACTGCACAGCATCTGGGCGGTGCTCACCAACAACACCACCCTCGCCGCCTTCCCGCACGTCATCGCCGGAGCCTTCCTCACCGCGGGCACCTTCGTGGCGGGCATCGCCGGCTGGTGGATGGTGCGCAATGCCCGAAAAGCCAAGGCGGAAGGCAACGACGCGCTCCTCGAGGACGCCCGCACCATGTGGCGGCCGAGCGCGCGCATGGGCCTGTACGTCGTGCTCATCGCCGCGGTGGCGCTGATCTTCACCGGTGACATCCAGGGCAAGCTGATGTTCAAACAGCAGCCCATGAAGATGGCGTCCGCCGAATCGCTCTGCCACACCGAGACCGATCCGGACTTCTCCGTGCTGACCGTCGGCACCCACAACAACTGCGACAGCGTGGATCACCTCATCGAGGTGCCCTACGTGCTGCCGTGGCTGGCCACCGGCGAATTCACCGGTGTCACCCTGCAGGGCGTCAAGGACCTCCAGGTCGAGTACAACCAGAAGTTCGGCGTCGGCGACTACCGGCCCAACCTGTTCGTCACCTACTGGTCCTTCCGCGCCATGATCACCTGGATGGCCGGCTCGATCCTGTTGGCGCTGGCCGGATTCTGGGTCACCCGCCGCGGCCGGGTCCCGGACCAGACCTGGTTCAGCTGGCTGTCGCTGATCGCGATCGCCACCCCGTTCCTGGGCAATATCTCCGGCTGGATCTTCACCGAGATGGGCCGCCAGCCCTGGGTCGTCGCACCCAACCCGACCGGCGACCAGCACATCCGGATGACGGTGCAGCAGGGCGTCTCCGGGGTCTCGGCGGGCACGATCCTCACCTCGCTGATCGTGTTCACCGCGCTCTACGGACTGCTGGCCATCGGATGGTTCTATCTGATGCGCCGCTACGTGATCGCCGGACCCGAACAGGCATCCACCCCGGACACCCCGAAGATGACCGGGGAGCCCGTCGAGAAGCTTTCCTTCGCCTACTAGGAGCCGAGGATGAGTCTCCCTGAATTCTGGTTTCTGCTGATCGCGGTCCTGTTCACCGGCTACTTCGTGCTGGAGGGCTTCGACTTCGGCGTCGGCATGCTGATGCCGATCATCGGGCGCGGCGACGAGCAGAAGAAGCGCACCGTGCTCAACACCATCGGACCGGTGTGGGACGGCAACGAGGTGTGGCTGCTCACCGGCGGCGGCGCCATGTTCGCCGCCTTCCCGGAGTGGTACGCCAGCCTGTTCTCCGGGTTCTACCTGGCGCTGCTGCTCATCCTGGTCGGGCTGATCGCGCGGGCCTGCGCCATCGAATGGCGCGGCAAGATCAATGACCCGCGCTGGCGCACCTGGTGCGACATTGGTATCGGCCTGGGCTCCTGGATCCCCGCACTGGCCTGGGGTCTGGCCTTCGCGAACATCGTGCACGGGGTGAAGCTCAACGAGCGCAAGCAGATCGAGGGCAACTTCTTCGACCTGCTCAACCCCTACGCCTTGCTCGGCGGGCTGACCACGCTGCTGCTGTTCATGCTGCACGGCGCGCTGTTCATCGCCCTCAAGACCGGCAACGAGGTCCGCGACGACGCGCAACGCATCATCCGCGTGCTCTTCGTGCCCACCGCCGTCGTGGTGGCCGCCTTCGGCGTCTGGACCCAGCTCGCCCACGGGCACGGCTGGACCTGGATTCCGCTGGCGCTGGCCGTGATCGGACTGCTGGTCGCGGGCTTCGCCGCGAGCCAGGGGCGCGACGGCTGGGCGTTCACCGGCACCGCGATCACCATCGCGGCCGCCACCGTGCTGCTGTTCGGGTCGCTGTTCCCGAATGTGCTGCCGTCCACCATCAACGACGCGTTCAGCCTCACCGTCGATGGCCGCGACGGCACCGTCGCCGCCTCCTCCACCCACTACACGCTGGTGGTGATGAGCTGGGTCGCGGTGGCGCTGGTCCCGGTCGTGCTGGTCTACCAGACCTGGACGTACTGGGTGTTCCGCAAGCGGCTCACCATGGAACAGATCCCGGCCCCGATCGGGCTGCCCATGGAATCCGCGAAGAGCTGAACCCGGGGCGCGCCGCCCCCGGAAGAACTTGGGCGGCGCGTCTTTTCGCAGAGGAGATCGACCATGGCACGACCGGTGGACCCGCGGCTGTGGCGGCACGCCCGCTCCGCGCGCCGGTATCTCGGACTCAGCGTGGGACTCTCGCTGATCACCACCGGATGCATCGTGATCGGGGCGCTCGCCCTGGCCCGGGTGCTCGCGGGGGTCGTCACCGAACCGGAACACCGCCGGATCGGTTCGTGGACGGTCGAATTGGCGGTGTTCGCGGCCGCCGTGCTGTGCCGGGTGGCCGCCACCTGGTGGCAGTCCCGGCTCGCGCACCGGGCCGGGGCGCAGGTCGTGGCCGAACTCGAGACCGCCGCCCTGGCGGCCGGGGCCCAGCTCCCGCCGCGCGAACTGGAGAGCCGCCGTACCGAACTCGCGGTCGTGGTCGGCTCCGGGCTCAGCGGGCTGCGGGCCTACCTCGCGGGGTATCTGCCCGCCCTGATCCTGGCCGCCCTCGTGCCCCCGGTGGTGCTGGCCGTCATCGCCGTCCACGACTGGGTGTCCGGCGCGATCATCGCCGTCACGCTGCCGCTGATCCCGATCTTCATGATCCTCATCGGGCTGCTCACCCAGGGGAAGTCCGCGGACACCCTGGCCGCGACCACCCGGCTGTCGGATCAACTGCTGGACCTGTTCGCGGGCATGCCCACCCTGCGCGCCCTCGGCCGCGAGACCGCCAAGGGGCCGGCGCCGCAGGATGATTCGGCCCGCAGCATGGCCGGACGCGTCCGCGAACTCGGCGACGCCCTGCATCGGCGCACCATGGCCGCGCTGCGTCTGGCCTTCCTGTCCTCGATGGTGCTGGAGATGCTCGCCACCCTGTGCGTGGCCCTGGTCGCCGTGTCCATCGGCATGCGACTGGTCTTCGGCCACATGGGCCTCTACGCCGGGCTGCTCGCCCTGATCCTCGCCCCCGAGGTGTACCTGCCGCTGCGCGCCGTCGGCGAACGCTTCCACGCCGCCCAGGACGGAATGGCCGCGGCCGAACGGGCTTTCGCCATCCTCGAACCCGACGCCGACGCCGCGCCCGCGGCCCCCGCCGGAACCGTGCGTCGAAACCTGCTCGGCCACATCGAGATCCGGGACCTCGGCATCACCGCCCGCGACGGCAACGCGCCCGACGGCCTCACCGCCACCCTCCAGCCCGGCGAGGTCGCCGTCCTCACCGGCCCCAACGGCTGCGGCAAATCGACCGCCCTGCAAGCCGTCCTGGGCCTCCTCGCCCCCGACACGGGCACGGTCACCGTCGACGGCACCCCCGTCCCCGAGCTGGACCCCGACGAATACTGGTCCTCCATCGCCTGGCTCCCGCAACGCCCGGTCCTGCTCCCCGGCACCCTGCGCGCCAACCTCGAACTCCTCGGACCCCCGTCCGGGGACGACCAGATCGACGCCGCCTGCGCCGCCACCGGTTTCGACGCCGTCCTCGACACCCTCCCGGACCGCTGGGACACCGTCGTCGGCGCCGGCGGCGTCGGCCTGTCCCTCGGCCAGCGGCAGCGCCTGGCCCTGACCCGTACCCTCGCGGCCCCCCGCTCGATCCTGCTCCTCGACGAACCCACCGCCCACCTCGACGACGCCGCCGAGGCCACGGTGCTCGCGGCCCTCACCGCCCGTGCCCGCGCCGGCGCCACCGTCGTCGTGGTCGCCCACCGGGCCTCGGTCCTCGCGGTCGCCGACCGCATCGTCGAAGTCCGCGCCACGCGAACGACACTCGACGACCCGGAGGCGAGTGTCACCGGATCGGGCCGGGAGGTGTCGACGCGATGAGGGCGGTCATGGCCGACTTCCGGCGGATCCGGGAACTCCTCGAACTGTCGCGGGCGCGTATGGCGCTCTCGGTCGGCTGGGGCGTGCTCGCGCTCGGCAGCGGGCTCGGACTGGCCGCGCTCGCGGCCTGGCTGATCGCCCGGGCCTGGCAGATGCCGCCGGTCCTGGACCTGAGCCTGGCCGTGGTGACCGTTCGGGCACTGGGCATCTCGCGAGGGTTGTGCCGGTATCTCGAGCGGCTCGCCACCCACGACGTCGCGCTGCGGGCCATGAGCACGGCACGGACCACCACCTATCGCACGCTGGCCGGCGCGAACATCTGGCGGCCGCGACGGACCGGCACGACCGGTGCCGCGAGTCTCGGAGCAGTGGACGAGGCGGGCGGTTCCACCGGTTCGCCCCGGACCGAAGCCGAGACCCGGCACGGGGATCCGACCCAGTTGCGCCGGGGCGAACTGCTCGGGCGAGTGATGAGCGATATCGACGACCTCGGAGCCGTGGTGGTGCGGGCGTTCGTGCCGATCGCGGTGGCGGTGATCCTGTCCCTGCTCGCGGTCGGACTGCTGGCGAGCATCTCGGTGCCCGCGGCGGTGATTCTGGCGGTGGCGCTGGCGGTGTCGGGGATCGTCGCGCCCTGGCTGTCGGCGCGGGCGGCCGAAGAGGCCGAACTGGCGGTGCGGGCCGACCGCACCGAGTTCACCGCCGAGGCGCTCACCGTGCTGGATCACGCACCCGAATTGCGGGTCGCGGGACGGCTTTCCGAAGCGGTCGGCGCGGCCACCGCGGCGGGGCGGCGCGCGGTCGCGGCGGAGGACCGGGCGGCGGCGCACGGCGCCTGGGCGGCGGCGGTGCTGCCGCTGTCCATCGGGGCCAGCGTGCTGGGGGCGCTGCTCATCGGGATCGTGTTGTACGGCGGCGGATCTCCGGTGCCGACCGCCGGGTTCCAGACCGTCGCGCCCGGCGGCATCTCGCCGATGGCGTTCACGGTGCTCGTGCTGGTGCCGCTGTCGGCCTTCGAGGCGGTCGCGGTGCTGCCCGCCGCCGCGCAGGCGCTCACCACCGGCCGCGCCGCCCTGCGCCGCCTCGACGAGCTGGAAGCCGGAGACCCGGCTCGCCCCGAATCCGAGCCTGCCGCACCGAAATTCCCGGCCCTGCCGCCGGGCCGCCGGATCGTGGTGACCGGGCCCAGCGGTGCGGGGAAGACGACCCTGCTCATGGCATGGGCGGGCCTGTTCGGCACACCCGAGCCCGGCGTCACCTTCTTCGCCGAGGACGCGCACCTGTTCGCCACCACCGTGCTGGAGAACCTGCGCGTCGCCCGCGGCGACATCACCGCCGCCGAGGCCGATGCCGCCCTGCGCGCGGTCGGGGCGGGGGAGTGGCTGGACTCACTGCCCGACGGCGTCGAGACCGATCTGGTCGGGGGAGCCGCCGCGGTCTCGGGCGGCCAGCGTCGCCGGATCCTGCTGGCCCGCGCCCTGCTCTCGCCCGCGCGGGTGCTGCTGCTCGACGAACCCACCGAACATCTGGAGGCGGAGGCCGGGGCCGACTTGCTGCGCCGCCTCCTGGACGAATCGAGCGGCCTGGTGGATCGCGACCGCAGGGTCGTGGTCGTCACCCACCAGCTGCCCTCGGACGCCAAGGCCGACACCATCGTTCGCGTCGAACCCGGCGGCGCGATCGACATCGGTCCCCGTATTCCCGAAACCACGGTCTGACCTGCCTTTTCGCAGTCCGCGAAAATACGTTGCCGCAACTGCCGGATCCGACTAATTTCGTCGGTACACAGGAAGGAGGTGGTTCGAGAATGATTTCTAGGACGCGTGAGGTGGCTGCCAGCTAGGCGCTACCGCTGCAATCGGATTCCGATCGCGCGAGCCCTCGCGAATCCACGGCAGTCACCCGGCCCCCGAGTTACGGTCCGTCCGACCGGACTTGCGTGAAGAACGTTGCATCCTTCCGCAGGTACAACTCGGGGGCCGTACCTATTCCGCCTCCCCGAGACTTCAGCGGGCGGCTGAGAGCCGTTGGCCCCGGCATTCCGTGCCTGCGCTGGGTGCCGAAACAATTTTGGGGGTACCCCAGGAGGTACCCCCATCGCAACGAAATCAGTTGTCTCGCGCCGAACGGCAGTTTCAGCCGATGTAGCGCTTGAGGCGGGCCGAGAGTCGCGGCTCCAGTGCGCCGTCGGCCGCGATGCGCTCCTCGACGTAGCCCAGGTCGCCGCCCTCGACGATGCCGTAGAGCCGCTTCGCGCCGCCCACCACGATGCCGGACTGGCTGCGGATCACCACGTCGGTGGCCAGCTCCCAGGACGACTGGGTCAGGGCCTGGCCGTAGAACAGCTCGACGATGCCGGTCGAGTGCGTGAGCAGCAGCTCCAGCACCTCGTCGTCGCCGTCGATGCCGACCCGCCAGAAACCGCTCTCACGCAGGTCCGGGCCGTCGTACTCGCCCTCGGTGGTCAGCTTCCAGGACCGGGCTTCCCAGGTCAGGTAGTCGCCGCCGTCGTGGGCGACGACGATCTGCTGACCGAAGCGGTAGTCGCCGGTCTCGGGGTCGTTGCCCTCGCCCTCACCGCGCCACACGCCGACCAGCGGCAGCAGCGCGAGCATGGACGAGCTCAGATCGGGGCCCAGCCGCAGATTCGCGGTGTCCACGGGCAGCGGCAGATCGGGGAGCGTCGGAACGTTCAGCCCCCCGGTCGACTTGGCCCGCTCGACCGCCTCCGCGACCGCCTGGTCGCCGCTGCGGCGCGAACCGGCGGCGTCATCGGACGCCGAGCCGTTGGCCACTCCGTTTTCGGTGTTCTCGTGGGCCGGATCTGTCACGACTCGGTGAACAGCCGGTAGAGGACGTACAGACCGAACCAGGCGATCAGCACGGACACGAGTACCAGCAGAATTTCGAAGGTAAGCACCACGTCTCGGAGTCTAATCGCACCGCCGCGATCCGGTGAAAACGACCCCGGGAAAATCGCGCCGACAGACGAGAACGGCCCCGGGATCATGAATCCCGGGGCCGTTCTTGATGTTTCGCTTACTTGGCGACGGTGACGTCCACGTTGTGGATGCCGTTGCCCTCCGGCGACACCTCGGCGGTGCCGTTGCCGGACGCCGACAGCGCGCGCAGGGTCCACGAGCCCGGCGCGGCGAAGAAGCGGAAGTCGCCGGTGCCCGAGGCCACGACCTCGGCGGTGAAGTCGCCGTTGCCATCCAGCAGGCGGACGAACGCGCCACCGACGGTCTGGCCGTCAGCGGTCAGGACGCGGCCGGTGATGACCGTCTCCTTCTCGACGTCGACGCCGGCCGGGATGGCCTGTCCCTGGGTAGGTGCTGCACACATATTGATTACGCTCCCAACTCGATCGGTACACCGACGAGGGAACCGTATTCGGTCCAGGACCCGTCGTAGTTCTTGACGTTCTGGTGGCCCAGCAGCTCCTGCAGCACGAACCAGGTGTGCGAGGAACGCTCACCGATGCGGCAGTAGGCGATGGTCAGCTTGTCGCCGTCCAGCCCGGCCTCCTTGTAGATCTCCGCCAGCTCGGCGTCGCTCTTGAAGGTGCCGTCCTCGTTCGCGGCCTTCGACCACGGCACGTTGATGGCGGTCGGGATGTGGCCCGGACGCTGCGACTGCTCCTGCGGCAGGTGCGCCGGAGCCAGGATCTTGCCCGAGAACTCGTCGGGCGAGCGCACGTCGACCAGGTTCTTGGCGCCGATGGCGTCGACGACCTCGTCACGGAAGGCGCGGATGGACAGGTCCTGGGCGGAGGCCTTGTAGTCGGTGGCCGGGCGCACCTTGACGTCCTTGACCAGCGGGCGGCCGTCCAGCTCCCACTTCTTGCGGCCACCGTCGAGCAGCTTCACGTCCTGGTGGCCGTAGAGCTTGAAGTACCAGTAGGCGTAGGCGGCGAACCAGTTGTTGTTGCCGCCGTACAGCACCACGGTGTCGTCGTTGGAGATACCGCGCTCGGACAGCAGCGCGGAGAACTGCTCCTGGTTCACGAAGTCGCGGCGGACCTGGTCCTGCAGGTCCTTCTTCCAGTCGAGACGCACGGCGCCCTCGATGTGCCCCAGGTCGTAGGCCGAGGTGTCCTCGTCCACCTCGACCAGGACGACGCCCGGGGTGTTCAGGTTCTCTTCGACCCAGTCTGCGGAGACCAGGACATCGGAGCGAGCCATGTTGTTCCTTTCGGTGCGGTGCCGTGTTCAGGCGTTGCGTTCGTGTGGCTGAGTAATAGGAATGGTCAGGGGCGGAGTCGGGCGACCAGCGGATAGATCTGGCAACCCAGGCAGATGCCGAACGCCGCGTTCAGGAAGGCCGCGAACAGTGCGAATCCGGCGAAGATCGAGCCCACCACCGTGCTGCCGGCGGCGAAGCCGATCACGCCCAGCACCGCGAAGATCAGACCCACCAGCTGTGCGAACCGCAGCGGGGCAACGGGTTCCAGCTCGGTCGGCGCGCCGTTGCGCGGCGCGACCAGGGTGGCGTAGATCCGGCCGTACGGGCTGCGCTTGGGGCCGGTGGCCGCACCCAGGCCGAAGACCACGGCCTGCGCGGCCAGCAGTACGGCGGCTGCGGGGACCGAGACGGAAGCGAGAATCAGGACCAGGGCGAGCACCGCGGTGGTGATCCAGGCCGCGAACCGGGGACCCCGGACGTCGACCTGCTCCACGGGCGGTGCGCTCGTAATGGTGTTCGACATGGAAGGAAGTACTCCTGCGCTCGAGGATGTATTGGCCAGATCGCCGGAGGATCGACATGATCTCTCAACAGCGGGGGATACAACCGGTCGGCGACAGAGTTATAGAAAGGCCGACCGGCTAGCGGCACAGGCAGCAACAACCACCGAGCCGGCACAGGTCTACCGTGCGGCGTCGGGTGAGCATCAGCTCGCGGTTGGATTGCACGAGAGGGAGTTTACCCAATTTTCGGGGGAAATTGGACCCGGGGTCCGTAATGCTGGTCACTCATCGGACGCGGCGGCCGTCAAAGAGGCCATTGACGTGCGCAGATCCGCGGCCTTCGGAACGCCGGAGATCCGGAAGCGTTCCAATCCTCGAGAATCCAATCCGAAAGTGGTCGGCAGCGAGAGCACGTTCAGCTCCCGGGCGAGCTCCGCGAACTCGTCGATGTCGACCTCCAGATCCAACGGCGGCAGCTCGGCGTCGGCCAGTTCGGCCACCACGCCCGCGACCACGCGCCGCACGGCCGCGCACGGGCCGCACCAGTCGGCGGAGAAGTGCAGGACGGTCGGGCGCCCCGGGACAACCCCGGCCGCGGCCAACAGGGCGGCCCGGTTGGATTCCGGTTCGAGCGGCCGCGGCGCGACGGCGCGCTCGCGCACCCGGCCCTCGTTGCGGCGCAGCAGCAGGCCGACGGCGACCGCCGCGACCAAGATGACCGCCAGGATTCCGAGGGCGATCATCTCTGTAGCCGATCCAGGTCGACGGTCACGGCGCGACCGGTGCCCTCCACCACGATCTGCCCGGCATTGGCCTCCACCGAGGTGGGCGCGATGCCGAACGGCATATTGCGGGTGTCGATGGTGTGGGTGAAGCGGGCCAGGATGGCGGGCTTGTCCTGTTCGGAGATGACGGTCCGATCCTGTTCGGGCAGTACCGAATCGGAGTCGGACTGCAGATCGCGCCCGGCGATCGATATCGCGGTGATGCGTACCTCGGCGCCCTCGAGTTTCAGTTCGGCCAGCACGTGGACCTTCTTCTTGGCGACCTTCTGCGCGGTGTCCGCGCGCGAATCGGTGACCGCGACGGTGTCGGCGTTCGGGCCGATCGGCACGGTGCCCTCCAGGATGATGATGCCCGTGGTGCTGGGACCGGTGCTGGCGGCATTGCCGGAGCCGTCGGACTTGTCGGTGGGCGGGCCGAAGACCTGGAGGTCCGGAATCTTGAACAGCCGGCCGAGCTCGTTGGGTTCGATGCGCATGCGAGCCTGCACCTCGTCGACCGGGACCTGCGCCACCTCGCCGTCGATCAGCTGACGCATGGGCAGGCGGACGCCCTTCAGATTGGCCTCGACCATGATCTTGCCGGGGATGTCGGGGCGCATGGCCCGGGCGCGGATGTCCATATTGATGTACTCGCCGTCCAGGGACTGGACCACGAACGGGTGGCGCAGCGACTCGTGGAAGGTGATCTCCGGGTCGGCGCTCAGATCCGAACCGGTTCGCAGTAGCCGTGAGACGCGGTACTCGGAGTAGGCCGCGACCCCGAAATCGAGCAGCACGACCAGCCCTGCCAGGCAGAGCAATCCGATGAGCAGCCTCCGGAAACGCATAGCTGCACACTAATAGGGGGCCGTCGCCGATCCGCGTCGGATCCACCTACGGGAGTCCGCTCGGGAGGGGCGGACGCTGGTGATTCGCGCCGTCAACCCGCCCATGGCGGCAGCGGGGGGCAATTCCGAGACACCACAGGCTAATGTAGGCAGCGATTACCTGTGATGACCTGCATGAGGTAGTGGCCGACAGCGCGGTAGCCACACACATGCCAGATGGGATGGAGGGCCCCCATGGAGCTGCTCCTGCTGACCTCCGACCCCAACCCCGAGGCGGTGCTGCCGTCGCTGGCGTTGCTGCCGCATCACGTGCGGCCCGCTCCGACGGAGGTGGCGTCCCTGCTCGAGGCGGGATCCGCCGACGTGGCGCTGGTGGACGCGCGCACCGACCTGGCCGCCGCGCGCGGACTGTGTCGTTTGCTGGGGAGCACCGGCTCGTCGGTGCCGGTGGTGGCCGTGCTGACCGAGGGCGGTCTGGTCGCGGTGAACGCCGACTGGGGCCTGGACGACATCCTGCTGCCCGGTACCGGGCCCGCCGAACTGGACGCCCGGCTGCGACTCCTGGTGGCGCGCAACGGCGGCGTGGCCAGCCCGGAGAACACCGGCAAGATCACCCTCGGTGAGCTGGTCATCGACGAGGGCACCTACACCGCGCGACTGCGCGGCCGCCCGCTGGACCTGACCTACAAGGAGTTCGAGCTCCTCAAGTACCTGGCGCAGCACGCCGGCCGGGTGTTCACCCGCGCCCAGCTGCTCCAGGAGGTCTGGGGCTACGACTTCTTCGGTGGCACCCGCACCGTGGACGTGCACGTGCGACGACTGCGCGCCAAGCTCGGCAGCGAGTACGAGTCGCTGATCGGCACCGTGCGCAATGTCGGCTACAAGGCGGTGCGCCCGGCGCGCACCCCGGGCAAGGGCGACGCGGTCACCTTCCCCGACTCCGACGGCACCGACGACTCCGAGCTGACCTCGGCGAACGGCGCGATCTGATGGCCTCCTGGACCGAACGGCCCGATTCCGAGACGGCCGGGCAGGTGCGGGCGTTGCTGGAGCGGGCCACCGCGGCCGACGGCGTGGCCCCGGTGTCGGAGCAGGCGGTGCTCTCGCTGGCCGGAACTGATTCGCCCGCAAGACATCTGGTGGACATCCGGGACGGCGTGGTCGTGGGGTACGCGAACCTCGTGCCGGCGCACGACGAGCACCCCGCGATGGCGGAGGTGGCGGTCGATCCGGCGGCACGCGGTCGCGGTATCGGCGCAGGTCTGGTGGCTGCCGCGCTGGCGGCCGGGGGTCCCGGCGCGCGTGTGTGGGCGCACGGTGATCTGCCGCCCGCGCGGGCGGTGGCGGCCCGACTGGGCTTGTCCGTTTCGCGTGAATTGTGGCAAATGCGTAGAGAACTGGCTAACTCTGAGCTACCCGAGCTGGCGGTACCCGCCGAACTCGAACTGCGCACCTACGCCGGGCCTTCCGACGACGCCGAACTGCTCCGCGTGAACGCCTCGGCCTTCTCCTGGCATCCCGAACAGGGCGGCTGGACCCAGCGCGATATCGACGCCCGCCGCGCCGAATCCTGGTTCGACCCGAAGGGTCTGTTCATCGCCGTGGATCCGGCCCACCCGGACCGCATCCTCGGATTCCACTGGACCAAGGTGCATTCCGACGAGACGCCGCCGATCGGCGAGGTCTACGTGGTCGGCATCGACCCCGACGCGCAGGGGCGCGGCCTCGGCCGGCTGCTCACGCTGGCGGGTCTGCACTATCTGAAGGACCGCGGCCTGGACGCCGTGCTGCTCTACACCGAGGGCGACAACACCGCGGCCGTGCGCACCTACACCCGGCTCGGATTCACTCGATTCCACATCGACGTCGCCTACTCCAGCGTGTCGTAAATTACGCTCGGCAACGGTGCGGCTAATGTCACACGTGGTGCGCCGCAATCAGGGTGGGTTGTTCATCTGTCGTTCACCTGCCCTGGTCCAACTGTCTACCAGCCGCCCTTACGTTGCAAGTGGGCCGCAGACCGCTGCCCGGTGCGCTAGTTCGCAGCGAACAGCCGCCAAACGCGCCCGTCCGACCGTTGAGGGGTTGGACGTGCAAGTGATTCCCCCGGAGGAATTGGTGAATCTCAAGCGCAGCAGCGCCCTGCTCGGTGTGTTGGCCGCGGCCGGCGCCCTGACTCTGTCGGCTTGTGGCAGTGACAACAACGCCACCGGCGGCGGCGCCAAGATCGATGTCGCCTGTGGCGGCAAGACCTCGCTGAAGGCCAGTGGTTCCACCGCGCAGAAGAACGCGATGGACCGCTTCGTCGCCGCGTACCAGACCAACTGCTCGGGCGCGAAGCTCGACTACACCGGTTCGGGCTCGGGCGCCGGCGTCAACGAGTTCATCGGCAACCAGACCGATTTCGCGGGCTCCGACTCGCCGCTGAACGCCGAGAAGGGCGAGACCGACAAGGCCGCCGCTCGTTGCGCCAGCCCCGCCTGGAACCTGCCGGCCGTCTTCGGCCCGATCTCCGTGGCCTACAACCTGCCCGGCATCGAGGACCTGGTCCTGGACCCGCCGACCATCGCCAAGATCTTCTCCGGTGACATCACCGCGTGGAACGACCAGGCGATCCGGGCCCTGAACACCAACAAGGCCGACAAGCTGCCGTCGGACAAGATCGGCGTGATCTTCCGCTCCGACGAGTCGGGCACCACCGACAACTTCCAGAAGTACCTGACCACCGCCGGTGGCTACACCAAGGGCGCCGGCAAGGCGTTCAACGGTGGCGTCGGCGAGGGCGCCAAGGGCTCGGACGGCACCTCGGCCGCGGTCGCGAACACCAAGTTCACCATCACCTACACCGAGTGGTCCTTCGCCAAGGCGCAGAAGCTGTCCTCGGTGCGCGTGCTGACCACCGCCACCTCCAACGACCCGAAGCCGGTCGAGCTGACCGCCGAGTCCGCGGGCAAGGCCGTCGACGCCGCCAAGATCAAGGGCGAGGGCAACGACCTGGTGCTGGACAACAGCTCGATCTACAAGCCCACCGCCGCGGGCGCGTACCCGATCATGCTGGCCACCTACGAGATCGTCTGCTCGAAGTACAGCGACGCCGACACCGCCAAGGCCGTCAAGGCGTTCCTGACCTCCGCGGTCGGCAACGGCCAGACCGGTCTCGCCGAGTCCGGCTACGTGCCGCTGCCGGACGCGTTCAAGACCAAGCTCACCACCGCGATCAACGCCATCTCCTGATCGCCTGATCGAAACACGATGACCGTGCACGACGACATTGCATCCGCGGGTCTGTCCGTTTCGACCGACCCGCGGGAAGACCGTGCCCAACTGCCGGGGGATACTGCGCTCATGCCGACCGAACCCAGCACCACCCCGGCCGCGGGGCGCGCACCCAAGAAGTTCGGCGCGGAGTTCGCTTTCCGCTCGGCGGCCACGGCCGCCGGCGGGATCATCGTCGCCGCCATCGCCCTGATCGCCCTGTTCCTGCTGATCCGGGCGTGGCCCTCGATCATGGCGAACAAGGCGAACTTCTTCACCACCACCGAGTTCAACGTCAAGGACGAGAACAACCTGCGGTTCGGCATCAAGGACCTGTTCATGGTCACGGTGCTGAGTTCGCTGTTCGCCCTTGCCATCGCGGTGCCGATCGGGGTGGGGATCGCGCTGTTCCTGACGCAGTATTCGCCGAAGGCGCTGGCGCGTCCGTTCTCGGTCATCGTGGATCTGCTGGCCGCGGTGCCGTCGATCGTGTTCGGTCTCTGGGGATTCCTGGTCGTGGCCCCCAAACTGGGGCCCTTCCAGGACTTCCTGAACAAGCACCTGAGCTGGCTGTTCCTCTTCTCCGACGGCAATGTCAGCATTGCCGGCGGCGGCACCATCTTCACCGCGGGCGTGGTGCTCGCGGTGATGATCCTGCCGATCATCACCTCGGTCTCCCGGGAGGTGTTCGGCCTGACCCCGCGCTCGCACATCGAGGCGGCGCAGGCGCTGGGCGCCACCAAGTGGGAGGTCGTGCGCCTCACCGTGCTGCCCTTCGGCCGCTCCGGCGTGATCGCCGGTTCCATGCTGGGCCTGGGCCGCGCGCTCGGTGAGACCATCGCGGTCCTCATCGTGCTGCGCACCTCGACCAAGGCGGGCGGCTGGTCGCTGTTCGACGGCGGCTACACCTTCGCCTCGAAGATCGCCTCCGCGGCTTCGGAATTCAGCTCGAAGCTGCCGACCGGTGCCTACATCGCCGCCGGTTTCGTGTTGTTCGCACTGACGTTCGTCGTCAACGCACTGGCTCGGCTCGCCGCCGGCGGGAAGGTCAACGGATGACCACCACACTCGACAAGCCGATCAAGGCGCCGACCTTCCGGCACGTCAGCCCCGTTCGCCGGATCAAGAACAACGTCGCCACCGGTCTGGTCTGGTTGTGCTTCGGCCTCGCGCTGGTTCCGCTGCTGTGGGTGCTGTTCGTGGTGCTGCAGAAGGGCGGGGCCATCGTGGCCTCGGTCGGCTGGTGGACCAAGTCGCAGAACGGCGTCCTGCCCGACCAGCGCACCGGCGGTGTCTATCACGCCATCTACGGCACCATCGTGCAGTCCGGCATCGCCGCGGTGATCGCGGTGCCGCTGGGCATCATGGCCGCGGTCTACCTGGTCGAGTACGGCCGGGGCTGGCTGGCCAAGACCACCACCTTCATGGTCGACATCCTCGCGGGTGTGCCCTCGATCGTGGCCGCGCTCTTCATCTTCGCGCTGTGGATCGCCACCTTCGGCAACCCGCAGAGCGCCTTCGCGGTGTCGCTGGCCCTGGTGCTGCTGATGCTGCCGGTGGTGGTGCGCAGCACCGAGGAAATGCTCAAGCTGGTTCCGGACGAACTGCGTGAGGCGTCCTACGCGCTCGGTATCCCGAAGTGGAAAACCATTGTGCGGATCGTCATTCCGACCGCCGCGCCCGGCATGATCTCCGGCATGCTGCTGGCCGTCGCCCGTGTCATGGGTGAGACCGCGCCGGTGCTGGTGCTGGTGGGTTACTCCAAGGCGATCAATTTCGATGTCTTCAACGGCAATATGGCCTCGCTTCCGCTGCTGATGTACCAGGAGCTGTCGAACCCCGAGCCCGCCGGCCGCGAGCGCATCTGGGGTGCCGCGCTGACCCTGATCCTGATCATCGCGCTGCTGTACCTCGCCGCCGCGGCGGTCAACAAGCTGCTCACGCGGAACCGATAGAAGGAAAGACTGATGGCCAAGCGAATTGACGTCAAAGACCTCAATATCTACTACGGCAAGTTCCACGCGGTCGCCAATGTCGGGCTGACGGTGTTGCCGCGCAGCGTGACCGCCTTCATCGGTCCGTCCGGTTGTGGCAAGTCGACCGTGCTCCGCGCGCTCAACCGCATGCACGAGGTGACCCCGGAGGCCCGCGTCGAGGGCGCGGTGCTGCTCGACGGCGAGGACATCTACGGCGCCACCGTCGACCCGGTCGGCGTGCGCCGCACCATCGGCATGGTGTTCCAGCGGCCGAACCCGTTCCCCACCATGTCGATTCGTGACAATGTGGTGGCCGGTCTGAAGCTGCAGGGCGTGCGCAACAAGGGCCAGCTGGACGAGGTGGCCGAGCAGTCGCTGCGCGGCGCCAATCTCTGGAACGAGGTCAAGGACCGCCTGGACAAGCCGGGCGGCGGCCTCTCCGGTGGCCAGCAGCAGCGTCTGTGCATCGCCCGCGCCATCGCGGTGTCGCCGGACGTGCTGCTCATGGACGAGCCGTGTTCGGCCCTGGACCCCATCTCCACGCTCGCGATCGAGGATCTGATCACCGAGCTGAAGAAGGAGTACACCATCGTCATCGTCACCCACAACATGCAGCAGGCCGCGCGTGTGAGTGACCAGACCGCCTTCTTCAACCTGGAGGCGCAGGGCAAGCCGGGCAAGCTCATCGAGATCGACGAGACCGAGAAGATCTTCTCGAACCCGTCGCAGAAGCAGACCGAGGACTACATCTCGGGTCGCTTCGGATAGTCACAGACCTTCCGGCGTCTGACGGCCCCTGCCCTTGCGGCAGGGGTCGTTTTCTATGCCCTGGGTGGTTGTGTGCAACCGCCAGTAACAGTTAGTCTGACGCTCGTTGGTAAACCGATTGGTTTAGTACAAGGAGGTGTCGGATGACCGTCTCAACGGCGAGCCCGAAATCCGGACGGGCCGCGGCGGACCTGCCGCAACGGGCGAAGATCGCGGCTCTGGTCGCCATCTGTCTCGCGGAGCTGCTCGTGGTCCTGGACAACACGCTGGTCAATGTGGCCCTGCCGTCCATGGCCGTGGAGCTGCGGGCCGATATGAGCGGCCTGCAATGGATCGTGGACGCGTTCACCCTGGCCTTCTCCGGCCTGCTGCTCGCCATGGGACACCTCGGCGACCGCTACGGGCGACGGCTGTTCATGATCATCGGACTGGGCGGCGTCGCGGTCATGTCCGCGGCGGGCGCGCTGTCCTCCGGCCTCGGCCAGGTCATCGCGGCCCGCGCCGGCATGGGCGTGTTCGCGGCCGTGGTCTTCCCGGCCACCCTGGCCCTGCTCACCAATATCTTCACCAAGTCCCGCGAACGCGCCGCCGCCATCGCGCTGTGGACGGCCATGGCCGGGATCGCCATCGCTCTCGGACCGACCGTGGGCGGCTGGCTGCTCGAGTACTTCTCCTGGCACTCGGTGTTCTGGATCAATGTTCCGGTGGCGCTGGTGGCCATCGGCGCGGTGCTGGCCGCCGTGCCGGAATCCCGTGCACCGCACGTGGATCGGCTCGACCGGGTCGGCATCCTGCTCTCCCTGGCCGGGGTGACCGCGCTGGTGTGGTCCATCATCGAGGCCCCCAAGCACGGCTGGTTCGCCACCGAAAGCCTTGCGGGCTACCTGCTCTCGGCCGCGCTGCTGGCCGCGTTCGTGGCCTGGGAACTACGCGTGCCCACGCCGGTGCTGAACATGCGCCTGTTCCGCAACCGCCGCTTCGCGCTGCCGTCGCTGGCCATCACCGTGTCCTACTTCTCGGCGTTCGGCTTCCTGTTCCTGATCACCCAGTACTTCCAGGGCGTGAAGGAGCTGTCGCCGCTCGAATTCGGCATCCACTCACTGCCTTTCGCGGTGGCGGTCGGCTTCGGCGCGCCCATCGCGACCCTGCTGGCGCAGCGGCTGGGCACCACGGCCATGGTGGTGTCGGGGCTGCTGATCCTGGCGGTGGCCATGTACATCGCGGGCCGGACCACCGTCGACACCCCGTATCTGGGACCGGTGGTGGTGTCCATGATCCTGATGGGCCTGGGATTCGCGGTGGTTCAGGGTCCGGCGACCGAATCCATCATGGGCGCGGTGCCTGTGGAGGAAGCCGGTGCGGGCTCGGCGGTCAACGACACCACGCGGGAGGTGGGCGGAGCGCTCGGCGTCGCCCTGCTGGGGTCGATCATGTCCTCGGTGTACGCCGACCGGATCGGCGGCCGGATCGCGGCGATTCCCGCGCAGATCATGAATCCGCAGCAGAAGGAGCTGGCGGGCAATACGCCGATCAGCATCCTGGAGATCGTGAAGGCCCCGGTGAATCCGCTTGTCGCACCGGCGAAAGCGGATCTGATTCACGCCATGAAGGTCGCGGCCATGCAGGGCGCCGAGGCCGCGTCGTACGTCGCGGTCGGCACCCTGGTCGTGTGCGCGGTCATCGTCGCCGCGACCTTGCCCTGGCGTCCCGAACGGGGCCGTTCGGTCCTGATGGGCTGGCGTGAGTCCGACGAGGACTAGATCGATTCCTTCTCGGAATCCGGGTCGGGCGGCAGCACGCCGGTGACGAGGAAGACGACGCGGCGGCCGATCTCCACGGCGTGGTCTGCGAAGCGCTCGTAGTAGCGACCCAGCAGCGCCACGTCCACGGCCGCCGCGACGCCGAACTGCCAGTCGCGGTCCATGATCAGCGTGAACAGGTGCTTGCGCAGGTCGTCCATCGCCTCGTCGTCGTCGGTGAGCTTGGCGGCCCGCTCGGGATCGCGGGTCTCCAGCACCTCCTTGGCGGTGGCGCCCATCTTGACCGCGACGCGACCCATCTCGGCGAAGTAGCTGTTCACGGCCTCCGGCACGGCGTGGGCCGGGAAACGCCGCCGGGTCATCTTGGCGACGTGCAGGGACAGCACGCCCATCCGGTTCACGTCGGAGACGATCTGGATGGCGCTGACGACCTGCCGCAAATCACCGGCGACCGGGGCCTGTAGCGCGAGCAGCGCGAAGGCCTTCTCCTCGGCCAGGGTGATCATCTCGGCGATCCGGTCGTACTCGCTGATCACCTGCTCCGCGAGCTCGAGATCGGCGGTGAGCAGGGACTCGGTGGCCCGCTCCATCGCCGATCCGGCGAGCCCGGCCATGCCGCCGAGCAGATCGGCGAGCTCGGCCATTTGTTCGTTGTAGATGACACGCATGAGTCAGACATTAGTGCGCGACCTTGACCAAGTCACCAACGGTGGGTTAAACGTAGGTTCCGGTCGGTTCCGGCAACGTCGCCGCAGCTCCGACCGGTCCGGGGGCCGGCCTACTTGCAGAGGTCGTCGGCGGCGTTCACATGCTCGAGGTCGGAGGGCAGTGTGACGGGAGCCGCACTGGGCCCGCCCGCGTCGCTCGGCGTGTCGGGCAGGGTCTGCCCGAAGGCGGTCGGGG
Organism: Nocardia sp. CA-136227; assembly: GCF_050955695.1. NCBI lineage: Bacteria > Bacillati > Actinomycetota > Actinomycetes > Mycobacteriales > Nocardiaceae > Nocardia > Nocardia sp. CA-136227. Next base: position 699,519 of record NZ_CP192081.1, read on the forward strand.
TCTTCACGGTGCCCGAGAAATCGGACCCCACCACGACCTCGACGATGCTGCCCAGCCCGCTCGCGGGTTCCAGGATCGAGCCCGGAATCGCGCTGGCCACGGTTCCGGCGTCGGCCTCGTGGCCGCTGGAGTAGCGGACCTTGGTCTTGGCGGAGACGCCGTCGGCGTAGTTGCCGGTGCTGTAGATCTGGAAGCCCTGCGCGGCCAGCTTGGTCGCGGTGGTGCCCGCGATGCCGCCCTGGCCGGAACCGTTGGACACCTGCACCGAGACCGTCTGCGGATCCACCGCGGCCGGTTTGGGTTTGGCGACGGGCACGCCGGCGGGGGCCGCCGGGGGCTCGGACTTCTTCTCACCGGGCAGCGGCTGGTCGTCGATGACCGCGCGGAAGATGGCCTTGATGTCCGACTCGCGCGGGATCTCGTTGCCGTACGACGTGGTGCCCGCGGTCGGGACGGTCAGGAAGGTGATGCTCCCGGCCTGCATCTTCTGCATGGAACGGCCCAGCGTGAGCAGGTCCTTGGTGGTGACGCTGTCCATGAACGAGTGCTTGGCGAAGGCGTTGATGAACCCGTCGAGCTTGGCCGGGTCGAACAGCACCTTGCTGGACAGCGCGCTGCGCAGCAGGGACGACAGGAAGCGCTGCTGCCGGTTGATCCGGTCGTAGTCGCTGCGTTCCTCGCCGTACACGTGGCGGGCGCGCACGTAGTCCAGCGCGGTGGAACCGTTGACCGTCTGCTTGCCCGGGGTGGTGAGGACGGTGCCGAGGACCTCGTCGACCAGCGGCTTGGTGGTGCACACCTCGACGCCGCCGACCACGTCGACCATGGACTCGAATCCGGCGAAGTCGATGCCGACGAAGTGGTTGATCTTCAGGCCCGACATCTTGGTGATCACCTTGGTCAGGCACTTCGGCCCGCCCAGCGCGTAGGTGGCATTGAGCTTGTCGCCGTCGGCGGCCGGGAACTTCTGGCTGGAGTAGGTGGCCTTCTCGTTGTCCCAGCCCTCGCAGATCGGACGGGAGACGTCCAGGTCGCGGGGGAAGGACACCGCGACCACGCGGGACCGGTTGGCCGGGATGTTGACCAGCATGACGGTGTCGGAGCGGGCGCCCTCGGCGTCGTCCACACTGCCCGCGCCGAGCGTGCTGTTGGTGCCCGCCCGGGTGTCGGTGCCGACGATCAGGAAGTTCTCGTCGCCGTTCTGTCCGTCGGCGTCGACGACGTCGGTGCTGTTCGGATCGAGCGCGACGACCTGCTGGAAATTGCCGTCCTTGGCGCGCAGATAGCTCCAGCCGCCCGCGGTCACCAGCAGCGCGAGCACCGCGAACATCGCGGTGGCGCCGCGGGCCACCAGACCGGCGCGGCGGCTGCGGCGGCGTTGCGTGCTCGACACCCATTTGGCCGGCGCGGAACCCACGGAGGCGGGCAGCGCGGTGGTCGGATAGTCGGCGGGCGAGGCGACCCGGCGGCCCAGCAGGGCGCGGGCACGCGCGGCCGTGGTCGGGGCGGCGGCGGGGATGGCCTCGGTGACCGGGGGTAGTTCGTCGGTGACCAGATCGGCGGTCGGGTCGGCGCGGCGGACGGTCCGGCCGCTGCCGGTGCCCGGTGCGGCCGCCACCCGGCGGAGGTGGCTGTCGTCGCGCACGGTGCGCTGCGAACCCGTGCCGGGCTGGTTTCCGGCGGGCGGAGGCTGGGTGCCCGGTGCGGGCGGGGGAACCACGGGCCGGGCGCCGGCGGCGGGTGCGCCGTCCGGCGGGGGCACGGGTGCCGGTGCGGCCGGTTCTCGGTCGGCTGTGCCGTTGGTGGCCGCCGGTGCGTTCTGCTTGCCCGTGTCGGGGCGGGGACGGCGGCGCGTCTGGCGCTCGCTGTCCACCCGTTCGACCAGGTCCTGCACCGAGATGGGCGCGGCGGCGGAATCGGCGTCGTCGGTGTGCCGGGAGCGGCGGCCCGCGCGCGACAGATCGTCGCCGTCCTCGGAGTAGCGCTCCCAGGGGGCGCGACCTCCGGGCCGTGGCGTACGCCCGTACCGATCGTCACCCACCAACGAACCTCACTTTGCTCTTGATGCCGAGGGCCATGATAACGATTTCGCCACGGCGAACCACTCGAACATGTGTCCACCCAGGTAGATCCGTTTTTTCTGCTTTGTCGGAATGCTTCGACCGCTGGGACGAACGTTCCGCAAAGTGTGCCAGGGCCTGGGCCCAGCACCCGGGAGCTGGGCCGGACATTGACCGGATCGTGCCGGATCGCCGGCGGCGACAGGCGGCTGAACCAGGGCGGTCGCTAGCCGCCGGAGTGCATGACGTCGGCGGCGGTCGGGACGGTCGCGTCCTCTGGATCGTCGAGCCAGCCGTCGGGCAACGCGACCTTCGTCTGCGGGGAGCCCTGCCGTCCGCGCGGTCCGAGCGCGTCCTCCGGGAACGGCACGTCCGGATCCAGCTGCCCGACCAGATCCCCGATCTGAGCCAGGCTGGTCACGGTGGCGAACTGCCGCCGCAGCGCCGAGCCGACCGGGAAGCCCATCAGGTACCAGGCCATGTGCTTGCGAATGTCGCGCATCGCCTTGTCCTCGCCGTCGTGCTCGACGAGCAGGGCGGCGTGCCGGTAGAGGATCTCGCCGACCTTGCCGAGCGAGGGTCCGGCCGGAATGGGCTCGCCGCGCAGGGCCGCGCTGAGTTCTCCGAACAGCCACGGCCGCCCCAGACAGCCGCGGCCCACCACGACGCCGTCGCAGCCGGTCTCGGCCATCATGCGCAGGGCGTCGTCGGCGCTGAAGATGTCGCCGTTTCCGAGCACCGGGATGGTGGTGACGGTCTCCTTGAGCCGCGCGATGGCCGACCAGTCGGCCTGCCCGGAGTAGAGCTGGGCGGCGGTGCGGGCGTGCAGCGAAACCATCGCCGCGCCTTCCTCTTCGGCGATCCGGCCGGTGTCGAGGTAGGTGGTGTGGTCGTCGTCGATGCCGATGCGGAATTTGAAGGTGACCGGCACTTCGCCTGCGGCCGAGACCATTTCGCGCACGATCTCGCGGAACAGCCGCCGCTTGTAGGGCAGGGCGGAGCCGCCGCCGAGGCGGGTGACCTTGCGGACCGGGCAGCCCAGGTTCATGTCGATGTGGTCGGCCCAGCCCTCGCCGACGATGATCCGCACGGCCTCGCCGAGGGTCTTGGGGTCGACGCCGTAGAGCTGCATGGAGCGCGGCGATTCGTCGGGTCCGAAGGCCATCATGTTGAGGGTCTTCTCGTTGCGCTCGACGACGGCGCGGGCGGTGATCATCTCGCACACGTACAGCGATGTGGCGCTGCCGAATTCGCGGCACAGGGTGCGGAAGGCGACATTGGTGATGCCCGCCATCGGGGCCAGCACGACCGGCGGATCGAGCGGGTAGGGCCCGATTCGCAACTCGGTCTTGGGGGCTTCGAGCGAGGCAGTCACGCCTCCCAGTCTCTCATCCGCGCCGTCGCGGCCAGAGCCGCCCGTCCACTCGAGTGCCCCCGGTCACAGCGTCAGCGGGCGGCGGGCCGGGTGCCGGGCTGGAACTTGAAGCTGATCGCCTCCATGACGGGCTTGCGCTGGGTCTTCTGGATCGCGGCGATTCGCCACTCGCCGTCGGTGTCGCGCACGACGGTGTAGGTGACGAGCTTGCCGAGCTTCTTGGGCTGCTTCTTGCCCACGTCTCCGGCGGATACGACGACAACGGTGTCGGCTCCGTAGCGGCGGATGTCGAGGGTCTCGCCCCACATGCGGGTGCCCTTCAGGAAGGAGTCGAACAGCGCCTGGTGGGCCCGGCCGATCTCCGCGCCGCCGTGGTAGACGGTCCCGGCGAAGGTGACGTCGGTGGCGTCGGCGGTGAAGCAGTGGCCATACGCGGTGCCGTCGCCGTCGTTCCAGGCCGCGGCGACACGGTCGAGCAGGGCGTGGATGGCGTCGAAATCGGTGTTGCCGTTCATGGTTCAATCCCCTTCAGGTGTTTGCTGCTCCTGGAAAGTATCTTCTCATGAGAAGTATCTTCCTTCAAGAAGAGAATTGAATCGGAGGCGTCCCATGCTGTCGGACCCCGCACGGGCCAGTGCGATCTATCGCCGCTACCTCAGCGCCCTGGTGCTGCACGCCCAGGCCGGGGCGCGGGCCGTCGGACTCGGCGCGACCGACCTGTACGCCCTCAACATCCTCGACCTGAACGGCGCCATGACGCCGGGTGAGCTCGCCGCCCGCACCGGACTGACCACCGGGCCCACCACCCGCCTCATCGACCGCCTGGAGCAGGCGGGCCACGTGCGCCGCGTCCCCGACGCCGCCGACCGCCGCAAGGTCCTCATCGAACCGATCCCGAACCCCGGCGACCTCGAGCGGGTGCTCGCCCCCGCGCGCCGCAAGGTCGGCGAGATCCTGCTCGGCTACACCCCTGAGCAGCAGGAGGTCCTGTTCGACTACTTCGAGCGCGCGGGCCTGGCGTTCCAGGAGGCGGTCGACGAGATCGACTGACCCGGAGACGACGACGGCCCCCCGGGATCGGAATCCCGAGGGGCCGTGCCGAATTCGAGCCGGATCAGGCGTTGGCCGAGGCCAGGTCCCGATCGCGCTTGGCGGCCTCGCGGGCCAGCATCTTGTCGCGCTGCTCCTCGAACTTCACGACGTCCTTGCCGAGCTGCTCGAGGAAGACGCCCAGACGCTCGCGGGTCTCCTCGCCGCGCGCGGTGAAGTCGGTGCGCTCGAAGATCTGCCACTTCTTGAGCACCGGGTTCACCACCTCTTCGAGGTGCTGGCGCAGGTCGTAGATGCCGTGCTTGGCCATCAGCACGCCGTTGCGGCGGAAGTTGGGCATGCCGGCGCCGGGCATCTGGAAGTTCTCCAGAATCATGGTGATCGCCTCGAGGGCCTGGTCCGGGCAGAGGTCCAGGGCCGCGCCGCACATGTTGCGGTAGAAGATCATGTGCAGGTTCTCGTCGGCGGCGATGCGCTGCAGCATGCGGTCGGCGATCGGGTCGTCGCACACGCGGCCGGTGTTGCGGTGCGAGACGCGGGTGGCGAGTTCCTGGAAGGTCACGTACGCCACCGAGTGCAGGAAGCCGGCGCTGCCGGTCTGCTCCAGTTGCTCGGTGGGGGAGGCGAACCCGTTGGTCATGTGGATCATGCGGGCCTGCTCGAGGGCGACCGGGTCGACGCCGCGGGTGACGACCAGGTAGTCGCGCATCACGATGCCGTGGCGGTTCTCCTCGGCGGTCCAGCGGCCGACCCAGGTGCCCCAGGCGCCGTCCTGGGAGAAGTTCTCGGCGATCTCACGGTGGTAGGAGGGCAGGTTGTCCTCGGTGAGCAGGTTGGTGATCATGGCCGCCTTGGCCAGTTCACTCAGCTTCGACTGCGACGGATCCCAGTCGTCGCCGCCCATGGCCGCGAAGTTGCGGCCTTCGTCCCACGGCACGTAATCGTGCGGGTGCCATTCCTTGGCCAGGGAGAGGTGGCGATTGACGTTCTCCTCGGCAACCGGCTCCAACTCCGTCAGTAGCTCGAGTTGAGTCAGATCCTTTGCCATACATATGCCCTTCGTGTCATGCGTCGTGCTGTCGTACCCTCGCCGGCCTGCCGCCGCGGCCCATACCTTACGTGACCGTAGGGTGATGTGAAACTCATCTGTGCGCCATTGCGAGGTTGGTGAGGGATGTCATAAGAAGCGCGGCCCACAGCGTTAGGGGGTCTATCGCTGTGGGCCGCGCTTCGTTAACCGTGCATCAGCAATGGATGCGAGATCACTTCTTCCCGAGCAGACCGCCCAGCACGCTGCCGAGGACGCCACCGGCGTTCTGGCCCATGGCCTTGCCGAGGATATCGCCCAGCCCGCCCGCGCCGCCCTGGCCGCTGGTGGCCCCGCCGAGCAGGCTGCCGAGGATGTCGCTGAGGCCGCCGGCGCCGGCCGCGCCGCCGGCCGCGCTGGGCTGAGCGGCCGCTCCGCCGCCGAGCACCTTCTTGCCGAGGTAGGCCAGCACGATCGGCGCGAGCATCGGGAGCAGCTTGCCCATCAGGTCCTGGCTGATGTTGCTGCCGCCGACATTTCCGAGCGCGTTGATCACGGTGTTCTTCTCGGCGCCGAACGTCTGGTCGACGATCTGGCTGCCGTTGGAGACATCCACCTGACTCATGTCGACGCCGCCGTCCAGCAGACCGAGCGGCTGGTTGGCGACCTCGTTCTCCAGATTCAGACCGACCTCGGGGTTGCCGGCCTGTGCCTGGAAACCGCCGAGCAGGACGGGCACGGCCGCGTCGACCGCGGTCTTGGCGGTGGCCTCATCGACGCCGAGCTGTTCGGCGATCTGGGCGATAGGAACTCGAGAGAGCAGGTCATCGAAGGAAGTCATGAACTCCGCCTGTGGTGATGGATTCCCGGGGAAAAGCCCTACCGGGGTCACGGTAGGTGAAAACCGGACAGATTGCCACAGATTCGCGGATGTGGCGAGGGCCCGGAACGGGTGTTCCGGGCCCTCGCACGGCTGTGCCCCCACCAGGGCTCGAACCTGGGACCTGCGGATTAAAAGTCCGTAGCTCTACCAACTGAGCTATAGGGGCGTGCGGGACGTCAGTTTAATGGGCGGGGCCCGCAAGTGTTAAACGAGTATCCGATTGTGCTCTGGCAGACGGTATTTGCGCAGGTCATGGTGGTGTCCTCGGGCGTGCGGCAGGTCGGGGAGGGGCGCTCGGACGGCGCGAGCGGCGTGACGGGTTGTGCCGATGGTGTGACCGGCCGTGCCGATCGCCGGGGCTCGGGGAGCCGCGGCGGCGCGGGGGAGGGACGATGTGGCGCTGTGAGGGTGCGGACCGGTCGGTGCGTCACCGCGACGGGGCAGAGCCGGGGTGCCACGGGGGTCGGCGCGGAGTGTGGGCGGGGTGCGGGGACGGTGTGGTCCCGTCGTGCCCGGACGCGTCCGGGCGACCCTTCGCGCTCTCGCGGGCTCGCGTCGATCCCGGGCTCGGGCGGCCCCGGCAATCGCCTTGCCACTCAGTTTGTTTCGTGGCCATGGAGTGTGAATATCATCCAATGGTGATGCGTGGCAAGCTTTTTGGGGTGGGGGGAAGCGACCGGCCCGGTCCGGTCCGAGCGCGGGGGTGGCGGCTCGGCGGTACCGCGGGCCGGGCGGCGTCGGCGCGTGTTTCCATGATCACCGGTGCGAACTCCGATGAGATATGGGCGAATTCGTCGTTTCGAACCAATCGTCCATACGATTGCTGGGGAATTGCGGTTTTCGAAAGGAGGTGTGCTGGCTAACTGACTTTCCGGTACACGTCACGCTGGGTGCGCTTTCCGGGTACGGTGACCGACTGGTGAATTCCCGAGGAGCTGGGATTGCCCCGGCGGCACGGGATTCGGCCTATCGTTGATGTGCCCGAACGTGTCGCGACCGGCCCATCCGATCGCGGCTCCAACAGATGAAGCTGCGGGGAGGCGGACCAGGACGACGTGAACGCCCGGATACGCACCTCCGGGGCACACCGGGCGGGAAAACCTATACCAGTTGGTGTGTTTCAAGTTTCTCGCGCTTTTTCGTACCAAAAGTTTGGTAATTCCGGGCGTAGCCCGATTTGAAGTATTTGAAAGACACGTAACTTCGCGTCGAGGCCGTACCGCGGTCGGCGACGGTTAGCTAGCTTCGGAGGCGTTTCGAGCATGGCACGGCAGCAAGAGCGGGCCCGCCGGACACGCGCGGCGATCATCAGGTCCGCCGCCGTTGAGTTCGGGAAGAGCGGCTATGCCGCTGCATCGCTCAACCGCATATTGGAAGGTTCCCGGGCGACCAAGGGGGCCATGTACTTTCACTTCGACTCCAAGGAGGACTTGGCGCGCGCAGTGCTGGAAGCGGCGGTCGACCGCTACCGGGCATCGACCGAAAGGTGGCTCACCCGAACCGATCTCGGTCCACTCGACGTGCTGCACGGCATGATCGACGAGATCGCGTTGCGGCTGGAGAACGACATCATCATCCAGGCCGAGTTCCGGCTCATCATCGAGCCGGAGTTCTATCGCGACATCCAGGCCGGCGGCGGCCGCATCCTCGGGCGCGCCATCCGGCAGCTCGCGGTCCGGGCCGCGGAGCACAAACAGCTGCGCCCGGATTCGGACCCGGACCGGTTCACCCGCACCCTGGCGGCGGCCCTCGCGGGCCAGCGCTACATCGCCGACGTGCTCACCGGTCCGGCCGATCTGCGAGCCCGGTTCGCCGAGGCGCTCGAGGTGATCGTCGACGCCACCGCGACACCGGAGTGGGCCGAGGAGTTCCGCCGCGTGGGCTGGCGGGTGTCAGCCCGGCTCGAAGATCTCAACTTGGGACTCTGACCAGCTGATTTGGGAATCACGCGGAGCCTGTCATAAGCTATCTCCGCTCCCAACGGAAGCCGTTGAGCAAACGGTCCGGAGAAATCCGGCGGGCCCCCTTCGTCTAGCGGCCTAGGACGCCGCCCTTTCAAGGCGGTAGCGCGGGTTCGAATCCCGTAGGGGGTACAACGATGGTGACATCGTTGTCGGAGCAAGTAGCAAGGCCCTGTGGCGCAGTTGGTTAGCGCGCCGCCCTGTCACGGCGGAGGTCGCGGGTTCGAGTCCCGTCAGGGTCGCAAGATCTTTTTGCGACAGCAAGAAGCGCACGAAGCTTGGCATTCGAATCGGGTGCCTTTCGGCCAGGTAGCTCAGTTGGTACGAGCGTCCGCCTGAAAAGCGGAAGGTCGCCGGTTCAATCCCGGCTCTGGCCACCAGCTCTGGAAGCCCCCGTCCATCGGACGGGGGCTTCCGGTGTTCCCGGGGTTCTTCGCGTGTTCTCACCTGAGGGGCTGATCTTGGTGGAATGCTGGATGGCATGGCCGAGGACAACCAGTGGTATTACTGCATCTCCCATCACAAGGCGGAGCAGGGGAAGTCCTGCTGGGTCGGTGACCGGATGGGCCCTTATCCGGATCAGGCGACAGCCGAGCGGGCGTTGGATATTGTGCGAGAGCGAAATCGGCGTGCCGACCACGAGGACGACTGACGCCGGGGTGACGGGGGTGACGCGCCTACATGGTGCGATCACGAGGCACTCAGGTGGACCAGGTACGGTTTCGTAGCGAGAAGACGACCGATCGGGAGGGCGTACCTTGAAGGTCACCGTGGTGGTGCCGACCTACAACGAGCGGGAGAACCTGCCCGTTGCGGTGGAGCGGCTGACCGCACTGCCGGTGGAGGACCTGCATGTGCTGGTGGTGGACGACAATTCACCCGACGGCACCGGCGAGGTCGCGGACAAGCTGGCCGCCGATCTGCCGAACGTGGTCAGCGTGCTGCACCGGACGGAGAAGGACGGCCTGGGCCGCGCCTACATCGCCGGCATCACCAAGGCGCTCGACGACGGCGCCGACGTGGTGATCCAGATGGACGCCGACCTGTCGCACCCGGCCGAGGTCATTCCCGCCATGCTCGACAAGCTGAAGACCACCGACGCCGGCGTGGTGCTCGGATCCCGGTACGTCCCCGGCGGTTCCACCGCCGAGGAGTGGAAGTGGTACCGCAAGGCGCTCTCCGCCTGGGCCAACTTCTACGTCAACCTGATCCTGCGCCTGGGCGTGAAGGACGCCACGGCCGGGTTCAAGGCGTGGAAGGCCGACACGCTGCGCGCCATCGACGTGGCCTCGATCAAGTCGAACGGTTACTCGTTCCAGGTCGAGATGAACTACCGCACCGTCAAGAAGGGCATCTCCATCGCCGAGGTGCCGATCCGCTTCGAGGAGCGCACCAAGGGCGCCTCGAAGATGAGCCTCAAGGTGCAGCTCGAGTCCGCGGCCATGCCGTGGAAGCTGCTGTTCGGGCGGGCTGTCTAAGTTTCGGGCCAGTGGAGCAGGGTGTCGACGAACAACTGTCGGACCTGCTCCACTTCCGTATCCAGGCGGGCCGGGTCCCAGCCGCTGACATCGATCGGCGGTAGGACGTCCACGTCCACCACGCCCTTGCGGACGATCGCGGAGTTGCGCCAGGCGATCTCGCCCGCATTGCGGATCACGACGGGGATGATCGGCACGCCCGCCTGCATGGCGATGTGGAACGCGCCCTTCTTGAAGGCGCCGACCCGCGGGGTGAGCGAGCGGGTGCCCTCGGGGGCGATCACCACCGACAGTCCGCCGCGCAGCGTTTCGACCACAGGTTCCAGCGCGGCCTTCGCGGCCTTGGTGTCGGCGCGGTCGATGAAGGTGACCTCCACGAACCGCATGAGGGGCCCGAAGACCGGGTTCTTGGTGATCTCGCGTTTGGCGATGCCGGTGAATCCGGTGCCCAGCACCTCGGCCAGCACCACGATGTCGAACTGGCTCTGGTGGTTGAAGATGAACACCGCCGGCCGGGGCGCGCGGGCGTGTTCGGCGCCGGTCACCCGTACTTTGACACGAGTGCCGCGCAGGGTCGAGTCGGCGGCGTGGGTCATCATCGAATCCGCCATCTGGCGGCGCTGTTTCGTGTGCGCCTTGGCGGCCACGCCGAACAGCGCGCCGCCCAGCAAACCCGTGAATCCGGCCAGGGTGCGGGCGTAGTCGGTGGCCTTGGGGGCCTGCCGGGGCCGGAAATGCAGGACCGGCCATTCCCTTTCGGCCGCCTCGAGCACGACCCGCGGGTCCGGGTTGACGGCCACCGGGTGCCCGGCGGTCTGGAGCAGCGGCAGGTCGGCGGCGCTGTCGGCGTAGGCCCAGCTGCGGGTGAGGTCGATGTCGTGGGTGATGGCGAAGCGGCGCACGGCGTCGGCCTTGCCGTTGCGCCACAGCGTCTTTCCCTCCACGTGCCCGGTGAGCACGCCGTCCTGCACGGCCATGACGGTGCTCAGCACGTGCGGGATGCCGAGTTCGGCGGCGACGGGTTCCACCTGGTAGCGGCTGATCGAGCTGATCAGGACCAGGGTGTGCCCGGCGGCCTCGTGTTCGCGGACCAGCCGCCAGGCCTCGGGGTAGATGTGCCCGTACACATTGCGCGCGAACACCTGCCGTCCGAGGTCGATCAGGTCGGCTTCGGGTACCCCGGCCCAGTCGTACATGGCCGATTGCAGGAAGCGTTCGTATTCGCCTTCGCTGCGGGCGCCGCGGATGCTGCCGAGCAGGCTGGCGGTGAGTGCGCCGCGGGCGCTGCCGCGGCGCAGCAGGCGGCGGGCGACCGGGGGTGGGTTGAAGCCGTGCACGACGGTGCCGCCGAAGTCGAAGACGGCGGCGACCTGCGGGCCCTGTGGTCCGGTGCGTACGGCTTCGAGGGCGGTGGCGAGATCCTGTGCGCCGATGGGCCGCTGGGTGACGCCGACGCCGGGCCGCAGGGCCGGGGTGGTGCGTCCCGCCGCGCGGCCCCGGACCCGGTGGGTCACAGCGCTTCCATCCGGTTGGACGGGTCGAGGGTGGCGGCCCGGGTGATGCGCTGCCCGATGGCGCGCAGTTCGGCGGCGAAGGCGCTGCGCCGGGCGGCCAGGTCGGCCGGATCGCCGGCGGGGGTGAGCAGGCCGTGGTTGTCGGCGAGTTTGACCGCGCTGCCGAACAATTCCGAGGACACCGATTCGGGGCTGTGCAGCCGTTGTTGCAGCAGCATCTGTTTGCCGACCTGGAGGCATTCGTCGATGAGGGCCTTGCGGTCGACGGGGTCGACCGGGTCGCGGGCGGCGAGCCGTTCGGCCACCACCAGTTGCGCGTCGGAGAAGGAGCGCAGGACGCGGTGGGCCATCATGAAGCCGGAGTCGGCGAGCCGGGCCAGGATCTCGGAGCCGAGGGTGCCCGCGGCGGTGCGGTGATGCCATTCGGGGTCCACGCGCAGCATCTCCGCGGTGAGCTGGCTGGTGAATTCGGCTCGTTCGGGGAAGAAGAACTCGAATTTGAGCAGGTCGCGCAGCCGGTAGGCGGCGTCCCATCCGGCGCGCAGCTGGTCGCCTTCGGGGGCTTCGACGCCGGTGAGGACGGCGAGCTCGAGGATGGCGCGGTTGACGAACCAGTGCACGGCGCTGTTGCGGTAGAACGCGGCCTCCAGGTGCGCGCCCGCGTTGATGGCGTACACCGGTTCCAGTCCGGCCCGGTACACGGTGACGACGGTGGCGACGGCCAGCTGTTCGAGGACCACGGCGAGCCCGTGATCGTCGCGCAGCGTGTCGAGTTCGCCGGTCGGCAGGCCGCGGCTCTCGATGTAGCCGAGCACGGGGGCGATGGCGTTGCGGAGTTCGGGCCGGGTCAGCGCGCGTTCGTGGACGCCGAGCAGCACCAGGGTGGTGAGGGCGTTGACGGTGATCGGGGTGACCTCGTTGATGCCGACGGCGACCTCGAAGGCGAGCCGTTGCACGGCCAGCTGTTCGCGTTCGACGGCCTGCTCGGTGCCCGGATCCTGGTGTCCGGTCAGCGGATCCCCGTTGGCGGCCAGGCGGTCGCGGGCCGAGAGCGGGGTGCCGAAGCGCACGTACACGTGCCCGGCGGAGTGCTGCTGGTTGCGGACGTAGCGGGCCAGCCAGGTGAGGCCCTCGGGTTGTTTGCGGCCGCCGGTCTGTTCGTCGGCGATGGCCCCGATCTCGTTGAGCCGTTCGTAGGTGATGGAGACCGGCACCAGCATGACGTCGTCGATGCGTTTCGAACGCAGCGCCGCCGCAAGGTAGTTCAGCAGTCCGTAGCGCGGGGGCCGGAGTTTCCCGGTGCGGGTGCGCCCGCCCTCGAAGTACCACTCCAGGTTGAAGCGTTTGGTGAGCAGGTAGGCGAAGTACTCCTCGACGACGGCCTTGTAGACCTCGTCGTCGCCGAAACTGCGGCGGATGAACACGGTTCCGGTGCGCCGGGCGATGGGCCCGATCGGCCAGAACTTGAGGTTGGCGCCGCCGACCACGTGGTTGGGCGGGAAGTCGTTGCGCGCCAGGATGTCCCCGAGCACGAAGGCGTCCACGTAGGAGCGGTGCGAGGGCAGGAAGACCAGCGGATAGCGCCGGTTGAGCGACCGCAGCCGGTCGAGTCCGGTCTCGTCGGCGTCGACGTTCCAGGTGGAGGCGTGCACGGGCCGCATGGCCTGGGTGAACAGGTCGGAGACGAGGCGGCTCTGGGCGGCGACGAGTTCGCGCAGGCCTCGCTCGGCACGCCGGTAGACCTCGCGTGGCGGGAGTCCGGATTCCAGGGCGATGACGTCGAGTCGGCGCAGGAATTCGGGGGAGTCCAGGATCTCCTCGACCACCAGTCGCGGCACCTTGTACCGGTCGCCGATGACGGCGCGCTCGGCGCGCTCCAGCGCGACGATGCCCGCGCGCACGATGGCCCGCCCGAAAGCGTCGGGCACGATGGCGGATCCGGGGTTGTTGGCGCGCAGCTCGCTGAGCCGGGCGGGCTGCCCGGTGAGGATCAGGTGCCGGTCGGGCGCCTTGCCGACGAGCCGCCGCTGCATGAGACGGTGCGGTTTGCGCGGGTTGGACAGGGACAGCAGGTCGCTGAAGGTGGTGCGGCGCACGCCGTCTCGTTCGGGCGGCAGCCACAGCACGCGGACCGGCACCACCAGCGGGTCGTCGGCGCGTCCGACGAGGCGGTCGGTGACGGCGGCGGGGTCGAGGTCGATCTGGGTGACGGGGGCGGAGGTGCCGAACTCCTGGGTGATGCCGCCTTCGGCGAGCCAGCCCCCGATGAGTTCGCGTTCCACCCGGGAGGCGGCGTCGACCAGGGCGACCACGGATTGCGGGGCGGTGAGCGCGGCTTCGGGGAGCCGGCTGTCGTGATCGAGCATCTTCGTTCCCTCCGCATGAGCCGCTGCGATCCATTGAAGCCCAAACCGGGGCGATGGGACGGGAGGTCGGGCAATTCACCGGTCCGACCCGGGGTTTCGCCGTGTTGCGCGGCGGTGGTGACGGACGTCGCGACGCGGGCCTCCCCGCAAAGGGAAAGGTAATGCTAACCTCACTCACGAGTTAGGTAAGCATAACCTTGGAGGTCTGGTGTCGGTCGCTGACGAACGGGTACGGCTCGAGGGGGAGCAGCGGTGGGGAGAGTACGTCACCGATCCGGTCGCGGCCGTCGCCGCGCTGGCGGCGGCGGATCGCTTCGGTGAGTACGTGGTCTACGAACGGCCCGGCGAATGGGTCTTCGCCGCCGACCCGCTGGGCGGCGTCGAGCTGGACGCGGGCGAACTGCGGGTGAGCTGGGACGGACAGACCACCGCGGGACCGTGGTCGGGCAATCCGGCGCAGGCCCTGGACCGCGCGCTGGCCGGACTGCCCCTGGAGGGCCGCAACGCCTTCGGCTGGATCGGCTTCGAGTTCTGCGCCTGGTCGCTGGGCGCGACCGAGCACGTGCACCCGCGGGCCACCCTGGCGCACTTGATGATTCCGCGCATCGAGGTCCGCATCGACGCCACCGGCGTGCGGGTGTCGGGCGCGACGCCCGCCGAAACCGGCGACATCCACGAGCTGATCGCCGCCGCCCAGGACACCGCGCTGCCCGTCGCGCACCCCGTGGACGTCACCCCGGACCCGACCGGCTATCAGGACCGGGTCGCCGCGGGCGTGGCCGAGATCCGGGACGGCAAGTACCAGAAGGTGATTCTGTCTCGGAAGGTCGATCTGCCCTTCGCGGTCAACATCCCCGCCACCTACCGCCTGGGCCGTGCGAACAACACCCCGGCGCGCTCGTTCCTGCTGCGCCTGGGCGGCCTGGAGGCCGCGGGCTTCAGCCCGGAACTGGTCGCGGCCGTGGACCGCGACCGGGTAGTCACCACCGAGCCGCTGGCCGGGACCCGCGCCTTCGGCCGCGGCGACGACATCGATCTGGCCGCCCGCGCCGACCTGGTGCGCGACCCGAAGGAGATCGTCGAGCACGCCATCTCGGTGCAGACCTCCTTCGCCGAGATCGCCGCGGTCGCCGAGCCGGACACCACCGCGGTCTCCGACTTCATGGCCGTCCGCGAGCGCGGCAGCGTGCAGCACCTGGCCTCCACCGTGCGCGGACGGCTGGCCGCCGACCGCAGCCCGTGGGACGCGCTGGAGATGCTGTTCCCGTCCGTCACCGCCTCCGGCATCCCCAAGGCCGAGGGGGTGGACGCGGTGTTCCGCCTCGACCACGATCCGCGCGGCCTGTATTCCGGTGCGGTGGTGACGGTTTCCCCCGACGGCGCGCTGGAGGCGACGCTGGTGCTGCGCGCGGTCTACCAGTCGGGCGCCGGCGCGTGGCTGCGCGCGGGCGCGGGCGTGGTCGGGCAGTCGCGGCCGGAGCGGGAGTTCGAGGAGACCTGCGAGAAGCTGGGCAGCGTCGCGCCGTACGTGGTGCGAGCCTGATCCCGGAACCGGATATCCGAGATTCAGATCGGGAATTCGACATCCGTCAACCGCTCGGACAGCTCCCAGAGCTGCCGGGCGGTTTTCTCGTCGTGGGAGGCGGCATTCGAGCCGACCCGGGTCGGGTGGCCGCGCCAGTTGAATCGGTCCGGCCCGTAGTAGGCGCCGGGTTCGACGTCGGCGGTGGCCGCGTACAGGGTCGGCAGCGCGCCCATGGCGGCGCTCTGCGCGATCAGCCGGTTGCCGAGGCCGACCAGCTGTTCGAGCACGTTCTGGGTCTCGGAGCTGATCTCGGTGGCGGCGTAGCCGGGGTGCGCGGCGACCGCCAGCTTGGCCGATCCGGTGACCGTGAGCCGCCGCTGGAGTTCGTAGGTGAAGAGCAGCATGGCGAGCTTGGATTGCGCGTACGCGCCGAACCGGGAGTAGGCGCGCCGCTCCCAGTTCAGGTCCTCCAGGTCGATGCGCCCGATCAGATGGGTGAGGCTGGAGGTGTTGACCACGCGCTCCGAGATCCGGTCCAGCAGTAGGCCGGTCAGCGCGAAGTGGCCGAGATAGTTGGTGCCGATCTGCAATTCGAAGCCGTCGGCGGTGGCCCGCTGGGGCACCGCCATCACGCCCGCGTTGTTGATGAGCACGTCGGCCCGCTCGACGGTGTCGGCGAAGGCGCGCACGGAGGCCAGGTCGGCCAGATCGAGGGCGCGGATGTGCACGTCCCCGGGCATGGTGGCGGCCACCGTCCGCGCCTTGATCTCGTTGCGGCAGGCCATGATCACGCGCGCTCCGGCGGCGGCCAGGGCGCGCGCGGTGGCCTCGCCCAGGCCGCTGGTCGCTCCGGTGACGATGACGATCCGGCCACTCTGGTCAGGAATATCCGATTCGTTCCACCCACCCATAGGAGAACTCTATGACGGAACGGCTCTCAGCGCGCGGCGAGGGCCTTCTTGTCGATCTTGCCGACCGCCGTCACGGGCAGGGAATCGGTCTGCCGCAACACATCCGGGAGTTTGTAGGTGGCCAGGCCCCGCTCGGTGAGGAAGGTTTTGACGGCGGCCAGGGACGGCAGCTCACCCTCGGTCACCAGGAACACGCCGACCTTCTCACCCAGGGCCGCGTCGGGCAGGCCCACGGCGGCCGCGTGCCGGATACCCGGGTAGGCGAGCAGGTGCTCCTCGAGTTCGTCGCAGGAGATGTTCTCGCCGCCGCGGTTGATCACGTCCTTGATCCGGCCGGACACGATCAGGTGGCCGCTGGGCAGGCGGCGCACCAGGTCGCCGCTGCGGTAGAAGCCGTCGGGGGTGAAGGCGCGGGCATTGTGCTCGGGGGCGCGGTAGTAGCCGCGCAGCGTGTAGGGGCCGCGGGTGAGCAGTTCGCCCTCCTCGCCGTCGGCGACGTCCCGGCCGTGCTCGTCCACCACCCGCACCTCGTCGGCGGGCGCGAGCGGGCGGCCCTGGGTGGTGCACACCAGGTCGTCGGAATCCTCGGCGCGGGTGTAGTTGAGCAGGCCCTCGGCCATGCCGAACACCTGCTGCAGGCGGCAGTCCAGGGCGGGGGTGACCTCGCGGGCGTTCACCTCGGCCAGTTTCGCGCCGCCGACCTGGAGCAGCCGCAGCGAGGACAGGTCGGCGTCCTCCCATTCGACTGCCGCGCACCACAATTGGGCCAGCGGCGGCACCACGGCGGTGACGGTCACCCGGTGGCGTTCGATGGCGGCGAACGCGCTCTCCGGGCTGGGGTCGGTGACGAAGGCCATGGCCCCGCCGGTGGCGACGGTGCCGAGCACGCCGGGGCAGGCGAGTGGGAAGTTGTGGGCGACGGGCAGGGTCGCGAGGTAGACGTCGTCGGGGCCGAGTTCGCAGACCGCGGCGCTGGTGGTGGCGTTGTAGACGTAGTCGTCGTGGGTGCGGGCGATCAGCTTGGGCAGCCCGGTGGTGCCGCCGGACACCAGCATGAGCGCGATGTCGGAGGCGTCCACCTCGGGCAGCGAATCACCGTCGGCGGGAATCGAATCCAGGTCGGTGAACTGCCCCGGATCGCCGAGGATCAGGATGTGGCGCAGGTCCGGGAGCTGTGGGCGGACCTCGGCGGCCAGGGCGCGGTAGTCGAAGTCGCCGAGCCGGTCGGCCGCGACGTAGGCGACCGCGCCGGAAAGCCGGGCCAGGTGCTCGATTTCGGCGCGGCGGTGCGCGGGCAGGGTGAGCACCGGGATGATCCCGGCGCGCAGCAGGCCGAACAGCAGCGGCAGGAACGCGGGGGTGTTGGGCAGCTGGACCACCACGCGGTCGCCGGACCGGATGCCGAGCTTCAGGAGGCCGTGCGCCATCCGGTCGGCGGCGCGGTCGAGGTCGGCGTAGGTGGCCGGGGCGCGGCCGGACTCGTCGCTCAGCAGCGCGGGTCGCGTGGGCCACTGCCGGGCGGCGTCGCGCAGGAGTTCCCCGAGCGGGCGGCCCGCCCAGTAGCCCTCGCGCCGGTACCGCTCGGCGAGGTCGGCGGGGAAGGCGACGAATCCGTCGCGGTGGCCCGCGGCGGCGGCGGGTGCGGTCGTTGTCACGGCTCTGACCTCTTGCTGGTAAGGGTGTCCTTGCATAGGTTAGGCAACCCTATCTCAATGGGTTACGCTTCTGCCCACCGATCCCGTCGAACAAGGAGTACCAGCGGAATGGAGTCACCCCAGGGGCCGTCGGCGAACATCGCCCGGGACGAGATCCGCGCCGCCATCGCGGGACACCTCGGTCTTGAACCGGCCGACATCGCCGACCACGACGACCTCATCCAGCTCGGCCTCGACTCCATCCGCACCATGAAACTCGCGGGCGCCTGGCGCAAGCGCGGTCTGGCCGTGAACTTCGCCCAGCTCGCCGCCGAGCCCACGGTCGCCGCCTGGCACGGCCTGCTGGGCGGGACCGGCGAGGAGAGCGCGGCGGAGACGAATCACGAGGCCGCGCAGACCGATTCGGCTCAGGAGCCGAGCGGCGAGCTCGCCGCGGTCGGTGTCGCGGCGGCCGATGACCTCGCCACCGGCGTCGACGACGGCGCCCCGTTCGCGCTCGCGCCCATGCAGCACGCGTACTGGATCGGGCGGTCCGACAGCCAGCAACTCGGCGCCGTCGCCGCCCACCTCTACGTCGAATTCGACGGGGCCGGTGTCGATCCCGCCCGCTTGGGCACCGCCGTCGAGGCGCTGGTGCGGCGGCATCCGATGCTGCGCACCCGGTTCCTGCCCGACGGCACCCAGCAGACCCTGGAACGCCCCGGCCGGGACGTCTGGAGCGTCACCGACCTGCGCGACGCCACGCCCGAGGCGGCGGAACGGGCGCTGGAGGAGCTGCGGGACCGCCGGACCCACCAGCTGATGGCAGTCGAGGACGGCCAGGTCGTCGATATCGCGCTGACCCTGCTGCCGGCGGGCCGCACCCGGCTGCACCTGGACGTGGACATGCTCGCGGCCGACGCCATGAGCTACCGCATCCTGGTCGCGGACCTGGCGCGCCTGTACCACGGTGAGCAGCTGTCGCCGCAGGACTACACCTTCCGCGAGTACCTGGCCGAACACGCCGGTCCCGCACCGGAACACGCCGCCGACCGTGCGTGGTGGCAGGCCCGCCTGCCCGAGCTGCCGGGCGCGCCGGAACTGCCGCGCGCCGCCGAGACCGCGGTGGCGGAGCCGGGGGAGCGGGCGGCGCGGACCGTGCGGTTGCACCGCTGGCTGTCGCCGGAGGCCAAGGGCCGCATGTTCGCCGCGGCGCACGCCCGCGGCATCACCCCGGCCATGGCCTTGGCCTCGGTGTTCGCCGAGAGCATCGGCGGCTGGTCGGCGCAGCGCCGGTTCCTGCTGAATCTGCCGCTGTTCCACCGGGAGCCGGTGCATCCGCAGGTGGACGGCGTGGTCGGCGACTTCACCTCCTCGGTGTTGCTGGAGGTGGATGTCACCGAGCCGGCTACCGTCACCGAGCGCGCCCGGGCGCTGCAGCGCGAATTGCACGCCGCCGGAGCGCATTCCGGCTACAGCGGCCTGGAGGTGCTGCGCGATCTGGGCCGCCTGCGCGCCGAGCCGGTGCTGGCCCCGATCGTCTACACCAGCGCCATCAACCTGGGCGAACTGTTCGCCGACCAGGTCACCGACACCTTCGGCGACCCGGTCTGGATCATCTCGCAGGGTCCGCAGGTGCTGCTCGACGCGCAGGTCACCGAGGTTCGCGGCGGTCTGCTGCTGAACTGGGACGTCCGCTCCGACGCCTTCCCCCCGGCCATGGTCGAGACCATGTTCACCCGCTACATCGACGCTGTCCTGCGCCTCGCGGGCAGTGACGAGCCCGGGCCGGACGCCGATGCCGACGCCGCACCTGCCGCCGGTTTCGGCGGCGCGGGGTGGGACGCCGAGGCCGCGGTGCGAATTCCCGTGGAGCAGGCGGTGGTTCGCGCCCAGGTGAACGCCACCGACGGCGCGGTCAGCGGCCGCGCCCTGCACAGCGGCCTGTTCGACATCGCCGCCGCGAACCCGGACGCTCCCGCGATCGTCTGGGAGTCCGACCGCGTCGATGTGCCGGGCGGGGTCGCCGCAACGGCGGACGGCCGCGAATCGGACGCTGTCACAAGTGTTCTCACCTATCGCGAGCTGGCCGCGCAGGCGCTCGCGGTGGCGGGCGCGCTGCGGGCGGTGGGCGTCCGGCCGGGCGACGCGGTCGCCGTGCAGTTGCCGAAGGGCCCGGATCAGATCCTGGCTACGGTCGGCGTGCTGGCCGCCGGAGCCGTGTACGTGCCGATCGGTTTCGATCAGCCCGACCGGCGGCGCGCCGAGATCCTGCGCACCGGTGCGGTCGTCGCGGCGGTGACCGCCGGCGGCGAGGTGCCCGGGCTGCCGACTGTGGCGTTGCGCGCGGCGCGGGAGTACCCGGAGCCGTTGGCGCAGGCCGTGATCCCGGATCCGGAGGCCATCGCCTACGTGCTGTTCACCTCCGGCTCCACCGGGCGGCCGAAGGGTGTGGAGGTGCCGCACCGGGCGGCCATGAACACCATCGACGACCTGAACGAACGCTTCGGGATCGGTGTGGATGACCGGGCATTGGCCCTGTCGGCGCTCGAATTCGACCTGTCCGTCTACGACATCTTCGGTCTGCTGAGCGCCGGAGGCGCGGTGATCGCGCTGGATGAGGGACAGCGCGCGGAGCCGGGCCGCTGGGTGGAACTCATCCGCCGCCACCGGGTGTCGGTGCTGAACTGCGTCCCCAGCCTGCTGGACATGACGCTGGAGGCCGCGGCCGGGAAACCTGTGGACAGTCTGCGCATGGTGATCCTGGGCGGCGACTGGGTCGATGTGGCGCTGCCGGGCCGCCTCGCCGCGGTGGCTCCCGGCTGCCGGTTCGCGGGGCTGGGCGGGGCCACCGAGACGGCCATCCACTCCACGATCCGCGAGGTCGTGAACGCCGAGGTGCCGGCGGAGTGGTCGGCCGTCCCGTACGGCACCCCGCTGCGCAATGTGCGCTGCCGGGTGGTCGGCCCGTCCGGTCAGGACTGCCCGGACTGGGTGACGGGTGAACTGTGGATCGGCGGCGAGGGTGTGGCCGCCGGGTATCGCGGGGATCCGGAGCGCACCGCCGACCGGTTCGTCACCCATGACGGCCTGAACTGGTATCGCACCGGCGATCTGGCCCGCTACCTGCCCGACGGCTGCCTGGAATTCCTGGGCCGCGCCGACCATCAGGTCAAGATCCGCGGCTACCGGGTGGAACTCGGTGAGGTGGAGAGCGTGCTGCGCGGCCTGCCGGGCGTGCGGCACGCCATCGCCGCCGTGGTGGGCGCGGCCGCGCCGAAGCTGGCCGCCGTCCTGGTGGCCGACGACGGCGTCGCGCTGGACGTCCCGGTGCTGTTGGCGGCGGCCGCGAATCTGTTGCCCGCCTACATGATTCCGGATCGGGTGGAGACGCTCGCCGAGCTGCCCTTCACCTCGAACGGCAAACCGAACCGCAAGGCCATCGCCGGGCTGCTGGCCGAGGGCGAGCGAGCGGGCGAATTCGTCGCGCCCCGAACCGATGTCGAGCGCGCCGTGGCCGATATCATCGCGTCGGTGCTGGGCCGCGAGACCGTCGGCGTGACCGACGACTTCTTCGCCCTGGGCGGCGATTCGGTGCTGGCCACCGCGGTCATCGCCCGCGTGCGGGACTGGCTGGACTCCCCGGACACCGTGGTCGCCGACTTCTTCGCGGCCCGCACGGTCGAGGGGCTGACCGCGCGGCTGCTGGAGCGGGAACGCCGGGCCGGCGCCACCGGCCGGCTCGACGGCGTGGCCCGCCTCTACCTGGAGGTGGCCGCCATGTCCGACGACGAGGTGCTGGCCCTGTCCTGAAGAGCGTGATCCCCGCGCCCTTGCCGGAGGGCGCGGGGATCCACGGCAGGTCTCTCGGTGCGCGGGCGGCAGCGTGCGGCCGTCCTTCAGGACGCCGAGATCGTGCAGCAGCCGGTAGCAGGACGGATCGTCGGGCACCCTTCCAGGAAGTAAGGTCGCGATCAGGTTGGCGACGATCACGAGCCCGAGGCCCGGCGAAGCCACCGCCGCTCGCGGTCTCGACGGGCTCGGTGCCGATGTCGGTCACCATGTCAGCCACAAGCCAGAATGCCCAGCAAACCCGCGAGTATCAGGGTGTCCATGGTCGCGGACGCTACCGCTCACCCAGGTCAAATGGGATGAATCGGACACGGACACGCCGCGCTCGGCCACCGCCCGGGACGGTCGGCAAATCCCGCGTCCGGGAACGGTTCACGCCGACATCGGACGTGCGCGCCTCCGCGCACCTAGACTCGACCCCGTGAGCGGCTGGGACATCTCCGACATCCCCGATCAAGCGGGCCGGACCTTCATCGTCACCGGGGCCAACAGCGGGCTGGGCGCGGCCACCGCGCGAGCGCTCGCCGGCGCGGGCGCGAAGGTGATCATGGCGTGCCGCAATGAGGTGAAGGCGAGAGCGGTGGCCGATCGGATCGGCCCGAACGCCCAGGTGCGCCGCCTGGACCTGGCCGACCTCGCCTCGGTGCACGAGTTCGCCGACTCGGTCGACGGCGCGGACGTGCTGATCAACAACGCGGGCGTGATGGCGGTGCCGCTCAAGCGCACCGCCGAGGGCTTCGAAATGCAGATCGGCACAAACCATCTCGGCCATTTCGCGCTGACCGGGCTGCTGCTGGACAAGATCCGCGACCGGGTGGTCACGCTGTCCTCGGGCATGCACGCCATCGGCCGCATCGATCTCGAGGACCTGGACTGGGAGCGGCGCAGCTATCAGCGCTGGGCCGCCTACGGCCAGTCCAAGCTCGCCAACCTGATGTTCGCGCGGGAACTGCAGCGCCGCCTGACCGCCGCCGGATCGGCGAAGCTGTCGGTGGCCGCGCACCCCGGCTATGCCGCCACCGACCTGCAGGGGCACACCGAGTCGATCTACGACACCCTGATGTCGATCGGCAACCGGCTGTTCGCGCAGAGCGCCGAGATGGGCGCGCTGCCAACGCTGTTCGCCGCCACCGCCGAGGTCGAGCCGGGCGGCTTCTACGGGCCCACCGGGCTGCGCGGCATGCGCGGCTACCCCGGGCCCAGCCCGTCCAGCGCCGCCTCCAAGGACGAGGTGACCGCGCGGCGGCTGTGGGAGCTGTCCGAGCAGCTGACCAAGGTCAGCTATCCGTTCGTGCGCCGCTGAACCGAAATCCGGGAGCATCGCTGAGCCGAAAGGCGGGGTTGGTGAGCATTCCATTCGATCGACAGGATCAACTCGACAAGATCCGGCAGGGGTTGATGCAGGGCGAGCAGATCCTCGCCGTGTACGACGCCATCGGCGTGGGCACCGGATTCCTGGGGCTCACCGACCGGCGGGTCGTCATCCAGGACAACTCGTTCGTGGGTAAGAAGATCGCGATCACGTCCATCCCCTACGCGCGGATCTCGAGCGTGAGCATCCTGACCAACAAGTCGTTCGCGGGCCAGTTCTTCTCGTCGGGGCACATCGCCATCAGCACCGGGCACCACACCTACGAGGTGGAGTTCCGCGGCGACGACAAGACACGGCACGTGCACGACGTGATCCTGCACTACATCCTGCACTGACCCGGCGCCGAGATGCGCATCCCATCAGGTGGGACGCCCATCCCAGCGGCCGTGGCGTACGCCACACGCACGAAAAGGGATCTCTGGTACAGTGCCTGGCATGCAGCGTCAGTATTTCTGGTTTAGCCAGCCGGCCCCGGGTGGGTCGTGCGGCGTGACCTCGCGCTGACATCCTCCACCCCGAGCCGGACGAAATCAGACCGGCTCCTAGGGGTTTCGCAATTCTCCGTGGGTCGGCCTGGGACAAGGAAATCCACCCATGACCACCACCGCCGATCTCGACCGGCATGCCGATCTCGATGACCAGCGCACTCTCAGCGTCAGCCCGCTGAGCTCGCCGCGCGAGGTCCGTGCCGCCCACCCGATCGACGACACCCTCGCCGACACCGTGCGCGCCGGTCGCAAGGCGACCGTCGACGTGCTCAACGGCTCCGATGACCGCCTCATGGTGATCGTCGGCCCGTGTTCGGTGCACGATCCCGAAGCCGCCATGGACTACGCCCGTCGCCTGGCCGCCAAGGCCGCCGAACTGGACGACCGCCTGCACGTGGTGATGCGCGTCTACTTCGAGAAGCCGCGCACCACGCTGGGCTGGAAGGGCCTGATCAACGACCCGCACCTGGACGGCAGCTTCGACATCAACACCGGCCTGGACCTGGGTCGCCGCCTGCTGGTCGACATCACCGCGCTCGGCCTGCCGGTGGCGTGCGAGTTCCTGGACCCGATCACCCCGCAGTACATCGCCGACCTGGTCGCCTACGGCGCGATCGGCGCCCGCACGGCCGCCAGCCAGGTGCACCGGCAGCTGTCCTCGGCGCTGTCCATGCCGGTCGGCATCAAGAACGGCACCGACGGCGACGTGCAGGTCGCGGTGGACGGCGTGCGCGCCGCGGCCGCCTCGCACGTGTTCCCCGGCACCGACCTGGATGGGCGTTCGGCGCTCATCCGCACCGCCGGCAACCCGGACTGCCACGTCATCCTGCGCGGCGGCTCCAACGGCCCCAACTTCGACGCCGCCTCCTGCTCGGAAGCCCTGCTGCGCCTGGAGAAGTCGTCGCTGCCCCAGCGCCTGGTGGTGGACGCCTCGCACGGCAACTCCAACAAGGACCACAACAAGCAGGTCGACGTGGTCACCGATCTGGCCGAGCGCATCGCGGGCGGCGAGGACACCGTGGTCGGCCTGATGATGGAGTCCTTCATCGTCGCCGGTCGCCAGGACCTCACCCTCGGCAAGCCGGAGGACCTCACCTACGGCCAGTCCATCACCGACGCCTGCATCGACTGGGACACCACGGTCGCCCAGTTGGAGCGCCTCGCCGACGCGGTCGCCCAGCGCCGCGCGGCCCGCGCGTAGGCCCCCGATCCGATAGACCCGCACCCGGGCGCGGCGAGTTCGCCTCGCGCCGAACGCATCCGGCGTGCACACTGAGTTCGGCGCACACCCAGTCCGGCGGGTGTGCGCCGAACGCTTTTCGGGGGTATGGCCAGGTCAGAGGCCTGCGGGCCAGTGCGGGCTCGGGGTATCGGGATCGGTGCGCAGCCGCCCCGCCACCCAGATGTCGCGGCGGACACCGCGTTGCGTGCCGCCGCCGCGGATCAGCCCCTCGTAGTGCATGCCGATGCGGCGGGCCACGGCCGCGGACGGATGGTTTCCGGTGAAGGCCCGCCACTCCAGGCGCTCGAAGCCCAGCGTCTCGGGATCCAGTCCGGCGGCCGCGACCAGCCGCGCCGACCGGGTCATCACGCCCGCGCCGCGGGCGGTGGGGGTGAGCCAGAAGCCGATCTCGGCGGTCTCGTCGTCGCGGCGGGGGTAGAGCGGACTCAGCCCGATCATGCCGACCACCGGGCCGTCGGCCGACCCGCGCACCGCCCAGGTGGGGCTGCGGGCGGCCCAGCCGGGGCCGACGATGTCGTAGATGAACTTCTCCGCGTCGGCGCGGTGGTAGGGGACCGGCATGGTGGTCCACGCGCCGATCGAGGGCTCCTGGCACAGGGCGGTGATGGCATCGATGTCGGAGACGGCGGGCGGCGACAACCAGACCGTGCCGTCGGAAAGGAATTCCGCGTCCATGCGGTCATGCTGTCACGGAATCGGGCATGGGCGGCCGGTAATTCGTGGTGACCGCCCGCGAGGCTGTCGGTGCCCAGCCGTAGGATCGGAGAGATGGTGGCGGTTCTCCTGGCCGACTTGTTCGAAACGCATCGGCCGCATCTGGTCTCGGTGGCCTACCGGCTCACCGGGAGCGTGAGCGACGCCGAGGACGCCGTGCAGGAGAGCTGGCTACGGCTCGCCGCGGCCCGCCAATCCGAGATCCACGACCTGCGCGCCTGGCTCACCACCGTGGTCAGCCGCCTCTGTCTGGACCGGTTGCGCAGCGCGGCGGTGCGCCGCGAAACCTATGTTGGGCAATGGCTCCCGGAACCGGTGGTCACCGCGGTGACGCCGTCCAGCACCCCCGATCCGCTGGCCGCGGTGATGCGTAAACAGGAGTTCCGGTTCGCCGCCCTCGTGGTGCTGGACACGCTGACCCCGCCGCAGCGGGTGGCTTTCGTTCTGCACGACGGCTTCTCGGTGCCGTTCACCGAGATCGCCGACATCCTGGACGTTTCCGTGGACGCCGCGCGGCAGCTCGCCACCCGGGCCCGGAAAGCGGTGGCGGACGCGCCGGAACCGGCCGCCGACGCCGAGCACGAGGCCGCGGTGCGGGCGCTGCTGGACGCGCTGGCCAGCGGGAACGTCGACGCCGTGGTGGCGGCGCTGCATCCGGACGTGCGCACCGTCGGCGACGGCGGCGGCAAGGTGTCCACCGCGGTCAATGTGGTTGCCGGCGTGGACAAGAACGCGCGCCTGTGGCTGGGGCTGTGGCGCAGGTTCATGCTGGTCGGCGCGGGCGGCGGCCCCGGCGATCCCGCGCCCGGCCGGGAACTCGAACCGGTCCTGGTCAACGGGCAGCACGGCATCCTGGCGCACTCGATCCCGGCCCGGGACGGCAATGCGGGCAATCCGCGGCGGGTGTACGCGTTCACCGTGCGCGACGGCAAGGTGTGGGGCGTCTACGACGTGGTGAACCCGGACAAACTGAGTGGCATCCGGCTCCCGCGCTGACCTGGCTGTGCGGTGAATCACGGCCGCCGGCCGTTCTCGGTGATGGATTAGGCTCCGGACATGCCGCGTATTCCGACCGTCGCCCGTCTGCAGCCGTTCGCGTCGACGATCTTCGCCGAGATGACCGAACTGGCCGTTCGCCACGGCGCGGTCAACCTCGGCCAGGGCTTCCCGGACAGCGATGGCCCCGCGGGCATGCTCGAGGTGGCGCGGCAGGCCATCGCCGACGGCTTCAACCAGTACCCGCCCGGCCGCGGCGTGCCCGCGCTGCGGCAGGCCATCGCCGCCGACCGCGCCCGCCGCTACGGCACCCACTACGACCCCGACAGTCAGGTGCTGGTCACCGTCGGCGCCACCGAGGCGATCGCGGCGACCGTGCTCGGCCTGGTCGAGCCCGGTGACGACGTGGTGCTCATCGAGCCCTACTACGACTCCTACGCGGCGGCCATCGCCTTGGCCGGAGCACAGCGCCGCACCGCCCGGCTGGTGCCCGACGGCGACGGCTTCGCCCTCGACCTGGACAGCCTGCGCGCCGCCATCACCCCGAAAACCCGGCTGCTGCTGGTGAATTCGCCGCACAATCCGACCGGCACCGTGCTCTCGCGCGCCGATCTCACCGCCATCGCCGAACTCGCCATCGAACACGACCTGTACGTCATGTCCGACGAGGCGTACGAGCACCTCTGCTACGACGGGCACGAGCACATCAGCCTGTCCACGCTGCCCGGTATGTTCGAGCGCACCATCGTGATCTCCAGCGCCGCCAAGACTTTCAGTGTCACCGGGTGGAAGATCGGCTGGGCCTGCGCGCCCGCCCCGCTGCTGGACGCGGTGCTGGCCGCCAAGCAGTTCCTCACCTTCGTCGGCGGCGGCCCCTTCCAGCCCGCCGTCGCCCACGCCCTCAACAACGAGCAGCAGTGGGTGGCCGCGCTGCGGGACACCCTCGCCGAGAAGCGACTCCGCCTCTCCGCCGCCCTGTCCGAGGCCGGTTTCGGCGTGAAGCGCAGTGACGGCACCTATTTCGTGTGCGCCGACATCACCCCGCTCGGCGCGTCCGACGCCTACGCCTTCTGCCGTGAACTGCCCGAGCGCCTCGGCGTGGCCGCGGTGCCGGTCAGTGTCTTCGCCGACGACAAGGCCGCGTGGAACCACCTGGTGCGCTTCACCTTCTGCAAGAAGGAGGAGACCATCGCCGAGGGCGTGCGCCGCCTCCGGGCCGGACACCAGGCCGAAGCGGTGCGCTGACCCGGACCCCGGTGGCCTCCGGTCGGGGGTCCAGTCGGTGGTGAGTGGCCCGCGACAGCGGACCGATGCGGCCGGAGAATCGGTCGCATGATCGAAGCGAGTGCGGTTCTGGGCGTGGCCGCCGCGGCGGTGGGGCTGGTGCTCACGCCGGGGCCGAACATGATGTACCTGGTGTCGCGGACCGTGTCGCAGGGGCGGCGGGCCGGACTCGTGTCGCTGGGCGGGGTGGCGGTCGGATTCGGGGTGTATCTGGCGGCCGCGACGGCCGGGATCACCGCGGTCTTCGCCATGGTGCCCGCGCTGTACCTGACGTTGAAGGTCGCGGGCGCGCTGTATCTGGTCCACTTGGCCTGGAAGACCTTGCGGCCGGGCGGGGCCGGACTGTTCGCGCCGACCGAGCTGCCCGCCGATCCGGCCCGGCGGCTGTTCACGATGGGGCTGGTCACCAATCTGCTCAACCCCAAGATCGCCATCCTCTACATGGCGCTGATCCCGCAGTTCGTGGTGCCGGCGCACGGGCGGGTCTGGTTGCAGAGCCTGTCGCTGGGCGCGGTGCAGATCGCCATCGCGGTCACCGTGAACGCCCTGATCGTGTTGAGCGCGGGCGCGGTCTCGACCTTCTTGGCGCGGCGGCCGCTGTGGCTGCGCGCGCAGCGGTACGTCACCGGGTCGGTGCTCGGCGGTATGGCCGCGCTGGTCCTCTCGGACCGGGCGCGGCCGGTCCCGGCCTGATCAGGCGCGCAGCGGGCCGGGGTAGAGGAACTCGTCGGCCGGACGGTCGGTGCGGTCCAGCCAGGCGGCCAGGAACCCGGTCAGATCGACCGGCGAGCGCGACTGCAGGAAAGTCCGGAACTCGGGCATGGACGCGTTGCCGTACCGGTGCGCCATGACGAAATCACGGACCGCTCCGAAGAACGCGGCATCGCCCATGGTCCGGCGCAGGGCGTGCAGGAAGAGTGGACCCCGGTAGTAGACCGCGGTGAATTCGTTGTCCTTGCCCGGGTTCTGGAGCGCGATCTCCCAGAACTTCGGATCGTCATGGTATTTCGCGACGGTGTCGCGGTACTCGGCGTCGACGTCCTTGCCGTCCTTGCGTTCCGGCCACAGGTAGTCGGCGGTATAGCTGGCGAAGCACTCGTTCAGGCAGATGTCGGACCACTGCTTCACCGACATGGAATCGCCCCACCACTGGTGGGCGATCTCGTGCACCACGGTGCTCAGATCGGTCCAGGGCGCGTAGATCGGGCGAGACTGCGTCTCCAGCGAGAACTGGAGTCCGGTGTCGACGTAGAGGCCGCCCGCGGTGTCGAACGGGTACGGGCCGTACAGCTCCTCCTGGAAGTCCAGGATCTCGGGCAGCCGCGTCTCCAGGTCCCGGCCCTTGCCCGCGCTCGGCGCGAAGGCGCTCAGCAGCGGAGTTCCATTGGCGCGCCGCTGGTCCAGGAATTCGAACCGGTCGACGGCGACCGTGGTCAGGTAGCCGACCACCGGCTGACGCATCTCCCAGGACACGGTCCGGTTCGCGCCCTGCACGGTGTCGGACACCTTGTCGCCGATCGACATCACCTCCCACTCCTGCGGCACCGTGGCGTGCAGGGTGAAGGTCGCCTTGTCCAGGGGCGTGTCGTTGAGCGGGTACCAGCTGCTCGCCGAATGCGGTTCACCCGCCACGAACGCGCCGCCGCTGGGCGAGAACACCCAGCCCTCGCCCTCGGTGCCGGTCACCTCGCCCGCGTACTCCACCCGCACGGTGAACGGCAGGCCCGGGAGCAGCGGGATCAGTGGGGTGACGGACAGTTCGTGCTCGCCGTTGCGGTCGAACCAGGCGGGCAGGTTGTTGACGGTCACCTTGGACACCGCCGGGCCGCTGTAGTCCAGGTTGAACACCCGCAGCGCCTGGGTCGCCACCGCGTCGATGCGGGTGTCCCCGGTCAGCTGATGCGTCGGCGGGTCATAGGAGATGGTGACGTCGTAGTGGCCGACGTCGTAGCCGCCGTTGCCGTCCAGCGGGTAGTACGGATCGCCCGCGCCGGGCGCGCCCGTGAACGGGTCGCTCGAATCCGCCTGCGCGGGAGCCGCGTTCGCGCCGAGCAGCAGTACCGCCCCCACTGTCAGGTACCGCCAGTTCCGAAGCATCCGCTCCAGCCGCCCTTTCCACACACCTACGAGTGCCGACGAGCTGATGCTAATCGGCTCCGGACTCAGCTACCGCTGCCCGACACGGCCACGCTCGCCCCCAGGCCGATGATCATCACCCCGCCCGCGCCGCCGACCGCCTCCAGCCGCTTCGGTGAGCGCGCGAACCATTCCCGCGCCGAACCGGCCGCCAGCGCCCACACCGAGTCGGAGACCAGCGCGACGGCGATGAACACCAGCCCGAGGATCAGCATCTGCACCGGGACCGGGCCGGCGTGCGGGGCCACGAACTGCGGCAGCACGGCGGAGAAGAAGATGATCGCCTTCGGATTGGTGACGCCCACCAGCATCGACTGCCGCAGCGCGCGGCCGGTGCCGACCGGCTCGGCCCGCGCCTGGAACGCCTCCCGCAGCGCGCGGCGATCCCGGATCGCCTGCACCCCGAGGTAGATGAGATAGAGCGCGCCCGCGAACTTCACGATCGCCAGCGCGATCGCGGACGCGGCCAGCAGCGTGCCCAGACCGGCCGCGACCAGCACCATGACGCCGAGGACGCCCAGGGAATGGCCGAGCACGGACAGCAGCGCGGCCCGCCGCCCGTAGGACAGCGCCCGGCCGATGACGAAAAGCACTCCGGGGCCGGGGATTACGATCAGCGCGACGGCCGCGATCAGAAACGCCACCAGATTCGTGACGGGAACCATCACCCCATCCTACGAAGCGGCGCAAGCGAAAAACGCGGGTTCGGAGCGGATCGCTCAGCCGCGCAACTCCTCCGGCAGCTGCTGCGGGTCCAGCAGCAGGCGCTTGGCGTCCGCGCCGCGCACCTTGATGGCCAGATCCAGATTGTCGGTGAGCAGCTTCCACTCGACCTCGTGGATGGCCTCGCGGGCGCGTTCGATGATGTTCAGGTCCCGGGTGCCCCAGGCGATGGGCATGGCGCTCACCGACTGCCACAGGTCGCCGACCGGGCCGGGGGCGCGGTCCACGCGCACGGTCACCGCGGGCACCCGTTCCCCGGTGCGGGCCCGGTGCCCGGGTAGGGAGCGGACCGTGCGGGTCACCAGGGCGTAGCGGGGGCCGGGGGTGTTCGGCTTGGCCAGATCGACCAGGGCCAGCAGGGTGGCCCCGTTCCCGTGGGTCTCCGACACCACCGCGGGCACCAGGTCGCCCGCGGCGTAGAGCTTGTCCACCCGGCCGCGATGCGGCATCCAGTATCCGATGAACAGCGCGGTCACCGCGGCGGCCAGGAAGGCCACCGCCAGCAGCCAGGACCACGGGTGGTTCACCCAGATCAGGAACGCGGTGCCCAGTCCCAGCGCGGCGGCGGCCGTGTATGCCCAGATGCGGAGTCGCCGCAGGTACGCCACCACCTCGTTGACCGCCCGAGCATGGTCACGGTCCACCGCGAATTCGAAGCGCCGCACGTACGTCCCTCCCGCCTTATGGAGGCTCTTCCTCCACTTATCCTATCGTCGGACCCAGCAGGTCGTCCGCATCGGTGATGCGATAGGCATACCCCTGCTCGGCCAGGAAACGCTGCCGGTGCGCGGCATACTCGGCGTCCAGCGTGTCACGTGCGACCACGGAATAGAAGTGAGCCTGGCCCCCGTCGTGTTTCGGCCGCAACAGCCGCCCGAGCCGCTGCGCCTCCTCCTGCCGCGACCCGAAGGTGCCCGAAACCTGCACCGCCACCGAGGCTTCCGGCAGGTCGATGGAGAAGTTGGCCACCTTCGACACCACCAGCACCGGGATCTCGCCGCGACGGAAGGCGTCGAACAGCTCCTCGCGCTCCTTGGTGCGGGTGGAACCCTGGATGACCGGGGCGTTCAGGTGTTCGCCCAGCTCGTCCAGCTGATCCAGGTAGGCCCCGATCACCAGGCTCGGCGCGTCCTTGTGCCGGGCCAGGATCGACTCCACCACCGGCAGTTTGGTGCGCGCGGTGGAGCACAGCTTGTAGCGCTCCTCCGGCTCGGCGGTGGCGTAGGCCATGCGCTCGGCATCGGTCAGGGTGACCCGCACCTCGACGCAGTCCGCGGGCGCGATCCAGCCCTGCGACTCGATGTCCTTCCACGGTGCGTCGTAGCGTTTCGGGCCGATCAGCGAGAACACGTCGCCCTCGCGGCCGTCCTCGCGCACCAGGGTGGCGGTCAGCCCGAGCCGGCGGCGCGACTGCAGATCGGCGGTCATCCGGAAGACCGGGGCGGGCAGCAGGTGTACCTCGTCGTAGATGACCAGGCCCCAGTCGCGGCTGTCGAACAGCTCGAGGTGGCGATACTCGCCCTTGGTCTTGCGCGTGATCACCTGATAGGTGGCGATGGTGACCGGACGGATCTCCTTGCGCTCCCCGGAGTACTCGCCGATCTCGTCCTCGGTCAGCGAGGTGCGGGCCAGCAGCTCGCGCCGCCACTGCCGCCCGGCCACGGTATTGGTGACCAGGATCAGCGTGGTGGCCTTGGCCTTCGCCATCGCCGCCGCGCCCACCATGGTCTTGCCCGCGCCACACGGCAGCACCACCACGCCGGAGCCGCCCGCCCAGAACGACTCCGCGGCCAGTTCCTGATAGTCGCGCAGATGCCAGTCGCTGGACTGGTAGTCCAGGTCGATCTGGTGCGCCTCGCCGTCGACGTAGCCGGCCAGGTCCTCGGCGGGCCAGCCGACCTTGAGCAGCATCTGCTTGATGCGGCCGCGCTCGGACGGATGCACGATCACCGTGTCGTCGTCGATGCGCGCGCCCAGCATCGGCTGAATCTTCTTGTGCCGCAGGATTTCCTCCAGCACTGCGCGATCCAGGCTGACCAGGACCAGCCCGTGCGCCGGGTGCTTCATCAACTGCAGCCGCCCGTAGCGGGCCATGGTGTCGACGATGTCGACCAGCAGCGGCTGCGGCACCGCGTACCGGCTGAAGTTGACCAGTGCGTCAACGACCTGCTCGGCGTCGTGCCCGGCGGCCCGCGCGTTCCACAGCGCGAGCGGCGTCACCCGATAGGTGTGCACGTGCTCGGGCGCGCGTTCGAGCTCCGCGAACGGCGCGATGGCCTGCCGCGCCGCGCCGGCCGACTCATGATCGACCTCCAGCAGCAGCGTTTTGTCACTCTGCACGATGAGTGGACCGTCGGTCACGAACACCTCCTGGCTTGATCCGGGCCCGAACGGGCCTTGACCATTCTCCAGGAAGACACCGACAAAGCCACGTGACCTGCGTCCCGTGCCCGGATCGGTGGTCGAGCATGCCCCTGACCGGGCCCATCCGTCGCGCCGGATTCGGTGAAAACGGTCAAGCCCAGACTTCTGGTGGCTACGATCACTCGAAAATTGGACGCTTGTCCATTTGGACGTTTGACCTGAGGGAACCGAAAAGAATGCAGAGACGCTGGACGCGCGGGCTCCTGGCCGCCGCCATCGCGGGCGGGATGATGGCCTCCGCGGTCGTCGCGGACGCCGCGCCCACCGCCGCCTCGATCGGGCGGATCCACACCGACGGCTCGCACTTCGTGGACGACAGCGGCCGGGTCGTGCTGCTGCACGGGGTCAACAATGTCGACAAGGAACCGCCCTTCCTCCAGGCGGGGGACGGGCTCACCGTCACCGAGGACGACGCGGCGCTGCTCGCCCGCCACGGCTTCAACACCGTCCGGCTGGGCGTGTCCTTCGACGGGCTGATGCCGACCCAGGGCGTCGTCGACACCGCGTACCTGGATCGGGTCGCGGGCATCGTGGACACCCTGGCGGAGTACGGGATCCACACCGTGCTCGACAACCACCAGGACGGTTTGTCGAAGGTGTGGGGCGGCAACGGTTTTCCGGAGTGGTCCCTCCACGCCCGCCCGGGAGCGGGTGAGCCCAATCTCGGCTTCCCCCTCTACTATCTGATGCCCAGCATGAACGCGGGCTGGGACGAGGTGTGGAACAACTCCTACGGCGCCCTCGACTACCTCGGCCAGGCGCTCGGCGCGCTCGCCGCGAAGATGAGCGGCCATCCCGGCGCGATGGGCATCGAACTGCTCAACGAGCCGTGGCCGGGAAGCGCGTTCCTGTCCTGCTTCCCGAACGGCTGCCCGGGCTTCGACGTGAAATACCAAGCGGCCATGCAGAAGCTGACCGACGCGGTACGCGGGAGCAATGGCGACCTCATGGTGCTGTGGGAGCCCAACGTCACCTGGAACGAGACCATGCCCAGCAACCTGGGCAAGAATCCGCCGATCAGCGCGCCGAACATCGCGTTCGCGCCGCACGACTACTGCATGCCCAGCCAGATGGCCATCTACATGGGCCTGCCCACCTTCCTGCGCGGTCTGTGCCCGCTGCAGCAGGACAAGACCTGGGGCAATATCGACGCCCTCACCGCACGCACCCAATTGCCCACGCTGGTCACCGAATTCGGCGACGGGGACGCGACGGTGCTGCGCAATACCCTGGTCCGCGCGGACGAGCGGTTCGCGAGCTGGCAGTACTGGCACTACTCCTCGCGCTTCGGGGCGGGCGGTCCGAAGCCGGATCCGTTCCTCGGGGACGTCGGCAAGCAGCTGGTGCGCACCTATCCGCGGGCGACCGCGGGCATGCCCGGGCGGATGATCTTCGATCCGGACACCGGTGACTTCGCCTACCGCTACACCCCGCGCGCGGGAACCACGGAGATCTACGCCTCGGACGTCCACTATCCGGACGGCTACGCGGTGCGGGTCGAGGGCGGCCACGTGACCTCAGCGCCGGGTGCGCGAGTGGTGACGGTGGAGGCCGACGCGTCGACCGCGGTGACCGTGTACATCAACCGTCCGGGGTCGAAGGGCGCGACCGTGCCCACCGGTCCGATCGGGACGGGTTCGGCCAGTGGGTCGGCGAGCGGTTCGGCGGGCAGCGGCTCGGCGAGCGGCTCCGCGGATTCCGGGTCGGGCAGCGGATCGGGCTCCGGTTCGGCACAATGATGCGCGAAAGCTATTGCCCCGCTTGTGTAACGAGTGGGGCACGGATATCGACACACGGCAAAGGGGCGCTGTTGGTCACGCGCCCAGTTTTGTCGATCGAGAGGTAACCCATGTTGTATTTCGGCCTGCCGATGCTCAGCACCCTGCCCACCCTGCTCGTGAA
Organism: Nocardia sp. CA-136227; assembly: GCF_050955695.1. Taxonomy (NCBI): domain Bacteria; kingdom Bacillati; phylum Actinomycetota; class Actinomycetes; order Mycobacteriales; family Nocardiaceae; genus Nocardia; species Nocardia sp. CA-136227. The sequence continues at coordinate 734,437 of NZ_CP192081.1, forward strand.
CCTCTCGTGGCTGGGTATGCGCGGATTGTCCATGCTGCCGCACTGAGTCGCGGGCACTGATCGGTGATGCCGTCCGGATATAACCCGGCGTCGGATGCGGGTCCGGGCGGCACACAGGTATTCTCACCGCGTTCACAGCAGTGAACGGTTCGGTGAGAAAGGTTTTCGCTAGTGAAGCTCGCAGGAACGAGGCCGTTGGTGCGCCTGGTGCTCGCCCTCGTGGCGGTGGCCGTGGCCGTATTCGCCGTTTCCGGCTGTTCGGCGCTCCAGAACGCCAGCAAGTCCGACACCGCCAAGTCCAAGGTCGGTGACTGCATCAATGTGATCGAGGGCTCCGCCACCGACTCCAAGACCGCGCCCGTCGACTGCTCCGACCAGAAGGCGGTCTACAAGGTCGCCGCGGTCGCGGACAAGAAGACCGACTGCAAGGAAGAGCAGACCTCCTACGAGGAGACCCTCAACGGCGGCACCACGGCCTTCCTGTGCCTGAGCCCCAACTTCAAGAAGGGCTCCTGCTACAACGAGAGCCAGACCACCGGCTACAAGTTCGTGGCGTGCACGGCTCCGGAAGCCTCGTTCAAGGTGATCGACCGGATCGACGGCCAGGCCGACGAATTCGCCTGCGACCCGAGCACCGCGATCGGGTTCCGCATCGTCCCCGATCCGAAGACCACCTTCTGCCTAGGCAACCCCAAGGGGTAAACCCAGGTCTCGGGACCAAGAATCAGCCCGGTACTCGTCGGCATCACCAATGCCGTTCGGGCGCCGGGCTTTTCCTATTCGACCAAGGCGACCGAGGCGATGCGGTGCAGGGTGAAGTGGCGGACCGCGCCCGTGACCGGGTCCAGGGCGTCGAGTTGCCCGCCGCCGACCTTGAGGGGTTCGACCACGCGCTGTGAGGCGACGCCTTGGGCGTCCACGTAGCCGATGTGGACGCGGCGGCGGGTGCGGGCGGCCAGCTGGAGCAGGTTGAGGGTGGCCTGGGTGCTGGTGCGGGAGCCGTCTGAGCGAACCGTCTGCCCGGCACGGGCATTCGCGGCGCGCTCGCTCGCGCGCAGCTCGGCCACCAGGGACCGCAGCTGGTCGGTGCTGGGCGGGTTGGGCCGCCAGTTCGGGTGCGGGCGCTGGCGGGCCGGCAGGCGCGCGCCGCGCGGCCGCAGGTCCACGATGGCGCCCGCGGAATCCTCGCCCGCGGGGCTGAATCCGGCGGCGCGCAAGCGTTCCAGCACCTCGCCCAGCGGGGCCTGGGAGATGGCGACCGTCGGGGCCACCGCGCGCAGGGCCAGTTCCCCGGCGACGGGCGCGGCCAGCACCTCGGCGAGCAGCGTGGGGTCGTCGCTGCGCACGAAACTCTGGGCCATGCCCGCGCGCAGGCGGCCGTGGCGGCGGGCCACATCGTCGATGAGATAGGTCAGCGACTGCGGGACCGGGGTGCGGGAGTGGGTGGTGAACAGGTGGTGCAGTTCCGCGGATGTGGCCCCGGCGTCCAGGGCGCGGCGCACCGAGGTCTCGCTGATCCGGTACACCGTGGCCGCGCCCGCCGATTCGACGTCGGCGACCATGGCGATCCGGTCCTGCAGTTCGGGCACCAGCGGGCCGGGCGCGATGACCGTCAGATCCGCCTGCACCAGCACGTGATCCACCGGTTCGGGCAGCGCGATCGCCATCTCCGATTCGGCGTCCTCGGGACTGCCGTGCAGCAGGGCGCGCCCCGCGGAGGTGACCGCGCCGCGCGCCAGCAGTCCGAGCGCCTCGGCCTCGGCGAGGGTGGCGCGCACCGCCTCCAGCCGGTAGTGGCGGCGCCGGCGCGGTTCCCGCCAGGCCAGGATGCGGCCCAGGTCGGCGGCGGAAACCTCGGTGCCGGGCGGGAATTCGGCCAGCAGGCCCAGGACGGCGTGCCGGTCGCGGACCGCGTACACGGTGCGCAGCTCCGCCGAGAGCGCCGCCAGGGGTTTGTCGTTGGCGTCGCGCAGCCCGATCATCCACGGCAGCCGGTCCAGTTCCAGCCAGGCCTGCGCCAGCACCGCCCAGCGGCGCGACGGCACCACGGCGAGCCAGGCGTCGGAGGTGGTGGTCGGCGTCCAGAAGTCGTCGGCGCCGTCGCCGTCGGGCGCGGGTTCGGGGGTGCCCTTGTCGATCAGGCGGGCGGCGGCCAGGATCTCGGCGAGCAGGCCGAGCCGGTCCTCGTCGATGCCGGTCTGCTTGGCGACCCGGCGCAGCTCGCGGACCCCGAGGCCGCCCGAGCGCAGTATCGGGGCGGGTGCGCGGCCGAGCACCTCCAGCACGGAGGCGCTGTGCCGCAACAGTTCCCCCGCCTCGCCCGCGGCCACCGCGTTGATGTCGGCGGGGGCGTGCTTGGTGGTGTCGGGGTGCGGGGCCGCGAGCGCGTGCGGATCGGTGACCGGTTCGTTGCGCAGCACCTGCCCGACCGAGACCGGCAGCTCCACGGTCTCCTCGTCGATCCAGTTGAGCAGCCGCTGCGCCAGCAGCCGCTGGACCGGACGGTCGTCGGGGGTGCCGGGCGCGGCGTCGCGGGTGCGGCCGCGCGGGCCGGTGCTCGCCAGCTTCTCCAGCAGCGCGCGTTCCTGCGGCGTGGCCGCGGCCAGGGCGGCGGTGATCTCGGGCTCGGTGAGCGAGTCCGGCAATTCTGTGGTGCTGCCCAGCGGCCAGGGCAGGGCCTCCTGCGCGGCCGGTGACACCCGCAGGGCGGTGTCGGGGCCCCAGACCAGGGCGCGGGCGCGCAGCTTGGCCAGCGCGGCGTTCACGGGGGCGGCGGGCACCCGGTCCGAGAGCAGCTTGCGCAGCGTCTTGGCGGGCAGGGGAGCGCCGTGGCGGCCGTCCCCGGCTCCTTGCACCACAAGGGTTTCGATGACGGCGAAGTCGAGGGTGTTCAGCTCGTCGCCCGCGCGCAGCACCGAGGCACGCTGCTCGGTGCGGGCGGCCAGCACGGCCATCGAGGCGGGCAGCGGGACGGCTAGGTCGGGGCGCAGCTCCAGCAGCGTCACGAGTTCGTCGTCGCCGCGCTTGGAGAGCCACTCGGCCAGCGTCGGATCCGTGGATTTGGCGGATTTCGCGGGCTTGGCCGTGGAATCGGCGGGCGCGTCCGGGTCGCCCGTCGGGGTGGGGGTTTCGGTCACTTCACCCGATCCGTCGGGGAGTGCGGGCGCGGTTCAGCGACCGCCGCGGCCACCAGGCGGTAGACAGGGCCTGGAGTCGTACGCGGCGGTCGCCCGGGAACGAGCGCCGTCAACCGCATATCGGTCGGTACGACGGATCAGCGGTTGACGATGGTGTGCGGGTGCACGTAGGGCAGCTGCTCGACCGGCAGCGGGAACTCCGTGTCCTCGCCGTAGGGGGAGAGTCCACCGGAGCGGGTCGAGGAGAGCTCGGTGACCGCGTGATCGCCGTTGGTCTCCGGCCAGCCGTTGTCCACATAGGGTTTGTTCGATTTGTTCACCACGCCGCTCATTCTGGCACGAGCACCCCTGGGCCGCCCTCCCCGGCACCCGGAAGTTCGCGCCCGTCATGGCGTTCCACCAGCAACCTCGGGCCGAAACGCACGAATGCCCCGCATCGCCATTGATGCGGGGCATTCGGGAGCAGGGAACAGGGGGCTGCCTACTGCGGCAGCAGGCCCTTGTTCGCCTGGAAGAAGTTCACGACGCCCGGATCGAGCTGGGTGCCATTGGCCTTGGTGGCGTTGAGGAAATCCAGTGCGGGCTGCGGGATCTGAATGCCCTGCTGCTGGGCGACCGCGATGGCGCGGTCGACGGCCTGGAAGACTTCCTGCGTGCCGTTGGTGGCGCCGCCGGGGCCGGCCTGCTGCGGAGCCCACTGCGGGACGTCGGACGCGGCGGGCGCGGGGGCCGTACGGGGGGTGGCGGAGCTGGAGAGGCCGAGACTGGAGGAGCAGCCGGGCCATGCGCCCCAACCCTGCGTGGCGAGGACCTTCTCGGCGACCGCGATCTGCTGTTCACGGCTGGCCTGGTTGGCGGTCGCGGCGTACTCGCCGCCGCCGTGGGCGGTCCAGGTGCCGGGGGAGAACTGCAGTCCGCCCTGGAAACCGTTGCCGGTGTTGATGCCCCAGTTACCGCCGGCTTCGCACTGTGCGAGCTTGTCCCAGTCGGAGTCGGGTGCCGCGCTGGCGTTTCCTGCCATGGCCACTCCGGCGCCGCCGAGAGCGATGCCGGTCAGGGCAACCTTGGCGACAGTGCGGCCGGTGTTGGTCGGCTTGCGATGGCGTCCACTCATTTTCGGGTCTTTCCTCTCGTACGCGCCTGCGAGACCGACTACCGGGGTCGGACTGAGAGGTCGTCCGGCCCGGCGCACTGGCTGTGCGCTATGCCTCGTCTTCGCCCCTTGTTCCAGTTGGGGGTCCGTACCCGCGGGGCGAAGTTCGGTGCGGCGGGCCGGTGGCGCCGGGCTGACCCGGCGGGGAGAACATTACGACGCCCGCCGCGAAAAATCACCATTTGATAACCGTCGTGTCCGTCGGGTCATTTACCGGCGCAACGGCTTCCATCGGGCGTCTGTGCTGGTGGTCACGGCGAGTCTCGGCCGATAGGGGTCTGTCACCACTCCGTGACCGTCTCGTTATGTGACGAAGATCACAGGCATGGCCGGGTAACGAACTGGGCAATCTCAGCGCGTCCGGCGCCCCGACCACAGCGCGTAGACGATCGACAGCAGGAAGCCCAGCGGCGCGCACATGGCGAGCAGGTACAGCCACACCCCCGGCTTCGAATCGGTCAGCAGCCCGATGCCGAAGATGGCGAAGACCGCCAGCAATCCGATCGCGAACAGTCCCATGGCGATGTAGAGCAGCCAGCTCGCGGAACGGCGAGGGGCCTGCTCGGAAGAAGTGTCGGACACCTCAAGACCGTAAAACTGATGTGCTCGGGCTATTCGCACCGGGGTAGACTCGGAGTTCAGTCGCGTCCTGCATAGCTGTGTGGGGCGCGTTCTTTTGCCCGGTTGCTCCGGGCTGGAATGACGAACGGGTGAGCGCAGTGCCGACCGGCAAGGTGAAGTGGTACGACGTCGAAAAGGGCTTCGGCTTCCTGTCCCAGGATGAGGGAGAAGACGTCTATGTTCGATCGTCGGCGCTGCCCGATGGTGTCGAGGCCCTGAAGCCGGGTCAGCGCGTCGAGTTCGGGATGGCCGCGGGTCGCCGTGGCCCGCAGGCGCTTTCGCTGAAGCTGCTGGAGACCCCCACCCTGCGCGAGGAGCGCGGCGGCCGGGGCGAGCGCGGTGGCCGCGGCGGCCGCACCGACGGCGCCCCCGTCAACCGGAAGTCGCCGGACGAGCTGCACGGCCTCATCGAGGACATGATCACGCTGCTGGAGACCAAGGTGCAGCCGGACCTGCGTCGCGGCAAGTACCCGGACCGCAAGACCGCCCAGCGCATCGCCGAAGTGGTGCGCGGCGTGGCGCGCGAGCTCGACCACTAGGTCGCACGCGCTCGAAACGGCAATCGGGCCCCGGTGATTCGATCACCGGGGCCCGATTCACGTTGGGGCGGACCCGGTTTCCCGGATCCGGCCGAGCTCAGCTGAACAGCGCGGGATCGAACGCGGGGGTGTGCACCGCCCAGATGCCGCGGGAGATGACGCCCTCGTTGCCGGCCTCGTCGCGCGCCGGAATGGGCAGGTGCAGCTCCATGATGGCCAGCTTCACGCCCTCGTTGGCGGGGGTCTTGATGGTCAGCGTGCGCGGCTTGTCCCACTTGGAGTCCTGGTCGCGCTCCGGCTTGCCGGACAGCTTCCACGGCTCCTTGTAGGTGAGGATCTCCGCGTCGGCCTTGTTGTTCGGCAGGCGGTAGCCGATCAGCAGCTCCCACGGGGAGTCGACGATCTCCTTGGGCAGCGACAGCTGGATGGTGGAGCCGGGCGGCACGTCGAGGTCGGAGACCGCCTCGGTGGTGTTGCACTTGCCCATCGAGAGGCGTTCCTTGGAGATCTCGAGGTCGCAGTACAGGAAGGGCTCGACCGTCACGGACTTGCCGTGCGCGTACGCGGTGATCGCGGGCTCGGACTTGTCGGTGTGGCGGGCGATGACCACGATCGCGGCGAAGTAGGCCACGGCCACCACGGCTAGAACCGCCAGCAGAGCGATGATCGTGCGGGCTTTGGGTTGGCTCACCGGGTTTCCTGTCCGTTACTGGGTGGGTTCCCCGCGCCGTGCGCACCGGGGATCTCCTGCTTGGCGTGCTGAGGTCGGTTACCGCCCAAACCGGGCAGCAGCGAATGACCACGGTAGCTGACCACGGTCTGGATCAAGCCCAGCGCCATGATGACCGAGACCACGGCGAACCCCTTCCACCACATGGTCGGCATCCACAGGGTGGGCAGCAGGACGCCCAGCGCGCCGCCGAAGACCCACGCCAGCTGCAGGACGGTCTCGGAGCGGCCGAAACCGGACGCGACCGATTCCGGGGGCAGGTCGTCCTGGATAGAAGCGTCCAGTGACACCTTGGCCAGCGCGCTCGCGCCCGCCGCGATCAGCGTGGCGAGCGCCGCGCCCAGCAGGCTGTCCAGGACCGCCGCGGCGACGGCGGCGGTGACGCAGGCGACGGTGCAGATCAGCACGATCAGCTGGGGGCGGCCGAGTTTCATGCGGGCGCCCGTCGCATTGCCCGCGAAATTGCCGATGGCCGCGGCCGCGCCGACGATGCCCAGCATGGCGATCTGCTGCACGCCGTGCTTGTCGGTGGCCTTGACCACGAACGCCACATAGAAGGTGAGGAAGCCGGTCAGCACCCGCACCGTGCTGTTGCCCCACAGGCCGGTCACCACCGAACGGCCCAGCGGCTGACGGCGTTTGGTGGGCGGCACGTCCCCGGCCCGGCTCGGGTCCAGCACCTCGGTGCGGGAGTCGTCGCCGTGGTAGCCGAGGGTGGCCGGCACCTCGCCCTCGGTGTTCTCCACCCAGGCCGGGATACGCAGGCTCAGGAACATGCCGGCGGCGGCCAGCGCGGCCGCGAACAGCAGCGCGCCGGTCGAGCCGGTCACCTTGGCGATCAGCGCGGCCACGCCGCCCGCGCACAGGGTGCCGCCGACCAGTCCGAAGACGGTGAGGCGAGAGTTGGTGCGCACCAGGTCGATTCCCGGCGGCAGCACGCGCGGGGTGACCGCGGACTTCAGCACCGAGAACGACTTGCTGAGCACCATCATGCACAGGGCCAGCGGGTACAGCGCCCAGTTGTCGATATTGAAGATCAGCAATCCGGCCACCAGCACGCGGATCGCGAACGAACCCGCCAGCGCGATCCGGCGGCCGTGCTGCAGGCGGTCCAGCATCGGGCCGATCACCGGTGCGATGACCGCGAACGGGGCGATGGTGATCACCAGGTACAGCGCCACCTTGGTGACCGACTCCGCGGTCGCGCTGGCGAAGAACAACGTATTGGCCAGGGCCACCGCGATGGCGGCGTCGGTCGCGAAGTTCGCCATGGTGGCGTACACGAGCGCGGTGAGGCCGGACTCCTCCGCGCCGTCGGCCTTGGCGGCGCGCTGGAAGGTCGCGAAACCGCTCTGCGTCAGTTCGATGCTGCGGCGTGCCGCGACCCGGGTGACGGTCAGCTTCCGGGGCGGCTTGTGCAGCCCGCCGCTGTCGTGGGCGTCCGGGTTGTCACCGGCTGAAAGCTGCTGCGTATGAGCCGTTTCCGAGGATTCGGCGGCGGTGTCGCGGCCCTCGGGTCCGAGCGCGCTTGTCGGTTTCGGGTCGTGACGGTGCGGCGTGTGCCCGCGCGGGGGCGAGCTCTCGGGCTCCGGGGCGTGTCCCGAGGCGGCGTCGTAGCGCACGCGCCGGGTGGTGTTGAAGTCGTGCGGCTGCTGCCACATCTCCGGCTCGTCCCCGGTTCCGCGGGACGGCTGGGTCTCGTAGGGCCGGGTCGGCGGGTTGTCACCGGAATCGGACTTGGCGTGGCGGCGCTGCGCCCAGCGTGAGGTCCGGGCCTCCGGTTCGCGCGGTGCGTCGCCGCCGCGGTCGCGCGCGGGTTCGCTGCGCACCCCCGAGGACGGTTCGGCGGGTCGGGTGGGTGCGCGCCGGGTGAGGAATTCCGGCACGTCGTCCTGGTCGCGCGGCGGCGCGGGCCGCCGCCCGGCGCGGTTCGCGGGCGGATAGCGGTCGTACCCCGGATGCCGTTCGATCATGGGTGAGTCCTCGTCGCCCCAGCGACCGGGATCGGCACCGGGGTCACGGGGGGCAGTCACGCCCCCAATTCTTGCAGTGCCGTCGGCGTGCGGCTGCACTACCGCCGGTGTGGGACGCCACAAGTTGGAGAGACCGGTCGTTTTGGCGGGTCAGGCGGGAACGAAACGGACTTCGTAGGCGGTGGGCCACTTCTTGCCGGTGAGCAGGAAGCGATCGGTGCCGGGCAGATGGGCGATGCCATTGAGCACGTCCGTGTCGGGGGTGCGGGCGCTGCCGGGCAGCAGACCGGAGGCGTCGATGCTCGCCAGCACGTCACCGGTGTCGGGGTCGATGCGCAGGATGGTGTCGGTGGCCCAGGTGTTGGCGTAGACGGAACCGTCCGGGGCGCAATCCAGTTCGTTGAGGTGAGCGTTCTTGTGGCCGGTGAGCGTGACGGTCCCGGTGACGGCGAAGGTCCGCGGATCGCGGAAGGTCAGGGTGGAACTCCCATTGCTCATGACCACGCGATCACCGCGTGTGCACAGGCCCCAGCCCTCGCCGTCGAAGCGGGCGGTGCGGATCTCGGTCAGGGTGGCGGGGTTTCGGGCGATGGCGAGCCCGTCCTTCCAGGTGAGCTGCCAGAGCAGGTCCCCGGCGCGGGTGATGCCTTCGCCGAAGAGCGGGGCGGGCAGCTCGGCGCGGGCGAGTTCGGCCCCGGTGTTCAGGTCGGTGGACACGACGGACGAGTGGCCGGAGAGTCCGGTGCCCTCATAGAGAACCGAGCCGTCTGCTTCCAATCCCTCGGTGAACGCGCCCGGGTCGTGCGGCCGTGTCGCGACGACTTCGACACGCCACTTCGGCGTGTTGTCGGTGCTGGTGCAGCCGGTGATGGTCCCGGCCAGGGCCAGGGCCGTGGACAGCGTGATCGTGGCGGCCGCTACCGGTGCACGGCGTTTGCGCTCCATACGGCAAAATGTAGGGCGTGAGCGCGGTTGGAGTTTCGGAGTCCGGTGTGCGGCCGATCCTGGCGGAGGCGGTCCAGCTGGCCCGCCGTGCGCTGCTGGATCTGGAGCCGGTCGGCGTGGGCGCGCATCTGGGCGTGACGGGCGAGGACGAATCCTCGGCCACCCATCACTTCGAGGCCACCCTGCCCGGCTATCACGGCTGGCAGTGGGCGGTCGTGGTGGCGGCCCCGCCGGAGGCGACGGTCGCCACCGTCAGCGAGTCGGCCCTGCTGCCGGGTCCGGACGCCCTGGTAGCGCCCGACTTCATCCCGTGGGATCAGCGCATCCGCCCCGGCGATCTCGCCCCCGGCGACCTGCTGGCCCCGCGCGCGAACGACCCGCGCCTGGTGCCCGGCTATGTCGCCACCGGTGACCCGGCCGTCGACGAGGTCGCGCTCGAGATCGGCCTCGGCCGCACCCGGGTGCTGTCCCGCGAGGGCCGCGAGGAGGCCGCCGACCGCTGGTTCTCCGAATTCGGCCCCGACACCGACATGGCCCGTTCCGCGCCGTCCACCTGCGGCCTTTGCGGCTTCTACGTCCCGCTCGCCGGTTCCCTGCGCGCCGCCTTCGGCGTGTGCGGCAATGCCATGGGCGCCGACGGGCGTGTCGTGCACGTGGCCTACGGTTGCGGCGCGCACTCGGACGTGGAACTGCCCACCGGCAACGGCTCCCCGCTGTACGAGGCGTACGACGACGCCGCCGTGGAACTGATCCCGCTCGCCGAACTCCGCCCGGAAACCGCCGCCGCGGCGGACGAATCCGGCGCGACCGAGGGTGCGGAAAACACTGCGGCCGAAGCCGAATCGGGCGCTGCCGCCGAGTCGGAGAACGCCGCCGCAGGCGAGACCGCGGCGGCTGACGACGCCGACGCCGAGGCGAGCGCCGCCGAAACGCGGACCCCGACCGAGTCCGCCGATGTGGCGGCCGGTGTGGTGGACGCCGATGTCGAGGTGACCGAGGTCGCCGTCGCGGAGGGCGAGACCGCCGCGACGGGGGAGACCGAGGCCGAGCAGGCCGATCCCGGCGTGTTCCAGTCGGCCGATCCGGACGCGGTGTACGACGACGCGTGGGCGGTGACCGCGGTGTCGGTGGAACCCGAGACCGGGTCGGCGGAGTCGCGCTGAGCCCGGTCGCGGAAGTTCCCGGCAGCGCTGGATTTCGGTGGATCGCGCCGGATCCTGTGTAATACCCCGGATGCTTGGCCTTGGCGTGCCAACAACCGCTTTCGGGAAAGGGCGTAGCGCGTGGTCGCGACCGAATTCGAGGATCCGTTCGGCACGGCGGAATTGCGCGCCGGAGTGGTGGCCGCCTGGCGCGGCTCGCCCACCCGGTTGCGCGAGGACGCCGCCACCGAGGCGGATCTGGTGCGGGCCGGATACCGGGACCGGCTGCTGACCGAGCTGGCTCAGAACTCCGCCGACGCGGCGGTGAAGGCCGGGGTGCCCGGCCGGATCGCGGTATGGCTGGACGGCCGTACCCTGCACATCGCCAACAGCGGTGCGCCGCTGGACGTCTCGGGCGTGCACGCGCTGACCGCCCTGCGCGCCTCCGGGAAGACCGAGGGCGCGGCCGTCGGGCAGTTCGGGGTGGGTTTCACCGCGGTGCTGACCGTGTCCGACGAGGTGGAGTTCCGGTCGACCAGCGGGTCGGTGCGGTTCTCCCGGGGCGAGACCTGGGCGCTGCTCGGCGTGCAGGGCATCGAGATCCCGGAGCAGTCCGGCGATTTCGAGCCGCCCGCGTTGCGCCTGGCCTGGGCCATCGCCGAGCGGCCCGCGGACGGCTTCGACAGCGAGATCGTGCTGCGCCTGCGCGAATCGGTGGACCCGGTCGAGCTGCTCGCCGAGATGCGCGCCGAGGCTCCCGACCTGCTGCTGGAACTGCCCGCCCTGACCAAGATTCGCATCGGCGACGACGAGATCGCGAGCACCCGGCGCGAACTGGAGGGCGGCCTCACCGAACTCGCGGTCACCGGGCCGAATTCCGATGAGCGCCTGTGGTGGCAATACCGCACCGAGCGCGCCCGCTGGCTGCTCCCGGTACGCGACGGCCGCCCGGTCGCCACCCGCCCGGATGTGCTGCGCGCCCCCACCCGCTCGGACGAGGAACTCTCGCTCCCCGCGGTCCTCATCGCCGACATCCCCATGCAGCCCGACCGCCGCCGCCTGCTCCCGAGCGCCCGCCCGGCCGAGCTCGCGACCGACTACGCCGCCTTCGCGCGCGCCCTCCCGCCCCGCGACCGGCTGGTCCTGGTCCCCACCCCGGGCTTCGCCCGCAGTGAGACCGACGCCGTCCTGCGTGAAGCCCTCATCGCCGAACTCCGCGACAACGAGTGGCTGCCGGTCCTCACCGTCCACCAGGATGCCGAACCCGCGCTCGCCCCAGCGGATTTCGATGCGGCGCTCCTCGAACCCACGCTTGCTCCGCAACCGGCCGAGGCCTCGGAACCCAGCGCTTCCGCCCCGGCACCGGTGGCGAGCCCCGATGCCCCCGTGCCGTCGGCCAAGCCGCGCGCCGCGCGTCCCGCCGAGCCGGAGACGCTGCCGCTGTGGGACCTGCCAGAGGACGAATCGCCCTCCGACGCCGTCGAACCCCATGACGCCATCGGCCCGCACGATGTGGTGGCCGGTTACGGCGCGGCCGAGTCCGGCGATCTGGCCGCCGCCGCGGATCTGGCCCGGGCCGCCGACCTGGCCGGGGTCGAGGACCTGACCGCGTCCACCGGCGCGGCCGAATTCGACCTCGGCGGGCTGGGGATGGCTGTGGATGAATCTCATCCGGCCGGAATTCCGGCGGCCGGGGAGGTCCGGATCGGTGTGGCCTCGCCTCGCCGGGCAGGCGTCTTCACCGGCGTGACCACGGAATTGGCGGATCTGCTGGCGGAGATGACCGGACCGCTGGTGATTCCGGAGCTGTCGGGCCGCCTGTTCACGGACGCGCTGGCGGCCCTGGATGTGCACCGGATCGGCCTGGCCCGGATCGCGGAGCTGTCCGGCGGCCTGGAACGCGAACCGCAGTGGTGGTATTCGCTGTACGACGCCCTGGAGTCGTTCGCGGTGGATCCGCTGTCGGTGGAGGAGCTGGGCGCGCTGGCGGTGCCGCTGGTGGACGGCCGACTGGTGACGGGTCCGCGCACGGTGGTGCTGGATGACCGTCTGGAGCAGGCGATTCCGGTGCACTGGGCGCGGTTGGCGCATCCGGAGGCGGCGCACGAGCTGCTGGGCCGCCTGGGCGCGCGTCCGGCCACGCCGGAGGATCTGCTGAACGATCCGGGCCTGCAGGCGGTGCTGGAGGACGATCCCAGCGATCCCGACACCGTGGACGCGGTGCTGGGTCTGGCCGCGCATTCCCTGGCCGCGCCGGGCGCGTTGCCGTCCTGGCTCGGCTTGATCGAATTGCCGGACGTGCAGGGCGAATTGACGCCCGCCGACGAACTGCTGCTGCCGGGCGCGCCGCTGGACCGGGTGCTGGTCGCGGATTCGCCGTTCTCCACCGTGGATTCCGCGGTCCTGGAGCGCTACGGCTCGGAAGCTTTGCGCGCCATCGGCGTCGGCTGGGGTTTCACCCTGGTCGCCGAGTCCGATCCGACCGGCCCCGACCATCACCTCGACGACGAGGAGACCTGGTGGGAGAGCCTGGTCGAGGATCCGTCCGAACTGGTGGCGGTCCGCGACCTGGACCTGGTGGACGACGCCGAATGGCCGGAGGCCCTGCGCCTGCTGCTGGCCGAGGAGAGCACCCGCCGCCTGGTCGCCGACCGTGACGGCTACACCGCGTGGTGGCTGCGGCATCACGCGCACATCGACGGCATTCCGCTGGGCCTGCTGCGCCATCCGGACGACACCTTGTTCGCGGGCCTGCTCCCGCAGCTGCCGGGCTTCGGCGCCCAGGACCTGGCGGTGCTGCGCAGTGTTCTCGCCGATCCGGAGGTGCTGACGCCCGCGCTCGCCGAGGAGCTGCTCGACGCGCTGGCCGATCCGGCGAGAGTGCCTACGCCCGAATCGATTTCGCAGACCTACCGGCGTTTGGCGGAGGCGCTGGACGCGGGCCGGCTGGACACCGAGGACCTGGTGCTGCCGGGTCAGGTGCGCGCGCTGAGCGGGGAGGTGATCCCGGCCGCCGACGCGCTGGTGCTGGATCGCCCGTGGTTCGGTCCGGCGCTGCCCGCGGATCGCCTGGTGGTCGGGGACATGGCGTGCGCGCGTCCGCTGGCCACCCTGCTGGATCTGCCGCTGGCCTCGGAGGCGGTGACGGCGGAGGTGGTGAGCACGGGTCGCGAGACCAGCTGGACCGCGGATCCGCTGGGCGTGCTGTTGCGCCTGCAGTTCGATATGCCGCTTCCGGCAGGCGATCTGGTGGTGCACGACGAATTGCGGGTCCGGTTGACCGGCGCGTTCGAGGCCACGGTCGAGGTGGCGTGGTGGCGCGAGGGCGATGTCACCCATGTGCAGGGGCAGCCGCAGAACTTCTCGCGTCGCTGAGATCGGGTCCGGCGCGGGCGATCACGCTGCCCGCGCCGGAGGAGAAGAGGGGTCGGGTCAGGCCGCGTGGGCTGCCACGGTGGTGGCGAGGACGTCCAGTTGGTCACGGACGGCGGCGCTGTCGTTGTCGACCAGCCAGCGCAGCACGATGCCGTCGATGGTGGCGAGGATGAAGCGGGACAGGGTGCCGACCGGAACGGTCCACTGGCAGTCGGTGGCTTCGCGCGCGTGCTCGAAGATATCGGCGACCGTGGAGTCGTTGAAGGTGTACTGCTCGCGGGCGATGGCCAGTTTGGCGGGGGTCTGTTCCCCTTCGCGTAGCGCGTAGGTGGTGGTCTCGTAGGTGAGTAGTTGTCGTTCCGGGGTGGCTTCGATGTTGAGCCACATGAGTTCCAGGCCGGCACGCACCAATTGCTGAAACGCGGCTTTTCCGGTTCCGACGTCCTGCCATACGGTTTCGTTGGCGTCGACGGAATCACGCAATTCCATCGAAAGCGCCTTGACCAGCTCGGTCATCAGCTGATCTTTGTTTTCGAAACAGTAATGCACCACACCGAGGGAAACACCGGCTGCCTGCGCGACATCGCGGGTGGTAACCCCGGCCACGCCCTTTTTTTCGGCAAGGCCGATGGCTGCCTCGATAAGGTGGGCCCGTCGTTCTTCGACGCTCAATCGGGAGGACACTCCAGGGAGTTAAGCCTCCGAGGCGCGTGCAGTCAATTCGCGGGCTACACAAGTTTGCTTGGCATGCCTGTTGGTCAGATGACCAGTCGCTTCCCTGTGCTAATCCAGACCGCGTTGTGCGCCTTTATCACCCCGACGCGCACTCCGCCGCTGAATCGCGAAGATGGTGTAGCCCAGCAGTCCGACGCCCAATCCCATCAGGCACACCGGACGCGCGGTCGCCCACGCGTCGTTCAGCCACACCGCGACCGTCGCGATCAGGAAACCGATGGCGCCCACCAGGAGTACGGGACGCGGATCGGTGAAGCGCGGCGGAATCTCCGGGACGGTCGGCGGGGTCACCCCCTCAGACTAGAGGGCGCGAGCCGTTCCGGTGGCGCGCCGGTGCGCTCGGCGCTGGACCAGGCGAACCGGCGACCCCCGCGCGGGCGTTCCCGTATCGTTTGCCTCTGTGACAACGCCTTCCGACATTCGAGCGCTCGCCGGTGAACTCTCGCTGGCGGTGGTGCGCTTGACTCGGCATCTGCGAGGCCGGCGGGCCGATGCCCAGATTTCGCTGACGCAGCTGTCCGCGCTCGCCACGCTGAATCGGGAGGGCGCCATGACGCCGGGCGCGCTGGCCGCCAAGGAGCGGGTGCAGCCGCCGTCGATGACCCGGGTCATCGCCTCGCTGTCGGAAATGGATCTGGTGGAACGCAATCCGCACCCCACCGACGGACGGCAGATCATCGTGTCGCTGTCGGACGCGGGCCGGGCCTTGATAGCGGACGAGAATCAGGCCCGCGAGGCGTGGATGACCGATCAGCTCTCGCAGCTGACGCCCAGCCAGGTCGGCGTGCTCCGCGAAGCGGTCGGCATCATGAAGCAGATCGTCGACGAGTCGGAGTAAGGCGTACCGATTCGCCGGGGCGCCTCGCCGTCCTAGTAGCCGAAACGTCGGTCGCTGTCGACGATTTCGCGGCCCAGGGGGAACAGCGATACCGGGATCAGCTTGAGATTCGCCCAGGCGAACGGGATTCCGATGATGGTGACCGCGAGCGCGATGCTGGTCATCAGGTGCCCCAGCGCCAGCCACCACCCGGCCACCACGATCCACACGATATTGCCGAGCATCGATCCCACACCCGCGTCCGGCTTCTCCACCGCTTCGCGGCCGAAGGGCCAGAGCACGAAATAGGCGATGCGGAACGAGGCGATTCCCCAGGGGATGGTGATGATCAGGATGCAGCAGATCAGCCCGGCGATCACATAGCCGATGGCCATCCAGAACCCGACCAGCACGAGCCACAGGATGTTCAGGATCAACTGGATCGGTTTCACGGTTCCAGCATGCCAGCGGGCACGGGCCCGCACCACCGGGAAAACCCTGACTGATCGGTGGTGGCCCTGTCCGGTAACGGGTGAAACCCGGTGGATTTCCCGATTGGTGAATCAGCTCACTGCTAATCTCACGCTATCCAAGATCTAGCCAGTTCCAGATGCTGTCTCGATATTCGGAGAAAGCGTGGGCATACTTTGAGCAACATTAAACGACTATCGGTAGGCCTGACCGCGCTGGCCCTTGTCGCAACGGGCGGCCTGGCCGCGTGCAGTAGCGGCAATTCCTCGGGTTCGGCAGCGAACTCCACCGCGAGATCGGAGCCCGGCACGGCCGGCTCGGGCCCCGCGCGCAATCCGTATCTGGCCGCCGACCACTACGCCATCACCCACCTGGATTCCGCGCAGTCCGACAGTTTCCCGGACCCGATTCCGCGCGGCACCTTCCATATCGACCCGAAGGCCATGCCGCGGGTGCCGGTCGGCCCGGTGAGCATCATGACCCTGGCCTCCACCTCGGACAAATACCGCTGGATCTCCTCGACCCAGGGCGTCCGCTACGTCGACGTCTCCGACGGCGGCTTCAAGGAGATCGCGGCCCTGGACACCCCGGGCATCGCATCGATCAGCCCGCAGGCCCTGGACCAGGTGCTGGACCAGAACTTCACCGACGCCGGGCAGATCCAGAACGCCATCGCCCAGGACTGGGGCGGCGCGAACTGGACCCGCATCGCCAATGGCGTCTACGGCCTGGTCGACAAGGACAACCGGGTCTACTTCAACACCTTCGACTCGCAGCTGTTCATCTTCGCGCTGAAGAACAAGGACAAGCCCGAGGACGGCATCGAGGTCGTCAAGCACATCGACCTGAAGCAGTACCTGGGCACCGGGACCACCTCGCTGGGCATGCCGGAGAACATCGTCGGCGTCTCCATGACCTACGACGGCCACGTGATCGTGGCGTCCTCGCGCGGCCTGCTGGCCTTCGACCGCGACCTGGCGGGCACGCCCCAGCAGGTGCGCTTCGGCAGCGACGAGACCGTGTCGAACTCCATGGCCAATGACGAGGACGGCGGCATCTACATCGCCAGCGACAAGATCATGCGCAAGGTGGTGTGGACCGGCAGCAAGCTCTCCACCGAGGAGAGCGACGGCGCGTGGTCCTCGCCCTACGACTTCGGCCGCCAGCCCCCGGCGGTGAAGTTCGGCATCGGCACCGGATCCACGCCGACCCTGATGGGCTACGGCAAGGACAACGACGAACTGGTCGTGATCACCGACGGCGCGGACCACATGAAGCTGGTCGCGTTCTGGCGCAACAAGATTCCCGAGGGCTTCGCCCAGAAGCCCGGCGCCGAGTCGAACCGGATCGCCGACCAGATCGAGGTGACCGCCGGTCTGACCGATCCGAAGCCGGAGTTCATCCAGTCCGAGCAGTCCGTGGTGGTCAACGGGTACGGCGCGTTCGTGGTGCAGAACATCGGTTCCGGCGGCGAACCCGATCGCCTGGTGGACGTGCTCTCCAACGGCCCGGTCGACGCGCCGCCGCACGGCATGCAGCGCTTCGAATGGGATCCGAAGGCGGACAAGTGGAATTCGGTGTGGGAGCGCGGTGACGTGGTCTCGACCTCCATGGTTCCGGCCACCTCGACCACGACCGGGATGGTCTTCGTCAACGGCTACAGCAAGGCCGACGGCTGGGAGGTGACCGGCCTGGACTGGAAGACCGGGGAGACGGTGCACCGCACCATCTTCGGGCAGTCCAACCTCGGCAACGGCGCCTACGCCATCGTGGAGGGCTTCCCCAACGGCGATCTGCTGTTCAACAGCGTCGGCGGACCGTTCCGCGCGAAGATCGCCGGTCGGTAGAGCATTCGGCCTCGTCCCAGGGCCGGGTGGGAGTCAGTGGCCGGGCCGCACCCTCGGGTGTGGCCCGGCCACTGCCCGTTCCGGGCTCAGAAGAACCAGCCGAGCTCGGCCTCCCGCTCGGCGGTGAACGCCTCGTCGAAGGCCCGCAGCACCGTCGCTTCCTTGGCCTGGATCCGGTTGGCGGCGGCATAGACCCGGGCCCGGTAGCCGCCGAAGTAGAGGCTGCCGAGCACGTCGATGCCGAGTTCCAGATCCGGGGCGCGATCGGTGGGCGCGCACTCGGCGATCCCGTCGCGCACCCGCAGCGCGAAGGTGCCGCCCGCGTCGCGGAACGGATCGTCCACGGCCAGTACCACATCCAGGTCCCGCTGATACGTGCGCGCGGTCAGCGCGGCGGGCACGTCCATGAGGCGGGTCCACAGCGTGTCGTGGCGGCCGACGACCTCGATCAGACGTGGATCGGTGACCAGGAAGGGGAGCGGATCCCCGTCGTAGGTGCTCGCTTTGATGTCGTGCACCAGGTCCATGCTCAACAGCACCCGCCACAGCGCGATGTGGGCTTCCGGTGTGACGGTGCGCATTTCGCGGATGGTGGCGGTGTTCTTGTAGTCGTGCCAGGAGCGGCGCAGGATGGCGTACCCGTCCGGGTGGATCAGGAAGAACTGCGGCGCGCCGTCCTCGTTCTGCACCGCTTCGGCGAAGAACCGCTGCTGCCACCGGGCTTCGGGACGCACCTGCGCACCGGGCGTGAGTCGTCGCCAGCGGTCGTAGATCTCGGGCAGGACCTGCTCCGCCTCGGCCAGGGCCGCGACCCGAACGCCGCCGGGATCCGGTGTGGTGGGCCGGAATTCGGCGGTGCGCCCGCGAATCGAGAGGTCGATCTCCTGGATCGAGGGCCCGTAGCCGAAGCGGCCGTAGATGCCGCCCTCGCTGACGGTGAAGATGGTGAGCGGCAGGCCCTCGGCCTCGATGCGCTCGTGCAGCGCGGTGTAGAGCGCCCGCAGAATGCCGCGCCGCCGATGCGTGGGCGCGACCGCGACGCCGGTGACGCCACTGGCCTGGACGGTGCGTGGGCCCGGCACCGTGACGGTCATGACGCGGTCGTTGACGTGCCCGACGAGACGATCGCCGTCGACGGCGACCAGGGCTCGTTCGGTGGGGAAGACCTGCGGCCCGAACTCGACGTCCGCCGGACCGCCACGCATGCCGAAGCCCATGTCCATCAGCTGGACGAGTTCCGGCCGTTCCTCAGCTCGTGCCGAACGCACGGTAATGCCATTCGTCGATGCCATTCCCCGAAGATCCCAGGATTTCCGGTTCCCCGCATCCGATTTCTTCGGGGGCCAGCTGCCGCCCCCGCCGCGGCAGCTGACCCCCGTGAGAACAAGAGTGCCGCCCCACGCCAGCGAGATCCTTAACAAGTCCTTGTCAACGACAGGTCGTCGGCAACGAGAAATCCCCGCCGCCACGAGGTGTGACGACGGGGATTTCCCGGGAAAAGCGTTCGGGCCCAGGGCCCGAGGGATCAACGGCCGTTGATCTCCACGTAGTCGCGCTCGCCGTAGCCGGTGTAGATCTGGCGCGGACGGCCGATCTTCAGCGGCTCGCTGTGCATCTCGCGCCAGTGGGCGATCCAGCCCGGCAGGCGGCCCATGGCGAACAGCACGGTGAACATGCGGGTCGGGAAGCCCATGGCCCGGTAGATGACGCCGGTGTAGAAGTCGACGTTCGGGTACAGGCGACGCTCGATGAAGTACTCGTCGGTCAGCGCGGCCTCTTCGAGCGCCTTGGCGATGTCGAGCAGCTGGTCGTCGCCGCCGATCTTGGCCAGGATGCCGTCCGCGACCTGCTTGACCAGCGTCGCGCGCGGGTCGTAGTTGCGGTAGACGCGGTGCCCGAAGCCCATGAGCTTCACGCCGTCTTCCTTGTTCTTGACCTTGCGGACGAACTCCTTGACGTCGCCGCCATTGGCCTTGATGTCGTCGAGCATCTCCAGCACGGCCTGGTTGGCGCCGCCGTGCAGCGGGCCCCAGAGCGCGTTGATGCCGCCGGACACCGAGGTGAACAGGTTGGCGTCGGACGAACCGACCAGGCGCACGGTCGAAGTCGAGCAGTTCTGCTCGTGGTCGGCGTGCAGGACCAGCAGCATGTCCAGCGCGGCGGCGATCTCCGGGTCGACCTCGTAGGGCTCGGCCGGGAAGCCGAAGGTCATCCGCAGGAAGTTCTCCACCAGCGACAGCGAGTTGTCCGGGTACAGGAACGGCTGGCCGACCGACTTCTTGTACGCGTAGGCCGCGATGGTCGGCAGCTTGGCGAGTAGTCGGATGGTGGACAGCTCGACCTGCTCGGGGTCGCGCGGGTCCAGCGAGTCCTGGTAGTACGCCGACAGCGCGTTGACCGCCGACGACAGCACCGGCATCGGGTGCGCGTTGCGCGGGAAGCCGTCGAAGAACCGCTTCAGGTCCTCGTGCAGCAGGGTGTGCCGGCGGATCCGGTCGGTGAAGTCGTCGAGCTGCGTCGGGGTCGGCAGCTCGCCGTAGATGAGCAGGTAGCTGACCTCGATGAAGGTCGCCTTGCCCGCGAGCTGCTCGATCGGGTACCCGCGGTAGCGCAGGATGCCCGCCTCGCCGTCGATGTAGGTGATGGCCGACTTGGTCGACGCGGTGTTCATGAAGCCGGGGTCGTAGGTCGTGTACCCGGTGCTGGCGAGCAGCTTGCCCAGGTCGATCCCGTCATTACCCTCGACAGCCTTGGCGACGGTCATCGGGTACTCGCCGCCCGGGTATTGCAGTACCGGCTTGGCGTCGTCGTCGACGTTGATGATGTTCTCAGCGGGCACGGAAGGATCCCTCTCAGGCTTGAAACCGTAGGCATCGACGCGGGTGACACACGATGCGCTTGTACTCAACGCTAGCCGCTGTCCACTACGCCCGAGTAATGAGGGTGTCCCTTGACTACCTCACAGTCACGTCGTTCGCAGGTGAGGCGAGCGGCGGTCATGTGCTATGCGCATGAACGCCGGACCTCAGGCGACCGGCACCTCCGAATGGGCACGTGCCACCCGGTAACGCACGAACGCGGGAAATGCCACGACGGCCAGCATCATGCCGACCACGACGAGCACGCCGCCGCCCGCGGCGGTCGCCGCGGTACCCACCGCCGCTGCCGCGAAACCGTGCGCAACATCACCGACGCGCGGTCCACCCGCCACGACAACGATGAACACGCCCTGCAACCGCCCGCGCATCTCGTCGGTCGCCACCGACTGCAGCATGGTGGTGCGCAAAGCCGCCGAGAACATGTCGACCGCGCCGCCGAAGGCCAGGCAGGCCAGCGCGATCCAGAGCGCCAGGGTCATGCTCAGCCCGTGTCCGACCAGGCCCACGGCCAGGCCGAACCCGACCATGCCCAGACCCCACAGCACGATGCAGACCACCACGGCCAGGCCCTGCCGCCGCACCCGCGACAGCCAGCCGGAGAACACCCCGCCCAGCACCGCGCCCACCGACATGGCCGCGAACAGCAGCCCCAGAGCCGTTCCGCCCGAAGCGGAGTCGCCGAAGCTGTCCTGGGCGATCTGCGGGAACAGGGCGCGCGGCATGCCGAACACCATGGCCACCACGTCCACCGCGAAGGAGGCCAGCAGGATGCGCTGGGTGGCCAGATAGGCGAAGCCGTCGAATACCTCGCGCAGTCCGGCCCGGCGGGCTTCGCCGTGCGGCGGGATGGGCGGCAGCTTCCAGGTGGCCCACAGCGTGGCCAGCAGCGCGATGGCGTCCAGCAGGTACAGCGTGGACAGGCCCGCGAGCGGAATCAGCATGCCCGCCAGCACCGGTCCGGCGATGGCGCCGAACTGCATGACGGTCATGCTCAGCGAGTTCGCCGCGGGCAGCTGCTCGGGCGGCAGCAGGCGCGGGTAGATGGCGCTGCGGGCGGGCTGGTTCATGGCGAAGAACGCCTGCTGCGCCGCGAACAGGATCAGCACCAGCCACACATTGTTCAGTCCCGCTGCGGCCTGCGCCCAGAAGGCGAGGGCGGTCAGGCCGGTGCCCGCGGAGGTGACGAGCAGCATCTTGCGGCGGTCCATGGCGTCGGCGAGCGCGCCGCCCCAGAGTCCGAAGACGATGAGCGGGACGAGGCCGAACAGTCCGGCCAGGCCGACGTAGGAGGAACTGTGGGTGATGTCGTAGAGCTGTTTGGGGACGGCTACGACGGACAGCTGCGCGCCGATCACGGTGACGATGCCGGTGGTCCAGAGCCTCCGGTAGTCGGGATTCCGTAATGGAGTTATGTCGGCGAGCAGCTTCACCGACTTATTTTGGACCGATCATCCCATCATTTGAACGTGAGATATCCAACTCTTTCGGGGCCTTGCCGGGGCATCAGGGTTGGAGGCGTTCGACTTTCATGGCCGACACGTCCGAATTGCCCGGTTCCATGGTCACCCGGATGCGGTTGTGCATGCGGCTGCGACGGCCCTGCCAGAACTCGACGGTCTCCGGCCGGATCTGGAAACCGCCCCAGAACGGCGGCACCGGAATGTCGTCCACCTCGGCGAACCGGGCCTCGGTCGCGGCCATGCGCTCATCCAGCTCGGCCCGCGAGGCGATGGTCCGCGACTGCTCCGACGCCCACGCACCCAGTCGGGAGCCACGCGGCCGGGACTGCCAGTACACCTCGGTGGCCTCGGCGGGCACCCGCAGCACCGGGCCGCGCACCGTCACCTGCCGCCCCATCGCCTGCCAGACGAATGTGGCCGACGCGTAGGCGGTTTGGGTCAGCTGACGGCCCTTGAACGAGTCGTAATTCGTGTAAAAAGTCACACCCTCGGGAGAAAGCCCCTTGCACAGGACGGTTCGCGACGACGGCCGCGGACCGGTCTCGGTGATCTCGACGGTGCTCAGCACCATCGAGTTCGCGTCGGTCAGGCCCGCGCTGGTGGCGTCCTCGATCCAATTGCGCAGCAACGGCTCCCAGCCCTCGGCCAGCCAGGTCTCGTCCAGGTCGGTATCGCGGGGCGGATGGTTGTCGCCCTGATCGACTCCGTACTCGACGCGCAAGGCCGCGAGATCGAGGTCGGATGTCGCGAATTTCTCCTGGTCAACCATGGGCCAGACGTTACTCCGGAGTAATGCGGGGGTTAAGCTCCAGGTGATCGGCGTGGCTGCTCAGGGATCGGGCAGCCCGACATGCAAGGAGAGTCACAACATGACTGCCAGCGCTGCGGTACCCAATGTCGTCCCCGACGGCTTCGTGAGCGGTCTCGAAGGCGTGGTGGCCTTCACCACCGATATCGCCGAACCGGACAAGGACGGCGGTGCGCTCCGGTACCGCGGCGTCGACATCGAGGACCTGGTCGGTAACCGGGTCACCTTCGGTGATGTCTGGGCCCTGCTCGTGGACGGCGAATTCGGCCGCGGCCTACCGCCCGCCGAACCGTTCCCGCTCCCCATCCATACCGGCGACGTCCGCGTCGACGTGCAGGCCGGTCTGGCCATGCTGGCCCCGATCTGGGGTTACGAGCCGCTGCTCGACATCGACGACGACACCGCCCGCGAGAACCTCGCCCGGGCCTCGGTCATGGCGCTGTCCTATGTCGCCCAGTCGGCGCGCGGCATCTACCAGCCCGCCGTGCCACAGTCGAAGATCGACGAATCGGCCACCATCACCGAGCGGTTCATGACCCGCTGGAAGGGTGACCCAGACCCGCGCCACACCGAGGCCATCGACGCCTACTGGGTGTCCGCCGCCGAGCACGGCATGAACGCCTCCACCTTCACCGCCCGGGTCATCGCCTCCACCGGCGCCGACGTGGCGGCTTCGCTGTCCGGCGCCATCGGCGCCATGTCCGGCCCGCTGCACGGCGGCGCCCCGGCCCGCGTGCTCCCGATGATCGAAGAGGTCGAGAAGTCCGGCGACGCACGGGCTCTGGTCAAGGGCATCCTGGACCGCAAGGAAAAGCTGATGGGCTTCGGCCACCGCGTCTACCGCGCCGAGGACCCGCGCGCCCGCGTGCTGCGCGCCACCGCCCAGCGCCTGGACGCCCCGCGCTTCGAGGTCGCCGCCGCGCTGGAGCAGGCCGCCCTGGCCGAGCTGCGCGAGCGTCGCCCCGACCGCGCCATCGAGACCAATGTCGAGTTCTGGGCCGCCGTGATCCTGGACTTCGCCGAGGTCCCGGCACACATGATGCCCGCCATGTTCACCTGTGGCCGCACCGCCGGCTGGTGTGCCCACATCCTGGAGCAGAAGCAGCTCGGCAAGCTGGTCCGCCCGGCCGCCATCTACACCGGCCCGGCCCCGCGCAAGCCGGAGACCGTCACCGGCTGGAACCTGGTGTCGCACAAGTAGAGTGCGCTGAACGAACAATGGCCCGCGGCGAGAATTCGCCGCGGGCCATTGTTCTTCGTCCTACGCCTTGACGACGATCGTCCCCACGATCTTGTCGCTCAGGGTCTGCTTCTTCTCATCCCAGAGCGGCCACAGCCAGCCGAGGTAGCAGGCCAGACTGTTCACATTTCCGGCGAAGTAGCGCACGATGGCCATGCCGAAACCGATTGGCTGGCGGGTCGATTCGCGGATCACGCGAATGCCGAGCGCCCGCTTGCCGACCGTCTGGCCGGTCGTGCCCTCCTGGTAGGCGAAAAACAGCGCGGTGCCGATGACCGCCACCAAGCCGATCAGGGCGCAGATGATGCCCAGGGCGTTCATGGACCCGGCGTCACACCGGGTGTAGCCCGAGTACTGGCTGGTCGTGCAGGTGGGCTCGGAGGTGCCCACGGTGTTGGCGAGGATCGTCAGCAGCAGGAACGGGCCTCCGATGATCAGCCCGTCCAGCAGGCGTGCGCCCGCGCGTGCGCCCCAGCCCGCATACTCCGCTCCGAACCCCCCGAACGGAGCGTAGCCGGGCTGAGGTGCACCGAACGCGGGTTGCGGTGCGCCATAGGGTGACTGGGGAGCGCCGTACGCCGGCTGCTGCGGTGCGCCGTAGCCGGGCTGGGGCGCGCCGTACGCGGGTTGCGGTGCGCCGTACGCGGGTTGAGGTGCGCCGTAACCCGGCGGCGGGGCCGCGTAACCGGGCTGGGGCGCGCCGTAGCCCGGGGCGGGCTGATCGGCGGGCGGGTAGCCGTACCCCGGCTGCTGCTGCGGGTACGGGTTGTTCGGGTAAGTCAATGCGTTTCCTTGCAAAAGGGTTGATTCGGACAGGCAGGCTACAGTCTGGGGCACTCGGGCCTTCGATATGAAAAGGAAATCGATCACACTCGCGCACGGGGGACCGGAAGCGCGCGGACGAGGAGACCGGATGGCGCTGGAAATGCGGACACGCTGTGAACGATGCGAGATTGCCCATTTACCTGCTGAGGGTCCGGCGCTGATCTGCAGCTACGAGTGCACCTTCTGTGAATCGTGTGGTCGAACAATGGATTACGTATGCCCCAACTGCGGTGGCGAATTGGTTGCCAGACCGCGAAGGCGGCGAGAATCCTGATTCAGACCGTAGATTGCGCGCCGGGATTCACATAACCTGCTCCGGTGCTCGACGCAGGACTGTCCAGGCGCGGCTTCTTCGCCGCGGGCGCGGCGCTGGCCGCGGGCCTCGTCACCGCCGGATGCGGTGTGGCGAACGGCAACTCGTCCGACCGCATCCTCGATCCACCGCGTGGCGCC
Organism: Nocardia sp. CA-136227; assembly: GCF_050955695.1. Taxonomy (NCBI): domain Bacteria; kingdom Bacillati; phylum Actinomycetota; class Actinomycetes; order Mycobacteriales; family Nocardiaceae; genus Nocardia; species Nocardia sp. CA-136227. The sequence goes on from NZ_CP192081.1 coordinate 759,587, forward strand.
GCCGATCCGGCCTCCGCGCCGGCCCGGCTACCCGTCTCCACGGTGTCCCCGGACGCTGTCGCGGCCAAGTACGCGGGCCGCACCCCGAAGGCCTGGGGTGTCGACGTCGACGGCATCCTGACCGGCTTCAACCCCACCGGCAAGCAGTTCGCCGTCACCTTCGACGCCTGCGGCGGCCCCGGCAACAACGACATCGACGAGAACCTGCTCGCCTTCCTGCAGGCCCAGCAGATCCCGGCCACCCTGTTCCTGAACAAGCGCTGGATCGACGCCAACCCGGCCCGCGCCGGGCAGCTGGCCGCCAACCCGCTGTTCGAGATCGGCAATCACGGCACCGCGCACTGCCCGCTCTCGGTGAACGGCCGCGCCGCCTACGAGATCAAGGGCACCGCCTCCGCGCAGGCCGCGGTGGACGAGGTGTGGGGCAACCACCAGCGCATCGCCGCCCTGACCGGGCACGGGCCGCGGTTCTTCCGCGCCGGCACCGCCCACTACGACGAGGTGGCGGTGTCGATCGTGCAGGACCTGGGGGAGACCCCGGTCGGCTATACGGTGAACGCGGACTTCGGCGCGACCGCCTCGGCCGCGCAGGTGCAGTCGGCGATGTCGGGAGCCAAGTCCGGCGGCATCTCCCTGGCCCACATGCATCGGCCCAAGTCGGGCACCGGTCCGGGCATGCTGGCCGCGCTCCCGGCGCTGAAGGCCAACGGCTTCCAATTCGTGCATCTGCCCTAGTACTTCGACCCGCCTCCGGCGCGACGGTCAGTTGCGCCGGGAGGCCGCCCAGTCGACGGCCACGGATTCGCCGCGATCCACGGTGAAGAACGCCACATCCAGGTGACGGCCCAGATCGACCAGTTCCAGCGCCGAGAGCGGCACCGGCTGCACCACCCGCACCCGCCACGGGCCGGGCTCGTCCCAGGCGTGCAGTTCCAGATCCAGCCGCAGCACCGGATCGTCGCGCCCGCTGTAATCGGCCGCGACCGGGGTGGCGGCCAGCACGGTCGCGCGGGCGCGCCGGCCGTCGGCCAGGATCTTGGCGATATTGGTGCGCGAGGTCTCCTCCGGCGCGGGTAGATACAGCACCACCCGGTCGGGATCGGCGGGATCGGCCCGGCAGCAGACGACGTCGCCGGGCTGCATCCACTCCCGGTCGGCGGCGGCCGCCCGCTGCCGGACCCGGGTCTCGTAACCGTGCCGGCCCTCGATCTGGACCCGCATCCAGAACTCCGGGGCGGGCCCGCCGTCGCGGACGCCGAGGATGGTGGCCGTGCCCTCCAGACCGTGCAGCAGCAGCGCCCGGCGGGCGGCGTCGTCGAGAACGGGACCCCGCCGGGTCAGGCCGCGCGATCCGAACTGTGAGGACAGCCGGGCCAGCAGGCCCAGACGCGGCCCGTTGTCGGGCCGCGGCCGCGCGGAATCCGGGGACAGCCCGGGAGCGGGAGCGGTCTGGTGGTCGGATGCGGTGTTCGGTCGCTTGTCCGCGGCCATGTCCATGGTGCTGAACCGTAGTGCGTCTGTGGCGAGGCACACAGCGATACGCGCCGTTTGCCGAACCCGCTGGCGAGATTGTTTTTTCACCCCGGACCCGGCCGTGAGCGCGGGTGATAGCCCCACTACCCTTGTCGCCATGACCTCTGCGTTCCCGACCATCCCCGACGATCTCAAGCCCGCCGACGGACGGTTCGGTTGCGGCCCCTCCAAGGTCCGCCCCGAGCAGCTGCAGTCCCTGGTGGATACCGGCGCTTCGGTGTTCGGTACCTCGCACCGGCAGAAGCCGGTCAAGGACGTGGTGGCGCGGGTGCGCTCCGGTCTGCGCGACCTGTTCTCCCTGCCCGACGGCTACGAGGTCGTGCTGGGCAACGGTGGCACCACCGCGTTCTGGGACGCCGCCGCCTTCGGCCTGATCCGCGAGAAGTCGCTGCACCTGAGCAACGGCGAGTTCTCCTCGAAGTTCGCCTCGGTCGCCAAGGGCAACCCGTTCATCGGTGACCCGATCGTCGTGAAGTCGGAGCCGGGCGACGCCCCCGAGCCGACCTCCGACCCGTCGGCCGACCTCATCGGCTGGGCCCACAACGAGACCTCGACCGGTGTCGCCATCCCGGTGTCGCGTCCGGCCGGTTCCGAGCACGCCCTGGTCGCCATCGACGCCACCTCCGGCGCGGGCGGTCTGCCGGTGAACATCGCCGACACCGACGTGTACTACTTCGCCCCGCAGAAGTGCTTCGCCTCCGACGGCGGCCTGTGGATCGCGCTGATGAGCCCGAAGGCTCTGGAGCGCGTGGAGGAGATCAAGAACTCGGGTCGCTGGACCCCGGAGTTCCTGTCGCTGCCGATCGCGATCGACAACTCCACCAAGGACCAGACCTACAACACCCCGGCGCTTGCCACCCTGTTGCTGTTCGCCAACCAGATCGAGTGGATGAACGGCAATGGCGGTCTGGACTGGGCAGTGAAGCGCACCGCCGACTCCTCCTCGCGTCTGTACTCGTGGGCCGAGACCAGCGAGTACGCCACCCCGTTCGTCGGCAACCCGGCGCTGCGCTCGCAGGTCGTGGGCACCATCGACTTCGCCGACAGCGTGGACGCCGCGCAGGTCGCGAAGGTGCTGCGCGCCAACGGCATCGTGGACACCGAGCCGTACCGGAAGCTGGGTCGTAACCAGCTGCGTGTCGGCATGTTCCCGGCCATCGACCCCGACGATGTGTCGCAGCTGACCCGCTGCGTCGACTGGGTCGTCGAAAAGCTCGGCTGAGCAGTAGAAATGGCATCTGACCGGGCGAACGCTCCTCGCGAAACCCGGTTTCGGAGCTGAGGCGAATCGATCACACTAATGCGGCGCGGAAGTCTGGGAACAGATTTCCGCGCCGCGTGTCTTGCCCCATGATTCACAGAAGTGCACTACTGTTCCAGAACGTGGGCGGTGTCGCGAGCCTAGCTATAGCTGTGAGTTGCGCAGCGAACAGGAGGTAACGGTGCGTGAACTTCGAGTAATCGGATTGACGCCCGATTCCACGCATATCGTATGCATCGATACGGAGAGCGGCCAGAAGTACCGGCTTGCCGCCGACGATAAACTGCGCGCCGCTGCCCGCGGAGATCTTGCCCGATTCGGCCAAATCGAGATCGAAACGGAAGCCACGATGCGCCCTCGCGATATCCAGGCTCGTATCCGTGCCGGCGCCTCGGTGGAGCAGGTCACCGAAGAGTCGGGCATGCCGCTGTCTCGCGTCGAACGTTTCGCGTATCCCGTTCTGCTGGAACGCGCCCGGGCCGCGGAGCTGGCGCAGAAGGCCCACCCGGTCCGCAACGACGGCCCCGCCGTGGAGACCCTGATCGAGATCGTGTCGGCCGCGTTCGCCGAGCGCGGCCACAATATCGAGGTCGCCGAATGGGACGCCTGGAAAGACGAGAAGGGCTACTGGGTGGCCCAATTGCAGTGGCAGGCGGGCCGTTCGGTGATCGCCGCGCACTGGCGCTACCAGCCCGACGCGCACGGCGGCTCCGTGGTGCCGCTCGACGATCCGGCCTCCGACCTCATCGACCCCGACTTCGGCCGGGCCCTGCGCGGCCTGGCGACCATCCTGCCGGACCAGACCGATCCGGTGGTGGAGACGGTCCCCGCGCCCGCGCCCGCGGTGCGTGAGGAGCGCGGCTCCGACTACGAGCCCGCCCCCGCGCGAGTCGCCCAGCAGCAGAACGTGGATGACTACTACGAGCAGCGCGCCGCGGTCGGTGACGGCACCGTGCCGGTGACCACCGCGGCCGCTCCCGCTCCCGCTCCCGCTCCGGCTCCGGCAGCGAAGGAACCGGCGGCTCCGGCGCAGCCCGCGACTCCGGCGGCGGCCGCCCCGGCGCCGCCCGCCACCCCGCCCGCTCCGGCTCCGGCCGCCGAGCCCACGCCGGAACCGGCGCCGGCCCCGGCTCCCGCGCAGCCCGCGGCGAAGTCCAACGCGCAGAAGCCGAATCGGGCCAAGCGTGGCGGTAAGGCGCCGATGCCGTCCTGGGAGGACGTGCTCCTAGGCGTGCGCAGCTCGGGTCACTGATCGCGTTCGGCTCGAGTCGCTGACGCTTTTTCGATCTTCGCGAATGCCGGAGGGTTGCTGATCTTCCGGCAGGTCGTTCGTCGCCGCGCCGCGAAACGGCGTTGGCAACAGCCGCATTTCGGGCTGTCGCGGGGGTAGATTCAATCCTGTTGGCGGGTCGGTCCCGGCCGATCGATGTCGGCCCCGACCGGCCGCTATGCGTTGCTCAAAAGTAGCCAGTGCGCGAGGGAGGTGACGTCGGTGCCATCAACGGTCTCATCCCTGTGGTACGTCGACGCCCCCGATCCGGTGGCCGTGCTGCGCGCGCATCCGGGACCCGATCCCGATGCCGCCTTCGCGCTCGCCCGGCAGCTCAATCCGGACCGGGACGTGGTGCCCGCCGCCTCCGGCAGCATGAAGGTGTGGGCCGGCCCGGACCCCGAATCCATGTACATCGGTTGCTATCCCGGCGTCACGGTGGTGTGTTCCACTCAGGCCGCGCTGCCGCGGCCCACCCGGCTGCCCGAACTGCTGGTCCGCCCGCTCGCCTCCGAGCAGACCTACCTGATCTCCTACGACCTGTCGCTGGGCTGGGGGGCGTTCGCGCATTGGGAGCGTGGCGAATTCCGCCGCTCCTTCAGCGCGACCCGGGTCAATATCCTCGAGGACGAGGGCATGCCACGGGTCTGGGAGCGGCCGTACTGGGCGGGCGAGCATCCGATCGTCCTCACCCCCGGCGAACTGCTCGACCCGCAGCTGCTGCCCTTCGATCCGCCCGCCTTCGCGGACGCCGCCAACGAGCAGTGGCTCGGATTCCGTTACCGCGGCAAAACTTCCGCGGACGCCCTGACCTCCGAGCAGATCGAGGTCTGCGGATTCTCGCTGTACCCCAAGGGTGAAGCGCCGCGGCTGGACAGCGCACCGGAACCCCCGATCGAGCACGGCAACGGCAGGCGCGGACTGTTCGGCTGGCTGCGCGGCCGGGACCGCGTCTCCTGACCGAATTCTCCCGGCAGGTTCAGGACAGCAGCAGGCTCAGCCAGGCCACCAGCACGCCCACGCCCAGTCCCGCGATCACCCAGCGGGTCACCGGGGCGAACCGCCAGCGCCAGGCCGTCGGCGCGGCCCCGCCCACCGCGATCAGATTGACCACCACCGACAGCAGCGGATGGATCTGCGCCAGCGCCGCCCCGAAGGCGTACACGCCCGTCGCGGTCAGCGCCGCCACCATGACGACCACGGCGATGCCGCTGGCCCAGGGCGTGGGTTCGGAATATCCATATCCGTACGGTCCGTCGGGCGGATGACTCACAGCGCACGCACTCTCTCGTAGAAGGCCATGGCGGCCGCTGTCGCCACATTAAGGGAATCGGTGCCGGGAGTCATAGGGATGCGGGCCCGAATGTCGCTGGCGCGCATGGTCTCCTCGGTCAGGCCGGGGCCCTCCGCGCCGAGCAGCAGCGCCACCCGGTCGCCGGTCATGGAGGTGGCGAGGGTGCCCGCCTTCGGGTTCGGGGTGAGCGCGACGATCTGGAAACCGCGCTCGCGCAGCACCTCCAGGCCCGCCGGGAACGGCGGCAGCTGGGCGAACGGCACCCGCAGCACGTGCCCCATGGACACGCGCACGGCGCGCCGGTACAGCGGATCCGAGCAGCGGTCGCCGAACAGCACCGCGTCCGCGCCGAGTCCGGCCGCGTTGCGGAAGACGGAACCGATGTTCTCGTGGTCGTTCACGCCCTCGAGCACCGCGACGGTGCGCGCGTCCTCCAGTACTTCCGCGGCGCCGAGTTCACGCGGCCGATAAGCCCCCGCGAGCACGCCTCGATTCAAATGGAATCCCACGACCTCCGCCATCACCGCGGCACTGGTCCGGTAATACGGAATATCCACGGCCGCGAGATCCTCGCGCAGCTGCTCATATCGGTTCGCGACGCCGAACAATGCGAACGGCGTGAACCGCGACGCCAGCATGCGCTGCACCACCACCACGCCCTCCGCGATCACCAGGCCTTTTCCGCCCGGCAGATCGGGCCGGCGGTCGGCGTTATTGAGGTCGCGGAAATCGGCGACCCGGGGATCGGCGGGGTCGTCGATATCGATCACTTCGGCCACGCGCCCATTTTCGCCTCCGCTCGGGGCGGGCGAATGGGCGGGGCATAGGGTAGATCACGTTCCGATCCCCTAATCGAAGAGGACAGCCCATGAGCAGCAAGCCGGAAATCGAGTTTCAGGACGGCCCCGCCCCCGCCGAGCTCGTGATCAAGGACCTCGTCGTGGGTGAGGGCAGTGAAGCCAAGCCCGGCGACACCGTCGATGTCCACTACGTGGGTGTCGAGTACGACTCCGGCGCGCAGTTCGACGCCTCCTGGGACCGTGGCGAGTCGATCGTCTTCCCGCTGCGCGGCCTGATCCAGGGCTGGCAGGACGGCATCCCCGGCATGAAGGTGGGCGGCCGTCGCCAGCTGACCATCCCGCCGAAGCTGGCCTACGGCGAGGCCGGCGGCGGTCACCAGCTCTCGGGCAAGACCCTGGTCTTCGTCATCGACCTGCTGGACGTCGTGAACTGACGCCTCCGGGTCGCTGAAAAACACGTGCCCGCCGCGCATTCCGCGCGGCGGGCACTGTTGTCTCCGTCGTCGGTCTCAGACCTTGACCACGATGCTGCCGATGATCTTGTCGGCGAAGGTCTGCCGCTTGGCGTCCCAGATCGGCCACAGCCAGCCGATATAGCAGGCGAGGCTGTCCACGAAGTGGCAGAGCTGGCGGACGAAGGCCATACCGAAGCCCAGCACCTGGCCGTCCGTTTCGCGAACGAGCTTGATATTGAGCATCTTCCGGCCGGGCGTCTGGCCGGTGGTGCCCTCCCTGTAGATGAGCCAGAGCGCGCCGACCAGGGCGATGAGGGCGCCGACGACGATGAGGGCGACGCCCGCGCCCGACAGCCCGCCCGAGCAGTTGGTGCTGTAGGAGGTGTCGGTCTGCTCGGTCACGCAGTCGGCGTCCTTCAACCCGATGACGAAGCCGAGCGCGTAGAAGATGGCCGCGGGCACGAACACGATCAGCCGGTCGATCAGATACGCGCCGACCCGCGCGCCCCAGCTGGCGTAGGGCGGGGCGGGGTACGCGGCGTAGCCGGGCTGGTAGCCGTAGCCCCCGGGCTGCCCGGGGACGCCACCGGGCGGTTGCTGGCCGTAACCGGGAGGCGGCTGCTGCCCGTACCCAGGTGGCTGCTGCCCGTATCCGGGTGGCTGCTGCCCGAAGCCCGGCTGCTGCGGCTGCTGCGAGTAGGGATCGTTGCCGTAGGTCATCGGTTCCTCCCCAAGAGGATGCGGGGGTATGGCCCCCGCATTGTCTCCCGAATCCCTAGCCGACGATGGCGTTCATGATGGTTCCCGCGCTGGTGGCGGTCGCGCCGCCCAGCATCGCGTTGGCGACCATCTTGGGCGAGGCCGAGCCGCCGCCCCACTTCTCCCAGGCGAAACGCCCGCCACCGTAGGTGATGGCCGCGATGCCGGACATCTGGGTGAACCAGGTGAAGTAGCGGAACATCTTCATCATCTTGTCCGCCATGGGCGGGGTTTCCGCGGTGGGATTGCCGAGCTGGGCGAGAACCGTGCCGTACATGTCGTGTGCGGCGATGAGCATGCTCACGATCGTTTCCTCTCCGATACCGGGCGCTGAGTGGAGCCAAGATGCGGATGAAGCGGACGAGCTCATGAAACGGGTCGATTAGAGCAATTCGGGCACAGTGTACTCCGGCGAACCGCCGATCGTTGCTAATTGTTTGCGAACGTTATTTTCGCACGATGTCCACGGGATCGGTGAGGGCGGCCGCGATCACGGTCTGCTGCGGCACGCCGAGCTGGGGGAGCGCGCCCATGGCCTGGTTGGTCTGATTGCTCAGAAGCTTGGTGACGGACTGCAATTGGGCCACGCCGCCGGTCAGTGCCTGCATGGCGGTGACCAGCTGGGCGCCGGCCTGATCGGCGATCGCGGGAATGCTCTGTGCGAGCGACGCGCCCTGATTCAACTGGGCGCTTGCGTCATTCAGTCGTCCGGCCGCGTCGCGCAGCAGCTGCCCGACCTTGGTATCCGGAGTGACTTGCGTGCCTGTCAGATTCGCGAAGCCACTGAGCTGGACATCCGCCTGATTCGCGATATTGCGCAGACCCTGCAATTGGGTGATCACACTCGCCAATTGCGGATCCGTGGCGATCGGCAGCCCCTGCAACAACGGCACCACCACGTTCAACCCGCCCGACAGCGCACTCGCCGCCTGCGAGACCTGCCACATGGTGACGCCGGTCGAATCCAGCGCCGTGGCAAGCTGATTCGCCTGCGTGGTCGCCGCCGACAGGGTGGTGTTCAGGGCGTCGATTCCCGAAGTCAGCTGCCCCGCACCGGCTTTCGCCTGCGCCAGGAAATCGGTCAGCTGATCCGCGCCGCCGGAGAACTGCTGCGCGCCGTCCGCGGCCGCCTGCACGCCCGCGCTCAGCATGCCCGAGGTCCCGGCGATCTGCGACACCTGCAGGCGCGCGGTGTTCATGGTCGAGAACAGGGTGTCCAGCCCGGCCGCGCTGACCTTCTTGGTCACCTCGCTCACCGCGTCGTTGACCAGGTTCGGGTCGGCGCGGTCGTGCGTGGCCACGGTGACCTGAGCCTTCTTCGGCTTGTCGGTGACCAGGGAGTTGATGTCGGCGGTCAGGTCGGCGGGCAGCGTGATCACCGCGGCGTAGTCCGTGGGGCTCGCCTCGTCGACCACCTCCCAGTGCCGGATTCCACTGGCCTGCAAGTCCTTCGCGATGCGCGCGCCCAGCGGGCCGGAATCGCCGTTGACGAGCGCGACCGCCGTGGGCGCGGTCCGCAGGCGGCCGATGCCGACGACGCTCGCCGCGACCGCGGCGGCGAGCAGCAGGACGATCAGGACCCAGCGAGCACGTTTTCCGAACACGATTCAGACCGTAGAGGCCGGGTATGTCCGCTGCTCTGATGGATGTCTGAGAGTTCGGTAAAGACCGGTGCGTTCACATCCGCGCGGGTGGCGGCGGCCACGCCCCGCGATCGGGGAGCTCCAGCACCAGCCGCACCCCACCCAGCATGCCATCGTCGAAATAGGCTCGGCCGCCGTGCAATTGGGCCTGCTGCGCCACCAGCGCCAGACCCAGCCCGGACCCGCCCTTGGTGGCCTGACTGCCCCGGAAGAAGCGCGCGAACACCTGCTCCCGCTCGTGGGCGGGCAGGCCGCGGCCGTTGTCGTCGACGGTGATCACGATGCGTCCGTCGGGCGCGCGATGCGCCGTCACCAGCGCCTCGGTGGCCCCGCCGTGCCGCGCGGAATTGGTGAGCGCGTTGTCCACGGCCAGCCGCAGCCCGGTGGGCAGTCCCCGGGTGACGAGCTCGGCGTCGGCCTCGATCCACACCCTCAGCTGCGGGAAGTGCCGCATGGCGTCGTGGGCGGCGGCGTCGCACAGCTCGACCACGTCGGTGACCACGTGGTCGCGTTCGTGGGTGAGGTCGCCGGCGGCCAGCCGTTCCAGCGCGGCCAGCGTGGTCTCCACCCGGTTCTGACCGCGTTGCAGGTCGGTGAGGATCTCGCGGCGCTGTTCCTCGTTCAGGTCCAGGGTGCTGAGCACCTCGAGGTCGGTGCGCATGGCGGTGAGCGGGGTGCGCAGTTCGTGCGCGGACACCGCCGCGAAATCGCGGGCGGTCTCGAGCGCGGTGGCGGTCTCGGTCTGCGCCCGGTCCACCCGTTCCAGCAGCGTGTTGACGGCCTCGGCGAGCTTGTCCGCCTCCTTCACGCCCGAACCGTCCACCGAGAGCGGGACTTCCGATTCCCCGGTTGGCCCGCGCTCGTCGAGGTCCCGGGTGAGTTTCACGATGGGCCGCACCGCGCGCCCGCCGAACAGCCAGCCCAGCCCCGCCGACGCGGTCACCGCGAGCGCCGCGGCCAGGTACACCCAGCGTCGCTGCTCATTGATGGTCTTCTCGGTCTGATTGGTCGGAATGCCCAGGGACACAACCTGTCCCGCGGGCTGCGCCTCGGTGGTGGTGAGCACCCGGTAGGCATTGCCGTCCACGGTGACGGTGGCATTGCCGACCGGCAGCACCGGCAGTTTCACCGGCGTACTGGCCAGCGCGCGGTCGTTCAGGCGGACCGTCAGCGCCATTTCCTTGTTGGGCGCGAGGATGTCGACCACATTGACCGCGAAGACCGGCTGGATCAGCACCAGGCGCGACACCATCGACAACTGCTGATCGGCCTGGGCCATATTGCTGCGGCCGATGGCGTAGATGGTGATCCAGCTCAGGATCGCCACGATGACGGTCGCGCCCAGCGCCGCGGCGGCGGCGACGCGCACCCGCAGCGTGTAGGACCAGCGGCGGCGGCTGCCCCCGGGCGCGGAAGGGCCCGCCGCGGACGTCATTTCGGCGCCCGCAGGACGAACCCGACGCCGCGGATGGTGTGCAGCAGGCGCGGGGCGCCCTCGACCTCGAGCTTGCGCCGCAGATAACCCACGAACACGTCCACCACATTGGTGTCGGCCGCGAAGTCGTAGCCCCACACCAGTTCCAGCAGCCGTTCCCGGCTCAGCACCACCCCGGCGCTGCGGGCCAGCGTCGACAACAACTCGAATTCGCGCTTGGTGAGCTCGATCTCGGTGCCGTGCAGCAGCGCCCGATAGCCCGCGACATCGACTTCCAAGGGCCCCACGGTGATCGCGCCCGGGATCGCGGAGGCCGGTACGTCACTGCGCCGCCGCAGCAGCGCTTTGATCCGCGCCACCAGCTCGGCGAGCACGAACGGTTTGACCAGGTAATCGTCGGCCCCCGACTCCAGCCCGGCGATGCGGTCGTCCACCGAACTGCGGGCCGACAGCACACAGATCGGCACCTCGTTGCCCATGGCCCGCAGCGCGGTCACCACGCCCGCCCCGTCCAGGATCGGCATGTTCATATCGAGCACAACCGCGTCCGGGGCGAATTCATTGACACTGCGGAGCGCCGCCGCCCCGTCCCGGGCGATCACCACCCGGAAACCGGACAGCCGGAGCCCGCGCTCGACCGATGCGAGCACGTCCTCATCGTCGTCGACGACCAGGACTGTTGGTACCTCACCGCGTTCGACCACGGGCTCCATTCTGGCAGCCGGGCTGTCAGTAGTTGTGGCAGGAATCGGCGACCTGCTGGATCGTGGCGGCGATTCCACCGGCGCGCGGGTCGCTCGCGGCCTGGTTGGCGGCGTCCGGGTTGTCGCGCAGGTACTGGTCGAGCTCGGCCTGTCGCTCGGCGGGGGAGAGGTCGAACTTGGCCTTCAATTCCGCCTTGTAGCCAGGGTTCTGATCGAGGTACTGGGCCAGCATCGGGGACTTGTCGTGCAGGGCGGCGTCCACCTGGGCGAAGCTGCAGGTGGAGTTCAGGAGCGGCGCAACCAGATCCGCGGGTGAGGCGGAGGCGGTGGCGGGCGCGAAGGCGAGGGCGACGGCGGCGACCGCACCGGCTCCGAAGAGCACACCGGCACGACGATTACGGACGAAGCTCATACAGCGACCTTCTTCTCAGTAGGCACAGCAACGGGGCGCGCGCGATTCCCGCGCGCCCGACCGACGCTAAACGACCGCTCTAGGAGGTCGATGAGCCAATTCTGAAAAGACTCTGAGGCTAGCCCGAGACGGCTTGATCCCCGGGCTGAGCGGCCGGATCGGCGGCGGCCGGGTCCGGGCGGCGGATCGGGGTGGTGGCGACCGCGGCATCGGCGGCGGCGATGCGCTCCTTGTCCTCCATCAAGGTCACCGCGTCGCGGATCTGCTTCTCCAGGGTGGGCAGCATGGTGGCGTCGTCGATGGTCGGCGGCACCTCGAAGGATTCACCCGAGGCGATCTGACGCATGGTGCGGCGCAGGATCTTTCCCGACCGGGTCTTGGGCAGCGAGGTGACCACGACCACGTCGTAGAGGGTGGCGATGGCCCCGACCCGCTCCCGCACCCGGTCGATGATCTCCGCGCGCAGCCGCTCGGGCTCCAGGTCGACGCCGGTCTTGAGCACCACGTACCCGATCGGCCGCTGTCCCTTGAGCTCGTCGGGGATGCCGACGACCGCGGTCTCGGCCACGGCCGGATGCCCGGCGATGGCCGCCTCGATCCCGCCCGCGGACAGCCGGTGCCCGGCCATATTGATGACGTCGTCACTGCGGCCCAGGACGAACAGGTAGCCGTCCTCGTCGAAATAGCCGGAGTCCCCGGTCAGATAGTGGCCGGGGTACGCGGAGAGATAGGAGCGCTCGTACCTCTCGTCGTCCTTCCACAGCGTGGTCAGGGTGCCGGGCGGCAGCGGCAGCCCGATGACGATATTGCCCTCGGTGTTCGGGGCGACCGCGTTGCCCTCGGAGTCCAGCACCCGCAGCCGGTACCCGGGCACCGGCACAGACGCCGAACCGGGCTTGATCGGCAGCTGCTGTAGTCCGAGCGGGTTCGCGCAGATGGGCCAGCCGGTCTCGGTCTGCCACCAGTGGTCCACCACCGGGCAGTCGGGGCGGTCGGCGAGCAGGGTCTCCACGGTCCACTCGTAGGTGGCCGGGTCCAGGCGTTCCCCGGCGCAGAACAGCGCCCGCAGCCGGGACAGATCGTGCTGATGGGCGAGCGCGGCGTCCGGGTCGGCGCGGCGGATGGCCCGCAGCGCGGTCGGCGCGGTGAACATCACATCCACCTGGTACTCGTCGACCAACCGCCAGAAGGTGCCCGCGTCGGGGGTCCCGATCGGCTTGCCCTCGTAGAGCACGGTGGTGGCCCCGACCAGCAGCGGCGCGTAGACGATGTAGGAGTGCCCGACCACCCAGCCGATATCGGACGTGGTGAGCATGGTCTGCCCCGCGCCGACCTCGTAGATATTGCGCATGGACCAGGCCATGGCGACCGCGTGGCCGCCGTTGTCGCGCACCACGCCCTTGGGTTTCCCGGTGGTGCCGGAGGTGTAGAGGATATAGAGGGGATCGGTCGCGGCCATCGACACCGGATCGGCCGGTTCCGCCCCGATCTGCGCCTCGTCCCAATCGAGCCACCGGGCCACCACGGTCTCGCTGGAGGCGGGCAGCGAGTCGGTCGCCGCCTGCTCGGCCGGAAAGCGAAGGGTCGGGAAGCCCTCCCGCTGCTTGACCAGCACGGTTCTCGGGGCGGTGGTCTCGGCGAGGTCGAGGGCGGCGAGCACGATCGGCGGGTATTCGATGCGGCGTCCGGGTTCCAGGCCGCCGGAGGCCGTGATGATCAACACAGGTTCGGCGTCGTCGATGCGGGCCGCGAGTTCGTGGGCGGCGAAACCGCCGAAGACCACCGAGTGCACCGCGCCGATCCGGGCGCAGGCGAGCATGGCGATCACGGCCTCGGGAATCATCGGCATATAGATGACGACGCGGTCACCGGTCTTGACGCCCAGTCGCAGCATGGATCCGGCAAATCGGGCGACTTCGTCGAGCAACTCCCGATATGTGTAAATCCGCCTGGACCCGGTCATAGCCGAGTCGTATATTAGGGCCGGTTGTTGGGCGCGGCCTCCCTCCTGGCCTTCGAGAGAGCCTTTGGGAGTTGTGATCTCGCGCACATGTCGATCCAGCGCGTTGTAGGAGGTGTTGAGGCGAGCGTCGGGAAACCACCGCGCCGCCGGGCGGGCGGCAGTATCGAGAATCTGGGTGGGAGGCACGTCCCAGCTGATGGATTCGGCCGCGGTGCGCCAGAACTCCGAGGGATCGACCAGGCTCAGCTGATACGCCGGTCGGTACTCCTGCTTCGCGTTCAACCCGGTGACTCCCTAGCTCCGCCTTGTGTCCTGAGAAGCGCTGAAGATGCCCGCCTCGATAGATCAGCCTGATTGTGGCAGACTTCACGCGACGTCCGGGCGGGCGCCGCGACCTTTGATTTTGCCTGGAATAGGCAGGTCAGGGACCGGTGGTTGCCAAGAGGTCACACAAGAAGTTATTGATCCGTTAGAATCGCATGTCACATATTTCGGCCGTCATGGACGCAATTTCTCGGCCAGCCGCCGTTCTCGGTCAGCTCCGTCTGTCGAGCCGAGCGTGCGATCGCTCGGAGGCTCGCTGATGGCGCGTGGCTGGGGCCAGTTTGGAAAGTGAGTGGGAGATGCGTGACGCCGCTAGGTCCGGCAGCAATAAGCGCTGGGCGCTGAGCAACTGGGACCTGCGATGGAAGGTCACGGCGGTGCTCGCCGTGCCGTTGTTGGTCGCTGTTGTGCTGGGTGCGTCCAGGATCTCGGCGGAGTTCGCCGATTCGAGCAGGCTCTCGACGGCGACCGACCACGTCGGGGTGATCCCGGCGATCACCGGTCTCAGTGCGGACGCGGCGCAGGTGGCCAGTGGCCAGATGGTCATGCTGGGCCCGACCCAGTCCTTGACCTCCGACCCGGAACTCACTCAATTGGATACGGCGATCTCGTTCGCCGAGAAGGCCGCGACCCGGCTGAGTGACCTCCCCACCGCCCGTTCGGCGCTGGACGAGATGATCGTGGGCGCCAAGGCGATCCGGGCGCAGGGCCTCGCGCCCTCGAAGTCGATTCCCGACACCGTCGCCCAGGTCGAGCGGATTCGTGGCGACAGCGTGCGCACGGTGGAATCCATCGTGGCGACCATCGCCGACAAGAACGTGGACCAGTCCAAGCTGCGCCTGGTCGACTCGCTGAACACCCGATGGATGCTGTTCAACGAGGTCGCCGGCATGGCGGAGGCGCTCCGCAGCAACCCGAAGGATGGCCTCAAGGACATCCAGATCAGTGTCAGCACCGAGCGGCAGATGCTCGCCGTGCTGGCCCACCGCTTCCCGGACGGCGACGCGACCATCGCCGATCTGCAGCGTGGCGCGGACACCCGCGTGCAGCTGGTGAACGGCCCGCAGGCGCTGGCCGGTCAGCTGCCGGTGGCCGAACTGAAGGACTCGCTGGTCGCGAGCATCAACGGCTATCAGTCGATCGCGGCGGGCGCGACCAAGGACATCGTGTCCCGAGTCGACGACCTGGCGGCGGCGGCCCGTTCGGACGCCATCCGCTACTCGATCATCGTGATCGCCACCATCCTCGGCGCCTTGGCGCTGGCCGTGCTGATCGCGCGCGCGATGATCGTCCCGCTGCGCCGTCTGCGCCTGGCCGCCCTGCGCGTCGCCGAATACGACCTCGGCCAGGAAGTCTCCGCGCTGCGTGAGGGCGCCGACCCCGAAGACGTTCCGCTGGAACCGATGCCGGTGCACACCGACGAAGAGGTCGGCCAGCTGGCTCGCGCCGTCGACGACATCCACGGTCAGGCGCTGCGCCTGGCCGCCGACCAGGCCGCCATGCGTACCCAGGTCAACGACATGTTCGAGACCCTGGCGCGGCGCTCCAAGTCCCTTGTCGACCATCAGCTCTCGCTCATCGAGGCGATGGAGTACGACGAGAAGGACCCGCGCCTGCTCGAGAACCTCTTCCGTCTCGACCACCTCGCCGCCCGTATGCGGCGAAACGGCGACAACCTGCTGATTCTGGCCGGTACCAAGCAGCGCCGGACCAAGTCCGCGCCGGTCGAGATCGCCGACGTGCTGCGCGCCGCCATCTCCGAGGTGGAGGACTACGAGCGCGTCAAGCTGGGCGCCACCCCGCGCGGTTCGCTGGTCGAGCCCGCCGCGTCCGACCTCGCGCACCTGTTCGCCGAGCTCCTGGACAACGCGCTGCGCGCCTCTCCGCCGGAGACCGACGTCAAGTTCACCTTCGCCCAGGCCCACGATCAGGGTCTGCTGATCGAGGTCGCGGACCGCGGTATCGGTATGCCCCCGGCCGAGATGGCCGAGATCAACCGGCGACTGGAGGCCGTGGCCGAGGTCGGCCCGGACACCGCGCGTCACATGGGTCTGTTCGTGGTCGGCCGCCTGGCCGAGCGCCACGGCCTGACCGTGCGCCTGCGCCCGACCTTCGACACCGCCCGGGATCCGGGTGTGACCGTCACCGTGCACGTGCCCAAGCCGCTGATCGTCTCGCCGGGTGGCGCCATCTCGGTGCCGCCGCAGCAGGGTCAGCAGCAGCCGGCTCCCGCCCCGGCCCCGACGGCGTCCGCGCCGCAGGGTGCGGGCAATCAGGCCGGTGCCCCGGCCTCCATGCAGATGCGCGCGGTCACCCGCACGGCGACCGGCAATGTCATGGTCACCGTGGATCCGGGTGTGAGCGGGCCGATTCCGGCGGGCACGGCGGCGGGCGCCGCCCCGAGCCCCGCTCCGGCTCCGGCCGCGGCGAGCGCCGCGACCGGTCTGCCCACTCGCCAGCCGGGCGCCCAGGTGCCGGGCGGTCTGCCGACCCGTCAGCCGGGTGTGAACGGTCCGACCGTCAAGCACACCGTGTCCGCGCCGGGCGGTTCCGCGCCGGGCGGTGCGAGACCGGGCCTACCCGTGCGGGATCCGGGTGCGAACGGTCCGTCCGCGCCCGCCGTTCAGCCGGGATCCAACCTTCCGCAGCGCAGCCAGGGCGAGCCCCCGGCGCAGCCGCGGGGCGGCCTCGCCGCCAATATGCTCAAGCGTCAAGGTGCTCCGGGCGGCATGCCGCCGCGACCGGGCGCACCGGGGGAGCCGGGACCCGCGCCGCGTGGTCCGGGGCAGGGGGGAGCGCCGCAGCCGGGTCAGACCGGTGCGATGCCGCAGCGCAATCCCTCTGTGGGTCTTCCGCCGTCGCGGGAATCCGCGCCGGGCGCGGCTCCGGCCGGGCCGGGTGGTCTGCCGACCCGTCAGCCGGGCGCCAATGGCGCCCCCGGTCGTGAGGCCGGGCTGGGACAGCCGCAGCGTTCCGCCCCCAGCGGTATGCCGCAGCGTGAGCCGGGCGCCAATGGCGCTCCCGCGCCGCGTGGCGCGGACTCGGGCCCGACCCGTCGTGAGCCTGCCGCCGGTGGTCTGCCGCCGCGCGACCCTGCTGCTGGTGGTCTCCCGCAGCGTGACTCTGCCGCCGGTGGTCTGCCGCCGCGTGACTCTGCCGCTGGTGGTCTCCCGCAGCGTGACTCCGCTGCCGGTGGTCTGCCGCCACGTGATTCGGCCGCGGGTGGTCTGCCGACCCGTCAGCCCGGTGCCAATGGCGCTCCGGCGCAGCGTGGTCCGGGAGCGCCGGGTGGTCTCCCGCAGCGTGGTGCCGCGCCGCAGCGCGACGGGGCCAATGGTCTTGCCGCACAGGATTCGGACAAGCAGGGTCTGCGTCCGCGGGACGGTCTCGCCCCGCGTGATGGCGGCCTGCCGCAGCGGGATGCCGCTCCCGGTGGTCTGCCGCAGCGTGATTCGAACGCGGGCGGTCTGCCGCAGCGTGGTCCGGGTGGTCTGCCGCAGCGTGATGGTGGCCCTGCCGCCGGTGGTCTGCCCCAGCGTGATGGTGGTCCCGCCGCTGGTGGTCTGCCGCAGCGTGGCTCGAACGGCTTGCCGCAGCGGGATTCCGGTAGTGGTTTGCCGCAGCGTGGTCCGGGTGCCGGTCAGCCGCAGCGCCCGGCCGCCGCGGGTGCCGATTCGCTCTCGGGTGGTCTGACTCAGCGTGATCCGCTGAGTGGTCCGCTCCCGCAGCGTGATCCGTTGAACGACCCGCTGCCGCAGCGGGACGGTGGCTTGCCGCAGCGCGGCGCTACCGGTCTGCCGCAGCGGGATCCGGGCTCGGTGTTGCCGCAGCGTCCGTCCCCGATTCCGGGTGTCGGTCTAGCGCAGAGTGGTGGAGCGGCGCAGCGCGGTGACGACGGCGTCAAGGAGCCCGGACGTCACAGCTTCCGGTCGAACCCGGCCAAGGCGGCGTCGTTCTTCCAGACGCGTTTGCAGCCGACGGACGCCCCCGGTGACTCGATCATGGGCGGCACGCCGATCTTCGCGGAGATGATGTCGGCGTGGCTCTCCGATCCGAATGCCGACCGGTCCCAGGTGGCCTCGTCCTTCGAATCGCCGGGCGACGAGGGCTGGCAGGCCGCACACCGGGTCAGCCAATCGGCGCCGGAGAGGCGGACGGCCGCCGGTCTGCCGCAACGTGATCCGGGTAACCGACTTGTGCCCGGCGGTGTGAACGGAAACGCTGACAAGGCGGCCCACCGAGACCCAGAATCCATCAGGTCAAGTCTGAGTCGCCACCAGAAGGGCGTCCGGGATGGCCGCGCGATGCAAGCTATGAACCTAACCGGAGATAAAGGAGACCGATGAACCCCGATCTAGGTGGTACGAAGCGTCAGCTGGATTGGCTGGTTTCGAACTTCGCCAATGAGGTTCCCGGCGTTGCGCACGCGGTCCTGGTATCCGCCGACGGCCTGCTGATGGCCGCGAGCGCGCAGCTGCCCGTGGACCGTGCCGAACAGCTGTCCGCAGTGACCGCGGGGCTCGCGAGCCTCTCGGTGGGTGTGTCGAACTTGTTCGAGGGCGGCACCGTGTTGCAGTCGGTGGTCGAGATGGAACACGGCTACCTGCTGCTCATGGCTGTCGGTGACGGCTCGTATCTGGCGGTCCTGACCAACACCTCGTGTGACATCGGTCAGGTCGGATACGAGATGGCGTTGTTGGTCGAGCGAGTGGGCCAGACGGTTCAGGCCACACCTCGCGTCACGATGGGTTCCTGATGGCGGGATGGACATAGACAACGAACGCGTTGGGAGCGCCGAACCGAGCCTGGTTCGCCCCTATTCACTGACGGCCGGTCGCACCCGGCCGAAGGTGGAGCTCGCCTTGGAGGCGCTCGTCGCATCGCATCCGGTCGCCCTCGAGCGGCAGTTCGAACTCACCAACATCGAGACGTCAATCGTGGAGTTGTGCAGAGAATCGCCGTCGGTTGCCGAGGTGGCCGCGCGTCTGGGCATCCCGCTCGGGGTCGCGCGGGTGCTGGTCGCGGACCTCATCGATGCCGGCCATGTGCGGGTATCGGCGACTTTGAAAGACGATTCCAGCGACGATGAACGTCGCGAGCTGATCGAAAGGGTTCTCAGTGGACTCCGGCGTATTTGATTCGACGACACAAGTCGACACGCGCACCAGCAAGCCCACGTCGGCCAAGATCGTCGTGGCCGGTGGTTTCGGTGTCGGCAAGACCACCCTGGTCGGTGCCGTGTCGGAGATCGTTCCGCTGCGCACCGAGGCGTTGGTGACCAATGCCAGTGTGGGCGTGGACTCCCTGACCGGTGTCCCGTCGAAGGCCACCACCACGGTGGCCATGGACTTCGGCCGCATCAGCCTGGCCGATGACCTGGTGCTGTACCTGTTCGGTACGCCGGGCCAGTACCGCTTCTGGTTCATGTGGGACGACTTGATCAAGGGCGCCATCGGCGCGGTGGTGCTGGTCGACACCCGCCGGCTGGAGGACAGTTTCGCCGCCGTCGATTACTTCGAGGCGCGCAACCTACCCTTCCTGGTGGCCATCAACGAATTCGATGATGCGCCACGGTATCCGGTGGAGGACATCCGTCAGGCGCTGGCGGTGCCCGCGGACGTGCCGATCCTCTCGATCGACGCCCGTCGTCGGGAGCCGGTGAAGCAGGCTCTGGTCGCGGTCACCGAGTACGCACTGCGCAAGGTCGTTCAGGGTTACTGAGCCGCGCAGGCTATAAGCTCGCGCCGTGACGATCACGGCGCGGGAGTTGCTGGGCGAATTGCTGGATCCCGGTTCCTTCGTGAGCTGGGATCGGCCACCGGTGCCGGTGGCGGCGTCGCCCGGGTATCGCGAGGATTTGCTGGCTGCCGCGGCAACGGCGGGCACCGATGAAGCGGTGCTCACCGGGGAGGGGTTGCTGCGCGGACGGCGCGTTGCCGTGATCGCGTGCGAGTTCGCGTTTCTCGCGGGGTCGATCGGGGTGGCCGCCGCCGAGCGGATCGTGTCCGCGGTGGAGCGCGCGACCGAGCTGGGCTTGCCGCTGCTCGCCTCGCCGACCTCCGGCGGGACCCGAATGCAGGAGGGCACAGTCGCTTTCGTGCAGATGGTGAAAGTGGCGGGGGCGCTGGCGGTGCACAAGGCGGCGGGGCATCCGTATCTGGTGTATCTGCGCGATCCGACCATGGGCGGGGTGTTCGCGTCGTGGGGGTCGTTGGGGCACATGACATTCGCCGAACCGGGCGCGCTGGTCGGCTTCCTGGGGCCGCGGGTCTACAAGGCGCTGTACGGGAAACAGTTCCCGGAGGGCGTGCAGACCGCCGAAAACCTTTACCGCAACGGCGTTATCGACGGTGTCGTGCCGGTGCCGGTGTTCCGTCGCATCGTGCATCGGGCGCTCACCGTGTTGTGCGACGGTCCGGCTCCGCTGCCCGAAAAGGCTGGTGACGCACTGCCACCCGCACTCGGGTCGGGTTCCTTTCTGGCGGGTCCGCAGGAGCGCGGCGGTATCGCGGTGCTGGACACCGCCGAGGTGCACGCCTGGCAGACGGTGCTCATCTCCCGGCGCGGGGATCGTCCGGGCATTCGTGAGCTGCTGCGCCACGTCACCGATCGAGTTCCGTTGTCCGGCACCGGACAAGGCGAGCTGGACCGCACGGTGGCGCACGCCCTGGCCCGGTTCCGGGGTCAGCCGTGCATCGTATTCGGCCACGACCGCGCGGGTCAGTCGCCGGAGCACACCATGGGCCCGGCGGCGCTGCGGGAGGCCCGGCGCAGCATGCATCTGGCCGCCGAACTGCGCGTCCCCCTGGTCCTGGTGATCGACACCGCGGGTGCGTCGTTGTCCCGGGAGGCGGAGGAGCGGGGTCTGGCCCCCGAGATCGCCCGCTGCATCGCCGATCTCGTCACCCTGGACACCCCGACCGTCTCGGTGCTGCTGGGGCAGGGCACGGGCGGCGGCGCGCTGGCCCTCCTGCCCGCCGATCGGGTGCTGGCCGCCGCCAATGGCTGGCTGGCCCCCTTGCCGCCGGAGGGTGCGAGCGAGATCGTCTACCGCGACACCTGGCACGCCCCGGAACTGGCTGCCGCCCAGCGGATTCGGGCGGTGGACCTGCGCGAGGACGGCATCGTGGACCGGATCGTGCACGAGTATCCGGACGCCGCCGAGGAGCCCGCGGATTTCGCGCTGCGCATGGTGGAGGCAATCGCGGGCGAACTGGCCGGTCTGACCGCTCGTTCCCCGGCGGAGCTGCTCGCCGCCCGGCACCTGCGCTATCGGCGACTGGGCTTGCAAACGTAGTTCTCGTCACGTCGAACCTTCGCGAAGCTGTCTATTTGCTGCCGTGGGGGCTCGACACGCGAATTTCGGTATAGAGCACTCGGTTGACGCCGCGGACCTGCGCTTCTAACTTCGAAATGGTGACATACCGGTTCGAGGTCAGCGACATTCCAGCGATCGTGCTCAGTGACGGCCAGGTGATGCCCAAACTGGGGTTCGGCGTCTACAAGGTCGACGGCGGCGAAGGGGTCGGCACCATCGTCAAGGCGCTCGAACTCGGGTATCGCAGTCTCGACACGGCGGCCTTCTACGGCAACGAGGAGGAAGTGGGCCGCGCCGTCCACGAGTCCGGGCTGCCGCGTGACGAAGTGTTCGTCACCACCAAGCTGTGGAACGCCGACCACGGCTACGACGCCACCCTGCGCGCCTTCGACGCCGGCGCCAAGCGGCTGGGCCTGGACGCCGTCGACCTGTTCCTCATCCATTGGCCGGTGCCGTCCGCGGATCTCTATGTCGACACCTTCCGGGCCTTGCAGGCGCTCAAGCGCCAGGGCCGGGTCGTCTCGATCGGCGTCTCGAATTTCACCCGGGCGCACCTGGAGCGGGTGATGGCCGAGACCGGTGAGGTGCCCGCCATCAATCAGGTTGAGCTGCACCCGTATTACGCCCAGTCGGAGCTGCGCGCCTTCCACGCCGCGCACGGCATCGTGACCGAGGCGTGGAGTCCGCTGGGCCGCGGCGCGGAGTTCAACGATTCGGTGATCATCGCCCTGGCCGACAAGCTGGGCCGCACGCCGGCGCAGATCATCCTGCGCTGGCACATGCAGCTGGGGAACGTGGCCATCCCGAAGTCCAACACCCCGTCGCGGATGGCGGAGAACCTGGCCATCTTCGATTTCGAGCTGACCGGCCGGGAGATGACCCAGATCGCCGGTCTGGACAAGGGCGCGCGGCAGGGCGCGGACCCGGACCTCTTCGATATGGACGCGCCCGCCTGACGCTTCAGCTCTCCGGATCGCCGTTCCGCTGGGTCGGAACGCCCAGGTACGAGGTCAATTCGACGGCCGCCGCCCGCCCCGCGCGGTTCGCGCCGATGGTGCTGGCCGAGGGCCCGTAGCCGATCAGGTGGATGCGCGGATCGGCCTCGACCCGGGTGGCGAGGCGACCGCCCATGGTGATGCCGCCGCCGGGCCCGCGCAGTCGCAGCGGGGCCAGATGGTCGAGGGCGCTGCGAAATCCGGTGGCCCACAGGATGACGTCGGCGCGCTGGAAGCTGCCGTCGGCCCAGCGGATGCCGTCGGGTTCGATGTGGTCGAACAGCGGTCGCCGCTCCAGGGCTCCGCGGGCGCGCATGGCCCGCACCCGCGCGTCCTCGGGCAGCCCGGTCACCGACACCACCGATCCGGGCGGAAGTCCGCGCCGGACACGGTCTTCCACCATGGCCACCGCGGCCCGCCCGTCCTCGGGCGCGAATTGCCCGGAGCGGAAGACGGGTTCGCGGCGAGTCACCCAGGTGGTGCCGGTGACCTGCGAGATCTCGTCCAGCAGTTGGATGGCGGTGATCCCGCCGCCGACCACGACGACGTGCTTGCCCTCGAATTCCGTTGCGGCACGGTAGTCGTGGGCGTGCAGCTGGCGTCCGGCGAAGGTCTCCGCACCCCGGTAGTAGGGGATGAACGGCTTGTCCCAGGTGCCGGTGGCATTGACCAGTCCGCGTGCCCGCACCGTCGCGCCCGGGTTCAGTTCGGCGTGCAGCAGCCCGTCGACCTCCTGGTTCGGGCAGGTGGCGGCGGTGGCGCGGTCGCACACCACGGTCACCGAGATGGGCCGGTGCACGCGCAGGTCGAAGCGCTTCTCGTACAGTTCGAAGTAGTGCGGCACCGCGGTGGCGGCCTGCGCATTGTCCGATCCGGCGGGCAGGGTCTCCTGGAACGACATGCCGGGCAGGTCGTGCACCCGGTTGACGGTGCTCAATGTCAGTGACGGCCACCGGAACTGCCACGCCCCGCCCGCGCCGGGGGAGTGGTCGACGATCAGGAAGTCCTGTTCGGGTCGCAGCCCGAGCCGCCTGAGGTGGTAGCCGACCGACAATCCGGCCTGTCCCGCGCCGATTACAAGGATGTCGACATCGGGTGTTGCGGTCACGGACCCGACGGTACGCCCACCTACAGTGAAGGCAGATCATGGGTAGGCAGCCCGTTGAGGTGGACAGTGGGGAAGGTACAGATGCTCGGAGTCAGCCGCGATGGCGAGGTCGTGACCATCGAACTGCAGCGTCCGGATCGCCGGAACGCCCTGAACGAGGAGCTCATCGGCCGCCTGCGTGCGGCCCTCGACGAGGCCGCGGAGTCGGCGCGGGTGATCGTGCTGACCGGTCAGGGGCCGATCTTCAGTGCGGGCGCGGATCTGGACGGGGTGTATTCGGACAGCTTCCTGACCGGTCTGCTGGCCATGCTGCACACCATCGAGACCATTCCGGTGCCGGTGATCGCGGCGATCAACGGGGGCGCGCTGGGTGCGGGCGTGCAACTGGCCCTGGCCTCGGACCTCCGCGTGATGTCGCCGGATTCGTTCATCGCGGTCCCGGCCGCGAAACTCGGTATCTCCGTTGACCGTTGGACCGTGCGACGGCTGTCGTCGCTGATCGGCGCCGGTCCGGCGCGCACGATTCTGCTGGGCGCCGAGCGGGTCCCCGCCGCGGACGCCTACAACTTCGGCTTCGCCAACAAGATCGGGACCCTGGCCGACGCGCAGGCGTGGGCCAAGCAGATCGCCGAACTCGCGCCGCTGTCGCTGCGGCATCTGAAGCTGGTCTTCAACGACGACGACACCCGCGGCCCCGACACCGCCGCGCAGAGCGCCGCCCTCGACGCCGCCTGGCAGAGCGCCGACGCGCAGGAGGCGCGCGCGGCTCGCCAGGAGAAGCGGTCCGCGAAGTTCGAGGGCCGATGAACGGGCGGTGCGCGCGCGACAATGCGCGGAGACTGGTGGGTATGGCAGCGGGCGCTTTCGGTCTTTCCTGGGTGTTTCGGGCGGCATGGGGGATTCCCTCGGCCATGGGTGCGTCGATCTCGGCGATCGCGCCGACCGCGCGCGGGGCGACCACCTATCGCAATCGGCAGTTCCACAACACCGAACCGAGCAGTCAGCTCAGCGGTTCTCCGCTGGAGTTGCTCTATCAGCTGGCCACCCAGCGCAATAACGGCCGCCCGTCCGGGACCATCCCGCTGGTGA
This sequence comes from Nocardia sp. CA-136227, assembly GCF_050955695.1. Classification (NCBI taxonomy): domain Bacteria; kingdom Bacillati; phylum Actinomycetota; class Actinomycetes; order Mycobacteriales; family Nocardiaceae; genus Nocardia; species Nocardia sp. CA-136227. The sequence continues at coordinate 783,950 of NZ_CP192081.1, forward strand.
CGCCGGAACTGCCGGAGCAGGCCGGGGAACTGGCGGTGACCTGGTACGGGCACGCCACCTGCCTGGTCGAGGTGGACGGCTACCGGGTGCTGACCGATCCGGTGTGGAGCGAGCGGGTGTCGCCGTCGCCGCTGGTGGGCCCGGCCCGCCTGCACCCGGTGCCGTCGCCGCTGTCGGCGCTGCCGTCGCTGGACGCGGTGCTCATCTCCCACGACCACTACGACCACCTGGATCGCGACACCGTGACCGGCCTGATCGAGGGCCAGGACTGCGTGTTCATCGTGCCCGTCGGCATCGGCGCGCACCTGCGGCACTGGTCGGTGCCGGAGCACCGCATCGTCGAATTGGATTGGGCCGCCTCGGTTTCGCTGTCGGAGCTGCGGCGCGACCGCGGTGACGGCACGGACCTGGTGATCACCTGCTCGGAGGCGCGGCACTTCTCGGGTCGCGGCCTGGTGCGCAACACCACGCTGTGGGCGTCGTGGTCCATCGCGGGCCCGACCCGGCGGGTCTACTTCGGTGGCGACACCGGCTATACGAAGGCGTTCGCCGAGGCGGGCGCGCGCCTGGGCCCGTTCGACCTGACCCTGCTCCCTATCGGCGCCTACGACCGGCACTGGCCGGACGTGCACATGAACCCGGAGGAGGCGGTCCGCGCCCACTCCGACCTGTGTGTCGGCGACGCGGAGTTCGGGGTGCTGGTGCCGATTCACTGGGCCACCTTCAATCTGGCCTTCCACGGCTGGTCGGAGCCGGTGCGCCGACTGGTCGAGGCGGCGGAGGCTGCCGGGACACGCATCGCCGTGCCGAAGCCCGGCCAGCGGATCGACCCGATTGGCCTCCCACCACGGGATTCGTGGTGGGAAGATGTTCGCCAATAACGGACCGGAGTGAAGGAGCAGGGCTGTGAGTCTCATGGACACGCTCAAGGGCTTGGTCGGCAAGGGCAAAGAGGTGGCGGCCCAGAACGCCGAGAAGATCGAGCAGGCGGTCGACAAGGCCGGTCAGGTGATCGACGAGAAGACCGGGGGGAAGTACTCCTCCCAGATCGACAAGGGCACGGACGCGGTCAAGTCGGCGCTCGGGACCGACGCGGCCGAGGGCGCGGCGGCGGCCCCCGTGGCGGAGCCGGCGCCCGCCGAGGCGGCGGCCGAACCCGCCCCGGCCCCGGAAACCCCGGAAGGCGAACAGCCTCCGGCGTAGTCGTAGCGGTCATCCACGGGCCGTTCGGGAGTGGCGGGGCAGCTCCGCCGCTTGACCCGAACGGCCCGTTGGCTTTTCACGGGCCTTCCGGGTTGCCGGTTTTCGGCGGGTCCCGGCTCTAAACTGCTGTCATGGGGTCCCGCAGGGATTTCGGGGGCATCGAGGTTGGGCTGACCAACCTCGACAAGGTGCTGTACCCGGCCACCGGGACCACCAAGGGCGAGGTCATCGACTATTTCACCGCCATCGCCCCGGCCCTGCTGCCGCATATCGCGGAGCGGCCGGTGACCCGCAAGCGCTGGCCGAACGGCGTGGACGAGCAGTCGTTCTTCGAGAAGAATCTGGCCGAGCACGCGCCGAAGTGGTTGGCGCGACGCACCGTTCAGCATTCCGACCGACCGGTCACGTATCCGCTCATCGACACCGTCGCGGGCATGGCCTGGCTCGGTCAGCAGGCCGCCCTGGAATTGCATGTGCCGCAATGGTGTTTCGACGGCCCCGAGGTCGGCGACATCACCCGGCTGGTCTTCGACCTGGACCCCGGACCGGGCGCCGGGCTGGCGCAATGCGCCGAGGTAGCGCTCATCCTGCGCGATGTGGTCCGCGAGGTGGGCCTGCCGGCGTACCCGGTCACCAGCGGCTCCAAGGGAATTCACATCTACGTCCCGCTGGACCGCAGGCTCGGCCCGAACGGGGCCTCCGCCGTGGCCAAACAGGTCGCCACCAATCTGCAGCAGCTGCGCCCCGAGCTGGTCACGGCCACCATGGCCAAGTCGGCGCGCGAGGGCAAGGTGTTCCTGGACTGGAGCCAGAACAATCCGGCCAAGACCACCATCGCGCCGTACTCGTTGCGCGGCCGCGCCCAGCCCTGGGTGGCCGCGCCCCGGTCCTGGGCGGAGATCGAGAAGCCGAAGAAGTTGCGGCACTTGACCTTCGACGAGGTCCTGCGCCGCTTCGAGGATCAGGGCGACCTGCTCGACGGACTCGACGACGCGGTGCCGCGACCGGATCGGCTCGACACCTACCGATCCATGCGTGACCCGGGTCGCACCCCCGAACCGGTGCCCCCGGGCCCACCGGCGGACGGGCCGGGCGATCGTTTCGTCGTGCAGGAGCATCACGCCCGCCGCCTGCACTGGGACGTCCGGCTGGAACGCGACGGCGTGCTCGCCTCCTGGGCCGTGCCCAAGGGCCCGCCCACCGACACCGGCGAGAACCGGCTGGCCGTGCACACCGAGGACCACCCCATCGAGTACCTCACCTTCCACGGGACCATCCCGAAGGGCGAGTACGGCGGCGGCGAGATGACCATCTGGGATTCCGGCACCTACGAGCCCGAGAAGTGGCGTGACGACGAGGTCATCGTGTGGCTGCGCGGACAGCGGCTGAGCGGGCGGTACGCGCTCATCCAGACCAACGGCAACCAGTGGCTCATGCACCTGATGAAGGACCAGACGCCGCCGGGCGGCAATGGGAAGGACGGCGCGGGGGCGCAAGCGGTCTCGACGCCGCGGACGCCCGCGCCCATGCCGCGCGGCGTCATGCCGATGCTGGCCACCGCCGGTGACGTGACCACGCTCGACGCCGAACAGTGGGCGTTCGAGACCAAATGGGACGGGTTCCGGCTGATCGCCGAGATCGAGGACGGCGCGGTGACCCTGCACAGCCGCGCCGGGCACGTCGTCACCGGGAAATACCCCGGCCTGGCCGTGCTCGGCGAGGAACTGTCCGGCCATTCCGCGGTGCTCGACGGCGAGGCGGTGGTCTTCGACGATCACGGCGGCGCGAATCTCGGCCTGCTGCGCGCGGATTCGGGCCGCGCGGTCTTCCTGGCCTTCGACCTGCTGTATCTGGACGGCACCTCGCTGATCCGCAAACGCTACGACGATCGGCGGCGCGTGCTGGAAGCCCTCGCCGGGCAGGCGCGTTCGCTGATCGTGCCGGCGCGGTTGCCGGGGTCCGGCGCGGACGCGCTGCGCTACAGCCAGGAGCACGGCATGGAGGGCGTGGTCGCGAAGCGGCGCGACTCGGTCTACCTCCCGGGCCGCCGCGGCCAGTCCTGGATCAAGACCCGCAATTGGCGGACGCTGTCCGTGGTGATCGGCGGCTACCGGCGTTCGGCGGCGCGGCAGTTCGCGTCCCTGCTGGTCGGCGTCCCGCATCAGGGCGAGCTGTACTACCTGGGCCGGGTCGGCACCGGTTTCAGCGAGCAGGAGATGAGCGATCTCGCCGACCGCCTGCGCCGGCTGGAACGCAAGACCAGCCCGTTCGACAACGAGCTCACCGCCGACGAGCGCCGCGACGCGGTCTGGGTGACGCCGAAGCTCACGGGCATGGTCCGCTTCCAGAACTGGACCGAGACCGGACGCCTGTGGCATCCGGCCTGGATCCCCGGCTCCGACTAGCTCGACTTCTCCAGCAACGGAATCAGGCTGTCGGAGTCGGTGACGATGGCGTGCCCCTGGAATTCGAAGTCCTCCCAGGCGCGCTGCTTGCCGGGCTCGTCGCGCCCGCCGACCCCGTCGCGGACGACGACCGGCACGAAGCCCAGATCGGTGGAGTGGCACACCGTCGGCGCGATCCCGATCTCCAGCGCGACGCCGACGATGGCGTAGGACCCGATCCCGAGGTCACGCAGCGTCGAGGCGAGCGGGGTGCCTTCGAACGCCGACATCGACGTCTTGTCGAAGACGACCTCGCCCTCCCGCGGTTGCAGTTCCGGCACCAGCTGGAAGCCCGGGGTGTCGCGCTGCAGGATCGGGACCACGTCGTCGATGGAGTCCTTGCCCTGCCAGGTCATCGCCATCCGCATGGCGAAACTGCCCATGAGCCGCTTGGGCAGGAAGAAGTGCCGCAGGAAGATGATCGGGTAGCCGCCGCGCCGCGCGGCCTCGACCACGCGCACGACGCGCTCGGTGATCGCCGGGCCGTCGTCGAGCTGGCCCAGCACTCCGGCCTGCATGTCGTAGACGATGACCGCCATCTTGTCCGGTGCGCACACATCCTCGAGCGTCTCCGGAATCTCCACACCGTTGCCGCGCCGCATAAGCCCTCCGCAATCGCTTTCTGCCCCACCCTCTTTCGCCACCCTACGCCTGTGCGGAACGGTGCCGGACGGTCAGGCGGCCGCGGCGCGGGCGGGCTTGGGCGCGGGGACGAGGCCGAACCGGACCAGGCTGTCGGCGGTGTCCAGCAAGGAGTCGGCGACCGGGCGCATGGTCCAGTTCAGTTCGCGGCGGGCCTTGTCCGCGCTGACGGTCTCCTTGCGACCGAGGTAGCGGACGGCGGTGCGGGCGTCGGCGTTGAAGGCGGCGCTCAACCGGACCAGCCAGTCGGGCAGGGCGCGGGTGGGGACCTGGTAGCGGCCGGCGAGTATCCGGGCCATCTCGGGGAAGGCGATGCTGTCGCCCGCGCAGATGTACCGGTTGCCGGCGGCGCCGGGGGTTTCCATGGCGAGACGGTGGGCGACGGCGAGGTCGCGCACGTCGACCGTGGCGAAGTTCAGGCGCGGCACGCCGGGCATGCCCCCGGCGAGCAGGGCGCGGATGCCGTCCACGGAGGTGCCCGCCTCGGCGCGCAGCACGGGCCCGATGATCATGCCCGGATTGATCACGGCCAGTTCGAGTTCCGGGTGTTCGGCGGCGAAATCCCAGGCGGCGCGCTCGGCCAGGGTCTTGCTCTTCGGGTAGGCCTCGCAGGCCGCGAGGTCGGACCAGTCGGCCTCGGTGAGCAGGCGGCCCTCGTGCCCGGCCTGGATGGCGGCGATCGAGGAGGTGACCACGACGCGTTCGACGCCACCGGCGGCGGCCGCGCGCAGCACCCGCAGGGTGCCGTCGACGGCCGGGCGGATCAGGTCGTCCTCGTTTTCCGGTGCGTCGGAGGGGAAGGGTGACGCGGTGTGCAGCACGTACCGGCAGCCGGCGACGGCCGCCGCCCAGCCCGCGTCCGCGCCGAGGTCGGCTTCGACCAGTTCGATGCCGGGCAGCAGTGCGGCCACGTCGGCGGCGCGGGCGGCCGAGCGGACCGTGCCGCGCACTCGATAGCCGTGGCCGAGCAATTCCTGGATGACATGCCCCGCGACATACCCCGAAGCACCGGTGACGAGAACGAGATCGGACATCTCCGACTCCAATCTGAGCAGTGTTTAGAATCTGAACAATGTATAGATTGCGAGGCCGCGCGCCGTCAACCCCTTACGCTCATGCCATGCCGCCGACCAAGGACCGCTATCACCACGGAGACCTCCGCGAGGAACTACTGCGCGCCTCTCTGCGGCTGATCGAGTCCGAGGGCCTGGCCGCGGTGAGCCTGCGCAAGGTGGCCCGCACCGCGGGCGTCAGCCCCGGCGCGCCCTACCACCACTTCGCCGACCGCGCCGCCCTGATGTCCGCCCTCGCCGCCCGCGGCTTCGAAATCCTCGGCGCGGCAATGACATCCGCCCGCGACACCGCCCCCGATCCGCGCGCCGCCCTGATCGCCATGGCCGACGGCTACGTCGCCTTCGCCCGCGACCACGCCGCCTACTTCCGCATCATGTTCCGCCCCGAACTCTCCCAGCCGGACAAACACCCCGACACCGAAGCCGCCGGCGACGCCGCCTACGCCGTCCTCGTCGACGCCGTCGCCGCGGCCGCCGACTCCGGCTTCCTCCCCGCCACCGACACCGAAACCACCACCCTGGCCTGGTGGTCCCTCGCCCACGGCATGGCCTCTCTCACTGTCGACGGCAAATTCGCCCTCCGCGCCACCCAATCCGGCACCACCCCGGAAGCGCTGACCGACCGCATCACCCGCATCTTCGCCGACCTCATCGACCGGAGCTGAATCCCGCCCCGCCGGATTGTGCGGGTGGTGCCCGGACTCTGTGGAGATGTTGAGAGGTCTGCGGGGGTCGGGGCCCGGACACGGCAGACTGGTAGACGTGACCGATTCGTACCGGATTCGCGGCGGCCTGGCCGAGCCCGTCGGCGTGGCGCAGGCCGGAAGAACCGAGGGGCCGACGCTGCCGCACGGGGCGTTGCGGCCCATCGAGCTGGCGGCCGGAGCCGTGCTGGGCGGGGCCACGGTGGGGCTGGTGACCCTCGGGTCGCTGGTGCCGTTCGCGGCGGTGCTGCAGTTGGTGGCCGCCGTGCCCATGGGACTGCTCGCGCACCGGCATCGATTCCGGGCGCAGTTGGCGACCACCATCGCGGGCGCGCTGGTGACGTTCGTGGCGGCGGGTCTGCTGCCCGCGGAGAACCTGGTCGGCGTCGCCGTCATCGGCGGCATCATCGGGACGGTGAAGCGGCGGCGCGGCGGGCTGCCCGCGGTGGTGGCGTTGTCGGCGATGGCCGGGTCCGTGATGGCGACGCTCACGATCGGGATGCTGCTGGTGTTCTCGCGGTCGCGGAACCTGCTGTTCGACAGCATCCGGAACTCCTCGAAGGGTCTGGAGAGTCTTGCGGCGAAGCAGGATGCGCTGCAGCCGATCGGGCGCGCGATCGCCGGGTACACCGACACCATCCTGCACTGGTGGTGGGCGTTCGTGGGCGGCGGAATCATTGCCGCGATGCTGGTCAGCGGCGTGTTCTCGTGGTTCGTGCTGGGGCGGGTGCTGGATCGGCTGGCCTGGCTGCCGGGGCGGGACAGCCTGCTCGACGCGCCGGACGATCCGCGACCGGTCGCCCCGCTGCCGGTGACCTTGCGCGGCGTCACCTTCCGCTATCAGGGCGCCCGCGCGGATGCCCTGCACGGCATCGATCTGACCGTCGATGTCGGCGAGTTCGTGGCGGTGGTCGGGCACAACGGGTCCGGAAAGTCCACGCTCACCAGGATTCTCGCGGGCCGTCCGCCCACCTCCGGAACGGTGACCCGCCCGGGCGCGGCGGGCCTCGGCGTGCGCGGCGGCACCGCGATGGTGTTGCAGCGACCCGAGAGCCAGACCCTGGGCGTGCTCGTCGCGGACGACGTGGTGTGGGGTCTGCCCACCGCGGACGCGGCGGCCGTGGACATCGACGGACTGCTCGCCGAGGTCGGATTGACCGGCATGGGCGGGCGTGAGACCGCGACGCTGTCCGGCGGCCAGCAGCAGCGACTCGCCGTCGCCGCCGCCCTGGCCCGGCAGCCCACCCTGCTCATCGCCGACGAGGCGACCTCCATGATCGACCCCGAAGGCCGCCGCGACCTGGTCGCACTGCTGACCCGCCTGCCACGTCGCCACCCCATGGCCGTCGTGCTGGTGACCCACCACGAAGCGGACGCGTCCGCGGCCGACCGGGTGATCCATCTCGAACAGGGCCGTTCGGTCGCGCACCTGCCCGCCTGGCCGCGTCCGGCCGGCGACCCGCGGCGTCGGCCGATGGGTGAGCCTGTTCTCGAATTGACCGGGGTCGGCCACACCTACAACCGCGGCACCCCATGGGAAGCGCCCGCCGTGCACGATGTCGACCTCAGCGTCCGGCGGGGCGAGGCCCTGCTCATCGTGGGCGGCAACGGGTCCGGCAAATCGACACTCGCGTGGATCATGGCCGGGCTGACCGTGCCCACCTCGGGCACCTGCACCCTGCGCGAACCCATGGGCACGACCCATCCGGTGCACAAGCGAATCGGGGCCGTGCAGTTGGCTTTCCAGCATTCCCGCCTGCAGCTGCAGCGTCAGGACGTGGGCGAGGAGATCGAGGACTGGGGCGGCCGCGGCAGTTACGCTGTTGCCCGCGCGCTGGACGAGGTCGGTCTGGACCGGAGCCTGGCCACCCGATCGATCGAGGAACTCAGCGGCGGCCAGGCCAAACGCGTGGTGCTGGCGGCCATCGTGGCCAGCCACCCGCACGTGGTGGTGCTCGACGAGCCGCTCGCCGGACTGGACCCCGAAGGCCGCGCGGGAGTGGTGGAACTGCTTGCCCGCCTGCGTGATTCGGGTCTGACCCTGATCGTCATCTCGCACGACGTGGCCGATATGGCCGCCGTCTGCGACCGCACCGTCCACCTGCGCGACGGCCGGCTCGTCGAGAACACCACCGCCGCGGCGCCGTACGCGCACGACTTCACCGGAGGTCTCCGATGAGCAGCGTCGTCCTCCGTGAGGTCCCCGTCGACAGCCCCGTGCATCGACTGTGGGCCGGCACCAAGATGATCGCCGTCTTCGCGATCAGCCTGCTGCTCATGTTCATCCCGTCGTGGGCGCTGCTCGGGGTGGCGGCCGCGTTCCTGATCGCGGTCTTCCTGCTGGCCCGCCTGCCGCTGGGCACGCTGCCGCGTTTCCCGTGGCTGCTCTGGCTGGGCATCGCGATCGGCGCGGCCATCAACGCGCCGGTCGGGTCGTCCGCGCTGCTGCGGTACGCGCAGGTGATCGTGTTCGGATTCCTGCTGCTGGGCGCGTCGTTCCTGGTCGCCTGGACCACGCCGATGGGTGAGGTCGCGCCCGCGCTGGCCCGGCTCGGCGCGCCGCTGAAGCGAATCGGCTGGACCCGCAACGGGGTTCGCCACTCGGTGCCCGTCGACGAGTGGGCGGTGGTGGTGGCGCTGACGCTGCGCGGCCTGCCGCTGCTGCTCGAGGAGATGCGCCTGCTGCGGGCGGCGCGGCGGCTGCGGCCCAAGGATTCGCTGCTGCACCGCGCCGCCGAGAATCCGCTCGTCGACATTCTGACCGCGAGCATGGCCGTCTCCAGCCGCCGTGCCGGCGAGCTCGGCGAGGCCATCACGACCCGCGGCGGCACCGGCGAGTTGACCGCCCGGCCCAGCTCGCCGGGACGCGCCGATGCGGTGGCGCTTCTGGTGGTGGGATTGGTGTGCGCGCTCGGAATCGCCGTGGAACTGGTCATATAGGACGACGCGGCCCGAAAATTATCGAGGTTGTCGGCATCGCACGTTACCGTGAGGCGCGTAGAGCGCGTTGCCGAATGGCAAGCGGGCTCAGGGCGGACACACAAGGGGGAATTCTTCAACCTGAGCCGTGTGTTGCCACAAAAACCTGATGAAGATTGGAAGACCCATGATGCTGCGCAAGATCACCGCTGTCGCCGCGCCGGTAGTCACGGCCGTCGCCATCGCCGGAGCCGGTGTGGCCCACGCCGACGCCACGGTGCCCGATATCGGTTACCAGACCCAGCTGGTCGGCAACACCGTCGTCACCACCCTCACCGACGGCACCTTCGAGCTGTCCGGCGGCGCCGTCGATATCAAGGACGCCTCCGGTGCGACCGTGCTCGAGCTGCCACTGTCCTTCACCCAGGACGGTCTGAGCTACCCGGTGCCCGCCACCGTCAGCGACGACGGCACCGTCCTGAACATGACCGCGGTCAAGGATGTCGCGGCGGCCACCCCGGTGCTGCGCCCGGTGGCGTCGCTGGCCGAGAACCAGCTGGCCATGCAGACCTTCGCCAGCCAGTTCGGCATCGCGACCGCCATCGGGAGCTTTGTCGGCCTGGCCCTCGGCGCGGTCGTCGGTCTCATCGGATTCGCCGGTGGTCCCGCCGGCCTCGCGACGGTGCCGGTCGCGGCCACCGTGGGTGCCATCATCGGCACCCTGGTGGTCGGCGGCCCGGCCCTGCTCATCGCGGGCGTCGACCTGATCAGCACGCTGACCGCGGCGCCCGGCACCACCAAGTGGGCGAACCCCGGCGCGTAAGGCTCCGGCCGCCGGGTGCGCCGCGCCTCAGCGCACGGTGCACCCGGCGGTGACCGGCTCGCCCGCGAAGCGGTCGGCCAGGAAGTCCATGGCGCCCAAGGCTTCTATCACCGCCGCGGGGTTGTGTCCCGGGATGTCCGAGTGCACGGCGGTGAGGGTCGCGCCCAGCGCGCAGTAGCGGTCGACGAGATCGCTGAAGCCCCGAGACGGGATCACGTCGTCGGAATTGCTGTGGTACAGGTACAGCGGCACGTCCGGCGCCCAGCCACCCAGTTCCTGGCGATCGGTGACGGACCGGAAGACCTGGCTGCCGAGGATGTCCGGGATCGCCGAGTAGTCGTCAATGTGCCGGAACGCGTGGTGGGCCACGAGATCGCTTCCGCAGGAAGCGGATTCCTGTTCGATCAGCGCGCGGCCACTGTCATTGAGCGAGTCCGACAGGCCGGGATCGTTGCGTGTCATGGCGATCAGGATCAGCACCCCCAGTCCGGCCTGCACGCTGCCGTCCACGCCGCTGGCGATGGCGGGGATGTCGGCGGGGACGCCGCCGGAGCTCACCCCGGAGAACCAGAGCTCGGGCGCATAGCTCGCCCGCAGCTGCATGGCCCACAGGGTCGCGAAGGCCCCGCCGGAATAGCCCCAGGCCCCGAGCGGGCTGGCATCGGTGATGCCCAGCGGTGCAAAGGCTTTGGCGGCGCGAACGCCGTCCAGGACCGCGCGGCCGGAGTTGATTCCGTCGAAGAATCGGGACTGCGCGCCCTCGTAATCGGACACCACCACCGCCCAGCCGCGCCGCAGTGCCTCGGTCAGGAACGGCACGTCGAGCAGGGTGTTGGTGATCGCGAGGTCGCGGCCCCCGCCCAGTGCGAACGATGGGGCGCAACGGGTTCCGAGACTGTCCTCGGCAATTTGATACGACAGCAACGGGCGATCCCCGGGCCCGGTCCACGGGGTGAGCGGAGCCATCACCGTGGCCACATCGGCGGCGGCCTGCCCGGCGGAATCGGTGGTGCGGTATCGCACCTGCCAGCCCGCGACCGGTAGCGGCAGCCCCAGGACGGCGATCGGCCGGGAATCGAGAATCGTCCCGTTTCCGTACTCTCCCAGGTCGATTGGCGTCGAATAGAACGGGTCGGCGTCGGGAACCGGAATCTCCGCCCTGGCGCCGGGCCCGGCGATCACCGCCGCCAATAGGGCCGCCGCGCCGATCAGCCCGATCCGCCACCCCGATCCGAACCATGCGCCATCCCGCCGCATCACGCCTCCAGCGTCGCACTTCCCGACACTCCGGACACCACGGACCCGCTGTTCGCGCCTGATCACTCCGGCACATCGGAGACCCCAAGGTACTGCCGCCGTCCGACCCGGTCAATGGCGTCCCGCGCGCCGTAACTACGGCGTTGCGCGGTTTGTCACACGAAAAGATATATCCAGCAAGAAGTCCAGCTCTTCGTAACTGGATCTACCGTTTGCATGCCAGTTGCCGCCATGCTCGACCAATGCCGCGTCGCCTCCTCGCCCTCTACATCGGACTCTGGCTCTACGGCCTCTCCATGGCCGTCATGATCCGCGCCGCCCTCGGCCTGGACCCCTGGGACGTCTTCCATCAGGGCGTCGCCGACCACGTCCCGCTGAGCTTCGGCACCGTGGTCGCGATCACCGGCGCGGCCGTCCTCCTGGCGTGGATTCCCTTGCGCCAGTGGCCAGGTCTGGGCACGGTCAGCAATGTGGTCGTCATCGGCGTCTCGGTGGACGCCGGCCTCTGGCTGCTGCCGGAGTTGCCCGGGCTGCCGCTCCGGATCGGGGCGATGGGCGCGGCCGTGGTCCTCAATGCGGTGGCGACGGTTCTCTATATCGGCGCGGGGATGGGTCCGGGTCCGCGCGATGGCCTGATGACTGGCCTGGTTCGCCGTACGGGCCGACCGGTTTGGGCCGTGCGGACAGGGCTGGAGGCGACCGTATTGTCCGTAGGTTGGCTGCTCGGTGGCAGCGTCGGCGTCGGCACCCTGGTGTACGCGTTCGGCATCGGCCCGCTGATCCAGCTCATGATCCCGTTCGTGGACCGCTACCTGCCGGGCTTCCACGAGGCGGAACTCGCGCCCGAAGCGGAGCCGGACACTCGGGAGGAGTTGGCCATCTGAGGGCGGTGTCCGGACTACTGGAATTCGTGTGGCTGGGAACCGACCTGGGTGAAGGTGTAGTCGGGGAGGTGGAGGTCGCGGGTGCGGCGGCGGTAGCTGCGGGTGGTGCCGGGCCAGTTGTTGGTGATCCGGCCGGAGGCGGTGCGGTACCAGCTGGTGCAGAAGTTCCAGGGGGTGCGGGCCAGACGGTGCTGGAGGGCGTCGTTGTAGGCCCGTTCGGGGTCGGGGCGGACTTCGAGGTAGGTGCGGGGACGCTCGCCGAGGAGTTGCAGGGCGCGGCGGATGTAGCGGGCCTGGGATTCGATCATGTAGATGATGGAGCCGACGCCGAGGTTGGTGTTGGGGCCGTAGACCAGGAACAGGTTGGGGAATTCGGGGACGGTGATGCCGAGGTAGGCGTGTGCGCCGCCGTCCCAGGCGTCCTCCAGGTTGCGGCCGCCGCGGCCGCGAATCTTCATGGGCCACAGGAATTCCGTGCCCTTGAAGCCGGTGCCGTAGATGATCACGTCGGCCTCGTGCAGCGCGCCGTCGGCGGTGCGGATGCCCTCGAGGACGATCTCGCCGATGGCGGTGGTCTCCACGGTGACATTGGGTTCGCACAGGGCCGGGTAGTAGTCGTTGGAGAACAGCGCGCGTTTGCAGCCGATCGGGAAGTCGGGGGTGAGCTTGGCGCGCAGCTCCGGATCGGCGACCTGCTCCTCGAGATGCTTCGCCGCGATCCCGGACACGACCCGCGCGATTCCGGGGAACTCGACCAGGCCCAGTGCCAGGAATTCGGCCATCAGCCACCACGAGAGCCGTTCGGCCACCGGCATTCCCGGCACCGCGACCAGCACCCGCTGATGCACCGGCTTGTAGTCGGTGTCGAACTTGGGCAGCACCCAGGCCGCGGTGCGCTGGAACACCGTCAGGTGCGCGGCCTGCGGCTGGATCTCGGGAACGTACTGGATGGCGCTGGCGCCGGTCCCGATGCAGGCCACCCGCTTGCCGGCCAACTTCACGTCGTGATCCCACTGCGCCGAGTGGAAGGATTCCCCGGCGAACCGTTTGATCCCGGGTATCGGCGGCATGGCCGGTCGTGACAGCTGCCCGACCGCCGAGATCAGCACGTCGGCGGTCCGGGCCACCCCGTCGGCGGTCCGTACCGTCCACTGCCCGGTCGCCTCGTCGAATTCCGCCTCGCTGACGTCGGCCCCGAACACGATGTGGTCGCGCAGCCCGTGCCGATCGGCGATCCCGCGCATGTACTCCCAGATGTCCTCGCGCGTCGAATACCGCTGCCGCCACCTCGGTTTGGGTTCGTGCGCGAAGGAGTAGAGCGGTGACGGCACATCGCAGGCCGCCCCGGGGTAGGTGTTCTCCCGCCACACTCCGCCCAGGTCCGCGGCCCGTTCCAGAATGGTGAATTCACGGAAGCCGTTGCGTTGCAGCTCGATCGCCATGCCGAGCCCGCCGAACCCCGCGCCGATGATGATGACCTCCGGCATTGTGGTGCTCCTCACACATCGAAGACTCTTCTCAGGGTAGGAGCGCTCGTCGAATTTAGTGGGCGACCGGATCGAGAATTTCGGCCATAATCAGGCTATGGGCACGGTGCAGGAGGCGGGAATCCGGGATTGGGACTTCCCACGCGGCGTGGCGAGTGTCGCGCTCATGGTCGGTTTCGCACGCGAACACGGGGTCCCGGCGGCGCGCATGCTGCAGGGCAGCGGGCTGAGCGAGCGGCAGCTGGCCAACCCGGACGAGCAGATCGACGCGCACACCGAGCTGGCGGTGATCCGGAATCTGGTGCGTGAGCTGGGTGCGCGCCCGAACCTCGGGCTGGAGGTGGGCCGGCGGTACCGCATCACCACGTTCGGCATCTTCGGTTTCGCCTGCGTCAGCAGCCCAACCCTGGGGGAGGCCATCGCCTTCGCCCTGCGCTACCTGGAGTTGAGCTTCACCTTCTGCATCCCGGCGGCCCGCTGGCGGCCCGGCGAGTTCGTGGCCCGGATCCACGACGAGGGCGTGCCCGCCGATGTCCGCCGCTTCCTGGTGGAGCGTGATGTCACCGCCATGCATCAGATGATGTCGGACCTCACCGGCAACCGGATCCACCTGCTGCGCGCCGACTTCGACTTCCCGGCCCCCGGCAGTCTCGACATGTACACCGAGATCTACGGCGTGACACCGACTTTCGAGGCCGATCACAACCTGTTCACGATGGATCCGGCGGTCCTGGAACGGCCGCTGCCGCAGGCCAACGAGCACACCTGGGCCATGTGCCTGGCGCAGTGCCGCGAACTGGTGTCGCGCCGCCGCGCCCGCACCGGCATCGCCGCGGAGGTGCGGGAGCGGCTGGTGCCGCGCGGCGGACTGGACGGTTTCGCGGTGCCGCCCGGAATCGACTCGGTGGCACGGGATCTGAACATGAGCACCCGCACCCTGCGCCGCCACCTGGACGCGGCGGGCACCAGCTACCGCCAGCTGCTGGACGAGGTGCGGCGCGCGCTGGCGGAGGAGATGCTCACCGCCACACCGCTGTCGGTCAGCGATGTGGCGATCCGGCTCGGCTACGCGGAGGCGTCGACCTTCATCCACGCCTTCAAACGCTGGACCGGCACCACCCCGTCGGCGTACCGGCGCGGCGCGGTCAGTCCAGCGGTTCGCTGAGCCAGCCGCCCATGGCGATGGGCCGGAACATGGACAGCAGCCGGCCGTCCTCGATGGAGTGGAAGATGATCGACGGGTCGGGCGCGAAGTCGATCGGCACGTGTCCCGGTGCGGCCGTTTCCCATTCGCAGCCGATGGTGGAGGACACGCTCGGCGCGACGATCAGCGGCTTGCCCGCGAACTGGGTCATCAGCCCGGCGTGCACGTGCCCGGTGAGCACCGCGGCGATCCGGTCGTCGCCGGCCACGATCTCGGCCAGCCGTTCCGGATTGGTGAGCCGGATCGGGTCGACCACGGTGGACCGCACCGGCACCGGCGGATGGTGCATGGCGATCAGCACGGTCTGGTCGGCGGGGGTGGCGGCGAGCAGGTCGGTGAGGAAGTCGTAGGTCTCGTCCTCGAGCATGCCCTCCGGTTTGCCGGGGATGCTGGAGTCGAGCAGCGCGAGGGTGACACCGTCGACGCGGTAGGACTGGTTGATCGGGCCGGTGCCCTCGGCGCCGGGGAACAGGACGCTGCGCATATTGCCGCGGTCGTCGTGATTGCCGGGCAGGATCAGCACGGGCAGATCGGCGGTCAGCGCGGCGCGGGCCTGCTGGTATTCCCCCGGCTCGCCCTCGTCGGCGATGTCGCCGGTGACGATGATGGCGTCGGGTCGCCGCGGCAGCTCGGCCAGGAACGCCATCACCCGTTCGGCGCGTTCGACATTGCGTGCGCCCATATT
Source organism: Nocardia sp. CA-136227 (assembly GCF_050955695.1). NCBI lineage: Bacteria > Bacillati > Actinomycetota > Actinomycetes > Mycobacteriales > Nocardiaceae > Nocardia > Nocardia sp. CA-136227. The sequence goes on from NZ_CP192081.1 coordinate 799,275, forward strand.
GAAGTGGGTGTCACTGAGCTGAGCGAGCAGAACCATCGGCGTTCGCTTTCTGTCATGGGTCGCAGCATTGCGCCCGGCTGTGCCGCCGCACCGCAGCACCCCATTCAGGCTAATTGACCTGCCCGGATGTGGTCGTGGTGAGACCCGCCACCCAATATAGCGAACGCAAATCAGTGACCCGGTGATGTGGTGCGGGCCATGAGTTCGCTTGCGCTGCTCAGCAGTTGCCGAGGGTCGTCCACCACGGTGGCGTCGCCGACGCGCCAGAAGTCCGCACCCGGCTCGGCTTCCAGCTCCAGACGGCCCGACGGCCGCCAGGACGCGTCCAGCGACAGCCGCCAGGAGTGCAGGTGGGTGCGGGGGAACGCGCCGGACCTGTCGAAGAGCGGGTCGCCGGCGATGGCGTGGCCGATCCAGGCCAGGTGGACGCGAATCTGGTGCCGCCGCCCGGTGATCGGGCGCAATGCCAGGACGGTGCTGTCCGCGCCGCGGGCCAGCGTGGTGAATTCGGTGATCGACGGATAATTCTTGCCCGCCAGCACATCCTGGTCGTCGACGCGCCAGGTGTCGCCGTCGCGGCGGATGCTCTCGCGGGGCGCGGCGATGCGCACCCGGTTCTTGCGGCCCACGCTCAACGGCAGGTCGATGACGCCGCGGTCGGGGAGCCCGGTGGACGCGGTGACGGCCAGGTACGCCTTCTCCACGGTCCGCTTGTTGAACTGGCGGGTGAGCTGCCCGTGCGCGGGCAGCTCCCTGGCCAGCAGCACCAGACCCGAGGTGACCTTGTCGATGCGGTGGACCGGGTAGAGCGTCTCGCCCTGCGCGGCGGCCATTTCCACGATGTCGGTGTCGTGGCGTTCACCGGTGACGGAGATCCCGGCGGGCTTGTTCAACGCCAGCACCGCCTCGTCCTCGAGGAGCAGGCATTCTTTCCGCAGTTCGGGCCACGACATCACCCGCTCCAGCGTAGCGAGGGCCAACTCTCGGCTCCGCGTCAGGCGACCGCTTTCTCCAGCTCGGCCAGACCGTTCTCCAGATGGTCGATCATGCGATCGAGGTCCGGCACCGTGCGGCGGCAGCCGACCAGACCGAAGTCGAGGTTGTCGCCATTGGTGGTGAGCGTGATGTTCATGGCCTGCGATTCGAAGGGAATCGAGAGCGGATAGTTGGCGTCCAGCCGCGCGCCCTGCAGGTAGACCGGCTTGCGCGGTCCCGGCACATTCGAGATCACCAGGTTGAACGGCATGCGCGGCAACGCCTCGAAACCGGGTAGCAGGGAGACGCCCAGCGGCGTCATCAGCGCGGCCGACAGCAGCATCGCCTCCAGCTTCGGCAGCTGCGTGAACACCTGCTTGGCGTCGCGCATGGAGGTGCGGATCTGTTCGAGTCGCTCCACCGGGTCGGCGAGGTGGGTGCCGAGGTTCGCCAGGCAGGCCGCGACCATATTGCCCTCGGAGGTGTCGGCCTCGGCGGCATTGCGGATATTGACCGGGACCATCGCGATCAACGGCTCCTCGGGCAGCGCGTCCCGCTCGAGCAGGTAGGCGCGCAGCGCGGCGGAGCTCATGGCCAGCACCACGTCGTTGACGGTGGCCCCGGTGGCCTGCCGGACGTCGTTGATCCGTTCCAGCGGCCAGGACCGCACGGCGATGCGCCGGGCCCCGCCGATGGAGGTGTTGAGCAGGGTGCGCGGCGCGGTCATGGGCAGGGTGAGTCGCCCGTCCAGGGCGCCCCGCAACGGCGCGGCGATCGACCCGCTCGCGCGCAGCAACCGCGGCACCGCCTTCCGCACCTGGGCCCACGGGCTCTCGGGTTCGGCGCTGTCGTCGCGCGGCACCGGCGGGGTGCCCCACGGGACGGCGATCCGGGTGTCGAGCGGGTCGTCGGTGAGGGTGCGCTGCAGCAGCCGCATGGCCGAGACGCCGTCGATGAGGGCGTGGTGCATCTTCATGTAGAGCGCGAAGCGGCCGTCGCTCAGGCCCTCGATGAGGCGGCCCTCCCACAGTGGCCGGTGCCGGTCCAGCAGGATGCCGTGCAGACGCTCGGTGAGATCCAGCAGATCACCCATGCCGCCGGGCGCGGGCAGCGCCGATCGGCGCAGGTGGTAGCCGAGATCCACGGTGTCGGCGTGCGACCAGGCGAGGCTGGAGAAGCCGCCCAGGAGCCGGCTGGGTTTGCGGCGGAAGCGGGTGCGGACCTGGGTGCTCGCGGCCATGGCCTCGAACAGTTCGTGGGTGTAGTCGGGGCCCGCGTCGGCGGGCGGCTCGAACAGCTGGAGGCCACCCACGTGCATGGGGTGCTCGCGGGATTCGATGGCCAGGAATATCGCGTCGAGCGGATTGAGAAGGTCCATGGGAGCCGCCTTTGCCGGGTGGGCACAACTGCCCGGAGCGGAATACGGTGCGGCGACGCTGCCCCCCGCTGCGTTAACAGAAAATCAGGCTATCACTGTCTGTGATTCGGCTCTCGTTGAGCGTTTGAGCAAACCTACGGCATCGCGTTCCGTCCGGGCCGCAAAGGACATGGCGACGGTGGTTCGGCGGCCGTGCGCGAACGGGTGCACGCGATGCAGGGTGGTGTCGGTGCGGAGCAGGTAGAGATCTCCGGGGCCGAGTTCCCAGGAGTGGATCGGATTGCGCGTCAGGATCCGGTGCACGTCGGCGTCGTAGGGGTCGGGGCAGGTGTGCGCCACCGTCTGCACGAAGCCGCCCTCGGCCAGCGGCGGGCATTCCACCACCAGAACCAGCGTGAAAGCGTAAGCGTCCCAATGCCATCGGCCGAGCGCGTCGTCGTGCCGGCGGCGGCTGACGTGGAAGCGCTCGGGTTCGGGGCAGGGCAGCACGGGTTCGGCCGTGATCATGGACAGGCTGTGCCGCAAGGGTTCACAGTCGTAGAGCCGGGGGATGCAGGCGGTGTGGGCCGCGACGTCGGCGCCGGTCAAGTCCACTTGCTGGCGGGCCAGGCCCTCGCCCTCGGGGAGCAGCTCGCCCCACTGCCGATGGTGGTCGAGCAGGGCGAGGGTCTCGGCCGCGAGCACGCGTTTGACCCGGTGCGGGAGCAGGAAGCTCAGCTTGGCGATTCCGGTCTCGGCCAACCGTTTTCGCGCGTGGTCCAGAGCCGAGGGATCGACCTCCCTCAGGTGCCGCCGAGCCGTATCGACCGTGTTGTGAACCCGCATCATCGCGCACGCCCTTTCGGATTCGATTGTATTGCGTTGTCCGGCAACGACTGTGGAGTTGGGTTTCCGCTCGATCACGATATGGAACGGATATCTTCGCCGGACGCGCCGAATCGGCCCGATATCGCCCCGCGCCCCGGGCCCGCGCGGTAGCTTGATAATTGCTATGGCGGATTACGGGCATGAGCTCAGGTTCGGCATCTTCGTCCCGCCCGATGCGGCGCGCGGGCGTGCCCTGCTGCGCCTGGTCCGGCAGGCCGACGACTCCGGGCTGGAAGTGCTGGCCGTCCAGGATCATCCGTATCAGCCCGCCTTCCTCGACACCTGGACCCTGCTGTCCTATCTGGCCGGCGTCACCCGCACCCTGACCCTGATGCCCGCGGTCGCCAATCTGCCGCTGCGCCAGCCCGCGGTGCTGGCCCGCAGCGCCGCCAGCCTGGACCTGCTCAGCGCGGGCCGCGTCGAACTGGGTCTGGGCGCGGGCGCGTTCTGGGACGCCATCGAGGCCATGGGCGGCGCGCGCCGCACCCCGGGCCAGGCCCTGAGCGCGCTGCGCGAGGCCATCGGCGTGCTGCGCGCGCTCTGGGGCGAGGCCGACCGCTCCCGCCTCCCCGGCGACTTCTACCCGCTGCGCGGCGCGAAACCCGGCCCGGTCCCGGCACATCCGATCGGCATCTGGCTCGGCGTCTACGGTCCCCGCGCGCTCCGCCTGACCGGTGAACTCGCCGACGGCTGGCTCGGCAGCGCCGCGTACGCCCCGCCTGTCACCCTCCCGGCCCGCATGGCCGCCATCGACGACGCCGCCCGATCATCCGGCCGTATCCCCGCCCTGATCCGCCGCGCCTACGTCATCGACCCCACCATGAGCCCGCCCCAGCTCACCGACCTCGCCCTGACTCAGGGCATCAGCCAGTTCCTGCTCCCCGTCGATCCCGAAGGCGAGCGCCCCACCCAGCATTTCGCGGCCGAGACCGCGCCCGCGGTTCGAGCGGCGGTCGCCGCGGCGCGCGCGGGGCACCCGCCTCTTTAGGGTTGCGGGGCTGAGCCCCGCGAATCTCGAGGGGGTTCGGGGGCGAAGCCCCTGAGAGTCGATCAGGCCCCGAAGAAGTGGTGGTGCATGATCTGGCGGATCGGGGAGAGCAGCCCGTCGAAGGCGACGCGGTCCGACTTCACGGTGTGCAGGCTGGCGTCACCGCGTTTGGGGTCCTCGCAGATCACCCGAAGTCGTTTGCCGCCGCGATACGCCGCGCCGAGGGTGAGGTCCACCGTCCCGTCGGCCCCGACGACCCCCCACGGCCCGCTCACGTCGTGTCCCGCGATCTGGCACTTGTTGTTCGGCTTCTCGCCGGTGACGTGCGCGGTCACCTCGCCGCGCCCCTGGATGACTGCCCGGGGTTCGCCATTGGCGGTGGTGGCCGACCCCACGGCGAGCAGGAGGCCGAGGCTGCCGACCACGGTGACGGTGAGTACGCGGTTGCGCAGCGATCGAGACATAACACTGATATTGGACCGCGCCATATGAGCTTTTGATGATGTCGAGGCGTGAATCGCTGGTGAACAACATGCCAAACCTGGGTGGCGGCCGCTGTGAGCATCACGGTTGCCCTGCAGTATCGTGCATTTCGACCGCTATCCGTGCCGACCGGAGTGTTTTCGGCGAAGATCTAATAGCTGTCGGTACGCTGTGCGCCGTTCTATGTGCCCCGATTGGTAGAGCTGGACGGAACCCTCCCGAGGAGGATGTGGTGACTGCGGTATCTCCAAAGCCCGAACAGGACCTCGAGGCGGTCCGGCCCTACCCGCCCCGGAAGCGCTCCAAAGGATCGTTCATCTATCAATTGGTCACCACGACCGACCCCAAGATGCTCGGTCAGATGTACTTGTTCACGTCGATCTCGTTCTTCCTGATCGGCGGTCTGATGGCGCTGCTCATGCGCGGTGAGCTGGCGCGGCCCGGCATGCAGTTCCTGTCCCCGGAACAGTTCAACCAGCTGTTCACCATGCACGGCACCATCATGCTGCTGTTCTACGCCACCGCCGTGGTGTTCGCCTTCGCGAATATCATTGTGCCGCTACAGATCGGCGCGCCCGATGTCGCCTTCCCACGACTGAACGCGCTGAGCTACTGGCTGTACCTGTTTGGCGCCAGCATGGCGACCGCGGGCTTCCTCACCCCCGGCGGCGCGGCCGACTTCGGCTGGACCGCCTACACCCCGCTGTCGGACATCGTGCACGCGCCCGGCGTGGGCGGTGACCTGTGGATCCTGGGTGTCGCCGTCTCCGGTCTGGGCACCATCCTGGGTGGCGTCAACTTCATCACCACGGTGGTGTGCCTGCGCTGTCCCGGCATGACCATGTTCCGGATGCCGATCTTCACCTGGAACATCGCCATCACGAGTCTGCTGATCCTGCTGGCCTTCCCGATCCTGACCTCGGCCGCGCTGGCCCTGTTCTACGACCGGCACCTGCACGGCCACATCTACGACCCGGCCAATGGCGGCAATCTGCTGTGGCAGCATCTGTTCTGGTACTTCGGCCACCCCGAGGTGTACATCATCGCGCTGCCGTTCTTCGGCATCGTGTCGGAGATCTACCCGGTCTTCAGCCGCAAGCCGATCTTCGGTTACACCACCCTGGTGTACGCGACCATCGCCATCGCGGCGCTCTCGATCGCGGTGTGGGCGCACCACATGTACGCCACGGGTGCGGTGCTGCTGCCGTACTTCTCGTTCATGACCTTCCTCATCGCGGTTCCGACCGGTGTGAAGTTCTTCAACTGGATCGGCACCATGTGGCGAGGTCAGCTCACGTTCGAGACACCCATGCTGTGGTCGCTCGGCTTCATCGTGACGTTCCTCTTCGGCGGTCTGTCGGGCGTCATCCTGGCGAGCCCGCCGCTGGACTTCCATGTCTCCGACACCTATTTCGTGGTGGCGCACTTCCACTACGTGCTCTTCGGCACCATCGCCTTCGCGACCTTCGCGGGCATCTACTTCTGGTTCCCGAAGATGTCGGGCCGCATGCTGGACGAGCGCCTGGGCAAGTGGCATTTCTGGACCACGTTCATCGGTTTCCACCTGACGTTCCTGGTGCAGCACTGGCTGGGCAATATGGGTATGCCGCGCCGCTACGCCGACTACCTGCCGAGCGACGGTTTCACCACGCTGAACACCGTCTCCACCATCGGCTCGTTCATTCTCGGCGCGTCGATGGTGCCGTTCGTCTGGAACGTCTTCAAGTCCTACCGCTACGGCGAGGTCGTGACGGTGGACGACCCGTGGGGCTACGGCAACTCGCTCGAATGGGCGACGTCCTGCCCGCCGCCCCGGCACAACTTCTACGAGCTGCCCCGAATCCGTTCGGAGCGACCGGCTTTCGAGCTGCACTACCCGCACATGGTCGAGCGCATGCGCGCGGAGGCCCATGTGGGCTGGGGTTCGGGCCAGCACACGGTGCAGGAGACCGAGAAGGCCTCCACCTAGCTTCCCGCACGTCGAACGCGGCGGTCGTCTCCGGACGGCCGCCGCGTTCGCGGTTCGGGGCTGGATCACAGCTCCGGGCGCCGGCGCGGCAGCGGCCTGATCGGATGTCCATAAAACGCCTGATCGTGCGTCCATTTGCGGCACGAAAGGAATAGCAGCGGACTTGCTGCCTCGGTGCTGTACTGTCCGCAGCGGGAGCGCGAAACCGCCGCGCTCCGGCGCAATCCGCAGGTCTCGACTTCGGGAGGGACAATGCTCGCCGATTCTCCGGATGTTTGCGATGCCGCACCGGCTTTCGCCCGTCGCACCGCCGAGTCCATCGACTCGCCCTACGACTGGCAACGGCAACTACGGCGCTGGAACGACACCAGCACGGCCGTCGCGCTGACCCTGCCCCGTCTGCTGACCCGGGCCGCCTCCTACGATCCGGAGGCCCCGGCCGTGGTGTGCGGGGGCCTGACCCTCAGCTATCGCGAACTGGACGCGCACGCGAACAGATTGGCGCGCAAGCTGATCGGTGCGGGCATCGGCCCCGAGGACGTGGTGGCGGTGGCGCTGCCGCGGTCGCCGGAATGGGTGGTGGCGGTGTGCGCGGTGGCCCATGCCGGGGCAGCCTTCCTCGCGGTCGACCCGGACGCGCCGATCACCCGGATCGCCCCGATCCTCGCGGATTCCGGTGCGGTCGCGGGGATTACGGCCGATTACCGGCGGGACTCGCTCCCCGCGTCGGGCACCGGTCCGTGGCTGAGCATCGGCCCGATCACCTCCTTGGACGGGGACGGTGAGGACGCGCTGGAGGTGCTCGACGCGCGGGCCCGGGAACTGGTGGCCGAGGGCGCCGACGCGCCGCTGCGCCGGACCAGCGGTGAGAGCGCGCCCGGCCCGGCCGGGGTGTGGGCGGCGCCGCTCGCCGGCCCGATCACCGATGCCGAGCGGGTCCGCCCGCTGCACCTGCGGAATCCCGCCTACCTCGTCTACCCGCTGGAATCGAGCGGTGTGGTGCGGGGCGCGACCATGACCCACGCCGCGCTCGCCCATCTCGTGGTGACCCAGGCGCAGCGCTGCGACACCGATCCCGACGCCCGGGTGCTGGCCGCCGCCACCCCGGGTCGTGACACCGCCGTCTGGGAACTGTTGCTGGCCTTGGCCTCCGGGGCCACCCTGGTGCTCGCTCCGGCCGGGCCGTACGCGGGTGCGGACCTGTACGAACTCATGCGGGACGCCCGGATCACCCACGCCGTGCTGACCCCGTACATCCTGGCCACCCTGCCCGGCGCGGAACCGCTCCCGGACCTGCGGCTGCTGGCTACCACGGGTGCGGCCTGCCCCGCCAAGCTGACCGGAATCTGGTCGGCCGGACGGTCGTTCGTGAGCGGCTACGGCTGGGCCGAGACCGGCCTGCACGCCACTGTGAGCCGCCCCCTGACCCCGGTCGCGCCGCACGTGGCGGTCTCGATCGGCGGCCCGGTGGTCGGCACCCGCTGCTACATCCTGGACGAGAAGCTGAACCCGCTCCCGCCCGGTGTGATCGGTGAAATCTATGTCGCCGGTGCGGGATTGGCCCGTGGCTACCACCGCCGCGCCGCCCCCACCGGCGAGCGCCTGGTCGCCGACCCGTTCGGGGATCCGGGCGACCGCATGTTCCGCACCGGCGAGATCGGCTGCTGGCGTGGCGACGGCGAACTCGACCATCACGGTCGCCTCGGCATGCTCCCCATCGGCCAACTGGTCGGCTACGGCGACGCCACCGTCCTCAACACGGCGGCCGTCTGGCGCTGACGGCGGTCCCGAACGAGCTCGAAAGTGCTGCCGTGTGGATGATTTCGCCGCGCGGCAGCTGCTGTCGGGGGTTCACGCCTGCTGGGTCGGGAGCACGATGACCTGGCGGAGATTCACATGCGCCGGCCGGCTGGTGGTGTAGGCGATCAGGTCGGCGATATCGGCGGCGCCGAGGGCGTCGACGAGCCCGAACATGCCGTCGAGCTGGCCGCTGATCTCCGGATTGTCGATGTGGGTGCCGAGTTCGGTGTCGGTGAGACCGGGCTCGATATTGGTGACGCGGACCTTGCGGGCGCCGAGTTCGGTGCGCAGGGTGGCGGAGAGCTGGGTGATGGCGGCCTGGGTGGCCCCGTACACCGAGTAGGCGGGGAAGGTGACGTGCGCGCCGATGGAGGAGATGTTCACCAGGTCGGCGGGGCGGCCCGCGTCGGCGGCGGCGAGCAGGTCGGGCAGGAAGGCGCGGATGACGCGCAGGCGGCCCGCGACATTGGTGTCGAGCATGCGGGTCCACTCGTCCTCGCGGCCCTCGGTGATCGGGTTGGGCAGCATCACGCCCGCCGAGTTCACGACCAGGTCGGCGGGGCCGAAGGCGGCGTGCACGGCGGCGGCCGCGGCGGTCACGCTCGCCGAGTCGGTGACGTCGACGGTGACGGCCAGCGCGGTACCGCCGTCGGCCTCGATCTTGGCGGCCAGGGTTTCCAGGCGGTCGGCGCGGCGGGCCAGCAGGGCGACGCGGGCCCCGTTGCGGGCCAGCAGCAGGGCGGTTGCCTCGCCCATGCCGCTGGCGGCTCCGACGATGACGGCGGTGCGGCCGGACAGGTTCTCGTAAGTCATGTCCTCATCCTGCGAGCGTTTCCAGCGCGCAACGAGGGTTGCGCTTTTCCTGGGTCTGCCGGTACCAGGATGGGTTCGTACGCTGGATCCCATGCAGAACGACCTCGGTGACTTCCTGCGCTCCCGCCGCTCCCGTATCCAGCCGGGCGACGCCGGGCTGCGTGAATACGGCCGCCGCCGGGTCCCGGGCCTGCGCCGCGAGGAGGTGGCGCAGCTGGCCGGGGTGAGCGTCGACTACTACATCCGGCTGGAACAGGGTCGCGGCAAACATGTTTCGGACGCCGTGCTGGACGCGGTGGCCCGGGCGCTGCGGCTCACCGATCCGGAGCGGCTGCACCTGTACGCGCTGGCCCGGCCGGGCGGCACCGTCGACGCGCATCCCACCACGGCGTCGGGCGTGTACAGCGACGCCGTCCATCCGGGTGTCCGGCTGGTGCTCGACGCGCTCACCGCACCGGCTTTCGTGCTGGGCAGGCGGATGGATGTGCTGGCCTGGAATGCCCTGGGCGACTCGGTGTCCGGCTTCTCCCGGGTTCCGGCGGAGGAGCGCAATCAGGCCCGCTACCTGTTCCTGGAACCCGCCGCGCCGACCTATTACCCGGAGTGGGAGACGGTGGCCGGTGAGACGGTCGCGTTCCTGCGCCGCGACGCGGGCCTGCACCCCGACGACCCGCGCCTCGCCACTCTGGTCGCGGAGCTGTCCGAGCGCAGCCCGGACTTCCGGCGGCTGTGGGAGTCGCATCCGGTCAAGGAGAAGACGCGCGGCGCCAAGCTGATCCAGCATCCGGAGGTGGGCCGCCTCGAACTCGGCTACGAGACCTTGGCGCTGCCCGCCGATCCGGATCAGCTGCTGGTGGTCTACACCGCCGCGCCGGGGTCGCCGACCGCCGAGGCGCTGGCCCGGCTGGCGGGCCTGCGTTCGGTCGGCGTCTGATCCGCGGGCCGGATCTCAGTTCGTCGCAATGGTCTTGCGGTGCACCGGGCCGTGCGCGTCCTGGCAGTGCGGGACGTGGTCGTGGTCGTCGTCGGGGCATTCCGCGTGGTCGGTGTAGTCGACCTGCAGCACGCTGTGGTCGATGTGATGCTTCTCGGCCAGCATGTGGGCGACCGCGGCCCGCACCGCCTGACTGTCCGCGTCCTCGGCGACCAGGATGTGCGCCGACAGGGACGGGGTGCCCGAGGTGATCTCCCAGATGTGCAGGTCGTGCACCTCGATCACGGAGTCGACCGCGGCCATCTCTGCGCCGATCTCGACCGGGTCGAGGTAGGCGGGCGCGGCCTCCAGGAAGATGCGGCCGGAGGCGCGGACCAGGCCCACGCCGGCCTTCACCATGAGCACCACCACGATCAGGGTGGCGATGCCGTCGGCGCGGGCGAAGCCGGTGAGCATGATGATCAGACCGGCGACCGCGGTGGCGATGAAGGCGAACAGGTCGTTGAGGATGTGCTGGTACGCGCCCTCGACATTGAGGCTGGTGCGGTTGGCCTTGCTGATCATCCAACTGGCCAGCACATTCACCACGATGCCCGCCAGCGCGGTGACCAGCACCAGGCCGCCGGTGACGTCGGGCGGGTCGATGAGGCGGCGGATGGCCTCGTAGGTGAGCCAGCCCGCGAGCCCCAGCAGGGTGAGGCCGTTGGCCTGGGCGGAGAGGATCTCGGCGCGTTTCCAGCCGTAGGTCATGCGGCCCGCGGCGGGCCGGGCCGCCAGGCGGATGGCCCACAGCGCCAGCACGATCGAGGCGGCGTCGGTGAGCATGTGCGCGGCGTCGGAGAGCAGGGCCAGCGATTGGGCGACCAGGCCGACGACGACCTCGCCGAGCAGGAACACGACGATGACGGCGAGCGCGCCGGCCAGCCAGCGTTTGTCGCTGTCGGCGGTCGCGCCGTGCGAATGCCCGGCGTGATCGTGTCCGTGTGAATGCCCGTGGTCGCTCATAACCCTCCTCCGTTGCCGCTCGAACAAGACCATATGCATAAATCGCTATGTGTGCAATGTTTGGGATACGTTCGATTCGACCGGATTGCCGGAAATGTGCTCCGACCTGGTCATGAGAGATCGCGGAAGGTCATGAGGAACCCGGCGAAGGCGATCACGAACAACGCGATGAAACCCAGCGCCCGCAGCCACAGCCAGGGCCAGTCCCGGACCCAGAGTCCGGTGAGCATGACCCCGACCAGCATCAACGCCCCATAGAGGGGGGTCCGCTGCGGATGGCGACCCATAACTCCTGCATACGCCTTTTCCCGCGATCGGGCATGCGTGACCCGCCGGGTCCATAAAATCGAGAGGGTGGACGCAATCCTGACAACCATCGGTGTCGTCGCGGTGATCGGTCTCTCGGGCGCGGCCTATGCGGCCTTCCTACTCCTACGGGGGCGTAAATAATTCGCTGACAATGGTTTTCACGCCGTCCACGATCAGCTCTGCACGCGCGGCCAGGGGTAGAAGGCCAGGTGGATCAGCAGCACCACGAGTCCGGCGAGCAGGAGCGCGGCGACCGGGTGCGCGCGTCGCTCCAGGTAGCCGATGGTGCGAAACAGCGTGGGGAACGGGACATCTCGGGTGAAGACCATGGCCAGCACACTGGGCACGATGACCCACATCAGGGCGATCAGTCCGTAGAGCACGTACGCGCCCAGGTAGGAGTGCGGGTTCATGCCGCGGTCGGTGACGGCGAACAGCACGCCGAAGGCGTAGGTCGCGAAGGCTGCCGTGAGATAGCCCGCGCCCAGCAGCGTGATCACCGAATCCGTCTTGGTGACACGGCCGTTCACGGTGATGGTGCGTCCCGCCACCTGCTGTACGACGGGTTCGGGCGGGGTGGTCAGTTGCGGGACCGCGTAATAGGCGAGCAGCACGATCACCGTCACCACGACCACCCGCACGATCGAATGCTGGGTCTCGAGATGGCCGACGGTGTTCGAGATGGTGGGCCAACTCGCCAGGCCGAACACCGATGCCAGTTCCGATACGGCAATGGCCAGCGCGGCCAGGCCCCACATGCAATAGCCCCAGAATTCGACCGAGTGACCCGCGGGTGTGGGTACGAGCTTGGGGCCGACAACCTCCGTCATGCTGCCGTTGTATCACTGAAATTGGGTCTACCTGCGAGTATGTGCAGTCGATGCCAGGTTGTCACGGGTCCGACATCTCGCGGTACCGGCGGGTCGGTTCAGGTGTGCCGCAGTCGATTAGGACCGCGGGGTCCGATTCCAGCGACCCGCCGGTTCACCGCTACTTGCCGTCCGCGGTCAGGCGACCGGCGGCGCCCCAGCTGTCCGCGGGGGTCTCGTGGATCCAGACCTGCACGGCCTCGGCCGGAATCTGATACGCGTCCACGAACGCGTCGGTGATGCGGCGCACCAGATCCCGCTTCAGCTCGACGGTGCGGGGACCCTGCTGCACGGTGACGATCGGCATGATGTTCTCTCTTTCGTGAAATCCATTGGGACTGAGAACAGTTCACCGGATCTCCCGACGCCGACCAATGGCCGGCTCGTGCACGCAGCGATAAGCGATCCTTATCGCCCCGCGCCCGCCAGCAGCGCGCCCAGCAGGCGCAGATTCAGCGAGGCCGCATCCGCCCGCACGGCCAACGCGATGGGCAGGCTCATCCCCGGATCGGCGATGGGCAGGAACGTGACCCGTGGGTTGTGCACCTGCCGGGCATTGGACGCGTACACCACCGTCCACATGGGCGAGCCCGCGCCGATGGCGGCGAGGGTGTCCTGCAGCGTGGTCGACGAGGGCGCGGGTACCGGTTCGAATCCGGCTCGCGCGCACGCGGTCAGCACCAGATCCACCAGGGCCGGGTGATTGCGTCGCTCGGTCAGCCGCAGCGGCACTGCGGCCAGATCGGCCAGTCGCACCGAATCCTGGTTCGCCAGTGCGTGTTTGGCGGACAATGCCACCACCAGCGGATCGTCCCAGGCGGGTAGGAAGTCCAGGTCCGGGGTCTCGCCGGGCGCGGGGGAGCGGACGAAGGCCGCGTCCAGGCTGCCGTCGGCCACCTGTGCCAGCCGGTCACGCACGGGCAGCGCCACCAGTTCCACCCGCACCCCGGGCGCCTGCTCGGCGAAGGTGTCCAGGACCGCGTCCAGTCGTTCGGCGAGCCCGGTCACCGTCCCGAGCCGGAAGACCTCCGCCCGGCCGCCCGCCAGATCCGCGACCGACGCCCGCGCCTGATCCGCGGCGGCCAGCACGGCCCGGGCCGCGGGCAGGAAACGCTGTCCGGCCTCGGTGAGCAGCACCTTCCGCGGCGAGCGGTCCAGCAGCTGCACCCGCAGGTCGCGTTCCAGCCGCCGCACCTGCTGGCTGACGGCGGGTTGCGCGATGTGCAGGCGCTCGGCGGCTCGGCCGAAGTGCAGTTCCTCGGCGACGGTCACGAAGTACCGCAACTGGCGCAATTCCACGGGCAGGCTCCACGGGGTCTCGGCACGGCTGCTCGACCCGCAGCCGCGGTCCACCGCCCATGAAACCATCGGCCACCGCCCACGAAACCATCGGCGGGCGAGCGGCCGCGCACACGAATTGCCCGGCTTCGTCTGCCAAGATGGCTGAATGATTGCCACCATGGCCGCGATCGCCGTCGCACTGATCGTCTGGGCGTTGTTGGCCACCCGGCTCGACCGCTGGCGCATCAGTCCGCCGATGGTCGCGGTCAGCACCGGTCTGGTGGTGGGCCTGACCGTGCGGGACAGCATCGCGGGCACGCTGAACACCGATGTCGCCTTGCATTTCGCGGAAATCGTGCTGGCCGTGCTGTTGTTCGTGGACGCGACGGAGGTGCGCGGCGGCCTGCTCGGCCGCAATCCGGGGGCGACGCTCCGGCTGCTGCTGATCGCGCTGCCGCTGTCCCTGGCCGCCGCCGTCGGGTTGGGAATGTGGTTGCTGCCCGGTTACCACTGGGCGGTGATGTTGGTCGTCGCCTGCGTGGTGGTGCCCATCGACTTCGCGCCCGCCGCGGCCATCCTGCGCGACAAGCGGATTCCGGTGCGGGTGCGCAATATCCTCAACAGCGAGAGCGGATACAACGACGGAATCGTCTCGCCGATCATTATTTTCGCGCTGATCCTGGCCGGTGACATCACACAGCAGCATTCGCCGGTGACCGCGCTCGGCACCGCCTTCCCGGCCGCCGCGAAGGCGATCCTGGTGGGTGCGGCCTGCGGTGCGGCGCTGGCCTTCCTGGTCAATCGCGCCGACGCCGCGGGACTGATGACCGCGCAGGCCAAGCGGGTGATTCTGGTCGCGGCCCCGCTGGGTTCCTACGCGCTGTCGGTGGGCATCGACGGCAACGGCTTCGTGGCGGCGTTCGTCTGCGGTCTGGTCTTCCAGCGGGTCCGTGACGAGGAGCGGCATCAGGGCGAACTGGAACTCATCGACGATGTCGGGTTCCTGCTCACCATCATGATGTGGTTCGTGTTCGGCGTCGTCGCGGTGTTCACCCTGTGGGGCGGGGTGCCGTGGCGGCTGTTGCTGTTCTGCCTGGCCGTGCTCACGGTGGTCCGGATGGTTCCGGTGATGCTGGCGCTGACCGGCGCCCGGCTCACCCGCGTCGAGGATCTGCTCATCGCCTGGCTCGGCCCGCGCGGCACCACCTCGATCGTGTTCGGGCTGCTGGCCTTCAACAAACTGCAGGAGTCCGACGCGGAGCTGGCGCTGACCGCCATGGTGATCACCTTGCTGGGCAGCGTCTTCCTGCACGGGCTCGGCGCGCCGCTGCCCGCTCTCGGCTACGCCCGCCGCCGGGTCGCGGCCCGCGAGCCCCGCGGCCGAGTCACCGATAGGCGTTGATGTCGAAGGCCCCGTTGGACGCCCGGAACGATTCCGCCGAGTCCGGCCACAGCAGGGTGACCCGGCCGGTCTGCTCGTCGCGATACCAACTGGTGCACCGGCCCTGGGTCCAGACGGTGTCGCGGGCGCGGTTCTCGATATCGGCCATGGAGGATTCGACCGCCTCGGGCGTGACCTCGAGGACGGTTTCCGGCACCGCGGCCAGGTGGTCGAAAGCGCTGAGCACGTAATCGATCTGGGTTTCGATCACGTAGATGGCCGAGTTGTGGCCCAGCGCCGCGTTCGGCCCGTCCAGGACGTACATGTTCGGGAAGCCGTCCACGGTCGTGGAGGCGTGCGCGACCATGCCGTTGCTCCAGCGCTCGGCCAGCAGCCGTGCGCCGCGGCCGCGGATGTGCTTGGCGATGGAGGGCCGGGTGGCGTTGAAGCCGGTGGCGAAGACCAGCACCTCGGGGTCGTAGGAGGCGCCGCTGGCCGCGATGGCCCGCCCGTCGCTGATGTGGGTCAGCTCGGTCGACTCCAGCCGCACATTGTCCTGTTGCAGGGCCGCGTAGTACTCGTCGGAGAACAGGATTCGCTTGCAGCCGATCTCGTAATCCGGGGTGAGCCGCCGCCGCAGTTCCGGATCGCGGACCTGCCCGGCCAGGTGGTCGAGGGCGCGGCGGCTGAGCAGATCGATCTCCGGGTGCCGGCGGCGGCGCGCGGCGATGCTGAGCTCCGCCTCGGCGAACAGCTCGTCCCGCAGCGCGGTGATGGACCGCGGGTCGGCGGCGAATCCGGCCAGTTCGTCGGGGGTGTAGAAGCGGTCCCCGCGCGGCAGCACGTAGGGGGCGGAGCGCTGGAAGACCACGACCTCACTGGCCTCGCCCGCCAGCCGCGGCAGGATCTGCACCGCGGACGCGCCCGTGCCCACCAGTCCGACCCGCTTGCCGACCAGGGAGACCTTCGGATTCCAGCGCGCCGAATGCCAACGGCGGCCCCGGAATTCGGTGAGATTCGCGATCGGCGGGATCTTGGGTTCGGTCAGCCGCCCGGTCGCGATGACCAGATTCGCCGCCGAGAACTCGCCCTGTGAGGTGCGGACCCGCCAGCGCTCTTCGGCCTCGAGCCATTCCGCCTGTTCCAGTGCGCAATTCAGCCGCAGATACGGTTCGAGGGCTTCCTGCTTCACGCAGGAGCGCAGGTAGTCGTGAATCTCCGCGCCCTCGGCGAACACTCGCGACCAGCGCGGGTTCGGCAGGAACGAGAACGAGTACAGGTGAGCCGGAATATCGCAGGCCACACCGGGATAGCGGTTATCGCGCCAGGTGCCGCCCACATCCTCGGCCTGTTCGATGATCACGAACGATTCCCGGCCCCGGCGGGCCAGCTGGATGCCCATGCCGATACCGGCGAACCCGGCGCCGACGATCAGGACGTCGACCTCTTGCGGGGCAGGTGCCGCGGCGAAATTCGAAGCCATGGCGTCAGATCCAGCCGTACTGGGTGGTGCGCTGCCGCAGGGTGCGGCCCAGCTCGCCGGCGATCCGCTCGACATCGTCGACGGTGAGGGTCAGTCCCGCCTCGGGACCCGATTCCGGCGCGAGCCGTCCGTCGAGCAGCAGTCCGCCGAAATCGTTGGCGCCGCAGTTCAGCAGCTCGACCGCCGCCGACACACCCAGCCGCGGCCAGGCCGCCTGAATATTGTCGATCCGCCCGTGCAACAGCAGTCGTGCGACCGCGTGCACGGCCCGGGACTGCCGCCGCAGGCGTTCCGGCACCTCGGGCGTGCGGTATCCGGCCGCCGCGGTCACGGGATCCATGGGCATGGCGATGAATTCGGTGAAGCCGCCGGTGCGGTCCTGGATCTCGGCGAGCAGCCGCATGTGCGCGAGCTGCTGCGCCGGCGTCTCGATATGCCCGTACACCATGGTCGCGGTCGAGGTCAGCCCCGCGCGATGCGCGGCCTCGATCACCCGAACCCATTCGCTCACCGGCAGATCCGGCCCGCCCTTGAGCCGGGCACGAACGTCGTCGTCGAGAATCCGAGCACCGGTGCCGGGCACCGATCCCAGCCCGGAAGCCTTGGCCCGCATCAGGAATTCGTCCAATGGCACTCCCAGCCGCGCTGCCCCGTCGAGCAGCTCCTCGGGCCGGAAGGCGTGCAGATGCAGAGGTGCGCTGCCGGTGACGGCCGATACCAGCGACAGATAGTCGTCATCACTGTCGGCGGGCAGCGGGCCCTGCATGCAGATCTCGGTAGCGCCGAGCTCGTACGCTTCGGCGACGAGGGCGGCCAGCCGATCCCGCGCGGCCGAGCCCGACACCGCGGCCGTGTCCAGGTTCCGATTCACGACATAGGTAACCGCGTCGCCGACGCTCTGCTTCCGCACCGCGTCCGCGAGTTCCCCCAGCCGGTCCAGTTCGGGGCCGTCGGTCTCCAGCAGCGCGAGGTATCCCGCGTCCGGCAGGCCCGCGGGATTCCGCTCCGCCTCGGCCAGCCATTCCCGCACCTGACCCACGTCGGGCGACCCGACCTCGGCGATACCACCATCCACGATCGCCACGATACCGCCGCCCTTTCGGACCGCTACCGCGCCCGCTGGTGGCCGGGACTTCCGTACGGACACGCGTTCGGCCCGGCGCCGCGGGGCGGCGACCGGGCCGGTCAACGTGGTCGGAACGGTCAGGCGGCGGACTGGCCGATGCTGACGTTGCCGAAGGAGGTGTGGGCGTACACCTGGACGAGGTCCTGCGGCTGGTCGACGGCGGCCAGGCGGTTCTGGACCGAGCCGGACTTGGTGTTGGACTCCAGCTGGGCGGCGCTGCCGGGCTTGATGCCGACAGTGAGGTCGCCCATGGAGGTCTCCAGGCGCAGGACGCCGCGGGCGGCCTCGGTGATGTGGATGTCGCCCTTGGCGACCTTCGCGGTCACCGAGCCCTGGGGGCGTTCGACGGTGATGTCGCCGGCGGACACCTCGAGTTCGCAGTCGCCGAGGCCACCGGTGCCGTACAGGTTGCCCAGTCCGACCGTGCCGGTGAGGCGGGAGCCCGTGGGGACGGCGATGGTGACCACGATGGTCCCGACGGTGGTGAACGGGTTGTGGGCGCGCCAGCCGGTGGGGGTCTTCACGGTGAGGACGCCGTCGGTGAAGTCGACCTGGACCTGTTCCGCGGCGCGCACGTCCTCCTTCTTGGCGGGGTTCGCGGGCCGGACGTCGACGACGGTCTCGGTGCGGTCGGCGGCGGTGACGGTGACGTTCCCGGCGGCCACGGCGACGGCGACGGTGATGGGGGAGAGGGTCTCGAAGGCGGTCATGACGTGCTCCTTTGGATGCGATTCCGGCGTGGTACCGGGCTGATGGGAGTAACTCTGATCGCCCGCGCTGACAGCGGGCTGACGCTGCCCTGACACGGCCGCTGATACAGGTTCTGCCCCGGTCGGGGGTTGACGGCACAATGGTCCGGTGCAGATCAGGATGCTTGGACCGCTCGAGATCCGAACCGAGGACGGTGGATCCCTGGACGTGCCGGGTGTCCGGTTGCGGGCCTTGTTGATCGCGCTGGCCCTCGAACCCGGCCGCGCGGTCGCGAAAACCACGCTGGTCGACTGGATCTGGGGCGAACAGCCGCCCGCCGACGCGGCGAACGCCTTGCAGGCGCTGGTGTCCCGGCTGCGAAAGGTGCTGCCGGACGGCGTGATCGACGTGCAGCCCGGCGGCTACCGGTTGGCCGTGACGCCCCGCGCGGTGGACGCGGTCCGCTTCGAACAGCTGCTGGAGACGGCCCGCGGCGGCGCGGAGGCCCAGCAGGCGCAGGCCCTGCGCGAGGCCCTGGAACTGTGGCGGGGCGCGCCCCTGCAGGACCTCGCCGCGCAGGAGAACGCGGCCGTCGACGCCGCGATCACCCGCTTCGACGGCCTGCGCCTGGCCGCCGCCGAGGATCTCTACGAGACCGAGGTCCGGCTCGGTCGCGGCGCGGGCCTGGTCGCCGAGCTGACCGAGCTGGTGGATCGAAACCCGGTGCGGGAGCGCCTCGCCGGTGCCCTGATGCGCGCGCTGGCAGCAGCGGGCCGGGGCGCGGAGGCGTTGACCGTCTACCAGCGCACCCGCGAGGCTCTCGCCGACGAGCTGGGCGTGGACCCTTCGCCGGAACTGTCCGCGCTGCATGTCGCGCTGCTGCGCGGCGAGGTGGGCGCACAGCGTGAGGAGGACCGCCGCACCAATCTGCGCGCCGAGCTGACCAGCTTCGTCGGCAAGCAGACGGACCTCGACGCTGTGCGGGAACTCGTTGCGGCGCATCGGCTCACCACGCTGACCGGTCCCGGTGGTTCCGGTAAGACCCGGCTGGCCACCGAGACCGGGCGGGCCATGCTCGCCGAGCTGCCGGACGGCGCGTGGCTGGTGGAGCTGGCGTCGGCGGGCGTGGGCGGCGATCTCGCCCAATCAGCGCTGGCCGCGCTCGGTCTGCGCGACGCGCTGCTCGGCGGCGCGCCCAACGCGGAACCCGTCGACCGGCTCATCGCGGCCGTCCGCGACCGCGACATGCTGCTGATCCTCGACAACTGCGAGCATGTCATCGAGGCCGCGGCCGCCTTCGCGCACCGCATGCTCGGCGAGTG
This sequence comes from Nocardia sp. CA-136227, assembly GCF_050955695.1. NCBI lineage: Bacteria > Bacillati > Actinomycetota > Actinomycetes > Mycobacteriales > Nocardiaceae > Nocardia > Nocardia sp. CA-136227. Next base: position 818,948 of record NZ_CP192081.1, read on the forward strand.
CCGGCGGTTGCGCATCCTCGCGACCAGCCGTGAGCCCCTGGGCATCACGGGTGAGGCGCTCTGGCAGGTCGAGCCGCTGGCCCTGCCCGCCGGGAACGCGGACGCCGCCGCGATCGAATCCTCCCCGGCCGTCCAGCTGTTGCGTGATCGGGCGAGCGCGGTCCGCAAGGATCTCGCGACCGATGCCCGCACCCTGGCGACCATGGCCCGGGTGTGCCGGGCGCTGGACGGGATCCCGCTGGCCATCGAACTGGCCGCCGCGCGCCTGCGCACCATGTCCCTCGAGCAGCTGGCCGATCGTCTCGACGACCGCTTCCGGCTGCTGACCGGCGGCAGCCGCACCGCGATCCCGCAGCACCGCACCCTGCGCGCGGTGGTCGACTGGAGCTGGGAGCTGCTCACCGACGCCGAGCGAAAGGTCTTGCGCCGCTTGGCCGTGTTCTCCGGCGGCGCGACTCTCGAAGCGGCCGAACAGGTGTGCGCGGCCGCCGAGTTCGGTGCGGACGTGACGGTCGAGCAGTGGGAGGTGCTCGAACTGCTGACCACGCTGACCGAGAAGTCCTTGCTGCGCACCGCCGGTGACGACGAGCCGCGCTACCGCATGCTCGACACCATCAAGCAGTACGCCCGCGATCGTCTCGTCGAAGCGGGGGAGTCCGACGCCGCGCGCCGCGCGCATCTCGCCTGCTTCACGGCACTGGCCGCGACCGCGGAACCGCATCTGCGCCGCGCCGAACAGGTGCAATGGCTGGCGGTTCTGGACGCCGAGTACGACAACATCGCCGCCGCCATGCGCGGCGCCCTCGCCGCCGAGGACGCGCCCGGCGCGCTGGGCCTGGCCGCCGCCGCGGGCTGGTACTGGTGGCTCAGCGGCCACAAGGCCGAGGGCCTGGAACTGGTGAGCGCCGCCGCGGCTCTGCCCGGCGAGACGGTCGACGCCGAGACGCGGGCCACCGTGTACGGGTTGGTCGTGCACTTCGTGACCTCCGGCCCCGGCGACCAGCGTCAGGTGGAGGAGTGGATCCACAAGGCGAGCGAGGTCAGCCAGGGCATCCAGGCCAGCCATCCGGCCCTGGCCTTCCTCGCCGCCCTGGAACGAATGTTGAAGGGGCCCGACGAGTTCCTGCCCGCCTTCGAAGCGCTGCTCGACGACGCGGACCCGTGGGTGCGGGCCCTGGCCCGATTGCAGACCGGCAAGCTGCGGGTCGTGCTCGGTCAGGACGGGGAGCAGGCCGACGAGCAGCTGGAGTTGGCGCTGGCCGAGTTCCGGGCCATCGGTGAGCGTTGGGGCATGTCGTTCGCGCTGACCGAGCTGGCCGACCGGATCGCCATGCGCGGTGAATTCGGCCGCGCGTGCGCGTATTTCGAGCAGGCGGTGGCCGCTGCCACCGAGGTCGGCGCGATCGAGGACGCCGTCCGGATGCGGTCACGGCAGGCCCAGTTGTACTGGTTGCTCGGCGATTTCGATGCGAGCGCGGTAGCGCTGACCGAGGCGCAGCGGTACGCGGATCAAGCGGCGTGGCCGAGCGGTCTGGCCGAACTCGCTTTGGCCCGAGCGGAATTGGCCCGCTGGAAGGGCGAAGGCGCGGAGACCGTGCGCCAGATCGCGTTCGCGACCTCGATGTTGGGTGAGGACGTGGGCCAGCCCTTCATGAGCGCCCTGATCCACGATCTGCGCGGCTATCTGGCCGAGGACATCGTCGCCGCCAGAACCGAACGCGCCGCGGCTTTTCAGGCGGCGACCGCCGGCGGGCACGCGCCCCTGCTGGCCCGGATCATCGTCGGCATCGCCGATCTGGCCCTGCGCGACGGCCAGGCCGAACAGGCCGTGCGGCTGCTGGCGGCCGGTGACGCGGTGCGCGGCCTGGCCGACCGCTCGCATCCGGATGTGGCCCGCATCGAGCAGACGACACGAAGCCGCCTCGGTGAAGACGGCTTCACCGAGGCGGCGGGGGAGGGGGCGCGGGCGGACTGGCACGAGCTGGCCCGGGTCACGCTCGCTTGCTGAAAGTGGCTCGCGACCACAGGTATCCGACGATGGCGAACCCGGCGCACCAGGCCAGCGCGGCGGCGGTGTAGCCGCCCGACGGGTGACCGGTCAGGAAGCCGCGCAGGGCCTCGATGATCGGGGTGAAGGGCTGGTACTGGGCGAACTGCCGCACGCCCTGGCCCATCTGGTCGGCCGGGACGATCGCGCTGCTGACGAAGGGCAGCATGATCAGCGGCACCACCGACATGCCCGCCGACTCCGGGGTCTTGGCCGCCATGCCCAGCGCGACGGTCAGCCAGGAGGCCGCGAACGAGGTGGCCACCATGACGCCGATCGCGCCCAGCCATTCGGTGGCCGAGGCCGGGGACCGGAAGCCCAGGGCGAGGGCCACGCCGAGCACAGCGGCGATGGCGATCAGGTTGGTCAGCATGGTCGCCACCACGTGCCCGGTCAGCACCGCGCCGCGGGAGACGTCCATGACCTTGAACCGGTTGATGATGCCCTTGGCCATGTCCGAGCTGACCGACACCGCGGTGCCGGAGAGTCCGTAGCTGATGGCCAGCAGAATCATGCCGGGTGTCGCGTAGTTGATGTAGTCCTCGCCGACATTGAAGGCGCTGCCGAACACGTAGACGAAGATCAGCAGCATCATCACCGGCATCAGCGCGGCATTGAAGATGGCGACGGGGTTGCGGGCGATGTGTTTGAAGTTGCGGCGCAACATGATCGCGGAGTCGCCGAGCGAGGCGGTCAGGCCGCCGGTGCCGCCGGTGCGGTCGGTCGCGGTGGATTCGGTGGAAACGATGGTGCTCATGCTGCGTCGGCCTCCGTGGTGGCGTGCCCGGTCAGGGCAAGGAAAACGTCGTCGAGATCGGGGGTGTGGATGGAAACGTCGGTGGCCTCGACCGAGTGGTCGGCGAGCCGGTTCAGCAAGGCGCGCAGGGCATTCGACCCGCCGTCGCCCGGCACCTGGAGGGTGAGGGCCTCGTGGTCGGCGGTGCCGTCGGGCAGGATCCGCGCGGCCGCTTCCAGTTGCGCGTTGTCGCGGAACCGGAGCTGCAGGTAGCTGCCCGGCACCCGGCGCTTGAGGTCGTCGGGCGTGCCCTCGGCGACGATGCGGCCGCCGTCGAGCACCGCGATCCGGTCGGCCAGCTGGTCGGCTTCCTCGAGGTACTGGGTGGTGAGGAAGATGGTGACGCCGTCGGCGGTCAACTCGCGCACGATCTCCCACATGGTGCGGCGGCTGCGCGGGTCCAGTCCGGTGGTCGGCTCGTCGAGGAAGACGATGTCCGGCTTGGTCACCAGGGTCATGGCCAGGTCCAGTTTGCGGCGCATGCCGCCGGAGTAGGTCGAGGCCGGTTTGCGCGCCGATTCGGTCAGCTCGAACCGCTCGAGCAGACCGGCGACCACCCGCTTGCTCTCGCTGCCGCGCAGGCGGTGCAGGTCCGCCATGAGCCGCAGGTTCTCCTCGCCGGTGAGCAGGTCGTCGACCGCCGCGAACTGACCGGTGACCCCGATCGCCGCCCGCACCGCGCGGGTCTCGGTGGCGATGTCGTATCCGGCGACGCGGGCCGTCCCCCCGTCGGCCCGCAGCAGGGTGGTCAGCACGTTGACCGTGGTCGTCTTGCCCGCCCCGTTCGGTCCGAGCAGCGAGAAGATGCTGCCGGTCGCGATGGTCAGATCGATGCCGTCGAGGATCGTCTTGTCCCCGTATGCCTTCCGCAGCCCCGAGGCCGCGATTGCTGTGCTGTTCATGAGGAGAACTTTCGACCCGGCGCCTGATATCGGCCTGATGCCGACCTGATACGGCTCCTGACACTCCTGACACGGCATTGGACCCGGGTTTACCGGCGACGGAGACCCGATCGGACTACCGTTCAGTCATGGCAAGCAGGGACATCGTGGTGAGCGTCGGGGATGACGACTGGCTCACCCTCAGCGATGCCGCCGAATGCGCGGGGATGAGCGTGGCGGCATACGTGGCCTGGGGAGTTCGGGTTTTGGCGTTCCAGGCGCGCCCGGGCGGCTCGAAGCGCCGGCCGTCGACGTCCCCGTCGGCGACCCGCCGTCGCGCGAAGATCACCGACGAGACCGAGTCGATGGCCTGGACCGAGACCTTCTCCGAGCGACTATCCCACCGCACCGACCGCCGTCGCGGCCCTTCGGCGGGCTTCGACGAACGATGACCACGCCCGAGCTCGGACTCAAGGGCATGGCGCGGGTGCCGGGCGGCAGCTTCGTCATGGGATCGGAGGACTTCTTCCCCGAGGAGCGACCGGTCCACACCGTGACCGTCGAGCCGTTCTGGATCGACGAACACCCGGTCACCAATGCCGAGTTCCGCCGCTTCGTGAAGGCAACCGGCTACGTGACGGTCGCCGAAAGACCTTTGGACCCAGCCGATTTCCCGGGCGCAGATCCGGCCGACCTCGTCCCCGGGGGGTTGGTCTTCCAGCGCACCACCGGACCGGTCCGCCTCGACGACTACCGGCAGTGGTGGGCATACGTGCCCGGAGCGTCGTGGCGGCAACCGCGCGGCCCGGGCAGCACCCTCGACGGCCTGGACCGTCATCCGGTCACCCAGATCGCCCACGAGGACGCCACTGCCTACGCGACCTGGGCGGGCAGATCGCTGCCGACGGAGGTCGAATGGGAATTCGCCGCGCGCGGCGGCCTCGACGCGGCCACCTACGCCTGGGGTGACGAATTCGAGCCGCGCGGCCGTCGCATGGCCAACACCTGGGCGGGCCGCTTCCCGTGGGAATTCCTCCCCGCCCGTGGACAATCCGACCAGCCCGGCACCACCGCCATCGGCACCTATCCGCCCAACGGCTACGGCCTGTCGGACATGACCGGCAACGTCTGGGAATGGACCAGCGACCTCTTCACCGCCGACCACCGGCGTCCCGCCCCCGCCTCCTGCTGCGCGCCCGCCAATCCCGTGGTCGCGGAATCCGATACAGCGGAACGCTTTCCGCGCCGCGTCACCAAGGGCGGCTCGTTCCTGTGCGCCCCCAACTACTGCCTCCGGTATCGACCGGCGGCCCGGCAAGGCCAGACCGAGGACACGGCCACCTGCCACCTCGGCTTCCGGACGGTCATGCGAGAAGGCGCGAACGGCGGCCGATCTCGGTGACCGGCGGTTCGTCGTAGAGCCATTCTCGGGCGATCCGGTGCCAGTTGCCGGTCGCTCCGAGTTGGCCGAGCGCCGCGAAGGTGAGCAGGTCGGCGCGGCGGGAGAAGACGTGCTCGGGTGGCAGAAGCTGGCGGCGCATGCCGCGGAAGTCGGCCGAGCGGGGGTCGACGGCGTGGACGACGGCGGCCGTGGCGAGTTCGGGGGTGATGGTGATCTCCTCGTCGAGGAGGTGCCATCCGGCCGCGGCCCACACGTATTCGAAGCACTCCTGGGGAGTGACGCCCGCGGCGGGGTCGATGATGCCGCGGTTGGTCCACAGGTCGTACAGGTCCTGGGGGCGGTTCTCGGCGGCGGCGCGCAGGGCGGTGCGTTCGAATTCGACGTGCCGCGGGTCCATCCGGTGGTAGAGGCCGAAATCGACGAAGCCGATGCGGCCGTCGGAGGCGAGCAGCATATTGCCGGGGTGGGGGTCGCCGCAGAACTCTGCGTCGGTGAACAGGCGGGTGATGTAGAAGCGGTAGACGAGTTCGCCGATGCGGTCGCGGTCGGCGGCGGGCAGGGTGCGGATGTGCTCGAAGGGGGAGCCGTCGATGAACTCGGTGACAAGAACGTGTGGCGCGCAGAGTTCTTCGATGCTGTCGGGGACCAGGATGTAGGGGTGGCCGCGGAAGCGGGCGGCGACGCGGTGCTGGGTGCGGGCCTCGCGCACGTAGTCGAGTTCGGTGCCGATATTGCGGGCGATCTCGTCGAGGACGCCGCCGTCGGCGGCGCTGGGTAGCGCGGATTTCCAGAGCCTGCTGAAGAATTCGAGATTGCGCATGTCCGCGGCGACGGCGTCGTCGACGCCCGGATATTTGGCCTTCACCGCCACGGTGCGCCCGTCGTGCAGGGTGGCGCGGTAGACCTGCCCGATGGAGGCGGCCGCCACCGGGGTCTCGTCGAAATCGGCGAAGACGCGTGACAACGGACCGAGATCGTCCTCGATGACCTTGCGCATGGCGGCGAAATCCACGGCGGGGGCGCGGTCACGCAGTTCGGCGAGCTTGGCGCGGAACATCTCCCGATGCGCCTCCGGGATCAGGTCCACCTCGAGCACCGACAGCATCTGGCCCAGCTTCATCGCCGCGCCCTTCATCCCGCCGAGGACGGTGACCAGCTGTTGCGCCGCCTGCAATGTGGACCGTTCGGCGAGGATGCGCCGGGCCTCCTCGGTGCGGCCGATCATCTGCAATCGGGTTCCCGCTCCGCGCAGGGCTTGTCCGGCGGCCAGCTTGCCCAATCGGCCGCCCCGGGCCACCCGGCCGCCGCGAACTCGACCGGTCATGGATGGCACCTCCGTTGGGCCTTCGAGCCTGTGTGGCAACAACATACAGCCGGGTCGCGCTCGTCACCCTAAGATGAGCAAAGCTCATTTTCGCCGCACAGCAGGGAGGCTGTGATGCCGCCGAAGGCAGCGCGACAGCGTCGCGGACCCACTCAGGAGCGGTCGAAGGCCACCCGCGCGCACATCCTCGACACCGCCGCGCGGCTGTTCGGGGAGCGCGGCATCGCCGACACCTCCACCAATCGGATCGCGGCCGAGGCCGAGGTCAGCATCGGCACCGTCTACCGGTACTTCGCCGACCGCGGCGTCATGGTGGACGAACTGCTCGAGCAGCTGTTGCAACGGGTCGAGAACCGTTTCACGCAATGGCTTTCCGGGTTGCCGCCGCAATCGGAGACGCAGACCCTCCAGTCGCGCACCGAGGTCGTGACCGGACTGCTGGAGATGTTCACCCAGGAACCGGTCGCCAACGCGAAACTGGTGCGGGCCCTGGTCGGCGGCGTGCAGTTCTACAACAGCGGCCTGCCGGAGTTCGAGCCGCGGCTGCGGCTGCTGGTCAAGGTGCTGCTCATCCAGCTGCTCGGCCCGGGCAACGACCACAAATACGATGTGATGGCCGCGGTGCTGGTCAATACCGGATTCGCGGGGGTGATGCGCGCGTCCGCGCTCGAGGTCGGCAGTGACGAACGGCAGGAGGTCGTCGCCATGACCGGATACATGATCGCGGCGTGGATCGGCGCCGAAATGGACGGCAGCCCGGCGGACACCACCCGATGACGGTGATGGCGATGCCCGCCGAGCCCCCCGACCGACGCGTCTACAACCCTCCGCCGCCGCCGATCACCCACGGATTGAAGGTGCACTGCAGCGTCGGGAACCGCTCCGGATCCAGCGCCCGCAGCGCGATCGACAGCGCGCGCGGCGAGTACATGAGCGTCAGATGGTCGGAGACATCCTGCTCACAGCCGTCCTGGAGCACGATATTGTCCACGCGCGCACCGGGACCCGCCTTCAGATAGGTCAGCTCCGACGGGTTGGTGATCTCGTCGTAGCGGGTGCCGACCACCGTGTAGTCGATGCCCGGCACGGTGTCGCCGCCCGCGTTCAGCTTGTTGATGAAATCCGAGCCGATGGTCTGCTGGATCCCGGCGTGCCCGACGAACAGCTCCACGAAACCGAGCACGTCGATGCCGAAGTTGTTGATCGCCCGGCCCAGCGCGCCGATCCCGTCCAGCGAGGTGCCGTGATGCGTCGCGCCATAGGTGATCAGGTGTTTCACCTTCGCGCCGCCGCCCTCGAACTTGGTGTACCAGCCCGACATCGGCCCGCCCTGCGAATGCGCGACGATATCGACCTGCGGCGCGCCGGTCGCCGCCAGCACCCGATCCACGAACACGGCCAGCTGCTTCGCCGAATCCTGGATGTAGCCGGTGCCCATCACGCCCGGCAGCACCGAACCCAGCCCGCCGCCCTGCACCAGGCCGGAGCGGCCGTAATTGAAGGTGAAGGTGCAGAATCCGGCGTCGGTGATGGGCTTGCTCATGTACGCGAAACCGTTGTAGGCGTTCATCCAGGTGCCGTGCACCAGCACCACCGGACGCGGATGCGCGGCGGTCGGCTTGCAGTTCCAGTCATTGGTGCCGGGCGGTGCGACATCCGGATTGGCCAGGCCGTACCCGAACGCGGCCAGCCAGGACGTCATGGCCGGGCCGTAGCCGACGGTGTCGGAGGCGTAGCCGCCCGACAGTCCGGTACTGGATCCCGAACCGCCGAAACAGTTTCCGGAGCCATTGCCCGAGCCGGCGCCGCTGCCGGAGGTGCAGGCCGATCCGGTGCCGCCGCTGCCGGAGGGTTCGGCCGCCGCCGTTCCCGCGAGTCCGAGCGTCAGCAGTGACACTCCCACTATGACCAGTGCCCGTAGCGCGTGCGGGCGGGTTCTTCGTCTCATGGGGCGAACGTAGGAGCGGACGTGCTGGTCGGGACGGTGCTGAGCGGGAGTTTGGAAAGGTGCCCGAATCGGCGGGGGCGCAGCCATGGCGCGCAACAAAGGGAGCCGCCGTCACAAATCCGGGTGCGGATCGCGGTGAATCTTCTGAATACGACGGACAAGACAACCGGGACGCTCTCCGGGGGCGAATCATCGATCGGGTGAACAGCACTGCTCGGACCGCCGCCGCGGAACAGGTGCGAGCCCTGGTCGGGCAGCACTATCGGTGCACCGGCTCGTTTCCGGTGGAGCGTGGTCGAATTCGTGAATTCGCGCGGGCGGTGCAGGCGTATCACCCCGCGCACTGGCATGAATCAGCCGCGGCGCGGCTGGGATTCGACGCACTGGTCGCGCCGCCGACCTTCGCCGCGCTGGTGTGGCAACAGGCGCGGCGGGAGATTCTGGAGCGGCTCATCACCGGGTATCGGGTGGTGCATGTGGATCAGACCCTGGAGATCGGGCGGCCGCTGCTCGCGGGGGATGTGCTGAACTGCGACTTCACGATCGAATCGTTCCGGCATTTCCGGTCCTTCGACGTGGTGACCGTGACCGGGGCGCTCACCGATCAGCGGGGGAGACCGGTGCAGACGTGTTCCACGGCCATGCTGGTCGGTGGCGGTGAGGCCGACACCGCCCGCCGTCCACGGGCGCCCGCGAGATTCGCCGATCGTGCCGATCCGGTGGTGCGGGCCGCGGTGCGGCACTGCGGGCGGCCTCGCGCCGGCGGTCTCGACATCAATCGGCTCGCGGTGAATACCGCGCTGCCGACGGCGGGAGTCACTGTCACGGCCGCCGATCTCGCGAATTACGCGCTCGTGGTGGGGGATACGGAGTCGATCGACCGCGACCGGCTGACCCGCGCGGGGCAACCGGTCCTGATCGCGCCGGGCCAGCTGGTACTGGCCCTGGCCACCGGATATGTCAGTTCGTGGACTCATGACCCGGCGGCTGTCGTGCGGTTCTGGGCGGAGTTCGCCAATCACGTGCACTATCTGGCGGTTCCGCGATTCACGGGCGCGGATATCGAATTCAACGGCCGGGTGCTGGCCTGCGATCGGCGGCGGCGGACCGCGACGATCGCGATCGACGCCCGATCGCAGGGGCGCAAGCTGTTCGGCTACGCCACGGCGGAAGTGTCGTTCGCGGCTAATCGCGGTCGGTGAAGGAGCGGGCGATCAGGGCCGCCCGCAGCTGCCACAGACCGGAAGTCACCGTCGGGTCGAAACCGGTGATCTGGCAGATGCGTTTGACCCGGTAGTCGACGGTATTGGTGTGGATGTGCATCAATCGCGCGGTGCGACGGCGGTTGAGGTTCGTGCTGATGTGGCAGCGCAGGGTTTGCAGCAGTTCGGGGTGCGCGTCGAGGGGATCCAGCAGGGCCCCGAGGGTTTCGCGGCCCAGGCCGGGGCGGGTGAGCTGGTATTCCAGCGCCATATCGGTGAATCGGTAGAGGCCCGGTTCGCAGGCCAGGCGGTGCACGATGTCGACGAGTTCGTGGGCGCGGTCGGCGGCCGACGGGATATCGGCCGGTGCGGCGACGACCACCGTCGCGGTGATGGGAACGCGTGCGGCCGCGGACAATTGCGTGATCAGTTCGTCGAGCTGGTCGGTGATCGGGCTCGTGGTGGGCAGCAGGACGGTGCCGCCGTCCACGCTCAAGAGAGCCAGCGCGAATTCTCCGCAGCGTGTGGCGAGTTCGGCCTGCACTCGGCGTAATTTGCGGCGGGCCACCACTTTTCCGTCCAGCATCGGGTGCTGTTCGTCCGGGTGCCGCGGAATGTCCAGGGCGACCACCGAATACTCGGCCGCGATGTCGATGCCGCATTCGCGGGCCATGGTGGAGGTCGGGTGGCCGCCCAGCAGCGCCGAGGTGAGGGTGTGCACGGCATTGTGGTGTTCGCTGACCACCGCCCGGAGCTCGCTCACGTACGCCCGCGCCACCGTCGCGCTGATGGTGTCCAGCAGCTCCACCACCAGTCTCGCGGCGTCCATCAGGTGCGCGTAGTCCTGTGCGGTGGCCCCGGAGGTGATCAGGTCCATCCCGACCTTGAATCCCTCGTGGACCGAATGCAGCACGGTGTCGATCGGCACCCCCTCCCGCGCCCAGCCCGCGGCCGCCTCCGACAGCCGTTCGACCTTCGCGGGAATGTCCTTGCCGTCCAACATGCTGACGGCCAGCTCCAGACAGACCCGGGTGACCCGGGTGACGTCCCCGGAGATCACATCCCCGGGCAGGGTGCCGCAGGGGATCACGGTGTCGACGAAATGCCCCACCAATTGCCGGGACAGCGTGCGCACGTCCTGCAGCGGCCCGGACATGGGACGGCCGGACACGGTCAGCCCGGTGCGGAGCGCTGGGTCGGTTGTCATCATCGACTCCCTTCCGAGGTGATCTACCGCAAGTTCACGGTGATCCGAACTCTAAAGTGACCACCAGCTCACCTTCTACTCCCTTTCGGACCACCCCTCCGCATCCCTGGAATACCCTGCCCCACCAGCGTATTCATCCTCCAGATACAGCAAATCCCGCCGCTCCCGGTCCACCGGAGCAGCAGGATTGCTCACTTTTCGACAGGCCTACTTGGGATTGGTCACCTCGGTCGGGAAGTCCCGATCCGGCGTCACCGTATGACCGTCCGCCCCCAACGTGAGCGTCACGACCACGGGGCCACCCGACGGACAGCAGCTGGGGTCACTCCCCGCCAGCCACCGGTACCGCACCTGCACACTGCGATCCGAGGATCCGACCACCGACGTATACGACGTCGACTTCTTCGTCGCGGTCCCCAGGAACCCGGCCTGGTTGAACAACATCACGTGCCACGGCGAACTGGCCGTCCCGTGCGGCGTATCCGCCAGCACCCACATCAGCGCCGGACAGGACCCCACCTTCGCCTCGGTCCCGCTCTGCGCGAAGAACCCCTCCCCACCCACATTCGCCCCGAGCTTCCCCAACGCCGCCGTCACCACCGGCGACTTCAAATCCACACAATTCCCCCCACCCGCCGTAGCAGGCACCCCATCCCCCGCAGGCGTCGTCACCACAGGCGCCTGCTCCCGACCCGGTGTCTGCTCCCCACCCGTCGGCTGCCCACCCCCGGGCGCACCCACCGTGGTGGTCGCCACCCCACCCGGCTTCGGCACCGTAGCCCCGTCCTGACAACCAGCAGCCAGCCCCAGAGCCGCCACCGCCACACCAATCCCGACGATCTTCTTCATGACCAGTCCTCTCCCCTCGGTATCACCGAGTTATTCGCGGACCACCCGAGAAACGTTGCGCCGCTGCCGTATAGATCGGTGCGGCCATCGACCGGATATCAGCAGAACCAGTGCCTTCGGCAGAACCGGCTCTTGTCGCCGTTCCCGCCGCCTCCGTTGTGACTTCCGCCGCTGTCGCCGCTGTAGTTCGGATAGTCGCGGTGCGGGTCGTCGCCGGTGCCCGGCTTGCCGTCCGGACCGTAGAGTTCCCGTTTCCGGTTGTCCTCGGTGTCGACGCGGGTCCGGCAGGCATCGATCAGCCCGGTCCGATTCTCCCAGGCGACAGCGTCGGCAGCGACCAGCAGATCGAAGGCCGGCAGGGTTTCCGGGACCGTGATCGTGGTCCGCAGCGTGGTCGTCTGAGCATCGGTCGGCGCGGCGGTCATCGATCGATCGATGGGCAGGGTGGCGTTGCCCTCGGCGATGAGCTGCTCGTTGATGCTGGCGCCGGCGGGGACCTCGCCGACGGGTTTGCCCGGCTCCGCGAAGTAGACATACGCGGCAGAGGGCAGATTCGGTTTCGGGGCCTCCGCCCACAACGCCGTCACGGTCGAGCCGACGGGCAGCAGGTGAGCGATCCGCGCTTCCAGGCCGCCGAACAGCTCGGTCGAACAGCTTCCTTTCGAGCCCGCGTGGGCCAGCAACAGCGTGAAATCCCGGTGTGCAGCCTTCACTCGGATGCCTCGAGCGGTCACCTGCGTGACCTCGGCCGCGAAGGATTTGCTCGACAAGGGGTCCGCCACCGGTGTGGTGGTCGGCGGCTTCCCCGGTCGCCCAGCGCCGGACGAGCCTTCGCCGACGGCGTTCACGCAGGCCCCGAACAGCAGCAGCCCGCCGATGCCGAGCAGCCACGGCTTCTTCCCGCTCACCGGCGCACCGGCCGTGAACGGGGCGCGTACCCGGACGGCACGCGCATGCCGGGTCGGTTCGGATTCGGTTGGTAGGGCATCGAGCGACGGTAACAGTGCCGGTTGCTCGGAAGTAACAGTGCCGATTCTCCGGAGCCGTGTCACACCTTGCGCGGCTGCGTCGTCACCTTGACGAAGCCGACGGAAGCACACCGTGCTCCCCGGCTGATCCACTCACTGAGGGCGGCTATCGCCCTCTCCCGCAAGGAAATTGGAGTCTGTCATGTTCATCGCCTATGTGATCGTCACCGTCGTGGCCGCCGCTTGGGTGGGGTTCTCGGCGTTCTCGCTGTACCGCCGGGCCGAGTTCGTGGTCGAGCCGCTGCGGCAGTACTCGGTGCCCGAGGCGTGGTGGACCCCGCTGGCCCTGGCCAAAGGGGCGGGCGCGGTCGGACTTATCGCCGGGCTGTTCATCCCCTTGGTCGGGGTGGCCGCGGCCATCGGCTTGATCCTGTACTTCGCGGGTGCGGTGATCACCATCGTACGGGCCCGCCATTTCGGCAGCATTCCGTTCCCCCTGCTGTACCTGGTGCCCGTCGCCGTGGCCATGGGCCTGGGCTTCGCCGCCTGACCGAGTCCGATTACCAACCCATCAATCGAGAGAAGAGAAGATCATGGAACCGCGTTTCAACCTGTACGCCAACGACGTTGCCGCCAAGTTCAACAAGCGACTGGTCACCGCCGCCCGCGTCATCGACGAGTCCAGCCTGCCCAAGGCCACCCAGGAACTGGTGAAGATCCGTTCCTCCCAGATCAACGGCTGCGGCATGTGCCTGGACATGCACACCAAGGACGCCGCCCACGCCGGTGAGACCCCCGTCCGCCTGGCCATGATCGCGGCCTGGCGCGAATCCACCGTCTTCACCGACCCCGAACGCGCCGCCCTGGCCCTCACCGAGGAAGGCACCCGCCTGGCCGACACCTCCACCGCCATCTCCGACGACACCTGGGCCCAGGTCCGCAAGCACTACGACGACGACCAGATCGGCGCCCTGATCTCCCTCATCGCCACCATCAACGCCTGGAACCGCCTCAACGTCCTCGCGGGCATGGCGGGCGGCTCCTACACCCCCGGCCAGTGGTAACCCGCCCTCACCCCTGAAGATCACCGCTCTCGAGAAACTCCTCGACAGCGGTGATCTTCACTGTCCACTCCGAAACAAACTCCCCCAATTGTTGGTCCCGGTGGCCGGTTTCGTTGCGGCACACGCCGGCCCGTCAGAATCCGCTCACGCCCTTGGCGATGGCGGTGGTGCCCATGACCATGAACACGACGGCGATCACGGTGTGATTGTTCGCCTGTAGCCAGTTCTTCAGGCGGGCCAAGGCGCCGCGCAGTTGATCGGCCGCGACGGCGTATCCGCCGACGGGGACGAGCACCGAGGCCGCGCCCAGCAGGACGAAGACGGTCAAGGCCGCCGCCGTACCGGTCGGATTGAGGCCCGCGGTGCCGATGGTGACCCCCGCTGTGATGCACAGCAGCAGGTTCTTCGGATTCAGCAGGGACACCAGCAGTCCGAAGCCCGCGGCCTTCGCGACCCCGAGTTCGTCGATGGCCTTCATCCACCCCGGAATCGAATCGTCCTTGCGACTGCCCCACTGGCGTACCGCGATGTACACCAGCAGCAGTCCCATGGCGGTCTTGATCACCGAGGCCGCGATCGACGGCTGGCTCGCCGATCGCATCAAACCCGATGCCGCGGCGGCGGTGACGAGGCCCGCGACCGTCACGATCCCCGTCACCCAGCCGAGCGCGAAGCCCGCGCTCGCCCGTCCGGCATTGGTGGACAACAGCATGAGGATGGCCGCCACCACCGGAATGGGCGAGAGCGCCACGCCGATCGCCAAGGGCAGTAGATCTGCGATCACGAGGCCATCGCCGCGAGATTGCGCCAGAAGTTCGCGAGGCTGTCGGTGCCGCCGAACAGCGTCGTGAAGTTGGTGGAGTCGGCCATCACGATGTCACCGGCGCGAACATCGTTGGGCGGCAACCACAGCAGGGTGTTGAACTCGGTATTGCCCGCCTCGATGAACGGGTGCGGACGGGACAACTCGATCGGCTGCCGGCCGAGCAGCCGCACGGAATCGCTCTCCGGCTGGGTGAGCTGGTAGTGCGGTAGGTGCGGGTGGAAATTGAAGGTGGTGACGTTGTCGAGCAGGCGCGGCGTGTCCAGGTCGCGGAACGTGGTGAGCGGCGCGATCGACCGGGTGCCCTCGACGACCGCGGGGCGCAGGCCGTACACATTGTGGACGGGGACGTTCAGGGCCGTCATCAGCGAGCGGGTGTACGCGCCGAACCGCTGCTGACGCGGCACCAGCGGGTCACCGTGGTGCTCGAACTCCACCTGACGCTGCGCCAGGTCATCGGTGAAACCGACATCGTGGTGCGGGGCGAGCAGCAGGCAGGTGCCCTCCCGCTGCAGCCACTGCTGGATGGCCGCGATCTCCTCGGGCGCCGCCGCCTCCTGCGCGAGCAGGTGGTCCAGGCCGAACACCATGAGGGTGTCGGTGTCGGCGAGGATGCGCTCGTCGATCGGCTGCTTGTATCCGGCCTGGTCGATGCGCTGGAACACCGCCACCGGATGCCCGGTCTCCTCACCGGCCAACTGCTGGAAGTGCAGGGTGGAGCGGTGGAACAGTTCGAGGGTGCCCGCGATGCCCTGCAGGAAGTGGGCGGCGTCGTATTCGGGGGTCTCGTAGGCGGGCCAGGTAGCCTGGCGCACCTCGGTCATGGTGGAGAAGCGGTTGTCCAGCTCGGCCGGATTCCGCTGGGACTCCCAGGGATAACTCCACGTCCAGTAGATGCTGATGCGGCGCTTGCCCGGCGTGTAGGGGCGGGCCACGTGGTACTGGTTATAGGTTCGAGCCGGGGTGAACGAGCTCATGCTTCCTCGCTGTCGGTGAGAGTGGTCAGATAGCGCAGGGCCCGCAGCCCCGGCAGGAAGAAATACGCGCCACCGCTGACATTGGTGAACGCGGGAATTCCCTTGATGGTCTTGCGAATCGGGCGCTTCGGAATCTTGTATTCCAGGGTGCCGTCCTGATTGCCGATGATCGGATCGCGCTCGTTGCCCAGTTCGTGGAAGGTCTTGTCGTTGACCCACACGTTCTGGGCGAACTCGAACTGGCGCACCAGGCTCGCGCACAGCACGAAGGCCGCGATCCCGCGGTCCGCGCCGTCCTCGGGCGTGCCTTCCGGCAGGTAGGGGCCGTAGGTCGCGCCCCGCCGAATCATCCTGCGGCGTTGGATGTTCACGCCGGTATCGCGCGGATTCATGCGGCGGATATGAGAGCCGAGCGGCACCGCGTAACCGTGCGGATCCATTTCCTTGTAGTTGAAATCGTTGTTGCGCGACAGATCCGCGCCCAGCTCCGGGTCATCGGTCTCCGGGGCCAGGACCAGGGGCGCGCCACTGCGCCACCGGCCCATCAACTTGGCGGCCACCAGCTCCTGGTCATCGGCGGTCTCGCCGTGCTCGGCCAGGAAGTCGCGGAACCGCCCCACATGCTCGCGCAGTCGCCGGTAGGCCATGAAGGTGCCGTTGCGCGAAAGGACTTCGGGCTGCGGCAGATCCTCCGGCTCGCCCCGCTCGTCCGGATAGCCCAGGATGAATTCCCCGGCCTTCACCGGCGCACCGCTGCCGGGCGTGGGCTCCTCGCCGCTGCCCTCGATCACCGGCTGCGACAGGCGATCCCGATAACCGAAGTGGTCGTGGGCGTACTCGAACGGCGGCACCGCCTCCAGGTCCAGCGAGGACAGCACGGTCACGCCCGGACATTCGGCGAGCAGGGCATTGTGGTCGGCCACCCGGCGTTCACGTTCGGCGGCGTCGCGGGCGAACAGGATCACGATGGCGTGCAGATCCTCGCTCGCGGTGCCGTCGATCCAATGGTCGGGATGGTTGGCGCCCTCGTCGCCCAAGATCTCCGACCGGGCGGCCATGCCCTGGCGGAACTCCTCCGGAAAACTGGCCAGCGAGTCCTCCGTGACGCCGAGTGCGCGCAGGCCGTTCCAGGTGAAAGCCACTGACACCCACTGCTTGTCGGTGTCCACCGATTCTTGGAGGTCGCCGACCGAGGGCACGCGGTCGGTCATGGCCGCGAGCCACGCGCGCGCCCCGGCCGGGTCGGTGAAGGAGAGGAATTCGTAGCGCCCGGTCAGCGCGGGCACCCGGGTGATCAGGATGTGCTGGATATCGTCGAATTCGAGCACGATCGATCCCGCTACTGCATCTCGTCGAGCATGTTCGAGAATGCCGACTTGAGTCGCAGGGCCTTCTTGATCTCGTCCGAGGTCACGTACGGGTATTCGCCGTACTCGAGGAAGCTCGGGAACTGGTGCGCGCGGAAGAATTCGATGGCGGCGGCGCGGTTGGTGCGCCAATCCTCGGGGAAGCCTTCGAGATTCACGAACGCGGTGGTGATGCCTGTGGCGAGGAACAGGTCGAGTGCGTCCTCGAGGTACTTGTCGAAATCGGTGTCGAAGATGCCCTGGTACTGGAACGTGAGGCCGTCGCCGATGTCGAACAGCACCCAGCGCAGATAGTGCAGCCGCAGGGGCGCAAGCACATTCGGGTCCTGCTCGACCGCGGACTGGATCACTTTGCCGTGCTCGCGGAGGGCCGCCTCGTGACCGGGCTTCACTTTGGCGATGATCGAGAATCCGAAGTTGGCGGGGGTGCGGGGATAGGTCGGTCCGTACCTGCCCTGCTCGAATTCGAAATACCCGGTCTCGGGGAGTGCCATTGCTGCGGGCTTGGACCAATCCTCGTTGCTCGTGGCCACGTTCTCGTCCTTCCACTTCGATCTGAATGCGGTAGCTGGAACGTAACTAACTTTAGGTAGCTAAGATGACGATCGCTTATCATTACGAGACAGAGTGTTGATCATTCGGGGACATCGGAGAGCTATTGAAACCGCTGGCCCGCTACGCAGCGCTGAACGAGTACTTTGACCTGGGTAGATCGCTGGGGATCGACCCGGTGGGACTACTGCGGTCTTCGGGCCTCGACCCGGCCGGACTGAGCCTGCAGGACCGATGGGTCCCCGCCGCAGCGATAGCTGACCTGCTCGAACGCTCCGCCGCCGCGGCCGACTGCCCCGATTTCGGGCTGCGCCTGGCTGCCCGCCGCCGCTTCGCCAACCTGGGACCGCTCAGCCTCGTCATTCGCGAGGAACCGGATGTGCGCAGCGCCCTGCGGGTGATGTCACGCCACGAGGACACCTACAACGAGGCGCTGCGCACCCGCCTGACCGAACAGAACGGCGTAGCCACCATCCGCCTCACCCTCGATATCGGTCAGCCCGGCGAGACCCGCCAATCCGTCGAACTGTCCGTCGGCGTCCTGCACGGCCTGCTCGCCGGATTCCGCGGCGCCGCCTGGCAACCCGTCGAGGTCCGCTTCACCCACCCCGCCCCGCCCGATGTGCGCGCCCACTACCGCACCTTCGGCCCGCACGTCACCTTCGGTCAGGACTTCAACGGAATCATCGCCTACACAAGCGATCTCGACGCTCCCAACGCCATGGCCGACCCGCAACTGCGCGCCTACACCCAGCAGCTCCTGGACCCCGTCCTCCCCATCCGCCCCGTCACCACCGCCGAACGCGTCCGCGAACTCATCGAACTACTCCTCCCCACCGGCCGCTGCTCGGTCGACAATGTGGCCCGCAGCCTCGGCGTCGACCGCCGAACCATCCACCGCCGCCTGGCCGCCGAAGGCGAAACCTTCAGCGGCCTCCTCGACTCCACCCGAGCCGAACTGGCCCGCCACCTGGTCGCCAACCCCCGCCGCTCCCTCACCGAAACCGCCGGCCTCCTCGGCTACTCAGCCCCCGCCAACTTCTCCCGCTGGTTCCGCCGCCACCACGGCTGCAGCCCCGCCGAATGGCGTCGTGCCCGCGGACGGGACGGCGTCGACTAGGTCCGATCGACGGTGTAGGAGAACGAGTACGCGTCCAGCCGTCCGGTCAGGACCGCGACCGGATCGCCGGGTGTGGCGTCGTCCAGCGCGATATGCGCGTGCGGGCGGCCGTGCCGGGTGGAGACGGCGATATCGCCACGCAGCCCGGCCTGCCGCAGCTCCTGCGCCGCGACCTGGCGCACCGCATCGTGGACCAGCGGCACCTTGTGGACCTTGCCGACGGCCGTGAGGGGGATCGCGGCGATGCGGTCGACGAACTTCGGGGCGGCGGCCGGTTCGGGTGCGTGGGCGGCGGCCCAGGCCAGTAGTTCCGTGGGCGGTGTCGTCGCCTCCGAACGCAGGACCACGTACGCGGCGGGAACCTCTCCGGCATACGCGTCCGGTCTCGGAACCACCGCGGCGGCAACGATATCCGGATGCTCGAGCAGTGACTCCTCGACCAGGCGCGGGTCGATATTGTGTCCGCCGCGGATGATGACGTCGCGGGCCCGCCCGGTCAGGGTGACGAATCCAGCGGCGTCGACCCGGCCGAGATCGCCGGTGATCAACCAGCCGTCGACCACGATTCCGGCGGGGTCGGGCTCGGCTCCGGCGGGTCCGGCTCGAAGATATCCGGGAAACACATTGGGGCCCTGGATGGCGAGCACTCCGGGCTCGCCGGGCGCGCAATCGGCGCCGGGAAGCCCGTCGTCATCGACGTGGACGGCCTTGATCCGCTGGTACGGCAGCCGCAGCCCGACCGCGTCCGGCTGGTTGCCGGTCACCGGTGCGAGCACGCTCACGCAGGTGCCCTCGGTGAGGCCGTAGCCCTCGAGCATCGGTATCCCGGTCGCGGATTCGAAATCCGCCCGGACCCGGCTGGGAAGTGGTGCGGCCCCGACGATTCCGGCCCGCAGGCTGGAGATGTCGACGCCGTCCGGCACCGCGGGCAGACCGGCGTAAACGGTCGGCACCGCCGAGAAACCGGTGATTCCATAGCGTTCCACGATCCGCCAGAAGTCGGCCATCGCCGCGCGATCCCGGTAGCCGAGGGGGCCGAGCGAGACAGTGGACCGCCCCGAATAGAAGGGCGCGAGCGCGGTGATGTGCACGGCATTGACGTGGAACAACGGCAGCCCGGCCAGCATCACCGACTCGCCCGCGAACAACGCGTGCTGGGCGAGAGCCCAAGCGACGTAAACCTGATTCGCGTGGGTCTGCGGCGCCACCTTGGGGGTGCCGGTGGTGCCGCCGGTATGGAAATACGCGGCCACATCCGCGGGCCCGGGCCGCCGGGTGACCGTGAGCTCCGCGGGCTGGGCGGCGGCCAGCGCGTCGAAGTCCCCGACCCAGTGCCGCGGAGCATCGTCGACCCGGCCGCCGACGGAGATCAGGGCGCGCAGGTCGGGCAGCATCGCGGCGACCGCACAGGCTTTACCCCATGCCCCGGCATCGAGTTCCGGTGCGGGAGCGACCAGTACGCGCGCTCCGGTGAGCCGGAAGATGTCGACGATGTGTTCCGTGGCGAGCATCGGATTGACCGGGTTGGCGATGCCGATCACCTGCGCGCCGAACAATGCGGAATAGGTGGTCCCGGTATTGGGGAGCATCAAACCGACGACGCCGCCGGGCTCGAGTCCGAGCGCGGCGTACAGATTCGCGGCCTGGTCGACGCGCCGCAGAAGCTCACGGTACGACCAGGTTTCGGGCTGATCCCACCCCTTCCCGCCTGGTAGCAGACGCAGCGCGGGCCGGTCCGGATGGCGGCGGGCCGTCCGCGCGATCAACTCGTAGGTGCTGCGCGGCAGATCCCGATCGTCGAGCGGGATCGATTCGAGGCGCGCGAGTTCGACGGCCGCCAGGTTCGGGTCGAGCCCGGCGGTCACGCGCGCACCACCCGGTTCGCGAGCACGCCGATGCCCTCCACCTCCACCTCGACCAGATCGCCCGCCCGCAGATACCGCCCGGAGAACACACCGGCTCCGCGCGGCGTGCCGGTGCAGATCACGTCGCCGGGTTCGAGGGTCTGATAGCGCGACACGTGTGCGATCAACTCCGGTATGGAGTGGATGAAGCCGCTGGTCCGATCCTCCTGGCGCAGTTCCCCGTTCACCCGGGTCCGGAGGGCGAGGTCGGGCGTCTCGGTGAATTCGTCGGCGGTCACCAGGCAGGGACCGAGGGGTTTGAAGGTATCGAAGCTCTTGGCGACGCCGATGGACGCGGTGGCGTCGCCGGTCATCGCGCGCAGCTGGATATCGCGGGCGGAGGCATCGTTGACGATGGTCAGCCCGGCCACATGACCCCAGGCCTGGTCGACGGGCACGCCGCGGGCGGCTGTGCCGATGACGACCGCGACCTCGCCCTCGTAGTCGACCTGGTCGGCCGCCACGTCCGGCAGCACGATCGGGTCACCGGGACCGATGACCGCCGACCCCGCGGTGACCTGCATGTTCGGTTCGCTGGGCAGTTCGATGCCGGTCTTTCCCAGGGTCGCGAACATTTCGAGGGCTTCGGTCGCGTGGCTCCCGTAGTTCAATCCGATGATCAGGACCTTCCCGGGGCGCGCCACCGGCGGCCGCAGCACCGCCTGGTCGACGGCCAGTTCGCGCAGCACCGGCGCGGTGCGGGCCGCGTCGAGTCCCGGACCGCGCAACAGTGCGCCGACGTCGGAGTAGGGCAGGTCGAGCACGGCGAGCACGTCGGTGCGGTCCTCTCGCGCGAGCCCGTCGTCGGTCGAGTAGAGACGCATGCCGAACCTCCTTGTTCGCCGGCATCGCACCGGCCTTCTCTTGATTCATAGTTAAGAGCACGTCTTAGCTCTCAGTCAAGAGCGGGCCTAGAGTTGCCTCATGCCCAAGAATCGCCAGGACATCCCCAAGGCCGAACGGCAGGCCGAACTGGTCGCGCACGCTCGCGAACTCTTCGCCGCGAACGGCTACCGCGGCACCAGCGTGGCGGCGGTCGGCCGGGCCGCCGGCATCGCGCCCGCCGCGGTGCACTGGTATTTCCCCACCAAGGACGATCTTTTCGCCGCTGTCGTCGATTCGGTCTTCACCGAGACGCGCGCCCTGGTCGAGGCCGAGTCGGCGGGGGATCCGCGGGACGAATTGGTCGACCTGCTGGTGCGTATGGAGCCCTATCGCGGACTGCATCGCGTCGCCTACGAGCGCATGGACGAGACCGAGTCGCTGCGTGAGGTCTACGGGCGCATGCAGGACTGGCTCGAGGAGCGACTGCTGGCCGCGATCTCGCGGCGTGCCGCCGCCGGCGCGGACCTGGCGTCGATCACCGATCTCGCCCACGTGCTGTTCGAGGGGCTGCTGATCAGCGTCCGCCGGCTGGATCGACCCACCGGTGAACTGGTCGACCTGCTCATCACCTCGCTGGTGGCCACCGCGGAGGCGAGTCGATAATCACCTCTTGACTTCCATTCATGAGCGGGCCTAGCTTCTCTTGTATCGCATTCAAGAGATGTTCTCGGCTCGAAGGAGAGTCCGCTCATGGCATCACCAGCCAAACTCGCCCACGTCGTCCTGCGCACCGGCCGCCTGCCGGAGATGGTCGACTGGTACGTGCAGGTACTCGAGGGCCGCCTCGTGTTCGGCACCGACATGCTGGCCTTCGTCACCTACGACGACGAGCATCATCGCGTCGCCTTCCTCGCCACCGGCGCGTCCCAGCGGCCCAGCGACGCCCATACCGGGCTGCATCACGTCGCCTTCACCTATGACACGCTCGGCGATCTGCTCGGCACCTATCAGCGCCTGAAGAGCGTTGGCGTGCAACCGTTCTGGACGATCAACCACGGCCCCACCACCTCGATGTACTACGAGGACCCCGAGGGCAACCACATCGAATTGCAGATCGACAACTTCGCCACCGACGCGGAGCTGGACGCCTTCTTCGACTCCGGCGCGTTCGACGCCAACCCCATCGGCGTCGAATTCGACGCGGACGACCTCGTCGCCCGCTTCGAGTCCGGCGAGCCGCTCGCCGACCTGGTGCGGCGGCCGTGAGCGCGGCCGAACAGACCCCGGTGCTCATCGCCGGAGCGGGCCCGGTCGGTCTCGCGACCGCGTATGTGCTGGGGCGACACGGTATTCCGAGCATCGTCTGCGAGCGCTACGGGGCGGTCAATCCGCACCCCCGGGCCCACGTGGTCAATACGCGATCGATGGAACTGCTGCGCGCGTGGGGCATCGCCGCGGCCGTCACCGAGGACGCGGTCGCGCCGGAGTGGATGCTGAACATCGTCTGGAAGCAGACCCTCGCGGGCGAGCCGCTCGGCCGGATCAATCTGGCCGAGGGCGGCGCGGAGCGAATCGCCCGCCGCGGCAACGCCTCTCCGGAGCTGATCACCTCCTGCGCACAGGATCGGGTGCAGCAGCGGCTGCTCGACGCGCTGCGGGCACAGGGTCTGGCCACGCTCCACTTCGACACCGACGTGGTCCGCGCTGTCGATACCGGGGAGCAGGTCGAGGTCACCGTCGAATCCGCGGGCGCGACGAGAACCATCGCGGCGCGGTACCTGGTCGCGGCCGATGGGGCGGCGGGCACGCTCCGCGCCGACCTCGGCATCGGCATGGCGGGACTGCCCGAGCTGGGGCACCAGGTGAACATCTACTTCCACGCCGACCTGTCGCCGTGGACCGACGCCGATCCGGCCCTGCTGATCTGGATGATCAACGCCGCGTCACCGGGCGTGCTCATCGGCATGGACGGCAAGCATCGCTGGACGCTCAACCGGCCGTTCGACCCGGACCTGGAATCGCTGTCGGACTACACCCCACAGCGCTGCGTCGACCTGGTCCGCACCGCGGTCGGCAGCCCGGACCTCGCCGTCGACATCCGGTCGGTCGGCGCCTGGACCATGGCCGCCCGCACGGCCGAGAGCTACCGCAAGGGCCGGGTGCTGCTGGCCGGCGACAGCGCGCACCAGTTCCCGCCGACCGGCGGGCTCGGCATGAACACCGGGCTCGCCGACGCCGACAACCTGGGGTGGAAGCTGGCCGCGGTACTCGGCGGCTGGGCTCCGGAAACCCTGCTCGACACCTACGAAACCGAGCGCAGCGTGGTCGCGCTCAGCAATACCGAGCGCAGTGTCGCCAATGCCCTGAAGATGTTCGACGCCGGAATCGGTCCGCTCACCGTCCAGATCGCCGAGCGCCTCGACAGCGTGGAACCGTCCGTCGCCCAGCGGGAGCGCGAGCTGCTGGCCACGGCGATTCCCCGGCACCGAGCGCATTTCGACGACCTGGACCAGGAATTGGCCTACGTGTACGGCGAGCAGGAGGACGGCCCCGATCCGATCGCCACCGCGGTGCTCGGCGCTCGCCTGCCGCACGCGTGGACCACACACGAGGGCAGCACGGTGTCGACCCTCGACCTGCTCGGCCCTTGGTTCACCCTCATCGCCGCGCCGTCCGGAACCGGCTGGGCCACAGCACTGTCCGAGGTGTCCGGGCGAATTCCCTGTCGGGCCTTCATCGTCGGACACGATCTCGACCTCGACACGGCTCGATTCGGCATCGGCGTGGCCGGCGCCATCCTGGTCCGGCCGGACGGGCATATCGCCTGGTCGACCGATTCCGGATCCGACACACCCGCCGCCGATCTCGCCGCCGCGCTCCGAACCGCCTGCGGCGTTCGCGAATCCGTCGCCTGACGCGGCCTCACGCAGGAAGCCATCCCCATGACCGATCAGATCGCCCCGGCAGCGTTGTCGGACCGCTACACCCGGCAGGCCGGAGCCGTGCACCTCACCGGCATCCAGGCGCTGGCCCGGCTGCCACTGGAATTGCGGCGCGCGGACCAGCGGGCCGGACGCCGCACCGCCGCCTTCATCTCCGGCTACGAGGGCTCGCCGCTCGCCGGCTACGACACCGAACTCGCCCGCAATGCGGCGCTGCTCGACGAGCACGACATCGTGTTCCGCCCCGGCGTCAACGAAGAACTGGCGGCGACCGCCGTCCAGGGCACGCAATGGGCGGCGACCCAGGACGACAAGCGAGTCGACGGCGTCCTCGCGCTCTGGTACGGCAAGTCGCCGGGCCTGGACCGCGCCTCCGACGCCATCCGGCACGCGAACCTGATGGGCACCCACCCCGAAGGCGGGGTGCTGGCCCTGGTCGGAGACGATCCGGCCGCCAAATCCTCCACCGTGCCCGGCGCGTCCGAGGGGCTGCTGGCCGATCTCGGCCTGCCGACCCTGTATCCGGCGGATCCGCAGGAGGCCTTGGACTTCGGGCTGCACGGGGTGGCGATGTCGCGGGCGTGCGGACTGTGGGTGGCGCTGAAGATCGCCACCAATGTGGCGGACGGTTCGGGGACGGTCGATCTGGACCCCGACCGGGTGCGGCCCGTCGTGCCCGACCTGACGGTCGACGGCGCCGCCTACCGGCACGAGGTGACCGCGCACGTCCTGCAGCCGACGCTGGGAGTGCTCGAACGCAGTCGTGAGGGCGCGCGGCTCGAGCTCGCGCGCCGCTACGCCCTGGCCAACGACCTCAACCGGATCACCCGGTCCGGCGCGGGCGACCGGCTGGGGATCGTCGCCGCGGGCAAGACGTATCTCGATGTGCGGCAAGCCTTGCGGATGCTCGGCCTCGACGATGCCGAGCTCGCCCGCCGCGGCGTCCGGCTGTTGCGGCTCGGGATGATTCATCCGCTCGAGCCGTCGATCGTCCGACGATTCGCCGAGGGCCTCGACGAGATCCTGGTGATCGAGGAGAAGCGGCCCTTCCTCGAACTCGCGGTCAAGGACCTGCTGTACGGCAGCCCCGGAGCGCCCCCCGTCCATGGCAAGCGGCTGCCCGACGGCACGGTGTTCATGCCCGCGGACGGCGAACTCGACCCGGACATCATCGCCGCGAAGCTGGCCGTCCGACTGTCGGCGATCGGCGGATTCCCGTCCGCCGAGCAATGGCGCGGCCACTGCCGCACCGGAATCGGTTCGCGCGCACTGCCACTCGTCACCCGGACGCCGTACTTCTGCTCGGGCTGCCCGCACAATGTCTCCACCAAGACGCCGGACGGGGCCACCGTCGGTGCGGGCATCGGCTGCCACGGCATGGTGTCCCTGATGAGCCCGGACCAGGTCGGCGACATCACCGGCCTGACCCAGATGGGTGGCGAGGGCACCCAGTGGATCGGCATGGCGCCGTTCCTCTCCCGCAGCCATCTGATCCAGAATCTCGGCGATGGCACCTTCCACCATTCGGGCAGCCTGGCGGTACGTGCGGCGATCGCCGCGGGCAGTCACATCACCTACAAACTGCTGTACAACTCGGCGGTGGCGATGACCGGCGGTCAGCAGGCCGTCGGGGTGATGCCGGTGCCGGCGATCTGCACCGCCATGCTCGCCGAGGGCGTCGCGCGGATCATCGTGACGACCGAGGACGTCAAGCGGTATCGAAAAGTCCGGTTGCCCAAGGAAGTTCAGGTCTGGCACCGTGACCGTCTGATCGAGGCGCAGGAAACCCTGTCCCGCACAGCCGGTGTCACCCTGTTGATCCACGATCAGGAGTGCGCCACCGAGCTGCGGCGCAAACGCAAACGCGGGCTCGCGCCCACCCCGGTGGACCGCATTGTCATCAATGAACGCGTCTGCGAGGGCTGCGGTGATTGCGGGCAGAAGTCGAATTGCCTTTCCGTGCAACCATTCGACACCGAATTCGGCCGCAAGACCCGTATCGACCAGTCCTCCTGCAATATCGACCGGTCCTGCCTGGCGGGGGACTGCCCGTCGTTCCTGTCCGTCGTTCCGGCCGGGAAGAAGGCCCGGACCGCGCCCGCGGCCCTCGACCCGGACGACCTGCCCGACCCGCCCGGAACCTTCGTCGGCACCCACACGACACGCATCACCGGCGTCGGCGGGTCCGGTGTGGTGACGCTGGCCCAGTTGCTCAGCACCGCGGCCACCCTCGCCGGGCATCGCGTCCGCGCGCTAGATCAGACCGGGCTCGCGCAGAAGGGCGGCGCCGTCGTCTCCGACCTCAAGTTCTCCGACCAGCCGATCGAACAGGGCAGCAAGGCGACCGCCGACGAGTGCGACCTCTATCTCGGTTGTGACCTGCTCGTCGCGGCGGAACCCCGCTACCTCGCGGCCGTCGACCCGGCCCGGACCGTCGCGGTGATCTCCACCAGTGAGGTCCCGACCGGGCAGATGGTCATCGACCCCACCGTCTCTTTCCCCGCGTCCGGGCCCATCCGGGACACGATCCGGGCCGCTGCCGCCGATGCCCGCTTCCTCGATGCGCGCAGCGCGGCGAACGTGCTGCTCGGCGCGGATCAGTTCGCGAATCTGCTGCTCGCGGGCGCGGCCGTGCAGGCGGGGGCGCTACCGCTGCCGCCCGCCGCCATCGAGGAGGCCATTGTCCTCAATGGTGTTCAAGCCGAGGCGAATACGGCCGCGTTCCGGTACGGCCGGCTGTCGGTCGCCGACCCCACGGCCTTCGCTGCCGCCCTGGAGCGAGCCCGCGGGCCGATCGAACCTGTTCGGCCACTGTCGAATTCGGCGGCGGACCTCATCGCGACCGTTGGCGCCGAGCCCGACTCGGAGCTGCATCGCCTGCTCGGCATCCGCGTCCCGGACCTGATCGAGTACCAGAACCTCAGCTACGCGAGGCAATACAGCACTTTCGTCGCCCACGTTCTCCGCGTCGAATCCGAACGGGTCCCCGGCTCGACCGCTCTCACCGAATCCGTCGCCCGAAACCTGTACAAACTCATGGCCTATAAGGACGAATACGAGGTGGCCCGCCTCTCCCTGGCTCCCGAAGTCCGCCGCGCTGTCGAAGCCGAATTCGGTCCCGGCGCCCGCATCTCCTACCGCCTGCATCCCCCGGCCCTGCGGGCCCTCGGCATGAAGAACAAACTGGAGTTGGGCCCATGGTTCCGTCCCGTCTACCGCGCGCTGGTGGCCTGCCGTCGCCTCCGCGGCACCCGCCTGGACCCCTTCGGTCCCGCCGCGATCCGGAGGACCGAACGAGCCCTGATCACCGAATACCGCACCACAGTCACGGAAGTTCTCGACGCCCTGAATCCCGGCACCCACGCTCTGGCCGTCGAAATCGCCGACCTGCCCGACATGATCCGCGGCTACGAGTCCATCAAGGCCGCCAACGTCGACGCGTACCGAGCCCGAGTCGCCGAGCTCCTGCGCGGGCTCACGACCTGATGCCTCCCGAAATCGGGGTGGGCGGGCCTCCGGTCGGATACGCTGCCCGGTTGAGTTGAAAAGATCTCGCTTCAGTCTGGATTCGGGGTGTCGATAGTGTCTGTTGGGTCGCTGGGTACTGGCCGACGGTGGATGTGCGCCGCCATCGCGGCGCTCGCGGTCACCACGGCGACGGCGGGCAGCGTCGTCGCGGAACCGGCTCCGGCGGGCAAAGAGCTTGTGGTGCTGGGGGATTCGTTCTCCGCCAATGACTGGGATCACTTCGAAGGCAAGAACGACTGCAACCGGCACGGCGCCACCGCCTGGCCGGTGCAGCTGGCCAAGCTGATGGGCGTGCACGGAACCGAGCTGGTATCCGACCCTTCGTGCCCCGGCGCCTCGATCGACAGCGGTCCCGGCTGGACCATGGCTCAGCAGGCACAGCGCGCGGACAAAGAGGGCGCATTCGGTCCGAATACCAAACTGGTGACACTGCAATTCGGGATGAACGACAAATGGGGAAGCTCGGATCAGACCCTGTTCACATCCCTGCAGTCCTGCGTCTTCAACCTCGAACTGGGCTGTGATCCCGACTCGGTCGAGCAGGGTCGCATGACCGACTACACCGGTGTCTCCGGCGCCCTGATGGCGAAGCGAATGAGCAACGCCGTCACCTACATCAAGTACTACGCCCCGAACGCCCGCATCGTCCTGGTCGGCTACCCGGAGGTCTTGACCCCGGGCAGCACCACCATCTGCCTCTCCGTCCTGGGCGTCGCGCCGTTCGTCAACCCGCGCGGCCGCGCGCTGGTGGAATTCCTCGACCGCATCGACGTAGCCCAGCGAGAAGCCGCGCAGTTGCTGGGCATCGACTTCTTCGACGCCCGAGCCCTTTCCGCCGGCCACGACCTCTGCTCCCCGCAGCCGTGGCTGAACGGAATCCTCGACCCCCGCACCGGAATGGACGGCCTCCCCTTCCACCCGTCGACCCAGGGCGACACCGTCCTCGCGAACGCGATCCACACCCGATACGGACACTGACCATGTGCCCTGCGCGGGATTCGAACCCGCGACGCCCGGGGCCGCTGGGTAATGGCAGGCGGTGGATATGCGCCGCCATCGCGGCGGTCGCGGTCACCACGGCGACGGCGGGCGGCGTCGCGGCGGACCTGGCTCCCGCGGGCAAAGAGCTTGTGGTGCTGGGGGACTCGTTCTCCGCCAACGACTGGAACCATTTCGACGATTCGTACGGCTGCAATCGTCACGGGCCCACGGCCTGGCCGGTGCAGCTCGCCAAACTGATGGGCGTGTACGGGACCGAGCGGGTGTCCGACGCTTCGTGTCCGGGTGCGTCGATCGACACCGGGCCCGGATGGACCCTGAGTCAGGAAGCGGCGCGGGCGGCGACAGCGGGCGCTTTCGGGCCGAACACGAAACTGGTGACACTCCAGTTCGGGATGAACGACAGATGGGGAGCATCAGCTCGGACACTGTGGAGTTCCCTGCATTCCTGCGTCTTCAACCTCGAACAGGGTTGTGACACGGATTCCGTCGCCCAGGGCCGGATGACGGACTACACCGGTGTCTCCGGTGAGTTGATGGCCCATCGAATGAGCAACGCCGTCACCTACATCAAGTACTACGCCCCGAACGCCCGCATCGTCTCGGTCGGCTACCCCGAACTCTTCACCCCGGGCAGCAGCACCATCTGCCTCTCCGTCCTGGGCGCAGCGCCGTTCATCAATCCCCGCGGCCGCGCATTGGTCGAGTACCTCGACCGCATCGACGTAGCGCAACGAGAAGCCGCCCAGCTGCTGGGGATCGATTTCTTCGACACCCGCACCCTCACCGCCGGCCACGACCTCTGCTCCTCGCAGCCCTGGCTGAACGGAATCCTCGACCCCCGCACCGGAATCGACGGCCTCCCCTTCCACCCGTCGACCCAGGGCGACACCGCCCTCGCCAACGCCGTCCACACCCGCTACGTCCGCTGAATCCGGAGCCACCACGGTGGTGGTCGCGGGGCCGTGCTCGGCCCGAAGCAGGGAGTAGCCCGAAGGCGGGCATCACACCGCAGCGCAGCCTGACCACCGCGCTCGGCCGGGGACGTCGGCCGACCGGAGCGTGCCGCCCTGCCTCAGCCGATGCCGTTCTGCACCGGATAGTCGATGACGTCCACACCGCCGGTGGCGTAGTTGACGACATCGTCGGCCGCCCGCTTGCCGTACTCCGACGCCCGCATCGCGGCCAAGGCGTCGGCGTCAGCGAAATCGGCTTCGAAGACCGCGAAATACGGCGCATCTCCATTCAGCGACGCCACGTCGAAGCTGTAGCGCCACGCGAGCACGCCGGGCCAATTCGCGACCAGCGGAAGGTGGTTGTTCACGTAGTAGTCGCGGAAGTGGTCGGGGTCGGCGGGCTTGGGATAGAGGACCACCAATTTATGCATGACTGCCTCCTGCGGCTACCACGGTCGATTGAATCGTCATATCCGCAGGTTAGGGCTTGATGTGCGGTCGAGGGAAAGACCGGAACGAGATAGACTCAGAACGGATCGTTATCAATCAGCAGGGAGGGCATGTGGCGCCGGATACGGTGAGCCTGCGGTACTTTCTGGTGCTGGCGCAGGAGTTGAACTTCACCCGCGCGGCCGCACGAATCGGTATCGCGCAGCCCGCACTCAGTGCCCGGATGCGCCGACTGGAGGCGGAACTCGGTACCAGTCTGCTGGTCCGCGACACGCGTAGCGTCGTATTGACCACGGCCGGTGCGGCTTTGGCGGAGTCCGCGCCGCCCGCGCTGGCGGCGCTGGACCGGGCATGGGACACCGCCCGGAACGCGGGGGCCGGTGAACTGGGCACGCTGCGCATCGGATACAGCCTCAGCGCGGGGGCCGAGACGGCACCGGCCCTGGTGGACAGGCTCATTCGCAGCAGCCCGGGACTCGAGGTCAGTGCCGTCCCGATGGCGACACCGGAGATCTCCGCCGCGGTCGCCGACGGCCGCATCGACGCGGGCATCACCCGCGGTGAACAGCCGGGCCGTGGCGTGCGCCGGTTCCTGCTGCGGCGTATGCGCGTCGGGGTCCAACTGGCACAGCATCATCCGCTCGCCGAACACCCGGAGATCGAGATCGCCGATGCGGCCGCGTACCCGCTGCGACTCCCGGACCGTACGGCCAACCCCGTCATCCACGATCAGCTGTCCGCGCTCTTCCGCGACATCCGCCCGAGCCCCCGATTCCACACGCCCGCAGTCTCTTTCGATATGTCTCAACACGACCTACGCGACGGGCTCACCCTCGCTCCGGCCGGCGAAGTCGCGGTCACGACGCAACCGGCCGGTCTCACCTGGCGACCACTGCGGGGCGCACCCACCCTGACCATCCACCTGGTCCTCCCACGCGTGCAGTCACCACTACACCGCCGCATCCGTACCGTCGCCAAAACCCTTGCACACGAGCTGGACTGGCTGCAGGACTGACGCGCAGCAGGTCACGCAGATCGCCGCCGACGATGACGATCCCGAGTACTGCAGCGACCTCCAGCAGATGGGGGTCCTGGGCGAAATGGCCTACGGAACACCGCAGCGGGGTCGCAATCGGTGAGGCTGTGGTCAATCCTTGCGGATCCAGGCGGGCGTGATTCGTATCTTGCTGAGTCGCCAGCCCGTCGCGGTAGTAGTACACAATCGAGTTCGACGAGGCTGTGGCTTGGTCGCCGACCAGTTGCCGCCCAAGGCGAACGTGCGTGATTCTCGAGTCAGCTTCACAGCAGGACACGGCGGGCGAACAGGCCGTCGGGTTCACGCAGCCAGACTCGGCACGAGGGGTCGATCACGTTGTAGAAGGTTTCGGTGACGGCCTCTACCCGGCCGTCGGGACTGGGCTGAACCTGCACGATCCGGGTGAGGTCATCGTTGGATGGCCAGGAGGATACGAGCAGCAGCGAAATCAGCCAGACGGGGAAGGTCAGGAGGCCAAACGGCGATGGCCCGGATGATTCGCTGCTTGCGCAATGACCGAGCTGTCGGCGCCGCGTCTGTTTCGGTTGGAGAAAGATCTTCTCCGACTGCCTGTTCGGTCAACAGATGCCCCCTCGCGTGAAACGAACCCAAGGCCACTGCAGTCCCGCTGAGGTCTACGCCGGCCACCTGAACAGCGGTGACGCACTGACCGTTTGAGCCCGCCATCGTTTTCCCGCAACCGGGTGATGAGCCGCGACAGGACGTAGGCAGTCGTCCAACGACCTTCGCTTGCCGGCCGCTATCGGTCGGGTCGGCCCGCCTTGTCTCGAAGGTAGCGCTGTTCGGGAAGACTTGTGGTGCGCTGGGCCGCCAGACGGTAGTTCGCCCGAGCAGCGGCGAACTCGCCCGCCAGCTCCTGTAAGTGGGCGCGAACGGCGTAGAGGCGGTGGTGTCGGCCGATCCGAGGGTCGCTGTCCAGTCCTTCCAGCAGTTCGAGTCCCGCCTGGGGACCGTGGGTCATCGCGACCGCGACGGCGTAATTGAGCGTGACCATAGGATTCGGCGCGATCCGGCTCAGGATTTCGTACAGGATCCGGATCTGCTCCCAGTCGGTATCCGCGGCCCGCGGTGCCTGGACATGCAGCGCAGCGATCGCCGCCTGGAGTTGGTACGGGCCGATAGGCGAGGAGGACATGGCGGCGGTTACCAGCGCGGTGCCCTCTTCGATCAAGGCGGCGTCCCACCGGTTCCGGTCCTGCTCGGCCAGCGGAATGAGGGCACCGTCCGGGCCGGTGCGGGCCGCACGGCGGGCGTCGGTCAGCAGCATCAGCGCCAGAACCCCGGCGACTTCACCGTCATCCGGCAAGGACCGGTGCAGCATTCGGGTGAGGCGGATCGCCTCTGTGGTGAGTTCACTGCGATGCAGATCCGGTCCGGAACTGGCGGTGTAGCCCTCGTTGAAGATCAGGTAGAGCACGTGCAGGACAGCGTCCAGCCGTTCGGCCCATTCTTGGGCGCCCGGCATCGCTAACGACGCTCCTGCTGCCCTTATCCGTTGCTTGGCGCGGCTGATCCGTGGCGCCATGGTGGCCTCCGGCACGAGGAAGGCCCGCGCCACCTCGGCTGTGGTGAGCCCGCCGACGGCCCGCAGCGTGAGTGCAACCTGAGAAGCGGGCGTCAGTGCCGGAAGGCAGCACAGGAACAACAGTGCGAGCGTGTCGTCCTGGTCGCCGGGGCTTTCGTCGCCCGGCGGCGGCGAAAGGTCTGTGTCCGGTGTCTCCCGCGCGGCTGCGGTGACTTCCCTGCGGCGGCGTGCCTGCTCGTTGCGCACTTGATCGACCAGACGGCGGGCGGCGACGGTGATCAGCCAGGACCGCGGGTTTTCCGGGAGACCCTCGGCGGGCCACTGCAGCGCCGCGGCGAGCAACGCCTCCTGGACCGCGTCCTCGCATTCCTCGAACCCGCCGTAGCGGCGCAGAAGCACCCCGAGAACCTGCGGCGCCAGGTCGCGCAGCAGGTCCTCGAGACGTTCGGACGCGCTCACATCTCCATCCCGGCCGAGTCCATCAACGGACGTACCTCCACGGCACCGACCTGACCGCTCGGTAGCAGAGCTGCCAGTTCCACGGCGCGCTCGCGGCTTTCGCAATCGACCAAGAACTGGCCGGCGACATGATCCGGGGCCTGCAGGTACGGGCCCTCGGTCACGGTCACCGCGCCATCCGAAACCCGTACCACGGCGCTGATGGACGGATCAGCAAGAAGGTGAGCGTTGATCAGTTCCCCCGCACGCCCGGTCGCGGCCAACGACTGCTCGAGGTCGAATCCTTCCCCCTGTACGGCCGCAGTGCTCAGATAGAGATTCAGCAGGAACTTCACGGGGTGCTCAGCGGTCGGCTGTGTCTTCGAAGATGATCTGCCGCACCTCGATGCCGAGGCCCTCTACACCGGCGTCCGGGATGAGCGCGGCCAGCTCCAGCGCACGTTCCCGGCTGCCGCACTCCACCATGTAATACCCGCCGAGGTACTCCTTGGCCTCGAGGTATGGCCCGTCGGTCACCGCGGGAACGCCGCCCCGGACCCTGACCACAGCGCTCTGCGACGGGTCGGCCAGTACCGCGGTGCTGATCATCTCCCCCGACTTGGTGACGGCCTCCATGAATGCGCCGTGGCCGCTCATCACCTTTTGGCGCTCCTCCTCGGTCAGCGCATCCCAGATCTGCGGGTTGTTGTGCATGATCAACAAGAACTTCACAGCGTCTCCTTCGATGGTCAGGCGGCGCCCTCGAGGCACCGTTCACCATAAAGTCGGAGCCGGTGACGCATTCTTGCGGTGCCGGACCGCAAAATTCTGCTGCCCGCTCCGACTAAGACCCGAAGGGACGCCTCACCTGAGCGTTCCGCACCCAACGGTCAACAATGGAGTATCGGAATGAATCTTCCGCGCATCGGCGTCAGCCTGCCCTACGTCGGCCCACATGCCGGTCCGGACGCCATCGTCGCAGTGGCCCAGGCGACCGAACGGCTCGGGTTTCACTCCGTGTCCGCCAGCGATCGGCTCCTGATCCCTGCCGGACCGCACTGGAACAACGACGCGGGCCTGCCCGAGTCCCACGTCTGGGACTCACTGGAGGTGCTGAGCTGGGCGGCCGCCCACACCCAGCGGATCCGCGTGTGCACGGACATCGTGAACTCGATCTTCCACTCGCCGATCAACCTGGCCCGTCGACTGGCCACGCTCGACCGACTGTCCGGCGGTCGGTTGGATGTCGGCGTCGGCCAAGGCGGCGGCACTCGGCTGCCACCGTTCTACATCCCCGAGGAGTTCATTGCGGCGGGGGTGCCGGCCAGCCGCAGAGGCGCCGGATTCGTCGAGCACATCGCCGCGATGCGGGCATGCTGGGCACCCGACCCCGTTGAGTTCGATGGCGAGCACTACCAGATCCCGCTGTCCATGGTCGGCCCGAAGCCGTACGCAGGCACCCTGCCCCTGTTCATCGGCGCGATAACCCGTCACACGATCGAACGGGCAGCCCGCATTGCGGACGGCTTCATCACCACCGCGGTCGACTGGGACGACACCCGTAGAAACGTCCGCTGGTACCGAGAGGCCGGCGGCACAGGCACCGTCGTGGTGAATACGCTCCCGAGCCGTCGCGACCAGTACCCATCTCCCAGCGCTTTCACCGACACCGCGCTGAGCGACCTCGACCATGCCTCAGCCGTCGGCGCCGACGAGATGCACATCGCGATCCATCTGCTGCCCTCGAACCCGGAGCAGCAGGTCGAGCTGCTGGAGGCGCTTGCGGCCAAGCTTGGTTTGCCGACGCGCAAGACCACGCAGTAGAACCGACTCAGCGCCCTGCCGCCACAGCCGCCGGGCGCAACGCGGACGCCGACACCGATCCTGCCGTGCGATGCCTCGACAAGTTATTCGATCTTGGGCATGAACGCTACCGCGCTGACCGAACCGGTCAGCGCTAGGTGCTGCGGATCCGGGCATGCCGTGGGTTATCCCTGCGGGCGGTGTGCGCACCGTCGGGTTAGGTGGTGAGGTGATCCATCGCGTACATGCTCGGGGTTACGATGATGCTCGAGCACCGACGGCTTGCCTGACATGGCTCTATCTTCCCTCAGCCCGGCCGTGCAGTCCGCGCGTCTTCGCTTCTTATGGGAGGGGTCATGTGCCGCCTGTTCGGACTCTCAGCCGCGCCGCAGCGGGTGCGCGCCACTTTCTGGTTGCTGAAGGCGCCCGACAGCCTGTCGCGGCAAAGTCACCGCGAACCTGACGGCGTGGGCCTGGGTACCTTCACCGCTACGGGCGCGCCGCTGGTGGAGAAGCAGCCGATCGCCGCCTACGAGGATCAGCTCTTCGCGCAGGAGGCCCGCGAACGCGAATCCGAAACCTTCGTCGCACATGTCCGCTTCGCCTCCACAGGCGGGCTGAACGTGCGCAATACCCATCCGTTCGAGCAGCACGGACGCCTGTTCGCGCACAACGGGGTGCTGGAGGGGCTCGACGAGCTGGAGCGCGAACTCGGCGACTATCGCCGACTCGTCCACGGCGACACCGACTCCGAGCGCTTCTTCGCCCTGATCACGGCCCGGATCGACCATCACGCGGGCGATGTCACCGCGGGCATCACCGACGCGGTCGGCTGGATCGCCGACCGGCTGCCGCTCTACGCACTCAACATGATTCTCACCACCGCGACCGAACTGTGGGCCCTGCGCTATCCCGACACCCACGACCTGTATGTCCTCGAGCGTGCCGCCGGTGGCGCACAGGGCGATCAGCGGCTCGACCACACGAGTCATAGGGGCATTCGCGCCAGCAGTGGCGTGCTGACCGACTATCCCGCTGTCGTCATCGCCACCGAACGCATGGACAACGACGCCGGATGGAGGCTCCTCGCCTCCGGTGAACTGCTCCATGCCGACGAGCATCTGCACGTGCGGTCCAGCATTATTCGGGATTCCCCGCCCCGCCACCTGCTTTCGCTCGCCGACCTGGACGAGACCGCCGCCGCCTCCCAGACCGCACACTAGTTGGTGTCCGTGCGGGAGGGCACCGCTACTTCGAGCCGGGGCAATCTGCTCGCGGGCGGCCTATCGAAGCACAGTCTGGTCGAGTTCTCGAGCGAAGAGCCAGGCGAGTTCGGCTCGGCGATGGCCTTCGTGAACGCCGCCGAGACTGCCTATTGCCCCGGCTGATGCCGGTGCACGGCTGGCCCGCCCTGAACGTCCGCCTCGTCCTCGCTGGCTCTCGCGACGCACTCTTTTGCCGCATACCGCGCTGACCGAACCGGCCAGCGCTGGGCATCGGAAGATCAACTGGCCGTGCCGATCCGAGGTCGGCGGAACATCCGCTACTGCCGAGGACCTGCTGGAACTAGATCAAGGCTGGGTGCAGGCATGTTCGCGATTGAACGAGCCGACGCTTCCGGTGCCGGTGGGGAGGTTGCGGGTGGCGTCTGCGTATGCCTCCCCCGGGGTCGCCCCCTTACCGAAGCCCACGATCGGGAACCCTGCGACGATCGCGAGCGGACTCGTCACGACTGCACCGCAGCCGTTCGCGAACGTCACCATCATCCGGCAGTCGATGATGCCTTGACCCTTGCACGTTCGGTCGGCGGCTCGAATGGCGTCGGCTTCCGTCGGGTGGTTGACCGAAAACGCGTAGACGTTGCCCCACGCGCTGAGGGAAACGGCGCCCCAGTTGACGGGGTCGGCGGCGGCAGGCGGTGCCGCAAGAATGGCAGCGGCGCTCACCGAGAGGGCGGCGGCCGCAAAGGATTTGTTGAACAAGTGGCGTGCTTCCTCTGCGCGCCGACCAGGGTGCGGCGATCGCATGGAAGATACCGCAGCGCATGGACTCGAGATCGCCCCAAGTCTTGGGGGCACGGCAAAGACCATCACGAGCTGCGGTGTTCGTGACGGATCTGCTGAAACCGATCTAGTCGCCCTTGGCTGCGGGAGCGCCCTCGTCGGTGGCCGTCGCCTCGCGCAGCCGTTCGGGATCCGGTGGTCGGGTCACGGCGCCTCGTTCGATGAGTCGTCGAAGCGGCAGCGGCCGGTGTCGCGTTCTTACAATCGTGGGCGGCGTCGGCGATCCAGACTGGGCTGACAGCAATGTTGTTGCGGAGAGGAAAGATCCATGGCAGTTGCCACGCTGAAGATGCTCACCCTGGACAGTGCCGACGCGCGCCGAGACGCGGAGTTCTGGGCGGCCGCGCTCGGTTGGGAGATCGCCCACGTGCAGGACGAGTACGCCATGCTCACTGGTCCAGACCACGCGCTGGGATTCGGCACGGTCGCGGGCTATCAGCCGCCCACCTGGCCGAACGAGAATGGAACCAAGCAGTTCCATCTGGATTTGGCGGTCGAAGACCTCGAGATGGCCAGTAAGCAACTGGTCGAGTTGGGCGCTACGGTGCCCGAGTTCCAACCGGGTGAAAGCTGGCGGGTGCTGCTCGATCCGAGCGGCCACCCGTTCTGCCTCACCCTCGCTGCCAATTGGGCTAGCTGACCGGTCTGGCCGTATCTGACTGGGTATCCGCAAATGCCGCATACCGCGCTGACCGAACCGGCCAGCGCGGGGCGCCGGCGGCCGGAACCTGGAGCGGTGCAGAACGCATGCTCATGCCGAATGCAGCGCGTTTTGCTCGTCAGTAAGTGCCCGCGTACGAGCTGATCATTTGGTGCGGGCGCGGCGGCGATGATGGCCCGCTGGACCTGACGGACCAGCCTACGAACTGTCGGTTACGGGAGCACGGGCGCAATCCCGGCGAGCGCTCAGCCGCGCAGCGGACCGATGAAGGTGCCCGGATGGGTCGCACCTTCGGGCCATACCATGATCGAGCCCAGAGCGGCAGGCCAGACAGCATGCAGTTGGGTGGTGGAATCGGGTGGGGTGACGATGATTTCGGTGGGGGTACTGGTGCCGGTCGCGTAGGTCAGGGTGCTCTTGGCCTGACCTCCCGGGGGCAGGTGGACCGGTTGGCCCTGTTCGGAGGTTCGGGGCAGCGAGGCGCGGCCATTGTCGCCCACCGTGGCCAGATCGACTCCCGGGAAGCCTTGCAGGACACAGGATTCCTGAGACAGATTCGTCAGCACAACGCTCGCGGTGCGCTGACTTCCGCCGGGCTGTCCGAGCTCGGGCTGCACTGTGAGGCCCAGCCGGGAGGCCCCGCACCACGGCTCATCCGCCTGCGCCTGTCCCGCCGCCATGCAGGGTACTACCGCCCCGGCCACCACCAGCACCGCCGAAGCCACTGCCCTGAAACGCATATGCCGATCCTTCCGCATCCTCGTGATCGACAGTGATCTTGCGGATGGAACCTTATGGACGACTTATGTTCCGCTGAACACTGCCGTCCTCGGTGGAGGCGGCGTAACCGGACCAATGCGGCCGGCGATCTGGTCAGAAATCAAGCTGCGCCTGTTGATTCTGAGCGGTAGCCCGGGCGCTCGGTGCCGACGCGCTGGGTACGAGCGAGGGGCCGAGTGAGCACCCGTCGCGGGGCGGCGCGCGCCGCTCTTGAAGACGTGGCGGGCAAGCTCAACAAGGCACGCACGGGTTTCGCAACGGCGCACTCTCTGTGTACCCGTCCGGGGGCGAAGGGTGCGGACTCGGGCAAGAAAACGGCCTGACCTGCGGCCGAAAGTGTGCCCTCGGCAGGATTCGAACCTGCGACACCCGCTTTAGGAGAGCGGTGCTCTATCCCCTGAGCTACGAGGGCTGACCGCCCGGCCGAGGCCGGGTCGTCGGCAGTCTACCTGGTTGGGGCCTCGGGGGTCGCATCCGCTGGGTCAGCGGCGGGAGGCCTCGGATTCGAGGTAGTCGGCGGGGGTGAATCTGGTTGTTTTCCAGCGGAACAGGAGGGTGGCGCCGGGCCAGTTGTTGGTGATGCGGCCCGAGGCGTTGCGGTACCAGCTGGAGCATAAGTTCCAGGGGGTGTCCTTCAGGCGGCGCTGCAGCCAGTCGTCCCAGGACTGTTCCGCCTCGGGGGTGGCGGCCAGGTAGCGGCCGGGGCGGCGGGACAGGTAGGAGATGGCCTGGCGGATGTAGCGGGACTGGGACTCCAGCATGTAGATGATGGAGCCGGAACCGACATTGGTGTTGGGGCCGTACATGAGGAACAGGTTCGGGAAACCGGGGACCGACATGCCCAGGAAGGCGCGGGCGCCCTCGGGGGACCACTCGTCGGCCAGTTTGCGGCCGTGCAGGCCGTAGATGTGCATGGGGGCCAGGAACTCGGTGCCCTTGAAACCGGTGCCGTAGACGATCACGTCGGCAGGGTGCTCGACGCCGTCCGCGGTGCGAATTCCGTTGGGCGTCACCGCCTCGATGGCGGTGGTCTCGACCGTCACATTGGGCTGCGACAGGGCGGGGAAGTACTCGTTGGAGAACAGGCCGCGCTTGCAGCCCGCCGCGTAGTCGGGGGTCAGCTTGGTGCGCAGGGCCTCGTCGGGAACCTGCTTGGCGCGGTGCCGGTCGGCGATCGCGATCACCGGATGCTTGATCGCCGGAATGTCGGTGAGCGCCAACGCCATCACCTCGAAGAAGGTCCAGATGGCGAACCGCTCCGCCAGCCGCGCACCGGGCACGTACTCGAACAGGGCGTGATGCAGCCGGGTGTACTCGACATCGAACTTCGGCAGCACCCAGGCGGCCGAACGCTGGAACAGCGTCAGATGGTCGACCTTCGGCTGGATCGCCGGAATATATTGAATGGCACTGGCTCCCGTGCCGATACACGCCACCCGCTTACCGGTCAGATCCACCGAATGATCCCATTCGGCCGAATGGAACGCCGCGCCGGTGAAGGAATCGATGCCGGGCAGATTCGGCATGGCGGGCCGGGACAGCTGCCCGACCGCGGGAATCAGCACATCCGCCAGGTGGGTGACGCCGTCGGCGGTGCGGACCCGCCACATCGCGCTCGACTCGTCGAACTCGGCGTCCACCACCTCGGCCCCGAACTCGATCTTCGCGGGCAGGCCATGCTTCTCGGCGACCGTGCGCATGTACGCGTGGATATCGGCCTGCTGCGAGAAGCGCCGCGGCCAATCCGATTTCGGCTCGAACGACCACGAGTACAGCGGCGACGGCACATCGCAGGCCGCGCCCGGATAGGTGTTCTCCCGCCAGACCCCGCCGAGGTCGGCGGCCTTCTCCAGAATGGTGAAGTTGGTCAGGCCGTGGCGCTGCAATTCCAGCGCCATACCCAGTCCGGCGAATCCGGCACCGATGATCAGAATGGACGGCTCCCGCTGCATGTCAGCAACGGTAGGGCGCATTACCGCTGGTCATGCAGACATCGCCGGTCAGTGAATCGGTATTTTCGGCCACTCCGGTTTGCGAGCCCGGATTCGGATGCCGATAGTTGCCGGAATGTCGTTCTCACTGCTCACTGTCCGGGTCAGTGAGCGCCGTCTGACCTGCGACGCTGTCCCCGACTGGACAGCCCGGTGTCACACTCCCTATATTCACGGAAGTCTTTGCTCCAATTTGCTTGTCCTGGTTAGTGATTGGCTATTCTGCGCCGCCGCAGGGGGCGTCGTCAGCGCGCCGTGTCGCTGATCAGGACCGCGGGGCCGGCTGGTCGTCGTGTTGGGCGGCGGCGGGTCGGCAACGGGCTGCGGACGGCGAGGGTGGGGTTCGTCGTCCGCAGCCCGAGACCTCGTCCCTCGACCCGGGACGACTTCCTCGCAGCTCACATCCGAATTCGGCTAGGCTCGCCGCAAGTGACTCAGTTCACGTCACTCGTAGGTACATGCAAGGAGCGGTTGGGAAATGTTGAGCACCATGCAGGACGAGCAGCTGTCACTCGCGACACTGCTGCGCTACGCCTCCACCTTCCAGGGCGACAGCTACGTCTCCACCTGGACCGGCGACGGCTTACGCACCCAGACCTATCGTGAGGTCGGCCAGGACGCGGCCCGACTCGCCAATGCCCTGCGTGACCTGGGCATCGGCGTCGGAGACCGGGTCGGCACCTTCATGTGGAACAACAACGAGCACATGGTCGCCTACATCGCGGTACCGGCGATGGGCGCGGTGCTGCACGCTCTGAACATCCGCCTGTTCCCCGAGCAGCTGGTCTTCGTGGCCAACCACGCCGAAGACCAGGTCGTGATCGTCGACGGCTCGCTGCTGCCGATGTTCGCCCAGTACCTGCCCAACCTGAAGACCGTCCGCCACGTGATCGTCGCCAATGGCGACGCGGCCGCGCTCCAGGCTCCCGAGGGCGTCACCGTGCACTCCTACCGCGAGCTGCTCGACGCCCAGTCCGACAGCTACGACTTCCCGGTCATCGACGAGCGCTCCGCCGCCGGCATGTGCTACACCTCCGGCACCACCGGCGACCCCAAGGGCGTCGTCTACTCGCACCGCTCCAACTGGCTGCACGCCATGCAGGTGATCTCGCCCAACGGCATGGGTTTCGACGCCGCTGACACCGTGCTCGCCATCGTGCCGCTGTTCCACGCCAACGCCTGGGGCATCCCGTACGCCGCCATGATGTCCGGCGCCAATGTGCTCATGCCTGACCGCTTCCTGCAGCCCGCCCCGCTGCTGGAGATGATGGCCGCCGCCAAGCCCACCTTCGCCGCCGCCGTCCCCACCATCTGGGGTGGCGTGCTGGCCGGGCTGCAGGCGCAGCCGCAGGACATCTCGCACCTGCGCACCTGCGTGGTCGGCGGCGCGGCCGTGCCGCCGTCGATGATGCAGGCCTTCCAGGAGCGGCACGGCGTCAAGCTGCTGCACGCCTGGGGCATGACCGAGACCTCCCCGCTGGGTTCGGTCGCGCACCCGCCCGCCGGCGCCGAGGGCGAGGAGGCCTGGAACTACCGCTACACCCAGGGCCGCTTCCCGGCCGGTGTGCAGGCCCGCCTGGTCGCCGACGACGGCTCGGTGCTGCCGAACGACGGAGAAGCGCTGGGCGAGTTGGAGGTTCGCGGTCAGTGGATCACCGGCGCGTACTACTCGCCGTCCGGCGCCGAGGTGGATCCCGACAAGTTCCACGACGGCTGGCTGCGCACCGGTGACGTCGGCAAGATCAGCCCCAACGGCTACCTCACCCTGGTCGACCGCTCCAAGGACGTCATCAAGTCCGGCGGCGAGTGGATCTCCTCGGTGGACCTGGAGAACGCGGTCATGGGCCACCCGGCCGTCGCCGAGGCCGCCGTCATCGGCATCCCGGACGAGAAGTGGGACGAGCGCCCGCTGGTCGCCATCGTG
Organism: Nocardia sp. CA-136227; assembly: GCF_050955695.1. Lineage (NCBI taxonomy): Bacteria > Bacillati > Actinomycetota > Actinomycetes > Mycobacteriales > Nocardiaceae > Nocardia > Nocardia sp. CA-136227. The sequence continues at coordinate 861,321 of NZ_CP192081.1, forward strand.
CTGGCCGACGGCTCCGCGGCCAAACCCGAAGAGCTGCGCGACTTCATCGCGCCGAAGTTCGCCAAGTGGCAGCTGCCCGAACACTGGGCCTTCATCGCGGAGGTGCCCAAGACCAGTGTCGGCAAGTTCGACAAGAAGCGGCTGCGCGCCCAGCACGCCGATGGCTCGCTGACGGTCGTCACACTGGCCTGATCGCTGCACCCGAGATACAGCTCGAGCCGCGTCCCCACGGGACGCGGCTCGAAATAGGTGCCTGACCGGCTCGAATTCCCCCATATACAGATCAGTCCCCGGTAGTCTCCACCGAATTCGGAGTATCAGTCGTCGCTGATTACTCTCCATCCGACTGGCTTGCCGGGGGCCTGGCCGGATTCCTCGAACATGCCACCCATGTCTTCCGACGTCTCGTTCGACACTATGGCTCGCCCTGGTGTTCCGGTGTGAACTCAAGTGTCTCGCCGTCGGGATCGCCAGTCAATAGCTTGTTGCTATCTATCCTTGACGGCGCTCAATCCGTAGAGCACCGGGACGATCGGATCCGCGGGCGGGAGCCGCCACCAGCCGGTCTCGGTCGGCACCATCTGCGGCCAGCGCGGCCACGGCAGGGTGTCGGTCTCGGTCAGGCCGGTGATGCGCAGGCCCGCGTCGAGCAGTGCGGTGACCACCTCGCCGAGACCGTGCCGCCATTCGTAGGCGGTGGTGTCGGAGGTGAGGTCCGGGCCGTCGGTGTAGGTGTGCGCGCTGTCGCGGCGTTGCGCGCCGCGCCCGGCCAGATAGTCGTCGTGCAGGACGAGCTGACTCGGATCGATCTCCGGCGGCGGCGTGGGTCCCAGCGCGTGCAGCAGCGGATGGAATTCCACCAGATAGAACAGCCCGCCGGGCCGCAGCAGGTCGGCGACCACCCGGGCCCAGCGGGTCAGGTCCGGCAGGTAGCAGAGCGCGCCCTTGCCGGTGTAGACGACATCGAAACTCTTCTCGCCCAGCGCTTCTCGCGCGTCGTACACGTCGGCGCACACGTATTCGACGGCATCCCCGGCCAATTCGCGCGCGTGCCGGACCGACTCCGGCGAGAAGTCCAAGCCCACCGCGCGAGCGCCCCGGCGCGCGAATTCGATTGTCTCCGTGCCCAGATGGCATTGCAGATGGGCGACGTCCAGGCCGCCCACATCCCCCAGGGCATCCCATTCGAAGGGCGCGAACCAGTAGCTCGCATCGTGATCACGGTAGAAACGGCTGGCGGCGTGGATGCCGGCGCGGGCATCCCAGTTCCGCCGATTCGCCGACAACGGATCTGTCACGGTCGCCATGATAGGCAGTTCCGGTCGCGGCCCCGGGTCCGTACGGTTAGTTTGAGGGCAGATGCCCGCAATCCGCAGGGGTGGACGAGGAGGTCCGGGGTGCAATCGAAACAGGGTGGTCAGGCATGACATTCGGGCTGATCAAGTCGGTGGGGGAGCGGGCCTACCTGGAGGCCGAATCCGCGCGCCTGGCCATGGAAGCCGGGTTGGCGCGACTGGAATCCCCGGCCGTGCTGCTGGCCGCCGCCACCGCCATGCTGCGCTACGGCACCCTGGCCGCCGGGCTGCGGCTGTCCGCGGCGCGCTACGGCGGTCGCACCGCCGTCATCGACGAACTGGGCGAACTCACCTTCGCCGAACTCGAGGACCGCTCCAACCGGCTCGCCAACGCCTGGCGCGAACGCGGACTGAAACCGCGTGAGGGCGTGGCCGTGCTGGCCCGCAATCACCGCGGCCTGATCGACGCCATCTTCGCCGCCGCCAAGTGCGGGGCCCGGATCATCCTGCTCAACACCGATTTCGCGGCCCCGCAGATCCGCGACGTCGCCACCCGCGAGGGCACCGACCTGCTCGTCTACGACGACGAGTACGCCGAACTGCTCGGCGAGGTGCACCCCAAGCGCGGCAGCTACCGGGCCTGGACCGAGGAGCCTCGCGAGGACAGCCTCGAACACCTCATCGCCACCGGATCGCCCGCCGCGCCGCCCGCGCCCGGGGCCGAACCCAAGATCATCCTGCTCACCAGCGGCACCACCGGCACCCCCAAGGGCGCGCCCCGCGCGGAACCGAAATCGCTGCTGTCCCTGGGCGGTCTGCTGTCCAAGGTCCCGTTCCGGGTGAACGAGGTGACCGAATGCTGCGCCCCGATGTTCCACACGCTCGGCTTCGCCTGCGCCGTGCTGACGCTGGGCTTCGGCTCCACCCTGGTGATCCGCCGCCGCTTCGACCCGCAGGCCGCCATCGACTCCATGGCCCGGCACGGGGCCACCACGGTGATCGCGGTGCCGGTCATGTTGTCGCGCATGATGGATCTGGGTGGCCAGGCGCTCACCGGGCACGACCTGTCCGCGCTGCGCATCGTGTTCGTGGCCGGATCCCAGCTGGGCGCGCAACTGTGCCGGGAGGTGACGGCGGCGTTCGGACCGGTCGTCTACAACCTGTACGGGTCCACCGAGGTCGCCTACGCCACCATCGCCACCCCCGCCGATCTGGCCGAAGAGCCCGGCTGCGTGGGCAAACCGGTGCTGGGGGCGCGTGTGGAGATCCTCGACGAGCGCGGGCGGGCCGTGCCGAACGGCGCGACCGGACGCATCTTCGTCGGCAACAGCATCCAGTTCGAGGGCTACACCGGCGGCGGGAACAAGGAATTCGTGCGCGGGCTCATGTCCTCCGGGGACGTCGGCCACTTCGACACCGCGGGACGGCTTTTCATCGACGGCCGCGACGACGACATGATCGTGTCCGGCGGCGAGAACGTCTTCCCGGCCGAGGTCGAGGAACTGCTCTACACGCATCCGGCGGTGCGGGAGGCGGCGGTCATCGGCGTCGCGGACGAGCAATTCGGTGCGCGGCTCAAGGCTTTCGTGGTCGTCCACGACGGCAGGTCCTTCACCGAACCCGAGGTCAAGGAGTTCGTGAAGGACAACCTGGCCCGGTACAAGGTGCCGCGCGAGGTGGTGTTCCTCGCCGAACTGCCGCGCAACCCCACCGGCAAGGTGCTCAAGCGCAAGCTCCAGGAGGTCTGAGCCGCAGGCGCATCCGGCGCCTGCCCTTCCGGCGGACCGCGCCGTATGCTGAGCATCGCAGTACGCGGTCGAGCTAGGGAGGGCACGTGCCGGGGGCAGGCAATCTCGGCCACTATCGGCTCGTCGAGCTGCTCGGTCGCGGCGGCATGGGACAGGTGTGGCTGGCCGAGGACACCCGGCTGGAACGGGACGTGGCCCTCAAACTGCTCCCCGCGGAACTCGCCGCCGACGAGGACTACCGGCGGCGCTTCGAACGCGAGGCCCGGCTGGCCGCCCGACTACGCGGGCCGCACGTGGTGCCCATCCACGCCTTCGGAGAACTCGACGGCCGGCTCTACATCGATATGGAGCTGATCGACGGTTCCGACCTGGGCAAGACCCTGCGCGCCGACGGCGCGATGACGCCCGAGCGGGCCGTCGAACTCGTCTCGCAGGTCGCCGAGGCCCTCGACATCGCGCACAAGGCCGGGCTGGTGCACCGGGATGTGAAGCCCTCCAACGTGCTCACCCTGCCGAACGGCTTCGCCTATCTCATCGACTTCGGCATCGCCCGCGGCGTCGGCCAGGCCACCATCACCGGCACCGGTGTGGCCGTGGGGACCTGGGCCTACATGGCCCCCGAACGCTACTCCGGCACCGAGGACCTGCGCTCGGACGTCTACTCGCTGGCCTGCCTGCTGTACGAAACCCTCACCGCCGCGAAACCTTTCGCCCACACCGACCCGGTCCAGCAGATGGCCGCCCACCTCACCACCGACCCGCCCCGCGCCGCCGACCGCAACCCCCGGGTCCCGGCCGCCCTCGACGCCGTCATCGCGCGCGGCATGGCCAAGGACCCCGCCCACCGCTTCCCCTCCGCGGGCGCGCTGGCCGCCGCCGCCCGCACCGCACTGGAATCCACCCCGGCCCCGCGTCAGGCCCCGCACCGCCGGGCCGAACCCACCGCGAAATGGGATGGCGCGAACGGCTTCCCGGGCCACACTCCCACCCCCGCATCCCGGTACGCGCCCTACACCCCGCCCCCGAGACCGGCGAACCTCGGGTCGAGCCCAGGCCAGGGTTCGGGACCCGGCTCAGCGCCAGGCCCTGACTCGACACCAGGCCCTGGGCCGCGCCCGGCATCCTATGGCCGCTCAGCGGCCGGACCGTCACCGCGGACCAGAACCCCTTCGGGCGCAACACCTCCGCCGAGTCGGATGAACGCCGGTGCGGCACCTCCGCCGAGCCGGATCGGCTCGGGTGCGACTCCGCCGCCCGGTCGAAGCGCTGCGGGCGGGGCACTTCCGCCGACCGGCATGGGCGTGGGTGGTGGCATCCCGCCCGGGATGAGCTCTGGTGCAACGCCACTGCCGGGTGCCATGGGTTCGGGCACTACGCCGCTGCCCGGCGTGATGGGTTCGGGCGCTGCGCCGCTGCCGGGCGGGGTCGCGGCGGGTGCGGCGGGGCAGCCGGGCCTGGGTCCGGTGGCTCAGCCGATGACCGGGGCGATGGGGTTCGCGTCGCCGTATACCGCCGGTTTCGGCGGTGCGGTGGCGAAGCCGTTGCGGCGGGAGGGAATTCGGCCGTGGCAGCCGGTGTGGTGGGCGGTGCTCGGAGTGGGCGTGCTGTTCTTCGGGATCATGAGCGTCGGCGTGCTGGCGGTGACGTTCTCCGAAGGGTTCGACGACTGGCTGGAGACGTTGATCGCGTATCTGATCTTCGTCGCGCCGTTCGCGGGATCGATCTGGGTGACGGTGCTGGAGGTGCGCCGGTTCCGGGCGCGGGGGTAGCGCGGAAACGGCGCGACCGGGTCGCGGTCGCGCCGAATCCGGATGGGGCGCTCAGCAGTTGCGCAGTTCCGGGCTCTGGTTGAGCAGCTGGGCCCGGGTGGAGATGAAGGTGGAGTAGGTGTCGCCGCCGACCGAGGCGAGTGGGAAGGCCGCGACCCGGTGGCAGTTCTGGAAGGCGAGTTTGATGCCGAAATGGCGTTCCAGGCCGCCGCGAATGGCGTCGGAGGCCATGGCCCGCAGCAGCTGACCGCGGGCCGTCTCGTCCGGCGGCGCGATGGTGTTGTCGGCGTATTCCGCCGTGCCGGAACGCAGATCGTCGGCTACCCGGCTGACGACCTCGTAGGCGTAGGGCAGCGAGGTGCGGACGCATTCGACGAACTCTGCGTCGCTGACTTCACCGCGTTCGGCGCGCTCGAGTAGTGCGGTGGGTACATCGAGTGACATAACGCTCTCCTCATGGGATGGCGGAAGGTGTCAGCCGATTGTAGATGGAATCCGTTGTCAATAAGTCTGGATTCGCGACGAAAGTGCCCGCTCCAGAGCCTTTTTCGCGTCCGCGGTCAGGGTTCGGACCAGCTCGCCCGCCGGTAGCTCCGGCGCCAGCGCATGCGCCTGACCTGCCCAGAGATTCACCGCGTCGGCATTGCCCTCGGCCCGTGCCGCCGCCCGCAAAGGCCCGGTGGCGTAATGGATCTCGGGGTAGGCGACCGGAGCGTCCTGATGCTCCACCAGGAATCGATTCCGCAGCCCGCGCGCCCGGCGGCCGGTGAAGGCGCGGGTCAGCATGGTCGGGGCGTCGGTGACGATCGCCGCGCGCACCACCGGCGCGGTTCCGGCCTCGGGGCAGCGCAGGAACGCGGTGCCCAGCTGTGCGGCGGCCGCGCCCGCCGAGAGCGCGGCGGCCACGCCCGCGCCGGTCGCGATGCCGCCCGCCGCCACGATCGGGGCGTCCACGGCGTCGCGCAGCAGTTGCAGCAGGGTCAGCAGGCCCAGGGGGTCGGTGAGGTCGTCGGCGGGATCGTCGACGAACACGCCGCGGTGCCCGCCCGCCTCGGCGCCCTGTGCGATCAGCACGTCCGCGCCCGCGGCCACCGCTTCGCGCGCCTCGGCGACGGTCGTGACCGTCACCCAGACCTCGGTCCCGGCCGCGTGCAGGCGCGCGATCTCGGCGGCGGACGGGCAGCCGAAGGTGGTCGACACCACGGGCACGGGGTCGGCGGTGAGCAGGTCGAGCTTGGCGTCCCAGTCGTCGCTGTCGTAGCGGGGCTCGCCGACGGGGAACTCGGCGGCCAGGCCGCCCACATATGTATCGAACCGATCGGTCGGGCTCGGCTCGGAGGGATAGAAGAGATTCACCCCGAACGCGCCGGCGGTGAGCGCCCGCGTCGCGGCGATCCGCGCTGCCAGCTCACTCGCGGGCAGATATCCGGCGGCAACGAAGCCCAGCCCGCCCGCGTCGGTCACGGCGGCGGCCAGTTCTGGGGTGGACGGCCCCCCGGCCATGGGTGCCAGGACGATCGGCGTACGCAACTCGTCGAGAACCATCTCACCATTGTGCCTTTTCGGTTACGGTTTGTGATCAAGGGTTCGAGTGCTCGAGCTGGCGTTATCGCACAGAAGGTTGCGAAATGGTCACAAGCGAGTACTGTTTCCATCACAGCGATGCCGAATCGTTACCGGACCCTCCGAACGCTAGGACTTGCAGTGCCGCATCACCGAACGACCGCGAACTCCGTATCAGTCATGGATTTGCTTGGTGATTCCGGTGCTGTCCGCACTGGCGTCACCTCGCGCAGGCGGCACCGGGCCGAGCCCGCCGCCGCCGACAAGGTCAAGACCGCCGCCAGTTTCGCGGTCGCGGCCGGTGCGCTCATCGGCACCGGATCGCAGCTGGTCCCCGCTCTCGCGCACGCCGCTCCGCTGCTCCCCACGCACGACGAGAAGGCCGCCACCATCGCGGAGGACATCGCCCCCGTCGCGGCGACCGCCGAGCTGAAGCAGGCCAAGGACGTGGCGGCCCCCATCGCCGAGCCCGCCCCCGCGGCCCCGGTCGCGGCCCCCGCGCCGAACCCGGCCCCCTTCGGCCTGCAGAACCTGCCGCCGGAGATCTCCGCCCCGCTGGCGCAGGCCGAACAGACTCTGAAGTCCCTCCAGCAGCAGCTCAACCCGGGTCCGGGCGTGGTGAAGCCGGTCGACGGCCAGCTCTCCTCCGGCTTCGGCATGCGCTGGGGCGCAATGCATTACGGCATCGACTTCGCCGACCCGATCGGTACCCCCATCCACTCGGTGATGGGCGGCACGGTCATCGATGCCGGCCCGGCCTCGGGCTTCGGCCTCTGGGTGCGCGTCAAGCAGGACGACGGCACCACCGCGGTCTATGGACACGTCAACGACATGTACGTCAATGTGGGCCAGCGGGTGAACACCGGCGATGTGATCGCCTCCGTGGGAAACCGCGGTAACTCCACCGGTCCCCACCTACACCTGGAGATCTGGGATGCCGCCGACAACAAGATGGATCCGCTGCCATGGCTAGCCAGCAAGGGCGTTCTCATGCAGCAGCAGTGGGGACCGGACCAGTAGATCGTTCACCGGCCCCCGCGATGACCGGGCGTTTTCCGGACCGGCGTCTGCCGGTGGGTGCGGTGACGACACTGGACGAACTCTTCGACCCTGCCTCCGTGCACGGCCGTTCCTACGCGGTGCTGGTTCAGCACCCGCGTTCGACGGTGCTCGAGGTCGCCGAGCGGCTGACCGTGCCGCCCCGCGTGGCCGAGACCGCGCTGGAGGCGCTGTGCCAGCTCGAGGCCGTGGTCCGGCTCACCGACGGCAAGGGCGTGGTGCGTTTCGACGCGCATGCCCCGGAAGCCTTGTCGGAGGCCGAGACTCGCCGCCGTAATCAGGACATGCTGCGCATGCAGTCGGCCGCCGCGCGCCTGGGGGAGACCTTCCGCTCGGTGCGCCGCACCACCGACGCCGACGGCGCGGTGGTGGCCGTCTACGAGCGCCGCCAACTGCTGGCCGACTTCGAGGACCTGCAGCACACCGCGCACGCCACCGTGAAGGTGGTCGAACGCGGGCCGTTCCTCTCCGACGTGGAGACCGAGGAGCGGATGTTCGAGCTCAAGACCTCGCGCATCGCCGCCGGCATCGACTACCGGACCCTGTACCAGGAGACCATCTACCAGGATCCGGAACGGCTGCGCCACGTGCTGGCCACCAACGCCGTTGGCGCGCAGGCGCGTACGCTCGCCGACCCGCCGATGAAGCTGATCGTCGCCGACGATCGGCGCGCGGTGCTGGTGCTGCACACCGACGAGCGCCGCGGCGACCCCATGGGTGTCCGCGTCGGCCCGTCGCCGACCCTGGACCTGCTGGTCAAGACCTTCGACGCGCTGTGGCTGACCGCCACGCCGATCTCGGTGAACCCGTCCGAGGCGCTCGACGATCGGGACAAGGCCATCCTCACCCTGATGAGCATGGGCGCGACCGACGACACCATCGCGCGCCGGCTGGGCCTGTCGCGTCGAACCGTGGTGCGCCGCACCGCGAGTCTGCTCGAACGGCTGGGCGCCAGCACCCGTTTCCAGGCCGGAGTGCAGGCGACACGCCGCGGCTGGCTCTAGGGGTCTGTGGCGCAAGTCACCTGACAGCAACACTTCTCGCTGGTCAGCGATATTCATCATGCATGGCTGCTCGGGGCACTTCGCGAGCATCGATATGATTGTTTCCGTCCGCTGACCTTTTGACGTCCCGGGAACAGACGTCAGTTTTCGTGGGTCCGCCGAGTGTCTTCGGCTGCGGAAAAGACCAACCCGAGAGGTGATTGCACGCGTATGGATACTGCCCGCCGTACAGCACGCGGTACTCGTCGGCGTCGGTCCGGCAGCCCACTCTTCGGGCAGTTGCTCACCGCGTCGGTCGAATCCGCCGGTGACGCCATCGCCATCCGCTTCAACCCGACCGGGGATCCGGCCGCTCAACGCGAGATCAGCTACCGCGAGCTGGACGCGCGCTCCTCGCAGCTGGCCCGGGAACTGATCGCCCGCGGCGTCGGCCCCGGCGACATGGTCGCCATCGGGATCACCCGCTCGATCGAATCCGTGCTGGCGGTCTGGGCCATCGCCAAGACCGGCGCGGCCTACGTGCCGGTCGACCCCGCGTACCCGCCCGACCGCATCGAACACCTGCTCACCGACTCCGGCGCGGTGCTGGGCCTGACCACCCGGGAGTACCGCGCGGGCCTGGGCGACGCCGCCACCTGGATCGAACTCGACGATCCGGCGCAGCAGCAGCGCGTCACCGCGCACCCGGACCACCCGATCTCCTACGCCGACCGGGTGGGCACGCTCACCGAGCAGCACCCCGCGTACGTCATCTACACCTCCGGTTCCACCGGCAAGCCCAAGGGCGTGGTGGTCACCCACACCGGCCTGGCCGGGCTGGTTGCCGCCGAACGTGAGCACTACGCGGTCTCCGCGGATTCGCGGGTGCTGCACGTCTGTTCTCCCAGCTTCGACGTCTCGGTGCTGGAACTGCTGCTGACCTTCACCGCGGGTGCGACCCTCGTCATCGCGCCCGCCGGTGTCTTCGGCGGTGTGGAACTGTCCGACCTGCTGGACCGCGAGAGCGTCACCCACGTGTTCATCACGCCCGGCGCGCTGGAATCCGTGGACCCGGCCGGGCTCAGCGAGCTGACCACCGTCGTGGTGGCCGGTGACAAGTTCGGCCCGGAACTGGTGTCGCGCTGGGCGACCGATGAGCGCTCCTTCTTCAACGGCTACGGCCCCACCGAGGCGACCATTCTCGCCACCTCCAGCGCTCCGCTGCTGCCGGGCGAGCCCATCACCATCGGCGCCGCCATCGCGGGTGTCGGTGCGTACGTGCTGGATTCGCGGCTGCGGCCGGTGCCGGACGGCGTGGTCGGTGAGCTGTACCTGTCGGGACCCGCACTGGCGCAGGGATACAAGGGCCGCCCCGGTCTGACCGCCGAGCGTTTCGTGGTGAGCCCGTTCGGCGAGGCCGCCGGAAGCCCGGGTTCGCGGCTGTACCGCACCGGTGACCTGGTGCGCCGCAATCCGGCCGAATCCGAGCAGCCGGGCGTCATCGAATATCTGGGCCGCTCCGACTTCCAGGTCAAGATCCGCGGTCTGCGTATCGAATTGGGCGAGATCGACAATGCCCTGAGCGCGCACCCGGACGTGGATTTCGCCGCGACCCTGGGCCGGGCGCTGCCGTCGGGCGCGACCGCCCTGGTCTCGTACGTGCTGCCCCGCCCGGGCGTGACCGTGGACACCGCGGCGCTGGCCGCGCACGTCGGCGAGTCGCTGCCCGCGTACATGGTGCCCACGGCCATCGTGGTGCTGGCCGAGATCCCACTGACCCCGGTCGGCAAGCTGGACCGGAATGCCCTGCCGGAGCCGGTGTTCGCGGCCCGCGAGTTCCGGGCTCCGTCGACCCGTGCCGAGGAAGTCATCGCGGACGTGTTCGCCGCCTTGCTGATTCCCGACAATCCGGACGCCCGGGTCGGTGCGGACGACGACTTCTTCGAACTCGGCGGCAACTCGCTGCTCGCCGCCCAGGCCGCCGCCCGCATCGGCACCGCCCTCGGCGTGCGGGTGCCGGTGCACGTGCTGTTCGACGGCTCCACCGTGGCCGAACTGGCCCGCCGCCTCGAGGGCGAGACGGCCCCGGCCGCCACCGGGCCCGCGCTCGGCTCGCTGCCCCGCCCGAACCGGGTGCCGCTGTCCTTCGCGCAGCAGCGCATGTGGTTCCTCAACCGCTTCGACCCGAACAGCGCGGTCGACAACATGCCCCTCGCGGTGCGGCTCACCGGCGCCCTCGACGTGGACGCCATGCGCGCCGCCGCCGCGGACCTGGTCGCCCGCCACGAGGTGCTGCGCACCATCTACCCCGAGGTCGACGGCGAGGGCTTCCAGCAGGTGCTGCCCGCCACCGACCCGCGGGCCCTGCCCGAACTGCCGGTCACCGAGATCGACGCCGCCGAGATCGCCGACCGGGTCGCCGAGGTGGTCGGCGCGGGCTTCGACGTCACCGCCGCGCCGCCGCTGCGCCTGCGCCTGCTGCGCCTCGCGCCCGACGAGCACGTGCTGGTCGCCGCGATCTATCACATCGCCGCCGACGGCGTCTCGATCGGCGTGCTGGCCCGGGACCTGGTCACCGCGTACGCGCAGCGCATGAACGGGGCCGCTCCGCAGTGGGCCCCGCTCCCCGTGCAGTACGCGGATTACGCGGTGTGGCAGCGGGAATCGCTGGGCAGCGAGGACGACCCGGACTCGCCGCTGGCCCGCCAGATCGCCTACTGGCGCGAGAACCTCGCCGACCTGCCCGACGAACTGGTGCTGCCCTGGGATCGGCCGCGGCCCGCCGTCGCCTCCTACCGCGGCGGCAACCACAACTTCCGGTTCGACGACGAGATCTACGCGGCCGCACGCCGATTCGCCGAAACCCACAACACCACGCTGTTCATGGTGGTGCACACCGCGCTCGCGGTGCTGCTGGCCCGGCTCTCCGGCACCCGCGACATCGCCATCGGCACCCCGGTGGCCGGGCGTGGCGAGGCCGAGCTCGACGACCTGATCGGCATGTTCGTCAACACGCTGGTGCTGCGCAGCGACATCGACCCCGCCGCCTCCTTCACCGAGCTGGTGGCGGCGGTGCGCGAGAACGACGTGCGCGCCTTCGGCCACGCCGACGTGCCGTTCGAGCGCCTGGTGGAACTGCTGGACCCGGCCCGCTCGCAGGCCCGCAACCCGCTGTTCCAGGTCATGCTGACCTTCCAGAACATGGCCCCCACCCGGCTGGAACTGCCCGGCCTCACGGTGGCGGGCGCGGACCTGGAGATCCCGTTCGCCAAGTTCGATCTGCAGCTCACCCTGCAGGAATCGCTCGACGAGCGAGGCCACGCCACCGGCATGGCCGCCGAGTTCTCCTACGCCATGGACCTTTTCGACGCCGCCACGGTCGCCGAACTGGCCGCCCGCTTCCAGCGGGTGCTGGCCGCGCTGACCGCCGACCCGGCCGCGCCGGTCGGCGATCTGGCGCTGTTCTCCGCCGGGGAACGGCAGCGGGTGCTGACCGACTGGAACGCCACCGGCTTCGACGTGGCGGCCACGCTGCCCGAAGGCGCTGCGGCGACCCTGGTTTCGCGGTTCGACGCCCAGGTGGTGGCGACCCCGGACGCCGTCGCACTGGTCTTCGCGGACGAGACGCTGACCTACCGTGAGCTCGCGGAGCGCTCCAACCGCCTGGCGCGACTGCTGATCGCCGAAGGTGTCGGGCCGGAATCGCTGGTGGCCCTGGCCCTGCGCCGGTCGACCGAGCTGGTCGTGGCCATGTACGCGGTGCTGCAGGCCGGTGCGGCCTACGTGCCGCTGGATCCGGACCAGCCCGCCGACCGCATCGGCCACATCCTCGACACCGCGCGGCCGCGACTGCTGCTCATCGCGGAAGCGGACGAATTCGAGGCCGGGGCAAGGGATGTCGCCACCTTGTCGGTCGAACGGGCCGAGGCGTCCGCGCGCGCCCTGGGCGGCGCGCCGATCACCCAGGCCGAGCGCGTCCGACCGCTGCGCCCCGAGCACGCCGCCTACGTCATCTTCACCTCCGGCTCGACCGGCCGCCCCAAGGGCGTCGCCGTCGAGCACCGCGCCATCGTCAACCGCCTGGTGTGGATGCAGCACGAATACGCGCTGACCGCCGACGACGCGGTGCTGCAGAAGACTCCGGCCACCTTCGACGTGTCGGTGTGGGAGTTCTTCTGGCCCTTGCAGACCGGTGCGCGCCTGGTGGTCGCCAAGCCGGACGGCCACCGCGACCCGGTGTACCTGGCGCAGATCATCGCCGAACAGCGCATCACCACCGCGCATTTCGTGCCGTCCATGCTGTCGGCCTTCGTGGCCACGCTGGACAACGACAGCGAACTGGCGCGCGCGGGCCGCGGTCTGCGGCAGGTGTTCGCCTCCGGTGAGGCGCTGCCCGCGCCGACCGCGCGACAGCTGCGCGAGCTGACCGGGGCCCGCCTGCACAACCTGTACGGCCCGACCGAAGCCGCCGTCGACGTCACCTATCACGAGGCCGTCGACGCTGACACGGTGTCGATGCCGATCGGGCGTCCGGTCTTCAATACCCGTGTCTACGTGCTGGATTCCCGCCTCAACCCGGTCCCGGCCGGGGTCGCGGGCGAACTGTACCTGGCGGGTGTGCAGCTGGCGCGCGGCTACGTCGAACGCCCGGACCTGACCGCGGACCGCTTCGTCGCCGACCCGTTCGGTGCCGGCGAACGCCTCTACCGCACCGGCGATCTGGTGAAGTGGACCGCCGAGGGCGAGCTGGAGTACCTGGGCCGCACCGACTTCCAGGTGAAGCTGCGCGGTCTGCGCATCGAACTGGGCGAGATCGAGGCCGCGCTGCTGGCGCAGCCGGGCGTCGCGCAGTCGGTGGTCGTGGTGCGCGCCGACGCGCACACCGGCGACCAGCTGGTCGGCTACGCCGTCGCCGCCGACACCACCCCCGAGGAGCTGAAAGCCGGTCTGGCCCGGTCACTTCCGGCGTACATGGTGCCCAGCGCGATCGTCGTGCTCGACGAGTTCCCGCTCAACGCCTCCGGCAAGCTGGATCGCAAGGCGCTCCCGGCGCCGGTGTTCGAGGCCAAGAGCTTCCGCGCCCCGTCGACCCCGATCGAGGAGATCGTGGCCGGGGTGTTCGGCGAGCTGCTCGGCGCCGACCGGGTCGGCGCGGACGACGACTTCTTCGAACTGGGCGGCAACTCGCTCATCGCGACCCGGGCGGTGGCGCGGATCAACGCCGCCCTCGACACCACCGTCGCGGTGCGCGAGATCTTCGAGACCGCAACGGTTTCCGGGCTCGCGGCGCGCATCGTGCCGGGTGCGGGCGCCGGGGCGCGGCCGGCGCTGGTGGCGGGGGAGCGGCCCGCCCGCGTTCCGCTGTCGCTGGCGCAGCAGCGCATGTGGGTGCTCAACCAGCTCGACCCGGATTCCCCCGTCTACAACATCCCGATGGTCATCCGGCTCACCGGCGCGCTCGACGTGCCCGCCCTGCGCCACGCCGTCGAGGACGTGCTCACCCGCCACGAGGTGCTGCGTACCCGCTACCCGGAGACCACGCCGGGCGGGCCCGCCTTCCAGGAGATCCTCTCGGTCGCCGACGTGCTGCCGCACGGTCTCGAGGTGGAGCGGGCCGGCGATATCGGCGGCCGGATCGGCGCGCTGGTCGGCACGGGATTCGATGTGGCGCAGCGGGTTCCGGTGCGGGTCCGGCTCATCACCGGCGACGACCCGGACGACTACCTGCTGGTCCTGGTGGCCCACCACATCGCCGCCGACGGCGCCTCCATGGCGCCGCTGGCCCGCGACCTGATGACCGCGTACCTGGCGCACGCCGCGGGCGAGGCCCCGGCCTGGCAGCCGCTCGCGGTGCAGTACGCGGACTACGCGGTGTGGCAGCGGGCCGCGCTCGGTCTCGAGGACGACGCCGATTCGGCGGCCGCCGCGCAGATCGCGTTCTGGCGCGACCAGCTGGCCGGACTGCCCGACCGTCCGATGCTGCCGCTGGACCGGCCGCGTCCGGCGGTGGCGTCCATGCGCGGCGCGCTGCTCGACTTCACGCTGTCGCCGCAGGTGCACACGGGCCTGAATCGCCTGGCGCGCCAGCACAACGCGTCACTGTTCATGGTGGTGCACGCGGCGGTGGCGGCCTGGCTGTCGCGGCTGTCGGGCAGCGCCGACGTGGTGCTCGGCACCGCCGTCGCGGGCCGCGGCGAACGCGCGCTCGACGATCTGGTCGGCATGTTCGTCAACACGCTGACGCTGCGGACCCGGGTGGATCCGGCCGCGTCGTTCGACGAGCTGGTCGAGCGAGCCCGCGAGACCGACCTGTCGGCGTTCGCGCACGCGGACATCCCGTTCGAACGGGTCTCCGAGCTCACCGCCCGCACCACCGCGAATCCGCTGCTCCAAGTAGTGCTTTCGCTGCAGAACACCGAGACCCCGGTGCTGGAACTGCCGGGCCTGACCGTGGCCGCCGTCGACACCGCCCTGGCCACCGCCAAATTCGATCTGCAGATCAGCGTCGAACCGCGCCCCGGCGTGGACGGCGCGACCGGTGAACTGGCCGTCATCCTCAACTACGACACCGATCTGTTCGAGGAATTCTCGATGGCGTCGTTCGGGCGGGCGCTGGAACGGACGCTCACCGCCGTCGCCGCCGACCCGCAGCTGGCAGTCGGCGACATCGAACTGCTCGATGCCGCGGAATCTGTTGCGGTGCAGGCGATGTCGCAGTCCGCGCCGGAACCGGCCGGGTTCGGCGTGCGCGGTGCGGCGCTGTCCCAGCTGCTCACCACCGCCGCCGAGGACGACCCGGACGGCCCCGCCCTGGTGTGGGGCGACGAGGCGCTCACCTACTCCGAACTCGACGCCCGCTCCTCGCGGCTGGCCCGGGTGCTGATCGCCCGCGGCAGCGGACCCGGCACCGGAGTGGTGCTGCGCCTGGACCGCGGCGTCGACCAGGTGGTCGCCATCTGGGCGGTGCTCAAGGCAGGCACCATGATGGTGCCGTTCGCCGCCGCCGAGACGCCCGGCCAGGACGTGAAGGTCGGCATCACCGTCGGCCGCGCGCCCGAGGGCGTGCGCGGCATCGACTGGGTGGTGCTCGACGATCCGGAGACCGCGGCCGAGGTCGCGGCCGAGTCGGCGCGACCGGTCACCTACGCCAACCGGATTCGCGCGCTGCGCGGCGACGACCGGGCCCGCACGTCGGCGGACGGGACGCTCACCTACGACGAGCTGGCCGCCGCCGTGGACCGCGCCCGCGGCCTGGACCTCACCTTCGAATCGCGCACCTTCCATCACGGCGCCGCGGATTCCGCGCTGGCCATGATCGAAGCGGTCGCGGCCGGAGCGGTCGGGGCGTCGGTGGTGCTGGTGCCCGCCGAGCCCGGCGCGGAACTGTCGGACGTGCTCGCCGACGAGTGGGTCACTCACGTCTTCGCCGAGGCCGATCGCCTCGGCGAGCTGGATCCGGCCCCGCTCGAGGATCTTCGGGCCGTCGTGCTCGACGCCCCCACCGCGGCCGCCGAGCCGTGGGCGCAGACCGCCACCGTGGCGGTGCTACCGGCCGATGGGACGGTGCCGCCGGAGTAGCGGAGACGACGCTGCCGCGTTCGCGTCGCGGTAGCCCTCGTGCAGAGCGGTCCCCCCGGACCGCGTCGGCGCCGGCGGAATTCACCTCCCGTCGGCGCCGTTGGTAGCCATCACGAATGGCTATGGCGCAGATCACATCATGCAACGCCGTGTCGCTGCCATCGATAGTCCTTCCAGTTCGAGCGGTCGGACCAGCCGTGCGCGGATATGCTGTGCGCGTTCGCCCGGCCGGCAGGCACTGTCGGCTCGGGCTGGTCGAAGACCTTCGACGTGTGTGGATTGCTGTATCTGTGAGGTGAACAACTGTATGGAAACTGCCCGCAGAGCAGCTCGTGGTAGTCGACGACGCAGGTCCGGCAGCCCATTCTTCGGCCAATTGCTCACCGCCGCGGTCGAATCCTCCGCCACCGCCGTCGCCGTCAGTTTCAACCCCACCGGAGATCCGGCCGACCTGGTCGAGCTCACCTACCGCGAACTCGACGAGCGGTCCTCGCAGGTCGCCCGCGAACTGATCGCGCTGGGCGTGGGTCCCGGCGACGTGGTGGCCATGGCCATCGCGCGCTCGGTGGAATCGGTGCTCGCGGTGTGGGCCATCGTGAAGACCGGCGCGGCCTACCTGCCGGTGGACCCGACCTACCCGGCCGACCGGATCGAGCACATGCTCACCGACTCCGGCGCGAAATTCGGCGTCACCGTGGCCGCCCACCGCCGCGGTCTCGGAACCGCCGCCTACTGGGTCGAACTCGACGATCCGGCCCGCGCCGAACGCATCACCGCCCGGCCCTCGCACCCCATCTCCTACGCCGACCGCACCCGGGCGCTGACCGAACAGCACCTGGCCTACGTCATCTACACCTCCGGATCCACCGGCAAGCCCAAGGGCGTGGCCATCGACCACGCGGGCCTGGCCGTGCTGGCCGCCCGCCGGGAACACCGTGGCATCACCGAGGATTCGCGGCTCACCCACCTCATCACCCCCAGCTTCGACTTCTCCATCGTCGAACTGCTGTGGGCGTTCAGCGCGGGCGCGACCCTGGTGGTGGTGCCGCCGCACGTGTTCGGCGGCCCGGAACTGACCGAACTGCTACGCCGCGAACGCATCACCCACCTCTGCATCACCCCGGCCGTGCTGGAATCGCTGGATCCGGCGGTGCCGCAGGACCTGCAGGCCGTCATGTGCGGTGGCGAGCGGGTGCCGTCCGCGCTGGTCGACCGGTGGGTCACCCCCGACCGCGAGTTCTTCATCGAATACGGCCCGAGCGAGGTCACCGCCATCGCCACCGCCACCGACGCGCTACAGCCCGGCGGCGGCACCCACATCGGCTCGCTGCTCGCCGGGATCGGCGCGTACGTGCTGGACGCGGGGCTGCGGCCGGTGCCGCCCGGTGTGATCGGCGAACTGTATCTGGCGGGTCAGGCGCTCGCCATGGGCTACCTGAACCGGCCCGGACTGACCTCGGAACGCTTCGTCGCGAGCCCCTACGGCGAACCCGGGCAGCGGCTCTACCGCACCGGCGACCTGGTCCGCCGCCGCGAGGACGGGACCTTCGAACACCACGGCCGCACCGACTTCCAGGTCAAGATCCGCGGTCTGCGCATCGAACTCGGGGAGATCGACAGCGCGGTGACCGCGCATCCGGACGTCGACTTCGCCGTCACCCTCGGCACCACCCTGCCGACCGGCGCCGCCGCCCTCGTCACCTACGTGCTCCCCACCGCCGGCGCGACCGTGGACGTCGCCGCCCTGACGGCCTTCGCGGGAGAGTCGCTGCCCGCCTACATGGTTCCCGCGGCCATCGTCGCCCTCGACGAGATCCCGCTGACCCGGGTAGGCAAGGTCGACCGCGCCCGCCTGCCCGCACCGGTCTTCGCCGCCCGCGCCTTCAGGGCCCCGGCCACGCCCGCGGAACAGGCCGTCGCCGAGATCTTCTCGGGCCTGCTCACCCCGCCCGGCGCGGACCCGGTGCGGGTCGGCGCCGACGACGACTTCTTCGAACTCGGCGGCAATTCGCTGCTGGCCGCGCAGGCCGTGGCCCGCATCGGGAACGCGCTCGACACGCGGGTGCCGGTGCGGGTGCTCTTCGACGCCTCCACCGTGTCCGCGCTGGCCCGGCTGGTCGAGGACGAACTCACCACCGGGAACGTCGCGCCCGCACTGGTCGCCGGGCCGCGCCCGGACCGGGTGCCGCTGTCCTACGCGCAGCAGCGCATGTGGTTCCTCAATCGGTTCGATCCCGCCAGCGCGGTCGACAATGTCCCGCTCGCGGTCCGGCTGTCCGGCGCACTGGACCTGGACGCCATGCGCGCCGCGGCCCGGGACCTGGTGGAACGGCACGAAGTGCTGCGCACCATCTACCCGGAGGTCGACGGCGAGGGCTACCAGCAGGTGCTGCCCCTCACCGATTCCCGTGCCATCCCGGCACTTCCGATCCACGACATCGACCTCGCCGACCTGACCCCACGGGTCATGGAACTCGGCGGCACCGGCTTCGACGTCACCGCCGAACCGCCCCTGCGACTACGCGTCCTGCGGCTGGGACCGGACGAACACGTCCTGGTCTGCGTGGTCCACCACATCGCCGCCGACGGGTTCTCCATGGGACCGCTGGTGCGGGACCTGGTGACCGCCTACGTCTCCCGCGGCTCCGGCGACGCGCCGCGGTGGCAGCCGCTGCCGGTCCAGTACGCCGACTACACGCTCTGGCAGCGGGCCGCGCTCGGCAGCGAGGACGACGCGACCTCGGCCATTGCACGGCAGATCGCGTTCTGGCGCGACACCCTCGCCGAACTGCCCGACGAACTGGTGCTGCCCGCGGACCGCCCGCGCCCGCCGGTCGCGTCCTACCGCGGCGGCACCTTCCGCTTCGAACTGGCCGACGACGTGTACGCGGGCGTGCGGCGACTGGCCCGCGCCCACAACGGCACCACCTTCATGGTCGTGCACGCGGCGCTCGCGGTGCTGCTGGCCCGGCTCTCCGGCACCCGCGACATCGCCGTGGGCACCCCGGTCGCGGGCCGCGGCGACGCCGAACTCGACGACCTCATCGGCATGTTCGTCAACACCCTGGTGCTGCGCACCGACGTCGATCCGACGCTCGGGTTCACCGAACTCCTGGGCCGGGTCCGCGAATCCGACCTGCGCGCCTTCGGCCATGCCGACGTGCCCTTCGAACGACTGGTGGACCTGCTCGAACCGGCCCGCTCGCAGGCCCGCAACCCGCTGTTCCAGGTCATGCTGTCGTTCCAGAACCTGGCGCCCGCCGACCTGCGCCTGCCCGGCCTCACCGTCTCCGGCGCGGACCTCGAGGTGCCGTTCGCCAAATTCGACCTGCAACTGACCGTGCAGGAACGGGTCGACGAGTACGGCGACGGCACCGGCATGGCGGCCGAATTCTCCTACGCGCTCGACCTTTTCGACGAGGACACCGTCGCCTCCTTCGCACGCCGGTTCGCCCGCGTGCTCGAACTGGTCGGCGGCGACCCCGCCGGTCCGGTCGGCGATCTCGCCCTGCTGTCGGAGCAGGAACAGCGCCGGGTCCTCACCGACTGGAACGCCACCGATTGCGACGTGGTCGCGGCCGTGGGCCTGCCGCGTGGCAGCGCGCCGACCCTGGTCTCGATGTTCGAGGCGCAGGTCGCGAGTACCCCCGATGCCGTGGCGCTCGTGTTCGAGCACGAACGCCTCACCTACCGCGAACTCGCCCGGCGCGCCCGCCGTCTCGCCCGCGAACTGGTGGACGAGTACGGCGTCGGCCCGGAAACCCTGGTCGCCCTGGCCATCCGGCGCTCCACCGAACTCGTGGTGGCCATGTACGCCATCGTCGAGGCGGGCGCGGCCTACGTGCCGCTGGACCCCGAACAGCCGCACGACCGCATCGCCCACATTCTCGACACCGCCCGCCCGCGCCTGGTGCTCACCACCCGCGCCGACGGATTCGACGGCGGGGACGGCATTTCCACCGTGCTGGTGGAGGACGCCGAGGACCGGGCGCGGCACCGCTCGGCCGAACCGATCGGCGAGCTCGACCGGGTGCGACCCCTGCGGCCCGCGCATCCCGCCTACGTCATCTTCACCTCCGGTTCGACCGGGCGGCCCAAGGGCGTGGCGGTGAGCCACGCGGCGATCGTCAACCGCCTGGTCTGGATGCAGGCGGAATACCGGCTGACCTACACCGACGTGGTGCTGCAGAAGACCCCGGCGACCTTCGACGTGTCGGTGTGGGAGTTCTTCTGGCCGTTGCAGACCGGCGCGCGCCTGGTCGTCGCCCGGCCCGACGGGCACCGGGACCCGATGTACCTGGCCGAGGTGATCGCCGAACAAGGCGTCACCACGGCGCATTTCGTGCCGTCCATGCTCGCCATGTTCCTGTCCACCCTGGGCGAGGGCAGCTTCGCGGGGACCGCGCTGCGGCAGGTGTTCGCCTCCGGCGAGGCGCTGCCCGCGCCCACCGCGCAGCGGCTGCGGGAACTCACCGGCGCGCGGCTGCACAACCTCTACGGCCCGACCGAGGCCGCGGTCGACGTCACCTATCACGAGGTGACCGACGCCGACACGGTCTCGGTGCCGATCGGGCGGCCGGTCTTCAATACCCGCCTCTACGTGCTGGATTCGCGCTTGCGACCGGTGGCGCCCGGCGTCGCGGGCGAGCTTTACCTGGCCGGTGACCAGCTGGCCATCGGCTACGTGGCCCGCCCGGACCTGACCGCCGACCGCTTCGTGGCCGACCCCTTCGGCCACGGCGAGCGCATGTACCGCACCGGCGACCTGGTGAAGTGGACCGCCGAGGGCGAGGTCGAATACCTGGGCCGCACCGACTTCCAGGTGAAACTGCGCGGTCTGCGCATCGAACTGGGCGAGATCGAGGCCGCGCTGCTGGCGCAGCCGGGTGTCGCGCAGTCGGTCGTGGTGGTGCGGTCCGACGCCGTCACCGGCGACCAGCTGATCGGCTACGTGGTTCGCGAACCCGGCGTCGACGTCGATCCGACCGAGGTGAAAACTGCTGTCGCGCAGCAGCTTCCGGCCTACATGGTGCCGTCCGCGGTCGCCGTGATGGAAGCCTTCCCGCTCAACGCCTCCGGCAAGCTGGACCGCCGCGCGCTGCCCGCCCCGCTGATCCAGCCCCGCCGATTCCGCGCGCCCTCGACCCCGATAGAGGAGATCGTGGCGGGCGTCTTCGCGGACCTGCTCGGTGTGGACGGGGTCGGCGCGGACGATGACTTCTTCGAACTCGGCGGCAACTCGCTCATCGCCACCCGGGCGGTCTCCCGCGTCAACGAGGCCCTCGAGGGCACCGTCACCGTGCGCGAACTCTTCGAGACCCCAACGGTTTCCGGCCTGGCCGCCCGGATCGTTCCGGGCGCGGCGGCGGGCACCCGGCCCGCGCTGGTGGCGGGGGAGCGGCCTGCCCGCGTCCCGCTGTCGCTGGCGCAGCAGCGCATGTGGGTGCTCAACCAACTCGACCCGGAGTCGGCGGCCTACAACATCCCCATGGTCATCCGGCTCACCGGCGCGCTCGACGTCACGGCGCTGACCCTCGCCGCGGAGGACGTGCTGACCCGGCACGAGATCCTGCGCACCCGCTACCCGGAATCCGAACCCGGCGGCGCGCCGTACCAGGAGGTGCTCTCGCTCACCGAGGCGCTACCCGGCGGCCTCGAACTGCGGCGCACCGGTGATATCGGCGCGTGCGTGCAGCAGCTGGTCGGCACCGGATTCGATGTGGCGCAGCAGGTTCCGGTGCGGCTGCGGCTGCTCGCCGGTGACGCGCCCGACGACTACCTGCTGATCCTGGTCGCCCACCACATCGCGGCCGACGGCGCGTCCTTCGCCCCGCTGGCCCGCGACCTGATGACCGCGTACCTGTCCCGCGCCGAGGGCGAGACCCCCGGCTGGGCCCCGCTGCCCGTGCAGTACGCCGACTTCGCGCTCTGGCAGCGCGCCATGATCGGCGTCGACACCGACGAGAACTCCGTCGCGGCAGCGCAATTGGCGTACTGGCGCGAACAACTCGCGGACCTGCCGGCGCGGCCGCCGCTGGCGCTGGACCGGCCCCGCCCGGCCGCGCCGTCCATGCGCGGCGCGCTGGTCGACTACGTGGTGCCGGCCGAGATCCACGCCGAACTGAACCGGATCGCGCGCCGCCACAACGCGTCGCTGTTCATGGTCATGCACGCGGCCCTCGCCGTGCTGCTGGCCCGGCAGTCGGGCAGCTCGGACATCGTGGTCGGCACCGCGGTCGCGGGCCGCGGCGAACGGGTGCTCGACGGCCTGGTCGGCATGTTCGTCAACACCCTCACCCTGCGCACCGCCGTGGACCCCGCCGCCTCCTTCGACGACCTGGTCGCCGCGGCTCGCGAAACCGACCTGTCGGCCTTCGCGCACGCGGACCTGCCCTACGAGCGGGTGGTGGAGGCGGTCGCGCCCGGCGCGGGCCCGCTACTACAAGTGGTGCTGGCCCTGCAGAACAACGAGGTCGCCGAACTCGAACTGCCGGGGCTGACCGTCTCCGGCGTGGACGCCGACCTGACCGCCGCCAAGTTCGATCTCCAGATCGGTGTCGAGGCGCACCCGCCCGCCGCCGACGGGACCCCCGGCGATCTCGCCGTCGTGTTCTCCTACGCCACCGACCTTTTCGACGAGTCGACCATCGAGGTGCTGGGCGCGCGACTGCTGCGGGTGCTGGCCGCGGTGGCCGCCGACTCGCACATGCCGGTCGGCGATATCGATCTGCTGGACTCGGCCGAGCGTTCCCGCGTACAGGCCGCGCCCACCCCCGTGCCGGTGGTTACCACCACCGCCCACGGCGCCGCGCTGCCGCAGTCGCTGTCGGTCACGGTCGAGGACGATCCGGACGGCCCGGCCCTGGTCCACGGCGACGAATCCGTCACCTACCAGGACCTCGACGCCCGCTCCTCCCGGCTGGCCCGCGTCCTCATCGGGCGCGGTTGCGGCCCGGGCACGGGCGTGGGCCTGCGCCTGGACCGCGGCGTCGACCTGGCCGTGGCCACCTGGGCGGTGCTCAAGGCCGGTGCCGCCGCGGTACCGCTGGCCTCCCTCGACCGGCTGCCCCCGGCCGGACTGGATATGAAGGTCGGTCTCACCACCGGGACGCCCATGGCGGTCGCCGGCCTCGACTGGCTGGCCCTCGACGATCCGGGCGTGGCCGCCGAGATCGCCGCCGAATCCGCGCGGCCGGTCACCTACGCGCACCGCACCCGCGCCCTGCGCGGCGACGACACCGCCTTCGCCGCCCCCGGGCGGGCCTCCCTGGGCTACGACGCGGTGGCCGCCCTGGTGGACCGGATTCGCGGCGAATCGGAGCTGACCTTCGAATCCCGCACCTTCCGGACGGGCGCGGTGGACCATCCCTTCGCGCTGCTGGAGGTGATCGCCGCCGGCGGCGTCGGGGCGTCGATGGTGCTGGCCGAGCCGGGCGCCGACCTGACCGGGACGCTCGCCGACGAATGGGTCACCCACCTGTTCGCCGAACGCGACGGCGTCGGCCGGGTGGACCCCGCCGAGTTGGAGGATCTGCGGGCCCTGGTGGTGGACGCGCTCCCGGTGCCCGCGCAGTGGTCCGGTCACACCGTGATCGCCCTTCCCGGGGCGGGTGGGGTGTGATGACCACGGGTTGACCTCCCGGAGTGGCTCTCCCGCCCGCCGGGCTGAATACTCTGGGGAAGCCCCGCGTGAACCCGCCGTCTCCGAGGGCGGCGAACCACCCTGCCACCGGCAGGGCGGAGTAACGCGGCCTACGTGGATCCGATGAAGTTTGTCGGTGCACGCGGCGGTAGAGCAACACGGACAGGATGAGGACAAGCTGCATGATTCGGGTGGTCGGGGACCGGAAGAACGAGCTCGTGGCGGTGCAGGCATGACCCGCACGGCTCGCGTACGCCCGACCCGGACCCGCCGCGGACCGCACGTCCCGACCCTGCCGCAACTCATGGCCACCGCCGTGGAGGCCAACCCGGGCGGCGCCGCCGTCGTCCTGGCCGACGCCGACGCCGCTCTGGCCCGCCTCGGCTACGGCGAACTCGACGAACGCTCCAACCGGCTGGCCCGGCTGCTCATCGCGCGCGGCCTCGGCCCGGAGGATCTGGTCGCGGTCGGCATCCGTCGCTCGGTGGAGTCCGTGGTCGCGGTCTGGGCGGTCGCCAAGACCGGCGCCGGTTTCGTGCCCGTCGACCCCAGCTACCCGGCCGACCGCGTGCTGCACATGGTCACCGACTCCGGCGCGGTCCTCGGCCTGACCGTCGCCGACACCCGCTCCGCGCTGCCCGCCGCCGTGCCGTGGCTCGACATCGACACCGACGAGTTCCTGGCCGCCGCGAACACCTACTCCGCCGAACCCGTCACCAATGCCGACCGGGTGCGCCCGCTGCGCGCCGAGCACGCCGCCTACGCCATCTACACCTCGGGTTCCACCGGTCTGCCCAAGGGCGTCGTGGTCACCCACACCGGCCTGGCCGCGCTCACCGCCGAGATGCGGGAACGCTTCGGCATCGGCCCGGAGTCGCGGGTGCTGCACGTGGCCACCCCGTCGTTCGACGCCTCCATCATGGAACTGCTGATGGCCGTGGGCGCGGCCGCGACCCTGGTGGTCACCGTGCCCGACGTGTACGGCGGCCCGGAGCTGGGCGCGCTGATCGCCCGCGAGGGCGTCACACACGGCCTGATCACGCCGTCGGTGCTGGCCTCCCTGGATCCCGAGCAGCTGACGGGCATGGAGTCCATCGTCGGTGGCGGCGAGGCGGTGTCGCCGGAGCTGGTGCGCCGCTGGTCGACGAGCCCGTCGGGCAACCGCCGGTTCTTCAATGCCTACGGGCCCACCGAGGCCACTATCGCCACCAATATCTCCGATCCGCTGGCGGCCGACCGCACGGTCACCATCGGTGCGGCGGTCCGCGGCGCGGCGGCGCACGTGCTGGACGAGCGGCTGCGGCCGGTCCCGGCGGGAGCGCCCGGTGAGCTGTACATCGCGGGCGCGTTGCTGGCCCGCGGCTATCACGCCCGCCCCGAACTGACCTCGTCGCGCTTCGTGGCGAATCCATTCGAGGCCAACGGCTCCCGGCTCTACCGCACCGGCGATCTGGTGCGCGCCAATGCCGCCGGGGAACTGGAGTACCTGGGCCGCAACGACTTCCAGGTCAAGATCCGCGGCCTGCGCATCGAACTCGGCGAGATCGACGCCGTGCTGGCGGGCGACGAGTCGGTCGACTTCGCGGTGACCATCGGCCACGAGGTGAACGGGCGCGCCACCGCGCTGGTCTCGTACGTGCATGCCGCCCCGGGCTATTCGATCGACACCCTGCAACTGTCCGAGCTGGCGGAACGGGCGCTGCCCGCGCACATGGTGCCCGCCGCCATCATGGAACTCGACGAGATCCCGCTGACCCCCGCCGGCAAGCTGGACCGCCGCGCGCTGCCGGAACCGCAGCTCGAGATCGGCGAGTACCGCGCGCCGGAGACCCCCGCGCAGCAGGCCGTGGCCGAGGTCATCGCCGAGGTGCTGCACCTGGACCGGGTCGGCCTCGACGACGACTTCTTCAGCCTCGGTGTGGATTCCATCACCGCCATCCAGATCGTGTCCCGGGCGCGCGCCCGCGGCCTGGGCTTCAAGCCGCGCGAGATGTTCGCCGCCCGCACCGTGGCCGCGCTGGCCGAGGTCGCGGTGCCGGTCGAGAACGCCACCGCCACCGAGGAACTCGCGACCGGCCCGCTGGTCGAGCTGGACGCGGCCGACGAGGCGCGGCTGCGCGAGCGGTACCCGAACCTGTCCGAGGTGTGGCCGCTGACGCCGCTGCAGTCCGGCATGCTGTTCCACGCCCGCCTGGCCGAATCCTCGGTCGACGCCTACATGGTGCAGTTCGCTCTCGACGTGGCCGGTGAGATCGACGTGGAGCGCGTGCACGCCGCCGCCCGCGCCATGCTGGAACGGCACGTCAACCTGCGGGCCGTCTTCGCCGAGGACAGCGCGGGCAATCCGCTGCAGGTCATCCTCGACGACGTCGAACTGCCCTGGCAGTACCTGGATCTCAGCGACCGCGAACCCGCCGAGGCGCTGGCCGAGACCGACCGGCTCATGGCCTTCGACGTGGCCCGCCACTTCGACATGGGCGCGGGCCCGCTGCTGCGCATCACGCTGTTCCGGACCGCCGCGGACCAAGCGCAGGGAGGTGGAGCGTACAGGGTCTGCGTCACCAGCCACCACATCCTCATCGACGGCTGGTCCATGCCGCTGCTGGTGCAGGACATGCTGCTGCTCTACGCGGCCGACGGCGACGCCTCCCGGATCCCCGCGGTGCGCCCGTACCGCGACTACCTGGCCTGGCTGGCCGCCCGCGACCACGGCGCGGCGCGCGAGGCCTGGCGCGAGACCCTGGCCGGATTCGACGATCCGACCCCGCTGGCCGCGGTCGACCCCTCCCGTGAGATCACCTCGGGCATCGGCGAAATCACCTTCACGCTGTCCGAGACCGACACCGCCACCCTGACCAAGGTGGCCCACAACGCCGGCGTCACGCTCAACACCGTCGTGCAGGCCGCGTGGGGTCTGCTCATCGGCCGCAGCACCGACCGCGACGACGTGGTCTTCGGCGCCACCGTCTCCGGCCGTCCGCCGCAGCTGGCGGGCATCGAGACCATGATCGGCCTGTTCCTCAACGCCATCCCGGTGCGGGTGCGGCTGAACGCGGGCGACACCCTCACGCAGGTGCTGCGGTCGCTGCAGGACGAGCAGGCCGCCCTGCTCGACCACCACTACGTCGGCCTGGGCGAGATCCAGGAGATCGCCGGCGTCGACGGGCTTTTCGACTCCATCGTGGTGTTCGCCTCGTTCCCGGTGGACGAGGAGTCGCTCGACGACGCCGCCGCGCCCATCGACGGCGCGGGCATCCTCGGCGCGTCCGCGACCAACGGCACCCACTACCCGCTCACCGTCATGGTGCAGCCGCGCGGCAAGGGTCTCGGCTTCGGCGTGAAGTACCTGCGCGACCTCTTCGACGAGGACGCCGCGCAGGCCATCGCCGACCGGCTCGCGGCGCTGCTCGGCCGCATCGCCGCCGATCCGCGGGCCCGCGTGGCCGAGATCGACGCGCTGCTCGACGGCGAACGCCGCGCGCTGGCGGAGGTCAACGCCACCGATGTGCCCGAGCTGCGGGACGATTCGACGCTGCTCACCCTGTTCGACGCCCAGGTGGCCCGGACCCCCGACGCCCCTGCCGTCGTCTTCGACCGCACCAGCCTCACCTACGCCGAGCTCGACGCCCGCTCCCGCCGCCTGGCGCAGGAGCTCACCCTGCGCGGCGTCGGCGCGGAATCCCGGGTGGCCGTGGCCATGCGGCGCAGCATCGACCTGGTCGTGGCCGTCTACGCGGTGCTGCGGTCCGGCGGCGCGTACGTGCCGGTCGACCCCGACCATCCGGCCGAGCGCAACGAGTACGTGCTGGCCGGATCCGCGCCGGTGTGCGTGCTCACCCGCGCCGCCGACGACTTCGAAACCACTTCCGGCGTCCCGCTGTTCTTCGTGGACGCGCTCGCGGGCGCGGACCAGTTCGTCGAGGTGGCCCCCGCGCCGGTGCGCCCGGACAATGCCGCCTACGTCATCTACACCTCCGGCTCCACCGGCCGCCCCAAGGGCGTGGTGATCACCCACCGGCAGATGGCCAACCAGTTCCGCTGGTCGCAGCGCACCTACCCGCACCGTCCCGGCGACGTGGTGCTGCACAAGACGCCGATCACCTTCGACATCTCCACCTGGGAGCTGTTCTGGCCCCTGCAGACCGGCGCGACCGTGGTGGTCGCCGAGCCGGACGGGCACCGCGACCCGGCCTACATCGCGCGGGTGATCGACGAATACGCGGTCACCTCCGTGCATTTCGTGCCGTCCATGCTCGACGCCTACCTCGACGGCGCGGCCCGGCGGCACCCCTCGCTGCGCTGGGTGTTCGCCGCCGGTGAGGCGCTGTCCGCCGAGAGCGCCGCGAAATTCGCGGCGGCGCTGCCGGATACGCGACTGGTGAACTGGTACGGCCCCGCCGAGGCCACCGTGGTCACCGCCCACCCGGCCGAGCACACCCACGGTGTCGCGGTGCCGATCGGCGGCCCCGTCGCCAACACCCGGGTCCTGGTGCTGGACCGGCAGCTGCGCCCCGTGCCGTTCGGCGCGGCCGGCGAACTGTATGTCGCCGGTGTGCAATTGGCGCGCGGCTACCTCGGCGCGCCCGCGCTGACCGCCGAACGCTTCGTCGCCCACGAGAACGGGCAGCGGCTCTACCGCACCGGTGACGTGGTCCGCTGGGTGCCGTCCGGCGCCGGCCACGCCCTGGAATACCTGGGCCGCAGCGACTTCCAGATCAAGCTGCGCGGCCAGCGCATCGAACTCGGCGAGATCGAGACCGTGCTGCTCGGCCACCCCGCCGTGCACCGCGCCGCCGTCTCCCTGGTGCGCGGCGAGACCGGCGACCGCCTGGTCGCCTACGTCGTCCTCGACGACGATACGCAGGTCCGCTCCGCCTCCCCGCGCTTCGACACCGACCTGCTCGCCCACACCCGCGAATCCGTGCCCTCCTACATGGTGCCCTCGGCCGTGGTGCGCCTGGAGGCCATGCCGCTCAACGCCTCCGGCAAGCTCGACCGCAAGGCGCTGCCGGTGCCGCAGTTCCAGGCCCGCGAATACCGCGAGCCCGCCACGGCCGCCGAGCAGACGGTGGCCGAGATCTTCGCGACCGTGCTGCGCGCCGACCGCGTCGGCGCCGATGACGACTTCTTCGAACTCGGCGGCAACTCGCTCAACGCCACCCAGGTGGTGGCCCGCTTGGGCGCGGCCATCGGCGCCCGGGTCCCGGTCCGCGCCCTGTTCGAGCACCCGACCGTCGCCGAACTCGCGAATTCCCTGGACGCGCTGGCCGATTCGGCCGTCGCCGGGGCCGCCCCGCTGCGGCCCATGCCGCGCCCGGAGCTGATCCCGCTGTCCTACGCCCAGCAGCGCATGTGGTTCCTCAACCGGCTCGATCCGGAGGCGGCCACCTACAACCTGCCCACCGCGCTGCGCGTCGCCGGCCCGCTGGACGTGCCCGCGCTGCGCGACGCCGTGGCCGACCTGGTGGCCCGGCACGAGGTGCTGCGCACCTACTACCCCGAGCACGACGGCGTCGGCCACCAGCTGATCCTGGCCGTCGACGCGCCCGACGCCATGCCGTCGCTGCCGGTCGTGCAGGTCACCGAAGCCGAAGTGGCCCAGGTGGTCTCGGAGGCCGCGTTCTCGCCGTTCGACGTGACCGTCGCGCCGCCGCTGCGGCTGCGCCTGCTGCGCCTCAGCGACGGCGACCACGTGCTGGTGTGCGTGGTCCACCACATCGCCGGTGACGGCTTCTCCGGCGGCCCGCTCACCCGCGACCTGATGACCGCCTACTTCGGCCGCATGCGGGGCCAGGAGCCGGAGTGGTCGCCGCTGCCGGTGCAGTACGCGGACTTCGCGCTGTGGCAGCGCGAGAGCCTCGGCGACGAGCACGACCCCGCCTCGCCGCTGGCCCGCCAGTTCGACTTCTGGCGCGACACCCTGGCCGGACTGCCCGACCAGCTGGAACTGCCCACCGACCGGCCGCGCCCGGTGGTGGCCTCCGGTCGCGGCGCGGTGCACGTCTTCGACATCGATCCGCACGTGCACGCCGCCCTGAACCGGGTTGCGCAGCAGCACAACACGACCCTGTTCATGGTGCTGCACGCCGCCTTCGCGGTGCTGCTGGCACGCGTGTCGGGCACCCGCGACATCGCCATCGGCGCGCCCATCGCGGGCCGCGGCGAGGCCGCCCTGGACGAGCTCATCGGCATGTTCGTCAACACCCTGGTGCTGCGCACCGAGGTCGACCCCAACGCCGGTTTCGCGGAACTGCTGACCGCGGTCCGCCGCACCGACCTGGCAGCCTTCGAGCACGCCGACGCGCCGTTCGAACGCATCGTGGAACTGCTGGATCCGCCGCGCTCGCAGGCCCGGCACCCGCTGTTCCAGGTGTCGATGACGCTGCAGAACATGACCCCGGCGGTGTTCGAGCTGCCCGGCGTCACCGTCTCCGACGTCGACCTGACCGTGCCGGTCGCCAAGTTCGACCTGGACCTCACCCTGGTCGAGCGCACCTCCACCGACGGTGTGGCGCAGGGCATCTCGGCCGCCTTCACCTACGCCACCGACCTGTTCGACGCCGACACCATGGACCGCCTGGCCGAGCGCCTGCGCCGCACCCTGGTCGCCGCCGCCACCCACCCCGAACGCGCCGTCGGCGACTTCGACCTGCTGGCCGTGGACGAACGCCAGCGCGTGATGACGGACTGGAACGCCACCACCGTCGACCTCACGGCCGGGCAGCACGCCTGGAGCTCCACGCTGCTCTCGCAGTTCGAGACCCAGACCCTGCGCACCCCCGACGCGATCGCGATCGACAGTGGCGGCGAGCGGGTCACCTACGGCGAGTTCGCGGCCCGCGTGCACCGCCTGGCGCGACGCCTGATCGCCGAGGGGGTCGGCCCGGAAACGCTGGTGGCCCTGCACATCCGGCGGTCGCTGGACTTCGTCACCGCCGCCTACGCGGTGCTGGCGGCGGGCGGCGCGTACGTGCCGCTGGACCCGGACCAGCCCGCCGAGCGGGTCGCCCACGTGCTCGACACCGCCGACCCGGTGTGCGTGCTCACCACCTCGCGTGACAGCTTCGACGCCGGCGAGCGCCGCGTGCTCGAGGTCGACACCGCGACCCTGGCGGGCTACGCCGAATACCCGGTGACCGATGGGGAACGCCGGGCGCCACTGCGTCCCGAGCACACCGCGTACGTCATCTTCACCTCCGGCTCCACCGGCCGCCCCAAGGGCGTCGCGGTGCCGCACGCCGCCGCCGTGAACCAGATCCGCTGGATCACCGGCGAATACGGGATCGGCCGCGACGACGTGGTGCTGTTCAAGACCCCGGCCACCTTCGACGTCTCGGTGTGGGAACTGTTCGCCCCCTTGGCCACCGGTGGCCGCATGATCGTCGCCACCCCCGACGGCCACCGCGACCCGCAGTACCTGGCCGACGTGATCGCCGCGCACAACGTCACCATCACCTCGTTCGTGCCGTCCATGCTGCGGATGTTCGCCGCCACCGCCGATCCGGAGCGGATCGGCTCGCTGCGCGCGCTGCTGGTGGCCGGTGAGGCCTTCACCTCCGACGCCGTGGACGCCTTCCGGGCGATCAGCCCGGCCGCCCTGCACAACCTGTACGGGCCCACCGAATTCACCGTGCACGCCACCGCCGCGCCCGTCCCCGCCGACGTGGCCGGGGCCGTGCCGATCGGCGGCCCGGTCTGGAACGCCCGCGCCTACGTGCTCGACGCGCGCCTGCACCCGGTCGCCCCCGGCCTGGTGGGCGAGCTGTATCTGGCCGGCGCGCAGCTGGCGCGCGGCTACGTCGGCCGCCCCGACCTGAGCGCGGAACGCTTCGTGGCCAGCCCCTTCGGCCGCGGCGAACGCATGTACCGCACGGGCGACCTGGTGAAGTGGAACGCCGACGGCGACCTGGTCTACCTGGGCCGCAGCGACTTCCAGGTGAAGCTGCGCGGCCTGCGCATCGAACTCGGCGAGATCGAGGCCGCCCTCACCGCGCACCCGGCCGTGGACCAGGCCGTGGTGGTGCTGCACTCCTCCGAGCACACCGGCGACATGCTGGCCGCCTACGTGGTGCCCACCGCCGGCGGCGCCATCGATCAGGACGCGCTGCGCACCCACCTGGCCGCCCGGCTGCCGTCCTACATGGTGCCCGCCGCCACGGTGGTGCTGGACGCCATGCCGGTCAACGCCAACGGCAAACTGGACCGGAAGGCCCTGCCCGCACCGGAATTCGAGGCGCGCGAGTTCCGCGCCCCCGTCTCCACGGTCGAACTGGCCGTCGCGGCGGTCTTCGCCGAGACCCTCGGCCTG
Source organism: Nocardia sp. CA-136227 (assembly GCF_050955695.1). Classification (NCBI taxonomy): domain Bacteria; kingdom Bacillati; phylum Actinomycetota; class Actinomycetes; order Mycobacteriales; family Nocardiaceae; genus Nocardia; species Nocardia sp. CA-136227. The sequence continues at coordinate 893,266 of NZ_CP192081.1, forward strand.
GACCGGCCCGTCGGCCTCGACGACGACTTCTTCGCCCTCGGCGGCAACTCGCTGGTCGCCACCCAGGTGGTGGCCCGCATCAACACCGCGCTCGAATCCGGGCTCGGCGTGCGCGACCTGTTCGAGGCCACCACCGTCGACGAACTGGCGCGCCGCGTGCTGACCGGCAGCGGCGGCCGCCGCCGTCCGCCGCTGGTCGCGGGCCCGCGCCCGGAGCTGGTGCCGCTCTCGCTGGCTCAGCAGCGGATGTGGTTCCTCAACCAGTTCGACACCGCCGCAACCGCTTACAACCTGCCGATGGCCCTGCGCCTGGACGGCGAGCTGAACGTCGAGGCGCTGCGTCAGGCCGTCGCGGACCTGGTGGCCCGCCACGAGACCCTGCGCACCGTGTACCCGCAGAGCGGGGGAGCGGCCCACCAGGTGGTGCTGCCCGCCGAGCAAGCGGTGCCGGAACTCACCGCCGAGCCCGCCGCGGCCGCCGACCTGCCCGAGCTGATCGGCACACTGCTGGCCACCGGCTTCGACGTCACCCGCGAGATCCCGCTGCGCGTCCGCCTTTTCGAGGTGGAACCCGCCGTGCACGTGATCGTGCTGGTCGCCCACCACATCAGCGCCGACGGCTGGTCCATGGGCCCGCTGGCCCGCGACCTGATGACCGCCTACATCGCGCGCTCGGCCGGTGCCGCGCCCGCGTGGACCCCGCTCACCGTCCAGTACGCCGACTACAGCCTGTGGCAGCGCACCGTCCTGGGCTCGGAAACCGATGAGCAGAGCCTGATCTCGGAGCAGGCCGCCTACTGGCGCACCGCGCTGGCCGGGCTGCCCGACGAGCTCAACCTGCCCGCCGACCACCCGCGCCCGCCGGTGTCCAGCTTCCGCGGCGGCCTGGTGCCCTTCCACATCGACGCCGAACTCCAGCAGGGTCTGGCGCGCATCGCCCGCGAACAGAACGCCACCCTGTTCATGGTCGTGCACTCCGCACTGGCCCTGTTCCTGGCGCGACTGTCCGGGACCGACGACATCGCCATCGGCACGCCCGTCGCGGGCCGCGGCGAGGCCGCCCTCGACGACGTCATCGGCATGTTCGTCAACACCCTGGTGCTGCGTTCGCACGTGGACGGCGGACTCCGCTTCCACGAACTGCTCGCCGCCACCAAGGAAGCCGACCTGCAGGCCTTCGCGCACGCGGACCTGCCGTTCGAGCGGCTCGTCGAGGTGCTCAACCCCGAGCGGTCCACCGCCCGCAACCCGCTGTTCCAGGTCATGCTGGCCTTCCAGAACACCCCCGACAGCGACTTCGAGCTGCCCGGACTGCGGATCAGCGCCCTGGACTCCGGCATCCAGACCTCCCAGTTCGACCTGTCGCTGACCGTCCGCGAGGGCGACGCGGACAGCGGCCTGCACGCCGTGTTCACCTACGCGCGCGACCTTTTCGAACAGCGCACCGTGGAAGTCTTCGCGGAGCGCTTCGTCCGGCTGCTCGAGGCCATCGTGGACCGGCCCGTCACCGCCATCGGCGACCTGCCGCTGCTCGACGCCGACGAGTACGAACTGCTCACCCACGTGCACGGCGACGAGGTGATGGCCACCGCGCTGCTGCCCGAGCTGCTCACCCGCGGCGTCGCCCTCGGTCGCGACCGTGTCGCCATCCGCTACCGCGGGCACTCCATCAGCTACGGCGAACTCGACGACTACTCCTCGCAGCTGGCCCGGGTGCTCATCCGGCACGGCGTCGGCCCGGAAAAGCTGGTCGCCGTGGCCTTCCCGCGCTCGTTCGAGATGGTCGCCGCGGTGCTCGCCATCGCCAAGGCCGGCGGCGCGCACGTGCCCGTCGACCCCGCCTATCCGGCGGACCGGGTGCGGCACATGGTCTCCGACTCCGGCGCCGTCATCGGCATCACCAGCAAGGCCTTCCAGCCCACGCTGCCCGGTGAGGTCGAATGGCTGTGCCTCGACGACGCCGCCACCGACCGCCGGGCCGCGGCCGAGTCCCCGGCGCCGGTGACCGACGCCGACCGGATCGCGCCCATCCGCATGGCCAACCCGGCCTATGTCATCTACACCTCGGGTTCCACCGGAATGCCCAAGGGCGTCACCGTGACCCACGCGGGTCTGGGCGGCCTGAGCGACTACGCGACCGGTCTCTACGACCTCGATCCCGAGCACCGGATGCTGCACATCTGCTCACCCAGCTTCGATCCCTCGGTGCTGGAGTGGATCTGCGCCTTCTCCACCGGCGCGGCCCTGGTGATCGTGCCCCGGGACATCCTCGGCGGACCCGAGCTCGCGGAACTCATGCGCCGCGAGAACGTCACCCACGCGATCATCACCCCCGCGGTGCTCGGCACCGTCGACCCGGCCGGGCAGTCGCAGATGGAAGTGGTGTCGGTCGGCGGCGACGTCACCCCGCCGGAACTGGTGGCCAAGTGGAAGACCGGAAATCGCCTCTACCACAACGCGTACGGGCCCACCGAGACCACCATCATCTCCACCTACGCGCAGCTGGAACCGGGCCGCCACATCACCATCGGCTCCCCGGTGCACGGCATGTCGGCGCTGGTGCTGGACTCCCGCCTGAACCCGGTGCCGCCGGGCGTCGCGGGCGAGCTGTACCTGTCCGGCGGCGCGCTCGCGCGCGGCTACCGCAACCGGGCCGCGCTCTCGGCGGAACGGTTCGTCGCGAACCCGTGGGGTGAACCCGGCTCGCGCATGTACCGCACCGGCGACGTGGTCCGCTGGTTCGCCGAACCCGAACTCCGGGACGGCAATCTGGCCGGGACCCAGGTCAGCTGGGAGCTCGACTACGTCGGGCGCTCCGACTTCCAGGTCAAGGTGCGCGGCTTCCGCATCGAACTCGGCGAGATCGACGCCGTGCTGGCCACCCACCCGGCGGTCGAGTACGCCGTCACCGTGGGCCGCAAGAATCACGCGGGCGTCACCGTCCTGGTGTCGTACGTGCTGGCCACGCCCGGCCACTCGCCCGACCCGGACCTGCTCACCGAGCACGCCGCGCGGACCCTGCCGCCGCACATGGTGCCCGCCGCCATCCTGGTCCTCGACGAACTGCCGCTCACCCCGGTCGGCAAGCTGGACCGCAAGGCCCTGCCGGAACCCGAACTGCGCCAAGGCGAATACCGCGCCCCGAGCAACCCGCTCGAGGAGACGGTGGCCGGGGCCTTCGCCGAGGCCATCGGCCTCGACCGGGTCGGCGTCGACGACGACTTCTTCGCCATCGGCGGCAACTCGCTGCTGGCCACCGGCATCGTCGCCAAACTGCGCGAGCTCACCGGCGCCGAGGTCCTGGTGTCCTGGTTCTTCACCGAGCCCACGGTGGCCGGGCTCAGCGCCCGCATCGCCGCGGCCCTCGAGGGCGAGCACGACTTCGACGCCGCGGCCGACTCGGCCCTCGGGGTGCTGCTGCCCATCCGGGCCACCGGCACCCGCGCGCCGCTGTTCTGCGCGCCGCCCATGGTCGGCATGGCCTGGCCCTACGCCGGACTGTCCCGGTTCCTGCCCGAGGACCAGCCGATCTACGGTCTGCAGTCCCCGGCCCTCACCGCGGACGACTATCGGCCCGAATCGCTGACCGAGGTCGCGCGGACCTACATCGAGGCCATGCGTGAGGTCCAGCCCGAGGGCCCGTACCGGCTGCTCGGCTACTCCCTCGGCGGCGTGCTCGCGCACGCCATCGCCACCGAACTGCGGGCCGCCGGCGACCGGGTCGACCTGCTGGCCGTGCTCGACGCCTACCCGGGCGCCGAATTCGACAGCTTCCGTGAGGATCTGCGCGCGCAGTTTGCGGAATTCGGCGTCGGCGAGGACGCGCTGCCCGCGGGCGACCTGCAGGACCTCAGCGACGAGGCGCTGCACGCCCTGCACGCCGCCATCCCCGCCGAACTGGCCGTGCTCACCGTGGACCGGCTGCGGCGCATGTACCGCGGCGCGGTCCGCACCGTGGAACTCGGTGCGCGCTACCGGCATTCGGTGCTCGACACCCGGATGGACCTGTTCTCCGCCGAATTCGGCCGCGAGGACGGCGAACCGCACAGCGTCGAGGACTGGCGGCCCTACGTCACCGGCCGCATCGCCGAACACGTTGTCCCGGTGCGGCATCAGCTCATGTGCACCCCGGAGGCGTTCGCGGTCATCGGCCCGCGCCTGGCCGAGCTCATCGAGCGTGCCGACCGTGGCGAAACGCCGGAAACCGGCGGACCCGCGGACAACTCGGCGACGGTGGACAAAGCTGAACCGGTGGAGAGCGCCGAACCGGCGAACAACGCCGACTCGATGAACAACGCCGACGACTGGGCCATCACCCAGGTGCTGCCGATCATCCGGCCCGAAGACCTCGCGCCGCCGGTCAAACTGCACGATCCCGCCGAACCCGCGCGCTCGGTGGGCTCCGAACCCGACCGCGCCTACGAGCCCGACGCGGCCTTCGAACCCGATGTCGCCTTCGAACCGGACGTCGCGTTCCGGCCGGAGCCGGAGACCGCCGCGCCTCGGTACGACGTGCCGGCGGCCTCGGAATCCGGGCCCGCCGCGTCCCGCGATGCGGCGGATCAGCGCGCGACCGAACCGGATTCGGCCGTCGACACCCCCGCCGCGCCGAGCACCGACCGCCCCGCGGTCCCGGTGTCCGCCACGTCCGGCCCCGCGCTCAGCGCGGTCGGCGAGGTGTCGCCGCTGCCCGCCGGAGCCATCGGCCTGCTCGAGGTGGAGCCGTCCGGCATCTGGGTCCGGGCCATCACCCTCGACATCGCCGCCGGCATCTCCGGCACCCGCGTGCGCCGTTCGGTCGCCGGACTCCTGGACCGGCACCCCGGGCTGTGGGCCCGCCTGCGCCGCGACGGCGACACCGTGGCGTTGGACATTCCGGCCGTGCAGCCGCGCGGCGCCGCCGTCGTGTGGCAGATCGACCCGAACGTCGAGGCCGTCGGTGACCCCATCGAGGCCGTGATCCACGCCGCCGCAGCCGAACTCGACCCGGAGCGCGGCTACAACATGCGCTTCGTCCTGCTCGAGAACGCCGCCGGAGGCGGCGATGCCGGGGACCGTCCCGCCGCCGTGCTGGTGGTGGTCGCCAATGGCCTGGTGGTGGACGACGCCTCGTGGCGCACCGTCATCGAGGACCTCACCGCCTCCTGGTCCGGCGGCCACGCCACCCCGCACAGCGCCGACGCGCACCCGCGCGGCGTCGCCCGGGCCCTGGCCGACCGCGCCGTGGACGACGCCACCGTCGACGAATTGGACTGGTGGCGTAAGGCGCTCGCGGGCGTGACCGAGGGCATCTCCCCGGACCTGGTGCTCGGCGAGGCCGACTCCGGCAGCCGCGGGCGGGTCTCGGTGGCCATCACCGGGGAGGGCGCCGCGGCCGTCGACTCCGTCGCCCGCCGCTACCACGCCAGCATCGACGAGGTGCTGCTCACCGCGCTGGCCGCGACCCTGCTCGACCCGGACTCCGAAACACTGCGCGACACACTGGGTTCGGTGGTGCGCCTGATCGCCGACGGCCGCGTCCCCGGCGACCGGGACGGGCTGCGCACGGTCGGCGCGTTCAGCACCAGCTACCCGTTCCCGCTCCGGCTCGAGGGCCTGGACCTGGCCGAGGTGCGCTCCGGTGGGCCCAGCGCGGGCTCGATCATCGAGCAGATCCGGAACTTCGCGCGCGAGGTGCCCTCGCACGGTGTCGGATTCGGGCTGCTGCGGTACCTGAACCCGGACACGGTCGCCGAGATCGCGGTGCTTCCGTTGGGCCGCATCGGCTTCCGATACCGGGACCTGCGGCCCGCCGAGGTCTACCCGGAGCCGGTGGCCGCCGACCTGTACCTGGACGTCACCGTCGACACCAGTCAGGACGGGCTCGTCGCCCGCTTCGACTTCGTCGGCGCGGTCTTGACCCTGGACCAGGTCAAGCAGCTGGTCGAGGGCTGGGTGCAGGCGCTGGCCGGGCTCGCCGAACACGGCCGTTAGCGGGCGACCGCACAGCCGCTGAGCTGGACGTGAACGGAGATCGATGGGCGACGCGCGGTGGGCCGATGGGCCCCGCCGCGCGACCCGCCCGTAACATTGCGGCTGTTGCGGCGATGGGATAAGCCGTATGGTCTGTCGGGGGTCGAGCCAACCGGAATACCGGACCGCGTGGTCTCAGACCAGCAAACGACACGAGATGAAGGTGCGAAACATTGATTCGTCGACATGTCCGGAACGGCCGGCGCGGGGCGCGAGCCGCCGCCCTCCTCGCCGCCACAGCGGTTCTCACCGGTCTGATGACCGGTGTCGGCGGCGGTTCCGCCTCCGCTGACCCGATCATCGACGGCAAGAAGCTGCTGGCCGACCCGGTCTCGGCGGACGGTTCGAAGATCACCAAGGCCGAGATGAAGGACGACCGGAACATCCGGCTCTACGTCTACTCCGCGGCCATGAGCGCCACCTACCCGGTCGATGTGCAGCGCCCCGCCGACACCTCGGTCCCGCGCCCGACCCTGTACCTGCTCAATGGCGCCGGCGGCGGTCAGGACGACGCCTCCTGGGTGAAGAAGACCAATATCGTCAACGGCTTCCTCGGCGACAAGAACGTCAACGTGGTCCAGCCCATCGGCGGCAAGTGGTCCTACTACCAGGACTGGAACAACGACGACCCGACCCTGGGCCGCAACAAGTGGACCACCTTCTTCAGCGAGGAACTGCCCCCGCTGATCGACGCCGCGCTCGGCACCAACGGCGTCAACGCCATCGCCGGCATCTCCACCTCGGGCACCACCGTGCTCACCCTGGCCGAGGCCAAGCCGGACCTGTACAAGTCCGTCGCCGCCTACTCCGGCTGCGCCCAGATGGCCGACCCGCAGGGTCAGGAGTTCATGCGCCTGACCGTCGAGACCTGGGGCGGCGGCAAGCTGGAGAACATGTACGGCCCGGCGAACTCGCCCGACTGGGCGGCCCACGACCCGGTCATCAACGCGGACAAGCTGCGCGGCATCAACCTCTACATCTCCTCCGGTAGCGGTCTGCCCGGCCAGTACGACACTCTGAACGGCCCCTACGCGCTGGCCGGCTCCTACGGCCTGGCCAACCAGATGATCATCGGTGGCGTCATCGAGGCGGGCACCAACTTCTGCAGCCACAACCTCGCGAACAAGCTGAACTCGCTGGGCATCCCGGCGACCTACAACTTCCGGCCGACCGGTACCCACTCGTGGGGCTACTGGAACGACGAGTTCATCGCGTCGTGGCCGCTGCTCGCCCAGGGTCTCGGCATCTAGAGACCCACGCGCACAACGTGATACGGCCCGGCACCGGAAGGTGCCGGGCCGTTCGCCATTATGGCTGTGGTCACAGGGTGCACGGAAGGGCTAAACAAAAAGTTCGGGAACCCGTAAACTCATCTTGTGAGTACCAGCGTGGCCGATAAGAGCAGCACCCCGTTCCAGCGAGCGCGGTCGGCCAGTGTGCTGCTGGGCCCCGCCTTCGTCGCCGCGATCGCCTATGTCGATCCCGGCAATGTCGCCTCCAATATCAGCGCCGGCGCCCAATACGGCTATCTGCTCGTCTGGGTCGTGGTGATGGCCAACATCATGGCCGGGCTGGTGCAGTTCCTGTCCGCGAAACTCGGCCTGGTGACCGGCCGCTCCCTCCCGGAAGTGGTGCGCGCCAAGGCCGGTCGCTGGGTGCGGCTCAGCTACTGGGCCCAGGCCGAGACCGTCGCGGTGGCAACCGATCTCGCCGAGGTCGTCGGCGGCGCCATCGCGCTCAACCTGCTCTTCGGGCTACCGCTCATGGTCGGCGGCATCATCACCGGCTTCGTGTCGATGATCCTGCTGCTCATCCAGAACCATCGCGGGCAACGGCCCTTCGAACGCGTCATCACCGGACTGCTCGGCATCATCGCCATCGGATTCCTTGCCTCCGTGGTCATCTCACCGCCCTCCGCGTCCGGCACCGTCGGCGGCCTGGTGCCCCGCTTCGCCGACTCCGGCAGCGTGCTGCTGGCCGCCGCCATGATCGGCGCGACCGTCATGCCGCACGTGGTCTACCTGCACTCCGGCATGGCTCGCGACCGGCACGGGCATCCCGAGGTCGGCGCGGCCCGAAATCGCCTGCTGCGCATCACCCGCTACGACGTCGCCCTGGCCATGCTGCTCGCGGGCACCGTGAACCTGGCCATGCTGCTCATGGCCGCCAAGACCCTGCGCGGCCGCGACGGCGTCGACACCATCGAGGGCGCGCACGCCGCGGTGCAGGACGTACTCGGCCCCGTCGCGGGACTGCTGCTCGCGGTCGGATTGCTCGCCTCCGGGCTGGCGTCCACCTCGGTCGGGGCCTACGCGGGCGCGATGATCATGCAGGGCCTGCTGCACCGGCACGTTCCGCTGGTGGTGCGCCGCGTGATCACGCTGATCCCCGCCCTGGTGGTGCTCGCCATCGGCATCGATCCCACGCGGGCACTGATCATCTCGCAGGTGGTGCTGTCGTTCGGAATCCCGTTCGCGCTCATCCCGCTGGTCCGGTTCACCAGCGACCCGGAACTCATGGGGGAGAATGTCAATCACCGTGTCACCACCGGATTGGCCTGGCTGGTGGCCGCGATCATCACCACGCTCAACGTGGTGCTGATCTACCTGACGGCCACCGGAAAGGGCTGACGCCGGGCGTTATTCGGCGAAGACGGCCTTGCGCTTCTGGAGCATGGCCGCCGCGCCCTCGGCGAAATCGTCGGAGCCCAGCAGTTCGCACTGGCCGGACTTCTCGGCGTCCAGGGCGGCTTCCAGCGAGGTCAGCGCCGCCGCGTTGAGAGCGCGCTTGGTGAGCTCCAGCGCCCGGCGCGGGCCGTGCGCCAGCTTGGCGATCACCGCCTCCACCTTGGCGTCCAGTTCCTCGTCGGAGTACACGCCCGCGATCAGGCTGTGCTCCAGGGCCTTCCGGGCCGGGAGCCGCTCGCCCAGCAGCGCCATCTCGGCGGCCAGCGGACGTCCGGCCGCGGCCGCCACCAGCGCCGCCGCCCCGCCGTCGGGCATCAGGCCGATATTGATGAAGGCCAGCAGCAGGTAGGAGTCCTCGGCGGCGTAGGTGAGATCGGCGGCCAGCGCGAACGCCACGCCCACCCCGGCGGCCGCGCCCTTGACCCGGGCGATGACCGGGATCGGCGCGTCCACGATGGCGCGGATCATCCGGTTGGCCACGTCCATGGTCATCTCGGGGGTGATGCCGCGGGCCTTCTCCGCCGGGGCGGAGGACAGATCGGCGCCGGTGCAGAAGTCGCCGCCCTCACCGGTCAGCACGATGACCCGCACGGCCGGATCCGCGGAGGCCGCGAGCACGGCGTCGCCCAGGCCCTCCATGGTGTCGTAGCTGAGCGCGTTCTTGCGCTTGGGATTGGTGATGGTGATGCGCAGGACGCGCCCGTCCCTGATCGCGGTGTACCCCGGCGTGCTCGTGGTCATCGGGCGCTCCCCAGATATATATGCGGCCTGGCCGCAGGCTGTGTGTTCGGCTTTGCGAATTGTGGTTAACTTAGGAGCGTTCGTCCGGCACTGTCAACAGCCGGAGTCATCGAGAAGGAGAAACTGTATGGTCGCCGATCGCAGCGAGGCCGCCCTCGCTACCGGGCGACCGGCCGGTACTCCGGACGGGGAATCCGGCCCCCGCCGCCGCCCCAAGAACCGCAAGGCGCAAATCGTGCGAGTAGCGGCGCGAGCCTTCGCCGAACGCGGATACCACCCGGTCGGCGTCGACGAGATCGCGGCCGAGGTGGGCATTTCCGGCCCCGCCCTCTACCGCCACTTCCGCAACAAGTACGCGCTGCTGGTCGCCGCCGCCGAAATGGGCGCGCAGCAATTGCTCGACGCCGCCAAGGCCGCCGACAATCCCGGCCTGGAACCGGAACCGCGACTCACCGCGCTGATCCGCGGCGTCGCCGAGTACACCATCGACGTGCGCCGCGAGGGCGGCCTGTACCGGTGGGAACGCCGCTACCTGGAACGCGAGGACCGCGCCCGCATCCGGGTCATCTACACCGAACTGCACGACACCGTCGCCGCCGCCATCGCCGCGCTCTACCCCGACGCCGATCCGGCCGACACCCAGCTGCGGGCCGCCGCCCTGCTCAGCGCCATCGGATCCATCACCGCGCACCGCACCGCGCTGTCCACCACCCGGCTGGTCAACCTGCTCACCGAGATCTGCTGGGACATCCTGCGCGCCGACCTGCCGCCCGCGCCCGCCCCGGTCACCGGTGAGCCGCTGGTGCGCGGCCTGCCCGTCATCTCCAAGCGCGAGCAGCTGCTCACCGAGGCCATCCGCATCTTCGGACGGCAGGGCTATCACGAGGCCAGCATCGAGGAGATCGGCGCGGCCGCGGGCATCAACGCCTCCAGCGTCTACCGCTACTTCGCCAGCAAGTCCGACCTGCTCGCCGCCGCCTTCAACCGCACCGGCGAACGCGTCGCCATCGCCAACAACGAGGCTCTCGCCGAGGCCACCAGCCGCTCCGACGCCGCTGTGCGGATCGCGGACCGCTTCGCCCGCATGACCTTCGCCATGCCGGAGATCCTGCCGGTCTACTTCTCCGAATTCTCCAATCTGCCCGCCTCCGAACAGCATCGGCTGCGCTCGGTGCAGCGGCAGAACGTCCTGGAATGGGCGAACCTGCTCGACGGCGACCAGGTCGAGGCCCGCTTCCGGGTGCACGCCGCCATCGCCCAGGTCATCGACGTGGGCCGGCGCATCCGCTTCGACGGGCGGCCGGAGAACCTGGCCCGGGTGAGCGCGCTCATGCGCGCGGTGCTGCTGGGCGCGCCCGCCGCCGAATAGATCCGGCGAACGGGTCGGGCCCACCGCCGAATCGGCTTCGGCGGCAGGCCCTCCCGAATCCTCAGACCCGGTGCCGCATCCGGAACAGCGCCCGCGCCACCCGCAAACGACGCGGATGCTTCTCGAACGTGCCCGAGGTGATCTGGTCCGGCGGGTGCTTCTCGGTGATCGTCTGCGGCCGCGTGAACTCCCGCAGCGTGCGCGGATCCCGGATCCGGCCGGGACCGTTCACGCCGTACACCGGGGCCGCGTTGACCGTGATCAGCTCACTGCGCAGCCGGGCCGCGAACTCCGGGACCGAGCGGACGTCGCGAGTGAACACCGAGACCGTGCGCGGCTTCCGATCCGCGTTCACGCGATCGGCGGCCTCGTCCATGGTGGCCACCCGATTCACCACCAGCACCGGCCCCACGGCCTCGCCGGTCACGGCGGCGCTGTTCTCGGGGACCTCGGTGAGCACGATCGGCTCGATGTAGGGCTCGCGAATCGATTCCAGACTCCCGACCACGAGCCGCGCGCCCCGGGTCACCGCGTCGCGCACCTGGCGGCGCACCACGTCGATCTGGGCGTCCACGATCATCGGCCCGTAGGAGGCGCGCCGGTCCGCCCCGGGCCGCAGCCGCCGGGCCTGATCGGCGACCAGCTCCAGGAACGGCTCGTACACCGAGTCGGCCACGTACACGCACTGCACCCCGGCCGGCTGCTGGCCCGAATTGGCCATGGCGCCGTACACCGCGGCGGCCGCGGCGCTGTCGAGTTTGGCGTCGACCTGGACCACCATCGACCCGCGCCCGCCCGGCTCGATGACCAGGGGCGTGGACGCCTCGGCGGCCAGCGCGGCCACCTCGCGCGCCCCCGCGCCCGACCCGGCGTAGGCGAGCTTGTCCAACGGCGCCCGGCACAGGGCGGCGGCGGTCCCGCTGTCGCCGGTGACCACCTGCAGCACCGGCTGATTCGGGGCCAGGTGATTCCAGGTGTCGGCCAGCCACGCGCCCACGCCGGGCGTGAGTTCGCTGGGCTTGAACACCACCGCGTTGCCCGACGCCATCGCGCTGGCGATCGAATTCATCGGGGTGAGAACGGGATTGTGCCAGGGCCCCAGTACGCCGACCACACCCAGCGGCAGGTAGCCGATGGTTCCGGTCGGTTCGCGGCGCAGCGTGGCGCCCAGCCGGGTGGTGCGGCCCAGCGTCCGTTCGGCATGTCGCGCAACCCAATCCAGATGCTCGACGGCCAGGGTGACCTCGATGGCCGCGTCGATGCGCGGCTTGCCGGTCTCGCGGCTGATCAGCTCCACCAGGTCGCGGGTGCCGCGGGCCAGGCTGCGTTTCCAATCCAGCAGCCACCGTTTGCGGGCGTCGAATCCCAGTGCCGCCCACCATTGTTCGGCGCTGCGGGCGGAGCGCACGGTGCGGGTCAGTTCGCCCGCCCCCATACCTGCGTATTCGCCCACGACTTCCCCGGTTCTGGGGTCGTAGGACGTGAGTACCGTGGATCTGCGCGCGCCGGCGCGTCCTGCTGCCGGCTGCGCCGACTCGGCCATGGTCAACCTCTCGTGGCCTGTGAATGTCTCTCCCCGCCAAGGCCAGACTATGGTTCGAGGCGCAGATGCGACAAGGTAGCGAAATCGCCGCATACCGCCCGGTCTGCGCCTGGATCAGCGGCTATTCGGCGAGCTCGTGGTTTGTGACCAAGGGCACAGTTTGAAATTCGCTGCTTCGGCAAAGAAACGGCCTGCCGGGCGGCACGCCGGTAACATCACGGCCGGCGGTGTGGATCATCCCGGCGGGCGGTAACTACCTCCGCCGCGCGATGTGGGGACCCGCCGCCCCGGGGCGACATCGTTCAGCCCGACCAGCCGATAGTGGAGAGTTGATGCCCAGCTTGGACAGACCGGAACCCGTAGCAGCCGACGATCCGGCCGTTTTCGTCGAAGACATTCGCAAGTCCTTCGGCGATGTGCACGCGCTGCAAGGGGTCAGCTTCACCGCCGCCCGCGGCCAGGTCCTCGGCATCCTCGGCCCCAACGGGGCGGGCAAGACCACCACGGTCAAGATCCTGTCCACCCTGCTGCGCCCGGACTCCGGCGTCGCCCGCATCGCCGGGCACGACGTCCGCACCGATCCTGCCGCCGTGCGCCGGTCCATCATGATGACCGGCCAGTACGCCGCCCTCGACGAGAACCTCTCGGGCCGCGAGAACCTCGAGCTCTTCGGCCGCCTCATGGGCCTGCCCCGCAAGGCAGCCCGGCAGCGCGCCGACAACCTGCTCGAGGAATTCGACCTCACCGGCGCCGGCCGCCGCGCGGTCCGGCACTACTCCGGCGGTATGCGCCGCCGCGTCGACATCGCCTGCGGCCTCGTGGTCCGGCCCGAGGTGGTGTTCCTCGACGAACCCACCACCGGCCTGGATCCCCGCTCGCGCCAGGGCGTCTGGGACCTCGTCACCGCGCTCAAGACCCAGGGCATCACCGTCCTGCTGACCACGCAGTACCTCGAAGAGGCCGACGTGCTCAGCGACAACATCATCGTCATCGACAAGGGCACGGTCATCGCCGAAGGCACCGCCGACGCCCTCAAGGAGAAGACCGGCGGCAGCTACTGCGAGGTCGTGCCACTCGACCCGACCCAGCTGACCCAGGTCGCCGACGCCCTCGGCGACCTGGTGCCCGCCGCGGTCCGCGCCGAACTCTCCGGCGACCGGCTGTCCATCCCCGCCCCCGAGGGCGCGGCCACCCTCTCCGAGGCGTTGCGCCGGCTCGACAGCGCGGCCGTCAAGCTCGCCGACATCGGCCTGCGCCGCCCCTCGCTCGACGACGTCTTCCTCACCCTCACCGGACACTCCGGCACCAAGGAGACCGTCGGCGCGGAAGGCGCCGCGTGACCGCGCCCGCGGCGAACGCCGCCGATCTCTTCGCCGGGGTGCCCCCGGCCCGGCCCAACAGCTTCGCGCAGTGGCGGGCCCTGACCGGGCGCGTGGTCTGGGTGATGTTCACCAAGGGCGAGATGCTCATCGCGGTCATCGTGCCGCTGGTCTTCACCCTCGGCTTCTACCTGCCGCTGCGCTACGTGATGAAGTTCCAGGGCATCGACTACGCCCAGTTCGTCATGCCGATCATCGTGCTGCAGACCATGTCCTTCACCATGATGTCCAACGCGCAGCTGGCCGCGTTCGAAGCCATGACCGGACTCAACACCCGCATGCAGACCATGCCCATCGGCAAGATGGTGCCGCTGGTGTCGCGACTGTCCGCGGGCTTCGTCCGCTCGGTGGTCTCGCTGATCGCGGCGCTGGCCTGGGGACACCTCATCGGATTCCACTTCGTCGCCGGCTGGGGTCAGGCCGCGCTGTTCTGCGGGTTCTCCCTCGCCGTCGGCACCATCCTGGCCATCGGCGCCGACGGGCTCGGGTCGCTGACCAAGAGCCCCGAATCCCTGAGCCAGGCCCTGACCCTGCCGACCCTCATCTTCGGCATGCTGTCCTGCGGCTTCGTGCCGGAGAACGGATTCCCCGTGTGGGTGCGGCCGTTCGTGCGCAACCAGCCCATCTCGCAGTTCTCCTTCGCACTGCGCGACATGGCTCAGCACGGGGTGACCTGGAATGTGTTGTGGGTGCCGCTGGTGTGGCTGGGCGGCCTGCTGGTCGTCTTCCTGCCGCTGGCGGTCTGGGCGAGCGTGAGGCGGTCATGAGCACGGCGACCACGGCCGAGACGGCCGTCGAGGAATCCGGGAACCCGGTGACCCAATCCGATTCGTGGGCGGGGCATCAGCCGCTGCCCGTGGTGAAACCCCGCTCGGAGCGCGCGCTCTCGGTGTGGGCGCAGCAGAGCGTGATCCAGTGCAAGCGCATGCTCATCGGCTGGATGCGCGACCCCGCCACCACCATTCAGACCCTGGTCTACCCGGCCGCCACGCTGCTCATGTTCCGGATCGTGCTCGGTGACTCGATCACCATGGCCACCGGCATGCCCAGCATCTACGGCACCGTGCCGATGGTCATGCTGGTCGCGGCCATGTCCGGATCGGTGGTGAGCGCGCTCGGCTTCAAGGTGGAGAAGGCGACCGGTCTGCTCGGGCGGTTCTACACCATGCCCATCCACCGCGCCGCCGGGCTCACCGGACGACTGATGGCCGAGGCCATCCGCGTGGTGATCACCTCGCTGTTCGTGCTCGCGGTGGGCGTCGCGCTCGGCTTCCGGTTCTGGTACGGACCCGCGGCTTCGATTGCCATGCTGGCGATTCCGGTGCTGTTCGCGCTCGGATTCGCGGTGCTGGTGACGGCGCTGGCCACGCTGACCGAAGGCGTCATGCTGGTGTCGCTGGTGGGCATCATCAACACCCTGCTGATGTTCTTCAACTCCGGGTTCGTGCCGGTCTTCGCCTACCCGGTGTGGTTGCAGAAGACGGTCGAGAACCAGCCGATGAGTACGGCCATCGACGCCATGCGCGGTCTGTCCTACGACGGGCCCATCGCGACCCCGCTGTGGAAGACCGCCGCCTGGGCGATCGGCATGATCGTCGTGTTCGCCTACCCCGCCATCCGCGGGTACCGGCGCGCGGCCGAGACCGGAGCCTAGACACGACGGGAACCGGCGGGCGGACACGCCCGACCGGTTTCCCCGGGTATGACCCTCGGGTTTCGAGTGGCGTGCGTCACGTTAAGGTGGCCCCCATGTCATACCTGGTGACCGGGGCAACTGGGTTCATCGGTCGGTTTCTCGTACCCGAACTCCTGAAGCGCGACGCGGACGTTCACGTCCTGGTGCGGCCGGGCGAGGACTCGGTTCTGCGCTACAACCGCTGCCTACGCGACTGGGGCGACCGCGACCGGGTCCACCCGGTCCGCGGCGACCTCACCGCGCCGGGACTCGGCGTCGACCCGAGCTGGATTGCCGCGCACCGCGGTTCGATCGACCACGTCTTCCACCTGGCCGCCGGGTTCGACGCCACCGGTGCGGGCGGCGGCGCCCTCCGGGTGGCCGAACTCGCCGGCGCGCTGGACGCGGGACGGCTGCACCATGTTTCGACCATGCGCGTGGCCGGGGCCTGGGAGGGCGTGTTCACCGAGGACATGACCGACGTCGGCCAGTTGCTACCCACGCCCCGCCAGCGCACCATGCTGCGCGCCGAACAGGAGGTGCGCGACCAGACCGCGGTGCCCTGGCGGATCTACCGCCCGGCCATCGTGATCGGCCACTCGCGCACCGGCGAGATCGACCGCATCGACGGCCCCTACTACTTCTTCCGGCTGCTGCGCATGGCCGCGCAACTGCCGCGCATCCTGCCCGTGGTGGCGCCCCAGCTCGGTGAAACCAATATGGTGCCGGTCGATTTCGTGGCCCGCGCGCTCGACCACATCGCGCACCGAAACGGCGACGGGCCGGACACCTACCACCTGGTGGACCCGCGCGAGCAGAGCGTCGCCGAGGCCTTCAACCTCTTCGCCGACGAGGCCGGCGCCCCGCACCTGATCGAGGTGATGCCCAAGCAGACCCTCGACGTCACGCTGCGGGTGCCCGGCATGGGGTGGGCGTTGCGTCAGATCGGCATCCCGATGGAGGTCATCGAGGACTGCGAGTTCGCCTGCCGCTTCGACTCCCACAATGCCGCGGCCGCCCTCGCCGGGACCGATATCAAGGTCCCGCCGCTGGCCGCCTACGCCGGGGTGGTGTGGAAGTACTGGATCGAGAATTGGGTCTGAGGCGCGAGCCCGCGTCCGGGCTGCCGCGGCCTCAGGGCGTGTTGTCCCCGGGTAGCAGGCTGTCCGGGGGCAGCAGCAGATCGTCCAGTGCGCGGGCCCGCCCGTAATCCCAACCGACCCAGCGGTTTCGATTGGTCCAGCCGACCAGGTCGTACCGCCAGGTGAACGGCCAGGTGGTCGCGACCGTCATGAACAGCGCCGACCCCAGCGCCGAGTAGTCGTCGTGCGCCGACAGCAGGGCGCGCTGCTGCCGCGGCGGCCGGGTGAAGAACGCCTCGAACATGGCGATGGACTGCGCGGTGGTGAGCCGCCCCAGCCCGTACACGCCGCGCATGCGCATCCAATAGACCAGCCGCGCCTGCCACGGCCACAGCGCCTCGATCGGATCGTCGCCGCGCTGCACCGCGTCCAGCGCGGTGTCGACCAGCGCCAGCGAATCCGCCACGCAGTACCCGGTGATCGGATGCATCATGCCGCCGCGCGAACCGAACGGAATCACCGCGCCGCGACCGGCTTTCGGCGGCAGCTCGTCGAGCGGATAGTGGGCGGCCTCGGTCGGCTCGTCGCCGCGCAGCCGAATCCCGTGCGCCGCCAGCCGATTCAGGGTGCGCCGCCGCAACTCGTGCTGCGGCATGCCGCCGCGCAGGCCCAGGCTGGTCTCCTCGAAGATGACCGTGCCGTCGCCGAGCGGCACCGAGTACAGGAACGACGGCGGCTCGTCCGGGCCCGCGCCGTTCTCGTCGCGCCAGTCCAGCAGCAGCCCTTCACCGGCGGTGACCATGGGCGCGGCGATGTCCTCGTCCACGAAGATGCCGTGCGCGCTGGCCGTGCGGCGCGCGCCCGGCGTGGCCTGCCCGCGGGTGTCGAAGACGGTGGCCGCGCGCACCTCGGTGCCGTCGGCCAGCTCCACCCGGTGCGCCTCGACGACGCGGGCGCGACCGGTGATCACGGTGGCGTCGTCGAGCGGGAGCGCGTCGAACAGGCCCTGCTTGGACAGCACGCAGTAGGGCCGCGGAATCCGATGCTCGGTGGTGGTCCACACCGCGGGCGCCTCGATCCGGCTGGCGATGGCGCTGTGCGAAAGCCACTGCGGCAGTTCGTCCACCCAGCAGGAGAAGGTCGGGGCCCACAGCCGCGTCGGCCGCGGATCCACCGCGACCACCCGCAGGCCCGCCACCATGGCGCGGTGCGCCAATGCCCGCCCGGTGGGACCGAGCCCCACCACACACACGTCGGCGGCCCTGCCGACCTCCCGGCCACTCATACCCGCATTCAAACAGCCGGGACCCCGTGCCCGCCAGGTCGGTCCCGACTTCGCACCCCTATTACTTGGGCGTCACCCAAGTGGTGATGTCGGCGTGCACGACCTCGAGCCCGGACCGGTCGTAGATCGACACCGGCACCACGAGTTCGCGCCCCTCGGTGATCTGCGCGAAGTCCGGCACCTCGTCCAGTTTCGCGACCGCCCGCAGGCCGGAGTTGGCCTTGGCCAGGTACTGCACGTTCATGGCCTTGGGAATCCAGCGGTGGGTGTCGGGCACGGTGGCCTCGGACAGCATCCCCATCGCCACCTCGGCCAGGTTGCACGCCGCGATGGCGTGGAAGGTCCCCAGGTGATTGTGGATGCCGAACCACTTGGGCGCGGTCACCTCGCACAGTCCCGGTTCCAGCCGCACCACGCTCGGCAGCACGGTGCCGAAGTACGGCACCCGGGCCACCATGCCGAGCGAGAACAGCGTGTGCCCGATCCGGTTGTCCGGAAGCTTCTTCCACCCGCGATACGTAGCGGTCTCTTTACCCATGGTCCGAATCTTACTCAAAAGTAAGTTCCACGGAAGTGTCGTGTCGTATAGGTCATCGGATCGGTCGGCGGATTGCCTCGTCGCGCGAAACCAACCGGTTGCCAGTTATCTGGGAAGGCTGCGCCGCGGGCGCGGCTGGGAGCCGGTGCCGCTCGGCCCGGCTATCGGGGACAAACAGGAGCTCTCGACATCATGCGTATTCGCAACGCGGTGGCCACCGTCGGCATCGCACTCGCGGGGGCGGCCGCCGCCACCGCATCCGCCGGCTCGGCCGCCGCCTTCACGCCGTACTCCAACCCGGGTGAGGGCATCTTCCTCGGCGTGGACCTGACCCACGACGAGACCGTGGCCCTGTCCAACAGCTGGATCCCGGCGGCCATCACCCAGATCAACGGCGGTCACAATATGATCGCCCCCGATCCGACCTACTCCGATCTGGTGGTCGACGGCCGCCCGCACGGGAGCATGACCCAGGTCGTCGGCGAGGCCGCCGACGTTCCGGGCGGACAGGTCGGGCTGTACCTGGTGGATCCCGCCCGATTCCGCGGCGGCAACTTCCTGCTGATCCAGGATCTCGGCGGCTGGGACTATTACCTGCGCCACATGCACGACAACTGAGGGTGAAATGGCCGGTGCGCGAACCGAATTCCGCACCGGCCGGCGCGCGGCCCGAGCCGGGGGGCTCGACCGGGTGTGACCAGGGCCATTGGCCCGGGGGTGGGGGAGGGGGCGATTTGAAGTGGGGCGGGGCCTCGAGGCATACTGTTCGGGTTGCCCACACCGGGTTGCGTCTTTTCCGTTGGATCGGCGCTGGTGGTGGGTGAGAAAGACCCAATTTTGCACCCCGCTGATTTGCGGCGTGGGTGCGTCCGGAACACTGTTCCGAGGCTTGTAAGGATTTTGGTCCGGGGCCGAGGAATGAGCGGCGGAGCGACACGCCCGACCGCGTGGACCGGATGAACCATGACAGATGAACAGCGGCGATGGATCGGGCCTCGGGCCTCGGTCGTGTGGTGGCTGATGCGTCTTCGTGTGTTCGGCAGTGCAAATGAGGGTGGTTCGGGAGTGAAAGCTCCTGGATCACAACGCAAGCGGAGAAAAGGACACTCAGCGTGGCGGGACAGAAGATCCGCATCAGGCTCAAGGCCTACGACCATGAGGCGATCGACGCGTCCGCGCGCAAGATCGTCGAGACGGTGACCCGTACCGGTGCCCGTGTGGTCGGCCCGGTGCCGTTGCCCACCGAGAAGAACATCTACTGCGTCATCCGGTCGCCGCACAAGTACAAGGACTCGCGCGAGCACTTCGAGATGCGTACGCACAAGCGGCTTATCGACATCCTCGACCCGACGCCGAAGACGGTTGACGCCCTGATGCGTATCGACCTGCCGGCCAGCGTCGACGTCAACATTCAGTGACGGGGACTTCGAATATGACTGACAACAAGAGCCGTCCGGCCGCGGGCATCCTGGGCACCAAGCTCGGCATGACCCAGGTCTTCGACGAGAAGAACCGCGTCGTTCCCGTGACCGTCATCAAGGCGGGCCCGAACGTCGTTACCCAGATCCGTACCCAGGAGCGCGACGGCTACGCCGCCATCCAGGTCGCGTACGGCGCCATCGACCCCCGCAAGGTGAACAAGCCGGTTTCCGGTCAGTTCGCCAAGGCCGGTGTCACCCCTCGCCGCCACATCGCCGAGCTGCGCGTCGCCGACGCCGCCGCCTTCGAGGTCGGCCAGGAGATCAACGCGGATGCCTTCGAAGAGGGCAGCTACGTCGACGTGACCGGCACCTCCAAGGGCAAGGGCTTCGCGGGCACCATGAAGCGCCACGGTTTCCGTGGTCAGGGTGCCTCGCACGGTGCGCAGGCCGTGCACCGTCGTCCGGGTTCCATCGGTGGTTGCTCCACCCCGGGCCGTGTCTTCAAGGGCATGCGCATGTCGGGCCGCATGGGTAACGACCGCGTCACCACGCAGAACCTCTCGGTCCACAAGGTGGACGCCGAGAACGGCCTGCTGCTGATCAAGGGCGCGATCCCGGGCCGCACCGGCGGCATCGTGATCGTCAAGAGTGCAGTGAAGGGTGGTGCCCGGGCATGAGCACCGAGACCAAGACCAACCTGACGCTCACGGTCAAGGCCGCTGGCGGCAAGACCGAGGGCACCGTCGAGCTCCCCGCGGAGATCTTCGACGTGACCGCGAACATCGCGTTGATGCACCAGGTCGTCGTGGCCCAGCAGGCCGCGGCTCGCCAGGGCACGCACGCCACCAAGACCCGCGGCATGGTCCGCGGTGGTGGCAAGAAGCCGTACCGCCAGAAGGGCACCGGCCGTGCGCGCCAGGGTTCGACCCGTGCGCCGCAGTTCGCCGGCGGTGGCACCGTCCACGGCCCGCAGCCGCGTGACTACACCCAGCGTCTGCCCAAGAAGATGAAGGTCGCCGCGCTGCGTGGCGCTCTGTCGGACCGGGCTCGCAACGAGCGCATCCACGTGATCACCGAGCTGGTGGCGGGTCAGACCCCGTCGACCAAGGCGGCCAAGTCCTTCCTCGCCGAGCTGTCGGAGCGGAAGAACATCCTGGTCGTCGTCGGCCGTGAAGATGTCACCACGTGGAAGAGCGTGGCGAACCTGCAGGGTGTGCACCCGATCGCCCCCGACCAGCTGAACACCTACGACGTTCTCAAGAGCGACGAAATCGTGTTCTCGGTCGAGGCGCTCAACGCCTTCGTGCACGGCCCCGCCGAAGCTGCACAGGAGGAGAGCAAGTGACCACCATCGCCGACCCGCGCGACATTCTGCTGGCGCCGGTGATCTCCGAGAAGTCCTACGGACTGATCGAGGAGGGCACCTACACCTTCATCGTGCACCCGGATTCGAACAAGACGCAGATCAAGATTGCTGTCGAGAAGGTTTTCGGCGTCAAGGTGACCAGCGTCAACACCGCCAACCGTCAGGGCAAGCGCAAGCGGACCCGCTTCGGTTACGGCACGCGTAAGAGCACCAAGCGCGCGCTCGTCACCATCTCGGCCGACAGCAAGCCCATCGAGATCTTCGGAGGCCCGGTCGCGTAAGCGGCGGGGACTTCAGAAAGGCAGAAGAACTCATGGCAATTCGTAAGTACAAGCCGACAACCCCGGGTCGCCGCGGTGCCTCGGTCTCGGATTTCGCCGAGATCACCCGCTCGACCCCCGAGAAGTCGCTGCTGCGTCCGCTCACCAAGACCGGTGGCCGTAACGCGCAGGGTCGCATCACCACCCGTCACAAGGGTGGCGGTCACAAGCGCGCCTACCGTCTGATCGACTTCCGTCGTCTGGACAAGGACGGCATCCCGGCCAAGGTCGCTCACATCGAGTACGACCCGAACCGCACCGCCAACATCGCGCTGCTGCACTTCGCCGACGGCGAGAAGCGCTACATCATCGCGCCCAAGGGCATCGCCCAGGGCACGAAGATCGAGTCGGGCCCCGGCGCCGACATCAAGCCCGGCAACAACCTGCCGCTGCGTTCGATCCCGACCGGTACCACGGTTCACGCCGTGGAGCTGCGTCCGGGTGGTGGCGCCAAGCTGGCTCGTGCCGCGGGCATGTCCATCCAGCTGCTGGGTAAGGAAGGCGCCTACGCCGTCCTGCGTATGCCCTCCGGTGAGATCCGTCGTGTCGATGTGCGCTGCCGCGCCACCATCGGCGAGGTCGGCAACGCCGAGCAGTCGAACATCAACTGGGGTAAGGCCGGCCGTATGCGGTGGAAGGGCGTTCGCCCGACCGTCCGTGGTGTGGTCATGAACCCGGTCGACCACCCGCACGGTGGTGGTGAGGGTAAGACCTCCGGTGGTCGCCACCCGGTCTCCCCGTGGGGCAAGCCCGAGGGCCGCACCCGTAAGCCCAACCGTCCCAGCGACAAGCTCATCGTCCGCCGCCGCGGCAAGAAGCGTTAAGGAGGAGGTTAGACATGCCACGCAGCCTGAAGAAGGGCCCGTTCGTCGACGAACACCTCCTCAAGAAGGTGGACGTCCAGAACGAGAAGGGCACGAAGCAGGTCATCAAGACCTGGTCGCGTCGTTCCACCATCATCCCCGATTTCATCGGCCACACGTTCTCGGTCCACGACGGCCGCAAGCACGTGCCGGTGTTCGTGTCGGAGAACATGGTTGGACACAAGCTCGGTGAATTCGCGCCGACCCGCACGTTCAAGAGCCACGTCAAGGAAGATCGGAAGAGCAAGCGGCGATGAGCACTGAAACTCAGAACCCGACCGCGCGCGCGACCGCCAAGCACGTTCGCGTGACGCCGATGAAGGCGCGTCGCGTCGTGGACCTGGTCCGTGGCCGTAGCGTGCAGGACGCGCTGAACATCCTGAAGTTCGCGCCGCAGGCCGCGAGCGAGCCGGTTGCGAAGGTTGTCGCCTCGGCGGCGGCCAACGCCGAGAACAACCTCGGCCTCAACCCGGCCACCCTCGTCATCTCGACCGCGTTCGTCGACGAGGGCGCGACCATGAAGCGTTTCCAGCCGCGTGCCCAGGGCCGCGCGTTCCGGATCCGCAAGCGCACCAGCCACATCACCATCGAGGTCGAGAGCGTGCCCACCGCCGGCGCTGCCACTCGTAGCCGCCGGAAGGGAGGGGCAAAGTAAATGGGACAGAAGATCAATCCCCATGGCTTCCGCCTCGGTATCACCACCGACTGGAAGTCGCGTTGGTACGCGGACAAGCAGTACGCGGACTACGTGAAGGAAGACGTCGCGATCCGCAAGCTCCTCGCCACCGGCATGGAGCGGGCCGGCATCTCGAAGGTCGAGATCGAGCGCACCCGTGACCGCGTGCGTGTGGACATCCACACCGCGCGCCCGGGCATCGTGATCGGCCGTCGTGGCGCCGAGGCCGACCGCATTCGCGCCGAGCTGGAGAAGCTCACCAAGAAGCAGGTTCAGCTGAACATCCTCGAGGTCAAGAACCCCGAGTCGGACGCTCAGCTGGTTGCTCAGGGTGTTGCCGAGCAGCTGTCCAACCGTGTGGCGTTCCGTCGCGCGATGCGCAAGGCCATCCAGTCGGCCATGCGTTCGCCGAACGTCAAGGGCATCCGTGTGCAGTGCTCGGGCCGCCTCGGTGGCGCCGAAATGTCGCGCTCGGAGTTCTACCGTGAGGGTCGGGTGCCGCTGCACACGCTGCGCGCCGACATCGATTACGGCCTGTACGAGGCGAAGACCACCTTCGGCCGCATCGGCGTGAAGGTCTGGATCTACAAGGGCGACATCGTCGGCGGCAAGCGCGAGGTCACCGCTGTGGCCCCGTCCGGCCGTGACCGTGACGACCGCCCGCGCCGCGAGCGGCCGAGCCGTCCGCGTCGTAGCGGTGCCCAGGGCACCACCGCGACCAGCACTGAGGCCGGACGCGCCGCGACTGCAGTCGCGGAGGCACCGGCAGAGAATCAGGAGGGCTGACCTATGTTGATGCCCCGCAAGGTCAAGCACCGTAAGCAGCACCACCCCGGCCGTTCCGGCATGGCGAAGGGCGGCACCGCGGTGACGTTCGGTGAGTACGGCATCCAGGCTCTCGAGCCGGCCTACGTCACCAACCGTCAGATCGAGTCGGCTCGTATCGCGATGACCCGCCACATCAAGCGTGGCGGCAAGGTCTGGATCAACATCTACCCGGACCGCCCGCTCACCAAGAAGCCGGCCGAAACCCGCATGGGTTCCGGTAAGGGTTCGCCGGAGTGGTGGATCGCGAACGTCAAGCCCGGACGCGTCATGTTCGAGCTGTCGTACCCGACCGAGGAGATCGCTCGTGAGGCCCTGCGCCGCGCGATGCACAAGCTCCCGATGAAGTGCCGGATCGTGACCAGGGAGGAGCAGTTCTGATGGCTACCGCCAACCCGACTGCAGAGCTCCGCGAGCTCGACAATGAGGCGCTCGTCGCCAAGCTGCGCGAGTCCAAGGAAGAGCTGTTCAACCTGCGCTTCCAGATGGCGACCGGTCAGTTGCAGAACAACCGCCGCCTGCGCGTGGTCCGCCACGAGATCGCGCGCATCTACACGGTCATGCGTGAGCGCGAGCTCGGCTTGGCCTCCGGTCCCGAAGGCAAGGGAGACGCCGCATGAGCGACGTAAAGGGCCCGGCCAAGACGCCGGCCAACCAGGAGGAGCGGGGCCAGCGCAAGACGCGCATCGGCTACGTCGTCTCCGACAAGATGACCAAGACCATCGTGGTCGAGCTGGAAGATCGCGTGAAGCACAAGCTTTACGGCAAGATCATCCGCACCACCTCGAAGGTGAAGGCTCACGACGAGAACGAGATCGCCGGCATCGGCGACCGCGTGCAGCTGATGGAGACCCGTCCGCTGTCCGCCACCAAGCGGTGGCGTCTGGTCGAGGTCCTGGAGAAGGCCAAGTAGCCTGCTCCATGACTTGAACCAAGTCATTGATCACCGGTCCGCTTCCCTGTGGGGAAGCGGACCGGTGTGTTTTCTGGGGAGAGTGCGGGAATCGCTTGCCATTCGGGAAGCGGTTCCTTTCTTTTTGTCCGGGTACTGGCCGGTAATGCCAAACCCTCGACGAGTGTGACCAAACTGAAACCCCATATGTCCAAATGGAATTGGCGTGTCGCCCGGCAGAAGCGTTAGCGTGTACGAGCTATGAGGGATGCTGCGACAACAACTTCCGGGGCTTGGCGGATCGACGACCGGACCGCGGTGACTTTCCGCGACGCGGCCGTGGCCTGGTCCCTGGCCGCCCACGAGGTACTGGCCGAATGTGCTTCCGGCTACGGACATTTCGTCACAGTGAACGAACTGGCCGAGCGTGTTCAGGAGATGTCGGGCATTCGCACCGACGCGCCGACCCGCACCTGGATGGACGCCATCCTGCGCAAGGTCGCGCGCCGCTGCCACAATGCCGGCGAACCGCCGCTGACCGCCCTGTGCGTCAAGCAGAATCACAAGGTCAGCGACAGCTACAAGTACGTGCTCGAGCTGGCGCACCTGCCCGTCCCGGCCGATCTCGAGGTGCACGCTGCCTACGCCCGCTGGCAGTGCTACGCCGCCTACGGCGCGGAGATCCCGACCGACGGTGGCATCCCGCCGCTGATCCCGCGCAATGGCGGCGCGCCGCGCCGGGTCACCGCCGCGGGCCCCGTCCCGGCCGCCAAGCCGGAGCCGGAGGCGCGCAAGGCCGTCTGCGTCAACTGCTTCACCGAGCTGCCCGCCAACGGCGTCTGCTACTACTGCTGACCCGAACCCCTCGCATCCTCGAAAGCCGAAGGCCCGCTCCCCGATTCGGGGGGCGGGCCTTCGGTGTTTCGTGGAGGACCGGCTACTTGGGGCCGAAGAGGTTCTTGGGCGGACGGTTGGAGGCGGCGCGGCGCGCGGCGTCCTTCTCCTTGACCCGGTCGGCTTCCTTGCGGACGGCCACCAGGTTCTCGCGTTCGCGGACCAGCCATTCCGGCGGGTCGGCGAGGAGGGCGGTGATCTCCTCGGCGGTGAGCGCGTCGGACACCCCCGCGCGGCCCAGGCCGGAGTTGGAGATGCCGAGCTTCCGGGCCACCACGTCGCGCGGGAACGGGCCGTTGGCGTACAGGTCGGTCAGCCACTGCGGCGGGTTGGCGCGCAGTTCATCGAGCTGAGCGCGGGTGATGGGTGAGCTCTGGAACTCCTCCGGGGTAGCCGGGAGGTAGATGCCGAGTTTGTTCGCCGCGGTCAGCGGCTTCATGGTCTGGGTGTTCTTGTCCGGGCTCACCGGTCCAGCGTATCGGGCGGGTGGGGAGAACCCGCTGGCCGGTGCAATAACCTGGACCCCATGACAGGTCAGGGCCGGTTGGAGTCCATCGACATCACGCGTCTGCGCTGGTTCGTCGCTGTTGCCGAGGAGTTGCACTTCGCCCGGGCGGCGCGTGGCCTGGGCATTTCCCGGCAGCGTTTGAGCGGCACGGTCATCGAGCTGGAGGAAGAGCTCGAGACCAAGCTGTTCGTGCCCGGCGCGCAGCCGACCCAGCTGAGCGAGGACGGTCATGCGGTGCTCGAGCAGGCCCGGGCGCTCATCGCGGCCGCGCCGCCGGAACCGGTCGCCGCCCCGGAGGCGGTGGATCGCCTGCGCGTCGGTTTCGTCCCGGGCGTGACCGTCACCAAGTGGGAGCGCATCTGGGGTGAGCGTTTCCCCGAGGTCGCCCTCGACCTGATCCCGGTTCCGATGAAGGAGCAGGAGACGGCGCTGCGCACGGACGCGGTCGACATGTGCTTCGTGCGCCTGCCCATCGACCGTGACGGCATGAGCGCGATCCCGCTGTACCGCGAGGTCCCGGTGGTCGTGGTCCCCAAGGACCACCCGGTCGCCCTGTTCGATCAGGTCGCCACCACCGATCTGGCCGACGAGCGCATGCAGGACGCCGCCGACCTGGACGAAGCGGCCATGACCATGGAACTGGTGGCCGCGGTGAGCGGCGCCGCCATCGTCCCGCATTCGATCGCCCGCCTGCACCACCGTAAGGACCTGGTCTACCGCACGGTCACCGATGTGCCCGAGACCGAGATCGCGCTGGCCTGGCCGGCCGACCGCACCACCGAACTGGTGGAGGAGTTCGTGGGCGTGGTGCGCGGCCGCTCCCAGCGCAGCACCCGCTCGCCGTCGGGTAAGCAGCCGGACAAGGCTGGTAAACAACAGTCCTCGGCCAAGCGCAAGCCCGTCCCCGCGAAGCAGCCCGCGGCCGCGGCGAAGTCGAAGCAGGGCGGCGCGAAGAAGCCGGGCAAGCGGCGCCCTCGCTGAATCCCCTTGTGAGGGCCCGTCTCCCGTTCGGGAGGCGGGCCCATTTCGCGTGTGCGGCTCAGGGATCGGGCTGGAGAAAGTTCAGGGTGGTCTCAGGGTTGCTCTATACGTATACGTCTACTTATAGTGACTGAAGACGGCGAACGGCCGTCGGCAATCGCTGAGATCGACTGCGGCGCAGCGGGTATGACGCCCGCGGTGTCGTGTCGTACACGCATGCCCATATATGCATCCACGAATGATTCGGAGCACGTCATGGCCCTCGAAATGGACAAGCCCGCCACCGATCTGGTCCCCGATCCCCTCCCCGAGGGCATGCGTGAGATCACCCTGCGCGTCGGCCCCGGCGGCGGTCGCACGCAGCGCTTCGTCGGCCGCCCGCTGGCGGACGGCCGCAAGGTCACCGGGGAGGGGAGCGAATCGGTCCAGGTCTTCCAGAGTCGCAAGGGCAAGCTGGTCGTCCACCGGCACTTCCTCGACTGGACGGACTTCGCGCGGGCTACCCGGAACGCCGCGGAGGAGCGCAAGGACGAGTACCTGACCGTCCGGAAGGGTTCCGATCAGTCGGAGCTCTCGCTGATGACGGAATGGCTCAAGGGTTTTGGGGGGTGGCGCGAATTCCTTCAGTTGGGTAAGGATGGATACGGCGACTTCACCGTCGACATCGTGGACTCGCCGGGGGAGTTGCGTGATCTTGTTCCGGCGAAGGTCTACCGGATCGTCGCCGATGCGTTGGACAACCCGGCATCCCAGGTCCTCGACATCTGAATAGCGCGGCCGAAACCCCCCGAAAGGACTTCTCCCGCATGTTCTCCGGACTAGGACGCCTTGTCGTCCGATTCCCGTGGCTGGTGATCGGCGCGTGGCTGATCGCGATCGTGGCGGTCGTCGCCACGGCGCCCAAGCTCACCGCCACCACCGAGCAATCAGACTTCCTGCCTTCGCACTACGAATCCGTCCAGGCGATGGAGTTGCAGCAGAAGGCCTTCCCCAACAGCAACACCCCGGCCGCGCTGATCGTCTTCGAGCGCTCCGACGGGGCGCCGCTGACCGACCAGGACGCGGCCACCATCGCCGCGACCGCCACCAAGCTGTCCGAGCGGAACATCAAGGACGTCACCGGCGTCCAGGCGCTGCCCCCGTCGGAGACCAAGGCCATCGGCGTGGTCGCGGTCGGCATGACCAAGCAGACCGACCAGGCGGCCAAGAACCAGACCGACGCGGTCAAGGCGCTGCGTGACGCTCTGAAGGAACAGGTCTCCGGCACCGATCTGAAGGCCGGCGTCACCGGCACCGCGGCTCAGATGCTGGATCAGCAGGATTCCAGTCAGAAGGGTCTGGCCATCATCGGCATCGCGACGGTGGTGCTGATCCTGGTGTTGTTGCTGGTCATCTTCCGCAGCCCGATCATCGCGCTACTTCCGATCATCGTGATCGGCATGGTGTCCGCGCTGGCGAACGGCGTGATCGCCGCGGCCAGTGAGGCATTCGATCTCAAGATCGACAACTCGGTGCAGTCGCTGCTGGTCGTGGTGCTGTTCGGCGTCGGCACCGACTACATCCTGTTCCTGATGTTCCGCTACCGGGAGCGCCTGCGCGCCGGTGAGGACCCGAAGACGGCCATGGTCAGCTCGGTCACCCGGGTCGGCGAGGCCATCACCTCGGCCGCGGCGGCGGTGATCATCGCCTTCGGCGCGCTCACCCTGTCCACCCTGGGCATGTTCCGGTCCATGGGCATCGCCCTGGCCATCGCGGTGGCGGTGGCGCTGCTGGCGGGCCTGACCCTGGTCCCCGCGATCGTCTCGCTGTTGGGCACCAAGGTGTTCTGGCCGTCGAAGGCGTGGCAGACCGAACCCGAGGGCGCGCGGTTCCGGGCGGTCGGCAATGCGCTGGGCAAGCGTCCGGCGGTGTTCGCCGCGGTGTCCGGCGGCGTGCTGCTGGTGCTGGGCGTCTTCGCGCTGGGCTTCAACCCGACCTTCGATCTGAGCTCCGGCTCGACCTCGAACGCGGCCGAATCCACCGTGTACGGCAAGGAATTGCTCAAGGGCATGCCCGCGGGCAGCACCCAGCCGTCGCAGGTCTACCTGCGCGCCGAGCAGGGCACGCTGAACCAGGGCGAGCTCGACACCTTCCGGGCGGCGCTCACCGGTGTGAAGGGTGTGGGCCAGGTGTCGCCGGCGACGCTGTCGAAGGACAGCGCGGTGGCCGAGTTCCAGGTGACCCTCGCCGACAAGCCGGAATCCGATGCCGCGCTGGACACCGTGAAGGGTCCGCTGCGCGACACCGCGCACGGTTCGGCCCCGGCCGGCACCACCGCGGTGGTGGGCGGTATGACCTCGGTGTTCGTCGACTTCCAGCACGCCATGAACCGTGACTACACGGTGGTGTTCCCGGTCGCGGGTATCCTGATCATGATCGTGCTGGCGCTGCTGCTGCGCAGTGTGGTCGCGCCCTGGTATCTGATGGCCTCGGTGTTCCTGGGCTTCGCGGCGACCCTGGGTTCCGCGGTGCTGGTGTTCCAGCGCATCCAGGGCGAGCAGGGTCTGATCTTCCAATTGCCGTTGATCATGTACCTGTTCGTGGTGGCGCTGGGCACCGACTACAACATCCTCATGGTGGCCCGTTTGCGGGAGGAGGCCCGCGAGGGCAACGATCCGCACGCCGCCGCGGCGCTGGCGGTGCGGCACACGGGTCCGACGGTGGCGGCGGCCGGTGTCATTCTGGCGGGCACTTTCGCCTCCATGATGCTGGCGGGCAATTCGGTGCTCTCCCAGATGGGTTTCGCGATCTCGCTGGGTATCACCATCGCGGCGTTCGTCATGGCGATGTTCTTCACCCCCGCGGTGACGGCTCTGGTCGGCCGCTTCGCCTGGTGGCCGGGACACGGCGGGGATGCCGAAAATCCGCCCGTGTGGGATGCCGAATGGTCGGAAACCGATGTGGTGAGCGGACAATCGCGACACTAAGTTTCGAATAGGTATCCGAATAGGCTGGCCCGCTTCTCCTTTCGAGAAGCGGGCCAGTTCGCTGATACCGTCTTCGTCAGTCGATTCCCGGTGGCAGTGGGATCGCCTGGTGAGGGGATAAATGAATGAGTAAGTCCGACAGTGCTGTTCAGGAGGGGGCCTGTACCGGCAATGACCGGTATACGGAGGGCTTCCGGGTATTCGAGCAATGGCAGTTGCAGCGATACCGCAATGAGCGCCATGTGCAGCATCCGGTTCGCAGCCTGCGCCTGGGCTGGCGATACCTGACGCTGAGTCACTATTTCGGTGCGGTGCCACCGATTCGGCTCTGGTGGCGGTCCCGTTTCGGCGGACCGCGCGCTTTGCCCGACTTCACGTGTGTGGGAGCACTGAAGAGCGGAACAACCGATCTGGCAGCCTATTTGATGCAGCATCCGAGCGTGGTGGTGCCGCTGACGAAGGAGATCGGCCACGGTTTCCCGGCCGCCTGGGGGCCGTACCTGCCGACCGAACGGGAGAAGGCGGCGGTCGCCGAGCGCACCGGCCGGGCGCTGGTGGGGCATTTCGATCCGCTGCTGCACGATGTGCCGCTGATCGACAACCTCCGCGAGTCCAGTCCGGGCGCGAAGGTCATCATCATGCTGCGCGATCCGGTGCGGCGGGCGTATTCGCACTACAAGTGGGATCTGTTCCTCAGTGGTGAGAACGGTTTGCGCAGTGGGCGTTACGGCGAGAACTTCGGCGAGTACGTGTCGCTGGCGCTGGGGGCCTTCCCGGGTCCGCCGCCGCCGACCATGCTGCCGACCATGCCGATGCTGGCGGCCGGGATCTATGTGAATTCGGTGCGGCGCTGGCTGGACACCTACGGCCGCGAGAACGTGCACCTGGTCGCGGCGGAGGACTTCTTCGCCGATGTGTCCAGGACGGTGTGCGGCATCCACGAGTTCCTCGGGCTGCCCGCGGTGGAGCCGGAGCTGCACGCGGAGGTGGTGAACCGCAATCCGCTGGAGTATCCGCCCGCCGAGGCCGAGTCGCTGGGCCGGTTGCGGGAGTTCTACCGCCCGTACAACGAGGAGCTGTTCGAGCTGCTGGGGCGCGATCTGGGGTGGAACCACCCGGCCTGAGCTGGTCTGACAGAAACGTGTTTCACTTTTTTCGCGAAAGTGCCTCGGGCTGAACTGGACAACCGATACAGTTCGGTCCGACGCACAGACTCGGTTCGGCGTGGCCCAACCCGCCGAACCGACCCGGGCCGGCTGACCATAATCCTCTGTTCCCAGGTCAGCCGGCCTCCTCTTCTTTCGCCGGAGGGGCCGCCGCTAGCGCACAGTCACGTGCCACACCACCGCGGCGGCCAGCGCGCCCGCGCCGTTCACCGCCCAGTGCAGTGCGATCGGCGCGAGCAGGCTGCCGCTGCGCCGCCGCAGCCAGGTGAAGACCATGCCCGCCCCGGCCGTCGCCAGCACCGCGAGCCCGATCCCGAGGATCTGCCCGGCCGGGCCGCTGCCCAGGAATCCGGTGAGGCCCTTGTTGCCGCTGGTCAATCCCAGTGACGAGGCAATGTGCCAGAGCCCGAACAACATCGACCCGGCGGCGAACACGCCGCGCGCGCCGACCACGCGATCCAAGGTGCCGTGCAGCACGCCGCGGAAGGCGAGCTCCTCCGGAATCGCGGTCTGCAAGGGGATGACGATCATGGACGCGATGAGCGCGCCCGAGACCGCGGCGTAGCGGTCGTTCAGGAAGAACGGCCGAGTGATGGGCAGGGCCGCGCCGATGGCCACGGCGGCCAGCACCACGCCCACCGCCGCCAGCGCCCAGACCGAGCCGCGCCGCCACTGGGAGGGGGAGAGTCCCAGCTCCGCCCAGCCCAGTCCGCGCCGCCGGACCATGGCCACCAGCACCACCGCGGCAATCGGCACCGAGAGGATGCTGGCCCACTGGTTGGTGAAGTGCGCGATGAGGTTGGTGCAGGTCAAGACGACGACAACGACGGCAACGTCCACGTAGGCGTGCAGCTTGTGGCCGGTAAGGGTGGGCGCTTCCGGCAGTGCCACCGCCGCGCCGTTATCGTTTCGAGACATCCCGGCCAGTGTACGAGCGAATTCTTGGAATCCGCTTCGATTGTGGTTAATCGCTCGCCCAGCCCACGGGGTCGTCCCAGGCCCGCAGCGTGCGCGCGGTTTCGAATCGCCGGGGCTCGCGGGTGACGGGGTCGGGGAACTCCAGCGCCGACGCCAGCAACTGCAGCGGCCGCGTGTAGTCGTCGACCGGCTTGTCGGTGAGTTCCGGGTAGAAGTCGTCGCCCAGGATCGGGATCCCGAGACTGTTCATATGGATGCGGATCTGGTGGGTGCGCCCGGTCCGCGGTCGCACCCGGTAGCGGCCCAGCCCGTTGCGGTGGTCGAGGAGTTCGATCAGCGTCTCGGCGTTCGGCTCGCCCTCCGTCTCGTAGGCCTTGAGCACCTGGCGTTCCTTGACGATGCGGCTGATGACCGTGCGCGGCAGCTCCAGCTCGGGATCGAAGCGCGCGATGGCCTCGTACTCCTTGTGGACCAGGCGCTTGTGGAACATGGTCTGATACGCCCCGCGCCGAGCCGGATTGATGATGAAGAGCACGAGTCCGGCGGTCACCCGGTCCAGCCGGTGCGCGGGCACCAGATCCGGCAGGTCCAGTTCGCGGCGCAGCTTCACCAGGGCGGTCTGCAGGATGTGCTGGCCGCGGGGGATGGTCGAGAGGAAGTGCGGCTTGTCCACGATCAGGATGTCGTCGTCGCGATGAACGATGCCGATCGGGAAGGGGACCTCGGTCTCCTCGGGCAGATCGCGGTGGAACCACACCGCGCCGCCGGGCACGTAGGGGCTGTCGAGGGCGATGGGTCCCGCCAGGTCGACGATGCCGCCCTCGCGCAGCAGTTCGTCGATGCGTTCGGGCCGGACCCGGGGCAGCCGTTCCACGAGGTGGTCGCGGATGGTCGCCCAGTCGCCCTCCTCGGGTAGCCGCAACCGGGCCGGATCCAATCCGTGCCGCTTCGGTAGCGGTGGTTGCTGCCTGCGTCTCACCTGGGAAACCCTAGCCCCCGGGTATGTCCGGATTGCGGGGTACGGTGGGCCGACGCCTGGAATGTCCGGGTCAGCGCAGTGATCGGGGGTCTCGTGTATCCGAACGACCAACAGCCTCAGGGTGTGCCGGGCCAGCCCGGTCAACCGCAGCCGGGCCAGTACGGCTATCCGCAGCCCGGGCAGCCGGAATACGGGCAGCAGCAGCCCTTCTATGGTCAGCCCGACTACGGCCAGCCTCAGCCCGCGTACGGTCAGCCGGATTACGGTCAGCCCGGCTATCAGCCGATGCCTCCCGGCTATCCGGTGGCGCCGCCGCCCGCGCAGGGCACCAATGGCTTCGCCATCGCCGCGCTGATCTTCGGTCTGCTCGGTACCTGTCTGCTCGCCGTCCCGTTCGGCGTGATCGCGCTGAATCAGACCAAGCAGCGCAATCAGGCCGGGCGGGGTCTGGCCATCGCCGGTCTGATCGCCTCGGGTCTGTGGGTCGTGTTCGCCGTGGTCATCGTGGCGATCGCCGCGGTGACCGATTCGAATACCACGGCGGCGCAGGACAATACGACCCGTACCTCGGCCCTGTCGGATTCGCCGACCTCCATCTCCATCGACGAGGTGAAGACCGGTGACTGCGTGCAGACGGTGGAGGAGAACAACCACATCCGCAAGGTGACCGTGCTGCCCTGCGATTCCCCGCACGACGGCGAGGTGATCACCCAGGTGCACCTGCCGGGTTCGTGGCCGGGTTCGGGTGACGCGTCCTTCGACAAGGCGAGCGAGGCCTGCCAGGTGCAGCTGGACAAGCTGCTGGCCTCGAGCCCGGTGGTCGAGCAGCTGGAGTCGTTCATCCTGTATCCGGCGAACGAGACGCAATGGAACAAGTCGAACGGCCGCGCGACCTGCATGGTGCACAACGCGGACGGTTCGAAGCTGACCACGAAGGTGCCGCGCTGACCCTCGGTGTGGTCGTCAAGCAAAAGTTAGCCTAACCTATCTTCTCGCCGGTGTTCGTGGGAGCGCCGGACGGATGAAGGTGGAAGGCGGACTGATGACGGTCGAGTCACCGCCCGCGGTCGAGGCGGGCCCCGAGCCGAGCGGGCCCGACGTGAAGGCCGAGGCGAAAGCGCGGCGGCAGGCGGAAGCCGCCGCCCGCAAGGAGATCCTCGCGCCGGTGCGCGGGCCGCTCACGGCCGCCGGACTGATCGTGGCCGTGGCCGCCGTCTGCTCGGTGGTCCCGTTCCTGCTGATCGTCTCGGCCTGCCGGGAGCTGCTGCGGGAGGTCCCCGACACCGATCGGGTGTGGCGGCTGCTGCTGATCGCGGTGCTGGTCCTGGTGGCCCGCGCGATCCTGCAGGCGGTCGCGTTGACCTGGTCGCACGCCGTCGACGCGCGCTATCAGCTGACCCTGCGCCGGCTGCTGGCCGACAAGCTGACCCGAGTGCCGTTGGGCTGGTTCGGCGCCCGCGCCTCCGCCGACGTGAAGAAGTACCTGCAGGACGACGTCGAGGCGCTGCACTACCTGGTGGCGCACGCGCGCCTGGACTTCATCGGTTCGGTGACCGCGCCGCTGGTGACCCTGGTGTACCTGGCCACGGTCGACTGGCGGCTGACCCTGGTCCTGCTGATCCCGCTGATCGTGTACGCCCTGTGCATGCGCGCCATGCTGGACGAGCCCGGCCGGGAGCGGCTGCTCGCCTACAACGCCGCCGAACAGCGCACCCGCGCCGCCACCGTCGAATTCGTGGACGGCATCCAGGTGGTGCGGGCCTTCGGGCGGGCGGGCAAGGCGCACAGCGAGTTCCGCGCGGCCGTCGAGGAGCAGACCGACCGGCTGCGGCGGCTGAAGCTGCCCGTCATGACGGTGCAGTCGATCTCGGACACCGTGGTCTCCCCGGTGTTCGTCATGCTGCTGGTCGTGGTGGCCGGGCTCGCGGGTGTCGGCCTGGACTGGCTGGAGCCCCTCGACCTGTTGCCGTTCCTGCTGGTCGGACTGGGCCTGGGCAGTTCGCTGCTGGGCCTGGGCTACGGCACGCAGGCGCTGCGCACGGCCGGTGACGCCGCGCTGCGTCTGCACGAACTCATGCAGACCCCGGAATTGGCTTCCGGCGCCGGGGAATCCGCGGCGCCGGACGCGCCCGCGGGCCTGATCCGTTTCGAGGGCGTGAGCTTCGGCTACCGCGCCGATCATCAGGTGCTGCGCGGCGTCGACCTCGAGCTGGCGCCCGGCACCATGACCGCCCTGGTGGGCCCGAGCGGCTCCGGCAAGTCGACGCTGGCCAAGCTGCTGCCGCGCTTCTACGACGTGGACAGCGGCCGGATCACCATCGGCGGCAGGGACATTCGCGACATCCCGAGCGCGGAGCTGTATCGCACGGTCGGCTTCGTCTTCCAGGACGTGCGGCTGATCCGCGGCACCATCGCCGACAATCTGCGCCTGGCCCGCCCCGAGGCCGACCCCGCCGAGCTGGAACGCGCGGCCCGGGCCGCCCGCATCCACGACCGCATCACCGCGCTGCCCCGCGGCTACGACTCCGAGATCGGCGTGGACGTCGTGCTGTCCGGCGGTGAGGCGCAGCGGCTTTCGATCGCCCGCACGCTGCTGGCCGACACCCCGATCCTGGTGCTGGACGAGGCCACCGCCTTCGCCGACCCCGAATCCGAGGCCGCGGTCCAGGACGCGCTGGCCGAGCTGGTGGCCGGCCGCACGGTCCTGGTGATCGCGCACCGCCTACACACCATCACCGGTGTGGACCGAATCCTGGTGCTGGAGAACGGAACCCTGGTTGAACAGGGCGATCACGCGAGCCTGCACGCCGCCGGCGGCCTGTACCAGCGGCTCTGGGAGATCAACGCGGCGGCCCTGGCCGATGTCGCGGCCACCGACCGTCCCGCCGCTCCGGTTCGCGCCGATGTCGAGGAGGCCCTCCGATGATCCGCAAGGTGCTCGGCCTGGTGCCGGGCGAATTCGCCGCGCTGACACCGCGATTGCTGCTGGCCATCGTGGCCCAGGCGCTGTCGCAGGCGGCCGCGTACGTGCTGCTGGTGCCCGTGCTGAAGGCCCTGTTCGCCCAGGATCTGGGCCGGGCCTGGTGGTGGACGCTGTGGCTGGCGCTGGCCGTGGCCGGGGTCGTGGTGTTCGGCTATCTGCAGTCGGTGCTGGGCCTGCGGGTCGGTGTCGGTATGCAGCACGGCCTGCAGACCCGGCTCGGCGATCATCTGAACGCATTGCCGCTGGGCTGGTTCGACGACCGGCACGCGGGTGAGCTGTCGCGGGTGATGGTCGAGAACGTCCGCGAGGTGCAGGGCCTGATCGCCTATCTGCTGGCGAAGATGCTGACTGGCGTGCTGGTTCCGCTGGGCGTCGCGCTGGGCATGCTGTTCGTGGACTGGCGGATCTCGCTGGCCATGCTGG
Source organism: Nocardia sp. CA-136227 (assembly GCF_050955695.1). NCBI lineage: Bacteria > Bacillati > Actinomycetota > Actinomycetes > Mycobacteriales > Nocardiaceae > Nocardia > Nocardia sp. CA-136227. Next base: position 929,758 of record NZ_CP192081.1, read on the forward strand.
TGACCGCGCCGGTGCTGTTCCTGGTGAACCTGTGGGCCAACCGTTCCTATGTGACGGCCGACGAGCGCATGCACGAGGCCGCGACCGAGGCGAACGGCCGGGTGCTGGAATTCGCTCAGGCGCAGCCGATGCTGCGTTCGCTGGGCGCGGTCGGCGCGGGCAACCGGGCGCTGGACGCGGCCCTGGCGCGCCAGCGCACCGCCGCCAACGGCATGCTCGTCGCGGCGGTGCCCGGTCTGATCGGGTTCGCGCTGGTGGTGCAGGCCGTCTTCCTGGTGCTGGTGTACCTGGTGGTGGGCCGGGCCACCGACGGCGCGATCTCGGCCGCCGCGGCGATCGCCCTGATCGCGGTGAGCGCGCGTTTCATCGAGCCGCTGACCCAGGCCGCCCAGCTGGGTGGCGCGTTGCGCACGGCCGCGGCCGCCGCCGATCGGGTGAGCGCGCTGCTGGCGGAACCGGGACTGGCGCAGCCGGATTCGCCGGTCGAGCACGCTGCCGCGCGGGTGGAGTTCGACGGCGTCACCTTCGGTTACGGCCCGGGCAAGACGGTTCTGGAGGACATCTCGTTCACCGCCGCTCCCGGCACCACAACCGCCATCGTCGGTCCCAGTGGCGCGGGCAAGTCCACGCTGCTGCGTCTGGCGGCCCGGTTCCACGACGCGGATTCGGGCTGGGTCTCGGTCGGCGGCCACGATGTCCGTGACCAGCCCGCCGAGTCGCTGCTGAGCCGGCTGGCGCTGGTCTTCCAGAGCGTCTACCTCTTCGATCGCTCTGTGCTGGAGAACATTCGTGCGGGTCGTCCGGACGCCTCCGACGACGAGGTCCTGGCGGCCGCGCGCACCGCGCGCGTGGACGAGATCGCCGAGCGGCTGCCCGACGGCTGGCAGACCGCGGTCGGGGAGGGCGGTTCGGCGCTGTCCGGCGGTGAGCGCCAGCGGGTTTCGATCGCGCGCGCCCTGGTCAAGGACGCCCCGATCGTGCTGTTGGACGAGGCGACCAGTGCGCTGGACCCGCACAACGAGGCGGCCGTGGTGCGCGGTGTGCACGAACTCACCCGGGGCCGCACGGTACTCGTGGTGGCGCACCGGCTGGCGACCATCGCGCACGCCGATCAGATCCTGTTCATGGAGGCCGGTCGCATCGTCGAACGCGGCACCCACGCGGAGCTGATCGCCCTCGACGGCCGCTATGCCGCCTTCTGGAGCGAGCGCACCCGGGCGTCGGGCTGGCGTCTGGCTCCGGTCTCCGCCTAGCGGAACGGCCCCGGATCCTTTGGGATCCGGGGCCGTTCGTGCGGACGAACCATCCGATCGTCAGAGGCCGCAGGGCATCGCGGCGGTGGCGAGGAGGCGGGACGTACGGGGCACGTGTTCTGTCCGATCTTTTCGTCTCAGCGCTTCGCAACCGCTGTCGAGCAAGATAAGGTAAGGCTATGCAAACCTAAGTGGTGGGCGGGTTGTGCGAGGCAGGCAACAGTTGAGCAACTGGGACGGAGAACCGGTGGAAACACTTCTGGTGGTCGGAGCGGGGCCGAAAGCCCTGGCGGTAGCGGCCAAGTCGCGGGTGCTGCGGGACCTGGGCCTGCCCGCGCCGCGGGTGACGGTCGTCGAAGCCCAGACGGTGGGCGGCAATTGGCTGCCGACCGGCGGCTGGACCGACGGACGGCACCGTCTGGGCACCAGCCCGGAAAAGGATGTCGGCTTCCCGTACCACTCCACCTGGGCCCGCGGCCGCAACCGCGAAATCGACGAGGCCATGCGGGCGTTCAGCTGGACCGCCTTCCTGGTCGAGCACGGCACCTACGCCGAGTGGATCGACCGCGGCCGTCCCAGCCCGCAGCATCACGTGTGGGCCAAGTACTTGCAGTGGGTGGCCAAGCGTTGCGACATGGACCTGGTCCAGGGCTCGGTGACGGGCATCGCCGCCGCGGCCGACGGCTGGCTGGTCTCGGTCACCGACGCCGCCGGTGGCGTCGACGAGATCGATTGCGACGCCGTCATGATCACCGGTCCCGGCCGCAGCGACCGCGCCCTGGCCGAGCACCCGAAGGTGCTCAGCATCTCCGAGTTCTGGGAGCTGGCGGGCCGCCGCGAGCTGCCGCCGTCCTCGCGCGTCGCGGTGATCGGCGGCGGCGAGACCGCGGGTTCGGCGCTGGACGAGCTGGTCAACCACGACATGCTGACGGTCTCGGTGATCTCGCCCAAGGCCACGCTGTACACCCGCGGGGAAAGCTATTTCGAGAACTCGCTCTACAGCGATCCGACCAAGTGGGCCGGGCTGGGCATGGCCGAGCGCCGGGATGTCATCCGCCGCACCGATCGCGGCGTGTTCTCGGTGCGCGTGCAGGAGAGCCTGCTGGGCGACAACCGGGTGCATCACCTGCAGGGCCGCGTCGTGAGCATGACCGAGCAGGACGACCGGGTGGCCCTGACCCTGCGCAACGATCTACGCCCGGATCAGGTGCACACCTTCGATCTGGTGGTGGACGCCACGGGCGGGCAGCCGCTGTGGTTCCTGGATCTGTTCGATTCCGCCGCAACCGATCTGCTGGAGCTGGCCGTCGGCGGTCCGCTCGAGCATGGGCGGCTGGAGGCGGCCATCGGCTACGACCTGGCGGTGTCGGGGCTGGACGCCAAGCTGTATCTGCCGAATATGGCCGCCATGGCGCAAGGTCCGGGTTTCCCGAATCTCAGCTGCCTGGGCGAGCTGTCGGACCGGATCCTGCAGCCGGTGGTGAATCCCGGTCCGCGCTACCGGATCTCGGGCAGGTCCGCCGCTGTCCGCGGCAGCGTGTAGAGCGAGATCCGACGGTCCGGTCGAATGTCGAAGTCGCCGAGGTGCTGCCACCCGATCTTCTCCAACGCCTTCCGCATGGGGGCGTTGCGGTGATCGGGTTCGCACAGCAGCCGGCGGCATTCGGGTTGGGCCGCCAGGACCGCCTCGCCGAGCTGCCGCATCCAGTCCGACATGACGCCGCGGCCCAGGAGATTGGTGTCCGCGGTGGCGATGTGGAAGCCCATGTCGTGGGCGTCGGCGTCGTAGAGGCGGGCGATCTCGTCCTTGGCGGGCCGGTACAACTCCACATAGGCGACCTCGCGATTGCCCAGGTCGGGCCGATCGAGCGCGGTGAAGTCGTATTCGAGAACGCAGGGGCGGGAGAAGGTTCCGGCCAGCTGGGTCGCGCAGTCGAGGCGACGGCGGTCGGCGTCCCAGGCCTGTTCCCAGGTCTCGAGCAGGTGCGGCCGGTGCATCCATTCGGTGATGGTCTCCGGGTCGCCGGATTCGACATCCACCAGGCGCAGCGTGAACGGCGCGGGGAACTCGGGCACCACGGGTGCGGGGGCGCGGCGGATGTGGTCCGGAAGGTCCGTGAGTTCGCGCGCGAGGACGTAGGTCGTCCGGTTCATCGCTGTGGCGCTCCGTTCGTCGGTTAGCTTGATCACCCTGGTTGGTAAGGCTAGCCTATACTAACTAGGCGGTGTTACGGTTGCCCGGACATTGCAAGGGGGACAAGCAGAACCGGCGGCTGATGCGGTCGGGTGGGTCGTAGGAGAGATGCGGACATGGCACGGGAACTCGGCTGGATCAGGCAATTTCAGGCCCCGAGTGCGGAATCCGCGCCACCGCTGCTGATCTTCCCGCATGCGGGTGCGGGCGCCTCCGCGTACCGGGTCTTCGCCAAGAAGATGGCCGCTGACTTCGATGTCGTGGTGTTCCAGTACCCGGGCCGCCAGGACCGCGCCCGCGAGGCCGCGGCGGAGACGCTGCCGGACATGGCCGCCGGAGCCTTCGAGGCCTTCCGGGACTCCACGCACGACTCGGGTGCGCCGCTGACCATCTTCGGCCACAGCATGGGCGCGATCGTCGCCTTCGAATTCGCCCGACTGGCCGAGGCCGCCGGGTTGACCGTGCAGTTGCTGGCCGCCTCCTCGGCCGCCGCCCCCGCGCGCATCGCCGACCTGCCGAACCACCCCACCGACGACGAGGCGCTGCTCGACCACATGTCGGCGCTCAACGGCACCGGCGCGGAGGTGCTGGGCAGCCGCGACGTGCTGCGCATGGCGCTGCCGGTGATGAAGGCCGACTACCGCGCCTTCGACGCCTACTCCTGCCCGGCCGAGGTCGCCGTGGACGCCCCCATTCACGTGCTCGGCGGCGACGAGGACGAATTCGTCGCGCCGCGCGACCTGTTCGCGTGGGAGGGCCACTCGCGCGCGGGCATCCGGGTCACCATGTTCGCGGGCGGGCACTTCTATCTGGACCAGCACGTGGACGGCGTCGCCGAACTGCTCGTCGCGGAGAAGAGCGTCGTCGCGTGACCGGTGTGGACTCCGGCGATCCGATCGTGATCGTCGGCATGGGTATCGAGGCGCCCGGTGGCGTGGACACCCTCGCGGAATTCTGGTCGGCGCTGGCCGCGGGCCGGGAACTGCTGGGACCGTTCCCGCGGGACCGGGACTGGCCGCTGGCGGAATTGCTGGGCCTGGGCGCCCGGGACGGCTGGGGCGCGGTCCCCGACGCGGGCGGCTTCCTCACCGGCGCGACCGAGTTCGATCCACTGTTCTTCGGCATCACCCCGCGCGAGGCGGTCGCCATGGACCCGCAGCAGCGGGCCGGCATGCGGGTGGCCTGGCGGGCGCTCGAGCAGGCCGGGATCAATCCCGCCGCGGTGGAGGGCGATTCGGCGGGCTGCTGGATGGGCGTCTCCGTGATGGAGTACGGGCCCCGGGTGGCCTCGGTCAACGAGCACAGCGGCTACCGGGTCACCGGGACCGCGCTGGGCGCGGTGGCCGGGCGCATCTCGCACGGGCTGGGCCTGACCGGGCCCTCGATCAGCGTCGACACCGCGTGCGCGTCCGCGCTCACCGCCGTGCACCAGGCCGCCGCCGCCATCCGGGCGGGCGAGTGCGAATGGGCGCTCGCGGGCGGCGTGTGCGTCATGGGTTCGCCGGGCGCGTTCTACGAGTTCTCCAAGAACAACGCCCTGGCCTCCGACGGCCACTGCCGCTCCTACGCCGCCGACGCCACCGGAACACTCTGGGGTGAGGGCGCGGGAGTCGTTGTGCTGGAACGGGAATCACGGGCGAGGGCGCTCGGACACCGGGTGTACGGACGGCTGCTGGGCTCGCGCGTCAACCACAACGGCAAGGGCGCGCCGATCGCGGTGCCCAGCGCGGCCGCGCAGGAACGGCTGATCCGCGACACCCTGGCGGTGTCCGGCATCACCGCCGGGCAGGTCGGGCTCATCGAGGGCCACGGCACCGGGACCCCGGTCGGCGACCCGCTCGAATTGGCCGCTCTCGCAGCGACTTACGGCGTCGAGCGCGCCGACACCCCGCGTCTGGGCTCGGTGAAGTCCAATGCCGGTCACGCGCAGGCGGCCTCGGGTCTGCTGGCCCTGATCAAGGTGCTGCTGGCCGGGATGCACGGGCAGATCCCGCCCACCCTGCACGCCGAGCGCCCGACCGGCGAAATCGATTGGGACGCCACCAGTCTGCGGCTCGCCACCGAGCTCGAGCCGTGGTCCGCCGTGGACGGTGTGCGCTACGCGGCCGTGTCCTCGTTCGGTGTCGCGGGTACCAACGCGCACGCCCTGGTCGCCCTGCCCGAGCTGGAGGAAAGCGATGTGTAGCCACCGGCTGCCCGATGGCAGCATCCCCGTTCTGCTCTCGTCCGACACCGCCGACGGCGTGCGCGCCGAGGCCGCGGGCATCCTGGAGTTCCTGGAGTCGCGGCCCGCTGTCACCCCGGATCGGGTGGCGGACATGCTGTTCCGCACCCGGACCGCCCGCCGGTACCGGGCGCTGGCCATGGTCACCGGACGTGAGGAACTGCTCGACGCGCTGCGCGCCGTCGCCGCCGGGACCGCGCACGCCGCGGTGGTGGCCGGCGAGGGTCCCGCCACCGCGCGCCGGATCGGTTTCGTGTTCCCCGGCCAGGGCAGTCAACGCCCGGGCATGGGCAAGCTGTACTACGAGCTGTCCCCGGCCTATCGGGCGGCGGTCGACGAATGCTCGGGCCTGCATGCCGAACGCTTCGGCCACGACCAGCCGCTGCACTACCTGCTCGGCTCCGAGGGGCAGTACCAGGACACGGTGTGGGAAGTGCAGCCCGCCTTGATGTTCCACATGGCCGGTCTGGCCGCCATGTGGCGGGCCGCGGGCGTCGAGCCCGCCGCGACCGTCGGGCACAGCCAGGGTGAGCTGGCCGCGGGCGCGGTCTCGCGGGTGATGTCGGTGCGTGACGCCGTGCTGGTGGTCACCCACCGCGCACGCCTGGTCGAGCGGCTGTCCCCGCGCGGCTTCTCCATGGCGGTGCTGGCCATGGACCGCGAGGACTGCGAGGCGCTGCTGGCGCGGAACTCCGGCTGGGCCGAGCTGTCGGTGGTGAACGCCCCGCACATCATGGCCATCTCCGGTGACCGCGAGACCATCACCGACATGGTTGCCGCGGCCACCGCCCAGGGCCAGTTCGCTCGCGAGATCGGTGTCGCCTACCCGGCCCACACCTCGATCGTGGCCGAGCTGCGCGAGGAGTTCGAGGGCTTCCTCGGCGGCGAGATGAGCAGCGCGACCTTCCTCGACACTCGAATCCAGTGCTATGGAGCGACCTTGGGCGCGCCCATCACCGCCGACCTGATCCAGGAACAGTACTGGTACTGGAACCTGCGCAACCGCGTCCGCTTCGACCGCGCCGTGGTGGCGGCGGCCCGTGACGGCATCGACACCCTCATCGAGGTCGTCGAGCATCCGGTGCTGCAGCTGGCCCTCCAGGAGAACCTCACCCTGGTCCCGCCGGACCCGGCCCGCGGCCCGCGCGATTTCAAGGTCCTCGGCACCTCGCTGCGCACCGCGACCTCGCTGCGCGAATTCACCCGCAACCTGGCGACCGTCGCGGTCCACGACCTCGGCTACGACTGGAATGCCCTGCGCACCGACGCGGCCCCGGCGCTCCCGCTGCTCGACTTCCCGCACACGGTCATGAACCCCAAGCGCCTGTGGGCGAACCCGGGCTACGCCCCCGACAAGGTGACCGCCCCGGCTCCGGCCGTGCCGAAACCCCAACGCCTGGTGGAACACTGGACGCCGTGGGAGCGCCGCTCCCTGACCGCCCCGCGCCGCCTGGCCTTCGTCGACCCGAGCGGCCGTTGCGCCGATCGGCTTACCGCGTTGCTGACCGCCGCCGACCGCTACGGCGCGACCGCTACCGTGCTGACCCCGGCCGGGCTCGCCTCCGGCGGCACCGAGGCCCTCGCGGCTGATTCCTTCGACAGCGTGGTGGTCCTGTGGCCCGCGCTGAGCGAGGACTCCAGCGCTGACGCCATCGCCGAGCTGAGCGGGTTCTTCGCCGGGCGCGCCTGGTTGCCCGCGCTGGACGCGCTGCGCCCGGGCGGTGACTGCTGGCTGGTGACGGTCGGCGGCGAGCACGTGGTGCCCGAAGACCAGCTGCCGCAGCTGTTCCACAGCGCGGTGGCCTCCGGATTCCGGTGTGTCGGTGTGGAGAAGCCCGGCGTGCTGTTCCGGCACCTGGATCTCGCGGCCGATGCCGGGACCGCGGAGTCGAATCGGATGGTGGCGGCGCTGCATACGGCCGGTGAGCCGGAGGTCGCGCTGCGCGGCGGGAAGGTCTTCGCCAAGCGCCTGGTCGCCGACGAGTCCGAGCCGGGCGCGGCCGCCGATCTCGATCACGTGCTGATCGTGGGCGGCACCGGCAAGCTCGGCCTGCTGTTCGCGGAGCATTTCGCCCGGCAGGGCGCGGGCCGGGTCACCCTGGTCAGCCGGTCCGGCGAATCCGGCGCGGCCGCCGCGGATTTGGCGCGGGTGCGGGCCGTCGGAGCCACCGAGATCGTGGTCGAGGCCTGTGATGTGAATGCCGCCGAGGATGTTGCGCGCCTGGTGTCGAGCCTGGGGGAGCGGCCGGTGAGCCTGCTCGTCCACGCCGCCGTCAACTATGTGGACGCGGGCATCGAGGAGATCACCGCCGACATGGTGGCCACCGCCGCCGCGTCGAAGGTGCTGGGCCTGGAAGCCGTGCTGGACGCGGTGCCGTTGAGCGCGACCGGCCGGGTGCTGCTGTGCTCGTCCATGGCCGCGACCCTCGGTGGGCGCGGGCAGATCCTGTACGCGGTCACCAACCGGATGCTCGATGTGCTCGCCCGCCGGGTGCGGGAGCGCGGCATCGACTGCTCGTCGCTGGAGTGGGGCCTGTGGAGTGTCGCGGGTCCGCTGGACGAGGCGGGCATGGCGCGGGTCGAGGGCGCCGGGGTCTTCCCGATGCATCCCGCCGACGCGATCGCCGCCGGATTCACCGGGCAGCCGACCGACGCCATCGTCATCTCCGCGGACTGGCCGTTCCTGCGCGATGTCATGGGCGCGTTCGGTCAGGCGTCGGTGCTGTCGGAAGTGCCGGAGCCGGAACCGATCCCGGCGATCGTCGCCGCGGCGCCGGAAGCGCCCGTCGCGGCCGAGGTCGCGCCGGCGCCCGTCGCTCTCGCGGCGCCCGCGCCGGTCGTCGCCGACCGCCCGCTGGCGGATCAGGTGCTCGCCGAGCTCGAACGCGTCATGGGCATCGACACCGGCGACAGCATCGACCGTTCGGTGCCGCTGGTCGCCCTGGGCCTGGATTCCTTGCAGGCCTTGGACTTCCGCAAGCGCGTGCAGGCGTCGCTGGACCGGGATCTGCCGGTCGCCGCGATTCTCGGCGGCGCGTCACTCGACGATGTCGTGCTGCTCATGGCAGCGAACACCAACTAAAGGGCTAGGGGCCAGATTTCATGTCAGACACCGATGCCACCGTGGCCGGAAACTCCGTCGCCGACCGGCGCCGGGAACTGTTGCGGCGCAAGCTGGCCGAGCAGGGCCTGGCCGTCGACACCGCCGCCCCGGTGCGCCGCACCGCGGCGGGGGAGCGGCGGGCGCTGTCGGCCGGTCAGCGCCGCATGTGGTTCCTGCAGACCCGCGATCCCGAGGACACCACGCTGAACATCTGCGTGGCGTACCGGTTGACCGGCGCGCTGGACGAGGAGCGGCTGCGGCAGGCGGTGGCGTCGGTGTTCGCCCGGCACGACGTGCTGCGCACCACCTTCGGTGTGGACGAGAACGGCGAACCCTTCCAGGTGTTCACCGACGAGATCACCGTGCCCTGGCAGTCGCACGATCTGACCGACCTGGCCGAGTCCGCCCGCCCGGTGCGGGTGGAGGTGCTGGCCCGCCGCGAGTTCGGCCGCCCCTTCGATCTGGCGACCGAACTGCCGCTGCGGATCACGCTGGCGCGCACCGGAACCCAGGAGTGGGTGCTGCTGCTGTCGGCGCACCACGGCTGCTGGGACGACGACGCCTGGGGCGTGTTCTTCGCCGACTTGAACGCCGCCTACAACGGCGCCGCGCAGACCGCCCCGCCCGCGCAGTTCGTCGACCTCGAGGTCCTCGACGCCCCCGCCGACGACGAGGCGGACATCGCCTACTGGCGGAACACCCTGCGCCCCTTGCCCGAACCGCTCGAGCTACCCGGCGCGGCCGTGGCCGCACCCTCCAAGCGCGCCGACCGCTGCACCGTGGCGCTGCCCGCCGACCTGCTCGACCGGGTGGACGCCTTCGCCCGTGAGCACGCGGCCAGCCCTTTCATGGTGCTGCTCGCCGGGTACGCCGCGCTGATCCAGCGCTACACCGCCGCCGAGGACTTCCTGGTGTCCATCCCTGTCACCAACCGTCGCTCGGCCGCCGCCGAACAGCTCATCGGCTACTTCGGCAACACCCTGCTGCTGCGCGAGACCTTCGCCCGCACCGAGACCTTCGCCGGTCTGGTCGAGTCCACCAAGCGCACCTGCCTGGACGCCTTCGCGCATCAGGCCGTCGGCATCGACCGGGTCGTCCGCGAGGTGAACCCGGAGCGGGTCGCCGGCCGCGACGGCATGGATCAGCTGGTGCGCCTGGGCTTCAGCGTCCGCAAGAGCGCCGACGGTTTCGCGCTGCGCGAGGTCTCCTCGGTGCAGCTGGACGAGCTGGGCGCGCCGACCGCGCAGGTGCCGCTGGCCCTGGCCGTCGTCACCGAGAGCGCGCACGGCGCGGTGCTCGAGGCCGAATACCAGGTGGACGTGCTGTCCGAGCCGCTGGTGCGGCGCATGCTGGAACACTTCGTGCGCCTGCTGGATCGGGCGCTGAGCGCGCCCGCCGCCCGCCTCGCCGACCTCGACATGCTGGGCGGCGACGACCGCACCGCGATCCTGGAGCAGTCGCGCGGTGCGCAGGTGCCCTCGGACGACACCACCATGGTCGACCTGTTCGAGGCCGCCGTCGCCGCCGGACCCGAGACCCTCGCCCTGGTCTCGGACGACACCGAACTCACCTACGCCGCCCTGAACCGCCGCGCGAACCGCCTGGCGCACTGGCTGATTCGCGAGGGCCTGGGCGGCGAGGACATCGTCGCCCTGCGCATGAGCAATTCGGTCGAGTTCATCGTGGCCGTCTACGCCGTGCTCAAGGCGGGCGCGGCCTACCTGCCCATCGACCCCGCCTACCCGGACGATCGCATCGACTACCTGGTCGCCGACGCCGCCCCGCGGCTGGTGCTGGGCCGGGTCGAGCTCGACGCCGCGGAGGAGGCCGCCGCCGGGCTGCCCGACACCGACCCCTCCGACGCCGACCGGGTCCGCCCGCTGCTGCCGGCCAACCTGGCCTACGTCATCTACACCTCGGGGTCGACGGGCAAGCCCAAGGGCGTCCCGGTCTCGCACGCCGCGATCGCCGAGCACGTGGTCAGCTTCACCGCCCAATGGGGCATGACGTCGGAAGACGTGCTGCTGCAGTCGTCCTCGGTGTCCTTCGACGCCTCGCTGCTCGACATCTTCGTCACCCTCGCGCTGGGCGCGCGCCTGATCGTGCCCAAGCCGGAGGCGTTCCGCGACATCCGCTACGTCGCCGACCTGATCACCCGCCGCGGCGTCACCGTGCTGCACATGGTGCCGTCCATGCTCAGCACCTTCCTGCTGCTGCCCGAGGTGAGCGAGTGGCGGGCGCTGCGTCACGTCCCGGTCGGCGGCGAGGCGCTGCCGGGCGAGGTGGCCGACAAGTTCGCGACCGTCTTCGACGCCGAACTGCGCAACCACTACGGCCCGACCGAGGCCGTCGTGTGCGCCACCCATCAGCCGGTGTCGGGCCCGCAGGGCACCGGGATCGTGCCGATCGGCGTCCCCAATCAGAACGTGCACGCCTACCTGCTCGACGAGGCCCTGCAGCTGGTGCCCGCCGGTGTGGTCGGCGAGATCTACCTGGGCGGTGCGCAATTGGCGCGCGGGTACCTGGGCCGCCCGGCCCTCACCGCGAGCCGTTTCGTCGCCGACCCGTTCACCCCGGGCGCGCGCCTGTACCGCTCCGGAGACCTGGCCCGCCGCAACGAGTTCGGCGAGATCGACTTCGTCGGCCGCGCCGACGAGCAGGTGAAGGTGCGCGGCTTCCGGATCGAACTCGGAGAGGTGGAGTCCGCGCTGGCCGCGCACCCGACCGTCGGCCACTGCGTGGTCGTGGTGACCGAGGATCCGGCCGTCGGCGCCCAGCTGGCCGCCTACCTGGTGCCCGCCGCCGGCGCGACCGTGGACGTGGAGCAGGTCCGCGCCCAGGCCGCCGCCGCGCTGCCGGAGTACATGGTGCCCAGTGCTTTCGCCGTGATCGACGAGATCCCGCTGACCGTCAACGGCAAGCTGGACAAGCGCGCCCTGCCCGCCCCGGCCCCGGCCGTGGAGCGCGCGCACCGCGCACCCGCCACCGCCACCGAACGCCGCCTGTGCGGGATCTACTCGCACCTGTTCGGCGTCCCGGTCGTCGGCGCGGACGATTCGTTCTTCGAACTGGGCGGCCACTCGCTGCTGGCGGCCCGCCTGGTCGCGCAGATCCGCGCGGAGTTCGGTGTCGAGCTGGATGTGCGGATCGTGTTCGACACCCCGACCCCGGCCGGTCTCGCGGCCGGTCTGGTCGCCCGGTTCCGGGACGAGTTCGGCATCGACCTGGACGCCATGGACGACGAGGACGAGACCGCCGAGCCGGTCGAAACCGTGGTCCCCGCACCGGTTTCCGGTCGCCCCGCCGTCACCGAACGGGAGCGCCCGGAGCGGTTGCCGCTGTCGTACTCGCAGCTGGCCATGTGGTTCCAATACCGCATGGAGGGCCCCAGCGCGGTCGGCAACCTGCCCTTCGCCGTGCGTTTCGACGGCGGCCTCGACATTCCCGCGCTGCGCGCCGCGCTCACCGACGTGGTGGCCCGGCACGAGGCGCTGCGCACCGGATTCGGTGAGCAGGACGGCATTCCGTACCAGGAGATCCGGGCGGCCGGGGAGGTCACGCTCGACGTGACCGGCGTCGACCCCGAACTGCTGGCGGACGAGCTCGCCGAGATCGGCCGCTACGCCTTCACCGTCGAATCCGAGCCGCTGCTACGCGCCCGGCTGCTGGTGCTCGACCCGAGCACCCAGGTGCTGTCGCTGCTGGTGCACCACATCGTGGCCGACCACGCCTCGCTGGGCATCCTGCTCGACGACCTGATCGCCGCCTACCGCGCCCGCGTCGAGGGCGGCCGAGCCCCGGAGTGGACCCCGCTCGCCGTGCAGTACGCGGATTACGTGCTGTGGCAGCACGACGTCTTCGGGACGGGAACGGATTCCGCGGCGCGCGACTACGGCCGGGCGCAGCTCGAGCACTGGCGCGGCGCGCTCGCCGACGTCCCGGACCAGATCGACGTCGCCCCCGACCGGGCCCGGCCCGCGGTGCTCGGCAAGCGTGGCGAGGTCGCCACCTTCGCCGCCCCCGCGGCCCTGCGCACCGGGCTCGCTGCCCTCGCCGAGTCCTGCGGCGCAACGGAATTCATGGTCTACCAGGCCGCTGTCGCGACCCTGCTGCACAAGCTGGGCGGCGGCTCCGACATCGCCCTCGGCACCCCGGTGGCCAGCCGTGTCGACCCGGCCACCGCGCCGCTGGTCGGCCTGTTCGCCAATATGGCGGTGCTGCGCAACGACCTGTCCGGCACGCCGACCCTGCGCGACACCGTGCGCCGGGGCCGCGAGGTGGTGCTGGACGCCCACGCGCACCAGGAACTTCCGATCGAACGCCTGGTGGAGGCGCTGAACCCGGCGCGTTCCCGCTCCCGCAATCCGCTGTTCCAGAGCATGCTGCACTTCCGCGGCGCGGACTGGGCCCCGGCGACGGTGACCGTGGCCGGCGCCACCACCGCCACCGTGCTGCCCGTCGACTTCGACGTGTCGTTCCTGGATCTCAATATCTCGGTGAACGTCACCGGCGACGGCGGACTGGCCGTGCGCGTGGTCGCCAACGCCGACCTGTACGAGCCGGAGACCGTGCGGCTCATCGGGTCCGCGCTGGTCACCACCCTGGAGGCGTACGCGACCGCGCCCGACCGCACCGTGGTCGAGCTCGAGGTGCTGCCGATCGCCGACCTGGACCGGCTGCTCGCGCCGCCCGCGCCCGCCGCGCGGACCCTCGCGGTGGCCACCGGCGACCACTCCGCCACCGAGCGCGCCCTCATCGACCTGCTGGAGGAGCTGCTCGAGATCGACGATGTCGAGGCCGACGACAACTTCTTCGCCCTCGGCGGCGACAGCGTCATCTCCATCCAGTGGTCGGCCCGCGCCACCGCGCTCGGCCTGGCGCTCACCCCGCAGCTGGTGTTCGAGCACCTCACCATCGCCGAACTGGCCGCCGCGGTCGACGCCGCCGAACCCGTTGCCGCGCAAGGGGAGTCGATTCCACCGGAGGAATCCGCACCCATGAGCGCCTCCGGCCTCGACGCCGACGCCCTCGCCGCCCTGACCGCCTCCTGGGGAGCACGATGACCACCGCCGCCGGAACCCCGAGCGCCGCCGCCCCGCCGCGGATCGAGGACGTCCTCGCGCTGAGCCCGCTACAGGAGGGCTTGTTCTCGCTGTCGCGGCTCGCCGGCGACGGAATCGACCTGTACACCATGCAATTCGTGGTGGACATCGACGGCCCGCTCGACACCGGCCTGCTGCGCCGCAGCGCCCAGGCCATGCTGGACCGCCACCCCAACCTGCGCGCCGCGTTCTGGGACGAGAACGTGCCGCGGCCGGTGCAGATCGTGCCCGCCCACGCCGAGATGCCGTGGACCGAACAGGACGCGCGGCCCGAGGAATTCGACGACCTCGCCGCCGCCGAACGGCGGGTCCCGTTCGACCTGAGCCGCGGCCCCGCCCTGCGCGTGCTGCTGCTCACCGTGCCCGAGACCGGCGCGCGGCGCATGATCCTCACCGCCCACCACATCCTGATGGACGGCTGGGCGGTGGCGATCTACTTCACCGAACTGCTGGCCGTCTACCAGGCGGGCGGATCCGTTGCCGCACTGCCGAAACCGCGCCCCTACCGCGACTACATCGCCTGGCTCGGCGCGCAGGACACCGCGGCCGTCACCCAGCGGTGGACCGACTACCTGGCCGAGCTGACCGGCCCGCTGCTGCTGGCGGGCGGCGCGCCGATCGCCGCCGACGCGGTGCCGGAGAAGACCCGGCTGCTGCTGTCGGCCGCCGACACCGAGGCCGTCCGGTCCTGGGCGGGCGCCCACGGCCTGACCCTCAACACCGCGGTGCAGTTCGCCTGGACGGTCCTGCTCGGCCGCCTCACAGACCGCCGCGACGTCGTCTACGGCACCACCATTTCCGGTCGCCCCGAACAGCTTCCGGGCGTGGAGGGCATGGTCGGGCTGTTCATCAACACCGTGCCCGTCACCCACCGCCTGGACCGCGAGCTGTCGGTGGTCGAGCAGTGCGCGCGCCTACAGCGCGAATGCGCGGCCATGCGCGACATCGGCCACGTGAGCCTGTCGTCGGTGCAGCGCGCCGCCGGGCACGGCACCCTCTTCGACACCCTGTTCGTGTTCGAGAACGCGCCCATCGACGACGCCATCCGCACCGTCACCGCCCCCGACGGGGCCCGATTCCGGCCGGTCGAGATGGAATCCCTCGCGCACTACCCGCTCACCGTGGTCGCCCACATGAGCGGCGACGAACTGCTGGTCCAGTTCGAGGCCATGCCCGCCGCCCTGCCGTACCTGCCCGCCGAGGGCCTCGGCGAGCGGCTGCTGGCCGTGCTGCGTCAGCTGCCCGGAATCGGCGCGGCCGCACCGGATGCGCTCAGCGTGCTCACCGACGCCGAGCGCGCCGCGTTCGCCGCCGCCGAGACCCCGGGCGTGGACCCGGCCGAGCCCGCCGATTCGGTGTGGGAGCTGTTCGAGCGGCAGGTCGCCGCGACCCCGGAAGCCATTGCGCTCCAGGACAGTTCCGGACTCCGGCTGACCTACCGGGAGCTACGGGAGCTGGCCGCCCGGCAGGCGGTTGAGTTCGCCGGGCGCGGCGTCGGCGCGGAAAGCGTTGTCGCGCTGGTCATGCCGCGCTCGCCGCGATCGATCATCGCGCTGCTGGCCGCGTTCGCCGCGGGTGGCGCGTATGTGCCGGTGGACACCACCCTGCCCGCGTCCCGCATCGAGTCGATCCTGCGGCAGGCGAACCCGGCGCTGGTGGTCACCGATGCCGCCACCCGCGCTGACCTCGATCCCGAGGGCACACTGCTGGCCGGTTCCGTGCTGGTGCTGGACGATTCCCCTGTCGCGCAGGGACTTTCGGGCGAGCATGTCGCGACCCCGCCGGTCGTCCGCCATTCGGATCAGCTCGCGTACCTCATCTTCACCTCCGGCTCGACCGGTGAACCCAAGGGCGTCGCCGGAACCCAGGCCGCGCTCATGGCCTACTTCGCCGATCACCGCGACCGCGTCTACGGCCCCGCCATGGCGCGGCTGGGCCGCCCGCTGCGCATCGCGCACGCCTGGTCGCTGAGCTTCGACGCCTCCTGGCAGCCCATGGTCGGCCTGCTGGCCGGGCAGGCCATCCACCTGTTCGACGCCGTGGAGATGCGCGACGCGCACCGGTTGTGCGCGGGCATGATCGCCAGCGACATCGACATGATCGACACCACGCCGTCGATGTTCGCGCAGCTCAATGCCGCCGGACTCGTCGACCGCGAACTGCCGGTGCTGGCACTGGGCGGCGAGGCCATCGACGCCGCCCTGTGGGCGCGACTACGCGAGCTGGCCCTCAGCGCCAGCAGCGGACGCGGCGGGACCGCGGTGTACAACTGCTACGGCCCGACCGAGACCACCGTCGAGGCCGTGGTCGCCCCCATCGCCGAGTTCGAGACCCCGACCATCGGCACCCCGAACGCCGGAATGTCGGGCTATGTCCTGGATTCCATGCTGCGCCCGGTCCCCGGTGGCGTCGTCGGTGAGCTGTACCTGTCGGGTCCGCAGCTGGCCCGCGGCTACATCGGCCGCGTGGCGACGACTTCGGACCGGTTCGTGGCCGACCCGTTCCGGCCCGGCCGCCGCATGTATCGCACCGGCGACCTGGTCCGGCACCTGCCGCACGGCGGCCTCGGCTACCTGGGCCGCGCCGACGCGCAGGTCAAGGTGCGCGGCTACCGCATCGAGATCGGCGAGATCGAGACCGCGCTGCGCCGGCTGCCCGGCGTGGACACCGCGGCCGTCACCGTGGTCCGCCGGGCGGGCGGGGCGAGTCTGGTGGGCTTCGTGGTCGGCCGGGCGGATCGGGTCGTGGACCCGGTGCGCACCCGCGCCGCGCTCTCGGAGAGCCTGCCCGCCTACATGATTCCGGCCCGGGTGCTCGCGTTGCCGCAGCTGCCGGTCAACGCCAACGGCAAGCTCGACGGCCCGGCCCTGACCCGGCTGGCCGAGGCCGCCCTGGCCGACACCGGCTCCGACACCGCGCCGCGCACCGCCACCGAGAAGGAACTGGCCGAACTGCTGGCCGAGCTCTTCGACGGCCGCGCGCCCGCCGTGGACGACGACTTCTTCGCCCTCGGCGTGGACAGCATCGTCGCCATCTCCCTGGTCAACAAGGCCCGCCGTCGCGGTCTCACCCTGACCCCGCGCATGGTCCTGGCCACCCCCACCATCCGGGAACTGGCCGCCGCCCTCGACGCGGCCGAGACCGCCGCCGCCGAGAAGGTCGCGGATTACGGTGCGGTGCGCCCGCTTCCGGTGGTGTCGTGGATGTACGAGTACGGCAACTACCGCCGCTTCACCCAGACCGCGCTGCTGCGCCTGCCCACCGGCATCGACCGGCAGGGCATCGAGGCCGCGCTCCAGGGCGTGCTGGACGGCTACGACACGCTGCGCTCCAGCCTCACCGACACCGAGGACGGCACATGCCTGGTCACCGCGCCGCCCGGCACGGTGCGGGCGGCCGACATCCTCACCCAGATCACCGATCCCGCCGACACGGCCGAGGCCGTGCACAGCGTGGCCCGGGTCCTGATGGACGAGATCGACCCGCGCACCGGCGATATGGTGCGCGCGGCCTGGTTCTCCGGCACCGATCAGGGTGACGTCCTGCTGCTCACCATCCACCACCTGGCCGTCGACGTGGTGTCGTGGCACCTGCTGATCGCCGCCCTCGGTGAGGGCGCCGCGCTGCCGGAGTCCACCTCGTACCGGGAGTTCTCCCGGCGCATGGCCGAGCGCGCCGAGTCGGCGGAAATCCTGTCCCAGAGCGCGTATTGGCGCGATCAGCTGGATGCCCCCGACCCGGCCATCGGCCGCCGCATCCCGTACCCGGACACCGACACCTGGTCGTCGCTGCGGGTCGCCACGGCCGTCACCCCGGTCCCCGTGACCGAGCGGGTGCTGGCCTCCCTCACCCGCGACGAAGGCGTGCGCGAATTCCTGCTCACCGCCCTCACCGTCACCCTGGCGAGCTGGCGGCGCGAGCGCGCCCAGGATCCCGCGCACGGCGCGCTCATCGCGCTCGAGGGGCACGGTCGCGCCGACGACCTGCTCGGCACCGACACCAGCAACACCCTCGGCTGGTTCACCACCGTGTTCCCGGTCCGCCTGGGCGCGGGCGCGACGGTGGACATCGAACGCGCCGAACAGGATCCGGCGGCGGCGCGCGCTCTGCTGGACGCGGTGACCGCGCAGCTGTCCGCCATCCCGAACGGCGGCCTGGACTACGGCCTGCTGCGCTACACCACCGGCGTGCCGGAGCTGGCCACCGCGCGGCACCCGCAGGTCGAGTTCAACTACCTGGGCCGCGTGGACCTCAGCGGCCAAGCCGCCGACTCGTGGTCGCTGCTCACCGGCCCGCTCAACGAGTCGCTGCCGCTGGATCCGGAACCGGAGCTGCCGCTGCGCTACGCCCTCGATGTCATCGCGGGCATCGGCTCGACCCCGGAAGGCCCGCAGCTGACCACGAATTGGCGCTGGAGCGAGACCCTGTTCACCGAGGCGGAAGCCACCCGCCTCACCGAACTGTGGCAGCGCAGCCTGGCCGCGCTGGCGGCCGCCGCCCAGCGGTAGACGAGACGAAACCGGCCGCCGACCTCGAAAAGGTCGGCGGCCGTTCGTATCCGAGAAGGAATCAGGCGGCGGCGGATTCGCCACGGTGACCGTGGTGCGGCATGGAGAGCCTCGCCTCGATGGCCGACAGCGCCGCGGGAGCGGCGGATCCCTCCAGATCGAGCAGCAGCCAGCCGTCGGGCGTCCAGCCGCCGTGGATATCGGTCCGCGCCAGGCGTCCGCCCGGCACGAACGGGTCGTTGACGAATCCTTCGGCAGCGCCGTCCAATTCCAGCGCCAGCGCCGAACCGCCCAGGTACACACGGCCGGACCGGCCAGGCGGCACCAACCGCAGCGCATCGTCGAGCACCAGCAGCCGAGCGCCCGGAATCGGCCGCACCCGCCCCGAACCGTCCAGGGGTCCGCGCGCCGCCACGCCCGCGTATTCCGGTGTGGTGTAGGCGAATCCGGTGCAGGAGCCCGGAGCCAGTTCGTGCAGCAGCGCCGACAGCGCAGCCGGGCAGTCGTTCCCGAACACGTCCCAGCGGCGCACGGTGGGCAGCGCGGGGGAGGGGAGGAAGGCGAGGTTGGCCAGGGTGTCGGCGTCGGCCACCACGTGGGTGGCCGCGCTCAGCGCGATGAGTTCGGCGAGGGCGCCCGCGTCGGCGCGCTGCGGGGCCGTGGCCAGGACCAGTGTCGCCCCGTCGGCCAGTGCGGCCAGCAGTTCGACCGCGGCGTCGGTGGTGTCCCAGCGGGTGGCCAGCAGTCGCGAATCCGGCGAGCCGTAGGCGCGGTCGATCTGACAGGAGCGCTGATCGGCGGCCACCGCGCGGCGGTCGTCGGCGGCCGCGGCCACCGCGACCGGCTTCAGTCCGGTGCCGGTGGGGCCCAGTTCGGCCAGCACCGTGCCGAATTCGGCGGCGCTGGCGATATCGCAGAGGATGCGGGCCAGATCGTCGAGGGTGGGTCCGGCCGTGCCGGTCACGCCGCCGTCGAGCCGTTCGTAGAGTTCGGCATAGGTGAGGATGTGCCCGCCGCAGCGGACGGCCGTGCGCAGTGACGGCACGCGGCGTCCGCAGTCGATGAGCATGGATACCGAGGGGACGTCGTACAGTTCGACCCCATTGGCCCATTCGTCCGCGAGCCGGTGACGCTCGACGGCGGACAGTGAATCCGGCACCGCACGCTCCATCGTTCCAAACCCCCGGTACTAACTTATGCAACCCTAACCTAATCCATGAAGGGCACGATCGGCCACCCCTTCGGGGATCGAATCGGCGACAACGGTCTGCAACTCGGGAGAAAATTAGGCTAGGCTCACCTACCGCTTGGCCGTTTCGGCCGGGCGCGCTCGGTCGATCCGGTCGGGCAGAGCAGAAGGAGAGCACGATGAAGTCGCGGTCGTTCACCGCAAGGGCCGCCCTCGCGGCGGTCGCAGGCCTGCTCGCGCTCGGGCTCACGGCCTGCGGATCCAGTTCCGACGACACCGCCTCCGGCGGCGGCGCCCCGGTCACCATCACCCACGCGCACGGCCAGACCACGGTCGAGGGCACCCCGACCCGCATCGTCGCCCTGGGCAACCAGTGGCTCGACACCGCACAGGCGCTCGGCGTCACCCCGGTCGGCTACATCGACAACATCGCCGTGCTCAGCAAGGGCGCCCCGCCCTGGGAGCCGGCCGCGCTGTCGCAGTCCAAGGCCCTCTCGACCACCGGAAGTCTGGCCGAACAGGTCGCCGCGCTGAACCCGGACCTGATCCTGGCCGACCCCTTCATCGCCGACGCCAAGACCTACGGCGACCTGTCCAAGGTCGCGCCCACCCTGCCCGGCCTCACCAAGGAAGCCGTGACCCCCTGGGCCGACCAGGTGCACGCGCTGGGCCAGGTGCTGCACAAGACCGCCGCCGCCGACAAGGTGGTCGCCGACCTCAACGGCCGCATCGACGGCATCGCGCAGCGCAATCCGGGATTGAAGGGCAAGACCTTCATCAGCTCCTGGCTGGCCGGGCCGTCGCAGCTGATGGTCCTCACCGACCCGAAGGATGGATCCAGCCGCCTGTTCACCCAGCTCGGCATGACCATCCCGCAGCGCCTGGTGGAGCAGGGCGGCAACGGCGGCCGCCTGGCCCTGTCGCCGGAGCGCCTCGACGAACTGAACTCCGACCTGCTGCTGGCCGGCTACTCGCCGGGCCTGGACGAGAAGTACCGCGCCCTGCCGGGGTACAACGACCTGCCCTCCGTGAAGAAGAACTCCATCGTCTTCCTCACCGTCCAGGAGATCAGCGCCATCAACCAGCCCACCCCGCTGGCCCTGCCCTACCTGCTCGACAAGCTCGAGCCGGCCCTGGCCAACGCCGCCAAATGACCCGCGCCGACCACCGCTACGCCCTGCGCCCCGGCGTCACCTGCCTGACGATGCCGGGCGGCGCGGTCCTGCTGAACCCGCCCCGCAACGAGAAGCTGACGGGCCTGACCGCACCCCAGAGCCAGGCCCTGAAGACCCTCAACCGCGGCCCGGCGACGCTCACCCAGCTGGAGCCCGAATCCGATTCGGTGACACCGCTGCTCGACCGTCTGACCGGTCAGGGCTGGCTGGAGGTCACCGTTCGTGACGGCGATCGGGACCTCTACACCCTGCGCCCCTTCGCCACCCCGCCCGCCCGTCCGGCGGGCGCGGCGGCGGCCCCCCTCTCGAAATTCACGGTGATCCACCGTGATTCGGAGGGCCTGGTGCTGGAACACCCCACCTCCTGGTGCGACGTGCGCGTGCACGACCCGCGCCTGCTCGCCTTGGCGGGCGGTGCGAGCCCGTCCGAACTCGGCCTGCCCGAGCATCTTTCGGCCCGCATCGCCGCGGACCTGGTCTGGGGCGGCTTCACCGCCGACCCGTCCACCGAGTCCGGCGACTTCACCACCCGCAGCTGGAGCGCCCCCGACCTGTGGTTCCACCGGCGCAGCACGCTGGGCTCCCGCACGGTCACCTGGGACAACTTCGGCCCGACGGCGTGGGCGAAGGACGAGTTCCCGCAGCTCCCCGCGCACCGTCCGGCCTACCCGGGCGATCCGATCGCGCTCCCGGCCCCCGATCTGGCCGCGCTGCGCGCCTCGGACCCGTCCCTGACGGCCGTGATCGAGGACCGCCGCTCCCACCGCGCCTTCGACGACAGCAACCCCATCACCCTGGCCCAGCTGGCGGAACTGCTCTACCGGACCGCCCGCACCCGCTCGGTGGAACGGACTCCGGACGGCGGCGAACTCGCTTCCCGCCCTTACCCTTCGGGTGGCGGCGTCCACGAACTGGAGCTCTACCCGGTGGTCCGCAATGTCGAGGGCCTGCCCCCCGCCATGTACCACTACGACTCCTTCGACCACGTCCTGCGCCCGGTGGCCCCCGCCGATTCCCCCGAGGTCGAGCGTCTGCTCCGCACCACGACGGCGACCCTGGCCAACGCGTCCGAACCCCAGCTGCTGCTGTTGATCTCGGCGCGCGCGGGCCGGGTCATGTGGTCCTACGAGTCGGTCGCCTACGCCAATATGCTCAAACACGTGGGCGTCCTCATGCAGACCCTCTATCTGGCGGCCACCGCCATGGGTCTGGGCGCGGTGGCCCAGGGCTTCTCCGACACCGCCGCGTTCACCGCCGCCACCGGCGTCTCCGAGCTGGAGGAATGCAACGTGGGCAGCGTCATCCTGGGCACCCCCGCCGCCTGAACCGGTTGTCGGACCCGCCTGGGAGGATCGATCGCATGACGGTGACCGGGGATGATGTTCGGGCGGTGGCGCTTTCGCTGGCGCGCACCTCCGAGCAGTTCGAATGGCAGATGCCGACCTTCCGGGTCGCGGGGAAACTGTTCCTGACCCTGCCCGAGAACGAGACCTCGATGGCCGTCCGGTGCCCCATCGCCGACCGCGACGAACTCGTGCAGGCCGAGCCCGACAAGTTCTGGATCGCCCCGCATGAGGCGGGCAACGCCTGGGTCCGGGTTCGCCTGGCCGCCTTGGACGATCGCGACGAGCTGGACGCCATCGTCACCGACTCGTGGCGGCAGGCCGCACCCCGGGAGTTGACGGACCCGGCCTGAGCGGCCGGGTCCACGCCGGTCAGAAGGTGACGCGCTGGTCCTCGGGCATGAAGAGCTTGTCGCCGGAGGTGACGCCGAACGTGCTGTAGAACTCCGGCAGGTTGCGGACCACCTGATTGCACCGGAATTCGTCGGGGGAGTGGGTGTCGGAGAGACCCTCGGCGGTGAGCTCGGGGGTCTGCTTCGCCCGCCAGCCCCGGGCCCAGGACAGGAACATGGTGCGGTAGTCCGGGTTGGCGTTGCCCGCGCGCTGCTCGGCGAGCCGGTAGGCGGCCAGCGCGATCTGGAGTCCGCGCAGGTCGGCCAGGTTCTCGCCGAGCGTGAGTTTGCCGTTCACCTTGTTCTCGGGCGTCACCCCTTCGGGCACCAGGCCGTCGTACTGGGCGACCACCTTGGCCGCGCGGGCTTCGAAGGCGGCCTTGTCCTCCGGCGTCCACCAGTCCCGCAGATTGCCGTCGCCGTCGTACTTGCGGCCCTGATCGTCGAACCCGTGCCCGATCTCGTGGCCGATGGTCGCGCCGACCGCGCCGAAGTTCACCGCCAGCTGCGCGTCCTTGTCGAAGTACGGCGGCTGCAGATACGCGGCGGGGAAGACGATCTCGTTATTGGTCGCCGAGTAGTACGCGTTGACGGTCTGCGGGCTCATGCCCCATTCGGACTTGTCGACCGGCGTGCCGAGCCGGTCCCAGTCCTTCTTGTTGTTGAAAGCGTTGATGGCGAGCAGGGATTGGATGAGCTTGCCGCGGGTGATGGTCAGCTTCGAGTAGTCGTCCCACTTGTCCGGGTACCCGATCTTGACCCGCATCTTGTCCAGCTTGGCCAGCGCCGCGTCCCGGGTGGGCTGGGTCATCCAGGCCGAGTTGCGGAAGTTCTCGCGGTAGGCGGCCAGCAGGTCGTCCACCATCCGCTTGACCTCGTCCTTGGCGGAGGGCGGGAAGTGCTTGTCCACGTACAGCTTTCCCAGCGATTCGGGCAGCTGCGACGTGGCCAGGTTGACGCCGTACTTCCAGCGTTCCTGCCGCTCCTGCTGCCCGCGCATGACCCGCCCGGCGAACTGGAAGTAGGCGTCGTTGATCGCGATCGGCAGGTAGGGCGCGTAGGCGCGGACCACCGACAGCTTCAGATAGTCGCGCCAGATCGCGATATCGGTGTCGGCCCAGATCTGCCCGGCCGCGGTGATGTAGGACGGCTGCGCGACAACCACTTCCGCGAACAGGTCCTTGGGCCTGTCGGTGCATCCGGCCAGCCACGGCTCGAAGTCGAAGCCGCGGCCGAGTTCGGTCAGCTGCTGCCAGGTCATGCGGTTGTAGGAGGCGTCGGCGTCGCGGCGCCGCACCCGATCCCAGAAGACGGCCGCGATGCGGGTCTCCAGGTCGAGGATCCGCTGCGCCATGCCGCTCGGATCGGCGAACCCGGCGCCCTTGGCGATCGCTTCCAGATAGACCCGGTACCCCTTCAGCTTCTCGGCGTACTGCGGCTTGCTGTAGTAGTCCTCCTCCAGCCCGATCCCGGACTGCCCGATCCCGGGGATGTAGGCGTTGGAGTTCTTGCGGTCGATGCTGACGCCGATCCCGATCAGCCCGCCGATGGGCAACGCGCCCATCACCTTCGCCAGGTCGGGCTTGGTCGCGGCCTTGTCGACCTGGTCGAACAGCTCCTGCAGCGGCGACATCCCGAGCTTCTCGACGGTGTCCCAGTCGACGCGCGCGTCGTAGAGGTCGCGGATCTTCTGCGCGTCCGAACCCGGTTCCGGGTCCTTGATCCCGTCGATGATCTCCCGCAGCTGGTTCAGCGTGCGCTCGTTGGCCTCGCTGATCGCACCGAAGGCGGGCTTGTCCGGCGGCAGCTGGTACTCCCGCAGCCACTTGCCATTGACGTACCGGTACAGGTCGTCCTGCACCCGGACCGCCTCGTCGGCTCCCGAAAGATCCGGTCCCGTCAGCGTTTTCGCCGCCGAACCCTTGCTGCAGGAGGCCAAGGCGGCCGCGGCCGGAACCAGCCCGAGGGCGATCAGGAATGCGCGACGATCCAAGCGCGCCGAACCCGACGAAGTCACAGGCACTACCTCTCGTGAAGCTGCATTACCGACGCGAGGCTACCGGGGAAGGCGGCCCCGCGCGGGCTGTCGCGAGCCTCCCGATCGCGCGGGCTGATCGCTCAGAGGGTGACGCGCTGGTCCGGCGGCAGGTACGCCTTGTCGCCTTCCTTCACGTCGTAGGTCGCGTAGAACTCGCCGAGATTGCGCACCACCTGGTTGCACCGGAATTCCGCGGGCGAGTGCGGATCATCGGCGAGCTGCTGTTCCAGCGCTTGGTCAGTCATCTTGGTCCGCCAGGTGCGGCCCCAGGATTCGAACATCGGCTTGTAGTCGGGCGTCGCGGTCCCGGCGCGCTGCTGCACCATGCGGTACGCGGCCAGCGAGATCTCCAGTCCGCGCAGGTCGGCCAGGTTCTCGCCGACGGTGAGCGCCCCGTTCACATGCTGATCGGCGGGCAGACCCTCGGGCACCAGCGTGTTGTACTGCGCGATGAGCTGCTCGGTCTTGGCCTGGAAGGCGGCCTTGTCCTGCGGGGTCCACCAGTCCTTCAGGTTGCCGTCCCCGTCGAACTTCGCGCCCTGATCGTCGAAGCCGTGCCCGATCTCGTGACCGATGACCGCGCCGCCCGCGCCGTAGTTCACCGCGGGCGCGGCGTTCGGGTCGAAGAACGGCGGCTGCAGGAACGCCGCGGGGAAGACGATCTCGTTGGCGCTGGGGTTGTAGTAGGCGTTCACCGTCTGCGGCGGCATGCTCCACTCCGACTTGTCCACAGGCGTCCCCAGCCGGTCGAACATGCGGTTGGCGTCGAAGGCCGCGGAGGCGCGCAGGGATTCGATCAACCGGCCGCGGGTGATGGTGAGCTTGCCGTAGTCCTCCCACTTGTCCGGGTAGCCGATCTTGGCGTCGATCTTCTCCAGCTTGGCGATGGCCGCCGCCCGGGTGGGCGGCGACATCCAGGTCGAATTCTTGAAGTTGTCCCGATAGGCCGCGCGCACATCGCCGACCATCTCCAGCGCCCGCTTCTTGGCCTCGGGCGGGAAGTGCTTGTCCACGTACAGTTTTCCGAGCGCCTCGCCGACCGCCCCGTTCACCGTGGACACCGCGGACTTCCACAGGTCGGGCCGCTGCTGCAGGCCCGCCATCTCCCGGCCGAAGAAGTCGAAGTTCGGGTCGGCGATGGCCTTGGGCAGATAGGTGGCGAAGCCGCGCACCAGCCCCAGCTTCAGATATTCACGCCAGGCGGGGATGTCGACCTGGGCCCACAGTTGCGCCGCGCCCGTGATGAACGACGGCTCGCCCACATTGACCTTGCCGAACAGGTCCTTGGGCCGGTCGGTGGTGCCCGCCAGCCAAGGGTCCCAATCGAATTGCGGCCCCAGCGCGGTCAGGTCGGCCCACGTCTTCAGGTTGTAGGTGGCGTCGGTGTCGCGCAGTTTCACATTGTCCCAATGGAATCCGGCGATCCGCTGCTCCAGGTCGACCACCCGGTCGGCCAGGGCGGTGGGGTCGGCGAACCCGGCGCCGGCCGCGATGCGCTGCATGTAGGTCCGGTACTTGGCGAGCTTGTCGGCGTTCTCGGGCTTGCGGTAGTACTGCTCGTCCAGCCCGAGACCCGCCTGCGAGACCCCGGCCAGATAGGCGTTGGAGTCCTTCGGGTCGGGTCCCACTCCGATCCCGATCAGTCCGACGCCGGGCAGCGAGCCCATCACCTTGGCGAGGTCGGCCTTGGTCGCGGCCCGGTCGATCTGCTCGAACAGATCGTTGAGCGGCGTGATGCCGAGCTGCTCGATGACATCCTTGTCCATGCGGCCGTCGTAGAGATCGCGGATCCGCTGCGCGTCGGATCCGCCCTTCGGGTCGCTGATCCCCTCGATGATCTCCTTGAGCTGCTGCTCCACCCGTTCCTGCACCTCGTCGAAGGTGCCGAAGGACGACTTGTCCGGCGGCAGCTGGTACTCACGCAGCCATTTCCCGTTGATGAACCGGTACAGGTCGTCCTGCGGCCGGATCGTCGGATCCGATCCGGCCAGGTCGGGACCGATCAGCGAGGTCGGTTTCGTGGCTGGGGCATCGTTCTTGTCGCAGGAGGCCAGCACGGCCGCGGCGGGCACCAGCCCCAGCGCGATCAGGAAGCCACGGCGGTCGAGAGCCGGACGCTCGGAAGTCAACGCGAATCTCCTCTACCGGATAATCGGATTGCTCGTACGTTGCTCGAGCCGACGCTAGTGGACCCGGCTGAGGAACCCCTGAATCCGCGCCGAACCCCCTGATTTGGGTACGACCTGGGCCTTCGCTAAACTGTTCCGGTTGCCTGCGGGAGCTATGCCCGCACTTCGGCCGCGAACCCACAGTGGTTGTTCTCCCAGTTTGGTGAAAAACCGCTGGCAGGCGCGCGTTGAGGGGCAACTGACCATGCCCGTCGGGTCGGCAATCCGGCGTGCATTTCGTCCAGGTCTAGGAGGAGCTGAAGTGATTCAGCAAGAGTCGCGACTGCGCGTCGCCGACAACACGGGTGCCAAGGAGATCCTCTGCATCCGCGTTCTCGGTGGTTCGTCGCGTCGCTATGCCGGCATCGGTGACATCATCGTCGCCACTGTCAAGGACGCCATCCCCGGCGGCAACGTCAAGAAGGGCGAGGTCGTCAAGGCCGTCGTCGTGCGCACCGTCAAGGAGCGTCGTCGCCCGGATGGCTCGTACATCAAGTTCGACGAGAACGCCGCGGTGCTCATCAAGGCGGACAACGATCCGCGTGGCACCCGCATCTTCGGCCCGGTCGGCCGTGAGCTGCGTGAGAAGCGCTTCATGAAGATCGTCTCGCTGGCCCCGGAGGTGCTGTAACCATGAAGGTGCACAAGGGCGACACGGTCATCGTGATCTCGGGCAAGGACAAGGGCGCCAAGGGCAAGGTCATCCAGGCCTTCCCGGCGACCGGCAAGGTCCTCGTCGAGGGCGTGAACCGCATCAAGAAGCACGTCGCGGATTCCGCGAACCAGCGTGGCGCCAGCTCGGGCGGCATCGTCACCCAGGAAGCGCCGATCCAGGCCTCCAACGTGATGGTCGTCGACTCCGACGGCAAGCCGACCCGCGTGGGCTACCGCACCGATGAGAACGGCAAGCGGGTCCGCATCTCCCGTCGCAACGGGAAGGACATCTGAGATGACTTCTACCGAGAACAAGGTTCAGCCCCGCCTGAAGACCCGCTACCGCGAGGAAATCAAGCCGGCCCTGAACAACGAGTTCAACTACGCCAACGTGATGCAGATCCCGGGCGTTGTGAAGGTCGTCGTGAACATGGGTGTCGGTGACGCCGCCCGTGACGCGAAGCTGATCAACGGTGCGGTCGCCGACCTCACCCTGATCACCGGCCAGAAGCCCGAGATCCGCAAGGCCACCAAGTCCATCGCGCAGTTCAAGCTGCGTGAGGGCATGCCGATCGGCGCGAAGGTCACCCTGCGCGGCGACCGCATGTGGGAGTTCCTGGACCGTCTGATCTCGATCGCTCTTCCGCGTATCCGCGACTTCCGCGGTCTCTCGCCGAAGCAGTTCGACGGCCACGGCAACTACACCTTCGGTCTCTCCGAGCAGTCGATGTTCCACGAGATCGACGTCGACAAGATCGACCGTCCGCGTGGTATGGACATCACCGTGGTGACCACCGCGACCAACAACGAAGAAGGCCGCGCCCTGCTGAAGGCCCTCGGCTTCCCGTTCAAGGAGAACTGATCCATGGCTAAGAAGGCTCTGATCAACAAGGCCAACGCCAAGCCGAAGTTCGCGGTGCGCGCCTACACCCGCTGCCAGCGCTGCGGTCGTCCGCACGCTGTGTACCGCAAGTTCGGCCTGTGCCGCGTGTGCCTGCGCGAGATGGCCCACCGCGGCGAGCTCCCGGGCGTCCACAAGTCGTCCTGGTGAGCCGAAGCTCCTCGTGAGCTGACAACTCCACACCCGAAGGCCCCCACCGAGATTCGTCCCGGTGGGGGCCTTCGGCATTGTCGTCAATGCCGATTTCTCGCAGCTGCTCCTCGACCCCGACCAGTTGGCCCTTACTCACTTTCCGGTTTCACGGCTGGGCGGTGACCCACGCCGTTACGGCGTCGAGGAACTCCGGGCCGCCTGTCACGTATCCGCCGATGGTCGCGCCGATCAGCGCACCCACGGGAATGGTGAGGCCCCACAACAGGAACACGCACGCCCCGAGAAGGCCGCCCACAATGGCGCCGGCGGCGACGCCGGGCAGGTTTTTGTCGATCTGTTCCTTCAGGCGGTCGTAGGAGCTGATGTTCTTCAGTTGCGCAGTGTCTTCCGCCGTCGGGGTCGGTGTCAGCGTCAAGGTGCGGCCGTCCGCAGCGATGTGCTGCACGAGCGGAATCGAACGCCCGTCGACGGCGAACCGTTGCGGCATTTCGGTCATCACCGCTCCATTGCCGGACTCGAGCACCACCGCGCCGTTTCGCGCCATCTCGAACTTGCCATTCTGAACGGTGGTCGTGATGACCTTGTCGACTGGCGAAATGGTGATCTGGTACCCGATTTCATGATCCACACCGGAAATGACGTCCGCCGCAGCCGGCTGCTCGGCGACGGCCGGCTCCGCATGGGCGGTTGCCGCGGTAATACCCACGGCCGAGATGGCCATGAAGACGACGGCGGTGATCTTCTCGAACTTCACTCTTCGAATCCCTCCACTCAGCTGCCCCTGATGGGGCGGACCGCACCAGACCTTAGGCATCGAATTCACCGGTGTGCGGTACGCCACACAGAGTGGGGCACCCTAATCGCCAGCGGTGTCCGGAAATACTGAACTGCCCGGATTTGGTTGTTGCCGCGCCTGGCCGCACTAAATGTGACGATTTATCCGAAAAGGGCGGTTGCGGGCAGGGTTTCGGATGTGGGTGGTACCGGTTTCGGCGCGACTTTTCGCCTGGCCGGCCATCCAGTGATCGGACGCTACACTCGGTTCGCCAACCCACCGCGAAATACGTGGCCGAGACGCGGAATTCCGCGGGTTTCCCGGAATTGCCCAGATTTGCGGTTGACCCGGACTGATTTACGCGCGGCTGGGTGGTTGGCGGTGGCTCCCGGTGCGATTCGATCTCGACTTGCTGAAAGGTCTTGTCCTCGTGGGTGTTGGAGATCCGTACGCGATCACGTCCCCTGAGCGTCGCCCCCGAAGTTCGCTGAATGATGTGTGGGGTGTTGTCGCGACGGTGATCGTCGCCGTACTCGCGGTCACGGTGGCCCCTGCTTCGGGTGTCGCGGGCGCTGAACCGGGAGATCCGTTGGCGCGCTTTCATCAGCAACATCTCGACTGGCGTACCTGCGAGGATGCGGCCCTGACGGCGGAGGGCGCGGCCTGCACGGATGTCACCGTGCCACTCGATTACGGCAGGCCGGACGGGCCGAGCATCACCATTGTCGTCTCGCGGATCCCGGCCCGCGACGTGGCACACCGTCGCGGTGTGCTGCTGACCAACTCGGGCGGACCGGGCACGCCGGGGCTCGATGCGTTCGATCTCGTCGGTGATGTTCTCGAACCGGATGTGCTGAGCCACTACGACCTGATCGGATTCGACCCGCGGGGAGTCGCCCGTTCCGGGCGGCACCAGCGGTGCGGATGGCCGGTCGCCAGCTCGATCCGCTCGGCCGGTGTCGGGTTCCCCGGATTCGTCGCCGAAACAGTCCTGCAGGCACAGCTGGCCGCCGATTGCCTGGTGGGCGATCGGGATTGGATGCGGCAGCTCAGCACTCGCAACACCGCCCGCGACATGGACGTGATCCGTGCCGCGTTGAGTGAGGACCGCATCAGCTATTACGGCGTGTCATATGGGACCTACCTGGGTGCGGTCTACGCCCAGCTGTTCCCCGATCGATCCGATCGCATGGTGCTCGACAGTGTCATCGATCCGCGGCGCTACTGGCTGGGGTTGCAGCAGGACTGGGGGCCTGCGGTGGAAGCGGCCTTCGACGACTGGGCCGACTGGGTCGCCGCGCGTGACCAGCAGTACCACCTCGGCGACTCGGCGACCGCGGTACGGCGTGGAGTCGAGGACCTGATCGACCGTGCGTCACTGTCGCCGATCGTGGTCGAGGGCTTCGGTTTCGACGATCATCTCCTGCCGAACCTGCTGTGGACGATGTTGCGGGACGCGCGATTGAACGAGGCTCTGGCGTCATCGGTACGGGCCGTCGCCGACGCGGCCGACGGACGCACGCCGCAGGTGCCCCCACAGCTGCACCAGCAGATCGAGGCCGAGAAGCAGGGGGAAGATTCGGTCATGGTGCAGATCTGGTGTGCGGACGCACCGATGCCCGCCGACCCCGCCTGGTACTGGAACGCGATCCAGGCGGCGCGTCCGAGTCAGCCGATCTTCGCCGCACTGGCCAACAATATTCAACCCTGCGCATTCTGGTCGCCGCCCCCGGAACCGCCCACCGTGGTCGACAATCCCGTGCCCGCACTGATCCTGCAGGCCACCGGCGACAACCGGACGCCCTACCCCCATGCCGTAGCACTCCACCAGCAGATGTCGGGGTCGCGCTTGATCACCTTGACCGACACCAGGATCCACATGGTGCTGCGCCCGGGTCTGAGCACCTGCATCCTCGACACCACCAACCGCTACTTCGGCGATGGAAGCTTCCCGGCGGAAGACCGCACCTGCGCGCCCACCACACCACTCGAGTAGGCACGTATATCCGGGCCATACAGCACGATTCGCGGCCGAGTGCGGTGATGCCTCCAGGCCTTCGGCGCATTGTCATCGCCGACGAGGCTTCAGCTGCCGCCGCTGGGAAGATGCCCGCCGAACCCGCCGCGCAATACCCGTCCGCCGCCCGTCGGGACGCCGCGGTCGAGGACCCGGCCCAAGGCGGGCCGGATGAAGCTGCCCAGCGTCAGACCCACGACCGCGCCGACGGCCGGGTAGATCAGCGACGAGGAATGAGGCAGCCAGAAGCGTGAATACGTGTCCGCGTCGGTGTCGCAGAGGTCATCGTCGACTCGGACATTGGTTTCCGGATCCAGGCAGATCGCCACATCGGTCGGTTCGGTGTCGGCGGAGGTGGTGGTCGCGGCTGGTGTGGTGGTCGTCGGGACCGGTGTCGTGGTCGTCGGCCGCAGGGTGGTGAGGGCGGTCGGCGGCAGGGACGTGGTCGGGGCCGCACGCTCCGAGGGGGCGGCGACGCACCCACTCGATACCAGCGCGGCCGCCACCGTCGCCGGGAGCAGATATGACACCCGCAGTGAGCGCTTGCGCGGTCTATCGGTTGGCGTCCCCATCATTCCGGGCATGAGCCGGTCCTTCCCCCATCGTCAGACCGGGGAGCCTAGCAGCGCGGGGCGGGAGCTCATCGATTCCGGGGACGCCGGCGCCCCGATGACCGATTGCGCGGCCGATTCGAATCGGCGTCGGCGCAGTTGGTTTCGGTCCGGGACTGGACCGCGAGCCGCACCGAGGTTCGTCTCGGTGGGGCTCGCGGCGTTCAGGTCTCCGTTGACCCGCACGATTCGGGAACGACCTGGCCCTCCCCTCCAATGGCGGCCAGGGCGCCACCGAGGGTCAATCCTGTCAATCGGCCGATCCGGGGAGCAAGATCGGGAGCTGTCCCAACCTGGTGGTAGCGTCGGGCGCTCTACCCCCAATTCGGGGGAGCTCAATCTCGCACGGCCGCAAAGGGTTCACACATGCAGTTCGACAACGGGGTCGACGTCGAAATGCCGACGCTGGCGGCATTCGTGAAGCGCCTGCGTTTGCGCCGTGGCTGGACCCAGCGTGAGTTCGCGCAGCACGCCCACCTCGGTATCGGCACCGTGCAGAAACTCGAGCAGGGCGACAAGGTCAGTGTGGGGGACCGCGCGTTGTCGGCGCTGGCCGACGCGGTGTGCGACAACGAGCACGAGCGTGAGCATCTGCGCGCCCTGGGCGGCCGTCCCGGTTTCGCGCTCGGCGAGGCCGCCTCCGCCGCCGACATGTCGGCGCTGCTCGACCAGCTCACCTCGATTCCCGCTGCGTGGGTGGTGAATTGGGGCGTGGAAGCCGCGAACGACCGGTACCGCCGCCTGATGCCCGGTATCGCCGAGGCGCCCAGCATCGCCCACTGGCTGTTCGGCGACCCTCGTTCCCGGCTGGTGTTCCCGGACTGGCAGACCGAAGCCGCGTACATGGTGGGCATCCTGCGCCACTATTACGTCGCCGCGCCGGCCCTCGGTGCCACCGAGAACACCACCGTCACCGCCGATATCGTCCGGGAGCTGTCCGGCCGTCACCCGGATTTCCGCCGCTTCTGGGCCACCGGCGACGTCTACGTCCGCCGCCCCGACAGCGATCGCCGCGTCTGGTCCCCGGCCACCGCCACCATGACGGCGTGGCGCGAATCCCTGATCCCCGCCGCCTCGGGCTGGCTGGCCATGTGCTTTCCCACCACCCCCGCGACCTGATCCTCGAAGATTCCCGATCCACGCCCGTCGCCGACCTACACTCGAGGTCGCTCGAGCGGAAGGACGGACACGCATGTCGGTCGAAGTTGTTGGGGACGTTCGCAAATGGCTCGAGGAGGCCCGTTTCTGGACGGTCGGCACACTGAACGAGGACGGCTCACCCCAGCTCACCCCTATGTGGATCGGCCTCGAAACCGTCGACGGCACAGAGCACATCGTGATGAACACATCGGTAGGCCGCATCAAGGAACAGAACCTCCGCCGCGACCCCCGCCTCTCCCTCTCCAGCTTCGACCCGGACCAGCCCTACGACCGCATCGAAATCCGCGGCCGCGCAGTGGGATTCATCGAAGGCCAGGAAGCCGTCCACATCATGGACCGCCTGGCCCAGAAATACCTCGACGCCGAAACCTTCCCCTGGCTGATCGACGGCGAACAACGAGTAGCGGTCCTCATCCACCCCGACCGCATCCACCGCACCGTCGGCGTCGAACCCTTCCGCCCAGGCATCCTCCCCGACGGCCGGGTCCTGTAGGTTTTCTCGTATAGGGCATCGGTCCAGTTCCAGTGCCCCATGACGGGGCGAGGGGGAATTCGATGGCCGAAGACCTGGATCTGTTGGCGGAGAAGATCAAACAGGTCGATGATGCGATCCTTCAGGTGCGAGGACGCGCTCAGGCTTCGGAGGGACTGGTCATCGTCGAATCGGACGCCTATGGGGCGATCACCGATCTGCGAATCTCCCCGTACGCCATGAGCGCTGACGCGGACCGGCTAGCCGGGGTCATCGTGCAGTGCCACCGCACCGCCCGGCAGCGCGCCGAGGCAGAAGCCGCTCGGGTCCACGCGCAGCTCGAGCGGCAGGCCCGTCGGGCGGCCGCACCTGCCACCCCCGGCCCGGCCGCGCAGGACTGGGAAGAGCCTGCGCCCCTTCGCATCACGTTCGGAATCTGAGCCGTGCAGTTCGATACCGCCAAGATCCGCCAGCTCGCGACCGACCAGCGTACAGCGGGGGAAACCATCGCGAAGCTCGCGGAGGGCGGCGGGGAGGGCCGGAGCGGCGTCGCCATCAACGACCGCGAATCGGCGCGGACCAAGATGCCGCACTGCGACCTGGCGACCCGGACCGAGGAATCGCTGAAGGCCATGGATCGCGTTCTCGCCCTGCACGCCAAGCGGCTCCGTGAATTCGCCGACGCGACGGACGGGGCGGCGAACGCGATCGACAAGACGGAAGAGATCAACGTCGAGGCGTTCAAGGCGATCAAATGACTGACGACTCTGAAAAGCTCAAGATCTCCGAGGTCCTGGCCTGGGACCTGTCGGCGCTCAGCCTGGTGGTGGCGAAGGTGCAGCAGGCCTCGACCACCATCGAACGGGAGAGCACCGATGCCGACGGCAAGGTGCAGAAGTCCGAAGACTACTTCGGGGACCAAGCCGGTGTGGCCGTGCGCGGGGTATCCGCGAAGTTCAAAACCGATGGCACCACGACGGCCGACTCGTACAAGGCCATGGCCAGGGCCATCGACGACGCGAACCACGAGCTCGCGGTCAAAATCGCCACGCTGCGGTCGGTGGTCGAAGAGGTCAAGGAATCGAAGTGGGATTTCTTCTACCAGGACACCACCGGTGATGTGCGGTCCCGAAAATCCAACTGGGAGACCGCGACCAGCACCTCGCCGTACGGCGCCGCCGCGGTCGCGCTGAAGACGGCGGCCCAGATGTCGTTGAGTGGTGATCTCACGCAGGCGTTCTACGACGTCAAGGAGATCGACAAGCTCGCCGCGCAGGCTGTGGCGCGCTGCCTCGAGACGCTGACCGACTCGGTGAAAACCGCCGTGGTCGCGATGCCTGCGGACGCGGACCTGGCTCGAATCCTGAAGGAATACCAGACGGACGATTCGGAAAAGGGCACCAAGCTGTGGCCGGACAACACCCTCCTGAACATCCTCCGGCTGAAGTATCCGGATCTGGAACCCATCGAGATGACCGCCGAGGAATACGACGCACTGGATGAGCTCGCCAATCCTCTCAAGGGCGGGAACCCGGCCAATGCGCTGAAATTCTTCGAGATCAAGAATGACGCGGAAGCCCTGGGTGGCGCGAACAACCCGAGCGCGAACAAATACACCCAGCAGAATGAGGCCTCAGCTGCCGACGGCCAAGCGGACGCCTTACGTCACTCGTACTGGAACGCGCGCATGAGCCAAGAGTTCGGTGAGGACTGGACGAAGAAGTACGCGACAGCGCACGAGAAGACCGCAGGTAATCCGCCGGCCCGTGAGGCGATGGATCTCTACAACAACCAGCGAGGACGGACCATCGCGCACGAAAACCCCGGTGCTTCGCCAGACGAGCTGAGGGCGAAGATCATCGAGTCGATCGATCGCGGCGAGATGGTCGTCATAGCCAAGTCTCCCGATGGTGGAGTTCCTCAACTTGCGAGGAGCAATATTCCGGTTACGGACACTGCCATCATCGCCGGGGCGGACATTCCATTGCCCGGTGGAAAGTAGGATCGAATGATGAAGATCGTGCGTCTCGCGTTGATCGTGCTCATGCTGCCGGTTGTCGGCGCATGCTCGCTGGCCTCGCGGGATTCGGGTCGGCAGGCTTGTGCGGGAGAGTTCGATCTCCATGCACTGGGAGAGCCACTCGGTTCCAGTACTGCGCTCGACGCGCAGATGCGACATGCGCTGTACGAGAAGAAGCCGGTGCGGTTGGAAGAACTCACTCGAGCCGCCGGATGGGGTGATGGCTGGGATCTCATGGCACAGGTGGGTTCGAACACCCAAGACGCTGTCCTGAACGAGTTCACGCAAACACCGGGATATTGCTGGGACGGTCTTCCCGGCGTGAAAATGCCTGTCCCGGAGGGATTCTATCTCTTCTTCAACAACCATGTCCCGGTCCAGAAGGTCACCTGGCATGCTGACGCCATGCCCATCCAGCTGATGCGGTCTGCAATTTCGCTGACTCCTCAGTCCGAGTTGGTCATCAGAGGTAATGAGTTCGTTCCGGCATGACCCAGGTATCGTCCCGCCGCCTCGCCGTGCTGTTCATCTCCGCGGCGCTGACGGTGTCGGCCGTGATCGGTCTCG
This sequence comes from Nocardia sp. CA-136227, assembly GCF_050955695.1. NCBI lineage: Bacteria > Bacillati > Actinomycetota > Actinomycetes > Mycobacteriales > Nocardiaceae > Nocardia > Nocardia sp. CA-136227. The sequence goes on from NZ_CP192081.1 coordinate 965,778, forward strand.
GTATCTCCGCTGTCTGCTGGAAACTTGCTCACCAGGTGGAGCCCATTCCGGAGGAGAAGATCGAATCCTGGGGAGAGTACTGGCCTCTCGTGACGTCGTTCTACCAAATGCTCCCGTCGAAACCGAGCGGCACGGGCTGGGCCGGGGCGCATTGTGCGGCAGTGGGTTCCATCACCGTGCGGCCAGGTGACCCGGTCCCGGTCCGGCAGATCATCTGCGACGATGACAACGACCTCACGACCGTCTTCACCGAATACGCGAACCCCGCGGACCTGAAGACCTACGTCGACGCTCACACGGTTCGTGTCCGCGAGCGCGAATCCCCGGGCGGCTCAATGGCTCTCCTGCGCCCGACCGATCCATCGGCCACCTTCGTCATGGCCTCCCACCCGAGTGCGGAACCCAACGGCCAGACCATGCTGGTCGAGGCCTCCTCGCCAGGGAAGACATTCGACGATCTGTACCTCAGCTGGTGGTTGTGGGCCCAGATCAAATGAGCGGTCTTTCGGATGGGCTGCGCGCCACGACGATTGGCCGTCGCCGCACCTGCGCGCTAGCGTGACGGTTCGTCGGAAATGACGGATTCTAATCGGGGGTGGGTTCCGGATGCGCTGGGTAATGGCCGTGGCGGCGGTGTGGTTGGCTCTGACCACGACCGGATGCGGGCTGATCGATGGTTCGGCGAACAATGTCTCGCAGGGCGACTGTCTGAAGAAGTCCGGTGACGAAGGCTTCGACAAGGTGTCGTGCTCGTCCTCGGACGCCGGCTTCGTGGTGCTCGACCGGGTGGGTAGCGACAAACCGCACAACCGGTGTGTGGATGTGCCGGGAACTGAGTACGTATATACGGACAAGGGGAGTGGCTCGATCTGCGTCGGGATCAAGGGCGCTGATCCGGCTCGGGCGGCGAACGCGGCGCAGAAGGGTGATTGCCTCACCGACACCAAGGGCGGTGCTGTGCAGAAGGCGCCGTGCACCGACGCGACCGCCGTCTATCGCGTCCTGGCCCGTCCCGACGGCTCGGAGTTCATGACGGATTCGGCCTGTAAGAACGTGGCGGGCACGCAGACCACCTACAGCTACCTGCTCAAGGCCAAGAAGGGCATCGGGGCGTTCGGGACCGGCATCGTATTCTGTTTGATCGCAAAGGATTCCGACGCGACCCGCACGATCGACAACGCCAAGGTCGGCGACTGCCTGAAGAAGGCCGGCGCCAACGACGTCGAGATCACCGGCTGCACCGCGTCGGACGCGAAGTACAAGATCCTCAGCTCGGTTCTCGACAAATCCCTCTGCGACCGCGTCGCGGGCTCCATCGCGAGCTACTCCTATCAACAGGCCGGCGAGATCATGCCGAAGGTCTACTGCCTCGGGTCGCCGCGTTGATGTGACGCGGACCTCGATTTGGTCGCTGATCAGGGGTTGTCTACACTAGACCGGTTGCTCGGGCACAGCTGTGTCCGCACGCGCTCTCGCGTGCGGCGTTGCTCCGGGCGCAAGCGATTGATCCGGTCGGGCACTCCCGGCTGGACCGCCCCGAATTGTCGTAGGCCCACGACCGCCGATCTCAGACGGTGCTGAATGGGAACCGCGGCGAGAAAGGTACCGGTCAAACACATGACCATGACTGATCCCATCGCAGACTTCTTGACTCGTCTGCGCAACGCCAACTCGGCGTACCACGATCAGGTGAAGGCGCCGCACTCGAAGCTCAAGGTGAACATCGCCGAGATCCTCAAGCGCGAGGGCTACATCGCCGACTTCCGCGTCGAAGACGCCCCCGTCGGCAAGAACCTGATCGTCGACCTGAAGTACGGCCCGAGCCGCGAGCGCTCCCTGCAGGGTGTGCGCCGCGTGTCGAAGCCGGGCCTCCGGGTTTACGCGAAGTCCACCAACCTGCCCAAGGTGCTCGGCGGCCTCGGCGTGGCGATTATCTCCACGTCCTCCGGTCTGCTCACTGACCGTCAGGCCAAGCAGCAGGGCGTGGGCGGCGAAGTCCTCGCCTACGTCTGGTAAGGGAGGTAGGAACAATGTCGCGTATCGGTAAGAAGCCGATCCCGGTTCCCGCCGGCGTCGAGGTGACCATCGACGGCCAGAACGTGTCGGTCAAGGGTTCCAAGGGCACCCTGTCCCACGTTGTCGCCGAGCCGATCACCGTCGTCAAGGCGGAGTCCGGTGAGCTCGAGGTCGTTCGTCCGAACGACGAGCGTCAGAACCGCTCGCTGCACGGCCTGACCCGCACCCTGATCAGCAACATGATCGAGGGCGTCACCAAGGGTTACGAGAAGAAGATGGAAATCTTCGGCGTCGGTTACCGCGTGGCGGCCAAGGGCTCGAACCTCGAGTTCGCCCTGGGTTACTCGCACCCGGTTCCGGTCGACGCCCCCGAGGGCATCACCTTCGCGGTGGAGTCCCCGACCAAGTTCTCGGTGTCCGGCATCGACAAGCAGAAGGTCGGCCAGATCGCCGCGGTGATCCACGGCCTGCGTAAGCCCGATCCGTACAAGGGCAAGGGCATCCGCTACGCCGGCGAGGTCGTTCGCCGCAAGGTCGGAAAGACGGGTAAGTAAGCCATGGCACAAACCGAAAAGCAGAAGGCCGCTCGTAAGCCGATCGGCAAGGACGCCTCGACCTCGCGCCGCCTGTCGAAGACGCGTCGTCACTTCCGTCTGCGCAAGAAGGTCGTCGGCACCACCGAGCGTCCGCGCCTGGTGGTCAACCGCTCCGCGCGCCACCTGCACGCCCAGCTGATCGACGATTCGGCCGGCAAGACCATTGCCGCCGCGTCGACCATCGAGGCCGATGTGCGTGCGCTCGAGGGTGACAAGTCCGCCAAGGGCGCCAAGGTCGGCGAGCTCATCGCCGCCCGCGCCAAGGCTGCCGGCGTCGAGGCGGTCGTGTTCGACCGTGGTGGTCACGACTACCACGGCCGTATCGCGGCTCTCGCCGACGCCGCCCGTGAAGGTGGGCTGAAGTTCTGATGATCAACACTGCGAACGAAGGGAACGTCTGATGCCGGGACGTCAGCGGCGTGACGGCGGAAGCAACGGTCCCGCCGGACAGAACAGTGGCAGCGACAACCGCGATCAGCGTGGTGGCGGTCGCGGCCGTCGCGACGACAATCGTCGGGACAATGCCGCCGAGAAGAACCAGCTCGAGCGCGTCGTCGCGATCAACCGCGTCTCCAAGGTCGTGAAGGGTGGTCGTCGCTTCAGCTTCACCGCCCTCGTGATCGTCGGTGACGGCAACGGTCTCGTCGGCGTCGGCTACGGCAAGGCCAAGGAAGTTCCCGCGGCCATCCAGAAGGGTGTCGAAGAGGCTCGCAAGAACTTCTTCCGCGTTCCGATGATCGGCTCCACGGTCACCCACCCGGTTCAGGGTGAGGCGGCTGCCGGTGTCGTCATGCTGCGTCCGGCTTCGCCCGGTACCGGTGTGATCGCCGGTGGCGCGTGCCGTGCCGTTCTGGAGTGCGCCGGCATCCATGATGTTCTGGCCAAGTCGCTCGGTAGCGACAACGCCATCAACGTCGTGCACGCCACGGTTGCGGCTCTGAAGATGCTGCAGCGTCCCGAAGAGGTCGCGGCCCGTCGTGGCCTGCCGATCGAGGACGTGGCCCCGGCCGGCATGCTGCGTGCGCGCGCGGGACAGGGAGTCTGATATGGCACAGCTGAAAGTGACCCAGGTCAAGTCCAGCATCGGCGCCAAGGCGAATCAGCGCGAGTCGCTGCGCACCCTCGGGCTGCGCAAGATCCGCCAGTCCGTGACGCGTGAGGACAACGCGCAGAACCGCGGCCTGATCAACGTCGTGCGCCACCTCGTGGAAGTTGAGGAGGTCTAAGCATGACCATCAAGTTGCATCACCTGCGTCCTGCCCCGGGTGCCAAGACCGAGAAGACCCGTGTGGGTCGCGGTGAGGGCTCCAAGGGTAAGACCGCGGGCCGCGGTACCAAGGGTACGAAGGCTCGCAAGAACGTCCCCGTCCGCTTCGAGGGCGGTCAGATGCCGATTCACATGCGTCTGCCCAAGCTCAAGGGCTTCACCAACCCGTTCCGCACCGAGTACCAGGTCGTGAACGTCGGTGACATCGCCCGCGTGTTCCCTCAGGGCGGAACCATCGGCAAGGCCGAGCTGGTCGCCAACGGCCTCGTTCGCAAGAACGAGCTCGTGAAGGTGCTCGGCGAGGGCGAAATCACTGTGGCCGTGCAGGTTTCGGCCGACAAGTTCTCCGGCTCCGCCAAGGAGAAGATCGCCGCAGCGGGTGGCACTGCCACCGAGCTGGCCTGACGGTAACCTGAAGTAGCAATGGCACCGGGCGAGTCGCGGGCTCGCCCGGTGTCGCTGTTAAAGTTCAAGTGTTGTCTGCCAACACCGTCATGGATCTCGGCGTACTCTGCGCTGATTCCGTGGCCTGACCTATGTCGTTAGCCAGGAGGATCTGTGCTTTCCGCCTTCGTGTCGGCTTTCCGGACCCCGGACTTACGGCGGAAGATTCTCTTCACGCTGGGACTGATCGCGCTCTACCGGCTCGGTGCGTCACTGCCCTCGCCGGGCGTCAGTTACAAGAACGTTCAAGAGTGCGTCAATCTGGTCAACGGCGGTGACTCCGCCGGTATCTACCAGCTGATCAACCTCTTCTCCGGCGGCGCGCTGCTGCAGCTGTCCGTGTTCGCGATCGGCATCATGCCGTACATCACGGCCAGCATCATCATCCAGCTGTTGACCGTCGTGATCCCGCGGTTCGAGGAACTGCGAAAAGAGGGTCAAGCGGGTCAGAACAAGATGACCCAGTACACGCGCTATCTGTCCGTGGCGCTGGCGATCCTGCAGTCGACCGGTCTGGTCGCGCTCGCCTCCCGCGGTCAGCTGCTGCGTGGCTGCCCCAAGGACATTCTCGACGACACCTCTATCTTCGGCATGATCATCATCGTGCTGGTCATGACCGCGGGCGCGGCCCTGGTCATGTGGTTCGGCGAGCAGATCACCGAGCGCGGCATCGGTAACGGTATGTCGCTGTTGATCTTCGCGGGTATCGCCGCCCGTATCCCCTCCGAGGGCAAGATGATCTGGGACAGCCGCGGTGTGGGCATCTTCGCCCTGGTCTGCGCGGCCGCCCTGGTGGTCATCGTCGGCGTCATCTTCGTCGAGCAGGGCCAGCGCCGGATTCCGGTGCAGTACGCCAAGCGCGTGGTCGGCCGGAAGATGTACGGCGGCTCCTCGACCTATCTGCCGCTGAAGGTCAACCAGGCGGGTGTCATCCCGGTGATCTTCGCGTCGTCGCTGCTGTACCTGCCGAACCTGCTGGCGCAGCTGACCCAGAAGAGCACGGGCAATCCGGCCAAGTGGCAGGAGCTGATCCAGAAGTATCTGGTCAACCCGAGCAACCCGGTCTATGTGGCGATCTACTTCGCCCTGATCGTGTTCTTCACCTACTTCTACGTCGCGATCACCTTCAACCCGGAGGAGCGCGCGGACGAGATGAAGAAGTTCGGCGGCTTCATCCCGGGCTACCGGCCGGGCAAGCCGACCGCCGATTACCTGAACTATGTCCTGAGCCGGATCACCCTCCCCGGCTCCATCTACCTCGGTGCTGTCGCTGTTCTGCCGAACTTGCTCCTCGGCATCGGAGCCTCCGGCGGCGTGACGAATCTGCCGTTCGGTGGTACCGCGGTGCTGATCATTGTGAGCGTCGGCCTCGATACCGTGAAACAAATCGAGAGCCAGTTGATGAACCGAAACTACGAAGGGTTCCTGAAGTGAGACTCGTACTGCTCGGACCGCCCGGCGCCGGTAAAGGCACCCAGGCCGAACTGTTGTCGGAAAAGCTCGGTGTTCCGCACATCTCCACTGGAGCCCTGTTTCGCACGAACATCGACCAGCAGACCGCGCTGGGCAAGGAAGCCCAGGGGTACATCGACGCCGGCAACCTGGTGCCGTCGGACGTGACCAACCGCATGGTCGAGGCCCGGATCGCCGAGCCGGACGCCGTCAACGGCTTCATCCTGGACGGCTACCCGCGCACCGTGGATCAGGCCGAGGCGCTGGAGAAGATGCTGAAGGGCATGGGCAAGGAGCTCGACGCCGTGCTGTCCTTCGTGGTCGACGAGGACGTGGTGGTCGAGCGCATGCTGGCCCGTGGCCGCGGCGACGACACCGAAGAGGTCATCCGCAACCGCATGCGCGTCTACCGCGAGGAGACCGAGCCGCTGCTGGTGCACTACGACGGCCAGGTCGTGTCGGTCGAGGGCGTCGGCGAGATCACCGAGGTCAACGAGAACGCGCTCAAGGCCCTGGGTCGCTGAATGGTCTTCGGCCGTAAGAGCAAGCGGGTGGTGCCTTTCCGCACCGCCGGTGAACTGGATGCCATGGCGGCGGCCGGCGCTATCGTCGGCCGCGCGCTGGTGGCGGTGCGCGACGCCGCCAAGCCCGGGGTTTCGACCCTGGAGCTGGACGAGGTGGCCGAGCAGGTCATCCGTGAGGCCAATGCGATCCCGTCGTTCAAGGGCTACCACGGCTTCCCGGGCTCGATCTGCTCGTCGGTGAACGACCGTGTGGTGCACGGCATCCCGTCCAAGGGCGACATCCTGTCCGAGGGCGATCTGGTCTCCATCGACTGCGGCGCCATCCTCGACGGCTGGCACGGCGATTCGGCGTGGACCTTCGGCGTCGGCACCATCATCGAGGCGGACCGCCTGCTCAGCGAGGCGACCAAGCTCTCGATGGAGGCCGGCATCGCCGCCATGATCCCCGGCAACCGGCTCTCGGACGTCTCGCACGCCATCGAGCAGGGCACCTACGCCGCGGAGAAGCTGCACGGCCGCAAGTACGGCATCGTCTCCGGCTACGGCGGCCACGCCATCGGCCGTGAGATGCACATGGACCCGTTCCTGCCGAACGAGGGCGCTCCCGGCAAGGGCCCCGAGCTGCGTGTCGGCTCGGTCCTGGCCATCGAGCCCATGCTCACCCTCGGCACCACGGAAACCCATGAGCTGGACGATCATTGGACCGTCGTCACCGATGACGGCTCCCGCGCCGCTCACTGGGAGCACACGGTCGCGGTGACCGAGAACGGTCCCCGCATCCTCACGCTGCGCCCGGAGTAACCCTCCGCCGCAATCCGCTTCCGCACCCGCCTCGGCCTCGCCGAGGCGGGTGCGGTCGTTTGCGCGGGTTACGATCGAGGTCGCAGTGGTCCAGGGGAGGGGATTGTCTTGACGGGTGTCGATGTGTCCGGCCCGACCACCGGAATCGCTCCGGCCCCGGGGGGTTCGCGGATCGCGGTGATCGACTTCGGTTCGGCGGCGTTGACCGTCGCGCTGCTGACGGCCTCGGCGGATGGCTCGGCACGGGTGGTCGACTCTCGGGAGCTCCCACCGGTTTCCGCCGGGGATCTGACGGAGTCGGGCCTGCCGCCGGTGGTGAGTGCCGCGGTCGATGTCCTGCGCGGCGCCGGTATCACCTCGCCGGACGACATCCATGCGCTGTATCTCGCGGGGTATGCCGCACATAATCCGGTGGTACAGCAGGCATTTCGGCCACTGTGCGCCGATCAGCGTGTGAAACAGTTAGTGCCGCAGCCGGTTCCGTTCGTGGGTCCTGGGCCGACGAGTCCGGTGGGTCGGCCGAACTCGAGATCGAATCTCCCGTTGATCATTTTCGCGGTCCTGGTGGTCATCGTGGTGACGGTCGGAGTCGTGGTCGCCATGGGTGGTGGTGACCGGCGGGCCGCGCCGGACTACCCCACGGTCCAGGTAGGGCGGGAGGCAGGGTCCAAGCAGGGGGTGGTCGACAGCGCGGACGGACGGCTGTACGTGGCGGACGATATGGCCAAGTCCGTAGCGGTGGTCGATACCGCGAATCACACCGTGGTCAGCACGATTTCCTTCCAGGACGAGATCGTGGGGATCGCACTCGATCCGGAGCTGCACCGGCTGTACGTCGCGGGGCAGGGCGATCGGGGTCATGCGCATGCCGCGATCCGGGCCGTGCTGTGGGTGGTGGACACCACGACGAACGGCGTGGTCGCCACGATCGAGACCGGTTCGGAAGGGCGGGGTGTGGCGGTCGATCCGGGCACCCACCTGGTGTACGTCACGAATGAGCGGTTCCTCGGGTACCAGCTGGACCCGAAGACGGTGAACGTCAATGCGGCAGCGACGCTTTCGGTGATCGATCCGCGGTCCGCGACCGTGGCCGCGTCGTTCGAGCTCGGGACGGCCGCCGGGGAAGTGCTGATCGATCCGGCTACCCGGGTCGCCTATGTCGCGGGTTCGCGCTACGACCAGGTGCGAGGGAGCGAGAACGGCGTCATCGTGGTCGACCTGGCATCGAACCAGGTCGCGGGACAGATCACCGTCCCGGATGCCGGTCTGGTCGGGATCGCGGCGGATTTCACCGCGAATACGCTCGTCCTGGTCGGCAGTGACGCGATCCGTCTCGCCGACACCGTGAGTCGGACCGTCGAGGCCACCCTCCGGGTGGTGGGCGCATCCGGTTCGATCGGCGTGGATCCCGTGCGGCACGTCGCGTATGTCGCCGACAATGGTCGGGACGGCTACCAGCTGCTGATCGTCGAACTCGCGGAACGTCGGCTGAGCGACGCCTCCATCGAGACGGGCATGAAGTTGCTCGTTGGTTCGGCCGTCGATCCGCGATCGCGAGCCATATACGCCTTCGTGGCCGGCATGGTCATGTTCGTCCCACCCCCGCAGTAATCCGGCTGGCGCGTGGGTCAAGGACGAGGAACTGGACGCCGCCACCGTCTCCATTCGCGCTGTCTGCCAAGGGAATTCCTTCAAGTCCGGGAAGTGACGCCATGAACCGCGATGTCCGCAGCCTGGTCCTGGCGGCCTTCACCCTGTTGCTCGGTGTGCTGGCCCTGGTGCTGACCACCAGCTGGCTCTGGCCCGGCGTGATCCTGGTCCTGGGGGCCATCGGTCTGATCGCCGCCTTGGTGACCCCAGCCCGCGAATCCTGAGCTACCGGCAGCCGGGCCCGAGGCTTGGGCGTGGCGTCCGAGGGCCGGGCGCGCGTCCTGGTTCTATGGGGCAATGGCCGAGAAGGTTGTTCTCATCACCGGGACCTCCAGCGGAATCGGACTGGCGGTCGCCGCGGCGGCGGTCCGGGCCGGGTACCGAACGGTCGCGACTCTCCGCAACCCGGACAAGGCGGGCCCGGTACTCGAAACCGGCGCCGACGTGCGCCGACTCGACGTGACGGACTCGGCCTCGATCACCGAGTGCATAGACGGCGTCGTCGCCGATTACGGCCGCTTGGACGCCGTCGTCAACAACGCCGGCGTCTCGGTGTTCGGCACGATCGAGCATCTGCCGATGTCGGAGATCCGGCGCGCCATGGACGTCAACTACTTCGGCGTCGTCGAGGTCACCCAGGCGGCCATGCCGCACCTGCGCGCCACCAAGGGCCACGTGGTGACGGTGACCAGTGTCGGCGGCGCGGTCGGCCAGCCCTTCAACGAGGCCTACTGTGCCGCGAAGTTCGCCGTCGAGGGCTTCATGCAGAGCCTGGAACCGGTGGCCGCCACCGTCGGCGTCGGCGTCAGCATCATCGAACCCGGCGCGGTGACAACGGAATTCGTCGCCAACGCGCGCATCGACCCGGCCGCCGCGATCGCGGAGGCGGGCCCGTACGCCCCCGCCCTCGAGGCCTACATGAACCGCACGCGCAGCGCCTACTCCACCGGCCAGACCGCCGACCAGGTGGCCGCTGTGGTCATGTCCGCCCTCACCGCCTACCCGATCGTCTTCCGCTGGCAGACATCGGACTTCGCCCGCTCCTTCGTCGCCTCCAGCCTCTCGGATCTGGACGGCTCCATCGTCGCGGGCATCACTTCCCACTGGCTCCGCTGACCCACGTCAGCGCGAAGTCAACCTTCCAGCAACAGCGTGACCGGACCGTCGTTGACGAGTTCGACGTGCATGTGCGCGCCGAAACGACCCGTGGCGACGGTCGCGCCGAGTTCGCGCAGCGCCGTCGCGAAAACCTCCACGAGTGGCTCGGCGACCGCGCCGGGCGCGGCCTGATTCCAGGACGGCCGCCGCCCCTTGGCGGTGTCGGCGTAGAGCGTGAACTGGCTGATGACCAGCACCGGTGCGCCCAGATCGGCCGCGGACTTCTCGCCCTCGAGAATCCGCAGCCGGAAGAGCTTGTCCGCCAGCGCCTTCGCCGTGGCCTCGGTATCGGTGTGCGTCACGCCCACCAGCGCCACGAGTCCGTGCGGCGCACCGTGCGCGGCGGGCTCGATCCGCCCGACCACCTCGCCGTCCACCGTCACCTGCGCCGCGCTCGCTCGTTGCACCAGTATCCGCACGGCAACCATCCTGGCAGATCGACCGTGAATTTCATTGCGCGCCATGGCGAGTTCACGAACGTAGGCTGTGCTGGAACCTTCAGCGGGCAAAGGCGGAGTGGACAGTAGTTAACGATGGCACCTGACAACAGTGAGAAGTACAAGGGCAAGGACCACACGGCTTTTCCGAGCCTGTGGGAGAAGGCTGGTACCGGCAAGCTGGAGTTCGAGCCGGGCGCGGCCGAGAAGGGCGCGAAAGCCGCGGCGAAGCTGATCGAAGAGCTGCTGTACTACCAGGGGATCATCGACGGCAATCTCAAATATGTCGGCAACATCGGCAATCTCGACTCGGGGCGCAAGCTGGCCGCGGCGCTCGGGAAGATGGGCGAGCACTACTCGGACGCGATGACCACCCACGTCGCGATTCTGCGGGACATGATCGAGACGTTCAACGCCGCGGGCCGGGCCTACGTCAATACCGACCACCTGTCGGCGGAAGTGTTGGGCCGCCTGAACACCAAAGCGCCGGACGGTCCCGCCAAGGACCAGTCGAAAGACGTGAAGATCGACATTCCCCACAAGTCGTCGCCCTATGCGGGCTCGAACTCCGCCGAGGACAACTACCCGGACAAGCTGAAGAACTGGGTCGGGGACAAGGGCAAGGCCAAGGATCCCGTCTCGGTCACGGCGGAGACCAAGAACTTCATGCAATGGGGGATGCTGTACTCGCTCGGCACCTCGCTGTCCCCGGACCCCTACAACAACGCGTATGAGCTGTACAAGCTGTTGAAGTCGCGCGTCGAGACCTCGCTCAACAACTTCAAGACCGAAGTGCAGGGTCTGCAGGGCGAGTGGCACGGTGAGGGCGCCGCGGGAGCGCAGAGTGCGGTGCAGCGCTATTACGAGGACTTCCAGCCCATGATCGACACTCTCGACTACTCGGCCCAAGTCATGAGGTACGTCAGCCGCTGGATGCTGTGGACCAAACATGTGATGCCGACGAGCCCGACACCTCCGGATCCGGATCGCGCGGTCGGCGATCAGAGTCTCGAGCACAAGCGCGACCTTTACGAGCAGCACTACGGCCAGGGCCTCGATCACACCGCCGGCGCACTGCCCGGCGTGCCGTCGCCGCGAACGGTTGATGGGCCTTGGCCGGTCGTCAACCCGCCGGCGGACAAACCGGCGGATAAGCCCGGAGATAAACCGGGCGATAAGCCGGGAGACAAGACCGGCGATAAGCCTGGGGACAAGCCCGGAGATAAGCCTGGGGACAAACCGGGGGACAAGCCGGGCGATCACCAGGGTGGTGGCAACCAGGGCGGCGGCAATCAAGGCGGCGGCAACCAGGGCGGCGGCAATCAAGGCGGCGGCAACCACGGTGGTGGCAACCAGGGTGGCGGCAACCAGGGTGGCGGGAACGGCAACCACGACAAGAAGAACGACCAACACAACAAAAACGACAAGCACGATAAGAACGGCAACAACAACCAGCAGAAGCCGAACCAGCAGAACCCGAATCAGCAGAATCCGAATGGGAACAACCCCAACGGTTCGAACCCGAACGGCTCCGGTGGCAACGGCGGCAACCCCAACACGAATACGCCACAAGGCACTTCACCGAGCGGCTCGGGCAACTCCGACACGTCCCAGCTGACCAGTGCGCTGACTCAGCTGGCTTCGGGTATGACCCAAGGCATCTCGACGCTCTCGCAGCAGTTGCCGCAATTGGTCCAGCAGTTGCAGGCCGCCGTGCACTCGAGCGACATGTCCACGCTGGCGAATCTGCTGGGTGTGCCGGAGGACAAGGTGACCTCCGCGTTCGCGGCGATCGAGAAGGACCCGGCGAAGCTGTCGCAGTTGTCCCACCTGCTCGGTCTGACCCCGGACACGCCTGCCGCGCCCGCCGCCCCCGCGGCCGGGTTGCCCGGCGACACCGCTCGGATGGGCAGTGCCGCTGCGTCCCCGATGGTGGGTCACGCGATGGTGGATCCGTTCGGGGGCCTGACGAATCTGTTCGGCCCGCGGGCTGGTGTCGACAGCGGTTTCGTGATGCCGGAGGCCGGTGTGGCGGCAGGGTCCGCCGAGGGCGCGGTGGCCACGTCCGCGTCCGCGGCCGGTGCCGACCCGGTGCGCGAGGTGGTGGACTTCTTCCGCGAGATCGCGCATCCGGCCGCGCCGGCCGTTGAAGGGTCCGCGGTGGTCGAGCCATGACCTGGCAGTTCACCGACCTCGAGTTCAAGGTGCTGTGCAATCGGTATCGGGAGGGTTCGACGCCCGCGCCGTTCGTGTACACCTGCCGGACAAGTGATGCCGACGAATATCGCCGGCAGCTGTGGGCGGCGGAGGACGAGCTCGATCAACGACTCGACTCGACCTTCCGGCCGGTGTTCGAAGCGGTCGCCAACCCCGAGGTGATGGTGGTGGTGTACGGCTGGAACGATGCGGACCTCGACAACCCGGAGGCGTATGTGCGGGTGCACGGGGTCCGTCGTGGTCGCCGCGCCTGTGTGCTCGTGCAGCAGCCCGGTGAGTCGCTCGAGCACAGTACCGGTGTCACGCTGATCGAGTGTGAGCCGGAGGAGTTGGCACAACTGTTGGTGGCGCAGCTTCCGGAGGTGCCGGGCGGCCGGTCGCCCGCGATCCCGATCGTGGACGAGCAGGTGGCCGTGGATCCCTATGAGGCGCCGCGTGCTTCGGCCTTCGACAGCTTCGAGGAATCCGTCGAGACGCCCGGCCTGCGTTTTCTGTCGAGCCCGACCGATCAGGCCGGGCGGATGCAAATCCTGCAGGCCCGGTCGAAGTACGGTCCGCGGGGTGTCGCCATGTCGCGGCTGGAGTGGCGGGACCTGCCCGGCGACGGACGCTATGTGATCGATCACGACCAGGAGTCGAAGTTCGCGACCGGTATGGACGGCCGAAAGCTCGCGGGTTACATCGATATCAGCATCGCGCGGATTCTCGAGCATATGGAATCCCGTGGTGAACAGGACGAATTCGTGTGATTCGGGTAGGGGCGCGGCGGTTCCGCACCGCCGTGCCCCACTGGAATCGGCACTCGCCGTTCAGCTTCCGGCTACTACCTGGTTGCCAACGCCTGACAGGGTTTCCTCCCATGAGCGGTCGGCTGGAAGCTTACGAGGATCTGTTGACCAAGGCGGCTGGTCGGACGGACAAGGTGCGCGACGGCATCGAAAAAGTCGTGAGCACACTGACTTCCGCGGCCGACGGGCGGGGAACGCCCTGGGGGAACGACACGCTCGGCGGCAACTTCGCCGATGGTGAGCAGGGGTATCTCGCCAGCCGCAAGAACATCATCGAGGGCGCGGACAATATGGCCGGGACCTTCGGCAACTTCTCGGACGGCCAGCTGAAGGCCGCCGCGGAGTTGAAGAAGATGGATCACGGCAACGGCGACGGGTTCGAGTGACCGATCATGGTGAATGAACGGGCCAAGGCCGACTTCTCGGATATTCTCGACGACTTCCGCGATCAGATGCGCACCATCACCGGGTTGCAGCAGCAGCGGGCGGCGATCACCGCGTCCGCGAGTGTGCGCGGCAAGCGGGTGACGGTCACCGTCAATGCCGATGGCACGGTGATCGAGACCAAATTCGCCTCGGACATCGACGATCTCGACTATCAGGAGATCGCCAAGGCGGTGACCGAGGCGGCGCAGCAGGCGTCGGCCGAGGTGGCGCGGCGTAGCAGGGAGATCATGGCCCCGGTGTCGCAGAACCGCAATCGGCTGCCCAGGCTGTCGGAGCTGGTGCCCGACATGCCGGATCTGTCGGAGGCGCTGCGGATCCCGGAACCGCCGGTGGTGTCGACCGCGCCGCCCAAGGCGCCGGAACGTCGTGCGGCGGACCCGGATTCGGATGACGCGCGGCGAAATCGTGGTGGGGCCACCGATTCCGGATGGTGACACCGCCCCTACCGGTGGGCTAGCGGCGTATGACCCTCCACCTGCCTTCGGAACTCGAATGGCTCGGCTACCTCGTGGGTGTGGAATGGCCCGAGGGCGACGAGGACCAGATGTGGGCGCTGGCCGAGGACTGGCGCAATGCCGCCGCCGGCCTGCGCGATCAGATCTCGTCCATCACCGATGCCAAGTCCGCGACGCTGGCCGCCTATGTGAACGGCGACGGTCGCGACGAGATGGCGCAGCTGTTCGACAAGCTGGCCGCACCGGCGAGTGGCGACGGTCAGGGCAATTCGATCCTGGATCTCGCCCAGCATTTCCAGCAGCTGGGTGATTCGGTCGAGGAGACCGGCACCGAGATCCAGTACACGAAGTTGATGTTCTACTCGTCGATCGCGATGGCGCTCGGCGAGATCATCATCGCGTGGGGTTGGCCGCCGACCGCTCCGTTCGTGGAGGCGGCGATCGTCGCCGTCACGCGTATCGCGGTGCGGATGATCGGACGCGCGGCGCTCGACCGCATCCTCGCCATCGCGGCGCGGATGGGCATCACCGCGGTCGTGAAGTTCGCGATGCGCCACATCGTGATGAACACGCTGCTCGGCACCTTGCAGGACTACGGGATTCAGCAGTACCAGGTCGACACCGGGCACAGGAAGAACGTCAACTGGACCCAGGTCGGAGTGACGTCGATCAGCTCCGCCATCGGCGGTGCGGTCGCGGGCCCGATTGGCGGCGCGCTCGGCAACGCGCTCGGCGAGCGCGGCATGAACCGTTATCTGACCGGGCTGATCACCGGTACCACCGCCGGATTGATCGGCGGCGGTGCGGGTTTCGCCGGTGCGACGGCGGCGCAATTCGGCTTCGACGTGGCCCAGCACGGCTGGGACCAGGCCGTCGACAACTTGAAGAACACCCACTTCGATCCGCGCATGCTCACCGGCGGCATGTTCCAGGGCGGGGTGTCGGGTGTGAATCACACGGGGGCGCATACGGTTTGGGAGCCGAAGGTCACCCGCATGCATGCGGGTATCACCCCCGGTGACCTCACCCTGGTGGGTTCGCGCCCGGACACTCCGGGAGTCAACGGCACCGGTGGCAGCCACGATCCGGGAACCAATGGCTCCAACGGTTCTCACTCGCAAGGCCCCGGCTCCGATGGTTCTCGCCTGCATCCGTCCTCGGTCGACGGCGGCGAACCGACCGGCGATGCCGCAGCCCGCCCGGCCGGCGACGGCAGCACCGCGCACCCCGACGCCAACGGCCAGAACGGCGGCGGCGTCACCACCGATTCCCGCACCACCGATCGCAACACCCCCACCGACCAGGGCGGCGCCATCCAGACCGGCCCGTCGAACACCTCCGGATCGACCCCGCAGACCCATGGCGGCGCCGATACCAACGGCGCGGGCGCCGCACCCGCCAGCCACCCCCAGGCGAGCGCACCCGAATCCTCGGCCCCGGTGCAGAGTGGCGTCCAAGGCGGCGGAATCCACGACACATCCTCCGCTGCACCGACTTCCAACGCCGGTGCAAACAGCGGAAGCTCGACCGCCCCTGCGTCCTCGACATCGGGCGGGTCATCCAGCGCAGGTGGCTCCTCCAGCGCCGGCGGCTCCTCGAACGTCGGTGGCTCCTCGAACGTCGGTGGCACGTCGAACGCTGGTGGTTCGTCGAATAGTGGTGGAGCCCCGGCGAATACCGGCGGCGGCTCTTCGAATGCCGCGGTAGCCCCGGCAAGTACGGGTGGCGGTTCTTCCGCCGCGGGCGGCAGTTCGTCGCCCGGAGCCAATGGAGCCGCTACCCACGCGGCGTCCGCCCCGGGTGGCAGCTCGCCCGCTTCCGACACGTCCGCGCGCGCGGGATCGACCGGCGGGCCGGCAGATCCGTCCGCCACCGGATCCCGCGCCGGTGCCCCCTCCGCAACGCCTGCCGGAGCGACTCCGGGCTCGGGGGCCTCGTCTCCCGCCGGTGCGACCGCCGCGAGCGGCTCACCGTCGTCCTCTCCCGTCGCCGCCTCCGCCGGCGGCAACGCCGCCCCGGGCTCGACCACCCAGCACGCCAGTGGCGCACAGCAATCAGCCACCGCCACACCGGACCAGCGCGCAGCCGCCCCCCGTGCAGGCGAGGCGGCCACAGCCCCGAAGGCCGACGCCCCGCGCGCGGACGCCCCGCGCGCCGACGCCCCGAAGTCGGATGCGCCCCGAGCCGACACTTCCAAGTCTGATGCCCCACGGTCGGACAACCAGCGCTCCGACTCCGCCCGCCCCGACGCTCCGCGTTCCGACGGCCGCGCCGGTGCCTTGGACAGCCGCACGGGCACCCCGGAATCGCGCTCCGAAGCTCCGCGCTCCGAATCCACCGGTGAGGATTCCCACCCCGGTACGCGGTCCGAAGGCGACCCGTCCGAAGCGGCCACCACCCGCCCGGGCGACCACGACATCGCCCCGGAATCGGAAAAGCCCAGCGGCAGCGGGGATTCGACCCATCCCTCCGACCGTCCTGCCGACACCACGCCGCCGCGCGAAGGCGCAGACCCGACCGCCGACCACCCCGCCGACAAGCCGGACGTCCCCGACGACCACCGTGCCGCCGGCGAGCCCGCGGAATCCCGGAAGCCGGTCGACGACCAGTTCGCCGAACCGCCCGCTGAAAGCAACCACCCGGAACAGCACCCGGAGTCCCGCCGTCCAGCTGACGAGCCGACCGAGGCGCCCCACGAGGACCAGCCTGGTGCGCGTCGTGACGAAGACACCCCTGGTACCCGCCGCGAGGACGAGCCGACTACACGCCGCGAGGATGAGCCTGCGGCCCGCCGTGACGACGAGCCCAACACTCGCCGTGAGGATGAGCCGACGGTCCGTCGCGAGGATGAGCCCAACGCTCGCCGTGACGATGGGCCCACCACGCCGCGTGGGGATGAGCCGGAAGTTCGGCGTGATGACCCCGCTGCCCGGCGTGATGGTGAGCCGGAAGCCAATCGCGGTGACGAGCCTGTCGTCCGGCATCAGGATGATCCGGCGATTCGGGACAACGATTCGGTGCGTCCCCGTGATGAGGACGCACGCGAGGACTCGGTCAGGCCGCGGGATGAGGACGCACCCTCGGAAACTGCGGATCGCCCACTGCGGGATGGGCGGGAGCCGACCGCCGACGAGCCGGTGCGTGAACCGGATTCGAACCGCCACGAGGATGTCCCCGCCGAGGAGAAGCGGCCGAGCGGGGAGAAGTCGCCGTCGGACACCTCCGAACCGGTGCACGGCGACCCGGCGCACCGCGATGCGGACAGTCGGGATCGGGGCACGCGGCCGCAGTCGGAATCCGCGGACCCCGAACGTGATTCACACCCGTCGGATCGGGATCGGCGCGCAGGCGATGGATCGACGCCCGAAGACGGCTTCGTGGTCGCGCCGATTCCGCTGGGCGACGGGCCGGAGGTTCGCTCGCACGAGGGCGAGCGCCGCGCACCCGGCGAGCGCCCCGTTGGAGACGAAACCTCGGCCGCGGCCAAGGCTCGCCCCGAGCCAGCCGATCGTGGCGAGTCCCGGCGCGGAGCCCCGCCGGAGCGCACCGACGGTCACAAGCCGCACCCCGGCACCCTGGACGACCCGTCGAATACTCATGTCCGCGACGAGGATTCGACCGAGCCCTCGCCCGGCGATCCGGACGCAGTCCGGGAGAAGTACCGCGGCCGCTGCGGCGAGCTGGCTCTGCGCCTGCTGCGCCAGATCACCGGCAACGAGTCCATCCACCCGCCGCAGCGCCGGGTCGGTCCGGAGGGCATGCGCCTCGAGGAGCTGGTGGCCGGTGCGGGCGGCAAGCTGGAGGATTTCCCCAAGGGCCACGAGGGCATCGCGAACCGCCTCCGCAAACTCGGTGACGGCGCATCCGCGCTGGTCGTCGACCGTTATGCCGGACCCGTCGACGAGCACGGTGTGGGCGCGCACGCCTATCTGCTGGTCAACGAGGGCGGCACGATCGTCGTCAAGGACCCGGCCGCCGGGCTCGATCACGGTTTCCCGCCGCGGGTGCCGAAGGAGACCCAGGGCGTCCACGCCATCCTGTTCGACAGCGACGGCAAGGCGGTTCACCCGCTGAAGGCGGCGGTGCGAGCCGGCCTGCTGCATCTGGCGGACGTGCACGTCGGTGAGGCGCATCCGCCGCGCGGTTCGGACGACGCGGATCCCGACAATCCGGTGCGGTTCCTCCGTGAGACCGACGAGGTGCCCCCACAGTTCTGGCGTGCCCCAGCCGAATACGGCCGGGAGGTCTGGTCGGACGCGCATTCCAGGATGTCCGACGAGCAGCGGGCGGCGATCCGCGCCTACGCCGATGACGCCCCGCAAGGCGAGGGTTCCCGGCCGAGCGCCTCGGATATCGAGGCCGCGCTGCGTGGCGATCGCGAGCTGACTCCCGAGATCGCCGCCGCGATCCGGGATATCGACGACGCCCTCGGCCTGCACCCACTGCCGGAGCCGGTCATGGTGACCCTCAACTCCGGCGCGAACCCCTTCGGCGCGCACCCCTCGGAGCTGCCCGGAACGGTCTACCACCTGTCCGGCTACCTCGACGCGATGCTCGGCATGGTGCCGTCGTACGACGGCCACCAGCACCACATCGAACTGGTCGTGCCCGCTGGAACCCCCGCCCTGCACTTGGGCGACCTCTCACGACTCGGCACCACCCTCCCGATGATGCTGCTGGCCCACGGCCTGGACATCCGCATCGATTCGGTGGAATCCCGCGGCCCCAACCACTTCGGCATCCGCGGCACGGTCGTCCCGGCCGAGCCCGTCGCCACCCCGCACCCCACCCGCCCCGACGCGGGTTCCGACCGCCCCGGCGCCGAC
Organism: Nocardia sp. CA-136227; assembly: GCF_050955695.1. Classification (NCBI taxonomy): domain Bacteria; kingdom Bacillati; phylum Actinomycetota; class Actinomycetes; order Mycobacteriales; family Nocardiaceae; genus Nocardia; species Nocardia sp. CA-136227. Next base: position 984,856 of record NZ_CP192081.1, read on the forward strand.
AACACCCGCCCGGACGCGCCGCGCCCCCCGGTGCCGCGCCCGGAAGTGCCTCGTCCCGACGTCACCCGCCCGGATGCGGCCGCCCCCGAAACACGCAGGCCGACAGACGATTCGCCGACCATCAAGGATCGCGCCGACAATCCGGCGGCCAGCGACGACCGCACTCGTCCCGACCTACCCGCCGGTGACGATGCGCCGACCCGCACCGACGAGCGCCCGACCACCGAGCGCCCACGTGACGCCGAGCAGCCCCACGACGCCGAGCGGTCTCGTGACGCCGAGGACCAGTCCGCCCGCGCCCGCGAAGAGTCCACCGACCCCACACGCCCCGAGCCCCACGAGGATGCCCGCCGCCCGCAGGCCACCCGCGAGGACGTCGCCCGCCCGCACGAAACTCGCGAAGACGTCGCACGGCCGCAGGAAACGCGCGAGGAGACCGTGCGCCCGAAGGATTCCCCCCGGGAGTCGCGCGAGACCGTCCGCTCACAGGACACCCGGGAAGAAGCGGTCCACCCTCAGGACACGCGAGACGACCTCGTGCGCCCGCAAGATATGCGGGAGGACGTTGCGCGGCCGCTGGAAACGCGGGAAGACCCCGCACGACCGCGAGACGAGCAGGCGCAGGAAGCGCGCGAGAAGGCTGTCCACACGCAGGACACGCGGGAGGATGTTGCCCGGCCGCAAGGGTCACGGGAAGACCTTGCGCGGCGGCAAGATACGCGCGAGGACATCACCCGGCCCCGGGATGCGCGGGCGCAGGACGCGCGCGAGAAGGCCGTCCACCCGCAGGACACCCGGGAAGACGTTGCGCGCCCGCACGAGACACGCGAGGACGTCGCCCGGCCGCAGGAGACGCGGGAGGACATCGCGCGGCCGGAGAATGCTCGCGCCGAGGCCGCCGAGACTCGCACCGACACCCCGCATCGGGAAGAGGGTGTGGTGCGGCGGGTGCTGCGCCGGTTGAAGGTGCGGCAGCGGGAGTTGCCCGCACCCGGTGGTGAGGGGTCGGAACGCAGGCCGCAGCAGCGTCAGGACACGGACAACGGTCGCCGCGACGCCGACAATGATTCCGGCGCAGGGCATCCCGGGGACGAGGCGGCGTCCGACTGGTCGCACCGCCCACAGGACGACTGGGCGAAGCTGAATCGCGAGCGCATCATCGAGCGGCTGCACGAGGAATGGGATCTCGTGGTCACCGGCTTCGACAACACGCATGTCGATGTCGAGGTGCTGCGCGAATTCGCCCGTGCCGTCGAGGACATGTTCGACCGGTTCCCGGACACCGAGCTGATGGAAGTCCGCATAGCCCGCCTCGATGACGACTCCGTGTTCGCCGAGGTGGATCCGGGCAAGGACGAGAACGGCCACTTCGCCGATATCCTCACGCTCAACGAGCGTTTCGCCCGCAGGCCCGAAGACCTCGCCCGCCGGGTCCGGCTCAGCGAGGAGAACGGCCACCTGGTCCCGGGTTCCGGTGACCGCCCGGTCTATTCGACGATCGTGCACGAGTTCGCGCATGCCATCGACTTCACCACCCAGATGAAAGCCCGCGTCGACGCTTTCGAAGCGCTGGAACGCCACTTCGAGCGCACCGACGGCGGCGATACCGAGGATTTCCTGGATTGGCTGCACGACGAGCTGAGCGGTTACAGCTTCGACGAGCACGACATGTACGACCATGCGGAGGCTCTGGCCGAGGCCTTCACCGACGTCGTCCTCAATGGCGAGTTGGCCTCGGAGCCCGCTCAGATCCTCTACAAACACCTGGAGCAGATCTACCGCGCGCACGCCGCCGACAACCCGGTCTACGAGCGCGAGGCCCCCGAGCATCGGTCCCGTCCCGTCGACGAGGATCCGAGCCCGGCCGCCCGCCGCGCCCGTGAGCCGGAACCCCAACCGCAGCAGGTGGATCGCCTGATGCCGGCCGAGGCCGCCGGCCACGCCGCGATGTCGCCGGACAGCCTCGAGCACTCCGCGGAGCCAATCCCGCACGACGCCCTACCGCAGGACGAGCCGCCGGGGGACTGGTCGCCACGCCCGGACGACTTCTGGTCCGGGTTGGATCGCGACCGGATCATCGGGGAACTGCAGGCCGCGCACGATCTCACCCTCCTGGGTTTCGACGATCCGGCCATCCACCCGGAGGTGTTGCGCGAGTTCGCCCGCGGACTCGAGCGGGTGCTGGCCGACCATCCACAGATCAACGTGCGGATGCTCGAGATCGGCGAGCCGATGAACCCGAAGGCCTTCGCTGAGACCAGGCCCGTGACCACGCACGACGGCCGGCTGGTCACCGAGCGGATCGTGTTCAGGCAAGAGTTGATCTCGAAACCGCAGGTCTTCGCCGAGGCCATCCGGGGTGCGGAGAGCCGGGGGCACTTCCCGCCCGGAACCGGTGACCGGCCCTTCTATTCGGTCATCGTGCACGAGCTCGGTCACGCTCTCGACAACGCGGGTGCTCAGGGCGCCCGCCAGATCGCCGAGCTGACGCTGATCGACCACTTCATGCAGGCCGACGGCGACCTCGTGGGGGGTTACGACCGGTGGGTCGAGCAGCTGTCCGGCTACAGCTTCGACGGCGACGGGCTCAATGCCGCCGAGGCGCTCGCGGAGGCGTTCCTCGACGTCAAGCTGAACGGTGACAACGCCAGCGAACCCGCCAAGATCCTCAACCGCCTGCTGGAGGAATACGCGGCGAGCGACCGCCGGGTCGACCCGGAGTCCACGCAGGAACCGGGATTCGTGCTGGAGCCGCCGGAACCGATCGAAACGCCAGCGGTGGTGGATCATTGGACCGAGCTCGATCGCCAGCGCGTGCTGGATCGGATCAATATCGACCTCGGGATCGAGACGGTCGGCTTCCATCTGGTCGGCGATGTGGAGATCCTGCGCGAGTTCGGCCGGGCCCTGGAGGAGGGGATCGCCGACAATCCGGGCATCAAGCCGCAGCGCGCCGAAATCGGTGTGATTCCCAAGGATCCCGACGCCTACGCCATCGCGATCGGTGTCCGGAACGAGGATGGCAGCGGCCCGTGGCGCCCCGATCGGATCGTGTTCAACGACCGGTGGGCCATGGATCCTGAGGGGTTCGAGCGGAACGTCCGCGCGGCGGGCGCCGCCGGATTCCATGTACCGGGCGCCGACGCGCGGCCGGTGTACGCGGTGATCGTGCACGAATACGGTCATCTGGTCGACCATTACGGCCAGATGGAGGCTCGCGAGGGCCTGTTGCAGGCGTTGGCCGAACGGTACGTGGAGACCAATCCGGGCTCCGACTTCGCCGAGTTCACCCGCTGGCTGCGCGGTGAACTGCCCGGCTACGCCTTCGACAAGAACGGGCTGCTCGATCCGGGGGAGGCGCTGGCCGAGGCGTATCGCGATGTGAAGCTCAATGGCGACAACGCTTCCGACCTGTCGAAGATGATGGTGGACCGGCTGCACGCCGCCGCGCGCGACGCCGCGGGTCTGCACGCGCAGGACCCGTCCGTGCCGCCCGAGCACGGCTCCGGAGAGAATCGTCAGGACCGGCTGGGCTCCCACGAAGAATCCGCGTCACCGGCGGAAAAGCCTGCCACCCAGCATAATTCGGCCGATCCCGAACGCTCCGCATCGCCCGAGGATGCGGCCGATCCAGGTCCGGCCCACCCGCCCGCAGATTGGTCGCCGCGCCCGGACGACTTCTGGTCGGAGCTGGATCGCGGCGGGATCATCCGCGAGATGCGGGACCTGTTCGGCATCACCAGGTTCGAGGGCCTGGACAACACGTCGGTCGATCCGGAGGTGTTGCGCGAGTTCGCCCGAGCGCTCGACGATGCCACCGCCGGAAACAAGATCACCTTGCGCGGCATCGAGATCGGCGAGCCGGTCTTCGAGGACTCCCTCGCGGAGGCGACCAGCGTGCGCAACCCGGATGGCAATCTGGTCACCGACAAGATCGTGGTGCGCCTGGAGCATGCGCTGGATCCCGCCGAGATGGCCCGGATCGTGCGGAGCGGCGAGGCCGGCGGGTCGTTCCCGCGGGGAGCGGGCGAGCGCCCGATGTACTCGGTCTTCCTGCACGAACTCGGTCATGCGATCGACCACGCCGGAAACCGCGCGGCCCACTCCGAACTCGCGAACGCGCTACTGGACCACTACGTGCGCACCTACGGCGACACCACGCCCGTCGAATACCTCGGCTGGCTCTCGCAGCTCTCCGACTACAGCTTCAACGCCGACGGCTCGATCAACCACTCCGAGGCGCTGGCGGAAGCCTTCGTCGACGTCACTCTGAACTTCGACCACGCCACCGAACCCGCCAAGGTCCTGCACCGCCTGCTGACCGACCGCGCCGCGGACAACGCCCACCTGGTCCGTGATCCCGCACCGTCGGCCGAACCGGTGAAGCAGGCCGGCGAGGCGCCACACGACACCCCGCCCGCCGATGCACACCCCGACGCCATCCGTGGAGATCATCGCCCCGACGCCATCCGCGCCGACGATCGCCCCGAGCCTGTGCGGTCCGACGACGGAAAGCCCTCCCCCGAACCGGACCTGGTGCTCTCGCCGCCGGAGCCGCCCGAGGTTCCGGCTATCGTCGACCACTGGACCACCATGGACCGCCAGGGCGTCGTCGACCACATCCAGAACGAGCTCGGCATCCCGACCGTCGGCTTCCATCTCCCGAGCGATGTCGAGACGCTGCGCGAGTACGGCCGTGCGCTCGAGGACATGATCGCCCAGCATCCGGGCGTGAAGCCGAAGAGCGTCGAGATCGGGTTCATCCCGGAGGATCCCGACGCCATCGCCGTCGTCTACCCGGGATACGAAGGCGATATCCCGATCGCGAAACGCATGGTGTTCAACGACAAATGGGTCATGGGCACCTCCCGCTTCGAGGAGGTCATTCGCGCAAATGTCGAGCAGGGCAAGCACGTCGCGGGATCCGATGCGCGGCCGGTGTATTCGGCCATCGTGCACGAGTACGGCCATGTGCTGGACCTCGCCGGTGAGCACGAGGCCCGCTACGAGCTGATCGACGTCCTGCAAGCGCATTTCGAGGCCACCCACAGCGGTCCGCTCGATGCCGACGCCTTCACCGAGTGGCTGCACCAGCTCCCGGACTACGCGTTCGACAAGCAGGGCGCCCTCCACTACGGCGAGGCCCTGGCCGAAGGCTTCCGCGATGTCATGCTGAACGGCCGGAACGCCGCCGAGCCGTCGCAGGTGATGTACCAGCTGCTCCGCGTCGCCGCCCAGGACTCGGGCATACTCCAGCCGCACGGCTCGACGGGACATCAGGGCCCGACCGGACACCAACCCGCACCGACCGAAAATCGTTCTACGCCTTCCGAACTCCGCTCCGCAGCGTTCGAGCAGTCGGGGTCGACGGAGCGTCCGCCCGCGGCGTCCGAGCGCGAATCTGCCCCCACCGAGCATCGGTCCAAGTCGTCTGAGCGTGAGTCCGCGCCGACGGAGCGTCGATCCGAACAGCCCGAGCGCGAGTCCGCGTCTACCGAGCGGGGTGCCGCGCCCGCCGAGCGTCAGCCCGCGCCCGGCGAGCGTAGGTCCGCGCCCGTCGAGCGCGAGCCCGCGATGGCCGACAACAAGCGTCGGTCCGGGGTGGACGCCCGCCCCGACATGCTGGGATCCCGCGACTCGTCCGGGAATTCGTCGGATTCCCACGATCCGAACCGGCCAGATCGTCCCGACCCGAACCAGTCCGACCCACGCGAATCCAACGACCCGCCCGCCGGTGCCCAGGAACCCGTCCAGCCCATCGCCCCGGGCACAGTGCGACCGGCCCTCGAATCCGGCACTCCCGCAATGGAACCGGCAGTGGGCGACGCCCGCTGGTTCGACCAGCGGATGGCCGAGCACGCCGATTTCGCGGCGGACATGGAGACCAAGCACGCCCGCTTCCTGCACGAGATGGCCGATTCCGCGCCTCCCGGCAGCACCGAGGAACGCCTGTTCCGCGAGCAGGCCCGCGAAGTCGACGAGATGGCCCGCCGCTCCGCCGAACGCGCCGACCGTCTCTGGGCGGACCTCGGCGGCCGCCCCGACCCCGCCCCGGCCACCCGCCCCGTCGGAGAGGAAGGCGCTGCAACCGGTCCGGGGAACGGTCAGGAGTCCGGAGCAGGATCGCGGACGGGCCAAGAGTCCGGAGCAGGATCGCGTACGGGCAAGGACTCCGGAACCGAGTCGCGCGCCGGGCAGGACGATGCGGCCGGGTCGCGCGACGGTCAGGACCACACGCCTGAGACCGCCGCGGCGGGCGACGGTCAGCCGCCGAACGCCGGTCCGCCCCGCCGGTCCGCCGCCACCCCGGACGATCCGGACGCGTGGTTCAACGAACAGCGCGCCATCCAGGCCGACTGGGTGGCCGGCATGGATGCCAAGCGCGCCAAGTGGTTCCACGACATGGCTGACCAGCTCGAACCCGGTAGTCAGCTCGAGCGCGAGGCGCGCTTCGAGGCCCGCATGGCCGACGCCGAGGCCCGCCTGTCGGCCTTGCGCGCCGAGTACATGTGGGACTTCGCGGGCGGCCGCCCCGAATCCACCCCCGGCGAAGCCGCAGCCAAACAGCCCGCGAGCAGCTCCGCCGACGATCCGTCCCGCCCGGCTCGTCTCACCCCGCCCGGCCCGTCCACCCCCGTGCCGCCCTCCACGACCGCCCCCCGCTCCGGCGACGGCGCCGGGTCGGAAGGCACCGGCCCCCGGTCGAAACCGCTGGGCACGAACCCTGATGAAACCCCGACAGTCGAGGTCAAGCGTCCGGAGCAGACAAATCCCGATGAGACACCGACTGTCGAGCTGAAGCGTCCGGAGGGGTCGAACCCCGACGAGACTCCGACGGTCGAAGTGAAGCGGCCGGCAGAGTCGAACCCGGATGAAACCCCGACTGTTGAGGTCAAGCGGCTGGAGCAGACCAACCCGGATGAGACGCCGACCGTCGAGGTCAAGCGCCCGGAGCCGTCGAACCCCGATGAGACACCGACCGTCGAGCTGAAGCAGCCCGAGCAGTCCAACCCGAATGAGACTCCCACCGTGGAGCTTCCGCGCCAGGAGGCGGAGGCGCCCAAGCCGCTCGCCGATCCGGCCGAGGCCTCGCCCGGATTGCAAGCCGCCCTCGAGCGCCTGCGCGCGGCGGATGCGGAGGCCGGGGAGCGTCCCCGCAGCCTGGAGGACCAGGTCTACGGCGCGCGCCTGACCGACGCGCTCGGTGTGGTCGAGGCGCTGGCAAAGCGCCCGGACGCCCTGTCCGCGTTGCGGCATCTCGCCGAAACCGCTGCGGCCGAAGGCTTCTTCCACGATCCGGCGAATGGTCTCAACACCCGTCCGCACGCGCCCGAGGGCGGGGAGCCGCGCACGCTCACCCTGGAGGAGCTGCGCACCGAACTCCTGCACCGTCTCGGCCTCCCCGAGTCCACGCCCGACGATCAGCTGCCGCGCATCGTGGGTGACGAGCAGCTGCGGAACCTGTTGCGCGCGGGCGGAATCGAGGCTCTCCGCGACGCGGTCTTGCGTCACGACACCGCGACCGGCCCGGAGCGCGAGCACGCCGCCCGCACCCGCGACGGCTGGGCGGACCTGCTCGGCGTCGACAAATCCCTGCTCGACCCGGCCTCCACCACCCCCGAGCAGCGCCGCGCCGTCCTCGACGAACTGCGCGCCGAAACCCTGCGCCACGCCGCCGACGCCGCGGACCTCATGGTCGCGAGCTTCCACCACCCGACCTCCGACCACACCCACGTGGTCCTGGAGGCCGACGGCGAGCGCGTCCACATCCGCGTGACCGAGGACGCCGACGGCAACAAGCGCGCCGAGATTATCCAGCGCCCCGACCTGCCGCGCGAAACACCTGCGGAGACAAAGGAACCGGAGAAGAAGCCGGGCTGGCTGAAGCGCATGTGGCGGCGCATGATGCACGGCTATCACGGTCAGTCGCCGAAGTACCCGTCCGGTTCGGGCAATGACTCCAAGGGTCAGACCATGCTGGCCATGGAGATCGGCTACGTCACCCACGACGAGGCGCTGCTGCATCTGAAGGACAAGTTCAACCCGGCGCGCATCCTCAAGGAGACCGCGACCCTGTGGAAGGAGCGCGAGCGCCTGCCGCTGGTCAAGCATCTGACCGCCCGGGTGGCCGATGTGGCCGGGACCATGATCCCCATGCGCACCCGCGACGGCGGCGAGTACCGCCCGTGGGTCACCGAGGCCGATCCGCGGATTCGCGCCGAGGTGGAGGAGACCCTGCGCGGCGCGAACATGCCGATCGAATCGGAAATGCCGGAGCCGCAGCACGAACCGCTCGATCGCGGCCCCGTCCTCGATCCGCCCGCGCCCCGTGAGTGGAGCGCCGACCTGCCGCAACCGCTGGTCGACGCGGTCACCACTCGTGACGCCGCCCTCAGCGATCTGGTCCGCCTGGCCCGCGAACTGAAGATCGACATTCCCGACGACAGCCCGGAAGCCCTGCGCCGCGTGGTGAACGAGGCCGTCTACAAGCTCATGCGCCGCGCGGGCGCGATCGAGGCGTTGCGCGATGTCAGCGAACGCTGGCTGATGGAGGACGCGCAGATCCCGTTCAGCCGCGAGGTCAGCATCTTCGACAAGGATCCGCTGGGCCGCTACCTGCGCGAGTTCGCGCACGCGGAGGCGCTCCGCACCGAGGAGGAGAAGGCCGCGCGCCGCCGCGCGGAGGCGGGCGTCGGCCCGGACGACGATTCGCTGGAGTTCCGCCCCCGCCGCCCGCGCGCCTCCTTCCTGGATCTGCAGGGCGTCAACAATGGCGGTGAGTGGCCGCGCCACTTCGACGACGCGGACGAGGAACTGTCCAACCGGCGTGAGGGCCGCCTGTTCGAGGACGCGTTGCGCCGCGACCAGATTCAGGACGAGCGCTCGAACTGGGCGCAGCTGCTCGAGATCGAATTGAAACGGCTCGAAACCGAGGCGGGGCTGCAGCGCGCCATCACCGAGGCCCGTATGGGCGTGCGCGATGAGGCGCACGGGATCGCCGAACTCGACGCGGCCGTCAAACATTTCATCGATCTGGACGCCGCAGCGCGGCGGCACGCCGCCGAGCTGGCCGACGCGGCCGCCCACGACTGGGTGAACGAGCACGGCGGTGTCATGCTCGACCCCGAGCGCGGGCTGGCGGTGTTCCCGGGTGAGCCGCGCCGGCTGGTGGTGATCCGCGGTGAAGCGGATCACGATGTGCGCCTGATCGATTCGCTGTCCGCGCACCCGGAGATCCGGGAGCAGCTCAATCGCGGCGAACTGCGGCTGGACTACCGTGTGCTGGGCCTGGACGCCAATGACCGGGTCCAGGTCATCGAGGTGGATCCGCCGCAGGTCCGCTTCCACGACGTCGACGTCGACGGCGAGCGCACGCCGGTCGCCTTGCTGCGCAACGGCCTCGAGCCGTGGCGCATCGTGCAGCCCACCCCGGAGGCGCGGGCCCCGCACGCCGAGCCGGCCACCGAGCCCGCCGCGCCGCGCGATCCGGCCGTGGTGCGCGCCGAACGCAACGCGGTGGCCGCCCGCCTATCGGTCTACGACATGGATCTGGGCAAGAACCTGGCCCAGACCATCCAGGACCTGCACCACGACAACGCGTTGCGCGCCGCCCAGATCGAGGGCATGGCCGACTTCATTCGCAGCTCGGACGCCATCGACAGCTTCCACGACCTGGATCGCACCCTCCAGCAGCTGGCGCACCGCCTGGACCTCGACCCGGACACGCTGACGCCGCGGAAGCTGGCCGAGGCCATGGCCGACCCGAACGTGCGCAAGGTGCGCCGTCTGCAGGCCGTCGACGACTTCATCAAGTACGCGAAGGCGCTGCGCGAGAACATCGATGAGAAGGCGGTGCTCGCGGCCCGTAAGGAGCTGGCGAGCCGGCTCGGCGTGGAGCCGGACGACTTGGCCCCGACCAAACCGAAGACCGAGAACGGCGAGGTCGTCGGGACCAAGACGGACTCCAAGAACACCGACAAGCACGCGCTGCTGGATGCGATCAACAACCTGCTGAGCGACTCCGCCAAACGCCCGGAACTGCTGGCGGCCCTGGTCGAATACAGCAGTGTGCTGGGCGACCTGGATCCGTTCCGCCAGAACCTGCGCTACGACCCGCTGACCGACCCGCGTGCCGTCGACGGCGAACTGCCCATCCACGACGGCGACGCCCCGGCGATGCTGCGCGCGTTCCTGAACGACTCCATCGGTGAGCCGCCGCTGTCCGACAATCCGTCGGCGGCGGCCACCGTGTGGTCGCGTCTGCTCGGCGTGCACATGAACGACTTCGCCCGCACGGTGAAGATCTACACCGAGCAGCTCGGCGGCCTGCACGACCGGGTGACCCCGAAGCAGTTCGCCGATGTGCTGACCACCCTGCGCGAGACCGGCGACCTGACCATGGCCCACGAGCGCTACCGCGACAGCGCCGCCGACCCGGCCAAGACCCTGTCCAAGGACCAGCTCTCCGATCTGGTGCGCGGTGTCCGCAGCGCCCGCTACGCCGAGGTGTACGAGGCCTACCGCGACGGCAAGATCGAGAAGCACGAGCGGCTCAGCGCCAAGGAACTGGCCGCCACCATCGACGAACTGCGCGCCGACGTCAACGCCCGCGAGGCCGACATCAAGCTGCTGGAGAAGCTGGCCGCCGAGCACGACCAGCTGACGAAACCGCGTCCGCCGGCGGGCCCGCCGCGTGACCCGCGCGCGGTCGCCGCAGATCTCGCCGCCGCCCGCCACGAACTGCAGATCGCCGCCGAGGGCCGCGACTACGCGCAGGGCCGGGCCTACCGCGAGAACCCGGGCCCCGGCTTCCGGCCGCTACGCGAGGGCGATCTGACCCCCGAGCGGATGCCGGGTACCAACGACTATCTCAGCAACCGTCCCGCCGAAGAGGGCGGAAATCTGACGGGCCTGGAGCAGCGTCTCACCGATCTGACCGCGGCCGTGGAAGAACACGACGGTGCGCAGTCCCGGGTCCACGACCTCGAGGCCGAAATGCGTCGCGCCGTCGAGGCCGGTGCCGGTCCGGACGAGTCGCCGGTGGACGCCTGGAAGCGCGAAGTCGACACGGCGCGAGCGGAATTGGAAGAGCTCATCGCCGCCGACCCCGGCTGGGCGCGGCAGGGTGTCGACCGGACGCTCGCGGACCTCGAACGACTGTCCCGCATGCCCCAGCAGTGGGGCGATGTGTTCACCGACGAGTTGGTCCCGCTGCGCGACGCGGCCCACCGCTACGAGCAGGCCCGAGAATTCCTCACCGCCGCCGAGTCCGACGCCGCCGCAGCGGCGCGCGCCGCGGAAACCCCGGAACAGACCGCTGCCCGCGAATTGGACTCGGCCCGAGATGATCTCGCGAACGCCGCCCCGGATGACCGTCAGGCCGCGCAGGACCGCGTCTCCCGCTGGGAAGCCGAGCACCGCCTGCTCGAGGCCCGAGCCGCCCACGCGGCAGACACCCCGCACCAGGCCGCGGAACGCGCCCGCACGGCCGCGCACGATGACTTCACCCGAGCCATCGAGGACTTCCACCACGCCACCGGCCTGGACGTCACCGAAGCCGAACTCGCCCCGGAACACCTGCGCGACACCGTCAACCGCCTGCTCCCCGAGGCGCGCGGCACCGTGCCCGAGGTGGTCGGAGCTTTCCAGCGACTCGAGGATGCGGCCCGCGCCCTGCACCGCGCTGACGCCCTGACCGAGTGGGTCGACGCCCACTTCCCGGACTCCGGCCACACCGGTCGCGAGGGCGAGGACCCCGGCGCTTCGGGCGCCCCGACCCGCCCGCAAGGCCCGACCCAGCCCAACTCCGACCCGTCCTCCGCAGCCCGCAATCCGGAGGGCGACGGCCAGGAGGGCGGCTCTCATGCGGTGACGCACAACGACTCCGGCGAGACCGACGTCAATCAATCCTTCGCGCGGCGTGTTGAGGACGCGATCGCGGCCGGTGAGGCCGAGGTGGTGGTCCTCAGCACCGGTATGGGGCGGATGGCCGAGCGGGTCGAGTTGGTCACCTTCGCCACCGAGCCGCCGACGCAGCTGATCCGGAAGATCGTCACCAATCCGCAGCACTCCCACGCCGAGGCGCTGGTCTCGCTGGTCGGCCGGGCGGTCGGCGCGAATGTGCCGCTGGTGCACCGGGTCGAGGACCGCGTGGTGTACATGGAGGTGATGCCCGGCGAGGTCGGGGCGGACCGTTTCACGACGCCCGAGGACGCGGGTCTGGAAGCGGCGCTGGCAACCCCCGACGGCCGTCGGCTCGGCCTGCTCGACGTGCTCGTCGGCATCCCCGACCGCAACCTCGTCAACTGGCTGATCACCGCGGACGGGCACATCAGCGGAATCGACCACAGCCTTGCCTTCGGCGGCGGTCGCCGCGGTGACGAACTGTCGAGCAGCCTGTTCGCCCGCCACTACGCGACCCAGGGCGCCAACGGCGAAATCACCTGGCACGACCATGATCTGAGCGCCGGAGACATGGCCGGCATGCGTACCCGCCTGGAGGGCCTGGCCCCCGAGTTCGCCGCCCTGGGCCGCGACGACTGGCACCGCGCCCTGATGGATCGCTTCGACGAGGTCCAGCGGCATGCCCGCGCCTCCGACGCGGGACGCACCGGCGACGAAGGCGACCCGGGCCCCATCCCGGCACGCCCGAGCAACCCGAAGCCGCCCGGCTCCAGCCCGGCCGCGGCCACCCCTCCCGTCGGCGCGACCCCGCCCGGCGCGGGCGGCGGCGGCAAGGAGCCCCCGAACCGGAACTCCTCCACCCCACCGAATCCCGACCCGGACGAGCCGGGCAACTCCGGTCGAAACGGCGACCAGAACTCCACCCCGCCGTCGAAGCCCGGCGGCGGGCAGACCGCGAAACTGCCGGAGGGCAGCGAAGACCCGACGGTCAACCTGTCGGCCAGCGGCGAGGACTCGACCAAGAAACTGCCGGAGGGCAGCGAAGACCCGACCGTCAAGAACCCGCCGCCGGGCGAGGCGTCCACGTCGAAGACGTTCGAGGGCAACGACGACCCCACGGTCAACCTGTCGCGCGAGAACGCCTCGAACGAGCAGACCTTCGAAGGCAACGACGATCCGACGGTCAAGAACCCGCCGCCCGGTGAAGAATCGTCCTCGAAGCCGTTCGAAGGCAACGAAGACCCGACCGTGCAGATGGAGCGGGGCAGCGAGGCCAAGCCGCCGGGCAGCGAGGATCCGACGGTCGAGCTGCCCAAGCCGCCGGGCAGCGAGGATCCGACCGTCGAGCTGACCCGGCCGAGCGAGGCCGCGACGCTCGAACTGCCGCGGGTGGAAGAGGAAGTGCTGCCGGTGGATCCGGTGGCGGACTCGCCGTCACTGCAGGCGGCGGCCCGCTTCCTGCGGGACGCCGTCAACGACCCGCTGGCCCCCGGCCGTGAGGTCAATGCGGTGCTGTTCACCGCGCGACTGATGGACGCGCTCGGCCTCGATACCGCCGCGGCCCACCTCAACGATCCGCTCGCCCACTTCCGCGAGATCGCCGAAATGGCCAAGGCGCGCGGCTTCTTCGGCGACCCCGATGACACCGCTCCGCCGCTGCCCATGCGCGAGGCCGACGACTATCGGCCGTTGACCCCCGAGGAGCTCTACGGTTCCGAGGAGTACTGGCGCACCGAGGCCGACCCGGAGACGCTGCGCGCCATCGAAGCGCATCTGCGCGAGACCGGTCTGGACTGCCGGCTGGCCGAGCTCGGGGCCGAGGAGCCGACCCGGGCCCTCGACCCCGCCGCCACCAGGCGCGAATTGCCCTCGAGCGCATCGCATCCCGAAGGCGGCGGCGAACCGGTCCGGGAACGCCCGCTGGAGACCTGGTCGCAGCGCCCGCACGATCCGGAAGGCTCCGAATCCCGCGTTTTCACCCTCGAGGAGCTGCGGAACCGCCTCGCCGGTGAGTTCGGCCTGTCGGAGGAGCACCTGCAGCGGCGGAACCTGCCGGAGCTCGCGGGTGACCTGCAGTTCCGGAACATGCTGCGGATCGGCGGACTCGAGGCCCTCGACCATGTGCTGAGCCTGCACGACGCCGCCACCGGCGCCGAGCGCGAGCACCTGGCGCGGGTGCGCGACGAGTGGGCGCGTCTGCTCGGCATCCCCGAATCCGTCCTGGATCCCCTGCACACCACCGTCGAGCAGCGCGACGCGGTGCTCGCCGCCGCCCGCACCGAGACCCTGCGCCGTGCGATGGATGTCGCCGACCTCATGGTCGCCGCCCTGCACGTCCCGAATTCCGAACACGCGCATGTGGTCCTGGAGACCGACGGCGAACGCCTGCACGCTCGCATCGTCGAATCGCCGGATGGCACCAAGCGTGTCGAGCTGGTCCCGCGGCCGGAGCTCGGTCCGCTCCGTCCTGCGGCGAAGCCGTCGCCGAGCTGGATCGACAACCTGCTGCAGCGCCTGCAGAAGGGCTATCACGGGCAGTCGCCGAAGTACCCGTCCGGCTCGCGCCTGGATTCCTCCGGAATCTCCCTGCTGACACTGGAGTTCGGCTACCACGTCCTGCACGACAACGACTTCCTCGGGATGAAGCCCAACTTCAACCCGGTGCGCATCGGCAAGGAGATCCTGACCCTGTGGGAGGGGCGTGAGCACCTGCCGTTCGTGCGTCGCCTCTCCCGCCGGGTCGCCGATATCTCCCCGCCGCAGATCCCCATGCGCACCGCGGACGGCGGCGAATACCGCCCGCACGTCACCGAGGCCGATCCGCTGCTGCGCGCCGAGGTCGAGGAGTCGCTGCGCGTGGCGGAGATGACCATCGAGTCGGAACTGCCCGAACTGCGGCATGAACCGGTCGATCCGGTGACCGCCGGGCCCGAGCCGCACGAGTGGGGCACCGATGTCCCGCAGCCGCTGGTGGACGCCGCGGACGCCCGCGACGCCGCGCTGGTGGATTTCGTGCACATGGCCCGGGAGCTCCGCATCCCCCTCGCCGATGCCGATCCCCAGACCGTGCGCGCCGCGGTCGAGGAGGCGCGGTACCGGCTCATGCGGCGCGGCGGTGCGGTCGAGGCGTTGCGCGACGCCGGGCAGCGCTGGCTGCTCGAGAACGAGGTCATCCCGTTCAGCCGCGAGATCAGCATCTTCGACAAGGATCCGCTGGGCCGTTTCCTGCGCGAGTTCGCCCATGCCCGCGGCATCGAGCTGGAGGAACTGAAGGCGCGGGTCCGTCGTGAGGAGGCGGGCGTCGGGCACGACGATCCGCCGCTGGAACTCCGTGCGCGCGAACCCCGCCCGTCCCTGCTCGACGTCGAGGGCGTCAACAATGGCGGCGAATGGGTGCCGCACTTCGACGATGTCGACGAGGAGCTGGTCGAGACCCGCGAGGGCGCGCTCTTCAAGCGCGCGCTGCGCCGCGACCAGATGCAGGACGAGCGCTCGAACTGGGCGCAGCTGCTCGATGTCGGGCTCGACCGGATCGAGACCCAGGCGGACCTGGATCATCTCGTCTCCGATCTGCGCATGGACATCCGCGACGGACGCGCCCGGATGCTCGAGTTCGCGGCCCTGGCCGACCGTTTCCTCGGCGCGGACGACCAGCTGCGCGAGCGCGTCCACGAGGTCTCCGATCTGGCGGCCCGGGAATGGGCCGACGCCAACGGCGGCGTCATGCTCGACCGCGACCACGGTGTGGCGCTGCTCCCGGGCGAGAACGGCGGCCCCGAACGCCTCGTGGTGATTCGCGGTGACGGTGAGCACGACATCCACCTCGTGGACGCGCTCGCCGCGCACCCCGACGTGCGCCGGATGCTGAATCACGGTGAGCTGCAACTCGATTACCGCAATATCGGGCTCGACGAGCACGGCAACGTCCACCTGGTCGAGCAAGCCGCGCCCACGGTGCGGTTCCACGACGTGGACGTCGAAGGCCACCCGCGACCGGTCGCGGTCATGCGGGAGGACGGCCGGGGCCTGCGGTTGGTGGAGCCCACGCCGGAACCGGTCGCCACACCGCACGAGGCGGGCAATGAACCGGCCGTACCGCGCGATCCGGATACCTTGCGGAACGAGCGCAATGCGGTGGCGCGGCGGCTGTTGCTCGAGGTGGACTTCGACCTCGGTGAGAATCTGGGCCGCACCATCGAGTCGCTGCGGCAGGAGCTTTCGCTGCGCGCCTCGCAGCTGGAAGGCATGGCCGATTTCATCCGCACATCGGATGCCATCGACACCTTCAACGATCTGGACGGCGCGCTGGGCAATCTCGCGAACCGGCTCGGCCTGGATCCGGAGCAGCTGTCGCCGCGTGCGGTGGCCGAGGCATTCGGCGATCCGCGGTTCCGGATGGGGGAGCGGCGGCACCAGGCGTTCGCGGACCTGCTCGAGTACGCGGATGTGCTGCGCAAGAACGGTCATGAGACGGCGGTGCTCGCCGCCCGGGATCGGCTGGTGCGCCTGCTCGACGCCGATCGGGAGAACCTGCACGCTTCCAAGGCCGTCAAGGACGCCGAAAAGGTCGAGATCGTCGGGTTCGAGCCGGATAAGAAGACCACGGTTGCGGACACGATCGCCAGGGCCTTCGAGAACATGGCGTTCCGCCCGGACGAGCGCCGGGCGCACGCCATCGACGTGCTGACCGACTACATCGAAGCGATCGCCGCGCTCGACCCGCATCGTGACGGGCTGCGCTACGACCCGAGTACGGATCCGCGGGCCGTCGACGGCGAACTGCCCGTGCACGATCCGAAGGGCCGCGAGCTGCTGAGCTCGTTGTACGGCGACTTCGTCGGCGAGCCGCCGCTGGCGAGCGAGCTGATCCAGGCCGGAGAGGTCTGGTCGCGCCTGCTGGGCGTGGACACCTCCAATATCGACAAGACGGTCAAGATCTACGAGAGCCGCCTCGGCAGCCTGCACGATCGGATGAGTCCGGCGCAGCTGCGGGAGGTGCTGCGGACGCTGACCGACACCGCCGGCAACCGGGATGCGGCCTACCAGGTCTACCGCGACAGCGTCACGGATACACGGAAACTCCTCAGCTCCGACCAGGTTTCGGAGATCGTGCGGGTCGTGCGCAAGGCGCGCGACATCGAGGTGTACGAGGCGTACCGCGACGGCAAGATCGAGAAGCACGAGCGGCTCAGCCCCAAGGAGTTCTCCGCGGTGGTCGAGGCCATGCGCGGGGAGATCCAGGCCCGCAAGGCCGATATCGATCTGCTCGAACGACTCGCGACCGAGCATCACAACCTCACCAACCCGCCGGAACCCGAAGCGCCGCCGCGTGATCCGCGCACGGTCGGAACCGAACTCGCGGCGGCCCGTCATGAGCTGCAGATCGCCGAGGAGGGCCTCGACTACGCCAAGGGCCGCATGTGGCGGGAGCGCGAGGGGGAGGAATTCCGGCCGCTCGGCAACAGCGATCTGACCCCCGACAATCTGCCCGGCACGCAGGACTACCTCGCCAACCGCAACCGCGCGGAGGGCGGCGAGCTGCCGGGCAACGAGCAGCGCATCGACGACCTGTCCACGGCGGCAGCGGAATTCGATCGGGCGCAGAACCGGGTACAGGACCTGGAGACCGAGCTGCGCCGCGGCATGGGGGCGGCCACCGAGCCCGGCGAGACGCCCGCCGACGCCTGGCGGCGAGAAGTCGAATCCGCGCGCGCCGATCTGGAGGCGCTGGTCGCCACCGACCCGGCCGCGCCCCACGGCATCGACCACGCCATCGACCAGATCGAACGCCTCTCCCGCATGCCGCTGGCCTGGGGCGACATCTGGACCGACGAACTGGTCCCGCTGCGCGACGCCGTGCACCGCTACCAGCGGGCCGAGGAGTTCCTGGCCGCCGCCCGCACCACCGAGGCCGATGCCGTCGCCGCGGCGGCACGCGCCGCGGAGACACCCGAGCAGACCGCGGCTCGCGAACTCGCCACCGCCCGAGACGAACTCGCCGCCGCCGAAGCGCAGGGCGACACCGCCCGCCGCGACGCGGCCGCCGATCGCGCCGCCCGATGGGAAGCCGAGCAGCGCCGCATCGCCGATGCCGCGGCCGCCGACGCGGACACGCCCCAGACGGCCGCGCACCGTGCCCGCGAGGAGGCGCACACCGAGCTGCGCGCGGCCATCGAGAACTTCCAGCGCGCCACCGGTCTCGACGTCACCGAAGCCGCACTGGCCCCGGATCGCCTGCGCGCCACCATCACCGACCTGCTCGGCCGGGCGCACGGCAACCTCCCCGACGTGGTCCGCGCCTTCGACCGCCTCCAATCAGCGGCCGAGGCCTTCCACGCCGCCGACACCGTCGCCCACTGGGTCGACAACCACTACCCCGACCCGGTGCGCGCCATCGACCCCGGCGAAGGCGAACCCGGCGGCGGCCCGAAGCGCCTCGGCCCCGGGACCCCGCCCACCGACCCCACCGGTGGCGCCCCCGCCCGCCCCGGCCCCACCAAACCCGGCACCGACCCGGCCACGACAGCCAAGCAGCCCGAATCCGTCGCGCAGCCGGTCACGCCGATCACGCATTCGTCCACCACCACAACCCATTCCGGGGTAGAGGAGTCCACCGGCCCGCACAACAACGGCTCGGGTCAGGCGGGCGAGCAGACCCATACCGCGCCGGAACCGAACGCCGCGCCCGAGCACACGAGTGCACCGACCGGGTCGAACTGGGTGGTCGTCGAGCCGGGAACCGTTCATACCTGGTCGGATCCGGCGTTGGCGGCCTGGGCCGACGGCGCGATGGCTCAGGCCCGCGCTGCGGCCGAGCGGCACGATCTGATGATGACCGACCTGCACGCGATCGCGCGGGAGCTGGGCGTGAATCCGGATGGGCACGAACTGGGGATACTGAAGGACCTACTGATGTCGCGGGTGAACGAGGAGTCGCTGCGCCAGCAACAGCTCGGCCTGACGCCTCCGGGAACACCCACCGCGGAAGGAATAGCGCGAAAGCACGCCACCGACCAGCGGGTTCGAGAGCTGGCGGACTACGGCAAACGAATTGCCCGGGCCACCAGCAAGGACGAGCAAGAGGCGCAGGCCTTCCACAGAGCGGTCCAGGAGGCGGCGGCGAAGGACATCCTCACCACTCTCGGGGCGGAGATGTGGGGGAGCGGTGTCGGGATCGTGCACGGCAAGAACGACATCGCCGTCGTCGTCTCCCCGAACCCCGACCCCCTTGCCTTCCTCGGGCGGGAGCGTCAGGAAGTCCTTGCCAGGGACAACATTCTGCTAGTCGCAAAGCTGCTCACCGTCGATCTCGACGGCACCATTCACGTCCACGACCTCGACCTTCCGAACCCCCCGCCGGCCCCGGAATCCACCCCGCATTCAGGCCCCCCGACCAAGCCCCCGGCCAGCCCAGGGTCCCCCGGTCGACCCGGAGGCCCTGGCCATCCCGGGACGCCCGGTCAGCCGGGAGGTTCCGGCCATCCCGGCACCCCAGTGCATCCTGGTGCGCCCGGTCAGCCCGGAGTTCCCGTGACCCACAGTGCCTCTGGGCAATCCGTTGCCTCGGCGCATCCCGGCGTTGCTGGGCAATCCGGCGGTGCCGTCGAACCGACCAGCGCTGGCGGCCGAGGCGATGCCGCCCACAGCTCGCAGCCGACCTCGTCGACTTCGCCCACGCCGGAGCCGCCGACAGCGGTGGTCGTCTCCGAGGTGACCACACCTCCCGCTGATGTCAACGGCGCAGTCATGTTCGAAGGCGACCTGCCCTCGAACGCCGATTCCCGTCCGCTCTACCGCGGCGTCCCGCGCCTGCTGCCTGATGGTTCGGTGAGTCCCGCATACCTCGACGGCCTGCGTGGAGTGGTCGCGGCCCGTGGCGACGCCGATTTCGACTACGAAGGCCACATCTCTCACCCCTCCAGCGAGAGCGATGCCACCTCCTGGACCCGCGATCGCGCGATCGCCGAACACTTCGCCCATGACGACGGCCTCATCATGGAATGGCGCACCGGCGCACCCCCCGAAGACGCCACCTGGCGCTTCAAACCCACCTACGACCTCGACGACCTCCTCCACCAGGTCCTCATCCAGGGCACCCTCACCGACGCCCGCGCCATCCGCCACCTCCCGTCCGCGCCCGGTGACTCCACGTCCGCGGAGACGATTCAGCCCGCCGGTGCGGGAGAGCCCGGCAGCACCGACGGCACCGCAAAGCCGCAGGACGACGACGTTTCCCCGCTTCCGGCTCCCCAAAAGTCTGAGGCCTCCGGCGACACATCAGTTCCCGCGAAGCCGACGCCTCCGACCGGAGACGATTCCAGCGGTTCGGAAAGCCA
The DNA here is from genome assembly GCF_050955695.1 of Nocardia sp. CA-136227. Taxonomy (NCBI): domain Bacteria; kingdom Bacillati; phylum Actinomycetota; class Actinomycetes; order Mycobacteriales; family Nocardiaceae; genus Nocardia; species Nocardia sp. CA-136227. The sequence goes on from NZ_CP192081.1 coordinate 1,005,096, forward strand.
GGGTGCGCCTGGCGATCCGGCCAAGCCCGCTTCGGGTGATTCCGACGGGTCCGATGATTCCGGTGCGGCGGGTGACCCCTTGCACGTCGGTGCAGGTGATTCCGATGGGTCGGGTGCATCAGGCGACCCGATGCAGCCGGATCAGGGTGATTCCGATGGCGCGACCGATGGTTCCGAGCCCGCGGGTGCGGGGGAGTCCGGTGGTTCCGGCGGAACCGGCGAGCATGTCGGTTCCGGGCGTTCAAATGCGGATGATCCGGATGAATCGGGTTCCGGCTCGCCCTCGGAACCGGATGCGGGCGACGGCGACCGCTCCGATGGCGACGCCTCGGCCAACGACGACACTCCATTCCGCTACAGCCCGAACTGGCGCTCGCACCTGCCCCTGGTGCCGCACCAGTTCGACCCGGAGTTCCCCGACTACACCCCGAAGCCCCCGGAGCAGCCCGCCCCGTGGACCCTGCCCCCGGACCCCAACCCACCCCACACTCCTCCGCAGCCGCACCAGCCGACGCCACATCAGCCGACGCCGCAGCCGCACCAGCCGCAGCCGACCCCGCACCAGCCGACGCCGCAGCCCCATCAGCCGACGCCGCCGCAGGTGCCGGTCCCGCCGAATACACCGCAGCCGCCTCATATCCCGCAGCCGCCGAACCTTCCGCAGCCCCCGCACATCCCGGGTGCGCCGCAGCAGCCGACCCCGCCGCAGTGGCCGCAACTGCCGCCCAACCCCGGCGCGCCGCAGTGGCCGACGAATCCTGGGATGCCGCAGGTTCCGACGAATCCGGGCATGCCCCAGGTCCCGGTGAGTCCGGGCTGGCCGCAGTTGCCTCATCAACCGGGAGGTCAGCCGGGAGATCCGGGGCTGCCGCAGCAGCCCTCGCGGCCTGGCGTGCCGAACTGGCCTACGAATCCCGGTCTGCCGCAGGTCCCGGCCGACCCGGGTTGGCAGCATCAGCCGGGCGTGCCGCAAACGCCCTCGAATCCGGGTGGGTCGCATTTGCCGCAGTGGTTGACGGATGCGATGGGGTCTCGGATGCCCGCGCAGCCGGAGGCGCCGCAGCAGGGGCATCCGCATACCGATCCGGGTATGCCACGATGGGTGGCGGATTCGTCCGATGGCGGGAATCCGGGTGTGAATGGCGGCGGGCACGCGAGTGCCAACGGCGGCAACGGGATTGGCAACGGTGCCGGCCAGGGGTTCCCTGGTGGCGCGCCGATGATGCCGCCGCAGGGGGCGCCGGGTGGTGGGAACGGGAATGGGTCCCGTGGCAACAGCCGGTTCCCGCGGGCGTCGGGGCGGCCTGCTGCCGGTGGGCAGATTTATCTGCGGTCGCATTCCGGGTTCGGCGAGTACGCGTTGATGGATCCGATGACGGGACAGTTGAGTGCCGCGCCGGTCGGGACCGGGGCCCCCGCGGGTGTGTTCGATGAGCTGGACGGTTTGCGGGTTGTTTTCTACCGCGATCCGACGGCGGGGCTGGTCTTGCGGGTCGGTGATCAGGTGATCGAGTTGGATCGGATGGCGGCGGGGGCGTTGTGGGAGCGTTCGGGGCAGGGCTTCGTGCGCCTAGTGATCGGCAGTCCGGGCGATGTGCGGTGTGAGCTGCGGTACAGCGAGCGGCCGGCGGACTCGGACCTGGGTTTGCTGATTCGCGATGTGCTGTCGGATTCGACGCGCCGGCTGGGGATCTTCGGGTGATCGCCGGTGAGGTGTTCGCCGATTTTTACGGTTCCGGCAACCGCGCGGTTGCCCCAGGTATGTGATGCTGACAGTTGGTTTTCGGAACGGATGAGGGAGGTTCGACGTGCGCGGTGAGCGCCCGAGCGAAGAGCAGTTGCGGCGGAATTTCGACACGATCCTGGCCGATGTGCGGGAGGGGCGTGGCGTCCGGACCGCGTCTGGTCTGGATTCGCCGACCGAGGACGCCCTGTGGGCGATCGCGAAGGCGTACCCGAACGTGTCGGAGGACCTGGTGACCGCCGCCCGCGAGTCCTTCGCGGGTCAGCTCGACGGCAGCAATGCCGCCCGCTGGCGCGCAGATCTGGAGCGCCGGTTCGCCGAGCGCAAGCGGACCTCGGACAGTTAGCGACGATTCCGCGTGACCGTATCCCGCGAGTTCAGTGAAAACCGTTCCGGCACTTCGAATTCCGATCAGCAGCCCGAAACCGGCATTCCCGCCACCGATTCCGACTCGGCCGCAGCCGATTTCGGCGTCGACAAGGCCGCCGATTACGACGGCCCGCAGATCCACCCGCTGTCCGCGGTTCTCGGTGAGGACCCGGCTCAGGACGCGAACGAAACCGCGGACGCCCCAGGGGAACCCAGCCCTGACGTCGGCTTCAGCATGGACGCCGAGGAACTCGACGTCCCCGAGCGCGCCCGCCGCCTCGCCCACCGCATAGCCGCCGAACTCCAGGAGCTGGCCCCCGAGGGGTGGACCCGGGTCCGCGCCGCCTTCGCGCTGGCCGCCTCCGGCCAGCGCTCCCGCATCCTGTACTCCGACGACGATCAACGCCAGGCCCTGGTCCCCGCGACCGACACGATCATGACCCTGGTGGTCTCGCACCGCCGCCTCTCCGCCGAACTCGGCGACCCGTGGTGGCGTCTGGAACTGGACCTCACCTCCGAGGGCGCGCTGAGCGTCGACCACGATTACGGCGACGACCCGTTCCCGGACGACCAGCTGTTCTCTCCGCAGGAATACCTTGCAGACCTCGAGGCCGCCCCGCGCGAGTCGCTCCCCACCTGGCTGGCCGCCTATGTCGGCCACGGCAACCGCCAGTCCCGTTCCCCGCGTCAGGCGGCCGAGCAGGCCCGCACGGATCGCGAATCCGGTTATCTCCCGGTGGTTTCCGAGGACGACTTCCCCCCGTTCCCCCTGCTGTGGTCGCGCTGGTCGGCCATCGCCGCCGCATTCGTGGCGGTCGGCTCGGAGTGGGGTCCACGTGTCCTGCCTTCTTTCGGCTGGTTCGAGGGCTCCCGCCGCTCCGGTTCCTCCCTGTACGAGCTGCCCGGCGGCCGCGCGGTGCTGTCCGGCGGCGTCTGGAACGCCCCGGAACTCGATGTGGCCTACAACGGCAAGACCCCATTGCCCCGCCTGTACGCGGGCGCCCCCGAATGGGTGGCGAACCCGGTGCTGAACACCCGCGCGGGCGGCGGCCTGCTGAGCTTCTGTTACTGGTGGGAGCGCGGCCGCTGGTACCGCGGCGAGTCCCCGTCGGGCGTCGATGTCGCGGTCGCTGTGCCCGGCATCTGGACCGCCGGCACCGTCGCCGACGTGATCTGCGACCTGCTCACCGAGCAACCCTCGGAGGAATTGCGTTCGGCCGTCGCGAGTTTCGTCGATGCCGCGCAGCGTCGTGATGTCACCCACGCCCAGCTGTACGAGGTCTTCGGCGACGCGGCCGATCTGGACGCCGTGCACTACCAGCTGGCGCTGGCGGGCGTGGCGCGCCTGGGCCCGGAACCGATTCCGCAGTCCGAGGCGTTGGAGATCGTGCGCCACCACCTCACCACCGAGGGCATCGACCCCGCCGCCTTCCCGCCGGATCGCACACGCGCGGAACGGCTTACGGTCGGCTGGCTGGTGTACGTTCCGGTGGAGCCAGAGGAGGTCGTGCTGGATCGCGCGCTCTTCTATGTCGCCGATGACGGTGTCCTGGAAGCGGCGACCTCCAGCACTCCGGCGTCGGTCTATCTGTCCGGTTTCGAACAGCGTTTCCGCCAACGGCATTCGTAGCGGGATCGCGGCCGACGAGTGGAGTATCGGTGGTGTCGGGCCTTATCGTCGGGATGTCGCGCGAGTTGGGAGTGAGACGTGGGCAATGATGACGGCAACAACACGAACAATCGTTGGCTGGCGCTGGTTCCGCAGGCTCAGGCGGACCAACTCCAGCTGGGCGACGGTGTAGCGCTCGACGCCGCGAAAGTAGCCGCGGCGACGGCGAATGCCCTGGCGTTCGCCAAGAGCTACGTGGAGCTCCTCACCAAGCACAAGGGGTTCAGCGACAACGGCCGACTGGAACAGCTCCTGAGCCTCAAGGTGCGTTTCAACGACCAGGGCGGCCGCCTCGGCACCATTCTGGATCATTACATCGAGCTGGTGAATGCCATGGCCGACACCATGATTCAGGCCGACAAGACCTACGACGCGCACGAGGAGGACGCGGCCGCCAAGTTCACCCGATTGAAGCGGGAGGCCGGTGGCGGCGCGGTCGAACCGGTCATGACCGGTGGCAAGATTCTCGATCTGCCCGGGGATTCCGCGCCGCGCATCGATCAGGACAAGAAGGGTCATCCGAACCTCTATGACATCGCCCACGAGAACGGCCATTACGAGGCGATCGACCCGGAGAACCCGTTCGCCCACGATGACCTGGACTGGTTCTACGAGGCGGGTGCGGGCATGCAGCCCCAGACGGTGGCGGATTTCAGCGCGACCTGGAACACGGTCGCCGTTAAGGTCGACACGAGCTTCGGCGCGTTGAACAAGCAGCTCGGCAAGATGGTGACCGACAAGGCCTGGACCGGCGCGGGCGCGCAGGGCGCCGTCGACGCCGCCAATGCCTTCAAGGATCAGGCGAGCGCGCTCACCGACGACCTGCGTGCGATGGCGGCCAACCTGAACTATGTGGCGGGCTGGCTGGACAACACCAAAGCGATGATGCCCCGCAACAAGCCGAACGACTTCGACTACGACCACTACCAGCGCATGCAGAACATCATCAAGGCCGCGCAGCTGGCCTTCCAGCACTGGTATGTGCCGGGTTTGATCGGTGCGAGCCAGGCGGTCCCGAAGTTGTCGGACGCGACGGTCGCGAAGCCCAACCTGGAACCGCCCAATCGACGTTCGGATGCGGGTGGCGGCCAGAACAACAACAATGGCGGCGGTGGCGCGCAGAACCGTTCCGGTGGCGGCAGTATGCCGAATCTCGGCAGCATGCCGAACAACAAGATCAACCCGAACGGCGTCGACCCCAACGGCACGAACCCCAACGGAATCAATCCGAACGGGACGAACCCCAACGGGACCAACCCGAACGGCACGAATCCCAACGGGACCAACCCCAACGGCACGAATCCCAACGGGACCAACCCGAACGGCACCAACCCCAACGGCACCAATCCGCAAGGGAATCCGTCCGGAACCAACCCGAACTCGAACTCCGGCCAGTCCAGCCAGGGCATGTCGCAGCTGTCGAGCGCGCTGCAACAGGGCATGCAGGGCCTCACGAGCCTGCAGACGACCGAGCAGCAGAAGAAGCAGCAGCAGGAACTGAAGGACAAGCTGAAGGACTCCCCGCTGGCGGGCATGCCCAACCTCGAGGACCTGAAGAAGGGCCTGGGTGGCGGCGGAGGCGGTGGCGGCGGTGGTGGCAGCGCGCCGAAGCCGATGCTCGAGACCTCGCGCCTGTTCCCGCGCGCCGCGCTGGCGGAGACCGCGGAAGCGGCCTCGATGGGCGTGGCCCGCGCGGGTGTCGCGGCGGGCTCGACCGGAATGGGCGGTATGGGCGGCGGTGGCGGTATGGGCCCGATGGGTCACGGTGCCGGCGGTCAGGGTCAGGGCGGCAAGGAGCACAAACGCCCCGAATTCCTGGATTCCAGTGAGTATCTGGACGAGGCGATGGGCACCGCGCCGGTGGTGGCCAAGCCGGTGGTCGAGGGCTGACGGTGCGGTCCTGGTCCTTCACCGATCTGGAGTTCCTGGTGCTGTGGGAGGCACTCGGCGAGGAGCACCTGCCCGAGCCGCTGTTCTTCACCAGCCGCGCTCCTTTGTGGAGTGCGTTCCAGGACAGCAAGATTCATGCCCGCGACAGCCTGCGTGCGCGCCACGACCCGGAATTCGACGAGGTGCTGCGCGCGCTGCACACCCCCGACGTCCGGGTGGAGCTGCGCGGCTGGGACGGCGTGGATTGGCGCGCGCCCGAGTCGAGCCTCCGCGCGTTCGGGGTGCGGTCCGGCGACGCCGGATACCTGGTCGTGCAGGAGCCCGGCGAAACCATCGGCCGCGCAGCGGGATTCACGGTCACCGAATTCTGGGCGAGTGATCTCGCCGAGCAGGTCGTGGGCCTGCTGCCGGAGGTTCCGGCGGGCCGCGGCGGTGACCTGGTGCTCGCCGAGGCCGAGGACGTGGTCGACACCGACTACGGTTTCGGCCTGTCTCCGGCGCACGAGACCCTGGAGGGCGGGGTGGTGGACCGCGCCGCCGACTTCCTGGCTGTCGCCGCCTCCACCCTCGGCACCATCGATGTGGTGCAGGGCCGTTCGCGTTTCGGCCCGCGCGGCATCACCCGGCATCACCTGCAATGGCGTGATCTCGCCGAGGACGGCCGCTATCTGATCACCGCCGACCATCCACCCGTGGCAATGGCCGCCGATCACCGCCGCGTGGTCACCGAAGTGAACATCCGGATCGCCGAAGTGGTCCTGGCGGTCGCCGACGAATGGGAGACGAACCGATGACCGCCCAGGAATTCCCGAGCGAGTTCACGCTGTCCTCACGGACCGGTGCGATCGTGGTCACCACCACCGAACAGGGCCTGCCCCGGGCGATTTCGGTGGAACGGGACCGCTTGCGCCAGGATCCGGAGCTGCTGGCGTCGGAGATTCTGCGCCTGTGCAAGCAGTCCGCGGCCCGCGCCGGTGTCGAGCGGCGCGCCCAGCTGCGGGCGGCGGGGCTGTCTCCGGAGCTGTTGGCGCTGACCGGCTTGCCGACCACCGACGATGTGACCAGACAGGAGTACGTCGAGGAGCAGGATTACGAGACCGAGCCCGACAGCTGGCTCCGCCCGATCTGAGCACGTGTGAATAGGCCTGTGAAATATACAGTGCGGCAAGTCGATCCGCCGCAGCCTCGATCACCTGGGGAATACCCTGTGTTCACCGGGCTGTTGGTCAATTAGTGAACTCTTCGTTATGCCGGGCGATTCACCGCTCTGTATAGTTCGAACCGAAATGATCTTCCTGATGGGGGTCTCATGAGCCATCTCGTTGCCACTCCGGACGCGATTCGCGCATACGGCGATGCTTCGGCCGCCATGGCCACCGCGGTGGCGAGCGCCGCCGCGGTCGACCAGGTCGCCACGGTCGCCGCACTGGTGCCGGTTTTCGGCCTCATCGGCCAGGACTTCCTGCTGAGTTACGCGGGCGCACAGGGCAATCACCTGTCGTCGGTGGCGGAGCTGGCGGCTGTGCACGCTGGGACGGCGGTCACCGCGCACGAGGCCGCGGCGTCCTACGAGGCCGTCGACGGCGCCGCGGGCGTCGACTTCCTGTCGCTATCGCGGGACCTGTGAGCACGCCCTTCGACCAGGGTTCGACGGGAGCCGCGCAGGCCGCTCCCACGGTGGCGAGCGGGCAGTCGGTGGCGGATGCCCTGCGCGACACCGCTTTCGCGCCGCTGCTGGACTCGCCGGTCGCCGAGGTGCTGTCGACGCTGGGATTGCCCGCGCTGCCGCAGATTCCGGCGCTGCCCCCGATGCCGGACATGCCGCCGCTGCCGACCCTGGATCTGACCGCGCTCACCAAGCCGCTCACCGATCTGGCCTCCACGTTCGGCACGGGCCAATTGGGGCAGGGCCTGGACGCGTCGCAGATGCTCTCGGGTGTCTCCTCGGCCTTGCAGCAGGTGATGTCGATCGCGCAATCGGTGATGTCGCTGGCCAATTCGAATTCCTGGGAGGGTTCGGGCGCGGCGGGCGCTGCCGAGAAGGGCGCGGCCGCTCAGACCAACGCCCTGGAACTGGAAACCCAGAACGGGCACCAGAAGACCGTCATGGCCGGCGCCGCGGGTTCGGTGGCGGTGGGCAGCGCGATGATGTCGGCCGTCATCACCAAGTTCGTCACGGGCGTCACCCTGGCCGCCCCGTTCATCGCCACTCCGCCGGGCCAGGCGTTCCTGCTGTCACTGGCCAGTGAGACCGCCGCCGAGGCCACCGCGGTGGTGGCCAAGACCCGCACCGAGATGACGGTGCACAGCGCGAACATGACCACGGCCGGGCACAAGGTGAAGGTCACCGACGCGCCGAAGGGCGTGGACTCGCTCTCGCAGGTCACCCAGCTGTTGAGCGCGATCGCGCCGTTGAGCAGCGTCGCGGGCCAGGGCGCGCAGACCTTGCAGCAGTTGCAGTCGATCAGTCAGCCCTCGACCGTGCAGCCGACGCCGGAGACCGAGCCGAAGACCACGCAGCCGGGTCCGGGTGGACTCGGTGGCGGTGGCGGGCTCATGCCGATCGGCGGCCTCGGTGGCGGCGCGGGCGCGGCCCCGCTCGGCCAGACCAGCCCCCGGACCATGAGCGCGACCACCACCCCGTCGGTCGCGGTCCCCGCCCCGGTGCCCGGGGTCGGCGGCGCCGGTATGGGCGGTGGCATGGTGCCGCCGCCGATGGGCGCGGCGGGTGCAGGCGCCGGACTGGCCGGTGACGCCGACGAGGATGTGCGCACCAACCTGGTCACCGGTGAACACGGCGACGAGGTCGTGGGCGAGCTGGGCTACACGGGCGTGCCGGTGATCGGCGCGGTCGGCACCAACGGCCCGCGCCCGGCACAGTGATCCACCGCGCGGACCGGTGATCGACGCCGCGGAAACCGGCTCGGTGTCCGTCGGTGCGACACGGTAGGATTCGCGGCGAAAGGGAGGGACGATGAGCGAATTCAACTTGGGCGGTGTGCGTTTCGACGCGGACACGGTGCTGGCCGCCGCCGCCGACCTGGAAGCCGTGGCCGATCGCCTGGAGGCCGCGCTCGGCGCGGACGCTCAGGCCCTGGCCGTGCCCGCCGCGGGCTCGGACAAGGTGTCGCTGGCGGCCGCCGAGACCCTCAGCGCAGTCGGCGCGTCCTTCGTGGACCAGAGTGGCGGCGGCATAGACGAATTGCGCAAGCTGGCCGCCGTCGTGCGGCAGCAGGCCGCCACCTTCGGCAAGGTCGAGACCGACAACTCGACCGACTTCACGAACCTCTGACCGGATCGCGGTGAACGCCGCGGGATCACTCCGATTCGCGTGAGCGAGACTCCATCTCGCTCAGCATCTGGTCCGTCTGCGCATGCCAGCGGGCGGCATTGCTGCCGTCCAGTTGGCCGGCGAAGGCGTGGCGCGCGGCCTCCACGAGATCATCGGTGGCATTCGGATGGGCGCGGGCGACAGCTCGGAGTGCGGTCCGGGTCTCCTCATCGAGCCCGGTCGAGCTGCGCAGCCCCTGTCCCGCCAGCGCGCGGGCCAGCATGCTGTCGAAGTTCAGCTTCAGTTGTTCCTGGCTGGGACGGCCATGCCGCACGTCCGTCTCCTTCTGCTTCGGCGTCCGGGCCATCGTATCGAGCTGTCCGATACCCGCGCTGTGCCCGGCTCGCGTTCCGGATCTCAGAGTTCGAAGTGCCGGGGCTCGCCGGAGGTCAACTGCCAGTCGTCGGCGAGCAGTGCGTCCAGTGCCGCCTGGAGCAGCGCGTGCTCCGCGGTCCCCGCTTCGAGCCACCGCCCCCAGTTCACATCGAGTGTGAGGACCAGGATGCTGTCGAACCAGATCCTGAAGGCGACCGGTGGCAGGTAGGGGGCGGCGTCGGGGAGCGGGCCGAGCCATGTGGTTCCGTCCGCCTCGGTGGTGACGGGGAGGTTCAGGGTGTCGTCCCACAAGGTGACCGGGAGGACGTCCGAGCTCGGCGATTCGCCGGTCGGCACGAAGCGGGTAGTCGCACCCAACGGGGCGATGCTCTCGAACATCACGAAATACCCTGGCGGGCAAGTGATCGTATCCAGCGCCCGCCGGTAGGTGCCGATCAAGTCCGCATCGGTGAGGACCGGAAACCGTGTGACCACAGCCGGTTGCGGGCCGTCTTCCTGGAGAGCCGTCGTATCCGCCCGCAGGACTTCCCAGTACTGGTCGGAGGGCTGCGGGTCGTCCACATTGATGAAGGTGTCTTCGATCGCGCAGGTGAACCACAGATCGAAGCCCGTGGGGCGCACGACATTCGCCAGATGGTCGCGCACTCGCAGCGCATCCGCGAACAGCACCTCGGAGCTCCCGACGTCCGCGGGAAAGCCGCGGGTGAAGGTCAAACTCTCACCGTGCGGCCGATACTCGCTGAATCCGATCACTGGACCTTTCTCCATACATCACCCTCTCGGACGATCTGTCCGAGCAGGTTGCCATTCTCGTCCACGAAGCGAACGGCATCGAGGTTCGCCAGGTTCGGGTGCAGTTTCTTGTTGACGGTGAAACCCCGGGCCAGCTCGTCGAGGAGGTTCCCCGTCTTGCGGACATTGCCGTTCGGGTCGACGATTTCATAGTCCCATCCGTTCGCGCCGAACCGCCGTTCGTTGCCGCCGCCCAGCGGCTGGACGCGCCCTTGCGGTGGAGTCTCGGGCATGACCACTGTGGTCTCGGCGGACGGTATCCGGTCCGGCACCGGCGCTACGGCCTTGTCCGCGCCGTGCAATGCGGCGCCGTGCAGGCTCGTCGCCTGCTCGGGCAGGTGTTTCATCCGTTCGATCTCGACACGTCGCTCGACCGTCGTCGACCCATCGCTGGTGGTGCGCTCGACGAGGATGTCGAACGACCTGTCACCGGATACGCCGGGATTGAACCGGACGCTCAGCTCCGGGTCGTTTCGGACCTCGAAGGACAAGCGGTCGAGTTCGGTGAGCTCGGCGGCCTTGTCGAGAACCTGGTCCATATCGCCGACTCGGGCCCGCGGGGTGGTCTCTCCCATCCAATCCTCGAGCCCTCCCACGTTGCCGCCGTCGACTTCGCGGTTCACCAGGTCCGTGAACTTCTGCGCCAGGTCGGGACGCCCCGCGTTCTGGAGCGCGCTCGCGATGTCCCGGGCGTCCCGGTGGAAGTTCCCCTGGTATCCCGGGAGCGGCTTGATCGGATCGGGCGCGGGCGGGCTGACATCCTCGGGACGGGGTAGCAGATGCTCGTGGTTCTGCTCCACGTACTTGGCGAGAGCCGCGTCGTGCTCGGTGAACGACTGCCACGCCGGGCCCCACTTGTCCTGGTCGCGCAGGCCGATACCGTCGACGAGTTCACCGAATTTCGCACGTAGCTCGGGTAATTCATGAGCTCGGGCGGGATCGTTGGTGGCCGCGAAGATGTCATTGATGTGCGTGCGGACCTGCTCGAATCGACCCTTCAGCTGCTCGTGGCCGGGAGCGGCTTCCTCAGCGAGAGGCAGGAAGTCACCCGAGTATTCCGCGAGGTAGGTGGACAGCGCCTGGTCGTGTTGGTCGAACAGCTGCCACGTGGCACCGCTGTTCTCCGAGTCGCGCAGACCGAGACCGTCGAATTGTTCCGCGAATCGCTCACGAAGGTTCGTCAAATCGTCGGCTCGGGCGGGATCGGCTGCGGCGCGATCGATTTCCGTTGCCAGGCTGCGCAGGTTGTCGAAGCCGTCGCGCAGTTCCGGTGTCAGCTCGCCGCTGTCTCGCGCCTGTTCACCGATCGGCTGTTCGGACCGGTTCGAGTCGGAGGGCGTCGACCCGGGGTCTCGAGGTTCGTCAGGGATCCCGCTGCGGGCCCTGCCGCGTCTTTCCGGGGGTTCCGGTCTCGTCGGCGCGTGCTCTTCCGGGAGCCCCTGCTGCGTCGCCTCCCAGAATCGGCCGCTCACAGTGCGTTTGAGTTCGGTGCTGAGCGCCGCTTCCTCCGGGTGCATGGCCCGGTTCTCGTCCTTGGCCAGCGCCTTGAAGTCGCGCTGCACCTCGTAGAGCGCGTGCTCATACTTGGCGACCGCGTCGATGTGGCTCAGATGCAGGCGCAGTTCGGCGATGTGGCCGTTCTCCAGCTGGACTTTCATCTGCAGGTCGCGGTAGCCGGAGGGGGTGGGGCGGTCGAAGCGGTCCTCGAATTCGACGATCCGCACTCTGGGATCGTTCTCGATCATCTCGAGCGCGCGGTAGGCGTCGGAGACGTGGTCGAAGACGATCTTCGCGCCGACCAGGTCGGTCAAACGGGAGACGTCGCCGTCGTATCCCTTGATCTTGTCCCAGGCCCGGGTCTCGTCCTTCGGGGCGTCGCGCCACCCGGGCGTGCCCTCGGTCTCCCGCGCGATGTCCCGCACGACGTCATTGAGCGCGTCCTGCGAAGCCCGCCAGATGTCGTACTGCTTCCGCAGGAACTCGCCCTGGTACTCCGGGTCCTCGATTCGGCTGTAGTCGAATTCGGGCTGCCTGCGGCTCGATTCGGGCACGTCGGCGATCGCGTCCCGGATCTCGTGCGACATCGCCCGTTCCGCCGGGGTCAGCGGGGTCGGTTCGATGTGGACCGGTTCCGCCAGCGCCGATTCCGGTCCGCGCTCCGCGACCGCCTTGACGGCATCGTGCAGAACGGGCAGACCATCGGGGTGGGTGAGTAGTGACGCCAGCGTCTTCGGGCGTTCCAGCAGCGAGCGTTCGAGGTGCTCGTTGCTCCGGAGCATTTCGGCCAGCTCGGGATGCTGGGGCAGCAGATCCCGGATGACGGCGCTGACCGGTGTGTCGACACCGTCGATCGAGGTGGTGATGCCGAGTTCGTCCGCGCGGTCCAACGCCGCCGAGACGCGAGGCTGCTCCAGATAGCTCTCGACATCGGGCGCGGAGGGCCCACCGGCCTCGGGTGAGTCGGGCGCGGCGGCGGGGCCGTCGCGTTCGCCGTTCGGCTCGGATGGACTGGGGGACTGTCCTTTTCGTAGACGCGGATCCTGGACCGCGTCGTCGGGACGATGTTTGAAGCCGTCCGGCGTGCTCCCGTGGTCGCGGGCGCTGTCGAGGAGGTGGTGGTACAGGACTCGGGCGGGCTCGGTGGCGCCTTCACCGTGATACTGGACGTCGGTGAACGCCTCGGCCACCGCCTCGGGGCCGTCGAATCTGCCGTTCTCGTCGAAGCTGTAGCCGCTGAGCTGGTCCAGCCACTCGTGGAACGCGTCCTTGTCCATCCCGCCGCGGGTGGCCTCGAAATGGTCCGCCAGCGCCTTGTGCGCGGTCAGCTCGGCGTGTTCCTGGGACTCGATGGCGAGCACATGGCCGAACTCGTGCACCAGGGTGGAGTGGATCGGACGGTCGGCGGATCCGGGGACCAGATGACCGTCCGCCTCGTCCTCCGCGATCTCGCGGGCCATCCGTTCGGGATCGAGCGCGTAGTCCCGGTCCAGGACCACCTCGTCGGTGTACATGCGGCCCGACGGGCTGTGCCCTTCGTACGTCGCGGCGTAGGTGCCGGGGTCGCCGATCGAGTCGATCGACACCTTGCGCAGATCCACGTCCGGGTAGCGGGTCAGCATGTCATCGATGGCGCGGGCGAACTCGCGCGCTACCTCGGGGTCGAGCAGCGGGTGGTCGAAGCCCGACACTTCGAGGTTCCACCGCTTCGCGAGTTCGTCCGCGACCTGGGTGCTGTCCCGGTGCGACCACTCGTCCTCGGGGCGTGGCGACCAATCACCTTCTGCTGGATCAGGTTTCGATGCGTCCGCCGGTGTGTGCGAGTCCTGCGCGTCGGTGGGTTTCGAGTTCTCGTGGGCGCGGGCCCTCGAATTGTCGCGCGCATCGGGGGAATGCGTCCTGGCCTCGTGGCTCCCCGGCTCACCCGGCATCGTTGTCACGACGAGAGCGGGTGCGGGCGTCTCCGGCGCGGCGTCGCCGCTGTCGGGGCGTTCGCTGTCGCGGTGTTCGTTCTCGCGCTGACCCTCCGCCGCCGGCTTGTCGCGCGGTTCCTGCTGGGCCTGAGGCTCTTTCGGCGTCTGCTCGGCGTGATTCGGTGTCGAATCCTCGGGCCGGGGCCCTTCGGGATCTCTCCGCGATCGGTCCGTTTCGGGCGACTTGCTCGCGGGGTCGGAGCGGTCGGTCGGCTTCGCCGGGGACTGCTCCGGCTTTGTGGTGGATTCCGTTGGCGTAGCCCGTGTTTGGGTATCGGAGGTGGCTTCCACCGGCCGGGCTTCGGGGGTGCGGCCCACCGGCGCGGCTCGGTCCTGGGTGCCCGAGACCAGATTGCCGCGATGTTCGGTCGGAGCTGTTGTGGCGCGCGGTCCTTCACCTGCCGGTGCTGCGGGGGTACCGGCACGTGGTGCGGCCGGTTCGGACACCTTGGGAGACGATTCGCCGAGTTTCGGGCCCGCATCGCCGAGTTTCGCGCCCGTGTCCCCGAGTTTCGGGCCCGCATCGCCGAGCTTGGTACCCGGGTCTCCGAGTTTCGGGCCCGCATCACTGAGCTTGGTGCCTGTGTCGCCGAGCTTCGTGCCCGTATCGCCAGGCTTGGTGCCCGCGTCGCTCAGCTTCGTGCCCGCGTCGCCTTGCCGCGGTCCTCCATCACCCGAGGACGAGACATTGGTCCCGAGATCATGGCGCGGGGCCTCCGAGCTGGGCGCGTCCCGCTCTCGGGTCGTGCCGTCCGCCGGTTCATGGTTGACCGGCTGATCGGTCGCCGCGGCGGGGTGAACATCGTGCGGCGCGTCGTGTTCGGGCTGGACGCTGTGTTCGGGCTGCTCGCCCGCCGTCCTGACCTCCGGTTCCGGGGTATGCGGGGCACTACCGTCGGGACCGCTCCTGGCCGTGACCGCGCTGTCGCCGGGAGCGCTGTGCCCGTTCTCCAGCCCATGGTTCGCGCCGCCGCCGACGCCCATGGCCAGGCCGCCGATCAGCAGCTCGGTGTGGAACGTCTTGTCGACCTTGCTCCAGTCACCGCCGTTCTCGTAGAGCTGGATCCCGAGCCCGGTTCCGTACATGCCGACGGCGCCCATTCCACCGCCGACACCGCCGGCGATGGCTCCGCCCAGCTTCGACGGGAGCCGCGTATCCCTCAGCAGATCGCCCACTTTCGCGTGGAACGGCGCACCGACGGCGCCGCCCACTCCCCACTGGAGACTGGTCTGGAAGGTCTGCTTCAGGTTGAAGCCGTCGTCGCGGTGGCCCTCCAGGATCTGGATGAACTGCGTACCGGCATCGAGCCCGGCTCCCATGGCGCCGGCGCCGAGGCCCGCGGTGAGGGATTTTCCGCCGTACTTCAGGGCGGTTTCGAGCAGTGGCTTCGTCGCCGCCTGGGCGGCGAGTTTTTCGCCCAGCGGCACGGCGATCTCGCGAAGCAGCGGCTGGGCGAGGGTTTCCAGGGCGGCCCGGGCTCGGAGCAGACCGATCCGCTCCATGACCTTCTCGGCGAAGATGCGCAGGATCCCTCGCGCGGTGAGCAGCACTTCCGGAACAAGTGCCTCGCCGAACAGGGTCATGCTCAGCTGGAGCACGGTGTAGAGCGTGAGGAGCGCGAAGATCTCCGACTGGATCTTGGCGTACTCGATTTCCGTTGCGGTGGCGCGCGTATCGTGGCCGAGCTGGTTCAAGCATTCGACCAGCTTCTGGACGGAATAGTCCTTGCCGTCGAACAGCGTCGCTAGCTCCGCGCTGACTTTCACCGCGCCGTCGCTGTCGTAGAACTGGGGCAGCCTGCCGGTGACGGCCCTCAGGTCGGGTTCGAGCTTTTCCAGGTCGGCCGCGGCCTTCTTCCAGGCGTCACCCAGATCGAAGAGTGCGTCCTGATCGCCCTTCGGATAAGACATTCCGAAGTTGAGGGCCGCCATCAGCCAGTTCGGTAGGTGGTCTCCAACCCAGGTCCATCCGGACAATCATCGGCTCCACTTCGCAGCTGATCGTAAGGTCCGGGCTCCCAACCGGATTGGAAGATTCTCCGATTCACCCTACCCAGAGTGCTTCTGCCGGTCCAATTCTCGCGAGATTACCGGGCGTCGCCCACCCAGGTATAGCGGAAGGTCGGAGCCTCGCCCGCGGTTCGCCGCGCAAATTCCTCTTCCCACGTCCGGAAAGTCGTGCGGTAGAGGTCGGCGATCCGGTCCCGCTCCTCGGAGGCGAGTCGCCGCCGTTCCCGCTCGGCACGCTCGAATATATCTGTCGCCTGGCGGTACATATCGAATATCGGGCCGTCGCCGCGGAGATACGTGCTGCGCGCTTCTTCGGTCGCGCGGATGAACCGCTCTTCGGTCAGCTCCGAGAAGTCCAGATCCGCACCAGGTTTCAGGACCGCGTCGATATCATCCGCCGACGCCGGTTCGAAGGCGCCGGTCCGGATGTTCAAACGCTGCCCGACCACGATGCCGTGCTCGGGCTCCTCGAGGCGAATGGTGCCGTTGCGGAACCGGAAGAAGGATGGCGACTCATTCAACCAGAGCATTGGCCTGCCTTTCGGGATCTTCCGCGCGGTCGAGCCACATCATCGCATCGGCGGGCGCCGGCCGATCATTCGCCCGGTGTCGATCACCAGCCGGGTGTCGCGGCATCCGAATGCGCTCGGGCCTTGGGATCGTGCTCGAACTCTTCGACATTCTCGAATCGCGGCCCGGCGTCGGCGTCGGGTTCCCGGCGTTCGGCGGCATTCGGCGGCGCCATCGAAACCTCAGGGGGAGTGGGCATCATGGCCTGGATATCGGGCATGAGCGGGAAGACCTCGGACAGTGTCGGCATCTTCGCCTTCTCGGCCTGCAATGCCGCCAGGATCTCCTGCGACTTCTCCCTTACCTGGACGGCGGCCTCCTGCGCGGCCGCGGTGACGGCGGCGGCGATCTCGGAATAGGTCAGTTCGTCGATGTCATCGGAGAATTCGGTCTTGATCACGGCACCGTCGGCATTGACGGTGACCGTGACCCGTCGCCCACCGGCACGCGCGCTCGCTGTCAGCCGGGCTCGGTCCCGCTGTGCCCGTGCGACGGCGGCGAAACTGCCCTGCACCATCTCGGCCAGATCGGCCAGCTGCGCTTTCGCGACCTCGTTCGTCATCGATCAGAAGCCGTTCTTGTTGGCCTCATCCATGTTTTCGAGCTTGGTCGCGCCGTCGCGCAAGCCCTTCGAGTACTGCGCCAGCAGCGTCGTCTTCGACCCGAGTGCGGCCAGCAGACCGGGCTTGCGCGCGTCGTATCCGCTCTCGCCCTCGGCGAACTGGTCGCCGAATTCGTCATGACCCCAGACGCCTTCATGAGCGTCCGCGGCCGCGGTGATCGCGTTGAGAATGTCGGTGACCTTGGTGTTCACGTCATCGAGCCCACCTGCTACGGAACGCATTCCGGCGATCTCGACCTCTACCTTGCTCACGTCGAACCCCCAATGTTCATCTGACCATCAGGTTGCGATCATATACGCGACTACTCGGCGACACCTGCCAAGATCAGTTGAAAATAGGCGCTGTCGAGATCGATGTCGGGGCCCACCAGCGCGCGGGACAGCAGTGTGCGGGTCACGGTGCCGGTATCAGCTGCGGCTATCAGCGCCGTGAGCCAGGACGACGCATTGCCGTCGAATACCTGTGTCAGCACGTCGTAGACGGCATCGTCATTCCATACGCCGGGGAGCGCGTCCTGCACACCGTTCGCGTCCGGGGACTCACCGCGATACCACGCGTTTCCATCCCACCAGTAGCAGAACGACATCAAACCGTTTGCCGCCCTGGGGCTCAACACCGGATCCGCGACCCAATCCGGAGCCCCCCGATAGAACTGCGGCATCGCCGCGCCGCCGTTGTACACGGCATCCAGCTCCGGTGCGTTCCAGATGCCACCGGACAGCACCGCCCGCCCGTGCGGCAGCCGATGCAGCGTCGAACCGCTGCGAGTTCGGCCCTCGAACCAGCCGAGGGCGCTCGTAACTCGCGGTCCGAGCGGAGATTTCACTGCCACGAACGCCGCGGAGATCAGTGCCCACCGCGCCCACAGGACTGGGAGCGGCGGAAGTCCCTCTCCGGCCGGAACCGCCGTGGCGTCGGCCTGCGCCGCCGCGAAGGCGGCACTCGGAGTCCGCGCCTGCCGATCACCATGTCCGATGTACGCCGCCAGCCAGATCGGCAGCCGCTCGCGCGGATACTCCAGCAGGTCGGCGAGGTACGCCTGGGGTGGGAACAGTTGCTGCTCGGGGAAAGGCTCAGCGCCGTAGTCGTATTCGATCCGTGCCGGACCGGTCGTGGTGACAGCGGCGAGAAACCGCCACCAGGGCCCTTCGGCCGACGTCGCCGCCAGCTGTCGAGCATCCCGCAGCAATTCGACCGCACGCCTCGACAGCGGCACCTGCGCGACGCGCTGTCCGTCCGACACGATGACCTGCGCGGCCTCATCCGTGACGGTCATCGCGATGGCCGCTTCCAGCCGATCGAACCCGTCCGGGATCAGGGCAAGAAGTTCGTCGGCTACCCGATCGGCCACCTGCTCAGCGGTACTGCTGCCCGACTCGGGCGCCGCGACTGCCGCAGCCATCCGGAAACCGACATCCGGCGACTCGGCGGTCGAATTGTCTTGACTCACACTGTTCCTCGTTACCCAATCAGCTTCCGGTGATCACCTGAATAGCAGCCTGCTGAGCCGCGTCGCCGATCTCACCGACCCGAAACCCGCGATCCGCGATGTGCCGGACCAATTCCGGCTCCGGCGCCAGCCCATGCTTGTGCAGATAGTGCGGCACCGCCCCCGCCCACACCCACACCCCATCGGTCCGGAAGTTCAACGGCACATCCCGATCCCCAGGCGCGAACTCATCCTGCTCGAAACTCCGTGCCGCCAATACGATCGGCGCCGACTCCAGATACGCCAGCACGGCCGTTCGCGTATTCCCCGCCACCGCAGGCCGATCCACGACAGGCCGCCCGTCGGCATCCTTGCCGTCATAGACGCGCGCCATCCGCGGCGGTTGCACGACAGCCGGTGTCGGTTCGATCTTGACGGTCGCCTCCACCGCAGGCGCGGGTTGCGTGGGCGCGAAGGGATTCGCCGGGGGAGTGGGTGCGAACGGATTGGCCGGCGGAGCGGGTGCGAAGGGACTCGCCGCCGGAGCGGGGGCGAAGGGATGGGGCGCCGGCGCGAACGGGTTGGGCGCGGCGTTCATCGGTGCATAGCTCGCCCGAGGCTGGGCCGCCGCGCGTGGTCGCGCCGACTGCGCCACCAGCCCCGCCACGGCCGCGGCGAAGGACAGCAACAGCGCCAGCACCATCATGACGAGACCGATGCCCAGGTATTCCCAGAAGTTGAGCCCCATGATGGTGAAGGTGGAAATCAGCCCGTTGATTTCGTCCGTGAATATGAGCGCGGCGGCGGCCGCACCTGCCGCGCGCACTGCCGGATTTCGCGCACCCGCACCCGTGAGCAGGGCAATCGCCACCACGACCACCACGATCAGAATGAGTACGAAATGCACCAGCAGCAGCGGCGCCGATCCGTCCGAGTTCGTGCGCCAGATGGACCTGAAGTATGAGCTGTCGCTGATCGCCGGCTTGAACGACCCCACCAGTTCGACAACGGCCGCGACAAGCAAGAACACACCCGTCACCCGGTCCGCCGCCCCACCGGCTGCCCCGTTGGTCGCCTGCAGCGCACCGCTTTTCGAAACCACCGCATCCCGCAGCCCACTCACCAGGGCCCCGATCGCAACCAGCATCGCCAGCACGAGCACCCAGAATCCAGCCGCCGGTGAGATGTTCTCCTTGAACCCCTGCGCATAAGCCATCACGTCCCCCGACGAGATCGCCAGCACCATCCCACCCGCGAATGCCGCCACCCAGAACAGCACACTGCGCCGAGCACCCACCCCCACCGAGAGCAATATCCCCGTCACACCCGCCACGAGCCCGATCAGCACATACGGCACAGCGGAGAACCAGTCGGCAAGCCCGGATCCCCCGTTCCCCTCCCAAACCGACGTTTCCCACGACCGGCCACCGAACTGAACGCTCGCCACAGGCGCCCACAACACCGCGAACACCAACACCGCCGCCGCGATCAACAACCCCCCGGTGACCCGCCCCGCACCCGCGGCCCCCGCCCCGCCCTCACCCATGACGCCGTCATTCCGCATGTAACTCATAGCTCCGCCCATCCCTCCCCATGTGATTCTGCGACCCTAATTGCACAGCTCTCCCGACGCCAACGAGAGCATCGCCCGAGTACGGTCCGATCATGAGCCAAGAGGAGATCGACCGCATCGCTCGAAAAGTGATGCAGCGTCGCAAGCCCCTCACCCCAGCAGACCAGGAACGGGCTGAGGCCATCCGTCGGCACACGGCCGAACTGGAGCAGAAGGGCCGCCGTCAGGTCGGCGAGGATCAGATGAGAATCTGGCAGGCGTGGGGTGAGTCGGAGATTGCCCGGATCGACCGGGAACGGGGCGAGACCAGCATATGACGGAACGTGATTCAGTTGAGTCGCTCGACCACGCCGAGGCCTTCGATGAGGTAGGGCGTGCGATTGCGGAAGGGGCGCCGGACGGCTGGCAACAGCTTCGGCTGGACTACAGGGCAACTATTCAAATCGACGCAGCTCGGATGCAGGCTGTCGACGCCGCTGGTGTGGTATCCCACATCGAAGTACCCGATGCGGCGATGGACTGCCTCGCGGAACTGCGGTCCACGATGTATCGGCCGGGCAAGGGAACCTGGTTCACGGTTCAATTCGTTCTGCATCTGTCGGGTAAGTACTCGGTGGAGTTCGACTATGACAACGAACCGGACTTCGTGCCTCAACTGACCGCCGGTGCGTACGCGCTGGATCAGGAGTACTTCCCGCGTGGCGCGGACCATACTCCAGATTGGTTGAGCGCCATGCTCCGTGAGATCGAGTAGGCCGCAGCCGATTTGCGGGGCGGGGTCACTCGCCGCTCGGGTCGCTAGGCTCGGGTGCGCGACGTCAGGGGAGTGGTGCGCGGATGACAATCGTTTCATGGCAATTGCCGCTGGTCTTCGGTCTGGTCCTCATCCGCCTGCTGGCCCCGGGCTGGCTGATCATGCTCACCCTCTGGACTCTGGGACTGCCGGCTTTCGTGGTCTGCGCGCCCCTGCTGTTCGCCGCAGCCCTGTCCACCGCCGACCAGCATTCGCTACTGAAGATCGCGGACATCCTGCTACTGATTGCAGCCTTCACCGTGCCCGACGGCGGAGACAACAGCGGGTTTCGCATTCCTCTGTTGACCCTGGTCAAAGGCGATCCCTCGATCGACGAGAAGAACTTGGTAGGAAGAGGACTGGTTTGGATCGGTATGGCCAGCGTCCTGGCCTACGTCATCGTCCTCCTCGTCATGTGGCTCCAGATCGGTGAGTTACATGGTTGGGTGTCAACGGGATTCGAGACGTGACGCGAGGAGGGGGCAGGCCTTCAATCGGACTTAGGGAATCCGGTCTCTGAACGATCAGTGCGACAGAGACGTCAGGATTTCCCGGGTGAAACTGATCGCGGCATCGTTGGCCGTCGCCGGGCCGGAGTCTCTGGCGCGGCTATCGCCGAATCCGCTGGCGGTGATGCGCACGCAGGCATTCGCCTGCCGCACGACAATATCCGCGCGCGGGTACCCGCCGTTCTTGCCGAATACGCCTGTGATGAGCCATCCCTGGTCGACGGCTGGTCCATTGTCGCCGAGTCGCGAAATCTCCTGCTGTGACTGGTTCGCATAAGTCGGCGCTGCTGTCACCATCTCCTGCCGACCGGTGGTGAAGCAGTCTTTCGCGCCCGATTCTCCGGCCCCCACGGTCACCGTCGCCTCGACGGTCGAGAGGAGACCGGTGCTGCCGGACCAGCGCAGATATCTGTTCGAAGCATCCCGGTCGTAAGCGTTGCACGTCGTACCGGGCAGGTAAGCCGCCACCGTCCCCGCTGGAACCATGTCGCATCCCTTCGGGGCGCCGGAGAGGGAGACGTTCGGCGCGCTATCCCTCGAAACAGTGAGGGCAGCAACGATTCCCACGCCGATTATCAGCACCGCTCCGGCGATGAGGACGGCTCGCGTTTCTTTGGACAGGTTCGGCAGTGGAGCCGATCGTCCGCCCTGCCGCCGCCCCATCGCCTCGAACGCGGCGTCGGGGAACAGCTCGCGCGGCAGGACGATGCCGCGGGTGCCCCTCTCGCGCAGGAAGATTCCTCCACCGATCCTGGCGAGATCCTTGATCCCGTTGTAGGGGATGGTGGTGGTGCCGGTAGTCAGCGCCAATTCCAGTGCGTCGCGGTGAAATATGGCCGATATCGAGGTGCCGGGGGCGGTGTAGGCGGCGATCGCCGGGTTCCGTCTGACCATCGCGACAGCGGTGAGCAGCGCGCAGACAACGATCGCGATCGCGAGGATGAAAAGATAGAACAGCGGCAGGGTAGCGGGGCTCCAACCGGGCTTACCGGCGGAGACGAAGAACTCGAGAAAACGCCGCGACAGCAGGATCAGGGGGATTAAGGCCAGGCCGCCCCACAAGGAGGGCGAGCGCCAGCGAGCCAGGGCCTGGACGCGACTCAAACGCATGGTGGTCTCGGAGTCCGCGATGGTGGTGACCTCGAGCGAATGGCCGGTCGGAGCCGAATCTTCGGCATGCGAAGGCTGCCACGACTGGTTCATTCGTCCCCCATTCGACTGAGCAGTTCTGTCCGGACCCTACCGGTCGACCCCCGGTGACGCGACTGCGTGACGGCAACGAGACGACCGGCTGATCCGGCTCACTCGCTCCCGGAGTGCTCGGTCCGATCCTCCCGCGCCTGTTGGATGGTTAGTCTCCACCGGTGCGGATAGATCTGTCCGCCCGGGGGCATCGGTTCGCCCGCCCGAACCGACTGGTCGCACATCTCGCCTAAGGAATCTCGGCGACCATCATGATTCGGCACATCGTGTGGAACGAGACCTTCTGCAGCACGTCAGTCTCCCTCCGATCGACGACCTTGACTGTCACGTACCGACTGGCGGGCGGCCCCTGGGTGCTGTGATGAGTCAGGGATTCTCTGGTGTGTCCTTGACAGTCATCAGCTACTGGTCTTCGTTCCCGGCTTGTAGCGGACCATCGCCCGAATAGCGGAACGAGGGTGGTTCGCCTGCGGCACGGCGGGCGAATTCTTCTTCCCACATGTCGAAAGTTCTCCGGCGCAACGCCGCGCCCGTGTCGATGTTCAGCTTCCGGCCGATCACCCGATCGAAGGCGGGCTCTTCCAATCGGATGGTGGCATTGCGGAACCGGAAGTACGACGGGGATTCTCGGAGCCAGAGCACGGGCAGCCTCTCGGATATGTGATGGTCAGCTGTGGGCCAGGACTTCGGCAAGACGCTGCATCAGCCACGATCGGAAGACCGTGTAGTCGACGGTACGAGTAAGGGAGACCTGGCAATCGCCGGGCGTCATTCTTCCGATCTCATCGAGTTCCACGCCCACGCGACTGGTTCGTAGGAAGGAGCGCCCCACCGCCTGCGCCAGTGTCAAAGCATCGTGCTGCATGGTGCCCGGGTAGAAGTTCGCGAACCACTGATCCAAATGTGAACGGATCAGTCGGCCCGCAGGGCCGGACTCGGCGAGCAACTCGTATTCGGGTGAGCCGGAGGTTATTTCATTGGCCGGATGGAAGGTGACCTCCGAGGGCACGATCCATGTCCGCAACCCGGCGTGCAACACCTTTCGCGCCGCAGCCACATCGAGTCGAATATTGTGCTCGGCACGATCGGCATGCCTGTAGTTCAGGCCACCGCCCATCTGTGTGACGATGAGTCGTCCTGTGGCGTCCGGAATCTCGGCGACCACTGTCGACAGGTTCGACATGGGTCCGATGCCGAGCCATCGCACCTTGCCGTCGTTCGTCGCCAGGACCTGCCGGACAGCGGCGAGTACGTCTTTGCTCTGATTCGGCACGTCGTGCGGAACGAGACCTTCTGCCGCCCAGTACTTCTCATTGCCGAGGTCGATGCCCGCGACCACTGGGACATCGGATCGACCGAGCAGATCCAGCAGATGTCGCGCGAGTCGGGCACGCCTTCCACCGTGTTCGTCGCTGGTGATGACCAGCGCCAACTCCTGCCGCCCGGCGGCGACGGTTAGGGCGATGGCATCATCCGGGTCACCTCCGACGTCGGTATCGACAATCAGCGGCATGGTCGACAGCGGCGGAAGCATATCCGGCAACGCGGACAGAGCGTCGGCCCTGTCGTGCAAGCCGACACTCCTGGCCTGATCGATCAGCGCATCGCGAATCCGATTCGGAGACAGCTCCGCGCGGTCCTTGTTATCCGGCATGCTCAACCGTCCTCCAACTGCTTGGACGTGTAGTTCGGTAGGGGCCGCGGGTGCCCGACCGGGCAGTTCGGCGGCGGTGAGGTGCACGTTGTTTGCGATGCTGAAAGGTGGCTCGGCATGGCCCATCGTGCATTCGCTGGGCAGTTGGACAGACGAGGCGAACCAGGCAGCGAGAACACCGGGGACCGGGGTCTGCCTGTTAGTGAACCCCATCACCGGGGTGGTGATCAGCCATGGCAGCTCGATGCATCGACCTCGGAGTCAGGTAGGGCTTCACCAGTCGTCCGCGCGAATCCTTCCGGGTGTGATGTCATCCAGTTCCTCGACGTCGGTGAACGTCATCAGCGGCTGGTTGTTCTCTTGCCGCTCAGGCGAATTCGGGGGAGCGGTGGAGGCGGGGATGGGTTCGGGGATGCGTTCGGTGAGGTCGGGCATGCCTTCGATGAGGTCGGACATCTTGGGCATGCGGCCGCGGCGCTCTTGGATCGGGCTCAGGAGTTCGGAGCTCTTGCGGGCCAGTTCGGTGGCAGCGGCTTGGGCGGCTTCGGTGATGGCTTTGGCGAGCTCGAGGAGTGGGAGGTCTTCGAGGTCGGGGTCCAGGCGGGTTTCGATGACGGTGCCGTCGGCGTTCACGACTACGGTGACGCGTTTCTGCAGCGCGTAGCCGGTGGCCATGAGTTGGGCACGCTTCTGTTGCATGTCGCCGAGGACCCGCATTTGCTGCTGGAACTCGTCGATCATCGACGCCAGTTCGGCTTTCGCGCTCTCGTTCGCCATGATTACTTGAACGCGCCGGCGCTGTTCTCGTCGGTGCCGCCGAGCTGCTTGCCGGACTTGGTCTGGCCGTCGGAGTTGTCTCCGGCGTTCTTGGCCAGGGTCTCGGAGAGCTCCTTCAGCGTCTTGCGGGCCGCCTTGTAGCCGGAGCCGTTCTCGGCGCCCGCGAATTGCTCACCGTAGGTGTCGTTGCCCCACGGTTCGCCCTTGCCGCCGAGGGAAGCCATGAGGCTGTCCACCACGGTGCGTAGTCGCTTGTTGACGTGGTCGGTCTTGACGGCCGCCTGCCGCAACAGCTCCGGATCGACCTCGACTTTGTCCGTCATCTGGTACTACTCCTCCCCGTACAACCCTGGCGCCGACACTAATTGGGCATCGGCATCGATGCCAACGCGATATTCAGCCGCGCTGCCGCATCCGTTCCTGGAAACGCTGCGCGAAGCCCGCGATGTACACGGTCGGCGGCACCGAGGACGACGATGCCTCGATCACCCCGTCGTCGGCCATGTAGTAGATGGCGCGGCCGATCATGATCTCGCCGGGCCGGGTGGGCACGAAAACCATCCAGCCGTTGTCGATTCGCTCGGCGGTCAGCTGGTCGAGGGGGTATCCGCTGGTGTCGGTCCCGCGCGCGAGGATGAATCGGCGGACCTGTTCGATGGCGTCGATCCGGCTCAGCGGAGGCGCGGTGACGAAGGTCCGCAACCCCGCCAGCGTGAACTGGTTCAGCGCCGAATCCACGTCGTGCTCGGCGGGATCGAAGACCGCGGCCACCGTCTCGTAGGTCACCACACCGGCCTGGGCCGCCGAAACCAGGTTCGCGACAGCGGATTTCGTGGCATCGGTGATCGTCTTACCTGCCGAGTTCATCACCTGCACGACCGTGTCGACGGTCGAGCCGGTCGTCCAGATCCCGGGCACCGCGGCAGCCACCCCGGGGCCGAGCGGCGATTCGCCGCGGAACCACTGCCCGTCCTCCCACCAGTAGCAGAAGGTCAACTGCCCGGTCGCGGCCCGCGGATTCAGCACCGCGTCGGTGACCCAATCCGGTGCGCCCGCATACAGATTCGGCAGGGGAGCGCCATCGTTGTAGACGGCATCGAGCTCGGGCGCGTTGAGCACCCCGCCCGAGATGACGGCCCGATCGCCGGGCAGCGTGTACAGCGTGCTCCCGCTGCGGTTCGGGCCTTCGAACCAGGCCAATGCGGGCAGTATCCGCGGACCGTGTGGAGCGTCGAGGGCGACGAACGCCGCCGCGAGGGCGGTCCAGTTGGACCACATCACCGGCAGCGGTGGGAAGACTTCGGTCGTCGCCTGCCCGCGGATCTCCTTGGCACGGTCGGATCGTGCTTGCTGGGCCGCGACCCGCGGCGATCGCAGCAGCCGCTCGCCGTGACTCACATACGCCGCCAGCCAGACGGGTAGTCGTTTGCGGGGATACTCCCGCAGGTCCGCCAGGTACGCCTCGGCCGGAAACAGCTGGTCGTCCGGGAACGGCTCGTCGCCGTAGTCGTAGTCGGTCTGTACCTGGCCCGCGGTATTGAGGCTGATTCGCATCCGCCACCACGGGCCTTCGCTCATCGCGGCCGCGATCTCGCGCTGTTCCTGCACGAGCAGCAGGACGGTCTCCGACGGCTCGGCTCGAAACGCCTGGTCCCCGGCGGAGTACACCACGCTCCAGGTCTTGGCGGTCACGGTCCACGCGAAGGTGGCGTCGACGCGCTCCCAGCCTTCCGGCGCCGCGGTCGCGAGTTCACGAGCGATGCGGTGGGTCAATTCCCGCGCTTGCTCGACGATCTGGCCCTCGTCGGGAATGGACTCCGGTCCCGGGTGTGACACGACGCTGAACCCGATGTCGGATTCCTCATTCGCCTGCGCGAATCCGGCCATGAACGACCGCATGAATTCGTCGTCCGGATTCCCCGCCTGAGGCCTGTCCACGTCTCGAGCTCCCCTCCTCGACCGCCGCACGTTCCACCCGGTCGGATACCTGTGCGACCTTACACATTCGAGGTGCTCGTGTCGGCCCCGGCCGAGGGTAGCTCAGTGTTCGCGGGGACCGATGTGACCGTCGTCGGTGATGTGCAACGCGTCCAATGCCGCGGTCGGCCCGCCGGTGATGGCGACATCCCAGCCGCCTTCGGTGCGCTGTGGCGCGAAGGACATGGCGTCGGTGTCGACGCCCGCGCCGATCAGGTACAGCCGGATCCGGTCGGTGGCCTCCGATTCCAGCAGCCCGCCGGGGGGAGCGTCATGGACCGGCCAGGGCCGACGCCGCCGGAAACCGAGGCGCTCGATCTCCCGGGCCTGCTGCTCCTCCAGGTTCTCGCCCCGCCCGCGCGCCAGGATGCTCCACACCGCGTCGCGCTTGTCCCAGCGGTAGAAGAAGGCGCGACTGGTCACCTGCAACCGCGCCGAGATCAGCCCGGAGTCCTTGCGCTGCTGCACGTCGATGCGGGCGCTGTGCCCGTATCGATCGCCGAGCAGAACCTCCAGGTCTCGGGTCTTGGCCGACGAATCCTCTCGCGTCCGGGTCACCACGGTCGACGGCATGGCCGCGAATCGCCGTACCAGGTCGTCGAATTCGCTCGGCGGGCCGGAGAATCGGGCGCTGATCTGGTGAATCCGCCCGTTGAAGCCCTTGTCGACGCGGTTGAATCCCTCCCCGACGAGGCCGGCCTTGTCCCAGGTTTCCGACCCGTCGAGCTCGGGCTCGAATCCCAGCCCCTCGAGCAGCGAGACCAGCTCCCGGGCGCGATGCACACCCTGCGCGATCACCGCGGCGGCCTGGCGTTTGCTGATCGGCGTCAGCGTCGAGGCGACCCCGCCCCGATACCCGGTGTACTCCTCGGGACCGATCCGGCGCACGCCCTGAGGAATGAACCACAGTGTTCGCACGGCGACATCCCTTCCGCGTCGGTCCGGCCGCAATCTTGCCGCCGACCATAGCCGATCAATAGCGGCGGGGCGCCGCCCAGTTGATCCTCGGCGCGTTCTGTGGCAGCGTGGCGCGAGATCGTGAGCTGTCACGGCGTGAAAGGCGCTGCCGGACAGCGCATCAGCAGAGCAGGTCAGCGCGTATTCGGGGGCGGTCGTGGCGTCACGGGGGTGTCTGGTTGAAACCACTACCGGGCGAGTGATTCTCATCGCAGGTGGTCGGCGATGATCTGGGAGCCGCCGCTCGCGGGGACGCTCGGGTGGCTGGTCGGCATGAAATGGCCGGACGGCAACGAGGATTCCATGTGGGGAATCGCCGACGACTGGAAGTCCAGCGCCAAGGATCTGCGCTCGATCGACGCCGACATCGACGAGGCCATCGCGGCGGTCCGCAGGGCGTATCCGACCGGCGACGGTGGCGACAAGATCATCGAGCAATTGCGGACCATGCGCGTCGGCGACCAGTCGATCGACAAACTCGCGGAATGGTTCGAGACCATCGCCGGCACTGCGGAGAACACCGGAACCGAGCTCGAATACACGAAGCTCATGTTCTATACGACGCTGATCACCCTGGCCGCCGATATCGCCGCGGCCTGGCTGTTCCCTCCGACCGCGCCGATGGCGGAGGGCGCGGCGATCGGTATCGGGCGGATCGCGGTGCGCATTCTGACACGGCGGGCCATCAATTTCCTCGGCAAGGAGGGGCTCAAGGCCACCGAGATCTCGCTGATGCGTTTCGCCTTGCGGCAGACGATCATCGGCGGTGCGTTGGGTGCCTTGCAGGATGGCGGAATTCAGGCCTATCAGCACGAATTCGGTCGACGGAGCGAGATCAATACGCAGCAGTTGCTGCTCTCGGCCGGTGGCGGTGCGGCCGGCGGGCTGGTCGCGGCTCCCATCGGTAGATGGCTTCCGCAGGCGATGGTCAACCAGATCGCCAAAGCGCCCATCAAGAAGATCACCGCGGAGAAGGCCTCCAATCTGCTCGGCGGCGGAATCGCCGGCGGTGTGGCCGGGCTCGCGGGTTGGGCCGTGAGTGGCGGCGTCACGCACAACTGGCATTTCGATCCGCGGGTCGTGACCGCGGGCATCGCGGGCGGCACCTTGCCCGGCGTGGCTCATGACGGCAAGTCACCGTGGAAGGGGAGCCCGGACAAGCTCGGAGTCACCAGCCCGAAGGCCGATGGATCGCCGTTGGCGGTCACCGACAAACAAGTTCATCCTTCGGCGATCAAAGACGCTGCGCTCACCGAGAATTCGCCACACGAGGCCGCTCCGTCGCATGAGAAGAATACGGGCGGAACGACTCCGGGTGAACATCCGCAAGGCAGGCCCGCGGATCCACAGCCACGCCCCATCGATCCCGGGACACCCAAGGAGTCCCTCGCTGGTGCACTCAAGGCGGATCAGGTCGCGCAGGTTCCGGTCCAACACGGTCCGGTTGTAGACGCTCGTCCGGTCGAGAGTCCACAGCACTCCAACCCGGCGCACACACCGCCGTCGGGCGAACCCAAGCAGGTTCCCGCAGCGGCTCCCCGGACAGAGACACCGGTGGTTTCCCGTCCGGAGACCACGGTGGCGCCGCGTGCGGAAACACCGGCTTCCGGCCGCGCCGACGCGCCGGGTACTCACACTCCACCCGCCGAACCGCGAGCAACTCCCGCGGCGATCCGTGACGCGGGGAGCCAGCCGACGCCGATGACGGCCCGGGCTACCGGCCTGGAAGTACCGGCTGGTCGTGCGGATCTCGCGGAACCAGCCCGCGCGGTCGAGTCGCCCGCACGCCCCGAGAGCCGCGAACTCGTCGGTGCGGGTACCGGGCCCGAATCCCGTATCGGTGCACGACCCGAGCACCCTGCGGGGTCGCCGGAACAGCATGGCCCACGGCGCACCAGCGGCCCCGATTCGCCGAGGTCCGGTGATCATCCCGTCGGCGAGCCGAGCACTCGTCATGTCGGCGATGCCACCGCGGAACGCCCTGTGCTGCCAGAGGATTCGCCGATCTCCGAGGCCGAGCACGCGCACGCGCGCGAAGCCCTGCAACAACTACACCCCGACGGTTCGCCCGAGCATCTGCTGCATCCGCCGGAAACCGATATCGCGGGCGCGCACAACCGGGCGACCGAGAATCACGAGTGGTGGCACGGCCTGACGCCCGAGCAGCAGCACGCGATGATCAAGGCCCATCCACACGAGATCGGTAATGCCGACGGTCTGCCCCCGCACGTGAAGGACGAGGCCAACCGACTGGCCATCACCCGGGACCTGAACGCGCTGCACGAGCAGAATCCGCGCATCGAGAAGTGGACGAGCCGGTTCACCGATCCGGAGAACTTCCAGCAGTGGAAGAACCTCGAATCCACGCGCAAGGCGCTGGAGGAAGCACACGATCTCGCGGCGAAGTACGCCGACAAGTTCGGCGGCGAAGAACCGCCGGTGCACGTGTTGTCGTACGACTCGAAGGAATTCAACGGTGAGGGTCGGGCGGTCGTCGCCTTCGGCGACACGTCGAAGGCGTCGTCGGTCTCCTTCCACGTCCCCGGCATCACGACCACAGTGCGCAGTCTCGAAGGCAATCTGAAGAACGCCTTCAACCACATGTGGGAGACGACGCAGCGCACCCAGGAACCCGACATGGTCGCCTCCATCGCGTGGATCGGCTATGACGCTCCGAGCGGATTCCCGAAGATCGTCCGCGAGATGACCGATGCCCGCCTGGCGCAACGAGGCGGCGAGCTACTGGCCCGAGATGTAGCCTCCTTCAGTCAAACTCGCCGACTGGGCGCGGAACTACCCGGCGGTCACCCCACCCCGGATGTTCACCTGTTCGGTCACAGCTACGGTTCCACGACCACCAGCTTCGCCGGCGCGGGCGGCCGCCTGCACGGCGACATCTCCACGATCACCCTGCTGGGTTCACCCGGTGCCGGCCCTGTCGGGCACGCCGCGGACTTCGGTATCGGCGCGCACAATGTCTTCGTCGCCAGCTCCTCTCGCGACCCGGTGACCTGGATCGGCGCGAACACGATCGGCGAAATCGGCCGTGTCGCACCGAAACTCGGCATGGGTCTGGGCATGGACCCCGCCATCGAAGCCTTCGGAGCCCGCCGCATCGCCGCCCAATTCCCCGGCGGCGCACACACGTTGAGTGATATCTCGACACACACCGGCTACTACAACCACATGGACGAGGGACGCTCCGTCCCGAGCGAATCCCTGCACAACTTCTCCCGCATCGCGTCCGGCCAAACCCCGCACCTCCTACCGGAGTACTCCCGTCCCGGCCACGAAGACCTCAATGCCCGGCAGCGCACCCTGGGCTCCAGCCCCCACGACCCGGCCCGCTTCCGCGCCCCCGAAACCGAGAGCCACCAGGGTGAACACCCCTACGGCTATGACGATCTGGTTCATTCCAACCGAACCCTGGACCCACCTCCCACCGCCCCCGAACGCACCCACACCCAAACCAACGACTGCGGCCCCCAAGCCCTCCGCCAGGTCCAGGAACTGACCGGCAACCCCAACATCCACGTCCCCGACGACCCGACGATCGCCGACCACGGCATGACCGCCGCGGAACTCGAGCACGCGGCCGGCGCCCACCTCGACCGCCACGAAACCCTGGGTTCCATAGCCGACCAACTCCACCGCCTCGGCGACGGCGCCACCGCCCTCGTCGTGGACGAATTCCACGGCCCCACAGACGCCAACGGCGTCGGTGCCCACGCCTACACCATCACCAACGACGGCGGCCGCCTCGTAGTCCACGACAACGCCGTCCCCGGCGGGCCGCACTCGTTCCCACCGGACCACACCAACGTCAAATCCACCCACGCGATTGTCTTCGACTCGCACGGCAATCCGGTGCGCCCGCTCGAATCGACTCCCCGCGAGAATCCTGGAGGTTCACGGCCGGAATCCCGTGTCGGCCAACCGCAGTCACATCCGGGCACTCCCGAGCACACGAGCCCGGAGCATGTCCCCGATGGCGCAGAGCCCGCCCACACGAAACTCCCTGTCGAGGACAAGCCGTATTACGCGAACCCGCGTTACGAAGATCCCACGGCCTCACACGAATACGCAGCCAAGCACCGGAATGGCTATGGCGAGGTCCAGGCTATCCGCGACGATCACGCCGCCAACCATCCCGAGATCTCCCGTCTCACCGATGCCGAGCTGCACGCGATCCGTCGCAACCAGGGCATGAACCTCAACGAGCAGGTCAACGACGCGACCCGCAACGGCAACGCCCAAGCTCTGCACGACCAGGACGTAGAGATCCGCACGCTGATCTCCGGCTACAACAAGCTCCCCGACCACGAGGGTGTCGTCTACCGGTCTCTGTACATCGAGCCGCGTGAGTTGGAGCATTTCCTTGACGCGTACCAGCAGGGCAATATCCAACCCGACCGGGGCTTCGCCTCCTCGGACAAGGAAGGATCGATGCCCGGCGGCAATGTCGAGCTGATCATCGACTCCCGCTTCGGGAAAGATATCTCGTGGGCGTCGGGCCAGCAGAACGAAGTCGTCTTCCCGCCGGGCAACGAATTCCTGGTCAAGGACCAGTACCCAATCACCGATCGCTACGGCAACACGAAGTTCGTCGTCGAACTCCAGGACCTAGGAAGGGCCAGCCATGAGCCAGGAGGAAATCGACCGCATCGCTCGGAAAGTGATGGCGCGCCGCAAGCCCCTGTCGCCGGAAGACCAGGAACGGGCGGAGATCATCCGCCGGCACACAGCCGAACTGGAGAAGAAGGGACGCCCCCCGGCCACCGAGGACCAGTCGAAGATCTGGCAGGCGTGGGGCGAGTCGGAGATCGCCCGGATCAAGCGGGAGCAGGGCGAGAACACCTAACCGGCGAGGATTCCGCTGCACCCGCTCGCGTCGCCGATCCCGAACAACGCTCGCCCAGTGCTCATTTCGACCCGGCCTTGGAGCGACCGTCAACACTGACGCCCCACCTGGCCTCCCGTTTCGAGGAGATGCGCGCTGCCGCCGGTGAAATCGCAAAGGCGCATTTCGAGCCGACGCGCGCAGCCGAACTACCCGCGCTCCGTGAGAAGTTCGTCGAGATCCTGGACAGAGTGGGCCTCATGGACCCCCGCGAGAGCGTGACTCCCTGGCGCCTCCTCAAGGAATACGATCCCGCACTCGCCCGGTACTTCGAGCAGCACCACCAAACACTGCTCCCTAAGGCAAACGAAGCCGTCACGCCGCATACGCCCCACACGGCCAACCACCAGCAGGTGTCGTCCACACCGGTTCGAGAATCGAGCCCGGAAGCTGCTGTCGACCGCAAACCAGATCCGCCCGAAGATGGCATCGGCGCGGCGGCCGTGCCCGCGGCAGACAAAGGTGGCCAGGCTCCGTCAGGTGCGGTTCCTTCTGGCCCACGTCCAGAGTTCACGGACGGAGAGCGGGCACAGCATTGGCAACACCTCGACCAGGTGGAGGCTGCCCATCCCGTGGAATTCGATCACCTCCAGCGGGACCCGGACAAGAATGGTGGTATTTCCGAACCGTCCAAGGACGAAGCGCGTGTGGGACTTGATCTGCGAGAACAGGGGCGTCTACCGCAGGATATTCAGCGACCGGCCCAGGCTGATCGTGGCGAGTTCTACTCGCCCAGCGCCGAGAGGTATTACGACATCAAGGGTGTTCACTCGGACTGGCCACCGTTCAACAACGTGCGCGACAAGTCGAAACCGTTCAAGGGTGCATATGACCCAGCGAAGAACAGTCGATGGGTCGATAAGCTCCGTGAGCAGATTGAGGAGAAGGACCGAACCGTTATCATCGACCTACGCAATGCCAACCAGGTCGCAATCGACGATATCTTGCTGTTAGTACAAACACACGGATGGGACGATAATGTCATCTGGTACCCATGACGACTGGGTCCCCCGCAGGTTTCCGAGCAGCGTAGAGGCATCGGCGCGGCTGCGCGACTGGCTGCTCGAACGTAAAGTGGGTGGGCTTGATGCCGGCGGGCTCGATCTCAGCGACTCTGACCTGTCTGGAGGCAACTTCACCGAATCCTGGCTCGGTGGAGCCATATTAACCAATGCCAAGCTGGTCAATGCCGAACTGTATCGATCCGATGCGGAGGGAGCCGACTTCAGTGGGGCGGATCTGACGCACGCTTCCCTGGTGCGGGTGAACCTTGACGACGCGATCCTCCGGAACGCCATACTCGACGGCGCCAATCTGGTCGGTGCCTCACTGTATGGTGTTGACGCCACGGGAGCCTCGCTTCGCGGCGCTGCCCTGATGGGTTCTTCTCTGTTGCACGTCAATTTCCGTGGAGCGGATCTCTCCAACGCGACAGTTGAGGAGAATACCTTCAAGGTAAGGGTAGACGAGACAACCGTATTCGAAGGCCTGTGTGGGACTGTTTTCGGGCCTATTACTATCACCGCGGGTGATGAAGAGTACGCGCTCGGAGGCCCGCAGTTGGAAGACTGGATCAATACACGAGGTGGAGCTGTTCGAGTGCTCGCGCCGAAACCTCGCTCCTGACATGGATTTTGCTTCAGGGTCAGCCAGCGTGATCCGCTCGACTGGGCGGCGATTCAGGCCGTCGGCAGCATGCTGATGGATTCGGCGCCAGACGGCTGGACTCAACTCAGGTATGAGTATCGCGCCACGATCCAGATTGATGGTGATCGCCTGGAATCCGTTCCGTCAGAGGGGCTGGTCGCCCGCATCTCTGCATCGTTCGCCGTCATGGAGCAACTTTCGGACCTCAGGTCGGCGATGTTCGTTCCCGAGGTCGGTACCTGGTTCACTGCGCGAGTAGTGATCGATCGCGGCGGAGATTGCCGGGTGGCGTTCGACTACGACGGTGAGCCGGACTTTGTTCCACGCCTCACGCCCGACGCGTACGCCCTGGACTTCGAGTACTTTCCTCGGAGCGAAGAACATGCGCCCTGTGGCTGCAGGCCAAACTGGGGAGCGTCAGCCGTGGCTCTGATTTCCCATATTCATCTGTGCCGCAGCCTGATTGATTGCGGTGGCGAACTCGAAGGTCAGTCGCATGACTTCGAGGTACGCGGCGGAGTCTCGATCGTGGACGCCTCGGATCCAGCAGATGACCGCGCCCTCGTTGACCCGGATGCGGGCGGTGGGTGCGATCTGGACGATGGAGTAGGCCGCGGCCATGACCGGGCGGGTCAGGAGTTGGCGGGCATGGTCGGGGTGGTTGGGGGTCAGGCCGAGATACCAGCGGTCGAATTCTTCACTGCCGCTGGAGAATCGGCGGTGTTCGACCGACTTCTTGTTGAACTCGAGGAGCCACTCTCCTTGGGTGGAGAGCAGGTCCAGCCTGTCCACCGAGCGGTCGACGCCTTCGATGACGACGGCGGTGTGGCGCCAGGTGGTGATCATGTTCTGGAACATGGTCTCGTGTTCGACCAGAAAGGTGGTGTACGGAGCGCCGGCCGCCCGGCCGTGGATGGGCGCTTTGTACTTGGCCTTCGACGGGTACGGGCACAGTCCGATTCCCGCGTGCTGCTCACGCCACTGGGGTGCGGGCCAGCCGACCGCGCCGCCCATCGCGGCTGCCATTGCCTCTTGTCTTTCCCGGTCGCGGGCGTTGCCGGAGATATTCAGCGCCACCAGCGCCACGACGACGATCACTCCGATGACAATGGCAATGGCCATGAATCCCCCTCAGCACTACCGCGGATCACGATTGCCCCCGCAGTCGAATATCGAGCCTCGCAGGCAGCCTACCCACGGCGCTGGTGAACGGCTCGGCTGGATCGGGCTCCACGCAACCGGTTAGGCTGCGATCACGTCCACCTGGGAGGGGAGAGCGATGGCCGACGACGACTTCACCGGACTCAATGGCGAGAGCAAGAAGGGCGTCCTGTTCAACCGTGAAGCCGCGCAGACGATGGCGGATCAGGCCGCGGCGATGCTCGCGATGGTGAATGCCGCCATCGGCAAAGCCCCACAGGCCGATCTGGGCGCGCTGAATCAGCGGCATTCGGGCGACGAGCTCGCGAAGAAGTTCAACGAGGCCGCGAAGAAGCTGGTCGAGACGACCCTGAAGGAACATCAGGAGGTGCTCACCAAGATCGGTGAGTCTTTCGTGGGCGCGGCGCGGTTGTACGTTGACACCGATCAAGCCTCGGCCACGGCCTTTTCCGGTGATGACGCCCGCGTGAAGTTCGAGTCGATGGTGCCGAAGCCGGGGCAGCCGGGGTTGGCTGTCTCGTCGGTGCACGTCGATTCGGTCAGCATGCCGGGATGGGGTCAATCGGGTCGAGGGAACAAGTACACGTGGTCCGGTACTTCTTCGGATGACTACGGCAATCTGCTGGCAGGGACTGACAAGCAATCGGCGCTCTCGGGGAAAGCCAGCGGGGTGGAGCTGGATCCGAAGGGAATCACCGGGGAGCCCGGCGCCCAATACGAATGGGACGACTTCCATAATCATTGGCAATACATCAACGATTCAGGGGTTCTCGGGAAGCTCGAGGCTTACGCACAGTCGTGGAACACGGCGAGCGCGTACCTGAAGGCCCAGATGACCACGTTCCAGAACGCCAACGACAAGTATCTGACCGGCTATCAAGGCAATACGTCGAAGATGAACGAGGTCTGGGCTTCAGACGGAGCGAAGCTGGCGCAACAGGGAATCACCAACTACCTCAAGAGCGTGAAAACCCTCACCGACGGTATGGATCTGATGGCCCTGAACCTGGCTTTCGCGCAGGGCTGGTTGAAGAAGCTGCAGAACTTCCTGCCCTATCACAGCATTTCCCAGACCACGGTAACCACCGCCACCCGCGGCGGCGCTGTCACCACGCACATTTCGAAGCGTGATGTCGACGAGGCGATGACGAAGATGCGGCAGGCCTGGGACAACTGGTATGTCGAGGGCGTCAAGGATTCCAGCGCCGCCGTACCCATGCTCGGGAACCCCAACGACGCGATCACCGTCCAGCCGCAGCAGGTGCAACCGGGGCCGAACCCGAATCCGTCTGGAAACCCCAGCGGCAATCCGACCGGGGACCCCAGCGGCACTCCGCAGACACAGGTGCCGAACCTGGACAACAGCCCGACCCAGCCGACGACTCCGACCACGCCCACCACGCCAACGGACAAGAACCCGAGCACTACCACCGATACCACCCTGCAAACGCTGATCACGCAGGCGAGCACGGTGTTGCAAGCCGGGATCACAGCGGTGGAACAAGGGGTGGAGAAGGTCGCGTCGGCGATTCAGACTGGTCTGCAGACCACGCAGACGACCCAGACCACCAAGCCGAGCGAGGACCTGCAGAATCAGCTGACGCAACAGTTGCAGAATCTCGGCCTGCTACCGAACACCAACACCCCGTCCGGATCTCCGACCGGAGGCAGCCCGTCGGGCACGCCTACCGGCACAGGCTCGCCCCAGACGCCGAAGACTCAGCTGGCTCCGCGTTCGGCCAATCCGACATCTACGACCGAGGCGGATAAGGAAGTGGCCACGACATCGCGTGCGGGACTCGCCGCGACGAGTTCGTCCTCGTCCACCGGGTCGTCCGGCGGGATGGGTGGTTCGCCGATGGGGGCGGCAGGTGCGCAGGGGCAGGGCAAGGAACACAAGCGTCCGCAGTTCCTCACCAACCTGGACAATCTCGAGGCAGTCCTGGGTGAGGCGCCGGCAGCGGTCACCCCGGTGGCCGAGAAATGACGGTGCAGTGGCGGTTCACGGAGGCCGAGTTCTATGTGCTCTGGATGGATCGGGTAGGTGTCGAGCCGCCTGAGCCCTTCATGTTCACGTCGGTGACGAGGACTGCGGACGAGTTCGACCTGGAAATGCGGGGGGCGCGAGAAAGTCTGAGCCACAAGCTCGGTGGTGACTTCTCGACGGTGTTCGACGCACTGACGAATCCGGATCTCTTCCTGACCGGATACGGGTGGGACGACCAGGATCGGTGGGGCACCGAGTCGATGGTGCGCGTCCATGCGGCCCGCAAGGGCCCGAAAGGCTATGTGATCAGCCAACTACCGGGCGCAACATATTGGCGTCGGGGCGGCTATACGGTGGCCGAATGTGATCCGCTGCGACTTGCCGATGCCGTTGTCGAGGCAATGCCTACCGGTGACCGGGGCGGGCGGGGAGACATCGGGCTGGTCACCGACGAGCAGAACATCGATCACGACTTCGGCCGGTCGGCCATTGCTGCGGCGCCGGACACCGCGGTATCCAGAGCCCGAGAATTCCTCGAGGCCACAGCCTCGAACGCCGGTGAAATCCACATCGTCCAGGGGAGTTCGGTATTCGGGCCGCGCGGGATCACCCGCCACCAGGTGCAGTTCCGGGATCTCGTGGATGACGGCCGCTACGTGATCGTCGACAATCCGGCGCGGGCACTCGCTGTGGACAAAGCCAGATTCCTCTCGGTCATCAATAGCTACGTCGCGGCTGTGATCCAGGTGATCAAGGACGAGCGCGGCTGATCGATCGCCGAAACCGAAATGTTCTTGTCTGGCCGGAGTGGCCTATGGTAGTCATACGCCAAGCTAACTGGGAGGGAGTTCGCCGTGACTGAGGTGGGGGCGGTCAGTTCTGGTGCTGGTGAGGGGGATTGGGCCTCGCTGGTGGTTGCCAATACGACCGGGTCGATTCGGGTGCGGACTACCAATCAAGGTCTGCCGCTGGCCGTGAAGGTTGAATCGGCTGAGTTGCATCGGGATCCGGGGCAGTTGGCGGGGGAAGTGTTGCGGCTTTGCCAGAAGGCTGCCAATCGGGCTGGACTCGCGCTGCGGAAGCAGTTGGAGGAGGCCGGGGTTGATGCGGCGGGGCTGGCTAGAGCGGGGCTTCCTACCGAGGCGGATGTGGCTCGGCAGGAGATTGTCGAGGAGCAGGACTACGATACTGAGCCGCAGAGTTGGCTCAGGACGGTGTGAGAGGGGGGCTCGTGGTTTCGTCGATGGATGAGTTGCAGGAGCAGGTGCGGCGGCAGCTGTATCGGTTTCAGGACTTGGCGGATCAGATGGCGGCCGTGCGCGGGCGGGAGACGTCCGAGAACGGGGCCGTGACCGCGGAGGTCGACGGGAACGGCGCGCTCAAGGACCTGCAGTTCAGTAGCGCGGTATCGCGAATGACGCCGGCGGAGTTCGAGCAGGCCGTGGTGACGACGGCGGCGCAGGCGGCGCGGCGGGCGTTCGAACGGCGGGCCGAGATCGTCGACCGGTTCAATGAGGAGATGGCCGAGTAGGCCGGTCTGTTAACAGAACTTTGCGCCAGAGTTTGCATCTTGCGGTCTGGCACAAGAAATTTCGTGCTTGTAGTCTGAGCAAGATCAAGGGTAGTGGGAGGGACACTGATGGCTGATCACGTGGCGGCGGAATTTCCGCCCATCCTGGCGTACGGCACCGAGAAGGCGGGAATCGCCGCGCAGGTCGCGGGGGCGGCAGCCGCGGACGTGGGTGCCGCGATGGCGCAGGCGGTTCCGGTTTTCGGTCTGATCGGGCAGGAATTCCTGGCGGCCTTCGCGGTCGCGCAGGGGAACTTCCTGATGTCGTCGGCGGAGATCGCCGCGGTGCACGCGAACACGGCCACGGCGGCGTACACGGCGGTCGGCACCTACGGCACCAATGAGGTGACCTCGGCGGCGAGCTTCCTATCGACGATGCTGTGACGAGTCCGTCGAATCCGACCGTGCTGGACGGGCTGCGCAGCAGCCCGATCGGTCCTTACCTCGATACACCGGTCACGGATGTGTTGAGCACCATGGGATTGCCGCAGCTGCCGCAGATCCCGCAAATCAGCCTGCCGGATCTGTCGGGGCTGCAGCTGCCCACGCTGCCGACCATCGACCCCACGGCGTTGATCCAGCCGGTCACCAGCCTGCTGCAATCGTTCGGCACCGGGAGCCTGAGCAACAGCAGTTTCAACCCGGCGACCATCATCACCTCGCTGATCAGTGCGCTGACTTCGGCTACCTCGCAAA
Organism: Nocardia sp. CA-136227; assembly: GCF_050955695.1. NCBI lineage: Bacteria > Bacillati > Actinomycetota > Actinomycetes > Mycobacteriales > Nocardiaceae > Nocardia > Nocardia sp. CA-136227. The sequence continues at coordinate 1,044,733 of NZ_CP192081.1, forward strand.
GCAAGTCGGCGACCAGCACGCTGATGAACACTTTCAGCGGGGACGCGGCGACCGCCGCTCAGCTCAAGAGCAACGAGGTCGAAGCGCAGAGCGGCACGGTGGCCGCGCAGGGCGCGCAGCAGCACGGCATCCTGATCTCCGCCGAAGCCATCGTCGCCGAGGGCTACGCCGAAATGTCCGCTCTCATCGCGCAATTCATCGCACAGTTGACCGCGGCGACCGCGCTGATCGCCACCCCCGCAGGCATCCCGTGGCTGATCGCCACCGCGACCGAGACCATCAATGCGGGCCTGGCCATCGCGGCCAAGACCAAGGTGCAGCTCGCGGGCAGCACCGCCGAGATCCTCGAGGCCGGCACGAAGATCATGATCGCGGGCGCGCCCGTCGCGTCCAATATCTCGAACCTGGTGAACATGGTCGGAACCGCGCTGCAGCCCATCTCCAGTGTCGCGCCGACGGTCGCCGAGAAGGTGGTCGAGAAGGGCGCGACGGTGCTGTCCAGCGGCGTCAGCGATCTCAGCTCCGCGCTGACCAGCAACAACAACACCAATACGAACAACAACACCAACAAGACCACCACCACGACGCCCTCGACGACCACCACCAAGACCGACGAGGCCAAGAAGACCGAGAACCCGGACGGCACCAAGACCGACGGTGGCGGCGGCAGCCCGCTCAGCACCATCTTCGGCGGCGGCGTGCCCACCACCACGACGCCCTCGAACACGGTGGGCGCCAACCGGATTCCCACCGGCGAGGTCAGCAACACCGGCGCCGGAATACCGAAGACCACCACCGAGGCCAACGGCCGCACCACCTCGACCAGCTCGCCGGGCATGACGGGCGCCGGCGCCGCCGGACGCGCGGGCGCCGCCGACGAGGAATCCACCTCGGACCGCTCGGGCCTGGTCACCGGCGCGCACGGCGACGAAGTGGTCGGCGTCATCGAAGGCGTGGTGCTGCCGGTCGTCGGCGCCATCGAGGCCATCGAGGAGCCACCGGACAAGGCCCTCACACTCTGATTTCGAATTGCCAGGGGACACAGGAGGATTGGCATGAGCATCAACGCATTCGACGGTCTGCGCTTCGACGCCTCGACCGCTCGCGACGCCGCGGCCCAGCTGGACGCGCTCGCCGACCGCATCGCCAACGGGCTCGGTGTGGAGCAGGCGAAGCTGGACTTCGCGCCCGCCGGCTCCGACGAGGTGTCGCAGCGCGCCGCACAGACCCTCAACACGGTCGCCGCGTCCTTCGTGGCCTCCGGCGGCGACGGCGTCACCGAACTGCGGAACCTCGCCTCCACGTTGCGCAGCCAGTTCGACGCCTTCGGCAAGGTCGAGGAGCAGTCCGTCCTCGGCTTCGCCGGCTGAGCGGAGACCCTTCTCGATGCTGGAACCGACGAAACCCGGCTTCACCGAGACGGTTTGGGAATCCAGGCCGCCCGAAGAGCTGGCGCGTGAACTGGTGACGGGCGCCGGGGCGATCCCCGCCGCCGAAGCCGGGCTCGCGTGGACTCGACTGAGCGCGGGTTTCGCAGCCGCCGCTGTGGAGTACGAGAGAATTCTCGTAATCCTCGACAGTGCTTGGGAATCCAAGCACAGTGGGCCCTTCATCGAACGCATCAGAGCGCTGCGTGACTGGATGGGGGCTTCTGCCTCCGCGGCCGCCGGTAATGCGGTGCAGGCCGAAACGCACGCGGCCGCGTACGAACTCGCGAAACTGACCATGCCCGACGTCGACGAGGTCGAGAAGCTCAAGGATCTGCAGCAGCTGATGCAGCAGCTCGGGCTGGCGGGCGGGATGCCCCTGCTGGGCGGGCTCGCCAAGACCGACATGGACGCCGACGCGGCCAAGGCGCAGGCGGCGCGGGTCATGCGGACCTACGAGGCCGCCACCGAATCGCTGGCCAAGCCGTGGGAACACCAGGCGCCGCCGCAGGTCACCGCCGGGCTGACGCCCGCCGAACAGCCGGTCGCACCGGTCGAGGCGGAAGCGCCCGCGGTTCCGACGCCGTCGATGCCGAATATCAACCTCGGCTCGCTCAACCTGCCGCCCATGCCGTTGACGCAGGTGCGCGCCACCACCGTCGAGGCCAAGGAAACCACCACGCAACGCGTTGTGACGCAACCGGTTACGGTGCAGCAGAGCGGGACGACCATGGCCCCTGCGCCGATGGGGGGCGCCGGGCAGTCCAGCGACGAGGAGCACACGCCGCGGGCCGGTCTCGTCGGCGCGCCCACCAGTGACAACGAACTGGGCCTCACCTCCGGCATGCAGGTCGCGCCCGCCGTCCTCGGCGGCCTCGACCCGGCCGCCCAGCGCGCGCCCGTCGACATCGCCTTCAACGCGGGCAGTGGGTCCGAAAAGGTAACCAGCACAGCGGAATCCGGCGGCGGTCAGGGGTCGGCCACATGACCACCCTCACCAACGACGGACTCATCGCGCTAGCCGGCCACCTAGGTGTGCAGACCTTACCGCTCGTCCTATCCGTCGGGCCACGCCAGGAGGCCTACCAGGACTGGCAGGAAGCCCAAGAGCAGGCCCGCGCCGACCTACGCGCCCGCCGCATCGTCGACGCCCACGGAGACGTCGACACCGACACCGCCACAACACTTTTCACCCTCGCCCAACCCGACCGCGAGCTAGCCATGCGGGTCCACACCGCAGACGGCCAACTACGCGTCTGCGTCGCCCGCCGCGCCGACAGCCACGCCGTCGCCATCCGCCGCGGCGACACCCTCGACCTGAATCCCCTATGGTCCGACGGCTCCGGCGACTCCCTGGCCCGCCCCCTCCTCGACGCCCTCGGCCCCTGCCCGCCCGCCGATCTCGCCGCATTCAGCGCCGAATCCGCCGACCTGGCCGAACGCCTCGACACCGCAACAACTTCCGAAGACTACGCGAGCACCGTCTACACCCTCGGCGTCCCCGACACCGACGCCACCGCCTACGGCCTCGCCCTCTCCGCCACCCACTCCTACGCCGAAATCGTGGCCTACGCCTACGCCGACGGCCTCACCGACCGATCGCCCGGAGCCGTCGCGGTCTACGACACCGCACGAGGCCGCATCGTGGCCGCACCGGGCGTCGCCCCGGACCAGCAACTCTGGTCCACGCTGACACCGGGCAGTGATCACCGTATCGCGCAGTCGATCTCGGCTCTGATCGACTCGCTGCCCGGGGGGAGGTGGCTGTCGTGAGTCACCCGTGACTTCGCAGCTGACGCCCCGAACCGGTGATGCCGCAGCGCATCGCCTATCCATTTCCGAAGAAAAGGCAAGGTACAGACGATGGTTGCAAACGAAGCGGAACTCGCGAAGGCCGCGCAGTCCCACATGGCCGACGTTGTCGCGTCGATCAAGGACGTGCTGAAGAAGATCACCGACCGGGTCGACTCGTCCAAGGGTCACTTCGCCGGTGAGGCGGCCGACGCGTTCAACTCTGCCGCGGTGGCGTGGGACGACGAGGCTCAGAAGCTGAACAAGGCGATGGACGAGTTCCAGGAGAAGGTCGGCTCCGGTACCGACGTCTTCCAGAACGTCGACATCACCAACAAGGACGACTTCGCAAAGGCTCTCACGAACCTCGGGTGACGGCCGCAGGGCCTGAACGAATTCTCCGACTTCTCCAACTCTTGCAAAGGAAAAGAAATGCTTTACGACAAGGCTGGGATGACCACCCTCGTGGCGGATCTCCGTCAGTTCCACAGCGACCTGGTCGCGATCGCGGGTGACGGCACTTCCAAGGTCGACACCTCCAGCGACCTCGGGCAGGCCGTCGAGCGGCTGAAGAAGGCTTGGTCGGACCCCAACAGCGGTGCCGAGAACGGTGCGCTGGAAGCCGTGGTCGCGGCGAAGGGCGACTGGGACAACGCCTACGCGGACAAGTGCCTGTCGACTCTGGACGCCGTCGCGCACGCGGTCGAAAGCGCCCTTTCGAATGCGCTCGCCGCGGACGCCAAGGTCGGCAACTCCTTCATGTAGCGAGACGCCGGTGCCACTTGCGAAAGCGCACCCTTCGCGAAGGAGGGTGCGCTTTCGTCGGTCGGCGCCCAGTACTCCGTGTCCGTAACTCCGGGTTCGACGAAGGATTTGGTTAGTGCCAGCCCAATTGACCACCCGTGCCCAGGTCAATGGGTACCGATTTCTACTGCGCCGCCTCGACCACGCACTGATCCGCCGAGATGTCCGCATGCTGCACGACCCCATGCGGTCACAGTTCCGATCGCTGATGGTCGGCACGGTCCTGGCCGTACTCGTGGTCGCGGGCGCGGCCATCATGGCATTCATTCGTCCGCAGGGCTCCATCGGCGACGCCAACATTGTGATGGGCAAGGACAGTGGCGCACTGTACGTCGTTGTTCGGGACAAGGACGACAAGACCAAGATGACCCTGTATCCGACGCTGAATCTCGCGTCGGCGCGGTTGATCTCGGGTACGAGCGAGACACCGAAATCGGTCAAGGACAGCAAGCTGAATTCGGTTCCGCGTGGACCGATCCTCGGAATTCCCGGTGTTCCGGCCGCCCTTCCCGGTACGGGACAGGGTGAGCGCTCCCAATGGACTCTGTGCGACAAGGTGCCGCTGTCGGCTTCCGGTGGTGCGGCTTCGTCCTCGGGGGCGGAAACGACTGTCATCTCCGGGAGTCTGGAGCTCAGCGACCGGGTGAAGGTGGCCGACAAGGGCTCGGCGGTCTGGGCGAGCAAAGGTGGCAAGGACTACCTGATCTACGACGGCAAGATCGCGGAGTTCGATCGGGCCAAGGATTCGATCGCGCAAGCGCTCGGGGTCAGTGGCAAGCGGCCGCGCCCGGCGACCACCGATCTCATCGGTGCGGCGGTCAGGGTTCCGCCCCTGGTTCCTCCTACGATTCCGCATGTCGGCGAGAACGGCCTCGGCAAGCTGAACAGCATGCCGGTCGGCGGCATCATCAAGGTGGCTGCGCTGGATGGATCGGACCGAACCGATCTGTACATCGTGCTGGCGGACGGCGTGCAACGGATCTCCGCGTTCACCGCACAGGTGATCGGCTCCGACAACTCCCAGGGCATGAACGGCTTCAAGGCGATGACCCCGGACGTGCTCAACGGTATCCCGGTCGTCCATTCCTTGCCCGTCGACGACTTCCCCGACTCCACTCCGAAGATCATTGCCGCGGAGGACAACCCGGTCACCTGCATCACCTGGGCCAAGAAGAGTGGTCTCGGCAAGGAACAGCCGGATGCGACCGAGGGGCCCTCGGACCGGGCTACGGTTCAACTACTCGTCGGCACGCGTCTGCCGCTGCCTGATTCACGGAAGCCGGTTGATCTCGCTACCAAGGACGGTTCTTCCGGTGACCGGGTGGACGCCGTCTATGTGCCGCCGACCACTGGTGAATTCGTGCGAACCACCGGCATCGAGCCGGGCAGTCAGCGGCGCGAGAGCTTGTTCTACATCGCCGACAACGGGATCCGATACGGCATTCCCGATCTCGCAACGGCTCAGACACTCGGACTGGGTGGTGCACCGCACCTGGCTCCGTGGGAGATCATCGGCCAGCTTGTCCCCGGTCCGACGCTGTCCAACAAGGACGCTCTGAAGAACTGGGACACGCTGCCGACTCAGTAGGGAGCAGGTCCGGTGGTGTTGATCACCGGACCGGTGCTACTTGACTCGCTTGCGCAAGATCGGCAGGAGTTTGTCGAGTAGCACCTGCTCCGAATTGGCCGACCACTGCCGGATGGCGGCAACTGTAGTTGGATCGTCGACGACGATGACCGACGCCGTGGTCCCCGCTACCGAGGCCGGGAGATTGACCAATCCGCCACCGCCCGCATCGGTATCACTCCGGACGGCGAGCAGGTAACCCGATGTCACCTGGGACAGCGCGGCGTACTGAGAGTCCGATCCCGATTTGATGGGCCGGGGATTCGGTTCATCTCCCTTGCTCAGGAAATTCGGGTTGTAGCTGAACCCGAGGTCTTCGAGGAACTTCGACTGCGCACTGGGCTTCAGCTGAACATCCATCTCCGCCGAGTAGCCGCTCTTGCCCGAGATATCCATTACGACAATGCTTTTCCCGTTGAAGGCGGGATTATCGCTACGGGCCTCGGCCAATGCGCTTCGGTCTCCGCTGGACGTCGAGTCGCTCATCGCCCAGATTCCTGCGCCTGCGGCCAGTGCGACGACCGTCGCGGCAACGCCTCCGGCAAGCCAGAGACGTTTACGGGCATCCTTCTGCACAGGCGTCGCGGTAGTGGTTGCTGCCCCTGACGCCGTTGCTGGAACAGTGTTCCGGGCGTGTGGCACGGTCTGCATCGACAGACCGGAAACCCCGTACTCGAGCGCCGACTTCAGCGCGGCAGTGAACTCGTGGCAGGACTCGAATCGATCGGCGGGATTCTTCGCCATCGCCACAGCGATCACATCGTCCACCGCAGCCGGCAGCGTGGGGTCGACGGCGGTGATACGCGGTGGCGGTTCGCTGAGGTGCCCCATCATCACCACGGCCGGTTGGGTGCCCGGATACGGATTCTGCCCTGTGACCAGGCGGAAGAAAGAGCAAGCGAGACTGTAGATATCGGCACGGTGATCGAGCCGATCTCCACTCAATTGCTCCGGCGAGGCATAGGCGATCGTGGCTACGAAGCCACCCGCTTGAGTGAGCTCGCTGGCGTCCTCGGTCGACTTCGCGACGCCGAAATCGGTCAGCAGCACACGTTCTTCGCCGCCGTCACCCATCGACAGCAGGAAATTGGCGGGCTTGACGTCCCGATGCAGCAGACCTCGACGGTGCGCATGGTCGAGGCCCCGGCCGACTTCGGTCACGATGTGCAGTGCTCGCCACGGGGTTATCGACCGAGGGTCTCGTTCCGCGGCAGCGGCCGCGTCGATGCCATTGACATACTGCATCGCGATCCAGAGCTGACCGTTGTCCTCGCCGCGGTTGTAGATCGCGACGATATTCGGATGGTCCAGAGCCGCAGCGAGATTCGCTTCACGTTCGAAGCGGGCCCGGTACTCCGCATCCTGGCTGTACTGCGGGCTCAGTACCTTGAGCGCGTCCCATCGCGGCAACTCGGGATGCCGAGCCAGGTAGACCGTGCCCATGCCACCCGATCCGAGCTTACGCTCGATGCGGTAGCCGCGGATGATGGTGCCCGCTCCGATATTCATCCGGATTCCTCACATGAACTGGCTTTTGGCCAGCAAGGCGTACTGTGCTGCGGCGCGCTGCTGGACGTCGACCAACTGGGGACTGGCTACCCGGGCGACGTACCGGCCGTAGTGCACCGCACAGACGTAGACGGTGCTGGATGCCGGGAGATCGAAGGCGTACCAGGCCTCCTCGAACTTGTCCTTGGGTTCGGCACTGCACGAGATGTCGGGGACGTTGGCCGGTGCCTCGGCGGAGCCGCTCGCCGTTGCCTTGATTCCGGACCACAGCGTGGCGGCTGCCTCGGCGTCCCGTGCGCGGAATACCTGACCACCCATGGTGGCGTTGGAGACACGATCGACGCCGTTGTCGTCGAGCAGACGTTTCCATGTGGCCTGGTCGTCGACATAGTGGAGATGGCCTCGGGGCGTGTGTGTCGCCTCGCTGACCGGATGAGGACGGAGGTACTCCTTGGGGTGGAGAGTTCTGCGTTGCATCTCGTCGGGGTCGTAGTCGAGACGGAGAATCTCGTGTGGCGACAGCGCCGGTGCCTTGTCGAGAAGTGGCAATTCCGCTGCGAATACTTGCTGGGCCAGCGTCCGCAGCCCATCGAGGTCGGGTTTGGGCTGTGCGACATAGACATTCACGGCGTACTGACCATACGCCAGCGTCGCGGCCATCGATGGAATGCCCGGGCGCCAGTGGGCTTTCGCGTCCGGCTGTTTGTCCAGGGTGATGTGGACGTTCTGATCGGCCGAGACCGCGAAGTCCGCGGCCTCCATCTGGTCGGCGGCCGCTCGAGCACGTTCGCGGTCGGGGAACTGCAAGACGGTCACATTGAACGCGGTGGCTTCTGGATCGCCCAGGGCGCCATCGAACGGATTGAAGTTGCCGGATCGATCGCGTTGACGGGATTTCGGCAGTTCCCGCGTGCTTGCGGCGGTCGAGAAGCCGAACATCATTCCATTGCTTTCCAGCACGGGACGGACAGCTCCCGCCAGGACCTGCGTCGCTTTCGCCGCGGCCAAGTTGTCCATCGACAGCGCAAGCACGTTATGGCTGAATTTCGGGTCGACGTCGGCGCCGACCACGACATTGTCGGCTAGTCGTCCCAGAGCGAGGGCCCGGGCGTCGAGCGCGGTGTGCTGATACGAGAACCGCACGTCGAGCGGTTCGGTCGGGTAGTTGCCGACGGTGAGTTTTTCCAGGCCGATCTCGCCCGCGGCCGGAGCCCCCTTGACCGTGCTCGCGCACCCTGCGACCGAAGTGGCAGCCAGAAGAACCGCGAGGGCGCCGATGATCGTTCCGCCCGATGAACGGTGAGAACCGAGCTTCTTCACAAGTCCCCCTACTTGTTGTTGGCCAGGATGGCGTACTGCGCGGAGATCCGCTGATACACATCCTGTTGCTGCTGTGACCACACCGTCGCCGCGTACCGTCCGTACGCGACGTAGCAATGGAAAGGGGCCGCGTGGTCGTCAGGTCCGTGGTACTTCACGCAATGCGCGTTCGGAAGCCCGGCCGGAGGGTCGATCCGATGTTGATATCGCGAGGCAGACGCGCTGTCGAGGAAGGTCTGAGCTGAATCGGAATCCTTGGCCCGAACCAGAAATCCCGCACCGTCGCTGATGGAATCCACGCCGGTCTTCTCGAAGAGATCCCGGTACTTGGCCGGATTCTCGACGACGTGCAACATGCCCTGTCGGTCGAGGGTCCCGGTGAACGCCGCCGAGGTCTGGTCGCCCGCAGGACGTGGCAGGGTCACCCGGAGCATGCCATCGGGGTCCAGTGGGAGACTGGCGAGTTTGTCCGGCGGTGTCGGCTGGAAGGTCTTCAACCGCTCGGTGGTCACATCGATTGCCTTGTCGGCCAATGCGAGAGGCGCGGGCTCGGGAGCCACTCCGAAACTGTGCTCGACGGATCGATTCTCGACCAGATCGAACATGGTGAAGATGACAAATTTCCCGGTGGGATACCAGGAAGCGAGCCGCTGTTCCGTTGGAGCCCAGATGATCTGGGCGGCAGGATGCTGTGCCGAATGGAGCGAATCCACCACCGCGCCGTCCTGCGACAGCCAGAAGCCGCGACGGACCAGAGCGTTTGCGGCGTTGGCCGCGGCGGCGTCGCTGTCGAAGATCATGACCGTATTGGTCAGCGTGTAGCCCAGGAAGACATCGTCGGCGGGACGTGCACTCGTCGCGAAGCCGACGACGAATCCGGCCGCGTCTTCGGCGAAGTGATCGATATTCAGGATTCCGTCATAGGTGTTCGGTTCGGTGAAGATGTGTACGCCGGACCCATTCCGGGCCAGGGTGGGGTCGATCTCCGAACCCAGCGGCAGAATATTGCCGAGTCGAGCTGCCTCGAGAATGCGGGCCTGCTTGGCGGGGTCCGCCGCAATCGGATCCTGCGGCTTGGTCGGGTAATTGCCCGTATCCAGCTTGCTGAGTTCCGCAGGCTTCTCTTCAGCCGCATGTGATTCCGACCCGCACCCCGCGCTCACCAGGACCGAAATCGCCAGCGCTGCGGCCGCGGCCGCGCGCACCCCGAGACGGGCCGACCGTAGTCGGCCATGGCCATGACGCATGTCGAAACATCCCCCCGATACCGAATTACCTGTGACGCCGTACTTCTGGTGTGCCGAGTGTACTGGTGGGTCGGATGTGAGGCGCGCCATGCTGATTCGCTGTGAGGGTTCTTGCTGGTTGTGAGGCTTCAAAGGGCGGCTGGCAGGTCAGAAGGATTGGCTGTTCGCGAGTAGGGCGTATTGGGCGGCTGCCTTCTGTTGGGCATCGAGGAGTTGGTCGCCGGCGACCTGGGCCACGTAGCGGTGGTACTGGAGTGTGCAGGTGAATTTGTCCTTCTGGTTCCAGGCGCTGGCGCTGGTCCAGGGATAGGTGGTGTCGGGATGGGAGGTGCGGGCGCAGGTGGTGTCGGGGACGGCGGGGGGTTCGGCGGAATCCGGTGTGAGAGCGATGATTGCGTTCCGCAGGGCGATGGCGGACTCGGTGTCGGGTGTGCGGAAGAGGAGGCCGCCGTGGGCGGCGGTGGAGACGCGGTCGACGCCGTGTGCGTCCAGCAGTGGCTTCCACGTCGCCGGGGCTTGGACGTAGTGCAGATAGCCGCGGGCGGTATGGGTGATCTCCGAGTTCGCGTCGAGGGCAATGTAGTCCGTGGGGTGCAGGGTGCGGCGCAGCATGGCGTCGGGGTCGTAGTCGAGGCGGAAGATCTCGGGGGTGGACAGTCCGGGTGCCCGGTCGAGCAGAGGGAGTTGCGCGGCGAAGACCCGGTCGGCGAGGGAGCGGAGAGCATCCAGGTCGGCGGTGGGCGTCTGGACGAACACATCGGCCACGTAGCGTCCGTCGGCGATGGTGGCGGCGAGTGACGGAGTGCCGGGTCGCCAATGGGCTTTGGCGGCGGCGGTGCGGTCCAGGGTGACGCGGACGTTCTGATCGGGAGACACGTCGAAGTCGGCGGCCTCCATCCCCTCGGCCGCGGCTCGTGCTTGGTCCGCGTCGGGGAACTGGATCACGGTGACGCTGAACAAGGTGGCGTTCGGGCCGGCGATCATGCCGCCGAACGGCTGGAAGTTGCGGGAGACCTCGAAACCGATCATCTGGTCTCGTGCTTCGGTGCTGGCCGCAGCGGAATAGCCGTACACCATGTGGTTCCGCTCCAGCACCGGTTGCACCGCATCCCCCAGCATCGTGGAGATGCCCGACGGCGACCCGAGCACCCTGGACAGCACGGTGTGACCGAACATGGGATCCACCTCCGGCCCGACGACCACATTGTCGGCCAGCCGGGCAGTGGCGAGATTCTCCGCGATGATCATGGACCGGTCATAGGTCGTACGGACGTCGAGCGGGTCGGTCGGGTAGTTCCCCACCGGCAGTTGCCGGACGTCGACCTCCGCGGCGACCGCGACACCAGAGACATCGTGACCACATCCGGCCAGCGAAGGGATTGCCGCGACGGCCGTGATGCCGAGGGCCAGCCTGCCGAAAAGCTTTCTGCCGCACTCACGGCGGGTACCGATTCGCACCGCGATTCCCCTACTTGTCATTCGCGAGGATGGCGTACTGGGCGGAGATCCGCTGCGACGCATCCTGCCGTTGCTGGGACCACACGTGCGCCACGAACCGGCCGTAGGCGACTGTGCAATCGAACGGGAACGCGTGGCGGTTCGGGCCGTGATACTTCGTGCACCGGGCGCCCGGGAGACCCGCGGGCGATTCGATCCGATGGCGGAACTTGTCGACGAAATAGGTGTCGAGCAGATCTTTCGCGGCGGTGTCGTCCCTTGTGCGATACAGAACTCCCGCGCCGTAACCGACGGCGTCCACGCCGTCCTTCGCGAAGAGTGAGAGCGCCGCCCCGGAAGCGTATTCGCGGTGTAGTGCGCCGTGCGCATCGAGAGCGCCGTTGAATCCGTGCGCGGTTCGATCACCGGCCGGGCGCGGCAAGGTGAGGCGACTCATGCCCAGCGGGTCGAGCGGCAAGGAGGTGAGCCGGTCCGGCGGCGTCGGACGAAACGACTTCAACCGATCCTCGGTGACGGCAATAGCCTTGTCGAACTTAGCGATCAGGTCGGGCAGATCCGAGATCTTCTCGGATGCCTTCTCCTGATTCTGGATCAGCGTGCCGATGACGAAACTCCCCACCGGATAGAACCCGGCGACGACCTGGCGGACGGGCTGCAAGGACAACAGCGCACCGGGGTGGGCTTCCGACCGTGTGGGCTCGCCGGAGCCCTCGCCCCAATCCAGGAATCGGGCCGACGCGAATACCTCCGCTGCCGCGGCGGCGTCGCCGGCACTGTCGAAGGACAGGACCAGATCGGTGAGCCGATACCCGAGGTCGGCATCCACGTCGGTCTGTGCGGAGGTGGCGAACCCTGCGGTGAACCCCGTCGGATCGGTCGTGAACGCCGTGTCCTCCAGCCACCCGAAGGCCGACTTGCCACCCCTCATCTCAGGGATCAGCAGGTCGGAGACATTCGTGAACGGGCGCACGCCACCAGCATTGATGGTCAGGGCCGGGTCGATATCCATCGGCAGCGGCATGGCGTCGCCGATCCGCAGCGCCTCCGCGGCGCGGCCCGCCGCACCGCCGTCGGACGCGGTGACCTGTATCGGCGTCGTGGCGTAACTGCCGGCGTCGAGCGACGTCAGATCGACCGAGTCCGCCTCGTGTGCAGTCGATTCCGACCCGCACCCAGCCACCACGAAAGATATGACGACTGATGCCGCTACCGCACACAGCCTTGTCCGGGCCGACTGAGGTCGGCCGACACCATGAATCACGTAGAACCTCCCCCGAACGGATTGCCCTCTGCGCCTTGGCATCTGGCACAAAAAGCATACTGGTAGGTCCGGGCAGAGGTGGACCCCTGGATCCGGGGGCCAACGGGGTCAGCGTCGGGCCGTGGCTCCGCTCGAGTAGTGCTGTTCCGCCGGCGTGGTGACCATTCGGGCGGTCGTCATGGTGGCGGGGTGCGCGCCACGTCAATCCGCTGCGGCACTTCTCACATCCATTGGCTGTTGGCGAGCAGTGCGTACTGGGCAGCTGCGCGTTGCTGGGCATCGAGCAGTTGGTCGCTCGCTACCCGGGCCACGTAGCGGTCGTAGTGGAGGTTGCAGACATAGGTGTCGTCGGTGTACCAGGTCTCGAAGCCCGACCAGCTGTTGGTTCTGCGGGCGGAGTTCCTGGCACAGACCACATCGGGGACACCCTCGGGTTTGTCGACGGGTTCGCCCGGCAGTCCGTTGATTCCGTCCCACAGGGCGGTCGCGGCCTTCGCATTCGGGGTTCGGAGCAGCAGCGCGCCCTTGTGGGCGGTCGAGACCCGATCCACCCCGTTGGCGGCCAGAAGCGGCTTCCAGGCTCCCGCGTTCTCCACGAGATGCAGGTAGCCGCGGGGAGAATGGGTGACTTCATCCAAGCCGTGAATTCCGAGAAAGTCGAAGGGGTGTAGGGTTCTGCGCAGCATTCCGTCCGGGTCATAGTTGAGGCGATAGACCTCGCGGGCCGACAGCGCGGGCGTTCTGTCGAGTAGCGGAAGCTCGGCGTCGAGCACCTTGTCGGTCAGTTCCCGCAGTGCACCGAGATCCGGTGTCGGCAGTGCGGTGAAGACATCGACAACATACTGGCCCTCGGTCGCTGTTGCAGCCATCGTCGGAACACCCGGCCGCCAATGAGCTGCTGCGCTCGGATGCCGGTCCAAGGTGATATGGGCATTCCGGTCGGGAGCGACACCGAAGTCGGCAGCCGCCATCTGCTCGCTGGCCGCCTGTGCCCGCTGCCGATCCGGGAGTTGCAACACGGTGATGCTGAACGAGTCGGCGCCCGGAGCAGGGATGGTCCCGCCGAAGAGGCTGTAATTGTATGTGGAGTCCGGGTCCTGCAGCCTGGTCAGTGGGCGGTTCCCTACAGAAGCGGAGAAACCGAACATCATTCCGTTGCCCTCGAGCGCCGACTGGACCGGATCGCCGAGCACGCGCAAGGCAGATCCCAGCGTACTCAGCACATCCACCCGGAGGTTTTGATCGAACTTGGGATCGACATCGGCTCCGCTGACGACGGAGTCGGCCAGCCGCGCGATCGCCAGCTGAGTGCCGTCGATGACTGAGCGGTGATAATTCGCCCGGAATTCGAGCGGATCGGTGGAATAGTTGCCGATCGGGAAGTGTCGGACATCGACCTCCGCGGCGACGGCCGCGCCGGATGTATCGATCCCGCATCCGGCCAACGCTGGTATCCCCATGATCGTCGCGATGCCGAGCGCGATCATGCCGAAAGCTGTTCTGCTGTAACCGCGGTCGGTCTCGAGGCGTTTCATCGGCTCCCCCTCACTTGTCGTTGGCGAGGATGGCGAACTGCGCGGAGATCCGCTGGAACGCGTCCTGCTGCTGTTGTGACCACACCTGCGCCGCGTATCGCCCGTAGGTGACCGAGCAGACGAAGGGGAACGTCCGGGTATCGGGGCCGTGGTACTTCACACATCGCGCGTTCGGCAGCCCCGAGGGCGAGTCGATCCGACGATGGAACCTGTCGAGGAAATAGGTGTCGAGAAGATCCTTGGCCGCCGCCGAATCCCTTGTCCGATAAAGAACTCCCGCTCTGTAGCTGACCGCGTCGACCCCGTCCCGATCGAAGGCCGCGCGGGCCGGCGTCGCTTCCGTCTCGTTCTGCAGAGCGCCGCGTGCGTCCAAGGTTCCCTCGAATGCGTATTCGGTCTGATCTCCGGCCGGACGGGGCAGGGATAGGCGAAGCATGCCCTGCGGATCCAGCGGCAGCGCGCCGAGCTGGTCCGGGGGAGTCGGCCGGAACGACTTCAGCCGGTCCACCGTGGCGTCGATGGCCTTGTCGGACTTGCCGATCAGATCAGGCAGATCAGAGATCTTCAAGCTGTTGTTCTCGGCGTCGTCCACCAACACGAGGGTGAGGAACTTCCCAGTCGGATAAAACGCCACCAGGTGCTGGAATTGGGGCAGCCAGGAGAGCAGCGCGGTGGGATGCGAACTCGACCGCGCGGGCTCGCCCGCGCCCGTGCCGTCATCCACGAAACCGTTGGCCGCGTAGGCGGTCGCGGCCGCGGCGGCATCGCCGTCGCTGTCGAAGCTCATGACCACTTCGGTGAGCCCGTATCCGAGGTCGCGATCGTCGTCTGTTCTCGCCGAGGTGACGAAGCCCGCCGTGAAGCCCGTGGGGTTCGTAGCGAAGGCGGTGCCGGCGAGCCACCCGAGGGCGATCTGGTGGCCTTCCAGCAGATCCGAGGTATTGGCGATGGGGTGTATGCCAATGTAATTGTGGGACAGGGCCGGATCGATCTCCGTGGGCAGCGGCATAGTGTTTCCCAGCCGCAGCGCCTCGGCCAGTCGGCCGGTCTCGGCCGCGTCGGTGGTGGTGATCGGCGTCGGCTTGGTCGCGAAACTGCCGGTATCGAGTTTGCTGAGGTCGATCGAGTTGTCCTCAGCCGCAAGGTAATCAGATTCGCAAGCCGAACTTGTCAGGACTGTGATTGCCAATGCCGCTGCTGCCGCTGCGCGCAGCAGGACGCGAGCCGACCGTGGTCGGCTGAAACCGTGACGCATGCCGAATATTCCCCCGACGAAACCGAATGACCAGTCGCACTCAGCTACTGGCGTGCACAGCATACCGGCATGCCTGGGGTTGCGGCCCTCGCTGTGAAACCGTGCCGCGTATCGGTGTCGACCCTGCGGCCCCGCTCGGATATTAGCTCACGGGCAGTCGAACTCCTCGCCTCGTACGCCAGGCGAAGGCGGCGACCTCTGCCAGAAGATCTGCACCGCAGCGAAATCCATCATGCAGGAGATCGCCGGCAACCTGCCGCGGCGCTGAGCACATGGCCCGCACCGCTCGCGCGGCGGTAGGTTTTCCGCTGCGTGACGGAGCTCCGCTCTCCAAGGTTCGAGTCCCGTACGCCGACGCTGCCTCCACTCAGGTGCGCGGCCTACGCGAACGTCTCCCCGCCCTGGCTCTTGAACCAACGTGCTGTGGATAGATTGTTCATGGGCTTGGTTTCCCCTCGGCACCTGTCCTGGAATCAGGGCCGGCTGAACGAACCTCCGCTGATGCCGGCGGTGAAGGTGTCCCATTCGTCAGGTGCGAAGGTCAGTACCGGGCCGGTGGGGTTCTTCGAGTCGCGGACGCCTACCTTGCCGCTCGCGAAGAAGGCGACCTCCACACACTCCCCGCCCCCTGAGCTGTGACTGGACTTGAACCACTGGCCGCGGTGCAGCTCAACGTTCACTCTCGTGCCTCCTGGCTATCTCTCTGATCATGTCGCGGCTCGGGCGTGCGTCCAGGCTCGCCTGGTGGAGTTTCAGGAACGCATGCCGGAATTTCTCCACGTCCGATCGCTTCTCGAGGTAGGCGCTGCCCGCGTAGCCCTCGCAGTAGACCTGTGCGGGGTCGACCGGTTGATTGCCGTGGTTGTCACTCGCGAAGTCCATGATCGTGAACGGCGGCACCGCCATTCCGACGGGGAGACCCGCCTGATAGTTCATCACGCGGAGATCGATGTTGTCCTGGCTGCTCAGGTTCGCGATGTGGCGGCATTGTGCCGACATCACTCGATTGTTCCCGACGACGGTTCGAAGTGCGTTCTCGTGCAGGACAATCGACATCCTGCTTGGTTTGTGTGAGCGCGTGAGAATGCATTGTCGCTGTACACGGATCTGGATTCGCCGATCGAGTTCGTGCTCGGTGTCATCGGGGAAGTAGAGCCGGTCGAGTGCTCGCGCGTAGTCGGCGGTCTGGAGCAGCCCGTGCACGATCAAGGGCTGAAAGACGGTCAAGGACGTCGCACGGGACTCCAGTCCGACAAACGGGTTCGCCCATGCGGGGATGAGATCGCTGTAAGCCTGCCACCACGACTTGGCGGGGACCTGCGCAGCCAGCCCCTTCGCGACGGCGGTCGCATCCTTGTCCAGCCCGTATGCCTCACAGACCGCCAAAATATCTGTGACTCTGACCTTTTTGGTCTCGCCCCGTTCGAGCCGGCTCAATGTTGGCCGACTCCACTGCACCAGGGCGGCGGCCTGTTCGAGATTCATTCCCGCCATCGCCCTCGCATCCCGTAGCAATCGGCCGAGCTGGCGGCGCGGCAACGTGGTGTCGGTGTCCTCCGGTTCGTCCGCCATGCGCCTGCCCTCTCATCAGGTTGCGTCGTTTATCTCGGACCGAGAAAAGCGTATGCGTGTCGTGAGAAGCGACCTGGGGTTTCGTGCCAATTTCGCAGATCGACTCGCCGTGCCGATCCGGCTTCCGCTTCCGGCGCATGGTTTCGCCATCGGGCGACACCGGTCGCCGTCGATCGGCTCGAAACATGTGGGAGGTCGTAATGGCTTGGGATGCATGGGCATTGCTGTCGATCATCGCGCTGTGTGCCGCCGTCATCGGGTGGTCCGCCTGGGGCTTCTACTGGGACGATGGATCCGCGATCGATTGGGTGCGTGTCCGCGTCCGCTAGGCCCACGAACCGGCAGCCTTCGCGAACTGTGTGCAGCGCCGACTGAGACGTCCACAATGCCGAGTGTCGCGCCGACCGAACCGGCCGGCGCGACCGGTGATCAGCGCCGGGCCGCAGCTCCACTCAGGTAGTGCTGTTCCGCCGGGGTGGTGACCATCATGGCGGTGGTCATGGTGGCCGGCGTGTGGACCGAGATCGTGTGCGGTGCGTCCGGGTGTTGGACGATCGTCACGTCGGCGTCTGGCTGGTAGTCGGCGGGGATCGCTTCGTGGATGGTGACGACGGTGGCCGAGCCCGGGGGAGCTGTGGTGGGGACGCCGTCGAAGACGATGACTGTGGCGGCTGGGCTGGCGAGGCGGCCCGTGACGGCTGTGCCTCGGGAGCTGTGGGTTACCGAGGAGGCCAGGGAGAGGGCGTGGGGGGCGGCGACATTGGTGACCATGCCCTGCCAGGCCCAGGGGCGGGCGGTGTGGACTACCGCGCCGGCGCCGAGGGCGATGGCGCGGATGATGACCTGTTGGGCCAGTTGGAGGCTGGCGATGATGTCGATGCGGCGGGAGCCGTCGCCGATGAGGGGGACGGCGATGCCGCTGCCGGTGGCGTCGGCGCCGATGAGCTGGCCGCAGCCGGCGGTGGGCATGGTGATGTCGGTGAGGACATCGACCGGGCCGCGGTAGCCGGAGGGGCGGATCTCCTGGGTGCCGTAGGACAGGATGTCCATGAGGGCCCAGAGTTGGCGGCGGGGGAGTTCCTTCAGGCCCGCCACGGGGGGTTCGCCGTGCTCGTAGGGGGTGTCGTAGCGGACTCGGGCGTCCACCTCGACGATGGCGGCGGGCTGGCCGGGCTTGGCGCCGGGCTCGGGGACCGGCTGCAGGCGGACGGTGACGGTGGTGGCGAGGCTGCGGACCGCCCAGATCTTGGCCAGGCCGTCGGAGTTGAACAGCTGCGGATCGATCTGGTAGCTGGTCAGGTGAATGCCGTTGTGCTCCAGGTTGTCCGGGTGCTCGGTGAACTCGGCGACGGGGATGCCGCGGGTGAGTTCGCGCAGGGCGGTGGACATTTCGGAGGTGGTCAGGACCGAGGCCGTGATGCCGTGCCCGGCCAGGCGGTTCGCGACTCGGCGGGTGGCGACCAGGGCCGAACGGAGCGCGCCCTCGGGGCCGCCGCCGCGATTGTCGACCGCCTTGGCATTGTCGAGCGGGTTCAGGCGCAGCACCAGCCACATGGTGCGGTGCGCGATGGCGGGCAACGGGCCCAGGATCTCGTCGTAGAGACGGCCCAGCGGGGCGATGCTGGCCGCGTAGCCGGAGATCACCGCCTCGGTGCTGGCGGTGCGGGTGCCGGTGCTGATGACGTCCACCGAATGCAGCTCGACATCGTATTGGCGCAGGCAGGCCGCGATCTCGTTGAGCGGCAGCAGCTGATCGGTACTCAGCGAGCCGCGGCGCAGCAGAGTCAGTGTGTCCGGCGGCGGGTCGATGCGGAGCATGGTGGTCAGCAGGGTGCCGTCCCAGCGCAGACCGCAGCTGCCGCCGTCGGGGAGCGGGACGTCGACCGCGGCGTTCTCGTCGAGATTCGCGCGGCGGGCCTGCTGCCAGCGGTAGGTCGCCCACCGGCCCAGCCGCAGACCGATCGGGACGCCGCCCACCGGGATCAACAGGATCAGCGCGGGAATCAGACCGGCTGGGAGCGCACCCCACCACGGGGCCTTCAACGCCACCGCGACCAGGGAGAGCACGACGCCCAACAGCGCGGCCGGAATCACCAGGCGCAGCGGCAGATTCCGCAGCAGCCACAGATCGTCCGAACGTAGCTCGGAGGCAACGGCATTCGCGGCAGCCGTCGGGTCGGGCCGCGGCGTGCGCCGCCTTCGAGACCGGGCCTCGGGCTCCGGAGTGCCCGAGCGGTCCGGCTGGGATCCCGACGATTGCGGCGCGGCCGGTGGGGCCTGAGGGGCCTGCGGCTGCGGAGCCGGAGCGGGCGGCGGCACCGGCCGTGGCGGCGCCGCGACATTCGAGGTGCGATTCAGGAAGTCATCGAACTCGCGCCCGAAACCGCTTCCCCCACTGGGTGAGTGGCCGGGCGCGCCCTGCGGTTGGCCAGGATTACCGTGCCCTTGGCCGGGATGACCGGCCTGCCCAGGATGACCGGGCGCCTGGCCGGGATCACCGTATGCCTGACCGGGGCCGTACGACTGCCCCGGATCGCCATACCCCTGGGGTGGACGGCCCTGCCGCTCGCTCCCACCATTTCCGCCCGGCTGATAGCCGCCCGCTCCCCGCGGAAAGTCGTTCACAGTTCAGTTGCCCCTCAGTCGGCGGCCGACGCCAGATTCAGCGAGGTGAGCAGGGTGCTCAACGCGGCCTTCATGTCGGGACCCTCGATGCGCATGAGCACCGATTCGTCCACGGCGCTCAGATCGATGGATTCGTCGTTGGCCAAGCGGAACTCGCGTTCCTCCTCGGCCGCCTCGATCAGGTTGCGGATGAAGCGACCGTTGCCGGCCACGTCGACCCCGCGGCGCGGTTGCCCGCTCTGATCGGTGCTCTCCATCGTGTAGAGCTTCTGACAGGTGGTGATCAGCGCGGCCAGCGCGTCCTCGGACAGGTCCGAATCCCGTTTGGAAGCAACGACTTCACCGATCGCGCCGAGTTCCTCGGCGGTGTAGGACGGGAACTGGAGCCGCTTGGCGAAGCGGGACGCCAGACCGTCGTTGGCGGCCAGGAAGCGGTCGATCTCGCCGTCGTATCCGGCGATGATCACCACCAGGCGGTCGCGGTCGTTCTCCATACGGGCCAGCAGGGTGTCGACGGCCTCGCGGCCGAACGCGTCACCGCCGGAGAGCCCGGTCTGGATCAGGGTGTACGCCTCGTCGATGAACAGCACGCCGTCCATGGCGGTGTCGATCAGGGCGTCGGTCTTGATGGCGGTGGAACCCAGGTGCTGGCCGACGAAGTCGGAGCGCTTGGTCTCGACCACCTTGTCGGTCTTGAGAATGCCCAGGCCGCAATAGATCTTGGCGACCACGCGCGCAATGGTGGTCTTACCGGTTCCCGGCGGACCGGTGAAGGCCAGGTGCTGGCCGCGCGCGGAGCTCGAAAGCCCCTTCTCCGCCCGGATCTTCGCCAGCTGCGCACTCGACTGCAACTTGGCCACCTGCGTTTTCACCGCCGCCAGGCCGATCTGCTTGTCCAGCTCGGCGCGCGCCTGGGCCAGGATCTCCTTGGCCCGGTCCTCGTGCTCGGCGGCCTGCTTCTCCTCCAGCGAGGGCGCCGACGCCGGATCCCAGCGGTCGGTGCGGGCCTCGATCACCTCCTTCGAGGTGAGCGTGATCCGGTAGGTGCGGTCGCGCATGGCCGCGGTGTTGGCGTCGAAATCCGGTGCCTGCGAATACACCTTCTCGAACAGCGCCTGCGCCTCCTCGGCCGCGCCGTTCTCGCGCAGGCACAGGCCGCGGCAGAACATGGCCGCGGTGCGGGCCGCCGGAATCGGGCCCGCCTCGGCGGCCTCCATGCGGCGGATCGCCTCACCGAACAGGCCCAGCTGCGCGCAGGCCGTACCGACCATCACATGCGCGCCGGCGGCCAGATACGGGTCCTCCCAGCTGTCGGAGCCATTGAGGACGGTCATCACGTCCGGCCAGCGCTGGGCGTTGTAGTGCAGGATGCCGCGCACGTATTTCGCGATCCGGCCGTCGATTTCGAAGTCCGGTTCCGAGGCCCGCGCCCGGCGGTGCTTCTCGAGTTCGTCGAGGACCTGTTCGGCCTCGTCGTACTGCTTCTCCGCGATCAGGTGCGCCGCCCACGCCAGGTGGGTTTCGGTGAAACTCGCCAGCGGATAGTCGATGTAGAGGCCCGGCAGGAAACGTCCGGCAAGCGTCCGTGGCGGCAGGCCCAACCGGCGCTGTTCCCGTCCTAGCGAGACGGTGCTGCACTTGTACAGGTTGCTCAGAACATCCGTGGTGACCTCACCGGCGGCGGCCCGGCCCAGCCAGGCGTCGGCCATGGTGGGGTCCCACTCGGTGGCGCGCTGGAACGCCAGTTTCGCGTAGTCGAGGTCCCGGTTCGATTCCTGGCCCTCGATGCTCAACCCCAAGGACAGCACTCCCGCGTCGAAGGCGCGTTGGGCCTGGCGAGTGTCGATCATCCTAGTCGAACCCCGAATTCGTCGAACCTGGTTGGTCTTTCGTTCACTTTCCCCACCCACACCGCGCGAATCGCACGCCTGGGGACAGTCGGATACATTATGGTTAACCGCCCTGGGCGGGCAACTGTTGAGAGCTATAGGGGAGCAGTTCAGCAAGTGACAGCACAGTCGATCAGCGGCCCGCGGGCGGCTGAACCCGAATTGTGCCGAGTGTCCGTCATCGGGGGGAATACCCAGCTCGACGTCGGTCTGCCGGCCAACGTGCCGATCGCCGCGTTCATCGGTGATCTGGTGCGTCTCATCGAATCCCGCAATCCCGATCCGATCGGCGGCGATGAGGGTGGCACGCCACTCCAATCGCAGCATTGGACACTGGCCAAATTGGGCCGCGACATGATCGCGCCCAGCCAGACCCTCAATGACGCCGAGATCTACGACGGCGAATTGCTGGTGCTGCGAGCGGTTTCCGCCAAGGAAGCGCCCGCGCTGTTCGACGACGTGATCGACGCTGTGTCGAGACTCACGGCCGAGGAGTTCCGCAGCTGGTCGCCGACCGCGGCCCGCTGGACCGGTCTGGTGGCCGGAGTGTCGGCGGTGCTGTTCGCGGTGCTGCTGGCGCTGTTGTCGCGTGCGGACGGCGACAAGTTCGTCGCGCCGCCGCTGCTGCTGCTCGGCGCGATCGGAGCACTGGTCGCCGGCGCGATCGCCATGCGCAAGTACGCTGACGAGCTGACCGCCACCGTGCTCACGCTGTGCATGCTGCTGCTCGCCTTCGGCGGCGCGGCGCTGGCCGTGCCCGGTTCGCTCGGCAGTCCGCACCTCATGCTCGGCGCGTCCGCGACCCTGCTGCTCGCCGTCGTCGGCTACCGCATCATCGGGGCCGGCGCAGCGGTGGTGTCCGCGGTCGTGACCGTGGTGCTGCTGTCCGGACTCGGCGCCGCCGTGCGCATGATCTGGGACGCCGGAGTGCCGAAAGTGGCTGCGGGCGTTCTGGTCGCGTCGATCGTCGTGCTGTCGATGGTGCCGCGACTGGCCGCCATGCTGGCCCGACTACCCGTGCCGCCGGTGCCCACCGCCGGCGCGGCCATCGACCCGGCCGACCACGAACCCCGCCCCACCATCGAAGGCATCGGCGCGATCGGCGCCACCGTGCTGCCGTCCGCGCACGGACTCGGGCAGCGCGCCCGCACGGCCAACCAGTTCCAGACCGGCATCGTGGTCGGCAGCGCCATCGGCGCCGTCGCCGGTGCGCTGGGCACGGCCGATCCACTGAACTCCGACCGCTGGCAGGGCATCGCGCTCGCCGTGGTCGTCTCGATCATCCTCTGCCTGCGCGGACGCTCGTTCGCCGATCTCACCCAGGCCGCCACCCTGATCGTCAGCGGCTGCGTCACCTTCATCGGGCTGGCGGTGCTGCTGGCGGTCGCCGATGACGGCATGCCGTTGCTCTCGGCCGGACTGCTGCTGGCCTTCGCGGTGGGCGCCATCGGATTCGGCGTCATCGGTCCGCACGTCGAGGTCACCCCGGTCACCCGGCGCTTCAACGAGATCTTCGAGTACGGCTTGATCTGCTCGATCGTCCCGTTGGTGCTGTGGATCATGGATGTCTACTCGACGGCCCGGAACATATGATCGCGCGTCCCGGAAACTGGGCGCGAACACTGTGTGCGGCAGCGATTCTCGGCGGTGCGCTGCTGGGGCCGCAGGCCCCGGTCGCGAATGCGGCTGTCAGTCAGCCCAATCCCGACCTGTCCCATCTGGGGGAGGCGCAGGGGCTGGCGGGTAAACCCGCGCCACCGGTGCCGACGCAGAAGAACGCCGTCTGCGTGGAACAGTCGCTCAAGGGCGACGCGCCGCGCGACGAACCCGTCGCGCAGAAGGTGCTCGACCTGCCTGCGGTGTGGCGGGCCAATCCCGGCCCGAACCGCAAGGGCGCGGGCCAGAAGGTCGCGGTCATCGACACCGGCGTCAACCGGCACCCCCGGCTGGCGAACCTCCAGGGCGGTGGCGATTACGTCGCCGAAGGAGACGGCACCAGCGAGGACTGCGACGGACACGGCACCTTGGTGGCCGGCATCATCGGCGCGCAGCCCAGCCCGGACGACGCCTTCGTGGGTGTCGCGCCGGACGCGGAGATCCTGTCCATCCGCCAGCTCAGCGACGCCTACAAGGCCAAGGACTCGGCGGGCGGGGAAACGCCCGGCAGCATGAGCAAGTCCGGCTACGGCAATATGCAGACCCTCGCCGCGGCCGTGGTGCGCGCGGTGAACATGGGCGCCACCGTCATCAATATCTCCGAGGACGCCTGCACCGCCGCGGGCGGCGACACCGCCGACGCGGTACTCGGCGACGCGGTGCGCTTCGCCTTCGAGCAGAACGTGGTCGTGGTGGTGGCCGCGGGCAACGTGGACCAGAACAGCGGCTGCGGAACCCAGAACGACACCTACACCGACAGCCGCACCAGCTGGAGCAAGGTCAAGACCATCGCCAGCCCGGCCTGGTTCGACAAGTACGTGCTCCCGGTCGCCTCGATCGACCCCAACGGCAGCCCGTCGAGCTTCTCGCTCTACGGCCCGTGGGTGGGGGTCGCGGCCATCGGCACCAATATCGTCTCCCTCGACAACAAGCCGGGCGGGACCGGACTGGTCAACGCCACCGGCGTCGACTCGGGCCAGAAGGCGCTCAACGGAACCAGTTTCGCCGCACCGTATGTGGCGGGCCTGGCGGCGCTGGTGCGGGCCAAGAACCCGGACTGGACCGCGCGGCAGGTCATGAACCAGATCATGCTGACCGCACACCAGCCCGGCACCGGCCGCGACGATCGCATCGGCGCGGGTCTCATCGACCCGGTCGCCGCGCTCACCACCGTGTTCCCGGCGGCCGTGCTCACCGCCGAGACGCCCGAGCTGCCGATCCACGCCGACGCCGACCAGTCCCACGCCTTCCCCAAGCCCGTGCAACCCGCCGGCCCGCCGCGCCTGCCGCGGCTGGTGGCCACCGTCGGCACCATCGTCTGCCTGTCCGCGCTGGGAATCGGTCTCGCCGTGTCGATTCCGTTCCGCCGCCGCAGCAGCGACGACGAGCTGCCCGACCTCGATTAGACGACCGGAGATACAGCCATGGCTACCGAAGGTTTCGTGCGCCGACCCCGCATCGCGCCACCCCGCGCGCCCGGCGGGGAGATGGCGCTGACCGCGCCGCCGGAGATCCCGCGGCCGGTCGCCGCGCCCCTGATGGCCAAGCTGATGCCGGTCGTCATGGTGGTCGCCATGATCGGCATGCTCGCCATGATGAGCCTCATGGGCCGCTCCATGCTGTCCAACCCGTACATGATGATGATGCCGATGATGATGATCATGTCGATGGCCGGCATGCTCATGGGTCAGCGCGGCAGCAGCAAGAGCTCCTCGGAACTGAACGAGGAACGCAAGGACTACTTCCGCTACCTCGACCAGACCCGCCGCGAAGTCCGGCGCACCGGGCAGAAGCAGCTCGAGACGCTGATCTGGAGCCACCCCGAACCGGCCGACCTGCCCTCGATCGTGGGCTCGCGGCGCATGTGGGAGCGGCGGCCCGCCGACCCGGACTTCGGGCACGTGCGGGTCGGCATCGGCACCCACCGGCTCGCCGCCAAGCTGGCGCGGCCGGAGACCGGACCGCTCGAGGACCTGGAGCCGGTGTCCACCGTGGCGTTGCGTCGTTTCGTGCGAACGCATTCCGTGGTGCACCACCTGCCGACCGCGGTGTCGCTGCGCGCCTTCCCGGCCATCAATGTGGAGGGCCTGGTCGAGGACGCGCGTGGGCTGGTGTGGTCGATGCTCATGGAGCTCACCGCGTTCCACGGCCCCGACCACGTCGCCGTCGCCATCGTCACCGCCGAACCCGACTGTGAGGCCTGGGCGTGGGCGAAATGGCTGCCGCACATCCAGCATTCGAGTGAACGCGACGGCATGGGCGCGTCCCGCATGATCTACGGCTCGCTCGGCGAGCTGGAGACCGCGCTCGCCGACGACCTGCTCGAGCGCGGCCGGTTCATGCGCAACCCGCAGCCCACCCAGGGGCGGCTGCACCTGGTCGTCATCATCGACGACGGGTACGTCAGCGGCAGTGAGCGTCTGATCAGCGAATCCGGTCTGGACGCGGTCACCGTCATCGACCTGAGCGCCGCCGAGAACAGCCTCGCCGCGCGCCGCGGACTGCAGCTCGTCGCCACCGGCGGCGAGGTGTTCGCCAAGAGCGCGGCGGGCACCGAGAAGTTCGCCAACGCCGACACCGTGACGCTGGCCGAGGTCGAGTCCTTCGCGCGCAGCCTGGCCCGCTTCCGGATCGCCACCGCGGCGCAGATCGTCAGCCTCGGCGACAACACCACCGCCAGCGACCCGGGCCTGATGAACCTGCTCAAGATCCCGGACGCGGCGCAGATCGACCCCGCCAAGGTGTGGCGGCCGCGCGCCGGGCGCGAACGACTACGCGTGCCGATCGGCATCACCCCCGACGGGACGCCGGTCGAGATCGACATCAAGGAATCCGCCGAGAACGGCATGGGCCCGCACGGCCTGTGCATCGGCGCGACGGGTTCCGGTAAGTCGGAATTCCTTCGCACGCTGATTCTTTCGATGGTCACCACGCACTCGCCGGACCAGCTCAACCTGATCCTGGTCGACTTCAAGGGTGGTGCGACCTTCCTCGGCATGGACCCGCTGCCGCACGTGGCGGCGGTCATCACAAACCTCGAGGAAGAGCTCGAGCTCGTCGACCGTATGCGCGACGCGCTCGCCGGTGAGATGAACCGGCGTCAGGAACTGCTGCGCTCGGCGGGCAACTTCGCCAATGTCGTCGAGTACGAGAAGGCGCGCGCGGCCGGGGTGCCGCTGGACCCGCTGCCCGCGCTGTTCGTGGTCATCGACGAGTTCTCCGAATTGCTCTCGCAGAAGCCGGATTTCGCGGATCTGTTCGTCATGATCGGCCGATTGGGCCGGTCGCTGCACGTGCACCTGCTGCTCGCCTCGCAGCGGCTCGAGGAGAACAAGATGCGGGGTCTGGACTCGCATCTGTCGTACCGCATCGGTCTGCGAACCTTCTCGGCCAACGAGTCGCGCGCCGTGCTCGGCATCACCGACGCCTACCACCTGCCCGGTATCCCGGGTTCCGGTTACCTCAAGAGCGACGCGTCGGATCCGTTGCGGTTCAACGCGACCTACGTGTCCGGGCCCTACGTCGCGCCCCGTTCGGCCCGCCAGGCCGCCGACGGCACCACCGTCGTCGAGGCGCCGCCGCGCGAATTCACCGCCGCCATGGTCGAGATCCTCGAGCGGCCCGAACCGGAGAACCCGTTCGATCCGCTCGACCTGCTGCCGCCCCCGCCGCCGTCGGGCGACGAGGGCCTGCCCGACAGCCTGCTGCAGACCGTCGTGAAACGCCTGACCGGGCACGGCCGGCCCGCCCACGAGGTGTGGCTGCCGCCGCTCGAGGAATCGCCGACCGTGGACATGCTGCTGCCGGATCCGGACTGGCGTTCGCCGGTCAACCGGCACGGGCAGCTGTGGATGCCGATCGGCATCATCGACAAGCCCTACGAGCAGCGCCGCGACGTGCTCACCATCAATCTCGCGGGCGCACAGGGCAATGTGGCCGTCGTCGGCGGTCCGCAGTCCGGCAAGTCGACCACGCTGCGCACCATCATCATGTCCGCGGCGGCCACCCACACGCCCGAACAGGTGCAGTTCTACTGCCTCGACTTCGGTGGTGGCTCCATGGCCGGTCTGGTCGGGCTGCCGCACGTCGGTTCGGTCGCGGGCAAGCTCGACTCCGACCGGGTGCGGCGCACCATCGCCGAGCTCACCACCCTGCTGCGCGAACGCGAGGAGCGCTTCGCCGGGCTGGGCATCGAATCCATGGCCGAATTCCGGCGGCGCAAGCACGCCGCGCAGAACGCGCCGCAGTCCGACGACCCGGTGCTGGGCGACCGCTTCGGCGACGTGTTCCTGGTCATCGACAACTGGCAGGTCGTCCGCGAGGAATTCGACAGCCTGGAGCCGCTGGTCGGACAGCTTGCCGCACAGGGCCTTTCGTACGGCATCCACGTGATCCTGGGCGCCAACCGGTGGGGCGAGATCCGGGCCTCGGTCAAGGACATGATCGGCACCCGCATCGAACTGCGACTGGGTGACCCCTCGGACTCCGAGATGGGCCGCCGGGTCGCGGTCAACGTGCCGCTCAACCGGCCCGGCCGCGGTCTCACCTCCGACCAGCTGCACATGCTCATCGCCATGCCGCGCCTGGACTCCGACACCAACGCCCAGAACCTGGCCGAGGGCGTGGCCGCCGCGCGCACCGAGATGCAAGCCATCTGGGGCGAGCGCCGCGCGCCCGAGGTCCGCACCCTGCCTGGTAACGTGCCCCGCGAGCAGATCCTGGAACTGGCTCGCCGCCACGGGATCCAGCAGGGCCCGACCAAGGTGGTCATCGGCGTCGGCGAATCCGAGCTGCAGCCGATCGTGCTGGACTTCGCCTCCGACCCGCACTTCATGGTGTTCTCCGAGGTCGAGTCCGGCAAGACCACGGTGCTGCGCAACATCATTCGCGGCATCGCCGAGAGCTCCAATGCCGACACCGCGCGCGTCATCCTCATCGACTACCGCCGCACCCTGCTCGGGGTCTTGGAGGGCGACCAGCTCGCCGGGTACTCCACCTCCTCGCAGACCTGCGGCGGCATGATCAAGGAAGTCGTCAACTACCTGTCCAAGCGCATCCCCGGCTCCGACATCACCCCGCAGCAGCTGCGCGACCGGGACTGGTGGACCGGCCCCGAGATCTATGTCGTGGTCGACGACTACGACATGGTGGTGGCGGGCGGAAACCCGTTGGGCGCGTTGATCGAACTGCTCCCACAGGCCCGTGACATCGGCCTGCACGTGGTCATATCCCGCAATATGGGCGGCATCTCCCGAGCCCTCTACGACCAGGTGCTCGGCTCGATGAAGAACCTGTCCGTCCCCGCGCTGCTCATGAGCGGCTCCCGCGACGAGGGCAAGCTCATCGGCGACATCCGCCCCATGCGCCTGCCCCCCGGCCGCGGCATCCTCTGGTCCCGCTCCCGCGGCGACGAGATGATCCAGATCGCCGACCTGCCCGCGCTGTAGCTCAGGTGGTGGCCGCCGAGCCCGGCTCGGCGGTCACGCCCGGGTGGGGGCGGATGAAGGGGTGTTGGGTGAGGGTCCAGGTGGGGGCCGAGGCGGGATCGATGGTGAAACGGGTGGTTTCGCCGGCGGCCAGGGTGAGGGTCGGGCGGACCAGGTCGTGGGACCAGGCCGAGGTCGGGCGTTCGAAGAGGGCACGGGAGGGGCCGGTCGCCTCGGGGCCCGCGATGCGCGCGAGGCGGAAGCCGGCGCGGCGGTAGTAGGCGTGCAGGCCCTGATTGGTGGTCCAGGCGTCCAGGCGGACCCAGCCGCGGTGCTGGCGGCGGGCCAGGAGCGCGGCGTGCGCGAGCAGCGCCTCGCCGACGCGGATTCCGGCGAAGCGTAGATCGACGATCATGTAGTGGACGATCACGGCGTCGGCCAATTCGCCGGGGGACCAGAGGTTCTCGTCGGCGCGGTCGTTGACGGTGATGGTCCCGGCGGGTTCGCCGTCCACCTCCGCTATCCAGGTCTCACCGCGCCGGACCGCGTGGGCCACGGACCGGACGAAGGTCTCGATGGGGAGACCACGTCCGGCCCGCGTCCACTGGTCACTGCCGCGCGCCGCCAGCCAGCTGGTGCGCTGCAACCGGAACCGGGTGATGGTCCCCAGATCCGCGACGCGGGCCCGACGCAGGTGCGGTTTCATGGCGAACCGGGTAGCAGGGAATTACCGAAGGAATGAGAATTACCGGTCGGAAATGGCGCGCCCAGAGTTTTACGAATAATGTCCGTTCCTTCGTCATCGCCCAATTCGTATGCCAATCGGTTGCGGGCCGCAGTGGAACGATGACGGGTCACTCGGGTGACGCGATCATGATTGGCCCCGATGCGTAAATGATCGAGAAGAATGGTGCCTGGACCGACGCCCAATAAGGCCGCTTCCTCGGCCGTGGCGGGACGGGAAACGACCGTGTCGCGGTGCGCCGTCTCGGCGTAACCGCGGTCGGCGAGGCGCCGCGTCGTCCCCTCGGGGATATCGTGCGGTGCGTCGATTCCGGTGGCCTCGGCCAGATCTCGCGGATAGAAGCTGACCTCCCATGACCACGGTTCGTTGTCCAGATACTGCATGATAGTTCGCGAAACGACCCATTCGTCGCGCGCCACGCCCAGCCAGTGCGCCACCTCCTGGCTGGCCGGTTCCATTCTCGCGCTGAACTGTTTGGACGGCTCGCGACCGGCCGCGCGCGCGATCTCCGAGAAGATGTCGTGGGCCGCACGCGGCCGATCAGGTCGGATGTGGTTGGTCACAACGGATTCCAGGACCTCCTGGCTGCGCACGATGGTGCCCCGGGAAGTCGCTGTATAGATCAAATTCTCGGCAACCAGGAGTTGAATCGCATTGCGAGCCGTCGTAATCGAGACCTGCATCTGATCGGCCAACTCATTGTGACTCGGTAGTCGATCGCCCGGTTCCCACTTGCCGGCGCGGATCTCCTCGCGGAGGAGGTCTGCGATCCGTTGGTATCTCGGACCGTCCGCCATCTCGCTCCTCGGTTGTTGCTTCAAGGGTTGGAAGTCTACTCCGGTAGTTCTACTGCCGTGTAAGGCTTGACAGGAGCATTCTGAGGTTTATTGTAATGAACGTCCTGAATGCGGTGTTGTTATACGTCGAACGCGAGGCAACGTGGCAGGTTCGGAGACATCAAACACGGTCGTTGTGGCATTGCCCGACGTCTCCTGTTCCTATGTGGACTTGGAGGCGCAGCCACTGGCTTCCGGCCTATTGCCGACCTCCGACCTACTCCTGCGCGCTTGTCGCGGTCACCGGGTCATCGGCGGACCCCTGCTGTGGTTCGCCCATGATCTCGCGGTACTGCACGAGCGGCGAGTGGTCGGGCGCGGCGGTATCGGCCCGGAAACCGATCCGACCTCGATCATCGAAAACAAGCGTCGCCGAATCGAATTGGTCATGGCCATAGACGATTGGATCGTGCGCTCGGTTCCCCAGCATCGACTGGGTGCGACCTTGCACACCGAAACAGTCGGATCGGTCATCGACCGGCTCGCGGACGCATCAGTGAGAGCGCATCACGCGTTGATGACCCTTGACGCCAATGATGAAATGCTGCACGGCGCTTGGCACCATTTAGCCGAATTGTCGGACGCCTACGACGATCTCGTGCGAGATGTTCTCGCCGGGCGTCGCCGGCTGCCCGCCTGGTAAACAGCGAGACCGATGCGCGGTCCGGGCCCGAGGGCGGCCCGGACCGTCATCTTTGCGTTTCCGCGTATACGGTTGGCACGATCATTGAGTTCGACCACAAGGGGAGTTGTGGACAAGCTACGAGTTCGTGCGATAGCCGCTGCGCTACTGGCGATTACGGCACTCGTCACCGGGGGATGCGGGTCCGACCCGGGGGCCGCCGCCGAAACCGTCGACCTGGGCAAGCTGGACACCGGCAGCTACGCCACCAAACCCCAGCAACTGGTCCCCAAGGACCCGGCACGCATGAGCCGCAACCTGGAAGCCCTGCGCCTCGCGGACGCCGTGCCGTTGCCGCAGCAGATCGATCCGGCGCTGACCCACAATCTGGGCGGGGTGCACACCTTCATCGACGTGAAGGCCTTCGGCAACAGTTCACCTTTCGCGTCCTTCGACAATGACGCCTTCACCGCCGCCACCCCTGGACTGGTCGCCGGATTCGGGACCGCGGCCGCCTCCAACGCCGACACCAAGAACCTCGGGTACACGCTGCGGCACTCGGTGATGATCTTCGAGAGCGACGCCGCCGCCACCGCCGCGGCCATCGCGCTGTCGGGGATGCGCTTCGACACCATCACCAATCCGGATCCGTTGCAGTCGACCGGGTATCCGAGCGCGCGCGTGGTGTGGATCCCGCAGTTCCAGGCGCTCTCGTCCTGGTACGCGACCGGCCGGTACGTGATCGGCGACGTGGTCAACCACCACGAGAACGTGGAGCTGAAGATCTCCGACCCGAACGTCATGCTGGCGTTGTCGGACAAGGCGATCGGCGTGACCGTCGAACGGCTGAAGGACTTCCGGCCGACTCCGGTCGACCAGCTCGCCAACCTGCCGATCGACCCCCAGGGCATTCTGAAGCTGACCCTGATCCGTCCCGACGGTGATCAGACGGCCTTCGCGCTCCAGGGCACCCTGAGCCGGGACGCCGCGCTGCACCGGGAGGACGACCCGAACGAGGGGCGCGCCCTCTTCGACAAGTACGGGGTCGACTTCATGGGATTCGGCGCCGGTCGGCTGGTCCGCACCAGGGACGCCGCCGCGGCCGAGGGGTTCGTCGGCGTGGAATCCGTTGGCCGCGCCTGGCATCGGATCGACTCCCCGCAGGGGCTGCCCAACGCCCGATGCGTCAAGTACCAGGGGCCGGTCGTGTTCCAGTTCCCGTACCGCTGCATGGTCGCCTACGGGCGGTACGCGGCCGAGGCGTGGTCGCAGCAGCCGCAGGACGTGTATCAGCGGATCTCGGCGCAGTACGCCATTCTCGCCAACGACAAATAGGGGTAGTCGTGTACAAGATCAATCGGCGTAGGGCCGTATTCGCCGCTACCGCTGCCGGTTTCAGCCTGGTGCTCGCCGGGTGCGGTGGCACCGTCTCCGGGTCGCCCGCCGCCGGCGAGATCGACATCCGCACCCTGGCCATCGGCAACTACCCGACCACGCCCATGGACTCCCGCACTGCCTACGATCACTCGTTCCGCGACGGCAGCGCCATCGCCGTCGCGCGGCTCGGCGACGCCGTGGTGAGCGGCGCGGACGTCGACCCGCGCTTCGGCTACACGGCGCTGGCCCGGCCCGAGACCGGCTTCGCGATCGCACAGGCCGCCAAGCCGGTGCTCGACGCCAATCACCTGATGCTGGCCTACTCGACCACCGTCAGCGACCACGCCCGCCTCGAAACCCTGTACATCGACCACAGTTCGGGCAACGCGAGTCCCTTCGAAGGCTGGGAGAACGATCCCACCGCGACCACCCTCAACGTGACCGTGATGCAGTTCCCCGACGAACAGCAGGCGCGGGCGGCCGCCGACGGCATCGAGTCCGCCGACTTCGCCGTCGCGGCCGCCGACAACGTGCGGGTGAGCCTGGACAAGTACCCGGCCGCGAAAGCCCACTGGCGGCCCGGCATTCCCTCCATGGCGGCGACGGTGTCCCGCGGCCAGTACGCGATCAATATCGCGGTCCGGACGCCCGAGGCGGAGATCGACGGCCTGAAAGCACTGGCCACCAAGATCATCGACGCCCAGCTGCCGCTGCTCGACAAGACGCCCCCGCTGACCGCACGCGAGATCCTCTACCTCGACTACGACCCCGAAGGCATGCTGCGGCGGACCCTGCACCCCGCCGACTATCCGCGACCGGGGCAGGACGAGGCCGTGCGAACATCCCGCGGCTACCTGCACACCGTCGACAATCAAGCGCCGTGGAAGCCGCTGCTCGACGACAACGGCGTCGACCTGACCGCCACGACCGTCAAGGGCGCGTTGCTGTTCCGCGCCCGCGACGCGAAAGGCGCGGCGAGCCTGTGGACCGGCATCAACGGGCTCATCCAGGGCACGACCGACGCACCGCCCGGCGTGCCTGGGGCGGCCTGCGCCGAGAACCCCAGCCCCAACCGCACCAGCTACTCCCAGGCCTGGAACGCCACCGACCGCTACGTCTGCACCCTGCACTACGACCGCTACGTCGCGCGCGTCGCAGGGGCCCAGCTCCTGGACGCCCAGCAACGCGCGGCCGCGCAGTACGCGCTGCTCGCCAAGGCCCAATACCTGTAGCGGGCGGCTACTTCGGCAGCTTCGAGACCGCGTCGGCGAGGAGCTTCGCCGCCTTGCCGCACGCGTCCGGAGTGGCCGACTGATCCGACACCTGCAACTTCAGCTGCTCGGCATTGCCCTTGTCCGTCGGGCGCACCAGGTAGGCGATATTGCAGTCGTTCGGGGTGCGGGCGCCGATCACATAGGTGGTGTAGTCGCCGGTCTGCACGGCCTCGTAGGCCCAGTCACCCTGATCGGGGCGGGACTGGTCGACCAGGTCGACGCGCACCCAGCCATTGGGGCCGACCACCGCGCACGCGTGCGGCGAATGCTGACGGTCGGTGACCTCACCGGTGATGTCGTGAATCGTGCTGTCCTGCAGCAGGGAACACGGGTCCACGCGCAGGACCGACGTCGCGGCGACCTTCCGCTGCGGGACCACATCGGTCAGGTGCTCGGCCACGGCCGCCAGCGCCTGCTCGGCGGCGGTGCAGGCGGCACCGGGCTGGGCCGCGGGATCCAGCTGCTCGGCCGACATGCGCAGCGGGACATCACCGGCCGACTTGGCGACCAGGACCGTGTCGCACTTGTTGTCGGCCGCGCCCGCGCTGAGGATCGTGCCCCAGCTCGCGGTGCGCGTGGTCGGCTTCAACTGGTCCACGCCGATCGCGGCATCGGGAATGTCGAGGGTGTAGTGGACCTTTCGCTGCGACGAATCGAGCACCGTGGTGGCGCAGCCGCCGGGCTGGGCCTCCGGATCGCCGGTGCGGGTGCCCAGCTTGCCGGGCAGCGCCTTGTCCAGGACCGCGCAGGTGTCCAGCAGTCGCAACTCGGCGGCCGTCAGATCCAGGGACGAATCCG
Organism: Nocardia sp. CA-136227; assembly: GCF_050955695.1. Classification (NCBI taxonomy): domain Bacteria; kingdom Bacillati; phylum Actinomycetota; class Actinomycetes; order Mycobacteriales; family Nocardiaceae; genus Nocardia; species Nocardia sp. CA-136227. The sequence goes on from NZ_CP192081.1 coordinate 1,078,787, forward strand.
TGCGCGCCTGCGCGTGACCCTCGGTATCGGAGGCGCGAACCAGGCCGATCACCGTGCCGCCCACCACCACGACGCCGGTCACGGCCGCGGCCGCCAAGCCGATGGTGCGGCGGCGGCGATCCGCCAAGCGCGCCAGCTGATCCCGGTAACGGGTCTCCTGCTCACCACTCGAGGCCCACCACTCGGCGTCGGTGCGATGCGTCTCCAGGAAATCCAGCACCGGCTGCGGCCAGGCCGACTCCCCGGGAATGCGCTCCGCCTGCTCCAGCAGCTGCCGCGCCGACGGGCGATGCGCCGGATCGGCCGACAGGCAGGACTCGACCAGCTTGCGCAGCGCGTGCGGAACCGCCTGCAGATCCGGTGTCGCCGACATGGATCCGGTCGCGGCCAGCACCAGCAGCATGCCCACCGCGTAGATGTCGACCGCCGAGGTCACCGGCTGGCCCTCGGCCTGCTCGGGCGCCAGATACGCGGGAGCGTCGGCGGTGGCCGCACCGTCCTCGCGGGCGCGCGTGATGCCGAAATCCACCAGGCGCGGGTCCTCGGTGGTCAGCAGCACATTGCCGGGCTTCAGATTCCGGTGCACCAGCACCGCGCGGTGCACCTCCAGCAGCGCGGACGCCAGCCCCGTCGCCAGCATGCGCAGACCCGGCACCGGCAGCGGGCCACAGCCCGCGATCACCGTCGCCAGATCCGGCGCGGGCAGGTATTCGGTGGCCAGCCACGGGCGTTCGGCATCGGCGTCACTGTCCACCACCGGCGTGAACCAGGAACCGGTCAGTTGCTTGCCGGTCTCCAGCTCCCGCTGCAGGCGAGCCCGGAACTCCATGTCTACCGGCTGCGAGCCGTGAATCAGCTTGACCGCCACGAGCTTTCCGGTCGGCGTCCGACCCAGGAGCACCCGGCCCAGCTCACCCGTGCCGACCACCGCGATCATGTGGTGCGGGCCGATCCAGCGCGGATCGTCGGGCAACAGCGCCTTCATCGGAGATCCGCCGGGCTCGGCGCGAGCGGGCAGGGTGCGGCGGACAGGCCGCGGACATTACGCATCCAGGTGTACTCCGAGTTCTCGGGGTCGGCCGCGAGGAATTCGCCGGACAGGGCGGCAGCGCGATCGAGCCACAAACTAGCACCCGTTGGAAGCCGTGTCATGCGCAGCCACCCGCCCGCGGCCACCGTCACCGCGGGGTCGAACGCCCTGCCGCCGAACCGGTTCGGAACCGGTCCCTGCTCAGCCCCGATAGTGCCGGTGGTCGGTGCCGAAATCATCGGCGACCGTGGCCGCCAGCTCCACATAAGCGCGCTTGACGGGCTTGCTCAGGCGATGCAGATCGATCTCCGCGCCCTCACCCAGGTGGGCGTCGTACGGGATGATGTGGACCGCGCGGCAACGCGACAAGAAATAGTCGCGCAACTGATTGATCCCGACATTCGGGGCGCCCGGGCGGGGCAGGTTGATCACCACCACCGCATTGCGGACCAGATGGTCGTGACCGTGCAGCGACAGCCAATCCAGCGTCGCCGCCGCACTGCGCGCGCCGTCGATCGCCGAACTCGAGATCAGCACCAGCGAATGCGCCAGATCCAGCACGCCCGCCATCGCCGAATGCATCAGACCGGTACCGCAGTCGGTCAGGATGATGTTGTAGAAGCGCTGCAGGATCCGCGCCACCGCGCGGTACTCCTCCTCGCTGAACGCCTCCGACGCCGCCGGATCCCGCTCACTGGCCAGCACCTCCAACCGGCTGCTGCCCTGCGAGGTATGCCGGCGCACGTCCGAATACCGCTGAATGTGGTCGTCCAGCAACAGATCCCGCACCGTCGACCGCGTCTGCAACGGCACCCGCTGCGACAGGGTCCCGAAGTCCGGGTTCGCGTCCACCGCGATCACCCGGTCCCCGCGAATCGACGAGAAGATAGAACCCAGACCCATCGTGGTCGTCGTCTTGCCGACGCCGCCCTTCAACGACAGCACCGCGATCCGATAGTCCCCGCGCACCGGCTGCCGGATCCGCGCCACCAACTCCTGCAAACGGCGCTCCTCCGCCGACATGCCGGGATTGATCGCGCCACCGGACATATGGTGCACAGCCCGCCGCCATCCGGAGCCCGGAGCCTTCTTCGCCCGGCGCAACGGCACATCATCCAGCGATGGCGCGGGACCGCCGGCGAACCCGGCCGGGCCCCGAGCGCCCTGCGGGGGACCGGGCTGCGCCGGAGCGCCGTACTGACCGGGCGCACCGAATCCGGGCTGCACGGAACTCATCCCGTACTGCCCGGGCATGTGGCCACCCGGCTGCGCGTTCACATCACCCCAGACGGGCGCGTCCGGGCCGGGCTGTCCCGGGAAACCGGGACCGGGCTGCCCCGGAGCGCCAGGCGCTGCGTACGGGCCGGGCCCACCCGGGTAGCCCTGCTCCGGCCCGGGTGCGGCCCAAGGCATCTGCCCACCCTGCGGTCCATCGGCCCCCGGACCCCACTGCGACTGCGCGGGAGCGCCGTCGCCCGGCATACCCGTGCCGGGCGGCATCATCCCGTCGGCCTGCGGCCCGTTGAATCTGGCGGCCGCAGCCTCGGACGTCGCGGGATTCGACCACGGGTTCGTGTCAGCCCCAACACCATCGGGACCCTGCGGAGCCGACTGGGACGTGAACGGACCCGCCGGGAAACCGTGCGGCGGAGTCGGCATCTCGGAATCGGGCTGCGGCGCGCTGACCGGGTGCCGACCACTCAACCCGGCCGCCGCGGCTTCGGAGAGCGGCGCATTCGCCCAAGGATTCGCGTCCGGGTCCTCGGCCACCGCCGGTTCGGGACCGCCCGCCGAGGGGTGTCGCCCGGGCATCGAGGGATGGCCGTCCGGCGCCCCGGCCGCCGATGGCAATACGCCCTGCCCGGCGGGGAACCCCGAGGGCATACCCGGAATGTCGGAATCATGTCCGATGGGAGCGTTCGAATGCGGCCCGGCCTCGGTCTGCGGGCCGTTCGCCCACGGATTCAACTGCGGCGGAACGGGTCCCGCCGGGAATCCCTGGTTAGGCGGCATCGGAGGAACACCGGAGTTCGGGGCGGGCGGCAGCCCCTGTGCGCCAGGGATGGGTCCCGGAGCGGGCGGCAGGCCCTGCGCGCCGGGGAAGGGTCCCGGAGCGGGCGGCAGGTGCTGCACGCCGGGGAACGGTCCCGGCGGCGGTGGCAGCTGCTGACCGGCGTCGGCGGACTGCTGCGGGCCACCCGGGACCTGCGGCAGCGGGCCCGACGTCGGCGCCGAAAGACCGGGCGGCGCGGGCGGAATGTCGAGGCGCGGGTCGACAGGCGGCGTGACCTCCGCCGCGCGATGGCGGCCCGGCGTCATCGCCTGATCGAAATCCGCCTCCGGGTCCGAGGCCTCCCCTGCAGCGGCATCGAGCTCCGCCAGTTCCGCGTCGAGCAGCTCGTGCGCGGCGGCCGTCGTATTCGGTACGGGAGGAACGTCATTGCCGGACCCCGGGCGATCGGCCGAGGTCGGCTTCGGCGTGCCCGGCGCCGGCAGGGGCTCCGGTCCGCTTGTGTCGGCACCCGATTCAGGGGCAGGCGGCAGCGGCCGGCGAGTAGTCGGATCGGCGGGCGCGATGATGCCGGACCCGGTCGCGTCGAGATCTCCCGGAGCCGGCGGCAGCGGCGGCTGCGACATCTTCGTGGTGACCTCGGCCGGATTTACCGCGGGCGGCGTCGGCTCCTGGTCGCCGTCGGCGAGCTCACCCGGAGCCGGCGGCAGCGGCGGTCGTGCGGCACGAACCACGGGATCGCTTGCCGCCGCGGCCATTTCACTCGGAGACGGCGGCAGCGGCATCCGCGTGGTCGGATCCGCCGGGGGACGGGTGGGGGCGGCGGCCTCCGGATTACCCACGGTCGGCGTGCCCGCGAGGGACGCGCCCGCGGGCTGAGCGCCGATCGGCGCTGCCACGGGAGGCGTTGGAGGCGCGGAGAACTGCGGGACCGGCGGCGGCGTGAGCGGCCCCGAAGGAGGGCCGGGCGGAGCGGGTTCGGGCGCGACCGGCGGCCGCGTGAAGGGCGATTGGCCATTGGGCTGGGGAGCCTGCGGGGCCTGGCCGACGGGCGCCGGGCTGTCGGGCTGCGGCGACTGAGGCGTCGGGCCGACAGGCGGCTGCGTGAATGGTGCCTGGCTGTTGGGCTGGGGCGGCTGCGGCGGCTGAGCGGCGGGCGGCTGTGTGAAAGGTGCCTGGCCGTTCGGACGGGGTGCCTGCCCGTTGGGGGGCTGATTGGAAGGGGCCTGGCCGTTCGGATGCTGGGGAGCCTGGCCGTTCGGATGCTGGGTGGCCGGGTTCTGGCCGATGGGGTGGCGGCCGGAGTGGGAGGACGGCGGGGTCGGCTGGGCGCCGTTGGGGTGTGTGCCGTTCTGGGGGAGGTTGAAGTGGGTGCCGGGGTCGCGGGTCGGCATCGGGGTGGGCGGAGTCGGCTGCTGGGTGCGCGACTCGGGGGCCGGTGCGGACGTGGGGGCGGGGGTCCGGGGGAGGGGTTCGGCGGGCGAGTCCTTGCGGGGCTTGCGGCGTCCGAAGAGGCGGCGGCCGCCCTTCTCCTCGGGGATGAGGTCGTCCTGGGGAAGGTTCTCGACGGGGGCTTCGTATCCGGTGTCGGTGACGTCGCTCTCGGAGAGCCAGGGCGGGAGCATCGGGAGTCCGTCGTTCTCGCGACTCACATCTACCCCCGGGTGCCTCGATCTATCGTGCAGGACACGGCGTAGTTTAGCGATTCCCGGCGAGTGCGTGCCCGGCGTGTACCGGCCGCTCACGGTGGGGGTGCGGCCCGCGCGACCGGGGAGGGGCACGTCACGGCACCCGTATTTGGCCGGATCTGGGGCGACGGGTAAAGTAGGTCGCTGGTGACTTACATAGTGGCTGTGGCATGTCTTCGTGCCGCCTCCAGTGAGTATGTCACCGGGTTGGCCACAGTGCACCAGCAATCCATCGGTGCGCCTGCGAAACTCATGGCCGACCTGCCGTAATGAGCTTGAACCAACCAGGTTCAGCCTAACCGGGATCGCGGAGGATATGGCGAAGAAGGAAGGGGCCATCGAGGTCGAGGGCCGGGTTATCGAGCCGTTGCCCAATGCGATGTTCCGGATCGAGCTGGAGAACGGGCACAAGGTTCTGGCCCACATCAGCGGCAAGATGCGGCAGCACTACATCCGCATCCTGCCCGAGGACCGCGTCGTCGTGGAGCTCTCGCCCTACGACTTGACCCGCGGCCGCATCGTCTACCGCTACAAGTGAGTCGCTCCTCGCGGGAGCGCATCAAGACTTCCGGGGCGATATGCCCCGGGTTTCCCCGGTCGAACTGACCGGGGAAAAACTGTGTTCACGGCCAGTGAACACCAACCCAGATTGGATCTGACGTGAAGGTTCAGCCGTCCGTCAAGCCGATCTGCGAGAAGTGCAAGGTGATCCGCCGTCACGGTCGGGTCATGGTGATCTGCGAGAACCTGCGCCACAAGCAGCGTCAGGGCTGATCTCCGCCAAGCACCGAACGCAGTTCGGATTGGCAATAAGAAGCACTCCCAGCGCCAGTCGCCGTCGCCGAGTCCCGTCAGGGGACGGATGGCGGCCTACCCCCGGTACGGAGGCCGGGGCCCCACTTACGAGGGGACGGCCAGGGAGCAGACCTCCGCAAAAGTAAGGAAACGCCAACCATGGCACGTCTGATGGGCGTCGACCTCCCGCGCGAAAAGCGCATGGAGATCGCGCTGACCTACATCTTCGGCATCGGCCGTACCCGCGCCAAGGAGATCCTCGCGGAGACGGGCGTCAGCCCGGACCTGCGGTCGAAGGACCTCAGCGACGACGACCTGACCAAGCTCCGCGACTTCATCGAAGCGCAGGAGTTCAAGGTCGAGGGTGACCTGCGCCGCGAGGTGCAGGCCGACATCCGTCGCAAGATCGAGATCGGCTGCTACCAGGGCATCCGCCACCGCCGTGGCCTGCCCGTGCGTGGCCAGCGGACCAAGACCAACGCCCGCACGCGCAAGGGTCCGAAGAAGACCGTCGCCGGCAAGAAGAAGTAGGGATAGCGCATGCCTCCGAAGAGCCGGGCCTCGGGCCCGAAGAAGACTCAGAAAGCGCGTCGCCGGGATAAGAAGAACATCCCGCACGGCCACGCTCACATCAAGAGCACGTTCAACAACACGATCGTGTCGATCACCGATCCCGAAGGCAACGTCATCTCCTGGGCGTCCTCCGGCCACGTCGGTTTCAAGGGCTCGCGTAAGTCGACTCCGTTCGCCGCTCAGCTCGCCGCCGAGAACGCTGCCCGCAAGGCGCAGGAGAACGGCGTCAAGAAGGTCGACGTCTTCGTGAAGGGCCCGGGTTCGGGCCGCGAGACCGCGATCCGTTCGCTCCAGGCCGCTGGCCTGGAGGTCGGCACGATCTCCGATGTCACCCCGCAGCCGCACAACGGCTGCCGTCCGCCCAAGCGGCGTCGCGTCTAAGCGGGAAGGAAAAGGTACAGAACAATGGCTCGTTATACAGGCCCCATTACCCGCAAGTCGCGTCGTCTGCGTGTCGACCTCGTCGGAGGCGACCAGGCGTTCGAGCGTCGTCCTTACCCGCCCGGCCAGCACGGCCGCGCGCGGATCAAGGAGTCCGAGTACCTCATGCAGCTGCAGGAGAAGCAGAAGGCTCGCTTCTCGTACGGCGTCATGGAGAAGCAGTTCCGCAAGTACTACGAAGAGGCGAACCGCCAGAAGGGCAAGACCGGCGACAACCTGCTGCGTCTGCTCGAGTCCCGTCTGGACAACGTCGTGTACCGCGCCGGTCTGGCCCGTACCCGTCGTGGCGCTCGCCAGCTGGTCTCGCACGGCCACTTCACCGTCAACGGTGTGAAGGTCGACGTGCCGAGCTTCCAGGTCTCGCAGTACGACATCATCGATGTCAAGGCGAAGTCGCTGGCCATGTACCCCTTCCAGGTGGCGCGTGAGACCGTCGGCGACCGCCCGATCCCGGGCTGGCTGCAGGTCGTTCCCGGCCGCCTGCGGATCCTGGTGCACCAGCTCCCCGAGCGTGCGCAGATCGATGTTCCGCTGCAGGAACAGCTGATCGTCGAGTTCTACTCGAAGTAATAGGTGCGCGTAAGCGTGCCGCTGGTTGTGGCCCTGAAACTCTCAGGGCCACAACGGCTCCCCACATAGTGGGCGTCAAATAGTGGGCGTCCGAAGGAGGAAGAAATGCTGATTTCACAGCGACCGACGCTGACCGAAGAGGTCGTGTCCGAGAACCGGTCGCGGTTCACCATCGAACCGCTGGAGCCGGGTTTCGGTTACACCCTCGGCAACTCGCTGCGCCGCACCCTGCTCTCGAGCATCCCGGGTGCCGCGGTCACCAGCATCCGCATCGACGGCGTGCTGCACGAGTTCACCACCGTCCCGGGCGTGAAGGAAGATGTCACCGACATCATCCTGAACCTCAAGGGCCTGGTCGTGTCGTCCGAAGAGGACGAGCCGGTCACCATGTACGTGCGCAAGCAGGGCCCGGGCACCGTCACCGCCGGTGACATCGTCCCCCCGGCGGGCGTGACCGTGCACAACCCGGACATGCACATCGCCACCCTGAACGACAAGGGCAAGCTGGAGATCGAGCTCGTTGTCGAGCGCGGTCGCGGCTACGTCCCGGCCGTGCAGAACAAGGCGTCGGGTGCGGAAATCGGCCGGATTCCGGTTGACTCGATCTACTCGCCGGTTCTCAAGGTGACGTACAAGGTCGAGGCCACCCGTGTCGAGCAGCGCACCGACTTCGACCGGCTCATCCTGGATGTCGAGACCAAGAACTCGATCTCCGCGCGGGATGCGCTGGCGTCGGCGGGCAAGACCCTGGTCGAGCTGTTCGGACTCGCGCGCGAGCTGAACATCGAGGCCGAGGGCATCGAGATCGGCCCGAGCCCGGCCGAGGCGGACCACATCGCCTCGTTCGGCCTGCCGATCGAGGACCTGGATCTCACCGTTCGGTCGTACAACTGCCTCAAGCGTGAGGGTGTGCACACCGTCGGCGAGCTGGTCGCCCGCACCGAGTCGGACCTGCTGGATATCCGCAACTTCGGTCAGAAGTCCATCGACGAGGTCAAGGTCAAGCTGCACTCGCTCGGCCTGTCCCTCAAGGACTCCCCGGCTTCCTTCGATCCGTCCTCCGTCGTCGGCTACGACGCGGCGAGCGGTACCTGGAGCGACAGCGGCTCGTTCAGCGACACCGACAGCGGCGAGCAGGACTACGCCGAGACCGAACAGCTTTAGGCCATCCGGGGTGTAGCGCCCCGAATCGGCCTTCAACACAGGAGATTCCAACATGCCCAAGCCCAAGAAGGGTGCCCGCTTCGGCGGGTCGGCGTCGCACCAGAAGGCGATCTTCGCCAACCTGGCGACGGCGCTCTTCGAGCACGGTCGCATCACGACCACCGAGGCCAAGGCCAAGGCGCTGCGCCCCTATGCCGAGAAGCTCGTCACCAAGGCGAAGGGCGGCACCCTTGCCGACCGTCGCGAGGTGATGAAGGTGATCCGCTCCAAGGACATCGTTCACGCGCTGTTCGCGGACATCGGCCCCTCGTTCGAGGGTCGCGATGGCGGCTACACCCGCATCATCAAGACCATCCCCCGCAAGGGTGACAACGCTCCGATGGCGATCATCGAGCTGGTCCGCGAGAAGACCGTGACCAACGAGGCCGATCGTGCCCGTCGTGTCGCCGCTTCCAAGGCCACCGAGGCTCCGGCCGAGGCCAAGGCCGAAGAGGCTGCCGCTGAGGAGACCGTGGCTGACGCCCCGGCCGCCGAAGAGGCCAAGGACGCGGAGTAAATCCGCCCCTATCGGATTCATGAGTGAGCCCGCCGTCCCCTCCGGGTCGGCGGGCTTTCTCCATGTTAACCAGGAGATCGCTGTGACCGTGGAGGATCCGACGCCCGAACCCATTTCGATTCGGGTACGGCTGGACATCAGTTACGACGGCACCGATTTCACCGGCTGGGCCCGTCAGCCCGGCCTGCGCACCGTGCAGGGCGTGCTGGAGGACGCGCTGTCCAAGGTGCAGCGCGAACCCATCCAGCTCACCGTGGCCGGGCGCACCGACGCCGGGGTGCACGCGGAAGGCCAAGTCGCGCACTTCGATACCCACACCGAGGTGGACGGCCCCAAGCTGGTGCACCGGCTGGCCCGCTTCCTGCCCAAGGACGTGCGGGTCAAGCAGGCCCGGATCGCGCCGCCGGACTTCGACGCCCGCTTCTCGGCGATCCGCCGGCACTACGCCTACCGCCTGACCACCGCGCCCTACGGCGCCGAGCCGCTGCAGGCCCGCGGCGTGGTGCCCTGCCGTCCCGGCCCGGATCTCGAGGCCATGCGCGAGGCCTCCCGAAACCTGTTGGGCCTGCACGATTTCGCGGCCTTCTGCCGTCGGCGTGAGGGCGCGACCACGATTCGCGAACTGCAGCGCTTCGACTGGGTCGCCGAGGGCGACCTGCTGACCGCCTATGTCAGCGCGGACGCGTTCTGCTGGTCCATGGTCCGCAGTCTGGTCGGCGGCGTGCTGGCCGTCGGTGAGGGCCGCCGTACCCCCGAGTGGATCGCCGGACTGCTGAACGAGCGCGAACGCGCCAGCGCGGTGACCGTGGCCCCGGCCCACGGGCTGTCGCTGATCGCCGTCGACTATCCGGCCGACGCCGATCTGGCCGCCCGCAATATCCAGACCCGCGAGGTTCGCACCGTTCCCGGCCCCGCGGGCGGTGCCGCCGATTCCGAAGGCTGCTGCGGGGACTGACCCCGTTCTCGGCGCGCCGCCCGCCCGGCGCGTCGTTCGATTCCCATCGGCCCAACCCGCTCATCCCCACCCGCGACCACCCCTCCGCCGAGGTCGCGGCTGTGATGACGCGTGCGCGATTGCGGATCGGTCGCGCGGATGAAAGTGCAAGTCCGGGATGAAGATTCGCTGTGCGAGTTGCGGGCAATGCGCCAATTCGGACGGTTGGGTGAAAGTTGGAGGTTGTTAAGGGAATTCGGGGATCGGGGTGGGGGTGGGATGCGAGAATCGGGCAATGAGGGGCGGCGTCGAGCCCTCGGTGATGGAGGTTCGCTCCACGCCGGAGGTTTCGCAGCAGAAGACTTTCGAGGAATGGGAGGCCGTGGTAGCGGCGGCCTACGTTCCGCTGGTGGTGACACCCGTGCGGTCGGGGGAGTTCCGGGCGCGCATCGTGCAGTCGCGCTTCGACGGCATCGACGTGTCGATGGTGACCGCCAGCGGGCAGCATCTGAGCCGGATACCGCAACTCATCCACGATCCCGAGGAACCGGTGCTGTTCGCCTGTATCACCACGCACGGCCACGGCTGGCTGGAGCAGGACGGGCGAGTGGGGGAGCTGGCCGACGGCGGACTGACCCTGCACGTCAGTTCCCGGCCCTTCAGTGCGCATTTCGAGCAGTCCTGGGGCGTGGTGGCGGTGCAGGTGCCGCTGGCCGAGGTGGTCTGCGCGTCGGGGGTGCCGGCGGACCGGATGCCGACCGCGGTGCGCTTCCCGCCCGAGGGCGCGGCCGGGATCGTGGGCCGCTTCTTCTGCGGCATGGCGCAATTGCAGTACACCGCACCGGAACAGGCCGCGGTGCTGGCCAAACACGGTACGGGCCTGCTGGCCTCGGTGGTCCAGCTGGCCGCGGGCGACCTGCCGCGCGACGAGCCCGCGCACGCCCTGGCCAAACAGCGTGCGCTGGCGTTCATTCAGCGGAATTACGCCGATCCGGAGCTGACCATCGATCAGGTGGCAGGCGCGTGTGCGGTGTCGCGGCGCACGCTGTACCGCCTGTTCGAGCAGGGTGAGGACGGGGTGGCGGCCATGTTGCGGCGGATGCGGGTGGAGCGGGCGCTGTCGTTGATCCGCACCGATCCGACGCGGCCGCTGCTGTCGGTGGCGCGGTCGGCGGGCTTCGTGTCCGAGCGGCAGTTCTACCGGGCCTTCAAACGCGAAACCGGTATGACCCCTGGCGAATTCCGGACAAATCACGCCTGATCAGGGGGTGTTTCACGGCTGACCTGAATCGGCAGTGAACTGGCACGGTTGGGCAGTCACAGGGCCGCGTCGGCGCGGCATACTTGGGGACGCGCCGCCCGGTCGCCGCCTCGAGCCGCCGGTGACCGGGCGGCGAGTTCCCGGAGCAATCGGGCTGATTGGTCTGTTTTGTCGGATCAGTCGGCTTCATTCCCATTCTCCCGGCGGCCGCTAGTGGAATGATGCAGGTGTGGGTATCGCTTCCACGGCCAGTGCCGAAGTCCGTACGACCTCAGAGGTTTCCGCGCGGCAAGCCTTCGAGCAGTGGGAGGCCCTCGTCGCCGATGCCGTGCTGCCCTCGATTGTCGAACCGATCGGCGCCGGGCCCTGGCACGGCAAACTCCGCTACACCCAGTTCGATCGGTCCAGCCTCACGCTGATGACCTCGAGCGCCCAGCGGGTGGTGCGCACCAAGCGTCAGCTCGAGCAGGCCGCCGGCGACTTCCTGCTGGTGAACATCGTGGTCGAGGGCTCGAACTGGACCGAGCAGAGCGGCCGGATCACCGAGGGCGGGGCCGGGACCATCGCCTTCTACGACAGCGCCCGCCCGATCGAGAGCCGGACCACCGAGAACGCGGTGTCCACCATCGTGCGCGCGCCCATGGACACGGTGCTCGACCACGCCGGCCTGGTGCGCGACGAGCTGCCCATCGCCAAGGCCCTGCCCGCCACCGGGGCGATGGGCGTGGTGGCCGACTTCTTCCGGGGTATGGCCCGGCTCGGCGCGGAGGAGACCGGCCGTGCGGCCGACGTGCTCGAGTCGCAGGTCACCTCGATGCTCTCGTCGGCGTTGCTGCTGGCCAACGGGCACTCCTCACCCGGGCCCGCCGATTCGGTCTTCACCCGCCAGCAGGTGCTGGCGGTGCTGCGGAAGCGGTACACCGATCCGGACCTGACCGTCGACGAGGTGGCGCACGCCTGTCTGGTCTCGCGGCGCACCCTCTACCGGGTCTGTGAGGAGATCGGCGGCCCGGCCGCGCTGGTGCGGCAGATGCGGGTCGAGCACGCCCGCCGGCTGTTGCGAGCGGACCCGACCCGGCCGCTGTCGGCGGTTGCCGCGGCGTCCGGTTTCGCCACGGATCGGCATTTCTACCGGGCGTTTCGCCAGGAAACCGGCGTGACGCCGGGGCAATTCCGGTCGCAATTGGACACAGGCACGCGCTGTCGGTAGCTCGGCACGGTATGTCGCTGTGACCGCCTGGCGTTCGGCGAAGGGTGATTGCACATCATCCGATCCGTCGAAGGAGCCGAGGTGCCCACGAAGGTGCGAGTCGCGGCTGTCCAAGCCGAGCCGCGATGGCTGGATCTGCCCGCCGGAGTCGGGCAGGCCATCGGGCTGATCGAGGACGCGGCCGCGGGTGGCGCACAGCTGGTGGCCTTCCCGGAGACCTTCCTTCCCGGCTACCCGTGGTGGCTGTGGCTGGAATCGGTGAGCTGGGGCGAGGGCTTCTTCGCGCGCTATCGCACCAACTCGATGACGGTGGGGCGCACCGAGTTCCGGCGTATCGCCGATGCCGCGCGCCGGCATCGCATCCATGTACTGCTCGGCTTCAGCGAACGCTGTGGCAGCGCGCTGTACATGTCCCAGTGCCTCATCGACGACCGAGGGGTACTGCTCGGAGTCCGCCGTAAGCCCGAGCTGACACCGTTGGAGCACCAGATCTTCCGCTCCGGCGAGCCCGGCGAGTCGCAGGTCTTCCGTACCGGCATCGGCCGCATCGCGGTGCAGGGCGGCTCCGAGCAGTTGCATTTGCCCGCGCGGCGGGAGCTGGAGCGCACCGGGGCACAGATCCACGTGGTGTCCTGGCCGGGCTTCATCGTGGCGCGGGACGTGGACTGGGGCGTGCGGGTGAACAACGCGGCCACGCTCTGGTACGCGGTGGTCGGGCAGCTGAACGTGATCGCGGCGTGCTCGGTGATGGACGTGGCGGGCAGTGAGAGCCGCCGCGGCGCGGAGCCGGCCAAGCAGCTGGTGCCGGGGCCGGGCGGGCACGCGCGCATCTTCGCGCCGGGCGGTGAGGAACTGGCGTCGCCTCTGGGCGGGCACGAACAGGGTTTGCTGTACGCCGATCTGGAACTCGATCTGAGCTTCGAGTCCGCCGCCTGATTCGATAACCGGTCCGTACCGGTTACTGGTTCGTACCAGTTCGGCCCATTGGCCGGAATTCGTCCGATCTGACACACTCTCCCCAGTATTCGGCCGTACACGTGGCCGCCATTGTCATCGAGGGATGGGGAGTGGAAGGGTTACCACCGGTCAACCGGATCGAGGTTCGGTCCGGCCAGGAACAGACGCCGTCGGAGGCATTCGAGCGCTGGGAGGCGCAGGTGAGTGCCTCCTACGTGCCGCTGGCGGTTGAACCTATACCGAGTGGTCGCTTTGTAGGTTATATCGAATCCACGAGCTACGGCGAGATGGATGTGTCGGTAATCGGATCGACGCCGCAAACCATTCGCCGAACCGGAGGACTCATCGGCCGCAGCGCCGACGAATATCTGCTCGCCAGTATTCCGATCGTCGGCACCGCGCGTTTGTGCCAGGACGATCGGGTCGCCGATGTCGGTCCGGGCGGAATCGTGTTCTACGACAGCACCCGTCCCTACCGCTGGGACGCGTCGGAGCGGTTCGAGCAAGTTGTGGTGCAGGTCCCGCTCAGTCGACTACGTGAGCGCTACGGGGTCGACAATCTCGAATTGCCCACTGCGACAGTATTTTCGGCGAACACCGCGCCCGGAATCGTGGCCGGTTTCTTTCGTGGGCTGGCCGAATTGCAGCGCACCGATCCCGATAGCGCCGCGCTGTTGTCCGCGCCCGGAATGGATCTGCTGGCCGCCGCCGCGATCGCCGCGTCCGGCCGCACGCCGCGTGACCAGTCGGCGGACGCGCTCAGTCGGCAACGGGTCCTGAACTACATGCGCGACCACTGCGCCGATCCCGATCTCGGAGTCGATCGAATCGCGGAGGGCTGCAGAATGTCTCGGCGTACGCTGTATCGAGTGTTCGGTGAGTTCGAGGGCGGACCGGGAACGGTGTTGCGCCGCATGCGCATCGAACGTGCTTGCGACCTACTGAGAAATGCACCACAGTTGCCGCTTTCGGCGGTAGCGAAAGCGGCGGGATTCCTCACGGAGCGTAGCTTCTATCGGAGCTTCCGTTTGGAAATGGGCACAACTCCGGGAGCATTCCGCACACTGGCATGATCAGTCGGTCATTCGGCACTCATCGCCATTGTTCGATCGCTATAACTTGGCAAGGCTCCTGGTGCATGAGGGAAAAGCGATGAGGACAACGGTGCGAGTTGCCGCCGTCCAGGCCGAACCCAGCTGGCTGCGGCTCTCCGACGGCGTCGATCAGGTCGTCGAACTGATCCGGGCGGCAGCGGTACAGGGGGCGCGGCTGGTCGCATTCCCGGAGGCGTTTCTCCCGGGTTATCCGTGGTGGCGTTGGATCGATACCAATCAGTGGAATGTCGAATACTCGACCAGATGCCGCGAGAATTCGATGACGCGAGACGGCGCGGAAATGCGCGCGATCACCGCTGCCGCCGCCGCACACGACATTCATGTCGTACTCGGATTCGGTGAGCGCCAGGAACGGCGAATCTATATGTCGCAGGCCGTGATCGACGATTCCGGGCAGTTGCTGTCGGTCCGCCGCAAAGCCGGTCTGAACAGCGTGGAACGCAAGATATTCGCGTCCGGAACTCCGAATCTGCCTGCGGTGCACCACACCCCGATCGGCAAGTACGGCGCGCTGTCCGGCCAGGAGAATCAGCGGCCGCTGCTCACCCGCGCGCTACGTGCCGACGAGGAGCAGATCCACGTGGCCGCCTGGCCCGGCAGCCCCGACGGCGACGCGGTCGGACCGGAGTCGAGCACCACGCTCAGTCGCATGTACGCGCTCGAGGTCGGCGCGTACGTGATCGCCCCCACCGCCGTGATCGGTGACGCCGCGTTCGGTGGCGTGGGCAGCGCACAGCGCCACAATGGCGGCCCCACCGGATGCGCCCGCATCTACGGCGCCGACGGCGGCGAAGTGGTGGCCCCGCTCGCGGTGGGCGAGGAGGGCATCCTCTACGCGGACCTCGAGATCGCCGTGACGCTCGCCGACAATCAGCCCTGCGACTCCGTCCGCACCACCCGGGACCGCAAGGACAACATCCGCAAGGACAGCGTCCCTACCCGCCGCGGCTCCCGTCGCGTCGCCGCGGGCTGGCAGTCGGGCCCCGATCGCTGGGCCCTCCCGACGACGTCCCTGGGCGCCTACCCCGGCGGCACCGCGGCCTGCTGAGCGCCGCGAGAGCCGTCAGCTGCGCACGAGGCGCGCGATGGCGTCGGTGGCTTCCTTGATCTTGGCCTCGGCCTCGGGGCCGCCCGCGACGGCCGCGTCGACCACGCAGTGGCTGATGTGATCCTCGAGCAGCCCCATCGCGACCGCCTGCAGCGCCTTGGTCATGGCCGACACCTGGGTGAGGATGTCGATGCAGTACTTCTCCTCCTCGACCATGCGCTGCAGGCCGCGGGCCTGGCCTTCGATGCGGCGCAGGCGCTTGAGGTAGTCGTCCTTGGCGGTGATGTAGCCGTGCGAGGTGGTGTCGTGGCAGGACTCGGCGGTGTCGTGCCCGGCGGCGTCCTGGGTCGCGATCTTGTCGTTGGTCACCTGCGCTGTCCTCACTCCCGGGGAAAATACCCCCCTAGGGTACATGCTTCGCCCTGCTACCACCACTCACGGCCGCGTGCGCAAGAATCGGGGGCATGAGTTCGGACGCACGGGCATCGCTCGCCATCATCGGAGGCAGCGGCTTCTACGACTTCTTCGGCGATGACGCGACCACGGTCGAGATCGAGACCCCCTACGGCGCGCCCAGCGCGCCCATCACCATCGGCCAGGTGGAGGGGCGCTCGGTGGCGTTCCTGCCCCGGCACGGCCGCAAGCACGAGTTCTCGCCGCACACCGTGCCCTACCGCGCCAATATGTGGGCGCTGCGCACCCTGGGCGTGCGTCGCATCTTCGGTCCCTGTGCCGTCGGCAGCCTGCGCGCCGACTGGGGGCCGGGCACCATCGCCGTGCCGGACCAGCTGGTGGACCGCACCTCCGGGCGCGCCCAAACCTTCTACGACGCCGGCGGCGTGCACGTGTCCTTCGCCGACCCGTACTGCGACGAGCTGCGCAATGCCGCCATCGCCTCGATCGGCGACGATCTGCCCGCGCACGACCACGGCACCATGGTCGTGGTGGAGGGCCCGCGCTTCTCCACCCGCGCCGAGAGCCGCTGGTTCGCCGGACAGGGCTGGGAGCTGGTCAATATGACCGGGCACCCGGAGGCCGTGCTCGCCCGTGAACTCGAAATGTGCTACTCCGCAATCGCTCTGGTCACCGACCTGGACGCCGGGCTGGAGTCCGGCGAGGGCGTCAGCGCCGCCGACGTGTTCGCCGAGTTCGAGCGCAACCTGGTGCCGTTCAAGGCCATGGTGCGTCGTGCCGTCGCCGCCGTCGAGGGCGATGCCGCCTGCGACAAGTGCCGCGTGCTGACCGGCACCGGCGTGCAGCTCCCGTTCGAGCTGCCCTGACGCGGTCCCGGCCGTGACGGCCGGTCACGCGTGATGGCCGCCCGAGCGGCCGGGGTACTCCGTTGTACCCCGTGGTGCGTCATTGCACCTGCTCGTGGCGGCATCCGCGGGGTGGCGTTCGGCTGCCCCACACCGTCTATCCATCGATAGGCCTTCGGGTTACGCCCGGCCATGCCCTACGCTGGATTCATGAAGGCGGGCGGTCGTGACCCCCTGCGTGTCCTGGTGACCGGGGCGGCCGGTTACCTGGGCTCCCATGTCCATCGCGCCCTGCTGGCGGCGGGGCACGAGGTCATCGCCATCGACGCCCTGCTCGAGACCGTGCACGGTCCGAATCCCGTTGTTCCGGAGAATGTCTCGCGCATCGACATCCGTGATCAGGGTGCGCTGGAAGCCCTGCTGGCCGAGGTGGACGCGGTCTGTCATCTCGCGACCGCGGTGCCGCTGCCGCATGTGCGCGGCGCGATCGAGCCGGTGCGCGGGGATCCCTCCAATCCGGCTGCCCCGCAGGATGTCCGGCATTCCCGCAGGGTGGCGGGGGACGGGCAGCGTGGGCGCGAGGATTCCGGACATGGGGCCGGGCCGTGTGTGCGTGCTCCGGTCGGATCAGGGCGGGGCGGTACCGAGCGGCCGGGGGCGGAAGGAATGCGCTGGGCCGCGCTCTACGCCGCGCACAATGACGTCGGCACCGCCGTGCTGCTGGCCGCCATGGAACGGGAGGGCGTGCCGCGGCTGGTGCTCGGGTCCTCGGTCGCGGTGTACGGCGAGGGCCGGTACCGAGGATTGCGCAGCGGGCCGTTCTATCCGGGCCTGCGGCGGCGGGGTGATCTGGACCGGGGGCTGTTCGATCATCGCGCACCGCGGTCGGGGGAGGTGCTGACCTGGGAGCCGATGGGCGAGGACGCCCCGCTGCGGCCCCGGAGCGCTTACGCGGCAAGCAAAGTCGCGCAGGAGCATTACGCGCTGGCCTGGGTGGCCAATACCGGGGGCAATGCCGCGGTGCTGCGCTACCACAATCTCTACGGCGACGCGGTGGCCGACGGGCGGCGGGTGCGGTCCGCGGAAACCGGTGTGGTGGCGCGGTTCCGGGCCGAACTGGCGGCGGGCCGGCCGCCGCGGGTGTTCGAGGACGGCGGGCAGGTCCGGGACTTCGTGCACGTGCGCGACGCGGCGCTGGCAACGGTGGCCGCGGTGGAACGCCCGGTGCCGGGTTTCGTGCCCTTGAATATCGCCTCGGGGCGGCCGCTGACCTTGTGGGAGGTGGCCTCGACCATGGCCAAGGCGGTGGACGGGCCGTCGCCGGTGGTGACCGGGCAGTGCCGGGCCACCGATGTCCGGCATGTGGTCGCGCATCCGGAAAGAGCCCGGCACGCCCTGGATTTCACGGCTCCCACCACGCCCGCCGCAGGCCTCGCGGAGTACGCCAAGCGCGGCGCGGGGCGGCGCTGACCGAGCCCGATAGGCTCTCGGCATGGACACCCCGCTCCGGCTCGAGGTCATCGTCGCCAGTGTGCGGCCCAAGCGGTTCGCGCCGGTGGTCGCGGACTGGTTCCTGCGCCGGGCGCGCGCAGACGCCGCGTTCGACGTGGGTGTCATCGATCTGATGGACACCCCGCTGCCGGTGGATCTCACCGAGAACGACCAGGTGCGGGCCTTCCAGCGGCGGGTCGAGGCGGCGGACGCCTTCGTTGCGGTCACCTCCGAGTACAACCACGGCTATCCGGCGTCGTTGAAGACCGCTTTCGACAGTGTGAAGCGCGAATGGCGGGGCAAGCCCATCGGTTTCGTGAGCTACGGCGGACTGTCCGGCGGTCTGCGCGCGGTGGAGCAGTTGCGGCAGGTGGTCGCCGAGATCCACATGGTCTCGGTGCGCGAGACCGTCAGTTTCCATGAGGCCAAACGCAAGTTCGATGCCGAGGGGGAGACCCGGGACGGGGCCGCGCTCGACGCCGCGGACCGCATGCTGCGTCAACTCGCCTGGTGGGCGGCGACTCTGCGCACCGCCCGCGCCACGAATCCGTATCCGGGGAGCTAGGGCGCGGCGGCGGCGGCCGCGCGCGGCCGGCCGATGTAGGTGGACTCGCGGGGGATGGAGACCAGCGTCAGCGGAACCTCGGTGGCGCCGGTGCGCAGGATGATTCGGTTCCCGGACGCACCCGGCTGGTGGACGGACAGGTCGGGCGCGGCGCCGGGCCAGCCGAGCGGATCGCTCGTCAGGTAGATGGTGGTCAGGCCCGCGTGCGGGGTGGGCGCGAGGACCCCGTCGACGAGGGTGGCGGTGAAATCGGCGTCGGACTGGTGGGTTTCGACGGCGAGGGCGAGGCGTTCCGGGTTGCCGATGGTGGCGACCAGCTGCTGCCAGGCCTCGGGGCGGTCGGTGCGGATCAGGACGCGTTCGCCGACGGCGAGGGCACGGAAGATCAACTGTTGTGCGAGATACGGCTCGCCCGCCACGTACACGCTCGAAATGCCCTGGCCCACCAGGCGAACGGCGACGCCGTTGCCGTCCTCGTCGGAGCCGAGCAGCTGCCCGCAGCCCGCCGAGGGCAGGTGCAGTGCGCCGAGCTCGTCGATCTCACGGAGCTCCGCGGGCACGGTGTCGTCCAGGCCGGGCACCGCGAACGGCAGGTGGGCGAGCAGGCCCTCGCGGTGGCGGCCGTTCATGGAGATCATGTGCTGCCGCACCGGTTCTCCGGGCAGTTCCCGGGCGGTGAGCCGCCAGGCGGCGCCGATGCGCACGGTATCGGTGCTGCGGCCCGGGCGCAGTTTGACGGCCACCGTGGTGCCGCGTGAGGCGGGGACCCAGAGCTGGGCGAGTAGATCCGAGGCCAGCTGCCGGGGATCCACTGCGGCACCGATGTTCACGCTGTTGCCGAGTTCGGCGTAGCGCCAGCGCTGGGTCAGTTGCCCGGGGTCCACGCCCGAGGTGACCTGCAGCGCGGCCTGCCGGATCTCGGGGGCGGTGAGCAGGCGGGCCGAGCAGCCGCCGTCCTCCAGCACCCGCACCACGCGTTCGGTGGCGATGGTGACCGCGCGGCACGCGCCGGGCAGTCCACCGGCCCGCCGAGCCGCGGCGTCGGGGCAGGTGACGGGATCGAAAGCGATGGCGAGCCAGACCGTGCGGTGCGCGGTGGCGGGGAGCGGCCCGAGCAGGGATTCGTAGATGGCGCCCGCGGGCGTACCGGAGCGGCTACGGAAGCCGTGCGAGACGATGTCGATGCCGGACAGCAGAATGTCGTGCTGGGTCAGGCATTTCGCGATGTCGGGCAGCGGCAGCAGGTGGGTGGCGTGCACGGTGGCGCGGCCGAGTCGGGTGAGGCCGCCCTTCGGGGCCAGCACCTCCACGACGGCGACCACGCGGCTGCCGTCGCGGTAGAGGCCGAGCGGACGGCCGTCGGGGGCGCGGAAGTCGATGATGTCGGCGGGCGAGTGGCCGCGGCGGGCTCGGAATCGGCCGCGGGTGGCAATCCAGTCCGACAGGGTTCGTTTGCCGAGTGGTAGCAGTAGAACCAGACCGACCACTATGGCGAGGGTGAGCGCACCCCACCAGGCCAGTCCGCCCACCATGGCGACAACCAGAACGACCAGTCCGGCGAGCTGCGCCCAGACCAGGTTCGCCACCGAGATCCGGCCCGGCCGCCCGCCTCGACCGGACCGCGACGGCCGCCCCGCCGACTCTCCGGATGTGATCGTCATCGTCGATCCCCGGCTCTCCGATGTCGGCCCCGCGCGCGGGCCGAGTGCGATTGAATGTCCAGGTCACTGTACTTCGTCCGGTGAAAGCACACGACCCCACGGGATTTGGATGCCTTCGAAACCCACGACCCGATGGCAGGTGAGCGGCTACCGCTTCCTGGTCCGTCGCATGGAGCACGCCCTGGTCCGCCGGGATGTGCGAATGCTGCACGATCCCATGCGCTCCCAGTCCCGCGCCTTCCTCGCCGGACTGATCCTCGCGAGTGTCGCGCTGGCGGGTTGCGGAGTATTGGCTCTGCTGCGGCCGCAGGACAGGATCGGGTCCACCAAGATCCTCATCGGCAAGGACAGCGGCGCGGTCTACGTGGTGCTCGACGATGTGGTGCACCCGGCGCTGAACCTGGCCTCGGCCCGGCTGGCGGCGGGTGATGCGGTCAAACCGGCCACCGTCGACGAATCCGAACTGGCGAAGAAGCCACGCGGCCAGCTGCTCGGCATTCCGGGCGCGCCGACCTCCCTGGGGTTCACCGGAGGCGACGGCCGCGCCTGGACGGTGTGCGACGTGCTGTCGAACGACGGCAGCCGTACCCTCACCAGTTCGGTGCTGGTCGGCGAATTGGCGTTGGCGGACAAGGCTTCCGCGCTGGAGCCGGGGCGGGCGCTGCTGGTGCGGGGGCGCGATCACGCGTATCTGGTCTACGACGATCAGCGCGCCCGGATCGATCTCGACGAGCGCGCGGTGGTCGACGCGCTGGACCTGCGCGGGCAGACGCCGCGGCCGATCAGTGCGGGGCTGCTCGACGCCATTCCGGAGGTGCCGCCGCTGGTTCCGCCGCTGATCGAGAATGCCGGGGCCGCACCGGGGTACGCGCTCGGCGACCACCGCATCGGCGATGTGGTGCAGGTGCGGACCGACGGCAAGTACTACGTGGTGCTGGCCGACGGGCTACAGCCGGTGTCGGCGCTGACCGCCGACATCATTCGCAATACCTACCGCTCCAGCGTCGCCGACGCCTTCATCGCGCAGGCCGATCGCACGGGAGCGCCGGTCTCCTCGGAGCTGCGGGTGTCGACGTATCCGGCGCAGGCCCCGACCCTGGTGGACGGCAAGGACCAGCCGGTCGACTGCCTGTCCTGGCGGCCGGTCGGTTCCGCCGATACCTCCGACGGCAGCAGGCGCGCCGAAGTGTCCGTGCTCACCGGGCATGCCGTCCCGATCCCCGACCGCGCCCGGCCGGTGCCGCTGGCGCAGGCCGACGGCACCGGGCCGAATGTGGACAGCTTCCATATGCAGCCGGGGGCGGGCGCGTACGTGCGGTCCACCGGGATCGAGCCGGACAGCCAGCGCCGGGACAGCCTGTTCTTCGTGTCCGACTACGGGGTTCGGTTCGGCATCCGGAATCTGGACGCCGCCAAGGCCCTGGGGATGGATCCGGCGAAGGTGCGGCCCGAGCCCGTGCCGTGGCCGATCCTCGGGCTGCTCGCGCCCGGGCCCGCCCTCAGCCGGGAGGGTGCGATGGTCGCCCACGACGGCGTCGCGCCCGACCCGAATCCGGCCGAGGAGCCGGTGAAAACGCGAGGGCCCAGCGCGAACTGACGTCAGCTGTCGCGGTTGCCGAACCTGCGGCGCAGCGGGAACGAGGCGAGGAATCCCAGAACCAGTAGTAGCGCCACCACTCCACTGCCGATCAACGCCACATCGCGTGCCGTGTTGTCCGGCGCCGGAGCAGGTTCGGGCAATGGGAGCTGCTGATCCCGTGCGTCGGCGGGGTGCTTGGGCCGGAGTTCCTTGCGTACCTCGGCGGTCAGCGCGGCCACGGGATCGACCGTGCCGTAACCGATGTACGGATTCCAGCCCTCACCGGGGGCGTGCGCCGTGGCCTCGATCCGTTCGATCACCTCGTCGGCCCGCATGTCCGGGTACCGCGCCCGCACCAGCGCGGCGACACCCGCGACCTGCGGTGCGGCGAAACTCGTTCCGCTGTAGGGCAGCACCTGCCCCTGATTGGTCACCTTCGCGGTGGTGAGCCCGGTATCGCGGGGATCGAGCGAGACGATGTTCTCGCCCGGCGCGGCCACACCCACCCACGGACCCGGGACGGTGAACTTCGACGGCTGACCGAAGGCGTCCACCGAGCCCACCGACAACACGTAGGCGTCCCACCACGCCGGGACCACGTAGGACGTGACGTGCTCCCACGGATCGCGGTCGGGGTGCACCGGATCCGGGCCGGGATTGCTCGCCTTGCAGGTGTCGGTATTGCCCGCCGAGGTCACGATGACAACGTCCTTCTGGACCGCCGCGTACTGCACGGCCGCGCCCAGCGCGCCCATCTCGGCGCTCGCCGGTTCGGCGGTGGGGCAGGCGACCAGGGAGATATTGATGACCCGCGCGCCCGCGTCGGCCGCCCGCCGCACGGCCGAGGCCAGCGCGGAGATCTTGCCGTAGCCGTCGGGCATATCGTCCGGACCCTTCTCCCGGCCCGCGCTCTTGGCCTGGTAGAGCGCGCTGGTCTGGCGGATGGTCATGACGCGGGCCTCCGGCGCGACCCCGGAGAAGCCCTGCCCGCCCACCTGGGTGGCCGCGATCAGGCCCGCCACGATGGTGCCGTGGGCGTCGCAGTCCTCGGTACCGTCGCCACCCGTGGCCACGTAATCGCCCTCGGGGATGAGTCCGGGCAGCCGGGGGTGCGGGGACACGCCGGTGTCGATGACCGCCACCAATTGTCCTGCGCCACGGGTGAATTGCCATGCCCGGGGCAGATCCAGGGTGCGCTGGGTGGCCGGGACGGTCGGTCCGTCACCGCCCGCCTGGGTGCTGAAGCAGGGGGAGTTGGCGGGATGCTCGGTCTGCGTCGGCGGGGTGGCCGGGCCGCCCGGGGGTAGCAGGCCCGCGTCGATGGGCGGCGGCCGGTCGGCGTATGCGACGCCCGGTTCCGAGCCCAATCCGAACGACACCCCCAGCGCGAGTGCCGAAGCCGCCGTTGCGAATCGGAAGGTTCTGGTGCTCAGCGCTCTACCTTGCATGGCCGACCGCTGTCACAGTCCGCGCACGAGGGCGTAGAGGCCGGTCACCCAGAAGGCCAGCGGCACAACGGCCGCCACGAAGCCGTACTCCAGCAACTCGACCGCACGGAGTACGGGCGGGGTCGCCTGCTGCCGCGGCACCAGGAAGCCCAGCACCAGCGCGGCCGCGAAAAGCGCGAGCGCCACGCCGAATACGGTGAGCGGCTGCCGCTGGGTGAGGGCCGCACCGATCAGTTCCAGCAGCACGACGGCCGCGCCGCCGGTGATGAGAACCACGGCCTGTTCCGCGCCCGCGTAGGTGCGGCTGCGGAACATCAGGACCGCCGCGCACACCAGGGCCAGAGCCAGGCCGGGCCAGAACGGCCGGGCGGCAGCCGGATCCACACTCGCCACCGCCCCGGCCACGACCACGAAGGTGGTGGCGGTGACGAGACCGGCCAGATAGTCGCGCGCCCGTTCGGATTTCGCGCGCAGCGCCTCCAGGGTAGGCAGGGCGCGGTGGTCGTCGGGATCGTCCTCGGTGGGATCGATGGGGGTGCCAGGCGCGGGCACCGGCGGCAGCGGCAACCGGGCCAGCAGCATGGAGAGCCTTGGGGCCAGCGACAATCCGGCCAGGCCGACCGCCGCGACACCGCCGCCGATGGCATGCGGCGGAAGATCGATGAGCAGGCCGACCAGGGTGGCCGGGATGGCGAAGACGGCCAGTGTCGCGGCGCCGATGAACAATCCGGGCCCGACGCCCGTCACCCGCCAGGTCAGCAGGGCGGTCGCACCCGCCAGCACCGAACCGAGAAGCGCGTTGGCCCAGCCGTAGTGGTCGGGGACGAACAGCAGGCCGGCGGTGAACGCGGTCGGCAGCGCGCAGCCGCCCAGTACCAGGGCGCTCGTGCGGTCGCGGTACATGCGGGCGAGCACGGTGCTCGCGGTGACCAGCAGCAGGGTGACGGCGGTGGCCACGGTGGCGGTGATCCAGGCCGGAATGGCGTCGGAGGCGGCCAGCAGGCCGAAGCATCCGGTGAGCATGATGGCGACCGCCAGGACCGCGCCGGTCAGCCGGGCGGTCCGCGGCGACCAGCCGCGGAAGTGGTCGGCGTCGGCGATGGCGACGTTGTGCATGATGTCGTCG
The DNA here is from genome assembly GCF_050955695.1 of Nocardia sp. CA-136227. NCBI lineage: Bacteria > Bacillati > Actinomycetota > Actinomycetes > Mycobacteriales > Nocardiaceae > Nocardia > Nocardia sp. CA-136227. The sequence continues at coordinate 1,103,269 of NZ_CP192081.1, forward strand.
AAAAGCGGTGCGGGCGCGCTGTGTTCGGCGCTCTCCAGCATGAGCAGTTCGCCGTCGCGCACGCCCTGTTCGCCCAGGCTCAGGGAATTGGAGAAGGGCGGCTGCCCGACGCGAGCCAGCACCCAGTCGTGCGGCTCGATCTGCTCGCCGTCGAGGTCGAAGTCGTTGGCGCGGTTGTGCAGATCGACCATGTCGACCACGCTCGGAATGATCAGGGCCACCGGCACATCGACGGGAATGGCCATGTCGACCTGAGTGTGCTTGGCCAGAATGGTGACTCGCGCCAGATCCGGCGCGCGCACGGTGCCGCGGAAGTCCTCGAGGTGATCCGTCCGCGAGTGCGTCACGCCCGCACTGTACGGCATGATGGTTGCCGTCCGTACACTGACGGCCCGAACACCGGGGGAATTTCCGCGATGAGCACCGTACGGTTCCACCGCCGCCCGCGCCGGGAGATGCCGCGTTCGCCCGGCGGCGAAGTCACGCTGCAGCCGCCGCCGGAGATCCCGAGAGCGGTGCCCGCGAACCTCTTCGCGAAACTGATGCCGGTGGTGATGGGCGTCGGCATGCTCGGCATGGTGGTGCTGCTGTTCACCTCCGGCGGCGGTGCCGCGTCCAATCCGATGAGCCTCATGTTCCCGATGATGATGGTGTTCTCCATGGTCGGGATGTATGCGGGGCAGGGCGGCAAGGGGCAGAAGGCGGCCGAGGCCGACGAGGACCGCAAGGACTATCTGCGCTATCTCGATCAGGTGCGGCGGGATGTGGAGGTGACGGCCGGGCAGCAGCGGGCGGCCGTCGAATGGAGTCATCCCGAGCCCGGGCTGATCTGGATGCTGGCCGGGACCGCGCGGATGTGGGAGCGCCGGCCGGGGGGCAGGGACTTCTGTCACGCCCGTATCGGGCTCGGTAGCCAGAGACTTGCTACGAGACTGGTCGCCCCGGAAACTGGGCCCATCGAAGAGCTCGAACCCATCGCCGCGGTCTCGCTGCGGCGCTTCGTGCGCACCCACGCCACCGTCCCCGACCTGCCGACCGCCCTCGCCGTGAAGGGCTTCGCCGCCGTCCAGCTCACCGGCGACCGCGCCCAGGCCCGCGATATGACCCGGGCCATGCTGCTGCAACTGGCCATGTTCCAAGGCCCTGACCAGGTGCTGATCGCCGTGGTCTGCGGACCCGACACGGTCCGGGAATGGGAATGGACCAAATGGTTGCCGCACAGCCAGCATCCCGAATCCCAGGACGGGGTGGGCAGCGGGCGCATGGTCTACGGGTCCATTCGTGAGGCCCATGCCGATCTGAATCCGCTGCTGCACAATCGGGTTCGGTACTCCCGCAACCAGCCCGCAGACCCCGGGCTCGCCCAGATCGTGCTGGTGGTCGACGGCGGACTGCTCGAGGCCGAGGAAGATCCGCTGCGCGAGAACGGGTTCGAGGGCGTCACCGTCGTCGACCTGTGCGGCTACGCGGCCCGGCTGGCTGCCACCCGAGGCATCCAGATGGTGGTGGAGAACGGTGAATGTGCCGGGCGCGGACCCTCCGGGGTGATGGAGCGCTTCGCCGTCATCGACCGGATCACCGCGCGCGAGGCCGAACAGGCGGCCCGGCGGCTTGCGCCCTACCGTGCCCCGGCCCCGCGCGTCGCCGAGACCGGCGGTGACGACGGCGAGGCGATCTCCAGCTGGGCGCACCTGCTGGGGCTCGGCGATCTCGGAACGTTCACTTCCGAGACCGCATGGCGGCCGCGGTACGGCCGCGAACGACTGCGGGTGCCGTTCGGCATCGGGGCCGACGGGCAGCCGGTGGTGCTCGACATCAAGGAGGCGGCCGAGGGCGGCATGGGTCCGCACGGGCTGTGCATCGGCGCGACCGGCTCCGGTAAGTCGGAATTCCTTCGCACGCTGGTGCTCTCGCTCATCGCCACGCACTCGCCCGATCAGCTCAACTTCGTGCTGGTGGACTTCAAGGGCGGCGCGACCTTCCTCGGGCTGGAAGGGGTGGCCCATGTCGCGGCCATCATCACCAATCTGGAAGAGGAAGCCGACCTCGTCGACCGCATGCGCGACGCGCTCGCCGGGGAGCTGAACCGCCGCCAGGAACTACTGCGCGCGGCCGGGAACTTCGCGAATGTCTCGGAGTACGAGCGGGCCCGGGCGGCGGGAGCCGACCTCGACCCCGTGCCCGCGTTGTTCGTGGTGCTCGACGAGTTCTCCGAACTGCTGTCACAGCACCCGGATTTCGCCGACCTGTTCACCATGATCGGCCGCCTCGGGCGCTCGTTGCACGTGCACCTGCTGCTGGCCTCGCAGCGGCTCGAGGAGGGTCGGCTCAAGGGGCTGGAGAGCCACCTGTCCTACCGGATCGGCCTCAAGACGTTCTCCGCCAATGAATCCCGGCAGGTGTTGGGGGTGCCCGACGCCTACAACCTGCCCGGCAATCCCGGCGGCGGCTACCTGAAAGCCGATGCCGGGGAGATCCAGCGGTTCCAGTCCGCCTATGTCTCCGGGCCGTACACCGGTGGCGCGGTGCGGCGCGAGGCCGGGACGGTGACCCGCTCCGGCGAGGTCGACGTGGCCGCGCGACCGTTCAGCGCGGCACACGTGGAATTCCGTGCCGCCGACCGGATTCCGCTGCCGGAGTGGCCGGAACCGGTGAGCGCGCCCGCCGAATCGGACCAGATCTCCAACCTCCAGATGCTGGTGTCGCGGGTGCGCGGGCACGGGCGGCCCGCCCACGAGATCTGGCTGCCGCCGCTCGGCGACGCGCCCACCCTGGATCGGCTGCTGCCGCGGTCCGTCCTCACCGGCGACTGGAACCCGCTGGCGGCGCTGCGCGCCCCGATCGGCATCGTCGACCGGCCCTACGATCAGCGCCGCGATCCCATGGTGGTGGACCTGTCCGGATCGCGCGGCAACGCTGCCGTGGTCGGCGGCCCGCAGTCGGGCAAGTCGACCGCGCTGCGGGCGCTGGTGATGGCGATGTCGTTGACGCACACCGCCGAACAGGTCCAGTTCTATCTGCTCGACTTCGGCGGCGGCACCATGGTCGGCCTGGACGGGCTGCCGCACGTGGGCGCGGTGGCCAGCCGGATGGAGGCGGATCAGGTGCGGCGCACCGTGGCCGAGATGATGGGCATCATGCGCCGCCGCGAGGCCGGCTTCCGGCGGCTGGGCGTGGAATCCATGGCCGAGTTCCGGCGGCTGCGCGCCACCGGGCCGGACGCCGGCGAGGCCGCGGCGGGCGTGTCGGAGGACCCGTTCGGGGACGTGTTCCTGGTGATCGACGGGTACGGCGCGTTCCGGCAGGAATTCGAACTGCTCGACCAGACCGTCATGAACCTTGCCGCGCAGGGGCTTTCGTACGGTGTGCACATCGTCGTGTCGCTCAACCGCTGGGCCGAGGCACGGCCCGCGCTCAAGGATCAGATCGGCACGCGCGTCGAACTGCGGCTCGGCGACCCGATGGACTCGGACCTCGGGCGCAAGTTCGCGGCGCTGGTGCCGATGGGGCGTCCGGGGCGCGGCATGACCGCCGACGGGCTGCACATGCTGACCGCGCTCTCTCGGGTGGACGGCGACCCGGACCCGGCATCGCTGGGAACCGGAGTGGCGCAGGCCGTTTCGGTCATCGCGCAGCTGACTCCGGGGCGATCCGCGCCCGCGGTGCGCATGCTGCCCGAGCGGTTGCCGCGCGCGGACCTGCTGCGAGCGGCGGGAGACTGGCCCGCGACCGTGGACCGCTCCCGGCCGTGCCTCAGCTTCCCGCTCGGCATCGACGAGGCGCAGCTGGCCCCCGTGTTCCTGGATCTCGCGACGAGCCAGCACTTCGTGATCATCGGCGACTCCGAATGCGGCAAGACCACCGTGCTGAGGTCACTGACGCAGTCCATCTGCGCGGCCAACACCACCGATCAGGCGCGCATCATCATGGGCGACTACCGGCGCACCATGCTCGGCACCGTCCCGCAGGGCTACCTCGCCGGGTACGGCACCACCGCGCCGCAGTTCACCCGGAACATGGCCGACCTGGCCGCCTACGTCACCCAGCGCATGCCCGGACCCGACGTGACCCCACAGCAGCTCAAGGACCGATCCTGGTGGCAGGGCCCGGAACTGTACGTCATCGTCGACGACTACGACCTGGTCGCCAATGCCAGCGGAAACCCGTTGCACGCCTTGGTCGACCACCTCGCGCACGCCCGCGATCTCGGCTTCCACCTGATCCTGGCCCGCCGCTCCGGCGGTGCGGGCCGGGCCATGTACGAGGCCACCCTCAACCGCCTCAAGGAACTCAACTCCGCGTCCCTCATCATGAGCTGCGGCCGCGACGAGGGCGTCCTCTTCGGCAACACCCGCCCCGTCCTCATGCCCCCAGGCCGCGGCACCTACGGCACCCGCGCGGGCGAGGGCCTCATCCAAACCGACTGGCTGCCACTCGCGGAGCCGTGATCACGGAGAGCGGGCCCGGGCGCACTGCCCGGGCCCGCTCTCCGGAAAGTGTTGTGAATTCTCAGAAGAGGCCCGCGAGGGCGGTGTCCTTGGCCTGGAGTTCGGCATTGCCGGTGCGGACCAGGGTGGCCGCGCCGTTCAAGGTGGTGTTGAGCTGGAGGACGTGCTGGTTCCACAGGCGCTGGAGGTCGGCGAACGCGTCGTTGGCGTCACCCTTCCAGTTGTTCCGCACGAACTCCTCCACGGTGCGGTGGAAGGCCTCGAGCTGGTCGCGGATGGCCTCCGCGCGGCGGAGGATCGAATTCGCGCCGTCGGCGACGCCCTCGAAATGGGCGGAGATGATCTGGCCGTCGACTGCTGTCATGGTGAACTCCTTTGCCAATTGTCCGGAAAGAACGAGGGGTGGCCGAGTGGCTAGACAGCCGGGAGGTCGAGGCTCGTGATCTGGGCGTTGACCTTGGATTCGTAATCCTTGTCGTGCTCTTCGTAATTCGAGCCGACCTTGATCAGTGTCTCGGCGGTGTGCATGAGCTTGTCGTTGAGCTTGTCGGCCTGGAAGTAGTAGCGCCGCATGAACGCGTTGAACGCGTCGGCCGCGCCGCCCCGCCAATTCGAGCCGGCGACCATATTGTCCTCGTCGCGCTTCAGATCGGCGATGGAGTGCATGAGCATGTCGTGGGTCTTCTGGAACTCCTGGGCCTTGGCCTGGATGAGCTCATTACTGGCTTCGAATGCACCGGCCACGGTGCCTCCTTCCGATTCGCGGGGCGGACGACCTCTTGGTGATTGGACGTCGGTCACGCCCCGCCGGTTCCACCCCGTGCGCAGCTGTGCGCAGCGCACCGCTGCTACCAGGTGCTGTTCGCGAACAATGCGTATTGGGCGGCGGCCCGCTGATGGGCGTCGGAGATCTGATCGGAGTCCACCACGGCGGTGTACTGGCGATAGCTGACCGTGCACCGGAAGCGTTTGGCGCGGGTGAGACTGGAGGCCGGAGCGTCGGCGGATTGTCCGCACTTCCCGTCCGGGAATCCGGCCGGTGCGTCCGCGACGCCCGAATAGCCGTGTTCGAGAACGGCGGTGGCGAGTTGTTTCGCGGCTTGCGCGTCCCGGGTGCGGAAGAGCATGGCCGGACCGTCGTAGCTCGCGCCCGCGATCGAGTAACGATCGATTCCGGTGTCGGTGACGACCCGCCGCCAATACGCCTGATCGGCGACCCGATGCAGGAAGCCGCGCGGCTCGGCCACGGCCAGCGTCTGGAAATCGGGGAGGAAACTGTCGCCGGGATTGAGGGTGCGGCGCAGCATGTGGTCCGCGTCGAACGGCAGGCGCAGCACGCCCTCCGGAGTCAACGGCGGCAAGGAATCCAGGAGCGGCACTTGCGCGTCGAGGACCTTCGTGGCGAGCGCGGTCAGCTTCGGCAGCTCCGGATCCGGCACACCGACATAGGCGTTCACGACGTAATTGCCGTGCGCGATCGTCGATCCGATGCTGGCGACGCCGGGCCGCCAATGCGTGTGGGCGTCGGGATATTTCGGCAGCGCGACCCGTTCGTTGACGTCCGGGGCCACCGCGAAGTCGGCCTCGTCCAACTCGGTGGCGGCCTTGGCGGCGGTCGCCGCGTCGCGGAACTGGAGGACGGTGACCGTGGTGAAGGAACTGCCCTCCACGGTCTTGCCGGACTTGTCGGGCTGTTTGTCGGTGTGGCCCACCGAGAGCCCGAACATCATCTTGTTCGCGTCGAGCACCGGCGCGGTGACGTCGGCCAGCACCCGGGTGGCGGTCTCGGTACTGATCATCGATACCGCGCCGGTGCCGAAGGTGAAGGCCGGGTCGATGTCGGCGCCGTTCACCACGTGGTCGGCCAGGCGTTGCGTCGCCAGCTCGATCGCCAGCCGCATGCGCGGGTTGTACTCGTAGCGCAGGTCCATCGGCAGGGTCGAGTACTTGCCGACATCCAGTGTGCGGATATCGATTTCACCCGGGGTCGCCGTGCCGGTGACGGCCGAACCGCAGCCCGCCACCGCCGCCGCGGTGATCGCGAGCAGAGCGGTCATTCGAAAACGCGAGATCATTCCCGTCCCCTCCCGATCACTTTTCCGCATTGACGAACAGGGCGTACTGCGCCGAGATCCGTTGCTGCGCATCGAGCAACTGACTCGCCGCCACCTCCCCGGCGAAGCGGCCGTGGGTGACGTAGCAGTAGTAGGCGATCGAGAAGCGCTGCGGCCCGGTGTACTTGCGGCACTGGGCATTCGGCAGGTTCGCGGGGGAGTCGGCGGGCCGGAAGGTGCGCGAGGTGCGGGCGCGCTCGGCCACGATGTCCGCGGCCCCGGCGGCGTCGCGGGCGCGGAAGACGTAGCCGCCGTTGAACGCCACCCGGTCCACGCCCGCCTTCTCGAACAGCGCGGCGTTGTCGTCGCCGGGGAAGATCTGGAGCCCGCCGTGCCGGTCGTAGACGCCGGGGATGCCGCGCTCGGACTGATCGTCGACGACCGTGCGCAGCGTCCGCCCGAGCACGCCGTCCAGGTCGACGGGCTGCTCGGTCAGCTGATCCGGCGCGACGGCCGGGAACTTCGCCAGCGCGCCCGGGATCACGTCGAGGCCGAGCTGGACCCGCGCCAGCAGCGCGGCCGAGTCGCTGATCTTGGTCTCCGCCATCACGTCGTCCCACACGTAGCCGAAGATGACGAATCTGCCGGTGGCGTACCAGGATCGGACGGTGGCGTTGAAGTCGTAGGACTTGTCCAGGTAGACGAACGCGTCCGGGTACTTGTCCAGCCGCAGGCGCTCGCTCGGGGCGGCGTCGAAATCGGCCTGGCCCAGCGCCTGCGCGGCCGCCTTCGCCGCCGCGTCGTCGGTGAAGATCAGCACGGTGTTCGCGAACTCGTACGACAGGCCCACCGATCGGTCGGAATTGCCGGTGGTGACGTAGCCGGACAGGAAGCCCGGCGCGGCGGCCCGCAGGTCGGCGGCCTTGGCATTGGTGCGGATCTTCATGGCGCTGGAACCGAAATCGATGAACGGGCGGATCGCGCCGTTCACCGCGGCCGCGGGATATTTGACCGCCGGGTTGATCTCCGAGGGCAGCGGCAGGTAGTTGGCCAGCCGCTCGGCCTGCACGGCGCGGCCGAGTTCCTTGCTCTCGGCCTTGTCGTACTTCTTGGGCTGGGTGATCAGGTTCCCGGTATCGAGCTTGGCCAGGTCGATGACGGGCTCGGCGGGGGCGGTGGGCCCCGGATCCGAGCCGCAGGCGGCGGTCATCACCACCGTGACGGCGAAAGCCGCGGACATGGCTGCGCGCACGCGCTGGCGCATGGGTTCCCCTCCCCAGAGCTGACTGACGCGCAAAACCCTACTTGATCCGGTTGTGCAGGACCGGTACCAGTTTGGTGAGCAGGGCCGGACCGGATTCGGGGGTCCAACTGCGGATCGCCGCGACCGCGGACGCGTCGTCGACCGGCACCACGATGGCGCGGGAGCTGGTGATCTCGCTGGGCAGGCCGAGCAGGCCGCCGCCGCCCGCCTTCGCGTCGCTGCGGACCGCGATGACGTACGAGTTGTCGGTCACCTTCAACGAGCCCCACCCGGAGGAGGGGCGCGGGGAGGTCTCCCCGGCCTCGGGCTGGTACTGGGCGTTGTAGACGAAGCCCAGGCTCTCCAGGTATTTCGCCTGATCACTGCCGGTCAGGTAGATGCTGTACTTGGTGTTGTAGTCGTCGCCGGTCACGTCGACGAGGGTGACGGACTTGCCCTGGAACGCGGGATTGTCCTTGCGCGCCTGGTCCACCGAGTTCGGGACCGTGTTCGCGGCCGGGGCCGCGCCGGCGGAAGTCGTCGCGGCGGAACCGGTCTCGCTGCCGCCGCTGGCGACGATGCCGATGCCGACGGCCACCGCGGCCGCCACCGTCGCCGCACCGATACCCAGGTAGATCCGGGTCCGATTGCGCGGCGGCCGCACCAGCTCCAGCTCGGTGGGCTCGGACGCGGACACCGGTATGCCACTCTGGGTCGCACCGCCCGGGAGCATGCCCGGCGGCGCGATCTGGATCGGATAGGTCGGAGAAGTATTGGTGGACACCGGGTTGTAGCCCGGCACCAGCGCGGCCGTGGCGGCTTCGGTGAACTCGCGGCAGGAATTGAAACGCTCGGCTGGGTTCTTCGCCATCGCCCGTGCGAAGACCTGATCCAGCGCGGCGGGCAGATGCGGGTCGACATCGGTGGCGCGCGGCGGCGGCTCGTGCAGGTGGCCCATCATGACCAGCGCCGGTTGCGTTGCGGGATACGGGTTCCGGCCGGTCAGCAACTTGAAGAAGGAGCAGCCCAGGCTGTAGATGTCGGCGCGGTGGTCCAGCGGCAGCCCGGATAGCTGCTCCGGCGGCGCGTAGGCGATGGTGGCGACGAAGCTGCCGGTCTGGGTGAGCTCGGTGGTGTCCTCGGTGGACTTGGCGACCCCGAAGTCGGCCAGCAGGGCGCGCTCGTCCTCACCGGCGGCGGTGGAGAGCAGGAAGTTGGCGGGCTTCACGTCGCGGTGCAGCAGGCCGCGCCGGTGCGCGTAGTCCAGGCCGCGGCCGATCTGGGTGACGATGGACAGCGCCCGCAGCGGCGGGATGGCGGTCGGATCGCGCTTGAGCTCGGCCGAGGCGTCGGTGCCCTCGACATACTGCATGGCGATCCACAGCTGCCCGCTCTCCTCGCCGCGATTGTGCACGGCGACGATGTTCGGGTGGTCCAGGCCCGCAACCACATTGGCTTCGCGTTCGAAGCGGCCGCGGAACTCCTCGTTGCTGGTCAGCTCGGCGGAGAGCACCTTCAACGCGTCCATGCGCGGCAGCTCCGGATGCTTGCCCAGATACACGGTCCCCATGCCGCCCGAACCCAGCACGCGAATGATCCGATAGCCGCCGACGATGGTGCCAGGACTCATCGCCATCGCATCGTCTCCTGGATCCTCGCCGGACGCAGCGGCTCCCCCCGCTGCTCTCCGCGACTGTAGCCGGTGCCGGACGGGCACGTAACCTGGTGGCTGTGCTGAAGGATCCCTGTCGCGTGCTTCCCGGGGGCCGGTTCCCGTGATGGATCGGCAGGTCGAGGTGGTCGCGGGCGGCCATGCGCTGAGCCGGGTGGCGGGAGCGGTGATCCTGGTCGCGCATCGGGAGCGGGGCGCGATCACGCCCGAATCGCGGGCCGTGACGGCGGTGCGGGCGCTCGGGGATCTGGTCGCCGACGCCACCGATCTGGTCCCGGACGGGCCGGGCCGGCAGATCGCGCGGCAGGCCACCCGCTGGCTGATGAAGGAGGCCGAGCGGATATCGCCCGGGCAGCCCATCGAATTCGGCATCCTGTCCACCGCCGACACCGGCGGACTGGCCATCTTCCTGCACGGATCGGTGACGGCCGTGCTGGCCGGAACCGCGGTCGAGTACTACCGCGGCAGCGACGCCGCCTTCACCGTGGACCGGGTCGCCGCGCCGCCCGCGCGGGCCGCGGCCCTGTTCATCGACGAACCGCGGCGGCGGGCGCCGGAACTGCCCGAGCGCGGAATCGGCTCGCTCGTGGAGGGACTCGCGCCCGCGGCGGGCGCGGTGGTGTGGTTCGAGGGCGAACCGGTGGTGTCACGCACCCCGGCGCGTCCGGCGGGGGCCCGGCACCGGGCCGCGGAACCGCCGCCGCCCACGGCCGCCTTCGACGCCGAACGCGATCCCGAACCCGAACCGCCGCCGGTGGACCCGGACCTGATCCCGACCCGCACCTCCAATCGGATTCCCGCGAACCTGGATCCCGCCCCGGCGGACCCGGTCACCGAGGGCATTCCGGCGACGCCGGATCTGCACCACGCGCCCACCGAGATGGGCGGCGCGAGCGAGCTGAGCGGCACCAACCCCGCGCCCAAACCCGATCCGGACCTGCAGCGACGGCTCGAGGCCACCGCCAAGGCGACCGCGCTCACCGCGAAGGTGCTCGGATTCAAATGCGCGCGTGCGCATCCCAGCGATCCGCGGGCCGCCTTCTGCACCGTGTGCGGCATGCCGGTGGATCAGACCCAGCACGTGTCCGAGGTGATCCGGCCGCCGCTGGGCATGCTGGTGCTCGATGACGGCATGACCTTCATGCTGGCGGCCGACGCCGTGGTGGGCCGCGATCCCGAACTGTCCGAACCGGCCCGCGCGGGCCTGCTGCCGCTGCGCATCGACGACAGCTCCGGCGGCATGTCCCGGGCGCACGCCGAGATCCGGCTGGTGAACTGGGATGTCACCATCGTCGACCGCGGCTCCACCAACGGCACCCGGGTGCGCCCGCCCGGATATCGCGATTGGGTTCGGCTGCAACCGAATCAGCCGTTCACCCTGGTGCCGGGCGCGGAGATCATGCTGGGCAACCGGGTGCTGCGGTTGGAGCCGGTCGCGCCGCCGCCATTCGGGTAGGACGCGAGAACTCCCGCGCCCCTAGGTGTATCGGGAGTAGCAGATCTCCTGATTGGCGCCGAGCACGCCCGCGCGGAAGGCGTCCACCCGGGAGAAGCCGCTGGGCACCGTCTTGCCGTCGGTGTCGCTGGCGGCCAGGCCGTCGGTGAGCAGGCCGGAGACCGCCTCGTCCAGATCGCCCGCGGACAGTGAGATGCCCCCGGACGCCTTGCGGCTCGGGTCCGCCAGTTTCCCGGAGATCACCCCGGACAGGCAGGCCGCGCGCAGGCCGGTCTTCGCGCCCTTCAAGGGCAGTCCGGCGGCGTGCTGCACGGCGAGGGTGTAGCGGGAGATGAAGACGATGTACGCGGTGAAGTCGCCGGTCACATTGGCGGGCAAGGCGTCCTGGTCGTCGGCATTGGAGACGCCGCGGTCGTGCAGCGCGGGCACATCGGTGCCGATCCGATTGGTGGCCGGGCAGTAGGTGACCGGCACGGTGTCGGCGCCGTTGCGGCAGTTCAGCTTCGCGGTGTCGTAGCCGTATTCGGGCTCGGCGCGCACCGGCATGATGGTCGCCATCGCCTTGGCCAGCTCCTGCAAGCTGGACTGGGTCACCTCGGACTGGCCGTGATTGGCGTCGTTGCCGAGGGTCTGCGGCAGATCGCCGCGGCGGCGGTCGATCTCGTTCTGGTCGATGGCCTTACAGCCCTTGGCCCCGTCGGTGAAGCCGATCTGCACGGCCGTCACCCGCTCGAACGCCGAACCGTGCACGCTCTGCGGATCGTCGGGATCGGCGTCGCGGAAGGCGACGGTCGCGGCCAGCACCGCGTTCAAACCGTCGGAGGTGTTGATCGTGAAGTGCGGGGCCTTGCCCTCGGCCACATTCCGGATGAACGCGCCCGCGAAGCAATCCGCCTGCTGCTCCTTGACGATGGTCGGGGTGCGGCGGCCGACCAGTTTGGCCATCTCCTGAATGGCGTGCCCGTACTCGTGGGCGAGCACCATGACCACCGACATCTTCCCGAACTCGTCGGCCACCGCGGGCAGCAGCACCCCGCGATCCCAGCCCACCGAACCGTCCAGCCGGCAGTAGGCGGCGTTCACGAGCCGGTAGCTGGTCTCGCCGCAGAACTGCCCGGCCTGCGAGCGCGGCGTCTTGGCGTTCCAGGAGATGAAATGGTCCACCGGCGTGAAGGCGCCGCCGAACTCGCGCGGAAACTCGCCCTGCCAATAGGTCTGGATGTCGTCGAGCGCGTTGAGCACCAGCTTGTCGATGCTGCCGCCGTCGGAGTTCTCCGCGGTCAGCGTCGAATCCGGGGCCCCGGAGCGGGGGCCGCTGGGACCGCCGGTGGTAGGCAGACCGGCCACCTTGAACGGGTCGTCGTAGATCGATACGGCCCGGCCGTGAATATTTCGTGTACATCCGGACAAGAGCGCGACCGCCACGAGCACTACGCCCAGCGTCACGAATACACGGCGAATCCCCGTGGACCGGCGCGTGCGCACCGCCTCCCCCCGGCCTCTCCCCACCTGTTCTCCCTCGCCAACCGATGCCGATCGTGTCCCGGAATCGGACGGACGGCCGAGAAGCGCGACGCCGGACTCCGGGGGCTTCAATTATCATCCCACCATGTCTTCACCGGGGGCGCAGCAGATCACCGTGCGTCATGATGGAACCGAACGGGTCTTCGACGCGACTCAACAGATCACGATGGGCCGGGCGCCGGAGGTGACGCTGTTCGTCGACAGTCCACTGGTCTCCCGCGTGCACGCGATCCTCAGCTACGAGGCCGGATCGTGGATGCTCAGCGACAACGGCAGCACCAACGGCGTTTTCGTGGACGCCCGCCGGCTGACCACGCCGCTGGTGATCAACCGGCCCACCCAGGTGCGGCTCGGCGACGCCATCAGCGGCCCGCTGCTGCATCTGCTGCCGCAGCCCGCGCGCGGCGGCGGTGGCGCGCCGCAACCGCAACCGCAGCAGCGGCCCGCGCCGCAGAACCGGCCGCCGTCCCGGCCGCAGCCGCAGGTGCCGCAGGTCGGGCAGCCGCAGCAGGCGCAGCAGCCGTTCGCGCAGCGCCCGCCGGTGCAGCAGCGACCGCAGCAGGCCTGGCAGCCTCCGAACGTGGCCCAGCCCAACCAGAATCAGTGGAATCCGAACCGGCCGGTCTCGGGTCCGCAGCATCAGCAGCCGAATCCGGTGCCGCAGCGGCCGACTCCGCCCGTCGGCAACGCGGCCACGCCGAATGTGGTGCGCCCGCCGGTCAACCAGCCGCCGCAGGGCGGCGATCCCATCAACATGACCACCAAGGCGGACACCTCGGCGCTGCCGCCGATCCGCGCGCGGGCCTCCACCGCGGCCATCGCGCGCGCCGACCGGATCCCGCGCAACGGTCTGCACATCGGTCGCACCAGCGACAACGAGATCGTGGTCAACGATCCGATGGCCTCGCGCAAGCACGCGCGCCTGGTGCCCGACCGCGAGGGCCTCGCCATCGAGGACCTCAACTCCGCCAACGGCACCTTCGTCAACGGCCGCCGCGAACAGCGCGCGCTGCTGCGCGAACGCGACATCGTCACCATCGGTAACGTCGACTTCGTCGTGCAGGAAGGCACGCTCGTGCACCGGCAGCGGCCGGTCGCCGAACAGGGCCTGCACGTGCACGGCGTCTCGTTCACCGTCGAGGGCAACAAGCAGCTGCTCGTGGACGTGAACATGCAGGCCGGACGCGGATCGCTGACCGCGCTCATCGGGCCCTCCGGCGCGGGCAAGTCCACGCTGTCGAAACTCATTGCGGGAACCACGCTTCCGTCCGCGGGCGTGGTCACCTTCGAGGGCCGCAACCTGCACGCCGAATACGAGGCGCTGCGCTCCCGCATCGGCATGGTGCCGCAGGACGATGTGCTGCACCGGCAGCTCACCGTCAAGCAGGCGCTCAACTTCGCCGCCCAGCTGCGACTGCCCCCGGACACCAGCAAGGCCGACCGCAAGCAGGTGATCGCCGATGTGCTGAAGGAGCTTTCGCTCACCCAGCACGCCGACACCCGCGTGGACCGGCTCTCCGGCGGCCAGCGCAAGCGCGCCTCGGTGGCCATGGAGCTGCTCACCGGCCCCTCGCTGCTCATCCTCGACGAGCCCACCTCCGGCTTGGACCCGGCGCTGGACCGCCAGGTCATGACCATGCTGCGGGAACTGGCCGACGCCGGGCGCACCGTCATCGTGGTCACCCACTCGGTGGCCTGCCTGGACATGTGCGACCAGGTGCTGCTGCTCGCGCCCGGCGGCAAGACCGCCTTCTGCGGGCACCCGGGCACCGTCGGGCACGTCATGGGCACCAGCGACTGGGCCGAGATCTTCGGCCGCGTCGACGCCGACCCGGACCTGGCCTTCGCGAATTTCCGCTCCCGCCAGGCCTTCGCGGAACCGCCCGCGCCGGTCAAACCGGTGGAGCGGGCCAAGGCGCCGAAATCCAGTGCCGTCAAACAGTTCTCGACCCTGGCGCGGAGACAGTCGCGGCTCATCTTCGCCGACCGCGGGTATCTGGCGTTCCTGTGCGTGCTCCCGTTCGTGCTCGGCGCGCTGTCGCTGGTGGTCAAGGGCTCGAGCGGATTCAAATCCGTCGGGTTCACCCAGCTGCCCAACGGCGACTTCGTACCCGCCAGCAATGGCGAGGCGCAACAGCTACTCGTGGTGCTGATCCTCGGCGCCTGCTTCATGGGCGCCACGCTCACCGTGCGTGACCTGGTCGGGGAACGGCCCATCTACCACCGGGAACGCGCGGTCGGATTGCGTTCGGGCGCATACCTGATGTCGAAGATCGTGATCTTCAGTCTGGCGGCGCTGCTGCAGTCCGCGGTGATGATCGGGATCGTGCTGGCGTTCAAGCCCGCGCCCGGGACCGGGCTGGTGTTGTCCTCGGGCACGCTCGAGCTGTATCTCGACGTCGCGCTGACCGCGGTGTCGTGTGTGGTGCTCGGCCTGGTGCTGTCCTCGCTGGCCAAGTCCAACGAGCAGGTGATGCCGCTGCTGGTGGTCGTCATCATGGCGCAGCTGGTGCTGTCCAGCGGCATGATCTCGGTGGCCGGCCAGACCGTGCTGGAGCAGCTGTCGTGGCTGTTCCCGTCGCGCTGGGGCTACGGCGCGGGAGCGTCGACGATCAACCTGCCCTCGATGTCGTCCATGCCGGAGGCGCAGAAGGACTTCCTGTGGAAGCACACCGTCGGGACCTGGGCCATGGACATCGGCGTCCTCGTCGGGATCACCGTGCTGCTGTCGCTGTTCACCTGGTCGCGTCTGCGCTTGAAGAAGCTGTCGGCGTGAGCGGGACCACACCCTGGCCTGGGTGCGAAGTAGTGATTCGGTCGCGCGCTCAACGTTGCGAGCAGGCAGACTGATGACTGTGACAGCGCGAGTTGGGGCAGTGCATCTCGGCTGGGACGTGGTGTCGGTGGCCGCCGGTGGCGGCGGTTCGCCCATCCGCCCGGTCCAGGTAGAGGGCTCGTACACCCCTCCCGCCTACCTGTTGGCGGACTCGTCCGGCCGGTTGCACACCGCGGGCGTGGATCGGCGGCCCGACGTCGGCATCGCCATCTCCGACGTCCGCGACATCATCGGGCACCCGCAGATCGTGGTGGCCGGGGCGACCTGGCCGGCCGAACTGGTGTTCCGGGCGCGCATGCACAACCCGCTGGCCTCGGTCATCGAGCACCTCGGGACGACGCCGGACGTGCTCGCGCTGCCCTTCCCCGACGAATGGCCCGACCCCCAGGTCGACGAGTTCGTGCGGCTGGTGGAACAGCTCGGCGTGCCCGCCGAACCGCTGCCCGAATCGGTGGCGCTGTCGGGG
The DNA here is from genome assembly GCF_050955695.1 of Nocardia sp. CA-136227. NCBI lineage: Bacteria > Bacillati > Actinomycetota > Actinomycetes > Mycobacteriales > Nocardiaceae > Nocardia > Nocardia sp. CA-136227. Next base: position 1,118,968 of record NZ_CP192081.1, read on the forward strand.
TACGTGCGCGCGCTCGGACTGGTGCGGTCACCCGGCCGCGGGCCCGCCGTCGGCGCGGTCGGCGTGTATTCCGACGGGCGTGAATGCCTGGTGGTCGCGGTTCACGGCAATGACGACCAGCCCACCGAATCGGTCAGCGTCGCCATCACCGCCGAGGCGCTGCACGAGGCGCACGCCGCCGACAATGTGGTCATCGAGGTGATGGCCGCGGCGCGGGCCATCAATGCCGACACCTCCACGGTGTTGCTCACGGGCAATGTCTGTTTCAACGACGCGCTGCGGTTGGCGTTCCAGAACCACCTGGGCCATCGGTTCCAGGTGGCCGATCATCCGATGCACGCGCTCGTGCTCGGCGCGACCCACCTGCTGGTCGCCGACAGTGAGGGCGACCCCGCCTACGACCGGCCTCCCGCCGCGGATTCTCGGTCGGCCGGGGCGGAAGCGCGTCCGGTCGATCAGGGGCCGCGCCACGTCACCGGGGGCGGCGCCGTGGGGCAGCCGTTGCAACGCCAGCCCGAACCGCTGGCGCATCAGCCGGAATTGGTTCCCCGGCACATGGATTCACCGCCCGAGCCGGCCACGCAGCGACCCGGTACCGGCCCGCAGCCGGTGACCGAGATCGCGGCGGACGCGGGTTCCGGGCAGGGCGCGCAGCCCGCGGCGGATCCCTCCGCCGCGGGCGTGACCCGGCGCATCACCGCGCAGGAGGCCGCCCAGGGCGGCGCGACCGGCAACACCGGGCCCGGCGGGATCACCCAGCGGGTGACGGCCGAGGAACTCGCCCGGCTCTCCGCGCAGGCCGCGGGCGGCTCTGCCGGTGGCGATGCGGCGCAAGGGGTTACGTGGGGCCAGGACGGCCCGTCCACCGGTTCGCAGCCGGTGATCGGCGGCCGTGGCACGCTGCCGCCGGGGCTGGAAGGTGTCGGCGGCCGGTTCATGCGGCCGCCCGGTTCCCCGGCGGACGATCAGATGACGACGGTCCTGGGTGAGGGCGGGGCCCGGCAGGGCTACGCCCCCGAGGGCGGCCACGGGCCGGGTTCCGCGGGTGCGCAACAGGGTTCGGCCGGGAGCTACGGCGCCGGCGGACAGGGGCCGCAGGGCGGTGCCCAGGGTCCGCACGGCGGCCAGGGTTCACACGGTGGCCAGGGCACGCAGGGCGGTTACGGTCAGGGCCAGGGTGGCGCTTTCGGGCCGGGCGGTCCGACCACCGGCGGCTATCCGCAGCAGGGCGGCTCGGCGGGTCAATTCGGGCCCGGCACAGGCGGTCCGGGCTCGGCGGGCGGCTACGGCGCGGGCTACGGTTCGGCGAACGCTCCGGGCTCGGAGGGTTCGGCGCAGGGCGGTTACGGTCCCGTCGGCGCGCAGCCGGGCCAGGGCGGGCAGTACGGCGGCCAGCAGGGCGCTGCCGGGCAGTACGGCCAGGGTGGATACGGCTCGGGCGGTTACGGCGGCCAGGGTGGCTACGGCGGCGGCGGTTACCCGGCGGGTCCCTATGGGGCCGAGGGGGATACGTCCGGTTCGGGTCGCGGGAGTTTTGCTGGATCCGGCGGAAACGCTCCTGGTCAGCCCGGCGGGATGTACGGTGGGTCGATGTCGTCGGGGGTGCGTGGGTCGAATCCGCAAACGCCGGAAGATACCGCTGGGCAGTCGGATTCGGACACGGGATCCGACTCCGAGGGTGATCGCAAGCAGCGCAAGGGCAAGCTGTGGAACAAGATGCGCAAGCCGTTCGGCGCGCCCATCATCGTCGGCGCCGCGGCCCTGTCGCTCCTGGGCGCGCACTCGGATCAGCGCCAGGAACCCACGGCCGGATCCCCGGCGCCCGTCGGCGGGATGACCCGGGCCACCGATATCGAGCTGTCCCCGGTCGGTGAGAGCTGCGCGGTGACCCCGTTCGTCTCGGGGCTGCCCGGCTCCGGCGTCGCCACCATCGGCGACCCGCACAAGACGGACTGCGTGCGGTCCGGCATCGACACGCTCCGCTACACGCTGCCCGGCCCGGTGCGCGGGATCGACCCCGGCCCGCCGTTGCACATCTGACCGCCGGCCGGCGCATCCGCCGGTGGCGGGGCGCATCGGGCCGGTGGCAGAGGCGCCGGGGACCGATTCGAGGGTCCGCGGACCCCGCTGGTATGGTTGCTCGTTGGTGTGCGGTACGGCCGGGTTTCCGGCTGTCACACGAGCCCCGGGTCTCCACCGGCCGCCGGGATTCAGCTCGATCGCGTACTTGGCTGGCAAAACCTACGACAGACAGGGATGCACTGTGCCTACGTACAGCCCCAAGGGCGGTGACGTGACCCGCAAGTGGTACGTCATCGACGCCACTGACGTAGTGCTCGGCCGTCTTTCCGTGCAGGCTGCGAACATCCTGCGTGGCAAGAACAAGCCGACCTACGCCCCGAACGTCGATGGTGGCGACTTCGTCATCATCATCAACGCCGAGAAGGTTGCCATCTCCGGCAACAAGCGGCAGGACAAGGTCCTCTACACCCACTCCGGTCACCCGGGTGGTCTGAAGGGCCGTACCGTGGGCCAGATCCTGGACACCCGCCCCGACCGTCTGGTCGAGCGTGCCGTCAAGGGCATGATCCCGAAGAACAAGCTGGGCAACCAGATCATCGGCAAGCTGAAGGTCTACGCGGGCCCGAACCACCCGCACGCCGCCCAGCAGCCCATCCCCTTCGAGATCAAGCAGGTGGCCCAGTGACCGCTCCTGAGGAATTCAACGACGACTACGTCGTCGAGGACACCGCCGTGGAGGTCGTCGAAGAGGGTGACGGTTACGAGGCCGAGGCCGAGTACACCGAGACCTTCTCCGCCCCGGTCGCCATGGACCGTCCGGTCCAGACCGTCGGCCGCCGCAAGGAGGCCGTGGTCCGCGTGCGCCTGGTGCCGGGTTCCGGCAACTTCGTGCTGAACGGCCGCACCATCGAGGATTACTTCCCGAACAAGGTGCACCAGCAGCTGGTGAAGTCCCCGCTCGTCACCGTCGAGCGCGTCGAGACCTTCGACATCTACGCCCGCCTCGTCGGCGGCGGCCCGTCGGGTCAGGCCGGCGCCCTGCGCCTCGCCATCGCCCGCGCGCTGATCGAGGTCACCCCGGACGACCGTCCCGCCCTCAAGCGTGCCGGCTTCCTGACCCGTGACCCGCGTGCCACCGAGCGTAAGAAGTACGGCCTCAAGAAGGCCCGTAAGGCGCCTCAGTACTCGAAGCGCTGATATTGCGCCGTCAGGCTCTACCGTGCCCGGCCCCCGTGGGGACCGGGCACGGTACGGTCTACACGGCAACCTGTGCGAGAGCAGGCTCCCCGCAACGGTTTTCGGACCGGCTGGAAGCCTGCTCTCGTGCTGTATCCACCGAACTGCAGGGGTGTTGAGGTAATGGGACGTTTGTTCGGTACCGACGGTGTCCGCGGGCTCGCGAACGGGTCGCTGAGTCCGGAACTGGCGCTACAGGTTTCGGCCGCGGCCGCGCAGGTCTTGAGCCGCGGGAAGAAGCGCGCGGTTGCCGTCGTGGGACGCGATCCCCGCGCCAGCGGTGAGATGCTGGAGGCCGCCGTCACCGCGGGCCTCACCTCCGCGGGCGTGGACGTGCTGTCGGTCGGCGTGCTGCCGACGCCCGCCGTCGCGTACCTGACCGGCGTGTACGACGCGTGCCTCGGTGTCATGATCTCCGCCTCGCACAACCCCATGCCGGACAACGGCATCAAGATCTTCGCCGCGGGCGGGCACAAGCTGGACGACGCCGTCGAGGATCGGATCGAGGCGCTGGTCGCGGAGGGTGGCTTCACCCGGCCCACCGGCGCGGCGATCGGCCGCATCCTCGGACGCCCCGGCCTGGGCGGACACGTCTTCGACGTCAACGACCGCTACAGCCTCGAGGGCACCCACGAACGTTATGTCGAGCACTTGGTCCAGGCCACCGGCCGCGACCTGCGCGGGCTCACCGTCGTGGTGGACTGCGCGCACGGCGCGGCCTCCGAGGTCGGGCCCGCCGCCTACCGCGAGGCGGGCGCGACCGTCATCGCCATCAACGCCGACCCCGACGGCCTCAATATCAACGACGGCTGCGGCTCCACCCACCTCGAGCAGGTCCAGGCCGCGGTGCGCGCGCACGGCGCCGACCTCGGCCTCGCCCACGACGGCGACGCCGACCGCTGCCTGGCCGTGGACGCCACCGGCGCGGTCGTGGACGGCGACGCCATCATGGCCGTGCTCGCCGTCGGCATGCGCGACTCCGCCGACCTGGCGGAGAACACCCTGGTCGCGACCGTCATGAGCAACCTCGGCCTGCACATCGCCATGCGTGAGGCCGGAATCACCGTGCGCACCACCGCCGTCGGCGACCGCTACGTGCTCGAGGACCTCCGCAACGGCGGCTACACCCTCGGCGGCGAGCAGTCCGGGCACGTGGTGTTCCCGCGCTACGGCACCACCGGCGACGGCGTGCTCACCGGTCTCAAGCTGATGGCCCGGATGGCCGAGACCGGCAGCAGCCTGGCGGAATTGGCGGGCATCGTGAAGGTCGTCCCGCAGATCCTGGTGAACGTCCCGGTCACGGACAAGGCGGCCGTCGCCGTCGCGCCCGCGGTGCTGGAAGCCGTCGCGCAGGCCGAGGAGCTGCTGGGCGACACCGGCCGAATCCTGCTGCGCCCCAGTGGAACCGAGCAGCTGGTCCGGGTCATGGTCGAGGCGACCGATCCGGCGCAGGCCTCGCATCTGGCCGACCATCTCGCGAAGCTGGTCGAAGCCGTCTAGTCACCTCGTCGAGTGGCGCATCCGGGACTTCCCTCCCGGGTGCGCCATTCAGCGTTTCAGAGGGTTTCGGTGAGGCTGCCGGCGGCCAGGTGCCAGCGGCGGGTCGCCGTCACGGTGTCGAGCATGCGGCGGTCGTGGGTGACCAGCAGCACCGTGCCCTCGAAGGATTCGACGGCCTGCTCCAGCTGCTCGATGGCGGGCAGGTCCAGGTGGTTGGTGGGCTCGTCGAGCACCAGCAGGTTCACACCACGCGCCTGCAGCAGCGCCAGCGCGGCGCGGGTGCGCTCGCCGGGGGAGAGCGTGTCGTTGGGGCGCAGCACGTGCGGGCCGCGGAGACCGAACTTCGCGAGCAGGGTGCGGACATCCGACTCGTTCCAGTCGGGGATCTGCGCGCTGAATGTGTCCGCGAGGGTGGCGGTTCCGCGGAACAGGCCGCGGGCCTGATCGACCTCGCCGACCGCGACGCCCGAACCGATCGACGCGGAACCGTTGTCCGGCTTCATCTTTCCCAGCAGCAGCGACAGCAGGGTGGATTTGCCCGCGCCGTTCGCGCCGGTCAGCACGATGCGGTCGCCCCAATCCACCTGCACCGTCACCGGTCCCAGGGTGAACTCGCCGCGGGACACCGTCGCGCCGGACAGGGTGGCCACCACCGCGCCGCTGCGGGGCGCGGCCGCGATCGACATGCGCAGCTCCCACTCCTTGCGAGGTTCCTCCACCGCGTCCAGGCGTTCGATGCGCTTGAGCGTCTGCTTGACCTTGGACGCCTGCTTCTCGGTGGACTCCGCGCGGGCCTTGCGGCCCATCTTGTCCGAATCCGCCTTCGACTTGCGGCGGGCATTGCGGACGCCGTGTTCCATCCAGTTGCGCTGCATATTGGCGCGCGCTTCCAGACCGGCCTTGGTGTCGGCGAACTCGTCGTAGGCCTCGCGGGCGTGGCGGCGCGCGATCGCCCGCTCCTCCAGATACGAGTCGTAGCCGCCGTCGTACACGCCGACCTGCTGCTGCGCCAGATCCAGTTCGACGATGCGATTCACGGTGCGCGCCAGGAACTCGCGGTCGTGGCTGATCACCATGAGCGGCTCGCGGACCCCGGTCACGAACTGCTCGAGCCGGGCCAGACCGTCCAGATCGAGGTCATTGGTGGGCTCGTCGAGCAGCAGGATGTCGAAGCGGGACAACAGGACCGAGGCCAGACCGGCGCGAGCCGCCTGACCACCGGAGAGCACGGTCATCGGGGTGGCCAGGCCGTGCGGGAGGCTGTCGGTGAGGCCCAGATCGGCGGCCACCTCGTCGGCGCGCTGCTCCAGGTCCGCGCCGCCCAGGGCGAGCCAGCGCTCCAGGGCGGGGGAGTACTCGTCGTCCCCGCCGTCGGCGAGGCGTTCGGCGGCGGCGTCCATGGTCTGCTGGGCGGCGGCCACCCCGGTGCGGCGGTACAGGAACTCCAGCACCGTCTCGCCCTCGACGCGCTCCGGCTCCTGGGCCAGATAGCCGACGGTGGCGTCCGGCGGGCTCAGCACGATCTCGCCCTCGTGGGCGTCGCCGGCGGCGAGCATGCGCAGCAGGGTCGACTTGCCCGCCCCGTTCACGCCGACCAGGCCGATCACATCGCCGGGGGCGAGGATCAGGTCCAGGTCGGAGAACAGCAGACGCTCGCCGTGTCCGGCGGCCAGGCCGCGCGCATGCAGAGTGGTGCTCACCAGGGCGATTCTGCCGTGTTCAGGGTGGCACCCTGACGTCGGGCCTCGGAAAGTTCAGGGTCGTTATCGGGCGACCGACCGATGTGCGCGCGGCGGTGGCTCGGCAGAGTGGAGACATGACCACAGAGTTTCCGACCCCGGCCCCGAAGCGACTGACCCGCTCCCAGCACGACAAGTGGATCGCCGGCGTGTGCGGCGGTCTCGCCGAATACGTCGGCTGGAGCCCCGGTCTCGTCCGCTTCCTCTTCATCCTCTCCTGCCTGCTGCCCGGACCGCAGTTCCTGCTCTACATCGCGCTGTGGATCATCATCCCCAAGCGCTGAGTCATCCCCAGGCCGCGAGTTGTCCACAATCGGCATCGAAGGTGGTGCGAGGGGTGATCGCGAGTGCCAGGATGGTGATCACGCCACTGCGGAGGAGTGCACACCATGGTCACATCGGGTGATCTGCCCGGACTGGATCTGCCCGGACTGGACGCGCATTCGGAACTGGGTGGGCTAGGTGCGGTCGAGTTGTCGCACCCCACACAGGATCTCGACGCGGACGGCCTGGCCGACACCGTGACCACCGGCACCGCACACGCCATGCAGGTGTGGACGGATCTGGATCACGACGGTTACGCCGACCATGTGACCGTGGTGGACAGCGGCGGTGACTACGCCGCCTGGGAATTCCACCACAACTCCGACGGCACCACCGCGTGGGTGCGCACGGACGGCGGACACCTCGGCGGCACCTAGCCGGGGCTGACGGGGGTTTCACGCCACGGGCTTCAGCCCGTGGGGAATCGAGGGGGGATCGATGGGTGAATCCGGCGCCTTCGGCGTGCGCGTCACCGCCCTGCACACCGCGGCCACCACCCTGCGGGACAACGCCGGGGCGCTGCGACAGCACGCCCACGCCATCGGCGACCACGCCTTCGGCCTCGGCGACGACGCGGTGGGACGCGACTACTCCGCCCAGGGCGCCGGGATCCATCAAGGATTCGAGCGTTCGGCAGGCTGCCTCCGGCATTGGGCCGCCGCGGCCGCCGCCACCGCCGATGTCTTCGACCGCGCGGCCACCGAATACGCCCGCCTGGACCACGAACGCGTCACCGCCCTCCACCAGGTCGGCCGATGACCTTCGACCCCACCGGCCAGACCGTCGACCAGATCCTCGACCACGGAGCGCCCGGGCTGCGCTACTGGGAACAACTCCTGCCCTTGTACGCCAAGGCATTCGGTGAACCGGCCGGTGTGACCGTGACTGAGCTCTACGCCCGCTATGACGAACAACGTGGCCTCGACCTCGATGAATTCGACACCGCCCGAAGCGAACTGGACAAGGCGCTCGCCGACGCCGAATTCCGCTTCACCTCACACCAAGCGGTGGCGAACTCCCTTCCGTCTGCCTGGACCGGCGCTACCGGAACCGAGGCCCTCGCCCTCCTGAATTCCCAACTGCGGCAGGCCCGCGAAGACCTCGACACCATCCGCACCGCCTCCCAGGCGATCGCCGCCGCCCTCGACCCGATCCGCGCCGCCATCCTCACCAAAGCGGAACGAACCCGCGACCTCCTCGCGCCCACCCCCGGCGGCGAAGCCCCCGTCACCCTCGACGGCAGAACCCCCGACGCCATCAGCGCCCTCGCGGAAGCGGACCCCTGGCTCACAGCCACCTTCCGGCCCGAGGTCGACCGGCAACTGGCCGCCTTCACCGCCACCTGCGCGGCCACCGCCGACACCATCGAATCCCACTACCGCACCATCATCACGGCCTTCGAGCAGGTCATCGACCACACTTATCCACAACCATCCCAAGCCCTGCTGCCCCGACCGGAGACGAACTCCGCAGCCCTACTCGGCGACTCTGATGGAGCGCAGACCGACTCGGCTGCGGCGGAGACCAGTCCTGCCGGTGTGCAGCCCGGTGTGGTTCCCTCGCCGTCCGAGCCCGATTCTTCGCCGCCGACGGTAGGTCCTGGCCGATGCCCAGAAACCGACGTCGGGGCGGCACAGTCATGGGCCTGCTGCGGGCCAGGCGATTCGGGCACGCCCCAACCTACGCAGGAGGGACCCGGCCGGCCCGCCGCCGGCACCGCGACCGGGCAACCCTGTGACCCCGCGTGTACGAAGGCCGCGCCCGCCCGTCCGGTCGCGGCCACCGAACCCGCTTCCGCCGGACCGGGGACCGCCGCGGAGCCGCCGGTTTCCGATGCACCCACCCCGTCCGATTCGGGGTCCGTCGCCGTGCCGAAACAGGCTCAGCCCCAGACCGAAATGTTCGCGCACGCGCTCGAGGGCCTGATCGGCAAGCTCGAAACCGGTTTGCAGCAGGGATTTTCCGCCGTTCTCGAGCAACTCGGCTCCCTGTCCGCCCCCGCGTCCGATGCCCCGGGCGACGTAGAGACACCCGCAGGGCAGGAGAAGTCTGCCGAACCGCACCCGGGTCCGGCGACGTCGAACCTTTCGTCCGGTCATCTCGAATTCGACCTCGCTGGAAAGCATTTCGTCGTCGATCGCGATCCGACGGGTGACACGTCCATCGCCGTCGCCGACGAATCCGGCCGGACTCAGGTCTGGAGCCTGACAACCGACGACTCCGGTAAATCCGCGCTCGCCCCGGACAACACAGTCGGGCACCCGACCGCCCCTGCCGCCGGTGACCCCGGTCCGGTGACTGCCGCGCCAGACCCGCGCCCACCAGGTAATTCGCCCCCGGTTGAAGCTGCCACGCCGCCGGGTTCACCTTGCGCTACGGAGGTCCCGACCGGATTGGCGCCGATTCAGGTCCCCTGTATGGCTCCGCCATCGGCTGAATCGCCCACTCCGGCAGCGCCTTCCGGAGGGCACGAACCGGCCACACCCACATGCACCGGAACTCCTGAGCTGGACGCCGGAAAGTCCCCGGACGGCGGCGAGCTGTCCGGGTGCGACGGGCTCGGCGGCGTCGAGCCGGGCGGGTCCACCGTCTGTCCGGCGGTGCCTGGAACTCCAGAGCTGACCGCGCCGCTGGGCGGCGACGAGTCGCCACGGGACGAAGGGGGGCCGCCTGGTGACCTGTCGGTGCCGGTGTCACCCGCCGATCCTGGCGCGGACCTAGGAAATCCCGATGTGCCGCTGGAGATTCCGGAGGCCGGTGTCGAGATCCCTTGACCGTCGCTGGGAGTCGGGTTACTTGCGGAGGGCCTGGATGAGTTGGAGGACGGGGAGCTTCTGGGGCTGCTCCGGCTCGTCCTCGACGGCGTCGGGGTCGACGACCTGGGTGTGGGGGATGAGGGCTTCGGGGTCGGCGAACGGCTTGTACTTCTTGTCGCCGAGCAGGGTGTAGTTGAGGTAGCCGACCAGGAGGGCGCGGGTGAGGCGCTCGGTCCTGGGCTCGTGCTTGCCCGCGCCCAGGGCGGCGAGGGCGCGGCGGCCCTCGACCATGCCGTTGTGGGTGGCCTTGTCGAGAGAGCGGAGGATCGCGCTTTCGCCCCAGGCGGAGGCCAGGGGGAGGGCATCGGAGCTGACCGAGTCGATGTCGGCGGCGCCGGCCAGGATCAGGGCGGGGGCGTCGACCTTGGTGGCCAGGGCCTCGGCGGAGGGGGCGGTCGGGGAGGGGAAGAGGGCGGCGACGGCGGCCACCTCGCGCTGAGAGGCGGCGATGACAGCCGCGCCCGCGCCCATGCCGTGACCCACCAGGGCCAGGCGGTCGGGGCGGACGCTGATATTGCCGGTGCCCAGCCGCACCCCGGCGCAGATGTCGAGGGTGGTGAGCAGGTCGGTGGCCAGGTTCAGGTGCGAGGGGATCGGCCCGCGCTCGGTGTCGGGCGCGGCCGCGACATAACCCCAGGAAGCGAGGTGTTCCAGCAGGCGGCGGTAGTTGCCGACCCCGGTCAGCCAGCCGTGCCCGAAGGCCACCGCGGGCAGGTTCAGCCCCTTGCCGGGCGTGTACACCACCCCGGGCAGCCCGGCGATGCCGAGATTCCCGCGCAGCACCTCGTGCGGGCCACGCAGGGTCAGAGTGCTCAGGAGCGATTTCACAGACACCGACACGAAGATGAACTTAGTCGGTCCGGCGGCCGAATGCCTCGAGCGAACCCACGCGGAGACGCACGGAACCCAAAACGGATGGGGCTAGGCTGGTGAGCCATGTGCGGAATCGTGGGGTATGTGGGGTACCGGGATGCGCTCGGCGTAGTGGTCGATGCGTTGCGCCGCATGGAGTATCGGGGCTACGACTCGGCCGGAGTCGCGATTCTGGACGGGTCCGGCGGGCTGGCGGTCGAGCGCAAGGCGGGACGGCTGGCCAACCTGGAGGCCGAGCTGGTCGATCGCGGGCCCGAGCACTACGCCGGGTCCACCGGCATGGGCCACACCCGCTGGGCCACGCACGGCGCGCCCACCGACCGCAATGCCCACCCGCACCGCGACCGCACCGGCCGGGTCGCGGTGGTGCACAACGGCATCATCGAGAACTTCGCCCCGCTGCGCCGCGAACTCGAGGAGGCGGGCGTCGAGCTGGGCAGCGACACCGACACCGAGGTGGCGGTGCACCTGGTGTCGCAGGCCTACGCGGCCGGGGACACGGCCGGTGATTTCGTCGCCTCCGCGCTGAGCGTGGTGCGCCGCCTGGAGGGCGCGTTCACCCTGGTCTTCACCCACGCCGACCACCCGGGCACGATCGTCGCCGCCCGCCGCTCCACCCCGCTGGTGGTCGGGGTCGGGCAGGGCGAGATGTTCATCGCCTCCGACGTCACCGCGTTCATCGAACACACCCGGGAGGCAGTCGAACTCGGCCAGGACCAGGCCGTGGTCATCACCGCCGACAGCTACCGGGTCACCGACTTCGCGGGCATCGCCGACGAGGCGCGCACCCGCCCGTTCACCATCGACTGGGACCTGGCCGCCGCCGAGAAGGGCGGCCACGACTACTTCATGCTCAAGGAGATCGAGGAGCAGCCGACGGGTGTCGCCGACACCCTCATCGGTCACTTCGCGAACGGCCGCATCGTGCTCGACGAGCAACGGTTGCACGACCAGGAGCTGCGCGAGGTCGACAAGGTGTTCGTAGTCGCCTGCGGCAGTTCGTATCACGCGGGCCTGCTCGCCAAGTACGCCATCGAACACTGGACGCGACTGCCCGTCGAGGTCGAGCTGGCCAGCGAATTCCGTTACCGCGACCCGGTTCTGGACCGCTCCACCCTGGTGGTCGCCATCTCGCAGTCCGGCGAGACCGCCGACACCCTGGAGGCGGTGCGGCACGCCAAGGAGCAGAAGGCGCGGGTCCTCGCCATCTGCAACACCAATGGCGCGCAGATCCCCCGTGAGGCCGACGCGGTGCTCTACACCCGCACCGGCCCGGAGATCGGGGTGGCGTCGACCAAGGCGTTCCTGGCCCAGATCACCGCCAACTACCTGGTCGGGCTGGCGCTGGCGCAGGCGCGCGGCACCAAGTACCCGGACGAGGTGGCGCGCGAGTTCGCCGAACTGGAGTCCATGCCGAAACTCGTTGCGCAGGTGCTGGAATCGGCCGAGAAGGTGCGCGCGATCGCCCGCCAGTTCGCGCAGGTGCCGACGGTGCTGTTCCTGGGCCGCCACGTCGGCTACCCGGTCGCCCTCGAAGGCGCGCTCAAGCTCAAGGAACTCGCGTACATGCACGCCGAGGGCTTCGCCGCGGGCGAGCTCAAGCACGGCCCGATCGCGCTCATCGAGGACGGCCTGCCGGTGTTCGTGGTCATGCCGTCGCCGAAGGGCCGGGCGGTGCTGCACTCCAAGCTGCTCAGCAATATCCGCGAGATCCAGGCTCGCGGCGCGCGCACCATCGTCATCGCCGAGGAGGGCGACGACACGGTGCGGCCGTTCGCCGACTTCCTGATCGAGATCCCTTCGGCCCCAACGCTGTACCAGCCGCTGCTGTCCACCGTCCCGCTGCAGATCTTCGCCGCCGAGGTGGCGCAGGCGCGCGGCTACGACGTGGACAAGCCGCGCAACCTGGCCAAGTCCGTCACCGTCGAGTAGGACCGGCCCGTCACTGGACGGTGACGGTGCCCTTCATGTCCGGGTGCAGCGGGCACAGGTAGCGGTAGGTGCCCGGCGTGGTGAAGGTGTGGCTCCACTCGCCCTTGCGGATGATCGGGCTGTTGATGCCGAGCGCGACATCTCCGATGCCCTGCACCGCGTGCGGGGCCTTGTCGTCGAACTTCCAGGTCACGGTGTCCCCGGCCTTCACGGTGATGTCCGCCGGGGAGAACTTCATGTCCGTCACGTTCACGGTGACCGCGGCGGGCGCGGCCGGACCGGTCGAGGTCGCCGCCGAGGACGCCGGAGCCGCGGTCGTCGAGGTGGCGGCGGGCTTCGAGGTGTCCGAGGAGCAGCCCCCGGCCGCTAGCGCCGCCGCTACGACGGCGACGAGAAGCAGGGCACGCGAGGACGACTGGCGTATCGGCATGTCAGCCAGGCTAGTACCCGCTGATAGCGGACCATTCGCGGGACCGCCCTGACCTGCGCGGCGAACCGACGGGCGTAGTCTCCACAACGGCAGGCAGTCCGAATCCGGGAGGCGACCCATGACCGCACCGGCGGTGCGCGACCACGCGGTACTCGACTACTACACGGCCGACGAGGTGCGGGCCGCCGAAGCCGAGCTCTTCACCCGCGTACCCGCCGGAATGCCCATGCGACGAGCCGCCTTCGGCCTTGCCGAGGTGGTGGTCGGCGAACTGCGCGAACGTACCGGCGGCATCGCCGGACGCGCGGTCACCCTCCTCGTCGGCTCCGGCGACAACGGCGGTGACGCGCTGTGGGCGGGCTCCTTCCTGCGTCGCCGCGGCGTCGCGGTCCGCGCGATCCTGCTCGCCCCCGAGCGCGCCCACGCCGAGGGATTGGCGGCGCTGCACCGGGCGGGCGGGCGAATCGTCGAGGCTCCCCCCACCGCGCACGAGCCGCGCGGGGACGCGGCGGCGCGGGAAGACGTGGCCGAGGCGATCCTGGGCCTGCCGGACCTGGTGGTGGACGGCATCGTCGGGATTTCCGGGCGTGGGGCGCTGCGGCCGGTCGCGGCGGAATTGGTTGCGGGCGTGCGCTGCCCGATCATCGCCGCCGATCTGCCCAGCGGCGTCGACCCCGACACGGGGGCGGTGAACGGTCCGGCCGTCCGGGCGGATGTCACCGTCACCTTCGGCGCGTTGAAGCCCGTGCACGCCCTGGCCGCACCGTATTGCGGCCGAATCGAGCTGGTACCCATCGGATTACGGCTGCCCGAGCCGAATCTGATCGCGCTCGAACCACGGGCGGTCGGCGCGGGCTGGCCCGTCCCCGGACCGTTCGATGACAAGTACACGCAGGGCGTGACCGGTGTGTGTGCGGGCAGCGGCACCTACCCGGGCGCGGCCGTGCTGTGCACCGGCGGCGCGGTCGCGGCCACCTCCGGCATGGTGCGCTACGCGGGGACCGGCGCGGCGCAGGTGCTCGCCCACTTCCCGGAAGTGATTGCCGCCGAATCCATTCCCGCGACCGGACGCGTGCAGTCGTGGGTCATCGGCCCCGGCGCGGGCACCGATACCGCAGCCCGCGACCGCCTGGCCGAGGTCCTCGCCACCGACCTCCCCGTCGTGGTGGACGCCGACGCCCTCACCCTTGTGGCCGCCGACCCGACCCTGGTCACGGGCCGCGCCGCCCCCACGGTCCTCACCCCGCACGCCGGCGAGTTCGCCCGCCTCACCGGCGCCGAACCCGGCCCCGATCGAGTCGCCGCGATTCGCAAACTCTCCGAATCCTGGCAGGTCACAGTCCTTTTGAAGGGTAGGGCCACCCTGATCGCGAGCCCCGGCCATCCGGTCATCGTCAATGAGGCCGGTGGTTCCTGGGCCGCCACCGCCGGTTCCGGCGATGTCCTCTCGGGCATCATCGCGGCCCTGCTGGCCGCCGGCCGCGATCCCGCCTGGGCCGCGGCCGCCGCCGCCCGAGTCCACGCCCTGGCCGCCAACCTCGCCGCCCACTCCGCCACCACCGCGGGCGCCCCGATCTCCGCGTCCCCCTTGCTCTCCCATGTCCGCGAGGCCATCGGCACGCTCCGCGAACTCGCGGGGGAGGGCCACATCAACCGGTAGTGGCGGCGTTGTGCAGGGCGGTGCGGGCGGCGGCGATGACGGGGTGGTCGCCGGTGCCGCGGCGGTAGGCGAGGTGGGTGCGGCGGCGGGTGGGGAGCGGGGTGAGAGTGACGGCGGCCGGGGCGGAATGGGTGCCGAGGTCGGGGACGAGGGCTACGCCCTGGCCCGCGGCGACCAGGTTGAGGACGGTGCCGAAGTCGTCGGCGTGGTGGCGGATGCGGGGTGTGAAGCCGGCGGCCAGGCAGGCGCGGACGGTCATTTCGTAGCAGAGGGTGCCGGGGGTGCCCGCGATCCAGGGGGAATCGGAGTGGGCGGTGAGTGGGCCGGGGGTGAGGGTGGCGAGGTGGATGGTCTCCTCGAAGAGGGGTTCGGTGTCGAGGCCGGGTTCGGGGGTGAGGGGGACGTAGTCGTATTCCTGGAGCAGGGCGATGTCGAGGGTTTCGGCGCGCAGCGCGGCGGGGGCGGCGGCCGGATCGAGTTCGGTGACCAGGAGTTCCAGCAGCGGATGGTCGCGGCTGAGGGAGACCAGGGCGGGGGAGAGGATGTGGTGGACAGCCGTGGGGAAGGCGCCGATACGCAGGGTGCCGGTGAGTTCGGTTCGGGCGGAGGCGAGTTCGGCGGTCGCCTGCTCCAGGACGGCGAGGATGGTCTCGGTGTGCTCGACCAGACGCAGCGCGGCGGGGGTGAGGACGACGCTGCGGCCGGTGCGTTCCAGGAGCGGCAGCCCGGCCTCGCGTTCCAGGGCGGTCAGCTGCTGGGAGACGGCCGAGGGCGTGTAGGTGAGGGCGTCGGCGACCGCGGCGATGGTCTTCCGGTGCGCGAGTTCGCGGAGCAGACGCAGGCGACGGACATCCAGCATCAGTTGATCTTATGCTCGGGGATAGAAACGTGAAATAGACCTGACGCATCCGCTCGGCCAGGCTGGTGCCATGACATTCAACGGCCTCTACGTTCCCCTGGTCACGCCCTTCACCGCCGACGACGAGCTGGCCGCGGACGCCCTGGAGGCGCTCGCCCACGAGGTCCTCGACGCCGGTGCGGCGGGCCTCGTCGCGCTGGGCACCACCGGCGAACCCACCACCCTCACCCACGACGAACAGCGGCGCGTCATCGATATCTGCGCCCGCGTCTGCGCCGAACGCGACGTCACTCTGATCGTGGGCGCGGGCTCGAACGCCACCCACGACTCGGCGCGCGCCCTGTCCGCCCTCGACCCGCGCGCCACCGCCGCCCTCGCCGTGGTCCCGTACTACAACCGGCCCTCGGAAGACGGTGTGGTGGAACACTTCCGGGTCCTCGCCGCCGCCAGCCCGGTGCCCGTGCTGATCTACCACATCCCATACCGCACCTCCCGCACCCTGGGCGCCGAAACCCTGTGCCGGCTGGCCGAACTGCCGAACGTGGCGGGCTTCAAGTACACGGCGGGCGGCATCGACGAGACCACGGTGGCCTTCCTGGCCCGCGTCCCCGAGCACGTCTCGGTGCTGGCGGGCGACGACCTGTTCGCCGCCCCGCTGCTGGCGCTGGGCGCGACCGGAGCGATTCTCGCGTGCGCCAATGTCGCACCTGCGGCCTACGCCGACCTGATCGCGGCCTGGCGCACCGGCGCGCTCGACACCGGCCGCGCCCTCGGCAACCGGCTGGCCCCGCTGGCCGACGCCCTGTTCGCCGAACCCAATCCCATTGTGGTGAAGGCGGTTCTGGCCGCGCAGGGCCGCATCCCCACCCCGAACGTGCGGCTGCCGCTGCTGCCGGCGAGCCCCGAAGCCCTCGCCGGAGCCCTGGCCGCCGTGCCCGCGGCACTGGCCGCGGCGATCTGATTCCGCCCCGCGACGGCCGCCCCGACTCGGGTGTGACGCGAATCGCCCCTGCCCGGATGGCAGGATCGGTGGTGTGAAGCAGCCCGACCCACAGGTGGAAACCCTCGTCGACCTGGACGCCATCGCCCACAATGTGCGCATTCTGGCCGAGCACGCCGGTGACGCCGCGGTCATGGTCGTGGTGAAGGCCGACGGGTACAACCACGGTGCGGTCGAGGTGGCGCGGGCGGCCCTGGCGGCGGGGGCGCGGGAACTGGGCACCACCACGGTCGCCGAGGCGGTGGCCTTGCGGACCGCCGGGATCACCGCGCCGATCCTGTGCTGGCTCAACACCTCCGACGCCGACTACGGCAGCGCCATCGCCGCCGATATCGAGATCGGGGTGTCGGCGCTCGCGCAGCTGGAGGCGGTGGCCGCGGCCGCCCGGCAGCTGGGGCGCCCAGCGACCGTCAGCCTGAAAGTGGATACCGGGCTCAACCGCAACGGGATTCCCGCCGCCGAATACCCGGAGGTCCTGGAGCTGCTGCGCCGGCTGGTCGACGACGGGACCGCGCGGCTGCGCGCGATCTTCTCGCACCTGGCGCTCGCCGATCAGCCCGAGCACCCGGTCAACGACCGGCAGCGGGAACGCTTCCTCGAGTTCATCGCCACCGCCAAGGAACACGGCCTCGAACCCGAACTCGTGCACATCGCGAATTCCGCTGCCGCGCTGACCCGCCCGGATCTCGCCTTCGACATGGTCCGCCCCGGCATCGCCGTCTACGGACTGTCACCGATTCCCGAACTGTCCGACTTCGGGCTGCGCCCGGCCATGACCTTCCGCGCCCGCGTGCTGCGGGTGAAGCGGGTCGCCGCCGGGGAAGGCGTCTCCTACGGCCACGACTGGATCGCCGAACACGACACCACCGTCGCGCTGCTGCCCGCCGGATACGCCGACGGCGTGCCGCGCACCCTCGGCGGGAAGTTCTCGGTGTGGCTGGGCGGCGCGCGCCGAACCCAGATCGGGCGGGTGTGCATGGATCAGATCGTGGTGAACCTCGGCGAGAACGAGGCCGGAGTCCAGGCGGGCGACACCGCGGTGCTGTTCGGCGGCGAACCCGGACAGCCGCGCGCCCAGGAATGGGCCGACGCGCTCGGCACCATCAACTACGAGATCGTGTGCAATCCGCGCGGCCGCGTCGTGCGCGACCACATCGGCGGTGACCGGTGAACGACCACCGCACGCTCGTCACCGTCGAGGACACCGAGGCGCTGGGCCGCGAGATCGCCGAACAGCTGCAGGCCGGGGACCTGGTCATCCTCGACGGCCCGCTGGGCGCCGGCAAGACCGCGCTCACCCGCGGCATCGCCGCCGGGCTGGGCGTCCAAGGACGGGTCAGCTCACCGACTTTCATCATCGCCCGCCAGCACCGCGCCGGCGCGCACCCGGGCGCGGTGGCGCTGGTGCACGTGGACGCCTACCGGCTCGGCGGCGACCTCGACGAACTCGACGCCCTCGACCTCGACACCGATCTCGACCACGCCGTCGTGGTGGTGGAATGGGGTCTCGGTGTGGCCGAACACCTGGCCGACCGCCACTTGCGGATCCAGCTGCGCCGCGAACCCGAGTCCGATGTCCGCACCGCGGAATGGGAGTGGGTCGCCGCCACCTGATCCGGCGCGAGATTCCCGCAGGCAGACACCACGCCGAGTGGGCTGTACCACCCGGTATTGTTGAGGCAATCATGCTGATATTGGCTGTCGACACCGCGACTCCCGCCGTCACAGCGGGACTGGTGGAACTGGAACCGGCGCAACCCGGGTCGAACGCACCGCGCATCACCACGATCACCGCCGAGGTGACCGTGGACGCACGCGCGCACAACGAGGTGCTGACCCCCCAGATCCTGACCTGCCTGGCCGAATCGGGCCGCTCGCGGGCCGATATCGCCGCGGTCGTCGCGGGTATCGGGCCGGGGCCGTTCACCGGACTGCGGGTCGGCATGGCCACCGCCGCCGCCTTCGGCGACGCGCTCGGCATCCCCGTGTACGGGGTGTGCAGCCTCGACGCCATCGCCGCCGACACCGAGAGCTATCTGCGCGAGAGCTCCGACCCGGTGGAACTGCTGGTCGTCACCGACGCCCGCCGCCGCGAGGTGTACTGGGCGCGCTACCGCGCCGTCCCCGGCAGCCTCGTCCTCGAACGCTGCGAGGGCCCCGAGGTGAGCAAGCCCGGCGACCTGGACCAGGCCGCCGCCACCCTGATCGCCGGATCCGCCTCGCACGTCGACTTTTTCGACCTGCCCGTGCTGCCGGTCGAGACGCCGTCCCCGGCCGGGCTGGTGCGCTGCGCCGCCGCCGACATCCTGTCCGGCGCCGTCCCCGCCCCGCTGGTGCCGCTGTACCTGCGCCGCCCGGACGCCGTCGAGAAGAGTTACGCGCAGGTGGGCCGATGACCATCCGCATCGAACCGATGCGGCCCGCCGACGTCACCCGCTGCGCACAGCTCGAGCAGGTGCTGTTCCCCGAGGACGATCCCTGGCACGAGGTGTCGTTCCTGTCGGAACTGGCCGGACCGCACAACCGCTACATCACCGCCCGCGACGCCGGCGGGGACATGGTGGGCTACGCCGGAATCGCGTTGCTCGGCACCGCCGAACACCCCGAGGCCGAAGTCCACACCATCGGCGTCGACCCGGACCAGCACCGGCGCGGCATCGGCACCCTGCTGCTCGAGGCGCTGCTGCTGGAGGCCGGACGCCGCGGCGGACCCGTCTTCCTCGAGGTCCGCACCGACAACGCGCCCGCCATCACGCTCTACGAGAAGCACGGCTTCCACATCATCGGGCTGCGCAAGAACTACTACCAGCCCAGCGGGGCCGACGCGTACACCATGCGGCGACCGGCCATGGCCGGATTCCCGCAGGACGGATTCACCAAGGACGCCGAGGTCTCGTCATGATCGTCATGGGTATCGAAAGTTCCTGCGACGAAACGGGAGTCGGCATCGTGCGGCGGCTGCCCGACGGCAGCTGCGAACTGCTCGCCGACGAGGTCGCCTCCAGCGTCGACCAGCACGCCCGCTTCGGCGGCGTGGTGCCCGAGATCGCCTCGCGCGCACACCTCGAGGCCATCGTGCCCGCCATGCGCCGGGCCCTGGCCACCGCCGGGATCAGCAAGCCCGACGCGCTCGCCGTCACCATCGGCCCCGGCCTCGCCGGTGCCCTGCTCGTCGGCGTGGCGGCGGCGAAAGCCTATGCGGCGGCCTGGGATATCCCGTTCTACGCGCTCAATCACCTGGGCGGGCACGTCGCCGTCGACACCCTCGAGCACGGGCCGATGCCGCCCGCGGTCGCCCTGCTCGTCTCCGGCGGGCACACCCACCTGCTGCAGGTGACCGACCTCGGACAGCCCATCACCGAACTCGGCAGCACCGTCGACGACGCCGCGGGCGAGGCCTTCGACAAGGTGGCCCGGCTGCTCGGTCTCGGCTACCCGGGCGGACCCGTCCTGGATTCCATTGCCACCGATGGCGATCCGAAGGCCATCGCCTTCCCGCGCGGCATGACCGGACCCCGCGACCCGCGCTACGACTTCTCCTTCTCCGGCCTCAAGACGGCCGTCGCCCGCTATGTCGAAGCGGCGCAACGGGAAGGCCGCGACCTGCCCATCCCCGATATCGCCGCCTCCTTCCAGGAGGCCGTCGCGGACGTGCTCACCATGAAGGCGGTGCGCGCGGCGCAGGACGTCGGCGTAGACACCCTGGTGCTCGGCGGCGGCGCGACCGCCAACTCCCGCATCCGGTCGATGGCCGAAGAGCGGTGCACGGCAGCGGGAATCACGTTGCGTGTCCCCAAGCCGCGCCTGTGCACCGACAACGGCGTCATGATCGCCACCCTCGGCGCGCACGTGATCGCGGGCGGCGCACAGCCTTCCGCGCTGACCGTGGCCACCGATCCGGGCCTGCCGGTCTCCACCAGCTACCTGTGAGAGTCGGACCGCGGTGGTCGCCCGGCACGGGCGCCGACGGTCAACGGCTCAGAGCCGGCCGCTGAAATCGCTGGGAGGCGGCATAGGCGGTGGCGCGCGGCGTCGGCGAGACGTGCGGTTCCGGATCGATCGGCGGCAGCGTGGTGCCCAGCAGCGGGCCCAGCAGGCGCGGCAGATCCGCGGGGAACGGGATCTGGGGTAGATCCGGGTCCGGACGCAGCGGCGGTTGCTGGGTGGTGACACTGGGGACGACCGTGGGAGTGCCGTTCGCCGAACCGGTCTGGGCCGGGGGCACGGCGACGGTGGTGCGGTGGCTCGGGTTCTGGTTCGTGGTCGGGTTGCCCGAACTCGGCGCCGGAACGGTGGTCGTCGGCACGGGCGGCGTGGTCGGCGGCTGCTGCGTCGAGGTCGGCGAGTAGTGCGCGGGCTGCGGTTCCTCGATCACGAACTCCTTGACCCCGTACCCGACGATCAGCCCGACCACCACGATCGCCCCGGCGAGCGTGCCCGCCAGCTTGGTGAAGGTGCCGATCGGCGCGTCCGAGCCCAGGCCGATCACCGGGAAGGCGGTCGGCACGGTCGAATCCGCTACCAGCGCCGCGCCTTTCGCGATCGCGGACTCCGGCTCCGGCACCGTGACCACCGGGATGTCGAGCTGGCGTTCCAGCCCCACCACCATGATCGGCACGTTCGCGCCGCCGCCGATCACCGCGACCGCCTCCGGGAACTTCGGGGCCCGCGTGAACACGCCGCGCGCGAACACCGACAGATCGTGCAGCAGATCGGCGACGATCTCCTCGAAATCCACCCGGGTCAGCTTGAGCGGCTGCCCGGCCACATGATCGATGGTCACCGCCGGGACCACCGACAGGTGCTCCTTGGCGGCGCGGCTGCGATTGAGCAGGATGCCGCGGTTCGGGCGGATGCCGCGCCGCGACAGGTGGCAGTCCAGCAGGTGCTGCAGGATCAGTTCGTCGATGGCGTTGCCGCCGATGGTGGTGATGCGCTCGGACCGCAGCACGGTGTCGTCGGCGTGATCGGCGACCGAGACCGTGGTGCCCTTGGCCCCGATGTCGATGACCGCCACCGTGTCCCAGCGGTCCAGCAGGCCGGTGTGCCGCAGGTAGGCGAGGGCCGCGGTGGTCTCCGGAATCAGTTGCACGCCGTGGCGCTGCCGCCCGATGGCGGACCGGATGATCTGGGCCTGCTCGCGGTCCCGGTAGGCGACCGCGATATCGCCG
Organism: Nocardia sp. CA-136227; assembly: GCF_050955695.1. Taxonomy (NCBI): domain Bacteria; kingdom Bacillati; phylum Actinomycetota; class Actinomycetes; order Mycobacteriales; family Nocardiaceae; genus Nocardia; species Nocardia sp. CA-136227. Next base: position 1,140,530 of record NZ_CP192081.1, read on the forward strand.
GGCGGGGTGGAGTCGGGCTCGTGGTGGCCGTTGTTCCGGGCGCCCGCGCCGACCGGATGCACGGTGTCGCGGGGGATCTGGGTGGTCATCAACTCGATCGAGGAGGCCACGAGATCACCGAGGTCGGAGTGCGCGGTATCGGCCGTCACGACCCGGTAGTCGAAGCTCTGGGCGCCGTTGGGCGCGGTGGCGACCGTCGCCGAGCACACCACTTCGCTCCCGGCCGAGATGCCGAGGGATGTTCGCATGTTCACCTCCCTTCGAGCGGATGGTCCTGGTGGAGACGACCATCTCGAACGGACTCCGGGCGCGCCCAACGGGTAGCGGACGATTCCGGCGAGCTACGGACCGTGGCGGGCTCGCGTCCGATGGGGCATCCGGACCTGCCACTGATCACTTGCGGTCTTGCTCTCTTCTCGAGCCCGTGCGCGGGGTTGCCGCACGGAAAGCGGGGTGAAGCAGATGTGTAACTGTCGACGGCGCGCGTGACGCAACCGATTCGGTCTCGCCGCGTGGCCGCCGTCAATGGTGTCACAATCCGTTATCCGAACGTTACAGATTTTCGGATTTCTTTGGAAGACCTCAGATTCCCGGGCCGTCACGTCGGCGAGTCGTGTCAGGAGGGTGCGCTGGCAGCCCCTTGCCTTGAGCGCTGGCACTCCCGTGTATAGAGTGCTAGGTGGCACTGGTATTTGTGCTCAGGTGCCAGCTGATGACTACTGAGCAGGGGTCCCGGCACCCGCGACGACGGGGCTGATTGCACAGGGTCACGCACATGACCGAAACCGTGCGTCCGGGGAACAGCCCCGGACGAGAAGAATCCCCTGAAAGTGGAGGGCTCAACGTGGCGAGCGTGAACATCAAGCCGCTCGAGGACAAGATCCTCGTCCAGGCCAACGAGGCCGAAACCACCACCGCCTCCGGTCTGGTCATCCCTGACACGGCGAAGGAGAAGCCCCAGGAGGGCACCGTCATCGCCGTCGGCCCCGGCCGCTGGGACGAGGACGGCGAGAAGCGCATCCCGCTGGACGTCAAGGAAGGCGACGTCGTCATCTACAGCAAGTACGGCGGCACCGAGATCAAGTACAACGGCTCGGAGTACCTGATCCTGTCGGCCCGCGACCTGCTGGCCGTCGTCACCAAGTAAGAACGCTCCAACTCTCGGGGCCCAGGGGGCTTCCCCTGAACCCCTTACGAGAGACACCGCCCCGGAGTCGCAGCTGCCAATACAGCAACCGGCCCGGGGCGGAGTGCGTTCGCCCCCGACCTTCACAGGAGTAGGTACATGGCAAAGCAGATCGAGTTCGACGAGAAGGCTCGTCGCGCTATGGAGCGCGGCGTCGACAAGCTCGCCGACGCCGTCAAGGTCACGCTCGGCCCGCGCGGCCGGCACGTGGTGCTGGCCAAGGCCTTCGGTGGCCCGACCGTCACCAACGACGGTGTGACCATCGCCCGCGACATCGACCTCGAGGACCCCTTCGAGAACCTGGGCGCGCAGCTGGTCAAGAGCGTCGCCACCAAGACCAACGACGTCGCCGGCGACGGCACCACCACCGCCACCGTGCTGGCGCAGGCGCTCATCAAGGGCGGCCTGAAGAACATCGCCGCGGGCGCCAACCCGATGACCCTGGGCAAGGGCATGAGCAAGGCCGCCGACGCGGTCGCCGCCGCCCTGCACGCCGCCGCCACCCCGGTCAACGGCGAGAAGGCCATCGCGCAGGTCGCCACCGTGTCCTCGCGGGACGAGGAGATCGGCGCCCTGGTCGCCGAGGCGCTGACCAAGGTCGGCAAGGACGGCGTCGTCACCATCGAGGAGTCCTCGGGTCTGCAGACCGAGGTCGCCATCACCGAGGGCGTGCAGTTCGACAAGGGCTACCTGTCCCCGTACTTCGTCACCGACCCGGAGACCATGCAGGCGGTCTACGAGGACGCGTGGATCCTGCTGAACCGCGAGAAGATCAGCTCGCTGCCGGACCTGCTCCCGCTGCTGGAGAAGATCGCCGAGTCGGGCAAGCCGGTCGTCATCATCGCCGAGGACGTCGACGGCGAGGCGCTGTCCACCCTCGTGGTGAACGCGATCCGCAAGACCCTCAAGGTGGTCGCGGTGAAGGCCCCGTTCTTCGGTGACCGCCGCAAGGCGTTCCTGGACGACCTGGCCATCGTCACCGGCGGCACCGTGGTCAACCCGGACCTGGGCATCACCCTGCGTGAGGCCGGCCTGGACGTGCTGGGCAAGGCCCGCCGCATCGTGGTCACCAAGGACGAGACCACCATCGTCGAGGGCGCGGGCGCGCAGTCCGACATCGACGGCCGGGTCGCGCAGCTGCGCAAGGAGATCGAGAACACCGACTCCGACTGGGACCGCGAGAAGCTGGAAGAGCGGCTGGCCAAGCTGGCCGGCGGCGTCGCCGTCATCAAGGTCGGCGCGGCCACCGAGACCGAGCTCAAGGAGCGCAAGTACCGCGTCGAGGACGCGGTCGCCTCGGCCAAGGCCGCGGTCGCCGAGGGCATCGTCCCCGGCGGTGGCACCGCCCTGGTGCAGGCCGCCGCCACGCTGCCGGCGCTGCGCGACTCGCTGTCCGGTGACGAGGCCGTCGGCGTCGAGGTCGTGCGTCAGGCCCTGCTGGCCCCGCTGTACTGGATCGCCAGCAACGCCGGTGTCGACGGCGCGGTCGTCGTCTCCAAGGTGACCGAGGGCGAGAACGGCTTCAACGCCGCCACCCTCACCTACGGCGACCTGGTCGCCGAGGGTGTCATCGACCCGGTCAAGGTCACCCGCTCCGCCGTCGAGAACGCCACCTCGGTGGCCCGCATGGTGCTGACCACCGAGTCCGCCATCGTCGACAAGCCCGTCGAGGAAGCGGCCGACGCCCACGCCGGCCACTCCCACTGATCGATCGGTGACACCGAGGCCCCCGGACGGATTCCGTCCGGGGGCCTCGGCGTTTCAGGCTGTGGAGCACGTCGTCTCGACGGCTGCGTGCGGGCATGAATTCGCAGGGCGCGCACGGAGTTCCAGTGTCCGAATTGTCCCATTTGATTGGGGCGCTACCCGGGGGTGCCCTTACCGGTTGAAAGGGTAGGGGCGGGGTGGAATTGGGAGATTGCCCCGGAGAGCGTTCCGGGGCGCGCGGTGGGTCAATCTCTCACGGGGAACGACGAACGGCCGTTTCCGTTGCGGAGAGCGGTGTGCGAATGGTGAATCGGGGTCGGCGGGGCCGGGTCTGTGGCTATCGCGGCGAGAAGGCGGTCGCGGAGGGCGGGCGGGGGCGGTACGGCCGGCACGGACGCGGCCATCGCGAGCGCTTCTCGGGTCTGCTGCACTTCCAGGGTGAAGGCGGCACGCAGTACGGGGTCATCGGTATCCAGAAGGTCCGCCACTGCGCGCTGATCTTCGTCGCCGATCGATCCGAGCGCGACAGTGTGCGCGAGATCGATCTGGCTTTCGTTCATCTCACGTCACTCCCAAACTTTTCTTGAGTCGTGTCAGTCCGTCCCGAATACGGGACTTAACGGTAGGTAACCCTACGCCCAGATAGGCCGCCACCTCGGCGTATGTCCGACCGCCGAAGTACGCGAGCGAGATCGCCTCCCGCTGCGTCTCGGTCAGGGTGGCCAGCCCGGCGAGCACCGCCTGCTGTTCCAGCCGCCGCCCGACCTCCTCGGTGACCTCGTCGAATTCGTGACCGAGGGCGCTGGTGCCGTACGCGACCTCACGCTGGGCGTGGGCCTGTTCGGCGCGGACTCGGTCGACCGCGCGGCGATGGGCCAGCGTCATCAACCAGGTGACAGCCGATCCCTTGTTGGGATCGAAATTGGCGGCCGTGCGCCAGATCTGGAGATAGACCTCCTGAGTGGTCTCCTCCGCGTATCCCGGATCGTGGAGCACGCGTAGGACCAGGCCGAACACTCGCGCGCTGGTGCGGTCGTACAGCTCGGCGAAGGCCTGCTGATCGGACTGCCCGCAACGCTCGAGAAGTGCGGCGAGTTCGAGACTTTCGGCTGCGCGCGCCGTCACCGCAGAGTCCACGCTGGGTGCATCCACCCCTCGTCCGTCCCTCGAGCTCTGGAACGAGTCGCCCTCTGCGGCAGGCGGCCGCGTTGTCACAACGCTCCGTTCTGTGTCATCGGCCACGAGGGTAGCGTGCCGCTATGACCTCCTCTCGGGTGGGGTATTCGGCAAAGCGACTGTGGCACAGCGATTTTCCGATATGACCGAAACGTCGCAATCGTGACATCGAAGACACGCCGTGACGCGCCGGAGGTTGCCCACCCCGCCGGGCGGTGCCGGGTGTTTGCTAGCTATTCGGCGCGCCACCCCGAAAGGATGGGGAAGAATCTCGAGCCCGGCCCGCTGTCGCATCGGGGACGCCGCTGGTGAACACCGGTCCCGCGCGTTTGCCGAGAGTGCCTGCGGGCGCCCGGATTACGCGACGATGCGGCGGCGGTTACGGCGGGCGTGCAGCTCGCGCTCGGTCTCCGACATGCCACCCCAGATGCCATAGGGCTCACTGACCTTCAGCGCGTGCGAACGGCACTGCAGCAGCACCGGGCAGGCCTTGCAGATTTCCTTGGCCCGTAGCTCGCGCTGGGCTCGCGCCCGGCCGCGCTCGCCGTCCGGGTGGAAGAACACGGCGGAGTCCTGACCGCGGCAGGATCCGCGCATCTGCCAATCCCATACATCGGCGTTCGGCCCCGGGAGGTGGGTTGGCATCGGCATGGTGAACTCCTCTTGGTGCGAGCTCGTCGGCATTGTCGAGCGGTGCTGGTGGCAAACAGGTGGCCGCATCGCCGTGGCCCGGCGATCGCACTTCATCGGCGCCGCAATTCAGCACGACGCCAACGACGGCGATGACGTACGTTAGGTCGCGAAACGAATTCGAGTCAATAGCTTCATTCGACTCGAGCCGAATACCTGCACATTAGAGAATTAACATCCGCGCTATTTACAAGATGGGGTGCCTGTGGTGATACTGATCGGTTGCCCAGCGCCGTGACCTGGCTGTGATAGCCCATCCGACTTGGTAAAACTGCTGGTAGGACAGGCTTTTTGGACCCGAATCCGGATGCTGCGATCTATGCAAGGCTCTCGATCAGAGTGATCTCAGCCATTGGACATCCGGCGCTGAGTAGGGTAGAGATGGCCGCTTCGAGGCCGCCGGGTTAATAGCGCGAAACGCTATACGAATTCCTTACGGGCGTGCTGGTCGATAGCGAGGACAGATTTACGGAGTGGAAACACAATGACTCCGGTGAATGCTGGCCGATAGCTGGCGAACTATGCTATGGCGGCTGCCCTCACATGTCCGGCCACTGGTTACAGTGCGGCTGTGCCTGTGCTCGAAGTGAACTCCGTACTCGCCGACGCCGCTTTCGGTTCCGCGCCCGAGCGTGCTGCCGCCGGGTTGCCCGCCGCTCCCGACGCCGCCGGATCCTGGCTGCGCGCTGTCTCGCTGAGTGGAATCGGTTACTACGCCGCCGCGCGCGCCGAACTCCGCCACGCCCGGCGCGGCACCACCGACCCCGCCCTGCTGTCGCTCACCCACAGCACCGAGGCGTCGTTGCTGCGCCAGCTCGGCTGGCACAACCACGCCGCTGTCGTGGACGGGCGCGCCGCCGCCCTGGCGCTGCCCGCGCTCGCCGCCGCCGATCCCGCGCCCGCCGCGACACTCGCGGAGATCCGCTCCGCGGAAGCCGTTTGCGACGCGTTGACCGGACTCGCCGCCGATGCCCTGGGCACCCTCCGCCCGGCGCTTGCCGCCCGGCTGCTGAATCGTTGCCGCAATTATCTCGACGTTCACCTGGCCACCGCCGACACGGCGTGGCGGCCGCGCGTGCGGTTGCATTGGGTGAGTGCCGAGACGGCGCTGTCGGCCCCCGGCTCCGGATTGATCTCCGCCCCCGCGGCCGATCCCGCCGCGGGCGATCGCCCGGTTCCGGCAGATCCCGCCCTGGCGCACGCCGAGGCCGCCGTCGCGCTCGCGGAAAACTCGCCCTCGCTGCGGCATCGAGTGAAATCTCGGCTACTGCTGGCCGCCGCCAGCGCCGCCGCCGGCGACCTCGATCGATCCCGTGCTCTCGCAGTCGAAGTCGACCGGGCCTGTGCCGAACACGAGCTGCTCCCGCTGCGCTGGGCCTGCGCCATGCTCCGCTCCGGTGTCGAACCCGGTGGTGACGGCGCGGCCGTGGCGGCCGAGTGCGCGCGGTTGCTGGCCGCTCGCGGCGGGCGATTGCGTTCGGCGAGCGAGCTTCTCGGCCGTCCCTGATTGATCCACCGATCGTCCCTGAGTGATCTCCGGCACTTCCCTGAGACTGCCCCGAGAACGACCCCGTAACGATTGGCGCCAGTACGCCAGCCGCTATTGTTGGACCGTTCCGCCCCTCCGCGGAAGCATCGGCTCGCCATCCCGCCGCCGTGCCACTCTCGTAAACGCCAGGAACAGCTCTGACGATGAACAACACGGGTGAGGAGTTGGATCCCGCTGTCGTCGCTGCCGCAGCGCAGGGCGACCGGGCGGCCCTTTCCCAGGTACTGGTGAGCATCCGCCCCCTCGTGGTGCGGTATTGCCGTGCGCGCATCGGAACGGCCGAACGCGGCCAACTCTCCGCTGACGACGTCGCGCAGGAGGTCTGTCTGGCCGTCATGACCGCTCTTCCCCGGTATCAGGATCAGGGTCGACCGTTCATGGCGTTCGTCTACGGCATCGCCTCGCACAAGGTCGCGGACGCCCACAGAAATTCCGCCCGTAACAAGGCGGACGCCATGGCCGAAGTACCGGATGTCATATCCACCGACCAGGGACCGGAACAGCGAGCTCTCGAATCCGAAACGAGCCGACAGATGAACGCACTGTTGGCGACATTGCCGGAGAAGCACCGAGAAATCCTGATCCTTCGCCTGGTCATGGGTCTGTCGGCTGAAGAAACTGCAGTCGCCGTGGGCAGTACGGCGGGTGCTATACGAGTCGCCCAGCACCGGGCACTCGCGAAACTCAAGTCTCAAGTGGCGAGGGCAGGTGAAATGTATGGCTAGGGATGGCGAGCGCGGTCGGGGCGACTTCAAGGCGCGACCTGGATCGCAGAACAGCGGTCCCTACGCCGAGGCGTCCGGTGATACCGGGCCGGTCGATATCGCCGCGGTGCGACGCGACGATGCGCTGATCGACGCCATCTCCGGTGACGGTCCCGTGCAGACGGGTACTTCGGAGGAATACCAGCTGGCGGCCCTGTTGGCCGACTGGCGTGCGGAGATCGTGGCCGAGCCTTTGCCGGCCGGACCGGACCTGGATGCCATCGTCGCCGCGGTCAATCAGGAGATCGGTGCACGACAGGCCAGAATCGGCGCGGGCAACCGCGGGCGACTACGGCTCGTCCGGCCGATCCTGGGTTCCGCGGCGGCCCTGGCGCTCATCTTCGGTGGCCTGACGGCGTTCTCCTACAACGCGAGTCCCGGCGATCCGCTCTGGCGGATGAAGACCGTCGTGTTCAGCGAACAGGCCCAGTCCACCGTGGTCTCGCGGGCGGACAGCGACCTGGAGCAGGCCAAGGAGCTCATCGCGCAGGGCAAGGCCGACGAGGCCAAGCCGCTGATGGAGCGGGCCGCGGACAATGCTTCGCAGGTCAACGACTCGGGCAAGAAGGACAGCCTGACCGATCGCTGGCAGCAGCTCTACACCCAGCTGCAGGCGACGGCGCCCAAGGTTGCCGAGTCGCTGGCGGCGGTGGCCCCGGCCACGACCAAGGCCCCGGTCGTGCCGTCCTCCGCGAATGTGCCGGTGTCGCCGGTCGTTCCGCCGGTCAAGACGGATGGCAATCCGCCGACCACGGTGGATTCGTCGATCCTCGGCGGCACCAACCCGAACCCGAATCCGGCCACCGGTGGCGGCATCTCCACGCAGCCCGTGGTGCCGCCGGTGACCCAGGTGCCGACCGTGCCGCCGGTGGAGACCCAGCCGCACACGGCGCCGCCGACCGCGGGCGGTCCGACGTCGGTCGTGGTGCCGACCATCGGCAATACCGAGGGTGGGACTCCGGGCGGCGGGCAGCCGCCCACCCACGAGCAGCCGCCGGCTCAGCAGCAGCCGATCACGATCCCGCCGGTGCTGCCGTCGTCCCTCGCCGTGCCGCCCGGTGCCCCCGTGGTGCCGGTTCCGGTGCCGGGAACGCACTAGGCATGTCCCGATAGCCCTGCGGCCATCGGTGTTTCATCAGTCGAAAACGGAAAGGGCCTGCATCCCCAGGGGATGCAGGCCCTTTCCGATGAATCAGACGTCGAATCCGTCGAATCCGTCGCCGTGCAGTGCCTCGTTCATGGAAGCGTCCGCGTAGCCGCGGCAGTAGTCCCAGGTGACGTAGGCCTCGGGCGTCGGGTCGTAGGCGGGTTCGTGCGGTCGCACCGTGCCGTCCACCAGTAGCTGGAGGAGGTTGGCGCGCAACATGTCCCAGTCGTGGTAGTGATCCTGCCGGCAGTCCTCGCAGCTGACCACGAGACCGCGGATGCCGCGGTGGGCCAGCAGTGCCTCGTACACCGCGAGGTCGGCGAGATCCTCTTCGACCGCTAGGCGCTCGTGAGGATCCAGCGGTTCCCCCGGCTCGATGGCATCGAGCGCGGCCGACGGGTCGGAGGGGTCTCCGGCGAATGGATCCGGCGGCAAGCCAGGTGGTAGATGGTCACGCACAGTCCCACGGTACGCAGAACCACCCCATGTGCGCCAGCGCTGAAGGGGATTTGCCTCCACTTCGCTGGTGGTACAGCGCACTTTGCTGGCGTGGGCGGGCACGGTCGTGTCGTGACAGCCGACACAGTAATGGCAGAGCCGACAAAACGCAGCGGATGCGGCCGCCGGGACCGCCGTCGACGGCGGTCCGGGCGCGGGTGCGGCCAGGAATTCACGGACGGATACCATGGTTGACCAAAGGCCGGGTAGCAATCGCCGGCATTGCCATTCATCTACGCATCCGCCGGGACCCGGCCCGGTGGGTGTTGCCGAGGTCCAGGAGGGGTCGATCCGAATGAGCAGTCCCGTGACGGGCGAACGTAACGCAGGCCGCCCCCATACGGGCGGCGACGATCCCAACAAGATCGCCATGCTCGGCCTCACCTTCGACGATGTGCTGCTGCTTCCCGCGGCCTCCGATCTGATCCCGAGTTCGGTCGACACCTCCAGCAAGCTGACCCGCGACATCTCGCTGCGGACCCCGCTGGTGAGTTCGGCCATGGACACCGTCACCGAGGCGCGCATGGCCATCGCCATGGCGCGCGCGGGCGGTATGGGCGTGCTGCATCGCAATCTGTCGGTGGAGGCGCAGGCCGCGCAGGCCGAGACCGTGAAGCGGTCCGAGGCGGGCATGGTGACCGACCCGGTCACCTGTCGCCCCGACGACAGCCTCGCCGAGGTCGACGCCATGTGCGCCCGCTTCCGCATCTCCGGTCTGCCCGTGGTGGACGAGCGCGGCATGCTGGTCGGCATCATCACCAACCGCGATATGCGGTTCGAGGTCGACCAGGACCGCAAGGTCGCCGAGGTGATGACCCCGGCGCCGCTGATCACCGCGCAGGAGGGCGTGACCGCCGAGGCCGCGCTGGGCCTGCTGCGCCGCCACAAGATCGAGAAGCTGCCGATCGTCGACGGCTCCGGCAAGCTGCGCGGGCTCATCACGGTCAAGGACTTCGTCAAGACCGAGCAGTACCCGAACGCCACCAAGGACCGCGACGGCCGGCTGCTGGTCGGCGCGGCCGTCGGTGTCGGCGAGGACGCGTGGGCGCGCGCCATGACGCTGGCCGAGGTCGGCGTGGACGTGCTCATCGTGGACACCGCGCACGGCCACCAGTCGGGCGTGCTGCAGATGGTTTCCAAGATCAAGGCCGAGGTCGGCGACCGCGTGCAGATCGTCGGCGGCAATGTCGCGACCCGCGCGGGCGCGCTGGCGCTCGTCGAAGCCGGTGTGGACGCGGTGAAGGTGGGTGTGGGCCCCGGCTCCATCTGCACCACCCGCGTGGTCGCCGGTGTCGGCGCGCCGCAGATCACCGCGATCCTGGAGGCCACCGCGGCGTGCAAGCCGCACGGTGTGCCGGTCATCGCCGACGGCGGCGTGCAGTACTCCGGTGACATCGCCAAGGCCATCGCGGCCGGCGCCTCCACCGTCATGCTGGGTTCGCTGCTGGCCGGTACCGCCGAGTCGCCGGGCGATCTGATCCTGGTGGGCGGCAAGCAGTTCAAAAGCTACCGCGGCATGGGTTCGCTGGGCGCCATGCAGGGCCGTGGCGAGGCCAAGTCCTACTCCAAGGACCGCTACTTCCAGGACGACGTGCTGTCGGAGAAGAAGCTGGTGCCCGAGGGCATCGAGGGCCGGGTGCCGTTCCGCGGCCCGCTGGACCAGGTGATCCACCAGCTGGTCGGCGGTCTCCGCGCGGCCATGGGTTACACCGGCGCGCAGACCATTCCGGATCTGCAGGCGGCGCAGTTCGTGCAGATCACGGCGGCGGGCCTGAAGGAGTCGCACCCGCACGACATCACCATGACCGTCGAGGCTCCCAACTACACCACTCGTTCGTAGCCGGACCGAACCGGTTCGCGCATCGCCGCGGACCGGTTTTGTCATGTCCGGCAACCGAACCCGAAAGGACTGAACAACGATGCGCGATATGGTCGAGATCGGCATGGGCCGGACGGCTCGGCGCACCTACGAGCTGGACGATATCGACATCGTGCCCTCGCGCCGGACCCGCTCCTCCAAGCAGGTGTCGCTGGCCTGGCAGCTCGACGCGTACCGCTTCGAGATCCCGTTCCTCGCGCATCCCACCGACGCGCTCGTCTCGCCGAAGTTCGCCATCGAACTGGGCAGGGCCGGCGGCCTGGGCGTCATCAACGGTGAGGGCCTGTGGGCCCGGCACGCCGACGTCGACGCCAAGGTGCAGCAGCTGACCGAGGTCGCGGAGAAGGAAGGCACCGAGGCGGCGGTCGCGCTGCTGCAGCAGCTGCACGCCGCTCCGATGAAGGCCGACCTGCTGGCCGCGGCGGTCGCCGAGGTGCGCGCCGCCGGGGTGACCACCGCGGTGCGGGTCAGCCCGCAGAACGCACGCGCCCTCACCCCGAGCCTGGTGCAGGCCGGGATCGACCTGCTGGTCGTGCACGGCACCATCATCTCCGCCGAGCACGTGGGCGACGGGGAACCGTTGAACCTCAAGACCTTCATCGCCGAGCTGGATGTGCCGGTGGTCGCGGGCGGCGTGTCCGATCACCGCACCGCGCTGCACCTGATGCGCACCGGCGCGGCCGGCGTCATCGTGGGCTACGGCTCGATGCAGGGCTCCACCACCACCGGTGAGGTGCTCGGCATCGGCGTGCCCATGGCCACCGCCATCGCCGACGCCGCCGCCGCGCGCCGCGACTACCTGGACGAGACCGGTGGCCGCTACGTGCACGTCATCGCCGACGGCGAGACCCTGACCTCCGGGCACGTCGCCAAGGCCATCGCCTGCGGCGCGGACGCGGTCATGCTGGGCGTGCCGCTGGCCATGGCCCGCGAGACCCCGGGCAACGGCTGGTACTGGCCCTCGGCCGCCGCGCACCCGTCGGTGCCGCGCGGCGCGGTGCTGCCGTACGCGGTCGACGAGGAGCGGGTCCCGCTGGACCAGGTCCTCAACGGCCCGTCCAACGACCCGTTCGGCTCGCTGAATCTGGTTGGCGGCCTGCGTCGTTCGATGGCCAAGACCGGCTACAGCGACCTCAAGGAATTCCAGAAGGTCGGTTTGAACGTGCGCGGCTAGAAACAACGGCTGGAACATGTAGCGCCCCTTGCACACTCACACAGTGTTCGAGGGGCGCTACTGCGATGACCCGACGTTCGATCCGGGCGTCTCTCAACGCGGCAACTGATGTCGTGACGATCCGGGTAACTCCCCGGGTACGTCCACAATCGGTTTGGCCGGCAACCGCCGGCACGGGTGCAGAACGGTGGACGGCTCTCAGCCGCCCGCTGAAGGCGCGGAGAGGCGGGGGAGTCAGCGGCTGCCGGGCCAGGCGCTGAAATCTCGCAGCGGCGGTACCGCGATATCGCGGAGGAACTCTCGGATCGCGGAGTTCACCGCTACCGGGTGGGTCATGTTCACCGTCTGCCGGGCGCCGTCGATCTCCACATAGTGCGCGCGGGGCAGGCGTTCGGCCAGTTCCCGGGCGTGTGAGCGGGGCACGCCCGAGCGGGTCGGGTGGATGACCAAAGTGGGGCAGGTGATTTCGGGTAATCGCTCCAGCACCGAGTCGCGGCCCAGGAGCGCGCCCGCGGCGACCTCGGTGGCCGACGGGTCGCGGGCCAGCCAGCGTTTCACCCAGACGGCGCGATACCAGTCGTCGTCGCCGATGAGCCAGCGGGCCAGGTATTCGGCGAGCGCGGGGCGGGGGCCGTCCTCGTGCCACTTGTCCAGAAACTTTCGGGCATTGGTGAGTTCGGCGGCGGTGGGCTCGTGCGCCTCACTACTGAGCAGCACCAGCGCGGCGACCCGGTCAGGGGCCAGCAGCGCGGTGCGCAGCGCGATGAAACCGCCCTGGGAGGTTCCGCCCACCACGGCCCGGCCCGCGCCCAGCTGATCCAGCACGGTCAGCGCGTCCCGGGCGGAGGTCCAGTAGGTGAACGGCAGCCCCTCGTCGCGGGTGCGGCCGTGTCCGCGCGCATCCCAGGTCACGATCCGGAACTCCGGAGTCAGCGCCGCCTGCTGCGACGCGAACATCGTTCGGTCCATGAGGAATTCGTGCCCCAGCAGCACAACCGGACCTTCGCCCCCGCTGTCTTCGTAGTGGATCTCGGCATCGATCGCACGGGCGAATGGCACGAGGTAGAGGATAGCCAGCACCGGTGACAAACCGGCGAGCTTTCCTGCCCACCGGCACAGCGGGTGTCGCTCGGCCCCCGCGGTCGGGTAGGAATTACCGTCCACGCGAGGGCGGAAGGCCCTATCCGAACCACCTCCGACGCGAATACCGTCCCGATGCCACCACTTCCGGGTCGGGCGGGCTACCCCTTTCGAGGCCGCGGCGCACTCCGGCCCGGGGTGGCGGTCCACCGTGATTCGCGCGCAGGTCGGGGCGGGCGGGAGCGGGGGTCGCCCGGGGGGAGTGTGTCCTAAATCGCTCACTAGACTGTGCAGGTGGCAGAAACCCAGCGACCAGTCCTTGTTGTCGATTTCGGCGCGCAATACGCGCAGCTGATCGCGCGCCGGGTGCGCGAAGCGAGTGTGTATTCCGAGGTGGTGCCGCACACGATCACCGTCGAGGAGATCGCGGAGAAGCAGCCCCTCGCCGTGATCCTCTCCGGCGGACCCAGCAGCGTGTACGCCGAGGGCGCGCCGCAGCTGGACGCGCGGCTGTTCGATCTGGACCTGCCGGTCTTCGGTATCTGCTACGGCTTCCAGGCCATGGCGCAGGCGCTGGGCGGCACGGTGGCGCACACCGGGACTCGCGAGTACGGGCGCACCGAGCTCAGCGTCGACGGCGGCATCCTGCACGGCGGCCTGCCCACCCGGCAGCCGGTGTGGATGAGCCACGGCGACGCCGTCACCGACGCGCCCGCCGGGTTCGAGGTGACCGCGACCTCCGCGGGCGCGCCGGTCGCCGCGTTCGAGGATCGGGCGCGCAAGCTCGCCGGCGTCCAGTACCACCCGGAGGTGCTGCACTCGCCGCACGGCCAGCAGGTGCTGAGCCGGTTCCTGCACGAGATCGCCGGCATCCCGGGCGCGTGGACGCCCGCCAATATCGCCGAGGCGCTCATCGCCCAGGTGCGCGAGCAGGTCGGCGACGGCCACGCCATCTGCGGTCTGTCCGGCGGCGTGGACTCCGCGGTCGCGGCCGCGCTGGTGCAGCGGGCCATCGGTGACCGCCTCACCTGTGTGTTCGTCGACCACGGTCTGCTGCGCGCGGGCGAGCGTGAGCAGGTGCAGCGTGATTTCGTCGCCGCGACCGGGGCCAAGCTGGTCACCGTCGACGCGGTCGACAAGTTCCTGGGTGAGCTGAAGGGCGTCACCGATCCGGAGGAGAAGCGCAAGATCATCGGCCGGGAGTTCATCCGGTCGTTCGAGGACGCGGTCTCCGAGGTGGTCGGCGAGCAGGGCGAGACCAAGGTCGAGTTCCTGGTGCAGGGCACCCTGTACCCGGACGTGGTCGAGTCCGGTGGCGGCGCGGGCACCGCGAACATCAAGTCGCACCACAATGTCGGCGGTCTGCCCGACGATCTGGAGTTCGCGCTCGTCGAGCCGCTGCGGCTGCTGTTCAAGGACGAGGTGCGCGCGGTCGGCCGCGAGCTGGGGCTGCCCGAGGAAATCGTTGCGCGCCAGCCGTTCCCGGGTCCGGGTCTGGCAATCCGCATCATCGGCGAGGTCACCCACGACCGGCTGGAGCTGCTGCGCCAGGCCGACGCCATCGCGCGTGAGGAGCTCACCGCCGCCGGGCTGGACAAGTCGATCTGGCAGTGCCCCGTGGTGTTGCTGGCCGATGTCCGCAGCGTCGGCGTGCAGGGTGACGGCCGCACCTACGGCCACCCGATCGTGTTGCGTCCGGTCTCGTCCGAGGACGCCATGACCGCCGACTGGACCCGCCTGCCCTACGAGGTGCTGGAGCGGATCTCCACCCGCATCACCAACGAGGTGGCCGACGTCAACCGCGTCGTGCTCGACGTGACGAGCAAGCCGCCGGGCACCATCGAATGGGAGTGAGCGCTCCCCGCTGAACGCGAAGGCCCCGCACCTGCGAAAGGTGCGGGGCCTTCGGCCTTCTCGGAAGGGCAGTTCCGGGAAGGAGGGCGACGCCGCCCCCGGCGAGGGGGTGGGGGCGGCGCGTGCGGTCTACTCCCGGTGTTTCTTGGGGCTGAGCACCAGGATCACGCCCACCACGATGGCGGCGATCACCACGATCCAGCCCAGCGACAGACCGCCGGAGACGGGCCAGAAGTGGGGGCCGATGAAGGCCCACACACTCACACCCAGGCCCAGCAGGCCGGCCAGCAGTAGTGCGAACGAGGGTCGGCGATTCTTGTTCTCAGCCACGGTTCACCTCCGCGTTTCCCATCTGCACGTCGACGGTCAGGTTCAGGACGGGGCCCGTCGCCGGGCCCGAGATTCCGCTCGGGCAGTTCGAATCACCCATGCGGACATTGCAGGTCGTATTGACGCGCAGGTTCGACGGCAGGACCACGCGGGCATCGCCCATGCGCACCTTCACCTCGACCGCGCGATCCTCGGTCAGTTTCAGCTGGCTCAGATCGAGGGTGCCCGAGCCCATCGAGATGTGGTAGACGGGCAGCAGCTCGGAATCGGTTGCGGCGGACCACTTGTGGTCGCCCATCGCGCCCTCGTCGAACTGGATCGGGCCGATCAGCGAGGCCAGGATCACGAAACCGGCCAGCGGGGCCAGCACCACCATCAGGCCGTAGCCGCGGCGCAGGAACGCGCCGACGATGAGGCCGACGGCCACCACGGCCAGTGCGGCGGCGCCGATCCGGCCGGGCGTCATCCAATCCACGCCCGACGCGGCCATCGAACCCGCCGCGGCGGCGGCCAGGATGGCGAGACCGATGGTGACGGCGGTCAGCCGGGACCGCGGGCGGGGCGGGGGAGCCTGGACGACCTGCTGGACCGGCGTGGTCGGCTCGGGCAGCTGCCAGGCCAGCGGGGCCACGCCCAGGGGATCCCAGCCGGGTGGGGTGGGGCCGAAGTCGGGGGAGATCGGGGCGGGGCCGAATCCGGCGCGCGGGCGGTCGGTGGCCGGCGGAATCCGGTGCAGGGTCGGGGGTTCTACGTCGGTCGGCGGGGGCTCGGGGGTGCGGCCGTCATCGTCGTCGGTCTTCGGCTTGGTGAGATCGACAGCCGTCGCCGGTGTTTCCGCCGGTTCGTCCGACTGCTCCGAAGCGCCGGGGCCCGAAGCGGATTCGGACTTGTGCAGGATCACGGTGTCGGACACCGACGATGCGGGCGCGTACCGGGTCTCCAGTACTTCGGTGACCTGTTCGGTCTCCGGAAGCTTCTGCGTGACGACCGGTTCCGGCTGCGGCGCGGTGGCGGGCGGCTGGTTCGGGTCGGGCTCGTAGCGGTCGGGCAGCGTCGTGTACGGCCCGTACGTCTGGAAGGTCACCGCATTGGTGCCCGGATAGCCGGTCCAGTACGGGCTCGCGGTGCCCGGATACCCGGTGTTGAACGGATCGGTGACCGCCGACGGCTCGAAATAGCCTGTGGGCGGCTGCATCTGGCGCTGATACAGCAGCCACCACCCGCCCAGCATGAGCGCGAAACTGATCACCCCGGACCCGCCGAGTCCCACTCCGACGGGACCCATCGTGCTCACCGCGATCCCCAACGCCACCATGAGCACGATGGTCTTGGACGAGGGCTGCGACGCCTGGCCGCGCCCGAACAGCGACTCCGCCGCCGAGGACTGGTCTCCGGCCTGGTTCAGCAGCAGCCACCCCAGCAGATAGAGCACCACCCCCGCCCCGCCGAACAGCGCCGACACCACGAACGCCACCCGCACCAGCACCGGGTCCACGTTGTAGCGCCGGCCGAACCCGACGGCGACGCCCGCGATCGGCCCGTCCTTGGGAAACCGCACCGGCCGCGTCTGCCACAGATCCTGAATCTGATCGGAGAAGCCGGTACGCCCAGCACCCTTGGACCAGTCGCTCGTTCTCGTCATGCCATCCATCGTGCTGTCGGCCCCGGCCCAGGCACATCGGGGATGACCCTGAATGCCCACCTGAACTTGCCCCTCACCGCGGTCAACGACGGTCCATGCCCCGAGCCCACCGCGCTGGTGTGCGGTATGCCGATCCTGGCGTCCGGACGTGCGCTACGCGGGTCGGCGGTGGACGGCGATGACCGGGATCCGGCGGGTGGTTTCGGCTCGGTACTCGGCGAAGACCGGCATCAGGTCGATCATGCGGGTGTAGAGGGTTTCGGCTTCCTCGCCGGTGAGGAATTCGGCTTTGCCGGTGTAGGTTTCGGTGCCCAGTTCGATCGTGAGCTCCGGGTTGGCGCGGAGGTTGTGGTACCAGGCGGGGTGTTTGTCGGCGCCGCCGTTGGAGGCGATCAGGACGATGCGGTCGGTGTCGGGGACGTAGACCAGCGGGTTGGTGGTGGGGCGGCCGGACTTCGCGCCGGTCGTGGTGATCAGCACCATATTGGTGCGGCCTTCGAAGGGGCCGCCGACCTTGCCGCCGTTGGCGCGGAACTCCGCGATCACCGATTCGTTGAATGCGTTCATCTCACCTGTCCTGTTCGGAATCTCGTGGACTCCAACCGGCCGGGACCGGGCCCTATTCCGCTCCGAAGACTCGAGCGTCCGCTCCGATGCCGTGAGATCCTGTGTCCTACAGCAGATCACGATCGATGGGGCGGTGGCCATGAGTCCGGACTCCGGCGCGAGTGCCGACACCGTCTCGCCGCGGGCGGAGTTCGCCGCGCGTTTCGGGCGGCTGTTCGCGGCGGCGGGGCAGCCCACGCTGCGGGGTGTGGTGGCGGCCGCGAACGCCAGGATGCGGGCGACCCGCGCGCGGGGAGACGTCGGCGGGGCGACCATCCAGCGAGTCAGTGACTGGCGGGTCGGACGCAGTGTGCCCGCCCGCTTCGAATCCCTGAGCCCGGTCCTGCTGACGCTGATGGACATGGCGCGCGCCACCGGCCGCCCGATGCCCGCCGCGCTCACGAACCTGACCGATTGGCGGACCCTGTGGAAGGCGGCCGCCTCGTCAGCGGCCGAGTCCTCGGCCGTGCCGCACCAATTGCCGCGGGCCATCGCCGATTTCACGGGACGGGAGGAGGCCTGCGAACGGCTGTCGGCGCAGCTGATCGCCGATTCACCGGCCGCGGTGGCGGTCGGGGTGATCACGGGGATGGGCGGGATCGGTAAGACCACCTTCGCGATTCGGGTCGCGCATCGGATCCGGGATCGGTTTCCCGACGGGCAGCTGTATGTGGATCTGCGTGGGGCCGGGAACAATCCGGCCGAGCCGTTCGACGTGATCGGTGACTTCCTGCGGGATCTCGGGGTGGGGGAAGGCGCGATACCCGCGACGCTGGAGACGCGGGCCGCGTATCTGCGCAGCGTGCTGGACGGCAAGCGGCTGCTGGTGGTGCTCGACAACGCTTCGAGCGCGGCGCAGGTCAAGCCGATGCTGCCGGGGTCGGCGGGCTGCGCGGTATTGATCACGAGCCGGGTCGCGATGCCGGAGATCGCGGGCGCGACCGTGGTCCAGCCGGCCGGGCTGACGCCGCGCGAAGCCGCCATTCTGCTCGGGGAGATCGTCGGCAAGGAACGCGCGGTCGCCGAACCCGCCGCGGTCGAGCGGATCGTGGCGCACTGCGGTGCGCTGCCGCTGGCGATCCGGATCGCGGGTGCGCGTCTGGCGCAGCGACCGGGGTGGACGCTGGCGAGCATGGCCGCGCGCCTCGCCGACGAACAGCAGCGGTTGCCGGCGCTTCGGGCCGGGGAGGTCAGCGTCGAGGCCGCGTTCGAGCTCAGCCACGACCAGCTCGACCCGGACCATCGCCGGGCCTTCCATCGGCTCGCCGCCCCGGAGTGCGACGATCTGTTCCTCGACGGCGCGGCAGCCATCCTCGGCATGTCCGTCCACGACGCCGAGGAGATCTGCGAGTCGCTGGTGAATCTCGGCCTGCTGGAGACGCCTTCGCCCGGCCGTTATCGCTATCACGACCTGGTCCGGCTGTTCGCGCTCCGCCGGGCGGGCGACACCGATGCCTCCGACGCCGTCGTCGATCTGCTCGACTACTACCTGGCCACGATGAAATCCCTGAACTCCGTGATCAATCCGGGAACCACCTTGCCGGGCGAGCTCGCCGCCACGCACTACCCGCCCACCGCGTTCCCCGATGTGACCGCCGGATTCCTGTGGTTCTTCGGCGAGCGTCGCAATCTGATCGCGCTGGGCCGCCAGGCCGCCCGGCTGGGCGGCCGCAGCGTGGACCTGATGGCCGATATCGCCTTGGCGGCAACCGAATCCGGCGAGGGACCGCACACCCCCGACCTGTCGGCGGCCCTGACGACCGTGCTGGACGCGGCGAGCCGGCTCGGCAACCCCGTGGCCCGGCAGCGCCTGCATATCGCGCTCGGCTCCGGGCTGGCGACGACCATGACGCGGTACCGGCTCAGCCGCGATCATCTCCTGCACGCGTTCGCCGCGGACGGCCCGCCGCCCAGTGCGCGCCTGGCCGGGGCCGCCGCGGTCGCGCACCTGGGCATCTGCTGGATGGAGGACACCGAGGCGCGGGTGGCGCACCAGTATCGCGAGTGCCTGCGCTACGCCGAACAGACCGGGGACCCGCTGGTCGCGTTCGCCGCCCACTACTTCGCGGGCTACAGCTTCCTGTGGATCGGCGCCGCCGGACCCGCGCAGGACGCGGCGCAGGTGGCGCTGGCCATGACCCGGCAGGCCGGCATGCTCCATTTCGAAGCCGGATCCCTGTCACTGCTCGGCAGCACCACGGTCGATGCCGGCCGGGGCACCCGCGCCGACGCGATACGCCTGTGCGCCAAGGCCGTTCACATCGCACGCAACTCGGGCGCGCGCTCCATCCAGGGCTGGACTCTCATGCTCCTCGCCCGCGCCCACCTGCTGGCCGGGAACCACCCCGCCGCCGAGACCACGGCCCGGGAGGCGATCATCGCCGCCGAATGGGGCGGCCGCGGCATCGAAGGCCGCTCCCTGCTGCTCCTGGCCGCCGCCCTGCGCGCATCCGGCCGGATCGACGAGGCACGCTTCACCTCCCAGCAGGCCATCGAGGTCATCGAGGAGTCCGACATCGCGCTCAGCTCCTGGGAGCGGGGTCTGCTGCCGGGTTGAGAGATTTACCCGGTCAGGGTGTGAAAACGCAGTTCGGGCGCGGGTGAGCGATAATCCGGTCCGGCGCGGAACGATCATCGGCCCGGCGTCCCGGGCGTGCCGGACCGAATGGGATACGGCCCAGGTCAGCGCCCATTTTCCGGCCGGTCCGGACGAAACGGCGGCTCAGGGGTCGAATCGGGGTGTTTCCCGATGCCGGGTGTCGGATACCCGTGCCAGTATCGAAGGCATGTATCCGTCCGCGCCCTTGTACGACCCTGCCCGCGGGGCCGCCACCGTGGCGACCCAGCCCAAGCTGGTGCGGCGCACGGGTGGGCGTGTGGTCGGCGGGGTCGCGGGCGGGCTCTCGGATCACCTGGGGATCGATGTCTTCAAGGTGCGGATGGCGTTCGTGCTGCTGTCCGCGCTCGCCGGGGCCGGGATCGTCGCCTACGGCATGTTGTGGATCTTCACGCCCGCGGGCGCCGACGCGGCCCCGCCGACCGGATCCGAACGGCGGCAGGCCATCGGTATGGCGCTGCTCGGTATGGCGCTGTCGGTGTCGACCGCGTGGTTGTTCAACGGGACGGCCGCGCACGTGGTGGGGCCGATCATCGTGGTGGCGGTCGGCGCGGCGCTGGTGTGGCGCGAATTCGATGCGGACGGACCGAGATCGGTCATCGGACTGCCCGCCAAACCGTCGGTGGTGACGTGGGCGCGCATCGTCGGCGGGGCCACGCTCATCGTGGTCGGGCTCGGGGTGGTGGTGCTGGGGCGGATCAATCTGAGTTCGCTCGGATCGGCGCTGCTGGCGGTGGCGGTGACCCTGGTGGGCGCCGGACTGCTGACCGTGCCGCTGTGGCTGCGCATGGTGCGGGCGCTGAATTCCGAACGGGCGGCACGGATCCGCAATGACGAACGTGAGGAGATCGCCTCGCATCTGCACGACTCGGTGCTGCAGACGCTGGCCCTGATCCAGCGCCAGGCCGAAGATCCGCAGGAAGTGGTGCGGCTGGCCCGCAGTCAGGAACGCGAGCTACGCAAGTGGCTGTTCGAGGACGCCGGGCCCGCGCAGTCGAGCCTGGCCGCGGCGCTGCGCACCATCGCGGGCGAGGTGGAGGATCAGCACGGGGTGAAGGTCACCCCGGTCACCGTGGGCGATGTGTCGATGGATCTCGACGACAGCGGAATCGGTTTGCCCAAGGAGCATTTCACCGCGGTGCTGGGGGCCAGCCGGGAGGCGCTGGTCAATGCCGCCAAACATGCCGGGGTGCCGACCATCGACCTGTACGCCGAAGTGGAGCCGCATCAGGTGAGTGTCTTCGTGCGCGACCGCGGCAAGGGCTTCGACCCGGACGCGGTGTCCAAGGACCGTCAAGGCGTGGCCAAGTCCATTCACGCCCGCATCGACCGGCGCGGCGGGCACGTGGAGATCAAGTCCTCGCCCGGCAACGGCACCGAGGTGCGAATCTTCATGCCGCGCAAGGACGGCGGCGACGAGCGGCTGGTGGTGCAGACCGACGGCCCGGAAGACGCCGCGCAGCTGTGAGTTCCGGGGCGCGCCGGGGGCCGGGGTTTGTGGTACCGATGGGGGCAGGGTTCGTCAGGGTGAGGAGAACTAGGTGAGCGTCCGGGTCTTTCTGGTCGACGATCATGCGGTGTTCCGGTCCGGGGTGCGGGCGGAGCTGAGCCGTGAATCCGATATGGAGGTGGTCGGCGAGGCGGGCGGCGTCGGCGAGGCCATCGCCGGGATCAAGGCGACCGCGCCGGACGTGGTGCTGCTCGACGTGCACATGCCCGACGGCGGCGGCGTCGCGGTGCTGCAGGGCATCGACGCCGGGCCGGTGTGCCTGGCGCTCAGCGTGTCCGACGCGGCCGAGGATGTGATCGCGGTGATCCGGGCGGGCGCGCGCGGATACGTCACCAAGACCATCTCCGGGCCGGAACTGGCCGACGGCATTCGCCGGGTGTCGGGCGGGGACGCGGTGTTCTCGCCGCGGCTGGCCGGGTTCGTGCTGGACTCGTTCACCGGCAAGTCGCAGGTCCCCGAACCGCCGCTGGATCCGGAACTGGATTCGCTGACCCCGCGCGAACTGGAGGTGCTGCGGCTGCTGGCGCGCGGCTACACCTATCGCGAGATCGCCGAGACGCTGTTCATCTCGGTGAAGACGGTGGAGACCCACGCCTCGAACGTGCTGCGCAAGACCCAGCAGTCGAACCGGAACGCCCTCACCCGATGGGCGCACCGGCGTCGCATCGACTGAGGGCGTCGATCGGAAGCGCTTACAGCGCAACCAGGATGACGATGATGATCAGCAGGCCGATGAGCAGGCCGATCGCCACCGCCAGCGGGCCCGCGTTCGGGCCCAGCTTGCTGAAATCGAACTCGAAGCCCTTCGGCTTGGGCTGCGCCGCGACCGGGGCCGCGGGGGTGGTGCGCTGCGGGCGCGGCAGCGGGCTGGAGTTGGGGCTGCGCAGTCCGGCCGCGGAATTGCGGGCAGCCCACGCCGGAATCGTCCCGTCCTCGGTGCGGACCGGAGCGTTCAGGATGTAGGGCGCGGTGCCGGGACCGAAAGCGGCGGTGAGGATCTCGTTGCGGGCCTCGGTCATGGTGGGGCGGCGCTGCGGGGCGGGCTCCATCATGTGCAGCAGGACCTCGGTGAGCGGGCCGCTGCGGGCGGGCGGGGCGATCTGGGCCATGGCGGCGCGCTCCACGATGACATTGCTGTCCTCGTCGAAACCGTAGGGCGGCTGACCCTCGATGGCGGTGTACAGCGTTGCGCCGAGCGAGAATACGTCGCTGGCGGTGGTGGGGCGGGCCCCGCGGGCGACCTCCGGCGGCAGATAGGCGGGGGTGCCGGTGATGACGTCGCTGATCTCCTCGCTGGTGTCGTTGGCGCCGCTGGAGATGCCGAAGTCGGAGAGCTTGACCATGCCGACCTCGTCGCCGCGGTCGGCGACCAGGATGTTGCCGGGCTTGATGTCGCGGTGCACGATGCCCGCGGCGTGCGCGGTGGCGAGCGCGTCGGCCACCTGCGCGCCGATCTGCGCCACCTCGATCGGGGACAACTGATCCACCAGCGCAAGGGCTTTGGCGACACTGCGTGATGGCAGGTACTCCATGACCAGCCAGGGCTCACCGGCCTCGAGCACCACGTCGTAGACGGCGATGGCGTGCTCGTGCGACAGTTTGGCCGCGACCCGGCCCTCGTGCATGATCCGGCTGCGGACCTCGCGCGCCTCGTCCTCGCTCAGGCCCTGCGTGGTGAGGACCTGCTTGATGGCGACATCGCGGTGCAGCAGGCGATCGGTCGCCAGCCAGACGGCACCCATGCCGCCGCCGCCGAGCTTGGATTGCAGACGGTAGCGGCCGGCCACCAGATAATCGGGGCCGACAATGGGACGAGCGCGTTCGGTCACGGGTGCAGGGTAGCGGAAAACCATCCTGACTGGCCTGGTTCGAAACCCGGGGTTTGCTGGGTCTTGCGGCGCGGTCTCGCGGATTCCTTTCCAGACCTATACGGACACACCGTGTTTCGCACGACCTCCGATGATGCGGGTCCGGTGGGAGATTCTCGGAGGTCCGGGGATCTTCCGGACGAAACGACACCTGACCCGCCCACGCTCTTTTCTGGACAGCCGATTGCCGCCGGGTGGGGCGGCGGGCGGGGAGGGGTCGCACAGGTTGTGCGGCCGTGGTGGGGGCCACTGACTCTTGACGCGTCCCGGGACTCGAGTTCTACTGTGCATTGATCGAACATGAGTTCGATTATGTCAGGTAGCTGGATCGGTGCTAGCCCGTCGACTGGGAGAGGTGGTCACTGGATGGGTGCGGCGGCGGAAGCCAGGCGGGAACAGCTGGCGGAGTTGCGGCGGCGAATGGCCGCTGTCCCGGCGCGCGGCGCCGAGGCCACGGCGCGCGTACCGGTGGCGCCGGAGCCGCGGCGGGAGCCGTTGCCGGTGCCCGCGGCACTCGAAAACCTTTTGCCCGACGGCGGATTGGCCAAGGGTTCGGTGGTCGTCTACAACGGCGCAGGCTCGCTGATCTCCGGGCTGCTGGCCGCGGTGACGAGCGCCGGCGGGCACGCCGCCGTGGTCGGGCTGCCGCGGCTGGGCCTGCTGGCCGCCGCCGAGATGGGGGCGCGGCTGGACCGGCTGGCCGTGGTCTCCGATCCCGGGCCTGATCCCCTCGAAGTTGCCTCGGTATTGCTCGATGGCCTGGACCTGGTGGTTCTCGGGCTGAACGGGCTCGCGGTGCCGATGTCCCGCGCCCGCGTCCTGGCCGCCCGCGCCCGCGGCAAGAACTCCACGCTGATGGTGACCAACGGCTCCTGGTCGGGGTCCGCGCTGCACATCGACACCCGAGTCGCCGGGTACAGCGGACTGGGTCGGGGCTGCGGCCGGTTGCGGACCGTCCGCCTCGACGTCTCGGTCCGCGGCCGCTCCGCCCAGCCCCGGCTCGGCCACCTGTCCCTCAGTCCGGCCGACGGCCGCGTCGAATGGGTGTCCACCGCGGACGCCGACACCGCCGTCCCCGCCGCGCCCGAGCTACGGCTCGCCCGCCATGCCGCGTCCTGACCGCACCGCGGGCGGCTGCCATGTCCCGGCCTAGGCGGGTCCTGGTCGTCTGGTGCCCGGACTGGCCCGCGGTGGCGGCCACCGCCGACGCGGGGGCCGAGGCCACCCGGCCGGTGGCGGTGCTCGCGGCCAATCGGGTGATCGCGTGCACGGCGACCGCGCGGGCCGAGGGGATCCGGCGCGGGCTGCGGAAGCGGGAGGCGCAGGGCCGGTGCCCGGAACTGCTGGTGGCACAGGACGATCCGGATCGCGACGCGCGGCTGTTCGAACCCGTGGTGACGGCCGTGGACGCGACGGTGCCGGGGGTCGAGGTGCTGCGGCCGGGCATGCTGGCGCTGTCGGCGCGCGGCGCGGCGCGGTTCTTCGGATCGGAGGAGGTCGCGGCCGAACGACTGGTCGACGCGGTGGCGGCGGTCGGGGTGGAATGCCAGATCGGCATCGCCGACGAGTTGTCCACCGCGGTCTTCGCCGCCCGCCGCGCCACCCTGGTGCCGTCCGGCAAGGGGGCGGAATTCCTCGCGCCCATGCCGATCTCGGAGTTGGCGGGGGAGCCGGTGCTGGCCGCGCCGCAGCGGGTCGAGCTGGTGGATCTGCTGCACCGGCTGGGGCTGCGCCGGATCGGCGACTTCGCGGCGCTCACGCCCGCCGAGGTGGCGTCGCGGTTCGGGGCGGACGCCATCGTCGCGCACCGGTGCGCCCGCGCGCTGCCGGAGCGCCCGCCCGCGGCCCGCCTGCCCGCCGCCGACCTCACCGTCGAACAGCGCTGCGACCCGCCGATCGAACGCGTCGACATGGCGGCCTTCGCGGGCCGCATGCTCGCGGCCGAACTGCACACCAAGCTCGCCGCGGCCGCGGTGGCCTGCACCCGCCTGGTGATCCACGCCGAAACCGAGGCGGGCGAGGAGTTCTCCCGTATCTGGCGCTGCGCCGAACCCCTCACCCCCGACAGCACCGCCGACCGCGTCCGCTGGCAGCTCGACGGCTGGCTCACCCGCCGCGCCCTGGACCGCGCCCGCACCTACCGGAACAGGGCGAAGCCCTCTGAGCGTGAACCGGATCCGGTCGAGGACCGGGAGTCCGGGCCGAACGCCGCCGTCACCCTGTTGCGGCTGGAACCCGTGGAGGTGGTGTCGGCCGGGGCCTTGCAGCTGGGGCTGTGGGGTGGGGTCGGGGAGGACGAGGAGCGGGCGCGGCGGGCATTGATCCGGGTGCAGGGGCTGCTGGGCGGGGACGCGGTGCGGATGGGGGTGCTCAGTGGCGGGCGGGGTCCGGAGGAGCGGATCACCATGGTGACGCTCGGGGACGAGCCGGTGCCGGCGAATGATCCGGCGCAGCCGTGGCCGGGCCGATTGCCCGAGCCCGCACCGGCGTTGGTGCTCACGCATCATCCGGAGGTGCGGCTGGAGGGGGTCGACGGGTCGCCGGTCTGGGTCAGTGATCGCGGCATGTTCACGGCCGATCCGGTTCAGCTGCACTGGGGCAGTAGTTCCTGGCGGCTGTCGGGCTGGGCGGGACCGTGGCCGGTGGACGACCGGTGGTGGACGCACCGGTTCGAGGACGGTTTCGCCGCGCGCGCCCAGGTGCAGCTGGACGCGGAGGACGCCACCCGGCTGCGCGCGCTACTGCTGATCGGCTACGACAACGTCTGGCACGTGGAGGGCCTGTACGAGTAGCGGTCTCAGATGCCGAGCGGCAGGTGCAGATCCATCATGTCCGGCCAGAGTTCCGGCCAGGGGTGCAGCGGGCCGCGGCAGACCGTGATGGCGATGCCGGTGTTCACGCCGGGGAACCCGTTGGGGTTGTCGAGATGGTCGAGGACCCGGACATTGCCGAACTGGCGGCGCAGGGTCGGTTCGGTGCTGTCGAGGCCGACGTAGAGCACCGCGCCGATGTCGCCGGGCGGCGGGCCGAAGTAGCCGAAGCCGCGGTTGGGGCTGTAGACGGGCGGCAGGCCGTAGTCGCGGCCGAAGTTCTGGATGGCGGCGGCCTGCCAATAGTTCTGGGCGACGATCGCTTTGGGCCGCTCGGATTCGGGCAGCTGCCGGTAGGCGTCGGCGACCTCGGCGGTCAGCTCGGACCAGCCCGAGTAGCCGTAGATGCTGGTCCGCATGGCGAAGTCGGCCTGGGTGCGGATGGCGGTGTGCACCCGCGACGGCGGCTGCGGCAGGGCGGCCACCAGCGCCGCGATGATCACCAGCGACAACCCGATGACCGGCAGCGCGATCACTCGCAGCACCCGATTGCCGCGCTCGCCGCGGTAGTAGGGCAGCGCGACCGCGCCGATGCCGAACAGCACCGGCAGGAATCCGGCGGTGTAGTACGGCCGCCCGTGCCCGAACAACACCACGGCCACCAGCAGGCCGGAGGCGACGAGCATGAACATGTAGGGCCGCAGCCAGCGTTCCCGGGCCAGGCTCCAGAACGCCCAGCCCGCGAGCAGGCCGCCGAGCAGTCCGGCCAGTCCTATCATCTGCGGCAGGCAGGCCAGCGGTCCGCCGCCGGCGGCGTCCTGTTCGGCGCCGATCACCTTGCTCATGGCCAGCGCGGGCCAGCCGTGCTGGTTCTGCCACCACAGGCCGGGCAGGGCGGAGGCGGCGAAGATGCCCGCGCCGATCCAGAGTCCGCGCCGCCACAGCAGTTCCCGCGGTCCGGCGACGACGATGCCCGCGGCCAGGCAGAGCAGGATGGTGGGGATGAACCACTTGACCTGGAGGTCGACGGCGGCGACCACGCCGACCGCGATGAGCAGCCGGTCGTCGCGGGTGCGGATCCAGCGGATGAGCAGCCAGATGATGGCGGCCTGCAGGGTGGCGTCGAAGGAGAAGGTGCTCAGCTGCACGGCCTGGGTGGCGGCGAGCGGGGAGATGCCGTAGGCGGCGGCCGCGATCAGTTGGGCGGTGCGGGAGCCGCCGAGCTCGTAGGCGACCGCGGCGCTGATCACGACGGCGGCGACGGTCATCAGCACCGCCGGTAATCGCAGCATCGGCGCGGAGCCGGGGGCGACGGCGTCGGCCAGGTGGGCGACGAGTGGGATCAGGACGCCTTGGTCGGCGTAGGTGAGACTGCGGTGGGCTCCGGCGGCGATGAAATACAGTTCGTCACCGAAGAAGTCGTAGCGCAGTGTCGGGACGGCGAGAAAGGTCCCGCAGAGCGCGGCTAGTAGGAGGACCCAGGCGGTAGCGAAGGTCGGCCGCGGCGGGCTCGGTTCATCGAGTTCGACCGCGGGGGCGGCAGCATTGAGAACCATATTTCCCCGACAAACAAGTATTGCTAAATCGGGGATCACGCTACCGTCAGGGCTGACCGATTACCGAAAAATGTGAAAGTGATCTATTTCACAGGTCAAAACGCTTGGTATCACGCCTGGACCTGCGCAGTTCCGCATTCATTCGTCAAGTGAATGAATAGGCAACCGTATCTGTATTCGATATGGCGGAGCACACAAATTGCGGCGGCGACCACTCGGCGATCCGTACTCTGGACAATCGTGGAGTCAACGGTCACCCGGGTCGAGTTCGATGACGTGTCGATCGCCTATCGCGATTCCGGCGCCACGGGCGGCCATCTCTACAGCGACACGCCGGTGGTCCTCGTGCACGGTATGGGCGGCGACGGGCACACCTGGGACCGGTTCGCGACCCAGCTGGTGCGCCGCGGCCGCCGGGTCATCATTCCGGACCTGCGCGGGCACGGGCGCAGCGCGCACACCGCGTCCTACCGGTTCGAGGAATTCGGCTCCGACATCCTCGCGCTGTGCGACCGGATCGGTCTCGGCACCGTCGACCTGGTCGGGCATTCCCTCGGCGGCTACGCCATCTCCTGGGTGGCCATGCAACGTCCGGAACTGGTCCGGCGCTTGGTGATCGAGGAACAGCCGTTGCCGCTGCGCTCCGGCGACGAACAGGTGAGCTTCACCCGCAGGCTGCCGTCGATCCCCGAACTGTGGCACGCCACCACCAGCCTGCTGCGGCACCCGCGCGCGGTGCTGGCCTTCGACCGATCCATGACCGGCGACGCGCTCGAACAGTTCCGCAAGCCCTACCCGGAGTGGTGGGACGGGCTGTCCGACATCACCGCGCCCACCCTGTTCCTGCGCGGCGGCCCCGGCGGCATGGTCGACCCCGACAAGCTCGAGCAGCTGCGCGCCGGCCTCGCCGACTGCACCGTCCGCGCCTTCGACTGCGGGCACAGCATCCACCGCGACCGCTACCCCGCCTTCGAGGCCGAAGTGCTCCCCTTCCTGGGGCACTGAGCTGCCGGTATCTAGAGTTGAACGGTGTCCGCATCCGAGCGACCCACGCTGTGGTTTCCCGACGAGTCCGCGTTCCGGGACTGGCTGTCGGCCAATCACGCGGCGGTGGACGGCATTTGGCTGAAGTTCGCGAAGAAGGGCTCGGCCTACGCCTCACTCGACCATGACGGCGCGCTGCGACAGGCCCTGTGCTTCGGCTGGATCGACGGACAGGCCAGGAAGCTCGACGACGATTTCCTCGTCATGGGATTCACCCCGCGCCGCCCGCGCAGCCAGTGGACGCAGTACGAGGTGGGGCTGGCGGGCGCACTGATCGAGGCCGGGATCGTGCATCCGGCCGGGCAGGCCGAGATCGACCGGGCCAAGGCGGACGGGCGCTGGGACAACGCCGTCGGACACGACCTGCCGCCGGACTTCCTGGACGCGCTGGCCCGGCACCCGGAGGCCGCCGTGTTCTTCGAGACCCTGCCCGTGCAATCGCGGATCGCGGTCGGCTACCACCTGGGCAGCGCGGTGCGGCCGGAGGCCCGGCAGCGGCGGCTGGAGCAGGTGATCGCGAAACTGATCGACGGGAAACCACTGTGACCGAGGGACGGCTGTGACGGGGTTCGAAGGATTGTCGTGTTCGGCTGCCGCACTGGAGGTTCCCCTACCCGGGAGCGCGACCCGCATCCCCGGCTGGCTGTGCGTCGAACAGCCCGGTGCCTGGGGACGCGACGTGATCGGCGACCAGGTGCTCGGGCCCGACATCACCCCCGAACTGGCCGCCCGCACCAAGGCGGCGCACGTGCGGCCCACCCTGATCCGGCGGGCGGGGCGGCGAGAATTCACCGGCGTCCGAACGGTTCTGCTCGCCAGTTCGCGGCCCGAGGGGTCGTGGTGTGAGCGGCTCGAGATCACCGACCCGCGGGAACTGCTGGACATCGATCTGCATCTGGTCGACGGGCCCGCGCCGGGAATCGGTGCGGCCGTGACGGATCCGCTGGTGCTGGTCTGCGCGCACGGCAAGCGCGACCAGTGTTGTGCGCTGCTGGGCCGTCCCATCGCCGCGAGCCTGTCCGCCGCCCACCCAGAGCGGGTGTGGGAGTGCTCCCACACCGGCGGCCACCGCTTCGCCCCGGCGGTCATCGTGCTGCCCACGGGTCTCACTTACGGCCGCCTGGACGAGGATTCGGCGCACGCCATGCTCGCCGCCGCCGACAAGGGCGAGGTCTCGCTCACGGGCCTGCGCGGCCGCAGCTGCTACGGCTCGGTCGAGCAGGTGGCGGAAATAGCGGTCCGCCAGGCCATCACCGATACGGGCGTCGACGACCTCACCGTCGAGACCGCGCCCGCCGATGCCGGAGACCCGACCGATCCGGCCACGTTCGCGGGTGCGGCCGTGGTGACGCATCGGGACGGCCGCTGTTGGCTGGTCACCGCCCGCACCGCCGCCTACTCGCCGCGGCAGGCCAGTTGCGGCGCGGCGCCCAAACCCGCCACCGCGGTGGTGCTGGATCGTTTTCAGCAACTCGACTGAGCGGCAATAGTTCCCGCCCAGGCTCCGTGACCGACTACCAGTGCGTGCCCGGGACCAGGCGGGCGGCGCGGCGCAGGGCGGTGCCGGTGGCGCGGACGGCCGGGGGCACGGCGCGGCGATGGCGTTGCGGGACGATGATTTCCACGTCGGTGGTCTCCGGCTCGGACACGGTCTCGCCCTTGGCGGCGGGGGAGTCCGGGATGGCGCGGTAGTACCGGTGCAGGACCCGTTCCTTGATGCCGGGGGCCACCAGGTTGCCGTATTCGGCGAGGGTGCCGAGCGGGACGTCGATGCGGCGGGGCCGTTCGGTGAGGGCCCGGACGATGAGGGCGGCGGCCCATTCCGGGGACTGGGTGCCGGCGCCCTGGTCGCCGCTGGGGGTGATCATGGGGGTGCGGACCAGCGGCATGTGGATGGTGGTGAAACTGATGTTGCTGGAGCGCATCTCGGCGGCGGTCACCTCGGCGAACTTGTCGAGGGCGGCCTTGCTGGCCAGGTAGGCGGCGAAACGCGGGGTGGCGACCTGCACGCCGGCGCTGGAGATGTTGACGATATGGCCGTCCTTGCGTTCGCGCATGCCGGGCAGCAGGCCCAGGGTCATGCGGACCGCGCCGAAGTAGTTGACGGCCATGGTGCGTTCGAAGTCGTGCATGCGGTCGGTGGAGCGGTGCACGGCCCGGCGGATGGAGCGGCCCGCGTTGTTGACCAGCATGTCGACGTGGCCGTGGGCGGCGAGCACGGTCTCGATGGTCCGGTCGACGGAGTCCTGGTCGGTGACGTCGCACGGGTAGGCGAAGGCGGCGCCGCCCGCGGCGGTGATCTCGTCCACCACGGTGGACAGTTCTTCGGCGCGACGGGCCAGCAGGATGACGAGCGCGCCCTTCTGCGCGGCGGCGAGC
Organism: Nocardia sp. CA-136227; assembly: GCF_050955695.1. Lineage (NCBI taxonomy): Bacteria > Bacillati > Actinomycetota > Actinomycetes > Mycobacteriales > Nocardiaceae > Nocardia > Nocardia sp. CA-136227. The sequence continues at coordinate 1,171,596 of NZ_CP192081.1, forward strand.
GCGGCCGCCCGGCCGATGCCGGAGGACGCGCCGGTGATCACGACGTGCTTGCCGGTCAGATCGCGGCGGGCGCGCCGACGGGCCAGGTAGCCGGTGCCGTTGTCGGCCGAGGTGTCGCTCATCGCTGCTCCCTTGCAGGTGGAATTGCCTCGAACTTACTCCAAAGTAAGTTACGACGCCACGGGCATTTGGCGTGCCGCCGTAGAGACCGATCGGTTTCGAATGTATGTTCGATACTCGAGACCGGTCGGATTGTGGAGGAGGTGGGCCGATGGGATGGGGCAACGGCCCGCCGACGTGGGCGGAGATGGAACGGGTGCTGTCCGGGCGACCCGATCCCGCGCGCAAACAGGTCGAGGGCGACGGCGGCGACAGCCCGGCCTGGTCGCGGAAACGCGAGAAGTACGAGGCCGGGGACATCGAGCGGGCCGCCCGGTCCACGGTGCCCTACGCCGAACTGCACACCCACTCCGCCTACAGCTTCCTCGACGGGGCCAGTCAGCCCGAGGAACTGGTGGAGGAGGCGGTGCGGCTCGGGCTGGAAGCCCTCGCGCTCACCGACCACGACGGGTTCTACGGGGTGGTCCGGTTCGCCGAGGCGGCCCGGGAATGGCGGATGCCGACCATCTTCGGCGCCGAGCTGTCCATCGGCACCGCCGCCCGCGCCGGAGCGCATCTCGCGCCGCGCGGACGCGGCTCGGGCTCCCGGCGGCGCGGCCGCGAAAACGACGCGGACGCACTGAATTCCGAACCCCGCACCGGCACCCCCGACCCCGCCGGACCGCACCTGCTGGTGCTGGCGCGCGGGCAGGAAGGCTACCGGCGGCTGTCGCGGGAGATGGCCGCCGCGCACATGGCGGCGGGGGAGAAGGGCATCCTGCGCTACGACCTGGACCGGCTCACCGAGGCCGCGGGCGGGCACTGGCACATCCTCACCGGCTGCCGGAAAGGCACTGTGCGACAGGCCCTGCAGCAGGGCGACGCGGCGGCCGAGGCGGCGCTGCGCGACCTGGTCGACCGTTTCGGCCGCGACCACGTGAGCGTGGAACTCACCCACCACGGCATCCCCGAGGACGACGAGCGCAATGCCCGGCTGCTCGCTCTCGCCGACCGGGCCGGGCTGCCCGTGATCGCCACCACCGGAGCGCATTTCGCGGCCCCGCCGCACCGCCGCCGGGCCATGGCGCTGGCCGCGGTGCGGGCCCGTTCCAGCCTCGACGACATGGCGGGCTGGCTGGCCCCCACCGGCGGCGCGCACCTGCGCTCCGGCGACGAGATGGCGCGACTGTTCGCGGCCTGCCCGCAGGCCGTGCCCAATGCCGTTGCGCTGGGCCGGGACTGCGCGTTCGACCTGCGGCTGATCGCGCCGCAACTGCCGCCCTTCGACGTGCCCGACGGGCACGACGAGAACTCGTGGCTGCGGGAGCTCACCTTCGCGGGCGCGGCCCGCCGCTACGGTCCGCGCGCCGGGAACGCGGCCGCCTATCGGCAGCTCGAACACGAGCTGAACGTCATCGCGACCCTGAACTTCCCGGGCTACTTCCTGGTCGTGCACGACATCGTCAGCTTCTGCCGCGACAACGACATCCTGTGTCAGGGAAGGGGTTCGGCGGCGAATTCGGCGGTCTGCTACGCCATCGGCATCACCAATGTGGATCCGGTCGCCAACCAGCTGCTGTTCGAACGGTTCCTGTCGCCGGAGCGGGACGGGCCGCCCGATATCGACGTCGACATCGAATCGGATCGGCGTGAGGAGGCCATTCAACACGTCTACGCGAAATACGGGCGCGAGTACGCGGCGCAGGTGGCCAATGTGATCACCTATCGCGGGCGCTCCGCGGTGCGCGATGCCGCACGCGCACTGGGCTTCTCGACCGGGCAGCAGGACGCCTGGAGCAAACAGGTGAGCCGGTGGACCGGCGTCGCGGGGGAACAGCACACCGACATCCCGGACGACGTGCTCGCGCTGGCCGGGGAATTGGAGGGCCTGCCCCGGCATCTGGGCATCCACTCCGGCGGCATGGTGATCTGCGACCGGCCCATCGCCGACGTGTGCCCGACCGAATGGGCGCGCATGGCGAATCGCAGTGTCCTGCAATGGGACAAGGACGACTGCGCGTCCGCCGGGCTGGTCAAGTTCGATCTGCTCGGACTCGGCATGCTGTCGGCGCTGCACTACATGATCGACCTGGTGGCCGAGCACAAGGGCCAGACCGTCGAACTGCACCGGCTGGACCTGGGCGAGGACGCCGTCTACGACATGCTGTGCCGCGCCGACTCGGTCGGCGTGTTCCAGGTGGAGTCGCGCGCCCAGATGGCGACCCTGCCGCGATTGCGGCCGCGCAACTTCTACGACCTGGTGGTGGAGGTGGCGCTGATCCGGCCCGGACCGATCCAGGGCGGATCGGTGCACCCCTACATTCGCCGGCGCAACGGGCGGGAGAGACCCGACTACGACCATCCGTCACTGAAGAACGCGCTGGCACGCACCCTCGGCGTGCCGCTGTTCCAGGAACAGCTCATGCAGATGGCCGTGGACGTCGCCGGATTCACGCCCGCCGAAGCCGATGAGCTGCGCCGCGCCATGGGATCCAAACGCTCCACGCAGAAGATGGAGCGGCTGCGGGCCCGCTTCTATCAGGGCATGCGCGACCTGCACGGGATCACCGGTGAAGTGGCCGACCGCATTTACGAGAAGGTGTACGCTTTCGCGAATTTCGGTTTCCCGGAAAGCCATTCGCAGAGTTTCGCCTCGCTGGTGTTCTATTCGGCGTGGTTCAAACTGCATCACCCCGCGGCCTTCTGCGCCGGGCTGCTGCGCGCCCAGCCGATGGGGTTCTATTCGCCGCAGTCGCTGGTCGCCGACGCGCGGCGGCACGGGGTGACCGTGCATGGGCCCGACATCAACCACAGCCTGGCCGAGGCGACCCTGGAGGCGAAGGGGATGGCGATCCGGCTGGGGCTGGCCGCGGTCCGGCACATCGGGGCCGAGTTGGCCGAACAGATCGTGGCCGCCCGCGAGCTCGGGCCCTACACCTCGTTCCTGGATCTCACCGGACGCGTGGAACTGACCGTGCCGCAAGCCGAGTCACTGGCCACCGCGGGCGCGCTGGACAGCCTCGGCGGCACCCGCCGCGAGGCGCTGTGGGCGGCGGGCGCGGCCGCGGGGGAACGATCCGACCGGCTGCCCGGCACCGGCGCGGCCACCGCGGCCCCCGCCCTGCCCGGTATGAGCGCGCTGGAACTGGCCGCCGCCGACGTGTGGGCCACCGGCGTCTCACCCGGCAGCTACCCGACCGAATTCCTGCGCGAACGCCTCGACGCGCTCGGCGTCGTCCCCGCCGACCGGCTCCTCGACATCCGCGACGGAACCCGGGTGCTGGTCGGCGGCGCGGTCACCCACCGGCAGCGCCCGGCCACCGCGGGCGGCGTCACCTTCCTCAATCTGGAGGACGAGACCGGCATGGTGAACGTGGTCTGCTCGGTCGGCCTGTGGGCCCGCTACCGCCGCCTGGCCACCACCGCCCCCGCCCTGCTCATTCGCGGACGGGTGCAGAACGCGGAGGGCGCGGTCACCATCGTCGCCGACCATCTGCAACGCATGGACCTGCGCATCGAGGGCCGCTCCCGCGACTTCCGCTGAACCGCGCCCGGATTCGACAGCTGGTCGGTCACGTTCGCCTCCCGCCACCACGGCATCCGCGGCACTGCGGGAGAATCGCCCCGGGAGCAGGGAAGGAGAGCGGCGTGACAGTGGTCCGGGCGACCATCAAACCCGGCAGCAAGAAGGGGCCGCTCGTCGAGATCCTCGACGACGGCGCGCTGCAGCTGTACGTCCGCGCCCCCGCGGTGGAGGGCAAGGCCAACAAGGCCGCCATCGAACTGCTGGCCGCCCACTTCGGCGTCCCCAAGTCCGCGGTCCGCCTCACCGGTGGCGCGACCTCCCGCTTCAAACGCTTCGAGGTCGACGACTAGTCAGACCGCGCCCGGGAATCCCATCTGCCGCCAGGCCTCGTACACCGCGACCGCGGCGGCGTTGGAGAGGTTCATGGAGCGGCGGCCGGGAAGCATGGGGATGCGGAGCTGGTCGGTGACGCGCGGATCGGCGAGCACCTCCTCGGGGAGGCCGGTGGGTTCGGGGCCGAAGAGCAGGACATCGCCGTCGCGGTAGGTGATCTCGGTGTTGCGGGTGGTCGCGGCGGCGGTGAAGGCGAAGACCCGTTCGGGGGCGATGGCCTCCCAGGCGGCGGCGAGACTCTCGTGCACGGTGACGACGGCCAGGTCGTGGTAGTCCAACCCGGCCCGGCGTAGCTTCGGCTCGGATAGGTCGAAGCCGAGCGGTTCGATCAGGTGCAGTGCGCAGCCGGTGCCGGCGGCCAGTCGGATGGCGTTGCCGGTATTGGGCGGGATGCGGGGTTCGAAGAACACGAGATGGAACACGGGATCCAGCATTGCAGAGCGGCGGTTAAGCTCGTGCGGTGAGTCCAGCCCATGCCGCACCCCAGAGTCGCAGCAGTCGTGCGGGGGAGTTCGCCCGCGAGAATCTGCCCATGCTGCTGGTGGGCGCGGTGCTGGTGGTGGCCGTGGTCTTCCTGGCCTGGGATCGCTGGCGGCGCGGAACATTCTTCTTCGGCGGCGCGACGCTGCTCGCGGCGGCGCTGCGGCTGATGCTGCCCACCGATCGGGTGGGTCTGCTCGCGGTGCGCAGCAAGGGTTTCGATGTGGTCTGGCTGACCGTGCTGGGTGTCGCGATCATCGTGCTGGCGGCGACCATCAGCAGTCTCGGCGTCACGTAGCGGAGCCGTGGGGCCTCGCGGGGCGCGGGGCCGGGGCCGCGACCGGAGTCGCGGCGCTGGAAAAGATGAGCGAGTTGTTCTGCCGCCGGTGCGAACCGGCGGCGCTGGGGGATAGCTAGAACGAGGTTATGCGGCGGCCGAGTTCGCGTCGCAGCACTTCCTGGTCCGGGAGTCTGTGCAGGACACGGAGTATGGCCGGGCGGAGTTCACGCTGCTCGTCCTCGGAGAGCAGATCGACGAGATCGCGGAGATCCATGTCATCGAATGCGGCGGTCATGCCGAATACATTACGGCTGATATGCCCGCTGCACACGTATTCCGGAACACCGGTTACGGAGGCGTCATGCGCGCGAAACCGAAAGCGCGTCAGGACAATTCACTGGAAACAGGCCCGATACGTCGCGTAACGTGCCGTCGGCTGTGGCAGCGGCCGGGCAGCGGACATACGGCATTCGGGCAGCGGCGACACCCTATTCGGGCAGCGGCGACACCGGCGCGATGGCAGCAGTGGCGCCGCCGTTCGGGCAGCGCCGGCTCAGTGACCCGACACGCGCTGGGCGCGGGCCAGTTCCATGGTCTCCAGCATGAGTTTGCCGACCGCCTCGGTCTCGGTCAGGAACCCGTCGTGCCCGTCCTTGGAGTGGATGACCTCGAGCCCCTTGGAACCGGGCAGCAGATCGGCCAGCTCCTGCTGGGTGCGCAGCGGGTAGAGCCGGTCCGAGTCCACCCCGCCGATCACGCACGGCACCGGCGTCGAGGCCAGGGCCGCCGCGACGCCGCCGCGGCCGCGACCTACGTCGTAGCGGTTCATGGCCTCGGTGAGCAGCACATAGGTGGCCGGATCGAAACGCGCGATCAGCTTGTCCGCCTGGTACTCCAGGTAGCTCTGCACCGCGTAGCGGCCGCCCGCGCGCGGATCCTCGTCGCCCTGGCCGTGGTTCTCGAAGCGGTGGTCGAGCTCGCCCTCGGTGCGGTAGGTCAGGTGCGCGATGCGGCGGGCGATGCCCATGCCGGTCATGGGCGCGCGCCCGGTGCCGTGGTAGTCGCCGCCCTGCCAGTCCGGATCGGCCTTGATGGCGGCGATCTGGGTGGTCTGGGTGCCGATCTGGTCGGCGGTGGCGCGCGCGCCGACCGCCAGCACCAGGGCCGCGCCGACCCGTTCGGGCCGGCCGATCATCCACTCCAGCACCCGCATGCCGCCCATGGAGCCGCCGATCACGGCGGCCAGGCGGTCGATGCCGAGCAGGTCGAAGAGCTTGGCCTCGGCGGTCACCTGGTCGCGGATGGACAGCGCGGGAAACCGGGTGCCCCACGGCTTCCCGTCCGGGGCCAGCGAGGCCGGGCCGGTGCTGCCCTTGCAGCCGCCGAGCACATTGGTCGCGATGACACACCATTCGCGGGTGTCCACGGGCGCGCCGGGGCCGACGATGCCGTCCCACCAGCCGGCCTGGTTGTGGTGCACGTCGGCGGGGCCGACCACGTGCGAGTCGCCGGTCAGCGCGTGCTCCACGAGCACCACGTTGTCCGCGTTCGCCGATAGTTCGCCCCACCGCTGGACGGCCAGCGTGGCGTCGGGGATCACGGCCCCGTTCTCGAGTTCCACATCGCCGATGGCGATGCTCCCGAGCGTCCCGTCGGGCGGCGGCAGCAACAGCTCCGCCGCGTGCCGGGACGTTCGCGATTCGATGTTCACGGTCAACTTGCCGCCGCCGTCAGTCCGGCGCGCAGATCCGCCAGGATGTCGCCGATGCCCTCGATGCCCACGGCCAACCGCACCAGACCAGGCGTGACGCCGGAGGCCAGCTGCTCGGCCGGGGTCAGCTGGGAATGCGTGGTGGATGCCGGGTGGATGACGAGCGAGCGCACATCCCCGATGTTAGCGACATGGCTATGGAGCACCAGCGCCTCCACGAACTTCTTGCCCGCGTCGACTCCGCCGGCCAGCTCGAAGGACACGATGGCGCCCACGCCCTTCGGTGCCAGCTGTTTGCCCCGCTCGAACCACGGCGAACTGGGAAGTCCGGCGTAGTAGACCTTCTCGACACCGGGCTGCCCGGCGAGGAACTCGGCCACCGCCTGCGCGTTGGCCACGTGCCGCTCGATGCGCAGGCTCAGCGTCTCGAGACCCTGCGCGATGAGGAACGCGTTGAACGGCGACACCGCCGCGCCCAGGTCGCGCAGCAGCTGCACGCGGGCCTTGAGCGCGTAGGCCGGAGCGCCGAGGTCGGCGAAGACCGCGCCGTGGTAGCTCGGGTCGGGGGTGGTGAAGCCGGGGAAGCGGGACTCGCCCGCCTCGTTCTTCACCGTCCAGTCGAAGGAGCCGCCGTCGACGATCACGCCCGCGACCGCGGAACCGTGTCCGCCCAGGTACTTGGTGGCCGAGTGCACCACGATGTCCGCGCCCAGCGCCAGCGGCTGGATCAGGTACGGGGTGGCGACGGTGTTGTCCACGATGAGCGGCACCCCGGCGGCGTGCGCGACCTCGGCGATGCCCGGAATGTCGAGGACCGAGCTGCTCGGGTTGGCGACGGTCTCGCCGTAGAACGCCTTGGTGTTGGGTCGCACCGCCGCACGCCACTGCTCGAGGTCGTCCGGGTCCTCGACGAAGCTGACCTGGATGCCCAGCTTGGGCAGCGAGTAGTGCAGCAGGTTGTAGGTGCCGCCGTACAGGTGCGGGCTGGCCACGATGTGGTCCCCGGCCTCGGCGAGATTCAGGATCGCGTAGGTCTCCGCGGCCTGTCCGGAGGCCAGCAGCAGCGCGGCAACACCACCCTCGAGGGCGGCGATGCGCTGTTCCACCGCGTCCTGGGTGGGGTTCATGATGCGGGTGTAGATATTGCCCGGCTCGGCGAGTCCGAACAGCGCGGCGGCGTGGTCGGTGTCGCGGAACGCGTAGGACGTGGTCTGGTAGATGGGCAGGGCGCGGGCTCCGGTGGCGGAATCGGGAGCCTGGCCGGCGTGAATCTGCTTGGTCTCGAAGGACCAGTTGGCCGGATCCAGGGTGCCGTCAGCGGGGACGGCCGCGGGCGCGGTCGAGTCACTCATGTGTTCTGCTCCAAAAACAAGGTCGCCGAATGGCGGAAGTTTGACGTTATCGAGAAGCGAATGGGCTTCGACAACAACACATTTCGGTAGACCTCCTAGTTGCGCTTGCGTTCGGCCCTCGAACGCCCGGTCTGCACCCGGAGCACCCCACCGCAGCTGGAGGGTTGCCGATCAGCAAGCCGGGGCCTTAACGCTGATGCTCTTGACCTAATGCGGGATTCTAGCGGCCGTCCGGCCCGATCTACGCAGTGGGGTTTGTCGCATTCTCGGTGGGATTTCCCCCGTTTACGGGGGGAAATAGCGTTGTCGCACCACAACAGACCCGCCGGAATTCGTCGAATGCCGCCTGGACGCTGTCGGCGAGCATGCGGGCGGTGGTGACGGTGGTGCAGTCCGGGAACTCGTCGCTGTCCTCGAACTCGCATTCCATGCCGACCCGCACGATGCCGTGCCAGGTGGTGGCGATGAGCCGCACGGTCAGGTGGTCCTCGGGCAGTCCCAGGCGTTCGGCCAGCACCTCGGACATGGCCCGGGTCTTGGTGTCGGCCGATTCCATGCTGAGCGCGCGCACGGCGACGCTGTCGCGGGTGATGCGCTGCATCTGCTGGAACCAGCGGAACGGCACGGGCGCGTCGGAGTCGATGATCTGCTCCACGACCGCGAGGAACGCGCCGAGCAGCGCTTCCATCTCGTCGCCGGTGACGGGCTGGGCGCGCAGCTGATCGGCGAGGGCCTGTCCCCAGCCCTCGATGGGGGCGATGACGATCGCCTCCTTGCTGTCGAAGTACCGGTTCACGGTGCGCGGGGAGACGTCGGCGGCGTCGGCGATCTGCTCGACGGTGGTGGCGTCGAAGCCCTGTTCGCCGCACAACCGCAGGGCGACGTCGATGATCCGGGTCCTGGTCTGCTGCTTCTTGCGTTCACGCAGGCCGGGGCGGTGACGCGAGATCACACCGATGTGACTTGACAACTCCGACATCCCTCCATCGTAGGTCCTTCCTGCGTTTTCCTGTCCCAGTATGACAACTGTCGCGCTGCGACATTTTTCCCTTGACGCCAATTGTCGGTGGGGGTCACTATGGTGGAGCTGCCTTCGAACTCCAGAGGAGAGGCTCATGACCGTAGCGACGGACGCTCTCGGTACAGACGAAAAAGCAAGTCCCGCACAAGATTCCAGGCGTTGGTGGGCGCTCGGCGTAATCGCCATGGCACAGCTGATGGTGGTCCTGGACGCAACGATCGTCACCATCGCCATGCCGTTCGCGCAGCAGGATCTGCACATCAGCGACGGTGACAAGCAGTGGATCTTCACCGCGTACACCCTGATCTTCGGCGGTCTGCTGCTGCTCGGCGGCCGCCTCGCCGACTACCTGGGCCGCCGCCGGATCCTCATGGTCGGCCTGATCGGCTTCGCCGCGGCCTCCGCGCTGGCCGGTCTCGCCCAGAACCAGGCCGAACTCTTCGCGGGCCGCGCGCTGCAGGGCGCGTTCGGCGCGCTGCTGGCCCCGGCGGCGTTGTCGCTGGTGTCGGTGACCTTCACCGAGGCCAAGGAACGGGCCCGGGCCTTCGGCGTGTTCGCCGGTGTGTCGGCGGCGGGCGCCGCGCTCGGCCTGATCGCCGGTGGCGCTCTCGTCGAGTACGCGAACTGGCGCTGGTCGCTGCTGGTGAACACCCCGGTCGCGCTGCTCGCCCTGGCCGGCGCGTTCGCCTTCGTGGTCAAGGATGTGCCCGCACCCCGCACCGGCGGCTACGACCTGCCCGGCGCGGTCACCGTCACCCTCGGCCTGATCTCCATCGTGTACGGCTTCAGCCGCGCGGCCTCCGACGGCTGGACCGCCTCCACCACGCTGGCCCTGTTCGTGGTGGGTGTGGCGCTGCTCGCGGCGTTCGTGGCCATCGAGGCCCGGACCGCGAATCCGCTCCTGCCGCTGCGTATTCCGGGTGAGATCAACCGCGGCGGGTCGTATCTGATCGCGCTGCTGGTGCCGATCGCCATGTTCGCCATGTTCCTGAACCTGAGCTTCTACCTGCAGATCGTGGAGCACTACTCGGCGCTGAAGACGGGTGTGGCGTTCCTGCCGTTCCCGGCGGGCATCGTGGTGTCGGCGGGTATCGCCTCGGCGGTGCTGCCGAAGATCGGGCCGCGGCCGCTCATGCTGGCGGGCTCGGTGCTGGGCGCGGCGGGCCTGGTGTGGCTGTCGCGGCTGGAGTACGGCGACAGCTACGCGACCGCCCTGCTGCCCGCCATGATCCTGATCGCCCTGGGCATGGGTGCGCTGTTCGTGTCCATGCAGACCACCGCGCTGCACCAGGTCGACGCCGAGGATTCGGGCGTGGCCAGCGCGCTGCTGAACGCCGCCCAGCAGGTGGGTGGTTCCATCGGCACCGCGCTGCTGACCACCATCTCGGTGCAGGTGGCCGAGCGGTACGTGCGCAACAACGTGACCGTCGACCATGTGATGGAGCGGGCCTCGATCCACTCCTACAACGTGGCGTTCCTGATCGGCGCGATCTTCTTCGCGCTGTGCGTTCCGATCGCGGCGTTCATGGTCCGGGACAAGCCGCAGAACCTGCTCGAGGGTGACGAGCACGCCGTGCACGTGGGCGTGTGAGCCACCGCCGGTGATTCCGCACCGTGCCCGCCGCGAGTCTCGCGGCGGGCACGCGTCGTTTCGGCCGCAAGTCGGCGGCAAGTCGCGGTGCATTGCCCCGGCCGACAGTACGACCATGACGATGACGAAAGTGCCCACCGCGACTGATCCCGACCTCCGGCTGCGCGCGGGCGCGCTGATCGCCGGGGGCGTGCTGTTCGCCGTGGGCAATGCCCTGCACCCGCTGGAACACTCCGAGGCGGCCGAACAGTCCGCCACCTGGGCCGCCGCCCACCTGACCTTCGGCACGGGCGCGGTGCTGATGGCGGTCGGCCTGCCGGTGCTGCTCACCGCCTGGCGCGATGGGAAGGGCTGGCCCGCAAAGGTTTCCGCGGCCGCCCGGGTCCTGCTGTTCGTCGGGCTGACGGTCGCGATCCCGATCGGCGCGTATCACGAGGTCTATGTCGCCTCGCGGCTGTCGCACCACGAGCAAACCGCCATCGAGGAGGCCGCGCTCCCGGTCAATGGGCCGCTCGCCGCCGCCTTCCTGGTGGGTTTCCTACTGCTGGCCGGGTGTGCGCTCGCCGCCCCGCGTCCGCTGCTCGGCCGGGTGGGCGCGGTGGTGCTGATCGTCGCGGTGCTCGCGATGGCCGGGGCCGAAGGGCTTCCGGGGGCGGAGGGCTGGTGGATCATTCCGGGGACGATCGGGGTCGGACTGGTGCTCGCGCTGGCCGGAGTGCGCGCGCTCCGATCGTGAGGCTCGCTGCGGCGGTTACGGTCCGGCTGTCGCAGGCGATGTATCACCCGTGGTTTTCGTGGAAGTGCTGGGCGCACTACGGGTGACGGTGGATGGTCGGCCCGCCCCTTTGCGCGGGCCGAGGCAGGGGGCGGTGCTGGCGCGCCTGGTTTCGGCCGGGGGCGAGGTGGTTTCGGCGGATCGGCTCATCGAGGATCTGTGGCAGGGGGAGCCGCCGCCGAAGGCCTCGGGAGCGTTGCAGGCGCACATCTCGTATCTGCGGCGGTCCTTGGAGCCGGATCGGCCGCCGCGCGCGCCCGCGGGTGTGCTCGTGTCGCAGACCCCCGGATACGCGCTGCGCCTGCCGGTTTCGGCCGTGGACGTCTGGCATTTCGACCACCTGATGTCCACCGCCGCCACCGAATCCGATCCGGCCGCCCGCCACCGCCTCCTCGATTCCGCGCTGGCGCTGTGGCGGGGTCCCGCGTATGCCGCCTACGCCGACGCGGCCTGGAGTGCCGCCGATATCACCCGCCTGACCGATATGCGCTGGACCGCCGTGGAACAGCGGGCCGACGCCGCCCTCGCGCTGGGCCGCCCGGAGGAGGCCGTCGCGGCCCTGCGCCGCCTGGTCGACGAACACCCCGAACGGGAGGCCGCCGTCCGGCTGCTGGCCCTCGCGCACTACCGCCAGGGCCGCCAGCTCGACGCTCTCGCCACCCTGCGTGACCTCCGCACCACCCTCAACACCGAATTCGGCATCGACCCCAGCCCGCCCGTGCGCGAGCTGGAAGCCGCCATCCTCGCGCACGACCCGGCCCTCACCCTGCCCACGCCCGCCGAGCCGGTCGCCGCGGAATCAGGCTCGACCCGTTCACATTCCACGGACCTCGCGGCGACGGTCACATCGGTAGTGCCCGATCGGCCGGACCCCGTGCCGCCGATGTCCGCCCCGGTCGGCTACGCGGGCCAACGCTCGGCGCTGCTGTCCGCCGCCCGCGAAGCCGCGGACGGCCGCAGCCGATTGGTGTGGCTGGAAGGCGAGGCGGGAGCCGGTAAGACGACGCTGGTGCGGTCGGTCGCCGACGAGCTGGCCGCCGCCGGCTGGCGGACCGCGGTCGGACGGTGCCCCGAGGTCGACGGCGCTCCGGCGGCCTGGGCCTGGATGGAATTGACCGGTGAATCCGGCGGCAAGGCAGCCGATCTCGGTGCGGACGCGACACCGTTCCGGCTGTCGCTGGCCGTGGTCGATCGCTTCGCCGAATGGACCGGACAGCCCATCGACACCCCGGGTGGGCGGATGAGCCCCGGCCCGGTCGCCCCGGATACCCCGAGATCGGTCGATACGGCGAGTGCGGCCGGGCCGGTGCTGGTGGTGCTGGAGGACGCGCATCGGGCGGACAGCGCGACGCTGCAGATCCTGCGGCAGGTGGTGGCGTGGTCGGCGCAGGCTCCGGTGCTGTTCGTGGTGACCATGCGCGGATCGGAAGTGGGGGACGAGGTTCGGGCCACGTCGGCGGCGCTGGCGGCGGTGACCTCGGGACGGCTGGAGCTGACCGGGCTGGACCTCGAGGCCGTGCGAACCGTGGCGAGGACGGCCGGCCTGCGCGGAATCGACGACGCCACCGCCGAATTGGTGCGTGACCGCACCGGCGGCAATCCGCTGTTCGTGGCCGAGCTGGCGAAACTCGCTGCCGCCGAAGGGGATCTGCTGGCGGTTCCGGCGGGGGTCAGCGATGTGCTGCACCGCCGGATCGCGCGTCTGCCCGCCGAGGCGGCGCGCATGCTGCGGCTGCTCGCGGTGTGGGGCGGTGAGTCGGATTTCGACGCGTTGCTGGAGCTGACGGGCGAAACCGAAGGTGCCCTGGTCGATCTGGTGGACACCGTGGTGGTGGCCGGGCTGCTGCGCCTGGAGCCCGGGGGCCGGATCCGTTTCGGGCACGCGCTGACCCGGGACGCGGTCTACGCGGGCATTCCCGCGCTGCGTCGGGGCCGCATGCACTGGTCGGCGCTGCGCGTGGCCGAGCAGGTGAATCCGGTGGATCCGGCCCTGCTCGCCCATCACGCCATGACCGGCGCACACGCGGGCACCGCCGGGGAGGCGCTGGGGTACGTCCTGGCCGCCGCCCGGCAGGACGGTGCCCGCCGCGCGTTCGCCGAGGCGGAACCGCTGTGGCGGGCCGCGCTGGATTTGCACACGCTTGCGGGCCATCGCGAGGACGGCCCCGATCCCGTTGTGGGCGCGGCCATTCTGGAAGTCCGCTGCGCCCTGGTCAACGCCCTCGCCTACCGCGGCAACGACGCCGCCGCCCGCGCCGAGCGCGCCGCCGCCCTCGAGCTGGCCGGGCACCTCGCCATGGGTGACCAGAGCTTCGGCGCCGCAATCGATCCCATCGCCCTGGCCCTGTGTTCCTGGCGGGCGCCGCTGATCTGGGGTACCCGGGACAAGCGGCTGCCGGACGATCGGGTGATCGGTGCGTTGCGGGCGGCGCTGGATCGACCGCTGCCCGCGGCCGTGCGGGTGCGGCTGCTGGTGGCCTTGGTCGTGGAGGTCGAGGGTGATGACGACGCGCTGGCGTTCGCGGCGTCCAGGGAGGCGGTGGCGACGGCGCGCGAACTGGGGGATCCCGAATTGCTGTGCGCGGCCTTGAATGCCCGCGCCTATGTCGCGCTCGGCCCGGACCTGTGGGACGAACGGGCGGGGTTGGCCGACGAGCTGCTGGCGGTGTCCACGACGGCGGGTCTGGTCGAGTTCCAGGCGGTGGCGCATTTTCTGGGCTGCCTGATCGCCGGTGCGGACAACGATCTGGTGCGGGCGCGCCGGGAGGCCGAGCGCGGGCTGGAGTGCGCGACGGGTGGTCAGCTGCATCAGATGCTGATCGTGCTCACCCTGTTCGATGTGGTGCTCACCGTGCTGCGCGGCGACCTCGACGCCGCCGAGCGCGCGTACGCGGAGGCCAGCGCTCGAATGGTCGCGGCGGGTGCGGCGAATGGCGCGGAGTTGCTCATCGCCGGGGGCATGATGCTGGGCTGGGCGCGCGGCGACCTGTCCGGCCTGGTGGAGCCGATGGCGCAGGTGTACGCGATCTCGCCCGAGGCGCTCGCGCACCCGTACGCGCTGGCGCTGCTCGACAGTGGTGAACCCGACGCGGCGCGTGCGGTTTTCGCCGCGGCCGCGCCGATCCGCCGGGATCACTACTGGTCGGTCATGGCGGTCTTCCGTTCCCGGGTCGCGCTGCGGCTCGGCGAGCTCGAGGCCGCCGCCGAGTGCTATCGGGACATGCTCCCGCGCTCGGGCGCCGTCGCGGGCCTCGACACCGGTTCGGTCGTCTACGGTCCGATCGACACGGTGCTGGCCGAGCTGGCCGACGCGCTCGGCGACTCGGAGGCCGCCGCCGCGCATCGAGCCCGCGCGACCGCGGTCGATGCCCATCTCGCCGCCCAGCTCGCGACCCTCCCACCGGCGGGCGCGAATTGATCGGCAGGGCACTCGGCCCGGCCCGCCGATCAGTTCCCGGCGATGAGCGCTTCCCGTCGCCGATGCCCCCGCCCGAACCAGCGCAGCATGAGTCCGAGCACGAGCCCGCCCTCGGCGTTGGCGCGCTCCCATTCCTCGGGCGTGCACATGCCGAACATGCGGGGCAGTTCGAAGCTCATGGTCGCGCCCTTGCGGGCGGCGGCTTCGACGGCGCTCCACTGCCGGGCGTCGAGGTGGGCCGTGATCACCGGGAAGACGGTGTCCTCCTCGTCGGCGATGTGCTCGCTGAGCAACTCGTTCAAGCGGGCGAGGTGGTCGCTGAGCGCCGCCGCGGATCCCGCGCGGGCGAGTTCGCGCGCGCCGGCGCGCACGCTGTCCAGGATGGGGTCGAGCTGGGCGTGGTCGTCCTCGAGTTCGCGCACGTCCACCGCGCCGGTGTCGCGCAGCAGCGGCCACAGCACCTCGTCCTCGATGGTGTGGTGATGGTGGATGCTGTCGCAGAGCAGCAGCAGGTATTCGGCGATGGCCGCGGCTCGTCGGGGTGGGCAGTTCGCGCGTCCGGCGGCGATGTCGCGGGTCAGCTCGGTGAAGCGCGCGGTGTCGGCGATCATGGCGCGGTGGGCGAGGCGCATGCCCAGCAGGTCGGGCTCGGGGGTGGTCGGCATACTGGGACTGTGGGCCCGATCACTTGCACCCTACTTGCGAGTAACTGAGGGCAGGTTCCCGCACAGCGGGGGCTGCCCGCGCGGTGAGGTCCATAGCAGCAGTACGCTTGTCTTGCTTGACGCCACATCGGACATGGACCTGGTACCACAGGTCCGGTGCCGGGAGTCATGCGTATACGTTGTCTGTTGAACAGCTGGGGTCCGCTACAAGCGGTGCTCACCGGCCGTGCAATGGGAGCACCACCTTCCTAGGAGGACACGAAGATCCATGTCCAAGATCAAGGTTGAAGGGACTGTCGTCGAACTCGATGGCGACGAGATGACCCGGATCATCTGGCAGTTCATCAAGGACAAGCTGGTCAATCCGTATCTCGACGTGAACCTCGAGTACTACGACCTCGGCATCGAAGCCCGCGACAAGACCGATGATCAGATCACGATCGACGCCGCGAACGCCATCAAGAAGCACGGCGTCGGCGTCAAGTGCGCGACGATCACCCCCGATGAGGCCCGAGTCGAGGAATTCGGCCTCAAGAAGATGTGGCGGTCGCCGAACGGCACCATCCGCAACATCCTGGGTGGCACGATCTTCCGCGCCCCGATCATCATCTCGAACGTCCCGCGTCTGGTTCCGGGTTGGACCAAGCCGATCATCATCGGCCGTCACGCCTTCGGTGACCAGTACCGCGCCACCGATTTCAAGGTGCACCAGGCGGGCACCGTCACCCTGACCTTCACGCCCGAGGACGGCTCCGAGCCGATCCAGCACGAGGTCGTGCGCATGCCGGAAGACGGCGGCGTGGTCATGGGCATGTACAACTTCCAGGAGTCCATCCGGGACTTCGCGCGGGCCTCGCTGAACTACGGCCTGCAGCAGAACTACCCGGTGTACATGTCGACCAAGAACACCATCCTCAAGGCCTACGACGGCATGTTCAAGGACACCTTCGAGGAGGTGTACCAGACCGAGTTCAAGGACGAGTTCGACGCGGCCGGTCTGACCTACGAGCACCGCCTGATCGACGATATGGTCGCCTCCGCGCTCAAGTGGGAGGGCGGCTACGTCTGGGCCTGCAAGAACTACGACGGCGACGTGCAGTCCGACACCGTGGCGCAGGGCTTCGGCTCGCTGGGTCTGATGACCTCCGTGCTGCTGACCCCGGACGGCCGCACCTGTGAGGCGGAGGCGGCGCACGGCACCGTGACCCGTCACTACCGTCAGCACCAGCAGGGCAAGCCCACCTCCACCAACCCGATCGCCTCGATCTTCGCGTGGACGCGTGGCCTGGCCCACCGGGGCAAGCTGGACAACACCCCCGAGGTGATCGGCTTCGCGCAGACCCTCGAGGACGTCGTCATCAAGACGGTCGAGTCCGGTCAGATGACCAAGGACCTCGCGCTGCTGGTCGGCGGCGACCAGGGCTACCTGACCACCGAGGAGTTCCTCGGCGTGCTGGACGCCAACCTGGCTCGCGAGATTCGCTGAAACCCCTACTCCGGGTGGACGTTCCGACGTCCGAGGAGAGCCGCGCGAACGTGAACAGCGCGAAGCGGTGACGATGGCGGCCGGGACCACAGTCCCGGCCAGAACATCCACCGCGCCCAACGGGCACCTGCCCCCACCGGAACCGGTGGGTGGGCGGGTGCCCGAACTGTTTTCCGGGGAGGTTCCCGCGGGGTGAGCGGACTCACGGGCGAAGGGGGAAGCGGGACGCCGCGGGCGGCGTTGCGCAATTCCATGGCGAACTCTGTATCCGCGACCGACGTGCCCGACGCGGCTCCCGCCGGGACCGCTCCCGCCGGGGGTGGGGCCGTCGCCTCCGGCGAGACCCGACGGTGGCCGGTGGCGGCGATGCTGGCGCTCGCCGCGGGCGGATTCGGTATCGGCACAACCGAGTTCGTGACGATGGGTCTGCTGCCCGATATCGCGGACGCCATGAAGGTGTCGGAACCGACTGCGGGACATATCGTTTCGGCGTACGCGCTGGGCGTGGTGGTGGGCGCGCCGGTGATCGCGGCGCTGTGCGCGCGGGTGCCGCGCAAACGACTGTTGATGGCGTTGATGGTGGCGTTCACGCTGGGCAACGCCGCCAGTGTGGTCGCGCCGACATTCGCGACCTTGACTCTCGCGCGGTTTGTTTCGGGTTTGCCGCACGGCGCGTATTTCGGGGTGGCGTCGCTGGCGGCGGCGTCCTTGGCCCCGGTGGGGCAGCGGGCGAAGGCGGTGGCCGCGGTTATGCTGGGATTGAGCGCCGCCAATGTCGTCGGCGTTCCCGCAGCGACCTGGCTGGGCCAGAATCTCGGCTGGCGGGCCGCTTTCGCGGTGGTCGCCGTGATCGGTGTGGCGACGGTGGCCGCGCTCTCCCGGCTCGTGCCCGAGTTGCACGGCATTCGCATGACCGATCCCCGGACCGAACTGACCGCGTTGCGGCGTCCGCAGGTGTTGCTGACCCTGCTGGTCGGCGCGATCGGCTTCGGCGGCATGTTCGCGGTCTACACCTACATCACCACCACCCTCACCGATGTGGCCGGCGTGCGGATCGGCCTGGTGCCGCTGGTGCTGGCATTGTTCGGGCTGGGCATGGTGGCGGGCAATATCGCGGGCGGCGTGCTGGCCGACCGCGGCGTGGATCGCGCGGTGTTCGTCTCGCTGCTGGCGATGGTGGTGATTCTGGCGGGTTATGTTGCGGCGGCCCACAATCCGTACACGGCGGCGGTCGGGGCGTTCCTGGTCGGCGCGTCGGGCGCGGCGCTGGCCCCGGCCCTGCAGACCCGTCTGATGGATGTCGCCCACGACGCGCAAACCCTCGCCGCCGCCTTGAATCACGCGGCCCTCAATATCGCGAACGCCGCGGGTGCGTGGCTGGGTGGCCTGGTGATCGCCGCGGGGATGGGTTACACCGCTCCGGCGGTGGTCGGTGCCGGGCTGGCGGTGCTGGGCGTGCTGCTGTTCGTGGCGACCGTGTCCCTCGCGCGCCGGCCGGAGCGCCGGTAGCCCGGGGATTTCCGGTTCGGCCCCTTCGCCTTCTGGGGGCGCGGGTGGATCATGAATATGGCGCCGAATTACCAGTGGAAGACGTTTCCTGCACGAAAGGACGGGAACGACATGTCAGAGCAGAACAAAGCCACGGCCAAGCGCATATTCGATGCCTGGAACGCCAGGGATCTCGATGTCTTCGATGAAGTGATCGCGGCGGACGCCATCGATCACGATCCACAGAATCCGCACGCGGAGGTGCACGGTCCCGCGGCGCTCAGGCGGCAGGCGGAGATGTACCTCGCCGCGTTCCCCGATACCAGAATGCTGGTCAACGAGCAGTTCGCGGAAGGCGATTTCGTCCTCACCCGGTGGACGGCGTCGGGCACCAATCAGGGTCCGCTGATGGGGATGCCCGCCACCGGCAAGCCGGTCGTCATCGCGGGTATGACCGTCACCCGCTTCCAGGCCGACGGCAAGGTCGGCGAGAGCTGGGCGAACTGGGACACGCTCGGGATGTTGCAGCAGCTCGGTGTCATTCCGGCGGCGCAGTCGGCGTCGGCCTGATTCGTTCGCTGTCCAGGCGGTGTGGTGTGGCCTGCGGGCCGGATCACACCGCCCGGATCAGGTGCGCGCCGGTCTTGTGCTGACCGGCGCGAATGTTGTTTGCTGAAACAGTGCTGGCAACCCGCTCGAGTGTCCAGTAGGGAGTGGGAGCACGCGTTTCGCTGAGCTGACATCGTTCTTCCGAGAAGGGACTTCCCGTCATGCGCGCAGTAAGAACCGCCGTCCTCGCCGCGAGTTTGCTAGCCGGGCTGATCGTGCCCGCCCTCGCTGTGCCCGCCATCGCCTCCGCCGACGCCATCAGTTGCGGCCAGGACCTCAACGGCTGCGCGACCGCGTGTCGCGAGCGGATCGGCAACTCCTATATCCGGCTGCAGGATTGCGCTATGACCGCGTCGGGCTGGACCTGCGATGCCTGCATGTACAACTCGCACACCTGACCGCCCGGAACCGCCCGGCGCACGTCAGACCAGGGCGTGCGCCGTGGTGAACCCCAGCAGCGCCGCGCCCAGTCCGGCGACGAGGCTGACCGTCACATTGAGGGCGGCGTACAGATACGACCGTTCCTCGGTGAGGCGGACGGTCTCGTAGCCGAAGGTGCTGTAGGTGGTGAGCGCGCCGCAGAAGCCGGTGCCGAGCAGGGCGAAGGTGGGGGAGGAGGCGGCCGCGCCGGTGAGCGCGCCCAGGATCAGGCAGCCCGCCAGATTGACGGTGAGGGTGCCCCATGGGAACACGCCGTCGTGGCGGGTCTGGATGGCGCGGTCGGTGAGGTACCGCAGGGGTGCGCCGACCATCGCGCCGAGGATCACCAGCAGTCCGGTCATGCCGCCGCCTTCCGGTAGCCGCCCGCCGCGCGGGTGAGCCGCACCGCGAGCAGGGTGGCCAGGAGCGCGCAGACCAGCGTGGCGGCCAGATAGCCGAATGCCGTTGCGACAGTGCCGGGTTCGAGTAGCGCGCGGGTCTCGTTGGCGTAGGTGGAGAACGTGGTGAACCCGCCGAGGATGCCGACGCCGAGGAACGGCCGCACCAGCGGGTGGGCGGTGCGCAGTTCGGTGACGATCACCATGAGCACGCCGATCAGGAAGCACCCCAGCACATTCGTGGCGAAGGTGGCCCACGGGAATCCGTGCGCGGGAGTCGGCCACACCTGGGCGAGGCCGTAGCGGGCGAGTGCGCCGATGGCGCCGCCGATCGAGATGACGGTCAGGATCGCGCCCTGGGAGTGCGGCAGTTCCTGCCGCTGGTCGGGCTGATGCAGATCGATGTCGGGGTCGATGGGTTCGGCCGCCTGGGCGGTCGCGTCCAGCTCTCGGGTCACACGGGTCTCCTACTCCAGCGCGCACACGTTGGTGTCTTCGTGGTGTAGGGACTGTTGGCGGCGATGTCGCCGCGGTTGTTCCGGTGTCCGGAGCGGCGAGCCCCACCGCCGTATCGCTCAGGGTAACCAGATCGGGCTGTCGCGCGGAACCGAAGTGGGTGACATCACCGCGCCCACGCCGTCTGTCGGCCGGCGAACCCGGCGCGAACATACACGGGTGTATGTAAGTGTAAGATTCCGGCATGACCAGCTCCGCCGTCTCGAAGCCGCCGCGCCGCACCCAGGAACAACGCAGCACCGAGACGCGCACGCGATTGCTGGACGCCACCATCGAGTGTCTGGTCGAGTACGGCTACGCCGGAACCACCACGCCGCGGGTGGCCGAGCGCGCGGGCGTCACCCGGGGCGCGCAGGTGCATCACTTCGGTTCCAAGAGTGAGCTCGTCGTCGCCGCGATCAGTCATCTCGCGCAGCGCCGCACCGAGGCGGCCATGAAGGAGATCGGGCGGGTCCGCAGCACGGACGATCCGATCGCCGCGACCCTCGAGGCCATGTGGGAGCTGCATCAGGGCCCGCTGTTCATCGCGGCCATCGAATTGTGGGTGGCCAGCCGCACCGATCGGGTGCTCGCGGTGGAGATGGAGAAGGTCGAGCCGTTCGTGAACAACGCGGTGCTGATGGCGGTGGCCCAGCTGGTGCCGAACGAGCTGGACCGCAAGAACGTCCGCGACTTCGCCTACACGGCCATGGACACGCTGCGCGGAATCCTGGTCACCAACTTCATCTCTCCCGATCCCGAGCGGGCGCACCGGCGCTGGCTGCGGGCCTCGGCGCAGCTGCGGCTGGCGGCCGCGGCGGTCATGCCGGACTTCCATCTCGGCGACCGATAACCGCCACCCTTACCGACGCCGCTGTATGTGCGGCCGCATCGATCTGACCTTCTGATCTTGCTGTCCCCCGGTGGATTCGCCGTACCCTCTTGCGGCCTTACATACAGCTTTGTATGTTTGTTTTTGTTCCCTATGTGAGGAGTTCGATGACGAACAAGGTCTACGTCGTCGGCGTCGGCATGACGAAGTTCGAGAAGCCGGGGCGGCGCAAGAACGAGGACGACAGCGCCTGGGACTACCCGGACATGGCCCGGGAGTCCGGCACCAAGGCGCTCGCGGACGCGGGAATCGACTACCGGGAGGTCGAACAGGCCTACGTCGGTTACGTCTTCGGTGAGTCCACCTCCGGCCAGCGCGCGGTCTACGAGCTGGGCATGACCGGAATCCCGGTCGTGAACGTCAACAACAACTGCTCCACCGGCTCGACCGCGCTCTACCTTGCGGCGCAGGCGATTCGGGGCGGCCTGGCCGAGTGCACCCTGGCCCTGGGCTTCGAGAAGATGCAGCCGGGCTCGCTGGGCTCGGTGTGGGACGACCGCGAACAGCCCATGGCGCGCCACATCATGGCGCTGGCGGAGATCTCCGAGGTGCTGTTCCCGGTGGCCCCGTGGATGTTCGGCGCGGCCGGACGCGAGCACATGGCCAAGTACGGCACCACCGCCGAGCACTTCGCCAAGATCGGCTACAAGAACCACAAGCACTCGGTGAACAACCCGTATTCGCAGTTCCAGGACGAGTATTCGCTCGACGACATCCTGGGCTCGCGGATGATCTACGACCCGCTCACCAAGCTGCAGTGCTCACCGACCTCCGACGGTTCGGGCGCGGTCATCCTCGCCAGTGCGGACTTCGTGGACCGCCACGACCTGTCGCGGCAGGCGGTGGAGATCGTCGGCCAGGCCATGACCACCGACTTCGGTTCCACGTTCGACGGCAGCGCCAAGAACCTCATCGGCTACGACATGAATGTCCAGGCGGCCGAGAAGGTCTACGCGCAAGCCGGTCTCGGCCCGGAGGACTTCCAGGTCATCGAGCTGCACGACTGCTTCTCCGCCAATGAGCTGCTGCTCTACGAGGCGCTGGGGCTGGCCAAGGAGGGCGAGGCCGGTCATCTCATCGACTCCGGCGCGACCACCTACGGCGGCAAGTGGGTGGTGAACCCGTCCGGCGGCCTGATCTCCAAGGGGCACCCGCTGGGCGCGACCGGTCTGGCGCAGTGCAGCGAGCTCACCTGGCAGCTGCGCGGCACCGCCGACAAGCGTCAGGTCGACAACGTGACCGCCGCCCTGCAGCACAACATCGGGCTCGGCGGCGCGGCCGTCGTCACCGCCTACCAGCGCGCCGAGCGCTGATCACACGACTCGACGAGGAGCGAAACATCATGGGACACATCGAAGCCGGCAAGAACCTCAGCGCGACCCCCGATGCCCTGTGGGCTGTGGTCTCGGATCCGCAGACCTGGGACAAGTGGTTCTCCATCCACGAGCGCTGGATGGAAGAGCCGCCCGCCGTGCTCGCGCCCGGCGCGAAGCTGACCGCCAAGATCCTCATGCTCGGCATGGCCAACAAGATCGAGTGGGTGGTCGAGAGCGTCGAGACCCCGAACAAGCTGGTGCTCAGCGGAACCGGCATGGCCGGGGTGAAGGTGCAGTTCTCCTTCGACATCACCCCCGAGGGCAGCGGCAGCAAGTTCTCCGTCGCCGGCGACTTCGAGGGCGCGTTGATCAAGGGCGCGCTGGGCAAGGCGGTCGAGAAGGACGGCCTGAACCAGCTGGACAAGACGTTGACCGCGCTCGACGCGTTGGCCACGGCGGCCTGATATGGCCTCGACGACAGTCGAATTCGATGAGTCCGGCCTGAACAACTGGTCGGACGAGGAGTCCTTCGAAGTCACCCGGGAACGGATCGCCGACTACGCGGCCGCCACCAACGATCCCATCGCCGCGCATCTGAAAGGCGATGTGGCCCCGCCGGTCTTCGCCATCGTCCCGGTGTTCGACGCCATGATGGCCCCGGTCATCGACGTGGCCCCGATGAACATCTTCGGGCGGGTGGTGCACGGGGAGCAGGACTTCCACTTCCACCGCCCGATCCGGCCCGGCGATCGGCTGGTCGCCCGGGCCCGCGCCATCGGTTTCGAGGGCAAGGACAACGGGTCCACCATCACCATCCACATCGAAACCCGGTCCGATGCCGGGGAGCTGGTCAACGAGCAGTATCTGACCGCGTTCTTCCGGAATGTCGACGCGGGCAGGCAGGTCGGCGCGGCCGCTCCGGCGCACCGCTTCGATGCCGGGTTGGCCGAGCTGCCGCCGCTGGCGACGGTCGCGGCGCACGTGGACGCGGACCAGACCTACCGCTACGCACCGGCTTCGGGCGATCCGGTGCCGCTGCACCTGGATGACCAGGTGGCCAAGGACGCCGGTCTGCCCGGCATCATCGCGCACGGCCTGTGCACCATGGCGATGTCGTCGTGGGGGGTGCTGTCGCAGGTGGCGGGTTCGGATGTGGCGAAGCTGCGCCGGTACGCGGTGCGGTTCTCCAAGATGGTCTTCCCGAACGACGACCTGGAGACGCGGATCTGGAAGGTCGGTTCCGCCGACGGCATCACCACCTACGCCTTTCGCACCGTGCGCGGCGACGACACCGTCCTGAGCGACGGACTCGCCGAGATCGCCGACTGATCGAGAACTGAGGAGACATTCATGGGTGCACTCGAGGGACGGGTTGCCATCATCACCGGTGCCGGGCGCGGTATCGGCCGTGAGCACGCGCTGCTGTTCGCCCGGGAGGGCGCGGCGGTCGTGGTGAACGACCTCGGCGGAAGCAATGCCGGTGAGGGCGCCGACGCCGGCCCGGCGCAGCAGGTGGCCGAGGAGATCATCGCCGCAGGGGGGCGCGCGATCGCCAACACCGACAGCGTGGCCGACTGGCAGGGCGCGAAGAACCTGGTGGATCAGGCGGTGTCGGAATTCGGGCGGCTCGATGTCGTGGTGAACAACGCGGGCATCCTGCGCGACGCCTTCATCGCGGGGATGGAGGAGTCGCAGTGGGATTCGGTGCTGGCCGTGCACCTCAAGGGGCACGTGGCGGTGCTGCGGCACGCGGCCGGGTACTGGAAGGAACAGTCCAAGGCGGGTAATCAGCCCGCGGCCGCGGTCATCAACACCGCGTCGGCGTCGGGTACCACCGTTCCCAACGCGGGGCAGGCGAATTACGGTGCGGCCAAGGCGGGTATCGCGGCGCTCACCCTGGTGGCGGCCGATGAGCTGGCCCGCTACGGCGTGCGCGTGAACGCCATCGCGCCGATCGCGCGGACCCGGCTCACCCTGGCCACCCCCGGCATGGGCGACATGATGGCGGCGCAGCAGGCGGGCCTGGAGGAGGGCGAGTTCGACGCCTTCAGCCCGGCCAATATCTCGCCGCTGGTGGCGTATCTGGCCACCGAGAAATGCCCGATCACCGGCAAGGTGTTCGCGGTGCAGGGCGGCGCCATCTCGGAGCTGGCGGGCTGGCACGACGTGAAGACCATCGAGACCGAGGGCCCGTGGGCCATCGACGATATCGCCGGGCGACTGCCGTAATCAGGAAGGCGGACAACGATGTTCGAATGGTCCGAGACCGATGAGCTGATCCGCGACGCGGTGCGCGGCTTCATCACCAAGGAGGTGCGGCCGCACCTCGACGCTCTCGACAGCGGCGAGATGCTGGCGTACCCGATCATCCGGAAGCTGTTCGGCGAGTTCGGGATCGACGCCCTCGGCGAGGAGGCGATCACCAAACTGCTGGCCCGGCAGCGCAAGCGGGAGGAAGCTCTGGCGGCCGGGGAGCCGCTGCCGGAGAAGAAGGAACGCTCCGGCGACGGCAGCCCCTTCTCCGGGCAGGAATCGATGATGGCGGTGCTGGTCAGCGAGCTGTCCGGGGTGTGCATGGGGCTGGTGAGCGCCATGGGCGTGAGCATCGGCCTGGGTGCCACCACCATCCTCGCGCGCGGCACCCTCGCGCAGAAGGAACGCTGGCTGCCCGATCTGGTGACCATGAAAAAGGTCGCGGCGTGGGCGATCACGGAGCCGGATTCGGGGTCCGACGCGTTCGGCGGCATGAAGACCTACGTCCGCCGCGACGGTGAGGACTACATCCTCAACGGCCAGAAGACCTTCATCACCAACGGCCCCTACGCCGACACCGTGGTCGTCTACGCCAAGCTCGACGAGGGCGACGGCGCGGACAAGCGGGACCGCAAGGTGCTGACCTTCGTCCTGGACAAGGGCATGGAGGGCTTCACCCAGGGCAAGCCGTTCAAGAAGATGGGCCTGCACGCCTCACCCACCGGCGAATTGTTCTTCGACAATGTCCGATTGGGCCGGGACCGGCTGCTCGGCGAGACCGAGGAGCACAAGGGCGGCGACGGCCGCGAGAGCGCGCGGTCCAGTTTCACGGCCGAGCGGATCGGCGTGGCCTTCATGGCGCTGGGCATCGTCAACGAATGCCACCGGCTCTGTGTGGATTACGCGAAGACCCGCAAGTTGTGGGGTCAGGAGATCGGCCGTTTCCAGCTGGTGCAGCTCAAGCTGGCCAAGATGGAGGTGGCGCGGATCAATGTGCAGAACATGGTCTTCATGGCCCTGGAGCGCAACCGCGCCGGCAAGCCTCCGAGCCTGGCCGAGGCGTCGGCCATGAAGCTGTACTGCGCGGAGGTCGCCACCGACGTGGCCATGGACGCGGTCCAGCTGTTCGGCGGCAACGGCTACATGGCCGAATACCACGTCGAACAACTGGCCCGCGACGCCAAGTCGCTGATGATCTACGCGGGCTCCAACGAGATCCAGGTGACCCACGTCGCCAAGGGCCTGCTCGGCCGCTAGTTCCGGTGATTCCACGACACGGTCCGCCCGCGCACCGCTCGGGCGGACCGTTCGCTGATCGGCTCGGGTCGATCGGCACGACGACAGGAGCGCATGACAATGGCGTCATCCGACAAGACGGCGGCGTCATCCGACGACCACGCGGCCGCCGGGGCCGTGATCGAGGACCGAACGGTGTCCTACGCCGGTGTCCGCACCCGCGAACTGGCCGTCGCGGGAGCCGGGCTACCGATCGTGCTGCTGCACGGCTACGCCGACAGCGCCGACACCTGGCGCGGGGTGCTGACCCGGCTGGGCGCGACCGGTCGGCGGGCGCTCGCGGTGGATCTGCCCGGCTTCGGCCTGGCGCAGGATCGCCGGTCCGGCGCGCTGACTCCGCAGTTCGACGAGTTCGCCGACGCCCTGGTCGCCGCGCACGGTCCGGTGGTGCTGGTGGGGAATTCGCTGGGCGCGGCGACCACCCTGCGGGCGGCTGCCCGGCATGGGGACGGGCGGGTGGCGGGGATCGTCCTGCTGGACGAGCCGCTGCTGGCCCGGCATCGCCCGGCCCGGCTGGTTCGCCGCCGCGAGTACACGCGGCTGTTCGACATCGCCGGCGCGCTGCCGGTTCCGGCTCCGGTCCTGCGCTGGGGGATCCGGCGGCTCGCCGCGGCCTTCTGCTACGGCCCCGGGGTCACGGCCGACCCGATGTACGTGGACACCTGGCTCCGCTCGATCCCCGACATGTCCGCCGCGGCGGCGCGGGCGCGCGATGCCGTGCGCTACGCCCGCGAACACCCGAACGGACACGGTGACCTGAGCATCGGCTGCCCGGCCCTGGTGGTGCACGGCGCGAAGGACCGGCTCATCCCGGTCGCCGCGAGCCGGGAGCTGCACGCACTGCTGCCCGGCAGCGAGCTGGTGGTGCTGCCGCGCGCCGGACACTGCCCGCAGGTCGACTATCCCGCCGAGGTCACGCGCCTCGTCCTCGACCACGCCGCCCGCGTGGACCCACGATCCGAATGGAGTGCTTCGTGACCGGTGATCCGACCACCCTGTGCGAGGCGTTCCAGCGCACCGCGGCCCGGTTCCCGGACCGGGTGGCGCTGCGCGGGGCCGACTGCGGACGGGAGCTCACCTGGGCCGACTATGCCCGCCGGGTAAGGGATTTGGCCGCCGGACTGGCCGGTATCGGGGTGGTCGCCGGGGACACGGTCGCCGTCATGCTGACCAACCGGGTCGAGTTCCATCTCGTCGACACCGCCATCCTGCACCTGGGGGCCACGCCGTTCTCGATCTACAACACCTTCACCGCCGAACAGATCGCGCAGTTGTTCGCGAACGCGGGAAATCGGGTGGTGGTCACCGAGGCCCGCTTCCTGGCGACGGTCCGTGCCGCCGATCCGGACGGCCGGATCGAGCACATCGTCTGCGTCGACGGTGAATTCGAGGACACGCTCACGCTGGATACCGTCATCGCCACGCCCGCAGCGGATTTCGACTTCGGCGCGGCCTGGCGTGCGGTGCGCGCCGAGG
Organism: Nocardia sp. CA-136227; assembly: GCF_050955695.1. Taxonomy (NCBI): domain Bacteria; kingdom Bacillati; phylum Actinomycetota; class Actinomycetes; order Mycobacteriales; family Nocardiaceae; genus Nocardia; species Nocardia sp. CA-136227. The sequence goes on from NZ_CP192081.1 coordinate 1,199,036, forward strand.
ACCTGCTCACCATCGTCTACACCTCCGGCACCACGGGTCCGCCGAAGGGCGTGGAGCTCACACACGCCAATCTGCTGTTCGAGTTCGCGGCGATGGAGGCGCTGGCCCCGATCGGACCGGACGATCGGGTGGTGTCGTATCTGCCCGACGCGCATCTGGCGAATCGGGCGTTCGCGCACTACAACAACCTCATTCGGGGGGTGCAGATCACCACCGTCGCCGACCCCAAGCAGCTGATCGCCACCCTGCCGCAGGCCCGTCCCACCCTGTTCCTGGCGGTCCCCGCCATCTGGTACAAGGTGAAATCCGGCATCGAATCCCTCATCGCCGCAGAACAATCCACGCCGCGCGGATTGTTGTTGCGGTGGGCCGTCGACACCGGTGCGAGCGCGGCGAGACTGCGGTTCGCGGGGCGGAGCGCGCCGCTGTCGCTACGGATTCAGCTGATCCTGGCCGACCGCCTGGTATTGCGGACCTTGCGCGCCCGGATGGGACTCGACGCCATCAGAATCGCGGTCAGCGGCGCCGCACCGATCGCGCCCGATGCCATGGCCTTCATTCTGGGACTGGGCTTTCCGGTCTGCGAGGCCTGGGGGATGACCGAGTCCTCGGCCGCGGCCACGGCGAACCGCCCCGACGCCATCCGGATCGGGACGGTCGGGCAGGCGCTGCCCGGCGTCGAGGTGCGGGTGGCCGCCGACGGTGAACTGCTCATTCGCGGACCGCTGGTCATGCGTGGTTACCGCCACGATCCCGACCAGACCGCCGCGGCGATCGATGCCGAGGGCTGGCTGCACACCGGCGATATCGGGAGCATCGACGCCGACGGCTACGTGCGTATCCTCGACCGCAAGAAGGAACTCATCATCAACGCGGCGGGCAAGAATATGTCGCCGTCGAATATCGAAGGCGCGGTGCGGGTTTCCTGCCCGCTGGTGCAGTCGGTGATGGCCATCGGCGACAACCGCAAATACGTGACGGCCCTGCTGACCCTGGATCCCGACGCCTGCGCCGCCTACGCGCGCCGCCACGGTCTCGCGGACGGCGCGCCCGCGGTGCTCGCCGAGCATCCCGGCGTACTCGCCGAAATCGAGTCGGGCATGCGGGAAGCCAATGCCCGGCTGGCGCGGGTCGAGCAGATCAAGCGCTATCGGGTGCTGCCGGTGACCTGGGAGCCCGGCGGCGATGAGCTCACGCCGAAGATGTCTCTCAAGCGCAAGCCCATCGCCGAGAAGTACGCCGCCGTGATCGAGGCGCTCTACGACTAGCTGGGCACGGAGACCGGGCGCAGGCAGTCCCCGAACGGGATGGCGACCGAGCAGAAGGCGGGCTTACGGGTGGGACGGTAGTCGGAGACGACACCGCCGCGCGCCGTGATGTCCTTGAACGCCGCCACGGCGTCGGTGGGGCGACGGGTCAGGGACGGATCGGTCTTGGCGTCGACGGTGTAGAGGCCGAATCGCGGTGAGAAGCTGCCCCATTCGTAGTTGTCGGTGAGGCTCCAGTAGTTGTAGCCGATCACGTTCATGCCGTCGGCCTTGGCGCGCTGCAGCCAGTAGACGGTGTCGCGCAGGTGGTCGGCGCGGTCGTAACCGTCGGAACGCGGGGCGGCGTTCTCGGTGGGCAGGCCGTTCTCCACCACGTAGATCGGCAGGCCCGGGAACTTCTCGGTGTAGTTGCGCAGGTTGTAGTAGATGCCCTCTGGTTCGATGGCGTTCTTCCACAGTTCGTCGCCGAGCAGCGCGGGGCTGGGCAGATTCGTCAGGGACGCGCCGTAATAGAAGTCGACGCCGATGTAGTCCATCTTGCCCTTGATGCGATCGGCGAACATCATGTCGGTCAGATCCTGCACGATCGGGTACTGCGCGATATTGCTGGTGACCTTCGCGCCGGGCTGGTGCGCGTGGATGTAGTCGTAGATCGAGTTGTGCGCCTGGACCATCCGGTCGAACATGGGCAGCGCGTCGAGCACCCCGATGTCACCGATCTTGATCGACTGCGCGACATAGCCCATGGGCTCGTTGATGGTGACCCACATCGGGTCGTAGCTCGCGTACCGGTCGACGACCCGGCGCATATTGGCGAGCCAGTCCGTCACGATGTCCTGTTTCTTCCAGCCGCCGCGATCGGCTTCCCAGCCGGGGATGACCCAGTGGTCGAGGGTCAGCATGGGACGCATGCCCGCCGCGCGGATCTTCTGCAGGACCGTGTCGTAGAACTGGAAGTCGCGCTCGTCCCACACGCCCGCCTTCGGCTGCACGCGCGCCCATTCGATGCTGAGCCGGAAGACCTTCAGGCCCATACCCGCGGCGAGGTCGATGTCCTCGGCGTACCGGTCGTAGAAGTCGACCGAGTTCAGGTAGGGGTCGTGTGCCTTCCCGGAGGTGGCGTACCGGCTCCAATTGCTGTCGGGCGCACGGCCCTCGGACTGGAACCCGGACATGGCGACGCCCCACATGAAGTCGGAGCCGAAGGGATTCACCGTGGTCGGCGCGCCCGAACTGCCGGTGCCCGAGCCGCTGGCGCTACCCGATCCTGAACCGCTGGAGCTACCCGAGCCCGCGCTGCCCGTGCCGGCGCTGCCGGTCCCGGCGACATCCGCGGGTGACGAGGCGGCCACGGCGGACCCGCCCGCCACAATGGCCACGGCCGACAGAATCGAACACAGGACGCGCGTAGGTCTCATCGCGGCGGAATCTCCAGAACTGGTGCGGGTGCGGCGCGACGCCGCTGGGGTGGCCGCCCAGACTCTACTGGTCAATCGTCCAGAATGGGACCCTTTCGACTGGAACTCATTTCAGATCGGGTTCTCCGGCGGATTCCGGCCAGGTGTCAGGGTTTGCGGGCCAGGGCCGCGGAGATCAGCTGCTCCCAGACGCTCAGGTCGTGGTGGTCGCCGCCGATGCGGGACACGCCCTCGGCGGTGGGTTCGGGGCGCCACAGGGGGCAGGGGACCAGGCCGGGTTCGAGGATCTCGAGATTGCCGAAGAGGGCGAGGATCTCCTCGTCGGAGCGCCAGCGGCCGCGGCCGAAACTGGCCTGCAGCTTCTGCTCGGCGAGGCGGGTCTCCTCGTTGAAGCCGGAACGGAAGTGGGAGATGTAGAGCATGCTGCCGGACGGGATCTGGTCCGCCCAGTAGCGGACGATCTGGTCCGGCTTCTCGTCATTGTTGAGGTGGTGCAGGATCGCGCTGAAGATCACCGCCACCGGACGGTCGAAGTCGATGAGCCGCTCCACTTCCGAGTGGTGGCGGATCTCCTCGGAGTCGCGCAGGTCCGAGTGCAGCACGGTGGTGAACTCGTCGGTCTCCAGCAGCGCGCGGCCGTGCGCCAGCACGATCGGGTCGTTGTCGACGTAGACCACGTGCGGATCGGTCTGGTGCCGCTGCGCCACCTGGTGCACATTGTCGGCGGTGGGCAGTCCGCTGCCGATGTCGATGAACTGGGTGATGCCCGCGCGGGAGATCTCGCCGATCGCGCGCACCAGGCAATTGCGATTGGCGTACGCGATATCCACCGAGCCCGGCAGATCCTTGATGAAGAAGTCCCCGATCTCCCGATCAGCGGCGTAATTGTCCTTGCCGCCCAACAGGTAGTCGTACACCCGCGCGATGCTGGGCTTGGACTGATCGATCTGTGGTTGTTCCATCATCCTCTTACCCCGTTCCGAGGGACGCCGTTGTGGCAGCAATCCTATGTAAGAGAACGATTTCCGGCGCGGGGTTCCCCGGTCTCAGACCGCGCGCAGGCGGGTGCGGCTGGCGTACACGTGTTCCGCGATCAGTGTCGCGATCCGGTCCGGGGCCTCCAACATCGGGACATGCCCGACATCGTGGACCAGGATGCGGTCCGTGGATTCGGGCAGTTCCTCCAGAAAACGCTTCGCGTACACGCGATTCGGGATGATCCGGTCGTTCTCGCACAGCAGCAGCCGCACCGGCGTGCTCAGTGTGGACAACTGCTCGAGGGCGGGGAAACGCAAGCCGCTCACCAGCATCGGCAGCATGGCCTGGCAGTGCAGGGCCGCGGTGATGACCGCCTCGAGCCCGGCCCGCGGGACCGCCTCGGTGTTCTTGGTGAGTAGCAGGGCCACCGCCTGCCGGATGAGGCCGCTGTAGGTGATCGCGTCGGGCAGATGCTTGCCGATCTCCACGAACGGCACCATCGACGCGAATTTCAGTCCCACCCGCAGTTGCAGCAGCGACGGGGTTTGCCAGCCGCCTGCGGGCGCGATCGCCGTGAGGGTGCGGGCCCGGCCGCGGCGGGCGAGTTCGAAGCCGACCCAGCCGCCGAGCGAATTGCCCGCGATATGGCAGGTGCGCCAGCCCATCTCGTCGAGCTGGTCCTCGACCTTGTCGGCAAGGGCGCTGATATCGATGAACCAGCCCTCGAGCTCGGGCCCGCCCCAATGTCCGGTGAAGGCGGGAGCGAACACTTCGCAATGGCCGGCCATACGTTGCGCCACCTGCTCCCAGCAGTGCGGGGACAGCATGAATCCGTGCAGGAGGAGCAGTGGTTCACCGGAGCCGGTGTGAAGGGCCCGCACGGGCGCGCGCGGGGTGGAGGGCTTGGCGGTGCCTGACGTCATCGTCGTCACCCCTTCCTGGACCTCGATGTCCGTGAAGAGAGTCGGTAAGGGGCATTGTACGGTCGTGAAGTGGCGAAAATCATCAGTACGTGCAACGTGAACGGAGTGCGTGCCGCCTCGGGCAAGGGACTGCTCGAGTGGCTGGCCGCTACCGAGGCCGATATCGTCTGTCTGCAGGAGACTCGGGCAACCGACGAGCAAACGCGTAGCGCACTAGCGCCCGCGCTGGACGCCGGATGGTTTCTCAGCCATGCCGAACCCGGTCTGAAGGGCCGGGCGGGCGTGGCCATCCTGTCCCGGCACCAGCCGGACGCGGTGCGGATCGGGGTCGGCCTGCTCACCGACGGAACCTGGTCGCCCGTCGAGGAATTCGCCACCCTGGGCCGCTATGTCGAGGCCGATTTCGGGGACCTCACCATCGCCAGCGTCTACGTCCACACCGGCGAGGCCGACACCCCGATGCAGGACGAGAAGTACCGCTTCCTCGACGCCATCGGCGCGCGCATGCTGGCCCACCCCGGCGAGTTCGTGATCATGGGCGACTGGAACGTGGCGCACACCGAACTCGATATCAAGAATTGGAAGGGAAACGTCAAGAACGCGGGCTTCCTGCCGCAGGAACGCGCGTGGGTGTCGTCCATGCTGTCGGCCGGATACGCCGACGTGGTGCGCGACCTGCACCCGGGCGTGCCGGGACCGTACAGCTGGCACTCCTACCGCGGCCGCGCGTTCGACAACGACGCCGGATGGCGGATCGACTACCAGCTGGCCCGCGGTGAGATCGCCACGCGCGCCAAGCAGGCCGTCGTGGAACGCGCCGCCACCTACGCCGAACGCTGGTCCGATCACGCGCCGGTGACGGTGCAGTACCGATGAAGAAGCTGTCGAAGAAGTCGAGCGCCTGGCTGACGCTGGGCGTCGCGATCCTGCTCTTGCTGGTGGCCTTCATCGCCAATCGCGCCAACAACGATCATCCGGCGGACACGAGCAGCGCCAAGCCCGTCGCCACCTCGACGGTCCGGACCACCGCCAAGCCGGGCGGCGCGACCCCGGCTCCGGCCGACCAGGCCGCGCCGCCGTCCAAGGTCGCGGGCGTGCCCGACCGCGCCTACGCGACCCTGGTGGAGATCGACGCCGGACGCTGGCCGGATTCGGCCGACTCGCCCGGCACCAAGGGCGGCGACACCTGGCAGAACCGGGACGGCAGCCTGGCCCGCAAGGACGCCGCCGGCAAGGCCATCACCTATCAGGAATGGGATGTGAATCCCAAGCAGCGCGGTCAGACCCGCGATGCCGAACGCATCATCACCGGCAGCGACGGTTCGGCCTATTACACGGGGGACCACTACAAAACCTTCGCGAGGATGCGCTGAATGACCGAGCCCACGCCGTTATCGCAGTTCCTCTCCGCCCCCACCGCCACCGAGATCTCCGATAGCGCCGCGCGCACGGCCGGCCACGTTCCCGTCCTGGGTGTACTGCCCGTCGGCGCGGCCGAGTTCTCCGGCGTCCGCTACCGGATGCCGGACGGCTACCTGTGCCGGGAACTGCGCGGCCGCAAGATGCGCACGGTCACCGAGGTCTTCGACGAGTTCGCGGCGGCCTTCCAGTTTCCGTACTACTTCGGGGAGAACAAGGACGCCTTCGACGAGTGCCTGCGCGACATCGACGATTTCGTCGGTGCCGCACCGGGATACGTGGTGGTCATCCGCAACGCGGCCCTCATGCTCGACCGGCAGCCGGACGAACGCGACTGGTTCGCCGAGGCCATGACCGACTGCGCCGCCATCTGGGCCGGCCGCGGCATCCCGTTCCGCGTCGTTCTCCAGGACGCCACCCCACCCGGCCTCCCGGTGATCCCCCTGTCCCTGGATCCAGAACCCGCCGCTTCGTGAATCCCGACCGCCCGGCCCCTTCGCTTCGAATAGGCCGGGCGGTTTCGTATTCGGGCGGGGCCGGTTGGACCTATAGTCGCTGACAGTGTGTCGAGCGAGTAGGGAACAGGTGTGATCGAGCGTCGGAATGTGTTGCGGGGCGGGGTGATTCTGGCGACCGCGGGGGTGCTGGCCGCGTGCGGGACGCCGCGGCGGGAGCACGCGACCGCGGCGTCGGGCAGCGTGGCCTGGGAATACAAGGCCGACAGCGCGGTCAAGGGGGTGCGGTACGGGGCCGGGACGGTCGTGGCCGAATCCGACTCGACGCTGACGGGGATCGACGCCAAGGCCGGGCGGGAGTTGTGGCGGCTGCCGATCACGACGCCCGGTATCGGGCAGCGGTCCTGCCTGTGGAACGGGGCCCTGGTGGTGCCCGGCGCCGAACCCGACGCCGCCGGGGACCGGGTGGTGGCCGTGGATCTGGCGTCCGGGCAACGGAAATGGGTCTTCGACGCGCCCGAGGGCGTGACGGTCGCCGGGGTGTACGGGGTTCGGGACCAGGTGCTGTACCTGATCGCGACCGAACACGGCGGCAAGGGACGCGAAGCGTGGGCCGTGGACATGGCGAGCAAGACGGTCCGCTGGCGGGTGCCCTGTGAGAGCGACGGGCTGACCGTGCCCGAGGGCGGTTCGCTGCTGTACAACCGGAAGCCGGGCAGCGGCGGCGATATCGTCGCGCTCGACCGGGAGACCGGCGAGACGGCCTGGTCGCGGGCGGGCGACAGCGCGGTCTCGGCGAGCACCATCGCATCCGGCCTGGTCAAAGGCGCGGTACTGGCCAGCGACGGCGCGCACACCGTCTCCGGCCTCGACCCGAGAACCGGTGTGGCGCTGTGGACCACACCCGCCCTGCCCTACGCGGCCGGCACGGTCTTCGGCTCCGGTGACGCCTACTTCCTCTGCGACGGTTCGAAACTGCACGCCATGAGCCCCGGCGGCGACACCTCCCCGCTGTGGAGCCTCACCGTCTCCGACAAGGGCGACGCCGTCGACGCCGCGGGTTACGGTTCCTCGGGCTCCTTCTACCTGCTGGCCGCCCGCTCCCTGCGCGCCATCGACGCCCGCACCAGCAAAATCCGCTGGATGCAGTCGATTCCGGACAAGCCGGGCCAGGAGGTCCACTTCGCCCTCGGCGACACCCACTGCTACGTGGAATCCGCCGCCGATCCCGCGACGGTCACCGCCATCGCGCGCTGATCAGCGCCGCAGTCCGCGGGCCAGGTCCTCGCCGAGCAGGACGAAGATGTCGGTGGTGGCGTCGACGAGGTCTTCGCGGGTCATGGGGAGATCGCCCTGGAGCCAGGCGGAGAGAGTGTGGACCAGGCCGCCGACCAGGTAGTTGGCTCGGAAGCCGATCAGGGCGTCGGGTTCGGCCTCGGCGATGCCGTAGAAGTCGATGCCCTCGGCGGCCACCAGATTCGCGAACGCCTTGATGGTGTGGGTTGTGCGGGTACGCAATTCGGGGGTGGCGGTGCTGACGACCAGGGCCACCCGGGCCTTGCGGGGGTCGTCGGTGAGGACGCCGATGCCGGCGGTGATGGCGGCGTGCGCCTTGGCGCGGGTGTCGTCGGGGGCGGCGTGCAGGCCCGCGATCAGGGCGGCGGCCAGTTCCTCGGCGATGGTGTCGAACAGGGCCGACAGCACGGCGTCGCGGCCGTCGAAGTTCTCGTAGTAGTAGCGCTCGTTGAGGCCCGCGCCGGTGCACAGCGCGGAGACGGTGAGTTTGTCGAGGCCCTGAGTGCCGAGGATGTCGAGGGCGGCGCCGATCAGGGCGGCGCGGCGCTGGGTGCGCCGCTCGTCGGCGGAGACGCCGCCGTAGGTCCGTTGCCCGGTCACGAACCGATTCTGGCACGGGAGCGATTCTGGCAGAAGCTCTTGCCAGAATCTGTCATCTGGGGGACTCTGTTTCCAGATGTGGTGGCGGCCATCACACCGGACCGGGAGGCAACGATGCCTGCACAGAGTGGCTACTTCTCCGACGACTCGATGATCCGGCGGGTCATGCGCAAACGCGCGGTCGGAGTCACCTACGGCCAGCGGGCGCTGGTCATCGGCGCGGTGCATCCGCTGCTCTACGTCGGGACCGCCGAGAACACCCAGCACCGGACCACCCCGTACACCCGCCTGGCCCTCACCGGCCGCCTGTTCGAGGCCGTCTCCCTGGGCACCCGCGAAGAAGCCGACCGCGCACGGGAATTCACCCGCAAGCGCCACGCCCCGGTCGAGGGCGCGCTGCCCGAGTCCGCGGGCACGGCGAACCCGGCGGGCACCCGCTACTCCGCCAACGACCCGCACCTGATGTTCATGACCATGGCCTTCACCTTCGACTCCGCCGAGGTCATGCACGATCTGCTGGTCCGCCGCCTCACCCCGACCGAGCGCGAGGGCCTCTACCAGGACTACGTCCGCTGGGGCGAACTGTTCGGCATGCCGCGCACCGCCGCCCCCTACACCTACCGCGAATTCCGCGACTACTTCGACGGCTACCTGGCCTCCGCCGAACCCCACCTCACCGACGAGGCCAAACTGGTCGGCTCCTACCTGATGGGCCAGCGCGTCCCCCACCCCCTCCCGATGCCCGCCCAACAGGCCCTCTCCGGCTTCTCTCTCCTCGTCCAGGGCAGCCTCCCCGCCCGCATCCGCGACATGTACGACCTCCCCTGGGGCCTCCGCGAAGAAGTCGCCTTCCGCGCCCTGGCCCGAGCCGTCCGCACCGCCCACATCACCCCACCCCTGCTCGGCAACCCCCTCAACGCCCCCATGACCGGCCCCAGCTACCCCCTGTACAAGCTGGTCACCCGACGCGAACAGCGCCTGATCGGCTCGGGCCGGGCCAGCATGCCGGGGGTGGATCCGCGGTCCTGGGTGGCCAGAAATACGGCCTAGCGGCCATGCGAAGATCGGTGCATGTCGAGTCCTGAAGCGACCGCTGAGCGTAAGCAGCGGGTACTGTCCGGAATCCAGCCCACCAGCGATTCCTTCCACCTCGGCAACTACCTTGGCGCGCTGCAGTATTGGGTGCGGCTGCAGGACGATTTCGACGCCTTCTACTTCATTCCGGACCTGCACGCCATCACGGTGCCGCAGGACCCCAAGGAGTTGCGCCGCCGCACCAAGGTGTCGGCCGCGCAGCTGCTGGCGCTGGGTGTCGACCCCAAGAAGTCGACGCTGTTCGTGCAGTCGCAGGTGCCCGAGCACGCCGAACTGGCCTGGGTGCTGAACTGCATCACCGGCTTCGGCGAGGCCAGCCGGATGACCCAGTTCAAGGACAAGTCGGTCAAGCAGGGGGCCGACAACGCCACCGTCGGGTTGTTCACCTACCCGGTGCTGATGGCGGCCGACATCCTGCTCTACCGGCCGCAGCTGGTGCCGGTCGGTGAGGACCAGCGTCAGCACCTGGAGCTGTCGCGAAACCTGGCGCAGCGCTTCAACACTCGCTTCAAGAAGACCTTCGTGGTGCCCGAGGCGCACATCGTGACGGGCACCGCCAAGATCTACGACCTGCAGGACCCGACCTCGAAGATGAGCAAGTCGGCGGCCTCGGACTCGGGCCTGCTGAGCCTGCTCGACGACCCGAAGGTCTCGGCCAAGAAGATCCGCTCCGCGGTCACCGACACCGAGCGCGAGATCCGCTACGACCCGGAGACCAAGGCGGGCGTGAGCAATCTGCTGGTCATCCTCAGCTCGCTCACCGACACTCCGATCGTCACGCTCGAACAGGACTACGACGGCAAGGGCTACGGTGACCTGAAATCGGATACCGCCGACGCGCTCATCGAGTTCGTGACACCGCTGCGCGCGAAGGTGCAAGAATACATGTCTGACCAGGGTGAACTCGACCGTGTCCTCGCCGCCGGAGCCGAGCGGGCACGGGAGGTCGCCGGGCGGACTCTCGCGCAGGTGTACGACCGGGTGGGATTCCTCGCCCGCTGACCCGGCCGCCGCGCGCCCAGGTGTGCGGAGGTGGCGGTGTTCGGGAATCTCGTCGACGACGTCGAGACGTGGATCAGGACGCAGATCCGGCGACGGCCCTGGCTCGACCATCTGGTCCGGGCCGGCGGCCGGTATCAGCGGCAGCGCGGCGACTACTACGCCGCGGGCATCACCTATTTCACGGTGCTGTCGCTGTTCCCGCTGCTGATGGTGGGATTCGCGGTGGCGGGCTTCGTGCTGTCGCGGAATCCGCAGTGGCTCACCGACATCCAGGACAAGATCGTCGAGAACATTCCGGGCGCCGCCGGCAGCTCCATCAACGATCTGATCCACCAGGCCGTGAATTCGCGGGCGAGCGTGGGCACCATCGGTCTGCTGGCCGGCGCGTACGCCGGGCTCGGCTGGATCGCCAACCTGCGGGCCGCGCTCACCGAGCAGTGGGACCAGCCCAGTAAGAAGCGGAACTGGTTCGTATCCAAGGCGTCCGACCTGCTGGCGCTGATCGGGTTGTTCCTGGCCATCCTCGTCTCGCTGGGCCTGTCCGTGCTGGCGTCGAGCGGGCTGATCAGGAGCCTGCTGGATCGGATGCACATCCATCAGACGGCATGGATGACAGCGCTGCTCACACTGGTGTCGTTGCTGCTCGCGGTGCTCGCCAACTGGGCGGTCTTCGCGTGGATGATCGCGCGGCTGCCGTTGCACCCGGTCACCTTCCGCAGCGCGGCCCGCGCGGCCCTGATGGCCGCGGTGGTGTTCGAGGCGTTCAAACAGCTGGCCACGATCATCCTGCGATCGGTGGTGAACGGCCCGGCGGGCGTGGTGTTCGGTCCGATCATCGGGCTCATGGTGTTCAGCTACTTCACCGCGCGGATCATCCTGTTCGCCACCGCCTGGGCCGCCACCGCCTCGGACAACGAAGTGGCCGAGGATGTTCCGGCGCCCGCCCCGGCGGTCATCCGGCCGCGGGTGTCGGCGGCGGGCTTCCCGGCGGGAGCGGGTGCGGCGTGGTTCGGGGCGGGAGCGTTTGCGGGCGTGCTGCTTTCGATGCTGCGCCGTCGTTGACTCAGCAGTGGCTGCGCAGGTTCATCTTCGCGACGAGCGGGTAGAAGTTCTTGTCGAACGAGCCCTCCGCGAACCAGCGGTACTGCTTGTGCTTGTCGGGCAGGTTCTGGGCGAACTTCGCCTGGTCCTGCGCGTCGTAGAAGTGCACATTGCGCAGCGCGGTCAGCACCGCGCCCCTGCTGTCGCGCAGCTCCGCCCACATCAGCCAGGCGTCATTGTTGCTCGACGAGGTGACGGTGCCGTCGAACCAGGCGTGCCCATCGGAGTCGATGGTCCACTTGGCGCCGCCGAACAGGGTGCAGTCGCCGCTGTGCAGGTCGTGGTCCCAGGAGTACCACTTCTGGGCGGCCGCGGACGCGGGCCCGGCGGAGGTGGTGGCGCCGAAGACGCCGAGGGCGAGCACCGCGGCGGCCAGCGGGGCCAGGCGGCGCAGGCGGGAGCTGCGGGTGGTTTTCATGGTGGGGTCCCCTCCAGAGTCGTGACCGGGATTCCGGCGTGTGACCACTGTGCGAGGACCCACCAACGGGGCGCCAATGACGGACCAACGGCCGCGATCAGCGGCGGCGGCTCAGCCTCCGCGCCGCCAGCAGCAGCGCCACGACCAGGAAGACGCCGCCGACGATGAGCACGGTCCGCAGATCCTGGTGGTCACCCGAACCGGCGTCCGACTCCGGGGCGGCTTCCGACTGCGGCGCGGGCGGGCTGGCCAGTGCCACCGAGGGATTCGCCGCGGCGGACCCGTCGGGCATGGTGCCGATACTCGCCCCGGCCGGGAGCGTGTAGGCCCAGTCGAGCAGTTTGGCCGCCTGCTCCCACGGCCGGAACGGCCGCACGTCCGCCTTGAGCAGGCTCACCACATAGCGGCGGCCATTGCGTTCGGCGGCCGCCACGAAGGTCTGCCGGGCGTCGTCGGTGTAGCCGGTCTTGCCGCCGATCGCGCCGTCGTACTCGAAGAGCAGATGGTTGTCGTTGGCGATGGGGAAGCCGGGATGATCCTTGTCGCCGGGGATCTTCGGGTCGGCGGGGAAGCCGGGGAAGTCCACCTGCTCGGTGTGGATCAGTTCCGCGAACAGCGGCAGCGTCATGGAATGCCGGAACAGCATGGCCAGGTCGTAGGCCGAGGTGCTCATGCCCGGCCCGTCCAGTCCGGACGGGGTGGCGGCGCGAGTGTCGAACGCCTGCAACTGTTTCGCCATCGCGTTCATCTTCGCGACGGTGGCGTCGTCCCCGCCCAGCTGGGTCGAGATGGCATGCGCCGCATCGTTTCCCGACGCCATGATGAGCGCCTGGAACAGCTGCTTGTTGGTGTACCTGCCGCCCGGGCCGATGCCGACCCGGGTGCCGTCGGCGTTCGCGTCGTCCTGGGTGCCGGTCACCACGGTGTCCAGGTCCAGGGCCGGGATCGCCACCGCCGCCAGCAGCACCTTGATGGTGGAGGCGGGGCGATACCGGCCGTGTGGATCCTTGGCCGCGAGGACCGTGCCGGAGTCCAGGTCCGCCACCTCCCACGCCGTCGCCGAAATCCCTTCCGGCAGCGGCGCGGCCCCCGCCGGCAGGATCACCCCGCATCCGCCCAGCCGCTTGCCCCCGATGGGCGGATCCGGGATCGGCAGGGCCGCCGGAGCCTTCTGCCCGGGTTCGGGCACCTCGGAGGAGTCGATGGGGGACGGCGGTGTGGTCTTGTTCGGGCAGTCGTCGGTATTGGGGGTGGTGAACGGCGTCGTGGTGGTGGCCGGCGCGGTGGTCGGCTCGGCTCCCGCGCTTCCCGGTAGCACCGGCCCGAAGGCGGTGCCCGAGAACGCGGTGAGGCCCGTCGCGAGCGTCGCGGCGGCGAGGAGGCGCGAATACCTGCGGTTACTCATCGCGCCCGACTTTATCGCCTAGTTGGCGGAGTGGTTGACAGGGCAGCCGTGGGCGAGCGGGCCGAGCAGCTTGTTGTTGTCGTAGAAGTGCTCGAGCTCGACGATGCGCAGGTCCTCGGAGACCTTGGCGATGGTCACGCCGGTCATCTCGATGAGCTCGCCGGTGGGCTGGTGGCCCTTGTACTCGCCTTCGTAGCGACCCCAGTGGCGCCACTTGAAGGTGACGGTCGGCGGGCCGGACAGCACCTCGAGGACCTCCCAGAAGAAGCCGCCGGGGAAGGCGGTGTGGAAGATCTTGTGCGAGGACTCGAAGTCCTCGCCGGCGACATCGTAGAAGGGGTTCTCGCCGATCAGGATGTTGTAGGACCCGATGCGTGCGAATTCCTCGGCGTCCTGCCACTGGCCGCCGTTGACACGGCCGCGGTAGTGCTCGGCCACCAGGGACACCCACTTGGCGGGGTCCTTCTTGTGCGAGACCTCCATCTCGAAGACCTTCACGAGCTCTTCGACGATGTGCTCCAACGAATCCGGCGCGTGCTGGGTGCTGCGCTCGACCGGGATGACTTCCTTGCTGAGGTGGTAGTCGGGCGCGCCCTCACGCCAGTCCTCCGGCGCGGCCGCGGCGATCACGGCGTCGCGGCCCTTCAGGTGCAGGGGGGTCTCGACGGATTCGGTTGCTTGGTCGGTCATTTCGTGCCTCACGTGTCCAGACCCCTTGTGGGGTCGTCGATCTCGAAAACGGACCGCATGACGGTAACAGCAGGGAGATGCCGTGTCGCGACGAGCATTTGAGACACCAGTACCAAAGAGCGGAATGGTGACACACCCCATTGCAGCCTCTCTGAACCCATGACACGACAAGAATTGACAGTCTCTCTGAAATGAGAGATGCTCTCATTATCGAGAAACACTCAAATGATTGGAACTGTCATGAAAGCTGAGGGAGTGCGCCGCTGGCTGGCGCTGGGCGCCCTGGCCATCGCGATGCTGACCATCGGGCTCGATGTCACCGTCCTGACCGTCGCCCTGCCCACCCTGGCGACCGACCTGCACGCCGACACCTCCGCGCTGCAGTGGTTCAGCAGCGCGTACACCCTGGCCCTGGCCGCCTTCATGCTCCCGGCCGGCGCCCTCGGCGACCGCTACGGACGCAAGAAGTTCCTACTCGGGGCGCTGGTGCTGTTCGGCGTCGCCGCCGTCGCCTGCGCCTTCGCCACCAGCTCCGGCCAGCTCATCGCCGGCCGCGTGGTGCTCGGGCTGGCGGCCGCGGTCACGATCCCGCTGTCCATGGCGGTACTACCCACCCTGTTCCCGGAACCGGGGGAGCGGCAGCGGGCCATCACCATCTGGATCACCTCCACCGCCATCGGCCTGCCACTGGGCCCGATCGTCGGCGGCTGGCTGCTGCAGCACTACTGGTGGGGTTCGGCGTTCCTGCTCAATGTGCCGCTGGTGATCGTCGGCGCGCTCGCCGTAGCCCTGCTGGTGCCGGAATCCAGCAGCGGCAACCGATTCCGCATCGACCTGCCCGGCGCACTGCTGTCCGCGGCCGGAATGCTCGGCGTCACATACGGTTTCATCCGCTGCGGTCAGGAGGGCTGGGGAGACGCCGTGGCCTGGACCGCCATCGCCGCGGGCGCCGCGCTGGGCGGGGCGTTCGTGTTGTGGCAGCGCCGCACCGCGCACCCGCTGGTCGATCTGGGCCTGTTCGCCGAGCCGGGATTCCGGTGGGGCACCGTGTTCATGATCCTGGTCAACTTCGCCATGTTCGGGCTGTTCTTCACCATGCCGCAGTACTTCCAGGCGGTGCTGGGCGCGGACACCCTGGGTAGCGGCCTGCGCCTGCTGCCGCTGATCGGCGGCCTGGCCGTCGGCTCCCGGTTGGTGGACCGTTTGCTGCCCAAGGTGGGTGTGCGGGCGGTACTGGTCACCGGATTCGTGCTGCTGACAGCCGGTCTCGGGCTGGCGGCGCTGATCACCGTGGACAGCGGGTACGGGTTCGCGGCCACCGGGCTGGTGCTGCTGGGCGTCGGCATGGGGTTCGTGATGCCCGCCGCCATGGGCGCGGCCACCGACGACCTGAGCCCCGAGCGGGCCGGGTCCGGGTCGGCGCTGCTGCAGGCGCTGCGGCAGGCCGGCGGCACCATCGGCGTCGCCATCCTCGGCACCGTGCTGTCGACCCAATACCGTTCGGGGCTGGGTGATTTCGACCGCGAACCGATCTCCGACGGCGTGAACGCCGGGGTCGGCGTGGCCCGCAAACTCGGCGACCCGGCGCTGCTGGCGCACGTGCAGAGCGCGTTCGTCGACGGCATGAGCGCCATGCTGTGGGTGTGCACCGCCATCTGCGCGGCCGCCGCGGTGCTGGCCGCCCTGGTGATCCGCCGCAAGGATCCGGTCGTGCTCGACGATCTCGATGCGGGACAATCGGTCCATGTCGGCTGAGACTGCCTCCGCGACGCCCCCGGCCCCGGCGAAAGCCGCGGCCGTGGGCGGTCTGCGTGAACGGAAGAAGGAACGCACCCGCCGGACCATTCGCACCGAGGCGTTCCGGCTCTTCCGGGAGCAGGGCTACACCGAGACCACGGTCGAGCAGATCGCGGCCGCCGCCGACATCTCGCCGAGCACCTTCTTCCGGTACTTCCCGTCCAAGGAGCAGGTCGCGCTCGCCGACGACCTGGACCCGCTGATGATCGCGGCCATTGAGCATCAGCCCCGCGACATGACGCTGCTGGCCGCGTTCAAGCAGGCCACCCTCGACGCCTTCGCCTCGCTCAGCCCGGAGGAGTTTGCCTTCGAGAAGGAACGCGTCGAACTGCTCTACTCGGTGCCGGAACTGCGCGGCGCGGTCGCCCAAGAGATCCAGCGCAATCTGCTCATGGTCTCCGAGATCGCCGCCCGTTGGACCGGGCGCGCCCCTGATGATTTCGAGGTGCTGGCTTTCGCGGGCGCGCTGACCGGCGCCATGATGGCGTTCCTCGACCGCGATCCGTTCTCGAGGGACCAGATCATCCGGGTCATCGACTTCCTCGAGGGCGGAATCGGCTCGCTCTAGACCGGTTTCGCGCCCACCAGTCGCGCCACCGTGTCATCGGTCATGGTCTCGAAGAACCCGCCCACCACGTCCTCGATCTCGGTGACCGACTCGGCGCAGTACAGCACCGGCTGATAGTGCGTGATGTCGTAGACGATGGTGCCCATGGCGTGGATGTCCAGCGGCCGCAGGTCGGCGTCGCGGAACTCCTCGATCTCCCCGTACGAGGACAGCAGTCCCGCACCGTAGCAACGCACTTCGCCGTGTTCGCGCAGCACCCCGAACTCGAGCGAGAACCAGAACACGTCGGCCAGGAACTTCAGCGCCCGCTCGGTCTCCAGCCGGGCCACCGCCGCGCCGACCGTCTCGTACAGGGCCGCGAAGCGCGGGCTCGCCAATTGATTGGCGTGGCCGATGATTTCGTGGATGGCGTCCGGCTCGGGCGTGTACAGCGGCGCCGAGTGATGGCGAATGTACTGGGTGGAGTGGAAGGTCCGGTCCGCGAAGGACCCGAAGAACTGCCGCAGCGGCACCAGTCCGGCGGCGGGCGCGTACCGGAATCCGGTGAGCGGCACCAGCTTCGCGGACACCTCGTCCAATTGCGGAATGTGGTCCGACGGCAGCCCCAGTCGTTCGGCCGCGTCGATGACCTCCGCGCACGCGTACTTCGCCCGCTTGCGGGCCAGCTCGGCGGACACGATCCGCCACACTTCCTGCTCCGCGGCGGTGTACTCGACGTGCGGTACGGGATCGCCCGAGCGGTAGTCGAGGGCCATGGCCGCGATGGCATTGCGGCGGGTCCGGTACGCCGGATCGTGCACGCCCGGATGCTCGTCGCTCAGGTGCACCGTCACATCGCCGTCGGCCCCCTTCGTGACCGGCGAGTACAGCTGGGCCTCGGTGAACATACTTCGATGCAAGCACCGACCGGTGATCTAGACAACGAACGGCGGCCCAGCTGGTCAGTTTGACCAGCTGGGCCGCCGTTTTGTCCGTGAATTCCGGACGGTGATCCACCGTCAGCTAGGCATTCGGTCCCGTTTGCAGCCGGGCCGAACACCGTGCTCGCGTCAGCGGGCCGCGTGCTCGGGGTCGAGCAGGGCCGGCACCCGGGTCTCCCGGTCCGGGCCCTTGGCCTCCGCGAGGAACTCCCGGCTGAACATCGCCGACAGGATCGCGATGCCGCCGCGGTGGATCCGGAACTCGCTGGTGGTGGCGGAACCGGTCAGTCGGATGACGCGGCCGGCGACCTGACGGGGGCGGGTCATGTCCTTGACCCGACCGCGGCCGGTCCAGGACAGCTCGGAGGCGTCGATGACCGCGTCCTCGGGGACCAGCAGTTTCACCATGGCGTGGTCGAGGTCGGCGTGGATCGCGATCTCCCCGTCCCCGGCGATCCGCGGCGAGCGCAGGTCCAGGACGGCGCTGCCGTAGCGGACCTTCACCTGGAACGCGGCGGCGTCGGTCCAGTCGCCCAGGTGCTTGGTGGTGTCGTGATCGGTGTGGATCTTGACGGTGTCGGTGGTCTTCATGGCCTTGGTCCCTTCGGGGAGTCGGTGCTGGTCGGGTCCGCCTGCTCCTCAATAGTGACATGGAGACTAGTTGCAAAGCAACTAGTTCGGAGAAACTAGTTTTCGGGCACCTAGTAAGGTGGTTGACATGACAGCTTCGACTCCGGCCGCGCGGTTCAAGCGCTCGCCCTTGGCCATGGCGGTGCTCGGCATCCTGCACCTGGAACCGATGCACCCCTACGCCATCCAGCGCCGGATCAAGGAGTGGGGCAAGGACAAGGTCATCAATGTCGGCCAGCGGGCGCAGCTGTACAAGACGATCGCGCGGCTACAGGACGCGGGACTGGTGGCGGTCCGCGAGACCGGCCGCGACCAGCAGTACCCCGAGCGCACCGTCTACGAGATCACCGACGATGGCCGCACCGCCTGCCTCGCCTGGATCAATGACATGGTCGCGACGCCGCGCAACGAATTCCCGGAATTCCCTGCGGCCCTGTCATTTTTGATGCTGCTCGGGCCCATTCCGGCCCGGGGCGAACTCCAGCGGCGCGCCGACGCCCTGCGCGCCGGACTCCAAGAAATCGACGCGGGCCTCGAGCAGGCCACGCAGTTCGGCCTCCCGCGCGTCGCGCTACTCGAGGACGAATACCAGCGCACCGTCCTCGCCGCCGAATTGCAGTGGCTGCAAGGCGTTCTCGCGGATCTCGCCGACGGCACCCTCACCTGGTCCTGGGAAAGTCTGGCCCCGTTCCAGGACCAGACGCCCCGCTGAGAAAGAACGGTCTCCTGCGTCGGACCGGTTTGACAGCTTCGCGCCGCAGCGCTCGCGACGCTGAAATCAATTGTGCTCCTGCATATTTGGATCATGGATTAACGAGAACGCGTACGAATGGCCGGTTCGGCTCGTTATCCTGACGCGATGGCGGAGCAACTCCTGGCGGAACCCGCGGAGCCGATTGATCATGTGAGACGCCTGCTAGGGGTCTATGGTCGAGCCCTCGGGCACCTGAGTCCCTGGGGGATTCCGTGGCCGCTGACCTTCGCGCTCGTCTTCCCGGTCATTGCGATGATTCTGGCGACCCTCGTATGGTGGTCCCGAGGTACCGCATGGCGGGTCCGGTGCGAGTACCCGATCACCACCACTGGACATCCGTGCCGGAATCACGTGTGGGGCGAATGGCAGCGGTGCCACCATCACCGCCCGGGAGCGAGCCGCCGCGGTTCCGGCCAGGTGCGGAAGTTGTTGCGGTGGGAGACGGTTCAGCGTGGAGGCCGCGTAATCGAGCGGGAAGACATTCGCGGGCACGGGTTTCTCCGGCAGCGGTCGGATGTTCGTGGCCTGCTGTACTACCGTGGCTTTTCACGGCCTCCACGGAACGTCATCGGATTCTGGCGAACGTGGATCAGTGAACGGCGAGACGGTCTGGCGCAGCTCGTCGCTCAGCTCCGGCAGGCAGGCGGTCTGCGCGGCCTGCTCACCGGTGCGATGAATTCCAGCGTACGGGTGGGGGTGTCGGACCGGCTGCCTCAGGTCATTTGGGCTACCCGTTCGACACTGCTGCTGGTGACCATCGGTCTGGTCATGGTCGGCTACTCGGTCTGGCGGCGTTATGGGCCTGGGGAGTTGTTCTTCAACTACACGGCGACCTTCGTGTTCATCGCTGCATGGGCCGTCGCGCTCTCAGGGATCTGGGCCGAAGCTACGGCGGGGTCGCGAACTACGCGAACGCATGGGTGGCTCCGAACCGCCGCGGCGAAAACGGTGAGGTGGTTCGGCAGCTTCATGGTCGTCTCGGTGCTCGCGGGCCAGTTGATCAAGCAGACGGAGGATACTTTCGGCCGAAGCGTCGCGCTGGTGTTGCTCCACTGACGTTGGCCAGGACGGCTGAGCTGGCGTGACGTAGATCCTCACTCGGCCCGTGGCGGATCCGCCAACTGATAATGGGTTCGCTGACCACGACCGCCAATCTGCTCGACGATCCCCGCGGTTCGCAATTCGGAGAGCGCCTTGCGAACTCCTGACCTGGACAGTTCGAGTCGCGGTTGAAGTTCCGACACGCTCAGTGGCTGTTCCCTGAGTAGGTCGACGATCCTCTTCTGAGTCGCAGTCAAATCTCCTTGCCTTAATCGCTGAACCCGCTCTGCCTGGTGCGTGATGCGCAGGCGCGTCTCAGGCGACAGTGTCATCTTCGGCGCCCGCCTCGCCACACGGTCACGGATGAAAGGGTCGAAGGGGGCAGGACGCAATACTGCGGTGAAACGGATGCCTGCGTCGGAGAACTGGGCCGGCGGCAATCCTGAATCGCCCAGGGCGCGCGCGATAGTCGGAATACCGGTCGCCAGGGCTTCGATGACCCGGCCTCCCGACTCCGGCGAGCGAAGGTACTGGGCTATGTGTACGAGCCACATGTTGCGAGCGGAGGTCACCGCCTCCTTTCCGAGCCGGTCCGCTGTGATGCCATAGAGACCACCGGGATTGGTTACCACCAGTCGGTCCCGTCGAAGCCTGACTTCAACGGCCATGCCACGGGACCAACAGTCGAGATCGCGGTGGAGTAGCGCATTGGCGATCAACTCGCGGAACGCTACCAACGGATAGGCGGGTATATCCACCACGGTGCCGTCCCGTCTGGCAAATATGCGGGTATCGAAGGTCTGTTCGGCCCACTCCATTGCTGCATCGAGCATGTGGGGAATAGGGCCGCTGATCGTCACCTGGTTGCGTGCGCGAGTGCCTGGAGGATCGGCTGGTGACGGATCTGCGGCGGCCTGAATCACCAAGCGTGGGAACCATTGCTGGGGATAGGTGCCGAGCGCTAGTAACCCGGCGACGGTCGGGGTTCCGTCCTTGTCGATGACGCCTGCCCGGCGGAGCAGCTCATTGCCTTCGAAACGTCCGAGCCCGCGGCGGTCCCGCAGTCGCACTGTACGGGTGAAATCGTCGACGAGTTCTCGATCGAGATCTTCGATGGTCGCCCCGGGAACGGCTGCCCGGTCGAAATGCGGCGGCTTGCGTGCCGCCAGAAAAGCTTGAACTTCGGGACCTGACATCTGGAAGTCGCCGTCGTATCCACGCACGTACGCATGCCCTGTCGCGGCCACCCGGCATGGTTTGGCGGACGGGTCACACTCATGGACGGTCGCTACGATCACAGTCTCGCCCTCGACCATTCCATCCTCGATCGTCAGCTGGATCGGTGGCTCCAGTGACCGTGCCTTCTTCGCCAGACCCTGCTTCAAAGTCTGTGGGTCGAGCAACGTGACTGGACTGAAGTCCTTCCTTTCGTCCAGGCCGAGAATTATGGTTCCCCCGCCCGGATGGTTGGCCAGCGCGGACAACGTCGATGTCAGTGACTCTGGTAAGCCCCCGGCGGCGGACTTGACCTCGATGTTCGCGTCGTCACCGCCGGTAGCGCGCAGGTGTGCGACCAGATCGGCCAAGTCGAGTGCCATGCAGCATATGGTACTGAAATGTCACCGTAAATGTCACCGAAATGTCCGCACGGTGAGTGTCAATTTGTTGCGAACCCCTCGGGGTTACTAACACCAAAGCCGCCCGCATCCGAAGATGCGGGCGGCCTTGGTGTTTCGGGCTATGCCGGACTCAGCGGGCGAACAGCAGCGCGCGCTTGACTTCCTGGATCGCCTTGGTGACCTCGATGCCACGGGGGCAGGCGTCGGTGCAGTTGAAGGTGGTGCGGCAGCGCCACACACCCTCGACATCGTTGAGGATGTCCAGACGCTCGCGGGCGCCCTCGTCACGGCTGTCGAAGATGAAGCGGTGCGCGTTCACGATCGCGGCCGGGCCGAAGTAGCTGCCGTCGCTCCAGTACACGGGGCAGGAGGTGGTGCAGCAGGCGCACAGGATGCACTTGGTGGTGTCATCGAAGCGGGCGCGGTCGTGCTGGGACTGGATGCGCTCGTAGGTCGGCTCGTTGCCCTTGGTGATCAGGTAGGGCTTGACCGCCTTGAACGCGTCGAAGAACGGCTCCATGTCCACCACGAGGTCCTTCTCCACGGGCAGGCCACGGATCGGCTCGACGGTGACCGTCAGCTCCTTGCCGCCCTTGGGCAGCATGTCCTTCATGAGGATCTTGCACGCCAGGCGGTTGACGCCGTTGATGCGCATGGCATCCGAGCCACACACGCCGTGCGCGCAGGAGCGACGGAAGGTGAGCGTGCCGTCCAGGTAGGACTTGATGTAGATCAGCACGTTCAGGAACCGGTCGGTCGGCAGCACGGGGACCTTGAACTCGTCCCAGTGCTGGCCCTGCCCGTCCTCCGGGTTGAAGCGGGCGACCTTGACGGTGATCAGGGTCGACCCGTCCGGCACCGGAGCCGGCTTCTGCGGCGTTTCAGCGACAGCAGTCATCAGTACTTACGCTCCATCGGCTCGTAGCGGGTCTGCACAACCGGCTTGTAGTCCAGGCGGATGTCGGAGATGAGCTCCGGGCTCTGCTTGTAGGCCATGGTGTGCCGCATGAAGTTGACGTCGTCGCGGTCCGGGTAGTCCTCGCGCGCGTGGCCGCCACGGGACTCCTTGCGGTTCACCGCACCCGCCACGGTCACCTCGGCCAGCTCCAGCAGGAAGCCCAGCTCGACGGCCTCGAGCAGGTCGCTGTTGTAGCGACGGCCCTTGTCCTGCACGGTGATCCGCGAGTAGCGCTCCTTGAAGACCTGGATCTCCTCGAGCATGGACTTCAGCGACTCCTCGGTGCGGTACACACCGGCCTTGTCGTCCATGGAGTTCTGCAGCTCGGTGCGGATGTCGGCGACGCGCTCGTTGCCGTGCTCGCCCAGCAGGTTGGCCAGCCAGTCCTGCACCATCTGCGCCGGGTTCTCCGGCATGTCGACGAACTCGGCGCGCTGCGCGTACTCGGCGGCCGCGATGCCCGCGCGCCGGCCGAACACGTTGATGTCCAGCAGCGAGTTGGTGCCCAGACGGTTGGCGCCGTGCACGGAGACACAGGCGCACTCACCGGCGGCGTACAGGCCGGGCACGATGTCGGTGTTGTTGCGCAGCACCTCGCCGCGGATGCGGGTCGGGATGCCACCCATCACGTAGTGACAGGTCGGCATGACCGGCACCGGCTCCTTGACCGGGTCGACGCCCAGGTAGGTGCGGGCGAACTCGGTGATGTCGGGGAGCTTCTCCTCGAGCACGTCCTCACCGAGGTGGGTCACGTCGATGAGCACGTAGTCCTTGTTCGGGCCCGCGCCGCGGCCCTCACGGACCTCGAGCACCATGGAGCGCGCGACGATGTCACGCGGCGCCAGGTCCTTGATGGTCGGCGCGTAGCGCTCCATGAAGCGCTCACCGGAGGCATTGCGCAGGATGCCGCCCTCACCACGCACAGCCTCGGAGATGAGGATGCCCAGGCCCGCGAGGCCTGTCGGGTGGAACTGGTGGAACTCCATGTCCTCCAGCGGAAGACCCTTGCGGAACACGATCGCCATGCCGTCACCGGTGAGGGTGTGGGCGTTGGAGGTGGTCTTGTACATACGACCCGAACCACCGGTGGCGAAGATGATCGACTTCGCGTGGAACACGTGCAGCTCGCCGGTGGCCAGCTCGTAGGCGACGACGCCGGTCGCGATCGGGCCGTTGGGGCCGTCGGACAGGATCAGGTCGAGCACGTAGAACTCGTTGTAGAACTCCACGTCGTGCTTGACGCAGTTCTGGTACAGCGTCTGCAGGATCATGTGGCCGGTGCGGTCGGCGGCGTAGCACGCGCGACGCACGGGCGCCTTGCCGTGGTCACGGGTGTGGCCACCGAAGCGACGCTGGTCGATCTTGCCCTCGGGCGTGCGGTTGAACGGCAGGCCCATCTTCTCCAGGTCGAGCACGGCGTCGATGGCCTCCTTGGCCATGATCTCCGCGGCGTCCTGGTCGACCAGGTAGTCACCACCCTTGACGGTGTCGAAGGTGTGCCACTCCCAGTTGTCCTCTTCGACGTTCGCGAGCGCGGCGCACATGCCGCCCTGCGCCGCACCGGTGTGAGAACGGGTCGGGTAGAGCTTGGTCAGGACGGCGGTGCGCACCCGAGGACCGGCCTCGATCGCCGCACGCATTCCAGCGCCACCGGCACCGACGATGACGACGTCGTAGCGGTGCTCCTGAATCGGTCGGGATTCACTCATCGAGGTGGCCTGTTCCTAACTGATGTTGGGGTCGAAGGTGAAGATGACGTAGGTGCCGGTGACCATGACCAGGATCATGGAGATGACCAGCGCCGTCTTCAGCCAGAAGCGGGTGGAGTCCTTGCGCGCGTAATCGTCGATCACGGTGCGCAGGCCGTTGCCGCCGTGCAGCTGGGCCAGCCACAGCATGGTCAGGTCCCAGAGCTGCCAGAACGGGGAGGCCCAGCGGCCGGCGACGAACGCGAAGTTGAGGCGGTGCACGCCGCCGTCGAGCATCAGCATGATCGTCATGTGGCCGATGACCAGGATGACCAGCAGCAGGCCCGAGGCACGCATGAAGAGCCAGGCGTACTTCTCGAAGTTGTTGCCGCCGGCGCGGCGGGGCGCGCGCGGGGCGTCGAGCGAGGCGGGGCGGTCGTAGGACTTACCGAGAACAGGTGCGGTCATGTCGGCTCTCAATTCGTCAGCAGGTAGAAGAACTGGCGGCCGACACCGGCACCGGCGACGACGATCCAGATCGCGAGGACGATCCAGAGCATCTGGCGCTGGTAGCGCGGGCCCTGCGACCAGAAGTCGACGAGGATGATGCGGATGCCGTTGAACGCGTGAAACAGCACGCAGACGACGAGACCCATCTCCATGAGGGCGACGATGGGGTTCTTGTAGGTCTCGATCGCCCGGTCGTAGGTGTCCGGGCTGACTCGCACCAACGCGGTATCGAGGACGTGGACGAACAGGAAGAAGAAGATCGTCACGCCGGTGATGCGGTGCAGTGCCCAGGACCACATGCCGGGGTCGCCTCGGTACAAGGTTCGCTTCGGCTTGGCCGGAGCTTCTAGCGTGGTCATAGAGTGCGGTGCCTCCAACGTCGTTGATGGACCCGGTCAGAATCCGGCCGCGGAGCCTTCGGACTGTCGAAACCACCTGCTCACGAGCGGAATCAACATCCGGTGGCAGTGCTGCAGGCCCGTTGTCGGGAACCTGAACCGATCTGTCGTGAACTCTAAACCCAGCTTTGGAGGGGAACTAATTCGGCGTGCCGCGCGTTGGCTCAAATTGTTGTGAGTTAGGTTTGCCTTTCCTGATTTTCGCGACCAGGCAGAACGCGTAACACGGGGGTGCTGTCACGTCCATAGGAGGATGGTCCGAAATGTCCGATATTGACTGGAAAGCCCTGCGTTACAAGGCTTTTGAAGTTATGCAAGAGGCGTATGCCCCCTATTCCGGATTCCCCGTCGGGGCCGCGGCTCTCACCGCCGACAACCGCGTGGTGAGCGGCTGCAATGTGGAAAATGTCTCATACGGTTTGGGCCTCTGCGCCGAATGTGTACTGGTCGGTAACTTGATTTCGGGTGGCGGCGGGCGACTCCGGGCGGTCTCGATCTGCGATTCGCGAGGCGCGGTGCTCATGCCCTGTGGACGCTGCCGGCAGATTCTGCTCGAGCACGGCGGCGGCGATTTGCTCGTCGATCACCGCGACGGGCCCGTCACCCTGAACACGCTGCTGCCGGACTCCTTCGGGCCCGACGACCTCGCCGCCGGGCAGCGGTAGAAATCCGCTATAACGGCTGATCATCGTGGCGCGCGGGGGAATCCGTGGAAAGGCGGCCCAGCCCGTGCCAGGGTGGAGGGCGTGACGGTGCACTCGGCGGTGGACGTGATTCGGGCCAAGCGCGACGGCGGACAGCTCAGCGACGCGCAGATCGATTGGGTGGTGGACGCGTTCACCCGCGGGGAGGTCGCCGACGAACAGATGTCGGCGCTGGCCATGGCCATCGTCTGGCGCGGCATGACCCGCCGCGAGACCGCCCGCTGGACCCACGCCATGATCGACTCCGGGAAGCGTTTGGACTTCACCGATCTGGGCCGCCCCACCGTCGACAAACACTCCACCGGCGGAGTCGGCGACAAGATCACCCTGCCGCTGTCACCGCTGGTCGCGGCCTGCGGGGCCGCCGTGCCCCAGCTCTCCGGACGCGGATTGGGGCATACCGGAGGCACACTCGACAAGCTCGAGGCGATACCCGGCTGGCAGGCCGACCTTCCGGTCGCGCGCATGCGGGAGCTCCTGTCCGATCCCGCCGTCGGCGCCGTCGTCTGCGCCGCCGGAGCCGACCTGGCCCCCGCCGACAAACGGCTCTACGCGCTGCGTGACGTCACCGGGACCGTGGAATCCATCCCCCTGATCGCCAGCTCCATCATGAGCAAGAAGATCGCCGAGGGCACCGGTGCGCTGGTCCTGGACGTGAAGGTCGGGCGCGGGGCGTTCCTGCGCGAGGAGGCGCAGGCGCGCGAACTGGCCACCGCCATGGTCGAACTCGGCACCGACGCCGGGGTGCGGACGGTGGCCCTGCTCACCGCCATGGACACCCCGCTCGGCCACACCGCCGGAAACGCCCTGGAAGTCTGCGAATCCCTCGACGTGCTCGCGGGCGGCGGCCCCGCCGACGTCGTCGACCTCACCCTCGCCCTGGCCCGGGAGATGCTGGCGCAGGCCGGGATCACCGACGTCGACCCGGCCGACGCGCTCGCCGACGGCCGCGCCATGGACCAGTGGCGGGCCATGGTGCGCGCCCAGGGCGGCGATCCGGACGCCCCGCTGCCGCAGGCCCGCCACACCGAGACCCTGCGCGCGCCCGCCGGGGGCACCCTGATCCGCCTCGACGCCCTCGACGTCGGACTCGCCGCCTGGCGGCTCGGTGCGGGCCGGGCCCGGCAGGGCGACCCGGTGCAGGCCGGGGCGGGCGTCGAAATGCACGCCAAGCCAGGCGATTCCATCACCGAGGGGCAGCCGCTGCTCACCCTGCACACCGACACCCCCGAGGCCTTCCCGGCGGCGCTGGACCTGCTGCGCGGCGCGTTCACCATCGACGGCACCGTCCAGTTGCCGCTGCAACCTCTGATCCTGGACCGCATCACCGCCTGAAGATGAAGGATTCGCGCCGGTCAGCAACGTGACGGCAACGACATGCCGAACTGTCGGTGAGTCGGGTCAACAGTCCTGCCGCAGAACGGGAATGCGGCTAACGTTGCTACATGACTGGACCGACGCCCCTCACTCTCGCCTCGATCCGCCAGGCTCCCAAGGCGGTCCTGCACGATCACCTCGACGGCGGGCTGCGACCCGCGACGGTGCTGGAACTCGCCCGCGCCGCCGGATACGACCAGCTACCGGCAAGCGACGCCGAATCCCTCGGCGCCTGGTTCCGGGACGCGGCCGACAGCGGCTCGCTCGAGCGCTACCTGGAGACCTTCGCCCACACCGTCGCCGTCATGCAGACCCCCGAAGGGCTGCGCCGGGTCGCCCGCGAATGCGCCGAGGACCTCGCCGCCGACGGCGTCGTCTACGCCGAGGTGCGGTTCGCGCCCGAACAGCACATCGAGGCCGGACTCACCCTCGACGAGGTCGTCGAGCACACCATCGCCGGATTCCGGGAGGGCGAGGCGGCCGCCGCCGCGGCGGGCACCCCCATCACCGTGGTCTGCCTGCTCACCGCCATGCGGCACGCCGCCCGCTCCCGTGAGATCGCCGAACTCACCGTGCGGTGGCGCGACCGCGGCGTCGGCGGCTTCGACATCGCGGGCGCGGAAGCCGGCTACCCGCCCAGCCGCCACCTCGACGCCTTCGACTACATGCGGGCCAACCTCGCGCACTTCACGATTCACGCGGGCGAGGCGTTCGGGCTGCCGTCCATCCACGAGGCCGTCGCCTTCTGCGGCTGCGAACGACTCGGGCACGGCGTGCGCATCACCGACGACATCACCGACGGCCCGAACGGGCCGGTCCTCGGCGTGGTCGCGAACTATGTGCGGGACATGCGGATTCCGCTGGAACTGTGCCCCTCCTCGAACGTGCAGACCGGGGCCGTGCCCTCGCTCGACAAGCACCCGTTCGACGTGCTCGCGCGGCTGCGGTTCCGGGTCACCGTGAACACCGACAACCGTCTGATGAGCGACACCACCATGAGCAAGGAGATGCTCAAGCTGTCGGAGACCTTCGGGTACGGCTGGAGCGATCTGGAACGGTTCACCATCAATGCCATGAAGTCCGCGTTCATCCCGTTCCCGGAACGGCTGCGCCTGATCGACGAGGTGATCAAGCCCGGCTACGCGGTGCTGCTGGGATAGCGCCCGCCGGAAAGCAATTCGAGCCGCACCCGTGGGGGTGCGGCTCGAATCGTGTCGGGGGTCGGACCGGGTCAGCCCTTCTGGAGGCGGGCCTCGAAGACCGTCTCCAGCGCCTTCCACGCCTCCGACTCGGCCTGGAACGGCGGGTTCGGCGCCATCCGGGTCGGGTCCGGGTTCAGCAGGTAGGAGACGTACCAGCCCAGGGGAGTGGAGACCGCCAGCGCCGACTCGACGGCGTCGTCATCGGCGTAGTCGGCGGCGTCGGTGAACAATTCGACCGCCAGGTCGAGCTGATCGGTGTCCACGGACTTCGGGCCGGAGGCCAGGTCCTCGGACAGACCGGGCAGCACGTAGACGTTCTCGTCGTCGACCTCCACCTCGAGCGAACCGTCCACGGCGGCGGTCTGCACCTCGCCGTAGGTGCTCACCCGGGCCAGGTCGTGATCGTGGTCGTCGGCCAGGTAGCGGGCCAGCGCGCGCTCGGAACCGAAGACCGTGATCGAGCCGTCCTTGCCCAGGAAGATGGGCTCGTCGTCGACGTAGCAGCGCAGCGTGAAGAAGGTGCCGTCCGAGGAGATGATCTTCACCGGGTCGATGCCGACCTCGTGCCAGAAGGACAGCTCGCCCTCCTCGTCGTCCTCGTCCAGGTCGACGTCCTCGATCTCGTCGTCACCCTCGGCCGCGTCCTCGGCGTCGACGATGTTCTCCTGCGCCGCAAGCAGTTCCGCCTCGGCCACCGAGACCGCGTCGGCGTCCACCTCGGGCACCGTCACCACCGAGTCGATGGCGTCGATGACCTTCTCCCAGTCCTTGGCGATGGCCGCGCCGACCTGGTCCCACAGCTCCTCGCCCTCACGCCCGAGGAAGGCGCTCACCCCACCGGCCAGCGCGCCCAGCACCGGGTGCGAGCCGAAGAACTTGGTGACGGGATCGAGTTCGCACACGTCGCCGATATTGCGGACCATCTCGAGGGTCTCCTCGAGCTCGGAGACCACCTCCGGATCCGGGTCGTCGGCGGCCAGCTCGGGCACGCCGACCAGATCGAAGACGTACTGCTCCTCGGGCTCCAGTTCGGCCGCCGACAGACCGGCGATGATCTTCCACGCGGGATGATCCACCAGATCGTTGTCGGAGTTGGTGCGGATGAACGCGGCCAGCTCCGCGACGGAGTCGAAACCGTAGAGGTCTTCCTCGTGACCGAGGAATGCCTGCCACTCATCGTCACCGTCTCGCCAGCGGGGTGCCCAGAGGGTGACAAGATCGCCTTTGGTCAGGCCCAGCGCGATCGGGACGATGTCTCCAGAAGCCATGACCGGAAGCCTATCCAGTCGTCGCGTCAGGCACTATCCGGGTCGCCCCCAACATTTTTTGAAATCAGCGCGTCGTTCAGGCGGGTGATGATCCGGGCCCGCTGCGCGGTCGCCTCGGCGGCGGCCCGCCGCGCGGTCCACAGGATCAGCCGGGAGACCTCGGCCGGAGGCCGGGACGTCACCGACTCGGCCAGCCACAGGCCGGTCAGGGCGCCGTCGGCGTCCACCTCGGCGGTGACCGAACCGTCCTCGGCGGCGCAGCGGCCGCAGACTCCGCCCAGGTCGCGCAGGGTCGACTCGAGGGCTTCCAGCGTGTAGTTGACGCCTCGGAGCAGGGCGTCCATCTCGGCGCTCATCGGTTCCGCCACCAACTGGCCCGGCCGGTGTCGGCGTCGTCGAGCCGATCCAGCTCGTCCACCGCGGCCTGGCGGGTGGGCAGGCCGAGCCGGTCCAGGACCGTGTCGGGCACGCCCGCCGCGGCCAGCTGTTCGCGCCGCCGCGACCGCGCCACCAGCGCCGACCGCCGGGTCAGCCGGAGGATCTCGTCGGCGAGAGCCTGTGCGCCGTACCGGTATTCGCCGCGCTCGAACCGGATCTCGACCGGCATCCCTCGATCGGTGGCCGACACCGTCACCGTGCCCGCCCGATTGCCCGACGCAGCCACCGTCACCGGCGGCACCTGCGCCGATTCCCGCGGCCCGCTCATGCCGTCGGCCGGTAGAAACCGAGGAACCGCATGCCCGAATTCTCCGTTCGTATCGGTCCGATCTGGACGGGATCGCCCGCCTCCACCAACTGCCCGTTCCCGATCACCAGCGCCACGTGCCCGTCCCACACCGCAAGATCACCGGGCATCAAGCCCCCTGGACCGACACTCGGATGCCCGAGCCCCTGCTCCTGCGCCAGCCGCGGCAGCGAAACCCCCGCCTGCCCGTAGGCCCACTGCGTCAGCCCACTGCAATCCACCCCCACCCCCGGCGTCACCCCACCCCACTCGTACGGCGTCCCCACCGCACTCAACGCCTTCCGAACCGCCTCCGCCGCCCGCTCGTTCGGCGCCTCCACCCGACTCCCGTCCGGCAACGTCACCCACACCCCACCCTCGTGCGGCGACCCGACCGGCGAATCATGACCGGGCCCATTCGCCGTGAACACCGACGCGGTGGTGGTCCGCACCCCGTCATCCCTCGACCGCCCGGCCCCGCGCCGACGGTCGCCGCCCGCGGACGGCCCCGTGCCGAGCAGACCGCCCCCGATGGTCCGGATCGCGTCGCCGCCAGTGGATGTGTCGTGGCCCGCCGGAACCGTTGTCGCGCGGGGCCTAGGATCACCGCTCACCGCCGCGTGGGTCGTGCCCGCCGGAACAGTGCCCGCCGCGTCTGGCGGTCCGCCCGCTGAATCCGGAAGTGGGCCCACCGCACCGGGACCGGTCACCGCCGCGGGCGGAGCATCCCCCGCGTAGCCATCCCCGAGAGCGCCCGGCGCCACCACCGCCGGCGCCGGAATCGGCCCACTCAACTCCTCCATGGCAGCCGCCTCACTCGCCAACTCCGCCCGCACCCGCTCGACCACCCGCAGGGCCCGCCCGATGTGGTCGATCGCCGACGCGACAGCGGCTGTCGCGCCACCCGGACTGTTCCCTTCCGAGCTGAGCGAAGCCAGTTCCGCGCGGAACGCCCGCAGAGTCTCCGCCAATTCCCGCCGCCCCGTGGCTACTTCGGCATCCGCCCGGTCCAAGATCTCCGCCATCGCCCGCCCCCGCTCAGCGGCGGTGGCCGCGGTGGTCTGGGTCCGCAACGCCTTGTCCAACGCCGCGTCCCCGGCCCGCCCCCGCCACTCGTCATACATCCGATCCACGCTGCCCCGGCTCTCGGCATGCGCTTCATCGACAATCCGCACGGTCTCCCGCAACACGTCGGCAGCGGTGCTGCGGCCGGACCCGAAACTCCGGAGCAGCTCGACGATCGGCTTCTCCAGCTCCGCCGCCGTCACGTCATCGCTCATCGGCGAACCCCTGGACGAATTGCCCTGAACGGTGGCCGCTTTCGGGCAGTGGGGTGTCACCGTGAATGGGTGGGCTTGCCGCACAGGGGATCTGGATTGGGGAGGTCATGCGTCCAGCTCGGTGGCGGTGCGCAGGGCGGCGGCCCGGGTGTGGTCGTGGTCGGTGTAGGTGGTCGCGGCGGTTTCGGTGGCGGCGCTGGTTGCGGTGAAGAGGGTGGTGAGGTGGGCGAGGGTGGTGGTGTGGGTGGCGTGGGCGCGCGCGTAGGCGGTCAGCAGGTCGGCGCCGATCAAGCCGAGGGCGTCGGCGAGGGTGGTGGGGGCGGCGGTGGTGGCGTGGGTGGCGGCGGTGGTGAGGCGCGTGGCGAGGGCATTGGTGGTGGTCGCGTAGGTGGTCAGGCCATCGGAGTGGATCGAGACGTGCATGGTGCCCCCTTCTCGCCCGGTCGGCGGGCGGAAATGTGGTGTACCGGGTTGGACGCGGCTGGGGGCTGTTCGGTTCCGGGTGGGGAGAATTGCGGTGGAGGGATCTTCAGGGCGGGTGCTGACCTATGGTTTTCCTATGCGCACACTCGTTGTGGACCATCCGCTGGCGGCCGCGTTGTTGACCACCATGCGAGACGCTCGGACGACCAATCCGGCTTTCCGGGCGGCGCTTCGGGATTTGACGGGGATTCTGGTGTACGAGGCGATGCGGGACGCGCCGGTCGAGCGGTTTCCCATCGCCACGCCGGTGGCCGCGGCGGAGGGGACGCGGTTGAACGCGCCGCCGCTGTTGGTGCCCGTGCTCCGGGCGGGGCTGGGGATGGTGGAGACCGCGGAGAATCTGATTCCGGACGCGCGGATCGGGTTCGTGGGACTGGCCCGGGACGAGGAGACGCATCAGCCGACGCCGTACATGGAGTCGCTGCCGGAGGACCTGTCCACCACGCCGGTGATGGTGCTGGATCCGATGCTGGCGACCGGCGGATCCATGGTGTACACCCTGGATCTGCTGGCCGCCCGCAAGGCTCGCGACATCATCGTGGTGTCCGTGGTGGCCGCGCCGGAAGGCATTGAGGCGCTGGAGAAGTCGGGGCACGCGGTGCTGCTGGTCACCGCCTCGGTGGACCGCGGCCTCAACTCCGACGCCTACATCGTGCCGGGTCTCGGCGACGCGGGGGACCGCCAGTTCGGGCCGCGCTGAACCACTCCCGGGCCGTCGCTCCGGAAGTGGCAGCGGCTCAGAGCTGCTGGAAGTACTTGCGGAGCTCGGCGAGCCGCTGCGCGGCGACGGCCTTCGCGTCGTCGAGCGCGTCCGGCCCGGCCACGGGTTCGAACGCTTCCAGGTAGCACTTGAGCTTGGGTTCGGTGCCGGACGGGCGCACCACCACACGGAACGAGTCGGCGTCGAAAACCAGTGCGTCGGTGCGCATCCGGCCCCGCATCTGCGCCATATCGGTGCAGGTCACGGGTTCCCCGGCAATCTCGCTCGGGGGAGTCTCGCGCAGCCGGGCGACGACCGCGGCCGCGGCCGACGCGTCCGCCAGGCGCAGCGACACCTGATCTCCCGCGTGCACGCCGAATTCGACCGCGTACTCGTCGAGGACGTCGAGCACGGTGCGGCCCTGCGCCTTCAGTTGGGCGACCAGATCGGCGGCGACCACCGCGGCCGAGATGCCGTCCTTGTCGCGCACCGCGGACGGATCCACGCAGTGCCCGATCGCCTCCTCGTACGCGTAGACCAGCCCCTCGCCCGCGCGGGCCAGCCACTTGAACCCGGTCAGCGTCTCGGCATACCGCGCCCCGCGAGCGGCGGCGATCTCGCTCAGCAGCCGGGAGGACACGATCGTGGTGGCGACCAGGGTATCCGGGGCGGCGGTCCGCAGCACGAAATCGCCCAGGAGGACACCGGTTTCGTCGCCGCGCAGCATCCGCCAGCCATCCGGCCCGCGCACGCCGAGCGCACACCGATCCGCGTCCGGGTCCAACGCGATGGCGAGGTCCGCGTCGAGCCGCTCGCCCAGGTCGAGCAGCAGATCCGCGGCCCCCGGCTCCTCGGGATTCGGGAACGCCACGGTCGGGAAGTCCGGGTCCGGGGCGAACTGTTCCGCCACCACCAGTACTTCGTCGAACCCGGCGCCCCGCAGCGCGGCGACGCCCAGTTCGCCGCCCACACCGTGCATGGGGGTCAGCACGATGCGGATATCGCTGCGCTGCCGGACATCTCGCGCGGTCGCGGCGGGATCGTCGGCGGTCGCCTCGATGTCCTCGACGCTGAGTGGTGCGTCGCCGCCGATGAGGCGGGGCAACCGGGTGACCCGGGTCAGGTACCGGCGGACGATCTCCTCGCCCATCGCGTCCGGCGGGGTGCCCGCGGGCAGTGCGAGCAGGGCGGGGTCGGGGGCGGTCGGATCGGGGTCGGTCCGGGGGATGCGGCCGTCGACGGCGTCGATGCAGCGCTCGATCTCGCTGTCGGCGGGTGGCACGATCTGCGAGCCGCCGTCGAGGTAGACCTTGTAGCCGTTGTCGGTGGCCGGATTGTGGGACGCGGTGATCTGCACTCCCGCAACGGCTTTCAGCTCTCGCACCGCGAAAGCGACCACGGGGGTGGGTACCGGGTGGGGGAGCGCCAGCACCGAGAATCCGGCCGCGGCGAAGACTTCCGCGGCCGCGGTGGCGAATTCGTCCGACCCGTGGCGGGCGTCGCGGCCCACGATGACGATCCCGCCGCCGAGGCAGCGGTCGCGCAGCCAGGCGGCGATGCCGGCCGACGCCCGCGCGACGGTGTCGATGTTCATGCCGTCCGGGCCGTCCTGGAGCGGACCGCGCAGCCCGGCGGTTCCGAAACGCAGCATGCCCGCGCGCCTAGAGGCGTTCCAGCACGCCGCGCAGCAGCTTGCCCAATCTCGGTGCGGCCGCGTGGCCCTCGGCCAGGACTTCGGCGTGCGAGAGATGCTGTCCGGTGACGCCGGCCGCCAGGTTGGTGACCAGCGAGATGCCGAGCACCTTGGCCCCGCCCTCGCGGCAGGCGATGGCCTCGAGCACGGTGGACATGCCGACCAGATCGGCGCCGATGGTGCGCAGCATCCGGATCTCGGCGGGGGTCTCGTACTGCGGTCCGGTCAGGCCCGCGTACACGCCCTCGGTGAGGCTGGGGTCGATTTCCTTTGCCAGCGTGCGCAATTCGGGATCCCAGGCGTCGACCAGGTCCACGAAGTTCGCGCCCTCGATGGGGGTGCGGCCGGTCAGGTTGATGTGGTCGCTGATGAGCACCGGCTCGCCGACCGACAGTCCGTCGCGAATCCCGCCCGCGGCATTGGTGAGCAGCACCGTCTGCGCGCCCGCGGCCAGCGCGGTGCGCACATTGTGCACGACCTGGCCCGGCGTGTGGCCCTCGTAGAGATGCTGGCGGCCCATGAGCAGCAGCACCGGCGAGTCGCCGACGTGCACCGAGTGGATGGTGCCCTGATGGCCTTGCGCCGTGGGCGATCCGAACCCCGGCACCTCGGCCATGGGGATGGATGTGGATGGTTCGCCGATCTCGGCGGCAGCCTCCTGCCAGCCCGATCCCAGCACCACGGCGACGCGATGCTGCTGCACTCCCGTACGTTCGGCAATGGCTGTGGCGGCTAGTTCGGAAACCCCGCCCATGGCCTTCTCGGCTAGCATGTCGCCGAGTCTAATTGCCTCCGCTTCGCTACGGCTGTTCGCGGCCCTCGTAACCCCGGTCTTCCCTCCTCCGCTTCGCTCCGTCGCTCCGAGCGCGGGGAGGCGGAGCGCAGTCCGGACCGGGGCGGGCCGCGAACCTGCGAGGCTTGCTACCCGCGAGTAGTAATCCCTTTTGCGGGCGTTACCCTCTGCGCATGGCGTATTTGAAGCGTGACGGGGATGTGTTCGTGCTGTTCCTCGGTACCGAGGGTCAGACCATCGACAGCGAGAACCGTTTCCACCCGGACTGGATCACCGAGGTCCACGCGCTGCTCGACGAGGTCGAGGCGTCCGAGGGCCCGGCCGCGCTGGTCGTCACCGCCAACGGCAAGTTCTTCTCCAACGGCCTCGACACCGACTGGCTGTTCGGCAACTTCGACAAGAACTGCTGGTACCTGGACCGCGTGCACTCGCTGTATTCCCGCCTGCTGACCTTCGGCATGCCGACCGTGGCCGCGGTGAACGGGCACGCCTTCGGCGCGGGCGCCATGCTCGCCACCGCCTGCGATTTCCGGGTCATGCGCGCCGACCGCGGCTTCTGGTGCCTGCCCGAGGTGAACCTGGGCATGCCGTTCACGGTCGCCATGAACGCGCTGCTCACCAACCGCCTGATCAACCAGGTCGCGGTGGAGGCCATGACCACGGGCCGCCGCTACGGCGCGGACGACGCCCTCGCGGCCGGAATCGTCGACGCCAAGGCGGACGCTGAGACGTTGCTGGCCACCGCGATCGCCCGGGCGGACCTGCTCAAGGGCAACCGCAAGCCGAACCTGCCGGTGATCAAGAAGGCCCTGCATCAGCAGGCGCTGGCCGGCCTGGCCGTGGAGACCACCCCCGAGAACCTGGCGTTCAACCCGTAAGACCGCCTACGCCGGAGATTTTCCGGCTTACCTGCTGCGACAGAGTTGCGCGGCAGTGCGAGACTGTTGGGATGTCACCATCGCGCAACGGCGATGACCGGAGATCCTGCGCACCGATCGGACGTCCCGAGACGTCCGTGTCGTCGTCGCATCATCCGACCGTGGCATCGGCCGATCCGGCGTTGCTGGCCGCGGCCGATGCCGCGATCGCCGGCTACCGCGATCAGCTGATCGCGCTCTCGCACGACATCCACTCCGAGCCCGAATTGGCGTTCGAGGAATTCCGGAGTGTCGCCAAGACGATCGAGCCGTTGCGCGAACGCGGATTCCGTATCGAATCGGGTGTGGCGGAGCTGCCGACCGCATTCACCGCGGAATTCGGCAGTGGCGAACTCGTCGTGGGTATTTGCGCCGAATATGACGCTTTGCCCGAAATTGGTCATGCCTGCGGGCACAACATCATCGCGGCGTCCGCGGTGGGCGCGGCGCTCGGGCTGGCCGCCGTCGCCGACGCCTGCGACATCACCGTGAAGGTGCTGGGCACCCCGGCCGAGGAGTCGGGCGGCGGCAAGGTGCTCATGCTGGACCGCGGCGTGTTCGACGACCTGGCCATGGCCATGATGGTGCACCCGGGCCCGGAGGACATCGTCGGCGCGCATTCGCTGGCCCTCGCCGATCTCTCGGTGGTCTACAGCGGCCGTGAATCGCATGCCAGCGCGGCGCCCCAATACGGGCGGAACGCGCTCGACGCCGTCACCGTCGCGCAGGTTGCTTTGGGTTTGCTGCGTCAACATCTCGTCCCCGGGCAGCAGCTGCACGGTATAGTCGGGTCGGGCGGCGTCGCCCCTAATATCGTGCCCGGTCACGCGGAACTGCTGTATTACCTACGTGCGGTCGACTCCGCGACCCTCGACGATCTGATGCAACGAGCATCGGCTTGTTTCGAGGCAGGTGCCCTGGCAACCGGATGCACCCACGAAATCCGGAAGCTCGCGCCGACATATACCGAGCTCACTCCCGATAGCGCACTACTGTGTGCCTATCGCGAGCAGATAACCGCGCTCGGTCGCGAGCCCATCGCCCCGGAATTCGAGGCGGCACGGCCGCTGGGCAGTACCGATATGGGCAACGTCACCAACGTCATCGCCGGTATTCACCCGGTCATCGGCATCGATGCCGGGGGCGCGGTGACCCATCAGCCCGCCTTCGCGGCGGCCGCGGTCAACGCCTCGGCCGACCGTGCGGTGCTGGACGGGGCAACGGCGTTGGCCCGGACGGCGATACATATCGCAGGCGACAAAATGCACAGGGACAGGTTGTCGGAGAGAGTCGGTCAACGGCAGTTTCAGCGACAGGAGGACATTCGGTGAGCACAACCGGCCGGTCCCGGGCGGGAGCGTCAGGCCCGGAGGCGGCAGCTCGCGTAACCACGCAGGGCGCCGCGAGCGCCCCGATGTACACCGCGCGGGTCAACGGGCCACTCGCGGCGTCGTGCGTGACTACGCAGCCGCCGTCGGGCGTCGCGGGGGAACCGGTTTCCGGGAACGAGGCCGTGGAGTCCTGGCTCGCCGAGCACATGGACGACCTGAAGGCGTGGCGTCGCCACATCCACGCCAACCCGGAACTGTCCCGAACCGAGTTCGGCACCACCGAATTCGTGGAGTCCTGGCTGGTCAAGGCCGGTCTCGAACCCCGCAAACTACCGAGCGGCACCGGCCTGATCTGTGACATCGGCCCGGACGGCCCGCGCATCGGCCTGCGCGCCGACATGGACGCGCTGCCGCTGCAGGAGTACACGGGCCTGGCGTTCGCCTCCACCGTGCCCGGCGTCTCGCACGCCTGCGGGCACGACGCGCACACCACCATCCTGCTCGGCACCGCGCTCGCGCTGGCCGAGATCGAGGACCTCCCGGTCGGCGTGCGGCTGGTGTTCCAGCACGCCGAGGAGGTCATGCCCGGCGGCGCCGTCGACATGGTCGCCGCCGGCGCCATGGAAGACGTCTCGCGCATGTTCGCGCTGCACTGCGACCCGCGCCTGGAGGTCGGACAGGTCGGCATCCGGATCGGCGCCATCACCTCGGCCGCCGACACCGTCGAGCTGGTGCTCGATTCCCCCGGCGGCCACACCTCCCGCCCGCACCTGACCAGCGACCTGGTCTACGCCATGGGCACCGTCATCACCGGCCTGCCCGGCCTGCTCTCGCGCCGCATCGACCCGCGCACCAGCACGGTCATGGTGTGGGGCGCGGTGTCGGCGGGCAAGGCGCCCAACGCGATTCCGCAGACCGGCATGCTGACCGGCACCGTCCGCACCGGCGATCACGCCACCTGGTCCCTGCTCGAGCCCATGGTCCGCGAGATCGTGGAGGGGCTGCTCGCGCCGACCGGCGTGCGCTACCAGCTCAACTACAAGCGCGGCGTGCCGCCGGTGGTGAACGACGAGCAGGCTGTGCGCATGTTCGAGGACGCGATCCGCGCCCTGGGCCCGGACGCGCTGGCCGACACCCAGCAGTCCGGCGGCGGCGAGGACTTCTCCTGGTACCTGGAGGAGGTGCCCGGCGCGATGGGCCGGCTCGGCGTCTGGTCCGGTTCGGGAGAGCAGCTCGACCTGCACCAGCCGACCTTCGACATCGACGAGCGCGCGCTCGCGGCGGGTGTCCGGGTGTTCACCAATATCGTGCTGAACGCCCGCTGACCTCGGGCGTCACCTGAGACGAAAGCCGGGCCGCACTGAAAAGTGCGGCCCGGCTTCATGTTCGGAGGCTGTCGCGACAGTGCGCGGCGGGTTACTTCGCCTTCGCGGCGATGTCGCCCCAGGCGTGCCAGCGGTCGATCTCGATCCAGACCGAGACGCGCTTCTGATCGCGGACCGGGTACTCGCCGCCGGTGTAGTGCTCGGCGATGCGGTCGATGACCGAGGAGTCCGAGTCGTTCTCGATGGAGACGATGCGGCCCTGGATGCTGACGTGGCTGTACCAGTTGTCGCCTTCCAGCACGGTCAGCGTGATCCGCGGGTCCTCGCGCAGGTAGTCCAGGCGCTTGCGGAAGTCGGCCAGGTTCACCAGGATTCGGTCGTTCTCGTACAGGTACCAGGTGGCGACCGAGACCGGCTGCCCGTCCGGACGGTTGGAGGCGAAGACGGCCGGGTTGGGGCGGGCCAGGAATTCGGCGATCGGGGCGGGGACGGGCGTGGCGGGCATCGGCTTCCTCTTTCGACGGTTCGAAGATCGTTCCGGTTCCCGCAACGCCGCTGCCGCGCCGAATCTTCCGGCACGGTGCGCGGCGCCCGATCGGACACTCACATCCCGAAGGTGCCCGGGCCCACGTTCTTACTGTTGCGGGTGCGTAGCGCGTGCACGTAATCGCCTGGCGCGCCCGCCTTCTCCGCGGCGTCGGAGATGACGCCGATGTAGCGGGCGGAGGGTAGCCCGCCCTCGTAGGCGTCCAGGACGTAGAGCCACGCCAGGACCGGCGTGGTCGTGGGGCCCTGGTTGGGGGTGACGCGCAGGCGGATCTTCTTGTGGATACCGAAGTCCGAACCCTCCCAGCGGTCGAGACTCAGCTCGTCGTCGTCGGGAACGTCGTAGAGGACCACGAAGACGCGTTGTCCGGGCTCTTCGACCACCGTCGCCAGCGGTCCCTCCCAGCCGATGTCGTCCCCGGCGAAGGTGAGTCGCCACCCTTCCAGCCAGCCGGTTCCGTACACAGGGGAGTGCGGACAGCGCTTGAGCATCTGCTCGGGATCCATGTTGGACCCATAGGCGGCGTAAATCGGCACCATAAGAGCCTATCGAACAATCGCCGTAAGGCTCCCCTGATCCCGATCACAAGGCGGTTCGTCCCCGCATGACCGATTGCCGCGCGATCGCCGGATTGCGTAGAAACCGCCGTTCGGACGCGATTCACCGGGCGGCCGCACCGGGTTCGCGCGACTCTCCGGTAATGACGGCCGACCTTCACGAATGGGATGCGCCACAGTGACAAAATCATCCGGAGATGCGGTGATAGCGGCACGGAGCTGGGCGGATAACGTTAGGGACCGGCATCGGAGATCCCGGAGCCGGAGCTTGAAGCGGAGGAACAATGACCCGCATTGCGATCATCGGTGGCGGTCCCGCCGGTTACGAGGCGGCACTGGTAGCGGCACAACACGGCGCGCCGGTCACGCTGATCGACAGTGACGGCATCGGCGGCGCGTGCGTGCTGTGGGATTGCGTGCCGTCCAAGACCTTCATCGCCTCCACCGGCGTGCGCACCGATCTGCGCCGCGCCCGGGACCTGGGCATCACCGTGCATCCCTCGCAGGCGCAGGTGCGTCTCGCCGAGGTGAACTCCCGGGTGAAGGCGCTCGCGCAGGCGCAGTCCTCCGATATTCGCGCCAAGCTGATGACCGCGGGCGTGACCGTGCTGTCCGGCTACGGCGAGCTCATCGACCAGGCCCCCGGGCTGGCCACCCACCTCGTGAAGGCCACCCTCGAGGACGGCCAGCAGCGGGTCATCGAGGCCGAGGTGGTGCTGATCGCCACCGGCGCCAGCCCGCGCGTGCTGCCCGGTGCGGAGCCCGACGGTGAGCGAATCCTGAACTGGCGTCAGCTCTACGACCTCAGGGACCTGCCCGAGACCCTGGTGGTCGTGGGTTCCGGTGTCACCGGCGCCGAATTCGTCTCCGCCTATACCGAGATGGGCGTGCAGGTGAAGGTGGTCTCCAGCCGGGACCGCGTGCTGCCCGGTGAGGACGCCGACGCCGCGCTGGTGCTGGAGGAGGCGCTCGCCGAGCGCGGTGTGGAGCTGGTCAAGCACGCCCGCGCGGACGCGGTGGAGCGCACAGCCGAGGGCATCGTGGTGAAGCTGTCCGACGGCCGCACGGTCACCGGCACCCATGCGCTCATGACGGTCGGTTCGGTCCCGAACACCAACGGGCTGGGCCTGGATCGGCTCGGCATCGAACTCGACAAGGGTGGTTTCCTCCGCGTGGACCGGGTGTCGCGGACCACCGCGCCCGGCGTCTACGCGGCCGGCGACTGCACCGGCCTGCTGCCGCTGGCCTCGGTGGCCGCCATGCAGGGCCGCATCGCGATGTATCACGCGCTGGGTGAGGGCGTGCAGCCGATTCGCCTGAAGACCGTTGCCTCCGCGGTGTTCACGCGCCCGGAGATCGCGACGGTCGGCGTCGCGCAGACCGCCATCGACGAGGGCGAGGTCCCCGCGCGCACGGTCATGCTGCCGCTGAACACCAACCCGCGGGCCAAGATGTCGGGCCTGCGACGGGGTTTCGTGAAGATCTTCTGCCGGCCCGCCACCGGTGTGGTGATCGGCGGCGTGGTGGTCGCCCCGATCGCGTCGGAGTTGATCCTGCCGATCGCGCTGGCGGTGCAGAACAACCTCACGGTGAACGATCTGGCGCAGACCTTCTCGGTGTATCCCTCCCTCACCGGATCGGTCACCGAGGCCGCGCGGCAGCTCATGCGGCACGACGATCTGGACTAGCCGCAACGTGTTTCGCCCCCTTTGTTACCGGCCCGTCTTGCTGCCTTGTCTCCCTTGTGATTAAGTTCGCGGCGGAAGCGATCGGCAGGGCGGTCGCGAGTGTTACGTATCGGGGGTGATCGTTTCCCTCCGTTCGGTGCTCTTCGATGCCCAGGCTGATCGTGCCGCCGAGGGACGAAGGAATTGAGCGAAACGTGAAGCACCGCAAGCCGAGTCGGATCAAGGCGAGCACCTCCCTGACGCTGGCCGGTGCGGCCGCGGTGGTGTCGCTGCTGTCCGCGCCCGCCAACGCCGCCCCCGCCGACCCGGGCGCCGTACCCGCCGACCAGCAGCAGCCCGACGGCACGCAGCCGCCCGCCGACACCCCCACCCCGGATCCGAAGGCGCAGTCGGTTCCCGCGCCCAAGCCGGAGAAGCCGCAGCCGGGCACCACCAAGCCGCAGCAGAGCCAGCCGGGCGTCACCACCCCCACCACGCCGAACAACACCGCGCCGGACAACGGTGCGGACAAGCCGGATTCGGGTCAGCCGCAGGGCGCGACCCAGCCCGACGCCACCAACACCCCGAAGCCGGACGCCACCGCGCCCAAGCCGGACGCGAACGCCCCGAAGCCGGATGCCAACGCCCCCAAGAACGATCAGGGCGCGCAGCCCGCGGGCGTCAACCCGGGTCAGCCGAAGTCGGTGCGCCCGTCGCAGCCGGGTGTGACCGTGCCGCGCGTGGCGCCGCTGCCGGTGCCGGGCCAGTCGACCCCGGCCCAGCCCGCGGTCGTCACCCCGCAGCAGGACGCGGCCACCCCGCCGTCGACCCAGCCGGGCACCACGGTGCCGGCGCAGCCGGGCACCCAGCCGGTCAAGCCGAACGACCGCAGCGCGGATCCGGCGGTCACCACCCCGGCGCAGAACCCGGACGCCGACACCATGACCGGCCCGCAGACGGTCACCCCGCAGGCCAAGCCGCAGTGGCAGTCGCCCGCGGTGGACGCGGCCCCGGCCGCCCCGGTGGTCGCCATGTCCGGTCCGCACTCCGAGCTCGGCGTCAACCTCGACGGCGGCGCGGTGCTGCCGGGCTGGGCCGCCAACACCCACCACTTCAGCAACCTGGACGGCTACGTCGGCACCATCGGCTACACCACGCCGGGCGGGCTGGGCGAGGCCGGCATGTCGCTGGACTTCACCACGGTCAACCAGATCAAGGTGACGGCGTTCGCGGGCAGCGGCCCGGACAACGACCAGAAGGTCGAGTTCGTGCTGGACACCGCCGCGGCCAATGCCGCGAAGGCCAATGCCGAGAACTTCATCCGCCTGCTCCCGGGCGGCGCCACGGTGCTCGAGGCGGCGGCTCAGATTGGTAGGCTCCCCGAAGGCGAGCGGCCGTCGCAGTCGATCGACATCGGTGGCGTGACCGCGCAGACGGGTGGTTCGGTCCAGTACTGACCGACCGTTCAACACACCGGGAACGGTGCCGGTAGAAGCAGTGTCGTCGCGTGGGGCGGTCGGTAGCGACCGCCCCACGTGTCTGTGGCGAAAGGACGGGTGATGGTTTCGGGCAAGGACGAATCCGCGGACCGTCAGGCATCCGAGGGTGGAGCGCCGGAGTCCGAGTTCGGGCCCTCGCTCAATGATTTCGGGCCGTCCCTCAATGATTTCGGTCCGGCCCCGGTCGCCGACGGCCCGGGCTGGAGTCCGGCCCCGGGTCCGCAGAGTCCCGATCTGGCCTGGCGCCCCGCGGGCGCGCCGCCGCAGTATCGGGCTCCCGACGCGTGGCAGCCCACCACCGGGCAGTATCCGGCGATGCCCGGACCGTCCACGGGCCAGTATCCGGCCGTGAATCCAGTGGCGCAGGTTCCCGCTACCCCCGACGTCGAAGAGACCGTCAAGATCCCGG
This sequence comes from Nocardia sp. CA-136227, assembly GCF_050955695.1. Classification (NCBI taxonomy): domain Bacteria; kingdom Bacillati; phylum Actinomycetota; class Actinomycetes; order Mycobacteriales; family Nocardiaceae; genus Nocardia; species Nocardia sp. CA-136227. Next base: position 1,242,463 of record NZ_CP192081.1, read on the forward strand.
CTGGCGGGCCGCAATCGGCCGCCGTGGACGTGGAGCGGACGACCAGGATCCCCGAGGCCGATTCGGTGGCCGCGGAACGGAATTCGGCTCCGGCCGAGGCCGACGGGTCCGCCGACTCCTGGTGGCGGTCCGCGCCCAGCGGTTTCCCGCCCGCGCCGCCGGCGGAATCGGCCGCGGGGCCGGCGGAGTCGCTGTCCTGGTCCGACGATCCGATCGCCAAGGCGCTCGCGCCGAAAATCACCGCCCCGCAACGCAAACCGGAACCCGAGCCGCGGTCGTGGCGCAAGATCGGGCTGATCGCGGGCGCGGCGGTGACGGTGCTCGCGGTGGCCGGGGGCGTCACCTTCGCGCTGACCCGGGGCGGCACCGACACCGCTCCGACGGCCGGGGTCACCACCGGCAAACCCTCGCCCACGGTGGCGGCGCTGAGCTGCCCGGCCAAGCGGGACGGCAAGCTCACCATCGGCAATGGCGCGGGCGGCACCGGCAGTGGCGTGGACGCCATCCTCGGCTTCCAGTACGCCTTCTATGTCGACCGCAGCGGTGCGAAGGCGCACTCGTTCGTGGTGCCCGGCGCGACCACGGTGGCGCCCGCCGAGGTCATGCAGACCAAGGGCATCGATCCGCTCAAACCCGGCACCACCTACTGCCTGAAGATCGTCGAGACCGGCCCGGAGGCCTATGACGTGGACATCACCGAGCACCGGGTGGACGGCACCACCGAGGTGTACGTGGAGCACATCATCACCGCGGTGGTCGACGGCAAGCATCTGATCCAGTCCATCGAGTAGGCCCGGGCAGGTCCGGTCCAGGCCCTGGAAACTGGACCCGACGTCTCAATATTTGGGACATTGATTTCATATCCTGGTCTCCGTGTGACATGGTGGGGTTTCGCATACCCCGGCGTTCCCTCGGAGGTGGTTCATGTCCGCGACCTTCCCGCCCCTCGCGCGGCGGCTCGACGGCCTGCAGAGCTCGGCGATCCGTGACCTGCTCAAACTCACCTCGCGCGCGGACATCATCAGCTTGGCCGGAGGTTTGCCCGACGCCGAACTCATGCCCCGCGACCGTATCGCCGCGGCCGCCGACGCCGCCCTGTCCGACCGCGCCCGGCTGCAGTACACCGAGTCGCCCGGCTGGGGTCCGCTGCGCGAGGTGCTGGCCGTCCGCGAGTCCGCCCGGCTGGGCCGCCCGGTGCCGGTCGAGGAGATCTTCGTGACCCACGGCTCGCAGCAGGCGCTGTCGCTGCTGTCGGAGGTGCTGCTGGATCCGGGTGCGCTCGTCGTGGTCGAGGATCCCGCGTATGTCGGTGCGCTGCAGGTCTTCCGGGCCGCCGGGGCGCGGATCGAGGCCGTTCCCCTGGATTCCGACGGTATGCGCATCGACGCGCTGCGTGAACTACTGGACGCCGGTGAGCGGCCCGCAGTCGTCCACACGGTCAGCAACTTCCACAATCCCGGCGGGGTCACCCTGGTCCCGGAACGCCGCCGCGAACTGGCGGAGCTGGCCGAGCGGTACGGCTTCTGGATCATCGAGGACGACCCGTACGGCGAACTCTGGTTCGACCGGCCCTCACCCGCGCCGGTCGCGACCTACTCGCCCCAGGTGATTCGCCTGTCCAGCGCGTCCAAGATCCTGGCCCCCACGCTGCGCGCGGGCTGGATGATCGCGCCCACCCAGGTCTGCCGCGCGGTGGAACTGCTCAAGCAGGGCGCGGACCTGTGCGGTTCGGCCCTCACCCAGCAGATCGCCGCCGACCTGCTCGCCGACACCGATTGGCTTGCCGCCCACGTGGATTCGGTGCGTCAGGTGTACGGCGCCCGGGCCAAGGCGCTGGTCGGCGCGGTGCGGTCCCGCTTCGGGGACCGCGTGGTCAGCACCGACGCCTCCGGCGGCATGTTCGTGTGGGTCGACTTCACCGACGGCACCGACACCACCGCCCTGCTGCCGCGCGCCCTGGACGCGGGCGTCGCCTATGTGCCCGGCAATGCCTTCGCCGTCTCCACCGACTACACCCGCTCGATGCGCCTGTGCTTCACCACCTCCGGGGAAGCCACGCTCGAGCAGGCGGTCGATCGGCTGGCGGCGGCTCACGCCCAGTCGTAGGTGCGCTCCACCGCCTTGTTCCACTCCCGCAGCAGGTGGTCGCGGTCGGCGGCGGACATGTTCGGGGTCCAGCGCTTGTCCTCGGCCCAGTTGGCCCGGATGTCGTCGGTGGAGGACCAGTAGCCGACGGCCAGGCCCGCCGCGTAGGCCGCGCCCAGCGCCGTGGTCTCGGTGACCACCGGGCGCACCACCGTGGCGTCCAGGATGTCGGACTGGAACTGCATGAGCAGTTCGTTGCCGACCATGCCGCCGTCCACCTTGAGGGTCACCTTCTCGACGTCCAGGCGCTGCGCGTCGGCGTCGGCGCGCATGGCGTCGATGACCTCGCGGGTCTGGAAAGCCGTGGCCTCCAGCACCGCTCGCGCCAGATGGCCCTTGTTCACGAAGCGGGTCAGGCCCGCCACCACGCCGCGCGCGTCCGGCCGCCAGCGCGGGGCGAACAGGCCGGAGAAGGCGGGCACCACGTACGCGCCGCCATTGTCGGCGACGGTGCGGGCCAGCGGTTCGATCTCCTCGGCCGAGGAGATGATGCCGAGATTGTCGCGCAGCCACTGCACCAGCGAACCGGTGACGGCGATGGAGCCCTCCAGCGCGTACACGGCGGGCTGGTCGCCCAGCTGATAGCAGACCGTGGTGAGCAGGCCGTGCTCACTGAAGACCGGGGTGGTGCCGGTGTTCATGAGCATGAAATTGCCGGTGCCGTAGGTGTTCTTGGTGTCGCCGGGGGACAGGCAGGCCTGGCCGAAGGTGGCGGCCTGCTGGTCGCCGAGAATGCCCGCCACCGGGACCCCGGCCAGCGCGCCGGAGGTGATGGGCGCGTAAACCTCGGAGCTGCTGCGGATCTCGGGCAGCATGGCCATCGGGATGTCGAACTCGGCGCAGATCCGCGGGTCCCAGTTCAGCGTGCGCAGATCCATCAGCATGGTGCGCGAGGCATTGGTGACGTCGGTGATGTGCTCGCCGGTCAAATTCCACAGGATCCAGCTGTCCATGGTGCCGAAGCACAGTTCCCCGGACTCGGCGCGCAGCCGGGCGCCCGGCACGGTGTCCAGGATCCAGCGCAGCTTCGGTCCGGAGAAGTAGGTGGACAGCGGCAGTCCGGTGCGGCCGGCGTACCGGTTCGGGCCCTGGTCGCCGGCCAGCAGGGCGGTCAGGTCGGCGGTGCGGGTGTCCTGCCAGACGATGGCGTGGTGGATCGGCTTGCCGGTGGCGCGTTCCCACACCACGGTGGTCTCGCGCTGGTTGGTGACCCCGGCGGCCGCCACGTCCACGGCCCCGATTCCGCAGGTCTGGAGGGCCTCGGCAATCACGGATTCGGTATTGCGCCAGATGGATTCGGCATCGTGCTCGACCCATCCGGGTTTCGGGAAGATCTGCTCGTGTTCCCGCTGGGCGACTCCGGTGATTCGGCCCTGCTGATCGAAGACGATGCAACGACTGGACGTCGTGCCTTGATCGATGGCGGCCACATAGCGACGCATTGATCGAGGCTATCCGACGACAGCCCGGCTGCCGGGCTAGTGTGGGCTACGGTAGCGCTGGGTAGCCGAAAATTAGCCCGGAGGAGTCTCCGTATGACGAATCAACCGCGATCGCAGTTCCTCGGCCCCGAGCAGCGCGAAGCTGCGTGGGGACAGCTCGGCAAGGACGCCTTCGACGTCATCGTGATCGGCGGCGGCGTGGTCGGCGCGGGCATCGCCCTGGACGCGGCCACCCGGGGGCTCGAAGTCGCCCTGGTCGAGGCCCGCGACCTGGCGTCGGGCACCTCCAGCCGGTCCTCGAAGATGTTCCACGGTGGCCTGCGCTACCTGGAGATGATGGAGTTCGGGCTGGTCCGCGAGGCGCTGAAGGAGCGGGAACTGGCGCTGTCGACCCTCGCGCCGCATCTGGTCAAGCCGCTCAAATTCCTCTACCCGCTCACCCACCTCGGCTGGGAACGCCCCTACGTCACCGCCGGTCTCGTTCTCTACGACACCATGGGCGGCGCGAAATCGGTTCCCGGACAGCATCATCTGACCCGGTCCGCCGCCCTGCGCCAGGCCCCCGGCCTGAAGCGGGACACCCTCACCGGCGGCGTCAACTACTACGACACCGTCGTCGACGACGCCCGCCACACCATGACCGTGGCCCGCACCGCCGCCCACTACGGCGCGGTCATCCGCACCTCCACCCAGGTGGTCGGATTCCTCAAGGAGGCCGACCGGGTCGTCGGCGTCAAGGTCCGCGACAGCGAGGACGGGCGCACCGCAGAGGTGCACGGCAGCGTCGTCATCAATGCCACCGGCGTCTGGACCGACGAGCTCCAGGCGCTCGCGAAGCAACGCGGGCGATTCCATGTGCGAGCGTCCAAGGGTGTGCACATCGTGGTGCCGCGCGACCGCATCGCCAGCGACACCTCCATCATCCTGCGCACCGAGAAGTCCGTGCTCTTCGTCATCGCCTGGAGCACCGACCACTGGATCATCGGCACCACCGACACCGACTGGAACCTCGACCTCGCGCACCCCGCCGCCACCAAATCCGATATCGACTACCTGCTCACCCGCATCAACAAGGTGCTGGTCACGCCGCTCACCCAGGCCGACATCACCGGCGTGTACGCGGGCCTGCGGCCGCTGCTGGCCGGGGAGAGCGACCAGACCTCCAAACTCTCCCGCGAGCACGCCGTCGCCCGCATCGCGCCCGGCCTGGTCGCCATCGCGGGCGGCAAGTACACCACCTACCGCAATATGGCCTACGACGCCGTCGACGAAGCGGCACAGGACATTCCGCGCCGGGTGCCGCCCACCATCACCGAGAAGGTGCCGTTGCTCGGCGCCGACGGCTACCACGCGCTGATGAACCAGACCCCGCACCTGGCCGAGAAGTACGGCGTCCACCCGTACCGGATCCAGCACCTGCTCAACCGGTACGGCTCCCTCATCGACGAGGTGCTCGGGCTGGCCGCCGGGAAACCCGATCTGCTGCAACCGATCACCGAGTCACCCGGCTACCTGCGGGTCGAGGCCGTCTACGCGGCCGCCGCCGAAGCCGCCCTGCACCTGGACGACATCCTGGCCCGGCGCACTCGCATCAGCATCGAATACGCCCACCGCGGCGTGGATTCCGCCGACGAGGTGGCGCGGCTGGTGGCCCCGGTGCTCGGCTGGTCCGAGGCCGATATCGAACGCGAGGTGAGCGTGTACCAGGCCCGGGTGCGGGCCGAGGTCGAATCCCAGACCCAGCCCGACGACGCCTCCGCCGACGCGCTGCGCTCGGAGGCGCCCGAGGCGCGGCGCGAAGTGCTCGACCCGGTGCCGATCAACCAGCCCGAGTCGGTCTGAGACCTGTCCGGTGAACCGGCGCCACGGATTCCGCGGCGCCGGTTCGCTGTTCAGCGCACCAGTTTGTAGTTGAACTCCGTGGTGCCCAGCGCACCCATGAGCCGCACCCACAGCGGCAGCATCATCTCGGTGCCGCGGGCGGTGGTGATGTCACCCAGATCGACGATGTCGTCCCAGCCGAACTCGCGCAGCAGATCGGTGACCACGGCCTTGGCGGCGCCGTCGTCGCCGGACACGAAGATGGTGTGGTCGCCACCCGCCACCCGCTCCGGATGCACCATCACCTCGGCGGTCACCGTGTTGAGCGTCTTCACCACCCGTGCCTCGGGGAACGCCCGCTGCACCCGCTCGCCGACCGAATCGGTATTGCAGACCGCGAGGAACGGCGGGAACCCCTGCGAGAAGTCCAGGGGGTTCGACACGTCGATCACCACCTTGCCCGCCAGATTCGAGGCCCCCGCGCCGTCCAGCGCGACCACGCTCGCCTGCCCGGCGGTCGCGTTGATGATCAACTCCGCGCCGGCGGCCGCCTCCGCCGCGCTGGCCAGCGGGGCCGGGAAGGGATCCTCCGACCGCGCCTCGGTGGCCGCCACATCGCGGGTGCCGATCACCACATCGTGTCCCAGCTCTGCCAACCGCGCCGACAGGGTGCGCCCGACCGCCCCGGTGCCCAGGATTCCGATTTTCATGCCGCCCACCCTAGGCCCGGAAACCCAGCCCGGGAACACCTTTCGAGCCCATTGAAACCCGCTCGTCACCGTGCGCGCCGGCCCGCCCGCCCGGTACGAGCTGGTCAGCTGTCCGGTGGGAGCTGGCAGCGGGGACAGAAATAGACGCCTCGTTCGGCCCGATCGGCGCGCGCGTCGTCCCCGAGTAGATGCACGACCAGGTTGGCGCCGCAGCGCCGGCACGGTCGCCGCTGACGACCGTAAGCCAGTGCCCGCCAGGGCGGTTCGTGCGCCGCCTTCATCAACACCCGATGCGCCTCGTCCACCAGACCCGGCAGATCGTCGACCTCACCCACCGGCGTCACCGGGTGCACGCGCCGCAGAAAGCAGATCTCGCTCCGATAGATATTGCCGATCCCGGCCAGATTGGTCTGATCCAGCAACGCCAGCCCGATCGGCGTCGCGGGCTCCCGCAGCAATCGGCGCACCGCCTCGGCGGCATCCCACTCCGGCCCGAGCAGATCCGGCCCGAGATGATCGGTGACGGTGTGCTCCTCGCCCCGCCGCAGCACCTCCACCAGCCCCAGCGAGAACCCGACCGCCTCCGCGTCCTCCGTGCCCAGCACCAGCCGCGCCGTGAACCCCGGCCGATTCCACCGTTGCCCGGGCGCGAACACCCGCCACTCACCCTCCATCTTCAGATGCGTGTGAATGCTCAGCTCGGGCGTCCGCACGAACAAATGCTTGCCGTAGGTGCCGACACTCTCGACCCGCTGCCCGCACAGATCCAGCGTCGCGTACCGGGGCACCCGGAAGTCGCTGCGCGTCAGCACCTTGCCGTCGAGCGCCTTGCGGAGCCGCTGCGCGGTGTGGAAGACCGCATCGCCTTCAGGCACGGCCGCCACCCGTCGCTGCCGCCGAGGACGCCGGGCGTCGTGCCGCCGGGCGCATCGTGCGCCTCACGGGCGGCTCCGCAGGCGGAAGCCCTTCGGCGTGGCGGCGAACCCGGCCTCGCTGAGGAATCCCGCGAAGGTGTTGCCGTGCACGGATTCCCCGTTCACCCGGTCGATCACCAGGGAATCGACGCGGCGGTCGTGGACCAGTCCGGCCAGGGCGGTGGCCGCGGCGGTCCGCACGGCCGGGTCCTCGGTGAAGGTCAGCAATGTCTTGCCGCCGCGTTCCAGATACAGCGCCAGCTCGCCCTCCACCAGCACCACCAGTGCGCCCGCCTTCCGGCCCGGCCGATGTCCCGCGCCCTCGGCCGCGGCCTTGGGCCAGGGCAGCGCCGCGCCATACGGATTGGCCGGATCGCAGGAGGCCAGAACCACGGCCTTACCCACCGGTTCGTGCGAGAAGCCGTCGCCCGCCGAGCGACTCCGATCGGTGTCGAACGAACGCAGCCGATCCACCACATCGGTGGTCGAGAACTGCGCGCCGCCCAGCGAATCCACGAAGTAGCCGCGACGGCAGCGCCCCCGGTCCTCGAACTCGGTCAGCACCCGGTACATGAGCGCGAACCCGCCCGGCACCCCTTCGCTCTGCACCGAACCCCGGGTCAGCACGCCGTACCGCTCCAGCAGCACATCCGCGGTGGCATGCGCGCGAACCGTGGTGTCGGCCACCCGCTCCGGCAGCAGCGACCAGCGCCCGGCCACCTGGGGGGAGGACGTGCGCGCGGGCATCCCGCTACGCGGCAGATACATCCTGCCGCGGGGCGCGCGCCGGGGCGTCCGATGCGCGGTGGTGGTGCGCGCGGTCCCCGCCAGCAGCGCGCGCACGGGGGCGAAGGTATCGCCGCCGATGTGACCGGCCCACACGAGATCCCACAGCGCCGCCGTCACCGCGGCCTCCTCGGCGCCGCCCGCCGGATCGGAGCCACCGCCGGAACCGGCGGCGTGGCCGGAAGGGAGCGGGCCGCGGACGCTGTCCAGCAATTGCCGGAAGAAGTACGCGCCCCCGGTGCTGCCCGGGACGACCTGGTACTCACCTTTCGGCAGCGAGACGCCGAGGGGCTCGGCGCTCTCGCCGCCCGAACCAGCGCTGTCGCTGCCGCCATCGGCGTCATCCGGGCTCACCGCATCGGTCCGCCCGGGCGAACCACCGGTCGGGGGCAGGGTGCCGCCGATCACGGTGGCGCCCAGGGCCGTCAGCATGCTGATGTGCCGTTCGGACAGGTCGATGTCGTCGGGCGGAGGCAGGGTGAGACCCGCCTGCTCTGCGGGGTGCAGGGCGATCCAGCCGTCCTTGGCGGTGATGGAGCCGTGGCCGGACCAGATCACCTCGCCCGTGGCCATGAGTTCGTCGAGCATGGCGGGGGAGTAGTCGCGGACCCGGAGCGGGAGGATCAGCGACTCCCACGCCGAGGCGGGAATCGGAACGCCCGCCAGCTGTTCCACCACCGCGGCCACGCCGTCGACGCCCCGGAGTTCGCCGGTGCCGACGTGCTGCCAGGACGGGAGGAAGCGGCCGAGGGCGGAGGTGGCGACCGGCTCCACCTCCTTGCGGGCGGCGGCGAGGGACCGGCGGCGGAGGCGGCGCAGGACTTCGCTGTCACACCATTCGGTGCCCGCGGCACCGGGTGTGAATTCGCCTTCCACCACCCGCTTCTCGAGGGCGAGCCGGTGCAGGGCGGTCGCCGCCACGGCCGGGCCGAGGCCGAAACGGTGGGCGGCCTGGGTCAGCGTGAAGGGGCCGTGGGTGCGGGCGTAGCGGCCGATCAGGTCGCCGAGCGGGTCGGCGACGGGTTCGATGAAGGCCGCGGGGACGCCGATGGGCAGCGGGACACCGAGGGCGTCGCGCAGCCGGGAGGCGTCCTCGATGGCCACCCACCACTGCGATCCGGCGAAGGAAACCTCCAGCGCCCGGCGCGATTTCACGAGTTCGGCGAACCACTCCCGGGGATCGTCCACGCATCGCTCGGTGGCCTCCGCGGCGGTCAACGGCCCGAGCAGCCGCAGCAGGTCGGCGAGTCCCTCCAGGTCCCGGGCATGACGTTCGGGGGTGAGCCGCTGCAACTCCCGCTCGGTCTGTTCCAGGACGGCGGCGTCGAGCAGCTCGCGCAGCTCGACCCGGCCGAGCAGCTCCGCGAGCAGACTGGAGTCCAGGGACAGCGCGGCCGCGCGTCGTTCGGCGAGCGGGCTGTCGCCCTCGTACATGAACTGCCCGATGTAATCGAACAGCAGGGAGTTCGCGAACGGCGACGGGGCGGCGGTCTCCACCTCCACCAACCGGATCTGCCGTCGGGCCACCCGGCCCAGCAGATCCCGCAGCGACGGCAGGTCGTACACGTCCTGCAGGCATTCGCGGACCGTCTCCAGCAGGATCGGGAACTCGGGGAACTTCCGCGCCACGTCCAGCAGCTGGGCGGCCCGCTGCCGCTGCTGCCACAGCGGCGCGCGCTTGCCGGGGTCGCGGCGCGGCAGCAGCAGCGCCCGGGCCGCGCACTCCCGGAAGCGGGACGCGAAAAGCGCGGAGCCGCCGACCTGTTCGGTGACCAGGTCGTCGATCTCGTCGGTCTCGAAGACGAACAGTTCCGCGCCGGGCGGATCGTCGGTGGTGTCCGGGAGCCGGACCACGATCCCGTCGTCGGAGGGCGTGGGCGCGGCGTCGACCCCGAACCGTTCCCGCAGCCGCGCCCCGACCGCCAGCGCCCACGGCGCGTGCACGGGCAACCCGTACGGGGAGTGCAGCACAACGCGCCAGTCGCCGAGTTCGTCGCGGAAGCGTTCCACGACCAGTGTCTTGTCGGTGGGCAGCTGCCCGGTGGCCTCCCGCTGCTCGGCCAGCAGCGCGACCAGGTTGGCCGTCGCGTTCTCGTCCAATCCGCCTTGCAGGGCGACGGTTTCGACCTCGGAGTCCGCCGCGGACTTGCGGGCCCGCGTGGTCTTCTCGACCTCCTGCCCGGCGTGCCGCACGAATTCGCCCAGCGCCGCGCCCAGTTCGGCCGGGCGGCCCAGGGAATCGCCGTGCCAGAACGGCAATCGGCCGGGCAGCCCGAACGCGGGCGTCACCAGCACCCGGTCGAAGGTGATCTCCTCGATCCGCCAGCTGGTCGCGCCCAGGGCGAACACATCGCCCACCCGGGACTCGTACACCATCTCCTCGTCGAGTTCGCCCACGCGGGAGGCCTTCTCGCCCACCATGAACACCGGGAACAGGCCGCGATCGGGAATCGCGCCGCCGGAGGTGACGGCCAGCCGCTGCGCGCCCGGACGGCCGGTGAGCGTCCCGGCGTCGCGGTCCCACACGATGCGGGGCCGCAGTTCGGCGAACTCGTCGGAGGGGTAGCGGCCCGCCAGCAGATCCAGCACCGATTCGTAGGCCGAACGGGGCAGCGCCGCATAGCTTCCGGTGGCGCGGACGGTGTCGAACCAGGCGTCGGCGTCGATGGGTTCCAGCGCGCAGGCCGCGACCGTCTGCTGCGCCAGGATGTCGAGAGGATGCAGCGGGACCTGGAGTTGCTCGATCTGCCCGGCCACCATGCGCTGTGACGCCACCGCGCAGTGGATGACGTCGGTGCGGTGCTTGGGGAAGATGACGCCCCGCGAGATCTCGCCCACCTGGTGCCCGGCCCGGCCGACCCGCTGCAGTCCGGACGCCACCGAGGGCGGCGCCTCGACCTGCACCACCAGATCCACCGCGCCCATGTCGATGCCGAGCTCGAGGCTGCTGGTCGCGACCACGCACCGCAGCCGCCCGCTCTTGAGGTCGTCCTCGATGAGCGCCCGCTGCTCCTTGCTCACCGACCCGTGGTGGGCGCGCGCGAGCAGTGTTGTGGCGCCGTGGATCACCTCGGTGGACGCCCCGAGCTGCGCGGGCGGCGCGTGCTCGGTGTCCACGGATTCCCCGATCCGCGCCGCGTACGCCTCGTTCAACCGGGCGGTGAGCCGTTCGGAGAGCCGCCGCGAATTCGCGAACACGATCGACGACCGATGCTCGAGCACCAGATCCACGATGGCCTCGTCCACGTGCGGCCAGATCGAGCCGGGCTGATCCGAATCCTCTGCTCCCGCATCGGGTTCGGTCATATCCGGCACCGGCACCCGCACCGACAGGTCGAAGGTCTTGGGCGCGGGCGGCGCGACGATGGTGATGGGCGCGCTCCCGACCAGGAACCGGCCCACCTCCTCCGGCGGCCGCACGGTCGCCGACAGTCCGATGCGTTGCGCCGGCTGTTCGAAGCGCGGGGAGGCGGAGCGCAGCTGATCCAGCCGGGCGAGTGAAAGCGCCAGGTGGGCACCGCGTTTGGAGCCCGCGATGGCGTGCACCTCGTCCACGATGACCGTGTGCACCCCGCTCAGCGTCTCCCGCGCCGCCGAGGTGAGCATGAGGAACAGCGATTCCGGCGTGGTGATCAGAATGTCCGGCGGCGTGCGCTGCATGCCCCGCCGATCCGCCGCGCTGGTGTCACCCGACCGCACCCCCACCCGGATCTCGGGCGCGGCCACCCCCAGCCGTTTCGCCGTCTGCGTGATCCCCACCAGCGGGGCGCGCAGATTCCGTTCCACGTCCACCGCCAGCGCTTTCAACGGCGAGATATAGAGGACGGAGGTCTTGCGCGGCCCCGGCTCGGGTGCGCGGGTGGCCAGCCGGTCGATGGCCCACAGGAACGCCGACAACGTCTTGCCCGACCCGGTGGGCGCGATCACCAGCGTGTGCTGCCCCGCCGCGATGGATTCCCAGGCCCCCAGCTGAGCGGCGGTCGGCGCGGGGAAGGCGCCGTCGAACCACGCTCGAGTCGCGGGCGAGAACCGATCCATCGTCCCAGTCTGCACCCGCCCACCGACAGAGCTCGCGAACCACCGGCCGAGCCCGTGACCCGGGGCGCGGGCGCGGAGCGAAGGGCAGGCAATCCCGCCGCGGCCCCCGGCCCCGCGCGTAGGCTTCGGACCGTGCAGAAGGTGCTCCGGCTGGACCTGGTCAGTCACGGTATGACCGAGGCCATGCGCAAGGCACGATTCCCCGTCGACGAACCCCTCACCGAAGCCGGGCGCCGCGCGGTCTCCTCGTGCGGGCGGCTGCACGCCGCGCGCGTCATCACCGCGCCCGAGCGCCGCACCGTCGAGACCGCCACCCTCATGGGCCTGATGGGTGACGAGGACGATCGATTACGCGACCTCGACGCGGGGGCGTGGCGCGGAGGTGAGCTCATGTCCGTCCCCAAGGAGGACCTCTACCTCTGGCTCACCGATCCGAACTTCCGCGGCCACGGCGGCGAGGCGGTCGTGGACGTCATCGAGCGCACGGGGGAGTGGCTCGCCGATATCGCCCTCGACGGTGAGCCGACCATCGCCATCACGCACCCCGCGGTGATCCGCGCCGCGCTGCTGGTCACCCTGGACGCGCCCGCGAATTCGTTCTGGCGCATCGACGTTCCGCCGATCAGCGTGACCCGGCTGCACTATCGCGGCGAATGGACGCTGCACTTCCGTTAGCCAGCACCATGGCCCGCACCGCGTCGGTGATCAGCCGGGCGGGCAGGCTCGGATCGATGGCGCGCTGAATGCCCAGTCCCAGACCGAGACTCAGCACCGCGGTGGCGGCGTCCTCGGGTGACATCGGCAGCGCGAGGCCCGTGGAGTCGGCCAGCGCCTGCAATTGCGCCGCGACCGTGCCGCGCACCAGGCTCAGATTCGACACCAGGGCGGCCTGCAGCGCCGGATCGTCGCGGGCCACGATGGCGAACTCGAATTCCAGCATGGTCCAGCCGACGTCGCCGAGGGTGCGTTCGGCCCAGTCCTGGAAGCGGTCGAGCCGGGTCTCCAGCGTGTCCTCGCCCGCGAGCAGTTCGCTGACCTCGGAGAACTTGGTCTCGTGAATGAGGGCCAGCACCTCGAGGCAGAGCGCCGACTTGGTGCGGAAGTTGGAGTAGACCGCGCCCTTGGAGTACCCGGCCTCCTCGGCCACCCGTTCCAGGCTGGTCTTGGCGTAGCCGTCTGTCAGGAACATGTCGCGCGCGGTGGCGAGCAGGTCCGCGCGGGTGCGGGCCTGGCTCTCGGTCCTGGTCAGTCGTGCCATGGCTGAGATTCTAGGTTCTCGCAGATTTGGGATACCGACGGTATTCGAAAACTGCTAGTGTGCGAAACCATGAGTAATAGGAACGGGTCACAGCGACGTGGCCTGGCCATCGGTTGCGGCGGCACCGTCGGGATGGCCTGGATCGTCGCCGCGCTCGCCGCCGTCCAGGACGTCCTGGACTGGGATCCCCGCACCGCCGACGTCATGATCGGCACCTCCGCGGGCGCGGAAGCGCTCACCATGCTGGGCAGCGGGATCGGCGTCGACGAGCTGGTCGCCATGCAGCGCGGCACCTCGACCAACCCGATCCTCACCGCCCACATGCGTTCGGAGCCCGGACGATTCCCGCCGCTGCCGCGCCCGCGCCTGGGCGCACCCGGCCGCGCGGTCCGAGAACTGCTGGCCCGCCCCGGAAACGGGCACGCCCTGCTCACCGCGGGCAGCGGGTTGCTGCCGCTGGGGGGCGGCAACCCGGCCTGGCTGCAGTCCCTGGCCGAACGCCTCAACCCCGGCCGCGACTGGGTGCGGCACCCGGCGACCTGGCTGGTGGCCATGGACAATGCCAGCGGTGAACGCGTCGCGTTCGGATCGCCGTCCGCGCCGGACGCGAATCTCGGTGCGGCCCTGCGGGCTTCGTGGGCGGTGCCCGGCTGGTTCCCGGCGGTCCCGATCGCGGGCCGGCACTTCATCGACGGCGGCGCGGCCTCCACCGCCTCGGCCGACCTGCTCATCCCGGCCGGGCTCGACGAGGTCGTGGTGATCACGCCCATGGCCTCCACCGGCCGTCTGCCCGTCACCAGCACGGGCCACTTCGTCGAACGGCAGCTGCGAAACCGCATGAGCGAGAAGCTCGATGCCGAGATCGCCCTGCTGCGCGCGAGCGGGGTCAAGGTGCTGCGCCTCGACGCCACCGCCGAGGACCTCGCGGTCATGGGCCCGAACTTCATGGACGGCCGCCGCCGTCTCCCCACCTTCGAACACAGTCTCGGCAGCCTCCGCAGCCGGGTCGAACAGGGAGTTTTCGCGTGAGCATCCTCGGAAACGGTTACCCGGCCATCGATCTCGCCGGTGCGCGCGTCCTGATCACCGGCGCGGGCCGCGGCATCGGCCAGTGCACGGCCGAACTGTTCGCGAGCAAGGGCGCGCAGGTCGCCATCGCCGACGTGGACACCGCCGCCGCCCAGGCCGCCGCGGCCGCACTCGACGCGCGGGCGTTCGAGCTGGACGTGCGGGACCGGGCGCAGTGGGACAAGGTCGTCGCCGACTTCGGCCGCGTCGACATCCTGGTCAACAATGCGGGCGTCATGCCCGCGGGCGCCTTCCTCGACGAATCGGACACGGTGGGTCACACCACCATGGACGTCAATGTCTGGGGACTGATCCACGGTATGCGCGCGGTCGTCCCCGGCATGATCGAGCGCGGCCACGGGCACGTGGTGAACGTGGCCTCGCTGGCCGGGAAGATCCCGATCGCGGGCCTGGCCGTCTACAACGCCAGCAAGTTCGCCGCCGTCGGCCTGTCCGCCGCGACGCGGCTGGAGTTCGCGCCGCACGGTGTCAGCGTCAGCTGCGTCATGCCGTCGGCGGTGCGCACCCGGCTGTCCTCGGGCCTGGCCCTGGGCGGCGGCATGCCCACCGTGGATCCCGAGGACGTGGCCGCGGCGGTGGTCGGCACCGTGCGCAGCCGGCGCGCCGAGGTCGCCGTCCCGAACTACCTGGGCCCCATCGACGTCGCCCTGGCCGCCGCGCCCGAGCCCGCGGTCCGGCTGGTCCGCCGGCTGTTCAACGGCGACCGCGCCCTGCACCCCGCCGACCAGCAGGTGCGGGCGCGGTACGAGGAGCAGGTGCGCGCGATCGGCTCCGAGGACTAGCTACTCGAACCGGATGCCCTGCGCCAGTGGCAGTTCGGTGGAGTAGTTGACGGTGTTGGTGGCCCGGCGCATGTACGCCTTCCACGAGTCCGACCCGGACTCGCGGCCACCGCCCGTCTGCTTCTCGCCGCCGAACGCGCCGCCGATCTCGGCCCCCGAGGTGCCGATATTGACATTGGCGATGCCGCAGTCCGACCCGTCGGCGGCCAGGAACCGCTCGGCCTCCCGCTGATCCCGGGTGAAGATGGACGACGAGAGGCCTTGGGGCACCGCGTTGTGCAGCTCGATGGCCGCGTCCAGATCGTGGTAGGTCATCGCGTAGAGGATCGGCGCGAAGGTCTCCTCCCGCACCACCGCGGTCTGCGCGGGCATGCGCACCAGGGCCGGGCGGACGTAGAAGGCGTTCTCGTCCGGCCCCTCGAAACGCTCACCACCGCACAGCAGTTCGCCACCGTCGACCAGTGCCCGAGCCACCGCCGCGCACATGCCGTCGTAGGCCCGCTCGTTGATGAGCGGCCCGACGAGAACGCCCTCCTCGAGCGGATTACCCACGCGCAGTTGCCGATACGCCGCCGAGATCCGATTCAGCAGCGGCTCGGCCACTTCGGCGTGCACGATCAATCGGCGCAGGGTGGTGCAGCGCTGACCGGCGGTGCCCGCGGCCGCGAACACGATGCCCCGGGTGGCCAGCTCCAGATCCGCCGAGGGCGCGACGATGGCGGCATTGTTGCCGCCCAGCTCCAGCAGGCAGCGCCCGAACCGGGCCGCCACCCGCGGCGCGACCAGCCGCCCCATCCGCACCGATCCGGTCGCGCTCACCAGCGCCACCCGCGGATCGTCCACCAGCTGCTCGCCGACCGCCGCCGGGCCCTGGATCAACTGGTGCACTTCGGGATCCGCACCCACGTCGACCGCCGCCCGGCGCAGCAGCGCGTGACAGGCCAGCGCGGTCAGCGGCGTCGTCTCCGACGGCTTCCACACCACCGTGTCCCCGCACACCAGCGCGATGGCGGTGTTCCACGCCCACACCGCGACCGGGAAGTTGAACGCCGAGATCACCCCGACCACCCCGAGCGGATGCCAGGTCTCCATCAGCCGGTGGCCCGGCCGCTCCGAGGGCATGGTCCGCCCGTACAGCTGCCGCGACAGCCCGATGGCGAACTCACAGACATCGATCATCTCCTGGACCTCGCCGCGGGCCTCCGCGCCGATCTTGCCCGCCTCCAGGGTGACCAGTTCGCCCAGGTCGTCCCGGTGGTCGGTGAGCAGCGCCGCCAGCCGCCGCACCACCGCCGCGCGCTGCGGCGCCGGGACCGTCCGCCAGTCCCGGAAGGCCGCGTGCGCCCGGCCGATGGCGGCGTCCACGGCGGCGGAGTCGCTCGCGCGCAGGGTGATCAGCTCACCGCCGGTGATCGGGGTGCGGGCCGAGAGTTCGCCCGGCGCGGGCGTGTCGACGCCCAGCCGACGCAGCAGCGTCTCCGTCCGCTCGCGGAGCTCACGGGTCGCGGTCTCGGTCAGTGCGTGAGTCATTACATGCTCCAGGTTGGGTTCCGGCAACCGAGTTCGTTTCGCTGCGTTAGCCTTCGCTGATGGCGGATACACCGGCGAAACTTGTACTCGACGACATCGATCGACTGCTGATCCGTGAGCTGATTGCCGATGGTCGCGCCACCCTGTCCAATCTGGCGGAGAAGGCCAACCTTTCGGTGTCCGCGGTGCAGTCGCGGGTGCGGCGGCTCGAGGCGCGGGGCGTGATTCGCGGCTACACGGCGAACGTCGATCCCGAGGCGCTGGGCCAGATGCTGTCGGCTTTCGTCGCGATCACTCCTCTCGACCCGTCGCAACCCGATGACGCTCCCGCACTGCTGCAGCACATTCCGGGCATCGAGGCGTGTCATTCGGTGGCCGGAGACGAGAGCTACATGCTCATGGTGCGGGTGGCCTCGCCCAGACACCTGGAGCAGCTGCTGCAGGAGATCCGCGCTACGGCCAATGTCAGGACGCGAAGCACCATCATTCTGCAAACATTCTATGACAAGTAGCCCCGGTCAGGCCGAAGACATTCGGATGACGACACGGTTACGGACGTAATTGTTCCGGAACTTACGGGCATTGCCGTAAATATTCATTTACGCTGAGGGCGTGACCCTCGGACTCGATCGGCTCGGGGCGGCCGCCGAAACCACCCTTGTCACCCCCGCCCGGGTGCATGAGATCCTGTCGGCGAGCATTCTCGCCGACGGCTTCGACCTCGTACTGGACCTCCGCAAGTCCCGTGGACTCCGACTGGTCGACGCCCGCGACGGCACCTCCTACCTGGACATGTTCGGCTTCTTCGCGTCCAACACGCTGGGCATGAACCATCCGGCCCTGCTCGGCGACAAACCCTTCCTGGCCGGCCTCACCACCGCCGCGCTCAACAAGCCGAGCAACTCCGACATCTACACCGTCGAAATGGCGCGCTTCGTAGACACTTTCGTGCGCGTGCTCGGCGATCCGCGACTGCCGCACCTGTTCTTCATCGACGGCGGCGCGCTCGCCGTCGAGAACGCCCTCAAGGCCGCCTTCGACTGGAAGTCCCGGCACAACGAAAGCCACGGCCGCCCAGCCGAACTCGGCACCCGGGTGCTGCACCTGACCGGGGCCTTCCACGGGCGCAGCGGCTACACGCTCTCACTCACCAACACCGATCCGGTGAAGACCGCGCGCTTCCCGAAGTTCGACTGGCCGCGCGTCGACACCCCGTACGTGGGCCCCGACCATCCCGACATCGAGGCCGCGGAACGGCACGCCCTCGACCAGGCCCGCCGCGCCTTCGGCGAAAACCCGCACGACATAGCGTGTTTCATCGCCGAGCCGATCCAGGGTGAGGGCGGCGACCGGCACCTGCGGCCGGAGTTCCTGCGCGCGGTCCAGGCGCTGTGCCACGAACACGACGCCCTGTTCATCCTCGACGAGGTGCAGACCGGCGTCGGCATGACCGGCACCACCTGGGCCTACCAACAGTTCGGATTGGAACCCGACGTGGTGGCCTTCGGTAAGAAGACCCAGGTCTGCGGCATCATGGCGGGCGGCCGCGTGGACGAGGTGCCCGACAACGTCTTCCGGGTCAGCTCGCGCCTCAACTCCACCTGGGGCGGCAATCTGGCCGACATGGTCCGGGCCCGGCGGATCCTCGAGGTGATCGAGCACGAGAGCCTGGTCGACCGCGCTCGGCAACTCGGCCCCCGGCTGCTGGCCCGGCTCACCGAATTGTCCACCGTTCATGCGGAAGTCACCGATCCGCGCGGCCGCGGCCTGATGTGCGCCATCACCCTGGAATCCGCGCAGCGGCGCAACGACGTGGTGAACCGGCTGCGGGAGGAAGAGCACGTGCTGATCCTCGGCACCGGGGAACGCGGCATTCGTTTCCGCCCGCCGCTGACGGTAACCGAGGCGGAACTCGACGAGGCGGTAGCCGCCCTCGGTCGCGTATTGGGTTGAGCCGCAAGCCGGACGCGCGGTCCGGCTTGCCTCCATTTGCTCGATGATCGCTTTTGCCGGAACCGCGTGGCGGGACACGACACTCCGTTATCTCGCCGCGAACGTCCGTGTCGCCGCCTACTATTCGACGACATGTCAGCTCACCGCAATGCGCGTATGGCACGGTGCGGCCTGTGATCGCGCGCCGTGCACGTCTGGGTCTGATTCTCGCGGTGGCGATGCTGGCCGGTTGCTCGAATGGTGACCCCGGGCCCGCATCGCCCACCGCCGCACCGTCGTCCACCCCGCCGGGCGCGGTCCCCGTCGCCGCGGAAGCCCCGCGATTACTGCCCGGCATGCCGCCGCCGCTCTCACCCACCGACGTCTACGCCGCCACCCGGGAACTGAGCCCCGCCGTCGCCGGACAGCCCACGCGGGTCTACGTCCCCAACAGCGAGTCGCACACCATCACCGTCATCGACCCCGCCACCTTCGAGGTCATCGACAGCTACCCCTCCGGCGGCAGCGAACCCCAGCACGTCGTGCCCGCCTACGACCTGCAGACGCTCTACGCCAACAACGACCTGCCGATCGGCGGCGGCAGCCTGCTGCCCATCGACCCGCGCACCGGCAAGCCCGGCGACCCCATCCCGGTCCGTGACCCGTACAACATGTACTTCACTCCGGACGGCAAATACGCCCTGGTCGTCGCCGAAGCCGACCGCTCCCTGGACTTCTACGACCCGCGCAGCTGGCAGAAACTCCACGACATCGCGGTGCCCGAATGCCAGGGCGTCAATCACATGGACTTCACCGCCGACGGCCGTACCGCCCTGGTCAGCTGCGAATTCGGTGGGCGCATGGCCGTGGTCGACATCGCGGGCCTGAGCCTGCTGCGCATGATCGACCTGCCCGGCGGGTCGTCCGGCATGCCGCAGGACGTCAAGCTCTCGCCCGACGGCCGCACCTTCTTCGTGGCCGACATGATGGCGGGCGGCATCTACGTCTTCGACGCCCAGACCTTCGACAACACCGGTTTCGTCGAGACCGGCCGCGGCACCCACGGTCTCTACATCACCCGCGACTCGAAGCGGATGCTCATCACCAACCGCGGCGAGGGCAGCATCTCGGTCTGGGACTTCGCCACCGGACGGCTGGCCGACACCTGGCGCATCCCCGGCGGCGGCAGCCCCGATATGGGCAACCTGTCCGCGGACGGGCGGGTGTTCTGGGTCTCGGGTCGCAACCACGGCGAGGTGTACGCCATCGACATCGTCGACTGGAAGCTGCTGGCCCGGATTCCGGTCGGCCGCGGAGCGCACGGGCTCACCATCTGGCCGCAGCCGGGCCGGTACTCGACGGGCCACACGGGCGTAATGCGTTGAGCCGTCGCCGGTTCCGGCGACGCGCGGTGAACCGAAGTGTGGACCCCGCCAAAAGCTTGCCGGGATGACTGGCGAGATCCACTATTGAACATTGTTCGAGTTTGCCCGGTGGAGGAGCCGGATATCGTGCTCTACCTGCGGGTTTTAACTGGCGGGTAGTCAATAACCGTACTCGCGAGTAGCCCCGACTGGATTACGAAGCGGGTCTGGTACTGGTTACACTCCGGGGCATGACGAGTGTCCAGCATCAGCCTTCGCCGGGTTCGGCGGGTGCCCCCGATATCCACACCACCGCCGGCAAGCTGGCTGACCTGCGCAATCGGCTGGAAGAGGCCAAGCACCCGATGGGTGAGGCGGCGGTCGACAAGGTCCACGCCAAGGGCAAGATGACCGCGCGTGAGCGCATCCTCGCCCTGCTCGACGAGGGCTCCTTCGTCGAACTCGACGCGCTGGCCCGGCACCGCAGCGTGAACTTCGGCCTGGAGAACCAGCGTCCGCTGGGCGACGGCGTGGTGACCGGCTACGGCACCATCGACGGCCGCGACGTCTGCATCTTCTCCCAGGACGTCACCGTCTTCGGTGGCTCCCTCGGCGAGGTCTACGGCGAGAAGATCGTCAAGGTGATGGACCTGGCCCTGCGGACCGGTCGTCCGCTCGTCGGCATCAACGAGGGCGCCGGCGCGCGCATCCAGGAGGGCGTCGTCTCCCTGGGCCTCTACGGTGAGATCTTCCACCGCAACATCCAGGCCTCGGGTGTCATCCCGCAGATCTCGCTGATCATGGGCCCGGCCGCGGGTGGCCACGTCTACTCGCCCGCCCTGACCGACTTCGTCGTCATGGTCGACCAGACCTCGCAGATGTTCGTCACCGGCCCCGACGTGATCAAGACCGTCACCGGCGAGGAAGTCACCATGGAGGAGCTGGGCGGCGCCCACACCCACATGGTCAAGTCCGGCGTCGCGCACTACGTCGCCTCCGGCGAGCAGGACGCCCTCGACTACGTGCGCGACCTGCTCGGCTACCTGCCCAGCAACAACCGCGCCGAGGCCCCCCGCTTCCCGGCCACCGCCAACGCGGGCGCCATCGAGGAGAACCTCACCGAGGCCGACCTCGAGCTGGACACCATCGTCCCGGACTCCCCGAACCAGCCGTACGACATGCACGAGGTCATCAAGCGCCTGGTGGACGACGAGGAGTTCCTCGAGGTCCAGGCCGAGCGCGCGATGAACGTCATCGTCGGCTTCGCCCGCATCGACGGCCGCAGCGTCGGCTTCGTGGCCAACCAGCCCTCGCAGTTCGCGGGCTGCCTGGACATCGACGCCTCGGAGAAGGCCGCGCGCTTCGTGCGCACCTGCGACGCCTTCAACATCCCGATCATCACCCTGGTCGACGTGCCGGGCTTCCTGCCGGGCACCGGCCAGGAGTACAACGGCATCATCCGCCGCGGCGCCAAGCTGCTCTACGCCTACGGCGAGGCCACTGTGGGCAAGATCACAATCATCACCCGCAAGGCCTACGGCGGCGCCTACGACGTCATGGGTTCCAAGCACATGGGCGCCGATGTGAACCTGGCGTGGCCGACCGCTCAGATCGCGGTCATGGGTGCGTCCGGAGCGGTCGGTTTCGTGTACCGCAAGCAGCTGCAGACCGCGGCCGCCGAGGGGAACGACGTCGACGCTCTGCGCCTCGAGCTGCAGAACGAGTACGAGGACACCCTCGTGAACCCGTACGTGGCGGCCGAGCGCGGCTACGTCGACGCGGTCATCCCGCCGTCGCACACCCGCGGCCAGATCGTGTCGGCGCTGCGTCTGCTGGAACGCAAGATGGTGTCGCTGCCGCCGAAGAAGCACGGCAACATTCCGCTCTGAAAATGCGATATGCGCGGTGTGAGGCGCACACTGTCGAATAGGACAGTGGGACTCGTACCGCGCACGATCGCCTCATCCGGGCAAAGATGAAGGAACGCCGCACCACCCCCGCGGCGAAGGACAGGAGGACTGGCGCTGTGACGACCATGGCCGATGAAGAGGTATTGCGCGCCGCCGAACTGGATCTGGCTGTCGAGGATCTGGCGGACGCCATCGACACCGCCGTCGCGGAGATCGAACCGGCGAGCACCGGTCCGGTCATCCAGGTCCTGAAGGGCAACCCGACCGACCTCGAGCTCGCCGCCCTGGTGAGCGTGTTCGCCGCCGCGTCGGCGACCGCCGCCGCCCCGGCCGACCGTGGCCCGGCGGACATGTGGGGTCGCCCGACCCTGCTGCACCGCGGCAGTTCGCCGTTCTCCCCCTACGCCTTTCCGGCCCTCTCGCACCTGCGCGACTGACGGCTTGTGACCGTCTTCGTACTGGCGTCACAATCTCCGGCTCGGCTCGGCGTCCTGCGCAACGCGGGCGTCGAGCCGGTCGTCCGGGTGTCCCACGTGGACGAGGACGCCGTGGCCGAGGCTCTTCCCCCGGACACCCCGCCCGATCGAGTGGTGATCGAGCTGGCCCGCGCCAAGGCGCTGGAGGTGGCCGGGCAACTGGCGGGTGATCCCGCCTTCACCGATTCCGTTGTCGTGGGCTGCGATTCGATGCTGCTCGTCGACGGCGTTCTGCAGGGCAAACCCCTGACTCCCGAGGTCGCCCGCGCGCGCTGGGCCGAGATGGCCGGACGCAGCGCTGATCTGCTGACCGGTCACTGTGTGCTGCGGCTGAATGCCGGAGAGATCGTCGGCGAGGCCGCCGACTGTAGTTCCACCACGGTGCATTTCGCCAAACCCGAGCCGGAGGAACTCGACGCGTACATCGCGACGGGGGAGCCGCTGCAGGTGGCCGGATCCTTCACGCTGGACGGCATGGGCGGCTGGTTCGTGGACAAGATCGACGGCGACCCGTCGAGCGTCATCGGTATCGGACTACCACTGGTTCGTCGACTGCTTGCCGAGGTGGGTGTCGGCATTGCGCGGCTGTGGATCGGTGGCCGCGCGTAGTTGCGGCGCGATCCGGCCGGCCGAGGGCGCCAATCTGGGCTCGCCGGTGGCTGATCCGGGCTCGCCGGTCTCGGCCTGACCCTCGCGCGCGTCCTCGCCGGGGCGGCCCTGGAGCAATTCCAGTCGCGCCACGCACAATTCGGGCTCCACGAACGGGTGCAGGCGCACGTTCACGTTCTCCCGGCCGCCGTTGCGGTCCAGGGCTTCACGCATCAGGCCCAGGTGTACGCCGCACACCACCTCGGAGTGGGTGCGGGCGAGTTCGCGCAGTGGGCACGCCGTCATGCGGATCATGGCGGATTCTTCGGTCTCGCCGGCCTGGTCGCGTTCGGGCGCAAAGCCGAGTTCCGACATCAGGGTGACGGTGAGGTCCTTGGCGTCCTCGAGCGTTTCGATGGGCTGGTCGGCGGCTTCGAGTTTCGAGCCCCACGCCCGGCCGGCGCTGATCGCGGCTTCCGAGCGGCGGCGCGGGTCGCTGCCGAGCTGATCGGCCAGCACTTGCGCCAATTCCTGATAACCCACCGATCGCTGTACAGCGGTATAGCCGATGCGCGGGCGGCCGCGGCCGCGCGGCGGCTGCTGGAATTGGCGGACCAGCGATTCCCGGGTCAGCACATCCAAATGGAAACGCACCGTTGTCACATGCTGTCCGGTGACGCGCGCGAGTTCCTGGGCATCGAGAGGCTCGCTGGCGCCACGTAGGATCGCAAGCAGTCGCCGTCGCGGCCAAGAATCGGACATAGCTCACCCCTCCTCTCCGAGAGACTTTATCGGATGAAGCTGCGCTTAATTCGCCCAATCATCCGATTCGTGATCTGAAACGAGTTTCGTAACCGCCACATGCCTACGATCGGTGCAGAGAATCGAACAGCCAATACCTAACCCACCACGCGTGAAGGACCACAACGTGCCTGTCGCTCCGGATCCGCATCACTCATTCGGCTCCTACGCACATCCTCACCGACTAGTAACCACAGAGTGGCTGTCGGCAAACATCGGCACGCCGGGACTCAAGATCATCGAGTCCAACGAAGACATATTGCTATACGACATCGGCCATGTCCCGGGTGCCATCAAGATCGACTGGCGGACCGAGCTGATCGATCCGCGTACCCGCGATGTCGTCGACGGCGCGACCTTCGCCAACCTTATGCGGGCCAAGGGCATCGAACGCGGCGACACCGTGGTCATCTACGGCGATAAATCCAATGGCACCGCGGCCGCCACCCTGTGGGTGTTCTCCCTCTTCGGACACGAGGACGTGCGCCTGCTGGACGGTGGCCGCGACGCCTGGATCTCCGAGGCCCGCGACACCACCTTCGAGGTGCCCGCGGCCGGGCTGGGCGAGTACCCGGTGGCCGATCGCGACGACAAGTCCGCGCGCGCCTTCCGGCAGGACGTGGTGGCGCATCTGGGCGGGCCGCTCATCGACTCGCGCGCGTTCGAGGAGTACACCGGCGATCTGGTGGTGCTGGACCGTCCCGAGGAGCAGGCGCTGCGGGCGGGTCACATTCCGACCGCGGTCAACATCCCCTGGACCTCGTCGGTGGGCGCGGACGCCCGTTTCCGGCCCCGGGTCGAGCTGGACGTCATCTACGGCGGGGTGATCGAGGGTGTCGCGCCGCTGGTCTACTCGCGGGTGGGGGAGCGGTCGGCGCTGACCTGGTACGTCCTGACCTACCTGCTGGGCGTGGACGGGGTGCGCAATTACGACGGCTCCTGGACCGAGTGGGCCAATGCCGTGGGGGCGCCCATCGTGATCGGTGAAGAACCCGGCGTGACGCCCTCGGTCGTGGCAAGCTCGTAACGCCCGAACCCCCTTCGGGGGATTACCGGTGGAGGCTTCAGCGGAGTCTGGTAGAACAGGTTCTAAAAATTAGGCCTCGAGAGTCGCATGCCCACTCTCTGGGCCTACTCATTGGTAGCCCTAGCCGGGTTCGGTCATTGTTGGCACGATGCCTACACTGCCGACAGACGAAAGTATCCAGAGCACAGGAGGCTCAGTGCCCAACCATGCCAACGCGCAGATCACAAAGGTCCTCGTAGCCAACCGAGGCGAGATCGCCGTGCGCGTGATCCGGGCCGCCAAGGACGCCGGTATCGCCAGTGTGGCCGTGTACGCCGAACCGGACGCCGACGCGCCGTTCGTGAAGCTCGCCGATGAGGCGTTCGCGCTCGGTGGTCAGACCTCGGCCGAGTCGTACCTGGTGTTCGACAAGATCCTCGACGCCGCTTCGAAGGCCGGCGCGGACGCGATCCACCCGGGTTACGGCTTCCTGTCGGAGAACGCCGATTTCGCGCAGGCTGTGATCGACGCGGGTCTGATCTGGATCGGTCCGTCGCCGCAGTCGATCCGGGATCTGGGTGACAAGGTCACCGCCCGCCACATCGCCGAGCGCGCGCAGGCGCCGATGGCCGCGGGTACCAAGGACCCGGTGAAGAACGCCGATGAGGTGGTGGCGTTCGCCAAGGAGTTCGGTGTGCCGGTGGCCATCAAGGCCGCGTTCGGTGGTGGTGGTCGTGGCATGAAGGTCGCGCACACCATCGAGGAGATCCCGGAGCTGTTCGAGTCCGCGACTCGTGAGGCGATCGCGGCGTTCGGTCGTGGTGAGTGCTTCGTGGAGCAGTACCTGGACAAGGCCCGCCATGTCGAGGCCCAGGTCATCGCCGACCAGCACGGCAACGTGGTCGTCGCCGGTACCCGTGACTGCTCGCTGCAGCGCCGCTTCCAGAAGCTCGTCGAAGAGGCCCCGGCCCCGTTCCTGTCGGACGAGGTGCGCGGCAAGATCCACGAGTCCGCCAAGCGGATCTGCAAGGAAGCCGGTTACTACGGCGCCGGCACCGTGGAGTACCTGGTGCAGGGCGAGACCGTGTCCTTCCTCGAGGTGAACACCCGCCTGCAGGTCGAGCACCCGGTCACCGAGGAGACCGCCGGAATCGACCTGGTGCGCCAGCAGTTCCGCATCGCCGAGGGCCACGAGCTGTCCGTCACCGAGGACCCCACCCCGCGCGGCCACTCGTTCGAGTTCCGCATCAACGGTGAGGACGCCGGTCGCGGCTTCCTCCCGGCGCCCGGTCCGGTCGTCGTCTACCGCGAGCCCGCGGGCCCCGGTGTGCGCGTCGACTCCGGTGTGGTCGAGGGTTCGGTCATCGGCGGTCAGTTCGACTCCATGCTGGCCAAGCTGATCGTGACCGGTGAGAACCGTGACCAGGCGCTGCAGCGTGCCGCTCGCGCGCTGGCCGAGTTCCAGATCGAGGGTCTCGCGACCGTCCTCCCGTTCCACCGCCACATCGTCGAGAACCCCGCGTTCATCGGCGACGGCGAGAAGTTCGAGGTCTACACCAAGTGGATCGAGAACGAGTGGGACAACCCGATCGAGCCCTACACGGGTGCTGTCGCCATCGAAGAGGACGAAGAGGCGCCGCGCCAGAAGGTTGTCGTCGAGGTCGGTGGCCGTCGCCTCGAGGTGTCGCTGCCGGGTCAGTTCTCGGTCGGCGCCGCCGCGTCCGCGAACGGCGCGGGCGTCGTCCGCAAGAAGCCCAAGGCGCGCAAGCGCGGTGGCGCGGGCGCGGGTGCCGCCTCCGGTGACGCCGTGACCGCTCCGATGCAGGGCACCGTCGTCAAGGTGGCCGTCGAAGAGGGTCAGTCCGTCGAGGCGGGCGACCTTGTCGTGGTGCTCGAGGCCATGAAGATGGAGAACCCGGTCACCGCCCACAAGGCCGGTGTCATCACGGGTCTCGCGGTGGAGGCCGGCGCGGCCATCACCCAGGGCACCGTCCTGGCCGAGATCAAGTAACGCAAGACAATTCGCCAGTGGCCGCTCACCTGCAGGTGAGCGGCCACTCGCGCTAATGTCGTGGCATGGCTGAACCACCGGAGATCCGTATCGGCACCGTCGAGCGCGAGGACGCGATGAAACGGCTGTCGGACCACTTCGCGGCGGGACGGCTCAGCGTGGCCGAGTTCGACGAACGCAGTGGCGTCGTGGCCGCGGCGCTGACCCGTGGCGACCTGGAGCAGGTGTTCACCGATCTGCCGGAACCGGTGGCGGACAAGCCCGCTCCGGCGCCCCGCCGGATGCCGTTCGGGTCGATTCCGCCCGAGCGGATCATGCCGGTCATCCCGATCCTCGCGGTGATCCTGTTCTTCGTGACGCACCAGTGGTGGGTGTTCCTGCTGATCCCGCTGGCGGGCGCGGTGCTGTTCGGGGAGAGCGGCCGGGAACGCCGCAAGCGGGGCGAGCGCCGGGATCGACGACGGCGGCGGCTCGACCGCGGACAGGAGGACTGATGGAACCCATCGAGATCAACGCGGGCAGCTGGTATCTGCGGGCCCTGCGCGCCGACGAGCGCATCGACGACCGCCCGGCCCTGGCCGACGGTGGCATCACCGACCCCGGCTACGTGGACCGCCGCACCGCGGAATGGGCCGACGAGAGCCACTTCTCGTGGGCGGTGTGCGTGCCCACCACCGCCGAACTGGTCGCCGAGATCGGCGTGCGCCCCAATGCCGACGGCACCGCGACCGTGACCGGCTGGGCCCGTACCGGATACGACTCCGCCCTCGAGGACGGCCTGGTCTCGGTCCGCCGTTTCACCGCGGGCGCGCTCGGCCTGGAGCCCGTCGACGCCTGAGCCCGTCGTCCGGCTGTCCGGTCCGGAAACCTGATCGAACTCCCGAAAACGTCTGTTCACCAGCGGCGATCGTGTTCGTCCGCCGGAAAATCACTCGTGCCCGGCCCCGGTCGTGCGTCAGTCTGGAATCGCATCCGGAACCGACGACCAGGGGAGGCGGTTATGTGGGAATGGAGCAGACACCAGGCTGATCGGGCGGCGGCGGGATCGTTCACCGCGTGGCGGTTACGCGACCCGGAACCGACCGTGACCGACCCGGCATTCGACGAGACCGACGACGAGGGCGGGGAGGCGGACGACGGCGCGTACGAGGATATTTCCGAGCGCGCCCTCGCCGAGCTGTTCCTCGCGCTCGCGCGTCATTGCGAGCCGGACGGGCCCGGATGGGCTTCCTCGTATCCCACGGCGACTACCGATCTCGCACCGGTCGGGGCAACTCCCCGGGTACGTCCGGAATTGGTTCGGCACCCGACCGCCGGCACGGATGCGTGACTGTCGACGACACTCAGCTGTCCGCTGAAGGCGCGGAGAGGCGCGACGGGTAGCGTCTGGGGGCATGGAGAGGTCGCCGCTGGACGCCGATGTACTGCGCCGGAGCATTGCCGAGTCGCCGGAGCTGGGGTTCTTCTCGGCCATCGAGGTGGTCGAGTCGACCGGTTCGACCAATGCGGATCTGGTTGCGCGGGCCGCGGATTCGAGTGCCGATCGGCTGGTGCTGATCGCCGAGGCGCAGGAGCACGGCCGCGGCCGCCACGACCGGCAGTGGGTGAGCCCCGCGCGGGCGCAGATCGCCATGTCGGTGCTGGTGCGGGTGCGCGGCATCGACCCGGCGGTGCTGGGCTGGCTGCCGCTGCTCACCGGGATCGCGGTGGTGGACGCGGTACGGGCCGAGACCGGTCTGAAGGCGGTCCTCAAGTGGCCCAACGACGTGCTGGTGGACGCGCGCAAGCTGGCCGGCATCCTGGCCGAGATCGCGGCCGTGGGCCCGGATCCGGCGGTGGTGGTGGGCGTCGGCCTGAACGTCTCGCTCACCGATGCCGAACTGCCTGTCCCGCACGGCACCTCGCTGCAGCTGGCCGGCGCGCCCGGCGTCGATCGGACCGCGCTGGCCCAGGCCATGCTGCGTGAGTTCGCGCGCCGCTTCACCGTCTGGGAGGCCGCGGGCTGGGACATCACCGAGCTGGCGGCCGCCTACCGGGAACGCTGCGCCACCCTCGGCGCGCAGGTTCGCGCGGAACTGCCGGGCGGCGAGGTGCTCACCGGAGTCGCCACCGGTATCGACGAGAACGGCCGCCTGCTGATCGGCGACCGCGCCGTCTCGGCCGGTGACGTCACGCACCTGCGCGCCGAGTACTGAGCGGAAACCGCTCCGCCGCGCTCAGATTCGCTACTGCTTGTTCCCGCCGTGCGGGCGGCCGCCGCCCGGATTGCCTTGCCCGCCGCCCGGCTTCCTGATGTCGGGCCACAGGTCGGGATTCGGGATATTGGACAGGTCGGGGAGGCCGGGCAGATTCCACGGCACGGTCGGCAGCGGAATGACGGGCCCGCCCGGCGCGGGCTGTTCCGGGACGGCCGGTTCGCTCGGCTCCGGTGGCGGGAGCTGCTCCTGCACCGGCTGTTCGGTCGTCGTCGGAATCGGTTCCTGAACCGGTGTTTTCGCGATCGTTCCGGGTACCCGCGTGTGCCGGGGCTCGGTGTCGGCGGAGCTCCCGTTGATCCAGACCACGCCCAGCACCAGCGCCGCGACGGCCACACCGGCGGCGGCGAATCTGCGCTGTCTGGTCCACCCTCGGACGGCCGGGGGCGCGGCGGTGAGCACTGCCATCGGCAGCGCGACGGTTCGCGTGTCCGAGTCGGGTTCAGGTGGCTTGCGTTGTGCGGCAGCGGGTTTCGCCGGAGCGGGCGGGCGTGGCATCGGAATGCTCACGGTGGCCCGGTCGTCGGGTTCCGGTTCGGCGGCGGCCGCCGGGACGGCCGACTCGATGAGCGCGGCGCGGGCGGCGTCCGCGAATTCGCCTGCGGTGGCGTGCCGTTCGGCCGGATTCTTGGCCAGACCCTGCGCGACGACCCGGTCGAGGGCCGCCGGGACGTCGGGGGAGCGCTTGGACGGCGGTTCCGGCACTCGCTCCAGGTGGGCGCGCATGAGCTGCGCGGGGTTCTTGACCCGGAAAGGCCGCTCCCCGGTGAGGCATTCGTAGAGGACGCACGCCAGCGAGTAGATGTCCGAGCGGACCGAGACGGTGCCGTCGAAGCGTTCGGGCGCCATGTAGGCGGGCGTGCCCACCAGCATGCCGGTCTGGGTGATGGCGGTCTGCCCGTCCTGCAGCGCGGTGCCGAAGTCGATCAGATAGGCGACGTCGTCGGGCGCCACGATGATGTTCTGCGGTTTGACGTCACGGTGTACCAGCCCGGCGGCATGGGCCTCGTCGAGGGCGCAGGCGACCTGCGCGATCAGCCCGACGGCCGCGTCCGGGGCCATCGGCCCCTCCCATTCGAGCAGGGCTTCGATATCGAGGCCGTCGACGAACTCGGACTCGATGAACAGTCGCCCCTCGAGCTCGCCGTAGGTGTGCACCGCGACCACGTGGGGTCCGTGCAGCATCGAAGCGGCCCGCGCCTCTCGTTCGAACCGTTCCCGGTATTCGGGGTCGGCGGTCAGCACGGGCGCCAGCAGCTTCAGCGCGACGGTGCGATCCGTCGCGGTGTCGTGGGCACGCCACACTTCCGCCGACCCGCCGCTGCCGAGCAGTTCGTCGAGGCGGTATCGGCCCAGATAGCCATCCCCCAACGGAGTTCCTCTCGTCACACTGGGGGACTACCATAGCGAACCGAATTTATTTCACCCGCGCCGCACGCGGGTGACGGTCATGCGGTCTGCAGCACCCCGCGGGCGGCTTCCCGCGCCAGCAGGCGGTCGCGCTGCTCCTCGAACTTGACGACGTCCTTGCCCAGTTTCTCCACGTACGCGGCCAGCTTCTCGCGCGCCTGTTCGCCGGCGGGCCCGAAGTCGTTGCGCTCGAAGACGTTCCAGTTCTTGAGCACCGGCGCGACCACCTCGTCGAGGTGCTGGCGCAGGTCGTAGATACCGTGTTTGGCCATCAGCGCGCCGTTGCGGCGGAAGTTGGGCATGCCCGATCCGGGCATGACGAAACCGGTGAGCACCCGGGTGATGGCGTCGATCGCCTGATCCGGCACCAGGTCCAGGCCGGCGCCGCAGAGGGTGCGGTAGAAGATCATGTGCAGGTTCTCGTCGGCGGCGATGCGCTGCAGCATGCGGTCGGCGATGGGGTCGTCGCAGACGCGGCCGGTATTGCGGTGGGAGACGCGGGTGGCCAGCTCCTGGAACGTCACATACGCGACATTGTCGAGGAAACCGCCCCACTCGTCGGGCGACTGCGCGCCACCGGTCATGTGGATCATGCGGGCCTGCTCCAGCGCCACCGGGTCCACGCCGCGGGTCACCACCAGGTAGTCGCGCATGACGATGCCGTGGCGGTTCTCCTCGGCGGTCCATCGGCCCACCCAGGTGCCCCAGGCGCCGTCCTGGGAGAAGTTCTCGGAGATCTCACGGTGGTAGGAGGGCAGGTTGTCCTCGGTGAGCAGATTGGTGATCATCGAGACCTTGGCGACCTCGGACAGCGTGGACTGCGACGGATCCCAGTCCTCACCACCCATGGCGGCGAAATTGCGGCCCTGATCCCACGGCACGTAATCGTGCGGGTGCCAATCCTTGGCCATCGACAGATGCCGGTTCAGGTTCTCTTCGGCAACGGGTTCGAGCTCGCGGAGTATCTGGTATTGCGTCAACTCTCGGGTCACACACGCCTCCTGTGTCTTGCACACCGGGTGGAGCCTGCTGATGACGAACGGCAAACGCGTGCCGACGATGGTACCGGCAACCGCACGATTGTGCCCCGGTCCCCGGAGCCGCGTGAGGCATTCCGGCATCTCGGCGGGATAGGGTTCGGGCATGGGTTATCCGGAGGAGGCACTGGCCCCCGAAGAGGTGCTGCTCCTACATCGCCATCCGCATTGGAAGATGTTGTTCTGGCCCGCTGTGACTTTCATCCTGATCACGGCTTTGGCCGGATTCGGCGCCGGGGTGGCGGCGCGCAATACCGAGGATGGCCTCCGAACCGGCCTGCTCCTCGGCATTCTCGCGCTGTGGGCGGGGATCGTGCTGTGGCGCAGCGTCGCTCCGCTGATCCGATGGAAATCGACGCATTTCATCGTGACCGATCGGCGGGTGCTGATCCGGCAGGGCGTGCTCACCCACACCGGCATCGACATTCCGATGAACCGGATCTCGAATGTGCAGTTCCGCCATGGGTTGTTCGACCGCATGCTGGGCACCGGCACCCTGATCATCGGGTCGGCGTCGGAGGATCCGCTGGAGTACGACGACATTCCGCACGTGCAGCGGGTGCACAACCTGCTCTACCACCAGGTCTTCGATGTGGTGCAGAAGAATCCGAACGGCGGCGGCTTCTAGGGTTCCGCCGGTCCGTACCCGTAGGCTGATGCCGTGACCGCAGTTTTGCTGGCCGAAGACGACGAGGCCATCGCCGCGCCGCTGTCGCGGGCGCTGGGCCGTGAGGGCTATTCGGTAACCGTGGAGAGTTATGGTCCCGCGGTGCTCGAGCGGGCGCTCGAGGGCGGTCACGACCTGCTCATCCTGGATCTCGGGCTACCCGGCATGGACGGGCTCGAGGTGTGCCGTCAGGTGCGGGCCCGCGGCGCGGAGCTGGCGGTGCTCATGCTGACCGCGCGTACCGACGAGGTGGACTTCGTGGTCGGCCTGGACGCCGGCGCCGACGACTATGTGGGCAAGCCGTTCCGGCTGGCCGAACTGCTGGCCCGGGTGCGGGCGCTGTTGCGCCGCAGCGGAATCGGCGACGAGGCGGTCGAGGTCGGCGGTATCCGGCTGGAGCCGGCGGCGCGCCGGGTGCTGGTGAACGGCATCGAGGTGAACCTCGCCAACAAGGAGTACGAGCTGCTGAAGGTGCTCATCGACCGCGCCGGGCAGGTGGTCTCGCGCGAGACCATCCTGCGCGAGGTGTGGGGGGACGCGGATCTGCGCGGCTCCAAGACCCTGGACATGCACATGTCGTGGCTGCGCCGGAAGATCGGTGACGAGGGTCCGGTGGCCGAGCGGCGTATCGTGACCGTGCGCGGCGTAGGCTTCCGCTTCAATACCGACTAGCCGTTCGAAATCTCTGCCGATCTGATCTGTTGTGCTGTTCCGTGCGCGTGTGAACCCCGAAGCCCCGGCGAAGCGAGGCATCTCGACGATGAGACGCAGGATCCTGCTGTCCATGGTGGCCGCGCTGACCCTCACCACCCTGGTTCTCGGTGTGCCGCTGGCGTTCACGGCCTGGAAGTGGGTCGAGGACATCAGCCGCAACGAGCTGCGCAATCGGCTCAACAGCATCTCCGAAGAGGTGATGCGGCAGGAGCACGACGGCATGGTGTACGGCGAACTGGACACCAAGGCGGTGCGGCTGCTGATCCCGGCCAACGGCAAGCTGACCATCATCTATCCGACCCAGTCGGAGAACAACAAGAAGATCGACATCGGCGCGGAGACGGTGGCCGATCCGCTGGCCGAGTCCTGGTCGATGGGCATCAACGGCTCGCTGCGCCTCGAGATCCCCTCCGCCCCCATGCATTCCATGCAGCGGCAGGCGCTCGGCGCGGTGCTGGGCCTGGTGCTCATCTCGCTGGGCGCGGGCATCGCGGTGGCGGTGGTGACCGCGCGCCGGGTGGCCGACCCGCTGCGGGACGTGGCGGCCCGCGCGGCCCGGCTGGCCATGGGCGACTTCCGCGCCGACCCGCGCAGGCACGGCATCACCGAACTGGATCGCGTCTCCGACGTGCTGGATTCGGCCACCGTGGAGATCGCGGGCCGGCTGCAACGCGAGCACGCGCTGGTCGCCGACGTCTCGCATCAGCTGCGCAGCCGGCTCACCGCGGTGCGGCTGCGCCTGGACGAACTGTCCGCCCACGCCGATCCGGCCGTGGTGCACGAGGCGGAAGAGGCCATGGCGCAGGTGGATCGGCTCACCGACGCCATCGACGAACTGGTCCGCGCCTCCCGCGACGAGGGCGCGGCCGAACGCGACCCGCTGCCCGTGGTGGCCGAATTGCGCAGTGTCGTAGCGGAATGGCGGCATCCCTTCGCCGAGGCCGGACGCAAACTGGTGCTGCTCGGCGACCCGACCCTGAAGGCGCCGGTGACCGGTTCGCGCCTGCGGGAGGCGCTGGCCGTGCTGGTCGACAACGCGCTCATGCACGGCGGCGGCACCTGCACGGTGTCGGTGCGCACGGTGGCGGGCCGCATGGACGACAGCGAGCCGCTGGTGGTGGTGGAGGTCGCCGACGAGGGCGACGGGGTTCGAGATGAGCTGGCGCCGCACATCTTCGACCGCGGCTTCTCGGCGGCGGGGTCCACCGGTGTGGGGCTGGCCCTGGCCCGCGCGCTCATCGAGGCCGACGGCGGGCGACTGGAACTGCAGCGCCGCCGCCCCGCCCTGTTCGCGGTGTTCCTCGGCTCCTCGGGGGTGGCGTCGCGGCCGATCCCGGTGGGCACCGAGCCGCGCTGATTCTTCTATCGGTTCTCTAACTCTTCGTTATCCGGCCCTGAGAACTCGGTTCCTACGTTGGGTCCCGTCATCAGGAACCGACGAGCGATCGTCGACGAAGAACAGGAGATCCCATGCCCACGTTCACCG
This sequence comes from Nocardia sp. CA-136227, assembly GCF_050955695.1. Lineage (NCBI taxonomy): Bacteria > Bacillati > Actinomycetota > Actinomycetes > Mycobacteriales > Nocardiaceae > Nocardia > Nocardia sp. CA-136227. The sequence continues at coordinate 1,276,635 of NZ_CP192081.1, forward strand.
TTCGCCGCACCGTGACCGCCGGAGTGGTCGGGGCGGCCGCCCTGACCGTGCTGGCCCTGCCCGCCACCGCCGGCGCGGACACCCCCGATTCGATTGCCGGACCGGCGGATACGGGCAGTGCGGGCCCCGCCCTCGCCACCCAGCCCGCCGTGCCGCTCGAGCCGGGTCTGCCCGCCCTGCCGGGCACCCCGTCCGAGCCGGGCATGGTGATCATCAAGGACCGCGACGGCAATGTCACCGTGCGCCGGCTCCAGCCCGGTGAGCCGATCGGCCCGGGCGTGCCCGCCCTCCCGGCGCAGCCGGGCGCGCACTTCCCGGGCGGTCCGGTGGTGACGGTGCCGGACGGGCACGCGCCGTCCGACACCATCGTGATCGACCCGGTTCGCTGATCGGGTTCTCTCAGTCCGCGCCCGTATCGTCTGATCCCATGACGGGTCCCCGGATTCTGATCGTGGATGACGACGCCAGGGTGCTGGCCTCGGTGGCGCGGGGGCTCCGGATGTCCGGTTTCGAGGTCGATACCGCGGCGGACGGGGCTGCCGCGCTGCGCCACATCACCACCGACGCCCCGCAGGCCGTGCTGCTGGACCTGAACATGCCGAATCTGGACGGGGTGGGCGTGGTCACGGCCCTGCGCGCGCTCGGCAACGACATCCCGATCTGTGTGCTCAGCGCCCGCGCGGAGGTCACCGACCGCATCGACGCGCTCGAGGCTGGGGCCGACGACTACCTCACCAAACCCTTCGACCTCGGTGAGCTGGTGGCCCGGTTGCGCGCCATGCTGCGGCGGGCCCCCGCGCCCGCGCACGTCGCCGACGATCGGATCGTGGTGGGCCCGCTGACCGTGCTGCCGGGCGCGCGGCGCGCCTCCATCGACGGCCGCCCCCTCGACCTGACCAAACGCGAATTCGATCTGCTCGCCGCGCTGGCCTCGGCGCCCGGGCAGGTCTTCTCGCGGGCCCAGCTGCTGGATCGCGTGTGGGGCTACGACTTCGAAACCCAGACCAAGGTGGTCGATGTGTTCGTCTCCTACCTGCGCCGCAAGCTCGAGGACACCGGCTGCCCGCGCCTGATCCACACCGTGCGCGGCGTCGGATTCGTCCTGCGGACCGAGCCGTGATCCGCGGACCGCGACTGCGTGGCCGGGTGGCACTGTCTCTCCGCGGCCGGGTGGCACTGTCCCTGCGCGCCCGGGTGGCGCTGGCCAGTGCGGCGACGGCCGCGGTGGTGGTGGCGGTCATGTCGGTGGTGCTGTTCGCGTTCGCGCCCGCCGAGGCGTCGAATCAGGTGGGCCGCATCGTGAGTGCGATCGCGCTGGCCCCCGCCGACACCGTGCACCCGCCGGAACCGGGTGTTCCCGCGCAACCGCTCCCGGGCACTCCGGCACACATGCCGACCGCTTTGCCCGCGCTGCCGACCTCCCCGTCGCCGGGTCTGCTCATCACCCGCATCGATCCGGGCAATCCGAATGCGGAGTTCTCGCGCACCGTGGCCTTGAACGGCGAGCCGGTCGCGCTGACCGTCCCCACCGAGGTCGCCTCGGATTCGGCCACCCGGCAACGCATTCGGATCGTGCTGATCGGCGTCGCCGGGGTGGCGCTGGCGGCGGTGCTGGGCTGGCTGGCCGCGCATCGCGCGGTGGTCCCGCTGCGCCGGTTGACCGCCGCGACGGCCGGGCTCGGCGAGGGCCTGGCGGTGCAGACCCCGCGCCACCCGGTGGCCAGTGAGACAACGGAATTGGCGCAGGCCATGAACACCATGCTGGGCCGCATCGCCACCGAGCGCCGGCACACCGACGAGGCGCTGGTCACCGCCCGTGATTTCGCCGCCACCGCCGCCCACGAACTACGGACCCCGTTGACCGCCATGCGCACCGATCTGCAGGTGCTGCGGTCCATGCCGCTCTCGGCGACCGAACGCGCGGAGATCCTCGACGACGTGCTGAGTGCGCAGAGTTCGGTCGAGTCCACGCTGCACGCGCTGGAACGACTCGCGGTGGGCGATCTCACCACCGAATCCGATTGGGCGGATCTCGATCTGGGGGAGGTGGTCGACCAGGTGGTGGACGACGCCCGGCGGCAGTATCCCGGGGTGACCATCGTGGCCGACGCGGTCGAGCCGATCCGCCTGCGCGGCCTGGCCGCGGGCCTGCGCTCGGTCGTCGACAATGCCGTCACCAATGCGGTCCGGCACGGCGCGGCCGATCGCGTCGAGATCGCGGCGCGCTCCGAGGGCGGTGTCGCGATCCTCACCATCGACGACAATGGCGGCGGCATCCCCGTCGCGGATCGCGAGCGTGTTTTCGAACGCTTCTATCGGGCGAGTGTGACCCCGGGCAGTGGACTGGGTCTCGCGCTGGTCCTTCAGCAGGCCCGCTTACACGGTGGAACCGCGACAATCGGGGAAAGTCCGGCAGGCGGCGTCCGCCTGACCGTCACGCTCAGCTGTGACCCAGCTGCTCTTCGTTGACCAGGTCTTCGAATTCGTCCTGGAGTTCCTGCATTTCGTCCGGGAAGACCCACTTCTTCATGGACCAGAATCGGAATGCCATTTGCAGCAGGTTGCCGACGATGAAGGCGCTGAAGAAGTCCGCGATGTTCTCGACGGTGAAACTCACATTGGGCTGGCGGAGGTCGAACACGTAGCTCGACACCCACAGCGGTAGCGCGGCCAGGCCGACGCCGATACCGCTGACCAGGAAGAACAACAGCGCTTCGTGGTGCTTCTCGCGACCACCGCGCTTGTCGAACGTCCATTCCCGGTTGAGGATGTAGGACACGATGACCGCGACGATGCCCGACATGATGCGGGCCACCGTGGGCTTGGTGTCCATGATCGTCCATTTCAGGACGTAGAAGATTCCGAGGTCGATGACGAACGTGGTCGCACCGACAATCGCGAACTTCAGTAGTTCGTAATGGCGGTCCGCGAGGTCCCGCAGCGGCGCGGGCAGGCGATTGACCACTTCATCGACAAATGACACGGTGCGAGTCTACGTCTCTCGACTCGGCTGTGTCGGGCCGGTACAAATCGGGGCAGCGACCCTTCGGGAGACTCGCCGATACCTGTCACGCGACCCGCGGGGGAGCGGCCGGTGGGTGTCATGACAACATAGTGCAGCGTGAGCGCCCGTTCCTTCGATACCTCCGCGATGCCCACCGTCACCATGATCGGCGGCGGCCAGCTGGCACGCATGACCCACCAGGCGGCCATCGCGCTGGGCCAGCGGCTGCGCGTGCTCGCCGAACGGCCCGACGACCCGGCCGCGCAGGTCACCCCGGACGTCGTGCTCGGCAGCCACCACGATCTGACCGCGCTGCGCAAGGCCGCGGTCGGCTCGCACGCGCTGACCTTCGACCACGAGCACGTGCCCACCGAGCACCTCGAGGCGCTGATCGCCGAGGGCGTGAACGTGCAGCCGCGGCCGCAGGCGCTGATCTTCGCGCAGGACAAGCTGCGCATGCGCCGCAAGCTCGCCGAGCTGGATGTGCCGATCCCCGCCTACGCCGAGGTGAACTCGGTCGCCGACGCCGTCGCCTTCGCCGACGAGCACGGCTGGCCCTTCGTGCTGAAGGCGGTCCGCGGCGGCTACGACGGCCGCGGCGTCTGGATGCCCGCCGACGCCGCCGAGGCCACCCCGATCGTCGAGGACCAGCTGGCGCACGGGGTCTCGCTGATGGCCGAGGCCAAGGTGGATCTGAAGCGTGAACTGTCGGCCATGGTGGCGCGGTCCCCGTTCGGTCAGGCCGCGGCCTGGCCGGTGGTCGAGACCGTGCAGCGCAACGGCCAGTGCGCGGTCGTGATCGCGCCCGCCCAGAACCTGTCGTCGGCGAAGGCCACCGAGGCCGAGGCGCTGGCCCTGCGGCTGGCCGCCGAGCTGGGCGTCACCGGCGCCATGGCGGTGGAGCTGTTCGAGACCCACTCCGGCGAACTGCTCGTCAACGAGCTCGCCATGCGTCCGCACAACTCCGGCCACTGGGGCATGGACGGCGCCTGCACCGGCCAGTTCGAGCAGCATGTGCGCGCGGTCCTGGACTACCCGCTGGGCAGCACCAAGCCGCTGGCCCCGGTCACCGTGATGGCGAACATCCTGGGCGCGCCCGAAGCCCCCGAGATGTCGATGGACGAACGCCTGCACCATCTTTCGGCCCGCCTCCCCGAGGCCAAGGTGCACCTCTACGGCAAGGGCGAACGCCCCGACCGCAAGATCGGCCACATCAATGTCCTCGGCGACGACGTCGCCGACACCCGGGAGAAAGCCGAGCGCGCGGCGCACTGGATGTCGCACGCGATCTGGACCGACGGATGGGATCCGCACCATGACTGACACCGCCCAGGTTGGCCTCATCATGGGGTCGGACTCCGACTGGCCCACCATGGAAGCCGCCGCGGAAGCGCTGGCCGAGTTCGGGATCCGCTTCGAGGTGGGCGTGGTCTCCGCGCACCGCACCCCGCAGCGCATGCTCGACTACGCCAAGACCGCCGCGGACCGCGGCATCAAGGTGATCATCGCCGGCGCGGGCGGCGCGGCGCACCTGCCGGGCATGGTCGCCTCGGCCACCCCGCTGCCGGTGATCGGCGTCCCGGTGCCGCTGAAGTACCTCGACGGCATGGACTCGCTGCTGTCGATCGTGCAGATGCCGGCCGGCGTGCCGGTCGCCACCGTCTCCATCGGCGGTGCGCGCAACGCGGGCCTGCTGGCGGCGCGCATCCTGGCCACCGCGAACCCCGAATTGCGTTCGCGCATGGAGCGATTCCAGGCCGACCTGGAAACCCTGGTCCTGGAGAAGGACGAAGCGCTGCGGACCAAACTGCTGGGCTGAGCCACCGGGCTCCCGCGCCGGGCTACCGTTGGCGGATGCCCAACGACCAGCCCGCGCGGCCGCGCGCCGACGCGGATTCGACCGAACGCCGATTGACGGTGGTGGACCAGGCGCTGCGGTTGTTCGCCGAGAAGGGTTACGAGGCAACGACGGTCGACGAGATCGCGGAGGCCGCGGGGATCTCGCGGCGCACCTTCTTCCGGCAGTTCCGGTCCAAGGAGGATGTGGTCTTCGCCGATCACGAGTCGCAGCTGACGCAGGCGCGGGCCTTCCTGGAGGCCGCGCGCGGGGATGCCTGGGATGCCGTGTGCGAGGCCGTGGTCGAGGTGTTCGAGCGGTTCACGCAGTGGCGTGACCTCGCGGCCCGCCGTTACGGGGTGGTGCGGCAGGTGCCGACCCTGCGCGAGCGCGAGATCGTGACGGTGTTCCGCTATGAGCGGTTGTTCACCGACTATCTGCGTCGGACGCTGCCCGGGACTTCGGATCTGGCGCTGGTGCAGTTCACCGCCGCGGTGACGGCGACCCACAACTATCTGCTGCGCCGCATGGTGCGCGGCGAGTCCGCGGCCAGTCCGGAGGATCTGCGGTCGGCCCTGGCGGCGATCCCGCGTGGGGGAGCGGGCCGCGAGACCGCGGCGGGTTCGGATCAGATGGTGGTGGCGGTGTTCCCCCGCGATCTGGCGCCTCGGCAGGTCGCGGACCTGCTGGCCCGTCGTCTCGATACGCTGTGAAGTAACCGCGGTGGGGTAATTGACACTGCGTGCCACATCCTTGTGAGGAAGTACTCGCACGTGGCCGCCATATCGCGGCGTATACTTGGCTTCAAATGGCACTGAGTGCCGCATAAGTTGGCGACGACCAGGAGACAACCCCATGGCGGGCAACCCCGATTTCAACCTGTTCCAGCTCGAGGACTTCCACCACGAGCTGCGCGAGGCCATCCGCGGCCTGTGTGAGAAGGAGATCGCCCCCTACGCGAAGGACGTGGACGGCAACGCCCGCTTCCCCGAGGAGGCGCTGACCGCCCTCAACGCGGCCGGCTTCAACGCCGTGCACGTGCCCGAGGCGTACGGCGGCCAGGGCGCCGACTCGGTCGCCACCTGCATCGTGATCGAGGAAGTGGCCCGCGTCTGCGGTTCCTCCTCGCTGATCCCCGCCGTCAACAAGCTCGGCACCATGGGCCTGATCCTGAACGGTTCCGAGGAGCTCAAGACCAAGGTGCTCGCCGACATCGTCGCGGGCAAGATGGCCTCCTACGCGCTGTCCGAGCGTGAGGCCGGCTCCGACGCCGCCTCCATGCGCACCCGCGCCCGTCAGGACGGCGACGGCTGGATCATCAACGGCTCCAAGTGCTGGATCACCAACGGCGGCAAGTCCGACTGGTACACCGTCATGGCCGTGACCGACGCCGACAAGGGCGCCAACGGCATCTCCTCGTTCATGGTCCACAAGGACGACGAGGGCTTCGTGGTCGGCCCGCTCGAGCACAAGCTGGGCATCAAGGGTTCCCCGACCGCCGAGCTGTACTTCGAGAACTGCAAGGTTCCGGGCGACCGCATCGTCGGCGAGCCGGGCACCGGTTTCAAGACCGCGCTGCAGACCCTGGACCACACCCGCCCGACCATCGGCGCGCAGGCCGTGGGTCTGGCGCAGGGCGCGCTGGACGCCGCGATCGCCTACACCAAGGACCGCAAGCAGTTCGGCAAGGCCATCGCCGACTTCCAGAACACCCAGTTCATGCTGGCCGACATGGCCATGAAGGTCGAGGCCGCCCGCCTGATGGTCTACACCTCGGCCGCCCGCGCCGAGCGTGGCGAGAAGAACCTGGGCTTCATCTCCGCGGCCGCCAAGTGCTTCGCCTCGGATGTGGCCATGGAGGTCACCACCAACGCCGTCCAGCTCTTCGGTGGCGCCGGCTACACCACCGACTTCCCGGTGGAGCGCATGATGCGCGACGCCAAGATCACCCAGATCTACGAGGGCACCAACCAGATCCAGCGTCTGGTCATGTCCCGCCAGATCCTGCGCTGATTCCTTTCCGGACGGCGTGACGAACACCCGGAGGCGGCACCGACTTTCGGTCGGGCCGCCTCCGGTCGCTTCGGTCCAGGGTTGGGCTGGACCGAAGTTCGCGTCTACTGGGCCGAGAGGCTGCTCAGCAGATTGCTGATGATGCTGCCCAGCGGCGTCAGCGTCGAGCTGCCGGTGCTGGTCTGCGGCAGGCAGGTGGTGCCCTGCGGCGCGGTCTGCACGACGGTGACCGACACCGGTCCCAGTGCGGTGGCCGCGACGTGCGCCTCGGTGATGAAGAGGCTCCAGGTGCCGGTGGCGGTCCCCGAGGCCGGGATCGACTGCGACGGCGTCCACTGGAAGGTCAGGTCCTGTCCGGAGACCGAGGCCTGCGCGGCCGACCACCAGGTGACATTGGTGCTGGTGTTGGTGGCCTGCAGCACGAAGTTGTTGTCCCCGTACTGGCTCGCCATGGCGGCGGCGTCGGCCGCGGGCAGCGTGACGGTGTAGGTGGTGTCGGCGCAGTAGGCCGTCGAGGTGGTGATGGCGATCTGGGCCGAGGCGGCGGGGGCCATCGCGATGGTGACGGCGGCGACGGCCGCGGCCCCGGCGATTCCGGCGCCCGATCGGGCGAGAACCGACTTCTTCATAAGGATTGTGTCTCCCGAGTTGTCGAAAACCCCTGTGTCGAGGGGGCTCCGGGACACTAACCCGCCTGGTGAAATGTAAATACTTCACACAGCATGGAATCTGCTGTGAATCGCTGTGGACGAATCAGCGGTCGCCCGGATGACGCGCGGGATCGCGGCACGTCGAAAACTCTTCAATAGCTGGAGAATTGCTCCGGGAAACGGTTCGCCCTCGATGTGCGGCAGGGGGGTTCGCCAGGGCTTTTCTTTCCCGCTTCCTCAGGTGAAGCACGGATTCGGGGGCTGTTCGGGCCGGGATGCTGGGGGCACTATGGAGCCATGTCCGGAGTCGAAATCAACGACACCTTCGTGCGGCGGACACTGGCCGATGGGCGGGTGGAAGAGGTCGCGTGGACGGAACTGGCGGAAGTGCGCATCATCACCGCGGCGGACGGGCCGTTCGCCGGGGACGTGTTCTTCGTGCTCATCGGGGCGACCGGTAAGGGATGCGTGGTGCCCTACTCGGCCGCCGACACCGTGTTCCTGACGAAGTTGCAGTCGTTGCCGGGGTTCGACGACGCGAAGGTGGGGGAGGCGATGGTGGGCAGCGCCGACCGGCATTTCCGGGTCTGGCAGCGCCGGCACCACCGCGCCATCTAGCGAATCAGGCCACCAGGTCGGCGTATTCGGGGTGCTCGCCGATGTACTTCTCCACATACCAGCAGGTGGGGATGATCGAGAAGCCCTCGGTGCGGGCGTCCCGCAACGCGTACTCCACCACCTGCGCGGCCACGCCGCGGCCCCGGAACTCGGGAAAGGTCATGGTGTGCTGGATATCGCGGACCTTGACGTCGCCGTCGACCCGCTCCGCGTAGTCGGCGTAGCCCGCGAGCGTGCCGTCGAGGTAGATCTCGTAGCGGGTCGCGTCGGCATTGTGTTCCAGCGTGGTGCTCATGACCTGTGTGAACTCCCTTGTGATGCGGATTGTTCCGGCGGGGCGGTCACAGCACCGCACCCGGATTGAGTATCCCGTTCGGATCCAGCGCATCCTTGATCCGGCGGGTGAGCCCCATCACATCGGGGCCGAGCTGGTCGGGCAGCCACGGTTTCTTCAGGCGGCCGACACCGTGTTCACCGGTGATGGTGCCGCCCAGGGCGATGGCCAGATCCATGATCTCGCCGAATGCCAGATGTGCCCGTTCGGATTCTTCCGGGTCCGCCGGGTCGTGCACGATCAACGGATGGGTGTTGCCGTCGCCCGCGTGCGCGATGACGGAGATCAGGACCCGCCGGTTTGCCGCGATCTCCGCGATCCCGTTCACCAGGTCCCCCAGCCGGGGCAGCGGCACCCCGACATCCTCGAGCAGTAGCGGACCCTTGCGCTCCACGGCGGGGATGGCGAATCGCCGTGCCGCGCAGAAGGCTTCGCCCTCCTCCTGATCGTCGGTCCGGAAAGCCTCTGTGGCCCCGGCCTTCTCGCACGCCGCCAGCATGAGGTCGGCCTCGTGCCCGGCGTGCTCGCCCGGGGCGTCGGAACGCGCCACCAGCAGCCCGGCCGCCTGCCGGTCGAGCCCCATCCGCAGCTCGTCCTCGACGGCGTTGATCGCCACCGAATCCATGAATTCCAGCATGGAGGGCCGCAATTGGCCGGTGATGGCCAGGATGGCGTCGGTGGCGGCGGTGAGCGTCGGGAAGCTCGCCACCACCGTGGACTGCGGCGGTTGCGCGGGCAGCAGCCGCAGGGTCAGTTCGGTGATGACGCCGAGCGTCCCCTCGCTGCCCACGAACAGTTTGGTCAGCGACAGGCCCGCGGAGTCCTTGAGTCGCGGCCCGCCCAGCCGCACCGCGGTCCCGTCGGCCAGCACCACCTCCATGCCGAGCACGTAATCGGTTGTGACCCCGTACTTCACGCAGCACAGTCCGCCCGCGTTGGTGGCCGCGTTGCCGCCGATGGTGCAGATCTCGAAGGAGGAGGGGTCCGGCGGATACCAGAGCCCCTTCGCTGCGACGGCCCGCTTCACCTCGGCATTGAGCAGTCCCGGCTGCACCACCGCGGTCCGCGTCACGGTGTCGACGCTGATCTCGCGCATCTTCTCGGTGCTCAGCAGCAGCGCCCCGTCCTGGGCGGTGGCCCCGCCGGAGAGCCCGGTGCCGGCCCCGCGCGGCACGATCGGCACCCGATGCTCGGCCGCCCACCGCACGGTGGCCGCGACCTGCGCGGTGGTGAGCGGTCGCACCAGCGCGAGCGCGGTCCCGGCATCCGGATCCAGCGCCCGGTCCTGCCGATAACCGCCCAGCACATCCGGATCGGTCACCACCATGCCCGCGGGAAGGAGAGACCGGAGACCGTCGATATCGGAGATTTGGCCCGTCACGGTTTCGAACCTACGCGGTCGGGCGGGCACCGGGGCGGAACCGGACATTCCCGCGCAGTACACTGCCGCGGTGTCCGATGCCAAGCTCGAAATCCAAATGCTGCACGACCGCGTGATGGTCAAACTCAGCCCTGAGGCGGGCGAGCGGCGCAGCAGTGGCGGCATCCTCATTCCCGCCACCGCCCAGGTCGCCAAGCGCCTGTCCTGGGGTGAGGTGTGCGGCGTCGGGTCGCACGTGCGCGCGGTGACCGTGGGCGATCAGGTGCTGTTCAGCGCCGATGACCAGTTCGAGGTGGAGATCCAGGCGCAGGCGTATTACGTACTGCGCGAACGTGATCTGCACGCCGTCGCCAACACCCACCCCGAACACGGCACCGGCCTCTACCTCTGATCAGACCGTTTTGACGATGCCGCCGTCGATGACGTAGTCGGCGCCGTTGATGATGGCGGCTTGCTCGGAGGCCAGGAAGGTCACCAGCGCGGCGACTTCCCTGGCTTCGGCGATTCGCCCCGCGGCGATATTGAACTGGGTGGGCATGGCCGCCAGGAAGTCTTCCTGCGCAAGGCCGTTGGCCGCGGAGAGGCGGGCTCCGAGGCTGTCGGGTCCGCGCCAGATGTCGGTGCCGACCGGTCCCGGTGAGACGGTGTTGACGCGGACGCCCTGCGGGCCGAATTCCTCGCTGAGTCGCTTGCCGAACGCGGTGAGCGCGGCTTTGGCCTCGCTGTAGCCGGCCGGTCCGACCGCGGGCAGGCGGGAGTTGATCGAGGAGACGGTGACGATCGCGCCCCGCCGTTCGATGATGCTGGGCAACGCCGCACGGGTGGTGGCGACGACGCCGAACAGGTTGAGGTCGAACAGTTTGCGCCACTGGTCTTCCGGAATGTCGAGGAAGCCGCCCAGGGTCAGCTGGTCGGCGTCACCGCCGCCGACATTGTTGACCAGGATATCGATTCCGCCGAGCTCGGCCAGCGCCGTCCCGACGGCGGCCAGTGCGCCCGCGGTGGTGCTCAGATCCGCGGAAACCGTGGCCGCCGCGACCTTTTCGAGTTCCGGGGTGATGGTGCGGGCGACGCCGGCGACCCGTACGCCTTCCTCGGCCAGTGCTTCGGCGACGGCGAGGCCGATGCCCCGGCTGGCGCCGGTGACGAGTGCGGTCTTGCCGTTCAGTCCGAGATCCATGATCCGTACCTTTCTTGAACTGTGGGTCAAAAACTGGGGTAAAAGAAAAGGCCGCAGGGCTGCGGCCCGGGGTCAGAGGGTGGACAGGGCGGTGTCGATGATCCGGTACAGCGTCTCCGCGTCCGAGACCTTCGTGGTGATGCGGAGTCCGCCAACGGTATTCATCAGGAACTCGCTGTACGCGCGGGCGTCGATCTCGGCCCGGACGTCGCCGTCGCGCTGCCCCCGCTCGATGCGCGCGATGAACGCCTCGACCATGTGCTCGACCGCGACGGTCACCGCGGTGGTCGCCTCGGTGTCGTGCCCGCCGAGTTCCATGGCGGTATTGGCCACCAGGCAGCCCCGTCGTACCGGTTGCTCCAGATCGCTGTCCACGACCAGCCGCATCCAGGCCCGCAACCGTTCCTTGGTGGTGCCGGGCTGGTTCAGCACGTCGTTGGCGAGTTCGGTGCCCATCCGGTCGTAGCGGGCCATGCACAGGTCGAACAGTTCCCGTTTGCTTCCGAAGGCGTTGTAGAGACTGCCTTTCGCGACTCCGGTAGCGTCGGCGAGCTGTGCGGGCGAGGTGTTGGCGTACCCATGGGTCCAGAACGCGTCCATGGCGCGGTCCACTACCGTGTCCGCGTCGAAGCCTCGTGGTCTGCCCATGTGATCGAAACTAGCTGTTTTGAACCTGGAGGTCAATAACTATGGGACTCAAGCTGCTCGTCCGGGGCGCGCTCATCCTGGCCGGGCTGGTGCTGATCTCGACCGGTCTGTACGTGCTCATGAACTCCCGCACCTACCAGGTCGCCGGACGCCTGGTCTCCCGAGTCGACACCACCGAGAAGGTCGTCGCCCTCACCCTCGACGACGGCCCCACCGAACGCACCCCCGAGATCCTTCGGACGCTGTCCGACGCGGGCATCCCCGCCACCTTCTATCTCATCGGCGGTGAGCTGGCCGCCCATCCGGACGAGGGCCGCGCCATCGCCGATTCCGGCCACGAGATCGGCAACCACACCTACCACCACGAACGCATGATCTTCGTGACCCCCGGTTTCGTCCGCGACGAGGTCGAGCGCACCGACGCCGAGATCGCGAAAACCGGCTACCGCGGCCCGATCACCTTCCGCCCGCCCAACGGCAAGAAACTGATCGCGCTCCCGTGGTACCTGGCCAAACACAATCGCACCACCGTCACCTGGGACGTCGAACCCGACTCCGGCAAGACCCCCACCACCGACGAGATCGTCACCGAAACCCTCGCGACCGTCCGCCCCGGCTCGATCATCCTGCTGCACACCATGTATCCGGCGGGCGACCCCTCCCTGGCCGCGATCCCCCTGATCGCCCAGGCCCTGCACGATCGGGGCTACCGCTTCGTCACCGTCTCCCAGCTGATCGACAAGCTCTGAAACGCCAACGGCCCGCATCCCTTCCGGGATGCGGGCCGTCGCGATGGAGTCGCGGTTACAGCGCCTTCAGTTCCTCGGTGACCGCACCGACGGACTTCTTGGCGTCGCCGAACAGCATGGAGGTGTGGTCGGCGTAGAACAGCGGGTTGTCGATGCCGGCGAAGCCGGAGTTCATCGAGCGCTTGAGCACGATGACCGACTTGGCCTGGTCGACGTTCAGGACCGGCATGCCGTAGATCGGGGACGTGGAGTCCTCGCGGGCGGCCGGGTTGGTGACGTCGTTGGCGCCGATGACCAGGGCGACATCGGTGCGGCTGAACTCGCCGTTGATGTCGTCCATTTCCTTCATGGCGTCGTAGGAGACCTCGGCCTCGGCCAGCAGCACGTTCATGTGGCCGGGCATACGACCGGCGACCGGGTGGATGGCGTACTTGACCTCGACGCCCTTGGCCTCGAGCAGGGCCGCCATCTCCTTGACCGCGTGCTGGGCCTGGGCGACGGCCATGCCGTAGCCCGGGACCACGATGACCTGGTTGGCGTAGGCCATCTGGATCGCGGCGTCAGCGGCGGAGGTGGCCTTGGCCTGCTTCTGCTCGCCGCTGCCGGACGCGCCGGGAGCCGTTCCGCCGCCACCGAATCCACCGGCGACGATCGCGGGGATGGACCGGTTCATGGCCTTGGCCATCAGGTTGGTCAGGATGGTGCCGGACGCGCCGACGATCATGCCCGCCACGATCATGGCGGTGTTGTTCAGCGCCAGACCCGCGGCCGCGGCCGACAGACCGGTGAGGGCGTTGAGCAGCGAGATGACGACCGGCATGTCCGCGCCGCCGATGGGCAGCACGACCATCAGGCCGAGGATGCCGGCGAGCACCAGCACCGCGATCATCCAGTACTGCGGCACACCGTCATTGGTGGCGCCGATGCCGATGACCACGGCCGCGGCGATCGCACCGGCGAGCAGCAGCAGGTTCAGCGGCTGCTGCAGGCGGCCGACGGTGATCGGGCGGCCGGACAGCAGTTCCTGCAGCTTCGCGAACGCGATGCAGGAGCCCCAGAACGAGACCGAGCCGATGATGGCCGCGAACAGCGAGGCGATCACGATGTGCACCGACGGCTGCTCGTGCACCTGGGAGAAGCCCTTGGTGTCGAGGAACTCGGCCCACGCGATCAGCGCGACCGTGCCACCGCCGACGCCGTTGAACGCGGCGACCAGCTGCGGCATGGCGGTCATCTTGGTGAATTTGGCGGGCGGCACGCCCAGGCCGATGCCGACGACCAGACCGGCGACGATCAGGATCCAGTTGTTGGTGTGCCGGATGGAGATGAGCGTCGCGACGACCGCGATGCCCATGCCGACCGCGGCGATCCAGTTGCCGCGCACCGCGGTCTTGGGGCCGGTGAGGCCCATCAGACCGTAGATGAACAGCGCGAACGCGGCGATGTAGAGAACGTTGACCAGATTGTCCATGGGGTTACTCGCCCGCCTTCTCTTGCGCAGCAGGCTTCTTCGCCTTGAACATGCCCAGCATGCGGTCGGTCACGACGAAACCGCCGATGACGTTCAGGGTTCCGAACACGACGGCGACGAACAGGATGATCTGCATCAGGACCGAGGGGTGCTCGATCTTGCCGAAGACCACCAGCGCGCCGAGCACCACGATGCCGTGAATGGCGTTGGTACCCGACATCAGCGGGGTGTGCAGGGTGTTGGGCACCTTGGAGATCACGGCGAAACCGACGAACCCGGACAGCACCAGGATCGCGATGTTCGCCAACAATTCGGTGTACATCAGGCTTCCACCTTCTGAGCGCTCTGCTCGCTCCGCTCGCGCGTGACACAGGAATCCGCCAGCACCTGATCCTCGAAATCGGGTGCCAGGGCACCGTCCTTCAGCATGAGTTCGAGCAGGGCGGCGATGTTCTTGGAGTACAGCTCGCTGGCGTGCTCCGGCATGGTGGCCGGCAGGTTCAGCGGCGAGGCGATGGTGACGCCGTGGCGCACAACGGTTTTGCCGGGTTCGGTCAACTCGCAGTTACCGCCGGTCTCGCCGGCCAGGTCCACGATCACGCTGCCGGGCTTCATGCCCTCGACAGCGGCGGCGGTGACCAGGCGCGGGGCCGGGCGGCCGGGCACCAGCGCGGTGGTGATGACCACGTCGAAGCCCTTGATGGCGTTCTCGAGGGCCTGCTGCTGCTGAGCCTTCTCGTCGTCGGTGAGCTCGCGGGCGTACCCGCCCTCACCGGCGGCGTCGATGCCGAGGTCGAGCCACTGCGCGCCGACCGAGCGCACCTGGTCGGCGACCTCGGGGCGAACGTCGTAACCGGTGGTGCGGCCACCGAGGCGCTTGGCGGTCGCCAGGGCCTGCAGACCGGCGACGCCGACACCGAGGACCAGCACGGTGGCCGGCTTCACGGTGCCGGCGGCGGTGGTCAGCATGGGGAAGAATCGGGTGGATTCCGACGCGGCGAGCAGCACGGCCTTGTAGCCGGCGACATTCGCCTGGGAGGACAGCGCGTCCATGACCTGGGCGCGGGAGATGCGCGGAATCGCTTCCACGGCAAAGGCCTGCACGCCCGCGGTCTTCAGCGCACCGATCTTGGTGTCGGCGTTGCGGGGCGCGAGGAACCCGATGAGGGTCTGGCCCGGCGCGAGCTTGCCGATCTCGCCGTCATTGGGCGGCGCGACCTTCACGACGACGTCGGCGCTGTACGGATCGCCCAGCGTCGCACCGGCTTCGGTGTACGCCTCGTCCGGAATCAACGCGCCCAGACCGGCACCGGCCTCGACGATCACCTCGACACCCTGCTTCAGCAGGGCCGGAATGATCTTCGGCACCAATGCGACGCGTCGTTCGTCCGGGTTCGTCTCGCGAACCACTCCGACGCGCGCACCGCGGGGCGCAGCGGTCTGTGCGCTCTGCGTTGTGTCCACTTGTCAAACTTCCTTCTCGTGGTGAGTCCAGGCCACCTGTCGGTTCCAAGCCGTGTCACCGGTTGAACGGTGGTCCGAACTTACTGTGCAGTAAGTTCGTGAGAATTCTCGCAACTGTACCTGGTTCGCGGTGAGCGTAGCGGAGATGCCCATCACATGGTGTTGCGAGAAAACCGGACAACTCCGTGCTCGGCCGGGGTTCTCCCGGCGTCGAACACGATCGAATCCCTGATGCTACTGGTCGGTAACTCTGGGTTCGGTTGTGCCCGTATCGGGGTCGAGTAGGGGGTGTCGCGCATCACCTGTACGCCGTAATGTCTGCATGGTGAGTGGCTGCATCTTCTGCCGGATCGTCGCGGGCGACGCACCCGCGACCAAGATCTTCGAGGACGACCACCTGGTCGCCTTCCTCGACGTCCGGCCGATCACCCGGGGGCACACCCTGGTGATCCCCAAGCGGCACGCGACCGATCTCGACGAGCTCGACCCGGAGATGGGCGCCCGCCTGTTCGGCTTCGGCCACCGCCTGGCCAAGTCCATGCGCCGGGCCGGCCTCACGGCCGACGGTGCGAATCTGCTCATCAATGACGGCAAGGCCGCCTTCCAGACCGTTCATCACGTGCACCTGCACGTGATTCCCCGCCATCACGGCGACACCCTTCGCTTCGCGAAGGGCTTCGTGCTGCGCCGCCCGCACGACACCGAGCGCACCGCCGCGGCACTGCGAGCCGGATTGGACCGGCTCGCGGACGAGGAAAGGGAGACCACCGCATGACCGACACGGTGCCGGACCGCGCCGAGATCACCGCCCTTTTATCCGACCAGTGGGACGCCCTCACCCGGCTGGTGGACGGGCTGGACGAAAGCCGGTGGCGTGTGTCCTCGCCGCTGCCGGGCTGGACGGTCTTCGACGTGATCGCCCATGTGGTCGGCACCGAATCGCTGCTGCTGGGCGAGCCGACCCCCGACACCGAGGTGTCCGGCGAGCACATCCGCAACGACATC
Source organism: Nocardia sp. CA-136227 (assembly GCF_050955695.1). Taxonomy (NCBI): domain Bacteria; kingdom Bacillati; phylum Actinomycetota; class Actinomycetes; order Mycobacteriales; family Nocardiaceae; genus Nocardia; species Nocardia sp. CA-136227. Next base: position 1,292,989 of record NZ_CP192081.1, read on the forward strand.
GGCGCGCTCAACGAGAAGTGGATCGAATCCCTGCGCCCGCTCGCCGGGCCGCAACTGCTGGAGCGTTTCCTCGACGTCACCGGCCGCCGCCTGAAGGCGCTCGAGCAGACCACCCCCGAGGCGTGGGCCGAACTCGTGCCGACCCCGGTGGGCATGGCCCCCTACGGCCGGTTCATGCGGATCCGCCTGTTCGACTGCTGGATGCACGAGCACGACATCGCCGACGCCCTCGGCGTCTCCGTCGAGGAGGGCGGGGCGCGGGGCGCGCAGGCCTACGCCGAACTGCTGACCGCCCTCGGCCGGGCCGCGGTCAAGGGCGCGGGCGCGGCGGACGGTTCGCGCATCACCTTCGAGCTCACCGGTCCGGTGCCGCAGACCCTGCACGTGGCGGTCGACGGCGGCCGGGCGAACCTGGTCGAGGCGCTCGACGGTCCGGCCACCACGGTCGTCACCCTGGACTCGCGTCTGTTCGCCCGCCTGCGCGGCGGCCGCACCACCGCCGACGCGCACCCGGGGGAGATCACTCTCGCCGGTGACACGGACCTCGGCAACCGCCTGGTCCGCAGCCTCGCCTTCACCATCTGACCCGTGCGCCTGTTCCTGTCCAGCTACCGTTTCGGCGCGCACCAGCGGCGGTTGCTCGAACTGACCGGTGCGCCCGGCCCGGTGGCCGTCATCGCCAATGCCTGTGACGCCTGGCCCTCGGCCTGGCAGAGCGCGGTCACCAGCGATCTGGTTCCGCTGCGCCGCTTGGGTTTCCAGCCCGAGGTCCTGGACCTGCGCGACTACCTCGACCGCCCGGACGAGGTGGAGCGACGGCTGCGCGAGTTCCCGGCGGTGTGGGTGCGCGGCGGCAACACCTTCGTGCTGCGCGCCCAGTTCGCCCGCAGCGGAGCCGATCTCGCCCTGCGGAAACTGCTCGCCGAGGATGCCCTGGTGTACGCGGGTTACAGCGCGGGAGCCTGCGTGATGACTCCCGACTTCCACGGCATCGAGGCCATCGACGATCCGGGCGAGGTCCGCACCGCCTGCGGTGTCGAGCCGCGCTGGGACGGTCTCGGCCTGGTCGACCGCCGCATCGTCCCGCACCTGGATTCCCCGACCGACCCGCAGGGCCTGTCCCGGAAACTGGTGCGCGACTACGTCTCCGACGGCATCCCGCACTGGGCGCTCACCGACGACCACGTGGTCGTCGTCGACGGCGAGAGCACGACGCTGCTGACCTGATCCGGTCAGTTTCCCTTGTGGCGCAGGCCGTGTCCGAGGGCTACGGCCGCCGCGCCGAAGGCGCCGATGGCCAGCGTCGCGAAGCTCGCGACATACGCGCCCTCGGTCGGCACGGCGTGCGCGCCCAGCTTCAGCACGTGGGCGGTCAGGATCGAGCCGGTGATCGCGCCCGCGATCGAGCCGCCCGCGGTCCGCACCAGTGAGTTGATGCCCGACGCGATGCCGCTCTCGCTCATGGGCACGTGCTGCACGGCGAGGGTGCCCAGCGCCGCGTAGCCGATGCCGAAACCGATGCCCTGCAGCGCGTTCGCGATGACCATGTCGTAGCCGTGGCCGTGCGAGAAGGCCAGCCAGCCCATCGACAGTCCGGCGAAGGTCGCGCCGATGGCGAGGGTGTAGGCGGGTCCGATCTTGGCGGAGATGCGGCCGGTGTTGAAGGAGAAGAAGGTCATCAGCGCCGCGCTCGGGATGCCGTAGAGGCCGACCGACAGCACGGTCCCGGACAGGCCGTAGCCGACCTGGTCCGCGGGCGTCTGAATGAAGTTGGAGACCAGCGAGAACGCGCCGAACATGGAGAAGCCGAGCAGCGCGGAGGCCACGTTCGCCGACAGCGACTGCGGGCCGACGAGCAGCTGCAGGCGCACCAGCGGCTGTTCGACCTTGAGCTCCACGAACACCCAGACGGCGGTGAGCACCACGGCGGCCCCGAACATGCCGATGACCGAGCCGGAGCCCCAGCCCCAGCGCGGGCCCTCGCTGATGCCGAGCAGCAGGCAGATCAGCAGCGCGGCCAGCAGGGCCGCGCCGATGAAGTCGGGCTTGCCGCCGTGGCGCACGCCATTGTTCCTGGCGCTCACCTGGATCAGCACGGTGGCGACCACGCCGAGAGCCGCGGTCAGCCAGAAGACCGGGTGCGGGTTGGTGGTGTGGTCGGCGATGACACCGGTGGCCAGCAGGCCGATGGTGCCGCCGACGCCCATGGTGCCGGACACGACTCCGATTGCGCGGACCAGTCTTTCGCGCGGGAAGGTGTCGCGGATGATGCCGATGGCGAGCGGGATCATGGCCGAGGAGATGCCCTGTAGCGCCCGGCCGATGATGTAGACGGGCAGCGTGGTGGCGAAGGCGCACACCACCGAGCCGACGATGAGCACGCCCATGGTGACCATGACCATCGGCTTCTTGCCGTACATGTCGCCGAAGCGGGAGAGCAGCGGCGTGGCGACCGCGCCGGAGAGCAGCGCGGCGGTGAACAGCCAGGTGACCCCGGCGACGTCGGTGTGCAACTGCACGATGAAGCGCGGCAGCAGCGGAATCACGACGGTCTGCTGCAAGGACACGACCAGACCGGCCGCAGACAATGCGAGCAGGGTGAGGCCGAGGTGGGCCTTCGAAGGTTCGACGGGTTTCGACACGTCGACCTGACCGACAGCGGTCGTAGTCATGGGAATGGTCCTTTGGTTTACTTACCAAAATTAAGTAAATGGGTTTCGTAAGATAACCACATGCCGCGACCGGAAGCCATTCCCGCCATCGAAGTTGACGCAGCTCACATCGTCGAACTGGAACGCGCGCTGGCCCGTGTCGCCTATCTGCTGACCCGGGTCCGCCGCCACGACAAGGCCATGGTGCAGTGCGGCCTGACCATGGACCGGGCCAGCGTCCCGCTGCTGCGCCTGCTCGCCGACGCCCCCGAACCCATGCGGCTGGGCGAGCTCGCCGCGCGCCTGGACGTGGAGGCTCCGCACGTGAGCCGCCAGATCCAGCGGCTGGAGAAGGCCGGGTACGTGGAACGCGTCCAGGACCCGGACGACGGTCGCGCCCAGCGGGTCGGGCCGACCGCGTCGGGCCGCCGGGCGGTGGAGGCGGTGCGGGAGGTGATGCGCGGCTGGATGGCAGAGGCGCTCGCCGACTGGACGCCCGAGGACATCGAGGCCGTCGCCGTCCTCAATCACCGCATGGTGGACGCCTTCCTCGATCACGCCGAGGTGATCGGCGACCTGGGCGCCACCGCCCGCGACCGCCCGTCGGCCTGAGCCTCAGTCGCTCGCCGGCGCCGGCGCCGGAACCGGCGCGGCGACCGCGCGGGCGCCCCACGCGCACAATGCCATCGCGACCAGCGGCACCGTCATGGCCGCGGTCAGCGGCATCAGCTTGTCGAGCCAGCCGATGACGGCCGGACCGGCCAGCAGGCCCACATAGCCGAGCCCGAAGACCCGCGACATATCGGTCGCCGCCGTCGCCGAGCCCAGATTGCCCGCGGCCGTGAACACCTGTGGGACGCCGCCGGACAGGCCGATCCCGCACAGGGCCCACCCCGCCACGGTCAGCGGCAGCCACCCGGACAGCACGACGACCCCGAAACCGATGGCCGCCACGGCTGTACCCCAGCGCAGCACGCCCACCCGGCCGAGGCGGCCGCTCACCCGGTCCGCGCCGAACCGGCCGATGGTCATGGTCAGGGAGAACGCGGTGAAGGCCAGCGCGGCGGCGCCCGCGTCGACACCGAGCCGATCGCGGACCTGCAGCGCGCTCCAGTCCGCGGCGACGCCCTCGGCCATCAGCAGCGCGAAAGCGATCAGGCCGAGGGCCACGACCTTCCCTCCCATCCGCCGGGAGGGCTTGCCGTCCGAGGGCGTCGCATCGGTGGCCGGAAGATGCTGGGCCGCCGCCGGATCCACGTAGGTGCCCGGCACGTCGCCCGCCGCCGGAGCGGTGTGCGGGAGCAGCGCGGGGATCGCCCCGGCCGTGACGGCGAGCCCGACCGCCGTGGTGAGGGTGAACGTGGCGGGCAGGGACCAGTGCGCGTGCTGAGCGGCCGCCCCGAAGGCCGAGCCGAGGAATCCACCGCAGGAGAAGAAGGCGTGGAACGCGGACATGATGGGCCGGGCGTAGGCCCGCTCGATATGGACCGCCTGCGCGTTCATGGACACGTCCAGCGCGCCGTTGGCGAAACCGAAGGCGCACAGGAACAGTCCGAGGGCGACCGGGGAGGCGGCGTGGGCCGGGCCGAGCAGGGTCAGGGCCAGCAGCGTGACGGCCGCCGCGGTGAGCGTGCGGCTGCCCACCCGGTCCGCCAGCGGCCCGGCGGTCTGCATGCCCAGGATGGCGCAGGCCGCCATGAGCAGGATCAGCATGCCCAGCACGGTCGGTGAGACGCCGGCGCGCGCGGTGACGGCGGGGATGTGCACGATCCATACGGCCGAGAGCATCCCGTTGAGCCCGAACACCGCGAACAGCGCCAGGCGCGCTTTGCGGAGGCGGGGAGTGGGCGTCGCAGCGGCCATCGGTACGACGCTACCGGGTGCACCCGGCGTCTCCCCGGTTTTCGCGATCCGTCCCGGCAGCGTCGACGGTCGGGACTGCGATCCGAATCGTTTGCGGTACAACCTGTTTGCTTTGGATTCTAGGCCCGGGGTCCGACAAGTTTCGCGGCCCGGCGCGCGCCGCGGTACCCCCTTGATTCCGGGGCTACCGCGATCACACCGAGGACTGCACAGTGCCTGCATGAAGCTCAGACATGGCCTTTTCGCTTTGCTGGTCGCGGGACTCGCCCCGCTGGCCACGGTGGCCGCGACCGCGACCGCGGCCCCGGTCACGCCGCCGCCCAGCCCCGAACCGACCGAGTGCTTCCCGAGCTCGTTCTTCAACTCCATCAGCGGCGGCGATGCCAAGTGCCACACGCAGGCCGAGTACTGGCAGAACACAATCGCGCAGCTCAACCCGGCCTCCGGATCCGCCATGCTCACCGGATCCTCCCGAGCGCTCGGATCCGCCGGATCCTAGGGACCGGCACTCACGCGTCCGCCGTCACCGACCAGGCCCCGGTCGCGGCGGCCGCGCGCACGTAGTCGGCGAAGTCGCGCGGCTCCCGGCCCAGCGCCCGCCGCACCCCATCGGTGACGGGCGAGTTGCGTCCGTCGAGCACCGTGCCGAACAGGTAGTCGAGCAGGCTGACCTCGTCGGCGGGGACCCCGTAGGAGGTCAGGGCGGCCACGAATTCGGTTCGGGTGAGCGGGATGTAGGCGATCTCCCGGCCCGACGCCGCGCCGATCTCGGCCACCGCCGCGGCGAAGCTGAGCGCGCGCGGTCCGGTCAGCTCGTACACCTGCCCGGCGTGCCGGTCGTCGAGCAGCGCCGCCACCGCCACCTCGGCGATGTCGTCGGCGTGCACGAACGGTTCCGGCACGTCACCGGCGGGCAGGGCCACCTCGCCGGCCAGGATGAAGTCGGCGAACGAGCCCTCGTCGAAGTTCTGCGCGAACCAGGCGCACCGCACCACGGTCCATGACATGCCCGAATCCCGCACGATGCCTTCGCATTCCAGCGCCTCGGGCTCGCCGCGGCCGGACAGCAGCACCACGCTGCGCACCCCGGCGGCCGCGGCGCGGTCGCAGAACGCCTTGATGTCGGCGGGCGCGCCCGGCACCGCCAGATCCGGCTGGTAGGACAGGTATACGGCGTCCACGCCGTCCAGAGCCGCCGTCCAGGTCGCGCGGTCGGTCCAGTCGAACGGGATTGCGGCCGTGCGCGAACCGGCCCGCACGGGCACGCCGTGCTCGGTCAGCAGGGCGGCCACCCGGCGTCCGGTCTTGCCGGTCGCGCCGAGGACGAGGACGGTGTTCGCGCTGTTCGCGGTGGTTTCGTTGATCATGTAACGAGTACACCGGGATTCGGCGAGCGCGAACATGGTTGAGAAGCGCCCGGGCATTTGCCATCGTCTTTGTCATGGATGCGTTGGCCAGTCTGCTCGAAGGACCACGGGCACGAGCGGCATTCGTGATGCGCTCGTCGTTCGATCCGCCGTGGGCCCTGCGAATTCGGGACGAGGCCCCGCTGACCGTGGTGGCGGTGGTGCGGGGTGGCGGCTGGGTGCTGCCGGAACCCAGGAGCGGCAAGGCGGGCCCGCCGCGGCAGCTGCGCACCGGCGATATCGCCATCTTCCGCGGCCCCGACCACTACGTCGTCGCCGATGATCCGGGCACCGCGCCGCAGGTGCTCATCGAACCCGGCAACATCACCACCACCATGGACGGTGAAGTCCTGTGTGAGGCACTGAGTCTGGGCGTGCGCAGCTGGGGCACCAGCGCCGACGCCGCGACCGTGCTGGTCACCGGAACCTACGAGCACGAGTCGGCGGCCAGTCGCCGGCTGCTGCGCGCGCTGCCGCCGATCGCGGTGCTGGGCCGCGGCGAGATCGACTCCCGGGTGCTGGACCTGCTGGTCGACGAGTCCGCCAAGGACCTGCCCGCCCAGGGGGCCATGCTGGACCGACTATTGGATCTGCTGCTCATCGCCGCCCTGCGCGCCTGGTTCTCCCGCGCCGACGCCCCCGCCTGGTATCACGCCTACGGCGACCCGCTGGTCGGCAAGGCGCTGCGGCTCATGCAGCACAATCCCGCCCAACCGTGGACGGTCGCCTCGCTGGCCGCCGAGGTCGGCGTCTCCCGGGCCGCGCTGGCCCGCCGCTTCACCGAACTGGTCGGCGAACCGCCCATGGCCTTCCTCACCGACTGGCGGCTGGCCCTGGCCGCCGACCTGCTGCACGAATCCGACGCCACCCTCGAGGCCATCGCCCGCCGGGTCGGCTACGGCAGCGCCTTCGCCCTGTCCACCGCCTTCAAACGCCACTACGGCATCAGCCCCCGCGACCATCGCGCCGCACCCGACGAACGCTCCGCCTGACCATGGGAAGCCGTCCGCGGAAGGAACGGCTAAGGTTCGACTTCGGCATTGCCTCAACTCAAAGGTTCGCGGCCGTCTCGATTCTGGACTGACGGAGCGGGGGAGCGAAGCGGAGGAGCGGAGGAGGGAAGAATCGAGACTTCGGGGCCGCGAACCCGCCCGGAGCGAAGCGGAGGGCAAGATGACTGAGTACCCCGTGCTCTGGCCGGTGCCGACGCGCTGGGCCGACAACGACCACTACGGGCACGTGAACAACGTGACGTACTACTCGTACTTCGACACGGCCGTGAACGCCTGGCTGATCAGCGCGACCGGCACCGATATCCGGGATCTGCACGCGATCGGCGTGGTGGCCCAGACCTCCTGCAAGTTCCTGGGGTCGATCAGCTTCCCGGACATGCTGCGGGTGGGCATCCGGGTGGCACGGCTCGGCAATTCCAGCATCAACTACGAGCTGGCCATCTTCCGTGACGGCGGCGACCACTTGGAGCTGGCCGCCACCGGCACCTTCACGCACGTCTACGTGGACGAGCAGACCCGCAAGCCGGTGCCGATCCCGGCGGTCATCCGGGCGGCCGCCGAGCCGCTGGTGGTCCCGCAGCCCGCCGCGGGCTAGACCCGGCTCAGCAGGGTCAGCGGATCCTCCAGCAGGGCGGCCACGCTCGCCAGGAATCGCGACCCCTGCTCGCCGTCGATCATCCGGTGGTCGAAGCTCAGGCCGAGACTGGTCACCCAGCGCACGGCCAGTTCGTCGCGATGCACCCACGGCCGTTTGCGGATCGAGCCCAGGCACAGGATCGCCGCCTCGCCCGGATTCACCAGCGGCACACCGGTGTCCACGCCGAACACGCCCACATTGGTGATGGTGAAGGTGCCGCCGGTCAGGTCGGTGGGGGTGGCGGTGCCGCTGCGCGCCTTGCCCGCGACCCCGGCGATCTCCAGGCACAGGTCGCGCAGCGTGAACCCTTGCGCGTCCTTGAGATTGGGCACCAGCAGCCCGCGTTCGGTGGCGACCGCGAAGCCCAGGTTCACGTAGTGCTTGGTGACGATCTCCTGATTCGCCTCGTCCCAGCGGGCATTGATCTCCGGGAACTCGGTGAGCGCCGCCAGCGCGGCCCGGGCCACCAGGGCCAGCGGGGTGAGGGTGAGCCCGGTGAAGCTGGGCGTGGTGCGCAGATGCTCGAGCAGCTCCATGGACGCGGTGAAATCCGTGGTCACGAAGGTACTGGCCTGCGGAATGTGCTGGGCGCTGGCCACCATGGCGGCGGCGGTGCGCTTGCGGATGCCGCTGATCGGCGTGCGGGTCTCGCGTTCGGCGGGGACGGCGCGGCCGCCGCCGAGCGCCGGATGCATGGGCGTCACCTCGGGCGCGGCCTGGTTGGCGGGCAGCGCGGTGAGGGTGGCGGGCGGTGGCGTGTGGATCGGAATGTGGCCTGTGCCTATTGATTCCGGCCGCATGCCGTGCAGATCCTCGAGGGTGACCGCGCCCTGCGGTCCGGTGCCGATCACGGTGCTCAGGTCGATCCCGATCTCGCGGGCCAGCTTCCGGGCGGCGGGCGTGGCGGCGGGCCGTCCGGCGGGCGCGGAACTGCCGAGCCCCTCCGCGCCGTCGTAGCCCATGCCGCGCGCGGTCGCCGCGCGGGCCGCGCGGCGGGAGACCGGCTCGGTGTCGGGGCCGTAACCGACCAGCACGGATTGCCGTTCGGCCGGAGCCTCCGGGGCTTCCGCCGCGGCGTCCGCGGATTCCGTGGCGCCGTTGGTCTCGGCGGGTGCGGCCACGCCGATACGGATCAGTGGCGCTCCGACCGGCACGGTGTCGCCGGGCCGAGCCAGCAGTTCCAGCACCGTGCCCGCGTACGGGCTGGGCAGCGCCACCTGGGCCTTGGCCGTCTCGACCTCCGCGATGACCTGGTTGAGCGAGACGCTGTCGCCGGGCGCGACCGCCCACGACACCAGTTCCGCGTCGGCCAGGCCCTCGCCGAGATCGGGCAAACGGAATTCCATGACCTGCTGCTGACTATCCACCGGGCTTCCTCCGTGCGGTAACCATTCGTGCGGCGAGCGGTTCAAGCGGCGAGCGTGCGGTCGACCGCGGCGAGAATGCGATCGGGGTCGGGCAGGTGGTGCCGCTCGAGCTTAGCCGGGGGATAGGGGATGTCGAAGCCACCGACGCGCAATACGGGCGATTCCAGATGGTAGAAACAGCGTTCCGTGATCCGGGCCGCGATTTCGGCTCCCAGCCCGGCGAATACGGGCGCCTCGTGCACCACGATCAGCCGCCCGGTTTTCCGCACCGAGGCCTCGATGGTGTCGAAATCGATGGGCGAGAGGCTGCGCAGATCGATCACCTCGATCGAATGTCCCTCCGACGCCGCGATATCGGCGGCGGTGAGCGCGGTGGCCACGGTGCCGCCGTAGGCCACAATGGTGGCGTCCTCCCCGGCGGCACAGATCCGCGCCTGGTCCAGTGCGATTCCGCCGTCGTGGTCGAGCCGTTCGACATCCACCTCGGCCTTGTCCCAGTAGCGGCGTTTCGGCTCGAAGAAGATCACCGGATCGTCGAGGGCGATGGCCTGCCGGATCATCAGATAGGCGTCGGCGGGATTACTCGGCGACACCACCCGCAGCCCCGCGGTGTGCGCGAAATACGCCTCCGGCGATTCCGAGTGATGCTCCACCGACCCGATGCCGCCGCCGAACGGAATGCGAATGGTGATGGGCGCGACCACTTTTCCACGGGTCCGGGCGTGGATTTTCGCGACCTGCGAGACGATCTGGTCGAACGCCGGATACACGAATCCGTCGAACTGGATTTCACATACCGGACGCAATCCCCGCAAAGCCATTCCGAAAGCGGTTCCGATGATTCCGGACTCGGCCAGTGGAGTATCGATGACGCGGTTGTTGCCGAAATCCTTCTGCAGCGTGTCGGTGACCCGGAAGACGCCGCCGAGGCGGCCGATGTCCTCACCCATGAGCACGACCTTGGGATCGTCCTCCAGGCTGCGGCGCAGCCCGTGGTTGATCGCTCCGGCGAACGTGGTCTTCATCGTCCGACTCCCTCCAGGTAGGCCGCGTACTCGCGGCGTTCTTCCTCGATCAGCCGATGCGGGGTGGCGTACACGTGGTCGAAGAGCTGGTCGGGGTCCGGGTCGGGCATGGTGAGGGTGGCGGTGCGCAGCCGGGCGGCGACGTCGTCGGCGCGTTCGGCCACCGTCGCCTCGAAGGCGCTGTCCCACAGGTTCTCTCGTTCCAGCAGCCGCCGCATCCGGTCGATGGGGTCGCGGCGCTGCCAGAGTTCGAGTTCGGCGGCGGTGCGGTAGCGGGTGGGGTCGTCGGCGGTGGTGTGCGGGCCCATCCGGTAGGTGATGGCCTCGACGAAGCTGGGTCCGCCGCCCGCTCGCGCGTGCTGCAGCGCCTGCCGGGTCACGGCCAGCACGGCGAGCGCGTCGTTGCCGTCGACCTGGACGCCGGGGATGCCGTAGCCGAGGGCGCGATTCGCGATCGGGGTGGCGCTCTGCACCCGGACCGGTTCGCTGATCGCCCAGTGGTTGTTCTGGCAGAAGAACACCACCGGGGCCGACCAGGTGGCGGCGAAGCCGAGCGCCTCGGCGATATCGCCCTGGCTGGTCGCACCGTCGCCGAAGTAGGCGATGGTGGCGATCTCCGCGCCCTCGAGATGCGCGGCGTAGGCGTAGCCGGTGGCGTGCAGGCCCTGCGAGCCGACCACGATGGCGGGATTGGTCATCTTGACCGCGTCGGCGTCCCAGCAGGAGTGCGCGGCGCCGCGCCAGAGCCGGGTGAGGTCCTCGGGCGCGACGCCGCGGCAGTAGGCGACGCCCGCCTCACGGTAGCTGCAGAACACGTAGTCGTCGGATTCGAGGGCGTGGGCCGAGCCGATCTGGGCGGCTTCCTGGCCGAGCAGCGGGGGCCACAGTCCGAGCTGGCCCTGTCGTTGCAGGGCGGTGGCCTCGGTGTCGATGCGCCGGGCCACGACCATGTCCGTATAGAGGGCGCGCAGGCGCGGGCCGTCGATATCGGCGATCAGTGGGGCGTGCGCCCGATCGTGGACGCGCTGTCCGTCGGGCTGGATGAGCTGGACCGGATAGGTGTTCTTGTCGGGCATGGGTATCGCCTCCTGACACCGGGTGACATCGCTTCGACCGCGGGATTGTGTCCGTGTGGCAAACCAATGTGTGTCCTGTACCACAAGCATCCTCCGCATGGCGATCTGCGCAAGTCTGACGCGCAGAACTGAGCAGAATGCACGGTCGATTCGCGTTTGTCGGTGTCATACTGATCCCCATGAGCAGCAGGGAGCCCAATCCGGCGCCGCTGGACGCCACCGATGCCCGGTTGTTGCTGGAGTTGGTCGCGAACCCGCGCGCGACCGGTGTCGAACTGGCCGCCCGCCTGGGCCTTTCCCGCAATACCGTGCAGGCCAGACTGGCTCGCTGGGAGGTGAGCGGGGTGCTGGCCGGCTTCGAGCGCCGGGTGGACCCGCGAGCGCTCGGCTACTCCCTGGCCGCCTTCGTCGCGGTGGTGGTGGACCAGCATCGGCTCGACGCGGTGGCGGCCGAACTCGCCGAGATCCCGGAGGTCACCGAGGTCTGCGGCATGACCGGGCCGACGGATCTGACGGTCCGGGTGGTGGCCGCCGACGCGGAGGATCTGTACCGCGTGGCGGGCAGCATCCTGAAGATCCCGGGCGTGGAGCGCACCAATATGGCGCTGGTCATGCAGTCGCTGGTCGGGCCCCGCATCACGCCGCTGCTGGAACGGCTGGCGGCCGGCGGCCGCGCGTAATTCAGTCCAGTTTCGGCTGATTGGCCGCAGACCTGCGGGTGACTGGACCGCGACGATAGCCCCACGAGCACCAGCGTCACTCCCGCCGCCGAGGTCGAGAGCCCACCGGCGGCGGGTCCCGGGCAGCCGATCGGAGCCGGAATCGTCACCGCGCTGGTCGGTTTCACCAGTTCGTTCGCGGTGGTGCTGGCGGGTCTCACCGCCATGGGAGCCACGTCGGCGCAGGCGGCGTCGGGCCTGCTGGCGGTGTGCGTGACCCAGGCGGTCGGCATGCTCGTGCTGAGCCGCCGGTATCGGATGCCGATCACGCTGGCCTGGTCCACACCCGGCGCGGCCCTGCTGGCGAGCACCGGGGCGGTGGCGGGCGGCTGGGCCGCGGCGGTCGGCGCGTTCGCGGTGGCGGGCGGACTCATCGTGCTGACCGGATTCTGGGACCGGCTGGGCGCGCTCATCGCCGCCATTCCGGTGGAGATCGCGCAGGCCATGCTGGCCGGAGTGCTGCTGCCGCTGTGCCTCGCGCCGGTGAAGGCGCTGCCGGTGAGCCCGGCCGTGGTGGTGCCGGTCATCGTGACCTGGCTTGTGCTGCAACGCTTCGCGCCACGCTGGTCGGTGCTGGCGGCCTTCGCGGTCGCGGCGATCGGGTCGGGCATCGACATCGCGGTACGGCACCGGAGCTTGGAGTTGTCCGCCATGCTGCCCCGGGTGGAATGGACCGTGCCGCACTGGAGTTGGCAGGCCCTGATCGGCGTCGCGGTGCCGCTGTACGTGGTGACCATGGCGGCGCAGAACATTCCGGGCACGGCGGTCATGCGCACCTTCGACTATCGGGTGCCGTGGCGCGCGGCCATGACCGTCACCGGTCTGGGCACCGTGCTGGGCGCGTCCGCGGGCGGGCACGCCATCAATCTGGCGGCCATCAGCGCCGCGCTCTCGGCGGCCCCGTCCGCGCACCCGGATCCGAAGCGCCGCTGGGTCGCGGCCTACACCGCGGGCTGCACCTATCTGCTGCTCGCGCTGGCCTCGGGCGCGCTGGTCGCGCTGGTCGCCGCCGCTCCGAAGGGCGTGCTGGAAACCGTTGCGGGACTTGCCCTCATCGCCACCCTCGCGAGCGCGCTGACCGCCGCGCTCACCCCCGCCGCGCATCGGTCCGCGGCCGCCCTCACCTTCCTGGTGGCGGCCTCGGGCATCTCGATGCTCGGGATCGGCGCGGCCTTCTGGGCGCTGGTCGCGGGTCTGGTGGTGCGCTGGTTCCTGCCGCCGGCCACGGCCTGACGGCCGCCCGGGCCCCGGGCCGGAACGACGGGCGGCTGCGGGGTGTGGCCCGAGCTGGTTAGGGTGGAACGGAATCGACGTCATGATGCGGTGAATCGGCGAAGAGGAGTTTGGCTTGAGTTCGGTGCTGATTTCGGTTGCGGAGCTCGCGGACCTGCTGGGAGCGAGCGGGAGCCGGGTGCGACTGCTGGATGTGCGATGGGCGCTCGGGGATCCCGACGGGCCGCAGCACTATCTGGACGGGCATATTCCGGGCGCGGTCTTCGTCGATCTGGAAACCGAACTCGCCGATCCGCCCTCGGCCGCGCACGGCCGCCACCCCATGCCGGAATTGCCGCACTTGCAGAAGTGCGCGCGCAGCTGGGGCGTCTCCGACGGCGACACCGTGGTGGTCTACGACGCGACCGGCGGCATGGCCGCCGCCCGCGCCTGGTGGCTGCTGCGCTGGGCCGGCCTGGCCGATGTCCGGATCCTCGACGGCGGGCTGCCCGCCTGGGAGAAGGCCGGGGGCAAGGTCGTCGCCGGTGACGAACCCGACCCGGAACCCGGCACGGTGATGCTGTCTCCCGGCCACATGCCGACCATCGACGCCGATGGCGCGGCCGGCTGGCAGGGGCTGCTGCTGGATGCCCGCGCGGGCGAGCGCTACCGCGGCGAGACCGAGCCCGTCGACCCCCGCGCGGGCCATATTCCGGGTGCGGTGAGCGCGCCCACCGCCGAGAACCTCACCACCGCCGGGCATTTCCGGCCGCTCGCCGAATTGGCCTCCCGCTTCGCGGGTTTCGGCTCCGGACCGGTCGCGGTGTACTGCGGCTCCGGGGTCACCGCCGCCCACCAGGTGGCGGCGCTGGCCGTGGCCGGGATCGACGCCGCCCTGTACCCGGGCTCGTGGTCGCAATGGTCCAACGACCCCAAGCGCCCGGCCGCGACCGGCGCGGAACCGGCCTGATCACCAGGGTTCGACCGATCACTCGGGTTTGACGGCGGTCAGAATGCCGGTCGCGAACGGGCCGGTGCGGAATTCGACTGCCGTGAAACCGATCTCGGCCAGCACGGCACGGTAGCGGCGGACATCCACCGCGGCCAGCGAGTCGCCGGGGCCGTCGTGCGTGTGCCCGTGATCGTCGGCTCCGCCGTGACCGTTGCCGCCGTGCCCGTGATCACGGCCGCCGCGATGCGCGGCGAGCCCGGCCATGGCGCGAATCGCCAGTCCGCGCACACCCGTGGTCGCCGGGTGGGTGTCGGCCAGCAGCAGGCGGCCGCCGGGTCGGAGCACTCGGAAGAACCCCGCCAGCGCGGCGTTCCGATCCGCCTCGGCGATGTGGTGCATGGCGAAGGTGCACGTCGCCACGTCGAAGGACGCGTCGGGATGGGGCAGGGCCTGGGCCGCGCCCAGTTCGAAGACGCAGTTCGCGGCGGCGTGGGCGGTGGCGTACTCGATCATCGGCGCGGACGGATCGACGCCGACCACCCGCCCGTGCGGCCCGGCCTGGCGGGCCAGCTCATTGGCCAGCCGCCCCGGACCGCAGCCGATGTCGATGGCGTGATCGCCGGGCCGGATGCCCGCGCTGGTGGCGAAGTGCCGCGCCAGGCTGCCGCCGCGTCCGAGGAAGAAGACGTCGGTGAGCAGGGTGTAGCCGCGCGGCCAGGTGATCAGGGCTCCGACGGACCGGGTGTCGATATCGGACACTTGCTTGTTCTGGGTCATGCGTTCCATCATCGAAGGATGGGAAATGCCAGGCCAGAAGCAGTTTCCCCGAATGTGTACGTTTCGGGACACTCAGCCGGGATCCGTCCCGGAACGGCTCCGGACCCGGTCGACGACCGGCGGGTGCGTCGCACCCGCGCGGCCCTGCACCGGGCGCTCATCGAACTCATGCTGTCCCGTCCGTACGCCCGAATCACGGTGCGGGACATCATCGATCGCGCCGATGTCGGCCGCTCCACCTTCTACGCGCACTACCGCGACAAGGACGATCTGCTGCTGGTCAGCTGTATCGAGCATGTGCGGGCCGAGATTTCGGCGCGGATGGCCCGCCACCCGGGCCCGCCGCCGCCGCTGCTGCCGATCGAGATCCTGTTCCGTCTGATCGACGCCCACCCCGAGGTGTACCGGCCGCTGGTCGGCCCGCGCGCCAACGCCACAGTGCTGCGGTCGATCCGGCAGATGTACGCCGAACTGCTCACCGAGCATCTGGCCCCGCTGCTCGGTCCCGATCCCGCCGCGGCGTCCGTCGCGATCACCTTTCTTTCCTGGGGGCTTTACGGATTGCTCGAATCGGTCATGGATCCGGCCCAGGAGCTGACCGCCGAACAGGCGTACCGGCATTTCGCCGCGCTATGGGCAGCCGCGGGCGACGCCCGCGAGGGCGGCGCGGTCGGCGGCGGTGACGGGTAGCCCGTACCGGCCGGCGGCGGTCAGATACTTGCCCGCGTAGAAGCAGCGATTCGCCCGCGCGGGCGGCAGCCAGTCGCCGGGCGTGCGATCGCCCTTGTCCTGGTTGGTCTTTCCGTCCACCGCGAGCAGGTTGTAGTCGACGTCGTTGGCGAACCGCACCCGCCGCGCGACCGGCCAGGCCGCCGCGCCCAGATCCCACGCGGCCGCCAGCGGATACACGTGGTCGATCTGCACAGTCTTGGCCGCCGCCCGCTCGAACGCGATGCGCCGCCCGGTGTACGGATCGTTCAACGCGCCCGCGACCACCACACAGGCGTCGCCCGGCCGCAGAACCACTTCGGTGAGCTGGCGTGCCAGCACGCTGTTGCGGCTGTCGCACCCGTCGTGCCCGCCCGGGCCGTCGTGATCGTCGGTCCAGGCCGGACCGAACACACACCCCTGCCCGCCGTCGCATCCGCGCTGGTAGCCGCCGGGTCGCGGCCGCGCGGGCACGGTGACGACGGCGGTGAGCAGGCGTTCGAGCTGGACGCGGGTAGGACTGCCCGGCGCGGGAGTCACCTGCCCGACGGTCCCGCACCCCAGGACCGTGAACAGGATGACCACCGTGCCGAGCAGCGAAGTCGCGCCTCTGAGCCCCACGGCATCAGGTGTATCGCTACCGCCCGCCGGAGCGGGCCGTCACTCGAACTTCGCACCCCCGCGGCGGGTTACAGCCAGGCGTGCGCCAGGATGTCGTCGGCCGCCGTTTCCGACAGTTGTGGCGGAAAGCGCGTGGCCGCAATGGAATCCACGTGCGCGCCGTCGTGCCCGATGAGCCACGAGCCGCCCCGGTCCTCGCACTCGGCGATCTTGGCGAAGACGGTGAGCAGGAATGTGATGGAGTCGCGCGGATCCGGGGTGCGGGCGAGTCGCTGCGACTCACCGGGCCGGGACAGATCCAGCCACACGCCGGACTGCCCGTCCAGACGCATCCCCACGATCTTGCCTGCATCCACGAAGGTGAATTTCCGCCGTTCCCACGAAGTCGTGGGCGTGAAGGCCTGCTCGAGCACTTGGAGCAGAATCGTCATCTTCACGGCCTCCCTACGGTCTCGAAAGTGCCACGGCCCCGGATTGGGTCGCGGTGATGTCGGGTGCGCACACAGGTGTCACCGACATGCGGTGACCTGCGGATTTATCCAGTATGTGCCGTATCCGATCAGAAATAAAGAGGGACCTGACTCGCGGGTAGCGCGGGCCCTGTCGGAGCGGGCTGCTTGGATGGTCGGATGCTGCACGGACTGTGGACGCCCGGGTCCGGGTTGGTGCTGTGGCACGACCCGGACGGCTTCGTGCTCGCCGACGAGACGGAGAAGCTGCCCGAGCCGCTGCGGTCGGTGGTGCGGGCGGCCAAGTGGCGGCACTGGGCCGAGGTCACGCTGGCGGGGGAGTACGGCACGGAACGGGCCCGGGTGCGCGCGCACGCGCTGGCCCCGGAGGCGGCGGCCCGGGTGCTGCTGGGGGAGCTGCCGCCGCACTGGCCGGTGGCGGGGGATCTGCGCTATCTGGGGCATGTGGCGCGCGGGATCGAGCGCTGGGTGCGGGCGGGGCGGATCGTGCCGGAGATCCGGCGCGACGACGGGGAGTGGTGGGCGCGGTGGCGGCTGGTGGGCGGGCAGCGGCAGCGGGCCTGGCTGGCCGAGCTGGCCGTGGCCATGCCGTCGGCGCTGAAGGACCACGGCCGGCCCGCCGACATCCTGGAGAACCTGGTCGCCGAACTGACCGATCCCATTGCCCGGAAATGGATTTCGGCACGCGACCCCGAGATCGGCTCCGCGCCGACGGATTCGGTGTCGCATCCGCTGCTGAGGGCCCTGCTGGACGCCACACCGCTGGAGACCGGCTCGCATCGGGTGGCGGCGGTGCTCGAGGACTGGCGGACCAGCCTCACCGCGGGCGAACCGGATCTGGTGCTGCGCCTGCTGGAACCCGACGGCGACGAGCCGGGTGAACTGTGGCGGCTCGAGGTGTGCCTGCGCGTCGAAGGTGAAGCGCCGCAACCGGTGCTGCTGCCCGGCGATCCGGTGCTGACCCGGCTGGCCGGGGAGAAGCTGGCCGCCGCCAAGGAGGTGTACCCGCGCCTGCGGGACCTGCCCGGCGATCCGCGCAGCATGGACCTGTTCCTGCCCACCGAGGTGGTCATGGACCTGGTGGCGCACGGCGCGAACGCGCTGGCCGCCGCCGGGGTGCGCCTCATGCTGCCCCGCGCCTGGCGGGTCGCCGCGCCGACCATGAAACTGCGGGTGCAGAGCCCCGCCGCCACCGAAACCGCCGTGGGGCTCAAGGGTTTGGTGTCGTTCCGATGGGAGCTGGCCCTGGGCGACACCGTGCTGACGCCCGCGGAGATGGCGCGCCTGGTGGACGCGAAATCGGATCTGGTGCGCCTGCGCGGCGACTGGGTGCAGGCCGACCATCGCATGCTCGCCGCGGCCGCCGACTACGTCTCGGGCCGCACCGACGGCACCGAGACCACCATCGGCGGCCTGTTCGCGGAGCTGTCCGCGCACCCGGTGATCGGCGTGCCGCTGGACGAGGTCACCGCGACCGGTTGGGCGGCGGAACTTTTCGACGGCGAACGCGCCACCGAGCCCGTCCCCGACCCGGTCGGCCTGAAGGCCCAGCTGCGGCCGTATCAGCAGCGCGGCCTGGCCTGGCTGGCGACCATGAGCCGCCTGGGTTGCGGCGCGATCCTCGCCGACGACATGGGCCTGGGCAAGACGGTGCAGGTGCTGGCCCTGCTGGCGCACGAGCGGGAGACGGCCGTCGCGCCGCCCGGACCCACCCTGCTGGTGTGCCCGATGTCGGTGGTGGGCAACTGGCAGCGGGAGGCCGAACGTTTCGCCCCGGATCTGCGCGTGCTGGTGCACCACGGCCCGGCCCGCCGCTCGGGCGCGGAACTGGATGCGGCGGTGGCGGATTCGGATCTGGTGGTCACTACCTACGCCCTGCTGGCCCGCGATGTGGAGGAGCTGAAGCGGCAGGACTGGCAGCGGGTGGCGCTGGACGAGGCGCAGCACATCAAGAACGCCGGGACCCGTCAGGCGCGGGCGGCCCGGCTGGTCCCGGCGCGACATCGCCTGGCGCTCACCGGAACTCCGGTGGAGAACCGCCTGGAGGAGTTGCGGTCGATCCTGGATTTCGCCAATCCCAAGCTGCTGGGTAAGGCGTCGGAGTTCCACGCCCGGTTCGCGGTCCCGATCGAGCGTGAGCACGACGAGAACGCCGTCACCCGGCTGCGTGCCATCACCTCGCCGTTCGTGCTGCGCCGGGTCAAGACCGATCCGGCGGTGATCTCGGATCTGCCGGAGAAGATCGAGATGACGGTGCGGGCCAACCTGACCGTGGAGCAGGCGGCGCTGTATCAGGCTGTCCTGGACGACATGTCGGCCAAGCTGAAGGCCGCCGAGGGCATGGAACGCAAGGGCGCGGTGCTGGCCGCGCTCACCCGGCTCAAGCAGGTCTGCAACCATCCGGCCCACTATCTGAACGACGGTTCGGCGGTGCTGCGCCGCGGTCAGCACCGGTCCGGGAAGCTGGCGCTGGTCGAGGACATCCTGGAATCGGTGATCGCCGACGGGGAACGCGCCCTGATGTTCACCCAGTTCGCGGAGTTCGGAAAGCTGCTGGCCCCCTTCCTGTCCGAGCGTTTCGGGGCCGAGGTCCCGTTCCTGCACGGCGGGGTGGGCAAGCAGGCCCGCGATGCCATGGTGGAGGACTTCCAGGGCGGCGACGGCGCGCCGCTGATGCTGTTGTCGCTCAAGGCCGGCGGCACCGGCCTCAATCTCACCGCCGCCAATCACGTGGTGCACCTGGACCGCTGGTGGAATCCGGCGGTGGAGAACCAGGCCACCGACCGCGCCTTCCGGATCGGTCAGCGCCGGGATGTGCAGGTGCGCAAGCTGGTCTGCGTCGACACTATCGAGGAGCGGGTGGACGACATGCTGAAGGGCAAGAGTCAGCTGGCCGATCTCACCGTCGGCGCCGGCGAGCACTGGATCACCGAACTCGGCGACGAGGAGCTGCGGGAACTGTTCGCGCTGGGAGCGGAGGCGGTCGGCGAATGAACGAGGTCATCGACTTCGGCGGGTACGGCAAGCGCCGCCCGGTGCGCGGCGGGGTGCCCGCGCGCAGCCGCCGCGGCGCCGCCTTCGCCCGCACCTGGTGGGGCCGCGCCTTTCTGGACGCCGTCGAGCAGGTCGCCGATGCCGGGCGGCTCTCGCGCGGCCGCTCGTACGCCCGCACCGGCCAGGTGATCAACTACCGGCTCGAGGAGGGCATGGTGACCGCGGAGGTGCAGGGCAGTCAGCCCCGTCCCTTCGTCTCCGTGCTGACCATGCGGACCTTCGACCGCCACCACCTGGAGGAGCTGGCGGACGCGGTGCGCGAGTCGCCGGGCATGCTGGGCGAGATCGCGGCGGGCACGCTGCCCCGCGCGCTGGGCCCGCTGCTGCTGCCGACGACAGTGTCCGAACTCGACTTCTCCTGCAGCTGCCCCGATCACAGCTGGCCCTGCAAGCACGCGGCCGCCATCTGCTACGTGGTGGCGGAACGGCTCGACGAGCACCCGACCGACCTGCTCACCCTGCGCGGGATCCGGCTGGACGACCTCATCGGCGGCCTGCTGCAGAGCGAGACCCTCGACTGCGGCGACCTGTACGGCGAGCACGCGGCGCTGCCCACGCTGCCGGACCCCGAATTCCATCCGGCCCCCGACGATCTGGACCCGGTGCTGCTGCGCCAGGCCCTGCGCATGACCGCCGAGGACGAGCAGTCCGTCGCCGCCGGGCTGCGGCAACTGCGGGACCTCTACCGCTCCCTGGACCGCTGAGCGCTGTTCCCGGCCCGCTGAGCGCTAGGCCGTGGCGGTCCGGGTGGCGGGCCGATCATCGGTGCGGCGTCCGCCGGGCGCCTCGAAGGTGTAGTCGTTCAGGTCGAAATGGGCTGCCC
This sequence comes from Nocardia sp. CA-136227, assembly GCF_050955695.1. Taxonomy (NCBI): domain Bacteria; kingdom Bacillati; phylum Actinomycetota; class Actinomycetes; order Mycobacteriales; family Nocardiaceae; genus Nocardia; species Nocardia sp. CA-136227. Next base: position 1,313,363 of record NZ_CP192081.1, read on the forward strand.
GCCAGGCGGCTTCGGGCGTGCTCATGGCCCGCAGCGGGACGTCCCCGTTCTTGTCGAAGTAGTAGGAGTTGGCCAGCGCGCAGCTGTCCTGCCAGAACACCTGGGTGCCGCGCCGCGACATCATCTCCTGGAAGTACCGCTCGTTGGCGGCGGCGGTGACCTCCACCCGGGTGGCGGCGTCGCGGCGGGCCTGGCGGAGCAGCCGCAGGATGTGGGTGGTCTGCATCTCGATGAGCGTGAAGTAGGAGGCCCCGTTGTAGCCGTAGGGCCCGATGATGGTGAAGAAGTTCGGGAAACCGGGCACGCTGACGCCCTCGTAGGCCTGCAACCGGTGGGTGTCCCACCAATCCTCCAGTCGCAGTCCGCCACTGCCGTGCAGGTCGAAGGTGGGCATATTGCCCGACTCCATGACCTTGAACCCGGTGGCCATGATGAGTACGTCGACCTGGTGGTGGCGGCCGGTGGTGCGCAGACCGCTCGCGGTGATCTCGGTGATGGGATCGGTTTCGAGGGTGACGTTGTCGCGGTTGAAGGTCTTCAGATAGTCGTTGGAGAACGACGGCCGCTTGCAGCCCAGCGCATAGTCGGGGGTGAGTTTCGCGCGAATCTCGGGGTCCCGCACCTGATCCCGCAGGTGCGCGAGACCGGTGCGCTCGCCGAGCTTCACGATCGGCAGCACCTTGTAGTAGTGCGCCGACAGCGGGAAGGTCAGTTCCACGAACGCCTGGCTGATCCAGCGGGTGAGGAACTGGCCGCCGGGCAGCCGCATCAGTGCGCGGGCCACCGGCGGCATGGGCGCGTCGGGCCGCGGCAGGCACCAGATCGGGGTGCGCTGGAAGACCACGAGTTCCGACACCTGCGGCGCGATCTCGGGAATGATCTGGATGGCCGAGGCCCCGGTCCCGATGATCCCGACCCGTTTGCCGCGCAGGTCGATGTCGTGATCCCAGCGCGCGGTGTGCATGGTGACGCCCCGGAACCGTTCCGCCCCCACGATGTCCGGCAGTTTCGGGCGGGTCAGCACCCCGGTCGCGCCGATGAGAAAGCGGCAGGTCAGCTCGTCGCCGTCACTGGTGCGCAGCCGCCACAGGTGCAGGTCGTCGTCGAAGTCGGCGCGTTCGATGGTGGCGCCGAACCGGATTCGCGGCCGCAGCCCGTACTTCTGCACGCACCGCTCGGCGTAGGCCTTCAGCTCCCGGCCCGGCGCGTACACCCGCGACCACGAGCTCTGCTTCTCGAACGAGTACTGGTAGCTGAACGACGGAATGTCCACGGCGATACCGGGATAGGTGTTCCAGTGCCAGGTCCCGCCCGGCCCGTCGGCCTCGTCGATCATGACGAAGTCGTCGAATCCGGCCTTGCGCAGGGCGATCGCGGTCCCGATCCCCGAGAATCCCGCTCCCACGATGACGATCTGATGATCGACCACGGTCCTTGTCACGATGCGTCCTCCGCGTAGATGATGCAGTCCACCCGATGCTCGACACCGTCCACGGTGCGAATCCCGAGCGGCGCCGGCCGGGCGATGGGCCAGCTGATGAGCGTGCAGTGGGGCTGCCGCAGCGCCCGGTAGTAGCGACTGTGCACCCGCACCCCGGCGGGCTTGTCGGGGGTGAGTTGGCGGCGCTGCCACGAATCCTCGATCTGCACCCGCAGATTCGCGGCGGCCACGCGGCGCAGCACGGCCTGCCCGGGGAGCGCGGCGAGCAGGTCCGCGGGCGCCAGGCGCAGCAGCGCGGGCAGGCCGGGCAGCGGCGGGGCGGGCAGGATCCACAGCGGGTCGTGCTGGAAGACGGTCACCCGGCGGGCCCGGGCCACGACCGGCGGCACCACCCGGGCCAGGGCCGGGCCGCCGCCGACGACCGCGACGTGCAGCCCGTCGAGTTCCCGCTGATCCCGCCAGTGCGCGCAGTGCACCGTCGGCCCGGCGTAGGGGGCCCGGTCCCGGCCGGAACCGTCCCGGATCGGGGCGGTCATTTCGCCACCGGCTCGTAGGTCAGGGCCTTGGACCAGGACGGCGTGCGGCGGCGCAGCAGTCGCCCGGGGACGCTGTCGATGGCCTTGTTCAGGGCGTCGTTGAGGCCCTGGATCGGTTGCAGGCGATTGATGGTGGCCATGCCGTGCAGGCGGACGACGTGGTAGAGCGGCAGCCGCTTGATGTCGGGGCTGCGTTCCCCGGCCTTCTCGTAGCGGCGCACGGCATTCCAGAGTTTCTCCTCGTCGAGCCCCATGGCCATGATGTTGGTGGACATGCGCGACAGCAGCGGCGTGTACAGCAGCGCCCCCATCAGCAGGTTGGGGCGCAGCGCGAACCCCGCCGTCTCGATGGCGATGCGCCGCATCGGTCCCGCGCCGAGCTGCTCGAGCACCTGGAACCCGACGGCCAGGTGCCGGGACTCGTCGCTGTTGATGTGCCGGAACACCTCGTGGCACAGGGGATCCCGGACCTCGTCGAGCAGGAACTTGACCAGCGCCCCGTCGAGCGCGCACTCCAGGGACGGGATGACGGTGCCCAGTACCGGCAGCGACAGGTGGTCGCCATACCGGTCCAGCCACTGGATGACGAGCTGAATGTTCTTGTTGGGCAGCGGCATCGCGTCGCCGTCGAGCATGCCCCAGCGGCGCATCAACGCCAGTTCGGCATTGGCGTGCTTCTGCTCCTCGGCGTGGAAGTGCCGGTAGATCTCCTTGAGCGGGCCGTCCGGCGCGTGCAGCGTGAGGGCGGCGAAGCCGCGCGCGCCCACGTGCTCGATCCACACCAGGTCGGCCATGAAGGTGGTCAGCGCCGGGCGTTGCTCATCGGTGATGAGCTCGGCTCCCGGTGCGTCCCAGTCGATGTCGGCCAGCGCCCACTGCCGGTCCCGGACCACGGTGAGCATGTCGGAATACGCGAACGCCATTGTTCTGCTCCTCGCTGTATGGCTACCGCACCAGCCGCTCCAGTAATCCGGCGGCGCGGGTGTAGGTTTCGGGCAGCAGTCGCTTGGACTGCCAGATCGCCTTGGCCTCGAGCTGCGGGACCACGTAGAGCTGACCGTGGTCGACGGCGTCGAGGGTGGCGCGGGCGATGGCCGCGGGCGGGCGTCCGGTCCAGCGCAGCAGGCGGTCGCCCCACAGCTGCACGGTCTCGTCGCCGATCGAAACGCCCTCCAGGATATTGGTTCTCACCCCGGTCGGGCAGAGCACGGTGACGGTGACGCCGGTGCCGGACAGCTCCGCGGCGAGCGTCTCCGACAGCGCCAGCACCCCGGCTTTGGACACGTTGTAGGCGGCCATGCGCGGCGCGGACCCGAAGGCGGCGGCCGAGGCGACGTTCACGATGGACCCGTGCCCGGCGGCGCGCAGCCGGGGCGCGAAGACGTGGCAGCCGTGGATGACGCCCCACAGGTTCACGTCCAGCACCTGATGCCATTCCCCGGGCGAGGTCTCGCCGATGACGGTGCCGCCGCGGCCGATGCCCGCATTGTTGACCACCAGGTCCGGGCTCTTGCCGAACCATTCCTCGGCGGTGTTCGCGAGCGTGGTGACCTGGTCCAGGCTGCTCACGTCGCAGCCGGTGTCGAAGGCCTTGCCGCCGATGTCGCCGACCAGTTCGGCGGTCTCGCGGGCGCGGACGGGGTCGAGGTCGGAGCAGACGACGCGTCCACCCCGCTTGCCGATCTCGAGGGCGAAGGCGCGGCCGATGCCGCTGCCCGCACCGGTCACCACCGCGTCCGCCTGTCGAGTGCGGTGGGTCCCGCCGAAAGGATTGAGTCGCATGGGAACTCCCGGGAGCGTGCCATCCGGGCAGTCAAGTGGTGGCGTGTGCCACCACTGGCCGCACCTGCCACCAATTAGGCTCCGGATGCGCTATTTTGTCAACTATGGACGTGCCCGCGACGGCGACGACCGACCTGTCCGCGACACCCGCCCGACGTGGCGGGACCTGGGGTGGCCGCACCCAGGAGCAGCGCCGGGCCGAACGCCGCGAGCGGCTGATCGCGGCGGCCCTGGACATCTGGCTCGAGCACGGCTGGGCCGCGGTCACCATGCGTGGCGTGTGCACCCGTGCCGGCCTCAACGACCGCTACTTCTACGAGCACTTCGCCGACCGCGACGACCTGCTGGGCGCGGTCTGGGACGAGGTCGGATTCCAGGTGCTGAGCGAACTGTCGGCCGTGGTCGCCGACAATCTCGCGCACCCCGCGCTGGGCATCCTGCACCTGGCCATCGCCCGCGCCGTGGAACTGCAATCGGAGGGCCCGGCCCGCATCCTGTTCGGCGATCACTCCGGCAGCCGTGTGCTCGAACAGCGCCGCACCGCCCTGCTCACCGAGGCCACCGACCTGCTCATCGCCACCGCCCGCCCGTACCTGCGCCCGGGCGTCGACGAATCCGATCTGCGCATGGGCGTACTGATGAGCATCGGCGGCTTCATCGAACTGCTGACCGCCTGGCGAGCCGGGATCATCGAGGCCGATGCCGCCCGCATCGTCGATCACGTCAGCCACGCGGCCGATCTGCTCGGCGCGGAATACCTGGCTCTGCCCTGACCGATACCCGGCCAGGCCCCGGCCGCCGTTATTTGATCGCCCACACCATCGATTCGGGCCCGGCGAGGTGCTCGGTCTGCGGGTCGCGGAAGCCCGCGTCGGCGAGCCAGCCGCGCAGGTCGGCGGCGGTGTAGTCGAAGCCGCCGGGCGTCTCGATCAGCATGTTGAGGCTCATGAGCAGGCCGGGCAGATTGGTCCGGCGATCATCGTCGATGAGGGATTCGTAGACCAGGATCGCGCCGCCCTCGGGCAGCGCGCGGTAGGCCTTCTCCAGCAGCATGCGCTTGGTGTCGAGATCCCAGTCGTGCAGGATGTGGCCGAAGACCAGCACATCGGCTTCCGGCAGTTCCTCGGTGAAGAAGTCCCCGGCCCGGAAGCCGCTCCGATCCGCCACCGGGGCAATGTAATCGGTGAAGATCGGCTCGACGGGGGCCAGGTCGTAGCCGATGCCGTGCAGGTGCGGATTGGTCTCCAGAACGGTGCGCAGCAGCGCGCCCTGGGCGGTGCCGATATCGGCGACGGTCTTCCAGCGCTGCCACGGGAAGACCTCGGCGATGACGTGCGCGCCGGGCAGCGACAGCCCGGTCATGGCGCGCTGAAAGTCGTAGAGCCGCTCGGGATCCCGGTACAGCTCGGTGAACAGGTCGCGGCCCTCGCGGGCCTCGTTCTGGGGTAGCCCGGTGCGCAGGCCCTCTGTCAGACGGCCCCAGAAGGGGTACAGCCGCGCCGCCGCCATCTCCAGGAAGCCGCCGATGTACTCGCTGCCGGTGCTGTCCAGGTAGGTGGCGGTGTCGGCGGTGTTGGCGTACCGATCGTCGGTGCGCCGCAGCATCTCCATGGCGACGAGCGCGTCGAAGAAGTCACGGGCGGACCGCGGGTGCAGGCCGAGTTCGCGCCGCAGCTGCTCGGCGGTCAGCTGGCGATGCCCGAGCACCGTGAACACCCCGAGTTCGACGGCGCTGAGCAGGGTCCGGGACTCCCAGAAACCCATTCCGATCCGCAGGATCCGCTCCATGGCGCATCACGATAGCCAGCGCGCCGCCCCGGCACGGCCGGACCCGGCAAATTCGGAGCACCCGAACTGGGTCAGAGCATGTCGAGCCCGTAGATCCGTTCGGCATTGCGGCGGAACACCTGCTCGATGGCCTTGTCGTCGGCCCCGTGCCCGGCCAACGCGGTGGCCACCGCGCTCGCGGCGTTCGGGATGCTCGTAATCGGCTTGTCCACCGGGAAATTCGAGCCCCAGATCAGCCGGTCCGCGCCGAAGACGTCCAGCGCGTGCTCCAGCATCGGCGAAATCCGTTCCACCAGTACCGGAACCGGCGTCGGCTCGCCGCGCTTGGGCACCGGGTGGCCGAGGATGGGCATCATCAGCCCGCTCACCTTGGACACCACATTGGGGTGCGCGGCCAGCGCGGTGAGATCGTCGCGCCAGCGCAGGAACAGCTCACGCCGCTGTCCCGGGGTCTTCCCGGTCTCGCGCCCGACCGGCCCGAAAATGCCTGCGGGCGTGGCGAGATGGTTGAGCACGATGGTGGTGTCCGGATACCGCTCGGCCAGCGCCGTCACCTCGGGCAGCTGGCCGGAGTACACCCACGCCTCGAAGTTGAGCCCGCGGTCGGCCAGCGCGCCGAACCCGTTGAGGAAGGCGGCGGAGGTCAGCGTGCCCGGCGTCTTGCGGGTCGCCCGCACATCCCGGTCCGGGTGGTATTCGACGCGGGACCGCACGCCCCGGAACCGCGGGGACGCCGCCTGGTGCGCGTCCAGCAGTTCGGCGAATTCGGGCGCGGTGGGGTCGGCCGCGCCCATGATCGCACCCAGGGCGGGGGTGTCCACGCCCCACGGCAGGCTCGCCACCCACCGGGTCTCGTCGACGGGCCCGAGCGGGCCGTTGCCGACCCATTCGACCTCGATGTGCACGATCGCCTCGACCGGCACGTCGCCCGCGTCGGTCTGGTAGTCGCGCGGCAGATAGGGGTGCATGACCGGCGTGGGATCCCCGGCGAACTCGCGATCGCGGCGCGGCGCGAGCCGGGTGGCCCAGTCGATCGGCACCGGTACGTACCGGAAAAGCTTCGCCAGCGCGCTGAACTCGCGCGGCGTGGTCATCGGATCCCACTGGTGAATGTGCGCGTCCACCACGGTCATTCCCGCAAACTCCATGGGGTGCCTTCCGTCGGGGCCAGCCTGTCCGGATTGTTCCACAGAGACGGCCGTGCCGCGCTCGCCTGAGCGAACGCGGCACGGAGTTTGCCCGGGGACGTGGGGTGGTGCGTTACGGCAGCACCTGCGGGATGGCGTCGGGATTGAGCAGGCCGATCAGCGCGCCGATGCCGCCGCCGATCAGGGCGCCCAGGGCGGAGCCGCCCAGCGCGCCGGGGATGGAGCCGACGACCGAGCCGAGCGCCGCGCCGCCCGCGCTGCCGGTGAGGGCGCCCGCGGCCGCGCCGTTGAGGGCCGGGTCCGGGAACATCGCGTTCGGGTTGGTGGTCACCGGATCCAGCGGAATGCCCTCGGAGACCGGGGTGACCTGGATCGGCGCGCTGTCCGGGGCCTCGGCGCTCGCCGCGCCGGCGAACAGGGTGGCCGCCGCCGCGAGCGACATCGTGATGGTGGCGAGCTCGGCGGTGGTTCTCATGGTCGTTCTACGCATGATCGTCTTCCTGTCAGCCGCAATCGAACCGAACAGTTCCGGTATAGCCGAGAAATTGCTGCCAATCGGAAATTGCCATACACCCTGGGCGGTGTGGGTACTCGCCAGTGCGGGATCGCGGGCGAAAGTAATAGCGCCCCGCTATATTTCGAAATATGGCGGGGCGCTGTCGGTCAGCGGGTCAGGGTTTGATCAAACGTTGCGGCGATACTGGCCACCCACGGTGAAGAAGGTGTCGGTGACCTGCTGCAGCGTGCACACCCGCGCGGCGTCCATCAGCACCTCGAAGGCGTTCTCGTCGCTCGCCGCGGCCGCCGCGAGCCGGGCCAGCGCGGCGGGGGCCTCGTCGCGATGCCGCTCGGTGAATTCGCTGACCCGTTGCAGCTGAGACTGTTTCTCGGCCTCGGTGCCCCGCGCCAATTCCAGTACCCGATGTTCTTCCTCGTGCGGATTGCGGAAGGTGTTGACCCCGATGAGCGGCAGGCTCCCGTCGTGCTTGCGGCGCTCGTAGAGCATGGACTCGTCCTGGATCCGGCCGCGCTGATACCCGGTCTCCATGGCGCCCAGCACCCCGCCGCGTTCGCTGATCCGCTCGAACTCCCGCAGCACCGCCTCCTCCACCAGATCGGTGAGCTCGTCGATGACGAAGCTGCCCTGCAGCGGGTTCTCGTTCATCGCCAGCCCCCACTCCCGGTTGATGATGAGCTGGATGGCCAGCGCCCGGCGCACCGATTCCTCGGTGGGCGTGGTGACCGCCTCGTCGTAGGCATTGGTGTGCAGGCTGTTGCAGTTATCGTAGATCGCGATCAGCGCCTGCAGGGTGGTGCGAATGTCGTTGAAGCTCATCTCCTGTGCGTGCAGCGAGCGCCCGGAGGTCTGCACGTGGTACTTCAGCTTCTGCGACCGTTCGCCCGCCCCGTACTCGTCGCGCATGGCGATCGCCCAGATGCGCCGCGCCACCCGGCCGATCACCGAGTATTCGGCGTCCATGCCGTTGGAGAAGAAGAACGACAGATTGGGCGCGAAATCGTCGATGTCCATGCCGCGCGCCAGATACGCCTCCACATAGGTGAAGCCGTTGGCGAGGGTGAAGGCCAGCTGGCTGATCGGGTTCGCCCCGGCCTCGGCGATGTGATAGCCGGAGATGGACACCGAGTAGAAGTTGCGAACGCCGTTGCGCACGAACCACTCCTGGATGTCGGCCATCATGCGCAGGCTGAACTCGGTGGAGAAGATGCAGGTGTTCTGGCCCTGATCCTCCTTGAGGATGTCGGCCTGCACGGTGCCGCGCACGGTGGCCAGGGTGCGGGCGCGCAGGTCCGCGGCCTCCGCGTCGGTGGGTTCGCGGCCCTGCTCGGCCGTGAACTCCTCGCGCGCTTGATCGATGGCGGCATTGAGGTAGTAGGCCAGGATGGTCGGCGCGGGCCCGTTGATGGTCATGGACACCGAGGTGCTGGGCGCGTCCAGATCGAATCCGGCGTACAGCGCCTTCATATCGTCGAGCGTGGCGATGGAGACCCCGGACGTGCCGACCTTGCCGTAGATGTCGGGCCGCTCCGCCGGATCGTGCCCGTACAGGGTCACCGAGTCGAATGCCGTCGAAAGTCGTTTGGCGTCGGCGTGTTCGGACAGCACCTTGAACCGGCGATTGGTGCGGAAGGCGTCGCCCTCGCCCGCGAACATGCGTGCCGGATCCTCGTTGTCCCGCTTGAACGGGAACACCCCGGCCGTGAACGGGAACCGTCCGGGCAGATTCTCCGACCGCAGGAAGCGCAGCAGCTCACCGTGATCGGTGAAGCGGGGGAGCGCCACCCGCGGAATCGAGCTGCCGGACAGGGTCTCCCGGCGCAGCGCGGTCCGCAGCTCCCGGTCCCGGACCCGCACCACCTGCTCGTCGCCGCGATAGGACTCCGCGACGGTGGGCCACCTCGCCAGCAGGGCGGCGTTCTCGGGCGCCAGCTCCCGCTCGGCCCGGGCGAGTAGATCGCGCACGGATTCGTCGTCCGGCAGTTCGGCGAGCACCTGCTCCACGCGCTGCACCCGCTGCGCCGCCTCGATCTGCCGGGCGGTCGCCGCGTGGTAATCCCGGACCGTCTCGGCGATCTCGGCCAGGTAGCGCACCCGCGCGGGCGGAATGATCTGCGCGAACCGCGTCGAGGCGCGGGTTTCCACCCGGGGCAGCACGCCCTCCTGCAACGGCAGTCCGCGCTCGGCGAGCAACCCGGTCAGGTGCTGGTAGAGCGCCGTCACCCCGTCGTCGTTGAACGTGGCCGCGCTGGTGCCGAACACCGGCATGTCCTCGGGCAGGGCGTGGAAGTCCTCGCGATTGCGCACCAGCTGCCGCGACACGTCCCGCAACGCGTCCTCGGCCCCGCGCCGCTCGAACTTGTTGATGGCCACCACATCCGCGAAATCGAGCATGTCGATCTTCTCGAGCTGGGAGGCCGCCCCGAACTCCGGCGTCATCACGTACAGCGACACGTCCACGTGCTCGGCGACGCCCGCGTCACCCTGTCCGATGCCGGGGGTCTCCAGGATCACCAGGTCGAATCCCGCTGCCTTGCAGGCGATCAGCATGGCGTCGATATTGTTGGGCACCTCGCGCTCGCCCCGGGTGGCCAGGGACCGGAAGTAGACGCGTTCCCCGTCCAGGGCGTTCATCCGGATCCGGTCGCCGAGCAGCGCGCCGCCGCCGCGTCGCCGGGTGGGGTCCACCGCCAGGATCGCGACCCGCAGCTTGTCCTGCTGGTCGGTGCGCAGCCGCCGCACGAGTTCGTCGGTGAGAGAGGACTTTCCGGAGCCGCCGGTCCCGGTGATGCCGAGCACCGGCACCTGCCGCGCCGCCGCCGCGGCGGTCAGGGCGGCCAGGTCGTCCTCCGGCAGCGTCCCCTGTTGCAGGCAGGTGAGGGTGCGGGCCAAGGCCGCCCGATCCCCGCCGAGTACCGCGTCCACCGGAGCCGGCGTGCGCGAAAGATCCTCGTCGCACGCCGAGATCAGCTGATTGATCATCCCCGGCAGTCCGAGCCGCTGCCCGTCCTCGGGGGAGAAGATGATCACCCCCGACTCCCGCAGGCGCGCGATCTCCTCGGGAATGATCACCCCGCCGCCCCCGCCGAAGATCTTCACGTGCCCGGCCCCCGCCTCTTTCAAGGCCTGCGCCAGGTACTCGAAGTATTCGATGTGCCCGCCCTGGTACGAGCTGACCGCCACCCCCTGCACGTCCTCGGTGACGGCCGCGTCCACGACCTCGCGCACGGCCCGGTTATGCCCCAGATGAATCACCTCGGCTCCCTGGGCCTGGAGGATTCTTCGCATGATGTTGATGGCCGCGTCATGGCCATCGAAGAGCGCAGCGGCGGTCACGAACCGCACTGGATCAACCGGGACATGCAGATCTGGCATGCCAATCCTCCGCACGGAGAGCCTGTAGGTGCTGTGAATTATCCCACAGCCAATACTTGGATGTCCAACTATAGGATCGCCACATACCGCGCAATCGGCGCGCAAGCTTCGAGACAGGACTGGCATGGTTCGCGAACTGACTCACTTCATCGACGGCAAGCACGTAGAGGGAACTTCCGGGAAGTTCGGGGACGTCTTCAACCCGAGCACGGGACAGGTCCAGGCGCGGGTGCCGCTGGCGAGCAAGAGTGAGGTCGAGGCGGTCATCGCGAACGCGGCCGCCGCGCAGCCCGCCTGGGCCGCCACCAATCCGCAGAAGCGGGCCCGCGTGCTCATGAAGTTCCTGACCCTGGTGCAGGACGAGATGGACTCGCTGGCCGCCCTGCTCTCCGCCGAGCACGGCAAGACCATCGCCGACGCCAAGGGCGACATCCAGCGCGGCCTCGAGGTCATCGAGTTCGCCGTCGGCATCCCGCACCTGCTCAAGGGCGAGTACACCGAGAGCGCGGGCACCGGCATCGACGTCTACTCCATGCGTCAGCCGCTCGGCGTGGTCGCGGGCATCACCCCGTTCAACTTCCCGGCCATGATCCCGCTGTGGAAGGCCGGACCGGCGCTCGCCTGCGGAAACGCCTTCGTGCTCAAGCCTTCCGAGCGCGACCCCTCGGTGCCGCTGCGCCTCGCTGAGTTGTTCCTCGAGGCCGGTCTGCCCGCGGGCATCTTCAATGTGGTCAACGGCGACAAGGAAGCCGTCGACACGCTGCTGAACGACGAGCGGATCAAGGCCGTCGGCTTCGTCGGCTCCACCCCGATCGCGCAGTACATCTACGAGACCGCCACCGCCAACGGCAAGCGCGCCCAGTGCTTCGGCGGCGCCAAGAACCACGCCATCGTGATGCCCGACGCCGACCTCGACGATGTGGCCGACCAGCTCATCGGCGCGGGCTACGGCTCCGCGGGCGAGCGCTGCATGGCCATCTCGGTGGCGGTGCCGGTCGGCGAGGAGACCGCGGATCGCCTGCGCGCCAAGCTGGTCGAGCGCATCGGCAAGCTGAACGTCGGCCTCTCCGACGACCCGGGCGCCGACTTCGGCCCGCTGGTCGGCCGCGACGGCGTGGACCGCGTGAACAACTACGTGCAGATCGGCGTCGACGAGGGCGCGGAGCTCGTCATCGACGGCCGCGGCCTGGTGGTCGAGGGCGGCGAGGACGGATTCTTCGCCGGCGCTTCGCTGTTCGACCGCGTCACCCCGGAGATGCGGATCTACAAGGAAGAGATCTTCGGTCCCGTGCTGGCGCTGGTTCGCGCCCAGGACTACGAAGAGGCGCTGCGCCTGCCCAACGAGCACGAGTACGGCAACGGCGTCGCCATCTTCACCCGCGACGGCGACACCGCCCGCGACTTCGCCGCCCGCGTGCAGGTCGGCATGGTCGGCATCAATGTCCCGATCCCGGTGCCGATCGCGTACCACACCTTCGGCGGCTGGAAGCGGTCCGGCTTCGGCGACCTCAACCAGCACGGCCCGGACTCGATCCGCTTCTACACCAAGACCAAGACGGTGACGCAGCGCTGGCCTTCCGGCATGAAGGAGTCCAACGCCTTCGTCATCCCGACCATGGACTGACGCTGATGTTCGTACTGGACGAGGACGAGAAGGCGATCGTCGAGACCGCCCGCTCCTTCGCCGACGAAATGCTCGCGCCCAACGCCCTGGAATGGGACGAGCGCAAGCACTTCCCGGTGGACGTACTGCGCAAGGCGGGCGGGCTCGGCCTGGGCGGCATCTACGTGCGCGAGGACGTGGGCGGCTCGCAGCTGCGGCGGCTGGACGCCGTGCGCATCTTCGAGCAGCTGGCCACCGGCTGCCCGTCGGTCGCCGCCTACATCTCCATCCACAATATGGCGACGTGGATGATCGACACCTACGGCGATGAGACGCAACGCAATCGGTGGCTGCCGGGGCTGACGTCCATGGATCTGCTGGCGTCCTACGCGCTGACCGAACCGGGCGTCGGCTCCGACGCGGCGGCCTTGAGCACCAAGGCCGTTCGCGACGGCGACGACTACATCCTCAACGGCGCCAAGCAATTCATCTCCGGGGCGGGCTCCAACGACGTCTACGTGATGATGGTGCGCACCGGAACCGAAGGCGCGCGCGGCATCTCGGCGCTCATCGTCCCCGCCGACACCCCCGGTCTCTCGGTGGGGCCGAACGAGAAGAAGATGGGCTGGAACGCCCAGCCCACCCGGCAGGTCATCCTCGAGGACGCGCGCGTTCCGGCGGCCAACCTGCTCGGCGCGGAGGGCGACGGCTTCAGGATCGCCATGAACGGGCTCAATGGCGGACGGCTGAACATCGCCGCCTGCTCGATGGGCGGCGCGCAGGCCGCACTGGACCGCACGGTCGCGTACCTGGCCCAGCGCAAGGCCTTCGGCTCCCGGCTGTTGGACAACACCGCCCTGCAGTTCCAGCTGGCCGATATGCGCACTTCCCTGGAGGCCGCACGCACCCTGCTGTGGCGGGCCGCCGCCGCCCTGGACGCCGACGCCCCCGACAAGGTGGAGCTGTGCGCCATGGCCAAGCGGTTCGCCACCGACGCCGGGTTCGAGGTGGCCAACCAGGCCCTGCAACTCCACGGTGGCTACGGTTACCTGGCCGAATACGGCATCGAGAAGATCGTCCGCGACCTGCGGGTGCATCAGATCCTCGAGGGCACGAACGAAATCATGCGGGTGGTCGTCGCCCGCTCGGTGGTAGGAGCAGCATGAGTGCTGAGACGTCGAAAAGCGTGGTCAAGGAACCCGAGGTTCTGGTCGAGAAGCGCGATGGGCTGGGCCTGATCACCCTCAACCGGCCGCGGGCCATCAACGCGCTCAACCACCCGATGGCGCTGACCATTCTGGACGTGCTGCGGACCTGGGCGGACGACGACGAGGTGCGCGCGGTCGTGCTCACCGGCGCCGGGGAGCGCGGGCTGTGCGCGGGTGGCGACATCGTCGCCATCCACAACGACGCCGAGGCCACTGTCGCGCAGGGTGATTCGCCGCAGGTCGCGGCCGACTCCCCGAGCGGCGTGTTCTGGCGCGACGAGTACATCCTCAACGCCCTGATCAAGCGCTACCCGAAGCCGTACGTCGCGATCATGGACGGCATCGTCATGGGCGGCGGTGTCGGCCTGTCCGGGCACGCCTCGCACCGCATCGTGACCGAGCGGTCCATGGTCGGCATGCCCGAGACCGGCATCGGCTTCATCCCCGACGTGGGCGGCACCTGGCTGCTGGCGCACGCGCCCGGCGAGATCGGCACGCACATCGCGCTCACCACCGCGCGCATGTCCGCCGGCGATGCCATCGCGGCCGGATTCGCCGACAGTTTCGTTCCGTCCGAACACCTTCCGGCGCTGCTGGAGGCCCTCGCGACGGCCGACGTCGAGGTGGCCATCGCGAAATTCGCCCAGCCCGCCCCGGTGTCGGAGTTCGTGGCGCAGCAGGACTGGATCGACGCCTGCTACAGCGCCGACACCGTCGAGGAGATCGTGCACCGCCTCGAGATCGACGGCCGCGCCGAGGCCGCCAAGGCCGCCGCCGACGTGCTGTCGAAATCCCCGGTGGCCCTGAAGGTCACGCTGCGTTCGCTCCGCGATGCGCGCCGGGCCGCCGACCTCGAGACGGCGCTGAACCAGGAATACCGGGTCTCCGTCGCCGCCCTCAACACCCACGACCTGGTGGAAGGCATTCGCGCCCAGGTCATCGACAAGGACCGCAACCCGCAGTGGTCGCCCGCCACCCTGGCGGACGTCACCGACGCCGACGTCGACGCCTACTTCGGCGCGCTCGGCGATCGCGAATTGGGTTTGGCCGCACCGAAGGACGAACAATGAGCACTGACACCAAGGTCGCGTTCCTCGGACTCGGCCACATGGGCGGCCCGATGGCCGCCAACCTGGTCGAGGCCGGATACGACGTCCTCGCCTTCGATCCCGTGCCCGCCGCGCAGGACCAGGCCCGCCAGGACGGCGCGACCGTGGTCGGCACCGCGGTCGAGGCGGTGTCGGCCGCCGACATCGTGATCACCATGCTGCCCAACGGCCGCATCGTGCTCGACCTCTACGGCGACATCCTCCCGGCCGCCAAGCCCGGCACCCTGTTCGTCGACTGCTCCACCATCGACGTCGGCGACGCCAAGCAGGCCGCGGAACTCGCTGTGGCAGCGGGACATCGGGCTCTGGACGCTCCGGTCTCCGGCGGTGTCGCGGGTGCGGCGGCCGGAACCCTCACCTTCATGGTGGGTGGCGAGGGCGCCGACTTCGCCGCGGCGCTGCCGCTGCTCGAGGTGATGGGTGGCAAGGTCGTGCACTGCGGCGGCGCGGGTGTCGGCCAGGCCGCCAAGATCTGCAACAACATGCTGCTGGGCATCTCCATGATCGGGCTGTCCGAGGCCATCGTGCTGGGCGAGAAGCTGGGCCTGACCCACGACAAGTTCTTCGACGTGGTGTCCACCGCCTCGGGCCAGTCGTGGGCGCTGACCTCGTATTGCCCGGTGCCGGGACCGGTTCCGGCCAGCCCCGCCAACAACGACTACCAGCCCGGCTTCGCGACCGCGCTCATGTCCAAGGACCTGGGGCTCGCCGCCAACGCGCTGCGCGCCAACGGCGTGGACGGGCAGATCGGGCAGCTGGCGGCGGAGATCTACAACCGCTTCAACCAGAACGAAGCGGGCAAGGACTTCTCGGCTATCGTCACCGATATCCGCACACGATCTGAAGGGGAGACGGCGTGACCGACTTCGAGACCATTCTGCTGGAGCGCAAGGGCCGCGTCGCGCTCATCACGCTCAACCGGCCGAAGGCCCTGAACGCGCTGAACTCGCAGGTCCTGTCCGACATCTCGGCGGCGCTCGACGAGCTCGAGAACGACAACGAGATCGGCGCGGTCGTGCTGACCGGGTCCGAGAAGGCCTTCGCGGCCGGCGCGGACATCAAGGAGATGCAGACCAAGTCCTACATGGACATGTTCGTGACCGACCACTTCGGTGGCTGGGACCGCGTCGCCGCCTTCCGCAAGCCGCTGATCGCCGCGGTCGCCGGCTACGCCCTCGGCGGCGGCTGCGAACTCGCCATGATGTGCGACCTGCTGCTGGCCGCCGACACCGCCAAGTTCGGGCAGCCCGAGATCAAGCTCGGCGTCATCCCCGGCATGGGCGGCTCGCAGCGCCTCACCCGCGCCGTCGGCAAGGCCAAGGCCATGGACCTCATCCTCACCGGCCGCAATATGGGCGCCGAGGAGGCCGAGCGGGCGGGCCTGGTCTCGCGCATCGTCCCGGCCGCCGAACTCGTCGCCACCGCCATGGAGGTCGCCGAGACCATCGCCGCCATGTCGCTGCCGTCGGTGATGATCGCCAAGGAAGCGGTCGACCGCTCCTACGAGACCACCCTCACCGAGGGACTGCGTTTCGAGCGTCGCGTCTTCCACTCGCTGTTCGCGACCGACGACCAGAAGGAAGGCATGACCGCCTTCGTCGAGAAGCGTCCCGCCAACTTCACCAACAAGTAAGCGCGACACCAACTCTCGAACTCTCGTGCCCCGCTGCCGACGGCAGCGGGGCACGGTGCTGGATGGGGTGGGTGGTGTCCGCCGGGATCCCGTGCGAGATGTGGGCCGCGGTGCCTGGATTGCCTGTGGGGGTGCGGCGTCAGCGCTGTGCGGGCGGTGTGGCTGTGCGGGCGGAGATCGTTTGCGGCCGTGCGGCGTCAGCCGTGTTTGGGCGGGCCGACCACTTCGACGGTCGGGGGCTTGCCGTCGGGGTGGGCGCCGTGGTCCCGGTTCATGGCCAGTCCGCCGACGATGGTGCCGCCGAGCGTGGCGGTAACCGCCACCGCCGCAACGAGTTTGCGGCGGGAGACGGGGGAGACGGGGGCTTCGACGGGCGGCGCGCCCGGGGCCAGGTGCACGCTGCGGATGCTGCGGGCCGACGGGCGTTCGGCGGCCAGCAGGACCGCGCCGCGGGTGGACACGAAATCGGGCTCCGGGTCGTAGATCATCGGGTAGCCCAGCTGGAGTTTCAGTTCGTCGCGGATGCTCTTGTTGCGGGTGCAGCCGCCGAGCAGGGCCAGACCCGCGGGCCGGATGCCGGTCTCGTCGATCATGTGGCGGACGAACGACGCCGAATGATGGATGCCCGCCTCGACCAGTTCGGCGAAATCACTGCGGGTGACCACGGTGCGCTGCCCGGAGATCGGGTCGCAGACGGCCAGTACGCGTTCGGAGGCCAGGGCTTCCTTCTGACGGCGGATGTCGGCCAGATCCAGGGTGACGCCGCCGCGGGTGAGCAGCCAGCGCAACAGGGCGTCGTGGCCGTCCCCGCCCAGGACGGTGCTGCGCTTGGTGGCGAGGACGGCATCGTTCCGGCAGTCGATCTGGGTGAGGGTCAGCCCGGACGCGCCGAGGTCGTACAGCAGGATCGAGCCCTCGGTGGGTAGCTTCCGGGTGAAGCGCAGATATCTGAGCTGAGCCACCGGCTCGTCGATGACGGTCAGGCGATTGCGGCCCGCGGCGGTGCGGACGGCTTCGGCATGGTTGGTGCTGCGACAGGTGACCGCGATACCGGTGATGAACTCGTCACGCTCGGCCGCCGACTTCCGCATCAGCCGGATGGCCTCGAAGACCGCCTCCGCCATGCTTCCGCCGCCGGCCCGGCGTAGGACCTTGCACCGGTCGATGGGAGGCAGGTGCGGCTGGTCGGAATGGGTGAGCATGGCGCGTGCGCCAGCAGCGCCCGCCGACACCCCGAGGACCAGCACCATGGCAACAATGGTGAACCTTTTGCGAGCCGAAGCCAAGACTATGACGCAGGAAATTGGCTGCCGGGTCGCTGGGTGGTTACTGGCCGGCCCATCGGGTGGGTGAGCTACCGGGGTCGAAGTCGCCCGCGCTCTGCCGGAACTCCGCCAGCAATTGCAGCAGCAGCTGCAATCGTTCCGGCGCCAAACCGGTCTCGGCGAAAACTCGCCGGTTCAGTTCGGTGGTGGCCTTGGCCACCAATTCTCTTCCGGCCCCGGTGATTTCGATGAGCGTTGCCCGCCGGTCACTGGGATGTGGCACACGCTTCACCAACTGGGCCGCCTCCAGCCGGTCCACCGTGTTGGTGACCGACGTCGGATGCACCTGCAGCCGGGCGCTCGCCATCGCCATCGGCAGCGCACCGGTTTTGCTGAAACTCAGCAACATCAGTAGCTCGTATCGCGAAAAGGTCAAACCGGACGGCTTCAGCGCTTCGTCCACCCGCGCCATCACGATCTGCTGCGCCCGCACCAGCGAGGTGACCGCCGCCATCCCGTCCGCGACCTCGCCCCAGCCGTGCTCGGTCCACTGGCGGTGCGCCTCCTCGATCGGATCGAGCGGCAGCGGACGGGGACGCGACATGCCCTGATCATCGCATGTCGCGAAGCGCTCGGGCCGCCCCATAGCAATCACGGTGATTCAAACCCTCGGCCTAGGACCCGAACCGGCGCACTATGGACCTCGCCGATGCGGGTGTGACCGAGTGGCCAGGTGGCGGTCTGCAAAGCCGTGTACGCGGGTTCGACTCCCGCCGCTCGCTCCATCGGAGAACGCCTCCCGGGCAATCCGCCCCAGGAGGCGTTCCCTTTTCTTCCGGCCGCCGGGCCTCAGGAACGGCTGAGGCCCGAAAGGTCGCGCAGCACGGTGTAGTTGCGGTCGGCCGTGGAACCGAGCGTGTATTCGGGTAGCAGCCCGAAGTATTCGCCCCGGGACCGGCTGCTCCAGCGGCGCGCGTCCTCGGTCCGCGTCTTATGGAAATTGGCCATGTACCCGCCCTCGAACAGCCGGAGCAGGGTGTAGCCGCCCGGGTATTCCTTGGTCGCGGCCACTTCCAGGAAATCGACCAGGATCGGCAGGTCGGGGCGGGTGCGGCGATTGCGGTGGGTGTGGCCCGCGTGGTGCAGGAACACACCGGGGGCGTCGCGGTAGATCGATTGCAGCGCGGCGGCATTCGCGGCATCGAGGATGAAACCCGGGCCCGCCAGATTCGACCAGCCGGACTCGGTGGTGACCGGGTGGTGGCCGAAAACCAGGGTGGGACGGTCGGGATCGGCGGTGAGCCGGTCGCGCAGCTCGTCGAGCTGAGGTCGCTCCAGGATGCCGCCGGACCCGTCGAGTTGCGTGGTGTCCAGGGCGATCAGGCGCAGTTCACCGACCTCGTGGGCCGCCAATCGCTGGCGGGGCCCGAAGGAATCGGCCCAGCAGTCGTGGTGATCGGTGTACGGGGTGCACTCCGCGTACTCGGGCCCGACGTGCGGGCGGTCGTGATTGCCGCGGGCCGCGAACCAATCCCGGCCCGGCGCACCCCACCGCGCGAGGTGGGCGTGCACGCCGCGCACCTGCTCGGGCGTGGCCTCCGCGGTGAGGTCACCGGCCAGCACCAGATGGTCGACCGCGCGATCGGGCCGGTGCATATCGTCGAGCAGCGCGGTCAGCATGACCTCGGGATACGGTGTGAGACCGGGCTCTTGGCGCAGGCCCGGCGGCAGGCCGGCGGCGATGATCCCGCTGACCTCCTCACCCAGATGAATGTCGTTGGACAGCGCCAGGGTTCGCAGCAACCGGCCCGGCGGCGGCACCAGCGTGGTGAAGACGCCCCGTGATTCCGGCGTATCCGGCAGTCGCGTGGCCACATTCAGCGCGGGCACGGCCGGAATGCCCGCCGAGCGGGCCTCGAACCGATACGCGCGGCCGGGCTCGAGGCCGGTGACCTCCGCGTAGTGGTAGGCCGTCGGCCGCGAGTCGCCGAAGACCTGCCGCAGGCTCGAACCGTCGGCCGGGCCGAGCCAGACCTCGCTGTCGGTCGCTGCCGCGAGCCCGTCCGCGCCGAGGGTCGTCCAGGTGAGCACCGCCGATCGCTCGGTGATCGTGACGACCTCCAGATCTGTCGCGATCAGCGAATCGGCTTGGGCCCGAGCCGAACCCGGGCGGACCAGCGGGAGCGCGGCGGCCGCCGCGAGCAGGCCGAGGGCCTGGCGTCGATTCGGGCCGCAGCAGCTCATGCCGGTCCTACTTCGCGTCGGTGGAGCAGACCTTCCATACACCGTCTTCCTTGCGGAGGTGTTCGTTGGTGGACCGTTTGCTGTCGGCGGCGCCGGGCAGCGAGAGGGTGCCGAGAGTGACGGCGGTGGCGCGGTCGCCGGTGACGGTGACGCCCTCCACCGAATCCACCTTCATGCTGACCTTGCCCTGGTCCATGGCCTTTCGCTGGGCTTCGGGCAGACCTTGGTACTGGGCGCGGTCGCCCGCGCAGGTCTGGCCGACCGCCTGGGACGCGCCGCCGGTGGAGAGGGTTGCGTAGAAATCGCGCAGTGTGGTCTCGATCCGCTTGGCGTCGCTCGGTGCGGAGTCCTTGCCGTTCAACGTCATCGCGGTGGCGATGCCGCCGCCGACGAGAACCGCGGCCGCGATGCCGATGCCGATGGTGAGAGGGGTGCGCCTGTGCCGAGTCATCGAGGGGCAGATTACAGCGATTCGGTTTCGTCGGCGGGGTGGCGTTTCCGCCCGTGACGTGGGACGGTACGTTGGTTAGGCAAACCTCAGCGTCGAGTGGAAGGACGGTCATGACGGCGGCTCGATGGAAACTGGTGTCAGGCGCATTGGCGGCGATCGCGGTGCTCGGCGCGACCACGGCATGCTCCAGCTCGTCCGACGAGGACAACGAGATCCTGGTCTACAACGCACAGCACGAATCCCTCACCAAGGAGTGGATCGACGCGTTCACCAAGGACACCGGCATCAAGGTGACCATCCGCAACGGCGGTGACACCGACCTGGGCAACCAGATCGTCGCCGAGGGCAAGAACTCCAAGGCCGACGTCTTCATCACCGAGAATTCCCCGGCCATGGCGCTGGTCGAGAACGCCGGCCTGTTCGCCGACGTCGACAAGGACACCCTCGGCCAGGTGCCCGAGCAGTTCCGCCCCTCCACCGGCAAGTGGACCGGAATCGCCGCGCGCTCCACCGTTTTCGTCTACAACACCGGCAAGCTCCCCGCCGACCAGCTGCCCAAGTCGCTGCTGGACCTGGCGCAGCCGCAGTGGAAGGGCCGCTGGAGCGGCGCCGCCGCGGGCGCGGACTTCCAGGCCATCGTGGCCGGGCTGCTCGCCCAGAAGGGTGAGGAGGCGACCCTCTCCTGGCTCGAGGGCATGAAGGAGAACGCGGTCATCTCGCAGAACAACACCACCGTCATGAAGGGCGTCAACTCCGGCCAGTTCGACGGCGGCGTGATCTACCACTACTACTGGTTCAAGGATCAGGCCAAGACCAAGGAGAACAGCAAGAACACCCAGCTGTTCTACTTCAAGAACCAGGACCCGGGCGCCTTCGTCTCCATCTCCGGTGGCGGCGTGCTGAAGTCGAGCAAGCACCAGAACGACGCCCAGAAGTTCCTGAACTACATCACCTCCAAGAAGGGCCAGGAGGTGTTGCGCGACGGCGACTCCATGGAGTACCCGGTGGCCTCCGACGTCGCCGCCAACCCGGCGCTGCCGCCGCTGGCTTCGCTGGACGCGCCCAAGATCGACCCCTCGAAGCTGGACTCCAAGAAGGTCACCCAGCTGATGACCCAGGCGGGCCTGCTCTAAGTGACCGCTCGGACCGCTGTACCCACCCGGGCCACCGGGTCGACCCGGGTCGCCAAGGCACTCGCCTGGCGGCCCGGGTCGCTCGTCACCGTCGCCGCCCTGCTCATGGTGGCGGCGACGCTCGTGCCGTTGGGCTACATCGTGTCCACCCTGGTCTCCACCGGCGTGCACGAGACCGCGGAACTCGTCTTCCGGCCGCGCGTGGCCGAATTGCTGCGCAATACCGCCGAATTGGTGGTCCTCACCGTGCCGATCAGCGTCGCGCTCGGCGTCGGGCTGGCCTGGATCGTGGAACGCACCGACGTGCCGGGCGCGGCCTGGTGGGGGCCGGCCTTCGCCGCGCCCCTGGCGGTTCCGGCCTTCGTCAACAGCTACGGCTGGGTCAGCGCCATCCCCTCGCTGCACGGATTGTGGGCGGGCGTGCTCGTCGCCACCGTCTCCTACTTCCCGCTGGTGTACCTGCCCGCCGCGGCCACCCTGCGCCGGCTCGACCCGGCCGTGGAGGAATCGGCCCGGGCCCTGGGCTCGGGACCGTTCGCCGTCTTCGCGCGGGTGGTGCTGCCGCAGCTGCGGCTCGCGATTCTCGGTGGCGGACTGCTGATCTCGCTGCACCTGCTCGCCGAGTACGGCGCCTTCGCCATGATCCGGTTCGACACCTTCACCACCGCCATCTTCCAGCAGTATCAGTCCAGCTTCGCCGGGGCCGCCGGCAGCACCCTGTCCGGCGTACTGGTGGTGCTGTGCCTGGTGCTGCTCGCCGCCGAGGCCGGGGTGCGCGGGCGGGCCCGCTACGCGCGGATCGGCGGCGGCGCGCAACGCGGCGTCCACCGGATCCGTTTGGGGCTGGGCCGGATTCCCATGCTCCTGGTGTTGTTCGGGGCGCTGGCGGCCACGCTGGGCGTGCCGCTGTGGACCATCGGGCGCTGGCTGAAGATCGGCGGCTCGGCGGTGTGGAACACCGTCGACATCGGCGAATCCCTGGGCCAGACCATCGGTCTGGCCGCCACCGCCGCGGTGATCACCACCCTGTGCGCCTTCCCGGTCGCGTGGGTCGCGGTCCGGTCCACCTCGCGGTTCGCGCGAATCATCGAGGGCGCCAACTACATCACCAGTTCGCTGCCGGGCATCGTGATCGCGCTGGCCCTGGTGACCGTGTCGATCCGCTGGCTGCCCGTCTTCTATCAGACCGCCGCCACCATCCTGGCCGCCTACACCCTGATGTTCCTGCCCCGCGCCCTGGTCAGCGTGCGCGCCGGGCTGGCCCAGGTGCCGATCGGGCTGGAGGAGGCGTCGCTGGCGCTCGGAAAGTCCCCGTCCGCCACGTTCTTCCGCGTCACCCTGCGCCTGACCGCGCCCGCCGCCGCGGCCGCCGCCGCCATGGTGTTCGTCGCCGTGGCCACCGAACTGACCGCCACCCTGCTGCTCGCCCCCAACGGCACCAACACCCTCGCCATGCAGTTCTGGCAGCTGTCGGGCGAACTGGACTACGCCGCCGCCGCGCCCTACGCGCTGATCATGATCATCGCCTCGGTCCCGGTCACCTATCTGCTGTTCACCCAATCCAGGAAGGCGGCGGGATTGTGAGTCGGCTTGTCGTAGACCAGGTTCGCAAGAGCTTCGGGCCGGGAGCGCCGGTCCTCGACGGCATCGTCCTAGACGTCGCCGACGGCACCGCCACCGCCGTCGTCGGCTCCTCGGGCTGCGGCAAGACCACCCTGCTGCGGGTGATCGCCGGATTCGAGCACCCCGACGCGGGCTCGGTCACCATCGGCGGGGAAACCGTCACCCGCGAAGGCTTCTCGTTGCCCGCGCATCGCCGCCGCATCGGTTATGTGGCGCAGGACGGCGCGTTGTTCCCACACCTGACCGTGGGCCAGAACATCGCCTACGGGCTGGGCGGCGGGTTCGGGGCGAGCCGCAAGCACCGGCAGCACGTGGCCGAACTCCTCGAAATGGTCTCCCTCGACCCGTCTTACGCGGATCGGCGGCCGCACCAGCTCTCCGGCGGTCAGCAGCAGCGCGTCGCGCTGGCCCGGGCGATGGCCCGCAAACCCGCCCTGATGCTGCTCGACGAACCCTTCAGCGCCCTCGACACCGGACTGCGCGCCGCCACCCGCCAGGCCGTCGCCGAAACCCTGCGCGCCGCGGGCATGACCAGCATCCTGGTCACCCACGATCAGGAGGAGGCGCTGTCCTTCGCCGATCAGGTGGCCGTCATGTGCTCGGGCCGCTTCACCCAGGTCGGCACCCCGGAACAGGTATACGCCGAGCCCGCGGACCTGTTCACCGCCGGATTCCTCGGCGACACCGTGCTGCTCGACGCCAGCATCGGCCCGGTGACCGCCGAGACCCTGCTGGGCCGGATCCCCGTGCAGGCCGACGCCCCGACCGGGCAGGGCGCGATCATGCTGCGCCCCGAACAGCTGCTGGCCCACGCCACCGCCGCCGGCGACGCCGGGAGCGCCACCGTGCGCGCCCTCGAATTCCGCGGCGCCGACGTCATGCTCACCCTCGACCTCGACGGCTCCCCGGAACCGATCCAGGTGCGCCGGGTCAGTGTCGGCGCGCCCGCGGTCGGCGACCGGGTCGACCTCGAAGTCCTCGGCGCGGCGGTCGCTTTCACCTCCGAGCAGTGCGCCGCCGCCGGTCGCGCACCCCGCAACGGCGCCGCGCCCGGCGTGTTCACGGTGCCGGACGCCGTCTCCGCGGTCTGATCACACGTGCACGGGGTCGACTCACGCCGTGCATCGGGTCGACGGAATGTGACCGAATGGTCTGGGAAGCACCTATATTGGCGCGGAAGCCGAATCATCGGCTCGAGGCCGAAGGAGACCCGGTGCGCCGCACGCTGATCGTCATGTCCGCCCTCGCCGCCGCGTGCGCGCTCGCCCCGCAGGCCGGCGCCGAACCGGCCGCCGATCCGGCGTTGAAAGTGCAGGCGGTCTTCGGAACCGAACAGTTCCCCATGGCGGGCGTGGCCGCCGACATCGCGCCCTGCGGCGGCGGCGCGAGCCTGGCCACCATCACCACCGGCGCCGACGGCTCGGCCGTCTACCCGGGCGCGCCGGGCTGCTACCGGGTTCAGGTCGCCGCGCCCATCGGCTGCATGCTCGACAGCGATTCCGCGCTCGAGGTCACCTCGGTGCCGGGCATCACCCCGCTCGCGACCTTCCGATTCCGCTGCGCCTGAACCGGCTCGCGCGAACCGCACACCCCGCTCCCACGCGCTTCGTGTGATCGCCGTCCTGTGTGACCGACTCCACATCCCGGAATGCACACTGCGCAGGGCTGTTAGCCTCGGTCACACATAGCCGCTCGACATCGCCGTACACGGAAGGCGTCGCATCACCCAGGGAGTAGGTGACACATGGGCGCGAGGTTCGCGTTGGCACACCAGCCCGGCATGGCCGCACCCCTGTCGATCCGGCGCTACGCGGTGACGATCGAGACGCTCGCGGCCCTGCTCGGCGCGGCTGTGGCGGGCCTGCTGCTGATGGCCCCCCTCGATCTCGGCGGCGCCACCGCCGGACCGGTCCTGCAATTGGATCTGCTCGTCCTCAATATGCCGCGCGCCGCCGCGGCCGGAGCCGCGCTGGCCGTGGTGTCCGCGGCCCTGGTGGTCGCGCTCGGCAGACGCAGCGCCTGGATCACCGCCTGCGGCAGCGCGGTCATGCTGCTGGTCGACCAGTTCTGGAACCGGGGCGCGCCGACCATGGACAGCCTCACCACCGCCAATTACATCGACTCCATCTTCGCGGGCATCCTGCTCGGCGCGCTCGCCGTCGCGGTCTTCGGCAAGCCGCTCGCGACCGCGGCCTTCCTCATCGGCGCGCTCGGCTCGATCCTGGTCGGGGACCAGACCTCGCTGCCACCCGCCGACGGCGGCAGCAACCCGCTCATCCAATTGGCCTCGGTCGGAACGCCGCCGGTGTGGCTGCTGCTACTCACCGCCGCGCTGCTGGCCACGGGAATCGCGCTGCAACAGTCCGATCCGGTGGCCGAGGAGGAGACCACCGACCTGGCCATCGGCACCATCCTGTCCGCGCTCGTGGTGATCACCGCGACCGTGCTGTCGACGGAATGGTTCGTACGCCATGCCGGGACGTTCGTGCAGATCGGCGCGGCCATCGCCGTCACCGTCGGCGCGGCCGTGCTGGCCGCCCTGTTGCTGCCGGGCCGCGAGGGCACGCTGGTGCTGCTGGCGGTCGCGGTGGCCAATGCGGGCAGCGCGATCATCGCGGTGCCGCGGCCGGATTGGACCGCGCCGTTCCCGGTGCTGGCCCTGCTGGCCGGACTGGTCGCCGGACGGTCGCGGCGCTCCCCGTGGCTCGCGCTGGCGGTGACCGGGGCGCTGGCCGTCTTCGCGGCGGGCACCGCGGGCCTGGCCCACCAGTACTCGGTGATCCCGGTGCTCGGCGTCGTGGCCACCGGATTCGCCATCGGCTGCTGCTTCGGCGCGGCCGTGCCGAAGACCGCCGGCAGCGCGGTGGTGGCCATCGCGGTGCTGATCGTGCCCTGCCTGGTGGTGGCGCTGCGCGGCAGCGACTTCGGCCGGGTCGCGTATTCGCCGCGCTGGTACCGGGATCCGAGCGGCGTGGTCTCGGCGGCGCCCGGGTGGGCGGCGCTGGTCGTCACCGTCGGCTGCGCGGCCGGGGTGTATCTGCTGTGGCGGATCCGGCCGGCGCGCACCGCGCCCGCCGCTCTGCTCGCCGCGCCCCACGCCGATGAAACTCGGAAGGTCCTGCCCCGGGGCTAATCTGGCCGCATGACCGACACGTCACCGGTGGATCCGGCCATCGCTCTCCTGACCCGGGCGATCACCCAGACCGGCGAGGTCGTCGCCGCCGTCACCCCGGACCAGGCCGACCAGCCCACCCCGTGCGGCGACTGGACCGTGCGGGAGCTGGCGACCCACCTGATCGGTCAGATCCTGCGCGACTTCCGTATCGCCGCCCGCGGCGACATGCCCGAGTGGGGAGCCCCGCCCGACGAGGTCGGCGCGGACTGGGCCGCCGAATTCCGGACCCGCGCGCAGGCTTTGCTCGACGAGTGGCGGGCCGCCGACCTGGAACGGCCGGTGCCCGGAATGGGCGGGGAGGCCCCGCTGCGCGGCCGCGTCGACCAGCAGATCGCCGAATTCACCACGCACACCTGGGATCTCGCCCGCGCCACCGGCCAGGACCGGACCCTGGACCCCCAACTCGCCGAATACGGCCTGGCCTGGTCGCACCGGGTGCTCAAACCTGAATTCCGGGGCCCGGGAAAGGCTTTCGGACTCGAGATGCCGATCGCCGCCGACGCCCCCGCTTACGACCGTCTCGCCGCCTGGTTCGGCCGCGACCCGGCCTGGACGCCGTCGGCCTGAGTTCAGCGCCCGAAGCGCCGGTTCACCCAGCCCAGGGCGTCGTCGAACGACGCGTCGAGCACGCCGCGGTGATCCACCCCCGTATAGGCGTGGTACTCCACCGGCTGCCCGCTCGCGCGCTGCTGCACCACCATGGCCTCGGTGCCCGTGGCGGGCACGGTCGTGTCGGCGCGGCCCTGCAACACCAGCAGCGGCTGGGCGAAGGACAGGGCGGTGGGGTCGTTCTCGTTCAGCACGCGGATCAGCGCTGCGGTGTCCCCGTCGCGCCGGAAGACGTCGTCGGAGTTCATTCCGCCCCACGATTCCGGTTGCCGCAGTTGACCGATGCACCGGTTGTCGGCCTGATCCAGCATGGATTGCGCACGCGCCGTGAGGAATCGAACGGGATCCACCTCGGCCACCGTCTGCGCGCCGCGAATGATCAAGGGCAGGAACGACACCGCGCCGCCGGTGAGCGGAGCCAGCGCCCCCGCCACGCCGGCGGTGGTGGCCAGCTGCGAGGCCTGCAAGCCGATGCCCTGGTGTGAGGCCGGGGCGAGGGCCACCGCGCCCAACAGCTGCAGGTCCGGCGCCCACTGCTGGGCCTGCGCGTCGGTGAAGACGGCCGCCTGCCCGCCCTGGGAATGCCCGACCGCCACCCAGCGCGTCCCGATATCGGGGTCGATCTGCCGTGCGGCCCTGGCCATATCGGTGACGGCACGCTGCTCGGCGGCGCCGATCAGATAGCCGTGCGGCCCGGGCGTGCCCAGCCCCTGATAGTCGGTCTGCGCGACCGCGTACCCGGCCGCCACCCAGCGCTCCTGCACCCGCCGCACCATCGAGGTGTAGTCGTGGGCCGGGAAGTCGGGGGAGGTGTCCTGGGAGGGCGCGCACACGTCGGCGACACCGGTGGTGCCGTGCGCCCAGGAGATCAACGGCCAGCCGCCGGGCGGCGGCGTGCTGTCGGGCACCGCGAGCGTGCCGGTGACCG
Source organism: Nocardia sp. CA-136227 (assembly GCF_050955695.1). NCBI lineage: Bacteria > Bacillati > Actinomycetota > Actinomycetes > Mycobacteriales > Nocardiaceae > Nocardia > Nocardia sp. CA-136227. The sequence goes on from NZ_CP192081.1 coordinate 1,340,931, forward strand.
CGACCGGATCGCCCTGCATATCGATCGAGCGGTACATCAGCAGATAGTTGCGTGCCCCGGCGAGCGCGGGATCGCCTGTGAGCGGCCGGATCTGGATCACCGAACCGTGGGTCCCGGGAATCCGGTCGGCGGCCGGGTCGTAGAACGACGCGAGGGTCGTCTCCTCCGGCCGGACGGGTGTGGCGGTGGCCGACGCGGCCAGGATGGAGCCGGTGACGGTGGCCGCGAGCAGCGGGAACAGGCGGCGGAACCCGGGGCGCGAGGCGCGCCGAGACCGCTGTCCTGGACGGGCGCTCTCGTTCTCCGGCACCTCTCAGAAGATACCGGCGTGCACGTGTTTCACTCGGCAAGGCAGGGCCGACCGATCTGCCCGGAACGCGCTCGCGGTGTCCGGCTGCCTCCTGCGCAACCGGACACCGCGATGCACAGCTCTACCTTCCCGCCCAGGGCCGTGAATCGGAATACCGATCCGTCACGATGGCACGATAAGTCAGACATTTGCTCCGGCTGTCACGGTGCGCGGACACCATCACGCTGCGCGAACGACAAAGGCCCCGACCGTCATTGACGGTCGGGGCCTTCGGTGGTGCCCTCGGCAGGAATCGAACCTGCGGCCTTCTGCTCCGGAGGCAGACGCTCTATCCCCTGAGCTACGAGGGCGGGGATGGTCCCGTCCGGTCTCCCGGTCGGGCGGGGAAAGCGTATCGCATCGGCTGCGCTGCGCCAAAAACCGATGCGGACCGGGCGTTTCTATCCACCCGGTCCGCCGGTCCTCAGTTCATCGGCAGCGGTGCGACCTTGCGTTCGGCGAGCATCTGCGTCATCAGATCGGCCTCACCCTGCTGGGTTTTGGCCATGCTCTCCGCCAGCGACCGCACCGCGTCGGTGTCGGCGCGCTGTTCCGCGTACTCGATCATCGGCATGCCGCCCTGATGGTGGCGCAGCATGAGCTGCAGGAACAACGCGTCCTGGGCCGGACCGGTGGCCTGGCCGAGCGCGGCCATCTCCTGATCCGAGGCCATCCCGGGCATGGTCTGCACCGCGCCCGCGTGCATGGCCGTGCCCGAATGCTGGTGCGCCGACATGTCGGTCATCCAGCCCATGTAGCCGTCGGGGGAGATGAGCGGCTTGTCCCACAGCTGCAGCCAACCCTGCATGCGCCCGGCCTGATTGGCCTGCGTGGTCAGGATGTCGTAGGCCAGGCGCTTCACCGCCGGGTCGGCCGACCCGGTCAGCGCCAGACTCGACATCTGCACCGCCTGCGTGTGGTGCACCGACATGTCCTGGGAGAAGCCGACATCCACGGCGCCGGGCGTTTCGGTCTGATGCCGCAGCGGATTGCCGACCAGGATTCCGGCCAGGAAACCCACGAGCAGCACCCCGACCACGCCGAGGATCGCCAGCAGCTGCCGCTGATTGCGGCGCGGCTGCTGGTCGGGCTCGGCGGCGGGATCCGGCTCGGAGCTGCGGTCGGGAACGTCGGCCATGAACGGCGGCACTACTGGGTCGGAGCCGGCTGCTCCGGCTGCGTCGGGCCGTCGGTCGGGGCCGGGATGGTCGGGATGCCGCCGGGCAGGCCGGCGTCGGTCGGCAGACCCGGGGTGCCCTCGGGCAGGCTCGGGATGCCGCCGGGGAAGCCGGGGATGCCGCCGGGCATGCCCGGGGTGCCGCCGGTCTCGTTCTGCGCCTTGGTCGCACCGGTGCCGTCCATCGGGACCGCGTCGGGGCCGGGGGCGCTCGGGTCGAAGGCCGGCGGGTTGTCGGTCTTGAAGGTCGGGTTCGCGCAGTCCGCGCCGACCTCGGGGTAGGCGTACTGGTTCAGCCGCAGCGCGGTGATGAACTGGGTGACGCGCTTGTCATCGGCGCTGTCCAGCTTGAGCTGGTGGCCCCACGACTGCAGCGAGATGGCCGAATCCAGGCCCGGGTACGGCGACATCAGGGTGTACGGCTTGCCCTTGACCTTGGCCGACAGCGTGTCGACGCCCGCCTTGTCGAGCTTGTCCGGGTTGTAGGCGATCCAGACCGCGCCGTGCTCGAGCGAGTGCACCGCGTTCTCGGTGCGGATCGCCACCGGGTACACCACACCGGTGCACGCCGCCCACGAGCTGTCGTGCGGACCGCCGAAGGGCGGGGCCTGGTCGTAGGCCACCCGCTGGGTCGCGGAGATGTGCAGGCCCGCCGCGTAGTCCTTCTTCACCACGCCGGAGATCTGATCCGAGGGATCCTTCTTCTGCGCGGACGGCGTGTACTTGTTCTGCTCCTGCTTGTCCTGGATCTTCGGCACGAGCACCCAGGCGATGCCGCCGATCAGGGCGAGGACGCAGACGACGGCGCCGATCATGAGCCACGGGATCTGGCGCTTACCGCCCAGTCCGCCGCCACCGCCCTTGCGGGACGACCCGGCGGACTTGCCCGCGGCCTTGATGGCCTTGGCCGATTTGGCACTGGTCTTGCTCGGCATGCTTGTTGTGCTCTTTTCGACGTGTCGGACAATCAAACGACGCGGCCGCATCGTTTGCTGGGCACCTGCCCGGTGGTGCCCGCTCGCGGCGTTCACCTGCTCAGACCATAGGATAGTGACTCGTGACTCCAGCTGACCTTGCAGATCTCCTTCGTGCTACCGCGGCGAAGGTACTTGTCGAACGTGGATCCGACCCTGCGGTCCTGCCCGACGAGGTCAAGGTGGAGCGTCCCCGCAACCCCGAGCACGGTGACTATGCCACGAATGTGGCCATGCAGGTAGGCAAGAAGGCGGGAATGAACCCGCGCGATTTCGCCACCCTGCTCGCCGAGGCGCTGACCGCCGCCGAGGGCATCGAGGTCGCCGAAGTCGCGGGACCCGGCTTTTTGAACATCCGCCTGGCCAAGGCCGCGCAGGGCGCGATCGTGGAGAAGATCCTGGAGGCGGGCGCGGAGTTCGGCACCGCGGACGCCATGAGCGGCACCAGGATCAACCTGGAGTTCGTCTCCGCCAACCCCACCGGCCCCATCCACCTGGGCGGCACCCGCTGGGCCTCGGTCGGCGACGCGCTCGGCCGCATCCTGGCCGCGCAGGGCGCCGACGTCACCCGCGAGTACTACTTCAACGACCACGGCGCGCAGATCGACCGCTTCGCCAACTCGCTGGTCGCCGCCGCGCTGGGGCAGCCGACCCCCGAGGACGGGTACGCGGGCGATTACATCAACGACATCGCCGACACCGTCGTGAAGGCCAACCCGGGCGTGCTGGAACTCCCGGAGACCGAGCGCCACGAGCTGTTCCGCAGCGCGGGCGTCGAGCTGATGTTCGCGCACATCAAGAAGACGCTGCACGAATTCGGCACCGACTTCGACGTGTACTTCAACGAGAGCTCGCTGTTCGCCTCGGGCGCGGTGGAGAAGGCCCTCGACGAGCTCAAGGCGTCGGGCAACCTGTACGAGAAGGACGGCGCCTGGTGGATCGCCTCCACCGAGTACGGCGACGACAAGGACCGCGTCGTCATCAAGAGCGACGGCAAGTCCGCCTACATCGGCGGTGACATCGCCTACTTCCAGAACAAGCGCTCGCGCGGCTTCGACCTGTGCATCTACATGCTGGGCGCCGACCACCACGGCTACATCGGGCGTCTGAAGGCCGCCGCGGCCGCCTTCGGCGACAACCCCGACACCGTCGAGGTGCTCATCGGCCAGATGGTGAACCTGGTGAAAGACGGTGCCGCCGTCCGCATGTCGAAGCGCGCGGGCACCGTCGTCACCCTCGACGACCTGGTCGAGCAGATCGGCGTCGACGCCGCCCGCTACTCGCTGGTGCGCTCCTCGGTGAACTCCAGCATCGACATCGACCTGGACCTGTGGACCCGCCAGGACAGTGAGAACCCGGTCTACTACGTGCAATACGCGCACGCCCGCACCAACCAGATCATCGGCAACTCCGCCGCGTTCGACTACGCCTCGATCGCACCGGATTTCGCGCTGCTCACCGATGACCGCGAGGGCGAGCTGATCCGCACCCTCGGCGAGTACCCGCGCGTGGTGGCCACCGCCGCCGACATGCGCGAGCCGCACCGCGTCGTCCGCTACCTCGAGGAGCTGGCAGGCGCGTACCACCCCTTCCAGTCCGACAAGACGCTGCGCGTCATCCCGCAGGGCGACGACGAGGTCACCCCGCTCAACGCCGCTCGTCTCGAGCTGGTCAAAGCCACCCGTCAGGTTCTCGCCAACGGCCTCGGCCTGCTAGGCGTCAGTGCTCCGGAGCGTATGTAGATGAGTGCCCACCCCGCCGGTCCCCGCCACGCGGACATTCCGCACGCGCCCACCCTGGCCGAGCGCCCCAGCGCGCCCGCCCAGATGATCGAGCTGCCCGCGAACGTGTGGCCGCGCAACGCCTCCCGCGACGCCGACGGCGTGGTGCGGCTGGCCGGTGTGCCGGTGCACGAGCTGGCCGCCGAGTACGGCACCCCGCTGTTCGTCATCGACGAGGACGACTTCCGTTCCCGCTGCCGCGACATGGTCCGCGCCTTCGGCGACGGCGCGCGAGTCCACTACGCCTCCAAGGCGTTCCTGTGCGGCGAGATCGCCCGCTGGATCCGCGACGAGGGCCTGCACCTGGACGTCTGCTCCGGCGGCGAGCTCGCGGTGGCGCTGCACGCCGGCTTCCCGGCCGAGCGAATCGCGCTGCACGGCAACAACAAATCGGTGCCCGAACTCGAGATGGCGGTCGAGGCGGGCGTCGGCGACGTGGTCGTCGACTCGCTGATCGAGATCGAGCGGCTGGAAGCCGTCGCCAAGCGCGCGGGCAAGGTCGTCGACGTGCTGGTGCGCGTCACCGTCGGCGTGGAAGCCCACACCCACGAGTACATCTCGACCGCGCACGAGGACCAGAAGTTCGGCTTCTCCATCGCGGGCGGCGACGCCATGCAGGCCATCGCGCGGGTCTTCGAATCCGACAACCTGCGCCTGCTCGGCCTGCACTCGCACATCGGCTCGCAGATCTTCGAGATCGACGGCTTCGAGATCTCCACCCGCCGCATGCTGGGCCTGCTGCGCGAGGTCGCCGACAAGTTCGGCATGGAACGCGCCGAGCAGATGCGGATCCTGGATCTCGGTGGCGGCCTGGGCATCTCGTACCTGCCGCACGAGGATCCGCCCGCCCTGGACGGCTTCGCCGCCAACCTGCGCCGCATCGTGGCCGAGGAGGCCGAGCGCGCCGGGCTGCCGATGCCGACCATCGCCGTCGAGCCGGGCCGCGCCATCGCCGGTCCCGGCACCGTCACCCTCTACGAGGTGGGCACCATCAAAGATGTTGTGCTCGACGGCGGCAATCGCCGACGCTATGTGAGCGTCGACGGCGGCATGAGCGACAACATTCGTCCGGCCCTGTACCAGGCCGAGTACGACTGCCGGCTGGTCTCGCGGTCCAGCGAGGCCGGTCCGGTGGTGGCCCGAGTGGTCGGAAAGCATTGCGAGAGTGGGGATATCGTCATCCGCGATACCTGGCTCCCGGCCGATGTGGGCCCGGGCGACCTGGTGGCGGTGGCCGCGACCGGCGCGTACTGCTACTCGATGTCGAGCCGTTACAACATGCTCACCCGGCCCCCGGTGGTCGCGGTGCGAGACGGCAAGGCGCGCTTGATCCTCCGCCGTGAAACGGTGGAGGACCTACTCAGCTTGGAGGTGAAGGCATGACCGAGGTGGCGAACAACGCTGCGAAGAACGGCGTGTGGGGATCGGATCACCCGATCGGTGTCGCGGTCCTCGGCATGGGCACGGTCGGCACCGAGGTGGTCCGCATCATTCGTGACCACGCCGACGACCTGTGCAACCGTGTCGGCGCCCCCGTCGTGCTGCGCGGCGTCGCGGTGCGGGACCTGAGCAAGGACCGCGGCCTGTCCGCCGACCTGCTCACCACCGACGCCGAGGCCCTGGTCACCCGCGACGACGTCGACATCGTCGTCGAGGTGATGGGCGGCATCGACCCGGCCCGCGCCCTCATCTCCGCGGCCCTGAACGCGGGTAAGTCCGTGGTCACCGCCAACAAGGCGCTGCTCGCGGACTACACCGGCGAGCTGGCCGCCGCGGCCGAGAACCACCGCGCCGACCTCTACTTCGAGGCCGCCGTGGCCGGCGCCATCCCGGTGGTCCGCCCGCTCATCCAGTCGCTGTCCGGCGACCGGGTCAACCGCGTGGTCGGCATCGTGAACGGCACCACCAACTTCATCCTCTCGGCCATGGCCGAGACCGGCGCCGACTACGACGACGTGCTGGCCGAGGCCACCCGCCTGGGCTACGCCGAGGCCGACCCGACCGCCGACGTCGAGGGCTACGACGCCGCCGCCAAGGCCGCGATCCTGGCCTCGGTCGCCTTCCACACCCGCGTCACCTCCGGCGACGTCTACCGCGAGGGCATCTCCAAGATCACCTCCGAGGATCTGGAGACCGCCGCGGCCGTGGGCTGCACGGTGAAGCTGCTGGCCATGGCCGAGCGCGTCACCGACGAGGGCGGCAAGGAGAAGATTTCCGTGCGCGTCTACCCGGCCCTCATCCCGCGCAAGCACCCCCTCGCCGCGGTCAGCGGCGCGTTCAACGCCGTGGTCGTGGAGGCCGAGAACGCCGGCCGCCTGATGTTCTACGGGCAGGGCGCCGGCGGCGCTCCCACCGCGTCGGCCGTGATGGGCGATCTGGTGATGGCGGCGCGCAACAAGTTCTACGGTGGCCGCGCACCGGGCGAATCGGTCTATGCTGAGCTGCCGATCGCCTCGATCGGCGACACCCCGACCCGCTATCACGTGAACATGCAGGTCGCCGACCGCACCGGTGTGCTGGAAGCGGTCGCCGGGGAATTCGCCAAACACAGTGTGAGCATCTCGACGGTCCGCCAGGAGGGGCACGACGAGGGTGCGCGCCTGGTTGTGGTGACCCACCACGCGCTGGAGTCCGCGCTGGCGGATACCGTTGCCGCATTGGCCGAACTGGACTCCGTCACGTCCGTGACCAGTGTTCTGAGATTGGAAGGCACCGAGGAATGAGTGCAACCGCACGCGCTGCTGCACCTGTGCACACGCCGTGGCCGGGTTTGATCGACGCGTATCGCGATCGTCTCGCGATTCCCGCCGACTGGAAGGCCGTCACTCTCTTCGAGGGCGGCACCCCGCTGGTGCCCGCACACCACCTGTCGGAACTGACCGGCTGCGAGGTGTACCTCAAGGTCGAGGGCGCGAACCCGACCGGCTCGTTCAAGGACCGTGGCATGACCATGGCCATGACCGACGCCAAGTACAACGGCAAGACCGCCGTGCTGTGCGCCTCGACCGGCAACACCTCGGCCTCGGCCGCGGCGTACGCCACCCGCGCCGGACTGCACTGCGCGGTGCTGATCCCGTCGGGCAAGATCGCCATGGGCAAGCTGGCCCAGGCGGTCATGCTGGGCGCGAAGATCATCCAGGTGGACGGCAACTTCGACGACTGCCTGGAGCTGGCCCGCAAGGTCACCTCCGACTTCCCCGAGGTCGGCCTGGTGAACTCGGTGAACCCGGCCCGCATCGAGGGCCAGAAGACGGCCGCCTTCGAGATCGCCGACGCGCTGGGCAAGGCCCCCGACGTGCACGTGCTCCCGGTCGGCAACGCGGGCAACATCACCGCGTACTGGAAGGGCTACAGCGAGTACTTCGCCGACGGCGTCACCACCTCGCGCCCGCGCATGCTGGGCGTGCAGGCCGCGGGTGCCGCGCCGCTGGTCAACGGTGCTCCGGTGCCGAACCCGGAGACCATCGCCACCGCCATCCGGATCGGTGCGCCCGCGTCCTGGAACGGTGCGATGAACGCCAAGGAGGAGTCGGGTGGCGCCTTCCGCGCGGCCACCGACGAGAAAATCCTCGCCGCGTACCGCCTGGTCGCGGCCACCGAGGGCGTCTTCGTGGAGCCCGCCTCCGCCGCGTCGGTCGCCGGTCTGCTGGCCGCGCGCGCCGAGGGCTGGCTGGATTCCGGTCTCACCGTGGTCTGCACCGTGACCGGCAACGGTCTCAAGGACCCGGACAACGCGCTCAAGGGGATGCCCGAGGTCAAGCCGATCGCGGTCGACCCGGTCGCCGTGGCCCACGAGCTCGAGCTGGCCTGAGTTGACCGCGCGCGACGCACAGCTCATGACGCGGACGCTGCCCGCCGGAATCTCCGTCACCGTGCGGGTTCCGGCGTCCAGCGCGAATCTGGGTCCGGGATTCGATTCCCTGGGAATCGCTCTGGGTCTCTACGACGAGATCACGGTGTCCACCACCGACACCGGCCTGACCATCCGGGTCGAGGGGGAGGGCGCCGATGATGTGCCCTGGGGCCCTTCGCATCTGGTGGTGCGCGCCATCGAACGCGGCCTGCAGGCCGCGGGCGTGTGGGCGGACGGCCTGGACGTGGTGTGCCGCAACGTGATTCCGCATTCGCGGGGCATGGGCTCGTCGGCTTCGGCGGTGGTCGGCGGCTTGGCCGCCGGCCGCGGCCTGGCCGCGAAATTCGATGCCGGACTGGCCTACGGCGATGACGTGATGGTGCAGCTGGCCTCGGAATTCGAGGGCCACCCGGACAACGCGTCGGCCAGCATTCTGGGCGGGATCGTGGTGTCCTGGTCCGAAACCGACGGTCCCGCAGCCGGAAACGGCACGGCGGAGCTGCACGGCCGCGTCTACCGCGCGGTGCGGCTGGAACCGCACGCCTCGCTGCGCCCGGTGGTGCTCATCCCCGAGGAGCGTTCCTCCACCGCGCACACCCGCGGCCTGCTCCCGGACACGGTGCCGCACGCCGACGCGGCCTTCAACGCCAGCCGGGCCGCGCTGGCGGTAGTCGCCTTGACGCAGCGCCCTGACCTGCTGATGCCCGCCACGGCCGACCGGCTACATCAGGGCTACCGCGCCTCGGCGCTGCCGCTCACCACGAAGTGGATCGAACGGCTGCGCGCGGCCGGCATTCCGGCTACTGTGTCGGGCGCAGGTCCGACCGTGTTGGCCTTCGCGACCAGCGAATTCCCCGAGGAACTGCGCGAACTCGCGATCGCCGACGGACTGCGCGTGCTCGAGCCCGGCATCGCCGACGGCGTCTTGGTGGATTGACAGCGCGCCTGCCTTGCCGATGCAAAAGGTGGGAGCTATCCTGAGCGAGTCCGTACATCGTGCGCGTCAGACGCCGGTGCTTCATCAGGGCAAATCGCTCCAGAGGCTCCTTGCTCGGGCTCGAGCTCGAGGCTCGAAACTTGGGGGTAGCCAGTCAACTGGAATGATCTCTCCCACCATTTGGCGAGCCCACCGGTCCGGCGGGACAGGCGATACGGCATCCGAGTCCGGCAGGAGTCCGGACTGCAGGAGGAACCCTCGAACTGGCACACGGCGGTCGAGGGAAGGAAAGGATTTCCGTGACAGATACGGACCTGCTCGCGACACCCGGGGTGGACAGTGATCCAGCGTCCTCGGGGAGCCGCGAAAGTGACTCCGGACAGATTTCGAAGATGAGCGAACAAACTGACGTCGCACGATCGGGGCTGACTGGAATGTTGTTGCCGCAGTTGCGTGCGCTTGCGGGAGAACTCGGTATCCGAGGCACTTCCGGGATGCGTAAGGGTGATCTCATCGCCGCTATCAAGGAGAACCAGGTCGGGGCCACCATCAAGGCGCCCGCGACCGGTGGTGGCAAGACCACGGGGAAGGCCAAGTCGAAGGCCGAGGACGCGTCGACCGGCGGGGAGTCCGTGTCGGCCGCCGACACCGAGTCCGTGAAGAAGTCCGCCCGGTCCGCCGATGCGGCGCCGGCCGAGGCGAAGACCGAGGCGAAGACCGAGGCGAAGGCCGACCGCGCCGAGAAGGCCGAGTCCCGCCAAAACGCTTCGGAGACGCGCGAATCCAAGGCCGCGGAGTCCCGTGAGGCCAAGCGCGAGGAGGGCGAGACCGCCCGCGCCGAGGGTGGCGAGGACACTCGCGACGGCGGCCAGCGTGGCCGCGGCCGCCAGCGCCGTGGTCGCGAGCAGCGTGGCGCGGCCGACGCTGCCGAGGCCCCCGCCGCCGACAAGGGCGAGCAGGAGGGCGGCGAGCGTCGCCGCGATCGCAACCAGGGTGAGCGCAACCAGGGCGAGCGCGGTCAGCGCGGCGACCAGGGTGAGCGCAATCAGGGTGAGCGCAACCAGAACGCCGGTCAGCAGAACGGCGCCGGTCGCAGCGACCGCAATGACCGCGGTGGTGACGACGAAGAGGGCCGCGGCCGTCGGGGTCGCCGCTTCCGTGAGCGTCGCCGTGGGCGGGACCGCGACGGCGGCGCCGGTGGTGGCGGCGGCGAGGCCCGCGAGATGGAGATCCGCGAGGACGACATCCTGCAGCCGGTCGCGGGCATCCTCGATGTCCTCGACAACTACGCGTTCGTCCGCACCTCCGGCTACCTGGCCGGCCAGAACGACGTGTACGTGTCGATGAACCTGGTCCGCAAGAACGGCCTGCGCCGTGGTGACCACATCGTCGGTGCGGTGCGTGCCCCGCGTGACGGCGACCAGAGCAACCAGCGTCAGAAGTTCGATCCGCTGGTGCGGTTGGACACGGTCAACGGCGGCGACGTCGAAAGTGCCAGGCGCCGACCGGAATTCAACAAGCTCACCCCGCTGTACCCGAACCAGCGCCTGCGGCTGGAGACCCAGCCGAACAAGCTGACCACACGCATCATCGACCTGATCATGCCGATCGGTAAGGGCCAGCGCGCGCTGATCGTGTCCCCGCCCAAGGCGGGCAAGACGATGGTCATCCAGGACATCGCCAACGCGATCGCGACCAACAACCCCGAGTGCTACCTGATGGTGGTGCTGGTGGACGAGCGTCCCGAGGAAGTGACCGACATGCAGCGCTCCGTGCGCGGCGAGGTCATCGCCTCCACCTTCGACCGCCCGCCGAGCGACCACACCTCGGTCGCCGAGCTCGCCATCGAGCGGGCCAAGCGCCTGGTCGAGGCCGGTCAGGACGTCGTCGTGCTGCTCGATTCGATCACTCGTCTCGGCCGCGCGTACAACAACTCGTCCCCGGCGTCGGGCCGAATCCTTTCCGGTGGTGTGGATTCCACCGCGCTGTACCCGCCCAAGCGGTTCCTCGGCGCGGCCCGCAACATCGAGAACGGCGGCTCGCTCACCATCATCGCCACCGCGCTGGTGGAGACCGGTTCCACCGGTGACACGGTCATCTTCGAGGAGTTCAAGGGCACGGGTAACGCCGAGCTCAAGCTCGATCGCAAGATCGCCGAGCGCCGCGTGTTCCCGGCGGTCGACGTGAACCTGTCCAGCACCCGTCGCGACGACCTGCTGATGTCCCCGGACGAGGCGGCCGTGCTGCACAAGCTGCGTCGCGTGCTGTCCGGCCTGGACTCGCATCAGGCCATCGACCTGATGGTGGACCGGTTGAAGAAGACCAAGTCCAACATCGAGTTCCTGATGACGGTCTCCAAGACCGCCCCGGGCGCGATCGACGAATAAGCCTGTGGCGCAAGGCAACCGATTGCCCCGCGCCCGCAGCGAACCACGACGGCGGCCCCGCTTCGGCGGGGCCGCCGCCGTATGTCCGGAACCGGGACCGGACTGAAGAAGAACAGTCCGATCAATGCCGCGCCGCCGATCATGAAGCCGAGAACGAGCGCGGTCACGGCACCGGTGTTCTCCGATGCCGTGACCGCTCGATAGGTGAGGGTGTCGTCCCCCCGCGGCGGGAGTGGGGCCGGATTCACGGATCCCACCGCGTTGCCGGACTCTCCGGGAGCCATCCACCAGCCCGCGAAGACCACAAGGGCGAGCAGTGCCAGGATTCCCCCAGCTGTCGCTTCCTTCCTGGTCACCATTCGTCCTTTCCGGGTCGTTCGCGGGGCCTTCACCTGGAGAGAACTCTATGAACACAGGTGTTCGCATTCCTGAGTAGCGCGCTACTCGACTTTCGGGTTTGCTCGCGAAGTCATCCGAGTCCCGGTCGGGAACAAATGGCTCGGGGCGCCTGTTCTGCCCCATGTCACCCCTCGTGGTGACCACGTGGGAGCAGCGCTTAGACTGTTCCGTCGGCAACCATGCCTCTAGTCGGTTCCGGTTCACGTCTTCTCGAAGGCGACCCGGCGACCATTGAAAGGACACCCAATGAGGGCAGGAATTCACCCCACTTACGTGGACACCACCGTGGTCTGCGGTTGTGGCAACACCTTCCAGACCAAGAGCACCAAGGAGTCGGGCCAGATCACGGTCGAGGTCTGCTCCCAGTGCCACCCGTTCTACACGGGCAAGCAGAAGATTCTGGACACCGGCGGCCGCGTGGCCCGCTTCGAGGCCCGCTACGGCAAGCGCGACAAGGCTGCCAAGTAGCTGTCCCCCCGACGCCCGTCCTGCGCTCCGCAGGCCGGGCGTCGGTGCGTTTATGGACCTACTAAGACGGGAGTAACCGCGATGGCCGACAAGACGGCCCCCAACGCGATCGACGACATCCTGGCCGAGTACCAGGGGCTGGAGACCCAGCTCGCCGACCCTTCGCTGCACAACGACCCGGGCGCGGCCCGTCGCGTCGGCAAGCGGTTCGCCGAGCTCGGTCCGATCATGTCGACCTACAACAAGCTGACCTCCGCGCGCGACGACCTCGCCGCCGCCGAGGAGCTGGCCGCGGACGACTCGTCCTTCGCGGCCGAGGTGCCCGGGCTGCAGGCGCAGGTGGAGGAGCTGGACAAGCAGCTCACCGACCTGCTCGCGCCGCGCGACCCGCACGACGGCGACGACGTCATCCTCGAGGTGAAGTCCGGCGAGGGCGGCGAGGAGTCGGCGCTGTTCGCCTCCGACCTGGCCCGCATGTACATCCGGTACGCGGAGCGGCACGGCTGGAAGGTCGAGGTGCTCGGCGTCACCTACTCCGATCTGGACGGGTACAAGGACGCCAGCTTCTCCATCAAGAGCAAGGAAGCCTCCCGCGACGGCGTGTGGTCCAAGCTCAAGTTCGAGGGCGGCGTGCACCGCGTGCAGCGGGTGCCGGTCACGGAATCCCAAGGGCGCATTCACACTTCGGCGGCGGGCGTGCTCGTCTATCCGGAACCCGACGAGGTCGAGGAAGTCGAGATCGACGAGAAGGACCTGCGCATCGACGTCTACCGGTCCTCCGGCAAGGGCGGCCAGGGCGTCAACACCACCGACTCCGCGGTGCGCCTCACCCACCTGCCCACCGGCCTGGTGGTGACCTGCCAGAACGAGCGGTCGCAGCTGCAGAACAAGATCCGCGCCAAGCAGGTCCTCGCGGCCCGCCTGCAGGCCCTGCTCGAGGAACAGGCCGACGCCGACGCCGCGGCCGGACGCGCCTCGCAGATCCGGACGGTGGACCGTTCCGAGCGGATCCGCACCTACAACTTCCCGGAGAACCGCATCGCCGACCACCGCATCGGTTTCAAGGCCCACAACCTGGACTCCGTGCTGGACGGCAACCTCGACGACCTGTTCACCGCGCTCGGCGAGGCCGACCGCGCGGCCCGCCTGGCCGCAGAATGAGCGGCGCGCCGAACCGCCATGGACGGGAGTTCGCGACCAGAGGATCGTTTCCCACCGTGACAACTGATGTCGTTACGGTCGGGGTAACTCCTCGGGTACGTCCAGAATCGGTTCGGCGCCCGATCACAGGTACGGGTGCACGGCTGTCGACGGCTCTCAGCCGTCCGCTGAAGTCTCGGAGAGGCGGGGGAGCACGGTGAGTCGTGCGCCATTGCGGCCGGCTATTCGGGAGGCGGTCGAGATCTTGGCCGCGGCCGGGGTCCCCAGCCCGAACGCCGACGCCGAACACCTCGCCGCTCACGTTCTGGGCGTCGATCGCGGCCGCCTGGTCCTGATGCCCATGCTCACTCCGGACCAGCTCGAGGAATTCCGCAAGCTGGTCGCCCGCCGCGCGGAACGCGTTCCGCTGCAACACCTCACGGGCACGGCCGCCATGGGGGAGATCGATCTGGCGGTCGGTCCCGGCGTCTTCGTGCCCCGCCCGGAAACCGAGTTGATCTTCGCCTGGGCGCTGGCGCGGCTGGAGGAGATCGGCCACGAACACCCGCCGATCGTCGTCGACCTGTGCACCGGCTCCGGGGCTCTGGCCCTGGCCATCGCCCACGCCCGCCCCGACGCCGAGGTGCACGCGGTCGAACTCGATCCCGAGGCGCTCGCGTGGGCCCGACGCAATGCGCTGCAATTGGCCGATGAGGGCGACACCCCCATCGACCTGCACGCGGGCGACGTCACCGATCCGGCCATCCTCGACCACCTGAACGGCCGCGTGGACGTGGTCGTCTCCAACCCGCCCTACATCCCCGAGGACGCCCGGCTCGACCCCGAGGTCATGGACCACGACCCGCACCGCGCGTTGTTCGGCGGCCCCGACGGCCTGGACGTCATCCGCCCGATGGTCGCCACCATCGGCCGCCTGCTCCGCGAAAACGGCGCGGCCGCAGTCGAACACGACGACACCAACGGCTCCGGCGTAGCCGCCCTCTTCACCGCGCACGGCGGCTTCACCGACGTGATCGAGCACCCCGACCTCGCGGGCAAGCCGCGTTTCGTGGTCGCCCGCCGCATCGCGGACTGACCGCTAGCCGGGCTCGCCCTCGACCGTGACGCCGCGCCAGAAGGCGACATGGTTCGCGATCTTCCGCGCCGGCGGACTCGGATGCGGGTAGTACCACGCCGCATCCGGATTCTCCGCGCCCCCGACCGTGACGGTGTAGTAGCTCGCGACGCCCTTCCACGGGCACACGGTGTGCTTGGCGCTCTCACTGAAGTACTCGCTCTTCAGGGACTCCACCGGAAAGTACTGATTGCCCTCGACCTCCACGGTCGTGGCGGCCTCGGCGATGACCGTCCCGTTCCAGATCGCACGCATCATGAGTCCGTGCCTCCTTCGTCCCCGCGAGCCTATGCCCGCTCCCAGCGCGCCGCTTTCCGGGACTCGTCATGCTCGGCGCGCTGACTGGGGAAGTTCTCGGCCGGGGTCGGCGCGCCACCTGAGGAATTCTTGTCGCGGGCTCGGTGTGCAGCACCGAGGAAGCCCTGGCGGCGGTTCGGTGTCGTGCCGGGGAAGTCCTGGCTGGGGCTCGGTGTCGTGCCGGGGAAGTCCTCGCTGGGGCTCGGTGCGTTGCGCTCGGGAAGTCCCCGCGGCGGTTCGGTGTGCTGCACCGGGAAGTCCTCGCGGGGGTTCGGGGGCGCGGCCCCCGGAGTCCTCGGGGTTTCAGGGGCTTGCCCCTGAAAGCTATCGCGAGTTGATCCGTGCCAAGATGTCAGCCGTGAGTACCGTCTACGACTGTGCCGATCCCGACTCCCGCGCCGCCGGTCTGAGTGCCGCGCGCAGCACGCTGAAGAGCGGTCGATTGGCCGTCATCCCGACCGACACGTTGTACGGAATCGCCGCCGACGCGTTCGACAGTCAGGCGGTGGGCGCGTTGCTGGCCGCCAAGCGGCGCGGTCGCGATATGCCGGTGCCGGTGCTGGTCGGGTCGTGGACCACGATCGACGGGCTGGTGTACTCGGTGCGCCCGCAGGCCCGGGAACTGATCCGCGCGTTCTGGCCGGGTGGCCTGAGTCTGGTTGTGCAGCAAGCCCCTTCGCTGGCCTGGGATCTGGGTGACGCGCGCGGCACGGTGATGCTGCGCATGCCGCTGCACCCGGTGGCGCTGGAGTTGCTGCGCGAGGTGGGCCCGCTGGCGGTGTCGAGCGCGAACGTGTCGGGGCAGCCGCCGGCCGCCACGGTGGGGGAGGCGCAGGCGCAGCTGGGCGATCTGGTCGGCGTGTACCTGGACGGCGGTCCGGCCGATCACGCGGTGGCGTCCACCATCGTGGATCTGACCGCGGACGCGCCGCGGGTGCTGCGTGAGGGCGCGGTGCCGATCGAGAAGATCGCGGAGGTGCTCGGTATGTCGCCCGAGGAACTCCGTCAGGCCGGCGCGCGCTGACGGCCCGCTAGATGCTTCTGAGTCAGGGCGTATTCAGCCAGGGCGCGGTTGTCCCGCTGCGGGAGCTGCTGCTGGTGCTGCTGGCCGCCGCGGTCATCGCCTTCCTCACCACGGGCGGAATCCGGGTGCTGGCCATCGCCTTCGGCGCGGTGGCGATTCCGCGGGAACGCGATGTGCACGTGAAGCCGATTCCGCGAATGGGCGGTCTGGCCATCTATCTGGGTCTGGTGGCGGCCGTCCTGTTCGCGCATCAGCTGCCCGCGTTGCGCCGGGGCTTCGATTATCCGAAGGACATTCCCGCGGTCCTGGCCGCAGCGACGCTGATCGTGCTGGTCGGCATCATCGACGACCGCTGGGGCCTGGACTGGCTGACCAAGCTGGTGGGGCAGATCACCGCGGCGGGCGTGATGGCGGTGATGGGCCTGAGCTGGGTGGCCATCTACAACCCGTTCACCAACGAGACGGTGGTGCTGGATCCGCTGCAGGGCGGTCTGGTGACGGTTGGCATCACGGTGACCGTCGTGAACGCCATGAATTTCGTGGACGGCCTGGATGGATTGGCCGCGGGCCTGGGGTTCATCGCGGCGGTCGCGGTTTTCGTGTTCACCGTGGGTTTGCTCTACGAGGTGGGCGGTTCCACCGATACGTATCCGCCCGCGTTGCTGGCGGCCGCCCTCGCCGGCGCGTGCCTGGGATTTCTGCCACACAATTTCTCACCGGCCCGCATTTTCATGGGGGATACCGGATCCATGCTGATCGGATTGATGCTGGCGGCGGTGTCGACCGGCGCGTCCGGGCGAATTCCGCTGCAGGGTTACGGCCCGCGCGACATCGTGGGTCTGTTGTCACCGTTGTTGCTGGTGGGTGCGGTGATGTTCATTCCCGTACTTGATCTTGTCTTGGCCGTGGTGCGCCGCGTGCGCGCGGGTGTGAGTTTCTCCACTCCCGATAAAATGCATCTGCATCACCGTTTGCTGCAGATCGGGCATTCGCAGCGCCGCGTGGTGCTGGTGATCTATCTGTGGGTGAGCGTCTTCGCATTCGGCGCGGTCGGCACCTCGTTGATCTCCGATCGCCGCCTGGTGGTGCTGCTGTTCGCGGCGGGGCTGGTCTTCGCGCTGATCGTCACCGCGGTGCCGTCCTGGCGGGAACTGAGGATCAACTCGGTTCGCAAACCGCCGCGTGGGCGCGATCGCGCCGCCGGGTAGAGTTGCTGTCCGTGAGCACGCCTTCCGATCCCGGTCCCGACGCCCCGCTGCGCGCGGCACTGCGCTACGGCATCGCCGGTTTGGCTGTGCTGGTTGTGGTTTCGGCGATTCTGTCGTCGATCTTCGCCGGCCTGCCCGGCCTGTGGGGCGCCCTCATCGGCTCCGCCCTGGGTGGCGCCTTCATTCTGACCACGGCTGCCTCGGTGCTGTTCAGCGCCAAGATCGAATCGGGCCTGCAGGGCCTGGTGCTGCTGGGCAGCTGGGTCGGAAAGCTGCTGCTGGCAGTGATTGTCGTCGCAGTGCTGCAGAACTACGACTTCTACAGCCGCGGCGCGCTCTTCCTGACCGTGGTCGGCGCTCTGCTCATCGTGCTCGGCGCGGAGACCTACGGCCTTCTGCGCCAACGGGTTCCGACCGTTCACGTGGAGCGTGACCTGTAGCCGGAGACCCTCCGGCACGGCCGTCGAAACACCGTTCATCCGGCGTTTCCACGACCCCCTACGCATTGTCGTAGATAACTTGATAAACTCTTTACCTGTAGCCAACCGAATCAACAGGGGGGGTCGCCTGAGACCCGCCTGAGAGCAGGTTATGCTTACAGCCGTACCGGACCCTTTCGGGTCACGGTTCTGCACCGTCGACGATGTCGCCGACGCGCGTACAGACGCCAGGGCGTGACTGCCACAGCTGCTGACGAACTTCGAGCCGACCTGAGTCGACCCACCAGATCGTCAATGTCCGATCGAACCGCAGGAGAAAACTATCTCCTGGCGGCCGACCACGGGAGAGAACGCTGAGCGTCACCATTTTGGCAGGCGAGTTCCACGCGCCGTCACTCAACGACTTCTTCCCTCCAGCAGTGCTGTTCGAGGGGACGCCTTTCGAGCTCGACCGTTTGATGCTCATTCGCATCCTGATGTCGGTCGTTCTCGTGGCAGTCATGTTCGCCGCTTTCCGTCGGCCTCAGCTGGTTCCGCGCGGACTGCAGAATGTCGCCGAATCCGGTCTGGTGTTCGTCAAGGAGCAGATCTGCGACGAGGTGCTCGGCAAGGAATCCGGTAAGAAGTTCTTCCCGCTCATCGCGTCGATCTTCTTCACCGTGCTGTTCCTGAACATCTCGGGCGTTATTCCGGGTCTGAACATCTCGTCGAACGCGCGCATCGGCATGCCGCTGGTGCTGGCTGTCGTCGCCTACGTCACCTTCAACTACGTGGGCATCAAGAAGTACGGCTTCCTGAAATACATGCGCTCGTCCATCGTGGTGCCGAATGTGCCGGCCGCGCTGCACGTGCTGCTGATCCCCATCGAGTTCATCTCGACCTTCGTGTTGCGCCCGTTCACGCTCACCGTCCGTCTCATGGCGAACATGCTGGCAGGCCACATCATGTTGGTGCTGTTCTTCAGTGCCACCCAGTTCTTCCTGTTCGATGCCGCCTCCTGGATGAAGGTGTTCTCGCCGTTCTCGCTGCTCGCGGGCTTCGGCTTCACCCTCTTCGAGCTGCTGGTGGTCTTCCTGCAGGCGTACGTGTTCGCGCTGCTGACCGCTGTCTACATCGGTCTGGCGCAGCACGCCGACTCTCACTGACCGACCGCACCAACTCCATAAACCTGCCTTCCACGCCGCCCGGCGGGTGGGCGACAGAAAGGGAATGAAACACACATGAGCACCCTCTCGTACCTGGCTGCTGAAGTTGCCGAGTCCAAGTCCAAGGGCTTCGGCGCCATCGGTTACGGCCTCGCTGCGATCGGCCCCGGCATCGGTGTGGGCATCGTCGTCGGTAAGGCCATCGAGGGCATCGCCCGTCAGCCCGAGCTGCAGGGCACCATCCGGACCAACATGTTCCTGGGTATCGCGTTCACCGAGGCCCTGGCGCTGATCGGTCTCGTCGCCGGCTTCATTTTCTGATTCCGGCCAAAGACTAGGAATCAACGATGAACAGCACCTATCTGCTTGCGGCTGAGGGGTCCGACGACGTCAACCCCCTCATCCCCGAGCCGTACGACATCTTCTGGTCTGCGGTCGTCTTCATCGTTATCGCCTTCGTCTTCGCCAAGTACGTCGTCCCGCGCCTGACCCAGGTGCTGGATGAGCGTTCGCAGAAGATCGAGGGCGGTATCGCCAAGGCCGAGGCCGTGCAGGCCGAGGCGCAGGCCACCCTGCAGCAGTACCAGGAGCAGCTGGCCGAGGCTCGCCTCGAGGCCGCTCGCATCCGCGAGGAAGCCCGCACCCAGGGTGCGGCCATCCTGTCGCAGATGCGCACCGATGCGCAGGCCGAGGCCGACCGCATCGTGGCCGCCGGCCACTCGCAGCTGGAGGCGCAGCGCCAGCAGATCGTGACCGAGCTGCGGTCCGAACTGGGCCGTACCGCGGTCGACCTGGCCGAGAAGATCATCGGTCAGTCGGTGGCCGACGAGGCCAAGCAGGCGGCGTCGATCGACCGGTTCCTCGCGGAGCTGGACGCGAACGCCGGCATCGGGGTCGGAAGGTAACGAACCGAAAGTGGGAAGCATGTACGCAGCGAGCCGCGAGGCGAGTTCCCGTGCGCGGGAAGCTCTTCGGGCCGCTCTGACCGGTAGCGACACCGTCGCGGCTACTACGGGGTCGGAACTGTTCGCCGTTGTCGCCGTCCTCGACGACCAGCGTTCGCTGCGTGTGGCGCTCGCGGATAAGTCGGTGTCGAGCTCGGCGCGAGCCGAGCTGGCCGAACGCGTCTTCGGCGGCAAGATCAGCGGTACCACGCTGGCCGTGCTGACCACGGCCGTGGCCCAGGACTGGTCGCGCGCCCGGGATCTGGTCGACACGCTGGTTCTGCTCGGCCGCGAGGCGCTGTTGCGCGCCGCGGACGAGCGTGGCCGCCTGACCGCGGTCGAGGACGAGCTGTTCCGGCTGGCCCGGATCATCGACGACAACCCGGACCTGGAGCAGGCGCTGCAGGACCACGGCAAGCCGGCGGAAGCCAAGCGGGCCCTGGTGCAGCGCCTGCTCGCCGGCAAGGTCGAAGACATCACCCAGCAGCTGGTCGAGCAGGCCGTGCTGCGCCACAAGGGCGATGTCGGCGCGGCCATCGACGAGCTGTCCGACCTGGCGGCTTCGCTCCGGGAGCAGATCGTGGCGCACGTCCGTGCCGCGGTGGCCCTGACGCCGCAGCAGCGTGAGCACCTGGCTGCTTCGCTGCAGCGCATCTACGACAAGCCCGTCACGGTGCACGTGCAGGAAGACCCGAGCCTGCTGGCCGGCGTCGTCGTGCGCGTCGGCGACGACCTGATCGACGGCAGCGCCGTCGGCCGCCTCCAGCGCTTGCGTCAGTCTCTCGCCTGAGACACGAACGCCAGAAGCGCAGTAACACACCGACATTCGAGACCACAGCGAGAGCAGGAAGAACATGGCGGAGCTGACGATCTCCCCCGATGAGATCCGTAGCGCGATCGAGAGCTACACCCAGAGCTACACCCCGGAAACCTCCATCGAGGAAGTGGGCGTAGTCACCGACACCGGCGACGGTATCGCCCACATCAGCGGCCTCCCCGGCGCGATGGCCAACGAGCTGCTGGAATTCCCCGGCGGCGTGCTCGGCGTCGCGCTGAACCTGGAGGACACCGAAATCGGTGCCGTCGTCCTGGGTGAGTTCGACACCATCGAGGAGGGCCAGCAGGTCCGCCGTACCGGCGACGTGCTCTCGGTCCCGGTGGGCGACAACTTCCTCGGCCGCGTGGTGAACCCGCTGGGCGCCCCGATCGACGGCCTCGGCGAGATCGAGGCCGACGAGCGTCGCGTGCTCGAGCTGCAGGCCGCGACCGTGCTGGAGCGCCAGCCCGTCGGCGAGCCGCTCGCCACCGGCATCACCGCCATCGACGCCCTGACCGCGATCGGCCGTGGCCAGCGTCAGCTGGTCATCGGTGACCGCAAGACCGGTAAGACCGCGGTCTGCATCGACGCGATCATCAACCAGAAGGCCAACTGGGCCACCGGCGATCCGTCGAAGCAGGTGCGCTGCATCTACGTCGCGATCGGCCAGAAGGGCTCCACCATCGCGGGCGTCAAGGCTGCCCTCGAGGCGCACGGCGCGATGGAGTACACCACCATCGTCGCGGCTCCGGCCTCCGACTCCGCCGGCTTCAAGTGGCTGGCGCCGTACACCGGTTCGGCCATCGGCCAGCACTGGATGTACCAGGGCAAGCACGTCCTGATCGTGTTCGACGACCTGTCCAAGCAGGCCGAGGCCTACCGTGCCATCTCGCTGCTGCTGCGTCGTCCGCCGGGCCGCGAGGCGTACCCGGGTGACGTCTTCTACCTGCACTCCCGTCTGCTGGAGCGTTGCGCGAAGCTGTCCGACGAGCTGGGCGCCGGTTCCATGACCGCGCTGCCGATCATCGAGACCAAGGCCAACGACGTGTCGGCGTTCATCCCGACCAACGTCATCTCCATCACCGACGGCCAGGTGTTCCTGGAGTCGGACCTCTTCAACAAGGGTGTCCGTCCGGCCATCAACGTCGGTATCTCCGTCTCCCGTGTCGGTGGCGCCGCGCAGACCAAGGCCATGAAGCAGGTCGCCGGTTCGCTGCGTCTGGAGCTGGCCTCCTACCGTGAGCTGGAAGCCTTCTCCGCCTTCGCCTCCGACCTGGATGCGGCCTCGCTGGCGCAGCTGGAGCGTGGCGCGCGCTGGGTCGAGCTGCTCAAGCAGGACCAGTACGCCCCGGTTTCGGTCGAGGACCAGGTTGTCTCGCTGTTCCTGGTGGACGCGGGCTACTACGACTCGGTGCCGGTCGGCGATGTGCGTCGCTTCAACGGCGAGCTGCTCGAGTTCCTGCACGGTTCGGTGCAGTCCTCCTTCGACGCCCTCCAGGGTGGCGCGAAGAAGCTCGAGGGTGAGCCGGCCGACGAGATCAAGGCCGCGACCGACAAGTTCAAGCAGGGCTTCCTGGCTTCCGACGGCACCCGTGTCGTCGAGGCCGAGGCCGGCAAGCTCGATCACGAAGAGGTCGAGTCGCTGTCCGTCACTCGCAAGCACGTCGAGAAGTAAGAACGGCGAAGCGAATGCGACTGTCTGACTCGAGGAATGAAGGGAGTGTGAACCGCTAATGGCAAGCGTGCGCGAACTGCGCTCCCGAATTCGTTCCGTGAGCTCGATCAAGAAGATCACCAAGGCGCAAGAGCTGATCGCGACCTCGCGAATCAGCAAGGCGCAGGCCCGGGTCGCGGCTGCCAAGCCGTACGCGGAAGAGATCACCAAGGTGCTCGCCGAATTGGCCAGCGCCAGTGGCAATCTCACCCACCCGCTGCTCACCGAGCGGTCCAACCCGCGGCGCGCCGCGGTCCTGGTGATCACCAGTGACCGCGGTATGTGTGGTGGCTACAACTCCAATGTGCTCAAGCGCACCGAGGAGCTGCTGACCACGCTGCGTTCCGAGGGCAAAGAGCCGGTGCTGTACGTGATGGGCGCGAAGGGCCTGACCTACTACACCTTCCGTGGTCGCTCGACCAACGGTTCGTGGACCGGGTTCTCCCAGGCGCCCAACTACGCCGACGCTTCCGCCGCGTGCAACCACCTGGTGGAGGCGTTCATGGCGGGCGCCGACGGCGAGGTGGCCGCCCCCAACGGGGTCGGCACCATGGCCGGCGTCGATGAACTGCACATCGTCTACACGCGTTTCGTGTCGATGCTGTCGCAGGTTCCCGAGGTGCGTCGCCTGGCTCCCATTCAGGTGAGCTACGTCGACGAGAACTTCGAACTCGGTGAGGACTCCTTCTCCGACGGCAACTCCAACCCGGTTGCCCAGTACGAGTTCGAGCCGGACGCGGACCGCCTGCTGGGCGCGCTGCTGCCGAAGTACATCAACACCCGGATCTACTCGTCGCTGCTCGACGCTGCGGCATCGGAGTCGGCTGCGCGCCGCACCGCGATGAAGGCGGCCACCGACAACGCGACGGATCTGGTGAATTCACTGACCCGTACCGCGAACTCGCTGCGCCAGGCCGGAATCACGCAGGAAATCACGGAAATCGTCGGCGGCGCCAACGCGCTGGCGTCGAGCTCGGACCGCGACTAGACACGGAAGAGAACCAATGACCGCAGCTGTCACTAACGAAACCCGGGTTGGCGCCGGCACTGGCCGCGTCTCCCGCGTCATCGGCCCCGTCGTGGACGTCGAGTTCCCGCGTGGCTCGATCCCCGAGCTTTACAACGCGCTGAACGTGGACATCGCGCTCGCGTCCGTTGCGAAGACCCTGACCCTCGAGGTCGCGCAGCACCTGGGCGACAACATCGTCCGCACCATCTCCATGCAGCCGACCGACGGTCTGGTGCGTGGCGTCGAGGTGCGCGACACCGGCAAGCCGATCTCGGTGCCGGTCGGCGATGTCGTCAAGGGCCACGTCTTCAACGCGCTCGGCGACTGCCTGGACACCCCCGGCCTGGGCCGCGACGGCGAGCAGTGGGGCATCCACCGCCAGCCGCCCGCCTTCGACCAGCTCGAGGGTAAGACCGAGATCCTGGAAACGGGCGTCAAGGTCATCGACCTCCTCACCCCGTACGTCAAGGGTGGCAAGATCGGTCTGTTCGGTGGCGCCGGTGTCGGCAAGACCGTTCTGATCCAGGAGATGATCACCCGTATCGCTCGCGAGTTCTCGGGCACCTCGGTGTTCGCGGGCGTCGGTGAGCGTACCCGTGAGGGCACCGACCTCCACCTGGAAATGGAAGAGATGGGCGTCCTCCAGGACACCGCCCTCGTCTTCGGCCAGATGGACGAGCCGCCGGGCACGCGTATGCGCGTCGCCCTGTCGGCCCTGACCATGGCGGAGTACTTCCGCGATGTGCAGAACCAGGACGTGTTGCTCTTCATCGACAACATCTTCCGGTTCACCCAGGCCGGCTCCGAGGTCTCGACCCTGCTGGGTCGTATGCCCTCGGCCGTGGGTTACCAGCCCACCCTGGCGGACGAGATGGGTCAGCTCCAGGAGCGCATCACCTCGACCCGTGGCCGTTCGATCACCTCGATGCAGGCGATCTACGTCCCCGCCGACGACTACACCGACCCGGCGCCGGCGACCACCTTCGCCCACCTGGACGCGACGACCGAGCTTTCCCGCCCGATCTCGCAGAAGGGCATCTACCCGGCCGTCGACCCGCTGACCTCGACCTCTCGTATCCTCGAGGCTTCGATCGTCGGCGAGCGTCACTTCCAGGTGGCCAACGAGGTCAAGCGGATCCTGCAGAAGTACAAGGAGCTGCAGGACATCATCGCCATCCTCGGTATGGACGAGCTCTCCGAAGGCGACAAGGTCCTCGTGGGCCGTGCCCGTCGTCTGGAGAAGTTCCTCGGCCAGAACTTCATCGTGGCCGAGAAGTTCACCGGTCAGCCGGGTTCGGTCGTGCCGCTGGAGCAGACCATCGACGACTTCGACCGCGTCTGCAAGGGCGAGTTCGACCACCTGCCCGAGCAGGCGTTCAACTCCTGCGGTGGCCTGGACGACGTCGAGGCCGCTGCGAAGAAGATCGCCGGGAAGTAGTCACCCATGGCAGATATGTCCGTTGATCTGGTCGCCGTCGAGCGACTGCTGTGGTCGGGCCGGGCGTCCTTCGTCTCGGCCCAGACCACGGAGGGTGAGATCGGCATTCTCGCCGGCCACGAGCCGCTGCTCGGCCAGCTGGTCGAAGGCGGCACCGTGACCATCGTGTCCGATGACAACGAGCGTGTTGTCGTCGCCGTGCACGGCGGATTCTTCTCCGTCACCGCCACTTCGGTGCGCGTGCTGGCCGAGTCCGCCGACTTCGCCTTCGACATCGACGAGGCGGCCGCCAAGGCCGTCATCGCCGATGCGGATGCGAGCCCGGCCGCGCTGGCCAAGGCACAGGGTCAGCTGCGGGCGCTCGAGAAGGCCGCTGCGGCTCACTGAGCTCGACGCTGAATAACGACGGCGGCGGCCCCGGGGAAAATCCCCGGGGCCGCCGCTGTTTTCGCTCCTACGCCCCGCGAACCACACGCGCGCCCGGCACAGGCCAGGCGCGCGTGCCGCTTCTCACTGGAAGGTGAGAATCGGCTTGATGGTGGTGCCGTGGTGGGCGTCCGCGACCGCGGTGTCGATATCGGAGAAGGCATAGGTCTTGCTGATCTTCTCGATCGGGAACTTGCCCTCGGCGTGCCACCGCAGAAGCTGCGGAATGAACTTCTGCGGATCGCCACTGCCCTCGATGCATCCGCGAACAGCCTTGCCGTTTCCGGTCAGATGGCCGATCTCGAAGTCCATGCTGGCCTCACCGAGTCCGACGAGCACCAGGGTGCCCATGGGGGCCAGCGCTTCCAAGCCCTTGGCGATGACGGCATTCACAGCGGTGGTGTCGAGTGCGAAGTTCGCGCCGCCATTGGTGGCCGCCACGATCTGCGCCACGACATCGTCGGCTGCGCCGTCGATGGTGACGTCCGCGCCGAGCTCCTTGGCCACGGCCAGGCGGTCCGCGGAAAGGTCGATGGCCACAATGGTTCCCGCGCCGATGGCCCGGGCCGCCATGAGCGCCGCCATGCCGACGCCGCCCACACCGAAGATGGCGATCGAGTCGTTCGGGCCCGGCTTCATGACATTGGCGACCGCGCCCGCGCCGGTCTGCACGCCGCAGCCGAACGGGGAGGTGGCGACCAGGTCGACATCCTTGTCCACGACCACGATGCTGCGTGCCGACACCAGCGCGTGGGTGGCGAAACTCGACTGCCCGAAGAACGCGCCCATGACGCGCTCGCCATTGTTGCTCAGCGGCGAGGTGAAATCGGAGCGGCCGCCCGAGGTGTTCAGAATGACGAAATTCTCGCAATAGGGCGGAAGTCCGTTGGCGCATCGAGAACACGTGCCGCAACTGGCGTAGGTGAGCAGAACATGGTCGCCCACTTCGATTCCGGTTACTTCCGAGCCGATCTGCTCCACGATGCCCGCGCCCTCGTGCCCGAGAACGATCGGCAACTCGGCGGGAAATACGCTCTTGGAGACCAGGTCGGTGTGGCAGACGCCGGTCGCGACGATGCGCACCAGCACCTCGCCCGGACGGGGTTCCTCGAGGCTGAGGGTCTCCATCGAGAAGGGCGCGTCGGCTCCTCGGGCCACCGCAGCGGTAATTTCCACGGAATCTCCTTCCAAGACATCCCAATTGTCGGGAGCATAAGAACGTGTTCCAGTTTACGGCCATCGGCGATCCCGCTCAGCGGTTCCGTGAGTGGCCTCGTGAACGGCGGACCTGTAGGCCGCCGCGGATTCCGGACTGTTCGCCCGGTAATAGCTCTCGCGTCAACCCCGTGTGGTTAAATGCAATCGCCGATCACCGGGTTGTGATCTGAAGCACCCGGCAATGGGTCGGCAATTCCCGCATTCTCAGCTGTACCTCCACGATGCAACAGCACGATGAGCGAGGGGTTGATGAGCAGGCTTCGAATTGGCACATGGGGGGTCGCTGTCGCCGTCGTCACGGTCGCGGTCGGATTCGTCGCACCGGGTAGGGCTGCCGCGGATGTCACCGTGCCACTGCCCGACGGGCATATCGAGGGCCCGGGGGTCAAGATCACGAGTGTCGGTGAGCGCGCGATCATTTCGCCGTCGCTGGCCTCCAACGGCGCGGGCCGGACCTCGTGGGTGACGGGCAATGTCACCGCCGAGGTGGAGACCCCGGAGGGGGATGTCGGTCCCAACAACGGTCCGCTGAATTTTCCGGGCACCAACAACTCGGGAACGCACGGATCGTCCAACCTCACCACCGGCTACATCGTCGGCTGTCAGGTCGCGCTGGGGCAGTTGAGCGCGAACGCCGCGGTCCTCGTCAGCTCCACGCCCAGCCTGACCGGTGGATTCAGCTTCCCGCTCTCACCGGGCCAGGTGCAGTGGGTCGCGATCAACAACATCGAGTTGGTCAAGAGCGGCTCCTACACCATCAACTATCAGGACATCCCGATGGAGATCCAGGGCTGCGGCGGTTTCGCGCAGGCCCGCCAGGTCTCCGTGGTCGAGATCATCGGCGTCGATTACCACAAGGTCACCCTCTACGGACAGCCGTTCAGCATCGGCTGACGAGTCCACTCCGAAGGAAGGGATCGTATGTACGGCAAGGGAATTCGTGCCCGGAGCGGACGGATCCTGGGGGTGGCGCTGGCCGCGGCGGCGGGTCTGTCCGGGTTCGGCCCGGCCGCTCCCGCTCGCGCCGACACCTTCATTCCGCTCCCGGGGGGCTCCATCACCCGGCAGCTCGCCGACGGCACCAACCTGACGGTCCGGATCACCGGGGAGTCGGCCAAGATCAGCGGATCCATGGGATCCACCCCCGTGCATCGCAATGTCTGGACCACGGCGGTGGCCAGTATCGACCTCGACGGCCCGAGCGCCTCGAACTCGACGCTCAAGATCAGCCCCGGCTACATCGTGGGCTGCCAGGTCGACATCAGCGGCATCAACGCGAACAACGCCGGCGGCCAGGCCTACACCCCGGACACCAGCCTGCAGACCCTGGGCACGCTGGGCCTCAGCGAGCAGATGGGCAGCGGCATCACGCTCGGACCCGGTCAGGCCGTCGCGCGCCCGATGCTCGATCTGGAGCGGCCCGACGACTACGGCCAGGAATCGCACAAGCGCTACAACAAGGTTCCGGGTCCGCACGCCAGCGTGAGCTGGACCGACGAGACCTTCTCGGTGGACGGTTGTGGCGGGTACGCCCAGGCGCGGGCGTTCGTCGCGGCCGAGGTCGACACCGCCACCTTCATCGGTAATCTGGTGCTCTACGGGGAGCCGTTCACCATCGGCTGACATATATCTTCGACGCCTCGCTGAACAGCGCATTCATCACATTCGGTGGATGGCCGGACTCCGCGTTTCCGCGGTCGCTACTATCGACCGAAAGCGGGGCCCGGCTTCTGGCCGGTCGATGATCGACTGCAACGCGGATGTGAAGGGACGGAGCGGCATTGCAAACCGGGATGTGGCTTCTGATCATTCTGGTATTGCTGCTGGTCGGATTGGCCTTGGCCTCGACCTATCGCCTCGTCATGCTGCGTCGCGGCGGCACCGCCGCGCTGCTGCGGGTGCTGCCCGCGCGCGGACACGGCGGCGGCTGGCGGCACGGCCTGATCCGCTACGACGAGGACACGCTCCTCTTCTACAAACTCTCCAGCCTGAAACTGGGCCCGGACTCCACCATGCGGCGGCTCACCATCGAGGTGGGCCCGCGCCGCTCCCCGGCCGACGACGAGCACGACATCATGACCGACGAGGTCATCGTCATGGTGTCCGACGGTCACGGCAAGTACGAGCTGGCCCTGGACCGCGGCGCCATGGCGGCCTTCCTGTCCTGGGTGGAATCGCGCCCGTCCGAGCGCATCCGCCGCCGCCGCGCGGGATAGCCCGACACCGAGAGCGATAGTGTGACCCTGTGAGCGTTCACTTGACGCGGATCTACACGCGGACCGGCGATGACGGCACCACGGGACTGAGCGATTTCTCGCGGGTGGCCAAGACCGACCCGCGGCTGATCGCGTATGCCGACTGTGACGAAACCAATGCGGCGCTCGGGGTCGCCATCGCGCTCGGTCAGCCGGACACGCGGATTCTGGCTGTGTTGCGTTCCATTCAGAACGACTTGTTCGACGCGGGCGCGGACCTCTCCACCCCGGTCGTCGCCGACCCCAAGTACCCGCCGCTGCGCATCACCCAGGACTACATCGACCGCCTGGAGAAGTGGTGCGACGAGTTCAATGAGCCTCTGGCGCCGTTGAATTCGTTCATCCTGCCCGGCGGCACCCCGCTGGCCGCGCTGCTGCACACCGCGCGCACCGTGGCGCGACGCGCCGAGCGCGCGGCCTGGGCCGCGGTGGCGGCGCACCCGGACGACACCAACGTCCTGCCCGCCAAATACCTCAACCGACTGTCCGACCTGCTGTTCATCCTCGGCCGGGTCGCCAACCCGGACGGCGACATACTGTGGCGGCCGGGCGGAGACGCCGCGAGCGCGGGAGAGGACCACTAGGCTGACCCCCGTGAGTGAACGGTTTCTGGTGACCGGGGGCAGCAGGCTCGTCGGTGAGGTCGCGGTGGGCGGCGCGAAGAACAGCGTCCTCAAGCTGATGGCTGCCGCGTTGCTGGCCGAGGGTACGACCACCATCACGAACTGCCCGGACATCCTGGATGTGCCGTTGATGGCGGACGTGTTGCGCGGTCTCGGCTGCGATGTGGTCATCGAGGGCGGCACGGTCCATATCGCGACGCCGCCGGAACCGAAGTACCACGCGGACTTCCCGGCGGTCACCCAGTTCCGCGCCTCGGTGTGTGTGCTGGGTCCGCTGATGGCGCGCTGCAAGCGGGCCGTGGTGGCGCTGCCCGGCGGTGACGCGATCGGTTCACGTCCGCTGGACATGCACCAGCAGGGTCTGCGGTTACTCGGCGCGACCTCGGAGATCGAGCACGGCTGTCTGGTGGCCCGGGCCGAGGAGCTGCAGGGCGCGCGGATCCGGCTGGACTTTCCCTCGGTCGGCGCGACCGAGAACATTCTGATGGCCGCGGTGCTCGCCGAGGGCGAGACCGTCATCGACAATGCCGCGCGTGAGCCGGAGATCGTGGATCTCTGCAACATGCTGAACCGGATGGGCGCGAAGATCGCCGGCGCCGGCACCTCGGTGCTGACCATCCAGGGCGTGGAGAAGCTGGCCCCTACTACCCACCGGGTGATCGGCGACCGCATCGTCGCCGCGACCTGGGGCATCGCCGCCGCCATGACCACCGGTGACGTGCGGGTGACGGGCATCAACCCCAAGCACCTGTCCCTGGTGCTGGACAAGCTGCGCTCGGCGGGCGCCCGAATCTCGTTCGAACCGGATGGTTTTCGCGTGGTGCAGGCGGATCGCCCTCGTGCCGTGAACTTCTCGACCCTGCCGTTCCCGGGTTTCCCCACCGACCTGCAGCCGATGGCCATCGGCCTGGCCGCCATCGCGGACGGCACCTCGATGATCACCGAGAACATCTTCGAGGCGCGCTTCCGTTTCGTCGAAGAGATGATCCGGCTCGGGGCGGACGCCCGCACCGACGGGCATCACGCTGTGGTGCGCGGTATTCCGCGACTGTCCTCGGCGCCGGTGTGGTCCTCCGACATTCGGGCCGGCGCGGGTCTGGTGCTCGCGGGTCTGGTGGCCGACGGTGTCACCGAAGTCCACGATGTCTTCCACATCGACCGGGGTTACCCGTCTTTCGTGGAGAACCTGCGCGGGCTCGGAGCGGAAATCGAACGCGTCGGAACCTCCGACTGAACGGCCGGTGTCGGGACGTGTTCACGAAAACCCGTCCTGAACAGGCGATTTGACATGCGAACAACCAACACGTAACTTATTCCAGGTCAGAGCGACACGGACACCGACCCAGGCCCCAGAGGCTAGGGAAACGAGGTAGTACGAGGAGCGCCTGATGATCACATTGGTTCAGCAAGATCAGCGGATTTGGTTCTGCTGCGAGGGCTGAGCTAAGCTTCACAAGCAGCCTCACCGACCATCCGGATCTACTCCGGTGAATGTTGGTGTGTGCGTGTGTTCTTTGAGAACTCAATAGTGTGTCGATGAATGTCAGTGCCAAATATTATATTTGGTTCCAATCATTCTCACCCCCGTGAGGGTGGTTGGACATTTAAGTCGGCTAATTTTCCAGCCGACGATTGCTAGGTTTTCGGACTCTGGTTCGAGATACTTCTGATTCGCCTTCGGGTGCATCTAGAGTCTTCAACGGAGAGTTTGATCCTGGCTCAGGACGAACGCTAGCGGCGTGCTTAACACATGCAAGTCGAGCGGTAAGGCCCTTCGGGGTACACGAGCGGCGAACGGGTGAGTAACACGTGGGTGATCTGCCTCGCACTCTGGGATAAGCCTGGGAAACTGGGTCTAATACCGGATATGAGCAGCCTCTGCATGGGGGCTGTTGGAAAGGTTTACTGGTGCGAGATGGGCCCGCGGCCTATCAGCTTGTTGGTGGGGTAACGGCCCACCAAGGCGACGACGGGTAGCCGACCTGAGAGGGTGACCGGCCACACTGGGACTGAGACACGGCCCAGACTCCTACGGGAGGCAGCAGTGGGGAATATTGCACAATGGGCGAAAGCCTGATGCAGCGACGCCGCGTGAGGGATGACGGCCTTCGGGTTGTAAACCTCTTTTGACAGGGACGAAGCGCAAGTGACGGTACCTGTAGAAGAAGCACCGGCCAACTACGTGCCAGCAGCCGCGGTAATACGTAGGGTGCGAGCGTTGTCCGGAATTACTGGGCGTAAAGAGCTTGTAGGCGGTCTGTCACGTCGATTGTGAAAACTTGCAGCTCAACTGCAAGCTTGCAGTCGATACGGGCAGACTAGAGTACTTCAGGGGAGACTGGAATTCCTGGTGTAGCGGTGAAATGCGCAGATATCAGGAGGAACACCGGTGGCGAAGGCGGGTCTCTGGGAAGTAACTGACGCTGAGAAGCGAAAGCGTGGGTAGCGAACAGGATTAGATACCCTGGTAGTCCACGCCGTAAACGGTGGGTACTAGGTGTGGGTTTCCTTCCACGGGATCCGTGCCGTAGCTAACGCATTAAGTACCCCGCCTGGGGAGTACGGCCGCAAGGCTAAAACTCAAAGGAATTGACGGGGGCCCGCACAAGCGGCGGAGCATGTGGATTAATTCGATGCAACGCGAAGAACCTTACCTGGGTTTGACATACACCGGAAAGCCATAGAGATATGGCCCCCCTTGTGGTCGGTGTACAGGTGGTGCATGGCTGTCGTCAGCTCGTGTCGTGAGATGTTGGGTTAAGTCCCGCAACGAGCGCAACCCTTATCTTATGTTGCCAGCGCGTAATGGCGGGGACTCGTGAGAGACTGCCGGGGTCAACTCGGAGGAAGGTGGGGACGACGTCAAGTCATCATGCCCCTTATGTCCAGGGCTTCACACATGCTACAATGGCCGGTACAGAGGGCTGCGATACCGCGAGGTGGAGCGAATCCCTTAAAGCCGGTCTCAGTTCGGATCGGGGTCTGCAACTCGACCCCGTGAAGTTGGAGTCGCTAGTAATCGCAGATCAGCAACGCTGCGGTGAATACGTTCCCGGGCCTTGTACACACCGCCCGTCACGTCATGAAAGTCGGTAACACCCGAAGCCAGTGGCCTAACCCTTGTGGAGGGAGCTGTCGAAGGTGGGATTGGCGATTGGGACGAAGTCGTAACAAGGTAGCCGTACCGGAAGGTGCGGCTGGATCACCTCCTTTCTAAGGAGCACTTCTCCACGACGCTTCACACAGGTGAAAGTGGTTGTGGCAGAGACCGTTTGAGTCCTCATCTGAAGGACCGCGGACGCTCATGGGTGGAACACTGACAACCTTCATCGCACCTAGCTCGAAGCCATGTCTTCGAGCGCGGTGAATATACCGACACACTATTGGGTCCTGAAAGAACACGCGAAAGCGATTCTTTCTAGGAATCAAAAACGACGAGACTGAATCCTCAGTCATACCGCCGAGCTTGCTCGGGCTGGTGCTGAAACACGGATTCGGACTTGTGTGTTGTTTGAGAACTGCACAGTGGACGCGAGCATCTTTGTTAGTAAGTGTGTAAGAGCGTACGGTGGATGCCTTGGCACCAGGAGCCGATGAAGGACGTAGTAGGCTGCGATAAGCCTCGGGGAGCTGTCAAACGAGCTGAGATCCGAGGATTTCCGAATGGGGAAACCCAGCACGAGTGATGTCGTGTTACCCGCGCCTGAATATATAGGGCGTGTGGAGGGAACGTGGGGAAGTGAAACATCTCAGTACCCACAGGAAGAGAAAACAACAGTGATTCCGTGAGTAGTGGCGAGCGAAAGCGGAAGAGGCTAAACCGTGTGGATGTGATAGACGGCAGTCGTTGCATAGCCGGGGTTGTGGGACCCATCTTCCCAATTCTGCCGAATTGGGCATGAGTAAGAAACCAAGTTGTTAGTCGAATTGGTCTGGGATGGCCAACCGTAGACGGTGAGAGTCCGGTAGACGAAAACATCTTGGCTCATGTGGTGGGCACCCGAGTAGCAGCGGGCCCGTGAAATCTGCTGTGAATCTGTCGGGACCACCCGATAAGCCTGAATACTACCTGGTGACCGATAGCGGACTAGTACCGTGAGGGAAAGGTGAAAAGTACCCCGGGAGGGGAGTGAAATAGTACCTGAAACCGTGCGCTTACAATCCGTCAGAGCTGTAATAGGTGATGGCGTGCCTTTTGAAGAATGAGCCTGCGAGTCATCGGTGTGTGGCAAGGTTAACCCGTGTGGGGGAGCCGTAGCGAAAGCGAGTCCGAATAGGGCGCCCTGAGTCGCACACTATGGACCCGAAGCGGAGTGATCTACCCATGGCCAGGGTGAAGCGACGGTAAGACGTCGTGGAGGCCCGAACCCACTTAGGTTGAAAACTGAGGGGATGAGCTGTGGGTAGGGGTGAAAGGCCAATCAAACTCCGTGATAGCTGGTTCTCCCCGAAATGCATTTAGGTGCAGCGTCGCGTGTTTCTCACCGGAGGTAGAGCTACTGGATGGCCTAGGGGGCCCACAAGCTTACCGAAGTCAGCCAAACTCCGAATGCCGGTGAGTGAGAGCGCGGCAGTGAGACTGTGGGGGATAAGCTTCATAGTCGAGAGGGAAACAGCCCAGATCGCCGGCTAAGGCCCCTAAGCGTGTACTAAGTGGAAAAGGATGTGGAGTCGCGAAGACAACCAGGAGGTTGGCTTAGAAGCAGCCACCCTTGAAAGAGTGCGTAATAGCTCACTGGTCAAGTGATTCTGCGCCGACAATGTAGCGGGGCTCAAGTACACCGCCGAAGCCGCGGCATTCAGACATTATCCCGCCTTCGGGCCAGGAGTCTGGATGGGTAGGGGAGCGTCGTATGGCCAGGGAAGCGGCGGAGTGATCCAGCCGTGGAGGCCATGCGAGTGAGAATGCAGGCATGAGTAGCGAAAGACGAGTGAGAAACTCGTCCGCCGAATGACCAAGGGTTCCTGGGCCAGGTTAATCCGCCCAGGGTGAGTCGGGACCTAAGGCGAGGCCGACAGGCGTAGTCGATGGACAACGGGTTGATATTCCCGTACCCGTGTATCCGCGCCAAATATCGAATCAGTTGTGCTAAGTGCCCAAATGCGGTCTTATCGAGCCTTCGGGCGAGAGGGAACGCGGCTGCGCATGACCCTGGCTGTAGTAGGTAAGCGATGGGGTGACGCAGGAAGGTAGCTGGGCCAGGTGATGGAATACCTGGTGTAAGCGTGTAGGCCGGGGTATAGGCAAATCCGTATCCCATGAGGCTGAGACGTGATGCGTAGCCGATTGAGGCGAATTCAGTGATCCTATGCTGCCGAGAAAAGCCTCTAGTGAGTTGGTACACGGCCCGTACCCCAAACCGACACAGGTGGTCAGGTAGAGAATACTAAGGCGATCGAGATAACTGTGGTTAAGGAACTCGGCAAAATGCCCCCGTAACTTCGGGAGAAGGGGGACCACGCCTGGTGAAAGGATTTACTCCTGGAGCTGGGTGGGGTCGCAGAGACCAGTGAGAAGCGACTGTTTACTAAAAACACAGGTCCGTGCGAAGTCGTAAGACGATGTATACGGACTGACGCCTGCCCGGTGCCGGAAGGTTAAGAGGACCGGTTAGCTCTTCGGAGCGAAGCTGAGAATTTAAGCCCCGGTAAACGGCGGTGGTAACTATAACCATCCTAAGGTAGCGAAATTCCTTGTCGGGTAAGTTCCGACCTGCACGAATGGCGTAACGACTTCTCAGCTGTCTCAACCACAGACTCGGCGAAATTGCAGTACGAGTAAAGATGCTCGTTACGCGCGGCAGGACGAAAAGACCCCGGGACCTTCACTATAGCTTGGTATTGGTGTTCGGTACGGTTTGTGTAGGATAGGTGGGAGACTGTGAAGCGGGCACGCCAGTGTTCGTGGAGTCATCGTTGAAATACCACTCTGATCGTATTGGACCTCTAACCTCGGACCCTGATCGGGTTCAGGGACAGTGCCTGGTGGGTAGTTTAACTGGGGCGGTTGCCTCCCAAAATGTAACGGAGGCGCCCAAAGGTTCCCTCAGCCTGGTTGGCAATCAGGTGTTGAGTGCAAGTGCACAAGGGAGCTTGACTGTGAGACCGACAGGTCGAGCAGGGACGAAAGTCGGGACTAGTGATCCGGCACCGGCAAGTGGAAGCGGTGTCGCTCAACGGATAAAAGGTACCCCGGGGATAACAGGCTGATCTTCCCCAAGAGTCCATATCGACGGGATGGTTTGGCACCTCGATGTCGGCTCGTCGCATCCTGGGGCTGGAGTAGGTCCCAAGGGTTGGGCTGTTCGCCCATTAAAGCGGCACGCGAGCTGGGTTTAGAACGTCGTGAGACAGTTCGGTCTCTATCCGCCGCGCGCGTTAGAAACTTGAGGAAGGCTGTCCCTAGTACGAGAGGACCGGGACGGACGAACCTCTGGTGTGCCAGTTGTTCCGCCAGGAGCACGGCTGGTTGGCCACGTTCGGAAGGGATAACCGCTGAAAGCATCTAAGCGGGAAGCCTGTTCCAAGATGAGGTTTCTCACCCCCTCGAGGGGGTAAGGCCCCCAACAGACCATTGGGTTGATAGGCCAGAACTGGAAGTCTGGTAACAGATGTAGGTGACTGGTACTAATAGGCCGAGGACTTACCAACAAAGAAGCTACGCGTCCACTGTGCAGTATCTGAAACAACACACGACATGTGTTGCGGAGGACGAAAGTCCTTGTCGCACCGCGTGGATAGTTTCATAGAGTTACGGCGGCTATAGCGGTGGGGAAACGCCCGGTCCCATTCCGAACCCGGAAGCTAAGGCCACCTGCGCCGATGGTACTGCACTCGACAGGGTGTGGGAGAGTAGGACACCGCCGGAACATCATTCGCGAAGGCCCCCAGCAATCTGCTGGGGGCCTTTGGCGTATTCTGATGTTCCCCGGGTATCCCGGGGACATACCCACAGAGAGTTCCCAGCCGAAAGCCAGTCCCGGCTGGATGAGAAAGACAATGATCGACAGTATGGTCCTCGCGCCCGCGCCTCAGCGGCCCGTCACCGTCCGCCGCTTCCGGTGGTCGGCCCTCTGGCTCCCCGCCACCTACAGCTACGTGGGTGTGCTGATGGCGGTGGCTGTCGCCCTGACCATGGTGAGCGCTCCTCGCGAGTCGCGAATCCTGCTGCACGCCAGCACCAACCTGCACAATCTCACCAACGGCCGTTTCGGCACGTTGTTCTCCAGCGCGTTCCTGGTCGGTGAGGGCGCGGCCACGGCCTTCCTGATCGTCCCCATGCTGGCCTGCCTGCTCGCGTTGGCTGAGCGCAGGTTCGGGGCTGTGAAGCTTGTGCACACTTTCTTCGTCGGCCATATCGGCGCGACCGTGCTGGTCGCGCTGGGCCTGTGGGTGGCTGTGCAGTCGCAGCTGATCCCCGGCAGCATCACCATGGTCCAGGACGTGGGCGTCAGCTATGGCTCGATGACCGTGGTGGGCGCCCTGGTGGCCGTGCTGCCACCGCATCGGCGGTGGGTCTGGGCGGGCACCTGGCTGTCGTTCGCGCTGGGCGGGGTGGTGCTGTGGCACACCTTCACCAATGTGGGGCATTTCCTGGCGCTGTGCCTGGGGCTGGGTATCGGGCGGCTGACGATTCGCCGGCAGGGCGGCGTGGTGCGGCCCTTGAATGTTCCCGAGTACGTGATGTTGGCGGGTGGCTCGATTTTCGCCTGCCTGATGCTGCTGGGCTGAAGCCCGGTCACTAGACTCGACCGGTGCGCCTTGTGATTGCTCGTTGCCAGGTCGATTACGTTGGCCGTCTGACCGCCCATCTGCCCATGGCTCGTCGTCTGCTGATGATGAAAGCCGACGGTTCGGTGCTGGTCCATTCCGACGGTGGTTCCTACAAGCCGCTCAATTGGATGAGCCCGCCGTGCTGGCTGGAGGAGCGGGAAACCGATTCCGAGACAAGCCAACTGTGGGTGGTGTCCAACAAGGCCGGCGAGGAACTCCGGATCACGGTCGAGGACATCGAGCTGGATTCCAAGCATGAGCTCGGCGTGGACCCAGGTCTGGTGAAGGACGGCGTCGAGGCGCACCTGCAGGAGCTGCTGGCCGAGCACATCGAAACCCTCGGCCCCGGGTACACCTTGATCCGCCGCGAATACATGACCGCGATCGGCCCGGTGGACATCCTGTGCCGGGACGCCGACGGCTCCACCGTGGCCGTGGAGATCAAGCGCCGCGGTGAGATCGACGGCGTGGAACAGCTCACCCGCTACCTCGAGCTCCTCAATCGCGACCCCCTGCTGGCTCCCGTGGCCGGCGTCTTCGCCGCCCAGCAGATCAAGCCGCAGGCGAAAACCCTTGCCGCCGACCGCGGTATCCGTTGCCTCACCCTGGATTACGACGCCCTGCGTGGCACCGACTCCAGCGAATTCCGGCTCTTCTAGGCCCATGCCCCGGCGCAAGCCCCGCCCCAAGGATTCGGCGCGATCCCACCAGGATTCGCGCCCCCTCGGCGACGTCTTCGGCCGCACCGAGCACGGCCCCGGCACCGACGAATCCTTCATCGTCCGAACGGTTCCCGGCACCCGTGCCACCAAGCCCTACCGCTGCCCCGGCTGCGATCAGGTGATCCCGCCCGGCACCCCGCACATAGTCGCCTGGGCCGAGTACGGCGGCGAGGACGACCGCCGCCACTGGCACACCGGCTGCTGGAAGGGCCGCAACACCCGCACCATCACCCGCCGCTGGTCCTGACCACCCCCCCGAGTCCTGACGCCCCAGAAATTGGGGGAGACCGTTCCCGGCTGCACCCTCTCCCGCCTAGCTAGGCTCCCGATCTGACGTTCCAATGTTTTCACAAGGAGTCCGGGAGACGATTTCGGCACCGGATACCGCTCCTTCGCCGAAATCGCTTATCGGCCGACGACTCTGGGCATGCACCATATCGTCGCGACGCAGTTCAACCCGGACGGTTCGGTCCTCAGCACACTGTCGCAGGATGTCGATGTCACGGAACTGGCCTGCCACATCGGCGCCGGGAGCGTGCAGTCCTCGACTGCTATCGACAGCCTCGTCTGCAATCTGACCAGTGGTTCCTGATAAACCCTGGGTGCGCATAAGGAAGGCCGCCTCCCGGTAGGGAGGCGGCCTTCGTACGGAACGGGTTGTCGCCCGGGGTGGTGGAATTAGCCGGAGATGTCGGCGTTCTCGCGGTCGTCGACGAGGTCCTCGTCGTCGTGCGCCTCGGAGATGGCCTTGCGGTTGTTCTTGCCGAGGGAGCGCTGTTCCGGTGCGCCGTCGAGGAGTTCGCTTTCGCGGTTGACGGCGGCGAGCATGGCCGGGACCGAGTCGAGCTGGCCGCGGATGCCGAGCAGCTGGGCCAGGACGCGGCCGCGGAGGACACGCATTTCCTCGGCGAGTTCCTTGGCGTGCGCGATCTTCCGATCGGCGGTGTTGGTCGCCGAGGTGATGAGGCGGTTGGCCTCGTCGGTGGCGTCCTTGATGCGCTGGGCGGCCTCGGCGCGGGAGGTGGCCTCGAGCTCCTCCATGGCGCGGGTCAGCTTGGTGCGCCGCTCCGCCATGGTGACCTCGAAGTCCTGCTGCGTCGCCTTGCGCTTGGCGTCGGACTCCTTGGTGAGGCGATCGGCCTCGGCGTTGGCCGCCTCGACGATCTTGGCGGACTCGGAGCGGGCGTTGGCGAGAGTCTGCTCGAATTCGATTTCGAGAGCTTCGCGCTTCTCCTTGGTCTCGGAGAGGAGCGATTCGTACTTCCCACGCATCTCGGTGGCCTGCTGCTCGGCGATCGAGATCATCTCGGCGGCCTCGGCCTGAGCCTGGGCGCGGACCTCGGAGGCCTCGTCGGAGGCCAGGCGCAGCATGCGGGAGATGCGATCGGACATGCCTTCGGCGGTCGTCGGCGGCACGGACAGCCGGTCGACTTCCTTACGGAGCTCGTCGATCTCGTCCCGGGCATCCTCGAGCTGGGCGGCCAGGTTGCGGGCCTGGGCGGCGGCGGCATCGCGGTCGGTGGCGGTGACCCTTAGCTCGGCATCGAAACGGTCGAAGTAGTTACGCACCTCGTCACGGTCATAACCCTTCCGCACAACGGTAAAGGGCAGCGCGACGAAGCGATTGCGATCGGGCTCAGTGGACGACATGCCCCACAAACTACAGCCTGACCGTCGCGGATGGTGACCCGACCGCGAATGTTGTTACGCCCTCTTTAGGAGGGCGGAACACGGTACTAGTGAGTAGTTTTCGCGGCCGGTTCGACGAGTTCGACCAGCACACCGCCAGCATCCTTGGGGTGGATGAAATTGATGCGGGAACCAGCGGTTCCACCACGCGGCTCTGCGTACAGCAAACGCAAGCCCCGTTCACGAAGTTGCTCGGAAACCGCCTCGACATCGGTCACGCGGTAGGCGAGCTGCTGCAGGCCAGGACCGTTTCGGTCGATGAACTTGGCGATGGTGGACTCCTCGTTGAGCGGAGCCAGCAACTGGAGAGCGACCGAGCCCTCGGGCGTGCCGGGGACCGACAGCATGGCCTCGTGGACGCCCTGCGACTCGTTGATCTCGCGGTGGGTCTCCACCATGCCCAGATTGTCGCGGTACCAGGCGACCGCGGAATCCAGGTCCGGCACGGCGATTCCCACGTGATCGACGGCCACGACGTATTCCGACGGGATGAATGCGGTGTTCTCGGTAGTGCTCACAGGACTGACGGTAGCGCGCACCCGCATACCCCCGCCGAAGTGCCTGGAGTTACCGTGGAGTACGGCTCCGATGGTTGGCGGAGCCGTGACGACACACAGTAAGTGAGGCCCCACGTGACGACTACCTCCGTGATCGTGTCCGGTGCGCGTAC
The DNA here is from genome assembly GCF_050955695.1 of Nocardia sp. CA-136227. Lineage (NCBI taxonomy): Bacteria > Bacillati > Actinomycetota > Actinomycetes > Mycobacteriales > Nocardiaceae > Nocardia > Nocardia sp. CA-136227. The sequence goes on from NZ_CP192081.1 coordinate 1,380,943, forward strand.
CCCGGTGGGTCGCCTGCTCGGGTCGCTGAAGGATTTCAGTGGCTCCGACCTGGGCGGCATCGCCATCAAGGCGGCGCTGGAGAAGGGCGGGGTCGCGCCCGAGCAGGTCGACTACGTGATCATGGGCCAGGTGCTCACCGCCGGCGCGGGCCAGATCCCGGCCCGGCAGGCCGCGGTCGCCGCGGGGATCCCGATGGACGTCCCGGCGCTGACCGTCAACAAGGTGTGTCTGTCCGGCATCAACGCAATCGCCCTGGCGGATCAGCTGATTCGCGCCGGTGAGTACGAGATCGTGGTGGCCGGCGGCCAGGAGTCCATGACCAATGCCCCGCACCTGCTCGAGAAGAGCCGTGAGGGCTTCAAGTACGGCGACGTGAACCTGCGCGACAGCATGGCCTACGACGGCCTGTACGACATCTTCACCAACCAGGCCATGGGCGCCCTCACCGAGCAGCGCAACGACACCGACAAGATCAGCCGCGAGGAGCAGGACGCCTTCGCCGCCGCCTCGCACCAGAAGGCGGCCGCGGCCTGGAAGAACGGCCTGTTCGCCGACGAGGTCGCGCCGGTCTCCATCCCGCAGCGCAAGGGCGACCCGATCGTGTTCGCCGAGGACGAGGGCATCCGCGCCGACACCACCGCGGAGTCGCTGGGCAAGCTGCGTCCGGCCTTCCGCAAGGACGGCACCATCACCGCCGGCTCGGCCTCCCAGATCTCCGACGGCGCGGCCGCCGTGATCGTCATGTCGAAGGCCAAGGCCGAGGCGCTGGGTCTGAGCTGGATCGCCGAGATCGGCGCGGCCGGCGTCGTCGCCGGTCCGGACTCCACCCTGCAGGACCAGCCCGCCAACGCCATCGCGAAAGCCTGTGCCAAGGAAGGCATTTCGCCCGCCGACCTGGACCTGGTCGAGATCAACGAGGCCTTCGCCGCGGTCGGCATCGCGTCCACCCGCACGCTGGGCATCGACCCGGAGAAGGTGAACGTCAACGGCGGCGCCATCTCCATCGGCCACCCGCTGGGCATGTCCGGCGCCCGCATCGTGCTGCACCTGGCCAACGAGCTGAAGCGCCGCGGTGGCGGCGTCGGCGCGGCCGCCCTGTGCGGCGGTGGCGGCCAGGGCGACGCCCTGATCATCCGCGTGCGGTAAGCGCGATCCCGTAGCCCGAACCAGGCCCCGGCTCCGAAACGAGCCGGGGCCTGCTCGTTCGTGTGACCAGCTCCACTACGGGGCGTCGTAGCCGGTCAGGCAGAATGGGGGGCATGGGTGATCTGTTCGACCTGTCCACGGTCGCGAAGCGTGTGCGTTTCTTCGGCCTGCTCGAGGTGCCGTCCTGGGTGCTGCTGTTCATCGGCTCGGCCCTGAAGCGCGCCGACGCGCTGGGCATCGCCGATCAGCCGATCAAGTGGCCGGTGATGGTGTTCGGCATGCTGCACGGCGTCGTGTTCCTGGCGTACGCGATCAACTGCCTGCTGGCCTCGCGTGAGTTCGAATGGCCGGGCAAGACCACGCTTCTCGCGCTGGCGTCCTCGGTGGTGCCGTTCACCTCCGTGCTCTTCGAGCGGTGGGCGATCAAGACGGGTCAGCTGGGTGAACTGAGCGGAGCCCCGGCGCCCGCCGCCGCCGCTTCGTGACAAACTGGATGGCGTGACTCGACCCGCACGCCGTCCTTCCGCCGCCGCAGCCGCCGCCATGTCGGGCGCTGTGGACCTGTCCGCTCTCAAGCAGCCGGCCGCCCCCGCGGGGGAGGTCCCGGGTGACCACGCCGTCACCGAGGCCAATTTCGAGGATCGAGTGCTGCGGCGCTCCACCCAGGTCCCGGTGGTGGTGGCGCTGTACTCGCAGCGCAGCCCGGGCAGCATCGAGCTGGTGAAGCTGCTCGAGCAGCTGGTCGGCCGCAGCGGCGGCGACTGGGATCTGGCAACCGTCGAGGCCGAGGCCAATATGCGCATCGCGCAGGCCTTCGGCGTGCAGGGCATTCCGACCGTGGTCGCCGTGGCCGCGGGCCAGCCGCTCGCCGACTTCACCGGCAATCAGCCCGAGGAGCAGGTGACGCAGTGGCTGGCCGCCGTGGTGGACGCCGTGCGCGGCAAGCTCCCCGGTGTCGGCGAGGGTGACGCCGCCGAGCCGGAGATTCCCGAGGATCCCCGTTTCGTGGCGGCCGAAGAGGCTTTGGAGCGTGGCGAATTCGACAACGCCATCGCCGCCTACCAGGACATCCTGACCGCCGAGCCGAACAATGCCGAGGCCAAGGCCGCGCTGCGGCAGGTCCAGTTCATCTCCCGTGTGCAGGATCTCGACCCGGCCGCGGTGGCCAAGGCCGACGCCGACCCGGCGGACCTGGACGCCGCTATCGCCGCCGCCGACCTCGAGATGTTCAATCAGCAGCCCGACGCCGCATTCGATCGGCTGATCGCCCAGGTCAAGCGCACCGCCGGCGACGACCGCACCCGGGTCCGCACCCATCTGCTGGAGCTGTTCGAGCTCTTCGACCCGGCCGAGCCGCTGGTCGTCGCCGCCCGCCGCAAGCTGGCAGCCGCGCTGTACTGACGGGTCTCGGACCCCGCACGCAGGGGTCTCAGACCTTCGGTAGCGAGGCGAGGGCGGCATCGATGCGAGGCTGGGGCAGCTCGAAATCGGGGATGTCGCCCGCCAGAAAGCGTTCGTAGGCGGTCATGTCGAAGTGGCCGTGCCCGCACAGCGCGGTGAGCAGGACCTTCTCCTCTCCGGACGCGGTGCAGCGGTTGGCTTCCTCGATGACCGCCGCGAGCGCGTGCGAGGGTTCGGGGGCGGGCAGGATGCCCTCGGTCTTGGCGAAAGTGACCGCCGCGGCGAAGCATTCGCGCTGCTGCTTGGACACCGCCTCGAACAGCCCGAGCTCGTACATGTGCGAGAGCAGCGGCGACATGCCGTGGTAGCGCAGACCGCCCGCGTGCACCGGATCGGGGATGAAGTCGTGGCCCAGGGTGTGCATCTTCATCAGCGGCGTGAAGCCCGCGGTGTCGCCGAAGTCGTAGGCGTAGATGCCGCGGGTGAACGACGGGCAGGCGGCCGGTTCGACGGCGCGGATGACGGGATTCCCTCGGCCCGCGAGCTTTTCGCGCAGGAACGGCAGGAACAGGCCCGCGAAGTTGGAGCCGCCGCCGGTGCAGCCGATGATCACGTCGGGGGCGCGTTCGCCCGCCGCGGCGAACTGCTTCAGCGCCTCCTCGCCGATGACGGTCTGATGCATGAGCACGTGGTTGAGCACGCTGCCCAGCGCGTAGCGGGTGAACGGGTCGGCCGCGGCCACCTCGACCGCCTCGCTGATGGCGATGCCCAGGCTGCCGGGCGAATCCGGGTGGTCGGCAAGGATTTTCGCGCCCGCCGCGGTGATCGGGGAGGGGCTGGCGTGCACGGTGGCGCCCCAGGTCTGCATGAGGGTGCGCCGGTGCGGCTTCTGGTCGTAGGAGGCGCGGACCATCCACACCTCGCAGTCGATGCCGTACTGCGCGCAGGCGAAGGACAGCGCGCTGCCCCACTGGCCCGCGCCGGTCTCGGTGGTCAGGCGGCGGGTGCCTTCGGCGGCGTTGTAGAAGGCTTGCGGCACAGCGGTGTTCGGCTTGTGTGAGCCCGCGGGGGAGACGCCCTCGTACTTGTAATAGATGCGCGCCGGGGTGCCGAGCGCCTTCTCGAGTCGGCGCGCCCGGAACAGCGGTGTCGGCCGCCAGAGCCGGTACACGTCGATGACCTCGTCCGGGATGTCGAGGTAGCGGTCGCCGCTCACTTCCTGCCGGATCAGTTCCATGGGGAACAGCGGGGCCAGGTCCTCGGGGCCGACAGGCTGCCCGGTGCCGGGGTGCAGCGGGGGCGGCGGGGGTTCGGGCAGGTCCGGGATGACGTTGTACCAACGCCGCGGGATCTCGGATTCGTCCAGTGTGATCTTGGTGCGCTCGTCCACGAGGCCCTCCCGGGCTTGATCCGGCTGTCCGTCCAGGGTGCGCCCGAAGCGGACCCGTTGGTGTGGAATTCGCCGGATTGTTCCTGGTCATGATCGTTCGAAATTAGTAAGCTAGTGCGTATGATAAGCACATATGAAGAATTGCCGGCCTCGGGAACGGAGCTGCTCGCGCTGGACGCCCGCGCGGTGCGGACGAGCATCGACGTGGTGGCGGGGGTGACCTCGGGCGACTTGGACGCGCCCACCCCGTGCGAGGGCTGGACGCTGCGAGATCTGCTGGAGCACATGATCGTTCAGCACTACGGGTTCGCGGCGGCGGCGCGCGGTGAGGGTGATATCGGGCTGTGGAAGCCGCAGCCGCTGAGCGCGGACCCGCTCGGCGAATACCGCGCGGCGGCCGAGCACGTGCTGGCCACCTTCGCCGAGCCGGGCGTCCTCGGCCGGCAGTTCCCACTGCCGGAGGTCCGCGACGGCATCATCATCCCGGGGACGCTGGCGGTGAGCTTCCACTTCATCGACTACGTCGTGCACGCCTGGGATGTCGCGCGGGCGCTCGGCCGGACCGTGGACTTCGACGACGACCTGCTGAGCGCGGCGTTGCCGGTGGCCGAGGCCGTCCCGCGGGGCGCGGAGCGGGAGCGGCCGGGCGCGTCGTTCGCGCCGGAAGTGCCCGGTGCCCCGGCGTCCAGGCTGGATCGGATTCTGGCGGTGCTGGGACGCTCGCCGGGCTGGCCGGAATAGGGACCTGTCAGTCGCGTGCGGCCGGTGGCGTGGTCGAGAGCCAGATCGCGCTGTGCGGGGGCAGGGTGAGGGCGGCCGAGACCGGGCGGCCGTGCCACGGCTGCTGTTCGGCCGGGATCGGGCCGCCGGTGCCCGCGCCGCTGCCGCCGTAGGCGACCGCGTCGGTATTGAGCACCTCGTACCACGAATCCTGTTCGCACTCCGGCAATCCGATGCGGTAGCCACTGAGCTGCCGCCCGGAGAAGTTGTACACGCAGGCGAGGATCGACCCGTCGGTGCCGTACCGCAGGAACGACAGCACATTGTTGTCGCGGTCGTCGGCGTCGATCCACGCGTACCCGCCCGGCGAGGTGTCCTGACTCCACAGCGCCGGATTCCCGACGTAGAGCCGGTTGAGGTCGCCGACCAAGGCCTGGATGCCGCGGTGCAGCGGGTTCTCCAGCTCGTGCCAGTCCAGTCCGCGGTCGTGGTCCCATTCCCGGAGCTGACCGAAGTCCTGGCCCATGAACAGCAGCTGCTTGCCCGGGTGCGCCCACAGGTAGGCGAGCAGCGCCCGCACCCCGCCCGCCTTGGCGTAGTCGTCGCCGGGCATGCGGGTCCACAGCGTGCCCTTGCCGTAGACGACCTCGTCGTGGCTGATCGGCAGCAGATAGTTCTCGCTCCAGGCGTAGGTGAGTGAGAAAGTCACCTCGTTGTGGTGCCAGCTGCGGTGCACGGGATCGCGGGCCAGGTAGCCGAGGGTGTCGTGCATCCAGCCCATGTTCCATTTCATGGTGAAGCCGAGGCCGCCGACCTCGGTGGGGCGGGTGACGCCGGGCCAGGTGGTGGATTCCTCGGCGATGGTCAGCACGCCCGGATGATGCTTGTGCACGGTGGCGTTCATTTCCTGGAGGAAGGCGACGGCCTCCAGGTTCTCGCGGCCGCCGTGGATGTTCGGTTCCCAGTCCGGGCGCGAATAGTCCAGGTAGAGCATGGAGGCGACGGCGTCCACGCGCAGGCCGTCGAGGTGGAATTCCTCGATCCAGTACAGCGCGTTGGCGACCAGGAAGTTGCGGACCTCGTGGCGGCCGAAATTGAAAACGTAGGTGCCCCAGTCGAGTTGCTCGCCGCGGCGCGGGTCGGCGTGCTCGTAGAGGGCGGTGCCGTCGAAGCGGGCCAGCGCCCATTCGTCGCGCGGGAAGTGCGCGGGCACCCAGTCCAGCAGCACGCCGATGCCCTTGCGGTGCAGGTGATCCACGAGGAAGCGGAAGTCGTCGGGGGAGCCGAAGCGGGCGGTCGGCGCGAAGTAGGAGGTGACCTGGTAGCCCCACGAGCCGCCGAAGGGGTGCTCGGCCACGGGCAGCAGTTCCACGTGGGTGAAGCCTTGGGCGAGAACGTATTCGGCGAGCTGCCCGGCGAGCTCGCGATAGTCGAGACCGGGCCGCCAGGAACCGAGGTGCACCTCGTAGACGCTGATCGGCGCGCGCAGCGGGTCGGTGCGGGCGCGTTCCCGCAGCCATTCCCCGTCGCCCCAGGTGAATTCGCTCTCGGTGATCACCGAGGCGGTGGCGGGCGGCACCTCGGTGGCGAGGGCCATGGGGTCGGCGTGGTCGACCACGCGCCCGTCCGCCCCGTGCACCCGGTACTTGTAGAGCGCCCCCGGCCCGATGCCGGGCAGGAACAGTTCCCACACGCCCGAATCGCCGAGTCTGCGCATGGGCGCGGTGTTTCCGCTCCAGCCGTCGAAGTCCCCGATCACGGAGACGCCGCGCGCATTGGGCGCCCATACCGCGAACGCGGTGCCCGTCACCTCACCGTCGAAGGAGGGGTAGGTCCGGGGATGCGCGCCGAGCACCTCCCACAGCCGCTCGTGGCGGCCCTCCCCGAGCAGGTGCAGGTCGATATCGCCGAGGGTGGGCAGGAAGCGGTAGCCGTCGGCCTCGACCACGGTGCGCCCGCCCGGGTAGGCGGCGACGATCCGGTAGTCCCACAGCTCCGGGAACGGCAGGACGACCTCGAACACCCCCTGATCCCGGTGTGTCAGTGGATGATCCATCTCGCCGACGCGGGCCGCGACCGCGTCCGCGTGCGGGCGCAGCACCCGGATGACGGTGCCGTCCGGATGCGGGTGGGCCCCCAGCACGGTGTGCGGATCGGGATGCGTGCCCGCCGCCAGCAGCAGGAGGTCACGCCGGTTCATCGGAACGATCTGCGATAGGCGAGTTCGGTGCGCGCGGCGGCGGGGACCGGCGGCAGGGTGAGGATGTGGGCGGCCGCGCGATGCGGGTCCAGGCGCACGTAATTGCTCTGGCCCCAGTGGTATTCCTCGCCGGTGATCTCGTCGGTCACCACCGGCCGGTCGTGCCATTCACGGCCGATGGCCGGCAGGTCCAGCGACACCATGCCGTGTTCGGTGCCGAACGGGTTCAGGTTCACCACGACGAGCACCGCGTCACCGGTGGTCGGATCCATCTTCGAGAACGCCAGGATCGCGTCGTTGTCCACGGGGTGGAAGTGGATGCAGCGCACCTGCCGCAGCGCCGGGTGCGCGCGCCGGATCTCGTTGAGCCGGGTCAGCCACGGTTCCAGGGATTCCCCGCGCGCGGCCGCCGCGGCGAAATGCCGTGGGCGCAGCTGGTATTTCTCCGAATCGAGGTATTCCTCGCTGCCGGGGCGCACCGCCTGGTGCTCGTACAGTTCGAAGCCGGAGTACACGCCCCAGGTCGCGCCGAGCGTGGCGGCCAGCACGGCCCGGATCGCGAACATGCCGGGCCCGCCGTGCTGCAGGCTCTCGTGCAGGATGTCGGGGGTGTTCACGAACAGGTTGGCGCGCGCCTCGTCGGCCTTGGCGGCGAGCTCCCGCCCGAACTCCTCGAGTTCGTGCTTGTGGGTGCGCCAGGTGAAATACGTGTAGGACTGGCTGAATCCGCGGCGGGCGAGCCCGTACATGCGGGCCGGGCGGGTGAACGCCTCGGACAGGAAGATGATCTCCGGGTGCTTCTTGTGCACCGCGGCGATCAGCCACTCCCAGAAGTCGGCGGGCTTGGTGTGCGGATTGTCGACCCGGAAGATGGTGACGCCCAGGCCGATCCAGTGCCGGACCACGCGCAGCACCTCGGCGTAGAGCCCGTCGGGGTCGTCGTCGAAGTTGAGCGGGTAGATGTCCTGGTACTTCTTGGGCGGGTTCTCCGCGTAGGCGATGGTGCCGTCGGGCAGGGTGATGAACCACTCCGGGTGCGCGGTCACCCAGGGGTGGTCGGGTGCGCACTGCAACGCCAGGTCGAGCGCCACCTCCAGGCCCAGTTCCCGGGCGGCCGTGACGAAGTCGGCGAAGTCGGCCTCGGTGCCCAGCCGCGGGTGGATGGCGTCGTGGCCGCCCTCGTCGGAGCCGATGGCCCACGGTGAGCCCACATCCTCGGGGCCCGCGGTCAGGGAGTTGTTGGGCCCCTTGCGGTTCACCTTCCCGATCGGGTGGATCGGCGGTAGGTACACCACGTCGAACCCCATGGCCGCGATGCGCGGCAGATCCTTGGCGGCGGTGGCGAAGGTGCCGTGCACCGGCTTGCCCGTGGCGTCCCAGCCGCCGGTGGAGCGCGGGAAGAACTCGTACCAGGAGCCGTACAGCGCCCGCTGCCGGTCCACCTGCACGGTGTGCAGCGGCCCGTGGGTCACCAACTCCCGCAACGGGGTTGCCCGCAGGATCTCGCCGACCTCGGCGCCGAAGGCGGGCGCCACGCGCGCGGGCAGCTGGGCGTCGCTGCGCAGGGCGGCGGCCGCGGCGCGCAGGATCTGCCACTGCTGCTTGGGCACCGCGAGCGCGGCCTTGTCGAGCAGGCGCGCCCCGAGCTCCAGGTCGTTGGCCAGGTCGACGGCGCTCTGCCCGACGGCCAGCTTGGCCTCGACGCCGGAGCGCCAGGTGGCGATGGGATCGCTCCAGCCCTCGATGCGGAAGGTCCAGCGGCCGGGCGTGCTCGGGGTGAACACCGCGTTGAACACGTCCGGCTCGTATTCCGGGCTCATGCGAATGCGTTGCGTGCGTGCCGAACCCGGGCCCCGCACCGCGAGGGTCGCGGCCACGACCTCGTGTCCCTCGCGCCAGACCACGGTCCGGACCGGGACCACCTCGCCCACCACGGCCTTCGACGGCCGGCCGCCGGGGATCGCGGGGGCGGTGTCATCGATGGCGATGCGGCCGGTCACGCCTTCGAACTTACCGGAGCGGCTACTGCTGGCCCGGCTTGAGGAGCAGGAACAGGCCGTGCGCCTCGGCACACAGCCGGTCGCCGTCGTGCAGGGTGGCGCGCACGAAGACCTTGCGGCCCTCCTGCCGCTCCACCCAGCCGTGCACCCTCAGCTCGGTGTTCAGCGGCGTGATGGACCGGTAGTCGACGTGCAGGAAGGCGGTGCGGGTGACCGCGCGCGTGTTCAACGCCACGGTCATGCCGAGCAGATCGTCGAAGCCCAGCGCGATGTGGCCGCCGTGCGCCGCCGCATTGCCGCCCAGGTGGAAGGTGCGGAAGGTGATGCGCGCGTGCACGCCGTCGGCGCTCGCGTCGTCGATCAGGAACGGCGGCAGGGTGATATTGCCGCGCGCGGGCAGGTCGTTGCGGTGCCAGGCGGGCGCGTCCCACTCGTCGCCGACCGCGGAGTCGAGCTTGGCGTTGAGTTCCTTCAGCGTGGCGATGGCCTCGAGGGCGACCTCGTCGGTCGGGGAGGCCAGCCGAACCCGGTCCATCAGCCCGCGCACCTGCTCGATGAACTCCCCGTAGTGCGGCCCACCCCGGCTGGCGTCACGGCCCAGGGTTTGGATCGGCCGAAACCCGCCCTCATGGTGCTCTTCGGGGGCCAGTGCCTCGACCTGCTGCTCGCTCATGTGAAACACGTTATCGGTTGCTTACCGGATACTCCGCGCGGGGATGCCGCTGACCAGCATCAGACCCGCTCCGAAGGTTCACGGCCGTCTCGATTCTGGACCGACGGAGCGGGGGAGCGAAGCGGAGGAGCGGAGGAGGGAAGAATCGAGACTTCGGGGCCGTGAACCAGCCCGGAGCGAAGCGGAGGGCAGAATAAGCACTGTGAAGGCATTGCGTCGATTCACCGTTCGTGCACATTTGCCGGAGCGGTTGGCTGCTCTTACCGAGTTGGCGACCAATCTGCGCTGGTCCTGGCATGGGCCTACACAGGACGTATTCGCGGAGCTGGATCCCGGGCTGTGGGTCGAGGTCGGGAACGATCCGGTGCGGATGCTGGGTGAGGTGCCGGCCGAACGGCTCGACGAGCTGGCCGCGGACGAGGCGTACACGCGGCGTGTGGATGCCGCTGCCGAGGACCTTCGTGACTACCTGGCCAGGCCCCACTGGTTCCAGAAGCAGCAGAGCGGGCCGCGCGGGATCGCCTACTTCTCGATGGAGTTCGGCGTCACCGAGGTCCTGCCCAACTACTCGGGCGGGCTCGGGATTCTGGCGGGCGACCACCTCAAGGCCGCCTCCGATCTGGGGCTGCCGCTGATCGGCGTCGGATTGCTGTACCGCTCCGGCTATTTCCGGCAGTCGCTGACCGCCGACGGCTGGCAGGCCGAGCACTATCCGGCGCTGGACCCCATGGGCCTGCCGCTGCGGCTGCTCACCGACGGCGACCCCGGCGCGCCCGTGCTCATCCACGTGTCGATGCCGGAAGGCCGAGTGCTGCGCGCCCGGGTGTGGATCGCCCAGGTCGGCCGGATTCCGCTGCTGCTGCTCGACTCCGACATCGCCGAGAACGATCCGGAACTGCGGGCCGTCACCGACCGCCTCTACGGCGGCGACCAGGACCACCGCATCAAACAGGAGATCCTGGCCGGGATCGGCGGCGTGCGCGCGGTGCGCGCCTACACCCGCGCCAACGGCCTGCCCGATCCGGACGTCTTCCATATGAACGAGGGCCACGCCGGTTTCCTCGGCATCGAACGCATCCGCGAATTCATGGTCGCCGGAATGGATTTCGACACCGCGCTGACCGCGGTCCGGGCGGGCACCGTCTTCACCACCCACACCCCGGTGCCGGCGGGCATCGACCGTTTCGCGAGCGCGCTGGTGCGCCGCTACTTCGGCGGTGCGCACGGTGAGCGCGAATCCCCGGTGCTGCCGGGCGTTTCGGTGGACCGGATCCTCGCCATGGGCCGCGAGGCCGATCCGTCGGTGTTCAACATGGCCCACCTGGGCCTGCGGCTCGCCCAGCGCGCCAACGGCGTGTCGAAGCTGCACGGCGAGGTCAGCCGCGCCATGTTCGCGCCGCTGTGGCCGGGCTTCGACGCCGCCGAGGTGCCGATCGGCTCGATCACCAACGGCGTGCACGCCCCCACCTGGGCCGCGCGCGAATGGATCGACAAGGCCCGCGAGCTGATCGGCGACGAACTGGTCGAGGAGGCCCGCGGCTGGGAACGGCTCTGTGACGTGGACCTGCGGGAACTGTGGTCCACCCGCAATGCCCTGCGCGGCGTGCTGGTCGACGAGGTGCGCCGCCGGTTGCGCGCGTCCTGGCTCGACCGCGGCGCCGCCCCGGCCGAACTCGGCTGGGTCGACGAGGTTTTCGACCCGCGCGTGCTGACCGTCGGTTTCGCCCGCCGCGTCCCCACTTACAAGCGGCTCACCCTCATGCTGCGCGACCCGGACCGGCTGCGGGCCATGCTGCTCGATCCGGAACGCCCGGTGCAGCTGGTGGTGGCGGGCAAATCCCATCCGGCCGACGAGGGCGGCAAGGCGCTGATCCAGCAGATCGTCCGGTTCGCCGACGATCCGGCGGTGCGGCACCGCATCGTTTTCCTGCCCGACTACGACATCTCCATGGCCCGCTACCTGTACTGGGGTTGCGATGTCTGGCTCAACAATCCGCTGCGCCCGCTCGAGGCGTGCGGCACCTCCGGCATGAAGTCCGCCCTCAACGGCGGCCTCAACCTGTCCATCAAGGACGGCTGGTGGGACGAGATGTGCGACGGCGAGAACGGCTGGTCCATCCCGACCGCCGACGGCGTCCGCGACGAGCACCGCCGCGACGACCTCGAGGCGTCCGCGCTCTACGAACTGCTGGAACGCGCTGTGCTGCCGCGCTTCTACGACCGCGACCACGACGACCTGCCGGTGCGCTGGATGGAGATGGTCCGCCACACCCTGCGGACCCTGGGCCCGAAGGTGCTGGCCTCGCGCATGGTCCGCGACTACGCGGTCGACTACTACGCGCCCGCCGCCGCGGCCTTCGGCGCGGTGTCGGCCGACGACTTCAAGGGCGCGCAGGACCTGTCGGGGTACCGCCGCCGCGTCGAATCCGCCTGGCCCACCGTGAAAGTCCTGCAGGTGGACAGTGCCGGGCTGCCCGACATCCCGGTGATCGGCGCGGAACTGGACCTGCGGGCCCGCATCGACCTCGGCGGCCTGACCCCCGCCGACGTCAGCGTGCAGGCGGTTCTGGGCCGGGTCTCACCCAGCGACGACCTCACCGATGTCCACAGCTTCACCATGCTGCACGCCGGAAACGATTCCGGCGCCGACGTTTTCACCATCCGGACGCCGGTGCCGATCTCCGGTGCGGTCGGCTACACCATCCGCATCCTGCCGCACCATTCGCTGCTGGCCTCGGACGCGGAACTGGGCCTGATCGCCTCGCCCAGCCCGTAGTCGCGCTCAGGCGGGCGCGATCAGCGTCCGTTTGAGAATCTTCCCGGTCGTATTGCGCGGCAACGCCTCCAGGAAGGTGACGTCGCGCGGCACCGAGAAGCGGCTCACCCGGTGCCGGATGTAGTTGCGCACCATCTCCGAGTCCAGCCCCGAGCCGGGCCGCGGCACCACGAAAGCCGCCAGGCGCTGGCCGAATTCATGGTCCGGCACGCCCACCACCGCCACCTCGCTCACCTGCGGCAGATGCGACAGCGCCTCCTCCACCGCGCGCGGGAAGACGTTCTCGCCGCCGGAGATGATCATCTCGTCGTCGCGCCCGGCCACGAACAGCCTGCCGGAGGCGTCGAGATAGCCGACATCGCCGGTGTCGAGCATGCCGTCGGCCTCGTCGGGCGGGGTGGCGTCGGTATAGCCGTCGAAGAGCATGTGATTGCCGACGAAGATCCGGCCCGTCGCGCCCACCGGCACCGGGCGCCGATCCGGGCCCAGCACCGCCAGTTTCGTGCCCAGCGGCGGCCGGCCCGCGGTGGTGGGGGACACCCGCAGATCCGCGGGGTCGGCGATGGACGCCCACGACACCTCGGTGGAGCCGTACACGTTGTAGAGGATGTCGCCGAAGGTGTCGAGGAAACGCAGCACCGTCGCGCCGTCCAGCGGCGCACCGCAACTGGCCACGATGCGCAGGCTCGACAGGTCGTAGCGGGCGCGCACCGCTTCGGGCAGATCCAGGATCCGATTCACCATGATCGGTACCACCACCAGGGCCGTGACCTTGTGCTCGGCTACCCGGCGCAGCGTGTCCTCGGCGTCGAAATGGTCGCCCAGCAGCACCGTCGCCCGTACGGCCGTCGACATCTGCAGCGCCCCGAGCCCCCAGGTGTGGAACAGCGGGGCCGGGATGAACATGGTCTCGTTGGTGCCGAACGGGATTCGCGACAGCAGCGCGGCCACGGTCCCGAATCCCTTGGGGTGCGGGCGCCGCGCGCCCTTGGGCGTCCCGCTGGTGCCGGAGGTCAGCACCACCAGCCGGCCCGGGCGCGGAGCCTTGCGCGGCGGATCCTGGCGCATGGCGATCAGGTCCTCGATGCTGGTGCGGCCCGCGTCCGGCGGCGCGTCGTCGGCGGTGAAGCGGGGGATGTCGGCGGGCACGTGGCGCACCAGATCCTCGAACTCGGTGTCGGAGAACAGTGCCGAGAGCCGGTGCCGCTGCACGATCTCCTCGATCTGCCGCGCGGGCAGCCCGGTATTGAGCAGTACCGCGTCCGCGCCCGACTTGCCCGCCGCCACCATGCACTCGACCATGCCGGTGTGATTGCGGCACAGCAGCCCGATCGACGTACCGGGGCCGAAGCCGAGCGAGGTGAACGCGCCCGCGAGTGCGCTACTGCGCGCGTGCAATTGGTCGAAGGTGCTCGAGTACCGGTCGTCGATCACCGCCGCCCGGCGCGGGGAGTGCGCGGCCGCCGCCGCGTATCCGCCGCCCAGGCTGAACCCCCACTTGGCCAGGCCGCCGATCTGTCGCAGGCCCACATCGGGGCGATAGGTGCGCACCACGCCGGAGCTCACCATCTGCCGGACCACCCCGGCCTGCAACTTCATTCGCGAATCCTCGGCATTGACGATGCGGGCCGTCGGCGCGCCCTGGATCAGCTCGGCGACCCGTTCGAGCCCCGCCACCGTCCAGGTCACCACCGCGTGGTTCGGCAACCGGGTGAGCAGTGGATGCACGTGCGTGGCCTTGAAATAGGTGACGTAGACGCGGGTGTGCCCGCTGTCGCCGCGCAGCCGGATCGTCGCGAAGCTGCCGTGCTCGGGGTGATGCAGCTCGAAGCCCTCACCGGCGCGGGTGATGTGCAGCTGGACCCGCACCACGCGGATCTCGGTATCCGCGCCGCCGACCCGGAAATTCCACGCGGGGTGCGTATCGACGGTGTCGGCGGGCTCGCAGGAGCCGATTCCAGGAAATAGCCGGGGGTAGGTCTGCGGATCGATCAGGACGTCCCAGAGCGCTTGGCGGTCGATCGCGAACTCCGCGACCGCGTCGATGACTTCGGTAACCACTGGCGTACAACTTCTGCCTGGCCGGTTCCCCTGATCAACCCCGGCGGATTACGTATTTGTAACGTCCCAGACAATGGCGGTCAAGGATCTCTAATTACCGGCCGGTAATCAGTTTATTTGCGGATCAATTGCGCTGGTGATGCCCGGAAACCAACGCTCTGGCAGGTGGGATTGCCCACAGTTCGCCGGGGTGGTGAGCGAACCGACCCGTCCGACCAACTAGCGTGACCAGCAGCCTTTGTCCTCCGGCCGACTGGAGATCCCCACCTATGAGCACCGACGTCCTCACGCGCACCAAGGGGCGCGTCGACCGGTACTTCGGCATCAGCGAACACGGTTCCACCCTCAGGCGCGAGCTGATGGCCGGCACCGTCACCTTCCTGGCCATGTCCTACGTGCTCGCGGTGAACCCGCGCATCCTCGGCGACGGCCCCGGCGGCGATCTCCACGACAAGGGCATGCCGGTCCAGGCCGTCTTCACCGCGACCGCGGTCGCCGCCATCTTCGGCACCCTGGTCATGGGCCTGTGGGCCAAGTATCCGGTCGCACTCGCGCCGGGCATGGGCCTCAATGCCTTCTTCGCCTACACCGTCGTGCTGCACATGGGCATTCCGTGGCAGGAGGCGCTGTCGGGCACCTTCCTGTCCGGCGTCATCTTCTTCATCCTCGCGGTGACCAAGGTGCGCGAGAAGATCATCGAAGCCATCCCCATGCAGATGAAACTCGCGGTCGGCGCGGGCATCGGCATGTTCGTGGCCTTCCTCGGCCTCAAGAGCGCCGGGATCGTCACCTCCGATCCGAACACCTTCGTGCACCTGGGCAACTTCCACCACGGCACCACCCTGCTGGCGCTGTTCGGCCTGGTCGCGACGGTCGTCTTCCTGGTGCTCGGCTGGCACGGCGCGGTGCTCTACGGCATCCTCGCCACCACCGTGGTCGGCATGGTGACCGGCCTGGTGAAGCTGCCGGACTCGGTGGCCGCGCTGCCGCACGGACTGGATCAGACCTTCGGCCAGGCCATCATCCACCTGCCGGGCGCGTTCACCGGGCAGATGGTGGTGGTCGTGCTGACCATGCTGTTCGTCGACTTCTTCGACGCCTCCGGCACCCTGATCGGCGTCGCCAACCAGGCCGGGCTGCTGGGCAAGGACGGCAAGCTGGAACGCGCCGGGCAGGCCCTGGCCGCGGACTCGGTCGGCACCGCCGCGGGCGCGGTGATCGGCACCTCGAGCACCACCGCCTACGTGGAATCCACGGCGGGCGTCTCGGCGGGCGGCCGCACGGGCCTGACCGCGGTCGCCACCGCGGGCTGGTTCCTGATCGCGCTGTTCTTCTTCCCGATCTTCGCGGTGTTCGCCGACGTCTCGGCGGTGACCGCGCCCGCGCTCATCGTGGTCGGCGTGCTGATGGCCCGGGCGCTGGGTGAGATCGAGTGGAACAAGCTCGAATTCGCGGTGCCCGCCTTCATCACCGTGATCATCATGCCGCTGACCTACTCCATCGCCAACGGCATCGCCATGGGCCTGCTGTTCTATCCGATCGTCATGATCGCGAAACGGCGTGCGCGCGAGGTGCATCCGATCATGTGGGTGCTGATGGCGGTGTTCCTCTACTACTTCTGGTTCCTGGCCGAGTAGGGGAAGCAACTCGATCCAAGTTTTCGGGCGCGAGGCGGAATAGCCTCGCGCCCGCTCTCGTTGGGGACCTGCTGTAGGCTCCGAAACGGACCACGGTCCGGATGGATTGCCGGAGTAACGTATAGACCCGAAGGATGAGGACCCGCCATGACCGCAACCGTGAACGCCACCACCTCCAAGGCCCCGACCGGCACCGACATCGGCCTCGCTATCGTGCGGGTGAGCGTCGGTGGCCTGCTGGCCGTGCACGGTAGTCAGAAGCTGTTCGGCTGGTTCAACGGCTACGGCCTGGACGCCACCGCGGGCGCGTTCGCGAAAATGGGCTACGACCCGGGCAAGTTCTTCGCCACCCTGGCCGGGCTGAGCGAGGTGGTCGGCGGTCTGCTGCTGGCGCTGGGCTTGGTGACGCCCCTGGCCGCGGCCATCGTGCTGGGCACCATGATCAATGCGCTGAACGTCACCTGGAGCGGCGGCTTCGCGAGGTGGGAGCTGCCCGCGGTCTACGGCCTCGTGGCGGTCGCCTTCGCGTTCGCGGGCCCGGGCCGGATCTCGCTCGACGCGGGCCGTCCGTGGCAGCGTCAGGGTCTGGCCTGGAGTGCCGGCGCGATCGCGCTCGGTGTGGTGGCCGCGCTCATCACCCTTGCGGTGAAGTAGCGAAACCCGATCGGGAAGTTTCGGGTCCCCGCGCCGCGTGCAGGGCTTGGCGCGGGGACTACGGACACATCCGATGTGGGAATTGGGGGTTCACCGGAGTATCGAAATCCAATTTACTTCTGCCCGGAAGTAGGAGCTACTCCTGTGAGGGTTCTCACAGGTCATTTCAATTGTGCGACACTATTTGTCAGTCGTTCGAGAGCTTTTGTCACAACTTGGGGATCGGATGTTTCCCAATAGGGTGGTAAAGATGCTCGGAGATAACCGCCATAGCGTGCCGTCGCGAGTCGAGAATCGAGAATTGCGATTACGCCGCGATCGTCCACACTGCGCAGCAGGCGGCCCGTGCCCTGTGCCAGCAGCAGCGCCGCATGATTCGCCGCGATCGACAGAAAGCCATTGCCACCTCGGGATTCGACCGCCCGCTGGCGGGCCACCAGCAGCGGGTCGTCCGGGCGCGGGAACGGAATGCGGTCCAGGATCACCAGACTCAGCGACGGTCCCGGGACATCCACGCCCTGCCATAGCGAAAGTGTTCCGAACAGTGAGGTTTCCGGGTCGTCGGCGAATTTCCGGACAAGTGCGCCGGTCGCGTCGTCACCTTGACACAACACGGGCGTATCGAGCCGTTCACGCAGAATCTCGGTGGCCGCCTTGGCCGCTCGCATCGACGAGAAAAGCCCGAGCGTGCGCCCGCCCGCCGCGCGAATGAGACGTTCGATCTCGTCCAGGTAGGACTGCGGCAGCCCGTCCCGGCCCGGCGCGGGCAGATGCTTTGCCACATACAGGATTCCGGACTTGGCGTGATCGAACGGCGAACCCACGTCCACCGAATTCCAGCGCAGCGCTTTCTCGTCCGAGGGGGCCTCGGCGCCGTTGGCCAGCGCCGGATCCACCACCGCCGACGACTGCGGCGGCAGCCCCCAGGTCACCGCCAGATTGTCGAAGGAACCACCGATCTGCAGCGTCGCCGAGGCCAGCACCACGGTGGCGGTGCCGAACAGACGGCTGCGCAGCAGACCGCCCACCGACAGCGGGGCCATCTGCAGGGTCCGGCGCGGCACCCCGCGGAGCTCCTCCGAGGACAGCCAGACCACATCGCGGTGCGCGGCCGGATCGGCCTCCTCGAAGGTGGTCAGCACCCGGACCGCGGCGTCGTGCACCTCCTCCACCGCGGCCAGCGCCTGATTGCGGGCCGCCGCCGACTCCGGATCGGCGGCCTGGCCGCCCTGCGGGGCCAGCGCGGTGCGGGCGTTCCAGGCCGCGTCGCGGATCAGCGCGAGCACCGGGGCCGCGCCGTCGGGCATCCGGTCCCAGCGGCCGGGCTGCAGGTCGTCGAGCAGGCCGTGCCAGGCCTCGGCCGCGCCCTCGAGCCGGTCCACTTCCTGTTCGTCGATGAGCTTGGAGCAGCGTTTCGCGGCGGCGCTGATGCCGCCGGTGGACAGTTCGGCGGTGGCCACGCCGGTCACCCGGTCCACCAGCTCGTGCGCTTCGTCCACGACCACCACGTCGTGTTCGGGCAGCACCTGGATGCCGCTGATGGCGTCGATGGCGAGCAGCGCGTGGTTGGTCACCACCACATCGGCCTGGGCGGATTCGGCGCGCGCCTTCTCCGCGAAGCAGTCCTGGCCGAACGCGCAGCGGGACTTGCCCACGCATTCGCGGGAGCTGACGCTCACCTGCCGCCATGCGCGATCGGTGACGCCGGGGGTGAGCTCGTCGCGGTCGCCGTTCTCGGTGTCGGAGACCCATTCGTTGAGGCGCTGGACCTCGCGGCCCAGCTTCGAGATGGCGAACGCGTCGAACAGTTCCTGCTCCGGCTCGTCCGGAATCGCACTGTTGATCTTGTTCAGGCACAGATAGTTGTTGCGCCCCTTGAGAATCGCGAACTGCGGCACGCGACCCAGATCCGACGCGAGTGCGTCGGCCAGGCGCGGGAGGTCGCGATCCACCAGCTGACGCTGCAGGGCGATGGTCGCCGTCGACACCACGACGGTCCGGCCCGTCCGCACCGCGTGGCGCAGACTCGGCACCAGATAGGCGAGGGACTTTCCGGTACCGGTCCCGGCCTGGACAGCCAGGTGTTCACCGGTGTCGATGGCGTGCGCGACCGCCGCGGCCATGGTCTGCTGCCCCTTGCGTTCCTTACCCCCCAACGCCTGTACAGCGGTGGCCAGGAGCTTGGGAACGGCAGGCAGTTCGGGCACGCGACGAGATTACTGCCCGCTGCCGACAACCCTCGCGCAAACCTCGGCGGGCCGTCCGGCAGGACCGATTTCCGCCGACGACCAGGCGGGTTACTCCAGCGTCCCGGCCAGTTCCACACCCGACTCGCGCAGCGTCTTCAACGCGGTGGACAGGCTGTCGGGGGAGACGGCGGCGGTGAGGCCGAGCAGGACCCGGGTGTCGAAGCCCGCCGCGCGGGCGTCCAGGGCCGTCGCGCGGACGCAGTGGTCGGTGGCGATGCCGCAGACGTCGACGGCGTCGATGCCGCGGTCGCGCAGCCAGGCGTCCAGGGCAGTGTCGCCGTCGGTGGCCGTGCCCTCGAATCCGGAGTAGGCGGCGGTGTAGGCGCCCTTGGAGAAGATCTCCTGGATCGCGGTGGTGTCGAAGGCGGGGTGGAAGTCCGCGCCGGGGGTGCCGACACGGCAGTGCGGCGGCCAGGTGTCGACGTAGTCGGGCTGCGTGGAGAAGTGCGCGCCCGGGTCGATGTGGAAGTCGCGGGTGGCGACGATCGCGGTGTAATCGGAGACGCCCAGGTATTCGGTGATGCGTTCGGCCACGGCCGCGCCGCCCGCCACGGCCAGCGAGCCGCCCTCGCAGAAGTCGTTCTGGACGTCGACGACGATCAGGGCTCGGCTCATGGACTGCCTCCGGGGGCCTGGGCGAACCACAGTGGTTCGGGTTTCGTACTGCATTGTGCCGCTCGGCGGTCAGCCCTGGAAGGTCGTCGGGATCGCCGGTTCGCCCGCCGACAGCTTCAGGCCCTCCCACGGAAGACTGATCAGGCCCTTCGCGACCAGTTCGCGGCTCTGGGCCAGGGTCGGCAGGCCGGGGAGCACCTCGCCGTCGCGGACCAGGGGGACCTGGAGGTCGCGGACCTCGAAGCGGTCGGACTCGGGGCGGTCCGAGACGGCAGGGTAGACGATCTCCTCGACAACGGTGCCGGTGTCGCGGGACAGGCGCACGGCGCGCTTGGTGCCGCCGCGAGACTCCTTGTGGGAGCTGCGTTTCGCGACCGGGACGCCCTCCACCTCGACCAGCTTGTAGACCATGCCCGCGGTGGGCGCGCCCGAGCCGGTGACCAGCGAGGTGCCGACGCCGTAGACGTCGACCGGTTCGGCGCGCAGCGCGGCGATGGCGTACTCGTCCAGGTCACCGGACACCACGATGCGGGTGCGGATGGCGCCCAGGGCGTCCAGCTGTTCGCGCACCTGCCGGGCGAGCACGCCCAGATCGCCGGAATCGATACGCACCCCGCCCAATTCGGGTCCCGCCACCTCGATGGCGGTGGCCACGCCGCGGGTGATGTCGAAGGTGTCCACCAGCAGCGTGGTTCCCACGCCCAGGGCCTCGACCTGACTGCGGAAGGCCGCCGCCTCGTGCGCGCCGTCGCGGCCGCTGTGCAGCAGGGTGAAGGCGTGCGCGCTGGTCCCGGCGCTGGGCACCCCGAAGCTGCGGGCCGCCTCCAGGTTGGAGGTGGCGTCGAAGCCGGCCAGGTAGGCGGCGCGGGCGCTGGCGGGGGCGGCGAGTTCGTGGGTTCGGCGCGAACCCATTTCGATCATGCGGCGGCCCCCGGCGGCGCTGACCATGCGGGCGGCCGCGGCGGCGATGGCGCTGTCGTGGTTGTAGATGGACAGGATCAGGGTTTCCAGCAGTACGCATTCGGCGAAGGTGCCGCGCACGGTGACGATGGGGGAGCCGGGGAAGAACAGCTCGCCCTCGCGATAACCGTCGATCCGGCCGCGGAAGCGGTAGTCGCGCAACCACTCCAGGGTGCGATCGTCGAGGAACTTGGCGGCGACCGCGAGTTCGGGCTCCCCGAAACGGAATTCGTCCAGGGCGGCCAGCAAACGCCCGGTCCCCGCGACCACGCCATACCGACGACCGTTCGGCAATCGCCTAGCGAACACTTCGAAGGTGCACTGCCGCTGCGCCGAATCGTCGGCCAGCGCCGCCGCCAGCATGGTGAGCTCGTACTGGTCGGTCAGCAAGGCGGTACTGGTCAGTCCGTCAGCGATCATCACAGGGCCAACTCTAGGACGCACACGGAGAGCACCGACTATGCGACAGGCCTGCAGTTCGCGGCCCGCCTCGTCCTGGACTGCGGCTTGATAGACCTCCGCCTTGGAGCGGGGGAGCGAAGCGGAGGAGCGGAGGAGGGAAGGACGAGGTAACAGGGCCGCGAACCGCCCGGAGCGAAGCGGAGGGCAATTGGGCGCTGCTGTTGTTTCGTTGCGGTCGAGTCGTACCCTGGTTGTTATGGGTCTGTGTGAAGAAGACGTTGTCGAGATGACCGCCGGTTCGGTGGGCGTCGGCGCGACACTGTCGTCGGCACAGGCGACACCGGAGGCCATTGAACATTCCGAGATTCTGGAAGCAGAGGATCGGCCCTGGGTCACCGTCGTATGGGACGATCCGGTCAATCTCATGCACTACGTGACCTACATTTTCCAGAAGCTCTTCGGCTACAGCAAAGGTAAGGCAACCGAGCTGATGCTGAAGGTCCACAACGATGGCAAGGCCGTGGTGTCCGCCGGTTCGCGCGACAAGATGGAGCACGACGTCCAACGGCTGCACGCCGCCGGGCTGTGGGCGACCATGCAACGTGACGAGTGAACAAGGCGACTACGGTGAACCCGTGCGGAAGTGGAGCAGAAAGAACTCCCTGGGCGGGCTGAAGCTGCGTTCGGAAATGGACGCCCACGAGGCGGACGTCCTGCGTTCCCTGGTCGGCGCGGTCACCGGACTGCTGGTCGACCGGGCCGAATCGGCCCCCGAGGACGATCTCGCGGCGCTGACCGGGCTACAGCTGGGCAACTCGACCCCGCCCGCCGACCCGCGGCTGGCGCGGCTGCTGCCGGACTTCCACCGCCCCGAACCCGGTTCCCCCGACGCCGAGCGCGCCGACCTGAACAGCGCCCTGCGCAGCCTGCACGAGCCGGAGATCATCGAATCCAAGGTGGCCGCGGGCCGGGTCGTCCTGGACACGCTGCCCCCGCAGGGCGGCCGTATCGTCATCAACCCCGAGCAGGCCGACGCCTGGCTCACCGCCCTCAACGACGTCCGCCTGGCCCTGGGCACGGCCCTCGACATCGACGCCGACACGCCCGAGCATTTCCCGGATGACGACCCCCGCGGCCCGAGCCTCGAGGTCTACCACTGGCTCACCTGGATGCAGGACTCGCTGATCCAGGCGCTGGCCCCGTAGCGCGCCCGCCGACGCTAGCGTGGGCACCGAGCCGGACCCGGTCACCGAGGAGGAGCGCCGTGAACAGTATTGCGGGACCACGTAATTCGATCACCGACGTCGGCGGGGTGCTGGTCGGGCACCACAGCCTCCTGGATGCGAACGCCACTCTCGGCGAGGGCGCGGCCACCGGCTGCACCGTGGTGCGTGTGCCAGGCGGCGCGGTCGCCGCGGTGGACGTGCGCGGCGGCGGCCCCGGCACCCGCGAGACCGACCTGCTGGATCCGGGAAACACTGTGCGGCAGGCGAATGCGATCCTGCTCACCGGGGGCAGCGCCTACGGCTTGGCCGCGGCCGACGGGGTCATGCGCTGGCTGGAGGAGCATCGGGAGGGCATTCCGATGGATCCCACCGATCCCTCGCGTGTGGTGCCCATCGTGCCCGGGGCGGTCATCTTCGATCTGCCGGTGGGCGCGTGGAACATCCGGCCCGACGCCGACGCCGGATTCCTCGCCGCCGACGCCGCGGGGGAAGAGTTCGCGCGCGGTACGGCCGGTGCGGGCGTGGGCGCGCGGGCGGGGTCGATCAAGGGCGGAATCGGCACGGCCAGTGTACGTTTCGCGGAAGGCCCGGCCGCGGGCATCACGGTGGGCGCGGTGATCGTGGCCAATCCGGTCGGCTCGGTGTTCGATCCGCGCACCGGGCTCCCGTGGGGTGCGGGCACCGACGGTCCCGAGTTCTTCGGCTTGCACGCGCCCACCGCCGCGCAGCTGACCGCCGCCAACGCGCTGGCGGTGAAGGGCACCGTGCTCAACACCACGATCGGCGTGGTCGCCACCGACGCGGCGCTGGATCCGGCGGCCTGCCGCCGGCTGGCCACCACCGCGCACGACGGCCTGGCCCGGGCCATCCGGCCCGCGCATTCCCCGCTGGACGGCGACACCCTGTTCGCGCTGGCCACCGGGACCGCCGAGCAGCAGCCGAATTTCCCACTGCCCCCGGCCTTTCCCGCGGATCTGCTGATCGTGGACCAGCTGTGCACGGCGGCCGCGGTGTGCGTGGAGCGGGCGATCGTGGACGCGATCCTGTCCGCGACGGCGGTGGCGGGCATCCCGACCTACCGCGACCTGTTCGGCGATTGAGACGACCCGGGCGCGAGGGTGACCGGCCACCCCGGGAATACCGGCATATTCTCACCTGTTGACGGGAGCGTTTCGGCCGTTCGGCCGGGTGCTTCGGGCGTGAACGGAAGGATGCGACGGTGCTGGTGATCAGGGCGGACCTGGTGGAGGCGATGGTCGCGCACGCGCGCGCCGACCACCCCGACGAGGCCTGCGGCATCCTGGCCGGTCCCGAGGGCTCCGATCGCCCCGAGCGGTTCGTGCCGATGATCAATGCCGCCCGCTCGCCCACCTTCTACGAGTTCGATTCCGACGAGCACCTGCGCCTGTGGCGGGAGCTGGACGCGGCCGACGAGGAGCCGGTGGTGATCTACCACTCGCACACCGCGACCGAGGCCTACCCGAGCCGCACCGATGTGTCCTTCGCCTCCGAACCCCATGCCCACTACGTGCTGGTCTCCACCCGGGATCCGCACGAGCACGAGCTGCGCAGCTACCGAATCCTCGACGGTGTCGTCACCGAGGAACCGGTCGAGATCGTCGCCGCCTACCCCGCCTAGCGTCCACCCGGAAACAGAGGAGTCCCCCCGATGTCGGTCACCGTGTCCATCCCGACCATCATGCGCCCGATCACCAAGGGCGAGAAGCGAGTTCAGGCGCAGGGCGCGACCCTGGCCGCCGTCATCGCCGACCTGGAGGCCAACTACCCGGGCCTGGCGGCGAAGCTGCTCGAGGACGGCAAGCTCAAGCGCTACGTCAATGTCTACGTCGACGACGAGGACGTGCGTTTCACCGGCGGCCTGGACGCCGAGGTGCCCGAGGGCGGCTCGGTGACCATCCTGCCCGCGGTCGCCGGCGGGGCGCGCTGACCGTGGCCCGCTACGAGTCGCTGATCGCGACCCTCGGCAACACTCCGCTGGTGGGTCTCAAGAACCTGTCCCCGCGCTGGGACGGTGACGAGCACGTGCGCCTGTGGGCCAAGCTCGAGGACCGCAATCCGACCGGTTCCATCAAGGACCGTCCGGCGTTGCGCATGATCGAGGCGGCCGAGGCCGACGGGCGGCTCACGCCCGGCTGCACGATCCTGGAGCCGACCAGCGGCAATACCGGCATCTCGCTGGCCATGGCGGCCAAGCTCAAGGGGTACCGGCTGGTGTGCGTGATGCCGGAGAACACCTCGGTGGAGCGGCGGCAGCTGCTCACCATGTTCGGCGCGGAGATCATCGACTCCCCGGCCGCGGGCGGCTCCAATCAGGCCGTGGCGCTGGCCAAGCAGATCGCGGCCGAGAATCCGGACTGGGTGATGCTCTACCAGTACGGCAATCCGGCCAACGCGCTCGCGCACTACGAGACCACCGGCCCCGAGATTCTGGCCGACCTGCCCGAGATCACGCATTTCGTGGCCGGTCTCGGCACGACCGGCACGCTCATGGGCACCGGGCGCTTCCTGCGCGAGAAGGTGCCGGGCATCGACATCGTCGCGGCCGAGCCCCGCTACGGCGAGCTGGTCTACGGCCTGCGCAATCTCGACGAGGGCTTCGTCCCGGAGCTCTACGACGAGTCGGTGCTGACCTCCCGATTCTCGGTCGGCCCCTACGACGCGGTCCGCCGCACCCGTGAATTGGTGCTGGAAGAGGGCATTTTCGCGGGCATCTCGACGGGTGCGATCCTGCACGCCGCGCTCGGGGTCGCCAAGAAGGCCGAGAAGGCCGGGCGGCGTGCCGATATCGCGTTCGTGGTCGCCGACGGCGGCTGGAAGTACCTGTCCACCGGCGCCTACGACGGCACGCTGGAGGAGGCGGAGGAGAGGCTCGACGGCCAGCTCTGGGCCTGATCCGGCGGTACGCTCGGGGCAGGGCTAGGAGGTCTTGCCATGAGCGGTGGCAGCGGCATGGGCGCGTCGTTCGATCCGGAGCGGATCGCGCGGCTGCGCAGGGAATTGGCCGACCCGGGGGCGGGGCGCACACCCGTCCCGACCGGCGACACCGGTTCGTCCGGCCCGGGGGCCCTGAAATCGCTGTGGCAGCGCGCCATTGCGCTGACGCTGGGCTTCACCGCGCTGCTGTACGGCGTGGAAGCCGTCGACAGCGTGTCCGGCGGCCGTCTCGAACAGAACGGGGTGCGGCCGCGTTCCGGCGAGGGCCTGACCGGCATCCTGTTCGCGCCTGTCCTGCATGCCAATTGGGGGCACCTGCTGGCGAACACGCTGCCGGTGCTGGTGCTCGGCCTGCTCACGCTGCTGACCGGGATCGGGCGTGGGCTGGCGGCGACCGCCATCATCTGGGTGATCGCCGGTGCGGGGGTGTGGCTGACGGCCATGCCGCACACCGTGTCGGTGGGAGCCTCGGGACTGGTGTTCGGCTGGCTCACATATCTGATCTGCTGGGGCTGGTTCTCGCGGAATGTGGTGCAGATCGCGGTCGGATTGGGTGTGCTGGCCGTCTACGGGTCGATCCTGTGGGGCGTACTGCCGAGCAACCCGGAAATCTCTTGGCAAGGACATCTTTTCGGGGCGGTGGGTGGAGTGGTTGCCGGATGGGTACTCTCTGCTCATGAACGTCGTCATCGTCGCGGGGCTGACGCCGGCCGTCTCGCGTCGTAGGGGTGACGCTGGTCGCGGTCGGCGATTTGGGGGATCCCTCCGTTGAGTGAGAATGCAGCGTGGCAGCATGGGGGAATGCGCCTCACCGTCCTCGGGTGCTCGGGCAGCGTGTCCGGCCCGGATTCCCCGGCGTCGGGTTACCTGCTGACCGGCCCGGATATGACACCGACCGTCATCGATTTCGGACCCGGCGTGCTCGGCGCGTTGCAGCGTCACCTGGATCCGGGCGAGGTCGACATCTTCCTCACCCACCTGCACGCCGATCACTGCCTGGATTTGCCGGGCCTGCTGGTGTGGCGTCGCTACCACCCGAACCCGCCGACCGGTAAGGCCGTCGTCTACGGCCCGGCCGACACCTCGCTGCGGATCGGCAACGCCTCCGCGGAGATCGGCGGCGAGACCGACGACTGGTCCGACGTCATCGACATGCGGCCCTGGCAGGCGGACGTCCCGGTCCCGTTCGGCACCGGCCACACCGTCGAGGCGCGGCGCATGTTCCACCCGCCGGAGTCCTACGGCCTGCGCATCACCACCGCGGCGGGCCGCACCCTGGTCTACACCGGCGACACCGCCCTGTGCGACGAGGTCTTCGAGTTGGCCAGCGGCGCAGACGTTCTGCTGTCGGAGGCGTCGTGGACCCACGACCCGGCCAACCGCCCGCCGGGCATCCACCTCTCCGGCCACGAGGCGGGCCTGATCGCGGCCCGCGCGGGCGTCGGCGAGCTGCTGCTCACCCACATCCCGCCGTGGACCTCCCGCGAGGACGTCATCGCCGAGGCGAAGGCCGTGTTCAGCGGTCCCGTACACGCCGTGTCCCCGGGCGAGGTCTTCGACATCTGATCGTCCCGTTACGCTGAGCGTCGTGTCGAAACGAGCCGATGGCAGGGCGGATGACCAACTCCGCGACGTAAAGATCACTCGGGGTTTCACTTCGCACCCGGCCGGGTCGGTGCTGGTGGAGTTCGGGCAGACGCGGGTGATGTGCACCGCCAGCGTGAACGACGGCGTCCCGCCGTGGCGGCGTGATTCCGGATTGGGCTGGCTGACCGCCGAATACGCCATGCTGCCCGCCGCCACCCACACCCGCTCGGGCCGAGAGTCGGTGAAGGGCAAGGTCGGTGGCCGCACCCAGGAGATCTCCCGGCTGATCGGCCGTTCGCTGCGCGCCTGCATCGACCTGGCCGCGATCGGCGAGAACACCATCGCCCTGGACTGCGACGTGCTGCAGGCCGACGGCGGCACCCGCACCGCCGCCATCACCGGCGCGTACGTGGCGCTCTCGGACGCCATCACCTACCTGGGCGCGGCCGGGAAACTGGCCGACCCGCAACCGATCTCCTGCGCCATCGCCGCGGTGAGCGTCGGTGTGGTGGACGGCCGGGTGCGCCTGGACCTGCCCTACGAGGAGGACTCGCGCGCCGAGGTCGACATGAACGTGGTCGCCACCGACACCGGCACCCTGGTCGAGATCCAGGGCACCGGCGAGGGCGCCACCTTCCCGCGCTCCACCCTGGACAAGCTGCTCGATTCCGCGCTGGCGGGCTGTGAGCAGCTGTTCGTGGTGCAGAAGGAAGCCCTCGCGCTGCCGTACCCGGGCGTGCTGCCCGAGCCCGAGGAGTCCAAGAAGCGATGACCCGCGTCCTGGTCGCCAGCCGCAATGCCAAGAAGCTCACCGAGCTGCGCCGCATCCTGGACGAGGCCGGCATCGCGGGCATCGAGCTCGTCGGCCTGAACGACGTCGAGCCCTACGACGAGGCCCCCGAAACCGAACCGACCTTCGAGGGCAATGCCCTGCTCAAGGCCCGCGACGGTTTCGCCGCCACCGGAATGCCCTGTGTCGCCGACGATTCCGGTCTCGAGGTGGATGCCCTCAACGGCATGCCCGGGGTGCTCTCGGCCCGCTGGTCGGGCGCCCACGGCAAGGACGAGGCCAACAACACCCTGCTGCTGGCCCAGCTCGGCGACGTCCCCGACGAGCGTCGCGGGGCCCGCTTCGTCTCGGCCTGCGCCCTGGTCGGCGCCGGTGTCGAGGAAGTCGTGCGCGGCGAATGGCCGGGCGTCATCGGCCGGAAGCCGGTGGGCGACGGCGGTTTCGGCTACGACCCGCTCTTCTTCCCGGACGGCGGCGAGCTCTCCTCCGCCCAGCTCACCCCGGCCGAGAAGGACGCCGCCTCGCACCGCGGCCGCGCCCTGCGCCAGCTGCTGCCCGCACTGGCCGCCCTCGCCGGCAACTGAGCATCACGGCCGACGAGAACTGAATCACCGCAGACGAGAAAGGGGTTCGAGGACCAAGTCCTCGAACCCCTTTCCGCTGTTCGCGTGTCGGCTCAGAGGTCGAAGGCTGCCTTCACCTCTCGGGTGCGGTTGTGCTCGAACACGAAGGACAGGAACGGGATCGTGCCCGCCAGGCAGGTCAGGAACGTGGTCATGGGCTGCCACCGCGCCTTGATGCCCAGGTCGATGGTGAAGACCAGGTACAGCATGTAGAACAGCCCGTGCACCTGGCCGATGTAGAACAGCCAGTGCGGGGCGGTGCCGCTGTCGTCGAGGAGCAGGTACTTGTAGACCATCTCGCCGCACAGCACCAGCAGCCAGACGCCGGTGATGTAGGCGAGCACGCGGTAGCGGGTCAGCGCGCCGCGGATCTTCTCGGGCGCGGCCGAACCGAGCGGGCGGGCCGGCGCGGTGGTCTCGGTGGCGACGGGGGACGGCGCGGAATTGTCGCTGGCGTTCAACCGGCGCTCCTCTCGGTGTGCTGCAGTCCGGCGTCACGGACCTGGTCGTCCATGTCGCGGGCGTGCAGGTCGGCCAGATACCTGTTGTATTCGGCGAGCTCTGGATCCTCGTCCCGGGCGGCCTTGGGGCGCTCCGGCAGCAGGCCCGCGGGAATCTCACGCGGTGCGGCCGGTTTCGGGCGACGGGGGCGGGCGGTGGTCTCGGTGCCGGGCTCGGCGGGCGGGGCTTCGTCCTCCCCGGCTTCCTTCTCGAGCCGCACGAAGCGGACATAGGCCCAGATCACGAATCCGGCGAAGAGCGGCCACTGCAGCGCGTAGCCGAGATTCTGATAGGTGCCGCCGCCCGATTCGAACCGGGTCCACTGCCAGTAGCCCAGACCCAGGCACGCCGTGAACGCCACGACCACGAACACGATCAGGGCCGGGCGGCGTTGGGGAGCGGACACGCACTCCACGGTACCTGCCTACTACGGGTCCCGTAGTAGGCAGGTTGCCGATCAGAACTTGAATGTGACCCCGGTCAAACGCTCGGATTCCTCCCAGAGCCGGCGCAGCAGTTCCGGATCCCGGGAGATCTTGCTGGACGGCGAGGCCTCGACCGGGCCCTGGCTGCCGAAGAAGCGGGTCGGACCCCAGTAGGTGTTCGGGTCGGCGTCGGTCTCGGTGGCCGCGAACAGCGAGGAGTACGCCGCGTGGAAGGGCGACTGGCCGATGATCCGGATGAACGGCTTGGAGATCTTGTCCATCGGGGTTTCGGTCCGGGCGAACAGGTCGGTGGCCGAGACGCCCGGGTGCACGGCGTAGGAGCGCTTGGCCGAGCCCGCCGCGGCCAGCCGGTTCTGCAGTTCCCGCGCGAACATCAGGTTGGACAGCTTGGCCTGCGCGTAGGCGAGGTTGCGCTGGTAGCGGCGGTGCTCGTAGTTGAGGTCGTCGATCCACAGCTTGGGGGTCTGCTTGTGGGCGATCGAGGCCAGCGTGACCACCCGGTCGCCGATCTTGTCGAGCAGCAGCCCGGTCAGCGCGAAGTGGCCGAGATGGTTCACGCCCCACTGGGTCTCGAAGCCGTCCTGGGTCCGCGAGAACGGAATGTTCATCAGGCCCGCGTTATTGATCAGGACGTCGAATTCGCCGGTGCTCTCGGCGAACTGCCGGACCGAGTCCAGGCTGGCCAGGTCCAGGCTCGCCACCCGCACGTCGCCGTCGATGCGGTCGGCGACCTGCTGGGCCTTGGCGGCGTTGCGGCAGGCCATGATCACGGTCGCGCCCTTGCCCGCGAGTACCTTGGTGGTCTGCTCGCCGAGGCCGCCATTGGCTCCGGTGATGACGACCGTGCGCCCGGTCTGGTCGGGGATATCGCTGGGCTTCCATGCCATGGCTGTTGACCTCGCAGGTTCGGGGTTCGCAGTGCGGCTCCGCACTCGGATGCCCCGACCTTACTCCAGAGTAAGTTCCAACGGTAGGCCGAACTCGCCGAATGTCTCCCGCAATGCCCGGTTTGCCGTGTCGTTGCCGCATCTTCGCTGGTGAGCGCCACATACTGGGCCGATGACCGGTGCCAGCGTCACCGCCGCCAAGCCCGTCCCACCGCAGCCGCTGAGTCGCGGCCGAAGGAACGTCGTCTTCGGAACGGTCGCGCTCGGCATGCTCATGGCCGCACTGGACTCCACCATCGTCTCGACCGCGCTGCCCACCATCGTGGCGGACCTGGGCGGGGCCGGGCACATGGCCTGGGTGGTCACCTCCTACCTGGTGGCCGAGGCCATCGCCACCGCCCTGTCCGGCAAGTTCGGTGACCTGTTCGGCCGCAAACTCGTCTTCCAGATCAGCGGGGCCGTGTTCATCGTCGGCTCGATGATCGCCGGGCTCGCGCACGGCATGACGCTGCTCATCGCGGCCCGCGCCATCCAGGGCCTGGGCGCGGGCGGGCTCATGGTCACCTCCATGGCGCTCATCGCCGACGTCATCCCGCTGCGCGAACGCGGCAAGTACCAGGGCGCGCTGGGCGCGGTCTTCGGCATCACCACCGTCCTCGGACCCACCCTGGGCGGACTGTTCACCGACCACCTGAGCTGGCGGTGGTGCTTCTACGTGAACGTCCCGCTCGCCGTCGTCATGATCGCGGCCGCGGCCCGCACCATCCCCATGACCCGGGCCGTGGTGAAACCGATCGTGGACTACCTGGGCATCGCGCTGGTCGCGGTCGGCGTCACCTGCCTGATCCTCGGATTGGAATGGGGCGGACAGGAATACGCGTGGACCTCGCCCACCATCATCGGCCTGTTCGCGGCGGCCGCGGCGCTGCTGGCCACCTTCGTGGCCGCGGAGTTCCGGGCCCGCGAACCCATGCTGCCCATGCACCTGTTCCGCAGCAATGTGTTCACCGTCTGCTCGATCCTGAGCTTCATCGTCGGCTTCGCGCTGCTGGGGGCCATGACCTACCTGCCCGCGTATCTGCAGTATGTGGAAGGCGTGTCGGCCACCGCGTCCGGGCTGCGCACCCTGCCGCTGGTGGTCGGGTTGTTCTTCACCTCCATCCTGTCCGGCAATATCGTCGGGAAGACGGGGCACTACAAGGCGTTTCCGATCATCGGGTGCGCGGTGATGGCGGTGGGCCTGTACCTCATGTCGACCATGGGGCCGGGCACCGGCATCTGGCTGATGTCGCTGTACATGCTGATCCTGGGCCTCGGCGTCGGCCTGGCGATGCAGGTGCTGACCATCGCCGTGCAGAACAGTGTTCCGTACTCGGACCTGGGGACCGCCACCTCCGGGGTCACCTTCTTCCGGACCATCGGCAGCGCGTTCGGGACCACCGTGTTCGGCACGCTGTACTCGAATCAGCTGCGCCCGAATCTGGAAGCGGCGCTGTTGGAGTCGCGGGTGCCGCCGCAGGTCGCGCAGAGTCCGGCGCTGCTGCGGGAGCTCCCGCCGCAGCAGGCCGCCCCGATCATCCACGCCTACGCCGATGCCATCGACTTCGTCTTCCGCTGGGTGGTGCCGGTGGCGCTGCTCGGTTTCGTGGTGGCGTGGTTCCTGAAGCAGGTCACCCTGCGCGACAGCGCTCGCGCCGAGGCCACCGATGTGGGGGAGCAGTTCTCCATGCCGGATTCGGCCGACCGGCTGGTGCAGCTGGAGCGCTGTGTGGCGCAGGTGCTGCGCAAGCTGCGCGACAATACGGTGCCCGACCCGGGAATCCTGGCGGCGGCGGGCAGTTCGCTCGGACGGGACGAGGCGTGGGCGCTGGGTCAGGTGCGCATGTACAACCGGTTGCGCGGCACCGCCACCCTCGAGGACATCGCCCGAACCCATTGGATCCCGGCGGAATTGATCGATCCGGTGTACGTCAAGGCGGAGCGGGAGGGGTTGTTGCGCCGCGACGGCGGCGAACTCGCCCTCACCGCCAAGGGGGACCAGGAGGTCGATCGGGTCCGGGGCGCGTGGAAGCGCTGGCTCGAAAGTCAGCTCACCGATTGGGATTCCACCGATCCGGCGGATCGGGCACTACTGGACCAGGCGATCGACAATATCGCCACCAAACTCCTGGACGAGGCCGACCGGCCGGACATGCTGCCGGTCGGCCACTGAGTCCGATCAGGCGTTGACCGTGACGGGCCGCGCGGTGGCGTCCCAGTCGATCCGGAACCGCTGCTCGCCGCCGAACAACTTCTCCGGATTCATCCGCTTGAACATCATCGGCATCACCAGCTGCATGGCCATCCGGGCGACCGGCCCGGCCGCCTTGGTCTGGTTCATTCGCGCCACCCGGGCCGCGACCCCCTCCACGCGCGGCCGCCGCAGCGCCTCGTAGGCGGCGAAAGCCGTTGCCGGATCGTCGATGTCGCGCAGGCAGCGGGCCAGCTCGATCCCGCTCTCGATGGCCATCGACGCCCCCTGCCCGGAGGTGTTGCTGGGCGCGTGGATGGCGTCGCCGGTGAGCACCATGCGTCCCCGGTGCCAGTGTGGCACCCGCGGCATGATGTGCAGTGCGCCGATCACCTGCAGCTGAGCCGCTGTCGTGGCCTCTGCCAGCCGCTCGCCGGGCAGGTCCCCGGCGTAGGTCTCGCGCAGGGTCCGCAGCCACTGTTCGGTGGACACGGCGCGGGCCTCGGTGAGCGAGTAGTACTGCTCGGAAGGAAGATTCGCGCCCCACGCGACCCGACCGTCGGGCATGGACCAGTACAGGTAGTAGGCCCGCTTGCCGAAGGCGAAGGTCATGGTCTCCGGCTCCAGGTCGAGGGGCACGTCGGTGTACGCGCCGAAGCCGAGCATGCGCAGGTAGGTGGGTCCGGGCGCGTGCGGGTCGACGAGGGTGCGCACGGTGGAGCGGATGCCGTCCGCGCCGATCAGCACGTCCGCGGTGGCGCTGCTGCCGTCGGCGAAGATGGCGGTGACGCCGCCCGCGTGCTCCTCCACCTCGACCAACCGCTTGTCGTACTCGAAGCGCACCCCGGCCGCGACGGCGGTGTCGTGCAGGATCTCGTGCAGGTCGGCGCGGTCGATCACGCGCAGCGGCTCGATGTCGACCAGCCCCGGCAGCGCGAACTGCTTGCTGTTGACCGACATCGTGGACCGGCTGACGGGTACGGCCTTGGCGCGCACCGGATCTCCGGCCCCGACCAGGTCGAGGGCGGCGACGCCGTTGGGCGCGAGGGCGAGGTTGGAGCCGATGCCGTAGGCGGGGCCCGGGTAGGCCTCGAAGACCGTGGCGTCGATACCGGCCCGGTGCAGGGCGGTGGCGGTGACGGGGCCGGAGATGCCGCCGCCGATGATGATCGCGGAACGAATGGATTTTGACATGGGTCTCTCCCGAGATGTGTTCGAAGGCTTGCCGAAAACCCCGAACCGTCCCGCGCGTGGAGAACCCAGTTATCCTGTAGTTGCCAAACTCGGTGCCGGGTTCGCCTGCACGGACGCGGTTCGAGACGGTGTGTTCCCGGGCTTCGGCGGCGGTGTTGCAGCACCCTCGCCGGGGCCCGGTTCCGTTAGGAGTCGTGCTGAGTGTGCGGTGTGTTCGCGCCCCCTTCCGCGGCCAGCTCTGCCAGTTCGGGGGGTAGGACGCCGTCGCGATGCCAGGCCCGCCAGCTCTCGGTGTCCGGGAAACTGCCGTCGGCGAGCGCGTCGCGCAGGCCGCGGGCCCAGTCGGCCTCGGCCGCCAGCATGGTCAGCTCATAGTCCGATTCGATCAGGAACAGGCGCGGCAGTGAGCCGTCCAGAGCGGCCAACTGTGCGCGGGTTTCGGCGATGATGGTGTCCAGCTTGGTGATTCGCCGGGTGAGCAGGTCGACTACCTCGTCCGGGGGCAGCACCGAGAGCACGGACAGCCCGGCCACGAAGCGGCGCTTCTCCGGTTCCGGATCGGCGATGAGTTCGCGGGTCCAGTCCAGCAGTTCGGCCCGGCCCGCGTCGGTGATGCGGTAGATCGTGCGTTCGGGGCGCGCCCCGTCGCGTTCGCTGCCGGTGATCTCCAGGAAGCCGTGCTTGGTGAGGTTGTCCACGACGGTATAGAGCGAGCCCCATTTGATGCTCATGTCGTTGTCCTTGCCCCAGGCCCGCAACCTCGCGGCGATCTCGTACCGGTGCATGGGCTGGAGCACGACGGCGGACAGCACCGCCAGACCCATCAGATTGGCGACCTTGCGCTTGCGGGCCATGGGGCACCTCCTTACTCGTCTACGAATATACGTCTACGAGTAATGAGGTCGCAAGCACTTACTCCGCGGCGAAGCGCGCCCGCAGCAGATCGGAGGTGGCCTGGTCGGCGGGCAGGAATGCCTCCAGGTGCAGCTCCGACAGGGTGATGTCGGTGGCCGTCGCGAACGAGGTGAGCGTGGTGATGAGCCGCAGCTCACCGGCCTCGGAGCGGAGTCGCAGCGGCACCGCGAAACCCAGGTGCCCGGGCCCGGGATCCACCAGCGGCAGATAGCCCTCGAGCTCCGCGATGAGCGCGTCCAGCGCCGGATCGGGGCTGCGGCCCGCCCGATTGCGCAGGCTGTCGGTGATGTGGCGGCCCCACTCCGGCAGGTTCACCACCCGCCGCGCCAGCCCGTCCGGGTGCAGGGCCAGGCGCAGCACATTGACCGGCGACTCCAGCAGCTCCGGCGCGCAGCCCTCGGTCAGCAGCTCGAAGGCCGGATTCGCCGCCACCAGCACCCCGAACGGGCGCGTCACCACCGCCGGATACGGCAGGTGTCCCTGCAGGATGGTGTCGAGCGCGTACCGGACCGCACCGAGTTCCGGTGCGTCCAAGGAGGATTCGGGAAACACCGGGGCGTACCCGGCCGCCAGCAGCATCGCGTTGCGTTCGCGCAGGGACAGCCCGAGCACCTCGGCCAGCCGCACCACCATGGTCCGCCCGGGATGCGAGCGGCCCTGTTCCAGGAAGCTCAGATACCGCTGGCTGGTCTCGGCCGCGATGGCGAGATCGAGCTGGCTGAGCCGTCGCCGGGTGCGCCAGCCGCGCAGTTCCTGGGCGAAGGGTGTCGTCGTCGCCACGGCCATGGTCGTCATACCTCCACTGTGCGGACGGGGATGCGGTCGCGCGATTCCCTCCAGGGAATGACATGGACGGCCATCCGATCATTCCCTGCGGGGAATCGCGTGGATTCGCCGGACCGCACAGACTCGCTTCTCGACAACCGGACTCGAACCCACGGAGAAGAACATGAACGGCATTGCCTACCAACTGGAATCGCAGCGCGGCCTCGCCGGGCTGACCACCCGAGTGCAGGAGATCCCGGTGCCGGGCCCGCGCCAGGTCGTGGTGCGGGTGCGCGCCACCGCGCTCAACCGCCGCGACATCATGCTGCTGGAGGGCAGCTATGTGCTGCCCGCCCGTCCCGGCGTCGTGCCGCTGGTCGACGGCGTCGGCGAGGTGATCGCGAAGGGCGACCAGGTGACCCGAGCCGCGATCGGCGACCGGGTGGCCGGCACCTACTTCGTCTCCTGGAACGACGGACCGCAGTTGCAGGCGGCGTCCGCCCAGCAGTACGGCGCGAACCACGACGGCTGGCTCGCCACCTACATACTGCTGGAGGAGGATTCGGTGGTCCACGTGCCCGCGCATCTCACCGATGCCGAGGCGGCGTCGCTGACCTGCGCGGGACTGGTCGCCTGGGCCGCGCTGACCAAGCCGATCCCGGCGGGGCCGGGGGAGACCGTGCTGACCACCGGCACCGGCACGGTGGCGCTGGCGGCGGTGCAGCACGCCAAAATGCTGGGGGCGCGGGTCATTTCGATCACGTCCTCGGCCGAGAAGGCGGAGCGGTTGCGGAAACTGGGCGCCGACGAGGTGATCGACCGGGTCCGGGTGCCGGAGTGGGAGCGGGCGGTGCTCGAGCTCACCGGCGGCGAAGGCGTCCAGCACGCGGTGGAGGCCGTCGGCATGCCCACGCTGCCGAAATCCGTTGCCTCCGCGGCGTACAACGCGCAGGTGACCTTGATCGGGGCGTTCCCGCCGGCGCCGGGACAGCCGCAGCCGCCCAGCCTGTTCGGGGGCAAGTTCGTGTCGATCCGCCGCATCGCGGTGGGCAGCCGGGCGGATTTCGAGGCGATGAACGCCGCGCTGGCCGAGCACGAGGTCCGGCCGGTGATCGACCGGGTGTACCCGTTCGAGGAGTCGGTCGAGGCGTACCGCTACTTCATGGAGGGTGACCCGTTCGGCAAGGTGGTGATCGCCATGAAGTGACCGCTATCTGTTGGCAATCAGTTGGAAAAGATATCCACCTGGAACGATTTCCTTATCAAGTGGAAGGTTCTGCAATTCGGCAAATCTGTGTAGCGTGCTTGAAGGAGTGGCTTTTCGGATCTACGGCTTTCGCTTCGACCGAAGGAGTTCCCGGGTGACGGTGGGCGCGGTGCACGAGAGACCCGAGGCGGCGGACGAAGCGTCCGCCGAAGGCACCCCGGGTCTGAGCGCACCGGGGTCGATGTCGCCGAAGATGCTGGCCGGACTCGTGGCGCTGTCGCTGAGCATGGTGGTCGCCCTGATCGGCGGCGCTCTGTGGGAGAGCTTGAACAGCCCCGGCGGGCCCGACGCTCCGGCCGGCCCGGCGCCCAGTACCTCGCAGCGGCCGGTCGACGCCACCACCTCACCGGTCCCGGCCCCCGCCTCGGCTCCGCCGCACGGCCCGGCCCCGGCCCCGACCCCCGGTCCCGCCGCGCCGCCGCCTCCACCGCCCGCCCCGGTGGCGCAGAATCCCGCTCCCGCACCGCAAACCGAGCATTACGTCCCGCCGCCGCCCCCGGTCGAGGTCGCGCCCGCGCCGGCGCCCGCCCCGGCTCCGGCGCCCGCCCCGGAACCCGCGCCCGCCCCGGCTCCGCCGCCTCCGCCGCCCGCACTGCCCGACATTCTCGCCCCGATCCTGCCGTTCCTGGTGCCCCCGCCCCCGCCACCCGCGCCCTAGCCGCGCGCCGCGGAATCCGAAGGAGGACAGCCATGCTCGGAACCGCTGACGAAATCCGGCGCGACACCGGTGATCTCGATCCGCGTCGCCTGGGGCAGGTCCTGCTCGCGGCCGTGCTGATGGCGGCGGGTGTCGGGGTGGGCGTGCTGATCACGTTCTCGGCGGAGAGTCCGGTCGCCGACACCTCGGTGGTGAATGTGCCTCGGCTGCGCCACGATCCGCACGCTCCGGCCCAGCATCCGCCGACTATCGCTCCGGCGGTTCAGGTTCCGTACGCGCCGGGCGTGAATCCGGCGGCGCCGAATCCGGTTCCGCCCGTCCCGCTTCCGGCCCCGGCGGCCGTGCGTCCGGCCCCGCTGCCGCCCGGGCCGCCGCGTCCGGTGGACGTGCCGGTGGTCATCGCCGGCGAGGCCGGTCCGGTGCAGCTGCCTGCGGCGCCGCCGGTCGAACCGGGGCCACCCACCGAGTGACCCGGATCCCCGATCGGCCCACTAGATTCCGGCGACGCCCGCGAGCTGGCCGATTCCGTAGGTGACGGCCATGGCGATCGCGCCGCCGAGCACCACGCGCAGCACCGCGCGGCGCGGGTTGGCGCCGCCCATCCGGGCGCTGACCGATCCGGTGATGGCCAGCGCCACCAGCACCGCGGCGAAACAGACGGGGATGCGCCACTGGACCGGCGGCACCAGGATGGCGATCAGCGGCAGCAGCGCGCCGATGGTGAAGGAGATGGCCGAGGACAGCGCGGCGTGCCACGGGTTGGTGAGATCGTGTGGGTTCAAACCCAATTCGGCCTCGGCGTGGGCGGCGAAGGCGTCGTGCGCGGTGAGCTCCGCGGCCACCTGGCGCGCGGTTTCCTCGCTCAGGCCCTTGGCCCGGTAGATGCCGGTGAGTTCGGTCAGTTCGTATTCGGGTTCCTCGGCCAGTTCGCGCTTCTCCTTGGACAGCAGGGCGCGTTCGGTGTCGCGCTGGGTGCTGACCGAGACGTATTCGCCGACCGCCATGGAGATCGCGCCCGCGGCGAGTCCGGCGATGCCCGCGGTGAGAATGGCGTCGGAGTCGGTGGAGGCGGCCGCGACGCCGACCACCAGACCGGCGGTCGAGACGATGCCGTCATTGGCGCCGAGCACGCCCGCGCGCAGCCAGTTCAGTTTGGCCGAGAGACCGGTGTCGTGCGGCTCGTGCGGGTGCGGCGCCGTGGTGTCGGCGGTCCCGGCTCCGATGTCGTCCACCTGATCAGCGTAATTCACGGTTCACGACTCATGCGGGAGCGTGATCGGGCGAGGCATGGCTCCCACTTCCGGAGGAAGCGGATGGTTTGCTGGAACGATGGGGGCCATGGTGGGTTTCTGCAAGCGGTATTGGTCGGTCATCCTTCCGCTGGCGGCGGCACTGATATTGACGGTGACCTGGGGCCGGGAGCTGAACTCCACGGTGGCGGTTCTGGTCGGGGTCTGGCTGATCGGCGCGGTGCTGTCCTCGGTCCATCACGCGGAGACGGTGGCGCACCGGGTGGGGGAGCCGTTCGGGTCACTGATCCTGGCGGTCGCGGTGACCATCATCGAGGTCGGCCTCATCGTCACCCTCATGGTGTCCAGCGGTGAGAAGTCCGCCTCGCTGGCCCGCGACACCGTCTTCGCCGCCGTAATGATCACGTGCAATGGCATTTTCGGGCTGTCCCTGCTGGTGGGAGCGTTGCGCCGGCGGGTGGCCGTCTTCAATGCCGAGGGTACGGGCGGGGCGCTGGCCACGGTCGCGACGCTGGCCACGCTGAGTCTGGTGCTGCCGACCTTCACCACCAGTGAGCCGGGTCCGGTCTTCTCGGCCTCGCAGCTGATCTTCGCCGCGGTGGCCTCGCTGGTGCTCTACGGAGTGTTCGTGATGGTGCAGACGGTCCGGCACCCGGACGACTTCCTGCCCGTCGAGGGTTCGGCCGCGGCGGGCGAGGACGAACACGAGGAACCGCCGACCCGTCGGGAGTCGCTGCGCAGCTTGGGTTTGCTGCTGGTTGCCCTGATCGGAGTGGTCGGTTTGGCGAAGGTGGAATCGCCCAATATCGAACACGGGATCGCGGCCCTCGGGCTGCCGCCGTCCGCGGTCGGTGTGGTGATCGCGATGCTGGTCCTGCTGCCCGAGACCATCGCGGCCGTGCGGACCGCGCGCCGGGACCGGGTGCAGATCTCGCTGAATCTGGCGCTGGGTTCGGCCATGGCCAGTATCGGCCTGACCATCCCCGCCATCGCGCTGGCTTCGATCTGGATCTCGGGCCCGCTCATGCTCGGCCTGGGCGCGACCCAGATGGTGCTGCTGGCCCTGACCGTGGTGGTCGGCGCGCTGACCGTGGTGCCCGGTCGCGCGACCCTGCTCCAGGGTTGTGTGCACCTGGTGTTGTTCTCCGCCTTCGTCTTTCTCGCGGTCAGCCCGTAAGCGGGGTCACGAGATCCGGAGACGGGTCACGAGGTCCAGCGGTAGATCTGGCCGTCGCGTAGTTCGACGGACGTCGCCGGTGCGGTGGCGTGGTGCCGGGACAGCAGCGCCATCACCCGGGTGCGCCCGCGCGTGGTGACGCCGTCCTCGGTCCAGTGCACGTAGGGGTGCACCAGTTTCGCGAATTCCGCCCAGTCGCCGGCCTCGATCGTGCGCAGGACCGCCGACACCGTGTTGTCCACACGCGACAGTGAACACGCAGTGTCCGGGTTACGCGCGGGTTCGCCGGGAAGTCGAGGGTTGCTGAGAGATCACTCGATGCGGCTTCGGGTATGGCCGAGGGCCGCGAAACCCCCTTTCGGGGGGTCTGCTCGGAGGGTGCCGCGGATCATGGTTATAGCCGTTCCGCTCTGATAACACGTTCTAGAATCCCAGGTCACATGGGTCGCCGTCCCGCTGACCGGGACCGACGAGCCTGGTACCCATCGGTAACTTGGAGGCTCCGGTCACACTCGAGTCCGATTTGTTGTAACTCCGGGTAACCATTAGCTTTGATGGCAGGCAGTGTTGCCGATCACGGAGAAGAAATTTGAAGCTCGTCACCCCGCGTCGGTTCCGGCGTCTCGAAGAAGTAGTCCCCCGATGACCCGGGCCGTCCAGAGCCGGTCCGCTGTGCGCATCGTCCGGGACAACTTCTCCAGCACCTCGGTGGCGTCGCTGCGCACCTTCGGCCGCGCGGTCGGCATCGCCGAGGAAGCCGTGGTCGGGACCTTCACCGATATCGCGCGTCGCCAGTTCCAGTGGAAAGAGGCGATCCTGCAGGCGTGGCGGCTGATCACGGTCACCGCGATCCCGGCCATCCTCATCGCGATTCCGTTCGGCGTCATCGTCTCGGTCCAGGTGGGCAATCTGATCCACACCCTGGGCGCGGATTCGCTGCTCGGCGCGACCGGCGGCCTGGGCGTCATCAAGCAGGGCGCACCGCTGGCCACCGGCTTCCTGCTGGGTGGCGCGGGCGCGGCGGCGCTGGCCGCGGATCTGGGCGCGCGCACCATTCGCGAGGAGATCGACGCGCTGAACACCATGGGCATCAGCCCGATTCACCGCCTGGTGATCCCGCGGCTGGTGGCGATGGTCTTCGTGGCGCCGCTGCTGAACGTGCTCATCATCTTCGTCGGCGTGCTCGCCGGGTACGGCGTCGCCATCGGCGGGCAGGGCGTGACGCCCGGCTCGTACTGGTCCACCTTCGGGTCCTTCACCACCACCGCCGATGTGTGGGTGTCGCTGTTGAAGGCCGTCATCTTCGGATTCCTCGTGGTGATCATCGCCTGCCAGCGCGGGCTCGAGGCGAAGGGCGGCCCGCGGGGTGTCGCCGACGCGGTGAACGCCGCGGTGGTGCTGTCGGTGGTGTCGATCGTGACGGTCAATCTGGTCGCCACGCAGATCACCGATCTGTTCCTGCCCACCAGGCTGGCCTGATGTCGGCTACCTACGTGCCCAAGGGGCTGGGCCCGTTCGCGCGCGCCTATCGCAAGCGGGGCCTGATCCTGCGCCGGGTGGAGAACCTGGGTTTCACGCTGGCCTTCGTCTGGCAGGTGCTGTCGTCGATTCCGTTGACGCTCGAGCGGTATCGCGCGGAGACCATGCGCGCCATCAGCGATATGACCTGGGGCCGCGGCTCGGTCATCGTGGGCGGCGGCACAGTTCCGATGATGATCGTGCTCGGTCTGGTCATGGGCGCGTCGGTGGCGGTGGAGTCCTTCACCACGCTCGACATGCTGGGCATGGGCCCGGTGTCGGGTCTGGTGTCGGCGTACGCCACCACGCGTGAACTGGCCCCGATCGTGGCGGCCATCGGTTTCGCGGCGCAGGCGGGCTGCCGCATGACCGCGGAGATCGGTTCCATGCGCATCTCCGAGGAGATCGACGCCATCGAATCCCTCGGTCTGCGTTCGGTTCCCTTCGTGGTGACCACCCGCGTGCTGGCGGGCGCGGTGGCCATCGTGCCGACCTTCCTGATCGCGCTGATCCTGTCCTACGCGGCCTGCCGCGGGCTGATCACGCTGGTGCACGGGGCCTCGGCCGGTGTGTACGACCACTATTTCTTCCAGTTCGTCTCCGGCTTCGACGTGATCGCGGCGGTGGTGAAGGTGGCCGTGTTCGCGGTGGTGGTGATCCTGATCCACTGCTACTTCGGCTTCTTCGCGACCGGTGGTCCGGAGGGCGTGGGCATCGCCTCGGGCAAGGCGGTCCGCGCGTCGTCGGTGGCCATCGTGGCCATGGACATGGTGATGTCGCTGGCCCTGTGGGGCTTCAACTCGGCGATTACGTTCACGGGGTAGGGGATGCCGAATTACGGAATGCCGGGTGTGGCCGTCGATCGCAAGCGCGCGATGACGGTCGGCACGGTGGCGCTGGCGTTGGTGGTGACGGTGGTCGCCGGATGGGCGCTACTGTATCGATGGCAGCAGGACGAGCCGGGGATGCCGATCTCCTTGCGCACCGAGCAGGTCGGTGACGGCGTGCTGGTCGGCACGGATGTGCGCGCCGATGGCGTGGTGGTCGGCAAGGTCACCGAGATCGCTCCGGACAAGCACGGTACCCAGCAGATCTCGCTGCGCCTGGACGATTCGAAGCTGTTCGGCCTCGACGACAGCCTGCGGGTGGATTACGCGCCCGCCAACCTGTTCGGCATCAGCGAGATCGAATTGCGCCGGGGCGCGGGCGGTTCCCCGCTGCGGCCGGGCACGGTGCTGGACTTCACCGGCCGCCGCGCGAGCGAGGTCTACGACGCCACCATGGGCTCGATCCTGCGCAGCGCCGCGCAGGTGGGCGGGTCGGTGCTGACGCCGCAGATGGCCTCGGTCATCGCGCAGGCCGCGGCCGACACCCAGGCGTTCACGCCGCTGGCGCAGGCGCTGATCACCGCGCAGCGCACCATCACCGACAACCAGAAGATGCCGATGTCGCAGCTGTTCGGCGAGCTCGGTCCGGCCTTCGACGGCGGCGGTCAGTTCGCGGGCGCGACGGTGCAGGTGGTGGACCTGATTCGCAGCATGCAGCGTCTGCAGACCGACCGCGCCACCTATGACAAGGGCGTCGCGACCGTCACCGGTCAGCTGCTGCCCGCGCTGGCGGCCACGTTCTCGCAGGCCGGAACTCAGCTCTCCGGCAGCACCGACATGTTGGTGCCGGTGCTGACCGCGCTCGCGCAGATGGTGCCGCAGCCGCAGCAGTCCTCGGCCGAATTGCGCCTGCTGCTGGAGCGGCTGCGCGCCGCCATGCCCGACAACGGGCAGGGGCCGGTGCTCAACGTGCAGGTCGAATTGAAGGGCATGCCCGGTATCGCGGTGCCGCTGCTGGGAGGTGCGCGATGAATGTGAAGCAGGCGGGCTGGCGGCTGGCCCTGTTCGCGAGCGTGATCGGGGTGGTGCTCCTGTTGGTGCTCACCGCGATTCAGCGTCCGGTGTCCGGGCGGACCGAGACCCACGACGCCATCTTCACCGATGCCAACGGCCTCAAGGTCGGCGATGACGTGCGCATGTTCGGTGTGCAGGTCGGCAAGGTGAAGCAGATCGGACTGGAGGGTTCGAAGGCGCGGGTGCAGGTGTCGGTCAAGACCGATTCGCCGGTGTACGACAACTCGAAACTGGCCATCCGCTACCAGAATCTGACCGGGCAGCGGTACATCGACCTGCAGCAGCAGCCGCAGCCGGGCAATCGCATCGCCGCGGGCGCGCGCATCGGGGAAGACCACACGGTGCCGTCGTTCGATGTGACGCAGCTGTTCAACGGCCTGAAGCCGGTGTTGCAGACCATCTCTCCGGAGGCGATCAACCAGTTCAGCGCGAGCATGGTGGCGTTGATCGAGGGCGACGGCAGCGGGCTGGGCCCGGCCATGGACGCGATCGGGAAATTGGCGTCGTACGTGGACAACCGGCAGCAGGTGATCTCGACGCTGATCCGCAATATGTCGGATCTGTCGGACCGGCTCGGCGGGCGCGTGCACTACCTGGTGCCGCTGCTGAAGCAGCTCTCCGACATCTTCGAGGCATTGCAGCAGAACATCGGCGGGCTGGCGCAATTCGCGGTGACCGCGCCGTCGGTGCTGCGGCCGATCGACAACCTGCTGCGCACGCTGGGGATCAACAGCGGCTCCGACGTGGACGCGCTGATCCGGCAGATCTTCCCCGACGCCAAGGAGGCGGTGGCGGTCCTCGGCCGCCTGCCCGCCGTGCTGAGCGCCGCCGACGCGGCCCTGCCGGCCAGTCCGAGCGGATGGAAGCCGGTGTGCAGCAAGGGAACCGCGGAACTGCCGGCGGTGGTCAAGGTGCTCGTGTCGGGACAGCAGGTGGCGATATGCAACGGATGAGATTGCCGCGCGCTCTTCAGGGAATCAGCTTGAAGCGTGACGACCGCGTCGTCGACGAGGCGACCAAGCAGAAGCGGCATCTGCGGCAGGGCGTCATCGGCGCGATCGTGGTCGTGCTCGGCCTGACCGCCGCCGGCGCGCTGTACGTGATCCCGTTCGGCAAGCACACCTACACCGCGGAACTGTCCGAGGCGCAGTCGGTGAAGGCGGGCGACGACGTGCGCGTGGCCGGTATCTCCGTCGGCGAGGTCAAGTCCCTGGAACTGAAGCCGGACAAGGTCGTCATGCGCTTCACGGTGAAATCCGATGTGTTCCTGGGGGATCAGACCTCCCTCGACATCCGCATGCTCACGATCGTCGGCGGCCACTACGTGGCGGTGTTCCCGGCGGGCAGCAAACCGCTCGGTTCGGCGGCCATTCCCGCGGACCGGGTGCGCCTGCCGTACAGCCTGATCGAGACCTTCCAGGACGCGGCCACCCCGCTGGCCAAGATCGACGGCTCCACGCTGAACCAGAACCTGGCGGCCCTGGGCAATTCGATCGACGGTGCGCCCGACACCCTGCGCACCACGCTGCGCACGGTCGGCACC
Organism: Nocardia sp. CA-136227; assembly: GCF_050955695.1. Classification (NCBI taxonomy): domain Bacteria; kingdom Bacillati; phylum Actinomycetota; class Actinomycetes; order Mycobacteriales; family Nocardiaceae; genus Nocardia; species Nocardia sp. CA-136227. Next base: position 1,425,261 of record NZ_CP192081.1, read on the forward strand.
TACGTGGACGCGCTGGAGAAGCAGCGCGGCCAGGTGTCGAACGCGGTGTCGGTGGCCGACGAGTACGTGCGCATGTACGACGGCGCGAAGCAGGACCTGGGCCGGCTGATGGACAATGCCAACCTGCTGGTCACCGTGCTCGACGACAAGCATTCGGAGATGGCGGAGGCGATCCGCCTGCTCAGTGACGTGCTCGGCCGCCTGGGCGGCTTGCAGCCGACCTGGTCGGATCTGAAGCCGCAGCTCACCGATGCCATCACCCGGCTCGAGCAGCTCGGCCAGAAGTTCGAGCCGACGCTGAACGCCGCGCAGGACTTGCAGAAGAAGCTGTCGGACTTGGTGATTCCGGACGGCGGCGTCACCGTCGACCACTCGCAGCAGACGGTGACTCTCCCCGCGCAGCCGCAGGTGTGCGTTCCGGTGCCCGGGAAGGACTGCTGATGTTCAAGCGGATGCTCGGCTCGCAGGCGTTCATGTCGGTCGCGGGCGCGATGGTCGTGGTGCTGCTGGCCGTGGTCGGCTACTTCGTCTGGTTCGACCCGATGAAGAAGACGGTGGCCTACTGCGCCGTCATGCCCGACGCGGTCGGCCTGTACGCGGGCAACAAGGTGACCATGCGCGGAATCCCGGTCGGCACCGTCGATTCCGTCGACTCCGACGGCACCAAGGTGAAGGTGAAGTTCTCCGTCGACGCGAAGTACCCGGTGTACGCCGACGCCGCGGCCACCACCGTCTCGGATTCCATTGTGGCCGATCGCAATCTGGCGGTGCTCAATGGCGGCAAGAACCTGGCGCACTGGGATTCGTCGAAGTGCATCACCAAATCCCTGACACCCAAGAGCATTACGGAGACCCTGACCGCGCTGGCCGACCTGGCCTCGCAGTTGCAGCAGGCGCAGGCCCCGGACGCGCTGGCGCACGGGCTATCCGGGCTGGACGCGGCCACTCAGGGCACGGGCCCGCAGATCAACGAGATCGTCAAGAAGCTGGGTTCGGCGCTGGCGCAACCGGATGCCGACATCGGCCATCTGGCGGGCATCTTCGACGCCTTCGCCTCGGTGGGCGAGAAGGTCGAGCAGCACTGGGGCGATCTGCGCTCCATGCTGCTGCGCCTGGGCCCGGCGTTGAACAATGCCAGCGCCGAATTGCTCGTTCCCGGTGCGCAACTCATCGATCGACTGGGTGAGTTGCTGCCCATGCTGAACGATCTGGCCACCATCGCCGGTGACCCGATCATGCGCGCCCTCGACGACACGCTGCCGCTGGTGCGCCTGCTGCGCGCCAATGTCGGCTCGCTCTCGGAGGTGGTGCGCAAGATGCCGGTGCTGACCAATGCCGCCCAGAACGTGATGGGCAACGGCGTCACCTACGGTTCGCCGCGGGCGGCGCTCCCGGCCCCGCAGTCCGAGCAGGTCTGCGCCGCCCTCAACGCGGTCACCCCCGGCAGCTGCACCGACGCCGCCAACGGCATGGTGAACGTCCCGCTGGTGCCCCTGGTGCTCGGAATGGCAGGTGCGCGATGAGAATCGGACGCTGGAACTTCCAGCTCGACACCGCGGCCGCCGGTCGCCTCGGGACCGTGGTGGGGACGGCCCCGTCACGGCGTCGGTTGGAGCGCGTCGGCGCGGCCGTCCTGGCGGCGGGGCTGCTGGCCGGAGTGGGCGGCTGCGCCTTCGATCCGGCGGCGGTGCCGGTGCCGGGGACCGGCGTCTCGGGTTCGACCTATCGCATCCACATCGAGTTCGGCAATGTGCTGAACCTGCCCGCCAAGGCGAAGGTCATCGCCAATGGCGCGCAGGTCGGCACGGTCGACGGTGTGCGCGTGGTGGATTCGGCGAACGCGGGCAGGCGCGGCGGGTACGTCGTGGTCGACGCCGAGGTCTCCTCGAAGGTCCAGTTGCCGACGAATACGGTGGCCGAGTTGCGGCAGAACACCGTGCTCGGCGACATCCACCTGGCCCTGAGCACGCCGCCGGATGGCTTCGGCACGCTGCTGAAGGACGGCGGCACCATCACCCAGGACCACACCCGGCCGCCGGTGCAGCTCGAGGACACCATGGCCGCGCTGGCCGCGTTCACCCAGGGCGGGGCGGTGAACCAGTTGCAGGACATCATCAATCACTTCAATGCCGTGTTGCCGCAGGATCCGAACGAGACCAAGCGGATCGCGCAGAACGCCGCCGGGAACGCGGTGGATCTGGCCGCGAACCTGGATCAGGTCGACAAGCTGCTCAACGGTCTGGGCGTGAACGCCCAGGTGCTGCACGATCGCGCGGACTTCCTGGACCACCAGCTGAGCCAGGAGTCGGTGGACGCCATGACCGGTGTCACCAATTCCATCAAGGGCGTCACCCAGATCTTCGCGGTGCTCGGGCAACTCGGGCAGTCGCTGGTGTGGCTGGCCCCGCTGGCCACCGCGCTGGATCCGGTGACGCAGTCCTTCGCGCCGCTGGCGCTGTCGGGCAAGCCGCTGGATCTGTCGGTGCCCTCGAACCTGTCGCTGCTGGTCTCGCTGTTGCGCGACAAGCTGATTCCCTTCGTCGAGAACGGCCCGAAGGTGAATGTGACCGGCATCCACGCGGATTCGGTGTCCCGCGACGATCAGGTCACCACCATGCTGTCCGGGCTGCGCATGATCGGAGCGGTGCGATGAAGTGGGGTTCGGTGGCGTCGCTGGGCGGCATCGCGGTGGTCACCGTGGTGGGTGCGAGCTATCTGACCTTCGGGGTGGTGCGGGCGGATCCGTTCGCGCACCACACCGACGCGTCACTGGTGATGGCGAATTCCGGTGGCCTGAGCGTGGGTTCGCCGATCCTGCTCACCGGCATGCGGGTCGGGAAGATCACCTCGGTGGACTCCACCGCGCGCGGCGTGGAGGTGGGCTTCCGCATCGACGGCGACCGGAGACTGCCGACCGACTCCGACATCACCATCGAGCAGCTCTCCGCGCTGGGCGAGCCGTTCGTGGAGTTCCGGCCCCGCACCGCGGGCGGTCCGTATATCGAGGACGGTCAGCGGCTCGACGCCGCGGCGGTGAAGTCGCCGTTGTCGATTCCCGAGGTGTCGCGACTGGTCAACAAGGTCATGAACCAGCTCGATCCCACGGTGGCCGCCTCGCTCGCGAGCACGCTGAGCGCCGCCTTCCACGACACCGATTCGGCCATGCCGAATCTGACCCGCGCGGGCGACCTGCTGGCCGCGGCCATTCTGAGCCGCGAGCCCAAGATTGCCCAGCTACTCAACAGCTTCCAAGCCGCGGCCTCGAATATGGAAGGCATGGGTGCGGCGACCGCGGCTGCCGCACCGGCATTCGTGCAGTTCGAGCAGTCGCTCGAGCAGCTCATCAATGCGGTCGGTAGACTCGTCGAGCGTGCCCCCGGTCCCCAGGCATATGTGGATGGCAACGGACTGGCACCCTTCCTGGCCGGGCTGACCGAATGGTTGCGGCAGGCCGGGCCCGAATTGAAGACCCTCGCACCCCAATTGCAGCCGCTCGCCGACGCGGCGCGCACGGCGGGGCCGCACATCAATATCAGCAGCTTGATCTCGCAGGCGCTCGCGTCCACCGGTGACGGTGCCGTGCGTGTGCAGGTCGAGGTGAAGTAGCAGTTCCAGCAAGGAGAAGACCCCCATGTCCCAGGACGCCGATACGAAGACTCCGGTCGAGCCGGACACCACGCCCGTGGCGCCGGCCGCCGGTAAGACGGTGTCGCTGAAGGTCTCGACGCTGGTGACCGCGGTCGCGGTGGCGGTGCTGATCGCCGCGCTGGTGACCGTCACGGTGCTGTGGCAGTCCGCCCGCGGCGACGTGCGCGCGCACGACACCCGCGCGGCCGACGACCAGCACGCCGCGGAAATCGCCTCCGAGTACGCCATGGGCGCGGCCAACCTCAACTACGCCGACTTCAATGCCTGGACCGCGCGGCTCAAGGCCAACACCACCCCGGCGCTGGCGGGCAAGTTCGACGCCACTTCCTCCAAGCTGCAGGAGATCCTGGTCCCGCTGAAGTGGACCTCGAGCCCGACCCTGCTGAGCTCGCAGGTGATCAACCGCGACAACGGCCTGTACAAGGTCAACGTCTATCTGAACGTGAACTCCACCAACGCCCAGAACCCCGACGGCGTGCTGACCACCGTGTACTACACGGTCAATGTCGACCCGAGCGATTGGAAGGTCACCGAGGTCGGCGGCATCGACCTGCCGCTGCCCAAGCAGTAGTCGTCGGTCGCGCGAGCGGTCACGCGGTCCGGCGTAGCTCGTCCGCCAGCCGGACCGCCAGCGCCACGATGGTCAGCGTCGGATTGGCGTGGCCGTTGGTCGGGAACACCGAACTGCCCGCGATGTACAGGTTCTCCATGCCGTGCACCCGGCAGTCGCCGTCCACCACGCCGGTGCGCGGGTCGGCGGACATGCGGGTGGCGCCGGTGGGGTGCGCCCAGTCGGTGAGCCGGGCGGGGAGCGGACTGGCCTCGCGCACCCATTCGTCCAGCGCGGGCGGGGTGTAGCCGAGCCGGGCGAACTCCCCGGCCACCAGGGCGGCGGCGCGGCGCACGGTGGTGTCCTCCTGGGCGCTGGTCTTCCAGTCGATGCGCGGATGCGGCAGCCCGAGCTCATCGACGGTGTCGCTCAGGCTGATCCGGCTGTCCGGGTCGGGCCGCTGCTCGACCATGCAGCGCAGTTCCACCTGTTCGAGCTTGTGCGGCAGGCCGGTGTGGTCGATCAGCCGGCGTTTGGCCCCCGACAGCAGCAGGCCGGGATTGCTGGCGACGGTGCGCGCGTCGTGCAGGTTCATGTGGCCGCGCAGCAGGTTCTTCACCGACTCCCAGGGGTCGTCCTCGGCGGGCACCTCCTGAATCCACAAGGCGCAGTTGAGGAGTCCCTCGTCGGCCTGGATCGCGGGGGAGAGCGCCAGCCCGTGCAGGAACGTGTTTTTGCCGCCGCGAGTTTTCACGACGTATTTGCCGAATCGATCCCGCGCGGCCGCCGAGGTGCGCGGGTCGAGCATGCCGACCACGCCGCAGCGATGGTCCAGCAGATACCGCCCGACCACATCGTGTCGATTGCCGATTCCGTTGGGTACGACGCGATTCGAGGCGAGGAGCAGTCGCGCGTTCTCGATTCCGCCGGTGGCGAGCACAATGCGGGTGGCGTGCACACTGCGTTCGTGCCCGGCCGAATCCGCGACGCGCAATCCCAGTACTCGTGTGCCCTCGGGATCGGTGTCGATATGGGTCACCGTCGCATTCAACAGAATTCGACTATTGCTCGCGGTGATCTCCGCGGCGTGCGGCCCGAATCGCTTGGAGTCGAAGGGATCCGCTGGGTCCTTGCTGATCTGCCAGAAGTAGGGACGCAGCCAACGCCGGTCCACCTCCTGGTGCGGCGGATGCCGATCGGCGAGTTCCCAGAACCGGTCGCCGGTGAAGCCGGCCCCGTAGCCCAGGCCCAGGTGCGCGGCCGCCCGGTCCAGATACGGTTCCACCTCGGACAATCCGATCGGCCAGCCGGAGAACGGGACCCAGGGGCGGGCCGTGAAATCGAGTTCGTCGAGTGGAGCGCAGCGTCCGCTCCAGGTGTGTGAACTGCCGCCGAGAATGCGATTGCGCGCATTCCGATACGGCTGGGCCCGCGCCGCTCCCACATTCTCTATGTCATTGAGCGCATCGCGTTCGGGGGTGAGTTCGAGGCCGCCGCTTTCGAGTACCAGGACCCGCAGCGAACTTCCCGCGAGTTCGGCGGCCAGAGTCAGACCGGCCGGTCCGGAACCGATGATGCACACGTCGGCCGCCAGCTCGCTGTCCCGTACGGCACTGAGGTCGTCGATATGCACCGGAAATCCTCCCGCACCCGCATCCACCCCCGAGAGGACGCGCTTCCCTTTGCCCGGACCTCATCGTAACCGCTCAATTGCGTGGCCGGGGCGCATCTTTCGGGGTCAGCATCCGCGCTGCAGAAATGCCCGCACATAACCGGCGGACTGCCGTACATACATCCACGACCAGAACAACAGACCCGAATCACTGGGGCTGGCAACCATGGTGATCTGTCCGGAAAAGCACTTTTCGACGATGTAGCGCGCTCGCGACACGTGCGGGGTGTAGGTCACCACGATGATGTGCTGCCAGTGCCCCGCCTGGGCGCGCCGCCGGATCTCGCGAGCCTCGCCCTGGGTGGTCCACGGGTCCGGCACGAAGCACGACACCCGGAAGGTGAATCCGCCGTCGCAGTAGCGGTCCATCACCGTGTCGTTCTGTCCGGTGGACCGCGAGATCAGCAGTTCCGGCGCGTACCCCTGCCGCGCGAGTTCCAGCCCCAGGTCGTAGCGCGCGTACGCGGTCCCGCCCAGCACCACGATGGCGTCGGCCGGACGCAGCGGATCGACCTGCGGGTGCACGAACACCGGCAGTCCCGCGAACGCGAGACCGGTGATCAGCGTCGCCACCAGGGCGACGGAGAGGGCGACCCTCCGGAGACCAGTCACGCCCTCGACGGTACCGATCGCCGGCCTCCCCGCCCGGAACGCCCCGATCGTGCAGACTGGGGGCAGTCACGTGAACGGATCACCCAGGCACACAACGTGTGTCATCCGGGAACGAGAGGAGTCCGGCATGGATCTGGGCCTGCACTACTGGAACTTTTCGACCCCCGCCGAGCCCGCGCTGATCGCGCCCACCCTGGCGCGCACCGCCCGCATCGCCGACGAAGCCGGGTTCGCGCAGTTCTCGGTCATGGACCACTACTTCCAGATGGAGCACACCGCCGCCCACGACGAACCGATGCTGGAGGGCTACACCACCCTCGGCTACGTGGCCGCGGTGACCGAGCGGATGCGGCTCGGCGTCCTGGTGACCGGCGTGATGTACCGGTATCCCGGCCTGCTGGCCAAGATCGTCACCACCCTGGACGTGCTCTCCGGCGGCCGAGCCGAACTCGGCATCGGCGCGTCCTGGTACGAGCGCGAGCAGCGCGCCCTCGGCGTGCCGGTGGTCCCGGTCGGCGAGCGGTTCGAACGGCTCGAGGAGACGCTGCGCATCTGCCTGCAGATGTGGGGTCCCGACAACGGGCCGTTCAAGGGTGAGCACTACGAGCTGGCCGAGACCGTCTGCGTGCCCGCGCCGCTGTCGCGGCCGCATCCGCCGATCCTCATCGGCGGCGGTGGCGAGAAGAAGACGCTGCTGCTGGTCGCCCGCTACGCCGACGCCTGCAACCTGTTCGCGAGTTCGGTCGAGGACGTCGCGCACAAGCTGGAGGTGCTGCGTGGGCACTGCGCCGCCGAGGGCCGCGATTACGACGCGATCCGCAAGACCGCGCTCTATGTCGCCCCGATCGCGCTCACCGATCCCGACCAGGTGCTGCGCGACGCCGAACAGCTGGCCGGGCTGGGCATCACCCAGCTGGATTTCATGCCCGACCGCGAGCCCGTCGCCTACGCCACCGAGTTCGCCGAGCGGCTGCTGCCGCGGCTGTCCGCCATCTGATTCCGGATTACCCGCCGGGGGTTCGGTATCATCGCGCGCGCTTGGCTTTACCACTTGGAGGACACCGTGCCCGCGAATCCCACCGCCGCCGAACTGCTGGCGACCGTCGAAGCCTCACCGCAGGCGGTCGGCGCGCACGACAAGGCCGCCTGGGTGGGCCTTTTCGCCGACGACGGCAGCGTCGAGGACCCGGTCGGCTCGCGCCCGCACGTGGGCCGCGCCGCCATCGAGCGCTTCTACGACACCTTCATCGGACCCAACGGCATCGCCTTCGACGTCACCAATGACGTGGTGTGCGGCATGACGGTCTTCCGCGATCTGAGCATCGCCACCACCATGTCGACCGGGGTCACCCTGCACGTGCCCATGCACCTGCGCTACGACCTGGCCGAGGTGGACGGCGCGCTGAAAATCCGTCGCCTGCGCGCACATTGGGAACTGGCGGGCATGATCGGCCAGCTCATGGGATCGGGCACCAAGGGGCTGCTGGCCGGGGCCAAACTGGGCCCGCAGCTGCTGGGCAACCAGGGCCTGGGCGGCGCGATGGGCTTCATGTCCGGGCTGCGCGGCGTGGGCGCGCCCGGCAAGCAGGCGGCCGAGCGGCTGCTGGACGCGGTCTCGCGTGGCGATTCGGCCAGTGCCCGTGCGGTTCTGGCCCCGGTGCCGCGCCTGGAGTGGGGTGTCGACGGCGCGATGTCGCTGGAGGACTTCGCCACCCGGGTCAAGGGCGTGCGCTGGGACAAGGCCCTCGCCGCCGGTCATTCGGTGACGGTGTCGGTGGACACCCGCGAGGGCCGCGGCATCGCCGAATTCGACTTCACCGAGCGCGGCCTGCGCATCGAGTCCGCGCGAATCTTCGTGTCGGCGGCCTGATTCCGGCCCCTCCGGGACCGGTCAGTCCCGGAGTCCGGCGATCTCGGCCAGGGGGTTCTTCCCGCTGAACGTAGTGCCGCCGGCCGCGCCGACCACCTTCCCGTGGACGCTGATCAACCACTGTCCGCACACACAGCGGTGGTACTGCACACCGCGGTGGGAGGAGACGGCGGCGGGCGAGGGCCAAGCGCAGGACGGGCATTCGGCGATCATCTGCACATCCTGCGCGTGCGAGCGGCACATGACCATGATCGACACGCGCCAATCCGGCAAATTGATGGCGTTTCTTGCACGACTCGCCGTGCATGATTTGCCAATGGGCGCATCGCAACTCGAGCCGGGCTGTCTGACAAGCCCTGTGGTCAGACCGTTTTGCCCTTGCGCACGGCGGTCGGCGTTGCCCCCCACCAGCGCTGACAGCAGCGGGTGAACACCGACTGCTCGGCCAGCCCCAACAGCGAGGCCACCTGGCTCATCGGCATGTCGGTGGTGGTCAGGTAGCGCCGGGCCTCGGCGCGCCGCACCTCGTCCAGGATCGTCGCGAAGCTGGTGCCCTCGGCGGTGAGCCGCCGCTGGAGCGTGCGCGGGTGGACGGTGAGCAGCCGTGCCACGGTGTCGATCTCGGGCGCGGCCGTGCCCAGCAGCTTCTGCAGCGCGGTGCGCACCCGCGGCGCGATGGCGGCCGCCTCGTCGCCGGACTGCTGGGCCAGGAAGGCCAGGGCCAGCCGGTGCAGGTTCTCGTCGCCGCCGGTGAGCACGCGGTCGGCCAGGCTGACCGGGACCCGCAGCAGCGCGGCCGGGCGCTCGATACGCACCGGCGCGCCGAAGAAGTCCTCGTACGCCTGGATCGGGGCGGCGGGCCGATAGGGCAGCTCCACCGAGCGCAGCCCGTAGCGGTCCTCGACGAGCCGTTGAATCGTCCTGTGCACGAACGTCAATCCGAGATCGCAGCCCTGCACCGGCACCGGCAGGCCGGGCGCGCTGACGCCGTAGCGCAGGGCGATGACGCCGCGGTCGCCGTACGGGTCGGGTTCCATGGTCAGGCTCAGCGAGCGGGCGTGCACGAACAGGTAGCGCGAGGTGCACTCCAGCACCGCGGCCAGGGTGGTGGCATTGCGGATGGCCAGGGCCAGCGGGCCCAGCATGTCCAGGTCCTGCCGCCGGGCCATGCGCAGGCCCAGATCCGGACAGTCCAGCTGATGGGCGGCGAGCTCGAGCACCGCGGCCACGGCCTGGTCGGGGACCAGCAGATCGTCGGTGTCGAGGGCGGCGACCGGCAGGCCGCAGGCGAGCGCCAGCTCCTCGGCGTTCCCGCCCAGCTCGGCCACGGTGGCGCGGAATCCGCGCAGGCCCGCGGATCTGATCACCGACATGTCGTCCAGGATCAAATAGTTGTCGCGTAGTGTCAAGAAACCGAATCCCGAGCCCAACAGACTGGAAGTCATGAACGCCGCGCAGACCCCCGCTGAACACCTCGACGTCGTCATCGTCGGAGCCGGGCTTTCCGGCATCGGCGCGGCGTACCGGCTCCAGACCGAGCAGCCCGGCCGCAGCTACGCCGTCCTCGAGGCGCGCGACGCGCTCGGCGGCACCTGGGACCTGTTCCGCTACCCGGGCATCCGCTCCGACAGCGACATGTTCACCCTCGGCTACCCGTTCAAGCCCTGGCGCGACGCCCAGTCCATCGCCGACGGGCCGTCGATCCTGCGCTACATCACCGAGACCGCGGCCGAGAACGGCATCGACCGGCACATCCGGTTCGGCACCAAAGTCGTTGCCGCCGAATGGAACAGCGGCGAGTCCCGCTGGACCCTGACGCTGGAGCAGCGCACCGGCGACCAGGTGGAGCACCGCACCCTCACCTGCGGCTTCCTGTACTCCTGCTCCGGCTACTACAACTACGACCAGGGCCACAACCCGGTGTTCCCCGGCATCGACGACTTCGCCGGCACCGTGGTGCACCCCCAGTTCTGGCCCGAGGACCTGGATTACGCGGGCAAGCGGGTAGTGGTCATCGGCAGTGGCGCGACCGCGGTCACCCTGGTCCCGGCCATGGCCGAGCAGGCCGAACTGGTGACCATGCTGCAGCGCAGCCCCACCTGGATCTCCGCGGTCCCCGGCCGCGACAAGGTGGCCGACCGGATCCGCGAACTGCTGCCCGCCGATCTGGCCCACCGGCTCATCCGCACCAAGAACATCCTGTTCAACATCGGCTTCTACCAGTACTGCCGCCGCCGGCCCGAGGCCGCGAAGAAGCTGCTCACCGGGCTCACCACCCGGATCCTGAAGGACGAGGCCCTGGTCGCCGAGCACTTCACCCCCGACTACAACCCGTGGGACCAGCGCCTGTGCGCGGTGCCCAACGCCGACTTCTTCAAGGCCATGCGCAAGGGTCAGGCCGAGGTGGTCACCGATCACATCGAAACCTTTGTGCCCGAAGGTATCCGGCTGAAGTCCGGCAAGGTGATCGAGGCCGATGTGGTGGTCACGGCCACCGGCCTGCAGCTGCTCGCCTTCGGCGGCATCGACCTGGTGGTCGACGGGACCCCGGTCGCGCTGTCGGAGCAGTTCGTCTGGCAGGGCACCATGCTCACCGGGGTGCCCAACTTCGCGGTCTGCATCGGCTACACCAACGCCTCCTGGACGCTGCGCGCCGACCTCACCTCGCGCCTGGTGTGCAAGGTGCTCGGCTACATGGAACGCAACGGCTACACCGCGGTGGTCCCGGAGCCGGACCGCGCGCTGCGCGAACGGCCGCTGCTGGATCTCGCGTCCGGTTACGTCCAGCGATCGATCGGCGATTTCCCGCGCCAGGGCGACCGCAATCCGTGGACGGTCCGTCAGAACTATCTGCTCGACACCGCGACCGTCATGCGCACGGATCTGAGCAAAACCCTGCGTCCGGTGGCCGCCAAGGAGTTGCAGCGGGTGTGACGCTGGTCTCACCGGCATCACCGGGTGCGAAGTTCGCGTCCGGCCGGTGGGCTACCCCTACCCGTGCGATTCTGTGTGGCATCCGAACGCGGGGTAGGGGAACTCGAGGGGGAGCAGCGATGGGTACGGAGAGCGGATTTCTGCTGCCCGCACCGGGATTCGAGCCGCCGTTGCCGTCGTCGCGGCGGCCGGGCGGTGGGGCGCCGGGGTGCCGGGCGCGGGTGGGCTCCGAATCGGCGGCGCGGGCTTCGCGCCCGGCCGGTCTGCAACGGGTTTTGCGGTCTTCGCACCCTGCGAATTCCGGGCGGAGTGACGAACGCAACACCGGCGCAGGGCAATTCGCCCGAACCGCCCTGCGATCGGCGCTCGAGGTGTTGGATGGTCGGCGGCCGCCGGGGCAGTTGGCCCCGCTCGCGGAACCCGCGGTCGTGGCCGCGGTGCGCACCCTCGCGGGCGGGCGCGGACTACCCGGGCGTGAGCTCGGGACCGCCACCCTCACCAGGGTCGATGTGATCATGACCGGGACCGCCGGCGGCGAGGTTTGCGCGGCCTACGATCGGGGCGGGCGGCATTTCGCGCTCGCGGCACGCATTGTCCGCGGTCGTTCCGGGTGGCGCTTGGCCGCATTCCGGGTGTGCTGAAGACCGGAGGGTCTCAGCGGTAATAGCTGAATTGTCTGGTGGCACCGAATTCGATTCGCGCCTGGTTTGAATCCTGCATCCCGCGGGATTAGCATTTCGGCGAATAGCGGCACCTACACGTGGAAGGGCAGTCCATGGCGAAGAAAGTCACCGTAACTCTGGTTGACGACTACGACGGCGAATCGAAGGCCGACGAGACCGTCTTTTTCTCGATCGACGGCAACGACTTCGAGATCGATCTGTCGAACAAGAACGCCGGTAAGCTGCGGGAAGCCCTGGAGCCGTGGTCGGAGAAGGCCCGCAAGGTGGGTCGTTCCAAGCGCAAGGTGGCCGCCGGCGGCCGTACCCGTCCTGCGGTGGACCGCGAGGAGAGCACCGCGATCCGGGAATGGGCGCGGGCGCAGGGTCATCAGGTTTCCTCGCGTGGTCGTATCCCGGCCGAGATCGTCGAGGCTTACCAGCGCGCCAAGAATTAGCCAGCGCAAATCCGAGCGCGGGAAATTCGGCGGGCTGATGGGCCGGTTGGCAGCGGCTTCTGACATATCGGGCCAAAACTGACAAATCAGGCCATTAGCTCTCCTGGATTTCTCGCGACAATCGGCGCCGTCGCTATGCGCGGCGACCGCACGGCCACCACCCCGGTCGAAAGTGAACAACAGGTGTCAGGGAGAATGCTTCCGAACAGAAGCAACCTGAGTTCTAGGGGTGATCGTTGTGGGCGAGACCGGTATCGAGCCCGAAAGCACCGGCATGTACGTCGATCGGGACGGTGACATGTGGGAAAAGCGGGATGACGGCTGGCATCTGATGCTGCAGCGCGGGGTGGCGGTGGACCCGGCCTCGTTCTGGGACTGGACCGAGGGCCACGTCCGCGACTACGCCCCGTTCCTCCAGGTACTCGCTGCCCGTTGAGGGCCTTCCTCGCACGCTAGCCCGGCGCCAACGCGCCGCTGAGATGGTCGTAGGCCACCTGCGCGTGCAATCGCACTCCGATGACGAACGTGTCGTCGTCGGCGTAGAAGCGCGGATACCCGATGTAGCCCTTGGGATATGGCGTGACGTGGAAGCCGAACGCCATGGTCGGGGTGCTCGTGGAGGTGTTGCCGCCAGCGCACCACCGTGCGGCCACCGCGGCCGCGCGCGTATCGAGATCTCCGTAGAGGTCGCTCATCGGGGCCGAGGCTACTACTGTGGTCACCGAGTTCGCCATCCGTTAGCTGACGCGTCGGCAGGCTCGTTGTCATTCCGAGTCCTACCGGGTCTGCCGGGGCGTCGCCCGAAGCCGCGAGGTGACCGCATGACGCAGGGCTGGCCCAGTTCGATGGATTCCTTCGACGATATCTTCGACCGCTTCTTCGGATCCGGAATGTCACGCCGGCCACCGGTGCAGCGCATCGACCTGACCCGATTGCTGAGCGAGAGCGCCAAACAGGTCGTCGACACCGCGCGCCAGGCCGCCCACGACTGGGGCAGCACCGAGATCACCCCCGAGCACCTGCTCTACGCGGCCGCGGCCGTCGAGCCGGCGCGCAGCATCATCGCCGAGATCGGCCGCGACCCCGAACAGCTGCGCGAGCACATGCGCACCGCGGCGGGCAGCGGCGCCGGCGCGCACGGCGACGACCACGCCCTGGCCCTGAGCCCGGCCGCCAAGCTGGCCCTGCGCAATTCGCAGCGCAGCGCCGCCGAGGCGGGCAGCAGCTACATCGGACCCGAGCACATCCTGCTGGGCATCGCGGGCCTGCACGACAGCGCGGCCGCCCAGGCCCTGGCGGGCGCGAAGATGCCCGCGGCCACCGGGGGCCCGACGGCCAAGGAGCCCTCCGACACCCCGACGCTGGACGAGTACGGCCGCGACCTCACCGCGGAGGCCCGCGCGGGCCAGGTCGACCCGGTGGTCGGCCGCGCCGAGGAGATCGAGCAGACCGTCGAGATCCTGTCGCGGCGGCGCAAGAACAATCCGGTGCTGATCGGCGATCCGGGCGTCGGCAAGACCGCCATCGTCGAGGGCCTGGCCCAGCGCATCGTCAACGGCGACGTGCCCGCCACGCTGGCCGACCGCCGCGTGGTCGCCCTCGACGTGAGTTCCATGGTGGCGGGCAGCAAATACCGCGGAGAATTCGAGGAACGGCTCACCAAGGTGCTCGACGAGGTGCGCGCGCACTCCGACGAATTGGTGGTGTTCATCGACGAGCTGCACACCATCGTGGGCGCCGGCGGCGGTGGCGAGGGTTCCATGGACGCGGGCAATATGCTCAAGCCCGCCCTGGCCCGCGGCGAATTGCACGCCATCGGCGCGACCACCATCGACGAGTACCGCAAATACATCGAGAAGGACGCGGCGCTGGAACGCCGTTTCCAGCCGGTCATGGTGTCCGAGCCGTCGGTGGCCGACACCATCGAGATCCTGCGCGGCCTCGCCGACGTGTACGAGGAGCACCACCAGGTCCGCTATCTGGACGAGGCGCTGATCGCGGCCGCCGAACTGTCCGACCGCTACCTGACCGACCGGTTCATGCCGGACAAGGCCATCGACCTGATCGACCAGGCCGGTGCCCGCGTCCGATTGCGCACGCGCACACCGGATCCCAAGGTACGCGAGCTGGAAGAGCAACTGGCGCACCTGAATCGGGAGAAGGACGCCGCGGTCAAGGGCGAGGACTACGAGAAGGCCAACAAGATCAAGGCCGAGATCGCGAAGCTGGAGCGGAAGACCGCCGACGAGGTGGACCGCACCGAGATCCCGACGGTCACCATCACCGATATCGCCGAGGTGATCTCGCGCCGCACCGGCATCCCGGTCGCCGACCTCACCACCGAGGAACGCGCGAAACTGCTGAAGCTGGAACAGGATCTGCACCAGCGGGTGATCGGCCAGGAGGAGGCCATCGTCGCGGTGGCCGAGGCGGTACGCCGCGCTCGCGCCGGGCTCAAGGATCCCAACCGGCCGATCGGCTCGTTCCTGTTCCTGGGCCCCACCGGCGTCGGCAAGACCGAACTCGCGAAGGCCTTGGCGGCCGCGGTGTTCGGCGACGAGGACCGGCTCATCCGCTTCGACATGAGCGAGTTCCAGGAGAAGCACACGGTGGCCCGGCTGGTCGGCGCCCCGCCCGGATACATCGGCTACGACGACGCCGCCCAGCTCACCGACAAGGTGCGCCGCCAGCCCTATTCGGTGATCCTGTTCGACGAGGTCGAGAAGGCGCACCCGGATGTGTTCAATGTGCTGCTGCAGCTGCTCGACGACGGCCGGGTCACCGATTCCAAGGGCCGCACCGTCGATTTCAAGAACACCATCGTCATCCTGACCAGCAATATCGGGTCCGATCTCATCCTGTCCGCCAAGGACGGTGACCTGGATTCGATCAAGCCGCAGCTGGAGGAGCGACTACGCAAGCAGTTCCGCCCGGAGTTCCTCAACCGGCTCGACGAGCAGATCATCTTCCACCGCCTCGACAAGAACCAGCTGCGCACCATCGTCGGCCTGGTGCTCGACGGCACCCGCCGCCGGCTGCACGCCCAGGACATCGCCCTGGATGTGTCCGACAAGGCCATGGATTGGCTGGCGGACACCGGGTATCAGCCCGAGTTCGGCGCCCGGCCGCTGCGTCGCACGGTGCAGAAGGAGCTGGACAACGCCCTGGCCAAGAAGCTCCTGGAAGGCGCCCTGGCTCCCGGCGACACCGTGCGCATCGACGCCGACGACAACGGGTTGAACATCCAGGCGTTGCACCACAGCGGCGGCAAGAAGACCGACGCCAAGATCACCGAGGAATCCATCCTGAGCGTCGGCAAGAGCGGCAAGAAGAGCGCCGACGGGCACAGCAAGAACGGGGTGAAGCCGTCGCGCGGGAAGTCGGCGTCGGGCAAGAACTGACCCCGGGGCTTGCGCGTCCGACGTGAACCTGCGTTAACTTTCAGGTATGGAGAACGATCGCGACGCCGCGCCGTTGCCCCTCGGCGACCTGTTCGCCGAGGGGCCCTTCCCGCCCCATCACCCCGGCTGCTTCGGCTGCGGCCCGGCCAATCCGGCCTCCCCGACCATGGCCTTCGAACGCCACGGTGACCTGGTCCGCAGCACTTTCGTACTGGACGAGCGGCATCAGGGCGCGCCCGGCGTGGCGCACGGCGGCATCGTCTCCGCCGCCCTGGACGAGGCCTCCGGTTCGGTGCTGATGCCGCTGCGGCTGCCCGCCGTGACCGTGAAACTCGAGGTCGACTTCAAGGTGCCCGTCCAGCTGCACCGAGAATTGACGGTCACCGGGAAGCTGGTCGGCCGTGAGGGTCGCAAGCTGTTCATCCACACCGAGCTGACCGACGGCGACACCGTGGTCGCCATCGGCCGCGCGATCTTCGTCGAGGTGAACGCCGCCCACTTCCACCGTTTCGGTGCGACGCCGGGCGAATTGTCCAGCGTCGGAGCCTGATTCGGGATTTCGGCTCAGCGCAGCCGGCGGATGTCGCCCCGCACCCGGTAGAACCCGCCGCGCGCCGACTCGGTGACCGCGTCGACCACGTAGCGCGCCCCCGCTTCGCGAACCTCCCTGGGGAACTGCACATTCCAGCCGCGCTGGTACCCGGCCGAGAGCACGTGCACGCGGAGGTTGCCGTTCTCCTGGACGCATTCGACCACGATGCCGTCCCCGGCGTCCGCGATCACCTCCACCGTGGAGCTGGGCACCACCGCGGAGATCTCCGGTGCCTTGATCGACAGCGTCTGCGGCAGCACGCCCAGCTCGGCGTCGCGGATGGCCGCTTCGCTGACATCCAGGCAGGCCAGGGTGCCGTTGGTGGTGACCAGGTAGAGCTTCTCGTCGTGGTACTGCATGGAGTACGCCGAGCCGCAGCCGGTGGCGAGCTTCCACAGCCGGTTGCCCGCGGCGTCGAAGCAGTACACCGACGAGTGGTTGTCGCCGGCGAACACGAAGCGCCCGTCCGGTGACGTGGCGCAGGAGAAGACGGCCGCGTCGCACTGGTAGGTGCGTTCGGCCTGCCCGTCCTTGGCCACCATGCGCACCTGCCGGGTGCCGGTGCCGGCGTACACGGCGTCGTTCTCCTGCCAGCCGAACAGCACCGCGCCGCCGGTGCCGACCTGCCAGCGGGTGTCACCGGTGGCCAGGTCGTAGGTGGTGACGCCGTTCGAATGTCCGTGGTACACACCGGATTCGTCGATGCGCACCATCCAGCCGGAGTCGCCGGTGCTGCGCCGCGTCCACAGCGATTCCTCCTCGTGGTCGATGACGGTGAGCCCGCCCTGCCGGTCGGAGACGCCGAGGATGCCGTCGTGGATGTCGAGCCAGTAGATGTCGACATTGGCGGCGATGTCGTAGGCCGCGCGCGGCACTTTGCCGGTCAGGTCGTAGACGCGGCCGTCGTCGCAGCCCGCGTAGATCCAGAAGTCATCGGCGACAATGCATTTCACCGCGTCGGGCAGCCGGAACCGGCCGGTCACCGTGCCGTCGGGGGTGAGGGTGAAGACGTCGCCGTGCTCATTGCCGACCCAGCAGCGCTCGTCGTCGACGAAGATGCCGAACGCCGCCGCGCCGGAGTCGAAGCTCCACAGCACCGGGGCCTTCTTGGCGGTGGAGCGCTGACTGACGATGGCGCGCCGGGTGACCGGCCGCGCCGCGCGGGCGCCCATCACCGCGGGCGCGTAGCCCTTGCGCATCTTCTCGCCGACCTTCTTGGCCGCCGCCGCGCGGGCCTTGTCCGCCGTCGGGAACGAACTCACCTGTCGTTGCCCGGCGTCGCCGATGCGCCCGTACCGGATCGTCACCTGCGTCCCGGTCACGATGACCTCGTAGAACTTGTGTGCCGTACCGCTGTCCTGGGACAGTTCCAGGTACGTGGTCTCCCCGCCGCTCATGTCTTGCTCCAAGATTCACGTTCAACTCGATGTGCGGCGAAAACTAACAAGGCCCACCGACATTCGGCGTTCGCCGAGGTCGATGGGCCCGTGCGGCGTTCGGGGCTACAGATACAGCTGGGCGACGAGGCCCGCGAGCGCGCCGCCCACGAGGGGGCCGAGGACCGGCACCCACGCGTAGCTCCAGTCGGCGCTCTTGACGTTCGAGGTCACCGGGTCGCCGGGGCTGTCCTCGACGACGCGCCGGGCCGCGCCGCTCGCGCTGACCCCGGCCGGAATCCGTTCCGGGACAGCGTGCGCCGAGTGGCGGGTGGGCAGCAGCGCGTAGGCGATGCGGGGCCCGAGGTCGCGCTTGCGACCCTCGTCGGGCTCCTCGTCGAAATGCGGCTTGTAGGCGATGTAGGCGGCGTACACGCCCGCGAAGACGGCGATGCCCCACCCGAAGCTGATCAGCAGCCAGCCGCCGTCGAAGCCCTTCGATTTACCCAGCACAACATTGGCTACCACGCCCGCGCCGAACAGGATCAGGATCCCGGTGCCCAGGGCCTCGCTGACAAAAATAGAGCTGAAGTCCATTGATTCGCCTCTCGATCGGCGTCCGGTGCAACTCTGGACCCGACTCTACGGTCTCCAGTTCAGCAAACCTCTGGAAACACGCTAGAGGGGTGGGCCCGGCACGGGCAAGGGCGAACGTCCTGTGGATCGGTGAATCGAAATACGCAACGCCGTGCCGGAAACTGTTTCGGCACGGCGCTTTTCGTGAACGAGAATGCGGTCTTTCACCGCGCGGGAAGACTCCCCGCGCGGTGTCGGAACCATCGGATCCGTCGTCAGCCGACGGCGATCATGCGGGCCGCGTTGGCCGCCTCGTCGTCCTTCGCCTCGTTGGCGGCCAGTTCGGCGTGCACGCGGTCGAAGTACCGGTTGATCTCGGCATTGGTGCGCTCGTCGTCCCACTCCAGGTACGGGGCGATGAGCCGGGCGATCTCGCGCGCCGCCTTCAGTCCGCGATCGGGCACCTCGATGGAGATGCGGGTGCGCCGGGTGAGCAGGTCGTCCAGGTGCAGCGCGCCCTCGTGGGTGGCGGCGTAGACGGCTTCCGCCCCCAGGTAGTCCTCCGCGCCCGGAATCGGTTCGGCCAGTGCGGGAACCGCCGCGATGAGGTCGAAGATCTCGTCGGTCAGCGAGCCGTAGCGGCCCAGCAGGTGGGTGACGGTCTGCTCCGGCAGCCCGGCGGCCGCGGCCACCTCGGGCACCCGGTCGAGCAGTTCCTGGTAGCCGACCGCGCCCAGGATGGGCAGGTTCGCGGTCACCGAGGGTGCGACGTCGCTGCCCAGGCGTTCGGCGGCGGCGTCGACCACGTCGGCGGCCATCACCCGGTAGGTGGTGTACTTGCCGCCCGCGATGACGAACAGTCCAGGGGCGGGCTCGGCCACCGCGTGTTCGCGCGAGAGCTTCGAGGTCTCCTTGGACGCGCCGGTCATGAGCGGCCGCAGGCCCGCGTAGGTGCCGACGATGTCGGCACGGGTGAGTGGTTCGCGCAGCAGCGAATTGACGTGGTCGAGGATGTACTGGACGTCCCCGGCGGTGGCGGTCGGGTGGTTCTTGTCCAGCGACCAGTCGGTGTCGGTGGTGCCGATGATCCAGTGCTCGGCCCACGGGATGACGAACAGCACCGACTTCTCGGTCTTCATGGCGATGCCGGTGCCCAGGTCCAGCTTCTCGCGCGGCACCATGATGTGCACGCCCTTGGACATGCGCACGTGGAACGGGAACTCCACGCCGGTCATCTTGATCATGTCGTCGGTCCACACGCCGGTCGCCGAGATCACGGTGCGGGCCCGGATGCTGTGCTCCAGACCGGTTTCCAGATCCACGACCTTCGCGCCGGCGATCCGCTCACCGTCGCGCAGCAGGCCGGTGACCTTGGTGCGGGTCAGGACGGTCGCGCCGTGCTGGGCCGCGGTGCGCGCGATCATCATGGTGTGGCGGGCGTCGTCGACCTGCGCGTCGTAGTAGCGGATGGCGCCGGTCATGGCGTCTTCCTTGAGCGCGGGCGCCAATTCCAGTGCGCGGGAACGGCTCAGGTGCTTGTGCATCGGCACCGAGCGCGCGCCGCCCATGGTGTCGTAGAGGGCGATGCCCGCGCCGATGTAGAAGCGCTCGTAGTGCTTCTGCAGCGGGAACAGGAACGACACCGGGTGCACCAGGTGCGGGGCCAGCTTGTTGAGCAGCAGGCCGCGTTCCTTCAAAGCCTCACGGACCAGGGCGAAGTCGTACTGTTCGAGGTAGCGCAGGCCGCCGTGGATGAGCTTCGAGGACCGGCTCGAGGTGCCGGCGGC
The DNA here is from genome assembly GCF_050955695.1 of Nocardia sp. CA-136227. NCBI lineage: Bacteria > Bacillati > Actinomycetota > Actinomycetes > Mycobacteriales > Nocardiaceae > Nocardia > Nocardia sp. CA-136227. The sequence continues at coordinate 1,445,396 of NZ_CP192081.1, forward strand.
GAAGTCGCGCGCCTCGACCAGGGTGACGGACAGCCCGCGCGAGGCGGCGTCGAGGGCGGCGCCCGCTCCGGTCACTCCACCACCGATCACGAGCACGTCGATTTCGGTGTCGCCGAGCGAATCAATCGCCCGGGCGCGGTAGGCGGGATCCAGTTGTGCGGACACGAAACGCTCCTTGCTATCGGTAATTTCAGGCTTGTGATGGGGGCCGGTCACCGCTCAGTCCTCGTCGTCGTCGAGGTCGACCCAGTCGAGGGTGCGGGACACGGCTTTGAGCCAGCGCGCGTAACCCCGGCGCCGCTGCTCCTCGGTCATGGTGGGTTGCCAGTTCTTGTCCTCGTGCCAGTTGGCGACGAGTTCGTCCGTGCTGCTCCAGAATCCGACCGCGAGCCCGGCGGCATAGGCCGCGCCGAGCGCGGTGGTCTCCGAGACCACCGGTCGCGAGACCGGGACGCCGAGGAAGTCGGCCTGGATCTGCATGGCGAGTTCGTTGGCGGTGACGCCGCCGTCCACGCGCAGCGTGTCGAGGGTGACGCCGGAGTCCTGCTGCATGGCCTCGACCACGTCGCGGGTCTGGTAGCAGATGGATTCCAGTGTGGCCCTGGCGATATGGGCATTGTTGCTGTAGCGCGACAGGCCCACGATGACGCCACGGGCGTCCGCGCGCCAGTAGGGCGCGAACAGGCCGGAGAAGGCGGGCACGAAGTACACGCCGCCGTTGTCGGAGACCTGCCGGGCCAGCGCCTCGACCCGCTCCGCGCCGGAGATGATGCCGAGCTGATCGCGCAGCCACTGCACGGCCGAGCCGGTGACGGCGATCGAGCCCTCCAGCGCGTACACCGGTTTGTCGTCACCGAACTGGTAGGCGACGGTGGTGAGCAGCCCGTGCTTGGAGCGCACGATCTCGGGACCGGTGTTCAGCATGAGGAAATTGCCGGTGCCGTAGGTGTTCTTGGCCTCGCCGGGCCGGAAGCAGACCTGGCCGACGGTGGCGGCCTGCTGATCGCCGAGCACGCCCGCGATCCGCACCTCGCCCTTGAACGGGCCATTGGGGTTGGTGGTGCCGAAGCTCTCGGGATCGGCCGAGGGCGCGATGCGCGGCAGCATGCTCCGCGGCACGTCGAACACCGCGAGCAATTCCTCGTCCCAGTCCAGGGTTTCGAGATCCATGAGCATGGTGCGCGAGGCGTTGGTGGGGTCGGTGATGTGGACACCGCCCTGGACGCCGCCGGTGAGGTTCCAGATGATCCAGGTGTCGGGCGTCCCGAAGAGGGCGTCACCGGCCTCCGCGTCCTCGCGGACACCGGGCACATTGTCGAGGATCCACTTCAGCTTGCCGCCGGAGAAGTACGGCGCGGGCGGCAGTCCGGCGCGTTCGCGGATCAGATCGCCCTTGCCCGCCTTCTCGACCTCGGCCACGATGCGGTCGGTGCGGGTGTCCTGCCAGACGATGGCGTTGTAGTAGGGGCGTCCGGTGCGGCGGTTCCACACGATGGTGGTCTCGCGCTGATTGGTGACGCCGACGGCGGCCAGGTCGCTCGCGGTGAGACCGGCGCCGGCCAGGGCGCTCTTGATGACGGTGCGGGCGCGCTCCCAGATCTCGTCGGGATTGTGCTCCACCCAACCGGCCTGCGGGAGGATCTGCTCGTGTTCGAGCTGATGGCGGGCAACCACATTGCCGCCGTGGTCGAACACCATGAAGCGCGTGGAGGTCGTGCCTTGATCGATGGCTCCGACATACTGCGTCATCGCGGTCCTTTCGGGAAGCTCGCCATTGAGTCCGATATCCCTGGTGGAGAGGGTGGAACCGGTGCGTATCCGGGCCGATGTCAACGCTACGAAGTGGAACGTCGTCCGCACAGGGGACGCGTTCGACAATGCCGAACGGTTAGCCGGCGGGTTACGGCTGATAGGTTTCAAGCGTGCCGGGACCGATTCAGTCGATCGAGCGCGCCGCGGCCATTCTGCGGCTGCTGGCCCGCGGTTCCGGGCGGATGGCGGTCGGCGAGATCGCCGCGGCGCTCGGCCTGGCCAAGCCCACCGCACACGGCATTCTCCGGACCCTGCAGGGCGTCGGATTCGTCGATCAGGACCCGGTCAGCGGCAAATACCTGCTGAGTCCGGCGCTGCAGGACCTCGGGGCCGGGCACCTGGACGCCAATGAACTCCGCTCCCGCGCGATCAATCGGGCCGACGCCCTGGCCGCGCGCAGCGGTGAATCGGTACGCATCGCCGCGCCGGTGGAGGGCGGCGTGGTGGTGGTCCACCACGTCTTCCGGCCCGACAACACCGAGCAGGAACTCGCGGTCGGCGAGGAGTTGCCGCCGCACGCGACCGCGCTGGGCAAGGTGCTGCTGGCCTACGACGGCGACCTCGCCGACGGCATGCGCGACGGCGCGCTGCCCGCCCTGACGCATCGCACCATCACCGATCCGGCGGCGCTGCGGCGGGCGATCACCGAGGTCCGGCGCGCCGGATGGGCGGGCGATATCGGCGAATACCGTTCCGGCGAGGCGAGTGTCGCCGCGCCGATTCGCTCCCGGGGTGGTTTGGTGGTCGGAGCCATCGGCATCACCGGGCCGATCGACCGGCTCTGCGACGGACAGCTGCGCATCCGGTCCGCACCGGTCACCCAGGTCCGCGACGCGGCGACCGCGGTCTCCCGGGATCTCGGTGGCGCGCAATGACTTTCCCCGACAGGAGCAGTCACGCATGACGCAGCGGTTCGTGCTCGCCATCGACCAGGGCACCACCTCGACCCGGGCCATCCTCTTCGATCAGCGCGCCCGCCTGAGCGGCGTGGCGCAGCGCGAACACCGCCAGTACTACCCGCGGCCCGGCTGGATGGAGCAGGATGCGGTGCAGATCTGGCGCAATGTGGAGCGCATCGTGCCCGCGGCCCTGCGGGATTCGGGCATCACCGCCGATCAGGTGGCGGCGGTGGGCATCGCGAACCAGCGCGAGACCACCGTGGTGTGGGACCGTGCCACCGGCGTGCCGGTCGCCCGCGCCATCGTGTGGCAGGACGTGCGCACCGAGGACCTGGTCGAGCGCATGCGGGAAACCCCTGGGGCGGAACGCATCCGGGAACTCTGCGGCCTGCCGCTGGCCACCTACTTCGCCGCGCCCCGGCTGCGCTGGCTGCTGGACCGCACACCGGGTCTGCGGGATCGTGCCGAACGCGGCGAGGTGCTTTTCGGGACCATGGAGACCTGGCTGATCTGGAACCTCACCGGGGGGCCGGACGGGGGAGTGCACGTCACCGACGTCACCAATGCCGGGCGCACGCTGCTGATGAATCTGGCCACGCTGCAATGGGATTCGGAGCTGTTGCGGTTCTTCGACATTCCGCGGGCCATGCTGCCGGACATCCAGCCGTCCACCGGTGACTTCGGGACCGCGGCGCAGGTGCTGCCCGGCGTGCGCATCGCGGCGGCGCTCGGTGACCAGCACGCGGCGCTGTTCGGCCAGACCTGTTTCGCGCCCGGCGAGACCGAATGTACTTACGGCACCGGTGGATTCCTCTTGATGAACACCGGCAAGGAGCTTGTGCGGTCCGAACACGGGCTGCTCACCACCATCGGCTACCAGGTGGGTCCGGAACCGGTGTACGCCCTGGAAGGCCCGATCGCGGTGACCGGCTCGCTGGTGCAGTGGCTGCGCGACAATATCGGCCTGATCGCGAGCGCTCCCGAGATCGAAACCCTCGCGGGCACAGTGCAGGACAATGGCGGCTGCTACCTGGTGCCCGCCTTCTCCGGCCTGTACGCGCCGCACTGGCGCAGCGACGCGCGCGGGCTGCTCATCGGGCTCACCTCGTACATCACCAAGGGGCACATAGCGCGGGCCGTGCTGGAGGCGACGGCGTGGCAGACCCGCGACGTGCTCGAGGCCATGAACGCCGACTCCGGGCTCCGGGCCGCGTCGCTGCGGGTGGCGGGCGGCATGACCTCGGACAACCTGCTCATGCAGATCGTCGCGGACGTCCTCGACATCCCGGTGCTGCGGCCGATCGTGGCGGAGACGGTGTCGCTGGGCGCGGCCTACGCGGCGGGCCTGGCGGTCGGTTTCTGGCCGGATCTCGAGGGCCTGCGCCACAATTGGCGCGTCGCGGCCCAATGGCTGCCGCGCATGGACCCCGCGCTGCGCGCCGAGGAGTACGACAACTGGCGGCGGGCGGTGGAGCTTACCTTCGGTTGGCTGCGCCCCAAGAAGCCCTTGACCTAACGTGGCAGGTATGCGGCTCTACGTCGGTTGCGCAATGTGGACACACCCGGACTGGCAGGAGAAGCCGATACCCCCGGCCGAACGCCTGCGCACCTACTCCTTCTGGTGCAACGCGGTGGAGGGCAACACCACCTTCTACGCGGTCCCGCAGCGCCGCACCGTCCAATCCTGGGCCCGGCAAACCGATCCCGATTTCCGGTTCGTCATGAAGCTGCCCCGCACCATCACGCACGACCGCCGCCTCACCGGCGTGGACGACGAGATGTCGGGCTTCCTCGACGCCATCGAACCGCTGGGCCGCCGCCTGCACGCGTTGTGGATCCAGCTGCCGGGCTCGTTCACCAACCTGACCGCGCTGGCCGACCTGCTCCAGGCCATCCCGTCCCACTACCGCTGCGCCGTGGAGGTGCGCCACCCTGCCTTCTTCGAGAACCAGCGCGCCACAGCGCAACTCGAAGCGGTGCTGAACGCGGCCGGGGCCGAGTGGATCCCTTTCGACACCACCGTCCTGTTCGCCGCCCCGCCCACCAGCGCCGCCGAGTACGAGGCGTCGTCGAAGAAGCCCAACAACCCGCGCCGCACCCGCGCGCTCACCGAGTTCCCGATCGTCCGCTATCACGGCCGCGACGACGCCGCCGCCACCGTGGCGGGCTGGCAGCCGTGGATCGACACCACGGTCGACTGGCTGCGGGAAGGCCGTTCCCCCACGGTGTTCATCCACACGCCGGACAACGCGGCCTCCCGGACCCTGGCCCGCCGCTTCCACGCCGAGGTGGCCGCGCGCGTGCCCGATCTGGCGCCCCTGCCCACCCCCGAACCCACCGATCCGATGACGCTGTTCTGACGGGCCGGCGGCACCCGGCGGACGTCGTCCGGCCACCGTGTGCCGCCGGGTGATTCAGCCGATCAGCAGCGGCGGGTTGCCGGTGCGCCGGGCCTCGCGGGCCAGCGACTTGTCCCGCTGTTCCTCGAATCGGACGACGTCCTTCTGGAGCTTGTCCAGGTACACCCCGACCTCGTTGCGGCGGCGGTCGCCCTCGGGCCCGAAGTCGTTGCGCTCGAAGATGCTCCACTTCTTGAGGTTGGGCAGCAGCACCTCCTCCAGGTGCTGGCGCAGATCGTAGATGCCGTGCTTGGCCATCAGCACGCCGTTACGGCGGAAGTTGGGCATCCCCAGGCCGGGCATCTGGAAGCGGAGCACGACATTGGCGATGGCCTCCATGGCCTGGTCCGGCGAGAGGTCCAGGGCCGCGCCGCACATATTGCGGTAGAAGATCATGTGTAGGTTCTCGTCGGCGGCGATGCGCTGCAGCATGCGGTCCGCGATGGGGTCGTCGCAGGCTTTGCCGGTATTGCGGTGCGACACGCGCGTCGCCAATTCCTGAAACGTCACATAGGCGACGGAATGCATGAAACCGGCATCGGCGGGCACGTAGTCGGTTCCGGAGTGTTTCTTGATCAGCTGGGCGGCGTTGTAGCCGCTCGTCATGTGCGTCATCCGCGCCTGCTCCAGCGCCACCGGATCCACGCCCCGGGTGACCACCAGGTAGTCCCGGATCACGATGCCGTGCCGGTTCTCCTCGGCGGTCCAGCGGCCCACCCAGGTGCCCCAGGGGCCGTCCTGAGAGAAGTTCTCGGCGATTTCCCGGTGATAGCTGGGCAGATTGTCCTCGGTGAGAAGATTGGTGATCATTGCCGCCTTGGCGACTTCGCTGAGAGCCGACTGTTCCGGCTGCCAGTCCGTGCCGTCCATAGCTGCGAAGTTGCGACCCTGGTCCCACGGGACGTAGTCGTGGGGGTGCCAGTCCTTGGCCATCGATAGATGGCGGTTCACGTTCTGCTCGGCAATCGGTTCCAGCTCGAGGAGCAGCTCCAACTGCGTGAGACTCCTGGCCACGATCGTATGCCCTCCCTTGAAATGGCTCGGCACTGCGGGAATGATGCTCGGGAGATCCGGCGATCGGCCGCCGTGTCGAGTAGGACTCTGGGATTGAAAGGGATGCCCGCGTGTCGCTTAATGGGACTGGTCGGCTTCGCCTCGGATAATCTAGCCCAGTTCGCCGAATATTGTCTTCATCACCCGCCGGAGTCTCTACAGCCGGGCCCGCTCGTCAGTTTCCACCTGCCCTTGACAGCCCACGCGGATCGAGAACCGATTCGCCGAAGCATTGCTACGGAGAGTGTGAACATGCAGACGCCCAACCGCCGGAAATACCCCAGTGTCGTCGTCACCTCCCTGGCTGCGACCACCTCGATCGCGGGAGACGTCGACTCGACGTGGAAGGGGCTACTCAACGGCGAGAGCGGGATCGACGTCCTCGAGGACAGCTTCCTCGACGACTTCGGCCTCCCCGTCCGGATCGGCGGGCACCTCAAGGTGTCGCCCACCGACCAGTTGTCCAAGGCGGAGGCTCGCCGCCTGTCCTACGTCGAGCAGATGGCCGTGGTGCTGTGCCGCGAGGTCTGGGCCAACGCCGGATCCCCGGAGGTGGACAAGGATCGCCTCGCCGTCTCCATCGGCACCGGTCTCGGCGGTGCGGAGATGCTCATCACCACCCGCGACAAGCTGATCAACGGCGGCTACCGGAAGGTGTTGCCGCACACCGTGCAAGCCGTCATGCCGAACGGCGCGGCCGCCTGCGTGGGTGTCGAATTGGGCGCGAGGGCTGGCGTGTCGACGCCTGTTTCGGCGTGTTCGTCCGGTTCCGAGGCGATCGCGAACGCCTGGCGCACGGTCGTCATGGGCGATGCCGACATGGTGGTCACCGGGGGCGTGGAAGGTTCCATCCAGGCGCTGCCCATCGCGGGCTTCTCCATGATGCGCGCCATGAGCACCCGTAACCACGACCCCAAGGGCGCCTCCCGCCCCTTCGACATGGAACGCGACGGGTTCGTCTTCGGTGAGGCCGGGGCGCTCATGGTGATCGAGACCGAGGAGCACGCCAAGGCGCGCGGGGCCACCATCCACGCCCGCATCATGGGCGCGGGCATCACCTCCGACGGGTTCCACCTGGTCGCCCCCGATCCCGAGGGCACCGGCGCGGCCCGCGCCATGAGCCGCGCGATGGAGTTCGCGGGCCTGGCCAAATCCGATGTCACGCATATCAATGCGCACGCCACCGCCACCCCGATCGGGGATACCGCGGAGGCCAACGCGATTCGGCAAGCGGTCGGCAATCATGCCGCGGTGTACGCGCCCAAGTCCGCGCTCGGACATTCGATCGGCGCGGTCGGTGCGCTGGAGTCGGTCATCACCGTGCTCAGCGTGCGGGACGGAATCATCCCTCCCACACTGAATCTCGAGAATCAGGACCCGGAGATCGACCTCGACGTGGTGAAGGGCCAGGCTCGGCCGGGACGCTACGAGTACGCGCTCAACAACTCGTTCGGCTTCGGCGGGCACAACGTCGCCATCGCTTTCGGCAGGTACTGACCCTCTGCTAGAGTCCCGAAGCCCCCAGCTACATTCGGGCTTTCGTGTCGATCTTTGTTCGGTGTCACTGCGCGGTTCTGACGGACCGCGAGCTGAAAAAGGATAGGGAATGATCGGCGAGACCTTCGATGACTATCTGGACGAGCACGGCCACATCAAGATCCCTGACAACCAGACCATGGTCGACCTGGTCGACAAGCATGCCGCGGCCAACGGGGACGAGCTCGCCTACCGCTATATCGACTATTCACGCGAACGCGACGGGGAGTACCACGACATCACGTGGAACCGCTTCGGCGTCCGGCTGCGCGCGGTAGCCGCCCGGCTGCAGCAGGTCACGCAGCCGGGGGACCGCGTCGCCATCCTGGCGCCGCAGGGCCTGGACTACATCGTGTCGATGTACGCCTCGGTGTACGCGGGCAATATCGCGGTGCCGCTGTTCGATCCGGACGAGCAGGGCCACACCGACCGGCTCCACGCGGTGCTCGAGGACTGCAACCCCGCGGCCATCCTGACCGTCGGGTCGGCCGCGGCCGGGGTGCGCGAGATCTTCAAACACCTGCCCGCGCCGCAACGTCCGCGCATCATCGCGGTCGAGGCCATCCCGGACGGGGTGGGGGAGAGCTGGGTGCGCCCGCACCTGCAGATGGACGACGTCGCCTACCTGCAGTACACCTCCGGATCGACCCGCACCCCCGCCGGTGTCGAGATCACCCACCGGGCGGTCGGCACCAACCTGCTGCAGATGATCGACGCCATCGGCATCACCGAGAAGGCGCGCGGCGTCACCTGGCTGCCGCTGTTCCACGACATGGGGCTGCTGACCGTCATCCTGCCCACCCTGGGCGGCAAGTACATCACCATCATGTCGCCCAGCGCCTTCGTGCGCCGGCCGCACCGCTGGATCAAGGAACTGGCCGCCCAGGAGGACGGCGCCGAGATCTTCGCCGCCGCACCCAATTTCGCCTTCGAACACGCGGCGGCGCGCGGATTGCCCAAGCCCGGTGAGGAATTGGACCTGTCCAATGTCATCGGCCTGATCAATGGCAGCGAGCCGGTGTCGGTGACCTCCATGCGGAAGTTCAACGACGCCTTCGCCCCCTACGGCCTGCCCAAGACCGCCATCAAGCCCTGCTACGGCATGGCCGAGGCCACCCTGTTCGTCTCCGCCACCAAGCGCGAGGACGAGGCCCGCACGGTCTGGGTGGACCGCACCAAGCTCAATGCCGGGCGCATGGTGGAGGTCGACGAGCACGCGGACAACGCTGTGTCCCAGGTGTCCTGCGGGTACGTGGCGCTATCGCAGTGGGCGGCCATCGTGGATCCGGAGACCGGCGCGGAGAAGCCCGACGGCGAGGTCGGCGAGATCTGGCTGCACGGCGCGAACATCGGCCGCGGCTACTGGGGCCGTCCCCAGGAGAGCGAGGCCACCTTCCACAACCGGATCGTCGCCCGCCAGCCCCGGAGCCACGCCGAAGGCGCCGAGCCGGAGGCGAACTGGATGCGCACCGGTGACTTCGGCGCGTACTACGACGGCGAGCTGTTCATCACCGGCCGGGTCAAGGACCTGGTCATCGTGGACGGGCGCAATCACTACCCGCAGGATCTGGAGTACTCCGCCCAGGAGTCCAGCACCGCGCTGCGGCCCGGATTCGTGGCCGCCTTCTCGGTCGCGGGCGACCAGCTGCCCGGCGAGCTGGTCACGGTCAACGGCTCGGATCCGGCCACCGGCGCCGAGCAACTGGTCATCGTGGCCGAACGCGGAACCGGCGCGGCCAAACTCGATCCGGAGCCGATCACCGAGACCGTGCGGGCGGCCATCGCCAAGCGGCACGGTGTGACCGTCCGAGACCTGCTGCTGGTGCCCGCGGGGTCCATTCCCCGCACCTCCAGCGGCAAGATCGCGCGCCGCGCGTGCAAGGCGGCCTATCTGGAGGGCACCCTCCGGGGCGGCCATCGCCAGCAGGCCTTCCCCGACCACGTCGACTGATTCCGGCGCGCGTTGCCGAGGGGCACACCGGTGGTGGTGTGCCCCTCGGCGTGTCCGGGGGTGTTCAGGTGTCGAGCCGGACCGTGGTCGCGGAATCGGCGGGGCGGGCGGCGTGTTCGGCCAGCGCGCGGGCTGCGGCGTTCAGGCGGGCGCGGGCCTCGGTGTCGGTAACCGATCCTTCCGGTCCGACGGCGCTCTGCAGAACCGTGATTCGGCCGCACGCCGCCTCGACCAGTTCGGCACCGACATAGCCGAGCACCGTGCGCAGCGTCGCCACCGCCGCCTCGCCGCGGCCCTCGTAGGCGACGTTCACATAGGCGACCGGCTTGTCGCTGAGATCGGCATTGCCGACCGTCCACTCCAGCAGGTTCTTCAGGCTGCCGGGGATCATGCCCGCGTATTCGGGGGTGCAGAACAGCACCGCGTCGACCTCGGCGAACTGCCGGTGCAGGTCCTCGACCACGGGCGGTTCGGGATCGGCGCCGGGCACGAAGGCGGGCAGGTCGAGCAGGCCCCCGTACCGGACGGCCACGAAATCGGATCCGGCGTCGGCCGCTATGGTGCGCAGCGCGGCGGTATTGGTCGAGGCCTCACGGGTGCTGCCGGAGACCAGCAGGATGCGTGGAATGGTCACGGCTTCGGCAACCCGCGGCGGGGCCGGAGTATTTCGGGTGATCTGGACGGTTGTCTCGTATGCGCCGTCCCACCGACTGGGAGTTGTTGTGACAACAGGTGTCGTTATCTCGCATAGTGGGTATGGTTTCGATCAGCCGGACTGTCCGGGACAGCTGATGCCCCCTGGATCCGGTTGTGCGACAACTGCATAACGCGAGTTAGTGCGAGAAGGGCAGGCAACGATGACTGCGAACGCCAACCGCTTCGATGAGGCGGCGGTCGGTGCGTTCGGACCCGGCAGACTGCTGGCCGCCGAACCGATGACGGCGAGAATGCTGCCCGGACTGAAACTGCCCGCGCGCGCCTGGCGCATCAGCTACACCTCGACCACCGCCACCGGAGCTCCGACGCAGGTCAGCGGCACCGTCCTGGTTCCGAACACGCCGTGGCGCGGTCCCGGCCCCCGCCCGCTCGTCGGCTACGCGGTCGGCACCCAGGGTTTGGCGAGCACGGTCGCCGCCGCCTCCTGGCAGCTGCGCTTCGGCGTCGAATACGAGTCGGTCTTCCTGCGTGTCGCCCTGAATCGCGGCTGGGCCCTGGCCGTCACCGACTATCCCGGACTCGGCAATCCCGGCCTGCACCCGTACGTGATGGGCCGTGCCCTCGGCCCCGCTGTCCTGGACAGCGTTCGCGCCGCGCGGCATGTGACCGGAGCGGACCTGGATCCGGACGGTCCGGTCGGCATCTACGGCTACTCCGAGGGCGGCAATGCCGCGGGCTGGGCCTTGCAGCTGGCGCCCACCTACGCCCCCGAGCTGCGGATCGCGGGCGGCGCGGTCGGCTCGGCCCCCGCCGACATGCTCGACATGGTGAAGTTCCTGGACGGCACGCCCGCGGCGTTCCTCCTCTTCTACGGCGTCCTCGGCATCGAGGCCGCCTACCCGGAACTGAACGTCCTGCGGCACCTCAACACCCAGGGCCGCGCCCTGGCCGCGCTGTTCCGCCGCACCCACATCGCCGCCGCCGGCCTGCTCGGCGTCGGCGCGGGCCTGCTGGTCCCGACCCGCGTCTCCACCTACTGCCACCGCCTGCCCTTCGAGGTGCCCGAGGTGAAGGCCCGGCTGCTGGAGAACCGGCTCGGCGGAATCGCGCCCACCGCACCGGTGCTGGTCGCGGGCGGCACCGCCGAGCAGGTCATCCCGTATCCGCAGGCCGTGCGGCTGGCGGAGGACTGGACGGCGCTCGGCGCGGACGTCACCATGCGAACCCTGAAGGGCCGCGAGCACATCGGCGGCGCGATGGCCTTCGCCGGACCGGCCATGCGCTTCCTGTCCGAGCGGCTCGCCGAAGACGCCGCCGCGCCCGCGCTGCAACGCGGCGCGTAATCCGCGACATCGCGAAGGGCCGGGATCCGCATCGGATCCCGGCCCTTCGTCATATCCGGTCTCAGCCCGCGACACCCCAGTGCAGGACGCGCGAGGTGAACAGCACCAGCCCCAGCGACACCACCGCGACCGTCACCAGCCCGACCACCGCGACCACGAGCGGCCGCCAGCCGGTCCGGGCCAGCTCACGAATATTGGTGTTCAACCCGACGCCCGCGAAGGTCAGCAGGAACGCCCACCGAGACACATTGGCCAGGTTGGTCGTCTGCTGCTTGGACAGCCAGTGGAAGGTGGCCACCGCCGACACCGCCAGGAAGCCGAGCACGAACTTCGGGAACTTGGACCACACGAACGCCGCCTTGGCCCGCACGCCCGGCGCGATCGCATCGGCCTCGCCCCGCGCGGCCCAGTAGGCCGCGAATCCCAGCACCACGAACCCGATCAGCGCGTTCCGCGTCGACTTCACCAGCACCGCGACCTTGCCCGCCTCATCGGAGAACAAGTACCCGGTGGCCGTGGTCTCGGCCGTATTGTCGACCGCCAGACCGGCCCACAACCCGAACTCGTGATCACTGAGCCCGATCGCGTGCCCGAGCGGCGGCAGCGCGAACAGCGCGACCGCGCCGAGCGCCAGAATCGCCGCGATGGCATAACCGACCTCGGAGTTCCGCGCCCGAATCGCGCCCTTCCCCGCGATGATCGCCGACACCCCGCAAATCGAGGTGCCGATGGCCAAGAGCGACCCGAGCTTCCCCGACAGCCCCAGCCACCGTGCCACCGCGAGAATGATCGCCCCCGACACCGTCATATCGATCAGGATCTGCAGAAAACTGGTCCCACCCAGCTTCGCCACATCCCCGAGCACGAACCGCGACCCCAGCGCCACGATCCCGATCTTCAGCCAGAACTCGTACGTCCCCACCCCCGGCCGGAAGATCGGATGCAGCCCAACGGTATTGGTGATCACCAGCCCGATCAGAATGGCCCACAGCACGAACTCGATATCGGGAACAGTCCAATGCTGATGCTTGGCGGCACTGTTCCACCAGATCTGCGCATACTTCCCGAGCACGCCGACCGCGATCAGCAGCACTACACCCGGAACGTAACCGAGCAGCCGCGCGAGCGTCAGCGGCCCCGAAGGCTGATCGAATTCCTCCGCACCGGAACCGGATCCGACCTTCTCACCCGTGTTGACAGCGATGTCACTCATCCCGTCACCACGGAATCTTCGGCAGCACGCCGAGCACAGCGAGCGCGACCACCACGCCCGACACGATCACGGACCACCAGTCGGCCCCGAGCCGCCCGAGGGCATCCAGCCTCGACGACGGGGGAGTGGGACTGTTCACCAGGAACCTCCAGGTCATAACGCGATACAGCGTCGTGAACTATGAGCCCACCGGAGGTTTTCGGACACCCTTGCACTCGCCCTGATTCCAGGTCTTGTGGCCGAAAGTGTGGATTTTGTGGCCGTCGGTCTGTCATGTGGTCATATCCGCTGGTCGTAGCGTCGGGGTATGCGATTCGACTACGACGTCATCGTGATCGGCTCCGGGTTCGGGGGCAGTGTGAGTGCGCTGCGGCTGACCGAGAAGGGGTATCGCGTCGGCGTGATGGAGGCCGGGCGGCGGTTCGAGGACCATGAGTTCGCGAAGACGTCCTGGCGGCTGCGGCAGTATTTGTGGGCTCCGGCGTTGGGGTGCTTCGGGATTCAGCGGCTGGCGCTGTTGAACGACACGTTCGTGATGGCCGGGGCGGGGGTGGGCGGTGGCTCGCTGGTGTACGCCAACACGCTGTACGAGCCGCCGGACAAGTTCTACGCGGACCGGCAGTGGGGGCACATCACCGACTGGAAGAGCGAGCTCGCGCCGCACTACGACCAGGCCAAGCGGATGCTGGGGGTGACGGCGAATCCGGCGACCACGCCTGCGGACCGGGTGCTGCGGGACGTGGCGGACAGTATGGGGATCGGCGACAGTTATCAGGCCACGCCTGTCGGCGTCTTCTTCGGCGGGGCCGGTCGGCGTCCGGGTGAGGATGTGCCGGACCCGTTCTTCGGCGGGGCCGGGCCGAGCCGGCGCACCTGCACCCATTGCGGCGAGTGCATGACGGGGTGCCGGCACAATGCCAAGAACACCCTGGTCAAGAACTATCTGTATCTGGCCGAAAAGGCAGGGGCCGTGGTGCATCCGCTGACCACGGTCACCGATGTGCGGCCGTTGAACGGCGGCGGGTACGCCGTGGAGACGGCGCGCACCGGGCGGCTGTTCCGTAAGCAGCGGAGCGAATTCACCGCCGAACAGGTGATTTTCGCGGCCGCCTCGCTGGGCACGCAGCGCCTGCTGCACCGGCTGCGGGACAAGGGCTCGCTCACCGGGATCTCCGATCGGCTCGGTTATCTGTCCCGCACCAACTCCGAGGAGCTGCTCGGCGTGCGCAGCCGCGACCCGCAGGCGGACTACACCAAGGGCGTGGCGATCACCTCCTCGATCCACCCCGACCACGACACCCACGTGGAACCGGTTCGATATGGCAAGGGCAGCAATGCCTTCGGCGTCATGAGCACCCTGATGGTCGACGACGAGGGCGATACCCCGCGCTGGCGGCTGTGGCTACGGGCGGCCCGCCGCCACCCCCGTGACGCGGTGCGGGTGCACAATTCCCGCCACTGGTCCGAGCGCACCATCGGCCTGCTGGTCATGCAGTCGGTGGACAACTCCATCACCACCTACACCAAGCGCGGGCCCTTCGGCCGCCGCATGACCACCAAACAGGGTGACGGCCAACCCAACCCGACCTGGGTACCGGCCGGACACGAGGTCGCCCGCCGGGTCGCCGACGCCGTCGACGGCATTCCGATCGGCGCGAGCTCGAGCATCCTCAAGATTCCGATGACCGGTCATTTCCTGGGCGGCTGCGCCATCGGGGACTCGCCCGCCACCGGCGTCGTGGACGCCTACCACCGCCTCTACGGCCACCCTGGCCTGCACATCGTCGACGGCTCCACCATCTCGGCGAACCTCGGCGTCAACCCGTCGCTCACCATCACCGCCCAGGCCGAACGCGCGATCTCCTTGTGGCCCAACAAGGGTGAGCCCGATCCCCGCCCGGAGCCGGGTGCGGCCTATCGGCGGATCGACCCGACCGCACCGCGCAGTCCCGTGGTCCCGCCCACGGCCCCGGCCGCGCTGCGCCTGCCGATCGTGGAGATCACGATGCCCCGGGTCGACGTGCCGGGGATATAGCTTCCGGGAAGCGAGAGTTCCGGAAAACACGAAGGGCGGGCGCGAAACATGCGCCCGCCCTTCGCATTCGATCAGAGCGCCAGCAGACGCGCCTTGGCCTCGTCGTACTCGCGGATCAGCCGCTCGACCAGGTCGGCGGCCGGGAGGACCGCGTCGACCGAGCCGATGCCCTGGCCCGAGCCCCAGATGTCCTTCCACGGCTTGGCGCCGGGCGTGGTCGAATCCGATTCGCCGGTGCCGAAGTCCATGGCCGACGGGTCGGACTGGCCCAGGTTGTCGGGGTCCATGCCCGCGGCGGTGATGCTGCCGCGCAGGTAGTTGCCGTGGACGCCGGTGAACAGGTTGGAGTAGACGATGTCGCCCGCGGCGGAGTCGACGATCATCTGCTTATAGCCGGGGACCGCATTGGCCTCGTCGGTGGCGATGAAGGCGGAGCCGATGTAGGCCAGGTCCGCGCCCGCGGCCTGCGCGGCCAGGATGGACCGGCCGTGCGCGATGGACCCCGACAGCAGCAGCGGCCCGTCGAACCAGTCCCGGATCTCCTGGACCAGCGCGAACGGCGACTGCGGCCCGGCGTGCCCGCCCGCGCCCGCCGCCACCGCGATCAGGCCGTCCGCGCCGCGCTCGACGGCCTTGTGCGCGAACACATTGTTGATGATGTCGTGCAGCACGATGCCGCCGTAGGAGTGCACGGCCTCGTTCACGTCCGGGCGCGCGCCCAGCGAGGTGATGACGATCGGCACCTTGTGCTCGACCACCGTGGCCAGGTCCTCGTCCAGCCGGTCATTGCTCTTGTGCACGATCAGGTTCACCGCGTAGGGCGCGGACGGCCGGTCCGGATTGTCGGCGTCGTGCTTGGCGAGTTCCTCGTTGATCCGCACCAGCCACTCCTTGAAGAGCGACTGCGGGCGCGCGTTCAGCGACGGGAACGAACCCACGATGCCGGCTTTGGACTGGGCGATCACCAGTTCGGGCCCGGACACGATGAACATCGGGGAGGCGACCGCGGGCAGGCGCAGGCGCGAGGACAGGATGGGCGGCAGGCTCATGAACCAGATTCCTTCATCAAGGGGTTACCCGACGAACCTTACTCGTCGGTAATAACTCACGCCGCGCGGGTTTCGGCCAGCCGGTCGTGGCGGGCGTAGCTGTGATCGGGCCGGTTCGCGCGCACGATCCGGGCGTGCATGCGCTCGGTGATCCGGCGTCCCACGGTCTCGCTGAGCCGGGTCGCGCCCGGGATGATCCGGCGCGGAACCTCCAGCGCCCCATTGATCCCCGCGGTGGCGAAGATGGCCGCCATGAAGAACCGGCTGCGCGGCATCTCCAGGAAGTCGGCATTGGTGCGGCCCACCATGATTCGGCCGTAGGACGCGGCGTAGAGGGTGTAGGCCCGGCTGATCAGGCGGGAACGCAGGTCGCGGCCGTCGAACCCGTAGATGCTGCCGAGCGCCGAGATGAGCGCCTTGGACAGTGCGCGCGAATCCTCGTCGGGCAGGAATTCGTAGTCGGCTTGCAGCCACAGCAGCCGCCAGGTGTCGGTCTCGTCGGCCGGCACGACCTCCGGGTCGAGTCCGATCAGATGCCCGACGTAGCGCCACAGGTGGTAGACGGCCGCTTTCTCCTTGCGGGAGAACGTGAGTCCGACGGTATTGCAGCCCGCGATGGTGGCCAGCGAGAAGAGCATGAGGGTGCCCGCGGTCAGCGACTGGTTCACCGGCTCGTCCCACTGCTCGTAGTCCCAGTCGGGCCGCTGCTTCATTCCGGCGCGGACCTGCGCGTGCATGATCCGCACCCGCACCGTGTTCTTGAACCCGGGCGCGAACCGCTCGAGCCCGCCGCGCGCGGTGGCGTCCATCCACCAGCCCACGGTCTCGGCGACCCGGCGCGGGGCCATGTTCCGCGCGGACAGGCCGCCGGTGCCGATCAGCACCTTTCCTGCGCGGGAGGCCAGATAGCCGCCATTGAGCGCGAACATGGACAGCGCCAGATTGGTCGCCCACGGACCGACTCGTCCGCTGACCCGGGCGGCGAGGTCCAGCTTGTCCCGGTCGAGCCAGAACGGCAGCGAATCGAGTTGTGCGAAAAGGGCTTTCAGTTCCGTGGGTGCGTCGGGCACCTGGTCGATGCCGCGTTCCAGGGCCGTCTCGAACATGGCCCGGCCCTGTCCGGTGGGCAGTCGCTTGAACATGGCGACCACGTCGTCGGCCAGCGGATCGCCCAGGGCGGTGAATTTCCGGTACGCCGCCTGCTGTTCGGGGGTGGGCCGGATATCGCCGGGGCCGAGAACCTTGACCCCGAAGTTGAAGGGGAACTCCCGGAAGATCACCGGATCGGGCAACTCGGAACGCGTCATTGCGTGCCTCCTGGGTGCACTGAGTTTCTGGTGAAGGATGTCACCAGAACTTTGGTGATAGTCTTCACCAAACTGTGGGGGCATGGCAAGAGACAGGGCGAAACCGTGGAAACACCTCGTGGGCGCTACGCCGGGCTCAGCGCGGACGAACGCCGGAACCAGCGCCGCGAACGCCTGCGCGAGGCCGCCCTCGAAGCCATCGCCGAGGAGGGCATCGCCGGTCTGAAGGTGCGCGCCCTGTGCGCCCGCGCCGGTCTCAACGACCGCTACTTCTACGAGACCTACGGCCACACCGACCGGCTGCTGTTCGAGCTGGCCGACGAGCAGCTCGCCGAGGTCGTCGGCGCGGTCATGACCGCCATCACCACCGCGCCCGCCGACACCCGCGTCCGCCTGCGCGCGGTGGTGGAGGCCGGGATCACCGCCATCGCCGACCATCCGGCCCGGCGCCGGCTCACCATCGACATGCAGCTCACCGACGAATTGCGGCACCGCAGAACCGAACTCGTCAATGTCGTCGCGAACGTCATGCTCGACCAGGGCCGGGAACTGCTCGGCGAGGAGGCGGTCGCGGGCCTGCACGCCGAGCTGTCCGCCCGCACGGTCGCCCACGGCGGCCTGGAGATCCTCACCGAATGGCTGCGCGGCGAACTGGCCATCGACCGCGCCCAGCTCGTCGACTTCCTGGTGGCCATGATCCTCACCGCCGCCGAGATCACCACCACCGTGCAACGCGAAATGGCCGCCGGCTGACGATGTTCGGAGCGATCAGTTGGCGCTCTGCTGATCGTCGGGTGTCTGGACGAGCTTGTCGGACATGGCGCTGGCGATGAACTTGGGGATGCCGGGGGCGAAGATCTGCAGGTAGAAATCCATCCAGTCGTGGCGCGAGTTGAGGAACGGGAAATCGGTGGGCGCCATGTAGCGGATGGCGAGCATGGGCAGCGGCGCGTCGAGGGCCGGGAACGACGGATTGTGCAGCCCCGGAACGGTGCAGCCCGGATAGAACTGCCCGAGCATCAGACCCTGCTGGACGAACTTCGTCTTCTGGTCGTGCTGAACGGATTCGATGTCGGTGTACTCGGTGAGGTCGGGGAACACCGCGAGGACGGCCTTGAGTCTGGAATCGGGTTCCTTCAGGGGCGGCAGGGAGGGGAAGAGGTCGTACAGGTCGGCGATGATCTCGCTGATCCGCGAGCGGTCGATCTCACGGCCGGTGATGAACGCCGCCCACAGGGAATTGATGGTGATGGCGTGGCTGGTGTAGGGGCAGACCGCGCCCGGACGGCCGAGGTCGGGGTGGGAGTGACACAGGTAGTCGACCATCCACCGGCGCAGTTCGCCCGCACGTGGATACACACCGTTCCCCGCTGCGATATCGGGGTCGAACAGGTTGACTGGTTCGACGCCGGAACGTGTTCCGACGAATCGGTCGGTGTTCATGATCGGCTTGTCCTTGCTGGTGTTTGTGACTCTGTGGGGACAGTGCGGGTGGACCGGAAGTGCTCGGTGAGCACGAAGCCGATGGCGCGCAGCGCCTCTCGTTCGGTCATCCGTTCGTGCCGGACGGGAATCCGATGCTCGATGATTCGCCCGGTGACGTGGTCGGCCCAGGCGTGTGCGGGCGAGGATCCGTCGCCGGGGTCGTCGTCGGCGCCGAAGTAGATCAGCTCGCCGTCGAACGATCCCGGCCGATGCTCCCAGGTGAGGTCGATCAGCCGGGTGTAGTCGTGTTGCAGGCGCACGACGTGCTCGGCGGTCACCGCGGTGAAGAGTCCGCCCTGCTGGTGCAGCAGCTCGGTCGCGGCGTCGACGGTCAGCTCGGTGGAGCCGTCCGGAACCGCGATGCCGCCGAACTCGGTGAGCATCGTCGCCACCGACGGTGTCGGAGCCCGCACGCTGTCGGCCGAGACGACGCGGGTGTCCATCATGGCCAGGGTGGCCACGGACTCGCCGGCGCGGCGGAGCTGGACGGCCATCGCGTGCGCGATGGTGCCGCCGAGCGAATAGCCGAGCAGATGATAGGGACCGTGCGGTTGGACGGCCCGGATCTCCCGCACGTAGCGGTCCGCCAGCTCGTCGAGGGTCTCGAACCGCACGGTGGGATCGGACAGCGCCGGGGATTGCAGCCCCAGGACGGGACGGTCGGGATCGACGTACTGCACCAATCCGCTGAAACCCCACGCCAATCCGATCGCCGGGTGGACGCAGAACAGTGGCGGTTCGATGCCGTCCGCGCGCAGGGGCAGCACGACCGCGAGCGCCTCGGCGAGATCCCCTTCGCCGGCCTCCGGTCCCTCGCGGCCGTCGCGGCGGTTCTCGATGCGGCGGGCCAGCGCTCGCGGTGTCGGATCGGTGAACAGCCACTGCAGTGGCGCGGTGACACCGGTCGACTCGGCGAGCAGCGCGACCAGTCGGGTCGCGGCCAGCGAGTTGCCGCCGAGCGCGAAGAAGCCGTCGTCGACGCCGACGCGTTCGGTGTCGAGGGTTTCGGCGAAGGCCGTGCAGACGGCGACCTCGATCGGGCTGGAGGGCGGGCGGTACGGGGCCCGGCGCAGGTCGGGGACCGGCAGGGCGTTGTAGTCGAGTTTGCCTGTGGCCGTGAGCGGTAACCGGTCGAGCGTGACGATGGTGGTCGGGATCATGTGGGTCGGCAGTCGGGTGGCGAGGTGCCTGGTCAGCACCGCGGCATCCGGCGTGGAATGCGGGGCGGGCACCACATAGCCGGTGAGCACGTCGCCGCCGCCCGGCCGGGCGTGGACCGCGATCGCCGCCCGGGAGACGTCGGGGTGACCGCGCAACGCGGTTTCGATGTCGCCCGGTTCGATGCGATGACCGTTGAGCTTGATCTGGAGATCGCTGCGGCCCAGGTACCGCAGCCGCCCGTCGCCGTTCCACATGACCAGATCACCGGTCCGATACATGCGCGTCCCCGGCGGCCCCCACGGGTCGGGCACGAATCGGGCTGCCGTGAGGGCGGGTTGCCCGTGGTAGCCGCGGGCGATGCCCGGTCCGGACAGATACAGTTCGCCCGCCACTCCGGGCGGAACCGGGCGCAGCCCGCGGTCCAGGACCACGGCCGAGAACCCCAGGCCCGGGCCGCCGATCAGCGGCGCCCTGTCCGTCATCGTGGTCACGGCGGTGTCGCCGCAACTGAAGATGGTGGTCTCGGTGGCCCCGTACGTGTTGATCAGCGTGCGGCCCGGGACCCATCGGTTCACCAGATCCGCCGGGCAGTTCTCGCCGCCGAGGATCAGGGTGCGCAGGGAGTCGAGTTCGCCGGCGGGCAGGGATTCGAGCACGGTCGGTGTGAATGCCGCATGCGTGGCCCGCGCGGCCGTGATCCGTTCGGCCAGTTCGGCGCCCGCGACCGCTCGCTCCGGCGCGACCACCAGGGTGGCTCCGGCGGCGACGGCGCAGACCCATTCGAGGATCGAGACGTCGAAGCTCGGCGAGGCCGCGGCCAGCATGCGAGACGAGGAGGTGAGGCCGAACCGCTCCCGTGCTTCGGTGGCCAGGTTCGAGAGCCCGGCATGGGTGACCATGACGCCCTTGGGGATTCCGGTGGAACCCGAGGTGTAGATCAGATAGGCGGGATGCTCGGGCCGGAGCGTGGCGGTGCGCTCGCCGTCGTCGATCGCGGTGGCGCGCGCGAAGGCCGCCTTCGTGGCGAATCCGGGACTGTCGAAGCTGAGCCACGGGGTGGTGTCCGGCAGTTGGTCCCGATAGGACTCGGCCGTCAGCCCGACGATCGGGCCGGCGTCGGCGAGGATGTCGCCGATCCGGTCCAGAGGCTGGTCGGGGTCGATCTGGACGAAGGCCGCACCGGTCTTGGCGACCGCCCAGATGGCGATCATGGCGTCGGGGGAGCGCGGGAAGCCCACGGCCACCAGCGTTTCCGGTCCGGCTCCGGCGTCGATCAGGATGCGCGCCCACCGGTTCGAGGTCTCGTCGAGTTCGCGGTAGGACAACACCTCGCCGTCGCAGATCACCGCGTCCGAGCGGGAGTCCGCCGCGGCCGCCAGCAGCTGCGGCAGCGTCGAGGTCGGCGCGCTGGGCCCGCCGCGCACGGGGGCCAAGTCGGCCAGCTCCTCCGGTGACAGCAGCGGGACGCGCAGGAGCGGGAGATCGATGTCGTCGGTGATGGCGTCGAGCACCCGCCGCACCCGGTCGGCGAGGGCGTCGATCTGCTGCCTGCTGAACGAATCGGGCAGGTATTCGAAGGTCAGCTGCAGTCGGGCGCCGAGATGGGCGATCAGGCCGAGCGGGTAGTGCGCGGCGTCGCGTCCGTGCACGTCGAGGACGTGCATCCCGGCGATGTCGGTGTCCTCGGACAGACCTGCCGTGTCGACCGGGTAGGACTCGAAGACGGTCACGGTGTCGAACATCGCGCCGGCCCCGGCCGCCTGCTGGATCCGGGCGAGGCCGAGGTGGTCGTGGTCGAGCAGCCCGGATTGTTCGGCCTGGATCCGCCGGAGCAGCTGGGCGAGGGTTTCGCCGTAGTCGAGCCGGACGCGGACCGGCACGGTGTTGACGAACAGGCCGACCATCGATTCGATGCCGGGGAGCTGCGGGGGGCGTCCGGAGACGGTGGCGCCGAAGACGACGTCCTCGCGCGCGGTCGCGCTGGCGAGCACGATCGCCCAGGCCGCGCGAACGATGGTGTTGAGGGTGGTCTCCTGCCGGTGGGCCACGGCGACCAGGGCCGCGGTGCGGTCTTCGCTCAGCCGCACCCGGACTTCGCGTGCGGCGTCGGTGCCCCGGTCGCTGTCCGCGCGGGCCAGCAGCGTCGGCTCGGTGACGCCCTCGAGCGCCCGGGTCCAAGCCGCTTCCGCCGCTTCCTGATCCCGGGTTTCCAGCCACGCCAGGTAGTCGCGGTAGGGGCGGGCCGGGGGCAGCGCGGCGGGGTCGCTGTCGGCGGCGTAGAGGATCAGCAGTTCCCGGATCAGCAGTGGGGTGGACCAGCCGTCGATCAGGATGTGATGCATGCTCAGCAGCAGCGTGTACCGCTGCGGCGAGGTGTCGACCAGGGTGAGTCGCAGCAGCGGCGCGGCGGTCATGTCGAAGTGCCGGTCGGCTTCCATGAGCTGCTCGAGCGCGGCCGCGGCGTCGGCGCGCTCGGTGAGGTCGATCCTGGTGAACGGTACGTCGACTCGGCGGTGGACCAGCTGCACCGGTTCGCCCGTGCCGTCGCGCGCGAACGAGGTGCGCAGGTTCGGGTGTCGTCCGATGAGGGTCTGCGAGGCGCGGCGCAGCCGGTCCGCGTCGACCTGTCCGCCGAGTTCCATCCGGAGTTGCACGATGTAGTCGTCGCGGGCGCCGTCGGCGAGCTGGGCGTGGAACAACAGACCCGCCTGCAGCGGCGTGAGCGACCAAATATCTTCCAGCTCAGGGTATTCGGCCTCGATTCGGTCGATCGCGGGCTGGTCGAGGTCGACGAGGTCGAGGTCGGAGGGCGTCAGCCCGCCCGCGCCGGGCCGGGACGCGTGCGTCGCGAGGGCGGTCACCGCGTCGCTCCACAGTTCCGCGAGGTCGGTGACGTCGTCGGCGGTGATCAGCCCGGCCGGGTAGTCCCAGGCGGCGGTCAGGGCGGGTCCGTCCGGAGTGTCCATGACGGCCGCGTTGATGCCCAGCACGGCCGCGGCCGACGCGTCGGGGGGCTGCGCACCGCCCGCGGCATCGGCGCCGGCGGGCATCCACCCGAACTCGAGCGCCGCCTCGGGAATCGTGTCGAACCGGCCGAGATAGTTGAAACTCACCTGGGGGTCGGGCAGTGCGCCCAAGACGCGGGCGCTCTCGGCGTTCAGGTAGCGCAGCAGCCCGTAGCCGGTCCCGTCGCCGGGGACCCGCCGGAGTTGTTCCTTCACCGACTTCATGACCGCCCCCGCGGTTGCTCCCGCGTCGAACGCGTCATCGATGTCGATGTCGGACAGGTCGATTCGCACCGGGTACGTGGTGGTGAACCACCCGACCGTGCGAGTGAGGTCGGCGCCGGGCAGCGTGGTGTCGTCGCGGCCGTGGCTCTCGAGGGTGAGCAGCGTTTCGGTGATGGTTTCGCCGCGGCTTCGACGCCACCGGGTCAGCGCCAGGGCGAGCGCGGCGATCAGGGCGTCGTCCACCTTGCCGTTGAACGCGTGGGGCAGGGCGGTGAGCACGGCCCGGGTCACCGTGGCGGGCAGCGTGACCTGGACGGTGGCCACGGTGGCCTGCTTGTCCACCGCCGGGTCGAGCGGGCGCGTCCCGATCGGTGGATCGGCGGCGGCGAGCGTGGCACGCCACCGGTCGAGTTCGTCGAGATTCGCGGCGGCGGTGTCGAGGGCGTGCGCCCAGCGGCGCATGGACGTACCGACGGGCGGGAGCTGCGGCGGCTGCCCGGCGGTCACTTGGCCCCCGGCGACCGCGAAGTCGGGCACGAGGATCCGCCAGGACACGCCGTCCACCACCAGGTGGTGGACGACGACCAGCAGCCGGCCGGGACCGGCGGCGCGGTCGAACCAGACCACTTGCAGCACAATGCCTTCGGCGGGGTCGAGACGCTCGGCGGCGGCTCGCGCCTCCACATCGGCGATCACGGCGAACGCGGCGCTGTCCGGCTCCGCCTCCACCGACACGTGCCGGATCAGGTCGGCGGCGGACACCCCGGTCGGCCGCACCTCCACCGCCCAGCCCGACGGATGCGCGGGATCGGGCGCCAGCCGGGCCCGCAGCATGTCGTGATGGTCGAGCACGGCCTGCACGGTCGCCTCGATGACGGTCCGGTCGACGCCGGTCGGCAGGGTGAGCATCACCCACTGGCAGAAGGACTCGAATCCGCCGCGCTCGAACATCCAGCACATGATGGGCGTCAACGGCATCGGCCCCACACCCCCGCCGGGCAGTTCCTTCGGAAGGGCGACGCTGTCGCGGACGGCGATCCGGGCCAGTCCGGCAACCGTCTTGCGCTCGAACACCTCTCGTACGGAGAGCGTCAGACCGGCCGCCTTGGCCCGGGTGACCAATTGGATCGACATGATGCTGTCGCCGCCGAGCGCGAAGAACGAATCGTCGAGCCCGATCGTGTCGATCCCCAGGACTTCCGCGAACAGCCCCGCGAGCGTCTTCTCCGTCTTGGTGACCGGCGCCCGGAATTCGACTCGGCCCGTGCTGAAGTCTGGTTCGGGCAGCGCGCGGCGGTCGATCTTGCCCGTCTCCGTCGTCGGCAGCGCGTCGAGCACCATCACGGTGGCGGGCACCAGGTGCGAGGCCAGGCGCTGCCCGGCGACCGTGAGGATTCCGACCGGGTCCAGTTCGGCGCCGGGTTCGGGCACGACGTACCCGATCAACCGATCACCGGCGGACCCGTGGTGCACCGCCGCCGCCGCGCGGGCCACTCCCGGACAGGCCAGCAGTCCCGATTCGACCTCGCCGAGTTCGATCCGGAAGCCGCGAATCTTGACCTGGAAGTCCGTCCGCCCGACGTAGTCCAGCGTCAGACCTCCCTCCGGCAGCCGCAGCCACCGCACCAGGTCCCCGGTCCGGTACATGCGCTGCCCGGGGCCCGCGAACGGATCGGCGACGAACCGGGACGCGGTCAGACTGGTCCGGTTGCGGTATCCGCGCGCCAATCCCGGTCCGGTGAGGTACAACTCGCCGACGACTCCGACCGGCACCGGACGCAGCCACGCGTCGAGCACGATCTCGCCGACGCCGCGGATCGGTCCGCCGATGGTCGCGGTCTCACCCGGCACCATCGGCGCGCCCGCGTCGGTCTGGATGGTGGCCTCCGCCGGACCGTAGGTGTTGAACAGCTTCCGGCCCGGCGCCCACCGCGACACCAGGCCGGGCGGGGGCGCTTCGCCGCCGATCACGACCGTCCCGAGGTGCCGCAGCCCGGCCGGGTCGACCGTGCCGAGAGCGGTGGGAGTCAGCGCGGCGTGGGTCACCGCGTGCTGCGAGATGAGCTGCGCCAGTTCGATTCCGCCGAGGACCGCCGGCGGCGCGATGACGAGGCGTCCGCCGGACGCGAAGGCCCAGAGGAGTTCCAGGATGGCCGCGTCGAAAATGGGCGACGCGGCGTGCAGCACCCGCGCGCCCGGCCCGATGTCGAACCGCGAGCACTGCTCGGCCGCCAGGTTCGCCAACCCCCGGTGCGAGACCACCACGCCCTTGGGCACTCCCGTCGAGCCGGACGTGTAGATCACGTACATCGGATGGTCGAGTCGAACCGGGCGGATACGCTCGGCATCGGTCACCGGCAGCGCGGGTGACCGCGCCACCTCCGCCGCGAAGTCCGGGTCGTCGAGGACCAGCCACCGCACCGAGCCGGGCAGCCGATCCTTCCACTCGGACAGCGTGATTCCGACCGCCACACCGGAGTCGGCGAGCATGTGCTCGACCCGTTCCCCGGGCGTGCGCGGATCCACCGGGACGAATGCCGCCCCCGACTTCGCCACCGCCCATACCGCGAGCACCGACTCGTAGCAGCGCGGCAGTCCGATCGCGACATTCGTCTCCGGTCCGGCGCCGAGACCGATCAGTGTGCGCGCCAAACGATTCGACTCCATATCGAGTTCGTCGTAGGTCCACTGCCGGTCCCCGCACTCCACCGCCACCGCACCCGGATCCCGGGCGTGCGTGGCCGCGAGCAGTTCCGGCAACACCCGCTCCGGTACCGCGGGATCACCCGAGACCGGTGCCAGCTCGCGGTATTCCCGTGGCGCGAGCAGATTCAGCCGGGCGAGCGGCACGTCCGGGTCGGCGGCCAGATCGCCCAGGACGTCCAGGATCCGATGCAGGGTCGCCGCGATCGTGTCCCGGTCGAAGAACTCGGGCAGGTACTTGATCACCAGGTGCAGTCGCTCGTCGACGCGCCCGACCACGCCCATCGGATAGTGGGCCGCGTCGGAACCGGTCATGTCGACCAGCCGCATGCCGGCGATATCGGTGTCCGCGGTCAGCCCGTAGCGGTCGATCGGGAAGGACTCGAACACCGTCATCGTGTCGAAGACCGCCCCCGGCCCGACCACTCGCTCGATCTCGGCCAGCCCGACGAATTGGTGATCGAGCAGCGCCGCCTGCTCGGCCTGGACACGGTCGAGCAATTGCCCGACCGTCTCACCGGCGTCGAGGCGAACACGCACCGGCACCGTGTTGACCAGCAGCCCGATCATCGATTCGACGCCCGCGAGCTGCGGCGGCCGCCCGGAGACCACGGCGCCGAACGTCACGTCCTTCCGAGATGTCAACGCGCCCAGCACGATCGCCCACGCCACCTGGATCATGGTGTTGAGGGTGATGCCGCGGGACCGCGCGCGGCCGATCAACGCGGCGGTCTCCGCCTCGCCGAGTTCGCCTGACAGCTCCCGTGATTCGGTGTAGCGGCGGCCGGGATCGGGTGCGGCCACCAGGGTCGGCTCGTCGGCGCCCTCGAACGCGCGCGCCCAGGCGTCGAGCGCGGCGGCCGGGTCCTGCCGGGCGACCCAGGTCAGGAAGTCCCGGTACGGACGCACCTCCGGCAGCACGGTGGTGTCGCCTTCGGTGGCGTAGAGGACCAGCAGCTCCTTCAGGAGCAGCGGCGTCGACCAGCCGTCGAGCAGCAGGTGATGGTTGGTCAGCACCAGCCGGTACCGCTCGGGTCCGATGGTGGCCAGCATCCAGCGCAGCAGCGGGGGACGGGCCGGGTCGAACCGGGTGGTGCGGTCGGTGGTCAGGAGCCGCGTCCACTCGCGCTCGCGGGCGTCGGCGTCCAGCCCGGACAGGTCCGGTTCCGACCAGGGCGCCTCGGTGGCGGCGTCGTCGACCACCTGCACCGGTTCCGGGTCGGTGACGAACGCGGCGCGCAGGTTCGCGTGCCGGTCGAGCAGCAGTCGCGTGGCCCGCCGCAGCCGCTCCGCGTCGACCCGGCCGTGCAGCTCGAGCACCAGTTGTGTGATGTAGGCGTCCACCGACTGCTCGGACACCAGCGCGTGGAACAGCAGACCCTGTTGGAGCGGCGCCAGGGGCCAGACGTCGCTCAATGCCGGATACCGGTGCTCGAGTCCCTCGATGTCGGATTGCCCGAGCTCGGCCGTCAGATCCGACGGCGTCCGTCCACCGCTCCCGGCGCGGCGGACATGCGTCGCCAGCGCGGTCAGTGCCGAACGCCAGTCCTCCGCGATCTCACGCACCGTGTCGGCGGTGAGCGCCCCTGCGGGGTGCGACCAGATCGCCTGCAGCCGGGGCTCTTTCGTGTCGTCGAGGACCGTGACTTCGATGTCGAGGGCCGCGGTCGCCGGCATGTCCGGGGGCCGGGTACCGGGGAACTCCGCCTCGGCTGTCCCGGTGGCGACGCGGCCGCGGTAGGTGAACGCGATCTGCGGCGGCACGGTCGCGAGGGTTGGTCCGGCGTCCTCGTCGAGATACCGCAGCAGGCCGTAGCCGATCCCCTGGTCGGGGATGGCGAGCAGTTGTTCCTTGACGGACTTGACCGCGGCCGCCAATGCGGGCCCGCCCGTGTGGGCCTCGTCGAGATCGATGCCCGACAGGTCCAGGCGCATCGGATAGCTCGTGGCGAACCAGCCGACCGTATGAGCCGGATCCGAGCCCGGCGCAACGTCTTTCGCGCGGCCGTCGCCTTCGAGACGGATCGTGACGTCCGCGGCGGCTGTCGTCCCGTGCTCGCGCCGCCATTTCGCGATCGTGACCGCCAGCGCGGTCAGCAGCCCGTCGTTCACACTGCCGTGGAAGGCCGCGGGCACGGTGGTCAGCAGGGTCTCGGTCACGTCGGGGTCCATGTCGATCCGGACGGAGCGGGTGGTCGCGGCCACGTCGATCGCCGGGTCGAGGGGCCGTGTTCCGAGCGGTGGATCTTCCCCGGCGGTCATCGCTCGCCAGAGTTCGAGCTCGGTGGCGCGTTCCGGTCGCCGGGCCGCCTCGACCAGCCCGTGTGTCCAGCCGCGCATGGACGTTCCGGTCGGGGCCGGATCGGGTGGTCCGCCGGAGTCGCTCGGCGTCCACGCGGCGGTGAGATCCGCCGCCAGCACCTGCCAGGAGACGGGATCGATCGCCGAACGATGAACCACCAGCAGCACGGTGCCCGGTTCGGCGGAGCTTGCCGGGTCGAACCAGACCGCCTGCGTGACGATCCCGGCTCCCGGATCGAGCCGGTCCGCGGCGGCCTCCAGCTCTGTCGCCGCCAGCGCACGGAGTTCGCCTCGCCCCAGCCTCGCTTCCGTCGGTACTCGCGCGATGAGGTCGTCTGCGCGAATCATTCCGGTGGGCAACACCTTCCAGGACCACTGCCCGTCGCTACCCTGGTTCAGTCGCGTACGCAGCATGCCGTGCCGATCGAGGACCGTCTGCACGGCGTCGGCCAGCCGCCGCCGGTCGATCCCCTCCGGCAGTGGCAATATCATCGCCTGGGCGAAGCGGGCGCACGCGGACCCCGTCCGTTCGAGTAGCTCTCGCATGATCGGTGTCAGCGGTAGCGGGCCCACGTCGGGTAGTTCGGCCGAGAGCTGTGTCACGGTGTCACTGTCACGGGTGGCGACCAGGGCGAGTCCGGCGACGGTCTTGCGCTCGAACACATCGCGTGGCGAGAACACCACGCCCGCGGTCCTGGCCCGGGTCACCAGCTGGATCGACATGATGCTGTCGCCGCCGAGGGCGAAGAAGGAATCGTCCGCGCCGACCCCGTCCGAGCCCAGGACGTCCGCGAAGCAGCGGGCGATGATCTGCTCGGTCGGTGTCGCGGGCGCTCGGAAAGGCTTGTCCGGAGCGAACACCGGCTTCGGCAACGCCTGCCGATCCAGCTTCCCCATCGGCGTCAACGGCACCCGATCCAGCACCATGATCGACGCCGGAACCATGTAGGACGGCAACCGGTCGCCCAGATACTCGGCCAGCACCGACGGATCGATCGAACATCCCGGTGCGGCAACGACGTACGACACCAGCGACTGCGCCCCCGACTCGGCCTGGCTGCCGACGGTCACCGCGTAACTCACCGCCGCGTGCGCCGCCAGCGCCGCGTCGATCTCGCCCAGTTCGATGCGCAGACCCCGGATCTTCACCTGGAAATCGGACCGACCCACGTGCTCGACCGTCCCCTCGGGCGTCCACCGAGCCATATCCCCGGTCCGGTACATCCGCTCGCCCGGCGCCCAGGGACATGCGACGAAACGTTCCGCCGTCGCGCCCGCCCTGCCGTGGTATCCGCGCGCCAGACCGGCACCCGCGAAATACAACTCGCCCGCCACGCCGACCGGAACGGGCTGCAGCCGCTGGTCCAGGATCCACCCCGACACACCACGAATCGGAGTACCGATGGTCACCACCTCGTCAGCCGTCAACGGGGTGCTCAGCGTCGCGACAATGGTCGTTTCGGTGGGCCCGTAGCTGTTCAGCATGGCGTGGTCGACACCCCAGCGCCGCACCACGTCGGTGCCGTAGTCCTCGCCACCGACCGCCAGGTGGGTCAAATCCGGTAGCGGCCAGCGGGTGTGGTCGATGGTCGAGAGCGTGGACGGCGTCACGAAGACATGGCTGACCCGTTCGCGGGCGATCAGGTCGGCGAGTTCGTCACCGCCGTAGACGTCGCCGGGCGCGATGACCATGGTGACGCCGCAACCCAGCGACAGCAGCAGTTCCAGGACCGAAACGTCGAAGCTCGGTGAGGCCATATGCAGTGTGCGCGAATCGGATTCGACACCCATGGCCTCCCGGTGCACGATGGCGCAGTCGTACAGTCCGCGATGCGTGACTTCGACGCCTTTGGGCAGTCCGGTCGATCCGGAGGTGTAGATGACGTAGGCGAGATCGTCGACCCGCAGTGGACGTGTCCGTTCGTGGTCGGTGATGGGTCGGCCATCGGCGGCGTCGGTGCGGTCGAGGTTGTCGGGTGTCAGCCAATCGATTCCGTCGGGCAGCCGGGTGCGCACGGACGGCACGGTCACCCCGAGGACCGCCCCCGACTCGGTCATCATGTGCATGATGCGGTCCCTGGGATGACCCGGATCGATCGGCAGGAACGCCGCACCCGATTTCGCGATCGCCAAGACGGTCAGTACCGAGTCCAGGGACCGCGGCATCCCGATCGCGACGATGTCCTCCGGGCCGACACCACGGCGAATGAGTGATCGTGCCAATCGATTCGAACGCTCATCCAGCTCGCGATAGCTCATCAGCTGTCCCGCGAACACGATCGCCGTGGCGTCGGGATCCCGTGCGGCCGCCGTGGTCAGCAGGTCCGGCAGCGTGATCGGCGCCGCCGCGACCGCACCGCTGTGGCTCAGCAGATCGACGCGCTCGGCGGGCTCGAGCACCTCGATCGCCCCGACCGGAATCGTCGGATCGGCGACCACCGACTCCAGAATCCGGATCCACCGGTGGATGAGGGAATCGACCGTCGCGGCATCGAACAGGTCGGTGGCATAGGTGACCGCCACCGTCATGCCGCCGCTGTCGTGGTCCGGCGAGAGGATGAATTGCAGGTCGAAACGGGACGCGGTGCCGGGCAGGTCGACCACCGACAGTTCGAGACCGGGGAGTTCCAGCGTCACCGGTTCCAGGTTCTGGAATGCCAGCAGCACCTGGAACAACGGATGCCGAGCCTGGGACCGCTGGGTGACCAGCTGGTCCACCACCTGCTCGAACGGGATATCGGCGTGGTCGAACGCATCCAGATCCACCCGCCGGACCCGGCCGAGCAGATCGGCGAACGACCGCCCCGGATCGACCTCGGTCCGCAATACCAAGGTATTGACGAACATGCCGACCATATCGTCGAGCGCCGCCACGCCGCGCCCCGCGATCGGGGTGCCGACCGGTACATCGGTGCCGCCGCTCATCCGTGCCAGCAACACCGCCAACGCACCGTGCACCACCATGAACAACGTGGAATCGTGCTGCCGAGCGCAATCCTCCAACCCCTGGACCAGGTCGGTGCTCAACGAATAGCCGACGGTAGCGCCACGATTCGACATGACCACCGGCCGCGGCCGATCGAACGGCAGCGGCAGTTCCTCGATCACTCCGTCCAGGGTCGCGGTCCAGTAGCGAAGTTGCCGGGCGCTCAGCGACTCCGGTTCGTCCGGCGAACCGAGCACGTCTCGTTGCCAAAGTGCGTAGTCCGAGTACTGGACGGACAGCGGTGTCCACGACGGTGTTTCACCGCGCAGCCGGGCGGCGAAGGCCGTCGCCACATCGCGCGCCAGCGGCGCCATCGAGAAGCCGTCCGCGGCGATGTGATGCACCACGACGGCCAGCAGGTATTCCGGTTCCTCGGCGTCGGCCACCCGGAACAGCCGGGCGCGCACCGGCGCCCGGGTGCTCACATCGAAGCCCTCGGTGACGAATTCGGTGACCGCCGGGATCAATTCGCCGAACGGCACCGTCGTCAGCTCGGGATCCGAGTCCAGGTGATCGACGGATTCGACCACCTGGATCAGGACGCCGTCATGGTCCGGGTACCGGGTGCGCAGCGACTCGTGTCGGGTCAGCACGTCGATCATGGCCTGTCGCAGGGCGTCGATGTTCAGTTCGCCACGCAGCCGCAGGACGATCGGCATGTTGTAGGCCCCGGAGGCGGTGTCGTACTGGTTGAAGAACCACATGCGTTGTTGCGCCGGGGCCAACGGCACCAGGTCGGGGCGCGGACCGGCGATCAGCGGTGGGCGGGGCCGCCGACCCGGCGCGGTCTCCTGCTCGATGCGGGTGGCCAGTTCGGCGGTCGTGGCCGCCTCGAACAGCAGCCGCACCGGAATCTCGGCGTCCAGCGCGGCGCCCAGGCGCGCCGCGACCCGGGTCGCGACCAGACTGTCCGCGCCGAGCGCGAAGAAGGAGTCGTCGACGCCGATGGTGTCGATGTGGAGCACATCGGCGAAGGTCTCGGCGATGAGACGTTCGATCGGTGTTCGCGGCGCCCGGTAGGGCTTGTTGTCGGCGAACACCGGTTCGGGCAACGCTTTTCGATCGAGCTTGCCCGTCGGCGTCAACGGGATCCGGTCCAGCACGACGATCGCGGCCGGAACCATATAGGGCGGCAGGTGATCGGCGAGATGGTCCGCCACGAGAGCGGTATCGATCGTATGGCCGGGCGCGGCGACGACATACGAGACGAGCTGCTGAGCTCCCGAATCGGCGTGATGGCCGATCGTGGTGGCATAACCGACGCTCGGGTGACCCGCGAGCACGGTGTCGATCTCGCCGAGCTCGATACGCAGACCACGGATCTTGACCTGGAAATCCGATCGCCCCAGGTGCTGGACCGCACCGTCGGCCGACCAGCGGACCACATCCCCGGTCCGATACATGCGCTCGCCCGGCAACCACGGACATGCCACGAACCGCTCCGCCGTCAACCCTGCCCGGTGGTGATATCCCCGAGCCAGGAGACCACCGGCGACATACAACTCACCCGCCACACCGACCGGCACGGGCTGCAATCGCTGGTCGAGTATCCAGGCGGAGACGCCGCGGATCGGCCGGCCGATCGTGACGAGCTCACCCGCCGCCAAAGCGGCCAGCGTGACCGCGATCGTGGTCTCGGTGGGCCCGTATTCGTTGAACAGCAGACGGGTTCCGCTCCACCGTTCGACCAACTCGGTGCCGTAGTCCTCGCCACCGACGACCAGATGCCCCAGATCCGGTAACGCCCAACGGGTGTGGTCGATGGTCGAGAGCGTCGAAGGCGTCATACACGCGTGGCTGACGTGTTGGCGATCCAGGAGTTCGGCGAGCTCGTCGCCACCGAAGCTGTCGCCGGGTGCGACGACCAGCGTCGCGCCCGCACACAGCGCCAACAGCAGTTCCAGTACCGAGACGTCGAAGCTCGGTGAGGCCAGATGCAGTGTGCGGGAAGATGGTTCGATGCTCAGGGCATCCCGGTGTTCGACGGCGCAGGAGTGCAGTCCGCGATGGGTGACGGCGACGCCCTTGGGCAGCCCGGTCGATCCGGAGGTGTAGATGACGTACGCGACATCGTCGGCCCGCAGCGGGCGCACCCGATCACCGTCGGTAATCGGCCGATCGTCGCCATCGTCGAGGTACTCCGTTGTCAGCCAGTCGATGTCATTGGGTGAACGGGCGCGGGCGACTGCCATGGTCAGGCCGACCGCCGCCCTCGAGTCGGTCAGCATGTGGGCGACGCGTTCGACCGGATGGCCCGGATCGATCGGCAGGAAGGCGGCCCCCGTCTTGGCCACCGCCCACACTGCCAGCACCGATTCGGCGGAACGCGGCATGGCGATCGCGACGATGTCCTCTGGACCGATGCCCCGCTCGATCAGCTTCCGCGCCCACCGATTCGAGCGTTCGTCCATCTCCCGGTAGCTCGCTTCCCGCCCCCCGGCGACGATCGCCGTCGCCTCCGGATCCACCGCGACCGCGGCGGCCAGCAGTTCGGGCAGGGTGATCGGCGCGGCCGCGGGTGCGCCGCGGCGGGTCAGCAGATCGGCGCGTTCGGCGGATTCGAGCACGTCGATCGCCCCGACCGGAATCGTCGGATCGGCGACCACCGACTCCAGAATCCGGATCCACCGACGGACAAGGGAATCGATCGTCGTGGCATCGAACACGTCTGTAGCGAAGGTGACCGCGCCGGCCGTGTCGCCGTCACCGTCGGGCGTAGACAGGTTGAATTGCAGGTCGAAGTCGAACATTTCGCTGACCAGGCCAACTGCCAGCAACACTTGGCACAGGGGATGTCGCGACAGCTGCTCCGCCACTTGTCCGAACGGAATATCGGCATGGTCGAAAGCGCTCGCATCCACCTGCCGCACCCGGCCGAGTAATTCGGCGAACGATTCCCGTGGATCGATTTCGGTCCGCAACACCACGGTATCGCCGATCGCATCGTCGACCGGTGTGCCGACCGAAATATCGGTGCCGCCGCTCATTCGCGCCAGCAACACCGACAACGCACCGTGCACCACCGTGAAGAACGAAGAATCATGCTGCCGTGCACAATTCTCCAATCCCCGCACCAATTCCGTGCCCAGGGAGAAGTCAGCGATCGCATGCTGATTCGACATCACCGCCGGGCGTGGCCGGTCGAATGGCAATGGAAGCTCTTCGGGCAGATCGGCGAGCGTCTCACGCCAGAACGCCAGATTCTCACGGCGGCGGCGGATCCCGGCGCCCTCGGCGGCGCTGCGGGGGTGGACCTGCCCGAGCTCGGCGTCCGATGCGGCGGCGAACTCGTCGAGGAACTCCGCGAATCCGGTGCCGTGTGCCGACAGTTCGTGGTCGGTGTAGAGGTTGGGATTGGCCAGGAACTGGAGGATCGTGCGCGGCGGATCCCCGGTCCGATACACATCGAGCAGCAGATCGTCGACCGGGCCGGAGCTGAGGATATGGAACTGTCCGGTCACCGAACCGAATTGCAGCTTGTGGTCGAAGAGCATGACGTTCACGACCGGGCCCGCGAAGCGCCGCTGGGCGCCAGGGATCCCCAGGGCGGCGCGAATGTCGGTGAGGCCGCACCGCTGGTGCCGCAACACGCCCACCAGATCGGACTGCACCCGCAGCGCCAGCGTCGCGACGGTGTCGGCCGGCTCCAGGGCGATCGGCAGCGGCGCCACATTGACGAAAACCCCTGCGGATCGCCGCAGCACGGCGGTCGTTCGACCCGATACCGGAATGTTGACCAGGACCTCGTCGCGGCCGGTCTTCCGGGCCAGGTAACAGCCGAACGCGGCGATCACCAGCGCGGCCGAGCTCGTTCCCACCGCATTCGCCGCACGGTCGATCCGCTCCATCGTCGTCGCCGGTAGGTCGGTGATCGAGACGGCGCTGTCCGCGCACGCGGGTGCCTGTCCGGCGGCCAGACTGGACTCCTCGCCGACGCCCGCGAGCCGGGTCGTCCAATAGGCCTGGTCGTCGGCGAATCGCTTCGACTCCCGGTAGCTGCGATCGGCCTCGTACAAGGCGCGGATGTCCGCGGGCTGATTGGGTTCGGCCGGTTCGCCCCGCACCGCCGCGGTGTACAGCGCCGCGATCCGGTTCACGTTCATCATCGCGCCGTAGCCGTCGAGCGCGACGTGATGACACCGGCTGTACAGCAGATAGCGCTGCTCTCCCACCTGCACGATCGCCGTCGCGACCAACATGTCCCGGGTCATGTCCAAGGGCGCCGTGTACTCCCGGCGCATCCACTCCAAGCCCGCCGCGATCGGATCCGGTGCGTCCCGGACATCGATCAGCGTTGTCTCGTAGCCGAGTGTCGGGTCGTACACCAGATACGGCGCACCGTCGGTCTCGACCAGTCTCAGATACCCCGATTGGAACTCGTGACCCGCTCGAATCGCTGCCGTGCGCAGCGTTTCGATGTCGAGGTCGCCGTCGAACTCGATAAATTGTGCCTCGGATATCGGCACATCGGGACTCAATTTCTGGGCCAGCCACAATCCCTGCTGACCGGTGGACAGCGGTATCGGCTGTGGTCGCGGTGCAGTCATGGTTTCCCTCGAGCTTCGACCGCGCATTATTCGCGCATTACTTACTGCAAAACCCCGACCGCCGACAGTATATGCCCAGCGGTCATAGCTGTATACGAACCAGCTCCGCGGTTGGTTCTGGCTGGAAGGGCGTCGATTTGGTCGATGGCAACGATTCGGCGACATTTGGTCTTCGATCGGACCACCGAATCAATGTCTGTTCATTCAGCGTTGGAGCCGATGCTCCATGAAGCGCTGGACCCGATCGCGGTGGACCGCGGACCAGGCCTGGACCCGCACCGCCCACCAGGGCGCCACCTCACCGGGTTTGACGGTGACGGCGTGCGCGATGAGGTCGGAGGCTTCGTCGACGGTCAGGGCGGGGATCCGACGGAAGTCGGTGGGGGCGCTCATCCTGGTGTGGACCAGTGGCATGTAGACCGAGGTGGTGCTGACGCCGTCGGCGGCGATCTCCGCGGCGACGCTGCGCAGCCAGACGTCGAAGGCCGCTTTCGAGGCGCCGTAGGCCGACCAGCGCGGACTCGGCGGCATGAGCACGCCCCAGGTGGAGACATTCACGATGTGCCCCCGCCCGCGTGCGCGCATGGCGGGCAGCAGGCTCAGCAGCAGCCGCACCGGGCCGAGGTAGTTGATGTCCATGGTGCGGGTGAAATCGTGGAAGCGGTCGTAGGACTCGGCGATCGGGCGGCGAATCGACTTGCCCGCGTTGCTGATTACGACATCGATGTGCCCGTGCTCGGCCAGCAGCGTCGCGCCGAGCAGGCCCACGGCGTCCATGTCGGTCAGGTCGGTCGGGTACACGTGGGCGACCCCGCCCGCGGCCGTGATCTCGGTGGCCAGCCGTTCCAATTCGGTCCGCGAACGCGCTACCAGCAGCACCTCCGCCCCCGCCGCGGCCAGCTTGCGCGCACTGGCCTTGCCGATGCCGTGCGAAGCCCCGGTCACCAGCACCACCTTTCCGGTGACAGCCGTCCGCAACGACTCCTCGGCGGGCCGGAATGTCGGGTACAGCAGCCGGATCGCCACCCGCTCGGCGCGCGAACGCCGACGGTGTGGGACCGGAGTCTCCTCCACGAGTCGACTGTATCGCTCGGGGCTATCCCCCGGCACCGATGATCTTTTCGATATTGCGCTCCGCCAGCGCGGCGATCGTCAGTGAGGGATTGACAGTTCCGGTGCTGCCGGGCACCGCCGCGCCATCCATCACATAGAGGTTCCGGTATCCGCGCACCCGGCCGTATTCGTCCGTCGCGCGTCCGATTACCGCGCCGCCCAACGGGTGTGCGGTGATCGAGGCGTTCGCTTCCAGGTCGGGTCGAGCGATCGGCTCGCAGTGACAGGTCATGGAGTCGTTGACCTCGCGTGCCCGGGCGAGATACCCGGCGGCGCCGTCGACCGGCCAGAGCAGATCCACGCGCCCGTCGTCCGCGTAGACGAACCGGCCACGGGTGTCGTCGAGCACCATGCCCAGCGATCCGAGCAGGCCGGTGTCGAAGGGCGTGGTGCCGGGGATGAACCAGCTCTCCAAGGACACGGGCGCGCCCCTCTCGTCCAGGATACGGCTCGCGGAGGGCGTGCCCTGGGTGCCAACTTCGAGCGTGGTGAGCGGCCGGGCCAGGGCGACATCGCCGTTGCTGCCCCAGCCTTCGCCGACGTGCTCGTTCAGGTTCGGCAGCGCGCCGGTCGCCCGGGCTCGCACCAGGAGTTCGGAGGTGCCGACCGAGCCTGCGGCCAGGAACAGCATGTCGCAGGTCAGCGTCCGGGTGCGGAGCGCTTCGCCGGTCGGGGCGAGGGTGGTCACCGTGACGGCGTAGCGGCTCGGCTCCGCGGCGATGGCGTCCACGCGCTGGCCCGGGTAGATCCGGGCGCGGCCGGTGTCCTCGGCCCAGCGCAGGTAGTTCTGGTTCAGATCGAACTTCGCGCCGTTGGAGTTGCCGAGGTCGGAACAGCCCACCGTCGCCGACGGCAGCGATCGCCCCGCCAGCTCGTCGCGGATGATGTCCCACCGCCAGGTGCCGTCGAGGGGCTGCGGCGAGTATCCGGCCGCGCGGGCCTGTTCGTCCCAGGCGCGGGAGTGCGCGAACGCGGGGGAGCGGAAGATGTCGTCCGGTATCGGGCTGGGCCGCAACATCTCTCGAACCCTGGGGTAGTAGATGTCGTGCATCTCGCGGTAGTCGACCACGCCGCGGAACACGTGTTCGAAGAATCGCTGTTCCGGCGCGATCATCACCCCGGTGAACACGACCGAGCCGCCGCCGACACACGCGGCGCGCCATACGTCGATCCCCGGGTAGTTGCACACGTCGAGGACGCCGCCGAACGAATCGACGGCCACCGGGATCCGGGGCGCCCCGGTGAAGCTGGTGCGATGCCAGAAGCCGCGGCCGTCGGGAATCGTGTCGACGGCGAAGATGTCGCGCCACGGATCGTTAGGCCAGCGTGATCCGCGCTCGAGTACCGCGACATCGATCCCTGCCTGCGCCAGGCGCAGTGCGGTGACCGCCGCCCCGAACCCTGATCCGACGACGATCGCGGGTACGTGATCGGGCGGATCGGGCAGCGGCGCGAAGATCTCCGGCACCAGCGCGCGGTAGATCGGCGTATTCGGGCTCTGACCAGCAATATCCGCGCGCGCGACGGACGTGGCCGAACCGGTGCTCGCGAGGCCCAGCAACGCCGCGGCCGAGCCGACGCCCGCGAGGAAACGGCGCCTGTCCATGGCGCGCCGGTCGCCTGATCCGACCGTCATACCAGCGCCTGTGGCAATCTCATAGCGAATCATTATCATAAAGAGCAGGTCAGGGGGTGAGGTGACAGATGTTGACTCGCACATGGACTCGGTGGTTGCTCACACACGGCTTTCTGCGGACCTACCTCCGGTGGTCGGCGCGCCGGGGTGAACCCTTGGGAAACCTGGCCTTCGGGTCGGACCGCCTGCTCGGCTCGTCGCCGTATCTCGAGGAGATCCGGCGGCGGGGTCCGATTCCCCGGATGTCGGGTGTGTACATCACCACCGATTACGAGGTGTGCCGAACCATCCTTCGCGACCGCAGCTTCGGCGTGGTCACGCCCAATCATCCAGGTCTGCCGAAGCCGATCCGCTGGATGCTGGCCAAAACGGATCTGGGACTTCCGAACCTGGGGGAACCGCCCTCGATGCTGGTGACCGATCCGCCGGATCACACCCGATATCGACGCACCGTCGGGCAGGCTTTCGGCCCGAAGGCGATCGCGACCCTGGAGCAGCGCATCGCCGAGGTGGCCGATGACCTGATCGATCGCCTGGAATCGAAGCCTCGGCCCGATCTGATCAGCGATTTCTCCGCGCAGATGCCCGTCACCATCATCGCCGAGATGCTCGGGCTGCCCGCCGACATGCATTCGACCCTGCTGAAGTGGGGCGACTCCGGTGCACCGCTGCTCGAGCGAGGTCTGGACTGGAGCACCTACCGTGACGCCATCGAAGACCTGGTGGAGGTCAAAGAATACTTCGATCGGCACCTCGACGGGCTCGGCGACGAACCGGGCAATGACGTGCTCAGCATGCTGGTGACAGCCGGCGACATGACCCGCCGTGAGCAGGTGGCCAACGCGGCCCTGCTGCTGGACGCCGGATTCCTGACCACCATCAACATGCTCGGCAATGGAATCGCCCTGCTGGCAGGCAATCCGGACCAGCTGGAACAGCTGGCCGCGCAGCCGTGGCTGTGGCGCAACGCGGTCGAGGAGATCCTGCGCTACGACGGTCCCGTGCGGATGACCGGCCGGGTCGCGAACTGCGACGTCGACCTCGATCATCAGCGGATCCCATCGGGTTCCCTGGTCCTGCTGTCCCTGGCCGGCGCCAACCACGACCCCGCGGTCTTCCCCGACCCCCACCGATTCGATGTGACCAGAGACAATGCCGCGGAACATCTTTCGTTCGGCAGCGGAATCCACGGCTGCCTGGGATCCCGGCTGGCCCGGCTGGAAGGCTCCATCGCGCTGCCCGCCCTCTTCGATCGCTACCCGAACCTGCGCCTGGACGGCCCACCGATCCCGCACCCCCTGCGCAACCTGCATGCCTACCGCTCCATGCCCGTCGAGCTGGGTGTGGGTAGGGCCGCTAGTTGAGGCCCTGCTCGGCGGCCCGGATCTTGCGATAGACGCGCCGGTCGTAGCGCAGCGGCCGGGGGAGCAGCGGCCACGCGGTCCGGACCGTGCCCGCGAAGACCCGGAAACCGAACTCGTCCAGTCGATTCCAGTCGATGCCCAGGATCTCCCGGCCGCGCTCGGGCATCATCGCCGCGAGCAGCCAGACGTTGAATTCCATGAAGGGCCGCCGGATCACCGCCCACGCCCAGGTCGGCACCCCCGGTACCGGGGGGATCGGGAGGCCGGCCGCCCGTAGTGCGAAGTCGGTGGTCTCGTTGGCCTCGAGCTCGTCTGCGAGCATGTGCTCCCAATATGCCTGGAACTCTTCGTAAGTCCCGAACACCGGCTGCATCGAGAGCCCGTAGCGCTCCCACCAGGTGACGCCCTCGGCCCAGAGCTGCTGTTTCTGGTCGTCCGTCAGCGGGGTGCCGAAGTGCTCGTTCATGGCCATGACGGCCTCGACGAAGGTGACGTGCGTCCACCAGAAGACGTCGGGATTCAGCGCGTGGTAGCGCCGGCCGTGATGGTCGACGCCCTTGATGTCGCGGTGGTAGTCGCGCACCCGTGCGGCCGCGGCGGATTCGGGCGGGTCGTAGATGGAGTCCT
The DNA here is from genome assembly GCF_050955695.1 of Nocardia sp. CA-136227. Classification (NCBI taxonomy): domain Bacteria; kingdom Bacillati; phylum Actinomycetota; class Actinomycetes; order Mycobacteriales; family Nocardiaceae; genus Nocardia; species Nocardia sp. CA-136227. The sequence goes on from NZ_CP192081.1 coordinate 1,485,803, forward strand.
CGATCCGTGGCACCGAGCGCAGCAGCCGATCCCACGGGTCGTCGAAGAAGTTCGAATGCTGTTGCAGCGCCGCGGAAACGGCGGGGTGCATGTTCTGCAGGGTGCCGGAGCGCCCGAAGAACAGTTTGAGGCGATGGTCGCCGAAGTACTCCCACAGCAGTGAGCCGGGGCCCAGGGGCGCGCCCCGCGGAACGATTGTCGGCTGCTCGATCTCTGCTGCGCTGCTCATGGCACGGCCTCCACGTCATTGGGAACTCCTGCCAAAGAGTGCAACACATTGTCTCTCTTTGTCGCAAGACTATGCGACAAATTGTGTCGTACTGTCGCAACCGACTAGACTCCGGTCAGGAGGTGCGCCCGGTGGAATCCCCCTTGTCGTTGCAGGCTCTGCTCACGGCCGTCGAACCCGACGACGCCGTGGACACCCGCATCAAAGAGGCCGCCCTGGAACAGTTCTCGCTGGTCGGCATCCGCCGGACCAGCGCCGACGACATCGCCAAGCGGGCCGGGGTGAACCGGGCCACCCTCTACCGGCGGATGGGCGGGCGCGAGGAGATCACTCGGGCCGCGTTCGCCCACGAGGTGCGTCGGACCCTGGCCGAGATCGAGCGTGGGATCGGGGATATCGCCGATCCGCTGGAACGCCACACCCGTGGCTTCGTCGTCACCGTGACCACGCTGCGCGACCATCCGCTGCTGCGGCGGCTGTTCGCCGTCGATCGTGACGAGGTGCTCGGCTGGCTCACCCTCGAGGCCGGTGAGATTCTCGGTATAGCTACCGTGTTCGTGACCGAGCAGGTGGGCGCGGCGCGGGCGCAGCTCGGACTGTCGGGGGACGACCAGACGGAGTTCTACGCCACCACCATTGTGCGGCTGATCCATTCGCTGGTGCTGACCCCGGACGCCCCGCCGCTGCTGGACTCGGAGGAGCGGCTGCGCGACTACGCCGTCCGCTACCTCCAGCCGTTGTTGACCGCGCCCTGACTTCGATTCACTCGGCGGCGAGATGCTTTCGCCGCGAGACGATGTGGATGCCGACCACCAGGGCCCACGCGGGCAGGACCCAAGCGATGCGGATCTCCGTGGTCACCGCGATCAGCATGAAAAGCGCCGCGGCCATGGACAGCAGGCTCAGCCAGCGCGGGAACGCGCCGGTGACGCGACCGAGATTGGCCAGGGAGAGCATGAACACCGCGGAGATGCGCGGTGCGATGACGGTGATCAGGGTGATGCCCAGGCCGTGGCTGGCCGGGTAGGCGTCCGCGGCGATCGCCGGGCTCGCCTGCTGGGCGAGGGTGGCCGGCACCGCGAAGGCGGCCACCGAGGTGAGCAGCAGTGCGATGAGGAGCACTCCGCTGCCGAGGAAGACCGTGGCGAACAGCTGATCTTCGCCGGTGCCGAGGCGGCGCCGGAGGGTGCCGATGAACCACAGCAGCGCGATCGACGCCACCACCATGATCAGCACGACGGCGGTGAGCCGGGTGCGATGACCGGACTGGGAGAGCCACTGCTCCACGGTCGCGTGATCGGCGCTCCAGCCGGGCATGCCGCGCAGCAGCTCCACCCCGACCAGCGTCAGGATCGCGAATACGATTCCGGTGAAGCCCATGGCTTCGATCGAGGCCATGCGGCCGGTTCCCCGTGCGGTTGGCGCCGTCACCTTGATGTCCTCGCTTCTTGTCGGTTCGGGTGAATCCGGTTTGGGTGAAATCCCGTCCGGATCGTGTCGGAGCTGGTCGATGCGATCCGGACGGCCGCAGTATCAGGGGGTGACGATCGCGAAATCGGGATCGGATTTGTCGAGCAGTCCGGTGAGCCGCTTCCACACCGTCGTGTCGCCCTTGGCCTGTACGTTGTCGAACGAGCCGGTGCCGATCAGTTGCAGCAGGCCGAGCTTGGTGAGGGTCACGTCCAGATCCGAGGTGTGGTCCCGGGTCGTGGGGTAATGGATCAGCGCCCCGTGGCTCAGTTCCATGCGGTAGTTCTCACCGCTGTCGGTGAAATGCCAGCTGATGCTGAACTTTTCGGACCAGGCCCGCTCGCCCACGACATTCAACGAGAGAGTGTCGAAGAGCTGGGTGATGCTCATCGCCTTCGCCATCTCGGGGCTGGGCGTGAGCAGGGTGTGGGGGATGGGGTTGCGCAGTTCGAACGCGCCAGTGAGGAAACAGTTGCGCCAGGTGGCGTTTTCGGACCCGTAGGCCAGGCGTTCCAGGATCAAGGCGAGCGCCTTCTTCGCCTCGGCGTGGGACGGGTCGGCGAAGACCGCGTGACTGCCCAGTTCCGCCGCGAACCGCAGGTCGCCAGAGCTCGCGAACTCCTTCACTTTGGCCACAGTCGCGTCCACACCGCCGAGCAGCTGCACGTACCGAGTGGCCTGTTCCTGTGGCGGATGCATCCACAGGTGTGCCGGGTTTGCGTCGTACCAGCCGAGGTAGCGCTGGTAGATGGCCTTCACATCGTGGCTGATCGAGCCGTAGTAGCCCCGGTTGTTCCACTGCGCCGCCAGATCCGGCGCGAGCGGGAAGTCCTCGGCGATCTCGCTGCCGGTCTCGCCCTGGTTCATCCGGCGCACGGTCTGGTCGTGCAGGTAGGCATAGGTGTCGCGCTGCTGGGTCAGGAACTCGACGAGGTTCTCCCGGCCCCAGGTCGGCCAGTGATGCGAGGCGAAGACGACGTCGGCGCGCTCGGCGAACAATTCGATGGCCTCGGCGATGTAGCGCGACCACATGCGCGAGTCCCGAACCTGCGCGCCGCGCAGGGTCAGTATGTTGTGCAGGGTATGGCAGGCGTTCTCGGCCATGCACAGCGCGTTACGGTCCGGGAGCAGGAAGTTCATCTCGGCGGGGGCCTCGGTGCCGGGCGTCATCTGGAAGATGAACCGCACGCCGTCGATGTCCTCCTCCTGCCCGGTCGCGGTGATGTCGAGGGTCGGTGGCAGCAAACCGAATTCACCTGCCGACGCGATCGGGCCCAGGCCCATGCCGACCACGCCTTCGGGGTTACGCGGCAGGTTCGCGCCGGAGTAGTACATGCCGCGGCGCAACATGGCGGTGCCGGCGTACACGTTCTCGGAGATGGCGTGTTCCATGAAATGCTCGGGCGCGATGATCGGCACCGTGGTGTCCGGGTCGACCACGCCGAGCACGCCGCCGAAGTGGTCCGCGTGCGGGTGGGTGTAGATCACCGCCCGCACCTCGCGGTCGCCGCGATTCGCGCGGTAGAGCCCCAGCGCGGCGGCCGCAGTCTCCGTGCTGACCAGCGGGTCGACGACGATCACGCCGTTGTCGGACTCGATCAGGGTCATGTTCGAGATATCCAGGCCGCGAACCTGATATACGCCCTCGCACACCTCGTACAGGCCGTGGATGGCCGTGAGCTGGGACTGCCGCCAGAGGCTGGGCGGTACGGTGTCCGCGCCCTTGCCCTTCAGGAAGTCGAAGGAGTCGGCGTCGTACGCCGTGCCGCCGTTCTTCGCCGGAATCACACCTGGTATCAGACGGGCGATGAGTCCACGCTCGGCGTTCTCGAAATCGGTGCGGTCAACGGGTGCTGCTGTCATGTGTCACCTCACTGTTGGGTTTTCCGACTCTCGATCCAGTTGGTTCCGAGGTCGACGGCCTTGGCGACGGGCCCGAAGATTTCGGGTTCGGCCGCGACGATGCCGCCGACGCCGAGTTCGTCGGTGAGCCCGGTGTGCTGCAGGACCCGCGCCAGTTCCGGCTCGACGCCCGCGAGCACGAGTCGTCCTCCGGCGGTGTGCAATTCGCGGTTGTAGCGTTCGAGCAAACGCAGGATGGCGGAGGAGGGGATGTCGGGCATGGCGCGCAGGACCAGCACCAGCACCGCGTTCCGGGCCTCGGAGACATCGGGCAGGGCGGCTTCCAGGCGGGGGAGTTCGGCGAAGAAGCTGGTGCCGCGGTAGTCGAGGACGGTGACCTCGCCGGGCGGAAGAGCTTGCGGCACAAGCGAAGTACACCAATTGCCCGCCTCGTTGCGAGTCAGCCCGACCAGTTGCACCTGTCCGGCCGCCTGCACGCAGTACAGCAGCAGCGACAGCATCGCGCCGATCACGATGGCCTGCTGCAATGGCAGCTGGGTGGTGGCGGCGAAGGTGGCGATCATGGCGGCGGTGGACAGCTTCGAGGTGCGGGCCACCAGTTTGATGTCGTTGACCTTGCCCCAGATCAGCTCGCCGCCGACGACCAGGATGAGCCCGCCGATGACCGGCATCGGGATGCGCTCGGCCAGGCTGCCGCAGACGACCACCACCAGCGCCAGGAAGACGCCGGAAATGATGCCGGCCCAGCGGGTTCGGGCTCCGACCCCGGCCGCGACGCCGGTCCGGGACAGTGAGCCGCCCGACGGCAGCGAGGAGAACAGGCCGCCGCCCAGATTGGCGATGCCCTGGGCGGTGAAGTCGGCGTTGACGCTCGAGCGGCTGCCGTCCGGGTTGGGCATGGACGGCGCGACACTGGCGGCCTGTGCCAGCGCGACCAGCGCCACCGACAGCGCGCCGGCGGCCAAGTGCGGCACGGCGTCCCAGTTCGGTAGCGACAGCCCGGGCAGCGCGCCGGGGATGCTCGCGATATCGGAGACGAGTTCGACGTCGGTGCCCAGGATCGCGACGGCCACGCTGACCACCACCATGGCGACCAGCAGCGCGAGGGCCTCGATCCTGGGTATCAGCCGGGCGACCGCCCAGACCAGGATGGTGCCGACGGCGACCCAGGTGGCCGAGGACTGCCAGTGCCCGATGCCGGTGAGCCAATTCCATACCTGCACAAGCTTGTTGTGCCCGGGCGGCTTGTAGCCGGTCGCGTCCTCGAGCACGCCGGTCATGATCTGCAGGGCGATGCCGGTGGAGAAGCCGACCATGACGGCGTTGGACACGAAGCTCATGACCACGCCCAGGCGCAGCACGCCCATGAGCACCATGACCACGCCGACCAGCAGGGTCAGCGCGGCCAGATTGCCCGCGTCGTGCGGATCGAGTCCGGCGGTGGCGATGGCGGATTGGCCGGTGAGGGCGATGGCGCTGGTCAGGGTGGTGACCATGAGGACGGTGGAGGCGGTCAGCGAGCCCAGGATGGGTGGCACCACGCCCGCGTAGAGTCCGGCCACCGGATTGAATCCGGCGATGGAGGCGTAGGCCATCCCCTCGGGGATGCTGAACAGACCGGTTGCCATACCGGCGGTGACATCTTTGGTTGTTGGTTTGCCAATGCGTTGCCGAATACGTGTCACGCTTGCGCCCACGCGTGTGTCTCCTCGCTGCCCGATCAGCCGTCGACAAGCTTGAACCCAGATCAAGTAGAACGCGCCGCACCGCGTCCGGAAACAGCCTTACATAGACAGGGCGAACTTCCGGCAAATTGAGACCGGTCTGTTGCTCAGATTGACCCCTGGACGAATCCGGACGTACGTCTCAGGATGAGACCTGATCTTCACCGGTGAGGAGTGGGCATGGTGGCCGAGCAGCGCGTGGACTGGCTGACGGGTGGGGTGCGGCGATCGGTCGCCTCGGATCGGATCGTCGTGGTCGCCTCGGAACTGTTCCAGACGCGGGGCTTCGACCGGGTGGGCATGGATGATGTCGCGGGGGCCGTCGGCTGTTCGCGGGCAACGCTCTATCGGCACTTCCCCGGCAAGGCGGCACTGTTCGACGCGGTCATGGCCAAGTCGGCGGTGGGGGTCGCCGAGCGGGTGGCCGCGACCGTGCGGCGCTACGAGGGTTCGCGCCGGATCGTCGAGGCGATCCTGGCCTCGGTGGCGGCGGTGCGCTCGGATCCGGTGCTGGCCAAGGGATTCGCCGGCACCCGGGCGGGCGGCAGTGACGGCGCGTTCGCCAGCTCGCCGGAACTCGGACGGATCGCGACCCTGCTCACCGGCGTGGCGCCGGATGACGAAGCGGTGCAATGGATTGTGCGCATCGTGCTCTCGCTGCTGACCTGGCCGCTGGCCGATGCCGCGAGCGAGCGGCGGATGGTGGAGCGCTTCATTCGCTGAAACCGGGCCCGGACGGGCCCTTGTCTACTGTCTGGGACAGTTCTACACTTGGTATATCGAACACGCGGTACTAGGTACTTCGTGTCGCACCAAGGATGGTCCAGATGGCGAATACCCTTCCGGCGCAGACCTATCCCCGGGCCCGCCGCATCAGATTCCGATTCGATCGCGCTTCCAGCGACAAGTACTTCATCGAGAACGACATGGTCTACAGCCATTTCGTGGCCGGCATGTCCGGCGGCTTCCCGGCGGGGGAGGAGTCCTTCATCCGCTCGGTTCGCCGGGTGGCCGACCGGGTCACCGATCCGGTGCTGAAGAAGCGGGTGACCGGCTTCGTCGGACAGGAGGCCATGCACGGCCTCGAGCACCGCAAACTCAACGAAAAGCTGGTCGAGCTGGGCTATCCCATCGCCTGGCTGGACTCGCCACGGGCGGTCGAGCGCATGCGGTGGATCGAGGAGCGGGTGTCGCCCGAGGTGCACCTGGCCATGACGGCGGCGGCCGAGCACTACACGGCGGTGCTGGCGCAGCGCATCCTGTCCAGCGATGAGATCCAGGCGATTCCCGGCGATCCGGAAGTCTGGAATCTGCTGAATTGGCATGCGCTGGAAGAACTCGAGCACAAGTCGGTGGCCTTCGACGTCTTCCGTGCGGTCGGCGGCAGCGAGCGCACCCGCATCGCGGTCATGCTCGCCATGTACTCGCTCACGCTGCCGCTGACCTATGTGACGCTGGCGCTGGCCGTCGGGCGCGATCCGGTCGCGCGGCAGCAGCCGATCCGCGTGGCGCGCGAGGCGTATCGGCTGTTCACCGGTCCGGTCTTCCATCGGCTCATGCCGGAGCTGGGCAAGTATCTGCGCCCCGGCTTCCACCCAGACGACATCGACACCTCCGCCCTGCTGTCCCGGTGGCAGTCAGAGCTTTTCGGCGACGGCGGCCAGCTCGTCGACCACCTGAAGTAGTCACAACTCCATTGCCAGAAAGGACCGGCCAATGACGATCGGTCGGCAGGACTCCACGTCCCTCATGCCCTACCCGAAGGTGCGGCGCATGCGTTTCCGGTTCGGCGATCCCGAGCCGATGGCGCACCAATTCGTCCGGGGCGACATCCCTTTGACGCATCTGATCGCGGTGCTCTCCGGCGCGTTCCCGCCGGGCGAGGAATCGTTCATCCGCTCGGTGCGCAAATTCTCCGGGCAGGTCACCGATCCGGTGCTCAAGAAGCGGGTGGCCGGGTTCATCGGACAGGAAGCGGTGCACGGACAGCAGCATCGGCGGTTGAACGAGCAGCTGGTCGAGAACGGCTTCCCGATCGTGCGGCTGTTCACCTTCACGCCGGGCGCGCTGCGCGAACTCGGGGTGATGGCGATCGAGAACGCGGTGCCGCCGGAGGTGCATCTGGCGTTCACGGCCGCGGCCGAGCATTACACGGCCACACTGGCCAAACGGATTCTGAGCAGCCAGGAGATCCAGGACATTCCGGGGGATCCGGAGGTGTGGCATCTGCTGAACTGGCACGCCTTCGAGGAACTCGAGCACAAGTCCGTGGCATTCGACGTCTTCCGGGCCACCGGCGGGACCGAGGTCGTGCGGATCGGGGTGATGGCGGGGATGTACGTGTTCACCATCCCGGTGGTGTCGCTCGGCGTGCTCGCCTCGATCCTCAGCGATCCGCGCAGCTGGCGGCCGTGGCAGGTGGCGCGGCAGACGGTGCGGCTGGCGCGCGGGCCCATCGTGAAGGGCCTGCTGAAGGAGATGCGGCCCTATATGCGGCCGGGCTTCCATCCCGACGACATCGACACCGACGCGCTGCTCGCGCAGTGGCAGCGAGAGCTTTTCGGCGCGGACGGCGAACTGTCCGACCGCATCGGCTGAGCCGGAGGAGACCGACATGGCAACACAGCGCGGTGGCACGGGTGCGCCGTCCGCCGTCCGGCCCGACCACGAGGTCATCGTGGTCGGCGCCGGATTCGGGGGCATCGGCAGCGGAATCGCACTGCAACGGAGGGGAATCCACGATTTCGTGATCGTGGATAAATGGGATCGGGTCGGCGGCACCTGGCACGCCAACACCTATCCCGGTGTGGCGGTGGATATTCCGTCGTTCATCTACAGCTTCTCCTACGAGCAGCGCGGGGACTGGTCGCGGATCTTCGCGCCCGGCACCGAGCTGCGGGACTACGCCGAAGGCATGGTCGACAAGTACGGGCTGCGGGAGAAGCTGCGGCTGAACACCACCATCATGGCGGCCGACTTCGACGACCGGAACAGCTTGTGGCGCTTGCACACCGATGGCGGTGAGCAGCTCACCGCGCGCTACATCGTGCTGGCCATCGGCGGGCTGGAACGGCCCAAGATGCCCGACATTCCCGGACTCGACGACTTCGGCGGGACGCTGGTGCACACGGCGCTGTGGGATCACGATGTCTCCCTGGCAGGGAAGCGGGTGGCGGTCATCGGCACCGGAGCCACCGCGCTGCAACTGATTCCGGCGATCGTGGACCAGGCCGAGCATCTGACCGTGTTCCAGCGGACGCCGATCTGGGTGTTCCCGAAGAACGACGCCGAGGTCGGACCGCTCGGGCGGATGGTGTTGGGCAATACCCGGATTCGCACCGCCTTGCGGCTGGCCGGAAATTTCGGCACCGAGGTCGCCATGAGCGGCATGGTGGCCGGACCGGCCTGGCTGACCTCGACCATGCGCCTGGCCGCCGAGGCGCCGATCCGGCGCTGGATGCGGTCCCAGGTCCACGATGCGGACCTGCGGGAAAAGCTCACGCCGCGTTACGGATTGGGCTGCAAGCGGCCGTCCATGTCCAATGACTACCTGCGGACCTTCAACCGGCCCGACGTCAGCCTGGTCACCGACTCCATCGCGCGGATCACCGAGCGCGGGGTGGTCACCGTGGACGGCGCCGAGCACGAGGTCGATGTGCTCGTCTGCGCCACCGGGTTCAAGCTGTGGGAGAAGGGCTCGATTCCGCCGTTCCCGGTGCGCGGGCGTGGCGGGCAGGATCTCGAGAAGTTCTGGGACGAGCACCGGTACCAGTCCTACCAGGGTGTTTCGGTGCCCGGATACCCGAACTCGTTCACCATCACCGGGCCGTACGGGTTCGTGCTGGGTTCCTACATCTGGATGATCGAGGCCACCTCGGCGCATCTGGCGCGGGTCATCGCCGAGTCCAAGGCGCGCGGCACCACCGAGGTCGAGATCCGGCAGGAGGTGCACGACGAGTACTTCCGGCAGTGCCTGCGGCGGCAGCGGAAGAACTTCCTGTTCACGCCGGTGTGCGAGGGCTCCAACACCTACTACCTCGACAATCACGGCGATTCGCCGTTCCGGCCGTCCACGCACGGCGAGATGTACTGGCAGAACCGGCATTTCGATCTGGACGTCTACCGCTACACGGTGGGTGCGCCGGTCGCGGCCGAGACGGTCGCGCTCTCGGAGGAGGTCTCGTGAAACTCAATGCCATCGATCCGAAGCTGGTGGTGGTCACCGGCGCGGGCGGCGGGATCGGGCGGGCGACGGCACTGCGGTTCGCGCGCATGGGATCCCAGGTGATCGTCTCCGATATCGACAAGGACGCGGCGCTCTCGACGGTGGCGCTGATCCAGGCCGAGGGTCGGCGGGCGATCGCCGCCCAGCTCGACGTGACCGATCCGCACGCGTGGGCGGCCTTCGCCCGGGACGTGCACGCCGACCACGGCGTGCCGGACGTGCTGGTCAACAATGCCGGAATCCTGGTCAGCGGGGCGTTCCTGGATCTGGAACCCGACGACTGGGAACTGCAGCTGGACGTGAACCTGCTCGGGGTGGTGCACGGCTGCCGGTCGTTCGGGCGGCTCATGATCGACGAGGGCAAGCGCGGGCACATCGTGAACATCGCCTCCGCGGCCGCGTTCACGCCGACGCCGGTCATGTCGGCGTACTCGGTGTCCAAGGCCGGGGTCAAGATGCTCACCGAATGCCTGCGGCTGGAGTTCGCGCCGAAAGGCGTGGGGGTGAGCGCGATCTGCCCGGGCGTGATCAACACCGATATCGCCCGGCACGCCACCGCGGTGGGGGTGGATCCGCGGCTGGTGGAGCGCGGACAGCAGCTCACCGCGCAGATCCAGGAGCTGGCCGAACGCCTGCCGTTCTCGCCGATGAGTCCCGATCTGGTGGCGCGCGCCGTGGTCCGTTCGATCCGCTACGACCTGGCGGTGGTCCCGGTCCGCACCGAGGCGTGGCTGGGCTACTTCATGCTGCGGTTGGCGCCGGGCGTGAATCGTCGCATGACCCAGGCGCTGTCGATGGACCGCATCCAGGCGGCCGGTGAGCTGGTCTTCGGCAGGAGAGCGCCGTGACCGCTCGCGCCCACCAGCTGAAGGTGCGTGAAGTCATCAGCGAGACCGCCGACGCGGTCTCGCTGATCTTCGATATCCCCACCGACCTCACCCCCCGCTTCGCCTATTCCCCCGGCCAGTACTTGACCCTGCGCGTCCCCAGTGACCGCACCGGGTCCGTGGCCCGCTCCTACTCCCTGTCCAGCAGCCCCCACTGCGACGAGCGGCCCACCGTCACCGTCAAACGCACGCCGGGCGGCTACGCCTCGAACTGGCTGTGCGACAACGTCTCTCCCGGCGACATCCTCACCGTCCTCGAACCCGCCGGCGCCTTCGTCCCCCGCGCCTGGACCCACGACCTCCTGCTCTGCGCCGCCGGCAGCGGCATCACCCCGATCATCTCCATCCTGAAATCCGCCCTCGCCCTGGGCTGCGGCGACATCGTGCTCCTGTACGCCAACCGCGACCGCGGCTCCGTCATCTTCGGCCCCCAGTTACAGGACCTGACCCGCCGCCACCCGGGCCGCCTCACGGTCACCCACTGGCTCGAATCCGACCGCGGCCTCCCGACCCCCCGCGCCCTCGCGACCTGGGCCCGCCCCTACCGCCGCCACGACGTATACCTCTGCGGCCCAGCCGGATTCGCCGCGACGGTCCGCCAGGGCCTGGGCCAACTCCGCATCCCCGACCGAGTCATCCACCGCGAGGACTACCGCTCCCTGACCGACAACCCCTTCGAACACCACACGCCACTCACGACCACCCCACAATCCGTCGACCCGACGGCCGCCACCGTCCGAGTCGACATCGACGGTGAATCCCACACCCTCCCTTGGCCCCGCACCGAGAAACTCCTCGACGTCCTCCTCGCCCACGGCATAGACGCCCCCTACGTCTGCCGCGAATCCGCCTGCGCCACCTGCGTCTGCACCGTCAGACAAGGCCGCACCCGCATGCTCCAGAACGAATCCCTCATCGAGGAGGAACTGGCCCAAGGGCAAACCCTCGCCTGCCAAACCCTCCCCGAATCCGACGACCTCCACATCTCCTTCGACGAGTAGACCGGCCGCGGTACCCGTTACGGGCGGGTGAGTTCGGCGCGGGCCGCCGTCAGCATGGTGGTGATGGCGGCGGGGAGGGCTTGGGCGGGGTCGGGGGCGAAGTGGGGAGAGTGGTTGGAGGGGTAGTGGGGTGGGAGGGCGGATTCGGTGAGCATGTAGTGGAGGTCGTCCTGGGTGAAGCGGGCGGGGTCCATGCCGCCGATGTGCCAGAAGACGGAGGGGACCTGGGCGGCGGTGCCGAAGGCGCCGAAATCCTCGCTGCCGGTGATGGGGTTCTGCATGGGCATGACGGGGAGGTCGGCGGCGGTGAGGGCGGCCAGCACGCGTTCGGTGTCGCCGGGGGTGTTCTCGGTGACCGGGAAGTGGTCGTAGAACTCGACTTTCGGTTCCTGGGGCGCGCCCGCGGCGGCGGCCTCGGCCTCGGCGAGGCGCTGGATGCCCTCGATCAGGCGGGCGCGGGAACCGTCGGTGAAGGTGCGCAGGCTGAGCAGGACCTCGGAGCTGTCGGCGATGATATTGGGGCGGGTGCCCGCGTGCAGCGCCCCGGCGGTGAGGACCGGGGTTGCGGCGGTGGCGGTCTGGCGTGCGGTCAGCGCCTGCATGCGCACCACGAAGGTGGCCGCCATGAGCAGCGGGTCGATGGCGGTGTGCGGCTGGGAGGCGTGGCCGCCCTTGCCGAGGAAGGTGATGCGCACCGAATCCGAGGCGGCCATCAGGGTGCCCGGGCGGCTCAGGATCAGGCCCGCGGGGAGCGGGCCGACATGCTGGCCGAGCACGATGCGCGGCTTCGGGAACCGGTCCAGCAGACCGTCGTTGAGCATGCCCTGCGCACCCGCGCCGGTCTCCTCGGCGGGCTGGAACAGCGCGACCACGGTGCCGGGCAACGGATTCGCGGACAGTTCCGCGCACGCGCCCAGCAGCGCGGTCACATGCACGTCGTGGCCGCAGGCATGCATCACCCCGGGCACGGTGGAGGCGTAGTCGAGGCCGGTCTCCTCCTGCACCGGCAGACCGTCCATGTCCGCGCGCAGCCACACCACCGGTCCGGGCCCGCTGTGCAGCACCCCGACGACGCCGGTGCCGCCGACGTTCTCGGTCACCTCCCAGCCGGGCAGCGCGCGCAGCTCGTCGGCCACCAGTCGCGCCGTGGCCCGCTCCTCACCCGACAGCTCGGGGTGGGCGTGCAGATGCCGGTAGACCTGCTGCCAGTGCTCGATCATGGGAGACGCTCCTTCGACGGGACGGCCGCCGCGGCGCGCCGGGACACCATCGTCCGGAACGCGTCGGCGGTTTGCGGAACCACCAGCGCCGCCAGCAGTGCCAGCAGCGGCCCGATGGCCATGGATTCGAAAGCCGTTGTGTACGAAACATGATCGGTGATGACCCCGAAGGCGAGCGGGCTCGCCACGCCCGCCAGCTGCCCGCCGAAGATGATCACGCCGGTGGCCGCGCCGATGTAGACGCTGGGCAGCGCCCGCAGCGGCACCGAGAACGCCGGCATGTACGCCAGCCCCGCGACCAGGCTCATCAGCACGCCGAGCACCACGAACAGCGGGAACGATTCCGCCCGCGGCAGCGCGAACAGCATGGCGGCGGTGAACGCCATGGCGGGCACCACGATCACCCGCGGCCGTCCGCCGAGCCGATCCGAGAGCCGCGCCCCCAGCACCACCCCGGCCGCCGCGGCCAGCGTGGTCGGCACCGCCGCGAAAGCGATGCCCGCCATGGAGATTCCACGCTGCTCTTCCAGGAAGGTCGGCGTCCACGCGGTCACACCCCACACCAGCACGTCGTAGCCGAAGAACATGACCGCGAAGCCGAGCAGCGCGGGGGAGAACAGCACCGAGCGGCGTTCGGCCGCGGTGACGGCGGGCGCGACCGGAATCTCGTCCTGGGTCAGCGGTTCCGGCATCCACCGCCGCCAGGCCAGGATGACCGCCACCCCGAGCACCGAGATGACCGCGAACATCACCCGCCAGCCCACCGTGGGCAGCAGTACGCCCGCGATCACCGCCGCCAGCAGCAGGCCCGCCGCGTTGGAGGAGTTGGTCCAGCCGGCGGCCGTGGTGCGCTGATCGGGATGGCTGCGTTCGGCGAGCGCCTTGATGGCCGCCGCCGGGAACACGCCCTGCACCAGACCGAACAGGAAGCGAATGGCGAGCAGCACGCTGAACGACCAGGCGAGCGCGGTCAACCCGGTGAAGATCGACCAAGCGGTCAATCCGATGATCCCCACCCGCAAGGCCCCGTACCGATCCGCGAGCAGACCCCCGGGCACCTGGATGATCGCGTACGCGACGAAGAACACCGACACCAACAACCCCTGCTGCGTGTGGTCCAGCCCCAGGTCCGCACCGATCGCCGGCAACGCGAAATTGATCACGGTCCGATCGATGTAGTCGACAACCCAGGCCGCGAACAGCAGCATGACGGTTATCCGTGTGGTGCGCGGCATCAGGCCCCTTCACAACGGGAGTGGCTGCAGGCCACAGTGGCCCCCGAATCCGAGAATAGGGGCGATTTGCCCGATATTGCCATAAGAACCGGGCCCCGCGACCGGCCCGGCGGCGGCTGACCCGCCGAGGCCGCTACCGGCCCCGAAGCCGGTCCCCGTAGGCTCGCCGACGATGAGCGAGACGATGACGCACGGGTACGTGGCCGAGGGCTACGGCCGGGTCGCCGACGCCTTCCGGCGCAATTTCCGGCACGGCGAGATCGGCGCGGCGGTCGCGGTCTTCGACGGCGACACTCCCGTGGTGGACCTGTGGGGCGGCTCGCGCGACCCGGTGCGCGGACTCCCGTGGGAGCGCGACACCATCGCGCCCGTCTTCTCGTGCACCAAAGGCGTCGCGGCGCTGATCCTTGCCATGCTCGTCTCGCGCGGACAGCTGGACTACGACGAGCCCGTGGTGCGGTACTGGCCGGAATTCGCGGCCCACGGCAAGGACGAGGTGACCGTCCGCCAGCTCATCGATCATCAGGTGGGCCTGCACATCCTGCGCGACACCCGGATGACCCTCGACGACCTGCACGATCTGGACGGCGTGGCCGCGGTCCTGGCTGCTCAGCGTCCCGGGTGGGCGCCGGGCACGCGGCAGGGCTATCACCCGGTCAGCATCGGGCTGTATCTCAATGAACTGGTGCGTCGCGCGGACCCGGCCGGGCGCAGCATCCGGATGTTCCTCGCCGAGGAGATCTCCGGTCCGCTGGGCGTCGATTTCACCCTCGGCCTGGACGCGGACCTGGGCGGCGACCGGATCGCCCACCTGACCCGCACCACCGGCCTGGACCTGCGGCACGAGCGGAACCTGCCCTGGAATCAGGCGATTCCGGCACTACTGCGCCGCGGTCAGCTCTTCCGCGCCCTGTCGGTGCCGGAACTGGGGATGCCCGAGGATTTCGTGCGCCCCGAGGTCATGTCGGTCGAGCTGCCCGGCAGCAATGGCGTCGGCTCGGCGCGCGGCCTGGCCCGCATCTACGCCGCGGGCCTGACCGGCGAACTTCCGATCGCGCCGGAGGTGCGGGCCCGCATCGCGGACCCCGGTCCGGTGCCCGCGTCGGACGCGGTGCTGCGCACCCCGACCCGATTCCACCTCGGCTTCCGGAAGTCGTGTCCCGCCTTCCCCTTCGGCTCTCCCGACCACCGCGCTTACGGCACGCCCGGTCTGGGTGGTTCGCTCGGTTTCGCCGATCCGGCGACCGGACTCTCCTTCGCCTACGTCCCCAATCGGCTGGGCCTGACCCTCAATGGCGACCGGCGCTGCCTACGCCTGGCCCGCGCGGTGTTCGACTCCTCGACACGCCGAACGGGCACGCGCACTGAACCGCGGCGAACCGCCGATCGTTGATCCGGATGAACCGGCCTCCGAGCCGGTAGCCGTCCAGATGCAGTCCGGATTTCCCCCTGTGCCCGGACCGGGGCCCCGCCGGGACATCCCCGGTGGGGCCTTCGCATGGCCAAAACGCCTGTACAGCAGCATCTTTCGGGCAAGTGTGTGACCTGAGACACATTGATCGAGTTCGTTCCGGCCGGATACCTTGTGTGCGATGTATCGCGGACAAGGCAATACGAACGGGGGATCGTGACCCAGAGCGAACACGCGGCCCGAACCGTCGCCGACCTCATCGTCGAACGGCTCGCGATCCACGCCGACCACGTCTTCGGCGTCGGCGGGGCCAATATCGAGGACGTCTACGACGCCCTGCACCGGCATCCGGAACTCACCGGCGTCATCGCCAAACACGAGTTCGGCGCGGCCACCATGGCCGACGGGTACGCCCGCGTCACCAACCGGCTCGGTGTCGTGGTGGCGACCTCCGGCGGCGGTGCCATGAACCTGCTTGCGGCCCTGGCGGAATCGTTCGACTCGCGGGTCCCGGTCCTGGCTCTGGTGGGTCAGCCACCGCTGGGGCTGGAGGGCCGGGGCGCCTTCCAGGACACCAGTGGGGTTCCCGGCCGCATCGACGCCGAGCAGCTCTTCGCCCAGGTCGCCCGCTACTGCGTGAAAGTTCGGCGACCGCAGGACATCTTGCTGGAGCTCGACCGGGCGATCGCGGCGGCGCTGGCCGGTGGCCCGGCTGTCCTGCTGCTGCCCAAGGACGTTCAGGCGACTCCGCTCGTCGAGGGCGACGAGGTGACTGCCGAACCGCAGGATCGGGGAAGCGACACTGCCGCAGCGCAATCCGACGATCGAGCGCCGCTGCCCGATGACGTCGTGGACCTGCTGGCATCACTGCCGCAGGGGAGTTCCGCGGTAGTCATCGCCGGACCCGAGGTCGCCGCGGCCGACGCGCGTGCCGAACTGGCGACCGTGGTGCGGGCCCTCGAAGCGACGGTCCTGGTCACCCCGGACGCGAAGGACGCGTACTCGAACGCGGATCCCCGCTTCGCCGGTGTGGTCGGCGTGATGGGTCATCCGAACGCCGCCCGCCTGGTGTCCGAGGCGGAACTCTGTCTGCTGGTGGGAGCCCCGCTCTCGCTCACCGCCCGCGCCGGACTGGACGCCGCCCTCGCCGTCTGTCCACGGGTCGTATACCTGGGCATCGAGCAGCCTTTCGTCCCGGTGCACGCCGAGGCGCGTGGTCCGCTGGTCGCCGCGCTGCGCGGTGTCGCGAACTCGATCCACGGGCCAGAGGGCGCGCACCTCGTGCCGGGATCCGCTGGCGCACAACCCGATCGCCTGCCTCTACCCGAGTTACCCGTGCCGCCCGCGTCCGGACCCGGCGTCCGGTACCGCCCCGCCGTGGCGGCCATCGAAGCGGCACTGGATCCCGGCACCGATGTGGTCGCCGACGCCGGGAACACCGGCGCGGCCGTCGTGCACCACCTCGGAATCCCGGAGGGCGGACGGTTTCTCATCGCGCTGGGCATGGGCGGCATGGGCTATGCGTTCGGCGCCGGGATCGGCTGCGCGCTGGGCCGGGGCCGCCGCACTGTGGTGATCGCCGGGGACGGAGCGTATTTCATGCACGGCCACGAGGTGCACACCGCGGTCGAGTACCAGGCGCCGGTCACTTTCATCGTGTTCAACAACAATGCCCACGCCATGTGCGTGACCCGCGAGCAGGTCTTCTACTCCGGCGAGTACAGCTTCAACAGATTCCGCGCGTCGGAGATCGGCGCGGGCGTCGCCGCCCTGTTCCCGGAGCTCCCGGCCTGGACCGCGCGCACCCTCCCCGAATTCGAGCAGGCCCTGGACAAGTCGCGGGCAATACCGGGACCCGCGTTCATCGAACTGCAGTGTGACCCGGACGAGATCCCACCTTTCGCACCGTTCCTGAAGGAGTCTTTCGCATGACCGAGACCGTCGCCGACGAGCCGATCGAAGTCCCGGAGCTGGACGTGCCGGGCGTGTACCGCATCGAGACCACGGCCCTCAAGGAGGGCATGCCGCTGGTCCTGGACATGACCCGCGCCGTGTATCCGCACGACGAGATCTACGGCCAGTACTGCACCGTCACCGAATACGTGGCCGCGCCGCCGGACGAGGTGTACGCCTACCTGGCCGACACCCGCAGCCTGTGCGAATGGACGTACAGCATGCGCGGTTTCGAGCGCACCGCCGATCCCGAGGTGTGGGTGTCCGACGACCGCATCGGCTCGCACACCCGCATCTTCACCCGCACCGTCGCCAACCCCGAGGCCCGCACCGTCGACTACCACTGCGCCTGGGACCAGGCCGACCACCTGTGGATGGTCTATCTGATGCGCGTGGTGGACGCGCGGGTGGTGCTGAACAAGCCGGGTTCGGTCGTCACCTGGACCAATTGCCACCACCCCTTCTACGAGGACAACGCCTACCCCGAGTCCGCGCCCGAGGGCCGCCCGGTGTGGGTCGGCGACTTCTGGCACCTCTTCGCCGCCGGGCACCTGCTGGAACTGCGCAATCTCAAAGCGATCTGCGAACACCGGCATGCCGCCGGGCAGCCGATCAAGCCGGAATGGATGGACTGATCATGAGCGCCGACACCGTGAGCCTGCTCGACGTCGCCGGGTATCTGCCCGAGACCATCGTCTCCGCCGACTATTTCGCCCAGTACGCCGACCCGGACGAGGTCACCTCGAACCTCATGTTCAAGGCCCCCAAGTTCCGCCGCCACGTCGCGGCGGGCGAGACCCCCGCCGATATGGCCGAGCGCGCGGTCGCCCCGATCCTGGAACGGCACGGCCGGGACGTGTTGCGCGGCATCGACATTCTGATCGTGCACACCCAGCTGCCCGATATCGGCATCGTCGGCAGCGGCGGGGAGGTGGCGGCGCGGCTCGGCATCGCGCCGGAGTGGCTGATCGATCTGCACAACGGCGGCTGCGCGTCGTTCGTATACGGCATGAAGCTGGCCCGACAGATCCTGCTGTCCTCGGACGCCCGCTCGGCGCTGGTGGTCACCATCCAGAACGTGGCCGGTCAGGTCTTCACCCAGGAGCAGGTGCGCGGCAAGGCGCAGGCCGCCATTCCGGGCGACGGCGCGGGCGCGGGACTGCTGGTGAAATCCGGTGATTCGCCGATCCTCGATATCGAGACCCGCCACCTGCCCGAATTCGCCGGGCAGATGACCGTGATCGCCGACCCGCCGCGCCGCTACTGGGAGGCCGGCAGCGGCGAGATGCACGTCGGCTTCACCGAATCCAAGATCGCCAAGGTGCTGCAGCGCGGCAACCGGCTGGTCCCCGAGGTCGCGTCGGCCGTGTGCGGCCGGATCGGCGTGCCCACCCAGGACCTGGACTTATTGGTCACCAATCAACCCAACAGAGCCTTCCTGCGCAATTGGCGAGACGCCCTGCAACTGCCGCAGGAACGGCATCCCGACACCTTCGACGACTGCGGAAACCTGTTCGGCGCGGGCATTCCCGTCACCTTCGACCGCGCGGTCGACGAGGGCCGGGTGCCGGCCGGATCGCTGGTTATGTTCGCGGGCTTCGCGCACGCGGGCGATTTCGCGGGGGCCGCCGCCCTCCGCTGGGGCGGACGCTGAGGGGGCGGCGCCGTGAGCCCCCTGGTGACGGCCGGACATCGGCTGCAGCTCAACGAGATTCCCTACGGCCCGCCGCCCTCGGTGCAGGAGGCGCTCAGCGCGGCGCTGGCCTCGGCCAACCGGTATCCGGAATTCCTGCCGCGCCGTCTGCCCGGGCTGATCGCCGAACGGCTCGGCTGCCCGCCGGATCGGATCGTGGTGGGCGCGGGCGCGACCGGCGTGATCATGCACATCGTCCAGGAATTCGGGGCGGGGGGCGCCGAGGTGGTGATGGCGACGCCCACCTTCGACGGATTCCCCATTCTGACCAGCATGGCGGGCGGGCGGCCGATCGCGGTGCCGCTCACCGATTCCGGGTGCCAGGATCTCCCGGCGCTGACCGCCGCGGTGACGGAGAGAACCCGGCTGCTGGTGGTCTGCAGTCCGCACAACCCCACCGGAACCCTGGTTCCGGCAAGGGAATTCGAGGATCTCCTGAGGGAAGTTCCTGACACCGTCACCGTAGTACTCGACGAGGCGTACGTGGACTTCGTGTCGGGCGCCGATCGCATCGATGTGTTCGATCTGTTGGATCGACATCCGAACCTGCTCGTCCTGCGCACCTTCTCGAAGGCGTACGGTCTGGCCGCGCTACGGGTCGGCTACGCGCTCGGGGCCCCGCGGCTGATCGCGCGAATTGCCCGCTGGCAGTTGCCTTTCGGCATGACCGCGCTGGCCGAGGTGGCGGTGCGGGCCTGCTACGAGGCCGAATCCGAGATCGAGGCGCGGGTCGCGACCCTGGCCGCGCACCGCGACCGGCTCACCACCGGACTTCGCGCGCTCGGCCTCTCGGTGCCCGACAGCTACGCCAATTTCTCCTATCTGACCCTGCCCGGTCCCGAGGCCGATCGGGTCGCGACCGCGCTGGCGGGCGCGGACATCCACGTCAAGTCCTATCCCACCGGTATCCGCATCACCGTCGGCGATCGGGCGGCCACGGACGCCGTGCTCGCGACTGTGCGCAGTACAGTGCAGTAATGCAAGAACATCCGCCTTCCGCACCCGCTGGGGCCGGAGCGGACGAGGAGATCGATTACGCGCTGCTCTCGCTCAATGCCCAGCTGTGCTTCGCGCTGTACTCCACATCGCGATCCATGACCGCCGCCTACCGGCCGTTCCTGGACGATATGAACCTGACCTACCCGCAATACCTGGTGCTGCTGGCGCTCTGGGAGCGTCCCGGTATCGCCATGAAGGACCTGGGCGAACAGGTACACCTCGACTACGGCACGCTCTCGCCGCTGGTCCAGCGACTGCAGGCGCGCGGCCTGGTGGAGAGCGTGCGCAGCGCCACCGACGGCCGGGCCGTGGTCCTGCACGCCACCGAGTCCAGCCGCGAACTCCAGCAGGGCGCGCAGCAGATGATCCGCACCGTGCTGGATCTGGTGGGAGTTCCGGTGGAGGACATCGAAGTCCTGCGCGACCAGGTCAAGGCCCTCGGCGCGCGCCTGGACGCCGCCGCGGCCGCCGCCCGCGCCCGCTGACTCCCGTCACCGCACGGAGTCGGCGAGCGGATGGCGCTCCACGCTGAAGTAGGTCTTGTCCTGGCGCAGCAGCCAGTCCGGGCCGACGAAGTAGCGGGCGGCGTCCGGATCGCCGAAGCCCAGGTAGCGCAGCCATGCCACGGCGGTGCCGGACGAGCGATAGGCGTCCGTCCCGTCGACCGGCGAGAAGTGTCTCACGCCACGGGCATTCGCGATCCAGGCCGGGGCGTTCCAGCAGATCCCCAGGGCCAAACCGGCGGCGGGGACATAGGCCAGCGAGTTGAACCACTCGTAGGGGATGGTGACGACGAAACCCTGGCTCGCCCATTGCCGCGCGAGTCGGTCGTACATGCCGGGATTGGCGTCGATGCCGCCGGTCAGCACGATCAGCGGGGCACTCGGCAGCTCGGCGATATCGGCGGGGAAGTAGGTGTTCACGCCGGCGGGGGAGTCGAGGCCGTTGGGGAAGGCCGCGGTGCAGGTCAGGTCGTCGGTATTGCCGAAGATGTGGACGGCCACGTTCTGGACGAAGCCGACGATCGACGCCTGGCACGGACCGACCTGCGCGTTCGTCGCGACGGGATGCGGTCCGGTGCCGCCGTAGCGGGCCTGGGCCGTCGGTTCCGGACCGGGCGGCTCCTCGGCCGAAGCCGTTGCGGCCGTCCATGATCCGGCCGCCGGCACGAACGCCGTGAGTGCTGCTGCGAGCGCGCGCCGACCCACCCGAATCCTCCGCATCGAGGTCCCTCCGTTCCCTGCACCATCCGAGCTGTGTGAGACCGGTCAGTGTCAGAGGAGCGTAAGCGAGTGTGGCGCAGGACACAACAGTCCTGGATCGATCAGGCGAATTTGGCCAATGCGTCCGCCACGATGGCGTCCAGGCGCGCGTGGTGCGCGCCCTTCCAGTAGGTCTGGCCGCAGTCGACGCACTCGGCGAAGGTGTCGTAGCTCTGGCCGGTGTTGTCGGGCAGGCGGTCGCGGACCGTGGCCGGGTCGGCGGGGCGGAGCGCGCCGTTGCAGGAGGTGCACCGGGTCCATGGGGCCAGCCGCGGGGCGAAGCGGGACAGGATGTCGTCCAGCTGCTCGGCGGGGTGATGGCTGTAAACGTAGGCGCCGGAATAGATTTCGCGGCGGCGCAGCAGGCCGCGGTCACGGGAGAGCAGGACCCGCTGCTCGGCGGCGGACCGGGAGGCCAGCGCGGCGTCGCCGATATCCGGATTCTCGTAGGCCGCATCGATTCCCAGCAGGCGCAGGCGGCGCGCCAGGGTGCCCAGGTGGATGTCGAGCAGGAAGCGCAGCGGCTCGGCGCACACCTGTGGGCGGGCCACGGCCGATACGGTGATCTTCTCACCGCCGCGCGGAATGTGGCCGGTGGCAACGGATTCGCCGTCCACCAGGACCGTCCCCACCTCGGTGAGCGGCACGCCCAGCGACTCCACCACGTGCCCCAGCGTCGAGGTGCCGTCCACCCGGACCGGCGTGCGGTCCCGTTGACCGACGAACACGCGCAGCTCCGGCGCGAACTCGACGGTGATTTCCCCTGCGTTCACCAGCCCAGGATCCCAGAAATCGGGTACCCGCGAGCAACTCGTTTTCCGCCCGGGCCGTGGCAGCGGTCGGCGGCCGAATGTGAAGTGGAGGCGAATTTCACCGGTGCAGTGGCCTGAAGCACAGGGGAAGGGTGTGAGAACAGTCCGTTAACCAATTGTTTGCGATCAGGCTGGTTGCGAAGTTGGTCGGTTGATGATTTTCTTGGGTTCGCAGGTCATCTACCCATCGGGTGAAAATCCTCGGCAGCGTCGCCAATCACAATTCGGACCTGCCTGCCCAAGTCGCCGCTCTCGGCGCGCTTGTCCTGATGAAGGTGAAAGGAAATCGGGCCATGTCTGCATTCCGATCCGCTCGTGCGGCCGCAGTCCTGCTGGCGGGAATCGCCGCTCCCCTGCTCGTGCCCGTCCTGGCTACCGCCGCACCGGCGGGCGGTGACACCCCCGCTGGTGTGAGCCCCGCCCCCGAACAATCGATATTGCCGCAGCTCGGAACCGGTAGCGCCGCCGTGGGCACCGGGTCCGCCACCGCCGCCGGACTCGCCGGGGCGCTCGGCACCGGCAGTGCCGCGGCCGGCAGCCTGGCCGGGCTGGTGCCCGGACCCGGGTCGGTGCTCGGTCTGCTCGGCACCGGCAGCGGCGCGGTCAGCGGGTCCGCCCAGGCGGGTGGCACCGCGGCTCAGGCCCTGGGTTCGGGCAGCGCCGCAGCGGGCGCCGGATCCGCCGCGAAATAGTGCTCGACAGCACAGTGGGCGGGGGGATTCCGATGTGCCGCATCACCGTCGAGCGGTATATCACTATTCAATAGCTTCCAATTCGCCGGATAGCTCATAAACGGGTTCGATCGCGCTGGTTTGGCGCACCGTGAATTCTCTACGGAAATCGAACGGCCGCACCGGCACCGGCGAAGTCTCGATGAGGGAGACGGTCATGGATTACACCCACCTATCCGAATTCGCGGTGCGCCCGGGCGCGCTCACCCTGTGGCGGGCCGAACTGGCCCCCGGCGCGGCGTGGACCGCCGACGTCCGGCCCCTGACCAGCGTGCACGTCCACCACTGCCGGGCGACGGACGCCGCGGACCCGCGGCCGGGCCGGGGTCGCTGGATCGGAACCATCTTCGAAATGGACGCCCCGTTCCACGCCGCGCACTGGCGCGAGACCGCGCGCCGCTGGCACGCCCGCCACGAGGGCCTGCGCACCACCCTGGCCCGTCACGACGTCCCCGAACCCGAGCGGCTGGTCTGCGCGGCCGCCGACGTCGACGTCACCGCCGAGCCGATCCCCGGCATCACCGGCTCGGGCGCGATCAACGAATACCTCACCGCCACACTGGAATCGAGACTCTCGCCGCTCCAGTGGCCGCACTGCCTGCTCGCCACCGTGGAGCACGCCGACACCGGCGACTTCACCGTCCTGGTGGCCGCCGACCACTCCGTCCTGGACGCCTACTCGCAGGCCATCGTCATCCTCGAACTCCGCGCCCTGTACGCCGAGGTCACCCGCGGTGAGCCGCCCCGCGAATCGCCGACCTTCGGCAGCGCCGCGGACTTCGCCCAATGGGAACGCGACACCGCCGCCGCCCTCACCCCCGATTGCGAAGCGGTCCGCTACTGGCAGCGCTTCCTCGACGGCTCCGGCGGCATGCTGCCTCGCTTCGAACCGGCGATTACCGCCCAGGGCCGGGCGAGTGCGATCGCCATCGGGGGGACGGGGACGGTCGTCGGCGGGCTCGCGGCGCTCCCTCAGACATCCGTGTCGCGAAAGCTGTTGTCGCTCAGTGAACTCGAACACGTCGAGCGCGCGGTGACCGAGCGCGGCCACCGCCTGTCGGTGGCGGTCTTCACCGCGCTCGCCATCGCCTACCGCCGCGCGTTCGGCTACATCTCGCTGCGCGCCGTCATGCCGATCGCCACCCGGCCCGACCTGCGCTTTCTCGAATCCATGGGCTGGTTCGTGAACGTCGTCCCCCTCGACCTCACCCTCGCCCCCGACCTGGACCTCGACAGCGCCCTGGAGTCCACCCGCACGGTCCTGCGCCGCTCCCGCACCGCCAACGACGCCACCTGGACCCGCGTCCTGGAACTCCTGAACTGCGCCGACCAACCCCGCTTCGGCATCTCGTTCCTCGACATCCGGGCCCTCCCCGACCACGAGCTCGTCGAATCCCTGCGCGGCCACACCCTCCGCGCCGAGTCCTACTCGCCCGACGAGGTCTTCTTCTGGATCGTCCGAGCCACCGACGGCCTCCGCCTCTCCACCCGCTTCCCGGCCACCTTCCCGGAGGTCGAGATGGACCGCTTCCTCGCCGAATTCACCCGCGCCATGCGCGAATTCGCCGGTACCGGTGACCGAACGGCCACCGCACGAGCGCCTTTCGCGCTCCCGCCGGCCGTGCACGACCGCGCGTCCGCCCCCGCATCCTTGCGGGTCCCGGCTCCGGCGCAGGTGTGACGCATGCGCGCGCCTGGCGACATTTCGAGCAACCGGACGAGGAGGGCGTCATGAGGATTCTGCTCGCCTTCGCCGGTAGTCGGGGCGATGCCCAGCCCGGCGTGCTGCTCGGCCGGGAACTGCTGGGCCGCGGTCATGACGTGACCATGGCGGTATCGCCGAATCTGGTCGAATTCGCCGAGCGCCACGGTGTTCCGGCCGTGCCGTTCGGTCTCGACAGCGACGTACTGCTGCGCACCCAGCGGGATGATCGGCGCTTCCGGCACCCGAACCCGGTCCAGCGCGTGCGCGCCGTGCTGGATCTGCAACGTCGCGGATTCGTCGAGGCCGCGGCGGATCTGCTCGCCGTCGCGGGTGGGCACGACTTGCTGGTGACCGGCATGGCGGGTGAGGAGGCTGCCGCCGAAGTCGCCCGCCACCAGGGTGTTCCGCTCGCGGCCGTGCATTTCTTTCCGATCATTCCCAACGGCAGCGTCCCGGTGGTGCCGTCGGGGTGGGGTAAGCGGATGCCGCCCACCGCCAACCGTGCGGGCTGGCGGGCCCTGACCGCGGCTCGTGCTCGCGCGCTGGCTCCCTGTGCCGGGGCGTTCCGCGAGTCGGCGCTCGCGGCGCGGCGGCCCGGGCTCGGCGCACCGGCGTATACGGCGATTCAGGCCTACGACGCCGCGCTGTTCCCAGGGCTCGCGGACGAACTGTGTGGCGTGCCGTTCACCGGGTTCCCCGTTCCTGCCGACAACGGTGCCGCACAGCATGGTCCGCAGTGGCCCGCGCCGGGAACGAGCGCGGTCGAGGAACGAAGCACCGGCCTGGGAGCCGAGCTGTTCGAGTGGCTGATCGCGGGTCCCGCCCCGGTATACGCGGGTTTCGGGTCCATGCCGGTGGCCGAACCGGTGGCGTTGGAGTCGCTGGTCCGGGAGGTCGGACGGCGGCTCGGACGGCGGATATTGCTGGTGGGACCCATGTTCCGGGGCCGGATCGGTGACCAGCTGGCAGTGGTGGATCAGGTCGACCACCGGGCGGTGTTGCCGCTGTGCGACGCCGCTGTCCACCACGGGGGAGCGGGGACCACGGCAGCCGTGCTGCGGGCCGGGGTGCCGTCGGTGATCTGTTCGGTGCAGGCGGATCAGCCGTACTGGGGCAGGCAGCTGGAGGCGCTCGGGCTGGGCGCGACCGCGCCGTTCGCGGGACTGACCGCGAATCGACTGGAGCGGTTGCTGATTCGCGCGACCACGCCGGAGGTTCGCCTGCGGGCCGCCGCCTACGGTGCGCGGTTCCGGGACGACGGCGTGCAGCGGGCGGCGGATGTCGTCGAATCGCTGTCGCCGGAGAGGCCACGGCCAGTGCTCGATACAGGGGAACCATCGGCTTCGACCATGATCGGAGGTGCGCGATGAGCGGTGAGATCGCCATCGAGACACGGGGACTCGGAAAGAGCTTCGGATCCATGACCGCGGTGGACGCCGTCGACCTGAAGGTCCGGGCGGGCACGGTGTTCGCGCTGCTCGGGCCCAATGGCGCGGGGAAGACGACCACCGTGCGGATGCTGGCCACCCTGCTGCGGCCGTCACGCGGCACCGCAACGGTTTTCGGGCACGATGTCGTGTCGCAGGCCACCGCGGTGCGGTCGATGATCGGCCTCACCGGCCAGTACGCGGCCGTGGACGAGAACCTGACCGCGTGGGAGAACCTGCGCCTGTTCGGGCGGCTGCTCGGCCTCGGCCGGCGCGGAGCGCAGGACCGGGCCGCGGAACTCCTCGACGAGTTCGAGCTGACCGCCGCCGCCAACCGCCGGGTGGGATCGTTCTCGGGCGGCATGCGGCGCCGACTGGATCTGGCGGCGACGCTGATCACGGTGCCGCCCTTGATCTTCCTGGACGAGCCCACCACCGGCCTGGACCCGCACACTCGCGAGCGCATGTGGTCGGTGGTTCGCGGCCTGGTCGGCCGCGGCGCGACCATCCTGCTCACCACGCAATACCTCGAGGAGGCGGACGCCCTCGCGGACCGGATCGCCGTCATCGACCACGGCACCGTGGTCGCCGAGGGCACGGCGGGGGAGTTGAAGTCCTCCATCGGCGAGGAGATGCTGCGCCTCGACCTGGCCGATCCCGCCCAGCGCCCACTCGCCGACGCGGTCGCCGAAAGACTCACCGGCACAACGCCTCTGCACGGCGACAACCCCGCCACCGTGACGGTGCCGCTCACCGATATCGGCGCCGCCGCCGACATCGTCGCCGCCTGCCGCGACACCGGGATCCGCCTGCGCGGCTTCGGGGTCGAACGCCCCGACCTGAATTCGGTGTTCCTGGCGCTCACCCGGCGCCCGGCCCGCACCACGCCTCCGGCCGAAAGGCGGACCGCATGACCGTCCTGTCCGACACCCCGGTGCTACTGCACCCCACCGCCCGCATCGCCCGGCAGCCGCGCCTCACCCGGGTCGGCCTGCGCGCGGGTCTGGCGCAGTCGCTGTTCATGGCCCAGCGCGGCCTGCTGACCTTCCGGCACAGCCCGCAGCTGCTCTACGACGCCGTGCTGCTGCCGATCGTGGGCCCGCTGCTGTTCGGCAGCGTCTTCGGCAAGGCCATCGCGGGCAGCCTGGACGCGTACCTGCCCACGCTGATTCCCGGTGTGCTGGTGCAGATCGTGCTCACCTCCTCGGTCGCCATGGGCGTCCAGCTCTCCGAGGACATCCGCTCCGGCGTCTTCGACCGCTTCGTCTCCATGCCGATCGCCCGCTTCGCGCCGGTGGCCGGCGGCCTGCTGGCGGGGGCGACCCGCTACGTGATCGCCGCGCTCATGGTGCTGCTGGTCGGCTTCGGCATGGGCTACCGGCCGGACCACCCGCTGGGCCTGGTGGCTGGCGCGGCCCTGGTGGTGTTCGCGACCACCGCCATGAGCTGGCTGTTCGCCTTCATCGGCGTGACCGTGGCCAAACCCGCCGCCGTGCAGGGCATGTCGATGCTGGTGCTCACCTTCGCCAGCTTCGCCTCCAATGCCCTGGTCCCGGAGGCGGCCATGCCCACCTGGCTGCGCCATGTCTCCGACTACAACCCCGTCTCGCATCTGGTGGCGGCGGTGCGCACCCTGGCCGAGTCCGGTTCGGTCGGCTCCGACTTCGCCTGGTCGGTGGGTTCCGCGCTCGTCGTCGCGATCGTGTTCGCGCCCTTGACCGTTCGCACCCTGCGTGCCCAGTGATCCGGAGACCGTCATGCCCGCAGTCCTGAACCGGCTCACCGCCGACGACGACCTGTTCCTGAAACTGCACGACCTGTACGGCAACGCGTTGGTCAACCAGCTGGCCTGGCGCTTCGACGAACCGCTGGATCCCGGTGCGCTGGAAGGCCTGCACGCGCACCTCGCCCACGGCTTCCTGGCGCGGCGGGTGATGACCACGTCGGTGCCCTTCGCCCGGCCGTGGTGGGTTTCGGCCACGACGGCGGAACCGCTCGCCGTGCGACAACAGCCGGTACCCGAAACAGGTGTCCTGGATTGGCTTTTCGAACAGAGTCAGGTGGAGTTCGACCCGGTGGCGGGCCGGGTGTGGCGACTGTCGGCCGCGCCCACCACCTCCGGGGGCACCCTGCTGTCCCTGGTCACCTCGCACGTGGGCGCGGACGGCGGCGCGGTGCTCTACGCGCTGGGTGACGCGCTGCGCCGCCTGGACGCCGGGGACACACCGGATATCGCCACGAGTTCGGGTCGTCTGGTGGGTTCGATCCCCACCGGTGGCCTGTTCCGCGCGCACCTGGCCGACGCCGTCGGCCAGGTGCGCGCCGCCGCCCGCGGTATCCGCGCGGCGATCAAAGCCCGCGACGTCCGCGAGCCCGACCGCAACCCGCGCCCCGCCGAACCGCGGCTGCCGCTCCCGGAACGCCACTCCGCCGCCGACCTCGTCGTGGAAGTCGATGCGGCCGAATGGAATGCCGTCGCCGCCGCCCACGACGGCACCGACAACGGCCTCATGGTCGGCGTCGCCGTCGGCCTGCTCGGCCGCAGCGGCCGCATCGAGGACGGCGCAGCGGTCCGCGTCGACATTCCGCAGTCCCTGCGCGGCCTCGACGATCCCCGCGGCAATGCCACCACCGGCCTGCCCATCGCCGTCTCCTACCGCAAGGGCGAGCGCACCGACCTGCGTCAGGTCCGGACCGCCGTCAAACAGGCGGCCCGCGCCTACTCCGATCCGGCCACCACCCCCGCGCTGCAACACCTCCAGCCGGTCCAGATGATGCTGCCGAAGTTCGTCCTGGGCTTCTTCTCCCGCACGGCCAAGGCCCCGGAATGCCTGTGCACGAATCTCGGCGAGACCGGTCAGGGCGTGGCGACCATCGCGGGGGTGCGCGCCCGCTCGGTGCTCATGCGCCCGGTTGTCTGCACCGCCGACACCGATCTGTTCCGTCGCGTGGAGGTCGGCCTGAACCTGTCCTGGTCGAGCGACGGCGACACCGTAACCCTCGCGATCACGGGTGCGGATCCGGATCGCTTCCCGACCCGGGAAGCCCTTCGCGACCTGGTCGGAGACGAATTCGAGGTATGGGGACTGCGTCCTCGCTGCTGGAACTGAACCCTACTGGTCGGTACCTGTTGACGCGGCGCCAATGTACGCGTAACCATGGATTACAGATACTTAGGTCCATTTCCGAAAGAGGCTCTGACAATGACGTCAGCACACGCGACGGACGACCCCACGGTCGCGCTTGCCCGGCAGTACGCCGACAAGCTCATGCTGCTCTCGCAGGGGTCCGTCGACAAGAATTTCGATCCCTTCACCGATATCGATTGGGACCACCCCGATTTCGAGGTCAAGGCCGACGACAAGCGCTGGATCCTGCCCGT
Source organism: Nocardia sp. CA-136227 (assembly GCF_050955695.1). Lineage (NCBI taxonomy): Bacteria > Bacillati > Actinomycetota > Actinomycetes > Mycobacteriales > Nocardiaceae > Nocardia > Nocardia sp. CA-136227. The sequence continues at coordinate 1,515,032 of NZ_CP192081.1, forward strand.
CTCCGGTGACATGTTCGCCCGGCATCCCTGGTATCAGGCCCAGTCCGAGGCGCGCAAGATCGCCATCGGCCTGTGGCGGCAGGCCAATATCGCCAAGGTCGGCCTGCAGTTCGAGACCCTGCTCATCGGCGGCATGGTGCAGCACACCTTCAAGCTGCCCAATGGCTCGCCGGAGTTCCGGTACTGCACCCACGAGGTCATCGAGGAGTGCAACCACACCCTGATGTTCCAGGAGATGGTGAACCGCATCGGGATCGACGTGCCCGGCATGAGCACGATCCTCAAGCAGCTCACCTACCTGGTGCCGCCGCTGGCCTCGGTCTTCCCGAACCTGTTCTTCATGGCGGTGCTGTCGGGCGAGGAGCCGATCGACCACATCCAGAAGGCGATCCTGCGCGCCGGTGAGGACATCCACCCGATCATGCGTGGCGTCATGGCGATTCACATCGCCGAGGAGGCCCGCCACATCTCCTTCGCGCACGAGTTCCTGGAACACCATGTGCCGCAGGCGAACCCGTTCGACAAGTTCGTGCTGTCGCTGGCCTTCCCGATCGTCATGTGGATCGGCGGACGGGCGATCCTGGTGCCGCCGCGCGCCTTCTTCGAGGAGTTCGGCATCCCGCGCGAGGTTCGCAAGGAGGTGTTCTTCGGCTCCGCCGACTCTAAGGAGGCGTTCGCGGGCTTCTTCGGTGACGTGCGGTCGCTGGCCAAGAAGATCGGGCTGATGAACCCGGTGTCCAAGCGGGTCTGGAACGCCCTCGGCATCGGCGGTCCGAGCACCCGCTACCGGTCGGAGCCGGATCGGCCGGGCCAGGTCCGCGCAGCCTAGCCCGACCGGTTGTAGACGTTACCGGAAATAACATGTAATACTCGGTACGCCCGGACGCCGGTGTCCGGGCGCGACCAGAAGCGAGTTCCCCATGACGCGGCATGTCGACGTACTGATCATCGGCGCGGGCCTGTCCGGTATCGGCATGGCCTGCCACCTGACCAGGGAGAAGACCGGGCGCAGCTACTTGATCCTGGAGCGCCGGACCGCCATCGGCGGCACCTGGGACCTGTTCAAGTACCCCGGTATCCGATCCGACTCGGACATGTACACCTTCGGCTACGGCTTCCGGCCCTGGCACGGCACCAAGGTGCTCGCCGACGGACCGCACATCCGCCAGTACATCGAGGACACCGCCGCCGAATACGGCGTCACCGACCACATTCGCTTCGGTCGCAAGGTCACCAAGGCGTCCTGGTCCAGCGACGACAGCATCTGGACCGTCGAGGTGCTCGACGAGCGCACCGGCGAGACCGAGACCTACACCAGCGACTTCTTCATCGGCTGCACCGGCTACTACGACTACGACACCGGCTACCGGCCCACGTTCCCCGGCGAGGAGAGCTTCGGCGGCCGGATCGTGCACCCGCAGCACTGGCCCGCGGATCTCGACTACAAGGGCAAGAAGGTGGTCGTGATCGGCAGTGGCGCCACCGCCATCACCCTGATCCCGGCCATGAGCAAGGACGCCGCGCACGTCACCATGCTGCAGCGTTCGCCCACCTACATCGCCGCGCTGCCCGCCGACGACCCGGTCGCGGTCGGCTTCAAGCTGGCCAAGATCCCCGCGGCCATCGCCTACAAGGCGGGCCGGGCGCGCAATATCGGACTGCAGCGGGCCAGCTACCAGCTCTCGCGCACCAACCCGAAGCTGTCGGCCAAGCTGATGCTGGCCGCGGTGCGCGCGCAGGTCGGTCCCAAGATCGACATGAAGCACTTCACCCCCAGCTACAACCCGTGGGACCAGCGCCTGTGCGTGGTGCCCAACGGCGACCTGTTCAAGGTGCTGAAGCGGGGCGAGGCGTCGATCGCCACCGGCACCATCGAGACCTTCACCGAGAAGGGCATCCGCCTGTCCTCGGGCGAGGAGCTCGAGGCCGACATCGTGGTCAGCGCGACGGGTCTCACCGTGCAGATGCTCGGCGGCGCGGCGCTCGAGGTGGACGGGCAGACCCTGGCCACCCGGGATCTGGTGGCCTACAAGGGCGCGCTGCTCGGCACCGTCCCGAACATGATGGTGATCCTCGGCTACACCAACGCCTCCTGGACCCTCAAGGCCGACCTGGCCGCGGAGTACTTCTGCCGCCTGCTGAACCACATGCGCGACAACGGTTTCAGCGAAGTGGTCGCGGTGCCCGAGGAGGGCGACCGGTCCGAGGCGTCGCTCATGGGCGGCGCGCTGACCTCCGGCTACATCCAGCGCGGTGACGGCGTCATGCCGCGTCAGGGCACCCGGGGGCCGTGGCTGGTGATCAACAACTACTTCCGCGACCGCGCCATGCTGCGCAAGGCTCCGCTGGAGGACGGTGTGCTGCGGTTCCGCCGCGGCGCCCGCAAGGCGGCTCCGGTCGCGGCCGAAACCCGTTCGGCCTGATCGGATTCCGGATCTCGAACCCGGCCGTGCAGGGTGCGGCCGGGTTCGTCATTTTCCGGGACCGGGTGGGTGGCCCTAGACCGGCTGGAAGCCGCTGCCCACGCCCTTGCCGGCGTCGACCGCGGCGCGCACGGTGTCGAACGCGACGGCGATGACGGGGGAGTGCAGCGGATTGTTGGCGTCGGTGCAGCTGAATCGGAGATTGCGGGTGTCGCTGATCAGCGGCGCGGAGATCATGCCGACCAGCCTGTCGCCGCTGGTGACCGGCGCGCCCGAATCGCCGTAACTGGAGCAGGCCTGCTCCAGCAGCCCCACCGGGCTCGACGTCCACACCACGCCGCAGGCGTGCCCGCTGGTCCGGCCGTTCTGGCACACCACGCTCCAGGCGGGCGGCGTCGGCGCGAACCCGGCGATGGTGGTGCCGTCGAACGAGCGCAGCGGGGTGACCGCGGCCGGATCGAATTCGATGACCGCGTAGTCGAGTTGCGCGTCCGCGGCGCGGACCACCCCGACCACCCCGGCGTCGGGGAACTGCTCGCCCTGCACCGGCGTGCCGGCCTCGGCACAGTGCCCGGCGGTGAAGCCGACCAGTCGCCCGGCGGCGTCGTAGCCGATGGTGGTCAGACTGCACTTGGCGGTGTGGCCGCCCTTGCCCAGCACCAGACCCGAACCGCCGCCCAGCGCGGCCTGCGTGTCACCCGGCGCGGCCTGTGCGGCCGGGACGGTCGGCAGCCCGCAGGCCACGGCCACCGCGGCCGGTGCGATCCAGCGCTTCACCTGCATTGACCGACCCACCTATCAACGATTCGACTAGACGCGTATTGCTCCACGGTAGCCCGCGGGTTCAGCGCAGCCAGATCGGGCGCTGTGCGGCGAAGGGATCGGACTGGACGTGCGGCGAATTCGACCAGATCATGGTTTCGCGCCGGTCGAGAGTGTAGCGGGGCCAGTCGGCGCCCGGGTCGGCGTTGCTGATGAACGCGACCCACGCCCGGTGGATCGCGTCGGCCAGCGCCTGTGGCGGATGCTCGCCGGTCACCGTGGTCACGCCCTGGGCCTGCAGCAGGTCGAAGACGAACGGGACGTCGAGGCAGTGGAAGGACATGCCCTGGAACTGGGAGGCGTTCGAGGTCCAGGTGAATTCGTAGAGCCAGGTCGGCTGCCCGTGGCCGGCCCGCATCTCGGCCACCCGGTAGGACGGCATCCGGATCACGGCATCGCTCTGGGCCTGTCCCGCAAGCTGATTCGCCGACAGCCCCGGGTAGGCGAGGTGCCAGTCGGCGGCATGGGAGGCGTCGAAACCGAGCGCGCCCAGCGCGGCGGGCAGCGTGGTGTCGGTGACCGGCGGTCGTTCGCCGGTCAGCGGCGCGGCATTGAACTCGTGGGCGGTGAAGCCCAGCATGAGTGGAACATCTTGGTCCGCACCGGATTTCAGCACCTCGGCGCTGGTGGCTGGGATGAGCGTGCCGTCGGCCCACGGGGCCAGGCCGAGCAGGGTGGCGGCGCTGCTGTCGGGTCCGGGCATGCGCAGCTTGTCCTCGAGGTCCTGCAACCCGGACTTGCTCAGGTCCCGCAGCGCCGCGGCGGTGGCGGGCAGGCCGGTGCGCTTGGTGAACAGGGCCGACATGGCCAGCGCGGTGGCGCGATCATTGGGCTGGGTGACCGCGCCGGACTCCGAAATACCCGCGCGGAAAAGGCCTTTCGCGGACGGGGTGTTCATGAGCGCCCACACCGCGCCGCCGCCGGCCGACTGGCCCGCGATCGTCACCTTCGCCGGATCCCCGCCGAACGCGGCGATATTGTCGCGCACCCAGGCCAGCGCGGCGATCCAATCCAGCACGCCGCGATTGTCGGGGGCATCGTCGAGATGCAGGAAGCCTTCGATGCCCAGGCGGTACCCGACCGACACCAGCACCACGCCGTCGCGATTGAACGCCGCGCCGTCGTACCAGGGGCTGGCCGGGCTGCCCGCCACGAACCCGCCGCCGTGAATCCACACCAGCACAGGCAGTTTCGCGTCCGGATCCGGCTTCGGGGTGAACACGTTCACCGTGAGGATGTCATCTCCGGGAATCGACGGCTCCGGAATCGCGGTCACCTCGGACAACTGCTTGACCTGAGCGGTCGGACCGTACCTGGTGCAGTCCCGGGTCTCGGCCCACGCGGCGGCGGGCACCGGCGCGGCGAACCGCAGCGCGCCCACCGGCGGCTGCGCGAACGGGATGCCGAGGAAGGCGGCGCCGGTCTCCCGCCGCACCCCGCGCACCGCTCCCGCCGCGGTGGTCACGACCACCGTCTCCGTCGACTTCTCGGACTCCGACGTCCCGCGCGCGCACGCCGCCGTGAAGGCCAGCGCCCCCGCTCCGAGCAGCAGAGTTCGTCGTCCGATCCGTTCCACGCCCATGCCAACCTCTGATCCCGAATTAACGTCAACACTTGAAATAATTATCTGACACCATAATCTCGATCCCGTGGATCCCACACCGCCCACCCGACGGCCCGCTACCCCCGGCGGCCCGACCGTGTCGCCCCCGACCGACGCGGCCGCCATTCGCCGTCGCAACCTGGGGCTGGTGTTGCGTCACCTCGCCGACCACGGCCCCTGCCCGCGCACCGAGGTGGCCGCCGCCACCGGACTGGCGCACGGATCGGTCACCGCCCTCGTCGCCGATCTCGCCGACCGCGGCCTCGTCGCCGAGGACGACGCCCAGCGTTCCGGCACCCGCGGCCGCCCCGGCCGCCCGCTGCGACTGGAAGCCGGTCGCGCCGCCGTGGCCGCCGTCCAGGTCACCTCCGAGCAGCTCCGCGTGGCCGTCTGCGACCTCGCCGGAAGCATCATCCGGCGCGACACCGTCGCGCACGACCTGGCCCCCGGCGCACCCGACGCCATGGCCGCCGCCATCGCGTCCATCATCGCCCGCGCCGCCGCCACGCTCCCCGACTCGGCCCCTGTCCCCGTCCTCGCCCGCGCGGTGATCGCCATGGCCGGCCCGGTCCTCGACGACCCCGGCCAAACCGTGGTGGTGGCACCGAATTTCGGCTGGCTCGAATCGGTCCCCCTGCGCGACTTGATCGCCGCCCACCTCCCGCCCCCCGCCGTGGCGGTCGACGTGATCAACGACGCCAATGCCGCCGCCCTCGCCGAATTCCACGCCCGCCCTCACGATTCCCGCGGCCTGGTCCTCATCGAGGCCGGCACCGGCATCGGCGGCGGCGTTGTCCTCGACGGCCGCATCCACACCGGCAGCCACGGCATCGCCGGCGAGCCAGGCCACGTCCCGGTAGCCATGAACGGCCCCGACTGTGTCTGCGGCGCCCGCGGCTGCCTGGTCACGTTCGCGGGCCCCGAAGCCGTTCTCGAGTCCGCCGGCCTCACCGCTCTACTCCACGGCCAGGGTCTGCAAGCCGCCCAATCCGAACTCGTGTCGATGCTGAGACAGTCCGAACCCCAAGCACTCTCGGCAATGGACGTCGCCGCCGCTGCCATCAGCACGGCGATTCTCTCGATCACCGCCCTCCTCGATACCGACGAAGTCGTCCTCGGCGGCCTGCTGGCGGACTGGTTCCCTTGGATCGCGCCGACCATCGAGAATCATCTCCGTGGCCGCCGGGCCCTGGCTCCCACGCTCGGACTTCGGATCGCACCGGCGGTGCTCGGCGACGATGCCATCCTCGTCGGTGCCCTCGGCTTCGCCCGCCGCGCGGTCCTGGCCGACCCCGCCGTGGTCCCGCCGCTGCCGATCCTGCGTGTCGCTGAAGATTCGCGGTGAACTGACGGCGGGTGGTGGTTCGATGACGGAATGGACCTGCGCCAGGATCTGAGCGGTACTGTCGACGGACTCATGCCGGAGTTGAAAATACTGCTCGGGCAGCTGGTCGAGATCCCGTCCATCGCGTTCCCGGACTATCCGAAGGAGAATGTCCAGCGGGCGCACGATCTGGTCGCCGAGGAGTTGCGGAAGTCCGGGGTGGGGGAGATTCGGGTGTTGGATCTGCCCGACACCTCGCCGGTGGTCTACGGGCGGATTCCGGCTCCGGAGGGGGCGCCGACCGTGCTGTTGTACGGGCATTACGACGTGCAGCCCTCGGGGGATGAAAGTCTTTGGCACACACCGCCGTTCACGCCTACCGAGAAGGACGGGGCGATCTACGGGCGGGGTGCGGCGGACTGCAAGGCCAATGTGGTGGCGCATATCGGGGCGTTGCGGGCGTTCGGAGGTAGGCCGCCGGTGGGGGTGACGGTGGTGATCGAGGGGCAGGAGGAGTACGGGTCGGTCTTCGACGACTATCCGGCCGAGCATCCGGAGTTGTTCGCAGCCGACGCGTTGTTGATCTGCGATGCGGGCAATATTCGCGCGGGGCAGCCGACATTGGTGACCGCTCTGCGTGGGGTCGCGGATGTGTTCGTGGAGGTGCGCACGCTGGCCGCGCCGGTGCACTCGGGGCAGTTCGGCGGTGCGGCGCCGGATGCGCTGCTCTCGTTGATCGCCGCGTTGGCCACCCTGCACGACGCGGATGGCAATGTCGCGGTGCCGGGGCTGCGTCGCGATAACTGGTCGGGCGCGAACTACACCGACGCCGAATTCGCTCGGGTGACGGGGATGCAGCCGGGGATGCCGTTGCTCGGGACCGGTCCGATCGGCGAGCGGATCTGGTACGGCCCCGCGATCACCGTGATCGGGTTGGACGCCCCGCCGACGAAAACCGCTGCGTCCGCGGTGGTTCCATACGCCAAGGCGTACCTGAACGTGCGCGTGCACCCCGAACAGGACCCGGCCGAGGGGCAGCGGGCCGTCATCGAGCATCTGAGGAAGGCCAAGCCGTTCGGCGTCGAACTGGAGGTGACCGGCGGCGATATCGGCACCGGATTCGCCGCGCGCACCGACGGTCCCGCGTACGCGGCCATGGGGGAGGCCATGACCAAGGCGTGGGGTGTCGATGCCGTCGATTCGGCCATGGGCGGTTCCATTCCGCTGACCAATTCCATGGCCGCCGCCAATCCCGGTTCCGAGGTGCTCATGCTCGGTGTCGAGGATTCCGAATGCAATATGCACGGCTTCAACGAGCGGGTGCTGCTGAGCGAGTTGCGGAATGTGGCGCTGGCCGAGGCCGAGTTCTTCCAGCTCTTCGCGGACCGGATGCGCGAATGAGCGAGACCGCGACGATCGAGGACACTCCGAAGCCCGTGCGGCACAAGAAGAAGCGCGGGTTCCCCTCCACGTACACGATCCTGGCCGGGGTCACCCTCGCGGTGTGGCTCGCGGCCTTCGTGATTCCGCCGGGCGCCTACGACCTGGACGCGCAGGGCCGTCCGATCGCGGGCTCCTATCACCGCATCGCGGAGGCCAAGGAGTTCTCGGCGTGTATCCGGGACCTGTTCCTGGCTCCGGTGAACGGCCTCTACGGCATTCAGGACTCGAAGACCTCGCAGGTCGCCCCGGATCTGAGCGGCTCGCTCTACGGTGCGGCCGCGGTGTTCCTGTTCGTGCTGGCGGTGGGCGCGTTCATCACCGTCGCCTTCGCCACCGGCGCACTGGACAGCGGGATCGGACGCTTGGCGTTCAAGCTGCGCAACCGGTCGATCCTGCTGATCGTCGGCATCATGGTGGTGTTCGCGATCGCCGGCACGGTCGAGGGATTCGCCGAGGAGACCCTGGGCTTCTACGCCCTGCTGGTTCCGTTGACCCTGGCCCTGGGCTACGACCGCATGACCGCGGTCGGCGCGATCATCTCGGGCGCGGGCATCGGCGTGCTGTGTTCGACGGTGAACCCGTTCGCCACCGGCACCGCGTCCTCGGCGGCGGGCATCGCCATCGGTGACGGCATCGTGCTGCGCCTGGCCATGCTGGTGGTGCTGACGACGGTCACCGTCGCCTACGTGATCTGGTACGCGCGCCGCGTCAAGGCGGATCCGAGCAAGTCGTGGTCCGGCTGGCAGCCCGGCGACAGCGAGGTGAAAGCCGATGAGCACGAACCGGATCCGATGACCCGCCGTCAGGTGGCGGTGCTGTGGCTGGTCGGCGTCACCTTCGCGTTCATGATCTTCTCGATCATCCCGTGGGGCACCGTCATCAAGGGCCCGGACGCGAAACCCTACAGCTGGGAACTGGGTTGGTACTTCCCGGAACTGACCGCCCTGTTCCTGCTCGGCGCGATCGTGGTGGGCCTGGTGGGCGGCCTGGGCGAGGCCAAGATGTCGGAGAACATCGGCAAGGGCTTCAGCGATTTCGTGGGCGCGGGCTTCGTCATCGTGCTGGCCCGCGGCGTCACGGTGATCATGAACAACACCCAGATCACCAGCACGGTGCTGCACGCGCTGGAGGGCGTGGTGTCGGGCACCTCGTCGGCGGCGTTCGCGGTGGCGGTGTTCCTGGTGAACGTGCCGCTGGCGTTCCTGATCCCGTCCACCTCCGGGCACGCCACGCTGGCCATGCCGATCATGGCCCCGCTGGCCGACTTCGCGCACGTGCCGCGGTCGCTGGTGGTGACGGCCTGGCAGTCGGCGTCGGGCTGGGCGAATCTGGTGACGCCCACGACCGCGGTGGTCACCGGCGGTATCGCGCTGGCCAAGGTGCGCTACGACCGCTACGTGAAGTTCATCGTTCCGCTGATGGGCATCCTGTTCGTGCTGATCTGCGTGTTCCTGGCGATCGCGGCCTGGCTCGGCTAGCCGACGTCGGGCTCGACGCCGGTGAACTGAGTCCAGCACTGCCGCAGGTAGAACTCCATGTCGATGGTCGGGTCGATGAGCCATCGCGCCTGCAGGCCGTCGGTGAGAGCCATGAACGACGTCGCCATCACGTCGGGGTCGACGGTGGACGGGACCTCCCCGGCGCGCTGCAGCCCGCGGATCAGTTCGGCGAAGGCGGCGGTGCCGAGTTCGTAGTGCACCCGCATGTATTCGTGGGCGGGATGATTGGGGTCGGCGGCCGCGGCCTGCATGTGGGTGAAGAGTTCGATGAGTCCGGGGACCTGGGTGTTGTGGCGGATGAGCCGGATCAGGGCCTCGGGCGTGGCCTCGTTCAGATGGGCGGCGGCGTCGACCTGATCCCGTTTGAGCAGCACCGCGACGAACAGTTCCTCCTTGGAACCGAAGTAGTGCAGCAGCCCGCTCTGGCTCAGCCCGACGGCCTCGGCCAGTTCGGCCACCGAGGTCGCGAGGAAGCCGCGTTCCGCGATGGTCTTCAGGGCGGCTTCGAGGATCTGCTCCCGCCGTTCGATGCCCTTTCCGTAGGGTCCGCGTTTCGCCATCGCTCGAGTCTAAGGGGATTGTGAGAGATCCTTGTTCGTCAAAACCGAGCAGTGTACGGTTTTCGTCATGCGATTCCGCCGCCCCACCCTCGCCCTGCTGGTCATGGCCGCCTCCGCTGGAATGACCGTGACCGCCGCGCCCGCGTTCGCCCGGCCCGAGCCGCCCGCGCGGATCGCGCCGCTGGGCCCGGATTTCCTGTGGGGCGTCGCCAATTCCGGGTTCCAGTCCGAAGGCCACGCGCCGGACAGCAACTGGTCGCGCTACGCCGCCTCCGGGCGGACCGAGGACACCTACCGCGACTCGATCGACTTCTACGACCACTACGAGTCCGATATCGAGCTGGCGCGGCAGCTCGGCGTGAAGGTGTACCGGATCAGCGTCGAATGGGCGCGGGTGCAGCCCCAGCCGGGGGTGTGGGACGAGAACGGACTTCGCTTCTACGACAAGGTGATCGGCGCCATCCGGGCTGCCGGAATGCGGCCCATGCTCACCCTCGACCACTGGGTGTACCCCGGCTGGGAGGCCGATCGCGGCGGCTGGAGCAACCCGGACATCGTGTCGGACTGGCTCGCCAACGCCCGCACCGTGGTGGATCGCTACGCCACCGCCGACCCGCTGTGGGTGACGTTCAACGAACCGACCATGTACATGCTCAACGAACTCCGGATGGGCAATGTGTCCGCGGCCGCCATGCCGGTCATGCAGGATCGAATCGCGCAGGCGCACAACGCCGTCTACGACTACATCCACCGGGTACAGCCGGGCGCGATGGTCACCAGCAATGTCGCCTACCTGCCGAGCGTCGAAGACGCGGTGGACGGGCCGCTGATGAGCCGGATCGCGGCCAAGCTCGACTACATCGGGATCGACTACTACTACGGCATGTCCCCGGACGCCCTGTACTCACCCGACATCGCCTCGATGTGGAAGAACCCGCTCCAGCCCGAGGGCATCTACTACGCGCTGGACCACTACGCGCGCACCTTCCCCGGCAAGCCGCTCTACATCGTCGAGAACGGCATGCCCACCGAGAACGGCGCGCCCCGCGCCGACGGCTACGCCCGCGCCGACGACCTGCGCGACACCATCTACTGGGTCCAGCGCGCCAAGGCCGACGGCATGAACGTGATCGGCTACAACTACTGGAGCCTCGCCGACAACTACGAGTGGGGTTCCTACACGCCGCGATTCGGCCTCTACACGGTCGATGTCGAGACCGATGCGACGCTCACCCGCCGTCCCACCGACGCGGTTCCGGCGTACACCGCGATCACCGGCGCGGGCGGCGTTCCCGCCGACTACCGCCCGACCCGCGAACCCGAGACCTGCTCGCTGCTGGACGCGCCGTCGAGCTGCACCGACCCGGTCGTGTTGCCGCGCTGACCCGCTCGTCGTGCGTCAGCGCAGCGCGGGAATCACCTCGCGCTCGAACAACTCCGCACCCGAGGTGTCATAGGCGGTCTCGGGGAAGTAGTGGATGGAATACCCCAGCCCCAGATCCTTGACCTGCGAGAGCCGTTCGACGATCTGCTCGGGCGTGCCGACGGCGGGGGAGTTGCGGAACAGATCCTTCACGTGCTGGGCCGCGCCCTCCGCGCCGACGAACGGGGTGAGCCGGGACTCCAGCTGCGTCAGCCGCTCCTCGACCTCGGCCTCTGTCGCGCCGACCAGCGTATTGAAGTTGGAGCTGCGGGTGATGGCGTCGAAATCCGTTCCGACCGCGGCACAGTGGCCGCGCAGCAGCTCCGACTTCTGCGCGAAGGTCTCCGGGTCGCCCGCGAAGTTGGTGTACTGCGCGTACTTCGCGGCGATCCGCAGCGTCACCTTCTCACCGCCGCCCGCGACCCAGATCGGAATCCCGCCCTCCTGCAGGGGCAGCGGCCGCACGATCGCGCCGTCCACCTGGTAGTGCTTGCCCTCGAGGGTCGCCGTACCCGTCGTCCAGGCCTGCTTGAAGATCTGCACGCCTTCGTCGAGCCGGCCCAATCGCTCACCGGCGGAGGGGAATCCGTACCCGTAGGCGCGCCATTCGTGCTCGTACCAGCCGCCGCCGATGCCCATCTCCACGCGTCCGCCGGAGATGAGGTCCACGGTGGCGGCGACCTTGGCCAGGTAGGCCGGGTCGCGGTAGCTGATGGCGGTGCACATCTGCCCCAGCCGGATTCGCGAGGTGCTCGCGGCCAGCGCCGACATCAGCGTCCACGCCTCGTGCGTGGCCTCCTCGGTGGGCACCGGGACGGTGTGGAAGTGGTCGTAGACCCACAGCGATTCCCAGGCGTCCCCGGAATCCGCGCGCGTGGCCAGGTCCCGCATCACTCCCCACTGCGCGGCCGGGTCGATGCCGACCAGGTCGAGCCGCCAGCCCTGCGGGATGAAGATGCCGAAGCGCACGAGATGTCTCCTCTGTTCGAATCCGGTCCGATCGAATCGATTCCGGCATCCACTGTTCCCGTCACCCCGCCCGGCGGCAACCGTTCTGTACAGCCCGCGCCGAACTACCGCGTGCCGCCCTCTGGTCCGGCGATATCGGCCGGGGCCAGCACTTTCCGCAGCGCGGACGCGACGGTCTCGAGCTCCTTCGCGTCCAGCTTCTCCCCGAAGCGCCGTTCGATGCCCGCGAGGTAGTGCGGCGCGGACGCCCGGAATCTCCGCCGGCCCTCGTCGGTGATGGCCACGAACGCCGACCGTCCGTCGTCGGGATTGGCTTCGCGCCGGACCAGCCCTTGCATCTCCATCTCGGTCACCAGCCGGCTCACCCGGGTGCGGCTGAGCACCACCCGCTCACCGAGATCGCTCATCCGGAGCCGGTGCGGCGCATCGAGTTCCAGCAGGACGTCGTACCAGCTCAGCGGTAGACCGGTGGCGTGGCGCAGTTCGGCGTCGAGCTCGGGCACGAGCAGGGCGTGGACCTGGAGCAGGGCGGCCCAGGCGTGCACGGCCGGATGGGATCGGGAGGACACCGCCCCATCTTAACCGGTTGCGTGCGCGCACACCTAAGTAGTAGCGTGCACACGCACATAAAATTCCGTGAAAGGAACTCCCATGACCGCACTCATCACCCGCGAGGAACTCGCTCAGGAGATCGCCGCCGGAACCGTCACCGTGCTCGACGCCCTCGGCGGCGTGTACTACGAGAAGGCGCATCTGCCCGGCGCGCTCGCGCTGATCGAGGCCGACGTGGAAACCGAAGCGCCGCGCCTGCTTCCGGACCGCGCCGCCGCCATCGTCACCTACTGCTCGAACGCGGCCTGCCCCAACAGTCAGAACGTGGCGACCAAGCTGGAACGGCTCGGCTACACCAATATCCGCAAGTACCGTGACGGCATCCAGGACTGGACCGACGCGGGCCTGCCCGTCGAAAGCTGATCGGCCCCCGGGGAATCCGCCGGGGCCTCAGTCTTTGACGGTGATCGACAGCCGGGGCCGGGTGGGGTTGTCGGGGGAGACCCGCTCCCAGACGGCGTCCAGCATCGGGGCCAGCAGCAGTTCGCCGAACTGGCGCAGCAGCACGGCGACGATCTGGTCCGACTCCGGCTTGTCGGTCGAGGCCAGACCCGCGGCGCGGAGTCCGGCGACCTCGCTGCGGGTCAGTTCGACCACCGCGTCCAGCAGGTGGATGCGGGTCTCGGAGGGTTCGAGCAGCGACCGGCGGATGTAATTCACCACGGCGGGGTTGGCGTGCAGCATGTTCCGCACCGCCTCGTCGCGGGCGGAGGCGACCTCGGCGTGGGTGCCGGTCGGCGGGATCGAGGCGACGGCCTGTGCGAAGTATTCGACGACCAGTTTGTCGACCGCGTCGCGCAGGCCGTCCTTGGTCTTGAAGTGGTGCTGAACCAGTCCGAGGGTGACGCCGGCCTCGGCCGCGACCGCGCGCAACGACACCCGGGAGTCGCCGTACTGGGCGAACAGGTCCATGGCGGCATTGCGGATCCGGGCCTTGGCGGTCAGGTCCTCATTGGTGGCTCGTGGGTTCAGCATCGCCCCTCAATTTAGCGGTTCCGGGCCGTGTGCCCGGCAATTGATGCGATTGACCGGTTCACGATACAACTGTATCGTTCGCGATATGGAGGAACCAACGCTGCGGCCTCTCGCCGGAGTCGAAGTCGTGTCCCTGGCCGTCAATCTGCCCGGCCCCCTGGCCGCCGCGCGGCTGGCCGAGCTGGGCGCGCAGGTGGTCAAGGTGGAGCCGCCGACCGGTGATCCGCTGGCCGCCGCCGCGCCGCAGTGGTACGAGCACCTGGTCGCGAGCCAGCAGGTCGTCACCCTCGACGTGAAGCAGGACGCCGACCGCGCCAAGCTCGACGAGCTGCTGGCCACCGCCGATCTGCTCATCACCTCCATGCGGCCCTCCGCCCTGGCCCGCCTCGGCCTGGCGCAGCCGCAGCAGCGCTTCCCCGAGCTCTCGCTCATCGAGATCGTCGGCCACGCCGACGAACCCGAGGTCCCGGGCCACGACCTGAATTACCAAGCCGTGCACGGCACCCTGACCCCGCCGCACATGCCGAAGGTCCCGATCGCCGACATGCTCGGCGCGGAGCGCGCGGTGTCCACCGCCCTGGCCGCCCTGGTACGCCGGGCGACGACCGGTGCGGGACAGCCGTATCGGGTCGCCCTGGAGGAAGCCGCGGCCCGCGCGGGCGACGCCGTGCGTTACCGCCTCATGGGCGACGACGCGGTACTGGGCGGCGCGTTCCCCGGCTACGGCATCTACGAATGCGCCGACGGCCACGTCGCGCTGGGCGCGGTGGAGCCGCACTTCTTCCTGGGCGCGCTGGCCACCTTCGGCGCCGACGGGACCCACGAGGCCTTCGAGAAGGCCTTCGCCGACAAGACCATCGCCGAGCTCGAAGCCATCGCCGCTCGGGAAGACCTGCCGCTCAACGGCATCCGACGCAACAACGGAGAGTGACACCGATGTCCGAACTGTTCCCCGACTATCGGCCCACCTGGGAGACCGATCAGCACCGCGAGCTGCGCAAGCACGCCGCGGAGTTCTTCCGCAAGGAGGCCGTGCCCAATCGCGAGCGCTGGACCGCCCAGCACATGGTCGACCGCGAGTTCTGGAACAAGGCCGGCGCCGCGGGCCTGCTCGGCCTGGACCTGCCGGAGGAATTCGGCGGCGCGGGCGGCGATTACGGCATGCAGGCCATCGTCCAGGAAGAGCTGGTCTACGCCCACGACAATGGCTTCGGCTTCTCCGTGCACTCGCCGATCGTGTCGCACTACGTCTACAACTACGGCAATGACGAGCAGCGCGCGAAGTGGCTGCCGGGCATCATCAGCGGCGACCTGGTGCTGGCCATCGCCATGACCGAGCCGGGCACCGGATCGGATCTGCAGTCGGTGCGCACCACCGCGATCCGCGAGGGCGACCACTACGTCATCAACGGCTCGAAGACGTTCATCTCCAACGCCACCCACTGCGACCTGCTGGTGATCGTCGCCAAGACCGACCCGTCCAAGGGCGCGGCGGGCGTCTCGCTCATCGTGGCCGAGACCGAGGATCTGCCGGGCTTCGAGCGCGGCCGGGTGCTGGAGAAGATGGGCCAGCACGCGCAGGACACCCGCGAGCTGTTCTTCTCCGATATGCGCGTCCCGGTGGCGAATCTGCTGGGCGCGCAGGAGGGTCTGGGCTTCTACCAGCTCATGGAGCAGCTGGCCCGGGAGCGGCTGATCATCGCCAGCCTGTGCTCGGCGCTGGCCGAGGCCGCGGTGCTGGAAGCGCTGCGTTACTCCAAGGAGCGCGAGGCGTTCGGCCGCCCGATCGGCAAGTTCCAGCACAACGCCTTCACCCTGGCCGAGGTCAAGACCGAGGCGCTGGCCATCAAGACGCTGGTGGACTACGCGATCCAGCAGTACATCGACGGCAAGAACGACCCGTCGACCGCGTCCATGGCCAAGCTGTTCGCCGCGGAGACCTGCGACAAGGTGGTCGATCGCTGCCTGCAGCTGTTCGGCGGCTACGGCTACATGATGGAGTACCCGATCGCGAACATGTACACGGGTTCTCGCGTGAACCGCATCTACGGCGGCACCAGCGAGATCATGAAGGAGATCATCTCCCGCTCGCTGTGAGGCGGGGCCCGGCGGCGGGCGGTTGGGGGCCGCCGCCGGGACATCCGAGTTCAGGCCGGCCGGGACCGGCTCACAGTGGCCAGGCACACCGCGCAGGCGGCGGCGAGGACGCCGAACATGGCGGGGTAGCCGACACCGAGGCCGTTGTGGCACACCGCCATCAGGGCCGGGACGCCGAAGCCGAGGTAGCTGACCGCGTAGAACACCGCGGTCAGCCCGGCCAGGTCGTCGGGGCGGGCCATGCGCTCGATCTCCAGCAGGCCCGTGACCAGGCCGCTGCCGAATCCCATGCCCAGGGCGATCGCGGTCAGCACGGTCAGCCACAGGGTGAGGGTGGCGGAAGCGGCTGCGGCGAGCAGCATTCCGAGGATGACCAGGCTCAGCGCCAGCAGCGGCAGCCGCAGGGAGCCGGGTCGATCGATCTTGCGCGCCACCGACTGGATACCGAAACCGCAGCCGAGGGTGATCACGGTGATCAAGGCGGAGAACGCGATCGGGGCGTCGTGCACCTTGGGCATCATGAGCGTCGGCATGATGGCGTACGCCGCCGCCGACGAGGTGAACAGCCACAGGCACACCGGCAGCGCGATGGTCCGGAAGCGGTGATGCGCACCGACGGGGACCTTCAGATCGTCGAGGAGTCGTCCCGGATTCACCTGCGGCACGATGGTTTCCGGCGCGCGGAACAGCAGCACAGCGGCCGCCGCGCACAGCGTCACATTGATCAGATAGGCGAGCGAGTCCGGCCACGGACCCCACTGCGCCAGCACGCCCGCCACGCCCGCGCCGACGCCGAAGCCGCCGGTGAGGCTCATGGCCGAGCGGCGCGCCCCGGTGCCGGAGGCGGTGCCGGCGGTGAACGGCGGCTGCGACAGCTCCTTGAGCCAGCTGCTGCCCACCGCCATGGCCAGGCCCAGCGCGATGCCGCACAGCACCCGGCCCGCGGAAAGCATGGGGACCGAATGGGATCCGAAGGCCAGCAGCGTCGAGCCGGTAGCCGCGATGAACGGCGCGGGCCGCATGAGCGGGCGGCGGCCGTAGCGGTCCGACAGCGGGCCGCCGATGAGCAGCGCGGGCACGATGCCCAGCACGTATTCGAACAGCAGCAGGTCGACGGTGGTGACCGGCAGCCCGTCGCGCTTGTACATGACCAGCAGCGGCGTGAATTCGTTGCCGCCCCACGCGATCGCGAAGATGGCCGTCGCGACGGCGAGCCACGCCTTGGGGTGCGTCCCAAGTCGGGTGGGGCGGGTTTCGAGGGTGGTCAGGGTCGCCATCACAGGCCCCTCGGGGTGACGCCGTGCACGTCGGTGAGGTGTTCGGCGAGGGCCTCGGCGAATCCGGCGCCGTCGGCGGCGTCGATCAGATCCGTGAGGCGGGTGTGCTGCTCGATGATGCGGTGCGGGTTGGTCTCGCCGCGTTGCAGCGCGACGCTGTTCATCCGGCGCTGCCGTTCGCGCAGCGAGTCGTAGAAGCCGATGAGCAGCGGGTTGTCCGCGGACACCACGTATTCGCGGTGGAAGTCGGCGTCGGCGATGGCGAATTCCTCGAGGTCGCCGGCGTCGGCGAGTTCGCGCTGGCGGTCCAGGGATTCGCGCAGCCGGGGGATGAGGCCCGCGCGGGCGATGCGGGTGAGCGCGTCCACCGCACCGGTTTCCACGATGTAGCGGGCGTGGATCACGTGGTCGGCTTCGTGCGAGGGGACGGGCACCACGAGGGCGCCGCGCTTGGGGTAGAGCCGCATCCAGCCCTCGGTCTCGAGCCGCAGGAAGGCCTCGCGGACGGGGGTGCGGGAGGTGCCCAGCTCGCCGGCCATCTCGTTCTCGCTGACCAGCTCCCCGCCGGGGAGGTCGCCACTGAGTATGCGTTCCTTGATTTCGCGGTAGGCCCGCTCGGCGGCGGAGAAAGTCTTGGACACGACTTGCATACTAGAGGTGTCGTGGGATGATTTGCCTGGATGTGGCGGGTTTCACGGACTGTGATGAAAGAGTTGCGCGGTAACCCTCTCACGCGGAATGATTCACCTTGTTGGCAGCACGTCAGTAAGTTGCCATTAACTTCTGGGACGAGGAGGTCCGCATGGCGAACGATGCCCCCGCGCTGAACGAGGTCGTGAACGGCGGTCTGGAGTTCACGATTCCGATCGCGCACAAGATGGGGGTGCGGGCCGAGGAGGTGCGCCCCGGGTTCGCGGCCACCACGGTCCCCATCGAGGGCAACGGCAATCACTTCGGCGTCATGTACGCCGGTGTGCTGTTCACGGTCGCGGAGATCCTGG
Source organism: Nocardia sp. CA-136227 (assembly GCF_050955695.1). NCBI lineage: Bacteria > Bacillati > Actinomycetota > Actinomycetes > Mycobacteriales > Nocardiaceae > Nocardia > Nocardia sp. CA-136227. The sequence goes on from NZ_CP192081.1 coordinate 1,533,060, forward strand.
GCGGCGCGATCGCCATCTCCAGCTTCGACACCGCCAAGTACTTCCCGTTGGTGAAGGACCTGCACGTGTTCTTCCGCAAGCCCGCCGCCACCGATGTGCGCGCCGAGGCGTCGCTGTCGGAGGAGGAGATCGCGCGGATCACCGAGGAGGCCGACGCGAAGGGCAAGGCCGACTTCACCCTGACGGCGAAGGTGACCGACGCCAATGGCGTGGTCGTCGCCGAGACCGAGGGGCTGTACCAGCTGCGCGCCCACGGCAAGTAGGCCGCGAAAAACGATCGAGCCCTGGGAATCGCTCCCGGGGCTCGATCGTTGTCGGCCGCCGATCAGGCGACGATGATCCAGCCCTTGCAGCCGGTGCCCATGCTGCCCGGCCAGTCCGAGCCCGACACCTCGAACGGGATGGCGCCCGGCATCGGGGTGCCCAGGTCGACGGTCGTGGTGACCGCGCCGTAGGTGTCGGGCAGCGGGGTGCGCTTCCCGGCCATATCGATCTTGGCGTCGTCGGTGAAGTTGCTGGAGGTGGTGATCTCCAGCGTGGTGGGCGTGAACGAGTGCGCCAGCAGCGTGGTCTGGCCGCACAGGCCCTTGGCGTAGTCGAGCGTGATCTTCTGCGGCGCGACGTCGGCGGCGGCCGGCGCGGCCAGCGCACCGGACAGGGCACACGCGGTTGCCGCCAGGGTGATGCGGCGGACGTAGACGGTCTTCACGAACAAAACCCCTTTCCTGTGGTCACAGCTGTGGATCCCCCCTGATCGATCGACGACGATCATGCCGTGACCGCGCCCCCGGCACGCGGCGGACGCGCGGAAGAATCCGGGCGAGTCCGCGGCCTCAGGTGTTTCGGATGTGGAGGCGCAGCGGCAGGGTGCGATGGCGGCGCACGAAGATGCTCGGAAACCACTGCGGCGGGGCGTCTTCGACGAGGGTGAACGCGGTGGTGCGTTCCAGCAGGGCGGTGAGCGCGGCGGTGGCCTCCAGCTTGGCCAGCGCCGAGCCGACGCAGAAGTGGATGCCGCGCCCGAAGGCGAGATTGTTGGCGCCGCTGCGGCGGTCCAGGTCGAGGGTGTCCGGATCGTCGAAGCGGGCCGGGTCGCGATTGGCGGCGCCCCACTGCAACAGCAGGTGGCTGCCCGCGGGAATCTCGATGCCGCCCAGCGCGGTATCGGTGGTGACATGCCGATGATGGCCTCGGAACGGCGATTCCAGGCGCAGCGCCTCGTCCAGGAAGGCGGGCAGCAGGGCGGGTTCGGCGCGCAGCTCGTCCTGGAGATCGGGGCGGGTGGCCAGCAGGCGGGCGGCATTGGCGATGAGGCCCGCCGTGGATTCGCCGCCCGCGCCGACGAGTTGGACCAGGATCAGCACGGCCACCACGTCGGTGATCTCCCCGGCCGCGCAGGCGCGGGCCAGCACGCCGAGCAGGTCGTCGCCCGGGTCGCGCTGGGCGGCCGCGAATTCGGTGTGCAGGTAGCCGGTGAGTTCGGTGGCGGCGGTGACCAGGTGTACGAAACGGTCCGAGTCCACCACGCCACCCAGCATCTCGGTGCTGTCGTAGGCCCAGGTGAGCAGTTGCGGCACAGCGGCGTCGGGGAGTCCGATGATGTCGGCGACGAGTGCCAGGGGGAGGCGGTCGGCCATGCCGGTCGCCCAGTCGATGCGATCGCCGTGCAGTTCCTCGGTCCACAGGCGGTCCACCAGTTCTTCGGCGGTCGGTCCGAGGCCGCGAATCCGCTTGGCCAGCAAGGGTTGCACCAGTTTGCGCTGTGCCTGGTGGCTCGGGTCGTCGGCGGTGGCGAGCACATGGACGGCCTGGCCGCCGCCGTCCATGTCGAAGGTGACGGGCGGCTGCCCCTCCTGTCGCAGGAGTGCGCCGGTGAGGTTCGAGGAGAACTCGTCACCGCGATTCACGGCTTCGGTCACCAGATCCCAGGACGTCACCAGGTAGAAGTCGGTGCCCGGGATGCGGTAGACAGGGGATTGCTCGCGCAGCCGCCGGTACAGCGGGTAGGGGTCGTCGATGTGCGCGGGATCGAACACATCGAGCGCATCGGGGGAGGTGCGGGTCATGGGGCCACCGTCGTCCCGACCTGAATCGAGTGTCAACAAGCGTCTCGCCGTGAGACGGATTCGCGGCGCGGACTCGTCCGTACGCAGGAGTTTTCCCGGTTTCGTGAGACTTCGGACCCCCGTCCGGACCGGCCGACTAGTATCGAACGACTACGCGATAGCGCTTGCTGGCCCAGGAGGCTCGGGTGATCGTGCGTGCACAGGGGTGGATGAGGCGGGGATCCGGCGCGGTGTTCGCGGCGGTGGCGCTCTTGGTGGTGATCTTCGCGGTGAACGGCCCGGTGGCGCGGGCGTATTCGGGGCCCGCTCCCGATACTGTCACCATCGATAGTGGTGCGTTGCACGGTGTCTCGACCCCGTCGTATCGCCTGTTCAATGGAATCCCTTACGCCGCACCGCCGGTCGGTGCGCTGCGCTGGCGGCCGCCCGAGCCGGTCGCGCCGTGGCCCGGAGTTCGTGAGGCTCGCGATGCGGGCCCGAACTGCGCCCAGCCGACCGGGTTGGGCGGCCTGCGCACCACCGTCGAAGACTGCCTGTACCTCAATGTCTGGACGCCGCCGACGCTCCCCGCCGACGGCCGCGCCCTGCCCGTCATGGTGTGGATCCACGGTGGCAGCCTGCAGACCGGCACCGGAAGCATGTACGGCGCAGCCCCTTTGGTGTCCCAACCCGACGGTGACGTCATCGTCGTCACCATCAACTATCGCCTCGGGCTGTTCGGCTTCCTGGCCGCCTCTGCCCTGGACGACGGTTCCGGCTCCGGCGACTACGGCCTCATGGACCAGCAGGCCGCCCTGCGCTGGGTTCACCGCAATATCGCCGCGTTCGGCGGCGACCCCGATCGCGTCACCCTGGACGGCGAATCGGCCGGCGGCGTCTCGATCTGCGCCCACATGGCCACCCCGTCCTCCAAGCCCCTCTTCCAGGCCGCCATCCTCCAGAGCGGTCCGTGTGCGAGCCAATCCCTCCCGGACGCGGAGGCCGAAGGCGACGCCTGGGCCGCCGCCGCGGGTTGCCCCGCCACCGACGACGCGACCTGCCTCCGCACCCTCTCACCCGACATCCTGGTGGACCGCGGCCCCGACGACACCAATATCGTCCACGGCAACGCCTACCTCCCCGAAAGCCCGCTGACCCTGCTGAAATCCGGTGGCATGTCCCGCATTCCCACCTTCGTCGGCTCCAATCACGACGAGGTGGCCCTCTGGGTCTGGATCAAATACGGCATCCCCCTCGGCCCCGTCATGACCGCCGCCGACTACCCCCGCCTCCTCGCCGCCAAGATCCCCGACCTGACCCCAGCCCAAACCGACCAGGTCATCGGCGAATACCCCCTCACCGACTACCCCCAACCGGCCCTGGCTCTCACCCGAGCCTGGACAGACCAACTCGTCTGCAAACTCATCTCCCAGGTCTCCGACCTCTCCCACCACAACCCCACCTACGTCTACGAATTCGACGACCGCGGCGCCTTGGCCCCACCCAGCACCTTCCCCATGGGCGCCTACCACGCCGCCGAACTCCCCTCCCTCTTCGACCTGGTCCAAGCCGGCTTCGCCCTCGACGGCGTCATGACCCCACCCCAACGCCGCCTCCAATCCGACATCCGCCGCTACTGGACCCGCTTCATCAACACCGGCACCCCCGACCCCGCCACCCTCCCCGCCATCCCCCAATACACCCCCACCACCCCCACCTTCCTTTCCTTCCGCCCCACCGGAAACCAGTTCTCCACCACTTTCGCCACCGACCACCGCTGCCCCTTCTGGAACACCCTGTTCCAATAGGCCATGCGTACGGGCTCTTTCAGTCCTATTCGGCCCTTGCCGCTGACGTCTCGGCCAGTGCGGTGTACAGCCAGTCGTGGGCGCGGCCGATCGTGACTCGGGGGCCGAGGAGTTGGTCTGTCAGGGACCAATAGCGGTGGATTCGGGGGGTCGGAGTCGGTTGCGTCGCGTAAGAGGTGTTCGCGGAATTGTCGGGTGTCGCGTTCGCCGCGGGCGGTGGCGTGGGCGGTGACGAATCGGTCGAGTTCGTTGCCGGAGTGCGGGGGGATGCCGTCGGCTACGAGGGGCACGACGTCGATCATTATCTCGCCCATCTCGTGGTAGAGGGCTCGCGGGTCGCGGATCAGGTCGGGGCGATCTCGCCAATATTGGTGTCGGACTGCGTTGTTCAGGTCGGGGCTGGAGGCGAGGGCGGCCAGTTCGGCGTAGGTGACGACCTCGTCGACTGATGGGTCGGTGGGCGGTTCGGGGACGTTCCAGCACACCCAGCCGTCGCTGTCGGACCGCGGAATCGGTGTGAGAATGCGATGCCAGAAGCGAATGAGGCTCTCGTGCAACGCATTACCGTCCTGGGCTGCGGCCAATAGTGCGAGCCGTTCGGCGCGTTGTGCCGGGGCGGCCGCCTCCATGGCCCGTACCGATGCGCGACGCCAGGCCAGTGAGCTGAATTCGATATCGAGCTTGGCGCTTTCGGCGGCGATGGCCTCTTCCATCGACTGTTCTCCGCGCAGCACGCCGGTGATCGAGTCCAACCCGAGTCCGAGTGCCCGTAATCGCCGCAGCAGCAGCAGTCGTTCGGTCGCGCTGTCGGCGTCGAACATTCGATGTCCGCCGCCGCTGCGCTGGGATTCGAGAATGCCTTCGTCGCAGTAGAACCGGATTGTGCGCACCGACAGCCCCGAGTTGCGCGCCAATTCCCCGATGCTCATGAGCGCAGCGGGCTTTGTGTCGTCCGTCACAAGTTCTTGAACCTCCACCCCACTGGAGCTTTTAGCGTACTGGCACTGCCGTTCAGGTATGTGTCGTCACAGCGAGGAGAGTGTTTCGTGGCCAGCACGCAGGAAGAAATTGTCAGCGGGATCGCGGAGATCGTCGAAGAGGTGACGGGAATCGATGCGTCCGAGGTGACGATCGAGAAGTCCTTTGTCGAAGACCTGGAAATCGATTCGCTGTCGCAGGTGGAGATCGCGGTCCAGTTGGAGGACAGGTACGACGTGAAGGTCCCCGACGAAGACCTCGCCGGCCTGCGGACCGTCGGTGACGCGGTCGCGTACGTCCAGAAGATGGAGGCCGAGAAGCCGCAGCTCGCTGCGGAAATGGAGGCGAAATACAAGGAAGGTCAGGCGAATTGAGCGATCCACGGGCCGACTACCCCACCCGATGGATTGTCGGCTGGGCGCTACACCCGCAGGGCCATGGCACCCGACTCCTGCTGACGCAGACAGGTTTCGACATCGAGGACCGCCGCCAGAAGATGGCCCGCAACGCCGTCGAACGCAGCTGGAAACGACTCCTGCTGCCCCGCCTCGGCCAGGTGATCCTCCACTGACCTCGACCGGCTGACATCCGGTGTCGCAGGCGATCGCGCCGCCTGCGACACCGAACTGTCCCGAGGACTCGAACCCCTAACCAGCGTTAGCGGTGCAAACCACCTTGCTGATCCCCGTCGCCGACAGATCCGCCGACCCGACATTCGCCAGCATCGCGGGCGGGTAGTACTGGGAGAGGCTCTCGTAAGCGCTGCGCAATGCGGTCGCGCGATCGCGCCCCGTGCCGGTGCCCACCGCGAGATTGTCGGTGTCGTCATTGCGATACACCAGCGCGCCACACCCGTTCGCCCAGGTGATCATCACCTGGCAGTCGGTGGCCCCTTCCCACCCGCACTGATCCAACGCCTCGGCCATCGCCGCGTCCGCGCTCGGCGCATTCACGCTGCTGCCATAGATCCAGTTGTCACCGCTGAACGCGATCGACCCATACAGTCCGGCCGCATCAGCGGTACCCGCACCGATCGCCGACCCCGCCGCAAGACCAACCGCCGCGACCGCGACAACGGCCTTACCCATGAACTTCATCTAACTCTTCCCTCTTCGAACAAGCACCAACACAAACTTGACGAATCATGTCCGATCGCCCCGAATTCGCCCAATGCATATCGGACATAACGCCCATACCTCCACCGGCGATCCTCGCCGCCGCCCGGCACGGGATGATCTGATCGCCTCATGGAGAAGTTCGACGCATGGCTCGACTAAATCCGTGATGACAGCGACGAATTCTCGTACCGCGTGATCTATTCCGCCTATCTGAAGGCCTCGAGCGGCTTCGAGTCCCAAGGCGTCGAGTCCTCGAGCCGACGACTCCCCGACGGTGGTTATGAGATCCGCGCAGGTCGAACATCGATAGTCCTGGCCGACGACGCCGAGCGGGAGGCCCTGGCCGCCTACATGGAGCGCCGCTACTGTGGCGACCGCTACCCGAACATGCAAGCCTGGGAAAGTCAGCAACACGACTGGTACGTCGAAGACCTCCACAACTGGACAAGCGACGGCTGGTCCGGCCCCGGTTGACCAGCCCGCCTGGCTCGACCGGCTGCTGGCGCAGGGGTATTCGGGGCTGGCGGAGCCGATGATCGATGCCGATGATCAGATGGCTGCCATGTTGGCCGCCATTGCCGTGCGGGTGACCGCGGCTCCCGGCTTCTATCGGGGGACGGGAAGTGCCGCAATACCGTTCATCACGTTCGGTCCGGTCACTCTTACCGCGGAAGACGGGACGAGTTCGACCTTCCGGAATGATATCGAGGTGGAGTCCGCCGCGGAATGAGGGCGGCGTGACTCCGCCGTCGAGGGGTCAGATGCCCAGGAAGGTGCGGACGGGGCCGGTGAGGATGCCGGTGGTGAGGGCGTCCAGGGCGGCGGGGTCGGTGGCGGTGGTGGGGACGGTTCGGGTGTCGCAGGTGGGGTGGGCGGTGGGGGTTTCGGCTTGTTGTTGGAGCCAGGCGAGGGCGGCGGGGGCGCCCAGGAACCATTCGCCGGTGTGGGCGGAGGCGGGCATGGCGAGTTGTTCTCGGCGGTAGGTGACGGGGGTGCCGGCGGCGCAGTAGGTGGCGACCAGGGTGTCCATGCTGGTGATGAGGCTGCCCTCGTCGTCTATGGCGTTGTAGATGTAGAGGGGGTGGTGGGGGCGGTGGCGCCCAGGGCGCGTTCCTCGAGGGCGGCGTTGATGGCGGGGTCGGTGAGGATCTGCTCGATGGGTTCGGTGAGGAACTGGTCGGCGTCGAGACCGAGGCTGGACACCATGTTCTGGGGTGTGCAGTTGTCGGCGGCCTCCGCGATCTTCTGTTTCCCAGCGGGAGTGAGGTAGCGGTTCATGGCGGCGGTGAACGCGGGGGAATCCTGCATGACGCCCATCAGCGCGACAGGAAACAGAAGATCGCGGAGGCCGCCGCCGACGGGCGTGCCGTTCATGGCGAGCATCGCGACACGAGGGTCGGCGACCGGTGCGCCGGCTGCCGTCCCGACCAGATTCAGTTCGGGCGCGTACCGCGGCTGTTCCTGTGCGGCCCAGGTGCTCGCGATGCCGCCACCGGAGTAGCCCCACAGGAGCGCGGGGGTGCCGGGTCCCGACAGGGCGGCCGGTTCGAACGCCTCGACAGCCCGAATACCGTCCAGCACGGTGTAACCGGGCTCCTTCGGCGTCGAGTAGTGGTTGTCGACGCCACCGAAGTCCGGCACCGAGACCGCCCAGCCGCGAGCCAGCCCGGCGGCGATAAACGCGGTCTCACCGGACATCGTGGTCAATTGCAGCGGACCGGATTTCGACGGATCGATCCAGGGGACATGGCCCTGGAACAACGCCTGGGACGGCTGGCACTGCGGCGCGATCGCGTCGGTCATGTTCTGGAACGACAGCAGTGCCGTCGGCCGAGTCGTGTTCGCGGTCTTCAGGACCGTCGTCACCGCGGCATAGGGCTGACCGTTCGCCGCGGTGGTCCGATACAGCAACTGCCACGCCTGGACCGGCCACGGGACCAACTGTGAATAGCTGGCTTGGATCGGTCGCACGCGGAGGATCGTCCCGGGCTGTTGCGTCGCATAATCTTCGGGCGGCGTGTAGAAGGAGTCTGCGGTATTGGGTACCGCCGACGCCGGTGCCGCCATGACGCTCGTGGCCCCCATCAAGGCTGCGATCGGTATCGCCACTCGCGCGAATCGCGTGAAAAATGTTGTCCGGTAATGATATTTACGGCTCGACGACATCGGCCACCTCCCCTTCGGCGCTCGAACTGTAACAGGTTTCAATTCGAACCGGGTTGCTGTTCGCGAGCGTTTCGAAGGACTGCCGGACGAGTACATTCGAGGAGTGACGCTCGGTATGGGGGAGCCGTTGGCGGGCGCGCGATTGCGGGCCGCGATCCGGGAAGCGCATGCCGAGGCGATGCGGGCGGTGGCGGCGGCGGAGCCGGGGGAGCCCGCGGTGCCCCGGGATCTGATCGAGTTACTGGCGTTGCAGCGGCGGGTGGCCGTGATCGCCGAGCAGCTGGACGCCGAATCGGTGGCTCTGCGGGTGCGACGCGAGGACGATTGGGGATGGGATCGACTTCGGAGGGAAGGTAGTTCGATGAGTGTCAGTCTGGCCAAGGGTGGGAATGTCTCGCTGTCGAAGCAGGCGCCGAATCTGACGAAGGTTTCGGTGGGGCTGGGGTGGGATGTGCGCAGCACCACCGGGGCCGATTTCGACTTGGACGCCAGCGCCATGGCGTGCGGGCCGAATCAGCGGGTGGTGTCGGACAAGCACTTCGTGTTCTACAACAACCTGCGCTCGCCGGAGGGGACGATCGAGCACACGGGCGACAACCTGACCGGCGCGGGGGAGGGCGACGACGAGGTGATCAATGTGGACTTGGCGGCCATGCCGCCCTCGATCACGAATATCTTCTTCCCCGTATCGATTTACGAGGCCGAGGCGCGGCGGCAGGCGTTCGGGCAGGTCCGGAACGCGTACATCCGGGTGGTGGACGCGGTCACGGGGACGGAACTGGCCCGGTTCGATCTGACCGAGGATGCCTCCACCGAGACGGCCATGGTGTTCGGGGAGTTGTACCGGCACGGCGCGGAATGGAAGTTCCGGGCGATCGGGCAGGGGTACGCGTCCGGATTGGGCGGAATCGCACGGGATTACGGCGTCAACGTCTGACCCTGCTTCAGGCCGGAGTCCGGTAGCAGCGTGACCACGCGGGCTCGCGGACCCAGGCGAAGCCCCACGCGGATGGCCGCGACCACATTCGCGCCGGAGGAGTTTCCGGCGCGCAGGCCCTCCTCGCGGGCCAGCCGATGCGCCATGGCCTCGGCCTCGGGACTGGAGACCGGCACCACCTCGTCGACCAGGGTCGGATCCCACAGGGGCGGAGGATAACCCAGGCCGATGCCCTCGATCCGGTGCTCACCGGGCGGGCCGCCGGACAGCACGGGCGACTCGGCGGGCTCCACCGCCACGACGTGGATCCGCCGCTGCTTGTGATAGCGGAGCAGCGCGGCGCTGCCGCGGAGCGCGGCGGCACTGCCGACCGCCTGAACGAACGCGTCCACCCGGCACTCGGTCTGCGCCCAGATCTCCTGCCCCAGACCGTGATAGCCGGTGATGGCGTCGGTGTTGTTCAGGTGATCGGGCCAGAAGGTGCCGGGCTCCCGGCTCACTCGCTCGGCCGCGGCGGTGGAGTCGACCAGTCGCAGCCGGTACCCCTTGGCCGCGCACACCAGCCCGAGCGCGGAACCACTACTGCCGCGCGCGTATTCGACCACCGTGTCACCGGGTCGCAGCCGCCCGTCCCGCTCGGCCACCGCGATCATGGCCTGGGCGGCCCGATCCTTCATGCTGCCGGACGGATTCTGTCCCTCGAGTTTCACCAGGATCTCCGCGCACCCCTCGGGCGTCACCCGGTGCAATCGCACCAGCGGAGTATTGCCGATCGCCGCCAAGACGTTGTCGCCGATGAACATGATCCGCGCCGACCCTTCCCGGGCCCCGACTGGGCTCAGGTTCGATTGTCCGGCAGCGGGGCAGGCCCGCGGGCCGGATCGGCGCAGGTTCGGCCCGCGACGAGGATCAGGCGTGCGCTGGAGGTTCAGTGCGCGAGCGGCGCGCCGATCACCGGCAGCGGCTGCGGCCGCTTGGCGACCCGCTGGTCACCGGAGGAGATTCCCCGCAGCCGGCGCATGGCCCACGGCCCCAGCGCGGTTGCCGCCCACTCGAGTTCGGCCGCCATCGACCGCAGCAGCCCCTGCTGAGGCAGTGCGGGAATGAGCGGACGGGTCCAGGTGTCGTCGGAGCCGGGCAGCCGCAACGCCTCGGCCATGGCCTCGGCGATGCGCTGATGCCCGAGCGGACTGGCGTGCAACCGGTCGGGACTCCACAGCCGCGGATCGGTGACGACGGCGTGATGCCCGGTCTCCGCGATCAGGACCCCGTGCCGCCGGGCCGCCGCCCGCAACCGCTCGTTGAGGATCGACACCCGCCCGCGCAGCGGCCGGGCCAGCGGAATCGTCTCGGCGACATCGGGAAAGGTCAGGGTGGCCACCACCGCGCCGGTCGCGGTGAGCGCGGCGAACATCGCCTCGACGTCCGCGACGATGGCGTCCGGATCGAAGTTGGGGCGCAGCAGGTCGTTCATGCCCGCGAGCACGGTCGCCAGATCGGGCCGCAGCGACAGCGCCGCGTCCAACTGGTCGGCCCGGATCTGCCCGGCCAGCTTCCCGCGCACCGCCAGATTGGCATACGACAGGCCCGGATTGGAGGCGGCCACTCGCTCGGCCAGCCGGTCCGCCCAGCCCCGCAGGCCGGTCCGGTCGTCGCCGTCGCCGACGCCCTCGGTCTGGCTGTCGCCGAGCGCGACGTAACGGGTGTAGGTGCCATCGGTCATGGCGGATCGGCCTTTCGGTGACTGTCCGTGGATCATCCCAGGAAACCGGCGGCTACGGCGGCCCCCGCGAACACGTTCACGCACCCGCCGCCTGGCGTTCGGCCGCCGCCGCCTCCCGTTCGATTTGCGCGACGGCCTCGGCCTGGATCTGCGCGAACTGGGCGGCCATGGCCTCGGCCAGCGCCTGCGCACCGGAGAGCGGGCGAACCATGACGGTGAACTCGTCGATCTTCCCGTCGGCGTCGAGGTGCAGGAAGTCGCACCCGGTGATGCGCTTGCCCGAGACCGTCGTCTCGAACACCAGCGCGTGATCGGCGGCGTCGGGCGCGCCGATCTCCTTCACGTACCGGAAGTCCTCGAACACCCGGAGCACCCCGCGCAGGATGGCCGCGGTGATGGCCTTACCCGGGTACGGCTTGAAGGCGACCGGGCTGGTGAACACGACATTGTCGGCGAGCAGCGCTTCGATGGCCGCGGCATCGCGGGCCTCGACGGCCTGACGGAACGCGTGCATGATCCCTCACATCCTGGTAGTCAAATCATTGCCTATTGATTCGAACGGTAGCTCGTGGCCGCATGAACTGTCCAGGGTTCATATAGACAATTAGTTCACTATCCAGCTCGCGGCCGGGTGTGGAGACGACGACGGCCCGATCCCCTGCGGAACCGGGCCGTCGCGGCGGGCGCTATGTGCCGATGACCCCGTACCGGGTCAGCAGCTCGCCGATCTCGTTGTTGCCGAGCCGCTTCGCCACCCCGCGCCACAGCAGCTCCGGCCCGGGCAGGTCGATCGGATCGCCGTCGCGCAGCCGGGTCATGGCGGTCAGCAGCGTGCGGATGTCGTAGGTGGAGTTGAACACCTCCGGCACACCCCGCTCGATGTCGAGCAGCTGATACGCCGCCTCCATCCCGGTGCGCACCGAGTACTCGGTGGTGAAGATGCAGTCTCGGCTGGTCTCCGCGAACTGCCCGATGAACGCGAAGTTCACCGAACCCGCGGGCACCACGTCGGGCCGGTCACCGGCCTTGCGCGGCATGAAGAAGGCGGTCACGTACGGCATCATCACCGGCACGCAGCGCGCCGCCTCCGCCGCCAGTTCGGGGATGTCGGACTCGGGCACGCCCAGGTGGTACAGCCATTCCTGGGTGATCTCCTCGCCGGTGCACTCCTGCATGGTCTTCTTCACGTAGTCGCCGGGCTTGTCGGCGAACAGCGCGTACACCCAGACCACGATCTGATCCTTGGGCTGCTGCTTGAAGTGCGGCTGCCGGTTCACCGTCCAGCTCATCAGCCAGCTGGAGTCCTTCACGGTGACGATGCCGCCGGTGACGACCTTGCCGCTGAAGGGATCTCGCTTACAGATCTTCTGAATGTATTCGGGGATGCGCTGATCCAGCGTGGTGACGGTGGCCGACTCCCACTTGGTCTCGGGGATATGCGACCCGAACACGTCCGGCCGCCCGAAAGCCTCGTCCTTGGCCGCGATGCGCCGCCACAGATCCCACGCCGGGGCCGGGCCCTCGTTCAGCTTGGCCGGCGTGTGCTGGTCGCCCTCGTCGGAGTTCTCGGTCAGCGACCCGATGGTCATCAGCAGCAGATCGTCCGGACCCAGATCCACCCCGCCGTCGACGCCCTCGGAGGTCCAGTGAATCCGGGTGGCCTGCTTGCGATCCCCGCTGATCTCGAAGTCGACGTCGGTGACGGTGGTGTCGAACTTGAACGTCACGCCCTGGTCCAGCAGCCACCGGTACAGCGGCAGCACCAGCGACTCGTACTGGTTGTACTTGGTGAACTTCAGCGCCGAGAAGTCCGGCAGCCCACCGATGTGGTGCACGAACCGGTGCAGGTACAGCTTCATCTCCAGCGCGCTGTGCCAGTCCTCGAAGGCGAACATGGTGCGCCAGTACATCCAGAAGTTGCTCTCGAAGAAGTCCTTCGAGAACACCTCGTTGATGCGCTTGCCCTCCATCTCCTCCCGGGTGGCGAGGAAGATCTTGGTGACGTCCTTCTGCGCCTTGTCGTTCAGCGTGAAGAGGTTCTTGGTCTGCGCACTCTGCCCGCGATCGACGGTGGCGCGCTCCAGCGAGAAGTTCGGGTCGTCCTTGTTGAGCCAGTAGAACTCGTCGAGCACGCTGGCGTCCTCGACCTCCAGGGACGGGATGGACCGGAACAGGTCCCACAGGCATTCGAAGTGGTTCTCCATCTCGCGGCCACCGCGAATGACGAAGCCCTTCTTCGGTTCCTTGATGCCGTCGAGCGCGCCGCCGGGGATCTTCAGCTCTTCCAGAATGGTGATCTTGTCACCGGGCATCCGGCCGTCGCGGATGAGGAAGGCCGCGCCGGACAACGAGGCCAGACCCGACCCGACGAACCAGGCCGTCTTGCCGTCCACGCCCGCGGGCTTGCGGGGTCGCGCGAAGGCTTCGTAGTTGCCGCTGGTGTACTCCATCAGAACTCCTGTCCCTTGGGGATCGGTCCGGAAAAACGGTGTGCGCCTAGGCCGTGTACTTGTAGAAACCCTCTCCGGTGGCGATGCCGAGTTTGCCCTTGTCGATGTAGTTGTCCTTGAGCCACTGCGCGATTCGCTGCCTGGTGGCGTCGCCGCTCATCAGGATGTTGTAGGGCGTGGTGAGCCCGATGATGTCGAGGATCTGGAACGGCCCGGCCGGAGCGCCGGTGCCGATGCGCCAGGTCTTGTCCACCGCCTCGGGCTCGGCGTAGCCGCCCTCGGCGAGGTTCATGGCCGCGTTGAGCAGCGGCACCAGCAGCGAGTTGAGGACGTAGCCCGCCTTCTCCTTGTGCAGTTCGATGGGCACCATGCCGATGGCGGAGGCGAAGCCCACCACCGCCTGATAGACGGCCGGATCGGTGTCGTCGGTGCCCATGATCTCGGCGGTGTTGAAGTGCCACACCTGATTCGCGAAGTGCAGCGCCAGGAACCGGTCGGGCCGGCCGGTGAAATCCTTGATGGCGCTGGGCAGCAGGGTGGAGGAGTTGGTGGCGAAGATGGTGCGCTCGGGGGCGAGCTTGCCCAGCTTCTCGTAGATCTCCTGCTTGAGCGAGAGCACCTCCGGCACCGCCTCGATCACCAGGTCGGCCTCCGAAACCGCCGCGCCCAGATCGGAACTGAGCGCGATGCCCGCCGCGGTCGCCTCGGCCTCGCCCGCGCCCGGCACCTGCTCGCGGTAGGTGGCGGCCAGTTTGTCGAAGCGTCCGCGGGCCGCGGTCAGCGCCGCGTCGTCGATGTCGTAGCCGGTGACGTCGAAGCCGCGGAACGCGGTCTGGAACGCGATCTGGGAACCCAGCACTCCGGTGCCGAGCACGGTGACCTTGCGGATCTCGATGCCCATTGTCATTGCCTCCCTGTGGATGTGAAGAATCCGGTGATTATCTGTGTGATCTGCGCCCGCAGATCCGCCATGGCGTCGTGCCCGGGGTGCGCGCCGGTGGACGGCCGGGCCAGGGCCAGATGCAGCACCGCGAAGACGCTGCGACCGGCTACTCGCGCCTGCTCCTCGACCTGCTGCGACCCCGTCGCGCCGGAGTCGGCGACGAGCCGTTCGGCGATCATGGACTCCAGCCGGGCCACCAGGGCCAGGCCCTCGGAGCGGTACTTGTCGGTGGGTGAGCCGAAAAGCAGTTCACGCTGGTAGACGATGGTGTTCTCGGGCCGTTGCGCGGCGGTCCGCAGCAGCGGGCCCAGCATCTCGCACACCGCCGCGACGGTATCGGCCTGCGCGCGAGCCTGATCCGCGCCGACCTCCAGCGCGGTGCGCAGCTCCTCGTTGTAAACCATCAGCAGCAGTTCGCCTTTGGTGGCCGCGTAGCGGAACAGCGTGCCCGCCGCGATATCGGCGCGATCGGAGATCTGCTGGGTGGTGACCCGGTCGAAGCCCTGTTCGGCAAACAGGGTCGCGGCCGCCTCGAAGATCCTGGACTGTTTGTCGTGCATCTCGCGTTGCCGTCGTCCGACATGCGCCGATGTGGCCGTCGTGGCCATCCGACACCTCCAACCCTACCTGCGTAACTGAGTGGACTCAAAAATGAGCGTACTCCGAGCTACCGATTGCGCAACCCCGCCCCGACCGGCCGGGCGTATGTTGAGGGGCATGGCCACGCACCTCACCCACTGGGGCGTTCTCGAAGCGGACAGTGACGGCGAACGGCTGACCGCGGTCCGCCCGTGGCGCGCGGACCCCGAACCCACTCCGCTCATCGAGAATGTCGCCTCGGCTCAGCATCATCCGGCTCGCATCGACCAGCCCTATGTGCGGCGCGGCTGGCTGGAACACGGCCCCGGGCCCGGGCCGCGCGGTGCGGAGGAGTTCGTGCCGGTCTCGTGGGAGACCGCGCTGGATCTGCTGGCCGGTGAATTGTCCAGGGTGTACCGGGAATTCGGTGCGGGCGCGGTCTACGGCGGCTCCTACGGCTGGGCCAGTGCGGGCCGATTCCATCACGCGCAGAGCCAGGTTCACCGATTCCTGAACTGCCTCGGCGGCTACGTTGCGCACCGCAACAGCTACAGCCTGGGCGCGTCGACGGTGTTGCTGCCGCACATCCTCGCCGATATGGGCACCATCATGTCCCGGGCCACCACCAAGTCGGTACTGGCCAGGGAGGCCGAGCTGATCGTCTCCTTCGGCGGACTGTCGCCGAAGAACGTCGTCGTCTCGCCCGGCGGGGTCTCCAAGCACAATGGCCGCGGCTGGATCGAGACCGCGCACACCAACGGCTGCCGCTTCGTCACCATCGGCCCGCTGCGCGACGACAGCCCGGCCGAGGCGCACGCCGAATGGATCGCGTCCCGGCCCGGCAGCGATGCCGCGCTGATGCTCGCGCTGGCCCAGGTGCTGGATACGGAAGGGTTGGCGGACAACGCTTTCCTGGACCGCTACACCGTCGGTTACGACCGCTTCCGCGACTATGTGCGCGGCGCGGAGGACGGCATCGTGAAGGACCCGGAGTGGGCCGAGCCCATCACCGGTGTTCCCGCCGACCGGATTCGCACCCTGGCCCGCGAGATGGCCGCCGCCCGAACCCTCGTCACGGTGAGCTGGTCGCTACAGCGGGCCCGCTACGGGGAGCAGCCCCTGTGGCTGGGCGTGGTGCTGGCCGCCATGCTCGGTCAGATCGGTATGCCCGGAGGCGGATTCGGCCACGGCTACGGGTCGGCCGGGAATGTCGGCCTGGCCGTGCGGGTCACCTCGCCGCCGAAACTGCCGCAGGGGCGCAACGCGATCCACGACTTCATCCCCGTCGCGCGCATCGCGGACATGCTGCTGAACCCGGGTGAGCCGTACGAGTACAACGGCGAGCATCGCACGTATCCCGCCATCCGCCTGGTCTATTGGGCCGGCGGCAACCCCTTCCATCACCATCAGGACCTGGCCCGGCTGCGCACCGCGTTCGGCCGCCCGGACACCGTGGTGGTGCACGATCCGTTCTGGTCGGCCACGGCCCGGCACGCCGACATCGTGCTGCCCTCGACCATGACCATCGAACGCGACGACTACGGCTCGGGCGAGGGTGACCGCTACCTGTTCCCGATGCCCGCCCTGACCCGGCCGCACGCGCAGGCCCGCGATGACTACTGGATGTTCGGCGAACTGGCCGAAAGGCTCGGCGTCGGTAAGGAATTCACCGAGGGCCGGACGGCCGGGGAATGGCTGCGCCACCTCTACGACGAGTGGCGCGACCGATTGAGCGCCCGCGGTCACCAGATGCCCGACTACGACACCTTCTGGGCCGGGGAAGCCCTGGACCTGCCGATCGAAGCCGAGGAGCACGTGGCCTTCGCCGACTTCCGCGCCGACCCGGACGCCCACCCGCTGCACACCCCGAGCGGGCGGATCGAGATCTTCTCCGAGACCATCGCGGGCTTCGGCTACGACGACTGCCCCGGCCACCCGGTGTGGCTCGAACCGGACGAATGGCTGGGCGGCCCGCTGGCGGCCCGGTTCCCGATCCAGTTGGTGGCCAACCAGCCTCGGACCAAACTGCACAGTCAGCTCGATATCGGCGCGCACAGCCAGTCCTCGAAGATCCAGGGTCACGAGCCGGTCCGGCTGCACCCGGACGACGCGGCCGCGCGCGGTCTCGCCGCGGGCGACATCGTCCGGATCTTCAACGATCGCGGCAGCTGCCTGGCCGGGCTGGAGATCAGCGATTCGGTGCGCCCCGGCGTCGCGCAGTTGTCCACCGGCGCCTGGTACGACCCCGACCCGGACGACGCCACCTTCTGCCGCCACGGAAACCCCAACGCCGTCACCCGGGATCGCGGCGCCTCGCGCCTGAGCCAGGGGTGCACCGGCCAGTTGTCGCTGGTGGAGATCGAGCGCTACACGCAGCCGCTCCCGCCGTTGACGGTCACCGGCCCGCCCTCGATCGCCCGGCCCTGAGCGCGTCGCCGGTGCCGGTCAGCGCGCCGATGACGGTGCGCGCCGCATTGGACGGCGTGCGCGCGGCCGCGTGCCCGACGCACAGTCGCCAGGGCAGCGGATACGGCCGGTAATCGGCGAACGGGACGCCGGGGGAGAGCCGCGCGACCGACAGCGGGATCAGCGCGACCCCGAAATCCTTGGCCGCCAACTCCAGTGCGAACGCCTGATCGGCCACCTCGATGACCGGGTAGCGGCCCGGGAACAGCTCGTCGGCGATGGTGCGGATGCCCCAGCCCGGCGGGAAGTCGATGAACCGCACCCCGTGCAGGTCGGCGGCGTGGAAGGGACGGCCCGCCAGCGGATGCCCGGGCGCGGTGCACAGCACCAGCGTCTCCTCGGCGATGAGATGGGTGGTGAGGCCGGGGAATTCGTCGCTCATGCCCGCGAGTAGCGCCAGTTCGAGCGAATTGTCCAGCAGCCCGGCCACATTGCCGGCCATGCCGGAGATGCTCTGGCGCATCCGCAGGGTCACCTCCGGATACCGCCGGTGCAGTTCGGCGATGATGCCCGCCAGGTCGATGTTGTGGATGTTCATCAGATTGCCGACGACCACCTCGCCGCGGATCTCCCCGCGCGCGGCGTCGATGGCATCCACGATGTCGCCGCGGGCGCGCAGCAGGGTGCGGGCGGGCGCGACCATGGCCCGGCCCGCGACGGTCAGCTCGAGGGTGCGCGGGGTGCGGTCGAACAGGCGCACCCCGAGTTCGTGCTCGAGTTTGGCGACGCTGGTGGAGACCGCCGACTGCACCAGGTTGAGGTGGCGGGCCGCGGCGGTGAAGGACCGGTGGTCGCAGCAGGCCAGGAAGCACTCGATCTGACGCAGTTCCATGGGTCGAGCCTAGCCCTGTCATCTATTCGATAGATGGCAGTATCGAAAACCATCGCTTTTATAGATCGGAATCCCGCCTCACGATGAATCGGTGATGGTTTCCACGCTCCGCGCCCAGATGCCCGCACCGATCGCGCCCGAGACGTCCGCGACGCTGACCCGGACGACGGTGCTGGTGTTCGCGGTGACCGCGGGCTCCTCGGCCGCGGGCAACTACTACCTGCAACCCCTGCTGCACCAGGTCGCCGGTGACCTGAAGGTGTCCACCGCGAGCGCGGCCCTGCTGGTGAGTGCGGCCCAGATCGGCTACCTGTGCGGCCTGGCGTTCCTGGTCCCGCTCGGCGACTTCCTGCGCCGCCACCGCATGGTGCCGGTGCTGCTGCTCGCCTCGGTGGCGGCCCTGCTGGTGTCGGCGTTCGCGCCGAACTACGCGGTGCTGGTCGCCGGTGTGGTGGCCACCGGGGTCGCGGCCTCGGCGGCGCAGGTGGTCGTGCCGTGGGCCTCGGCGCTGGCCGATCCGGCGCGCCGCGGGCAGGTGGTCGGCACCGTCATGAGCGGCCTGCTGCTGGGCATCCTGTTGTCGCGCGTGCTGGCCGGAGCGGTGGCGCAGCTGGGCGGCTGGCGCGCGGTGCTGCTGGTGGCGGCCGGATTGCAGGTGGTGATGGCGATCAGCGTGTACCTGCTCGCGCCCGCCACCCCGCGCGCGGCGACCGGGGAGAGCTATCCGCGGGTGCTGGTGTCGATCCTGGGTCTGATCCGCCGCCACGCGGTGTTGCGGCAGCGCATGCTGCTCGGCTTCATCCTGATGGGGAGCTTCTCGCTGGTGTGGACCGCGCTGGCGTTCCAGCTGTCCGGCTCGGGCGGAAGTTCGTACCACTACGGCGAATTCGTGATCGGCCTGTTCGGCCTGGCGGGCGTGGTCGGGGCGTTGGGCGCGCCGGTGGTGGGCCGGCTGGCCGACCGCGGGCACCTGCGCCGCGTCACCACACTGACCTGGCTGGTGTTGCTGGCCAGTTGGGCGCTGGTGATCTGGGGCGGGCACAACGTGGTGGCGTTGATCGCGGCGCTGGTGGTCTTCGACTTCGGTATCCAGGGCGCGCATCTGACCAACCAGTCGGCCATCTACACCCTGGATCCGGCCGCGCGCAGCCGCCTGACCACGGCCTACATGGTCACCTACTTCCTCGGCGGCGTGACCGGATCGGTGACGGCCGGGGCCGCGTTCGAGGCGGGCGGCTGGACGCGGGTGTGCGAGATCGGTGTGGCCGCGACCGTGGTCGGCCTGGTGCTGTGGGCGGTGTTCGCGCTCCGTCCGCGGCTCGCCCACTGAACATGCGACCGATTCACCCTGTGGCATACAACGATTCGCCGGAAGATGGCCAAATGTCCACATATGCCCCAGGGTTCGCGCGCACAGAGTGCCACGCGCGAAACAGATATGGGTTCGTTTCATCCGGGTGACCGGCCGAACCCATAGAGTGGTGAGCGTGGCCGCACTTCTCACCCAAGGGCAGACCGGTGAACTGGGCGTCTCGGACATCACCGTGACGGTGCACTTCAGCGCGGGAGTCGATCTCGCCGCGCTGCTCCTGACCGATCGCGGTGCGGTACGCGACGATACCGACCTGATCTTCTACAACCAGCCCACCGGCCCCGGCATCCAGCTGGTGCCCGGGCAGCACGCCGTCGCGGTGAATCTGAGCGCCGTGCCGCCGGGCGTGGCCCATATTCGCATCGTGGCCAGCCTCGACGACCGCGACAGCCGCTTCGGCGACCATCCCGCCCCGCACATCGGCATCGCCGACGATCGCGGAAACCCGCTGTACGAGTACGTGATCGACGGCCTCGGCAACGAGACCACGGTGGCGGCGGTGGACCTGGACCGCGGCGAGGACGGCTGGTACGCCCGTGCGGTCGGCTTCGGCCACCCCCGCGGCTTCGCGGCGCTGGTCGCCGATCACGGTGTGTCCATCAGCAATTCACCGAACGCGGCCCGGCCCGCCGCGGTGATCGCGCCGGTCATGAAGTCCGGCGACACCGTGGCCCTGCGCCGGCAGGGGCAGGACCTGAGCTTCGTCAAGATGGGCCTGGGCTGGGATCCGGTGCACGTCCAGCACAAATGGGGTTCGCGGCCGGTCGAGATCGACCTGGACGCCTCGGCCCTGGTCTACGCGGGGCACGATCTGATCGACGCCGCCTACTACGGTCAGCTCGTCACCAAGGACGGCGCCATCCGGCACTCCGGCGACAACCTGACCGGTGAGGGCAAGGGTGACGACGAGACCATCACCGTGGACCTGACCCGGATCGGCCCGCAGGTCACCGCCATCGTCTTCGTCATCACCTCCTACGCCGGCCACACCTTCGAACGGGTCCGGAACGCGTTCTGGCGCTTGACCGACGGCACCACCAGCACCGAGCTCACCCGCTCCAACCTGAGCTCGGGCGGCGCGCACACCGGCATGGTGGTGGCCAAGGTGCATCGCGAGGACGGCATCTGGAAGGTGTCGGCGCTGGGCCACCCGATCGAGGCCGGGCACCCGGTCGAAGCGGCCTCCCAGGTGGTCGGATTGCTGTGAGCCGGTTCAGTCCACGGTGATGAACCGGCCCAGCTGCGGCACCGCCTCGCCGGGGTGCTTGGCCTGGAAGCCCTCGCCGATGGCCTGCAGTTTCCATTCGCCGCCCGAGCGGAACACCTTCGCCATGGCGATGGCCGTGAACGGCATGCCGCCCGCCAGCGCGTAGCGGGCCAGCTCGGCCTGCGTGGTGTCGTCCACCAGCCGGCAGTAGGCATTGCTCACCTGCTCGAAGGTGTGGCCCTGGTAGGAGGTGACGATGAAGAGCAGCGTATTCACATGGCGCGGAATGCGACTCAGGTCGACCAGGATCACCTCGTCGTCCCCGGCCGCGCCCTCGCCGGTCAGGTTGTCGCCGGAGTGCCGGATGGACCCGTCCTTCGAGATCAGCTGGCCGTAGTAGGCGACGTCCACCAGGTGCCGGTCGGCGAACATGGCCACCCAGGCGTCCAGGTCGATGTTCGCGGCGCGGCGGCCGAACAGTCCGCCCTGTTTGGCGGGGTCCCAGCCCAGGCCCATGCGGATGCGGGTGAGCGCGACCCCGCCCTCCTTGCGCAGCGTGACGCGTTGGCCCTTGGACAGATTCACCGGCTTGGCGCCCGAGAGCCCGCCCTCCGTGGGCTGCGGCGGATAAGGGGCCGGCTGGGTGCGGTCGGCCGGTGTCGGCGGGACCGGTGGCGGAGCGATCGGCGGCGGGTAGGCCGACGGCGGCGGTGGGGGAGCGACGGGCGTCGACGCGGGCCGCGGCGCGTCCTCGACGGTCACGCCGTGATCGCTGACCAGGGCCGCGAATCCGCCCGCGTACCCCTGTCCGACCGCCCGCACCTTCCAGGCGCCGTAGCGCCGGTACAGCTCGATCGCGATGACGATGGACTCGCTCTGCAGGTCCTCGATCTTGTACTCGTAGAGCGCGTTTCCGCCCGGGTCGGACACCACCGCGATCGGCGGGGCGATCCGCCCGAAGGTGGCCCCGGTCCCGTCGAGGGTGATGACCGCCCGGATCTGGGTGATCTCGGCGGGCACCTGCGCCAGTGAGACCGCCAGGTCGGCGGGCTGCCCGGCCACGCCATTGCGTAGCCGCACTCCCGGACCGGTCGGTTGGTTGTAGAACACGAAGTCATTGTCCGAGCGCACTTTCCCCTGCTCGGTCACCAGCAGCGCCGACAATTCGGCGGTGGCCGCCACCCGGACGGAGACCACCACCTCCGCCGCGGCCAGTGCGCCGTTCTGACCCTTCACCAGTGTTGTGGACAAGGCCGATCCTCCCGTATCGAAAACGCCCACCTGCCACTCTAGGAGACCGATCGGCGCTCAGCAGGCGAGCTGGTCGGCCAGATCCAGGAAATCCACGGCATTGATATCGAACTCGGCGGAGAACTCGGCATCGGCGAGCGCGGGGTCGCCGTATTCGAGCGGCCGGGCCACGAACGCGGTCCGGAAACCGAGCTCGCGCGCGGCCCGGATGTCGTACTTGTGGCTGGCCACCATCATGATCTCCGACGGCTCCAGGCCCAGGTAGCGGGCGGCCAGGCCGTAGGTGCGCGGATCCGGCTTGAACGCGCCCACCATCTCGGCGGCGAAGACCGCGTGCCAGGGGAGGTCGCCGTGGCGCGTAATCTCCACCACCGCACTGACATCGGCATTGGACAGGGTCGCGAGGGTGAAGTTCGCGCGCAGGCGGCGCAGGCCGGGGACGGTGTCGGGCCAGGGATCCAGCCGCGCCCAGGCGCGGGCCAGGTCGTCGCGGGCGGCGAGCTTCAGATCGATGGCCTCGGACTCGAGCAGCGGGTCGAGGGTCTTGCGGTAGATCGACGCCACGCTCACCCACCCGCTGTCCGCGGGCTGCCGGGAGGTCTCCGCGAAATAGGCCGCGCGCCAGTCGTTCACGAACTTCCCCCAGTCCTGGTCCGGGCTCAGCTCCCCGGCGGCCGCGACGGCGGCCCGCACGATGGTCGAGTGGAAGTCGGTGGCGGTTCCCTGGACATCGAACAGCAGTGCTCTAGGCCTCATCGCGTTCACGGCGAAAGCCTACGAGATCGGTTCTAGGCTGGCGGGCATGGAGATCGGTCGGGCCAGCAGAACCGCCTTGGCGACCGCGTACGCGCGCGCCTACCACCAGCTCTCGGGCGAACCACGGGTCTTCACCGATCCGCTGGCGGCGAAGATCGTGGGCGTCACCGCCGAGCGGATCGCCGATCTCGACACCGCGACCCTGGACCGGCCCGGCGGTGCGGACACCCGGCAGCGGATCCGGCGCTATTTCCTCGCCGCCCGGGCTCGATTCGCCGAGGACGTGGTGGCGAACGCGGTCGCGGCGGGAACCGAGCAGGTGGTGATCCTCGGGGCGGGGCTCGACACCTTCGGATACCGCCATCCGTATCCGGGACTGCGCGTGTTCGAGGTCGATCACCCGGACACCCAGAACTGGAAGCGCGACATGCTCGCGCAGGCCGGGATCGACATCCCCGAGTCGCTCACCTTCGTGCCCGTGGATTTCGAAACCGATACGCTGGCAGCGGGTTTGGCCGCCGTCGGCTTCGACCGCGAGCGGTCCGCGGTGTTCGTGTGGCTCGGCGTGGTCATGTACCTGACCCGGCCCGCCATCGAGGACACCCTGCGTTTCATCGCCGGACAGGGACGGCCGGTGCACCTGGTGCTGGACTACCTGAGCAGCGGCAGCACCGACGAGGAACGCGCGTCGGTCCGCGAGCGCGCCGCCCGGATCGCCGCCATCAGCGAGCCCTGGCTCAGCTACTTCGAGCACGAGGACATCGAGGCGCTGCTGCGGTCCTGTGGCTTCGACACCGTCGAGGCGCGGCCGCTGGCGGAGCTGTTCACCGACTACCTCGGCGAGCCGCTCGCGGGCCTGCCGGTCCGGCGCCGGCCCGCGCCACTGCTGCACGCCGCGGCCGGGGCGTGAGCCACCGCACTCGCCCGTTTGCCCGGCATTTGCGCTGGTAGCCTCGGCGCGGGGGCGCTCGACCGATGTATTGCCCGATCAGCTCCGGACCGGTAATCAGTTCGCTCGGGTGGGTACGCGAGTCGAGGCTTTGAAGGTAGGAACCGGTGACCGTCGATCTTCCCGCGGCACGCCGGGCGCCGGGTCCCGGCGGCCGAAGACGGGTCCACACGCTGCCGCGTCTGCTGGCCGCCGCGGTCGAGAGCAGACCGGACGGCATCGCCCTGCGCGCGGGCGGACGCTCGCTCACCTATGCCCGGCTCGACGCCTACTCCACCCGGGTGGCCCGGCTGCTCATCGCCCGCGGACTCGGTCCCGGCGACCGCGTGGTGCTGGCGCTGCCGCGTTCGGCCGAGGCCGTCGTCGCGGTCTGGGCGGTCGCCAAATCCGGGGCGGCCTTCGTGCCCGTCGATCCCGCCTACCCGCCGGACCGGGTCGCGCACATGCTCGCCGACGCGGGCGCGGCCTGCGGACTCACCCTCACCGCCACCCGCGAGCGGCTCGGTGACGGACTCGACTGGCTCGAACTCGACGCCCCGGACTGCCGCGCGGAACTGGCCGACATCTCGGCCGAACCACTGCACTACACCGACCGCACCCGCCGCGTGCACGGCGACGACATCGCCTACGTCGTCTACACCTCCGGTTCGACGGGCCTCCCCAAGGGCGTCGCGGTCACCCACACCGGATTGGCCGGGCTCTGCGGCGAACTCACCCGCCGCTTCCGGGTCGCCCCGGATTCCCGCACCCTGCACTTCGCGTCGCCCAGCTTCGACGCGGCCGTCCTGGAACTCCTGCTGGCCGTCGGCTCGGCGGCCACCATGGTCGTCGCGCCCGCCGACTGCTTCGGCGGCCGCGAGCTCGCGGAGCTGCTGCGGGCCGAGCGGGTGACCCACGCTTTCATCACCCCGGCCGCGCTGGCCGGGATCGATGCCTCGAATTTGCCGGACCTCGCGGTCGTGGTCGCGGGTGGTGAGGAATGCCCGCCCGATCTGGTGGCCCGCTGGTCACCGGGGCGCGGGTTCTTCAATCTGTACGGACCCACCGAGACCACCGTCGCCGCGACCATCAGCGACCCGCTCACCAGCGCGGACACCGTCACCATCGGCGGACCCATTCCCGGCGTGACCGCCCTGGTGCTCGACGCGCGGCTGCGGCCGGTGCCGACCGCAGTGGCCGGCGAGCTCTACCTGGCCGGGCCGGGGCTCGCGCGCGGCTATCACCGGCGGGCCGGGCTGACCGCCGCGCGCTTCGTGCCGCACCCGAACGGCAAGGGGGAGCGCATCTATCGCACCGGAGACATGGTGCGGTGGGTGCTCGGTCGGGACGGGGTGCCGGGACTGCAATATCTGGGGCGCAACGACTCCCAGGTACAGATCCGTGGCATCCGGGTGGAGCTCGACGAAGTCGACGCGGTGCTGTTCGCCCACGAATCCGTCGCTTTCGCGACCACGCTGGTGCGACGGCTGCCCAGTGGAGTCGATGGGCCGGTGTCGTACGTTGTGCCCCTCCCCGGCACCGATATCGATGCCGCCGCGCTGACCGACTATGCGCGGCAACAGCTTCCGCGCCACGCGGTGCCGGCCGCCATCACGGTGCTCGACAGCCTTCCGCTGACCCCGTCCGGGAAGCTGGATCGCGACGCGCTGCCCGAGCCGGTCTTCGCCGCCCGGCCGAACCGGCGGGCCCTGACCGCGACCGAGCGGGAGGTGGCGGCGGCCTTCACGGAGCTGCTCGGTGTCCCGCGAGTGGGAGCGGTCGACGACTTCTTCGACCTCGGCGGAAACTCCTTGCTCGCCACGAGATTGGCGGGACGGCTGGGAGCGGGCCGGGCCGTCCGGGTGCCCGTGCTGCTGGTGTTCGAGCATCCGACGGTCGCGGCGCTGGCGGCGGCCATCGACGGGCTCGGCACCGGTGATCGGCCCGTGCTGACCTCGGCCCGACGGCCGGAGACGCGGGTCCCGCTGTCGCTCGCGCAGCAGCGCATGTGGTTCCTGGCACGCCTGGATCCGGAGTCGGCGGCCTACAACATTCCGTTCGCGCTGCGATTGACCGGGGAACTCGACGTGGCCGCGCTCGCGTGGGCCCTGCGGGACCTGGTCGAACGGCACGAGGCCCTGCGGACCGTCTATCCCGAGGACGGTGGCGACGGGTATCAGGACATCCGCCCGGCGGACGCCGTGCCGGTCGACCCGGTCGCGGCCGACTTGACCGAGTCCGGAGTGCGGAGCGAACTGATGGCTCTGGTGGGCACGGGGTTCGATGTCACCGCGGAGGTTCCGCTACGGCTGCGGCTGTTCCGGATCGCGGAGCGGGATCACGTGCTCGGGGTGGTCATCCACCATCTGGCCGCCGACGGCTTCTCCATGGTCCCCTTGACCCGCGACCTCATGACCGCCTACGCCGCCCGCACCCGGGGCGTCGCCCCGGACTGGACACCGCTGCCGGTGCACTACGCCGACTACGCGGTGTGGCAGCGCGAATTACTCGGCGCGGCAGACGATCCCGGCTCGCTGCATGCCGAACAGCTCGGTCATTGGCGGACCGCGCTCGCGGGATTGCCGCCCCTGCTGGACCTGCCCGTCGACCGACCGCGCCCGGCGGTCGCCTCGCATCGCGGTGCGGCACAGCACTTCCGGGTGGACGCTATCCTGCATCGGGCGGTGGAGGAGCTGGCCCGCTCCCGGGGCGTCTCGCTGTTCATGGTGGTGCACGCCGCGCTCGCTGTCGTCCTGGCGCGGCTGGCCGGAGTGGACGATGTGGCCGTGGGCGCGCCGGTGGCGGGCCGCGGGGAACCCGAACTCGACGATGTCGTGGGCATGTTCGTCAACACCCTGGTCCTGCGCACCCGCATCGACCCGGCCGAGCACTTCACCGACCTGCTGGACCGGGTGCGTGACACCGACCTGGCCGCCTTCGCGCATGCCGAGCTGCCCTTCGAACGGCTGGTGGCCGCACTGGATCCACCCCGCACCCAGGCCCATCACCCGCTGTTCCAGGTGGCGCTGTCGTTCCAGAACTTCGGCGACCAGGTGCTGCGACTGCCGGGGCTCACCGTCACCGGAATCGATCTCGGCGAGACGGTGTCACCGATGGATCTCCAGCTGACCGTGGTGCCGCAGCAGGATGCCGAAGGTCCTGCGGGACTGCACTGTTCGTGGCGGTACGCCACCGACCTGTTCGACGAGAGCACGATCGTCCGGCTCGGCGCGCGGGTGGTCGCCGTGCTCGCCGCCATCGCCGCCGATCCGCACGCACCCGTCGGCGACCTGCCCTTCACCGATCCCGCCGAACTCGCGGCCCTGCCGACGACGGGTCCGCGGCGCGAGGTGCCGCAGAGGTTCCTGTTCAGTGGCTTCACCGATCGGGCGGTGCGCACTCCCGAACTGGTGGCCGTGACCGATGACGGCACCGCGCTGACGTACGGCGAACTCTTCGAGCGGTCGAACAGGTTGGCGCGCAAGCTGATCGCGTCGGGCGTCGGACCCGGCACGGTGGTCGGCGCGGCCGTGCATCCCGGATCCGATCTCGTGATCTGCCTCTACGCCATCGTGCAGGCGGGCGGCACGTATCTGCCGATCGACCCCGACCAGCCCGCCGAACGCACCGCCGACATGCTCGCCACCGCGGAGCCCGTCTGCGTTGTGACCGCCGATCTCGTGAATGCCCCGGAGCTGGAGAGCTTCTCACCCGCACCGATCACGGACGCCGACCGGTCGCGGCCACTGCGCGAACAGGACCTCGCGTACCTGCTCTTCACCTCCGGGTCCACGGGCCGCCCGAAAGGCGTCGGCATCTCGCACGCCGCCATGGCCAACCACATCGCCTTCCTCACCGCCGAATACGGTCTGTCCCAGAGCGATACCTACATCCAGCTGGTGCCGAGCACGTTCGACGCCTCCCTCATCGGCTACACCGCCCCGCTCGCCGTGGGCGGTCACCTGGTGGTCCCGTCGACCGCTCGTCGCACCGATCCGGACCACCTCGCGGACCTCCTGATCCGGCATCGAGTGACGTCTTTCCTCACGGTCCCGTCCCTGCTGCGAGCGCTGCTGGAGTTCGCGCCCGACGGCGCGCTGTCCGGCCTGCGGGTGGTGTGCGTCGGCGGCGAGCCCCTGCCCGCCGAGCTGATCGCGCGGTTCCGGGCCGCGAGCCCGGCCCGGTTGCACAACCTCTACGGGCCCACCGAGGCGACCATCTCCATCACCGGAGCCGATGTGACCGACCACGACGGCGGCCCGATCTCCATCGGTGCGCCGCACTGGAATTCCCGCGCCTACGTGCTCGACGCCCGCCTGCACGCGGTGCCGCCTGGCGCACCCGGGGAACTGTACGTCGCGGGCACGCAGCTCGCCCGCGGCTACCTCGGCCGCCCCGCGGGCACCGCCGACCGCTTCGTCGCCGACCCCTTCGGCGGGGTGGGGGAACGTATGTACCGCACCGGCGACCTGGTCCGCCGCACCCGCGATGGTGGACTGGAATACTTGGGCCGCACCGACTTCCAGCTCAAACTGCGGGGTCAACGGCTGGAGCCGGGGGAGGTGGAGGCCGCGTTGCGCGCCCACCCGGACGTGGCCGAAGCCGTGGTCGCCATCCGCCGGGAGCGGCTCGTCGGATACCTGCGCGCCGTCACCGGTACCACCCCGTGCCCGGACGAGGTTCTGGCAGCGGCCCGAAAGCGGCTGCCCGGCTACATGATTCCCTCGGACCTCCTCGTCCTGGATGCCTTCCCGCTCGGCTCGACGGGCAAGCTGGACCGCGCCGCCCTCCCCGACCCGGAACCGTCGTCGCGGGCGTACACCGCGCCGGAAACAGCCGACGAACACGCGGTCGCGGACGTCTTCGGCGCCGAACTGTGTGTCGAGAAGGTCGGACGCGACGACGACTTCTTCACGCTGGGCGGAAACTCCTTGTCCGCCATCCGGGTCCGTGCCGCACTGGCCGGCCGGCTCGGCCTTCACGTGCCACTCGCGTACCTGTTCGCCCACCCGCGCGTCCGGGATCTGGCGGCCGCCTTGCGGGCGGAAACACCCATGGTCGGCGCCGGACCGGACCCGGTGGCGGACGCCGTGCTGGATCCGGAGATCACCGCGGCCGGTCTTCCGCCCCGCCGTCCGGGCTCGCGGTCGGCGGTACTACTCACCGGCGCAACGGGTTTCCTCGGCAGCTTCCTGCTCCGGGAGCTGCTCGAACGAACCTCCGCCACCATCCACTGCCTCACCCGTGCACCCGGCGTATCCGAGGCTCGCCGCCGCGTCGTCGCCAATGCCGACCGCTTCGGCATCGACCTCGTCCCGCACATCGATCGAATAGTTCCGATCCCAGGCGATCTCGCGCAGCCCGGTCTCGGCCTGAGCGCGAACCAGTTCACCGACCTGGCCGAGCGGATCGACGCGATCTACCACAACGGCGCGCTCGTCAACCACCTCGAACCGTATGCCCGCATGCGCGCCGCCAATGTCACCGGCACCGCCGAGATACTCCGGCTGGCCGCCACACACCACGTCACACCGGTCCACTACATCTCCACGGCCTCGATCTCGAACGGCCCGCTCCCGGACGGCGTGCCCGGCTATATCGCCACGAAATGGGTTGGAGAACAGTTGGTTCGAGCCGCCGCCGAGCGCGGTGTGCCGGCCCGCGTCTACCGTCCCGGCCTCATCACCGGCGATTCCCGGTGCGGCGCGGCCGGGGCCGACGACGCCTGGTGGACGATGCTGCGCGCCATGCTGGTCCTCGGCCTCACCCCAGAGCTGCCCGATGCCGAGGTCGCCATGGTGCCCGTCGATCAGGTCGCCGCCGCGATCGTCTCCGCCGCCCGGAAACCGGCCGAACCCGGTGGCGTCGAAACCGTCACCCTGCTGCCCGCCCGGACGGTGTCCCTCACCACCGTGCGAGACGAAATCCTCTATCACGGTTACCGTCTCGCCCCGGTGGCTCCGGCGGAGTTCGCCGCCGCCCTGCTCACGGCGGCCGAACGGCCGGACGCCGACGCCCGTCTGGTGCGCGCGGCCGCCCTCAGCGTCAATTATTCGGCCGAGGTCACCGGAATGGCCGCGCGCGATCCCCGATCGTCCTGTCCGGGAGTCGATCGCCCCATCCTGGCCCGCTACCTCGACTACTACGTGAAGACCGGTTTCCTGCCCCCGCCCTAGTCGGCGAGCGGGTGCAGCTCGACAACCGTTCGAACGCCGTAGCCGAAAAGTGCCAGGTCGCAGGGCCTTGTTGTGACAGGGCTCACTATACAGATGACTAGGACGTTACTAATGTGCCATTGACAACTGGCACATTGAATCGCGATGCTGTGCCCATGAGGACGAGGTCAACGGCGACCTTCCCGCCGGCGGCGGTCCCCACCCGGGCGGCGACGCGGACGCGACTCGCGGCCGCGGCGTCGGTGGTGGGGGTACGCCAGGTCAATCGGTGGTTGCCGAACAATCGAATCGGGATCGATGCCGGGCGCGCGCTCATCGCCGCGATCATGGCGGCGGGCGGACCCACCCCGGCGGGGACCTCGGTCACGCCGGTGCGCTCCGGCGGCGTGCGCGGCGAATGGGTCCGCGCCGCCGGTGTGCGGCACGGTGATCGGGCGGTCTACTACCTGCATGGCAGCGGCTACGTGGTGTGCTCGGCCAAGACCCATCGCGGACTCGCGGCCCGGCTGTCCAAGGCCACCGGGCTGCCGGTGTTCGTGGTCGACTACCGGCTCGCGCCCGAGCACCCGTTCCCCGCGGCCGCCGACGACGCCGCGGCGGGCTACCGATGGCTGCTCGAACACGGGTATCGCGCCGGCGATCTGGTGATCGGCGGCGACTCGGCGGGCTGCCATCTGACCCTGGACCTGCTGTTGCAGAACGCGATCGACGGCACCGCGCAGCCCGCGGGCGCGTTCATGTTCTCGCCGCTCATGGATCCCACCCTCACCCTCGCCGAACGCCGCGACCGGGTGCTGCCCGATCCCATGGCCCCGGCGCGCACCGGGCGTCGGCTCATCGAGCTGTACACCGCCGCCGAGCCCGCCGATTCGCCGCGACTGCGGCTGACCATTCCGGCCGGGACCGTGCTGCCGCCGCTGTTCGTGCAGGCCAGCGCGGGGGAGATGCTCGCCGACGACGCCCGCCACCTGCGCGACATGGCCGCCGCGGCGGGCGTGCCGTGCGAACTGGAACTGTGGCCCGGGCGCATCCACGTCTTCCAGGCCCTGCCGCTGCTGGTGCCCGAGGCCGGGCCCGCCCTGCGCCGCGCCGCGGGATTCGTGACCTCGGCACTGGCGCAATCGGATTCGACTATCGGAAAGCGGGTGGGCTGACATGTGGCCGATCGACGAGGTGATGTTCGCACTGGGCGGCAAGCGCCGCTCCCAGCGCGCCGAGGCCGTGGTGACCGGCGCGGGCAGCGGGATCGGGCGCGCGTTCGCGCTCGAGATCGCCGCGCGCGGCGGTGAGGTCGTGTGCGCGGACATCGACAAGGACCGCGCGGACGAGACCGTGCGACTCATCGAGAGCACCCACGGGCGGCCCGCGCACGCGGTCTTCTGCGATGTGTCCCGGCGCGAGGACGTGGAGAGCCTGGCCCTGCACGCGGAACTGCTGTTCGGCGGCGCGCCGAGCTTGGTGATCAATAACGCGGGTGTCGGCATCGGCGGAAAACCGGTGGGCGACATCGGATTCGGCGACTGGGAATGGGCGCTCGGCATCAACCTGTGGGGCGTCGTGCACGGGTGCGAGATCTTCGCACCCCAGCTGCGCGCGGCCGGACGCGGCGGCATCATCAATGTGGCCTCGGCCGCGGGCTTCGCCGCCGCGCCCGGCATGGCCGCCTACAACGTGTCCAAGGCGGCGGTGGTGTCGCTGTCGGAGACCATGGCCGCCGAGCTGGCGGGCAGCGGGGTCGCGGTCACCGCGCTGTGCCCCACCTTCGTGCGCACCAATGTGGTGACCGACGGCCGGATCACCTCGGGCTCTTCCCGATTGGCGGACGGGCTCATGCGCTGGACCGGGTTCTCGCCCGAGTCGGTGGCCCGCACCACCCTCGACGCCCACGACCGGGGCGCGCTGTACGTGCTGCCGCAGCTGGACGCCCGCGTGGTCTGGCACCTCAAGCGGCACTTCCCGGCCCTCTACACCCAGGCCCTCGGCGTCCTGAATCGCGTGCTGCCGCAGCAGGACGCGGCGGCGACCGGCACGAACCTCCAGAAGACAGGAGTCTGACATGTCCGCGAAAACCATCTCCTTCGACTTCGACAACATGCTGGCCAAGATCAAGTCCAAGCAGTGGGCGCTGGCCGACATCGACTGGGACGCACCCGGCGCCGAGCTCATCGACCCGGCCCTGCACGCCAAGCTGAAGCCGTTCATGGCCGATCTCATGTGGATCGAGAACGTCGGCGCGCGCGGCTTCGCGGCCATGGCCAAGAAGGCCCCGACGCCCGCGCTGGCCGAGATCTACCGCTACTTCCACGCCGAGGAACAGCGGCACGCCAATGCCGAACTGGCGCTCATGCGTCGCTGGGGCATGCTCGAGGGCGACGAGATCCCCGAGCCCAATATCAATGTCAAGCTGGTCATCGACTTCCTGGACAAGTACTCCGACGGCATGTCGCTGTCCTTCCTGGGCACCGTCATCCCCATGCTCGAGGTGGCCCTCGACGGCGCGCTGATCAAGTTCGTCACCGACGAGATCGCCGACCCGGTCGCCCAGGAGGTCTTCAAGAAGATCAACAACGACGAATCCCGGCACCTGGCCACCGATTACGCGGTCATGGAGCTGCTCGGCCACGCCAGTGCCCGCAAGCTGGCCATCGACCTGGTGGGCGGCTGGATCAAGCCGTCGCTGTTCATCGGGCTGCTCAGCTACATCCCCCTGCTGAACAAGATGCGCGACAATATCGTCGAGATGGGTGTGAGCGAGGAGAAGCTCTACGCCGCCATGGCCCGCTTCAAGCAGGTCGGCGAGCGCGCGCCGATCGTCAACCGGCTGCCCATGTACCGGATCGTGAAGATGCACTCCGACTGGGTCGTCAACCGCGACAACCCGTATCACCTGTTCGCGGACGCCATGGTCAAGGTCACCGGGGCCATCCCCGACCGCCTGCTGCCCACGCAGCCGACCTGGTCCAAGGAACTCACCTACGAGCCTGTCGCATGAGCGCCGTGAGCAAGCCACTGGACGTGGCGATCATCGGAGCCGGATTCGCGGGCATCGGCGCGGCCATCCGCCTGCGGCAGAAGGGGATCGGCGACTTCGCGGTCTTCGAGCGCGGCGACCGGGTGGGCGGCACCTGGCGTGACAACACCTATCCGGGCGCGGCCTGCGACATTCCGTCGCGGCTGTACTCCTACAGCTTCGCCCCGAACCCGGACTGGTCGCGGACCTACTCCGGCAGCGCGGAGATCCTCGGCTACATCGACACCATGGTCGCGGATTCGGGCATCGCCCCGCACATCCGCTTCGGGCACACCGTGACCGGCATCGTGTTCGACGACGAGACCGGGCTGTGGACGCTGTCCTTCGGCGCGGGGCGGCGAAAAGTGCGGGCGCGCACCGTGATCCTCGCCTCCGGCCCGCTGTCCAACGCCGGGTTCCCGGATATCGCGGGCATCGACGACTACGAGGGCCACAAGATCCACAGCGCCCGCTGGGATCACGACTACGACTTCACCGGCAAGAAGGTGGCCGTGGTCGGCACCGGCGCGAGCGCCGTGCAGATCATCCCGGAGCTGGTGAAACAGGCCGCCTCGGTGAAGGTCTTCGAGCGCACGCCCGGCTGGGTGCTGCCGCGGGTGAACCGCCGCACCAACGGTCTCACCAAACAGGTGTACCGGCAGCTGCCGGTCACCCAGTCGCTGGCCCGCGAGGCCTGGTTCTGGGGCCACGAGTCGGTGGCGCTGGGCGTGGTGTGGAATACGCCGCTGACCCGGGTCGTCGAATCGGTCGCCTTGATGCACCTGCGTTCCCAGGTGCGTGATCCGTGGCTGCGGCGGCAGCTCACCCCCGATTTCCGGGCGGGCTGCAAGCGGCTGTTGATGAGCAGCGAGTACTACCCGGCCCTGCAGGCCGACAACTGCAAGCTCATCACCTGGCCGATCGCGGAACTATCGCCGCACGGCATCCGCACCGCCGAGGGCATCGAGCATCGCTTCGACTGCATCGTGTTCGCCACCGGATTCGAGGTGTCCAAACAGGGCGCGCCGATTCCGGTGACCGGGCGCGGCGGCCGGGTGCTGGCCGACGAATGGCGCGGCGGCGCATACGCGTTCAAGAGCGTCACGGTCGCCGGATACCCCAATCTGTTCCTCACCTTCGGACCGAACTCGGGGCCGGGGCACAATTCGGCGCTGGTCTACATGGAGGCGCAGATCGAATACCTCACCGACGCCATCAAGATCGTGCTCGATCGCGGGCTGCGCACGCTCGAGGCCCGGCAGGATCGGCAGGACCGCTACAACCGCGGCCTGCAGCGCCGGTTGACCGCCACCACCTGGAACTCCGGGTGCAGCAGCTGGTATCTCACCGAGGACGGGTTCAACGCCACCATGTACCCGGGCTTCGGCAGCCAATACGCCCGGCAGCTGGCCAGGGTGGAGCTGACGGATTTCCACCTGCGCTAGTGTTCCGAACAGCTGCGCTAGTGTTCTGGCGGAGACGGGGGTCGCCGGCGGAAGGGACGGGAACAGGACGAATGGCGGAGTACCGCATCGACGATCTCGCCCAGGCCGCCGGCACCACCACGCGCAATGTGCGCGCCTATCAGGAGAAGGGGCTGCTGCCCACGCCCACCCGCCGCAGCGGGCGCGCGCTCATCTACGACGACACCCACCTGGCCCGGTTGCGCATCATCGACGCGCTGCTGCAGCGTGGGTTCACCATCGCCCACATCGCCGACTTCATCACCAGCTGGGAGACCGGCAAGGATCTCACCGAGATCCTCGGGCTGCAGAGCGCGGTCACCGACACCTGGGGCAAAGCCGAAGAGCCGGTGGCGATTCCGCGCGAACTGGTGGACACCTTCTTCGGTGACACCGACGAGCATCAGGTCGACTCCGACCAGCTGGCCCGGCTCGAACAGCTCGGCATGGTGCGGCTGCGTGACGATACCGTCGAGCTCGCCCGGCCCGAACTGCTCGGCATCTTCGCCGATCTCAGCTCCTACGGATTCGGGCTGCCCGCGCTCATCGACCTGCACGCGGCCATCGCCGAGCGACTCGAATCGATCGCCCGGCTCATGGTGGTGGCGGCCAAGGACCATATCGTGGCCGCGCACGGACCCGGATGGCTGCCCGAGACCGATGCCGAGATCGCCGAAACCGCCGGGATGCTCAAGCATTTCCGGGAACTCGGGACCCGCTCGGTGCACGACAGCCTCGATCAAGCCCTCGACAAGGTGCTGCAGGCCGAACTCGGCGAGTACCTGGAAGCGGCCGCCCGCCGCCACGCGCAGGAGTGATCAGCGCAGGGCGGCGCGGGCGCCGGCCGCCTCGAGCTTGATCCGCGCGGCCTCGGCGGCGTCCTTGTCGACCTTCTCCAGCACCGCCTTCGGCGCGGCCTCGACCAGGTCCTTGGCCTCCTTGAGACCCAGCCCCGGGATGATCTCCCGCATGGCCTTGATGACCTGAATCTTCC
This sequence comes from Nocardia sp. CA-136227, assembly GCF_050955695.1. Classification (NCBI taxonomy): domain Bacteria; kingdom Bacillati; phylum Actinomycetota; class Actinomycetes; order Mycobacteriales; family Nocardiaceae; genus Nocardia; species Nocardia sp. CA-136227. The sequence continues at coordinate 1,568,262 of NZ_CP192081.1, forward strand.
TGTCTCCGAAGGATTCCAGGACGAGATCGAACTCATCCTGTTCGTCGGCCGCCTCGGCCGGCGCCGAATCCGCGGCGACCTGGACGGCCACCGGGGGCGCGGCGCTGACGCCGAACTCCTCCTCGAACGCCTTGAGGAACTCCGAAAGTTCCAGCAGCGTCATACCTTTGAACACGTCGAGCAATTCGACGACGGTCATCTTGGCCATGATGTAACCCCTTGCAACGCTGACCAGGCGATACAAGTAAGTCTAAGCGCCGGGGACCGCCAAGGTCATCAGATATTCGCGCTCCCCGCGTGTCAGCGGGCGTGGCGCGCCGTCGGCGATGGCGACCAAGGTGGAAGTCGCGAAAAGATAAAGGAATTCGCCGTCGCGCACCTCGTGCCGCAGGGTGAACGAGGTGGTGCCGAGCTTCTCCACCTGGGAGGTGACGGTCACCGGCGCGGCCCGGAAGACCAGCGGCATACGGTAGCTCAGCCGCTGACCCGCCACCACCACGCGCCACGGACCGCCGTCGGAGTCGTAGCGGTCCAGCAGATCCGCGCGCGCCTCGTCGAGGTACTGGGCGAAGACCACATTGTTGAGATGCTGCTGCGCGTCCATATCGGTACGGCGCAACTGGATGTCGTAGGTGTGCATCAGGCCTCCAGGTCCTTCAGGAGCACGCGCTGGTCCTCGGGCAGCGCGCGGGACCGCTGGGTCTCCTGGTCGAAGGCGACCATCGTGCACACCGCCGTCGAATACACCACGTCGTCGTCGCGGATCTCCTGCTCCAACACGAACGAGGAGGTGCCGACCCGGCTCACCCAGGTCTCGATCCGCACCGGATCGGGCCGGTACCGCAGCGGCGTCAGATAGTCGATATCCATCTGCGCGACCACGTTCGCCCCGCCGAACCCCTTCTTCCAGAACAGATCGATCCGGGATTCCTCGAGGTAGCGCAAATGCGCGGCATTGTGCACGTGCCCGTCGGCGTCCATATCGGACCACCGCAGCGGGCACTGGAAAAGGTGTCGGGCCACCCCGCATTCATATCAAGCGGACGGCGGCGGCAACCTCGCGGCCATCGCCGCGATGGCCGAATCTGCAAGAGTCGTGGCGTTGACGCCGTCGCCCGCGGGCCGCAGGCTGAGGGCATGCGGGTGGTGCTGATCGTGGTGTTCGACGGGTTCCAGCTGACCGATCTGGCCGGGCCCGCGGACGTCTTCTCCGGGGCGGCCGCCCTGCTCGGCGACGGCGGCGGCTACCGGGTCGAACTGGCCGCGGCGCAGGCCGGTCCGGTGCGGTCCTCGTGCGGCATCGAGGTGACCGCGCGGCACGGGCTCGACACCTGGACCGGACCGCTGGACCTGCTGCTGGTGGTGGGCGGGCTGGCCTTCTGGGCGGCGTCCGGCGACGCCGAACTGGTGGCCGGGATCCGCCGGGTGGCCGCGGTGGCCGACCGGGTGGGCTCGGTCTGCTCGGGCACCTTCCTGCTGGCCCGCGCCGGACTCCTGGACGGCCGTCGCGCCACCACCCACTGGGCGGGCGGCGAGCTGCTGGCCCAGCAGTTCCCGGCCATCACCACCGAACCCGACCGCATCTACGTGCGCGACGGCCCGATCTGGACCTCGGCCGGGGTGACCGCGGGCATCGACCTGGCCCTGGCCATCGTGGCCGCCGACCACGGACCCGAGCTGGCCCGCGAGGTCGCGCGCTGGATGGTGGTGTACCTGCACCGGCCCGGCGGGCAGAGTCAGTTCAGCGCACCGCTCACCGGCAATTCGCCCCGGCGCGATCCGCTGCGCGAACTCCAGGTGTGGATGGAGGAGCATCCGGCCGCGGACCTGTCGCTGCCCGCGCTGGCCCTGCGGGTCGGCATGAGCACGCGGCACTTCTCCCGCGTCTTCGCCGGCGAGACCGGGACCACGCCCGCCCGCTATGTGGAGCGGGTGCGGATCGCCGCCGCCCGGCGCCTGCTCGAGACCACCGACCAGCCCATGGACCGGGTCGCCGCCGCGGTCGGACTGGGCAGCCCCGAGACCCTGTACCGAATCTTCCACCGCCACCTGGGCATCCCCCCGGGCGAGTACCGCGCCCGATTCAAGAACTCCGAAGGAGAGCGTGTCTCATGACATTCCAGATCGCCATCGTGCTCTATCCCGGCATGACCGTGCTGGACGTGGTCGGACCCTACGAGGTGCTGCGCGGCATCCCCGACAGCGAGATCCGGTTCGTCGCCGGGGAAGTCGGCCCGGTAGTGGCCGACAGCGGGGTGCTGGCGCTGGGCGCGACCCACACCTTCGCCGAGACGCCCGCACCCGATCTGGTGCTCGTCGGCGGTGGGGAACAGGGCACCACCGGCGCGATGGCCGACCGCGAGCTCATCGACTGGCTGCGGGCGGTGCACCCCACGACGCAGTGGACCACCTCGGTCTGCACCGGATCGCTGATCCTGGCCGCCGCCGACATCCTGCGTGGTCAGCCCGCCACCACCCACTGGCTCGGGCAGCCCGCGCTAGCGCCCTTCGGCGCCGAGTCGCGGCCGCACGACCGCATCGTGCACAGCGGCAAGATCGTCACCGCCGCAGGCGTTTCCGCGGGCATCGACCTCGGACTGTGGCTGGTCGGCCGGATCGCGGGGGAGGAGCGGGCGCAGATGACCCAGCTCTACATCGAGTACGACCCGCACCCGCCCTACGACACCGGCCACCCCGACAAGGCGAGCCCCGACCTGCTGCGCAAGACGCGCCTGCTCGCCACCAAACGATCGGCCAAGCCGCGGGTGCCGCTGGAGGTGGCGACCGCCGTGTGGCGGCTGACCCTCAACCGCATGCGGGATCGGGCCGCCGCCAAACGCTGAATTCCCGTACCGTCGGAAGGGTGACCGAGCTGCTCGGCGATCACTTCTTCGCCAATCCGCATGCGTACTACCGGCTTTGGCGCGAGGACGGGCCGGTGCTGCGGGTGCGGTTCGGGGACGGCGTGGAACGCTGGCTCGTCATCGGCTACGAGGAGGCCCGCGCCGTGCTCGCGGATCCACGGCTGCGCAAGGACATCGACCTCCTCGAATCGGTGATCGCCCGCAAGCACACCGGGCCCTGGGAGGGGCCGCGCACCCACGACGGGCTGCGGCACATGCTCAATGCCGACCCGCCCGACCACACCCGGTTGCGGCGGGCGGTCTCGCAGGCGTTCACCGCGCGGCGGGTGGCGGCGCTGCAACCGGTCATCGAGCAGACGGCGCGAGAACTGCTGGACGCCATGGCCGATCGCGACGAGGTGGATCTGCTGCGGGCCTTCGCGGTACCGCTGCCCGTCGCGGTCATCTGCCACCTGCTGGATGTGGACATCGAGGACCAGGGCACCTTCCGGGAATGGACCAAGGCGCTGGTCGGCACCCTGGAGCCCGGGGTGGACCCGGCCCGGGCGCACGGCGAGATGGTGGCCTTCCTGCGGGACCTGTTGCGGCGCAAACGGGCAGAGCCGGGCGAGGACCTGCTCTCGGTGCTGGTCACCGACGCCGACGCCCGCCTCGACGAGGGCGAACTGATCGGGATGGCGCTGCTGCTCCTGGTCGCCGGGCACGAGACCACGGTGAACCTGATCGGCAACGGCATGCTGGCGCTGCTGCGCGACCGGCCCTGGCTGGACCGGCTGTGCGCGGCCCCGGAACTGATCCCCGCCGCCGTCGAGGAATTCCTGCGCTTCGACGGGCCCGTCGACCTGGCCACCCTGCGGTTCACCGCCGAGCCGATCACGGTCGGCGACACCGTCATTCCCGCGGGCGAACTGGTCGTGGTGGCGCTCGCCGCGGGCAACCGGGACCCGCGCCACTTCACCGACCCGCACCGCCTGGACCCGCTGGCCGAGCACGTCGCGCACCTGGGCTTCGGCCACGGCGTCCACTACTGCGTCGGCGCGCCGCTGGCCCGGCTCGAGGCCCGGGTCGCGTTCACCCAGCTGCTGGACCGGTTCCCGGACATCGAGCTGGCCGTGGACGATGCCGAGCTGCGCTGGCACCCGAACCCGGTGATCCGCGGCCTGAAGCGACTGCCGGTGCGGCTGCGGAAGTAGATCCGGGGCAGGAATTTCCGGCCCGCGAGCGATGAATTTCGGGCGGCGGTGAGGTCTATACCTGTGAACAGACGTTCGAGTTCACCGTCGAGTCAAAAGAGTTGATCTTTCATGACCGTATTCGCCATCTACGGGGCCACCGGTCACACCGGCCGCCTCGTCGCCGCCGACCTCATCGCACGAGGGAAGGAAGTCGTTGTGTCCGGGCGCGATCCGGATGCCCTCGCCGCCCTGGGCCCCGCGCGGGTCATGCCCGCCGCACTCGATGATCCGGCGGCCTTGCGGGCGCTGGCCGAGGCCGCCGACGTGATCATCCACTGCGCGGGGCCCTTCGCCACCACCGGACTGCCCGTGGCCACCGCCGCCGTCGAGGGCGGCTGCCACTATGTCGACCACGCCGTGGAGGTGCACCACGTGAAGCGGCTGTTCGACGACTTCACCGAACCCGCCCAGCGGGCCGGGATCACCATGATGCCGAGCGTGAGTTTCTATGGGGGACTGGGTGATCTGCTCGCCGGGGCCGTCGCGCGCGCAGCATCGGGCATCGACCGGATCACCGTGGCCTACCACGTCACCAACTGGATGATGACCCACGGCGCGGTGGAGACCGCGCGACTGCTGTTCGCCGACACCGACCGCATCGGCTACGAGGACGGGCAGCCCCGATACGGATTCGTGGAACCGCGGCAGGCGATCTTCGCGTTCCCGCCGCCGGTCGGACCGCGGCCCATGATCGCGCCGGTGCCGTTCCCCGAAGCCGTCACCGTGCCCCGGCACACCCGCACGAAAGCGGTGGAGGCGCAACTGACCGCGCATACCTTCGCCGAGGACCAGGCCTTCACCAGTGAGCAGGTCGACCCGGCCGCCCGCGCCGACAGCCGCTTCATGATCGCCGCCCAGGTGCTCGCGTCCGGCGGCTCGGTGTCCGGGACGCTGACCGGGCGAGACCTGTGGTCGGCCGCCGCGCTGGCCTCGGTGGAGGCGGCGGTGCGGCTCACCGAGGGCGCCGCCAAGAGCGGAGTCGCCAGTCCCGCCGAGGCTTTCGAGGCCGTCGGCTTCCTGCGGGATCTCGCCGCGCGCGGGGCCTTCGAACTCCGGTTGCCGGAACACGCGTGAGGAGCACGACCATGGAACCGATTCTCGTCACCGGCGCGGCCGGGGGCAGTCAGGGCGGCACCGGCCGTCGCGTCGCCGAGATCCTGGTGCGGGAGGGCCTGCCGGTGCGCGCCTTCGTGCACCGCGACGACGGCCGCGCGGCCGAGCTGAAGGACCTGGGCGCGGAGGTGGTCACGGGCGATCTGCGCGAGATCAGCGCCGTGACACCCGCTCTCCAGGGCGTGCGCCGGGCCTACTTCACCTACCCGGTGACCGCCGGAATGCTGGACGCCACCGCGGTGCTCGCGGCCGTCGGCAAGCAGGCCGGGCTGGAGCGGGTGGTCGCCACCTCCCAGCTCGGCTCCGATCCGCAGGCGGGCACCCCGCACATGCGGCGGCACTGGGTGGCCGAACAGGTCCTCGACAATGCCGGGATCGGCGCGGTGCACCTGCGGGCCGCGGTGTTCTTCGAGAACCTGCGGGTGGCCATCGGGGACCGGGGTGAGCTGGCGCTGCCGCTCGGCTCGCCCGACACCGTGCTGCCGCTCATCGCGGGCGCGGACGTGGCGGGCGTCGGGGCCGGGGTGCTGCGCACCGCGGGCCCGGTGGATCCGGTGCTGTGGCTGGCCGGGGAGATCATGACCGTCGGCGAGGCCGCCGAAATACTCGGCGTCCCTTACCGGAACGTGGATCCGGCCGAATGGTCCGCGTGGGCCATGACGGTGTACCGCGACGAAGTGGCCGTGGAACACCTGACCCACCTGTGGACCATGTTCGCGGCCATCGGTTCCGGGCACGAGCTGTTCCGGGTCACCGAATCCATCGAGCGCTTCACCGGGCGACCGCCGATCACCCTGCGGGAGTTCACCGCCGGGGCCTGAGGCCGGTCAGGCCAGCCAGCGTCCGCGCCGCAGCACCCGGCGCAGGCCCAGCTGGTCGTCGAGCACCACGGCGTCGGCGTACATGCCGGGACGCAGGTCGCCGACGTCGCCGAGGCCCGCCGCGTCCGCGGGGGTCGAGGTGACGGCGGCGACCGCGTCGTAGAGCGGGATGCCGCAGTCGCGCACCGCCCAGCGCAGGCAGTGCAGCAGCGTCGCGGTGCCGCCCGCCAGCGAGCCGCCCGGCACCCGCGCCACCCCGTCGGTCACGGTGACCGGGCGCGGCCCCAGCCGGTACTGGCCGTCCGGCATGCCCGCCGCCTGGGTGGCGTCGGTGACCAGCACCACCCGGTCGGGGGCGGTGGCGAAAACGAGTGCGCCGAAACCGGAGTCGACGTGCACGCCGTCGCCGATCACCTCCACGAACGCCTGTCGCTGGGCCGCCGCCACCAGGCCCGCCGCCACCGGGCCGGGCGCGCGGTGATGTAGCGGCGGCATGCCGTTGGCGAGATGGGTGACCAGGGTGCCGCAGCCCTGCGGGCTCAGCGCCGCCCGGAAGCGGGCAAAACTCGAATCACTGTGCCCGACCGCCACCACCACGCCGCTGTCGGCCAATTGTTTGGCGGCGGTATCGAATCCGGGGCGCTCGGGGGCCAGGGTCATGACCCGCAGCTGACCGTCCGTGGCATGCAGGAGGCGGTCGATGAGCTCCGGGTCGGGATCGGTCAGATAGCCGAGATCGTGTGCGCCGCAGCGGGTCTGCGACAGGAACGGGCCCTCGATGTGGACACCCGCGATCACGCCGTCCGCAGCGAGCCGGCGCAGCACGGCCGCCTGCGCCACCATCGTGTCGGGGGCCGCGGTCACGATGCTGGCGAGCACGCTGGTCGAGCCGCGCCGATGATGGAAAGCAGCGGCCTCCTTCGCCTCGGTCGCGTCCTCGGTGTCGAAGCGATATCCGAAACCGCCGTGCGTGTGGATGTCCACCAGACCCGGCACCACCGTGCCCGCGTACACCGGCGGCAATTCCCTGTGTGTGGTGGCCCATTCGGTGGCGGGCCGGACCGCGGCCACCCGCTCACCCCGCACGGTGATCACACCGTCCTCGAGCACACCGGCGCGGGTCACCACGCGGCCGCGCAATTCCAGGCCCCGCCGACCGCTCGCCAGACCCGTTGCCGCGTCAGCCATCACGCCACACCCATCAGCTCAGAATGACCGATCGCGGGACGGTGCGCGGGTGTTCGGTCCTGTCGATTTCCTGTTCAAACGAATCACATTCGGGCGGTCGCCGCGTTAGATTCGAGAGATACCAATCATTCGGCCCGAAATTCCGCTCTCGGCAACACTTTCGATTCAGCAGACGGCGAATTGAGGGGCGTCGCCTGCTCTCGCACCCGCTGAATCGGGCGCCACCCGATTCAGATGGGTCGCAGCACCACCAGGCCCGGGACCGTGGTCAGATACTGGGTCAGCGGGGTGTCGACGACCTGCTCGTTCGCGGCCAGCGAGGACGCGTTGCGGAACATCGGCCCGTTCGGGGTGTCGATGAAAATGCCCACGTGGGTGACGTCCAGGCCCGCCTCATCGGTGTACGCGCCCAGGAAATCGCCGGTGCGAAGTTTTCCGATCACCGTATTGTCGACCGCCGCGGCCGGCACGAAAGCGATGTCGCGGTCCACCATCGGCAGGCCCGGGAGATAGTTGCCGCCATCGGCTTTCGCGTTCAGATGCTTGGTGACGGTGACCGCTGCGGGGGTGAGGCCGCGCGTGATATCGGTGGCGGCCGTGCGGTTCACCGTCGCCCAATCGGTGAAGAAGTGCTTGCGGCTGGTGAATTCCACCCGGGAATCCGCGTAGCGGGTGGCCACCAGGTTCCGCACGAACTGGGCGCGGTCGGCCGAACGGCTCAGCGCGTCCACGTAATCGAGATAGGTGAAGCAGTCGACCCGGCGGAAGTCGACCACCAGCTGCTCGGCCCGGGTGGCCGAACCGATCAGCATGTTCGCCCCGTACGGGGTGCCGAGGAAGCGGGCGGACAGTTGCGCGATCGCATCGGTCCGGGCGCCCGGGATCGAGTTGCGCAGCGCGAGCAGCTCGTCCAACTGCCGGGAGGTGGACTCGTCCAGCCCTGGTTCGGCCGGCGCGGCCAGCGCCTGCGGCACCGCCAAGGCCGAAACCAGCGTGACCAGCATCAGCAGTAGCCGGGTCAGTGTGCGCACGAGCCCTCCCTCGGAACGAGACTGCCCCCGACGCTACCCCAGCAGCCCGCCCAGCAACCCGCCCTGCTGTCCGGCTTCCTGTCCGCCGCCGGTCCCGCCGATGAATCCGCCCGGCGGCAGCTCCGACGGCTGCACGATCACGAAACCGCGACCCGAGAACGAGAGCGTCAGGCCCTCACCGGTGCTGCGGCCGATCAGGCGGGCGAAACCCATGGAGTCGTTGCGCTTGATCCCGGTCTGCAGACTCGACGACCACGCCACCGCCGCCTGCGGGTCGGCGTAGGTCGGCTGATCGACGTTCAGCACCACCGGCTGGCCGTGCGTGGTGATGGCGATCCGGCCGCGACCGGTGAACACGCAGTTGAAGAACCCGGCATTGCTGGCATAACCGGCCGCGCCCTGCACCCGCTGGATGTTGTACGACAGCGAGGAGTCGAAGGCCAGCACGTTCGCGCCGTTGATGGTCAGTCCGTCGGTGCCGTCCAGATCCACGACGTGCACATCGGCGGCGGCATTGGCCAGGAACAGATCCCCGCGCCCCTGCACCTGCATGAGCGGCACGCCCTCACCGGTCAGCCGCTGCTGGATGGCCCGCCCGATCCCGCCGGACCCGAGCGCCTTGAACCGCAGATCACCCTGATAGGCCACCATCGACCCGGCCCGCGCCAGCGTCTCCCCGTCCACCGCGACGCGAATCATCTTGCCGCCCTGCTTCTGGATGCCGAGACCGCTGACCTCGGCGTGTTGCGGATTGAACAGCTCGCTCTGCACGGGCGGAACTCCTTGTGATGCGGGGGGATTCGGAACGGGGGCCGCCGGCGGATACGCGGGCGGCGAGAAGGACTGCGGGGCGGCGGGCATCGGCTGCGGAGGCGGCATCGGCTGCTGGTACGGCTGCGGCGGCACCGGCTGCTGATAGGACGGCGCGGGCACGGGCTGCTGGTAGGGCTGAGCGGGCATGGTGGGCGGCGGCATCTGCTGCGGCGCCGGGTTGGGCTGCGTCGGCAGGTAACCCGCGGGCTGGGGCGGCGCCGCGAAGCCGGCCGCCGGGGGCGCCGGCGCGGGTTCCGGTTCGTCGTCGATGTTCACCCCGAACGCCGCGGCCAGACCCGCGAGCCCGTCGTCGTACCCCTGGCCGACGGCGCGCACCTTCCAGCCGTCCCCGCGCCGGTAGATCTCGACGCACACCACGGCGGCCTCGCTGGTCAGACCGTTCATCGGGAATGTCAGTGTCCCCGCGTCGGATCCGATGGTGGCGGTCAGCGAGCCCGCCGCCCCGGCGAAGGTGGCGGGCCCGCTGCCGTCGAGGCTGGCGGTGATGGCGATCTTGTCCACGTCGGCGGGCAGCGCGGCGGTCATCACGTCGACCATGTCGCCCGCGCCGCGGCCGTGCCGGTACACCACGCCGGGGCCCACCGGCTGGTTGAAGAAGATGAAGTCACCGTCGGACCTGACCCGCCCGTCCGCGCCCAGGAGCAGCGCGGACACGTCGACCGCGACGGAGCAGGTGACGGTGACCGTCATCCGGTCGGCGGGCGCGGGCCGGTTCTCGCCGCGCGCGAGGGCGGTCACCGGTGTCCTCCGCGGTGGGCGCGGACCCGTTCGGGCGATAGACGATTCACGGCATCCAGTGTGTCGAAACTCGGCCGCCAGGGCCATCCGGGGATACCCGGACTCCGCGTGGCGTCCGGTGCGTCGTCAGGCCGCGCGGTCCGTGCGCTCGGTGTGGTCCGGGCGCGGCAGGTCGGCCTCGTACTGGGCGCGGTGCAGCGCGCAGCGGTATTTCGGGCCCGGCTTGATGTAGGCGGGGTCCAGCCGCTGGGTGAAGCTGAGGTTGTCACGCCGCCAGCAATCGATGCACATCGGCTCGGTCATGGCGTCCTCCTCTGTCATCGCTTCCGCGAAGGGTATGCGGGAGAGGGATTCCCACTCACGGCCTGTTTCGGATATAGGTCCGGGCACTCTTGCGTAACGGATGCGGCCTGTTTGCCGACCGGTCGGTTGCTTTATGGGTGTCACGGGCGCGCCGCACGGACGCGATCAGACATCCCGCGATCACCGCGTACACGATGATGTAACAGTTCAACAGGATCGGGGAGATCGGCCACGACGGCGGGAACAGGAACCAGCCGACCACCACCCAGGTGTCGGTCCAGTGGTAGGCCCACGCGCCGGTCGCCACGTAGACGCCGCCGGCCGCCGCCCACCAGCGCGGGTCCGACACCGCGCGATGCACCAGGTAGACGAACAGCGGCAGGAACCACACCCAGTGGTGATTCCAGGAGAACGGCGACACCACGCACGAGGTCAGGCCCGCGAGTGTGACGGTCAGCAGCTTCTCGCCGCGCCGATAGAGCTCCGCCGCGAGCAGCAGCCCGCCGATCGCCACCGGCGCGGCCAGCAGCAGCCACAGCCATTGCGGCACTTGGCCGCCCGTGAAGTGCGCGATCGTGCCGCGCAGGGACTGGTTGGCGGGCTGGGTATCCGGGGCGATCCGGTTCGACTGGAAGAACGTGCGGGTCCAGTACTGCCGGGAATCCGAGGGCAGCACCGCCCCGGCGAGCCCGATGGTGAACACGAAGGTGGCCGCGGCCATCACCGCCGCCGCCCACTGCCGCAACACCACGAACTGCGCCACGAAATACAGCGGCACCAGCTTGATCCCGGCGGCCAGCCCGACCCCGACCCCGCGGATCCGGCTGTTCGGCGGGCGCGAGAAGTCCCACAGGATCAAGGCCATCAGCACCAGGTTGATCTGGCCGTAGTAGAGGGTGGTGCGCACCGGCTCCAGGAACATGCAGGTGGCCGTGAGCAGCGCGCTCAGCCCGGCCAGCCGCCAGGTCAGGCGGTAGCCGAGCACCCGCCAGCACAACAGGACGCACCCGTAGAGCACGCAAATATTCAGTGCCAGCCAGGTATTCGTGACGGACGCCCACGGGATGGCCAGCATCGGCAGGAAACTCAGGGTGGAGAACGGGGTATAGGTGAACGACAGCCCGCGATGGGTGGTCTCGGTGTAGAGGGGATGCCCGTTGTAGATCTTCCAGGCGCCGTCGCGGTAGACGTGCACATCGAAACCGCCCGCCAGGAAACCCACCTGGTCCAGCCAGGGGTCGACGGTGGTGAAGATCAGTGCCAGGGACAGCGCCGCGCCGCAGGCGAGCACCCACGCCGTCGTCCGATTCCACGGTCGCGGTGGCGCACCGGAATCGCTCGCCACCGCTTGGTCTTTCGATCTGACCGCACCGTCTTTTGTTTTAGCACCGATCAACACCCAACCCACCTCAGATGTGCGATACCCCCTCCCGGATGTTCTGAACCCTACCGGCAGGGTTTGATGGTTTCGTCACACCACGGTCCCGCCCGGCGGAACCGGTCGTTTCCCCGCGCCCCAGTGGTTGAAGACCAGGTTCAGCACGAAGACCACGATCACCGCCGAGGTGATCGGGCTGCCCGCGATCATCTGGAAGTCGGTGGGGAACTGCTTGTAGATGTTCGGGGCGACCGCGGGCAGCAGCGCCACCGACAGGGTGACCGCGATGATGAGCATATTGCTGGTGCCCTCGAACTGGACCTTGTGCAGAATCCGCAGGCCGACCGCGGTGACCATGGCGAACATGACGGTGGCCGCGCCGCCCACCACCGGACCCGGCAGCGCCGCCACCACGCTGCCCACCTTCGGCACCAGGCCCAGCGCGACCAGCATGCCGCCGCAGGCCGCGACCACCCAGCGGCTGCGCACCCCGGTCAGGCCGACCAGGCCGACATTCTCGGCGAAGGCGGTGTCGGGAAAGGAGTTCATGAAGCCGGCCAGCACCGCGGAGAAGCCGTCGGCGGCCAGACCGCGCGCCAGATCGGGCGGTTCGAGCTGCTTGTCCACCATTTCGGCGACGGCGACCATATCGGCGGTGGACTCGGTGAAGGTCACCAGCATGACCACGCACATGGAGATGATCGCGCCCAGATGGAACTCGGGCGCGCCGAAGATGAACGGCCGGGACACGGCGAACCAGCCCGCCGACCCCACCCCGGACATGTCCACCAGATGCATGGGCACCGCGACCAGCGTGCCGATCGCGACGCTGAGCAGCACGGCCAGCTGGCTGACCAGACCGCGGCCGAACCGGTGGATCACCACGATCAGCGCGATCACCAGACCGGCCAGCGCGATATGCGAGATCTGGCCGTAGTCGGCGGCTTTCGGGTCGTCTCCGGCGATCAGCCCGGCGTCCGCGCCGATCAGCGACAAACCGATCACGCAGATCACGCAGCCCGACACCAGCGGCGGGAAGAAGCGCACCACCATGGCGAAGAAGCGGGCGATGATCAAACCGAACACGCCCGACACCAGGATCGCGCCGTACACGGTCGGCAGCCCGGCCTCGCCGCCGCCGAACTCCTGCGCGATCAGGATCATGGGCGAGACCACGGTGAAGGTCGCGCCGGCGACCACCGGCAGCCGCACACCCATGATGCGGCCGATACCGACCGCCTGGATGATGGTGACGATGCCCGAGACGAGCAGATCGGCATTGACCAGCAGGGCGATGGTGTGGGCGGGAAGCTTCAGCGCCCCGCCGACGAGTAGCGGCACCGCGACCGCGCCCGCGTACATGATCGCCAGATGTTGCAGGCCCAGCAGGAAGAGCTTGGGTGGCGGTGGTATCTCGTCGACGGGGTGACGGGCCTTGACGAGTCCGGTGGCGGCATCGATTTCGGATTTACGGGAGGGGCGCACTTTTGCGAGAAAGCGCATTTGCATGACAAGCCTCCTGGAACACGTGGATCACCGGCCGGGGGAGGCCGTGACCACGAACCGAATGATGGCGCAGGAAATACCGGGTCCGCAGCGGATTGTTCGATTGTCCAGCCGGTTCGGCGTGGCTCCCGGCCGCCTTCGTATTTTCCTACAGAATCACACGGTCAGCGGCGTCCCGTGTTGACCGAATATCCCGCCGGACGTAGGTTCAGGCCACATAACCCGTGGTCACAGACAGGAGGCGAGCGGATGTCCACCAACTCCGATCTGCGTCGCCTGGCTCACCGCACCGCGTGGGTGCCCGGGCGCGTCGCCCACGGCTGCTGAGCCGGCTTTCTCGACGAGCGGAATTGATCCGCCGACACTGGATAGTGCACTCGACGACGAAAGCGGCCGGCAATGGCAATTTTCATGACGGTGAACGGAAAATCGACACCGATTTCTCCCGCGGCGACGCACACCACCCTGCTGGACTTTCTCCGGGAGCACGGGCTCACCGGATGTAAGGAAGGCTGTGCGGAGGGTGAATGCGGCGCGTGTTCGGTCCTGGTGGCCCGGCCGGGCCGGATCGAGCCGACCGAATGGGTGGCGGTCAACGCCTGTCTGACCCCGGCCCTCGCGCTGGAGGGGCAGGAGGTCGTCACCGCGGAGGGGCTGGGCACCGTGGCCGCGCCGCATCCGGTGCAGCGGGAGCTGGCGGTGCGCGGGGGCTCGCAATGCGGTTACTGCACACCGGGATTCGTGTGCAGCATGGCCGCCGAGTACTACCGGCCGGATCGGACGGTCACGGACGACGTGTGCGCGCACGGCGAGACCGGGCCCAATGGCTTCGATCTGCACGCGCTGAGCGGGAACCTGTGCCGCTGCACCGGCTACCGGCCGATCCGCGACGCCGCCTACGCGGTCGGCGCGCCGGCTGAGGACGACGCCCTGGCCCGGCGGCGCGAGGCCGACGCGCCGGAACCGGCGGCGACCGACTTCAGTTCCGAGGGACGGCGATTCGTCCGGCCCGCATCGCTGGCCGAGGCGCTACGGCTACTGCGCGACCATCCGGACGCCACCGTGCTCGCGGGCAATACCGACCTGGGCGTCGAGGCGAATATCCGTGGGCTGCGGGCGGAGTACACGCTGGCCGTCGACCGGCTCCCCGAATTGCGCGAGCTCTTGATCGGCGCGGACCGGATCGAGCTCGGCGCGGCGCTGACCCTCACCGAGCTCGAGCGCGGGCTCGCCGGACGGGTGCCGCTGCTGTCGGAGTTGTTCCCGCAGTTCGCTTCTCGGCTCATCCGCAATGCCGCCACGCTGGGCGGCAACCTCGGCACCGGATCGCCCATCGGCGACGCGCCGCCGGTACTGCTCGCCCTGGAAGCCTCGGTGGTGCTCGCGGCTGCCGAGGGGGAGCGGGAGGTCGCACTCGCCGACTACTTCACCGGGTACCGGAGTTCGGTGCGGCGGCCCGGGGAGCTCATCCGTTCGGTGCGCATCCCGCTGCCGCTCGCGCCCGTGGCCGCCTTCCACAAGATCGCCAAGCGCCGGTTCGACGATATCTCCAGTGTGGCGGTGGCTTTCGCGCTCGATATCGACGACGGTGTGGTGCGCCGGGTCCGCATCGGGCTGGGCGGCGTGGCCGTGACGCCCGTGCGCGCCTACGCGACCGAGGCGGCCCTCGAAGGGCGGCCCTGGACCGAAGCCGCCGTCGCCGCGGCCTCGGACATCCTGCACGGCGAAGGCACACCGCTCGACGATCACCGCGCCAGCGCGCGATATCGCAGCGCGATGCTGGGCGAGAGCCTGCGAAAACTGTTCTTCGACACCACCGAGACCGAGGGGGTGCTGTCATGAGTCACCTGTCGCAACGACCCGACGATCCGGTCGTGGGGATCGCGCTCCCGCACGAGAGCGCCGCCCTGCACGTCACCGGGACCGCGCTCTACACCGACGACCTGGTGTACCGCACCAAGGATGTGCTGCACGCCTACCCGGTGCAGGTCCCGCACGCGCACGCGCGGATCACCGCCCTGCGCACCGAGCCCGCGCTGCGGGTGCCCGGCGTGGTGCGGGTGCTCACCGCCGCCGACGTGCCCGGCCTCAACGACGCGGGCGTCAAACACGACGAACCGCTGTTCCCCGACGAGGTCTGCTTCCACGGCCACGCCGTGTGCTGGGTGCTGGGCGAGTCCCTGGAAGCCGCGCGGCTGGGGGCCGCCGCGGTGGAGGTGGAGGTCGAACCACTGCCGTCGATCATCACCATCGAGGAGGCGGAGGCCGCCGGGAGCTTCCAAGGCGTACAACCCGAAGTCCGCTGTGGCGACCTGGAAGCCGGGTTCGCCGCCTCGGCGCACATCTTCTCCGGGGAACTCCTGTTCGCCGACCAGGAACACTTCTATCTCGAAACCCACGCCGCCCTGGCACAGGTCGACGAGGCCGGGCAGGTGTTCGTGCAGTCGAGCACCCAGCATCCCTCCGAGACCCAGGAGATCGTGGCCCACGTGCTCGGGCTGCACAATCACGAGGTCACCGTCCAATGCCTGCGCATGGGCGGCGGATTCGGCGGCAAGGAGATGCAGCCGCACGGCTTCGCGGCCATCGCCGCGCTCGGCGCGACCCTCACCGGACGCCCGGTCCGGCTGCGGCTCAACCGGACCCAGGATCTGACCATGTCCGGCAAGCGGCACGGCTTCCACGCGCGCTGGCGGGCCGGGTTCGACGCCGACGGGCACGTGCTGGCCCTCGACGCCACGCTGACCTCGGACGGCGGCTGGAGTCTGGACCTGTCGCAGCCGGTCCTGGCCCGCGCGCTGTGCCACGTCGACAATCTGTACTCGATTCCGAACGCGCGCTTCCGCGGTCGCATCGCCAAGACCAACAAGCCGTCCAATACGGCCTTCCGCGGATTCGGCGGACCGCAGGGCATGCTCGTGATGGAGGATCTGCTCGGGCGGTGCGCGCCGCTGCTCGGCCTGGACCCGCGAGAACTGCGCCGCCGCAACTTCTACCGCCCCGGGGAGCGCACGCCCTACGGGCAGGAAGTGCGCCACGCCGAGCGCATCGCCGAGACCTGGGATCAGGTGCTGGCCAACGGTGAGATCGATTCCCGCACAAGGGAGATCGCCGCCTTCAACGCGTCGCACCGGCACGTCAAGCGCGGGCTCGCGATCACCGGCGTCAAATTCGGCATCTCGTTCAATATGACGGCCTTCAACCAGGCCGGGGCGCTGGTGCTGATCTACAAGGACGGGTCGGTGCTGATCAATCACGGCGGCACCGAGATGGGGCAGGGCCTGCACACCAAGATGCTGCAGGTGGCCGCCACCACGCTGGGCATCCCGCTGCACAAGGTGCGGCTGGCGCCGACGCGAACGGACAAGGTGCCCAACACCTCCGCGACGGCCGCGAGTTCCGGGGCCGACCTCAACGGCGCGGCGGTGAAGAACGCCTGCGAGCAGCTGCTGGAACGGCTGACCCGGGTGGCGGCGACGCGGCTGGGCGTCAACGCCTCCGATATCCGGATCGCCGACGGCGTCGCCCGCGCCCTCGGGGCCGGTACCGACGGGGTCGCGTGGGAGGACCTGGTGCGCACCGCCTACCTGCAGCGGGTCCAGTTGTCGGCGGCCGGTTTCTACCGCACCGAGGGCCTGCACTGGGACGCCGAGACCATGCACGGGTCGCCGTTCAAGTACTTCGCCTACGGGGCCGCGGCCACCGAGGTGGAGGTGGACGGGTTCACCGGCGCGTACCGGATCCGCCGGGTCGACATCGTCCACGATGTCGGCGACAGCCTGTCCCCGCTCGTCGACATCGGCCAGATCGAGGGCGGTTTCGTGCAGGGCGCGGGCTGGCTGACCCTCGAGGACATTCGCTGGGACACCGGCGACGGACCTGGGCGCGGCCGGCTGCTCACCCAGGCCGCCAGCACCTACAAGCTGCCGAGCTTCTCGGAGATGCCCGAGGAGTTCAATGTCAGCCTGCTGGCGCACGCGCACGAGGAGGGCGTGGTCTACGGGTCCAAGGCGGTGGGGGAGCCGCCGCTCATGCTGGCGTTCTCGGTGCGGGAGGCGCTGCGGCAGGCGGCCGCCGCCTTCGGACCGGAGGGCGTGAGCGTGGAACTCGCCGCGCCCGCCACCCCGGAGGCCGTGTACTGGGCGCTCGACGCGGCGCGACGCACCGGCGAATCCGCGATGGAGACAGGCGAATTCGCCGCCGGGGAAAGCGTGCCCGCCGGTGCCTGACCTGACCTGGGTGACGGCCGTCGCGCGACTGCGCGAACGCCGGGAACCCGGTGTGCTGGTCACCGTGGCGACGGTGCGTGGCCACGCGCCCCGCCGCGCGGGCGCGAAAATGGTGGTGGGACAGAGCGATACCTGGGGTTCGATCGGCGGCGGCAATGTCGAGGCCGTCGCCGTCGAACGCGCCCGTGAACTGATCGCCCACCTGCCCGCCGAACCCGAGCTGATGGATTTCGCCCTCAACGACAAGGTCGTCAACCAGCACGGCGTGCAGTGCTGCGGCGGTACGGTGACCGTCCTGCTGGAACCGCTGCCGGTACCTCCGGCCGTCGCGATCTTCGGGGTCGGCCACGTGGGCCTGGAACTGGCCCGCATCCTGGCCCGCCACGAACTGGACCTGCACCTGATCGACACCCGGCCGGACATGCTCGCCGCCGGTCGGCTCGCGGCCCTGGACGACGCCATCGCCGTGATCCACACCCACCGCGTCGCGCTGCTGCCCGAGGAGGTGCTGGGCCACCTGCCGCCCGGCACCCACGTCCTGATCATGACCCACGATCACGCCGAGGACGCCGCGCTCTGCGACGCCGCCCTGCGCACCGACGGGCTGGGCACCATCGGGTTGATCGGGTCCCCGGCCAAATGGGCGCGCTTCACCAAGCGGCTCACCGCTGAGGGCGGGCACCCGCCGGAAGCGTTGGCGCGCATCAAGACGCCGATCGGGCTGGCCGACATCACCGGCAAGGAGCCCGCGGTCATCGCCGTCAGTGTCGCGGCGGATCTGTTGCGCGCCTTCGAATCCGACACGACCGACTGAGCCCGGAGGCGGTCACCGGCGGGCGGCCTCGTCGAAAGTCCGGGACCCGCCCGCACCCGTCAGTGAGTGGCGGCGAGCTCCACGCTGTGGGTGCCCGCGCGGCGGCCGGAGAAGACACAGTCGGCCAGCGACAGACCGCTCACGTACGAGTTCGAGCACACGCCCACCGCCGCTCGTCCCGCCGCGAACAGGCCCGGGATCGCCGCGCCGGATTCGGTGCGGACCGCACCGGTCTCCTCGTCCACCACCAGGCCGCCGAGGGTCAGCATCGGCATCGGGTAGGTGAGCCGCGCCTTGAACGAGATGTCCAGCAGCGTGAAGGGTCCCGAGTGCAGCGGGCGGCGCAGATCGTCGGGCTTGCCCATCGGATCGGGCAGCGACTGCTCGATGGCGCGATTGTGTGCGTCCACGGTCTTGCGCAGCGCCGCCGGTTCGATCCCGGCGCGGGCGGCGACCTCCTCCACGGTCCGGCCGCTCACGCTGCCGACCCGCAGCAGCCGCTCGGCCTGCATGCGCTGGAACCACACCGACTGCTCGGGCAGCTGGCGGCGCGCCTCGGTGAGCAGCCGGGCATCGGCCAGCAGCCAGGCCCGATTGCCGGGGCTGGTCGCGATGGCCGCGCCCAGGGCCGCGCCGTAGCGGGATTCGTCGATCATGCGCTGTCCGTTGGCATCCACGGCGATCGCACCGAAGAAGGCGCTCGGCGGGGCGATGAAGCGCCAGGTCGACAGCACGTCCATGCGATCGGTGGCCGCGCCCGCGGCCTGGGCCATGGCGATACCGCTGCCGTCGTCTCCGGCTGTGCCCAGCGGCAGGCCCTCGGCCCAGGGGTAGTCGGGGGCGTGCTTCCCGACCATCTCGCCATTGGCGATGAAGCCGCCGGTGGTGAGGATGACACCCGAGCGCGCCTGAATGCGCACGGGCACACCGTAACGCCGCTCGATCCGGGCCAGCAGCGCCTGCACCGCCTTGCGCAGACCCTGGTGGTACACACCGGGTTTCGCCGAGATCTTGGCCAGCGCCGCGAACCGGCGTCGCACGGCCGGCGGGGCGCCGGCGATCGTGGTGGCCTCGATGCCGACCACCCGGCCGTCCTCGATCACGAGACTCGTTGCCCTGGTGCCGGTCTGGACCCGGACCCCGTGCTTCGCGGCCGATGTGGCGAGCGGTCCGAACAGCTTCTTGCCCGACACCCCGCGCCCGTGCGCGCGATGCCCGCGCTGCCGCGGCTTCGCCAATTCCCGGAAGCCGCCGGAGTTCTCGCTGCCCGAGTAGTACAGGTAGTAGTCGTCGGTGGGGTAGGAGGTCTTGAACGGGCACAGCGACGCCTCGAACGGAACCCCGTGTCCGGTCAGCCAATCGATGAGCGCGGGCGATTCCTCGCAGAACCGCCGCAGTGTCTGCTCGCTCACCGTGTCGCCGACCTCGGCCCGCAGGTAGGCGAGCATGTTCTCGACATCGTCCTCGACGCCCGCGGCCTGCTGCACCCAGGTCCCGCCGCCCGCGTACACGATGCCGCCGGAGAGCGCGGTCGCGCCGCCGCCCAGGTAGCGGTCCAGCGCGAGCACCTCCGCTCCGGACTCCCGCGCGGCCAGTGCCGCCGCGACACCCGCGCCGCCGTATCCGACGACCACCACATCGGCCGAAGAGTCCCAGGTCCGCACCGTTGCGACCACCTTCCCGAGCGAAGAAATACCCAGCGCCGAGAACTATAACTTGTTCTAGTTCGGCGGGTGGTTCGCGGCGAGCCGGTCGCGGCTGACCGAAATGCCGGTTACCGTCGGACAGATGGCCGGCAAGTCAGCCGCCCCGGCGATCGAGCTGCCGGTCGGCGAACACACGGTGCGCGTGTCCAATCCGGATCGGGTCTACTTCCCCGAGACCGGAGCCACCAAACTGGATCTGGTCCGGTACTACCTCAGCGTCGGCGACGGCATCGTCAACGCGCTGCGCGACCGGCCCTGCATGCTGCACCGCTTTCCCAAGGGCCTGCCCGGCGGCAAGGTTCACCAGAAGCGGCTGCCCGGCGGCGCGCCCGACTGGATCCCCACCGTTCAGCTCTACTTCCCCCGCTATGGGCGCACGGCCGACGAACTCTGCGTGGAGAAGCTCGCCGACGTGATCTGGGCGGTGCAGATGTCGACCGTCGAATTCCATCCCTGGAACTCCCGGCGCTTCGACACCGAACTCCCCGACGAATGGCGCATCGACCTGGACCCTATGCCCGACTGCCCGTGGTCGCGGGTACGGCGGGTGGCCGGGGTGGTGCACGAGGTGCTCGACGAGCTCGGCGCGGTCGGCTGGCCGAAGACCTCCGGCGGCAAGGGATTACACGTCTACGTCCGGATCGCGCCGGAGTACGGCTTCCAGGACGTGCGCCGCGCCGCGCTGGCCTTCGCCCGCGAGGTGGAGCGCCGCGCGCCCGCCGACGTCACCACCGCGTGGTGGCGCAAGGACCGCGATCCCGCGCACCTGTTCGTCGACTACAACCAGAACGCCCGCGACCACACCATCGCCGCCGCGTACTCGGTGCGCGGCGTCCCCGAGGCGACGGTCTCGACTCCGGTGCGCTGGAACGAGATTCCCGACATCCACCCCGGCGACTTCACCATGAAGACCGTCCCCGCCCGCTACGCCGACCTCGGCGACCTGCACGCCGGCATCGACGAGGCGGTCTTCGACCTCGCGCCCCTGCTGGAGTGGGCCGACCGCGACAAGATCGACGTCGACCTCGACGCGGACACCGGCGACTAGAGCTCGTCGGTGCTGATCAGCCCGTCGCGGATGGCCCGGGCGACCAGGGCGGCCTTGGTCGGGGCGGAGCGGCCCACCGCGGCGTACTTGGCGCGGATGCGTTCGAGGTGGGTGTTGACCGTGCCCGGCGTGATGTAGAGCTGTTGCGCCACCAGGGCTTTGGACTCGGTCTGGAACCAGGCGAGCAGGACCTCGCGTTCGCGCTGGGACAGTTTCGGGCGGTCGTCGCCGTCGGTGCTCATGGCCCGGGCCATGGTCGGGCTGAGGTAGGGCCGCACCTCGGCGGCGGCGTGCAGGGCGGCGATCAGGTGTTCGCGGCCTTCGGTTTTCGACAGGTAGGTGACCGCCCCCAGGTCCAGGCAGTCGCGGACCAGATGGGGTTCGGTGTGCTGGGAGTAGACGACCACGCGGTGGCCGCGCGCGCAGATGGTGGCCAGCGCGTTCAGATCCGGTGCGCGCTGGTCGAATTGGAGATCCAGGACGATGGCGTCCAGGTCGCCGCGATCGGGGCCGGTGGCGGCCAGGAAGGCCGCCGGGTCGGCGTGGTCGGCGGTCACCTCGAGCCGGGGTTCGGCGGCGGCGCACCAGCCGCGCACGCCGTCGCGGATCAGCGGGTGGTCGTCGACGATGGCGATGCGGATCATCGGGCGTTCTCCAGCTCGAAGCGGTGATGCAGTCGCGCCCACAGCAATTCGCCGGCGGTGACGACCTCGGTGTGCACGGCGCCGGTGGGGTCGGCGGCCGCGGTGGACAGGGCGGACAGGCGGTCGACGGTGTCGGCGGGGCAGTCGCCGAGCGCGCTGACCGTGCAGCCGGTCGCGTCGGTGGTCACCACCACCCGGGCCCGGGAACGACTGGCGTCCAGCATGATCCGGGTCGCGGCCACCAGGTGCCCGCGCACCGGGTCCGGGAGTTCGCGGCCGGGTTCGGGACGGGCGTCGGCCTCGGCTTCGACGGTGACCGCGACCCCGCGCCGCTCCGCCGCGTCGATGCCGCCGCGCAGATCGGCCAGCAGCGGATGGCCCAGGCCGTCCTGCTGGGTGAACAGGCGGCGCAGGCGCGCGTACTCGGTGCGCGCGGCGACCTGCACCGCGGGCTCGGCGGGATCGAGGGTGCCGTCGGCCAAACCCCGCAGTAGCGGCGTGAATTCGCTCAGCAGTTCTCGGTAGCGGCGCAGGCATTCCTGTTCGGTCATGTGGCCGACCGCGTCGGCGGTGCGGTGGCGCAGGCGTTCCCGGTGCAGGGCGGCGGCGTCGCGGGCCACGCGGTCGAGGGTCGCGGCGAAGCGGGCGGTGAGGAACTGCAGGAAGAAGATGGCCGCGGTGTGATACCCCAGCACCCGCAGGCTGTCCAGGCCCGGCGCCCGGACCAGGACCAGCGCGCACACCAGCACCCACCAGGCGGTCAGCGCGGTCAGCGACAGTCGCGGCGACAGCCGGAAGCCGAGCGCCACCACCGTCCAGCCGGACGCGCCGATCGACCAGTTCGCGCCCGCCAGTACGGCATTCGCGGGCAGCAGGGCGATCAGGGTCAGCGAGGCCGCGATCGCCAGCGCCATGAGCGTGAGCGTCACCGATTCCCGGCGGCGCGGGATCAGCGCGGCCAGCGCGCATCCCACGTTCACCGCCACCAACGCCGCGTTGACCGCCGCCGGGGGTGTCGCCGCCGCATCGGTGAGGGTGGACTGCAACAGGGTGTCGGCGACCGCGACGCCGACGATGCCGTACCCGAAACTGCGGCCCAGCCGTTCGATGCCCGCGGCCGGGGCGTCGAACGAGTGCTCCTCGGCGGCACCGGGTTCGGTGGTCGGCCAGCTCAGCCGCACCCGCGTCCCGTGGCCGGGGCGGCTGGTGACCTCGGCGTCGCCGCCGACGGCCCGCATGCGCTCGATGATCGAATGGCGGATGCCGTATCGGTCCTCGCCGGGGACGCCGTCGAAGCCGACGCCGTCATCGGTGATCACCAGCGCGCCCGGCCCGGCGCCGATGTCGACGGTCGCGGCGCGGGCGTGGCGATCGACATTGGTGAGCGCCTCACGGACGGCGGCCGTCACCGTCCACGCGAGGGTGCCGCGCACGGGCAGCGGGCCCGGGGTGCGCAGGGTGAGCGGCGTCGCGCAGCCGTTGCTCACCTCCCGCAGCAGGACCGACAGGTCGGCCCGGGTGTCGTCGCCGGGCAGCGGAATCCCCGAATCCAGCACGGCCAGATCGCGGGCGGCCTGCCGGGCGATGCGGTCCCGATCCCCGGCCGCGCCCTGCCCGACCATCAGCAGGGTGGCCGCGGCGGTGTCGTGCATGACGGCCCACTGCTCGCGTTCGTAGCGGCGGCGCGCGTCCGCCACCTCACTCGCGATCCGGGCGTCGGCGGCGGCGGTCACGGTCTGGTCGTGCACGGTGGCCGCGCCCAGCACCACCCGGCGCACCCCCACGGCCAGCAGCCACTCCACCAGCAGGTAGCCGACGGTCAGATCGGAGAGGAAGTTCCACGGGGTGAGCCCCGGCGTGGCGCGATTGGCGTAGTAGAGCAGCAGCAGGACCAGACCGGTCACCGCCGCCGACACCCGCACCCGCTCCGCGATTCCGACCGAGATCACCGTTGCCGCCACGACCTTCACGTCGATGAGGTCTCCGGTCCCGATTCCGGACGCGGCCACGCTGGTCGTCCCCAGAAGGTAGATGGCCACCACCGCGACATCGGCCGCGGTCCACCCGGGCCCGAGCCGGCGACCCCACAGCCGGCTCGCGGACCACACCGCCAGCCCCAGCGTGACCGCCTGCCCCAGCCCCGGCTCGACCGCCCCACTCGCCAGATGCACCACCGTCAGCAGCAGGCAGGCGGCGTGCCGGAACCGGACGGCCAGCCACGTCGCCTCCTGCGCGACCGCGGCGTGGGTCGGGTCGGCTTCGCGCAGCACCCGGTCACGGTACCGAACCGGATTCGGCCCAGCATCCCATCCCTTCCGGGGGCACGGGTGTCCGTCGAACACCCGACAGACAGACCCGTCCGACTACGGAATCGTGGAGGGCGCGGCAAGGGGTGCGAGGGTCCGTACCGCTGCCGTGGCCGCGGCCGTTGGCGGGCGGGGAGTCAACGGCCGCCGGGTCACCCGGGCCGGTGCGCGCGAGGGATGACTACGCTTCTGAGTAGGAGCGGACTAGCCCGGCTGAGGCGACACACCGGCGCAGGAGGCGCGGGATGGAGTGGTTCAGCGCACCGGAATACTGGCTCGCGCGACAGGTGGTGACGCGCGGGGTGGCCTTCGTCTATGTGATCGCCTTCGTGTCGGCGGCCCGGCAGTTCCGGGCGTTGCTCGGAGAACACGGCATGCTGCCGATCCCGCGCTGGGTCGCGCGGCGGTCGTTCCGGGCGACGCCGAGCATCTTCCACCTCTATTACTCCGACCGGTTCTTCGCGGCCGTGGCCTGGGGTGGCGCGGCGGTGGCGGCGGCGCTGGTGTGCGGGGCCGCGGATCTGCTGCCGCTGTGGGCGGCCATGCTGGTGTGGCTGCTGCTGTGGGTCCTCTACCTGTCGATCGTGAACGTGGGGCAGGTCTGGTACTCGTTCGGCTGGGAGTCACTGCTGCTGGAGGCCGGATTCCTGGCCGTGTTCCTCGGCAACGACCGGGTCGCGCCCCCGGTGCTGGTGCTGTGGCTGGCGCGCTGGCTGGTGTTCCGGGTGGAATTCGGGGCCGGGCTGATCAAGATGCGCGGCGATCGGTGCTGGCGTGACCTGACCTGCCTGTACTACCACCACGAGACCCAGCCGATGCCCGGTCCGCTGAGCTGGTTCTTCCACAATCTGCCCCGGCCGTTGCACCGGGTCGAGGTGGCGGCCAATCACGTGGCCCAATTGGTGGTGCCGTTCGGACTCTTCGCTCCGCAGCCGGTGGCGAGCATCGCGGCGACGATCATCATCGTCACCCAGACCTGGCTGGTGCTGTCCGGGAACTTCGCGTGGCTCAACTGGCTGACCATCATCCTGGCGTGGGCGGCGATCTCGAATTCCGCCGCGGCACGGGTGTTCCCGGTGTCGACGCCGAGTAATCTCCCGGAGTCTCCGCTCTGGTTCACGGTGCTGGTGTTCGCGTTCACCGGCGTCACGCTGACGCTCAGCTACCTGCCGGTCCGCAATATGCTGTCGCATCGGCAGCGAATGAACGAGTCCTACAACCCCTTCCACCTGATCAATACCTTCGGCGCGTTCGGCGTCATCGACCGCATCCGCTACGAGGTGGTCATCGAGGGCACCGACGAGGCGGTCCTCACCCGCCACACCCGGTGGCGCGAATACGAATTCAAGGGCCAGCCCGGCGATCCGCGCCGCATGCCGCGCCAGTTCGCCCCGTACCACCTGCGCCTGGACTGGCTGCTGTGGTTCGCCGCCCACTCCTCCGCGTACGCGCGACCCTGGTTCGAGGGCTTCCTGCGCCGCCTGCTGCGCAACGACCGCGACACCCTGCGCCTGGTGCGCCGCAACCCGTTCCCGGACGACCCGCCACGGCACGTCCGGGCGCTGCTCTACGAGTACCGCTTCACCGGCCCACGGGAACTGCTCGAAACCCGGGCCTGGTGGGTCCGCGACGTGGTCGGCTCGTACGTGCCGCCGCTGTGACCGCCCCCGGCTCCCTGAGATGGGTTGAGCCCCGGACGATTTCGGCCTCCCGCCAGATGGCCGGGCGCAGGGTGTCCGGGTCCGCCGGCGCATCGGCACGCGAAAGCACTTGCGCGCGAGCCCGACCGGCGACGCTCACCATCGGGCGGAAGCGGCGGAAGATCTGGATCTCGCCGTCGTAGCCCCGGTCGTAGGGGCCGAGGTAGGTGTAGTCGGTGCCGTACGGGCCGGACGCGTCCAGGCCCGTGGCGCTCAGCGCCCACGCGCGGGCTTCGTCGGGAGTGGACGGGGTGAGCACGACCAGCCCGTGACTGCGGGTGACCCGGCCGCGATGCTCCCGGTGGCGATACCGGCTCCACCAGTCCTTGAGGGCGGCCGGTTCCAGGGTCCGGTCCAGCCCGAAGGTCTGCCAGCGCACGGTGCCCTCCGGCTTCGCGAACGGCAACCGCCGCTTCAGCTGTCCCGCGATCCGGTCGTCGAACGGCGTGCACCAGCCCGGCACCAGCAGGATCGGATCGGGCGGTTCGGCATCGAACGGATTCGGCGTGAGGAAGGCCTGATCGATGAGTACGACGGTCCCCGGACGCGCCTGATACGACAGCCCCCACAGCAACCGCCCCAGCAGCCGGGAACCGTGATCGTCCGAGAGCACGTGCCAGGTCTCGTGGAATCGGTTGGTGCTGAACCGCGCATGCGTCCCGGGTCGCAAGGTGATCACCGTGTGGGCACGACCGGGCGACCGCACCACGTGGCGGTGCAGTTTGAGGCCGTCGGTGACGGATCGGGCGGTACCCGTGCGCTGTTGCTTCATCGGTTCTATGACGCCATAGCGGTCGAGCCCGGATCAACCGGATTTCGGCTAGCCGCCCCCTATCGATCACGCGGTGGTGCCGGCGCTGCCGTTCTCCAGGTGACCGGCGAAGTGCCTGCGCCAGTTGCCGTTTCCGGACGCGGTCAGGGTCAGGTCGTACCAGCCCTGATCGAGCGGGGCGGTGATGTCACGGGTGGCTCCCGCGTCGACCGTGGTGCGGGAGCCGCCGGCGTCGATCGTCGCCGCAGTGGAACCGGAATTGCGCACGGTGACAACGAAAGTGGGACTCGAGGCCGTGCCGCCGATGGCCGCGGTGGCGGTCAGCGCGGCGTCACCGTCGCCCGAGGCCTCGGCGAGGAAGCCGTTGGGCGCGTGCACGGCGAAGTCGTAGGCGCCGCTCACCGGGAAACGCTCCTCGGCGGTCGCGCCGGGGGCGACGACCGTCTGCCGGATCGAATTGCTTTGGTAGGCATAGGTTTGGAAGGGCATGGGAACCGAGCCCTGATTGCCGAAGCGGACGGTCGCGGAGGAGCCGGAAACCTCGATCGAGGCCAGCGGCTGATAGGGGAGGGGCCGGGCCTTGGCGCGGCCGGGCTCCTGGGCGGGCATCTGCTGACCGCCCGGCGACGGCGGGACCGGCTTGGGCAGGTTCTTCTGCCCGGCGGCCCGGGCGCGCTCGGCATTGGCGTCGGGCAGCGTGGGGATGCTGGTGTCGCGGCGGCTGAAATCGAAGCAGCTGGTGAGGTCGCCGCAGACGGCGCGCCGCCAGGCCGAGATATTGGGTTCGGCGACACCGGTCCAGGCCTCGAGGAAGCGCAGTACCGACGTGTGGTCGAACACTTGGGAATTCACGTATCCGCCGCGGCTCCACGGGGAGATGACCAGCATGGGGACGCGCGGGCCGAGGCCGATGGGGGCGTTGCCGCTCAGCCCCGAGGCCGCCTTGGTGATCAGATTGCCGATGTTCGCCGAACCCGAGCTCGACCCCAGCGTCGCCGACCCGGAACTCAGGTCGCCGCCGATATCGCCCGCCGCGGGCAGGATCTCGTCGGGGGTGCCGGGTGGCGCGGTCGGGGGCACCATGTGGTCGAAGAAGCCATCGTTCTCGTCGTAGTTGACGAGCAGGACGGTGGACTCCCACAGTTTCGGGTTGTCCCACAACGCTTTCAGGACGCGCTGGATGTAGGCCGCGCCGTCCGCGGGACGGTACGCGGGGTGCTCGGAGTAGCCGGCGGGCGCGACGACCCAGGACACCTGGGGCAGATTTCCGGCGGCGCAGTCCGAGATGAACCGCTGCAGAACGTAATCGATATCGCTGCCGTCGACCCCGGACGGCGGGGGCGTCATGCCGCCCGCGGTCACCATGGCGCGGTCGGCCAGCTGCCGGACGGCGGGATCGGAGGATTTCGCGGCATTGTGGTAGTTCTGGAACAGCCACAGCGGGTTGTCGCCGTAGTCCGCGAGGAACGGGCCGCCGCTGTGCGAGTCGGCGTACACCTGCCACGAGATCCCAGCCTGCTGAAGGCGTTCCGGGTAGGTGGTCCAGTGGAAGGCGGGCCGGTAGTCCGGCGGATTGGACACCGCGGGCCCGCCCGCGCGCCCGGCCGGGTCGATGGTGCCGGTCCAATGGTAGAGCCGGTTCGGGGTGGTCGGGCCCTGGATCGAACAGAAGTAGTGGTCGCAGATGGTGAACGCGGACGCCAGCGCGCGATGGAACGGGATGTCGGCCTCGGTGAAGTAGCCCATCGTCATCTTGGACTTGGCCGCGATCCACGAGTGGTACGCGCCGTCGGCCCACGCCACGTGGGTGGTGTTCCAGTCGTGCGCGAGATCGCCCATGTCCTGGCCGTCCACGCGGGTGGTGTCCACATGCCAGGGCAGCAGGAACCCGGTGCTGCTGAAGGCATCCGGCTGCTGGAAGGCGTTCCGTTCCGCGGCGCCGCCCGACCCGCTGCTGCTCCCGGTGCCGGATCCGCTGCCGCTCCCGCTGGCCGAACCGCTCGCACTGCCGGTGCCCGCCGACCCACTGCCCAGGTCGGTGCCGAGCCCGCCGGCCAGCGCCGCGTCCATGGCGGCCTGCAGCACCGGGTTGTAGCCGCCCGCGGGCAGCCGCACGGCGCGCTTGTCGCCGAAACCCCGGACACCGCTCATGGTTCCGAAGTAGTGGTCGAAGGACCGGTTCTCCTGCATCAGGATCACCACGTGCTGCACCTGATCGAGGCTGCCCGAGCGGCCCGGTTCCGCCAGCGCCTCCGCCATGCCCTCGGGCAGCCCGGCCACGCCCGCCGCACCCGCCGCGCCGGCGGCGAGCATGCCGCCCAGCACCTTCCGCCGATTCGCGGTTCCGAATCCACGCCCCATCAGGAATCTCCATTCAGCATGCCGGTCGACACTTCCGACTCACGTCCCGTCGAGGTCTCGGGGACGCGCCGAAGGATGCTATGGCACAGCGAGATCGCGCGGAAACACTGATTTCCGAGCGATTGACAAGCACAGGTTGTCGATGGCGAATCGGCCAGCGGAAGTTGGTCCACTGATCATCTTCGGGACATGCGGGGGTGTCAGGGTGGCCGGGTGGGTATGCAGACACAGCCGCGACCGGCGCGCCTGGTGCGCTGGTTCCACGCGCTGTGCGACGGGGCAGTCGCGCTACTGCCGGCCCGGCTGCGCCGCTTCGTGGCCCCCACCTTCGTCGGCTATCTGCTGGTGAGCGCCTTCACCTTCGGCGTGGACCTGCTGCTGCTCACCGCGCTGCACTCGGTCGCGCCGCTCCCGGTCGCGGTGACGGTCGCCTACTGCACCGCCTTCGGCCTGAGCTACCTGCTGAACCGGGTCCTGAACTTCGAATCGCACGCGGCGGTGGGCCCCCAGCTGGCCCGCTACATCGTGGTGGTGGTCGTGAACTACCTGGCGTTCATCCTCGGCGTGACGAGCGGCGTCGCGGCGCTGGGCGTCGACTACCGGATCGCCCGCATCGTGGGCAGTCTCGGCGAGGGATTGTTCATGTACGCGTCCATGCGCTGGATCGTCTTCCGGACCAAGGCCGCCGGGTAGCGGTTCAGAGGAAGGCGCCGCAGGTGGGCCAGGCGCCCGGACCCTGCCGGGCGAGGACGCGTTCGGCGACGCGGATCTGTTCCGCCCGGGTGGCATCGGCCGGATTCCCCCTGCCGCCGTATGCCCGCCATGTGCTGGGGCTGAATTGCAAGCCGCCGTAGTATCCGTTTCCGGTGTCGGCGGTCCAGTCTCCGTCCGCCTCGCACTCGACCACGGCGTCCCAGTCGTGCCGTGGCCGGGCCTCCGCTGTGGCGGATAATGCGCAGGTCAATGCTGTAAGGCCCAGTGTGAGAGCGAGGGTGCGAACGGGTCTTCGAAACTCGTGCTGTCCGATCATGGCGTATCTCCGCCCTGGTAGACGAACGCGCGGGCAACAATCAGACGATGGTAACTGAAGATTCGCTCATTATTGGAAATTGAAGTCCGCGGGATCCGGTTCGGCCAGCATCGACTCCATGGTGGCGCGGTCGAACGGCAGCAGGTCGATACTGCCGCCCTCGGTGAAATACCAGGAGTTGCAGCCGGTGTTCCACACCGTCGGGCCCATGGCCGCGGCCACCTCGGACTCGAAGCGCTCGGTCGCCGCCTCGGTGACCTCCACGGTGTCGAATTCGCCCGCGCTCCACCGCTGGATCCAGCGGGTGATGTAGCGCGCGGTCACCTCGGCGGCGTGGTGCAGCGGGATCGAGCCGGTGGGGGAGTGCGGGCCCAGCACGGTGAACAGGTTGGGGAAGCCCGGGATCGCGGTCATCCGGTAGGCGCGCGGTCCCTTGGCCCAGGCGTCGTCGATCGAGACGCCGTCGCGGCCGGTCAGATTCATCGGCCGCATGTAGTCGTGGGCGCGGAAGCCGGTGGCCAGCACGATCACGTCGACCTCGTGGTGACGGCCGTCGGCGGTGCGGATGCCGGTCGGGGTCACGGCGTCGATGCCCGTGGTGACCAGCTCGGCATTGCGGGCACGCAGGGCCCGGTAGTAGGTGCCCGACAGCACCTGGCGCTTGCACAGCGGCTCGTAATCGGGGGTGAGCTGTTCGCGCAGGCCCGGTTCCGTGACCTGCGTGCGCAGGCTCATGCGCGCGTACCCCTGCACCGCGCGCCGCCGCCAGCTGGGCCGGGTGACCACGTCGGTGAACAGCCGCGCGCCGGTCATTCCCGCTTGGTAGAGCGCGCGATTCACCTGCGGCAGGCGCTTGAGGGCTGCGCCCACCAGCGCGGGCTGCGGCAGCCACATCGGGGCCCAGATCACCCACTGCGGGCTGCGCACGAAATGCGTGATGCGCTCGGCCTTCGGCTGGAGCGCCGAAACCACCTGGACGCCAGTCGATCCGGTGCCGAGCACCGCGATCCGCTTGCCGTCGGTCGCGACGGTGTCGTCCCAGCGCGCGGTGTGCACGATGGGGCCGGTGAACTCGCCCAGGCCGGGGATGTTCGGCACGGCCGGATGATGCAGGACGCCGGTGGCGGCGATGACGAAATCGGCGGTGTAGGTGCTGCCGTCTACCGTCTCGACCTGCCATTCGGAGCCGGAGAAGGTCGCGGCGACCACTTCGGAATTCACTCGCACGTGCGGTCGTAGCTCGTACTGCTCCACCACGTCGGCGAGGTATCCCTGGATTTCCGGGCCCGGTGCGAAGATGTGCGACCAGTCCGGCTTCGGCGCGAACCCGAACTGGTACAGCTGCGAGGGCACGTCGCAGGTCAGGCCGGGATAGCGGTTCCAGTGCCAGACGCCGCCGACGTCGGACCCCTTCTCCAGCATCACGAAGTCATCGAACCCCTTGCGCTGCAAGGTGATCGCGGTCGCGATTCCGGACACGCCGGCCCCGATGATCACGATCCGAGGCTGCCGCCGCGTGCCCATCCCAACCTCCTTGTTGGATACCCCAGGAATTCAAATACTGACGGTATTTGGAACTCCCGGGGTATGTCAACCGGCGGCCGCTACGTCAGCTTGCGGCAGTACAGGGCGTCCGGATGGCCGCCGCGGGCGTTGGCCCAGGAGAACGCGATGCCCGCCGCGTACTCGTCGGCGTTGCACTGGCCCTTGTACCAGCCGCTGGCGTAATCGCCGCCCTCACCCGAGGCCGGGCGATTGTCGCCGCGGTCGTCCCACACGGTCCGGCCCGCCCCGGCCAGCGCGCGCCGGGCGGGGGCGCACAGGATGGCGGACATGCCGTCGCCGCGCAGGCTGTAACCGATCATGAATTGACCTTCGGTGCACTGGTACTTGGTGAATCCGCCCGCCCAGTCCGTCGTCACCTTCTCGCTGGAGACCTTGGTCGCCGAGGTGCCGGGTTGCCAGAGGTCACCCTCGGTGGCGTTGGTGCACAGGCCGCCCTGCCCGCGCGAGCTGATACCGATCAGCCGCTGGTCGTCCGGACAGACCAGTTTGTGGGCACCCGAATCCCAGTCGGCGGCCGCGCGCAGTGACGCGTTGTGATCGTCGTGGATGGCGTTGAGCATCGACCAGCTGCGCACCGGCGCGATCTGGCCGGTCTGTCCCGCCGCGTCCAGCAGCCGCCGCACGTGCGCGCCCCGCCAGTCGTCGCTGTCCATCACGCTGCGCTTGCTGCCGTCGGTGTCATAGCGGAGCAGACCCCAGTCGTTGCCCTTGTCCTGATGCTGGAACCCGACGATCGGCCAGTACGCGAAGTCCAGGTCGCGGTCGATCAGATAGTCGACCATATTCGGGAACCACGCCTGGTCCGCACCGGTCGCACCCTTGCCGATGCCGAACTCGCTCACCCAGACCGGCGCGGTGAAGTGCTTGTCCGGTGTGGTCGCGATGGACCCGGCCAGCTCGTCCATGGACTTGAACAGGTCACTGCGGGACATGTCGCGGAAGCGCGGATCGTGGGTCTCGCCGCCGCTGATGCCGCTGCCGCCGGTGTGGTTCGGGCCGATGTAGCCGTAGAAATGCGCCGCGTAGACGACCTTGTGCGACCGGATCAGCGTTTCCGAGAGCGTCTTGACCGGCTTCAGCATCGGGCGCTCGTGCCAGGTCAGGTCGGTGGGGATGCCCATCCAGTTGAGGCCCTCGACCATGATGAGCAGATTCGGGTTGGCGTCCTTCAGGATCCGGTCACCGGCCTCGTGCGCGGCGGCCTCCCAGTCGTGGCCGTCGCCCATGCCCCAGTTGGGGTTGTCCCAGGTGTCGCGACGTACCTCGTTGCGCAGGTCCGCCCCGATGACGCCCGGATCGCCCTTGTAGCGGGCGGCCATGAACGCCCAGTCGCTCACCCACTTGGCGGTGTCCTGCCCGGAATTCCAGCGCTCGTTGCCGTCCACCGCACAGCACCACCGCGTGGAGGTGGTGTGGTTGTTGAGGATGACGCCGAGCCCGGCCCCGGTCAGCGCCGCGACCGCCCGGTCGTAGACCTCCAGCGGTTTGAGCCCGTTCAACGCCGGATTGGCGGTCAGGCCCTTGACCGGACGGCTGTCGGTGATCATCTCGTTGGAGAAGGGCAGCCGGATGCTGTTGAGGCCCAGCTCCTTGAAGTCCCCGACGATCTTGTCCAGCGGCACTCGATCCAGGCCCAGCGGGGCGCGATGCCCGGTCTCCTGGGAGAAATTGTTCGCCGGATCCTCGTCGTCGCCGCTGCCGGTCCAGGTGCCGCTGGAGCCGTGCCAGTTGCCGGACTTCAGCTTCACCCGATTGCCGGACTCGTCGACGATGTAGCGGCCTCGGGTGTTCAGCGGGCCTTTGAGACCGGCGGGCGCGGCCTGCACGACCGGTTCGAGATGAACGGCCGGGGCCATCAGCAGCCCGGCGGCCAGTAGTAGAACAGTGAAAACCCTCATCGGCCCTCGAATTCTCTTGCTTAACGATTGCTGAGAAACGTTAGTTCGCAAGGAAATCGAGGAGAAATCAGTGTTTCTCGGACTTTGACAAGATTCGATTGTCAATCAGAGGTGCGGCGGCACCGTGCAATCCGTGAAATCCGGTTTTTCCAGTTGGGTGACCAGATCGGGATGGGTGTCGCGAACGCATCGGGCGACCTCGACGAACGACCGGACCAGCGCGGATTCGTGGGCGGTGCGCCAGCCGACCGCGACGTCATTGGGCTGGACATCGGCGATCGGCAGCAGGCGTACGCCCGGGAAGGGGATCCAGCGCGCGCAGGCCACGGTCAGCACGACGCCGACACCGGTCGCGACCTTGTGTAGTTCCTCCAGCAGGGAGTTCGACCGGGACACCACCGGCGCCGGGGTTCCGCTGCGGTAGGAGTCCAACTCCCAGAACGCGTTCCACACCGGATCGGTGGTGGCGGCCCCGAGGATCGGCTCCTCGAGCAACTCATGGGCGAACACCTGCTGACGGTTGGCGAGTCGATGTGTGGTCGGCACCATCACCATGAGC
Organism: Nocardia sp. CA-136227; assembly: GCF_050955695.1. NCBI lineage: Bacteria > Bacillati > Actinomycetota > Actinomycetes > Mycobacteriales > Nocardiaceae > Nocardia > Nocardia sp. CA-136227. The sequence goes on from NZ_CP192081.1 coordinate 1,601,906, forward strand.
GGTTCGGAGAACAGGGTCTCGAACTGCACGCCGTCATCGATGAACGGCCTGCGGGCGAATGCGACATCCACCGACCCGCTGGCCAGCCCCGCCGAGGGATCCTCGTAGGTGAAGTGTCGCAACTCCACAGTGATCCCCGGATGGCGTTGCCGGAAGGCCGACAGGATCGGCTCGGTGAGGGTCAGTGCCGCCCCCTCGAGCGCGCCCAGCACCAGGCGGTCCTGTTCGCCGCGGTGCACCGAGCGGGCCCGCTCGACCGCCACGTCCAGTCCGGTCAGCGCGCCCCGCACATCGCGCAGGAAGACCGCGCCGGCGGCGGTCAGTTCGACATTGCGGGTGGTGCGGGAGAACAACACCATGTCCATCGCGTGTTCCAGCTGTTTGATCTGGGTGCTCAAACCCTGCTGCGAAACGTGTAATCGCTGCGCCGCGCGGGTGAAACTCAGCTCCTCCGCGACAGCGATGAAGTATTGCAGCTGGCGGGTGTGAACTTCCATGGCGCGCAGTCTAGATTGACTTTCCATCCAGGTGGAAGCTTTTCCGGAAGCCTCCACGGTCATTGACAAATCGGGGTTGTGAATCGCCGCCTCGGAATGATTTCTCTTCCGCACCACCATGCACTACCGTTTACCGGGCGTTCACCGCGGCCGGAATAGGAAGTATTCAGTATCCCATTCGCGCTCCGGTTCCCTTGCACATTTGTTCCTGAGCGATCCGGTAGCGGAGGAAGCCTGTGACGAATTGGAATGCCCTGGTGGGCAAGCTGTTCACCCTGCAGTGCGACGTCGCGGAGCGCCTCGGCGAACCGGACCTGTCGGCTGCCCCCAATCCGCCCGCCACCGACGCCGAGATCGACGCGGCCGAGCAGCGGCTGGGCGTCTCCTTCGACGCCGCCTACCGCGACTTCCTGCGGTGTTGTGACGGCTGGTCGCGGTTCGGGAACATCCACCTCTTCGGCGCCGGCGAACTGGCCACCTCCGAGAAGTGGCGCCGGGCTTCGGCGTTCGCCGAGGTCTACTTCGCCACCGCGGCTTCGGGCTCGCTGGTCGTGCCGCAGGGCTACCGGCGCGTCGTGGTCGGGAAAACCGCTGTGCCGCAGCGCTTCATCGTGATGCTGTTCCCGGTTCGGCCGCCGCGCGGCGCCAATGCCTGCTGGGACTGCTTGTCCGGCGCGGACCTGTGTTACCCCGGCTTCGGCGTGTGGGCGCGAGAGGAAGCCGCCGCGATCTCCAACGCGCTGTGCGAGGAGATCGCGGACGAGCGTTGCCTGCGCTGACCCGGCCGGATCAGACCAGCAGCTTCGCCCGCAGCGCGTCGATGGTGGCCTGATCCAGGCCCAGCCCCTCGCGCACGTACTTGTCGACACTGCCGTAGAGCCGGTCCACTTCGGCGAAAGCGGCGTGCAGCCAGGACAATTCGACGGCGTCCGGGTTGCCGAGCTCGGTATTGCTGGCCAGGAAGTCGGCGTTCACCACATCGCGCGGCACCCCGAGCAGGGTGAGCAGCACGGCGGTCGCCCAGCCGGTGCGGTCCTTGCCGTCCATGCAGTGGTACATCGTCGCGCCAGTGTTGCCCGCGATCGAGCGCAGCAGCGTGCCGAAGGCGACGTCGGAACCGTGGAAGTTCACCATGAACGGGTACTGGATCGACAGGCCCATGTTCGAGGAGCCGTTGATCAGGCCGTCGATCACCGCGCGCCCCAGCGTAATCGGCGGGAGCTCGTGGAAGCCGATGCCGCTGTCGAAGCTGACCACGTCGGCGACCTTGTAGGTCGCGCCGGTCGGCACCCGGTCGGGCGCGCTGCTGCGCTCGGAACCATTGCGCAGGTCCACGTCCAGGGTCACCCCGGCCGTGACCAGCTTGGCCAGATCGGCGTCGGTGAGCTTGTCGATGCGGTTGGTGCGGAACACCACGCCGGAGCGCACCGTGTGGCCGTCCGTCGTGCGGTAGCCGCCGATATCGCGGAAGTTGCGCGCTCCGTCCAGCCGGATGGCGGTGACGGCGGGGGCGGGCAGCGTGGATACCGGGTCGTCGACCTTGGCCGAACCCGAATCGGCAGAGCCCGAGGAGCCGAAACTCCCTGAGCCGGAACCGGATCCGGATCCCGAGGCGATATCGCTCGGCTGCGCGGTCGCCGGCGCGGCGCCCAGGGCCGCGCCCAGCGCAATCAGACCGGCCATGGCGACAGCCGCGGTATCGGCGCGGAGCTGCTTGTGTGAAGACACAGAGGACCTACTAACTGTGGGGAGCGCCGGGACCGGGCTCCGTCAGGACTGTTTGATCGAGTACGCGCCGACCGTGGTGCCGATCAGCTGCCAGCCGCCCTCCACCTGGGTGAGGGTGAGGTCGGAAACGTTGGTGGACTGGACATTCGGGCGCGCGGTGCCGGGGTACCAGGCTTCCACGCGACCGGTCCCGGTGCCGGTGAAACCGGTCGCCGTCACGGTGGCGAGAGTGCCGGGCACCGCGCGCGGATACGCGCGCGACACCGGGCGGGCGTAGCCGGGAGCCAGGCCCAGCGGAACGCCGGAGGGGCAGTCGATGCGGTTCAGGTTGCCCTGCACCTTGTTCGTATTGCCGTCACGCACGCTGTGCGGATCACCGCACGCCTGCTTCCACGACCACCAGGTGCCGCCCACGCGGTTCGCGTTGAGCTGGTCGATGAACCGATCCACCTTGGGCGCATCGGAACTCGGGTCGCCGAACCAGCCCCATTCGCCCGTCCACAGGGGCGCTTTGTATTTGGCGGCGGCGTCCAGGCCGATCTTGAAGCCCAGTTCGATGCTCGGGAAGGCGTTGACGATATTGATGGATTCGCTGTACAGGTGCGGGGAGAACACCGCCAGCGGATCGGTGATGTACTTCGCGGGCGGCGTGGCGTCGATCCCGAGGGCCGACCAGATGGCGGACGGCTCGAAGATCGCCAGGTGCGGCGCGCTGCCGTGCTCGGCCTGCCGGATGGCCGCGATCACCCGCTGATAGAACTTGCCGAGCTGGTCCGCCGCCGAAAACGGGTCGCGCAAACCGGGATTGGGCTCGTTGAGCAGGTCGTACCCGGCGATCGCGGGCTCGTCCTTGAACTCCGCCGCCAGCTTGGCCCAGGTGTTCACCAGGTGCCCCTGGATGCCCTGGGTGTCGTCGTAGAAGTTCTGGAAGGAGCGCGCCACCGCCGGCGCGGTCTCACGGACCCCGCCGAAATTGCAGGTGGTCCAGCCGTCGGTGAGGGTCGCCCATGCGGGCGCGCCGTCCCAGCCGATGCCGGGCTTCATGAAGATCGGGCAGCCCTGGCCCTTCGGCGTGCCCACGGCCTTGCCCCACGCGTCCTGGTGCATGTCCAGCACGGTGTAGATGCCGTTCGCCTTGGCGTCGTTCACGGCCGTGTGGATCCGGGCCAGGTACGCCTGGTCGAACGCGCCCGGCGTCGGTTCCAGCGCGGACCAGGCCAGGTTCAGCCGGACCACATTGAAGCCGAGGGCCGCCATCTGCTCGAAGTCGGTGTGATCCAGCGGCGCGGCGGTCGGCAGCGGCTGATCGTTCTGCGCGTAGTCGTTGAGCTGATTGACATTCGTGCCGCGCAACAACACCGTGCGACCGGTGACATCGGTGATCACGCCGTTCGAGACGGTGAGTTGAGGCAGGGTCCACCCGCCGGGTTCCGCGGCGGCATCGGGCGCCTGGTGCGCCGCGATGCCGGTGAATGCGAGAGCCGCCGCGGCGACCGGGGCCAGTACTCGGCCTCTCATCAGCATATGAACCTCTTCGTGAATGAACAGTGCGGCGTCTCGTCCGCGGGGCTGCCGGTCGGCCGCACGAAAAACCTAGCGGGACTGCGGCAGCGAGTGGAAACAGTAGTTCCCCGGCGATTGACAAGGTCAGCTTGTGAATGAATGGGAGAATTGGGTTGAACTTCTCTTCTTCGGTGCCCTAGCGTCTCCCGGCGTGCGCAGACGCTATTCGACATCCATCATTTCGCTCGTCGCCGCCGCGATTCTGTTCGCTGTGACGCCGGGTGTGCCGGGGTCGTCGCTTCCGGCCGCCGCGGCCGCGACCGACAGCCTCCCGGCGTTGCATATCGACGGCTCCCGATTCGTCGACGAGAACGGTCGAGTCGTTCTGTTGCACGGCGTGAACAGCGTCAACAAGGAACCGCCCTATTTCGCGCCGGAAACCACGATCACCGCCCAGGACGCGGAGCTGCTGTCCCGGCACGGGTTCAATACCGTGCGTCTCGGCGTCAACTTCGACGGGCTCATGCCGACCGAGGGCGTCGTCGACACGGCCTACCTGGACCGGGTCGCGGCCGCCGTGGACATGTTGGCGCAGTATGGAATACACACCGTCCTCGACAACCACCAGGACGGGTTGTCGAAGATCTGGGGCGGCAACGGCTTCCCGGAATGGGCCATCCACGCCCGGCCGGCCGCCGGTGAACCCAACCCCGGCTTCCCCCTCAACTACCTGATGCCCACCATGAACGCGGGCTGGGACGAGGTCTGGAACAACACCTACGGCGCCCTCGACTACCTCGGCCAGGCCCTCGCCGCGCTCGCGGACAAGATGAACGGCCATCCGGGCGCGCTCGGGCTCGAACTGCTCAACGAGCCGTGGCCCGGCACCGCGTTCCTGTCCTGTTTCCCCAACGGCTGCACTGGATTCGACGCCAAGTACCAGGCCGCCATGCAGAAGCTGACCGACGCGGTGCGCGCCCGCAACGCCGGCCTGATGGTGCTGTGGGAACCCAATGTCACCTGGAACGAGACCATGCCCAGCAATCTGGGCAAGAATCCGCCGATCAGCGCCCCGAACATCGTGTTCGCCCCGCACGACTACTGCATCCCCAGCCAGATGGCCATCTACAGCGGCCTGCCCACCTTCCTGCGCGGTCTGTGCCCACTGCAGCAGGGCAAGACCTGGGGCAATATCGACGCCTTCACCCACCGCACCGGAATCCCCTCGCTGGTCACCGAATTCGGCGACGGCGACGCGACGGTGCTGAGCAACACCCTGATCAATGCCGACGACCGGTTCATCGGATGGCAGTACTGGCAGTACGGCGCGGGCCGCGGCGCCGACCCGTTCCTCGGCGAGATCGGCAACCAGCTGGTCCGCACCTATCCACAGGCCACCTCCGGCACCCCCGGCCGCATGATCTTCGACCCGGCCACCGGTGACTTCGCCTACCGGTACACGCCGCGGGCCACGGGCAAGCCGACCGAGATCTACGTCTCGGATCTGCACTACCCCAACGGATATCAGGTGCGGGTCGACGGCGGCACGGTGACCTCGGCGCCCGGTGCGCGCGTGGTGACCGTCGAGGCGAACGGCTCCACTCCGGTGTCGGTCTACATCAACCGCCCCGGTTCGAAGGGCGCGAGCGTGCCCGACGGCCCGGTGGGCACCGGCTCGGCCTCGGGCTCCGCGTCGGGTTCGGCCAGCGGCTCCGGCGGCTCGGGCTCGTCCTCCGGCTCGGGCTCCTGATTCGTACCGGTATCCGGCAATTCACCGAACCGATTGACACCCAGACATTGTTAGTGGCTTCGAAATTGTGATTTCTCTTGTCTCCCAATGTGTCCTAGCGTTTTCGGTGCGTTCTGGTACGGAATGCCGAGGCCGAAAAGGCTTTTCGCATTCGCGAGTCCGAGGAGTACACCCATGAAATCCACTCTTGTCACCGCAGCCGCTCTCGCGCCCCTGGCGCTGCTGCCGCTCGGCCTCGCGGCGGGCCCCGCTCAGGCGGATCCGCTCCCGACCACCATCAATTTCCAGTGCCAGGCCACGCCGCCGATCGGCGGCGCGCAGACCTTCACCATGGCCCTCGGGGTGACCGGCGCCGCGCCGAGCACCGCGAAGACCGGTGACGCCGTGGCGATCACGCTCACCCCCGCGGCCATGCAGGTCCCGGCGACCGTCTCCGGGCACCCCCTGCGCAGCATTCGCGGCATCAAGCTGATCATGCCGGTGCCGGCCGATTCGACCTACGTGTCGTCCTCGGTATCCGGCGGCACGGTCACGGCGACCGTCGCCCAGTCGGCGGGCAAGATCACCCTCAACGCCCCCGGCTCGACCGCGGCGGGTGCGACCTTCACCCTGCCCGCGGTGACCGTCAACCTCACCGCGTCCGCCGTCGGCACCCTGACCAGCACCATCGCGGGTACGAGCTACGACGATCCGGGCCTCACCTTCACCGCCTCGGTGGACTCCGGAACGATTCTCGGCGCGGTGGACGTGCCGGTGAAGTGCTACCCGAGCCCCGCGCCGACCCTGACCACGACCACCGTGTCCGCGGGCACCCCGGGCGGCAATCCCGGCGGCACCCCGGGCGGTGACTCCGGCTCCGGCAGCCTCGGCTCGGGTTCCGCGCAGCTTCCGTGGCTGCAGACCCTGACCGGTTCCGCCGGCTCCTAGCCCGAGCCGCACCGAAAAGGCCCGGAATCAACGGTTCCGGGCCTTTTCGTCGTGCGCTGTGTTACTTGCTGGAGCCGGTACCGCCGAGCAGCGAGGTCAGGGCGTTGAGCGGGGCGGGCAGGTTGCTGCTGCCGGAATTGCCGCCGCCGGGCGTTCCGCCGACCGTGATCGAGGGACCCTTGGTGGTGTCGCTGTCGACGACGCCCCAGGTCGCCTGGGAGTAGGCGATCCCGGTGGTCAGGGGGGTGCCCGCGGCGGTGTTTTTCACGGCTCGTCCCATGGCGAATTCCCTTGTGTCTCTGGAACTTCATTCGACCGTGAGCCTTTTCGCTCACGCCGGAAAATGCTAGGACGGTGCAGGTCGCGTGAGAAATCACAATTCACGGTTCGTCTACAACCTGTCGTTGTAGTTCGTGGCAGGCTGCGGGCCGGCACGGTGGCGATTCACAAGCCAGGGTTGTCAGTGGTCCCGAAATTCGGATTTAAGTTCTCTTCCGTTGTGCTCTAGCGTTTCTCGGCGTGAGCGAAAGCTCGAATTCCCCACCGGCTCACTAGCTATCGGTTCCGCGCTCGGCCGGAACTGCTGGAAGGAATCATGAGTAAGACCCCGAAATTGGCTGCCGGAGTCGCGGCGGCCGCATTGGTGATGTCGGGGGCGGGTATCGCGCTCGGCACCGCGCCCGCCACCGCCGATACGCCGTCCTGTGAGCAGTCGAAGCATGTGGACTACAACCCGGGCATCTCCAGCGTCTGGATCACCCACACCTACGACAAGTCGGTCGACATCAAGACCGCCGCGGCGGGCACGCTGGTCACCTACTCGCTGCGGGTCGGTACCACCAGCATCGGCAACCCGTACATCAACGGCATCGTGGACTTCCCGCCGCCAGGCTTCGAGAAGCCGGTCAAGGTCGTGGTCACGGCGTATCACTTCGGGCAGGGCGAGCAGCCGGCCGAGGTATCGCCCGAGCCGGACAACGGTGGCTGGCGGGTCAACAGCACCGGGTGGTTCGTCAACTCCGGCAACCCGGTCACCGCCGCCTTCACCTACCGGGTGCCCGCCTCCATCACCGATGGACAGACGGTCCTCAGCGGCGGCATGCAGGTCCACGGCACCGTCGGCTCGGGTTCCGAGCAACCGAGCATGGGCGTGTGCTTCACCGGTCGCGGCGCGAATCCCGGTGAGGCCCTGCTGGGCAGCCTCGACCAGGGCGGCTTCGGTTCCTCGCAGAACGGGCTCAGCTCCACCGGGTCGGTCAGCGACACCATCGCCAATGTGATCCGGCGCCTGATGGGCAGCTGAGTCACCGGCTCGAAAACCCCTGGGCCGCGGTGTGCGCGCGGCCGCCGCGGCCCAGGACCTTTCATCGCTTCCCCGAGGAGTCAGTGGTGTCGCCCTGGCGGACCGTATCGTCGCTCGTTCTCTCGTGTGCCGCCGCCGCGGCTCTGCTCACCGTCGCCCCGGGCGTCTTCCAGGTCTCGCGGGCCGATGTCGCGTCCCATCTGGACCACATCGATCGCGCGGGACAGCGGCAGCAGATGTTCTACGTGTATTCGGCTGCCATGCAACGAGTTATACCGCTGCAGGTGATGGCCGCCGCGAAGCCCAACGCGCCGACGCTGTATCTCCTCAATGGCGCCAGCGGCGGAACCGATATCACCAATTGGTACAGCCGGACCGACATCGCGGCGTTCTTCTGGGAGAAGAACGTGAATGTGGTGACGCCCGTCGGCGGTGAATTCTCCTATTACACCGACTGGCAGCGTGACGATCCGAAGATCGGGCGCAATCGGTGGGAGACCTTCCTGACCCGGGAACTGCCGCCCATCATCGACGCGACGCTGCACGCCTCGGGCGTGAACGCCATTGCGGGCGTATCCATGTCGGCCACCTCGGCGCTGGATCTGATCTCCGCCGCACCGGACGTGTACGCCGGGGTCGCCGCGTACAGCGGGTGCGCCTCCACCTCCGATCCGGCCGGCCGCGCCTACATCCGGCTCGTGCTCGCGCGCGGCGACGCCGATCCCAAGAACATGTGGGGCCCCGACGACGATCCGGCCTGGCGCGCCCACGACACCGTTCTCAACGCGGACAGCTTGCGCGGCAAGGCCATCTACCTCGCCAGCGGCACCGGTCTGCCCGGCCCGGCCGAGTCCCTGGGCGCGCAGCCCACACCGGACCAGGTCATCACCAAGGCGAACCAGATGGTGCTCGGCGGACTGATCGAGGCCGCCACCAACTCCTGCACCCATCAGCTCGCCGATCGCCTTGCGGCACTCGATATCCCGGCCCAGGTCGACTTCCGGCCCGTCGGCACCCACACCTGGGCCTACTGGGAGCGCGACCTCCACAATTCGTGGCCGCTGCTCGCCGCCGCGCTCGGGGTGGACTAGCGCCGTTCACCGGGGCTGATCCCACAGCTTCGCGCAAGGCAGGCAGGGCGCGGGCCGGATCTCGATGAATCACTTGTATCGGTGGATCGACAATTGTCGATTGTCAGTGTTTTCCGTCAAAAGAAGGGGCGGTGCCGGGTCGCCCTGATGTTCGACTCGGCACTGCCCCTTCGATATCGCGCGTGAAGCGCGATGATCTACTTTCCAGCGGAACCGCTGAAGAGCTTCTTGGTCAGCTCCGAGATGAGAGCGTCCAAGAGGAAGTTGGCGACGGAACCCATGTGTTCTTCTCCTTCAGATGTTTCCAGAATGAGCTTTCGCTCACGCCGAGAAACGTTATGCGACAGCGGAAAAGAACTGAAATCAATTGTTCTGGATTATCGACAAGCGGAAGTTGTTGATTCAGGACGACATCGCGGGCACGGCATGATGAAGCTCCTGCAAGCGCGCGACCAGGTCCGGGTTCTCGTCGCGGACCCGGCGGGCCACCTCGACGAACGAGCGCACCAGCGGGCTCTGGTTGCCCGCACGCCAGCACACCGCGACCTCGTTCGGGGCGGCGTCGGTCACCGGAATCACGCGCACGCCAGGCCATTTGATCCAGGCGGCGCACGGGACCGTCATGGCGATGCCCATGCCCGTCGCGACCTGGTGTAGTTCCTCGAGCAGCGTCTTGACCGGGTGGACGACCGGGGCGGGACGGCCGTCGCGGTGGGACTCCAAGCGCCAGAAGGCATTCCACACCGGGTCGGCGGGGCCGGAGGTCAGGATCGGTTCGTCGAGCAGTTCCGCGGCGCTGACCTCGGTGCGGGCGGCGAGGCGGTGGCGGGTCGGCAGCATGGCCATCAGGGGCTGGCGGAACAGCGGCTCGAAGCGCAGGCCGTCATCCACGAAGGGGCGGCGCACGAACGCCACGTCCACCTCGCCGTTCGCCAGTCCGGCCGACGGGGTCTCGTAGGTGAAGTGACTCAGCTCGATGGTGACCTCGGGGTGCCGTGCCCGGAAGGCGGCCAGGATCGGCTCGGTGAGGGTGAGCGCCGCGCCCTCGAGGCAGCCCAGGACCAGTCGGTCGTGTTCGCCGCGGTGCACCGCGCGGGCTTCCTCGAGTCCGGAACTCAAGGCGGCGAACGCATTTCGGACATGCTTCAGGAACGCGGCCCCGGCGGCGGTCAACTCCACCTGCCGGGTTGTTCGGGAGAACAGGGTGACGTCCATGTCGTGTTCGAGCTGTTTGATCTGGGTGCTCAGGCCTTGCTGGGAGACGTGCAGTCGCTGTGCGGCGCGGGTGAAGCTCAGCTCCTCCGCGACCGCGACGAAATACTGCAACTGCCGGGTGTGGACCTCCATGCGGGAAGTCTAGGCAGGTCAGGCGACTGAAATGGGTGGTTTTACCAAAGCTTCGGAGAACATCGGCAAATTTGCGGCAGTACTGCAAGCGCTCATAGGCGTCACCGCGACCTCGAACCAGGGGATGTCCCACTGAACGAGACCGGCCGGACTGTTCTCTGTCTGGTTTCCGCTGGTTCACTCCGCCCGCGTAGATCTGTCGGCGATCAACACGCGATTAGGAGTGAGTCAGTTGTCAGTTTCGTGGCGTCGTACCGCCGTCGTTGTCGCGCTCAGCGGTGGGCTGCTGGTCAGCCCGCTGCTCGGAAACCTGGCCGGCGGTGAGCTGTCGGCGCTGCCGGCCGCCGTCGCCAAGCCCAGCCAGGATCAGGGCGCCGACGCCCCCCGCCTCGCCAGCGTCGACAACTTCCGCGACGTCGCCGGCACCGGCGCGGGCTACGACGCGCAGGGCAGCCATCGCGTCAACAAGGGCGTCTTCTACCGCTCCAACGCGCTGACCCCCAACGACGCCGACCTGGCGACCCTCACCGGCCTGCACCTCGGCACCGCCTTCGACCTGCGCACGAGCGGTGAGATCGCGGCCAAGCCGGACCGCCTGCCGACCGGCACCTCCTACGTCAACATCTCGATCCTGAGCGGCGACCTGTCCGGCTCCATGGGCAACCTCACCAGCCCCGAGGCCGCCCGCGAGGCCATGCGCGCCCTCAACCGCCAGTTCGTCACCGGCGCCTACGAGCGCGCCCGCTTCGCCGACCTACTGACCCAGCTCGCCGACCAGCAGGGCCCGGCCGTCTTCCACTGCACCGCCGGCAAGGACCGCACCGGCTGGACGTCCTACCTGCTGCTCAGTCTCGCGGGCGTCGACCAGCAGACCATCATGAACGACTACCTGCTCACCAACGAGTACTCCGCGAAGTCCATCGCGGCCACCCTCGCGCAGATCACCGCCGCCAAGGGCGCCGGCGCGGCCGCCGTCTACCAGCCGCTGCTGGGTGTCGAGGCGAGCTTCCTGCAGGCCGGAATCGACCAGCTCACCGCCGATTACGGCTCGGTCGACAAGTACCTGAAGGACGGGCTCGGCCTGAAGGGGCAGACCATCGAGCAGCTCAAGCACAAGCTGATCCAGAAGTAGGGCTCCGGCTCCGGCGGGTCCCCCGAGGCAGCGCTGCGGGGGACCCGCTTCGGTCCTGCGATCATGTACCGATGAGTAACCGGTCACGGGACGTGCGGTTCGGGCGCGCCGAGCTACGCGCCGACGCGGAACGGCCGGGCGGGTGGCTGCTGACCGTCAACGGCATCGCCCAGTCCTACATCGACCTGGACGACCCGACCTATCTCGAACTCGAGTACGTCCGCTACTTCGGATACGTGGTCGACTCCCTGGAACCCGCCGACGCACCCCTGGACGTGGTGCACATCGGCGGAGGCGGCTGCACCTTCCCGCGCTACCTCGCGGCCGTGCGGCCCGGCTCCCGCCACCTGGTGATCGAGGCCGACGAGGCGCTGGCCGAATTCGTCGACGAATGCCTCGGCCTGCGCTCGGTGCCCGGCCTCGACCTGCGGCTCGGCGACGGACTCACCGAAATCTCCACCCTGCCAACGGCTTCCGCGGATGTGGTGGTGGCCGACGCCTTCGAAGGCCTGCGGATCGCCCAGGGCATCACCGGCCCCGCCTTCACCGCCGAGGTGGCGCGAGTCCTGCGCCCGGACGGCCTCTATCTCCTGAACCTGGTCGGCACCCGCCACCATTTGGACGACATCCGCGCGGCCTTCCCGTACCGGGCAATGCTCGACGGCGACGTCTTCGCCGGATACACCGGCAACCAGGTCCTGGCGGCCAGTCGCGTCCCGCTGCCGCTCGAATCCCTCTATCGGCAAGCGGAACACGCATTTCCGCCGGTGCGCGTCGCGGCCGAAGCTCCCGACCCGCTGCCCGGGCGGTGAGCCACCTCACAGGGTTTGCTCCGACTTCGGGGGACACAGCTTTACAGTCGGTCATCGAAACGCCATCGCCGCGTCACCGCCCCGGCACCCGCGATCCCGAGACTATTCCTCGCACCCGGTGCCGGTCGTCGAGCCTCCACTTCGCCCGGTGTCCGCTCTCGACGCGACACCTCCGTTCATGCCCTCGCGTCGGCCACGGACCGCGGACACCTTCGGCACCGGGTGCAACCCCTACCGTGCGTCCGGAGGTCCCGATGTTCGAATCGTGTTGTTCCCCACGTGAATCGGCTCACGTGCTCCGCGCCCGCTACGGCCTACCCGTCGAGCTCTACGCCGACCGGCCCCTGCTCACCCTCGGCGCGGCCGTCGAAGCCCTGACCCTCCCCGAACCACTCGGCCGCCAGGTCCTCGACCGCCTGTCCGAGCTGCCGTCCACGCCCGTGATCGCCGACCCGCGCGACCGCCACTGGACCTTCCTGGTCGCCCCGCCACTCCCGAATCACCGTGTACCCCAGCGGCTTCGCACCTTCCTCCAGGGCTACTCGGTGACGCTCCCCGCGCCCGGCACCCGAATCATGTTGCCCACCAGCGACCAGCCCGGCGGCTGGCATTGGGCCGACGAGCCGGAACCGGGCGGACTCCGCCTGCCCCACCGCGCCGTGGTGCTGTCCGCGGTCCGCCTGGCGATTCTCGAAGGCCCGCTGTCCCGCCTCACCGGGTAGCGGTCGGCGACTTCCAGTCCGCCGGAAGGTGTCCCAGGCGGACGCGCTGCGGGTGGTCGCCGACCGGCACCGAGGTGATCTTCGCGCCGGTGGCGAAGTCGATCGCGGTGACCTGGTCGGCGGCGCTCTCGGAGATGAGGCACGCCTTCCCGTCGCCGCTCACGGTGGCCCAGTACGGCTTGGCGGCGGGGATCAGCGGACCCGCCGACAGATCGGCGAGGGTGACGACGGTGGCGTAGTCGTCCATGGTTCCCGCGACGCACAGCTTCTTGCCGTCCGGGTCCATCGAAAGCCCGTGGTGGCGTGAGTCGTTGACCCAGGTCGTGCGGTCCGGGCTGGTGGCCGGATTCCTCGGCAGCTCGGCGACCCGCAGGATCTTGTCGGCGGCCACGTCGTATTCGAGGAAGCCGTTGAAGAACGACACCTGGAAGTAGAGCTTCGACTCGTCGGGCAGGAACGCGACCGGGCGGATGGCATCGGACAGGTCCTTGCGACCGAACGCGTCCAGCCGCTCCCGCATATCGATGGTCCTCACCACCCGATAGGTGGCGGCATCGGCGACGGTGATCTTGCGATCCCCCTTCGTCCAGTCCAGCAGCGGATCGTCGAACGGCGTGTTCACATCCCCGATCGCCATGTTCCAGATGGTCCCGTCCTTGGCGAAGACGTTCTCGTGCGGCTTGTCGCCGGTCGGGAACCGCCCGAGCTCGACCCCGGTCTCGATGTCCAGCACATGCACGACATTGCCGGTCGAAGCCGACACCGCGACCCGCCGCCCATCCGGCGACACCGCCATGTGATCAGCACGATTCCCCGACACCGCGAACCGCCACTTCACCTTTCCGGTCGCGCTGTCGACGGACACCACATCGGCGAAACTCGGCCGCGACGCCACCACCGCCGACCCGTCCGGCGTCGTATACATGTCATCGACGTACTGGTCGTGCCCCTCGCCAACGGTCAGCCGAATCCCGAGAAAGTAAGCCAGCTTCACCGGATTCAGATAGATCTCCCGCAGCCGCTCATCCTTGTCCGGAATCAGGTCGATCGACCCGATCTTCCCGAAATCCCCACGAGCCCTGATGATGTCGGCCGTCCCCTGCCAATTGCTACCGACCAACATCACCTCCCGCAATCCAGGATCCGCGCTCGCGGGCGCGATCCCCGCGCCGACTGATGCCGCGACGACTGCCGCGGCCAGGCCGGCCGCCTTGCGCCGCATGCGGCCGCGTCGTGAGGTGCGGGATGGAACTCGCATGGAACGCCCTTCGGTTGCGAATCTGGGTGCGGGTAAGGCTATTCGGTCCCCGATATTCCAGCCCGGGAAAGTTCGTGACGGAAGGCCTTTTCCGGTCGGGGAGGGGGCGGGACCGGACAGGGGCGGACGAGAGCCGCAAAGGGTTTGCTGATTGGTTGCGGTGTCGTGCGCGGAGATCGTTGGCTAACCCGGTGATTCGGGCAAAGTGGACGTCCCGGCCGGGGGTGGCCGGGACTGCGGAATGTGTGCGCGAGGCGGGACTTGAACCCGCACGTCCTAGGACACCAGAACCTAAATCTGGCGCGTATGCCAATTTCGCCACTCGCGCTAACGGTACGACCGTCCAAACTTTACCGGGTCCAACGGGGATCGCGAAGCATCGGGGACGTGTGGCGTACTGGTCGGTAACCTCACCTGCGATTATAACGATTTGATAAATGCCAATGTGAGGGAGGCTCACGTTTCCTACACCGGCGTAACCGAGCTCACCAGCGGCTTCAAACATGAGGGAGGGTCATGTTTCTGATTATTCTGGTACGGACGTACATAAATACTCGGCGGTAAACCCCTGGTCGGCGGGCCAAACATGAGGAGATCCTCATGATTTTGTGCGATCCTCGGCATCTACCAGGGCCTGCGGGCCGGAGGGATACCTGCGCACCGTGAGCGCGGTCCAGTCCTGTGGAGACGGGCCGCCAGGAGAAGGAAGTCGAACGTCTTGACGATCAACGAGAGCACCGGGACCGGATCGAAGTCCAGGGCGGCGGGGAAGTCACGGGAGAGCGGGATCAGGTCGTCGCTGCTGGACCGGTTGCTGGACGGCGCGCCGTACGCGCTCGCCTTCGGCGGCCAGGGCGCGCAGTGGCTCACCGAGCTGGAGGAGATCGGGCGCGACTCCGCGCTCGAGCCCGAACTGACCGCGCTGGTCAACGAGGCCGCCGCCGCGCTGGAACCGATTGCGGCGCAGCTGCTCGTGGTCCGGCCGGTCGGGTTCGACCCCATCGCGTGGATGCTGGAAGAAGAGATTGCCGACCCGGAGCAGGGGGAGGTCTCGGGAGCGCCGTCAGCGCAGGTGTTGCGCTCCGCCGCCGTCTCCATGCCGGGTGTGCTCCTGACCCAGATCGCCGCGCTGCGCGCGCTGCGCCTGCAGGGCCTCGATATCGTCGCGCACGCGCCGACCGCCATCATCGGCCACTCGCAGGGCCGCCTGGCCGCCACCGCCGCCGAGGCCCACGGCCGGCGTGACGCCGAACTGCTGGCCATCGCCCAGCTGGTCGGCGCCTCCGCCAGCCTCGTCGCCCGCCGCCGCGGCCTGCTGCCGATCGGTGAGAAGTCCCCGATGGTCGCCGTCTCCAATGTCGACCCCGAGGCCCTGAAAGCCGTTGTCGCCGAGGTCATGACCGGTGTCGCGCCGGAGAAGGCCGCCGTGCTGTCCATCCGCAACGGCCGCCGTCGCGTCGTGCTCAGCGGCCCGGTCGCCCAGCTCGACCGCGTCCGTCAGCGCGCCGCCGAGATCAATGCCGAGCAGGCCGCCGAGCGCGACGCCAAGAAGCGTGGCGGCGCGGTCTTCGCCCCCGTCTTCGAGGACATCCCGGTCGAGGTGGCCTTCCACCACCCGGCGCTCGCCGAGACCGTGGACCTGGTCCGCGGCTGGGCCCAGCAGTGCGGCCTGGACGCCGACCTGGCCGCCACCCTCACCCAGGAAGTGCTGGTCGACCCGATCGACTGGGTCGGCATCGTCGACGAGACCGTCACCGCGGGCGCGCAGTGGATCCTGGACCTCGGTCCCGGCGACCTGCTGACCCGCCTCACCGCCGGTTCGCTCAAGGGCACCGGCGTCGGCGTGCTCGCCGCCTCCACCCGCCCGGGCCAGCGCAGCCTGTTCACCCCCGGCGCGGCCCCCGAGGTCGCCTCGGCCTGGAGCGAATTCGCGCCCAAGCCGATCCGCCTGCCCAACGGCCGCGTCGTCGTGGAGACCTCCTTCACCCGCCTCACCGGTCGTTCCCCGATCCTGCTGGCGGGCATGACCCCCACCACGGTCGACGCGAAAATCGTTGCGGCCGCGGCCAACGCCGGCCACTGGGCCGAGCTGGCCGGTGGCGGTCAGGTCACCGAGCAGATCTTCGCCGACCGCGTCGAGGAGCTGAAGAGCCTGCTGCAGCCCGGTCGCGCGGTGCAGTTCAACTCGCTGTTCCTGGACCCGTACCTGTGGAAGCTGCAGCTGGGCGGCAAGCGCATCGTGCAGCGCGCCCGCACCGCCGGTGCGCCGCTGGACGGCGTCATCGTCACCGCCGGCATCCCGGAACTCGAAGAGGCCGTGGGCCTGATCGAGGAACTGTCCGAGGTCGGCATCACCCACGTGGCGTTCAAGCCCGGCACCGTGGCGCAGATCCGCGCCGTGCTGCGCATCGCCGACGCGGTCCCCGGCTACCCGGTGATCATGCACATCGAGGGCGGCAAGGCCGGCGGTCACCACTCCTGGGAAGACCTCGACGACCTGCTCCTCGACACCTACGCCGAGCTGCGCGGCCGCGACAATGTCGTGGTCTGCGTCGGCGGCGGCATCGGCACGCCCGAGCGCGCCACCGAATACCTCACCGGCGTTTGGTCGCAGCAGCACGGCTACCCGGCCATGCCGCTGGACGGCGTCCTGGTCGGCACCGCCGCCATGGCGACGCTCGAGGCCACCACCGCCCCCGAGGTCAAGCAGCTGCTGGTCGACACCCCCGGCACCCCCGACTGGGTCGGCGCGGGCACCGCGGTCGGCGGCATGGCTTCCGGCCGTAGCCAATTGGGCGCGGACATCCACGAGATCGACAACGCCGCCTCCCGCACCGGCCGCCTGCTGGACGAGGTCGCCGGTGACGCCGACGCCGTGGCCGCGCGCCGCGCCGAGATCATCGAGGCGCTCGACGGCACCGCCAAGCCGTACTTCGGCGATGTCGCCACCATGACCTACCTGGAGTGGCTGGAGCGCTACGTCGAGCTGGCCGTGGGCCTGGACCGCCGCAAGGACTTCGACTGCGGCGCCGACTTCGCCGACGCCATCGCCGACGCCACCCGCTCGGTCTGGCTCGACATCACCTGGCGCGACCGGTTCGCGGAGATGGTGCGCCGCACCGAATCCCGCCTCAACCCGGCCGACCGCGGCGAGATCGCGACCCTGTTCGCCGACGACTCCGCCTTCGAGACCCCGGTGCAGGCCATCTGCACCCTGAAGGCCGAATACCCGGCCGCCGCCGACACCGTGCTGCACCCGGCCGACGTGCCGTTCTTCGTGTCGCTGTGCAAGATCCCGGGCAAGCCGGTCAACTTCGTCCCGGTCGTGGACCAGGACGTGCGCCGCTGGTGGCGTTCGGATTCGCTGTGGCAGGCCCACGATGCCCGCTACACCGCCGACCAGGTCTGCGTCATCCCCGGCACCGTCGCCGTCGCGGGCATCACCCGCGTGGACGAGCCGGTCGGTGAACTCCTCGACCGCTTCGAGCAGGACACCGCCTTCACCCTGGTGCGCGCGGGCGTGGTCCCGGCCGCCGTGGACGGCCGCCGCCGCACCGAGGTCGCGGGCGGACTGCTCGACATCGTGCTGGCCGCACCGGATGTGCAGTGGGCCGGCCGCACCACCGTCAACCCCATCCACCGCCTCGGCGATCTGGGCGAGTGGGTCATGAACGGCAAGGGCGCCAAGCACCCGCCGACCGGCTCCACCCTCTCGGCCACCGATGGCCCCGAGAGTGATTGCGCCTACCTGGAATTGGCGGTCCCGCTGCTGGGCCAGGACGCCGTCCGGATCCGTATGACCGTCCCGGTCTCCGTGTACAACGGTGGCGCGCCGGTCATCACCGAGGACGACGCCGAGGCCGCCATGTCGGCGCTGCTCGCGGTCGCCGCGGGCAAGTCGCTGCCCGAGGTCAAGTCGGTCGACGGCGCGCAGGTCGCGCACGTCAACCTGGCCTGGAGCCCGGACCTGATCGCCGACCACGCCGGTGTCACCGGCGCCGGCCTGCCGGACAGCCTGTCCACCCTCGGCCGCACCGCCCCCGACGTGCTCGTGGGCGCTTGCTGGCCCGCCGTTTTCGCGGTTCTGGGCGCGACCCGCACCGCGGACTCGCACTCCGTCATCGAGGGCATGCTGGACCTGGTCCACCTCGACCATCAGATCGAGTTGCTGGGCGCGCTGCCCGCCGAGCACGCCGTGCTCGCGGTCCGCGCCGAGTCGGCCGAGGTGCTCGACACCGACCTGGGCCGCGTCGTCGAGGTCAAGGTCACCGTCGGCGTCATGCGGGATCACGGCCTGGAGACCCCGGCCGTCGCGACTCTGGTGGAGCGCTTCGCCATTCGCGGCCGCACCGGCCAGGCCGAGCTGACCGACCCGCCGCGCGCCGCCGGTTCGCTGTCCGACGACGCCACCGACACCCCGCGTCGCCGCCGCCGCGACGTGGCCCTGGTGGCCCCGCGCGCCATGGGCGCCTTCGCGCACGTGTCGGGTGACTTCAACCCGATCCACACCTCCGAGAACGCCGCTCGCCTGGCCGGTCTGGGCACCCCGATCGTGCACGGCATGTGGCTCTCGGCCGCCGCGCAGCACGCCGTCTCGGCGATCGACCTGGGCGACAAGGTGCCGCCGCGCACCATCACCGCCTGGACCACCCGCTTCCTGGGCATGGTCCGCCTCGGCGCGCAGATCGACGTGCGCGTGGAACGCGTTGCGGTGGACCACGGTTCGGAGATCGTCGAGGTCTCCTGCCGCATCGACGGCAACCTGGTGATGACCGCCACCGGCCGCATCGCGCCGCCGAAGACGGTCTACGCCTTCCCGGGGCAGGGCATTCAGGCCAAGGGGATGGGCCTGGACGCACGCACCCGGTCCAAGGCCGCCAAGGAGATCTGGGACCGCGCAGACAAGCACACCCGTGAGGCCCTGGGCTTCTCGATCCTGGCCGTGGTGCGCGACAACCCGACCTACCTCAAGGCGCGGGGCGTGGAATACCGCCACCCGCAGGGCGTGCTGCACCTGACCCAGTTCACCCAGGTGGCCATGGCCACCCTCGGTGTGGCCCAGGTCGCCGAGCTGCGCGAGGCGGGCGCCTTCATCGAGGGCGCGATGCTGGCGGGCCACTCCGTCGGTGAGTACAACGCCCTCGCCGCCGCGGCGGGCGTGCTGCCGCTGAACGCGGTGCTGGAGGTCGTGTTCCAGCGCGGTTCGGCCATGCACGAGCTGGTGCCCCGGGATGCCCAGGGCCGCAGCGACTACCGCATGGCCGCCATCCGCCCCTCGCAGATCGGCATCGCCGACGACGAGGTCATCGGCTGGGTCAAGGGCCTGGGCGAGCAGGCCGGCGAGTTCCTCGAGGTCGTGAACCTGAACCTGCGGGGCGCGCAGTACGCCATCGCGGGCACGGTGAAGGGCATGGAGGCGCTCGAGGACGAGATCGAGCGTCTGCGCGCCGAGACCGGCGGCAAGCGCGCGTTCGTGCTCATCCCGGGCATCGACGTGCCGTTCCACTCGACCGTGCTGCGCGCCGGCGTGCCGGAGTTCCGCACCAAGCTGCTCGACCTGCTGCCCGCGGACCTGCAGCCGGAGCTGCTGATCGGCCGCTACATTCCGAACCTGGTGCCCAAGCCGTTCAACCTGGAGCGTGAATTCGTCCAGGAGATCGCGGATCTGGTGCCGTCGGAGCCGCTGGCCGAGGTGCTGGCGAACTGGGCCGACTGGTCTTCCGAGGCCAAGCGCGTCGAGCTGTGCCGTGTGGTCCTGGTCGAGCTGCTGGCCTGGCAGTTCGCCAGCCCGGTCCGCTGGATCGAGACCCAGGACCTGCTGTTCACCGATGTGGAGCACGGCGGCGTGGGCGTCGAGCGGTTCGTCGAGATCGGTCTGGCCGCGACGCCGACCGTGGCGAACCTGGCCTCGAACACGCTGAAGCTGCCGCAGTTCGGCAGCGCTGTCGTCGAGGTGCTCAATATCGAGCGCGAGCGCGGCATCGTCTACTCGACCGACACCGACCCGGCCCCCGTGGAGGAGCCGGAGGAGACCCCGGCCGAGACCGCTTCCGCCGCACCGGCGCCCGCCGCCGCTGCCGCCCCGGCCCCCGTGGCCGTGCCGACCGGCGGCCCGACGCCGGACGACATCGCGTTCTCCGCCGCCGACGCCACCCGCGTGCTGATCGCGCTGTGGACCAAGCTGCGGATGGACCAGATCGGCCCGGTGGACACCATCGAGGGCCTGTGCGACGGCGTGTCCTCGCGCCGCAACCAGCTGCTCGTCGACCTCGGCGCGGAGCTGTCGCTCGGCGCCATCGACGGCGCGGCCGACGCCGACATGGGCGCGCTGTCCAACACCGTCGACCGCCTGGCCCGCACCTACAAGCCGTTCGGTTCGGTGCTGTCCGACTCCATCGGCGACCACCTGCGCAAGGTGTTCGGCCCGTCCGGCAAGCGTCCGGCGGCCATCGCCGACCGGGTCAAGAAGACCTGGGGTCTGGGCGACGGCTGGGCCAGCCACGTCACCGCCGAGGTCTCCCTCGGCACCCGTGAGGGCCAGTCGGTCCGCGGTGGCGACCTGGGCGGCCTGGTGGCGGGCGGACTGTCGGACGCCGCGTCCGTGGACGCCGCGATCGACGCCGCTGTGCAGTCCGTGGCCGCGCGCCGCGGAGTCGCGGTCTCCATGCCCTCCGCCGGTGGCGGTGCGGGCGGCGCGACCGTCGACGCCGCCGCGCTGGGCGAGTTCACCGAGCAGATCACCGGCCGCGACGGCGTGCTGGCGCAGGCCGCCCGGGTGATCCTGGAGTCCCTCGGCCACGCCGAGCAGGCGTCCGCGCCGGAGGCCACCGAGGACACCCTGGTGGATCTGGTGTCGGCCGAACTGGGTTCGGACTGGCCGCGTCTGGTCGCGCCCGCGTTCGACGCCAAGAAGGCCGTCCTGATCGACGACCGGTGGGCCTCGGCCCGTGAGGATCTGGCCCGCCTGTGGTTCGGCAACGACGGCTCGCTGCCCGCCGAACCCGCCGTCGAGGGCTACCTCGGCGCCGGTGAAGCCGTTGCGGCGCAGGCCACCTGGTGGCGCAACCGCGCGATGAAGGAGGCCCGCTCGGTGCTGGCCGGCGTCTACGGCGCCATCGCCGAGGCCGCGCTCAGCTCGGCCGAGCCGGGCATCTGGTCCTCCGACATCGCCGTGATCACCGGCGCCAGCAAGGGTTCCATCGCGGCGGCGGCCACCGGCCGGCTGCTCGCGGGTGGCGCGACCGTCGTGGTCACCACCTCCTCGCTGAACGACGACCGCATGAGCTTCTACAAGCAGCTCTACCGCGACAACGCCCGCAAGGGCGCCGCGCTGTGGGTGGTTCCGGCGAACATGGCCTCCTACACCGACATCGACGCGCTCATCGACTGGGTCGGCACCGAGCAGGTCGACAATGCCGGTGGCGCCAAGATCCTGGTCAAGGAGGCGATGACCCCCACCCTGCTGCTGCCGTTCGCCGCGCCCCGCGTGGTCGGCGACCTCTCCGACGCCGGCGCTCGCGCCGAGATGGAGATGCGGGTGCTGCTGTGGTCGGTGGAACGTCTGATCGGCGGCCTGTCCGCCATCGGCGCCGACCACGACGTGGACGCGAAATTGCATGTGGTGCTGCCGGGTTCGCCCAACCGCGGCATGTTCGGCGGGGACGGCGCCTACGGCGAGTCCAAGGCCGCCCTGGACGCCATCGTCGCCAAGTGGCGCGCGGAGACCTCCTGGTCCGAGCGGGTCACCCTGGTGCACGCGCTGATCGGCTGGGTGCGCGGCACCGGCCTGATGGGCGGCAACGACCCGCTGGTCGAGGCCGTCGAGAAGGCCGGCGTGCAGACCTGGTCCACCATCCAGATGGCCGACGAGCTGCTCAAGTGGTGCACCTCGCGGGCCCGCGTGGTGACTGCGTCCGGACCGCAGCAGATCGACCTCACCGGCGGTCTGGCCGGGGCCAAGCTGGATCTGCCCGCCCTCGCCAAGGAGGCGCGCGAGCAGGCCGAGGCCGCGGCCGCCGACTCCGAAGGCGTTGACGGCGCGACCATTTCCGCCCTGCCCGCTCCGCCGACCCTGAGCTCCAAGCTGGTCACCCCCGAATGGGGTTCGGTCACCGCCGATCTCGACGACATGGTCGTCATCGTCGGCGCGGGCGAGCTCGGCCCCTACGGTTCGGCGCGCACCCGCTTCGAGATGGAGGTCTCCGACCAGCTCTCCGCCGCGGGCGTGCTGGAGCTGGCCTGGACCACCGGCCTGGTCACCTGGGAGAACGACCCCAAGCCGGGCTGGTACGACACCGAATCCGGTGAGTACGTCGAGGAATCCGAGCTGGCCGACCGCTACCACGACACCGTGGTGGAGCGCTGCGGCGTCCGTCGCTACGGCGACGACGGCGCCATGATCGAGAACGCGGCCCCGCTGCTCACCTCGGTGTTCCTGGACAAGGATCTGTCCTTCGTGGTCAACACCGAGGCCGAGGCCCGCGCCTTCTTCGCCGCCAACCCGGAGCAGACGGTCGTCACCCCGGTCGCCGGAACCGGCGACTGGCAGGTGACGCGCAAGGCGGGCACCGAGATTCGCGTGCCCCGCAAGGCCAAGCTGACCCGCACCGTCGGCGGCCAGATCCCCACCGGCTGGGACCCCACCAAGTGGGGCATCTCCGCCGACATGGTGAGCTCGGTCGACCGGGTGGCGCTGTGGAACATCGTCTGCACCGTGGACGCGTTCCTGAGCTCCGGCTTCAGCCCCGCCGAACTGATGAGCTGGGTGCACCCGGCCATGGTGGCCAACACCCAGGGCACCGGTATGGGCGGCATGTCGTCGATGCGCTCGCTCTACATCGACAACCTGCTCGGTGAGCCGCACGCCAACGACATCTTGCAGGAGGCCCTGCCCAACGTCGCCCTGGCGCACGTGGTGCAGAGCTACGTCGGCTCCTACGGCGGCATGATCCACCCGGTCGCGGCCTGCGCGACCGCGGCGGTCTCCGTCGAGGAGGGTGTGGACAAGATCAAGCTCGGCAAGGCCGACCTGGTCGTGGCCGGCGGCTACGACGATCTCGGCATCGAGGGCATCGTCGGCTTCGGCGACATGTCCGCCACCGCCGACTCGGCCGTCATGTCCGCCAAGGGCATCAGCGACCGCTACTTCTCCCGCGCCAACGACCGTCGCCGCGGCGGCTTCGTGGAATCGCAGGGTGGCGGCACGGTGCTGCTGGCCCGCGGTTCGGTGGCCCTGGAGATGGGTCTGCCGGTGCTGGGTGTGGTCGCGTTCGCGCAGTCCTTCGCCGACGGCGTGCACACCTCGATCCCGGCTCCGGGCCTGGGCGCCCTGGGCGCGGGCCGCGGTGGCCCGGAGTCCAAGCTGGCCAAGGAACTCGGCAAGCTGGGCGTCGGCGCCGACGAGATCGCGGTCATCTCCAAGCACGACACCTCCACCGCCGCAAACGATCCCAACGAGTCCGAGCTGCACGAGCGGCTGGCCTCGGCGATCGGGCGCTCGGAAGGCGCTCCGCTGTTCGTCATCTCGCAGAAGACCCTCACCGGTCACGCGAAGGGCGGCGCGGCGGCGTTCCAGATGATCGGCCTGTGCCAGGTGCTCGAGCAGGGCGTCATCCCGCCCAACCGCAGCCTCGACTGCGTGGACGAGAAGATGGCCCAGTACCCGCACCTGGTGTGGCTGCGTGAGGCGCTGACCGTGGGAGATCGCTTCCCGCTCAAGGCCGGTCTGGTCACCTCGCTCGGCTTCGGCCACGTCTCCGGCCTGGTCGCCATCGTGCACCCGCAGGCCTTCGTGGAGGCCATCGCCGACGCCGAGGCGCGAGAGGCGTACCAGCGCAAGGCCGAAGAGCGTCAGCTCGCGGGCCGTCAGCGCTTCGCCGAGGCGATGTGCGGTGGCGCTCCGATGTACGAGCGGCCCGCCGACCGCCGCCTGGGCGGCGACGGCACCCCGGCCAAGCAGTCGCGGCAGCTCGAGGCCGACATGCTGCTCTCGCAGCAGGCGCGGCTGGGCTCCGACGCCGTCTACGTGACGGCGCCGCAAGGACCGGCCTGCCGGTAAGTAGCTCACGGCAGGTTCGACACGGCGGGTTCGTGTCCTGTGCTCCGCGCGAGCACCGGACGCGGGCCCGCCGTTCCATGTCGGTGATCCGACGGTAGAAGCGCGGAGCCTACGGTGCCGTAGGTCCGCTGGTATGTTCGCAGCCAATTCGACTGCACTACGAGGAATCTAGGAGTCCCGCACTGTGACGATCCTGGGTATCGGCCTGGACTTGGTCACCATCTCCGAGTTCGCCGAGCAAATGGAACGCACCGGAACCACCATGCTCCGGGAGAGTTTCACCGCTGGGGAGCGGCGCTATTGCCAAAGCAAGGGCACCGACCCGGCACGCAGCTATGCCACCCGCTGGGCCGCGAAGGAGGCGGTCATCAAGGCGTGGGCGTCATCCCGCTTCGCCCGCAGCCCGCAGATCGGCGACAATCCGTATCCGCTGATCGAGGTCGTCAACGACGCCTGGGGACGGCCCAGCATCAAATTGCACGGGCTGGCAGCGGAATTCCTGCCGCGGGTGCGAGTTCACCTGTCGCTCACCCACGATGGCGACACCGCCGCCGCCATGGTGGTGCTCGAGGATCCGGGCGAGCTCGCCGATCTGATCCGCGACTGACGCGGTTTCGCGGGTGCGCGCTACTCCGGATCGAAGGTGGTGCGCTGCCCGCCGGATCGCGATTCCTTCTCCGCGATCAGCAGATACGCCACCATGAGGCGCTTGAGCTCGGCGACGGCGTCCTCGTGGGCCAGGCCGTCCTGGACCGAGAAGTTCAGCATCGAGTACACGACGTGCACCAGCACCTGCGCCATCATGGAGCGGCGGCCGCGGGGGGTGCGCGGCATCAGCGGGCGCAGCATCTGCGAAACCGCTTCGGCGAACTCCTTTTCGTGGATCGCGCCGGTGGCCCGGGTGGACGGGGTGGACTGCATGGCCAGCCACACCTCGCGCCGGGAGGGGTCGGTCATCCACAGGTCGGCCAGGTGGTCGACGAGCTGGGTCATGTGCCGCAGCCAGTCCATGGACGGGATCTCGCCGTGGAAGTCGGCCAGCTCCTGTGAAACCGCCACCAGGTCTTGGCGATTCAGCTCGCAGACGATGACGTACTTGTTGGCGAAGAACTGGTAGAGCGTGCCGATCGGCACCTCCGCGCGGGCCGCGACCTCTTCGCAGGTGAACGATTCGAAGCCGACCTCGACCAGTAATTCGCGGGAGGCCTGCAACAGGGCGTCGAACTTGCGCTTCGATCGTTCCTGCGTCGGGCGGCGACGGGGCATCAGCTCCTGTGGGTCGTCCTGCAGCTCCAACGCAGGGTCCGGTCGTCGCGCCGACCTGGTTCCCGTGCGTGCTTCCACGCTCAACAGCCTACGGGTTACGACACGCGCATGACACGCTGCGGTAGTTCGTGTGTCACCGAATCCGACCCATCCGAGCCGTCGTCGGCTCCGAAGAATCATCGCAGCTGCCTCTCAGCTGCGGTTCTCCGTTGAAAGGGGCCCGGCCTCTTTCGAACCCGTTTCGTCCTCGGTTCTCCTCTCTCGACCGCGTGATCCTCGCCTGTACGTCGACGTTGGAAGGCTGATTGTGGTTGCTTCTACCCCTGTTCGTACCGCGGTGACGCTCGGCGTCGCCACCGAGCGCGGCACGGTGCGCGCCGTGGCCCTCGCCGACACGGGCGACAAGCTGACCGATCGCGTGGTGCTCGAGCGCATCCTGCCGATCGGCGGAGATGCGAAGGCCGACTTGGCGGTCGCGGTGGAGACGGCGCTCGAGGACATCGCCGACAAGATCGGCGCGGATCGGGAGATCATCGGCGCGGCCGTCACCTACCGTGACGCCGCCGAGCGCCGCGCCATCGTCACCAAGCTGGCCGCTGGTCCCTGGCACGACGCCTCGCTGGTGTCCGCCAAGGCCTCGCACCTGGCGGTGGCCCGCGCCATGACCTGGGTGGACGAATTCGAGGATCTCGCTATCTGCGAGGTGGTGCCCGGCTTCCAGGCGTTCTCCCTCATCTCGCCGGACCGCGCCCGGGTGCTCGCCGCGGTGACGCTGACCGGCGGCGCGGCCACCGACGACGCCATGCGTTCCGCGGTCACCGCCGCCTGGGACCAGTTCGACGCGGCCGGGGTGAAGCCGGACGCGGTGGTGCTGATCGGCTCCGCCGCAACCGAATCCGCCGTGGTGGCGGCGCTGGAGTCCGGCTTCGGCGCGCCCGTGATCCCATGCCAGGTGGCGGCGGCCGCCCCGGCCCTCGGCGCGGCGCTGACCGCGCTGCCCGAGGCGGAGTTCGTCGGGGAGGTGGCCGAGCGCATTCGCCGGGCCCGTGGTTCCGCGGCGCTGTTCGCGGCGGCCAGCGTGCTGGCGGGCGGCCTGGTGGTGGGCGGCGTCCTCGCCTCGGGCAGCGAGTCCAAGAAGGTGCCCGAACCCGTCCTCACCGATTCCCGGGTCACCGCCGACGGGAACAACGGCGAGCACCGGATGGGTGACGCGGCCGTCCCCGGCCAGGACTCGGGTTCCGTCCTCGGGGCCGACGGCCTGCCGATCGGCCCGGTGGCAGGGGAGGACGGTGTGGCCCCGAACGCGGACCCGCAGCCCGCGACCGAATTGCAGCCCGGCGATGTGTGGAGCGTCGACCCGGCCACCCTGAACTGGGGTCCCGCGCGTTCCGGTGGCAAGCCGCGGCCGCTGATCAAGGCCGAGCCGGAGTCCACGATGGCCTCGAGCCCGGAGTCGATCATCCCCGCTCCGACCCGCACGGCGGGCTCCCCGGGCGCATCCGGCTTGTTCCCGGGCGAACTCGCGCCACCGGCCCCGGGCACCGCGGAGTTCGCCTCCTGGTGGGACAACCACTGGCGCATGATGCTGCAGTGGGCCGCCCAGATGATGCCCAAGGCCTAGCGGGTCGACACCCGAAGTCCTGACCTGACGAGCCCCGATCCGCGACGCGGACCGGGGCTCGCTGTGTTCGGCGGCGGTGTCCGCCGGGTCTCGCCTAGACCGACAGGTCTCGGCGCAGCTTGGCTACGTGGCCGGTGGCCCGCACGTTGTACTGGGCGACCTCGACCTTGCCGTTCTCGTCGATCAGGAAGGTGGACCGGATGACGCCGGTCACTTTCTTGCCGTACATCATCTTTTCGCCGAAGGCGCCGTAGGCGGCCAGCGTCTCCTTCTCCGGATCCGACAGCAGGGGGAAGGTGAGCTGTTCGGTGTCGCGGAACTTGGCCAGCTTGGCCGGCTTGTCGGGGGAGACGCCGATGACGTCGATGCCCGCGCCGTCGAGATCGGCCAGGTTGTCGCGGAAATCGCAGGCCTGCTTGGTGCAGCCGGGAGTGCTGGCGGCCGGGTAGAAGTACACGATCACCTTGCGGCCGCGGTAGTCCGACAGCGAGACGTCCTTGCCGTCGGCGTCGGGCAGGGTGAAGGCGGGCGCGGTGTCCCCGGGACTGAGTCGGTGATTCTCGGTCATGCCGCCACGCTAGTCGACGGGCTCGAGCCGGTGTTGGCGATACACTCTCGGCAGGTCGGCTCGCCTGCGCGTGCGTCGCGCGAGAGCGGCCCCGATTCGACGGCGCCGCGGATTCCGCGCGGCTTTCAGACAGGAGTGTGACGTGGCGAGAGATACCGAGGCGATCGAGCGGGAGATCGAGGCCGCACGCAACCGGCTCGCGAGCACCCTCGACGAGCTGGCGGTACGCGCCGACCCTCAGCGGCTGGCGGAGAACGCGAAACAGTCCCTGGTGGCCAAGATCAACGAGCCGAAGATCAAGTACAGCCTGATCGGCGCGGGCGCCCTGATCGCGACCCTGGTCGTGGTGAAGATCTTCCGCCGCTGAGCGGCAGCGGTACCCGGGGGACAGCCCTCCGACCCGAACATGAATGTGGCCCGGTCCAATTGGACCGGGCCACATTTTTGGGTCTCGCTCAGACCGTCGGGCAAGCCATGCCGGTGCCGTCGGGGTCCAGGTGCGGGCTGTAGCCGGGCTGGCCGCGGAACAGCGGAGCGGCGCCGGCGGCGCGGGCCTGGTCGCAGTTCTGGTACACGGGGCCGCCGGCGGAGCCGGTCTGGCTGAGACCCGCGGAGCCGGTGGCAGCCGAACCGGTGTCGATGGCGGAGGATCCGGTACCGGCGGATCCGGTGATGACATCGGCGGTGGCGACGGCGGTCTGGGCTGCGATGGTCGTCAGGCCCGCGACGCTGGCGGTGACGAGTAGCCGGCGAACGTTCATGTATTCCTCAATGTCGGCGCGGTTAGGGTTAGCTGGCCCGAGTGTTCTGGCGCAACGTTGCATTGTCAACCGGATGAGCTATGCATAGAGGTGAATTAGGGGATTTACCCCGAATGCCGGAACCTCTTCTGCCACTATGTCTCTCATTCGTCCTGACCGAAATGCGCTCGGGCATTGACGATTTCCGCCAGAACTACGCAAATCGAACGGTCAGTACTGTACCGAAGGTTGCATGCCGGGGGTGGCACGGATTCTCCGTGAACTTCCTGAGGATTGTCATGGTGTCCATGTCAACTATTTCCCGATATCATGGATGTCATGACGCGCTGGCTGACCGATGAGGAACAGACGACCTGGCAGTCCTTCATCCGCATGCGGCAACGCCTGGACTCGGCGATCGCCGCCGGACTGACCCGGGACGGGCTGTCGTTCTCCGACTACGAAGTGCTGGTCGCGCTGTCCGCGGCCGATGGCCAGCTGCGCGCCAAGGAACTTGGCGCGGAGATCTGCTGGGACAAGAGCCGCCTGTCCAAGCATCTGTCCCGGATGGCGACCCGCGGCCTGGTGGACCGCTGCCAGGCCGCCGACGACGCCCGCGGCCGCGAGATCCGGCTCACCGACGCGGGCCGCGCCGCCCTCGAGGCCGCCGCGCCGAATCACGTCGAGCTGGTGCGTCGGCTGCTCATCGACGAGATGACCGCCGAGGAGGCGAAGGCCGTGCGCTCGCTGGCCGACCGGGTGGTCGCCGAGGTCGAGCGCACGGATCCGGACGGGATCGACTGAGCCGCGATCGGGCGGGGTCGCCGACCCGGCCCGGCTACGCCTCGGGCTCGGCCGGTTTCGACTCGCCCGCGGGCTTCTCGAATTGCGCGCGCTTCCAATCGCCGAACGGTTCGTCGCGCTCCCGCACGGCCTCGCGGAAACCGGCGGTGGCCGAGCGCAATTGGAAGGCGTAGCCCTCGCGGGTGTGCCGTGAGATCCCGTCGAACACGGTGCTGACCATGCCGGAGTTGGCCACGCCCTGGCTGAGCAGCGCGCTGTTGAGGGCCAGCTTCGCCATGATCAGCTGGTTGATCGGCACCATCGAAATGCGTTCCAGCAGTTCCTCGGTGCGCGCGTCCAGTTCGTCGGCGGGCGGGGCCTCGATGGCGAGGCCCCATTCGAGGGCCTGTGTGCCGCTGAGGCTGTCGCCGGTGAACAGCAGGCGCTTGGCCCGCTGATCGCCGACGCGGTGCGCCCACATGCCCGCGGCGGGGATGCCCCAGGTGCGGGTGGGCGGGTAGCCGAAGCGGGCGTCGTCGGCGCAGATGATCTGGTCGGCGAACAGCGCGATATCGGTGCCGCCCGCGATGGCGAAGCCGTGCACCTTGGCCACGGTCGGCTTGTTGGCGTGCAGCAGGCTGGAGAAGCCGCGGTTGAAGCGCGACATCATGGCGTAGTCGACCATGGGATCCCAGGTGGCCCAGGGATTGTGATTGCGCGCCTGCACGACCGGATCGAGCACGCTGCCCTCGGCGGGCTGGGCGCCCTCGGCCGGTTCGAGGCCGTTCTCGGCGAAGATCGACAGGTCGTAGCCGCCGCAGAAGCCCTTGCCGCGCCCGCTCACCACGATGACGTGCACCCGCGGATCCAGGTCGGCGCGTTCGACGGCCGCGGCCAGTTCGATCGGGGTGTCGACGGTGATGGCATTGCCGCGCTCGGGCCGGTTGAAGGTGATGCGCGCGATCCGGCCGGTCACCTCGTAGGTCAGGGTGCGCCCGGTGTATTCGTTCACCGGTTCCGGGCGGCCCGCGAACAGCGAGTCGTCGCCAGCGGTCAGGTCGTCGCGCCAGGCGGCCGGGCGGGTGCCGGCGTGGTTCTCATAGTCGGGGGACACTCAAGCAGTGAACCCTGGTTCATTTCTTGCTGTCAAGAGTTCACGGGCGACGGGTTTGCCGCTACTCCCAGGGCTTGACCGGCGGTTTCACCCACAGGATCTTCTCGTCCGCGTGATCGCGCACGGCCGCCGGATGCCCCGGATTCCGGGCCGCCCAGGCGTCCTTCTCGCCGAGCAGCCGGGCCACCACCTGCCAGGTCTCCTCGGTGCTGGGCGGATTGGTGTCCGCCGCCCGGGCCAGTTTCCGCCGCTGCGCCACCGGGAGTTCGAGCAGTTCGTCCCCGCTGATCCCGCGTGCCCAGACATACGCGGCCAGCCGCCGAGCCTTCTCCTCGCGGCTCCGGCTGGCGTGATCGGAATGTGCGTAGTCGGCCATCTCTTCCTCGAACTCCGCGCAACCTCGCAGGTCGCGGGCCATCACACACCGACCCTACCGGAGTTCCGACCCCGATCGGCCGCCCGCTCGGGCCCCCGCCGGCGCGACCGGCCCGCGCTGCTGTCGCTCTGTGCCGGGCTCCGCGAATCCTGCCGAGTAGCAGCGGTTTTGCGACTACCGTTGATCGCATGCCGGAGACCGTGCGCATCGATGATCTGGTCGTTTCCCGGGCGACGCCGGGGGAGTGGGCCACCGTGGTGGAGTGGGCCGCCGCCGAGGGCTGGAATCCGGGGCGGCGGGATACCACTTCGTATTTCGCGCAGGATCCCGACGGGTTCTTCCTCGGACGGGTGAACGGGGAGCCCGCGTCCGCGGTCTCGGTCGTCAACTACGGCGCGGACTACGCCTTCCTGGGTTTCTATCTGGTGCGGCCGGAGCTGCGCGGGCGTGGATTCGGGCTGGCCACCTGGGAAGCCGGGTTGAAGCACGCGGGAAACCGGGTGGTCGGCCTGGACGGGGTGCCCGCACAGCAGGACAACTATCGGCGCAGTGGATTCGAACTCGCCTACAGCAGTGCGCGATTCATCGGGGTGCCGCGACTGCCGTTGCCCGACAACGCGGTCACAGCGCTCTCCCCGGCGGATACGGCGGAACTGCTGCCGTACGACTCCGCGTGCTATCCGGCGGATCGCCCGGCATTTCTCACCGCCTGGCTCGACGAGCCGGGGCATCGGACGTTCGCGCGCATTGTCGACGGCACGCTCACCGGGTACGCCGTCCTGCGCCCGGCCCGGGACACCCTGCGGGTCGGACCCCTGTTCGCGGATACGCCCGCTGACGCGCGTCAGCTGCTGGCCGCGCTGGCCGCGCATGCGGCGGGAATGCCGCTGGCGGTGGATGTTCCGCTGGTCAACGAGCCCGCGGTGCGCCTGATGGAGGAGGCCGGTCTGACGCCGAGCTTCGAGACCGCGCGCATGTACACCGGGCCGGTGCGGGATTTCCGGCTGGATCGGGTGTTCGGCGCGACCACCCTCGAACTGGGCTGAGTGCCAGGCGGATCGGTCACCAGGCCGAGGGTCGCACGCGGCCCGGCGTGACCACGCGCGCGAGGGCGTTGCGCAGCCCCACCGTCGCTTCGAGCCCGAGTGTCGCCGCCCACTGCTCGGTGAATCGGGCCGCGGCCGCGTCGGCGGCGCGGGTGCAGGCCCAGCCGCGGTCGGTGAGCGTGACGAGCTTGGCGCGGGCATCCGTGGGATGTGGATTGCGCTGCGCGTAGCCCTTTTTGACGAGTTCGTCGACCAGCTGGCTGGCCGCCTGCTTGGTGACGCCCAGGTGTTCGGCGATCTCGCCGACCGTCGCCCCGGACGGCGCCATGCGCACGAAGGCGAAGCCGTGGGTGGGCCGGATGTCGGTGAACCCGGCCGCCACGCAGCCGTCGTTGATGGCGTCGGTCACCTCGGCGGCGGCCGCGAGCAGCAGCAGCGGCAGGTCCTGTGCGGGTCCGGGCATGTCTGAGATCTTGGCACTTGACAAAGAAGTCAACAAGCTTGACTATATGGTCAAGCTACTTGACTAAAGGAGAGTGCTCATGCCCGTCGTCCACGCCGCCGATATCCAGTCCCACGAGATGCACGGTTCCCGCTTCACCCCTTTGATCCGCCCCAGCGCCGGCAGCAGCGAGCTGTGCGTGTGGCGCCTCGAGATCGCGCCCGGCACCCAGGGTGTCGCGCACCGCATCCACCGCGAGGAGGGCTTCGTGGTGCTGGCGGGCTCGATCACGCTGACCATTCAGGGGGAGTCGGCGCGCCTCGCCGCCGGTGACGCGGGCGTGGCCCCCGCGGATTCGGTCATCCGCCTGGACAACCCGTCCGACCGGCCCGTCGAGGTGCTGGTCACGGCCCCGGTCGGCTTCACCGGCGAGCTGCTCGACGGCACCGTGGTGAACCCGCCCTGGGTGAACTGACCCCGCCCGCTGCCCGCTGATCGGGACGCGCGCCTTCCCCCGCGTTTCTGACACGTGTTCTAATTTGGAAGATCACCACCAGGCAGGGGAGGCATCATGACCGCGTTCTTCACTCGGGAGGACGGTCGCTACACGGCGACCCGCATGGCGGTCAGCGCCTGGTCTTCCAGCCAGCTCGCGGGCACCGCCGTCTGCGGGCTGCTGGCCCACGAGCTCGAAACCCACAGCCCCGGCCCGGAGTTCGTGCCCGCCCGTTTCACCGTCGACATGTTCAGCCCCGTCCTGAACGAGCCGATCGAACTGCACAGCTCGATCGTGCGCGACGGCAACCGCATTCGCGTGGTCGACGCCTCGATCGTCCAGCAGGACCAGGTCCGGGCCCGCGCGACCGTCCAATTCCTGATCGCCGCGGCCGAGCCGCCCGGCGAGATCTGGCAGCCCACCCAGGACCTGCCGGTCCCCGACCAGCGGCTCGACCGTCCCGAGGGCGCGCCACCGCTGTTCAAGTCCGGATCCGCCGACTGGACCCACGATTTCGCCTCCGGTGTGAACCCGCACCGCAAGACCGCCTGGAACAATGTCCCGCCCCTGATCGCGGGCGAGCCCATCACCCCGTTCGAGCGCGCGGCCTTCGCCGCCGACACCACCAACCTGGTGTGCAACTGGGGCACCGCCGGCGTCGGCTACATCAACACCGATGTCACCATGACCCTCTCGCGCCTGCCGGAGGGCCCGGAGATCGGCGTGCACGCCCGGGATCACGTGTCCGCGAACGGCATCGCGGTCTCCACCGCCACCCTCTACGACCGCACGGGGGCGCTGGGCGTGTGCACCATCACTGCGCTGTCCAATGCCCGCCGCATGGTCGACATGGCGGCGTTCGCCGAAGCCCAGGCCCTGCCCGTCGTCACGAGCTGAGTCGCCCATCGGCCGGTCGCGCACCGTCGGGCCGGATCCGGTGGTAGTCACTGGACATGGGCACTGTGGTCGAGGCGGGTGGCTGGGGGCTGCTCGCGGGCGCGGCATTGGTGATGGGCGCGGGTCTGGGCTACCTGGTCCAGGTTCCCGCCAAGCTGGTGGCGACCGTCATGGCGTTCGGCAGTGGCGTACTGCTGTCGGCGGTCTCGTTCGAATTGATCGACGAGGCGCACGCGCGCGGCGGTCTGGCGCCCACGACTGTCGGCGCGCTGGCCGGGGCCGTGGTGTACACCGGCGCGAACAGCGCGCTGGCTCGCCGTGGCGCTCGGCATCGCAAACGGTCCGGTGATCAACAGCCTTCGGAGGCCGATCAGGAAGGTTCGGGCACCGCGATCGCATTGGGCGCGCTGCTCGACGGCATCCCCGAATCGATGATCATCGGTGTGGGCATCGCCTCCGGCGGCGCGGTCAGCGTCGCGACCGTCGCAGCGGTGTTCATCAGCAATATCCCCGAGGGCCTGTCCAGCGCGACCGGCATGCGCCGCGCGGGCCGCACTCCCGCCTACATCTTCGGCCTGTGGGGCGGCATCGCCGTGCTCAGCGCGGCGGCGGCCATGCTGGGTTTCACCTTGTCGGACGTGCTGTCCGCGTCTGTCCTGGCCGCGATCATCGCCCTGGCGGCGGGCGCCATCCTGACCATGATCGCCGACACGATGATCCCCGAGGCCTTCGAAAACGCTCACCTGGTCACGGGTTTGGTCACCGTCGCCGGATTCCTCACCGCCTTCGCCCTCTCGACCCTGTGAGCGGCGGGGTCAGACCCGGGTCGGTTCCCCCAGCAGCTGGCGGCTCAGCAGCGTGGCCCCGGCGACCGCTCCGGGCATGAGGAACACGGCCACCACCGGGATGAGGAACGCGGCCGCGAGTGGTGCGCCGAATCCCCAGGCCACGGCCTTGCGGGACCGCAGCATGGCCATCTGCTGGTTCAGGTGCACCCCGCGTCGTTGCAGCGCAACCGAAGTCAGTTCCTGGGTCAGGAAGAATCCGGTGACGAACACCGCGAGCACGGGGATCACCGTCTGCCCGATGACGGGTACGAACCCCAGGACGAACAGCAGTACCGCCCACAGCATGGCTCGCACCAGGATTCGGGCGCTGTCCCGCACGGATATCCACAACTCGACCCACCAGGCCAGCCCTGATTCCGGGGCGCTCCCGTCCGGCGAGACCGACCGGTCGACCCGCTCGGAGATCACGTCGTAGAAGGGCGATCCGATCAACAGGGTCACCGCGGTGAAGGTCAATGCCGCCACCAGCACCGCCAGTGCGATCAACGCCACCATCAGCGCCCCGCGGAACAACCCCAGCCAGGGACTCGGCCATCCGTTCGCGAACGGCGTCAGCGTCTCCGTCACGTCCCCGCCCCAGGCGATCACCCCGACCAGCGCCGCCCCGTAGATCACCAGCGTGATCAGCGCGGGCACCAGTCCCAGCCCGTACTCCCGGCGATGCCGAGCCGCCCACCGCTGCCCCGCCAAGAACTGGGCAAATCCCATCCCGAAATCGCGCATGCCGGAACGATACTGGCTGCTTGACGCTGCCCGCCGCCGCGATCTAGGTTCGGCGCATGGCCGTCGATCAAGATCGCAGCGGATACCGCTGGAACGACGTGCCCGCGAATCGGTTGCGGGCAGCGGTCGCCCAGGCGATGGACGCGTTTCCCCGCCGGACCGTCGACCCGGAGGGCCGCAAGCCCGCCGCGGTCCTGATCGCGATCGTCGATCGCGGTGCGGAACAGGGTATTTGGCTGACCGAGCGGGCGCCTAGCCTGCGCGCCCACGCCGGCCAGCTGGCCCTCCCCGGCGGCAGACTCGACCCGGGCGAGGACCCTCAGGCCGCCGCCTTGCGCGAGCTCCACGAGGAACTGGGCATCGCCCTGCCCCGATCGGCCGTCCTCGGCCTCCTCGACGACTACCCGACCCGATCCGGCTACATCATGACCCCCGTCGTGGCCTGGGTCGCCGATCCGCCGGCTCTCGCCCCGAACCCCGCCGAAGTGGCTTCCGTGCACTGGATCCCACTCGCCGAACTCGACGTGGACCCACGCTTCGCCACCGTCCCCGGTTCCGACCGCCCCACCATCCAGCTCCCCCTGCTCGGCGGCCACCTACACGCCCCCACCGCCGCGATCCTGCACCAGTTCCGCGAAGTGGCCCTGCACGGCCGCGCGACCCGCGTCGACCACTTCGACCAGCCCCGTTTCGCCTGGGAGTAGGCCTATGCGCCGCGCAGGTCGGTGAGGACCTGGGCGAGGGCGCGGATGGGTTCGGTCTCGCCCTCGGCGCGCCAGCAGAGGTGGTAGGTGAGTGGCGGCAGGTCCGGGATGGGGATGAAGCGGACGTGCGACATCTTCCAGAACTCGGTGACGTGCGCGGGGAAGGGGTGGATGATGTCGCCGTTGAGGACCCATTCGATGAGGTCGTCGACATTGGTGACGGGACGCAGGCGGTTGATGGGGCGGCCGCCGGGGGTGGTGAAGGGGAGATAGGTCTCCTCCCATTCGCGGGGGTTGCCGGGCGGCATGGAGTGCGGGTGGTCGGCGAAGTCCTCGACCGACACGGTGTCGTGGTCGGCGAGGGGGTGGTCGTGGCTGACCGTCAGGACGCGGTCGTCGCTGAAAAGGGCTGGGCCGATGGTGATGTCGTCCGGGACCGGGCCCCACACGGCGATCACGTCGTAGTCGCCTTTGCGCACGGACCCGAAGACGTCGGTGTAGGGAAGTCGGTGGACCTGGAGCTCCCACTGCGGGTGGCGGGCGCGGAATTCGTTCCAGTAGGTGTGGAATTCGGCGATATTGAACGGCAGCAGAGCCAGTTTCAGGACCGCGGTGTGCCCGCGGGCGGCCTGCTTGGCGCGCCGCACACTGCGTTCCAATCCCTCGAACAAAGGTCGCAGGTCGTCGCGTAGTTGCTCGCCGACCGAGGTGAGCCGCACCGTGCGATTGGTGCGTTCGAACAGCAGCGCGCCGATCTGCCGCTCCTGCTTCTTGATCGCCTGCGTGATGCGCGCCGGGGTGACATTGAGTCGCTCGGCGGTCCGGCCGAAGTGCAGTTCTTCGGCCAGCGTCAAGAAGATCTCGATCTCGCGCAGCTCCACGGAATCCCTGTCTCGTTAACTCCGCGGTTAATGCGGCATTGCTGGTTCTGTCGTTGTTCGGCGGTGGCCGGGCGACCACTCTAGTACGTGAGCCCCTGATGTCCGGCGTGAGCAGGGGTTCCGTCTCGGTGACCGGTTCGGTCGCGATCCCTTTTCGAGGAGTTGTCGAATGACGTCCGTTGTCGGTTCTCCGACATCAGATTCGGTGGCGGAACGTGTTCCGCTGCACCGGTGGCCGCGGGATGTCTGACCCAGCGGATCGGCCACCGGACGGCCGTCCCCGCTCGGTGCTGCCGGAGTTGAACATGCGTCAGCTCGAGTCGTTCCGGGCGGTCGCGGAGGAAGGCAGCATCACGCGGGCGGCGGTCCGGCTGCACACCACCCAGCAGACGCTGTCCGCGCAGATCAAACAGCTGGAGCGGGCGCTGGGAGTGATGCTCCTGGTGCGAGACTCTCGAGGGGTGAGTCTCACCGCTGCCGGCGAGATCTTCGCGGACGGCGCGAAAACGATGGTGGCCGGGTTGATGGAACTGTCCGCACGGATGAATACCGTTGCGGGGCAGTCGATCAACCAGCTGCGGGTGGTGTGCAGCCCCCGTTCGACCTCGTCGTTCCTGATCCGGATCGCCGACCGGCTGGAGGAGGCCGATCCCGGGCTGCGGGTGGTGCTGGTGAGTGTCCGGTCGATGCCGGAGAGCCTGCGCGAACTCGAGTCGGGCCGGGCGGACGCGGGCCTGATGTGGCTGCCGCTCGAAGGAAACGGCCTGCGCTACAGCGTGATCGGGCAGGACTCGTGGGTGGCGGTGCTCGCACGAGATCACCGGCTCGCCGGGCGGGAGCGGCTGCCGCTGGCCGACCTGGCCGCGGAGACCCTGGTGCTCCCGGCCATCTTCTTGTCCGATCCGGTCGAACGGTATTGGGCCGCCGCCCTGCGTCCCGCCGCCGGACGTCCGGAGCCGACGGTCCTCGACACCGCGGACGGGCCGATCATCGCCGCCCGGCGGCAGGGCATCTGGCTCGCACCGGAGTCCCTGGGCCGCCATTACGCCGACCCCGCCACCAGCGTGGTCCCGATCACCGACGCGCCGCCCATCGACGCGGCGGTGGTCTGGACCGCGCGGGCGTCGGAACCCCGAGTAACCGAATTGATCCGCGCCGTGCGCGCGGCCGTGGAAGAGAGCTCATGATCTGGCGTTCCAAATCCTGTTTGTACCAGGAACCCGAAACCTCGGAACCGGTCGTCGATGAGGACCCTGCCCTGGAGTCGATGCGGCCCGCCTCGAACGGCTACAGCCAGACCGCGGGCGAAGTCCCGCTCGCCACCGACTGATACGAAAGGCACTGAGCGACAATGGGTGTGGAAATCGCCTGGGCGCCCCGATGACCCACTGAAACGCGTCATGCCCCGGCAAGTGATTG
The DNA here is from genome assembly GCF_050955695.1 of Nocardia sp. CA-136227. Classification (NCBI taxonomy): domain Bacteria; kingdom Bacillati; phylum Actinomycetota; class Actinomycetes; order Mycobacteriales; family Nocardiaceae; genus Nocardia; species Nocardia sp. CA-136227. The sequence goes on from NZ_CP192081.1 coordinate 1,639,957, forward strand.
CCGGGGCATGACGAGGGCTCGGTCAATAATTCCAGGGGCCGGGTTGACCCGGACCGGGGGAGGGCGGCGTGCTCTCCGGGGCGGGGCGGAAGTAGGCGCTGGATTGTGTACCCCACCACAGGATTACGATCGCCAGATCGATCACCCAGCTGAGGGAGTTGATGACGATCGTGGGCACGGTGCTGCTGTCCGACGTTATCGAGAACAGAATGCTGAGCGTGTCCACGCCGAACAGGACCGTTCCGGTGATCCGCGCCCAGTTCTTCCCGGCACGGCTCGCGAACGCAATCCAGATCCACAGCACAACGGTGATCACCGAGATCACAAACCCGATACCGATGCCGATGGTGACGATGGTCTCGAGCGTGCTGCCGGTCAGACTGCCGGCTTCCATTTCCCGCGCTTCCCGGCGAATCTCCGGTAGCAGGGTCGCGCCGTATACCATCCCGACGACCGTCAGCACGGCATTGGTCAGCATCAGGTAGTACGCATACATCACGGTCCGAGGTGGTTCGGCCGATTGGAATGGCCCACCCCTGAACGGATCGTAAGCCTCCGGCTTCGGATTGGACTGAAACTGCTCGCTGGTCACGTCGACTCACTCTCGAACTCCCGGACCCACCGGGGCGATCCACCCCCGATGAACCGCGAGAGGATCGTACCGACCCAACCCCCGTCCCGCCGGGCGGCGAGGGGATCGCCTCCGCCGCCTGATTACTCGGCGCGGCGGCTGGTGAAGTCGAAGGAGGCGCCGTCGATGCCCCAGGAGATGATGCGTTCGGGGTGGATGCGGATGATGGCGCGTTCCTGGACCGGGAACGGGGGATCGATGTCTTCGATCGTCTCGGCCGTGCCGCGGACCTCGATGCCGCGAATCTCGTACGGGTCCAGCGAAACCTGTTCGTCGACAACGAATGACACGCGGCTGCCGGCCTGGATATTGCGGTACTTTCGAGTGGCGACCATTCGCATGCCGCCGATGTCGATGGTGCCGTCGGCGTTGACCCGGTAGCTGGTCGGGTTGTTCTGCACGACCCCGTCGGGCGACACCGTGGCCAGTCGACCGAGCCCGGCCTCAGCGAGGAACTTCTGTTCATTGGTGGTGAAGCTCATGGCGATTACTCCTCGTCGGTTACCTTGAATCTAGCAGCGCTAGATTCTGGAGCAACGGTAACACTGATCGCAGGGCCTGTCTAGCGTTGCTAGATTTTCGGATCGCTACCGCGGGCGTGGGGTGCCGGTTCGAGGGCTCGGGCCCGAGAGGGTTATCGGGCGACGGAGGTCGAAGGCCCTCGAGGTCTGGAATGTGTGGTCCCGCACCAAGATCGGCCCGAGGTCCGGCGTGCCGATCGATACGGTCGCGGTGCAGTCACCGGGGCCGAGTTCGACGAGTCTGCCGCCGCGCACGGTCGCCTCGAGCGGCAACACGCGCAGCGAGATGTCGACCGTGATCTCGAATCTGCTGACCTGCTGGTCATCCACATAGACCTCGAGGGCCGGGTGGTAGGTGTGCGAGATTTCGTGTTCGAGCAGCGGGACCTTCTCGGAACTGCCGCCGCGGCGGGTGCGATCCGCGGCGCGGAGCAGCTTGTCGTAGCGGCACCAGCCCTCGACAGCGACCTGTGCCAGGCTGATATTGAGCAACCCGTCGATCGCCTGGGCGATCTCGGCGAGGGCCGCCGTGCGCAGCGGCTCGGTGATCGCGATCGCTCCGCGCAGCGCGATGCGGTCGATTCCGCTGGAACGCAGGTAGTTCGCGAGGTCGTCGGCGGCGGGCGCCGAGTAGCCGAGTGTCACCGTCCGCGCCGAGATCAACGGGGTGGTCATCGTGACAGCTCCCTGACGAATACCTCGGGTGTGCCGAGGTGCATGCGGACGTGGACGGTGAGCGGACGTGTCGGACGGCCGATCTCGCGAATGCCCGTCTGCGGGTTCATATCCGGTGAGACCGACACTCGGACCGTCGGCTGACGGGCCGACGCCCGATGCGGCGGCTGCTGGTAGAGCTGTTGCGGGGCGGCGGGTCGGCGGCGCCGGACAATCACGGAGGTCAGGGCGATTCCGGCCACGGCGATGACGCCGATCACGGCCGCCGGCACGACCGGCGGGGTGGAATCCGGCCCGCCCGCGTCGGTCGAGCTGGGCGGCGGCGCTATTTCGACCTGCGGTGGTGTTCCGCCGTGGTTGCCGCCCGTGGGCCCGTTCGGCACCGGTGGATCCACGTGCGCCGCTTGGATGGTGATGGGCGCGCTGCGGGTGATGGTGTCCGAGCAGCAGGGTGCCGCATACCCGGGCGCCGTCGTTCGCACATTCACGTAGGTGCAGGTGGCGGTGACTGTCTGCGGCCCGAGCGGCACGTGATCGGAAATCGCGAGGCGGGTTGCGAAGGAGTAGTTCGTCACCTTCGTGGTTGCGCTGCTCGACCAACTCGTGGTCAGGGTGAGATCGCTGGTGCAGACCCAGTTGTCGCCGGAGACGGAAATCGTGGTTCCACGCCGCGCGGTCGCCGGGACGATGAGTGACGGGCCCGGTCCGTCGTGGGTACCGCCGCCCTGGGGCGGCACCGACGGGGAGCTGGGAGTCGTTGTCGGAGCGGCGATCGCGACCGAGCCGGTGCCCACGCACAGCAGGACCGCGACGACGGCGAGCAGCAGCCGGGCACTGTCGAGGCATCGATGGCGGCGGTGCGAGTTCGCCTGTGGCATCCCGGGTTCCTCCCCGGCCGGTTCACGGCCATGACCCATGGTGGGCCGGTCCCTGTCCGGATACGGAGGTAGTGCGCTACCTCATTTCCGGTGCCTGCCGGTCGGCACGGATCGGTTCGGGCTGGAGTAGTCGCCGTCCCGAAATCGAGTAGTCCGCTACCTCCGCCGCCGTCGGCGATCGGGGGCATGGTCGACGAAGAGGCGCGCCGAGTGGCGCGGGAAGGCGACTCGGGCATGAGGCCGTGGCGGCGGTGGTGTGATGCGTAGCGAATCTCGTTTCGGGGTGACCCAGGCCGGTGTCAGCGCCCGCCGGGTGTTCCCGTTCTACATCGTGTGCGACGTCTCGCGGTCGATGTGGGATCCGGATTTCAATCCGGGACAGCCGATCACGCCCTTGGACACCATCGAGCAGTCGTTGCCCGACATGCTGGGTGTGCTCGCGGACGACCCGACCACCTACGACACCGCGCATCTGAGTGTGATCGCGTTCGGCGATTCCCCGGTCCCGGTGCTCCCGTTGACCCCGCTGCGGTCCGATCCGGCGCTACCGCGCCTGCCCAGGCAGGGCTCGACCGATTACGCCCAGGTGTTCTCGTTCCTGAACCGGATGCTCCGCGATGATCAGCAGCGTTTCGCCCGTGCGGGACTGCAGTCCTACACGCCGGTCGTGTTCTTCCTGACCGATGGGAATCCACAGGTCAACGGCCAGTTGCAGCGGGACGAGGTGTGGCTGCCGGTCCGGCACGCGCTGGAGGCGCCGGGACATCCGTTCCGGCCGGTGGTGGTGGCCCTGGGCATCGGTGAGGTCACCGAGGGCACGGTGCGGCAGCTGCGGTCGATCGACCCGGTCGGTGCGGCCTGTGTGGCGACGGGCGGCGTGGCGCCGGGAGATCTGTTGCGCGCCATCATCAACAGCATCAAGTTCTCGATCAGCAGCAGCGTGGGACAGGGAGCCTTCCTGTTCCGCACACCCGCGGGAATGCGGCGGCTGGAGTGAGGAATTCGATGACTCGACCGAGGCGACCCGGTCTGCGGCGGCGGTTCGCGCGGGTGCACACGACGTCGCTGGTGGTGCTGGTCGCGACGATCGGCTTCTTCCTGGTGGCGCTGATCGTCCAGTGGCTCGGTGATTCCTCGCCGAAACCGGTGGACCAGAGCGCCGTATCCGCGGCTGCGAGTCGCCCGCCGGTCAGCGGTTGCCCGGCCGGCTCGGTGCCGCCGGCGGGGTCCACGGAGAGCAATCCGAACGGCCAGCCTTCGACCACTACAGCGGCGGGCGAGATTCCGGGGCTGCCCGGCGGCGTTGTGGGACTGGTCTTTCCGAATCCGAACCGGGCGGATAGACCGCCGAACGGCCGTGATGTGCCGTGCGTGACACTCGGAATCAGCTCTACCCAGAAGAACCCGGCCGCGTATCTGAGCCGAACGGGCAACAACGGCGACGTGATGCTCGTGCTGGCGGACCCGCCGCGCACCGCGGACCGAGGGCTGCTCCCGGCGGCGCTGGTGGCCGCCGCGGCCGCCCTGGTGACGGGAGGAGCGGTAGTGGTGTTGTCCGCCATCGGTGATCGGAGTCCGGCTCCGGCCTCCGGTTCCCTGCCCGGGGAGACCCCGCGGCCTTCCGCGGCCGAACCGCCTCCGGTCGCCAAGGCCGCCCGGCCGGTCGAGTTGGCGGCGGTCACCACCTCCGGTGTCAGCGGATTGACCGTGGATCGCGGTCGAAGCGGAAGTTTCGAGGTCTATGCCGCGACCCAGGTCGGATTGCAGCACGCGCGAAACGGGCACACCCGTGAGGACGCCTACGCTATCGGCGGTGCACCGGACCACAATTGGGTCTTCCTGGCGGTCGCGGACGGCCTCGGTTCCGCGGAGAATTCGCATGTCGCGGCGCAGCGGGCGTGCCGCGTCGCCATCGAGGCCCTGCACAAGCGCGTGCCCGGGTACCGTCCCGGAGATGTGGCCGCGCAGTGGTCCGTGCTCGCGCGCGACGTCGCCGCCGAGGTCGCGCGCAATCTGGGCGCCGAGGACCTCACCCGCTTGGCGGCCGAGATCGGCTATCGCGATCCGCACGGCACCGCGGAGGGCAAGCGGACCTCGGTTCCGGCCTGCACCTTGACCTTCGCCGCGCTGGGTCCGGTGGGTCCCGGCGGCTATCCGATGCTGTGGGCAGCGGTCGGTGACTGCGACGCGCTCACCGTCGATCTCGGTACCGGGGCGACGAACTGGCTCACCCGCAACGACACCAAGTCCGGCGGCCGGGTCAGCAATGTCACCGCGTCACTGCCGCGCAATGCCGACCGCCTGGTCACCGGCGCCGAGGTGTTGTCCGGCCGGCGCATGGTGGTGCTGGCGAGCGACGGTATGGCGGACGCGATTCGATTGGTGCCGCAGCAGTTTTCGACGATCCTCCCGGAGCTCGCGGGCCCCGCGCCGGCCGAGCACGTCTTCGCCGAGATCGTCGGTTTCCAGCTGCCCGGCCTGCACGACGACCGGACGATCGTCGCGGCCTGGCCGGTCGGCCGATAGCCGGGGTGTCGATGACTGCGGCCGAATCCACCGATGGCCAGGCGTGGTACCGACTGCGCAGCCTGCGCCTGGATCCCGGTGGGCCCCTGGGGGAGGGCGGCGCGGCGGAGATCTGGCGGTGCACGGTGCCGGATCGGGACCACCTGGTATTCAAGCGATTCCGGGACGAGGCCCGCGCCGACCTGGACGGCGACCGGTTGCGGACCCTGGTGGCCTGGCCGCGGCGGCTGGCCCCCGAGGACCGCGAACGACTGCTGGCCCGATGCGCGTGGCCGAGCGCCGTCGTCACCGACGGCGCGGAGATCGTCGGAGTGGTGCTGCCCGAGGCCCCGGCCATGTACTTCCACAATCCCGGAAGCGGTTGGAAGCCGAGGCATTTCACTCGGTTGGCGGTGCCGGAGCAGGTGGCGACGCGGCGCGGATTCGAGTACTACGACTTCCCGCACAAGCTGGCCCGGCTCGGGCGGCTGCTCGGTGATCTGGACTTCCTGCACGACAACGGGATCGTGATCGGTGATCTGCAGCCGAACAATATTCTCGTCACCGGCGCCGCGCCCGCCGGGCAGCCGGTCGTGACCGAGAACTACTTCCTGGACTGCGACTCGTTCCTGATCGACGGCCATTCCGCCATGCCGAATCTGGATCCGCTGCCCTGGCGGCCGCAGTACGCGAACGGGGACGGTTTCACGCCGACCACCGACCTGTTCAAGTTCGCACTGCTCGCGATCCGCTGCCTCGCGGAGGATCTGGCGGCCGACCGGATCGACTACGGGCGCTTCGGCCAGCTGCTGCCGATGTCGGATTTCGAAGCCATCGATGCCCTGCTGACCTCGCCGGCGCCGGCGCCGGCGCTGACCTCGGCCGACCTGCGGTCGCTGGCGCGGGCCTGGCAGTCGGTGGTGCGTCCGGACGGGGGGACGTTCCGGCGCACCGACACGGTGCTGCTCGAACGCTGGTCGCCCGCCATGCGCGTCGCGCACCTCGCCGAGATGACCACGGTGGCGGAACCTGTTGCCGCAGTCCAGGATCTGCCGGTCGAGGCTTCCGACCGGGCGTCGAAGCTGGTGCCGGTTCTGCTGGCGGCGGCGCTGGCCGCCCTGATCATCCTGGTGGTTCTCGGGATCGTGATGCACGGCTGACGACCCGCCACGACGCCGGAACTGACGATTCAGTGGCCGGTGAGCAGCCGGAGCGCCACCAGGACGCTCAGTACCCCGACGAGCAGCCCGGCCACGCCCACCAGGGTCGCGAGCCGGGTTCGCTGCGGCGGTTCGGCATACGCCCGGCGGGCGTACACCCGCGCTCGGGTCGCCTGGACGAGCGCCGCCGGTCCGAACAGCAGGCCGAGCGGCGGGATCAGCGAAATCCACGCCAGGGGAAGGTAGGTCGGCACCCGGCTGCGGCGTGCCCGCTGCCGCGATGCCGAGCCCGACCGGTCGGTCGCATGCGATGGCCGCAGCCGCTGGGACGAAATCGGCTGGGAAGGACCGTCATCGGTGACGACGGTGGACGGCACGGTCGCCGCGGGATCGGGTGCGGGTGGTCGCGGGGCGCTGTGCACCACGGTGGGATCGGTGTGCACGACGGTGGGATCGGTGCGGCGAGCCGGATTCAGGAGGGTGGTGTGGGGGAGCGGAACCGGGACCGTGTCCGGCAGATCGGCGGGAGCGAGGTAGGTGAGCCACGGGTCGGCCAGCTCGGTAGGTTCGGAATCCCGTGGTCTGGAATCGATCACGACATGATCCGGCGGCGTGGCGGGCATCGGGCGGCGTGGCGGACTCGGCCGCGCGAAGGCCGTCACCAGGTCCTCGGCGGTCGGCCGCAGTTCCGGATCCTTGCTCAGGCTGACCGCCAGCATTCTCTGGTACTTGCCGCTCAGCCCGTCCAGATCCGGTGTGCCGCGCACGATCCGGACCATCACCGACGAGACGTTCTCGCCATTGAACGGAATCCGGCCGGTCGCGGCGAAGGCGACGCACGTGCCCCACGCGAAGATGTCGACCGGTGGCCCCGCGTCCCCGGTCCCGAACTGTTCCGGGGCCATCCACGCGATCGTGCCGATCACCACGCCGGGCGCGGTGATCCGGGTGCTGTCCGGCGTGAAGGCCAGCCCGAAGTCGATGATCTTCGGCCCGTCGAGGGTGAGCAGGATGTTGCCGGGCTTGAGATCCCGGTGCACCACGTCGGCCCGATGCACGGACGCGATCGCCTGTGCCAGTCCGGAGGTGAACTCGTCGAGTGCGCTGCCGGTGAGCGGCCCGCGCCGGGCCACCACGTCCTGGAGGGGTTCCCCGCCGATGAACGCGCTCGCCATCCACGGCCGGGGCGCGTCGACGTCGGCGTTCACGACCTCGGCTACGAAGTCGCCGTGCACTCGGCGGGCGGCGGCCACCTCGTGCCGGAAGCGGGCCCGGAATTCGCGATCGTGCGCGAGTTCGGGCTTGGGCACTTTGATCGCGACGACGGTGCCGTCGGGCCCGAAACCCTGGTACACCACGCCCATCCCGCCGGCGCCGAGCCGTCCGTGCAGTACGAACGGCCCGATCCGGCCCGGATCGCCGGGCAGCAGCGGTCCTAGCACGCCGCCTCGCTTTCGCCTCGTCCTGTGGCCCTCGGACGGGACCGACCTCATCGTGCGTGCCCGCGCCGTCGCGGGCTGGCGTAGTGCGCTACTCCAATTCCCAGGCCGTCTCCCTCGATCCGTCCGGTTGGAGCGCACACGTGAGTTTCGCCTCCGCGATGTCCAGCAGCGGGGCGAGCGCCTCGGGTTCGATGCCGAGGTATTCACAGATCAGGTCCGGTTCCACCCCGGCCTCGCGGAGCCGGAGCGCCAGCGAGTACGCGGTGGGCAACCGCCGGAGCGCGGCCTCACGTGGGTCGACCGAATCGTTCACCGTTCGATGGTGCGCCCGGTCGGGCGGCCCGCCTGGGGTAGTCCACTACGCCAATCCCGGCGTGGCGCCGACACTTCCGGTCTGGCGGCGGGCGGCGCGGTAGCGGTGTCCCTCCACCGTGCGGACCGAGACGTTCAGCTGGGCCGCGATCTCGCGGTTGGTGAGGCCTTCACCGACCAGCGCGATGATCTCCCGCTGCCGGTCCGTACGGGTGGACCGGTCGTCCGCCGCGTTGAGAGCCGGTGTGGCGAAGGCGCATTCGTCGGCGAGCCGGTGTGCGCGTTCCAAGGCCGACATCGCCGATCCGCGCAGGCCGCGGCGGCGGAAGACCGCCGCGGCCTGGGCTGCCACGTCGATCGCGGTGGCCCGGTCGCCGCCCGCCTCCGCGTCGGCCGCGCTGGCCAGCAGGCCCTCACCGTCCCCGGCGGCCCAGGCCCGGGCGTGCGCGGCGGCGGTCCCGGCCCGGGGGCCGCCGACGAGGGTCGCGAGTTCGGTCAGGCGTGCGGCCGCGCCACGGTCTCCGAATCGGGTGGCGACCTGTAGGCAGACCACTTCCTGTGCGGGAGTGTGTAATTCGGCCGCGCGCCCGGCGGCGGCCCGGGCGGTGTCGACGGCTACGGTCCTGGCCCCCTGCGCGGCGGCGGTCCACGCCCGCGCCAGCAGCAGGGGCGGGTCGAGGATCGGGAACGGGTTCGGTTCGGCGGTCAGCTCGGCGAGTACGGCGTCGGCCTCGTCGGCGTGCCCCGACATGGCCAGCCCGGTGGCGAGATCGATCCGAGAGTCGATGAGCCCGAACGCGTTCGAACCGTCGCGGGCGTACACGTCCACTGCCCGGCGCAGCGCGGGGACGGCGGTGCCGAGGCGGCCCGAGGCCAGATCGGCGTGGCCGCGGAGCTGCACGGCGAATCGGCCGAACAGCGCGGGGAGCCCCACGGTGCGGATCTCGATCCGCTCGGCGATCCGGTCGGCGGCCGCGAGCCGCCCGGCGAGCAGCAGCGCGCGCAGGTGATGCCAGGTCAGGAAGAACACCAGCGGGGCCGCGGCGGCGGACCGGTTCAGCAGTTGCGCGCCGCGTTGGGCGACGGCGTCCGCCGCCGCGACATCGCCGGTCGACGCGTGGATCGTCAACAACGCGCACAGCCCGGTGAGGCGCGCGAAGTCCGGGAGCTCCGGGTGGTCCGGCAGACCGGCCACCGCGTCCGTGGGGAGTCGGCCCGCCATGGCGTCGACTCCGGCCGCGAACGCGTCGAGCACGGGTGCGCAGGCGGCGGGGAGTTCGGCTCGGGCGGCGGCGAGAATCTCGGCGGCTCGGGCGGGTTCGCCGGCGCCGTAGGTCAGGTTGGCGGCCCGGCGCACGACCAGGTCGGCGGTTTCCCAGGGCCCGATGCCGATCTCGTCCGGATCCAGGTCGGCGACCAGGCTCTCCACGTTCTCCGGGGAGCCGATCAACTGGGTGGCCGACAATTCGAGCAGGATCGCGTCGTAGCCGCCGCCCGCCACCCGCGCGGCTCCGGCGAGCCGTGCCGCGCCGGCACCGTCCAGCAGCTGCATCGCGGCGCCGGCGCCGGCGGTGAACAATCCGGAATCCGGTGGCAGATCGGAGTCCAGCGCCATGAGCGCCTGCCGGACCAGTGCGGTGGGCCCGTCGGCCGCGACCGTGCCGCCGGCCGAGGCGATCCGGCCGCGCAGGCGTCGCAGCCGAGCCGGGCTGGTGCGGTCCCGGCGAATCTCCCCGTAGAGGGGATGGCCCAGGAGCACCAGTTCGCGGCGGCCGGTGTGGTCGATGCGAACCAGTCCGCGGGCGAGCGCGAGATCCAACGCCAGTTCGTCGACGACGTCGACGAGGACGGTGGCGTCGACCGGTTCGCTGACCGCGACGCTGTCGACCACCAGCGCCAATTCCGGTGACAGCGAGCCCATCTGCGCGTCGATCAGTTCGCCGAGGGTGCCGGAGATCACCGGATTGCCGGTCCACACCGCTGATCCGGGCCGGGTCAGCAGCCGTCCGGCCTCCCGCTCCTGCTCGACCAGATGACGCAGGAACAGCACATTGCCGCGCGTCAGCTGCCACAGCCGGTGTGCGGTGGGCGGATCCGGCGGCTGGCCGAGCACCCGGGCCACCAGGCGGTCGGATTCCTCGCGGGCCAGCGGCAGCACCTCGAGCCGCTCCACCCGCTCGTTCTTCCACAGGCCGACGACGGCGTCGGGGGCGGGTTGCCCGGATCGCACGGTGAGGACCAGGCGGGCGGCTCGGCGATCGACGAGCTGTTGCAGGACCAGCGCCGACAGATCGTCGACCAGGTGGGCGTCGTCGACGCCGACGATCACCGGCCGATTCTCCGGGCTCGCCGACAGTGCGTTCACCACGGCGTGGACCTGTCGGATCGGATCGGTGCCCGCGGTGGCGGGTACCCATTCGGCGAAGACGCCCAGCGGCAGTGACCGGGCCGAGGCGGTGGCGGCGGCCCAGCGCACCTCGTAGCGGCCGGAGAGCGTTTCGAGTAGTTCCCTGGAGAGCCGGCTCTTGCCGACCCCGGACGCGCCCGCGAGCACGACCCCGGCGCGCGGGCCGCGTACCGCCGCTTGGGCGCGGCGCAGTTCCTCGGTCCGCCCGATCAGTGGCCAAACGGACTGCACCAGAGCGTTATCGGTCGTCATGGACACCGCGACCTCCCCCACGGATTCTCAGGTGTGGCGCATCGGCTTCCGTCGCCGCCGGTGTATCGGCGGTGAATTGCGCTGCGCAGCACGAGTATCGGCCGCACCGGGCGGCAGCGCACCACACCGTGTCATTCAGTGACTCGGGTAGCCGTGGGCAAGGCGGGCCAGGTGTATCCGACCCCGGATCGGAGTCGTAGATAGGACGGCAGCACTGTGGCGGGGTCTGGCACCCTTCCGACGATTTCGCGGATATCGCGTTCGAGACCGTCGGCTGATTTCGACAGCGCGGTCCGCAGGTCGGCGGCGGTCACCGAGTTCGTGCAGCCGGTGACACCCACCACGCCGGTGAGCCGACCGGCGTCGTCGCGCAATGCGGCCGCGGCGCACCGGTATCCGAGCGCGACCTGCTCCTGTTCCTCGGTGTATCCGGTGTCGTAGGCCTGTTTCAGTAGGTCGGTCATGGTGTGCCGATCGGTCACGGACTGCGGCGTCATCGGACTCCACCCGGTGGACAGCACCCGGTCCGCGCGGTCCGGCGCGTGCGCGAACTGGAGCCGACCCGAGGCGAACAGCACCGCGCTGTTGCCGAACATCTCGAGATTGGGCCACCATCCGCGCTGCATGGCGGCCGCGTACCGCGGTCCGAAAGCGGCGCCGACCGTCACCAGACTGCCATCGTGCACCGTCGCGTACCAGGCGATCTCACCGCGCGAAACATAGTGCAGCTCTTGTAGATACGGCTGCACGGTCATTGGCATCCGCTGCTGGTAGGCGGACTGCAGCCCTTGGTTCATCAGCCGTGACCCGGCCCAGTAGCCGTCCTCGGTGCGCACCAGCATGCCCCGCGCGACCAGGTCGTTGGCGATCCGCCGGACGGTGGGTTTCGGTATCCCGGTCCGCCGGGTCAGCTCGCGCAGCGGCAAGGGTGCCGGCGCGTCGGCGACCGCGTCCAGAATCGCGACCACCCGGCCGACCACCGTGTGATCATCGGTCATCTGCCGACTCCTCCCAGGTACGGGACGACCATCGATCCGACTGTCGCACACACCGCCCCTGTTCTCAGGAAAACACAATCCAGAGGTGAGAGTGCCCGGCGCGGCGCGGGACCCAGCGCTTCGAGGCTCCGCGATGATCTTGGTGTAGGAAATGGGAGCGGCCATCGGAGCCGGAGCAACGGGAGACCCACCATGAAGTTTCGAGCCATCGTCGAGCCGCCAGAGCCCATGCGAGGCTTGGAGGTTCCCCCCGAAGTGGTGGAAGCGCTCGGCGGCGGCCCCCGCCCGCCCGTGACGATCACCCTCAACGGCCACTCCTGGAAGAGCCGAGTAGCCATCCTCCGCGGCCGAAACCTCCTCGGCCTCAGCAACGCCAACCGCAAGGCCACAGGGGTGGAGATCGGCGAAGAAGTCGAAGTAGAGATCGAGCTCGACACCGAGCCCCGCGTGATCGTCGAACCCGACGACTTCGCCCAAGCCCTCGACGCCGACCCCCTCGCCCGCGCCGCCTACGACAACCTCTCCCACAGCCGCAAACGCGAACACGTCCACGCCATCGACAGCGCCAAGAAGCCCGAAACCCGCCAACGCCGCATCGAGAAAGCCATCGCCACCTTGCGAGGTTGAAGTACCGGCATTTCAATTCGTACGCGCAGGGCCTCGCCACGCGGTTACCGTCGGAGCGGCACTCAGGTGCCGGCAACGCCACTCCAACGGGAAAGTACAGATGAAGCAATTGAGTTGGGCCGCCGCCACGGTGGCCATGCTGGCGATACCGGTCGTCGCGGCGGCATCGGCGTCGGCCACGGTCGACAATGTGAATCTGACACAGATCGACACCGGCATCGGAGGATGTGAAGGGGCAGGCAATACCTGCACGATCTTCGTGTCCACGAGCGGCGCGGACGCCCTGGCGCCGGTCACGGTCACCTTGGGCGGGCTGAACGTCGGCACGTTCACCCCGCAAGCCGGATCCACGGCCGGCACCGGGACCATCCAGTACGTCTATCGCTCGAAGCTCCCCGAAGGCGTCTACAGCCTCACCGCCACACAGGGTTCGTCGACCAAGTCCATGACGGTCCAGAACTGCGGCAGCCAACCGACCGGCAGCTCCAGCGCCTCGGCCCAGTGCACCGGAAACGACATTCTCGGTGTTCTGATGATGCCCCTGATCATCCTCACCGGCTCCGGGCACACACAACTCTGACCGCCCTTACGCAGCAATGGTTTTCGTCCTATCGGTCAGGTTGGTCTTCTAGCCGGATCGAACCAGCGACCCTGTGACGGAGGTCGAAGCTGGCCTTTTGCTCCATTTTCGGTGCCTCCGAGTCAGGAAACTGCTTGAAACCACTCGAGAATGGAGCAGCAGGCCAGCCCACCGCCACGGACCCGCCGCCAGGCGCTGGAAGCCAGCGGCCCCATGCAAACAGAGGTGCCACGAATATGCCTGCTAGGTGGATCAAGTTCGATCGCTACACCGATCCGTACGAGCAGTGGAAGGCGATCGATGACTTCACCTCCAGCAAACCAGTCGTCGTCATCGAGTACCGGGGCGACGAACGGGACAGCCTGCTCTGCGGTCGGCACGGGCGCGCTCACTGGGATCGATACTCCGACATCGCGTTCGGCACGGTCTACTACACAGACGTTCGTCATGCGGCCGCGCGCGAGCAGGTCATAGCCTCGGGCACGATCGTCGAACGTTCGCTCATGCCGATGAGCGTGAATCTGGGCACTGACACCGCTTTCGAATCGCGAAGTCGGAATCCCGCCAGCGTGGAGGATCAGTCGCTGTGAGGATCGGGAGAATGTCAGTTGATGTGATGACCACTATGCAGGCCTTCTATGCGGCCGAGGCCGCGTACCTCACCGAGGGCGCCGAGTTCGAGCAGATGGCTGCGCACTTGGCCTCGGACGTCGTTATGTACCAGGCATCCAGTCTGCCCTACGGTGGCGAATGGCGTGGGCACGAGGGCTTCCGGAAGTTCATAGCCGCCATGGGCGAGAACTGGGACGGTCTGTGGTTCGACGAACAGCAGTTCCTCAGCGATCAGAATCGGGTCGTGGTCTACAGCCGCGGCCGACTGCGCGCACGACGCACCGGCCGAACACTGAAAACGTCACTACTGCAATGGATCAGCTTTCGAGACGGCTTGATCACCGAGTTTCGCCCGTACTACCACGACACCTCCGCGGTACTGGCCACGCTGACCGAGTGATCGAATCCTAGGTCCTGCACGATATCCGCTCATGCCGCTGACCGGGCGGCTCTTGCCACTGCGGGAATTGAGACATGGACCAGGTACGGCGTGGAGCTCCGTTGCGAGGTGGGTGCCGACCGATCGGTCGATGGGACTTGGGACAGCTGAGTCGGGAACGGCTCCCATGCCCGGCCGGTTTGTCCGCGCCCCAAGCCGATCAGGTTTGTGCATCGTCGATGGGTGGGTTTGACTCGGGGCGTGCGCGTTCGGCCTCGCGGCTCGTCCACGAGGCGCGCCAACTCTCTATCAATCGCTCGGCTGACTCGGCGGAGATCTCCTCGTGAGGCTCGTCCGTTCCGGGGTTGTAGCGCTGGAGGTACTCGGTAGGAGACCATTCGAAGTCCCTGCCAAGCGCTTCGTCGGTCGGCACAGGTCGGGTGGCGGTCCGGCGCACAAGCCCGGTAATCCGACGCGCGCGCCAGCCATCGGGGTAGCCTCTCTCGTCATCGATCAATGCGTAGTAGCGCACTGCGGGTTCGTTACTGTCAGACATCGCTCGTTGTCCTTCAATGGGATTCGCGCCGTCGCGGAACACCGGTACGCACCATAAATGCCGATTACCGCGTCCTCTACGGCTGCTGGCCGCACCGTAGCTTCGAAAGTTATGCCCGGCGCTCACCGCGACAGCGGTAACCACCGTTGCGCCGATCAGACCTGACGGCCCATGCCAGTGCAGCGCAGAGGCCGCCGAACATGATGCCTCCAGCCAGCAAGATTCCCACCCCGACAATGGCGGTAGCGAGCGCAGGAGTGCCGAAGCCGAAGTACACGGCGAACGGACTCGACAGCATTGCGCCGATGAAGCCCCCGATCAAGGCCACGACGAGAACGGGTCGGTCTTTCATGAATCCGACTTTAGCTTCGAGCAGTCATTCACTCCGTCCAAGACACCCAGCATCACAGACATCCGCTCATGCCTGTGGTCTCAATGGGTTAGCGCAACACTGAGTTGGTCCTGGTGAACGAGGATGTGATGCGCGATGGCCTCGACAAGACCGTTGTCGGAGAAGAGAACACCGTTGTCCGAAGCCGAGGTCGAGGAGGTGTGGCGGCGGTGGCGATCGGGCCAGGCGATCAAGGTGCTGGCTCGGGAGATGCGTCGGCATCCCTCGACGGTGCGCGAGCTACTCAAACGATGCGGCGGGGTGCGTCGCCCACCGCGGCTTCGGAACACGATTCGACTGAGTCTGGCCGAGCGAGAAGAGATCTCGCGAGGGTTGGCCGCCGGCGAATCGCTGCGCGCCATTGCCCGGCAGCTGGGGCGGGCGCCGTCGACGATCTCGCGTGAGGTCGCCGGTCGAGGTGGACGCTTGGCCTATCGGGCTCTTGCCGCCGACCGGGCGGCCTGGGCTCGGGCGGTGAGACCGAAACCGACCATATTGTCGAAGAATCCGCAGCTGGCGCAGTGGGTGGCCGACAGACTCACTCAACATTGGTCGCCGCAGCAGATCGCGGGCTGGCTGCGCCGAAATCCACAGGCCAGCATGGGTTATGTGTCGCACGAGACGATCTATCGTTCGCTGTTCATTCAGGCCCGTGGCGAGTTGCGTCACGAGTTGACCCGGTATCTGCGCAGCCACCGCGCAATGCGCCGGCCCCGCGCAGCACGCCAGCCCGACGGACGCGGACAGCGCCGCGGCGTGCTCAATATCAGCGAACGCCCCGCCGAGGCCGCCGATCGAGCGGTGCCGGGGCATTGGGAAGGCGACCTGGTCTTCGGTCGGGGAATGTCTCCGATCGCCACCCTGGTCGAACGCTCCACCCGGTTCCTCATGCTGGTCGCGTTGCCCGAAGGGCACCGCGCCGACCTCGTCGCGGCCGCACTCGCCGCCAGGATCGGCACCTTACCGATCGCATTACGGCGCACTCTGACCTGGGATCAAGGCATCGAGATGACCGAACACGCCGCCTTCACCGTCGCCACCGGTGTCCCGGTCTACTTCTGCGACCCGAAAAGCCCCTGGCAGCGCGGCAGCAACGAAAACACCAATGGCCTGCTCCGTCAATACCTTCCCCGCCACCTCGACCTGCGCACCTACAGCCAAGCCGATCTCGATGCCATCGCCGACGAACTCAATGGACGCCCTCGACAAACCCTCGGATTCCGCACACCATCAGAAGCACTCGACGAAGTGTTGCGATGACCGCCTGAGCCCGCACCGCATACCGCGCTGACCGAACCGGCCAGCGCGGTGCGATGGAAGCAATCTGGTGCTGTCGATTTGAGCTGGGGTTGGTTTGAGTCGGTCACGCTGGCTCCATGTACATTCCGTGCTCGGAGTTCAGGCGCACGCCGCTGGAACGATTCGACCAAGATCTCGCGTGGCATCGAGACGACCAATGGTTCTTTGCTGCCGGTGCCTGCCACATCCTGGCCTACGTCTTCCTCGAACAGCATCGGGGCCGCTTCGCCGCGTTCGGGTTGTGGCCGTGTATGGCTGACGATCCGAGCCATGTTTACGCCGGTGACGGCATCTGGGCCTTCGACCACAGCGGATGGACACCTGTGGGCGAACTACCAGGGGCCGGCCAGGCGGCAGAGCCCGGCGCGGACTATCGCTCGCGGCCAATCGAAATGGATCTTGACGAGTTCTGTGCGCGGCACTGGCATCGCAGCCCAGCGGAGTTCATCTATGACCCGCGGCCACGTGCCCGCGCATACATCGCCAAGTTCCGGCTGCCGGCGTCGCAGCCGTTCGCTGGCCTGTGACCTGCGGGTTCGGCAGGAAGTTGGGATCGGTAGGGGGTGGGGGCGGCATTTACTTACGGCATGACATTTTCTCAGCCTTCCGCAAACCAGCCGCAGTCCACCGGGTTGGACAAGAAGACCCGTGCGATTCTGTCCTACGCGCTGGGGTGGCTCACCGGGGTCATCTTCCTGTTCGTGGGGAAGAAGGATCCGGATGTGAAATTCCATGCCTCGCAGTCGATCGTGTTCTTCGGGGCGGTGTCGGTGGTCAACTTCGTTCTGAGCATCGTCGGGTCGCTGCTCGGGGCGCTGGGGATCATCTTCAGCCTCGCCGGGCTCGTGGTCGGACTCCTGGCGCTCGTCGTGTGGATCATGGCGATGGTTCAGGCCAACAACACCGGCGGTGTGCGTGCGCCGCTACCGATCGTCGGAAAGTTCATTGCCCCGTACGCCGATCAGCTGGCCAACTCGGTCAAGTAGCGGCGAAGATCAACGGCCCGAGGGGATCTCGGGCCGTTCGGCATTTTCGGGGAAGGTTCGGGCGGGTGGCGCTCGAACGGGCGAGAATGGCCGGATGAAGTCGAGCCAGCGGGCCGAGACGCCTCAGATTGCCGGAGAACGCGAGACGCTCACCAGTTTTCTGCAGTTTCAGCGAGATACGTTGGCGTGGAAGTGTTCGGAGCTGCCGGCCGCACAGTTGCGGCGGCGGGCGGTGTCGCCGTCGAAGCTGTCGCTGCTCGGCCTCGTGCGTCATATGACCGACGTGGAGCGCGGCTGGTTCGCCCGCACGCTCGGGGGTGTGGATGCGCCCGCGTTCTACTGGGGTAACGAGCGGTCGGAGGATGTCGACTTCGACGTCGACGATGCGGACGTCGATGAGGCGTTTCGCTTGTGGCACGAGGAGTGCGCTCGCTCGCGGGAGATTGTGGACAGCTGTGAATCACTCGACACGGTCGGCGATCACCAGTCCGACGATGACGGCTACAGCGTGCGCTGGATCCTCACCCACATGATCGAGGAGTACGCCCGCCACAACGGCCATGCCGACCTGCTCCGAGAACGACTCGACGGTCAGACTGGCGAATAGGGCCGGTCGTGGGTTCGCTCTAAGGTTCAGTCATGTCGTTTTCGCCGGTGTCGTCGTTGAGTCCCGATGCCTATCTGGGTGGACCCTCGGCTCGGCGAAGTCGACTATCCGGAGCTGTACCGCAGCCCAGCCCGATCCATCGTCGACACACTGTCGAAGGCGAGCGACATACTCGCCGTCTATGACGGGGGACTGCCGTCGGGTCTCATGGATGCGAGGGCGATCTGACCGTCTGGTTGCGGGCTCCGTGGGCACCCGTATTCGAGTACGGTTGACTGACTCCGAATGTTGCTGGGGCACAGAACCGCTGGGAGCAGTCATGTCTTCGCTGGGACGACCGGGCTGGGTTCTCGGCGGCCGCTACCGGTTGATCGAGAAGCTGGGCAGTGGCGGATTCGGGACCGTCTGGAAGGCACGCGACGAGCGGTCGCGGGTGGATGTCGCGGTGAAGGAAGTGCTGCTCCCGCAGGCCGAATCCAGCGCGCAGCACGCGGAGCGGGTCGCGCGGGCGGAACGTGAGGCACGCAATGCCGGGCGGCTGCGCGATCATCCGAATATCGTCGGTGTCCTCGATGTCGTCACCGACAGCGGGACGCCCTGGATCGTCATGCGCCTGGTGGCCGGCCGCTCATTGAAGCAGCGCATCGACAGCGACGGGCCGGTCGACGTCGCGGAAGCCGCCACCGTCGCCGCCTCCTTACTGGAGGCCCTGCGGGCCGCCCATGACGCCGGCGTGGTCCACCGCGATGTCAAGCCGGGCAATATTCTGCTCGCCGCCGGTGGCGAGGTGCTGCTCACGGATTTCGGAACCGCCCGCCATCACTCCGATCACACGCTGACCGCCAAGGAGGCGCTCATCGGTTCGTTCGAGTACATGGCACCCGAACGCGTCGACGGCGACGACACACCCGCCGGTGACCTGTACGCCCTCGGCGTCACGCTCTACCACGCGGTGGAAGGGGTTTCGCCGTTCCGTCGTGACACCATTCACGGAACCATGAAAGCGGTCATGTTCGGTGCGGTTCCCTCGCCGGTGCATGCCGGGCAACTCGGTCAGCTCATTACCCGGCTGATGGACAAACGGCCCGAGTCACGTCCGTCCATCCCGCACGCACTGGCCATGCTCACGGCCCCGGCACCGCCGGACCTAGCGACGAAATCTGAAGTCCCCAGAGAAAATTCACGATCGTCGGGCACCGGCCGCAGGCGCGGCGATGTCAGCCAATTGCTGGCCCGGGCCCGTGATCATCAGAAGCGCGGCGACATCGGCGAAGCCGAACGACTGCTCCGCCAAGCCGCGGCCATGAACGACGCCCTCGCCATGTCCTTCCTGGCGCGACTTCTCGAAAACCGGGGCGCCCGAGCGGAAGCCGAACGCTGGTACCGGCGGGCCGCCGAGCGCGGCGAAACACTCTCGATGCTGACCCTGGGCCATATGTGCATGAAGACCGGTGACCTCAGCCAGGCCGCCTACTGGTACCGCCGCTACATCGACAATGGCCACACTCTCGGAAAGGTGCACTTGGCAACGGTTCATGAGGCCCGAGGCGAGGGCGACCGAGCCGAACTCCTCTACCGCGAGGTCGAACAAGACGGCGACATGGTCGCGCTGAAAGCCCTGGGTGACCAATGGAAATCCCTCGGGCGCACCGACGCCGCGAAACGCGTTTACCTCAAATCCGCTCGAGCCGGCTACGCCCCGGCTCGAGACGCCCTCGGCGGTCTGACCTCGCGTTAGGTATTTGTGGTGCGCCATCAGGGACTTGAACCCCGAACCCGCTGATTAAGAGTCAGCTGCTCTGCCAATTGAGCTAATGGCGCTTGCTACTTCGTTGCGGGAAGGAACTTTAGCAGGGTGGGGGCTGGAAATGGAAACGGGTTTTGTGGGGGAGGGAGACGGCCCCGGCTGGGTGCCGGGGCCGTGCCCGGGGTTAGTTGATTTCGGCCAGGACGGTGCCCTGGGTGATGGCGCTGCCGGGCTCGACGGTGAGGCCGGTGATGGTGCCGGACTTGTGGGCGGTGACCGGGTTCTCCATCTTCATGGCTTCGAGGACCACGACGAGGTCGCCCGCTTCGACGGATTGGCCCTCTTCGACGGCCACCTTGACGACTGTGCCCTGCATGGGGGCGGTGACGGCGTCGCCGGAGGCGGTGCCCGCGCCCGCGCCGCCGCGCTTGCGGGGCTTCGACTTCTTGCGGATCGGGGTGGCGGCGGAGGCGGAGAATTGGGCGGGGATGGAGACTTCGACTCGGCGGCCGCTGACCTCGACGACGACCTTCTGGCGCGGGGCCTCTTCGTCCTCTTCAAGGGGGACAGCGCCGGTGTAGGGCTCGATCGGGTTGTCCCACTCGTTCTCGATCCACTTGGTGTAGACCTCGAACTTCTCGCCGTCACCGATGAAGGCGGGGTTGGTGACGATGTGGCGGTGGAACGGGAGGACGGTGGCCAGGCCCTCGATGTGGAATTCGGCGAGGGCGCGGGCTGCTCGTTGGAGGGCCTGGTCGCGGGTTTCGCCGGTGACGATGAGTTTGGCCAGCATGGAGTCGAATTGGCCGCCGATGACAGAGCCCTCGACCACGCCGGAGTCGACGCGGACGCCGGGACCGGTCGGTTCGCGGTAGGTGACGACCGGGCCCGGTGCGGGGAGGAAGCCGCGACCGGCGTCCTCACCGTTGATGCGGAACTCGAAGGAGTGGCCGCGCGGGGCCGGATCCTCGGTCAGGGTCAGGGCGTGGCCCTCGGCGATACGGAACTGCTGACGCACCAGGTCGATTCCGGCGGTCTCCTCGGTGACCGGGTGTTCCACCTGGAGGCGGGTGTTCACCTCGAGGAAGGAGACCGTGTCGCCCTGGACGAGGTACTCGACCGTGCCCGCGCCGTAATAGCCTGCCTCGCGGCAGATCTGCTTCGCCGACTCGTGGATCTGGGACCGCACGGAATCGGACAAGAAGGGTGCGGGGGCTTCCTCCACGAGCTTCTGGAAGCGGCGCTGCAGCGAGCAGTCACGAGTACCAGCGACGACGACATTGCCGTGCTGGTCGGCGATGACCTGGGCCTCGACATGGCGGGCCTTGTCCAGGTACTGCTCCACGAAGCACTCACCACGACCGAACGCCGCGATCGCCTCACGAGTCGCGGACTCGAACAGCTCCGGGATCTCCTCGATGGTGTGCGCGACCTTCATGCCACGACCACCACCACCGAACGCGGCCTTGATGGCCACCGGCACACCGAACTCCTTGGCGAACGCCACCACCTCATCAGCGTTCTTCACCGGGTCCTTGGTACCCGCGGCCATCGGCGCCTGCGCACGCTCGGCGATGTGACGGGCGGTGACCTTGTCACCCAGATCCCGGATCGACTGCGGCGACGGACCGATCCAGATCAGCCCAGCGTCGATCACAGCCTGCGCGAAATCGGCGTTCTCCGACAGGAACCCATAGCCGGGGTGGATCGCATCGGCGCCTGACTTGGCGGCGGCATCCAGGATCTTGTCGAACACCAGATAGGACTCCGCCGAAGTCTGCCCGCCCAAGGCGAAGGCTTCGTCGGCGAGCTTCACGAACGGCGCGTCGGCGTCGGGCTCGGCATACACCGCGACGCTGAAGATTCCGGCGTCCTTGGCGGCCCGGATCACCCGCACGGCGATCTCGCCTCGATTGGCTACCAGGACCTTCGTGATTCGCGTGGTGGGCACAGCGGTTCCTGTCTTCTTGCCGGGTTCGGAGGCGGCCAGCATCTCGTCGCGCTCCACGACCTTGACGCGTTCGCGGCCCTGCGGTTCGCCGAGGGCGCGTTCGTGGGCGTCGAGGCGGTACCAGCCCGCCCAGGTGGTGAACGGGATGCCTTTGCGTTCCAGGAATTCGATGACGGCATCGGGGTCGGGCTGGGCGGCGGGGGTGAAGGCAGGGGCGTCGTCGAGCAGGCACGCGATGGTCTCGTTGGCGTCGCCCTTGGTGTGGCCGATGAGGCCGACGGGGCCGCGTTTGATCCAGCCGGTGACATAGGTGGCGGCCAGGCCGGGGATGCGGCCCGCGGTATTGGGGACCGTGCCGCTGTCCTCGTCGAAGGGCAGGCCCGGAACCGGCTGGGAGAGATAGCCGACCGCGCGATAGACGGCCTGGATGTCCCAATCACGGTATGCGCCGGTCGGTTTCACCTTCCCGGTGCCATCGAGTGCGGTGCGCTCCGTTCGCAGACCGACGACCTTGCCGTTCTCGCCGAGGATCTCCGACGGGTTCTCGAAGAAGTGCAGGAACAGCTTGTGCGGGCGGTCGCCGACATCGCGAATAGCCCACTGCTCCAAGGTGTTGCAGATCATGTCGACCTGCTTGGAGGTGCGGCGCGCGGCTTCGGAGCCTTCGTCGTAGTCGATGTCCTCGGGGTCGACGATGACCTCGATGGTGGGGGAGTGGTCGAGTTCGCGCAGTTCGAGGGGCGTGAACTTGGCCTGGGCGGGACCGCGGCGGCCGAACACGTGCACTTCCAGCGCCTGGTTGGCCCGCAAACCCGCATAGACGTTCGGCGGAATCTCCGTGGGCAGCAGCTCGTCCCCGGTCTTGGCCAGCACCCGCGCCACATCCAGCGCGACATTGCCGACCCCGAGCACCGCGACCTTCTCCGCCTCCAGCGGCCAGGTCCGCGGCACATCCGGATGCCCGTCGTACCAGGACACGAAGTCCGCCGCACCGTAGGACCCGTCCAGGTCGATCCCCGGAACATCCAGTGCGCGATCGGCATTCGCACCGGTGGAGAAGATGACCGCGTCATAGAACCGACGCAGATCCTCCAGGGTGATGTCCACCCCGTAGTCGATATTGCCCAGCAGCCGCACCTGCTCCTTGTCGAGCACCTTGTGCAAGGCGGTGATGATCCCCTTGATCCGCGGGTGATCCGGCGCGACGCCGTACCGGATCAGCCCGAACGGCGCGGGCATCCGCTCGTAGAGGTCGATGCTCACCCCGTCGAACCCGGCGTGCCCATCGGATTTCATCAACGCGTCGGCGGCGTAGATCCCGGCCGGTCCCGCCCCCACGATCGCAATGCGTAGTGGGCGGGTCGCTGCACTCTGTTCGGTAATCATGGTTCCCTTCACGACTTTTCGGTCACCGACAGGCGCCGCGACCCGCCGGTTGTTCACGCGTCGATCTCGGCCGTCGCGATCCGCGAGCGGTAGAGCGTGCGGCTGAGCACGGCGTAGACGGTGGCCGCGACGGCCGGCCCGGCCAGCGCCGACAGGTCGGCGCCACCGAGGGCCGAGGCCACCGGTCCCTCCCACGAGGTGGTGTGGATGCACAGCCCCGCCGAGATGCCGCCGGCGATGATGGCCGTGACACCGGCGAGGTTGAAGCCCGCCGTGTACCACTGCGCGCTGCCGGGGTGTTCGTCGTTGAGCGACACCCCGTCATACCGGTTGCGGCGCAACACGATATCCGTCACGTAGATGGCGACCAGCGGCCCCAGCACCACGACGGTGAGTTCCAGCCACCGGCTCAGGGTCGCGAGGAAGTCCTCGGCGATGAACAGCGCGTAGAAGGTGATCGCGCCGCCGAGCACGCCGTCGATGAACACGGTCTGCGAGCGCCGCATCTTCACGCCGAGTCCCTGCAGGCACAGGCCGGACGAGTAGGTGGTGAGCACATTGGTGGTGATCGCGCCGACGACGATCACGGCCAGGAACACCGGGTAGAACCACCCGGGCAGGATGCCCTTCAGCGAGGTCTGGGGATCGGTCATGTCGACGCTGGTCCCGGCGACGACGCCGATGACGCCCAGCGCGACCGCGGGCACGAACCCGCCGAGTGCGGTCCACCCCATCACCGCGCGCTTCGACACCGATTCGGGCAGGTAGCGCGCGTAGTCCGCGCCGACGGTCCACGACAGCGGAGCCGACGCGACCAGTGCGATCCCGACCAGCAGCGCCGACCACAGCGAGGACCCCGTGAGCGGCTGCGCGGGAACGTAATCGAACTTGGCGTGGCCGAACACGAAGACGCCCAGCAGCACACAGCAGAGCACCAGGGCCGCGGTGAAGAACGGGCTCAGCCGCACGATCGTCGCGTGACCGTAGATGCTGATCGTGAAGGTCGCGACCGCCATGACCGCGACGATGACCAGCTTCACCGGCGTCGACACCGTCACGCCCAGGTGCCCGGCCAGCGCGAACGCCGCGAGCGAACCGAACGACAGGTTGATCGCCTCGTAGGAGATGGCGATCAGCCAGTTGAGCCCCGCGCCGAAGAGCCGGTTACCGCGAATGCCGAACATGGAGCGCATGATCACCACGCTGGGCGTGCCCGCCGCGGGGCCGCTGACCGCGAGCGCGCCGACGCCGAGCCAGAACAGGTTGCCCAGCACCACGACCGCCAGCGCCTGCCACAGCGACAGGCCGAGCAGCAGCGCCGTGCCGCCCAGCACGATGTAGATGTACGCGACATTGGACGCCGCCCAGATGGTGAACAGCTCACGCGGCGTGCCGCGGCGCTCCTGCGGGGGGACGAAGTCGATGCCGCGAACCTCGATGTGCCCGAACGCATCCCCCGATGGCTCCGGTGCCGGGTCCCTGGTTGTGATGTCCTCTTGCTGACTGGTCACCGCGCGCCTCCGAATACCTTGTGCAGCTTCCGTATCCGACGTGTCCACGACACGTCCGCGGCGAAACTATCGCCGCGAGCGTCATCGCCCGGTCATCGCCGGGACATCAGGGAGCATTCGCGCAGGTCAGAGCGGTGCGCCTGAGATCGTCACGCGTTGATCAGAGGGTTTGCCCACGGGTAGCGTTGGGCCGCAATGAGTTCGGTGTGTGCGCCGCCGGTGTGGTCACCGGGGCGGTGTGAGTGCTTTGCGGAGAAGGTCGGCCAGTTGCTGTTGTTCGTCGGGGGTCAGATTGGCGACCGCGCGGCGGGGGAAGTCGAAGGAGTCCTCGAACGCGTCGTTGACGGCTTCGCCCTCGGGGGTGCGCTGGATGCGCCGGAAGCGCCGGTCGGCGGGGTCGGGTTGGCGCAGGACCAGGGAGCGGGCCTCGAGCCGGGTGACGATCTGGGTGATGTTGGAGGCGTCGCAGCCGAGTTCCTCGGCCAGTTCGCCCATCCCGCGGGGTGTGCCGACCCGGCCGAGCACGCAGGCGTGGGCCATGCTCATGCCCTGGTCACGGGCGGCGTCCTCGAAGGCGTGGTTGTAGGCGTCCACGAATTCGAACATCACGCGCTCGACGTCGGTGGATGTGCTCACGGGACCTGCCGGTACTGCCATGCAGAAAATTCTAAGCCAAGACTTGACGAAGGTACTTGATTGGATAAATCACATGTGCCAGCATGGTGCTTGATCCAATCAAGTAACTACGCGCACCAGTCCGGCGCGCGACTCGATCCAGCAAGGAGTACAAGGTGAGCACTCTGTTCGAGCAGGTCTCGATCGGTCAGTTGCAGCTGCCGAGCCGTCTGGTGATGGCGCCGATGACCCGCAACCGGGCCACCCTGGATGGGCTCGTCACCGAGCTCACCGCCGAGTACTACACGCAGCGCGCGAATGCCGGCCTGATCATCAGCGAGAGCATCCAGCCCAGCGTCATCGGCCAGGGCTACTTCCTGACCCCGGGCCTGCACAACGAGGCCCAGACCGAGGCCTGGCGCCAGGTCACCGACGCCGTGCACCGGGCGGGCGGCCGCATCATCGCGCAGCTGACCCACTGCGGCCGCATCGGCCACCCCATGCTGTACCCGGACAACGCGCTGCCGCTGGCCCCGTCCGCGGTGGTCTCCGGTGAGCAGCTGTTCACCCCCAACGGCATGATCGACCACCCGGAGCCCCGGGAGATGACCGCCGAGGACATCACCACCACCATCGCCGACTTCGTGGCCGCCGCGCGCAACGCCATCGCCGCCGGCTTCGACGGTGTCGAGGTCCACGGTGCGAACGGCTATCTGCTGCACCAGTTCCTGGCCGACAACACCAACCTGCGCACCGACAACTACGGCGGCTCGATCGCCAACCGCATCCGCTTCGTCACCGAGGTGGTGGCCGCGGTCGCCGAGGCCATCGGCGCCGACCGCACCGGTATCCGGCTCTCGCCCGGCAACCCGTTCAACCACATCGTCGAGGCCGACCCGGCCCCGCTGTACGTCGAGCTGCTCACCAAGCTGTCCGACCTGGACATCGCCTACGTGCACATCATGGAGGGCGGCGACCGCGAGCTGACCACCAAGCTGCGCGCGGCCTTCTCCAACAGCATCATCCTCAACCCGCACGCCACCCCCGAGGCCTTCCCCGCGACGGTCGACGCCGCCAAGGAAGCGCTGGAATCCGGTGTGGCGGACGCGGTCGCGCTGGCCACCCTGTGGCTGGCCAACCCCGACCTGGACGCCCGCATCAAGGCCGGCGGCCCCTTCAACACCCCCGACGAGGCCACCTTCTACGGCGGCGACCACGTCGGCTACACCGACTACCCGACCCTGGGCTGAGTCACCCCATAACTGAATTCGCAACGGCCGCCCCGATTTCCGATCCCGGCCGGGACGGAATCGGGGCGGCCGTGCGCCCGGACCATATCCGCCGATCCCCTGAGAAGAGGAGCGCTGAAGATGAAGGCACTCGTCCACGACCAGGCCGCCCCGCACATGCTGCGCCTGGGCGACGCGCCCGCCCCGACGCCGGGCCCGTCGCAGGCGCTGATCGACGTCGCCGCGTTCTCGTTCAACTTCGGGGAGGTCGCCTTCCGGGTCCCAGACCTGCCGACCGGCACCATTCCGGGCTGGGACGCCGCCGGCACCGTCGTCGTCCCCGCGGCCGACGGCTCCGGTCCGCCCGCGGGCAGCCGCGTGGTGACCTTCGGCTGGGGCGGGGCCTGGGCCGAGCAGCGCGCGGTCGACACCGCGGAGCTGGCCCTGGTGCCCGACACCCTGGATCTCGGTGCGACAGCGGCGCTTCCGGTCGCCGCGGTCACCGCCCTGCAGGCGATCCGGCGGCTCGGTGACATCGCCGGCCGCCGGGTGCTGGTGACCGGAGCGTCCGGTGGCGTCGGCCGGTTCGCGGTGCAGCTCGCGCATCTGGCCGGTGCGGAAGTCGTTGCCTCGGTGGGCAGTCCGGCCCGCGGCGCGGGTCTGGCCGAGCTGGGCGCGACCGAGGTGATCCTCGGTCCCGCGGCCCTGCGCGGCCGGGTGTTCGGCGCGATCGACAATGTCGGCGGCCAGCAGCTGGCCGACGCCTATCTGCGGCTCGAGACCGGCGGCACCGTGGTGGCGGTCGGCAAGGCCTCCAAGCAGCCGACCCTCATCGATTTCGAGGAGGCGCGCATCCGGGTCGATCGCGCGCGGATCGAGACCTTCGTCATCGGCACCCCGCTCGGCGGCGAGCTCGCCGAACTGGTCGGCCTGGCCGAGCGCGGGCAGCTGGATCTGGCCATCGGCTGGCGCGGCGACTGGACCGACTACCTGCGCGCCGCCGACGCCCTGGTGAGCCGCCGCGTCCCCGGCAAGGCGGTGCTCGACGTGCGCCGCGCGGACTGAGCCGGATCCTCGAAAAGCCGCTCGTACCAGCACTATTCGTGCCCAGTGTCTCGACGATGACCGATCGGTGAGCCGCCCGTGGATACGTTCACCCCGTGGCCGCGCGCGAACGGGCGGAGAGCCACTGGCACGAGCGGTACGAGCAGAGGAGACAGGCCATGACCACCCGAGAGAACCGCGCCGTCGTATTGGGGGGTGGGCTCGCCGGTTTGTTCGCCACCCGCGTGCTCGCCGAGAAGTACGAGCGGGTAACCCTTGTCGACCGGGACCACCTGACCGGTCCGAACCTGCTGCGGCGCGGCCTGCCGCAGGGCCACCACCTGCACGGGCTGCTCTCGCGCGGCCAGCAGATCGCCGAGGAGCTGTTCCCCGGCGTGACCGACAAGATGGTCGCCGACGGCGCGGCCATCGGTGACGCGTCCAAGGACGTGCGCTGGATCATCAACGGCAAGAAGCTGGTTCAGGTCGACTCGGGCCTGGTCTGCCTGACCGCCAGCCGTCCGTTCTTCGAGGGCCACATCCGTGAGCGGGTGCTGGCGCTGCCGAACGTGGAGCTGGCCGAGCAGTCCGACATCAGCCGCCTCGAGGTGGTCGACGACGGCAAGCGGATCGCCGGTGTGTGGGTGTTCCCGGAGAACTCGCACGAGACCCTGATCCCCGCCGACCTGGTGGTGGACGCCTCGGGTCGCGGTTCGCGCGCCTCGGTGTGGCTCGACGACCTCGAGTTCGGCCGCGTCGAGGAGGAGAAGCACAAGATCGGCATGGGGTACGCCACCCGGTACTACCGCATCCCGGACGAGGCCTTCGGCGACGACATCTCGATCAACACCGTCGCCTCGGCCGGTGTGCCGCGCGGCTGCATCTGCCAGAAGATCGACGGCGGCCGCGCCATCGTGACCGCCTACGGCATCCTCGGCGACCACCCGCCGACCGATCCCGAGGGCTTCCTGGCGTTCATCAAGACCCTTGCCGCGCCGGACATCTACGAGACGCTGCAGCAGGCCGTGCCGCTCAACGACCCGGTCGCCTACAAGTTCCCCACCAACCTGCGCCGCCACTACCAGCGCATGACCGCCTTCCCGGCCGGCTTCCTGGTGATCGGTGACGCGGTGGCGAGCTTCAACCCCAGCTACGCGCAGGGCATGACGGTCGCCGCCATGGGTTCGGCCGTGCTGCGCAAGCACGTTCAGGCCGAGGGCGAGATCGACCCGCTGGCCTACTTCCGCGATCTGGCCGCCGAGGCCATCGACGGCTGCTGGGACATGGCGATCGGCGCCGACCTGAGCTACCCCGAGGTCCAGGGTGAGCGCACCCCGGAGATCCTCGAGGCGCACGCCTTCATCGCCAAGGTCCAGGACGCGGCCGCCCGCGACGGCGACGTGTCGCGTGCCTACCAGCGCGTCATCGGCCTGGCCGATCCCGCCACGGTGCTGCACGAGCCGGCCCTCGAAGCCAAGATCTTCGCGGAGTAGTCATGACCGTGGAACGAATCAGCCTGGGTGAGTTCACCTTCGACGTCGATGTCGCCGGTCCCGCCGACGGCCCCGCCGTGCTCCTGCTGCACGGTTTCCCGCACAGCCGCGAGTCCTGGAACGACGTGGCGCCCATCCTGCACGAGGCCGGGCTGCGCACCATCGCCCCGGATCAGCGCGGGTACTCCGACGGCGCGCGGCCGGCCGAGGTCGCCGACTACGCGCTGCCGAACCTGGTGGCCGACGCGCTCGGCATCCTGGACGCGCTGGGCGTCGAGTCCGCGCACGTGGTCGGTCACGACTGGGGCGCCGCGGTCGCGTGGTATCTCGGTGCGCGCCACCCGGATCGGGTGCGCAGCCTGGTCGCGCTGGCCATCCCGCACCTGGACGCTTACCAGCACGCCTACCGGGTCGACGAGGAGCAGCAGCACAGCTCGCAGTACGTCGAGTTCCTCATGTCGGCCGACTCGGGCGCGCAGTTCCTCGCCGACGACGCCGCCCAGCTGTGGGCGTGGTTCGCCCAGGCGGGGGAGGGCGTGCTGACCCCGGAACAGGTGAGCCGCTACGTCACCAAGCACAGCGACCCGGCCGTGCTCGAGGCCGCGTTGAACTGGTACCGCGCCAACAACCTGCTCGGTGAGCCGTTCGGCTTCGGCCCGGTGACCGTCCCGACGACCTTCGTCTGGAGCGTCACCGACACCGCCGTCAGCAAGCTCGCGGTCACCGAGACCGCCCAGCACGTGACCGGCCCGTACCGGCTGGTCACGCTGGAGAAGACCTCGCACTGGCAGCCGCAGCAGGCGCCGGAAACCGTTGCGGGAGAGATCTTGAACCTGGTGCGCGCCGGAGAGGTCCAGAGCCGATGACCACGATCGAGAACGCACAGGACTACGCCGAACCGTATCTGCTCGGGGTGCTGGCCACGGCCGGACTCGATGTCGAGTACACCCGCGGTGAGGGCGACACCCTGTACTACCGCAAGGACGGTCAGGAGATCGCCGTCCTCGACTTCGTCGGCGGCTACGGCTCGACGCTGCTCGGGCACAGTAATCCCGAGCTGATCGAGCACGCCCGCGGACTGCTGGCCGCGCAGACGCCGATCCACGCCCAGTTCTCGCGCCACTCGTACGCCAATCGCGTGGTGTCCCAGCTGAATTCGATCATCCGGCGGGAGCTGGACGATGACGAGAACTACTTCGCGATCTTCGCCAACAGCGGTGCGGAGGCCATCGAGGCCGCCATGAAGCACGCCGAGTTCGAACGCTTCGCGCGGATCGCCGGGCTGCGGGCCGAACTCGAGGCCAATGTCGAGGCCGCGCGCGCCGCCGTCGCGGACGGGCGGGCGTCGGGCGACATCGAGGCCCTGGTGGCCGCGGCGACCGCGCACAACGACGCGGTGTTCGCGAGCACGCCGCTGTTCCTGAGCCCCGTCGGATCCTTTCACGGCAAGCTCGCGGGCAGCGTCCAGCTCACCTACAACCCGATCTACCGGTCGGTGTTCTCGGCGCTGGCCGCCCAGGCCCGGTTCGTCCCGATGGACCAGCCCGGCGCGCTCGACGAGATCGTCGCCGCCGAGCGGCGCGACCTGCACGACCTGGAGATCGCCGACGGCCGGGTGCGGGTGACGCCGCGGTCGTTCCCGGTGTTCTGCGCCCTGGTGCTGGAACCGATCCTGGGCGAGGGCGGCATCCACGAGGTGCCGGTGGAATTCGCCAAGGACGTCAATCGGGTCGCCGCCGACCTCGGCATCCCGGTGGTCGTCGACGAGATCCAGTCCGGCATGGGCCGGACCGGCGCGTTCCTGTCCAGCAGCCACCTGGGCCTGCGCGGCGACTACTACGCCATGGCCAAGAGCCTGGGCGGCGGCATCGCCAAGGCCGCGGTGCTGCTGGTGCGCGAGTCGCGGTACCTGCGCGACTTCGAGATGATGCACAGCTCGACCTTCGCCAAGGACAGCTTCTCCTGCCTGATGGCGGAGAAGGTGCTCGGCGTGCTCGAGGCGAACGACGGCGAGGTGTATCGCACGGCGGCGCAACGGGGTTCGGAACTGCTGACCGCGCTGCGCGGGCTGCGGGACGAGTTCCCGACCGTGATCGCGGACGTGCGCGGCCGCGGCCTGATGGCCGGACTGGAGTTCGCGAACCTGGCCGAGGCGGACTCGCAGGTGCTGCGGGAACTCGACGGCAGCGGCTTCTTCGGCTACTACGTGTCGGGTTTCCTGTTGCGCGAGCACAACATTCGCACCTTCCCCACCTCGAGCGCGGTCTACACGCTGCGGTTCGAGCCGTCGGTCCACCTCACCACGTCCGACATCGAACGCCTGATCGTCGCCCTGCGCGACGTGTGCCTCGAGATTCGCGACGCGGAGGGCGCCCGCCTGGCGCCGATCGCCTGACCGGACAGAAGGAGAGACACCCCCATGAGCGAAACCTTCGACGTCGAACGGGTGACGCCGGACGATGAGCGCTACGGCGTACTCGCGGCCAGCTTCAACGGCCGATGGAGTGGCGCGCCCGAGTACGTGCTGCTGCCCAAGACGGCCGACGAGGCCGTGGCGGCGGTGCAGCACGTACTCGATCGCGGCGTGCGGTTCGCGCTGCAGAGCAGTGGCGCGTGCTACGAGGACCTGATCGTCAACGCCGACATCCAGGTCATCATCAGTGCGTCGCAACTGAATTCGGTCGAGTACGACGCCGAGCTGTCCGCGTTCGCGGTGGGCCCCGGCGTCAGCACCGCCGACCTGTACCAGAAGCTGTACGACGGCTGGCATGTCACCGTCCCGGCCGGGATCGGTCCGCCGGTCGCGCTGGGCGGGCAGATGACGAACGCGGGCTACGGTCCGCTGTCGCGTCAGTTCGGGCATCTCGTCGACTACCTCGAGGCCGTCGAGGTCGTCGTCGCGGACGCGGACGGCAAGGCCCACAAGGTCGTGGCGACCCGGCGGGCCGACGACCCGAACCGGGACCTGTGGTGGGCGCACACCGGCGGCGGTGGCGGCACCTACGGGCTGGCCACCAAGTTCTGGCTGCGCGCGCCCGGCGCGACGGGCGCCGAACCGGCCGGCCAGTTGCCCTCGGCGCCGCGGGAACTGATCGTCTCCGAGGTCGTCTGGTCCTGGGATCAGCTGACCGAGGACGCCTTCGGCAAGCTGCTCACCACCTTCACCGCCTGGCACGAGAAGCACGCGGGCGTCGACTCGCCGTACGTGAATCTGTTCAGCGCGCTGAAGCCGCGGCACATCTCGGCCGGCGAGTTCCTGATGTCCTCGCAGATCGACGCGGCCACCCCGGACGCCGACCGGCTGCTCGACGAGTTCCTGGCCGCCATGGCCGAGGGCGCCGGCATCACCTACCGGGTCGACGCGCGCAAGCGAGTCGAGTGGATCTCCCACGTCACCGCGTGGGCGGATCTGGGCGGCGGCGGCTGGGAAGGCAAGGGGCGCTTCAAGGCCAAGTCGGCCTACCTGCGCACCGCGCTGCCCGCCGACCAGGTGGCGGCGCTGTACCGCAACCTCACCGATCCGGCGTTCGGCAACCCCGCCACCCTGGTGGAGATCGCCGGGTACGGCGGCCACGTCAACACCGTCGAGGCCGCGGAAACCGCGTCCCCGCAGCGGGATTCGATCATCAAGATGCTCTACATCGTGATGTGGGCGACGCCGGAGGAGGACGCGGCCCAGCTGGCCTGGCTGCGTCGCTTCTACGCCGACGTCTACGCCGCGACCGGTGGCGTGCCGGGACGGGGCGGCGCCAACGACGGCGCGGTCCTGAACTACACCGACACCGATCCGCTGGACCCGGCGCTGCACACCGCGCCGATTCCGTGGCAGGAGCTGTACTTCGGCGCCGCCCTGCCGCGTTTGCGGGAGATCAAGGCGACGTGGGATCCGCGCGGCCACTTCACCCACGCCCTGGCCGTTCGCGGCGACAACTGACCGCACTACCGGATCACCCTGGAGGCATCCGATGACATCGCTCGAGAAGATCGAGTACTTCGACGACCGCTACCGCAAGGCCCGGGCCGGGCTGGGCGGCGCGCTGCCCGACGCCGACACCATCGGCGACTTCATGGGCGCTTGGTACAAGGCGGTCAACTCCGCCGACATCGACGCGCAGCTGGCCATGTGCACCGACGACATCCTGGTCGAGGACCCGGCCATGTTCGGCCGGTTCAGCAAGGGGCACGACGACTTCCGCCTCTTCGCCCAGATCACCTACAAGGCGTTCCCGGACATGCGGTTCGAGGCCACCGGCGCGCCGCTGGTGTCTCTCGACGGCAACCGCATCGTGGTGCCCTGGCACGGCACGGGCACCCTGTCCGGCGGCATCTCCGGCTGGCCGCCGGAGCACCCGGAGGAGCCGGTCGCGGCCACCGGGCGCAAGTTCGATCTGGAGGGCATGGACACCTACGAGTTCCGTGACGGCTTGATCAGCTACTGGCGCATCAGCTACGACAACTTCGAGATGTCGCAGCAGCTGGGCCTGATGGGCTGACACTCCTCCTGATCGGTTCGCGCCGGGCACCGGGTACCCCTCCCCGGTGCCCGGCGCGAAACCGTTCGGTATACGACAAGGGAATTCGTGTGATGGAAAAACGTCTGTCCGGCAACCCTTCTCCGAACGCGTGGATTCGCCGATTCGGTCCGGCGCCCGACGCCCCGCACCGATTGGTTTGCTTTCCGTACGCGGGCGGATCCGCGAGCTATTTCTTCAAATGGATGCAGGCCCTCGCGCCCGAAATCGACGTGCTCGCCGTGCAATATCCCGGCCGCCAGGAACGCCGCACCGAAACGGTCGTCGACGATATCGATCGGCTCGCCGATCACATTGCCGCGGAGTTGCTTCCGTGGCTGGACCGGCCCACCGCGTTCTTCGGGCACAGCATGGGAGCCATCCTCGCCTTCGAGGTCGCGCTGCGACTGGAACGGTCCGGGACCCGGCTCACCGAACTGTTCGTCTCCGGCCGGCGCGCACCCGCCACCAGCCGCGACGAGCGCACCTACCTGGCCGATGACGCCGAACTGCTCGACGATGTCGTCCGTCTGGGCGCGACCGACGCCGCCGCGCTCGCCGATCCGGAGATCGCCGCCATGGTGCTGCCGGTCATCCGCGGCGACTACCGCGCCATCGAACGCTACCGGTGGACCGGCGGGCCCCGGGTGCGCTGCGGGATAACGGCGTTCACCGGGGACCTCGACCCCAAGGCCACCGTCGCCGAGATGGCCGAATGGCGGGCGCACACGCACGGCGAGTTCGAGTTGCGCGAGTTTCGCGGGGGCCATTTCTTCCTCAACGAGCACGTCGCCGCGCTGCACGCGGAGATCCGGGACCGGGCCACCGGTACCGCGATGTGGTCGAAATAACTGAATTACCAACGGATTACCAACCTGTTCCGACCGCGCGGCTACGTTGAAATCACGCCTTCTGATGGCGTCACTTCCACACCACGTGCCGAATAGGCAAGGGGGAGAGCCGTTTTGAGTTCCATCAACGCCACCGATAATGCCGGGATCGCCGTCATCGGATTCGCGTGCCGCCTACCCGGCGCGGGCAACCCCGCCGAGTTCTGGGAACTGCTGAGCTCGGGCATCAGCGCCATCTCCTCCTGGCCCGACGACCGCGCCGCGTACGCCGGGGCGGGCGACCGTCCCGAGCGGCGCGGCGCGTTCCTGGCCGATGTCGAGGGCTTCGACGCGCCGTTCTTCGGGATCTCGCCGCGCGAGGCGGCCGCGATGGACCCGCGGCAGCGGCTGGTGCTCGAACTCGCCTGGGAGGCACTGGAAGACGCCGGCACCCGGCCCGAGCAGCTGCGCGGCGGCGACACCGCGGTGCTGGTCGGCACCCACCGCGACGACTATGCCGCCCTGCTCGGCACCCTGCCCGAGGACGCCATCACCCATCACAGCCTGACCGGCGCCAGCCGCGGCGTGATCGCCAACCGGGTCTCCTACTTCCTCGGCGTGCACGGGCCCAGCCTGAGCGTCGACTCGGTGCAGTCCTCGGCCCTGGTGGCGGTGCATCTCGCCTGCCAGAGCCTGCGCACCGGCGAGGCGTCCACGGCCCTGGTGGCCGGCGTCAACCTGAACCTGTCCGCGGCGACCGCGGTCGCGACCGAGCGTTTCGGCGGGCTCTCGCCCACCGGTACCTCCGCCGCCTTCGACGCGCGCGCCGACGGATTCGTGCGCGGTGAGGGCGCGGTCGCGCTGCTGCTCAAGCCGCTGGCCGACGCCATCGCGGCCGGTGACCGCATCCACGGCGTGATCCACGGCAGCGCGGTCAACAACGACGGCGCGACCGAGGGACTCACGGTGCCCGGGCAGGCCGCCCAGGAACAGGTCCTGCGGGAGGCGTACCGGCGGGCCGGGGTGTCCGTGGCGCAGGTCCAGTACGTCGAGACGCACGGCACCGGGACGCCGGTCGGCGATCCGATCGAGGCGGCCGCGCTGGGTGCGGTGCTGGGGTCGGGCCGGACCCGGCCGTTGCCGATCGGCTCGGTGAAGACCAATATCGGGCACCTGGAGGGCGCGGCCGGGCTGGCCGGACTGCTCAAAGTGCTGCTGTGCCTGCGGAACCGGCAGCTGCCGCCGAGCCTGAACTTCTCGGACCCGAACCCCGCGATCCCGTTCGACGAGCTGAATCTCGCTGTGCAGACGGAGCTTTCGGAGTGGCCCGAGCCCTACGGGCCGCTGCTCGCGGGGGTGAGCTCGTTCGGCATGGGCGGCACCAACTGCCACCTCGTGGTCGGCGAAGCGCCGGAGACCGAGCCGGCGGCCGAGACGGGCCGTCCGCTCGCGGTCGCGCCGTGGGTGCTCTCGGCGCGCACGCCCGAAGCGCTCGCCGACCAGGCGACCCGGCTCGCGGAACTCAACTCGCAGGATCCCGCCGATGTGGGCTGGTCGCTGGCCACCACCCGGACGACGTTCGACCACCGCGCCGTGGTCGCCGCGGGCGACGGCCCGGCCCGCAAGCGCGCGCTCGAGGCGCTCGCCGCGGGGCTGCCCGCGCCGGGGCTGGCGACCGGCTCGGTCGAGCCGGGCGAGCTCGCGGTGGTGTTCTCCGGCCAGGGCGGTCAGCGGATCGGGATGGGCCTGGAGCTCTACCGCGAATTCCCGGTCTTCGCCGCGGAATTCGACGCCATCGCCGCGCACCTGGATCCGGTCCTGGACCGGCCGCTGCGCGACCTCATCGCCACCGGCGCGGACCTGGACCGGACCGGCTACGCGCAGCCCGCGCTGTTCGCGCTGCACGTGTCGCTGTATCGACTGATCGAATCCTGGGGCATCGCACCGGATTTCGTCGCCGGGCACTCCATCGGTGAGATCGCCGCGGCGCACGTCGCGGGGGTGCTGTCGCGCGCCGACGCGGCCACCCTGGTCGCGGCGCGCGGACGGCTCATGCAGGCGCTGCCCAGCGGCGGGGCCATGATCGCGCTGGAAGCCACCGAGGACGAGGTCGCGCCACTGCTGGCCGGACTGCCGGAGCTGGGGATCGCCGCCGTCAACGGGCCGCGCGCGATCGTCATCGCCGGACAGGAGCGCGGTGCGGTCGAGGTCGCCGCCCTGGTGACCGCCATGGGCCGGAAGACCAAGCAGCTCAATGTCTCCCACGCCTTCCACTCGCCGCTCATGGAGCCGATGCTCGACGAGTTCGCGGCGGTGGTGCGTACCCTGACCTTCGCGCAGCCGACCCTGCGGGCGGTGTCCTCGGTGACGGGGGGACCGGCGCAGGAGTGGGCGTCGGCGGACTACTGGGTGGAGCACATCCGGCAGCCGGTCCGATTCGTGGACGCCGTCCGTGCGCTCGAAACCTACGGCGTGACAATGGCATTCGAGCTCGGCCCCGACGGGGTGTGCTCGGCCATGATGGCCGACGCGGCCCTCGACGCCGAGCGGATCACCGCCGTCCCGGCCCTGCGCCCGGACCGCGACGAACCCGCCACCATCGTGAACGCGGCGGGGCAGCTGTTCACCCGCGGCGCGCGGATCGACTGGACCGCACTGTTCTCCGGAGCCGGTGCGCGGGTCGTGGATTTGCCGACATATCCGTTCCAGCGCCGCCGGTATCCGCTGCTGGGCGGTGCGGTCGTACCAGCTGTCGCGTCGGCGGCGACCTCGCGGGCGACGGCCACCGCCGCGCCGGAGGGGGCGGCGGTCGCCGCTCGCGCCACGGCGGACATCGATGTGAATGCGCTGGTCACCGGCCACATCCGGGCCGTGCTCGGCTTCGACGCCACCGAACGCGTCGACACTCACGCCCGCTTCCGTGACCTCGGTTTCGATTCCCTGCTCGGCGTCGAGCTGCGCAAGGCCCTGGCCCGCGCCACCGACCTGAGCCTGCCCGGCGGACTGCTGTTCGACTACCCGACGCCCGCGGCCCTGATCGACTACCTGAACGCCGCGCTCACCGGCACCGCGAACGACGGTGCGGCCGAGGCGTTCACGGCCGCCGGTGACGAACCCATCGCCATCGTCGGCATGGCCTGCCGCTATCCCGGCGGCATCGCCGGACCCGACGACCTGTGGCGGGTGGTGGCCGACGGCATCGACGCCATCACCGAATTCCCGGCCGGCCGCGGGTGGGACGAGGCCCTCTTCGACGGGGACCGGCCCGGCGGCAGCTACGTGCGGCTCGGCGGCTTCCTGGAGCACGCCGACGAGTTCGACGCGGGCCTGTTCGGCATCTCGCCGCGCGAGGCGCTGGCCATGGACCCGCAGCAGCGGCTGCTGCTCGAAACCTCGTGGGAGGCCATCGAACACGCGAGCATCGATCCGCAGTCGCTCGCCGGTTCGCGCACGGGCGTGTTCGTCGGCGCGACCGTCTCGGACTACGGCCCGCGCATGCACACGCCCGCCGCGGGCACCGAGGGCTACGTGCTGACCGGTACCGCCAACAGCGTGATGTCGGGTCGCATCGCCTACCAGCTGGGCCTGCTCGGCCCGGCGCTGACCGTGGACACCGCGTGTTCCTCGTCGCTGGTCGCGATTCACCTCGCGGTGCGCTCGCTGCGGGCGGGGGAGTCCGCGCTGGCGCTGGCCGGTGGCGCGGCCGTGATGGCCAATCCCGGCATGTTCGTGGAGTTCTCGCGCCAGCGCGGCCTCGCGCCCGACGGCCGCTGCAAGCCGTTCGCGGCCGCCGCCGACGGCACGGCGTGGGCCGAGGGCGCGGGCGTGCTGCTGCTGGAACGGCTCTCCGACGCGCGCCGCCATGGCCACCGGGTGCTCGGTGTCATTCGCGGCACCGCCATCAACCAGGACGGCGCGTCCAATGGTCTGACCGCGCCCAACGGTCCCGCGCAGCGGCGCGTGATCGGCGCGGCCCTCGCCGACGCCGGGCTGACCGCCGGCGTGGTCGACGCGGTGGAGGCCCACGGCACCGGCACCGCGCTGGGCGACCCGATCGAGGCCGACGCCCTGCTCGCGACCTATGGCGCACAGCGTGACTCGGGCCGGCCCCTGTACCTGGGATCGCTGAAATCCAATATCGGCCACGCGCAGGCGGCCGCCGGTGTGGCCGGTGTGATCAAGATGGTGCAGGCCATGCGGCACGGCGTGCTGCCCGGCACCCTGCACCTCGACGCGCCCACCCCGCACGTCGACTGGTCGGCGGGCAGCATCGAACTGCTGGCCCAGCGGCGCGACTGGCCGCGCGGCGAGCAGCCGCGCCGGGCCGGCGTGTCCTCCTTCGGCATCAGCGGCACCAACGCCCACCTGGTGTTGGAGGAAGCCGAGTCCGAATCCGGCCCAACCACATTCCCCGGAACCAAGCCTGCCGCGTCCACGGCCGGTGCGGTCGTTCGGCCGGTGGCTTGGGTCGTGTCGGGTCGCGACCGTCAGGCCCTGCGGGGGCAGGCGGGGAAGCTGGACGAGTTCCTGGCCGCGCGGCCGGACGCTTCGATCGGCGCGTTCGCACACTCGCTGGTGCGGACCCGGGCGCTGCTGCCCGAACGCGCGGTCGTGGTCGGCCGCACCCACGCGGATTTCCGGGCCGGTCTGGCTGCCCTGCGCGATGGAACCGATGCGCCGCAGCTGGTTTCGGGACGGACCGCACGTGCCGTGCGCACGGCGTTCCTGTTCACCGGTCAGGGCGCGCAGCGTCTCGGCATGGGGCAGGAGCTCTATGCCGCCTTCCCGGCGTTCGCCGCCGCCTTCGACGAGGTGTGCGCGGCCTTCGACCCGTGGCTGGCGCTGCCGCTGCGCGAGGTCGTCCGCGACCACGCCGTCGCCCTGGACCGGACCGAGTACACCCAGCCCGCCCTGTTCGCGGTGGAGGTGGCGCTCGCCGCGCTGTGCCGTGAGCTGGGCCTGATTCCCGATGCGGTGGCCGGTCATTCGATCGGTGAGCTGGCGGCGCTGCACGTCGCCGGCGGCATCGGACTCGCCGACGCCGCGAAGCTGGTCGCCGCACGCGGTCGGCTGATGCAGGCGGCGCGCGCGGGTGGGGCGATGATCGCCATCGGCGCGCCCGCCGACGAGGTGGCCGCCTCCCTCGACGGGTACGCGGTGGATATCGCGGCGGTGAACGGACCCGCCTCCGTGGTGATCTCCGGTGACACCGACGCCGCCGAGGCCGTCGCCGAGCGCTGGCGGGCCGCGGGTCACCGCACCCACACGCTGCGGGTCAGCCACGCCTTCCACTCCGCGCACATGGATTCCGCGCTGGCGGAGTTCCGGGCCGTCGCCGAGTCGGTGTCCTTCACCGAACCCGTGATTCCCGTGGTGTCCGCGCTCTCGCCCGAGCAGGCCGACCTCAACTCGCCCGACTACTGGGTGCGTCAGCTGCGCGGCACCGTGCGCTTCCTGGACGCCGTGCGCCGGCTCGAGGACGACGACATCCGGCTGTTCGTGGAGATCGGCCCCGACGCGGTGCTCACCGCCATGGCCCGTGAGTCCTTCGCGACCCCGGCGTCGATCGCGGTGCCCCTGCTGCGCCGCGGCCGCTCCGAGGACGACACCTTCGTGACCGGTCTGGCCACCGCGCACGTCCACGGCGCGCCCGCCGACCTGACCGCCCTGGTCGAATCGCCTTCGGCCACGGTCGAATTGCCCACCTACGCGTTCCAGCGCGGCAGCTACTGGCTGCGCGGCGGTACCGAGCGGCCCGCCGCCGGGCATCCGATCCTCACCACCCGGGTGGATCGCGCGGACCGGGGCGAGGTGCTCTTCAGCGGCACCCTGACCACCGCCGAACACGGCTGGCTGCGCGACCACGTCATCGCAGGTGCGCCGATCCTGCCCGCCGCCGCCTTCGTGGACTTCGCGGTCGCCGCGGCGAATCTGCTGGGCGCCCAACAGGTCTCCGAAGTTGTGGTGGAAGCCGCACTGCCGCTCGACGGTTCGGTCGAGGTGCAGCTGATCGCCGGCACCGTCGGCGCGAACGAGCGGCGGCCCTTCACGATCCACGCCCGCACCGCCGAGGACGCGCCCTGGTCGCGGCACGCCTCCGGCTTCTTCGACCTCGCCGCCGCGCCCGCCCCCGGGCTCGGCGACGAGTGGCCCGCGCCGGATGCCGTCGAGGAGCCGATCGAGCACGCCTACGACCGGCTCGCCGGCCTCGGCTACCAGTACGGGCCCGCCTTCCGCGGCCTGACCCGCTGGTGGCGCACCGACGACGCGCTGTTCGCGGAAGTCCGGCTGCCCGATGCCCGCGTCGACGAGGCCGGTCGCTACGGCCTCCATCCCGCGCTGCTCGACGCCGTCCTGCATCCGCTGGTGCTGGATCTGGCCGATGCCGCCGGGCCCCGGGAGATGCTGCTGCCGTACGCGTTCTCCGCGGTGCGCGTGAGCCTTCCGGGCGCGAGCGCCCTGCGGGCCCGCCTGATCCGCACCGGCCGGACGTCGGCCGAGATCACCGTGACCACCGACGACGGCACCCCGGTCGCCGTCATCGGGGCGCTGGACTTCCGGCCCACCGCCGTCGAGGGCTTGGTCACCAGGCCGCCGCTCTACGCCCTGGCCTGGCAGCCGCTGCCCGAATCCGAGTCCACCGGAACCGAAGTCGAGACCCTGGTCCTCGAACCCGGAGACACCCCCGAACAGGTGCACGCGGCCACGATCCTGGCCACCGAATCGATCCAGCGCCACCTGGCCGAGGCGAGCTCGCCGCTCGTCCTCGTCACCCGTGGCGCGGTGGCCACCACCGCGGGCGAGCGGGTCGACGACCTCGCCGGCGCCGCCGTATGGGGCCTCGCCCGCGTCGCCGCCACCGAACACCCCGGACGGGTGCTGGTGCTCGACATTCCGGCGCGGGACGAGATCGGGGAGTGGCCGAACCGCGCCGCTGCCACCGGGGAGGCCCAGCTCGCCGTCCGCGACGGCGCGCTGCACATCCCCCGGGTCGCCACGCGCACAACCGAATTCACCGGCGCCCCGATCCGCACCGACGGCACCGCGCTGATCACCGGCGGCACCGGCGGACTCGGCGCGCTGTTCGCCCGCCACCTGGTCGCCGAACACGGTGTGCGCCACCTGTTGCTGGTCAGCCGCCGCGGCCCGGCCACCCCGGGCGCGGAGGACCTGAGCGCCGACCTGCGCGCCGCCGGTGCGACCGTCGAGGTGCTAGCCGCCGATATGGCCGACCCGAACGCCGTCGCCGGGGTCCTCGCCGCGATCCCCGCCGACCGTCCGCTTCGGGTGGTCGTGCACGCGGCGGGCACGCTCGCCGACGCCATGATCGACACCCTGACCGCCGAGCAGATCCACACCGTGCTGCGCCCGAAGGTCGACGCCGCCTGGCAGTTGCACCGGGCCACGGCCGCACTGGATCTCGACGCGTTCATCCTGTTCTCCTCGCTGTCGGGCACCATCGGCACGGCGGGACAGGGCAATTACGCCGCCGCCAACGCCTATCTCGACGGCCTCGCCGCCCATCGCGCCGCCGCGGGCCTGCCCGCGCGCTCCCTGGCGTGGGGTCTGTGGGACACCTCGGTCGGCATGGGGACGGGTCTGTCCGCCGCCGATATCGACCGCTGGAAGCGCCTGGGCGCACCGCCGTTGACGGTCGAGGCGGGTCTGGCGCTGTTCGACACCGCGCTCGGCAGCCCCGAACCGGTCGTGGTCGCGGCGACCATCGACTACGGCGTGCCCGCCGCGGCCGCCCCGGGCATCCTGCGCGCACCCGTGCGCCGGGGGAACCGGACCGCGGGCGGCA
The DNA here is from genome assembly GCF_050955695.1 of Nocardia sp. CA-136227. Taxonomy (NCBI): domain Bacteria; kingdom Bacillati; phylum Actinomycetota; class Actinomycetes; order Mycobacteriales; family Nocardiaceae; genus Nocardia; species Nocardia sp. CA-136227. The sequence goes on from NZ_CP192081.1 coordinate 1,681,896, forward strand.
CCTGGGCCGACCGCATGACCGCCTTCGCCGACGACCGGCGCGCCGACGCGCTGCTGGAGTACGTGCTGAGCGTGAGCGCCGCCGTGCTGGGCCATGATTCGGCCTCCGGCCTCGACGCCGACAGCGCCTTCCGCGAACTGGGCTTCGACTCGTTGGCCGGGCTCGAACTGCGCAACCGGATCGGCGCCGAGACCGGTTTCACCCTGGGCGCGACCGTCGTCTTCGACCACCCGTCGCCGACCGCGCTGGCCACCCACCTCGGGGAACTGCTGCGGCCGAAGCAGCCCGCCGCCGCCACGGTGGCGGTGAAAGCCCGCACCGCCCAGGACGATCCGATCGTGATCGTCGGCATGGCCTGCCGCTACCCCGGCGACGTCCGCACGCCCGGCCACCTGTGGCAGCTCGTCGCCGACGGCGTCGACGCCATCGGCGAGTTCCCGGTCAACCGGGGTTGGAACGTGGACGAACTCTACGATCCGCGCTCCGAACGGCCGGGCACCTCCTCGACCAAGAACGGCGGCTTCCTCTACGACGCAGACCTGTTCGACGCCGACTTCTTCGGCATCTCCCCGCGCGAGGCCACGGCCACCGACCCGCAGCAGCGCCTGCTGCTCGAAACCGCCTGGGAGGCCATGGAATACGCGGCCATCGACCCGGCGACCCTGCGCGGCAGCCGCACCGGCGTCTTCACCGGCGCCATGTACGACGACTACGCCATCCGGGTGCAGGGCGCGGCGGGCGAATTCGAGGGCCTGCTGCTGGCCGGCAACCTGTCCAGCGTGATCTCCGGCCGCCTGGCCTACACCTTCGGCTTCGAGGGTCCCGCGATCACGGTCGACACCGCCTGCTCGTCCTCGCTGGTGGCCATGCACCTGGCCGCGCAGTCGCTGCGCAGCGGCGAATGCGATCTCGCGGTCGCCGGCGGCGTCACCGTCATGTCCACCCCGAACACCTTCGTCGAGTTCTCCCGGCAGCGCGGCCTGTCCGCCGACGGCCGCTGCAAGGCGTTCGGCGCCGACGCCGACGGCACCGGCTGGTCCGAGGGCGTGGGACTGGTCGTGCTGCAACGACTCTCCGACGCCCGCGCCGCCGGTCACGAGGTGCTGGCCGTGCTGCGCGGCACCGCCGTCAACCAGGACGGCGCGTCCAACGGCCTCACCGCGCCCTCCGGCCCCGCGCAGGAGCGGGTGATCCGCGCGGCCCTGGCCGACGCCGGACTGTCCGCCGCCGAGGTGGACGCCGTGGAAGCGCACGGCACCGGCACCCGGCTGGGCGACCCGATCGAAGCGCAGGCACTGCTCGCCACCTACGGCAGCGACCGCGCGGACGACCGCCCGCTGTGGCTCGGATCGCTGAAGTCGAATATCGGTCACTCGCAGGCGGCTTCGGGCGTGGGCGGCGTGATCAAGATGATCGAGGCCATGCGCCGGGGTGTGCTGCCGCGCACCCTGCACGCCGAAACGCCCAGCCCGCACGTGGACTGGTCCTCGGGCGCGGTGCGCCTGCTGACCGAGGCCCGGCCGTGGCCGGAGACCGGGCAGCCGCGCCGGGCCGGTGTGTCGTCGTTCGGTGTCAGCGGCACCAACGCACACGTCATTCTCGAGCAGCCCGCCCCGCGGACCGCCGTCGCGGTCGCGCCCGAGCAGCCGGTGCCCTGGATCCTGTCCGCCAAGGACGACGCCGGACTGCGGGAGGTCGCCGCCCGGCTGCGCGACCACCTGGCCGAATCCGACGCCCGCCCGGCCGATCTCGGCCTCACCCTCGCGACCGGACGCGCGCGGCACGATGTGCGCGCCGCCATCACCGGTGACCCCGCCGAGCTGGCCCGGGCCCTCGACGACATCGCTCACGACCGGCCGAGCACCGCCGTCGCCCGGGCGCAGCGGGGATCGCGCGGGAAGCTGGGCATGCTGTTCACCGGTCAGGGCAGTCAGCGGCTCGGGATGGGCCGCGAACTGTACGAGACCTCAACGGTTTTCGCGGGCGTCTTCGACGAGATCTGCGCGCTGCTGGACCCCGGTCTGGCGCGCCCGCTGCGCGAGGTGCTGTTCGCTCCGGAGGACTCCGCCGACTCGGCGCTGCTCGACCAGACGCATTTCGCGCAGGCCGCGCTGTTCGCCGTCGAGACGGCCCTGTACCGGACCGTCGAAAGTCACGGTCTGCGACCGGATTACCTGACCGGCCACTCGATCGGCGAGGTCGCCGCCGCGCACGCCGCCGGGGTGCTCGACCTGGCCGACGCCGCGACACTGGTCTCGGCGCGCGGACGGCTCATGCAGGCGGCCCGCTCGCACGGCGCGATGATCGCCGTCGAGGCCACCGAGGCGGAGCTGGCCCCGGACCTGGCGGGATACGGCGACGCCGTGGTGATCGCCGCGATCAACGGTCCGCGTTCGACCGTCATCTCCGGTGACGCCGACGCGGCCGCCGCGGTCGCCGAGCTGTGGCGCGAACGCGGCCGCAAGGTGCGGCAGCTGCCGGTCAGCCATGCCTTCCACTCCCCGCACATGGACGACGTGCTCGACGAATTCCACCGCGCCATCGCGCATCTGGACTTCCGGCCGCCGACCATTCCCCTGGTCTCCAATGTCACCGGAACCCTGGCCACCGTGGAGGAGGTGACCGACCCCGGGTACTGGGTCCGCCACATCCGCCTCGCGGTGCGCTTCCTCGACGGCATCCGCTACCTCGAGAGCGCCGGCGTCACCGACTTCGTGGAGATCGGTCCCGACGGGGTGCTCTCCGCGCTGGCGCAGCAGACCCTCACCGCCACCGACGGTTTCGCCGCGCCCGTGCTGCGTCGTGGCCGTTCGGAGCGGCAGACCCTGACCGCGGCGGTGGCGATCGCGGGGATGCGCGGCCACCGCGTGGACTGGGACAGCCTGTACACCGGCGCGCGCCGAGTCGCCGCGCCCACCTATCCCTTCCAGCACAAGCGGTACTGGCTCGAACCCGCCGCCCGGACGCTGAATCTCGCCGGTCTGGGCCTGGGTGCCGCCGACCACGAGCTGCTGGGCGCGGCCGTCCCGATCGCGAATCGCGACGAGGTCCGGTTCACCACGCGCCTGAGCGTCGAATCCGTGCCGTGGCTGGCCGATCACGCCCTCGACGGCCTGCCGGTCGTGGCGGGCACCGCGCTGGTCGACATGGTCCTGCACGCCGCGGGCCGGGTCGGCTGCGACGAGCTGGCCGAACTCACCATCGGCGCGCCGCTGGTGCTGCCGCCGGGCGGCGCCACCGTCCAGGTCGGCATCGGGCTGCCCGACGAACTGGGCCGCCGCAGCGCCGAAGTCCACTCGCGTCGCACCGACGATGGCGAATGGGCCACGCACGCCAGTGGATTCGTGGTCGCCCGCACCGAGGACCGCACCGCGGGCACGGTCGGCGCGATCGACGACTCCGAGTTCGGCCTCACCGGTGTCTACGAGCGGCTGCACGACCTCGGCTACCAGTACGGTCCCGCGTTCCAGGGGCTGCGGCGGGTGCGCCGCACCGGCGAATCCCTGTTCGTCGCGGTCGAACTCCCGGAGGCGCGCCACGGCGATCACGTCGACCTGCACCCGGCCCTGCTCGACGCCGCGCTGCACGCGCTGCTGCCGGGCGTCACCGACGAGTCGGCCCGGTCGTGGCTGCCCTTCGCCTGGAGCGGCGTGCGGATCCACGCGACCGGAGCGACCGCGCTGCGGGTGCGCATCGACCTGGAGGACGCCGGCGCCGACGCGCTGCGGGTGTCGCTGCACGCCGACGATCCGGCCGGAGCGCCGGTGGCCACCGTCGATTCACTGGTCCTGCGGGCCCGCACGGCCGTCACGGCCGCCACCGAGGTGGACGGTCTGCTCGTGCCGCGGCTGCGGCCGGTGCGGACCGAGGGCGACGGCGTCGGGGTGCAGATCATCGAAGCGCCGACCGGCTCGCCCAAGGCCGTGCTGCACGCCACCCTGGAGACCATCCGCGACTGGCTCGCGCAGTCCGAGGGGCAGCGGCTCGCGATCGTCACCGCCGCGGGCGAACTCGGCCACGCGGGCATCCGCGGCCTGGTCCGGTCGGCGGAGGCGGAGAACCCGGGCCGGGTCACCGTCGTCGAGATCGACGAGTCCGAACGCTCACGCGACGTCCTGGACCGGGCCGCCGCCACGGGTGAACCGCACGTCGTGGTGCGCGACGGCGAACTGTTCGCGCCCCGCCTCGAGCGGATGCGGCAGGTGGCGGGGGAGACCCCGGACTGGTCGCGGGGCACGGTCCTGATCACCGGCGGCACCGGCACCCTGGGCGCCCTGCTGGCCCGCCACCTGGTGGCCGAGCACGGCGCCCGGGACCTGCTGCTGCTCAGCCGCCGCGGCCCCGCCGCTCCCGGCGCGGCCGAATTGAGCTCGGAACTGGCCGAATTCGGGGCACGGGTCGCCATCGTCGCCGCCGACGTGACCGACCGCGCCGCGCTCGCCGCCGCCATCGGCGACCGCACCATCGGCGCGGTCGTGCACACCGCGGGCCTCACCGAGGACGGTGTCGTCACCGCCCTCACCCGCGAACAACTCGACCGGGTGCTGCGGCCCAAGCTCGACGCGGCCTGGCACCTGCACGAACTCACCCTCACCCACCAGCCCTCGGCCTTCGTCCTGTACTCCTCGGTGGCGGGCCTGCTCGGCACCGCCGGCCAGGCGAACTACGCGGCCGCCAACACCTACCTGGACGGTCTCGCCGAACACCGGCACGCCCAGGGCCTGCCCGCGACCTCGCTGGCGTGGGGCCTGTGGGCCGGGAGCAGCGAACTCAGCGGCCACCTCGAGGACGTGGACCTGCGGCGGCTCGCCCGCTCGGGCCTGCTGCCCCTCGACCCGGCCGAGGCCCTGGAGCTGTTCGACGCCGCCGTCCGCACCGGGGAACCGGTGCTCGCGGTGACCCGGATCGACCAGGAAGCCCTGCGCGCCAACGAGTCCGGGGTGCCCGCACCGCTGCGGGACCTGGTGCGCACCAAGGCGCGCCGCGCCGCCGCGGCGGCCTCGGCCGCACCGGATCTGACGGCCCGGCTCGCCGGACTCGACCCCGACGCGCGCATCCAGGCGCTCGCCGATCTGGTCCGGGCCCGCGCCGCCGCGGCCCTGGGCCACGCCGACGACTCCGCCGTCACCCGGGACCGGTCCTTCCAGGAGCTCGGTTTCGACTCGCTCATGGCGGTCGAGCTGCGCAACGACCTCGGCAAGGCGCTCGGCCTGGCGCTGCCCGCCACGCTGATCTTCGATCACGCCAACCCGGCGGCCCTGGCCGAACACCTGGCCGGACAGCTCGGATTCGACACCGGCACCACCGAAGTGCCGGTCCTCGAATTGATCGACGGCCTGCGCCCGTCCATCACGGCCGCGCTGACCGACACCGCCACCGGCCAGGCCGCGGCCATCGCGGCCCGGCTGCGGGAACTGCTGAGCCTGGTCACCGCCGACACCGGCTTCGAGGGCGATCTCGACGCGGCGACCGACGACGAGCTCTACGCGCTCATCGACGAGCTCGACTGAATTCCCCTACCTCCCTTCCTCTTCCGACCTCAACCGAAAGGCGGCGGCCGATGTCCGACCAGGCGAAGCTGCGCGAATACCTCAAGCGTGCGATCGCGGATTCCCACCAGGCCCGCAAGCAGCTGGCCGCCGTCGAGGAATCGATGCGCGAGCCGATCGCCGTCGTGGGACTGGGATGTCGCTACCCGGGCGGGGTCGTGAACCCGGCGGGACTGTGGGACCTCGTCACCCGGGGCGCGGACGCGGTCTCGGAATTCCCGACCAACCGCGGCTGGGACCTGGGCTCGCTGTTCGACAGCGACGCCGCGCAGGCGGGCCGGTCCTACAGCCGCGGCGGCGGATTCCTCCTCGACGCGGACCGGTTCGACGCGGGCTTCTTCGGACTGTCCCCGCGCGAGGCGCTGGCCATGGACCCACAGCAGCGGCTGCTGCTCGAAACCGGCTGGGAGGCATTGGAATCGGCGGGACTGGTGCCGCGCGCGCTGCGCGGCACCCAGACCGGTGTGTTCGCCGGGCTCATGTACTCCGACTACGGCGCGCGGCCCGGAGTGGGCGGGGAGTTCGAGGGGTATCTGTTCGCCGGTAGCGCGGGCAGTATCGCCGTGGGCCGCCTGGCGTACCTGCTGGGCCTGGAGGGTCCGGCGATCTCCGTCGACACCGCGTGCTCGTCCTCGCTCGTGGCGCTGCACCTCGCGGCGCAGTCCCTGCGGCGCGGGGAATGCGACCTGGCGCTGGCCGGTGGCGTCACGGTGATGTCGACGCCGCAGGCGTTCGTGGAGTTCTCACGCCTGCGCGGTCTGTCGGAGGACGGCCGCTGCCGCTCCTACGGCGCCGGCGCCGATGGCACCGGCTGGGCCGAAGGCGCTGGTTTGCTGGTGCTGCAACGCTTGTCGGACGCGGTGGCCGCGGGGCGTGAAGTCCTGGCGGTCATCCGCGGCAGCGCGATCAATCAGGACGGCGCCTCCAACGGACTGACCGCGCCGTCGGGCCCCGCGCAGGAGCGCGTCATCCGGGCGGCCCTGGCCGACAGCCGCCTGTCGGCCAGTGAGGTCGACGCCGTGGAGGGCCACGGCACCGGCACCCGGCTCGGCGACCCGATCGAGGCGCGGGCCCTGCTGGCCACCTACGGCAGCGATCGGGCCGGCCGGCAGCCGCTGCTGCTGGGCTCGCTGAAGTCCAACTTCGGGCATTCCCAGGCCGCCGCGGGCGTGGGCGGCGTGATCAAGATGATCGAGGCCATGCGGCACGGCGTGCTGCCCCGCACCCTGCACGCGGAAACCCCCACCCCCGAAGTGGATTGGTCCTCGGGGGAGGTGGAGCTGCTCGTCGAGCCGCGGGACTGGCCCGAGACCGGGCAGCCGCGCCGGGCCGGTGTGTCGTCGTTCGGTTTCGGTGGCACCAACGCGCACGTGATCGTCGAACAGGCTCCGGTACTGGAAACCGCTGAGCCGCAACCGGTCACGGTGGAACTGCCCGTCGTGCCGTGGCTCGTCTCGGGCCGCACCCCCGAGGCTGTCGAAGCGCAGACCGCCAGACTGCGTGAGTACGTGGCGGGTTCGACCGCCGGTGAACTGGATATCGCCTACTCGCTGGCCACCGCGCGCACCGCCTTCGAGCACCGCACCGTGCTGTGGCCCGGCGCGGACGCCGCCGACACCGCGCCCATCATCGCCGGTGACGGCGGGCTGGGCGTGGTCTTCACCGGTCAGGGCGCGCAGCGGATCGGCATGGGCGCGGAACTGGCGGCCCGCTTCCCGGTCTACGCCGAGGCCCTGGACGAGATCGCGGCCCTGCTGGATCCGCTGCTCGGCCGCTCGCTGCGGGAACTCATCACGAGCGGTGAGGGACTCGACGGCACCGGGATGGCTCAGCCCGCGCTGTTCGCCGTCGAGGTCGCCCAGTGGCGGCTGCTGCGCTCCTGGGGCGTGAATGTCCGTGCGGTGGCTGGCCATTCGGTGGGTGAGTTCGCGGCCGCGCACGTGGCCGGTGTGCTCTCGCTCGCCGACGCCGCTCGCCTGGTGGCCGCGCGTGGCGCGTTGATGCAGGCGCTGCCGACGGGTGGTGCGATGGTCGCCGTTTCGGTGTCCGAGGCGACGGTTCTGCCGTTGCTGGGCGATCTGGTGTCGATCGCGGCGGTGAACGGTCCAGAATCGGTCGTCCTGTCCGGTCCCGAGGACGCAGTCCTGGCGGTCGTGGACCGGTTGGATTGCCGTCACAAGCGTTTGACGGTGAGCCACGCCTTCCACTCGGCCCTGATGGACCCCATGCTCGAGCAGTTCCGCGCGGCCGCCGCGACCATCACCTACTCGCCGTCCACCATCCCGTTCGTCTCCACGCTCACCGGCCAGGTCACCGAGCCTGCGGGCGCGGACTACTGGGTGGACCAGGTGCGCGGGGCCGTCCGCTTCGCCGACGCCGCCACGACGCTCGCCGGACTCGGCGTCAGCGCCATCGCCGAGATCGGCCCCGACGCCGTGCTCACCCCGCTGCTGGAAGCCGTCGCCGACACCCCCGCGATCGCGCTGCAGCGCCGCGACAGCGCCGAAGCCGACACCCTCGTCCGCGGCCTCGCCGGCCTGCACACGCACGGCATCGGCGTCGACTGGGAGGCGTTCTTCGCCGGCACCGGCGCCCGCCGGGTCGCGTTGCCCACCTACGCGTTCCAGCGCGAGCGGTACTGGCTGCACCCCAATACGGCTTCGGCCGCCTCGGGTTTCGATCCGGTCGACCACCCGATCCTCACCGGCGTGCTGCACCTGTCCGACATCGACGGCGCGCTGCTCACCGGTGTGCTCGACCCCAATACCCAGCCCTGGCTGACCCAGCACACCATCGACGGCGCCACCATCGTCCCCGGCACCCTGCTGCTCGAGCTGGCCTTCCGGGCCGCCGCCGAAATCGCCGAAGAACCCTCCCGGGTCGAGGAATTCACCATCGCCGCGCCGCTGGAACTCACCGATCAGCCGGTGACGATCCGGGTCAGCATCGCCGCCGCCGACGGCGACGGCAAGCGACAGGTGGAGATCCGCTCCCGTGTTGCGGGCGGCCAGGACTGGCGACTGCACGCCACCGGCCTGCTGGATGGGGCCGACCCGAGCATCGCCCCCGGCGCCATCGGCGAGTGGCCCCCGCGCGGCGCGCAGGAGGTCGACCTCACCGGGGCCTACGATCGCGCGGCCGACCACGGCTACGAATACGGCCCGGTGTTCAACGGCCTGCGCAAGCTGTGGCGGCGCGGCGAGGACCTGTTCGCCGAACTCGCCCTCGGCGAGGAGTACGCCGCCGGGGCCGACCGGTTCACCGTGCACCCCGCCCTGCTCGACGCCGCCGCGCACGCCCTGGTCCCGGGCATCTCCGACACCGATCGGCCCGCGCTGCTGCCGTTCTCGTGGTCCGGCGTCACGATCCCCGAATTCCCGGCGACGGCGCTGCGGGTCCGGATCACCCCGGCCGGGCGCGACGCGGTCGCCATGCTCATCGCCGACGAATCCGGCGCGACCCTGCTCGCCGTGGACGCCTTGGCTCTGCGCCCGCAGGCCGCGGCCGGCGCGGACCAGACGCTGTTCGAACTGGAGTGGAGCGAAATCCCCACTCCCGCCGAGACATCCGATCGCACCGGGTGGGTGGCGGTCGGCGAGGTGCCGGGCGTGGACACCCGATACGCCGAGCTGGACGAGGTCACCGGCACACCCGCCGTGGTCGTGGTCAGGCTGCCCGCCGCCGACCGGGACGCGGAGATTCCCTGCGCCGCACACGATGTCGTTCACCGCACCCTCGCGGTCGTGCGCACCGCCATCCTCGACGAACGGTTCGCGAATTCCCGGCTGGTGTTCCTCACCGAGTCCGCAGCCGGTCCCGCCGCCGCGAACCTGCCGCAGGCCGGAGCCGGGGGCTTGGTCCGCGCGGCCCAGACCGAACACCCGGACCGCTTCACCCTCATCGACGTCGACGCGGAACCCGGTTCGTGGGACGCCCTCGACGCCGCCATCGCGAGCGGTGAGCCGCAGGTGGCGATTCGCGCCGGGGCGCTGCGTGTCCCGCGCCTGATCCGCGCCCGCGCCGCCACCGTCGACACCGACCCGTGGACGCAGGGCACGGTACTGATCACCGGCGGCACCGGCACCCTCGGCGCGGCCCTCGCCCGGCACCTGGTCGACACCCACGGCACCCGCTCGCTGCTGCTGCTGAGCCGCCGCGGTCCCGACGCGCCCGGCGCGACCGACCTGCGGACCGAATTGACCGAGCGCGGAGCGGAAGTCGCGATCCTCGCCTGCGACGTCACCGATCCGGCCGAGCTGGCCGCCGTCGTCGCCGCGCACCCGGTGCGCGCGGTCGTGCACACCGCGGGCGTGCTCGCCGACGGCATCGTGGAATCGCTGACCCCCGACCAGGTCACCGGTGTGCTGCGGCCCAAGGTCGACGCGGCCTGGGCGCTGCACCGGGCCACCCGCGACCTGGATCTCGGTGCGTTCGTGCTGTTCTCGTCGCTGGCCGGTCTGGTCGGCACGGCGGGCCAGGCGAACTATGCCGCCGCCAACACCTTCTTGGACGCGCTCGCCGAGCACCGCCGCTCGCTCGGGCTGCCCGCGGTGTCCATCGCCTACGGCCTGTGGGAGCAGGCCAGCGGCATCACCGACGAGATGAGCGCCGTCGACCGCGAGCGCATCCGCCGCATCGGCGTCCTGCCGCTGCCGACCGCCGCCGGGCTGCACGCCTTCGACGTGGCCACGGCCCTCGACGCCCCGCTGCTCGCGGTCACCGGCCTCGACACCGCCGCCCTGCGGTCCTCCGGCGACGTCCCGACGATGTTCCGCCGCCTGGCCCCCGTGACCCGCGCCCGCAAGGCTCCCCGCGACGGGTTCGCCGCCCGCCTGGCCCAGCTGTCCGAGACCGAGCGCGCCGCGGCCCTGCTGGACCTGGTCCGCACCAATGCCGCCGCGGTCCTGGGACATTCGGGCTCCAGCGCCGTCGGCGCGGACCGCTCCTTCCAGGATCTCGGGTTCGATTCGCTGACCGCGGTCGAACTGCGCAACCGGCTGACCGAGGCCACCGGCGTGCGTCTGCCCGCCACCCTGGTCTTCGACTACCCGACGCCCGCCACCCTGTCGGATCGGTTGTCCGGTGAGCTGGTCGGCGCGAAGCCGCAGGCCGTGGCGACGGCCACGGTGGCCGCCCGGGACGACGAACCGATCGCCATCGTCGGCGTCGGCTGCCGCTACCCCGGCGGCGTCACCGATCCGGAACAGCTGTGGGACCTCGTGTTCCGTGGCGTCGACGCGGTCTCGGAATTCCCGACCAACCGCGGCTGGGATCTGGGCTCGCTGTTCGACAGCGACGCCGAACAGGCCGGCCGGTCCTACAGCCGCGGCGGCGGATTCCTGATGGACGCCGACCTGTTCGACGCGGGCTTCTTCGGACTGTCCCCGCGCGAGGCCCTGGCCGTCGACCCACAGCAGCGCATGCTCCTCGAAACCGGCTGGGAAGCACTGGAATCCGCGGGCATCGTGCCCCGCAGCCTGCGCGGCTCCCGGACCGGCGTATTCGCGGGCGTGATGTACTCCGACTACGGCGCTCGCCCCGGCGTCGGCGGCGAACACGAGGGCTACCTGTTCGCCGGCAGCGCGGGCAGCATCGCGGTGGGCCGCCTGGCCTACTCGCTGGGCCTGGAAGGACCCGCGATCTCGGTCGACACGGCCTGCTCGTCGTCCCTGGTGGCGCTGCACCTGGCCGCGCAGTCCCTGCGCCGCGGTGAATGCGATCTGGCCTTGGCCGGCGGTGTGACCGTCATGTCCACGCCGCAGGCGTTCGTGGAGTTCTCCCGCTTGCGCGGGCTGTCGGTGGACGGCCGGTGCCGGTCCTTCGGCGCGGGCGCCGACGGCACCGGCTGGGCCGAAGGCGCGGGACTGCTCGCGCTGCAACGACTCTCCGACGCGCGCCGCGAGGGCCGCGAGGTGCTGGCCGTGCTGCGCGGCTCGGCCGTCAACCAGGACGGCGCCTCCAACGGGCTGACCGCGCCCAACGGCCCCTCCCAGGAACGCGTCATCCGCGACGCGCTCGCCGACGCCGCCCTGCTCGCCTCCGAGGTCGACGCGGTCGAGGGCCACGGCACCGGCACCCGCCTCGGCGACCCGATCGAGGCCCAGGCCCTGCTCGCCACCTACGGCAGCGACCGGGCGGGGGACCGTCCGCTGCTGCTGGGCTCGCTCAAGTCCAACTTCGGGCACTCGCAGGCGGCCGCGGGCGTGGGCGGCGTGATCAAGATGATCCAGGCCATGCGCCGGGGCGTGCTGCCGCGCACCCTGCACGCGGAAACCCCATCGCCCGAGGTGGATTGGTCCGCCGGGTCGGTGGAACTGCTGAACGAGGTGCGGGACTGGCCCGAGACCGGGCAGCCGCGCCGGGCCGGTGTGTCGTCGTTCGGGTTCGGCGGCACCAACGCGCATGTCATCGTCGAACAGGCCCCGGAGCCGGAAGCGGCCGAGCCGCAGGCGGTCTCGCTGGAACTGCCCGTGGTGCCGTGGCTGATCTCCGGCCGCACCCCGGCCGCGGTCGACGCCCAGGCGGCCCGGCTGCGGGAGTTCCTCGCGAATTCGACCGTGCGGGAACTGGATATCTCGTACTCGCTCGCCACCGCGCGCACCCCCTTCGAGCATCGGGCCGCCGTGGTCGGCGGCGACACCGGGGAGCTGGTCGCCGCGCTCGCCGACGCCCAGCCGGTCACCGCGCGATCGGGTGGCACCGCCTTCGTCTTCACCGGCCAGGGCGCGCAGCGCCTCGGTATGGGAATGGGCCTGTACGAACGCTTCCCGGTCTTCGCCGCCGCGTTCGACGAGGCCGCCGCGCACCTCGACCCGCTGCTGGGCCGGTCGTTGCGCGAGCTGATCACCACCGGTGACGGTCTCGACGGCACCGGGATGGCCCAGCCCGCACTGTTCGCCGTCGAGGTCGCCCTGGCGCGACTGCTGGCGCACTGGGGGATTCGCTGCGACTACCTCGCCGGGCATTCGGTGGGTGAGTTCGCGGCCGCGCATGTGGCCGGTGTGCTCTCGCTCGCCGACGCGGCCCGTCTGGTGGCGGCCCGTGGCGCGCTGATGCAGGCGTTGCCGACGGGTGGTGCGATGGTCGCGGTCTCGGTGTCCGAAGCGACGGTGCTGCCGCTGCTCGGTGAGTCGGTGTCGATCGCGGCGGTGAACGGTCCGGAGTCCGTTGTCCTGTCGGGCCCGGAGGACGCCGTCCTGGCGGTTGTCGCTCAGCTGGACTGCCGTCACAAGCGGCTGACGGTGAGCCACGCCTTCCACTCGGCCCTGATGGACCCCATGCTCGACGAATTCCGCGCTGTCGCGGAATCGGTCACCTACTCCGCACCGGCCATCCCATTCGTCTCGACCGTCACCGGTCGGATCGCCGAGCCCACCACCGCGCAGTACTGGGTCGACCAGATTCGCCGGCCGGTCCGGTTCGCGGATGCCGCGACCACTCTGGCCGCCCTCGACGTCACCGTGCTGGCCGAGGTCGGACCCGACGCGGTGCTCACGCCGCTGGCCGACCAGGTCACCGACACCGCCGCCATCGCCCTGCAACGCCGCGACACCGACGAGGCCCGCACCCTCGTCGCCGGTGTGGCGCAGCTGCACTCCCTCGGCGCGGCCGTCGACTGGGAGGCGTTCTTCACCGGCACCGGCGCGCGCCGGGTCGCCCTGCCCACCTACGCGTTCCAGCGCGACCGGTACTGGCTGCACCCGACCGCCTCCACCGCCACCTCGGGTTTCGACCCGATCTTGCACCCCGTGCTGACCGGCGTCCTGCACCTGCCCGACGCCGACAGCGTCCTGCTCACCGGCGGCCTGAACCCGAACGCGCTGCCCTGGTTGGCCTCCCACACCACACCCGCGACCACCCTGGTCCCGCCCGCCGTCCTCATCGACCTGATGCTCCGGGCGGGCGACGAAGTCGGCGCGGACCACATCGAACAGCTCGAACTGACCCGGCCGCTCACCGTCCCCGCGGGCCAGGAGGCCCAGCTGCACGTGGTCATCGGCGCGGCCGACGACACCGGCCGCCGCACCGCCGGAATCCGGGCCAGATCCGCGGGCGGCACCTGGACCGCCATCGCCACCGGCGCCCTGGCCCGCGGCGGCGATCCGGGCACCCCGGTGCTGGCCGACCAGCCCGCCGAGCACCACCTGCCCGCCGAATCGGCCGTGCAGGCCACCGGATTCGCCCTGCATCCGGAACTGCTGGACGCGGCCCTGCCGAGCACCCTCGGCACGGATTCGCTGCTGGCCCCGGTCATCTGGCGCAACGTACGCCTGTACGCCACGGGCGCGGACGCCGTCCGGGCCCACGTGCGACCGGTGGACGGGGACACGGTCACCGCGTATCTGACCGATCCGGCCGGGAACCCGGTGTTCAGCGCCGAAGCGGTCGAATTCCGGACCCTGGAACTCGGTATCGACAGCGAAACACCGGGCGACACCGGCCGATCCGCGCCCGTTCGCCCGGCCGCCGTCACCGCCGACACCGCCGAGGTCCTGCGGGCCCGGCTCGCCGATCTCGACGAGACCCAGCAGCTCGACGCCGTGGTGGACACGGTTCGCGCCCAGCTGGCCGCGGTGCTCGGCATCGCCGACCCGCTGAGCATCGAGGCCGACCGCCCGTTCCAGGAACTCGGCATGGACTCCATGACCGCGGTGCAGCTGCGCAACCGGCTCTCCCTGGCGACCGGAACCACGCTGCCCGCCACCGCCGTCTTCGACCGGCCCACCCCGGCCGACCTGGCCGCGTTCGTCCTCGACGCCCTGCGCCCGCCCGCCCCCGCCGACGTGCTGTGGGCCGAACTGGACCGCTGGGAACGCGTCGCCGACGACCTGGGCGAGGCCGACCGCGACCGGATCGCCGACCGGCTGCGCGAGCTGGCCGGCCGCTGGGCGGCGACCCCGGCCACCGCGAACCCCGCGACCGAGGCCGTCGACGCACACCTCGCCACCGCCTCGGCCGAGGAACTCCTGAGCTTCATCGACGGCGAACTCGGCCGCATTTCCGACCACGAGCTGGGCTGAAAAGAGGACACCGGCAATGCCTGAAGACAAGAAACTGGTCGAGTACCTGCGCTGGGCCACAGCCGAACTCACCAAGGCCAAGGGCCGCATCACCGAACTCGAATCGGCGTCGGCCGAACCCATCGCGGTCGTGGCGCAGGCCTGCCGCTACCCGGGCGGCGTGAACTCCGCCGCCCAGCTGTGGGACCTGGTCGACACCGGCACCGACGCCATCACCGAATGGCCCGCCGACCGCGGCTGGGACGTCGCGGCCCTCTACGATCCCGACCCCGAGCACATCGGCACCTCGACCACCCGCCACGGCGGATTCATCGACCACGCCACCGATTTCGACGCCGGACTGTTCGGCATCTCCCCGCGCGAGGCCCTCGGCATGGACCCCCAGCAGCGGGTCGTGCTCGAAACCGCCTGGGAACTCTTCGAATCCGCGGGCATCGACCCGACATCGCTGCGCGGCAGCGGCACCGGCGTCTTCGTCGGCGCCGGCGAGCAGAGCTACCTCGACCTGGCCGCGCCGCCGGACCTCGAGGGCTACGCGATGACCGGGCGACTGGGCAGCGTGGTCTCGGGACGGCTGGCCTACACCTTCGGATTCGAGGGGCCCGCCCTCACCGTGGACACCGCGTGCTCGTCCTCGCTGGTCGCCGTGCACCTCGCGGCGCAGGCGCTGCGCCGGGGTGAATGCGACCTGGCGGTGGCCGGTGGCGTCACCGTCTACGGACACCCCGGCGGCTACATCGAATTCTCGCGGCAGCGCGGCCTGTCCGCCGACGGCCGCTGCAAGTCCTACGGCGCGGGCGCGGACGGCACCGGCTGGTCGGAGGGCGTGGGTCTGCTCGCGTTGCAACGCCTCTCGGACGCCGTCGCCTCCGGTCGCGAGGTGCTCGCCGTCCTGCGCGGGTCCGCGGTCAACCAGGACGGCGCGTCCAACGGGCTCACCGCGCCCAACGGCCCCTCCCAGGAACGCGTGATCCGCGCGGCCCTGGCCGACGCCGGACTCTCCGCCGCCGAGGTGGACGCCGTGGAAGGCCACGGCACCGGCACCCGGCTGGGCGACCCGATCGAGGCCCAGGCGCTGCTGGCCACCTACGGCCGGGAACGCACCTCGGCGCGGCCGCTGTGGCTGGGATCGATGAAATCCAATATCGGCCACACCGTCGCGGCGGCGGGCGTCGGCGGCGTCATCAAGATGATCGAAGCCATCCGCCACGGCGTGCTGCCCAGGACCCTGCACTCGGAAACGCCCAACCCGGACGTGGATTGGTCATCGGGCACGGTGCGCCTGCTGAACGAAGCGCAGCCCTGGCCCGAGACCGGGGCTCCGCGCCGGGCCGCGGTGTCCTCGTTCGGCGTCAGCGGCACCAACGCCCACGTCGTCATCGAACAGGCTCCCGCACCGGAAGCTGTGGAATCGCAGCCGGATTCGGCGGATCCGCCGGAATCCACCGCGCCGCAGCCGGTTCGGCTGCCGGTGCTGCCCTGGGCGGTGTCCGGCAAGTCCGCGGCCGCGGCCCGGGCCCAGGCGGCCGCGCTGGCGGATTTCGCCGCCGGCACCGACGCCCGCGACCTGGACATCGCGTACTCGCTCGCGACCACCCGCACCCAGCTGGAGCACCGGACCGTCGCCGTCGGCCGCGACCGCGCGGAACTGCTCGCCGGTCTGACCGCCGACCCCACCGCCACCCGAACCGGCAAGACCGCCTTCGTCTTCACCGGTCAGGGCGCCCAGCGCCCGGGCATGGGTCTGCGCCTCTACGACACTTTCCCGGCCTTCGCCGCCGCGTTCGACGAGGTCTGCGGCCACCTGGACCCGCTGCTGGACCGACCGCTGCGCGACGAGATCACCTCCGGCGAGCGGCTCGACGAAACCGCCGTCACCCAGCCCGCCCTCTTCGCCGTCGAATACGCGCTGGCGAAGCTGGTGGCGTCCTGGGGCATTCGCGCCGACTACCTCACCGGTCACTCGGTCGGCGAACTCGTCGCCGCCCAGCAGGCGGGCGTGCTGTCGCTGGCCGACGCCGCCACCCTGGTCGCCGCGCGGGCCCGCCTCATGAACTCGCTGCCGCGCGGCGCCATGCTCGCGGTGCGCGCGGGCGAGGACACCGTGCGCGACCAGCTCTCGGACCGCGTGAGCCTCGCGGGCGTCAACGGACCCGCGTCGGTGGTGCTGGCCGGATCGGCCGCGGACCTGGAGGCCATCGCGGAGACCCTGGGACAGCGCGGGATCCGCTCCCGCCGCCTGGCCGTCAGCCACGCCTTCCACTCCCACCACATGGACCCGATCCTCGACGAGTTCGAGGCGGTGGCCCGCGGACTCACCTTCCAGCCCGCCCGCGCGCCCATCGTGTCCAATGTGACCGGCGCGCTCGCCGCCCCCGGCGACCACGCCGATCCCGCGTACTGGCCGCGCCACATTCGCGGCACCGTCCGCTTCTCCGAGGGCATCGCCGCCCTGGCCGCGGCCGGGGTGACCAAGTTCGTGGAGATCGGGCCCGACGCCATCCTCAGCGCCCTGGTCGACGAAACCCTCCAGGACCGCCCGCACATCTCCATCCCCGTGCTGCGCCGCACCGCCGAGGACGACGAGACCGCCCTCGCCGCCGTCGCCACCCTGCACGCCAACGGCGTGCGCGTCGACTGGGAACAGGTGTTCGCGGGCACGGGAGCGCGCCGAATCAGCCTGCCCACCTATGCCTTCCAGCGCACCAGGCACTGGGCGGGCGACACCGCCATCGGGGCCGCGGGCACCGGATCAGCCCTCGGCCACCCTGTCCTCGAAGTGGCGGTAGACCTGGCCGACAGCGCCGCCGACGGCGTCGTCGCCACCGGCCGCCTGTCCCGGCGGCAGCGCTGGATCGAACCGGGCGCGCCCGTCCCCGCCGCCGTCCTGGTGGAACTCGCCACCCGCGCCGCGGACGAACTCGGCTGTACCGAACTGTCCGCCTTGACCGTTCGTACCCCGCTGACCATGCCCGCCGGGGCCGATCTGCACATCCAAGCCCGTGTCGGCGGTCTGCTGGACAATGGCGACCGCACGGTGTCGATCCACTCCCGGGCCTCGGGCTCCTCGGGACCGTGGATCCTGCACGCCCGCGGCACCGTCCGATTGCGCATCGGCGCACCGGATTTCGAGCTCACCGAATGGCCGCCGGCGGCAACCGACTGCGAGGCCCACGCCGAGGTCGCTCTGCCGGACGAATTCGCCGCCGAGGCGGCCGCTTTCGGGGTGCACCCGGTGCTGCTGCACGCCGCGCTGGCCGCCGTCGCCCCCGGGACCGTGCGCGAGCTGCGGGACGTCCGGCTGTTCTCCACCGGTGCGACCGCCCTGCGGGTGCTGGCCCGCACGGGCGGCGACGGATCGACCACGCTGCTGCTCGCCGACCGGGCGGGCGTGGCCGTCGCCACCGTGCGCGCGGTGACCGCACCGGCGGAATCGGTTGCGGCGCGGCCGGATATCGACGAGATGTCCGTCACCGTGGACTGGATGCCCGCCGCCGTCAGCGGTCGCGCCATCCGCTGGGGCGCGGTCTCCGGCACCGAGTCGTTGCCCGAGGTGGGGGAGACCACTCTGTTCGCGGACCTGGCCGAGGCCGTCACCGCGGACAAGCCGGTCGACGCCGTCCTGGCCCCGATCGGCGCCGCGCCGACCGGCGACCCGGTGCTCGGCGCGCACGAACTCACCCGCCGCGCACTGACTCTCGTGCAGCAGTGGATCGCCGTCGAGGACCGCACCGCCGCACCGCTGGTCGTGGTGACCGAGCGGGCCATGGGATCCGGGGCCACCGACATCGCCGCCGCGAGCGTGTGGGGTCTGCTGCGCTCGGCCCAGTCGGAGCTGCCCGGCCGCATCGTGCTCGCCGACATCGACGACGACCCGGCCTCGGCCGCCGCCCTGTCCGCGGTCGTCACGGCCGGGGAACCCCAGGTCGTCATTCGCGAGGGCCGCGTCTTCGTGCCACGACTGCACCGCGTCGCCCTGCCCGCCCCGGCCCACTGGGCGGGGGAATGCGTGCTGATCACCGGCGGCACCGGCTCGCTGGGCGCGATGCTCGCCCGCCACCTGGTCACCGAGCGTGGCGTCGACCGGCTCGTGCTGCTCAGCCGCCGCGGCTTGGAAAGCCCGGGGGCGGAGGCGCTTCGGGCCGAACTGACGGCGGCCGGCGCACAGGTCGACATCGTCGCCTGCGATGCCGCCGACCGCGACACCCTGGCCGCCGTGCTCGCCGAGCATCCGGTGACCGCGGTCGTCCACACCGCGGGCGCCACCGACGACGGCCTGCTGCGCGACCTCGACCCGGACCGCCTGACCGCGGTCCTGCGCCCCAAGGCCGACGCCGCCTGGCTGCTGCACGAACTCACCCTCGACCGCGAACTCACGGCGTTCGTGCTCTTCTCCTCGGTCGCCGGGATCATCGGCGGCCCGGGCCAGGGCAACTACGCCGCGGCCAATGTCTTCCTCGACGCGCTCGCCGCCCATCGCGCCGGACTCGGCCTGCCCGCCACCTCCATCGCCTGGGGCCTGTGGGAACAGGAGGGCGGCATCAGCGGCCACCTCGACGACGCCGACAAGCAGCGCATCGCGCGCGGCGGCTTCCCGGCCCTGCCCGCTGAATCCGGTCTGGCCCTGCTCGACGCGGCCGCCGGATCGGAACGGCCCCTGGTCGTGGCCACCCCGCTGGAACTGTCCGCCATCCGGTCCCGCCCGACCCGGCTGCTCTCGGGCCTGCTGCCCACTCAGCGCGCGGTGGCGGGCAATGCCGAGGCCGCCGTCTCGATCACCGAACTGCTGCGCGGCCGCACCCCGGCCGAACAGCACGCCCTGGTGCTCGACCTCGTGCTGCGCGAGGCCGCCGCCGTCCTCGGCCACCAGGGCACCGAAGCCCTCGACAGCACCCGGGAATTCAGTGAAGCGGGCTTCGACTCGCTGGCCACCGTCGAATTCCGCAACCGGCTCCAGGCCGCGTTCGGAACCCGGCTGCCCGCCACCGTCGCCTACGACCACCCGACTCCCGAGGCGCTGGCGGCGTTCATCCTCGCCGAATCCGGCGATGGCGCAACCGGGGCCATCGACTTCGCCGCCGAAGTACGCCTGGCCGACGACATCCGCCCCGCGGACACCGTCATTCGCGTCGCCACCGACCCCGACCACGTATTGCTCACCGGCGCTTCGGGATTCCTCGGCGCGTTCATGCTGCGCGACCTCATGGCGACCACCACGGCCATGGTGCACTGCGTGATCCGTGGCGCGGACGAGGCCGCCGCGACCGAGCGGCTGATCGCCAACCTGGAGTTCTACCGGGTGTCGGGCGAGGTGGACCTGAACCGGGTCCGGGTCATCGTCGGCGACCTCGCGGCCCCGCGACTCGGCCTGTCCGAGAACGACTTCGACGACCTCGCGAAGCTGGTCGACGTGGTGTTCCACGCGGGCGCGACCGTGCACTGGCTGCAGCCCTACCCGCTGCTGCGCGACGCCAATGTCGGTGGCACCGAAGAGATCCTGCGCCTGGCCGCCCGCCACCGGACGGTCCCGGTGCACTACGTGTCCACCGTCGGCGTCTTCCCCGGCGCACCCGCCGACGGCGCGCCGCTGGCCGTGGACGACCCGACCGGTCCGCCCGAGGTGCTGCCCAGCGGCTACCTGCGCACCAAATGGGTGGCCGAGCAGAACATCGGACTGGCCCGCGACCGCGGCCTGCCGGTCTCGGTGTACCGCGTCGATGTGATCTCCGGCGACCAGCGCCATGGCGCCTGCCAGACCCGCGACTTCGTCTGGCTCACCCTCAAGGGCATCATCCAGGCGCGGGCCGTGCCGCCGGTCGGCGACGGCTACTTCCACCTGGCCCCGGTCGACTATGTCAGCGCCGCCATCGTCGCCCTGGCCGCGAAGCCGGACGCCGCCGAGCGAACCTTCCACCTGCACAACCCGCTTCGGGTCGCACTGCCCGAACTGGTCGAGCGGCTGCGGGCCATGGGCTATCCGATCGAGGACCGCGACCGGGCCGACTGGCTCGCCGAGATCGGCGCGAACACCGACAACGCCCTGGTCCCGCTGCTGGACGCCTTCGAGGCCATGATCGGCGACACCGCGGCCTTCTACCCGGCCATCGACGTGTCCGCGACCGAGACCATGCTGACCGGCACCGGCATCGTGTGCCCGCCGGTGTCCGGCGACCTCTTCCGCACCTACGTCCAATTCTTCATCGAGTCGGGCCATTTCCCGGCGCCGGAACGGAGTGAGCACTGATGACCGAACTCGTCGAACGGCCCGTCGCCATCGCGCCCGCGCGGCTGCGATCCCGGGTCGAGGAAATGCACGGCGTCAAACACGAAGCCGTGCACGGCATCCCGTCGAGCGCCACCGAACGGCAGCACTCGATCGGGAAGCTCACCGTGCGCGAGCGGCTGGAGCTGCTCTTCGATCCGGGCACCTTCCGCGAGGTCGACCAGCTGCGCCGGCACCGGGCCACCGCCTTCGGCATGGCCGACCGCAGACCGCACACCGACGGCGTGGTCACCGGCTGGGGAAAGGTGCACGGCCGCACCGTCTTCGCCTACGGCCACGACTTCCGGATCTTCGGTGGCTCGCTCGGCGAGGCGCACGCGGAGAAGATCCACAAGCTCATGGACCTGGCCGAGGCCGCGGGCGCGCCGCTGGTCGGCCTCAACGACGGTGCGGGCGCGCGCATCCACGAGGGCGTGACCGCGCTGGCCGGATACGGCGGCATCTTCCGCCGCCACGTGCGCGCCTCCGGCGTCATCCCGCAGATCAGCGTGATGCTCGGCCCGTGCGCGGGCGGCGCGGCCTACTCGCCCGCCCTCACCGACTTCGTCTTCATGGTGCGCGGCATCTCCCAGATGTACGTCACCGGACCGGATGTGGTGCGCACCGTCACCGGCGAGCAGGTGTCCCACGACGAACTCGGCGGCGCCGACGTGCACGGCTCCGGTTCGGGCGTCGCGGGATTCGTGTACGACACCGAGGAGGAGTGCCTCGAGGAGGTGCGCTACCTGATCTCGCTGCTGCCCGCCAACAATCGCGAACGCCCGCCCGCCGTGGAGACCGCCGACGCGCCCGACCGGCGCAACGACGCGCTCGCCGACCTGGTGCCCGCCGACTCCACCCAGGCCTACGACATGCGCGCCGTCATCGAGGAGATCGTCGACGACGGTGAGTATTTCGAGGTGCACGCGCACTGGGCCCGCAATATCCTCTGCGTCTTCGCCCGCCTCGGCGGCGAGGTGGTCGGCATCGTCGCCAACCAGCCCTGCGTGCTGGCCGGCGTGCTCGACATCGAAGCCTCCGAGAAGGCCGCGCGTTTCGTGCAGACCTGCGACGCGTTCAACATCCCCATCGTCACCCTGGTCGACGTGCCCGGCTTCCTGCCCGGCACCGGCCAGGAACACGCGGGCATCATCCGGCACGGCGCGAAATTGCTCTACGCCTACTGCAACGCCACCGTCCCGCGGGTGCAGGTGATCCTGCGCAAGGCCTTCGGCGGCGCGTACATCGTCATGGACTCCCGATCCATCGGCGCGGACCTGTCCTTCGCCTGGCCTTCCAACGAGGTCGCCGTCATGGGCGCGGAGGGGGCCGCACAGGTGATCTTCCGGCGGGAGATCGGTTCCGCACCCGACCCGGATCTGGTTCGGGCGCAACGGATCAAGGAATATCAGCAGGAGCTGATGCATCCCTACTACGCCGCCGAACGCGGCCTGGTCGACGATGTCATCGACCCCGCCGACACCCGGGCCGTGCTCATCGACAGCCTGGCCATGCTCGCCGCCAAACACGCGCCCATCCCGGCCCGCAAGCACGGGAACCCGCCCGCGTGAGCGGCGGGACGGGGGTACTCGCGGGCGAGACCGGGGTGCTGGCGGTGGAATCGGGCCGGCCGGGCGACGACGAACTCGTCGCCCTGGTCCTGGCCCTGACCGCCGTCACCCGACCGGCGCGGCGGAAGGCGGAGTTCCGGGCGGCGGCCTGGACCCTGCCCGCGCCCGCACAGCAGCCGCCCATCTCGTGGCGGCATCGGGGTCAGTCCCGCTGACCCGGGGTCCCGATGGGCGGCAGCGTGGCCGCCCATCGGGACCTTTTTTCATGCCCGGATGGACAGGCCGTGCGAGAACACCTCGCGCGGATCCCATTTCGCCTTCGCGGCCTGCAAGGCCGGGTAGTTGTCCTTGAAGTACAGGCGGTGCCACGGCACGCCCGAGTCGTTCAGGGCCGGGTCGGCCAGATCGGCGTCGGCGTAGTTGATGAAGCAGCCGTCGGTCACCTCACCGGGCACCGGCACGCCGCCGGTCGCCGCGTACACGTCGGCATAGCATTCGCGGATCCAGCGATCGTGCCGCTCGTCCTCCGACGGATCCGTCCACAGGGTCACGTACAGCATCTTGATGATCGAATCCCGTTGCGCCGCCGCGGTCGCGTCCGACTCCACCGCATTGATCCGGCCGCCGTAGCTGACCAGGGCCACCATGGCGAACGGGTGCGGGTAGTCCTCGCGGGTCAGCTGCCGGTACAGCGCGTCCAGCTGCGGCTCGGGCAGCGACCGGCGCATATAGGTGGACTTCACCTTCCAGCGCGCCACCGCGGCCTCCACGAAGCCGAACCACTCCTTCACCGCGTAGAACCACGGCACCCGGCTGCGGTCGTTGACCGTGTAGGTCGCGCCCGTGCCCTCGGCCATCGCGGCCAGGAACGCGTCCATGGTCTGCTCGGCGTCGGGCTCGTCGGCGTCGATCTGGGTGCTCATCCGGAACGAACCCGCCGACCGGTGCTGGAGCTTGAGCTGGCTGTACAGGCTCAGGTGCGCGGAGTCCGGACCCGAGTGGCGCTCGTGCCAGGCCCCGAAATTGCTGACCAGGCGGGCGAATCCGGCCTCGTCCAGCTCGTCCCACGACCACGAGACATCGGAGACGATGAGCTCGGCGGGCGGGGCTGGCAGCAGGCGCGCCGGGTCGTCGCCGGTGGCCTCCGGGGAGCGGAACCAGTACCGGGTCACGATGCCGAAATTGCCGCCGCCCGCACCGGTGTGCGCCCACCACAGGTCGCGGTGGGGGTCGTCGGCCGCCCGGGTCGCGACGACCGGACGCACCCGGCCGTCGGAGTCCACCACCACCACCTCGATGGCGTACAGATGATCCACGATCAGCCCGTGCAGCCGCGACAGCGCGCCGTAGCCGCCGCCGGCCACATGCCCGCCCGCGCCGACCGTCGGGCAGGTGCCGCCGGGCAGCGTCACGCCCCAGCGCTTGTAGAGCGTCGAATAGACCCGGCCCAGGGTCGCGCCCGCGCCGACCGAGAACGCGCCCATCTGCGCGTCGAAATACACGGCGTCCAAAGCGGATACGTCGATGACGGCCCGCACCTTGCCATTGGCGGTGAAGTCCTCGTCGCAGTGGCCGCCGCTGCGCACCACCACGCGCAGCTCGTCGTCGACCGCCTGCTGCAGGGCCTCGACGACCTGCTCGGTGTTCAGGGCCAGGCGGATGTAGTCGGGTGTGCCCACCCATCGGGTATTGGAACCGGAGATCAGCCCGCGATAGCGCGCGTCGTCCGGGCGGATCAACAGCGATTCGGTCATCAGGTCACTTCCTCGTCGAATGTGGTTGCCGCGGAGGGCAGGTCGGATCAGCTGGCGGCGAAGGCCGCCGGATGCCGGTCGGCGGTGGCGGTGAGCAGCGCGGCCGGACGCCGCCGCTGCGCGGGCCGGCGACCGGGCCGCAGATCGGAGGTGATGAGCGTGGACTCGCGGGTGCCCGCGATACGGGCGAAACGGCCGTGCGCCAGCGAACCCTCGCCGGTGAGCACCACCAGCAGCGGCGCGCACTCGGCACTGTCGAGCAGGGTCTCGAGGAAATCCAGATTGGCGTGGTCGGCCAGATGGGCGTCCTCGAAGATCAGGGTCATCGGACCCAGACCCGCCTTGGCGCACAGCAATTCGGTCCAGGCGGTGAGCATCTGCCGGACCTGCGCCGGATCGTCGTATTGGGTTCCGGTGGCCAGCGGGTACAGGGCCTCGGCCAGCTTGCGCGCCGCCACCGGCGGACGCAGCGGATGACCCGCCGCCTCGGCCAGCCGCGCCGCGATGCTCGCGGGCGCGTCACCCACCTGGAAACCGCACGCGGCGGCCAGCATCGCGCGATGGGTGTCGAGCCGATCCCCGTCACCGAAACGGGCGCACAGGATCAGCTCGGCATCACCCTGTGCGCGCACGGTGGAGCGGAACGCGCGCGCCACCCGCCGGGCACTGGTGGCGGCCGGAGCCACCACCGCCACCAGATGCGAGGCCGCCCGATGCTGAACCCGCTCGCGCAGGCCCAGCAGCATCCGCACATCCGGATCGGTTTCGGCACCGGAATCGTTCGCGCCCTCCAAACCCGCCGCGTACCAGTGCCCGGTCGGGCGTTGCCGATAGCGGATCACGGTCTCCGACTCGCGACGGGTGCGATCGCACACGGTCACCGAGCCGATGGGCGCGTCGAGCAGCAGCCGGTCGCACGCGTCGAACAGGTCGGCGTACCGGTTCGAGGTGCGCAGATCGGAATACGCCCGGGGGACACGGCCTTCGGCCTCACCGGTCACGACCGCGGCCCGGAACCGCGGCTCCAGCCGCGACCCGAACTCGGTGCGCGCCCCGGTGATCCACTCGTGCGGCCGGATCGCGGCGGCCACCACCTCGGCCACCTCGCACGGCTCCGGGAACGCCGTCATCACCGTGGAGCCGATGACGCCGACCACCGTGCCGCCCAACGACTCCGCGGTCGCCCGGATCGCCGGAAGATAGCGCTCGCCCATGGTCGGGTTGTCCTCGGACGCGTCCGGCCCACCCGCCTCGATCCGGACCGACAGCACCGTGGAGCGGGTCACCCGGTCGGCCGGGGCGACCACCACCACCGGCGCGGGCCGCGCCGGTTCGGTGTCCGGCAGCAGCAGCGACGGGCTCTGGTTCAGGATGGCCTGCTGCAACGTCTGCAGCTCCGAACCCGGTTCCAGCCCGTAGTTCTCGATCAGGGCATTGCGCCAGGCGGTGTAGACGGCCAGCGCGTCCGAGGGGCGGCGGCCACGGTACAGCGCCAGCATGAGCTGCCCGCAGGAGCGTTCCCGCAGTTGCCCGGAATCGGCCAGCGCGCTGAGCGCGTCCACCACCCGGGCGTGGTTGCCGCGCGCCAGCTCGATCTCGAACAGGTCCTCCGACACCGACATCCGGGCGTCCGCGGCGGCGGCGAGCTCGGGCCAGTCGACCCCGTGCTCGGTGAGATCGGACAGCGGTGAACCGCGCCACAGCGACAGCGATTCGGTCAGGCGAGCGGCGGCGGTGTCCAGGTCCTCGGCCAGGGCCGCGGCGCGTCCGCTGTCGGCCAGGCGATAGAAGCGATGCAGGTCGATGAGGTCGGTGTCGACCTCGAGCACGTACCCCGGCGGGCGCCGGATCAGCGCGACCGGTCCACTGTTGTCCTCCGGGAACAGATTTCGCAGCGACCACACGGCGTTGTGCAGGATCTTGCGGGCCGAGGTGGGCATGGTTTCGGTGGGCCACAGGGCGTCGAGCAGTCGGCTGGCCGGGACGACGGTATTGGGATGCAGAAGTAGGTACGCGAGGGTTGCCCGCTGTTTCACGCCACCGAGTCGCAATGGCTGGTTCTGGTGCCGGACCTCGAGCGGTCCGAGAAGGCTGAACAACACGATATCCCCTGGTACTTTGGTCCCTGACGGTGCTGAATCACGGACGTCCGGTTTCCGGACGCGCACGGCGCCAACCAATTTCGGCGGTCGGCGGGGGTGCGCGGCGGAGCGGCAGGGGTCCTGGGACACTGGCGGAACCCTGTTGTCCGAGCGCCTACGGCAATGGAGGCGCTGGTGCGGTGTCGGTCTCGGCCTCGGAGTCCTCCCCAGGCCCGAGCGGCCAGACCTGACCGGCGCGCATTAACGCCGATCGTGACACGCACGACATGAACAATCGGGCCCCTGGCGGCGATCCCTTCCCTCGCCGTCGTGGCCTTGGTCGATCGTTCGGGACCATTCTGTCGGAAGGTCCTTCGGGTTCGCTTCGGGCCCACTTCCGCAGGGGCCGTGAGGGTTTCCGATCACCTGATTGAAAAGTGAATTAGATAGGATCGAGTCGTGCAGTTCGCGGTATTGGGGTCGTTGGAGGTCGCTACGGATCTGGGCGACCCGGTGTCGATACCGGAGTCGCTGGTGCGGGCGCTGCTCGCCGATCTCATCGCCCATGTCGGGGTCCCGGTCTCCACCGACCGGCTGATCGAGGACCTGTGGCCCGAATCCACGCCCACCAATCCGACCAGATCGTTGCACACCAAGGTTTCTCAGCTCCGCCGGGCCCTCGAACAGGCCGAGCCGGGTGGCCGGGAACACATCGTCACCACCCCCGCCGGCTACCTGTTCCGGGTAGAACCGCACCGGCTGGACTCCACCCGATTCCTGGACATCGTTGCGCGCGCCCAGCATTCGACCGACCTGCGGGTACGGGCCGACCTGCTGCGCGAGGCGCTCGCGCTGTGGCGCGGACCCGCCTTCGCCGACTTCATCGACCTGCCCTTCGGTGAGGAGAGCTCGGCCTCGCTGAACGAGACCCGCATCGCCGCCCGCAGCGAACTCGTCGAAGCCCGCCTCGAACTCGGCGAACACCGCACGCTCATCGCCGAGATCAACGAACTGGTCCGCGAACACCCGCTACGGGAACGCCTGCGGTCCATCCAGATGCGCGCGCTCTACCGCTCCGGCCGCGCCGCCGACGCCCTCGACAGCTTCAACGAACTGCGCGCCCTGCTCGCCGAGACCCGCGGCGCCGACCCCAGCCGCGAACTCGTCGACCTGCACCGCGCCATCCTCGAACAGCGCGCCGACCTGCAACCCGAACCGGTCCTGGTGGCGGGCCGCACCTTCGGGCACAACCTGCCCTCCCCGCCCAACGCGCTGATCGGGCGGGACACGGCGGTGCACGAGGTGCGGGCCGACATCGCCTCGGATCGGCTCGTCACCCTGGTGGGCCCCGGCGGCGTCGGGAAGTCCCGGCTCGCCCTGGCGGTCGCGCACAGCCTGGTCGACAGCTTCGTGGACGGCATCTGGCTGGTCGAATTCGACGCCCTGGACCGCTCGCACGGGCCGGAAGTGCTGGCGGACGCGGTGCTGTCGGCGCTGACCATAGACGTCAACGCGCCACCCGGATCGGGCGGCAAGTCGCTGTCGGGCCTCAACTCGGTGGACCGGGTGGTGGCGTTCCTGCGGGCGCGCCGCGCCCTGCTGGTGCTCGACAACTGCGAGCACGTCGTCGAGGCGGCGGCCCATCTGGTGGAGGCGATCCTCGCCGAATCGGCGAACTGCCGGATCCTGGCGACCAGCCGCGCGCCCCTGGCCGTCCGCGGCGAGCGGATCAGCGCCGTCGAACCTTTGGACCTGCCGCCCGCCGACACCACCGGACCCGAATCGCTCGCCACCGCCAGCGCGGTCCAGCTCTTCGCCGCCCGGGCGACCGGCCTGCGGGTCGACGCGTCCAATATCCACGACATCATCGCCATCTGCCGTCGCCTCGACGGCATCCCGCTCGCCATCGAACTCGCCGCGACCAAGGTTCGTGTACTCGGGGTGCACGAACTGCTCGTCCAGCTCGACCGGCGCTTCCAGGTCCTCGAAGGCGGCTTCCGGGACTCCCCGGACCGGCACCGCACGCTGCGTGCCGCCATCGACTGGAGCTGGGCGCCGCTGTCGCGCGTCGAACGAAATGTGCTGTGCTGGCTGGCCGTTCACGCCGAGGACTGCTCGCTCGCGGCCACCCGCGCGCTCATCCGCGATCCCGGCGAGGACGGTGAGATCCTCGCCGTGCTCACCCGGTTGGTCGACCAGTCCCTGGTGGTCATGCAGGAATCGCGGCACGGCCCCCGCTACCGGCTGCTGGAATCGATCGCGGCCTACTGCGTCGAATACCTCGAGGCCACCGGCACCCTGCTGGAACTGCGACTGCGGCACGCCATGCACTACGCCGACCGCGGCGAGCACGCCAGCGCCGAACTGCACGGGCCCGACCAGCGCCGCTGGCTCGAACAGCTCGACGTGGAGTCGCCCAATATCCGCAAGGCCGCCGACTTCGCCATCGTGTGCCGCAACGCCCGGCTCGCCATGCGACTGGTCAACTCGCTGATCTGGTTCGGCTTCCTGCGCGGACGGCTCATCGAGGCGCACCGCTACCTGTCCGCGGTCAGCGCCATGGCCGGGCAGCTGCGCCCGGTCGAACGCGCGACCATCCTGCGCTGGCGGGCCGGCATGGCCCTGCTCATCGGGGAGGCCGGGCAGCTGGTCAGCCCCTCACCCGCCCTCGACGGCGACGAGAGCGACACCGAACTGCGGGCGCTCGCGCGCAGCGAATGGTTTCTCGGCTACGCCCAGTGGTATTCCGGCGCGCTGCCCGAGAGCCAGGACCGGGTCGGCCGGGCCCTGGCCGCCTTCCGGACCCTCGACGACAACTGGGGCATCGCGGCCTCGCTGAGCCTGCGCGCCGCCCAGAACACCGCCCGCAGCGACCTCGCGACCGTCCGCGACCACGCGCAGCTGAGCGCGGCCATCTTCGACGAGGTCGGCGACCGCTGGGGCCGGCTCAAGGCCATCGAGGCGCTGGCGGTGCTCGCCGAATTCGAGGGCCGCTACGACGAGGCCAACGACCTGCACTACGAGGGACTGCAGATCGTGGAGGAACTCGGGCTCTGGACCGAGACCTCCCACAAACTCGCGCTGCTGGGTCGAATCGCCTTGCTGCGCGGCGAATTCCGGACCGCCGACGAACTCCATCACCGGGCCATGCGGCTCGCGGTGAGTCACGCCAACCGGCTGGGGGAGGGGTTCGCCGAGATCGGTCTGGGTCTGAGCGCGCGGCGGCAGGGCCGGTTGGAGGACGCCGAGAAGCACCTCAACCGGTGGCTGGGCTGGCTCGCCGCCATCGAGGCCCACAATGGCGTCGCGCTGGTGCTGGCCGAACTCGGCTTCATCGCCGAACTGCGCGGCGACGCCGACGCCGCCCGCACCCTGCACACCGAGAGCCTGTCGGCCGCCTCCGTCGCCGGTGACATCCGGGCCGTCGCACTGGCCGTCGAGGGACTGGCCGGGGCCGCGGTGATGGTCGAGGACTACGAGCGGGCCGCCCGCCTGCTCGGCGCGGCGACCAAGGCCCGGGCCTCCACCGGCGCGCCCCTGGCCAGCGGTGAGAGGATGGACGTCGACCGCATCACCGCCCGGGCCCGCACCGCGCTCGGCCCCGAACGGTTCGCCGCCGAATTCGACCGCGAGGGCGCCATCACCGACACCGGCCATCGCGTGTCGGTGGCCGAGTTCGCCCGCATCACCACGGACCGGCAGACCCGGCAGGTCATCGACGAGGCGGTGGCCGAGGCCATGCTGCTCAGCGACGGCACCGGACTGTGGCCCGAGAAGATCGTCTGAAACGCGGAATGCCCACGGACAGTGGGGCGTTGACCGTCATGGATCGAACCGACCCACACCTCGCAAGGAGACCGCATGTCCGCTTCCTCGCCGCTCATCGACACCGACACCGAATTCGGTGCCCTGGTCACCAAACGTCTGGCGGAGGATGGCATTGTCTGGCTGACCACCGTGAGCCCCAGCGGTACGCCGCAACCCAACCCGGTCTGGTTCCAGTGGGCCAACGGTGAGTTCCTGATCTTCACCCAGCCCGGCACGCCCAAGCTCCGCAATATCGCCGCCGACCCGCGGGTGTCGCTGAACCTCAACAGCACCGCCAGCGGCGGCCAGGTCGTGGTCTTCAACGGCCCCGCCCGCGTCGACACCACCGACCCGACCCCCGCCGAGCTCGACGCCTACGTCGAGAAGTACGCCAAGGGCCTGGTCGAGATCGGCATGACCCGCGAAGAGTTCTTCGCCGACTACTCCGTCCCGGTCCGCATCACCCCGGACCGCCTGCGCGGCTTCTGAGCTTCCTGATCGAACGAGAAACGCCCCGGCAGTCGGACTGCCGGGGCGTTTCGCGTCTCATCGATCAGTGGCGGGCGAGCCCGGCCTCGATGGCGGCGATGATGCGCGGGCGCATCTCGACGGTGCTGATGATGGCGTCCACCGAACCCACCTCGACGGCGCGCTGGATGTTGTGCACGCGGTCGAACTCCGCGGCCACCTCACCCAGCTTCTCCGCCCGCACCGAGAAGCGCAGGTCGTCGCGCTCCGCGGTCAGGGTGGCGCGGTCGGTGCCGGAGGCGTTCGCCGCGCGCAGCTCGAAGTCACGCACCCGCGGGTCGGCCTCGGTGCGCGCGCTGACCTCGCCCGAGAACACGACCGCCGCGGCGGGGGCGCCGCCCAGCACGGAGGCGAACGAGCCCTCCAGCGCCAGCACGGTCATGCTCGGGTTCAGGGTCTTCGAGAACACCACGAAGGCGCCGCCGTGGTAGCGGGAGATCACGCAGAACACGATCGGACCGTCGAAATTGACGATGGCCCGGCCGATCTCGGCGCCGTACTCCAGCTGTACCTTGCGCATCGACTCCGGCGAGCCGTCGAAGCCGGACAGGTTGGCCAGCACCACCAGCGGGCGGTTGCCGCTGGCCGCGTTGATCGCCCGCGCCGCCTTCTTCGACGACTGCGGGAAAAGCGTTCCCGCCGTGTAGGTGTCGGGTCCGTCGGTGGCGGGGAAGCCGCGCCGCCCCACGTTCTTGGACTCGATGCCCAACAGGCACACCGGGATTCCGCCCAGCCGCGCGTCGAAGACGACGGAGGTCTCGGCGTCGGCCATGCCCGCCCACCGCTCCAGCACCTCGTGGTCCTGGTCGGCCAGCGCCCGCATCACGGTGCGAATGTCGAACGGCTTCTTGCGATCCGGGTTCGCGGCGGACGAGAAGATCTCCCCGACGGTCGTGAAGTCGCTGCCCTCCTGCACGTGCGGGAAGTCGGAGACGTCACGGTCGATCGGGTCGGCGGTCGGGCCGCGGCGCGGACCGTCCTCGCCGGGCACCACGTACGAGAAGTCGTAGTGCGCCATCAGGATGTCCCGCGCGGCAAGCAGATTCGGCGCCCAGTACTGGGCCTGGCCGTTCGGGCCCATCACGCGGTCGTAGCCGCCGATGCCGAAGTTGTCCTCGGCCGAGACCGCGCCGGAGAAGTCCAGCGCCTGCTTGCCGGTCAGCACCATCGCCGACTCCGGCGTCATCACCAGGATGCCCTTGGTGTGCATGAGCATGGTCGCCTCGGCGTTCCAGTACGGCTGCGCACCGACATTGATGCCGTTGACCACGATATTGATCTCGCCGCCGGCCTGGGTGAACTCGACGATCCGCTTGAGCGCGGCCGCCACCCAGTCCATGTTCTCGGTGCCCGACTTCATCGAGATGCGGGCGCCCGAGGACAGCGCGTACCACTCCAGCGGCACCCGCAGCGACTCGGCCAGATCGATGGCCGCGATCACCCGGCGGCACTCCGGCTCCGACAGCGCGCCCAGCGACTTCGTCGGGTCACCCAGCAGGGCGACACGCATGACACCGGCCGGATGCTGCGGGGTCGGGGTGGTGACCACACCGGCCACCAGCGCCGCGCTGTTGCGGCCCTTGGGCCGGTCCACCGGCACCAGGGTGTGCGAGGCGTCGAGGTCGTACTCGGTGAAATCACCCAGCAGACCGGTCAATTCGTACGGGTAGACGGTGTTGCGGCTACCCGCGCGCAGCACCTTCTGCCGGTACTCGTCGAGCGGCTCGACCGCGTCGTCGGTGCGCTCACCGACGCTCACCTGGACACCGCCGGTCGCGTCGAAGGAGACGCGCACCGCGATCTTCTCCAGCTGACCGGTCTGCGGATCACGCTGGCGGGCGATGAGCAGGATCTCCTCGAGGCCCGCGCCCGCCGTCATCGGCAGCACGTGCCCGGCGATCACCGTCTCCAGCTCGCTGCGGGTCACATCCACCACCGGCCAGATGTACATGACGATCCGGTTGGTGTTGAACCGCTTGTTCGACGGCCGCTGCGCCTGGGCGCGGCGGATGGAGTCGAGGCAGGTGGCGATGGTGCTCTCCGCGGTGGGCAGCACCAGCAGGCGGCCGTCGTGCTCGCGCAGCGCGGCCAGGTCGCGCACCTGCGCGAACGCGATCAGGCGGTCGTCGGCCGGGTTCTCCTTGGCCACCGCGCGGAACAGGTACACCTCTTCGTCGTCCGAGGACGGCAGGCGGGTGAGGTCGAACTTGCGCAGCCGGCGCATCTGCATGCGCTGGGCGATGTACGGGTGCAGACCGCGGATCAGCCGCTCCTCCGACATCCCCGTGGTCGCGGGCCGGAAGGTGAAGTGGTGGTGCATGACCGCGCCACCGCTGCCCGCCACCGTGCAGGTGATCCGGTGCACCTGGCTCGGAAGCGGCTGTCCGGCAAGCGCTTCCTGCAGCGCCACCGCCATCGCCTCGAAGTCCTCCGGCTGCTTCTCCCAGCTGAGGTAGACGTCGGCCTCGACGGACGAGCAGTCACGCGCCACCTCGGCCAGCCCGCGCAGCACGGTGTCGAGCGCGTCGAAGCTCACCGCCGACGACACCAGGTTCACGCCCCGGCGCTCGGCGATGACGAAACGCTGCCCGTTCGACTCCTCGGTCCGCACATCGGTGAGGTCCTTGTTGCCGTAGTAGCGCCGCGTCAGCACCTCCAGCATGGCGGTGTTGTCGGTGCTGCCGCGCACCAGGCGCTGACCCAGCAGACGCACCAGCGGCTCGGTCGCCCGCACCATGTCCGCGATGCGGTCGGTGCGCTCGGCCGTATCCGGCTGGGCGTCCAGGAAACTCAGGTGCTTGCGCACGGTGGTGTACACCCGGGCGCGGTTGCGGCGCAGCAGCGGGTGGGCGTACCAGGCGTACGCCACACCACGCGCGAGGTCGGCCAGACCCGGGAACCGGAACTGCGTCGCGGTCACCAGGCGCTCCAGCGCCAGACCGGCGGGCTCGCGCAGCGCGCGGTCCGGCACCGGCTCGCTCAGCCACTCGCGCAGCAGCGCGGTGATGACGGTGACCGTTCCGGCCGGCCGCTGCTGGGCCAGGAAGATGCGGAAGACCGCCGCCTCCAGGTCGGACGAGCGATCCAGCTCGGCGACACCGTAGTGCGCGAACGCCGCGCGCAGATCCGCCCGATACGACTCGGGCAGCCCGGCCCGCTCCACATCGAGGCTCTGCATATAGGTGTGGAAGAACTCGCGGGCGCTGTGCACGTGGCCCTGCGAGCCGTTGTCCTCCCAGGACCGGTTGTGGCTCAGCTCGGCCAGATCCGCGAAGACCTGCACCAGCTCGACTTCCTCGGCCAGCGGCCGGCGGTTGTCGGCGACGGCCGCCCGGCGCACGGCCAGGTAGTCGTCGAGCACCCGCTGCTCGTCGTGCGGGTCCACATCGAAGCCCAGCAGCAGGCTGCGCAGATCCTGCAGGCTGCGGGTCAGGCCCTCGTGCGGCAGGACCGGCGCGGGCGCGCCCGGCAGATCCAGCTCGACGGTGGCGGCCGGAGCGGCGGTCTCGGTCTCGGCGTCATCGGCGATCGGCTCCAGCCGCAGCAGCGGCGCGCCGGTCTCCACCTGAGAGCCGACCGCGACCGCGCTCTCCTTGAGCCGGGCCCGGAACGGCGCGCGCAGTACGGTTTCCATCTTCATGGACTCCAGCACCAGCACGGGCGCGCCCGCCTCGACCTCGTCGCCGACGGCCAGCGGGGTGGCGACCACCAGCGCCGGCGCGGGGGAGCGGACCACGCCGCCCTCGTCGCGGCTGATCCGGTGCGTCACACCCTCGACGTCGACCAGGGTGACCGGTCCGTGGGTGCCGGTGACGACCCGGAAACGGCTGCCGTTCACCACGATCTGGCCGGTGTGCCGGTCGAAACGCTCCAGATCCACATCGGCCGAACGCATATCGCCGCCGGCTTCGATCCCGATCCGGAAGCGGTGCGCGCCGATGCGCGCGACTCGCACCCGGTAGGCGGCGCCGCGCAGCTTCAGGTCGTGCGGTCGGCCGCTCTCGTGCTGCACCTGCGGACGGCCACCGGCCGCGGTGGACAGCAGGCGCTCGCGCTCGGCCCGCTCCTCCTCCTCGTAGGCGTCGATGGCGGCCACGGCCACCGCGATCGCCGAGTGGCGATGCGAGACCAGGCGGCCCTGCGCGCGGACGCGGTCGATCCAGCCGGTGTCGGCGCTGCCGTCGATCACCTCGGGCTGCTCGAGCAGATCGAGCACGAAACTCTTGTTGGTGGAACCGCCTTCGATGACCACGCGGGTCTGCGACATGGCGCGGCGCAGGCGGCCCAGCGCCTCGTCGCGGTCACGGCCGTAGGCGATGATCTTGGCGATCATGGAGTCGAAGTCGGCGGGGATCGTATCGCCCTCGCTGACACCGGTGTCCACGCGAATGCCGGGGCCGGCGGGCAGATCCAGGCGGGCGATCCGGCCCGGGGCGGGCGCGAAGTCGCGGTCGGGGTCCTCGGCATTGAGCCGGGCCTCGATGGCGTGGCCGCGCTCGGCGGGCGGCTGACCCTCGAGCTTGCCGCCGGAGGCCACGTGCAGCTGCGCGCGCACCAGGTCGAATCCGGTGGTGGACTCGGTGATCGGGTGCTCGACCTGCAGACGGGTATTGACCTCGAGGAACGCGAACAGCTCGTCGCCCGGGTGGTACAGGAACTCGACCGTCGCCGCGCCGCGGTAACCCACCGCGATCGCCAGCCGCTCGGCCGAGGCCTTCAGCTCGGCGGCCTGCTCGGGACGCAGCACCGGCGAGGCCGACTCCTCGATGACCTTCTGGTTGCGCCGCTGCACCGAGCAGTCGCGCACGCCCAGCGCCCACGCGGTGCCCTGACCGTCGGCGATCACCTGCACCTCGACGTGACGGGCGCCGGTGACCAGACGCTCCAGGAACACCACACCGCTGCCGAAGGCGCGCGCGGCCTCCTGCCGGGTCCGCTCGTAGGCGTCGACCAGCTCGTCGGCATTGGTGATCATGCGGATACCGCGACCACCACCACCGGCGGTGGCCTTCAACATCAGCGGGTAGCCGATGTCCTCGGCCGCCGCCAGCGCGGCCTCCACGGTATCGACGCCGCCGCGGCTCCACGGCGCGACGGGCACGCCGACCTCCTCGGCGATCAGCTTCGCGCCGATCTTGTCACCGAGCTTGCGCATGGCATCGGGGCTCGGACCGATGAAGGTCACCCCGATCTGCTCGCACAGTTCGGCGAAGGCCGGATCCTCGGCCACGAAACCCCAACCGACCCACGCCGAATCGGCGTTGGTCGCCTTGAGCGCCTGCTCGAGCGCCTTCAGATCCAGGTACGGGCGCGCCGAGGCGGGCCCGAGGTCGTAGGCGACGTCGGCTTCACGGACGAAGGTCGCGTTGCGATCCACATCGGTGTGCAGCGCGATCGTCTGGATCTGCAGGCCGGTCTCGGCCGCCAGATCCCGCACAGCGTGAATGAGGCGTACCGCGGCTTCACCGCGGTTCACAATGGCAATACGGCTGAACACCCGTCAGCTCCTTTATGTTGCGAAGGCCCGGTCGGGCAGCGTTTGGACTGCCGGTCACCGGTAGTGTGCACGTCTGCTGCTCTCGATACCACCGCGGTAGGGGGTTACTCGTACGTATCGTGGGCAAAGCGTCATTTGGGGCCGTGACTGTGGGAGGCGATCAGAGTGGCCGACATCCTCGACGTACTGCACTCGCGTTGGGCGGAATCCGCGGCGGAGGCCATCCTGACCGGCCAGGAACACCCGACCCTGACCCTCACCACCCACGAGGTGGTTGACCTGATCGCCCAATTCGCGGCCCTGCGGCACGCGGTCGACGGCGCCGCCGCGTCCTTCGAACGAATTCGCGCCGCGCTGGACCAGCGCACCGCGCACCCCGAAGCCCAGGCTCGCCAAGCCGCCAGCATCGCGCGGCACGCCGCCGAAACCCTGGCCCGCCGCGATCGGGACGTGGCCTGAACCGGAGTCGGGATCCCGAACCGGTCTGGTGAGGCCGGGCGACCCGGCGGTCATCGCGGGGTCGCACTCCAGGAGAGCGCGCGCACCAGGGCGTCGAGCGCGGCCGGGTAGGCGCTCTCGGAGGGCGCCGCGAATCCCACGACGAGTCCTTGCGGCCGGTCGGGTCGCGCCTCGTGGGAGAGCCACATTCCGGACAGGCCCTCGAGCGCCAGGCCGTACTCGCGTGCGCGGGACAGGACTTCGGCCTCGGTCAGGCCGGCGGGCTCGAGCCGGATCAGCGCGTGCAGTCCGGCGGCGATCCCGGACAGGGCGAAACCGGTCAGCGGTCGCCCCGCCCGGGGTTTCAGGCGATCCGCGAGCAGGTCGCGGCGGCGGCGATAGCGCAGCCGCGAGGCGCGGATGTGCCGGTCGTAGGCGTGCGAGGTGATCAGTTCGGCCAGAGTCAGCTGCCCCAGCGTCTCGGAGTGGTGGTCGGCCAGTCGCTTGGCCTCGGCGACCGGGCCGACCAGATGCGGCGGGAGCACCATCCAGGCCAGGCGCAGTCCGGGGCCGAGCGTCTTGGACGCGGTGCCGAGGTACACGACGTGGTCGGGCGCGATGCCCTGGATCGCGCCGACCGGTTGCCGGTCGTAGCGGAATTCGCCGTCGTAGTCGTCCTCGATGACCAGCCGCCCGGCCCGGGCCCAGTCGGCGAGGTGCTGCCGTCGCGCCGGGCCCAGCGTCGAACCGATCGGGAACTGGTGACTCGGCGTGACGACCGCGGCTGTGACGCCGTCGAATTCGCCCGTGCCGAGCAGGTCCACGCGCGCGCCGTCGCCGTCGACCGGCAGCGGCCGCACTACGGGTCCGGCGGCTCGCACGGTGTCGCGGAAGGACGGGATGTAGGGGTCCTCCATGGCGATGGCGGTCGTGCCGGATGCGGTCAGCACCGTGCTGAGCAGCGCCAGCGCCTGCTGGACGCCGGTGGTGACGATGATCCGGTCCGGCGTGGCCAGCACGCCGCGGGTGCGGCCCAGGTAGTCGGCCAGCGCGGATCGCAGTTCGATCCGCCCGCACGGATCGCCGTACCCGAACGCGTCCGCGGGTGCCGCGCCCAGGGCCTTCCGGGCCGCGCCCAGCCAGGCGGTGGTGGGAAAACGGCTGATGTCGGGACTGCCCGCCCGCAGATTGTGCCGTGGCGCAGCGGGTTTCGGGCGGCCGACGACGGGCGGAGTGGCGGGGCCGGGTGTGGCGACAGCGTCGGCGACGCGCGTGCCCGAGCCCTGCCGCGCGATCAACAGCCCCTCCGCGATCAACTGGTCGTAGGCCGCGCTGACCGTCCCGCGCGAGAGCCCGAGTTCGACGGCCAGGGTTCGGCTCGGTGGCAGGCGCTCCCCGGCGGCGAGACGGCCGTCCCGGATCGCCTCGCGCAAGGCCTGCTCCACACCGACCCGCCGCCCCGGCCCCGGCTCGACGAGCAGATGCAGATCCACACCGGAATTGGACCAGGAATTCGCCATCTGATTGGCTCCTAACATTGGTCCATTATCGGCCTACCGTTGAAGCATGACAACGAAAACCAGCGCTTACGTCCAGCCGACCACCCGCCTCGCCATCGACGACCTGACCCCCGAGATCGCCAAGGCCATGAACGGCCTCGAGCGGGTCGCGCAACGGTCGTCCCTGGAGAAGCCGCTGCGCGAACTGGTGAAGCTGCGCGTGGCCCAGATCAACGGCTGCGTCTACTGCGTCGACATGCACTCCCGCGACGCGGTGGCCGCCGGGGACACCGCGCGCCGGGTGAACCTGGTCGCGGTGTGGCGCGAGGCCCCCTTCTTCACCCCGCGCGAGCGTGCCGCCTTCGACCTCGCCGAGGCCATGACCCGGATCGCCGACAGCG
Organism: Nocardia sp. CA-136227; assembly: GCF_050955695.1. Classification (NCBI taxonomy): domain Bacteria; kingdom Bacillati; phylum Actinomycetota; class Actinomycetes; order Mycobacteriales; family Nocardiaceae; genus Nocardia; species Nocardia sp. CA-136227. Next base: position 1,720,303 of record NZ_CP192081.1, read on the forward strand.
AGGTCGGGGACGCCGTCTGGCAGGAAGCCGCGGCCAGATTCTCCGAATCGGAACTCGCCGAACTGGTCTGGCACATCGCGATCATCAACACCTGGACCCGGCTGGGTGCGACCACCCGCGCCTGGACCCTCCCCGGCGACGAGAACGACTGAACCCCAACCCATCCGACACCCGCACCGTGAGGAGTACGACCATGCCCGCCGTCGTCATCACCTACTGCAAACCCTGCGGCTACCTGAAGCGCGCCCGCGCCGCCGCCGACGCCCTCGACACCGAGCTCGGTATCGCACCGGAACTGGTCCCGGGCTCGGGCGGTGTGTACCGCGTCACAGTGGATGGTCAGACCGTGGCCGCCAAGACCCGCCAGGGTTTCCCCACCCCGGAGGACATCGTCAAAGCCGTTGCCGAGCACGGGAAGTAGCCGAGAACGAACGAAGCCCCCGACCGGATTGCCTGGTCAGGGGCTTCGTATTGTGCGCCATCAGGGACTCGAACCCCGAACCCGCTGATTAAGAGTCAGCTGCTCTGCCAATTGAGCTAATGGCGCGTGTTACTCCGCCGGGGGCCTCGGTCTTGCGCTCCGGGCTCTCTGCGGTGCGGATAGAACATTAACAGGGATGGTCGCGGAAAGTGAAATCGCCCCTCTGAGCTGGTGGTCTTTCGAGTTGTTGAGGGTTGTTAACACGGCGGGGGCGATCTCGGATGTTGTGGGGGAAGCCTTTGGTGGGTGGCCGGCCGCGCGCCGAGACGTGAAGTGGGGATGCGATGGGTGAGAGGCACGGCGGACGGCGGACCGGGAAGCTATGGGGGGCCGGGGTGGTGCTGTCCGTGGTGGCGCTGGCACTGGTCGGATGTTCCTCCGGTGGTAGCGGCCAGAAGTCCTCGGTGGCAATCGATTCCAACCCGATCAGCGAACTGATGAAGCCGAAGCTGCTTTCCCCGGTGAAGGACGGCGACAAGGGCGTGGCGCCCGGCGAGCTGAACCTGAAGGTGGAGGACGGCAAGTTCACCGCTGTCGTGCTGAGCAATCCGGACGGCAAGCCGGTGCCGGGTGAGCTCGCCGCCGACGGCCGCTCGTGGAAGTTGGCCGAGCAGCTGGGATTCGGGCGCACCTACAAGCTGGCGGTCGAGGCCATCGGCCTGGGCGGGGCGACCACCTCGGTGATGAGTTTCACCACGATCTCCCCGAACAACCGCACCCACCCGTATCTGCTGCCCGCCGAGAACGACGTGGTCGGCATCGGTCAGCCGGTGGCCGTGCAGTTCGACGAGAACATTCCGGACCGCAAGGCCGCCCAGAACGCGATCAAGATCACCACGACGCCGGCGGTCGAGGGCGCGTTCTACTGGGTCAACAATCGCGAGGTGCGGTGGCGGCCGCAGAACTTCTGGACCCCGGGCACCAAGGTCGACATCGCGGTCAACGCCTACGGCCACGACCTGGGCGGCGGCCTGGTCGGCGACAGCGACCTCCACTCCAGCTTCACCATCGGCGACGCCACCGTCTTCACCTCCGACGACAACACCAAGATCGTCACCGTGGAACGCAACGGCGAGGTGATCAAGACCATGCCCACCTCCATGGGCAAGGACTCCACCCCCACCGACAACGGCGTCTACATCGTGGGCGACAAGTTCGACCGCATCATCATGGATTCCTCCACCTACGGAGTCGCGGTGAACTCGCCCAACGGCTACAAGACGCCCGTGGACTGGGCGACCCGAATCTCGTACTCGGGCATCTTCTTCCACTCGGCCCCGTGGTCGGTGGGCGCGCAGGGCTATTCGAACACCAGCCACGGCTGCCTCAACCTCAGCCCGGCCGACGCCAAATGGGTCTACGACAACGTGAAACGCGGCGACATCACCATCGTGAAGAACACCGTCGGCGGCACGCTGTCCGGTGTGGACGGGCTGGGCGACTGGAACATTCCGTGGGAGCAGTGGAAGGCGGGCAACGCCGACCGCGGCTGACCGCGGGCATCACGGACACGGCAGAAGGGGCATCAGCAGTGCGCTGATGCCCCTTCGACCATGCTCGACCGGTGGGGGTCGGACTCAGCCGATCTGGCCCGGACCGTTGGGGCCGCAGCCCAGGGCCGCCATGCCGGACAGCGCGGAGGCGGTGCCCAAGACGGTGCAGGTGCCGGGTTCGGCGGAGTTGGTGTTCGACGAACCGAGCGCCCCGCCCAGCTTGAAGCCGGAGGAACCGGTGACCAAGGCCTCGATCGGGCTCTTCGGCGCCGGGTCGGTATTGGTGGGGCAGGGGGTGGTGGTCGTGGCCGTGGCGGGGCCCGCGGTGACGGTGCAGCCCGGCGTGGTGCCCGGAGTATTGGTGCCCGGCGTCGTGGTCGGCGTCGTCGTGGTCGGCGACGTGGTCGACGGAGTCGTCGTGGTGGTGTCGATGAGGGCGATCTCCGCCATGGCGGCGGGCGCGGCGGGCAGCAGTGCCGCAACGGCTAGCAAAGTGGTTACGGCGTAACGGTTCACGTGCGAAAATCCTTCGGATCGAGCGTGGTCGGGGCCCCGACTCCCCAGATGGTCCTGAGCAGTCTAGGGACATCGCGTGACCTGCGCCGCAAAATGCGACACACTGACGTTTCTCTCACATTCCGACGCGCGCCACCGCCCGCACCGGAGCCCCGTCCGCCCCGGGCAGCCGCAGCGGGAACAGCGACACTTCCACCCGCTGACCGGCCTCCTGCGCCGCCAGCACCGCCGCCAGACCGGTCAGATTCTCGGCGATCACGGCGTGCGCCCCGCACAGGATCCGATGCACCGGAATCTCCTCGGCGGGGGTCGGGTCCACGCTGAGCGCGTCGATGCCGACCGTCCGCACCCCCGACGCGACCAGATACTCGGCGGCCGCCACGGTCAGATGCGGATGGTTCAGGTACTCGTGCGTGCCCCAGTGCTCCGACCATCCGGTCGCCACCAGCACGATCACGCCCGCAGCCACCCGCCCCTCGAAGTACTCGCGCCCGATCGGCCGACCGCCGCCCGTGGCTCGCGCGTCCACCACGACGGCCGGTCCGGTGAATCGCTCCAGCGGCAGCTCGTCGAGGGCGGGCAGGGCGTCGTCGATGTGCCGGGGCGCGTCCACGTGCGTGCCCGTCTGCGAACCCATGTCAAGGTGCAGCACATTGACGCCGTCGGCGGCCACGGTCAGCGCGGGTCGCACGGTCACCTCGGGATCGCCCGGGTAGACGGGCATGCCGGATCGGATCGGCACGGAGAGATCGAGGATGGGCATGTCAGCCGTGCTCCGGGGCGGTGGCGCGCAGCAGCCAGCAGGCGGCGGTGAAGCGGGCCGCGCCGTCGTGGACGAAGGGTTCGAAGGCGGCGCGGACGACCTCGACGACCTTCGCGCGGGTCGCCTCGTCGGCCTCGAGCAGCGCCAGGCCGACCGGTCCCAATCGGGAGACGTAGCCGGTGAGTTCGGATTCGGGCAGCGCGCAGTCGGCGTCGACCGGGGTGATGTCGATATCGGTCCAGCCGGCGTCGGCCAGGATCCCGGCCACCCGGTCGCGGTCGGCGAACCCGAATTGCCCAGGGGCGTCCGGGATTCGGGGCCCGAGATCGGGGAGCAGCGGGGCGGCCGCGTCTTCCGCGGTGGTGAAGAACGGGTTGTCGGCGGCGGCCCGCCACACGACACAGGCCAGCCGTCCGCCGGATCGGGTGGCGTGGCGCAGATTGGTGAACGCGGCCACCGGGTCGGCGAAGAACATCACCCCGAAACGGGACATGACGAGGTCGTGGACCGGGTCGAAGGTGTGGGTCTGGGCGTCGGCGCACACGAAATCCACCGGGAGGCCGGCCCGTTCGGCATTGGCGCGGGCCGCCTCGAGCATCGGCTCGGCGATATCGACGCCGGTGCAGCGTGCGCCCGTCGCGCGGGCGACGGCCAGGGTGGTGCCGCCGGTGCCGCAGCCGACATCCAGCACCCGCCGGGCGCCGTCGGTGCGTGCGGTCTCGACCAGCAGGTCCTCGAGCGGCCGCAGCACCCGGCCGATCAGGTCCTGGAAGTCGACCCAGGCGGTGCCGGAGGTGGCCCAGCGGTCGGATTGATCCTTGTCGAGCGGTGTCGTCATGATCGCTGTCCTTCATCGGGGAACGGACGGAGAACTACACTGTCTCAATTCAAGCCGACTCGAGGTCAAGTACGAGGTAACCCCGATGACCAGCCTGGACATCGCCGAGGTGGTCCGCCGCACCGGCGTCCCCGCCTCGACCCTGCGCTACTACGAGGAACGCGGCCTGATCGCGTCCACCGGCCGGCGCGGCCTGCGCCGCCAGTTCGACAGTTCCGTGCTCGAACAGCTGGCCCTCATCTCGCTGGGCCGCACCGCCGGATTCTCCCTCGACGACATCGTGCTGGTCTTCGGCCCGCAGGGCGAACTCCGGGTGGATCGGGCCCTGCTCACCGGCAAGGCCGACGAATTGGACCGCACCATCACGCAGATGACCGCGGTCCGGGACGGCCTCCGGCATGCCGCCGCCTGTCCCGCCCCGAGTCACGCCGAATGCCCGAGCTTCCGGCGCATCCTGCTGGGCGTGATGGCGGGCGAGATCGGCGTCACCGAGGCGATGAGCGGACCGAAATGACTGCGTGACAGGTCATTTCAGCGGACGGCGTGCACGGCTTCCTTGGTGAGCGCGGCCACCAGCGGATTGTCGTAGGCCGCGTCCTTGTCCGGCTTGGCGGTGAGTACCACGATCACCAGCGGCGCGGACCCGTCGGCGGGCCAGGTGACGGCGGCGTCGTTGGCGGTGCCGTAGTCGCCGGAACCGGTCTTGTCGCCGGTCTTCCAGTCCGCGGGCAGTCCGGCGCGGATGCGGGCGTCGCCGGTGGTATTGGCGAGCAGCCATGCGGTCAGCTGCTTGCGTTCCGGATCGGCGAGGGTATTGCCGACGACCAGCTTCCGATAGTCGCCGGCCAGGGCGGCCGGGGTCGTGGTGTCGCGCTCGTCGCCGGGGATATCGGTGTTGAGCTCCGGCTCCCAGCGGTCGCTGCGCGTCTTGTCGTCGCCGAGCAACCGTAGGAACTGGGTCAATCCCTGTGGGCCGCCGAGCAATTCGAGCAGCTGATTGCCCGCGGTGTTGTCGCTGCGGGTGATGGCGGCGTCACAGAGTTCGCTCACCGACATCCCCGTGTCCACCCGGGTGCTGGTGACCGGCGAGCCCGTCACCACCTTGTCCGCGCCGAAATGGATGACCTGGTCGAAGAATCCGCTGGCGAGGGGATGCATCTTCAGGAGCGCGCCGCAGGCCAGGCCCTTGAACGTGGAGTTGAAGGTGAAGCGTTCGTCCTGCCGGTAGCCGACGGTCGTGCCGGTGCCGGTGTCGATCACGAAGACGCCCGCCCGCGCGCCGTGCTGCTCCTCGAGCGCCCGCAGGGCGGCGTCGTTCGGCGCGGACGTGGTCGACGGCTCGTTGTGGGTGGCCTCGCTTTTCGAGTCGGTGCCGCAGGCCGCGAACAGCGGCGTGAGCACGAGTAGCGATGCCAGGGCGCGGTATTTCAGGGTCGGCAAAACAAGCCTTTCAATCGGTTTCGAGCGGTGTGGAGTGTTGCGGCTGGTCAGCGCGGTGCGCGCAGCATGCGGCCCGCGGCCTGCACGGCCGGGTCGGAACTGCCCGCGTCGCTGATGAAGACGGCGAAGGCGAGATCGCCGTCGATGCCGACGAACCAGCCGTGCGCGTGCTTGTCGTCGATGTATTCGGCGGTGCCGGTCTTGCCGAGCAGGCCGGGGATGTCGCGCAGGGCGGTGGCGGTGCCGCCGGTGATGGTCTCGCGCATCATGGATTTCACCTGATCGGCGATGCCGGGCGGCAGGGCCGGTGGCTGCCGGTCGGGCTTGCCGGGTTGACCCTGCACGATCGCCGGCGGCATGACCGACCCGTGGGCGAGGGACGCCGCCAGCAGCGCCATGCCGAACGGCGACGCGGTCACCTTGCCCTGCCCGATGCCCTCCTCCACCCGCAGGGCGGGTGTGTCGGCGGTGGGCACCTTGCCGGTGACGGTGGTCAATCCCGGTGTCACGTAGTCGATGCCGAGTCCGAGCTGGGCGGCGGCATTGGTCAGCCCGTCCGGCGGCAGCTGCACGGCCAGCCGTCCCATGGTGGTGTTACAGGACCGCGCGAAGGCGGTGTGCAGCGGCACCTGGCCGAGGTCGAAGTTGTTGTCGTTGGGGATCTCCCGGCCCTCGATGTTCTCCTTGCCGGGGCAGGCGACGGTGGTGTCCGGGGTGACCTGACCGGCCTGGAGGGCGGCCGACACGGTCACGGTCTTGAAGGTGGAGCCCGGCGGATACAGCCCGGTCAATCCGATCGGACCCTGCGCGTCGGCGGGCGCGTTCTGCGCCATGGCCAGCACTTCACCGGTGGAGGGCCGCAGCGCCACGATGGCCGCCGGGGTGGTGATCGGGGCCAGCGCCGCCTCGGCCGCGCGTTGCAGGCCGACGTCGAGGGTGGTGCGAATATCGGTGACCGGCTGGGGATCCGGGCCGCCGACCCGCTGGGTGCCGTCGCTGCCCTGGGCGCGGACCGCCCATCCGGCGGCGGCGTCGGCCCGCTGCTGCCACAGCTCCGACAGGCCCGAGAAGGTCGGTGAGGCGAGTGCCTTGTCGACGGCCAGCAGTCGCGTCTGCTGCGCGGTCGTCACGTTCGCCAGCGTGGTGAGCGCGGATTGAACGGTGGCGTAATCGGATTCGCGGAGGGTGACCGCGGTGACCGGCTTCCCCTGCGCCGCGGCCAGATCCGCTTGCAGGCTCGCGGCGGTGATGTCGGGCGCGACCGGTTGCAGTGCCGCCGCGACGGCCGCGGGGTCCGCGCCGGGCGCGACGTTCACCAGGGTCACCGCCTGCTGGGTGAGCAGCGGGCCACCGGTGCTGTCCAGGACCTTGGCCGGGTCGGGGTAGGCGACGGCGTAGGACAGCGGGCCGATGTTCAGGCCGGGCGCGATGGTGGCCGGGTCCCAGCGGATCTTCCAGTCACTCCCGGAGCGTTCGGCGCGGCCCGCGGTGGTGTAGGTCCACTCGTTCTTGCCGTCCTTGCCCAGCTTCCAGGTGGCGGAGAGGGCGAAGGTGCCGCCGTCGTCGGTCTTCTCGACCTTGCTCGCCGCGAAACGCACCTGTTTGCCGAGGTTGTCGTACAGCGTTCCCAGCGTGGTCGAGGCGGTGGCCGGATCGCTGGTCGCGGTCGCGGCGGCCGGGACGTCGTCGCGGGTCAGCGCGTCAACGAAGGCGTCGACGGTCTTGGACAATCCGGACGTGGGATCCGAGCCCGAGCACCCGGTCGCCGCCACCAGTACGGCCGCGACACAGATACCGGTGCTTGCCCTCCTGCTGAAAGCTGCCATGACAGCCACCCCAACACGGATCAGCACCCGGTGTCCAAGACCAACACGGATGAGAACCGATAAGCGTTTCGTTATCGTCGCAGCGCAAGGCCCACAGGCTCGCGAAGTATCGGGCGGTTGACGGCCCGATCCGGGCGCCGGGAATGCTGGGGGAGTGGAAGCGATCTTCGGGACGGCCGGTGTCGAAGGCCGCGTGCACGCCCGCTGTCTGAACTGTGACGGCGAATTCGGCTGGGCCGCCGACGAACCGGTGGTGCTGTCCTCGGTGGTGAAGGTGCCGCTGGTGCTGGAGTTCGCGCGGCAGGTCGCGGCCGGGCAGCTCGATCCCGCCGACCGGGTGCGCGCCACGGCCGCGGACCGGCTGGGCGGGGTGGGGTCGGCGGGCTGCCACGACGATGTCGAGTACAGCCTGCGCGACGCCGCCTACTTCGCGCTCACGGTCAGCGACAACACCGCCGCGGACCTGCTGTTCGACCGCGTCGGCGTCGACAACGTCCGCTCCCTGGTCCGCGAGCTCGGGCTCGCCGACACCCGGGTGATGGGGTCGATTCGCGACATCCTGTACCTGATGGCCGAGGACATCGGCGCGCGTGACCTGCTCGAATTCGCTCGGCGCTACCCCGAATCCAGTCCGGAGGAGGTGTTCGGCAGCCGGGCGGTGGATCCGCTGCGCACCACCGCCGGGACCGCCCGCGACATGACGCGCCTGCTGACGCTCATCGGCCGCGACCTGGCGGGCCCGCCCGAGGCGTGCCGGTTCGTGCGAGATCTCATGCGCCAGCAGGTGTACGGGCATCGGCTGCCGTCGGCGTTCCCGCCCGGGACCGACATCTGGTCCAAGACCGGGACGCTGCCGGGCATCCGCAACGAGATCGGCGTCGTCGAGTATCCGGACGGAAGTCGTTACGCCGTAGCGGTTTTCACGGTGTCACACAATCTGGCCGGTCGGCAGCCGGTGGTGGACCGGGCGATCGGGACGGCCGCGCTGACGGCCATCGAGCGCATCGATCACTGCCTGCCCGCGACCACATCCCACGGGCGGCGCTGCGGCGCGTCCTGAAGCGGGGCCGGGGGCGCGACGCCGTCGCCCTGCACCACCGACACGATGAGCTCGGCGAATTCCCGCACCAGCGGATGCGGGGCGGCGGCGGGCCAGGTCAGGGCGAGTCGCCAGCTCAGCGTGCCCTCGGGCAGCGGCCGCCACACCACCCGCGGCTCCTTCTGCGCCACCAGGCCGGTGTCGAAGGCGACGCCGCGACCCGACAGCACCATGCCGAGCACGAACTCCGGATTGACCGCGTGCTGCACCGAGGCGGGGTGGAAGCCGTGCTCCCAGCAGGTGCGCAGGGTGGCGTCGTAGAGGCCGGGGGCGGCGGCGCGCGGGAAGATCACCAGGCCGTGCCCGCTCAGGTCGGCCAGGGTGAGGGAAGTCCGCTGGGCCAGTGGGGAATCCCGGGGCAGCACCACGCCGAGCGGGGTCTCCACGGCCGGACCGGATTCGAGGCCGGGCGTCTCGGCGGGATATTGCAGCAGGCCCGCGTCCAGTTCCCGTTCGCCGAGCAGGCGGACCTGTTCGGCGGTGGTCAGCTCCTGTAGGTCCACCCGCACCTGGCGGTTCTCGAACGCGGTCAGCATGGCGGCCAGCACCCGGCCGGCCAGTTCGGGCGGCACGCCCACCCGCAGCGCGTCGACCTCGCCGCGGTGGGCCTTGTCGACCAGCGATTTCGCGCGTTCCCAGCGGGCGATCAGGTCGCGGGCCTCGACCAGCAGGATCTGTCCGGCCTCGGTGAGTTCCACGCGGCGGCTGTCGCGGTCGAGCAGCCGCGCGCCGAGCTCGCTCTCCAGCTTGCGGATGCGCTGGCTCAGCGCGGGCTGGGCGATCCGCAGCCGCTCGGCCGCGCGGCCGAAGTGCAACTCCTCGGCGACGGCGATGAAGTAGCGCAGCTGACGCAGCGGGTCCATCCCGTCGACGATATAGGTTTCCTTATCGCCGGGTGGTCAGGCCCGGGCGCGCACCTCGAGGATCTGCAGGCAGCGTCCGATCGGGCCCTGCTGGTCGTGCAGGACGGTCGAGCACAGGCCGACCCCGTCGGGTCCGATCGAGGTCTCCACTGCCAGGCCGATCCACTCGCCGACCGGCAGCCGGAACAGGTCGATGGTCAGGTCGGTGTTGAGGAAGGTGAAGTGCCGCGGATCCAGGCGTGCGCCAACGCCATTGGCCACGTCCGCGACCGAGAACACGCGCACCAGGGGTGAGATCTCCTCGCCCTCGACCACCTCGACGAGGGGCTTGACCCACACCCGCCGGGTGATGTCGTCGCTCTCCACGCCGCGCAGGTCCACCGACTTCACGTAGCCGACGTCCCAGCCGGCGGGCAGGCCCCAGCTGACCTTGCCCTCTTCCGGTACGGGCGGCAGCGGGGCATCGGCTGCGTGTGCGACCTGGGAGGTGTCCGTCGTGGCGATCCGCCAGGCCGCGGCCTTGGCCACCACGCGGGTACTGCCGTCGGGCTGCGGTGCCACCAGTTCTGCCGCCACCAGCTCGACCCGCTTGCCGGGCCGCTCGATCCAGGCGCGAACCTCGATCTCTCCCACCGGAATCGGGCCGAGGATCTCCATGGTCAGCCGCGCGATCCGCGTGCCCTCCCGGGGTGCGCACCGTTCCACCGCGCGGGCCAGCAGTGCCGAAGGCGGTGCGCCGTGCTGCATGGTTGCCGCCCACACGCTCACCGTGGACGCGGTGGCCCGGTATCGCTCGAATCCGTCGCGCTGGGACTCCAGCGCGAGGAAGTACGCCCTGGTCCCGGCCTCGTCCCCGGAGACCGCCTGATCTGCCGCTGTCGCATCCTGCATTCGGGTCACCCAGTCAACGTATCAGCCCACGTCCGACCCACTAGACGGTGTACGACAAACCCCCGCATGTCCATTCCGACCGTTCGGCATTCGAGCCCATACCCTGAGGCATGTCAGATGCACTTTCCAGGCGTGGAACGAGGTAGTCATGTCAGGCAAGTTCGAGCTGTTCGCTGATGCGGCCGACAAATTCCGGTGGCGGCTCAAGGCCGGCAACGGCGAGGTTATCGCGCAGAGCCAGGCCTACGCGAGCAAGGACGCGGCGAAGAAGGGCATCGCCTCGGTCCAGACCAATGCCGCGGGCGCGGCCATCGCGGACCTCACCGATTAGCCCGACCCGAGCGAGGCTCCGTCGCAGCTGATTCCGCGGCGGGGCCGCCGCGCGTTCAATGCCGCTGTGTCCGAGCCGCTTCGATGCGGGCGGCCAGATCGACCAGCTCGGCCGCCGGACCGGTCGGCGGCGTGCGCCGATGCCAGATGGCCCGGAACTTCCTCGTCAACGGCGTCGATTCGGCCAGCGGAACGGCGCGCAGCGTGCCCGCCCGCAGTTCGTGCGCCACGATCAGCCGGCTCACCACCGCCGGTGCCGCCCCGCTGCGAGCGGTCGCGAGAATCGCCGCAGCGGAACCGAGTTCGGCGGCAGGCGGGGCCGGTGTCCCGTGAATCTCGAGGGTCTCCCACACCGTGTCCCGGGTGCCCGAGCCGCGTTCGCGCCACAGCAGCGGAGTGTCGGCGAGTTCACGCGCGGTCAGCGGTCGGCGGCGGGTGGCCCATCGGTGACTCGGCGCGACGACCACCACCAGCTCGTCCGCGGCGAGCACCCGGCTGCCCAATCCCGGTGGCGGATGCGGTCCTTCGACGAATCCGAGCTCGGCGTCGCGATCGCCGACCGCCGCCGTCACCTGCCGCGAGTTGGCCACGTCCAGGACCACCGCCAGCTCCGGATGGATCTTCCGCAGCGCGGTCAGCCAGTGCGGAATCCGGTGGTCGGCAATGGTCGTCGAGGCCATGAGGCGCAGGCTCGGCCGCTCCACGCGGTGCAGGGCGGTAATGCCCTCGGTCAGCGCCAGCGCGGCCGCGAGCACCGGACGGCCCAGCTCGACCACCGCCTGCCCGGCATCGGTGAGCACCGATCCCGTGCGCCCGCGATCCAGCAGCCGTAACCCGAGCCGCCGTTCCAGCGCGCTGATCCGCATACTGGCGGCGGGCTGGCTGATGCCGTGCCGCCGCGCGGCCGCGCCGAGACTGCCCAGTTCGGCGACCGAGACCAGCAGGGCCAGCACGTCCAGGTCGGGCGTACCGGGCGGCAGGATCATAAGGACAGCTTATGACGTGATCAGCGTTCGGGCGCTACCTGACCACCGGAAACGGCCGGAGGATCAGCACCATGACTTTCGTGATCGGCGCGGACTGCGTGGACGTTCTGGACAAGGCCTGCATCGAGGAATGCCCGATCGACTGCATCGTGGTCGGCGAGCGGATGGCCTACATCAACCCCGACGAGTGCATCGACTGCGCGGCCTGCGAACCGGTCTGCCCCGTCGAGGCGATCCACTACGAGGACGACCTGCCCCCGGAGCAGGAGCAGTTCGTCCTCGTGAACAGCCGGTTCTTCACCGATGGGGTGCAGATCTAGGGGACCGGGTCCGGTTCTCGGTCCGGGATGGCTTCCGCGGCGGGGGCCTTCCGCCGGCCGAGGACGGAATGGGAACGGCTGTAGGCGAAGTAGATGACGATGCCCAGGGCCATCCAAATGACGAACCGGATCCAGGTCTCGATGGACAGGTTGAGCATCAGCCACAGGCAGGCCAGGGCGGCCAGGACGGGGATGAGGGGGACCAGCGGGACGCGGAAGCCGCGCTTCAGGTCGGGGCGGGTGCGGCGCAGGATCGGGACGCCCAGGGAGACCAGGACGAACGCGACCAGGGTGCCGATATTGACCATTTCCTCGAGGGTGCCGAAGTCTACGAAACCGGCCAGGAGAGCGCAGATCACGCCGACCAGGACGGTCAGCCGGACGGGGGTGCCGTGCTTGCCGGTGTGGGCCAGACCGCGGGGCAGCAGGCCGTCGCGGGCCATGGCGAACAGGACCCGGGTCTGTCCCAGGAACATGACCATGACGACGGTCGACAGGCCCGCCAGCGCGCCGATGGAGATGATGTTCTTCACCCAGGTCGCGCCGTGGATGGCGAAAGCGGTTGCCAGGGTGGCATTCCCGCTCGCCAGTTCGGTGTAGGGGACCATGCCGGTGAGGATCAGCGAGACCGCCACGTACAGCACGGTGACGATGGCCAGCGAGGCGAAGATGCCGCGCGGGACGTCGCGCTGCGGATTGCGGGTCTCCTCGGCGGTGGTGGCCACCACGTCGAAGCCGACGAACGCGAAGAACACCAGCGAGGCCGCGGCCAGCAGGCCGTACCAGCCGAAACTGGTTCCGCCGGAACCGGTCAGGAAGGAGAACAGCGACTGGTGCACGCCGCCCGCCTGCTCCGAAGGCTGGGCCGGGGGAATGTAGGGGGTCAGGTTGGAGGCCTTGAAGTAGGTCGCGCCGACCACCAGCACCAGCGCGATCACGGCCAGCTTGATGGCCACCGCCACCGCCGAGACCCGCGAGGACAGCTTGGTGCCGGTCGCCAGCAGCGTGCCGACCACGGCGATGATCACCACCGCGCCCCAGTCGAAGGTGATGGACCCGATGTGCGCGACCGGGCTCACCACCCCGTGCAGCACCTCGCCGAGATACTGCGACCACCCCTTGGCGACCACCGACACCGCGAGCGCGAACTCCAGAATCAGATCCCAGCCGATGATCCAGGCGATGACCTCGCCGAATGTGGCGTACGCGAACGTGTACGCACTGCCCGCCACCGGCACGGTCGAGGCGAATTCGGCGTAGCACAACGCGGTCAGCCCGCACGCGACGGCCGCGAACACGAAGGCCAGCGAGACCGAGGGTCCCGCCACCGTGCCCGCGGTCCGGGCGGTGAGCGTGAAGATGCCCGCCCCGATGACCACGGCGACACCGAAGATGGTCAGATCCCGCGCGGTCAGATCCTTGCGCAGTTTGGAATCCGGTTCATCGGTATCCCGGATCGATTGCTCGACCGATTTGGTGCGGAACACTCCGCTCACGAACGCCACAGTGCGTCTCCTTTCCGAAATTCGGTGCGGTGTCAGCGAACTCGCGGGATGGCGTCGAGCCGCCGTTCCGCGAACCTGTTCGCCGCCGCACCGGTGCCGATGCCCTCGGCCCGGGATTCCGCGATGATGTCGCGGCAGCGGTCGAAGATGCCCCTCACTGCGTCTTCGACCTCGGCCGGCGCCGCGTGCCGCAGCTCACCGGCCACCTGAACCAGCCCACCCGCATTGGCCACGAAATCCGGGACCCAGGTGATGCCGCGCTCGTTCAGGGCGTATTCCACCGCGGGCGTGGCCAACTGGTTGTTGGCCGCCCCGCAGACGAGCTTCGCCTCGATGGCCTCGGCGCTCGACGCGGTGAGCGTGCCGCCGAGGGCGCAAGGGGCGTAGACGTCGACCGGAGCCGTGGACACGGTGCTCAACAGTCGAACCGAGGGGTGATCGGTCGAAATGCGTTCCAGCGCCGCGGTGTTCACGTCGGTGGCGCAGACCTCCGCGCCGTCGGCCAGCAGCAGCTGGATCAGTTCGCGGCCGACCTTGCCGACGCCCTCGACGCCGACCGTACGTCCCGCCAGCGTCGGTGCGCCCCACACGGATTCGGCTCCGGCGCGCATGGCGTTGAACACGCCGAGGGCGGTGAGCCGCGCGCTGTCGCCGGACCCGCCCGCCGCGGTGCTGCGCCCGGTCACGTAGCCGGTATGGCGGCCGATCGCGTCCAGATCGTCGGTGTCGGTGCCCACGTCACCGGCCGTGATGTACCGCCCGCCGAGGGATTCCACGAAGCGCGCGTAGGCGGCGAACAACTCCTCGCTCTTGTCCAGCGCCGGATCGCCGATGATGACGGCCTTGCCGCCGCCCAGATCCACCCCGGCGGCCGCGGCCTTGTAGGTCATGCCCCACGACAGCCGCAGCACATCGTCCAGCGCGGCCGCCTCGGAGGCGTACGGGTACATCCGGGTGCCGCCGAGCGCCGGGCCGAGCGTGGTCGAGTGGATCGCGATGATCGCCTTGAGTCCGCTGCGGTCGTCCTCGCAGAACACCACCTGCTCGTGTCGCCGGGCGCTCAGTTCGTGCGAGCGGCCGAAAACCCCTGCGTCGGTGTGCATTGCGGTCACGGTCGATTCCTTTCGTGGACGCCGCTCGTGGCGGCGGGGTGGGTGGCCGCGGGGTGGGCGGCCGGGCGCTGCCGGACGAGCGGCAGCAGTGGGTGGCCGCGGCGGTAGCGCCGGGGCGAGCGGGTGTGGGTGTCCACGCGACGTCTCGGCGGCGCGCGTCACCCGGCTCCGGCGGCAGGACCAGGCCGCTGCCGGAACACGGTGGGTAGGTGTGGAATTGAGTGGTGAGCTGTCGGTCAGCCGTCGAGGCCGAGTTCGCGCAGGCGGGTGCGGTACCGCTCGACGTTGCCGAGCTTCACGTCCTCGTAGCCCCGGACCAGGTCGGGCAGGGCCGCCGCCTCGACGGCGGTGGCGTACCCGTCGACGGTGAGACCGGCCGCGAGCCGCCGCACCATGCCGGTGTACTGGGACAGCAGTTCCCGCTCCACCTTCCGGACATGGGCGTAGCCGAAGGGGTCGAGCTTGGTGCCGCGCAGCGCCTTGCCTTTGGCGAGCAGCTTCAGGGCCACATGGGATTTCGGGGTGAGACCGATCTTCTTCTCGCGGCCCAGCGCGCGCAGCACCGGCGGGTGCAGCTTGTAGGTGAGGTTCTCCCCGCCGGGGACCTGCGCCTCGACCTCGGCCAGGAACGCGGGATCGACCAGCAGTCGCGCGACCTCGTACTCGTCCTTGTAGGCGGTGAACTTGAACAGCCCGCGCGCCACGGCCTCGGTGAACTCGGTGCGCTCGGTGACCGCGCGCTCGGCGGTCCACGCGGCCTGGACGGTGTTGATGTAGCGGCGGGCGACCTTCACGTTCTGGTAGCCGATCAGTTCGGCGGCCCGCAGTTCCACCAGCCGCCGGACCTCGCCGTCGAAGCCGGTGCCCGCCAGCAGTTCGGCGGGCGCGACCCGCGGAGCACGCTGTGCCGCACCGGAATCGGTGGCCGCGGCGAACGCGGCCGGATCGGCGATGGCCACCCGGCCCCAGCGGAAGGCCGCGACATTGGCCGATACCGCGACACCGTTGATGCCGATCGCCTCCTCGATGGCCGCGGCGGGCAGCCGCAGGCCGCCGGTCTGGAAGGCCGCGCCGACCATCAGGAAGTTGGCGGCGGCGGTGGTGCCGAACAGGTGTTGCGCGGCGGCCAGGGCGTCGAAGCCGACCTGCGAATCCGATACCGTCGCCAGCCGATCCAGCAGCGACCCGGTCTCCGGGTAGGCGACCGACTTGTCGTAGACCATGTCACCGGTCGGGGTCTTGCTGGTCGAGGCGACGACGACGGTTCCGTCCGGGTTGCCGTACTGGAGGTTCTTGGGGTCGGCGGCGGTCAGCAGGTCGATGGCCATGATGCAGTCCGCGCTACCGGGGGTGAGCCGGTTCGACGGCTCCAATTCCGTGGTGGAGAACCGCAGATGCGACAGCACCGGCCCGGCCTTCTGGCTCAATCCGATCTGATCGAGGCTCTCGACCGCGTACCCGGCGCGCAGCGCGGCCGTGGCCAGCACCTGGTTGACCGTCACGATGCCGGTGCCGCCGATGCCGGCGATGAGCACGTTCTGCGTGCCCAGCGGAGCGCCGAGGCCCGGATCGGCCACGGCGGGCGGTTCGGTGGGCTTGCGCCGCATGCCGCGGACGCGCTGGGAGCCCTTGCCGCCCTTGGCATCCGGTCGCAGTTCCACCGTGACGAATGACGGGCAGTCCCCGTCCAGGCAGCTGTAGTCGGTATTGCACGAGGTCTGGTCGATGCGCGTCTTGCGCCCGAACTCGGTCTCCACCGGCTGCACCGACAGGCAGTTGGACTTGGTGCCGCAGTCGCCGCAGCCCTCGCACACCGCCTCGTTGATCACCACGCGGGTATTGCGCACCGGCAGTGTGCCGCGCTTGCGCTGTCGCCGGGCGTCGGCGGCACAGTGCTGGTCGTAGATCAGCACCGTCACGCCCTTGACCTCGCGCAGCATCTTCTGCGCCTCGTCGAGCCGATCGCGATGCCACAGCAGCGTGCCCTTGGCCAGAGCTCTCCTGTTGTGCCGCTTGGGATCGTCGGCGCAGATGATGATCTGCCGGACGCCCTCCATGGTCAGCTTGTGGGTCAGCTCGGCGACCGTCAGCCCGCCTTCCACGTCCTGCGCGCCGGTCATGGCGACGACCTCGTTGTAGAGCAGCTTGTAGGTGATGTTCACCCCTGCCGCCACGCACGCCTGCACGGCCAGCTGGCCGGAGTGGAAGAAGGTGCCGTCGCCGATGTTCTGGAACAGGTGCGGCACATCGGTGAACGGGGCCTGCCCGATCCACTGGCTGCCCTCGCCGCCCATCTGGGTGAGGCCGGTGACCGCGCTGTCGCTGCGCCCGGACAGGGTGACCAGGGTGTGGCAGCCGATGCCGCCACCGCCGATGGACCCCTCGGGCAGGGCGGTGGAGCGGTTGTGCGGGCAGCCGCTGCAGAAGTACGGGGTGCGCTTGGCCGACAGCACCTCCAGCGACAGCGCCGGGGGCGGAGCCTTCTTCAGCTCGACGTGGTCGCGCAGCACCCGGCGCAGCGGGCCGAGCAGGCGGCCGGCGGTGAGCTCGCCGTCGAAGGGCATGAGCGGCAGGCCGTTCCCGTCCAGCTTGCCGAGGATGCGCGGGGCGTCGGCGGTGCCGTACAGGATCTCGCGGATCTGGGTCTCGACGAAGGCGGTCTTGTCCTCCACCACGATGATCTGTTCCAGGCCGCGCGCGAACTCCGTGACCCGCTGTGCGCCGACGGGATACGGCATGCCGATGCGCAGCAGACGGATGCTGGCCCGGTGCATGGCCGCCTCGTCGACGCCGAGATCGTGCAGGCCCTGCCGGACCGCGTCGAAGGTGGTGCCGGTGGCCGCGATCCCGATCCGCGCGTGCACCGGATCGACCTCGATGACGTCGAGATCATTGGCGGCGCCGAAGGCGCGCACGGTGGCCCAGCGCGGCCCGTACAGATCGGCCTCGGCGAGCACGCTGTCGGCGGGGGCCGCCATGGGCCGCTGCCGGTAGGCGAAAGTCCTGCCCTCCCACCGCACTTCGGGCACCGCGATGGGCAGGTTCGCGACCGAGCCGTCCACCGTCCAGGCCCCGTCGGCGACATCGGCCACGATCTTCAGCGCCACGACGCACCCCGAGGCCCGCGACAACGCGATGCCCTGCATCCCCATGGTGATGATCTCGCGGGCATTGCGCGGGAACAGCACGGGCACACCCATGGCGGCCAGCGACCGTTCGCTCACCGCGGGCACGGTCGAGGACTTCGAGGCCGGGTCGTCGCCGACCAGCAGCAGCACGCCGCCGCGCGGATTCACCCCGTACATGTTCGCGTGCCGGATGGCGTCGGTGGCCCGGTCCACGCCGGGGCCCTTGCCGTACCAGACGCCGACCACGCCGTCGTGGGTCGGCGTCCCGGCGGGCAGATCGGCCTGGCTACCCCAGACCGCCGTGGCCGCGAGCTCCTCGTTGAAGCCGGGCACGAAGGCGATGTCGTGTTCGGTCAGCACGGTCGGCATGCCCAGCAGCATCTTGTCGACCCCGCCCAGCGGGCTGCCCTGATACCCGGACACGAAGGTCGCGACCCGGTGACCGGCGCGCATATCCCGCACCTGCTGTTCCACCAGCAGGCGGGCGATGGCCTGCACGCCGGTGAGGAGGACCGGACCCGCGCCCGACCGGTAGCGGTCGGCGAGGTCGTAGGGCGTAGCCGGTTCGGCCTGTGGTGCAGGCGCGCAGGCAACGTCGGTCATGAACAGTCACCACACTCTCCACAGCTCAGATTGTGAGCTGCAACGAAGGGACCAAGCGATCGGTGCTGCGAAATCTGCCGTGAAGGGTGATCTGTGTCAACAGTCGGGCGAAAAGTTGATCAGACTGCTCAAAAGTGATCTGGAACACTGTGACGTGCGCAGCATTCTGGTCAGCCGGGGGCCGGGTGACTCGTCAGATGCTCGACGAGCGGCAGCGACCGGTATTCGATCGGCGTCGCCAGCGCCAGCATGGTCTCGGTGTGCTTGACCCCGGTGATGGCGTGCACCCGCTGGATGACGCCGAGCAGATCCGGCTGTGACCGGGCCGCCACCCGGACCAGCAGGTCGCCGCGCCCGGTGGTGGCGTGCACCTCGAGCACGTTCGGGAACGCGCGCAACGACTCCACGATGTCGTTCATCTTGTTCTGGTCCAGTTCGATGCCGAGGAAGGCGTGTACCGCGAACCCGATGGCCTCGAGATCCACGTCCGGCGGATACCCCCGGACCACCCCGGCCGCCTCCAGCCGTTTCATCCGCGCCTGCACGGTGTTCCGCGCGATCCCGAGCCGCTGTGCCAATTCCAGGATCGGCACCCGCGGGTCGGCCGCCAGTTCCCGGAGCAGCGCGGAATCGAGCGCGTCGATCTTGATGCTCATGCCGCATTCTCGCACAGCGATTCTCGATAACACCGCTGCTCACATGGCCGATGATGGAGGCGTGAAGCGTGCTCGGGGAGGACCCATGAAGACCAGGTCAGCGGCTCTGTTCGCGATGGCGGCCGCCGTGGTGGCGGTGACCACCGCGTGCGATCCGGGGTCGTCGACGGGCCCGGTGACGACCAGTCCCGCCGGTCCGGCGGCGACCGTCCCCGGCGGCCCGGCCACCACCGCGGCGGGGAGTCCCGCGCCGACCACCGCCTCGGGGCAGCCGGGCACCGCTCCCGCGGGGAGCGGGCACGGGCTGTGCTTCGACATCAACTCCGACCTGGCGCGCGCCGCCATCGCCAAGCTGAATCCGCCGCCGGTCGGCGGCTGGAAGACCGGGCAGGCGGGGGAGGTGGCGCTCGACTCGGGCTGCGACGGGGTGCTGTCGTGGATGATGGTGAACTCCGACACCAATCATCCGTACACGCACGTGCTGTTCTTCACCGGCGGCAGGTTTCTGGGCACGGCCACCTCCGATCCGTACATGTACACGCAGGTCAGCGGCAAGACGCGGAACTCGCTCTCACTGACCTACCGGTGGCTGAACAACAGCGATCCGATGTGCTGTCCCCAAGGCGGTCCCAGCGTCGTCACCTTCACGCTCAACGGCACCGAAGTGAAAGCGGACGGTCAGTTCCCGCCGCACGCCTGACCTGTCGCTCGTGAGAGAGGCCCGGAACCAACAGGTTCCGGGCCTCTCTCCGACAAGACCGAGGGTCAGGCCAGCGGGCCGACCACCGACTCCGCACCCGCCAGCAGCTCACCCGAGGCCGCCAGGCGCACGACCGCCTCGATCTCCGGAGCCAGGTAGCGGTCCGGGCCCGGACCCTGCACCGATTCGCGAATCCGGTCGCGGACGGCGGCGGTCGCGGGGGACGGCTCCAGCGGCGCGCGCAGGTCCAGGGCGCGGGCCGCGGTGAGGGCCTCGATGGCCAGCACCCGGGTCAGGCCGTCGATGGCGCGGCGCAGCTTGCGGGCCGCCGACCAGCCCATGGAAACGTGGTCCTCCTGCATGGCCGAGGAGGGGATCGAGTCCACGCTCGCGGGCGCGGCCAGGCGCTTGAGCTCGGAGACGATCGCGGCCTGCGTGTACTGGGCGATCATGTGGCCGCTGTCCACGCCGGGATCGTCGGCCAGGAACGGCGGCAGGCCGTGGTTGCGGGCCCGGTCCAGGAAGCGGTCGGTGCGGCGTTCGCTGATGCTGGCCACGTCGGCGACCACGATGGCCAGGAAGTCGAGCACGTAGGCGACCGGCGCGCCGTGGAAGTTGCCGTTGGACTCCACCCGCCCGTCGAGGGTGACCACCGGATTGTCGACGGCGCTGGCCAATTCGTAGGACGCGATCAGCTCGGCGTGCGCGAGGGTGTCGCGGGCGCCGCCGGCCACCTGCGGGGCGCAGCGCAGCGAGTACGCGTCCTGCACCACCGTGCAGTCGGGGGTGGCGTGGCTGGCCACGATGCCCGAACCCTGCAGCAGCCGAACCATGTTCGAGGCGGCCAGCGCCTGGCCCGGCTGCGGGCGCAGGGCCTGCAGGTCGGCGGCGAACACCTTGTCGGTGCCCAGCAGGCCCTCGACGCTCATCGACGCGGTGACGTCGGCCAGGCGCAGCAGCCGGCGCAGATCGTGGCAGGCCAGCACCAGCATGC
The DNA here is from genome assembly GCF_050955695.1 of Nocardia sp. CA-136227. Lineage (NCBI taxonomy): Bacteria > Bacillati > Actinomycetota > Actinomycetes > Mycobacteriales > Nocardiaceae > Nocardia > Nocardia sp. CA-136227. The sequence goes on from NZ_CP192081.1 coordinate 1,740,847, forward strand.
CGAGCATGCCGTCGGTGCCGTTGATCAGCGCCAGGCCCTCCTTCTCGGCGAAGACCATCGGCTCCAGGCCGGCCGCGGCCAGGGCCTGCGCGGCGGGCATCAGCGTGCCCTCCGCGTCGCGCACCATGCCCTCGCCCATGACCGCGAGGGCGACGTGCGACAGGGGAGCCAGGTCGCCGGAACAGCCGAGGCTGCCGTATTCGTGCACCACCGGCGTGATCCCCGCCGACAGCATGGCGGCATACGCCTGGGCGACCTCCACGCGCACGCCGGTCCGGCCGGTCGCCAGCGTGGACAGCCGCAGCAGCATGAGCGCCCGGATCACCTCACGCTCGACCTCCGCGCCCGAGCCGGCCGCGTGCGAGCGAACCAGGCTGCGCTGCAGCTGGGTTCGCAGTTCCAGCGGAATGTGGCGGGTGGCCAGGGCTCCGAATCCGGTGGATACGCCGTAGACCGGCTTCGGGTCGGCGGCGAGCGCCTCGATGCGGGTGCGGCTGGCCGCGATCACGGTGAGCGCGTCCTCCGACAGTCGCACGGCGGCGTTGCCGCGGGCGACCCGGACCACGTCCTCGGGGGTGAGGGCGCCGACGCCGACGACGACTTCGGCGTCGGAGGCTGCGGTGTTTTCCTCGGAGAGTCGGAGAGTGTTCGCGCTCATCGTGATGGTGTCCTATCGAATCTTGTTCAGGGCAGGGCGATTTCCGGGGCCGGATCGGTGAGGGCCGCCGGAACGGGTTGGGTTGTTGCGGGCCGGACCCACAGCCGGAAGGCGGCGGTGAGCAGGACCAGCCAGACGGCTCCGACGACCAGCGCCACCCGGGTGTCGGCGTCGAAGGCGAGCAGGAGGATGACGAATGCCAGGCCCGCGATCGCGGCGACCGGCAGGTACGGCCAGAACGGCACCGGGAACTTCAGCTGTGCGGCTTCCTCCGCGCTCATCTGCTTGCGCGAGCGGAAGTGCGACAGCAGGATCATCAGCCACACGAAGACCGTGGCGAAGGTGGCGATCGAGGCGATGACCACGAAGACCCGGTCCGGGATCAGGTAGTTGAGCACCACGCCGACCAGCAGGGCCGACACCATGATGACCACGGTCATCCACGGCACACCGTTGCTGGAGACCCGCCGCATCACCGCGGGGGCCTGCCCGCGCAGGGCCATGCCGTACATCATCCGGCCCGCGCCGAAGATATTGCTGTTGATGGCCGACAGCGCGGCGGTGATCACCACGATGTTCAGCACGGTCGCGGCCGAGCTCAGGCCCAGGCTGTCGAAGATCTGGACGAACGGGCTGCCCTCGTCGCCGATCTGGTTCCACGGCGTGACGGCCATGATCACGGCCAGGGTGAGGATGTAGAACAGCATGATGCGGGCGGGCACGGTGTTGATCGCGCGCGGGATGGTGCGCTCGGGGTCCTCCGCCTCGCCGGCGGTGACGCCGATGATCTCCGAGCCTCCGAAGGCGAACATGACGATCGCGAAGCAGCCGAGGAAGCCGCCGATCCCGTTGGCGAAGAAGCCGCCGCCGGCGTTCAGGTTGGACAGGCCGGTGCTGGTGTCGTGGATGCCGAATCCCCAGATGAGAACCGCGATCCCGCCGGCGATCATGGCGATGATGGCGACCACCTTGACCAGGCTGAACCAGAATTCGAGTTCACCGAAGACCTTGACGTTGAGCAGGTTGATCGCGCCGATGAAGAAGACGATCGCCAGCACCCAGATCCAGCGGGGCACATCGGGGTACCAGAACCCCATGTAGACGCCGAAGGCGGTGGTGTCGGCCAGCAGCACGATGACCATTTCGAAGACGTAGGTCCAGCCGGTCAGGAACCCGGCCAGCGGACCGATGTGCTGGCTGGCGTACTCGCCGAACGACCCGGACACCGGGTTGCGGACGGCCATTTCGCCGAGCGCCCGCAGCACGATGAAGATGACCGCGCCGCCGATCAGGTAGGCCAGCAGGACCGAGGGGCCGGCCTTCTTGATCGCTTCGGCCGAGCCGTAGAACAGGCCGGTGCCGATCGCGGATCCGAGTGCGATGAATCGGATGTGGCGGGCGGTGAGACCCCGGGTCAGGGTCGAGGAGATGTCTTTCACGGATCGGACTCCCTGATGTTGTTCACGACGCAGTTCGACAGGGATTGTGAGTGCGTTCACACATGTATAGGGCTGTCTATACAACTGTGTCAAGAGTGTTCAGTTACACGACGGCAACTAATCTAGAGTGCTGCCACGCCGAGTCACGATCCGGTGGATCAGTCGAGCGGCCGTACGCGCGGTTCGATGGTCGATATCGAGGTCGGGATTCAGTTCCGCCACATCCAGCAAGGCGAGCTTCCCGCTGTGCGCGACCAGGTCACATACCCGTTCGATGACCTCCAGCGGCACGCCGTACGCGGCGGGCGCGCTGACACCCGGGGCGGCCGCCGCGGGCAGGACATCCAGGTCAATGGTCATATACAGGACATCGACGGAGGCCAGGAACTCCTCGATGAAACCGCGCACGCCGGGGAGATCCATGGCGGTGCAGTCCTCATCGAGCCGATATCGCACGCCCAGGGCCGCGGCGGTGTCGAACAGGGCCACGGTATTGCTCGGCTGGGAGATGCCCAGCACCGCGTAGTTCAGCGTCCGCCCGGCCTCGGCCTCGCGCTCGGCCATCTGCCGGAACGGCGTGCCCGAGCTGGGTGTCGAGTCGCCGCGCAGGTCGAAATGGGCGTCGAGGTTGAGTACGCCCAGGCGCGCTCCCGATGCGACGGCCTGCGAGGCGGCGATGCCGAGATAGCTGCCGTAGGCGACTTCGTGGCCGCCGCCGAGGACCGTCACGAAGTGCCCGGCGTCGAGCAGTTCGGTCACCACCGCGCCCAGGCGCCGCTGGCCGGATTCCAGATCCCCGTCCTCGACCGCGACGTCACCGGCGTCCATGGCGCTTGCCGGGCAGGGGAGCGCCATGGACGACAGTGCCTGCCGCAGCGCGGCTGGTCCGGCGGCAGCTCCGGTCCGCCCCTTGTTGCGGCGGACCCCCTCATCGCTGCTGAAGCCGACCAGAACGCTTGCTCCGGAAGGGGTTTCGGGGGAGTAGGGAGTGATCGCGCTGTGCCAGCGCAGATGGGCGGCGCCCGGGCCGTCGTCGCGCCCCGACCAGGAGGCGGGCGGGTGATCGACAGCGGTCATAGCCGGTGACCGTCCTTCCAGATCTCGCGCACCAGCGCCACACCGGGCCGGTAGGCCAGATACAGGTGCGAGGGTGCGTCCAGTGCGATCAGATCGGCGCGCGCACCGACCCGGATATGCCCGATGTTGTTGCGCCGCAACGCGGCCGCGCCGCCCGCGGTGGCCGCCCACACGGCTTCGTCCGGGCTCATGTGCATTTCGCGCACGGCCAGTGCGATACAGAACGGAATGCTCGTGGTGTAGCAGGTTCCCGGGTTGCAGTCGGCGGCCAATGCGACGGTCACGCCCGCGTCGAGCAGGGCGCGGGCGTCGGGATACTTGTTGCGCGTGGAGAAGTCGGCTCCCGGCAGCAGGGTCGCGACCGTGCTGCTCGCCGCCAGCGCCTCGACATCCTCGTCGGTGGTGTAGGTGACGTGATCGACCGAGGCCGCGCCCAGCTCGGCGGCCAGCCGGACGCCGGCGCCGTAGCTGAGCTGGTTGCCGTGCACCCGCGGGGTGAGCCCGGCGGCGATGCCCGCCTCGAGCACCGCCCGGGACTGGTCGGCGTCGAAGGCGCCCTCCTCGCAGAAGACGTCGATCCATTTGGCGTGCGGCGCGCACGCCGGGATCATCTCGTCGATGACCAGCCGCACGTAATCGTCGCTGCGCCCGGCGAACTCCGGCGGGGTGACGTGCGCGGCCAGCAGGGTCGTCTCCGGCGTGTGCCGGGCGATGACCTCGAGGCTCCGCAACTCGTCGGCAACGGTCTGCCCGTAGCCGGACTTGGACTCGATCGTGGTGGTGCCGGTCCGCGCGGCCTCGGCGACCAGCCGGGCCATGTTCGCGTCCAGGGTCGCGTCGGTCGCGGCGCGGGTGGCGGCGATGGTGGTGCGGATGCCGCCCGCGCCGTAGGGCGCGCCCGTCATGCGGGCCGCGAACTCCTCCGACCGTTCCCCGCCGAACACCAGATGTGCGTGACTGTCGACGAATCCGGGCAGGGCGGCGCGGCCTTCCAGGTCCACCCGCGTTCCGGCGCTGCCTTCGGGCAGGCGGGCCCGTGGGCCGACCCACTGGATCAGGCCGTCGCCGAGCACCACCGCGGCATCGCGGAGCACGCCGAGCGGTCCTGCGCCGAGCTCGGGATCATTGGTGACCAGCGCGCCGATATTGTCGACGACCGTCCACTGCCCGGATTCGTGTCGCATGTGGGTTCAGCTCTCCTGCATCGGGATTCGAACGCCGCGGGTCGCGGCCACCTCGGCGGCGTGCTGGTAGCCGGCGTCGACGTGGCGGATCACGCCCATGGCGGGGTCGTTGCTCAGCACCCGCTCGAGCTTGCGGGCGGCCAGCTCGGTGCCATCGGCGATACACACCTGACCGGCGTGGATGGACCGGCCCATGCCGACGCCGCCGCCGTGGTGGATCGACACCCACGAGGCCCCGGACGCGGTGTTGACCAGCGCGTTGAGCAGCGGCCAGTCGGCGATGGCGTCGGAGCCGTCGGCCATGGCCTCGGTCTCGCGATAGGGGGAGGCCACCGAACCGGAGTCCAGGTGATCGCGGCCGATGGCGAGCGGCGCGGACAGCTCGCCGGAGGCGACCATCTCGTTGAACTTCAGTCCGGCGCGGTGGCGTTCGCCGTAGCCGAGCCAGCAGATGCGCGCGGGCAGGCCCTCGAAGTGCACCTTCTCCTGCGCCATGGTGATCCAGCGCTTGAGGTGCTCGTTCTCCGGGAACAGGTCGAGAATGGCCTGATCGGTGGCGGCGATGTCCTTCGGGTCGCCCGACAGCGCGGCCCAGCGGAACGGGCCCAGGCCCTCCTCGAACAGCGGCCGGATGTAGGCGGGCACGAAGCCGGGGAATTCGAAGGCGCGGTCGTAGCCGCCCTTGCGGGCCTCGTCGCGGATGGAGTTGCCGTAGTCGAACACCTCGGCGCCGGCGTCCATGAACCCGACCATCGCCTCGACGTGGGCGGCCATGGACTTGCGGGCCTCGGTGGTGAACCACTCGGGGTCCTCGGCGGCGCGCCGGTGCCAGTCGGTGACGTCGACGCCCAGCGGCAGGTAGGACAGCGGGTCGTGGGCGGAGGTCTGGTCGGTGACGATGTCGATCGGCGCGCCCATGGCGAGCAGGCGCGGGAAGATCTCCGCGGCATTGCCGACCACGCCGATGGACAGCGGTTCCCGCGCGTCGCGCTTCTGGATCGCCAATTCCAGTGCGGCTTCGAGGCTTTCGGCCTTGACGTCGAGGTAGCCGTGCGCGATGCGGCGGTCGATGCGGGTCACGTCGACGTCGACGCAGATCGCGACGCCGTCGTTCATGGTCACCGCGAGCGGCTGCGCGCCGCCCATGCCGCCGACGCCGGCGGTCAGGGTGATGGTGCCGGCCAGGGTGCCGCCGAAACGCTTGCGCGCCACCGCGCCGAAGGTCTCGTAGGTGCCCTGCAGGATGCCCTGGCTGCCGATGTAGATCCACGAGCCCGCGGTCATCTGGCCGTACATCATCAGGCCCTCGGCCTCGAGCTTGCGGAACTGCTCCCAGTTGGCCCAGTCGCCGACCAGGTTGGAGTTGGCCAGCAGCACCCGCGGCGCCCATTCGCTGGTCCGCATGACGCCGACCGGCTTGCCGGACTGGACCAGCAGGGTCTCATCGTCCCGCAGCGTCTTCAGGGTCCGCACGATGGCGTCGTAGGCGTCCCAGCTGCGGGCCGCGCGCCCGGTGCCGCCGTAGACGACCAGATCGTCGGGGCGCTCGGCGACCTCGGGGTCGAGGTTGTTCATCAGCATCCGCAGGGCGCCCTCCTGCTGCCAGCCGAGGCAGTTCAGTTCGGTGCCGCGCGGCGCGCGGACCGGGCGGGGGCCGGACGGGGTGTTGGTGGTCATCGGGACTCCTGTGTACTGACTGGTGGTGATGCCCATAACAGTCCGGATTCGAGGCCTGGAACAGCGTCGGCGGCCAGAATTCTCGGATCTCAGACACGTGACGGTCGCGGCTGCCCGGATCCGCGCCGATACACTCGGTCCCGAACGTGCGGGTGTCCACCGATGGGCAGGATGTGGGACAGGTGACGAATGTGGCCATGGACGAGGTGGATATCGCGGCGCTGTACGCGGCTCGCAGCCACGGCGCGGCCCCGGCGTATCAGCGCGTCAAGGACATGATCGCGGAACAGATCGTGGCGGGCCGCTGGCGTGAGGGCGAGCTGCTGCCCTCGGAGAATCAGCTGGTCGGTGCGCTGGGGCTGTCGCGCATGACGATCAATCGCGCACTGCGTGAACTGAGCGCCGACGGGCTGGTGGATCGGCTGATCGGCGTCGGCACCTTCGTGGCCGGGCGCAAGGTCAGCTCGGCGCTGGTCGAAGTGCGCAATATCGCCGACGAGATCCACGACCGCGGACACGGGCACCGGGCCGAGGTGGTGTCACTGGAGCAGCGCGCGGCGGACCCGGCGATCGCTCAGGAGCTCGGGGTCGAAGAGGGCAGCACCGTATTCCATTCGAAGCTGGTGCATTTCGAGGACGGCCTGGCCATCCAGCTCGAGGACCGCTTCGTGAATCCCGAACTCGCGCCCCGCTATCTCGAACAGGACTTCACCACCACGACGCCCAACACCTATCTGGTGACGGTGGCCCCGCTCGGCCGGGGCGAGCATGTCGTGGAAGCGGTGCTGCCGACCGCCGACGAGTGCGCGCTGCTCGGGCTCGACGAGACGGAGCCGTGCCTGCTGATCCGCCGCCGGACCTGGTCCGAAGACCGGCTGGTCAGCGCGGCTCGGCTGCTGCACCCCGGTTCCCGCTACCGGCTCGCGGGAACCTTCGACGTGCAAGGTTCGTAAGGGACTACTCCGAAGTCCGCGCGGGATCAGGCCGTGTGGACCAGGCCGCGGATCTGACGCACCGCCACCGACATGGCGGCGACATCGGCCGCGGGACTCCGGAAGATCTCGGTGAGGGTGGATCGGGTGCGTGCGATCCGGTTGGCGTTGCGGGCCGCCCACCGCGCGATGGTGTCGGCCGCGGGTTCGGTGGGATCGGTCCGGTCGGACAAGAGCGCCAGGCACAAACCGCGCAAGGACCCGTACAGGTCGTCGCGCAGGGCCAGGCGGGCCATCGAATTCCAGCGGTCCCCGGTGGACAGCCGCGACACCGATTGCAGCAGGCGCACCGTGCCCAGGTCCTGGCTCAGTGCGTAGTACAGCCCGGCCACGTCGGCCGGGTCGTGACCACCGGCGTCGGCGACCTCGATGATGTCGAGCAGACCGAACTGATCGAGCAGCAGGTGCACCCGGGTGGCCAATTCGCGGGGCACCCCGGCATCGACCGACCCGGCGATCCGGTCGTGCAGGTCGGCCAGTTCGCGGTCGCGCAGCCAGTCCGGGACCAGGCGCGCGTGTGCCGCCAGTCGCGGTGCGAATCTGGCTGTCTCGGAAGCGATGTCGAGCGGTTGCGGGCGGTGGGCCAGCAGCCACCGCACTGCTCTGTCGAGTACTCGCTGAGTGGTTCGGACGAGACCGTTGGTCACTGCCGCCTGGAGACCGGCGTCGGCGATATCGGCCCAGAGGCGGTGCAGCCCGAACACCCGGGTGGCGATCAGGTAGGCGCGCACCACATCCGTGCCCACGGCCGCCGAGTCCTCGCCCAACCGGAACACGAAACTGATTCCGCCGTGGTCGACGACGTCGTTGGCGAGCTGGGTCGCCACGATCTCACGGTGCAGCGGATGCTCGGACACGCTGTCCCCGAAGCGTTCTCGCAAGGTTTCGGGGAAGTAGTCGAGCAGGTGATCGTGCAGGGCGGGGTCGTCGGGCAGGTCGCCCGCGAGCAGTTCCTCCTTGATCGCGAGTTTCGCGTGCGCCAACAGGGTCGCCAATTCCGGGGAGGTCAGGCCGTGCCCGCTGTCGGCGCGCCGGGCGAGTTCGGTCTCGTCGGGCAGCGCCTCCAGGGAGCGGACCAGTCCGCGCCGGGCCTCCAGTCGCGCGATCATGCGGGCGTGCACCGCGATCCGGGCGGCCGCGTCGGCGCGGCTCACGCCCAGGACGTGGTTCTGGGAACGGTTGTCCCGCAGCACCATCCGGCCGACCTCGCCGGTCATGTCCGCCAGTAGCCGGTCGCGTCCGCCGCGGTCGAGGCGCCCGGCCGACATCATGCCGTCGAGCAGGATCTTGATATTGACCTCGTGGTCGGAGCAGTCGACGCCGGCCGAGTTGTCCAGGGCATCGGTATTGATTCTGCCTCCGCCACGGGCGAATTCGACGCGGGCCAGGGCGGTGAATCCGAGGTTGCCGCCCTCGCCGACCACGGTGGCCCGCATGTCGGCGGCGTTCACCCGCACGCCGTCATTGGCCTTGTCGCCGACGTCGGCCTGGGACTCGGCGGTCGCCTTGACATAGGTGCCCACGCCGCCGTTCCACAGCAGGTCGACCGGTGCGCGCAGGATCGCCCGGATCACCTCGTCCGGTGCGGCCGCGTTGACCGAATCCGGAAGTCCCAGTGCCGCACGGACTTCCGGGCCGAGTGGCACGGACTTCGCGGTGCGTGGCCAGACCCCGCCGCCGGTGCTGATGAGGTCGCGGTCGTAGTCCGCCCAGGACGAGCGGGGCAGCTGGAACAGGCGCTTGCGTTCGGCGTGGGAGACTCCGGCCTCCGGTCGCGGGTCGAGGAAGATGTGCCGGTGGTCGAACGCGGCGACCAGCCGGATGTGCTCGCTGAGCAGCATCCCGTTGCCGAAGACGTCGCCGCTCATGTCGCCGATGCCGGCCACCGTGAAATCGGCGGTCCCGGTGTCGCGGCCCATTTCGTGGAAGTGGCGCTCGACGCTCTCCCACGCGCCGCGGGCGGTGATGCCCATCGCCTTGTGGTCGTAGCCGACCGACCCGCCCGAGGCGAACGCGTCGCCGAGCCAGAAGCCGTAGCCGGCCGCGACCTCGTTGGCGATATCGGAGAAGGTCGCGGTGCCCTTGTCCGCGGCCACCACCAGGTAGGTGTCGTCGCTGTCGTGGCGGACGACGTCGCGGGCCGGGAGCACCGAACCCGTCGCCGCGTCGATATTGTCGGTGACGTCGAGCAGTCCGGCGATGAACTGCCGGTAGCAGGAGATACCCTCGGCCAGCTGTGCGGCGCGGTCGGCCGCGTCGTCACCGGTGGGGCGCGGGGGCTGTTTGACGACGAATCCGCCCTTGGCGCCGACCGGCACGATGACGGCGTTCTTCACCGCCTGGGCCTTGACCAGCCCGAGCACCTCGGTGCGCAGGTCCTCCTTGCGGTCCGACCAGCGCAGGCCGCCGCGCGCCACCGCGCCGAACCGCAGGTGCACGCCTTCGACCCGGGGTGAGTAGACGAAGATCTCGAATCGTGGCCTGGGCTGCGGGAGTTCGCCGATGTGCTGCGGGTCCAGTTTGAACGACAGCACCTCGGCACGGCCGTCACGCACGAAGTAGTTGGTGCGCAGGGTGTTTCGGACGAGGGTGGTGAGGGCGCGCAGACTACGGTCGGCTTCGAGCCCGACGACGCGGCCGATGACCTCGTTCAGGCGATCGATCAGTTCGGCTTCGGCGGCTGCGCTGCGCGTGTCCGGCGCGAACCGAGCGTGGAACAGCTCGACCAGCAGTCGCGCGGAATCGGGGTGTGCGGCGAGGACTTCCGCGATCCGTTCCGGGCTGTAGGGGAATCCGCTCTGGCGCAGGTATTTCGCGTAGGCGCGCAGGATGGACACCGGACGCCAGGCCAGGCCCGCGCTCAGGACCAGGCGGTTGAAGGCGTCGCTCTCGGCGTCGCCGCGCCAGGTGGCGGCGAAGGCCGCGGTGAAGCGGGCGTTCGGTTCCGCGCCCGCCGGCGGCTCGCCGTCGAAGGCCAGCCCGAAGTCGTAGATCCAGCACTGGTTCCCGGTGGAATCGTCGAGCGGGTAGGTCCGTTCGTCGAGGACTTCCACGCCGAGGGATTGGATGACCGGCAGGATGCGGCTGAGCGAGACGGCCGCCCCCGCGATGTAGAGGGTGAGCCGCAATCGTCCGCGTGCTCGTCCGGTGGGCGCGTGCAGGGCGACGTCGAACGACTCCGGTCGCAGCGCTTCGATGCGGGCGATGTCGGCGGCGGCGCGGTCGGGGCCGAAGTCGTGTTTGTACCACTCGGGCAGGGAGTGGGAGTAGGCCGTGGCCGGTGCTTCGGCTGCCATTCGGGCGTGGAGGGCGTCGTCCCAGTCCTGCGTCATCGTCGGAAATCTCCCCGGTGCGGCGGTTGTCTATACAACAACATACAACCCCTGTGAGTGGTCTCACAAGGGTGCCGCCGAGTCAGGGCGTGACGGGCACCTGACCGGCGATGCGCGAGGTCAGGCGCTCGGCGCCCCACCGCACCGCCTGCCCCACCACCTCCGGCTCGGGGTTGGACAGCGTCCGCCAGGTGGTGCTCAGGGCCGCCACCGGACGGCTGTTGTGATCGAAGACCGCCGCGCCCACCGATCGCAGGCCCGCCGTCACCAGCTCCACCTCCTCGGCCCAGCCGCGGGCACGCACCTCGTCCAGATCGCGCCGCAGCTCGGTCAGCGACCGCGGTCCGCGTCCGGTGCGGGTGAGGAAGTCGGAACGCTTGGCGTACAACGCCTTCACCTGCGCGTCCGGCAGCGAGGCGAGGATCGCGCGCCCGTTCGCGGTCAGGTGCGACGGCAGCCGGACCCCGATATCGGTGATCAGCGAGACCTCCGCCGCGGGACCCGAGCCGGGACGTTCCTTCAGGAGGTAGACCGTCTCGTTGCCGTGCAGAATTCCCAGATGCACCGCCTGCCCGAGCTGCCGGGCCAGCTGGTGCAGGATCGGCTGCGCCAGCCGTTCCAGCGGCTCGTGCCGCAGATAGGCCGAGCCGATCTCGAAGGACGTCACACCCAGCCCGTAGGCCTGGTCACCCGGTACATAGACCACGAATCCGCGGTCCACCAGCACCGACAGGATGTGGTACACCGACGAGCGCGGCAGCCCGAGATCGCGGGCCAGCACCGCCGCCCGGACCGGTCCCGGGCCGTGCGCCAGCCGGACGAGGATGTCGAGCGCCCGGCCGACGGCCGGAGAGGTGGTCGAACCCGAGGATTGCGCCATTCCCCGGATTCTGCCAGCGAAGTCAGTCCGCGAGCTCGTGCGCGGTCGCGCGCAGCGTCCACGCCGGGCCGCGGTGGTGCAGGGTGGTGGCGCTCAACGGTGGAATGTCGATGCGCCAGAACGACTCCGGGGGAGCGTCGAGGGTGCGCAGGACCGCGGCCCGCACGATCGCGGGATGCGTCACCGCGACGATCCGGTCGCCGCGCCCGGCCAGGCCGTGCAGCCAGACGCCGACGCGATCGATCAACCCGGTGATCGATTCGCCGCCGTGCTCGTGGAAGCCCGGGTCGGTGAGCCAGCCCATCAGCTGCTCGGGCGCGAGATCGTCCATCGCCCGACCGGCCCAGTCGCCGTGGTCCAGGTCGCGCAGCTCGGGCTCCGGGGTCCCGGTGAATCCCAGTGCCCGGCAGGTCTGTTCGGCCCGCAGCTCGGGCGCGAACAGCACCGTCGCGGGCTCCGGGCCGGGCAGCCCGCCCGCCTGCTCGACCGACCGCGACCCGAGCGGGTCGAGCGGTTCGTCGACCGGGAAGCGGGCGGACCGCACGGCCTCGGTGATCGCGTGCGTCACCAGGGTGAGACGGGTGACCGCGCTCATGCCGCCACGGCGGGCGCGGCCGGGGAGCGGTCGCCGAGCAGGCGTGGCGCCAGCCAGGCGAATCCGACCCCGATGACCGCCCACACCAGCAGCTGGGCGGCGAACGCGTACAGCCGGAAGTGGTACAGGTCGTCGGCGGGGAAGCCCGGGAACACGATCGTGCCCGACGCGTCCCGCAGCGGTTCCGGCGCTTCGTGGAACGACGGCAGCAGCGCCAGCAGCGCGCCCATCACGACGACGAAGCCGGCCGCGGCGGCGGCCCCCGCGGTCCAGGTGTCCAGGCGCGCGGTCAGCCTGCGGCCGAACCAGATCGCCGCGACCAACGCGATGGCGCTGATCGCGATCAGGCCCAGGTACAGGGCCGTGCGCTCCTCGATCGTGTCCGGGTTCCCGACGGACGGCGGGTTGGCCGGGTACTTCAGGAACGGCACCGCGTACAGCGCCAGGAACATGCCGCCCGACACCAGCAGCGCCAGATTGCGCGGCGAGATCTTGCCCGCCTTGCGCAGCGCCAGGAAGTACACGACCGCGAACAGCGCGCCCAACGCGGCGCCGAACACGATCATCCCGAAGCCCAGTCCGACATTCTGCTGCTGCGCGCGGGTGAACAGCTCGGCCCCGTGGTCCATGTCCATGGGCTTCCCGGCGGCCTTGTCCAGCGCCATCTGCGCGTGGTCGCGGCCCTCTTCGAAGTCGATGGCGCGATCGATGATCGGCTCGGACAGGATCCGGGCGAACACGAACGCCAGCGATCCGCCGAGGGCGCCCAGCAGGACCCCTCGGCCGATGATTCGCTTTTCCATTGTGGTTACTCGATTCCCGGTGCTAGTGGCAGGGGAACCCGAGGAAATGCCGGCCGTCGTGCACGAACTCGTGCACGTGCATGTCGCTGCCGAACACCGACACCGCACCCTGATCGATACCGATGAAGTAGATCGCCAGCAGCGCCATCAGGGTGGTGCCGACCAGCCACAGCGCGGTGGTGGGGATGGAGAGCGCGCCGCTGCCGACACCGGAGCGAGGAGCGAAAGAGGTAGCCACGAAGGACTCCTTTGAGTCAGGGGGATTCCGCGTCCCCGTTGCCGATCGAACCGACGATGTGAGGGTCTGACTCGCATCCGTCTCGCGGGGAGATTGGGCTGCTCACAGTGGCGCGACCGTTCCGGCATTGCACCGGATTCCTCATGACATCGTCGATCAACCATACGAAAGCGCATCGCCGCTGGTCAATCCGCCTGCCCGGGTCGACCACCTGATGGGACGCCGCCGCGCGTGCGGGGATCGCGCTGGCGCTGGGCTATATTCGCCAACGCAACTGGTTCGCCGGAGGTGGAGTCGAGGAGCCCCTGACCCATTCGACGGCGTCGAAGCCCGCTGCCCGCGCTCGCGCTGGCCGGGTGAGAGGGAACCCGGTGGGAATCCGGGACTGTCCCGCAGCGGTGAATGGGAACGAACGCCGTCAGAAGCACTGGGCGCATGCCTGGGAAGCGACGGCCGGTAGGTCCGGCCTCGGTCTCGTGCCGGGGCCGACCCGATTGTCGGGTCGATGCCCATGAGTCCGAAGACCTGCCCGTCGTGCCGGATACGCCGTATCCGGCGGTCGTCGCCTCGTGGATTGGGCGTTACGCCGATCGGATCCGGGCACGGAAACATGCCGCATGGGCTCCGTCAGCGTACGCTCGTTTGGGCGGCGGTCATCGACTGCTGACCATGGAGTTCATCAATGCTGAACCCTGACAACACCTTCACCGCCACGGTGCTGGGCCTGCCGCGCATCGGCCCGAACCGGGAACTGAAACGCGCGATCGAGGCGTACTGGGCGGGGCGCATCGACGCCGCCGCGCTGCACGGTCTCGCGGGCGGACTGCGCGCCGCGCAACTCCTCGCGGTGCACGCCGCCGGACTCGATTCGGTTCCGGTCGGCACCTTCTCCTACTACGACCAGATGCTCGACACCGCGGTGCTACTGGGTGCGCTGCCCGAACGGGTGCACGGCGTCGCCGACGAGCTGGACCGCTACTTCGCGGCCGCGCGCGGCACCGCCGACATCGCGCCGCTCGAGATGACCAAGTGGTTCGACACCAACTACCACTATCTGGTGCCGGAGCTCTCGGCCTCGACGAGGTTCACCCTGCACCCGGACAAACCGCTCGCGGAACTGGAAGAGTCACTGGCGCTGGGCATTCCGGCCCGGCCGGTCATCATCGGACCGGTCACCTTCCTGAAATTGGCCAAGTCGGTGGACGGCAGCGAGCTGCTCGATCGGCTGCCCGATCTGCTGCCGCTGTACGAGCGGCTGCTGGGCCTGCTGGCGGCCGCGGGGGCGCGCTGGGTGCAGCTCGACGAGCCGGTGCTGGTCACCGATCTGACGGATACCGAACTGGCGCTGGCACGTTCGGCCTATCAGCGGCTGGCCGCGGTCTCCGCGCGGCCCGACCTGCTGGTGGCCTCGTACTTCGGACGATTGGGTGCGGCGCTGCCCGCGCTGGCGGACACCGGGATCGAGGGCCTCGCCATCGACCTGGTGTCGGGCGGTGACGCGGATATCGCCGCGGCGCAGCGTCTTTCCGGGACCCTGCTGGTCGCGGGCGTCGTCGACGGCTACAACGTGTGGCGCACCGATCCCGATCGGGCGCTGACCGGGCTGGCCGCGCTCGCCGCAGCCGGTGCGCCGGTGGCGGTGTCGAGTTCCTGCTCGCTGCTGCACGTTCCGTACAGCCTCGCCGCCGAGCCTGACCTGGAGCCGCGCCTGCGGTCCTGGCTGGCATTCGGCACCGAGAAGATCGCCGAGATTCGGCTGCTGGCCACCGTCCTGCATGAGGGGCAGGACGCGGCCGCCGAGCAGCTGGAGATCGCGCGAACGGCCGTGCTGGACCGGCGATCCGACGCGCGACTGCACGACACGGCGGTCCGCGACCGGCTGGCCGCACTGGACACGACGGCCGCGCACCGGGCGCCCGCGGCGGAGCGCCGGCGGTCACAGCGGGAGCGGCTGGACCTGCCGCCGCTGCCGACCACGACCATCGGTTCCTACCCGCAGACCGGCCGCATCCGGGTGGCGCGCGCCGCCCTGCGCCGCGGCGAGATCGACCGGGCCGAGTACGACACCCGCATGCGCGCCGAGATCGCCGAGGTCATCGCGCTGCAGGAGGAGATCGGCCTGGACGTGCTGGTGCACGGCGAGCCCGAGCGCAATGACATGGTGCAGTACTTCGCCGAGCAACTGGACGGCTTCGCGGCCACCGCGCACGGGTGGGTGCAGTCCTACGGAACCCGGTGCGTGCGCCCGCCGATCCTGTTCGGCGACGTGACCCGACCGGCGGCCATGACCGTCGACTGGATCTCCTACGCGCAGTCGCTGACCGGCAAACCGGTCAAGGGCATGCTCACCGGGCCGGTCACCATCCTGGCCTGGTCCTACGTCCGCGACGACCAGCCGCTCGCCGACACCGCGCGCCAGCTCGCCCTGGCGATCCGGGACGAGACCGTGGACCTGGAGGCCGCCGGGACCGCCATCATCCAGGTGGACGAACCGGCCTTGCGGGAGCTGCTGCCCCTGCGCCGCGCCGACCAGCCCGAATACCTGGAATGGGCGGTGGTGGCGTTCCGGCTGGCGACCTCCGGGGTCGCCGACAGCACCCAGATCCACACCCACCTCTGCTATTCGGAGTTCGGTGAGATCATCGGCGCGATAGCGGGATTGGACGCCGACGTCACCTCGATCGAGGCGGCGCGCTCGCACATGGAGGTGCTCGACGACCTCAACGCGGCGGGCTTCGACCTGGGCGTGGGACCGGGCGTATACGACATCCACTCGCCGCGGGTGCCCGGCGTCCGGGAGATCGAGGCGGCGCTGACGCGGGCACTGAAAGCGGTTCCGGCCGACCGGCTCTGGGTCAACCCGGACTGCGGGCTCAAGACGCGCGGCACCGCCGAGGTGACGGAGTCGCTGCGCAATCTCGTGGCCGCGGCGCGCGCACTGCGGTAGCCGAAGGCCGGGGCTTGCCGCATGCGCTGCGAACGAACGCGGTGCGCCCCGGCCGTCCGGTCAGGTGATCGGCGCGTACGGGATGGTCCGGGAACTGTTGTCGTCCACCCGGATCGGCCGGCCCAACTGCGGGAACGCGCGCTGCGCGCAGTCGGTCCGCTCGCAGACCTTGCAGCCCGCGCCGATCGGCACCGCCGTGCGTGGGTCGTCGACGGGCAGGCCGTGCGAGTACACCAGCTTGTCCGCGTAGGTCAGGTCGCAGCCCAGCCCGATGGCGAAATCCCGGGTGGGGGACAGGTATCCGGGCGTCTTCTCGTCGGTGGTGCGCGCCAGCCACAGATAGTTGCGGCCGTCGGGCATGCGGGCGATCTGGGTGCGGATGCTGCCCGGCGTGGAGAACGCGTCGTGCACCACCCACAGCGGGCAGCTGCCGCCCACCCGGGAGAAGTGGAAGGCGGTGGCGGACTGGCGTTTCGAGATGTTCCCGGCGCGATCGGTGCGGACGAAGAAGAACGGCACCCCGCGCTTGCCGGGCCGCTGCAGGGTCGACAGGCGGTGGCAGACGGTCTCGAAGCCGACCTCGAAGGTGGCGGCGAGCAGTTCGATGTCGTAGCGCAGGGATTCGGCCGCGTCCCAGAAGCGGGTGTAGGGCAGGATCAGGGCTCCGGCGAAGTAGTTGGCGAGCCCGGTGCGCAGCAGGCCGCGCGAGTTCTCGGGCATGGTGTCGGTCGCGTCGATCAGGTCGGCGATCACCTCGGCCTGGGTGAGAAAGGCCAGCTGCGTGGCCAATTGGAAGGCGCGCTGACCGGCGGTGAGCCGCCGCGCCAGGGTCAGTACGCGGCTGTCGGGGTCGAAGACCCGTTTGGGGCCCGGATCGCTGGGATCGTCGGTGCGGATGAGGACCGCGATGCCGTGCTGCTCGCGCAGCAGCCGGGTCAGCTGGAGGTCGAGTCCGCCCAGGCTCAGGCCATTGCGGTCGAACAGCTGCTCGGCCGCGGTGTCGAGCTCGGGGATGTGGTTGCGCCGATCGTAGAAGTAGTCGCGGACGTCCTCGTAGGGCATGGCCGCGGCGGATTCGCCCGCGTCGCCGTCGATTCCGGCGGAGACGCGTTCCATCTGCTCGGTGGCGCCGCGCAGGCGGCGGTGCAGGCCGACCAGAACCCGCGCGGCCGCCGGCACCCGGGCCACCAGGTCGTCGATCTCGGCGGTGGTGATGTCGGCGCCCTCGGGATCCTCGGCGAACACGTCCTGCAGGTCGGCGATCAGCCGGGCGTCGGTGTCGGCGGCGAAGAAGCCCATGTCCAGGTCGAAGCGGGCGTTCAGGCGCAGCAGCACCGGGACCGTCAGCGGGCGCTGGTCGTGCTCGAGCTGATTGATGTAGCTCACCGAGAGCTCGAGCGTCTTGGCCAGCGCGGACTGCGACAGGCCCCGGCGCTCCCGCAAGGCGCGCAGGCGCGCGCCCGCGTACATCTTCTGCATGCGCTCAATCTAGCAATCCGAGCTTTCACAACTTTCACCGATTCAGGGTTCCTGTTCCGCAAAAATAGGCTTTTGCAAGGGATTTCCCGGCCCGGAGCCGCTGTGTACCGTGCGAAATATGAAGAACCATCCCGTCCGCACCCACCGCTCCGCGGAGCATTTCCCCCGCGCGGGACACCTCGCCTGGCGGATCGCCGAGGTCGCCGCCGATCCGGTGGAGGTCACCCCCGACGTCGAACGGATGATCGTCAATCGGCTCATCGACAACGCGGCGGTCGCGGCGGCATCCCTCACCCGGCGACCCGTCGCCAATGCCCGCGCCCAGGCCCTGGCCCATCCGTACGCACCGGGCGCGACCGTCTTCGGCGCGCCCGGTTCCTACTCGCCGGAATGGGCGGCCTGGGCCAATGGAGTCGCGGTGCGCGAGCTGGACTTCCACGACACCTTCCTGGCCGCGGAGTACTCGCACCCGGGCGACAACATCCCGCCGATCCTCGCCGTCGCCCAGCACACCGGCCGCGGCGGCCGCGACCTGATCCGCGGTCTGGCAACGGGTTACGAGATCCAGGTGGACCTGGTCCGCGCGATCTGCCTGCACGAGCACAAGATCGACCACGTCGCACACCTGGGCCCGTCGGCCGCCGCCGGGATCGGCACGCTGCTCGGCCTCGATGCCGAGATCATCTACCAGGCCGTCGGTCAGGCCCTGCACACCACGACCGCCACCCGGCAGTCCCGCAAGGGCGAGATCTCCAGCTGGAAGGCCTACGCCCCCGCCTTCGCCGGGAAGATGGCCGTGGAAGCGGTGGATCGCGCGATGCGCGGCGAGGGCGCGCCGGCGCCGATCTGGGAGGGCGAGGACGGCGTGATCGCCTGGCTGCTGGGCGGTCCGGACGCGGAGTACTCGGTGCCGCTGCCCGGACCCGGCGAACCCAAGCGCGGCATCCTCGACACCTACACCAAGGAGCACTCGGCCGAGTACCAGAGCCAGGCCCCCATCGACCTGGCCTGCCGGATGCGCGAGCGGATCGGCGACCTGGACCGGATCGCCACGATCGTGCTGCACACCAGCCACCACACCCACTACGTGATCGGCACCGGGTCGGGCGATCCGCAGAAGTTCGATCCCGGGGCTTCTCGCGAAACCCTCGACCACTCGATCATGTACATCTTCGCGGTTGCCCTCCAGGACGGCGCCTGGCATCACGAGCGCTCGTACGCGCCCGAGCGCGCGCAACGCCCGGACACCATCGCGCTGTGGAACAAGATCTCCACCGCCGAGGATCCGGAGTGGACGCGGCGCTACCACTCCACCGACCCGAGCGAGAAGGCATTCGGGGCGCGTGCCGAGATCACCTTGAAGAGCGGCGAAGTCATCGTGGACGAACTGGCGGTCGCCGACGCGCATCCCCTGGGCGCGCGGCCCTTCGACCGCGACCAGTACATCGCGAAATTCCGCACCCTCGCCGAGGGCGTCGTGGAACCCGCCGAGCAGGACCGCTTCCTCGAGGTGGTCCAGCGTGCGGGCGAGCTGTCCGCCGGTGAGCTGCCGGAACTCACCTTCACCGTCTCGCCGGACGTGCTGGCCCGCGCGCCCCGCTCGCCGCGGGGTCTGTTCCGATGACCGGCCTGATCGCCGCGGCCGCCTCAGCCGCCGACAAGCGCGCCGCGTTCCGGGCGGGCCTGACATCGGGCACGATCCAGCGGTTCCCCGGGGCGTTCAATCCCTTGGTGGCCAAGCTGATCCAGGAGATCGGCTTCGAAGGGGTCTACGTCTCGGGCGCGGTGCTGTCCGCCGACCTGGGCCTGCCCGATATCGGGCTGACCACCCTGACCGAGGTGTCCGGGCGCGGGCAGCAGATCGCGCGGGTCACCGACCTGCCCGTCCTCATCGACGCCGACACCGGATTCGGTGAGCCGATGAGCGCCGCCCGCACCGTCACCGTCATGGAGGACGCCGGAATCGCCGGGCTGCACCTCGAGGACCAGGTCAATCCGAAGCGCTGCGGCCACCTCGACGGCAAGGCGGTGGTCCCGGTCGAGGAGATGGTGCGCCGCCTGCGCGCGGCCGTATCCGCCCGGCGGGACCCGAATTTTGTGATCTGCGCGCGCACCGACGCGGCCGGGATCGAGGGCCTCGACGCCGCCGTCGACCGGGCCCGGGCCTACGCCGAGGCCGGCGCGGATCTGATCTTCACCGAGGCGCTGCACACCCCGGCCGACTTCGAGAAGTTCCGGGCCGCCGTCTCGATTCCCTTGCTGGCCAATATGACCGAGTTCGGCAAGTCCGAACTGATCGCGGCGTCCACGCTGGAATCGATCGGCTACAACGCCGTCATCTACCCGGTGACCACGCTGCGGCTGGCCATGTTCGCCGCCGAGACCGGGCTGCGGGAGATCGCCGCCACTGGCACCCAGTCCGGGCTGCTGGATCGCATGCAGCACCGCGGCCGCCTCTACGAGCTCCTCGACTACGAGCGCTACAACGAATTCGATTCCGACATTTTCAATTTCACCCTGGGAAGGAACCAGTGATGACGGAGACCGCGATACGCGCCGTCCACAAGGGGCTCACCGGAGTCGTCGTCGACACCACCGCGATCTCCAAGGTGGTGCCGGAAACCAACTCGCTGACCTACCGCGGCTACGCGGTCCAGGACCTGGCGGCCCACTGCGGTTTCGAACAGGTCGCCTACCTGCTGTGGTACGGCGAACTGCCCACCGACGCCGAGCTGGAGCGGTTCCTGCAACAGGAGCGCGCGGCCCGCCGGGCGGACCGGTCGCTGCTGGCGCTGGTGCACAAACTGCCCGAGAACTGCCACCCGATGGACGTGGTGCGCACCGCGATCAGCTATCTCGGCGCGGAGGATCCGGCCGAGGACGACAACTCGCCGAAGGCCAACCGCGCCAAGGCATTACGCATGATGGCGGTGCTGCCCACCATCATCGCCGCCGACCACCGCCGCCGGCACGGCCTGGATCCCATCGCGCCGCACTCGCACCTGGGCTTCGCCGAGAACTTCCTGACCATGTGCTTCGGCGCGGCGCCCGCGCCGAAACTGGTGCGGGCCTTCGAGATATCGCTGATCCTCTACGCCGAGCACAGCTTCAACGCCTCCACCTTCGCCGCCCGCGTGGTCACCTCCACCCGCTCCGACATCTACAGCGCGGTCACCGCCGCCATCGGCGCGCTCAAGGGCCCGCTGCACGGCGGCGCGAACGAGGCCGTGATGCACGACATGCTCGAGATCGGCGATCCCGCCCGAGCCGAGACCTGGCTCCGGAACAAGCTGGCGGGCAAGGAGAAGGTCATGGGCTTCGGCCACCGCGTCTACAAGAACGGTGACTCCCGGGTGCCGACCATGCGGGCCGCGCTGCTCGACATCGCCGCCGCCACCGGCGGGGACACCTGGATCCGCATGTACGACGCCCTCGAACACGCCATGGCCGAGGCCACCGGCATCCGGCCCAACCTCGATTTCCCCACCGGCCCCGCCTACTACCTGCTGGGCTTCGACATCGAGGCGTTCACCCCGATCTTCGTGATGAGCCGCGTCACCGGCTGGGCCGCCCACATCATCGAGCAGAGCGAATCCAACGCCCTGATCCGGCCGCTGAGCGAATACGTCGGCGTCCCGCCACGACCGGTCGTGGCGGGCTGAACCGTCCGCTACCGGGTCAGCGGCCGAGGTGGCTGTAGACCTCGGCGGCCACGGCGGTGTCACCGCGCGGCGTCGGGTGGAAGGGGAGGCCGACCAGGTTGACCTTCGGGTCGAGGGCGGCCAGCACCCACGGGTCGGGGGCGCACAGACCGTGTCCGGCGGTGGGGACGCGGGCATCGACGAAGTCGATCGAGAGGAGCTGGGCCGCATCGCGTTCGGCGTCGTCGAGGCGGTTCCAGAAGGCGTTGACGGCGCCGCCGCGGGGCTGGATGTAGCGGAAGGTCCCGAGGACGTCGAGGCACCAGGTGTTCGAATTGGCCGGGGCCAGTTCGGGATAGCCGACGAGCTGGATCTTCGCGTTGGGCGCGTAGTACTTCACGTACTCGACGACCTTGCGGATGCGGTCGGCGTAGGCGGCACCGGTGATGGTGTCGAGCTCGGGCCAGTGCTCCTTGTCGACGGCGTCGGCGTCGCAGCCCTGGCTCATGTTCAGCGCGCAGCGCAACTGGCTGGGGGCGTCGGCGACATTGGTGGAGTCGCGCGGCCAGGAGTCGTTGGCGCCCAGCTGGATCGCGACCACCTGAGTGCGCGGGCCGAACGCGCCGTTCTTGCTCGCCTTGATCGCCAGCTGCGACAGGGTGTAGCCGTCACGGCCGGGGATCTCCTTGCCGGTCGAGGTGACCGGGCCGCTGTCGATGGAGGCGTTGGTGCAGGTCGCGTTCTCGAAATCGGCTGCGGGGACGCCCATCAGCGCGCTGAGCTGGACCGGCCACGAGGTGGCGCGGTGCAGGCACTCGTGCGCCGCGGCGTCGTTGTTGCCGTCGCATTTGACCAGGACCCCGTCGCAGGCCGGGTTCGCGGCGAACGAATCACCGAGTACGACAAGGGTGCGACCCTGCGCGGGGGCCGGTTCGTCGGCCCCGGCGATGCCCACCGAACCCGCGGCGGCGAGCACCGCGGCGACGGCGGCCAGCCGCAGCGACGCGCCCTTGGTCGTGAAACTCAACATGCAAATCCTCCCCAGCGGAAACGTTGCGCTAGACCGACAGTGTTGCTCATGAGACCGACAGTGTTCTCACCAGGCCGACAGAGTGCTCACGAGGCCGGAGGGACGATCATGTAGGTCAGCTTCGGCCAGGCCACCGACAGCGGGACCAGCGGCTCGCGCAGGATCCAGATGTTCACGTGATGGTTCTGGCCCGCGATGCCGAGCTCGTCGACCATGTGCAGCGCTTGGGTTTTCTGCCCGAAGTTCGCGAGGAACGCCCGCTGCTCCGGACTGTCGTTGTAGCCGACCCACAGGATGGTGGTGGCCGAGTCCGGCGGCGGACCCCACACGGCGAAACCGCGATTGGGGCTGTAGGTCGGCGGGATCGACTGGAACTTGCCGTAGTGGTCGAGCGCGCCGGCCTCGTTGTAGGCCTCCGCGACCACCGCGGTCGCGGCCCGCTCCTCGGGCGGCAGACCCGCCGCCACCTTCTCCACGGCGTCGGCCAGGTCCGCCCAGTCGTCATTGCCGTAGTGCTGCAGGAAGCCCAGTTTGCTGGTGTTGGGGACGTCGATCCAGCTCTTCGGGTAGGGGAGCGTGGCCAGGGCGGCCATCAAAATCGCTGTGAGAACGGTCAATCCGGTGAAGACACGCCGCAGTACGGCCGCCGGACGCGGACCCGCGGTGTCGAACAAGCCCGACAGGACCATCGCGCCCGCGCCGAAGATCGCGGGAATGATCCCGGCGACGTAATAGGACCGGCCGTGGCTCGCGACCACCAGCACCACCATCAGCAGCGCCGCGACCAGCACGAAGCGGTACGGCCGCAGCTTCGGATCCCGGGCCAGGCCGTACAGGCCCAGCACGCCCAGACCGCCGCCGAGGAAGCCGGTGACCACCAGGATCGCGATCACCGTGCCCCACTGGCCGCCGTCGCTCTGCGCGGTCTCGTGCGCGATCGCGGCATTGGTGGCCAGCTGCGGCCAGTCGTGGGAGGCCTGCCACAGCAGGGCGGGGGTCATGGCCGCCGCCATGATCAGCAGGCCCAGCCACAGGGCCGGGCGGCGCAGGATCTCCCGCGGACCCGCCACCAGCATCGCGGCGCCGACGCAGGCGCCGAGCATCAGCACCAGCCACTTGTCCTGCACGTCGATCGCCGCCGCCACGCCCGCGGCGACGAGCAGGCGGTCGCGGCGGGTGCGCACCCAGCGGACCAGCAGCCAGATGATCAACGCCTGGAACGCCACATCGATGGCGACGCTGTCGAGCACGGTGTAGGCGAAGATGAACGGCGAGGCGGCGTAGCCCGCGGCGGCGAGGAGCTGGAACCGTTCCCGCGCACCGCATTCGTAGGCGACCGCGGCGGTCAGCACCGACACCGCGAGCAGCAGCAGCAATCCGGGGATCCGCAGCGCGATCACCGATCCGGGCGCGAGCACGTCGGCCAGCCGCGCGATCACCGGGATCAGCGGGCCGTTGTCGACGTAGCTGACCGCCAGGCGGCGACCGCACGCCAGGTAGTACAGCTCGTCGCCCGCCAGCTGGAACCGGAACGCCGAGACCGACCAGACCAGCGTGATCAGGCCGGAGACCAACAGGACACCGCGCCACGCGAATTGCGGCGGCGTGGTCGTCGCCTCGGATTCAGGGGTGATGGTGAGCGTCATTGCTTCTCCGGGTCAGTGCGACGCGAGGTGGCTGTGGATGGTGGCGGCCACGGCCGTGTCGCCGCGCGGCGACGGGTGGAAAGGCAAGGCGGACGGGCTCTGCCGGGGATCGAGGAAGTTGCTGAACCACGGGTCGGCGGCGCACAGGCCGTGTCCCGCGGTCGCGGGCTTCAGGTCGATGAAGTCGACGCCCAGGATTCCGGCGGCCTCGCGCTGCGCGGTCTGCAGCCGGTTCCAGTACGCGACCATGGCTCCGGCCCGCGGCTGGACCCAGTGCACGAAGCCGAGGATGTCCGCGCACCACTCGGTCGCGCCCTCGGGGGCGATCTCGGGGTAACCGATCAGTTCGATCTTCGCGTTCGGGGCGTAGTACTTCACGTAGTCGACGACCTTGCGGACGCGGTCGGCGTAGGCCGTCCCGGTGATGGCCGTGTAGTCCGGCCACCGGCCCTCGGCCACGGCGGCGTCGTCACAGCCGTGCACGAGGTCGGTCACACAGGTGAACACCCTGTTCACATCCGCGGAGAGGGTCGCGTCCTTGGGCCAGGAGTCGTTGAACCCGAGCTGGATGGTCACCACCCGGGTCCGCGGCCCGAACGCGCCGTTCTGCGCGGCGTCGAGGGCCAGCTGCGCCAGCGTGTAGCCGCCGCGACCGGGCACCTGCTCGCCGGTGGAGGTGACCGGGCCGGTGTCGATGGACGCGCTCGAGCACGAGTTGTTCACCACGTCCGCGGCCTCGACGCCCATCAGGGCGCTCAGCTGGACGGGCCACGAGGAGGGTCCGTGCAGGCAGGCCCGCAGCCCGGTGCTGTCCGGGTTCTCGCATTTGGTCAGCACCACGTCACAGGACGGGTTCGCGCTGTAGGAGTCGCCGAGCACCACGAGCGGGCGGCCGGGTGCCGGGGCGGGTTCGGCCTCGGCCGTGCCGGCGGATACCGCGGCGGCCAGGACGCCCATGGCGACGGCCAGCCGGGGTAGGAGTACGGCCCGGCCGGTTGTCCAGGAACTGGTCAAGTGCAAAATCCTCATCGAGCCACAGCCATGCCGAACGGGGCACGATTATGATGCAGCCCACAGCAACTGACAGATAAAGCAAAGTAACTGCATTTCACTTGGTTGGCAAGCAAGCGATTCGCACCTGGCGAAGGGGCGTCATCTACCCCACAACGCAGTTCGGCCCAGGCGAGAGAATATTCTCTGGCCTGGGCCGATAAGGGTGGCTGACGGGACTCGAACCCGCGACACCCAGGATCACAACCTGGTGCTCTACCAGCTGAACTACAGCCACCATTGCCGGTAACTTCCGGCGCGCTAGAGCTTAACGTGTCGCCGCTGCGAGTACCTAATCGGCTGTTCAGGAGGGGTTTACGGGCGGCTGCGCGGGGGGCGTCAATTCGGCGGCGACAGCGGCGATCTCGGCCGTGGAGGGGCCGGGAGCCGGAACGAACGCGGTGCGGCGGTAGTACTGGAGCTCACGGATGGACTCCTGGATATCGGCCAGCGCGCGGTGCGCGAGCCCCTTCTCGGGCTGACCGAAGTAGATCCGCGGGTACCAGCGCCGGGCCAGTTCCTTGATCGAGCTGACATCGATCATGCGGTAGTGCAGGTGCGCGTCCAGCGCGGGCATGTCGCGCGCGATGAACCCGCGATCGGTGGCGATCGAATTGCCCGCCAGCGGAACGGTCCGCGGCGTCGGCACGTACTGCTTGATGTAGTCGAGCACCTGCTGCTCGGCCTCCTCGAGGGTGACGGCCGACCGCCGCACCTCCTCCGTGAGCCCCGACTTGGCGTGCATCTCGGTCACCACCGGCGGCATGGCGGCCAGCGCGGCGTCGTCGGCGTGGATCACGATGTCCACACCCTCGCCGAGAATATTGAGGTCACTGTCCGTGACGAGCGCGGCCACCTCGATCAGCTTGTCGCTGTCGAGCCGCAGCCCGGTCATCTCGCAGTCCATCCACACCACGTACTTGTCGGTCACCGCCAAACACTAACTCTTCGCCCGACCCCCACCCGGTTTGCGTCGGACCGTCCGCGCGGCCCGAACCCGATTGGTTAACCGTGGGCAACCCGCGTCGAGGCCGCTCGGACGTGCGATCGAGCAGTATCGTTGCGGTCGAATCTCACGCGCGGCGAGCGGATGGCGTGTGGGTCGGGCAGTTTCTGAGCGGTCGGCACGGCAGACGGAGGAAGCGCGATGACCACCCCGCAGGAGAAGGCAGCGGCGGCTCGGAAGGCCGCCGAGGAGGCGGCGCGGATCGCGGCCGAAGCGGCGGCCGCGGCCGAAGCCGCCGAACAGGAGGCCGCCGCGCAGGAGGCCGCCACCGCGGCTGCGGCTGCGCCTGCGGCGGATGCGGACGGCAAGGCCGCGGGCACGGCGAAAGTGGCTGCCGCCGATGCCGATCCGACGAGCAAGGACGAGGTCGCCGCCCGGGAGATCGCCGCCGGGTACGCCATGGAGGGGGTGGCGCTGGAGCTGGGCACCGTGATCGTCGGCGGCACCGTGCATCCCGACGCGCGGGTGCGGATCCCGATGAAGACCATGAACCGGCACGGACTCATCGCGGGGGCCACCGGTACCGGTAAGACCAAGACCGTGCAGGGCATCGCCGAGCAGCTCTCGGCGGCCGGTGTGCCGGTCGTGGTGGCCGACATCAAGGGCGACCTGTCCGGGCTGGCGCAGCCCGGCCAGTCCAACGAGAAGCTGCTGACCCGAGCCCAGGAGACCGGCGACGCGGACTGGAAGCCGCAGGGGTTCCCGTGTGAATTCGTCTCGCTCGGCACCGGCGGGATCGGGGTGCCCATCCGGGCGACGATCACCTCGTTCGGGCCGATCCTGCTCAGTAAGGCGCTGGGGCTCAACGAGACCCAGGAGTCGACCCTCGGCCTGATCTTCCACTGGTCGGACCAGCAGGGCCTGGCGCTGCTGGACCTCAAGGACCTGCGCTCGGTCATCCAGTACCTCACCAGCCCGGAGGGCAAGGAGGATCTCAAGGGCATCGGCGGCGTCTCCGCGCAGACCGCGGGCGTGATCCTGCGCGCGCTGGTGAACCTGGAGGCCGACGGCGGCGACACCTTCTTCGGTGAGCCGGAACTGAATCCGGCCGACCTCATGCGCAGCGCGGGCGGGCAGGGCGTGATCACCCTGTTCGAGCTGGGCGCGCAGGCCGCGCGGCCGCAGATGTTCTCGACGTTCCTGATGTGGGTGCTGGCCGATCTGTTCCAGACCCTGCCCGAGGTCGGCGATATGGACAAACCCAAGCTGGTGTTCATCTTCGACGAGGCGCACCTGCTGTTCAACGGCGCGTCCAAGGCGTTCCTGAACCAGGTCGAGCAGACGGTGAAGCTGATCCGCTCCAAGGGCGTCGGCGTCTTCTTCTGCACCCAGCTGCCCACCGACATCCCCAATGCGGTGCTTTCCCAGCTGGGTGCGCGCGTCCAGCACGCGCTGCGCGCCTTCACGCCCGAGGATCAGGCGGCGCTGTCGAAGACGGTGCGCACCTACCCGAAGACCGCCACCTACGACCTGGAGAAGGCGCTCACCTCGCTGGGCATCGGCGAGGCGGTGGTGACGGTGCTGTCGGAGAAGGGCGCGCCGACCCCGGTCGCCTGGTCGCGCATGCAGCCGCCGCGCTCGCTCATGGACACCATCGGCGACGACGCGATCCGTTCCCGCGCACAGCAGTCCACGCTGTACGGCAAGTACGGCCAGACCATCGACGCGGAATCGGCGTACGAGATCCTGACCGCGAAGATCCAGGCCGCCGCCGCGCAGGCCGATCAGGAGGCGGCGGCCAAGAGCTCGCGCTCGGCCAAGCCGGTGCCGGAGGGGGATTCGATGGCGGAGAAGATCGTCAACAATCCGGCGTTCAAGAACTTCCTGCGGTCGGCGGCCACCGTGGCCGGGCGCGAGATCAGCCGCAGCATCTTCGGCACCCGGCGGCGGTAGGCCGGTCGGGCTCAGTGCCCGATATCGCGGCTGAGCAGATCGTCGATGGTCTCGCGGCGGACCAGTTCCCGGGACCGGCCATCGTGGACCGCGACGATCGGCGGCCGCCCGATGCCGTTGTAGGACGAGGCCAGGCTGTGGTGGTACGCGCCGGTGCACGGCACCGCCAGCACCTCGCCGGGGCGCAGATCGACGGGCAGCCGGATGTCGCGGGCCAGGATGTCGCCGGCCTCGCAGTGGCGGCCCGCGATGGTGGCGGTCATCTGGGGGCCGGTGGGATGCCGGTTGGCGACCACGGCGTCGTAGCGCGCGCCGTAGAGGGCGACGCGCGGGTTGTCGCTCATGCCGCCGTCCACGGTCACATAGGTGTGGCCGTTCTCGACGTGCTTGATCGACAGCACCCGGTACAGCGTGACGCCCGCCCGCGCGACGATGGCGCGACCCGGTTCCAGGGCGATGCGCGGGCGCGGGAAGCCGTGCCGGGCGCACGCCGCGTCCAGGGCGTCCTCGATGATGTCGGCCAGTTCGGCCAGGTTCAGTTCCGCGTCCCCGCCGCGGTAGGCGACCGCGTGCCCGCCGCCGAGATCCAATTCGGTGAGGGTGACGCCGAATTCGTCGCGGATGCGGGCCATCTCGGCGACCATCCGCCGCACCGCCTCGCCGTAGGGGAAGGTGTTGTAGATCTGTGAACCGATGTGGCAGTGCAGGCCGGTGAGTTCCAGATTGGGTTGCCGCACAATGCGATCCACCACCTCCTTGATCGCCGTGCCGCCGATCGGGAAGCCGAACTTCTGATCGGTGACGCCGGTCCGGACCGCCGGATGCCCGTCGATGTCGATATCGGGGGTGACGCGCACCAGCACCCGTTGCGGTTTCACGGCCAGCGCGGACAGCAGGGTGATCTCGGTAAGCGAGTCGACCACGATGCGCCCGACCCCGCAGCCCACGGCGGTCTCCAGTTCGGCGAACGGTTTCCCGTTGCCGTGCAGCACGATTCGCTCCGGATCGGTCCAGCCGGACAGCGCGACCGCCAGTTCCCCGGCCGAGCACACGTCCAGGGACAGGCCCTCCTCGGTGATCCATTCGGCGACCGCGCGGGTGAGCAGGGCCTTGCCCGCGTAGATGATCTCGGCGTCCGGGAATCGGGTGCGGTAGGCGCGGCAGCGGTCCCGCACCTCGGCCTCGTCGAGGACGTAGGTGGGGGTGCCGTACTGGTCGGCGATATCGGCCAGCGCCACCCCGCCGACGGTGATGCGCCCGTCGGCGTCGTAATGCGTGTCGCGCGGCCAGACGGCCGGGTCGAGACGGGGGACCAGGCCCCCGTCCCGCAGCGACGGGAAGATCTCGAGCAGCGTCAAGGCGTCTCCTGGTGAGAGCTCCCCGCTTTCTCTTCTGCGGGGCCGTCACCAGGACTACGCCTGATCGAGGGGGTCGAACCGGTCCGGTACGTGCCCTTTACGAGCCCCGGTCCGATCTTGACGTTTTGCTGATCAGCCGCCGAGCTTCTTGTAGGCGGCGCCCGCCACCACCGAGGTGATGGACCGCGGCCCGAACTGCCCGGCGATGCTCATACCCTTGCTGATCAGGCCCGGGACCACTCGCATCTTGTTGCGGGCGAGCGCGTCGATGGTGATCTTGGCGGTGTGGGCGGCGGTGACCCAGATGAACTCAGGGATCTTGCTGCCCATCTCCTCCTGGTCCGGGTTGTCGGTGCGGACCGGGCCGGGGGCCAGCAGGGTGACATTGACGCCGGAGCCCTTGAGCTCGCCGCGCAGCGACTCGGAGAAGGTGTTGGTGAACGCCTTGCTCGCCGAGTAGGTGGTGTTGTGCGGAATCGGCATATTGCCGGCCGCGGAACCGGTGATCAGGATGCCGCCCGCGCGGCGCTCCAGCATCCCCGGCAGCACGGCCAGCGTGAGGTCGTGCACGGCCACCGCGTTCAGTTCCATGATGTCGCGCTCGTAGTCCAGATCCAGCTTGGCGAGCGCGCCGAAGGTGGCGACACCGGCGTTGTTGCACAGGATCGCGATATCGCGGGCGGCCAGCTCCTTGGCCAGCGGGGCCCGCTGGTCCCGGTCGGACAGATCCACCGCGCGCACCTCGGCGGTGATGCCGTACCGCTCGGTCAGCCGCTGCGCCAGGTCGGCCAGCAGATCGCCGCGCCGGGCGACGAGGATCAGCGAGTAGCCCCGCGAGGCAAGCTCTTCGGCGAGGGCGACCCCGATCCCGGAGGAGGATCCGGTCACGACGGCACGATTGTCGGCGGTGGGTGCAGGCAGGCTCACGACATGGCAGCCTACCCACGGAGTCGGGTGGCGGACAGCCCGGTGCGAGCGCCGGGCATCCGTGCGGGGTGGATGCCCGACGCCGCGGGCTCAGCGCGAACGCGCGGGCAGCGGTTCGCGTCGGCGGTGCTTGGTCAGCCCGCGTTCCCGGTGCACTGCGAATCGGTGATGTGCACGCTGCTCGGCTCGGAGCTGCCGAGGCTCACCAGCAGCGGGCTCGGGTCCGGGCCGCTGGCGGCGATGGCATTGGCCTCGGCCATGGCCTTGGTGCGGCCGAGGCCGGTGTAGAGGTTGCCGTCGCGGTTGGCGAGAGCGGCGCAGCCGTTCACCCAGCGGATCTTCACGTAGCAGTTGGAGACGCCGCACTGTTCCAGTGCGGCGGCGTCCGCGCTGCCCTGATCCTCGTAGTTCCAGGTGGTGCCGATGCTGTAGTAGTTGCCGTCGATGCCGACCGCCATCGAGCCGTAGAGATCGCCCGCGGCGTGCGCGGTGCCCATACCGCCGACGAACATCGCCGCGGTCGTCGAAGCCACCAGGCCGAGGGCGGCCTTGCGAGTCAGAGCCATAGAGATTTCTCTCCCCCAAGATCGTTGAAGCAAATGCCTCGTGATCATGTCAGGAAGGTCCGACACCGCCGACCATCTGAATCGGTTGGTGGATAGGTCAATTCCGCGGTTTCGGCTCCATGAACGCGATGCCCCAATTCACGTGGCCGCGCCACACCCCCGCGATGCGGCCGCCCTGGACGGCGGGTTTGGGGTCGCCGATCGGGCCGCCCGCCGCGCGGATGGCGGCGACGGCGGCGTCCAGATCGGCGGTCATGAAGGCGACGCCGACCAGGGCGGGCGGCCGGCCGGAGGTGACCGCTTCGATGAAGGGTTCGCCGACGCGGTAGAAGGCCATCTCGGGCCCCTCCGGGCCGCGGGGGAAGAAGCGGCGGCGCGGTGGGACCCCGAGGACGGCGGTCAGATCGGTGACGGCGGAGTCCAATTCGGGAACCCAGTAGACGACGTGGTCGATGATCGTCACGCCGTTGGGGTGTCCCGCACCGGACTGGGTCTCCGCCGATTCCAGGCAGGGCACACCGAGGGTCGCGGGGTCGGCGTGGGTTTCGTCGAAGCCCCAGGCCGCTTCGCCCAGAACGCATTCGACCTGCCCGACGCGGAAGCGGCCGTCGGTGACGGTGAAACCCAGTGCCGCCCAGGACTGCTCGTCGCCGGGCAGACCCAGGCGGGTGAGGTTCGGCATTACAGGCTCGCCGCCAGGCGGGTGCCCTGGTTGATGGCGCGCTTGGCGTCGAGTTCGGCGGCCAGGTCGGCGCCGCCGATGAGGTGCACCTTCACGCCCGCGTTCTGCAGTGGCTCGTGCAGGTCGCGCACGGATTCCTGGCCGGCGCACAGAATCACGTTGTCGCATTCGATGACCTGCGGGCGCTGCCGCTTCTCGCCGTAGCTGACGTGCAGGCCGCGGTCGTCGATGCGCTCGTAGTTGACGCCGCCGATCTGCTCGACGCCCTTGGCCTTGACCGCGGCCCGGTGCACCCAGCCGGAGGTCTTGCCCAGGTCCTTGCCGAAGGCGGACGACTTACGCTGCAGCAGCACCACTTCCCGGGCGGCGGGGGAGGGCTCGGGGGTGGTGACGAAGCCGGGGACGGTCGGGTCGTCGGAGACGCCCCACTCCTCCTTCCACTCGTCGAGCTTGAGGCTGGGATGCCCTTCGACGGTGAGGAATTCGCTGACGTCGAAGCCGATGCCGCCCGCGCCGATCACGGCCACCTTCTTGCCGACCGGCTTGCCCTCGCGCACCAGTTCGGCGTAGGTGAGCACCTTCGGGTGGTCGATGCCGGGGATATTGGGGATGCGCGGCTTCACGCCGGTTGCCAGGATGACCTCGTCGTAGCCGCCCGCGATGAGCTGCTCGGCGGTGGCGCGGGTCTCCAGATGCACGCGCACGCCGGTGAGTTCGAGCTGTCGGGTGAAGTAGCGGATGGTCTCGTTGAACTCTTCCTTGCCCGGGATGCGGCGGGCGATGTCGAACTGCCCGCCGACCTTGTCGTCGGCCTCGAACAGGTCCACGTGGTGCCCGCGCTGGGCCAGGCTGACCGCGGCCGACAGTCCGGCCGGGCCCGCGCCGACGACGGCGAACTTGCGGGTGCGGCGGGTGGGCAGCAGCTTCAGCTCGGTCTCGTGCCCGGCGCGCGGATTCAGCAGGCAGGACACGGTTTTGGCCTGGAAGGCGTGATCCAGGCAGGCCTGGTTGCAGGCGATGCAGGTGTTGATCTCGTCGGTGCGCGCGTCCTGCGCCTTGCGGGCCCAGTCGGGGTCGGCGAGCAGCGGGCGGGCCAGCGAGATCAGGTCGGAGTCGCCGCGGGTGAGGATCTCCTCGGCGGTC
The DNA here is from genome assembly GCF_050955695.1 of Nocardia sp. CA-136227. Taxonomy (NCBI): domain Bacteria; kingdom Bacillati; phylum Actinomycetota; class Actinomycetes; order Mycobacteriales; family Nocardiaceae; genus Nocardia; species Nocardia sp. CA-136227. Next base: position 1,773,090 of record NZ_CP192081.1, read on the forward strand.
TCGGGCATATTGATGCGGTTGGACGCGCACACCGGAATGTCCACGAGGTCTTTGACCTTCGCGGTCCACTCCACGAACGCGGCGCGCGGCACCGAGGTGACGATGGTGGGCACCCGGGCCTCGTGCCAGCCGATATCGGTATTGATGATGGTGGCGCCGGCGGCCTCCACATCCTTGGCGACGGCGGCGATCTCGTCCCAGGTCTGGCCCTTCTCCACGAAATCGGCCATGGAGAGCCGGAACACGATGATGAAGTCCGGGCCTACCGCCTTGCGGACCCGGCGCACGATCTCCCCGGCGATGCGGCGGCGGTTCTCCGGCGAGCCGCCCCACTTGTCCTTGCGCTTGTTGGTGCGCTCGGCGAGGAACTGGTTGATGAAATAGCCTTCACCGCCCATGATCTCGACGCCGTCGTACCCCGCGAACTTGGCCAGGGCGGCGGTGCGCGCGTAATCGTCGATGGTGTTCTCGACGCCCTTGCCGGACAGCGCGCGCGGCTTGAACGGGTTGATCGGGGCCTTGATCGCCGAGGCGGAGACGCTGGTCGGCATGTAGGAGTAGCGGCCGGCGTGCAGGATCTGCAGCGCGATCTTGCCGCCCTCGGCGTGCACCGCCTTGGTGATGGCGCGGTGCCGGTAGGCCTCGGTCTTGTTGGTCAGCTTCGCGCCGAAGGGCAGCAGCCAGCCGGTGCGGTTGGGGGCGTAGCCGCCGGTGATGATCAGGCCCACACCGCCTTTCGCGCGTTCGGCGAAGTAGGCGGCCAGCCGGTTGGTGTGCCAGGCGCGATCCTCGAGGCCGGTGTGCATGGAACCCATGACCACCCGGTTGCGCAGGGTGGTGAAGCCGAGGTCCAGGGGTTCGAACAGGTGCGGGTACGCGCTCATCGGCGAGTGCCTTTCGGGTCGGACGCCTGCGACCGGGCTGTGTCGCGTTTCAGGGCGTCGAGTACTTCGTCGCACCAGTCGATGAACCCCTCCTCGACGCGGATGCCGCCGCGCAGGACGAGGTACTGGTGCAGTTTCGGGCCGGTGAGTTGATCCGGCGCCGGGTAGTCCTTCTTCTCGAAGGCGCGGTACAGGTCGAGGCGGTGGGCGTGCTGGTCGCGGTGGCGCTGCACCTCGCCGACGATCACGCTCGGTTCGCCGAGGGAGGCGGCGCGCAGCTTGACGCCGAGGTCGCTGCGCAGCGGTTCCAGGTCGGCGGGCTCGGCGATCCAGCGGATCAATTCGTCGCGGCCGGCGTCGGAGACGGTGTAGACCTTCTTGTCCGGGCGGCCGTCCTGCGGCACGGTCTCGGCGATCACCCAGCCCTGCTCGTCCATGCGCTTGAGGACGCGATAGATCTGCTGGTGGGTGGCGTGCCAGAAGAAGCCGATGGATTTGTCGAACCGCTGGGCCAGGTCGTAGCCCGAACTGGCGCGTTCGGTCAGCGATACCAGCAGCGCGTGTTCGAGGGCCATGCCGCCAGGGTAACTGCTACGAGACGTACTATGCAATTCAGTGCATAGAGCCCGCGTGTGGCGCGCAGACGTCGGCGTGTCGGTTAACGCGGCCGGTAGCGGGGCTGATTTCTGAGCGAACCACTCGCCCCTGGGGAGATACTCGGGCGGGGATGAACCTCAGGGGAGCCGATATGCGTTCGACATTCGCCACGGTGGGGGCGGCAGTCCTCATCGCGACATCCGCGGTTCTGATGACCGCGTGCAATGACAAGACGGGCACTCCGGTCCCGGTGACGTCGGTCAGCGCCGCGCCGCAGGGGGCCGGGCAGCCGGGCGCCACCAAGCCCGGTGGCGTCGACACCCGGGCGTTCCTGCGCAGCATCGGCAAGACCGGTTGGTACGAGGGCTTCGAGATCACCATCGACCAGGCCACCGTCACCGCCGACGGATTCGGCGGCGCGAAGATCCGCGTCGACATCACCTACAAGAACACCACCACCGCCAACAAGACGCTCGCCGTCGTGCCCGCCGTCCAGATCGGCGGCGCGATCGACGGCGGCGCCGGGTGGAACAGCCCCGAGGTCCCCGGAAAGGGTTCCGCCACCGGCGATATCACCGCGTCGGTGAAGTCGTACGACACCCCCGAGCACCTGCTCGACACCGTCACCATCCTCTACGGCAGCGCCGCGGAGAATCAGACCAAGTTCCCGCTGAAGACCGACGCCAAGGTCGAGAGCGTCGCGCCGCGCACGCTGAACATCACCGGCAAGCTCACCCAGGATCAGACGACGGTCGAAATCACCGGCGCCACACTGACTCCCAGCTACATCAAGAACGAGGCCGGGAAGATGGAGCTGGCGCTGCGCGTCAAGTTCATCGGCGGCGCGGGCATCGCCGCGGGCGGCACCAACATCTCCTATACCGACTTCAGCGCCAAGACCCCGGCCGGGTCGACCGAGGTCGCCGACTTCCGCGGCGCCGTCATCGAACTGCTGGGCCGCAACCAGACGATCGACAAGGCCGGCAACGTCATCGTCTTCCTGGTCCCGTCGCCGGGCACCGGCCCGTACACCCTCTCCTTCGACGCCGCCAAGGGCGAGAAGCCGGCGGGCACCCTGAGCTTCACCGTCAGCTGAGCCCGCCCGTCCTCATTGCTCCGCGGTAGCCGCGTGCGGGTAGTCGACTACCCGCACGCCACGGTGCGGAGTTCACCTCCCGGGTGGCCCTGCGTGCGCTCCATCGGCCGTTTTGCCTGGTTCGGGTAGTTCTGTACCCGTGAGACCTCGGATCCGAGCGATGAGAATCGGTCTTGTCGATTCGGGAAAGAGGCTCCGATGGCTACCACACAGAACGACCACAGCGGCGTGACGGTTCGAGTATCGATATCCGCCGCGGGGATCGACGACGAGCACATGGACCGGCAGACCCGCATGCTGCGGACGGAGCTGGCCGCCATGGACGGCGTCGAATCGGCGGTCCTGGCGCGCGACACCGCCGGGGCCGCACCGGGTTCGAAGGTGGCCGACCCGGTCACCCTCGGCGCGATCGTGCTGGCCTTGAGCGCCTCCGGCGGGGTGTTCACCACCCTGATCGAGACGGTGCACGACTGGCTGCGGCGCGATCCGGGCTCCCGCCGGGTGGTGGTCACCATCGACGGCGAGAGCATCGAAATCGATGCCGCCAGTGACGCCGAGCAGCACGCGCTGCTCGAGGCCTTCCTGCGACGGCACGGCGCGGTGGCGGGGTGAGTTGTCATGGCCGGCCGATTCGCCCTGGTAGTGGCGACCTACACCTTCTCCGATCCCGGACTGCGGCAGCTGACCGCGCCCGCCCACGATGCCGAGGCGCTCGCCGAGGTGCTGGCCGATCCGGCCATCGGCGGGTTCGAGGTCACCACCCTGATCAACCAGCCGCATCACGTGGTCGGTGCGGCGGTCGGTGACTTCTTCACCGATCGCAGGCGCGACGACCTGACCCTGCTGTACTTCAGCGGCCACGGTCTCAAGGACGACGCGGGCAAGCTCTACCTCGCGATGACCGACACCCGCACGCTCAACCCGCTGTTCACCTCGGTGGCCGCGGATCAGGTCGACTACGCCATGACCGGCTGCCACTCCAATCACCAGGTGCTGATCCTGGACTGCTGCTACAGCGGCGCGTTCCCGGTCGGCGCCATCGCCAAGGCCGACGACCAGGTCCACGCCCTGGAGAGTTTCAGCGGCCGCGGCCGCACCGTGCTCACCGCCTCCGACGCCACCCAGTTCGCCTTCGAGGGCGACACCCCGCACGGCCAGGCCCCGCAATCGGTGTTCACCCGCCACCTGGTCACGGGCCTGCGCGACGGCGGCGCCGACCTCGACCAGGACGGTGACATCACCGTCGACGAGCTCTACAGCTACGTCCACGACCACGTCGTCGCCGAACGCCCCCGCCAGCGCCCCAAGAGGCAGGACAACGTCGAAGGCCGCACCATCCTGGCCCGCAACCGCAATTGGCAGGTGCCGCAACACATCCGCTCCGACCTCGACAGCCCCGCGGTCCGAGACCGCCGCAACGCCCTCGAGGACCTCGACCAGCTCTACCGCACCGGCGGCGCCATCGTCCGGACCCGAGTCCGCGACGCCGTCACCCACCTCGTGAACGACGACAGCCGCGCCATCGCCGCCGCGGCCGCCCACTGGCTCGACACCCACCCCACCGGCGCGGCAACGACGCCGCCCGGCAGCGGTGACTCGACGCCCCCGAACCTCGAGTCCAACCCGGTCGATGAACCCCTCCCGGCAATGGCGCCGGAGCGCACCGATGATGCTGCGCAGCAACAGGAATCACCGACCTCGGACCCGACCTCGGACCCGATACCGTCGCCGCTCCTGTCGGAGCACCAGACAATCGAAAACCCCGATGGCCGGCTCCGCCGCAGACTCCGCGATCGGAAATGGGCGGTACCGATGGCGGCCGCCGCCATGGCGGTTGCGTGCATAGCCGTGGTGGGGGGCTGGTATTTCGCCCCGAACGGCGTTGCCGGGCATGCCATCGGCGACGAGAAGGCGCTGCGGGGTCCCGACATCGAATTGCTCGGGATGATCGGGTCGGCGGGCTACCACCGCGACACCTGCTTCCACATGGACCCGGACCCGGGCCAGACCGCGCAATTCGTCTGTAAAACCAACAAGGCGGCCGGAGTGCCCCTGGCGGTGTTCTTCCGGTTCGCCAATATCGACAAACTCACCGACTTCTACCAAACCAGCATGCGGATCAAGCACACCTACGGCTGCCCTGGCGCTCCGCCGGGACCGGATGCGCCCGTCTACGACAATCTCGACAGAGTTGTCGGCCGACGGACGTGTTACCTCGATACCACGACCGACACGGCCGCACCCGCGCTGATCGTGACCGATGAACCCGACCTCGCAATTGCCGAGTTCTTCTATCAGCCGGCCGACTGGACTTCGCCGGTCGCGGAACAAATGCGAAACTACAAGGCGGCTAGGGGTAATCGACAGTTCCTGGCAGCGGACGAGGCGAGGGACCCGGACCAGTTCACGGCCGCGGACAAAGACCTGCTGTCTCATCTCGGCAGTGCTTTCACCCGCTCGAACTGTCGGCACGAAGACCCATCGCAACCCGCGGACGCGCAAATCGGGTGTAGCACACCGGTCAGCTATCCGGGAGCCTCGTTCCTGGAATTTCCGACCGCTGCCGCCGCGAACGTGGTGTACCAGAATGTACTGAGCCTGAATGCGACTCATGCCTGTGATGGTCGGCCAGGGCAGGACAGTCCCCTGTTCCAGAAGAGCGTCATGGTCGGTCGGTTCACCTGTGCCGCGTCCCCCGGCGATGCGGTCCACCCCGACGATCACCACCCCTGTCTGATCTCGATCCTCGACGACCCGCACATCCTGCGCGAGTTCTGCGCCAGCTCCGCCGGAGCACCCGAGGTTTCGATCACTACCGAACCAGCGTTGCTCGCTTGGTTCCAGAAGGTGTACGGGTAACCCCTTCGGATCCCTCGCTCGACCTGATCTCCTTTCGAATTATTCGAAAACGAGGCACAATGGGGTGAACGCGAGGAGGGCGAATGACCGAGACATTGGACGAGCGCACGCTGCTACCAGAACACCCGGATCAGATCGCCGAGTTGCGCCGATTTCTGGACTCGGTACCGGCCACGGTCGAAGCCGCCATTCTGAGGTCCGCCGATGGTGAGGTGGTCGCGTTGCCCGCAGAGGTTGTCGAGGCTCTGCGACTGGTGGCGCGGGCGCTGTCGGAGGGGAAGGCCGTCACTGTCGCGCCGCTCCACACCACCCTCACCACTCAGGAAGCCGCTGAGCTGCTCGGCATGAGCAGGCCGACCTTTGTGAAGTTGCTCGATTCGGGTGCGATCCCCTTCACACGCCCCGGTCGCCATCGACGCGTCCGCCTCACCGACGTGCTCGCGTACCGCGAGTACCGACGAGCCGAGCGCTCGGCGGGTCTATCGGAGCTGACCAGGATCTCCGAGGACATGGGTCTTTACGAAGATATTCCACCGAATCCATTGAGACGGAACTGAATCGATGCGGCGGATACTCCTCGATACCTGTTTCCTGTACCCCGCCGCAGGTAATTCGACTTCTCGGGAACCAGGTCGCCGAGCACAAACGGCCGCCCAAACACATCCAGGGCCTGCTGGACGTACTGGAACGATCCGGGGTGCCGGCGTTCGCCGCCGAAGTCCGGCGTCGGCTGAACTGAGAAGTCGGTGGTGCGCACGACCGGGTGCCATCGGCTCGCTATTTGATCGGATAGAACGTGGTGCCGCTCGCCACGTAGAGGGGCGCGTCGGATTCCGCCGTCGCAACCTTGAACGGCTTCCCATTGTCATCGAGGATGAGCGTGCCGCTGGTTTTGCCGTCGGTCCAGTCCAGATGCAGGCGATAGGAGACTGTGTCCTTGTGGGGCGATTTCGCTACGATCAATAGCAATTCAGGGTCGGTATCGCTGATCTTGTAGGGGAAGGTCAAGGGCGTGGCCGAGAAATGGTCCTCGTCGAGGTACTTCGCGGGATCGGCATTGGAGCCGACGATTTTCGGTGGCGTCGTGTCGAGGTCGATGTCGGCGTAGCGGGCCGTGATGGGGCTGCCGCACTGCCCATTCACCCTGATTCCGTGGAGCGGTCCGGCAGTCCGGTCGGTGACCTCGGCGTGCAAGCCCGTGATCATGACCGGGGCGGCGCCGGTCCCTGTCATGCTGACCTGGACCAGGTTCGTGTCAGCGAGGGCGGCATCGTGGGTGTTCACCCATGCGCCGTAGCCGCCGTAGGGTGGCGGTGCACCGAGTTGGTCTGCGGTCGATGTGACGATCAGACCGGCGCAGTTGCCGCGGACTACGGTCTTGACCGCTGCGGACAAGGGTGGGTCCGTCGTCGCTGTGGATTTGTCGTTGACATTGAAGGCTATTGCCGTGCTGGCCACCGCGAGGGCAACCAGGCCGAGCGCCCCCACAGCCCAAAGTCCAGGTCGGGTCAGCCGATGCGGAACCTTGTGTGGGGATGAGGGTTTCGGATCGGGGGTCGTCCCCGTCTCCATTGCTGGGACAGGGGTGTCGGTGTGGCTGGGACTCGGTTGTGGGAGTTTTTCCGCACCGGAGGGTTGAGTGCGCCGGTGGGCGTCATGCCACGCGGCCAGGTTCGGGCCGCTGATTCCGCATGTGGCCAGGAGGCGTTGCAGGGATGCCCAGCGGGGGAAGGATTTGCCGTTGGCCATGTCATAAACGGTCGCGACGCCCAGTTGTGCGTCGGCGGCGACGGCCTGGTAGCTGCGGGAGTCGCGGTCGAGTACCTCGGCGATCGCGGCGGCCAGTTCATGGCGCGTGGTGATGGTGTTCGGATCGACCATGCGTATGGCCCCGTCTGCTGGTTCTGGTCGAAGAGTAGCCCTGAGTGCGTCGGTTGTTCTGTGGATTCACCGCGATCGCTGCCTCCGGCTGCCGCGTCGGCGTGGCGCGGCCGTGTCGTGGATGCACTCGTCACGGCGTGCGGGGTTTCGCTGTTGTGCGGTGCCTTTCAGTTCGCGCGCGGCGATGATCACCTGCTGGCACGCACGGAACAGTTCGGCGAGCGCGGCGGGGATACGCGCGGAGGACTGAATGATGAGGATCGCGCTCGCGATGACGGTGAGGATCGTGGTGGTAGTCATGCCGATACCCTCGGTGTAACTCCTGTTCGGAGGCATTCGGTATGGGCAAGCCGAAACGATCCGAAACCGAAGGCAGGGCAGAGCAGTTCGGTTCTGTGACTGCGAAGCCTGGCGTTCCGAATGAGCCCGAACGGTTCGCGTCAGGCCGCCGACGAAGCGATCGACGGCCCTCAGCCGAGTCCCGTCGCGAAGGCCCGCGCCGCAGCCAGATCCGCGGCGTCGGGCCGCCCCTTGTGGATTCCCCCGACCAGCTTCAACGGCGCGAAGGTGTCGAACGCCCGCACCGAGAAGGTATCCACCACCTCGAACCCTTTCCGTCCGAGCAGGCGCGTCATCGGAGCCATCACGGCGGGAAATCCACTGGTGGCGAACACGAATGCGCGTCCCCGACTCCCGTCGGGCAGTGACCGCGCGAATTCCCGCAGCCGGGGATGGAAGGCCATGGAGAAGATTCCTGATCCGAACCCCACCAGGTCGTACTCCGCGAGGTCGGCGGGCGAAACCTCTTCGGGCTCAACGACGCGGGCTCCGAGGACTTCACCCATGGCCTCCGCCACTCGCCGCGTATTGCCGTGCGACACCGAAACGCACACGATCAGAGTCTTCATCACATCGCTCCCTGCTTCCCCGATGATTCCGGACATCCTTGCGGACACCGCCCGCGTGCCCGATCGTGACATCGAGTCGATGTGGTGGCCGTCACAGGGATGTGGTCGGCGGCGGTAGCATCAGCGGCTATGTCGGACGATCCGAGGCCGGGCCGGTGACCACGGCCGGGCGCGGGGATACGGGTTTCACCGGGTCGATTCCCGAGGTGTACGACTCGCTGCTGGTTCCGATGATCTTCGCGGAACCGGCTCGGCTGCTCGCGCGGACGGTGGCCGCCTCCGACGGGGTCGACGTGCTCGAAACCGCTGCCGGGACCGGCGTGCTGACCAGGGCGCTGGCACAGCTGGGGAGTCACCGCATCGTGGCGACCGATCTGAACGAACCCATGCTGGCGGCCGCCGCGGCGCGGCTGCCGTCCGAGCGGGTCCGATGGCAGGTGGCGGATGCCGCGGATCTGCCGTTCCCCGATTGCTCGTTCGATGTCGTGGTCTGCCAGTTCGGTGTGATGTTCCTACCCGACAAGGTGCGCGGTTACGCCGAGGCCCTGCGAGTGCTCCGCCCGGGCGGCATGTTCGCGTTCACCGTCTGGGATCGGATCGAGACGAGCGCGGTCACCCAGACCGTCACCGACGCCCTGTGCGCCGCAACACCGGACGAGCCGCTCGAGTTCCTCCGCCGAACCCCGCACGGCTACTTCGACTTCGACCGCATCCGAAGCGAACTCGAGGCGGCCGGGTTCGACCACATCAGCGGCGAGTACATCGACGGTTCGAGCCGTCAGACCGCGGAGACGGGTGCGGTGGCGTTCTGCCAGGGCACCCCGTTGCGCGGCGAGATCGACCGTCACCCGACCCTGAATGTCGAGTCCGCGACCGCGATCGCCGCCGCGGCATTGCGAGACAGGTTCGGATCCGGCCAGTTCGACGCCCCGACCCGCTGGTTGCAATGGACGGTCACTCGCCCCCGATGGTCCAGCGCCGCGAGGACGATCACCCCGAGCGCCGCGACCACGTAGGCGATAGCCGACCACCCGGAGATCGATTCGAAAATGGTTGCGGCACTGCCGGACACGTTCCCATCCCCGGTGACCAAGGCCGCCAGCGGAACCAGGTGATCATCGGCCTGATCGGTGAAGTCCGGCAGGGTCAGCGCGAAGGCCAGCACCGCGAGATCAGCTACGCCGAGCGCGATGAGCGTGCGCGGCCGCAGTGAGGGTGCGAGCACCACACCCATCAGTCCCGCGAGCAGCAGAGGCGCGAGCACGACAGCCGCCGCCATACCGAAGGTCATGATGACGATGGCCGCCCACCAGCCGGGCGCGACCAGTCGCACCGCCAGCGCGCCGAGGACGACCGCGCATTGGCTGGTGGCGAGCAGCACTCGTTTCATGACCAGGACCTCCGGATAGACGAATCAACCGACACCTCGATCCTGCTGATCGCGGGCGTAGCCGGGATGAGCCCGGCTACGCCCCCTCCTGAGTAGATCTGCCTAGTCGTGCGGGGCCGGGCCCTCACCGGGCCGCACGGATGGCGAGTGCGGCGGCGAGGGCGAGGGTGGCTCCTTCCGCGATGGCGGTGGCGCCTACGGCGTGGGCGGCGGCGGTGGGGTTGGTGGCGAGGGTGAGGAAGAGGGTGCCGAAGGTGGCGACGCCGATGACTACGCCGAGTTGGACGCAGGTGACGAGGATGCCGCTGGCGTCGGCGGCGAGGGTGACGGGGATCTTGCTGGTGGCGCGGGCCATGAGGGGGCTGAAGGCGAGGCCGTAGCCGATGCCCATGACGGCCAGGATCGTCAGGTCGAGGGGGTTGACGGAGTGGCCGTCGCGGAGGGACAGGGCCATGGCGATGGTTGTGGCGGCGGCGAGGAGCAGGCCGCCGGGGATCATCGCGCGGTGGAAGCGGGCGGGGATGCGGGTCCAGTTCAGGCTGACCAGGCCGAAGGTGATGCCGTTGGGGACGAACAGGAGTCCGGCGTGGACGGGGGAGTAGCCGAGGGTGGATTGCAGGTGGATGGTGAGGATGAAGACCCAGCCGCCGAAGGTGCACATGATCAGGAAGAGGGTGGCCGCGGCGGCGAGCAGGCCGGGAGCGCGGACCACGCGATCGGCGAAGAGCGGTTCCCCGCCGCGGCGGTGCACCCAGCGCTCCACCAGGGCGAAGGCGGCGAAGCCGAAGGCGGACGCGCCCAGCGCGATCCGGGTCCAGGCGGGCCACTGCTGTTCGTGGCCGAGCACAAGCGGCACCGACAGCGCGAGGACCGAGGCGGTGAGGACCGCCAGCCCGGGCAGATCGAGCCGGCGTTCGCCGCGCGGGGTGGCGGCGGGCAGCACGCGCGGCGCGACCGCGAGCAGGGCGACCCCGATCGGGACGTTCACGAGAAACACTCCGCGCCAGCCGGTTCCGGCGATATCGCTGCTCACGATGACCCCGCCGAGGATCTGGCCCACGACCATGCCCCCGGAGATGACGGCCGCGTACACCGACAGCGCCCGAGCCCGCGTGTTCCCGGTGGCGGTGATCTGGATCAGGCTCATGACCTGCGGCACCATGGCCGCCGCCCCGACGCCTTGGAGGAAGCGGAACGCGATGAGCGAGGCCGGATTCCACGCCAGCCCGCAGATGAGGGAGGCGAGGGTGAACAGCGCGAGCCCCGCGACGAACATCCGGCGCTGCCCGAATCGATCACCGAGCCGTGCGCCGGTGACCAGCAGGACCGCGTAGGCGATGACGTATCCGGAGACGATGAGTTGCAGCCCGGAACCCGTGGCGTGCAAGGAGGTTCGGATCGACGGGATGGCGACGTTCACGATGGACGCGTCCAGGACCGCCATGAACTGGCCGAGCAGGATGACGGTGAGCACCGCGATCGGACGTCGAACGCCGCCGAGAGAAGGCGCAGTCGGCGGCGCGGCAGCCGCGGGTGGGGTGTGGGTGAGGCTCTGAGACATGAGATTCAGCCTGCGCCGCGACCGACCCCGCTGACAGGAGTCCGCTTATACGGGTACTGGCACCACCTGGATACCCCTAGCGAAACCCGCCACCATGGAGGAATGGTGTCAGCAGCGGGATACAACGTCCTCGTCGAGCGGACTGCCGGAGCGGCTGCGCGTGCCGGTGATCCGCGGTCGGTGCGCAAGGTCCGGCGGGGGGAGTTGTCGACGTTCCTGAAGTCGCGGCGGGCTCGGATTCGGCCGGAGGATGTGGGGTTGCCGGTGGGGGTGCGGCGGCGCACGCCCGGTTTGCGGCGTGAGGAGGTGGCGCAGCTGGCCGGGGTGGGGATCACCTGGTACACCTGGCTCGAACAGGGCCGGGACATCAATTGCAGTGTGCAGGTGCTGGATGCGATCGCCCGGGCGTTGTGCCTGGACGGGGCGGAGCACGCGCACCTGTACCGGTTGGCGAATGTGCCGACGGCGCCGGCCATGGTGGTCGAGGAGCCGGTGCCCGAGGAGGTGCAGACGATTCTCGATCACCTGTATCCGCTGCCCGCCACCCTGTTCAGCTCCAAATACGATGTGCTGGCCCACAATGCGGCATACGCGGCGATGTTTCCACTGTTCGTGATCGGCAACCGCAATGCGCTGCGCAAGGTCTTCCTGGCCGACGAGTGCTGCACCCCGTACCCGGCGGACTCGGAGCCGGATCACCTGGCCCGCATGGTCGGCTACCTGCGGGCCGCGTACGCCCGCAATCTGGGTGACCCGGAATGGACGGAGTTCATCGACGGCATGGTGGCCGACAGCCCGCAATTCGCGGAACTGTGGGCCCGCAACGATGTCGCGCTCCCGATCGGCCGCACCCGGGTCGTCCGCAATCTGGCGGTCGGCATGCTGGATATGTACATGACCAGCATGTCCCTGCCGTCGATCGCGGGCGCCTGGATGCAGGTCTGGACTCCGTCCACGCCGGAGGCCTGGGACCAGCTGCACGCCCTGCTCGCCATGACCGCCGAGGAATACCGCCGCCCGTGGACCGAGCACGTCGAGCAGGTGCACGGCCGCGCTCTGGCCTGACCCGCCACCCGGCGTGGATGTCGCACGCGAGTCGCGTTCGGTCGCTTAGTCTGCGCTGATGACCGAGGCGTCGGGTGAAGTCACCGTCGGGCAGGCGACCGGGCGGGGAACCGTACTGGCGTGGGGATTCTGGGACTGGGCGGGCGCGTCGTTCAACGCGGTCATCCTGACCTTCGTGTTCTCGGTGTACCTGACCGACAAGGTGGGTGCGGATCTGCCGGGCGGGATCTCGGCTAGCGCCTGGCTGGGGTGGGCGCTGGGCGCGGCGGGCCTGGTGGTCGCGCTCACCGCGCCGGTGGCGGGCCAGTGGTTCGACGCCACCGCGAGACGCAAACTGGCCCTGGGCATTCTGACCTCGGTGACGGTGCTGCTGATGGCGGCCATGTTCTTCGTGAAGGACGACTACCACTACCTGTGGGTCGGTCTGGTGCTGCTGGCTGTGGGCTCGGCGTCGTTCGAGCTGTCGCACGTCCCGTATTTCGCCATGCTGCGGCAGGTGTCCACGCCCGCGAACGTCGGCCGGGTGTCCGGATTCGGCTGGTCCATGGGCTATTTCGGCGGCATCATCCTGCTGCTGATCAGCTATGTCGGGTTCATCGCCGGCAAGGGCGACAATCGCGGCCTGCTCGGCGTCCCGATCGAGGACGGTCTGAACATCCGCTTGGTCGCGGTGCTGGCGGCGGTGTGGTTCGCCGGTTTCGCGGTGCCGCTGTTCCTGTTCGTCCCGGAGGTGCCGCGCACCGACGCGGATCCCGGTGCGGCGGTACGCGGCCGGGCGTTCCTGTCGTCGTACCGGGTGCTGTTCCGGGATGTGCGGGAGCTCTGGCGCACCGATCGCCGCACGGTGGGTTTCCTGTTGGCGAGCGCCATCTTCCGGGATGGCCTGGCGGGCGTGTTCACCTTCGGCGCGATCCTGGCGGTGAAGGTGTACGGCATCGCCGATGCCGACGTGCTGCTGTTCGGCATCGCCGCGAATGTGGTTGCGGCGCTGGGCGCGCTGGTCGGCGGCCGGTTCGACGACCGCACCGGCCCGAAGGCGGTGATCGTCGCCTCGCTGCTGGGCATGATCGTGTGCGGCGCGTTCCTGCTGGTGTTGTCGGGTCCGCTGATGTTCTGGATCTTCGGCCTGCTGCTGACCGTATTCGTCGGTCCCGCACAGGCTTCGGCCCGTTCGTTCCTGGCCCGGGTGTCCCCGCCGGGGCGCGAGGGGCAGATGTTCGGTCTCTACGCGACCACGGGTCGCGCCGTATCCTTCCTCGCCCCAACCCTTTTCGGATTCTTCGTGTGGGCGTTCGACGCCGAGCGGGCGGGCATCGTCGGCCTGCTACTGGTGTTGATCGTCGGCCTCATGCTGTTGCTGCCGGTACGCGGGGATGACCTGCACGACAAGTGAATTCGCCGTAACGGTCCGGTCTCAGGGGCGCCAGGCGCCCATGCCGAGCGCGATGAGGCGCACCTGGAGCACGGCGCGGTCGACGGTGCGCGCGCTCTCGCGGGGTTCGGCCATCAGGTAGTCGGCGATCCGGTCGGCGACGGTGGACACGATGAGGTCGGCCGCCAGTTCGAGATCGTCGGGCGACCAGTCGTCGAGGGCCCGCACCCGGGACAGGTCGACCACCAGTTCCCGTTCGATGAGTTGCATCTCGACCGAGATGGCCCCGCGCAGGGGCGCCGAGCCGCCGTGCCGTTCGCGAATCAGGAAGCCCCACAGATCGCGCTTGCCGTCGACCTGTTCGAAAACGAATCGTACGGTGTGGGCGAGCGTCGGATTGGGGGTGCGCCGCATTTCGCGCAGCGCCAGCCGCAATTGCCGCACGCCTTCCTCGACCAGTGTGGTGCCGAGTTCGTCGAGCGAGGCGAAATGCCGGTAGAAGGCGGTGGGCACGATGCCGGCCGAGCGGGCGATCTCACGCAGGGAGAGCGCGGCGAAACCGCGGTCGGCGGCCAGGGCGAGGGTGCCGTCGAGCAGGGCCGTGCGGGTGCGTTCCTTGCGCTCGACTCGGGTAGCTGCCTGCTCGCTCATCTCGATGAGCATACATGCGTTCACATTCGTTCCATTCGAGAGATGTCGTGTGGGTCACACGAACTGCCGGTTGAACTGGAGTGGCTTCACCGGGCACACTATCTCAGTGTACAGATGTGCACCGAAATGGCGTCGAAGTCAGCGTGGACGGCGACGCCGGCTCGGACAGCGCGTCGAACGTGGAGAGGCGTCGCTGAGCCCGGCGACGCGACAGGAGGCTCACATGGTCGGACTACTCGACCTGGTGCAGAAGACAATGACCACCCCGCACCCGCTGGATCGTTACCTCGAGCTGGTGCGCCCGACCCTGACCCGGCGCTCGATGCGCGCGGAGATCACCCATGTGCGGCGCAGCGCGGTCGGCTCGGTCACTCTCACCCTCAAGCCCGCCCGGCAGTGGACCGGGCACGTGGCGGGGCAATACGTGCAGATCGGCGTCGTGATCGACGGCGTGCGCCACACCCGCTGCTATTCCCCGGTCAATGCCGACGGACGTCGGGACCGGCACATCGAACTCACCGTCAAAGCCCACCCTCAGGGGCTGGTCTCGAACTACCTGCACGACAACGCGATCCCGGGCATGGTGGTGGATCTGGAACCCGCCGCGGGCGTGTTCCATCTGCCCGCCACCCGCCCGGAGGCGGTCGTGCTGATCAGCGGCGGCAGCGGCATCACCCCGGTGCTGTCCATGCTGCGCACCCTCGCCAACGAGGGCTACCGCGGCCGGATCCTGTTCCTGCATTACAACCGTTCTCCGGAATTCGTCCCGCACCGCGAGGAGCTGGAGGCGATCGCCATGCAGCACGGCAATGTGCGGGTCGAGTTCCGCTACCCGGAGACCCAGCGTCACGCCAATTTCGGCTACGACGAGCTGGAGGCGCTGGCGCCCTGGTTCCCGACCGCGCAGACCTACCTGTGCGGCCCGCCCGGCCTGATGAACGCCGTGCGCACCGTCTACGAGGCCGAACAGCTCGGCCCGCGCCTGCACAGTGAGGAGTTCACCCTCACCACGGCGGTCGTCGACCCGTCCGACGCCGAGGGCAAGGTGACCTTCTCCGGCAGCGGCGTGGTCGCCGAGAACACCGGTGAAACCCTGCTCGAACAGGCCGAAGCCGCGGGCCTGAACCCGGAGTACGGGTGCCGCATGGGCATCTGCTTCTCCTGCACCGCCGTCAAGCGCAGCGGCTGCACCCGCAATCTGCGCACCGGGGAGCTCGACAGCGACCCGGATCAGCCCATCCAGATCTGCATCAACGCCCCCGTCGGGGACGTCGACCTCGCTCTGTGAACGGAGAGATCATGGCGATTCTTACCGAAACCCCCGAGGGCCCGCTGGTCCTCAGCGTCGAACAGGTCGAGGAGATCGGCCGCGAACTCGACGCGCTGCGCGCCCGCGTCACCGCCGACCTGGGCGAGCGCGACCGCGACTACATCTACAAGGTGATCAAGGCCCAGCGCGGCTTCGAGATCGCCGGCCGCGGCCTGCTCTACCTGGGCTTCCTGCCCCCGTTCTGGCTGGCGGGCGTGGCCGCGCTGAGCGTGTCGAAGATCCTCGACAATATGGAGATCGGCCACAACGTCATGCACGGCCAGTGGGACTGGATGCGTGAGCCGACCCTGAATTCCCGTGTCTTCGAATGGGATACGGTGTGCCCCGCCGACCAATGGCGGCACTCGCACAACTACATGCACCACACCTACACCAACATCCACGACATGGACCGCGACATCGGTTACGGCATCCTGCGGATCGACGAGGGCCAGAAGTGGAACCCCTACTACCTGGGGAATCCGGCCTACGCGTTCGCGCTCATGGTGCTGTTCGAGTGGGGCGTGATGCTGCACGACCTTGAGGTCGAGAACATCCTGACCGGCAAGCGCAAGTGGTCGGATGTGAAGGCCCTGCTCCAGGGGCAGGGGCGTAAGGCCGGTCGGCAGGTCCTCAAGGACTACGTGGTGTTCCCGGCGCTGACCGGTCCGCTGTTCCTGTCCACGCTGGCGGCCAACTTCACCGCCAATATCGTGCGCAACCTGTGGACGTTCTCCATCATCTTCTGCGGGCACTTCCCCTCCGGCGTACAGACGTTCACCAAGGATGAGACCGCCGAGGAGACCCAGGGCGAGTGGTACGTGCGCCAGATGCTGGGTTCGGCGAACATCAAGGGCTCCAAGCTGTTCCATGTGATGTCGGGCAACCTGTCGCATCAGATCGAGCACCATCTGTTCCCGGACATTCCGGCCAACCGCTACCCGGAAATGGCGCCCGAGGTGCGGGCGCTGTGCGAAAAGCACGGTCTGCCGTACAACACCGGCCGCTTCTCGAAGCAGATCGGTTCGGTGTGGGCGAAACTCTTCAAGCTGGCGCTGCCGCCGTTCCTGGTCAAGAATTCAGGGCAGGCCGGTGTTATCGTGATGCGCCGGGGGCAGGCGAGTGAGGTGGGCGTATAGATGATTTCCAAATTCGAGAGCAACAAGGATCTGATCCAGGAATTGACGTCGTCGGGAGCACGGCACGTCGGCAATATCGCATCGATCATCACCGGCACGGTCGCCGAGGTGACCCGGGAGATCGGTGACTGGATCACCGACGCCATCGAGATGCGCGAAGCCGCGGCCGCCGCGGAGAAGGACGCCGCCGCCCAGCGCGCCGCGGACCTGTCCGACGACCTCGACGACGATCTCGACGAGACCCCGGAACCGCCACGCGTACAGGAGGATTCGGCGACCAAGCCGGTTCCGAGCGAGCGTGTGACGCAGTCGGACGTCATCGACGCCGAGGTCGTCGACCCCCGCTAGCCGGGGTTTCTACCAGGTGGGGAGTCGCCGCCGGTGCTGGGCGACTTCCGTGATCAGATCCCGATAGCCGTCGGCGAGCTCGGCCAGCCGGTACCACTGCAGGTGGGCCTCGGTGTCCACCCCGCGGTGGGGCCGGTCCTCGCTCACCCGGTGCGCCTTGGTGCGGCGCCGGGCTCGTCCGTCGGTGGCTTTCGGAACGCCGTTGGCCGGGGCCGGAGGCCCACCGTTGCCCAGGGCCTGTTGTGCGGCAACCCATTTCGCGGCCATGCGGTCGATGACGGCGCCGAGGGTCTCGGTGTGCAGGGAGGCCCCGGCACGGTGCGGGATATTGATCGCGACCCAGTCGTCGATGCGGGAGACCAACTCGGCGCGGCGAGTGTCGATCCGGTCGATGTGGTGGGCGCTGGCGGCGACATCGTCGGGGGTGGCGTCGGCGGCGTGGGCGGAGTCCAGGGCGCGTTGCCGGCGTTCGTGGCATCGCACCAGCTCATGGGCCGATTCCAGGACGTCGCGGTCGCGGCGGGCGGTGTCTATCGGTTCTCGGAAGGCACGCAGGAGCGTGTCCGGCGAGGGAAGTTCGGCGCCGAAACCCGCTCCCGTGTAGTCGATTGACATGTTTCCCACCCTCGGCCGCGCATGCGTGTGGATACGCCAGGGCCGAGGGGGATTCGGGGAGGGGCTCCCCTCGGCTCCGGCGCAGCCCCGCACCCGGAACGCAACAGCCCACCACCAGCGACACGGTGAAGTAACCGGGAAATCCGCGACGATGCGATGAGAAGACTGTCCGATAATGCGGGACATATTCAGGAAAGCGCGATAGTCGGAGGGGCGCAACCATCCGGCGCGTGATCGGCGAAGCTGCCTGAAAATCGTTATACAGCATTACAAGACGGTCACATGGGCGCTGCGGTTGAAGGCTGATCGACACCTGCGCGGGCGGTGTGTGGGACGGCTCCAGGGGTGCTTCGCCGCCGGGTCGAGGTTGTCCGGGGCCGGTTCGGTTACCGAAGCTTATGAATAGCTATCTTTGCGGCGCGCCGAGGGTGCGACGCGCCGAAGTCGGTTAGCCTCGATATTCATGCCCGCCTATGCCTCTTCGCCGGAGCTGCGGTTCGGTTTCATGTTCGCGCTGGAAGACCCGGAGCGAATTGCCGAAGTCGTCCGGAACCTGATCGTTCGCCGAACGGTGTCGGTGTTCCGGCTCGCGCATCTGTCCGACGACAACGGACCGCCCGATCGGTTTGTCGTGAACTGGTCCGCCCTGCCGCAGATCGCCATCACGACCGCCGCGCCGGAGCCGGACGAATTGCATTCCAGCGGAACGATGCTGGTCAACGCGTTTCTCGGCGAGGATGGTGAGATCAGCCTCTACTCGGCGGGTGTCGCACCGCCGCAGTAGGAACTGGACGGTCCTCTCTCTGTGATGGGTGACACAGGCCGTCTCAGCTACCTCTCAGCGATAGGCAAGGTTCGCCTAAGTCTCCCTCGGCAGTGTGGGTCCCGTCGCCGGCCGGAAATCCCGGACGGCGGCGACAACAGTAGAGAGGCTGAAAAATGATCCCGGTTATCATCAACACTGGTTCCGCTGCTCTGAACGGCGTTCTGGACACCGGCAGCGCCGCCCTGGGTGGTCTGCTGAACACGCTGTGGACGGGTTCGTTCGGCCGTTAATTCGCATTTCCGCGAAGGGTTTTCGGGCAATCGCCCCGGGTGCGTTCGCACCCGGGGCGATTTTTGTTCCGGTCCCGCGGCCGGTTCAGCCGGCCAGCGCCGGGGCGCGGCGCGTTTGCAGGATCTGCTCCAGCAGCGCCACCAGCACCAGCTTCACCGACTCCCGATCGCGGGCGTCGCAGTCCATGAGGTGGATGGCGGGGGACAGGTCCAGCGCCTCGCGGACCTCGCTCAGCTCGAAGCGTGATCCGGACTCGAATCGGTTGACCGCCACCACGAACGGCGTCCCACGCTGTTCGAAGAAGTCCAGCACCGGGTAGCAGTCCTCGACTCGGCCGGTGTCGACCAGCACGATGCCGCCCAGCGCACCGTCGAGCAGATCGTCCCAGAGGAATTCGAAGCGCTCCTGGCCGGGCGTGCCGAACAGGTAGAGCACCAGGCCGGCGTCGAGGGTGATGCGCCCGAAGTCCAGCGCGACCGTGGTGGTGGTCTTGCCGGTGGCCAGGCCCGGATCGTCCAGTCCCACAGACACTTCGGTCATGGCGGCCTCGGTGGACAGCGGTTCGATCTCGGAGATCGCCCCGATGAAGGTGGTCTTCCCGACCCCGAATCCGCCGCTGGTCACCACCTTCACCGAGGAGGCCAGCGGCAGCGGATCGCCGGATATATCAGAGGTTCCGAACAAGGTCCCGGATCCTTTCCAGAGCAGCGGTGGAGAGTTCGTCGGTGCGTCCCACCGACACGTGCCCGGCCGACACCAGATCACTGACCAGCACGCGCGCCACCCCGATCGGTACCCGTAGGGCCGCACCGATTTCGGCGATGGAATGCGGGCGCTGGCACAGTCGGGCCACCCGTTCGAGTTCGAAGCGTAGCGGTGCGGACAATGCCGCCGGGGTGGCGCGTACCAAGGCCTCGATGCGCAGCCCGTCGACCACGGGGGTGGTGCGTCCGGAGGTGATCATGAAGGGCCGTACCACCGGTTCGTCGGAGTCGTGAAGTCCTGTCGGCCGGGCGCCGGGCGCGGGCGCGCCGGACCAGCCGCTGGGGCGGGTCGGTGCGATCATGCGCGCGTCCGGCAGCCTATGCGAATCATTCATCGGCTCAACGATTCTCGCAGTTCACTGATCAGCGCCGGGGTGAGCAGCGCGCCGGCCCGGTCGGCCAGCACCGCCATCTGGTAGCCGACCAGCCCGACATCGGCGTTGTGGTCGGCGATGACGCCGATGCAGCTGCCGTTGGCCATGGCCGACACCAGCAGGAACCCGCGTCCCATCTCGATCATGACCAGCCGCAGGCCGTCGAAATCGTAACTGCGGGAAGCGCTTCGGCCCAGGCTGGTGAGACCGGAGACGATGGCGGCCAGCCGGTCGGCGCCATTGCGGTCCAAGCCCTGGGACATGGCCATGAGTAGCCCGTCGGAGGACACCGCCACGGCGTCACGGACGCCGTCGGTGGTGCGCACGAAATCCGCCAGCAGCCAGTTGAAGGTGTGCGGATCGGTATCGGTGTAATGGGTGGTCACCCGGTGTCCTCCTATGCTCGCGTTCCGGGTCGGGGCGGTTCGCCGCCCTGCCCGCGCTGATGCCCGGATCGGAATCCGGCCAATATGCTGCGTATCTCGTCGGGTGAACGGTCCGCGACCGGCGTCGGGGTTGGCCGCCCGGCTGCCGGTTGAGCACCACCCGGAGTGGCGCCCGTGTGCCCGCGAGTCTTCCGGTTGCGCTTGACGAGACCGTTTCGCGTACGTTGCACCTCCGGGACGGCTCCCGAAACGTCCGGCCCCGCCGCCGGTGAGCCCGGCGAAACCGGCTCCACGGCAGCGGTCTTCGGCGCGGCGGCCGCGGTGCCGCCGCCCGTCGTCCCGGCGGGCTTGACGGCGGTTGCCGAAGCCGTGCCGGGGTTCTCGGTCGCAGCCGTCGTGCCCGCGGGGGCGGTTGCCTGCGGAACGCCGGGTGCGACAGCCGATCCGGATGTCGTGATCGGCGGTGCCGGAACAGGCGGCAGCGCGGCGGAATCGGTGGCCGGTCCGGTCGGCGCGGGCCGTGAGACCGTGGGCGTCGGCGCCTGCTGATCCTTGTCCGGCAGCGGAACGAGCTTGATCGTGGTGGGGCGCACCGGCGAACCATTGCCGCCGGTGGGTTCGCTCGGGGCCGCGGAGCCCATGTCGCCGATGATCTCGGTGAGGGCCGCGAACGCGGCGGCCGTGTCGTAGACGGGGTCGGTGGCGGCGGGGGCCGGGGGCTCCGACTCGTCCACCGGTGTCTCGGCGGGGGCAGCCGGTGTCACCGCGGGCGTGGAGCTGTGACGACCGGGTTTGGACTCCGGCATGGTGTCCACCACGGTCGGAAGCTGCGCTCCCGCCGCGTGTTTCGAGTCCTGCGGCGCGGCGGGCCGGTCGGTGGTGGGGTCGCCGAGCAGCTCGGTCGGCAGCAGCATGCGGGCCACCACACCGCTGGTCGGCGACACCGTGAGCTCGACCTCGACGCCGAGCCGCCGAGCCAGCCGGCCCACCACGTAGTGCCCGAGGAACCGGGTGGGCGCGACCAGGAAGTCGGCCTCGCCGCGCAGCCGGGCATTGGCGGTGGCGAGCTGGTCGGGCGGCATGCCGACGCCGTGGTCGACGACCGCGATCATGTACCGCGAGCCCAGGCGGCGGCCGTAGATCTCCACCTCGAGGTCGGGCGGGGAGAACGACAGCCCGTTCTCGATGAGTTCGGCGAGCATGTGCGCGACCTCGCTGACGTGCGCGCCCGCGATGGCGGTGTCGTCCACCCGGCGCAGCACCACCCGCCGGTAGTCGTCGACCTCGGACAGTCCGGCCCGGATGACGTCGGTCAGCGGGATGGGCTTGGACCAGCGGCGCGGGCTGGATTCGCCGACCAGCACCAGCAGGCTCTCGGCATTGCGGCGCATGCGGGTGGCCAGGTGGTCGAGTTCGAAGAGGTTGGACAGCGCGTTGGGGTCGAGTTCCTCGCGCTCGAACTCGCTGATCAGGCCGAGCTGGCGGCGCACCAGGTTCTGATTGCGCCGGGCCAGGTTGGCCATGGATTCGGTGGAGTTGCGGCGCAGCCGGGCCTGGGCGGAGGCGAGTTCGTAGGCGGTGGTCTGCACCCGGTCCAGGGCGGTGGCCACGGACGCGATCTCGGCGCCGGCGCTCTCGTCGGCGCGGACCGGTTCGGGCGGTTCCGGGTCGGCGTCGTCGGAGTTCTGCCAGGCCTCGATGAGCTGCGGCAGTCGCCGCCCGGCCACCACGTCGGCTTCCTCGGCGAGGTCGGCGAGCGGACGCACGATGGCGCGCACGGTGGCCACCACCAGCCACACCTGGGCGGCGATGGCGAGCGCGGCGGCCAGCAGGTACAGCGCGAGCACCACGGTGGCGTCGCGGCGCAGGTCGCTCGCCCGGCCGGTGATCTCGCCGCCGATGCTGCGCTGCACCGTGCGTTCGCCGTCGATGACCGAGCTCATCTCACGCCACCAGTCGGCCGGGTTCACCGGTTCGGTGAGGGGGCCGCGGGTGGAGGCGATGGCGACGGCCTCGGCGGTGTTCACCCGGATGGACTCGTCGGTCTGCATGGCGGCGTACAGCTTCGACCGCTGCGCGGGGGTGGCGTCGCGTTCGAATCCGGTGATGGCGGCCTGCTTGGCGGCGCGGATGTCGAGGAACTTCACGTACTCGCCGGGGCCGAACTCGCCCGCGGCGAAGACGCCCGCGAGGAACCCGCGCTCCTGGGCGGTGAACTCCTTGACGTCGCCGAGGTCGTGCAGCGATTGCAGGCCCCGCCACAGCTGCGGGTCGGGCGCGTGGTCGAGGCCCGGCCGCGCCTGGTTCAGCGCGGCGATGGCATTGGTGTAGAAGGTGAACGACGCGGCGCGGTCGATGCGCCCGGCGTCGACGTCGGACCGGTTGACGGTGACGCCGGAGAACTGGGACAGCCCCGACCGGACCTGATCGGCGCCCGGCGGCTGATCGCTCAGGGTCTGATTCAGTTGCTGCAGTGCGGTATCGGTGGCCAGGCGCTGGTTTCCGATGGCGGGCCGGGCCGCGGCGTCGCCGCCGAGCATGCCGTTGGTGAGGCCGCGTTCGCGCTGGATCTCGTGCACCAGGTCCTGGACGTCCAGGGCGAGGCGCACCGCCCGCGCGGTCTCGCCGGTGTCGCGGAAACTGTTGACCTGGTGGGTGATGATGACGGCCAGCAGGGCCAGCACCAGCGCGACGGAGAAGATCAGGATGCGGCGCAGGCGCGCCGCGATGGTGCGCGGCCGGATCAATTCCCGTGGCGGCGTGAGCTTCGCGTTACCCGGCGGCAACATTTTTGCCGAACCCACCTTCACTCCGTCTCCCGATTATCAGCTGGCGTGCCGACCCGGGCCGAGCACATGGAGAATAGTCAGCAACGTCGCACACCCGACCCTGGTCCGCAATTCGAACGACGCCGATGTGGTGTGCGGAACTCGCCGTCGCGCGCGCTATTACGAATCTGGTCACAATGTGTGAGAAGCAGATGTGATCTTCGCGTCGCAGGGGAAACAATGGGATGAACAACGGCTCACCGCTGTTCGCGCGGTGGTCGCCAGGTGTGCGCCGCCGCTCGAGAGGAGTGACGGCCATGCAGCCAAGTCCTGTTTATCCGGTTCGTGTACGGGGGGATCTCGATCCCGTGGTCTCCCGCTGGCTGTGGATAGTCAAGTGGATACTTGCTATTCCACACCTGATCGTCCTGCTCTTTCTGAGCATCGCCTATCTCGCGGTCAGTATCGTCGCCTTCTTCGCCATCCTCATTACCGAGCAGTATCCGAGAGCGCTGTTCGATTTCAATGTCGGCGTGCTGCGCTGGAGTTGGCGGGTGCGTTTCTATGCCCTCTCGCAGCTGGGCACCGATAAATACCCACCGTTCAGTTTGGAACCCGATCCGGCATATCCGGCGGACCTGGAGGTCGACTATCCCGAGCGGTTCAGCCGCGGCTTGGTCCTGATCAAATGGTGGCTGCTCGCAATTCCGCAGTATCTGATCGTGGCGGCGCTGGTGTACGGCGGCCGGAACTCGTTCGCGCCCATGGCGATTCTCGTGTTGGTCGCCGTGATCGCGCTGCTGTTCACCGGCGTCTACCCGCAGGGCCTGTACGACTTCCTGATGGGCATCAACCGCTGGTCGTTGCGGGTGCGCGCCTACGCCTCGCTCATGACCGACGTCTACCCGCCGTTCCGGCTCGATCAGGGTGCGAGGGAGCCCGACGCCGCGGCCTCGTAGAGCCGCCGCACCACGTCCTCGATATCGGGTTCCTCGATGGACAGGTCGCGGACCTCGGCGCGCGCCGACACGGCCGCGAGCAACTGCGCGGCGGTGGTGGTCTCGGTATCGAAGGCCAGCCGCTGCCGCATGCCCGCGCCCGCGCTGTCGAGCAGTTTCGCCCCGGGCAGGTCGTCGAGGTCCGCGGTCGGCTCGGCGAGGTCGACGGTGAGCACGCGTTGCGCGCCGACGGTCGCGCCGAGCCCGGTCAGGGTGCCGTCGTAGATCAGCCGCCCGTGATCGACGACCAGCACCCGCTCGCACAGCCGCTCGATATCGCCCATGTCGTGGGTGGTGAGCAGCAGGGTGGTGCCGCGCTGGGTGCGCTCGTGCCGCAGGAATTCGCGTAATCGCTGCTTGGACAACACGTCCAGGCCGATGGTCGGCTCGTCGAGGATGACCAGTTCCGGCGAATGCAGCAGCGCCGCCGCGACTTCCGCGCGCATGCGCTGCCCCAGCGACAGCTGTCGCACCGGGGTGTCGAGGGTGCCGCCCATCTCCAGCTGCGTGATGAGCTCGGCGGTGCGGGCCCGCGCGGCGGCCGGTTCGAGCCGGTGGATGGCCGCCAGGATCGAGAACGATTCGCGCAGCGGCAGATCCCACCACAGCTGTGAGCGCTGTCCGAACACCACCCCGATCCGTGAGGCCAGTTCGCGGCGCTGCCGCACCGGGTCCAGGCCACAGGTCCGCAACCGTCCGGCCGAGGGCACCAGGATGCCGGTGATCATCTTGATGGTGGTGGACTTGCCCGCGCCGTTCGCGCCGATATATCCGACCGCCGCGCCGGGCTCCACCCGGAAGCTCATGTCGTCCACGGCGGTCAGCACCTCGCGCCGCCGTCGCCAGCGGCCCTCCTTCTTGCTGACCGTGAAAGTCCGTGTCAGGCCCTCGATCTCGATGATGGCCCGCTCGCCGGTCCGGGTCCCGGTCATCCGCCGCCTCCTTGATAGTGCCTGGTCCCGAGCCGCCACAGGAACAGCGCCACCGCCCACACCCAGGCCGCCGCCACCGGGGCCGCCCACGCCAGCCAGCCCGGCAGCGGCGCGGGCCCGGGCAATCCGAGCAACGCGATGGCGGGCAGATAGGAGGTGAAGGCGACCGGAATCAGAAATCCGAATACGAGTTTCATCGGGGTGGGGAACACCGAGGTCGGTTGCATCGAGGCGTAGGAGCCGCCGTAGGTGAAGGAATTCGTCAGCTCCGCACCGTCGATCAGAAAGAACTGCACCCCGGCCGCGCACACGAAAAGCCCTGCGAAGATGGCGATTCCGGAGGCCACGGTGACCACGAACAGCACCAGATGCGCCGCGGACCAGTCGATGTCGTTGCGCACCAAGCCGAACGCGAGCACGGTGGCGGCCACCGCGATGCGCGCCAGCCGCCGCAATTGCACATCACTGGTCATGAGCTGGAGCAGCAGCGGTTGCGGCCGCAGGTAGTACGCGTCGAGGGTGCCCATCCGGATATAGGTGGGCAGCGTGTCGGCGTGCCCGACCACCATGTCGGCGATGGCGAAACAGGTATTGCTCATGCCGAACAGCAGCAGCATGCCGTTCAGATCGAGCCCGCCCAGTTGCCGCACATTGTGGAAGACCACCCACATTTCGGCGAATTCCATCAGCCCGATCAGGAAGGCGCTCAGCACATCCGTGGCGAAGGACAGCGGGTACGCGCGTTGCGCGCGCAGCCGGGATCCGAGGACCGCGCGGTAGGGCGCCAGACGTGAGGGGATCGCCTCACCCACCCTGCACCTCCAGCTTGCGGCGTCCGGCCCGCAGCAGCAGTTGCCCGAGCCCGACCAGAACCACCAACCAGAAGCATTGCACGGCAAGGATTTCCACCGCAGCCCACCCGGTGGTGCGACCGGACAGCAGATCGACCGGCCATTGCAGCATGGACGGGAACGGGGTGGAGTAGGCGACGGCGCGCAGCCAGCCCGGGAACAGGTGGACCGGCGCGAACAGTCCGGCCAGGAAGGTCCCGCAGATCATGTGCAGGGACCGCAGTCCGCGCGTCTCGATGAGCCAGAACCCGGCCAGGCTGACCGCGAACATGGACAGGAACGACAGGACCATGGCCAGCAGCAGGCTGATCGCGCCCAGCGCGTACGGGCCGGGCGTGGCCGGGAAGGCGAGTCCGAAGGTGAGCGCCCCGGCCAGGATGCTGGGCAGCCCGCGCGGCAGCAGTGAGAACCCCGCGCGGCCCAGGTATTCCGCGAGGTGCGCGAACTGGATGTCGACGGGTCGCAGGAAGTCGACGGCGACGTCGCCGGTGCGGATGCGTTCCACGATGTCGGGCAGCATCCAGAAGGCGATGGCCCCCAGCAGTCCCTGGGAGAGCCAGATGTAGGCACCGATGGTGCCGCGGTCGTAGCCGCCGAAGCCGTTGTTCTCGCGGACGGCCGTCATCAGTACGGCCGCGCGGACGAAGCCGAACACGAGATTGGTGAGCAGGCCCGCCGCCATCGCCAGCCGATAGTGCGATTGTCTGCGAAACCCTGCTTTGACCAGCTGCCAGTAGACCCCCACGTCGCTGCGCACAAGGGTGTGACCCTACGGATGCGGCCGGTGTCCCGCAACGAGTTATGCTGTGTGCCGGTCTGTTGCGGTGTGCGTCACGTGGTCATAGGCAGCGGGTATGGCCGCCCGATTCGAAAGAAAATGATTTCGCTTCGGCGCCCATGTGATAGAAACAACAGCGTTTCACTTAGTTGCGACGCTAGGAACCACACGATGACCATTGCAGAGACGACCGTTTTCGAGGCGCTCGAATCCAATGTGCGTGGCTACTGCCGTTCCTGGCCGACCGTTTTCGACACCGCCCGCGGCGCGTGGCTGACCGACGAGAACGGCAAGGAGTTCCTGGACTTCTTCGCCGGCGCCGGCACCCTCAACTACGGTCACAACAATCCGGTCTTCAAGAAGGCCCTGGTCGACTACATCATGGCCGACGGCATCACCCATGCCCTGGACATGTCCACCGTCGCCAAGCGCCGCCTGCTCGAGACCATGCGCGATCTGGTGTTCACCCCGCGCGGCCTCGACTACAAGGTCCAGTTCCCCGGCCCGACCGGCGCCAATGCCGTGGAGGCCGCGCTCAAGCTGGCCCGCAAGGTCACCGGTCGCACCACCGTCCTGAACTTCACCAACGCCTTCCATGGCATGACGCTGGGCGCGCTGTCGGTCACCGGCAACGCCGCCAAACGCGCCGCCGCGGGCGTCCCCCTGGTGCACACCACGCCGATGCCCTTCGACGGCTATCTGGATGAGCCCGAGGACTTCTCGTGGATGCGCCGCGCGCTCGACGACACCTCGTCGGGACTCGACAAGCCCGCCGCCGTCATCGTCGAGACCGTGCAGGGCGAGGGCGGGGTCAATGTGGCCCGCTCCGAATGGCTGCGCACCCTGTCCGAATTGTGCTCGGCCCGCGGCATTCTGCTCATCGTCGACGACGTGCAGATGGGCTGTGGCCGCACCGGCCCGTTCTTCTCCTTCGAGATCGCCGGCATCACCCCCGACATCGTCGCGGTGTCCAAGTCCATCAGCGGCTACGGCCTGCCCATGGCGCTGGTGCTCATGCGCCGGGAACTGGACCAGTGGGCGCCCGGTGAACACAACGGCACCTTCCGTGGCCACAACACCGCCTTCGTGACCGCCGAGGTCGCGCTGCGCGAGTACTGGTCCGACGACGCCCTCGAGCGGTCCACCCTGGCCAAGGGCGCCCGCATCCACGACCAGCTGGTCACCCTCACCGAATCCTTCGGCGGCATCACCACCCGCGGCCGCGGTCTGGTCCACGGCCTGGTCTTCGAGGACGCCTCGCAGGCCGAGAAGGTCTGCCAGGTCGCCTTCGAACTCGGCCTGCTGGTCGAGACCTCCGGAGCCACCGAGCAGGTCGTGAAGCTGCTCCCGCCCTTGACCGTCAGCGATGACGAGATCACCCACGGCCTGGGCATTCTCGCCCGCGCCGTGGAGATCGTCCGCGACGGCCACTAGACGTCGGCCACCGCCCACACCGGTGCCGACCCGGTGCCGGGTTCCCAGCTGCGGAGGGAACCCGGCACCACCCCCTTTTTTCCTTGACCCGCAGCATCTGACGCACAGCTCTCCCAGGCCCTCGGGATCCCAGAATCACGGGGATTCCAACCGGTGACCGGCCGGGCCGGGAACGGCACAGTCGGACAGGTGGCGCTCGAAAGGCCCTCGGCCGCCACGGTCCCCGTCCCGTTCGCCCGAGGGGTGCTTCGTGTCCTCCATTGCCGTGCAGGTCCAGCCCGTCGTGGGCCGGCCACGCCTGCCGAACGTTTCCGTCCTGGCTCGCTTCGTCGCGCCGCTGCTGGTGGTCATGGCCTGGCAGCTGACCAGTGCGACCGGGGTGCTGCCCGAGCGACTGCTCGCCTCCCCGGTGACGGTCGTCGAGACGGCGGTGGACTTGATCAAGGACGGCACGCTGACAAAGGCCGTGTCGGTGTCCTCGAGTCGTGCGGCGCTCGGCTTCGCCATCGGCGCGGCCGCCGGTATCGCGCTGGCGCTGGTGGCCGGACTGAGCCGAGCGGGGGAGTACCTCGTCGACCCGCTCATGCAGATGCTGCGGACGCTGCCGTTCTACGGCCTGATCCCGCTGTTCATCCTGTGGTTCGGCATCGGTGAGCTGCCCAAGATCGTGCTGGTCGCCTTCGGCGTCGCGATTCCCCTGTACCTCAACACCTTCGCGGGCATCCGCAGTGTGGACGGCAAACTGGCCGAGCTCGCGCAGGTGCAGCGGCTCAGCCGCGCGGGACTGATCCGGCACATCGTGCTGCCGGGCGCGCTGCCCCAGACCCTGGTCGGGTTGCGGCAGTCGCTGGGCGTGGCCTGGCTGGCGCTGATCGTGGCCGAACAGGTGAATGCCGATGCGGGCCTGGGCTTCATGATCAACGACGCCCGCGAATTCCTGCGCACCGACGTGATCGTGGTCGGGCTGCTCGTCTACAGCGTGCTCGGGCTGCTCACCGACGCACTCGTCCGTTCGATCGAGAGGAGAGCGCTGTCATGGCGACGCGGCTTCCTGGCACCCTGACCGATTCGGTCATCGCGGAGACCCTGGCCGGACTGGAGGAGACCGTCCGCGCGGAGGCTCCCGCGGTCGCCCGGACCCCGGCGACCACCACCCCGGTCGTGCGAATTCGCGGTCTGGTCAAGGACTTCGGCGCACGCCGAGTCCTGCACGGCCTGGATCTCGACATCCGCCCCGGCGAGTTCGTGGCCCTGCTGGGCCGCAGCGGCTCCGGAAAATCCACCCTGCTGCGCGCGCTGGCCGGCCTCGATCGGGAGACCGAGGGCGAGCTCTCCGTCACCGGCGAGGTCGCGGTCGCCTTCCAGGAACCGCGGCTGGTCCCGTGGAAACGGGTGCGCGACAACGTGATCCTCGGCCTGCGCCGCACCGACTCCAAGGCGGCGGCCGCGGCCGCGCTGACCGAGGTCGGACTCGCCGAGCGGGGCGAGGCCTGGCCGCTGACCCTCTCCGGCGGCGAGGCCCAGCGCGCCTCGCTGGCCCGAGCCCTGGTCCGCGAACCGGACCTGCTGCTGCTCGACGAGCCCTTCAGCGCTCTGGACGCCTTGACCCGCATCACGATTCACGGCCTGGTGCTGGACCTGTGGGCCCGGCACCGGCCCGGCGTCCTGCTGGTCACCCACGACGTGGACGAGGCGCTGCTGCTGGCCGACCGCGCCCTGGTGCTCGACGGCGGGCGCATCGGCCGCGAGCTGCCCATCGACCTGCCGCGCCCCCGGCGGCGCGACCACCCCGAATTCCAGGCGCTGCGAGCGGAACTGCTCGCCGAGCTGGGCGTCACCCCGGAAGGAACCACCGAATGAAGACCAAGCGCCTGTTCGCCGCCCTGGCGGTCGCCGCGACCCTCGCGGGCGCGGCGTGCTCCTCGGGCAATGACGACACCAAGGGCGTGAACGCGGACGGTTCGGTGGATCTGTCCCAGGTGACCCTGCACGTCGGCGACCAGAAGGGCCTGGCGCTGCAAGCCCAGCTGGAGGTGTCGGGGGAGAGCAAGAACCTGCCGTACAAGATCGAATGGTCCACCTTCACCGCCGGTCCGCCGCTGCTCGAGGGCATCAACTCCGGATCGGTCGACTTCGGTGGCGTCGGTGACGCGCCGCCGGTGTTCGCGGCGGCCGCCAAATCGCAGATCAAGATCGTGGGCTCCTACGATTCCGGCGTCGCCGCGAACGCCGTGATCGTGCCCAAGGATTCGGCGATCAAGGACCCGAAGGACCTGCGCGGCAAGAAGATCGCGGTCACCAAGGGCAGCTCCGCGCACTACCACCTGCTGTCGGTGCTGACCAAGAACGGGCTCGGCTTCAGCGATATCGAGCCGCAGTACCTGCAGCCCGCCGACGCGCTCGCGGCCCTGTCCACCGGCCGCGTCGACGCCTGGACGGTGTGGGACCCGTATGCCGCGCAAGCCGAGATCGGCGGGGCCCGCGTGCTGGTCGACGGCACCGGCTACGTGAAGCCGGACAGCTCCTACGTCGCCGGCTCGAAGACGTTGCAGAACAAGGCGAATGCCGCCGCCGTACGGGATCTGCTGGAACGGCTGCGGCGGGCGCACGTGTGGATCACCGGGCACCGCGAGGAGTGGGCCAAGCAATCCTCCGGCATCACCGGCGTGCCCTACGACGTCACCCTGCTGGCCGTGAATCGCGCCAACTACCAGGACCATCCGCTCGATGAGGCGACGATCGCCGCGGAACAGCAAGTGGCCGACGGCTTCGCCGACGCCAAGCTGATCCCCGGCAAGGTCCGGATCGCCGACTTCATCGACACCCGTTTCAACGACCGATTCACCTCCTAGGAGTCCCCGCATGAGCTTGTCGTTCCATTGGTTCCTGCCCACCTCCGGCGACTCCCGCGGCCTGGTGGTCGGCGGGCACGGCACCCCCATGTCCGGGGACCGGCCCGCCTCGCTGCACTACCTCAACCAGATCGCCGCGGCCGCCGAGAGCAATGGCTTCGAGGCCGTGCTCACCCCCACCGGCTCCTGGTGCGAGGACGCCTGGCTGACCACCGCCATGCTGGTCGAGACCACCGAGACGCTGAAGTTCCTGGTCGCGCTGCGGCCCGGCCTGATGAGCCCGACCCTGGCCGCGCAGATGGCGGGCACCTTCCAACGGCATTCGGCCGGACGACTGTTCCTCAATGTGGTGACCGGCGGCGAACCGCGTGAGCAGGCCGCCTACGGCGACTTCGCCGACAAGGAGTCCCGCTACGCGCGGACCGGCGAATTCCTGGATGTGGTGCGGGCGCTGTGGAATTCGCACGAGCCCGTCACCTTCCACGGCGAGCACATTCGCGTCGAGAACGCGCTGCTGAGCAACCGGCCCGACCCGGTGCCGCCGATCTTCTTCGGCGGGTCCTCGGGCCCGGCCGGACCGGTCGCGGCCCGCTACGCCGACACCTACCTGACCTGGGGTGAACCGGTCCTCGCGGTGAGCCGCAAACTGGACTGGATCCGCGGGCTGGCCGTCGACGCGGGCCGCAAGCTCGACTACGGGCTGCGCATCCACGTCATCACCCGTGACACCTCCGAGGAGGCGTGGGCGGTCGCCGACAAGCTGCTCGCCGGCATCGACCCCGCCGATATCGAACGCGTCCAGGCCGCCCTGGCGCAGAGCGAATCCGAGGGGCAGCGCCGCATGTCGGAACTGCACAACGGCAGCACCGACCGGCTCGAGATCGCCCCCAACCTGTGGGCGGGCGTCGGCCTGGTCCGCGGCGGCGCGGGCACCGCCCTGGTCGGCTCGCACGAAGAGGTGGCCGAGCGGCTCGTCGAGTACTCGAAGGCGGGCATCTCCCATTTCGTGCTCTCGGGCTATCCGCACCTGGAGGAGGCGTACTGGTTCGGTGAGGGCGTGCTGCCGATCCTGGAGCGAAAGGGCCTGTGGCAGCACCCGATCCGGCGTCCGTCCGTCCCCGCCGTGACCCCGTTCGCGAGCGCGTCGAGCAGCTAGACCATTCGTCTCGACGGCCGCCCGCCCGAGCAGTCGGCGGCCGTCGGCGTGTGCGCGCTGGGCGGTGACGGCGGAATTCACCCCGCCGTCGTGCGTGCGTCGACGGCGTCTGACACAGTCGACAACCATGAGCGGTCGGCGTGTTCTCGGTGTGTGCGCGACGGTGCTGAGCCTGGCCCTGGTGGCGGGGTGCGGGGGAGCGGAGGACACCGCGCCCGCGACTCCGAGCGCCGTGCCCCTGGTCTCGACCTCGGACCTGCCGCAGGCGAAACCCGGTGAGGTGCACCTGTTCGGCCTCAACGACCTGCACGGCAACCTCCAGCCGCCCGACGGTTCCAATGGCAAGGTGGGCGCGTATCAGGCCGGGGGAGCGGTGTATCTGGCCGCGCACCTGGCCCGGTTGAAGGCGGCCTATCCGGACAGCGCGGTCCTCGCGTCCGGGGACGACGTGGGTGCGAGCCCGCTCATCTCGGCGCTGTTCCACGACGAGCCGACCATCGAGTTCCTCAATTCGGTCGGCGTCGCGGCCTCCTCGGTCGGGAATCACGAATTCGACCACGGCGTCGTCGAATTGCGCCGACTACAGCAGGGCGGCTGCGCGCCGGACGGGTGCGGCCCGGGCGAGCTGTTCCCCGGAGCGAAGTTCGCGTACCTGGCCGCCAATGTCACCGACGCCGACGGACAACAGCCGCAGGGCTTGAAGCCGTGGACCATGCTGGAACTGGGCGGGCACAAGATCGGTGTGGTCGGCGTCGTCACCCCCGACACCGCGAACATCGTCATGCCGGAAGGCATTCGCGGCTACCGCTTCGGCGACGAGGCCGACGCCATCAACAAATACGTGCCCGCCATGAAGGCCGCGGGCGCGGAAACCGTGGTGGCGCTGCTGCACGATGGCGGGACCCAGCAGACCCAGGGCCGACCGCTGGACTACAACGGCTGCGACGGCATCTCGGCGGGCGTGAAAGCCCTGGCGCACAAGGCCGATGCCGCTGTCTCGGTGATGCTCACCGCGCACAGTCACCAGGCCTACAACTGCACCCTCGACGGCAAAGTGGTCACCCAGGCCGCCTCCTTCGGCCGCCTCGTCACCGATGTGACGCTGCGTTTCCACGACGGCAAAGTGGAGGCCTCGGCGGTCAACCGGGTCGTCACCCGCGACATCACCCCCGACCCGGCCACCGCGAAACTGGTGGACTTCTTCGCCGCGCAATCGAAACCGCGCGCCGAACGCGTCATCGGCTCGGCGGCCGCGCCCCTGCCCGCCGAACCCGCGCCCGCCGGGGACTCCCCGCTCGGCGACGTCATCGCCGACTCCATGCTCGACGCCATGGCCTCGGTGCGGGCGGTGGCCGCGTTCATGAACCCCGGCGGCGTCCGCGCGGGCCTGTCCGGCGGGAACATCACCTACGCGCAGGCATATACGGTGCAGCCGTTCGGCAATCAGGTGGTGGCCGTGACGCTGACCGGACAGCAGATCCTGAATCTGCTGGAACAGCAATGGGACAATGTGAGCAAGCCCGGCGTGCTGTCGGTCGCGGGCATCACCTATTCGTATTCCGACGCCGCGCCCAAGGGGCACAAGGTGATCGACGGCAGCGTCCGGGTGGCGGGGGAGCCGTTGAATCCGGTGGCGGTCTACCGGGTGTCGACCAACAGCTTCCTCGCCGCCGGCGGCGACGGCTTCTCGGTGTTCACGCAGAACACCGAAACCCTGGTCGGGCCCATCGATCTCGACGCCCTGGAGGCATACCTGCGGACCCGCGGCGCCGTCGCCCCGCCGGGCGGCCGGATCGAGAAGCGCTGACGCCCGGACTTATTGGCCTATCACGTATTTCACGGTCGGTCCGGCCGTCCAGCCGCCGTCCACGGCCAGTTCCGCGCCGGTGACGTAGGAGGCCGCGTCCGAGAGCAGGAAGACGATGGCCGCCGCGATCTCGTCGGCCTCGCCGACCCGGCCCATCGGAGTGTTCGGGTAGCCGCCCTCACCCTGCTGGATGCCGACCTGGGCGGTCATCGGCGTGTAGGTCATGCCCGGGTGCACCGAGTTCACCCGAATGCGATCGACGCCGTTCTCGATGGCGGCCACCTTGGACATGCCGCGTACCGCCCACTTGGACGCGCCGTAGCTGCCGGTGAGCGCGAGACCCATGAGCCCGGCCGCGGAGGAGATATTGACGATCGACCCGCCGCCCGCCTCCTTCAGCGCCGGAATGAAGGTCCGCATGCCGAGGAAGACGCCGACCAGGTTGATGTCGATGACCTTGCGGAAATGCTCGACCGACTCGTTCGTCAGCAGGTCGCCGGTGGAGATCCCGGCATTGTTGACCAGGCCGTTCACGGTCCCGCCGAAGGCGTCGCGGGCGGCGGCCAGCGCGGCCAGCCAATCGGGCTCCGAGGTGACGTCGAGGTGCTGGTAGACGGCCTGCGCGCCGAGCTCGGCCGCCAAGGCCTTGCCGTCGTCGTCGAGGACGTCCGCGATCACGACGTTGGCCCCGGCCCCGACCGCCTGCCGCGCGGTCTCGGCGCCGATGCCGCGGGCCGCGCCGGTGATCAGGATCGTCTTGCCGGACAGGTCGTGCATGGGAGGCTCCTTCCGAAGGATCCGGCGCGCAGGCACGGTGACCCGCTCACCGGTCACACACAGTTGGTTTGCGGAATATTGTCCAATGCGTTCCGGATTCGTCCGGAGTCGCACCCGAATCCAATTTGTGGATATGTCAACCAATTCAACCGGGGGTCTGGTTCGGGTATTCCCCGACGGAGGTGGACCGGACCTCGGCACCATCGCGGTGGCCGACAACATGCGCAGGTGAAGAACGCCGCACAGCTCGTGGCGGCGGTGCGGTGGCGAGCCCCAGCACCCCGCCGTAGGGTGCGGGCGTGAACCGCGCGCCCGCCGCCCCGCTCGACACCGTCGCCGACCTCATGGCACTGCTCGCCGACTGCCACGACGCCTGGGACATGCCCGACCGCAGCGGGGATCCGGTCGACATCCTCGACCACGACCGGCAGTGCGCCGAACTGCTGCGCCGCGACCATCCCGCCGATGCGGAACTTCAGGTCGCCGGGCTGGTGCACGACATCGGGCACAAGCTGGTGCCCGGCGACGACGCGGGCCACGGGGAGCATGGCGCCGCTGCCGTCCGCGGCCTGCTGGGTGAACGCGTCGCACGGTTGGTCGAGCTGCACGTGGTCGCGAAACGGTATCTGGCAGCTGTGGATTCGGCGCACGCCGCGGCCTTGTCGGAGTCCAGTCGGCGCACGTTGGTCGCGCAGGGTGGCCCGATGACCGCCGCCGAGATAGCCGCCTTCGAGCACGACCCCGATTTCGCGGCGGCCATCGCATTGCGCCGCGCGGACGACGCGGGCAAGGTCGTCGGGCTGACCGTGCGGCCGCTCGACTCCTGGCTGCCGGTCATCGAGCGCGTCGCCGCCGCTCGCTGACCCGTTCGTCCAACCTCTCCCCGCTCGTCGGGCCCCTGTGAGGTCTGTGCATAGACTCGATCTATGCCGTTGTCCCCCCGCGTCCCGGATCTGTCCGCGCTCGACCTGCTGCTCTCGGTGATCGAGCTGGGCAGTCTCGGGCGGGCGGCCAAAGCGCACGGGATCAGTCAGCCGTCGGCCAGCTCGCGCATCCGCTACCTCGAGCAGCTGGTCGGCGTTCCGGTGCTGGAACGGACCACGCTCGGATCGCGGCCCACCGCGGCGGGGGCGCTGATCGCGGAATGGGCGCGGGACGTGGTGGACGCGGCCGCGCGCCTGGACGCCGGAATCGACAGCCTGCGCGCGCAGCGGGATTCGCGGTTGCGGGTCGCGGCCAGTCAGACCGTGGCGGAGTACCTGTTCCCCAAATGGCTGATGGCCCTGCGCACGCGGATGCCGGACACTTCCATCGCCCTGGAATCGGGCAATTCGACCGAGGTGGCCAAGGCGGTGCTCGACGGCCGGGCCGGGATCGGATTCGTCGAGAGCCCGCACCTGCCCCGCGAGCTGGAAAGCCATGTGGTAGCGCGGGATCGGCTGGTCGTAGTGGTCGCGCCCGGCCACCCGTGGGCGCGGCGGCCGGAGATCGACGCCACCGAACTGGCCCGCACCCCGCTCATCTACCGCGAGCCCGGCTCGGGCACCCGCACGTCGTTCGAGCGCGCCATGACCGCGGGTGTTCCGGGGTGGCGGCCGGAGATCGCGCTGGAGTTGTCCTCCACCACCGCCATCAAGACCGCGGTCGCCGACGGCCTCGCGCCCGCGGTGCTCAGTTCACTCGCGGTGGCGACCGAATTGGCCGACGGCATTCTGGTTTCGCCCGGGGTCGCCGGTCTGGATTTGGAACGCCAGTTGCGAGCGGTATGGCCGATCGGCCAGAAGCCGACGGGCCCGGCGCGTGACTTGTATGTCATTGCGAGCCGACCGATCTGAGGCATTCAGGGGAGTTTCCCTGTCACTTCGGGGAGATTTGTCCGAAGTGTTGACAGAGTGACGCCGATCACCTTAATGTTCCGGCGCAGGCGAACCTGATTTCCGGATGGCCATGTCTGCCTGCACATTCAAACTCTCTTTACAATGGCTTCGCTGAATTCGCAGCGCGAAGACACAAGTGCGCCAACGGCTCCCGCGCGTGTTACCAAAGGGTTATGGTCACGGAATGGTGCGAACCACCGCCGCTGCCGCAGACCCGGATGAGCCTGTCATCCCGGCTACTGCTGCGCGGCCAAAGCTAGAGGTTGTTCCCGAAACGCCCGACTCCGAAGCGTCACAGACCCACTCCTTCGGCGCACACGTCCTCAGCGCGGCCGATATCGAGCGACTCCCGTCCTCGGCCCGCCACCGCATCGCGGCCTTCATCCACCTGCAGGTGGCGACCCTCGAGGAGTGGCCCGAGCCGGTCCTGCCCCCGATCCCGGAGCTCGACGAGCTCTGACGGAAACCGGCCGGTCGCGGAGGTCTCGCGTCGGCCGCTGTACGGGCCGTTCGGCGGCCTGTCCGGTCCGGCTGCCGATAGCCCGACCGCACCGTGTTCACCTTCTGGACACTTTCAATCCATTCAGGTGAACAACGGAATACCTTGGCGCACAACGAGACTTCCAGAAGAGATCTCGATTGTGTTACGAGTCACTTATGGCAAATATGCATTGCCGATGTGCTGAGAACCGACTTAGAGTCTGCTTGTCAGTAACTGATCCTGCGATGAGTTCTTTTTCCGCGGGCATACTCAATCGAGGTAAATCACATGCGCAAGAGCGGAATCGCGGCGGTCACCGCATTGGTGGCCACCGTCACGGCAATCACCGCAGGTACGGCAAATGCCCAGCCCGAAACGGGTGACGTGGGCGCCATTCACTACTCGGCGTCCGCCACCGACCGATCGGCCATCATTTCCACCGATATCGGCACGATGGATGTCGAGAACGGTGTCTTCAAGATCAAAGCCGCCGATGGCACGGTGGTAGCCGGAACCGAACTGACTTTCCGGGTGGACGATTTCGTGTTCCCGATCGCGACCGAAATCCGGAACCGCACGGTCACGCTGACGCCGCAATTCGATCTGGGCCACGCGGCCTATCACCCGGTCGCGCTGCCGTTCGAGGACACCGCGCCCTGGAAGACCCCCTACGACCGCGAGCAGGCGGCGTGGAACCGCATGAAGGACACCATCTCCGTCGGCGCCACCATCGGCACCCTGGTCGGCGGCATCGGCGGCGCGGCCGTGGGCTGCGCCCTGGGCGGCATCGCGGTCGGCGGCGGCGCCACGCTGGCCACCGGCATCATCGGCGGCCTGTTCTCGTTCCTGCCGGGTGCGGTCGTGGGCTGCCTCGCGGGCGCCGCGGCGATGGGCGCGCTCGGCGCTGTCGGCGGTTTGATCCTGGTGACCGCCCCGGTGGCCATCGCCGCCGCGATCCAGTACTTCACCACCATCAACCAGCCGTTCACCCCGGCTCCGGCCCCGGCGAAGTAGCCCGGGACCCGAGGACCGTGGGGTCGTGGCCGGTCAGCCGGTCACGACTCCAGGCTCTCGAGGCCCTCGCCCTTGCGGACCTGCCACGAGCTGAGCTGGCGCCCCCGCCACTCACCGTGGACCAGGGGATTGTGCCCGTGCCGTCCGCTCTTCTGTTCCCGCCGGAATTCGCGGAAGTACTCGAACCGAATCCACAGCAGACCCGAAACGATAAGCACCGCAGCGACAATCGCCCCGATTATGGTCCAGCCGTAGAACTTGGACGCGGCCGCCACGATCGTCATCCCGAGCGCCGCGATTCCGAGCAGGCACATAATCAGCGCCGGCCCTTCCCGCGGATCCTCGATAGCGTCGCCGGGATGCGGATGCCAGTGTTCGCCGTTGGCTTCGACCGCCGTCACCCTGACCATGTCCCTACCTCCCTCGAGCAGCGGAAATTCCTGTCTTCTCTCCAGAATGCACCTGCCGACGGGGCTACGCGAGAGCAATTGCCGGAAAACTCGAACTCCGCGCGGGAGACAATTGTCAGCCCCCTTTTCGGGAAAATGAAAGCGCCCGCCGCGCAGGGCATCTGGCGTGCGCCTCGCACCATTCGCTCGGGAATCCGGCGCTGTTGGTTCCTCACCTCCTGGCCGGAGCTGGCGCGATGAGAACCCCCGCGTGGCTGCTCGAGGTGGGGCGGCTCGTCCGCATCCCGCTGATCCCTACGTTATGTACCTCGTGTTGTGCCCGGTCATGGCGCTGATGTCGGCGCGGCACGGATTCGGTTCGCTCGACGGCATGGGTCTCGGCTACCTCGCCGTGGCCGCGATCCTGATGGCGTTGCGCGTGATCGTGCTGGTCATCGTCCCGGCCTGTCTCGTCTACCGCCTCGTGGTCGCCGCGGTCGCCCGGCTGCCGGGCGGTGGTCGGTAGGGGTCCGTGGGTGTTCTCCGTGTCGGTTCCGTGGTCACCACGGATGTCGCCGGCCGGTCCGAAATTTAGCGTTATAGCCATGACGAACACCGCTTCCGCCGCCGCTTCCACCGCCCTCGACGTGACCCTCGAGGCCACCGACCCCACCGCTGTCGCCGCCGCCTACGAGGCCGCTTTCGGTCTCGGCGACCAGCTCTCCTTCGCTCCCGTGTCGGCCCCGTCGGAGGGCTTCCGCGGCTTCATCATGTCGCTGGTCGTGGCCCAGCCCGGCAATGCCGACAGCCTCATCGCCAGCGCCCTCCAGCACGGCTTCACCGTGATCAAGCCCGCCAAGAAGAGCTTCTGGGGCTACGGCGGCGTGATCCAGGGCCCCGACGGCACCATCTGGAAGGTCACCACCTCCGAGAAGAAGGACACCGCCCCCGTCACCCGCGACGTCGACAGCGTCGTCCTGCTCCTCGGCGTCGACGACGTGAAGGCCAGCAAGCAGTTCTACGTCGACCGCGGCCTGACCGTCTCCAAGAGCTTCGGTGGCAAGTACGCCGAATTCGACCTCCCCGAGTCCCCGATCAAGCTCGCCCTCTACCCCCGCAAGGCCGCCGCCAAGGAGGCAGGCGTCCCCGTCGCCGGCTCCGGCTCGCACGGCCTCGTCGTCACCGGCCCCCTCGGCGCCTTCGCCGACCCCGACGGCTTCGCCTGGGCCGCCGCCTGACGCCCCGCGAATCGCTGTGCGGTGCTGGGTTTTCGCGGGTGTTGATTGAACTCGGGGGCGGCGGCGTCGAAACTTGACTCTCGACTGTCGCTGGAGGTGAGGCTGGTGGGTTGGCGGAGAGCGCTCGGGCTGGTGAGCATCCTGACCGTGGGACTCGGAACCGCGGTCGCGGGGGTGGGAACGGCCGAGCGGCGCGGGTCCGGACCGCATAGCGAGGAATTCGCCAACCCAGTGGTCGCCGCGGGAGCCGACCCGAGCATGGCCTACTACCAAGGCCGGTTCTCTCTGGTGCAGGGGGACTTCTACAACGGCGACAATGTCGTCATCCGGACTTCGGACACGCTCGGCGGGCTCGGGAAGAGCGAGCCGAAGGTGGTGTGGGAGCACGGGGAATGCCCGGGGGAGGCGTGCACGAAGATCTGGGCGCCGGAGTTGCAGCACATCGGGGATCGATGGTGGATCTATTTCGCGGGGCAGGAGGACGACCGCAACGAGACGCATCGGATGTATGCGTTGCGGTCGGTCGGGGATGATCCGGCCGGGCCCTACGAGTACCTCGGGAAGATGAATCTGCCTGGGGGATGGGCGATCGACGGCACCTACATGCAGTATCAGAACGCCGGGTACTACCTGTGGTCGTGTCTGCGCGACCCGGAAGACACACGGGTGCAAGATATTTGCGCGGTGCGGATGTCGGATCCGATGACGCCGGTCGGTGAGCGGGTCAGTATCGCGACGCCGACCGCGGAGTGGGAGACCGTGCCGAACGACGCCGATCTGAAGATCAACGAGGCGCCCGAGGCGCTCATCGGCCCCGACGGCCGACTGTTCGTAACCTTCTCCGCCAACGCCAGTTTCGACGACACCTACCGGATCGGCCTGCTCGAACTGGCGAAGGGCGGCGATCCCATGAACCCGGCGGCCTGGACCAAATCCGGTGGCCCCCTCCTGCCGGGCGGCCCGGGAGCTATCGCGCCGGGCCACAATGGATTCCTCACCATCGACGGCCACCCGTGGATCACCTACCACGCCCGCCTGGAACCCGGCACCGGCTGGGAGGGCCGCAGCGTCCGCGTCCAGCCCATGAACTTCGGCCCCGACGGCCGCCCCCGCTTCGGCATGGCCTTCGGTCCCGACGCCCCGATCGTGATCGAGGGCCGGGACCCGGCCCAGCGTTAGCTACCCGGCATGATGGCCGTGATCGGCCGGTAAGCCCAGTTCAGCATGCGTGAGGCGTCATCCTTGGCGACCGCCCCGCTCCACGCCGAGCTGTGCAGCACCACACCGATCATCGGAATCCCCGCCCGCACCGTCTCGAACAGCAGGCACGCCCCCGCGGCATCGGTCGACCCGGTCTTGATCCCGATCGCGCCCGGGTACTCCTTGAGCAGCTGATTCGTGGTCTCCCACACGTGATCCCGATTCCCCGCCGCCGCGGGCACGTGATAACTCCGTGTCCCCGCGACCTCCCGGAACACCGGGTGTCCCATGGCCCGCAGCCCCAGCGCGATCAGATCGGCCGGCGTCGAGAACGTCGAACCGTCCTCCGGCACCGGCAACCCGCTCGGATCGGCGAAATACGTTGCCCCCAACCCCATCTGCCGAGCCGTATCGTTCATCCTCCCCAGAAACACATCCTGACCCGGCCCATAAGCCTCGGCGAGCGTGTACGCCGCATCGCACCCCGACGGCAGCATCAGCGCATACAACAACTGCCGAGTACTGAGCACCTCTCCCGCCCCCAGCCCCGCCGTACTCCCGTCATTCCGCGAGCAATACGAAATCGCCTCGGCGGGAACGGTGACGGCCCGATCCAAACTGTTCGCATTGATCACCACCATCGCCGTCATCACCTTCGCGATACTGGCGATCGGCACCGGCGTATTGGCCTCCCGAGACCACAACAACGTCCCGGTGAACCCATCCGCCACCGCCGCCCCCTGAGCCTGCACCCCCTCCGGCTCCCCATTCAGAAACGGCAACTGAATCTGCGGCGCGGCCCGCACCGGCGCAGCCCCCACCCCCTGACTCCCCGCCACCACCACAGCACCGACAACCACAGCTTGCAACACTCGGGCAAATGTCTGCATGGCGCCACATTCTGCCCCGCCACCCCCTCTACCAGCGGTATTTGGCCACCCGACGCGCATGCCTCCGTGTGCCTCCTACGGATAGTGGTTCGTCTTGCTCAGAACAGCAGTGATTCCAGCTGCGCGGCACATGTCCGTGCAGCCTCGTCGAAGGTGGTCATGGCGTCCAAGCGGGTGGTCGATCCCGCCATGCAGAGGGCGGCCTCGGGAGTGCCGGATTCGTTGTGGATGGGATAGGCGAAGCAGGTCAGGCCCGGGAGCAGTTCGTCGACGGCGCGGGCGTGGCCGGTGGATCGGATGGCGGCGATGTCGGCAGCGAGGGCTGCGGGGGTGACCCGGGTGCCGGCGGTCAAGCGGGTGGGGGCCGGAACCAGGGTCGGCCAGTCGTTTCGGGTCGACAGCAGCAGTTTCCCCGCGGCGGAGGCATGCAGGTTCCGGGTCAGTTCTCGTTCGGCCGGCACCGGATGGTCCGGGTCCTGATTGATCACCTGAACTGTGCTGGCGCCGAAGCCGATCAAGTTCACCGCGAACCGGGTGGATGCGCGGAATTCGGCGAGGCATTGTCGTGCCGCCCGGGATACGGTCGGTGTGTTCAAAGCGGTCGCCAGCCCGCGCAGCCGCGCACCGAGACCGAAGCCGCGCAGATCGGCCGTCCGTATCAGGTATTCGTCGGCGACCAGAGAATTGAGCAGCCGATACGCTGTCGCGGGCGGGAGGCCGAGGCGTTGCGCGATTTCCTTGGCGGTGATTCCCACACCGCATTCCGCCACGATCTCGATAATCGCGAGCGTATTGGTGACCGAAGTGCCGCGTGTGCTCATGGGCTACCGGAACAATGAGGTCAGCAACAGGTCGTCGCGCTGTGGTTCATCGAATATCCCGACACCGCGCAGCCGGTCCGGCGCGAATCGGCGCAGCGCGACAGCGAACGCGATGCCCGCCACCATGACCGCGACGTACATCGCCACCACCGCGACATTGCCCGGTTGCCCCGAGAACGCGGCCGTGACCATCAACAGCCCGATCATCGTCGCGGCGGTGCCACCGAGAATCGTCAGCGCCCGGCTCGATTCCCCGATGCGCCGCAGCAGTATCGGACCGGCCAGGCAGGCCAGGAGATACGAGCCCAGGTAACCGAAGGCGCTGAGGGTGAGGAACGAACGGATGGCGTCCTGCGGCGCCACGCCCGCCCACAGCACCGCGATCGCGCACCCGGTCACCACCGTCATGGACGCGGCGATGGCGGCGGCCGGGGTGTGGAAACGCGGATGCGCGCGCCCGGCCACCCGCGGCGCGATGCCCTCCCGGCCCATCGTGAACAGCACCCGCACCAGGGCATTGATCGAGGCCACGGTGCAGGCGAAGAACGAGGCGGCGACGCCGAGATCCAGGGCGACCGCGAGCAGCCGCGAATCATGGTGCAGGAGTAGATCGGACAAGGGGGTGCCGCTGCTCGCCGTGGGATCCGCCGCCAGCGCCACCGCCTCGGCGCCCACGGCGAGCAAGTAGATGACGCCCGCCGCCAGCGGGGTCCACAGCACGGTTCTCGGCACCGAGCGGAACGGGCGGAAGGACTCGGCGGACAGTGTGGTCGCGCTCTCGAAGCCGACGAACGCGCTGATCGCGACCACCGCGCTCATGGCGAGGTCACCGGTGTCGCCGTGCCAGGACATGGCTTGGACCGGATCGACGTTGTGCCGCTCGGCGACGAGCAGGTAGCCCAGGGCCGTCAGAATCGCCACCACCGACACGCATTCGATGAGCAGGGTGGCGACCGCCGACGGCCGGATGCCGCGGGTCATCAGCACCATCGCGGCTCCCGCCGCGGCGACCGACAGCAGCATCGTCACCGTGACCGGGACATCGATCCCGGCGAGCATCGCGACGCGACCGAGATAGGTCCCGACCGCGACCAACCCCGCCACACTCACCGCGGCGTAGCCGACGATCGCGGACCAGCCGACCGGGATCGCACAGGTCGGACCCACACTCTTGGCCGCGTAGGTGTACAGCCCGCCGGTGACTGCGATCCGCTGCGCCATCGGCCGCACCACGAGAGCCACACACCAGGTCAGCAGTGCCGCGCCGACGAAGGCCAGCACGCTCGGCCCGCCGCCGACCGCGGCGATCACGAACGGCGGCGTGACCGCGGCCGTCCCGGCGGGCGCGATGGCCGCCACCGACTGCGCGAACACCGGCGCGAAGGCGAGTCGCCGCCGCCGCAGCCCGCTGATCGACGACCGCTCGACCACCAGCGGTGGGGTCGGGGTGGGCACTGTCACACGGGCACGGCCTTTCTCCTGGCGTCGCGGACCGGGCGTCGGCCCGCGAAAGAGCCTCAGAGTAGCCAGGCGCTTGTGGCAAGGCTGTTACGTGCAGTAACGACCGTATTTCCACGGGTGAGAAATTTCTCCGCCGAAATTCTCGAAGCTGGTGATCGGGGG
Source organism: Nocardia sp. CA-136227 (assembly GCF_050955695.1). NCBI lineage: Bacteria > Bacillati > Actinomycetota > Actinomycetes > Mycobacteriales > Nocardiaceae > Nocardia > Nocardia sp. CA-136227. Next base: position 1,817,232 of record NZ_CP192081.1, read on the forward strand.
ACGGCCCTGCCGTAACAGAACCCCATTAGCGTCTGCCGCCATTGGAATTCAACGGCTTTCGAGCCCGGTGGGAGAGGGCGTTTCCGCGATGACTTACCGTCAGCAGATCGGCGGGCGGACATATGTGTTCGGGAGCCTGATCGAGGTTCTGGCGAAAGCCGGTCCAGCACGGTCCGGGGACGAATTGGCCGGGTGCGCAGCGGAATCCGATGCCGAGCGCGCCGCCGCCAAATGGGTACTCGCCGATATTCCACTGGCGGTGTTCCTGAACGAACCCGTGGTGCCCTATGAGACCGACGAGGTCACCCGGCTCATCATCGACACCCACGATCGAGCCGCGTTCGGTCCCATCGCGAGGATGACAGTCGGTGAGTTCCGGGACTGGCTGCTCACCGAAGTGGCCTCGGGGACAGCCGAGTTCACGATCCCGGCCCTCGCGCGCGGCCTCACTCCGGAGATGGCGGCCGCGGTGTCGAAACTCATGCGCAACCAGGACCTGATCACCGTCTCGCGGGTGCTGTCGCCGCAGGCGGCGTTCCGCACCACCATCGGCGCGCCCGGCCGGTTGGCGACCCGGTTGCAGCCGAACCATCCCACCGACAATCCGCGCGGCATCGCGGCGGGCATCCTCGACGGATTGCTGCTCGGCTGCGGTGACGCGGTGGTCGGCATCAATCCCGCCTCCGACGACCCGGTCGCCATCGCCCGGCTGCTGCATCTGCTCGACGACATCCGGTCGGGGTTCGACATCCCGATGCAGTCCTGCGTACTCACCCACGCGACGACCACGCTGGAACTGATCGAACAGGGGGTGCCGGTCGACCTGGTCTTCCAGTCCATCGCCGGTACCCAAGCCGCCAACACCGGTTTCGGGATCACGCTCGATCTGCTCGCGCAGACCGCCGCGGCGGCAAGCGAATTGGACCGCGGCACCGTCGGCCGCAGCGTCATGTATTTCGAGACCGGTCAGGGCGCCGCATTGTCGGCGGACGCGCACCGGGGCGTCGGCGGACAGCCGGTGGATCAGCAGACCCTGGAGGCCAGGGCCTACGGAGTGGCGCGGGCCTTCGATCCGCTGCTGGTCAACACCGTCGTCGGATTCATCGGCCCGGAATACCTCTACAACGGCAAGCAGATCACCCGCGCCGGGCTGGAGGACAACTTCTGCGGCAAGCTGCTCGGCCTGCCGATGGGCGTCGACGTCTGCTACACCAACCACGCCGAGGCCGACGCCGACGACATGGATCTGCTCGCGACCGCGCTGGCAGTGGCCGGGACCGCGTTCATGATCACCGTCCCGGGCTCCGACGACACCATGCTCGGCTACCAGAGCCTGTCCTTCCATGACGCGTTGTATCTGCGCCGCGTCTGCGGGCTGCGGCCCGCACCCGAATTCGAGGCGTGGCTGCAACGGATGGACATGGCCGATGACCACGGCCGGGTGCTGCCCGCCGGACCGGCCGCATCCCCCCTGCGCGCGCTGGTGGCGAACCGATGACACACCGGCCCATCGACGCACCGCGATCCGTGCCGCCCGTTACTCAGGGCGATGAGACCGTCGACAGTCTCGATCCCTGGGGTCGGATGCGCACCCATACCCTGGCCCGGATCGGGCTGCGCCGGGCCGGTGACGCGCTCGCTACCCCGGAAGTGCTGGCGCTCAACGCATCCCACGCGCTCGCCCGGGACGCGGTGCGGACACCGCTGGAGGTGGCTGCCGTGCACGCCGCCCTGAGCGAGCTGGAACTGGGTGCCCCCGTCCACGTGACCAGCGCCGCGGGCGATCGCGACCAGTATCTGCGCCGCCCAGATCTGGGGCGGATACCGTCCGGGCCGCTCGAATTCGGTTCCTTCGGAGCGGATCTGGCGCTGGTGGTGTGTGACGGGCTGTCGGCCACCGCGGTCGCCGAACATGCCGCGGGGCTGTGTGCCGCGCTGGCCGAGGCGTTCGCACCGGACTATTCCCTGGCGCCGCCGGTGATCGCCACTCAGGCCCGGGTGGCGCTGGGCGACCACATCGGCCGAAGCCTCGGTGCGCGAGCGGTATTGGTGGTGATCGGCGAGCGGCCCGGCCTGTCGGTCACCGACAGCCTGGGCATCTATCTGACCTTCGCGCCGCAGCCCGGCCGCGCCGACTCCGAGCGCAACTGCATCTCCAATATCCGCCCACCACACGGCCTGAGCTACGCCGACGCCGCCGCCGTGGCCCACGACCTCATCGATCAGATGTTCCGCGCCGGTCGCTCCGGCGTCTCGATCAAACCCCGAGCCTCCGCCACGCCGCTGCCGAGTCGGCCACTCGGCATCACTTCCGATAGCGAAATTGTTTAACAGAGAGAGTATTTCGATGACGCAGCAGATAGATCGCGCCGCCGCCGCGCCACCTGAGTCGGACTCCACCGTCCACCGGCTCAAGCCCAACGCCATCGGACTGCTCGGCGTGGTCTTCATGGCCATCGCCACCGCCGCACCGATCACCGCCATGACCGGCAACGTTCCGTTCATGATCTCCGCCGGCACCGGCAAGGGCACGCCCGCGGCCTTCCTGATCGCCATGGTCGTGCTGGCCGTGTTCTCGGTCGGCTTCACCACCATGAGCAAGCACATCACCGCCACCGGCGCGTTCTACGGCTTCATCTCCTACGGCCTCGGCCGCACGATCGGCTTGGCCTCGGGCTTGCTGGCGGCCTTCGCCTACATGGTGTTCGAGCCGTCGCTGATCGGCATCTTCGCCAGCTTCGGCACCAATACCGTGCTGGCACAGTTCGATACGCACATTCCGTGGTGGGTGTTCGCGATCGCCATGCTGGCCCTCAACGCGGTCGGGACCTGGTTCGGCGTCGCCGTGGCCGAAAAGCTACTGGTGGTCCTGCTTTTCACCGAGATCACGGTGCTTGCCGTGATGGCGGTATCGGTCGCCGTCCACGGTGGCGGGCCGCACGGATTCTCGCTGTCGCCGCTGAACCCGGTCGCCGCGTTCACCGGGCCGTCGGCCGGGCTGGGACTGTTCTTCGCGTTCTGGTCCTGGGTCGGGTTCGAGTCGACCGCCATGTACGGCGAGGAGTCCAAGAATCCCAAGAAGATCATCCCCAAGGCCACCATGATCGCCGTCCTCGGCGTCGGCGTGTTCTACGTGCTGGTGTCGTGGATGGCCATGTCCGGCAACGGCATCGACGAATCGATGGAGCTGGCCGGCTCGGCTAACCCGATGGACGTGTTCTTCAATCCGACCAACACCTATGTCGGCCACTGGGCGGTCACCGCGATGCAATGGCTGATGATGACCGGTTCCCTGGCCTGCGGGATGGCCTTCCACAACTGTGCCGCCCGCTACCTCTACGCACTGGGCCGCGAGGGCGTCCTGCCCGTGCTGCAGCGCACCCTCGGCCGCACCCACCCCAAGCACGGTTCGCCGCACATCGCCGGTCTGGTCCAGACGATCATCGCCGGACTGCTGGTCGCGGGCTTCGGCATCGCCGGCAAGGACCCCTACACCGGCACCTACACCCTGCTCGCGATCCTGGGCACCATGGCGATCCTGGTCGTGCAGTCGCTGTGCTCGTTCGCGGTGCTGGTCTACTTCCGCAACCATCACCCCGAGACCAGGCACTGGTTCAAGACCCTGGTCGCGCCGCTGACCGGTGGTCTGGCGATGCTGGGCGTGGTGGTGCTGCTGGTGGTCAATATGGGCACCGCGGCCGGCGCGGAATCCGGATCGCTGGTGTTGAAGGCGACGCCGTGGCTGGTCGGGCTGGTCGGTGCGGCCGGCATCGGCTACGCCCTCTACCTGAAGCTGCGTGATCCCGCCCGCTACGCCCTGCTCGGCAGGACCGTGCTGGAAGAAGCCCACGAACGCTGAAGACGCACGGCCCCAGCCGATTACGGAGAGCACACCTATGAAGACACGATCCCTCGTGGGATTGATCGCGGCCGCCGGCGCCCTGCTGTCACTGACCGCCTGCGGCTCCGGCTCCGATGGCGCCGCCGCGACCACGTGCAAGCAGTTGGATGCCGGACAGGCGTGGTACGGCACCAACAAGGACACCCTGTCGACCTTCATCGCCACTACCGGAACCTGCGGCAAGAAGGTCGACGCGAAGCCGCTCGCGTTGTTCGACTGGGACAACACGCTGGTCAAGAACGATGCCGGTGAGGCCACGTTCTATTGGCTGCTGTCCCACGACAAGGTGCTACAGCCGACCGACTGGTCGGCCACCAGCCCGTACCTGACTCCGGCGGCGAGTGCCGCACTCCGTGCCGCCTGCGGCACCGCGGCGTCGGGAACCCCGCTACCCACCTCCACCAACGCCCCGTGTGCCGACGAGATCCTCGCCATCGGAGACAACGCCAAGACCAAATCCGGCGCATCCGCATTCGACGGCTACGACCACCGGCGACTGGAACCGGCCTACGCCTGGCAGGTCCAGTTGCTCGCCGGGCACACTCCCGCCGAACTGACCGACTACGCCACCCAGGCTCGAGCCCAGAACCTCGCCGCCCCGGAAGGCACCGAGCAAACCATCGGCACCACCAAGGTCGACGGCTGGGTCCGCTACTACAGCCAGCAGCGGGATCTGGTCACCACGTTGCAGGCCAATGGATTCGACGTCCGCATCATCACGGCCTCGCCCGAGCCGGTGATCAAGGTCTGGTCACCTGAACTGGGTGTACCCGCCGACAAGGTGATCGGGATCGTCCCCCTCACCGGCAACGGCACCTACACCGGCCACATCGCGGGCTGCGGCGGCCTCGGTCCGGACCAGGTCATCACCTATATGGAAGGCAAACGCTGCGCAATCAACGAACGCATCTTCGGCATCACCGGCCCGACCGCCTTCGACCGACAACCACCCGATAAACGCCCGGCTCTGGCCGCCGGCGACTCCGACACCGACGTGGTCTTCGTCGGCGATGCCACGGCCCTCCACCTGGTCATCAACCGCAACAAGACCGAACTCATGTGCCAGGCGTACGCCAACCCCGACGGCAAATGGCTGATCAACCCGATGTTCATCAACCCCAAGAAGCACAAGGTCCAGCCCTACCCCTGTGCCACAACGGGTTTCACCACCGCCACCGGCGACCACAAACCGCTCACCCAACCGAACGGAACCCTCATCGCCGACCAGCAGGACACCGTCTACTGACCCCGGGACAGGTGCCCGCCCGAACGCGACGCGACGAACGACGGCCGGTGCCCACGCGGGCACCGGCCGTAGTCCCGGAGGTCTCGACGCCATCCGACAGACCCGCTACCGTTGAGCTACATCTGAATGGAAGTCAAGTAGTTCCGTACTCGCGCGGCTCGGCCGCGCTGTGAAAGGGGCAACGATGACGACCTATTCCCACACTGTTGCGTTGACCGCGGACTTCGGGTTCAACGAGCGGATCCCGGAGGGCCGCCGACAGGAGATCCGGAACTCGATCAGTGGTCTGATCACCCAGCAGATCGATGCGAACACCCGTCGTCGCGAGGCTGCCGCCGAGGAACGCGCCCTGGCCGACGCCCTACAGGAGCCCTACCTCGACCAGCTGCGGAACAGCACGCGAGGCGCTGATGCGCTGCGGCTCGCTGCCGAACGCGGTCGGACCAGGACTCTCGATGTCAGGGAATTGACGCCGGCGGCCGCGGAGAATCCGTCGCGGAATGTGCCGGCGGGAGCGTTCGACTACCAGTTCGCCCCGACCCGTGACTTCGAAGGACCGCCGACGCGCGTCTTCGCGATCCCCTACGACTTCCATTGGTTCTGGCACGACCTGAACGGGAGCCCGCCGTTCAATCAGATCATCACCGATGACAGCGGCCGCGTCGCGCTCGACGCCCGTGTCGGCAACGCCTCGGGCGCGACCGGCACGCTTGTCAACGCCCACGCCGGCTACGGCGTGAGCCTGCGTTCGGACCGCCGCGTCAACTGCATGGCGCGCTCGTTCCGATCCACGCAGGACTTCGGCATAGCCTCCGCCGGGCTCTCCGCCGACGCCACCGTCGAGGCCGGATGTGAAATGACGGTCATGCAGGCCGGTCACCTGGTCACCATGGCCACCGACAAACGCTTCCGCGGCCGGGTCAGCGGAACCCTCAATACTCCCACCCAGAATTACGAATACGACACCGGCGGTTTCGGACCAGGCGCGGTCATCGAGGTCCTCTGGACCATGGAAGCCAACACCGACTACGAACTCAACGTCGGCGCATGGGTTTACGCCGAATCCCACCACGGCATCGGGGGAGCCTCGGCACAATCCCAGATCGACGCGAAGGTCATCTTCATGAGCCTGTGGCAGCAATAGCGCCAATTACTCACTCAGACATGGCATCTCAGGTTGACCAGCAGAGTGTCGGCCGGTAGCGCGGCCAAATAGTCAGCGATGTGGTCGTAGCCCGCCGCGATGTCCGGCTCATGTGGGCAACGGTCGGGGTCGTCGCAGGCGCCATGTATTCCCGACCAGCCGTCCTCGTACCACCAGCCTTCCAACGACAAGATATTCCTATGCGGAACAGCGCGTTCCGCGGCTCGTGCGACGAACTCGCTTCGGGTGACCTTCCCGATGCCGTTGACCGGGTCGTACAGACCCGAGGGCAAACCCACAGCCCGTGTGGTGGGCACAGTGCCCAGATAGTCGCGGAACGCGCGAACCAGTGGCTGGTCGGAATAGTCCGCCGACTGCTGATCGCATCTGTCGCAGCCCGTCGAGTCCGGATCCTCGAAGGGACTCTCGTAGAACGCGTCTCGGGGCCTGGCGGCGGGCAGCCCCGACGCCAGTTCGTGCCACCGCACCCAGACCGCATCCGCCATCATCTCCATCGGCTCCCGATACTGCCGCGCCGTCGGCAGATCGAGCAGTACACGAGGACCGCCCGCACACCAGCCGAATTCGTTGGGAACCGCCACATGCGTGGTCCTAGCCCCCTCGCGCTGATGGGCCGTAGGGGACTGATGAAGGAGTCGGCTGTCCAGTTCGACCCCAGCCAGAACAGGCAGCCCGCTGCCCGCGGTCCCGTCGACGATCCGCCAGGTATCCCAGATATCCAGATCCTCACCCCGGGTGTAATCGAGCTCGAACGGCGCCATCGCCACCCCGACCGCACCTTCCACCCGCCCACCCGCCTCGGCGGGGAGGCATACGGTGATCCTCATGTGTGCCATGCCGAAATCAGACCACCGCCACGGCATTGCGGCATAACGAGTTTCGCCGTCGGAATGCTGAAGCCCGACAGCATCCCGATCGGTCCGCGGCTACTGGCGACGAGGTGTCGAACCTCACTACCCACCGCCACCCCCTGGGGGTCTCACCCCGCCGATAGGGGAATGCGCCGGTCAACCCGGCGCGATGACGCACCCACCTGGGGTTTCTCGAATACGGTGGGTGGGTATTAGGAGTGGGTACACCGCCTGACCTGGGAAAATGGTCAGGGTCGGTGTGATGCGCCCCCGGCAGGAATCGAACCTGCGACCTAGGGATTAGAAGGCCCTTGCTCTATCCAACTGAGCTACGGAGGCAGTGCGGGCATCGGCGGTGATGCGGGCTCCAAACACCTTGACCCAAATCGATCTCGGTGTCCAGCGGGTTGAGTATAGCGAGCGTCCAGGTTAGTAATGCTTCCTCGCTTAGCAACTGTTCGGCGCGTCGGGGCGGTTGTGCAGACCGGAGGACCGGAAACCCCAGGGGAGTCTGGATGGGCGCTCCGAACTACGCTGGGCGTATGTCGTCAGTGCAGGACCCGCCCGCAGGATCGGATGTTTCGGCGAATCGGTCGGGTTCGGGGGTGACGTTCGCTGCGGTCACGGCACTGGGTGGGGCGGCGGCCGCGTTGGTGGCGGCGCTGGTCGTGGCGTTGTCGGCGGCGCAGGCCCTGACCTTGCTGGGGATTCCCGATCCTGGTCCGCTGACCACGTACGGGCTGCCCGCGGTGCGCGCGGTGGCGGACTTCTCGGCGGCGCTGACCATCGGATCGCTGCTGTTCGCGGCGTTCTTCGTGCCGCCGCAGGAGAACGGGGTGCTGGACGTCGGGGGGTATCGGGCGCTGCGGCGGGCCGGGAACGCGGCGGTGGTGTGGGCCGGATCGGCGGCGCTGCTGGTGCCGTTGACGCTGTCGGACACCACCGGGCAACCGCTGCTGAACTCGCTGCGGCCCGAGCAGGTGTGGCGCGCCGCCGATCAGGTCGAGGTCGCGGGGTCCTGGCGGTTCACCGTGTTCATGGTGCTGGCGCTGGCCGTCGCGTGCCGGGTGGCGCTGCGCTGGGGCTGGACGCCCGTGCTGCTCCTGCTGTCGGTGCTCTCACTGCTGCCGGTGGCGCTGACCGGGCATTCGTCCTCGGGCGGCGCCCACGACCTGGCCACCAACAGCCTGATCCTGCACCTGCTGTCGGCCTGCTTCTGGGTCGGCGGACTGTTCGCGGTGCTGGCCTACGCGCTGCGTGACGGCAAATACACGGCACTGGCCGTGCGCCGGTTCTCGATCGTGGCGACCGTCTCGTTCGTGGTGATCGCGATCAGCGGTGTGATCAACGCCCTGGTCCGGCTGCCCGTGTCGGAACTGCTCGGAACCACCTACGGCAAGCTCGTGCTCGCCAAGACCGCGGCGCTGATCCTGCTCGGCGTCATGGGCTACCTGCAGCGCCGCAACGCCATCCCGGACCTGGAGAAGGACCCGCAGGATCGCGGCGCGCTCATCCGCCTCGCCGGTGTCGAGGCGCTCATCTTCGCGGCCACCGTCGGCCTCGCCGTCGGCCTGGGCCGCACCCCGCCGCCGGACCAGCGGACCGTGCCGACGCCGACCGAGGTCGAGATCGGCTACAACCTGGCCGGCCCGCCGACCGTGGCGCGGCTGCTGTTCGACTGGCGGTTCGACCTGATCTTCGGCACCCTCGCCCTGGTCATGGCCGGGCTGTACCTGCGCGGCGTGCTGCGGCTGCGCAAGCGCGGCGACGACTGGCCGATCGGCCGGACCATCGCCTGGCTCGCGGGCTGCCTGACGCTGCTGCTCGCGACCAGTTCGGGCGTGGGCCGGTACGCGCCGGCCATGTTCAGCGTGCACATGGCCCAGCACATGATGCTGTCGATGCTGGCCCCGATCCTGTTCGCGCTGGGCGGTCCGGTGCTGCTGGCGCTACGCGCGATCCAACCGGCCGGTCGGAATCAGCCGCCCGGCGCGCGCGAATGGATCCTGGCGGCCGTGCACAACCCGGTGTCGCGTTTCCTGACCCAGCCGGTCGTCGCCTCGGTGCTGTTCGTCGGCGGCTTCTACGCCCTCTACCTGGGCGGCATCTTCGACAAGTACGTCGGCACGCACGGCGCCCACATTCTGATGAATGTGCACTTCCTGCTCAGCGGATACCTCTTCTACTGGGTGGTCATCGGCATCGATCCCAAGCCGCGCCCGGTGGAGCCGCTCACCAAGCTGGGCATGGTCTTCGGCTCGCTGCCGTTCCACGCCTTCTTCGGCATCGCGCTGATGAGCATGAACACCGTGATGGGCGGCTGGTTCTACCGCGGCCTGGGCCTGTCCTGGAACAAGGACCTGCTCGGCGATCAGCACACCGGCGGTAGCCTCGCCTGGGCCAGCGGTGAGGTGCCGCTGGTCGTGGTGATGCTGGCGCTGCTCATCCAGTGGTCGCGCAGCGACCAACGGCTGGCGAACCGCCTCGACCGCAAGGCCGAGCGTGACGACAACGCGGACCTGACCGCGCACAACGCCATGTTCGCCGAGCTCGCTCGGCGCGACGGAGAGGTGCGCAAGTGAAGGATGTCGCCATGGCGACCCGGAAAGTGAAGCGGCTGTACAGATCCGACGTGCGCCAGGCCCGCCGGTTGCTGCGCGGGCACACCCGCAAGACGCCGGTCTTCCACACCGAGATCCTGGGCCCGCACGGCCCGGTCCCGGTGACGCTGAAACTCGAGCATCTCCAGCACGGCGGCACCTTCAAGGTGCGCGGCTGCCTCAACGCGCTCTTGCAGGCGCGCGGCGATCAGACCCAGGTGGTGCTGGCCTCGGCCGGCAATGCCGGGATCGCGGCGGCGCTGGCCAGCGCGGTGCGCGGAATGTCGTGCACGGTGGTGGTTCCGGAGTCGGCCTCGCACACCAAGGTGGCGGCCATGTGGTCGCACGGGGCCGAAGTGCTGTGGCACGGAACCACTTACGCCGAAGCGCACAAGTACGCCCGTCAGCTCGCCGCCGAGCGCGGCGCCATGCCGCTGCACGCCTACGACCTGCCCGAGATCGTGGCCGGTGCGGGTGTGGTCGGGCTCGAGATCGAGGAGCAGGTGCGCGGCAGACCGACGGTGCTGGCCGCGGTCGGCGGCGGTGGCCTGGTGGCCGGGGTCGCGGTGTCGCTGGGGCTGCGCGGCCGGGTGGTCGGGGTCGAGCCGGTGGGCGCGCCGACCCTACACGCGGCGCTGGCGGCCGGGCACCCGGTGGACGTCGACGTGTCCAGCGTGACCTCGGATTCCTTGGGCGCGAACCGGATCGGCGAGATCGCCATGGAGGTGGCGCAGCGCTACGCGGTGCGATCGGCGCTGGTCACCGACGACGCGATCGTGATGGCCCGGGAGTACCTGTGGCGCGAGTTCCGGATCGTGGTGGAGCCCGCGGGCGCGACCGCGGTGGCCGCGGTCCAGTGCGGGGCGTATGTGCCGGGCCCGGGGGAACGGCCGGTAATCGTCTTGTGCGGGGCCAACACCGATCTGGCGACCCTGTAGTCCATCGCGAAATTCATCCCCACCCCGCGAGTTGTCCACACTCGCCGAGGTGGGGTCTGCCCTCGTGCGCGCTCCCCGGCGAAGCTGGAACCCGGACCGAACGCAGGGCTCGCGGCGACGGGCTCGAATCGACAAGGGGGAGCGCGATGTACGAGGCGAATACCGCGGTGATCGGCCGGGTCGTCACCCAACCGGTGCTGCGTGCGCTGCAGAACGGCGATCAGCTGCTGAGCTTCCGGATGGCCAGCACCGCCCGTCGCTACGATCAGGCCGCCGGGGACTGGGTGGACGGTGGCACGTTGTACCTCACCGTAAGCTGTTGGCGACGGGGGATCATCGAGGGAGTCGAAGCGTCGCTGCAGCGAGGTGACCCGGTCATCGCGTACGGGCAGCTGCGCTCGAACGAGTACACCACCCGAGACGGCGCGGAGCGCACCGACCTCGAGATGCGGGCCCTGGCAGTGGGTCCCGACCTGGGTCGTTGCACCGCCCCGGTGGTGCGCAAAACCTTCGGTCGACCCGACCGGACCGACCCCGTGGAACGGCCGTCCGCCGATGCGGACACTGCCGGAGAACCCGCTACTACACACAGTTAGGCTTGCCGATATGGCTGAGTTCATTTACCAGATGGTGAAGGTGCGAAAGGCGCATGGCGACAAGGTCGTGCTCGACAATGTGACCTTGAACTTCCTTCCCGGCGCGAAGATCGGTGTCGTCGGCCCGAACGGCGCGGGTAAGTCCAGTGTGCTGAAGATCATGGCGGGACTGGACCAGCCGAACAACGGTGATGCCTGGCTCGCGCCGGGCGCGACGGTCGGCATCCTCATGCAGGAGCCGCCGCTCAACGAAGAGAAGACCGTGCGTGGGAACGTCGAGGAGGGCCTCGGCGAGATCAAGGTGAAGCTGGACCGCTTCAACGAGATCGCCGAGCTCATGGCGACCGACTACTCCGATGAGCTGATGGAGGAGATGGGCAAGCTCCAGGAGGAGCTGGACCACGCCGACGCGTGGGATGTCGACTCCCAGCTCGAGCAGGCCATGGACGCGCTGCGCTGCCCGCCGCCGGACGAGCCGGTCACCAACCTCTCCGGTGGTGAGCGCCGTCGTGTCGCGCTGTGCAAGCTGCTGCTGAGCAAGCCCGACCTGCTGCTGCTCGACGAGCCCACCAACCACCTCGACGCCGAGTCGGTGCTGTGGCTCGAGCAGTTCCTGGCCAACTACCCGGGCGCCGTGCTGGCCGTCACCCACGACCGGTACTTCCTCGACAATGTCGCGGAGTGGATCCTCGAGCTGGACCGCGGCCGGACCTTCCCCTACGAGGGCAACTACTCCACCTACCTGGAGAAGAAGGCCGAGCGCCTCGAGGTGCAGGGCAAGAAGGACCAGAAGCTGCAGAAGCGCCTCAAGGAGGAGCTGGCGTGGGTCCGCTCCGGCGCCAAGGCGCGTCAGGCCAAGAACAAGGCGCGTCTGGGCCGCTACGAGGAAATGGCCGCCGAGGCCGAGAAGATGCGCAAGTTGGACTTCGAGGAGATCCAGATCCCCGCGGGTCCGCGCCTGGGCAGCGTGGTCGTGGAGGTCGACAACCTGGACAAGGGCTTCGGCGACCGCCAGCTCATCAAGGATCTGTCCTTCACCCTGCCGCGCAACGGCATCGTCGGCGTCATCGGCCCGAACGGTGTCGGTAAGTCGACGCTGTTCAAGACCATCGTCGGCCTGGAGAACGCGGACAGTGGCAATGTGCGCGTCGGCGACACGGTCAAGCTGAGCTACGTCGACCAGAACCGCGGCGGCATCGACCCGAAGAAGACGGTCTGGCAGGTCGTTTCCGACGGTCTGGACCACATCCAGGTCGGTCAGGTGGAAATGCCTTCCCGCGCTTATGTTTCGGCTTTCGGGTTCAAGGGCCCGGACCAGCAGAAGCCAGCCGGCGTGCTCTCCGGTGGTGAGCGCAACCGCCTGAACCTCGCGCTGACCCTCAAGCAGGGTGGCAACCTGATCCTGCTCGACGAGCCCACCAACGACCTCGACGTCGAGACCCTGAGCTCGCTCGAGAACGCGCTGGAGAACTTCGCGGGCTGCTCGGTGGTCATCTCCCACGACCGCTGGTTCCTGGACCGCACCTGCACGCACATCCTGGCGTGGGAGGGCACCGAGGACAACCCGGCCGCGTGGTTCTGGTTCGAGGGCAACTTCGAGGCCTACGAGGCCAACAAGATCGAGCGCCTCGGCCCGGAAGCGGCCCGTCCGCACCGGGTGACCCACCGCAAGCTCACCCGCGGATAGCGCACCACCCCAACCGAATTCGCCGCTCGCCCCCACCCGGAGATCCGGCGCTCGCCCCCACCCGGAGATCCGGGTGGGGTAGCCGGACCGTGCCGTCATCGGCCGGCTACCGCGGGCTCGGGTCCCGATCCGGCCCGTGGGCGAGCGGTCGGTTGACCACTTTTGCCTGGCTCGACGATGTTTGCTGGACGGTTTACGGTTCGCTGGATGGCGGGCGGTGGCCGCGGAAGTGAACGGTTATCGAACAGCGAACTCAGCGGTTTCGCATTCGCACTAGTGCGTGAAAACTGTTTTGGTGCAAGGTTTGTCGGAGACGACCTGGCGATATCGGGCGAACATCTCACTCATCGAACCGTCCGGTTTGTCGGTATTATGAGACGCGGCGTGGCATTGACAGGAATTCGACCCGGTACCTGTTGTGTCCAGCTACTCTCGCATCGGCGTCACTTTGTTACGGAACCGAATCCGAGGAGTTGGCGAAATGACGGTCTCGTCCGAATTGTCCAGCAAGGCCTGGGCTGCGAGTTTGCCCAAGTCGCTGGGCGGCAACCTCGTGTCCCTCGAGGAGGCATATTTCCGTCACGTCGACGCCGGCGACGCGGACTGCGCCATTCCCGCGACCTCCACCCACATCTTCCGCTGCCACGTCGATCTGGCCGTGCAGCGCACCCCCGGCACCGCGAATGTCCATGTGTACCAGGCGGATGACGAGGCCGGGCTCGGCGTCGCCATCCAGTTGGTCACCGACGACATGCCACTGCTCGTCGAGTCCGTCACCGCTTTCCTGAGTCGCATCGGCGTCAGTGTCAGCGAGGTCGTGCACCCCATCTTCGAGGTCACCCGAGACGCCACGGGTAGCCTGGAGACGGCGTTGCCGCACGAGGTCGACGGCAATGGCGCGACCGGTCTGCGCGAATCCTGGATGCACGTGCAGCTGCATCCGGCGACCAGCCGCGCGCAGCTCGAGCGCATCGAGTCCGCGCTGCCCGACGTGCTCACCGACGTGCGCCGCGTCATCGAGGACACCGAGGCCATGCGCCAGGCCCACGAGCGGGTCGCCGGTGAACTCGACAGCGCCGCGGCCGCCGGTAGATCGGGCTTCCCGGCAACCGATCTCACCGAGTGCGCCGACCTGCTGCGTTGGCTGGCCGACGGTCATTTCACCGTGCTCGGCTACGCCCGGTACGAACGCAGCACCGTGGACGGCCAGGCCAAGTCGATCATCGTCCCGGAGACCAGTCTGGGCGTGCTGCGCCCCAATGTCGGCACCGACTTCCGCGTCCCGGACAACAGCGGTGACCAATCGCTGCTCATGCTGACCCAGGGCCTGGTCCCGGCCACCGTGCACCGCGCGGTCTACCCGTACTTCGTCGGCGTCGCCGAGATGGACGAATCGGGTGCGGTCATCGGTGAACACCTGTTCATCGGTGTCTTCACCGTCACCGCCCTGCACGAGAACGTGCTCGACATCCCGATCATCCGCCGCCGGGTGAAATCCATCATCGAGTCCAGCGGCTTCGACCTGGACTCGTTCTCGGGCCAGGAGATGCTCGAGGTCATCCAGTCCTTCCCGCGCACCGAGCTGTTCTCCTCGCACGGCGACGCGCTGCGCCGCACCGCCAGCGCGGTGCTGAATGTCGGCATGCGCCGCCAGGTCCGCTTGTTCATGCGCCTGGACGGCTACGGCCGCTTCGTGGCCTGCATGGTGTATCTGCCCCGTGACCGCTACACCACCCGCGTGCGCCTCGAGATGCAGGACATCCTGGTGCGCGAACTGGGCGGCGTCTCCATCGACTACTCGGCGCGGGTCTCCGAAAGCGACCTCGCCAGTGTGTATTTCACCGTCCGGCTGCCCGATGAGGGCACCGCGGTCGACACCACCGAGACCAATCGGCTGCGCATCCAGCACCTGCTGTCCGAGGCCAGCCGCACCTGGGACGACCACCTGCGCGACGAGGTGGCCACCTCGTCGGTGCTGGATCCGGCCGTGGCGCAGCGCTACGCGGAGTCCCTGCCGGAGAGCTACAAGGAGGACTTCGATCCCACCCGCGCCATGGCCGACATCCTGCGCCTGCAGGGTCTGGCCGAGGGCGGCATCGATCAGCACCTGTACCGCTGGCCCGATTCCGCCCCGGGCTCTTGGCGTTTCACGCTCTATGTCGGCGGCGGCGGCATCTCGCTGAGCCAGGTATTGCCGCTGCTGCAGAGCCTCGGCGTCGAGGTGATCGACGAGCGCCCGCACCAGGTCGACGGTGACCACGGCCCGGAACAGTGGATCTACGACTTCGGCCTGCTGGCTCGCCCGGAACTGCTGCGCAGCGCCCTGGACCGGAACATGGACGCCGAACTGGTGGAGTCCGTGGGCCGCCTCGATGTGCTCGACGCCCAGGTGCGCGGGATGCGCCAACGCTTCACCGAGGCGTTCGAGGCGCTCTGGTACGGCCGCGCCGAGGCCGACGGCCTCAATGAGCTGGTGCTGCGCGGCGGCCTGAACTGGCGCGCCGTCTCCATCCTGCGCGCCTACTCGAAGTACTTGCAGCAGGCCGGATTCCCGTACAGCCAGGCCGCCATCACCCGCGTGCTGCTGGCGTACCCGGAGGCGGCGAGCATGTTCGCCGACCTGTTCTCCGCGCTCTTCGATCCCGATTCGGCCAATGCCGAGCATGCCGCGGAGCTGGAGGCCGCGGTCCGCCGCCGGATCGACGACGTGGTGAGTCTGGACGCCGACCGCATCCTGCGCGCCATCCTCGGCCTGATCAGGGCCACCCTGCGCACCAACTACTACGTCCTCGACGCCGAGGGCCGGTCGCGGGACTACCTGTCGTTCAAGGTGGAACCGCGCGAGATCACCGAATTGCCCAAGCCCCGTCCGCAATTCGAGATCTTCGTCTACTCGCCGCGGGTCGAGGGCGTGCATCTGCGCTTCGGCCCGGTGGCGCGCGGCGGTCTGCGCTGGTCGGACCGCCTGGAGGACTTCCGCACCGAGATCCTGGGCCTGGTCAAGGCGCAGGCGGTGAAGAACGCCGTGATCGTGCCGGTCGGCGCGAAGGGCGGATTCGTGGTGAAGCAGCCCCCCGCCGCCACCGCCGACCCGGTCGCCGACCGCCAGGCGCTGCAGGCCGAGGGCATCGCCTGCTACCGCACCTTCATCTCCGGCTTGCTCGACGTCACCGACAATGTCGATCGCGCCACCGGCGCGGTGCTGCCCCCGGCCCGGGTGCTGCGCCGCGACGCCGACGACACCTACCTGGTGGTCGCCGCCGACAAGGGCACCGCCACCTTCTCCGATATCGCCAATGACGTTGCCCAGCAGTACGGTTTCTGGCTCGGCGACGCCTTCGCCTCGGGCGGTTCGGTGGGCTACGACCACAAGGCCATGGGCATCACCGCCAAGGGCGCGTGGGAGAGCGTGAAACGGCATTTCGCCGAGATGGACATCGACACCCAGTCCGAGGACTTCACGGTGGTCGGCGTCGGCGACATGTCCGGGGACGTGTTCGGCAACGGCATGCTGCTCTCGCGGCGCATCCGCCTGCTCGCGGCCTTCGACCACCGGCACATCTTCCTGGACCCGAATCCCGACGCCGCCACCTCGTTCGCCGAGCGCGAGCGCATGTTCGCCCTGCCGCGCTCGTCGTGGGCCGACTACGACAGGTTGCTGATCAGCACCGGCGGCGGCGTCTACGACCGCACGGTCAAGTCGATTCCGGTCAGCGAGCAGGTGCGTGAGGCTCTGGGCCTGGCCGCCGACGTCACCTCGCTGTCCCCGCCGGAGATGATCCGCGCCATCCTGATGTCCCCGGCCCAGCTGCTGTGGAATGGCGGCATCGGCACCTACATCAAGGCCTCCACGGAGACCAATGCCGAGGTGGGCGACAAGTCCAATGACACGGTCCGGGTGAACGCGAACGCCCTGCGCGTCAATGTGATCGGCGAGGGCGGCAACCTGGGCGTCACCGCGCACGGTCGCATCGAGTTCTGCAAGCACGGCGGCAAGATGAACACCGACGCGCTCGACAACTCCGCCGGTGTGGACTGCTCCGACCACGAGGTCAATATCAAGGTCCTGCTCGACGGCGTGGTCTCGGCGGGCGAACTGTCCCAGGCCGAGCGCAATCCGCTGCTGGCGTCGATGACCGACGAGGTGTCGGCGCTCGTATTGCAGGACAACGTGTCCCAGAACTATCTGATGGGCATGTCCCGCGCCGAGGCCCCGCGCATGCTGAATGTGCATCAGCGGC
Organism: Nocardia sp. CA-136227; assembly: GCF_050955695.1. Lineage (NCBI taxonomy): Bacteria > Bacillati > Actinomycetota > Actinomycetes > Mycobacteriales > Nocardiaceae > Nocardia > Nocardia sp. CA-136227. The sequence continues at coordinate 1,834,457 of NZ_CP192081.1, forward strand.
TCATCGAGGATCTCGAGGACCGCCGCGGCCTGGACCGCGAGCTCGAGGCGCTGCCCGCGGACACGGAGCTGAAGCAGCGCATCGAGGAGGGTGCGGGCCTGACCTCGCCGGAGCTGTCGAATCTGATGGCGCACGTGAAGCTTTCGCTCAAGGCCGACCTGCTCGCCAGCGACCTGCCCGATACCGCGTACTTCGCGGCGCGGGTGTCGCAGTACTTCCCGACCCCGCTGCGCACCCGGTTCGGCACGGCCATCAAGCGGCACCGCCTGCGCCGCGAGATCACCAGCACCATGCTGGTGAACGAGGTGGTCGATCTGGGCGGCATCACCTACGCCTTCCGGCTGGGTGAGGAGATCGGAGCGTCGGCCTCGGACGCGGTGCGCGCCTTCACCGCCGCCACCCAGATCTTCGATCTGCACACGGTGTGGAAGACCATCCGCGACGCGGACGTCTCCACGGGCATGAAGGACGCGCTGGAGCTGGAGACCAAGCGCACGCTGGACCGGGCCTCGCGCTGGCTGCTCAACAACCGTCCGCAGCCGGTCGCGGTGGGCGCGGAGATCCACCGCTACTCGCAGGGCGTGCGCACGCTCGCGCCGAAGGTGCCGAGCTGGCTGCGCGGGCACCACATCGACACGCTCAACGAGCAGTCGCAGGCCATCGCCGAGCAGGGCGTGCCCGCCGAGCTGGCCATCACGGTGTTCGGGCTGCTGAACCAGTTCCCACTGCTGGACGTGCTCGACATCGCCGACATCACCGATCGCAGTGGTGAGGAGGTGGGCGCGCTGTACTACGCGCTCAACGACCACCTGAAGATCGATTGGCTGTTGCAGGCGGTCAGTCACCTGGAACGCGGCGACCGCTGGCACGCGCTGGCCCGGCTCGCGCTGCGCGACGACATGTACGGGTCGCTGCGCTCGCTCACCCTCGACGTGCTCTCCGCCGGCGACCCGGAGGAGACCGCCGAGGAGAAGATTGCATACTGGGAGTCGAAGAATCAGTCCCGATTGGGCCGCGCACGCTCGGCCCTGTCGGAACTTTTCGAGTCCGGAACCCACGACCTGGCCACGCTGTCGGTTGCGGCGCGGCAGGTGCGCAGCATGGTGAGCGGGGTGGGTGCGCAATCGGAGGTACCGCGTTGACGATCGGTTCGCTGAACGACCTGGCAGCAGGCCCGGGTGTGACGGACACGGCCACACCCGGCCGCTTCCACACCCCGGTGGAGGTGCGCTGGTCGGATATGGACGCCTTCCAGCACATCAACCATGCCCGCATGGTGACCCTGCTGGAGGAAGCCCGGATCCCGTGGCTGTTCCTGGACGAGCGACCGACCGTCAAGCTGCGGGCCGGCTGTGTGCTGGCCGACCTGCGGGTGCAGTACAAGGGCCAGCTGCGCCACGAGGATTCGCCGCTGGACGTCTCCATGTGGGTCGAGCGGCTGCGCGCGGTGGACTTCACCGTCGGCTACGAGGTGCGCGCCGCGGGCGCGTCCCCGGACTCCCCGCCGGCGGTGGTCGCCTCCACCCAGCTGGCCGCCTTCGACATCGACACCCAGCGCCTACGCCGCCTCACCACCGAGGAACGCGACTACCTGTCGCTGTGGCTGGCCGACTGACCCGAGAACTGTCTTGTCGGGACAACTGACCCTGTACGTTCCGGATCCCGCGGAGCGCGAGAACCTGGCCACCTTCCTCACCCACGCCGTCCGGCTCGACCCGGCCGCGGTCATCCGCCTGCGCCGGCGCGGTGACCGCTTCGTCTCCGCCTGGGCCGCCACCGGATTCGAGGCGCTGGCCGTCCGCACCGTGGTCGCCGAACTCGGGATGGACGACGTGACCGTCAGCGCGGACACCGTCCTCGCCGGTCTGCACGGGCCCGATGCGAGCGCCGCGTTCGGACTGGGCTTCGCCATGGATTCCGCCTGGCACGGGGCCCTGCCGCCGGAGAACGGGTTCGTCCACGTGGAGGATGTGCCCGCACGCATGCTCGTGGAATTGGCCGAGCGCGGCGCGGAGGTCGCCCAGGAGCACGGCGGGAAACACGGCCCGCCCGCCGCACTGCTGGATCAGACCGTGCTCACCGTCTCCAATGCCGGTGAGTGGGTCGAGGTGCCGATGCGGGTGGTGTTCGCGCTGGCCGCCATGGATTTCATTCCGCACGGCGGCGAGAAGACCGACTCCCGGCGCATCTCCGTCGACGAGATCGTGCGGGTCCGCGCGGCCCGCACCTGGCTGCGCTTGGACGCCCGCTACGGGTCGGTGGCCCGCCGCCGCGGACCCGCCCTGCCGCTGCTGACGCACTGAGCTCCACGGCAAGTTTCGAAAGATGATGTGTCCCATCGGCTGTTCGATGGGACACATCGCCGATTCGACGGCCCGTGACCCCGCCAACCGCACTACGTTTGGCATATGACAGCTGTCGCGATCGAGACCGGGTGGGTCGACCTGAAGGTCGGAGACACCGTGATGAGCGCCTACGTGGCTCACCCCGCCGAGCCCGGCGCTTACCCGGGAGTCGTTGTCGGACACGAGATCTACGGCCTGCACGCCACCGCGAAGCAGGCCACCGAGCGCATCGCGGCCCTCGGCGCGATCGCCATCCTGCCGGACCTGTTCCATCGCGAGGCGCCGCGCGCCGACCTGGAGTTCGGGGGAGAGGGTCGCGAGCGCGGCCTGGCACTGCTGCGCACGCTGAGCCGCCCCGACGTGCTCTCGGACATCTCCGCGTGCCTCGACGAACTACGCGGCCGGGAGGCCACCTCCCTGAACATGGTCGGCTTCAGCGCGGGCGGCCACGTCGCCTATTACGCCGCGACGCAACTCCCGCTGGCCGCTACCGCCGCCTTCTATCCCGGCTGGCTCACCAATACCGATATCCCGCTGTCCACCCCCGAGCCGACCATCGAGGCCACCCCCGGCATCACCGGCCGCATCCTGCTGTTCTTCGGCGGCCTGGACCCGCTGATCGACGACGAGGCGCGTGACGAGCTCGAAGAAGCCTTGACGGCCAATGACATTCCGCACGAGATCGTGGTCTACGAGGACGCCCCGCACGGCTACGTCTACCCGGGCCGCGACTGGTACCGCGCCGAACTCGCCGAGGATTCCTGGACCCGCATCGCGGACCTGCTCGGCCGCTGAGGTTCCCGAGCGGAGCGCTGAATTCCCGAGTGGAGATCAGTGCACGCCGAGCATCCGTAGCCCGGCGGTGACGACCGCGGCCGACAGGATCACCACGATCAGCGGCGCTCGCCGCCAGGCCAGCACGGCCGCGACAAGGACACCGGCGGGCATCGCCCACCCGAATTGACTTCCGCCCGAAGGCATCAGCGTGGTCACGGCCAGCGCCGTGAGCAGCACGACCGAGGCGATCTCGAGCAGCCGGACGGTGCGCGGCGAGATCCGGATGCGGCTCCGCAGGAGCGGCCCGGCGAACCGGAACGCGAAGGTGCCCAGGGCCAGTGCCATGGTGGCCATCAACAGGGTCTTGGTCATCCGGCTGCGCTCACGGTCGAATCCGCGGTGGCGTCGTCGGTCCCCGCACGGCGGGCGACCAGCAGCACCGCGCCCAGCGCCAGCAGCACGGGCAGGCCCGCGCCGAGGAACGGCGTGGTCGCGGCCGCCACCGCCGCACCGGCCAATGCGGCGGTGCGCGTGAGGGAGTCGCGCAGGGCCGGAAGGACGAGGGAGAACAGCACCGCCGGGAAGACGGCGTCCAGTCCGAAGATGTTCGGGTCGGGCACGACCGAGCCGAGGATCGAGCCGACGGCCGCGCCGAGCGGCCAAGCGGCCAGAACGGCCAGCCCGCACAGCCAGTAGGCGGCGCGACGGCGGTCGCGGTCGGGCTGGGCCAAGGCCATGGCGACCGATTCGTCGTTCATGACGTGGGTCCCGAGCAGTCGCCGCCAGCCGGTGCCGACCACATCGGGCAGGGACAGCCCGTAGGGCACATGCCGCGCATTGACCAGCAGTCCGGCCAGCACGGCCGCGACCAGCCCGCCGCCGGCGGTGAGGATGCCGATGAAGACGAATTCCGAGCCCCCGGCCACCACGGCCACGCTCAGGAGAACCGGCAGCCAGCCGGGCAGTCCAGAGGTCACTGCGGTAGCGCCGTAGGATACGCCGATCATGGCGACTGCCAGGCAGATCGCCGCGATTCCTGTGAGCACACCCCGATCGAGTGTTCGCCATGCCGAACGCATGTTTTCTATAATGAACACACCCGGCCGGGTTCGTCAAAGGGGCGTGCCGGAGGAAAGGGTGCGGCCGCCCGGGCCGGTACTGTGAACGCCACCATGACCCAGCAGCCCGACCGCTCCGCACCGGCGTCTCCCGCGGGGGCCGCGGCGTCCCCGCCGGACGCGATCCCGCCGTCTCCGCAGGAGGCGATCGCCGCCGCGCTGCGCCGGGAGCGCGCCCGTTCCGGGCTCTCGCTGACCGAGGTCGCCAAGCGGGCCGGGATCGCGAAATCCACGCTGTCCCAGCTGGAATCGGGTGCGGGCAATCCCAGCATCGAAACCCTGTGGGCGCTGTGCATCGCGCTCGACATCCAGTTCTCGCGGCTACTGGATCCGCCGACGCCGCAGGTGCAGGTGATTCGCGCGGGCGAGGGCCCGGTGCTCGCCTCGGCCGAATCGGAGTATCGGACCACGCTGCTCGCGGCCTCCCCGCCCGCCGCGCGCCGTGACGTGTATCGCGTCACCGCCGAGCCCGGCCATCCCCGTGACTCGGTCCCGCACTCGCGCGGCGTCGTCGAACACATCGTGCTGTGTGCCGGTCGCGCCAAGGTCGGTCTCGCCGAGGATCCGGTCGAGCTCGAACCCGGCGACTACATCTGCTACCCCGGCGATATGCCGCACGTCTTCGAAGCCCTCGAACCGGGCACCTGGGCGCTGCTCGTCAGCGAATACAGCTGATCCTCGAACAACCTTGTCGCCGAGGGGTTTTCACTGCATCGCGAGCCACCAGGCGGACAGCAGATGCACCGCCGCCAGTCCGACGCAGGTGGCGGCCATCGGCCAATTGCGCCGCCCGGCACCGATGATCGCGTCCCCGATCTGAGCCAGCCCGGCCACGATGAGGACCGGCGCGAGCCCTGAGCGCGCACCGACCGCGAGCAGGATCAGCACCACGATGCTCAGCGGCACCGCCCGCGCCCCGTATCCGTAGGCGAAAAACCTTGTCCCCGCGTTGATCTGGCCGCCGTCCGGCACCGCGAGGGCGGGCCGCGCCATGCCCACCACGCTGGAGATTCCGGAGATCAAGGCGACCGCTCCATTGGCGATGGCGATTCCCGTGTACGCGTCCATGTCGTTCACTCCAATAATCATTCACACTCTGAATGGTTCGAGCAGAAGTATCATCGGACCCGTGAACGATGTCAAGAAGTCGACCGGGCTCCCGAAGACCGTCGCGTTCCGCCTGGGCACCGTCGGCGCGGTGGTCGCCGACCGCTTCGCCGCGCGCATCGAACCGCTCGACCTCAAGCCCAAGCACGCGGGTCTGATGACCGCGCTGAGCCACGGCGAAGCCGCCTCACAGCAGGAGTTGGCGGGCCGGCTCGGCGTCGCGCCGAGTCTGGTGGTGGCGCTGGCCGATCACCTGGAACGGCTGGGCGCGATCGAACGCGTGCGGGACCCCGCGGATCGCCGACGGCAGGTGCTCACGCTCACCGAACAGGGACATGCTCTGCTCGCGGCGTGTGAGAAGGCCGCGCGGGAACTCGACACGGAACTCACCGCCGGATTGCGGCCGGACGAGCGCACGGCCTTACAGCGTGCGCTCGGCGTACTGGCCGCCGACGCCGGGCTGCCGACGGGCGAGTGACGGCTAGGCCGCGCCCTCGCCCAGATACTGCAACCACGTCGGGTCCAGCTCGGAACTGGCCGACAGCAACCGCCAGTGCGGGCCCTTGGGCGCGACCATCGGATGGTGCAGGGCCCAGCCCAGTTCACTCAGCAGCTTGTCCGCTTTGCGGTGATTGCAGGGCGCGCAGGACGCCACACAGTTCTCCCACGAATGGGCTCCGCCGCGGCTGCGCGGAATGACGTGATCGATGGTCTCGGCCTTGCCGCCGCAATAGGCGCAGCGGTAGCGGTCGCGATGCATGAGCGCGGCTCGGGTCATGGGTACCCGTGCCCGGTACGGAACGCGCACGTAGTTGCGTAGTCGGATGACCGAGGGGAGCGACACCGAGGTCCCGGCGGAATGCACGACCGGACCTTCCGGATTGTCGTGCACCGTATCGGCCTTGTCGCAGATCAGCAGCACGATGGCGCGGCGCGCGGACAGGGCGGTGAGTGGCTCGTACGTGGCGTTGAGCAGCAGCACGCGGCGTTTGGCCCAGGCGGGGACGGGTGCTGCGGTGGGTGGGTGATGCGAGTGTTCGCGGTGGTCGCCCGGATGGGCGGGCTCGGGATGAGCGCCCGGATGATGCTCGGCATGAGAATGTTCGGACAGTAAGTGCAGCGGAGTAGCCCCCGACCCACGATTGTGGACATCGGCGGGCTGGAGTTGTCGATGCGTCCGCGCCTCACGGGCGCCGTGCCGCTGCTTCATGGGCCATACCCCGGTTTCGTATTCGTCCGATTGTGTGGTATCTCGGCAGACTGCCACCCAGTTGACCATGGAACGGCGCACAATGCCATCTCTTTCGACACATTGTCAGACACATTCGGATGAACACCGCGTGACAATCGCTGGGACCGGGGTTTCCGGGCGTTGACAGGGCATTTTTCGGTAGCTCACCGGTGTCCTGGGCGGCGCTGAATCCGACCCGGACGGGGTGCGGGCCGGACCGGACACGGCAGAATGGGGGCGTGACTTCTGGCGAGCAGACTCAAATCTCCTTCTTCGAGGCCGTGGGCGGCCAGGCGACGTTCCATCGGATCGTGGCCGCCTTCTACCGCGAGGTGGCGGAGGACGAGGTGCTGCGGCCGTTGTACCCGGAGGAGGACCTCGGCCCTGCCGAGCGTCGGTTGCGGATGTTCCTGGAGCAGTACTGGGGTGGCCCGCGCACCTACTCCGACGAGCGTGGCCACCCGCGGCTGCGGATGCGGCACCACCCGTTCAAGGTCGGTCCGATCGAGCGGGATGCCTGGCTGCGGGCCATGCGCATCGCGGTGGCGGAGATCGAGCCGGAGGTGCTCGACGACGCGCATCGCAAGCAGTTGCTCGACTACTTCGAGATGGCCGCCAATTCGCTCATGAACTCGCCCTTCTGATTTCGCACCGCAGAAGTCGCAGCTTCCCACGGGGATTCCGGTCGGTCGTGGCTGTCCGCTGATCATTTGCTGAAACTGGACAAGTCCTTCCGACGGACCCGCGAAAGCCGCTGTGCTTTGGCACCATTACCGCTGTGACGGACAATCTCGCCGAAAACCCCTGGTGGCGGTCGGCCGTGTTCTACCAGGTGTATCCCCGTTCCTTCGCGGACTCCGACGGCGACGGTGTGGGCGATCTAGGCGGATTGCGGGACAAGCTGGGCTATTTGGAGCTGCTCGGCGTGGACGCCCTGTGGATCTGCCCGGTGATGCGCTCGCCCATGGCCGACGGCGGCTACGACGTGTCCGACCCGCGCGACATCGACCCGCTGTTCGGCGGTCGGGCCGCCCTGGACGAGGTCATCGCCGAGGCGCACGATCGGGGCATCCGGGTGACCATGGACCTGGTCCCGAATCACACCAGCGATCAGCACCGGTGGTTCCAGGAGGCGCTGGCGGCCGGGCGGGGCAGTCCGGAGCGGGCGCGCTACTGGTTCCGGGACGGCCGCGGCCCGGATGGCGCACTGCCGCCGAACAATTGGCCGAGCATCTTCGGCGGCCCGGCCTGGACCCGGGTGCGTGAACCCGACGGCAGGCCCGGACAGTGGTACCTGCACATCTTCGCGCCCGAGCAGCCGGACCTGAACTGGGAGAACCAGGAGGTCGCAATCGATTTCGAACAGACCTTGCGGTTCTGGCTGGATCGCGGCGTGGACGGTTTCCGCCTCGATGTCGCGCACGGCATGGCCAAACCCCCGGGCCTGCCGGACATGGCGCGCATCGACACCCGCATGCTGCACCTCGAGGACGACGATCCGCGCTTCAACAACGCCGGGGTGCACGAGATCCACCGGCGTGTGCGCAAGGTGATGGACGAGTATCCGCACGCGGTCGCCATCGGCGAGGTGTGGGTCAACGACAACACCCGCTTCGGTGAGTACGTGCGCGCCGACGAACTGCACCTGGCCTTCAACTTCCGCCTCGCCCAGACGCCGTTCGACCCGGACCGCATCCGCACGGCCGTGGACAATTCGCTGCACGCGGTGGCGGGCGTCGGCGCGACGCCGACCTGGACGCTGTCCAATCACGACATCGAACGCGAGGTCACCCGCTACGGTGACGGCCCGGTCGGGCAGGCCCGGGCGCGGGCCATGATCATGCTGGAGCTGGCGCTGCCGGGTGCGGTATTCGTCTACAACGGAGCCGAATTGGGCCTGGCCAATGTGGACGATCTGCCGGAGTCGGCGCTGCGCGACCCTACCTGGGAGCGGTCCGGTCACACCGTGCGCGGCCGCGACGGCTGCCGGGTGCCGCTGCCGTGGGAGGGCCCGTGGCCCCCGTTCGGGTTCACGACGGGTGAGCCGTGGTTGCCGATGCCGCGGGAGTGGGCGGGGATGAGCGTGGAGCGGCAGCTGGAACGGCTGGATTCCATGCTGTCGCTGTACCGAATGGCGATCGAATTGCGGGCTGTCTGTCCGGAATTCGCCGGGTCGGGCGTCGAGTGGTACGGGAGCCCGCCGGGTTGTCTGGCGTTCCGGCGCGAGGGTGGACTGTTGTGCGTGCTCAATGCCACCGACTCGCCGATTCTGTTGCCGGCGGGGGAGGTGTTGCTGACCAGCGCGCCGCTGGCCGATCGCAAACTTCCGGCGAACTCGACGGCCTGGTTGGTCTGATCGGTGAGGTTCCGGCCGGTCCGAAAGGTGAATGTCACGACACGGCCGCACTAACCCTTACCGGTCGTAGTAGTCATGGCGCGATCGACTACCGTTGGCCCGTGAGCATTCTCCAGACAGTGCTGATCTACGTCGGCATCCCGGTCGCGATCTATCTGGCGATCGCCGGATTGTCGTTCCTCGGCAAGCCGCTGCCCGGCGAGAAGCCGGAACACTACGAACTCGGTGCGAAGTGGACCCAGCCGCCGGTGCTGTGGAGCGCGACCGACGAGGTGACCGGATCCGGCCACCACGACACTGCTGATTCGCATGGACACCATGCGGCTATCGAGACCGCGAACGCGGAGCTGATCGGAGGCCGGGCAAGTGGCAAGTTCTAATTGGCCCGCGGTGAACGAGGCCGACCTTCCGCACGGTTACGCCCTCACCTCCAGCGGACGCGTCTCCGGCGTGCACGAGGCCGGCGACGTCTTCAAGGAAGCGCCGTTCAACGACCGTGAGCGGCTGCTCATGGACAATGCCCTCACCGACGCCACCCGCGCCACCAAGGTGCGCTTCAACGTCTACATCGGCGACCTGGGCGCCGACTCCGCCGCCGGCGTGGACGCGCTGTTCCCGGCCACCCCGGAGGCCGCCCGTTCGGTCCTGATCGCGGTGGACCCGAACACCAGCTCCGTCGAGGTCCGCTCCGGCCACGAGATCGCCGAGCGCGCCAACGACCGCGTCTGCCAGCTCGGCGCGACCGCCGCCACCAGCTCCTTCCGTCAGGGTGAGCTGATCGACGGCCTGGTCTCCGCGGTGCGCGTGATGGCCGCCGCCATCGGCCGCGTCTAGCCGGTTCCGATCTGACGAGGGACGCCCGGGGCTCGAGCCCCGGGCGTCCTTTCGTGTGTATGGCGCTTCGAAAGTTCGCCGAGGAGTTCGCTCTCAGCAGATCGAGGCGCGACGGCCGGGCCAGGCACTTTACGCTCGGTGTATGTCCGAGCATCCGCGCCTGAAGGCGCTTCCCGGTGGTCTGGATCGAGCGGGCCGGTCGGTACGCCCCACGGCATCGCCCGCGCCTGCCCGCGAGCGCGCGGACCGGGAACCCCTGTGGCGCGAGGCGCTCGGCGACCGATTGCGCTCGATGCGGCTGGATCTCGGCGAGAAGCTCACCGAAACCGCTGGGCGAGCCGGTATCTCGCCGCAGTACCTCTCCGAGATCGAACGTGGCCGCAAGGAACCCTCCAGCGAGATGATCGCCGCCCTGGCCGGAGCCCTCGGCATCAGTGTTGGCGGACTCACCCGCCAGGTCGCCGAAGAGCTCCTGCGCACCGGCCTGACCCCCACCGCGCCGCCCGCCGTGCCGCACCGCTACGCCGGCCAGGTCATGCTGTCGCTGGCCGCCTGACCCGCACTGCGACACACTGATTCGCGCTACGCCCGCGCCGACACTGCCGGCGCGGGCGTTCCGGAATTCAGCGCGGGCCGAGGAGTTGGTCGGCGAGGCCGTAGTCGATGGCGGTTTCGGCGGTGAAGACGCGGTCGCGGTCGGTGTCGCGGCGGAGCGTTTCCGGGGTTTGGCCGGTGTGGGTGGTGAGGATGGCTTCGATCTGGGCGCGCATGCGGACGATTTCGTCGGCTTGGAGGATGAGGTCGGGGATGGTGCCCTGGCCTCGGATCGCGGGCTGGTGCAGGACGATTCGGGAATGGGGGAGCACGTTGCGGCGGCCTTTCGCGCCACCGGCGAGCAGGACCGCGCCGACGGCGATGGCCTGGCCGACGCAGGTGGTGACGACGGGCGACGAGATGTGCTGCATGGTGTCGTAGATGGCGAGCATGGCGGGCAGTTCGCCGCCCTCGCAATTGATGTAGAGGTTGATGTCCTGCCCGGGGCTTTCCGCGTCCAGGTGCAGGAGTTGGGCGATGAGGGCGTTGGCGACGCCGGAGTCGATGGGGGTGCCGAGGTAGACGATGCGCTCGCTGAGCAGGTGCGAGTAGACGTCCATGATCCGTTCGCCGCGCGGGTCGCGAGTGATGACGTTCGGAATCGTGTAGGTGCTCATGCCGAGATCCCCAGTTTCTGCCGCGCGGGGACCACCTGGTGGAAGGAGTCCACGATGTGGTCGATGAAGCCGTAGTCGCGGGCCTGTTCCGCGGTGAACCAGCGGTCGTGGAGCGAGTCCTCGAAGATCTGGTCGTAGGGCTGGCCGGTGTCCTGGGCGATCAGGCCGAGCACGGTCTGCACCGTGTAGCGCAGGTCGTCGGCCTGGACTTCCACCTCGACGGCGCTGCCGCCGATGCCCGCCGAGCCCTGGTGCATGAGGATGCGGGCGTGCGGCAGGGCGTAGCGGTGGCCGGGGGTGCCGGCGGAGAGCAGGAATTGCCCGGCGCTGCAGGACAATCCGAGCGCGAGGGTGGAGACCGGGCACGGCACCAGCCGCATCACGTCGCGGATGGCGAGCATGGCGGGCACCGAACCGCCGGGCGAGTGGATCCACAGCGAGATCGGCGCCTCCGGGTCCTCCGCGGCCAGCGTCAGCAGCTGGGTCATGAGCAGCGTGCCGTTGTCGTCGTCGAGCCCGCCGTCCAGCACCAGGACCCGCCGGGCGAAGAGCTGTTCCCTGGTGCTCCAGTTGAACATCGGAGTCTTGTTGTCTGCCATGCCTTCACGGTGCCGCAGCCCGGCCCGGGAAGTCCCGCCACGCTGCCGTGAGCAGATCTGCTCACAGCAGCGTTCGCCGAGCGACGACAACGGGAAGCGGCCCCCTTCCGGAATTTCCGGAAGGGGGCCGCTCGCGAAATGTATTGCCGGGCAGTGCTTTCTAGCCGCGATCGAAGGCTCGGGCACGCAGCGAGCGTTCGATGCCCGCCTTGCCCTCGACCACCAGGCGGCGCAGCGCCGGCGGGTGGTCGCCGCCGAGGAACTTGTCGGCCACGGCGACGGCTTCCTCGCTGACGGCCCAGTGCGGGTAGAGGCCGACCACGACGGTCTGGGCGACCTCGCTGGACCGGCGGTCCCACACCCCGGCGATATCGGCGAAGTACCGCTCCACATACGGGTGCAGCAGCTCGGACTGGCCCGCGGGCGCGAAGCCCGCGACGATGGCGCGCGCGGTGATATTGGCCACCGTGTCGTCACCCATGACGGTGTCCCACGCCGATTCCTTGACCGCCGCCTGCGGGCGGGCGGTGGAGGCGGCGGCGGCCTGCCGGCGGCCCGCGGCGGTGTCGTCGCGGGCGAGTTCGGAGTCGATGACCGGGGTTTCGATGCCGTCGGAGTCGATGGCTCCGGCGGCGGCCAGCGCCTGGGTGATCCGCCAGCGCAGGTCGGTGTCGACGGTCAGACCGGGCAGGTCCACGCCTTCCGGGTCACCCGCGCGCAGCTGGCGCAGCACCTGGATGTGCTGTTCGGACAGCAGCGCGCCGGTGAGCGCGTTGACGAACGCCAGCTGGTGGTCCGAGCCCGCACCGGCGGCGCGGGCCAGTTCCAGCAGCCGGTCGGCGTAGGCGGGCCAGCCCTCGGTGCGCGCCCACTCCGGGTCGGCGTAGGCGCTGAGCGCGGTGCTCGCCTGCATGAGAAGCCGCTGCACGACGCCGATCTCGGTCTCCGCGCCGACGCCGCGCTGCACCAGCGCCACGAAGTCGCGGGCCTTCATCTCGGCCTGGCGGGTCATCTCCCAGGCCGCGGACCAGGCCAGGGTGCGGGGCAGCGGTTCGGCGATGTCGGCGATGCGCGCCACCACGGTGTCGAGCGAGTCGGCGTCGAGGCGGACCGAGCAGTAGGTGAGGTCGTCGTCGTTGACCAGCACCAGCTTGCCGCGGCCGACACCGATCAGCTCGGGCACGTCGGTGCGCGCGGCGGCGTCCACGTCGAGCTCGACGCGCTTGGTGCGCACCAGCTTTCCGTCCTGGTCGTCGTAGATGCCGATGGCGAGCCGGTGCACACGCCGTTCACCCACGCCGGGCTCCGCGCCGTCCTGCACGACCGCGAAGGAGGTGAAGTTGCCGGACGCGTCCACGGTGAAGTCGGGGCGCAGGATATTGAGGCCGGTGGTCTTGAGCCACTGCGCGCCCCAGTCGGACAGGTCGCGGCCCGACGCCTTCTCCAGCGCGCCCACCAGATCGTCGAAAGTGGCGTTGCCGTAGGCGTGTTCGGTGAAGTAGTCGCGCAGACCGGCCAGGAACGGCTCCTCGCCGACGTAGGCCACCAGCTGCTTGAGCACGGAAGCGCCCTTGGCGTAGGTGATTCCGTCGAAGTTGACCTCGACGGCGGCCAGGTCCGGGATGTCCGCGGCGATCGGGTGGGTCGACGGGAGCTGGTCCTGCCGGTACGCCCACGACTTCTCGACATTGGCGAAAGTGGTCCAGGCGTTGGTGTATTCGGTCGCGCCGACCTGGCACAGCACCGACGCGAAGGTGGCGAAGGACTCGTTCAGCCACAGGTCGTCCCACCACTTCATGGTGACCAGGTCGCCGAACCACATGTGCGCCATCTCGTGCAGCACGGTCTCGCAGCGGCGCTCGTAGGACGCGCGGGTCACCTTGGACCGGAAGACGTAGTCCTCGAGGAAGGTGACGGCACCGGCGTTCTCCATGGCGCCCGCGTTGAATTCGGGCACGAACAGCTGGTCGTACTTGCCGAAGGCGTAGGGCACACCGAAATTGGCGTGGTAGAAGCCGAAGCCCTGCTTGGTCTCGGTGAAGAGCCGCTCGTGGTCCATGAACGCGGCCAGCGAGGCGCGGCAGTAGATGCCGAGCGGGATCTCGCCGTGCGAATCCTGGTAGGAGTCGGTCCATTTCGCGTACGGTCCGGCGATGAGGGCGACCAGGTAGGTGCTCATGCGCGGGGTGGTGGCGAAGGTGTGGCGGACGACGGCGCCGAGCCGGTGGGTGTCGGTGACGGCCCCGTTGGAGATGACCTCCCAGTCCTCGGGCGCGGTCACGACCATGTCGTAGGTGGCCTTGAGGTCGGGCTGGTCGAAGCAGGCGAACATGCGCTTGCAGTCGGCGGTCTCGAACTGCGAGTACAGGTAGATCTTGTCGTCGGTGGGGTCGACGAAACGGTGCAGGCCCTCACCGGTGTTGGAGTACTCGCCGTCGGCCTCGATCACCAGTTCATTGTTCGCGGCCAGGTCGGGCAGGGTGAGGCCCTGCTCCTCGTCGTAGCCGCTCACGTCCAGGTCGACGCCGTTGAGCACGGCCGAGCGCAGGCCCGCGCCCACGAAGTCGATGAAGGTCTGCCCACCCGGCGTCGCGGTGAAGGTCACCGTCGCCTTCGAGTGGAACGTCTCACTGCGAGGCGCGTCGGCGCTGGTGGGCTGGCCGGTGAGGTCCAGCTCGACCTTGTAGTTCTCCACCTGGACCGTGGCGGCGCGTTCGATGGCCTGCTCGCGGGTGAGATTCGGTGCGGACAAGGAGGCTCCTTAGCTCTCGGAGAACTGTGCGGCAGTAGCCAGCTTGCCATGCCCGGGGTCGGGCGGTTGGGCGTGTCCGATGCGAGGACGGCCACCCACTAGGCTGGGCGACGGCAGCTATCGCCCAGCACGAGGAGGACCGTTGAAGCACATCCACGCCGGTAAGGTGCGCGACCTGTACGAGGACGGCGATTCGCTGATCCTGGTCGCATCCGACCGGGTGTCGGTGTACGACGTGGTGCTGCCGACCCCGATCCCGGACAAGGGCGCGCTGCTCACCCAGCTGTCGAACTGGTGGTTCGGCTTCTTCTCCGATGTGCCCAACCACATTCTGTCCACCACCGACGTGCCCGCCGAGTTCGCCGGCCGCGGCGTGCGGGTCAAGCCGCTGAAGATGGTGAAGGTGGAGTGCATCGCGCGCGGCTACCTGACCGGCGGCGGCCTGGCCGAGTACAACCGCACCGGCACCGTGTCCGGCATCGCGCTGCCGCCGGGCCTGCGCGACGGCGACAAGCTGCCCGAACCCATCTTCACCCCCACCACCAAGGCCGACGAGGGCCACGACGAGCCGATCAGCTTCGCCGACGTGGTGAACCAGGAGGGCAAGGAGGTCGCCGAGAAGCTGCGCGACCTGACCCTCGAGATGTACTCGCGCGGCGCGGACCACGCCGCCGCCAACGGTGTCATCATCGCCGACACGAAGATCGAACTCGGCTGGGACGGTGACGTTCTCACCGTCGGCGACGAGGTGCTGACCTCGGACTCCTCCCGCTTCTGGCCCGCCGACGACTACGAGCCGGGCCGCCCGCAGAAGTCGTTCGACAAGCAGTTCGTGCGCGACTGGTCCACCTCCACCGGGTGGAACAAGGAGTACCCGGGCCCCGAGATCCCGGCCGACATCATCGACGTGACCCGCCAGAAGTACAAGCAGGCCTACGAACTCATCACCGGCAACGCCTGGACCGGCGTCTAGACCGGAACCGCCTCGGCGGCAAGGAAGTTCGTGACGAACTCGTCGGCCCGGTGCTCCAGTTCGGCGTACTGGGCCACGCGTTCGGCGCCGACGGTGGCCGGGTCGAAGAGCAGTCGCCCGTCGGCGTCGAGCCGCTGACGGCGTTCCTCGGCGTCGGGCAGCAGGCCGACGGTGGAGTGGGAGAAGCCGCAGTAGTAGGCGATTCCCATATTGAGCTGGCCCTCGAGCGACTGCTGGAGGAAGTCCACCAGCGGATCGCCCCCGGCCATCCCGGCCAGGCCGAGCCACAGGATGCGCTTGCCCGCCAGGCGAGGTTTGCTGCGGCCGTAGGCGAATCCGTAGTTCCACACGCGGTCGATCCAGCCCTTGAGCAGCGCGGGCACGCTCGCCCAGTAGACGGGGAAGACCGCGATCACCACGTCGGCGGCGAGGATGCGGTCCATGTGCTCGTGGACCTCGGGGGAGTAGAGCTTCTCGCGATTGCCCCAATCCGGTTGGTCGGCCTCGATCATGCGGGGATCGAAGCCCTCGGCCCGCAGGTCCAGCAGGTCGACGCGATAGCCGTCGGTCTCCAGCCGGGCGACCGCGCGGGCGGCCAGATGGGCGGTGAGGGAATCGGATCGGTGGTGGGCGACCACGACCAGGGCGGTGCGGGTGTGCCGGTCGAGCGTGTCGTGCGACAAGGATTCCTCCTGGATCGGGGCGGTTGTTCATGCTGTGAACCCAGTACACCCGCCCCGGCGTAGACGATCCATGGGTGGAACGCTCCCTTCGATAGGAATTCGTCTACCCTCGGTGGAGTGGATCCTCTGAGCAAACTGCTGAGCGGCATTCGAGCCGAAGGCTCCGTGGTCACGCACGCGGTCATGCCCGCGCCGTGGACGATTCGATTCGCCGACCGCGCGCCGTTGACCATGGTCACCGTGATGCGGGGCGGCGGCACGCTCCTGCTGCCCGGCGGCAGCACCTGGCAGCTCGACGCCGGGGACACGGCGCTGGTGCGCGGTCCGGGCGAATTCCGGCTCGTATCAGGTGATCTCGATGCCGAAGCGGCCCGGGGATCGAATCGTGCCCTCGCGCCGACCGAATACGAGATCTCCTGCTTCACCAGCGATTCCGAATGCTCGGTCGAGGAACTCGGCGGAATCCACTGGGGCAGTGACGCCGACGCCACCGCGCTGATGGTCGGGGCCTACCGCACCTCCTTCCGTCGCCACGAGCGCCTGTTGCGCACGCTCCCACCGGTATTGGTGGTCCGCGAGGACGCCGACTCCTGCGACTGGCTCGAATCGGCCGCCGTGTCCGCCGTCGCGCAGAGCGCGGGCTCGCAGGCCATGATGGACCGCCTGCTCGATTGGAGCCTGGTCTGCACCCTGCGCACCTGGTTCGATCAGGCCGGGTCCGAGGCCCCCACCTGGTTCCGCGGCCTGGCCGATCCGGTCATCGCGCCCGCGCTGCAAGCCATCCACACCGTGCCCGGCACGTCGTGGACCGTGGCCTCGCTGGCCGCCGAAGCCGGTGTCTCCCGGGCGCTCTTCGCCAAACGGTTCACCGCTGTCATGGGGCAACCGCCGCTGGCCTACCTCACCGAGTCACGGATGGACGAGGCCGAGGAACTACTCACCGACACCGACCTGACCATCGCCACCATCGCCCGATCCGTCGGCTACGCCGATCCGTTCGGGTTCTCGGCCGCCTTCAAACGCCACCGCGGCGTCAGCCCGACCGCCTTCCGGACCGCCGCCGCCTGAGGTGGCGCGTCAGCCGCGGCGCAGGCCGGCGGCCCGAATCGTGAGGTAGTCGCGCTCGGGCAGGCTGGTGGTCCGGCGCGCGGCGGCGGTGTAGGCCGCGATGGCTTCCTCGGGTTCCCCGGCCATTTCGTACAGATGGCCGCGTACAGCGTCGAGACGATGATTGCCCGCCAGCGACTCCGTGAGGGTGTCGGTCAGGTCCAGCCCGGCCTGCGGACCGTGCACCATGGCGGTGGCGACGGCCCGGTTGAGCGTGACCATGGGGTTGGGGGACTGGCGTTCGAGGGCGTTGTACAGCAGGAGGATTCGCGGCCAGTCGGTGTCCTCGGGCCGCAGCGCCTGGGCGTGCAGGGCGGCGATGGCGGCCTGGATCTGATACGGGCCGATCAGCCCGCTCCGCACCGCGGCAGTCGCCAATCG
The DNA here is from genome assembly GCF_050955695.1 of Nocardia sp. CA-136227. Lineage (NCBI taxonomy): Bacteria > Bacillati > Actinomycetota > Actinomycetes > Mycobacteriales > Nocardiaceae > Nocardia > Nocardia sp. CA-136227. The sequence continues at coordinate 1,851,931 of NZ_CP192081.1, forward strand.
CACGCCCTCGATGAGCATTTCGCGGTCCCACAGCCCGCGATCCTGGTCGGCGAGCGGGACCAGTTCACCGTGCTCCCCGGTCCGGGCGGCGCGCCGGGCATCGGTGAGCAGCATGAGCGCCAGCAGGCCGGTGACCTCGGGATTGTCCGGCAGCACGCGGTTCAGCGCCCGTGCCAGGCGAATGGCCTCGCTCGACAGGTCGCCGCGGCGCAGTCGCTCACCGCCGCTGGTGTGGCCCTCGGTGAAGATCAGGTACAGCACCCGCAGCACGCTGTCGAGGCGCGTATTCCATTCCCCGCGTTGACCGTTCGACTCCGCGGGCATGGCGAAGGGGCGGTCCTCCTCCGCGACGCGCTTCTTGGCGCGGGTGATCCGTTGCGCCATGGTGCGTTCCGGCAGCAGGAAGGCCCGGGCGATCTCCTCGGTGGTGAGCCCGCCGACCGCACGCAGGGTCAGCGCGATCGCGCTCGCGGGCGACAGGGCGGGGTGACAGCACAGGAAGAACAAGGTGAGCGTGTCGTCCCGGTCCTCGGTCCCGGTATCGCGGGCGGTGCGGCCGGTGACCGCGCCGCCCGGATCGGCCGTGCCGCGAATGCCGGACACCCCGTATGTCGCGGGCGCGCCGTGCGCACCGGGTGCGGCGGCCAGCTGGTCGAGTCCCGTCTCCGACAATGCCGTGATCACCGCGTCGGCCGGGTCGGGCGTCGTCGTGCCCAGGCGTTCCGGGTCGCGGATCGCGTCGGCGGTCTCGCGGTTGCGGCGGGCGGAATCGGCGCGGATGGCGTCGACCATGCGCCGCGCGCCGACCTGGATGAGCCAGCCGCGCGGATTGTCGGGCAGGCCCTCGGCGGGCCACTGGGTGGCGGCGGCGAGCAGGGCTTCCTGGAGGGCGTCCTCGGCGGCGTCGAAATCGCCGTAGCGGCGGACGAGCGCGCCGAGGACCTGCGGGGCGAGTTCGCGCAGCAGGTCCTCGATCGCGGTGTGCGGCATCAGAGTTCGGGGGCGGGGGCGCACATGATCTGGCGGACCTCGATGTACTCGCCGATCGGCTTGCCGCCCGGGCCGGGCGCGGCCGAGGCCTGCGCGGCGATCTCGACGGCCCGGTCGGGGGTGTCGACATCGATGATCCAGTAGCCGGCCAGGAGCTCCTTGGTCTCGGGGAACGGGCCGTCGGTGACCACCGGCGCGGACCGGCCGTCGGAACTGACGGTGATCGCCTGACCCGGGTCGGCGAGGCCCTGGGCTTCGACCAGTTCGCCGGACTTGGCCAGCTGCTCGCCCAGGGTGCGCTGGAAGTCGATGTGCGCCCGGATCTCCTCGGGCGCCCACTGGTGGATCGGGGTGTCGCAGAAAGCGGCCGGGGTGTAGGACTTGATCAGCATGTACTTCATGGTCGGCTCCTTCGTCGGCGCGCCGCGGTGGCGCTCTCGCATACAGGTCGGAGCCCCGCACGCCGGATCGACGTATCGCGCAGCCCATCAGGTGTGATGGTGGTCACAGGGTGTCCGGGTCCACGGCCCGGCCGCTCAGGATCAGTTCCTTGATCTTGTCAGTGACATCCCATACGTTCACGTTCATCCCGGCCAGCACCCGATTGTTCGGATCGAGCCAGTACGCCACGAACTCGCGTCCGGCCAGATCACCGCGCACCACCACGCGCGCCCGCTGCTCGGGGGAGACGTAGCCGGTGTACTCCATCCCCAGGTCGTACTGATCGGTGAAGAAGTAGGGCAGCCGGTCGTACACGGCGGGCCTGCCGAGCATGGTCAGGGCCGCCACGGCGGGCTGATTGAGCGCGTTCGCCCAGTGCTCCACCCGGATTCGCCGACCCAGCACCGGATGCTGCTGATCGGCGATATCGCCGACCGCGACGATATCGGGGTCCGAGGTGGCCAGACTCTCGTCGACGAGGACACCGCCGTCGACGGCCAGCCCGGCATCGGCGGCCAGCTCGATATTGGGGCGCGCACCCACCGCGACCAGCACCGCGTCCGCCTCGATGCGGGTGCCGTCGTCCAGGAGCACACCGGTCGCGCGGCCGTCGGCGGTGGTGGTGATCTCGCTGACCTTCACGTCCGTGCGCAGGTCCACGCCGTGCGCGCGGTGCAGGCTCGCGAATACCTCGCCCATCTCGGTGCCGAGCGCGGCCCGCAACGGGACCGAGTCCGCTTCCAGCACGGTCACTTCCACGCCTGCCGCCCGCGCTGCCGCCGTCACCTCGAGTCCGATCCAGCCCGCGCCGATCACCGCCAGTCGCCGGACCTCGCCGAACATGGCCAGCAGGGCGTCGGAGTCCTCGATGGTGCGCAGCACGTGCACGCCCCGCGCGTCCACCCCGGGCATGCGCAGCATGCGCGGGCGCGAGCCGGTGGCCAGCGCCAGTTTGTCGTAGGGCAGCGTCGTACCATCCGGCAGCGCAACGGTTTTGGCGCCGCGGTCCAGTCCGGTCACGGTGGTGCCGGGCATCAATTCGATGTGATGGTCGCGGTACCACTGCGACGGGTCCACGGTGAAGTCGGACAGCGACTTCTTGCCCAGTAGATGCTCCTTGGACAGCGGCGGACGCTCGTACGGCAGATGCTCCTCGGCGCTGACCAGGGTCACCGCGCCGCCGAAGTCATTGGCCCGCAAGGCTTCCGCGAGCTTCGCCGCGGCGAGCCCACCTCCCGCGATGACGAACCTGGAACTGGTCATACGAAACCTCCCTGCTCACGCGGCCGGGATCGCTGCACCGGATGTGGCCGTCCTCCCGGCGAGGCCGATCTTTCGACCCTAGACCCGGGCGAGTCGGGCGGAGCGGAAATATCGGCAACGATCCCGGGCGTTGCGTTAGGAGAACGGCCGTGTGTCGGCCGTCGACTGTGAAAGGACTTCCTTGTGAGCGACACCAAAAAGGACCGGGTCGACTTCTGGTTCGATCCGATGTGCCCCTGGTGCTGGATCACCTCCCGCTGGATCCTCGAGGTCGAGCAGGTCCGCGATATCGACGTCAACTTCCATGTCATGAGCCTGGGCGTGCTCAACGACGGCCGCGAGGGCCTGCCGCCCGAGTACGTGGAGCTGCTGCGCACCGCCTGGGGCCCGGTCCGGGTCGCCATCGCCGCCGCCCGCGACCACGGCGACAAGGTGCTGGCGCCGCTGTACACCGCCATGGGCACGCGCTTCCACAACCGTCGCGCCGAATACGAGCAGGACGGGCCGCGCGCCGACCTGATCGAGGTCATCATCGCCGAGTCGCTGGCCGAGGTCGGGCTGCCGGCCGAGCTGGCCGCCGCGGCCACCTCCGTCGAATACGACGAAGAGCTGAAGGCCTCGCATCACGCCGGCATGGACAAGGTCGGCCAGGATGTCGGCACGCCGACCATCCACATCAACGGCGTGGCCTTCTTCGGTCCGGTGCTCTCGCGGATTCCGCGCGGTGAGGTGGCGGGCAAGGTGTGGGACGGCGCCGTCGCGCTCGCTTCCTACCCGCACTTCTTCGAGCTGAAGCGGACCCGCACCGAGGACCCCGCCTTCGACTGAGGCACAGGGTTTTCGGCGCTGTAGACGCAGATCGGGCGGGGTCCGTGGGAACAGACCCCACCCGATCGGGTGATCACTGCGGCCGGTACTCGTGATACGTGGTGGTCTGGCCGTACTGGGGTGGCGGGCCGCCGTACGGCTGCGGAGCGCCGTAGGGTCCGGCCACCGGCGGACGCGGCGGGGCGTCGGGACGCCAGAACAGCTTGCCGTGGCGGCTGCGGTCGCGCAGTGCCCACATGCGCCAGGTCAGCACCGGGTGGCTGGCCGTGGCATTCGCCATCCAGACGAAGAAGCCCTTCTCCTGCGGCGCGCGGTCCGCCATCTCGTCGAAACTGACCAGATTGTTCAGGTACTTGCCCGCCGCCAGCGTCTGCATGGCCGTCGGCGCGCCCTGCGGGCGGTTGCAGAAGCCGTGATTGTCGGCCGTGTACTCCTGCGAGCGGATCAGCGAACTGCCCAGGATCGGCAGGAACGGGGCGAGGAACATGCCCAGCTGTCGCCAGTACGAGACGTGGCCCGCCGCGATGTGCCCGACCTCGTGGCCGATGATGAAGGCCAGCGCCTCGGGATTGCGTGCCGCGCCGCTGACTTCGAACAGGTCGCTGTAGACGACCACGTAGCGGCGGAAGCCGTGCCCGGAGGCGAAGGCGTTGATCTGGCCGTTGCCGGTGACCACGTAGGCGTCCGGCACCTTGGTCATGCCGAAGCGAGCCGCCGCCTCCTGCACCATGCGGAAGCCGTCGGGGAACTGGGTCGGCGACATCCTCACGCCGTTCACCCGCTGCGCGGCGTAGTTCATACCGCGGCCGAGGTAGACCAGCAGCGGCGCGAACGCCAGGACCAGCACGATCTGGTTGGAGCTACCCGACACCAGTGCGAGCAGCGCCAGCAGGTACGCCAGCACGGTGGCGATGATCACGATCACCAGCAGCGGGATCTCCCAGCTGTGCCGCGCGGGCATCCCGAACGGGGACAGGCCGCGGATGCCGGTCTGCACCACAGGCGGGGGCGGCGGCGAATACGGTTGCTGCGGAGCCCATCCCGGCGGGCCCACCCGCGGATCCCAGCCGGACATGCCGGTGACGGGATTCCACGCGGGCTGGGCGCCGGTGGGCTGCGCGGCGGGGTAGGAAGTCGTCGGCTGGGCGTACCCGCCGGTCGGCTGGCTGGGATGGACGGCGGTGGGCTGTTCGCCGCTCGGCGGCTGCCCTTGATCTCCGCCAGCGGATTGCCCCCCGTAGGCGTTCGGCGTGGATGAACTGTCGTCGGACGTCATGCCTGGATAGTACGTTCGCGCGCGTCGGCGGGTCGGCCTCGCCGCGAGTGGCTCACACCTCGTATTCCGGTGGTGACAGCCCCCTGCGCGGGCGGTCGCGCGCGGGCTGACAGAATCGCAGCCATGCGCGTATACCTGGGTGCCGACCATGCCGGCTTCGAACTGAAGAACCACGTCAAGGCTCACCTGGAGGGCCAGGGTCACGACGTCGTCGACTGCGGCGCGCTGGAATACGATGCCCTCGACGACTATCCGGCCTTCTGCATCGAGGCGGCCCGCCGCGTCGTCGCCGAGCCCGGCTCGCTGGGCTTCGTCTTCGGTGGCTCCGGCAACGGCGAGCAGATCGCCGCCAACAAGGTGCCCGGCGCGCGTTGCGCCCTCGGCTGGAGCGTGGAGACCGCGCAGCTCGCCCGCCAGCACAACAACGCCCAGCTGCTCGGCATCGGCGGCCGCATGCACTCCACCGAGGAAGCCCTCGCCATCGTCGACGCCTTCATGACCACCCAGTGGTCGGACGAGCCGCGCCACCAGCGCCGCATCGACATCCTCGCCGAGTACGAGAAGACCGGCGTCGCTCCCGCGCTGCCGAACTGACCTGTGCCGGAAGGCCATACGCTGCACCGCCTGGCGAAGCTGCACGACAAGCGCTTCGCCGGCGGTCGGGTCCGAGTCTCGAGCCCCCAGGGCCGCTTCGCCGCCGGCGCGGCCCTCATCGACGGCCGCGTCCTGACCCGCGCCGAAGCGTGGGGCAAACACCTGCTCCACCACTACGATTCGGGCGTCACGCTGCATATCCACCTGGGTCTGTACGGCAAGTTCACCGAATCCGCAGTCCCCATCGACGCCCCCGTCGGCGAGGTCCGCATGCGCCTGATCGGCGCGGGTCGTACCGGTGAAGCACACGGCACCGACCTGCGCGGACCGGCAGCCTGCGAAATCCTCCACGACCCGGAGGTGGCCGCCCTCACCGCCCGCCTCGGCCCCGACCCGCTGCGTCGCGATGCCGACCCCGACCGGGCCTTCGCGCGAATCCAGCGCTCCCAGCGCCCCATCGGCGCACTCCTCATGGACCAGAAGGTCCTGGCCGGAGTGGGCAACGTATATCGTGCCGAAGTCCTCTTCCGCCAGGGCATTTCACCGCATCTCGCCGGAAAGTCGTTGTCCCGCACCGAATGGGATGCCATGTGGACCGACCTGACCGAGTTGATGCCCATCGGCGTCCGCCGCGGAAAGATGCATGTGGTCCGGCCCGAACACGATCACGGCGCCCCTTCTTACGCGGCCGACCGCCCTCGAACCTATGTCTACCGTCGTGTGGGCGAGCCCTGCCGTGTGTGCGGAACTCCCGTTCTGCACGCGGTGATGGAAGCCCGAAACCTCTTCTGGTGCCCGACCTGTCAGCCTGCCTGAGCCGTCATTCAGACGTCGGCCAGACTTGCCTCGAGTACTCGAACAGCGATGGCAACACGCTGGCTACTAATTTCCCGGCCCGCTGAACAGGCGTGTTACCTTCGCTGGGCTTTGGAGCCTTCTGTTCGTTCTGCCCGGTTGTGATCGCTGCCCTCGACGGGCGAGCGGCAGCGGCTTCTGGCTTTCCAGCTGTGAGTTCGCGTTCTTTCGGCCGCGAGGGACAGGAGTGATGCACGGGTGAGTACGCCTCGATATCTGCGCACGGGAACCGCTGCCGCCGCATTGGCTTTGGCCATGGTACTGGTGGGCTCGGCCTGCAGTAGCAACTCTTCGGACAGCGGCTCGTCGGGTACCTCGTCGCCGACGGCCGCCGCCGGGAAGGGCCCGGCGCGCAATCCCTATCTGGCCGCGGACAAGTACGCGGTCACCCATCTGGACTCGGGCCAGTCCGACAGCTTCGGTGATCCGGTGCCGCGCGGCACCTTCCACATCGATCCGGCGCAGATGCCGCGCGTCGCGGTGGGTCCGGTCAGCATCATCACCCTGGCCGGCACCGACCCGAAGTATCGGTGGATCTCCTCGTCCGCGGGCGTGCGTTATGTGGATGTCTCCGGCGGCGGTTTCAAGGAAGTCGCGGGAATGGACGCCCCCGGCATCGCGTCGATCCCCGCACCGGCGCTGGACGCGGTGCTGAATCAGAACTTCACCGACGTCGCCCAGATCCAGAACGCGGTGGATCAGGACTGGGGCGGGATCAACTGGACGCGTATCGCCAACGGCGTCTACAGCCTGGTGGACAAGGACAATCGCGTCTACTACACCACAAACGACTCCCAGCTGTACGTCTTCGGGCTCGAGAACAACGACAAGCCCGAAGACGGCGTCAAGGTCATCAAACACCTCGACCTGAAGCCGTTCCTGGGTGCCGGCACGACCGCCACGGGCCTGCCGGAGAACGTGGTCGGGGTGAACCTGACCTACGACGGGCATCTGCTCGTGGGCTCCACGCGTGAGTTGCTGGCCTTCGACCGCACCAACCTCGACGCCGCCCCGCAGCGGGTGCGTTTCGGTGACGACGAGACCGTGTCGAACTCGATGTCGGTCGACGAGCACAACGGTATCTATATCGCCTCGAACAAGGTCATGCGCAAGATCGTGTGGACCGGCTCGAACCTCTCGACCGACGAAGCCGACGGCGCTTGGTCCTCACCCTATGACACCGGTCGTCGCCCCCCGGCGGTGAAGTTCGGCACCGGCACCGGGTCCACCCCCACCCTGATGGGATTCGACGGCGAGTCCGACGAGCTGGTCGTGATCACCGACGGCGCGGACCAGATGCATCTGGTCGCGTTCTGGCGCAACAAGATTCCCGAAGGTTTTCAGCAGAAGCCCGGCACCAAGTCCAATCGCATCGCCGATCAGGTCCAGGTGACCGCGGGGCTGCCCGACCCGCTCCCGGAATTCGTGCAATCCGAACAGTCGGTCGTGGTCAGCGGGAACGGTGCGTTCGTGGTCCAGAATATCGGTAGTGGCGGCCAACCCGACCGGCTCATCGACGTACTCGCCAACGGCCCGGTCGATACCCCGCCCCACGGCATGCAACGCTTCGAATGGGACCCCGCCGGACACCGCTGGAACTCGGTGTGGGCACGCGGCGATGTCGCCTCGACCTCCATGGTCCCGGCCGTCTCCACCGCCACCGGGATCGTGTTCGTCAACGGCTACAGCAAAGCCGACGGCTGGGAGGTCACCGGCCTGGACTGGAAGACAGGAGAGACCGTGCACCGCACCATCTTCGGCCAAGCCAACCTCGGCAACGGCGCTTACGCCGTCATCGAAGCACTCCGCAACGGCGACCTGCTGTTCAACAGCATCGGCGGACCCTTCCGCGCCAAGATCGTCAAGTAGCCCCACGCAACGACCCCGACGGCCTGCCCCGATCCCACCGGGGCAGGCCGCGACGCATCCGGTCCCGCTGCCGTTATGGTTGCTGATGATGAACTGGGCTGCTGCCACCGCTTGAACTCAGCCCACCGCCGGGCTGAAGGAGGCCGTGCTGTGCTGCATCTACGCGTCGTTTCTCCGAGTGAGCGGAGCGGCGAAGTAGTACAAATCCTGGTCGCGGAACCCGGTGCCACCAATGTGACCCTTGCATGCGGTGGGTCCGTGGATCCGCCCGGCGATGTGATCGAAGCCGATCTGGCGCGGGCCTCCGTCAATGCCGCGATCTCCGCGCTGAGTGCTCTGGATCTTGTTCGGACGGGCAGTATTTCGTTCGCGTCGTCGGGAACCATGCTCTCCAGTGCGGGGGAACGCGCCGACGCCGCGGCGCCGACACCTGCCGATAGAGTGGTGGTATGGGCGCAGTTGCTCGGGCAGGCGCGCGAAGGGGCCCGCTTCACGCCCACCTTTCTCGCGTTTCTGACGATCGCGATTCTGCTGTCGGCGGTAGGGGTGACGACGGCATCGCCACTGACCTTGGTCGGCGCGATGGTGGTCGGGCCCGAATTCCGGCCGCTGGCAGCGCTTTCGGTGGGGTTGGTGCGCCGCGATCCGCGGCTGGTGCGGGCTTCGGTGCGCACCCTGGCCATTTCGTTTACGGCCGCGATGGCGATCACCGTGCTGGCCACGCTGGTGTGGGTCCGCCTCGGCTGGATCGGGGTCGGCAATGTCGAGAGCGCCCATGCCTTCGACTTCATCTACCAAGTTGGGCCGTTCTCACTGGTGGTCGCCCTGCTGGCAGGGGTAGCGGGGATGCTGGCCGTGGTCACCTCCAGCTCCGCCGTGCTGGTGGGTGTGTTCATTTCGGTGACGACGGTGCCGGCCGCCGGATTGGCGGCTGTCGCGGCTTTCGCGGGCAAATGGCATGCGGCACTGAGCTCGCTCGTTCAGCTCGGCGTCAACCTGATCGGGATCGTGGTGGCCGGTGTGGCTGTGTTGTTGTTACTACAGCTCGCCGACCGCCACGACGAGGAGTCGGCGGCCAACACCCCCCACTGATAGTTGCCATAAGTTAGCTCTTGGGTGTCACCATTGCCTCATGAGCCGCCATGTCAATCTTCCCCGCTCGCTACGACGGCTACCGGGTTATGTTCGGGTACCCGTGCTGTTCTTGGGGGTCTCTGCCCTATTGCTCGGATGTGCGACCGGTACGAAGGAGAATGCCTCGCCGCAAGGTTCCGACACTCGTGCCGCGGATGCACAGTCCGAGGAACAGTGGGCCTATTCGGTCGGCATTCAGAACTACGTGTTCGGACTCCCGCTGACGATCACCGAGCGGGAGCGCAAGCTGCGGCTGGATCCGGTCGCGTTGGAGAAGGCCAAGGCGTACGCGCCGGCCGCTCCGCTCAACCAGATCGGCCACATGAAGACCCTGGCCACGGCAGACGATGTCATGCCGTACACGCCGAACAATGACACCGTGTACAGCGGCGTGGGGATGGAGCTTCGCGATGAGCCGATGATCCTGACCGCCCCTGACATCACGGACCGATACTGGTCGGTCGAGGTCGCCGACGCCTACACCAACAATGTGTTCTACCTCGGCACCCGGGCGACCGGCGGCAAGGGCGGTGACCACGCATTCGTGGGACCGAACTGGCACGGCGAACTGCCGCCCGGAGTGATCGAGCATCGGCTACCGAACAACAGCGCGATGGTGGCGATCCGCATCGGCGTGCTGCCCGACAACGCCGCCGATCTCGCCGAAGTCAATGCGCTGCAAGAGAAGTTCACCACCACCGCGTTGTCCAACTGGAACGACCCGGCCAAGCACGGCCAGGTCACCGTGCCGGATCTGAGCCCGCGCCCGAACTACCAAGGCGATCTGGCGTTCTTCCAGACGGTCGCTGATCTGGCGGCCGAGAACCCACCGGCACCGGGGAACGACGCGGCCATCGAACTACTACGCCGGGGTGGGGTCACCCTCGGCAAGCCCATGGACATCAATACACTCAGCGAACCGATGCGAAAAGGCTTGGCGCGCGCGGCAGTCGACGGTCCGAATGTCATGTCGTGGAAGGTGAAGTACCGCGGCACCCCGTACCCCACGCGCTGGAACAACCTCGAGCCGGGAACCTACGGGGTCAACTATTTCGACCGTGCCGCCGGGGCACTGGAGGGATTGTTCGTTCACGACCGTGACGAGGCCGAGTACTTCAGTACCTACGAGGACGGAGACGCGACTCTACTCGACGGATCACAGCAGTATGTGCTGCACTTCAACGCCGACCAGCTCCCACCCACACTGCCCAACGGATTCTGGTCGATCACCATGTACGGCTCCGACTTTCAGCTGGTGAAGAATCCGATCAACCGGTTCTCCATCGGTGACCGAACCCCGGGCCTGACCAAGAACCCCGACGGCTCACTGGATATCCACATCCAGAACCAGCAACCGGCGGACCACGCGAGCAACTGGTTGCCCTCGCCGCCCAGCGGACTGTTCCGACTGAACTACCGCATCTACCTACCCGCCGGCGACGCCAAGGATCCCGCAACCCTCGGCAAGTACCTTCCTCCCGTCAAGAAGACCAGCTGAGAGCGCCGCTGCGAACCCTGCCGTCTCTGCGGCGCCACCGTCGTCCGCACGGTGATGGACGGCCGAAACCTCTTCTGGTGCCCCGCCTGCCAGGCCGACTGAGCGTTGCGTCTCGACTCTCGTCGCGCGAAACGCCACGTACCGAGTGCCTTTCGGCTCCGGCCAGTGAATTAGGTTGGGCGGCATGCTCAGAACGAGACGGCAGCTGCTGGGGCTGGTGGTCGGCGCGACCTTGGTGGCCGCGGTGTCGGCATGCGCGAACCCGCCGGAGGCACCCGCGCCCGCCGAAGCGCTCCGGCACGATCTCGAGCCGCTGACATCTCGGTGGCCCGCCATCGCGCAACCCGTGTCCGCGACCTGGGCGGCGGGCGTTCAGGGTATGGAGATCACGCCCTCCCGCATCGATGTCCCCGGTCCGTCGGACTACTGGCTCCAGGCCATCATTACGCTCGACCCCGCGGTGGCCGAAGCGCTGCGCACGCGGACCGTCGGCAATGAACCCGCTCCCGTGGCCTCGGATTCGGGTCCCAGGCTCCGCGCGGAGCTGGTGCCGTCGCTGCCCGGCGGCGAATTCCGGACGAGTCGTGAGCTTGATGCGGAGTTTGCCACTCCCGAGTTCAAACCCCGTGCTTACCTGCAAGTTTCGGGCAATGTGCTGGTGCTTGTCGCCTACACGTCGTGATCGGCGACGGTGCTCATGCGCCGGGGAGGGATTGCGGTAGGCCGAATGTGGGGAGGACGGTGTTCTCGAATCGGGTCATGGCGCTGATGCGGTCGCCGGTGAGGGTGAGGACGAAGAGGCCGGATCCGTGGGTGCCGAGGGAGGGGTGTCGGTAGACGGCGAAGGCGGGTTGACCGTTGGCTCGTGTCGGGAGCAGTTCGAATCGGTGTGCCGAGTCGAAGACGAGGGTGAGGAAGCGAGCCACCAGGTCTCGGCCTCGGTATTCCAGCGGGATCGGTGGCATCGACATGAAGACGTCGTCGGTCAGGAGTGCGACCAAGGCTTCGATGTCGGCGGATTCGTAGGCGGTGACGAACTTCGCCACGATCGCGTCCTCGGCGGGTGAGTCGGCGGGCGGCCGCGGGGCGGTGGTCACCGGCAGCCGGTCCTGCATTCCGGCGCGTGCGCGTTTGAGGGCGCTCTTGACCGATTCGACGGTGGTGTCGAGCATGTCGGCTACCTCGGTGGCGTGGAAGCCGAGGACGTCGCGCAGGATGAGGGCGGCGAGCTGGCGGGGCGGCAGGATCTGCAGGGCGGTCACGAAGGCCAGGGAGATGGATTCGGTTTGCTCGTAGCGGGCTTCCGGGCCGAGCGGGACACTGATCGCACCGTCCAGCAGAGCGTCGGGATAGGGCTCGAGCCAGTGGATTTCGCCGAGTCCGGTGGGTTCCGGCAGGTCGATTCCGGGGACATCCCACTGCCGCGCGGGGCGTCGGCGAGCGGAGCGCAGCGCGTCGAGGCACCGGTTGGTGGCGATGCGGTACAGCCAGGTGCGCAGCGAGGCGCGGCCGTCGAACCGTTCGAGACCTCGCCACGCGGCGAGCATCGTGTCCTGCAGCGCGTCCTCGGCGTCCTGGAACGATCCGAGCATCCGGTAGCAGTGCACCTGTAGCTCGCGACGATGCGGCTCGGTCAGCGCCCGGAACGCCTCGCCGTCCCCGCCCCGCGCCCTCGACAGCAGGTCCGTTCGCACCGACTCCACTCCCGCCACCTCATTCCCTGTGTGCAGTCCCATCCCGTATGGACGTCGGCGGCGGCGCGAAAGGGTCGGTCGCGGAGCGCCCCCTTCGACAATGCCGCACCGTCCACACCTGTGACAGCCGACAACAACGTCCAAGGAGCAGGAAATGGGAAAGATCGTCATCAGCTCGAACATCACCCTCGATGGAGTGGTCCAGGACCCGGACGGCGCGGAGGGCTTCGAACTCGGCGGCTGGTTCCACCGGTTCGTCGAAACCGAGGACCTCCGAGACTGGGCCGCCCGCGAGACGGAGGAGCTGCGGAGCGTCGATGCGCTCCTGCTGGGCAGGCGGACCAGCGAGTGGTTCGAGTCCCGGATACAACCGGGCGGCGGGGCGGCCGACCGCGTGAGCCCCGAGTGGGCGGACAGAATGCACAGCATCCCCAAGTACGTGGTGTCGTCGACCCTCGAACCGCCCCGATGGACCAACACCACGATCCTCAACGGCGACGCGGCAAAGGAGATTTCGGAGCTCGAGCGCACCGTCGCCGGTGACATCCTGGTCTACGGCAGCTACCAGCTCGTCCGCACCCTGATGGAACAGAACCTGGCCGATGAACTGCGCCTGGTAGTTTTCCCGGTCGTCCTGGGCAGCGGCCTGCGGCTCTTCGACGAGATCAGCGACAAGAAGCCGCTACACCTGACCAACACTCGAAAGATGGGTGCCGGCCTGGTGTTCCACACCTACGAATTCGTTCGCGACTGACGCCCGAGCCGGATCGCCTCGGCCTGCGCCGCGTCCAGGCCCGATCCTAGGAAACGGCCGGGGTGCGGCGCTTGAGGAGCCGGGCCAGGGCCAGGGTGAGGAGGGCAGCGGTGGCGAGGATGTAGATGTCGCCGGGGAGGTGTTGCCACCAGTGCCAGTGGAGCTCTTGGTGTCTGCCGTTGGGGACGATGCCGGGGCCGATCAGGAAGAAGAGGGCGACCGTCGCTATGAGGGCGTAGGTGGCGGGGGCCGGGCGGGTGGTGGCCCAGGCGATGGCGGCTACCAGGGCCGGGGCTGCCCAGACCCAGTGGTGGGTCCAGGACACCGGGGAGACGAGGAGGAGGACGGCCGCGTTCACCAGGAGGGTGGCGACGGTGAGGACCGTCATGGGGGCGGGGGCGGGGACGCCTGCTTCGGCGGCGTCCTTGCGCTCGAGGCGGGTCAGGTGGTGCATCAGGTACGCGCCCGCTGCCGCTACCACGAGGGCGAGGCCCAGCCAGACGACAGTGGCGGTGGAGGAGGAGAAGCCGAAGAGGCGGAAGGACATGCCTTTGATGGACTGGTTGCCCACGTAGTCGGGGGAGCCGATGCGGTTGGTGTCGATGACGGCGTGGAACCAGTAGTCGCGGGATTCGTCGGGGAGGAGGACGAACCCGGCGGCGACGACGCCGAGGGCGGTGGCCGCCGCGGTGGCGGCGGCCTTCCAGTCGCGGCGGATGAGGAAGTAGAGGATGAAGGCGGCGGGGGTGAGTTTGGTGACGGCGGCGATGCCGACCAGGACGCCTCGGGGCCAGCGGGGCTTCTCGGTGAGACAGTCGAGGGCTACCGCGGCCATCAGGACCAGATTGATCTGGCCGAACCACAGGGTGGTTCGGACCGGTTCGACGGCCAGCATGAGAACCACGGCGGACACCGTGAGGGTCAGTTTGAGGCGGGATTCCAGGTCGGGGCGGACACGGGACACGACCAGCCACAGGGTGACGCCGAGGCAGGCCAGGGAGCTGGCGGTCACCAGGAGTTCGGCCAGCCAGAGCGGGACGATCGCCAGCGGGATCATCAGGACCGCGGCCGACGGCGGGTAGGTGAACGGCAGGTCGGTGTGGCCGGCGACAGGAAGGGTCGGGCCGTAGAGGGTGCCGTGCTCGAGCCAGCCGCGGGTGTCGATGCGATACACCTGCAGGTCGAGGAAGCCGTGCATGGCGGAGAAGATCGCCGTGATCGCCAGCGTCAGCAGAATCCCGATCACGATCGGAATGCGAGGCAGGCCCGCGCGGCCGTCAGACTTGAGAGTGCGCAGCAAGCTCTGTTGCCCCGCCCGCGTTGTGATCATCAGGGAGAGGGTAACCCTTTCAAGGTTCGGGCAAAGATGTCCGGATTGCGTTGGGGGAGTGGTTAATCGACGGCAAATCCGTCGAGGGGTGTTCGGCCTCCCCAGTGCGCCAACCGGCTGCCCGGACGCGCGAACCAGGTCGCGTAGAAGAGGAACGATACGGCCGCCAGCGAGCCCAGCACCATCGCCGCCGCGACGACCGGGTACGCGGCCATGGTGTTGGCCAGGAACCGATAGGCCAGCAACAATCCGGTGAGTACCGCCGCGCCGAGCGACACCATGCGGACACGCGGATGCTCCCACCCGCGTTGGGGATCGCGCAGCGCCGACTCCACGGTCATGCACAGCACCGCGCCCGCGACCAGATCGCTGCCGTAGTGGTATCCGAATCCGAGCGTCGCCAGCAGCGTGCACACCAGCCAGAACGTGCCCGCCCAGCGCAGCCATCGCGGCCCGCGGCGGGAGTGGATGAACAGCGCGGTCGCCCACGCGGTGTGCATGGACGGCATGCAGTTGCGGGCCGTCTCGGAGTCGAACAGCATCGGCTGCGGATCGGTGGTGAACGCCGGCCACACCTGCGGCCAGTCCCCGATCTCCAGCCCGTGCCCGAGTGGCCCGTACGCGAACACCGGGCCGACCACCGGGAACAGCACGTACCCGAGCGGCCCGATCACGCCCAGCAGCAAGAACGTTCGCACCAGGTGGTGCCGCGGCCACGAACTCGTCGACACGTGACGCAACTGCCACACGGCCACGACCACCGCCGCCACCGGCAATTGGATATAGACGACATGCAGTACATGCGAGGGGATCGGACCGAGCGTGTCCAGCAGCCGCCCGACCACCCACGCCGGTTCCCCCAGCGCCCGATCCGCGAGCTGCACATACTGATCGAGCACCCGCGGCCCGGCGACGATGCTCACCATCAGCCAGGTGTCGGCGAGTTTGGACGCCATGACGAGCAACACGCCGAACGCGATGGCCTGCAAGGCGGTCCGGCGACGCTCACCCTCCCATCGGAGCACAACCATCGTCAGCGCGGTGAGCGCGACAGTCGGCCCGGTCCCGATCGACACATGCCAGCCGCAGGCCATCTGCAGCCCCAAAGTCAGCAGGTCCAGCACTCCCGCGGCAACCAGCGCGATCATGCGCGTGCGCGCGGGCACCCCGATGCAGGCGAGCCCGAGTCCGGCCCACGACACCGCCGCCGACTGCGGATTGGCGAAGTAGTCGTCGATCAGGCTGCGCAGCGGTCCCATCACGCCGTGGGCGGAGGCCCACGCCTGCGCGATGGCCAGCAAAAGCACCGCGACACCCAGCCCGGCGGCCGGGACGAGTCGAGAACGGGTCTCGCGGCCGGACAGCACCGAGCCGGAAACGTTCATCTTGTCGTCGACCAGCACCGTAAATCGATAACACAGTGCAAACGGAGGCACAACATCCGGTTACCGGAATCCGGCTTCCGGGTGACTCGACACACCCGGGCGATGAGAGACATAGGACACAGCCGCGACGGCGGACGGCGCGACGCGCCACGATCGCCGTGCGAGTGGAGTGAATTGTCCGCTTCTACCAGTGAAATCGGGGTGGAGCGGCTCGAAAAATGGTCGGGGTGACAGGATTTGAACCTGCGACCCTCCGCTCCCAAAGCGGATGCGCTACCAAGCTGCGCTACACCCCGTTGCGCGTCGGACCGACGCTCCCGCAGAACGGGAAAGAGCGGGTGACGGGAATCGAACCCGCACCATCAGCTTGGAAGGCTGAGGTTCTACCATTGAACTACACCCGCAGTCACCGCATCCGTGGATGCCGTGTGCGTCAGCACTGTACCGAACCTCACTCCCGGAATGCCAATCAGGTCGCGTCTCCGCACGTCGCGGCCGGTCGGGACCGGCCTCCGGCGCGTCGCGGAAAACATGCCGAAATCGGGTGTAACACCGGAGCTCGGCCAGCGATGAGACATCCGATCGCCATTCGCGAGACAGTGGGAACCTGTTCTGAATCAGGGGTTTTCGATGTCGGGTGGCTTGCTAGGATCCTTTTTGTCCGGACGGGGGTATCTGGAAAGGGGGCGGTGAGCATGCACCACTGGTGTGGCCGACCGCGTAGTAGTGAGTTCGATCCGAAGGGCGTGACCGGCGCGCACGCCGGTCCTGGCATCACGTACGCAGGGTGAGCGCGCATGCCCATCCGTCTCGATACCCGAACCTCCGCCATCGTGGCGGCGACCATCCGGGAATGGGTGCGGTCGGTGCACCCCGGCGCGAGCAGCGCCGCGCTGGGCCAGGCGCCCAGCGTTCCCTCCGCTGACCTCGAGCGCATCTTCGGCGGCGTCATCGGCGAACTGCTGGAATTGGCGGGCTCCGAACCGTTTCCGGTGCGCTCGGCCCGCCGGATCGGCCGCAGCCTGGCCGACGCTCCGTTCGAGCGCACCCGCATGCTCGCCCCCGCCAGCCGAGCGCTGCTCGGACTCGCACCGGGCGTGCGCGGATCGCTGATCGCCACCCGCTGGTCGTTCATCGCCAGCCAGGCCATCGACGCCTACGCCGAGGCGCTGCAGCAGCGCGCCCTGGTCCAGCAGGAGCGCAGCCTGTCCGAGGCGGTGTCGGTGCGGGTGCAGGAGATCGCGGCCCTGCAGACCCGGCTGCGGCACGAGGCCACCCACGACGCGCTCACCGATCTGGCCAACCGCTCGCTGCTGCAGGAGCGGGTGCGGGTGATGGCCGCCGATCCGGCGCGCGGCGTCGGGCTGCTGCTCATCGACCTGGACGATTTCAAGGCGATCAACGACAACTACGGCCACACCGTCGGTGACGAGGTGCTGGTCAGCATCGCGCAGCGGCTGCGGGCGGCCTGTCCGCCGGAGACCGTGATCTCCCGCTACGGCGGCGACGAGTTCGTGGTGGCGCTGCCCGCGCGCCGCAATTCGCTCAGTGAGCTGGCCATGCGGGTGCTGGCGGCGCTGTGTGAGCCGGTGCCCACGGCCGCCGGATTCGTGCCCGCGTCGGCGAGTGTCGGGACCGCTTTCTGCCCGCCCGGTCGCGAGTGCGATTTCTCGGACCTGCTGCGTAGTGCGGATCGGGCCATGTACTCGGCGAAAACCGCTGGCAAACGACAGTTCGCGGTGTCGGAGCCGGACGAAGAGGAGGTTGATCCAGCCGGTCATACGACCCGTTTCGCGGCGGTAGCCGGATAGGCCGAGGATTCAGCGAGCCCGGAGCGAGTAGCAACTGGCTGGCGAATTTCGCCGCGTAGGCTGGTCGCGTGTCTACCGTCGCCGTTCTCCTGCTGATCATCGTCGTCGTGCTGCTGGCCGTGGTCGCGGTCAATCGCGGGCAACGCTCGCGGGCCGGGACCGAACTGGCCGACGCCAAGGCGGACGCGCGCCGGGTGATCGAGCGTCTCGGCGGCCAAGTCTACAACCTCACCGGCGGTGACGACGCCTCCAAGCAGGCGCTCGCCGACGCGGGGGAGCGGTTCAACGCCGCGGGCGCGCAGATCGAGCAGGCCGGGACCGCCGCACAGGCGCGGCTCGCGAAAGAGACGGCGCTCGAAGGGCTTTACTACGTGCGCGCGGCCCGCACCGCCATGGGAATGGATCCGGGCCCGGCCGTGCCCGAACTGGACGGGCAGCGCACCGCGGGTCGGGTGACCGAGGATCGGGCCATCGAATTCGAGGGGCGCCGGGTCGAGGCCTCGCCCACGCCGTCGCCGGCCACGCCGAACTACTACCCGGGTGGCCGGGTCGCGGGCCGGCCGGTACCTGCCGGTTGGTACTCCGAACCGTGGTGGAAGACCGCCCTGGTCGCCGGGGCCTGGGGCGTCGGGTCCGCACTGCTGTTCAATTCCCTGTTCAGCGGCATGTCCGGCGTCGGTTATGACGCGTCCGCCTTCGAAAGCGGTTACGGCGACGGCTATCAGGACGGCCTCGACGCCGCCGACGGCGGATATGCCGACGGCGGCTCGGACCAGGGCTCCTACGACCAGGGTGGCTACGACCAGGGCGGCTACGACCCCGGCACCCAGGACTTCGGTGGTCAGGACTTCGGCGGCGGCACCGATTTCGGCGATTTCGGCGGATTCGACGGCGGCGACTTCTGATCGTTCAGGAAGACCCGGATCGCCCGGATCAGCTGTTCGGGCTGATCCTCGGGTGAGAAGGTGCCCGAATCGTGGATCCACTCGATGCGCGCGTCCGGGAAGTCGACGGCCAATCGCTCGGCGTACCGCTCCGGGAAGAAGCGGTCACCCGCCGACCAGGCCAGCAGCACCGGGTTCTTGAAGTCCGCGAAAGTCCGTGCGGCGGACAGGGTGTACTGGCGATCGAGACCGGTGATCGCGCGCCGGACGTCCGCGCGGATGCCCTTCGCGCCGACCGGTAGCGCGTAGGAGTCGCTGGCCGCGCGGTCGATGGGGCGGCGGGCCAGCCAGCCGTAGGCGATGGGCAGGCGGCGGACGGGGCGCAGCCGCATGGTCGCGGCCAGCGAGGTGAGCGCGCCCGGGGTGCGGGCCGCCAGGCCCAGGTAGTCGAAGAACGACGGCGGGAAGTTCTCGTACGCGTCGCAGGAGGTCAGTACCAGCCGGGCGACGAGATCGGGGCGGGCGGCGAGCACCAGCTGGCTGACCGCGCCGCCGGAGTCGTTGCCCACCAGGGTGACCGGGCCCAGATCGAGCTCCTCGATGGCCGCGATGACCAGTTCGGCCAGGCCGGGTGGGGTCAGGTCCGCGTCGGGCATGGCCGTGGTGTGCGATCCGAACGGGAGGTCGATTGCCACGCAGCGGTATTCGCCGGAGAAGGCGGGGACGATCTTGCGCCACAGGTTGGCGTTGACCAGCAGTCCGTGCACGAAAACGATGGGATCGCCACTGCCGCTGTCGAAGACGGGCAGCGTGCCCTGCGGGAGCGCGAGTTCGCGGCGGGCGCCCAGTGCCGGATCGCGCCAGGCCGCGGGGGATTGGGGGGAGATGGTGTTCGTCATCTGTAGAACTCCCTCTGGAGTGGAGATGGTGAAGACCTTCTCAAACTAACAAACAGGCTGCCTGTTTTCAATGGTTCGGCGTTACGATCCACCTACCCGCTCAGAAAGGCGTCGATGATCAGGCAAGCCGAACGATCCGAGTCGACCCGCGCGAATCTGATGGCCGCAGCGCGCGAACTGTTCGCCGAACGCGGGTACGCCGCGGTCAGCACGCCCGAGATCGTGGAGCGGGCGGGCAGCTCCCGCGGCGCGCTGTACCACCAGTTCAAGGACAAGAAGGACCTGTTCCGCGCGGTCTACGAGCAGGAACAGCAGGCGATCCTGCAGCAGGTCGCCGAGACCATGGCCGAGGCCCCGCCCACCGACGCCATGGCCGTGCTGGAGGCGGGCCTGCACAACTTCCTGCTCTCCTGCGTCGACCCCGAACGCGTCCGCATCACCCTCATCGACGCCCCCGCGGTGCTCGGCTGGCAGGAGTGGCGTGAGGTCGACGAGAAGTACGGCCTCGGCCTGATCGTCGCGGGCCTGCAATCCGGAATCCAGACCGGGCAGCTGCGCGCCGATCTCGACATCCGGCCGCTGTCGCTGATGATCCTGTCCGCCCTCGGCGAGGCCGCCATGTTCATCGCCAACTCCGACGACCCCGAATCCGCCCGCGCCCGAACCGAACCCGCGGTGCTGGCACTGGTCGACGGCCTGCGGGTCTAGTCGGCGCACCCGTCGGCCCGGTTGCCGCCGTGGTCGCGGCGGAGGTTCTCCGCCGCGACACCCGGTCCGAGAGATACATATCCCGCCATTGCTCGTAGGTAGCCTTTGCGCATGTCCGAAGAGCGGTGGGGTGTCGTCCCGGATGAGGTGCGTGAGCTGAACGCCTCCCGGGAACGGCTACACGCGCTCGTCGAGGCCGTGTATACCGTGGTCTCCGCCGTCGACGTGGAACTCGTGCTGCACCAGCTGGTTACGGCGGCGGCCCGGCTGGTCGACGCCGAATACGGTGCGCTGGGTTTGCTGGAAGCCGATGACGGGAGCGGTGAGCAGCGGCCGGCGCGCTTCATCGCGGTCGGCATGGACGAGGAGACGATTCGCCGCATCGGGCACTGGCCGCGGGGGCGGGGGCTGCTCGGCCTCGTGCTGTCCGGGGACCACCCCGTGCGGCTGGCCAATCTCACCAAGCACCCGGCCTTCGAGGGCTGGCCCGCCGGGCATCCGGGCATGCGCAGCTTCCTCGGGGTGCCGGTGCGTTATCGCGATACCGTCCTCGGGAACCTGTATTTCACCAATAAGCGCGGCGGGCCGTTCAGCGACGAGGACGAGCGGATCATCGAGGCGCTCGCCGTGACCGCCGCCGTGAAGATCACCAATGTCCGGATGCACGACCAGGTGCGGCGCGATGCCGTACAGCGGCAGCGGGATTCGGCCACCATCTTCTCGCTCCGGTCCGCCGCCGGAGCGCCGCCGAACTCGGCGGCACCCTCGAACTCGGGCCGGGATTCGACGGGCGCGGAACCGCGCTGATGTGGCGGGGTCCGATTCCGCGGGCCTGAGGATCAGTTGGCGGGCTGCGCCGGGGCGGCCGGAATCGGCGTGGTCGTGGTCTTGTCGGCCCACTTGGTGGTGCCGTCGGCCGCCTGCATGGTGGTGAGCAGGTCGATGCCATTCGCGATGAGGGTGGGTCCGCCCACGGCGATCGAGCCGATGATGCCGCCGACGGTCGCGCCGGTCATGAAGCCCGGCAGGCAGCCCAGCGCCAGCGTGGCCACACAGCCGATGGTCGCGCCGATGGCGGTGCCGACGAAGGTGCCGATGGTGGTGGCCAGGCCGAACTGGCTGCTGAAGTTGTTCATGGCCCGGTCGTTCTCCAGTTGCGAGGCAACGGGTTTCACGGCCAGCGGCTGCGACAGCGACACTCCGTCGGGCTTCGCGGGGGTGAGGGACAGGACGGTGCCGTCCTTCTGCACCTCCGGCTGGACGGGGATGTCGGTCTGCCCCAGATGGAATGCCAGCGGCAGCGACAGCAGCACCTTGCCGTCGCCGTCCTTCACGTTCACGACGTCCGGGCCCTGGGTCAGCTCGAAGGTGCCGCCCTTGAGGGTGGTGACCACCGCGCCGTTCACCAGCTTGGTCGAATAGGCGAGGCCGGGGGCGTCGGCGGGCTGGGCGTTCGCCGGGACGGTTGCCGGCGGTAGGACTGCCGGGGTGACAAAAGCTCCGATCACCAGGGTGGTAGCCGCGGCGGCGCTGCGGAACTGCATGCGGTATCCAATCCGTCAACAGGTGTGGGGCGATACGAACCCAGGAGCTTAATGGAATTCGATGGTGCCGAACAGGTTTCGGGCGCAAGAGGCCACGCTGGGAATTATTCGTCCGTTATCGGGAAATGATCCCTAACGTCCGGGTTGCCGCAGTGTGGCTCACCATAGTGCCCGAAGTGTGCCCCGCGCCGCCGATTCGGCAAACTCCTCTCCATGAGCCTCAGATACAGCGCCGGCGTCCTGCTCTTCCGCCGCACCACCGGCCTCGAAGTGCTGCTCGGGCACATGGGCGGCCCGCTGTGGGCGAAGAAGGACGCCTCCGCCTGGTCCATCCCCAAGGGCGAATACGAGCCCGACGAGGAATCCGCGCGCGCGGCCGCCGGGCGCGAATTCGACGAAGAACTCGGATTACCGGTGCCCGACGGCGAGTGGATCGGCCTCGGCGACGTCGAATACGGGAGTGGCCGGGGCAGGAAACAACTCACGGTCTGGGCCGTGGAAGCCGATCTCGACCCGGCGCGAGTCGTGCCCGGGACCTTCGAAATGGAATGGCCCCCGCGCTCCGGGCGCATGGCGGAATTCCCGGAGATCGACCGCGTCGACTGGTTCGACCTCGACACCGCGCACGAGAAGCTCGGCAAGGGGCAGCGGCCCTACCTGGACCTTCTCCGCGACCAGCTGGGCTGAGCACGTCGCGTGGCACGCGGATGCGTGCCACGCGACGCCACTCACAGTCGCGGGTCCACCGGTTCGGTCTCGAGCGCGAGGATCGCGAACACCGCCTCGTGGACCCGCCACAGCGGCTCCCGGGCGACGAAGCGGTCCAGGGCCTCCAGCCCCAGCGCGTACTCGCGCAGGGCCATGGACCGTTTGCCGCCGAGCCCGCGCTGCCGCAGCCGGTCCAGCTGATCCGGGCGCAGGTACTCCGGGCCGTAGATGATCCGGAGGTATTCCGGCCCACGGCATTTCACGCCCGGCTGCACCGGCCTGCCACTGCGGGTGCCGGCGCCGGACACCAGCGAGCCCAGCGGCTTGACCACCATGCCCTCGCCGCCGGCCGCGGTCATCTCGGTCCACCAGGCGGTGGCGGCGGCCTCGGCCTCCGGGGCGGACAGGTCCACCACGCGGCGGGCCGTCGCGGTGAAGAGCTCCGGGTCGGCCGTGATCAGGCGGTCGATGCGCTCCAGGTGCCAGGTGTGGTCGCGCCCGGCGTAATTCGCGCCCGAGGCGGCCAGCAGCTGGAACGGGGCCAGGCGCACGCCCTCCAGGCCGTCGGTGGGCCAGCAGTAGCGGCCGTAGGCGGCGGTGAAGGCGTCGGCGTCCTCGAGGCGCGCGGTGGTGCGCGCGGCGAGATCGCCTACCTCCACTCCTCTTTCGGCCGCGGCCGCCAGGACGGCCGAGGCGTCGGCGAGCGAGGCGCGAGCCGCCGCGCCGACCGCCGCGTACTGGGAGCGCAACAGCCCCAGCGCCTTCGCCGACCACGGCAGCAGCTCGGTGTCCAGCAGCAGCCAGTCGGTGCCCAATTCCTCGAACAGCCCGGCGGTTTCGGCCGCCGCGCGCACCCGGGCGAGCAGGGTCTCCGTCCGCTCCGGATCGTCGAAGAAGGGACGACCGGTGCGGGTGTACACCGCGCCCGTGCTGCCGTCCTCCACGCCGAACCGGTCGCGGGCCGCCTCGGCCGACCGCGAAACCGCCACCACCGCACGCGAACCCATGTGCTTCTCCTCGCACACCACGGTGTCCACGCCCTCGGAGCGGTAGTACTCGAAGGCCTGGGCCGGGTGCTCGAGATAGCCGTCCAGGGTGGAGGTGGCGCACGGGGACATGGTCGGCGGCAGGTACACCAGCCAGCGCGGATCCACGGCGAAGCGGCTCATCACCTCGAGCGCGGCGCTCGCGGCGTCCTCCCGCACGGTGACCCGGCCCAGGTGGCGGGTCTCCACCACCCGGCGGCCCAGCACGTCGTCGAGGTCCAGGACGCCCGGATCCCGCCGCACCACGGCCTCACCCGTGGCGAAGGTGGCGGCCTGCAGCGGGCGCACCGGTTCGAACCAGACCTGTTCGGCGGCAACCGATACCGGCTCCCGCTCCGGGTAGCGCAGGGCGGTCAGGCGGCCGCCGAACACCGCGCCGGTGTCCAGGCACAGGGTGTTGTTCACCCACACCAGTTCGGTCATCGGCGTGTGGCCGTAGAGCACCAGCGCCTTGCCGCGGTAGTCGTTGGCCCACGGGTAGCGCACCGGCAGCCCGTATTCGTCGGTCTCGCCGGTGGATTCGCCGTACATGGCGAACTCGCGCACCCGGCCCGAGGTGCGGCCCTGGTACTCCTCCTTCAGGCCGGCGTGCGCGACCACCAGGTCGCCGCCGTCGAGCACATAGTGGCTGACCAGACCGCGCATGAACTCCTGCGCGGCCTTGCGGAATTCGGCGTCCTCGGCCTCCAGCTGCGCCAGCGACTCGGCCAGGCCGTGCTTCACCGTGACGCGGCGGCCGTCGAGGGCGCGCACCAGTTTGAACTCGTGGTTGCCGGTGACGCACAGCGCGTTCCCGGACGCCACCATGCCCATCACCAGGCGCAGCACGCCCGGGGTGTCGGGCCCGCGGTCGACCAGGTCGCCGACGAACACCGCGGTGCGGCCGTCGGGGTGGCGGGCGTCCACCGGGCGATCCGCGTCGTCGCGGATCAGGACGTAGCCGAGCTCGCCCAGCAGCGTCTCCAGTTCGCTCCGGCAGCCGTGCACGTCACCGATCACGTCGAACGGGCCGGTGAGATCGGTCCTGTCGTTCCACAGCCGTTCGTCGCGGATGGTCGCCGCCTCGACCTCGTCCACGCCGCGCAGCACGTGCACGGTGCGGAAACCCTCGCGCTCCAGGAACTTCAGCGAGCGCTTCAGGTCGCGCTGATGGCGGCCGACCACGTGCGGGCCCAGATCCGCGCGGTCCACCCGCTGGGCATTGCGCTGCACGCAGACGTTCTCGGGGACGTCCAGCACGATCGCCACCGGCAGCACGTCGTGGGCGCGCGCCAGCTCCACCAGCGACTGCCGCGGCTTGGGCTGCACATTGGTGGCGTCGATGACCGTGCGCAGGCCGCGCCGCAGCCGTACGCCCGCCACGTGGTGCAGCAACTCGAACGCGGCCGCGGTGGCCGACTGATCGGCCTCGTCATCGCTGACCAGGCCGCGATAGGCGTCCGAGGACAGCACCGCCGTCGACCGGAAATGCTTGTGCGCGAACGTGGACTTGCCCGAACCGCTGCTGCCGATCAAGACGACCAGCGACAGCGCCGGGACGGACAGTTCTGCCATTACGCGGCTCCCTTCTCGTCGCCGTCGTGGTTCTCGGTGAACCCGTTGTTCCTGGTGAACACAGCCATCTGTGTCGAGGCCCCCACTTCCACATCCACGGGCCCCACCGGCTCGAAGCGCACGGCATACCCGTACGCCGCACCGACCCGGAGTGCCCAGTCCGCGAATTCTGCCCTGGTCCACTCGAATCGGTGATCCGAATGCCGGAACGCACCCGCGGCCAGACCGTCGTAGCGGACGTTGAACTCGCTGTTCGGCGTGGTCACGACCACCGCGCCCGGGGCCGCCGCCCCGAACACGGCCTGCTCCAGCGCTTTCAACCGGGTGGCGTCGACGTGCTCGATCACCTCCATGAGCACCGCCGCGTCGTACCCCTTCAGCGAGGCGTCGGTGTAGGTCAGCGCGCCCTGCCGGACCGTGACCCGCCGCGCCTGCCACTCCGGCAGTCGGCGGACCCGTCGCGCGGCGATCTTCAACTCGCGCATCGAGACATCGATGCCGACGATCTCGCCGAACGCCCGGTCCGTCGCCAGCTCCAGCAGCAGCGCGCCCTGACCGCATCCGAGATCGAGCACCCGGCTCGCCCCGGTCGCCAGCACGGCCCGATGCACGGCGGCGCGTCGCAGCACCGCCAGTGACGGGGCGTGCTCCTCGGTTTCGGCCGACTCGGCCGCATCGCCGTCGCTTCCGGCAGCGGCATCGCCCGTCGCTTCGGCAGCGGTATCCGCCGCGTCGTCGGCATCCACCTCGATCGCGTCGAGCTCTTCCGGGGCCGCGTCGTCCAGCTCGGCCAAGCGGGCCAGCGCCGTACGGACCAGGGTGTGGCGGCGCGTCAGATACCGGCGGGTGATCCACTCGCGTTCCGGGTGACCGGTGAGCCAGCCCTCGCCGAAGCGCAGGAGCTTGTCGATCTCGGCGGCGTCCAGCCAGTAGTGCTTGCTGCCGTCGAGGACGGGGAGCAGGACGTACAGATGGGCCAGCGCGTCGGCCAGGCGCAGCGTGCCGGTGAGTTCGATACGGACGTAGTGGGAGTCGCCCCACTCGGGAAAAGCGGGATCCAACGGCAGGGGGGTGGCCACGACCGTCCAGCCGAGCGGTGCGAAGACACGCTCGGCGTACTCGGGCCCGCCCTTGCACGGGACCGCCGGCAGTTCGATGCGCAGGTCCAGGGGCGTCTCGGCCAGCTCCGGACGCTGGGCGCAGCGGCCGTGCAGCGCGGAGCCGAACACGGTCGAGATCGCCACGGACAGCAGTGACGACGCCGCGTACGGCCGGTCGTTCACGTACTGGCCGAGGCTGAAGTCCGGTGTGCCCTTGGACTTTCCACGCACCAGCCGCACCGGGTCGATCTCCAGCAGCAGCGCCACGGTGCAACGGTCGTCGCGCGCCTCCGGGTAGAGGACGTGCGCGACACCGTAGGACTGCTCGAAAGTCTGTCTGCGCGAAGGATTCTTGTGCAGCAGATACCCCAGATCGGTGGCGGGCCATTCGGCTCCCACGGGGCGCGTACAAGAGATCGTCACCAGCATCCTGAGATGCTCCCGTAGGCCACGGGCGGTCGCAAACAATTTTCCGTCTACGGAAGCCGTTGCGGCGGGCGCGAATTGTCACGGACCGGTCGCGATGTCCCGATAACCGGTTGCCGCGGGTAATCGGTGCGCCCACACTCGGAAATCAAGCGGCTACGGGGGTGGCGGTATGCGCCGAAGTGATCCGATGAACCGGCGGGGGAATGCCGGACGACTTCCACTGGTGTCCGTCGCGGTGCTGGTCAGCGCCTGCGCCATCGCGGGCGCACCGCGCGCGGCCACACCGGAACTGCGCTCCCTGGATCTGGGCGGCTACAGTGGCCGGCCACTCGCGGCCCCCGGGGACACCGGCGAAACCTATACGCGGCTGCTGGAATCGGTCCGCATGGCCGACGCCGTCGTCTCGCCGCGCGACGTCGACCCCGCCCTGTCCCGGCTCTCGGCCATCCCGGTGCCGACGCCGACGGACGCGGTCGGCATCCTCGCCGAGGCGACCCGGCCGACCCTCACCGCGCACGGCATGCTGGCCGGATTCAGCATCGGCGGCACCGACGACCCGAGTGGCACCCCGACGGAGGGCGCGGCCACCGGACTGCGGATCACGGTGCTGCGCATGCGTGACCCCATGGCGGCCATCGACACCGCCCGCGAGATCGACGCCGCCGACGCCGCGGTCAATCGCGACAATGTCAGGGTCCCGTTCGCCGAATACTTTGCGACACAAGGGCATTGGCGTCCACAGGTCCCTACCATGGCCGTCACGCTCGCCCACGGCCCCTACGTCGTGAGCCTCTTCATCGTCGATCGGACCACCGACCGCGCCGCCATGAAGACCCTCGCCGCTCGCGCTTTCGACGCGGAACTCCCACGGCTGGAGGCTTTCACGGCCACCGCGCCCGAGGCGCTCCCGGCACTGACCCTCGACCCGGACGGCATGCTGTCGCGCCTGCTGCCCGCCCAGCCCGGACACTGGCCGTATCCCACGCTGTTCCAGGACGAATACGGCCTCATCGCGGGCTGGGGCGGGCCGCGGCGCGCCACCGGAGTCGTCTACGGTCCGGTCGTCGCCGGGCTGCTGATCGACCGTCCTGGTGAGGACAGCCTCGCGGTTCAGGCCGCGGCCGTCACGGATTCCACACGGCTGCTGCGTTTTTCCGACGCCGTCAGCGCACGGCACGCGCTGCGGCGGCTCTCGGAGC
The DNA here is from genome assembly GCF_050955695.1 of Nocardia sp. CA-136227. Lineage (NCBI taxonomy): Bacteria > Bacillati > Actinomycetota > Actinomycetes > Mycobacteriales > Nocardiaceae > Nocardia > Nocardia sp. CA-136227. The sequence continues at coordinate 1,879,724 of NZ_CP192081.1, forward strand.
CGACCGCCACCCGAACCGTCGTACCCGCGCCCGACGGCGTCCCGGAAGCCGTCTGCCTGCGCGATGCCGATGCCGCGGCGCACAACGAATACACCTGCCTTGTACTGGACGGTCGCTATCTGGCCTCGGTATCCGGCCCCACCGAATCGGCCGTCCACCAGATGGCCGCCGCCCAGTACGCCATCCTCGTCAGCGCCCGCTGACCACACCCGGCGCGCCGCCGAAACCCTTGCGGGCGCGCCCCGACCGGCTCGACCGCCCGAAGCCGTGTAGGTTCGGCGCGGCGTCGCAATCTGTGCGGCAACCGGACTCGACGGACAGGAGCGGGAATGCGCTTGGTGGGCAAGGTCGGTGTGATCGGTGCGGTCGCGGCCGCCACGATGCTGGCGGCCGGTTGCGGTGGCAGCAGCGACAACAAGGCGTCGTCGACCACGACGACGACCGCCGCCGCTTCGACCAGCGCGGCCGCCACCACGGCCGCGAGCAAGGGCCGCGAGTGCACCGCCGAGGACATCAAGGTGGACGGCGGCTTCGGCACCGCGCCGACCATCACGCTGCCCGCCGACTGCGATCCGCCCAAGGAGCTCATCACCAAGGACCTGGTCGTGGGCAGTGGCCCCGAGGCCAAGGCCGGGGACAAGCTGAGCACCAACTACACGCTGATCACCTGGTCCAACCAGAAGAAGCTGGACAGCTCCTTCGACCGCGGCAAGCCGCTGCCCCTCACGCTGGGCGCGGGCCAGGTCATCAAGGGCTGGGACCAGGGCCTGGTCGGCATCCAGGAGGGCAGCCGCCGGCTGCTCATCATCCCGCCCGCCCTCGGCTACGGCGACCGCCCGCCGAGCGGCATGAAGCCGGGCGAGACGCTGGTCTTCGTGACCGACGCCGTCAAGGTCGGTAGCTGAGATAAACCGCCAGTACCAGGGCGACCGGTCCACCGACCGGCCGCCCCGGTGCCTTGTGCGGCATTCGGGCGCCCCCTGCGCGACGACCGGTTACACGGCCCCCCGGGCCGTCAACTAACCTGGTCGGGATGCGTTCGGGGGGAACCTAGACGTCAACCATGAACAACGAACAAGGAGCATGTCCGTGAAGAGCACCGTCGAGCAGCTGAGCCCGACTCGGGTCCGCATCAATGTCGAGGTGCCCTTCGAGGAGCTCAAGCCGGACTTCGACCGCGCCTACAAGGCTCTCGCGCAGCAGATCCGTATCCCCGGCTTCCGTCCGGGCAAGGCGCCGGCCAAGCTTCTCGAGGCCCGTGTCGGCCGTGGCGCCGTGCTGGAGCAGGTCGTCAACGACGTGCTGCCCAAGCGCTACAGCGAAGCCGTGATCGAGACCGAGGTGAAGGTCATCGGTCAGCCGGAGATCGAGATCACCAAGATCGAGGACGGCCAGGAGCTGGCCTTCACCGCCGAGGTCGACATCCGCCCGGAGATCACCCTGCCGGACTTCTCGGCCGTCGCCGTCACCGTCGACCCGATCGAGATCACCGACGCCGACATCGACGAGCAGCTGCAGTCGCTGCGTCAGCGCTTCGGCACCCTGACCGCGGTCGAGCGGGCCATCGAGAACGGTGACTTCGTCTCCATCGACCTGTCCGCCACCGTCGACGGCGAGGCCGTCGAGGAGGCCTCCACCACCGGCCTGTCCCACGAGGTCGGCTCCGGCCAGCTCATCGAGGGCCTGGACGAGACCCTGATCGGCCTCAAGGAGAGCGAGTCCAAGGACTTCACCTCCAAGCTGGTCGCCGGTGAGCACGCGGGCAAGGAAGCCGTCATCACCGTGACCGTGCAGTCGGTCAAGGAGCGCGAGCTGCCCGAGGCCGACGACGAGTTCGCCCAGCTGGCCAGCGAGTTCGACACCATCGACGAGCTGAAGGAAGACCTCAAGACCCGCGTCGAGCGCGTCAAGAAGGTCACCCAGGCCGGCGAGATCCGCGACAAGGTGCTCGAGCAGCTGCTCGAGACCGTCGAGATCCCGCTGCCCGAGGGCGTCGTCAAGGCCGAGATCGACGCCGTCGAGCACGACGCCGTCCACGGCTTCGACCACGACGAGGCCAAGCTGGCCGAGGCGCTCGAGGCGCAGGGCTCCTCGCTCGAGGAGTTCAAGGCCGACACCAAGCAGGCCGCCGAGAAGTCGGTCAAGACCCAGCTGCTGCTGGACGCCGTCGCCGAGGCCGAGAACACCCAGGTCGGCCAGGACGAGCTGTACGAGCGGATCATCTTCCAGGCGCAGCGCTACGGCATGAGCCCGGACCAGTTCATCCAGCAGATCCAGCAGGCCGGCCAGCTCGGCGCCGTCTTCGCCGACGTGCGTCGCGGCAAGGCCCTCGCCGGTGTCGTGGTCCAGGCCGCCGTCACCGACACCGCCGGCAACACCGTGGACACCGCCGAGATGTTCGGCAACCCGGCCGACGAGGCCGAGGAGGTCTCCGCCGAGGAGCTGGCGACCGTCGCCGACGCCACCGAGGCCGCCGAGGCCGAGGCCGAGGCCAAGTAAGAATTTCATCGCACCCCTGTGTACGGGGGTTCTCGGGGTGACACCCCCGAGAACCCCCGTACACCGGAACGCGAAGCGTTGACGTAAGTTTGCGCTGTGAGCGAAGCAGGGCGGTACCGGGAGTTCGGTGCCGCCCTGCTTCGTTAGGGTTTGTGTCAGCGAATCAGTAGGGGCTTGTTAACCGAGCCGTTGAGAGAGGGCAGGTATCCGTGACAATTCATCAGGCAGGGGTGCGCATGACATCCGCGACTGCTGGTCTGAACCTCAGTGATTCGGTGTACGAGCGCCTGCTGCGCGAGCGCATCATCTTCCTGGGCACTCAGGTCGACGACGACATCGCCAACAAGCTGTGCGCGCAGATCCTGCTGCTGACGGCCGAGGACCCGACCAAGGACATCTCGCTCTACATCAACTCCCCGGGTGGTTCGGTGACCGCCGGCATGGCCATCTACGACACCATGCAGTTCGCCGAATGCGACATCCGGACCGTCGGCATGGGTCTGGCCGCCTCCATGGGCCAGTTCCTGCTCGCCGCGGGCACCAAGGGCAAGCGCTACGCGCTGCCGCACGCGCGGATCATGATGCACCAGCCGTCGGCCGGTCTCGGTGGTTCGGCCGCCGACATCGCCATCCAGGCCGAGCAGTTCGCCTACACCAAGCGTGAGCTGAACGAGCTGCAGTCCCAGCACACCGGCAAGTCCATCGAGCAGGTCACCGCCGATGCCGACCGCGACCGCTGGTTCACCGCCGCAGAGGCGCTCGACTACGGCTTCATCGACCATGTGGTCACCCACGCCAGCCAGGCGAACGGCAGCAGCAGCAAGTAGTTCCGCAGCCCACCACACAGACTTTGGAGAGACGTTTATGTCCAACATGATCGATCCGCGGGCCGCGGGCATCACTTTCGCCGCCGCCGGTAACCTGCCGCAGTCGCGCTACATCCTGCCGCAGTTCACCGAGCAGACCAGCTTCGGCGTCAAGACCTCGGACCCGTACAACAAGCTGTTCGAGGAGCGAATCATCTTCCTGGGCAACCAGGTCGACGATGTCTCCGCCAACGACATCATGGCGCAGCTGCTGGTGCTCGAGTCCCAGGACCCGGACCGCGACATCACCATGTACATCAACTCGCCCGGCGGCTCGTTCACCGCGCTGATGGCCATCTACGACACCATGCAGTACGTGCGCGCCGACGTCGCCACCGTCTGCCTGGGCCAGGCCGCCTCGGCCGCCGCGGTCATCCTCGCGGCCGGCGCCCCCGGCAAGCGCGCCGCGCTGCCCAACGCCCGCATCCTGATCCACCAGCCGTCCACCTCGGGCGGCATCCAGGGCCAGGTCTCCGACCTCGAGATCCAGGCCGCCGAGATCGAGCGCATGCGTCGCCTCATGGAGACCACGCTGGCTCGCCACACCGGCAAGGACTCGGACGTCATCCGCAAGGACACCGACCGCGACAAGATCCTCACCGCCGAAGAGGCGAAGGGCTACGGGATCGTGGACACGGTGTTCGAGTACCGCAAGCTCAGCGCCCAGAAGTGAGCTGGGCGGGTGGCGGGGTCGCGGCGTGCCGCGAACGTCCCCGCCACCCGGGCAGAGGTGAGTCCACGCACATGTCCGGCGAGAAACGTGCCCAAGTTGTCGACCTCGGTCACGCGAAACGGGTACGGTCACTCTAGGGACCTTTGCTCGTGGTTGTCGGCTCTGCTCTTCGTTCGAAATCAGGTTTGGATAGACAGCCGAATCGCCGGATCCGCAAAATCAGGGGTCGCGGCATACGCTCGAAGAAGGCAGCTCGCCGACAACCGGGGACAGACGGTTGCACGCGGACAAGGAAGTAGGGACCCAGGAGATGGCGCGCATCGGTGATGGCGGCGATCTGTTGAAGTGCTCGTTCTGCGGAAAGAGCCAGAAGCAGGTCAAGAAGCTCATTGCGGGACCGGGGGTGTACATCTGCGACGAGTGCATCGACCTGTGCAACGAGATCATCGAGGAAGAGCTCGCCGAATCCAGCGAGGTCAAGCTCGACGAACTCCCCAAGCCCGCGGAAATCCGGGACTTCCTGGAGCAGTACGTGATCGGGCAGGATTCCGCGAAGCGGACGCTCGCGGTGGCGGTCTACAACCACTACAAGCGCATTCAGGCGGGCGACAAGGGCCGCGACTCCCGGGGTGAACCGGTCGAGTTGGCCAAGTCCAACATCCTGATGCTCGGCCCCACCGGCTGTGGCAAGACCTACCTGGCACAGACGCTGGCGAAGATGCTGAACGTGCCGTTCGCCATCGCCGACGCCACCGCGCTGACCGAGGCCGGCTACGTCGGTGAGGATGTCGAGAACATCCTGCTCAAGCTGATCCAGGCCGCCGACTACGACGTCAAGCGCGCCGAGACGGGCATCATCTACATCGACGAGGTCGACAAGATCGCCCGCAAGTCGGAGAACCCGTCCATCACCCGCGACGTCTCCGGTGAGGGCGTGCAGCAGGCGCTGCTGAAGATCCTGGAAGGCACCCAGGCCTCGGTGCCGCCGCAGGGCGGCCGCAAGCACCCGCATCAGGAATTCATCCAGATCGACACCACGAATGTGCTGTTCATCGTGGCGGGCGCGTTCGCCGGCCTGGAGCGCATCGTGCAGGACCGGGTCGGCAAGCGCGGCATCGGTTTCGGCGCGGAGGTCCGGTCCAAGGCCGAGATCGACACCGCCGACCACTTCGCCGAGGTCATGCCCGAGGATCTGATCAAGTTCGGTCTGATCCCCGAGTTCATCGGCCGTCTGCCCGTCGTCGCCTCGGTCACCAACCTGGACAAGGAATCCCTGGTCCGGATTCTGGCCGAGCCGAAGAACGCCCTGGTGAAGCAGTACGTGCGCCTGTTCGAGATGGACGGCGTGGATCTGGAGTTCACCCAGGACGCCCTGGAAGCCGTTGCGGATCAGGCGATCCTGCGTGGCACCGGCGCCCGCGGTCTGCGCGCCATCATGGAGGAAGTCCTCCTCCCGGTCATGTACGACATCCCCAGCCGGGATGACGTGGCCAAGGTGGTCGTCAACGCCGACACGGTGAACGACAATGTGCTGCCGACCATCGTGCCGCGCAAGCGCTCGGCCCCCGAGCGCCGCGAGAAGTCGGCGTAGCCCGACCCGAACGACACCGGCTCCGCGAGATTCCTCTCGCGGAGCCGGCTCTTTTGTGCCGTTGTGGTTCGGTCGGCGGAGAAGTCGTCGTAGGTCGCTGCGCCGGGCGCTGACCAGCCGCCGTGCGCGAACCCGACCGACAGTTCGTTGGTGTTCTGCTGTGGGCTCCGTCCGTTTCCGGATAGCCGTGGAGTCGGTGACGGTCGGGGTGAGCCGACTGTGCCCGTGTCGAGAATCGCCGTTGATCCTCCGTGGTTCGCCGTTGAACCTTTACTCCGCTACTCCGAAAATCGGTGCGTTCGGGTCACCTGTTACGACGACGCGACCACGGAGAATTCATCGCTGGGCGGTATTGCCGCGGCGGGGGAATTTGAACGTGAAGGGGGCCGGTTCCGGGACCGGGAACCGCTCACGCGGGGCTACCAGCAGGACGGCCAGGGCGAGCGCCGGGAGCAGCAGGGCCGCGAAGAGCGACAGGCCGTAGCTGAGGCCGCTGAGCGCGTCCGGCCGGTGGAAGGCGTGGTACAGGAAATGCGGGAGGCCGAAGACCAGCCAGCCCAGTCCGGAGACCCGGGCGATGACGCTGTCGCGGTAGTAGAGCGCGGCGGCGGAGACGGCGCCCAGCGCGAGGAAGAAGGCCCCCACGTCGGCGGCCAGGTGATGGTTGTAGGGCCCGTCGGCGCGCACCCAGCGCAGCCCGAATCCCGGATAGCTGTCGTAGAACGATTCCGGGGCGATCACCGCCCACAGTCCGGTGACCAGGCCGGTCGCGGTGAGCACCCCCAGCATGATGAGCAGGGCGATCCAGCGCCGCCGGTTGATCTCCAGCCGCATACTGATCCGCACCCCGTCACCGGTGCCGCGCAACGAGATCCGCACAGGCCCTCCCACCCTCGCCGAATCACTGTGCTGTCACCGTAATTCGGGCGGGGGTGAGGGGCAAGCCTGTGGCTAGATCTGCTCCATCTTCAGGTCGTCCTGACCCCAGTAGGCGCGCATCTTGATGATCTTGCCTTCGTCGTTCAGCTCCATCACGTCGATGGGCGCCAGGGTCATGCGGTGCCCGTTGGACACGGTGACCAGGGTGAAGTGGGCCGCGACGTGGTTGCCGGCCACCTTGACGGTGTGCAGCTCGGTCTCGCGCTCGAGGTTCTCCAGCGCCTTGTACAGCTCGCCGATGGCCTCGTGGCCACGACGTTCGGGGCTGCCGATCGGGTCCTCGATCACGGCGTCCTCGGCGTACAGGTCGAGGATCGCCGAGGTCGGGCCGGTCGCGACCAGCTTCACGTACTGCTCCACGACATCCCGGGGCTGCGCTGCCATAGGGGTTCTCCCATCAGAATTGAAACGTGTTCTATTGCGGAGACTAGCAGCCGGAGCGGCGGAAAGGACCCCGCTGCCTCACCCTGTGGAACACCGCGGGCATCACAGTGCGATGCGGTCCTCGCCGGTGTAGACGTTCATGGTTTCACCGCGCAGGAAACCGACCAGGGTCAGGCCGGAATCGGCGGCCAGATCCACCGCCAGCGAGCTGGGGGCCGACACCGCGCCCAGTACCGGAATGCCCGCCATGACGGCCTTCTGGACCAGCTCGAAGGAGGCGCGGCCACTCACCATGAGGATGAGATCGCTTGCGGGGAGCCGATTCTCGCGCAAGGCCCAGCCGACCAGCTTGTCCACGGCATTGTGCCGGCCGATGTCCTCGCGCACCGCCACGGCCTCGCCGTCGGCGGTGAACAGGCCCGCGCCGTGCAGGCCGCCGGTGGCATCGAAAACCTGCTGGCGGGAACGGAGTTCGGCCGGGAGCTTGGCGAGGGTGTGCACATCGATGCGGGGCGCGCCCGCCGGGATCTCGTGGCGGATACGGGTCCGGACCTCGTCCAGGGCCGTCTTCCCGCACAGGCCGCACGAGCTGTTGGTCAGGAACGGCCTGGGCTGGATCGGCACCGGATTCCGCAGCTGGACGTCGAGGACGTTGTAGGTGTTCTGCCCGTTCTCGTCGGTGCCCGCGCAGTAGCGGGCGCTGACGATGTCCTCAGCGGTGTCGATGACACCCTCGGCGTAGAGGAAGCCGTGCACCAGATCGATGTCCGCGCCCGGCGTCCGCATGGTGACCGTCAGTGACTGCCCGCCGGTGCGGATCTCCAGGGGCTCCTCGACGGCCAGGGTGTCCGGCCGGGTGATGGTGCCGTGCGGGGAGATGCGTAGCGTGCGGCGGCGTGCGGTGACTCGGCTCATGCGGGGCCCCGGTTCATGCGGTGACGTGGGTGTGCGGTTCGAAACGGATGGTGACGGCCTTGGAGACGGGCGTGTTCGAGCGTTTCGCCACGTGGTCCAGGGGGATCAGGGGGTTGGTCTCCGGATAGTAGGCGGCGGCATTGCCGCGCGGGGTCGGGTAGCCGACCAGCCGGAACCCGGCGACGCTGCGCTCGCTGCCGTCCTCGAACTCGGAGACGACGTCCACCAGGTCGCCCTCGGCGAATCCGAGCGCGGTGATGTCGGCGGGGTTGACCAGCACCACCCGGCGGCCGTTGTGGATGCCGCGGTAGCGGTCGTCGAGGCCGTAAATGGTGGTGTTGTACTGGTCGTGGCTGCGCAGGGTCTGCAGGATGAGGCGGCCCGCGGGGACGGGCAGCCAGTGCAGGTCGTTGACCGCGAAATTGGCCTTGCCGGTGGCGGTGCGGAACTCGCGGGCGTCGCGCGGCGGGTGCGGCAGCTGGAATCCATTGCGGCCGCGCACCTTCGCGTTGTAGTCGGCGCAGCCGGGCACGACCTGCGCGATGGCGTCGCGGATCCGGTCGTAGTCGCGGCGGAACGCGCCCCACGGGACCTCGTGCTCGGGTCCGAACAGCTCCTGGGCGAGCTCGCACACGATGGCGACCTCGCTGCGCAGCTGATCGCTGACCGGGGTCAGGCGGCCGGTCGACAGGTGCACCATGGACATGGAGTCCTCGACCGAAACCTGTTGGCGCACACCGTCCTGGACGTCCTCGTCGGTGCGGCCCAGCGTCGGCAGGATCAGCGCGGTGTGTCCGTGCACCACGTGGCTGCGGTTGAGTTTCGTCGAAACCTGCACGGTGAGAGCGCACGTGCGCAGCGCGGCCTCGGTGACCTCGGTGTCGGGGGTGGCGGAGACGAAATTGCCGCCCATGCCGAAGAACACCTTGCCGCGGCCGTCGCGCATGGCGCGGATGGCGTTCACGGTGTCGAAGCCGTGGGCGCGGGGGCTGGTGATGCCGAATTCGCGGTCCAGGGCGGCCAGGAAGGGTTCGGGCATCTTCTCCCAGATGCCCATGGTGCGGTCGCCCTGCACATTCGAGTGGCCGCGCACCGGGCACACGCCCGCGCCGGGCTTGCCGATCATGCCGCGCAGCAGCAGGAGATTGGTGGCCTCCTCGATGGTGGCGACGCCGTGCACCTGCTGGGTCAGGCCCATGGCCCAGCAGATGATGGTCGACTTCGACTCGGCCAGCAGCGCCGCGGTGCGGTCGAGGTCTTCGCGCGTCAGCCCGGTGGCTTCGACGACCGTGTCGAGATCGACGGCGCGCATGTGCTTCTCGTAGTCGGCGAAGCCCGCGGTGTGCGCGTCCACGAAGGCGCGGTCCACCACGGTGCCGGGCGCGCGGTCCTCGGCGTCGAACAGCAGCTTGGCCAGGCCCTGGAACAGGGCCATATCGCCGCCCAGGCGGATCTGCAGGAAGTCGTCGGCGATGCTGATGCCGCCGGTGAAGCCCTTGACGGTCTGCGGATCCTTGAAACCGATGAGGCCTGTCTCGGGCAGCGGGTTGACCGCGATCACGGTCGCGCCGTGCGCTTTCGCCTCACCCAGCGCCGACAGCATGCGCGGGTGATTGGTGCCCGGGTTCTGGCCGGCCACGATGATCAGGTCGGCCTTGGTGAAGTCGTCGATGGTGACCGAGCCCTTGCCGATGCCGATCGAGCTGACCAGGGCGGTGCCCGAGGACTCATGGCACATGTTCGAGCAGTCGGGCAGATTGTTGGTGCCGTAGGCGCGGACCAGCAGCTGGTAGAGGAACGCGGTCTCGTTGGCGGTGCGGCCGGAGGTGTAGAAGACGGCCTCGTCGGGGGAGTCCAGGCCGCGCAGGGCGTCGGCGATCAGGCGGTAGGCGTCGTCCCAGGCGATGGGGGAGTAGTGGGTGTCGCCCTCGCGCAGCACCATCGGATGGGTGAGGCGGCCCTGCTGGCCGAGCCAGTAGCCGGACTTGGCGGCCAGGTCGTCGACGGAGTGGGCGGCGAAGAACTCGGGGGTGACCGTGCGCAGGGTCGCCTCCTCGGCGACGGCCTTCGCGCCGTTCTCGCAGAACTCGGCGGGGCGACGCCGACCGGTCGGTTCCGGCCAGGCGCATCCCGGACAGTCGAAGCCGTGGCGCTGATTCACCCGGGCCAGCGTGCGCGCCGTGCGCACCACGCCCATCTCCTCGACCGCGCGCTCCAGTGCGACGGTGACCGCCTTGACTCCCGCGGCCTCGGTCTTCGGAGCGGTGACCTGGAGCGCGGACTCGTCGATATCGCTCACAGGCGCGGCTCGATGCATGGTGACGATTGTCCTCTCGGCGCGATGGAGCGTCCCAGTCGGTCATCGCCATCGTAGGGCGCGGTACCCGAGACCCAGCGGACCGGTCGGTCCCGAGTGTGAACGGGCGTGATCGCCACAGCGATAGACAGGGCGGCGGGGGCGCGGTTGGCCTTACCATCGAACAAGCGAGGTCACGCCGAATGAGTACTTCACTGAATTCCACTCGGCGTGCTGGTGGGGACCGGCACGCGAAACTGGCCCGCGCGGTGAGATTTTCACCCCGGACCTTACACCTTGTCCTCCTGCTCGCAGCGCTCCTGGCGCTCGGGCTCCCGGCCGGAATCGGTTGGGCCAACCCGGGAATCAGCGCCCCGGCGCCGATCACCACCACCGTCCCGCAGCCCGCACCCCAGGGCGGCCCGCCGGTGAAAGTCGCACCTACCACGACGAATCCACCGAGATGCGCCGTCGCCGAGAACTGCGGCGGTGACACCAAGAAGCAGCAGTGCGGCCACAGCTGTGACGACACGGGCACCCGCGACGGCTGCGGCACCGACTGCAACAAGCCCGTGTTATGCGATGACGGCACTCCGAAACCCCCGTCGGGCGTGTGCCCGTCGAAGAGAATCACGTACTGCTGGGACGGTTCGGTCCAGCCGCCGAGTGGCCAGTGCCCTGCACACCCGACCTGCCCGGATGGTACCCAGAAGCCCTCGACCGGGGACTGCCCGACGAAGTGTCCCGACGGTTCGACGAAGCCCGCGGGCGGGGAGTGTCCGACCAGGTGCCCGGACGGTTCCTGGAAGCCCGCGGGTGGGTCGTGTCCGACAACCGAGAGATGTTCGGACGGGACGACGAAGCCCGCCGGGAGCACCTGTCCGCCACCGGTGACATGCAAGGACGGTTCGACCAAACCCCCGAATCGTGACTGTCCCACCACGAATCCTCCGATCACGTGCTCGGACGGATCGGTCAAACCGGCGAACGGCGACTGCCCGACCACCCAGCCACCCAGATGTCCCGACGGTTCGGTCAAGCCCCCGAACGGTCAATGCGCCACCGGTGGCGGCAATCCGCCGCCCATCACCTCGGTGACGACCGCCGTACCGCCACCGCCGCCCACGACCACCACCACACCGCCGACTACCGAGACCAAGCCGCCTGTGGCTCCGCAGGTTTCCGGACTGCAGCTCAATCCGCCCGCGGTCCCGCCCGGCGCGCCCGTGGTGGCCAGTGGCAGCGGATGTGATCCCGGTGCGGCGGTGCGGCTTTCGATCGGCGGAGCAGCCGCGGCCGACACCACCGCCGGCGCGGACGGCGGGTTCCAGGCCACGCTCACCACCGGCGGGACCGAGATCGGTCAGCACCAAGTGACCGCTGAGTGCGGCAAGAAGCTGGCCGCGCCCCTGGACATCGTGCTGGTCAGTCAGGTCGGCGGCGGCGCGGCGACCATGACGGTGCTGGTGTTCTTCCTGCTCATCGGCGGCTGGTTCTACGGCCACCGGATGATCTCCCATCTCCCCGCACGGAGGCCCCGATGAACGAACGCACCGCACCGCCGCTCACCGCGCGCGGTGCCCGAAGCATGCGGGGACCGGGCCGGGCGGTGTACGCCGGGCTGGCCGCGGTCGTATTCGCCGTCGCCGTACTACTGTTCGTGGCCCCGCCCGCGAGCGCGGCGGGCGGGGTCAGCGCGACGGCCACGCTGGACGGGCGGGCCATCGGAGGCGCGGACGCCGGGAATCCGGTGCGCCTCGATCCCAAGAAGGTGTCCCTGGTCGTCGTCGAGGTGACCAACAAGTCGTCCGGTTCGGTGTCGATCCGGCGGGTCGACCTCGCCGGGCACGTGCTGGGACTGAACTTCTACTCCTATTCCACGACAGTCGAATTGACGGTGGGCGCGGGCAAGACCGAGAAACTCACCTACCGGCTGGATCCGGCCGGACTGGACGGGCAGGCGACCGGCTTGATCGGCTCCGACCTGACCCTCATCGGCCAGGACGGCAAGCCGTTGGCCGCCGTGCACACCGTCGTCGACGTGCGCGGGTCCCTGGCCTCGGTGTACGGACTGTTCGGGATCATCATCGCCGTCCTGACCGGTCTCGCCATCGCCGACGCGGCCTTGACGGTTGCGCGCCAACGGCTCTCGGCCAACCGCTGGCAGCGCGGGCTGCGGCTGCTCGCGCCCGGCATCGGCATCGGGCTGATGATCGGGTTCACCGGGTCGGTGGCCCGGTGGTGGGTGCCGGGGACCGTGCTGTGGTTGTCGCTGGCCGGGGTGCTCGCGGCCGTGTTCTTCCTGGCCGGATACCTCTCGCCCACGCCACGGCAATCCGATGACCTCGGGCTGGATCCCGAAGATCTCGCCGCCGCACAGGAACTCGATGCCCGCGGCTTCCCCGCCGGGTCCGGCTCGCCCCTCGGTATCGGAGCGCCTGTCGGGATCGGTGCGCCGCCGCGTGGAATGGGGGTGCCGTTCGGCGGCGGGCAGCCCGGGATGGGCGCGCCGCAGGCGAGTGGCGCGCCGATGCCGTTCCCCGGCCCGCCCGAGCCGGAGCACCAGGCCGCGCCGGCGGGCCCGAATCCGCCCTACGGCGGCACGTTCCGCGACCTGCGGCCGGTCGGGCCGGGCGGCACCTATCCCGACCTCGATATCCGGAACCAGACGTCCAGTGCGGCAACGGAATTCGTGCCCTATGGGCCCGCAGGGTCAGGCACGGCGGCGCAGCCCGGACCGGGTGCCTCGCAGGGGCCGATGCGTGTCTTCCCGGGCGGCCCCGCCCCGGCGCCCACGCCCGATCCCGCCGCGTTCCAGAGCGGTGAGACGACCCGCATCTCGAAGTCAGGATTCGGCGGCGCGTATCCGGGCGGCGGGCCACTGGCCTCCGCCATGCTGCCCGACACCGGCGAAAACGCCACCACCACGGTGCATTCCCCGCAGTCGGGTGGGCGACCGGAGGTCGGAGCCGAGACGCTGCTGCCGTCGGGCTGGGCGCCCGCTGTCGGCGAGCCCGGTGGCGGGGCGAGTCCGGCCGGAACCGGTGAGCAGACCGCCGGGTATCCGGCGGGTGTGCAACGACCGGGCACGTCCGATCCCGACGACGAGCCGACGCTACGCAGTGATCCCGGTGGGACCGGATTCCGGTCGGAGGGCGCGGGGAGATGAGCGCGGGGAATCTCAGCGACGCCGATGTGGCGCGTGTGCGGGCCGCGCTGCCCGGGTACGAGATCGGCGGGCAGATCGGGCGCGGCGGATGCGGGGTGGTGCTGGCGGGGGTGCATCGCGGACTGCACCGGCGGGTCGCCATCAAACAGATCCCGCCGCACTTCGCCGACGATATGCAGGTGCGGCGGCGCTTCGTCGACGAGGCGCGGGTGATGGCGGCGCTCGACCACCCGCACGTGGTGCCGGTCTACGACTACATCGAACACGACGACCTGTGCCTGCTGGTCCTCGAATACCTGCCCGGCGGGACCGTCGAGAACCGGTTCATCACCGCGGGATTCGAGGCCACCGCCGCGGTCGCGGTCGCGCTGTCCTGCGCGGCCGGGTTGGACGCCGCGCACCGCAGCGGCATCCTGCACCGCGACGTCAAACCCTCCAACCTGATGTTCGCCGCCAACGGGGCGCTCAAACTCACCGACTTCGGCATCGCCAAGATCGTCGGCGGCGAGGACACCCTGGTCACCAAGGCGGGCGAGATCATCGGGACCCCCTCCTACATCGCCCCCGAACAGGTTCGCGGCCAAGGGCTCTCCCCGGCCACCGACGTCTACGCCCTCGCCACCATGCTCTACCAGCTCCTCTCCGGCGTCCTGCCCTTTTCGACCGGATCCGACGCGCTGGCCCTGCTCTTCGCCCACGCCTACTCCGACCCCGTCCCCCTCACCGAGGTCGCCCCCTTCATCCCCCACCCCATCGCCGAGGCCGTCATGCGCGGCCTCGCCTCCGACCCGGCCGAACGCTACGACACCGCCGAGACCTTCGGCATCGCCATCGCCGAAACCGCCGCCCACTTCTGGGGCACGAATTGGCTCACCCCCGTGGGCATCCCGGTCATCGGCGCCGACACGATCGTCGCCGCGGCCACGGGCACCCCGCGCTCGGGCCCGGGCCCCTTCACCCCACCCCCGATGCGCGGCCCCCAGGGACCGTTCACCCCGCAGCCAGGCCCCCGGATGCCCACCGGCCCGGGGACGCGAACCGGGCCGGGAACCATGCCGCCGGGCGCGCGCACCCGGGATGCCGGATTCGGTCCGATAACCCCTGGGCCGCAACCTGTCCGATCGCAGCGGCTGCCCGACGCCACTCGTGCGGCAACTCCCGCCGATCGACGCTCGGCGCCGACGATGCGGGCGGGGCAGGGCCCAGGACCCGCGCCCGGCGGGGCTCCTCCCTCAGGTCATGGTGGGCCGAGGCCCGGGGGACCGGTTCCCGGGCCGGGAGGTGGCGGAAGGAGAGACGAACGCGGGGCCGCGGGTCTCGGGTTCGGGCCGACCCAGCCGATGGAGCGGGTTCGGCCCCGGGAGCCGATTCAGCACGGCGGGGTGCGGTTGGTGGAGGTGGCGCGGGCGGATCTGGTGCCGGTGCAGCAGGTGGTGACCTTGCCGTCGCCGCGGGTTCCGTTCCTGGTGGCGGGGCTGCTGGCGGTGGTGACCGGCGGGGCCGCGGTGCTCGGGATCGGGGCCGTCGGGCGGGAGGCGCCGCCGGTGGGGATGGTGCGGATCGGCGGGGTCGATCCGGCAGCCGAGACGGTGGTGCTGGATCTGTCCAAGCCGGTGCCGATCACGGTGTCGGGTGGGTCGGCCGATGGCGCGAAGCTGTCGGTGAATGTGCTCGGGCTGCGGGCCGGAGGCGAGGAGACGACGCTGGCCGGAGGCGCGGGGGAGGCGGCCGCGCCGGTGAACCGGTATGTCCTCGCCGGACGGCTGACCGGGGAATTGTCATTGTCCCGCAATGGGTCCGAGACGGCCGCCTATCGGTTCGGGGTGCGGACACAGCAGCCCGCGACCACCACGGCCACCGGGGTCGGGCTGGCGTTGCTGCTGTTGTTCGCGGCGGCCTACGCCGAATCGAACGCGCGGACGCTGCGACGCGGGAGCGCCCGGTTCGCGTCGACCGTCGGGCTGGCCATCAGTATGGGACTGCTGGGGGTGGCCGCCGTCGGCGCGGCGTGGGTGCTGCTCGGGCGGGAACCCACCCCGCTCGGCGTGATCGCCTGTGCCGCAGGCGGTGCGGTGACGGGACTGGCGCTCGCGACCGGGTGCAGACGGGTTGGGAAACGGTACCGCTACGTGCGGGTGCAGCGACTACGGGAGCGCGCCTGAAAATCGCGGTTCGCCGCGAACAGGTTCGGATGCGGGACACCGCGCCTCGACGGTAATGGTGAGCCCGGAAATCGGCGATACAAGCACGAGCGCGGCGCGATCGGCGGCCGCGCAGGGGAAGGGGTGGGAGCATGGCTGGTCGGCCGGTCATCGAGATCCGCGAATGGGGACGGCCCGCGCGGCGGCGCATGCTGGACGGGCCCATCGTGTTCGGACGCGACGGCAGCCACGAGGTGCTCGCCGACGGCGGGGTGTCCCGGCAGCACCTGCGGCTGGTGCCCACACCGACCGCGCTGTCCGTGGTCGACCTGGGGAGCCGCAACGGCACCACCGTCAACGGGGTGGCGTTGACCGGGCGGCGCGAACTGATGACCGGCGACGTGGTGCGGCTGGGACGCTGCGAGATCCTGGTGCTGCACATGCCCACCGCCGAACCCGACGGCTTCGACGGATCCGAGACCGTACTCGGGCCCTCCAGCGTGATTCCCCGGCCACCCGGCGCGGAACCCACCCCGCCGCCCGGCTGGGTGGCGGTCGCCAACCGGGTCCTCGGCCTCGACCCGACCGGACAGCGGAACCTGTTCCCCGCCTTCACCGAACTGCCCAGCCGGATCCCGCTGCGGGTCTGGCAGGGCGTGCGCGTGCTGAGCATCACCGCGTACCTGGCCTTGATCGTCACGCTGTTCGTGCGGCCGGCGGGCGGGCTGTTCGTCTTCTTCAAGATCGTGGTGCCGCTGCTGCCCGGGCTGTTCCTGATCGCACCGGGGTTGTGGCGCAACACCTGTCCGCTCGCCGCCACCAATCAGCTGCCCCGGCTGCTGCGCTTCACCCGCGGGGCCACCGCACCGGCCTGGTTGCAGCAGCGCGGGTATCTGATCGCGGTCGCCCTGTTCTTCGGCATCGCCGGATCCCGGGTGGCCGGACTCGATCGCAGCGGAATCGCCACGGGCATAGTGCTTTCCACGGTGCTGCTGGCCGCGTTCACCGGTGGCATCGCGTTCAAGGGAAAGAGCGGGTGGTGCTCCAGCATCTGCCCGCTGTTCCCGTTGCAGCGCGCCTACGGGCAGACGCCGTTCGTCACCATCGCCAACAATCACTGTCAGCCGTGCCTGGGCTGCGCCAAGAACTGCTTCGACTTCAAACCGCGCGCCGCCTACCAAGCCGATATGGCCGACCCGGATCCCGGCTGGAGCGCGCCGCGCAAACTGTTCGCCGCCGCGCTGCCCGGATTCGTCCTCGGATTCATGGTGCTGGCCGGGTATCCGGGTGTCGCTGTGCCGCAACGGTATCTGGCGCTGGGGGCGGCCGTGCTGGTCGCGGTGGGCGTCTACTTCGCGGTCGAGGCGCTGACCGGGGTGAGCGCGGCCGTGCTGTCGGCGGTGTACGCGGCCATCGCGTTGAACGGCTTCTACTGGTTCGCGGGGCCGGTGCTGCTCGGGGCGTTCACCACCGTCACCGGTGCCGGGGGAGTGGCCTGGCTGCGGTGGCCGATCAGTCTGTTCGTCCTGGCGGCGACGTTGCTGTTCCTGGCGCGTACCCGGGTCAGCGAACTCCAGTACGCGCTCACCACCGGGGCGCGCACCGAACCCGTGCTGCTGCCGTTCCCGCGCCCGCGCGAGGCCGAGAAGGCAACGGCTCCCGGCGCTTCGGTGGAGTTCGACGGCCGCACCGTGGCCGCCGAGATCGGTGTCAGCCTGCTCGACCTGGCCGAGAAGGCGAACCTGCCGCTGGAGTCGGGCTGCCGCATGGGCGTCTGCGGCGCGGACCCGGTCGCCATCCTCGAGGGCGGCGAGAAACTGTGCGCACCGACCGGCGACGAGCAGAACACCCTGCGCCGACTGGGATTCGCCGACAACACCCGCATGGCCTGCTGCGCGCGGATCAACGAAGGCGGCGTGCGCGTCTCGCTCACCCCGCAGCCCGGCCGCGCCACCGGCGACCGGCCCGCCCACTTCGACCGCTCCCTGGTGAGCCTGGTCGTCATCGGCACCGGCATCGCGGGCGTCACCGCCGCCGACTTCCTGCGCCGCGGCCACCCCGACTGCGAGATCCACCTGATCGGGCGGGAATCCCACGACTTCTACAACCGCATGGGCATCTCCCGGCTCATCCCCGGCCGCTCCGCCATGCAGGGGCTTTATCTGCAACCCGAGCAGTGGTACGAGGACCACCGGATCACACCGTGGCTGAATACCCTTGTCACACACCTGGATCCGCGTGCACAACGAGTGCACCTCGGCACCGGCGATGTGCTGCCCTACGACCGGCTGATCCTCGCCACCGGCGCGTCCGCCGCGCTGCCCGAGATCGAGGGCCTGCACCGGCCGGGCAGCTTCGTGCTTCGGGAAGCCGGGGACGCGCTCGACATTCGGGCCTATGCCCAGCAGCGGTCCTGCACCCGTGCCGTGGTCGCGGGCGGCGGCCTGCTCGGGCTCGAGGCCGCGTACGCGCTGCATCAGCTGGGTTTACGGGTCACCGTGCTGGAGCGCGGTTCCCGGCTGCTGAGCAAGCAGCTCGACGCGCGCGCCTCCGCCATGGTCGCCGACCACCTCACCCGGGCGCGGATCGAAGTCCGGTACCGGGCCGAAACAGCCGCGCTGACAGGCGATTCCGGTCCCGGTGGACCCGGCGGCCCGGGTGGATCCGCGGTCGACCGGCACCGGGCGGACCCCGTTCGCGGTGTCGTTCTGAAAGACGGCACCGTGCTGCCCTGCGAGGTCTTCCTCACCGCCACCGGTATCAAACCCAATACCGACCTGGCCGTGCGCGCCGGAATCCCTTGCCGTCGCGGCATTCTCGTGGACGACCGGATGCGTACCGCCGCGCCCAACGTGTACGCCGCCGGCGACGTCGCCGAACACCGCGACCGCGTCCTCGGCCTGTGGCCCATCGCGGCCGAACAGGCGCAGGCCGCCGCCGTCAACGCGCTCGGCGGACAGCAGGTGCTCACCGCGGAGACGCCGGCCACCATCCTCAAGGGCGTCGGACTGGAACTGTTCGGCATCGGCCGGGTCGAACCCGAGCAGCACGACGAGGTGATCGTCGTCGACGGGTCGCCGCGGCCCTCCTACCGGCGCCTGATCCTGTCCCAGGGCCGGGTGGTCGGCGCGATCGTCCTCGGCCACCACCCGACCGATGTGGCCGCCGCCCAGCAGGCCGTCCGCGCCCGCCTCGCGATCCCGCCGAACGCGCGCGACGCCCTCCAACGCGGGGACTGGTCAGCGCTGCAATGAGATTCACGCCGTGCGGTAGGTGAGCACCCGCTCGCCGATCCGCAGGCTCCAGCCCGCCTTCAACTCCATCGGCTGCTGACCCACCCGAACCCAGTCCGCCGCACCCGGCGCCGCCACATAGGTGCCGCCCGGTGTGCCCGCGTCCCGCACGAACACCTGGCCCTTCTCGACGAACACGCGCGCGTGCACCCGGGACACGTGGCGATCGCGCGCGATCACGATGGGCGAGGCCACCGCCCGCCGCACCGCCTCGTCGATCATCGGGTCGCGCCCGATCACATACGGGCGATCCAGCGGATAGGTCTCACCCTCCGCGCTCGTGAGCGACGCGCCCGGACCCGCCAGCGTGGACGTGGACGGCGGAGTGCCCGCCGCCCGCGTCTCGGCGACCTCGGGCTCCGAGACATAGGCGGCCGTCGGCGGCTGATCCTCCGGATCCGGCCGATCGTCCCGCCGCTCGGCGGGCTGCGACGGGGCCGCGGGCTTCTTCGTCATATCCGGGCCACCGGCTCGCGGAGTCGTCGCCGCGTTCCGGGGATGCACCGGCCCCGCCTTGGGCATCGAATCGGCCGCCGACGGGGAAACCGCCTGTCCGCGATCGGCTTCCGCGCCCGCCGAGGGGGCGGGGGTGAAGCCGGTCTGCGACTGCGTGGGTGTGACCCGTCGGGTCACCTCCGCATTCGCCTCGGAACCTGGCCCCTGCGCGTGCGGGGTGGGTGGCGCGGCGGCGTGCTGGGTGGGAGGCGGTGTGGACCCGCGCTGGATGGCAGGGCTCGACGCCGAGGCGGGACCGGACGCGACGACCGGACCTGACGGGTGTTGTGTCGCCGGGCCGGATTTGGCCAGGGGCCGCTGATCGGGGGCGCGGTTCTGCGGGGGAGCGGAGTCCTGTGCGGGAGCGTGCGCCGCCTTCGCGGGTGAGTCGCCGCCGCGCTGGGAAGGAAGTCCGGAGATGGGCGCGTGCAGGACTACGCCGCCGCCGGGCACGACGCCCGCGCGCAGGTCGCTGTGCGGGGTCTCGCCGGTCGCGCGGTCGGCGGACAGGGTGAGACGGCGGATCGGGTCCTGAATGATCTCGTCGGCCCAGGTCATGGCCCGTTGACCGGAGAGGACGCGGTGGCCCTCGGGGCCGTCGACGGTGGCGCTGACCGAGCCGCGCAGCAGGATCAGGATGCCGCCCGCGGTGGGGGCGACCACCCCGAAGGCCGGGGGCTGGGCGGTGCTGCTGGTGAAGACGGTGGCGGCCAGGCGCTGGGCGATGGCCATGCCGGGGTCGGCCGCGTTCGCGGCGGTCTCGGCCGCGCCGAGGATGCGGTCCGTGGACGGGCTCTCGCCGTGCAGGACGATCACCACGTTTCCGAACCGGGCGACCAGCCCGGCCCCAGGTATCACCCCGACCGTCGTCGGAATCCGACCCATCCGCGCCTCCCTCTGCCCGCGCCTCTCCCCGCGCTCGGAACATCGCAGCCAAGCATATGACCGTTCCACACTCGTGCATATGGCCGGACCACAGCCGCGTATCCGGCAGGTCCACAAGCCGATCGCGGCGACACGTGATCGGCGGATTGCGACAATGCGGCACGAAGCGGCAATCCGGGGGCCAGGATCGAGGCATCGTGCCGGGGCATTCGGCTCCGGCGGCACCCGATGAGGACCGAACCATGACGGGCTCGATCATCAGGACCACCACCGCCTCGGCGGCCACCCTCGCCACCGTCGCCGCGCTCGCCGCACTGGCCGCTCCCGCCGAGGCCACCGGCACCCGGGTCGGCATCGATCCGGGCATCAGCTTCGGCCCCGCCACCAACTACGGGACCGGTTGCTCCTATGACATCGACGGGATCGTCGACGACCCGGTCACCCCGGTCGTGTTCTACGACAACAGCGTTCCCTTCGCCGTCGCCAACCCCTCCGGCTCGCTGGCACAGGCCCGCTGGACGCCCACCACGCCCGGACCGCACCGCCTCCAGATCTGGCAGCGCCATGCCGATTCCCCGGATGTGTTCCCCTACGTCGACATCCAGGTGGGCACCGGACTGCCGACGGGCTCGGGCTGCGCCGTCACCGGCTGATCGCCGCGCTGTGCCTGCCTGCTGCTCGCGCCCATGCGGCACGTCCAAGAGAAACGCCTCGTATGGGCGGACAGCGGAGACGTGCCGGACGGCGGCTTTGGATTACAGGAAGGCGGCCAGCGCGGCCGGTTCGGCGGCCTTGCGGTCGGTGTCGACCAGCCCGATCCGGGTCCGGCGGTCGAGCAGATCGGATTCGTCCAGCGCGCCCTCATGGCTGACCGCGTAAGCGAATTCGGCCCCGGTGACATCCATGCCGGGGGCGACCTCCGCCGCCAGCGTCGGATGCCGGCGCGACAATTCCAGCACCGCGGCCGCCTCGCTGCCGTAGCGCTCGACCAGCCGCGGCGGGGCCTCGATGGCGTCGCGTTCCGCACCGGAGACCGCGCCCACCAGCGGCAGCGCGCGAGTGCGGCACGGCGCGGCGGCGAGCCGCGCGTGCCCGACGGCCGCGTCCACCGCGTCCTCGGCCATCTTCCGGTAGGTGGTGAGCTTGCCGCCGACCACGGTGATCACGCCGGTGGGGGAGGTCAGCACCGCGTGCTCGCGGGAGATGTCGGCGGTGCTGTCGTCGCCGGTGCGCAGCAGCGGCCGCAGGCCAGCGAAGCTGCCGCGGATATCGCTGCGGCGCAACGGCTCCCGCAGCACGGTGTTGACGGTGTCGAGCAGGAAGTCGATCTCGCCGTCGGTGGCGTGCGGGACGTCCGGCACCGGGCCGGGCGCCTCCTCGTCGGTAAGGCCCAGGTACACGCGGTTGTGCGCGGCCGGGAACGCGAAGATGAAACGGCTGGTGCTGCCGGGGATCGGCACGGTCAGTGAGGCGGTCAGGCCGCCGAACGCGGCCGCGTCGAACACCAGGTGGGTGCCGCGCGAGGGCCGCAACTCGATGCTCGGATCCACCTGATCGGCCCACACGCCGGTGGCGTTCACCACCGAACGCGCTGTCACGGACAGGGTTTCACCGGTCAGCGTGTCCCGCAGCGTGGCCGAGGTGCCGGTGACGTCGACGGCCTCGACCCGGGTCAGCACCGTCGCGCCCTCCCGTGCCGCGGTGCGGGCGATGGCCACCACCAATCGCGCGTCGTCGACCAGTTGCCCGTCCCAGGCCAGCAATCCGCCGCGCAGCCCGGACCGCCGCACCGTCGGGGCCAGCCGCAGCGCCTCCGCGGCCGCCACCCGTCGCGAGCGCGGCAGCACCGAGGCCGGGGTCCCGGCGGTCCGGCGCAGCACGTCACCGGCCAGGAATCCGGTGCGCACCAGCAGTTTCTGCGCCGTGCCGATGCTCGGCAGCAGCGGCACCACCTGCGGCAGGGCGCGGGTCAGGTGCGGGGCGGTGCGGGTGAGCAGGATGTCGCGTTCGACCGCGCTCTCGTGCGCGATCCCGACGCCGCCGCTGGCCAGGTACCGCAGCCCGCCGTGCACCAGCTTGGAGCTCCAGCGGCTGGTGCCGAACGCGAAGTCGTGCTTCTCCACCAGGACCGTGCGCAGCCCGCGCGCGGCCGCGTCCAGGGCCACACCGACACCGGTGATGCCACCGCCGATCACCAGCATGTCGATCGCGGACCCGTCGCCCAGCGCGGTCAGCTCCCGCTGCCGCCGCTCGCGATTGAGCGCGGAATGGGACGGAGCCGGATTGCTGGTCATGTCAGGGCCTTTCGGTGCGGTGTCGATCGCCGGACGCGTTATCGCGGTCCGGAGTCGCCGGGGGCGGGTGCGAGGTAGCCGTGCAGGGCGTGGGTCAGTTCGGCGTCGAGGTGGTCGCTGTCGACCACCACGGCGAAGGCGGACGCGGACTGGACCGCGGATTGGGCGATGAGCAGGAGCATGGCGGCCAGGTGTGCCGGATCGCCGTCGCGAATCGAGTTGTCGGCCTGGCCTTCCCGGATGCCTCCGGCGAACAGGTCGATGAGGGCGCGCTGGTTGCGGCCCAGGCGTTCGAAGACGTAGGTCTGCATGACGTCGGCGTCGGCGCGGAAGATCTTGGCGAACAGCGGGTTCCGCCGGATCATGGAGCCGCCGCCGACGATCGCGCCGACCAGGCGTTCCCGGGCGGTGCCGGTGCTGGGGGCGGTGTCGGCGACGATCTCGCGCAGTTCCCGCACCAGCAGGTCGGCCACCAGGGAACCGGTGTCGGGCCAGCGCCGGTACACGGTGGGCCGGCTGACGCCCGCGCGGCGGGCCACCTCGGTCAGGGTGGTGCGCCGGACGCCGAATTCGGCCACGCAGGCGCGCGCCGCGTCCAGGATCGCCCGGTCGACGGCGGAAGATGGTTCGGTAGAGCTCATGGTTGCCACCATGGGAGAGTAGTTGCCGTTACTGCTTGACATTCTATGTCACACTGTAACGCATGGTCGACACACAAGCAGCTTCCGCATCCACTGCGAACCCGGGCGAGCCGCAGGTCCGCCCGAGTATGGTGTGGGACGCCTGGGGCTCCCCGGCCGGACACAAACCACTGTCCGAGCAGATCCGGGGACTGCTCACGCAGGTTTTCGGGGTGTCCGGCGAGCCGGTGACCCGTCGCGATGAGGGCGACGTGCCGCTGCGCGCCTCCGCACTCACCCCGGACCAGCACGCCGGGCTCGTCGCGGTGGTCGGAGCCGAGCACCTCTCCATCGACCACCGCGACCGGCTGCTCCGCGCCGGCGGCAAATCCACCCCAGACCTGCTGCGCCGCCGCGCCGACGGGGAACAGGACGCGCCCGACGCCGTCGTCTTCCCCGCCGATCACGACCAGGTCCTCGCGGTCCTGAAGTACTGCGCCGCCAACGCCATCGCGGTCGTCCCCTTCGGCGGCGGCACCAGCGTCGTCGGCGGCCTCGACCCCGCGCGCGGCGGCTTCGGCGCCGTCCTCGCCCTCGACCTGCGCCGCCTCGACACCCTCACCGACGTCGACCCGATCAGCGGCACCGCCACCCTCGGCGCGGGCCTGTCCGGTCCGCAGGCCGAGGAACTGCTCGCCCGCCACGGCCTGTCGCTCGGCCACTTCCCGCAGAGCTTCGAATACGCCACCATCGGCGGCTTCGCGGCCACCCGGTCCTCGGGCCAGGCCTCCGCCGGGTACGGGCGCTTCGACGACATGATCCAGCGCTTCCGGATCGCCACCCCCGCGGGCGATCTCGACCTGGGCCGCGCCCCCGCCTCCGCCGCCGGACCCGATCTGCGCGAACTGTTCTCCGGCTCCGAGGGCGCGCTCGGCATCATCACCGAGGTCACCCTGCGCGTGCACCCGGTCCCCGAGACCACCGGCTACCAGGCCTGGTCCTTCCCCGACTTCGCCACCGGCGCCAACGCCCTGCGCGCGGTCATCCAGGGCGGGGCCGCCCCGACCGTCATGCGGCTGTCCGACGAGGCCGAGACCGGCCTGAACCTGGCTCGCGCCGGGGACATCGGCGGCGCGGCCGTCGGCGGCTGCCTCGCCGTCACCACCTTCGAGGGCACCGCCGCGCACGTGACCGCCCGCAGCGCCGAGGCCGCCGCCCTGCTGGCCGCCGCCGGCGGCACCGCGCTGGGCGAGGGCCCGGCCAAGGAATGGGAGCACGGCCGCTTCGCCGCCCCCTATCTGCGGGACGCGCTGCTGGACGTGGGCGTGCTGTGCGAGACCCTGGAAACCGCCACCACCTGGAGCAATCTCGCCAACCTGAAGGAGCGGGTGACCGCGGCGCTGGTCGAGGCGCTCGGCCAGCCGGCCCTGGTCATGTGCCACATCTCGCACACCTACCCGACCGGCGCGTCGCTGTACTTCACCATCGTCGCCAAGCAGGCCGAGGACCCGATCGCGGGCTGGGCCGTGGCCAAGAAGGCCGCGGGCGACGCCATCGTGGCCGCCGGCGGCACCATCACCCACCATCACGCCATCGGCGCGGATCACCGCCCGTGGATGACCGACGAGATCGGTGACCTGGGCGTCCAGGTGCTGCGCGCGGTGAAGAACACCGTCGACCCCACCGGAATCCTCAACCCTGGGAAGCTGATTCCGTGAGAACCATCCGCTCCATCGCCCTGGTGACCAACCCGCTGTCCGGGCACGGCAAGGGCGCCATGGTCGCTGTCGAGGCGGCCAACCGGTTCGCCGAGTTCGGCGTCCAGGTCACCGAGATCCTCGGCGACTCCGCCGCCGACAGCGAGCGGCTGGTCCGCAAGGCCCTGGCCGACCCGGACGCCCGCCCCGACGCCGTCGTCGCCGCGGGCGGCGACGGCCTGGTCGGCGTCGTGCTGCAGGCCCTGGTCGGCACCGGCATCCCGCTGGGCCTGATCCCGGGCGGCACCGGCAACGACCTGGCCCGCGAACTCGGCGTCCCCGACGACACCGCCGCCGCGGTGGCCACCATCCTGGACGGGCGCACCCGCGCCATCGATCTCGGCACCGTCGAGACCGAGGAGTCCGGCCGGGCCATCTGGTTCGCCACGGTCACCGGCACCGGCCTCGACGCGCGGGTCACCCTGCGCGCCAACGCCTTGCGCTGGCCCAACGGCCCGATGCGCTACACCGTCGCCGCTCTGCTCGAACTCGCGGGCAAGCTCGCGGTGCCCTACCGCATCGAACTGACCGGTTCCCCCGACCACCCGGACGGCACGGTCCTCGAACTCGACGCGGTCATGGTGGCGGTCGGCAACACCCGCACCTACGGGGGCGGCATGCTCATCACCCCCGACGCGCGGATCGACGACGGCCTGCTCGACCTCACCGTCGTCGGCGCCATGTCCCGCCTGGAAATGCTGCGCCTGCTCCCGACCCTGTCCTCCGGCAAGCGCATCGACCACCCGGCCGCGGTCCAGTACCAGGCCCGTGAGATCCGTCTCACCGCCCCCGGCGCACCCGCCACCGCGGACGGCGACCCGGCCGGTCTCCTCCCGGCGCTCTTCCGCGCCCACCCCGGCGTACTGGACGTCCTCGTCCCCTGAGTCGTCCACATTGGTGCCCCACGTCGAAAGGTGTGGGGCACCAGTCGTATTCAGGCCGGGCGGGCGATGAGCAGGTAGCCGGTCATCGGCCTGTTGGTGATCTCACGCTGATCGACCGTGAGGCCGGCCCGCTCCAGCGCCGCACGGACCTCGGCGACCGGTCGCAGCGTGAATCCGTAAGAGGTGAAAGGCATTTTCGCCATCCCGTCCGGGTCGCCGATGCCGATCACCAAGCGGCCCTTGGGCTTCAGGACGCGAGCCAGCTCGGTGCAGGCCGCGTCCAACTCGGGCACGAAATAGATGGTGTTGCAGGTGATTACGGCGTCCAGCGAGTCGTCGGCCAGGGGGAGTTGGGTCAGCGATCCCTCGACCAGGCGCAATCGCTTGGAGGACAGATCGGCCGAGTACTCGGCGCGGGCCCGGGACAGCATGTCCGCGGAGAGCTCGACTCCGGTCACGGTGCCGGTGGTACCGACCCGGCCCAGCAGCAGCGTGAGGCCGATGCCGCCGCCGAAGCCGATATCGGCGGCCGCGTCGGTGGGGGTGACCTCGGCGGCGGTGACCGCGGCCTCGATCAGGGGGCGGTTGCCTCGGTTGAGCACGCGGGCGACCACCTTGCCGAGGGTGCCGCTGGGGTGGCCCAGCTGGCCGGCGACCGTCGACATCAACCGTGTGACAATCGGATTCATGGATTTCAGGCTACCGCTCGGTTGCCTCGAAAGGGCCATGTGACGACACGGATACGACTCCGGTCACGACGCGGGAACAATGTGTCCGACACAACGTGATTGCAACGAAACCTGGTCTACCCTGGCCCATTTGGCTCAGAACCTGAGAATTGGCCAAGGATCCGGGGGAATGCGCCGAAACGGCGGTAGGCTGACCATCGAGGGCGGGGCTTTCGGTGTCCCTCATCCACCGAGAGCCCCGCCCTTCGGCTATCCAAAATCACCCCTGGGAAAAACCCGGTCGTTGGGCGATAATCCCAGCCCTTAGAATCACACGGTGACCAGCGCAGCCTCTGAGAACCCGCGTAATCGTGCCGATGCCCTCCCCAAGAGCTGGAACCCCAGCGACGTCGAGGCCGACCTGTACGAGCGCTGGGTAGGCGCCGGTTACTTCACCGCCGACCCGGGCAGCGCCAAGCCCGCGTACTCGATCGTGCTGCCCCCGCCGAACGTCACCGGCACCCTGCACATGGGCCACGCCCTCGACCACACCCTCATGGACCTGCTGACCCGCCGCAAGCGCATGCAGGGCTTCGAGGTGCTGTGGCTGCCCGGCATGGACCACGCCGGCATCGCCACCCAGACCGTGGTGGAGAAGCAGCTCGCCGTCGACGGCAAGACCAAGGAAGACTTCGGCCGCGAACTGTTCGTCGACAAGGTCTGGGACTGGAAGCGCGAATCCGGCGGCCAGATCCAGGGCCAGATGCGCCGCCTCGGCGACGGCGTCGACTGGAGCCGCGACCGCTTCACCATGGACGACGGGCTGTCCCGCGCCGTGCAGACCATCTTCAAGCGCCTCTACGACGCGGGCCTCATCTACCGCGCCGAACGCCTGGTGAACTGGTCGCCGGTGCTGAAGACCGGCATCTCCGACCTCGAGGTGGACCACAAGGAGGTCGAGGGCGAGCTCGTCTCGCTGCGCTACGGCTCCCTGAACGACGACGAGCCGCACGTGATCGTCGCCACCACCCGCGTGGAGACCATGCTCGGTGACACCGCCGTCGCGGTGCACCCCGACGACGAGCGCTACCAGGCCCTCATCGGCACCACCGTCTACCACCCGATCACCGGCCGCCAGATCCCGATCGTGGCCGACGACTACGTGGACCCCGAATTCGGCTCCGGCGCGGTCAAGATCACCCCGGCGCACGACCCCAACGACTTCGAGCTCGGCCTGCGCCACAACCTGCCCATGCCGACCATCATGGACATCACCGGCAAGATCGCCGACAGCGGAACCGAATTCGACGGCATGGACCGCTTCGAGGCCCGGGTCAAGATCCGCGAGCGGCTCGAGTCGGAGGGCCGCGTGGTCGGCCGCAAGTACCCCTACATCCACCAGGTCGGCCACTCCGAGCGCTCCGGCGAACCCATCGAACCCCGCCTGTCCATGCAGTGGTGGGTCAAGGTCGAGGGCATCGCCAAGGCCGCCGGCGACGCGGTCCGCAACGGCGACGTGAAGATCCACCCCGCCAGCCAGGAACCGCGCTGGTTCGAGTGGGTCGACAACATGCACGACTGGAACATCTCCCGTCAGCTGTGGTGGGGCCACCGCATCCCGATCTGGTACGGCCCCGAGGGCGAGATCGTCTGCGTCGGCCCCGACGAGCAGGCCCCCGAGGGCTACGTCCAGGACCCGGACGTGCTCGACACCTGGTTCTCCTCGGGCCTGTGGCCCTTCTCCACCATGGGCTGGCCCGACTCCACCGAGGAACTGCGCAAGTTCTACCCGACCAGCGTGCTGGTCACCGGCTACGACATCCTCTTCTTCTGGGTCGCCAGGATGATGATGTTCGGCATGTTCGTCTCCGACGACCCGGTGCTCACCGCGGGCAAGGACGCCAAGCAGGTCCCGTTCCAGGATGTGTTCCTGCACGGCCTGATTCGCGACGAACACGGCAAGAAGATGTCGAAGTCGCGCGGCAACGGCATCGACCCGCTGGACTGGATCGAGGAGTACGGCGCCGACGCCACCCGCTTCACCCTGGCCCGCGGCGCCCAGCCCGGCGGCGACCTCTCGGTCGGCACCGCGCACGTCAGCGCCTCGCGCAGCTTCATCACCAAGCTGTTCAACGCCACCAAGTTCGCGCTCATGAACGGTGCGCAGCCGGGCGAACTGCCCGCCCGCGACACCCTCACCGACAGCGACCTGTGGATCCTGGACCGCCTCGACGAGGTCATCGCCGAGGTCGACGGCGCCCTGGACCGCTACGAGTTCAGCAAGGCCCTCGAAGGGCTCTACCACTTCGCGTGGGACGAATTCTGCAGCTGGTACCTGGAATTGGCGAAGGTCCAGTTCGCCGGCTCCGAGGAGCGCGCCGCCAGCACCCGCGTCGTGCTCGGCACCGTCCTCGACGCCGTGCTGCGCCTGCTGCACCCGGCCGTCCCCTTCGTCACCGAGACCCTGTGGCAGGCCCTCACCGAGGGCGCGGAGGGCGAGTCCATCGTCATCTCCTCCTGGCCGACCGTCTCCGGCGCGACCGCCGACGCCGCGGCCGCCCGCCGCGTCGCCGACACCCAGAAGCTGATCACCGAGATCCGCCGCTTCCGCGCCGACCAGGGCCTGGCCGACAGCCAGAAGGTGGCGGCGAAGCTGATCGGCATCGATACCGCCGACCTGTTCGCGCAGGAAGCCGGCATCGCCAACCTGGCCAAGCTCACCGCCGCCGGTGACGACTTCGCCGCCACCGCGTCGCTGGAGGTGCGGCTGTCCGCCGCCACCGTGACCGTCGAGATCGACACGTCCGGCACCGTCGACCTCGACGCCGAGCGCCGCCGCCTGGAGAAGGACCTCGCCGCCGCGCAGAAGGAGCTCGCCGGCACCAACGGCAAGCTCGGCAACGAGGCCTTCCTGGCCAAGGCCCCCGACGAGGTGGTCGCGAAGATCAAGGCGCGCAAGGAGATCGCCGAGGGCGACGTCGAGCGCGTCACCGCACGCCTGGCCGAGATCGCCAAGCTGGCCGCCAAGTGAACGACGAACCGGAGCGTCAGTACTCGGAGGGCTCGCTGTCCCACGGCACCTCGCCGGTGGATCTCGCCGAAATGGCGCTGGTCGAGGCCGAACTCGACCAGCGCTGGCCGGAGACCAAGATCGAGCCGTCGCTGTCCCGGATCGCGACGCTGATGGACCTGCTGGGCTCGCCCCAGCAGTCCTATCCGGCCATCCACATCGCGGGCACCAACGGCAAGACCTCGGTCACCCGGATGATCGACTCGCTGCTCACCGCGCTGCACCGGCGCACCGGGCGGATCACCAGCCCGCACCTGCAGCTGGCCACCGAGCGCATCGCCATCGACAACGCGCCCATCACGCCGGGACGGTATGTCGAGGTGTACCGGGAGCTGCTGCCGTACATCGAGATGATCGACGCGCAGTCCAAAGCCGCCGGCGGCCCGGCCATGTCGAAGTTCGAGGTGCTCACCGGGATGGCCTACGCGGCCTTCGCCGAAGCGCCCGTGGACGTGGCCGTGGTGGAGACCGGACTGGGCGGCCGCTGGGACGCCACCAATGTGATCGACGGCCAGGTCGCCGTCATCACTCCCATCGGGCTCGACCACACCGAATACCTCGGCCCCGACCTCACCTCCATCGCGGGGGAGAAGGCCGGGATCATCAAGAAGGCCCCCGAGGACGAACTGTCGCCGCGCGACACCGTCGCCGTCATCGCCCAGCAGGAACCCGAGGTCATGGACGTCCTGCTGCGCCGGGCCGTCGAGGTCGACGCCGCCGTGGCGCGCGAAGGCTCGGAGTTCCAGGTGCTGTCGCGCCGGATCGCCATCGGCGGGCAGATGCTCGAATTGCAGGGCCTCGGCGGCGTGTACGACGAGATCTTCCTGCCCATGCACGGCGAACACCAGGCCCGCAACGCGGTGCTGGCCCTGGCCGCGGTCGAGGCGTTCTTCGGCGCGGGCGCGTCCCGTCAGCTCGATATCGACGCCGTGCGAGCCGGATTCGCGAGCTGCCTCAGCCCCGGCCGGATGGAGCGCATGCGCAGCGCGCCCACCATCTTCATCGACGCCGCCCACAACCCGCACGGCGCCAAGGCGCTGGCCGCGACCCTCACCAGCGAATTCGACTTCCGCAAACTGGTCGGCGTGATCGCGGTGCTGGGTGACAAGGACGCGGGCGGCATCCTCGACGCCCTGGAACCGGTCTTCGACGAGATCGTCGTCACCGAGAACGGCTCCCCGCGCGCCCTGCCCGTCGACGACCTGGCCAACCTCGCGGTCCAGCGCTTCGGCGACGAACGCGTGGCCGTCGCCCACGACCTGGCCGACGCCATCGAAACCGCCATCGCCCTCGCCGAAGGCGGGGAGGACGCCGAACTGGTCTCGGGCGCGGGCATAGTCATCACCGGCTCGGTCGTCACCGCCGGGTCCGCCCGCAGCCTGTTCGGAAAGGATCCCGCATGAGCGACGCCACCCCCGAGGTCCCGCCCCCCGCCACCGATCCGTGGAAGGGCCTGCGCGGCGTCATGGCCGGGACCCTGGTCCTGGAGGCCATCACCGTGCTGCTCGCGCTGCCGGTGATCAGCGCGGTCGGCGGCGGCCTGCGCTGGTGGTCGGTGCTCTACGTGGTGGGCCTGGCCGTGGTCATGTTCCTGGGCGCGGGCGTGCAGCGCCGCTCCTGGGCCATCCCGTTCAACCTGGCCCTGCAGGTGGCTCTGCTGCTGGGCGGCTTCATCCACATCTCGATCCTGGTGATCGGTGTGGTGTTCGTCGCCGTGTGGGTCTTCGTGCTGTTCCTGCGCTCGGACGTGAAGAAGCGCATGGAGGCGGGAACCCTGCCCAGCCAGCGCATGTCGGGGGCCTGAGTAGCGCCGCCGAATCGGGCAGCCCGGGGCATCCGCCCCGGCCTGCGTTTTTCCTGCCGAGCAAGCGACGGTTAGGCTTCACGGGTGACTGAGCAGACCTTGGTACTCATCAAGCCCGATGGCGTGGCCCGTGGCCTCGTCGGGGAGATCATCACCCGCATCGAGCGCAAGGGCCTGAAGCTCGCGGCCATGAAGCTCGTGAACGTCTCCGAGGAAGTGGCTGTCGTCCACTACGCCGAGCACGCCGAGCGTCCGTTCTTCGGTTCCCTGATCGAGTTCATCACCTCCGGCCCGGTCGTCGCGGCCGTGCTCGAGGGTGAGCGCGCCATCGCCGCCTTCCGTCAGATCGCCGGCGGCACCGACCCGGTCGAGAAGGCCGTCCCGGGCAGCATCCGCGGCGACTACGCCCTCGAGACCCAGTTCAACCTCGTGCACGGCTCGGACTCGCCGGAGTCCGCCAAGCGCGAGATCGACATCTGGTTCCCCGGGTTCGCGCACTGATCTTGCGGGAGCGTTTGCTCCCGCTTCCTCCTCGGCCGGGTCCGGGGCCACGCCCCCGGACCTGCCACCCAGCGGCCGCTCGCGAGACTCGCGAGGCCGCTCCGGGCCGCGTGGGCACGACGCCCCGGCACGGTGTGGGATACTGGCTCTGGAAGTGACCGACGCCGGCCGTTTGCGGCAGGCATCGTTCACCTCCGATTGACACCGCGGAGCGACGGACGATCATCGCTGCCGCCGACGGCTCCAAGACTCGGCCGCCGGGCAGGCACGCTGGATGAACGCTCGTGACGCGGAGTTGAGCCAACCAACCAGGCGCCACGTGAACTGTTAGCCCGAACGACGAGATACCGGTGATAACGGGCCACGCGGCGCGAAGACTTACGATCTCGCGCCTCCGGGCGTGAGGCCAACAAGACAGCGCCCCCGCGTCGGCCGCGTCACTCCTCGGAGGAACGCGCCCGGGGGCCCCGAGGAGATTTCGTGGCCGATCAAGAGCCGCAGGACGCATCGCAGGTGAACGGTGAAGGGGGCGCTCAGATCACCCCGGCTGCCGGACAATTGCCGGAACGGATCCGAGTGCACGCACTGGCGAAGCTGCTGGGCACCACCAGCAAACGTATTCTGGCCCACCTGACCGAGATGGGCGCGCAGGCGAGAAGCCCGCAATCCAGCCTGGACCGGACCGTCGCCGAGACCGTGCGCGACGCCTTCGGACCGCGTGATGTCGAGGCCGCCCCCGCCGGGCCCGAGCCGATCGCCGAGACCACCGTCGACGCCGCCATCGCCGCGGACGACGACCGGGCCGCCGACGAACTGGCCGCCGAGGAAGTGGAGGCCGCCGAGGCCGCCGCCCCGGCCGGCACCGCGCAGTCCACCCTGTTCGCCAGCCCCTTCCTGAGCGAGGCGCAGGCCGAGGAACAGGTCCAGTACCAGCCGTCCGCCGTCGTCGCGGCGCCGCTGTTCCTGTCGCCGGACGCCACCACGGTCGAGGAGACCCGCCGCAAGCGCCGCGAGCGCAAGCCCCGCGCCGAGGAGCCGGTGGCCGAGGAGAAGGTCACCGAGGACACCGCGGTCACCGAGGAGACCGCCGCCGAGGACGCCGAGGACGAGGGCGACTGGGACGGCGATCAGGATCGTGAGCAGCGTGAGGGCACCTCCCGCCGCCGTCGCCGGGGCCGTCGTGGCCGCGGCCGGGGCCGGGGCGAGCAGCACGGTGACGCCGACGGCGAGGACGGCGAGGAGTCCGAGACCGAGGACGAGTCGGCCGAATCCGCCGAGACCGACACCGCCGACGAGGACGACGACGCGGGTGTGCCCGAGGGGTCGAGCAGCCGTCGCCGCCGTCGCCGTCGCCGCCGCAAGGGCGGGGACGACAACGAGCCCGAGGTCTCTGACGACGACCCGCCGAACACCGTCGTGCACGAGCGCGAGCCGCGCAGCAAGCGCCGCGCCCAGGTCGACGAAGTGCAGGGCATCAGCGGTTCGACCCGCCTGGAGGCCAAGCGCCAGCGCCGTCGTGACGGTCGCGAGGCCGGCCGCCGCCGCCCGCCGATCCTGACCGAGTCGGAGTTCCTGGCTCGCCGCGAGGCGGTGGACCGGGTGATGGTGGTGCGCGAGAAGCAGTTCGCCGACCACCCGACCTCCACCACCCAGGTGGCGGTGCTCGAGGACAACATCCTGGTCGAGCACTTCGTGACCTCCACGGGCTCGGCGTCCATGGTCGGCAATGTGTACCTGGGCAAGGTGCAGAACGTGCTGCCGTCGATGGAGGCCGCCTTCGTCGACATCGGCCGCGGCCGCAACGGCGTCCTGTACGCGGGCGAGGTGAACTGGGAGGCCGCCGGTCTGGGCGGCAAGGAGCGCAAGATCGAGCAGGCGCTCAAGCCCGGTGACACCGTGCTGGTGCAGGTCTCGAAGGATCCGGTGGGCCACAAGGGCGCTCGCCTGACCACGCAGATCAGCCTGGCCGGTCGCTTCCTGGTGTACGTGCCGGGTGGTTCGTCGACCGGAATCTCGCGCAAGCTGCCCGACACCGAGCGCAAGCGGCTCAAGGAGATCCTGCGCGACATCGTGCCGCAGGACGCGGGTGTCATCATCCGCACCGCCTCCGAGGGCGTCTCCGAGCCGGAGCTGGCTCGCGACGTGGAGCGGCTGCAGGCGACCTGGCGCACCATCGAGGAGCAGTCCAAGCAGGGCTCCGGCGCGCCGAAGACCCTGTACGAGGAGCCGGACCTGCTGGTCAAGGTGGTCCGCGACCTGTTCAACGAGGACTTCTCGAAGCTGGTCATCGAGGGCGAGCGCGCCTGGACCACGGTCGAGAACTACGTCCGCACGGTCGCTCCCGACATGCTGGCCCGCGTCGAGCGCTACGACAACAGTGCGGTGGACGTCTTCGGCAGCCTGCGCATCGACGAGCAGCTGGCCAAGGCGCTCGACCGCAAGGTGTGGCTGCCCTCGGGCGGCACCCTGGTGATCGACCGCACCGAGGCGATGACCGTGGTCGACGTCAACACCGGCAAGTTCACCGGGGCGGGCGGGTCCAACCTCGAGGAGACGGTGACCCGCAACAACCTGGAGGCGGCCGAGGAGATCGTGCGCCAGATGCGGTTGCGCGACATCGGCGGCATGATCGTGGTCGACTTCATCGACATGGTCCTGGAGTCCAACCGGGATCTGGTGCTGCGCCGCCTCACCGAGGCGCTGGGCCGCGACCGCACCCGTCACCAGGTCTCCGAGGTCACCTCGCTGGGCCTGGTCCAGATGACCCGCAAGAAGCTGGGCACCGGCCTGGTCGAGGCGTTCTCCACCACCTGTGAGTCCTGCCATGGCCGCGGCATCCTGGTGCACAACTACCCGGTCGAGTCCTCGGCTCCGGCGGGGGACAGCGGCGAGGGCGTGAGCCGTCGCGAGGGGTCGCGTCGTCGTCGCAAGGACCGCAATGCGGCTGCCGCCGAGGCCGCCCCGGCCGTCGAGCCGGTGGCCGAGGAACCGGCCGAGAAGCACGAGGACGAGGCGGAGAAGGCCGAGAAGGCCGCCACCAAGCGGGCCCACCCGGTCGCACTGGCCATGGCCGCGCACACCGACCACCCCGACGAGGACGGTGTCGCCGAGGGCGCGCCGCTCACCAACGGCGCCGCCGCTGCGGCGATGACCGAGGTCGCCGCCCTGGACGCGTCGGCGGAGGCCGCCGAGCTGGTGGAGGAGGCACAGGCCGCGTCCGGTGCGCAGGCCGCCGAGTCCGCGCCCGCCGCGGACACCGTGGTGGTCGAGTCCGAGCCGGAGGGGATCGAATCGCCGATCGCCGAGGCGCACGCGGCCGTCGCGGCGATCGCCGCCCTGGAAGCCGCCGCGGCCGCGCCGGTCGCCTCGGGTCGTCGTCCCGCCCGTCGCCGGGTGGCGCGCACGGCGTCGGCTCCGGCCACCGACAGCAAGGGCGCGGTGTTCGTGCTCTCCAGCGGTGATCAGGCCGATAAGCCGGGCTTCAACCTCGACGACCTGGCTCCGGCCGTGGTGCCGCCGCGGGCTCGCCCGCGTCGCCGGTCCGCGGGCCGTCCGGCCGGTGCGCCGGAGGGCGAGAACTAGCCGGTCAGCGTGAGACGAGCTGTGGCCCCGCCGGATTCCGGCGGGGCCACAGCTTTTCCCCGGGGTGATGAACGCCATTCATGGATCGCTCACGGTCCGGCCATGTCGAGCACACAGGCTCCGGGCGTCCGATCACGACTGAAGAAGGAAATACCATGGGTTCCGCAGCCGACTTCCTGAGCGATGTGCTCGTGCAGACCATCACCAAGCTGCTCTCCGCCGGCAGCAGCAGCGTCAGCGCCAAGTAATCGCGCTGTCGGTCAGGATGGCCCGCCGGTCGCACCCGGCGGGCTTTCGTGTTTCCGGCCGGGGCGGCCCGGTTTGGTCGGGGTCAGGCCTGTCCTGTAGTCTTGGTCAGTCGCTGCCCCCTGCGACGGCACTCTGTTGTGACTAGTGCTGTGAGTGGGCCCGGTTCGGTTCGCAGAACCACTGGCCCGAGGCGGCGGTGAATACCCCAGACCAGTCTGCGGCGGTCCCCGGTGTGAATCGGATGACCGGCCGTGTGAGCATAGTGCCGAGCACTTGTAAAGAAAGAAGGGCAGCCGACCGATGGCAACGTACGCAATCGTCAAGACCGGCGGAAAGCAGTACAAGGTCGCGGTCGGTGACCTGGTGAAGGTCGAGAAGATCGAGGGTGAGCCGGGCACTGCGGTGTCGCTGGCGCCGGTGCTCGTCGTTGACGGCTCCGAGCTGACCTCCGATGCTGACAAGCTGGCGAAGGTTTCCGTGTCCGCCGAGGTCGTCGAACAGACCAAGGGCCCGAAGATCCGTATCCACAAGTTCAAGAACAAGACCGGCTACCACAAGCGTCAGGGCCACCGTCAGAAGCTGACGGTCCTGAAGGTCACCGGCATCAAGTAATCCGACTTGGGGTTCGTCACCCCTGCACGAGGAGTTAGTCATGGCACATAAAAAGGGTGCATCCAGCTCGCGCAATGGTCGCGATTCGAATGCCCAGCGGCTCGGTGTGAAGCGCTTCGGCGGTCAGACCGTCAAGGCCGGCGAGATCCTGGTCCGCCAGCGCGGCACGCACTTCCACCCCGGCGTCAACGTCGGCCGTGGCGGCGACGACACGCTGTTCGCTCTCGAGGCGGGCGCGGTGCAGTTCGGCACCAAGCGTGGTCGCAAGACCGTCAACATCGTGGTGCCGGAGCCGGTGAACGCCTGACCGGCGCACCGGAGTTCGCTCCATCAGCTTTTCGAAGCGGGTCAGGGTTTGTAGTAACCCTGGCCCGCTTTGCTGTTCACAGCCCCGCTTCCGGCATTCCTGGCCGAGGCCCGGGGCGTCACATCCAGTCGACAAGTCCTGAAGGAGGATGATCACCGATATGTCCAAATTCATCGACCGTGTCGAGCTGCACGTGCGCGCGGGCAAGGGTGGGCACGGCTGCGCCTCGGTGCGCCGGGAGAAGTTCATGCCGTTGGGTGGTCCCGATGGCGGCAACGGCGGCAATGGCGGGGACGTGATCCTCGAGGTCGACCCGAACGTGCACACGCTGCTGGACTTCCATTTCCACCCGCATGCCAAGGGCGGCAACGGCAAGCCCGGTGAGGGCAGCAACCGCAATGGCAAGCAGGGCGAGGGACTGCTGCTGAAGGTGCCGGACGGCACCGTGGTGATGAGCCTCGACGGCGAGGTGCTCGCGGACCTGACCGGTTCGGGCACCCAGTACGTGGCGGCGCGCGGCGGTCGCGGCGGGCTGGGCAACGCGGCGCTGGTGTCCAAGGCGCGCAAGGCGCCCGGTTTCGCGCTGCTCGGCGAGGACGGCCAGGAGCGCGATGTCGTTCTGGAGCTGAAGTCGGTCGCCGATGTCGGTCTGGTGGGCTTCCCGTCGGCCGGCAAGTCGTCGCTGGTGTCGGTGCTCTCGGCGGCCAAGCCGAAGATCGCGGACTACCCGTTCACCACGCTCGTGCCGAACCTCGGTGTGGTGCTGGCGGGTGACACCACCTTCACCGTGGCCGATGTGCCCGGTCTGATTCCGGGCGCGAGCGAGGGCCGCGGTCTGGGCCTGGACTTCCTGCGGCATCTGGAGCGTTGTGCGGTGCTGGCCCACGTGGTGGACTGCGCCACGCTGGAACCCGGCCGCGATCCGGTGTCGGATGTGGACGCGCTCGAGGCCGAGCTGGCCGCGTATCAGCCCGCGCTGGTCGGTGACACCGGTCTGGGTGATCTGGCCGATCGCCCGCGCGTGGTGATTCTCAACAAGGCCGACATCCCCGACGCCGACGAGCTGGCCGAGTTCGTGCTGCCGGAATTCGAGAAGCGCGGCTGGCCGGTGTTCAAGATCTCGGCGGTGAGCCGGGAAGGCCTGCGGCCGTTGACCTTCGCGCTCGCCGAGATGGTCGCCGAGTACCGCACCGGGCATCCGAAGGCGGAGCCGAAGCGCGCGATCATCCGACCGGTCGTCAAGGGCGACAGCGGTTTCCGCGTGATTCGCGATCCCGAGGTCGAGGGCGGCTTCATCGTGGTGGGCGAGCGCCCCGAGCGGTGGGTGCGCCAGACCCAGTTCGACAACGACGAGGCCGTGGGTTACCTGGCCGACCGCCTGGCTCGCCTCGGCGTCGAGGAAGAGCTGGTCAAGCTGGGTGCGGAGCCCGGCGCGTCGGTGACCATCGCGGACTACTGCTTCGATTGGGAGCCTTCGATTTCCGCGGGCGTGGAGACCTTGATGACCCGCCGCGGCGTGGACCCGCGTCTGGATCAGACCGAGCGCATCGGCGCGGCCGAGCGCAAGCACGCCTCGCGTGTGCGCCGTGGTCTGGTCACCGACGACGAGTAATACAGTGTCGCGCGGCCGTTCGCGAGGAGGCGAGCGGCCGGTGCGGACGGACAATGAATTCGGGTGCGACGGTGCGTGGGTATCGCGGGCGAATTGAGGTGTGGTGCAAGTGAGTTCGAGTGGCGCACAGGCCAAGGGAGCGGCGGAGCTCGGCGCTGACGGGCTCAGCGCCGCGCGGCGGGCCATCGCGTCCGCGCGCAGCGTCGTGGTGAAGATCGGGTCGTCGGCGCTGACCAGCCTGGAAGGCGGTCTGGACACCGGTCGCCTGGATCAGCTGGCCGACGCGGTCGAGGGCC
The DNA here is from genome assembly GCF_050955695.1 of Nocardia sp. CA-136227. Lineage (NCBI taxonomy): Bacteria > Bacillati > Actinomycetota > Actinomycetes > Mycobacteriales > Nocardiaceae > Nocardia > Nocardia sp. CA-136227. Next base: position 1,918,126 of record NZ_CP192081.1, read on the forward strand.
GCATGCGCGCGGGGTCGGATCTGGTGGTGGTGTCCTCGGGCGCCATCGGCGCGGGCATGGCCCCGCTCGGATTGTCCAAGCGGCCCAAGGATCTCGCCACCAAGCAGGCCGCCGCGAGTGTCGGTCAGCTGGCGCTGGCGCACGCGTGGGGGACGTCGTTCGCCCGCTACGACCGGGTGGTCGGGCAGGTGTTGTTGAGCGCGGGCGACTTCGGTCGCCGCGAGCCGCACCGCAATGCGCAGCGGACCCTGGACCGGCTGCGGTCGCTGCACGCCATCGCCGTGGTGAACGAGAACGATACCGTCGCAACCGAAGAGATCCGGTTCGGCGACAACGACCGGCTCGCGGCGCTGGTCGCGCATCTGGTGGGCGCGGACGCGCTGATCCTGCTGTCGGATGTGGACGGCCTCTACGACGGTGATCCGCGTAAGGGTTCGGCGAACTTCATTCCCGAGGTGCGCAGCAGCGCGGATCTGGACGGCGTGATCGCCGGTTCGGGTGGTGCGCTGGGTACCGGGGGTATGGCGTCGAAGCTCTCGGCCGCGCGGCTGGCCGCCGATGCCGGCGTGCCGGTCTTGCTGGCTGCCGCGTCGGACGCGGCGGCGGCGCTGTCGGGTGCGACGGTGGGCACGGCCTTCGCGGCGCGTCCGGTTCGGTTGTCGGCCCGCAAGTTCTGGGTCCGGCACGCCGCCGACGCGCGGGGCGCGGTGCATCTGGACGCGGGCGCGGTGGCGGCCGTGGCCGAGCGTCGCCATTCCCTGCTGGCCGCTGGGATCACCGAGGTGACGGGTCATTTCTTCGGTGGTGACGTGATCGATCTGATCGCGCCGGACGGCGGGCTGGTGGCTCGTGGCGTGGCGGCCTATGACAGCGATGAGTTGCAGACGATGAAGGGCCGTTCCACGGCCGTGCTGCCCGACAGCATGCAGCGTCCGGTGGTGCACGCCGACGACCTGGTGAAGGTTTAGTCGAGCGTCGGTTACGGGCGAATCGCGCTGGGGGAGAGGGCAAGTAACCGTACAGACTGGGCGGTCGTTCTCCTACTGCAGGGGCAGTGGGAGGGCGGGGGAAGGGCGGTGGGCGGGACCGGCGATCGGTTCATGCTGGAGGTGCACCCGGTGCCGCATCGAGATGTGCCCTTCGCCGATAGCGGTTGCCCGGATCCGGCGCGGTCCGCCCTTGCCACGCCGGGCTCGCGGTCCGGTGGCCGCCCGCGGCTCCGGGTGCGCCCGCAGCGCCCGTGGAGGTATAGGTATGTACGTACCCCAACCTGATAGCACCCAGTTGTGGCGGGCGAGCGGTCGTGACATCAGATACGACCCGCCGCTGCCCGACTGGCACGAGCTGCTGGCCGCGTTCTGTGGTCACATCGGGGATCAGCCCGAGGACCACCCGGTCACCCGCTGGTCCCGCGCGCTGGCCGAACTGCATCTGCAGCGACGCCGGGTCCACTCCGGCGACGTGGGCGGAATCGACGAGCTACGCGCTCAGCTGGTGACGTTCATCGACGAGTGGGTGGCGAGCCGAGCGCTGCGGAGGGGTGCAGCGCGGGCCGAATCCCTGGGGGCCGTGGTGGATGCGATGGCGGCCGCGCACGTGCGCGCGGTGCATCTGCTCAGGACGGCCGAGAACGTGTCGGACGAACAAGTGCACGCCGCCTGGTTCCTGCTGGCGCAGATGGCGGACGGCTGGACCGATCGGGCCGCAGGGGTTGTCGGCCCGCGGATCCGCCGTACCGCCTGAAACGCCACCGGATCCGGGTGGTAGGAGGTAGCCCGCGGTGGGCGTGTGGATTGCGCCGCACACGCCCCGCGGGCGCCTCGTTCAGATCGTCGGACGGGCCTCGATGACACAGTCCGGCGCGGCGGTCGTGGTGACCCCGGTGAGCACGAAACCACTGCGGGACAGCAGGTTTCCGAATTCGTTCTGGGTCCGTTCCCGGCCGCCGCGGGTCTGGATCAGCATCTCCAGGTCGATGACCTTGCCCGGATGCGGGCGGTGGTGCTCGGGCATCACCATCTCGATGATCAGCAGCCGCGCTTCGGATTCCATGGCGGTGCGCACGGTGCGCAGGATGCGCTCGGCGTCGGAGTCGTTCCAGTCGTGGACGATGTGCTTGAGCAGGTAGGCGTCCGCGCCCTTGGGTACGACGTCGAAGAAGCTGCCGGGTTCGACGGTGAGGCGGCCGGTGAGCCCGGGGCCCAGCAACTGCTTCTCGAGGCCCTCGGCCACCCGCGGCAGGTCGAACACGGTGCCGCGCATGGACGGATGGCGTTGCAGGATGTCGACGAGCAGGCTGCCCCGGCCGCCGCCGACGTCCACGATCGAGCCGAAGCGCCCGAAGTCGAACGCGGTCTGCAGCGGTTCGGTGGCCAGGCTGCTGATGCTGGTCATGGCCCGGTCGAAGACCTCCCCGGCCTCGGGGTGCTGCTCGGTGAACTCGAAGAACTCCATGCCCTCCAGCTCGGTCCAGAGCGACCCGCCGGTCCGGACCGAGGTGGCCAGATGCGTCCAATGCTTGCGATGCAGTTCGGAGCCGAAGAAGACGAACAGATCGCGCAGCGTGACGTCGGTATCGGTGCGCAGCGCCTGCGAGACACCGGTCAGCTGGTAGCTGCCGTCCCGGCGCTGGTCGAAGACGCCCGCGCTGACCAGCAGGCGCAGCATTCGGCCCAGCGCGTCCTCGTCCACGTTCAGGGTGCGGGCCAGGTCGGCGACGGGTTTGGGGCCGTCGGCCAGCGCGGCGGCGATGCCCAGCTCCGCCGCCGCGCAGATGGCCTGGGAGACGTACCCGGCCGTCCCCAGCTCCAATAGCGCGATGTGGCCGGGGGCCAGCCGCCGGTGCAGGACAGCCAGGCTGTCCCGCAACCAGGTGACGGCGCGCAGGAGCGGCAACGGTGGGATCTTGGATGGTGCGGACGCCATGCTGAACTCCCCGGGATCGTTCGGCGACTGCGGGATTCGTCCGATCCTACGCGCCGCGTTCCTGGTGGGAGTCGGTTTCCGCGACGCCCGGGCAAACCGCCGGATATGGCCGGAATCGGACCGGCGTGGCGCGGCCGGCTCCCGTCGTGGACGGGCGGTTCGGGTCCGGTTCAGGCGGGGGCGAAGGCGGCCGAGTTCTCCCGGGCCCACTGTTCGAAGGTCCGGGCGGGGATGCCGAGCAGGGTCTCGGTGGTGTCGGCCGGGGCTTCGGGCGTGTCGGTGGTGATGGCCCAGATGTTCAGCAGGGCGCTCACGATGTAGGGCGGCATGGTGCGCGACATCTGCGCCTCGGCCTCGGCCGGGGTGATGGTGGTGATCGGGATGTCGCGGCCGAGGGCCGTCGCGAGGTGACCGATCTGCGCTCGGAAGCTGATCGCCTTCGGACCGGTGAGAGTGACTGTGCGGCCGCGCAATTCGCTGCCGGTGAGGGCGGCGACCGCGATGTCGGCGATATCGAGGGGATGGATCATGGCCAGCGCGGCGTCGGGATACGCGTGCTCGATCGGCGTGCCGGACGAGACGGCGGCGATCCAGCCGAAGGCGTTGCTGTCGAAGCCGCCGGGGCGCAGCACGGTGGTGGCGAGATCCGCTGCGGCGAGGGCGTTCTCGACGGCGAGGTGGTTCGCGCCGATGGGGTTGTCGGCGGCGTTCGGATCATTGACCGCGGAGGAGGACAGCAGCACGACGTGCTCCACCCCGGCGGCCGCGGCGGCCCGCGCGAAGGTGTCCGCGGCGGCGGGGTTGGCGTAGAGGAAGACCTGGCGCACGTCTTTCAGTGCGGCGATGAGGCTTTCGAGATCGTCGGGCAAAGTGACAGCGTCGATTCCCGCGGGGAGGTCGAGAGCCGAGGGGTCCTTGCTGGCCGCGCGGACCGGGAGACCGCGGGCGTGCAGGGAGGTGAGGACGGCGCGGCCGATCTGGCCGCGAGCGCCGGTGACGAGAATGGTCATGAAATGCATGCTGTCATGCACACAGTTGCTAGTCAACATGTATGTGCATCGATGCACGCAGATGCCGACATGCATGCAGATACGATGTGGGGATGACGACGGACGACCGCACCCCCGACGAGCTGCTGGATGCCATCGGCCCGGCCTTCGGCAAGCTCCGTCGCGGTGTCCTGCAGCAGGTCGAGAACCCGATCAGCGCCAAGGACTCCACCCGCGCCCTGGTGCTGGGCCTGGTCCTGGGCTGCGGGCAGGACGAACCGGGGGAGATGACCGTCGGCGGGATCGCCGCGGCCATGTGCGTGGACCCGTCGGTGGCGAGTCGCATGGTCACCGACAACATCAAGGCGGGCTACCTGCTGCGCGTGCCCTCGCAGCTGGACGGCCGACGCGCCGTCCTCGAGCTCAGCCCCGAGGGCCTGGAGTTCATGACCCGCTTCCGCGGACAGCAGCGCGCCGCCTTCGAATACATCACGGCCGAGTGGCCGGAACAGGACCGCCTCGACTTCGCGCGCCTCATGCTGCGCTACGTCGACGCCATCGAGAACCTCGAGAACCGGCGGCCCACCCCCGACGCCTGAGCGCGTCAGGGCCCGCTGGTGCCCCCGTAGGTCGCGGCCTTGCCGTCCGGGTCATGGCCCGGGCCGAAGTCGACGGCCGAATGCTCCCGGTCGACCTCCTCGATCCACTGCGCCGGCTCGGGCGGCAGCTTGCGCCAGCGCGCCCGCGGATCGTTGGCCTCGTCCGCGCTGTTCCCCGTACTCATGCTCTCTCCCTTCCCCGTTCGACGGTACGCCCGAAGGTCAGGAAGGGGTGGCCAACGCGAAGGGAAGGATCGCGTCGGCTCCGGCGGCGCGGAGTTGGCGGGCGGCCATGGTGAAGGTCCAGCCGGTGTCGGTGAGGGCGTCGACCAGCAGGATGGGGCCGTCGACGGCAGTGAGATCCGGTGTCTCCCAAACATTGTGGAGGGCGGCGACCCGGTGGGCGGAGTTGGCGGCGGAGACCGGGGGCAGGTCGGGGCGCAGCAGGAGGACGCCCAGATCCTGGAGGCGGCCGATCTCGGCGAGGCGGGCGGCCAGGGAGCGGGTCAGCAGGGGGCGGGCGCCCGAGTCGAGGGCCAGGACGGCGGTCGGGCGCTGGGCCCAATCCCATTCGCGCAGCACGGTGGTGCAGGCGCGGAAGACCTCGTCGGGGACCGGGGCGTCGGGGCCGTCGAGGAGCGGGCGCAGGCGCTGGCCCCAGCCGAGATTGCTGAGGCGGCCCAGGACGCGGCCGGTCTCGGGGCCGTCGGTGATCTTGCCGGACAAGGGGATTCCGAGTTTGGCCAGGCCGGTGGGCCACTGCTTGCGGGGCGCCAGGTCGATGCCGGGGCGGTCCAGGCGGGTGCGGATGTCGGCCAGGTCGGAGTCGTCGACCGCGGTGTCCTGGGTGGCGCCGGTGCAGTTGTCGCAGCGCCCGCAGTGGGTGCCGAGCACCAGGCCCGGGTCGTCGAGTTGGCTGCGCAGGAACGTCATCCGGCACTGGCTGGTGGACTGGTAGTCGATCATGGCCTGCTGCTCGGCCTCGCGGGCGACGCTGAGGCGCTCGTAGCGTTCGGTGTCGTAGACCCAGGGTTCGCCGGTGCCGAGCCAGCCGCCGCGCACCCGGCGCACCGCGCCGTCCACGTCCAGCACCTTGAGCACCATTTCCAGGCGTGAGCGATTGAGCTCCACCAGCGGTTCCAATGCCGCGGTCGACAGCGGCCGCTCGGTGTCGAGGGCGGCCAGCACCGAGCGCACGACGTGCTCGCGCGGGAACGCCACCGAGGCGAAGTAGCTCCAGATCTGGCGGTCCTCGCGACCGGGCAGCAGCACCACCTCGGCGCGTTCGGTGCCGCGGCCCGCGCGACCCACCTGCTGGTAGTAGGAGATGGGGGAGGAGGGCGCGCCCAGGTGCACGACGAAGCCGAGATCGGGCTTGTCGAAACCCATTCCGAGCGCGGAGGTCGCGATGAGCGCCTTCACCTCGTTGTTCAGCAGCGCGGCCTCGAGCGCCTCGCGTTCGGTGGGGTCGGTCTGCCCGGTGTAGGCGGCGACGTGGTGCCCGTGCGAGTTGAGCACGTCGGCGAGGTCGTGGGCCGCGGCCACGGTGAGCGCGTAGACGATGCCCGAGCCGGGCAGCTCGTGCAGTCGTTTGCTGAGCCAGGCCGTGCGCCGCACCGCGTCCGGAATCGTCACCACGGACAGGTGCAGCGATTCCCGGTCCAGGCTGCCGCGCAGCACCAGGGTGTCGGTGCCGATCTGGGTGGCCACATCGGTGACCACCCGGTCGTTGGCGGTGGCCGTGGTGGCCAGCACCGGCACCTCCGAGCCGAGATCGGCGATGAGCGTGCGGATCCGGCGGTAGTCCGGCCGGAAGTCGTGCCCCCAGTCCGATACGCAGTGCGCCTCGTCGATCACCACCAGTCCGGCGTCGGCGGCCAGCTTGGGCAGCACCGAATCCCGGAAGTCCGGATTGTTCAACCGCTCCGGGCTGACCAGCAGCACGTCGACGTCACCGGCGGCCACCCGCGCGTGGATCTCGTCCCATTCGGTGACATTGCCCGAATTGATGGTCGCCGCGACGACTCCCGCGCGCTCGGCCGACGACACCTGGTTGCGCATCAGCGCCAGCAGCGGCGACACGATCACCGTCGGCCCCCGCCCCTGGGCGCGCAGCAGCTTCGCGGAGATGAAGTAGACGGCGGATTTACCCCAACCGGTGCGTTGCACCACCAGCGCCCGCCGCCGGTGCACCACCAGCGCCTCGATCGCGACCCACTGGTCCTCCCGGAGCCGCGCGTCGGGCCCGGCCAGCTCCCGCAGCAGCCGTTCCGCGTCCTCACGCAGATCGGTGGACGCGGGGGCGGTGGGGGAGGAGTCGGTCGAGGTCACGCGCTCCATCGTGCCTCACCGCACCGACACCCCGGCGCCGCCGCCCGGATGTCCCGCGAACTTCGGACCCTCGCGCGGTCGGTTATCCGGTGCCCGAGTGGGCCGCGACCAGGGTGTCGACCAGGCGATCGAGCGGCAGCCACGGGAAACTCGGCCGGTCCTGGCGCAGCGTGACGAGGCCGTGCATCCCCGCACACAGGCATTGCGCGGTGGCCTCGGGATCGGGCGCCCCGGCGGCGGCCGCGGTGTCGATCAGCAGCTGAATCGTGGGGAGCCCCGGGAGTTGGCCGGTGGTGGGCTCCCACCCGGGCGTCCCGGCGGTGCCGAACAGCACCCGGTAGTGGCCGGGATGGGTGACGCCGTAGACGGCTGTCTTGTCAAGGAACCCGCCATGCTCACCGTGACCCGTGTCGTCCACGCCAGCGCCCTGCTCGATTTCGGCGGCGCACGCATCCTCACCGACCCCTGGCTGTCGGAGACCCGCTTCTACCGCCCCGGCGAGCCGCGCGCCTTCGCGACCGCGGCCGACCTGCCCGAGCTCTCCGGCATCGTGATCAGCCACGGCCACTACGACCACTGCGATCTCGACGCCCTGGTCCGGTATCCCGACAAGTCGGTGCCGTTCGCGGTCGTACCCGGCCTCGCCAAACAGGTGCGCGCCGCGGGTTTCCCGAACGTGGTCGAGTTGGCCCCTTGGCAGAGCACGCGTCTGGGCCCGGTCGAGGTGACCGCCGCCCCGGCCAGTCACGGCGTCCCCGAGGTGACCTTCGTGCTGCGGGCCGACGGCCACACCGTCTTCTTCGGCGCGGACACCCTGCGCATCGCCGAACTCGACGACATCGCCCGGCGTTTCCCGGATCTGGACCTGGCCCTGCTGCCGGTGAACGGCCTGCGCATCCGCCCGGTGCTCAACAAGCAGGTGGTGATGGACGCGATCGAGGCCGCCGACCTGGCCCGGGTGCTGCGCCCGCGCCTGGCGGTCCCGATTCACTACGCTTTCTCCAGCGGCCCGGTCGGCGATCGCCTCATGACCAAGGGCGACCGCGCGGGCGCGGAGCACTTCCGCGCCGCCGCAGCCGATCTGGCCCCGGAGACCAAGGTGCAAATACTCCCAACCGGACAGGCCTTGCTCGTGTGAGACACCGCCGGAACCCGCCTTGATTGCGGTGCCGTCAAGATCGGGCGGAATCCGCTGCGCGGACGGACAATAGGGTTCCGGGCACGAAGGGCGTCCGGGGGCGCGCAGGGAGACGCACATGCCGGAGAAGTTTCCGTCGCCCGCGGGGTGGACTCCGCCCGGGGCGCAATTCCGTAGCAGCAGCACGGTGTCGCGGACGGTGGCCGGCACGCTGGCGGGGTTGCTGATCACCCCCGTCGGGATCGCGCTGGCCGCCCGCGGCGCGGCCGGGACCAGACAGTGGGCGATCCTGGGGGATTTCGCCGACCGGGTCGGCTCGACCTTCCAGATCCTGCTGGCCGCAGCGCTTTTCCTGGTGGTGGCGGCGCTGGCCGCCTACTCCCCGGCGGGCACCGTCGTGGCCGGGCTGGTGTGGGGAGTGTTGCCCGGGATCATCCATTTCATCTTCCCGGACGACACCTTCCGGCTGATCGGCGATCTACCCCTGTCGGACGAAATGCATGTCGCGCTGTACCAGTGGTTGCAGACCGGATTCCCGCTCATCGTGGGCATCCTGCTGGTGGGCGCGGGTGCAGCGGCGACGTTCCGCCGCCGCTGACCCGTTCTCACCCCTTCACGCACAACACCTGCCGCAGCGTGGCGACCACGTCCACCAGATCCGCCTGGGCCGCGATGACCTGGTCGATGTCCTTGTACGCCGCGGGGATCTCGTCGATCACCCCGGCGTCCTTGCGGGACTCGACGCCTTCGGTCTGCTTCACCAGGTCGGCCACGGTGAACTGCTTCTTGGCCGCGTTGCGGCTCATCCGCCGTCCCGCCCCGTGCGAGGCGGACTGGAACGAGGCCGGATTCCCCTTGCCCCGAACCACATACGACCGCGTCCCCATGGAGCCGGGAATCAGCGCGAGGTCGCCCGCGCCGGCCCGGACCGCGCCCTTGCGAGTGACCAGCATGGGCAGTCCGTCGATGATCTCCTCCGCCACATAGTTGTGGTGGCAGGAGATGGGCTCGTCGAAACGTACTGCCAGCCCGTCGAATTCATCGCGCACGGCCTTGCAGACCAGCGCCAGGATGACGGCCCGGTTGCGGGCCGCGTACTCCTGGGCCCAGGTCAGGTCGCGCCGGTAGGCGTCCATTTCCGGCGTGCCGGAGAGGAATACGGACAGGTCGCGGTGCGGCAGGTCCTGGTTGTGCGGCAGTTCGCGGGCGACGGCCATGTGCCGCTGCGCGATCTCGTTGCCGATATTGCGGCTTCCGGAGTGCAGCAGGATCCACACGCGGTCCTCGGTGTCGACGCACAGTTCCTGGAAGTGGTTGCCGCCGCCGAGGGTTCCCATCTGGTTGTGGGCCTTGGCTTCCCGGGGCCGCACGATCGGATCCAGGGTGTCGAAGCCCTTCCAGAACCGCTCCCAGCCCGCGCGCATGGTGGTGCCCGCGGTGCGCTGGCCGAAGACCTCGGCGTTCAGGCGGTTCACGTCGACGGGTTCGCGGTGCGCCGCGAAGCCGACCGGCAGCGCCGCCTCGATGCGGGAGCGCAGCGAGTGCAGGTTGTCGGGCAGGTCGGACGCGGTGAGCGAGGTGAGCACCGCTTCCATGCCGCACCCGATGTCCACGCCGACGGCCGCGGGGGCGACCGCGTCCCGCATGGCGATGACCGATCCCACGGTCGCGCCCTTGCCCAGGTGCACGTCCGGCATCACACGGACGCCGTACACCCATTTCAGTTGCGAGATATCGCGCAGCTGCTGGAGCGCGGCCGCGCCGACCTCGTGCTCGTGGGCCCACATGAGCGTCTGCGCTCGGGTACCGCGCAGCTCGACGGGAAACATCGGACAGTCCTTTCCTTCGACTGCCTTTCACGGTAGGTCCACCGCCCGTCCCGGCGCACCGCATTATTTCGCGGTCAGGGTTCGACGAAGTCGGCGGTGAGGCTGCACAGCTTCCAGGAGCCTTCGCGCCGGATCATGGTGCCGGTGTAGTCGACGTCCTTGAAGTAGTGCCGGTATTTCTCGGGCACATTGGTGAACGTCTCGTGGAATGCGAAGGTGGCGGAGTCGGCGCCGGATTGGGTGACGCCGGTGACGGTATTGGTGTAGCCGGCATTGCGTATTTCCGGGCCCAGAGTTTTGTCGTATTGGGGGGTGTATTGGAAAACTATTTCGTCGATGGCGTCGGCGTTCTCGGGGCAGACCAGGGAGCGGAATCCTTCCCAGTCGCGGGCATTGGAGGTGGCGGCGACCGCCTTGGCGGCTTTCACCAATTCCGGGTCGAGGGTGGTGGGGTCGCCGGGTTCGACCGCGCGGTCGGGTGCATTGAACACCGCGGGCGCGGGCAGGGGTTTGTAACTGGTCGCGGTGAGGTGCTTTTCCAGTGCGCGCCGCCAGCTGCCGTCGTCGATCATCATGCGGATGATCGAGGTGATGCGCCCCTGCAATTCGATGTCGCCCTTGCGGACTCCGACGCCGTAGCGTTCGCGGGTGAACCGGTGGCCGGACAGTCGCAGCGTGCCGGGGTGTTCGTCGGCGTAGCCGGCGAGGATGACGTCGTCGGTGGTGACGGCGTCGACGGTGCCGGTGATCAGGTCGGCCACGCACTGCGGGTAGCTGTCCCGGGTGGTGAGGCGGACGAATCGGGCGAAGCTGCGGCGGATCTTGTCGGCGGAGGTGGAGCCCTCGGCTGTGCAGACGGTGCGCCCGTCCAGGTCCTCGGGCTGGTCGATGGCGCGTTCGCTCTGCCGCACCAGCAGGTCCTGGCCCGCCAGCAGATAGGGCCCGGCGAAGGAGACCAGCTGCTGGCGGGCGGCGGTGATGGAGTACGAGGCGACGACGAAGTCGACGGCGCCGGAGCTCACGAGGGTTTCGCGCTGGTCGGTGCGGGCCTCGCGCCAGGTGATGTGCTCCGGCATGACGCCCAGCTTCCCGGCGATATAGGTCGCGACGTCGACGTCGAACCCGCGTGGTCTGCCGTCGGTGCCCTTGACCGAGAGTCCGGGTTGATCGAATTTGATGCCGATGGTGAGCGTCCGCGGTGGCGGCGGTGGCGGCGCGTCGTCGGGTTTCGGTCCATTGCCGCAGGCTGCCAGGGCTAGACAGGCTGTGAGGGCGACGGCGCGGATCGCACGCTTCATCGGATCTGATCTCCCGTTGTCAACTCCGGCGGCAATTGGTCAGCACATGGAGCATCCAAGCATCAGAGTCGGGAGAACACGCGGAATTACGGAACCATGTGCGCGATTCGCCCATGTTTCAGTTAATTCCGCAATATTTCAGCGACCATTGCTGCGCGTTTGCGAGCACGGTCGGGGGACGCGGGCGGGCGGTCACGCGCCGAACCGGTCCGGAAGGGAGTGTGGGACAGTGTTGTCCGCCCCGGAGGCGCAGGTCAGCGGTTCGTGCGCAAGCCATCCGCGATCACGGCGAAGGTGCGCTCACGCAGTCCCGGTGCGGCTCCGGCTTCGTGGACGGCGAGGAACACGCCCTTGATGATGGTCAGCAGATCGTCGACGCTGATCTCGGGCCGCACCGCCCCGGCGTCCTGGGCGCGGGAAAGCAGCGTCCCCAGCGCCTCTTTCAGATCGTGGGACACCGTGCGCGGATACTCGGCGCCGCCGGAGCGCAGCGCGTCGGCCAGATCTCGTTTGACCCCGCCCTCGAGCACCATCATCGCGAGGAATTCGAAGAACACCGTGCCGGGATCCTCGGCCGCGGTCAGTTCGCGCGCGTGCGCGGTGATCTTCTCGACCTGATCCAGGATCGCGGCCTCGAAAAGCGCTTCCTTGGTGGGGAAGTGGCGGTACACGGTGCCCGCCCCGACGCCCGCCCGCCGCGCGATCTCGTCGAGCGGCACCGAGATGCCCTCGGCGGCAAAGGCTTCCTGGGCCGCGGCCAGGACCCGCTCGCGATTGCGGCGGGCGTCGGCGCGCAGGGGTCTGTCCGTCACGTCCGACAGCCTACTCAGCCGTTGACAAGCGGGGCGCACGCCCCGATTATTAAGCGGGTCCAACGTTCCGTTTAGGAGATGCTCATGACCACTTCCGTGGAAACCCCTCGTGACCTCGTGATTCGACTATTCGACACCCTGCCCGCGCGCGATGCGGATCGATTCGCGGCCTTGCTCGCCCCGGATGTCGTGTTCGAGATGCCGTTCCTCATTCCGGGCGAGCCGTCCCGGATCGAGGGCCGCGAGCAGATCCGCGCGTACCTCGCGCAGCGCTGGTCGGGCATGTCCGGCATCGAGATTCACGCCATTCGCCCGGTCATCCACGAGACTGCCGATCCGAACACTCTCATCACCGAGATCGACGTCGACGTCACGCGCCCCGGGACCGGCCGGGCGTGGGCGCGGACGTCGGTCAATGTGATCCGGGTCGAGAACGGCCAGGTCACGCTGTTCCGCGACTACATGGACACCGGCCGGATCGTGGCCATGCGGGCGTCGCGGGAGTGATGTGACGCCAATTACCCACCGGGTCGTCGACGAACAGTTAGTGCATTAACTATTATTGCCCTAACGAAGACGAGCGAGGAGGGCGGAACGGTGGAGGTCGACGACCCGCTGCGGCTGGACCGGCAGGTGTGTTTCGCGCTGGCCGTGGCGAACCGGTCGGTCCTGGCGGTGTATCGGCCGCTGCTGGAACCGATGGGCCTGACGCATCCGCAGTATCTGGTGATGCTGGCGTTGTGGGGTGAAGCGCCGATGTCGGTCAAGGACATCGGCGAGGCCATTCAGCTCGACTCGCCCACGCTGTCGCCGCTGCTCAAGCGGCTGGAGGCGGCGGGGCTCATTACCCGGCGGCGGGACAGCCACGACGAACGCAACCTGGTCGTGGATCTGACCGACGCGGGCCGCGAACTGCGCACCGAGGCGGAGAAGATCCCCCCGGCCGTGGTGGCGCGGCTGGGGGTGAGTCTGGCGGATCTCGAGGAACTGCGTGATGTGCTGAACCGGGTGAATGCCGCGGCGCGGCAGTCGGTTTCGGCGGAGACAGAACGCGCCGGATCGACGAAGGGACACCGGAAATGAAGCGCCCCAACCCTGCTCAGTGGCTGGCCTACACCTTCGGCAGTGTGCTGCCGGACGATTTGCGCGAGTGGGTGCGCAACGACCTCACCGGTGCGTGGGCGGTGCCCCGGCACATCGTGCGCCAGCTGGTGCCGTTGCTGCCGGTGTTCGCGCTCGCCTTCCTGCTGCCGGGCGAGCTGTGGCTACAGCTTTCGGTGATCCTGCTCGGCCTGCTGCTGGCGCTGTTCTACATCGTGGCCTACATGCCGATGAACCGTGCCCACCGATTGGTGAAGCACGGTTTCCCGGAGGATCTGGAGAGTCCGGCCCGGGCCGCGCGGCGGGCCGCCGAGCGCGCGGCCTACGAGGCCCAGTACCCGCACTGACGCCGCTGCTCGAAAGCGCTTGCTACCGAGCGTTTTCGGTGCAGGCGCTGGCGGCCACCCGGGCGGCGCGGGGCTGTGCGCTGCCCAGGTCGGGGAACGGGGGAGCGCTCTGGCCGAGCCCCGCGACCGCGTTCTGTTCGGCCTCGGCGAGGCTGGGTCCGACCGCCCAGCCCCAGGCGCCGTCCGCGCCCTGGGCGACCGCGCCGCAGCCGTCGCTGAAGCGCAGCACGATCTCGCAGTCGTAGCTGGCGCAGTCGCGGATCGCGGCGGCGTCGGCGACGACCCGGTTCGCGTCGGTGCCGGTGACCGCGGTGTTCTTCAGCCGGGACAGTGCGAGGGTGCCGTAGTACTGGGGTGCGGCGTCGGCGCTGCCCGCCAGGGCCAGGCCTGATGTGGCGAGCGCCAGGGTCGAGGTGGCCAATGCCAGGGCCGTGGTGAGCGTGGCCGCTCCGGTGACCGGGGTGGGGCGTGCAACCGGCAAGTGAGTTCCTGACGTTTCAAACGGGCGAACGCAGGTGATGCTAACCGGTCGGGCCGGGAACGAGCGGTGAAATTCAGACGACGGGCGTGCGCGCCAGCGCCCGGCGCAGCGCGGTGAACGCGGTCGCATTGGCGCGCTGGGTTTCTCGCAGATGGAAGGCCATCGACATGAACCCGTGCACGGTGCCGTCCCAGCGGTGGATCTCGGTCTCCACCCCGGCCTCGCGCAGCCGCTGCCCGTAGGCCTCGCCCTCGTCGCGCAGCGGATCGAATTCCGCGGTGGCGATGTGCGCGGGCGGCAGCCCGGTGAGGTCGGCGATGGTGGGATTGGCGTAGGGGTCGGACTTCTCGGCATCGGAGAACAGATACTGCTCCCAGTACCACCGGATGTGCGCCGCGGTGGTGAAGTACCCCTCCGCGTTCTCGGTGTGCGACGGCCGATCGCAGGCCGGATCCAGCATCGGGTACATGAGCAGCTGGAACGCGAGCTCGGGTCCGCCGTTGTCCCGCGCGGCGAGGGCGGCGACGGTGGCCAGATTGCCGCCCGCGCTGTCCCCGGCCACCGCGATCCGGCCGGCGTCCCCGCCCAGGTCCTCGGCGTGCTCGGCGACCCAGCGCAGCACCGCGGAGGCGTCGTCGGCCGCGGCCGGGAAGCGGGCGTCGGGGGCGCGGCGGTAGTCCACCGACACCACGATCGCGCCGGCCTCATTGGCCATGGTGCGGCAGAAGCGGTCGTGGGAGTCCAAGCCGCACAGCACGAATCCGCCGCCGTGGTAGAAGACCACGATGGCCGGAACGGGTTCGGCGTCCAGCGGCCGGTACACCCGCACCGGCACCTCGGGCGCGCCGGCCGGGCCCGGCACCGCGCGATCCTCCACTCCCGCAACGGGAATGGGCTCGACGGGGGCGGGGCGACGGGCGGCCAGGAAGGCCCGTGCTTCGACGGCGTCGAACACCTCGGTGCCCAATGCCGGGAACGCCGCGGTGGCGGCGTCGACGAAGGTCTGCCATTCGGGGGACAGGGTCATTACGGGCCTTCCTGGATCGCGCTGTGTCACTGCGGGGTTCGCGGAATTACATGCCGCGCGGGATGAACTTGCCCGCGGCCAGGCCGCCGTCGATGGCCACCTCCGCACCCGTGATGTAGGCCGAGGCGTCGGAGGCGAGGAAGGCGACCAGTTCGGCGACCTCCTCGGGCAGGCCGGTGCGCTCGAGCGGCAGGGTCGGGAAGCTGCCGGGGCCGGTGGTCAGGTAGGGCACCATCGGGGTGGCGATGGGGCCGGGGTACACCGAGTTGACCCGGATCTGGGACAAGCCCAGCTCCAGGGCGGCGACCTTGGACAGGCCGCGCAGACCCCACTTGGAGGAGCCGTAGGCGGAGTGGTTCATCAGGCCCTCGAGCCCGGACTGGGAGGAGATGTTCACGATGGAGCCGCCGCCGTTGGCGGTCATGGCCGGCAGCACCGCCTTGATGCCGCGGAACGCGCCGACCAGGTTGACGTGCAGGATTCGTTCCAGCTCTTCGGGAGTGGTCTCCGCGATCGGCTTCATGGTGTAGATGGCGGCATTGTTCACCAGTACGTCGAGCTTGCCGAAGGTGTCGACGGCCACCGCCACCGCGGCGTCCCAGCTCTCGGAGTCGGTGACGTCGTGGCGCACGAAACGGGCGTTCTCGCCGAGGGATTCGGCGAGCTCCTTGCCCTCGGCCTCGAGCACGTCGGTGATGACCACCTTCGCGCCGCGCCGGACGAACAGCGTGGCCTCGGCCGCGCCCTGGCCGCGGGCGGCCCCGGTGATCAGGGCGACTTTGCCTGTCAGATCAGCCATTTCGGTTTCCTTCTCTGTCTGGGTTGCGACGGTGCTACTGGGTGCGGAAGTGGGGGATGACCTTCTCCCCCCACTGACGGATGGTTTCCAGGCACGCCTCCTGGGGCACGGTGCCCATCTGGATGAGGCACAGGATCTCGTCGGCCCCGGCGTCGCGCAGCCGCTCGACGTAGGCGATGGCGTCCTCGGCGGTGCCGTAGGCGTGCTCGGTGTTGAAGATGGCCGTGGCCCCGGTCTTCACCGGGATCTTGGCCTCGTGCAGGTAGGCGACGTGCTCGTCGGCGACCTCGCGCATCTTGGCGAGTTCGTCCACGCCCGGGTCCACGGCCTCGTCGGGCACCGGGCCCGCGCCGTAGTAGTACTTGATGGACTGGGCGAAGAACCGCTGCCCGCGCGCGCCGATCTGCCGGGCCCGTTCGCGGTCGTCGAGCACGATGGTCGGGCACAGCGCCGCGAAGTGGTCGTTGACGACGGTGGACACCAGGCGTTCGCCGGTGCGGGCCGCGATGGCGTCGTCGTAGATGCGGCGCAGTTCGGCGATCTCCTCGATGCCCGCGAAACCCAGGACCAGTGCGCCGATTCCGTACTCGGCCGCCAGTTTCAGCGTGTCCTTTTTGGTGCAGGCCATGAACAGCGGGGGATGCGGGCGCTGCACCGGCCGCGGCAGCAGGTGGTGCGGGCCGATGTCGAGCAGTTCACCGTGGTATTCGAATTCGCCCTCGGGGTCCTGCCAGGCGGCGGCGATCATCCGCAGCGATTCCTCGACCTCCTGGTAGGTGCGGTCGGGATCGACTCCGCACATGGAGGTCTCGACGGCGGTCGCGCCGCGGCCCGCGCCCAGGTTCAGGCGGCCGCCCGACAGCACGTCGAGCATGGCGGCGCGTTCGGCCGCGCGGACGGGGTGATTGAAGTTGAACGGCATGCAGACCACGCCGTGCCCGATCCGGATCCGCTGGGTCTGCGCGGCCACCCAGGTCAGGAAGATCTCCGGCGCGCTCATGTGGGCGTACCACTTGAGCCCGTGGTGTTCGACGGCCCAGACGGTGTCGAAGCCGACCTGATCGGCCAGCACGGCCTGCTCGACGCAGTCGCGCAGCACCTGGGCTTCGTGGGCGGCGGTGGGATCGGTCATCTGCGCTTCGAAGATCATCGAGAACTTCATCCGAGGACTCCTTGCCGCGCAGTCGGGGCCCGTCGGTGGGCGCTGCCTCACCCGTCCGGGCGTCTATGCCTAAACGGAATACAACTGCACCCATAGCCTCAGGTCATGAGGTTGTCTCAGTGGCCGGGACCACACCGTGCCGGTCTTCCGCATCGGGACTTAGCGTCGGTTGAACAGCAGCGGAAGGACGGGATCAGGTGGGACAGCTGGACGGCAAGGTAGCGCTGGTGACCGGCGGCGCCCGGGGCATGGGAGCGGAGCATGTGCGCCGTTTCGTGGCCGAGGGCGCCAAGGTCGTGTTCGGCGACGTGCTCGACGACGAGGGCAAGGCCCTGGCCGCGGAGCTGGGCGACGCCGTCCATTTCGTGCACCAGGACGTCACCAGCGAAAGCGACTGGCAGGCAGCGGTTTCCGCGGCCGTCGCCACGTTCGGCAAGCTGGACGTGCTGGTCAACAATGCCGGCATCCTGCGGTTCAAGCGCATCGTGGAGATGAGCCTGGACGAGTTCCAGACCATCATGAACATCAACGTGACGGGCGCTTTCCTCGGCATCAAGACCGCCGCGCCCGCCCTGATCGAGGCCGGTGGCGGGTCCATCGTGAACGTGTCCTCGGTCGAGGGCTTCGTCGGTGCGGCCGGTCTGTCGGCCTACAGCGCGAGCAAGTTCGCGCTGCGGGGTCTCACCAAGTCCGCCGCCCGGGAACTGGGGCACTCGGGTATCCGGGTGAACTCGATCCATCCCGGCGGCATCGCCACCCCCATGACCGCGTCCGTGGCGGGCGCGTCCGGGGTGGACGGCAACTCCTTCTTCTCCGAATTGCCCATTCCGCGCTGGGGTCAGCCGGTCGAGGTCTCCGAGGTGGCGTTGTTCCTGGCCTCGGACGCCTCGAGCTATTGCACCGGAGGCGAATTCGTCGTCGACGGCGGCATGCTGACCAGCTGCGGCTACTAAGGAACGAGATTCATGGAATTCGAATTCGACGTCGTTGTGGTGGGTTCCGGCGCGGCCGGCATGACCGCCGCGCTGACCGCCGCCTACCGGGGCCTGTCGGTCACCCTGATCGAGAAGAGCAGCCTGTTCGGCGGCTCCACCGCGCGCTCGGGCGGCGGCATCTGGGTGCCGAACAACCCGGTGCTGCAGGCCGCGGGCGTGCCGGACAGCCCGGAGATGGCCCGCACCTACCTGAAAGCCGTTGTCGGCGACCGGGTTCCGGAGGCCAAGCAGCGCGCGTTCCTGGAGCAGGGCCCGGAGATGTTCCGCTACATCGGCGCCCGCTCCAAGCACTGGGCGTTCGCCTACGACCGCGGCTACTCCGACTACCACCCGGAGTTCCCGGGTGGTCTGGCGCAGGGTCGCAGCATCGAGCCCAAGATCATCGACGGCCGCCTGCTCGGCGCGGATCTGGACAAGATCAACCGCCCGACCATGTCCGCCCCCAAGGGCATCGCGATCACGGTCAAGGACTTCCACGACCTGAACATGATCGCCCGCACCTGGGCCGGCAAGAAGACCGCCATGAAGGTCGGCGCGCAGACCGCGCTGAACATGATCAAGGGCGCCAAGCCGCTCAGCCTGGGCAAGGCGCTCGCCGCCCGGCTGTGGCTGTCGCTGCGCGACGCGGGCGTGCCGGTGTGGCTGAACACCCCGCTCACCGACCTCGTCATCGAGGGCGGCACCGTGGTCGGCGTGCGCGCCGAGCACGAGGGCCGCACCGTCACCATCAAGGCCCGCCGCGGCGTGGTGCTGGCCGCGGGCGGTTTCGAGCACAACCTCGAGATGCGTGAGCAGTACATCGACGGCCCGCAGAACACCGGCTGGACCGTGGGCGCCACCGAGAACGTCGGCGAGGGCATCGTCGCGGGCCAGAAGGCCGGCGCGGCGGTCGATCTGATGGACGACGCCTGGTGGGGTCCCTCGGTGCGCAACCCCGACGGCCCGCCGTTCTTCATGCTGGCCGAGCGTTCGCAGCCGGGCGCGATCGTGGTCAACGCCAAGGGCGACCGCTTCGTCAACGAGTCCGCGCCGTACGTGAACGTCGTGCACACCATGTACGAGGAGGAGAAGAAGGTGCCGGGCAGCATTCCCGCGCACTTCATCTTCGACCAGAACTTCCGCGACCGGTACCTGTTCCTGGGCAACTTCCCCAAGCGGCCGCTGCCCCAGAAGTACTTCGACGCGGGCATCATCAAGCAGGCCGACACCCTGGCCGAGCTGGCGGACAAGCTGGGCATCCCGGCGAACAAGCTGGCCGCCACCGTCGAGCGCTTCAACGTCTTCGCCCGCAACGGCCGGGACGAGGACTACCAGCGCGGCGACTCGGCCTACGACCGCTACTACGGCGACCCGACCGTCAAGCCCAACCCGACCCTGGCCCCGCTCGAGCGCGGCCCGTTCTACGCGGTCGAGATGGTGCCGGGCGACCTGGGCACCAAGGGCGGCCTGGTCACCGACGAGCACGCCCGCGTCCTGAACGACCAGGGCGACGTCATCCCGGGCCTGTACGCGGCGGGCAACAACTCCGCCGCCGTCATGGGCAACGACTACGCCGGCGCGGGCGCCACCATCGGCCCCGCCATGGTGTTCGGCTACATCGCGGCCAATCACCTGGCCGACGTGGAATCAGCGGCAGCGCAGGAGAACTGACATGGGACGGGTTGATTCGAAGGTCGTCATCGTCACCGGCGGCGCGCGCGGCATGGGGGCGGCCTTCGCCCGCAAGCTCGCGGCCGAGGGGGCGAAGGTGGTGATCACCGACGTGCTCGTCGAGGCCGGGGAGGCCGTCGCCGCCGAGATCGGTGACGCCGCCCGGTTCTTCCCGCTCGACGTCACCGACGAGGCGGCCTGGAACGACGTGGTCGCGCGGACCGAGGCGGCCTTCGGGCCGGTCTCGGGCCTGGTCAACAACGCGGGCATCGTGCACGTCGACCCCATCGAGAAGCTCTCGGAGGCCGACTACCGCAAGGTGATCGACGTCAACCAGGTCGGCGTGTTCCTGGGCATGAAGGCCGTCATCGGCTCCATGCGCCGCGCCGGGGTGGGTTCCATCGTGAACATCTCCTCGACCGGCGGCCTGATCGGCTACTCGAACATCCTCGGCTACGTGGCCTCCAAGTGGGCCGTGCGCGGCATGAGCAAAACGGCCGCACAGGAATTCGCGGCCGACAATGTCCGCGTCAACTCGGTGCATCCGGGCATCGTGGCCACCGAGATGGTGGCCGCGTCCGAGCGGTCGGCGAGCATCGCGGCCAATCAGCCCATCGCCCGTCCGGCCACCCCCGAGGAACTCGCCAACATGGTGCTGTTCCTCATCTCCGACGACTCCTCCTACAGCACCGGCGCCGAGTTCATCGCCGACGGCGGCTTCACCACCCAGTAAGGCTCCGGTCCCCGGATTCGCCGGGGTTATTCGCGAAGCGAGACAAGGAAACACCCATGAAGGACTTCCACGGCAAAGTCGCTGTGATCACCGGTGCGGGAGCGGGCATCGGCCGGGCGCTCGCGCTCGAGCTGGCGCGCAACGGAGCCCAGCTGGCTCTGTCCGGCCGCAACTACGACAATGTCGCCGAGACCGTGGCGCTGTGCGAGAAGGTCGGTGCCAAGGCTCGGGCCTACAAGCTGGACGTGGCCGATCGCGCCGCCGTCTACGCGCACGCCGACGAGGTCGTGGCCGATTTCGGCAAGGTCAACATCGTCATCAACAACGCCGGTGTCTCGCTGACCGCCAATATCGAGGAAGTCTCCTGGGAAGACCTGGAGTGGATCTTCGGCATCAACTACTGGGGCACCCTGCACGGCGTGAAGGCGTTCCTGCCGCACGTGATCGCCTCCGGGGACGGCCATGTCGCCAATGTCTCCAGCATGTTCGGCCTGGTGGCCTGCCCCAGCCAGGGCGGCTACAGCTCGTCGAAGTACGCCATGCACGCGATCAGCGACGCGCTGCGCCAGGAGATGATCATCGCCGGGCACAATGTGGGCGTCTCGAGCGTCCACCCGGGCATGATCAAGACCGAGATCGCCTGGAAGGCACGGGCTGCCGCCAACCGCTCCCGCGACGACCTGGCCGCCAACTTCGACCGCCTGGCCCAGACCAGCCCGGAGGACTGCGCCAAGACGATCGTCAACGGCATCCGGAAGAACAAGCCGCTCATCCTGATCGGCAAGGACGCCAAGGCGATGAACGTCATGCGCCGCCTGCTCGGCTCGGGCTACATGAAGCCCCTGACCGCCCAGATGCGCAAGGAGATTTAACCCAGCTCGCGGGAACTCCCGTGCCCCGGTGCGTTCCGCACCGGGGCACGGCCCGAGGGGAGAGTGTGTGCAGCAGCCCCGCGCCATCCGGTGCGGGGCTACTGGACGTTGCCGGGTAAACATGCCATGACCTGCGGATATATCCGATCTCAGTGAACGGGATCTCTCCTGATTGTGACCTCCGCAACAGCCACGATCGACGGGTGGCTCAGGTTGGGCCGTACCCGGAAGGACGGAGGCGTCCGATGCGCATCGGCATGCTCATGCCATATCTCGACGGCCTGGTGACCTCGGGCGGATTCCTACGGGAGTTCGCCGCGGCGGCCGAGGAATGTGGGCTGGAGTCGATCTGGACCGTGGAACACGTTGTGGTGGCTCAGGATTACGAGCCGCTGTACCCGTACTCGCCCGACGGCCGGATGCCCGGCGGCGGCGGTATCGGGGTGCCGATGACCGATCCGCTGGAGACCCTGGCGTTCGTGGCGGCGGCGTCGAGCACGGTGAAGCTGGGCACCGCCATGGTGGTGGCCCCGCTGCACAGCCCGGTGGTGCTGGCCAAGCGGGCGGCCACGCTGGACCGGATCTCGGACGGCCGCCTGCTGCTCGGCCTCGGGATCGGCTGGCAGAAGGAGGAATACGCGGCGATCGGCGTGCCGTTCGAGGAACGCGGCACCCGGCTCGACGACGCCATCGGGGCGATGCGGGCACTGTGGACGCAGGAGCCGGCGACCTATCACGGCAAGCACGTGTCGTTCGACGATCTGTTCTGCCAGCCGCGGCCCGAGCGGTCGATCCCGATCGTGCTGGGCGGCAACAGCGCTCCCGCGGTGCGGCGCGCGGCGAAGGTCGGTGACGGCTGGTTCCCGTACACGATCTCCTCGGAGGATTTCGCGCGCGGCGCGGACAAGATCCGCGAACTGTCCGCCGCGGCGGGACGTTCCGAGGACGCCGTCGAGATGACGATCTGGCCCGGCTCGTTCGATTTCGTGCGCGAGTTCGACGCCGACTACGTGCGCCCCTACGTCACCGCCGGTGCGAGCCGCATCGTGCTGACCCCGCCCATGTTCGGCCCCGAATCCCTGCTCAACGGCGTGGAAAACCTTGCGGCCTACGTGGATCGGTACCGCAACGACGTGGAGTCGAAGCTGTGAACCCGGCGACCCCCGTCCGCGTGTTCGACCGCGTCGTCCTGCCCGCCGACCGCGCCGAGGACTGGCTCGCCAGGTGGCGCGGCGACTACCTGCCCGGCGCCACCGCTCGCGGCCTGCGCGCCCCGCAGGTGCTGCGTGAGCACACCGGCGCGGATTCGGTGGCCGTGCAGATCATCTGGGAGCTGCCGGGTATCTACGACTTCTACGGCATGCGCGCGGCGGCCGCCGCCGATCCGGGCGTGGCGGCCTTCTGGTCCGACACCGACGCGGTCGCCCTGACCAGGGAGCGGCGCGTCATGGCGGTGCAGGAGGTGCAGGCATGACTCGCTGGGTGATTCTCACCGCCCCGCCCGCCGACGACGCTGACGGCCGGCTGGCCGCCTTCGCCTCGGCGGCATCCGCGAATCCTGCTGTGGCGCACTGCTCGGCCGGGGTCGATCTGCCGGGCAGCGCGGGCGGTCTGGGCGCGCTGTGGGACCTGACCACCGAGTCGACGCCCAGCGCGGTCCTGCCGGGCCTGCCCGGTGCGGCCGACCTGGTACCGCTGGCCCCGGTGCACGCCCGCGTGGTCCGCCTCGACACGCCCCGCCGGGTGAAGCGCACCCTGCTGCTCACCGTCCGGGAGGGCACCTCCCCGGATACGGTGTCGCGCTTCGAATCCGATCTGATGGCCATGCCCGCCCACATCCCGGCCATCCGGTCCTGGTCGTTGAGCCGGGTCCCCGGCCACGCCCGCTGGACGCACGTCTGGGAGCAGGAGTTCGCCGACCCCGACGGCCTCAATGGCGACTACCTGCTGCACCCGTACCACTGGACGCATGTCGACCGCTGGTTCGATGCCGAGATCCCGGGCTCCATCGTGGACCCGGCGATCGCCCACCTGTACCGCTGGGCCGACGGCCCGGTGCTGGGGAACTGATCAGTCCGGGTCGCGCAGGCGCTGTTTGAGCACCTTGCCGCCGGCATTGCGCGGGAGGTCGTCGGCGAAGACGATCTCCCGCGGCACCTTGTAGCCCGCCAGCCGGGCACGGGACCATTCGATGATGGGGGCCGGATCGGCGGCGGCTCCGGCGACGGGGACCACGTAGGCGCGGCCCACCTCGCCGAGCCGCTCGTCGGGGATGCCGATCACGGCGACATCGCGGATGTCGGGGTGCCGCAGCAGGACTCGTTCGATCTCGGCCGGGTAGGCATTGAAGCCGCCGACGATGAACATGTCCTTGAGCCGGTCGGTGATGCGCAGGTAGCCGTCGGGGTCGACGGTGCCGATGTCGCCGGTGTGCAGGAAGCCGTCGGGGTCGATGGCGGCGGCGGTGGCCGCCGGATCGTCCAGGTAGCCGTGCATGACATTGGGGCCGCGGACGGTGACCTCGCCGGGCTCGCCGGTCTCGAGGGGTTTGCCTTCCCGGTCCACGATGCGGATCTCACTGCCGGGCAGGGGTTTTCCGACGGTGTCGGCGGCCAGTTCGGCGGGGGAGTCGGGTGGGCAGATGGACACCACGCCGATCGATTCGGTCAGGCCGTAGGCGGTGAAGACGGCGGGAATGCGCAGGTCCTCGTGAATACGGCGGACCAGTTCGGCGGGGATGGTGGAGCCGCCGGTGCCCGCCAGGCGTAGCGAGCCGAGCAGGTAGTCGTCGGGGCCGGCGGCGAGCAGGTCGGTGAAAAGCGTTGGCGGCCCGGCCAGGACGGTGATGCGTTCGCTCTCGATCAGCTGGAGGGCGGCGGCCGCGTCGAAGCGTTCCATCGGGACCATGGTGGCGGTGCGTAGCAGGCAGGCCAGGATGCCCGCCTTGTAGCCGAAGGTGTGCGAGAACGGGTTCGCCAGCAAATATCGGTCACGCGGGCGCAGGGTGACGACCTCGGACCATCGGGCGAAGACCTCCAGCGTCTGGCGGTGCGTGGCGAGTACGCCGCGCGGGGTGCCGGTGGTGCCGGAGGTGAACAGGATGTCGGAGATGGACTCCGGGTCGACGGCGGCGGTGCGTTCGATCGCGGACCGCGGCTCGATCACCGCGCCGGGGGCCAGGAACCCGGCCCACGAGCTGATGTCCCAGTCCGCCGCGCTCTCGCCGCGGGCGTCGTCGAGCAGGATGAGGTGCTCCAGATCCGGTAGCTCGACACCGGATTCGGCGAGCATGGCCGGATAGTCCGCGCCCAGGAACTCCTGCACGGTGCACACGGCTTTGGCGTGGCTGCGGGCCAGCACCTCGGCGGTTTCCGGGCCGCGCAGCCGGGTGCTGATCGGCACCAGGGTCGCGCCCGCGCCGAGCATGCCGAGGGCGGTCACGATCCAGCGGACACTGTTGGGAGCCCACAGCCCGACCCGATCGCCCGGCTCCAACCCGGAGGCGATGGCGGCCCGCGTCACCGCTGCGGCCTCCTCGGCCAGCTCGGCGAAAGTGAGCCGCCCGGCCGGTCCGGCAATCGCGACGGCTTCGGGATATCGCCGCGCCCGATCGGCCACCAGCGCCGGAATGGTCGTCACACTTCCGACCGCGGAGATGCCGCCCGAGTGCCGCCGATCCATCCGCCCATCCTGCCCCAGCCCTCTCACCCGATCGCCCTTTTTCGCCGTGCCATCCCGCTGACCGGGCGTGCCGTGTTGGACTGCCCTCCGCTTCGCTCCGGGCTGGTTCGCGGCGCTGGAGGTCTCGTTCTTCCCTCCTCCGCTCCTCCGCTTCGCTCCCCCGCTCCGTCAGTCCAGAACGAGACGCGCCGCGAACCTTTGGGTGCTCCTCCCCGCGCGTGGCGTCGGGGTGCCAGGCGGGATTCCGGTCATCGGGATGGGACTTGGGGGTGCGGGGCGTCACACGGCACCCTCGTTGTAGTGGAACCGTCGGGGGGACGGATATTGCCCGGCAGGCCGCTCGAGCAGCGGCGGAGCGCTGGAGTGCGAATGAATCCAGAATCTCGAAGGAGTGACATGACGGCCGGAACGGAGCTTGCGCAGCGCCAGGACCTCGCGGCGGGCGCGACCACCGTTGTCGAACTCGACGGCGCGTGCGGTTTGTCGCGGGACAAGATCGGCGGCAAGGCGTGGAGCATCGATCACATGCGGGCGCTCGGGCTGCCGGTGCCGCCCGCGTTCGTGATCACCACCGACGGCTGGGCCGACTACACCACCCGCGGCGCGATCGCCGAGGAGATCTGGGCGCAGGTGCTCGAGGGCATCGCCATGATCGAGCGCGGCACCGGCCGCCGCTTCGGATCGGCCGATCGCCCGCTGCTGGTGTCGGTGCGTTCGGGCGCGGCGATCTCCATGCCCGGCATGATGGACACCGTCCTCAACCTGGGTATGACCGACGCGGTGCAGCAGGCGCTGGCCGCCGAGACCCGCAACCCCGGCTACGCGGACGACACCCGCTCCCGTTTCGTGCACCAGTACCGCGAGACCGTGCTCGGTGACGCGAACGGCGTCGTCCCGGCCGACCCGTGGGATCAGCTGCGCGGCGCCATCGAGGCCGTGTTCCGGTCCTGGGATTCCCCGCGCGCCAAGACCTATCGCGCCCACCGCGGCCTGGCCGACACCATGGGCACCGCGGTCACCGTGCAGGCCATGGTGTTCGGCAACCTCGACGAATCGTCCGGCACCGGCGTGCTTTTCAGCCGCAACCCCAATACCGGCGACACCCCCGTCTACGGCGAGTGGCTGGTCGGCGGGCAGGGCGAGGATGTCGTGTCCGGCCGCCTGACCCCGCGCCCCCTCGACGATCTGGCCGTCACCCAGCCCGCTGTGCACGAGCGGCTCATCGCCGCCGCCGAGCTGCTGGAGCACGACGGCCGCGACCTGCAGGACATCGAGTTCACCGTCGAGTCCGGCACCCTGTGGCTGCTGCAGTCGCGTCCGGCCAAGCGGTCGGCCCGCGCCGCGGTGCGCACCGCCGTCGCCATGGTCGAAGAGGGCCTGATCAGCGCCGACGAGGCCCTGGACCGGGTGACCCCCGACCAGGTGCGCGAGGTGCTGCGTCCCGCCTCCGGTGACACCGGCGGCCAGGAGCCCCTCGCCCGCGGCGAATCCGCCTGCCCCGGACTGGCTTCCGGCGTGGTCGTGACCGACCCCGACGAGGCCGAGACCCGCGCCGAGGCGGGCGAGGACGTCATCCTGGTCCGTCCCACCACCAGCCCCGACGATCTGCACGGCATGATCGCCGCGCGCGCCATCGTCACCGAACTGGGCGGCACCACCTCGCATGCCGCGCTGGTGAGCCGCGAACTCGGCCGCCCGTGCGTAGTCGGCTGCGGCCCGGGTGTGGTGGCCGCGCTGACCGGTAAGACGGTCACCGTCGACGGCGGCGCCGGTCTGGTGCTGCCCGGCGAGGTCGTCGCCAAGCCGGTCGAGCAGTCCGTGCTCGACGACGTGCGCCAGCTCGCCCAGTGGGCGGGCGTGGACGGCGAACAGCTGGCCGAGCGCCTGGAAAACCGTTCCGCCGCAGGCGAGAACGCCGAGCAGGAGGAAGTGACCGCCGTGAACGCTTACGTCACCGAACTGGCCGTGCTGCGGCTGGTCGGCATCAAGGGCCGGGTGAACGCCGACAACCTGGCGCTCAGCCTGTTCGCCGACACCGCCGAGATCGCCTCCCGCTGTGAGGATCTGGTGACCGCGGGCTACTGCGCCACCACCCCGGCCGGCTTCCGCATCACCCCGGAGGGCCGCCCGCGCCTGGAGCAGCTGCTCGCCGAGGAGCGCGGCACCGTCGACGCGGCCGCCATGACCGCCGCCTACGACGAGTTCTGCGTCTTCAACGCCGATCTCAAGGTCATCATCACCGACTGGCAGATGAAGGACTCGGCCACGGTCAACGACCACGCCGACGCCGACTACGACGCCTCGGTCCTGGCCCGCCTCAACGGGACCCACCAGACCCTGCGTCCGCTGATCGCCCGCCTGGGTGGCCTGGCCCCGCGCCTGTCCCGCTACCTGGATCGCCTGGACCGCGCCGTCGATCGCATCGGCGAGGGCGACCATACCTACGTGGCGCGTCCGATCATGGACAGCTACCACACCGTGTGGTTCGAGCTGCACGAAGACCTGATCGGTCTGTGCGGCCTGACCCGCGCCGAAGAAGCGGCGGCCGGCCGTGCCCACTGAGCCCGTAGCGACCGACGCGCCCGTGACCACCGACGCCGTGACCGGCCGCTGGATCGACTTCGCCCAGATCGACAATGTCCGTGACCTGGGCGGCCTGCCGGTCGCCGGCGGCGGCACCACCCGCTTCGGCATCGTGCTGCGCTCGTCCACCCTGCAGCAGGCCACCTCCGGCGATCTGTCGCAGCTGGTCGACACGCTGGGCCTGCGCACGGTCATCGACCTGCGCCTGCCCGACGAGGTGGAGCGCGAGGGCTACGGCCTGATCGGCGATTCCGCGGTGCACATCGCGAACCTGCCGATCCGCAAGTCGCCCCAGTCCTCCTTGGCCGCACGGGATCTCGTCCCCGACAAGACCCGCGTCGACCTGACCGAGCTCTACGGTCAGCTGCTCGGCGGCAGCGGCGAGCACATCGTCGAGTCGGTGCGCCTCATCATCGATCCGGCCCGCCACTCGGTGCTGTTCCACTGCGCCGCGGGCAAGGACCGCACCGGCGTGCTGGCCGCGGTCCTGCTGGACGCGGTCGGCGTTCCCGCCGAGGCGATCGCCCACGACTACGCCCTCACCAACGAGCGCATCCAGAAGGTCCGCGACCGTCTCGACGCCCTCCCGTCGTACGAGGGCCTGCCGCAGACGAACACCGGCATCCTCGCGGTCTCCCCGGAGGTCATGCTCGGCTTCCTGGCGAACCTGCACGCCGAGCACGGCGGTGCGGCCGCGTGGCTGCTCGCCAACGGCCTCACCGAGTCCGAGCTCGAGCGCCTGCGCGAGGTCCTGGTCGCCTAAGCGGCCCGCTGCTCGAACACCACGTCGCCGCCCTCGCCCGGGGTGATGAACGGCAGCAGCCGTTCCGCCTCGGCGCGCAGGGCGGCTTCGTCGTCCGCGGCCAGGGCGTGCCACGGCGTGATCCGGATGGTCGACCCGTCCACATCCCACCGGCCGTGCACGAATCCGTCGATCAGGTACATCGGCACGCCGCCCGACGCGATCTTCGCGATCCGGGCCCGATCCTCGTCGCGGATGATCCGCCGCCGATCCCGATGCCCGAGGCAGGAATTGTCGAAGGCGGGCAGAAACCGCACCGGCGCAGGCGAATCCGCCGCCGCGATCGGAGCGTCCGGCACATCGAAGAGCTCGCGTCCCGCGTCATCCCGGAACACCCGGAGCTCGCCCCGCATCCCCTCGACCACCTCCGCGAGCTTCGTGACCCCCGCGAACTCCTGGATATCGCCCACGGTCGCCGGACCGTAGGCCGCCAGATAGCGCCGGACCAGAGTCCGCGGCTCCGGCCCCGCCGCCAACGGCCCGCCCACGATCTGCTCGGCCAGCGACACCGACACCGACCGCCCACGCCACGCGCCCCACGCTCCCGCGCCGGGGTGATGCACCAGGGGCTGGACGACGCCGAGCCCGTGGACCAGGTCGCGTGCGCCGCGTCCGGGGAACCGCTCCGACAGCAGCTTCCCCAGATCCCGCCGGGAGACGGCCCTGCCGTCCAGCAATTCCTCTCCGGCCGCGCCGAATTCGGTGATGTCGAGGCCATTCATCGCATCGCGCAGGTAGACCGAGCGCAACGTCGGCTCGACGGCCGGTCGTACGGTCGGATACAGCCACCGATAGTCCTGGGCGTCGGTCAGATGCACGGTGCGTCGAATCGAGGTGGCGCGCACCACGGTTCGCTGCTCCAGCAGCGCCGACAGCTCCTCGTGCCGGAACCCGCTCAGCCGCGACCACAATCCCACGTACGGCCAGTTCGGCTCCTGCCCCTGCACCGCGACGAGGTGCCGGATCAGGTCGGCGACGGGCATCGCGGTTCGTTCGTGCAACCGCTGACGTAGCAGCAGGGTGCGGTTTAGGGTTCGCAGCGAGAGTTCCGGCATGAATCCATTGTCGACAGCGACTAGGACAGTTCTTGTCCTATATGGAGGACGGGTTATGGGCACGGTGCGGGCGGGGGAGTTCCGGCACGTCTACGACCCGACCGAGGCCGGTCAGCGGTGGTATATCAACGATCATTCGCTGATCAGGGATGCCGGGGGACGGTGGCATCTGTTCGGGATCACGCATCCGGAACCGGCCGATCCCTTCGACGAGACCGAGTTCGCGCACGCCACCGCCGACGATCCGCGCGGGCCGTGGACCAAGCATCCCTCCGTGCTGGCGGTGGACCGGGAGCGGGGGGAGCGGCATCTGTGGGCGCCGTTCGTCGTCCACGCCGGGGACCGGTACTGGATGTTCTACGACGGCGGCGGAATCGACCGCACCGCAACGGGTATGGGCCTGGCCACCTCCACCGACCTGTTCCACTGGCGGCGGCATCCGGCGAGCCCGGTGTTCCGGGACGGCTACGACGCGCGCGACCCCATGGTGCTGCGGATCGGCGACGAGTGGGTCCTGTACTACTGCGCCACCAGCAACCCCGTGGGCGGCAACCATGTCGTCGCCTATCGGACCAGTCCGGACCTGGTGCGGTGGAGCGAGCGCCGCATCGCCTACACCGATCCGACGACCGGGACCGGGGCGGGCAATACCGAGTCACCGTTCGTGGTGCGGCACGGGGACGCCTGGTACCTGCTGATCGGTCCGCGCCCGGACTACGTCGGCACCGAGATCTTTCGCAGCGACAATCCCTTTCACTTCGACACCTCCGACCGCGTGGGCCACATCCGGGCCCACGCCGCGGAGGTGATCACCCATGACGGCGGCCTGTGGGTGACGCATGCCGGGTGGGGGCAGGGTGGAGTCGCGCTGGCGCCCTTGATCTTCCCGGACTGACCCGAAAATCCGATTTCGGGCGTGGCGGGCGGTCTGAACTGGGATTCTGGACGGTGAGTCGAGAGTCCCACCCAGTGCTGACGATCAGAACGTTGCGGGGAGGCAGGCACCATGGCCCGAATCGGCGTGATCAGTCTTTCCGACGGCCGCGACTATGTGCACGGCGGCATCGTCGGATTCATCAAGACGGCGGAAGACCGGCTGGTCGCCGAGCTGACGGCCGCCGGACACACCGTGATTCGGGGCCGGGAACCGGTCGCGAGCAATGACCGGGCGGTCGAGGTCGCCCGGCGGGTGGAGGCCGCGGGGGTGGATCTGACCGTGCTGCACTACGCGGTGTGGGCGTTCCCGCACTTCACCATGCTGGCGGCGGGCGCGCTGCGGGGGCCGCTGCTCCTGTTGTCGAACATCGACCCGGTGCAGCCGGGCATGGTGGGGATGCTGGCCGCGGGCGGGGCCCTCGATCAGATCGGGCGCGAGCACGCCCGGCTGTGGGGCGACCCGGCCGATCCGGAACTGATCGCGGCGATCGGGGTGCGGGCGCGGGCCGCGGCGGCGGTCGCGGGACTGCGCGGCAGCACCTTCGGGCGGTTCGGCGGGCGGCCCATGGGGATGAACACGGCGGTCGCCAATACCGATCAATGGCAGCGGGTGTTCGGGATCGACGTGGAGGAGATCGACCAGTGGGAGATCGTCCGCCGCGCCGACCAGGCCGATGCCGGTGAGGCGCGGGCGGCGCGAGAATGGCTGGAGCGCAATACCGCCGGGGTGCACTACGACGGGGTCAAACTGACGCCGGACCTGCTGGAGCGGCAACTGCGCTCGTATCTGGCGGTGCGGGATCTGATCGCGGAATGGCGGCTGGACTTCTCCGGCATCAAGGGCCAGCCCGAACTGACCCAGTACTTCGCCACCATGGACGTCACCGAGGCCTTCCTCAACGACCCCTACGACTGGAACGGGCCCAAACAGCCGCACGTCTGCGCCACCGAGGCCGATATGGACGGCGCGCTCACCATGCAGCTGCTCAAGCAGATCTCCGGCACCCCCGTGCTTTTCGCCGACGTCCGCCACTATCACGCCGACCGCGACATCTGGGATCTGTGCAATTCCGGCCAGCACGCCACCTGGTACGCGGCCCGCAGCGACGATCCGGCCGAGAACCTGGCCCGGGTGCACCTGTACCCGGAGGTGTTCTTCTTCCCGGCGGGCGGCGCGTCGGTGCACCACCTGGCCGCGCCCGGCGAGATGACCTTCGCCCGCCTCACCCGCCGCGACGGCGACTACCGCATGCAACTCATGCTCGGCGCGTTCGAGACCTACGACGACGCCACCAACGAATCGCTGATGAAGCAGTCCACCTGGGAATGGCCGCACGCCTTCGCCCGCCTGGACGCCGACGCCGGGGATTTCCTGTCCCGCTTCGGCGCCAATCACATTCACGCCGTCCCCGGTGATCAGCGCGCCACCGTGCGTGCGGCCTGCGAGCTGCTGGGCGTCACCCTCGACGAGTTCACCCGGGTGGCCTGACATGCTCCTCGGCATCGACATCGGCACTTCCGGATCCAAGGGCGTCCTCACCGACCGGGGCGGCGTGGTCGCCATGCGCGCCGAACGACCGCACCGGGTGTCGACGCCCCGGCCCGGCTGGGTGGAGCACGACGCGGAGACGGTGTGGTGGGCGGACTTCGTGGGCATCGCCCGCGACCTGGTGGCGGCCGCGGACGGCGAACCCATCGAGGCGCTCGCGGTGAGCGGCATCGGCCCGTGCCTGCTGCCCGCCGACGCGGACGGCCGCCCACTGCGGCCCGCCATCCTGTACGGGGTCGACACCCGCGCGGGCGTCGAAATCGAGGAACTGGACGCGGAATTGGGGCCGCTGACCGTGCTGGAGCGGTGCGGGTCGCCGCTCACCAGTCAGGCCGTCGGCCCGAAACTGCGCTGGCTCATCCGGCACGAGCCGCGGGTGTGGTCCGCCACCCGAATGTTGTTGATGGCCAGTTCGTTTCTCGTGTACCGCCTGACCGGCCGCTACGTCCTCGACCACCAGTCCGCCAGTCAGTGCGTGCCCATGTACGACCTGATGGCCCGCGACTGGGCCACCGACTGGGCGGAATCCGTCGCGCCCGGCCTGCGCCTGCCCGAATTGGCCTGGCCCACCGAGATAGTCGGCCGCGTCACCCCCGAGGCGGCGGCCGCCACCGGTCTGCCCGTGGGCCTTCCCGTCACCACCGGCACCATCGACGCCTGGGCCGAGGCGGCCGGGATCGGCGTCCGCGCCCCCGGCGACTGCATGATCATGTACGGCACCACCATGTTCCTCACCCAGGTGCTGGCCGACCCGCGCCCGCAACCGGGACTGTGGACCACCTGCGGAACCTGGCCCGGCACCTTCACCTCCGCCGCCGGGATGGCGACTTCCGGCGCGGTCACCGACTGGTTGCGGGCCCTCACCGGCAGCGACTTCGCCGAACTGCTCGACGAGGCGGCCCATGTCCCGCCGGGCTCCCGTGGCCTGCTGGTGCTGCCCTACTTCGCGGGCGAACGCACCCCGCTGTTCGACCCGGACGCCCGCGGCCTGATCGCGGGCCTCACCCTCACCCACCAGCGCGCCGACCTCTACCGCGCCGTCCTGGAGGGCATCGGTTACGGGGTCCGCCACAATCTGGAGGCGATGGCCGCGGCCGGCACCCCCGCGACCCGCCTGGTCGCGGTCGGCGGCGGCACCAAGGGCGGCCTCTGGACCCGCATCGTCTCCGACATCACCGGTCTGCCGCAACAGCTTCCGGCCGACACCGTCGGCGCGGCCCTCGGCGACGCCCTGCTCGCCGCCGAGGCCGTGGGCCTGGACACCTCGGCCTGGAACCCGATCATCGCCACCGTCGAACCGGATCCCGACACCACCGCGCACTACGGCCCGTACTACCGCCACTACCGATCCCTGTACGAGACAACGAAATCCACCGCCCACTTCCTCGCCCGGGAGCAACACCGCGCCGCACCCTGATCTCGGCTAAGGTCCGACCCGGAGGTGGGGCGGATGGCCAGATATCACCGCATCGCGGCACAGGACCTGGGTCGGCTGGGTGCGCTCAGCGACGGAATCTTCGCTGTGGCAATGACTTTGCTCGTGCTGGAACTGCACGTCCCCGCGAGCGAGACCTGGCGTCAGCGCGCCCTGTGGACCTCCGGCGCGGCCGCCGACGAGGAGCCGGTCTGGCACGCCCTCACCCACGTCGGCCCCCAATTCCTCATCTGCTTCCTGGGTTTCCTCACCCTGGGCATGTTCTGGATCGGCCAGCAGACCCAGCTCGGCCTGATGGATCGCGCGGACCGCACGCTGACCTGGATCCATCTGATGTTCCTGTTCGGCGTCTGCATGGTGCCCTTCGCGACCGCCCTGCTGGCCGCGTTCCCGCAGTCGCGCCTGGCCCTGCTGGTCTACTGGGCCGACCTGCTGTACCTGGGACTCGCGCAACTCGCCGCCCTGCGCTACGCCCGCCGCGCTGGTCTGCTCACCGCCGACGCCGCCCCCGAGGACCTGACGGCCATCCGCCGCCGCATCGGAATCGTGCAATTCCTGTACGCGGCGGCGGTGGCATTGTGCCCGATCAGCACCTATCTCAGCATCGGCCTGATCATCGCCCTGCAGGTGAATTCGGCGGTGTCCCCGCGGATCCGGCCCCTCGACCGCTTCTGACCGGCTAGGCGGTCGCGGCGAATCCGGCGCGCAGATCGGCGAGGATGTCGTCGATCCCCTCGATCCCGACCGCCAGGCGGATCAGGCCCGGCGTGACGCCCGCCGCGAGCTGCTGCTCCGGGGTCAGCTGCGAATGCGTGGTGGAGGCCGGGTGGATGACCAGTGAGCGCACGTCACCGATATTGGCGACATGGCTGTGCAGGGTCAGGGCGTCCACGAAACGCTTGCCGGCGTCCACGCCGCCCGCCAGCTCGAAGCCGATGATCGCGCCGACACCCTTGGGGGCCAGCTGCTTTCCGCGCTCGTACCACGGCGAGGACGGCAGGCCCGCGTAGGAGACGGCCGTGACTTCGGGGCGCCCGGTGAGGAATTCGGCCACCGCGGTGGCATTGGCCACGTGCCGCTCGAGGCGCAGGCTCAGCGTCTCCAGCCCCTGGCTGATGAGGAAGGCGTTGAACGGCGAGATCGCCGAACCCAGATCGCGCAACAGCTGCACCCGCGCCTTGAGCGCGTAGGCGGGCGCGCCCAGGTCGGCGTAGACGACGCCGTGGTAGCTGGAATCGGGTTCGGTGAAGCCCGCGAATCGTCCACCGCGCCAGTCGAAGGCGCCGCCGTCCACGATCACGCCCGCGACCGCCGCACCGTGGCCGCCCAGGTACTTGGTCGCCGAGTGCACGACGATGTCCGCGCCGTGCGCGAACGGCTGGATGAGGTACGGGGTGGCGACGGTGTTGTCGACGATGAGCGGAATCCCCGACCCGTGCGCGACCTCCGCGATCCCGGGGATGTCGAGCAGGTGGTTCTGCGGATTGGACACCGTCTCCCCGAAGAACGCCTTGGTGTTCGGCCGGATCGCCGCCCGCCACTGCTCGAGATCGTCCGGATCCTCGACGAAGCTCACCTCGATGCCCAGCTTCGGCAGCGTGTACCGGAACAGGTTGTAGGTGCCGCCGTACAGCCGCGGGCTGGACACGATGTGATCCCCGGCGCCCGCCAGGTTCAGGATCGCGAAGGTCTCCGCCGCCTGGCCCGACGCCAGCAGCAGGGCGGCCACGCCACCCTCGAGCGCCGCGATCCGCTGCTCCACCGCGTCCTGGGTGGGGTTCATGATCCGCGTGTAGATATTGCCCGGCTCGGCGAGCCCGAACAGCGCGGCCGCGTGGTCGGTGTCGCGGAACGCGTAGGACGTGGTCTGGTAGATCGGCAGCGCGCGGGCGCCGGTCGTGGCGTCGGGCTGCTGCCCGGCGTGGATCTGCTTGGTCTCGAAACTCCAGGTGGCGCTGGGGTCTTCGGGCAGGACGGACTCGGTCATCGGGGCCTCCGGTGGGTGGGGTGCTGCTACTGGGTGACGAGGGTGGTCTCGACCGGGGTGCGGCCGGTGGTGAGGTCCAGGACCGGGCAGTGCTCGTCGACGGCCCGCTGCAGTTCGGCGTAGCGCCCGGCGGATTCGGGGCCGCCGACCCGGACGGTGACGCGGACCGCCTGGAAGCCGGGCCGGACCGTGTCGTCCAGGCCGAAGAAGCCGCGCACGTCGAGATCGCCCTCGGCCTCGATGGCCAGGTCGTCGATGGTGATGCCGAGGCGCTGGGCCCAGAACCGGTAGGTCACAACCTGGCAGGCGATCAGCGAGGCCAGGTACACCTCCACCGGATTGGGCGCGGATCCCTCGCCGCCCAGCGCGGGCGGCTCGTCCACCCGAACCGTGTACCGGCCCAGCGCGATTGCGCTGCCCACCGTGCCCTCCGGCGTGCCCGCGGCCCGGAAGACCACGGTGGCCTGGGCGGGATCCGCCGCCACGGCACGTCCGGTCGCCTCGACGATATCGTTCAACGGGGTGCTCAACTCGGTCGTCATACCCGGTGAAGCTACGAGTCAGCGACCGGTGCTGACGATGGTTGAACTCGCCGTGAGCGCAATAGCCGGTACGTATCCTGGGCCTCGGCTACCTGTTCGTCATGTGATGGTTGCCAACTGGACGGTCGTTCGGCAGACACGGTGACACCGGGGTGGTATGAATTCGCGGTGGCATGGACTTTGCGGCTCAGCGAGGACGAAGAAGCTGCGCTGGGTGCGCAGGCGGCGATGGAAGGGCGATCCAAACAGGAGATCGCCCGCGACGCCATCCGGAACTACATCACCCGGCACAAGACGTGGGATGACTACCTGTCCGACGGCCCGGTCGTCTACGGATAGTACGTGTCTCTGATCTCGGCGTAGCGCTGGCGGATCGCGGCGCCGACTCCCGCTGCCAGGGTGTGGAATTCGGTGCCCGGCGGGGTGGGCCAGCGGGGTGGGCGGGGGCCGCCGCGCAGCGCCCAGGCGGCCTGGCGGGCCGCGCCCAGGGCGACGTACTCGCTCGGGTTGGGGACCGTGACGGTGCGGCCGAAGATGGTGGCCGCCGCGTGGGCGATGAGGCGGGAGCGGGATGCGCCGCCGATCAACAGGATTCGATGCGGGACCGTCGGCAGGCGGTCCAGGGCCTCGGCGATATTGCAGAGCATGCCCTCGATGGCGGCGCGGGCCAGATGGTGCGGGCGCATGGTGTGCGGGCGCAGGCCGTGCAGACTGCCGGTGGCGTGCGGCAGATTCGGGGTGCGCTCGCCCGCGATGTAGGGCAGCAGGGTGAGGCCGTCCGCGCCCGCGGGGGACTGCGCGGCCAGCACTTCCAGACCGGACACGTCGGTGCCCAGCAGGACCGCCGTCGCGTCCAGGACCCGGGCGGCGTTGAGCGTGCAGACCAGCGGCAGGAACGCGCCGGTGGCGTCGGCGAACCCGTTGACCGCCCCGGAGGGATCGGCGCTGGGCGACGCGGCCCGGGTGAACACCGTCCCGCTGGTGCCCAGAGACACCACCACGTCGCCGTCCGCGATGCCCAGTCCCAGGGCCGCGGCCGCGTTGTCGCCGGTGCCCGCGGCCACCAGCCGCCCGCCCGGCGTGTGCCCGGCGATCTCGGCCGGCGCGAGCACCCGGGGCAGGGCCGGACTGCGGCCGCGGAAGGCCATGGCCAGCAGGTCGGTCCGGTAGGCGCCGGCGGCCGGGGACCAGTACCCGGTGCCGGAGGCGTCACCGCGATCGGTGGTGGGCTCGGTCGCCGGATCACCGCCGCGCAGCTGCCAGGTCAGATAGTCGTGGGGGAGCAGCACCCGGACCGTCCGGTCGGCCAGTTCGGGTTCGTGGTCGGCGAACCAGCGCAGCTTGGCCACGGTGTGCGCGGCCAGCGGCACACTGCCCACCGCGTCCGCCCACGCCTGCGGCCCGCCCAGCTCGCCCACCAGCTGACTGGCCGCCTCCGCCGAGCGAGTGTCGTTCCACAGCAGCGCGTCCCGCACCGGATGCCCGGCGGCGTCGAGCGCCACCAGCCCGTGCTGCTGCCCGGCCACCGCGATGGCCTCGACATCACGCATCATGCGGTCACAGGCCGCGCGCAGCGCCTCCCACCACATGGCCGGGGGTACCTCGGTGCCGTCGTGGTGCGGAATCTGGCGCTGCCGCAATACCGTTCCGGTATCGGCGTCGCACACCACGATCTTGCAGGACTGAGTGGAGGAATCCACTCCGGCAACGACCGTCATTGGCCACCACCCTCTATCGTGCCGCCCGTCCGGGATGCAGCTGGATCTTGCGTCCGGTGCCCGCGCGGAAGGTCCGCAGGGCATCGCCGAATTCCTCGAGGGCGAAATCATGGGTGATCACGGTGTCCGCGTCGATCACGCCCTCGCCGAGCAGGTCCACCGCCCGGCCGAAACTGTGCAGTACCGCCATGGATCCGACGATGGTGATCTCGTCGTTGTAGATGCGGAACGGCGAGACGCTGGCCCGCGCCGCCGCCGGCGCCACCCCGAACTGCAGATAGGTGCCGCCGCGCCGCACCCGCGAGAGCCCGTCCTCGATCGCGGCCACCGCTCCGCTGCAATCGATCACGATCTCCCAGCCCTCGGGCCGGTCCATGTCGTCGGCCGACACGGTGGCCGCGTCCGCGCCCAGGGCGCGGGCGACGGCCAGCCGGTCGGCATTGGTGTCCACCACCGACACCGAGGCCGCGCCCGCCGCCGCGGCCAGCTGCTGCATGAGCAGACCCATGGTCCCCGCGCCGTAGATCAGATAGTGCGAGCCGAGTCGCCGTGGCAGCCCGTCGAATCCGTGCACCGCGCACGAGAGCGGTTCCACCAGTGCGCCGTGCGCGGGCGACACGTGCCCGGGCAGCCGATAACAGTTGGCGGCGGGCACTTTCACGTACTCGGCCATGGCGCCGTCCACGGTGTCGCCGATGGCGCCCCAGTTCTCGCACAGATTCCCGCGCCCGATCGCGCAATAGTGGCAGCGGCCGCAGAACAACGACGGATCCACCGCCACCCGGTCGCCGATTCGCACCCCGGCCGCGTCCGCGCCGAGCGCCACCACTTCCCCGGCGAATTCGTGTCCGGGCACGATCGGATAGGGGGTGGGCGGGAATTCGCCCTCGACGATATGGATATCCGTCCCGCATATCCCGACGGCGTCCACCCGGATCACGACCTCACCGGCGCCGGGTAGCGGATCCGGCACCGATTCGACCGAGAACTGTCCGGGCTTCTCGACGACCAAGGCTCGCATACGAATACCATGCACCCGCATGCCACGCGCTCGACGCGTTTTACGCAATAGCAATCGCATTCTTTCTGCTGTCCCACAATCGTTACGGGACGTTCGGGGGATCAGGGGAGCGATTGATACCAGAAGGCGGTGGACGCCACGTGGGCTCGGTCCAGCGGTAGGTAGTGGCCGTCTTCGCGCCAGCCCAGCGCCTGCACGGTGGCGCGCAACCCGGACTCGAAACAGATGGGGTCGGGAATGTGCCAGCGGTACATGCCGAATCGCTGATGCGGCTCGTAGATTCGATGCGGCGGCAGCACCTGCGGCATGCCCAGATAGGCGGTGGAGTAGGGGCGATAAGCGCCGTCGAGGTCGAAATTCCAGGCCCCGCCGAAATAGTCCTCGGTCCCGGTGCCGCAGAGGGTGGGGAATTCGGTGTCGTCGTCGAGATAGAACTTGAGCTCGCCCTCGCCCCACCAGCCGGTGGCGCGCGGCTGCACGGCCAGATACGTTCCGGCGTACCGGCCGGGGCCGCCGTCGATCTCGACGATCGGATGTTCCGCGGGCGTGCCCAGCGGATCGGAGCAGCGCCACCGGGCGTGCAGATACCCGGCGGCGCCCGGTAAGTCCTCTTCCAGATAGGTGATCTGGTAGTACACCGGCGCGGCCTGTTCGGACCCGTTGTGCAGGGTGATCAGCGCGCGGGAGTGGAACGGCATGGCCCAGTAGCTGTTCAGACCGCCCGCCGGCGCGACCACGATCATGGCGGAGTCGACGAGGGCCAGCTGATCCCAGCCATTGCAGAAGAAGTCGCCCAGCGGCACCGCGACGGCCGGTTCCGGCGCGTCGTCCCAGTACATCTGGAGCGTGAAATCGCGCAGCAGCGCGCGATCGGTGGTGAGCCACAGGTGCCGGATCACGCCGGGCCCGGAAAGGTCGGCGAGCGTGACGGTTTCGCCGGGCCGCAGGTCGATGGACGGCGAGACCTTCCAGCCCCGCCCCAGCCCCGCCGCCGCGAACGCACCGGTTCCGGAGATGGCGCGCCCGCCCCCACCGGGCTCACCGGTCGGGTTCTCCGCGCTCACCGAGCGGGTGCGCCGCCCGTCCAGCTGCCAGATCTCGTGCATTATGCGAATTTTCGCATGTAGATCGAAATTGGGAAGCGGACATGGGGCGGACACGCGAATGCCGACGCCGTCCCCACACACGGCGCCGGCATTGCGGAGGGTACTGCTAGGCCAGCTTGGACTTCAGGGTCGCGACGGTCGCGGCGTCGATGCCCAGGCCCTGCGACAGGAAGTTGTCGAAGGAGCCGTAGTTGGCCTGGACGGCGTCGAAGGCGGAGTCGAGGAAGGCGCGGTCGACGCCGAGGACCGGCTCGAACAGCGACGGGTCCGTGACCAGGCCGGCGTGGACCAGGCCGTCGAGGGTCGCCTTGTTGGCGGCGGCCAGGTTCTCGTTGGAGTCCAGGTAGTCGTTGTAGACCTGGCCCTTGTTGGCGCCCAGGGCGGTCAGCAGGATGGCCGACATCCAGCCGGTGCGGTCCTTACCGGCGGTGCAGTGGAACAGCACCGGGCCGTTGGCGTCGGCGATCTCCTTCAGCGCGGCCGAGAACTGACCGCGCGAGGTGGCGTCGGTGACCAGCCACTTGTAGTAGTCGATCATGTACTGCCGGCCCTTGCCGTCGCCGAGCAGCTGCTGCTGGACCTCGGGGCCACCCTGAACGGCCTTGGCGAAGAACAGGTAGAAGTCGTTGTTCGGGTCGTAGACCGGGATCGACTTGGCCGGGATGGAGCCGGGCAGCTTGTCCGGGTTCTGGGCGCGCTCGGTCGGGCTGCGGAAATCGATGACCTCGACGATGCCCGCCGACACCAGCTGCTGCTGCTCGGCCGCGCTCAGCTTGTTGAGGGCGTCGGCCCGGAAGACCGAACCGGCCTTGGTCTTGGCGCCGCCGCCGAGCGGGATGCCGCTCAGGTCTCGCGCGTTCGGGGCGCTGGGCAGGTTCAGCGAGACGCCCTTGGGGGTCTGCAGGACCGGCACCGGCGCGGCCACCGCGGGGGTGACGGCAATCGGGGTGATTGCGATGAGCGCGGCGGCTACACCGGTCAGAGTGCCGCGTACGGCGCGCGAGATCGTCACTGGGGGTATTCCTTTCGATGACGGACCGGGGCGTGGGTGTGTCCCGGTCCGGGTATAGATGCGCAAAGTGGAGACTGGTTGGTTTGTAGTTGGGCCGACCGGTCCCCGGTGGACCGACCGTCCTCGGGCGCGAGCGCGGCGCGCCCGAGGCGGGTTCGGTTGCGGGCCGCGCCTATTCGGCGTCGGCCAGCAACGTGATGGTCCCGGCCGCGCCGTCCACCCGGACGCGCTGGCCGTCCTGCAGGCCGGTGCTCGCGACCTTGGCGTCGACCACGCAGGGGACGCCGAACTCGCGGGCCACGATGGCGGCGTGCGAGGCCGAGCCGCCGATATCGGTGACCACCGCGCCCGCGTAGGCGAACATGGCGGTGTGGCCGGTGTCGGTCACCGAGGCGACCAGGATGTCGCCCGGCTCGATGTCGTCGTCGAGGGTCAGCACGCGCTTGACGGTGCCCTCCACCACGCCCGGGCTGACGCCCAGACCGGTGATGGTCTCGCCCACCGCGATCGCGCCGGAGACCTCCTCCGGCTCCCACGGGCCGTTGACCACGTCGGGCATGCGGACGGCCTGGAAGCGGGTGCGCTCGGCCCGGCGGCGCGCCAC
Source organism: Nocardia sp. CA-136227 (assembly GCF_050955695.1). NCBI lineage: Bacteria > Bacillati > Actinomycetota > Actinomycetes > Mycobacteriales > Nocardiaceae > Nocardia > Nocardia sp. CA-136227. The sequence goes on from NZ_CP192081.1 coordinate 1,959,245, forward strand.
CCGCTCCTGCAGATCGGCGGGGGCCCACAGGATCTCGTCCAGGTTCAGGAACACCGAGTCCTCGATCTCGGTGAGTTTGCCCGCCTTCACCAGGCGCGCGGCGCGCTCCTGGGTGGCCAGGCGCAGGCAGTTGGTGACCCGGACGACGGCGTCGCGGGCGCGCTCGCGGTAGACGGTCGCGCCGACGGCCATCTTGGCGGTGCGGCTGGTCGGCTCCGGCACCGGTTCGCGGTGCGGCGCGGGCATTTCCGCGGCCCGTCCGGCGGCGGTGACCAGCAGTTCGGGGCGGTCGCCGAAGGTGCTGTTGATGAGCTCGCACTCGCCCGGACCGCGGTGGCCGATCTTGGCCAGCTCCTGGTCCAGGGCCTTGGAGAACTCCGGCGACTTCTCGCGGGCCGCGCCCACGTCACCGGTCTTGGCCAGCGCCTGCAGCCCGGCGTCCTTGCGGCACAGGCCCGCCAGCCGCTCCACGGCCAGCATGGTCTTGGCCGACTCCAGGCGGTTCAGGTCGATCTTGACCTCGCCCTTGTGGGCGGCGGTGGCCGCGCCGGTCATCATGACGCCGATGGAGGCCGCCTGCCACGCCTGGTTGAGGCGGTCGCGCCAGAGCAGGGCGCGGGCGTGCAGCTGCTCGTCGGTGAGCTCGGAGATCTGGTCGCGGTTCAGCGCCTCCGCGTGCGAGGCGGCATTGATCAGCTCGGCGGTCTTGCTGAACTGCAGGGCGGTCGAGGCGACCCGGCCCATGGCCTTGAAAGTGCCCGCGCGGGCGGCCATACCGGTCGGCATGGCGGGCCGGCCCTTGGGGTGCAGCTCGAGGTCGCCGATGGTGCCGTAGACGTCGCGGCGCACGCTCTCCTCGTCCCAGCCGGGCATGTTCTCGGCGGAGAAGACGCCGATGGAGGCGTTGATGTACATGTGGTGGCCGAGCACGCTGGTCACGCGGGACACCCAGTGCTCGAGCGCGATGCCCTCGATGGCGATCATGTGGCCCATCGCCTCGTTGCCCAGGCGGATGGCCCCGGCCTGCAGGTCGATGGTGAGCGGGGTGAGCGGACCGGGCAGCGCCTCGGAGGTGTTGGTGGCGGTGTAGACCGGGATGCGTTCGTCGACCAGATCGTCGAACTCGCCCTGCAGTCCCTCGGGGGCGGCGGAGGTCAGCTGGTAGCCGTCGGAGGTCGGGGCGTTCTGCGGCACCACGTGGGTCGGCAGCGGGATCGCGCCGCGGCGGTTGCGGAAGCCGGAGCCGCCGCTCTTGCGGCCGTGCAGGCCGCGCGCGGTGTCGGCGATGACCTCGGTGGCGTTCCAGCCGTAGCGGAAGCCCCACTCCTCGCGGGCCGCGCTCGCGTCGACCTTGGTCTGCGTCGCCGACGACTTCGGCAGCCACGCACCGTATTTCACGCCCGCCTCGGACAGGATGCGCTTGACCTCGGCGCTGGACACCTCGCCGGGCGCGGCCAGTTCGACCACACCGCCGCGCTGCGACAGCGCCGCCAGCACCAGGAAGCGCTCCAGGTCGTCGTAGTGCAGCACCTGCACGCTGCCCTTGCCGCCGCCGGTCAGGCTCTCCAGGGTGCGCCAGCCGCCGTGATCGACGCGGCGGCCCGCCACCAGCGCGGTGCGCACGATGAGCGCGTCGGCGCCGGAGCCGGCCACGATCTTCTCGACACTCGAATCAGCGCCCGCCGCAACGGGAACCACGAGGCGCGCACCGGATTCCTGGGCCGCCTTCGCGATCGCCGCGACCGCCGGGCCCGCCAGGTGCACGATCGCGTCGGCCCCGGCCGCGGCCCGCGCGCACACCTGCGCGTCGGACAGGTCGCCGACGGTCACCTCGACCCGCGGGTCCACGTAGCGGTGCCGCTGCCGGTCCAGACCGGATACCTCGTGGCCGGCGGCCAGCAGCATGCGCGCGACGGCACGGCCGCTCGGCTCGGTGACTCCGGTGACCAGAATCCGCATTGACTCTCCTCCTCGTGCAGGCGTCCCCAACCACAGTGACGCCGTTCACACACCATCCCTATTACACGAGGGTGTGACGGGTCGCAGTCCCGTTGAACGGGATCGGCGAATCGGTCAGCAAGATGGACCGCTAAGGAATGGCGGTCGGAGCGGGCACCGTCGAGGCATGACAGTGCGGAATTCGGTCACGCCGCGGGCGGCCGGCGAGGTGGGCCCCTACGACATCGAGACCGATGTGCTGATCGTCGGCTACGGCGCGGCCGGGGCCGCGGCGGCCTTCGAGGCCGCGCACGCGGGCGCGCAGGTGCTGATCGTGGACCGGGCGGGCGGTCCGGGCGGCGCGTCGGCCAATTCCGGCGGCGAGATCTACCTCGGCGGCGGCACCCCGATCCAGGTGGCCTGCGGCTTCGACGACACCCCCGAGGCCATGGCCGCGTTCCTGAAGGCCGCGCTCGGCGCGGGCGCGGACACCGCCAAGATCGACGAGTACTGCGCGGGCAGCGTCGAGCACTTCCACTGGCTGGTCGACCGCGGCGTGCCGTTCAAGCCGACCATGTGGAACGCCCCCACCTGGGTGCCGCCCACCGACGACGGCCTGATGTGGCTGGGCGAGAACAGCTGGCCCTTCACCGAACTGGCCCACCCCGCCCCGCGCGGGCACCGGCCCACCGCCAACGACTTCGGCGGCAAGCTGCTCATGGAGTGCCTGGCCGCCGCGGCCGAGGCCGCCGGGGCCACCACGCGATTCGACACCTACGTCAACACGCTCGTCGTCGACGAGGACGGCGTCGTGGTCGGCGCGGTCGCGCGCCGCTACGGCGAGGAGATCACCATTCGCGCCCGGCGCGGAATCGTGCTCACCACCGGAGGTTTCGTCGACAACGACGCCATGCTCGCCGCCCACGCGCCGCAGCTGCTCGGCCACACCAAGGTCAGCGCGGGCACCGACGACGGCTCCGGCATCCGGATGGCCCAGGCGCTGGGCGCGGCAGTGCGCCACATGTCCGCCGGGCAGGTCGGCATGTCCCTGATCCCGGGGCTGGCCGTGCGCGGCATGGTGGTCAACGCCCTGGGCCGCCGCTTCGTCAACGAGGACACCTACCCGGGCCGGATCGGCCAGCACGCGCTCTACCGCCAGAACATGGGCGGCAGCTGGGCGGGCGACGACACCGCGATGTGGGTCATCGTCGACGAGGAGGGCTTCGAGGACGTGCCCGAACCCCAGCGCTGGGGTGTGCGGCCCACGCACGTCGCCGAGACGCCCGAGGAGCTCGAGCAGCTCACCGGCCTGCCCGCGGGGTCGCTGAGCACCGCCATCGGCCGCTACAACGAATTCGCCCGGCAGGGCGCGGATCTCGATCACCACAAGGCCGCGCGCTGGCTGCGGGAACTCACCCCGCCGCTGGCCGCCATCGACGTGAAGGCCGGCGTCCGCCCGCCGTCGGAGGCCGGTGATCGGCGCGGCACCGGCGCCTCGGTGTTCACCCTGGGCGGTCTGCACACCGATCTCGACGGGCACGTGCTCGACCACGACGGCAAGCCGATCGCGGGCCTCTACGCCGCGGGCCGGGCCGCCAACGGGCTGCACGGGTTCGGCTACATTTCCGGAACCTCGCTGGGTGACGGCACTTTCTTCGGCCGCCGGGCCGGAACCGCCGCCGCCCGACGCGCGTGAACTCACGAATCGGACAGGCGGTTTCGATCTAGACTCGCTCGCTATGGATGTGCACTCGCGGCAGTTGCGGTATTTCGTCGCGGTGGCGGAGGACCTGAGTTTCACGCGGGCCGCGCAGCGGCTGCACGTGGCGCAGCAGGGGTTGAGTGCGCAGATCAAGCAGTTGGAGCAGGCCCTGGACCTGGTGCTGTTCATCCGGACCACGCGCAGTGTGGAGCTCACCGCGGCGGGGGAGGCGCTGCTCGAGGGGGTCCGCGGCGCGCTGACCACCTTGGGCCTGGCCGTGGAGCAGGCGCGGGTGGCGCAGCGGCGCGAGTCGGACCGGCTGGTGCTCGGGTTCCTCGAGGGCGCGGCGCTGACGCTCACCGAGCCGATCCTGGCGGCCTTCCGGGAACGGCATCCGGACGTGACGGTCGACATGCGGCAGTTCACCTACGAGGAGCCCGCCGCCGGTCTGGCCGACGGCAGCGTGGACGTGGCCTTCGCCCGACTTCCGTTCCGTGCGGACGGAATCCGGGTGGAGCCGCTGTTCGCCGAGCCGCTGGTGGCGCTGGTGCCCGCCGAGCATCCGCTGACCGCACTGCCCGAGGTGCGGGTGCGGGACCTGCTGGACCAGCCGCTGCTCGGCGCGGACAACGACGATCCGGTGTGGAATGCGTTCTGGGAGTTGCACGATCACCGCGACGGGACGCCCGCGCCGGTGGTGTCGCGGTCGAAGTCGCTGCTGGAGGAGCTGCACAAGGTGTCGGCGGGCGTCGGCGTGGTGCTGACCGTCGCGTCGGCGCGCTGGATGCCGTTCCCCCGGGTCCGGTTGCTGCCGATTGTCGATGCCCCGCGCAACGAGGTAACCGTGGCCTGGCCCGCGGAACACGAGACCCCGCTGGTGCGTTCGTTCGTCGAGATCGCGCGGGAGGTCCGGGCCGCGCGTCCGGAACTGGTCGAGCTGCTGGAACGGCCCGATTTCGAGGATCGGACACTACCAGCTCACCTCTGATTGACAAGTGCCGCTTGTCAATCACCGAAGAATAGCTGTTTCACATTGCTGGGGGGACGCCCTACTGTTGCCAGACGTGGGCGGACAACGCGGGGGGGCTGCGTCGTCCACTGCGAACCTCCCTGCGGTTCGTGGCCGCCTCATTTCTCGATGAGGCGCACCCCTCATTTCCCGATGAGGGAATCTCGGATAGCCGGCGCCGCCGGACACCGGCCTGAGCCCCCGGCGTCCGGCGGCGCCGGTGTCGTGCGCGCGTGTCGCTGCGGGCCGGGCGAGTCCTGGAGACCAGACTCGGAGACATGAAGGCCGACGGTCAGGACCTCGACAAGCCCGCCGACGACATGCCCGCCGACGACGCGCAGCCGGACACCCGATCGTTCCCGTCCCGCGTGTGGGCGGTCATCGCCCGCGTGGAACGCGCGATCAACCCGAACTATCCCGGCCTGATCGTGGCGTGGATCTTCTTCCTGTGGGCGGTGTCGCCCTCCCTGCTGCCCCGCACCTGGCTGTTCGAGGGCCTGGTCTGCGGGATCAGCGCGGCCATCGGCTACGGCGTGGGCTGCGTGCTGGCGTGGGCGTTCGAGAAGTGGGTGCAGCCGCGGCTGCCCGACTCCGCCGAGGGCCTGGCCAAACTGTGGAATCCGAGCGAAACCACCCGGGCCGTCGGCAAAGTCGTGATCCTGGTCGGCACCATCGTCGGCGCCGCGCTGGTGCTGGCCCGGTCGGCCCGCTGGCAGCGCGACCTCGAAACGCTGATGGGGATGGAACCGACCACCACGTCGAGCTACCTGCGCGCCGAACTACTGGCCGCGGCCACCCTGGCCCTGGTGATCGCCGCGTACCGCGTGGTGCGGTGGCTGATCCGGCTGATCGTGCGGCTGCTCAATATCGACTGGCACATTCCGCGCGGCCTGGCCTACCCCGGCGCGGTCGTCGTGGTGGCCGTGCTGGCGGTGCTGCTGTTCCAGGGCGTGCTGGCGAAAGCCTTCTTCGCCACGGCCAATTCGGCGTTCAGCCTGCGCAACGGCAAGACCTCGGAGAGCGCGATCCAGCCGCAGCTGCCCGAAAGGTCCGGCAGCCCACAGTCTCTGGCCGGATGGGACACCCTCGGTTCGGAGGGCCGCTGGTTCGTGGCCACCGCGCCGACCGCCGAACGGATCGCGCGGGTCACGGGAAAGCCCGCGCGCGAACCGATTCGGGTGTACGCGGGCCTGGACTCGGCGAAGGAGCCCGAGGACATCGCCGCCCTGGTGGTGCGCGAACTCGACCGCACCCGGGCCTTCGACCGCAAGGTGCTGGTGGTGGTGACCACCACCGGCACCGGCTGGGTGGACTCCACCACCGCCTCCTCGATCGAGTACATGTACGGCGGCGACAGCGCCATCGCCGCCACCCAGTACTCGTACCTGCCCAGCGTGCTGTCGTTCCTGTCCGACCGTGAGAAGGCCACCGAGTCGGGGCGACTGGTCATCCACGCCGTCCACGAACGGTGGGCCCAGCTGCCGCCGGAGCACCGGCCCAAGCTGCTGGTCTACGGCGAGAGCCTGGGCTCACAGGGCTCCGAGGGCGCGTTCTCCGGACTCGACGACATCCGCAGCATGGTGGACGGCGTGCTGTGGGTGGGCCCGCCCAACTCGAACCGCATCTGGAGCCAGATCGAGCAGCGCCGCGACGTGGGGACGCCGGAGATCCTGCCGATCTACGCCGACGGCCTCATCGTCCGCTTCGCCGCCACCGCACCGGATCTCGCCCGCCCCGCCCGCCAGTGGACCGACCCGCGCGTGGTCTACCTGCAACACGCCTCCGACCCCATCGTGTGGTGGTCGCCGGATCTGCTGTTCACCCAACCGGATTGGCTGAAGGAATCGCGCGGCGCGGATGTCTCCAAATCCATCCGCTGGTGGCCCATCGTCACCTTCTGGCAGATCAGCGCCGACCTCGCCAACGCGCAGGGCGTGCCCTCGGGCCACGGCCACCGCTACGGCGACCTGGTCCTCGACGGCTGGGTCGCCGTCGCCCAGCCGGCCGACTGGAACCCCGGCCTCGACGCCGCCATCCGCGAGGCCCTCGACGAGGACATCACCTGGGAGTACGCCCACAAGTGACCGACGTTCCGATGATCGGGACTATTTCGGTTCGAAACACCTGGATGGTCATAACTTCGATGGCAGGAAACTCTGCACGAGGAGGAACGCCCGCATGACTAACAAGGTGCTCGATCGGGTCCGCGATCTGCTGCCCGCGATCCGGGAACGCGCGGTTCAGGCCGAAGAGCAGCGGCGGGTGCCCGACGCCAGCATCGCCGAGCTCACCGAGGCCGGTGTGTTCCGCATGCTGCAGCCGGCCCGTTTCGGCGGCATGGAGGAGTCCCCGGTCGCCTTCTACGAGGTGATCCGCGCGATCGGCACCGTGTGCCCGTCCACCGCGTGGGTGTCCTCGGTGCTGGGCGCGCACCCGTGGCAGCTGGCCCTGTTCGAGGACCAGGCGCAGCAGGACGTGTGGGCCGAGAACCCCGACACCCTGGTGTCCTCCTCCTACGCGCCGACCGGCAAGCTGACCGTCGTCGACGGCGGCTACGAGCTGTCGGGCCGCTGGCAGTTCTCCTCGGGCTGCGACCACGGCCAGTGGGTGTTCCTGGGCGCGCTGGTGCCGACCGCGACCGGCATGGACTACTACACGGTCCTGGTGCCGCGCACCGATTACCGCATCGAGGACACCTGGAACGTGTCGGGCCTGGCGGGCACCGGCTCCAACGACATCGTCATCGAGAAGGCCTTCGTCCCGGCCTACCGCGCCTACTCGGCCGCGGATCAGGCCAACCTGATCGGCCCCGGCCAGGCGGTGAACACCAACCCGCTGTACAAGATCTCGTTCGGCGCGCTGTTCTCCAACACCATCACCGCCCCGATCATCGGCGCGGCGCAGGGCGCCTACGACGCGCACATCGAGCGTCAGCGCGAGCGGGTGCGGCTGTCCTACGGCGGTCAGAAGGTCTCCGAGGATCCCTTCGCCCACGTCCGGATCGCCCGCGCCGCTTCGGAAATCGACGCCGCCGTGCTCCAGATGGAACGCAACATGTCCGAGCAGCTGCGCTACGCGCAGGCCGGTGAGGAGATCCCGTTCGAGCTGCGGCTGGCCACCCGCCGCGACCAGGTGCGCGGCACCGAGCGCGCGCTCGAGGCGATCGACCTGCTGTTCAAGAACTCCGGCGGCCACGCCATCCGCCAGCCGAACATCATCGAGCGCAACTGGCGCGACGCCCACGCGGGCAGCGTGCACGTGATCAACGACGTGGAGCGCGCGCTGGCCATGTACGGCAAGGGCGCCATGGGCCTCGAGGTCGCGGATCGGATGCTCTGATGACCCTCACCGCGGAGAGCACCACCAAGTGGGTGACCGTCGACGGTCACAAGCTCCGCTATCACGAGGCCGGTGAGGGCCCGGCGCTGGTGCTGTTGCACGGCTCCGGCGCGGGCGTCTCCGGCTGGGCCAACTTCGGTGAGAACCTGCCGGTGCTGGCCCAGCACTTCCGCTGCCTGATCCTGGATCAGCCGGGCTTCGGCGAGAGCGGCCGCCCGGAGGTGTACGAGCGCAACTACCTGCGCATCGCCGCCGACGCGGTGATCGGCCTGCTCGACGAGCTGGGCCTGGAGAAGGCGCACGTGCTCGGCAATTCCATGGGCGGCACGGTCGCGACCCTGCTCGCGCTCGAGCATCCGGGCCGCGTGGACCGCGTGGTGCTGATGGCCCCCGGCGGGGTCGGGGTGAACATCCTCGGACCCGAACCGTCCGAGGGCATCAACCGGCTCATGGAGTTCAATATGAACCCCAGCGACGAGAAGGCCATGGGCTTCCTGCGGGCCATGGTCTCCAACCCGGCCACCCTCACCGAGGAACTCGTCGCCAAGCGCCTGAAGGCCGCCGCCGACCCGAAGGGTCAGGCCGCCCTGCGCGACGCCTACGCCACCTTCTACAACCCGAAGCTGGCCGAGCCGGTTCCGCTGTGGGCGCGGCTCAAGGGCATCAAGCAGGAAGTGCTGATCCTGTGGGGCCGTGACGACCGGGTGACCCCGGTGGAGGGCTCGCTCTTCGCGGCCCGGCAGATCCCCAACGCGGACCTGCGCACCTTCGCGCGCTGCGGCCACTGGGTCATGGTGGAGCGCAAGGACGCGTTCGAGCGTTCGGTGATCGACTTCCTTAACAACGGTCTGTAGCAAGCGGTTTCCCGGGATTCGGGGGGTGGGATTTCCCACCCCCCGAATTCGTTTTCCCGGCTTCCGGCCCGGCGTTAGAGTCCGACCATGACGTGGACTGCCCCCGAGGTCACCCGTTCCCAGCAGGTGTTGGTCGGTGACGAGCGCGCCGTGCTGCACTCCCTGCTCACCCGCGGCCGCGAGATTCTGCTGTGGAAATGCCAGGGCCTCACCGGCGCTCAGCTCGCGACCCGCAGCGTGGAGCCGTCCAGCATGTCTCTGCTGGGCCTGATCCGGCACATGACCGAGGTGGAGCGCGGCTGGTTCCGCATGCGCGCGGCCGGCGAGGAGCCTGGGTACATCTACTCCGACGAGGTGAACCGCGACGGCGACTTCGACGACATCGACCCCGCGCGGGCCGAGGCCGACTACGGTCGCTTCCTCGAGGAGATCGCGGTGTGCGACAAGGCCATCGCCGACCTGCCGCTCGACCACGCCACCCGGCATCCCCGCACCGGCAAGGACCTGAGCCTGCGCTGGATGTACCTGCACATGATCGAGGAGTACGGCCGCCACGCCGGCCACGCCGACCTGCTCCGCGAACGCATCGACGGGGCGACGGGCTACCAGTGACGCGTCGTCACTCCGCGGCGCGGCGGCGTCCCTCCGCGAAGAACTCGGTGAGCGCGTCGAGGTCGCCGAGTTCGGCGATCGTGCGAGCCGCGCCGAAGGACTGGTTCCAGAAGTCGCCGGAGCGCGGCCGCCACGGGCCGACGTAGGCGTAGGGCTCGCCGATCAGGGCGTCGCCGGGGGAGACGCCGTAGTTGACTTCGTCGAGGTCGATCCCGAGATCGAAATGCTCGGACCACAGCACCGGCGTGTGGTCGGGGGCCAGGGCGCGCAGGGCGGCATCGCCGAGTCCGTAAGCGCTGGTGAGGATCCGGGACTGCCGGGCGTCGACGAACAGGGGCACGTGCGGGTTGAAGGTCGTGCGGCTCGCGTACACGCCCTCCGGCATCCCGGGTTCGACGCCCGCCGCGGTGGCCAACTCCGCGATGGTCGCGCCGTCCAGCTTCCCGATCGGCGCGTCGTCGAGCAGCAGCACATCCGCGCGCACCGCGAGTCGCGGCTCCGACACCGTGGCGAATCCGCCCGGCACGGGGGTCAGCCGAATCGTCTTGCTGCGCAGGTATTCCGGCCCGGCCAGCAGTTGCTCGGCCACCGCGTGCAGGCTCTCACGGGTCCGGTGGTAGTCGTCGATGATAGTCATGCGAGCAAGTCCTCCGGGGTGCTGATCGGGAGCTACAGGTCGTGTTCGTGGGCCCAGGCCGCCAGCTGGGTGCGGGAGGTCAGGCCGAGCTTGGTGAGGATGTGTTCGACGTGGGTCTCGGCGGTGCGCACCGAGATGACCAGGTCGGCGGCGATCTTCTTGTTGCTGTGTCCGGCCGCCACCAGCCGGGCCACGTCCTTCTGCCGGCGGGTCAGCACATTGGTCTCCGACAGCGTCGCCGTGACGGAGCGGGCGGGTCGCTTGAGCGCGGGTGGTGCGGTGACCGGTTCCGGCTCCGGTGCGGCGGTGTGGCCGAGCGCGTAGTCGATGGCCTCGCTCAGCGGCAGGCTCGCGCCCGCGCCGAACGCGCTGCGGAAGGCCTCCTCGCCCAGCGCTTCGCGGACCTTGAGCCGCTCCTTCTCGCCGACCGCCACCGTGATGGTGTGCGCGAGCCGGATGGTGCTGCGCTGCAGGGACTCCGCCGCGCCCATCAGCCGGGCGGCCCGCTCGTGGTCACCGCCCGCCGACACCGTCCAGGCCAGGCCTTCGAAGGCCGAGGACAGCCAGATGCAGCGCTCGAACAGGGCCAGGCTTTCGATGGCGCGACCGTGGAAGTCGGCGGCCGCCTCGAGGTCGCCGCGCCGCCAGTGGTCGATGCCGACCGTCCACAGCGCCAGCCCGCCCAGCAGATGCGAGCCGCTCTCGGTGGTGAGTTCCAGGAACCGCTCGGCCAATTCGGTGCGGCCGGGCGCTTCCAGCACCATGGCGGCCATGAAGGAGAAGGCGTGCGAGTCCATCTCGATGGCGTGCTGTTCGTGCTCGGCCGCCAGGGAGATGGCGCTGCGGCCCAGTTCCAGGGAGCGTTCGCGGTCGTTGGCGAAGGCCAGCAGCGACTGATCCAGCGCCACCTCGGCGAGGATGTCGTGATCGTCGAGGCTCGCGGCCAGTTCCACGCACTCCGCGACCAGCCGCGCCGCGGATTCCTGATCGCCCAGCAGCGCGGCCAGCGAGCCCGCCGAGGACAGCGCCCGGGCGCGCTCGGCGGTCCGCGCGGGGTTGCGGGCCAGTGAGTCGGTGAGCCAGCGGTAGCCCTCGGACAGGAACCGGTTGTGCTCCCAGAACGGCCGCAGCACGGTCACCGTGGCCATGGTGTGCAGGGGATCGTCCTCCAGGCCCGACTTCAGCGCCGCGCGCAGGTTCGCGTGCTCGCGGCTCAGTTCGCGGAACCAGTCCACGTCCTCGGCGGTCCAGTACGCGGTCTGCCCGCGCATGGCCAGTTCCCGGTAGTGCTCGCGATGCCGGGCCCGAACCTCCTGCGCCGTACCGCGTTCGGCGAGCCGGTCGGCGGCGAACTGGCGGATCGGCTCCAGCATCGAGTACCGGGCCACGTCGCCGTCGAAGCGCAGCATCACCACCGATTTGTCGACCAGCCCGGTGAGCGCCTCGATGAGCGCGCCCGGCGCCAGCTCGCACACCGCCTCCGCGGCGTCGATGTCGAAGCCGCCCGCGAACACCGAAAGCTGTTCCCACAGCGTCTGTTCGGCGATGGTGCACAGGTCGTAGCTCCAGCGGATCGCGCCCTCGATGGTCTGCTGCCGTTGCGGCGCGGTGCGCGGCCCGGCGCTGAGCAGCCCGATGGTGTCGTCGAGGCGGTCGCGGATCTGTTCGGGGGTGAACATGCGCAGCCGCAGCGCCGCGAGTTCCAGTGCGAGCGGCATGCCCTCGAGGCGGCGGCAGATCTCGGCGAGCACCGCCCGATTGGCGGGGGTGGCCTCGAAGCCGGGGTTGGCGGCGGTGGCCCGCTCGATGAACAGCTGCAGCGCGTCGCCGTCCTCGCCCGCGGTGTCGGGCACGGTCAGCGGCGGCACCGGCATCACCTGTTCGCCGGGGATGCCGAGCACCTCGCGGCTGGTGGCCAGCACCCGCACATCAGGGGTGGTGGCGATGATCCGGCCGACCAGCGCGGCGCACGCCTCGATCAGATGCTCACAGTTGTCCAGGATCAGCAGCAGCCGCTTGTCGGCCAGGAATTCGGTGAGCCGGGGTAATGGCGCGGTGGACTCGTCGCGCAGATTCAGCGCCTCGGCGACGCTCAGCGTGACCAGGGCAGGATCCTGCACGTCGGCCAGCTCCACCAGCCACACACCGTCCGGGAAGGCCCGCGCCACCAGGTGCCCGATCTGCCGCGACAGGCGGGTCTTGCCCATGCCGCCGGGGCCCAGCAGGGTCAGCACCCGGGTGGTCGGCAGTAGACGTTTCGCGGTAGCCAGTTCTTCGCGACGGCCGACGAATGAAGTGACCTCTTCGGGGAGGTTTCCATTGACACGCCGCGCCATGGCGTCCAACCTATGTGATTTGCCGCATTCAAGGCCAGCAGGCTCGCATAAACCCAGCTCGCGGACGTCGTCGGTGTGTGCGGCGATACACTCGACCAGGTGCCGAGCAGCAGCCGCCGCGCCCGCCTCGCCGACGTCCACGACCTGGCCGGGGCCATGCCGCACGTCACCGTCGAGCACGGGCCCGCGGGCAATCCGGTCTATCAGGTGGGCCGCAAGTCCTTCGTCTACTTCCGCACCCCGCGCCCCGACGCCGCCGACCTGGAGACGGGGGAGCGCTACGACGACGTCATCATCATCTGGGTGCCGTCCGAGGACGACAAACTGGCCCTGACCCAGGACCCCGGCTCACCGTTCTTCACCACGCCGCACTTCCGGGGACACCTGTCGGTTCTGGTGCGCGGCAGCCGAATTCCCGAACTGACCCTGGGTGAACTCGCCGAAGTCGTGCAGGACGCCTGGCTTTCGCGCGCCTCGGCCACTCGCGCCCGCAAGTGGCTGGCCGAGAACGGGCCCGCCGCTCAGGGGTGAGCGGACGGCTCCGCGCCGTTCGGCCGGAGCGCCGCGCGCAGGCCGGCGATCAGGACGGCCTGTGCCGCACGGCCTTCCGGGGTCGGCGTCAGCGGGTAGACGTGCACCAGCTCCGCCGCCTCGTGATAGTCGACCGCCACGCCCGCCGCCCGGGCCTTGCCGACCAGCAGCCGCGCATCCGGCATCAGGATGTCGCGGGTGCCGCAGAACACGGTCAGCGGCCCGAGCCCGGTGAAGTCCGCGAACAACGGGCTGACCTGAGGGTCGGTGATGGGCAGCGATCCGCTCCAGTGCTCGCCGAGCACCAGGCCGCCGGGGCGGCCCAGCCACGGGTCGCTCGGCTGCACCTCGGCGATCTCCGGATTGCTCATCGAGAGGTCCAGGGCGGGGGAGATCAGCACCGTGCGCGGCAGGATCACCTCGTGCTCGTCACGCAGGAGCAGGGCGGTGGACAGCGAGATCTGCCCGCCCGCCGAATCACCGGCCAGGCACACCTCGCCGTATCGGGCCCGGTTGGCCAGTACCAGCTCCGCGAAGGCCGGGATGACCCGATCGGCGGTGCCGAAAGGGATGAGCGGGTAGATGGGAAGCGTGACAGTGGTTTCCGCGCGGGCCGCGATCTCCGCGGCCAGCCGCCAGTGCTGCGGCGCGATCTCGTTGACCCAGCCCCCGCCGTGCGCGTAGACGACATTGCCGCGGGCGCGACCGGACCGCGGCGTCAGCGTGTAGACGGGCCGGACCGAATCCTGGAGCACCGAGACCTCGACGTCCGAGCGCAGGCGGCGCGGCGGGCCGTAGGGCAGCGGCCGCAGGGTGCGCTCCCGGATGCGTTCCCGCGCGCCCTCCGCGGTGATGAACGGGCGGTTGGCGCGCGTGACCCGCAGATACCAGGGCACTATCCGGCTGAGCAGGCTGGGCATTCGCGCCTCCGGGGTGTCTCGGGTGCCCACACCGCGTCGTGTGGCCGCTTCCGCCGACGATACCGAAACCCCGGCCCGGCCTATTCGTTCTCGACGACGGCGCCGGTCAGGAAGGCGGACATGGCCTCGGCCACGGCGTCGGGGCGATCCAGCATCGACAGGACGTAGGCGTCGTCGAGTTCGCGCAGCCGGGCCTTGGGGATCAGCTCGGCCAGGCGGCGGCCGTGCTCGCGCGGCATCACCTTGCCCGCCGACGACCACAGGATCAACGCGTCGCCGGGGAAGTCGCGCAGTGCTTCGGTATTCGCGATGTACTCGGCCTTCGACCGCGGCGAGCGCGCGTAGCCGAGCAGGTCCCGTCGAATCCGCTTGTCCCGCAGGCCCGGTTCGGTCCAGCCGCGGACCAGGTCGTCGTCGATCGGGCGGCGCGCCATCCAGCCGAACATGACCGGGGTGGCGCGCAGCCACGACACCCGTAACTGCCTGAGCGCCAGCGTGACTCCGCCGGGCAGCGCGCACGCCACGATGGCGGTCTTGCCGGGCAGTCCGGGCGGGAAGTTGTCGAACGCCTCGCAGGGCAGCACGATCAGTCGCCCGACCCGCTCGTCGAGGCCGTACGCGGTGAGGAACAGCCCGCCGCCCCAATCGCTGTGCACCAGGGTGACGTCGCGCAGATCCAGCGCGGTGAGGAATTCGGCGAGCAGCTGATTCAGCCCCCGCATGCTCAGGTCGGCGTCCGCGCGCAGCGGTTCGGGATGCGCGCCCAGCGGCAGGTCCGGCAGGACGTACCGGAAGCCCGGGGGCAGCTTGCCGATCACCTCGTCCCACACCGTGTGATTCATGAGCAGTCCGTGCAGCAGCACCACCGCCGGTCCCGCGCCCCGCTCGGCGTAGTGCACCCGTCCCACACTCAGCTCGACTGTCGGCATCGCCTTCTCCCCTCTAGAGCACACGCTCTAGTGCGTTTGCTCTAGTCTGGACGGGTGAGCGAGAAGCTGTCAACCACCACCCGGGATCGCCTGGTCACCGCCGTCGCCGAGCTCATGCGCGTCCAGGGCTACAGCGCGATCACCGTCAAACAGATCACCGCGGCCTCGGGCGCCCCGATGGGCTCGCTCTACCACCACTTCCCGGCCGGGAAGGCGGGCATCGCGGCGGAGGCGCTGCGCACCTCGGGCGCGGCCTACATTCAACTGCTGCCGCTGCTCATGGACGCGCACGAGGATCTGCGCGAGGCCGTGCCCGCCGCGTTCACCGCCGCCGCCGAGACCATCGAGCAGAGTGGGTGGATGAACATGTGCCCGGTCGGGACCGTGGCCGGGGAGGTCGCCGACAGCGAACCCGGGATCCGCGAGGTGGCCGCGGACGTCATGCGGTCCTGGATCGACGAGGGGACAGGCTATTTCGTGCGGCGCGGCCTCGGCGAAGCCGATGCCCGGGAGCTGATGGTCGCCGTATTGTGCGCCCTGGAAGGCGCGTTCGTGCTCAGCCGGACCCTGCGCTCGACCGAGCCGTTGCTGGCGGCGGGACGGGCGATGGGAGCCCGCGTGAGCCAGTTGCTTGACATCAAGATTGGTTGAGGTTGGAGGGTGGGGTCATGTCGACCGAAACCACCCTCGCCGTCACGCCCTTCGATGACACGACCGCAGAGACCCTCGCGCGCTCGCTGTCGCACGCGGTCGTCGTCGGCATCGGCGAGTCCACCCGTTTCGCCCATCAGACCTTCGCCGTGCGCGCGGCGATCTTCCGAAACCTGTTCGAGCGCCACGGCTTCCGCACCCTCGCCGTGCAGGACAGCGCCGACGTCGGCGCGACCCTGGACGCCTACGTCCGCACCGGCGTGGGTACCGCCGTCTCCGCCCTCGACCTGTCCTGGCGGCCTTGGCGCACAGCGGAAATGGCGGAGGCCCTGACCTGGATCCGGGAATTCAATCAGGCCCACCCCGACGATCAGGTCGCCATCATCGGCGTCAAGCCGGTGCAGGCCAAGCCCGCGGACTACGACACCGTCCTGGACGCGGTCCGGGCCCACGCGCCGGACCGCGCCGCCGAACTGGCCACGCACCTGGACCCCATCCGCACCGCGCATACCCTCGACGAACACGTCCAGCGCGCCCGCGGCGTCCACCCGGGCCGCCTCTTCCTCGACCACGCCCGCGACGCGTCGGCGCTGGTGGCGTCGATCCCCGAACTCGGCGAGACCGTCCGCGCCCCAATGGCTTTGATCGAGGAGTTCCATCGGTACAGCGTCGCGGGCCGGGGGAGTTTCGCCGGCGACGGTGAGCGGTGGGCGGCCACGATCATCGGCCACCATCAGCGCACCGGATCGCGCACCGTGTACTGGGACGGCATCGCGCACGTCTCCGCCGGGGCCGCCGCGATCGGTCTGGCCGCGGGGCAGGAGGCGACCGCCAGCGTGGGTAGCGTGCTGCGCGAGCATTTCGGCCGCGACTACGCCGCGGTGGCGATCGGATTCCATCACGGTGATGTCGGCGTGGCTCGGATCCCTGCTCCGGCAGGAGATTTCCTGGACGCGAAGCTCGGTGAGGCGGGCCCGGAAGGGCTGTGGCGCGACCTGCGCACCGATCCGCTGCCGGGTCCGGCCAAGCTGCGGGTGATCAGCGGCGTGTACGACCCGATCCGGGATGCCGACGAGCACTTGGCGATTCGCGATCTGCCGGAGGCCTTCGACGTCCTCGTGCACATTCGCGAGGTGACGCCGGTCCGGTGGCTGTAGTCGCCGCGTTCGCGTGCGGGGCGAGCGGCGCGCCCGGCGGCGGTAGGTGTCGCCGACCGGGTCGAATACGCTGCGCCCGTGAGTGAAGACCTTGGGGAAGACTTCCGGCACCCGTCGGAAGAGCAACGGCGGCAACGCGATGCGGAGGCGAACGAGTGGTGGGGGCGCAACTACGGCCGAACGGTGGATCTCGGATCCTTCGGTGAGGCGCTGTCGGTCCTGCTGGCCTTCGACTTCGGCGATTGGTCACGGCGCGAGATCGACGGCGTCATCGAGAAATTGGCGTGGGAGTCCATCCGGGACGACTCCGGCGGGCTGACGTCGGCGACCGCGGGTGGCGCGGAGTTCGTCGCGGTGGACACCCTCCGCTCGGTCACCGGGCCGGGCTTCGGCCACGGCGAGGTCGAACAGCTGCGGCTGTCCTACCCCTGCGAATCGGCCCTCGTCGATCATGTCTTCACCACCGCCCTGGCCGAATGCGTCAGCGTCCTGGGCGAACCCGACCTGGTCGGCGGCCCGGGCGCGATGGCCATCTGGTGGCGCGGCCGCGAGACCCTGACCCTGGGCCGCTCGATCCGGCCCCTCGAGGTGAGCCTGCGGATCGAGCAGCGTGGTCCGGCCGAGGCCGAACGCGAATTCGCGTGGGAGTACGACGAGGACCACTGGCCCCGGGAATGCTGGCTGGCCTGGACGGACGAGTCGCGGGCCACGGATGCCGGGGCGTGGGGCCACAAGGAGCCCGACGCGGCCACCCTCGAGGAGCTCGAGGACCACATCGACCACTTGTTCCAGTCCCTGACCGTGGACCTGCCGGTGCTGTATCCCCTTGTCCCGCACGTGATCTGGGTGATCACCCTGGCCGACCGCCCGCACTGGGTCGCGCAGGGTTTCTTCGCCGCCAACTCCCAGTCCCGGCTCGAGGTCCGCGAGGACGACCACGCGCGCGGGCAGATGTACAACCACGGCGTCGGCGCGGCCCGGCGGATGGCGGCCGAGACCAAGGCCGCGATCCGCCGCTCGGGCGCGAAGTACCCGTCGGACTTGCGATTTCAGGCCTGGGTGTCACCGGCCAAACCGGCGTTGCAGGCGTTCCGGCTCGGGTTGCGGTGGGGCGAGCACCGGCCGGACGAGGCTTGACGACTAGCCGACCGCCGGAATGTCGGTCAGCAGGTGGCTCATCCGATCCCGCTTGGTGGTCAGGTAGTGCACATTGTGCTCGGTCGGCTGGGTCTGCAGCGGGATCCGGGCGTGCACCGCGATCCCGTGGGCCTGCAACCCGGACTGCTTGGCCGGGTTGTTGCTCAGCAGCCGAACCGAATTCACGCCCAGATCACGCAGGATGTGGGCGGCCGCCCGATAGTCGCGGGCGTCGATGGGCAGGCCGAGCCGGACATTGGCGTCCACGGTGTCGGCCCCGCCGTCCTGCAGTTCGTAGGCGCGCAGCTTGTTGAGCAGCCCGATGCCCCGGCCCTCCTGACCGCGCAGGTAGACCACGACCCCGCGGCCCGCGGCGGCCACCGCCGCCAGCGCGGCGTCGAGCTGTTCGCCGCAGTCGCAGCGCAGCGAGCCGAAGGCGTCGCCGGTCAGGCATTCGGAATGCACTCGCGCCAGGGCGTTCTCGCCCGACGGGTCGCCCAGGACCAGGGCCAGGTGCTCGTCACCGGTGTGGGCGTCGGCGTAGCCGTAGACCCGGAAATCGCCGAAGCGGGTGGGCAGCCGGGTCTCGACCTCGCGGGAGATGCCGTGCTCCAACCGTTTCCGGTACTCGATCAGGTCGGCGATGGAGACCAGCGGGATGTCCCACTCCTTCGCCAGGATCAGCAGATCGGGGAGCCGGGCCATGCTGCCGTCGTCATTGACCACCTCGGCGATGACGCCGGCGGGCCGCAGCCCGGCCAGGCGCATGAGATCCACGGCGGCCTCGGTGTGGCCCGGACGACCCAGCACGCCACGGTCGTTGGCGCGCAACGGGAACACGTGGCCGGGGCGGGAGAGCTGTTCGGCGGTGGTGCGCGGGTCGGCCAGCAGGCGCATGGTGTGCGCGCGGTCGGCCGCGGAGATGCCGGTGCTGACACCGGTGACGGCGTCCACGGAGACGGTGTACGCGGTGCCCTTGGGGTCCTCGTTGACCGCGGTCATGGGCGGCAGCCCGAGCCGGTCGCAGTCCTCGCCGGTCATGGGCACGCAGATGACGCCGCTGGTGTGCCGCACCAGGAACGCGATGTTGGCCGCGGTCGCGTGCTCGGCGGCCAGGATCAGATCGCCCTCGTTCTCGCGGTTCTCGTCGTCCACGACCAGCACCAGGCCGCCGCGGGCCACCGCCGCCACCGCGCTCTCGATGGAGTCCAGTGCACCGGTCATCGTCGACCAACCTCTCCGGCCGCACGAACGATGGCTTGCAGAACTGTGGGGCTAGCGGCCTATTACCAATAGAAATATGACTGACGGAGAACATCGAGGTCAGATCCCGCTCAATGGGCACGAAAACGGCCCGGAAGCCAATCGCTCCCGGGCCGTTCTCCCTTCAATCAGGTCCTACGTCAGTGGGCGGCACCACCCGTCGCCGGGGTCCGGCCGTGCTTCATGATGAGCGCCCCGACCAGCGCCACCGCCGCGGAGGCGGCCACAAAGTAGAAGCCCAGCTCATAACCCTTGTCGGCGTACAGCATCGGGATCTCCTGGGTGACCGGCGGCGCGCCCGTCACCGACACCACGGCCTTGACCGGGTTGGCGGTCAGGAACGCGGTGGCCACCGCGAGACCGATGGCCGCGCCCATGGCCTGCATGACGCCCAGCATGCCCGCGCTGATGCCCTGCTGTTGCGCCGGAACACCTTCCACGATCAGGTTCGGCGTGGACGCGTAGTAGAACGCGAACGCGACACCGTAGACCGCGCTGATCAGCGTGATGGTCTGCCACCCGTGCGACATGGCCGCGTAGGCCAGAGCGGAGCCGACGGAGATGGTCAGGGCCGTGATGAGCGGCCAGCGGGCACCGGAGCGCCGGATCCACAGACCGCCGAGGAAGCCGAAGAGCATGGCGATCAAGGACTGGGCGAGCGTGACGTGCGTGGCGTACTTCATCAGGGTGAAGTTGTCGCCGTAGGAGTAGCCCGGCTCCAGATCGACCTTGACCATGTCCGGCGGCAGGTGCTGGTACACCATCTCCGGCGGCACCTGAGCGTTGACGACCTCCGGGGTCACCTGAGCATTCACCTTCTCGGTCAACTGCTTGACCAGATCCGGCGGCAGGTCCATGCCCGGCGGCATGGCGGCCTTGGCCTGCGCCTCGGCCTGAGCGAGGCCCTGGGCCCGCGCCTGGGTGAGCGCCTGGGCTTGGGCCTGGGCCAGCGCACCGGACTTCACCTGCTCCCAGGTGGCGTCCTTGACCTGCGAGACCACCGCCGACGACGGCGGCGACTGGGTCATGTAACCGGTTGCGTAGGACTGGTATCCGATCATGAAAGAGGCCAGCAGACCGATGAACAGCACCACGCTGACGCGCGGGTTGAACAGCAGCTTCATATCCATGATGGGGTTCTTGGCCCGCATCTCCACGATCGGGAACAGCGCCAGCAGCACCAGGCCGCCGATCAGCCACACCAGCGTGGACGGCTTGCTCCAGCCCCAGTCCTGGCCCTTGTCCAGGTACAGCAGGGTGAGGGTGGCGCCCGCGCCGAGCAGCACCGCGCCGATGATGTCCAGGCGCTGCGGGGTGCGCAGCTTCGACTCCGGCACGAACACGATCAGCAGCGGAGTCATCACCAGGGTGAAGATGAACAGGAACCAGAACAGTCCGCGCCAGCTGGTGTGATCGGTGATGTAGCCGCCGATCAGCGGACCCGCGAGCGCGGAGACGCCCAGACCCGTGGAGGCGATGCCCAGGCCGATGGGAACCATGCGGCGCGGCATCAGGTCGCGGATCAGACCGTAGGACACCACGGTCGTCGCGATAGCCGAAGCCTGCAGCGCGCGGCCCACCAGGAAGATCGCCCAGGTGCTGGTCAGCGCGCACATGACCGTGCCGATGAGGAACAGCCCGGCGCAGACCAGGAACATCCGCTTCTTGCCGTAGATGTCACTGAGCTTGCCGATCAGCGGGGACACCGCGGCACCGAAGATGCCGAAGACGATGATGGCCCAGTTGATGTTCGCGCCCTGCTCGGGGAAGGTGGGGGCGATCTGGCGCAGGGCCGAGGCGACCATGACGTACTGCATCGGAGAGATCTCGGTGAACAGCACGATGATTGCGAGGACCGACCAGATCCTCAGGTTCGATGCGCCATCGAGACGACCCGAGTCGTCAGGCGCAGTTCCGGGCGGCACCGCGGTGTCGACGGAGGTGGACATAGTGCGTCCTCCAGGGTGGGTAGTAACACGATCCTGTGAACCGTGTCACGCCCGGGGAGTGCTGCCCATCACAAAGTCCGGTCAGTGGGAATTACCGGAATTCTATTTCTTCGTGGTCTTCCGGCGGCTACGCTGCCTCGCCAGTTTGTCCAAATCTGACAGCAAGTCCTCTGCGAATTCCTTCTCCGCCTCGTAATGCTTGACGCACCAACGCAAGACCGCGCTCGGATAGGCCCAATCCGGATTCACGTCCGCGCCCTCGGCGTCGGCCTGTGCCCGGCGGCGCATGGTCTCGGTGTATTCGATGTGCTGCTGCAGGATCTCGCGCATCCGGTCCGGCTCGGCCAGATGACCGAGCCAAGCCCGCAGCATCACACTGTGTTTGAGCACCGGCGCTTCGACGGGGGAGTGGTTGACCCACTCCGAGGCGGCCTCACGCCCGGCCTCGGTGATGGCGTACATGCGCTTGCCGCGCATGCCGTCCTCGGAGACCACGGTCCGCGACACCGCGTACCCGTGCTTCTCCAAACGCTTGAGCTCGGCGTAGATCTGGGAGAACGAGGGGCTCCAGTAGAAGAACTGCAGACTCCAGTCGGCCCACTTCTTGAGGTCGTATCCGGAGAGTTCCTCGGCATGCGAGAGCATTCCGAGCACCGCCCACGCGGTCGTGGGCAGGTCCGGAATCGCCCGCGCCTCCGCGGACGGCACGCCATCGATCATCATCGAACTGTATCGCCCCGGCATGTGCCCGCTCCGATCAACGCCAGTGCGCGCGACGCGGGAACAGGGTGCGGCCGGCCTCGTGGGCGACCTCGAGCACGACGCGGGCCAGCCGGTCGTAGCTCATGCCCTCGGCGCGACCCGACAGCGACAGCGCGGCGGGCGCGGTGCCCCGGCCCCGCAGCGGCGCGGCGACGCAGGCGATGCCGGCGATGGCCTCCTCGCGGTCGATGGCCACGCCTTGGCGCAGGCGGATCTGCTGCAGCTCGCGGGTCAGCGCCTCGGGCTCGCAGATGGTGCGCGGGGTCAGGCGCGGCAGGCGGGTGCGCAGCGCGGCCTCGGCGATGTTGGGCTCGAGACAGGCCAGCATGGCCTTGCCGAGAGCGGTTGCGTGCGCGGGCATCCGGCCGCCCAGGCGGGTGGGCAGGCTCGCGGCGAAGCGGCCGCCGGCCTTGTCCAGGTAGACCACGTCGCGGCCGTCGAGCACCGCCAGGTGGCCGACCATGCCGGTGCGCTGGCTCAGCTCGTGCAGCAGCGGGGAGACGGCGTCGCGGATCTCGTTGTGGTCGGCGGTCAGGCCGCCCAATTCGAGGGCGCGCATGCCCAGCCGGTAGCCGCCCGAGGTGTGGGCCAGCCAGCGCAGCTTGATCATCTGGTCGAGGATCCGGTGCACGGTGGACCGCGGCAGCCCGGTGCGCTCGACCAGTCCGAGCAGCGTGAGGGTCGGGGTGGAGGCGTCGAAGGCGTCCAGGATCAGCGTCATGCGCTCGATCATCGAGACGGGGACCTCGGCACTCGCGCGAGATTCCTTGGCGCGCATGGGGTTGTGGGGGTGTCGAGTATCCGCGGGCGGCAGCATGGCGATGGTCATATGTACCTCCGTTGGTTCATATCCGGGCTGGGTGTATCGGATGGGGCTATTCCGATTAGGCATGTACCTAGCTCGGACCTTGTGCTACCCATCACAGTGCCGCACGCCACAACCTGCGGAATCGGGAGAACTACGTAAAACCTACGGATCCGTGTCCCGATCACCGAACCACCGTGTTGACGCCTCCTGCTCACGACCTGCTGTCATGACTGCTAGCTATATTTCGGATCGAAATAAGGAGGAGCCGGTGCTCGATCAGACCCCGGCCATCGACGCGACGGCCTTCAAGACCGTCCTCGGGCGTTTCTGCTCGGGGGTCACCGTGATCACCGCCCTCGACGAGGACGAGCCGCTCGGCTTCGCCTGCCAGTCGTTCGCATCGCTGTCCATCGACCCGCCGCTGGTGAGCTTCTTCCCGGCGCGCAGCTCGAGCACGTGGCCGCGTATCCGCGAGATCGGGCGGTTCTGTGTCAACATTCTGGCCGACGACCAGGCCGAGCTCTGCCGGCAGCTGGGCCGCCCCGGCCCGGACAAGTTCGCGGGCGTCGAGTGGGCCCCCTCGGAGAACGGTTCGCCGTTGCTCGCGGGCGCCATGGCGTCGATCGACTGCGAGCTCTACGACGAGGCCGACGGCGGCGACCACACCATCGTCATCGGACGCGTGACCTGCTTGAATGAACATTCCGAAGCCAAGCCGCTGCTGTTCTACCGCGCCGCGTTCGGTCGTCTCGAGCATCCGTAAACGGGCCCGTCTCGACTATCAGTAGTCACCGCCCGGCCAGTGAGACTGCGCTGTCGTCACCGTCACACCGGCCGCAACCATCGAAGCAAGGCAAGGGAGAGGAATTCACATGACCACCACGGACAGTGAGGTGCGAGTCATCGATGCCGGGAAGCCCCCGACTCGATTCGCGCGCGGCTGGCACTGCCTGGGCCTGGCCGACTCCTTCCGCGACGGAAAGCCGCACACCGTCAAGGCTTTCGGCACCGAGATCGTGGTGTTCGCGACCGAGAACGGCGACCTGAACGTGCTCAACGCCTACTGCCCCCACATGGGCGGCAACCTGGCCGACGGCACCGTCAAGGGCGACTCCATCGCCTGCCCGTTCCACGACTGGCGCTGGAACGGCAAGGGCAAGTGCACCGGCATCCCCTACGCGCGCCGCGTGCCCCCGCTGGCCCGCACCAAGGCGTGGCCGACCATGGTCGAGAACAAGCAGCTGTTCGTCTGGCACGACCCGGAGAACAAGCAGCCGCCCGCCGAGCTGGCCATCCCGCGCATCGACGCCGCCTTCGACGACCAGTGGACCGACTGGACCTGGAACTCCATGATCGTCGACGCCAACTGCCGCGAGGTGGTGGACAACGTGGTCGACATGGCGCACTTCTTCTACGTGCACTACGGCTTCCCGACCTTCTTCAAGAACGTCTTCGAGGGCCACACCGCCAGCCAGTACATGACCTCCGTCTCGCGCGAGGACATGATGGGCGAGACCGCCAAGGCGCTGGGCGGCAAGAACGTGCTGCAGTCGGAGGCCTCCTACTACGGGCCGTCCTACATGATCGACTACCTCAAGAGCGAGAGCCCGAACGGTCTCGTGGTCGAGGGCTACCTGATCAACTGCCACTACCCGATCAACGAGAACCAGTTCGTGCTGCAGTACGGCGCGATCGCCAAGAAGCCCGAGGGCGTCCCGGCCGAGCAGGCCGCGGAGATCGCCGCCAAGTTCGTCGGCGGCCTGGGCAAGGGCTTCGAGCAGGACGCGGCCATCTGGAAGCGCAAGTCGCGGATCAACAACCCGCTGCTGTGCGAGGAGGACGGCCCGGTCTACCAGCTGCGTCGCTGGTACGAGCAGTTCTACGTGGACGCGGCCGAGGTCGCGGACGAGATGACCGACCGCTTCGAGTTCGAGGTGGACACCACCCGTGCGGTCACCGCGTGGGAGGCCGAGGTCGCCGACAACCTGGCCAAGCGCGACGCTGCCGTGGCGGGCCACGTATCCCATACCGGCGCCTGAGAGGCATTGCCATGGACGAGGTTTCGTGCCGGTCCTGCGGGACCTGCGTGCTGGTGGAGAAGTTCAGCGACCAGCACACCAGCGTGCAGTGGAACAAGGAAGCGCAGGCCGCGTGCACGGAACTCGAGCAGACCGGGTTGCGTTCGCACACCTGCCGTGAGCTGCGGGCCAGCATCGACGAGGCTGTCGCCTCGGGTGCGCTGACGGTCAGCACGCGGGATACGGACGTACAGACCCGCGGGCGAACTCAGGCCTGAGCGAGTGCCGGCCCGCCGCGGGCCGGCCTCCTCCGGGTGGGCCTTCCGACATCGTCGGCGGTCGGCCCCGGTTTACTGATACCCGCCTGGGCGGGTTCGAAACGAACAGCACAGGAATGGAACTGGTGGAACGGATGACGGTCACAGACTTCGAGGTAGACCAGGCCGTGGCAACCGCTCAGGTGAGCGGGATCACATCGGCGACGATCGTGCGCGTGGTGCACGAGACCGCCGACGCGGTGTCGCTCGAGCTCGTTCCCGACGCCGCGCACGCCGAACGGTTCTCCTACCGTCCGGGCCAGTTCCTGACCCTGCGTATCCCCAGCGACCTGACCGGCTCGGTGAGCCGCTGCTACTCGCTGTCGAGCGCCCCGCACGAGGGCGGCCCGCTCAAGGTCACCGTCAAGCGGACCGTCGAGGGCTACGGCTCGAACTGGCTGTGCGACAACGCCGCCGAGGGCCTGGCCCTGGACGTGCTGCCGCCCGCCGGCATCTTCACCCCCGACTCGCTGGACACCGACCTGCTGCTGTTCGCCGGCGGCAGCGGCATCACCCCGGTGCTGTCCATCCTGAAATCCGTGCTGGCGCAGGGCAGCGGCCACTGCACGCTGATCTACGCCAACCAGCACGAGAACTCGGTGATCTTCGCCGAGGAACTCGCCGAACTGGCTGCCGCGCACCCGGATCGGCTGCTGGTGCTGCACTGGCTGCAGTCAGTGCAGGGCCTGCCCAGCGTGGCCACCCTGGCCGCGCTGGCGCGGCCGTGGGCGGGCCGGGAGGTCTTCGTCTGTGGTCCCGGCCCGTTCATGGACGCGGTCGCCGCCGCCATGACCGAGCTGGGCGCGGACCGCAAGCGCGTGCACGCCGAGAAGTTCGTGTCGCTGTCCGGCAATCCGTTCGAGGTCGACACCGCAGCGAGCGAGGTCGTGATCGACGACGGCGACGCCGCGACCGTGCAGGTCGAACTCGACGGCGAGAACCACGAAATGCCCTGGCCGCGTCAGCAGACGCTGCTCGACACCATGCTCGCCAAGGGACTGGACGCCCCGTACTCGTGCAAGGAAGGCGCGTGCAGCGCCTGCGTGTGCCGCGTCCTGACCGGCGAGGTCACCATGCGCCGCAACGAGATTCTGGAGGAGGAGGACATCGCCGACGGCTATGTGCTCGCCTGCCAGGCCGTTCCGGTCACCGACGACGTCACCGTCACCTATTCCTGATATCCCGAACCCCCGAGGAGTATCACCATGGCTGCCTTCGCCTCGCTCGGCTACGTGCGCGCCCACATCGCCGATGTGGACGCCTGGCGCGCGTTCGCCTTCGACACCATCGGTTTCGCGGAGGGCACCGGCCCCAACCCGGACTCCATCTACCTGCGCGTCGACGAGCACACCTACCGCCTGGAACTGGTGCCCGGCGACCGCGACGCGGTCATCGCCGTCGGCTGGCAGGTCGCCGACCGCCGCTCGCTGAACCTGGTCCGGGAGATCCTGGAGCAGGCCAAGATCGAGGTCACCACCCTCTCGGTCGCCGAGGCCGTGAACCGGCACGTCGAGGAGGCCATCTCCTTCGTCGACCCGTCCGGCTTCACCATCGAGGTCTTCCACGGCCCGCTGCTGGACCACAGCCCGGTGGTCTCCAAGTTCGGCAACCGCTTCGTCACCGGCGATCTGGGCCTGGGCCACGTGGTGCTGCCGGTGCGCGACATCGAGGAAGCCCGCGAGTTCTACACCGAGGTCCTGGGATTCGCCTCGCGCGGCTCGTTCCGCGTCGGCCCGCCCGAGCACCCGATCTGGATCCGCTTCATGGGCGTCAACCCGCGCCACCACAGCCTGGCGCTGATCCCCGGCTCGCGCCCGGACGGCCCCGGCATCGTGCACGTCATGGTCGAGGTCGACTCGCTCGACGATGTCGGCCGCGCGCTGGACCGCGTCAACAAGGCGGGCTACCACCTGTCCTCGACGCTGGGCCGCCACACCAACGACAAGATGATCTCCTTCTACGTGCGCACCCCCGGCAACTGGGATCTCGAATTCGGTTGCGAGGGCATGCTCGTCGGCGACGACTACGTGGCCGAGGAGATGACCGCCGACAGCTACTGGGGCCACGAATGGGCCCGCGGCTAGGACAGTGAATTCGCGGTCGGCACCCTGACCCGAGGTAGGAAGAAACATGCGCGCGGTAGTCATGCGGAACCGGAAGCTCGTCGTGGACGAGATTCCGGAACCGGTGCCCGGTCCGGGGCAGGTGCTGGTCGAGACCATCGCCTGCGGGATCTGCGGGTCCGACAAACAGGCCCTCGACTACACCGACGAGTTCCTCCAGGCCTCCCGGGACAGCGGGGTGCCGACCTTCCTGTTCGATCCGTGCCGGGACCTGGTGCTGGGCCACGAGCTGTCGGCCCGGGTCATCGGCGCCGGACCGGACACGCCGTTCGTCGAGGGGCAGGCCGTGGTCGCGCTGCCCTGGGCGCTGGACCGCGCGGGCGACATCCACGGCATCGGCTACTCCAACGAATTCCCCGGCGGCTTCGGCGAGCGCATGGTGTTGCAGGCCATGGCGCTCGAACCGATCCCCGACCACGTGCCCCCGCACGTCGCCGCCCTCACCGAACCCCTCGCCGTCGGCTTCGGCAATGTGGCCCGCACCGGCATCGGGCCGGACGGTACCGGCATCGTGATCGGTTGCGGCCCCGTCGGTCTGGGCGCGGTGGCCGCGCTGGCCGAACGCGGCGTCGCCCCGATCGTCGCCTCCGACCCGTCGAAACTGCGCCGCGAGGCCGCGCTGCGGATGGGCGCGCACCGCGTGGTCGACCCGGCCGTCGAGGACCCGGTCGAGGTGTGGCAGGAAACGGCCGCACCCGGACAGAAGCTGCACGTGTGGGTCTGCGCCTCGGTGCCCGGCCTGCTCAACGACCTCATGTACAAGGTCCCGCGCGAGACCGCCATCCTGCAGATCGGCGCGGTCATGACCGACGACGTCATCCGCCCCGTCGTCGGCATCTACAAGGACATCTCGCTGCAGATGTGCATGGTCTACCCGCAGGAGGAGTACGCGAAGACCTTGCGCCGCATTGCCGACGGCACCGTCGACGCCGCCTCGCTCATCACCGATCAGGTGGGACTGGACGGGGTCGCGGACGCCATCGAGGCCCTGCGCAACCCCGACGACCACATCCAGATCCTGGTCCGCCCTCAGTTGTGAGCGCGCACCAATCGGCAGAAGTCCACGGGCGCAAGACCATCCGTGCGCTGCCAGAGCGCGGCGTCGACGGCTTCGCGTTGCGAGATGTGCTCGGCGACCGTGAATCCGTGCTCGTTCAGCAGGGCCGTCACCGACTCGGGGGAGAAGAAGCTGAGCATGGGCTCGCCCTGCTGCGCGGTGGCCAGGCGGGCGAATTGGGCGAACACCCGGCCGGATTCGTCCTGTAATTCGTCCGGGAGCGCGTATTCCATGACCAGTTCGGTGCCGGGCGTGAAACCGGACAGGGTGTCCAGGGTGGCCGCGATGGCAGGTTCGGTCAGGTACATGGCGACGCCCAGCCAGCTCACCAACGAGCGGCGATCCGGGTCGAAGCCGTGGGCCTTCAGCTGCGCGGTCAGATCGTCGCGCTCGAAGTCGACGCCGACGAATTCCACTGCCGCCGTATCGAATCCGGCGTCGGTCAGCAGCTCCCGCTTCCACGCCTGCGTGGCCGGATGGTCCACCTCGTAGACGGAGACCCGCCCGGCGGGCGCGGTGCGCCAGGCGAAGGTGTCCAGGCCCGCGCCCAGGATCACGTACTGCTCGAAACCGCCTGCCGCCAGCCGCGTCTCGGTGTAGTGCGCGCGGGCGCTGACCTGGGATCGGCTGCCGCTGAGGACCGGGTGATCACCGGACTCGCGATGGTAGGCCACGAGTTCGGCGGCTCGCTCACCCAGCAGCGTCGCGGCCACGGTGTCGCGGAACAGATGCGGCGGGTGATCCACGACCAGATGCGCGGCGCGCGCCGCGGCGGCGATCATCGCGGTCCGGCTCGGGCCCTTGTCGTTCGGTGAGCCGTCGTCCATCGAATTTCTCCCATCGTTCGAAAGTCGGCGAATAGCCGTGAGATCCGATGGTAGACAGGAGAATTCGATTTCGCTTTCATCATATCACAAGAAAATAACTTTCCGGTGACGGTGAATCGTCATCGGATCATCGATCCGTGAAGGTGATCCGGACGGTCACGGGATCGCTCTCGAGGGCGGCGAACATGCCGCGGGCCAGCGGAGCCAGCAGCGGGTGCGGGGCGAAGCCGCGGGTCCAGGCCACCACATCGTCGTCGGGGAGCAGGGCGGCGGTGCCGGTGCGCCAGCGATCGCCCTGGCGGACCCGGACATTCGGGTTCGCCGCGATGTTCAGGCCCCAGCCCGAGCGCATGCCGTGCTGGCAGATGGCCCACGCGCCCTCGTCGTCGAACAGCAGGGACACCGGAACCCGGCGCGGCTGACCGGACTTGCGGCCCACGGTCTCGATCTCGCTGGCGAAGGCGGTGCGGATGCCGACCTTGTCGAGGGCGCGCACGGTCGGGTTCATGACCGCGCGGCCGACGGCCCGCTCGATCCGGAACTTGCGAGCGGCCCGCTCGGCGGCGCTACGGGGCGCGGCGGGGCGCTTGCTGCGGAAGGCGTCGAAACCATTGCGGCGCAGCATGATCACTGCCGTCCGCCACGGCGATCGGTCCGGATCGGGGGCGTTGCCCGCGCCGAGCAGGTGCAGCTGGTCGGTGTGCCACTGCAGGTCGACCGCACCGTCCATGGCCTTGAGTCCGCGATTGGCGGCCAGGCGCGGCGGCAGGCTCAAGGTGATGTGCGGGGACCGCAGGGTGTCGGTGCGCTCGGTGATCAGGTCGGCCGCGGCGGTGGGGACCACCGCGGTCGGGCGGCCCAGGCCGATCACGTCGCAGGCCCCCTCGGACAGCGCCTCGGACATGGCCGAGCGGGACCGGAAGCCGCCGGTCACCGCGATCGGTACCGAGCCCGCGGCCTGCCGGGCGGTGCCCGCGTAGTCCAGGAAGTACGCCTCGCGGGCGCGGGTGCTGGCCGACACGGTGCTGGGACGGTTCAGCATGGCGGGGGATTCGTAACTGCCGCCGCTGATCTCGATCAGATCCAGCTGCTCGGTGGACAGCTGTTCGATGACCGCGCGCGACTCCTCCTCGGTGAATCCGCCGCGCTGGAAGTCCGCGGAGTTGAGTTTGATGCCCACGCCGAACCCGGGGCTCACCGCCGCGCGAATGCTCCGCGCCACCTCGAGCACGAAGCGCCGCCGCCGTTCGGCGTCACCGCCCCAGGCGTCGGTGCGCTGATTGGACAGCGGGGACAGGAACTGGGAGACGAGATAGCCGTGCGCGCCGTGGATCTGCACGCCGTCGAATCCGGCGGCCTCGGCGACCCGGGCGGCGGCGCCGAAGCGGGCGATGATGTCGAGGATCTCGTCCTCGGTCAGCGCGCGCGGGGCGGGGATGCCCGGAATGCCCACCGCGACGGCGGAGGGGGCGACCGCGCGGGTGCGGGTGACGATCGGATTGGCCTGCCGTCCGGGATGATTCAGCTGCACCCAGACCTTCGCGCCGCCCTCCTTGGCGATCTTGGCCCAGCGGGTGAGCGCGCCCAGGTGGCGTTCGTCCTCCATGGCCACATTGCCGGGCTCGCCGCAGTGCCGCCGGTCGACCATGACATTGCCGGTGACGATCAGGCCGTAGCCGCCGCGACTCCACTGCCCGTAGAGACGTTCCAGGCGTGCGTCGGGGGCATTGTCGCCATTCGCCAGTCCCTCGCTCAGGGCCGACTTCATAATGCGATTGGGTAGCACCTGCCCGCTGGCCAGGGGCAGGGGATCGGACAGGGTCGGCTCTGGGGCTGCCGGGGGCATAGGTGCTCCGATTCTCGTCGAAGTGCTGATCGGCGGACTACACTCGGTAGACCAATCGGTATATCACTGACGGTAGTACACCGATCGGTATACAACAAGGAGGAATCGACCATGGGTGCCCGCGACCGCCTCATCGACAGCGCCATCGCCCTGATGCGCTGCAACGGCATCGCCGGAACAGGCATCGCCCAGCTGCTCGAGCACAGCGGCATCTCACGGCGGTCGATCTACCTCAACTTCCCCGGCGGCAAATCCGAACTGATCGCCGAGGCCACCCGCGCCGCCGGGAAGGCCACCAGCGCCCTCATGCGCACCGTCACCGCGAGCACCGACCTCGCCAGCGCCATCGCCGCCTTCCCGGCCATGTGGCGAGAAGTCCTGGTCTCGAGCGATTTCGCCGCCGGCTGCCCGATCACCGCCGCCGCTCTGGGCCGCTCGGAATCCCCCGAGGCCGCCGACGTGGCGGGGGAGACCTTCCAGGAGTGGGAGACCATCCTCGCCACCCGCCTGGAAGCCGAGCAGGTGGAACCGGCCACCGCTCGCGCGCTGGCGACCACCATCATCGCCGCGGTCGAGGGCGCGGTCGTCATGTCGCTGGCGACCCGATCGACCGCACCCCTGGAACGCGTCGGCCGGCAGATGGCCGACCTCGTCGCCCTGCACACGGCGACGACGACGGCCGTCTGAGCGTCAGATCAGGCTCAGGCCACCGTCGATGGTGACGACCGTGCCGGTGGTGTAACCCGACCGGTCCGAAGCGAGAAACGCTGCCATATCGGCGATCTCGCGCGGGTGGGCCGGGCGGCCGAAGGGGAAGTCCGCGGCCATCTCGGCGAAGCGGGCATTGTGCTCGATGAGCGCGGCGATGCGCGCTGTCGCCACCGGACCCGGATTGATGCCGACCACCCGGATGCCGTCGCGCCAGCTGCGACTGCCCAGCGCGCGGGTGAAGGCCATGAGCGCGGCATTGGCGGTGCTGCCCGCGATGTACTCGGCGTCGGGGCGTTCGCCCGCCGCGCCGATCACATTCACGACCACGCCCCGGCCCTGTTCCTTCATGCGGGCGTAGACGAGGCGGCTCAGATTGATGTAGCCGAACACCTTCAGCTCCCACCCGTGCCGCCAGGCCTGCTCGTCGACCGCGGCGAGGGAACCGCCGGGCATGTCCCCGGCATTGTTGATCAGAATGTCCGGCGCGCCGGCGACAGCCGCGAGCCGCTCGATATCGATGGCCTCGCGCAGATCGGCCGGGTGGGTGTGGACCTCGACGCCGTGCACGGCGCGCAGCCGCTCGGCGAGGTCGTCGAGGCGTTCCTTGCCGCGGGCGGCGAGATGCAGATGGCAGCCTTCGGCGGCCAGTACGCGCGCGGTCTCCGCGCCGATGCCGGCGGACGCGCCGGTGATGAGGGCGGTCCGCCCGGTGAGTCCCAGATCCATGTGCTCGATTCCTGATTCAGTGGGCGGGGGCGGGTTCGATGCCGGACAGGCCGAGGGCACGCTGGAAGACGCTGTCCCGCAGCCGGGCCGGGATGCGGGACAGCCACACCGCCAGCCGCGCATCGGTTCCCGCGACATAGACGGCTTTGGGTCGCCGGGCCGCGACGGCGCGGACGATGGCGGCGGCCGCGACCTCCGGCGGGGCGTACCGCTGTCCGGCGGCCGCCGTGTCGAAGGCGACGAGCTGGCGTTCGTAGAGTTTCACCGTCCGCGGATCGGCCTGTGCCCGTGCGGATTCGGCGGCGGCGGTGGACTTGGCGAAGATCTCGGTGCGCATGGCCCCGGGCTGCACGATCGACACCGGGATACGCCACGGGGCCAGCTCGACCCGCAGTGACTCCGAATACGACTCCAGCGCGGACTTGCTCGCGCCGATCGGGCCCAGGAACGGGAAGGCGGCCCGGGCGCTGGCCGCGCTGACATTGACGATGCGGCCCCCGCCGGCGCGGAGCAGCGGCAGGAACGCCTGGATGACGCGTACGGGGCCGTGCACATTGACCTCGAACTGGCGATGCCATTCCTCGATGGGCACCAGTTCGACGGGGCCCTGCACGAGTACGCCCGCATTGTTGATCACGGCGTGCAGGCCGTGCCCGTCCTGGGATTTGTCGATGTACTCGGCGGCCGCGGCGACGCTGCCGGGGTCGGTGACGTCGAGGGTGATCTGGGTGATGCCGGGGGCATCGAGCTGGGGCGCCGGTGTGCGGACACCGGCGTAGACGTGAAATCCCTTGGCGGCCAGGGCCTGTGCGCAGGCACGGCCGATGCCGCCGTTCGCGCCGGTCAGCAGGATGGCGCGCACGTTGGTGGGTGCTGTCATGGGAAGCCTCGGATCGAGTCGCGGTTGATTCGCATGTACCCGGGTACATGAACAAGGGTACATGTCCCAAGGGACATGTCAATGGATACGAGTACCCCTGTCGATGCGAATTCCGGTGTGGTGCGGGTGTTTACCGATCCTCGGCGATCTCGTCGCGCGCCCACTCCGCCCATTCGGCCAGCGCCTCGTAGAGCCGGATCCCCGCCTCGACAGTGATCCGCTTGGACTTGGCGTGCGGGTCGTCGCCGAAATCGCCGCGGTCCTTGGCCAGCGCGAGCTCCCGGTACATGGCCGCGGTGTCGCCGAAGAACTTGGCCTCGCGCTCCAGATGCTCGTCCAGATCGGCGGGGTCCATCAGCCAGGAGAAGAACGACCGCAGCAGCGGTTCCACCCGCAGCGTGTGGTCGACCTCCTCCTCGACCAGCCAGCGGCGCACCTCGGTCAGGCCCGACTCGGTGATCCGGTACGCCTTGCGGCCCCGCGCGCCCTCGCTGTCGATCTCGATCATCCCGGCCTGGGCCAGCTTGCCCAGTTCGGCGTAGATCTTGGGATGCCGGGCGGGCCACACCGGGCCCAGCGCCTCCTGGAACCGCTGGGCCAGGTCGTACCCGCTGGCCGGGCCCTCCGCCAGCAACCCCAGCAACCCATGCCGCAGCGACATGCCACACCCTTTCGTCGAGCCTCAGCCCATCATCACATTCGGCTATCGAGCGCCGGCCGCCGCGAGTACCGCCTCGACCTCGTCCGCCGCCGGAACCGATGCGCTGGCGCCCAATTTCGTGGTGGCCAGGGCCCCGGCCGCGCAGGCCCAGGCGAGCGCGGCCGCCGGGCCCTCGTGCCAGTGCGCGGCGAGCGCTCCGGTGAAGGTGTCGCCCGCGCCGGTGGTGTCCACCACCCGCACCGGAAAACCGGGGTGGGCGAGCGCGAGCCCGCCGGGGCCGCGATAGGACGCGCCCGCACCGCCGAGCGTGGTGACCACGTGCGGGACGTCGCGCAACGCGGACTCCAGGCGCGCGGCCTCGCCCTCGTTCACCACGGCGATATCGACCTCGGCCCAGACTTCGTCCGGAAGGTCGCGCACCGGAGAGGGATTCAACAGCGCCACGGTGCCGTTGGCGCGCGCGTGCCGGGCGGCCGCGAGCACCGTCGGCACCGGAATCTCCAACTGGCACAGCAGCACATCCGCGGCCGCGATCGTCTCCAGATCCGCCGCGCGCAATTCCGTCATCCGCCCGTTGGCCCCCGCCACCACGATGATGGTGTTCTCGCCGCCCGCGTCCACCACGATGGTGGCGATCCCGCACGGTCCGTCCACCTCCCGAAGCCGTGCGATCCCGACCCCGTCCTCCCGCAACACCTTTCGCAGCGCGTCCGCGAACACATCCGACCCGACCGCGCCGACGAACTCGACCTCCGCGCCGGCCCGGCGCGCCGCGATCGCCTGATTCGACCCCTTCCCGCCCGGCACCAGCGCGAACCCGTCCCCGGACACCGTCTCCCCGGCCTCCGGCCGCCGCCCCACGGTCGTCACCAGATCCATATTGATGCTGCCCACCACCGCGATTCGCGCCATGGCCGGGACCCTAGTGCAGCCGGATCAGCCGAGGGCGGATTCGACGGTGGTGACGGCTTCGGTGGTGACCGGGTCGAGGATGTCGTCGAAGTCGTGGTGCTTCTCCACGTACGCCTTCACGAACGGGCAGACGGGGACGATGCGGCGGCCCGCCGCGCGGGTGGCGGTGAGGGCGGCCGAGATCAGCTTGGAGGCCAGGCCCTGACCGGCGTAGGCGTCGTCGATCTCGGTGTGGAAGAAGATGCGCTGACGGCCGTGGTCGACATAGGCGGTGAGACCCGCGCGGGTCTCGCCGACCTTGATGCCGAAGAACTGGGGGACGGTGTCGGTGGACTGGGTGACGGTCGGTTCGGTGGTGGTCATACGCGCTCGCTTCCGGTGGTCGGGATGTGGTGATCGGGTTCCAGGGGTGGGCTCGCCACCGCGGAGAAGGTACGGCATTCGGGCTCGCACTCGGGCGGGGCGGTGCGCAGGGCGTCGTCGCGGACGGTGAAGAAGGCCAGGGCGGCGGCCGCGAGCATGAGCACGGAGCAGGTCACGATGGCCAGGTGGAAGCCGTGCGCGAAATCGGGCGGGTTGGTGTACGCCGCGCCGGTGAGACCCGCGAGCGGCGGGATGGCGGCGACGCCGAGCAGCCCCGCCGCGCGGGCGACCGCGTTGTTGACGCCGCTGGCCACCCCCGCGTGCCGTTCGTCGGCCGTGGCCAGCACGGTCGCGGTCAGCGGAGCCACCGCCAGGGTCAGGCCGAGGCCGAAAACCAGTGCGGCGGGCAGGACATCGCGCAGATATGAGGTGTGCAGGCCGACCCGGGTCATGAGCAGCATGCCCGCCGCCGCCAGCAGCACGCCTATGGTGATGGGCAGGCGCGGGCCGACGCGCTGGGCGAGCGCGCCGGCCCGGGCCGAGAACAGCAGCATCAGCACGGTCACCGGCAGCATGGCCGTACCCGCGGCGATCGGATTGAACCCGGACACCACCTGCAGGGTCAGCACCAGCAGGAAGAACACCACGCTCATCGCCCCGTACATGACGAAGGTGACCACATTGATCGCGGTGAACTGCTTGGAGGAGAAGATGGTCACCGGCAGCATGGCCGCGGGATCCTCGTCCGGGCGCGAGCGCCGCCGCTCGACGATCACGAACGCCGCACCAGCCGCGACCCCTGCGATCGCGCTGCCCCACACCAGTATTCGGCTCGCATCGTGTTCGGGCGCCATGGTCAGCGCGTAGGTCAGCCCGGCCAGGCACAGCGCGGCCAGCGCCGCGCCCAGGACGTCGAACCGCCCGTGCGCGCCGGCATCCCTCGTCTCGGGTACGTGCTTGACCGTCACCGCGATCACCAAGGCGGCCAACGGAATGTTGAGCAGGAACACCCACCGCCATCCGGCCGCCTCCACCAGCCAGCCGCCCAGGAACGGCCCGATGGCTCCGGCCACGCCGCCCAGTCCTGACCAGGCCCCGACCGCCCGCGCCCGTTCCCCGGGCGCGAACGAGGCCTGGATGATGGCCAGCGATCCGGGTGTCAGCAGCGCACCGCCGACGCCCTGCAACGCGCGTGCCGCGATCAGCATCGAAATGTCCTGCGCCGCACCGCACAATGCCGAGGCGACGGCGAACCACACCACCCCGATCAGGAACACCCGCCGCCGCCCGTACCGGTCGCCCAGCGACCCGCCGAGCAGGATCAATCCGGCCAGGGTCAGCGTGTACGCGTTGACGGTCCACTGCAGGCCCGCCATGGACGCGCCGAACTCGTCCCCGATCCGCGGCAGGGCGACATTGACGACGGTCGCGTCCAGCATGGCCATCCCCGAACCGAGGACGGTGGCCAGCAGAACCCATCGACCGGTGCCCGAGGACAACCGGATGCTCGCGGTCATGGGTCCAAGGTAACAACCTGCCCGTGACCGGCGGCGGAACGCAGTCAGTAATCTGTCGGTATGACTGCTCCCACGACCACCGACCGGGACGCCGTCCGCGAGGCGGTGCACGACTCGGCGCGCCGGGCTCGGGTGGCGTCGCGGACGCTGGCCCAGCTCACCACCGCGCAGAAGGATGCCGCGCTGCACGCCGCGGCCGACGCGCTGCTCGCGGCCGCGGCCGCCGTCCTCGCGGCCAATGCCGAGGACATCGAGATCGCCAAGGCCGGCGGGACCGCCGAATCCCAGCTGGACCGGCTGCGGCTGACCGAGGCCCGGGTCGACGGGATCGCGGCCGGGCTGCGGCAGGTGGCCGCGCTGCCGGACCCGATCGGCGACGTGGTGCGCGGCAAGACGCTGCCCAACGGCCTCGAGATCCGCCAGGTGCGGGTGCCGCTCGGCGTGGTCGGCATGGTGTACGAGGCGCGGCCGAACGTCACGGTCGACGCCTTCGGGCTGGCGCTCAAGTCGGGCAACGCCGCGCTGCTGCGCGGATCGTCCTCGGCCGCGAACTCCAATGCCGCCCTGGTGAAGGTGCTGCGGGAAGCCCTTGAAGCGCAGGGTCTTCCGGCCGACGCCGTGCAGCTGCTGCCCTCCGAGGACCGTTCCAGCGTGACCCACCTGATCCAGGCCCGCGGCCTGGTCGACGTGGTGATCCCGCGCGGCGGCGCGGGCCTGATCAACGCCGTGGTGCGCGACGCGCTGGTGCCGACCATCGAGACCGGCACCGGCAACTGCCACGTCTTCGTCCACAAGGACGCGGATCTGGATATGGCCGAGTCCATCCTGATCAATGCCAAGACCCGGCGGCCCTCGGTGTGCAACACCGCCGAGACGGTCCTCATCGACCGGGCCATCGCCGAGGTCGCGGTGCCGCGCATGATCCGGGCACTCGAGGACAAGGGCGTCACCATCCACGGTGACCTGCCGGGCCTGGTGCCCGCCACCGACACCGACTGGGCCGACGAATACCTGTCCCTGGACATCGCTTTGAAGGTCGTCGACGATCTCGACGCCGCGGTCGACCACATCAACGAGTGGGGCACCGGCCACACCGAGGCCATCGTGACCGCCGACCTGAAGGCCGCGCGCGAGTTCAGCGCCCGCGTGGACGCCGCCGCCGTCATGGTCAACGCCTCCACCGCGTTCACCGACGGCGAGCAGTTCGGCTTCGGCGCGGAGATCGGCATCTCGACCCAGAAGCTGCACGCCCGCGGACCCATGGGCCTGCCCGAACTGACGTCCACCAAGTGGATCGTGTGGGGCGACGGGCAAATTCGCCCCGTGTAGGAAAACCCGGCTTCCGCCGGCTGAATTGGGGTCCGGGGGCTTCCCCCGGGACCCCCGAAAGTAGGAGGACCGCCCGTGGCTCCGACCACCGCGCCCACCCAGGAGCCGATCTTCTCGTCGGTCGACGATGTGATCGAGCGGCTGGCCCGCACCGGCTACCTGGCCGACAAGGCCACCGCCACCTCGGTTTTCCTCGCCGACCGGCTCGGCAAGCCACTGCTCATCGAGGGCCCCGCGGGTGTCGGCAAGACCGAGCTGTCCAAGGCCGTCGCCCAGGTCGCGGGCGCGGAACTGGTGCGGTTGCAGTGCTACGAGGGCGTCGACGAGGCGCGGGCGCTCTACGAGTGGAACCACGCCAAGCAGATCCTGCGCATCCAGGCGTCCTCGGAGAACGACTGGGCCGAGACCAAGGCCGACGTCTTCACCGAGGAGTTCCTGCTGGAACGCCCGCTGCTCACCGCCATCCGGCGCGACGAGCCGACGGTGCTGCTCATCGACGAGACCGACAAGGCCGACGTCGAGATCGAGGGCCTGCTGCTCGAGGTGCTCAGCGACTTCACCGTCACCGTGCCGGAACTGGGCACCATCGCGGCGAGCCGCAAGCCGTTCGTGGTGCTCACCTCCAATGCCACCCGCGAGCTGTCCGAGGCGCTCAAGCGGCGCTGCCTGTACCTGCACATCGACTTCCCCGACGAGGAGCTCGAGCGTCGCATCCTGGCCAGCCGGGTGCCGGAGCTCGAGCCCGCCGTCGCGGCGCAGCTGGTGCGGATCGTGCACGTGCTGCGCGGCATGCAGCTCAAGAAGCTGCCCTCGGTCGCGGAATCCATCGACTGGGCGCGCACCCTGCTCGCCCTGGGCGCCAAGGACCTCGACGACAAGACCGTGCGCGCGACCCTCGGCGTGGTGCTCAAGCATCAAGCCGACCATGTGCGCGCCCAGGCCGAGCTGAAGCTGGCCTGACGTCATGGCGGGCACGGGCCGGGAGAACACGCCGCGCGGGCTGGTGTCGGCGGCCATGCGGGCCTTCACCAGCAATGCCACTCCGGCCATGCCGGTGACCACGGTCCCGGGGCCGACGGCCGAGCACGGCCTGCCGGGGCATCTGGTCGGCTTCGTGGAAGCGTTGCGCCGCCGGGGAATTCCGGTCGGTCCGTCCGAAACCGTGGACGCCGGACAGGTTCTCACCGTCCTGGACCTGATGGATCGCGAGGCCCTGCGCGAGGGCCTGGCGTGCGCGCTGCTGCGCCGCACCACCCAGCGCGCCACCTTCGACGGCATGTTCGACCTGTGGTTCCCGGCCGCGCTCGGGGAGCGGATCGGGGCCGAGGGGATCGAGTTGCCGGTCAAGCCCGACGGCTCGGTCGACATCCTCGAACTGCGGAAGATGCTGGCGGAGCTGCTGGTTCAGGACCCCTCCGGCGAGCAGGCGCAGCAGTTGCAGGCGCTGGCCGCGCAGATGGTCGACCAGATGGGCCAGTACCAGGCCGCGGGCGGACCGTCCTTCTCCGCCTATCAGACCCTCAAGGATCTCCAGCCCGAACTGCTGGTGAGCAAGATCCTCGCCGGTCTGGCCCAGGGCATGGACAACTCCGACTTCGACACCGAGGTCGCCCGCCGCGCGGCGCGCCAGCGCATCAAGGGCTTCCGCGGCACCGTGGAGGCCGAGACCCGCCGCCGCGTCGCCGAACGCATCGGCCGCGAACGCGTCGCCACCTACGGCGTGGCCCGTCAGGCCGAGGACGCCGACTTCCTGCGCATCTCCCAGAACGAACTCGACGAACTGCGCCGCGGCAGCCAGCGCCTGGCCCGAGTCCTGGCCTCCCGCTTGGCGGCTCGCCGCCGCCGCTCCCGGCGCGGCGAGATCGACCTGCGCAAGACCATGCGCAAATCCATGTCCACCGGCGGCGTCCCCGTCAACCTGGTCACCCGCAAGCCGCGCCCCGGCCGCCCGGATCTGGTGCTGCTGTGCGACATCTCGGGCTCGGTGGCCGGATTCTCCAGCTTCACCATGCTGCTGGTGAACGCCCTGCGCGAACAGTTCTCCCGGGTCCGCATCTTCGCCTTCGTGGACCGCGTGGACGAGGTGACCGGCCTGTTCGACGCCGCCACCCCGCTCGACCAACTGACCCGCCGCATCTTCGCCGAGGCCGAGGTCGTCGGCATCGAGGGCCACTCCGACTACGGCTCGGCCCTGGAGGGTTTCGCCGAACGCTTCCCCGACGCCGTCACCAGCCGCACCTCGTTGCTCATCCTCGGCGACGCCCGCACCAACTATCGCGACCCCGCGCTCGACACCCTGCGGCAGCTCGTCGAGACCGCCAAACACGCGCACTGGCTCAACCCCGAGGCCGAAAAGATGTGGGGCACAGGCGATTCCGCGGCCAACCGCTACGCCGACATCATCGACATGCACGAATGCCGCTCCGCCCGCCAGCTCACCGCCCTGGTCGGCCGCCTCCTCCCCGTCTAGGAGCTCAGCCGGCCAGGAAGGACAGGCGCACCTGGCGGATCGGGTTGTCGACATTGAGGTCGACCATCGCGATGGACTGCCAGGTGCCCAGGGCCAGTTCGCCGCGGAGGACCGGGACGGTCGCGTAGGGGGCGATCAGGGCGGGCATCACGTGGGAGCGGCCGTGGCCGGGGGAGCCGTGCGCGTGGCGCCAGCGGTCGTCGGCGGGGAGCAGGTCGCGCAGGGCGGCGAGCAGGTCGTCGTCGCTGTGCGCGCCGAGTTCGATCAGTGCGA
The DNA here is from genome assembly GCF_050955695.1 of Nocardia sp. CA-136227. Taxonomy (NCBI): domain Bacteria; kingdom Bacillati; phylum Actinomycetota; class Actinomycetes; order Mycobacteriales; family Nocardiaceae; genus Nocardia; species Nocardia sp. CA-136227. The sequence goes on from NZ_CP192081.1 coordinate 1,999,809, forward strand.
TGCCCGCGGTCGCGTGGGGGACGAAGACGTGCAGCAGGCCGTCGCCGCCGGCGGTCACCTCGTGGAGGAAGGCCGCGCACTGCGGCGTGAGGTCGTGGACGACTTCGCTGCGGCCGGTTTTCGCTTCGATGAGGGTGCTCTGCATGACCACCATCGTCCTCCAGGGGGCCGCCGCTGCGCGGTAGGCGGCTCAGCCCCCGGTAAGCTCGCGTTTCGTGCATACGAACGGCCGCCGCAAGCTGGGCGTGATGGGTGGCACCTTCGACCCCATCCACCACGGGCACCTGGTCGCGGCCAGCGAGGTCGCCAACCGGTTCGACCTGGACGAAGTGATCTTCGTCCCGACCGGGCAGCCCTGGCAGAAGGGGGACCGGCCGGTCAGTCCGGCCGAGGACCGCTATCTGATGACGGTCATCGCCACCGCCTCCAACCCGCGGTTCTCGGTCAGCCGCGTGGACGTGGACCGCGGCAAGGAGACCTACACCGTCGACACCCTGCGTGACCTGGCCGAACAGCACCCCGACGCGGATCTGTACTTCATCACCGGAGCGGACGCGCTGGCCAGCATCCTCACATGGCAGGATTGGTCGGAACTGTTCGAGCTGGCGAAATTCGTCGGCGTGACCCGTCCGGGGTACGAATTGAATATCGACCATCTCGCCGATCACCTCCGCGATTTCCCGGAGGGCACGGTCACGATGATCGAGATCCCGGCCCTGGCCATCTCGTCGAGCGAATGCCGGCGACGGGCGGGGGAGGGCCGGCCGGTCTGGTACCTCGTCCCGGACGGGGTCGTCCAATACATATCGAAACGGCACCTGTACGTGTCGCAAGAGCGTGCATTGTGAAAGTGCGCAGGGAAGAGGTAGCAGGGTGACAGCATCGGCAGAAGCGGTCAAGATGGCGACGGTGGCCGCACTGGCCGCCGACGAGAAGCTGGCCGTCGACGTGGTCGTGCTGGATGTCTCCGAGCAGCTGGTCATCACCGACTGCTTCGTCATCGCGTCCGCGCCCAACGAGCGCCAGGTCAACGCGATCGTCGACAATATCGAGGACAAGCTGCGCGACGCCGGATACAAGCCGGTGCGCCGCGAGGGCACCCGCGAGGGCCGCTGGGCGCTGCTCGACTACGTCGAGATCGTGGTGCACGTGCAGCACGAGGACGAGCGCGACTTCTACGGCCTGGAACGACTGTGGAAGGACTGCCCGCAGGTGGCGGTCGAGGGGATCGGCGACCCGCGGACCGCGGCAGCGGACCGGGACGCCACGACAGATGAAGACAAGGCTGGGGACGACGAGTGAGCAAGATGGCCGGCGTCCGCCGGTTGATTCTGCTGCGGCACGGACAGACCGAATGGAATGCCACCGACCGCATGCAGGGCCAGACCGATACCGAACTCAGTGACATCGGCCGGCGCCAGGCCAAGGACTGTGCCCCCGATATGGCGACCAACGACCTGATCGCCATCGTCTCCTCCGATCTCAAGCGCGCCCACGACACCGCGCTGGCCGTCGCCGAATGCGCCGCCATGCCGGTCGTCACCGACCCGCGCCTGCGCGAGACCAACCTCGGCGACTGGGAGGGCATGGACCACCGCCAGGTCGACGCCCAGTTCCCCGGCGCGCGCAAGGCGTGGCGGCTCGACGCCCGCTTCACCCCGCCCGGCGGCGAATCCAAGCTCGAGGTCGGCGCGCGTTCGCTGCCCGTGGTGCAGGAACTCTTCGCCACCCGCGAGGACTGGCCCGGCCGCAGCGTCATGCTGGTCGCGCACGGCGGGCTCATCGCGGCCCTCACCGCGGCCCTGCTGGAACTGCCCGAGTCCAGCTGGCCCGCCCTGGGCGGCCTCGCCAACACCAGCTGGGTGCAGCTGACCAGCCACGGCCCCGGCATCGACCGGCCCGGCTGGCGACTGGACGTGTGGAACGCGGTCGCCAAGGCGGCTCCCGATGGCCTCTGACAACGGTGCCGACCGGCCGACGAGCGCCGCGGCAGCCGACGATTCGGTGATCGAGACCCCGCCGCAGCGCAAGGTGCTGGTCGTGGTCGCGGACTCGCTGTCCTACTTCGGCCCCAAAGGCGGTCTGCCCGCGGATCATCCGCGCATCTGGCCCAATCTCGTTGCCGCCGAACTCGACTGGGATGTCGAACTGGTCGCGCGCATCGGGTGGACCTGCCGGGACGCCTACTGGGCGCTGATCGGCGATCCGCGCGTGTGGGCCGCCGTGCCGAACGCCGGGGCGGTCGTATTCGCCACCGGCGGTATGGATTCGCTGCCCTCGCCGCTGCCGACCGCGCTGCGCGAGCTCATCCGCTACACGCGTCCGGCGGGCCTGCGCCGCCGGGTGCGCGAGGCCTACAACTGGCTGCAGCCGCGGCTGTCCCCGCTGGGCTGGCCGGTGGCGTTGCCGCCCAAGGTCAGCGTGGACTACCTGGAGCAGTCGCGGAACTCGCTGGCGCAGTTGCGGCCCGAGCTGCCGTTCGTGGCGGTGCTGCCGTCGGTGCACAAGTGTGAGGCCTACGCCGAGGTGCACACCGGCCGCGAACCCATGGTGCGGGCCGTGACCGAGTGGGCCGCCGAACACGACGTACCGCTGGTGGACCTCGGGGAAGCCGTGCGCGACAACGTGTTCAACGGCCCCGCCAACCCCGACGGTATCCATTGGGGCTGGGAGGGCCACACCGCGGTCGCGCGGGCCATGGTCAAGGTGCTGACCGAGGTGACGACCGACGAGGTACAACCTGCATGACCGTGGTGGTGGTGACCGACTCGTCGGCCAGTCTCCCGGCCGAACTCGCCGCCGACCTGGGGGTGCTGGCGGTGCCGTTGCACGTGCTGGTCGACGACCGCGAGATGCGCGAGGGCGTCGACGAGTGCGAGATCGACTACGGGTCCTCGCAGGTCACCACCTCCGCCGCCTCGCCGGGTGAGCTGCGCGCGGTCTACGAGCGCGCGCTGGAACTCAGCGACGGCGACGGCGTCGTGGCCGTGCACATCTCGCGGCAGCTGTCGGGCACCTGGGAAGCCGGACGGCAGGCGGTGCGCGATATGGACGCCGCCCACCGCATCCGGCTGGTGGATTCGCTCAGCGCCGGGCTCGGCACCGGCCTGCCCGTGCTCGCGGCCGCCCGCCGCGCCCGCTCGGGCGAACCCCTCGACGTGGTCTACGACTCGGCGGTCGCGGCCGCCAGCCGCGGGCGGGCGTTCATCGTGGTCAACCGGACCGAGCAGTTGCGCCGCGGCGGCCGATTGACCTCCGCCGCCGCCTTCTTCGGCTCCGAACTGGTGACCAAGCCGATCCTGCAGATCGTCGACGGCCGCCTGGAACTCCGCGAGAAGGCCCGCACCCGGTCGAAGGCGTTCACCAAACTCGTCGCCGCCGCGGTCGACGCGGCCGGCGAGGACGGCGCGGCGGTCGCCGTCCAGCACCTCGGCGCGGAGGACGCCGCCTCCACCATCGCGACTCAACTCCAATCCCTCATCCCCGGCATCCGCGAGGTGATCATCTCCGAGTTCGGGCCGACCCTGGGCGTCCACCTGGGCGTGGGAGCCGTCGGCGCGCTGGTCGTCCCGGGCGGCTGCGGCTGACAGAGTCCCCGCTCACCGCGGGGACTACCGGTCGGCCAGCGTCACCGGCTGGGGTGGGATGACGCGGCGGCCAGTGCTGGAAATCTGCTTGTCCACAATGGATTTCTGTATCCACAGCCCGACGAAAACGCCAGGTCGCGGTCCCAGCTCGAGCGGCCCCGGCTCCTACCGTGAGCCCCATGCCGCAACTCGACGAACGCACTCCACTTCAGCGCCTCACCGATCGCCCGGACAGCGAACCCCGTCCGAGCCCAACGGAATTCACCCCCGGCCGCCCGCACCCGTCCCGCTGGGACGAGGAATCGCTCGACGACCTTCGAGACCCCGACTCCGCCCCTCCCGCCTGGCTCTCCGAGCCGTGCGGTCCTGTCTCCCTCTGGCACGAACGCCTGGTCCCCGAACGCTTCCGCGGCACCCGCTGGGACCCGGGCCCGCGGGGTGTCCTCGTCCTCGCCGCCCTGGCCGTGTTCGCCATCCTTCTCGCCGCCTACGTGTCCCTGCGGGAAACCCCTGTCTCCCAACCGGTCCCACCCATCGCGCCCCTCAGTGACACCGCACCGGCCGGCCAGGATCCGCCCGCCATCGCCGCGACCGAACCCGTCGCGTCAGCAGGCGCTGCGCCGCGGCCGGCCGTTCCCGCACCGGTCGCGTCAGGTCCCGCCGTCCCGCCATCGGGTCGGAATCCGATCGTCGCCACCGCCGTTCCGACGCCGGGCGGGACCGCCGCGTCGTCGGAGCTGGTTGTCAGCGTCATCGGTCTGGTCGAGCACGGTGGTCTCCGTCGATTGCAGCCCGGAGCCCGGGTGGCCGATGCCCTGCGTGCCGCCGTCCCGCGACCCGAGGCGGACCTGTCGACCCTCAACCTCGCCCAGCAGCTCACCGACGGCGACCAGATCGTCGTCGCTCGTGCGACACCACGCACAACCCCCACCAGGGTCGGGAGCACGATCGTGAATTCCGTTCACTCCACCGCCGATTCGCCCGTCGCTACCGGACCTCCCCGTTCGACCGCCGCGGCCGCGAAGGTGAACCTCAACACCGCCACCGAATCCGAACTCGACACCCTTCCCGGCGTCGGACCGGTCACCGCGAAAGCGATCCTCACCTGGCGGGCCCGCCACGGCCGCTTCACCTCCGTCGACCAGCTCGCCGAAATCGACGGGATCGGGCACTCCAGGCTCAACCGCCTCCGCGACCGGGTCACCACATGAGCGCCGTGAGATGCGCTGCCGTGCCGCGGAGTCGCGAATCGGGGTGGCGGCGATGACGGCCGACGACGGGGCGGTGGGTGCGGACCACGGACCGGCCGATGTGCCGGAGGTGCTGGATGCTCGGCTGGTGCTTGCGGCGGTGTGCGGGTGGGGCGCAACGGTTGTCGCCGTGGTGGTGGGGTGGCAGGCGGGCGTCGGGGTCGCGGCCGGGTGTGTGGTGGCCGGGGTGGGCGTGTCCGCCCTGGCTGTTCGGCTGGCTCGGGTGGGTCGGGTCGGTGGGGTGGTCTGGGTCGTGTTGGGGGCCTTGCTGATCGGGGCGGGGTTCGGGCTGGCGGGGGCGTGGCATGCGCATCGGGTGCGGGAGCATCCGCTGGGGGCGGTGCGGGCCGGGCAGCGGATCGTCGCGGTGGTGGAGCTGGGCGAGGATCCGAAGCGATTGTCGGGCAAGGCCTTCGGTGGTCCGAAGGTGATGGTGCGGGGTGAAGTGGTCGAGTACCGGGTGGGCGGGCGGATCGTGCGGGCGGGCGGTGCGGTCACCGTGCTGGCTCCGGCGGGCGGGTGGCGGACATTGATGCCGGGGCAGCGGGTGGAATTCGGGGCGCGCGTGGGGCGTCCGTGGCGCGCCGACCTGACGGTGGCCGTGCTGCGGGCCGATGGCGCTCCGGTCGCCGTGGGTGCGGCGCCGTGGTGGCAGCGGGCCGCCGGGCAGGTGCGCGGGGATTTCGGTAGCTCCGCGCGTCGGGCACTGTCGGATGACGCGGCGGGACTGCTGCCCGGGTTGGTCATCGGCGATACGTCGGGTCTGACCGAGCACGTCGCGGAGAACTTCCGCGAGGTGGATCTGGCTCACTTGACCGCTGTCAGCGGGGCGAACATCACGATCTTGCTAGGGGCCGTGCTGGTTTCGATGCGCGCGCTCACGGTGGATCCGCGGATCGGGGCGATGGCGGCGGGCGCCGCGCTGGTCATGTTCGTGATCCTGGCCCGGCCATCGCCGAGCGTGCTGCGGGCCGCCGTCATGGGGGCGATCGCACTGCTTGCGGTGTGCACCGGGCGCCGGAAGCAGGCGCTACCCGCGCTGTGCGCCGCGGTGATCGGGCTGCTGGCATGGTCGCCGGGGTTGGCGGTGGATGCCGGGTTCGCGCTGTCGGTGCAGGCCACGGCCGGGCTGATCGTGATCGCGCCGGGTTGGTCGGAATGGCTTCGGGCGCATGGCTGGTGGCGGATTCCGGCGGACTCGTTCGCGGTGGCCGCCGCGGCCTTCGTGGTCACCACCCCGCTGGTGATCGCCATGACCGGCCACCTCAGCCTGGTGGCCATCGCGGTGAACATGCTGGTGGAGCCGGTGATCGCGCCCATCACCATCCTGGGGGCGCTGGGTGCGGTGTTCGCGGTGGTCTGGTCGCCACCCGCCGCGGTGGTCATCCACTGCACCGCCCCGCCGCTGTGGTGGCTGCTGACCGTGTCAGACCGGGCGGCGGCGCTGGGCGCGTCGGTCACCGTGCCCACCGGAGTGCGGTCGGGTCTGGTCGCGGCGGTGGTATGCGGGCTGGTGCTCGCGGGGTTGTCGGGGCGGACTCGTAGGATCGTTGCGTGAACCAGCGACCCGCGCCCCTGCATCTCGTGCTCGGTGAAGAGGAACTGCTGATCGAACGGGCGGTGGCGGCCATCACCGCACAGGCTCGGGCCACCACCACGGATCCTTCGGCGCTGCCGGTGGATCGGCGGCGGGCCGGCGATGCCAGCACCCCGGAATTGGCGGAGCTGCTGAGTCCCTCGCTCTTCGCGGAGGACCGGGTGATCGTGCTGGAGTCGGCGGCCGAGGCGGGCAAGGACGCGGTCGCGGTCATCCAGGACGCCGCGTCGTCACCGCCCGAGGGCGTGGTGCTGGTCGTGCTGCACAGCGGTGGTGGACGGGCCAAGGCGCTCGCACCGGCCCTGCAGAAGCTGGGCGCGGTCGTGCACAACTGCGCGAAGCTGACCAAGGCGGGGGAGCGGGTCGAGTTCGTGCGCAACGAGTTCCGGGCCGCCAATGTGAAGGTGTCCGCGGACGTGGTGCAGGCCCTGCTCGAGGCGGTCGGCTCGGATCTGCGGGAACTGGCCGCCGCCAGTTCACAGTTGGCCGCCGACACCGGCGGCAAGGTGGACATCGCCGCGGTGCGGCAGTACTACTCCGGCAAGGCCGAGGTGACCGGATTCGAGGTCGCGGACCTAGCCGTGTCGGGGGACCGCCCCGCCGCCATGGAGGCGCTGCGCTGGGCCATCGACCGGGGCGTGCCCGCGGTGCTGCTCGCCGACGCCCTCGCGGATTCGGTGCACACCATCGCACGCGTCGGATCGGCCGGGCGCGGAGACCCGTTCAAGATGGCGGGCGACCTGGGCATGCCGCCGTGGAAGGTGAAGAAGGCCCAGGGTCAGGCGCGCGGCTGGACCGGCGCGACCATCGGCGCGGCCCTGCAGGTGGTGGCCGGACTCAACGCCGACGTGAAGGGCCAGGCCGCCGACGCGGATTACGCGCTGGAGCACGCGCTCTCGCGGATTCTGGACCTGCGCGAGAGCGCCTCGTAGGCGCGGCGGACAGCGCCGCGCCCGGGGGACTAGGCCTCCGGCTTCCAGATGATCTTGCCGCCCTGGAAGTCCTGGGCCTTGCCGCCCTCGTAGTCGTACTCGTCGCCGCTCGGGAAGCCGTAGCGGCCGTTCTCGGCGCCATTGCGCACCCAGGTGTCGCGAATCGCGCCCCACACGATGTGGGTGCCCGTCTTCTGGGTGGAGTAGATCGCCCCGCCCTCGAACAGCTGGATGTGGGTCGAGGAGCTGTTGGTCTTGTTCTCGTCGGCGATGGGGAAGCCGAGCGGGCTGTTCTCCCAGCCGACGGAGGCGAACTTGTCGCGGATCACGCCGCTGAGCACGTGGGTGCCAGAGCCGACCGACCAGTAGATGGACCCGCCCTGGAAGTGCTGGAAGCGACCGGGCTTGGCGGTCTGGCCCTCGTCGGTGACGGGGTACTTCAGCGAGCCCGACTCCGAGCCGGTGCCGCGCCACTTGTCGCGGATGGCGCCGCCGATGGCGTGCGCGTCGGTGGCCGGGGTCCAGTAGATGGAGGCGTTGTTGACGAAGTCCTGCTTCTTGCCGCCGCCGGCCGCGTCGGCCTCCGGGGTGGTCGGGTCGCCGAAGAACTCCGGCCCGCCCGCCCGGTCGTACTCGGCCTCGATGGCCCCGCCCACCTCGAACGGGCCGATGGGCCGCGCGGTCGCGACACCCATTCCGGTGGTCAGCGCGACCGCGGCCACACCGGCGGCCAGCGAGCCGCGGGTCCAGTAGGAACGGTTGTCACGCAGCGATGCCAAGAGAACTCTCCAGTACAGGTGTCGATGTCACCCCGACGGTGTCGCAGCCATCCTGCTGCGTGCCGCCGAAGTCAGCAAGTCTCTCCGACACAGTCGACAACACAACGGTTCCCGTTACAGGCGTCACAACTGATCTCGTGCCGATGAGGGTAACTCGCCGGGTACGCCCAAAATTGTCTTGGCTCTCAACCGCCGGTCCCCATGCAGGGCGGTCAGCGGCACCGAGCCGTGCGCTGAAGTCCCGGGGAGGCGGTACGGCAAAAGCCGCCGTGGTCTTCGTGGCCACGGCGGCTGTTCTAAAGCTTTGATCCGGTAAGTGCTACCGGAGTCGGATCAGCCGAGCTTGTTGAAGGCCAGCGAGATCGCCGACTTCTTGTTGGCGGCCTGGTTGGCGTGGATGACGCCCTTCGAGGCGGCCTTGTCCAGGCTCTTGCTCGCCGAATGCATCAGCTCGAGCGCCTTGTCCTTCTCGCCCGCAGCCGCGGCCTCGCGGAACTTGCGGATCGAGGTGCGCAGCGCGGACTTCACCGACTGGTTACGCTGGCGCGCAAGCTCGTTGGTGCGGATCCGCTTCATCTGGGACTTGATGTTGGCCACGCCGGTTTCCTCGTGTTCCTTCGTTTGGTGTGTATGCGGGATGCAAAGTCTTCGTGCGCACTACGAGATGGGTAGTCGCAGCACCGACCGTCGAGGCTACCAGGCAAGGTGTCGGGGCACGAAATCGGCCTGGTCCGCGACATGGACGAAACCAGAAATTTATCCCCGTCCAACTGCGCGTTGCCCCTGCGTGATGGACCATTTTTGCATGGCCGCGCTCACTCCCGCCGCAACTGCTCCCGCCGGGGTATTCGCTGGCTATCAGCCCGGACGCTATCACCGCGCCTACGACGAGATGTTCGATTCCGCGGGCCGCCCGCGCTCGCCCTACCGGGGCATATTCAATGCCCTGGCCGCCATCGACGCCGAGGACCTGGCCGCTCGCGCCGAGGCGCTGGACCGCGCCTTCGTCGATCAGGGCATCACCTTCTCGCTCTCGGGCCAGGAGCGGCCCTTCCCGCTCGACCTGGTGCCCCGGGTGATCGCCGCCACCGAGTGGACCAAACTTGAGCGCGGCATCAAGCAGCGGGTGCGCGCCCTGGAGGCCTTCCTCGCCGACGTCTACGGCGAGCAGACCATCCTGCGTGACGGCGTCATCCCCAAGCGCCTGGTCACCTCCTGCGCCCACTTCCACCGGGAGGCCGCGGGCCTGGTACCGCCCAATGGTGTCCGCATCCACGTGGCCGGAATCGACCTGGTGCGCGACGAGCACGGCGACTTCCGTGTGCTGGAAGACAATCTGCGTTCCCCGTCGGGCGTCTCCTATGTGATGGAGAACCGCCGCACCATGGCCCGGGTGTTCCCGGACCTGTTCGCCTCGCACCGGGTGCGCGCGGTCGGCGACTACCCGGCCCACCTGCTGCGGGCGCTGCGGGCCGCGGCCGCCCCCAACGAGGCCGACCCGACCGTGGTGGTGCTGACCCCGGGCGTCCACAACTCCGCCTACTTCGAGCATTCGCTGCTGGCCCGGCAGATGGGTGTGGAACTGGTCGAGGGCCGGGACCTGTTCTGCCGCGACAATGTCGTCTACATGCGGACCACCGCGGGGGAGCGGCAGGTGGACGTCATCTACCGCCGCATCGACGACACCTTCCTCGATCCCATGCAGTTCCGGCCCGATTCCATGCTGGGCGTCGCGGGCATCCTGAACGCGGCCCGCGCGGGCACCGTGGTGCTGGCCAACGCGGTGGGCAACGGCGTCGGCGACGACAAGCTGGTCTACACCTACGTGCCCGCCTTCATCGAGTACTACCTGGGCGAGAAGCCGATCCTGCCGAACGTGGACTCCTACCGCTGCTGGGAACCGGCCGAACGCGACGAGGTGCTCGACCGGGTCGCGGAACTGGTGATCAAACCGGTGGAGGGCTCCGGCGGGTACGGCATCGTGATCGGCCCGGCCGCGGGCCCGCGCGAACTGGAGGCGACCCGGCGCAAGGTGCGGGCGAATCCGCGCGGCTGGATCGCGCAGCCGGTGGTGCAGCTGTCCACCGTGCCCAGCAAGATCGACGGCCGCCTCGCACCCCGGCATGTGGACCTGCGCCCGTTCGCGGTCAACGACGGCGACGACATCTGGGTGCTGCCGGGCGGACTGACCCGGGTGGCGCTGCCCGCGAACTCGCTGGTGGTGAATTCCAGTCAAGGGGGCGGTAGCAAGGACACCTGGGTGCTGTCCCCGAGAACGTCTGTGGCGCAACGGGAATTGGCGGGCTCGGAGCTGGTCGGCGAAATGGATCTCGCCCTGGAACGGGACCAGTCGCGGGAAGCCCCTTCCGTGCGCACCCATCAGCAACAACAGTAAGAGAAACAGCAGGAAATCGAGAACATCGGCGGCAAAGGCGCTCGGCGGGTGGTTACAGCGTTAGGTGGTCGGATCATGTTGGCGCGCAATGCCGAATCCTTGTTCTGGATCGGTCGTTATGTGGAGCGTGCCGAATATACGGCGCGCATTCTGGATGTCGCGGTCCACCAATTGCTGGAAGAGGCGACCGTCGACCCGGATCGGACGTCGCGCGTCCTGCTGCGCGTGCTCGGTATCGAACCGCCCGAGGCGGAACAGGAATTGGATGTCTGGTCGGTGACGGAGTTGGTGGCTTTCGGCCGCGACGGCGGCTCGATCGTCGATTCCATCAGCCACGCGCGCGAGAATGCTCGCGGCGCACGGGAAGTCACCTCCACCGAAATGTGGGAATGCCTCAATGCCACCTTCAACGGCCTGGCCGCGGCCGAACGGGCGGCGCGGGCGCTGGGGCCGCACGAGTTCTGCCACTACATCACCGACCGCGCCGCCATGTTCGTCGGACTCTCCGATTCCACCCTCAGCCGCGACGACGGCTACCGCTTCCTGCTGCTGGGCCGCTCCATCGAACGCGTGGACATGACCGTGCGCCTGCTGCATTCGCGCGCCGGGGACCGCACCTCGTCCCCGGCCTGGGTGACGGTGCTGCGTTCGGCCGGGGCCCACGACCCGTACCTGCGCACCCACCGCGGTGTGCTCGACGCCAATCAGATCGCGGAGTTCATCCTGCTGGACCGGCTGTTCCCGCGGTCGGTGTTCCATTCGCTGCGGGTGGCCGAGGCCTGCCTGCAGGAACTGGATCAACGGCCCAACAGCCGGTTCGCGGCCCGCCACGAGGCCCATCGCCTGCTCGGGCGGGCGCGCAGCGAGCTGGAGTTCCTGCCCTCGACGGTGCTGCTGGAGGACCTGCCCAGCCGGCTGCTGTGGTTGCAGCAGACCTGCCGCGAGGTCGGGGAGGCCGTGGCGCTGCAGTACTTCCACGCCGAGTCCTGGGTGGCGTGGACGGGATTGCACGGCCGCAATGCCGAGCGGATGGAGGAGCCGGCGTGAACGGTCAGGCCCGGAGGCGGGAGCGCGGCGTAACCACACAGGGCCCCGTTCGCGCCGAGGAGGAAACAGCATGAGCTGGCGCATGCGGGTGGTGCACACCACCGGATACGTCTACGACGCGCCGGTCACCCGGTCGTTCAACGAGGCCCGGCTCACGCCGCGCGCCGACAGCCGGCAGAACGTGATCCTCAATCGCGTCGACACCGTGCCCTCCACCCGGTCCTACCGGTACACCGACTACTGGGGGACCGCCGTCACCGCCTTCGATCTGCACGCCCCGCACACCGAACTGGAGGTGACCAGCGCGTCGGTGGTCGAGACCGAGCCGTTCGCGGGCCCGCCCGAGGAACTGTCCTGGGAGGAGCTGCGCGACGACGCCATCGGCGACCGCTTCGACGAACTGCTCGAACCCACCGAGTTCGTGCCCCGGGCGCGGCGGCTGGCCTCGGTGTCGCGGCAGCTGGCCCGCGGCGTGCCGCCCGCCAAAGCGGTTGTCCGCGCGGCCGAATGGGTGCATCGGGAGATGAACTACCTGGCCGGGACCACGTCGGTGCACACCTCCGCGGTGCAGGCGTACGCCGAACGGCAAGGCGTATGCCAGGATTACGCGCACCTCACGCTGCTGCTGTTGCGCGGCATGGGGATTCCCAGCCGGTACGTCTCCGGCTATCTGCACCCCGATCCCGCCGCCGAGGTGGGCCACACCGTGGCGGGGCAGATGCACGCCTGGGTGGAGGCCTGGACCGGGCAGTGGTGGGGCTACGACCCGACCAACAACATCGCGGTCACCGAGCAACACGTCTCGGTCGGTGTGGGTCGTGATTACGCGGATGTGCCCCCCTTGAAAGGTATCTTCAGCGGAAGCGGCTCGACCGATCTCGACGTGGTGGTGGAAATAACCCGCCTGGCCTGAGGGTTCCGGCTCGCGCCGCTCGCTCTACACCGGTGCGTTGTCCATGCAAGCGGAAGGTAGCCGATGTCTCCCACAGCTCAGGAAGTCGCCGAGGATCTCACCGACCTACAACCACCCACGCTGGGGCGCAAGCTGTTCGCCGAGGCGCTCGGCACCTTCGTCCTGGTCCTGGGCGGCGTCGGCACCGCGGTGCTGGCCGGGAGCCGGGTCGGCGCGCTCGGCGTGGCACTGGCCTTCGGCCTGACCCTGCTGTTCTTGGTGTACGCGATCGGCCCGATCTCGGGCTGCCACGTGAACCCGGCGGTCACCGTCGGCCAGCTGCTGCTGGGCCGGGTGAACATCGTGGTCGCGGCGGGCTACTGGGTCGCGCAGATCGTGGGCGGTCTGATCGGTGGCGCGGTCATCTACGCCGTCGCCAAGAACCTGCCGTCCTACGACCGCGCGAAAGACGGTCTGGGGGCGAACGGCTGGGGCGAGCACAGCCCGTCCAAGCTGGTGCTCGGTGACGTCACCACCAATGGCTACGGCCTGGCGGCGGCCATCACCGTCGAGGTGATCCTGACCGCGCTGCTGGTGTTCGTGGTGCTGGCGTCCACCGACCAGCTGTCGGACGTGCCGCTGGCGGGTCTGTCGATCGGCTTCACCCTGGCCGTCATCCACCTGATCTCGATCCCGGTCGACAACACCTCGGTGAACCCGGCCCGCAGCCTGGCGGTGGCCTTCTACCAGGACGGCGCGCCCGCGCAGCTGTGGGTGTTCATCGTGTTCCCGCTGATCGGCGGCGTGCTGGGCGCGCTGGTGTACAGCCTGATGTTCGGCCGCTCGCGCAACATGATCAGCTGAGCGTCGCGAATCCTCGATCGGCCCCCGTTCCGTTCCGGAGCGGGGGCCGATCGCTTGTTCGGGAAAGCCCTAGTGCCAGTGGTATTCGGCGCACAGTCGGTGCGCGACCTTGTCGAAGGTCTTGCGCGGCACGATCGCGCCCTCGCGGCGAATGCCCATCTCGGGGACATCGAGCACCCGGTCCAGCCGCACCCAGCTGTCGCGGCCCTCGTGATCCCACGGCCCGTTGCCGATACCCACCCAGTTGTCGTGGTGCGCGTGATCGGCATTGGAGGACAGCATGAGCCCGAGCAGCGTGCCGCCCTCGCGGCCCACCACCAGCACCGGCCGGTCCTTGCCGTTGTCCGGGTCCTCCTCGTAGGGCACCCAGGTCCACACGATCTCGCCCGGATCGGCGCGCCCGTCCAGCTGCGGGCTGTAGACGATCATCCGCGCGCGTTCGTGCGACGGCACCCCCGCCGAGGAGGTCGGCCGCACGTTCACCCCCGGACCCTTGCGGGGCGTCCCCACCGCCTTCAACGCGCGGTCCCAGACCGTCGACTGCCGCACCCGCCCGATCAACTTCGGCGCCTGCTGCGTGACGAGCTGGGTGCCCTGCTCCTTAGCCACGATCCCCAACTGCTTCCCCAGAGCGTTCCACCTGCCGGCCATGACACCGCAGCCTAACGGCGGAGACCCCGATTCTCATCCGCAGTGGATTCGCCTGCGGCGACGGGTCGTTCACGTCCGGGGAAGACCGGGGCGAGGTCATCGGGTCCAACCCCGTAGACTTGCCGGTTGACATGCCGCTGTTTCGCCATGCCGAGGAGTGACTCCGATTAGCAGCTTCGCCGACAAGACGTTCACCGATCCCAGCCGGATCAGGAACTTCTGCATCATCGCGCACATCGACCACGGGAAATCGACCCTGGCCGACCGGATGCTGCAACTCACCGGTGTGGTCGAGGAGCGCGCCATGCGCGCCCAGTACCTGGACCGCATGGATATCGAGCGGGAACGCGGCATCACGATCAAGGCGCAGAACGTGCGGCTGCCGTGGAAGGTCGACGGCGAGGACTACGTCATCCACCTGATCGATACCCCCGGCCACGTCGACTTCACCTACGAGGTGTCCCGTGCGCTGGAAGCCTGTGAAGGCGCGGTACTGCTGGTCGACGCGGCACAGGGCATCGAGGCGCAGACGCTGGCCAACCTGTACCTGGCGCTCGAGAAGGACCTGACCATCATTCCGGTCCTGAACAAGATCGACCTTCCGGCCGCGGACCCCGACCGCTATGCCGCCGAGATCGCCCACATCGTGGGTTGCGATCCCAACGACGTGCTGCGGGTCTCCGGCAAGACCGGTGTCGGCGTGGCGGAACTGCTGAACAAGGTGATCGCGGAGATCCCCGCACCGGTCGGCGACCCGGACGCGCCCGCCCGCGCGCTCATCTTCGACTCGGTCTACGACACCTACCGTGGCGTCGTCACCTATGTGCGTGTGGTCGACGGCAAGCTGACCCCGCGTCAGAAGATCAAGATGATGTCCACCGGCGCGCAGCACGAACTGCTCGAGATCGGCATCGTCTCACCGGAACCCAAGCCCACGCAGGGACTGGGCGTCGGCGAGGTCGGTTACCTGATCACCGGCGTGAAGGACGTGCGGCAGTCGAAGGTCGGTGACACCGTCACCACCGCCCGCGACGGAGCGACCGAGGCGCTGGCCGGATATCAGGAACCGCGGCCGATGGTGTACTCCGGCCTGTACCCGGTCGACGGCTCCGACTACCCGGTCCTGCGCGACGCACTCGACAAACTGCAGCTCAATGATGCCGCGCTCACCTACTCGCCGGAAACCTCGGTGGCGCTGGGCTTCGGTTTCCGCTGCGGCTTCCTCGGTCTGCTGCACATGGAGATCACCCGCGAGCGGCTCGAGCGCGAGTTCGGGCTCGACCTGATCTCCACCGCGCCCAACGTCATCTACCGCGTGGTCATGGAGGACGGCTCCGAACAGATCGTCACCAACCCGTCGGTCTGGCCCGAGGGCAAGCTGCGCGAGACCCACGAGCCGATGACCAAGTGCACCGTGATCGCGCCCAGCGAGTTCATCGGCACCATCATGGAACTGTGCCAGGCGCGGCGCGGCGAACTGCTCGGCATGGACTACCTGTCCGAGACCCGCGTGGAACTGCGCTACACGCTGCCCATGGCGGAGATCATCTTCGACTTCTTCGACTCGCTGAAGTCGCGCACCCGCGGCTACGCCTCACTCGACTACGAGGAGGTCGGCGAACAGCAGTCCGACCTGGTCAAGGTGGACATCCTGCTGCAGGGTGAGGCTGTGGACGCGTTCTCGGCCATCCTGCACCGCGACGCCGCGCAGGCGTACGGGCACAAGATGACCACCAAGCTGCGCGAGCTCATCCCGCGCCAGCAGTTCGAGGTGCCGATCCAGGCGGCCATCGGTTCGAAGATCATTGCGCGCGAGAACATCCGGGCGATCCGCAAGGACGTGCTCGCCAAGTGCTACGGCGGTGACATCAGCCGTAAGCGCAAGCTGCTCGAGAAGCAGAAGGAAGGCAAGAAGCGCATGAAGACCATCGGTCGCGTGGAGGTGCCGCAGGAAGCCTTCGTGGCGGCGCTGTCGACCGACTCGGCCACGGACAAGAAGAAGTAGCCGACGCTCCGGGCTTCTGTGCCCCGCTCCCTGTGGGAGCGGGGCACAGTACTAGGGGGAGTGGGTTGGTGTTCGGTCCCGTGCCCGGCTGTCGGAGAATCCGGGCACGGTAATGCCCTCGGAGAACGGGGGCACAGTAATTGGGGGCCGCGGGTGGCGACATCTGCCGTCACCGGGGGGATAGGGTGGGGAAACTTCCGGTCAGCCGGTCAAGCGCAAGGTTCGGTATGCAGGCCCAAAATGGGGCTTCCGTCCGGATTCACAGGGTGACAAGCTGTGTGGCACACCGTTGAGCGCACCATCCCCTACCTGGCGGATGTGACAGACCGGTTATCCGGAAATAGGGTGTGAAACGAGTTTGGTCCGGTGGCCCGCGTACGGCGCCGCCGGAGCCCTGAGAGCGGAGCCAGCATGACACGTGATCTGCCCTTCGACGATGCTTCCGGCGCCGATGAGAACGACGGTGACGCCGCCTATCGCATTGCCAACGGTGTCGCGCGCGTGGCTCGGGGCGGTGCCTACGTGACCGGCGGCGCGCTCATCGCGGCCGGCGGCAGCCGCGGCGGATCGCCCGCGATCAACCACGACAGCAAGAACGTCGGCTGGTCGCAGGCCGAGGACCCGCAGCCGAACGTGCCCAGCCCGACCATCACCTTCCCGGACCTGACCGCCGACTCGCTGCCGCAGCACCACGGTCCCGTGGTCGCGCCCGTCAACGGCGTCTTCGGGCCGCTCGGTGAATACCACGGCACCGACGCCGGACTGTTCCCCTCGCTCGACGCCATCCCGTCCACCGAGCCCTCGCACGCCGGCTTCCACGGCATGGGTCTGCCCGACACCGACACCGGCGCGTCCATGACCGCTTTCCCGACCTACGGGCCGCGCCCGGGCTGGGGTCTGCCGATGGAGAGCGAGCAGCCGACGGAATCGGAACCGGCGCAAGAGAATCCGCAGCTGCCGTCGCTCGACCAGTCGCACCTGCCGGGCCTGCCGGGCTTCGCGTCCGGCCTGCCCGGTTTCGGGCTGCCCGGATCCGACGGCATGCACCTGCCCGGCATGGGCGCGACCGGCCTGGTGCCCGACCATCAGCCCGGCCTGGCCGACCACTCCGGCGCGTTCGACGGCATCGGCGCGGGCGCCGGTCAGGGCGGCGGCGTCTTCCTGGGCACCGACTGGGCCTTCGACGCCCACGTCGGCCTCGACGGCGTGTGGTTCCACTCCAATCTGAAGGCCGATCTGGGTGTCGGCGCGGTCGGCAACCAGCTCGACGCCTACAACCAGCAACTGGGACAGGGGATTTCGCACATTCCGGCGAACACCACCCTGCCCAACAATGGCGCGCCCGCCACCCCGGGTACGTCGACGCCGCAGTCCGCGCAGCCCGCCGACAAGTCCGGCGCCACGACCGCCGCCGGCGTGAACGGTGTTCCGGGACACGGTGTCTCGGAACCGTCGTCCGCCGGCGCCCCCGGTTCGGGTGTGCCGGGATCGACGTCGCCGGCCGGTGCGCCGCTGGCGGCCCCGGCCGCGCCCGCCGCGGCGGCTCCCGCGCCGGGTCTGACGCCCGCCGCGCCGGTGGCCCCCGCGCCGTCGAACCCGATCGCGCTCACCACGATCGCGCCCGCCCCGGCCGTGCAGCCGATGCCGCCCGCGCCCGCCCCGGTGCCGCCGGTCGCCGCCTCGCCCGCCTCGCCCGTGTCGGTCGCGCCGGTGACGGTGCAGCCGGTCGCGGTGACGCCGTTGCAGACCACCATCCAGCCCGACGTCGCCAACCAGCCGATCGCGAATCTGCTGTCCACGCACGGCGGTCCGTCGCCGCTGACCGCGCCCGCGGCCGTCGCGCCCGCCCTGTTCGACCACGGCCGCACGCCGACGCTGGCCAGCGGCGACTCGTCCGCGCCCGGCCACCAGCCGACCACCCTGGCGACCAAGCCGGTCCCCGCGGCCACCCCGGCCCCGACCGCGCCGCACGCCACCCCGCCGACCAAGGTCGACCACGGCCCCACGCTCACCGTGCCGCCGATCCCGACCAAGATCCCGGGTCTGGACGACCTGACCAAGGGCCTGGACACGCCGTCGACCATCAAGCCGGTGACCCCGCCGGTGAACACCGGTGACACCGACCTCCCCACCAAGCCGCACTCGCCGTCCGACGACAACACCGGGACCCGTCCCACCGTGCCGACGGTCACCGTGCCCGACGACCCGACCCCGCATCAGCCGACCGTGACCGTCGCGCCGCGCCCGACCGTGCCGACCGTGCCGACCCAGCCGTCGGTCCCGGATCACGGTGGCCAGCCCAGTGTTTCGGTCGCCCCCGTGCCGACCGTCGCGCCCGCGCCGACGATGCCGTCGCCGATCACCACCGCGCCGCACGTCGACCCGCCGACCCAGGTGAAGCCGATCGCGGACCAGTACACCCCGGTCGTGCACGCGCAGCCGGTCTCCGCCGTTATCCCGGTGCATGATTCGGTCCTGCCGGTTCAGGACGCGCCGCTCGGCGTGCATGATTCGGTGCTGGCCGTGCACGACGGAGGTCTGCTGGTGCACGACGCCGGTCTGTTCTCCGGCCTCGGCGACGCCGGGTACGCGGACCTCGCGGCGCAGGGTCCGGGCGATCACATGCTGCTCCTGTGAGCGCACCGGGTCATCAGGTAGCGGTGAAGAATACCGATGCGCTGGGTCCGCTGGTCGAGCTGCTCGACCGGCTGCTCGAACTGACCCATGCCTCCGGCCGGCTCGATCTGACCGGCCGGCTGGGCATCGCCCGTGCCCGCCTGACCGATCCGCGGGTGCGGCTGGTCGTGGTGGGCGAATCCCGGTCCGGGATGAGCACTTTGGTGAACAGCCTGGTCGGGGCCGCGGTGAGCGCCACCGACGGGCAGGCCAGCGTCCCGGTAATCGCCGAGTACGGTCCGCAGGCCGCGGCCACGCTGGTGAAGGCGGGAGCGGGCGGCGCCGCCCAGCGCACCGCCGTCGACCCGCAGTCGGCGCTGGCGGAGCTGGGGTCGGGCGAGGTCATCCGGGCCGAGTTCACCCAGCCCAGCCCGCTGCTCGCGGAGGGCTTCGTGGTGCTGGACGCGCCCGGCTCACCCGAGGACTCCCCGGCCACCTGGTCGCTGATCGCGGCCGCGGACGCGGTGCTGTACGTGGCCGACGCGCGCGCCCCGTTCACCCCGGCGCAGATCGAGCAGTTGGAGCGCATCCAGCAGGTGTGCCCGACGGTCGTCTGCGTGCTCAACAAGATCGACCAGTATCCGCAGTGGCCGCAGGTGCAGCAGCATGACCGGCAGCTGCTCGACGACGCCGGGCTGGCCTTCGCGGTCGCCCCCGCCTCGGCGCGGCTGCACGCGCACGCCACCGCCAACGGCGACCACCGGCTGGACCTGGAATCCGGTGTGCCGCAACTGCTCGACCATCTGCGCGCCCACGTGCTGGGCCGCGCGGACGCCGTCGCCGTGGCGGCCGCGGTCCGCGATATCGGGCTCATCACCGACCACCTGTCGCTGGCGCTGCGCAGCGAGGCCGAGACGCTGCGCGACCCGCGCCGTCTGACCGTGATCACCGAGCAGCTGCGCCGCACCCGCGAGGAGGCCGAACAGCTCCGCCAGCGCACCGCCAACTGGCAGGTCACCCTGGCCGACGGCGCGGGCGAGCTGATGGCCGACACCGAACACGATCTGCGGCACCGGCTGCGCAGCCTGATCCGCGACGCCGACGCCGACATCATGAAGGGCGATCCGGTCCGGGGCTGGAACGACTTCGGCGCGGATCTCGACGCCAAGATCTGCGAGGCGGTGGAGGAGAACTTCGTCATCGCCCACTACCGCTCGGTGGAGCTGGCCGAACAGGTGGCCGCCAAGTTCCCCGAGAGCGGCATCCCCACCCCGGATCTCAAGCTGGACAACCCCGGCGACGTCGGCGCGGTGCTGGAACCCGTTGCGGCACTGGACAAGCTGGACAGCGCCAAACTCGGTATCACCGCCCAGGTGCTGACCGCGTTGCGCGGCTCCTACGGCGGCCTGCTCATGGTCGGTCTGATCACCAGCCTGCTGCACATGTCGCTGGTGAACTGGTACTCCGGCGGCGCGGCCATCCTGCTGGGCCTCAATGCCCTGTGGGACGACCGCAAGGCCCGCCGCGCCCGCCGCCAGGCCGAGGCCAAGGTGGCGGTCGCCCGGCTCATGGACGATGTGATCTTCCAGGTGAGCAAGGAGTCCCGCTACCGGCTGCGTTCGGTGCAGCGCAGCCTGCGCGACCATTTCACCGAGATCGCCACCTCGACCCTGCGCTCGGTGGACGCCTCGCTGCGCGCCGCCGAGGAGGCCGCCACGGTGGGATCCGGCGCGGGCCGGGAGGCCCGGCTCACCGAGATCGAGCGATCGCTGGTGCGGCTGCGCGATATTCGCGAGACCGCCGACGGGATCGGCGAAAGGTCTTCGTACTGAGCGACATCGGCCGCGGGAGCGGCCGATGTCGTTTTCGCGGAAGCTTTCTCAGCGTCCCGGGTGCGCCGGGTGGAACTGGCCGGTGTGCCGGGACTCCTCGGCCCGGATCACGTGCATGACGGCGTTGATCAGCGCCAGGTGGGTGAACGCCTGCGGGAAGTTCCCCAGGTGCCGCCCGGTGCGCGAGTCGATCTCCTCGGCGTACAGCTTGAGCGGGCTGGCGTAGCCGAGCAGCCGCTCGCACAGCTGCCGGGCCCGTTGCAGCTCACCGATTTCCACCAGCGCCGACACCAGCCAGAACGAGCAGATGGTGAACGAGCCCTCCTCGCCGGACAGCCCGTCGTCGGTGGTCTCGGTGCGGTAGCGCAGCACCAGGCCGTTCTCGGTGAGATCGTCGGCGATGGCGAGCACGGTGGCCCGCACCCGGTGATCATCGGGCGGCAGGAAGCGGTTCAGCACCACCAGCAGCAGCGAGGCGTCGAGGGTGTCGCTGCCGTAGCTCTGAGTGAACACGCCCTGGGCGTTGACGCCGTTGTCGAGGATGTCGGCCCGGATCTCGTCGGCGATGTCGTGCCACTTCTTGGCGTAGTCCATTTCCCCGTGCAGCTCGGCCAGTTTCGCGCCGCGGTCCAGCGCCACCCAGCACATCACCTTCGACGAGGTGAAGTGCTGCGGTTCGCCGCGCACCTCCCAGATGCCGCGGTCCGGATCGCGCCAGTTCTCGATCGCGGCCTGTACCTGCCGTTCGAGCATGGGCCACAACGTCTCCGGCACCTGCTGGCGCGACTTCACGTGCAGGTAGACCGAATCCAGGATGGTGCCCCAGATGTCGTGCTGTTCCTGGTTGTAGGCGCCGTTGCCGACGCGCACCGGGCGAGCGCCGTCGTAGCCGGACAGGTGGGGGAGTTCGGATTCGGTGATCCGGCGTTCCCCGCCGATGCCGTAGAGCACCTGCAGCGACACCGGTTTCCCGTTGTCGTCGGTGGTGACGTCGTGCAGGAAGGCGAAGAAGTCGTCGGCCTCGCGGTCCAGACCCAGGGTGTAGAGGCCCCACAGCGCGAAGGTGGAGTCGCGCACCCAGGTGTAGCGATAGTCCCAATTGCGTTCGCCACCAGGGGTTTCCGGTAGCGAGGTGGTGGCCGCCGCCAGCAGCGCCCCGGTGGGTGCGTAAGTGAGGCCCTTCAAAGTCAGTGCGCTGCGCTGCAGGTAGCCGCGCCACGGGTGATCGGGGAAGCGGCCCAGGGTGATCCACTGCCGCCAGCATTCGGTGGTCTGCCACATCTTCTCCGCCGCCTCGGCGAAGTTCTGCGGCGGCGGCAGGTCCGACCAGGACAGCGCCACGAAGACCTCGTCGCCCTCCTTCATCCGGGTGCGGGCGCGCGCCTCCCGGCCCTCCAGGCCCAGGCGCAGATCGGTGGTCAGGGTGAGGCCGGGCGCGCCCTCGATCTCGCAGGTGGCCTGCGCCTGCTCGTAGACCGTGCCGCTGTAGGCCCAATTGGCCGGGCCGCGATGGTAGTCGAAGGCGGGCTCGCAGCTCATCTCCAGCTCCACCACGCCGTTCACGCATTTCACGGTGCGCAGCAGCATGTGCTCGGCGTCCCAGTCCATGGGGGTGCGGCGATGGCTGCGGCTGCGGGACCGATTGTTGTGCCACGGTCCCAGCACCAGCGCGTCGCGCACGATGAGCCAGCCGGTCTCGGTCTGCCAGGTGGTCTCGACGATCAGGCCGCCGGGCAGATAGCGGCGCGCGGCCGGCACATTGCGGCCATAGGGGCCGATCCGGAAATGCCCGGCGCTGCGGTCCAGCATGGCCCCGAAGACGCTGGGGGAGTCCGGGCGCGGTACGCACATCCACTCCACCGCGCCGTTGCGGGCGATGAGGCAGTTGGTCTCGCAATCGGACAGGAAGGCGTAGTCGTCGATGGGCGGGAACACGGAGTGGTGCATGCTGCCCACCGCTGAGGGCAGGTAGGCGTCGGACGGGGATGGGTCCGTCGTGGCCAGCGGGTCCCGCGGGGTTTCGAGCGACTCGGGTTCGTCGTACGACTCCATGACATCAATGATCGTTCCGAACAGCCCGAATCGTCCACCGCGACGTTCGCGGCCTAGGCTGGGGTC
This sequence comes from Nocardia sp. CA-136227, assembly GCF_050955695.1. Classification (NCBI taxonomy): domain Bacteria; kingdom Bacillati; phylum Actinomycetota; class Actinomycetes; order Mycobacteriales; family Nocardiaceae; genus Nocardia; species Nocardia sp. CA-136227. The sequence continues at coordinate 2,022,374 of NZ_CP192081.1, forward strand.
GTGCATGCGATCGCAGGATGGTGGGACGGCGTGGAACTGTGGGTGGCCGGGCTGCCCTTCGTTCCCCAGTTCGCGGTGGTGCTGGCCGCCATGGTGCCGGTCTGCCTGGGCATCGCCTACCTGCTCGACCGAATCCTGCGCCTGGTGCTGCACGTGCTCGGCCGCGACCGGATCGCCGCCCGCGAGGCCACCGTGACCACCGCGCAGCCGCGCCGCATCCGGAAGGAAGCCGCCTGACATGCCGCGCTCCCGTGTCCAGCTCGCCCTGATCGCACTACTTGTTCTCGTAGTCGTCGCCTGGTTGTTCACTCGCTGAGCGAGTTTCGGTACCGCTTCGGCGAACTCTGGGCGTACTGTGCTGACCCATGTCGACTACCGATGAAGGTCTGGACCTCGTGCTGTCCGAAGAGGACTTCGAAGACGAGCCCCGTCTGATCGCCACCCACTACGCCGGTCCCGAAGAGGCCCTCGAGATGGTCAGGGCCGCCCAGCTGCTGGGTCTGGGCGTGCGCCTGAGCAACCGCATCCGCCCCGACGAGGAGGATGCCGAATCCGCCACCGAGGAGTGGATCCTCGACATCCTCGAGACCCCGCCGGTGGTCGAGGGCGACGAGTAGCCCACCCGGGCACTCCCGAGCGAGAGCAGGGGTCCGGGGCCGATGGCCCCGGACCCCTTTCTCATCTCATTCGTCGCTGTCGCCGCGGAGCCGCTTGCCGAGCTTCGACAGCGTCTCGCCGACTTCCTGTCCCACCGTGCTGACCGTGGCCCCGACATCGCGGCCCAGATTGCGCACGGTGCGGATCAGCGGGTCCTCCGACTGGTCGAAGCTCTCCTTGTACGACCGCGCCGCGTGCTTGATCTCCTCGCTGATCCGCGCGTCCTTGTCCTGCTCCCGGCGCGGGTACTGCCCGTCCAGCACCCGGTTGTACTCACCGCTGGCGATCCAGCGCCGCAGTTCCGCGGCCCGCAGCACCGAGAACGGGTGGCTGGCCAGTTCCAGGTTCAGCAGTTTGAGCACGCCGTCGCGCAGGTCGCCCGCGCGGTCGTAGTCGTCGGCCTGGGTGAGGAACGCCGCGTGGCTCATCTCGTCCACCCGGGAGCCGCCCGCGAGCTTCATGTGCACCCGCACCGACGCCTCCACGTCCTGTCCGACCAGCAGTCCGGCCCGGTCCCCGGACAGCTCGGACTTGCGGCTCCACTCCATCAGCGCGGCCACGATGGCCCGAACCGCCCAGCCGCCCACCGGCATCCAGCCGATGCCGTCGGCGATCCGCATGAGGTGCATGAGCATGGTCCGGTAGACCGCGTGCCCGGACAGCGCGTGCCCGAGCTCGTGGCCGACCACGAATCGCAGCTCCTCGTGGTCGAGCAGATCCAGCAGGCCGGTGGTCACCACGATGAACGGCCGGTCCATGCCGATCGTGAAGGCATTGACCTCGGGCTGCTGCAGCACGAACATCTCCGGGGTGCGCTGCGCGTCGAGGATCTTGACCGCGTCCGCGCGCAGCTGGTGGAGGTTCTTGAACTGCCGCTCGTCGACCCGCACCGCGGTCGCCAGGTACATGAGCCGGTGCTGCCGCTCCTGCAGCAGACCCGAGAGGGTGCGCAGCAGCGTGTCGAAGCCGCTCAGCTGCCGGAGGCCGACCAGCGCGGTGCGGTCGGCCGGATGCTCCCAGGCGCGAGTGGAGATGCCCGGGAAGTCCCGGCGGATACGTGCGGGCGCTGTCGTCATGGAATGTCCCCCGTTGGAAAGTCGCAGTCTCGATACAGTCTGCCGTGCTCGACCAGGGTTGTGCTCGAGACGATTTCAAACCGCCGGAGATTAGCGGCCTGACGTGCACCTCTGCTAAAGTCGCCCCGTGCTGTCGAGCGTTGTTCCCCAGGTCCGCCATGAATTGGCGTTGATCGCTGTGGGTTGCCTCGCGGTCGCTGACATTCACTGTCGCTGATCGCCGATCGGGCACTGCTGCACGTCTGAGTAGACTTGGCGCGCGCATTTTTCGCAGTTCGTGTTCGTCTCCCCGGCGGCCTTCGGGCCGGAGCGCCACCGTCGCGTATTCCTTCCCCGTGACGGGTCTACGGCAAACGTTCATTCCCGCCGGTCGAGGTCCCTCCGGCGGGTAGCCCGAAAGGTCCACGCCGATGTCCCGCAATATTCGTCTCTCTCGCCGATCTACCTTCGCCGTCGCGCTCACCGCGGTCGCGGCCACCGTGCTCACCGCCTGCAGCGGCGGCGCGGCCGACACCAAGGACGAGGGTGCGGCGGCCGGTGGCGGCGGCAACATCAACCTGTTCGCGTACTCGGTCGCGAAGGCCGCCTACGACAAGGTGATCCCGGTCTACAACAAGACCGACGCCGGCAAGGGCACCCAGTTCCAGGCCTCCTACGGTCCCTCGGGCGACCAGTCCCGCAAGGTGAAGGACGGCGCCGAGGCCGACGTGGTGAGCTTCTCGGTCGAGCCCGACATCACCCGCCTGGTGGATTCCGGTCAGGTGGACGCGGGCTGGAACGCCGACGCCAACAAGGGCGTCCCGTTCGGTTCGGTCGTGGTGATCGCGGTCCGCAAGGGCAACCCCAAGGGCATCAAGAACTGGGACGACCTGCTCAAGCCGGGCATCGAGGTGGTGACCCCCAACCCGTTCAGCTCGGGCGCGGCCAAGTGGAACCTGCTGGCCCCCTACGCCGCCAAGGGCGAGGGCGGCAAGAACGCCCAGGCCGGTCTGGACTACCTGACCCAGCTGCTGGGCCACGTGCACGTGCAGCCCAAGTCGGGTCGCGAGGCCACCGACACCTTCCTGCAGGGCACCGGCGACGTGCTGCTCAGCTACGAGAACGAGGCCATCTTCTCCGAGACCAAGGGTGACCCGATCGAGCACGTCGTGCCCGACACCACCTTCCGGATCGACAACCCGGTCGCGGTGCTGAAGAACTCCAAGAACCTGAAGAACGCCATCGCCTTCCGCGACTTCCTCTACACCAAGGACGCGCAGAAGGCCTTCGCCGAGGCGGGCTTCCGTCCGGTCGACCCGCAGGTGCGTTCGGACAACGCCAAGACCTTCCCGACCCCGCAGAAGCTGTACACCATCGACGACCTCGGCGGCTGGAAGACCGTGGACAAGGAGCTGTTCACTCCGAACAGCGGCTCGGTGGCCCAGATCTACGACAAGGCCACCAAGTAGCCGGGTGACCTGCGACACAAGCGATACTCGACACTGTGAGTGACAGCAGCTCGAACGCCGGGACCGAGAGCGGTCCCGGCGTTTCGGTAGACGACAAACCCCGCCCGACGGCGGGTAGGGGCCGGATCCGGTCCTGGTTCCGGGTGACCGGGTCGGTGGGCCCGCTCGGCATCGGCACCTCGGTGCTGTGGCTCAGCATCATCGTGCTGCTGCCGCTGGCGGCGCTGACCGCCAAGTCCCTGGAGAACGGCTGGTCCGGTTTCTGGGACGCGGTGACCGCGCCCGCGGCCCTGGACGCGCTGAAGGTGACGGTCCTGGTGTCCGTCATCGTCACGTTGATCAACGTGGTGATGGGCACCCTGATCGCCTGGGTGCTGGTGCGCGACGAATTCCCGGGCAAGGGGTTCGTGAACGCCCTCATCGACCTGCCGTTCGCACTGCCCACCATCGTGGCCAGCATCGTGCTGCTGGCCCTGTACGGCCCGCAGTCGCCGTTCGACATCCACCTCAATGCCACCCAGCCCGGTCTGGTGGTGGCGCTGGCCTTCGTGACGCTGCCGTTCGTGGTGCGCGCGGTGCAGCCGGTGCTGATCGAGGCGGACAAGGACGTGGAGCAGGCGGCCGCGTCGCTGGGCGCGGACAACTGGACCACCTTCCGCACCATCATCCTGCCGACGCTGGCCCCGGCCATCGTGAGCGGTTCGGGCCTGGCCTTCGCCCGCGCGATCGGCGAGTACGGCTCGGTGGTGCTGATCGGCGGCGGCATTCCGAAGAAGACCCAGATGGCCTCGCAGTACATCCAGCAGCAGATCGAGGTGGACCGGCCGGTGAACGCCGCCGCGGTCTCGGTGGTGCTGCTGGCGATCTCGCTGGCCACGCTGTTCGCGCTGCGGGTCACCTCCGAGCGCCTGGCGCGCCGGGAACAGGAGTCGTAGATGAAACTCGGTTTCTGGACGCGGATCTCGTTGCGCACGGTGGCGCTGGCGTACATCTTCGTGCTGCTGCTGGTGCCGCTGGGCATCATCCTGATGCGCACCTTCGAGCGCGGCATCGGCGCGTTCTTCGACTCGATCTCCACGCCCGCGGCGGTCTCGGCGTTCAACCTCACCATGCAGATCGTGGCGATCACGGTGCCGGTGAATGTGATCTTCGGTGTGATCGTGGCGCTCGCCCTGGTGCGTGGCCGATTCCCCGGCCGCAATCTGCTGCAGGGCGTGGTGGATCTGCCGATGGCGACGTCGCCGGTGGTGGTGGGTGTCTCGCTGATCCTGCTGTGGGGCGCCCACGGCTGGTTCGGCGGGCTGGACAGCCACGGTCTGAAGATCATCTTCAATCTGCCGGGCATGGTCATCGCCACCATCTTCGTGACGCTGCCGTTCGTGGTGCGCGAGGTGGAGCCGGTGCTGCACGAGATCGGCGATGATCAGGAGCAGGCGGCCGCCACCCTGGGCGCGTCGGGCTGGCAGACGTTCTGGCGCATCACCCTTCCGGCGATCCGCTGGGGCCTGACCTACGGCATCGTGCTCACCGTGGCCCGCGCGCTCGGCGAGTTCGGCGCGGTGATCATGGTGTCCACCGGCCTGCCCGGAAAGTCACAGACCCTCACCCTGCTGGTGAACGGGCGCTACGTGAACGATCACAACACCTTCGGCGCGTACTGCGCGGCGACCCTGCTCATGGGCATCGCCCTCGTTGTCCTTCTGCTCATGACCCTCCTAGAACGCAAGCGGGGCACTGCCAAATGATCACCGTGACCAACGCGAACAAGCGCTACGGCACGTTCGCCGCTCTCGACGACGTCAGCCTCGACATCCCCTCGGGCGAGCTGACCGCGCTGCTGGGCCCGTCCGGTTCGGGCAAGTCCACGCTGTTGCGCTCGATCGCGGGACTGGAGACCCTCGACAAGGGCATCGTCACCATCGCCGGGCGGGACGTCACCAATGTGCAGCCGCAGAAGCGCGACATCGGCTTCGTGTTCCAGCATTACGCGGCGTTCAAGCACATGACCGTGCGTGACAATGTGGCCTTCGGGCTCAAGATCCGCAAGCGGCCCAAGGGCGAGATCAAGAAGAAGGTCGACGAGCTGCTCGAGATCGTCGGTCTGGACGGCTTCCAGCACCGGTATCCGGCGCAGCTGTCCGGTGGTCAGCGTCAGCGCATGGCCCTGGCCCGCGCGCTCGCGGTGGACCCGCAGGTGCTGCTGCTGGACGAGCCGTTCGGCGCGCTCGACGCGAAAGTCCGTGCGGACCTGCGCACCTGGCTGCGCCGGCTGCACGAGGAGGTGCACGTCACCACCGTCCTGGTCACCCATGACCAGGAGGAGGCCCTGGACGTGGCCGACCGGATCGCGGTCATGAACAAGGGCCGCATCGAGCAGGTCGGCAGCCCGGAGGACGTGTACGACCGGCCCGCCAACGAGTTCGTCATGTCGTTCCTGGGCGCGGTGGCCAAGCTGAACGGGCATATGGTGCGGCCGCACGACATTCGCGTCGGCCGGGACCCGAGCATGGCGCTGGCCGCGCACGAGGGCACCGCGGATTCCTCCGGCGTCACCCGCGCGACGGTGGAGCGCGTGGTCCGGCTGGGCTTCGAGGTGCGTGTGGAGCTGCGCAACGCGGCCACCGGTGATCTGTTCACCGCGCAGGTCACCCGTGGTGACGCGGAGGCGCTGCACTTGGCAGAGGGCGAGACCGTGTACGCCCGGGCCACCCGGATCCCGGAGCTCCCGGTCTCGTAAGTTCATCCGGTATAAGCGATTTCGGCGAGAAGTCGCGACACGCCCAACTCGTCAAAAACATGGCGAGTCGCTCTGACGACGGTCCGCCGCGCCGCAGGCTGCCGTAGCCTGTGGCGCGGCTGTGCCTGTTCGTTCCAGAGGGGATACGCGGACGTGACGAGTGCGGGTGACGTACGGGTCGGGGTCATCGGGGCCGGTATCGCGGGCTTGGTGACGGCGAAGGTGTTGCGCGACGACGGCTTCGAGGTCGTCGTCTTCGACAAGGAGACCGCCGCGGGCGGGGTGTGGATCGAGTCGCGCACCTATCCGGGGTTGCGCACCAACAACTCCCGGGCCACCTACGCGTACTCCGACCATCCCTACCCGGAATCGGCCGATGTATTCCCCACCGCCGGGCAGGTGCGCGACTACCTGGCCTCGTACGTGGAACGCTTCGGCCTGTACCGCTACCTACGCCTGGGCACGGAAGTCATCCGGGTATCCGAGGCGGGCAAGGGATTCGAGGTCGAGGTGGTCGGGCCCGACGGGGTCGAGACGCTGGCGTTCGATTTCGTGGTGGTGTGCGCCGGAACCTTCTCCGAACCGAACATTCCAGATATTCAGGACAGCAACCTCTTTCGCGGTGTGATCGCCCACTCCAGTCAGGCCCTGGAACCCACCGCGTTCGCGGGCCGCCGCGTGGTGGTCGTGGGCGCGGGCAAATCCGCGCTCGACTGCGCCGCCTGGGCCGCCGAACGAGCCCGCGACTGCACCCTGGTGTTCCGTAAGCCCTATCCGATGCTGCCGCGGTTCATCGGCGGACAGCCGTCGGACCAGCTGTACCTCAATCGATTCTCCGAGTCGTTCTTCCGCTACCACCGGCTCAACCGGGTGGAGGGGCTGCTGCACGGCCCGGGCAGACCGCTGACCGAGCTGGTCTGGCGGTACCTGAAACTCCTGATGCGACTCGCGCTGCGGATGCCGCGGATCATGGTGCCCGAGCCGCCGCTGCCCGGCGGCATCGAACACGGCGGCGTCAGCGAGGAGTTCTACCGGGAGGCCCGGCGGGGCCGGATCCGATTGCGGCGCGGCCACATCGCGCGCTGCGCCGGCGAAACCGAACTCACCCTCGACACCGGGGAACGGCTGACCGCGGACCTGGTGGTGTTCGCCACCGGCTGGCGGCAGTCGCTGCCGTTCCTGGACCGCGAGCTACGCACCGACGTCCTCTCCGACGGTCGATTCCTGCTGTACCGGCACATTCTGCCGCCGGAGCATCCGCGCCTCGGGTTCATCGGGTACGGGTCCTCCACCGCCTGCCAGCTCACCGCGGAGGTCTCCGCGCACTGGCTGTCCCAGCACTTCCTCGGCGAGCTGGAGCTGCCGCCCGCCGCCGAGATGCACCGGGAGATCGACCGGGTCGGCGCCTGGCTGGGAGAGGTCATGCCCGCGCGGCCGGAAGGCTATTACGTCGGGCCCTACCTCTCCCACCACATCGATGATCTGATGGGCGATATGCGACTGCCCGTGCGGCGCACCGACAATTTCGTGTCCGAGTACTTCGACACCTTCCTGCCGGGCCGCTACGCCGACCTCACCGAGGAACGCCTGCGGGCGCGCGAGGCGCGGCGCACCAGGTTCCGGCTCCGCCGTCCGCGCTATGTCAGCGCGGGCCAGTCGCTCGGTGGCGTCGCCGCGCTCTCGGTCGGGTACGCCTGCCTGCGGCGCTGGCGCGGGGGAGCCGCGTAAGCGCGGGTGCTCAGCGCAATGTCCGCAGCCACCGCCGCGTGTCGGCGGGGTCGATGACATCGTCGAGTTCGAGAACCGTTGCGGCGGTGAGGGCCTTGCCCGCGTCGTAGGCGGCGTTGACCAGGGCGTCGAACGCGGCCTGCCGCTGGTCCGGGTCCTCGATGGCGGCCAGTTCCTTGGCGAAGCCCAGCCGGACCGCGCCCTCCAGGCCCATCCCGCCGATCTCGCCGGTGGGCCAGGCGATCACGAAGCGCGGCGCACGGAACGAGCCCGCCGCCATGGCCTGCGCGCCCAGCCCGTAACCCTTGCGCAGGATCACGGTGCCGAACGGGACGTCCAATGCGGCGGCGTCGATGAACAGGCGGCTGAACTTTGTGACGGTGGCGTGCTCCTCCGCCTCGGGGCCGACCATGAAACCCGGTGTGTCGCACAGCGAGACGATGGGCAGGCCGTGCGCGCCGCACAGTCGCAGGAACGCCGAGAGCTTGTCGGCGGCCGGGGCGTCGATGGCCCCGCCCAGGTGGTGGCAGTCATTGGCGATGAGCCCGAACGGGCGGCCCTCCACCCGGACCAGGGCGGTCACGATGCCCACGCCCCAGTCCCGGCGCAGTTCCAGCACCGAGCCGACGTCCACCACCGAGGCGATGGCGGCGCGAATATCGAAGGCGCGCAGCCGGTTCTCCGGCACCACGTGCCGGGCCGGCCGTGGGTCCGGGGCCTCCCACTCGGCCTGCGCGCCCTGGAAATACGAGAGGTAGCGGCGGGCGACATCCACCGCCTCGGCCTCGTCGGCAGCCACCACGTGCACCACGCCATTGCGCCGCTGCACCTCCACCGGCCCGATGTCCTCGGGCGCGTACACGCCCAGCCCGCCGCCCTCGATCATGGCCGGGCCGCCCATGCCGATATTGGCGTCGGGCGTGGCGATCACGACATCGCACATGCCCAGCAGCGCGGCATTGCCCGCGAAGCAGCGCCCCGACACGATGCCGATCAGCGGCACCTGCCCCGACAGCGCGCCCATGGCCCGGAACGTGGTGACGTCCAGCCCCGAGATGCCGCCGTGGTCGGTGTCGCCGGGCCGCCCGCCGCCGCCCTCGGTGAAGAACACCACCGGAAGCCGTTGCTCCCGAGCCAGTTCCAGCATGCGGTCGGTCTTGACGTGATTGCGCATGCCCTGGGTGCCCGCGAGCACGGTGTAGTCGTAGGACATGACCAGGGCGCGGGCGCGATCGTGGCCGAACCGGTCGGCATTGATCGTGGCGACGCCCGCGATCAAGCCGTCGGCGGGGGTATTGGCGATCAGATCCTCGAGCCCGCGCCGACTGCGCTGCGCGGCCACCGCCAGCGCCCCGTACTCGACGAAGCTGTCCGCGTCGACCAGATCGGTGATGTTCTCCCGCGCCGTGCGCCGCCCCAGCCGATGCCGCTTCGCGACGGCGGTCTCCCGCCGGGCATCCAAGGTGGTCTGGTGGCGATCCAGCACCTCGGCCAGGTCGGCCCGGATCGAATCCAGATCCACCACGGTCGATTCCGCGGCCGGACCGTCGTGATCCGCCGCCACCCACATCACCAGCACCGCATGCGGATCCACCACCTCGCCGGCCGCGACAGCGTGCCGCAACACCCGCAGCGGCTCGGTCGCCCGCAACACGTGCTGCATCTTCATGGCCTCCAGCACCGCGACCTCGGCCCCGGCGGCCAGGACCGCGCCCGGCTCGGCCAGCGACACCACGGTCGCACCCATCGGCGACCGCAACGCCTGCTCACCGTCGGCCGGCTCGAACCCGGCGGCGGCAGCGCGATCAGCCGAGCAGTGCGCCGCGCCGTTCTCGGCGGCGTCCACCGATCCAGCGGTGATCGCATCCTCGAAAGTCTCGGCGCGCGAGCGCAAGTCGTCGAGTCGCCGCTCGAACCACTCCGTGGTGACACCCACGCCGCTGTCCGCGTCGATCGGTGTGCTCAGGTCGTGCAGCTCGGCGAGCACGGCGCGCAGCAGGTGGAGGTTGGTGTCGACGCCGCCGATCGCGGTCTCCGCGAGCGCGTCCGCGCAGCGGCGCAGGGCGGCCGGGTGGGTCGGGGCGTGGGCGATGATCTTCGCGAGAAGTGAGTCGAAGTGCACGCTGTGGCGCATTCCGACCTGGGCGGCGGTGTCCACACGGACGCCGAGGCCGGTCGGGGCGTCGAAGCGGCTGATCACGCCGGTGCTGGGCAGCACCGATCCGTCCGCCGCGAGCAGTTCGGCGTTGACGCGCGCCTGTACGGCGTAGCCGCGGGGCTCGTTCTTGGGCAGCTCGAGTTCGGCCAGGGTCCGGCCCTGCGCCAGATCCAGTTGCAGGGCGACCAGATCCACGCCGGTGACGGCCTCGGTCACGGTGTGCTCGACCTGGAGGCGCGGATTCACCTCGAGGAACCACACTTTCGCGTCGCCCTCGCTCGCGCCGGGCTCGACCAGGAATTCGACGGTGATGACGCCACGGCACCCCACCGCCTCGGCGATGCGGATCGCGTCCCGGTGCAGCCGATCGCGCAGCGCCCCGGGCAGATCCGGGGCCGGTGCGATCTCGATCAGCTTCTGGCGGTGCCGCTGGACGCTGCAATCACGGTCGCCCAGTGTGGTGGCCGCGATCCCGTCCGCGACCACCTGCACCTCGATGTGGCGGGCGCGGGTGACGAGCGCCTCGGCGTACACCCGGTCGTCGCCGAATCCGGCGCGCGCCTCGGCCCGGCAGCGGTCGATGGTCTCGGCCAGGCGGGACGGGTCGGTGACGGGGCGCATGCCGCGTCCACCGCCGCCCGCCGCGGCCTTCACCATGATGCCGTCGGGGTGGTCGGCCAGCAGGGCCGCGATCTCGGCGGACTCGGCTCCCGCCCGGGTGGCGGGGAGCACGGTCAGTCCGGCGCGTTCGGCGGCCGCGCGGGCCGCGACCTTGTCCCCGAAGATTCGCAGCACCTCGGGGGAGGGGCCGACGAAGGTGAGGCCGGCCGCGGCGCAGGCGGCCGCGAATTCGGCGCTCTCGCTGAGGAAGCCGTATCCGGGGTGGACCAGCGCGCCGGGCCCGCAGGCCGCGGCCGCGCGCACCACCGAGCCGATGTCCAGGTATCCGGCCGCGCCGGTGCCCGGCAGCACCAGCGCCCGGTCGGCGAGTCGCACCGCGAGACTCGCGCTGTCCTCGGCGGTGTGCAGCACCTCCGTCGGGTATCCGAGTTCCCGCGCCGTCCGCACCACTCGGACCGCGACCTCACCACGATTCGCCACCACAACTCGCACGCCGCCAGGCTAGGGCACCGTCGCGTCTCCGCGGCGAAAACGAGCCTCCTCGCTTGTTTCTGCGCGAAGTTACCGAGCCCGGTTACTCAACCCGCGCCCCGATACCCGGATAGTCCGAGATCAGGCCGTCCGCGTCGTAGGTCAACCGGCAGGCGAAGTCCAGGTCGGGTGCGGTGTAGGCGACGTGCCGCGCGCCGACGCGGCAGTAGGTCTGCTCCAGGCGCGCCACCGACAGGTCCGCGGCCCGGACGTACGCCGCGGGCACGGAGACCGGGTGATCGCCGAGCGGTCGCAGCCGGTGCACCGGAAAGGCATTGGTCATGGCCGAGGACTCCAGGTCCAGATCCAGGCAGCCGTTCAGGTGCGGTGCGGGCGTGCCGTCGACGGTCCACCGGCCGAACCCGTCGGCCTCCAGTTCCACCACCCGGACGCCGTGCGCGCCGCGCCCGGTGATCCGGGCCGACCGGGTCACCCACGAGGCGTCCAGCAGCACAACGTAATCGATGATCCAGGACGCGCCGTCCTCGGTGGCGGTGGTGGTGCCGCGGATCAGCAGCCCGCGTTCGTCCTCGGCGAAGAACGCGACCTCGAATCCGGTCCGTGCACCGCGATGCCGCCACGAGGCCACTGCCGGGAACTCGTTCACTCGGCCAGTCAATCACGGCGGCGTCCCGCGGTGGGGATATGTTCGGGGCATGCATTGGGATCAGATGACGGCCACGCCGGGCGCGTTGCGGACCGCCGCCGCGCGGTTGCGCCGCGGTGTCGGGCAGTTGGAGATTCTGGCGGCCATCATCGAGGCGGCGGACGGGCCGTGGCTGGGGGCCATGGACTCCGACGGCCGCGGCACCGCCGAACTGCGCATGCACCTCGCGGGCAAGTACCGGTTCACCGCGGTGGTGACCAGCGCGGGCAAGCTGTCCCTGGCGGAGATGAACTCGCCAGGACGCGGTAAGAAGGCGGAGCTGGTGCTGTCCACCAAGGCGGCCCAGCGCAAGGGGTGGGACGATCCCAAGGACGCGCCCAGGCCGCAGGAGTGGGTGGAGTTCGCGGTCGACTGGGTGCGCGCCGCGAGCGCCGCGGTCGGGCGGCGGGACGTGGTGCAGTGGCTGCTCAAGGGCGCCGATCAGCGGCTCGCGGCCATGAACGACAGTGTCGAGACCATGCGGGCGGCGCTGGCCGAACGCGAGTCGATGCGCGACGAGCTGGCCGCCGAGGTGGCCGAGCTGCGCGCCGAACTCGAGGCCGAATCAGCCCTCGCCGACAAGCGCCTGGTCATCGGCGACGTAGCGCCAGACCGGGAGCAGGGCGTGGTCGTCGAGGGGATCGGCGGCGGCGTGGACGGCGCCGCGCAGCCGGTCGGTGACGGCGTCGGCGTCGAGGCCGGCGCCGATCAGGACCAGATTGCTGACCCGGGGCTCGTGGCGGGCCCAGGCGGTGGGCTCGAGGGTGATGTGGCGGCCGACCATGTGCAGCACGAACTTTCGCGGATCGTCGGGGACGGCGAACGCGAGCACGCCCTTGGCGCGGAACAGGCCTGACGGCGGATCCTCCAGCAGCGCAATGAGTTCGCGTGGGTTGAGGTCGGTGTCGGAGGTGAAGGAGACGCTGTCGTAGCCGTCGTGCAGATGCCGGTGGTCGTGCGAGCAGCCGTCGTGGCAGTGGTCGCCGTGACCCGGATCGTCCGCGCCGGGCGTGTCGTCGCCGTGCAGTAGTTCGTCGAAGCTGAGCTGTTCGCCGATGCGCGAGGCGCGGGGCGCGTGGGTGGGCAGGTCGAACAGCAGGCCGGGGTCGATGCGCCCGTGGCTGGTCGGGTACACCGGCACCTGCCCGACCACCTCGGTGATCTCGGCGCGCAGCCGCTCCAGCGCGGCCGCCTCGACCCGATCGGACTTGTTCAGCACCACCAGATCCGCCATCCGCAGGTGCGTGGTGAGTTCGGGATGCTGATCGCGGCTGGCGGGGAAGTGCTCGGCGTCGACGACCTCGACCAGCCCGCCGTAGCGGATCCGCGGATTGTCGCTGTTCACGACCATGCGGATCAGGTTGCGCGGTTCGGCCAGCCCGCTGGCCTCCACCACGATGACGTCGATCTTCTGCTTGGGATGCGCCAGCCGGTCGAACAGCTCGTCCAGTTCGCTGACGTCGACCGCGCAGCACACGCACCCGTTGCCCAGCGACACCATGGCGTCGACCTGCCCGGCCACCAACATGGCGTCGATGTTCACCGCGCCGAAGTCGTTGACCACTACCCCGATCCGCGCGTTGCGGGTCCGCAACAGCCGGTTGAGCAGCGTCGTCTTGCCGGCACCGAGGAACCCGGCCACGATCAGGACTGGTATGCGCCGACTCACGGCGACCACCCTACCGAGGTGTGATTCCTCGGAAACGGGGTGGCAACAACCGGCTTCTACCGTGACGGACAATTCGGACCGACCACGGGAGGTGCGCTGTGCGAGTACGCGACATCCTCGATGCGCCGCAACTGCGTATGCGGCTGCTCCACGGGGACGCGGGGGACCTGGACCGGACGGTCGCTCGAGTCTGCGCCACCGACATGCCCGACCCCCGGCCCTTCGTCACCCCGGGCGCGTTGGTCTGCACCGGCCTGGTGTGGCGGCAGCAGGCCGCCGACTCCGACCGCTACGTCGGCCTGCTCGCCGGATCCGGCGCGGCGGGCGTGGTGGCCGGGCAGGCCCTGCACGGGCACATCCCCGACGACGTGGTGGCGGCCTGCCGAGACCACGGCCTGCCGCTGCTGTCGGCCCCGCAGAGCGTGCCGTTCAGCCGCATCATCGAATACCTCGCCGAACAGACCGCCGAAGTGCGCTGGCGCCGAGTCCAATCCCGCGCCGACCGCCAGCGCCGCCTGCTCACCGCCGGAGCCGAGATCGACACCCTGATCGCCGATTTCGCCGCCGAACAACAGGTCTCCGCCTGGCTCCTGACCGCCACCGGCACCGTCATCGCGGGCACCGAGCCCCTGACCGACCCCGAGATCGACCGCATCCTCGCCACCGCCCTGACCGCCCCGCGCCTCCCCGCCGTCACCGCCGGAGCCCTGCGCGTCCTCCAGGTCGGCGCCGGTGATCGAATCACCGCCTGGTACCTGGCGATCCGCCCCTCGGCCCCCGAACTCGATCCCTACGGCGCGGACCTCGCAGCGGTGGCCGAGCTCTACCGCCAACGCCGCGCCGACCGCCGGCACCTGAACTGGGAACTGGCCGACCGCTTCCCGGCCCCGTTCCCCGACCGGCCCGGACTCACGGAAGCGGCGATCGTCTGCGAGGTCCACCTCACCACCGGCACCCCGCACGGTGGTCCGGGTCTGCCCGACGGTGCCGCCGCGCTGGGGGCCGTACGCACCGCCCTGCACGATGCCCTGCCGGATATCGTCACCACGATCGACGGGGACGGCAGGCTGGTCGGCGTGACCGCGGGGACCCAGGCCGCGACGGCGGGCGTGGTGAATCGCCGACTCGGCCGAATCGCACCGGCGCTCGGCGGGATCCGGCTCGCGGTCGGGGTGAGCGCGCGGCAGCCGGAGGAACCGCTGGCGGGGACGATCAGCGCGGCGGCGGCCGCGTCCACGGCGGCGCGGGAGGATGCCGGGCCGGTCAGTGTCCGTGTCGCCGATATCGATTCGGCCGTCGGGCTGTTCACCGCGGTGCCCGGTGGATTACAGCGGCGGTTCGCGGAACGTGTGTTGGGGCCGGTGCTGGAGTACGACCGGGTGCACGGGGCCGGGCTGGCGGGGACCCTCGAGGTGTTCCTCGGCTGCGACGGGTCGTGGCGGCAGGCCGCGGAGCGAATGCATGTGCACCTCAATACCGTTCGCTATCGGATCGGACGGATCGAGGAGTTGACCGGGCGGGATCTCGGGCGGATCGAGGATCGGCTCGATCTGTACCTGGCGGTGCGGACGTTGTCGGGTCAGACCGCGCCGGTGTAGGGGTCCCAGGCGATTCCGGGGTCCGGTGCGCCCTCGCGCAGGACACTGGCCTGGATCAGGCCGTAGGGGCGGTCGTCGGCGTGGAACACCTCCCCGTTGTTGGGGACGCCGAAACGGCCGGTGTCGTAGGCGAAGTGGTGCTTGTTGGGCGCGGAGAAGCGGATCTCGGCCAGGCACGGGTAGGCCGCCAGGGCAGCTCGGCCCATCTCGTACAGGGTCTGCTGCAAGGCCTTCGAGTGCAGGGTGGCGAAGGTTTCGATCAGCGCGGCCCGGATGCCGTGGTAGGCGGCGTCCCAGTCGGCGGGCGGGGTGGCGAAGCGCCAGCGGGCGTCGAGGCTGGTGGCGAGGATGCGGTCGTAGGCGGGTTCCAGGACGGTGAACGGGTCGGTCAGGAACCCCGCGAACTCCGAGCCCGTGGATTTGAGGATCACCAGGTCCTTGACGCCGCCGATCACCCATTCGCGCCGGTCCGTGCCGCGGCCGCGCACGGTGATCGCGGCGGTGCGCACCTCGGGGCCGACCCGCGTCCAGGTGTGGTCGTGGCCGCTGCCGCCGACCGGAACCCGTTGCCACGCATACTCTTCGATCTCGATGCGGGCCGAGGTGACCGGCTCGATCTCGCCGGTGAAATGACGGGCCAGCGCCAGCCCGTAGTCCTCGATGCCGCCGTCGCCGTGACTCTTGGCGTAGGTGTAGATGGTCTGCTTCTGCGAATCCGTCGGCAGCACCGCGCCCTGATCACCCACGGTGTGCGCCTCGTCGAACGCGCCGCGCAGACACGAGGACACGTTCAGATCCCGGATCTCGTGGCGTGGCGTGTCGCGGTAGATCCGCACCACCCGGTTCTCGGCCTTCCCGTACTGGTGCGGGCCGAGCACGATCCGGCCGTCGGCTTCGCTCATGGTCGCCTCCCGTGGTCGCTGATCACTGTGCCTCACTGTGACCGACGACGGCCGCCGCACACGCTGGTTCCGCGGACAAATCACCGCACATCGTGACCGCCACGTTTGGCTCATCGGACAAAGGCTCGCACCGGGCGATCTGCCTAGCCTGACCAGCAACCCACCCCGACGGAAGGCAGGGCCACCCATGACATCACCGCATCCCGTGGACACGCGGCTGCCCTGGCATCGCCTGCTGGTGTTCGGCTTGCAGCACGTGCTGATCATGTACACCGGATGCGTCACGGTGCCTTTGGTTTTCGGTGCGGCAGCCAAGCTCGACCACTCCACCGTCGCCCTGCTGATCAGCGCCGACCTGCTGGTCGCGGGCATCATCACCGTGGTGCAGAGCCTCGGACCGGGCAAGCTGGCGGGCGCGCGGCTGCCCATCGTCACCGGCGCCACCTTCGTGGCCATGAGCCCGATGATCCTGATCGCCAAGGACTACGGGCTGCAGGCGCTGTACGGGTCCATGCTGCTGGGCGGCCTCCTCGGCATCGCCCTGGCCTGGCCGTTCGCGTCGATCGTGCGATTCTTCCCGCCGCTGGTGAGCGGCACGGTGCTGACCGTGGTCGGCATCTCGCTGATCGGGGTGGCGGGCGGCCTGATCGTCGGCAGCGACCCGAAGGCCGCGAGCTTCGCCGCGCCGTCCCGGATCGCCTTGGCGGCAGCGGTTCTGGTGGTCGCGCTGGTGTGCACCGTGCTCGGGCGGGGCGTGTGGTCGCAGCTGGGCGTGCTGATCGCCCTCATCGTCGGCATCGTGATCGCGATCCCGATGGGGCTGGTCGAGCTGGAGGGCGTGTCCCGTGCGGCTTGGCTGGGTGCGCCGCAGCCCTTCCACTTCGGGGCGCCGCAGTTCCCGGTGACCGCGGTGGTGGCCATGACCATCGTGCTGGCGGTCGTGTTCGCCGAGTCCACCGCGAGCATGCTCGCCCTCGGCGAGATCACCGGAAAACCCTTGACCCGAGCCGATGTGGCGCGCGGACTGGTCGGCGACGGCCTGTCCGCGGTGCTGGCCGGGGTCCTGAACTCGTTCGTGGACACCGTCTTCAACCAGAATGTCGGCGCGGTCGCCACCACCCGCGTGTACAGCCGCTACGTGACGGCGGTCAGCGGCGCGATCCTGATCGTCCTGGGCCTGGTGCCGCGCTTCGGCGCCCTGGTCGCGACCGTCCCGCAGCCGGTGGTCGGCGGTGTCGGCCTGGTGTTGTTCGCCACCATCGCGGTGATCGGCGTGGACACGCTGCGCCGCGCCGACCTCACCGACCGCGTGAATCTGACCATCGTCGCCGTCTCGATCGGCGTCGGCTTGGTGCCGGTGCTGACCAAGGGCATGTTCGAGAAGTTCCCGTCCTCGGCCCAGATCCTGCTCAACAGCGGCATCAGCCTGGCCGCCGCGACCGCCTTCACCCTGAACCTGCTGTTCAACCACACGCGGCTGGGCGATCTGGCTCGGACCGCCGTGCGAGGTGCGCTGGTGGAAGGGGTGTCAGGAGAAGCCCCGGAGAGCCCGAGAGTCGCCTAACCGCAGGCGTTGACCCATTCGGAGAGCCCGTCGGCGAACATCTGACGCTTCCAGATCGGGACCTCGTGCTTGATGCGGTCGACCAGTTCGGCGCAGGTGGTGAAGGCTTCGGCGCGGTGGGGGGCCGCGACGGCGACGGCGATGGCCAGATCCCCGATGGTCAGGTCCCCGACCCGGTGCACCGCGGCGACCGGCAGCCCGGAGGACGCGGCCACCTCCTCGCACACCTTGCGCAGGAACTGCTCGGCCTGCGGGTGCGCCGAGTACTCCAGCGCCGAAACCGATTGCCCGCCATCGTGATCGCGCACCTTGCCGGTGAACACGACGACCGCCCCGTGATGCGGCCCGTCCACGGCCTTCTCGACCTCGGCCGGATCCAGGTCCTGATCGCTGATCCGGGCCAGCAGCTCACTCATGGTTGCCTCCTCCGGCCACCTGGGCCAGCAGATGTTCGAGCAGCGGTGTCAGCACGGCGATGCCGTCCTTCACCCCGCCCGGCGAACCGGGCAGATTGACGATCACGGTGCGCCCGGCCAGTCCGGCCACGCCCCGGCTCAGCGCCGCGAGCGGGAACTTCGCGGTCCCGGCCTGGCGGATGGCCTCGGCGACGCCCGGCAGCTCCCGATCCAGCAGGGAGAGGGTGGCTTCCGGGGTGGCGTCGGTGGGGGAAGCCCCCGTGCCGCCGGTCGTGACGATCAGGTCCGGTTCCCGGGACAGGGCGTCCTCGAGGCCGTACGTGATGTCGGAGTCCGCGAAGACCAGCGGTCCGCGCACCGAGAAACCCTGCGCGGCAAGCCATTCGGTGAGGACGGGGCCGGTGGTGTCGGTGCGGGTGCCGGCGGCGACGCCGGTCGAGGCGACCACGACGGCGGCCGAGCGGCCCGCACCCGCGAGCGGAGCCGTTGCGGCGGCGGCCTTCTCGTGCGCCGTGTGCTTCTCGTGATGGTGCCCGGCGTGCTGCTCGGCCTCGGGCCGCACCCAATGTCCGTGCTTGCCACCCTCTTTGGTGACCAGCCGCACCCCGTTGAGGGTGGCCGCCGGGTCCACCGCCTTCACCATGTCGTGCAGCGTGAGCCCCGCGACCGCGACCGCGGTCAGCGCTTCCATCTCGACTCCGGTGGGCCCCTTGGTCTTCGCGGTGGCCTCGATGGTGATGGTGGTGTCGGTGAACCCGAAGCTCACGTTCACCGACGACAGCGCCAGCTGATGGCACAGCGGGATCAGTTCCGAGGTCTTCTTGGCCCCGTTGATCCCGGCGATGCGGGCGGTGCTGAGCACGTCGGCCTTGGGCATGTCGTCGGCCCGGACCAGTTTGATCACCTCGGCGGTGGTGTGCAGTTCGCCCGCCGCGACCGCGATGCGCGCGGTGTCGGCCTTCGCGCTCACGTCGACCATGCGGGCGCGACCTTCACGGTCGACATGCGACAACTCACTCATGGGCACCACCTTGGCACAGCGAGGACAGGGTGTTCACAGCGGCCGGACCTCGACGATCGCGCCCGCGGGCAGCTCGGTGACGGCGGCCGGGACGTCGATCAGCACGTCGGCGTGCGCCATGGCCGCGATCAGATGCGAACCCTGCCCCGACACCAGCGTCACCCCGTTCTCGGTCAGCTTGCCGCGCAGGAACTGCCGTTTCCCGGCGGGGGAGCGGACCGCGTCCAGCAGCGGCAGTTCGGTGATCGGCAGCGCGGGCAGGCCCGCGAGTTCGCGCAGGATCGGGCGGGCGAACACCTCGAACGACACCATGGTGCTCACCGGGTTGCCCGGGAAGCTCAGCACCGGGACGCCGTCGACCGTGCTCAATCCCTGCGGGCCGCCGGGTTGCAGTGCCACCGGGCCGAATTCGCCGCCCTGGGCCGCCAGCACCTCCTTGACGACCTCGAAGTCGCCCATGGAGACGCCGCCGGAGGTGAACACCACATCGGCCTGGGCCACCGCCTCGGCCAGCCGCCGCCGGAACTCGGCGTGCTCGTCGGTGGAGTGCGCGACCGACACCACCTCGACGCCGTTGTCGGACAGGGCCGCGGCCAGCGCGATGCCGTTGGAGTTGAAGATCTGGCCCGGCAGCAGGGCCGACCCGGCGGGCCGCAGTTCGTCGCCGGTGGTGAGGACGGCCGCCCGCACCCGCCGCGTCACCTCCAGCTCGCCCAGCCCGACCGCGGCCAGCGCCGCGATGTGCCGGGGCCGCAGCAGGGTGCCCGCCGCGGCCAGCAGTTGTCCGGCGCGCACGTCGGTGCCGGGCTCGCGCACGAAATCGCCGGGGGCGCGGCTGGTTCGGATCGTCACGGTGACGCCGTCGGATTCGGTGTGCTCCACCGGCACCACGCAGTCCGCGCCGGGCGGCACGGGCGCGCCGGTCATCACCTTCACCGCGGTGCCCGGGGCCAGTGTGAGCTTTTCGGTGTTGCCGGCGGCGACCACGCCCGCCAGCGGCAGGGTCGCGGGGACGATCGCCACCGATTCGGCGGCGACCGCGTAGCCGTCCATGGCGGAATTGCGGAACACCGGCAGGTCCAGGGGCGCGTACACGTCGACGGCCAGGCGGCGGTCCAGCGCCGCGGCCATCGGGACGGTTTCCGTGCTCCGACCGGCCAGGGGCCGCAGGGCGTCCTCGATGCGCCGACGATGGTCGTCGACGGGTCGGGCCGGGGCGGTCGCGTGCCGGGAACTCATGCCGCTGAGCCTATACGCGGGTGAATCCTCCAGGTCGTGACCGGCTGATCACCGGGTCCGGCTCGTAGGAATCTACGAAGACTTGCGGGCCCGGCAATAATGGTGCAATGACCGTGGTCGCGATGGGCATGCCCGCTGTGCGAACCGGGCGGCCCGATATCGACGGCCGCCCGGACACCCCGCTCCTGCTCGACCGTTTCGGGCGGGTGGCGCGGGACCTGCGCGTGTCCATCACCGAGAAGTGCTCGTTGCGCTGCACCTACTGCATGCCCGAGGAGGGCCTGCCCGCGATCCCGGCCGACGAACTGCTCTCCACCGGGGAGATCGTGCGGCTGGTGACCCTCGCGGTCCGTGAACTCGGCGTGCACGAGGTGCGCTTCACCGGCGGCGAACCGCTCATGCGCCGCGACCTCGAGCAGATCATCGCGGGATGCCATGCGGCACTGCCGGATACGCCGCTGGCCATGACCAGCAATGGCGTCGGACTCGAGCATCGCGCCCAGGCCCTGGCCGACGCGGGCCTGAAGCGCATCAATATCTCCCTCGACACCGTGGACCGCGACGGCTTCCACCGCCTGACCCGCCGCGATCGCCTCGCCTCGGTGCAGGCCGGGATCCGCACCGCCATCGCCGCCGGGCTCACCCCACTCAAGGTGAACGCGGTCCTCATGCGCGAAACCCTCGACGGTGCGGCCGATCTGCTGCAGTGGTGTCTGGACGTGGGCGCGGAACTGCGCTTCATCGAGGAGATGCCGCTCGACGCCGACCACGAGTGGGCGCGCGCCAATATGATCACCGCCGCCGAACTCCTGGACGTCCTCGGCAAGCGCTTCACGCTGGCCGAGACCGACCGCGAGGACCCCTCCGCCCCCGCCGAGCGCTGGCTGGTGGATGGCGGCCCCGCCACGGTCGGCATCATCGCCTCGGTCACCCGCAAGTTCTGCGGCGACTGCGACCGCACCCGCCTCACCGCCGACGGCCGCATCCGCTCCTGCCTGTTCAGCGACCAGGAGTACGACATCCGCGCCGCCCTGCGCTCCGGCGCCACCGACCCCGACATCGCCGCCCTCTGGCGCGGCGCCATGTGGAACAAGTCCGCCGGCCACGGCATCGACGTCGCCGGCTTCGTCCCGCCCACCCGAACGATGGGAGCCATCGGTGGTTGAGGTCCGCTATTTCGCCGCGATCGCCGACGCCGTCGGCAAGGACAAGGAAACCCTGTCCCTCCCGCCCGGCGCGACCATCGCCGACCTCCGAACCACCCTCTCGGCCACCTACGGCCCGAAACTCGACCCCATGCTCAAGGTCTGCGCCTACCTCATCGGCGACGAACTCACCCGCGACGCATCCACCCCACTCACCCCCCGCGTGGACGTCCTGCCCCCGTTCGCCGGCGGCTAGACCCCCGCGTCGAACCCGGCCGCGCATCGCAGCGAATTGCGCTGCCGGGCGCTAACATTCGCCGGTCCCCGCACGTCGTCGCCAGGAGACCGAGCCGAATGACGCAACCGCCGCAACCGACCCCGCCGCCGATCCAGCCGCATCCCGCGTTCGCGCAGGTCCAGGAGGCGCGGGCCGCCAGCCTGCAGCTGCGGGTGGCGGACTGGATCACCAAGTTCGCGGGCTCGATGACCTTCGTCTACATCCATGCCATCGGCTTCGCGGTGTGGATGCTGCTGGTCGAGAAGAGTCCGTGGCCAACCCTGACGCTGGTGGTCTCGCTGGAAGCGATCTTCCTGTCGACCTTCGTCATGATCGGCCAGAACCGGCAGGCCGATTTCCAGCAGGCCAAGGCCGATCACGACTTTCAGGAACAGGAGCTCGAGCTCAAGACCAATACCGAGCTCACCCGGGCCATTCACGCCATGACATCCGAGCTGCACCGGCGTCTGCTCGAGGAGCCGGATCAGAAGAAGGGCTGACGGAGGCGGTCGATCGACCTCTCAGGCCGACCCGGCGGGGAGGATCCACCGTGTCGGCTGGCCGGTGATCTTGGCGATCGTGTCGAAATCCGCGTCGTAGTGCAGGACGGTCAGCTCGGCAAGTTCGGCGGTGGCTGCCACCAGGAGGTCGGCGATACCGGCGCTTCGCAGGCAGCCCCGCTTGGCCAGCTCGTACTGCACCTCGCGTAACCGGGTCCAGACTCGATCGGGCATCGGCTGCCAGGGATAAATGGCGGCGAGGTCGTCGCGGTCCTGTTCGAAGTCGCTCAATGACCTTGCGGAGTATAGGAATTCGGTCTCCGTGGCCGCGCAGATATGGACCAGTCCGGCTTGTAGCGTGCTGGCCCATACGGCCGAGACATCTGGATGCCCCATCCGGGCCAGAGCGCTTGTGTCGATCAGATACCGAACTATCGCCACGCCTCGTCCCTTCGGCCCGGGTCGATCACATCGTCGTAGGCGCCGGACCTCGATCGGGCCTGCATCCGTTCCAGCGCGGCCGAACGGCGGTGGCAGGCGATGACCTGACGTAGGGCGGCATTCACCGTGTCCTTCTTGGTGGTGGTGCCTAGGAGGCCACTGACTTCCGCCAGGGCCTCATCGTCGATGTCGATCATCGTGCGTGACATGGCCGCCTCCTGTATGCCTGAACGGGATATCCTCAAGCATACGGATGCGGTGGTTTATATGCCTCGGTTCAGCGCCACCAAGTATCGAGCGGGGTCACCGGGACCGCGCGCTTGTGGCGAGTGTTGAGGAAGATCCGCTCCAGCTTCTCCGAGACCTCGGGGCCGACGTCCTTGCCCTCGAGGTAGTCGTCGATCTGGGAGTACTTCAGGCCCAGCGCTTCCTCGTCCGGCAGGGCCGGGCGGTCGTCCTCGAGGTCGGCGGTGGGGACCTTCTGCCAGACGCTGGGCGGGGCGCCGAGTTCCTGGAGCAGGGCCGCGCCCTGGCGCTTGGTGAGACCGGTCAGCGGGGTGATGTCGACACCGCCGTCGCCGAACTTGGTGAAGAAGCCGGTGACCGCCTCGGCGGCGTGGTCGGTGCCGACGACCAGCAGGTTGAGCTGGCCGGCGATGGCGTACTGGAGCAGCATGCGCTCGCGGGCTTTGATGTTGCCGCGCACGAAGTCCCGCAGGCGGGGCTCCTCGTGCAGTTCCACGATGCCGGTCGCGGCCTCACCGGCGGCGGCGTCGGCGCTGGGCTTGACGTTCACCGCGACCGAGCGGTCCGGCTGGATGAAGGACAGGGCGATCTGCGCGTCGTGCTCATCGGCCTGGATGCCGTAGGGCAGGCGCGCCGCCACGAAGGTGGCCTCGCGGCCCTCGGCGCGCAACTCCTCGACGGCGAGCTGGCACAGCCGTCCGGCGAGGGTGGAGTCCTGGCCGCCGCTGATGCCGAGCACGAAGCCGGTCGCGGGCGTGGAACCCAGGTACTCCTTGAGGAAGTCGATGCGTCGCCGCACTTCGGTTTTCGGTTCGATCGACGGCAGGACGCCCAATTCGGCGATGATCTGTGCGCGCAGGTTCCCCATGGGCACACTCTACTGAACGGGCCCGCCGCCGCTACCGGTCGGCGGGCGCGGTCACCTGCCGGACCAGGGTCTCCCAGTGGTCGCCCACCTGGTCGGGTGTGTAGCGCAGCTGCCGGACCTGGTGCAGCACCAGCCCCGCGTCCAGACTGGCCAACAGCGTGTCGGCGGTGAGTCCGATGTTTCCGGGCGCCCCGGCCTCCCGGAGCAGCAGGGAGACATGGGTTTTCGCGATGTTGTAGGGCGGTCCGGCGTACTGCCCGCCGATGGCGGCGTTCTTGCGCACATCGCCCTCTACCTCGACGGTGGCCAGCCGGGCGCGCCCGTAGGCGATGAGCCGTTCGACGGCGGGCGCGCCCGGTCCCAGCGGCGGCGGCCCGAACATGTAGGCCCACTGCAGTTTCTGATCGGACTGGTCGAGCAGGGCCAGCATCAGCCCGGCCCGATTGCCGAAACGCCGGAACACGGTGCCCTTGCCGACGCCGGCCAGTTTGGCGACCGCGTCCATGGTGACCGCGTCCGCGCCCTGTTCGCGCACCAGCGTCTCGGCGGCGTCGAGCAGCAGTTGCCGGTTGCGGGCGGCGTCGCTGCGTTCGTGGCTGCTGCCGGGCATGAGAAGGGGGACCGAATGCGGCGGGGGCTGCTGGGTGCCGACGGGTTCGATCGGGAGGGCGATGTTCGGCAGTGCCGGAACGACGTCATCCGGCGATGTGTCGCGTGTCACAGGCTGTCTGCTCCTACCCGGGAATGTAAACGGACTGGGGTCCGGTTACAGTCTATCGAAAGATCCACCGCTGCATCAGTAACCCTTGGAGTGATCATCATGTCGCAGACCCGCATCCTCGTCCTGGTCGGAAGCCTTCGCGCCGCGTCGATCAACCGCCGTCTGGCCGAGGCCGCCGTGCAGACCGCTCCCGAGGGCGTCGGGATCGCCATCTACGAAGGCCTCGGCGACATTCCTTTCTACAACGAGGACCTCGACGTCGAGGGCGGTGTCCCGGCCGCCGCGCAGGCGCTGCGTGACGCCGTCGGCGCCTCGGACGCGCTGCTGCTGGTCACCCCCGAATACAACGGCACCCTGCCGGCCGTGCTGAAGAACGCCATCGACTGGGCGTCGCGGCCCTACGGCGCGGGCGCGCTCAAGAGCCGTCCGGTCGCCGTGGTCTCCGCCTCGATCAGCGCGAACGCCGCCAAGTGGTCGCACGACGACGCGGTGAAGGCGCTGGGCGTCGCGGGCGCGGAGGTCGTGAAGGAGGCGTCGCTGAACTTCGGCACCATCGGTTCGCGCTTCGTCGAGACCCACCCGGCCGACGATGCCGAGGCGCTCACCCAGCTGGCCGCCACCGTGCGTTTGCTGGCGGAAGATGTCAAGGCTCGGGCAAACGCCTGATACTCCCCGCGATCACTCGCTGAATTCAGCGCAAGGCCACGGCTTTCGAGTCGTGGCCTGCCGCTTTTCTCGGACATTTCGGGCTACCGTCTGTCCATGAAGTTATCAACGGGCAACTCTGTGTGGGGCCGTTGTTTCATGGCGGTCACCCTGGCCGCGTCCGCCGCCTCGATGGCGGTCGGCAATGCGGCCGACGCGACGGCCGAGTCGTACACCTCGGATGTCTCCGATCTCTCGAATGCCCGTCTCTTCCTCGGCAACTGGGCCGGGTACGTGGTGAAGGGCGATTTCCGGGAGATCAGCGCCACCTGGGTCCAGCCCGAGATCGAATGCCGCAATCCCGGCGTCCTGCAGCGCGTCGTGCCCTGGGTGGGGCTCAATGGCGCCACCGGCCTGGACGGTCAGGTCGCGCTGCCGCTCATGCAGACCGGCGTCGAATCCCTGTGTGCCAGTGACGCGGCCGTGTACGCGGCGCTGCCCGGGCTGCAGGTCGAATCGGTCGCCGCAGGCCTGGCCTACGTCGATCCGCATCTGGCGGGGACGGTGATGAACGCCGGGGGCAAGGTCTCCAATGTCCTGGGCGCGGCCGCGGACGGCCTCTGCTCGCTGGGCATCTTCGGTGGATTCTGCCGCCCGGAGAAACAGGTCGACGGGTGGTGGGAGAGGTATCCGGACGCGCCGGTGACCTATGACGACGTGACGATCAATCCCGGCGACACCATGCATTCCACGGTCAGCTGGGACGGCGGCCGCTATGTGATGACGCTGGAGAACCGCACCGCGCGCTGGACCCGCACCACCGTCGCGCCCTCGGCCGTCCCGGCCCGCACCGCCGAGATCGTGGTGGAGGGTCATCTCGACGCCGCGCTGCCCGGGTTCGCGCCGATCACCTTCACCGAGGTCACCATCGACGGGCGCCCATTGTCCGATTACGCCGCGGAGACCTACGGCATCCCGGCCACCAATCGGTTGCTGGCGCCCGGTCCGATCGAGGGCGCGTCGTTCACCATCCGCTAGGACCGGGGGCGATGCCGCGACACGCCGGGGCGAGCGGGCGATCCGGAATCGGTCGCTCGACTCGGAAGGAATGCGAACCGGGTGGTCGCTCGAGTCTCCTGTGACTCGTGAGATGGGTGTTGATCAGCGGTGATGGTGTGTTTGCTGGAAATGAACTGAATGCCGAAATTGTGATGTGTGACTCAGTCGTGTCGAGTTGCGAATCGGCTGTCCAGGTACTTACCCGTCCGGAATTTCACCTTTGTGAGTCGCAACATGTCGTGTTGTATGAGTTTGTCGGCCACTAGGTGTAGTGTCTTGGGAGCTGGAAGGCCACAAGGACGAGACCTCGATCACGGGCCGGTGACCAGGAGCTTCGGCTCCGCTTCCAGGGGTTTGCGCATTTACTACGTGGATCTTGTTTCAGGTGTGCACTGCAGACAGATCAAGGCTGAGGAGAAGGGGATACCTATGACCATCACCGTTTACACCAAGCCCGCTTGTGTCCAGTGCAACGCGACCTATCGCGCCCTCGACAAGGCTGGTGTCGACTACAGCGTCGTCGATATCTCCGAGAGCCCGGAGGCGCGCGACTACGTGATGGCCCTGGGTTACCTGCAGGCCCCCGTCGTGGTCGCCGGGGATGACCACTGGTCCGGCTTCCGTCCGGACCGCATCAAGGCGTTGGCCGACGTCGTCGCCGTCGCCTGACGCTTCCGTCAACGGTCAGGAGATGACCGATATGTCGAGTGAGACACCGAATCTCGTCTACTTCTCGAGCGCTTCGGAGAACACTCACCGCTTCGTCGAACGGCTGGGCCTGCCCGCCGTCCGCATTCCGCTTCACACCGCCGACTCGCTTCGCGTCGACCGACCTTTCGTGCTGATCGTCCCCACCTACGGGGGAGGTCGGCACGTTTTGGGTGGGCAGCGATCCGACAAGGAATTCGTGCCCCGCCAGGTGGCCAAGTTCCTCAACGATCCACACAATCGCGCCCTGCTGCGCGGCGTGATCGCGAGCGGCAACACCAACTTCGGCGATACGTACTGCTATGCGGGAGAAGTGATCTCACGTAAGGCAGGGGTTCCGTACCTGTATCGCTTCGAACTCATGGGAACTGCTGAGGACGTCGAGCGCGTCCGCGAGGGATTGGGAATCTTTTGGCAACGACAACCGCACCGGTCGGAAAGACTGCCCGCGTAGAGCGCCCCGTCAGCGGCGACTCCGCGACCGAGGGGCTGGACTACCACGCCCTCAACGCCATGCTCAACCTGTACGGACCCAACGGCGAGATCCAGTTCGACAAGGACCGGGAAGCCGCGCACCAGTACTTCCTGCAGCACGTCAACCAGAACACGGTGTTCTTCCACAACCTCGACGAGAAGCTCGACTACCTCGTCAAGGAGAACTACTACGAGACCGAGGTGCTCGACCAGTACTCGCGCGCCTTCATCAAGAGCCTGTTCCAGCAGGCCTACGCCAAGAAGTTCCGGTTCCCGACCTTCCTGGGCGCGTTCAAGTACTACACCTCGTACACGCTGAAGACCTTCGACGGCAAGCGCTACCTGGAGCGTTTCGAGGACCGCGTGTGCATGGTCGCCCTGACCCTGGCCGCCGGTGACGAGACCCTGGCGGGCGAGCTGGTCGAGGAGATCATGGACGGCCGCTTCCAGCCGGCCACCCCGACCTTCCTCAACTCGGGCAAGAAGCAGCGCGGCGAGCCGGTGTCCTGCTTCCTGCTGCGCATCGAGGACAACATGGAGTCCATCGGGCGCTCCATCAACTCCGCCCTGCAGTTGTCCAAGCGCGGCGGCGGTGTGGCGCTGCTGCTCAGCAATATTCGTGAGACCGGCGCGCCGATCAAGAAGATCGAGAACCAGTCCTCGGGCGTCATCCCGATCATGAAGCTGCTGGAGGACTCCTTCTCCTACGCCAACCAGCTCGGCGCGCGGCAGGGTGCGGGCGCGGTGTACCTGCAGGCGCACCACCCCGACATCTACCGCTTCCTCGACACCAAGCGCGAGAACGCGGACGAGAAGATCCGCATCAAGACGCTCTCGCTGGGTGTGGTGATTCCGGACATCACCTTCGAGCTGGCGAAGAAGAACGAGGACATGTACCTGTTCTCGCCGTACGACGTGGAGCGCATCTACGGCGTGCCGTTCGCCGACATCAATGTCACCGAGAAGTACTACGAGATGGTCGACGACAAGCGGATCCGCAAGTCCAAGATCAAGGCTCGCGAGTTCTTCCAGACCATCGCCGAGCTGCAGTTCGAGTCGGGCTACCCGTACATCATGTACGAGGACACCGTGAACCGGGCCAACCCGATCGCGGGCAAGATCACCCACTCCAACCTGTGCTCGGAGATCCTGCAGGTCTCCACCCCGTCGGAGTTCAACGACGACCTGTCCTACTCCAAGGTGGGCAAGGACATCTCGTGCAACCTGGGCTCGCTGAATATCGCGAAGACCATGGATTCGCCGGATCTGGCGAAGTCGGTCGAGACCGCGATCCGCGCGCTGACCGCGGTGTCGAACCAGACCCACATCAACTCGGTGCCCTCGATCGAGCAGGGCAACAACGAGTCCCACGCCATCGGCCTGGGTCAGATGAACCTGCACGGCTACCTGGCGCGCGAGCACGTCCACTACGGCTCCGAAGAGGGCGTGGACTTCACCAACATCTACTTCTACACGATCGCCTACCACGCGATTCGCGCGTCGAATCTGATCGCGCAGGAGCGGGGTACGTACTTCGGCGGCTTCCCCGAGTCGAAGTACGCCTCGGGTGAGTTCTTCGACAAGTACACCGAGCAGGTGTGGGAGCCGGCCACCGAGCGCGTGCGCCAGATCTTCGCCGACGCCGAGGTGCACATTCCCACCCAGGACGATTGGCGCGAGCTGAAGGCCCTGGTCATGAAGCACGGCATCTACAACCAGAACCTCCAGGCCGTGCCCCCGACCGGGTCGATCTCCTACATCAACCACTCCACCAGCTCCATCCACCCGGTGGCGTCGAAGATCGAGATCCGCAAGGAAGGCAAGATCGGCCGCGTCTACTACCCGGCCCCCTACCTGACCAACGACAACCTCGAGTACTTCGAGGACGCCTACGACATCGGCTACGAGAAGATCGTCGACACCTACGCCGCGGCCACGCAGCACGTCGACCAGGGCCTGTCGCTGACGCTGTTCTTCAAGGACAGCGCCACCACCCGCGACGTCAACAAGGCCCAGATCTACGCCTGGCGCAAGGGCATCAAGACGCTGTACTACATCCGCATCCGGCAGATGGCGCTCGAGGGCACCGAGGTCGAGGGTTGCGTGAGCTGCATGCTCTGACGTTCGCATCCGAGAAGGGCGTTTCCGGCTTCCCGCCGGGAGCGCCCTTTGTCGTTGCTGTGGCCGATCCCACGTTTGCGTCGGGCCCGATTGTGAACTCTCCAGAAGGTGGCTTTCACGCTGTCGGCCGAGGTCGACGCCTGGTTAGGCTCGCCATGGTTCGGGCATCGGTTTCCATCGAATTGCGCGGGTGATGCCGGAATCGGGAAACGCATCTGGACAAGCGTTTTGGAGGTGAGTCGATCGAAACGGAGACCCATCGGGTGTATCAACCTCGCACCCGCCCGGTGGGTTCTTCGGACGTAACCGGAATCCCGCGCACCGCATGAGGAGTTGGCTTGTCGCACTGCCTGATTCGAAGACCCCGATCCGGGGCGGAGTCGTGAGGCGGCGGGCCGCCGCCGGGGTCGCGCTGGCGCTGGCGGTGATCGCGAGCTCGTCGTTCGGGGTGAGCGCCCAGGCGGGCCCGCCCGGGCGGATCGCCTCGCGGGCCGCGGTGACGCGGGTGGAGCAGGTGGGGCCGCGCTGGGAGCGTGTCGAGGTGGCCTCGGCCGCCATGGGCCGCACCGTCGCCCTCGATGTGCTGCACGGTGCCGGGGCCGGGCCCCGGCCCACGCTGTATCTGCTAGACGGCGTCGACGCCGAGGGTGTGTCCGACTGGCTGACCAAGGGGCATGCGGCGGACTTCTTCGCCGACAAACCGGTCGATGTGGTCTTTCCCGCCGGTGCGACCGGCAGCATGTACACCGACTGGCAGCATCCCGACGCCGCGCTCGGCTGGAATCGCTGGGAGACCTTCCTGACCGCCGAGCTGCCCGGCGTCATCGAACCGTATCTGCGCTCGGACGGCCGGCGCGCCATCGCGGGGGTGTCCATGGGCGCGCAGGGCGCGATGATGCTCGCGCACCGGCATCCCGGATTCTTCAAGGCCGTCGCGGGATTGAGCGGCTGCTACTCCACCGTCGACGGGCCCGGCAGCGCGGTCACCGCGGCCACGGTCGCCTCACGCGGCGGCAATATCCTGAATCTGTGGGGCCTGCCGGGCACCTTCGATTGGCTGACCCACGACAGCACGGTGGGCGCGGAAGCCTTGCGCGGCACGGTGATCTACCTGTCGGCGGCTTCCGGTCTGCCCGGTGCGCCGGATCTGAACGAAGTGCTGAAGTCGCCGGATCGGCTGGCCGCGCTCGGCACGGCCGCCGGCGGCGTGGCGCTCGAGGCCGGGGCCCGGGTGTGCACCGAGCATTTCTCGAAACGGTTGAGCGACTTGGGGATTCCCGCCACCGTGCACTACGAGCCGACCGGCATTCACGCCTGGGCGGATTTCTCGGCCCAGTTGGGCCCGGCCTGGGACGCCCTGGCGGCGGCCTTCGCGCCGGCGTCCGGGCGGTAGCGGGACCACCCGGGCGCCTGGGCCGCACGGTATCTCAGTGCCGGAACCCGTATCGGGGTAGTCGCCGCAGTCCGGGCCGGATTCGGCTGTCCACGGTCACGGCCAGGCCGACGTGGACGGCGGCCACGGTGAAGTCCGAGGCCTCCTGCCAGGTGGCCGCGTATTCCATGGTGAGTTCGGCCCCGTCGGCGGGTCCGCCGAGGTAGACGGTGACCCGGTGGGTGAGCGCGTCCATAGTGCTGCTCCTCGAGATCGTGCGGGGGAGAAACGCGAGCCGACCCCTTCGTCGGCTCGCGCGTCTCTGGTACCGAACGTAATCGGATTGCCGTGCGCAGGAACGTGTTCCGGTTTCTGCTTGGACATGTCACAAGTGGTGTGCGGGAGTTGTTGTTACGCGGTGGAACAGAAACATCTTCGGCTCAAAACTTCGTCACGCGTTCACAAACCGCGCCCGCCCCCATTGTGACTATTCGGAAGGTTCGTGCGCGCCTCTGGCCGGGCGCGACCGCCGTTCCTACGCTGCCCCGCATGAGGATTCGTGTCCCGATCGCGGCGGTCGCCGCGCTGCTCGTCACCGTCGCCACGGGATCGGCCGCCGCCCAGCCACTTCTGCCCACCCCGGATCCGGACCCCTTCTACGCCACCCCGTCCGATCTGGCGGGCCATCAGCCCGGCGAGGTGCTGGCCACCCGCGCCATGCCCGCGCTGCCCAGCTTCCCCGACACCGACATCACCCTGATCAAGTTCCGCTCCACCGACTCCACCGGCCACCCCATCGCGGCCACCACCACCGTGCTGTCCCCGCGCGGCCGCAAACCCGACGCGCCGGTGCTGTCGCTGCAGCAGATCATCAACGGCCTGGGCGCGCAGTGCGCGGTCTCGCGGGTGCTCTACACCACCGACCCCAATCTGATGATCCGCGAGGCCCCCGCCTGGAACACGGTGCTGAAGCGCGGCTGGACCGTGGCCCTGCCCGACCACCTCGGCCCCCGATTCGCCTACGGCGCGGCCAAACTCGGCGGCCAGATCACCCTCGACGGCCTGCGCGCCATCCAGCGGGTCCCGGACCTGCGGGTCGAGCACAGCCCCCTCGCCATGGCCGGCTACTCCGGCGGCGGCATGGCGACCGCGTGGGCGGCGGCGCTGGCCGCGTCCTACGCGCCCGACCTGCGCATCGCGGGCGCGGCCATGGGCGGGGTGCCGATGAACCTGGTCTCCATGCTGGAAACCCTCGGCATGAACCGGCATCCGGCGTTCGGGCTGGCGCTCGCGGCCGGACTGGGCCTGGAACGCGAGTACCCGGACCGGTTCCCGATCAGCGATCAGCTCAACGACCGCGGCCTCGCCATCCGCGACAAGCTGCTCAACAGCTGCACCAATGACATTCTCGCGGCGGGCGCGGGGCAGGGCGCGCTGGACATCGCCAAGACCACCGTCATGACCGACGACCCGCAGGCCCGGTCGGTGGTGGCCGAGAACAGCCTGGAGCTGTACTCGGGCGTCCCGAACATGCCTGTCTTCGAATGGCATTCGCCGATCGACGGCCTGGTGCCGGTGGACGCGGTGGTGAACACCATCCACCGCTACTGCGCGGCGGGCGCGAAGGTGTGGACCGAGCAGGAGCCGGTGCCCGACCATCTCACCGCGGCGGTGCTCGGCGTCCCGGCCGCGTACGGCTGGCTGGACGCGCGCCTGCGCGGCGAGCCCGCGCCGACCAACTGCTGAGCGTCAGCCCGCCTGATACGTGCGCGCCACCAGCGCCGAACGCAGATACCAGAGACCGGACGGCTGGGTCGGATCGAATCCGGTCAGCTGTCCGATCCGTTTCAGCCGGTAGTCCACGGTATTGGTGTGCACGTGCAGCATGCGGGCGGTGCGTTGCCGGTTCAGGTTGTTGCTGATGTGGGATTGCAGCGTCTCGAGCAGTTCGGTGTGCGCGTCCAGCGGATCCAGCAGCGACCCGAGGTGGTCGCGGCCGGGACCGGGCCGGGTCAGCTGATACTCCAGGGCCAGCTCGTCGAAGCGGAACAGGCCGCGCACCAGGCGTAGCCGGTGCACGATGTCGAGGAGTTCGTGGGCCTGGTCGGCGGCGTCCGGAATCTGTTGCGGCGCGGCCGGAACCAGCGTGGCGGTGATCGGCACCCGCGCGGCCCGCGACAGCTGCTCGACCAACTCGTCGAGCTGATCGTCGGCGACCGCGGTGGCCGGCACCAGCAGGGTGCCGCCGTCCACGCTGAGCAGCGACAGCACCTTGTCGGTGTAGCGGGTGGCCAGTTCGGCCTGCACCCGCCGCAGTTTGCGGCGCGCCACCACCGCGCCGTCCACGGTGGGGGAGTCCTCCTCCGGATGTTCCGGAATGGCCAGCGCCAGCACGTGATACGTCTCGGCGATCTCGATGCCGCACTCGCGCGCCATGGTGGAGGTGCTGTGCCCGCCCAGCAGCGCGGAGGTGAGGGTGTGCACGGCGGTGTGGTGTTCGCTCACCACCGAGCGCAGTTCGCGCACGTAGGCCATGGCCACGGCGGAGGTCATCCGGTCGAGCAGTTCCACCACCAGCTTCGCCCCGCCGACGATGTTGTCCATGTCGGCGGCCGCGATGACCAGGGTGACCTCGCCGTCCTCGTCCTCGCGGCGCAGGTGCCGGGACAGGGCGCTGGCCATCACCAGCTCCGAGCCGATCTTGAAGCCCTCGTGGATGGCGTGGTGGATGGTGTCGATCGGGATGCCCTCGCGCGCCCACTGCGCGGCCGCCTCCTCGAGGCGCTTGGTCTTCTCCGGGATGTCTCGCCCGTCGAGCATGCCGACCGCCAGCTCCAGGCAGGTGCGGGTGATGACGGTGACGTCGCCGTGAATGGCGTCGCCGGGCAGGGTGCCGCACGGCGCGACCGTCTCCACGAAGTGCCCCACCATGTGCTGGGCCACCCCGCGAACATCCTTGAGCGGCGACGAGATCGGCGTGCCCGACACGGTGAGTCCGGTCCGGGCCGGAATTCCCACGGCCATCCGTGACTCCCTTCCACCCCCGGGTTGCGCCCCGTGCGGGACCTGAAACGCTAACGCAGGCCGTATGTCCGAACGGCCGGATCGATCCCTCCCTGTGATGCACAGTAATGCGCGCCGGGCGGCGCTGTGACTTCTCACATGTGCCAGGCGGATTCCGCATGACGGCCCGGCGCCGCCGAGGGGAAGCTTCACCGTGGTCGGAGCGGGAACGCGGCGGCTCGAGAGTGACACCGCGGCGCTGTGCCGAATCCGGTTCCGGCCGTGACATTCCTGTCTGCCCGCCTGGACACCGGCCATGCCCCGGCTCGGTCCGCGCGCGGGCCGCTCGCCTAGTGGCGCGCGCCGACCGGACCGCCCACGGTGATGTCGGCCGGCGGCAGCCACAGCGTCGCGATCGCCCCGCCGCCGGCCGCGGGCTCGATGGAGGCGTTGCCGCCGTGCGTCTGCGCCACCCACGCCACCAGCGCCAGCCCGATGCCGTTGCGACCGGTGCGCCCGGCCGCGCCGCGATCGAAGGGACTGGCAGACATGACCGGATCGACACCGGGACCGTGATCGCGCACGCTGACCCGTCCCTCGGCCACGTGCACCTCGACCGGCGCGGACCGGTTCACCGCGCCGTGCGTGAGCCCGTTCTCCAGCATGTTCCGGATGGCCAGGCTCAGCAGCTGCGGATCACCCAGCACCACGGTCGGATGCGCGGTCACCGCGATGCGCTCGTCGCCGGCCTCCTCGGCCACCATCTCGGCCAGCTGATCCAGCCGCAGCAGCGTGCGCTCGGGTTCGGCGATGCCCGCCTGCATGCGTGCGCGGGCCAGCAGCCCGGTCACCAGCCGCGCCATCCGGTCCGCCAACCGCTGCGCCTCGGCGAGGGTCTGTGGCACCTGCTCGGGCGCCGGCCGCGACCCGGTGAGCAGCTTCAATGTGGTGAGCGGCGTACGCAATTCGTGCGCGGCGTCGCTGAGGAACTGCTCGTGCTCGCTCAGCAGGCGCAGCGCCTGAGCCTGGCTGCGACCCGCCAGCAGATACGTGACGGCGGCGGACAGCAATACCAGCAGCGCGCCGCTGATCGCCAACTCCCACACCAGGGTTCGATGCTTCCCGGCATCGGCCATGGTCTCGGCCCCGGCCAGGATGACGACGGTGGCGTCCCAGCCGTCCCAGAACACCGGACTGCCCGCCAGGGTCACGGTGCGGCCGGTGATATCGGTGGCGGTGAACCGTTTTCCGGCATAGATGACGGTCTCGGAGTGATCCTCGACCTGCGTTGCGAGCGTGGCGATCTCGGAGTCATCGGGCAGCAGCGAGCGTTGGTAGGTGTGCGCCTGCTTCCACGGCTCACCCGGTTTGCGCATCAGCACGGCGACCGCGGTGGATCCCGTGGCCAGTTCGTCGTCCATGACCGTCGACAAGTCCAGGGCCGACTTGTCGTCCTGCTGGATGGCGCGCGCCAGCCCGCCCGCTACCCGCTCGACCTGATCATCGGCGCGGGTCTCGCGCGCGTGTGCGTCGATCGTGGCGGCCACGAAGCCGAAGATCAGGACCGCCGCCGCGGTGATCACCGCGGCCAAGGCGGTCATGAACCACCGGGCGCGCTGGAGCCGGGCCACGGCCGGCGAGCGGTGTGCGCTCACGCCGCTCCACCGGCGATCAGGAAGCCGGTGCCGCGCACGGTCTCGATCACGCTCGGCTCCCCGAGTTTGCGGCGCAACTTGGCGACCACCGCGTCCACCACGTTGGAGGCGGGCTCGGCCATCTCGTCCCAGCAGCATTCGATGAGGTCGGTGCGGGTCACCACGCTGCCGCGGCGGGTCGCCATGAGCTCGAGGACCGCGAACTCCTTCGGGCTGAGCATCAGCAGGACGCCGCCGCGGGTCACCCGGCGGCGCATGATGTCGATGTCGATGTCCGCCAGCGTGATTCGCGCGGCGGTGGGCTGGTCGCGGCGGCGGCACAGCGCTCGTACCCGCATCACCAGTTCCGGCAGCGCGAACGGCTTGGTCAGGTAGTCGTCGGCTCCGTGCTCGAATCCGGCCAGCCGGTCGTCGAGGCCGTCGCGGCCGGTGAGTATGAGCGCGGGCACCGTGTGCCCGGCGGTGCGTGCCCCCGCGACCAGGTCCAGACCGTCGCCGTCGGGCAGGCCGCGGTCCACCACCAGGCAGTCGTAGCGATTGACGGCGATCTTGAAGTCCGCGTCGGCGAGGCTCTGCGCGAGGTCCACCGCGAACCCGGCGGTACGCAACCCATCGGTCAACTCACGACACAGCTGATGATCGTCCTCCAGCACCAAAACTCGCACAGGGGCAGAGATTAGGGCATTCCGGACCCCCGCCCCAATGGCCCGGACGATCGGATCGTCGAAAAATGATCGAAAAACAATCCGGCGTCGGTCCGGGGGTCCGGAGCGGAGAAACCGGACATGGCGAGCCGCGTTAGGCAACCCTCTGTATCCTGTACATGGTTGTTTCTGTCTGTGTCGGCGTTCGAGAAGGGGGTGAGGTCCGTGCGCGGTGAACCTCCCAGTCGAAGGCCGCGTGGCATCGCTCTCGGATTCCGTCGATAGGACAGCTTTCTGGCGACGGGGTGGGTGCGGTGCCCGCGGTGTGATCCGGTACCCCCGACCACCCTCAACCGCCACCCGGCCGAGGTTTCGCCATGACGCAGACCGAACTGCCCCCTGCCGTCCCCACGGTCGCCGCCGACATCCCTGTCCCCGAACGGGATTCGCTGCGCGACATCGTCGACTGCCACCACCTGACGCCCGCCGTGGAATGGCTCGACAACCATCCGCCGCACGTCATCGCGGACGAGCTGGCCCGCATGGACGCCGTCACCGCGGTCATGTCCTTCCGGCTGCTCGACAAGGACCGCGCGCTGGCCGTGTTCGAGGAGCTCGAACCCGTGGATCAGCAGCAGATCCTGGCCGGGCTGCGCGATCAGAGCTTCCGCGACCTGGTCGAGGGCATGGATCCCGACGACCGCGCCCGCATGCTGCGCGAGGTTCCCGCCAAGGTGGCCAAGCGGGTGCTGGCCGGGCTCAGTCCGCACGAACGGCGCATGACCGCGGGGCTGCTCGGCTACCCGGAGGGCTCCGTCGGGTTCTACATGACGCCGGAAGTCGTTGCGCTGCCGCGGAATCTGCCCGTGGGCGAGGCGCTGCACATGGTGCGCGCCAAGGGGGCGACCGCCGAGACGGTCTACACGCTGCCCGTGGTGGATGCGGGCCGCCGGCTGATCGGCGTGGTCGAACTGCGCGATCTGGTGCTCGGCTCGCCCGACACCATGATCGCCGAACTCATTGCGTCCGAACCGGTCTCGGCGCGCGCCACCGGCTCCGCGGAGAAGGCGGCCCGGCTCATGCAGGGCGCCAACCTGATCAACCTGCCGGTGGTCGACAGCGAGGACCGACTGGTCGGGCTGCTCACCATCGACGACGCCGTCGAGGTCATCGAGGCCGCCGACTCCGAGGACATGGCGCGGCAGGCCGGCACCTCCCCGTGGTCGGGCCACTACATGGCCGCGGGCGTGTTCCAGCTGGCCCGCTACCGGGCGCTGTGGCTGATGCTGCTGCTGGTCGCGGCGACCCTCACGGTCACCGTCACCAACTTCTTCGAGCCCACCCTCGAACAGGCCGCGCACCTGGCGCTGTTCATCCCCCTACTCATCGGATCGGGCGGCAACGCGGGCGCGCAGGCGGCCACCACCTGCGTGCGCGCGCTCGCGGTCGGTGAGGTGCGGGTCTCGGACCTGCTCGCGGTGATCTGGCGCGAATGCCGGGTCGGGCTGCTGCTGGGCTGCATGCTGGCCGCCATCGGCATGGTGATCGGCACGCTGTTCGTGGGGCTGAAGATCGCGGTGGTGGTCGGCATCGCGCTGGTGATCATCTGCGGGTGGGCGGCGACCATCGGCGGCACCATGCCGCTGCTGGCCAAGAAACTGCGCATCGACCCGGCCGTCATCTCCGCGCCCATGGTGACAACGCTGGTCGACGCCACCGGTCTGGTCATCTACTTCACCACCGCGAAGGTGGTACTCGGCATCTGATCGGCAAACCCGGGGTGGGTCCGCGAGGGTCTACCCCGGTGCGCTGTGACGGATTGCACCGCTGTAATTTTCTGCCGTTGGTGACGTGCTTGCCCATCTCCGTTTCGGATTCTCGCAGGACAACGCGATAGACACGTGAAGACACAACCTATTGTGCTGCGCGGGGATGTCACCTACCAGTAGTAGTGTTCATGGCAAGGGAATTCGCAGGGTCCGGAAGCTGAGAAGGGTGTGTGAGCGGGGCGTGAAGCTCATCGATCGAGTTAGTGCGATCAACTGGAACCGCGTGCAGGACGAGAAGGACTCGGAGGTCTGGGATCGACTCACCGGCAACTTCTGGTTGCCGGAAAAGGTCCCGGTGTCCAACGACATCCCGTCGTGGAACACGCTGACCGCCAACGAGAAGCAACTCACCATGCGGGTGTTCACCGGTCTGACCCTGCTCGACACCATCCAGGGCACGGTCGGCGCGGTCAGCCTCATCCCCGACGCGATCACCCCGCACGAGGAGGCGGTGCTCACCAACATCGCGTTCATGGAGTCGGTGCACGCCAAGAGCTACAGCTCGATCTTCTCCACGCTGTGCTCCACGCGTGAGATCGACGAGGCCTTCCGCTGGTCCGAGGAGAACCGGAACCTGCAGCGCAAGGCCGAGATCGTGCTCGAGTACTACAACGGAGACGACCCGCTCAAGCGCAAGGTGGCCTCCACCCTGCTGGAGTCCTTCCTGTTCTACTCCGGCTTCTACCTGCCCATGCACTGGTCCTCGCGGGCCAAGCTGACCAACACCGCCGACATGATCCGCCTGATCATCCGCGACGAGGCCGTGCACGGCTACTACATCGGCTACAAGTACCAGAAGGGCCTGGAGCTGGTCTCCGAGGCCGAGCGCGAGGAGCTCAAGGCCTACACCTTCGAGCTGCTCTTCGAGCTCTACGAGAACGAGGTCGAGTACACCCAGGACCTCTACGACGAGGTCGGCCTCACCGAGGACGTCAAGAAGTTCCTGCGCTACAACGCCAACAAGGCGCTGATGAACCTCGGCTACGAGGGCCTGTTCCCCAAGGACGAGTGCGAGGTCAACCCCGCCATCCTCTCGGCCCTGTCCCCGAACGCCGACGAGAACCACGACTTCTTCTCCGGCTCGGGCTCCAGCTACGTCATCGGCAAGGCCGTCAACACCGAAGACGAGGACTGGGAATTCTGACGCCCCGCGTCGCCCCATCCGCCTGAAAAGCCAACGGCCCCGAGCGAATCCGCTCGGGGCCGTTGGCTGTCGAAGGCCGGGTGCGCGGCCGCTGAAATTACCGCGTTTGCTGGGCGTGTCCGTGGGGAATACCGGTCATCACGAAATGTTCACGATCGGGCTGGTGAACTTCGCGGTCAGTGCTCGGCCGGGTGGCGACTTCCCCACGTCATCGGGCCGAGCACCGGATCGAATCGGCCCGTGCGGCGTGCCGTGGATCAGTCGGCGACGTAGCCGTTGAGGTTGTTGCGGAGGTCCTCGAGCAGGGCGCGGGCGGCGGTGATGCCGCTGCCGTGCCAGATGGTGTCGTCGACGGCGAACTCGCGGCGGTCGCTGACCGCGCCGAGCTGTTTCCAGTTGTCGCCCTTCATGATCGACTTGCCGTAGTCGAGGCCGTCCTTGCCGTCGAACATGAGGAAGATCAGGTCGCCCTCGAGCTTGTCGCGGTCGGCCTCGGTGCTCGGCCCGGAGACGTCGAACGAGTCGCCGCGCTGCGCCTGGGGGCGCTGCACGCCCGCGTCGCCGAGCACCTGGGCGGCGAAGGTGTCGCCGCCCTGCACCTGAATCGTCTTGGGCTCGAAGCGGATCACCGACGCCTGGCTGAGCGCGGAGTTGGCGGCGACGCCGGTGTCCCGGGCCGCGGCGCGGTAGTCGTCGAGGGCCTTGGCGCCGGCGGCCTTGCGGTTGAGGCCCTCCGCGAAACCGGTGAAGGTGGCCTGCCAGCCGTGATCGTCGCCGACCAGGACGGTCGGGGCGATGGCTTTCAGGGCGTCGTAGCGGCCGCGGTCGGCGGCGGGGCCGATGATCAGGTCCGGCTTCAGCTCCGCGATCTTCGCCGGATCCGGGCTGTCGACCGTGCCCACCGCCGGGATGGCGGATATCCCGGAGCCCAGATACGACGGCTGCGGCGTCGGCCCGGCGACGGTGGCCGCGCCGACCACCCGCTCCCACAGGCCCAGCGCGCAGGCGGCGTCCAGGGCGGGAGTCGACAGCACCACGATGCGCTTGGCGTCGGCAGGAACCTCCGTGGCGCCCGCGGCGTGCGCGACGGACTTGGTGCCCCCGGCCGAGTCGGGGGCCGTCGGCAGCGCGCACGCCTTGGTGGTGTCGCGCTCGATCCCGACCACGCCCGCACCGGCGATATTCGTGGTGGTGCGCACAATCGAGGCGGAGTTGTCATCGGTCTTGGCGCACCCCGCGGCCAGGCCGACGGTCAGCAGCGTCGCCGCCGAGACCAATCCCACACTGCGCAAATGCCGCATAGGGGAAAAGGTGGAGGCGAACGTGTTTCGGGTGGAAGCAGACTCGCGCACCGGCATGCGGGGCAGCCTACAGCCGTGCCCCCCGACTCCCAATCAGGACACCGGCAGCCCGACGGATACGACCTCGGCGGAGCCGAAATACGACACAGAGTAGGACCCGGAGCGAGCGCCGATGGGACACGGTTTACGATCTGTCACAGCGCAAGCCAACGTCGTTCGTCATGTTGCCGAACCGGACGCCGGAAGCAGCGTACGAACGATGGCATACCTGTGGAGGTTTCGTGACTGCCGTAGAACCGCGGCCGGCCAGCCTTGTGGAGGCGGAGCGGCCCTATCCTCAAAGGACGGGTCCGAAGGGATCGTTCATCTTCAAGATGGTCACCACGACGGACCCGAAGGTTCTCGGCGTCATGTACCTGGTGACGGCCATCTCCTTCTTCATGGTCGGCGGCATCATGGCGCTGCTCATGCGCGCCGAGCTCGCCCGTCCGGGCATGCAGTTCCTGTCGCCGGAACAGTTCAACCAGCTGTTCACCATGCACGGCACGATCATGCTGCTCTTCTACGCGACCGCGATCGTGTTCGGCTTCGCCAACATCATCCTGCCGCTGCAGATCGGCGCCCCTGACGTCGCCTTCCCGCGTCTGAACGCGTTCAGCTACTGGCTGTACCTGTTCGGCGGCTCGATGGCGACCGCCGGCTTCATCACCCCCGGCGGCGCGGCGGACTTCGGCTGGACCGCGTACACCCCGCTGTCGGACATCGTCCACTCGCCCGGCGTCGGCGCCGACCTGTGGATCCTGGGTCTGGCCGTCTCCGGTCTGGGCACCATCCTCGGTGGCGTCAACATGCTCACCACCGTGGTCTGCCTGCGCTGCCCGGGTATGACCATGTTCCGGATGCCGATCTTCACCTGGAACATCGCCGTCACCTCGGTGCTGGTGCTGCTGGCCTTCCCGCTGCTCACCGCGGCCCTGTTCGGCCTGGCGTACGACCGCCACCTGGGCGGCCACATCTACGACCCGGCCAATGGCGGCGTGCTGCTCTACCAGCACCTGTTCTGGTACTTCGGCCACCCCGAGGTGTACATCATCGCGCTGCCGTTCTTCGGCATCGTCTCGGAGATCTACCCGGTCTTCTCGCGGAAGCCGATCTTCGGTTACACCACCCTGGTCTACGCGACCCTGGGTATCGCGGCCCTGTCCATCGCCGTGTGGGCGCACCACATGTACGCGACCGGCGCGGTGCTGCTGCCGTACTTCTCGTTCATGACCTTCCTCATCGCGGTTCCGACCGGTGTGAAGTTCTTCAACTGGATCGGCACCATGTGGCGCGGCCAGCTCACCTTCGAGACGCCGATGCTCTGGTCGGTCGGCTTCCTGGTGACCTTCCTCTTCGGTGGTCTGTCGGGCGTCATCCTGGCCTCGCCGCCGCTGGACTTCCACGTGTCGGACACCTACTTCGTGGTGGCGCACTTCCACTACGTGCTCTTCGGCACCATCGTGTTCGCCACCTTCGCGGGCATCTACTTCTGGTTCCCGAAGATGACCGGCCGCATGATGGACGAGCGTCTGGGCAAGTGGCACTTCTGGGCCACCTTCGTCGGCTTCCACACCACGTTCCTGGTGCAGCACTGGCTGGGCAACATGGGTATGCCGCGCCGCTACGCCGACTACCTGCCGAGCGATGGCTTCACCACCCTGAACACCATCTCCACGATCGGTGCCTTCATCCTGGGTTCGTCGATGCTGCCGTTCATCTGGAACGTCTTCAAGTCCTACCGCTACGGCGAGGTCGTGACCGTCGACGACCCGTGGGGCTACGGCAACTCGCTGGAGTGGGCGACCTCCTGCCCGCCGCCGCGGCACAACTTCTACGAGCTGCCGCGCATCCGCTCCGAGCGTCCCGCGTTCGAGCTGCACTACCCGCACATGGTCGAGCGCATGCGCGCCGAGGCCCACGTGGGCTGGGGCTCCAAGTCCCACAATGTGCACGAGCTGGAGAAGGCGTCGCACTAGTCGCCTGACACCCGAACACCATCGCGGCACCCGTCTTCGGACGGGTGCCGCGGTGCGTTGCGGGGTGGGGTGGCCGGACCCGGTCGGCGGCGGGACGCTTTCATGGAGTGATGACCGAGAATGCGGGACCGCGGACCGACTGGTCGGACGCGATGGGGTTGCGGACGCCGATCGTGAACGCGCCCATGGGCGGAGTCGCCGGGGGCCGGCTGGCCGTCGCGGTCGCGGCCGCCGGGGGACTGGGCATGATCGGCATGGGCAGCGCGGGCTCGGTCGAGGCGCTCGAACGCGAACTGGCCGCCGCCGCCCTCGACGGCGAACTCCCCGCGCTCGAACGGGAACTGATGGGCAGCGAGGCAGCGCCCGCGCCCGGCCCGATCGGAATCGGCCTGGTCGACTGGGTGGCGGCCGCGCGACCGGGACTTCTCGACCTCGCCCTCGCCGCGAAACCCGCCCTGCTGTCG
The DNA here is from genome assembly GCF_050955695.1 of Nocardia sp. CA-136227. Classification (NCBI taxonomy): domain Bacteria; kingdom Bacillati; phylum Actinomycetota; class Actinomycetes; order Mycobacteriales; family Nocardiaceae; genus Nocardia; species Nocardia sp. CA-136227. Next base: position 2,065,020 of record NZ_CP192081.1, read on the forward strand.
GTGAGCTTCGGGGCCGACCTGTCCTGGGCCGCCCGCGCCCGCGCGGCCGGAATCCGGACGGCGACACAGGTTTACACCGTCGAGGACGCCCGGCGCGCCCGCGACGCCGGGATCGACGTGCTGGTCGCGCGCGGTCTCGAGGGTGGCGGCCACGGTGCGCCCGAGCTCGCGACGCTGCCGTTGCTGGAGGCGGTGCTCGACGCCGTGCCCGGCCCGGTGCTGGCCGCGGGCGGAATCGGTTCGGCGCGCGGGATGGCCGCCATGCTCGCGGCGGGCGCCGCGGGGGTGTGGCTGGGCACCGCGCTGGCCGCCGCCGAGGAATCGCTGCTGCCTCCGAACAGCCGCCGCGCCCTGCTCGCGGCGCGGGGCACCGACACGATCCTCACGCGGGCGTTCGACATCGGCATGGAACTGCCCTGGCCGCAGCGGTTTCCGGCCCGCGTGCTGCGCAACGACTTCACCGAGCGCTGGCAGCACCGCGTCGACGAGCTGTCCGCGCCCGACCCGTCCCCGAGCATCGCCGCGGCCCGGGTCGAGCTGGCCGCCGCGAATGCCGCCGATGATCCGCGCATCGCACCGGTCGATGCCGGGCAGGGCGTCGGGCTGGTCACCGCGGTGCGCCCGGTCGCCGAGATCCTGGGCGAATGGCGTTCCGAGGCGGCCCGCCTGCTCGCCCCCGGCGGGCATTGAGCCGTACGTGAGCTTCGCCGACGTGATGCCCGCCACCGTGGGCGGCGGTCGGCGCGGTCGGTGCGAGGCCGACCTGACAGAATGAGCTGCCGCCGCATGTCGGGCGGGCCACGTTGTCGCAGGGACAAGGAGTCATCGATTGAGCGCGTCTGACACGACGGTTCTGGTTACGGTCACCGGACCCGACAAGCCGGGCGTCACGTCGGTGCTACTCGCCGCGCTGGCCAACAACGGGGTCAGCCTGCTGGATGTGGAGCAGGTCGTCATCCGGGGCCGCCTCACCCTGGGCGTGCTGGTGTCGTGTCCCACCGATCCCGAGTCGCTGCAGGATCAGCTCGAGGACGCCATGGCGTCGATCGGCATGGACGTGGCCGTGGAGATCGGGGCCAGCGCCGTATCGGGCGCCAAGCTGTCCACCCACGCGGTCGTGGTGCTGGGTTCGCCGGTCACCGCCCGCGCCTTCAGCGCCATCGCGCGCAAGCTGGCCGCGCAGGGCGTCAATATCGACTCCATCCGCGGCATCGCCGACTACCCGGTCACCGGTCTGGAACTGCTGGTGACCGTGCCCGCCGCCGACGCGGACACCGAGACCGAGCTGCGTACCGCGCTGTCGGCGGTGGCCGCCAAGGAGAGCGTGGACGTCGCGGTCGAGAAGGCCGGTCTGGCGCGACGGGCCAAGCGGCTCATCGTGTTCGACGTGGACTCCACCCTGATCCAGGGCGAGGTCATCGAGATGCTGGCCGCGCACGCCGGTGTCGAGGACGAGGTCCGCGCGGTCACCGAGGCCGCCATGCGCGGCGAGATCGACTTCTCCGAATCGCTGCGCCAGCGCGTGGCCACCCTGGCCGGGCTGGACGCCTCGGTCATCGACGAGGTCGCCGAGCGCATCGAACTCACCCCCGGCGCCCGCACCACCATTCGCACCCTGCGCCGCCTGGGCTTCCGCTGCGGCGTGGTGTCCGGCGGCTTCCGCCAGGTCATCGAGCCGCTCGCGCACGAACTGGAACTGGACTTCGTGCAGGCCAACACCCTCGAGATCCGTGACGGCAAGCTGACCGGCGCGGTCACCGGCGAGATCGTGGACCGGGCCGCGAAAGCCGTTGCGCTGCGCCGGTTCGCGGCCGAGACGGGCGTGGCCATGGAGCAGACCGTCGCGGTCGGCGACGGCGCCAACGACATCGACATGCTCAATGCCGCGGGTCTGGGTATCGCGTTCAACGCCAAGCCCGCGCTGCGCGAGGTCGCCGACGCCGCGCTGTCGCATCCGTTCCTGGACGCGGTGCTGTTCATCCTGGGCGTCACCCGCGACGAGGTCGAGGCCGCCGACGCCCGCGACGGCGGTATCCGCCGGGTGCCGCTGCCGCAGTAAGCCGTGCGGTAGCCGCAACGCGTCCAATTCGCTTGCGCCACCCTGAGCTCCGCTCTCGGTACCGTGGTCGGAAACCCGGCGATGACCGAAGGAGTCCGAGTGCGTGTGCGTATGCCGCTGGTGATGGTGATGGCCGGCCTCGCGCTGGCCGCTTGCGGCACCACCAACCCGAACGAGGCGCAACCGGTCTCGGCGACGAGTGTCGCGGGCACCACCGCCGTGCAGGCGACGTCCGCCGACCGCGCGGCCGAGCGGATCGGCGCGGACTCCGACGGCAAGGACGTGAGTCTGGCCCTGGGGCAGGGCCTGGTCATCACCCTCGAGGCGAATCCGACCACCGGATTCGGCTGGCAGCTGGGTGCGCTGGATCAGAACGTGGTGAAGCAGAACGGGTCACCCGAGTACGAGCAGGACGCCAACCCGGACGGCAAGGTCGGCGTCGGCGGCAAGTCGGTGCTGAATTTCGTGGCCGTGGCCCCCGGCTCGACCACGCTGAGCCTGGCGTACATGCGGGCCTGGGAACAGGGCGTCGAGCCCGCCAAGCGGTTCACCGTGAACCTGACGGTGCGTTAGAACGTCGTTGTAGGAGTGGTTGTGTCGAGCGTTGGATCCACCATCGATGCCGGTTTCGAGGCCAGGCACGCGGAACTGGCCCGGGGCTACGGCGGCGGGGGCGATCCCGCCGACCCGGCTCTGGTCCAGGCCATGCAGATGGTGTTGCACATTCCGAAGAACCATCCGCCCGCGCGGTCGGCGTTGCTGGCGGCCGCCGCCTCGGCGGCGGTCGCGGTGTGCCTGGACGAGCGGGTCGGGCCGGACGGGGAGTGGGAGGAGCGCTATCTGACCTGGAAGCGCTCGCGCATCCGGAAGGTGGCGCGGCGGGCCCGCGGGGCGCAGTGGCTGGCGGCGCAGGAAGTCGACGGTGTCACAGTCGATTTCGGCGGCGCGCAGGCGCGGGCGCTGGTGCCGGGTCCGGTGGGGGACGTGGATCCGCGGATCCGTCGGCTCCAGATCAGCGGAACCGAGCTGCCCGAGGAGGCGGACATCGCGATCGATCCGGAATGTCCGGTGCTATGGGTGGACTCGGAATTGGGTATGACTGTGGGGAAGGCAGCGGCACAGGTAGGGCATGCCAGCATGTTGCTGGCAGGCGCCTTATCGGTGCGGCAAGCGTATGCGTGGGCCGCCACCGGGTTTCGGTGCACCGTCGCGGAGGCCGATCCGGGCCACTGGGCGGAATTGCGACAGCGGGTGGCCCGGGGCGACGCGGTGGCGGTGCGCGACGCCGGGTTCACGGAGGTGGCCCCGGGGTCGATGACCGTGATCGCGGTGCCGTAGGTCGGAAGGCATGGAGGCGGCGGCGCGAATGGCGCACTAGCGAAACCGAATGGTTGGCGTGCTGACCCATATGGGCAGGGCGTATCGACTTCCCCGACCGGGTGGTCCAGGATCGATTCACGAGTTTCCTCGAAAGGAAACCACGAAATGACAACATTGCTGGTTGTTCTCATCGTGTGGACGGTGCTCTCGATCCCGGTGGCACTGATCCTGGCACGGATGTTCCGCTCCACGAGCGCCGATGCGCGGGGCCGGGGAATGCGGGGCCCGGAGTGCGATCTATCGGAATTCGATACGCGCACCCATGAAATCGCTTATCGTCCCCGCACTTCCGGAGAGGACACGCCCCGGATTCAGCCACCACGTTGACGATCGTCCAGGGCGGTGGGCCAAGATGGACCCCGTGCCGCAACCGGATCCCGATCTGCTCATCGATTTCAGCGACGTCACCGTCCGACGTTCCGGACATACCTTGGTGGGTCCGGTCACCTGGCAGGTGGAATTGGACGAACGCTGGGTCGTGCTCGGCCCCAATGGCGCCGGCAAGACCTCACTGCTGCGGATGGCCGCCGCCGAAATGCACCCCACCTCCGGAATCGCCAATCTGCTCGGCGAAACCCTGGGCCGGGTCGATATCAACGAACTACGCCCGCGTATCGGAATTTCCTCCGCCGCCATCGCCAGCCGGGTGCCGATCGACGAGAAGGTCGCCGATCTCGTCGTCTCGGCGGGTTACGCGGTCATGGGCCGCTGGCGCGAGCGCTACGACGACATGGATACCGACCGGGCCATCGACATTCTGGAAAGCCTGGGCGCGGAACACCTTTCCGACCGCACCTACGGCACCCTCTCCGAGGGCGAGCGCAAACGCGTGCTCATCGCCCGCGCGCTCATGACCGACCCGGAACTGCTGCTGCTCGACGAACCGGCCGCCGGACTCGATCTGGGCGGCCGTGAGGAACTGGTCGAGCGTCTCGGCGACCTGGCCGCGGACCCGGACGCGCCCGCCACGGTGCTGGTCACCCACCACGTGGAGGAGATCCCGCCGGGCTTCACCCACGGGCTGCTGCTCAACGAGGGCGCGGTGGTCGCGCAGGGTCTGCTCACCGATGTGCTGACCTCGGAGAACCTGAGCGAGGCGTTCCGGCAGTCGATCCAGCTGGACCGCATCGACGGCCGCTACTTCGCGCGCCGCAGCCAGCGTTTCGGGCGGCATCGCAACCGCTGACGTCCTCCCACGACACCTCGGCGCGCTGCGATTGCGTCCGTCGGCGATGCCGGGCAAACTGTCCGCAACTGCCGCTGACGGAGGGAGCTGGCCGTGGGCCGGACCATCGGTGCCATCGCAGACCGGGCGACCGGTCCTATCGCGTCCCGGGGCACCGGCGCCCTCGCGGTCCTCGCCGTCGCGCTCGCCGCCACCGGCTGCGTGGCCGATCCGCCAGCGGCCCAGCAGGTTTCGAAGTCGCATGCCGCCGAGACGCTGGGCAAGGCTGCAGTGCCCGCGGACCTGAACGGGAAGACCGCGCAGCTCACCTATGACGTCGGCTCGGGCGGCACCATCACCTTCGCCGCGGACGGCCGCAGCCTCACCTACACCGCCGCCGACACCGGACGCCGGACAAATACCCCGGTCGCGGTCGCGCCCATCGAGGCGGGCATTTTCCTGGTTACCTGGACCGACGATTCCGGGGCCGTGGTCAGCCAGGTGCAGGACTACCGGACCGGGAAGGTCGAGGGCACCTGGACCCGGCATCCGGATCCCGCCGGGCCGCCCGTCATCGAAACCCGCACCGGATCAGTCCATTTGACCGAGTGAATCGGGGCCGATGTTATTTCGCTCGGGTAAGGGTTATGGTGCGGAATGTGAGCGAGACAGTTGCACAGCCCGGATCCCAGCCCGCCGCGCGCCCGGTCAAGGACGCGTCCACGGTCATGCTGGTGCGCGACGGCGCGCACGGGCCCGAGGTGTTCCTGCAGCGCCGCGTCGGCGGCATGGCCTTCGCGGCCGGGATGACCGTCTTCCCCGGTGGTGGCGTCGACCCCTCCGACGCGTCGGTCGCCCTGGACTGGGCCGGGCCCGAAGCCGCCTGGTGGGCCGAGCGATTCGGCATCGACGCGGGCCGTGCCCAGGCGCTGATCTGCGCCGCCGTGCGCGAGACCTTCGAGGAATGCGGCGTGCTGCTGGCCGGTCCGACCGCCGACACCGTGGTCACCGACACCGCCGTCTACGCCGAGGCGCGCGGGCAGCTGGAGCGCCGCGAACTGTCCTTCGCCGAATTCCTCACCCGCGAGAACCTGGTGCTGCGCGCCGACCTGCTGCGCCCCTGGGACAACTGGATCACCCCGGTGATCGAGCCGCGCCGCTACGACACCCGCTTCTTCGTGGCCGTGCTGCCGGAGGGCCAGCTGGCCGACGGCGCCACCTCCGAGGCCGAGGTCGTCACCTGGTGCACGCCCGCCGAGGCCATCCGCCGCTGGCACGAGGGCCTGGACGTGCTGCTGCCGCCGACCTGGACCCAGCTCGCGGCGCTCGGCGAATTCGCCTCCACCGCCGAGATTCTCGCCGCCGACCGGACCATCGTCCCGATCATGCCGGTCTACGATCCCGAGGCCGAGGGCCCGGCGCTGGCCTTCCCGCACGCGGACCGCTACTTCGCGGAACTGCCGGAGAACGCCCGCATCCGGGGCTCACAGCGACCCGAGTAGGTCGGTAGCTCAGTCCTGCGGCGTGGCCGCGGCCCACACCAGGCTCCACAGCATGGCGCTCACCGCGAATCCGAGCGCCGCCGCCGCGGCCACCACGTGGGCCTGGATCCCGACCCCGACCGCGATCGGTAGCCCGACCTGGATCAGTGCCACCACGAACACGCGCAGCCAATACGACGGCGGCTGTTCGGGTTCGGGTTCGGGCGGGCGCTCCGCCGAGCAGAAGGGGCATCGGCTCGCTACGACCGGCAGGGTCGAGTCGCAGCTGGGGCACCACATGTCACGCATAAGAACTCCACGATCGAGCACGCCCGCACGGGCGGAGGGACACCATACCCAGGGCTCGAAGTAGGGTGATCGGCTGTGGCCGAATTCGTGACCGTGGACCGGGGCGTGGCAGAGGGTGTCGCGGTGCTCCGCATCGCCCGCCCCCCGATGAATCTGATCGATCTGCAGGTGGCGCTCGAGGTGGCGGCCGCCGCCGACGAGATCGCGGCCGACGGGTCGATCGCGGCCGTGGTGGTCTACGGCGACGCGCGGGTGTTCAGCGCGGGTGACGAGATGGCCGAGCTGGCCCGCCTCACCCCGGAGCAGGCGCAGGCCATGGTGGCCGACTTCCAGTCGGCGCTGGGCTGCCTGGCCCGGCTGCCGCAGCCGACGGTCGCGGCGATCAGCGGCTACGCGCTGGGCGCGGGCCTGGAACTGGCGCTGTCGGCCGATCGCCGCATCATCGGCGACAACGTGAAACTGGGCCTGCCGCAGATCAAGGCCGGGCTGATCCCGCTGGCGGGCATCCGCCGGCTGAGCCTGCTGATCGGGCCGTCGCACGCCAAGGATCTGGTGTACAGCGGACGCTTCGTGGATCCGAAGGAGGCCGCGGCGCTGGGCCTGGTCGACGAGGTGGTCGCGCCCGACGATGTGTTCGCCGCCGCACTGCGCTGGGCCGGGCAGTTCGTGGGTGGTCCGGGCGCCGCGATCGCGGCCGCGAAACGGGTCTTCGAGGCCGGTACACATGGTCATGATCGGGCCCGCCGCGAGTGGGCTGACCTGTTCGGAACCGAAGATCAGCAGCTTGGAACACGTTCTTATTTGGTCGACGGACCGGATGCGATCCCGTTCACCGGTCGTTCAGTGGCCCGATAACACCGCTCACCGGGCTATTCATTAGGCTTGCCTGCATGACAGTTGGTCCTGAAGACCCCGCGCCGAACCCGCACGCCACCGAGGCCGAGGTCCAGGCCGCGTATAGCGACAACAAGCTCGCCCAGGTCCTGTATCACGACTGGGAAGCCGAGACCTACGACGACAAGTGGTCGATCTCGTACGACGAGCGCTGCATCGAGTACGCCAAGGGTCGCTTCGACGCCGTCGCGCCCAGCACCGAGCTGCCCTACGAGCGGGCCCTCGAACTCGGCTGCGGCACCGGCTTCTTCCTGCTGAACCTGATGCAGGCGGGCGTGGCCGAGCGCGGCTCGGTCACGGACCTGTCGCCGGGCATGGTCAAGGTCGCCACCCGCAACGGCCAGAACCTGGGCCTCGACGTCGACGGCCGCGTCGCCGACGCCGAGACCATCCCCTACGAGGACGACACCTTCGACCTGGTCGTCGGCCACGCCGTGCTGCACCACATCCCCGATGTGGAACTCGCGCTCAAGGAGTGCCTGCGCGTGCTGAAGCCGGGCGGTCGCTTCGTGTTCGCCGGTGAGCCGACCACCATCGGCAACATCTACGCGCGTCGCCTGGGCCAGGTCACCTGGAAGGTCACCACCACGGTCACCAAGCTGCCGTTCCTGAGCGGCTGGCGTCGTCCGCAGTCCGAGCTCGACGAGTCCTCGCGCGCCGCGGCCCTCGAGGCCGTCGTCGACCTGCACACCTTCGACCCCTCCGACCTGGAGAAGATGGCCCGCAGCGCGGGCGCCGTCGAGGTGCAGGCCAAGACCGAGGAATTCGCCGCTGCCCTGTGGGGCTGGCCGGTCCGCACCTTCGAGGCCGCCGTGCCCGAGGAGAAGCTGACCATCGGCTACCGCATGGCCCAGTACAAGGCGTGGCTGGCGTTCTCCGCCCTCGACGAGAAGGTGCTGCGCCACGTGGTGCCCCGCCAGTTCTTCTACAACGCCATGATCACCGGCGTGAAGCCCGGCGCGTCCGCCAAGTAGGCCGACTCCGCGAAACCCCGTGGGCTACGCCTTCACTCGCGACGACATCGCCTACCTCTCCAGTGCCGCCGGCGCGGCGGCCCTGGCCGAGGTGGGCGATTTCGCGCTTTCCTCCGCCTCGCTCCTCAAGGATCTGGAGCGCATCCGCCGCGGGCACGGCGGCCGGTCCGCGGCCCTGGTCGAAACCGTCCGCCTGCGCCGCCGGGCCACCGTCAAACTGGCCGGCGCCGGGGACTGGCTGTTCACCGACGACGCCCTCCAGCAGGCGACCCCGTCGGCGGTGGCCGCGCAGCGCGCCCAACGGCTGGCCGGGCGCACCGTGCACGATGTCACCTGCTCGATCGGCGCGGAACTCGCCGCGCTCGCGGCGGTCTGTCCCGCCGTCATCGGCAGCGACCTCGACGACATCCGGCTGGCCATGGCCGCGCACAACGCGGGCGCGCGAAATGTGTTGCTGGCCAAGGCCGACGCGCTGGTTCCGTGCAGCACCGCCGAGGTGGTGATCGCCGATCCCGCCCGCCGCGCCGATGGCCGCCGCACCCACGATCCGGCCAAACTCCAGCCGCCGCTGCCGGATCTGCTCACCGCCTACTCCGGTCGCGACCTCGCCGTGAAGTGCGCTCCCGGACTGGATTTCGACACCCTGGGCTGGTCGGGCGAGGTCGAGGTGGTCTCCCTCGACGGCGCCGTCCGCGAAGCTTGCCTGTGGTCACCGGGTCTCACCGAACCGGGCGTCACCCGCCGCGCGACGGTCCTGTCCGCGACGGCCGATCCCTGGACCCTCACCGACACCGCCCCCGACGACATCCCCGAACGCGAGCCGGGGGAGTGGATCATCGATCCGGACGGCGCCGTCGTCCGCGCGGGCCTGGTCCGCCACTACGCCGCGAAACACGGCCTGTGGCAACTGGATCCCCGCATCGCCTATCTCACCGGCGACCAGGTTCCCGACGGCGTCCGTGGCTTCCGCGTCCTGGACCGCATGGAATTCCGCGAGAAGCCCCTGCGCGCCGAACTCCACCGCCGCGACTGCGGCCCTCTCGAAATCCTCACCCGCGGCGTCGATATCGACCCCGACGCCCTGCGTGCCCGCATCAAACCCCGCGGCTCGGTGCCGCACACCCTCGTTGTCACCAGAATCGGCCGCGCCGCAACGGTTTTCCTCTGCGCGACCCCGTAGGGCCTCAGCCCTGATAGGTGGCGTGGGTCGGCCGCATCACCAGCACGACACGATCGGGGTGGTCGCCCACGGGCTTCTCGTAGGGGAGTCCGTAGCGCTGCGCGAGGACGTCGAAGAACTCTCCCTCGGTATCGGTGTCGACGCGTTCGACGACGCCCCGGACCTCCAGGTAGCGGTACGGCGCTTCGGGATCGTTGATGCTGACCGCCACGTGCGGGTCGCGGGCGGTATTGCGGTGCTTGGCCCGGGTCGTCGTGGTGGTGAAGCGCAGGAACTCCCCGTCCCAGATCTGCCAGATCGGGGTGACCTGCGGGGTGCCGTCGGGATTCAGCGTGGCCAGGTGCGCGAACAGGGGCCGGGTGAGCAGGTCGGTGTACTTCTCGGGAATCACGCTGTGGGACATGCGCATGCCTTTCGAGACGGTAGAGATGACATCGGAATACGAGAGCGAAGATAGATTAGAGCTCTAATGATCGTCAAGGTTCGAACAAGGGGGTGGATTATCATGCCGGGGTGACGTCGATGCCGGTCGAAGAGCGCCTGGGGACCTATATCAAGCGCGCCGAGCAGGCGCTCATGGGCGCGAAGAACGCCGCCCTCAAGCCCGCGGCCGTGACCATCCCGCAGTACGCGGCCCTCTACGTCCTCAGTGAGAACCCGGGCATCTCCGCCGCCGAACTGGCCCGCCGCTGCGGCGTCACCCCGCCCACCATGAACACGGTGCTCACCAATCTGCGCGAGCGCGGCCTCATCGAGCGCACGCCGCACGAGTGGCATCGCAATGTGCTGGAGACCCGGCTCACCGACGAGGGTCGCAAGGTCATGCGGGCGGCCGACAAACGCGCGGTCCCGGTCGAACGGGCGCTCGCGGCGGAGTTCACCGCGGCCGAGCGCGCCGCGCTCATCGACCTGCTCGAGCGGGCCGCCACCGTCCTCGAATCGGTCCGCCCGGACTGATCGCTACCGGGCGTCGTCCGGCCGGTCGGCGGTGGCCGTCTCGAAGTCGGCGACGAATCGGGTGAGCAGCCGGGCGAATTCGGTGCGGTCGCGGTCCGGCCAGCCGGCGGTCGCGGCATCGAGCGCGGCCTGCCGATTCGCGTGGGCGCGGTCCAGGGTCGTGCGCGCGGAGGCGGTGAGGTACAGGTGGACGCGTCGCGCGTCGACCTGATCGGCCCGTCGTTCCACGAGACCCTCGGCGACCGCCCGCGCCACCAGCCGGCTGGCCCGCGGCTGGTCCACGCCCAGGGCGGTGGCGATATCGGTGACCACCACCTCGCCCTCCCGGGCCTCGACGGCGTCGAGCACGCCGAACAGGGTCGGATCCACGGCCGGGCCTCCGGCGCGGGCCGCGAGCTTGTTCAGTGCGCGCCTGCTCTGGCTGCGGCGAATGGCCACCATGGCGCGCTCGATGGCGACGATCGCGGGGTCGCTGTCCTTCACCCTTGTCATTCTACAATCGCTTGTTAAAATACATACACATGTACTTTTACAAGTATTAGGAGACGATCATGTCCGACGCACCGAAGTTCCTGGGCTACTGGCTCAAGCACATCGACCAGACCCTCGAAGGCAATTTCGCCGCGTTCCTGGCCGCCGAGGGCCTGCTCCGCCGCCACTGGCAGACCCTGCACACGCTCGCCGACGGCCCGCTCGACACCGCGGGCCTCGATGTCGCGCTGTCCCCGTACCTCGACGCCCACGACCCCACGGCCGCACCGTATGTCGGCGCGCTGGAGGGTCGGGACTGGGTCGCCCGGGACAACGCGGGGACCTACGCGTTGACCCCGGAAGGCGTCGCCGCGCACGCGAACCTGTGGGAGCGCATCCGGATTCAGCGCGCGGCCGCCACCGAGGGCCTCAGCGCCGACGACTACGGCACCTTGCTGGACCTGTTGCGGCGGGTCGCGGCCAATGTCGACGCCTACGCGCTGACGCTGCGCGCGGACGGGGCTACTTCGTCTCCGGCTTGAACACGAACAGCTCGCCGATCCGGGTGGCCACCACGACCTCGCCCTTGCTGCCCACGGCGGTCGCCACGGTGGTGCCCTCCGCGCCCGGAAGATCGTTGGACTGCACCGTCGCGCCATTGCGGGTGTCGAAGGTGACCAGCGTCAGTTTGTCCCCGATCGGGGCCACCGTGTAGCCGGTGCCGCCCGCGGTCTGGACCGGGCGGCCGCGCAGTTCGAGATCCTTGCGCTCCCAGGCGATCTCGGCCGTGTCGCCCTGATCGCGCAGTGCCACCAGGTGGCCCTCGTCGCCGGCGGGCACCAGCAGGCCGTCCGCGACGGAGATGCCGCCCCGCGCCGGGAAGCCCAGGTCCCGAGTCCATTTCGTCTTGCCGGTGGCGGCGTCGATGGCGATCAGGCGGTTGGTGTTGTCGCCGACGTAGACCGTCGAGCCGTCGGCCGAGAGCGCGGGACTGGTGGCGCTGCCCTGTTCGAGCAGCTTCGCGTCCCAGTCGACGCGGACCTCTCTGCCGTTGTAGGTGAGCGCCACCAACGCGGCCTGACTGTCACCGGGCTTCCACACGGTCGCGTAGAAGCGGCCCGACTTCTGGTCCACCGCGGACACATTCGCGATCGGGCACTGCGGTCCGCCGGTGGCGCAGTCGTCGAGGCCCTGCCCGTCCGGCGGCCGGCTCAGCGACGGGTTGGCCAGGAAGTCGGGTTCGCCGAGCAGCTGGAAGGTCGGGACCTGGCGTTCGCCGGTCTGCCGGATCAGGACGTCCACCTGTCCGGACTGGGTGACCGACAGGACCTTCCCGTCCCCGGTGAACTGCACCGACACCGGCGTCCCGGCGGCGGGGGTGCGCCAGCGCGGCTGACCGAGGTTGTTGAACGACTTCACCGCGCCGTCGTCGCCGACGTACACGTTGCCGCTGCCGTCCACCGCCGCGCCGCCGTCGACGGCGCTGGGACCCAGTGGATTACAGAAACGCTTACGGCCCGTCGGCATCTGGAACGACACAATGTTGCAGCCGGTGGCGCGGGTGGTGACGTACAGCTGCCCGTCGCCGCCGATGGTGACCGGCTGCGCGACCGGACCGCCCACGGGCCGAGACCAATTCAGCGCCAGATTCCGTGACCCGGTGACCGAGCTGGACCCGCTGTTGCGGGCATCCCCGAACGCCATCGGCCAGCCCTTGCCGGGGCCGACGCCGATATCGTCGACCTTGGTACTGCCGTACGCGCACCCCGTCAGTGCGAACAGCCCGGCGCCCGCGAGGGCCAGCACCTTGGACCCGGTGCTCGAGCGTCGATCACGTCCGGTCCGCCGCCTGCCGTTTCGCACCTGCTGGTGTCCCTTCTGCCAGTACGGAAGTCTGAGGATTGTCGCCGGGTTGCCACAGCCGGGCCCCTGCCGTTGCCGCAGCCGGAGCACAGCCTACTTTCGTGCCCGTGGAAGGGGACGGATACCCTCGTTGAAACGACCGGTGAACACAGGGAGTAGTTCGTGACGAGCATGTGGGGCGCACCGCTGCGCTCGCGTTGGCGGGGTTCGCGCCGCCGGGATCCGGAGCAGGCCCGTTTCCTCACGCCCGCGTCTCTGAAGTGGGCCCTCGCCAATCGCGCCTACACGCCCTGGTACCTGGTGCGCTACTACCGGCTGTTCAAGTTCAAGATGGCCAACCCGCACATCGTGCTGCGCGGCATGGTCTTCCTGGGCAAGAACGTGGAGGTCCACGCCACCCCCGAGCTGTCCCGGCTGGAGATCGGCCGCTGGGTGCACATCGGCGACGGCAACGCCATTCGCTGCCACGAGGGTTCGCTGCGCATCGGCGACAAGGTGGTGTTCGGCAAGGACAATGTCGTCAACACCTACCTCGACATCGAGATCGGCGAGTCGACCCTGGTCGCCGACTGGTGCTACATCTGCGACTTCGACCATGTCACCGACGACATCAACCTGCCCATCAAGGATCAGGGCATCGTGAAGTCGCCGGTCCGCATCGGCCCGGACACCTGGATCGCCGCCAAGGTCACCGTGCTGCGCTCCACCCGCGTCGGCCGCGGCTGTGTGCTGGGCGCGCACGCCGTCGTCAAGGGCGACTACCCCGACTACTCCATCTGCGTCGGCGCGCCCGCCCGGGCCGTGAAGAACCGCAAGGAGACCTGGGACGCCGCCGCCGAGGCCCGCGCCGCCCATCTCGAGGCGCTCGCCGACATCGAACGCAAGAAGAGCGGCGTCGCCGCCTCCTGACTGTCACCCCGCGCAGGTAGGTTCACGGCCATGCACCGCTACGCCGCCTTCCTGCGCGGGATCATGCCTACCAACCCCAATATGCGCGGCGAGAAGCTGCGCGGCGTCTTCGAGGGGTTGGGTCTCGAGAAGGTCAGCACGCTGCTGGCGAGTGGCAACGTGGTCTTCCGGACCGACGACACCGACGTGGCCGCCCTGGAATCGACCATCCAGCATGCGCTCACCGCCGAACTGGGCATCCCCGGCGGGACGCTGATCCGCACGCGGGCCCAGCTCCAGAAGCTGGTCGACTCCGATCCCTACGCCGGTCTCACCCACGGCCGCGAGACCTATCTGACGGTCACCTTCGTGCGCGAGCACCCGAAGTCCATCCCCGATTTCGAGGGCTCCGCGGTCCGCGTCGTCCGCTACGACGAGCCCGCCGCCGCTCTGCTCACCGTCATCGACAACACCGATCCCAGCACCACCGGCTTCATGTCCACGATCGAGAAGGCCTGGGGCAAGGACATGACCACCCGCACCTTTCTGACGGTCCAGAAGACCCTGAAAAAGATGGACGCCTAGGGGTTCTCGCCGACCGGTGGCGCGCGATAGCGTGGCCGGGTGACTCTCGGTTCTCGAGCTGTACTGGCCGCGCTGGCGTCCTGCGCGTTGGTCGGGTCCTTCGCGGCGACCGCGCACGCGACACCGTCCGACGGCGTCACGGGGGTGATCATCTCGCGCACCACGATCGGGGACACCGACTACATTCTGCGCGAAATCACCATCGTCCCAGGCGGTTCCACCGGCTGGCACTATCACGACGGGACGCTGTACGCGGTCCTGCGTCAGGGCGAGCTGAGCCATTACGGACCCGATTGCGCGATCGATCAGGTCGGCGGGGCGGGGACGGCGTTCGTGGAGCGGGCCGGGACCGGCAATGTCCATCTGGAACGGAATCTGGGGACCGAGTCGCAGATTCTCGACGTGCTCTATGTGCTGCCCGCGGGGAGTCCGCTGTCGGAGGACGCGCCGAATCCGGGCTGCTCGTTCAACTGACCCGGGTCGGATCCGAGCCTCGGATTAGAACTCGTTCCAATTCGAGGCGCAGACGTGCCCGAGGGAAAAACCCGAGCGTCACCGCTCAGTACGGCTGGTTCGGATCCCGTTCCGGCAGTGGACGTTCCGAGATGACCGGACGGCCGACCGGGTTGCGGACCCGGCGCTTGGCGCCCTGGTAGACCAGCGCGGTCTCCTGCGCCACCACATCCCAGGCGAAGTCGGCGGTGAGGCGCTCGCGGGCGGCCCAGGCGCGCTCCTGCGCGGCGGTCGCGTCGTCGAGCACCGAGATGACCGCTTCCGCAACGCCGTTCACGTCGGCCGGTTCGAACGAGGCGCCGGTGACGCCGTCGGTGACCAGGTCACCGAGCCCGCCCGCGGTGGAGGTGATCAGCGGGGTGCCCGCGGCGGCGGCCTCGAGGGCCACGATGCCGAAGGGCTCGTAGCGGCTGGGCAGCACGATGGCGTCGGCGCTGTGCAGCCAGCCCAGCAGATCGGTGTGGTCGAGCTTGCCGATGAAACTCACCGCGCGCGCGACGCGGTGGGCGCGGGCGCGCTCACGCAGCCAGTCGAACTGGGTGCCGATACCGGCGACCGTGAGCGTGGCGCCCGGATGCGCCTTGCGGATGCGCGGCAGCGCGGCGATGGCGTCCTGGATGCCCTTCTCGTATTCGAGCCGGCCCACGTACAGCAGCCGCGGCGGTCCGGAACGGGGGGCGCGTTCGCGGAAGGTCCACGCGCCCACGTCGATTCCGTTGCGGATCACCGTCATCGGCACCTTCTCGGCCCCGTAGAGCCGGTGCACCTCGTCCTTCATGGACTCCGAACAGGTGATGAGCGCGTCGGATTCGTGGGCCAGCCACCACTCCACCGAGTGCACCTGCCGGTTCACCCGACCCGAGACCCAGCCGCTGTGGCGGCCCGCCTCGGTGGCATGGATGGTCGACACCAGCGGCACGTCGTAGTACTCGGCCAGCGTGATCGCCGGGTGCGCGACCAGCCAGTCGTGGGCGTGCACCACGTCGGGGGTCCAGCCCTCGCCGATGCCCGGCTTGTTCAACGCGATCCCGGCCCGCACCATGGCGTGACCCATGGCCAGGGTCCAGGCCAGCATGTCCTCGCCGAAGTCGAACACCGGCGGATCCTCGGCGACCGCCACCACCAGGACGCCCTCCTCGATGAAGGAGTGCGTCGGGTGGGTGGTGGCGTCGGTGCCCATCGGCCGGCGCGCCAGCACGACGACTTCGTGCCCGGCGGCGGCCAGCTCGACGGCCAGGTGATGGACGTGGCGGCCCAGCCCACCGACTACGACGGGTGGGTACTCCCACGACACCATCAAGATCTTCATGCGGGTCCTTCTGAAGCGGGGCCGAGCCTGCGCGCATCGAGCGCGGGGAAGAGTCCGTCGGCCGCGTACCATCCTGCCGCCAACTGACCCGCTTTGGCGAGTTGCCCGGCCGTCACCGCGGCCGCGATCTCGCGCACGGCGTGCGAGTGCTCATGGGCTCGATCACGCGCGTACCCGGCCGCCGAATCCTTCGACACCATGAACGCCCAGTCGCTGGAGACGGCCAGGATCGCCTCCCGCAGCAGCTGATCGGCAACCGTGTCGCGCAACCCGTATCGGGTGTTCTCGACCGTTCCGGCGTCCACCCGCATCTTGTCGAGGGTGTCCAACGCGAGCCGCACGACCTCGGCGTTCAGCTGGACCAGATCGGACACCTGGTCCCCGGCCCACACCCGCCAGTCCTTGCCCGAACCCCAGGAGGAATCGGCCAATTCGACGCGTTCGCCCACGTAGCCGCGGGCCCGCGCGTCCGCGAGGGTGCCGACGGTGACCCCGGCCTCGGGCAGTGCGCGCAGCACCTGCTCGAGCCACTGCGGGCCCTCGTGCCACCAGTGGCCGAACAATTCGGTGTCGAAGGCGGCGACCACGAGGGCGGGCCGGCCGATGCGCTCCGACTCCGAGATCAACCGTTCCCGCACGGTCGCCACGAAGTCGGCGACGTCCTTGCCGATGGCCGCCGAGGCGAGCTCGGGATCATAAGGAGCCTTGTCGGGACCCGACACGGTCTTACCGGTGACCCGCGCGGGCTTCAATCCGGTGGCGTGGTCATAGTGATGGAAATCACGGTAGTAGGGCTGTCCTGGGTACCCGGATTTCGGCGACCAGACGCGGTAGCTGACCGCGAGATCGCGGCCGAACGCCACCACATCCGAATCCCACACCGGCCGGCCGAGCGTGGTGTCGCCGCGCAGCGCGGGTCCGTCCACCATGAAGTGCGAGATGCCGACCTTGTCGTAGGTCTGCTCCATGCCCGGCGTGAACCCGCACTCGGGCGCCCAGATGCCCGACGGCGTGTGCCCCCAGCGCGCCCGCGCGTCCGCCAGGCCCTCGACCAGTTCGAACTCGCGCAGCCGCGGATCCAGCAGCGGCTGGAACGGATGCGACAGCGGCCCGCCCAGCAATTCGATGGCCTCGGCGTCGATGAGCTCGCGCCACACCGGCGAGGCGCCGTGCATCCAGCGGGTCTCGAAATCGTCGAGAGCGGCTGCGGCGAGCCGGTGTTCGTGCCGACCGAGCGCGACATTGCCCGCCATGGAGGCCTCGTCGGCGCGCAGCCGCCAGTTGCCCAGCCAGTGGTGCATGCCCTCGAGGCAGTGCGGGTCGTCCAGCTGCGCGGCCAGCACCGGCGTGATGCCCAGGCTGATCAGGTGCGAACGATCTTCGGCGGCAAGGGTTCTGAGCACTTTCGCGACGGGCAGGTAGGACGCGGCCCAGGACTGGTAGAGCCATTCCTCGCCGACCGGCCAGCGCCCGTGATGGGCCAGCCACGGCAGGTGCGAGTGCAGGACCAGCGTGAACTGGCCCGGCACCGGCGAATTCGCGTCCGTCACGGCTTCACCGCGACGGCCAGCAGGTCGAGGCTGGCGTCGATGTCGCGCTCGGAGTCGGCGAGCAGCGCGAAGTCGTCGATTGTCACCGCGGCCACGTCGGCGGCCAGGTCGGCGGGCCACGGCTCGCCCGCCAGCGCCCGCTCGATCTGCGCGTCGATGATCGACCCGCCCCACTTCTCGTCCAGCGCCACGAGTTCGGGCCCGTGGAAGATGCCCGCCATCAGTTCGACGGTGAAACCGGCCTCGACGAGCAGTTCGGTCATCTCGGCGGCATTGAGCTCACGCGTGTGGAACGGGTTGAGCGGGGTGTCGCGGCCGGGGGAGAAGGTGATCCGGTTCGGGGTGGAGATCAGCAGCTTGCCGCCGGGCCGCAGCACCCGCAGGCATTCGCGCAGGAATTGCGCCTGGTCCCACAGGTGTTCGATGACCTGGAAGTTCACCACGATGTCGACCGAGGCGTCGTCGAGCGGCAGGTCGGCCAGGTTGCCCTGCACCATTTCCACGCGCGGGTACTTGGCGCGCACGTGCGCGACCGCGCTGTCGTCGTAGTCGAGGCCGGTGACACGCGCGGCGACCCCGGCGATCATATTGGCCCCGTAGCCTTCTCCACTGCCCGCCTCGAGCACGACCTTGCCCGCGCAACGGTCGAGCATGCGCACGTAGGCGATCTCGTGGCGCCGGAACCAGTAGTTCTCCTCGGCGATGCCGGGCACCGTCCGCTCGCCGGTCAGCGGCAAGGGATCGGTGTGGTTTTCAACAGGTCTCACGGCCTCGCTCATTGCTCCGACGTTAGCGGTTGCGCATATCACACCCGCGACCGGATCAACCGATGCAGAAAGTCACACGCTAAGTTACCCACGAGTAACTTAACGTAGGGTAATCTCCCGAACGAGCTACTTGTGGACGTACGGCAAAACTCGTGCGACCGCCATACCCAGTGCCACCAGAACAGGAGGTCGACGAAGACCCATGCCGAACATCGTCGTACTGATCAAGCAGGTTCCCGACACCTGGTCCGAGCGCAAGCTCACCAGCGGGGACTACACCCTCGACCGCGAGGCCGCCGACGCCATCCTCGATGAGATCAACGAGCGCGCCGTCGAGGAGGCGCTGTTGATCAAGGAGGCGCAGGGCGGCGAGGTCACCGTGCTGGCCGCCGGCCCCGATCGGGCCACCGAGGCCATCCGCAAGGCCCTGTCCATGGGCGCGGACAAGGCCATCCACATCAACGACCCGGCCATCCACGGCTCGGACGCTGTGCAGACCTCCTACATCCTGGCCGCCGCGCTGGGCCAGATCGAGGGCATCGAGCTGGTCATCGCGGGCAACGAGGCCACCGATGGTCGCGCGGGCGCCGTTCCGGCGATCATCGCCGAGTACCTGGGCCTGCCGCAGCTGACCCACCTCCGCAAGCTGACCGTCGACGGCGAGCGCATCGCCGGCGAGCGCGAGACCGACGAGGGCGTCTTCAAGCTGGAGGCCACCCTGCCGGCCATCGTCTCGGTCACCGAGAAGATCAACGAGCCGCGCTTCCCGTCCTTCAAGGGCATCATGGCCGCCAAGAAGAAGGAAGTTCAGACCTTCACCCTGGCCGATCTGGGCGTCGACCCGGAGACCGTGGGCGTTGCGAACGCCGGCACCCAGGTGACCGGTGTGACCCCGAAGCCGGCGCGCACGGCGGGCGCGAAGATCGTCGACGAGGGCGAGGGCGGCAACCAGATCGCCACCTACCTCGTTGGTCAGAAGATCATCTAAGACCGCCCCCGAGCGAACGAACTTCAGGAGAAAGAACAATGGCAGAAGTACTCGTGCTCGTGGAGCACGCTGAAGGTGCGCCCAAGAAGGTCACCACCGAACTCCTCACCGCCGCCCGCGCGCTGGGCACCCCGGCCGCCGTCGTCGTCGGTGCCCCCGGCACCGCCGACAAGCTGGGCGACGCGCTGGCCGCGGCCGGCGCCGAGAAGATCTACGTCGCCGAGGGCGATGACGCCGAGGGCTTCCTCGTCACCCCCAAGGTCGACGTGCTGGCCGGCCTGTCCGAGTCCGTCGCCCCGGGCGCGATCCTGGTCGCCGCCACCGCCGACGGCAAGGAGGTGTCGGGTCGCCTGGCCGCCCGCATCGGTTCCGGTCTGCTGATCGACGTCATCGCCGTGAACGGTGACGGCTCGGTGCAGCACTCCATCTTCGGTGGCGCGTTCACCGTGGATGCCAAGGCCACCGGCGACGTGCCGGTGATCTCGGTCCGTCCGGGCGCCGTCGAGGCCGCTCCGCAGGCCGCCGCCGGCGAGAAGGTCGCCGTCGAGCTGCCCGCGCAGGAAGAGGGCGTCACCAAGGTCATCTCGCGTGAGCCGAACGTGGGCGGCGACCGCCCCGAGCTCACCGAGGCCGCGATCGTGGTGTCCGGTGGCCGTGGTGTCGGTTCCGCCGACAACTTCGGCAAGGTCGTCGAGCCGCTGGCCGACGCCCTCGGTGCCGCCGTCGGTGCTTCCCGCGCCGCCGTCGACTCCGGCTACTACCCGGGCCAGTTCCAGGTCGGTCAGACCGGTAAGACGGTCTCCCCGCAGCTGTACGTGGCCCTGGGCATCTCCGGCGCCATCCAGCACCGCGCCGGCATGCAGACCTCGAAGACCATCGTGGCCGTCAACAAGGACGAAGAGGCCCCGATCTTCGAGATCTCGGACTACGGCATCGTCGGCGACCTGTTCAACGTCGCCCCGCAGCTGACCGAGGCGGTCAAGGCCCACAAGGGCTGATCCACCACCTGGTGAGAGCGTTGTGAATGTCCCCCGGCCATCGCGGCCGGGGGACATTCTTTTTCGTTGCGGGACACCGTTTTCCACATGGCCTCGGTTCGGGGGCCAAAGGAATTGAGGGCTCGGGGGAGCCCCGCATTCCGGCCAATTCTGAAACATGCCCCTTTATGTTGTTGTCGCGGCCGGCCGAATCCCCGGACCGCCGCTTCACGAAAGGCCTTGCCCCATGCGCACTCTCATCCTCACCGGCCTCGCCGCAGGCGCACTGCTCGCCGGAATCGGCCCGGCCGCGGCCGCCCCGCTGCCGTTGATCGATGTCTCGGGAACCCCGGTGGCGACCGACACCGCGGGCACCGACAGTGGCTCGACCGGGAGTGCGACGCAAAGCGCCGCCGGCATCGCCGGAATCTGGTGCATCCTGACCAACTCCCACTGCTGGAGCGACGTCAGGCCGGGCATACCGTCGTAATATGACACGGTGCTCGGGCGATTCGATCCTCGGCGTCGGCGGGCTGCGCCGCTCGCCCCTGGGAAGGCCGATGCGGCAGACGATGTCGACCTGACCGGCATCGTCTCGGCCTTCCACTACGACCTCGCCGAATGGCTGGGGTCCGATGCGGCGCCGAAGGTGTTCGACCGGATCTCCGCGCAAGTGGACGAGCGGTTCACCTCGGTGGTGACGACCGGCCAGGCGGTGGATCGGGAGGCGTTCCTGGCGGGTATCCGGTCGGCCCGAAACCTGCTGGCGGGCGTGGAGATCGAGGTCTCCGACGTCGCGGAGGTCGCCCGTGCCGGTCAGCTCGTCATCGTGCGCTTCGTGGCGGAGAACCGTGTCGGCGAGGCGATCACCGGCAAGCGCACGGTGACGGCCGCTCTGAACACCGACGGCCACACCTACCGATGGCGGACCGTGCATGAAACAGCGGTGCCGGAGGCCTGAACCCGGTGCCCGGGAGGGTGATCGGCTACGGGCGTGCCCAAGGAATTGGGGGCGATCGGGCAGGCGGATTCCGGTCCTGTTTTGAAATGGAAGCGATTAACTTTCTGGCGGCGGCTGGAAGGTCCGGCCGCGCTCCACCGAAGGGTGCTTCATGCGCATATTCCTTGCCACGGCCGGTATCGCCGCGGCACTGGCCGTCGCAGCGGGTCCGGCTGCGGCCGAACCGCTTCCGCTGTCCCCGCCCGCCCCGATCACCACCAGCGCTCCGGTTGTCCTGCCCCCGCAAACCTCGCAGCCCGCTACCGGCAGCTCGCGACCTCTGACCCCGCTACCTGGCGGTGGCAGCGTGGACTTCAGTTGCACGTTCACGCTGTGCGGCTACGACCCGACCCGGACCGGCTAGAGGCTCGTCCGCGTACACAGTCGAAAGGTTTCTCTCATGCGCACATTCATCGCCCTAGCGGGCATCGCGGCGGCGCTGGCCGCTGGTGCCGGGCAGGCGGCGGCAGCCTCGACGCCCCCCACCTTCCCCGGAATTCCCACCACGGGCGATTCGAGCGGTTCGGCCAACAACGCGCTCGGCAACTTGCAGACTCTGGTGTTGTGCTCGGTGCTCGGCAGCACCAACATCTGTGCCCCCGTCAACTTGCATCCGCACGTCGGCTGACGTGCCCGATCGCGGTCCGACGTAGTCGGGTCGCGGCACTGTCTGCAACCCCGGCGCGGGCGAGATCCTGTAGGGGCGGGAATCGCCACGGTGGCCGGACACCCGTGGCGATTCGGTGTGGGGTCGGGCAGGGTGGGCTGATGTCGATCTCATTGCCGCCGGGGGTGGCGGAGAACATCGCGGGGAGCTTCGGGGAGCGGGGACCGCGGTGGCTGGCCGCACTGCCGGGGGTGGTGGAGAAGCTGTGCGGGGCTTGGGGGCTGGAGGTCGTCGGGGAGAGTTTCGACGGTGGGACGCATTCGTGGGTCGCGCCGGTGCGCCGGGCGGACGGGTCGGTCGCCGTACTGAAGGTGCCGGTGGTCGACGAGGAGAACTTCGGGGAGCCTACGGGGCTGTACTGCTATGGCGGGGACGGGGCGGCACGGCTCTACGAATTCGATCCGGTGAGTGGGGCGATGCTGCTCGAGTGGGCGCGGCCGGGGACGGAACTGCTGTATCAGCCCGGGTTTCCGAGTCTCGAGGGACGGCCGGAGAACATCGCGAAGGTTGAGCGGGCGTGCGAGTTGTATCGCAGGCTGCGGCGGGAGCCGGTAATGGTGCCGGCGGGGTTCCCGGAATTGCCGACCGCCGCGGGGATGGTGGCGGAGTGGGCGGGGATGTTCGGTGAACCGGAAGTAGCTGTCGCCGAAGTAATTCCGGCGCGGCTGCTGGAACGGGCCGCCGAGCGAGGCGCGGAGCTGGCGGTGCCGGACGGTCCGCTGCTGGTGGTCAACCGCGACACCCATCTGGGCAATATCGTTGCGGCGGAGCGGGAGCCGTGGCTGCTGATCGATCCGAAGGCGTACCTCGGTGAGGCGGCCTTCGACGCCGGGTTCCTGGTGATGATCCAAGTGCAGAGCGAGCCGACGCCGGAACACGCACGGGCCGTTGTCGAACGCACGGCCGCGGCCCTCGGGGTTCGAGTCGAGCGCGCGCACGCGTGGGCGTTCATGCGGTCGATGGAGGAGATCGTCTGGGCGATCCAGGACGAGGAGCCGCGGGACCTGCGATTGCACCTCGCGGTGGCGACGGCGCTGGCCTGAAGCGAAACCTACTGCGGCCGGAACTGTTCGCGCGCCGCCGGTTCGCGTCCCGCTGGACGAGGACCGGTCGACGATCTGTTCGTGGCGTTCAGGAGCTGTGCAGGGCGGCCAGCAGGGTGGTGACGATGGGGGAGGTGCGGCCTTCGGCGCGGGTGACGGCGGAGACGGGGATGCGGAGGGGGTGGCCGGTGAGGCGGAGGGTGGCGATGCCCTCGGTCTGGCTGTCGGCGTAGAGGATGGTCCAGGCGTCGGGGCGGTTGATGAGTTCCATGGTGGCGGTGTGGTCGGGCGGGATGGGCGGGCCGAAGACCGGGCCGGTGGCGAGGTCGGCGAAGGCGGCGCGGACCACGTTGTGGAGCAGGACCTGCTCGGACTCCGGGGGGAGCAGCAGGGGATAGGCGCCGAGTTCGGCGAGGGTGACGTCGCCGCCGCGGGTGACGAGCGGGTGCGCGGTGGAGGTCGCGATGACCGGATCCTCCAGCCAGAGCTGTTCGACGCTCAGTCCAGGCTGGTCCACGCTGCCGCGGATGAGGGCGAGATCACAGTCACCGTCGGCCACCGCCTGGATCCGCTGCCGGAACGGTTTGATGACGAATTCGATCTCCGCGCCCGGATGCGCCTCGCGCGCGCCCGCGATGGCGGACAGTGATCTAGTTGCGAAGCTCATATTTGCTGCGAGGCGAATGCGTGGCCCGGAGGCCCGCACAGCTGCGCGAATGGCGGATTCGAGGCTCAGCATTTGCTTCGCAAGGGGAAGTAGCCGAGTGGTCGCGTCGGTCGGAACGACCGATCGGGTCGAGCGTTCGAAGAGGTTCACGCCGAGGTCGCGTTCCAGCCGCGCGATCTGGTGACTGATAGCCGACTGCGAGATGAAGCAGCGGCTCGCGGCCCGGCTGAAGCTCAGCTCCTCGCAGACCGCCACGAAGTAGGCGAGTTGGCGCAGCTCCACCGCATTCTCCAATTCATGATCAACGTAGATAAGAGTCATCTTGATTATGCGCCCTGACAGCTGGAACATCCGCGTTCCGAATCACGGTTAGTCATGAGAGAAGGGAGCAGTCATGTACAACGTGGAGGCGGATATCGAAACCGCCGATGTCGTCATCGTCGGATCGGGCTTCGGAGGTCTCGCCGCCGCCAAGCAGCTGAACAAGTCGGGAGTCGGCTACGTCCTCATCTCGGGTACCCCCGAGCACCTCTTCCAGCCACTTCTGTACCAGGTAGCGACGGGTGTGCTGGCCTCCGACGAGATCGCGCCGCCGATCGCGAACATCCTGCGTAAGCACAAGCACGGTGAGACCCGGTTGGGCAAGGTCACCGCCATCGACGCACCGAACGCCGTGCTCACCTATGAGACGCCGGAGGGCCCGCGCAAGATCCGCTACGGCAAGCTGATCGCGGCGACCGGCGCCAGCCAGTCCTATTTCGGTCGCGACGATTTCGCGGACAAGACGTTCTCGCTCAAGACCATCGATGACGCCCGCGCCCTGCGCGCGCAGATCGAGCGCGTCTTCGAGCAGGCCAAGACCGCCGACCCGGAGACCCGCCGCCGGCTGCTGAGCTTCGTGGTGGTGGGCGCGGGCGCGACCGGCGTCGAGGTCGCCGGTCAGTTGAAGGAACTCGCGAAGCGGTACTTCCACCTGGAGGACACGGTCACTCTGGTCGAGGGTGCGGGCGTGGTGCTGCCGCCGTTCGGTGGCCGGCTGTCGGAGTATTCGAAGCAGTCGCTGGAGCAGAGCGGTGTCGAGGTGCTGGTCGACACCTTCGTGACCGATATCGAGGACGGCAAGGTCACCGTCAAGAGCAAGGACGGCGTGGAGCGCGGCATCGCGGCCGAGACCGTGGTCTGGTCGGCGGGCGTGCAGGCGGGCGGCTTCGCCGAGGTGCTGGCCGAGGCCACCGGCTGCGAAACCGACCGCGCCGGACGTCTTCTCATCAACCCGGACTGCACCGTGGGCGGTCACGCCGACATCTTCGCCATCGGTGACATGACCTTCCTCAACGGCTACCCCGGCCAGTCGCCGGTCGCCATGCAGGAGGGCCGCCACGTGGCCGACATCATCCGCGGCAAGAAGGCCGCCGCCACCCCGTTCCGGTACTGGGACAAGGGTTCGATGGCGGTGATCAACCGCTTCAACGCCGTCACCAAGCTGAACGACAAGGTGAAGTTCACCGGT
This sequence comes from Nocardia sp. CA-136227, assembly GCF_050955695.1. NCBI lineage: Bacteria > Bacillati > Actinomycetota > Actinomycetes > Mycobacteriales > Nocardiaceae > Nocardia > Nocardia sp. CA-136227. Next base: position 2,090,217 of record NZ_CP192081.1, read on the forward strand.
TTCGTGGCCTGGGTGACCTGGCTGGCGGTGCACCTGTTCTACCTGGTCGGCTTCCGCAACCGCTTCGCCGCGGTGCTGTCGTGGCTGGTGGCATTCATCGGCAGCGGCCGTCCCGGCTTCGGTGAGGTCGAAAAGGGTTCGGCGGCAAAGACTCCCGGTCGGGAGCGGGTAGCCGCCTGACCCCTGCATCGCGAAACGAGCCGCCCGGTGATCCACCGGGCGGCTCGTTTCGTATTTGGGGAGGGTTAACCTGCGAATATGGCTGTTCCTACAACCCGATTGCTGGTGCTGGCGGTGGTGCGTCTGCTGCAACCCGTGCACGGCTACGACGTCCGCCGCGAATTGCTGTCCTGGCATGCCGACGACTGGGCCAATGTGAAGCCCGGTTCGGTGTACGGCGCGTTGAACACCCTGGAGCGGGACGGGTACATCTCGGTGGAGGACGTGGGGCAGGAGGGTGCGCGCCCGGAGCGGCGGACGTATCGGCTGACCTCGGAGGGAGAGAAGGAATTCGGGGAGCTGATGCGGGAGTCGCTCTTCGTGGCGGAGGGGTTCAAGCATCCGTATTTCGCGACGGTGGCGCTGTTTCCGCACGCGCCGAGGGAGGACGTGATGGCCGCGTTGCGCAGCCGGATCCTCCAGTTCGAGGCGCGGCTGGTGTTCCTGGAGCGGGAGGAGGCGCGGATTCTGGCGGGCAGCGGGGATCCGCGGGAGGCGGAGCCGCATCACGTGGCGGATGCGATGAATCTGGCGGCGGCGCATGTGCGGGCGGATCTGGAGTGGTCGCGGCGGACGTTGCGGCGGATCGAGAGCGGTGAGCTGGATGTCTGGTCGGGAACCATGGGCGGGGCTCCGGTGCCGCCGCCGGTGCGGTAGCCGGCGGCCGCGCAGGCATTAGTCAAGTTTTAATAGTCAAGCTTGACTATTTGAAAAGTCGTTTCTACGGTTGTGGTGTGGATACGACAGCACCCGTTCGCGGTGAACCCACCGACCCGGTGATCCGGGTCCGTGGGCTGGCCCGGACCTTCGCGACCAAAACCGGTGACGTGCAAGCGGTCTCCGGTATCGACTTCGACGTGCGCTACGGGGAGATCATCGGTCTGCTCGGCCCCAACGGCGCGGGCAAGACCACCACGCTGCGCATGATCTCGACCCTGCTCGCCCCCACCTCGGGCGAGGCCACCGTGGTCGGCGCGGACCTGCGCACCGCGGCGCGCACCGTGCGCTCCCGGATCGGGTACGTGCCGCAGGGCGGATCGACCGGTGAGACCGAACTGGTCGAGGACGAATTGATCCTGCAGGCCAGGCTTTTCGGTCTCTCCAAGGCCGAGGCCAAGCGCAATACGGCCGATCTGGCCAAGGCGCTGGAGTTCGACGGCCTGGAGCGGCGCAGGTGCGGTCAGCTCTCCGGCGGTCAGCGCCGGCGGGTGGATATCGCCCTGGGTCTGGTCCATCAGCCCACCCTCATCTACCTCGACGAACCCACCACGGGCCTGGATCCGCAGAGCCGCGCCAACCTGTGGGACCACATCCGGCGGCTGCGCGACGAGGGCACCACGGTCGTGCTGACCACCCACTACCTGGAGGAGGCGGACGCGCTGTGCGACCGCATCCTGGTGATGGATCACGGCGCCATCGTCGCCGAGGGCACGCCCGACGAGCTCAAGCGCCGCATCTCCGGTGACGTGATCAGCCTCGAAATCGAGTCCGGCAGTGCCGATCTGGCCATGGACATCGCACAGGAGGTGCTCGACGTGCGCTCCCGGCTGCGCACCGAGGGCCACGAGAACGGCCACGCCGGAAGGAGTCTCGTGCACCTGACCGTGGAACACGGTGACGCCGCGGTGGTTCCGCTGCTGCGCGCCCTCGGCGATCGCGGCATCACGCCGGGTTCGCTCACCGTCAAGCGCCCCAGCCTCGACGACGTATTCCTCACGCTCACCGGGCGTTCGCTCCGGGAAGGAGACCGGTCATGACATTCCTGCGCGACACGGGGCTGATCTTCTGGTCCCAGCTGCGGGCCAACCTGCGCAATCCGGTGTGGGTAATCATCGGCCTGATGCAGCCGATCATCTACCTGGTGCTGTTCGGACCGCTGGTGAAGGGCATCGCGCCCGCGCTGGGCCCGGGCGCGGACCCGTGGAAGATCCTGACCCCGGCCCTGGTCATCCAGATCGGCTTGTTCGGTGCGTTGTTCGTCGGCTTCGGCATCGTGGGCGAGCTGCGCGCGGGCGTGGTCGAGCGGCAGCGGGTCACCCCTGCCTCGCGTGGCGCGCTGCTGCTGGGCCGGGTGCTCAAGGACATGGTGGTGCTGGTGGCGCAGGCGCTGGTGCTGGTCGGCGTGGCCGCGCTGGCCTTCGGGCTGCGGCCGAACCCGCTGGGGCTGGTGCTGTCGCTGGCGCTGATCGCGGTCATGGGCGCTGGCCTGGCGTCGGCCTCGTACGCGCTGGGCCTGTGGGCGCGTTCGGAGGACACCCTGGCCTCGCTGCTGAATTCGGTGTCGGTGCCGGTCATGCTGCTGTCGGGCATCCTGCTGCCGATGACGGTGGGGCCGACCTGGTTGCAGAACCTGGCGAAGGTGAATCCGTTCTCGCACACCGTGGACGCGGCGCGGGCGCTGTTCCGCGGCGACTTCGGGGCGCACGAGGTGTACCTGGGAACCGCGGTCACGGTGGCGGTGTCGCTGCTGCTGATCCTGGTCGCCTCGCGCAGTTTCGCGCGGGAGAACGCCTGACCGACGGATCGAGGACATCGCCCATCGCTCCGGCCCGCACGGGTCGGAGCGATGCGCCGTGTCCCCGGTTCTTCGCTGCGGGCGAAAAGTCATTGACCTGAACAGCGCTTCAGGTTTCACGATGGCGGTATGCCTGAGAACACGAGAAGGGCCCTGGTCACCGGGGCGTCGGCGGGCTTCGGCCGGGCGGTCGCGCTCGCGCTCGCCGAGCGGAACTGGGAGCTGATCATCGTCGCGCGCGGCGCGGATCGGCTCGAACGAGTGCGGGCCGCGACCGGTGCGCACGCCATCGCGGGGGATGTCGCCGACCCCGAGGTCCGGGACCGCATCGCGCGGGCCGTCGGATCGCGGCGACTGGACCTGCTTCTCAACAACGCCAGCACGCTGGGCCCCAGCCCGCTGCCGAGACTGGACCGGTACCCCCTCGACGAGCTGGCGACCGTCCTGAACACGAATGTGATCGCGCCCCTGGCGATCCTGCAACTCACCATGCCCGCCCTGCGCATCGCGGGCGGCACCGTGGTGGATATCAGCTCCGACGCGGCCGTGGGCGGCTACGAGGGCTGGGGCGGCTACGGCGCGTCCAAGGCGGCGCTGGACCAGCTCACCAATGTCCTCGCCGCGGAGAACCCCACGCTGCGCATCTACAGCTTCGACCCCGGCGACATGCGCACCGAGATGCACCAGGCGGCCTTTCCCGGCGAGGACATCTCCGACCGCCCCGAACCGGAAACCGTCGTCCCGGCCCTGCTGCGCCTGCTGGAAACCCGCCCCCCGAGCGGCCGCTACCTCGCCTCGGACATGCGAGTCGCGCCATGACGATCAGCGTGAACGCGGTGGACGGGCCGCGGGCGCCCGGTGGCGGTGTGGCCCTCGAATCGGCCGCCGTCGATTTCGTCCTGCCGGACGAATTGTCCGCTGCCGCCCCGCCGGAGGCGCGTGGCCTGGCCCGCGACGAGGTGCGCCTGCTGGTGTCCGACGGCCCGTCGCTCACCCACGCGCGGTTCCGGGAGCTGCCGTCCTTCCTGCGCCCGGGGGATCTGGTGGTGTTCAACAACTCCGCCATGATCACCGCGGCCGTGGACGCCGAGTACGGCGGTGCGTCGGCGGTCCTGCACTTCTCGACCTGGCTGGACGACGGCGCCTGGGTGGTGGAGCTGCGCGACCCGGCGGGTGTCCCGTGGCGTGGGGCGGCCGTGGAAGCCGGTGCGCGCCTTGCGCTTGCGGGTGGTCAGGTCGCCATGATGCGCGCCCCGTGGCTGCCGGACGGGGATCGGCTGTGGGTCGCCGAGGTGGCCGCGGCGCCCTGCGGCATCGATATCGACGTCCGCACGATGCTCGCCCGGCACGGCAGGCCGATCACCTATTCCTATGTGGCCGAGCGCTGGTCGGCGTCCTACTATCGGACCGTCTTCGGGACGGTTCCCGGTAGCGCCGAAATGCCCAGTGCTGGGCGGCCTTTCAGCGAGATGCTGGTGACGCGCTTGATCGCCGGCGGTATCGGGCTGGCCCCGATCACCCTGCACGCGGGCGTGTCCTCGCCGGAGACCGGGGAGCCGCCCAGTCCGGAGCGGTTCGAGGTGCCGGCGATGACCGCGCGGCTGGTCGAGGCCACTCGGCAAGCGGGTGGCCGGGTGGTGGCGGTCGGGACCACGGTGACCCGGGCGCTCGAATCCGCCGCCACCGCCGACGGCCGGGTCATCCCCATGGCCGGGTGGACCGATCTGGTGCTGAGCGCCGACCGTCCGGCGCGGGTGGTGGACGGGCTGATCACCGGGTGGCACGCCCCGGGCGCCTCACATCTGCATCTGCTGGAAGCGGTGGCGGGCGGGGACGTGGTCCGCGAGGCGTACCGCGCCGCGCTCGATTCCGGTTATCTGTGGCACGAATTCGGTGACGCCGCCCTCCTCTTCCGGAACTGACCCGCATCCGTTCCGGAACTGGACCCCCGGGATGCAAGCTTCACCGACGGTGGCGTAGGCTGGCCTCTTCCGCGTCACGGAGTGCTCGCCGCCCGGTTCCGGGCCCGCGGCAACGGGTTTCCTACCCGCCGGTACCCATCAGGGATACGAGCGTTTGTCCTGGTAGGGAACGTTCAGAGGCGCTTCGATGAACTCCCGGTGCGGTCTGTGTCGCGTTCACCGGACTGGCATCGACAGGTAATCCGGCGGACGCTCCGACGCAGTCTGGGACTGGCTTGATCAAGGCTATGACCACCATGGCAGCGTCGAATTCCAGCCTGCTGGCAGCCGCGTCGAAGCCCGCCCCGGAACCGCCCCGCACCACCGGACGGTCCCAGTACTCCCTGGTCGTCTCCTCCGATGCCGAGCATCGTGAGGCCGCGCAGCGCCTGCGCTACCAGGTGTTCGCCAATGAGCCGGGGTTCACCATCCCCGACAACGGAACCGGCCTGGACGCCGACCGTTTCGACGACCACTGCGACCACCTGCTGGTGCGCGACGAGCTCACCGAGCAGTTCGTCGGCTGCTACCGCATGCTGCCCCCGGACAAGGTGACCGCCGCCGGCGGCTACTACACCGCCACCGAATTCGATTTGGCCGCACTGGATCCCGTCGGTCACCGGATCGTCGAGATGGGCCGCGCCTGTGTGGTCCCCGACCACCGCAACGGCTCGGTGCTGACCCTGATGTGGGCGGGCATCCTGCACTACATCCAGCTCACCGGCTACGACTGGGTGATGGGCTGCGTCTCGGTCCCCATGCGGATGACGCCCGAGGACGAGCCCGGCGTGAACGTGCGCGGGGTGCGCGATCTGCTGCTGCGCAAGCACGCGCTGGACGCGGAACGCCATGTGCGCCCGTACAACCCGGTCGTGGTGGACGGCCGCGGCCTGGACGAGCTGGCGGCCCCGGCCCGTCCGAAGCTGCCGCCGCTGCTGAGCGGCTACCTACGCCTGGGCGCGGAGATCTGCGGCGAGCCGGCCCACGACCCGGAGTTCGCGGTGGCCGACTTCGTCGCGCTGCTCGGCCTCGAGACCATCAACACCCGCTACCTGGAGCGCCTGCAGGGCGCGGCCAACAGCCTGGATGCCCGGTGATATCCCATGATGCCCGCTCTGCTCTCCCCGGAGGCCGGTGCGCTCTCGTGCCCGCCGGCCGAGCCCACCGCCCACTCCTGGATGCCCCACAGCCCGTGCGGCGCTTCGTGTGTCGACTCTCCCGCTGAGGCGGGCACGCTGCGGGTCGCCGCCCGTGTGCTCGGCATCGCGGGGGTGCTGCTGACCTTCCCGATCGCGCATGTCGCCACGCCGCGTCGCCGCCGCACCGGTCTGCAGCGCCGCTATGCGCGAGCCTTGTTGGCCTGCTGCGGAATTCGAGTCCGGATCACCGACGAGCGTGCCGCGGAGGACCGGCGTGACGGCGGTGTCCTGGTGGCGGCCCGCCACATCGGCTGGACCGACATCCTCGCGCTGACCGCGGTGGAGCCCATGGGCTTCGTGGCCCGCGCCGACCTCGTGGAGTGGCCCGCGCTCGGCGACGTGGCCAAGAAGGTGCGGGTCATCCCGATCGATCGGGAACAGCTGCGCCAGCTGCCGTCGGTGATCGAGACCATGGCGGCCCGGCTCTCGGCCGGGGACCGCGTCTGCTTCTTCCCCGAGGGCACCACCTGGTGCGGTCGTGCGCACGGCACGTTGCGGCCCGCGCTGTTCCAGGCGGCCGTCGATTCCGGTGCGCCGGTGCAGCCGCTGCGGCTGCGGTATGTGAACGCCGCGGGCGAACTGTCCACGGTCCCCGGCTTCGTCGGCGTGGACTCGCTGGCGGACTCGTTCCGGCGGGTGCTGCGGTCCAAGGGCGTGGTCGCCGAGATCACCCTGCGCCCGCAGCTGCTCCCGGACACCGACCGGCACGAGCTGGCGCGGCGCTGTGAGCAGGAGCTGGAGGGTGACACCGTCGCCCGTGCCTTCACCGATGTGATCCACGGCTCGGAGCACCTCGCAGCAATCGGTACCGGGGCGACGCGGCAGGCCGCGGTCGACCGGGTGTGATTCGGATCAATTTCACAGGGTATTAGGGGATTTCACCGGTTTGCGCTGAATGTCCGTTAGGGGGTTGCGCAGTCGCCCGGTCTCGGGACCCCCTAATTGTCGCTAGTTCTCAGCTTCCAGGCCGACCAGTCGGTAACGCCCGGCCCGCGTGATTCGACGGCAAGGCAATCGAATAACGACGTCTGGAAGCGAATACATCAATGTCGGCAAGGACATTCCCGGCTGCCGTGGTCATCGCCGCGGCCGTAGCTCTCTGCGCGCCGTCAGCCACCGCTGACCCCACGACCACCGCGCCCGCCCCGGGCCTCGGCCTCGGCGTCGATGTCAATGTCGGCCCGGGCGGGCTCGGCGTCGACGTGAACACCGGCGCCCACGTAGGCGGAAACGCCAATGGCGGCGTCCAGGCCGGCGGTAACACCCAGGCCGGTGGCAATGCCAACGGTGGCGTCCAGGCGGGCGGTAACACGCAGGCCGGCGGGAATGCCAACGGCGGCGTGCAGGTCGGCGGCAATACCCAGGTCGGTGGCAATGCCAATGGCGGCGTGCAGGTCGGCGGTAACACGCAGGCCGGTGGCAATGCCAATGGCGGCGTGCAGGTCGGCGGCAATACGCAGGCCGGCGGAAACGCGGGCGGCGGTGTGGATGTCGGCGGTGGCGTCCAGACGGGCGGTAATGCCAATGGCGGCCTCGACATCGGTGGCGGTGTGCAGACCGGCGGTAATGCCAATGGCGGCCTCGACATCGGTGGCGGTGTGCAGACCGGTGGCAATGCCAATGGCGGCCTGGACATCGGTGGCGGTGTGCAGACCGGCGGCAATGCCAACGGTGGCGTGCAGATCGGCGGGGGCGTGCAGACCGGCGGTAATGCCAACGGTGGCGTGCAGATCGGTGGCGGTGTGCAGACCGGCGGTAATGCCAACGGTGGCGTGCAGGTCGGCGGTAACACCAATATCGGTGGTGAGGCGCAGGGCGGTGGCCTGGGCGGCGTCGACCTGACCGTCTCCGGCGGCGCGGCCGCGGGCGCGGATGTGGTGAACGGCATGACGATTCCGGTCGGCGCGAGCACCGGCATCCCCGGCGGCATCCCGGCGACCGACGCGATCCCGGTGGGCGGCTACAAGATCCCGAAGGGCGCGCCGGAGACCGGCGCCGGCGGCATGGCGGGCGCCCGATGATGATCGAACGCCGAAACATGATGAGCACGAAGCCGGTCCGTCGCAGACCGCTGGCCGCCGTGGCCGCGGTGCTGGCGGTCACCGCGGCCCTGGTCTCGGGATGCGGTTCCTCCGGCGGTTCGGACGCGCCGTCGACCTCGCGGGTGCCGACCACGGTCGCGGTGAAGACGGCCGGGTCGATCACCCGATCCACCCCGGTGTCGTTCGCGATTCCCTCGATCAATGCCGCCGGATCGCTGATCTCGGTGGGGCTCAATGCCGATGGCTCGGTCCAGGTGCCCGCCGACTATCAGCAGGCCGCCTGGTACCAGCAGGGTCCGGCCCCGGGCGAGCAAGGCTCGTCGGTCATCCTCGGCCACGTCGACTCCTACAAGGGCCCGGGCGTGTTCTTCGCCCTGAAGAAGGTCAAGAAGGACGACATGATCGACGTGACCCGCGCCGACGGCAAGATCGCGCACTTCAAGGTCACCGATGTGCGGATGTACCTGAAGTCGGAGTTCCCCGACCAGACCGTGTTCGGCCCTCGTGGCGGCGCGACCCTGCAGGTCGTCACCTGCGGCGGCGACTTCGACAAGAACGCCAAGAGCTACCTGTCGAACGTCGTCGTCTTCTCCTCGCTGGACTCGGTGACCTAGCCGGGAGTGCGGGAGCCCACCGCGCGGTCGCGGACTGATCAGGAATCGAGAAGCACTGGTCAGGCCCGCGACCGTAGCGTCGTGGACATGACCTCCATCGAATTCATCACTCTCGATGTCGCCGATCCCGAGGCGGCCGCCGACTTCTACGCCACCGCCTTCGGCCTGGACACCGAGCTGCGGTTCCGCGCCGCCCAGGAGCCCAGCACGGGCTTCCGCGGCTACACCCTGTCCCTGACCGTCGCCCAGCCCGCGGACGCCGACGCCTACCTCGACGCCGCCGTCGCCGCGGGCGCGACGGTGCTGAAGCCCGCGGCCAAGTCGATGTGGGGCTACGGCGGCGTGGTCCAGGCCCCCGACGGCGCGATCTGGAAGGTCGCGACATCCGCCAAGAAGAACTCGGGCCCCGCGACCAAGCGTTTCGAGTCCCTGGTGCTGCTGCTCGGCGTCGCGAATATCGGTGCCAGTAAGCGCTTCTACGTCGATCACGGCCTGCCCGTGGCCAAGAGCTTCGGCCCCATGTACGTCGAATTCGACACCGGCTCGGGCCCGATCAAGCTGGCCCTCTACAAGCGCCGCGCCCTCGCCAAGGACGCGGGCGTGCCCGCCGACGGCACCGGCTCCCACCGGCTCGGCATCGGCGGCTCCGAAACCTTCACCGACCCCGACGGTTTCGCCTGGACACCGGTCATCCAGCCCGCCGATCGGTAATCTGCGGGGCGGTCAGGGCACGATGACGGCGCGGCCCCGCAGCGTGCCCGCCGCGAGTCGCCGATAGGCCTCGGGCGCTTCGTCGAGGCCGAATCGCTCGACCGCGATCTCGAGCACGCCCTCGTGTGCGAGATCGACCAGTTCGATCAGCTCGCTGCGGGAGCCCCAGTACGGTGCGCTCACGGCCGCCTCGTAGGGGCTGATCCCGAATCCGACTCGCGCCGCGGACTTTCCGTCGCCCAACCCGATCAGGGTGACGTCGGAGTCCACGCCCGCGACCGCCATGGCGATGTCCACGGTCGGCTGATATCCGACGAAGTCCAGCACCAGGCTCGCGCCGCGCCCGCCGATGATCTTGCGGACCTGCTCCGCGGCCCGGTCGTCCGACAGCACCGCCTCATGCGCGCCAACGGATTTCGCGAACTCGAGCTTCTCCTCGGTGACGTCCAGGGCGATGACGCGGGCGGGGGACAGGTGCCGCAGCAGCTGGATCGCGACGTGCCCGAGCCCGCCGCTGCCGATCACGACGGCCCACGAGCCCGCCCGCAGCTTCCCCAGCGACCGTTTGATCGCGTGATACGGCGTGAGCCCGGCATCGGTGAGCGGCACCGTCGCCACCGGATCGAGGTCGCCGATCGGCACCAGATGCCGCGCCGAATCCACGATCATGTACTCGGCGATGGCCCCCGGCGCGCCCAGGCCGGGCGGGAAGATGCCCAGGTCCGCGGCTCGCGAGCAGTAGTTCTCCAGGCCCTGCGCGCAGAACCAGCAGGTCCCGCAGCCCCACGGCCCGTACACCACGGCGCCGGCGCCCACCTCGAGCCCGCTCACCCCGGCCCCGAGCGCGGCGACCGTGCCCGCGCCCTCGTGTCCGAGGGTGAGCGGCAGCGGGAATCGGAACGCCTCGGCGGGCATCGACATCACGAAATCGTCCGAGTGGCACACGCCCGCGGCGGTCACCTTCAGCAAGACCTGCCCGGGACCGGGTTCCGGCGTGGGGATTTCGCGAACCTCGGGTTCCTGCCCCACGGTGACATATTGCAGTGCCTTCATACCGCCTACCTCTCGGTCGAGCGACTGGATCGTGCACCGTCACAGGGCGGCGGTTCCGAGACTACCGGCCGCCCTCCCGGGCCCGGCTCAGTCCCAGGTGTAGGTGCCGTCGAGCAGGGCTTCCAGCAGCGGGCGGTGCATGACGAAGTCGTCGCGGTCCTCGGGTTCGGTGGTCTCGCCGAAGTGGATCATGCGCCGCCAGATGCGGGCCATGACGATGCCGTGGCGCAGCGCGGCGTAGAGGAGATACCAGTCCATGTCCTGCGGCGCGTGGCCGGTGCGCTCGGTATAGAGCCGCTCGACGTCGCTGCGGCGCAGGAAGTCCGGCAGCCCGGGCTGGTCGAAGCGGACGGCCATGTCCTGGAAGAACCGGTGCATGAAGATCGGCCACGCCACGTCGAGTTCGCGCGGGCCGATGGCGGCCATCTCCCAGTCCAGCACCGCGGTCGGGTCGCCGCCGTCGAACATGATGTTGCCGGGCCGGGCGTCGCCCCAGGTGAGCACGTCCGTGCCGGATTCGGTCGGCCAGTTGCGCTCGAGCCAGTCGAAAGCGCGCTCCAGCACGGGAATTCCGAAACCGTCGCGGGCGAGCGCCCAGTCGTACCAGTCGCGCTGGGCCTGGAAGTGGCAGCGCAGCGCGGAGCCGTCCCCGGCGAGCATGGGGAAGCGCCGGGCGGGTTCGTCGATGGCGTGGACCTGCGCGATCACCTCGACGGTGTGGCGGGTGATCGCCGCCCGCTCCTCGGGCGTGGCGTCGAAGAGCCAGCCGGTGAAGACGTAGGGCGGGTTGTCCTCGCAGACCCGCCCGGCGACGCGGCCCATGACGAAGAACGGCGAGCCGAGCACGGCGGAATCGGTTTCCAGCCAGTGCAGTCCGGGCAGCGGCGCGTCGATCGCGTCGGCCACACCCGACATGACGGCGAACTGCGTTTCCAGATCGTAGGTTTCGAACAGCGGGAACGAATCCGCCTCGGGGGCGAGCCGCGCCACGAACCGCCCGCCGCGGGATTCCCCGCCGACGCTCCACTCGGCGTCGAAAAGAAGTGTGGCGCTCGACATCCCGCCGCCCTTGGGCTTGACCAGGCCGGTGACCCGCGGCGTGGCGTCGGCGTCGACGCGGGTGGCCAGCCACTGTTCCAGCTGCACCGTCAGCTCATCGTTGTCGCGGTCGGAAACCGTGAGTTTCCAACTCTGGTCGGGCGCGGGGGCGGACATCTGCGGAGTTCCTCCTGGGGCGAAGAGCGGGTGAGCCGAGCCATGCTCTCGGGCGACTGTAACGCGTTCTAATTTCATGGCGAAACTGCCACGGAACATGCTCCGGTAGGTGGGACTCAAGTTGATATTCAGGGTTTTTGCACTATTTCCCCGAGATGCCCGGAAATCGTCACTTGATGTAACACGTATCAGATTGCCGAATGCGGTGCGCCGGGCGCGGGATGCGTTTTGTGGTGAGGTTCGCATTTGCTACGCGGTTTCCGCGCGAGTTGTCTACCGTCATGAATGCGCGCCGGTCATGAGGCCGACGGAAGGGGGCGGGGCGCAGTGACAACAGGATTGGCTTGTCCCAGTTGGTGTATGGTGCACGACGAGGCCGATCTGCCTGGAGTCGACAGCGGGGGAACGCATTTCGGGCTGATGCTCGATGTCGATGACGTATCAACTTCGGCATCAGCGGGTTTCGTGCAGCTGCGGGCGACCGGTGAGGAGCTGCGGCACCGGCGGGTGGACCTGGTGTTCGCCCCGCATCTGTGTGTCGAGATGACCGATGAGCAGGCCTCCGATATCGCGCGGGCGCTGTGTGCCGGAGCGGCGCTGTGTGATCGGACCGTCGACTCCCCGGCGCGCTGTCCGGCCTGGTGCCGCTGCCACGACGATCCCGAGGGCTGGGTGCACTACGGCCCGAAGCGGGTGGTGGAGGTGTCGGGGGAGCTGCGCTCGGTCGAGATCCAGCTGTGCGCCTTCAACTGCGGCCACGACCGCAGGCTCATCATCGAATTCACCGTCGGTCACGACGAGATCGTGGAATTCGCCCCGGCCGCCGCGCGCCGGATCGCCGCCCATCTGATGGAAGCCGCCGACCTGCTGGGTTGACGGCCCGGCTTGTCGACGGTAAAGCCGGGTATTCGCCTACGATAGCTGATGATTTGCGAGCTGTGGTCGCTTGCGTTCGTGCATGGGCCTGATCGTTCCTTCTCACGGCAAAGGGGATCGGTGTGCGAAACATAGGTTTGTCCAGTTCGGTCCGGTTGCGCAGGGCTGCGCTCCTCGGCTGCTCCGCGGGCCTCGGCGTCGCCCTGCTGGTGACTCCGGCACAGGCCCAGGGGTCCGGGGCCGAGGAGATCGCCCAGAAGTACCAGCAGTTCGGCGGCGCCGGATCCTTGCTCGGCAACCCGTCCGGTGAAGTCCACGAGGTGGCGGGCGGCGCGGTCCGCGACTACGCGGGCGGCGCGATCTACTACTCGCAGCCCACCGGCGCGCATGTCCTCTACGGCGACATCCTGACCGGCTATCAGCGGCTCGGCGGGCCCGGCAGCGATCTCGGTTTCCCCACCAGCGACGAATCGATGACGCCCGGCGACACCGGACGGTTCAACGACTTCTCCGCGCCCGACGGCGCGGCGATCTATTGGACGCCCCGGCAGTCGTGGGTGGTCCGCGGTCCGATGCTCGCGGCCTACCGCACTCTGGGCGGACCGGCCGCCGAGCTCGGCTTCCCGGCCGCCGCCGCGACCGTCGACGCCGACGGCACCGTCACCCAGAAGTTCACCGGCGACAACGGCGCCGCGGAGATCTCCTGGAACCCGCAGCGCGGATTCGGCACGGTACCAGGCGGTTTGGCCGCCGGGCTGGCCGGTTTGTCGGTTCCGGGCGTGGCCGGTCAGCTCCCCGGCGGCACGGTGAACCTGCCGGAGGGCTCGGTGAACCTGCCCGATGGCACGGTGCGGCTCCCGGACGGATCGATCCGTTTGCCAGACGGTAGCTTCCAGCTGCCGAATGGGAACATGGTGCTGCCCGACGGCTCCATCAAGCTCCCCGACGGCTCGATCACCTTGCCGGAAGGCGCGGTTCGGCTGCCCGACGGTTCGCTGCGGTACGCGAACGGTCTGATCCGCATGCCGGACGGTGCGCTCGAGCTGCCCGAAGGCGCGGTGCGGCTGCCCGACGGCACCGTGAAGATGGCCGACGGGTCGATCGTGTTCCCCAGTGGCGGCGTGAAGATGGCCGACGGCTCGTTCGGTCTCCCGGGGATGTCGGCGCCGAGCACCGACCAGGCCGAGGGCTGGTTCACCAAGTTCAAGAACAACCTGGGCTGGTGGTGGCTGATCGCGTTGCCGGCCATCGCGGCCGCGATCATCGGACTGCTCGCGCTGCTGGTGTGGGCGTGGCGGAAGTTCCGGGGCGGCAACGGATCGGGCCGCTCGGGTGCGACAGTCGGCGCGACCCGACCGGTGATGGAGGCGAAGGGCGCCGCCGCGGATGTGCGGAGCGCCGGGGTGCGCATGACGGGTGGCGGCGTCGAGCCGCGAGGTGGCGGGCTCGATGTGCAGGGCACCGCGTACCGGGCCGGTGACGCCGCCGTGCGCGCCGGCGATCTCGGCAGGAAGGCGAGTCTGGCCGGCGCGGGAGCGGCGGCGGGAGCCGCCGGTGTTTCCGCGCTCGGCAGGCGTGCGCGGATGACGAGTAGCACGCCACTGGTCGCCGATCCCGAGATGGACTCCATGCTCCGCGGTCTGGGTGACGGCGCCGTCCTCGACATCACCTACGGCGAAGCGTTGCAGGGTCTTTCGCCGGTGGTGGTCGGCACCAAGCTGCTGGTCGACGAGAACCTGAGCCCCCGGCTGGCCGAACGGCTGGAGGCCGCGGGCTACGACGTGGCGCACGCGCACGATGTCGGCCTGTTCGGTGGCGACAATCGGCGGGCGCTGGAGCGGGCGAAGTCGAGCGGCCGTGCCCTGGTGACCGCCGAGCGGAACTACATTCCCGAGCTCGTCGCGGGCACGTCGGTGCCGAGCGTGGTGCTGCTGCACTCGGCGGACGCCACGGTCGACGATCAGGTGACGGTGCTGAAGCAGGCGCTGCCGCGACTGAATCAGCTGCTGTCCGGTGGCGCCCTGGCGGTGCTGTCGGAGCAGCGGATCCGGGCGTGGCGTCTGCCGTCGTCGCGCGGCTAGGGCCGAATTCACCAGTTCTCCTGTGGCGCTGGTGCCGATGCGTTCGCATTGGCGCCGGCGCCATTTCTTTTGTGCGACTTGTCCTTTTTGTGAAGAATGTGCGGCGCGCCCGCGACGCGTGATGCGAAGCAATCCCGTATTCGACTCGTCAAGCCCAGTAACATCGGCCCGGCATTCGTCTGCGTCACCACTTTCCTTTCGGTTAGGACGGTTTCGTGAACAACGTGGAGTCGATGGGTCGCGAGAATGGCGACATCGACACCGAGGTAGTCGTTTTGGGCGCGGGACCCGCGGGCCTGGTCCTGGCGAATCTGCTGCTCGCGGCGGGCATCGCGTGCACGGTCCTCGAGCGGCGGAGTCGGCACTGGGTCGAGAACCGTTCCCGGGCAGGCTTTTTGGCGCCGGACACGGTGGCGGTGCTGCGCGCGCACGGGCTGGCGTCCGGTCTGGATCGGCACGGTCGCGAGCATGATGTGTGCGAATTCCGCGGGCCCGAGATCGGCTTCGAATTGTGTTACGGGAAGCGGGGTTCCGGCCGTCCGCATACGGTGTACCCGCAGCAGTCACTGGTGTCGGACCTGGTCGCAGAATTTCTGCGGGCCGGTGGCGCAATGCATTTCGAGACGACCGCCGAGGCCGTCGGCGACCCTCGATACCGAGCGCCCCTGGGTGCGGGTTCGTGACGCCGAGGGGCGCGTGCGGCGCATCACCGGCCACTATGTCGCCGGGTGCGACGGCGGCCACGGGGTGGCCGCGCCCGCGGTTCCGGCCCGCACCGCGGTCCGCGATCACGGGATCACCTGGCTGGCATTGCTGGTCCAAGCGCCGCCGAGCTCGCCGAACGTCCTCTATGGCGTGCACCCCGACGGTTTCGCGGGCCAGATGCCGCGTACCCCCGACATCACCCGCTACTACCTGCAATGCGATCCGGCCGACACCCCTGAAGTCTGGGACGACGCGCGCGTCTGGGTGGCGCTGGAGAATCGCCTGCACGCGAGCGTCCACGGCCCCCTGCGCCGGGGCCCGGTTGTCGAACGCGGTCTGGTCCGGTTGCGGTCGGAGATCCGAGATCGCCTCCAGCACGGCCGATTACTGCTCGTCGGCGACGCCGCCACGGCCATCAGCCCCTCGGCCGCCAAGGGCGCGAATCTGGCGATCCTGGGCGCGGAACTGCTCGCGCGGGCGCTGACCGGCGCCTTACGCGACGGCGATGCCGCCGGGGTCTCGCGTTATTCGGCCGACTACGGCCCGGTGATCGAACGGGCCCAAGAGTTTTCGCACTGGATGATCGATCTGCTCCATCCCCCCGCCGCTGCGGATCCGCACGCCGATTACCAGCGTGTGCTGCGCCGGTCCCGCCTGCGTGATCTCTCGGTATCGCGGGCGCACCAGGACTTCTTCGCCGACAACTATGTCGGCCTCTGACATTCCGTCACCTCTCCCATTCCTTATGTCCCACAACTGAATACCTCTGTTCGCCATCCCCTCAGGAGGACGCGTGAATCCCGCGCTGGTAGCGCACGCCGAGCTCGATTCGTTCGATCTCGACCAGTTGGATGCCGCGGCACGATACGCCGCGGCCCACGACACCGGGGCGGTGCTGAGCGCCATGCTGCCCGGCCTGGCCGCTGCCGATCGGGCCGCCATCATGGCCCGCACCCGCTTCGCTCACACCGCCGTACTGGTGTTCCCACCGGATCTGAAGGCGCTCACCGCCGCGCTGGCCGGGCGCGGTCTCACCGCGGGCCCGCCCACCCCGAGCATGGTGGTCAGATCCCGGCTCGCCGACCGCTACGGCCTGCCCGCCGGAGAGCTGGACGTGCGGATCCTTCGAACCGCCGTGCCCAGCCCCGACGACGATCCCCGGTTACTGGAGATCTTCGCGCTGGCCGGAACGGCCGACGAGGCGCGCGCCACGATCGTGGCCGCGGAACGGGCCGCGGGCTACGAATCGCATCTTGCGCTCGAGGTCGAGAAGGCCGACAGCGTCGAACTCGCCGGGCTGCGCGCCCTGCTGCTGCACAAGAACCGCATGCACGCCGACGGCGGCGGCTACAACAGCCACGAGCACGCCACCGTCCTCTACTTCCGCACCACCGCCCCCGACCGCCCCTTCCGGCGGCTGGAACTCCATGTGGCCGGGCAACATTCGTCGGTGCTGGCCGCGCACCTGGGCGTCTCCCACGACGCGCCCACCCGCCTGCTGCGGTTGCTGACCGGGGCGTGGGCCACCCAGGCGCTCGCGGTCACCGCCACCCTGGGCGTGGCCGACCGGCTGGCCGCCACCCCCGGAGCCTCGGTCGCCGCCCTGGCCGAATTGACCGCCACCGATGTCGACAGCCTGTCCCGGCTGCTGCGCTACCTCTCCGAACTCGACATCGTCCGGGTCTGCGGCGAGGGCTACGAACTCACCGACTCCGGCGCGCTGCTGTCCAGCACGGCCGCCCGCTCCCTGCAACCGCTCGCCCGCCTGTACGGGGGAGCGTTCTACGAGTCCTTCGCCCACCTCGACCACGCGGTCCGCACCGGCGCCGCCGGCTTCGACCACCACTTCGGCAGTCATCACTTCGACTACTTCTCCCGAACCCCGGCCGGCGCGGAGCTCTTCGACACCGCCATGGCCGCCGGCGCCGCGATCTTCGGCCACGTCGCCGACTTGATCCAGCTCACCGGCACCGAGACCATCGTCGATATTGCGGGCGGCAACGGCACCCTGCTGGCCGTCCTGCTGCGCGAGGCCCCCACCGCTCACGGCGTCCTGCTGGAACGCGCCACCGCGCTGGTCACCGCCCGCACCGCCCTGGAGCAGGCGGGCTGCCTGTCCCGATGTCGTTTGCTGGAAGGCGATTTCACCGCCCAGGTCCCCGCGGGCGCCGACGTCTACCTGCTCTCCCGGGTCCTGCACGACTGGGACGACGACCGCTGCCGCACCATCCTCGCCCGCTGCGCCGCCGCCATGCCCGCCCACGCCCGCCTCTTCGTCATCGAACGCCTCCTCCCCGACGACGACGCCCCGTCCCTCGCCCCCGCCTGGGACGTCCACATGCTCTGCAATGTCGGCGGCCGCGAACGCACCCTCACCCACTACCGCGACCTCGCCGCCACCGCCGGCCTCGCGGTGGATCGGGTCTGCTCGCTGCCCTTGGACTTCTCGATGATCGAGCTGAGCCGCCCGCCCGGCCGCTGACGGTCTCGATCGTTCCGGCGGTATCCGCTGTCAGCGCGCGATCGGCGGGCTGTCAGCGGCCGCGGCCATCGTCGTGTGTGTGCCGCAGCGACGGCACACCACCACGAAGGAGGACACCATGAACAACTCGGCGATCGCGCGGCTGGAAACGCTGGCGAATCGGATGGAACCCGCCGCGCGGGTCGACCGCAACGCGCGGGACTGGCTGACCGAGGTGCGGACCGCCATCCTCGAACTACGGCAGCAGCCCGCGCCCGGGTCCCGAGCGGGCGGCGGCCTCCTGGAGTCGGTCGGTGAGGGCCTGGCCCTGGGCGCGGGCTTCGCCGTCGGCGAGGAGATCGTCGAGTACCTGTTCGACTGGTGAACCGGCCCGCGGGTATGGCGGGAATAGCGACGCGACGGCGGCGGCTATCCTTGGACGGTCATGAAGTCGGCTTTCCCGGGTCCGGTCGGTGCCCAGACGGTCTACCTCGATCACGCGGCGACTACCCCGATGTTCCCGGTCGCGGTCGAGGCCATGTGTGCTGCCCTGGGTGTGACGGGGAACGCCTCGTCGCTGCACGGGTCGGGACGCGCCGCGCGGCGGCTGCTCGAGGAGGCTCGGGAGTCGATCGCGGCGGGGCTGGGGGCGCGGCCCTCGGAGGTGATCTTCACCTCGGGCGGGACCGAGAGCGACAATCTCGCCGTCAAGGGGATCTACTGGGCGCGGCGGGACGCCGACCCGAAGCGGAACCGGATCCTGGTGAGCGCGGTCGAGCATCACGCGGTGCTGGACACCGTGGAATGGCTCGAACAGCACGAGGGCGCGCGGATCACGTGGCTGGAGTGCGACGCCGAGGGCGTCGTGTCGCCGCGCACACTGCGGGCCGCGCTGGCCGAGCACGCCGAGGATACGGCGCTGGTCAGTGTCATGTGGGCCAACAACGAGGTCGGGACGATCCAGCCGATCCGGGAATTGGCCGCGGTGGCACAGGAGTTCGACGTGCCGATGCACAGCGACGCGGTGCAGGCGGCCGCCCAGCTGCCCATCGATTTCGCGGGCAGCGGGCTGGCGGCGGCCAGTTTCGCCGGGCACAAGGTCGGCGGGCCGCACGGGGTCGGGGTGCTGCTGCTGGGCCGGCAGGTGCCCGCGGTGCCGCTGCTGCACGGCGGCGGGCACGAGCGGGATCTGCGCTCGGGCACCTCGGACGTCCCCGCGGCGGTGAGCCTGGCGGCCGCCCTCCGCGAGACCGTGGCGGGCCTGGAGCTGCGCGCGGTGGACTTGGAGCGGCTGCGGGACCGGCTCATCGATGGTGTGCGCGCCGTCGTGCCGGACGCGGTGCTCAACGGCGGCACCGGTGAGCGACGGCTGCCGGGCAACGCCCACTTCACGTTCCCGGGCTGCGAGGGCGACTCGCTGCTGATGCTGCTCGACGCCGCCGGGATCGAATGCTCGACCGGATCCGCGTGCAATGCCGGAGTCGCCGGACCCTCCCATGTGCTGCTGGCCATGGGCGTGGAACCGGGCCGCGCGCGGGGATCTCTGCGATTCTCATTGGGACACGATTCGACCGACGCCGATATCGATGCCCTGCTGGCCGCGCTGCCGCAGGTCGTGGAGCGGGCGAAGGCGGCCGGACTGGCCGGAGCGAAGGGAGGCTTCTAGATGCGAGTACTTGCCGCGATGAGTGGTGGCGTGGATTCCGCCGTGGCGGCCGCCCGCGCCGTGGACGCCGGACACGAGGTGGTCGGCGTGCACCTGGCGCTGTCGGCGAGCCCGGGCACGCTACGCACCGGATCGCGCGGCTGCTGCTCGAAGGAGGACGCCGGTGACGCCCGGCGGGCCGCCGACGTGCTCGGGATCCCGTTCTACGTCTGGGATTTCGCGGACCGGTTCAAGGAGGACGTGATCGACGACTTCGTCGCCGCGTACGCCGCCGGCGAGACCCCCAACCCGTGCCTGCGCTGCAACGAGAAGATCAAGTTCTCGGCGCTGGCCGACCGCGCGGCGGCGCTCGGCTTCGACGCCGTCGTCACCGGGCACTACGCCCGCCTCGAGGACGGCGTGCTGCGCCGGGCCGTGGACGCGGACAAGGATCAGTCGTACGTGCTGGCCGTGCTGACCAGCGATCAGCTGTCGCGCGCCATGTTCCCGGTCGGCGACACCCCGAAGCCGCAGATCCGCGCCGAGGCCGCCGAGCGCGGGCTGGCCGTCGCGAACAAGCCCGACAGCCACGACATCTGCTTCATCCCCTCCGGCGACACCCAGGCCTTCCTGGGCGCGAAGATCGGCATCCGCCCCGGCGCGGTGCTCGACGCCGACGGCACCAAGCTCGCCGAACACGAGGGCGTGCACGGATTCACCATCGGCCAGCGCAAGGGTCTGGGCCTGCCCGGCCCGGCCGCCGACGGCAAGCCGCGCTACGTCACCGGCATCGACCCCGACACCGGCGACGTGCACGTGGGCTCGGCCAAGGACCTGGAGGTGTGGATGGTGCTCGCCGACCGCGCCATCTGGACCTCGGGTGAAACCCCTTCCGGCCCCATCGAATGCGTCGCCCAGGTGCGTGCCCACGGCGGCACCGCCCCCGCGGTCGCCGAGGCCGTCGACGGCGGCCTGGTGGTGCGGCTGCGAGAGCCGCTGACCGGGGTGGCCCGCGGCCAGGCCGTGGTCCTCTACCGCCCCGACACCGACGGTGACGAGGTGCTGGGCAGCGGCACCATCTCCGGCACCGAACGCGAACCGCACTCGTACGCAAGCGAACTGGTCTCGGATAGCGCCCGGTGAACGACCGTCCCTCGCGCAGCGGCGCGAAGTCATATGTGGCGCCACAGATCCGGCCCGTTCTCGGTGGCCGGATCGTGTGGCGCACCGGTCTGGCGCAACCGGCCGGTCTGCGGCCCAAGCGCGGCCCCGGCAAGGTCCGGCTCGGCAAGGGCGCCACTCGGGCCTCGGCCGACCCGGTGGGGCAGCCCGCCCGCGCCGACACCGGCGAATTCCAGCCCGGCGAAGCGCAACCCGGCCCCGAGGGCCCGCATGACGCCGCGACCGGACCCTCGTCGGACCGCAACCCCGACCATTCCGGACGCAAGCGCGCCGTGACCGTCCGGGTCGCCCCCTACGCCGAACGCGGCCGTATCCCCACCGGCGCGCCCGCCGAGGGCACCGCGGGCAAGACCTGGGACTGGTTCGTCAACACGACCTGCTGGGACTGGTACACGAACTCGAGCGGAAAGACCGATCGCGGCGATGCCGGTGAGTGACAACGCCTTCGCGCTGCCCGGCGGCATCGCGACCGGCGTCGGCTCGTGGCCGGGCGCCGACCCGCGCGAGGCGGCGGCGACCGTGGTGGGGGAGCTGGGTCAGCTGCCGCACCTGGTCGAACTGCCCGCCCGCGGTATGGGCGCGGACATGATCGGACGGGTCTCCGGGCTGCTGGTGGACATGCAGTTCGACGGCACCACCCGCGGATACCGGCTGGGTGCGCGGCCCGGCGCGGTCTCGCGGCGCGCCAACGACCTGTTGCGCACCGACCTGGACGCGCTCGAAGAGGCCTGGGAGACCGGCGGTTCGGCCGGATCCGGTCACCCGGTGAAGGTGCAGGTGGCGGGCCCGCTGTCGGTCGCCGCGGAGGTCGAACTGCCCGGCGGGCATCGCATCCTCACCGATTCCGGTGCGCTGCGCGACCTTTCGGAGTCCCTGGCCGAGGGCATCGCCAACCACGTCGCCGAGGTCTCCAAGCGACTCGGCACGCAGGTGATCCTCCAGATCGACGAACCCCACCTGACGGCCGTCCTGAGCGGGACGCTGAAGGGCGTGAGCGTTCTGAACACGGTGCGCGCCATGCCCGAACCCGAGGCCCTGCACGTGCTCGACACCGTGGCCGCGCGGCAGTCGGTCCCGGTCCTGATCCACTCCTGCGCCGACCGCCCCGCGCTCGGTTTCCTGCGCAAGTCCGCCGCGAGCGCGATCGGGTTCGACCTGGCCGCCATCGGCACCCGGGACCTGGACCGCATCGGCGAATTGCTGGACGCCGGAAAGCATCTGGTCCTCGGCCTGGTCCCCACCACCGAACCGGCCAAGCCGGTCACCTGGCGTGACATCGCCGAACCCGGTGTCCGCCTGATCGACCGTCTCGGTTTCCCCCGCCGCCTGCTCGCCGACCAGATCCTGGTCTCCCCGGCCTGTGGCCTGGCCGGCGCCTCCCTGTCCTGGGCCCGCCGCGCGGTGAGCCTGGCCGCGGAGACCGCCCGCGCCTACGCCGACGAGCCCGACGGCCTCACCTTCGAGTAGCCGCTACATCCGCTCGACGATGTCGAGCGCGATGGCCACCGCCGCCGCATTGCTCTCCTCGTCGGACAGCTCCAGGTCTCCCATCATGGACAGACTCCAGCTGATGGCCAGCAGCGCCTGCCGGGCGTGGAACACCGTCAGCGGGTCCCGGCTCGGCGCGCTCATCAGGTCCGCCAGCACCCGGAACTGGTAGCGCAGGCTCGTCCCGAACCCGAGGTCCCGGAACGCGGGCTGGTTCTCGTGCCAGAACCGGATCATGTCCTTGCCGAGACTGTGCAGCAGCGCCCCGTACCGGATCACGATCTCCCGCGCGCGCTCCCGCCCCTCGGGCGCGCTCTCGGCCCACGTCACGATCTCGTCGACGCCGCCCCGCAGATCCTCCGACAGACTGGCGACGATGTCTTCCTTGGTCCGGAAGTGGTAGTACAGCGCGGCTTTCGTGACTCCCAGGCGTTCGGCGATCTCCCGCAACGAGGTCTTCTCGTACCCCCGCTCCGAGAACAGCTCCATGGCGACGGCCCGTATCCGCTCCCGCGTGTCACTACGACGCCCGTCCATCGAATCCCTTCATTTTGCTTGACGCCCGGCAAGGAAAAAGCCTAGCGTCTTCCTCACCGCCAGATACCTAGCCGGGCGGCAAGTTAATTCACTCTCGGGGAGCAGTGACATGACCGAATCAGCAGCGACAGTGCCGGTCGACGGCGTGGCCATGACGGCGATCGGGGTGGCCGTCATCCGGGCGCGAGAGTCCGAACGCGCCGACCGCCTCTACGACGACCCGCAGGCCGCGGCCTTCGTGGCCGCTGCCCGCCGTGGCTTCGACCCGGACCGCTGGGCCCGCGTGGAGGCCGTGGCCGACCAGTTCTACGAGGGCCGCACCGTCGGCGTGCACCTGGTCGACGAGCGATTCCGTGCGGCGATCACCGCGGGCTGCGCCCAAATCGTCCTCCTGGGAGCGGGTTTGGACACGCGCGCCTACCGGATGCCTCTACCGCCGGACACCCACGTGTTCGAGATCGATCTCCCGGAACTCTTCGCCTTCAAGGAACGCGTCCTCGCGACCCTCCCCGCCACCCCCGGCTGCCACCGCCACGTGGTCGTCTCCGACCTCCGCGACGACTGGCGAACCCCCTTGCTGGCAGCCGGTTTCACCCCGAGCGTCCCCACCTACTGGGTGGACGAGGGCTCTCTCGGCTACCTGAACCAGGACTGGAACCAGCGCGTGGTCCGCACCCTCACCGAACTCTCCGCCCCCGGCAGTCGCTTCGGCGCGGCCCGCTACATCGTCGACCCCGACGCTCCGCAGTACCGCGACCTCCGCCGCCTGGTCGCCGGTGACCACGCCCCCGACCCGGCCCCCATCACCACGTCCCAGGACATCGACGTCCAGTCCTGGCTCGACTCCCTCGGCTGGTCCACCGAGTTCCACAGCTGGAACGACCTGACGGCCCACCTCGACCGCCCGGTCGGTCCCCTCGACCCCCGGATCGGCAATATCGCGGCCGTCCGCCGCTGACCATGACCCGTGGCCGGAGGATCAGCCCTGATCCTTCGGCCGCTTCGAACCGAAGTAAGGACGGGCGCCCGGGTGGCCGAGCTGCCATTTGTCGGGCTTGCCGGTGGGGTAGGCGACGGGGATCCGGTCGCCGATGGACGGCCACTGATCGACGTCCCAGGCGAAACGGCCGTAGACCTCGTGCGCCACGACGGTCGGACCGGAGATGCTGCCGCTTATGGTGACGTACTGCTCGCCCGGCTCGGCGGGGCGGGGGCTCACGCCGGTGACGTGCAGGGTGCCGGATTCCAGTTCGGCGGGGGCGCCGAAGCCGGGCAGGCCACTACCGCCGCCACCATTGGCGCGGCGGTAGTACATCACGGTCGCGGCCAGGGCGCCGCCGATCAGCAGGACGAACGCGAGCTGGATGAGCATGGAGTCCATGCTAGGCGGCGTCGCGTCCGGCCCAGGGCAGCGGCTAGTGGGCGGTGAGTTCGGAGACGCCGTGGTGGCGGCGGAGCTGCCAGACCGTGGTGCGCTTGGACTGGGAGCGGCCGTTGCCGCGGTCGATGAGGGTGCGGTTGGCGGTGGTGAACACCAATTGCGCGCCCTGGGTATTGGTTTCGGGGTTCTGGAACAGCTGGATGAGGCTGTCGGCGGTCTCGGGGGTGAGGGCGGCGTCGATATCGTCGACCGCCAGCACGCCGCCGGTGTCGAGGGCGTCCAGCATGGGCGGGAGCAGGCGCA
Organism: Nocardia sp. CA-136227; assembly: GCF_050955695.1. Lineage (NCBI taxonomy): Bacteria > Bacillati > Actinomycetota > Actinomycetes > Mycobacteriales > Nocardiaceae > Nocardia > Nocardia sp. CA-136227. The sequence goes on from NZ_CP192081.1 coordinate 2,114,405, forward strand.
GCATGGCCAGGGTGGCGCTGGACTCGTCGGCGATGTCGAAGGCGGTCTCGATGCCTTCGTGGGTGAGGCCCAGGCCGACACCGCGGCGGGCCACCATGCGGGAGTAGAGGGCGTCGCGGGCGGCGTAGAGGTTGGCCAGTTCGCGCTGCAGCAGGGTGACGGTGATGCCGTGCTCGAGGAACATCTCCTCGGCGTAGTTGGCCGACACCGTGCAGTTCTCGATTTCCTTTGTGGTGGACGAGATGTCGGTGTCCAGGTCACGCAGGTAGTCGGCGTACATGGGATCGTCCGAGGGCAGCAGCAGATCGGTGATGCCCAGGTCCGCGCCGCGCAGCAGGGTCAGCAGCCGCACCGCGTGATCGGTGGAGCGGGAGATGTGCGAGCCGACGCGGTGCGCGATCTCCTGCGGATCCGGTTGCCCGCACTGCACTTCCAGCAGCGACTGGAACCAGCGGTAGGCGGGCACCAGCGGTTCGGCGTACAACTGCCCGGACAGGCTGAGCAGCAGCGCGTTCGGCCGCACCAGCGGCACCACCGCTCCCAGGCCGTACCGGGCGGCCTCGAACATGGGCCCGATCCGGATGTCGTCCCCGGCGCGTTCGAAGACCACCCGCTTGCGATTGTGCGGGTGCGAGTGCAGCCATTCCGCCGCCACATCGGCGTTGTCGAGCCGGAATCCGTAGGTGTACGGGCAGCCCTCGGCGACGAAGTTGGCCACGAATTCCGAAGGGCGATCCGAGAATCCGAGATGCGGGGTGCGGTCGGGCCCGGAGTACGGGTCCCACCCGGTGACCGAGTTCAGCACAGCGTCGCGCATGCGGTCGAGCGCGTCGATGAGGCCGGTCTTGCCGGTGGCGGCCGCGCCGTACACGGCGGTGACCGGCGTGGCGACCGGTCCGCTACCCCGGGTCAGCCGCAGCTCCTGCGGTTCGGCGAGGGACCGATGGTTCGTCACCTGAAAACTACGCAACACCCTGGACATCCTGCCGGTCGCGGGTCGGAAATGCGACTCACCTTATTCGGACGTGGCGGTCGGATTGCGGGCGGGCCGCGAATGACGCTGCGCGACAGCGCCAACGGTCGCGCGCGAGGGCCGTGACGCGCTCGCGGCGGCCCGGCGACGAGCCGCTCCGGTCCCGCGCGAATGCGCCTCGACGTGCGGGAATGTTTGATCGAACCTGTCGGTGGGGCGGGATAGAGTGCCTCCTGTGAGCGAATCGGGCAGCGAATCGGGCAAGGAGATCACCGCGGCGAGCGGGGGCGAGCGGGTCGAGTGGCAGCGGTTGGCGGAGGAGGTCCGCGACCACCAGTTCCGCTACTACGTACGGGACGCGCCGATCATCACCGACGGTGAGTTCGACGAGTTGTTCAACCGGCTGGTGGCGCTCGAGGAGTCGCATCCGGATCTGCGGACTCCCGACTCGCCGACCCAGCTGGTCGGGGGCGGCTTCACGACGGCGTTCGCGCCGGTCGATCACCTGGAGCGGATGTACTCGCTGGACAATGTGTTCAACGAGGACGAGATGCGGCAGTGGATCGCCAAGGTGGAGGCCGACGCCGGCACCGACCTGCACTACGTGTGCGAGGTGAAGATCGACGGCGTCGCGCTGAACCTGGTGTACGAGGACGGCAAGCTGGTGCGCGGCGCCACCCGCGGCGACGGCCGCACCGGTGAGGACGTCACCCTCAATGCCCGCACCATCGAGGACATCCCGCACGAGCTGGTGCACAGCGACGAGTTCCCGGTGCCGAAGCTCCTCGAGGTGCGCGGTGAGGCGTTCATGACGCTGGCCGACTTCGAGGCGCTCAACGCCGCCATCGTGGCGGAAGGCAAACCGCCGTACGCGAATCCGCGCAATACCGCGGCGGGCTCGCTGCGCCAGAAGGATCCGGCGGTGACGGCCCGGCGGCGGCTGCGCATGATCTGCCACGGCTTCGGCCGCCTGGAGGGTTTCGCGCCGGAGTCGCAGCACGAGGCGTATCGTGCGCTCGCCGCCTGGGGTCTGCCGGTGTCCGCGCACACCGTGCGGGTGCAGGGCGCGGACGCGGTGGTCGACCGCGTCAACTATTGGGGCGAGCACCGCCACGACATCGAGCACGAGATCGATGGCCAGGTCGTCAAGGTCGACGAGTTCAGCCTGCAGCGCCGCCTGGGCGCCACCTCGCGCGCGCCGCGCTGGGCCATCGCCTACAAGTATCCGCCGGAGGAGGCCACCACCAAGCTGCTCGACATTCAGGTGAATGTCGGTCGCACGGGCCGGGTTACGCCGTTCGCGGTCATGCAGCCGGTGACGGTGGCGGGCTCCACGGTCGCGATGGCGACGCTGCACAACGCCTCCGAGGTACAGCGCAAGGGCGTGCTCATCGGCGACACCGTCACCATCCGCAAGGCGGGTGACGTGATCCCCGAGGTACTCGGTCCGGTGGTGGACGCGCGCGACGGCTCCGAGCGCGCCTTCGTGATGCCCACGCACTGCCCCGAGTGCGGCACCGAGCTCGCCCCCGCCAAGGAGGGCGACGCCGATATCCGCTGCCCCAATCAGCAGTACTGCCCGGCGCAGCTGCGGGAGCGGGTGTTCCACGTGGCCGGGCGCGGCGCGTTCGATATCGAGGCGCTGGGCTACGAGGCCGCGATCGACCTGCTGAAGTCGGGCGCGATCGCCGACGAGGGTGATCTGTTCGCCCTCGACGAGGCGACGCTGCTCACCACCACGCTGTTCACCAACAAGGCGGGCACGCTGTCGCAGAACGGCAAACGCCTGCTGGAGAATCTGGAGTCCGCCAAGGATCGCCCGCTGTGGCGCGTCCTGGTCGGCCTGTCCATCCGGCACGCGGGTCCCACCGCGGCCCGCGCCCTGGCCACCGCCTTCGGCAGCATGGACCGCATCCGCGAGGCCTCGGCCGAGGAACTGGCCGCCACCGACGGTGTCGGCCCGACAATCGCCGCCGCGGTCACCGAATGGTTCACCGTGCCATGGCATCTCGACATCGTCGACAAGTGGGCCGCCGCCGGCGTCCGCATGGAGGACGAGCGCGACGAGTCCATCGAACGCAACCTCGAGGGCCTGTCCATCGTGGTGACGGGCTCGCTGCAGACCTTCACCCGCGACGGCGCGAAGGAAGCGATCCTGATCCGCGGCGGCAAGGCCGCCGGATCCGTCTCCAAGAAGACCGCTTTCGTGGTCATCGGTGACTCGCCCGGCTCCAAGGCCGACAAGGCGGAGGAACTCGGCGTCCCGATCCTCGACGAGGAAGGCTTCGTCAAACTCCTCGCGGGCGGCCCCGAAGCGGTGTCGTAGCGAGCGCCGTGCACCGGTGCGGGGCGTGCCCGCGCTGGTGGGTGTTCGAGGCCGAGCCCTGGAAGCCGGGGCGGCGGGATGACGGTGTGGGATCGATCGAGGACGGAGTTGTGGTGATGGGCGCGGACGGTGACGCCGTGGTGATTCGGGATGCCGAGGTCGGAGATTTCGCCGCGGTCGGCGAGTTGACCGTCGAGGTGTATGTGGGCGAGGGACATGTGAATCCCCGGAGCCTGTATGTCGCGGAGCTCGCCGACACCGCCACCCGCGCGGCGTCGGCGGAGATCCTGGTGGCCGTGCGCGGCGGGGAGCTGCTCGGCTCCCTGACCATGGCCCGGCCGGGCACGCCGTTCGCCGATATCGCCCGGCCCGGGGAGCTGGAGTTCCGGATGCTCGCGGTGTCCAAGCGCGCCCGGGGCCTCGGCATCGGCCGCGCCCTGCTGGTGCGGGTGATCGAGACCGCCCGCGCCGAGGGCTTCGGCGCGGTGGTTCTCACCACCATGCCGACCATGCAGGACGCTCGCCGCATGTACGACCGGTTCGGTTTCGCGCATGTGCCGGAACGCGATTGGCACACCGATTCGGGGCTGCCGCTGACCGTCATGCGGTTCGAGGTCGCGGCGGGGGAGTGACCCCGCAGGGTCTGGACCGGTCCGGAATCTAGGTCAGCACGCCGTCGATACAGAGCGACGCCGTGCGCCAGGTCGGGGCCGGGCGGGTGCCGTCGAAAGTCCATCCGGCGATGGGTTCGGCGGCCTTCCAGAGCAGCACGTCCCCGGAGACCCGGACCACCTGGTACACGTCGTCGGTGCCCGGGATCAGCTGATTGCCGACGCAGTAGTCGGTGTAGCTGGTGCCGGGTTGCCGTGCGCCCGGACTGAATTGACCGACCGGGCTGCCGGTCGCGCCCGGTGTCCGCACCGTGGCGGGCCGATCGGTATCCGCCCCGGCGAACCAGTACGGCGCCCCGGCGTCGGTGCCGCACCGGAAGCTGGTGCCGCCCGCGATGACGGTGCTGTCCTGCGGGTAAGTCGTTCCCGCCCACAGACACCCGGCGCGGGCCCGGCGCTCGCCGGTCTCCGCCTCGGCGGTCGCGGCCAGCGGCAGCCCGGCGACGGCCAGGGCGGCGATGGCGATGGGCGCGGCGGCGGCCCGCCCGAAGCGTCGCGAGCCGCGCGGCGTGGTGATTGCAGTGGTCATGGTCGCTCCCTGGTCTCGGTACGTGGTCAGCAGTGGCTGGCGAGCGCGGGGCAGACGGTGTAGCCGGAACCGTCCCGGTCCCACTTGGGCGTCCAGGTGGCCGGGTCGCCGCCGCCGACCCGGTTCGGCGGTTGGTGCGGCGGGCGGACCGTGCCGGGTTTCCGCGGGTGCTGATTCTGGAGAACCGGATCGGTGTCGGTGTGGTTGAAGCCGAGCGGATCCCGGGCGTGGATGCCGGTGGGGTCATTGCCGTGCGTGATGATGCCGGACCGGTTGCCGCGGTCCCCGGACGTCCGCGACGGGTCGGAGGCTCCGGGTGATGTGCCGCCGTGTGTGGACGGGTCGGCGGATGCCTGTCCCGCGGCGAGCACGGCGGCGCCGGCCAGTGGGGCCAGGATCAGGCCGATGATGCGGAGGTGGGGTCGTGGTCGATGGGCGTGCTGCATGGCGTCATTGCCTCTCTGCGCGGCGTCTCGGCCGTTCCTTATCTACTAAGTAAGAACGTAGATGACCTACGTAGGTGAATAGTAGATAAAACCTGGGAATCTACTGAGTTCCTACGTAGGAAACGGCAGGCGCGCGGCGGCCCGGCAATGCGAAACGCCCCCACCGGATCTCCGGTAGGGGCGTGAAACGCGAGGTGAAAGCGGGTGTGACTCAGCCCAGCACGGTCGCGACGATGCCGGCCAGGTAGCCCAGGCGAGCCACCTCCGAGGGCCGGAAGTCCGGTCCGCCCGGGCGGCCCAGCAGCAGCACCTTGCCGGTGTTGCCGAGTGGCGCCGCCGCCAGCTTGGTGTCCATGTCCTTCCATAGGTCCGGCACCCAGTCGGCGTCACCGTCGAGCACCGACGGCTTCTCCAAGGGCATCCACGGCGCGGAGGCGGCCTGTGTGGACGGCGCGCTCTGGGAACCCACCACCCGGTAGGCGCCCTGCGGGCCCATGTCGATCACGGTCGACCAGCCGACCCGCAGCACCCGGGGCGCACCGTCGACGAGCACCTGCAACCGGTCGTCGCGTGCGTTGGCGACCTGGTCGATGAGCTCGAGTTCGCGATGGGTGTCGAGGATCCCCGAGTACGGCCGCAGCGAATCCACTTGCACATCGTGCAGTGATTCGGCGGCGGTGATGAGGGTGTCGGGCAATGCGCCCGTCGGCACCTCGACGACGATGTCGTCGATCGCGAAGCCGTCGCCGCGCTCGACGACATCCAGCGAGAGGATGTCCGCGCCAACGGAACCCAGCGCCAGCGCCAGCGATCCGAGACTCCCCGGGCGATCCGGAAGTTGCACGCGAAGCAGGTATGACACGTGCCTTCCTTTCTTTACTGTGCGACCGAAACTTTCCGACGGGTACCCGAGTCCCGCAATACTTACACCCTCGAGAGCCCGTTATCGAATCGAAGCATCTGCTGTGACGCGGGCCACCTACCCGTGGGTCACACATTGATGGTGCCAGGTCCGGCGCGTACCTGCGACCGGTGGCCGAAGGTGAACCCACTAGGCTGTCGGATGGCCAATCACCTAGCTCGAACCATGCCGAAAGGGGTCCCGCGGTGCCCGCCATCTCCAGGGACGAGGTAGCCCACCTCGCCCGGCTGTCCCGGCTCGCTTTGACGGACGACGAACTCGATCTGTACGCCGGTCAGCTGGATTCCATCCTGACCCACGTCGCACAGATCTCGCAGGTCGCCGCCGCCGATGTGCCCGCCACCGCATCCCCGAATCCGGAGACCAACGTGACGCGCCCGGATGTGCCGCGCCCGTGCCTGACTCCGGACGAGGCGCTCGCCATGGCCCCGGCCGTCGAGGAGCAGCGGTTCATGGTTCCGCAGATTCTGGGAGAGGGCGAATGACGGACCTGACCAAGCTGTCCGCGGCGGAACTCGCGGACAAGATCCACACCCGCGAGGTGTCCTCGGTCGAGGTCACCGAGGCCCACATCCGCCGCATCGCCGAGGTCGACGGGGAGATCAACGCCTTCCTGCACGTCGCGGGCGAGCAGGCGCTGGTCACCGCCGCCGAGGTGGACCGTCAGGTCGCCGCCGGGACCGTGGCCTCGCCGCTGGCCGGTGTTCCCTTGGCGCTCAAGGACGTTTTCACCACCGTCGACATGCCGACCACCTGCGGGTCGAAGATGCTCGAGGGTTGGGTGTCGCCCTACGACGCGACGCTGACCACCAAGCTGCGCGAGGCGGGCATCCCGATCCTCGGCAAGACGAACATGGACGAGTTCGCCATGGGTTCGTCGACCGAGAACTCGGCCTACGGCCCGACCCGCAATCCCTGGGACACCGAACGGATTCCGGGTGGTTCGGGTGGCGGCTCGGCCGCCGCGCTGGCCTCTTACCAGGCCCCGCTGGCGATCGGCACCGACACCGGCGGCTCGATCCGCCAGCCCGCCGCGGTCACCGCGACCGTCGGCACCAAGCCGACCTACGGCACCGTGTCCCGCTTCGGCCTGGTCGCCTGCGCGTCCTCGCTGGACCAGGGCGGCCCGTGCGGTCGCACCGTGCTGGACACCGCGCTGCTGCACGAGGTCATCGCCGGGTACGACCCGCGTGACTCCACCTCCCGCAATGTGCCGGTGCCGCCGGTGGTCGCCGCCGCCCGCGAGGGCGCCAAGGGCGATCTGTCGGGCCTGAAAGTCGGTGTGGTGCGCGAGCTTCACTCCGACAGCTACCAGCCGGGCGTCCTCGCCTCCTTCGACGCCGCGGTCGCGCAGCTGAAGGAGCTGGGCGCCGAGGTGATCGAGGTGTCGTGCCCGCACTTCGAGTACGCGCTGCCCGCCTACTACCTGATCCTGCCGTCGGAGGTGTCGTCGAACCTGGCGCGCTTCGACGCCATGCGGTACGGCCTGCGCGTCGGCGACGACGGCACCCACTCGGCCGAGCAGGTCATGTCCATGACCCGTGAGGCCGGCCTGGGCCCGGAGGTCAAGCGCCGCATCATGATCGGCACCTACGCGCTGTCCTCGGGCTACTACGAGGCCTACTACGGCCAGGCCAACAAGGTCCGCAACCTGATCGCGCGGGACTTCGACAAGGCCTACGAGACCGTCGACGTGCTGGTCTCGCCGACCAGTCCGTTCACCCCGTGGAAGCTGGGCGAGAAGGTCAACGACCCGCTGGCCATGTACCTCTCGGACCTGTGCACGCTGCCGACCAACCTGGCCGGGCACTGCGCCATGTCAGTGCCGTCCGGGCTCAGCGCGGACGACGGTCTGCCGGTCGGCCTGCAGATCATGGCCCCGGCCCTGGCCGACGACCGCCTGTACCGGGTCGGCGCGGCCTACGAGGCGGCCCGCGGCCCGATCGCCTGATCGGTCGATCCCGCAAGCGAATTCGGCCCCCGTCGGTATCCACCGGCGGGGGCCGTTCGCTGTCCGCGGACCGGACCGGTGCGCCGCAGGTCAGCGGGGGATGCGCGCCATCGTCCGGCTTGTCCGATTCCGGGCAGTCGGTATCCGGCCGATCCGGCATTGCCTGCGACGCGTCGGTCCCGACCGGTAGGCTGGCAGCGTTTCGGCGTGTGTGAAGGGTTTGTCAGGGGATGTTGCGACGCGGCGAAGTCTTCGCGGGCTACGTGATCGAGCGCGAAGTGGGCCGTGGCGGAATGGGTTCGGTCTACGCGGCCCGCCACCCTCGGCTCCCGCGGCTGATCGCGCTCAAACTGCTGCACCGGGAGATGTTCGGCGACAACGAGACCCGGCAGCGCTTCGAGCGCGAGGCCGATGTGATCTCCCAGCTCGACCACCCCAACATCATCACCGTCTTCGACCGTGGTGACGAGGGCGAGCAGCTGTGGATCGCCATGCAGTACGTGGACGGCGTCGACGGCGCGTCCATCGACCCCTTCGATCTGCCCCCGGACCGGGCGGTCGAGATCATCGTGCAGACCGCGGCCGCACTGGATTACGCGCACGCGCGCGGCGTCCTGCACCGCGACGTGAAGCCCGCCAACCTGCTGCTGTCGCGCTCCGGCGGCATCGGCACCGGCTTCGCCGAACGAGTCCTGCTCAGCGACTTCGGCATCGCCCGGGTGCTCGACGACACCGCGCACCTGACCCGCACCGGCATGCTCAACGCCACCCTCGCCTACGCCTCCCCGGAGCAGCTGACCTCCGCGCCCATGGGGCCGCGCTCGGACCAGTACTCCTTGGCCTGCACCCTGTTCCGGCTGCTCACCGGGCGCGGGCCCTTCGACGCGCCGAACATCGCGACCGTCATGCTCGGCCATCTGCAGTCCCCGCCGCCGTCCGCCGGCCAGTTCCGGCGTGAGGTCCCCGCCGAACTGGACGCGGTGCTGCGACGCGCGCTGTCCAAGGACCCGCGCGACCGCTACGAGACCTGCTACGAATTCGCGCGGGCCGCATGGGAGACGGTGGCCGAACCGGTGTCCCTGGTGCGGCGGCCCCGCGCGTTGGCCGCCGACCGGCTGCCCCGCGAGGACACCGTGCGCGGCTGCCTGTTCGGCGGCGCCATCGGGGACGCGCTGGGCGCGCCGATCGAGACCATGCTGCTGCGGAACATCCAGCTGCGCTACGGGAATCAGGGCGTCACCGGGGAGGGCGGCGGCTACAAGGGCCGCATCTCCGACGAGACCCAGCTGACGCTGTTCACCATGGAGGCGCTGATCCGCAGCGCGCGCGTGCGAGCTCGCGGCAATGCCGTGGCCGCCGGCATGATCCAGGAGAACCTGCTGGTGTGGCTGCGCGGGCAGGGTCAGGCCGCCGTGCCCGAACAGCCGGTGCCGTTGCAGAGCGGGCTGACCATGTACCCGGAGCTGATGACCTACCGGGGCCCCACCCAGACCACCATCTCCGCCATGCTGCGCGCGGCCGCCCGGCAGCGCCCAGGCACCCCGCTGGGCACCCGCGACCATCCGATCAACGACTCCAAGGGCTGCGCGGCTGTGGTGCGTTCCGCGCCCTGCGGATTCACGCCGTCGCTCGAGCACGCCTTCGAATTGGCCTGCGACGCGGCGGCCCTCACCCACGGCAACCCGAGCGGCTGGCTGCCCGCGGGCACCTTCGCGGCCACCGTGTACGGGCTGGGCCGGGGACTGGACGTGCGGACCGCCGTGGAACAGGCTCGCGCGCAGCTGGTCCGGAACCGGAACCACGAGGAGACCTCCGAGGCGCTCGACGCGGCCGTGCGGCTGGCCGACACCATCGCCTTCCGGGGACGGCCCATGCCCGCGCCCGGACTGCTGGAACGACTGGGCAGCGGCGTTATCGGGTCCGAGGCCCTCGCGCTGGCGGTGTGCGCGGCGGTGTGCGCCGAGAACGTCGGCGGCACACCGGAGGAGATCTTCCGCAACGGCGTGCTGCTGGCGGTCAACCACTCCGGGGACAGCGACTCCACCGGGTCCATCTGCGGCGCGCTGCTCGGGGCCCGCCTCGGCGCGGACGCCATTCCGGAGGTCTGGCGGGCTCGGCTCGACGCGGCCGCCGCCATCGACCGGCTGGTCGCGGACTTCACCCGCGAAGTCCGCGAACCGACTCAGCAGCCCGGCAGCACCGTGCCCTGGTCCACGCCGTAGCGGTGTCCGTGACCGGCCGGGGCGTCCAGCGCGCCCAGCAGGTCGGCGGAGGTCTGCAGGAAGCTCACCACCGGAAACCACGGCGGGACAGGAGCATCCGGCCGGGTGCCGGTGAGATCCGGTGCGCGCCACAGCAGGGACGGTGACCAGTGCACCACCGGATCGGAGGCATTGGCCAGCACCGCCGCCCGCCCGTGCCGCACCTGCCCGCCCGGCGGGCCCGCCCAGAGCGCACCGCAGGTACGGCGGTCCAGATCGGTGTCATCGGTGAACACCGCGCTGCCGCCGAGCGCGCCCAGGCTCTGCCCGTAGATGTAGAGCTTCGGCGGATCCGGCAGCGTCGAAATCCGTTGTTCGACAGCCCGGAACAGGGCCCGCGCCGACTCCTCGGCAGCATCGCGCCCGAAGACGAAGGTGACCCAGCTGGGCGCGTCCGAGTACTGCAATCCGACCAGCGCCACATCCCCGCCGAACCGCGCGTCCAGTCCCTTGGCGGCATCGCTGTCGATCCACCCCGACCCGGTCGGCACGGTCACCACCAGATTCCGCCGTTCGAATCCACCCGTCCGCTCCAGCTCCCGCACCGCCAGCGCCACCCGCGCCTCCAGCCCCGTCGCCGAGTTCAACCCGACGTACACCCGCACCGCCCGCGCCGGCGTCCCCGCCACGAACCGCCGCCCCTGCGCTCCCAGCGACGGCCAGCTCGCCATCGACACCGGACTCCCCGACCGGGTCGGTGAATCCGGTTGCACCAGCTCCGGATCCACGAACGAATCCGCCGCCGCGTACGCCGCCCGCCGCCACTCCACCACGCTCGGCACCACCAGCAGCTGCGCCGCCACGCCCAGCGCCGCCGCCGCCGCGATACTCCGCGCCCGCCCCAATCGCCGCACCACCCACCGCACCCCGTGTGCCAGACCCACCACCAGCGCCACGATCGGCACCGTCCACGCCAGCCACTGCACCCAGTACCCCGGTCCGATACCCCCGACCCCCATGGCATTCCGCAGCGAGTTCTGCCAATGCTCGGCATACCCCATCGCACCCCCGACCAGGCCCGTCCCCGCGACCGCCACCGGAACCCGCCACCGCGCCAGCCGCTCCACCCCGAACCGAGTCCAGCGCAACACCATCCGGACGATCCCCGCCAACGCCAGCCCGATCAGCACCAGCAGCGCGGTCACGATCGCCTGCGCCGACGGGGTGCGCGGCAGCAGCCCCGGCGCCAGCGACGCCAGCGTCCCGCCCGCCACCGCCGCGCTCGTCCCGACCCGTGGCGCGTGGAACCATGTCCACCCCGAGGCCCCACGAGGCCGCGGCACGGCAGCACCACTTCTCCCCGTCGGAGCTTCGCCCGGCGTGGGTTCGGTTTGATTGCTCGACTTCCGCAGCGCGACGGTCGCATCCGTACGCACCCGCTCGAGGCGCACGCGACGAGCGGCGTGCCCGGCCGGGATCACAGCGCCACCGCCGAGGCGGTACCGGCGATCGCGAAGTCGCGCTCCCGAGCCGCTGTGTCCCGGCGGGAGCGGGCACGGCGCACCAGAACGGTTGCCGCGGAGGCCAGTCCGGCGATCCCGACGCCGGCCACGGCGAGGGCGGCGGGTGTGGGGCCCGCGCCGGTGTGCTCGAAGAACGGCTCGTAGACGGGGCTGCCGTAGTCCTGGCGGATGGAGTTCAGGTCCACGGCCGTCGCGGCGATCGTGGCCATGACCTGGCACTGTGTGCGCGACATCGCATCCTCGCGGGCCGCGCACGCGGTGTGCATGCGCTGTTCCAGTGCGGCGTCCACGGATTGGCGGGCCCAGGGGCCCAGCGGCTGGCCGTGGGCGGCGGCGTAGCGCAGCAGGTCGTAGCCGAGGTCATGGGATTTGCAGGCCAGGTCGAATTCGGCGGGCAGGGGGATGGGGGAGGAGCAGTCACCCTCCGGGTTGAGGAGCATGCCCGCCTCGACGACGGGGCGGTACCCGGCTGCGGTCGCGAAGTCGTCGGGGATCGCGGCGGGATTCGGCCGGGCGGCGATCGACTCCAGCAGGCCAGCCCGGGCCGACGAGCTCTCGGGTTGGCGCGGCAGGCCGGCCGCCGCTCCGGCCGCCGGGGCGAACGCGACGCCGACCGTGCACACCACGGCGGCCGCGGCCGCGAGCGCGCCGTACCGGTGGAGTCCGGCGGCGTCGTGCGACGGGATGACAGACGAGGTGGAACGGGGCGAATTCCTGCGGGAAGTCGGGAACGCTCTCATGGGATCGACGCTAGGAATCGGCCTCCGACCGGGGCGTCAGCCTGTGGGGCGGTTGCGTCGTGGGCGGTGCGGGGGACACCCGTGCCGGTGTCGTACCGGGGTAGGGGGTGGGAGATCACTCAGGGGTATGAGGTGCGGGGCGGGCGGAGTCTCTACCGTCGATGCCATGGGTGGAAAGTTGTCAGGGCAGGCCCGGGTGGCACGGGCGCGGCAGTGGTTCGACGGGTTCACGGTGCTGCTCGCGCTCATCTTCATCGCGGTGGCGTGGCCGACACTGCATGTGACCCACAAGGTGCCCGCGGCCGCCGCGCCGTTCATCGCCGGGTTCGCGGCCTTCCCGATCCTGCTGGTGCGGGTGAATCCGCCACTGGGATGGGCGGTTTCGGCCGGGTCGGCGCTGCTGATCACGCTGGCCGTGCCGCATCAGCCGGGAAACACCATCCCGTTCCAGGTGGTGCACATTCTGGCGCTGTTCGCCCTGGTGTTCGCGGTGGCGGTGCGCGCGCCCATCCGGATCGTGGGTGTGGTGTGGCTGTCGACCTCGCTGCTGTTCGCCACCGCCATGGCCCAGACCGGCGACAGTTTCGCCGAGTCCGGTTTCGGCTGGCCGCTGGCCATCACCGGCCTGGTGGTGTTCGGCCTGCTCATCCGGTGGGTGGTGCTGTCGCGGCGGGCGCTGCTGAAGTCGGAGGAGGAGACCGAGCTGGAGCGGGCCCGGCGCGCGATCCTGGAGGAGAAGGCCCGCATCGCCCGCGACCTGCACGACGTGGTGGCCCACCACATGTCGATGGTGGTGGTGCAGGCGCAGACCGCGCCCTACCGGATCGACGGGCTCTCGGCCGAGGCCCGCGCCGAATTCGAATCCATCGGGACGGGTGCGCGGGCCGCGCTCAACGAGATTCGCGGCATGCTGGGCGTGCTGCGCAGCGACGGGCAGCTGCCCGAGCACGCGCCGCAGCCCTCCGCCGCGGACCTGCCGGGCCTGCTGGAGGGCGCGCAGCGGGCCGGGGTGCCGCTCACCTGGACCGTCGACGGCGAGCTCGGCGCGGTACCGGAGACCACCGGGCTGGCGCTGTACCGGATCGTGCAGGAGTCGCTGGCCAATGCCTCGCGGCACGCGCCGGGCGCGGCGGTGCGGGTGCACATCGCCTGCACCCACGAACTCACCCTGAGCGTCGGCAATGATCGCCCGATCGCGGTCCGCACCGGCGACCACTCCTCCGCCGCGGGCTCCGGTATCGCGGGTATGCAGACCCGCGCGGCGGCGGTCGGCGGCGTGCTCACCGCCGGACCCCGGCCCGACGGCGGCTTCGACGTCCACGCCCGGCTGCCCTTGACCGCCCTCACCCCGGTCACGCTGTAATCCCGGTCCCTACCCGGCCGGGGGTGCGAAGTTGTCTTCGTGACGGCCGTTCCGCCCCCGGCATGGCAAACTCGGTTGCGTGCGTGAGGTGGGACAGTGGCGATAACCGTGTTGATCGCCGACGACCAGGCGATGGTGCGGCAGGGGTTCGGGGCATTGCTGGCCGCGCAGCCCGACATCAGCGTGATCGGTGACGCCCCGGACGGGAAAGCCGCTGTGGCCGAAGCGAAACGGCTGCGGCCGGACGTGGTGCTCATGGACGTGCGCATGCCCGAGATGAACGGGCTCGACGCGGCCAAGGTGATTCTCGACGCCGGATTCGACCCGCCGGTGCGGGTGCTCATGCTCACCACCTTCGACATCGACGACTACGTGTACGAGGCGCTCGGCATCGGCGCCAGCGGCTTCCTGCTCAAGGACGCGCCCGCCGAGGAACTGGTGCGCGCCGTGCGGGTGGTGGCCGCCGGGGACGCGCTGCTCGCGCCGACGGTGACGCGCCGGCTCATCGCCGACGTCACCAGCCGCCGCACCCGGCGCGCGCCCGCCCCGCAACTGTCGGTGCTCACCCCGCGCGAGCGGGAGGTGCTGGAACTGGTGGCGCGCGGCATGTCCAATGCCGAGATCGCCGAAAGCCTGTTCGTGGCGGAACAAACCGTGAAGACCCACGTGTCGAAGGTGTTCACCAAACTGAACCTGCGCGATCGGGCGCAGGCGGTGGTGCTGGCCTACGAATCCGGACTGGTGACCCCCGGCTGACCTGCCCCGACAGCGTTTCGGCGGGTAGGCTCACGGATTTGTACGTCACCGGAAGGGGGTCGTGGACAGTGCTGAATGGCGGTGACGTGTTCGCCGGGTTCACCATCGAACGACTGCTCGGTCAGGGCGGGATGGGCTCGGTGTATCTGGCCCGGCATCCGCGCCTGGGCAAGCTGACGGCACTGAAGCTGCTGAACCGGGAACTGTACGCGGACACCGAGATCCGCGCCCGATTCGAGCGCGAGGCGGATCTGGTCGCGCGGCTGGACCACCCCAATATCGTGGAGGTGTACGACCGCGGCACCGAGAACGAGATGCTGTGGATCTCCATGCAGTACGTGGACGGGGTGGACGCGGCGGGCGTGAACGTGGCCACGCTGCCCCCGGAGCGCGCGGTGCAGGTGATCGAGGGCGTCGCCGACGCCCTGGACTACGCGCACGGCATGGGCGTCCTGCACCGGGATGTGAAGCCCGCCAACATCATTCTGGCCCGTGCCGTCGCCGGCCACGGCGAACGCGTCTTCCTCACCGACTTCGGCATCGCCCGCCTGCGCGAGGACTCCACCCACCTCACCCAGGCCGGGATGTTCACCGCCACCCTGGCCTACGCCTCGCCCGAACAGATGACCGGCGCCCACCTCGACCCGACCACCGACCAGTACTCCCTGGCCTGCGCCCTCTACTGGCTCCTGATCGGTGTGGGCCCCTTCGATTCCCCCCACCCCGGTGAACTGATCCGCGGCCACCTCCAGCTCCTCCCGCCCCCGGTCAGCCTCCGCCGCCCCGGCCTCTCCCCGGCCATGGACGCCGTCCTCACCAAGGCCATGGCCAAACGCCCCGCCGACCGCTTCCCCACCTGCACCGACTTCGCCAAGGCCGCCCGCCGGGCCCTCTCCGGCCCCCCGGCCCAGCACCCCGTGTACCCCAACCCACCCGCCCCCCAACCGAACTACGCCCAGCCCTACCCCGCCCCGCCGTTCCAGGCCCCGCCCGCCGCCTACCCGCCCCCGGCGGTCCCGGCGAACCAGCAGCCCTACCCGGTGCCGCCGTCCGCCGCCCAGCCCCCGCCGGCCGCACCCAACTTCCCGGCGCCTCAGCCGGTCGCACCGAACTCCCCGCAACCGGCCGCCGCTCCCAATTACCCGGCCCCGCAACCCCAGCCCGGCCAGCCCGTCCTCCCACCCCCGGTGGGACCGGCCTATCCGGTACCGCCGCCATCCCCGGCCGGGCCCTCCGCGTATCCCGCGCCCGCCCAACCGGCCGCACCGGTCCCCCCGGTATCGCAGGACGCGGACCGCGTCGGCTCAGGCCCGACCGTTCGCCCCTACCCGCAGGCGCCGGAACCCGCCGATCAGGTCGGGTCGGGGCCGAGGTACCGGCCACAGCCTTCCGGGGATGAGGTGTGGCAGCGGCCGACCGATGTCGTTCCGCAGCCGGTGGTTTCGGCGGTCTCTCCGGAGGAGGGGCCGGAACTGGTGGTGCAGGAGGCGGAGTCGGCGTCGGAATCGTCCGATTCGACGGATCTCGCTGCGGTGGTGGAGGATTCGCCGACCGCCGTCGGGGAGGAATCCGGATCGACCGGCGGCGACGCGGCGACCCGGCCCGATGAGTCGGCCGGTGACGGCGCGGCCGAGCCTGCGCCGGAGACGGTGGTCCGCGGCGAGGATGAGAAGGGCGGGATGTCGCGGCACCCGGATTCGGGCGCGTTCGTGCCCGCGGGTGCGAATCAGGCCACCGCAGGCGCGGTGCAGGCCGCGCCCGCGGCGGAGTTCGTTGTGGCCGAGCCGGTTTCGAGTGGTGCTGTCGAGCGGGTGGCGGCCGGACCGGTGGGGATGCCGGGGCGTCAGGGATTCGGTCCGCCGCCGTTCGGGGTCGGGCCGATGCGGCCGCCGGCGGTTCCGGCGGCCGGGCAGCGGGCCGGAGCCTCGCAGGCCACCGCGCTGGTGGTGCTGGGGCTCGCGGTATTGGCGCTGGTGCTGCTGGTGGCCGTGGCCGTCGTGGTGGTGTCGGGCTAGGGATAGTGGGCGCGGTCGCCGAGGACCATTTGCCCTTTGTCGACGAGGATTTGGCGGGCTCGGCGGCGGACCAGGCAGTTGTCCACGGTGCAGAACTTGTGGATCTGCATGGCTTGATGGGCCTGGGGCAGGCCCAGGTCGCCGGGGTCCATTGTGCAGTCGAACAGATACATCATGGTGTCCACCGGGGGCAGCGCAGGGGGCTGGACAGTTCGCGGTCCGGCGCTGGCGCTCGGCGTGCGGCGCTGGTGCGCCGGGCCCACACAAGCCTACCGAGATTCCTTGCGCGCCACGCCGCAATCGGGTCCTTGTCACACCCGATCTCGGAGGTCGGCACGGGGGGATTGGGTGCGCCCGGCTCGGGGACGAGTGGGTCCAGAGATATCAGGGCTCCGGTTCTCACCGGGCGCGACTCCAGTCCAGCACCGTTTCGGCGAACCGACAATCACTGCCCGCCCGCGGTGGGAAACTTTCCGAAAGCTCCAGGTCAGCATTCATATCGCGTGGGAGCATCATTCGCAGTGACCGAAAACAGCCTTCGTGGGGGAGGATTCGATGTCCGATCATGGTTCGACTTTGCCGCGCCGGCAGCTGGGCAGGTACCTGCGGGAAGGCCGGATGCAGTGCAATATGACGATTGCCGAGGCCGCCGCCCTGATGGAGTGGAGCGAGTCCAAACTGCAGCGTCTGGAAACCGGAAATGCCGAGAAGATCCGGGTTCTCGATGTCCGCGAATTGTGCCGGATCTACGACTTCGACGACGAATTCTGTTCGGCCCTGACCGGCCTCGCGCAACAGACCAGCGTCAAGTCGTGGTGGCACGAGTACGACGATCTGATACCCGAGGGTTTCAATGTGTATGTGGGCCTGGAGGCTTCGGCCCGCGGCCTCATCTCCTACCAGCCGGAGATCATTCCCGGCCTGCTGCAGACCGCCGAGTACGCACGGGTCCTGATCAATGATTACTGGCCGGATGCTGCAAGTGACCAACTCGACCGCCGGGTGCAGTTGAAGACCCGTCGTCAAAGCCTCTTGACGCGCAAGCGAAGTCCCGCGCACTTCGATGTGGTGGTACACGAAACCGCACTACATCGCGTTGTCGGCGGTCCGCGCGTAATGGCGGGGCAGCTGCGGCGGCTGGCCGACATGTCGACTCTGCCGACGATCGCTGTTCGTGTACTACCCTTCTCGGCGGGGGTGCCGATCGGCCACACCGTGGGCCCGTTCGTGATCCTGGATTTCGGCCATGACGCGGGTAACCGGCCCGTCGAACCCACGGTCGTCTACCTGGAGAACTTTCTCGGCGACCTCTACCTGGAGAAGCAGGCCGCGGTCGATCGCTACCGCGAGGCCTACCAAGCGATTCAGCGCGCCGCGTTGGACGAGACGACGAGCAGAGACCTCCTGCGGAGGGCGGCGAAGGAGTACGCGACGTGACCGTCGAACCCGGCGTCCGGTGGTTCAAGAGCGCCCGCAGCACCGGGGCCAAGGAATGCGTGGAGATCGCGTTCCTGGCCGGCGGTGTCGGGGTGCGGGACAGCAAGAATCCCGGTGGTCCGGCGCTGGTGTTCCCGCCGGCGGATTGGGATCGTTTCACCACCGCCGTGGCCGCGGGGCGATTCGACCACTGAGATTGCGCGCGAGCCGCTTTCGGTCGCGTTCAGGCGGTGCGCGCGGCGGCGCGGGCGGAATTGAGGGTGACCGCGGCGGCGTTCCAGATGGCGTAACCGCTGACCGCGTAGGGGACCCAGGTGGGGTGGTGGATGGCGAGCAGCACGATGGTGGCCACGGCCAGCGCGACCGCGCGGACCACGATGCCGTTGTGCAGCAGGGAGCGCAGCACCTGCGCGTCGATCAGGCTGGGGGACTTGACGCCGTTCATGAGTGTCGACCTTAGGTATTCGCGTGCGGCCCCCGAGGGGGCCGATCACGCCATGAATGGGACAAATTACGCGGCGGGCCAGTCGTTTTCGGTCTCGCCGACCTTGTTGACGTAGTTGGTCAGGGTCTGCAGGGCGACCAGGGCGACGATTTCGAGCACCTGCTCCTGGGTCCAGCCCGCGGCCAGCGCTTCGGCCGGATTGGCCTTGCCGCGGCTCTCGGTCAGCTCGCGGGCGAAGGCCACGGCCGCGGCCTCCTTCGCGTCCGCCGAGGTGCCCTGCTTGGCGGCCTCGATCTCCTCGGTGCTGAGCTTGGCGACCCGCTTGCCGGTGAAGGTGTGCGCGGCGACGCAGTAGCCGCAGTCGTTGGCCGCGCCGACGGTGAGCGCGATGCGCTCCGAGGTCGGAGCGGGCAGCGTGCCCTTCTTCAGCGCGCCGGCCAGCCCGAGGTAACCCTCCAGTACCACGGGCGCGTTCGCCATCACCTTGGTCATGTTCGGCACCCGGCCCATGCGCTTGCGGACCTCGTCCAACAGGGGTGCTTGCTCGATCGGAGTGATCATGACGTCCCAACTTTCTAACGGAAGATCGTGCTTTCACACGTTAGAACATCATGGCTTCGGAAATCAATACCCGTTAGAATCGAGTCATGGTCGATCCCTTGGCACTTCGTTTGGCGAACACCATCCGCGCCACCAGTCGCGGTCTGACCGACGCCTTCGGCACCCGTGAGTCCACCCGGGAATGGCTGGTCGCTCATGCCGCCGACGTCGGCATGTACGTGGATCTCGAGGCCTACCTGCCCACCGAGGACGAGCGCGCCGCCCTGGTGGACCTGCGCCAGCAGGTGCGCGCGCTGTTCGCGGAATACGTTGCGCCGCATCCGCCCAGCTCCGCCGACGCCTCCGTGCTGCCGCCCTTCCCCGAGTCGCTGGCCGCGATCAACCACGCCGCCGCCCCGGCGCTGCGGCTGCTCGAATGGGACAGCGAAGGGCAGCGTCTCGAATACCGGCTGCTCACGAAGACCGAACTGGACACGGTCAAGGCCGGATTGGCCGACGCCGTCATCGAGTTCTTCGGCGGACCGCAGGCCGAGCAGATCCGCGTCTGCCCCGCCCCGCGCTGCGTGCGATATTTCGTGAAATCCCATCCGCGCCAGGAGTGGTGCTCGGTGGCCTGCGGCAATCGCGCCCGCGCGGCCCGTCACTACGCCCACCACCGCGACGACTGAGCGGGTTCTCCCCGGGACGCGAAACGGCCCTCGCACGGTCGCGTGCGAGGGCCGTGAGAGCTGTTCCGGCTCAGCCGAAGAAGGCGGCCGCCTCCCGATACCGGTCCTGCGGCACCAGCTTCAGCTGCTTGGTGGCCTCCGACAGCGGCACCAGCGCGATCTCGGTGCCGTGCAACGCCACCATCTGCCCGAATTGCCCGGCGTGCACGGCTTCCGCCGCGTGCACGCCGAATCGCGTGGCCAGCACCCGGTCGTACGGCGTCGGTGTGCCGCCGCGCTGCACGTGCCCGAGCACGGTCACCCGGACCTCCTTGCCGATGCGCCGCTCGATCTCCGGCGCCAGCTGCTGGGCGACCCCGGTGAAGCGGACGTGCCCGAATTCGTCGATGCCGCCGTCGCGCAGCGTCATGGACTCCGGATCGGGGTGCGCACCCTCGGCGACCACGCAGATGAAGTGCGAATCCCCGCGCTGGAAGCGCCGTTTCACCATGGCGCAGACCTCGTCCACGTCGAACGGCACCTCGGGCACCAGGGTGAGGTGGGCTCCGGCGGCGATGCCGGAGTTGATGGCGATCCAGCCCGCGTGCCGCCCCATCACCTCGACCAGCATGACGCGCTGGTGGGATTCGGCGGTGGTGTGCAGCCGGTCGATGGCCTCGGTGGCGATGGCGACCGCGGTGTCGTGGCCGAAGGTGGTGTCGGTGCAGTCGATGTCGTTGTCGATGGTCTTGGGCACGCCCACCACGGGGACGCCCTCGTCGGCCAGCCAGGAGGCGGCCGTGAGGGTGCCCTCGCCGCCGATGGGGATGAGCGCGTCGATGCCGTTGTCGTCGAGGGTCTGCTTGATGCGGGGGAGTCCGGCGCGCAGGACATCCGGATTGGTGCGCGCGGTGCCGAGCATGGTGCCGCCCTTGGTGAGCAGCCGGTCGGTGCGGTCGTTGTTGAGGATCTGGATCTTGCGATCCTCGAGTAGTCCGCGCCAGCCGTCCTGGAATCCCACGATGGCGTCTCCCCAGCGGCCGTTCGCGGTGCGAACGACAGCACGGATCACGGCATTCAGGCCTGGGCAGTCTCCGCCTCCGGTCAAGACTCCGATGCGCATGGACCCCATCTTGCCCTGAGATCGGTGGTCCGTGGGCTGCACCCCCGTGAACCGCCGGTTACGGTTCGCGGCGGTTCGGCCGGGCCGCTAGCCCGCCGCGCAGACGCCGCCCCGGAGCTCGTCGAGGTGCTTGCCGATCAGGGTGGCGACCTTGGTGAGCATGACGGTGCCGTCGTCGAAGGAGCCCGAATTGGGCTGGGTGGCAATCGCGATGGCGATCTGCCCGCCCGCGGTGGGAATCAGGCCCAGCTGCCTGACCAGGTAGTTCCCGCTGGTGTCGGGGCCCCAGCCGCCCTTGAACTCGGCCCCGTCCAGCGTGCCCAGGCCCCAGCGCTGACCGGAGCTGACCTTGCTCATCAGCGAGGTGACCGCGTCGGACTCGGGCAGACAGGGCAGTTTGGCCGCGAATTTGACCTGATTGGCCAGCGACCAGTCGGCCTGTCCGAACGCCGAGTAGTCGGATCGGGTGCGGGTGGCGGGCACCGTGGTGTCGGTGTCGCCACCCTCGCGTAGCACGTCCTGGACGGTCTGGGCGGCGACATCGGGCGAGCCCAGCGCCTGCCACAGGGTGTCGGCCGCGCTGTTGTCGGAGTACTCGATGGCATTGATCGCGGCCGTCTGGTTGGACGAGCTCTTGCGCAGCGCGGCCAGGGTGAGCGGCACCTTCATGGTCGACCAGCCCGGTCCCGAGCTCCAATCGCCCAGCGCCACCGTGCGATCGCTGCCCACCGGCGTGATGGCCAGCCCCACCTTGCCCGACAGCGACGGCTTCAGCTCATTGACGAAATCCCAGGCCAGGGTGCCCGGCAGTGCGACCACGGTGGCCGGGACGGTGGCTCCGGGCGTCGCCGCGGTGCTCGTTTTATCCGGTACCAGTACGGGTTTGCTGCTGCAGGCCGTCAACGCCCCGAGCAGCAACACCAGGGCGCCGCGACCGGCGGTCCGGGCGAGCCGCCGCCGTCCGCGTGAAATCGGTGCGTGCACCCGTCAACCTCCATCTGCCCCGGCGTCCGGCGCGTTCCCTGTTCCTAGCGGACGCACCGGAACCCCGTCAATCTCAGGGATTGTCGTGCTCCCGGACGAGGGGGGTCAAATGCCGTGGGTATGGGTGATTTTCGGTGGGCATGCGGCCGAAAAGGGTCAGTGCGAGCAGAGTCCGCCGTGGAGGTCGGGCAGGTGGTCGCCGACCAGCAGCGCCAGCTTGTCCATCATGTCGGTGGCGTCATCGAAACTGCCCGAGTCGGGTTCGGCCGCCAGCGCCACCGCCACCGGTCCGTTCAGCGTCGGGACGAGGCCGAACTGGCGGACCGTGTATTTGCCGGTGTCGTCGTCGGGACCCCAGCCGCCCTTGAACTCCGCGCCGATCAGCCGGCCCAGGCCCCAGCTCTGGCTGGGGGTGATCTCACTCATCAGCGAGACAACGGAATTGGCGCGCGGCAGGCAGGGCAGCCGGGAGGCGAAGTGCACCTGGTCGGCCAGCGACCAGTCGGTCGCGCCGAAGGCGAGCAGATCGTCGGATTCCAGCGCGGCCAGCTTGGTGTGGCGGGCGGCGACATCGGTGGCGACGTCGCCGGCCTCGCGCAGGATCGACTCGACCGCGTCGGCGGCCTCGCTGCCGGTGCCCAGCGAGGTCCACAGCGTCTGCGCCGCATCGTTGTCGGAGAAGGTGATGGCGGCCTCGGCGGTGGAACGCATGCCGGTGGGGTCGTGGCGCAGTGCCGCCAGGGCCAGCGGCACCTTGATGGTGGACCAGGCGATGCCGGTGGTCCAGTCGCCCAGCTGGGTCATCTCGCCGCCGCCGACCGGCATCACCGCGAGGCCGATCCGGCCCTCGAGTCCGGCCTTCAGCTCGGCGAAATCCGCCGCGAACGCAATGGTTTTCGGCAAACCGAACAGTTCGGGCAATTCGGGCGCGATCAGGGGCGGGGACTGCTGCAGCTTCGAGCTGTCCCCGACCGGCTTGATCTCATCCGCCTGCGCCGAAGAGTGGTGCACCGCACCGACATTCACACCACACCCGGACACGGCCAGGACAGCCGCCACCGCCAGCCCGCGCACAAAACCCTTGCAACAGGCCGGGATCGGATCAGTAGACATACACCACCGCGTTCTCGCCACCAGCGCAGGTCACCAATTTGCCTGCGGCCGTGCAGTTCATCGTGTAAGACCGGCCCGTCACCGGACTCACTGCCACCACAGTAACCGGCGACCCCGGCCGGCCAGTAGCCGTATCGGCATAAGACCGGCGAACCGCCTCCGCGAAAGGACAGGACGTGACCGTGTTCCCGATCGCGGAATTGGCGAAGCCGCCCAGCGCCGCATACGTCGGTGGACACGGCGTAGCACCCGCCGGCAGCTGGACCGCGTCGGATGTCGTGGTGGGCGCCGCCGGGCTCGTCTGCTGTGAGCGCGGAGGCGTGGTTCCCGGAACACCCTGTGCTGCCGTCGTTATGGGTGTTTCGTTGCCGGAGCGGTCGAGGACTTGCCAGCCGATCGCACCGGCGATCGCGGCCAGCGCCACCACCAGCACGGCGATCGACACCGGCGCCGCCACCGACCGCTTGCGCCGCCGCCCCGGCGCCCGCGGCTCGGGCTGCACGATGGCGTGCTCGGAGGTCGGATACAGCGAGGGATCCGGCGCCGGCGCGTACGGGAAGTCCCGCTGTTGCGCCTGCGCGTGACCCCACACCGCCTGCTGCTGGGCATCCGGCGGCAGCGGCGTGTAGTGGAAGTCGCTGACCCGCACCCGGGTCGGGTCCGAGGGCGTGATGATCGGCAGATCGCTCGACGGCGAGGGATCCTCGGCCGCCGGGAAGGAGCCGGTGATGTAGGCCGGGATCGACGTGGTGTTCGGGCGGCCGGGATTGGTCTGCCGCACAGTCGGATCGGTATTGCGGGCGGGCGGCGGCGGGGTGCCGCCCGGCAGCATGGTCGTCGCCGGACCGGCCGGGCCGCCGGTCGGCAGCACGGTGGTCGGGGGCGCGCCCACGGGCGGGCCGGGCGGCACGGTCCGGCCGGGCCGCGGCGGCTGACCCGGCGCGCCCTGGCCACCGGCGCCCGGCATATTCGGGGGCAGACCCTGACCGGCCAGCGCCGAGCGGGCGGCCCGCGCGAATTCGCCCGCGGTGTAGAAGCGGTCGTTCGGGTCCTTGGCGAGCGCCTTGCCGATCACCGCGTCCAGGGCGGGCGGAATCCCGCCGCGCAGCATGCTGGTCAGCGGCGGCGCCTCGGACAGGTGCGCGCGGATCAGCACGCTCATATTGTCGGCCGGGAACGGCTTGTCGCCGGTGAGGCATTCGTGCAGCACGCAGCCCAGCGAGTAGATGTCGGCGCGGCCGGAGACCGGGCCCGCGTCGAACCGCTCGGGGGCCATGTAGGCGTAGGAGCCCACGGCCGTGCCGGTCATGGTGATGGTGGAGTCGCCCTCGGCGCGCGCGATGCCGAAGTCCGCGAGATATGCGAAATCCGCATCGGTGACGAGGATGTTGGCGGGTTTCACGTCACGGTGCACCAGCCCCGAGTAGTGCGCGGCGTCCAGCGCCGCGGCCACCTGCTCGATGATCCCGATGACCCGCAGCGGCGGCAGCGCCCCCGAACCGTCCAGCAGCGAGCGCAGATCGCGGCCGCGCACCAGCCGCATGTCGATGTAGAGGACGCCGTCGATCTCGCCCCAGTCGTGGATGGGGATGATGTGCGGCTCCGCCAGCCGGGCCGCCGCCTGCGACTCGCGCCGGAAACGCTCCTGGTAGGAGGGATCTTTGGCGAGCTCGGCGGGCAGCAGCTTGAGCGCGACGACCCGATCCTTGGACGTGTCGTAGGCCTCGTAGACCTCGCCCATGCCGCCCTTGCCGAGCAGCGAGCGCAGCTCGTACGGCCCGAACCTGCTCCCGGCCCGCGATGGCGCATCCACCCCGTCAAACCTCCACACTCTTGGGAGGGAAGCAGACGAGGACCCGCGACCCACCCCTCTAGGAGGTGGATTCTCCCGGTGCGACTACGCCGTGGTCAAACGCAAAGACGATGGCAGCGGAACGGTCGCGTAACCCGAGCTTCCCGAAGATATGTCCCACGTGGCTCTTCACCGTTACTTCGGAGATGCCGAGCGCGGTCGCGATCTCCGCGTTGACCCGGCCTCTGCCGATGAGTCCGAGCACCTCGAGCTCGCGAACCGTGAGCTCGGACAGGCGATTGCCGGCGGGCGCCGGGGTGGGGCGCGCCGAACGGTAGGTATTCAGGACACGCGGGGTGACGGTCGGGTCCAGCCACGAGCCGCCGCCCGCGACCGTGCGGACCGCGCGGATCAGATCCTCGGCGGGGGAGTCCTTGAGCAGGAACCCGGCCGCGCCCGCGCGCAGCGCGCCGGACAGCAGCTGGTCGTCGTCGAAGGTGGTCAGCACCAGCACCGGGGGCGCGTCGGGGGCGGCGCGCAGGGTGCGGGTGGCCTCGATGCCGCCGATCCGCTTCATCCGCAGGTCCATCAGCACCAGGTCGGGGCGGTGGGCGGCGACGGCGGCGGGCACCTCGTCCCCGTCGGAGCATTCGCTCACCAGGAAACCGTCTCGGCGGCGCAGGATCCGGCGCAGTCCACCGCGGACCAGTTCCTGGTCGTCGACGACGAGGACGCCGATCAGTTCCTCGTCCGAGCGGTCGGTCACATACCCTCCTGGGCGGTCTTGCGGAACAGCGGTTGCAGCAGCGACTGCAGGTGGTCGTCGGCGGCGGTGAAGCCGCAGGGCACGGTCCCGGTCAGCGGGATGTGCGCGAACACCCGCCAGCCGTCGTCGTCGGGTCCCGCGGTGAGCCGCCCCGCCAGCGGCGCGACCCGCTGCCGCATACCGGAGATGCCCATGCCGTTCCCGGCCCGCGGGGCCGCCCCGGCCGCCAGCGTATTGGTCACCGTGACCTCGATGTACTTGGGGTGCAACTGGATTCGCAGCCGCGCCCGCTCGCCGGGGGCGTGCTTGGCGACATTGGCCAGCGACTCCTGGCAGATCCGGTACATGGCCAGGCCCACCCCGGCGGTCACCGCGGACCGGTCGCCCTCGAGGCGATAGTCGACCGTCACCCCGGCGCGCACGAAGTCCGACACCAGTTCGTCGATGTCGTCGAGATCCGGCTCCGGCGCGAGCGTGGCGGGCCGGTCGCCGAGCAGGCCGACGGTGCGCCGGATATCGGCCATGGCCTGGCGGCCCAGCCGTTCGGCGTCGGAGAGCGCGTCGATCGCGTCGTCCACATCCCGGTCGGTCTGCAGGGCGTGCCGGGCGGCCGTCACGTGCAACAGGGTGATGCTCAGCGAATGCGCGATCACGTCGTGCACCTCGCGGGCGATGCGGCGGCGCTCCTCGTCGGCCGCGGCCTGCGCGCGAATGTCCTGGTAGTCGCGCTCCTGATACAGGTAGCGGCGCTGAAAGTTGAGCAGCTGGCCGGTGAACCAGGCGAACAGGATGCCGAGTGCGAACCAGGTGAATCCCTCGATGTGCCCGATCGATTCGAAGAACATGAGCTCGGCGAACATGACCAGGGCCACCGGCACGCTCACCGCCGGGCCGGTGATGGCCGCGATCTCCCCGGCGATGATGATCAGGACCAGCGGCGCGACGTCCAGCGGGACCGGCTGGGTCAGGAACAGCGCGGCGGCGGCCACGGTCAGCGTGGCGAGCAGGACGGGCCGCGGCTTGAAGTCCAGGATGATGCACGGCGGACCGGTCACGCAGATGAGCATGAGCGCGACCACCGCGACGACGCCCGGGAAGTACCCGGCCACCACCCGCTGCACGAAGGCCACGGTGGCGACCGTGCACATCATGGAATCCACCAGGATGGCCATCGACGCGGGGTAGTCGAATCCCGTCGACTCCACCCAGCGCTGGTAGTCGGCGAACGGATTGCGTACGAATCGCCGGAACCCCACGCCGACGCGGCGCAGTCCCTCCAGCAACTCCTGCCCCAGAGCGGCGGGGGTGGCGCTGGTCACGTTCATTCTGCAAGGCTATCCGTCGAATCAGACGGCGTACATCGTCCGGCGGCAGGGGTACGTCTCCTACCGGGGTAGGAGGTCAAGTCGCGTCCGCGGCACGAAGACAGCGGCCGCGGGCCGCTCGTAGTTTTGGGGACAACAGCCGACACGTCCGCCACCAGCGGGCGTTCAACGAGAGGTTGGCGTCATGTCCTGGGCAGATCTTCACGCTCGCACCGACATCCTGCACACCGTCCTGGACCGGGCGGCGCGCCGCGACTTCGCACGAAATCCAGTGGACCCCAAGCTCTTCCACGACCTGCCGGACCTGGACCGGCTCTTCGGCGGACCCGAGGGCGTGCTGCTGGCACTGCGGAACCGCTGGGAGAACCACCTGACCGTTAAGCTCGAAAACGCTATGGAGAAAGGCATTCTGGCGCAGGAGGCGTACGCCGAACTGTGCGCCGAGCAGCCCGCGCTGCGCGCCCTGCTGGATGCCTTCGACACCGATCACCTGTACCACCGCCGTCCTCGCCTGCGCGCGCTGGCCGGCTGACCGCACCACACCGATGGCACTGATCTTCGAGGGGTAGACCATGCTGGAATTGACCGACGTCACCAAGGAATACCGGGTGGGTGAACAGGCCGTCCGCGCCCTGGACGGCGTCAGCCTGCGGATCGGGGCGGGGGAGTTCACCGCGATCATCGGGCCCTCCGGCTCCGGCAAGAGCACCATGCTGCACCTGCTCGGCGCGCTGGACTCCCCGGACTCCGGGTCGATTCGATTCCAGGACAAGGAGATCGGCGACCTCGACGACGACGCGCAGTCCGAATTCCGGCGGCACCGGGTCGGTTTCATCTTCCAGTTCTTCAACCTGCTGCCCACCCTCACCGCGTGGGAGAACATCGCCATCCCGAAACTGCTGGACGGCACCGGACTGCGCAAGGCCAAGCCGCGCGCCCTCGAACTGCTCGACCTGGTCGGACTCGGCGAACGCGCCGACCACCGGCCCGCCGAACTATCCGGCGGGCAGATGCAGCGCGTGGCGGTGGCGCGGGCACTGATCATGGACCCGCCGCTCATCCTCGCCGACGAGCCCACCGGCAACCTGGACTCCAAGACCGGGGCCTCGATCCTGCGACTGCTGGCCGACATCACCGAGGCGGGGAACTCGGTGGTCATGGTCACCCACGACATGGGGGCGGTGCGGTACTGCGATCGCGTGATCAACCTGCGCGACGGGCGGATCGGGTCCATCGACCGGGTCGAGCGGGGGGATGACGGGGAGGTCCGGACGATTCCCGAGGCCGGGCACGACGGCTCCGAGTCCGCCGTCGCGCCTGCTTCGAAGGGTGCCGCCGTGAACGGCGCCGGGGCGGTGCGCGCATGATCCGCGCCGCCTGGGACCGCCTCCGGCTGTTCAATATCGGTGAGCTGCTCGCCCACCGCGCCCGCACCATCATGGCCATGGTGGTGATGGGAGTCTCTGCCGGACTGCTGGTTTCGGTGTTCAGCATCTCCGGCTCCATCACCGGCTCGGTGGACAAACTCACCCACAGCCTCGGCGGCAAGGCCTCGCTCGAGGTCAGCGGCATCACCGACGCCGGCTTCGATCAGGCACTGCTGCAACAGATCCGGACCGTGCCCGGCGTCGAGACGGCCGCGCCGATGCTGCGCCAGTCCATCGGGGCCGACGACGACCGGGCACTGCTCATCGGCGTCGACCAGTCCATCGCACAGCTCGGCAGTGATCTCGGCGGGACGCTGAAAGACCAGGCGGGCAAGCTGCTCACGGTTCCCAACGGTGTGCTGGTGGGCTCCGCCATGGGGCATAGTGAAGGGGAGCGGTTCCAGCTCGGCACGGTGACCGCCACGGTCGCGGGCGTCATCGACGACGCCACCGCCGCCAAGCTCAACGGCGGCCACATCGTGTTCGCGCTGCTGCCGGTGGCGCAGAAGATCACCGATCGGGCCGGGCACATCGACTCGGTGCAGATCGTGCCCGCCCCGGACACCGATGGGGGACAGCTGCGTTCGGACCTGACCAAGGTGGTCGCGGGCCGGGCCGTGGTCGCCGATCCGGACCTGCGCACCGCGCAGGCGGGCGGCGCCATCATGCTGGTCCGCTTCTCGACCCTCGCCTCCTCGGCGGCGGCGCTGATCGTGTCGACCTTCCTCATCTACAACGCCATGAGCATGGCGGTGGCGCAACGCCGCCCGACGCTGTCGCTGCTGCGGGCCATGGGCGGCAGAGGCGGTCCCATGGTGCGCGACCTGCTCACCGAGGCGGCGTTGCTCGGCCTGGTGGGCGGCCTGATCGGCGCGATCATCGGAATCTTCATGGGCCGCACCGCGATCCACCAGCTGCCCGCGGCGATCGTGAACTCCGTGGAATCGCGCACCGAGTACGAGGTGCCCGGGTACGCGGTGCCGGTGGCGATCGCGGCCTGCGTGCTGGCCAGTGTCGCCGCGGCCGCTCTGGCGGCGCGGCAGGTGTACAAGGTCGCGCCCATCGAGGCGCTTGCCCCGGTCGGCGTCGGCGCGGCCGATCAGGTGAGTCCGCTGCTGCGCTGGTCCGCGGCCGCCCTCGGCCTGGTCATGGTGGGCGGCGGCATCGCGGTGGCCGAGGTGGATCTGGGCCGGTATTCGATCGGCGCGATCTCGCTGTCGATCGCCGGATCGGTGGTGCTGTGCTTCGCGGCCACCGGGCCCATCGTGCGCGCCGTCGCCGCGGTGGCCGGACTCTTCGGCGCGCCGGGAGCATTGGGCGCCACCACCATCGAACGCGCGCCGCGCCGGGTGTGGGCCACCGTCATGACGGTCATGATCGGCATCACCGCCATCGTCGCCATGGGCAATGCCAGCCGCAATATGGTCAGCGCCGCGACCGACAGCTTCGAGGGCCTGGGCCGCACCGATGTGTTCGTCAGTCCGACCGCCATGGAGCAGTTCCCCACCGGGCCGCTGCTGCCCGCCGACCTGAAGGCGAAGCTGGCCGCCATCCCCGGCGTCGGCGGAGTCGGTTCGGCGCAAATGGCTTTCGCGACCCTGGGCCGCGGCCGCGTCATGCTGCAGGGCTACGAGGACGGCGTCGCGCGCACCTCGGCGCTGGACAGCGTGGACAAGGCCGAGCAGGCGCGGATGGCCGCGGGCGAGGGCATCGTCATCTCCCGCGACGTGGCCCGCTCCCTCGGCGTCGAGGAGGGCTCCGAACTCACCCTGCCCACCCCGTCGGGCGAACACCGGGTGCAGGTGCTGCGGGTGGTGCCGTACTTCTCCGCCATCGCCGGGGTCGTCGTCCTCGACCTCGACGTCATGCGGCAGTGGTATCAGCGGCCCGGCGAGACCATCATCGGCATCGACTTCGCGCCCGGCGCGGACCACGCCGCGGTGATGGCCGCCGTCCGTGCCGCCGTGCCCGCCGACATCCACGTCAGCACCGGACGGCAAGCGGTGGACGCGATCTCGTCGAGCGTCCAGCAGGGCACGGCGATCAGCGCCGCCATCCTCTGGATCGTGGTGCTGGTCGCCACCATCGCCCTGCTCAACACCCTGATGCTGTCGGTCCTGGAACGCCGCCGGGAAATGGGCGTGCTGCGGGCCATGGGCACCAGCCGCCGCTTCCTGCTGCGCAGCGTGCTCACCGAGGCCGCGGGCATCGGATTGACGGGCGCGGCCCTGGGACTGGTGATCGGGTCGGGCGTGCACTATCTGGCGACCGTCGCCCTCGGACACGCCATCGCCATGGACATCGCCTATCGTCCCAGCCCACTGCTGGTGGTGTACGCGATCATCGCGCTCGGACTGGCCCTGCTCGGGGCGATTCCGCCCGCCCTGCGCGCCGCCCGGATGCCCATCGTGGAGGCCATCGCCGTGGACTGACGGCGGGTAAATAGGATGGAGCGCATGAGCGCAGCGACCGTGGACTTGATGGACTACTCCGATGTCATCGACCGGTACGACCCGGTGCTCGGCATGGAGGTACACGTCGAGCTGGGCACCGCGACCAAGATGTTCTGCGGCTGCCCGACCGAATTCGGCGCCGAGCCCAACACCCAGGTGTGCCCCGTGTGCCTGGGCCTGCCGGGCTCGCTGCCGGTGGTGAACGAGAAGGCCGTCGAGTCCGCGATCCGCATCGGGCTCGCGCTGAACTGCTCCATCACCCCGTGGGGGCGGTTCGCGCGGAAGAACTACTTCTACCCGGACCAGCCGAAGAACTACCAGATCAGCCAGTACGACGAGCCGATCGCCACCAATGGCTACCTGGACGTGATCCTCGACGACGGCGAGGTCTTCCGCGTCGAGATCGAGCGCGCCCACATGGAGGAGGACACCGGCAAGTCGCTGCACGTGGGTGGCGCGACCGGCCGCATCCACGGCGCCTCGCACTCGCTGCTCGACTACAACCGCGCGGGCGTGCCGCTCATCGAGATCGTCACCAAGACCGTCGAGGGCGCGGGCGAGCGGGCCCCCGAGGTGGCGCGCGCGTACGTGACCGCGCTGCGCGAGGTGCTCAAGTCCCTCGACGTGTCCGACGTGAAGATGGAGCAGGGCTCGCTGCGCTGCGACGCCAACGTGTCCCTGATGCCCAAGGGCGCCAAGGAGTTCGGCACCCGCACCGAGACCAAGAACGTGAACTCGCTGCGCAGCGTCGAGGTCGCGGTGCGCTTCGAGATGCGCCGCCAGGCCGCGGTGCTGGCCTCCGGCGGCGAGATCCTCATGGAGACCCGCCACTTCCACGAGACCGACGGCACCACCTCGCCGGGCCGCATCAAGGAGACCGCCGAGGACTACCGCTACTTCCCGGAGCCCGACCTCGAGCCCATCGCGCCCGACGCCGCCTGGGTCGAGGAACTGCGTGGCACCATCCCCGAGTACCCGTGGCTGCGCCGCGCCCGCATCCAGTCCGACTGGGGCCTGTCCGGCGAGGTGTTCCGCGACCTGGTCAACGCCGGCGCGCTGGACCTGATCATCGCGACCGTCGACGCGGGCGCCTCGGTCGACGCCGCCCGCTCCTGGTGGGTCGCCTACCTCACCGAAAAGGCCAAGGAGAGCCAGGTTTCGCTCGAGGACCTGCCCATCACCCCCAAGCAGGTCGCCGAGGTGGCCGGGCTGGTCGAGGCCAAGACCATCAACAACAAGGTCGCCAAGCAGGTCGTCGACTTCGTCCTCGCCGGTGAGGGCGAGCCCGCCGCCATCGTCGAGGCCAAGGGCCTGGGCATGGTCTCCGACGACTCCGCCCTGCAGTCCGAGGTCGAGAAGGCCCTCGCCGCCAACCCCGACATCGCCGAGAAGATCCGCTCCGGCAAGGTCCAGGCCGCCGGCAAGGTCGTCGGCGACGTCATGAAGGCCACCCGCGGCCAGGCCGACGCCGCCCGCGTCCGCGAACTGGTGCTGGCCGCCTGCGGCGTCGAGGGCTGATCCCGCCCGCGGCCCGATCGGCCGCTGCGTATCGGTGGCGCGCAGCTGACCTCGCGCGCCGCCGGGTGGACCCACCCACCGAACTCTCGTCCTCGGGGCGCGCGGCACCAGCCGCGCGCCCCGAGCCTTCTGAGCGATCATGAGCTTGACCCTCACACCGTGTGAGGCCCGAGCCTGGAGGAGTCATGTTCAGTATCGGAGACTTCGCCAGGTTCGGATCGGTGTCGGTGCGAATGCTGCGTCACTACGACGAGATCGGGCTGCTGCCGCCGTCCGAGGTCGACCCGTACTCGGGCTATCGGTTCTATGCCGCCGATCAGCTCGCGCGGCTCAACCGCATCGTCGCGTTGAAGGATCTCGGCTTCACCCTGCAACAGGTGGCCGAGATGCTCGACGGTCAGCTGTCCGCGGAACGGTTGCACGGCATGCTGCAACTGCGTCGTGCCCAGCTGGCCAATCAGGTGGCCGCGGACACCGCGCGACTCCAGTCCGTCGAGGCGAGGCTCCTGCGCATCGAAAGGGAGGGCGTCATGCCCGAGCAGGAAATCGTCGTGAAATCCCTGGCCCCCACGCTCGTCGCCGAAATGAGCGAGGTGGCGGCCGAATCCGGTGAGGCCGCCGTCGGCCCGATCATCGAGCGGCTCTACCAGCGGCTGGGGACGTCGATCCCGGAGGCGGGACTCACCATCACCGGTGCGCCGGTGGTGTATTACGAAGAGCTGGAAGCGGGTCTGCGCGTCCACGTCGCCCACCAGGTCGCGGGCGCCGCCACCCCCGGCACGCCCTTCGAGCTGCGTGAGCTGCCCGCGATCACGCAGGCCGCCACCCTCGCCCACCGCGGCAAACTGTCGGAACTGTGCGTGTCCTTCGAGGCCATGGGCCGCTGGGCCGACGAGAACGGTTACGCCCCTTGCGCTCCCATTCGCGAGGTCTACCTCAACGCCCCCGGCGACCCCGCCTCCGCCGAATGGGTCATCGAACTGCAGATGCCGGTCACGCAGGCCGCCCGAGCCTGAACCGGAATCCCGAGCCCGGAAAGCGCCGCGGCGCACAGCGAGTGCTGTGCGCCGCGGCGTGAGCCGGGAGGCTAGTCCGAACCGCCGCGCTCGCCGCCGTTCGGCGGTGGGATCCGCACCACGCGATCGTCGTACTGGTTCGGACTGCCGTCGGGCTTGTTCACGGTGCCGACCCAGATATTGCCGTCGCCGCCGATCGACGCGCCGTCCAGGCGGCCGTACTTGTCCTGCGCCAGCAGCGAGGGCGCGGCGGTCACCGCGTGGGTGTTCTTGTCGGCCATGGCGATGGCCAGCGCCTTCTGATTGGTCATGGAGATCGCGACCGCGTCCGTGGCGGCCGTGCAGCCCGCGACACCCGGGTGATCGGGCCAGGTCCACGCCTTCACCGCCAAACCGTCCGCGCCGACCCGCTGCAGCCGGTCCTCGGTGGCGGTGCGGTCGGTGAACCAGATCGACCCCTTGCCGTCCGAGCACACGCCGCCCGCCACCCCGATTCCGGACACCATCACCTCGGCGGCCGCACCGGGCGCGGGGGCGCTGATGCTCAGCAGCTTCCCGGCCAGCGAGCCGTTGTCGGCGGCCAGCGCCGGATTGCCCGCGTCACCGGTGAGCACCAGCATGCGGTCGTGCGCGGTGAAATCGATCGACCCGCGATTGCCGTTGGCGCCCTTCGGGATTCCGGTCAGGATCGGCTTGGGCGCGCCGCCGCCGGTGGAGATGCGCACCACCCGGTTGTCGCTCGGCGTCGTCACGTACGCGTAGACCAGGCCGTCCTCACCGTAGGTGGGCGACAGCGCCAGCCCGGTCACGCCGCCGTCCCCGGCCGGGTCGACCTCCACCTTCGCCACCTCCACCGGCGCGGGCGGCTCGCCCTCGTCGGTGGCGACCACCTTCAGGATCCGCCCGGTGGTGCGCTCGGCCACCAGCGCGCTGCCGCCGTCGGGCAGCGCGACCAGCCCGCCGGTGGTGTCCAGGCACGAAACCACCACGGCCAGATCGGGATCCACGCACGGCAGATCCGGACGCTTGGCATTGGTCGGCGGCGTCTTGGGGGTGGAGGTCTTGGGCTCGGCGTCCTGCCAGGTCGGCTCGGTGGTGAACGGGCTGGAGGCGCGATCGTCGAAGCGCGCGCACCCCGACAGCAGCACCGCGCCGAGCGTCATGCCCAGCACGATCCGCCCGGCGCCCGCACGGACCATCCGTGCACCCACCCCGACACGGTCAGCGGCAACCAGACTCATGGTGGAGACGTTACGGAAAACCTGCCGTCACCGCTCGGACGGGGTGTCGCAAAAAGGCGTGCCGTGGCGAAACACTCCACCGTGGCGCGAATCGGCCAGCGGACACGCCCGCGTTCTACGGGGTGCCGGACGGTTGCGGCTAATACTCTGACCCGGGTGACGAACAAGCCGAACGAGCCGTCCGCCGCGGCGGGCGACGCCCCGCCCGCAGCTCCGCGCCCGGCCGGCGCACCGGTCCGCAGCCCCTTCGACTCGCCGACCGAGCAGTTCGCCGCCCCGTCGGGCGCGCAGACCACCGAGACGATCACGCTGCCCGCCGCCCCTCCGGGTCCGGCCGCCGAGCAGACCGGCCAGGCCACCGGGCAGCCCGACCAGGCGACCGAGAAGATCACGCCGCAGAAGGTCGGCCACGGCACCGAGCGGAACCTGCCGCGTACCGACGAGGAACTCGGCCTCGATCTGGACGTCCCGCTCTACTCGCAGGTCAAGAACGCCATCCCGGGCGCGGCCGACAGCTCCGCCGCCGAGCCGTCCTCGACCTACACCTTCGCCAGCATCCCGCCGGCCCCGGCCGCGCCTCCGGAGAACAATGGCCGCCGCCGTCGCGACGACCGCCGCGGCACCCTGGACCTCGGACTCCTCTTGCTGCGCTTGGTCGTCGGCGGCACGTTCATCTACCACGGTCTGCAGAAGGCCTTCGGCTGGTTCCACGGCCCCGGCTTCGACGGCATCAAGACCTCGATGGAGGGTGGCGGCTGGAAGCACGTCGACTTGGCCGTGCCCATGCTCATCGCGGGCGAGCTCGGCGGTGGCCTGCTGGTCGTGATCGGCCTGGCCACGCCGCTGGCCGCGGGCGCGCTGCTCGCGGTGATCCTGGACGGGTGGATGTGGAAGCAGGGCATGGTTCCCGGATTCCAGTACTCCGCCAAGACCAACTCGGTCGAGATCGACTCGATCCTGGTCGGCATCACCACCGCGCTCATCCTCACCGGCCCCGGCCGCTACTCGCTCGACCGCAACCGCGCCTGGTCCACCCGCCCGTTCCTGGGCTCCCTGGCCGCCTTCGTCGCGGCGGTGGCGGCGGCCATCCTCGTCTACATCTACCTGCACGGCGGCAACCCGCTCAACGGCATCGGCCCGTTCAAGTAGCAGGCTGCGCACGGCGCGGCCGGGGGCTCGAAAAACCAAGCGGCCGGGCTCGATCCACTGGATCGAGCCCGGCCGATTCGTATCCGGGGTGCGGGGCAGGCCCCGCGAATCTCCTCAGGGGGTGTGGGGGCTAGCCCCCACCCTCACTGGCGTGCGGTCCAGGCTTCCCATTCCTGGAAGGTCTCCTGGTGGAGCTGGAGCACCCGGCTCGACTTCGCGTCGATCTCGCGCTGCAGCAGCGCCCGGTGCGCCCCGATCCGAACCTGCTCGTCGGGAGCCGCCATGAACTCGGCATTGTCGAGGTCGCGCACCTCGGCCGCCAGGGCCTCGGCGTCGGCGAGCAGTTCGCGGGCCTCGGCATTGCGGGCGTCGGAGCGACGCAGCATCGCCG
Source organism: Nocardia sp. CA-136227 (assembly GCF_050955695.1). Lineage (NCBI taxonomy): Bacteria > Bacillati > Actinomycetota > Actinomycetes > Mycobacteriales > Nocardiaceae > Nocardia > Nocardia sp. CA-136227. The sequence continues at coordinate 2,150,209 of NZ_CP192081.1, forward strand.
TGTACTCGGCCAGCATGGAGTCGGCCTTGCCGACGAATTCGGTGTCGGCCTGGCCGATGTATTCGATTGTCATTCCCTTGCTTTCTCGATTACGGCACGCGCCGGACGGCACCCTTGTCGGCGGAAGTGGCGAGCGCGGCGTACGCGCGCAGCGCGGTGGTGACCGGACGCTCCCGGTTCACCGGCTGCCACGGCCGCTCGGAGGCTTCCATCTTCACGCGGCGCTCCGCGAGAACGTCTTCGGGAACCAGCAATTCGAGTGCGCGGGTGTGCACGTCGATGTGGATGCGGTCACCGTTCTCGATGAGCCCGATGGACCCGCCGCCGGCGGCCTCCGGGGACATGTGGCCGATGGACAGGCCCGAGGTGCCGCCGGAGAAGCGGCCATCGGTGATGAGCGCGCAGACCTTGCCCAGGCCCACGCCCTTCAGGAACGAGGTGGGGTGCAGCATCTCCTGCATGCCCGGACCGCCGCGCGGACCCTCGTAGCGGACCACGATCACGTCGCCGGGCTGGATCTCCTTGCCCAGGATCTTGGAGACCGCCTCCTCCTGGGACTCGACCACCACGGCCGGGCCCTCGAAGGTGAACAGGTCCTCGTCGATGCCGGCGGTCTTGAGGATCGCGCCGTCGGGAGCGATATTGCCGCGCAGCACGCACAGGCCGCCCTCGACGGTGTAGGCGTGCGCCACCTCGCGGATGCAGCCGCCCTCGGCGTCGGTGTCCAGCGAGGACCAGCGGTTGGCGGTGGAGAACGGCTCGGTGGTGCGGACCCCGCCGGGCGCGGCGTGGAACAGCTGCACGGCCTCGTCGGACGCCTTGCCCGAGCGCACGTCCCAGGTGTCGAGCCACTCGTCGAAGGAGGCGGTGTGCACGGTGGTCACGTCGGTCTCCAGCAGCCCGCCGCGGCGCAGCTCGCCGAGGATGGCCGGGATGCCGCCGGCGCGGTGCACGTCCTCCATGTGGTAGTCGGAGTTGGGGGAGACCTTCGACAGGCAGGGCACGCGACGCGAGATCTCGTCGATGGTCTGCAGATCGAAGTCGATCTCACCTTCCTGCGCGGCGGCCAGGGTGTGCAGCACGGTGTTGGTGGAACCGCCCATGGCCACGTCCAGCGCCATGGCGTTGCGGAAGGCCTTGGCATTGGCCACGTTCCGCGGCAGCACCGAGGCGTCGTCGTCGCGGTACCAGCGGGTGGCGATGTCCACGATGACCTTGCCGGCCTTCTGGAACAGCGCGCGCCGCGCCTCATGGGTGGCCAGGGTGGAGCCGTTGCCCGGCAGCGCCAGGCCCAGCGCCTCGGTGAGGCAGTTCATCGAGTTGGCGGTGAACATGCCCGAGCAGGAGCCGCAGGTCGGGCAGGCGGACCGCTCGACCTCGCTGAGGCCCTCGTCGCTGACGGCCTGGGAGGCGCTGGCGGAGATGGCGGTGATCAGGTCGGTCGGGGCCTGCGCGACTCCGTCCACGATCACGGCCTTGCCGGCCTCCATCGGGCCGCCGGAGACGAACACGGCCGGGATGTTGAGCCGCATGGCGGCGTTCAGCATGCCGGGGGTGATCTTGTCGCAGTTGGAGATGCACACCAGCGCGTCGGCGGTGTGGGCGTTGGCCATGTACTCCACCGAGTCCGCGATGATCTCGCGCGAGGGTAGCGAGTACAGCATGCCGCCGTGTCCCATGGCGATGCCGTCGTCGACGGCGATGGTGTGGAATTCGCGCGGGACGCCACCGGCCGCCCGCACCGCCTCGGCCACGATCTCGCCGACGTCCTTCAGGTGCACGTGGCCGGGTACGAACTGGGTGTAGGAGTTCGCGATGGCGACGATCGGCTTCCCGAAGTCGGAGTCGGTGAGGCCGGTCGCGCGCCAGAGCGAGCGAGCGCCCGCGGCATTGCGTCCGACGGTGGTGGTGCGTGAGCGAAGCGGTGGCATTGGTCCTCGGTTCGTGTCGCAGGGGGCTGTTGAGCGACTGGCCGGCGGTTCGCGACACGAGAATTCGGGTCTCGCGACGTTCCTCCGGCGGGCATCAACGTTACTCCCGGCCTATGACCCCGATTACCTCCGGTGGAAACTCCGCACCCCCGAAACGCCTACGACTTGCCGGATTCGCCCTCGGCCTCGGTGCCCTCGGTGTGAGATTCGTCCGCTTCGACCGGTTCGTCGGTTTCCTCCGGCTCCTGGGCGAACGGGTCCGGGATGCGCCCGCCCGAGGCGTCCACGAGGTCGGCGAGCCGGTGGTAGCCGACTGCGGGCAAGGTCACATCGGTGTCGTCGGCCAGGTGCAGCCGCAGGTACCCGCGCTTGGGGATGACCAGCCCGCGTACGTCGGCCCAGTCGATGTGCCGGGAGCCGACCAGGGTGCGGGTGTCGATGCCGTTGTCCGAGACGGTGGTCCGGGTCCGCTCGATCCAGACCACCAGCGCGGCCGGGATCGCGAACAGGATCCACAGCACCTTGGGCGCCCCGAAGAACGGGAAGGCCACGGAGAACAGCAGGATGAACACCCCGAGGTGAGCGAGCCGGGGGATGCGGATCACGCGACCCGCGTCCGATTCGGCGCCGGGAGTATGGGACGATCGAGCAGGTGGCACGGACTGATGCTGTGAGGACACACCCATATCCTCGCATCATGGTGAACGGACCCGAACAACCGCACTGTCTCACATAATGAGACCCCATAGGTCAGCTGTTTGACTGAACGACTAGCGCGCGCATACCGTCGAGCGCGTGAATCGAATCGAGTTGCTCGTAATCGGCCGGCGCGTCCAGCGCTGAGCCGACGACTATTAGGTCCATTACGTCAGCTCGCAGCTGCGACGCGCCACCCTCGAACAGCCCATGGCTGTCGGGGGCTTTTTTGTGTTCAGGCAAGTCCCTCGGACTGGAACGACAAGCAGTAAGGAACCAAGACGGTGAGCGCACCTACCGCCCGGCCCGGGCCCTCGGCCCGCAGGCCCGCGCCTTCGGCCACTCAGCCGACCGCGGCTCCGGCCGCGACCCCGAACCGCCGCCAGGTCCCGCCCGAGCGGGTCACCGGCGCGCAGTCGGTCGTCCGTTCGCTCGAGGAACTGGACGTCGACACGGTATTCGGTATTCCGGGCGGTGCGATCCTTCCCGTCTACGACCCGCTCTTCGATTCCACCAAGGTCCGCCACGTGCTGGTCCGCCACGAGCAGGGCGCGGGTCACGCCGCGACCGGCTACGCGCAGGCCACCGGCAAGGTGGGTGTGTGCATGGCCACGTCCGGTCCGGGCGCGACCAACCTGGTCACCCCGATCGCGGACGCCCAGATGGACTCGGTGCCGCTGGTCGCCATCACCGGCCAGGTGGGCCGGTCGCTGATCGGCACCGACGCCTTCCAGGAAGCCGACATCTCCGGCATCACCATGGCGTGCACCAAGCACAACTTCCTGGTCACCGACCCGATCGACATCCCGCGGATGATCGCCGAGGCGTTCCACATCGCCTCCACCGGCCGTCCCGGCGCGGTGCTGGTCGACATCCCGAAGGACGTGCTGCAGGCGCAGACCACGTTCTCGTGGCCGCCGGAGATGAAGCTGCCCGGCTACCGTCCGGTCACCAAGCCGCACGGCAAGCAGGTCCGCGAGGCCGCCCGCATGATCATGGAGTCCAAGGCTCCCGTGCTCTACGTCGGCGGCGGCGTGATCAAGGCCGACGCCTCGGCCGAGCTGCTGGAACTGGCCGAGCTGACCGGCATCCCGGTGGTCACCACCCTGATGGCGCGCGGTGCGTTCCCCGACACCCACACCCTCAACATGGGTATGCCGGGTATGCACGGCACCGTGGGAGCCGTTGCGGCGCTGCAGCGTTCGGACCTGCTGATCACCCTGGGCGCGCGTTTCGACGACCGCGTCACCGGCCAGCTGGACTCGTTCGCGGTGAACGCCAAGGTGATCCACGCCGACATCGACCCGGCCGAGATCGGCAAGAACCGCCACGCCGACGTGCCGATCGTGGGTGACTGCCGCGAGGTCATCACCGAGCTGATCGAGACCCTGAAGGCCGACCCGGCCACCGGCGGCAAGACCCCGCTGCTGGACCTGACCGAGTGGTGGGGCTACCTGAGCGGTATCCGCGACGCCTACCCGCTGGGCTGGAAGACCCCGTCGGACGGTTCGCTGTCGCCGGAGTTCGTGATCGAGAAGCTGGGTCAGCTGGCCGGTCCCGAGGCGATCTACTGTGCCGGCGTCGGCCAGCACCAGATGTGGGCCGCGCAGTTCATCAAGTACGAGAACCCGCGTACCTGGCTGAACTCGGGCGGTCTGGGCACCATGGGTTACGCGGTGCCCGCGGCCATGGGCGCCAAGATGGGCATGCCGGACTCCGAGGTGTGGGCCATCGACGGTGACGGCTGCTTCCAGATGACCAACCAGGAGCTGGCCACCTGTGCCGTCGAGGGCGTGCCGATCAAGGTCGCGCTGATCAACAACGGCAACCTGGGCATGGTCCGCCAGTGGCAGACCCTGTTCTACGAGAAGCGCTACTCCAACACCGACCTGGGCACCCACACCCTGCGCATCCCCGACTTCGTGAAGCTCGCGGAAGCCTTGGGCTGCCACGGTATTCGCGTGGAGAAGGAAGAGGACGTGGAGGCCGCGATCCGCGAGGCGCAGTCGATCAACGACCGTCCCGTGGTGATCGACTTCATCGTCGGCAAGGACGCGCAGGTGTGGCCGATGGTCGCCGCCGGCACGTCGAACGACGAGATCATGGCCGCGCGCGGCATCCGCCCGCTGTTCGACGACGACGAGCAGGCTTCCGAGCCGGCCGTCATCCACGAGGCCATGTCGCACGAGAAGGCTTCGCTGAACGCTCACGAGCGCGCTTCCCAGAAGGGGACCGAGGAATGACCACCACCCACACCCTCTCCGTGCTGGTGGAGGACAAGCCGGGCGTGCTGGCCCGGGTGGCTTCGCTGTTCTCCCGGCGTGGCTTCAATATCCAGTCCCTCGCGGTGGGTGGCACCGAGATCCCCGAGATCTCGCGCATGACCATCGTGGTGACCGTGGAGGACCTGCCGCTCGAGCAGGTCACCAAGCAGCTCAACAAGCTGGTCAATGTCATCAAGATCGTGGAGCAGGACACCGATTCCTCGGTCGCCCGTGAACTGATCCTGGTGAAGGTGCGTGCCGACGCGAGCGTGCGCACCCAGGTGATCGAGGCCGTGAACCTGTTCCGCGCCAAGGTGATCGACGTGTCGCCCGACGCGCTGACCATCGAGGCCACCGGTACCCGCTCCAAGCTGGACGCGCTGCTGCGCATGATGGAGCCGTACGGCATCCGCGAGATCGTGCAGTCCGGTGTCGTGGCCGTGGGCCGCGGACCGAAGTCGATCACCGCTACCCGCTAGGTCCGGCGAATTCCGCCGACCGGATACTTCTCACTAACCAAACAATCTGAAGGGAACCACAGTGGCAGTCGAGATGTTCTATGACGACGATGCTGACCTGTCGATCATCCAGGGCAAGAAGGTCGCCGTCATCGGCTACGGCAGCCAGGGCCACGCTCACTCGCTGAGCCTGCGCGACTCCGGCGTCGACGTGCGCATCGGCCTCAAGGCGGGCTCGAAGTCCATCGCCAAGGCCGAAGAGGCCGGCCTGACCGTCGGCACCCCCGCCGAGGTCTCCGAGTGGGCCGACGTGATCATGGTCCTCGCGCCCGACACCGCGCAGGCCTCCATCTTCACCAACGACATCGAGCCGCACCTGAAGGACGGCGACGCGCTGTTCTTCGGCCACGGCCTGAACATCCACTTCGGTCTGATCAAGGCTCCGGCCAACGTCACCGTCGGCATGGTCGCCCCCAAGGGCCCCGGCCACCTGGTGCGTCGTCAGTTCGCCGACGGCAAGGGCGTTCCGGCCCTGATCGCCATCGACCAGGACCCGACCGGCACCGGCCAGGCGCTGGCCCTGTCCTACGCCAAGGGCATCGGCGGCACTCGCGCGGGCGTCATCAAGACCACCTTCAAGGAAGAGACCGAGACCGACCTCTTCGGTGAGCAGGCCGTGCTCTGCGGTGGCACCGAGGAACTGGTCAAGACCGGTTTCGAGGTCATGGTCGAGGCCGGTTACGCGCCGGAGATGGCCTACTTCGAGGTCCTGCACGAGCTCAAGCTGATCGTCGACCTGATGTACGAGGGCGGCATCGCCCGCATGAACTACTCGGTCTCCGACACCGCCGAGTTCGGTGGCTACCTGTCGGGCCCGCGCGTCATCGACGCCGGCACCAAGGAGCGCATGAAGGCGATCCTGACCGACATCCAGGACGGCACCTTCGTCAAGCGCCTGGTCGCCAACGTCGAGGGCGGCAACAAGGAGCTCGAGGGTCTGCGCAAGGCCAACGCCGAGCACCCGATCGAGGTCACCGGCGCGCAGCTGCGCAGCCTGATGAGCTGGGTCGACCGCCCGATCACCGAAACCGCCTAAGGTTTCAGGTCCTCGAAAGGGCCCGGCATCCGATTCGGGGATGCCGGGCCCTTTCGTCGTCGAACTGCTGGTCCTGGCCCGCGGTTGGTGCTGGATCGCGGTGGACCGCCCGCGCGATTACGGCGGCGCTGACCTGAATGCGCGAAGGCCCGCCGGGGAATTCCCGACGGGCCTTCGCCGTTCGCGCGGGAAGGAGGGCCGCGCGAGCGTGGTTACCAGCTGCCGAAGCTGCCCGGCAGCATGTGCCGCCACCAGCAGTCGTTGTCGTGGCGGTGGGGGCGGTTCCAGTCGTCGCGATCGCGATCGCGCCACCAGGCGTCCCGATCCCGGTCGCGGTCGTGACCGCGGTCCCGGTCCCACCAGGGGTTGTTCTGCTGGTGCGGCCAGGCGACGTCGGCGGGTGCGTTGTCGACGGGCACCTCGGCGCTCGCCGGAATGGTCACCGCCGCAAGGGGAATCACAGCGATAGCACCGGCGACAGCCACGCGGGCCGCCGTCCGGCGTAGAAATGTCTGCTTCATGGTCTGCACTGTGCCCCAGTAACCCGCGCGCGGGGAACGCTTTTCCTGTGAATTCAGGGCCGAATGGTCCTCATGTATGACATTCACCCCGAGACACCCTGAAACTCATTGCACGGCAACGGCCCCGCAGGATTCCTCCCGCGGGGCCGTTCGCAATTCGACTGTGGCAGTGAATCAGTAGTGCGTGCCGCCGTCGATCCGGATCTCGGTACCGGTGATGAACGCACCGTCATCAGAAGCCAGCATGGCCACGACACCGGCCACGGTGTCGGGCGAAGCGAAGCCCTGGCCGATGCCGGGCGCCAGCTTCATGAACAGGCTCAGATCGGCGTCCGCGGGCAGACCCGGACCCCGGCCGCTGGTCATATCGCTCGAAATCGACCCCGGCGCAACGGCGACCACGCGCAGCCCCTGCTTGGAGTACTCCGCGGCGAGCGCGTGCGTCATGGACATGATCCCGCCCTTGGACGCGGCGTACGCGGACATGTACGGGTGCGCGAAGAACGCGGACGTAGAGGTGAAGTTGACGATCACACCCTTGTCCGACGCCAGCAGCTGCGGCAGCGACTCCTTGATCATCAAGAAGGTGCCCGTCAGATTGATCGCGATAATCTTGTTGAAATCCTCGACCGGCTGCTCGTGGGTATGCGCCGACCGCAGAATCCCCGCCGCGTTGATCAGCGCATCGATCCCGCCCAGCGCCTCGGTAGCAGCAGCCACCCCAGCCTTCACCGACGCCTCATCGGAGATATCCACGGTCAGGGTCGTAAGCCGATCCCCATTCCCGTTCTCCGCAGCCTGCTTGGCAGTCTCCGCAAGCCCCGCCTCGTTGACATCGGCCCCCACAACCTGCCCACCTTCGGCCAGGATCCGGTGCACGGTAGCGCGCCCAATCCCCGACCCGGCCCCGGTGATCACTACTCGACGCCCGTCAAAACGCTCCATTGCGACTCTCCTTAGCTATGTTCCAGCCTCTACAAGACACGTTACGCCTATGTGGCACGCCATGCCAGACTGGCATCCCGTCGACTAGGATTGGTTCAACCAGCCCGCCCAAAGGAGGTGAAAATGTCCGCCCACCCCATACTCCGCCCCACCCTCGCTGAACGCCGCAAACAAGAAACCCGCATGGACATAGCCCGAACCGCAGCGCGGTTGTTCGCCGAACACGGCACCTCCGAGGTAACGGCCGAACAGATCGCCTCCGAATCCGGCGTGGCATTGCGCACCTTCTACCGCTACTCCCGCACCAAGGAAGAAGCGGTAGAACCCCTCCTGGCCACCGGCGCCCAACGCTGGCTCGAGCTGGTAGCCGCCGGCCCCCACCGCCTCCCCACCCTCCCCGAACTCGAAGCGGCCATCCAAACCTCCCTCACCTTCGACGGCGCCCTCGAAGACCTCGAAATCACCCGAGGCCTCATCCACGCCATGGACGACGACCCCGCCCTCCGCACCGTCTGGCACCGCATCAACCTGGAAGGTGAACGCGACCTGCTCCGCGTCCTCACCGATTTGGCCGGCCCAACAGCAGATCCCTTGCGGCTCCGCCTCCTCGCGGCAGCCTCGGCGGGCGCGATCCGAATCGCGGTGGAGCAGTGGGCATCCGACAACGCCCCGGCGACCGGACCAGGATCCCCAGCGGACCTGGCGGTACGGTCCCTGCGCGCGCTCGCCGGCGGAATCGGTCACTGAATCTGCCGTCCTACTGACAATTCGTAACGCCCACCGGTTCAGGGCGAATTCCTCGCTAGAGTTCTCGTTCTTGTCGGCGTTCTCGAGCAGGGGTGACCATGGTGGAAGAGTGGATGTTCGACGTCCCCACAACGGGGACCAAGCATCTTCCGCCGGATTCGCGCTACATGGAGGCTCTGAGTAGCCAGGGCTACGGCTTCGAGGCCGCGATCGCCGACCTCGTCGACAACTCGATCGACGCCGGCGCCAAGGATGTCGTCATCCATTTCCTGCGGTCGGGAGACCGTTTGGTGAGCCTGCTCGTCATCGACGACGGCTGCGGAATGACCGAGGACGAGCTCGATGTCGCGATGACCGTCGGCGGCCGCCGCAACTACAGCAGCAATGCGCTCGGTATGTTCGGCACCGGTCTGAAGTCCGCGTCCCTGAGCCATGCCGCCGCGGTCACCGTGGTCAGTCGCACCCGGTCCTCGCGGCCCGTCGGACGTCGATGGGCAATGGAGCACGCGCTCAACGGATTCCAATGCGACATCGTCGAGCCGATGTACGCGCAGTCCCTGATCGATCGCTACGCCGACAAGCCGATCACGTGGCAGGGCACAGTGATCCGATGGGATGGCGTCAAGAACTTCCCGCAGAACGGATCGGGTGGCCAGACAGACCGCTACCTGCAGCGCACGATCAACAAGCTCGGCATGCACCTGGGACTCCAGCTGCACCGCTTCCTGGAGCGCGACGACTTCAACATCACCGTGGCGGTCGAGGACATCGACACGGGCACTGTCTACATGGACTTCGGTGTCCTGCCGCTCAATCCGTTCGGCTATCCCGTTTCGGGGCGCCCCGGCTACCCGCGCACCTTCACCGAGAAGGCGGGGGAGGGGTCGTCGGTGCAGTTCACCGCGCACATCTGGCCTCCGAAGTCCTCCCTCGACGAGTACCGAGCCATCGGCTCGCTGATGAACCGCCAGGGCTTCTTCTTCTACCGCCATGATCGTCTCGTTCAGGCGGGCGGCTGGAACAACTTCCGACAGCCGGAGCAACACTTGTCCCCGGCGCGAGTCGCGATCGACATCCCGGACGGTCTCGACAGCCTCATCCGCTTGACGGTCAAGAAGGACGGCGTCGACGTCGCGCCTCAGCTCTTGTCGGAACTCGAGAGCGCCGTCGACGAGCAAGGCATGCCGTTCACCCAGTTCGTCGCGGACGCGGAGGCGACCTATCGGGAATCACGGAAACGATCCGGCGCGACTCGGAAACCGGTCATTCCGCCTGGGCGAGGGGTAGATCCGACGGTTCGTGAGGTCATCGAGGACGAGCTGCCGATTCTCCCGGGCGAGGAGCCGATCGACTTCCGCTGGGCCGCACTCGAGGGTGATGTCTTCTTCGACCTGGATCGCGAAGGCCGAACGATATACCTGAACAAGCGCTTTCGAAACGCACTGTTGGGTGGCCGCCGCGGCGGGATGAACGATGCGCCGATGATCAAGTCTTTGTTGTTCCTCTTGATGCACAACGTGTTCGAGAAGGAGTACAGCGGCAGCCGTGAGAAGGACAACCTGCAGCTCTGGCAGTCGATCCTGTTCACGGCGGCGACCGCCGAGGAGAAACGGATGAGCAACGATGGATGACGGCCTATCCCTGGTTCTGTCCTGGTCGGACGTCGACTACTACTTAAGTAGAGGCGAGGCTGCGAGTATCGTTCTGTCGTCGCCGGGCTCGAGCCCGCTGGTCGTCTACGAGATCAACGGCGACGGCGTGGTCCTGTTCGTCGAGCTGGTCAATCGCGCCGCCCTGCCGCGGTCGCCGTTGCCGGCGGTCGTCGTCGATCGGGTCTCCCATCACGGCACGACGATGGCCCGGATCCGCACTACGCGACCTGAACTCATGCGGGACTTCCACGACCTGATCGCCGCGATCGCCGATCGGCTGCTGCGGGACCACCACACTTTGTCGACTGCGTTCGGCGAGACCATTCAATCCTGGTCGGCGTTGCTCGATCGTGGTCGTCTGGCGAATCGGCAACGCAGCATCGGGCTGCTCGGTGAGCTCACCGTGTTGCGCTCGTTGGTGGACACCAATGGCTGGGACGAGGCTCTGCGCGCCTGGGGCGGTCCTTTCGACGAGGAGCACGATTTCGTTCTCGGCGCCGTGGGTATCGAGGTCAAGACGACTGCCGCCGAGGCGCGTCGGCACACGATCAACGGGCTGGATCAGTTGACACCCGCGGTCGGACAGTCATTGTGGGTGGTGTCGATTCAGCTGACCCGTGGGGGACCGGGCGGGCGGACATTGGGGGAGGCGGTCGAGGCGCTCACACAGTCGGCGAGCACTGAGAACGCCTCGGCGCAGTCGCGTTTCGAGCAGGCGCTCGCGGCCTCGAAGGTCGACCGTGAGAGTGGGGACGAGGATCGGTGGATCCTGCGGAACGAGCCCTTGATCGTCTCCGCTGCCGACGTGCCGCGGATCTCTGTGGAGCACCTCGACTCCGATGCTCGTGCCCGAATCTCAGCGGTGCGGTACGACATCGAGTTCGCCGGACTGCCGCCTGCCGCCGACCCGCCCGTCGATCCCGTATCGCTGCGTCTGCCCTGAGCCTCTAGGACCGAATCATCGTGAACCCGGACACCGCACGTCTGAAGCTGCACCGAGATGTGCTCGACGCTATCGGCACTCGCCCCCGGCCGCTGGAACGGGCTCTCGCCTACCATGCCGAAGACCTGCCCGAGCTGCAGCCGTTCGCGTCCGAGGCGGACTTCCGCGCGGCGCTGCTGTTCTCGACCGCCACGGATCAGCTCGTGGAGCTGTGGCGAAAGCAGCTGACCCACTGGGACTTCAAGTCTGTCGTCGAGTGGTCGCAGGAGGAGCCGCGTACGGCGCGTCGCCGCAGCGAGGTCTACCGTCTGCTCGGGATCCGGCCGGAGACCAGTGCGCTGCTGGATTCGTTCGTCCCGGTGTACGACGCCGCCGGGCCGGTGGTGATCAGCGACAAGTTCACGCCCTGGTACACCCCGCCACGGGAGGTCGGCCGATCCTTCTACTGGCCGGCGTATCGAAAGTTGTTGGAGGACAAGGGCTGGCCCGCACACGCGGTGGACGGTCTCGACGACGCCACCGACCGCGTGGTCGAGCGCCTCGCCGACCCCGCGGCGGATGCCGCATACCAGGCCAAGGGCTTGGTGGTCGGCTACGTGCAGTCGGGCAAGACGGCGAACTTTACCGGTGTCATCGCCAAGGCGGTCGACGCCGGGTACCGGCTGATCATCGTGCTCGGCGGCACCTTGAACATGCTCCGCGCCCAGACGCAGCGCCGCCTCGACATGGAACTCATCGGCCGGGAGAACATTCTGCGCGGCGCGAACGAATACGAATCCGACTACGCCGACGACCCGGACTGGAGCAAGGGCAACTTCGTCTCGTTCGGCGCGATGCCCTCCTTGCTGGGAGCGTTCGACATCGTCCGCATGACCACCCGCGACGACGACTACAAGAGTCTGCTCCAAGGCATCATGGCGCTCGAGTTCGAGAAGCGCGAACCGAGCTTGCCGCTGTACGACCAGCGCAATCTGCACCACTCGAACGCGCGTCTGATGGTGGTGAAGAAGAACAAGACGGTGCTCGGCAAGCTGGTCAAGGATCTGAACCGGATCAAGACCGACCTGCGGGAGATCCCAGTGCTCATTATCGACGACGAATCGGATGAGGCGTCGCTGAACACGACCAACATGGTCAAACCCAACGCGGAGCGCACGGCGATCAACCTGAAGATCTCCGAGCTGCTGCACCTGCTGCCCCGCGCCCAGTACGTCGGCTACACCGCCACCCCGTTCGCTAATGTTTTCGTCGACCCGTCCGACGCCGAGGATATCTTCCCCAAGGATTTCCTCATCTCCCTGCCACGGCCGCAAGGCTATATGGGCGTCAGCGACTTTCACGACATCGACTCCGAGATCCCGCTCGATGAACGCGATTTCGCGAACTCGAACGAGAAGGCGCATGTCCGTGCCATCACGACCGCCGACGGGGATGACGACACCGACGAATTGCAGCGCGCGCTCGACATGTTCGTCCTGACCGCCGCGGTGAAGATCTACCGTGAGGACAACGACCCGAAAGCCCCCACCTACAAGCATCACACGATGCTGATCAACGAATCCCGCCTGACCGAGGACCACCGCGAACTCTCGGGCCGAATCACCCAGATGTGGTGGAACTCCGGCTATACCGGCCCCGCCGGCCACGACCGACTGCGCCGAATCTTCGACACTGACGTCGCCCCCGTTTCCGCGGCCCGCGCCGAAGGCTACGTCGACCCCGCCTCCTACGACGATCTGCAACGGTACGTCGGCGCGGCCTTCCAACGCATCGGCGGCGACGACCGCCCCATCATGGTGATCAACAGCGACAAGGAATTGGAAACCGGCGCAGCGGACTTCGACAAGCGCCCCATCTGGAAGATCCTCATCGGCGGCCAGAAGCTCTCCCGCGGCTTCACCGTCGAGGGCCTGACGGTCTCCTATTTCCGCCGCGCCACAAACAACGCCTCCACCATGATGCAAATGGGCCGCTGGTTTGGCTTCCGCCGAGGCTACCGCGACCTGGTCCGCCTCTACATCAGCCGCCAGCAGGCATTGGGGGGCAAGGAGGTTGACCTGTACCAGGCGTTCGAGGCGATCTGCCTGGACGAGGAGAAGTTCCGCGAGGAACTCCGGCAGTACTCGGTCCTGATCGACGGCGAACCCCAGGTGACCCCGGCACAGGTTCCGCCGCTGGTCTCACAGCATCTGCCGTGGCTGAGGCCGACCAGCGCGAACAAAATGTACAACGCCCAGTTGGTCGAAATCCGCTCGCCTGGTATGTGGCGCGAGCCCTTCGGATACCCGAGCCGCTCGGCTTCAGCTGATTTGCGACATAACACCGGCTTGTGGTCGCCGGTGTTCGACCGACTATCCACCGAGACAACCGATTACGCCTACAACTTCGCGGAGAAGGACGTCGTCCATCGCGTCACCGCCTTGACCGGCAGCCTCGCTCCCGACGAGTTCCTCTCCATCGTCCGTGGGATGCGTTGGCTCGTCCCAGGCATCTTCGATCCCCATATCGAATACCTGACTGAGATCACCCGGGGCTCCGCGGTCGACGAGTGGGTCGTCCTGGTCCCCCAAACAATGCGAGGCACCACCAAGGAAATCATCCTCGGCGGCGCCGGTCGACGCTTCACCCGCTGGGAACGAGCCCGCCGACGTGATCCCCTCTTCGGCGCGATCAGTACCAGCCGGCACCGCAGCATTGCGATGAGAATCGCCGGCGGCCTCGCTGATTCCGGTGACCCCAACACGGAAGCCCTGGCAGGTCCACATCGCGGCGCCCTCATGCTCTATCCGGTCGTCGAGCCGACTTTCAGCTCGGACATCACTCCGGACGGCCACATCGACTCCGGCAAGGTCGTGATCGGCTTCGGCTTCGTCGCACCCGCCGCCGCTCGTGCGGCGGACGACCGAGTCATCCGGTTCCGGACCATCGACTCGTCGAATGCGGTCATTGTCGATGTCCCTCATGACATGGATTGATCCATGTCATCACGATCGGTTAGTCGCGGCGAGAGTTGACGACTCGCAGGCAGGGGTGTCGTGGTCGGTCTCGAGCCATCCCGCGCGACGTCAGGCTGATCGGAATTCGTACCAGTGCATTGAAAGCCAGTTTCGCTGCTTGGGAGACGGTGTGATGCCGAACTGGCGTTCGTGAAGGTCGGCATATAGTGGGTAGGACCGTATTTCGGGCGCGACATCAATGGTGTCGGAGTCGTCGACCGCAATGAGTCCACGGTCGAAGAGGCTATGGAGGTCGCGGCGGAGCAGAATCCCACCATGTGGATCATGCCTGCCAACCTCGGCGTAGCTGTAGAGGTGGCACGCCTCCAGCGCCGGTGCCGGCAGAGGGCCTGAGAACGCGCAGCTCGCTCCATATCGCCGCAGAAGTTCCGCGCGGAAGCCTGCTTGCCCCAGCCGAACACGGACCGGCCGGATATCGTGACCGCCTCGGACCTGTGCGGCGGTTCTGTCGACCATCAGCAACGGATCGCCGCTCGCGGCGACCCGCACAGCTGCCGCGAACTCAGTCCAGCGAAGTTCGCGAATACTGTTCTGGGACTTGGGACGGATGCACAACCTACGGAGTTCGGCGGCTTGTAATGTGCCAGCGAGGTCCACCCACCCCTGACTGTGATTCGAGCGGTACGTCGTGACCCCGGCGTCCTGCAGCTCAGGTTCATCGAAAAGCGCCTTGCAGTCGTAGCAGCGGAACGTCGGTTTCATCGTCGTTCGTCGTTCGATGTTGGTTCGGCGGCAGTCGCGGCACCGCGCGATTGGACGCCTTCCGATCCCCTTGTCGATTGACTCGATCACCGAGGCCCCGAGTAGCTCTTCCTCATCCCATACCGCGATGACGTCACCAGGGCGGACCTGCCGGAAATTGGGGACGCGGGAGTCCCAACTGTAGTGCGACGATGCCACGTCACTGTAGAGAACGCCACTGCTCAGGCGACGATAGTCCGATTTGACGAGGACGAGCCATGCCCGTGTTTCAGAGGCGATGTCGAGCATCTAACGCGTTCTCCCGGAGCATGTTTGGATCGTTCGCCGGATCTCCGGCCGTATGCCACACGTCCAGTATGCCGCGCGTCAGCGTCCACTGCGAATAGGTGATGCGTCAGATTCAGGCAGTCATATTGAAGCCGCTGCGCCTCGGTCAGCGACATCGACGTCTCTGGAACCACGACATCGCTGTCACTGCCTTCTTCGAGATGGAGAACGGCTGGCGTGCGCTACGCCCCGCACGACGGGGCGGTGGTCGACCTTTCCCAGTTGTTGCGATCTCTGCCCATTTGCCGATGGACGCGATCGTCGCAGCACTGCAGCTGGTAGCACCCCAATCTCAACGCTGCTGATGTACTGATCAGCTAGCGGCCTGGAATTCGGCGAAGCGCACGGCCAAACGGTCAGCGCCAGGTTTCTCCCTGTCCTTCGCGGGTACGAAGAGTCGGCGGCCGTGCATCTCTTGTATGCCATGACGTAGCATCGGCCCGTCGATCTCATCCAGCAAAGCTTGGTTGATGCGGACCTCGAAGTCGGGCGTAATTCCGAGAAGGTTCTCGTCGTACGCCGCATGGTGGATCTTGCACAGACTTAGTCCGTTGTCGACAGTCGGAGTGCCGTTCGGTTCGCCGTCGGCGATGATGTGGGCGGCGTCGAGTAGCTTGGCGTGCTTGAGATGGCAGACGGCACAGCGACATTCGTAGGCGCGTAGGACGCGGCCGCGGAACTCTGGTTGGTGTAGACGCTGTTTGGTGACCCGCTCGGCGTACTGGCGTTCCAGAGGCTGGAGTTTCAGGGGATCGCTGACCATGCGGAGGTCATCGTCCAAGGCGATGAGGAACTGGCGGTTCGGTTGGTCGTCTGCGACGACGTAGACGCGTGGTACCGGGACGAAGACGCCGTCAGCGATCTTGCGCAGTAGGAGGAGCGGCAGTTTGTGGGTGAGGGCGGCGCGGAGCTTCTTGTTGTCGCCCTCGACGCTGCCTTCGCGGTAGGCGTACGCGAACAGGGAGTCGTGCAGTTCCTCGTCCGCGTACTTGCCCTTGGGGTCGGACAGGATCGACAGGGTTGCGAGCATGTCTTTGGGGTTGCGGATGCCGCGGTTGCGGTCGATGAGGCGGTGGGTCTGGCCGTTGAGCGTGAAGTCCCACAGTTGTTCACGGGTAACGACTCCGGTGTCTCCGACCAGTTCTTCCAGATGCTGGAAGATCTCCTCGCGGAGGATGGCCTCGGCATCCCTTTCCATAGTGGAAGTCTGTCATGGACCGAGGACCAAAAGTTGATCTTCAACGCATACGTTTCAACGCAGTATCTGTGGGCTCCCGGTGATGCCGGCCAGAGCCTCACGGCCGTGCTCGAGGATGGCGGCGAGAGTTGTTATGTCGAGGCAGATTTCGAACTCTCGGTGGGCGTCGCCGAGGATGAGGGTGACTCGGTGGTCTTGGGGGTTGGGGACGAAGCGGACTGGGCAGTCGGCGGTGGTGATGACCCAGGCGCCGATGGTCAGGTTGTCGAACATGGTGGGCTCCTTCGGTGTGGCGCGGTTGGAGGCAGCTGGGGCGGTATCTGCGGGAGGCGCGAAGCGCGTTGGGGATGTCGCAGGATCGGGTGGCCAAGGCTGCGGACGTGAGTACTTCGGTGATGCAGCGGCTCGAAAGCGGCACACCTACCCGGCTGAAAGCTCGGGACCTGCAGGCGATTTGCGAGGTTCTAGAGATGGCGGGTGACGCGGCGGACGCGATGGTCGGTTTGCTGCAACAAGCCGGGGAGAAGAGTTGGTGGCACGAGTACGACAGCGTGATACCGGCGAACTTTGATGTGTACGTCGGACTCGAGACTGCGGCACGACGGTTGATCACGTATCAGCCGGCGCTGGTACCGGGGCTATTGCAGACTCCCGAGTATGCCCGCGCCCTCATCTGCGCAGTCAAGCCCGACGAGTCGCCACTGGACCATCAGCGGCGAGCCGACTTGCGGATGAGACGACAAGCCAAGGTTTTTCGGAAGTATCGGCCGCTTGTGCTGGATGTTGTGCTTCACGAGGCGGCGTTTAGGTGCAAGGTCGGTGGCGAAGCAGTGATGGCAGCTCAGTTGCGGCGGCTTGCAGAGGTGGGGAAGGTTCCCAACATCTCTGTTCGTGTGCTTCCGTTCGACGTGGGAGCGCCACTCGGAGATCCGGTGGGGCAGTTCGCGATTCTGGAATTTGATGATGACGTTCGCGGTGAGCGGGTGTGGCCGCCGGTGGTGTATCTCGAGAGCTTCATCGGGTGTATGTACCTCGAGAAGGAGGGGGATGTGCGGCGGTACTATCGGGTTCTCGACAGCCTCCAGCGGGCGGCGTTGGACGAGAAGGTCAGTCGGGGCCTGCTGCGGCAGGTAGCGAAGGAGTTTCAGGGTGACTGACGACCTATCCGCGGCGGCGTGGTTCAAGAGCAGCTACAGCGGAGACAAGGCGGACTGTGTCGAGGTTGCTTTCCTCCCGGACGCCCATGTCGGAGTCCGCGATTCGAAGGACGCGGTCGGTCCGGTCCTTGTCTTCGCGCCGGAGGAATGGGATGCCCTCACTGCCGGCATTCTTCGTGGGCGGTTCGATCGAGCATAGGTTGGCTGGGCTGCGGCGTACATGGGCCTATTCGTGCACAGATCGCGTGAAGTTGGCAGAAATTGCCACTTCGGCGCGGATTGTGCACGAATAGGCCCATTCAGTTGGCGCGGTAGCGTCGGCGTCGGCGTTTGATGACTGCTGCAGCCTCGTCGGCGCACCCGTCCACCGAGCTGTAAACGTCGGATGCTGCGTAGCGGAGGACGAGCCAGCCGGCGAGGAGCAGGTGGTTTTGGCGGCGGCGGTCTTGGCGGAAGACTGCGGGGGCGCTGTGGAATTCGCGGCCGTCGATTTCGATGATGGTGTGGGAGCGTTCGTCTACCAAGTCGCAGATGTATTGGCCGACTGGGTGGTTCGACAGGAGGGTGAGGCCTCGTTGTTTCAACGCTCGGGTGAAGAGGCGTTCGGGGTCTGAGGCTGCTCGGGTTGCTGCTTCGCGGAGGTGGCGGCTGAAGGTGGTTCGGCCTGGGATGTTGGCGTGGGACAGGCGGAGCGCGTCGGTTGGGTTCACCGTGCGGCCGAGGTGCTCGTCGATCATGGCTTCCGCGGCTGGGCGGGGGAGGACTGTGAGGCAGTCGAGCAGTGTGAGGGCGGGGTGGGTGATGGGGAGGTCTTGGGTTTCGGTGGCCCAGCCGTCGGGGAGGTCGCGGCGGTAGAGGTGAAGCCAGGGTGGGGTTTTGCGGTACAGGCGCTTCGGGACGGTTACCTCGAGGCGAGTGGGGTCGGTGGGGAGCATGCTTTGCAACCACGCCGCGGTGCGGTGGCTCAGCAAGGCTTGGGGCATCCAGGCGACGATGGCACGGCAGCGGGCGATGGAGTCCGGAGTGTCGGTGCTGTACACGCCAGGGAGGAGGCGGGTGTAGGTGCCGCGGCGGCACCTGTTGTCGATGGTGGTGTTGGGAACGCCGTTGGCTGTCAGCTCCGCCCGGGTCACGATCATGTTCTGAGGGTGGCAGGGTCCCGTGGTGGCGATTGGGCTTGCAGCCCGGGATTCTTCGCGGGTGTGGATAGCGGCCGGGATGTGGATAAATCGCTGTAGATACGCTGGCAGAGGTCATGTTCTGGGCGTGCGTCCTGGGTTAGCGTGGTCTATGGCTGCTGATCAACCACCCGTCATCCCGGATGTTCGTCGGAGCTTCGTCGAGGCTCGGGGAGTGCGCTTCCATGTGACCGAAGCGGGGGAGGGGCGGCCCGTACTGGTGTTGCATGGGTGGCCGCAGCACCACTATGTGTATCGGGATCTGCTGGGGAATCCGCCGGAGGGGTTGCGGGTCATTGCGCCGGATCTGCCGGGATATGGGTGGTCGGGGGCGGCGCCGCATCGGTGGGCGAAGGATGACGTTGCGTCGGATGTGTTCGCGTTGATGGATGCGTTGGGGCTCGAGAAGGATGTGCTGCTTGTGGGGCATGACTGGGGTGGGTATGTGGGGTATCGGATGGTGCTTCGGGAGGCCGAGCGGTTTCGGGGGTTTCTGGTGATGAATATGGCGCATCCCTGGGCGCCGAAGGGGGATGTGGCTCGGCAGTTTTGGCGGTTGATGGCTTATCAGCCGTTGATGGCGACGGTGGGGGTGCCGTTGCATCGGCGGACTCGGTTCCTGGAGTGGATGTTCGGGGCTGGGACGTCCGGGGGGATGGATCGGGAGACCATTCGGATTTTTGCGGAGCGGTTCAGGGATCCTGTGGTGGCTCGGACGGCCAGGGATACGTATCGGACGTTCCTGTTGAAGGAGATTCCGGCTTCGGCGCGGACGCCGGAGAGGCGGCGGGCGACTGTGCCGGTGCGGGCGTTGTTCGGGAAGGACGATGCGGCGGTGCATTACTCGCTGGCCGCGGCGGAGACGGCTCAGGCGGATGACTACACGCTGGAGTTGGTGGAGGGGTGCGGGCACTTCATCGTGGATGAGCGGCCGGAGTTGGTTCGGGAGCGGCTGGTGGAGCTGGATCGGGCTACTCGGTGAGGTTTCAGCCCCGCAAACTCTTCGGCGGGGCTCGCTGACGCATCGGGTGGCTCGGGGGCCAGAGAACTGGGTTTGACCTGGAGGTTGTCGGCGTGTGCGGCGGGCCGGGCGGGGCCGTCCCGGATAGGGTGGCGGGCGCGATTCTGGACGGATGGCTAGAAATTGGTCAAGTGACCGACTAGTCTGCGGGAAACCTGGAATGGAACAGGTTCACTCTTTGGCGTGGCGGCTCGTGGTCGCTGTGGCGCGGTGACGGATAGTGAGGGTTCGGATGAGTCTGTCCCGGCGGGCTGTGTTGGCTGGCGCTGCTGTTGGTGGCGTGGGGGCCAGTGTGGCTTTTGGTGCGAATATTGTTGGGGCGCAGCCCATCAAGCATCGGGAAGCTGGGGCCGGCTATCTCGTCGGGGTCGGGATCGCGGACATCACCGGGGCGCCTGCGGGCCAGGGGATGATGGGGTACTCGGAGGCTGATCAGATCACCACGGGGCTGCTGTCGCGGTGTTACGCGCGCGCCTACGTCGTGGTGGATCAGGCGACCGGGGATCGGGTTGCGTTCGTGAACACGGACAATGCCTGCTTGTTCCAGTCGGTGCACCTCGTGGTGATGCAGCAGTTGCAGCAGCGGTTCGGGGGGCTCTACACCGAGCGGAACGTCAACCTCAACGCGACGCACAATCACAACTCCTGCGGCGGTACCGCGCGGGAGTACGCGTATTCGCTGGCGGCCATGGGGTTTCAGCAGAACTCGCATGATGCCGAGGTCAACGGGATCGTCAAGGCGATCGTCAACGCGCACGAGAACCTGGCGCCGGGGGCGATCATGCTCGGGCGCGGGGAGTTGCACGACGCGAGCGTGAACCGGTCGCGGGGAGCGTTCGAGGACAATCCGGCGGAGGACAAGGCCGCCTTCCCGGACGCCATCGACCCGCAGCTCACGGTGTTGAAGTTCCGGCAGGGTGGCAAGGATGTCGGGGCGATCACCTGGTTCGCCACGCACGGCACCTCGATGACCGACCGGAACACGCTGATCTCGCAGGACAACAAGGGGTATGCCAGCTATCGCTGGGAGCATGACGAGATGGGGGTGCGGCATCTGGATGGGCCGCCCTCGTTCGTGGCGGCGTTCCCACAGACCAATGCCGGCGATATGACGCCGAATTTGTGGATCAAGAAGATGCACCCGTCGGGGCCCACCGAGGACAATCGCACCAACTGCGCGATGATCGGTGAACGCCAGTATCAGGCGGGGCGTAAGGCTTTCGACGCCGCGGCGCCGATGGGCAGCACCGGTGTCGACTCCGTGCTGCATTACGTGGACCTGTCGGACACCGCTATCGACGGCGCGTACACGCCGGACGGCAAGCCGGCCCGCACCGCGCCTGCCATGATGGGCGCGGCGGCGATGGCCACCAGCACCGAGGACAACTGGAACTCGCAGCTGTCGTTCCTGCAGGAAGGTGACGCCAACCCGATGGTGGCGGCGCTCGGCGGATTGAACTCGCCGATCGAGGACTGGATGCGGGATGTGCAGTCGCCCAAGCTGATCCTCGCGCCGCTCGGCGTGCTGCCGCCGCGGCCGTGGGTGCCGCAGGTGGTGCCGCTGCAGTTGATGCGGATCGGCGATCTGGTGCTCGCCTCGGGACCCGCGGAGTACACCGTCGTGTCGGGGCTGCGGATCCGGCGGCTGGTGGCGCGGGCGCTCAACGTGCCGCTGGAGAACGTCCTGCTGCAGGGTTACGCCAACGGGTACTGCGGGTACGTGACCACGCCGGAGGAGTACGCCAGCCAGCAGTACGAGGGCGGCGAGACGCTGTTCGGGCGGTGGACGCTGTCGGCGCACATGCAGGAATTCGACCGGCTCGCAAAGGCTTTGGCGGCGCGCGTCGACCTCGGACGCGGGCCCGCGCCACTCGAGTGGGCGTTCGGGTTGCAGCCCAACCTGCTCGCCCCGGTCCCGGCCGACACCCCGCACGCCGGTCGTGCCTACGGCGATGTGCTGACCCAGCCGCAGTCGAACTACGCGGCGGGACAGACGGTTTCGGTGGAATTCGTCGGCGCGCACCCGAACAACGACTTCCGGCTCGACGGCACCTACTTCGAGATCCAGCAGGGCGCCGGCGACGACTGGCGGCGCGTCTACGACGACAACGACTGGTGCACCGAGCTGCACTGGTCGCGGCCGGCGGGCCAGGACTCCGCGTCCACCATCGCCATCCAGTGGACCGTGCCCGACAGCGCCCCCGCGGGCCGCTACCGCATCCAGTACACCGGCGACAGCCGCGACGGCGCCGGAGCCAACCATGAATTCACTGGCACATCAGCGGAATTCGTGATCGGCTGATCCGATGTTCGTCCGACCCGCCGAGCCCGCCGACGAGAAACTCCTCTGGGCGATGCTCTACGAAGCCTCCTACGCCCGTGACCAGGGCATGGACTCACCCGATCAACTTCGAGACGTGCCCGGACTCGGACATTACGTCGAAGGATGGGGAGCCGCAGGCGATCTCGGCGTGGTCGGCGGCTTCGACGGAGTGCCGCTCGGCGCCGCCTGGCTGCGGTTGTTCAGCGCCGACAACCCGGCCTTCGGCTATGTCGACGCCGACACGCCGGAACTGGCCATCGGTGTCGCGCCCGAGAGCCGTGGCACCGGACTCGGCACCGCGCTGATGACCGCGCTCCTAGACGCCGCGCGGGAAGACTACGCCGCCGTCTGTTTGAGTGTGCGGCAGGACAATCCGGCGTTCCGGCTGTACCAGCGCCTCGGCTTCGTCACGCTCGACGGCTCCGAGAAGGTCAATCTCGCCGGAACCACCAGCGTCACAATGGTTCTCCGCTTCCGCTGATCAGAGGTCGAACGACAACCGTCCGGGCGCGAGGTAGTCGTCACGGTCGAGCAGCATGCGGACCTCCGGACGCGAGCCCTCGGGCATGCGCTCCAGCTCCGCGTGCAGCGGCGTCACGAACGCCTCGCCCCGGGCCGTGATCAACGGCAGCCAGTTGTCGTGATGGTTGGGCACGAACACCTTCGGCCGCAACGCCTCGACGTAGCTGCGCGGATCACGCAGCCCATTGGTGAACTGGTTGTAGCCCTGTACCGCGCCGATGTGCACGTCGGAGGCGGGCAGAGCGCGCAGGACATCGAGCACCTCCGGCGCCTTGTCCAGCAGCGGCCCCGAGGAATCGTGCCAAGTCAGCACGAAATCGCCGAGCCGGAACTGGTAGAGCAGCACCCCGCCCTCCGGCGCGAGCAGATTCCGGGCCAGATGCCCGGCCTCGGACCGGCCCGGGGGATAGGCGCGGATATCGCACAGGCACGGCTTGGGCCGGACCGGCGTGGAGGCGTCGGGCCCCTCGTGGCGAGGCGTGCGCGCCGAGTGCAGGTGCCGGACGGCGGTCACCGACAGCCCCGGCGCGAGTTCGAAGTCGTAGCGGTCGCCGGGCTTCGACCCGTCGGAACCCAGCTCCCGGCAGGCCAATTCGGCCCCACCGACCTGCTTGCGGGCCGTCGCGCAGTGGGACGCCGTCCCGTGCACCACGGCCCCGCTGGCCCGTGCGATGGCCCCGGCGTCGGCGGCGTGATCGAAATGCCCGTGCCCGATGAAGATCGCCGCGGGCTCGAGCGCCGCGACCTCCTCCGGCGTGGTCGGCACGTACCCGGCCGTGAGTCCGCGCGGCACCCACGCGTCCAGCAGGAACACGACTCCGCCCAGGGCGACCGCGAAACTGGCGCAGCCGAACCAGGACACGAGCACCCGATCGGCGCGCACAGCCCCGCTGTCCGGGTCCACGGCGTCCGCGCCGAAGAAGCGCTGTCGCGCCGCGATCATCCGACTGTCGGCCACCGTTCCCCCTGTCTCCTTGGGTGGCGGACCACGCTGTCCGCCGGGGAGCATTCTGCCCGGAACCGACCGGACTGTCACTCAACGGCTTCCGTCCGGACACGGAAGCGGTTGCCGAGATCTTGCCGTTGCTCTGGGCTACCGCCAGGTGAATCCTGGAATCACACCGTGACGAAGTGGTGGGTGAATGTTCAGCGCGTTGTTAATCAATCGGCGTTGCATCGTATTCAGAGGTAGCTGAACGGAGGCTGCCCCGAGGGCAATTGGGGGCTCACCATGTACAACGACGTGCATGTGGCCGCGCAGGATCGCGAGGACCGCAAGTACACGATGCGCATCAGCCGGTTGGCGATCGACAAGCTCGGCATCCGGCTCTACGACCGGGTCTCGGCGGTACTGGCCGAGCTCATCGCCAACTCCTACGACGCGGACGCCACCGAGGTCGAGGTGGTGCTGCCGTGGGGCGCGATGCTGGCCGGAACCATCAGGGCCGCCGACGAACCCGCCTACCAGATCGTGGTCTCCGACAACGGGCACGGCATGACCGCGGCCGAGGTCAACGAGCACTACCTGATGGTGGGCTCGGACCGGCGGGTCCGCACCGGCTCCGACCTCTCGCGCGAGCGGCGACGTCCGGTGATGGGGCGCAAGGGAATCGGGAAGCTGGCCGCCTTCGGCATCTGCCGCACCATCGAGGTGATCACCGCGGGCAGCCGCGACGACGACCGAACCCCGATGGGCTGGACCGTCTCCCACATCGTCATGGACCTCGACGACATGCTCTGCGACACCGAGAGCGACTACTTCCCGCGCCCGGGTGCCCTCGACGGCACGGTCACGGCGAAACGCGGCACCACGATCATCCTGCGCAATTTCTTTCGGAAAAGGGTGAATTCGGGAACCGAACTGAACCGTCAGCTGGCCGCGCGCTTCGGAATCGAACGCCAGGACTGGCGGGTGGAGGTCCGCAACGCCATCGGCCGGGAGAGCTTCGTGCTCAGCCGCCTGCCGATCGACGTCATGGAGGAGACCCGCATCGACGTCGGCCGCGTCCCGGTCCGATTCGGCCGGCAATTCCTGCCGGTGACCGGCTGGATCGCCTATTCGAAACAGCCGTACCGGGACGAGGCCATGGCCGGGGTGCGCATTTACGCGCGCGGCAAGATCGTCGCGCAGACCCGGGATTTCGGCATTTCCTCCGGATTCACCGGCGAATTCAAACTGCGCTCCTACCTGGTCGGCGCGATCGAGGTGGACTGGCTCGACGATGACGACGACCTGGTCCGCTCCGACCGCCAGGACATCATCTGGAACTCTCCGCGCGGCGAGGCTCTCGCCGAGTGGGGCCAGGCCCTGATCAAGGAGATCGGGCGGCTCGGCGAGAAGTCCATCCGCCGCCGGGTCTGGGAGGAGTTCGTGGAACGCTCCCGCATCCACGAGACCCTCGACGCCATCGCCCCCGGCGACCGCCTGTTCCGCGACTCCGTCCTGGACGCGGCACGAATCCTGGTGGCGCACAAGGATCGAGCCTCGCTCGACGATCCCGCGCACCTGGAGAACATGCTGCGGCTGGCGCTGTCGCTGGGCCCGCAGCGGAGCCTGCTCGACACCCTCAAGGAGATCGCCGAGGACGCCGATCCGCAACTGGACGTGGTGGTCGCGCTCTTCGAACGGGCTCGCGTCGCCGAGATCTACTCGCTGGGCCAGATCGCCAGCGAGCGGGTCGCCGTGGTGGATCGGCTGCGCTCGCTCATCGACGACCGCCGCTCCCTGGAACGCCCCTTCCAGGAGCTGATCGAATCCGCGCCGTGGCTGCTCGCCCCGGAATGGACCCCGCTGGGCATGAACGAATCGCTCAAACGGGTGCGCGCCAGCTTCGAACGCTGGTACGCACAGAAATTCGGGACGCCGCTGGTGACCACCTCCATCGGCAGCGAGAAACGCGAACCCGATTTCGTGCTGCTGCACGACTCCGGTGAACTGTGGATCGTCGAGATCAAGCGGATGGACTACCACCTCACCGACGAGGAGTACAACCGCGCGGTCAACTACCTCTACGAACTCGACCATTTCCTCGACGAGAACCCGCGCATCGGCGCGCAATTCCCGCGCCGGCGGCTCACTTTCATCGTGGACCACATCGACCGGCTCGGCCCGGCGTCGCTCTCGTCGCTGGTCAGCGATCAGCGGGTGGATCGCCGCACCTGGCGCGAACTGCTCGACGCCACCCTGCGCGCGCACCGAGACTTCCTCGAACGCGTCTACGCTATGCGGGTCACCGAACCCGGCGCCGACGAGCCGCCCGGCAACGTGCGCGCGGGTTGATCCCGGACCGGTCCGCCGCGAGTGATACGCGGCGGCTGGGGAATTCGATAATCGGACAAGGGTCGCGAGAGCCGGGCGGGGGATGCGCCAGGCTCGGGCGACCGCCCGCGCGCGCCGCGGCCGTGACACCATGGACCGCGGCGCGCGGGGACGACAGCGGTGTCCGATTCGGCTCGAGAAGGTTTGGTAATGGTGCACGGCACGGTGAAGTGGTTCGACAGCGAGAAGGGGTTCGGGTTCCTGAGCCCGGACGGCGACGGGGCGGACGTATTCGTGGAGTACACCGCGCTACCGGGCGCCGGATTCCGTTCGCTGGCCGAGGGGCAGCGCGTCGAATTCGAGGTGCGGGGCACCAAGCCCGGGCCCGAGGCGGTGGCCGTGCGGGTCATCGCGGGAGCCGACTACTGACCTCCGCCCGAGCTGGTGCGTCTTTTCGCCGAGGTCGACGCCGAGCCGTTCTGGCTGGACCGCGGGCAGCTGGATGCGGCGTGCAAGGTCCCGCACCAGCCGCCGCGCGACAGGGTTAGGAACTGCCTGTTTGGAGGCGGCTCAACGGGTCGCAGCCGCGCTGCGAGACGGGGGTGGCGGGGGTGCTGCCGGCAAGTGCGGGCACGACGGTGATGGTGAGTGCTTTGGTGGTCTGACCGTCATCGGCGGTGATGACGTGCTGTCCCGCGGTCGCCGGGATCCAGGACACGCTCGCGGCGTATTCGATGCCGGTCTGCGGTTGCACGTGCGAGCTACCGGTGCCGATGCATTGGCCGTTGTCGTAGAAGCTGACGACCTGGCTGCCGCTCGGTTCCGTGGATGGCCCGGCGGCAAGGCGGTAGCTGGTTCCGACGTAATAGGTTTGCGCCGGCGGATTGATATTCACCCATGCGACGTCAGCGGACGCCGCGGGGGCGGCGCCCGTGACGATGGCGACCGTCGCGGCCAATCCTGTAATGCCACAGCCGATTCGGCGGCCGTGGCGGGTGTCTGTGATCATCGTTCTCCTGTGTCGGACCCGAGGTTCCGGGCCAGGAGAAGCTATCGCTCGACCGAAGTGAAACGGGTGGATTTCAACATCTGGGGGTGCCCCAATCTGGGGCGCTCGCCGGGGGTTGTTCTCAGCCCCGCACGTGGTGCCGGAAGAACTCGGCTGCGCGGGCCTGTGCGTGTTCGCGCCGGGCCGGATCCACCTTCGCGAACTCCAACGCGGCGCGCTCGAACTCGGCGGAGATGAAGTCCGCGATCGGCGCGGGCACGTCCCCGGAGCCCATTTCGCGGGTGCGTGATTTCAGCTCGGTCAATTCCCGCACGGACTCGACGAATTCACGAGGCAGCTCGCATTCGGCCAAGAGGGTCGGTAAATGCATCGGCGCCACCGCCTTATCGGGGTGTTCGTGCATCCACCGCAATGCCATGGCGGGCCGCAATGAATAGAACACCTTCTTCAATGACCGGTTCGAATCGAACAGCCGCCATTGCCGTCGGCCCAGGTGCAGATAGTGCCGGGCCACTCGCTGCCGGTCGGCGACCTCGTCCGCGAGGGTGCGCAATTCGTCGCGGAATTGCGCGTCGCCGCGATACGCGATCGGTGACATCAGCCATTCGATAAGCACGGCATTGCCGTTCACCAGCAGTCGCAGCGCCTTCACGAGATCCCAGCCGTTGACATCGAGCAGTCCCACCAGAGGCGTCTCGATGACATCGCTTCCGGGCCAGGGCGTGAGGTAGTCGTCGGCCGGACGGAGGTAGACGAACCGGCAGTCGTAGTCGGAGTCCGGGGACGGGAATCCCCAGGCGCGGCTGCCGCTTTCGATGGCGAGCAGCACGTCGACGCGGTGTTCGCGCACGATCCGGTCCAGTTCGCCGTCGATCGTGGCGACCACCGCCGGGTCCATGGAGGCGGGGATCGAGCGCAGGGTCATGGCAGGCGACGGTAGCGTCCGGGATCGCGCTGGTCCATGCGTTTTTCGCGCGGCGAGCCCCCAGAATTAGGGGCGTGATAGCCGCGTTATATGGCGGGAATTCGACACGCATATGAACGGGACCACAGAATTCCGAGGCTGTGACGCCGGTCACATCGTGTTAATCCCCCGTAACGGGCCGCGAAATCGGCCCGATAGGCTCCACGTCAGAAAGTTCGTACGGATTTCAGAAGAGGTATTTCCATGATCCCCGTTATCATCGACACCGGTTCCGCTGCTCTGAGCGGTCTGCTCGACACCGGTTCGGCCGCTCTGCACGGCATCCTGAACACCCTGTGGACCGGCTCTTTCGGTCGCTAAGGACTACTGACGTCGATTACTCGACTTTCGAAAGCCCGGCCTCGGACTCCGTAGCTCCGAAGCCGGGCTTTCGGCTATCTCGAATGCCTGTGCGCCGAGACCTGATTCCGCGGTAGTGCGCCCCCGTCGCCGGTGTGACCAGGGGTCTCGCGAGCCCGAACCTGAACGCCTGCCCAGGAATAGCGGCCCGAATCACATCGCCCCAACCGAGCCGTACCGCGCGGCCTGTACCCCGTGAGACCCGCGCGGCCCTCCGGAAACCCGCAGTTCACGGCTTTGATGGCAGTTGCCTACCAGGCGGTAAAGCGCCCCGATTCCCAGCCCACTAAGCTGACGCCCGTAAATCCCGGATCCCTTCCTCAGGAGTAACCCACCGTGAGCCAAGCAGGCCGTCCTGTTGTTCTGATCGCCGACAAGCTCGCCCAGTCGACCGTCGACGCGCTGGGCTCCGGCGTCGAGGTTCGCTGGGTCGACGGCCCGAACCGTCCGGAGCTGCTGGCCGCCGTGCCGGAAGCCGATGCGCTGCTGGTCCGTTCGGCCACCACCGTCGACGCCGAGGTGCTCGAGGCGGGCAAGAACCTCAAGATCGTCGCGCGCGCCGGCGTCGGCCTCGACAATGTCGATGTGCCCGCGGCCACCGAGCGCGGCGTCATGGTCGTCAACGCGCCGACCTCCAACATCCACACCGCCGCCGAGCACGCCGTCTCGCTGCTGCTCTCGGCCGCACGCCAGATCCCGGCCGCCGACGCCACCCTGCGCGAGCACACCTGGCAGCGCAGCAAGTTCAACGGTGTCGAGATCTTCGGCAAGACCGTCGGCGTCATCGGCCTGGGCCGCATCGGCCAGCTGTTCGCGCAGCGTCTCGCCGCCTTCGAGACCAAGATCGTCGCGTACGACCCCTACACCTCGCCGGCCCGCGCCGCCCAGCTGGGCATCGAGCTGCTGACCCTGGACGAGGTGCTCGAGCGCGCCGACTTCATCTCCATTCACCTGCCCAAGACTCCTGAGACCAAGGGCATGCTGAACAAGGAGACCCTGGCCAAGACCAAGAAGGGCGTCATCATCGTCAACGCCGCCCGTGGCGGTCTGATCGACGAGCAGGCCCTGGCCGACGCCATCCTCTCGGGCCACGTGCGCGGCGCCGGTATCGACGTGTTCGAGACCGAGCCGTCCACCGACAGCCCGCTGTTCGAGCTGCCGCAGGTCGTCGTCACCCCGCACCTGGGCGCCTCCACCGCCGAGGCCCAGGACCGCGCCGGCACCGATGTCGCCAAGTCCGTGCAGCTGGCCCTCGCGGGCGAGTTCGTGCCCGGCGCGGTGAACGTCACCGGTGGCGCGGTCAACGAGATCGTCGCCCCGTGGCTGGACATCGTCCGCAAGCAGGGCGCGCTGCTGGGCGCCCTCGCCGACGAGCTGCCGGTCTCCATCGAGGTCCAGGTGCGCGGCGAGCTGTCCTCGGAAGACGTTGCGGTGTTCGAGCTTTCGGCGCTGCGCGGCGTGTTCTCCGCCCTCATCGAGGACTCGGTCACCTTCGTCAACGCCCCGTCGCTGGCCAAGGAGCGCGGCCTCGAGGCGTCGGTCACCACCCACACCGAGAGCCCGACCCACCGCAGCCTGGTCGACCTGCGCGCCGTGTTCGGCGACGGCCGCACCCTGAACGTGGCGGGCACCCTGACCGAGCCCGCCCAGGTCGAGAAGATCGTCAACATCAACGGCCGCAACTACGACATGCGCGCCGAGGGCCTGAACCTGGCCGTCCTCAACTACGAGGACAAGCCGGGCCAGCTGGGCCGCCTGGCCACCAAGCTCGGCGACGCGGGCATCGACATCCTCGCCGCCCAGCTGACCCAGGACCTGGAGGCCGAGGGCGCCACCGTCGTCCTGCGCGTCAACAAGGACGTCCCGGCCGAGGTGCAGTCCGCCATCGCCGAGGCCGTCGGCGCCGCCAAGGTCGCCCTGGTCAGCCTCGACTAGTCGATCGCGCACAACGCGATCCGGGCCCCCTCCACGGAAAGTGGAGGGGGCCCGGTGCGTTCGGTGGGGTGGGTGACCGCCGTCAGCGGCGACCGCGGGCTTCGACCGCGTCGCGCGCCTCGACCAGACTGGCCGTCGGATCCTGCTCGCGATACGCCTTGATGGCGTGGATCTTCTTGCCGCGCAGCAGATGCTCGTCGATCGCGGTGTAGTCGATGGCGTGGTCGGGATCGTCGATGCCGAGATGCTCGAGGATCAGATCGATCTTGCGTTCCAGCCGGCGGAGTTTGCGCTCGAAGCGGAGATTGTCGAACATCCCCCGACACTACCGGCGCGATCCGCCGATCGAGAGCTCCGCGCGACCGCGTCGATCCCACTGGTTGGGAGCGATTCGCCCTGGTGAAAGGGGTCATGGCGGCACCCGCTATGGTGGCCGGGACTCTCCTGTCAGCGCGGAGAGGACCACCCGCGCGTTATCGAAACGGAGCATGGATTTCATGAAACTCGCTGTCATTCCGGGCGACGGTATCGGCCCCGAGGTCATCGCCGAGGCCCTCAAGGTGCTCGATGTGGTGGTGCCCGGTGTCGAGAAGACCGCATACGACCTGGGAGCCAAGCGGTTCCATGCCACCGGCGAGATCCTCCCGGAGAACGTGATCCCGGAGCTCAAGCAGCACGACGCCATCCTGCTGGGCGCCATCGGCGACCCGTCGGTGCAGTCCGGCCTGCTCGAGCGCGGCCTGCTGCTGCGCACCCGCTTCGAGCTCGACCACCACGTGAACCTGCGTCCCTCGAAGCTGTACCCGGGCGTCACCAGCCCGCTGGCCTCGAACCCGGACATCGACTTCGTGGTCGTGCGTGAGGGCACCGAGGGCCCGTACACCGGCACCGGCGGCGCGATCCGCGTCAACACCCCGCACGAGGTGGCCACCGAGGTCTCCACCAACACCCGCTTCGGCGTCGAGCGCGTGGTCCGCTACGCCTTCGAGACCGCCCGCAAGCGCCGCAAGCACCTGACCCTGGTGCACAAGAACAACGTGCTGGCCTTCGCCGGTTCGCTGTGGTCGCGCACCGTGGCCGAGGTCGGCGCCGAGTACCCGGACATCGAGACCGCCTACCAGCACATCGATGCCGCCACCATCCACATGGTCACCGATCCGGGCCGCTTCGACGTGATCGTCACCGACAACCTGTTCGGCGACATCATCACCGACCTGGCCGCCGCCGTCTCCGGTGGCATCGGCCTGGCCGCCTCGGGCAATATCGACGCCTCGGGCGTCAACCCGTCGATGTTCGAGCCGGTCCACGGTTCGGCCCCCGACATCGCGGGCCAGTCCAAGGCCGACCCGACCGCCGCCATCCTGTCGGTGTCGCTGCTGCTGAACCACCTCGGTAAGACCGAGGAGGCCGCCCGTATCGAGGCCGCCGTCGCCAAGGATCTGGCCTCGCGCTCGGGCGCCGCCTCGACCGTCGAGGTCGGCGACCGGATCGCCGCGTCGCTCTAGGGTTCACGCGCCGCCGATTCACCACCGAAGCCCCCGTCCCGCGACCGCGGAACGGGGGCTTCGTCGTCGTGCCCGAGCCTCGCCGGAGTGCCATCCTGGAGTGGATTCGGTGAAATGAACTGGGGCAGTGGGGCGTTTCGTCCGGATAGTGAGGCGTATCGCACAAATGCATTCGGATGCGAAAACGTAACGGGCGCAGGTCTTCCTGATTTGCCGCGAATCAGCCGCTACCGGGAACCCCTGGGTACCAACGGGACTGCCGCCAGTGCGATCAGCGCCGTCAGCAGGTAGGTGACCGGAAAACCGGCCGCCGTGATCAGTGCGCCGAAGGCCGGGGCGATCGCGGCCGCTGCCAGGTTCTGGCCCGTGTTCTGGATACCCAGCCCACGACCCGACCAATACGGCCCCGCGATCTCGGCCACCGCCGTGAAGGCCAGGCCATTGTCGGCCACGGTGATGACCGAGGCCGCGATCAGGATCGGGATCGCCGCCCACCACTGCTGCGTCCAGGCCGCTACGGCCAAGGCGGACAGGGAGATTACCGCCGCCACCGCCACCGTGCGCAGCGGCCGCAGACGGCTGCCCACCCGGTCCGACCACACGCCCGCGCCGATCCGCCCGGCCGCGCCCAGGATCTGGGTCACCGTCACCAGCGCGCCCGCCGCGGGCAGCGACAGGCCCACATCGCGGTGCAACCACAGCAGACCGAACGTCCAGATGGTGGCCTGGGGGATGACCAGCAGCACCGACACCACGTGGATGCGCAGCAGCGTGGAGTCCCCGCGGTACGGATTCGCGGGACGCCCTGAGCCCCCGGCGGATTCGGGTCGCGGCGGATCCACAATCCCGACCAGGCAGCCGATCGCGGCCGCGCCCGCCAGTACCGCGGGCACCAGCACCGCCATCGAGAACCCGTGTGCCGCAGCGATGGCCGGGATCGCCAGCGCCCCGATCGCCACG
Source organism: Nocardia sp. CA-136227 (assembly GCF_050955695.1). Classification (NCBI taxonomy): domain Bacteria; kingdom Bacillati; phylum Actinomycetota; class Actinomycetes; order Mycobacteriales; family Nocardiaceae; genus Nocardia; species Nocardia sp. CA-136227. The sequence goes on from NZ_CP192081.1 coordinate 2,182,899, forward strand.
CCCAGCGGCTGCGCGGTCTGCCGGATGCCCATGGCCAGCCCGCGCTGATCGATCGGGAACCAGCCCACGATGACCCGCCCGCTGGCGCCGTTGGTACTGCCCGCGCCCGCCCCGGCCAGGAACAGCAAGGCCCCCAGCGCAACGTAGTTCGAGACGGTGGCGGCGGCCAGGCCGGCCGCGAACATGACCGCCGGACCGGCCACCAGCGCCTTGCGCTCGCCGACCTGATCGACCACCCACCCCCACGCGATCAGCGTGCAGCACAGGCCGACCAGGGGCATGGCCACCAGCAGACCGGCGGTGGCCAGCGCCATTCCGCGCTGGGTCAGGGCCGGCAGCAGGAAGGCGGCGCCGTTCACCATCACGGCGCTGGCGGTCTGGGCGAAGACGCCGAGGCCCAGCATGGTCCACCGTCGTGTCGTGCCCATCTCCGTCACGGTGGTCATGACCTCACCTCGCGTCTCACTATGTGGAATCAATGTCCTACAGTTTGAACATCGGGTCTTACGGTACACCTGGGGCGCAAGACGATTTCCGGGGCGAGCTGTCTGTTTGCTCACATTCGGGCGCTGATCTCGTGAGTGCCGCGGACCGGTCCGAGATCGCTTGCGTATAAGGGCATTCCACATCCGGCCCGGGGCGGTGCGGGCCGGTATGCCGCACCGGCCCGGGGCCCGCGCGGGCGTCCCCGCCGCCATCGCGCCCCGGCCCGGTCCCGCCCCGCGGTCGGGCGCGTTCGGGCAGGTCGAAGCCGGTCGATAGGATGCCAACCATGCGCCTAGGTCGAGTTGCCAGCCCAGATGGAGTCGCTTTCGTCAGCATCGAAGGGGACGGCCCCGCCGCCGTCGCCCGAGAAATCGCCGAACACCCGTTCGGTACCCCGACCTTCACCGGTCGCAGCTGGCCGCTGGCCGATGTGCGCCTGCTGGCCCCCATCCTGGCCAGCAAGGTGATCTGCATCGGCAAGAACTACGCCGCGCACGCCGAGGAGATGGGCGGCCCGGCCCCGGCCGACCCGGTCATCTTCATGAAGCCCAGCACCTCGATCCAGAGCCCCAACGCCCCGATCATCCTGCCGCCCAGCTCTTCTCAGGTGGACTACGAGGGCGAACTGGCGATCGTGATCGGCCGCCCCTGCAAGGACGTGCCCGCCGCCCGCGCCAACGAGGTCATCCTGGGCTACACCGTCGCCAATGACGTCACCGCCCGTGACCAGCAGCGACACGACGGCCAGTGGACCCGCGCCAAGGGCTACGACACCTTCTGCCCGCTCGGCCCGTGGATCGAGACCGCCCTGGACCCTTCGGATCTGGAGATCGTCACCGAGGTCGACGGCCAGGTCAAGCAGCGCAGTCGCACTTCACTTCTGCTGCACGATATTCCGAAGCTCATCGAGTGGGTCACCACCGTAATGACCTTGCTTCCGGGCGATGTCATCCTCACCGGCACCCCCGAGGGCGTCGGGCCGCTGCAGGACGGTCAGACCGTGTCGGTGACCGTGTCCGGTATCGGCACCCTGTCCAATCCCGTTGCCGCCAAACGCTGAACGAAAGAGAGCCATGTCTGACGTCCGGGTTCGTTTCTGCCCGTCACCCACCGGCACGCCGCACGTGGGTCTGGTCCGCACCGCCCTGTTCAACTGGGCCTTCGCGCGCCACCACGGCGGCACCTTCGTCTTCCGCATCGAAGACACCGACGCCTCACGCGATTCCGAGGAGTCCTACGCCGCCATCCTCGACGCCCTGCGCTGGCTCGGCCTGACCTGGGACGAGGGGCCCGAGGTCGGCGGCCCCTACGCGCCCTACCGGCAGTCGCAGCGGCGCGAGATCCACCTCGACGTGGTGCAGCGCCTGCTGGCCGCGGGGGAGGCCTACGAATCCTTCTCCACTCCAGAGGAAGTCGAGGCCCGCCACAAGGCCGCCGGCCGCGACCCCAAGCTGGGCTACGACAACTTCGACCGTGACCTGACCGACGAGCAGATCGCCGCCCACAAGGCCGAGGGCCGTCCCGCGGTGGTGCGCCTGCGCATGCCCGACCGCGACCTCACCTGGAACGACCTGGTGCGCGGCGAGACCACCTTCCGCGCCGGCGTGGTTCCCGACTTCGCGCTCACCCGCGGTAATGGCGATCCGCTCTATACGCTGGTCAACCCGGTCGACGACGCGATGATGAAGATCACCCACGTGCTGCGTGGCGAGGACCTGCTGTCCTCCACTCCGCGTCAGCTCGCGCTCTACGACTCCCTGAAGCGAATCGGGGTCGCCGAGTTCACCCCGGAGTTCGGGCACCTGCCCTTCGTGATGGGCCAGGGCAACAAGAAGTTGTCCAAGCGCGATCCCGAGTCGAATCTGTTCCATCACCGCGACCGCGGGTTCATTCCGGAGGGTTTGCTGAATTATCTGGCACTGCTCGGCTGGAGCATCGCCGATGATCATGACCTCTTCTCCATGGCGGAGATGGTGGCGGCGTTCGATATTTCGAAGGTGAATTCGAATCCGGCCCGATTCGATCAGAAGAAGGCCGACGCACTCAACGCCGAACATATTCGGATGCTCACTCCCGGTGATTTTGCTCACCGGCTGCGGGAGTACCTCACCGGACAGGGACATATCGGCGCCGAGATCGACGAGAAGCTGTTCGAAACCGCGGCCGATCTCGTTCAGACGCGCATCAAGGTGCTCGGGGATGCCTGGGATCTGCTGAAGTTCCTGTTCATCGCGCCCGCGGACTTCGCGATCGACCCGGCCGCGAAGGAAAAGAATCTCGGCGCCGATGCCGCTCCGGTGCTGCAGGCGACGGTGAAAGCCCTCGAAGGCGTCTCGGAATGGGCCACGGCCCCGCTGGAGACCGCGCTGAATACCGCGCTGATCGAGGAGCTCGAGCTCAAGCCGCGCAAGGCGTTCACCCCCGTGCGCGTCGCGGTGACCGGATCCCACATCAGCCCGCCGCTCTACGAGTCGATGGAACTGCTGGGTCGCGAGGTCACCATGGACCGGTTGCGCGGGGCCCTCGCGGAGATCGGCTGACGCCGGTGTCCCGCCGGGCCTGAGGTAAGCCCGAATTGATACACAAACCGGCCTCTGACCAGCCGGTTTGTGTATCTACCGGGGGATGCTGCTAATCTTCTTCTCGGCCGCAGAGCAGCCAGGAACTTCCTCCGGGGAGATCCTGAAAGCCCAGGTCAATGGGGTATGGTGTAATTGGCAACACAGCTGATTCTGGTTCAGCCATTCTAGGTTCGAGTCCTGGTACCCCAGCTGCGAGAGCTCCGGCTCTCGAATTCGAGAAGGCCGGTGGATTGCCAAATCCGCCGGAATCTCATCCTGGTCCCGTCGTCTAGCGGCCTAGGACGCCGCCCTCTCAAGGCGGTAGCGCGGGTTCAAATCCCGTCGGGACTACAAAGTGAAGGCCCTCAGCCAACCGGCTGGGGGCCTTCACTGTTTCCGGGGTTCTTACGGCTCCTGGCCGTGGGTGCTGCCGCCCAGCGGCATGGCGGGCAGGCCGAGTTTGCGGTGATCCCAGCTGCGGGTCCGCTCGGGCACCACGCGCACCGCCACCCGCTTGTGCAGCATCTGCTCCACGAACGGCTTCATCTCTTCGCTGTAGGGCCCGGTATAGCGTTCCCACACGCTGATTCCCACTTTGAACAGCGCTTCGGGGTCGTCGACGACCTCGGCGCGGCCCTCGATGGAAATGCCGCGCAACTGGTCGTAGGTGTCGCCGGCCTCGACCATCACGGTGATGCGCGGATCGCGCCGCAGATTCACCGTCTTCTGGGCCTTGGCCTTGGTCTCGAACCAGATCTCGCCGTCGATGAGCGCGTACCACATGGCCACCAGGTGCGGCCTGCCCTCGGCGCTCAGCGTGGCCATGGTGGCGACCCGGCTGCGCTCGAGGAATCCCGTGATCTCCTCGTCGGACATCACGATCTGCGCGCGTTGATTAACTCCCATGGGCCGACTGTAATTTACGGCGTATGAGCGCGGTCACACCGGCCATTTCCTGCCATGCGCGGGGCTTCACCGGCGGTTTGCCGGGCCGCGGAAACGCCGCAGCCCCCGCCGGATCCGGCGGGGGCTGCGATCGGCGCCCGGGTCGTGGGCTGTCGGGGACTGTCGAGCGGCCGCTGAGGCTGTCGTGACGGCTGAGGCCACCCCGAGTGTCACCCGGGGCCGCAAAGTCCGTCAGCGTCGCGTCAGAGGCGTTTGTGGAGGGCGTCGGCGGCGGCCACCAGGTCCGCGGCCCAGCGCGCGCCCGGGCGGCGGCCCATGCGGTCGATGGGTCCGGAGACCGAGACGGCCGCGATCACGCCGCCCGCCGCGTCGCGCACCGGCGCGGAGACGCTGGCCACCCCGGCCGCGCGCTCGGCCGCGCTCTGCGCCCAGCCGCGGCGGCGGACCTCGGCCAGCGCCCGCTCGCCGAACACGGCCTCGGGCAGGATGCTGCGCTGCGATTCGGGATCGGCCCAGGCCAGCAGGACTTTCGCGGCCGAGCCGGCGGTGAGCGGTAGTCGGGCCCCGATGGGCACGGTGTCGCGCAGGCCCGCGGCCGGTTCCATGGCGGCCACGCAGACGCGGGCATTGCCGTCGCGGCGGTAGAGCTGCACGCTCTCGCCGGTGATCTCGCGCAGGCGCGGCAGGATGGAGGAGGCGGCGTCCAGGAGCGGGTCGCTGGCGGTTGTCGCCAGTTCCGACAGGGCCGGACCGGGCCGCCACAGTCCCTGGCTGTCGCGGGCCAGCATGCGATGCGTCTCCAGGCCCACGGCCAGGCGATGCGCGGTGGCGCGGGGCAGGCCGGTGCGGGCGCACAGCTCGTTGAGGCCGCAGGGTTGCTCGGCTACGGCGTGCAGGACGGCCATGGCTTTGTCCAGAACCCCGATACCGCTATGCTGTCTCATAGAACGATATTAGCGTCTCGCATGTTGGGAAATGCAAATTGACTGCGCGGCAAACCGGCCGCTCCCCGGCTTCGGACGCGAGCCACCGTGTCACCAGCCCGGGCACGGGAATGTCTATCGAGAGGTGATGGAGCTATGGCCGACCGGCCACGCACTCTGGCGGAGAAGGTCTGGGACGAGCATGTCGTCGTGCGCGGCGAAGGCGAGGGCGAGCACCGCCAGCCCGATCTCATCTACATCGACCTGCACCTGGTGCACGAGGTCACCAGCCCGCAGGCGTTCGACGGCCTGCGCGCCGCGGGCCGCCCGGTCCGCCGCCCGGATCTCACCATCGCCACCGAGGACCACAACGTCCCCACCGTCGACATCGACAAGCCGATCGCGGACCCGGTCTCGCGCCTGCAGGTCGAGACGCTGCGCAAGAACTGCGAGGAGTTCGGTGTCCGCCTGCACTCCATGGGCGATGTCGAGCAGGGCATCGTGCACGTGGTGGGCCCGCAGCTGGGCCTGACCCAGCCGGGAACCACGGTGGTGTGCGGTGATTCGCACACCTCCACCCACGGTGCGTTCGGCGCGCTGGCGATGGGTATCGGCACCTCGGAAGTGGAACACGTGCTGGCGACGCAGACGCTGTCGCTGCGCCCGTTCAAGACCATGGCCATCAATATCGACGGTGAACTGCCCCACGGCGTCACCTCCAAGGACGTGATCCTGGCGGTCATCGCGCAGATCGGCACCGGCGGCGGTCAGGGCTATGTGCTGGAGTACCGCGGCGAGGCCGTGCGCTCCATGTCCATGGAGGCCCGGATGACCATGTGCAACATGTCGATCGAGGCCGGCGCCCGGGCGGGCATGGTGGCCCCCGACGAGGTCACCTACGAGTACCTGAAGGGCCGTCCGCACGCCCCGCAGGGCGCGGACTGGGATGCCGCCGTGGCGGCCTGGGACGCCCTGAAGAGCGACGAGGGCGCGGTTTTCGACGCCGAGGTGCACCTGGACGGCTCGGCGCTGACCCCGTTCGTCACCTGGGGCACCAACCCGGGACAGGGTGCGCCGCTGGGCGACTCGGTGCCGGATCCGGAGCAGATCCACGACGAGAACGAGCGCGCGGCGGCCGAGAAGGCGCTGGAATACATGGACCTGACCCCGGGTACCCCGCTGCGGGACGTCGCCGTGGACACGGTTTTCGTGGGTTCGTGCACCAACGGCCGGATCGAGGATCTGCGCGCGGTGGCCGACATCCTGAAGGGCCGCAAGGTCGCGGGCGGGGTGCGGATGCTGATCGTGCCGGGCTCGATGCGGGTGCGGCTGCAGGCGGAAAAGGAGGGTCTGGGCGAGATTTTCACCGCCGCGGGCGCGGAATGGCGTCAGCCGGGCTGCTCGATGTGCCTGGGCATGAACCCGGATCAGCTTTCCCCCGGTCAGCGCTGTGCCGCCACCTCGAACCGCAACTTCGAAGGGCGCCAGGGCAAGGGCGGCCGTACGCACCTGGTCTCGCCGCTGGTCGCGGCGGCCACCGCGGTGCGCGGAACCCTGTCCTCACCTGCGGATCTGAACTGATCGCCCGCCGGTAGCGGCCCAGATTCCGCTGCCCCCACTGACTCAGGAGAAACAACGATGGAAGCCTTCAAGGTCCACAAGGGGATCGGTGTTCCGTTGCGCCGATCCAATGTCGACACCGACCAGATCATCCCGGCCGTCTATCTGAAGCGCGTAACCCGAACGGGTTTCGAGGACGGTCTGTTCGCGGCATGGCGGACGGATCCGAACTTCATTCTGAACACCGAGCCTTACAACCGGGGTAGTGTTCTGGTCGCCGGTCCGGATTTCGGGACCGGATCCTCACGTGAGCACGCGGTTTGGGCCCTCAAGGACTACGGCTTCCGGGTCGTGATCTCGTCTCGCTTCGCCGACATCTTCCGCGGGAACGCGGGCAAGGACGGGCTTCTGACGGCCCGGATGGCCCAGAGCGATGTGGAATTGCTCTGGAAGTTGCTCGAGGAACAGCCGGGTTTGGAATTGGCGGTGGACCTCGAGGCGCGCACCGTGTCGGCCGGAACCGTCGTGTTGCCGTTCGATATTGACGACTACACGCGGTGGCGCCTGCTGGAAGGCCTGGACGACATCGGTCTCACTCTCCGGCACAGCGACGAGATCAGCCAGTTCGAAAACGCAAGGCCGACTTGGAAACCCGCAACCATTCCGGCCCGTATTTCGCAGACGTAATCATTGATGGGCGTTAGCTGGACGCCCTCAAACCCGGTAGCTGAGCGTGTGCCATGCGTCATGTATTTCCGCGTGGCACATAGACTCTTGCCCCGAAAGGGTTTACCGTGGTACCTAGTCGGTCCGACGACGGGCCAATTAGTCTGCGGAGGATTCAATGAACAAGGCGGAACTGATCGATGTTCTGACCGAGAAGTTGGGTACTGACAGGCGCACCGCTACTGCAGCTGTCGAGCAGATGGTCGACACGATCGTGCGTGCTGTGAACAAAGGTCAGAGCGTCACCATCACGGGATTCGGCGTCTTCGAGCAGCGGAAGCGCGCGGCGCGTGTCGCTCGCAACCCGCGCACCGGCGAAACCGTCAAGGTGAAGCCGACTTCGGTCCCGGCCTTCCGTCCCGGTGCGCAGTTCAAGGCGATCATCGCGGGCAAGCAGAAGATCGCCTCGAGCGGCCCGGCCGTGAAGCGCGGTGTGGCTGCCCCGGTTTCGGGCAAGGCCGGTGCGAAGAAGGCCGCCGCCAAGAAGACGGTGAAGAAGGCCGCCACCAAGGCTCCGGCCAAGACCACCGCCAAGAAGGCGGCGTCGAAGGCTCCCGCCAAGAAGGCCGCCGTCAAGAAGGCGGTCGCCAAGAAGGCCGCCGTCAAGAAGGCGGTCGCCAAGAAGGCTCCGGCCAAGGCCGCCGTGGTCAAGAAGGCCGCCGCTGCCAAGAAGGTCACCGCCTCGAAGGCCACCACGGCCAAGAAGGCTGCCAAGAAGGCTCCCGCCAAGAAGGCCGCCGCGAAGCGCACCGCGCGCCGCTAATCCGGCGACAACCCGTCGCTGACGGGGGTTTTCGAGCAGGACGACACGTGAGACGGCCCGGCATCGCCGGGCCGTTTCGCTTGTCCGGGGCCGGTAGGGGGCCGGAATCGGCCGTCCGCCGGGTGGATTCGGCCGGACAACGGCCGGTACGGCGGCGTTCCAAGGGTTCTGGGCGGCCGCCGGACGACAGATGACCCGGTCAGCCCTGGGGTAGGTCGGCGGGGACGAGAATGCGGTCGAGATGGTCCGCGGCGACCAGCCGGCCGCCGTGGAAGGACAGCACCCACACGCTGCCCTTGCGGTTGCGGGCCGGTGGCAGGCTCACCCCGTCCTCGGCGGCCCACCACTCCAGCAGATCCGGAATCACCTTGCCCTGACTGGAGATCACCCGCACCGAGTCGGTGGAGACCAGGTCGCGGGCGCGTTTGCGGGCGGCATCGGGTGCTGCCGCGTAACCGGATTCGGAGAACAACGGCTCCAGTTCGATATCGACACCCAGTTTTTCGGCCAGCGGGGTCACGGTTTGGACACAACGAGACGGTGGGGCCGAGATGATTTCGGCCGCGCCGAAGGCGAGAAGGTTGGGCACCAGGGCGCGAGCCTGTGCGCGACCGGCCTTTTCGAGCGACCGCAGGTCGTCGTCCCCGGCGTAGCGGTCGTTGCGGCCGGCCTTGGCGTGCCGGACGACCAACAGGGTGGCGGTGTCGGCGGGCTGGCGCAGGAAATTGCGGATGATGGTGCGATCCATGGGATAGGAGACGGCGTCCATCACCCGGTCGAGGCGGTACCAGTGCAGGACGTCGACTTCCGAGTTGGACTCGAAGGCCCCGTCGACGACCTCGGCGGCCCAGTAGTCCACCCGCTTCAGCTTCCGATGGCCCGGGATCGGATACGTCACGTGGCCGAGATAGCGCCCCAGGCGCGAATTCAGCCCGGTCTCCTCGGTGACCTCCCGCACGGCCGTGATCACCGGCGTCTCACCGGGATCCAGCTTGCCCTTGGGCAGCGACCAATCGTCGTACTTGGGGCGGTGCACGAGGGCGATCTCGACGGCGTCGGTGCCCGGGGCGTGCCGCCACAACACCGCCCCCGCCGCGAGGATATTGGCCTTGACCGGTGGATCGGTGAATTCGGCGGCGGGGTCCTTGGCGGGTCTGCTCACTGGCGGTCCGGACGACGCAGCCGCATGAGGTACTCCTGGTGGTCGCGAATCTGGTCGGAGGGCACGTCGGGGCCGGGCTGGGCCTGCCAGCTGCCGTCGGGGCGCAGCACCCAGCAGCGGGTGGCCGGATGGGTGGCGGAGTCGAACACCTGTCCGAGCTGGTCGGCCAGACGCGGATCCTTCACCTGCGCCAGCACTTCCACGCGCCGGTCGAGGTTGCGGTGCATCATGTCGGCCGAGCCGATCCAGTATTCGTTCTGGGCCTGGAAGTGCAGCACCCGCGAATGTTCCAGGTACCGCCCGAGAATCGAGCGCACCTGGATGTTGTCGCTCATGCCGGGCACGCCGGGGCGCAGGCCGCAGATGCCGCGCACCACGATCTCGACCGGCACCCCGGCCTGGGAGGCCCGGTAGAGCGCGTCGATGACCTGTTCGTCGACGATGGCGTTGGCCTTCACGCGGATTCGCGCGTCGGCGCCCTCGCGCGCCAGTTCGATCTCGCGTTCGATCCGCTCGATGATCCCGGCGCGGACGCCGACCGGGGCCACCAGCAGGTTGCGGTAGTTGGCCTTTCGCGAATAGCCGGTCAGCGAGTTGAACAGGTCGGTGAGGTCCGCGCCGATCTCCGGTGCGGCGGTGAGCAATCCGACGTCCTCGTACAGGCGCGCGGTCTTCGGGTTGTAATTCCCGGTGCCGATGTGACAGTAGCGACGGATGGTGGCTCCCTCGCGCCGCACCACCAGGCAGGTCTTGCAGTGGGTCTTGAGCCCGACCAGGCCGTAGACCACGTGCACGCCCGCCTGCTCCAGCGCCCGCGCCCATTTGATGTTGGCCTGCTCGTCGAAGCGGGCCTTGATCTCGACCAGCGCCACCACCTGCTTGCCGGCCTCGGCGGCGTCGATGAGGGCGTTGACGATGGGGGAGTCACCCGAGGTGCGGTACAGGGTCTGCTTGATGGCCAGCACCTGCGGGTCGGCGGCGGCCTGTTCGATGAACCGCTGCACGCTGGTGGAGAAGGAGTCGTAGGGGTGGTGCACCAGCACGTCGCCCTCGCGCAGGGCGGCGAAAACGTTTCGGGGCGTTTCACGTTCGCCGAAGGCGGGCGGCGTGGCGGGGACGTAGGGGGCGTCCTTGAGGTTGGGCCGGTCCACACCGTAGACCTGCCACAGGCAGGACAGGTCGAGCAGGCCCGGCACCTGGATGACGTCGGCGGGGTCGACGTCGAGTTCACGCAGCAGCAGATCGAGCATGTGCTCGGTCATGTCGTCGGAGACTTCCAGGCGCACCGGGGAGCCGAAGCGGCGGCGGGCGAGTTCGCGTTCGAGGGCCTGCAGCAGGTCCTCGTCGCGGTCCTCCTCGACCTCCAGGTCGGCATTGCGGGTGATGCGGAACGAATGCTGTTCCACCACTTCCATTCCCGGGAACAGCTGATCCAGGTGCGCGGCGATCAGCTCCTCCATGGGGAGGAAGGCGGCCATGGACGGGCCCTGCGCGGCACCGGACGGGCCTTGTGCCGCACCGGATTCACGGCTGCCGGCGCGGCGGACCCGCACGAAGCGGTCCACATTGTCGGGCACCTTGACGCGGGCGAAGTGCTCGCCGCCGGTCACCGAATCCTTAACCGTCACGGCGAGATTCAGACTCAGGCCGCTGATGTAGGGGAACGGGTGGGCCGGGTCGACCGCCAGCGGGGTCAGCACCGGGAACACCTGATCCTGGAAATATCCGGACAGGCGTTCCTTCTCGCTGTCCACCAGGTCGGCCCAGCGGATGATGTCGATGCCCTCGGCGGTGAGCGCGGGCAGCACCTGGTCCAGGAAGACGCGGGCGTGCCGCGCGGCGATCTCCTGGGTGCGCACCGCGATCATCTCGAGTTGCTCGGTGGGGGACAGGCCGTCGGCGGACCGCACCGACAGCCCGGTCTCGGCGCGGCGCTTGAGGCCCGCGACGCGCACCATGTAGAACTCGTCCAGATTCGACGCGAAAATGGCGAGGAATTTGGCTCGTTCGAGCAGCGGCTGGGACTGGTCCTCGGCCAGCGCGAGCACGCGGGCGTTGAAGTCGAGCCAGCTGAGTTCCCGATTGACGTACCGGTCGGCGGGCAGCGGCGCTATCGCGGTGGGCGGTGGGGTTGCCGCGGGCGGCGCCGCCGGTAGTAGCGGCGATTGCTTGACGGTTTCCGTATCGCTCACTCTCACGATCATTCCTTATGTCGTGGGTGTGGTGCGGTTCTGACACCGTCCAGTGCAGCGCAGATCACGCCGCGTCAGGACAGTGATGATTCGGCCCGGCACCCGTTCCCGGTTTCGTGACACGCTTGCGACACGCTGATTTCTCGGAGTAGCGCGCTGGTCGCCCGCCCGACGCCGAGCGCGGCGGCGCGCTCGAGATCCGCGGCGGTATCGACGTCCTGACGTAATCCAGGCCAATCGCCCGGCAACTCCACCGCGCCCCCGGCGATATGGCGGCGGGCGGAGTCCGGACCGAAGAGCGGGTTCAACGCGGCGGTCAGCGGATCGTCCCCGCCGCCGCGCACCAGCAGGGCGACGGTGCCACTGCCCTCGTGATCGGTGACCACCGACCGGCGATACCCGGCGCTCGCGAGCAATTCGCCCAGTTCTGCGGGACGCAGCGCGGGCAGATCCGCTTGCAGGGCAAGCAGATCGACCGGGCCGTGCGCCCGCCGCACCGCGTCCGCGCCCGCTGCCAGCGCCGCGTTCAGACCGGTGGTGTGCGCGGGGACGACCTCGGGTTCGGGATGCACGAGCGCGCCGAGTTCACGAACCAGATCCGACACGGCCGGGTCGGGCGTCACGACGGTCACCGAGGCGATGCCCGGCGTGGTCGCGGCGGCGGTCACGGTATCGGCCAGCATCGCCAGCACCAGCCGCGGCCGGTATTCCGGACCCAGCCCATCACCCAGCCGACTCTTGGCGAGTCCCAAGCTCTTGACCGCGATGACCGCGTGCACGGACGAGTGCATGCCCGAATCCTCCCACTCCTAGATGACGGGCGCGTGAGCGGCGTCGAATTTCGGGGAGACGCCACAACGGAGTGGCTCACAGCGTGCGCGCATATATTTGTCTGATGGCAAGGGCAGCGGTGTTGGGAGCGGGGTCATGGGGGACCGCGTTCGCGAAGGTGTTGGCGGAGGCGGGAACCGAGACCACCATGTGGGCTCGGCGGCCGGAGGTGGCCAAGGTGCTGGCCACCGAGCATCGAAATCCCTGGTATCTACCCGGGGTGGTGTTGCCGCCGCTGGCCGCGTCCGATGATCCGGCCGTCGTGCTGGACGGGGCCGACATCGTGGTGCTGGCGGTGCCGTCGCAGTCGCTGCGCGCCAATCTCGCGGCCTGGAAGGATCTGATTCCGGCCGATGCCACGCTGCTGAGTCTGGCCAAGGGCATCGAGACCGGGACGCTGCTGCGGATGAGCGAGGTGATCGCGGAGGTCTCCGGCGCGGATCCGAGCCGGATCGCGGTGCTGTCGGGCCCCAACCTCTCGCACGAGATCGCGGCCGGGCAGCCCGCCGCGACCGTGATCGCCTGCCCGGACGTGGCGCGCGCGGAGGCGGTGCAGCACGCCTGTGCCACCGGCTATTTCCGGCCGTACACCAATTCCGACGTGATCGGCTGCGAGATCGGCGGGGCGTGCAAGAACGTCATCGCGCTGGCCTGCGGGATCGCCTCGGGCATGGGGCTGGGCGACAACTCGATCGCCACGCTCATCACGCGCGGGCTGGCCGAGATCATCCGGCTGGGGGTGGCGGTCGGCGCGGAGCCGGTGACGTTCGCCGGACTGGCCGGTGTCGGTGATCTGGTGGCCACCTGCACCTCGCCGCTGTCGCGCAATCGGTCCTTCGGGCGCGCGCTGGGCGCGGGCGGCACCATGGAGACCGCCCTGGAGGCGACTCATGGCCAGGTCGTGGAGGGTGTGAAGTCCTGCACATCGGTGCGGGCGCTGGCCGCCGCGCACGGGGTGGAGATGCCGCTGACCAACGCGGTGCATCAGGTGTGCCACGAGGGGCTCTCGGCGGCGGAGGCGGTCGGGCAATTGCAGGGCCGCCGTCTGAAGTCCGAGTGAACGACCCCCGGTTCGGGACGACCGCGTAACACTGCCGCCACAATCGACCGGGTACGGTTCGGGGCATGACCAACAGGACCAGGGTGGCGGTGGTGTTCGGCGGCCGCAGCAACGAGCACGGGGTGTCGTGTGTGTCCGCGCGCACCGTGTTGGCGAGCCTCGATCCCGAACGCTACGAGGCTGTTCCGATCGGCATCACGCGGGACGGCACCTGGGTGCTCGGCGACGCCGACCCGCGGACCCTGTCCGCGCAGGATCGCGCGCTTCCCATGGTCGACGACAAGGGCACCGCGCTGGCGCTGACCGCGGATCCCTCGCGGGCGGGCGCGCTGGTGCCGCTGGACGGCGCGCAGACCGTGCTCGGCGCCGTCGACATCGTGTTCCCGGTGCTGCACGGCGCGTTCGGTGAGGACGGCACCCTGCAGGGTCTGCTGGAACTGGCCGAACTGCCCTACGTCGGTCCGGGCGTGCTGGCCAGCGCGGCCGGCATGGACAAGGAGTTCACCAAGAAACTGCTTGCGGCCGAGGGGCTTCCGATCGGCGTGCAGATCGTGCTGCGCCCCGGCGTCGCGACCGTCTCCGCGGCCGACCGCGATCGCCTGGGCCTGCCGGTGTTCGTGAAGCCCGCCCGTGGCGGCTCCTCCATCGGCATCACCAAGGTGGACAGCTGGGACCTGCTCGACGCCGCCATCGAGGAGGCGCGCCGCCACGACCCGAAGGTGATCGTGGAGGCCGGGATCGTCGGTCGTGAGGTCGAGTGCGGCGTGCTGGAGTTCCCGGACGGCCGGGTGGAAGCCAGTGTGGTGGCCGAGATCCGGATGCCGGAGGACGACGCGCAGGCCCCCGACTTCTACGACTTCGACACCAAGTACCTCGACGACGTCTGCGAGTTCGACGTCCCCGCCAAGCTGGACGACGCTGTGTCCCAGGAGATCCGGGAGCTCGCGGTGCGCGCCTTCCGCGCCCTGGACTGCCAGGGCCTGGCCCGCGTCGACTTCTTCGTGACCGCCGACGGACCGGTCATCAACGAGATCAACACCATGCCCGGCTTCACCTCGATCTCCATGTACCCGCGCATGTGGGAGGCCGCGGGGATCGACAACCGGACCCTGGTGAGCACCCTCATCGAGACCGCCCGCGCCCGCGGCACCGGCCTGCGCTGACTTCCCCGTCGACGGCCCGGTTCATCATTTCGGATGATGAACCGGGCCGTTCGCGTGCGACCGCGGGGCGACGCCGCGAGCCGGGTCCGCGCGTAACCTCGACGGTGTGCTCGTCGCCCTCACGATTCCCGGTCTGGCCCTGCTGATCATCGCGGTGGCCTTCGCCGACGTGGCGTATCGCAAGCTGACCGGGCGCACCGCGCTGCCGTGGATGCGGAACGAGGACGGCCGGGGCGCGGCGGCCATCGGCCTGGAACAGTTCGACGCGGCCTTCAGCTCCGGCAAGCGGCTGGAGATGGAGCAGCGGCAGTCGGTGCTCATGCACCGGGAGAATCCGGGTGACGGCGACGACGGACCCGAGATCGATCTCACCGCCGGGAAGGCCACGCTCCGCAAGCTCTGAGCGACCCGGCTTCTCCGTATATATCTGTCAGTTGGGGATCGGGTTCGGATCCATCGGCTTCTCGGGCATGGCCTTCTTGATGGCCTCCGAAACTTCCTGCAGCGGAGTCGCTCCGGCATTGTCGGGCATGGTCAGCGCGACATAGGTGCCGCGGTCCACGGCCCACCAGGTGCCGGAGGTGACGCCGCTGGTCTGGTCGCGCAGCTCGAACCAGTTGACCCCGTTCACCACCTGCAACGGCGAGGACTTGGTGAATTCCAGCGGCCGGTCCAGCCCGCAGCGCACCACGATGGCGTCGCCGCCGTCGGGCAGCTGCCAGGCGTGGGTGGCGGGCGGCGCGGGCTGCACCAGTTCGGCGGTGGTGTAGTCGCCGATCGTGTCGGGCAGGGCGGGGAGCAGCGCGGTGCATTCGGGTCCGGCGGCCGCGGGCGCGGGCACCGAACCGAGGGCCAGCGCGTCGCGGCTGTGGTGCCGGTTGGCCAGCACGCCCATCACGATCAGTCCGACGACCAGGGCGACCGGCAGCGCGACAGCGGTGGCGATGAGCGCGGGCGAACGACGCATCTCGTACTCGCCGTCGGAGTCCCCGGCGTGCGCGGACTCCGGCTTCGCGTCGGCGTCGGCCTCGGTGGCGGGCGTCTCGGCCGCCGTGTCCTCGAGGGCGTCGGGCGCCGCCGCGTCGCTGTGGTCCGGTTCGGTGCCGCGGGTGTCGTTGCTCATCCGGTCGTCGATCCCCGATCGTGCCGTGCCGGGTGTGCGCGTCCTCGCGGTGTGCTGCCCGGCTGCTGGTCGTCGATTGCGGGTTCGAGGGTACCGTCGAGCGGTCGGCCGCCCGCATCACACTCGCCCCGAAGGAGACCGCCATCACCACCGCCAGCGATCCGCAGTCCGTTCCGGCCGCCCGCACCGTGGGCGAGCTCGGCGAGTTCGGGCTCATCGCGCTGGTGAACGCGGGGCGCACGCAGACGCCGGGCGTGCTGCTGGGCCCGGGCGACGACGCCGCTGTGATCGCCGCGCCCGAGGGCCGCTTCGTGGTGACCACCGACATGCTGGTGCAGGACCGCCACTTCCGGACCGACTGGTCGAGCCCGCAGGAGATCGGCCGCAAGGCCATCGCCCAGAACGCCGCCGACGTGGTGGCCATGGGCGCGGTGCCGAGCGCGTTCGTGGTGGGGCTGGGCTGTCCCGCCGAGACGCCGGTCGAGTTCGTGCGCGCGCTCGCCGACGGGATGTGGGCCGAGGCCGGGCGGGCGGGCGCGTCCATCGCCGGCGGCGACATGGTGCGCAGCCCGCTGATCATCATCAGCGTCACGGCCTTCGGGGATCCGCGTCGCGCGCCGATCAAATTGTCGGGTGCGCGGCCGGGTGATGTGGTGGCGGTGGCCGGGCCGCTGGGGCATTCGGGTGCGGGGTTCGCGGTGCTGTCCGCGGGCACGGCCGGGAACGCCGAGTTCGCGGACGTGGAGACGGAGTTCGCGGACGTGGTTGCCGCGCACCGGGTTCCGCGGCCCCCGTACGAGGCGGTGCTGGAGCTGCCCGATACCGCGGAGATCACCGCGCTCACCGACGTGTCGGACGGCTTGCTGGCCGATCTGGGGCATATCGCCGAATCCTCGCGGGTGGCCATCGATCTGGAGTCCGAAGCCCTGGCCGACCCGGAGTTGGAGGCGGTCGGCAAGGCGCTGGGCGTCAGCCCCCTGGACTGGATTCTGGCGGGCGGGGAGGACCACGCCTTCGCCGCGACGTTCACCGATTCGGGCGATTTGCCGGAGGGCTGGCGGCGCGTCGGCCGGGTTGTCACGGGCGAGGGCGTGACGGTGGACGGAACCTCCCGAACCGGACCTGCCGGTTGGGATTCCTTCGCATAGCAGGGTCCGGTACCGCGATGAAACTCGACACGATAAGTTTTCCCGACATGGGCGCGAAACCACTGTCGGAAGTCATCGATACGGGCTGGGCCGAGGCCCTCGAACCGGTGGCCGACCGTATTGCCGCGATGGGTGAATTCCTGCGAGTCGAAAACGCCGAGGGGCGTGGCTATCTCCCGAAGGGGGAGAACGTGCTGCGGGCCTTCCAGCGGCCGTTCGACAAGGTGCGGGTACTCATCGTGGGTCAGGATCCGTATCCGACGCCGGGGCATCCGGTGGGCCTGAGTTTCTCGGTGGCCCCGGACGTTTCGCCGATTCCGCGCAGCCTGACCAATATCTACTCCGAGCTGACCAAGGACCTCGGCCTGCCGATGCCGTCCAACGGTGATCTGTCGCCGTGGTGCGATCAGGGCGTGCTCATGCTCAACCGCGTGCTGACCGTGCAGCCGGGCCAGCCGGCCTCGCATCGCGGCAAGGGCTGGGAAGCGGTGACCGAGCAGGCAATTCGCGCGCTGGTTGCCCGGGATCAGCCGCTGGTGGCGATCCTGTGGGGCCGCGACGCGTCCACGTTGAAGCCGATGTTGGGCGATACGCCGTACATCGAATCCGCGCACCCGTCACCGCTGTCGGCTTCGCGAGGATTCTTCGGATCTCGGCCTTTCTCCCGAACCAACGAATTGCTGGGTACCCTAGGGGCCGCGCCGGTCGACTGGCGTCTGCCGTAGCGCTGATCCGTTACCTGATTCAGGAGCATGTGTATGCAGAAGAAGACTGCCCGTGGTGTTTTCGTCGCTCTGGCCGCCGGTGCCGCGCTGGCCTCGGCCCCGGCCATCGCCAATGCCGAGCCGTTGACCCTGGACCCCTACGTCCCCGAGTCCACCTCCTCGGTCAAGCCCGTCGGCAGCCTGCTCGACACCAACAGCGTGAGCGGACTCTCGTCCAACGTCACCTCGCGGACGGCGTGCCTGCTGCAGTCGATCAGCCAGCAGGTGGATTGCCTCAACGGCGCGGCGTGATCCGCGGCGCCGGGCCTCACCCCGTCAGGGCCCGGCGCACCATCCGCACTTGCAGTGCGGGAGAGAAGGCTTCGACCCGGCGTTCGCCGTCGGGTTCGAAGCCGTATTTCGTATAGAAGGCCCGCGCGCGGGGGTTCTCCTCGAACACCCACAGCGCGATATCGCCGGTCTCCGGCAGCACCTCGTCCATCAGCGCCTGGGCCACGCCTGTGCCGTGGTAGGTCGCGCGGACGTAGAGGGCGCTGAGCTCGTATTCGGCGGCGGGTGATTCCTCGCGGTTCTCACCGCTGCCCGCGAAGCCGATGACGGTGCCGTCGTCGAGCACGGCGACCCGGATCCGGCCCGGGTACTCGAACAGGATCCGGCTCCACGCCGCCGCCCGCCGGTCCACGTCGAAGGCGTCGAGCACGTGCTGGGGCACCAGCCCCTGATACGCCTCCCGCCAGCAGGCGATGTGGCATTCGGACATGCTGTTGACGTACTTCGGTTCGAGTGGAACGACCTGCCACTCACCCATGATTGCCACCTGTCCAGTCCCCGGAACGACAAAAGCCCCGGTTCACCCATTCTGGGTGCCGGGGCTTCCGACGAAAAGCGCTTTATCAGCCGCGAACGACCTTGCCCGCCTTCAGGCAGGAGGTGCAGACGTTCATGCGGCGAGTGTTGCCGGGGGCAACCTGGGCGCGCACGGTCTGGATGTTCGGGTTCCAGCGACGGTTGGTGCGCCGGTGCGAGTGCGAAACCGACTTACCGAAGCCGGGGCCCTTGGCGCAGACGTCACAGACGGCAGCCATAGTCGCGAGCTCCTTCATGTCATAGAGGGACCCGCTGCACGACGTACAGCGTGTCCGAAAGCCTAATGTCTTGGACCGTACCTACCGGCTGAGAGCCGGTGAACGCATGCCGATACCTGAGCGAGCAGGACCGTGCCTGCGTGAGGCAACCGCCCAAGAGTAGCCAACCCGTCCCGGGCGTGTCCAATCAGCCCCCCGGTACCGGTCCCGTATGCGGTGTACGAACGCCAGGTGACGGCGCGGTGTCGGTTGCCCCGACTAGGCTGGCGAGGGGATTTCACGACGTGAGCGGAAGGACGGTGACGGTGCCCGGGGTAGCGGACGCGCTCGACGGTACGGCCCTGTTGAACTGGGGTCGCCACACCCTCACCGCCCTGGAACGCCACCGGGACGAGATCAACGCCCTCAATGTCTTCCCCGTCGCCGACTCCGACACCGGCACCAACCTGTTGAGCACCATGCGGGCGGCAGTCGGCGGGGCCGAAGCCGCGGCCCGGTCGGGCGCTGCCGCCCCGACGGGCGACTCCGACCTATCGGTCCGGGACGCCGCCGACCTATCGGCCCGGGACATCGCGGCCGCCATGGCGCGGGCGGCGACCGTCGGGGCCCGCGGAAACTCCGGGATCATCCTGTCGCAGGTATTGCGCGGCATCGCGGACGCGGTCGCCGAGGGGCCGCTGACCGAGCGGGCGTTGCGGGTCGCGCTGCGGCAGGCGGCGCGGCTGGTGCGGGAGGCGTTGAGCTCGCCGGTCGAGGGGACCATGCTCACCGTGCTGGACCGGGCCGCCGAACGCGCCGCCGATGCCACCGAGCGGGATCTGCTGGGTGTGGCGCTGGCGGCGGCGGACGGGGCGGTCAAGGCGCTGGGGGAGACGCCGACCCAATTGGGTGTGCTGGGCGAGGCCGGGGTGGTCGACGCGGGGGCGCGCGGACTGCTCGTGCTGTTGGACGAATTGGTGGTGGCGGCCGGGGGCAGCGCGCCCGCGCGCCCGGTGTACCGGCGGGGCGCGCCCGAAGGGCGGCCGTCCCGGATCCCGGACCGCGAGGCGCGAAGTACGGAACCCGCGTCCTGGACGGGCGTGAACGGTTCCGGGTCCTCGGCATCACCGAGCCGTTCCGAGTTCTCGGCGGCGGAGGACGAGTACGGCCTCGGTGCGGCCGGTCCGGACGGCGATCACGTCGATCATCCGGCAGCCGCGCACGCCTCCGGCGTATCCGCATCGAATTCCATTGCGGCGGTACTCAATTCGGGTGCGCATGCGCTGCGCTCCGCGGTCGGCGGTGGTGTCCCGCACTACGAGGTGATGTTCCTGGTGCGCGGGACCGAGGAGCAGCGCATCGGCGAGCTGCGGGATCGGCTGGGAGCGCTGGGGGATTCGGTCGTGGTCGTGGGCGACGGCGCGGAAACCTGGTCCGCGCACGTGCATTGCGGGGACGCGGGCGCGGCGGTCGAGGCCGGGCTGGCGGCGGGGGCGTTGAGCGGGATCCGGATCGAGGTGCTCGACGATTCCGGGCACAGGCCGGCGGGAAGGGTCGATCGCGCGATCCTGGCGGTGGCGTCGGGGGTCGGGGCGGTGCGCTTGTTCGAGGACGCGGGGGCGGTCGTGATCGAGGGGGCCGTCACCTCGGAGGTTCTGCTCGAGGCGATCCGGCGCATCCCGCATCGGGAGGTGCTGGTGTTGCCCAACGGGGCCCTGCCCGCGCACGAGCTGGTCGCGGTGAGTGTGGCGGCGCGCGACGGGCAGCGCGAGGTGTTGATGCTGCCGTGCGGGTCCATGGTGCAGGGCCTGGCGGCGCTGTCGATGCACGATGCCGGACGGGCCGCGGCCGACGACGCGTTCGCCATGTCGGAGGCGGCGGCCGGAACCCGGTGGGGTGCGCTGCGGGTCGCGCCGGAGCGCGCGCTGACCATGGTGGGGATGTGCGCGGCGGGCGACGGGCTCGGATTGGTCGGCCACGATGTGGTGGTCATCGATTCCGATGTGCGGGCCGCCGGTCGCACGCTGCTGGACCGAATGCTGGGACTGGGCGGGGAATTGGTGACCATGCTCCTGGGCGGCGATGCGCCCGAAGGGCTTTCCGACGACTTGACCGCGCATGTGGCGGCCGGCTTCCCGGGTGTGGAAGTGGTGGTGTACCCGGGCGGTCAGGCCGGTGACCTGGTGCAGATCGGGGTGGAATAGATGGCGACGCTGGCTGATCGGCTCGATCACGTGCTCGGGGTGAAGGCGGCGGAATCGCTGCAGGAGCACTTCGACATGCAGACCGTCGAGGATCTGCTGCGGCACTATCCGCTGCGCTACGCCACCCAGGGGCAGCCGCTCACCGAGGAGCAGCCGGAGGAGGGCCAGCACATCACCGTGATGGGCCGGGTCACCAAGACCGATCTGCGCCCGATGAAGAATCGTCGCGGCAGCCTGCTCAAGGTGAACCTGGACACCGGCGGCCCGCGCCCGGTGGAGATCACCTTCTTCAATGGTGACAAGGTCCGCTATCTGGTGAAAGACGGTGTGCGGGCGATGATGTCGGGCACCGTGCACTGGTGGCGGCCGGACCGCTGGAACCTCTCACACCCCGACTACCTGATCCTGCCCGAGCAGGGCGAGTCGATCGAGAACCTCACCTCGGTGCGCGGCGGCGGCGCGCTGCGCGGGCTGGCGCAGACCGCGAAAGGCGCCGGGGGAGTGGATGTCTCGTTCTTCGAGCGCGAGTTCATCCCGGTCTATCCGTCGACGGCGAAGGTGCAGAGCTGGGATCTGCTGCGCTGCATCCGGCAGGTGCTCGATCAGCTGGACCCGATCGACGACCCGCTCCCGGAATCGCTGCGCACCGAGCATTCGCTGCTGCCGGTGTCGGACGCGCTGCGCCTGATCCACCTACCCGAGCACAAGGCCGATATCGAGGCCGCCCGCGGCCGGCTGCGGTTCGACGAGGCGATGGCCCTGCAGTTGGTGCTGGCCGAGCGCCGCCATCAGACCGAGGGCCGCACCGCCAAGCCGTGCCCGCCGCGCACCGACGGCATCGCCGCCGCCTTCGACAAGCGGCTGCCGTTCGAGCTGACCGAGGGGCAGCGCACGGTCATCGACGAGATCTCCGCGGACCTGTCGCGTCCGCACCCCATGCACCGGCTCTTGCAGGGTGAGGTGGGTTCGGGCAAGACCATCGTGGCCCTGCACGCCATGCTGCAGGCGGTGGACAACGGTCAGCAGTGCGCGCTGCTCGCCCCCACGGAAGTCCTTGCCGCCCAGCATTATCGGTCGCTGTCGAAGATGCTCGGCGATCTGGGCACGGCGGGGGAGCTGGGCGCGGACGAGAACGCCACCAAGATAGTGCTGGTGACCGGTTCCATGTCGGCGGGCCAGAAGAAGGCCGCCCTGCTGGACGCGGTGACCGGTGACGCCGGTCTGGTGATCGGCACCCACGCCCTGATCCAGGACAATGTGGAGTTCTTCGACCTGGGCATGGTGGTGGTCGACGAACAGCACCGGTTCGGCGTGGAGCAGCGGGATGCCCTGCGCGCCAAGGCGAAAGGCGCGGCGAGCCCGCACCTGCTGGTGATGACCGCGACCCCGATTCCGCGCACCATCGCCATGACCACCCTGGGTGATCTGGAGACCTCGGTGCTGACCCAGCTGCCGCGTGGCCGGTCGCCGATCACCTCGAAAGTCGTTCCCGCCAAGGTGAAACCGGCGTGGGTGGATCGCGCGTGGGAGCGCATCCACGAAGAGGTGTCGCAGGGGCGGCAGGCGTACGTGGTGTGCTCGCGCATCGGCGACGAGGAGGAGAACGGGAAGGGCAAGGGCCGCAAGGCGAAAGCCGAGGAGGAGAAGGAAGGCCCCACCACCCATTCCGCCGTCGACATGTACGAGATGCTCGGGGCGGGCCCGTTCAAGGATCTCCGCGTGGGCCTGTTGCACGGCCGGCTGCCCGCGGACGAGAAGGACCGCGTCATGCGGGATTTCAACGACGCCGAGATCGATGTGCTGGTCTGCACCACGGTGGTCGAGGTCGGTGTCGACGTCCCGAACGCCACCGTCATGGTGATCGTGGACGCGGACCGATTCGGCGTCAGCCAGTTGCATCAGCTGCGCGGCCGGGTCGGTCGTGGCAAGCACGCGGGCTTGTGCCTGCTGATCACCGAGACCAATCCGATGGGGACGGCCATGGCCCGGCTGGAGGCGGTCGCGGGCACCACCGACGGTTTCGAACTCGCGGTTCTGGATCTCAAACAGCGTCGCGAGGGTGACGTGCTGGGGTCGGCCCAGTCCGGAACCGCCCGCAGCCTGCGCCTGCTGTCGCTGCTCGACGACCTCGAAGTCATCACCGCCGCACAGGAAGTGGCGCGCGAGATCGTGTCCTCGGATCCGGGCCTGAAGAACCATCCGGGTCTGGCGGGCATGATGCGCGCGGCGGTGGACGGCGAACGTCTGGAGTATCTGGCCAAGTCCTGACGGACTATTCGGCGGTGGCGTCGTCGGGGGCCAGCCCGGCGAGTTCGCGCCACCGCGAAATCTCCTCCCCGTGCGAGCCGGACAGCGTGGCCTCGGTGACGTCCACCGCGGCGGCGTCGTCACTGTCGCCGTCGCGGGTGAGCAGCATCAGCGGCCAGCTCGGTTCGTCGGTGGCGGCGGGGCCGAACGGCTGCCAGTCCCAGGGTCCGCCGAAGCGCCAGGCGCGGCCGGAGGAGTCGGCGACCTCGTCGCCCGGTTCGAGGAAAGCGTAGGGGCGGAATCGCAATTCGACGGTCCGGGGGATGCCGTCGTCGGGATCGAACACCGGTTCCTGATCGGTTGCTCCGGGCTCGTCGGCGAGTCCGGCACGCAGGTAGGCGATCTCCCGGCGCGGCCGGGGCAACCGGCCGGTGGCGCGCGGCGGTTCGTGCTCGCGCAGCCCGGTCACGCGCACCAGGGTCGGCGGAATCCCGACCCGGCACGGCGCGTCGGCGGCGAGTTCGCCGTCGGCGGGCCGGATTCGGAACAGTTCGTGTTCCCAGCCGGGTGCGCCGGGGCCGGTCGGCACCGTGACGACGCCGTTCCAGCCGTCGCCGTCGGGATCGTCGGCCCACCAGGGCCATTCGACGCGGACCTGGTCCGCCGTCAGCTCGGTGACCCGTGCCGCGGTGAACGGACAGGACAGCTCGAGGATGTCACCGACCCGGTATTCGAACGCCACAGCCACCGAACCTAACCCGTTCGTGGCGTGGACGTCCCATTCGCCGGGCTAAACGGCGGCGGGGAATTCGTCGGCCTTGACGCCCTCGATGAAGGATTCCCACTCGCGCACGGTGAAGAGCAGCACCGCGCCGTTGCTACCCTCCTTGCTGTGGGCGACCACGATGCCGCGGCCGGGCCAGTAGCCGACCTGCACGCAGCTGCCGTTGGCACCGCCGACGGTGCTGGTCCGCATCTGC
Organism: Nocardia sp. CA-136227; assembly: GCF_050955695.1. Lineage (NCBI taxonomy): Bacteria > Bacillati > Actinomycetota > Actinomycetes > Mycobacteriales > Nocardiaceae > Nocardia > Nocardia sp. CA-136227. The sequence continues at coordinate 2,206,723 of NZ_CP192081.1, forward strand.
AGTCCGTCCGGCAGATCTGCCTTGGTAGTCATGAGCGGGTTCCCTTCGTCCTTTCACAGTCGGGTTCGGACGCGAGGCGAAGAAGAGCAGCCGGGGTCCTCGATGCGGGACAACGCCGTCTGGCATCGGCTGACGCGGTTCACACTACCGGCTCGGTGCTGGAAGTGTGCCCGGTATCGGCTGTCAAAATGGTGACCCGTCATGGGGATTCACAATGGTGTTCGCCCGTACGGGGATTCGGCGAATTCGCCCGTACGGGCACCCGGGTTCGGCGCGGAACGGGTCACACCTCGAGGTCTTCCTCGATGCCCTTGAGGCGGTGGCGCGCCATGGCCAGGTTGGCCCGGGCGCGGTCGAGCGCCAGATACAGGAACAGGCCCTTGGATTTCCGTCCGGTCATCGGCCTGATGATGTGATACTGGCTGCTCAGGGTGATGAGGACGTCCTCGATCTCCTCCTTGATGGCGAGCTGGTCGATGGTGCGCATCTTGGCCCGCACCACCTCGGTGTTGCCCGCGGCGGCGACCTGCAGATCCAGCGCCTTGGAGCTGCCGAGCATGCCGAGCGCCATGCCGCTGTTGTAGTCGACCACGGCCGCGCCGATCGCGCCGTCGATCACCATCATGTCCTTCAGTGCGATATCCATGTTGGACATGGGGTTTCCTTTCAATCGGTGTTTCACTTGGGGTTCGAAGTCTGTGTTCCGGGCGGCAGCGCGGCGGCGGGATCGGCGTCGCCGGTGACGGCCGCGAGCTGGTCGGCGATGGCTCGGGCGGTGGGCCGCGATTCCAGGTGCACGCGGCCGATATTCGTGCCGGGCCCGGCGAGAACGGTGAGCGAGGCGGTCCAGCCCACGGCGTAGATGACGACGTCGCCGCTCTCGCCGTGCACCACCACCTCGTGGAAGCCGCCGCCGTGTGCGGTCGACGCGAGCCGGTGCGAGAGCGAGAGCTGTGCGGCGGTGAGCGCCGCCATGCCCGCCGGCTCGATGTGCGCGGGCAGATCGTGTGCGATGAGCAGCCCGTCGGTGGATGCCACCAGCGTGCCGGTCAACTGCGGCACCCGGTCCCGCAGCGCCTTCAGCTCCCTGAGTACCTGCGTGTTCGGTTCTGGGCCGGACATCGCCACTTTGGTCAACCTTCCTATCAATTCGCCGAGCCGCCTTCGCCGCGCGGTCACGCGAGCTCCTCCAAGGCCGCCTCCCTATCCGTTCGCGGTCATGCCAGTTCCTCCAGTGCCGCCCGTAGCCGGATGAGGACGTCCCGGTCGGGCGGTTCCCAGCGGTCGGGGACGGCGACCGCCGCGGCCTGCCGCACCCGGCGGCGCAGCGGCGGGGCGGAATTCGTTGCCGCCGCGGAGTTCTCGTCCGGAGCTGCGGCGGATCGTTCGGCCGGTGGCCGGTCCGGCTCGATGGCGGCGCAGATGTGGTCGGCCAGGGCCACCATGACCGGCGCCTCGATCAGCCCCGCCGCGGTGAGTTCGCGCACCGCGAGCAGGCAGCCGTAGGTGGTGCGGCCCAGATCCTCGGCGAGCCCGGTGATGCTGCGGCGGGCGTCGACCGCGGCGAGCACCTCCGCCTGGCCGCCGGTGAGCACCACCCGCCGTCGCTGCACCCGTCGTACCGGGACCACGGCGACGCGATCCACCAGCTCCACCGGCCATACGCCGGCGGTCGGGTCGCCGCGGCGGGCGCATTCGTGGATCAGCGCGCCCGGGGTGATCCGGCAGGCGTGGGCCAGCCAGTGCGCCGGCCCTTCCCGGAACTCCACCCGGGCGGGTGCGGCCAGCAGCAGGTAGGCGGCGTCGAAGACCGACAGCAGCGCAAGGGTTTCCAGCCGCGGGCCGGTCGGTAGCTGGTCGGGGGTTCCGGACCGGGCGCGGCGCCAGCCCTCGGCGTCGGTGAGCCCGGCGGTTATCGCCAGGCGATCGAGTCCGGTGGTGCGCCGGCAATCGGCGGCCACGATCGCGCCCTCGACGAGATGAAATGCGCCATCGCCCACGGTGAGCACGCCGGTGCCGCGTTGCTGTTCCAGTCGCCGCAGTTCGATGACGAGTTCACTGTCCATGATCATCCTCGGAGAATTCGGCGAGAATAATCCGCAGCTGGTATCGGGCCATGGCGAGATTTCCGGTGTCGCCGTCGAAGAGAACGTGCACGAAAAGCCGTCCGTCGAAATCGCCGTCGATCAAATTCAGCAGGTGATATCCGCCGGTTCCGCACACGATGATCTCGGTGATGTCGTCGCCGGGGCGGCCGGTGGCCATGGCCGGGGAGGTGAGCACCGAGCGCACGACATCGGTTGCGGCAGCTGCGTCTTCGTGTTGATCGACGACGTCGTGGCGACCGGCGGCGGCGATGGCCAGCCCGCTCGCGCCGTCCACGAGGGTGACGCTGCACGCACCGGGAATGTCCATGATGCGTTTGAGGCATCCGTCGATACCGATCACTGCCGCCCACCGCTTGTTCCGAGAAATCTTCGAGCGAATCCAGACGCTACACAGGATGCGCGGGAGATGGGGAGCAAACGCCGGATTAATCCGGGTAACTCATGATTTTCCAGGTGCGCGATCAAGAATACTAGACAGTATTAATACCTTTCGGTATTTGATGCAATCGGGCGAAATGGATATCCAAAATGGATGAGGGCAAGCATGATGCAAGCCCCACTTCCGGCTCACCGGCCTCAGTGGGGCAGACGGGGGTACGGCAGATCCGAACTGGTGTGCTCGTCGATCGCCAGCGGCCGCCCGATCTGCGGGAAGGCGCGCTGGGCGCAGGACGGGCGCTCGCACACCTTGCAGCCCGCTCCGATGGGTATCGCCGCGGCGGGATCCTCGATCTCCAGGCCGCGTGAATAGACCAGGCGGTCCGCGTATTCGATATCGCAGCCCAGTCCGATGGCGAATTCGCCTCCGGCGCCGCCGAACCCGCTCGGCGTGGGCGCGGTGGTGCGGGCCACCCACAGGTAGCGCCGCCCGTCGGGCATGGACGCCACCTGCGACAGCATCCGGCCGGGCTGGTCGAACGCCTCGTGCACCACCCACAGCGGGCAGCTGCCGCCCACCCGGGAGAAGTGGAAGGCGGTGGCGGACTGGCGTTTCGAGATATTGCCCGCCCGGTCGCTGCGGATCAGGAAGAACGGCACCCCGCGCTGCCCCTGGCGTTGCAGCGTGGCCAGGCGGTGGCAGACGGTCTCGAAGCCGACCTCGAAGCGCAGGCCCAGCAGGTCGATGTCGTAGTGCAGTTCCTCGGCCGAGCGCAGGAACTTGCCGTAGGGCAGGATCAGCGCGCCCGCGAAGTAGTTGGCCAGCCCGATCCGGGCCAGTGTGCGGGATTCGCCGCTGAGGGCGGGGTTTTCGTCGAGCACCTCGTCGAGCAGGGCGCCGTGCAGCAGGAAGGCCAGGGTGGCGGCGATCTGGAAGGCGCGCTGGCCGGGCCGCAGCCGGCGGGCCAGGGTGAGGGTGCGGGTCTCGGGTTCGTAGTGGCGCTTGGGGATGTTCGGGTCGGCCCCGTCGCCGCGGACCAGGACGGTGACGCCCGCGCGTTCCTCGGCCACCCGCGCCAGCTGGCGGTCGAGCGAGCCGATGGTCAGCCCGCTCTCCTCGAACAGCCGCTCGGCGGCCAGATCCAGCTGGGCGATGTGATTGTGGTGGTCGTAGAAGAAGTCGCGCACGTCCTCGTAGGGCATCGCGACGCCGGGTGTGCCGGCGGGGGTGGCCACCTTGGAGGACAGAAGATCCAGCTGGTCGGTCGCGGCCCGTAGTCGGCGATGCATGGCCACAACGATTTTCGCGACCTCGGGCATGCGGGTGGCCAGATCCTCGACCTCGGCCACCGGCGCGGCATTGCCGCCCGCGGCCTCCACCAGGATCTCGTGCAGGTCCGAGACCAGTCGCGCGTCGGAGTCCGCGGCGAAGAACTGCACGTCCAGGTCGAAGGTGGAATTCAGTTTGAGCAGCACGGGAATCGTGAGCGGTCGCTGATCACGCTCGAGCTGGTTGAGGTAGCTGGGCGACAGGTCCAGGGATTTGGCCAAGGCCGCCTGGGTCATCCGCCGTTCCTCGCGCAACCGCCGTAGTCGGGCCCCCGCATACATCTTGCGCACGTGGGGGATGCTACCGATTCGGCTTCGCAAACATCGCAATTTGAGGAGACTCGCGGTGATTTCGCAGACACTGCGTGGTACTTCACCGTGCCGTCCAGCATGCGTAGCATGCGAATTCGAGACTACCGGCGGTTTTACGCGCGAGTGCCCATCGTACGACCAACGCCACGCCGACGGGCTGGAACGGCGGTCGGAATGTGCCCCGAAATCGGCGGGCTCACCCCAGAATCAGGTGAACCTGGAGTTCGCCGACCAGGAATCCGAGCACCGCGCCGATCGCGACCAGCTTCCACTCGTCCTGTTTGAAGGCGGGTCGCAGCAGGCCCTCGTACTCGTCGTCGGACAACTGCTTGGTCTTCTCGATGACCAGACTGCGGACATCGAGGGCCTCGATGGCGTGCTGGTCGAACCCGGAGTGGGCGGCGGCCTTGACGTGGTCGAGGACGAAGGTGACCGCGTCGCGTTCGATGGCGGTGTAGCTGTCGCCGGCGACCATCATGACCAGCGGGCGGGCCGGGCCGGTCTGTAGTTCCAGGAACTCGCTGACGTGGCGGCTCAGCAGGGATGCCAACCGGTCGGCTCGTTCGCCATTGAGGACGGCCTCGAGAATGCGTGCGGGGGTGAGGATCTCGGTGGCGATCAGGTCGCCGTAGTCGGTGCAGACCTGCTCGCGGCGCTTGTGGAACAGGCCCTGCCATTTGAACGGGCCGATACCGACCGGACGGATCGGGCGGAAGATCATCTGCAGCGCCAGCCAGTCGGTGAGCAGGCCGGTGAAACCGCCGAACGCGGGCATGAGCAACGGATTGTGCGTCAGCGACCAGGTGAACATCTGCACGAAACCCAGCACGGTGCCGAAGATCAGCCCGGAGCGCACGATGAAGCGCAGCTCGTTGTTGCCGACCCGGCGCACCATCTCCACCAGCAGCGACTTGTCGTCGACCAGGGCGTTGATGGCCATGCCGCGCAGGTCCATCACCTGGTCGATATTGGTGCGCAGGTCGAAGACGATGTCCTCGATCAATTGCGGCAGATCTCGTTGCGCGCGTTCGATGATGGCGCGTTGCGCGGACTCGGGCATGTTCACCCACAGCCGCGGCTGATGCTTCATCATCATGGCGCGCACCATGTAGTCGACGCCCGCGTCGAGGGGTTCGCGCAGGCGCGTGGTGAGTTCGCCGATGTCGATGCGGGCGATGATGTCCTGCGGATCGATCAGCTTGCCGAACATGAGGTCCACCGCGATGGTGGCCATGCGCGGCGCGGAGCGGGGGATGACGCCCTGCCAGCCCAGCCACGGCGGGATGCCCTTGAACTCGAGCGGTTTCATGAGCATCTGCACAGCGACGATCTTGGTCACCCAGCCGATGAGCGCCGCGACGAGCGGGATGGAACAGTACAGCAGCCAGTGGTCGGCGAAATCCGCGATCACGACCCGCTCGGCCCCTGTGCCCTGGTTGCCATGCCCTGCTCCTCGATGCGACTATTCGTACCCAGCCGTACGGCTATTTGTGCCGCGGCTCAGGCTAGGAGACCGTGGTGCCCACAGGCAAGACCGAGAGTTCGCCCCCCACCCAGCGTGTGGTGGCCATCGTGGAACTGCTCGCCGCCCAACGCGACTCGCTCACCGCCGCCGAGATCGCCGACACCCTCGGCCTGAACCGCTCCACCGCGGGCTCCATCCTGGCCGCCCTGGCCGACCGCGGCTGGGTCCGCCGCCTCCCCGACCTCAGCTACGAACTGGGCGGCCGCCTCGCCGCCATCGGTGCCCGCGCCGCCGCGAGCCGTCACGATCGTGCCTGGTTGGAGCGCGAATTGGAGGAACTGGCTGACCGCGTGAATTGCGGTGCCGCCCTCACCGCGCTCAGCGGCGGCCACCTCAAATTCGTCGCGGTCACCCGCGACCGCCTCACCGTCGGCATGGAATCCGGCGTCCGCATCCCCCTCCTGGCTCCCGCCGGCGCCGCGATCATCGCCCACACCGGCAAGGCCCGCCAACGCGACTGGCTCGACACCCGCGGCACCGAACGACGTGACGAATATCGCGCCGTCCTCGACACCCTCCGCACCGCCGGCTACTGCGCCTGGCGCCTGGAACCCGACAGCCTCCCCGGCCTCCGAGTCCTCTCCGACGTGGCCACCCACCTGGCCGAACACCCCGGCGACAAGGACCTCCGCGGCCGAGTCCTGGCCCAGCTGGCCACTTTCGGCGGCAGCGCCTACGACCAGCCCACCTTCGACTCCGACGCCACCCTCCCCCTCAGCTACATGAGCGCCCCCGTCTTCGACGACAGCGGCCACGCCGTCATGGAACTCCAGATCGGCCCCCTCCGCCCCGACGTCACACGCCAAGAACGCCGCCACTACCTCGCCGAACTCTCCGCCGCCGCCCGCCGCATCGGCGACGGCCTCGAATCCATCCCCTCCCGAACCCACCGATTGCCTTCCTGAACCGCTGGGGCGCGCGGACTACGGCGTCGGGAGCAGGTATCCGTTGCCGGTGCGAGCCATCACGGTGTCGGGCACCAGGACCTCGCGACCGCCCATCTTCAACTGAAGCTTGTCCCCGTACCAGCGCACAGCGTGAACGAACTCCGCCCCGCCGACGCCGTCGTCCTTGGTGAAGATGTAGTAGCCGGACGGCGGTCCCTCACTCGCATTTCCATTCCCGGCCCCGCTGCGCCCGGTCCCCTGCCAGCAGTGCCCAGTCGTGTGAGCCCGCTGGTTGATCTGCTCATCCGTGGAACCCGCCCGCACCTCGGTCAGACGATCCCAGTCATCGGCCCAACCGGCCGACCGGGTGATGTCGATCATCGCCACCGGTTGCCCATCCCGCCCGGCTCCCGCGAGCGCCGCATCGAAACGCCCGCCCGCCTCAGTCTGTTTCGTCGCCTCGACACCGAGCTGATGAGTCACCGTGCACGTCGCCTGCGGAGAACTCCGCGTCTCCGCGCCCCCACATGCCACCGCCAAGGGAAGCGCCACGGCCAGTAGTCCTATGGTTTTCGCCTTCACCGGATCACTTCACCCCCGGCAGTGGAATCTCCGCGCCCTCGGTGCCGCACTGCGCGACGACATTGGCCAAGGCTCGAATCTTCCCGGTATCAACGGGGATTGTCATGGGAGTCCTCGGCGATCACGTGTAGAGGTTGGACGACAGGCGGTACGGCTGGCCGTTCTCGTCGTCGGACCATTCGGGTTCCGGCCGGACCGGGGCGGTTGCTTTCGTCTCCTCCCGAACAATGTCCTGATAGACCTTGTTCGCTTGTGTTTCCGCATCCAACCGCGCCAAACGGTACTGTCTGACGATTTCCGCTTCGAGCAGTTCGGTGCCTTCGCTGACCGCATGCGGGGACAACTTGATCTGAGTGATCTGCCCCCACGCGTCCACCTCGATCGCCATGGTGCGGTCTTCGGCCCGCGCTCGCGCCCTCGCCTCCCCGATCGCTTTGTCGATCTTCGCGGCTCGTGCGCCCCGCTCGTCCACGTTGCTGCCCCTACCCTTCATTCAGCTGAATCGTCGGCCAGGCGACCTCCCCCCGGCTGAATCGCAACTCTACCGAACGATTTCATGGCGTCAGTGGGGCGCGCGAACGATGGCGTGCCCGGCGGGCGGACCTTGGAACACCTCGGCGGCTACGCCGCGCAGTGCCGGTAGCGGCGCTGTCGGTGCGTGGCGCTATTGGAGTTCGCGGGTGGTGGCGATCAGGAAGGTGATGGTGTCGCGGACTTTGGCGTCGGTCATCTTCAGGGGGACCGAGCTGGTGGCGGCGATCTTGTCGTCGATCGCGATCATGCCTTCCCAGGTGCCGATGCGGGTGAGGAAGGAGTCGTCGGCGGAGCGCCAGACTTCTTCGTCGAAGCCGTCGAGGCGGTGGTAGCGGCCGCCCTCGGGGTCGGTGTGGTCTGGTTTGCGCATATTGCGGAGGGTCAGCCAGGCCACGTAGGGGGCTCGGGGCTTCAGGTTGAGGTAGCAGGAGCCGTTCATGCCGATGGTGGCGTTGATGGTGCCCTGGCTGAGTTCGGCTACCTGGGCTTCGGGGACGCCCAGGGTGGTGTGGAAGAAGTCGAGCATGCGGGTGCACACGTCACGGTTGGAGTGGGCGGAAGGCGTTGAGCCGGGGTCGGATTGGGAGGCCGGGGACGAACCGCAACCCGCCAGCGCGAATACGACTGCGACCAGCAGGTATCGGAGGATCCCCCACCGTCTTCCGAGCACCACGACCTCCTGTTCGGGGCGGAGCGTAACAGGATGGCGGGGGCCCGCCAACCGGAGTGGCGCAGTTGCGCCTGGACGCCCAACGCTGCGTGAGACGCGGATCACGCTGGCGCGCAGTGACTTCCGGGAAGCGGTATGGAGAGGGGTCAGAGCACCTTGGCGATGGCGGGGACGATCTTCGCTATCGCGACATCCGTGGAATTCGGGGTCCAGGTCTGGAAGGCCTGGGCGGTGGCCGGGTCGTCGACGATGACCAGGCGGGCGTGGGTGAGGCTGGAGGACAGGAAGGAACTCGGCAGGCCACGCAGGCCGCCATTGCCCGCCTGCTTGTCGGTGCGCACGATGATGACCAGGTCGACGTCGGGGACCGTCTCGCCGGACGCGGACAACGGGCGCGGGGACGTCTCGTCGGGCTTGGCGCGGAAGTCGGTCGCGTAGCGGAAGCCGATGTCCTGCAGGAACTTCGCCTGCTCGCTCGAATCCAGGTCGACGGACAGCGAACTGTCGCCGAGGTTGTAGGCGGCCACCGTCTTGTTGAGGAACGACGGATGCGCGGCGCGGACCTGGGCCGGGGAATCACTGGGTGTGGAGGTGGTCTGAGTGACGGTGTCGCCGCCGGAATCCTGGTGCGTGGCCAGGTAGACCGCGGTGCCGGAAACACCCAGCAGCGCAACGGCCGCCGCCACCGCGAGGGCACGCCAGCGGGTGGTGCGGGAGCCGCGGGTCCCCGAGTGGATCGGCTGCGGCCGGGTGATCCGCTCGGTCGGCCGTTCGCTCTCGACGATCGGCGGCGCGGAGGGCATCCGGCCCTGCAAGGCGAGCGCGGCGTCCTCGGTGAAGTCCCGGCAGGTGGCGTAGCGGCCGTCGGGATCCTTGGCCAGCACCTTCGCGATCACCGCGTCCAGCGCGGGCGGCAGATCGGCGCGCAGCGTGCCCAGCGCGGGCGGCGGATCCTGGAGGTGACCCAGCGTCGCCTGGGCGATGGAATTCACCGGGAACGGCGTGCGCCCGGTGAGCAGCTTCACGAAAGCGCAGCCGAGACTGTAGATATCGCCGCGATGATCCAGCGGCCCGGCGACCAGCCGTTCGGGGGCCGCGTAGGCGAGGGTCGCCATCATGGCGTCGGTGGCGGTGAGTTCGCGGCCGTCGGTCACCGACTTGGCGACGCCGAAGTCGGTGAGCAGCACCCGTTCCTCGCCCGGATGCGCGTCCTCGTCGCGGGAGAGCAGGAAGTTGGCGGGCTTCACATCCCGGTGCAGCAGCCCGCGCCGATGCGCGTAATCCAGGGCCTTGCCCACCTCGGTGACGATGCGCAACGCCCGCTGCGGCGTCATCCCCTCGGGATGCTGTTTCAACTCCACGGAGGCGTCGGTGCCGGGGACGTACTGCATCGCGATCCACAGCCGCCCGTCCTCCTCACCGCGCGCGTAGACCGTCACGATGTTCGGATGATCCATTTCCGCAGCGAGATTCGCCTCGCGCGCGAACCGCGCCCGATACACCTCGTCGTGAGATAGGTCGTTGCTGAGCACCTTCAGTGCGTCGAGCCGCCCCGGAAACATGGGATCCTGCACCAGATAGACGGTCCCCATCCCGCCACTGCCCAGCACCCGGATTATCCGATGTCCGCCCACAACAGTGCCGGGCCGCAACGGCATTCGCATCCTCCTAGCGCGCGGCCGGGATTCCGGCCTTGTCGAATGTAGCAACCTTCACGATGCCCGTCCGGGCTCAGATGTGCCCGTACGCGAGCAGCTTGTACTGGGCCGAAAGCCGTTGGCGCAGATCCTGGGACTGGTCGGCGGACACCTCGGCCACGTAGCGCTGGTAGGGCAGGTAGCACATGAACTTCGCGCCGATGGCGTACTTCACGTCCTTCAACTGCAGGCAGCGGGCCGTCGCCAGGCCGGGTGGCGGGTCTACGGGCTTGTAGCGGTCGAGCAATTCGTCGACGAAGGCGGCGATGAAGCGCTGGGCGGCCGCGTCGTCCTTCGTCCGGTAGATATTGCTGAGCGAACTGGCCATCACGTCGATTCCGGCGTCGGCGTACGCGCGGCGGGAGGCGACCGGTCGATCGTCGTGGCTGAGGGCGGCGTGCGGGCCGTACAGTCCCTCGCTCGCCCGGGACTGGCCCTTGCCCGCGGGCAGCACGCGACTGAGCAGGTCGTCGGGGTCGCTGAACAGGCCCGCCAGCTGGTCGGGCGGGGTGGGACGATAGTCCCGCATCGATTCGATGGCCTTGTCCAGCATCCGCTTCGCCACGTCGATCAGGAGGGCGGGACCGTCAGGCACGGTCAGGTCGTCCTCGACGTACAGCCGGTACAGGTACTCGCCCTGCGGGTACAGGGCCCGCACCGATTCGAGGGAGGTGAGCGCGGCCCGCGCGGCCGGATAGCCGGGGATCTGCACCGGCCCCTTGTCCGGATACTCCGGACTCGCCTGCGAGGCAAGGAAATCCGCGGCCGTCGCGGCCTGCGCGGGTTTGCCGAAGCGCAGCACGGTGATATGCACGCTCAGCCCGAGCGTGGTGTCGTACCGATGCCGGCCCCCGGTCTGCCAGCCCGCGACCAGCCCGGGGGCGCGATCGTTGAAGCCGTCGATCCCCATCGGCGGATAGTCCGCGGTGATCGCCGGCCCGGCGGACCCGTACCCCAGTCGCTCGTCGATCTCCAGCGGCAGCGGGACGTGCTCGCCCAGCCGGATCGCCTCCTGCACCACGTCCGCGACGCTGATGTCGGGCTTCATGGTGGTGATCTGCCGCGGCACCACCGGATAGTTCCCCGGATCCAATTGCGACACATCGACGGTCGCGGCGGGCGACGCGGGCGCGGCGGGGTCGGTCGGGCCGGACCCGCAGCCGCCGGCCAGCACGGCCGCCACCGTCAACGCCAGCAGCCGGGTGCTCGATCGTGCGATCCTCATGGCGCTATCCGCTCCTGGCCAGCATCGAATACTGCGCCGACACCCGCTGCTCGAACGAGGCGGGCGCGCCGCCACTGAACCGGGCCTGCGCCCCGATCACCGCCACGTACCGGCCGTAGACCACCGCGCACAGATAGGTGGCGTCGCGGATCGGCTCGGGTTCGTCGAGCCGCACGCAGTGCGCGTCGGTGATGCCCGCGGGGTTCGGGACCTCGTCGTCGTCGCGGCCCAGCCGGGTCAGCGCGGTCTGTAGACCGAAGGCCGCCTTCAGATCCCGGGTGCGGTACACGGTCGCCCCGTTGCGCGCCACCAGATCCACCCCGGCCGCCTCGAACGCGGGCCGCGCCACCGCGGTGTCGCGCTCGAAATGCAGTGCGCCCGCGGGCGTGTAGACCCCGCCCCGGCCGCGACCCCCGTATTGGTCGGAGTCCGAGCTGTCGTACTGATTGGGCAGCGTCAGATCCAGGATCTTGTCCGGATTGCCGGGCAGGTCCGGAAGATCCTCGAGCGGTGTGGGTTTCAGGTCCGCCATCGCGGTGAGCTGGGCGCGCAGCATGTCCCGCAGCCGGGTGCCGAGCGCCGCCGGATCGTTCTGCGGGATCACGGCGTGGCCGATGATCACGTACACGCCGCGCGCCGCGACCACCTCGCCCTTCTCGTCGGTGCGGGAGGAGGCCCGCACACTGTCGTGGGTGTCGGCGGGCAGATCGGCGGTGTCGATCGGAATCGGGTGCCGCCCAGGGTCGTTCAACGCCTCCCAGTACCCGTCGACGGCCGCGCGGGCGGCCTGCTCGGTCGGGAAGCGCTGGATGGCGAGGGTGATGTGCTTGCGGGCCCGCACACTGTCGTTGTTGCGCCAGATGTAGGCGCCCGCGATGAGCCGATTGCGTTCCGCGACCGGCTGCCAGTTCTTCGGGAACGGCCCGTTGTCGTCGTCGAAGTCGCCGCCGGAGCTGCTCAGCAGCCGGGCCCCGCCCAGATACCGGACGTCGGGATCGATGCGGTCGGGTCCGGCCAGATACGACATCATGCGCCGCGATTCGATCGCGTACGCGTCGGCGACCGTGCCGTAGAACGGCACGAATTCCGCCGGGGCCGACGGATAGGGCCCGACCTTCAGTTTCGGCAGATCGGCCGCGGTCATGCCGGGCACCGCGTGTCCGGACACCGGCCACGACCCGACCGCGTACCCCGCGCCGAGGACCGCCACGGCGGCCACCGCCAACGCCACTGTCCGCAGTCGTCTCATCCGGTCACCCGCTCGTCAACAGCACGTACTGCGCGGCCGTCTTCTGATATAGCTCGGCCAGGTTGGACGCGCCGACCTGCACGGTGTACTTGTCCACGTGGAAGGTGCACTGGTGGAACATGACCCGCCCGTTCTCCAGATCCGCGAAGCAGCCGATATCGCCCGGGAAACGCGGCGGCGGGTCGATGGCCCGATGCTTGTCGGAGGGTTCGTTGGCCGGATTCCACTTGTCCCACAGGGCGCGTGCCGCCGCGCCGGTGCGGCTGTGGAACACCAGCGCGTCGCCGTAGCCGACCAGATCGACATCGCCGATGGTGAGGAACTCCAGGTCCGTGCCGTCGAGACTCTGCAACGAGCCGCGGCCGGTGTACACCCCGTCCGGGTCCGGGCGCAGCGGCAGTTCCGGATTCGTCGGCAGGGTGCGGCCGAGAATGCCGTCCGGGTCGAGCGGAATGTGCTCGAACTGGTCGGCCGGCGTGGGCTGGAACTTGTCGAGCAGCGGCAGCGCCACGTCGAGCATGCGTTCGGTGCGCGCGCTCAGATCCGCCAGATCCGGCGCGGCGGCCAGCTCGTCCACCAGCTTGATGTACACGACGTAGCGGTCGCGCACCGTCCACGAGCCCAGCGACGCCACGTTAGGCCGCCAATGCGCGGTGCTCGCAGGGTATTTGGCCAGCGTCACCGGTTGATTGCCATTGTTGTAGGTGAAGTCGTCGTGTTCGAGCACCGGACCCACCGCCGCGGCGCGCCCGGCGTCGGGCAGTTCCAGCACCGCGATGCTGAGCCTGCGGTGCTTCTCCTCCCTGCTCTCGCCGGTGCACCAGGTGGTGACCCAGCCACCGCGCAGATCGTGGGCGACCTCGTCGAAGGTGTCGTTGATGACGATATTGCCCAGGCCCTTGTGGTTGGTGACGACGTGCGGGCGGACATCGTTCGAGCACTCGTAGGCGTAGTCGTGGTCGGCCTCGAACGGCAGCGCCACGTAGTCCGACAGCCGCTGCGACTCCCGGATCCGGGATTGCTTGCCGGTCTTGGCATTTCCCACCGTGCGCGGCGTGGTTTGGTAGTTGCCGACCTCCAGGCTCGCGGGGTCGGTCGGCTGCCGCACCGCGTGGCCGGGAACGCTGCTCGCGCAGCCGGTTCCGGCCGCGAGCGTCATCGCGAGGCCCATCAACGCCGCGAACAGTCTCACCGTCCCCTCCTCCCGGGGCGGATTTTACCGTCGCTCAAGACTTCTCGCGCGCCTTCGGACGCGCCGGGTGTGGTCTCGGACACGATCGCGCGGCAATCCGGGCACCGTGACGTCTCGGTCCGCGCGCCTCGCCCGGCCGCTTCCGGGCCGGTCTCCGTTAGCACGGCGGCGAATTCCGTGGTCGGAGGCGCGTAACCCTCACCGGCAGGCATGTATCGCGGTGATTAACACAAATTCGCAAGCGGAGAGTCCGGCCTGTGAAGATTGCACCGAACGGGACTTCGATGCCCGATCCGTATCCCCGGGCAGGTACCTTCTACGCATGTTCTCCAAAGTCCTGGTCGCCAACCGCGGCGAGATCGCCATTCGCGCCTTCCGCGCGGCCTACGAACTCGGCATCGGTACCGTCGCGGTTTTTCCGTACGAGGACCGCAACTCCGTGCACCGGCTCAAGGCCGACGAGGCGTACCAGATCGGTGAGCCCGGTCACCCGGTCCGCGCGTACCTGTCGGTCGAGGGCATCATCGAGGCCGCCAAGAGCGCGGGCGCGGACGCCATCTACCCCGGGTACGGCTTCCTGTCGGAGAACCCGGACCTGGCCGCCGCCTGCGCCCGTGAGGGGATCACCTTCATCGGCCCGGCCGCCTCGGTCCTCGAACTGACCGGCAACAAGGCCCGCGCCATCGCCGCGGCCAAGGCCGCCGGACTGCCGGTGCTGCGGTCCAGCGAACCGTCCGCCGATGTGGACGCGCTGATGACGGCCGCGGAGTCGATGGAGTTCCCGCTGTTCGTGAAGGCCGTCGCCGGTGGCGGCGGTCGCGGTATGCGCCGCGTCGCGGACCCGGCCCAGCTGCGCGAGTCCATCGAGGCCGCCGCGCGCGAGGCCGAATCCGCGTTCGGCGACGCGACGGTGTTCCTCGAGCAGGCGGTGGTCAACCCCCGCCACATCGAGGTGCAGATCCTCGCCGACCAGCAGGGCAATGTCATCCACCTCTACGAGCGCGACTGCTCGCTGCAGCGTCGCCACCAGAAGGTGATCGAGCTCGCGCCCGCCCCGAACCTGGATCCCGCACTGCGCGACCGCATTTGCGCCGACGCCGTGGCCTTCGCCAAGCAGATCGGCTACTCCTGCGCGGGCACCGTGGAGTTCCTGCTCGACGAGCGCGGCAACCACGTCTTCATCGAGATGAACCCGCGCATCCAGGTCGAGCACACGGTGACCGAGGAGATCACCGACGTCGACCTGGTGCAGTCGCAGCTGCGCATCGCGGCGGGGGAGAGCCTCGCGGATCTAGGCCTGAGCCAGGACGCCATCCACATTCGCGGCGCCGCCCTGCAGTGCCGCATCACCACCGAGGACCCGGCCAACGGGTTCCGCCCCGACACCGGCCGCATCACCGGCTACCGCTCCCCGGGCGGCGCGGGCGTGCGCCTCGACGGTGGCGCGAACGTCGGCGCGGAGGTCGGCGCCTACTTCGACTCCATGCTGGTCAAGCTGACCTGCCGCGGCCGCGACTTCAACGCCGCGGTGGCGCGGGCCCGCCGCGCGGTCGCCGAATTCCGCATCCGCGGCGTGACGACCAACATCCCGTTCCTGATGGCGGTGCTCGACGACCCGGACTTCCGGGCGGGCCGGGTCACCACCTCGTTCATCGACGAGCGGCCGCAGCTGCTCACGCTGAAGAGCTCCGCCGACCGCGGCACCAAGATCCTCAACTACCTGGCCGACATCACCGTGAACAAGCCGCACGGCTCACGGCCGACCAAGGTGTACCCGCACGACAAGCTGCCCGCCCTCGACCTGACCGTGCCGCCGCCGGCGGGCTCGCGGCAGCGGCTGCTCGAGCTCGGCCCCGAAGGCTTCTCGCAGTGGCTGCGCAACCGGGAGGGCGTGGCCGTCACCGACACCACCTTCCGTGACGCGCACCAGTCGCTGCTCGCCACCCGCGTGCGCACCAACGGCCTGCTCGACGTGGCCGGGCACGTGGCGCGCATGACGCCCGAGCTGCTGTCCATCGAATGCTGGGGCGGCGCGACCTACGACGTGGCGCTGCGCTTCCTCTACGAGGACCCGTGGGAGCGGCTCGCCGCGCTGCGCGAGGCCGTGCCGAACATCAACCTGCAGATGCTGCTGCGCGGCCGCAACACCGTCGGGTACACGCCGTACCCCGAAAAGGTCACGCGCGCTTTCGTTTCCGAGGCCACCGCCACCGGCATCGACATCTTCCGCATCTTCGACGCGCTCAACAATGTCGACCAGATGCGCCCGGCCATCGACGCCGTCCGCGAAACCGGCACGGCCCTGGCCGAAGTCGCGCTGTCCTACACCGGCGACCTGTCCAACCCGAACGAGGACCTCTACACCCTCGACTACTACCTCAAGCTCGCCGAGCAGATCGTCGAGGCCGGGGCGCACGTCATCGGCATCAAGGACATGGCCGGCCTGCTGCGCGCACCCGCCGCGTCCACCCTGGTCACGGCGCTGCGCCGGGAGTTCGACCTGCCGGTGCACGTGCACACGCACGACACCCCGGGCGGCCAGCTGGCCACCTACCTCGCCGCCTGGCAGGCCGGGGCCGACGCCGTGGACGGCGCGTCCGCGCCGATGGCGGGCACCACCTCGCAGCCCGCGCTCTCGGCCATCGTCGCCGCGGCCGCGAACTCGCCCTACGACACCGGGCTGAACCTGCAGAACGTGTGCGACCTCGAACCGTACTGGGAAGCGCTGCGAAAGGTGTACGCGCCCTTCGAGTCCGGGCTGCCGGGCCCGACGGGCCGCGTCTACCACCACGAGATCCCCGGCGGGCAGCTGTCGAACCTGCGCCAGCAGGCCATCGCGCTGGGCCTGGGCGACCAGTTCGAGGAGGTCGAGGCGAAATACGCCGCGGCGGACCGGATGCTGGGCCGCCTGGTCAAGGTCACCCCGTCCTCCAAGGTGGTCGGCGACCTGGCGCTGGCGCTGGTCGGCAGCGGCGTCGACGTCGACGACTTCGCCGCCGATCCGGCCCGCTACGACATCCCGGACTCGGTGATCGGTTTCCTGCGTGGCGAACTCGGCACCCCGGCCGGTGGCTGGCCCGAGCCGTTCCGCAGCCGCGCCCTCGAGGGCCGCGGTCCCGCCAAGCCGGAAACCCAGCTGACCGTCGCCGACGAGGCCGGACTGAACGGAACCTCCGCCGAACGCCGCGCCACCCTCAACCGGCTGCTGTTCCCCGGACCCACCGCCGAATTCATCGCCCACCGCGAGAAGTACGGCGACACCACCGGGCTCTCGGCCAACCAGTTCTTCTACGGCCTGCGCCACGACGAGGAACACCACGTCCAGCTCGACAAGGGCGTCACCCTGCTCATCGGCCTGGAAGCCATCTCCGAGCCCGACGAGCGCGGCATGCGCTCGGTCATGTGCATCCTCAACGGGCAGCTGCGCCCCATCCAGGTGCGCGACCGCTCCATCGCCAGCGAGATCCCGGCGGCGGAGAAGGCCGACCGGAACAACGCCGGCCACATCGCCGCCCCGTTCGCCGGTGTGGTGACCCTGGCCGTCTCCGAAGGCGATTCGGTGTCCGCGGGTGACACCATCGGCACCATCGAGGCCATGAAGATGGAAGCCGCCATCACCGCCCCGCGCGGCGGCGTGGTGCGCCGCGTCGCCATCGCCAAGGTCCAGCAGGTGGAGGGCGGCGACCTGCTCGTCGACGTGAACCTGAACGAGACCGCCGCCGAATGACCCGCATCGTGGCAGGTACCGCCGGGGGCCGACGCCTACGCGTCCCCCCGGCGGGCACCCGCCCCACCTCCGACCGCGTGCGCGAGGCCCTCTTCAGCTTCCTGCACGCCCGCATGGATTTCGACGGCCTGCACGTCCTCGACCTCTACGCGGGCTCGGGGGCCCTGGCCCTGGAAGCCCTGTCCCGCGGCGCTTCCCACGCCCTGCTGATCGAAGCGGACCGCAAGGCCGCCGCCATCATCCGCGGCAATATCGGCGACCTCGGCCTCCCCGGCGCCGACCTCCGCCAGAACAGCGTCGGCTCGGTGCTTTCGGGTGCCGCCCCCGAACGCTACGACCTGGTCTTCTCGGACCCGCCGTACGACCTCGACGTCGCCGACGTGCAATCCGACCTCCGCTCGCTGGCCGAGAACGGGTGGTTGCACAACGAGGCGCTCATCGTCGTGGAACGCTCCACCCGCTCACCCGAAGTGGTCTGGCCCGACGGGTTCGAACCCCTGAAGTCGCGCACCTACGGCGAGACCCGCCTCGACTTCGCCGAGTTCGCCGGAGCCAACTGACACACGGGCTTTCGCTGTTTCGGCGGGTGTGCCCCGGTCGCGGTCGATAGAATCACCTCGGGGTGAGCGATCGCGGTGAGGGGGTTCGAGCGGTGCACACAGGACGCGTCGCCGTCATCGGCCTCGGGGCCGCGGGCCTGTCCGCGTGCGTGGCGGCAGCGGAAACCGGGTGGTCGGTCATCGGATTCGATCGGAGCACCATCGGCGCGGACGCCGCGGCCTCCGCGGGCCGGTCGAAGATCATCAGGTTCGGATATTCGGACCCGTTCTACGCCGAGCTGATGCGCGATACCCGGCCACGCTGGGAGCGGCTCGAGCACGACACCGGAATGCCGTTGATCGATCTGTGCGGGATGCTGCACTTCGGGATCGGCGGGGAATCGGGGACCGACGCGGTCATCGAATCGCTCGAACGGTCGGGTCAGGACTGCGAAATCCTCACCGGCGGTGAGTCGGCCGCGCGGACCGGATTGCACCTGCGGGCCGGGGAAATCGGCGTCTACGAACGCAATGCCGGGATGATGACCCCGGCATCGGTGCTGCGCGCGCTCGCGGTCCGGGCGAATGCGCTCGGCGTGACCCTGCGCGAGAAGGCCGCCGTGTCGGCGATCGACGAGACGGGCGGCTCCGTCACCGTGGTGACATCGGACGGGCCCGTACCCGTGGATCGCGTAATCATCGCCGCTGGTGGACAATTCGGGCGATTCGCGCTTGCTGCCGCCGCTCGAATCACGGTTACCCGCCAATATCAGATCGTCTGCGAATCGACCGAGCCCATCGCGGGCGGTCACGGGTGCAGCTGGATGGACGTCACGGCCGACGAGTGGTACGGGATGGTCAACGCGGGCAACGGTTTACAGATCATGGGCGTCCACGAGCCCGCGACCATCGTGGACGCCGACCAGCCGATCGAGGACGCGGAACTGAAGGCATCGGTCGATGTGCAACTCGAGTACCTGAGGGAACGGCTGGCGCTGAACTCCCGGCAACTCACCCTTCGCGAAGTCCGGACCTGCCACTACACCAATACGGCGGCCAAGGATTTCGTGATCGACCGCCTGCCGGGCCGCTCGGCCGTGCTGCTCAGCGCCTGCTCCGGGCACGGCTTCAAATTCACCATCACCAGCGGCTACCTGGCCGCGCAGCTCGCCTGCACCGACGCGGCGCCGGTTCCCCGCTTCCAGCTGTCCGCCACCTCCACCGAGGCGCAGCCATGACCACCCCGACTCCGCAGCCTCCACCGGAACTGCCGGTGAGCAGCAATACCGCCGCCAAAGTCACGCTGATCATCGGAATCCTCGTCACCGTCCTGGGCTCGATGTGGGGCATCATCTCGAGTTCCGGCGGCAAGGTCGTCGCTCCGATCGACACCATCATCGCCGGGGCGCTGACCGCGGTGGGCGGCGGCATCGTCGGCGCGTCGATGCAGGATCTGTTCTCCCGCACCAACGTCGAACGCGGCCTCAGCGCGGTCTCGCGCATGATGTCCGATGTGGTCGCCGAGAACTCGCGGGTTCTGACGGCCATCACCGAGCGGATGACCGATGTCGCCGACGGGATCGGCGGCTCCGCCCGGGCATCCCACGACACCATCCGCAATACCTTGGCCGGTTCCCTGTCCGCGCGGTTCGTGTCCGACGAACAGCAGCTCGCCCCGCTGCGAAAAACGTGGCATCACTATCACGTCACCCAAGCCGGACGTGAATTGCGCTGGTTGTATTCGATATTCCCCTTGGACACGGGCACCAGCCCCTCGACGATCACCACGCCCATCGTCCTGGTCGATCTCGCGAGCGTCGCGCATGTCTACAACGCCGAGGTCGGCATGCGAACGAATCGACTGTTCGTCAACTTCACCCGCGCCGACGGCACCGAGCCGAGCTGCTCGGAGATATTCCCGCACATGCAGACCTTCCGCGACATCCACGCCGGCTTCGGCATCCGCCAGACCTGGGACGGCTCGCACCTGCTCGGCCGCGCCATCATGAGCGAACGCCCCGTCATCCCCGACGCCGAACCCGGCATGATCCCCGCCGAGCACAACACCACCCTCGACGACGTCTGGCTCACCGGCTTCATCCAGAACCGCATCCACCTCGACGACCTCCCGGTACCCCAGTCCTGAGGGTCGACCGACCTGTTTGTGAAATTTCGGGCTGACACCCGACGGATTTCTCGCCGCCCGCTGGTCTGAATACCTGACAGGAACAGACCGGAGTTGGGAGTGAGTGATGACGGATTCGAAGCAGACCGCGGTGGTCACGGGTGCGAGCCGGGGATTCGGGCGGGGGATCGCCGCCGCGCTCGTCGCCTCGGGGATGCGGGTCATCGGGATCGCCCGTGACGGGCAGGCGCTGGGGGAGGTAGCGGGCGAGCTCGGTGCGGCGTTCGTGCCCGTCACCGGTGATGCCACCGAGGAAGCGCTGGCGCAGCGGGTGATTCGCGAGTGCCGGCCGGAGGTGTTGGTGCTCAACGCAGGGGCGACGCCGCCGCTGGCACCGATACACGAGCAGAGCTGGGAGAGCTTCAGCCGCAACTGGGAGACCGATACGAAGCACGCGTTCGTGTGGACCGGAGCCGCACTGCGGGAACCCTTGGCGCCGGGCAGTGTGGTGATCGCCGTGTCGAGCGGGGCCGCGCTGAACGGGTCGCCGTTGAGCGGCGGATACGCCGGGGCCAAGTCGGCGATCCGGTTCATTCGGACCTATGCGGCGGAGGAGTCGGAGCGGGCGGGGCTCGGGATTCGGTTCACGGCCCTGCTGCCGCGGCTGACCCCGGCCACCGGGCTCGGTGCGATGGCGGTCGGGGGGTACGCCGCTCGGCAGGGCATCGACGTCGATACCTATCTCGCGGAGATGGGGCCCGCGCTCACACCCGAACAGGTGGGAAAAGCCGTGCTCGAACTTGCCGGGGATCCGGGGAGCGCGGCGGAATACTTGGTGAGCGGCGCCGGGCTGCGGCAGATCGGCTGAGGTGGCGCGACCATGACCATCAGCGCACCGGCAGGAGTAGCGGCCATGCCCGCCGAGACCGAACGACCCGCCGAGACCGAACGCCCGGCCGAGCGTGAATTCGGTTCTCTCACCGAGAGATTCCGGCCCGAGCTGCTCGCGCACTGCTACCGGATGCTCGGATCGGTGCAGGACGCCGAGGACCTGGTACAGGAGACCTACCTGCGGGCCTGGCGGGGCTACGGCGGGTTCGAGGGCCGGTCCTCGGTGCGGCACTGGCTGTACAAGATAGCCACCATGGCGTGCCTGACCGCGTTGGAAGGCCGGGCGCGCAGACCGCTGCCGTCCGGGCTGGGCGCGCCCGAGGACGATCACCGGGTGGCGGTCGCCGCCCGCGAGCCCACGGTGCCGTGGCTGCAACCCGCACCCGACGCGGTATTCGGATTCGACGACCCGGCCGCCATCGTGACCGGCCGCGAAGGCATCCGCCTGGCCTTCATCGCGGCCCTGCAACTGCTGCCCGCCCGCCAGCGCGCGGTGCTCACCCTCCGCGACGTCCTCGCCTTCCGATCCACCGAAGTCGCCGCCATCCTCGACACCACCCCGACCGCCGTCGACAGCGCCCTGCGTCGCGCCAGATCTCGCCTGGCCCAGGCCGGCCCGGTCGCCACCGACCTGGCCGAACCCGACGAACGTGTGCGACGCCGCCTGCTCGACGATTATGTCACCGCTTTCACCAGCGCCGACCACGCCGCCCTGGTCGCCCTGCTGCGCGCCGACGTCGAAATGGAAATGCCGCCCACCCCAACCTGGTTCACCGGCCGCGACGCGGTAGCGGGCTTCCTCACCGCCCGCATCCTGACTCCGGGCCTGTGGCGCATGCTCCCGGCCCGCGCGAACGGGCAGCCCGCCTTCGTCGTCTACAAACGCGCCCCCACGGGCCGCTACGACGCGTACGGCATCCAGGTGCTCACCCTGATCGGCTCACGCGTCGCTCGCATCACCGCCTTCAACGACCCGTCCCTGGTCCCGGCCTTCGGCTTCCCGGTCGCGGTCGAAACCTGAATCGGCACAGGGTATGTGGTTCAGCTCAGCGCGTACGGAGGTGCGAGGTGGAAACGGCGGCAGTCGGCGCAACGCCGGCTCATGTCCTGCGTACCGGTGTGATGGAGGATGGCGTGGGTCGGGATGACGTCCAAGGTGTGGTCGCGCAGGACCGCGTGGCCGTCGATGATCAGCACGTGGCCATCGGGCTCGACCGGTGGCCAGAGCAGGGTCACCGCGGGGTGGGTCGAGATGTTGCGGCAGGTCGCGGGTCCGGGTGCGGTGATCTGGAAGCGGTTGCCGTTGAGGATCGGATGCTGGGGCGTGGTGTGCGGTCCCAGATCCCCGATGCTGACCAGGAAAGCGAGTTCGTATCGGCCGACGATCGCGGCCAGCTCGGGAGGGAAATCCTGCTCGCTCATTCGTCCAGGGTAGTCGAGATTTCGGGACGATCGGGCGGATTGTTCCGTGAATGAGTGACTTCCGGGCGGTGATCTCCGTAGATGAGGTTGTTCGTCAGTACACGTCGCGGACGTACCGCTTCTCGGCCGCGAGCTTCTTGACGTAGGCGTCGGCGTCATCGGTGTCCAGGTTGCCGTGATGGGCGATGATCTCCCGCAAGGCGAGATCGACGTCCTTGGCCATGCGGGAGGCGTCGCCGCAGACGTAGAAGTGGGCGCCGGAATCGATCCAATGCCACAGTCGCGCACCGTGTTCGCGCATGCGGTCCTGGACGTACACCTTGGCGCGCTGGTCGCGGGAGAAGGCGAGATCGAGGTGGGTCAGGACGCCCTGCCCCTGGAGCTGTTCGAGTTCGTCGCGATAGTAGAAGTCGGTGGCGTGGTGCTGTTCACCGAAGAAGAGCCAGTTGGGGGCGTGGTCGCCGCGCGCCCGCCGGTGTTCGAGAAAGCCGACGAACGGCGCGACGCCGGTTCCGGGGCCGATCATGATGGCGGCCACGGCCGGATCGTCGGGCGGGCGGAAGTGCGGCGAACGCTGGACGTGCAGCGCCAGGGGCTGATCCTGCTCGGCGTCGGCGAGATACGCCGAGCAAAGCCCGCCCCGAGGTCGGCCCGTCGGACCGGGATAGCGGATGACCGAGACGGTGGTGCGCACGATTGCCGGGTCCGCCAACGGGCTCGACGAGATCGAATACAGGCGCGGTTGAATGCGTTTGAACATGTCGGCCCACCGTTGCGGGTCGGCGGGCACCGGATAGTCAGCGGCGATGTCGACCGGCTGCCGACCCCACAGCCATTTGGCCAACTCGCCCTTGTTGTCCTGGCGTAGCAAGGTGCGCAGATAGGGATCGGCCGTGCATTCGGCCAGGTACTTCAGCAGGTCCGGCGTCACCTTGGTCAGGTCGAGATGTTCCTCCAGCGCGATGGACAGCGGCACGGGGCCGACCTTCGGGACCTCGACCACGGCGGCGGGATCGAGTCCGGTGACCGCCAGGAACTCCCACACCAGCCCCAGATCGTTGAACGGCCGCACGCCGAGGGCATCGCCGACGTCGTAGCTCAGATCGGTGCCGGTCAGGTCGAAGCTGAACTGGCGGACCTCCTTCTGAGCGCCGGGCAGGCTCAGCAGCCGATTGCCCACCAGCCGGCCGGATGGTCCGCCGGATTCCGGGCGCGCGGTGACGGTCGGCGCGGGAGCCGGCGCCGCGGTCGTCTCGCCGCCGGTGGGAACGGTGAGGGCGGGGAGGAGCTGTTCGAGCCAGGCCGCAGCGGAGTCGTCGAAGTCCGGTTCACAGTCGACGCGGGGGACCAGCCGTTCGGCGCCGAGTTCGGCCAACCGGTCGTCGAGACGTCGGCCGTGGCCGCAGAACGCGTCGTAGTTCGAGTCCCCGAAGGCCAGCACCGCGAATCGTGTTCCGGCGAAGGCGGATTCGGACAGTGCGGTGAGGGAGTCCCAGAATCCCGCTCCATTGTCCGGGGCGCCGCCATCGCCGAAGGTGCTGCTCACGACGATGAGGTCGGCCGCGCGAGGCAGATCGGCGGCGGAGATCGCATCCATGGCGTGTACGACCGGGGTCAGCTCGCGCGCGGTCAGCGTGTCGGTGAGAGTTCCGGTGGCGAAATCCTCCGCATTGCCGGTCTGCGAGGCCCACAGGATCAGCAGTGGGCGGGTCGGTGTGGCGGCTTCCGGCGTCGCCGGTTCGGCAGACCGGGCAGTCGCGGGTGCGATCGTCGCGAGCGAACCCGCCGGGCTGATGCGGGCGTGCGGTGTGAACATGCCCGCGAGCAGGCCGTCGACCCAGGCCGTGACGGTGGGGCGCAGCGGATTCGCCGCCGGGACGGCGGGCATCACCTCGGCGTCCCCGGTCTGCCGCACCCCCGCGAGAAACCCTGACAGATAAGAGGATTCGAGGTCCGTCAGGGCAGGCGCGCCGAGGTCGGCGATACCGAGCACCGCGGCCGCGGCCAGCGCCCGATCATCGGTTCGCACCGACACGAGCGCAGCGGGTGCGGTCGGCGCGATCGCCACGGGTTCGGGGGTCGCGGCGGGTTCGGGCCGGATCGGGGCGGCGACCTTGGCCAGGGTGACCGCGCAGACCTTGAACTCCGGTTGAAACGAGATCGGGTCCACTGCGTCGTTGGTGACGGCGTTGACGGTCAGGTACTCGCCGAACAGGTCGTTCCAGTGGAACGGGGCGAAGGTGGTGCCGACCCGCACGCGATCGGTGACCACGGCCGGCAAGACGGCGCGGCCGCGCCGTGAAGCCACTTCGACCCAATCGCCCTCGGCGACGGTGAGTTTCGCCGCGTCCTCGGGGTGGATCTCGAGGAACGGCCCGGGATTGAGCTTGTTGAGCTTGGCGACGCGGCCCGTCTTGGTCAGGGTGTGCCACTGGTGCTGGACCCGGCCGGTGTTGAGCACGAACGGGTAGTCGTCGTCGGGCAGTTCGGCGGCGGGCAGGTGGGGGCGGGGGAAGAACACCGCGCGGCCGGAGGCGGTCGGAAACCACAGGCGCGGCGTGGCGCCGTCCTCGCGAACCTGTCGCGGCCGGCTGATGCCGTCATTGCGGTAGCGAATCGGGTTGCGCGCCGGTCCGTCCGGCGCGATCGGCCATTGCAGCGGGCCCTCGCGCAGCCGATCGTAGGTGGCTCCGCGCAGGTCGTATTCGGTCTTCGGGTTCCAGGTGTGCTTGATCTCCTCGAAGATCTCCTCCGAGTCGCCGTAGGTGAAGGCGTCGGAATACCCCATGGCACAGGCGATGCGGGCGATGAGCTGCCAGTCCGGGAGCGCCTCTCCCCGCGCCGGAATCGATTTCCGGACCAGGGTGAGGTTGCGCTCGGAGTTGATCATCACGCCTTCACCTTCGACCCACAGGGTGGCGGGCAGGATGACGTCGGCGTAGGCGTTGGTCTCGGTCTCGGCGAAGACGTCCTGGGTGATCACCAGTTCCGCGGCTTCCAGCCCCGCCAGGACGGTCTTCCGATTGGCCACGGTGGCAACGGGATTGGTGCAGATGATCCAGCAGGCCTTGATCTCACCGGCCGCCATCCTGGTGAACATGTCGATGGTGCCCGTGCCGACATCGGTGCGCAGCGTGCCCGGCGGGCGTTGCCACAGTTGCTCGATGAACTCCCGGTCCTGGTCGACCAGAACCGACCGCTGCCCGGGCAGCCCCGGTCCCATGTAGCCCATCTCCCGCCCGCCCATCGCATTGGGCTGGCCGGTGAGCGAGAACGGGCCGCTGCCGGTACGGCAGATGGCCCCGGTCGCGAGGTGCAGGTTGACCAGGGCGTTGGTGTTCCAGGTGCCGTGGGTGGACTGGTTGAGGCCCATCGTCCAGCAGCTCATCCACTCACCGGCCGTGCCGATCAGTTCGGCGGCGCGGCGGATGTCGTCGGCGGGGAGCCCGGTGATCTCGGCGACGGCGGCGGGCGGGTAGTCGCGCGCGAAATCCGTCATCGCCTCCCAGCCCTCGGTGAACTCGGCGATGAAGTCCGGGTCGGTGTGGCCGTTCTCGATCAGCAGGTGCAGCAGCCCGTTCAGGAGAGCCAGATCGGTGCCCGGCTTGATCTGCAGGAACAGATCGGCCTTGTCGGCGGTGGCATTGCGGCGCGGATCGACCACGATCAATTTCGCGCCCGCCTTGACCCGATCCATCATGCGCAGGAACAGGATCGGGTGGCAGTCGGCCATGTTCGCGCCGATGACGAAGAACACGTCCGCGTGGTCGAAATCGTCGTAGGAACCCGGCGGACCGTCCGCGCCGAGGGAGAGTTTGTAGCCGCTGCCCGCACTGGCCATGCACAGTCGCGAGTTGGATTCGATCTGATTGGTTCCGATGAACCCCTTGGCCAGCTTGTTCGCCAAATACTGTGCTTCCAGGGTCATTTGACCCGACACGTAGAAGGCGACCGCGTCCGGGCCGTGTTCGTCGATCAGGCCGCGCAGGCGAGCGGCGGTCGCGGTGATCGCGGTGTCGAGCGGAGTCGGCTCCGGCGGCATCCCGCGCTCGGCGCGCACGAGCGCGGTGGTCATCCTGCCGTCGGCGGCCATCAGGTCGGCATGACTGCCGCCCTTGGTGCACAGCCGGCCCGCGTTGGCCGGATGTGCCTTGTCCCCGGCGGCTTTTCGGATCCGGTTGCCGTCCGGTCCGGTGTCGAGTTCGAGTGCGATCCCGCATCCCACGCCGCAGTACGAGCACACCGTGCGCACCGTGCCTGTCGCCGCTCCGGAATCGGTTGCCGCCACCGCAGTTCTCCCCTTCGCCTCGCCCTGCTCTCGGTCCGTGTTCTTCACGCTAGGAACGGGCTGTTACCGCCCGGTCACGTGAGTGGTTACGTTCGCCTCTCCGCGGCGCGGGCCCGTCTGTGCGTTCTTCCGGCCCGCACAGCCAACCGCGAATGAGGGTGAGAAGGCGGCAACAGACAAGCAACTACGGAGCAAGACAGGTGAAATCTCCGTAATTGAGGATTATGAAAAAGTCGCCGACATGTGAAGGGCGGATGCGTGAGCACCCTGCGATCCCGATCCATCGAGCCAGTCAGCGGATCCGCTGTGACCGTGGACGGGATCGATGCCGTGTTGCGTTCGGCGCTGACCGCGATTCCGTCGCGATACGCCGTCCTGGCGGATGCCGTGGGTGCGACACTGGCCGAGCCGTTGGCCGCGACGGCGGCATTGCCGGCGGCCGACACCGCGGCCATGGACGGGTTCGCCGTGGGTGGCCGCGGGCCGCGCTGGCGACTGCTGATCGGGACCTGCATCGCCGGGCGGCGATCCCGGATCGCACTCGCCGACGGTGAGGCCGTTCGCATCTCGACCGGCGCGCTGACGCCCGTCGGCGCCACGGCGGTGGTGCGGTCGGAGCACGCGCACATCGAGCGGATCGGGGGACAGGCCACGGTCGTGCTCGCACCGGGCGTGCCGCATCGCAACGACATGCGGCTGCGCGGCGAATCCTGGTCCGACGGTGACGAATTGACGCCGGCGCGGGTCCGGGTGGACGCCGCGGTGATCTCGGTGGCGCAGAGCGCCGAAACCCCGATCGCCATGGTGCGCGGTCCATTGCGCGCCGATGTGCTCATCACGGGAGACGAGATTCGAGGCCCGGGGGAGCTCGCGCCCGGGCAGGTCCGTGACGCGCTCGGTGCGGTGCTGCCGCTCTATCTGCGGCACTGTGACATCGGCATGGGCCGCCTGACCCGGCTGCCCGACGACCGCGCGCTGCTGCGCACCTGGTTCGAGCTCGACACCGACGCCGAACTCGCCGTCACGGTCGGAGCGACCGGGCGTGGCGTCGCCGATCACCTGCGCGAGGTCCTGGCCGAGATCGGCGCCCACGTCATCTTCGACGGGGCGCGCATGCGCCCGGGCGGTTCTCATCTGGTGGCCCGGCTACCCGATGGCCGTACCCTGCTCGCCCTGCCGGGCAATCCACTCGCCGCGATCGCGGCCACCCTGGTGACCGGTCCCGCGCTGGTACGCGCGCTGACCGACCGGCGGGACTCCCCGGCGCTGTGGGGCCGGATCGCCGATGCCGCGGCCCCCGCCGACCTCCTTCGCATCGTCCCCGCACGCCAGGTCGAGGGCGGCGTGTGGCGTGCCAACGGCGTAGCCGGAACCGCGCATCTGGCGAATCTGCTGCACGCCGACGCCCTGGCTCTGCTGCCGCCGGGAGCCGGGCGCGGCGCCCTGGTCGAATTGTTGCCGTTGCCCCGGTGATACCGCTTGCGTCCCGCAGATTCGGCAATATGCTGCCTATCGTGACGAACTTGCGGATCAGTGAAGCCGCCGCGCTGATGAGTGTCAGTGATGACACCGTGCGCCGCTGGATCGACCAGGGACGGCTGCAGTCGGTCCGGCTCGACAACGGCCGGCTGGGCGTGCGCGGACAGGATCTGGCGGAGTTGCTGCGCAGCATGTCCGCGGAAACTCCGGAGCCGGGCGTCACCGTCGCGGTCTCGGCGCGCAACCGGATGCGGGGGATCGTGACCCGCATCGTCAAGGACACGGTGATGGCCCAGGTCGAGATGCAGGCCGGGCCGTTCCGGCTGGTATCGCTGCTGAGCCGGGAATCGGTCGACGAACTCGGACTCGAGGTCGGCAGCGTCGCCGTCGCCTCGGTGAAATCGACCCACGTCGTGGTCGAAATACCAGAAAGTTGATGAGGATGAAGACATTCCGTCGCCTCGGCGCGGTCGCCGCCGTGCTCGCAGTCACCGCCGGTCTGGCCGGTTGTGGCTCCGACGACAAGAAGGACACCCCGGCCGGATCGGATCAGGTCACCGGCACGGTGACCGTGTTCGCGGCGGCGTCGCTGACCGAGACGTTCACCAAGCTGGGCAAGGATTTCGAGGCCGCGCACCAGGGTGTCAAGGTGGTCTACAGCTTCGGGGCCAGCTCCGCGCTGGCCGAGCAGATCAAGCAGGGGGCGCCCGCCGACGTGTTCGCCTCGGCCGCACCCGCCAACATGCAGCAGGTCGTCGACGCCGGTGACGTCACCGGCACGCCCGCCACCTTCGTCAGCAACCGCTTGGAAATCGCCGTGCCCAAGGGCAATCCGGGCCACATCACCGGGCTCGCCGACTTCGGCAAGTCCGAGCCCAAGCTGGCGCTGTGCGCCGAGCAGGTGCCCTGCGGCGCGGCCGCCAAGAAGGTCTTCGAAGCCGCCGGCATCACCCCGCAGCCCGACACCCGGGAGCAGGACGTGAAGGCCGTGCTCACCAAGGTCACCCTCGGCGAGGTGGACGGCGCACTCGTGTACCGCACCGATGTGAAGGCCGCGGGCGACAAGGTCGAGGGCATCGACTTCCCGGAGTCGGCCAAGGCCGTCAACGCCTATCCGATCGCGCCGCTGGCCAAGGCCCCCAACGCGGCCGCCGCCGCGGCGTTCGTCGACTACATCAAGTCGGCCCAGGCCAAGCAGGTCTTCGCCGCCGCCGGATTCGAAACCCCGTGAGGCGTCCCCTCACCCGTTCCGGGTCGCGTCGGTGACGCGAGCCGGAACGCGTCGGCGGGCAGCACGAGGGCGACGTCCGCTCGCCCTCGTGCTGCCCGCCGTGTGCGCGCTGGCCTTCCTGATCGCACCGCTGATCGGGCTGCTGGTGCGCGCTCCCTGGCCGACGCTGACCACACGGCTCTTCAGCGCCGAAGTCGCTCGGGCACTACGGCTCTCACTGCTGTGCGCGAGCCTGGCGACGGTGATCTGTCTCGTGCTGGGGATCCCGCTGGCCTGGCTGCTGGCCCGCGGGAACGTGCCGGGACGCGGGCTGATCCGGGCGCTGGTGACCGTTCCGCTGGTGCTGCCCCCGGTGGTCGGCGGTGTCGCGCTGCTGCTGGTCTTCGGCCGCAGAGGGCTGTTCGGGCAATACCTGTACGACTGGTTCGGGGTGTCGCTGCCGTTCACCACGCCGGGGGTCGTCGTCGCGGAGGCGTTCGTGGCCATGCCCTTTCTGGTGATCTCGGTCGAAGGCGCGCTGCGGGCCGCCGATACCCGGTATGAGGAGGCGGCCGCCACTCTGGGTGCGTCCCCCTGGTACACCTTCCGTCGTGTCACCTTGCCCGCGGTACTGCCGGGGGTGATCGCGGGCGGTGTCCTGTGCTGGGCCCGGGCGCTCGGCGAGTTCGGCGCGACCATCACCTTCGCGGGCAACTTCCCCGGCAAGACGACGACCATGCCGCTCGCGGTCTATCTCGCGCTGGAGACCGATCCGGACGCCGCGATCGTGCTCAGCCTGGTGCTACTCGTGGTGTCGGTCGGTGTGCTGGTCGCGCTGCGGGAACGCTGGATTCGAGGTGCGGTGTGACACTGCACGCCGAACTCCGTGTCGAGCGGGACCGATTCCGCCTCGACGTCGACCTGACCGTCGAACCCGGTGAGGTCGTCGCGCTGCTGGGTCCCAATGGGGCCGGGAAGACCACCGCGCTGCGGGCACTGGCCGGTCTGCTGCCGCTCACCGGCGGCCGGATCGCGGTGGCCGACCGGGTCTGGGATGCGCCGCCCGCGATCTTCCTGCCCGCCGAACGGCGCGAAGTGGGCGTCGTCTTCCAGGATTATCTGCTGTTCCAGCACCTTTCGGCTCGCGAGAACGTGGCTTTCGGTCTCCGCGCGCGGGGTGTGCGTCGTTCCGAGGCCCGCGCTCGCGCCGAGACATGGCTGGACCGGGTCGGCCTCGCCGACCACGCGGACAGCACGCCCCGAGCGCTCTCGGGCGGTCAGGCCCAACGGGTGGCGTTGGCCCGCGCCTTGGCCACCGACCCCCAATTGCTGCTGCTCGACGAGCCGCTCGCGGCGCTGGACGCCAGCACCCGGCTGCAGGTGCGCAGCGATCTCGCCCACCATCTGCGCGACTATTCCGGGCACACGGTGCTGGTCACCCACGATCCGCTCGATGCCATGGTGCTGGCCGACCGGCTCGTGATCCTCGAGCGCGGTGCGGTGGTCCAACAGGGCGCACCGGTCGAGATCGCCCGCCGTCCCCGTTCGGACTATGTCGCGAACCTGGTCGGCCTCAACCTGTTTCGCGGCACCGCCGACAACGGTTCGGTGTCTGTCGAGGGCGGGGGCGTGCTCGCCGTCGCCGACCCGGCCTCGGGCCCGGTATTCCTGGCCTTCCCGCCGACCGCGGTCAGCCTGCACCTCGAACAGCCGTCCGGCAGTCCCCGCAATACGTGGCAGGTCACCGTGGCGGGCGTGGAACAACACGCCAACACGACCCGCGTCCGACTCGACGGAACGCCATCGGTGCTCGCCGATGTCACACCCGCGGCCGTCGCCGAGCTGCGCCTGCAACCCGGTCTGCGGCTGTGGGCCGCGGTGAAAGCCACCGAGATCCACAGCTATCCGGCCTGACCGTCACCGGTACGGCGGTCCGGTCCACGCGGTGCCTGGGGAGAACTGGGCGTTGCCCGTCGTGCACCGCACGACGGGCAACGCGAATGCGTAAGAGTCAGGCTGCGAACATGTCTCGCAGCGATCCAGAGGTCTTCGGGGAACAGGTGTTGGCCAGGCAGCCCAGGTGCCACATCTGCTCGATGGTGGCCAGGACCGAGTAGTGGTCGATGACGTCGGCGGACGAGTGGTGCGGGCCCTCCTTGGAGTTGATGACCAGCAGCGGGGCGTCACCGCCGCCGAGCACGGTGCCGTTCTTGCCGACCGGGCTGCCCGGGCCGCCGGAGAAGCCGGAGTAGTCGTTCTCGTCCCACGCGATCACGATGGAGGAGTTGGAGGTCTTCCAGGTGTTCGAGTTCATGATCTTGGTGACGGTCGCCTTCAGGTAGTCGTCACCGAGGTGGATCGGGCCGTGCGACACACCGGAATCCGGGTAGGCGCAGGTCGGCTTGTTGATGATCGCGGCGGCCGCCGGGGACAGGCCGTGCATGTCATCGCACTGGTCGGGGCTGATCCAGGTGAAGTTCGGCACCTTGCCGCTCGCCAGATCGGCGTCGAAGTTGTTCTCGAACGGCACCACCTTCTGCAGGCGGGCGTTGCCGGGGGAATTGATGCCCGAGAAGTACATGAACGGGTTGTGCTTCTCGGCGTACAGCTTCACCGTCGTGCCGTTGACATTGCCGGGCGCGAACTCGCCCTGGAAACCGGCCTGCGGCATGGCGCCCATGTAGGCCTTCCAGGACAGGCCCTTGTCCTCGAGCTCGTCGACCAGGGTGCGGCCGCCGAACATGTGCGGCTTGGCGCTCGCACTGGCGATCTGCTCCGGGGTCAGCGAGGCGCCGGAGGTGCCGTCGCCGGAGTCGGACACGAATTCCTCAGGGGCGCACTTGACGTCGGCGCCGGCCTTGCAGTCGTCCCAGATGCCCTGGAAGTCGCCGGACAACATGGACAGGTAGTTCGGCAGCGAGGGGTGGGTGACGCCGTGGAAACCGGTGGACACGTTGTAGCGCGCGGCCAGCTGGTTGATGTACGGAGCGTCGGCGGTATTGCCGAGAATCTGGGCGTCGCCCTCGTTCTCCATCATGATGTAGAAGATATGGTCCGGCTTGGCGCCCGGATCAGCCGATGCGGTCGCCCCGATCACGCCGCTCACGGCCGTCACCGCGCTCACCGCCGCAGCCACGGTGACTGCGATTTTCCGACCCAACGATGCCCTTGACATTTTACTGCTTTCTGTAACGAACGAGATTGCCGATGCAGCTTCGCAATTGGTTTCGCAAACGATCAACGCGAGCAAACCGAACAGTTCTCGAACGGGAAGCGAGCAGTTTCCGGGTTGCAAAACCATAGCTGACCAGGCATGTCCGTTTTGTGAAGTTTGGGGCGGACACGGATGCTACCCCGGAATGCGGTAGCGTGCGGCCATGGCTGGAGCACTGTGCCCCGGGTCCTTCGACCCGGTGACCAACGGACATCTCGACGTGATCGCCCGCGCCGCCGAGCAATTCGACGAGGTGGTCGTGACCGTGGTGGTGAACCCCAACAAGCAGGGGATGTTCACCGTCGAGGAACGCATGGAGCTGATCCGCGAGGTGACCGCCCACCTGCCCAACGTGCGCGTGGAATCCTGGCGCGGACTACTGGTGGACTTCGCCAAGCAGGAGGGCATCACCGCGATCGTCAAGGGCCTGCGCGACGCCACCGACTACGGCTACGAAGTCCAGATGGCGCAGATGAACCGCAAGCTCACCGGCGTCGACACCTATTTCATCGCCACCAACCCCGCCTACAGCTTCGTCTCCAGCTCCCTGGTCAAGGAAGTGGCGACGCTCGGCGGCGATATCGCCGACCTGCTGCCCCCGGCCGTCCACAAGCGCCTCATGGCCCGCATCGCCGAACGCAAAGCCAACGCCTGACGAAACCCCGCATCCCCCTGGGCCGCAACCCCATACGGCCCAGCGGGTGCGTGCCCGCGTCACAACGCGCGGATCGAGGCCGGACGGGCAGGTATTGCGGGGGCGGGCTCGATTCGGCCGTCGGGGCGGGGTCGCGAGCGGGACAGGGCGGCGCGCAGGCGGCGGGCCGCACGGTCACGGATGAGGTCGTCCCAGGTCCAGCGGACCACCTCGAAACCCAGGGCGCGCAGGTAGGTTTCGCGGATTCGCTCGCGGTGGATGGTGGCCGCGAAGTCCTGGCCGGGGCGGAGTAGGCGGCCGTATTCGATGGGGCCGTCGAACTCGCACAGCACGCCCGCGGACTCGTAATAGAAGTCGACGCGCGCAACGAAACGGCCGTCCGGGGTCAAGACATTGCCCTGGGAACTCGGCAGCGGCAACGCGTGCCGTTCGATCATGGTGCGGCTGAGAGATTCCCCGATGCTCTGGCTGCGGCCGTCGAGCAGGGCGATCACCTCTTTCGCCTGGCCGATGCCGTAGCGGCCCTTGGCCTTCGCGATCTCCTCGCCGAGTTCGGCCGTGGTCAGTCCGAACCTGCCGGCCAGCGCGTCACCGGCGACGACCGCCGCCTCGAACGGCAGCGTCAGCGCCAGATCCACCACGGTCCGCGCCGGGGTGGTGACCGGCAGTCCGTCGACCTCGACCGCGCGATCCACCGGCGAGCCATGGACCTTCGCGAACGGCCGGGTCCGCCCGCCGCCCTTGCGATTGCGGGTCACGCACACCCGATCCAGCGGCGTCCGCCACAAGGTGGTCCCGTACAGCACGGCCGCCGATTGATGGCTCACCACACTGCCCGCGGCCATCTCCGGCAGCAGGGCCCCGATCAATCGCCGATGCTGCTCGCGCCGGTCGAGCGCGGTCGGCATCGGTTCGTGCACCCGCTGCCCGGACCTGCCCCGCGGTCCGGTACCCGATTGCCGTCCCGGGCCCCGCTGCGCGCCACACCCCGCGAGCAGCGCCTTCCGGGATTCCCGTGCCCCGCAATGTCGTCCACCGTCGACCCTCGCCTGTGCCCGGCCGGTGGTCTCGGTCGATCCGGTCACCGGGAATGCGGCCGAGCCGGTCGCCGTGGCGTCGCCGACGGTCGCATCGGTGGCGGTGGTCGTCGCGATGGTGGTCATCAGCCCTCCTGCCGGGGCGGCCGCGGACGCCGGTGCCGCACGCACGATCGGCACCCCCGTCCCGGGGGTCGCTGGGGCCGTGGTCCGCTCGTATCCCGCCGTCCCCCAAGGCATCCGCGCCCACGGTCCATGTCGGAACCCCTTTCGTCGTCGATACTGGCTTGGACGCCGACGCGGCGAAAGAGGTTCCCGCGTTCGCGGAGAACATGTGGGGGAGTGGGGCTCAGAACACCCAGAGCCGCAGGGTGAGGAAGCGCATGGTGCCGACCACGGCTGTAATGCCCAGGACGGCAACGGCTTCGGCGATATCACCCATGCCGGGTGCGGTGACCTCGAGAATCGCCAGACCCGCCGAGGTGATGGCGAGCCCGGCCAGCGCCAGCGCCCCGCCCTCGATCTGCGCGGTGTACCAGCGCACCCGGTCCGCGGCCTGGAAGGTGAGCCGCCGGTGCATCTCGTTGGCGAGCGCGGTGCTCACGATGGATCCGGCCAGATTGGCCACCTGCGCGCCGCCGCCGTAGAGGGCGAGGAACAGCAGGATGTAGCCGACATTGCTGAGGCCGCCGACGAGGGCGAAGCGAATCAATTGCGCGAAGGCGGCGCCGCCGCGCAGCCAGGCCCCGATCCGGGCCGACCAGCGGACGCCGGTCGCGCGCAGGGTGTCGGTGCTCTGGGCGAGCGCCTCGGAGCCGTAGGCGAAGGCTTCGGAACCGAGGGTATAGGTGTGCACCAGACCGGGCACGGGCATCGTCGCCCGCTCCGGAATCTCGTGGACAGCCATCGTCTACCCCATCCGAACACGCCATTACTTGTCTTGCTCCTCAACGGTAAACCAAGTGGAGCTATTTCCTCCACTTGTTTTCCCTGCCGGATCTGTGAAACAGGCCATGTTGCGGAAAACCCGCGACACGCCGTGTCGGACCTTGTTGACAGCGCGGAGATTGGCAGACTGGCTGAAGCGGAGAGTCTCGCCGTGAGTCCTGGCAGGAGAGTGGGGTAGCACATGTACCGGGTATTCGAAGCGCTCGACGAACTGGTGGCCATCATCGAAGAGGCCCGCGGCATCCCGCCGACCCGAAACTGCATCGTGCCGCGCGGCGAGGTGCTGGAGCTACTCGATGACGTCCGCGAGGCGCTGCCCGGCGAGCTCGACGACGCCCAGGACGTGCTCGATCACCGCGACAAGATCGTCACCGACGCCCGCACCGGCGCCGAGACCACGGTCAAGACCGCCAACGACCAGGCCCACCACACCGTGTCGTCCGCCCGCGAGGAGGCCGACCGCATCCTGGCCGACGCCAAGGCGCACGCCGACCGCATGGTCGCCGAGGCCCGCGCCCACGCCGACCACCTGGTCGCCTCGGCCGAGGAGGAGGCCGAGCGCACGGTGTCCGACGGTCAGAAGGAGTACGACTCCCTCACCGGCCGCGCCCGCGCCGAGGCCGACCGGCTCGCCGCCGCCGGTCAGGCCTCCTACGACCGCTCGGTCGCCGACGGCAAGGCCGAACAGGATCGCCTGGTCTCCCAGACCGAGGTGGTCCGCGCCGCCCACGCCGAATCGGCCCGGCTCATCGACACCGCCCAGGCCGACTCCGACCGCCTGCGCTCCGAATGCGACGACTACGTCGACGGCAAGCTCGCCGACTTCGAGGAGACCCTGCACAACACCCTGCGCATCATCGGCCGCGGCCGCCACCAGGTGCGTTCGGACTCGTCCGTGCCGGACTACGCCTCCGAGTTCCGCACCGAGTCGCCCGGCTTCCGTCGCTGATAGACGGCCCGATCGCCCCGCCTCGGCCCATTTGGGCCGCGAGCGGGGCTTTCGGTATTGTGGGGTGGTTGCCCATTCCCAGCCAGTGTGAAGGTGAGTTCAGAAGATGTCGGCCGATTCCGGTAATGGTTCGCGTCATCGTCACAAGTTGACGGACGCGGGCTTCGTGCTGGACGTACGCAGTCTCGGACGCGCCCCCGGATCCATGCGCGAGCTGCGCCGCACCGTGACGATCGCGGAGAAGATCGGCCTCGATCTCGTCGCGATCCCGGCCGGCGCCGAGGTCGAGCTGGATCTCACGCTGCAGTCGGTGTCCGAGGGCGTCCTCGTCACCGGCACGGTCACCGCTCCCATCGAGGGCGAATGCTCGCGGTGCCTCGACTCGTTCACCGACGAGCTCGAACTGCACCTCACCGAACTGTTCGCCTACCCGGACAGCGCGACCGAGCAGACCACCGAGGAAGACGAGATCCCGCGTCTGGTGGACGATTTCATCGACCTCGAGCCGGTGATCGTCGACGGCGCCGGCATGGAGCTGCCGCTGCAGCCGCTGTGCGAGCCGGACTGCGCGGGTTTGTGCCCGGAATGCGGCGTCAAGATGGCGATTGCGGGTTCCGGCCACGGTCATGAGATACTTGACCCTCGCTGGGCCGGGCTCGCGAATTTCACCGCTGAGTCCACCGATGCAGACACTGCGTCGGACCCATCAACCGATTCCACCCTTGCGGGACACAACGGTGCCGCAAGTAAGACAGAGGAGAGCTAGTCGTGGCCGTTCCGAAGCGCCGGATGTCCCGTGCCAACACCCACGCGCGTCGCAGCCAGTGGAAGGCCACCGCGCCGACCCTGATCACCTGCCCGAACCGCGCCTGCGGTCAGCAGACCCTGCCGCACATCGCGTGCCCGAGCTGCGGCACCTACAAGGGCCGTCAGGTCACCTCCGCGATCTGATTCGCGTATAGCCCACCGTGACCGCCAGCAAGGACGCGGCGGATATTCCCGCCGTAGGTGATGCCGCCGACCATGCCAGTCTGCTCGAGGCGCTCGGCGTAGACGTACAGCCGGAGCTGTTGCGCCTCGCGCTCACGCACCGGTCGTACGCCTACGAGAACGGTGGCCTGCCGACCAACGAGCGCCTGGAATTCCTGGGCGATTCGGTGCTCGGCCTGAGCATTACCGAGCGCCTGTATCTGGAGCACCCGGACAAGTCCGAGGGCGAACTGGCGAAGCTGCGTGCGAGCGTTGTCAACATGCACGCGCTCGCCGAGGTCGCTCGCGGCCTGGGCGCCGGCGGTCTCGGCCGCCACCTGCTGCTCGGTAAGGGCGAGGAGCTCACCGGCGGCCGGGACAAGCCCAGCATTCTCGCCGATGGCATGGAGTCGTTGCTGGGTGCGGTGCACCTGCAGCACGGCATCGATGTCGCGCGGGAAGTGGTGCTGCGCCTGTTCGCCGCTCTGCTCGAGCGCGGTCCCCGCATGGGGGCCGGGCTCGACTGGAAGACGAGCCTGCAGGAGCTGACCGCCGAGCGCGGCATCGGCGTGCCCAGTTACGAGATCACCTCCACCGGACCCGACCACGACAAGGAGTTCACCGCCACCGCGGTGATCGGAGGGAAGGGTTACGGCCAGGGGGTGGGCCGCTCCAAGAAGGAAGCGGAGCAGAAGGCCGCGGGCGCGGCCTACCGGTCGTTGAACGCCGATAACGCGCCCGAGGGTTCGGCCGACGGCTCGCAGAGCTAGATGCCCGAACTTCCCGAGGTCGAAGTCGTCCGGCGCGGACTCACCGAGCATGTGGTGGGCCGCGTCCTGGACAGCGTCACCGTCAAACACCCGCGTTCGGTGCGGCGGCACGCGTTCGGTGGGGACGACCTCGCCGCCCGGTTGACCGGTCTGCGTGTGGAAGCCGCGCACCGGCGGGGCAAATTCCTGTGGCTCACCTTCGACGAGCCCGACACCTCCCTGGTCGTGCATCTCGGCATGTCCGGGCAGATGCTGGTCCAGCCCGCGTCCGCGCCGCTCGAGAAGCACGCGCACATCATCGCCACCCTCGACGACGGCCATGAACTCCGTTTCGTCGACCAGCGCACCTTCGGCGGCTGGCAGCTCTCCGACCTGGTCGAGGTGGACGGCACCTGGGTGCCGGAATCCGCGGCCCACATCGCCCGCGACCCCCTGGACGAGCGTTTCGACGCCGATGCCGTGGTGAAGACCTTGCGCGGCAAGCAATCCGAGATCAAGCGCCTGCTGCTGGACCAGACCGTGGTCTCCGGCGTCGGCAACATCTACGCCGATGAGGCGTTGTGGCGAGCCGAGATCCACGGCGAGCGCCCCGCAGCCAAGCTGACCCGCCCCGCCCTGCACACCCTGCTCGCCGAGACCCGCACCGTCATGGACGAGGCCCTCCGCGCGGGCGGCACCTCCTTCGACGCCCTCTACGTCAATGTGAACGGCCAGTCCGGCTACTTCGAGCGCTCCCTCAACGCCTACGGCCGCGAGGACGAGCCCTGCCGCCGCTGCGGCGCCCTCATGCGCCGCGAGAAGTTCATGAACCGCTCCTCGTTCTCCTGCCCCCGCTGCCAGCCCCGCCCCCGCGGCTGAGGATCGTGGAGCGGACGAAGGGGAAAGTTCACGCAGCGTTCGATTAGCGTGAGATGCCGCCGTCAAGGGCGCTTCCGCGCCTGAGACCAGCAGGTTTTCTTCCGAGCCGGGCAATCCGACTATCTCGGACCCGGCCTATCGCTCAGGTTCAGGCGCTACCTTTTCAGTAGCGGCACGCGTGGTGCCGGCTGGAGGAAGCACATGCGCAAACTGACTTACTACGTCGCGGCCACCATCGACGGATTCATCGCCACCGATGACGGCTCGGTCGACTTCTTCCCGGTCGGGGGTGATCACGGGCCCGCGATCATGGCGCAGTATCCAGAGACGCTGCCGACCAAGGTTCGTGAGGTGATCGGCGTCGACAAACCGTGCCAGAACTTCGACACCGTGATCATGGGCCGCAAGACCCACGACTTCGGCGTGCGGACCGGCACGTCCAGCCCGTACTCGCATCTGCGGCAGTTCGTGGTGTCCACGACGCTGCCGGAGAGCCCCGCGGCCGGGGTGGACCTGATCTCGGAGGATCCGCTCACCCGGGTGCGGGAGCTCAAGCGGGAGAAGGGACTCGGCATCTGGCTGTGCGGCGGCGGCGAGCTCGCCCAGACCCTGCTGCCGGAGATCGATCAGGTGTTCCTGAAGCTGTACCCGATCGTGCTGGGGCACGGGCGGCCGCTGTTCGGAGCCGCCGGACGGCTGCCCGAACCGGCCAAGTTCCGGGTGCTCACCAGCCGGATCTTCGAGGACGGCGTGGCCTTCATCAAGTACAGCCGGGTCCGCTGACCGGTCAGAGGATCGCGAACGCGACCACCAGGCCGATCGCGAACTGAGCGGCCGCCACCACCAGGGACTCGGTGCTGAATTCCGGCTTCTTCAGCAGTTCGCCGATATCGATGCCGATCACGAATTCGAGCACGCGCACCGAGATCACCTGGGCCACGATGCCGACCAGGCCGTAGACGGTGGCGGCCAGCAGCCCCTCGGACAGCTTGCCCGCCTGCGCGTAGATGGCCAGCACCACGATCAGCGACATGCTGATCATGGCTGACGCGCTGATCACGACGGCATTGGGCAGACCGCGCGCCACCATGGTGCGCAGCGGGCCCGGAGTGGTCACGTCCACGGCCTGGAAGCCGATCAGCATGAGCACCAGGCCGAGCAGGGCATAGGCCAGGATGGCGCCTACGCCGCGGCCGAGTGAATGCCAGTACCCGGCTTCGAGGGCGAGAGCGGTGGTCATCGGTGGTCCTCCGAGGTGTGGTTACTGCGGGATGCGGTGCGGGACGAAGGTGGAGCTGTCATCGGTGATGAGGCCGACGGTCTCCCGGATGCCCAGCCCCGCGGACGTGTCGCCCACGATCCAAGCACCGAGTACCGGTCGCATACCGTCGAATTCGGGCAGCGGGTCCAGCAATTGGTAGACGTAGCCCTCGTCGCCGTAGACGCCGCCGGTGGCGGTTTCCAGGCCCGCGCCGACGATGGTCATGTTCGCGCCCTCGCGGCCCAGTTTGGGCTTGCGAATGTACTCGGTGAGCTCGTGCGGATCGTCGAGATAGGTGGGCAGCAGATTGGGGTGGCCGGGGTACATCTCCCACAGCACCGCCAGGATCGCCTTGTTCGACAGCAGCGTCTTCCACAGCGGTTCGATCCACATGGTCTCCGGCAGCGACTCGACCACGCGGCGGCCGAAGTCGTCGTCCAGAGCCCATTCCCACGGGTACAGCTTGAAGATCGCCTCGATCGGGGCCTCGGCCAGATCCACGAAACGGTCCAGCTCCGTGTCGAATCCGACTTCCTCGATGGGCAGGGCGATGGTGTCGAACCCGGCCTCGGCGGCGGTCTCCTGCATGTACGCGGTGGTGACGTTGTCCTCGCCGGAACCGTCCGAACCCGACCAGGTGAAGTGCAGCTGACTGCCCGGCAGGTTCTCGCGCAGCTCACCCCAGCGCTCGACCAGCTTCTCGTGCAGGGAATTCCACTGATCGTCGTCGGGGTGGGTGTCGGTCAGCCAGTGCCACTGCACGATCGCCGCCTCCAGCAGGGAGGTGGGCGTATCGGCGTTGTACTCCAGTAGTTTCGCCGGGCCGCGGCCGTCGTAGCGCAGGTCGAAGCGCCCGTAGACGTGCGGGTCGGAGCGGTGCCAGGACTTGGTGATGTGCTCCCAGCTCCATTGCGGCAGACCGAAATCGGCGAAACGCTCCATGAGGACGACCTGTTCGACCGCGTGCAGGCACATCGAGTGCAGCACCTCGACCTGCGCCTCCATGGCGAGGATCTCGTCCATGTCGAACTCGTAGTGCACCGATTCGTCCCAGTAGGGCCGCGGCTGACCGTCGGCGTACTGCCCGGGAGAGCCGTAGACGAGACCTTGACCTTCGATGATCCGCTGCCAGCCCGGCCGCGGAGTGCTGCGAACCCGCCGCACTAGGAACCTCCACCGATCTTCGCTCCGAGGCCGCCGCGCTGAATCGTGCTGCCGCTCTTGGTCTTCACTGTCGCGCCTTTGGGGGCCACCGTGGTGCCACCGGTGGGCGCGCGCCCGATGGTGGTGTTGCCGCCGTAGTAGTAGCGGTAGGAGTGGCCCAGGTAGATGAACGTGCTCGTGTGCGTTCCGGGGTGCCCGCTGGACGTGGCACTCGAGCAGTAGTTGTCGGGGACCACGATCTCCTGGTTGTCGCGGTCGGCGGTCACGGTCTGCCCGTTGCCGATCGGCACGATCTCGCCCTTGTCGGCGACCACCGTGCAGGACGCGGTCACGTCGGGTCCGCTCCAGGCCGAGGCCACCAGGTAGCCGCCGCCGACCAGCGCCGCGATGCCCGCCACGGCGGCGCCGCCGATCAGGACCCGCTTCTTCTTGCGCTGCTTGGCTTCCGCGGCCTCCGCCTCGGCCTGCTGCTGCTCTTCGGCCCGTTTGCGCGCCTTCTCCCGGGCTCGCACCTCGGCCACCGTCGGCGGGCGCGGCTGCGTGATCCCCGCTTCCTGCGAGATGATGCTCCCGCGCCGCGGCGGTTCCGGAACCGCGGGCACCGGAGGGGCGTCGGGTTCCAGCGACGGCATCGGCAGCGTGAACGGCGGCTCGACGCCGGGCGGCGGGGTGACCGCGCCGAGCGGTGCCGCGCCGGGACTGCCGAAAGCGCCCGCGCCGCCGTGGGATTCACCGGCGAGCGGATGGGTCGGGTGAGGTTCGCCCGCCTCGGGCGGGTTCGCGGATGTGCCGGATAGTGGCAGCGTCGGCTGACTCCCGCCGGGCTCCGGAGCGGGGAATCGGAGCGTCGGGGTGGGAGCGTCCGGCGTCGGCTCGGCCGGATTGCCGGAATCGGCGGATTCGCTTGGCGGACTGGGGCGTTCGGACGGGTGCGCGGGGTCGGGGGTGGGACGGTCCGGGTTGTCCGGACCGCCGGGACGATCAGTGGCCATTCGTCGACTCCGTGGGCTCGCCGCGCGTTAGCGTTCTTCGAATCCTGTCATTCCGCCCGCGGCGGGACCCCAGTCTTCCACCACCAGGTTTACCCGACCTGGTGTATTACCGGAACGTAGCAGGCCGAGCAGCGATTCGCAGGCATCGCGGGGTCCTTCGGCGATGACGTGCACGCGGCCGTCGCGATGATTGCGGGCGTAACCGGTCAGGCCCAGCTCCAGGGCGCGTGACCGGGTCCACCAACGGAAGCCGACCCCCTGGACCTGGCCGTGTACCCAGGCGCTGAGCCGGACCGGGGCATCGCTCATGCGTCGACGCGGAAGGTCAGGTTGACCGTGGTGCCCGCCTTGAGGGTCCGGCCGACGGTGCACACCTTGTCGATGGCGCGCTGCGCGGCGACCAGCAGCCGCTGCCGCGACTCCTCGTCGAGTTCGCTGAGGTCGAGCTCGACCTCCTCGTTCAGCTCGGGGTAGAGCTCGTTCTCGCGGTCGGCGTCGCCGGAGACGTGGACGGTGGCGTCGAAGGTGTCGCCCAGGCGGCGCGCGAGGGTGAAGTCGGAGCTCAGGCCGGTGCAGCCGGCG
This sequence comes from Nocardia sp. CA-136227, assembly GCF_050955695.1. Lineage (NCBI taxonomy): Bacteria > Bacillati > Actinomycetota > Actinomycetes > Mycobacteriales > Nocardiaceae > Nocardia > Nocardia sp. CA-136227. The sequence continues at coordinate 2,249,491 of NZ_CP192081.1, forward strand.
AGCGCGATCTTCAGCAGCTCACCCGGGGTGAAGGCGCCGGGCACGCCCGCGGACGCGATCAGGACCTCGCCGCCGCGGTTGTTACGGCCGGTGTAGGCGCGGGTGCCGGTGCGTTCGGCCCACAGCTTGACCGGTTCGGCCGCCGGATCGGTGGCGGGGGTTTGCGGTGCGGCGGTCTGTTCGGACATAGGTCAAATCCTCCCATTGGGTCACCCGGGACGACCATGTGGTCGCCGATCGTTCGGAACACCGAGGTGGTCAGCGGAATTCCGATACGAGTTCGGGTGTGACCTGCGTCAGGTCGTCGGCGACGTAGGCGGCCGCGGCGAGGGCGTCGGCGGCGGGCGGATATTTGGGGTGTGGGACGGCGATCACCGTCATCCCGGCGGCGTGCGCGGCGCGCAGGCCGTTGCTGGAATCCTCGATCGCCACGCAGACGCCCGGGTCCAGGCCGAGGCGGGCGGCGGCCTCGAGGTAGCCGTCGGGGGCGGGCTTGCCGCGCTCGACCTCCTCGGTGGACACCGTGGCCGCGAACAGGTCGGTGACGCCCATATGGTCGAGCACCACGTCGATGAGCCGGCGCGGGGAGGAGCTGGCCAGGCCGAGGGTGTAGCTCGCGGCCAGGCGGCGCACGGTGGCGACGGCGTCGGGCATGAGCGGGAGGTGGTCGGCGTAGCGGGCGGCCATGCGGGAGATGACGTCCTCGGCGACCTCGTCGGGGGTGCGGCGGCCGTCGAGCAGGTCCTCGCTCAGGTACCGCGACCATTCCGCGGTGCTCATCCCCATGAACCGGTCCTGGGTGTCGGGCAGCCAGCGCCCGCGCATCTCGTCGATGTACTCGCGCCGCACCTCCTCCCAGATGGGTTCGGTGTCGATGAGCACACCGTCCATGTCGAACACGATCGCGGCAACAGACATGGCGTCCATGGTGGTTCATGGCGGTCCACTGACTGGGACCGCCCTCCGGAACCGCGCCGCCGGGTCGCGTCCGGGATTAGCGTCCGAAGCGAAACAGGCATACCCGCAAGTGAATACCGAGGTGGACCGTGGGCACGGTCAGCGACATCTATGACCCCGAGCTGTATGTGGCGGGACCGATCCACGAGATCTTCGCGGAGCTGCGGCGCACCGATCCCGTGCACTGGCAGGAGATGCCGGGCGAGCCCGGGTACTGGGCGATCCTCAAGCACGCGGACGTGGCGCACGTGGCCCGCAATCCGGAGTTGTTCTCCGCCGAGATCGAGGGCGTGATCCTGGAGAACCAGCCGCCCGAAAGGCTCGAGCAGACCCGCAACATGCTGCTCATGATGGATCCGCCGCGGCACACCGAATACCGCAAGCCGCTGGCCGAGCATTTCAAGGCGCGGGTGGTCGGCGATATGGAGGGCCGCGTCCGCGAGCTCACCGCCGCCCTGCTCGACAGTGTCGACGGCGATGTGGAATTCGTGCACGACGTGGCGGGCGTGCTGCCCAGCCAGGTGGTGGGCGGGCTGTTCGGGATTCCGGCGGAGGACTGGCCGAGCCTGCGCCGCTGGGCCGAACAGTCGGTCAGCCAACAGGATCCGGATCTGGTCGGCGACTTCGACGTCACCGCCGAGCTCACCAATATGGCCATCTACGCCATCCAGTTCTCCATGGCGCGGCGCGCCGAGCCGCCGAAGGAGGACCTGACCTCGCTCATCCTGGCCGGTTCCTTCGGCGGGAACGCCATGTCGGACCTGGAGTTCGGCAGCTTCTTCACCCAGCTGGTGACCGCGGGCAACGACACCACCAAGACCATGCTGTCCTCCGGGCTGCAACTGCTGATGCAGCACCCCGAGCAGCTCGCGGCGATGCGCGAGGACCCGTCGCTGATTCCCGGTGCGGTGGAGGAGATCCTGCGTTTCGCCAACCCGCTGCACTACTTCCGCCGCACCGCGACCGCCGACACCGAGGTCCGCGGCGTCCCGATCAAGGCGGGCGACAAGGTGGCCATGTGGTACACCTCGGCCAATCGCGACGAGGACGTGTTCGCCGATTCCGGCCGCTTCGACATCCGCCGCAACCCCAACCCGCACTTGTCCTTCGGTCTGGCCCAGCACTTCTGCCTGGGCGTGCACCTGGCACGGCTGGAGGGCCGGGTGTTCTTCGAGGAGCTGCTGGCGCGTTTCCCGAAGCTGGAGCAGACCGGCGACGCCCGCCGCATCCGTTCGAACCTCAATAACGGCCTCAAGTCGTTGCCGGTGCGCATGACCCGGTGAGCGCCACGCCGCCGACGCGCTGAACACGCGGCATTCATCGCGAATGCCCGGCCACTGTTCGCGCGCCCATCACCGCGCGGACGCCCGGCCGTCACCCGCTCCGGCGAATCTGGCCGCACCCCGGGGAATTCGCCGTCGTGACCCGAACCCATGCCGGCCCTGCCGATCCCCGGGGCGGCGAACAGGATCAGGGAGCTCCCGGGGAGCTCCCTGATCTGCTACGGCTGGAAGCGGTAGCCCATGCCCGCCTCGGTGAGCAGGTGCTTGGGCTGCGAGGGGTCGTCCTCGAGTTTGCGCCGCAGTTGGGCGAGATAGACACGCAGGTAATGGGTTTCGGTGGCGTAGGACGGACCCCAGACCTCGCGCAGCAGTTCCCGGCGGCCGACCAGTTTGCCCTGGTGGCGGACCAGCATCTCCAGGACGCCCCATTCGGTGGGGGTCAGGTGGACGTCGCGGCCGTGGCGGGTGACCTTCTTGGCCGCCAGATCGACGGTGAAGGAGGCGGTTTCGATGACAGGTTCCGGGGTGTCGGCGATGACGGCCGAGCGGCGCACAGCCGCCCGCAGGCGGGCCAGCAGTTCGTCCATGCCGAACGGCTTGGTGACGTAGTCGTCGGCGCCCGCGTCGAGGGCCTCCACCTTGTCGGAGGAGTCGGTGCGGGCCGACAGCACGATGACCGGGGTGGTGGTCCAGCCGCGCAGGCCGCCCAGCACCTCGATGCCGTCCATATCGGGCAGGCCGAGGTCGAGAATGATGACCTCGGGGTGCTTCTCGGCGGCGGCGCGCAGGGCGGCGGCGCCGGTGGAGGCGGTGGTCACCTCGTAGCCGCGGACCGACAGATTGATGCGCAGGGCGCGCAGGATCTGTGGTTCGTCGTCGACCACCAGCACTTTGATCGGCGCTGCCGCCGCGTCGGTCACCTGTCCTCCTCGGTCGTGTCCGCGGGGTCGTCGCCCCCGGGTAGATCTATCACCATGGTCAGGCCGCCACCCGGGGTGGGCTCGGCGTGCACCGTGCCGCCCATGGCGTCGACGAATCCGCGCACCACCGACAGGCCGAGGCCGACGCCGGTGGAGGTGTCGCGATCGCCGAGCCGTTGGAAGGGCTCGAAAAGCTGATCCTCCAGGCCGGTCGGTACGCCGGGCCCGGTGTCCACCACCGTGATCGCGACCCGCTTGCCGACCTGCTCGGCCGCGACCCGCACCATCGAATCCCTGGGGGAGTAGCGGGCGGCATTGTCGATCAGGTTGGCCAGGACCCGTTCCAGCAGACCGGAATCCGCGTGCACCGCGATGGCGCCGACATCCACCTTGACCCGGTCCATGGTGGTGCGGCGCATGCCGCGGGTGCCCATACCCATGAGCGCGTGATGTACCACCTCGTCGAGGTAGACCTTGCGCATCTGCGGCTTGATCACTCCGACCGCCAGGCGCGAGGAGTCCAGCAGATTGCCGACCAGGGCGGTCAGCTGATCCACCGATTCCTCGATGGTCTCCAGCAATTCGGAGGTGTCCTCGGGGGAGAACTCCACGTCGTCGCTGCGCAGGCTCGACACCGCCGCCTTGGCCGCGGCCAGCGGGGTGCGCAGGTCGTGGCTGACCGCCGACAGCAGCGCGCGGCGCAGCTTGTCGGCCTCCATGACCGCCTGGGCGGCGCTGGCCTCGGCGCGCAGCTGTTTCTGCTGCACCAGTCCCGCCGCCTGATTCGCGACCGCGCCCAGCACCATTCGGTCCCCGGAGGTCACGGCTCGTCCTCGCAAGAGCAGCCAATGCATGTCATCGCCCGCCTCCACAGCGGTCTCGGCGTCGCCGACCTTGGTCGGCGGCTGATCTCCCACCGACGCGATCACCTCGTCGTCGGTGACGAGGCTGACCGCGTCCTGGCCGTAGGTCTCCCGTGCGCGTTCGAGCAGATCCTGCAGGTTCGCGCCGTGCAGCACCGAGCCCGCGAACAGGGTCAGCAGCTCGGCCTGGCGAGAGGCCTTGCGCGCCTCGAAGGTTCGCTTGGCCGCCACATCCACCAGGGCCGCCACCGCGACCGCCACCAGCAGCAACACCACGATGGTGAGGAAGTTGTCGAGCTGGTCGATGGTGAGGCTGTAGCGGGGCTGGGTGAAGAACCAGTTCAGCAGCACACCGGACAGCAAGGCGGACAACGCCGCCGGAGCGACGCCGCCCAGCAGTGCCACCGCGATGACGCCGATGAAGAACAGGGCGCTCTCGCCGCTGAGATCCAGCAGTTGGTCGAACCAGAAGTAGATGACCGCGCAGATCAGTGACGGCACGAGGACCGCCGCCGACCAGGAGCCCAGTTTGCGTTCGCCCCGGGTCAGCGCGGACCAGCGGAAGCCCTTGTTGGATTCCTCGTGGGTCACCATGTGGACGTCGATCTTGCCGGACTCCTGCACCACGGTGGCGCCGATGCCCTCGTCGATCATGCGCGCCCAGCGCGACCGCCGGGAGGTGCCCAGCACCAGCTGGGTGGCATTGACCTGCCGGGCGAAATCCAGCAGCGCGGTGGGGACGTCCTCGCCGGTGACGGTGTGCAATTCGGCGTCGAGTCCGGTGGCCAGATCGCGCAGACGGTGGAGACGTTGCGTCGAGACTCCGGCCAGTCCGTCGCCGCGCACGATGTGCAGCACGATCAGCTCGGCGCTGGATTTGGCGGCGATGCGGCTGGCGCGCCGCACGATGGTCTCCGACTCCGGGCCGCCGGTCACCGCCACGACGACGCGTTCGCGCGCCTCCCAGGTGGTGGTGATCTGGTGGTCGGCCCGGTATTTGGCGAGCGCGGCGTCGACCTGGTCGGCCAGCCACAGCAGCGCGAGTTCGCGCAGCGCGGTCAGATTGCCGGGCCGGAAGTAGTTGCGCAGGGCCGCGTCGACCTTCTCGGCGGCGTACACATTGCCGTGGGACATCCTGCGCCGCAGCGCTTCCGGGGTGATGTCGACCAGTTCGACCTGGTCGGCGGCGCGAACCACCCAGTCCGGCACGGTTTCTCGCTGCACCACGCCGGTGATCTGCTCGACCACGTCGTTGAGGCTCTCGAGGTGCTGCACATTGACCGTGGACACCACGTCGATGCCCGCGTCCAGCAGGTCCTGCACGTCCTGCCAGCGCTTCTCGTGCTTGCCGCCGGGAATGTTGGTGTGCGCCAGCTCGTCCACCAGCACCACGGCGGGCTGCCGCCGCAGCACCGCGTCCACGTCCAGTTCGGGCAGGGTCGCGCCGCGGTACTCGACCAGCTTCGGCGGGATGCGCTCGAGTCCGGCGAGCAGTTCGGCGGTCTTGCTGCGGCCGTGGGTCTCCACGACGGCGGCCACCACGTCACGGCCGCGTTCCAGCCGTCGATGGGCTTCGGCCAGCATCGAGTAGGTCTTGCCTACGCCGGGCGCGGCCCCGAGGTAGATGCGTAGTTGGCCGCGTTTCACTCGTCCATCATCGCGCGGGGTGCGCGGATGTCCTGCGGTGCCATGCGGACGGGTTCGCGGGCGGCTTCGGCGTTGGCCATGGCGCGCAGTATGAGCGCGCAGCCGATGAACCCGAAGATCACCATCAGGGTGACGGCGACGTGCGGCACGGTTTCTCCTTGGATGTGTACGGCGATCGCCCCGGCCGTGGCCGGGCTCCCCACTTCATACCTCCGATGCTGGTCAAGTCACCGATCCTGACGGTTTCTTTACGGGGGTGTGTCGGGTTGTTGACGTCATCCGAGCGAGTACGTCCGCCGTGGCCGCTCCCTACTTGTGCCGCCCGTGCGCTCGTTTCGGAGCGATACCCTTGAACAGGAGGTCTGGTGGAAAGGTGACGATGTGGGGCTACTGCGGTACGAGGTCGCATCGCGCGTAGCCGCCGTGTGATCGCCTGGGGCTGATCTGGAGCTGCCGATGCACGAGCCGATCGATCTGGTCGATTCAGCTGAACGAACCCGCACAGCGCTCGCCACTGTCGTGGCACTGTTTTCAGAGGCGTGGGCATCCGGGTTCCCGCCCGATCTGTCGGCATATCTACCCGGTGAACCGGTTGATCGGCGAACGATATTGATCGAACTGATCAAGATCGACCTCGAATACCGCTGGCTTCGTCATCACTTTCCCAAACGACTGACCGAATACCGTGCGGAATTCGCAGAGCTGCGGAATGGTCCGCTGCCGGCCGAGCTGGTCTACGAGGAATACCACGCCATGCGCCGCGGTTCCGCCGCCGTCGATGCGACTGCCACGCGTGCCGAGGCCACTGCCATGGCCGACCCCGAACCGGCATGGCTCACGAGTGATTACTACAGCACGATGATTGCTCGTCCCAGTGCCCAAGTAGTTCTCGACGCCATCGAAGTCGGCGACCATATCGACGATTTCGACCTCCTGATGAGGATCGGATCCGGTGCCTTCGCCCAGGTGTATCTCGCTCGGCAGCAATCGATGCAGCGACTGGTCGCGGTCAAGATTTCCCACAATCACGGCATCGAGCCGCAGACCCTCGCCCAACTGGACCACGACTACATCGTGCGCATCTACGACCAGCGGCTGATCGCCGATGGCGAGCTGAAGCTGCTCTACATGCAGTACCTACCCGGAGGAACACTGCTCGATGTGCTGCGCTTTCAGCGCGCGAGACCCACGGAACACCGCAGTGGGCAGCTGCTGCTCGATGCCATCGACGAGGTACTCGCGGCGAAGGGCGAGGTTCGGCCCACCGAATCCGCCGTTCGGACCCGGACCGCGGCACTGACATGGCCGGAGACCGTCGCCTGGCTGGGCCGCCGACTTGCGGACGCGCTGCAGCATGCGGCCGAACGCGGGGTGTTGCATCGAGACATCAAACCCGCGAACGTGCTGCTGAGTGCCGAGGGAATCCCCAAGTTGGCCGACTTCAATGTCAGCTCCAGCAACCGCATCAAGGGCACGAGCCCCCTGGCTTACTTCGGCGGTTCACTGGCGTACATGTCGCCCGAACAGCTCGAGGCCTGCCATCCGGACTTGCCGGCGACCGCCGCCGACCTCGACACTCGAAGCGACATCTTCGCGCTGGGTGTCATGCTGTGGGAGCTCCTCACGGGCCGCCGCCCATTCGCGGACGAAGCGTCGGCCGGCGAGTCGGAGACATCGCTGGCCCGCATGCTCGAGCTGCGGCGCAAACCCGTCGAGCCGGAGTTCCTGTCGGAGCTTCCGCCGGATTGCCCGATGGCGCTGCGCCGAGTGCTGTTGAAGTGTCTGTCGCCCAACCGCGAAGACCGCTACTCGTGCGGCACGGAATTGGCTCAGCAGCTCGACTTGTGCCTCGAGGACAGGGCCCGTGACCTGGTCTACCCACCGCCGAACAGTTGGCGGGCACGACTTTCCCGACAGCCCACCCTCATCCTGTGGTCATCGTCGCTGGTCGGCGTCAGCCTGGCTCATATCTATGGGGGCGTGCACATGCGGGCACTGCTCGCCGACCACCTGACCGATGCCACCATCATGCAGCTCCTCAGGGGCGTCATCGTTTTCGAGCTCTGTGCCCTGCCCTTGTCCGTCCTCGTCTACGTGTACATGTCGCGTGATCTGCTCGCGGTTCCGCGCGGCTTGCGCCATGGCAGACGCTACGACGAGGTAATGCTCGCGCGGGTGCGGTCGCGAACACTGTTCTGGGGCGACCTGTGTGCGATGAACACTCTGCTGTTCGCGGTTCTCGGGACCGCGATGGGGGTGGTGCTGCTCATCCGGTTCACCGACCTCCCGGCGCGGATGGTGGTCCACGCGGTGACGACCGTTCTGGTGATGGGCACCGTCTCGGTTGCCTACACGTTCTTCCTTTCGACGTTCTACGTCGTCCGCTGTGTTTATCCCATCTACTTGCGCCGCGGCCGTACCACGGCGGATGACTCCGCCGATCTTCGCGCGCTGCGTCGCAGAACCACGGCCTATCTCGCGGTGACGGCATCAGTGCCGCTGGTCGGGGTGCTGGCCGGATTCACCACCCTCGAACCGGAGGAGCTTCCGCTCGTGCGCGATTCGGTTCTGGGGTTGTGCGCGGCCTCCGGGCTCGCATTCGTCGCCGTCTACTGGTTGTTCCGCAAGCTGCACGCAGACCTGCGCGCGCTCGAGCGGGTGGTCTAGCAAATCAGCCACGGCCTGCCCGAGGTGCGGCCGTGTCCCGTGTTGTAGACAGGATCCGCGCGCGGGATTCGCGACAGGCCATGGCGTTCAGCCGGAAATAGCTACTGATCAGCTATCGTTCGTGACGCACGTGTCCATCACCGGTAGTCAGGGGAGCGTTTCCAAGTCGAATCCAGCGAGAGGGTGGTCGAATGGCTCGTCGGTATGGAGGATCCCGGACCCGCGCGTCGCGACGCGCCCTGGTGCCGATCGTCGGCGCGATACCACTGGCCATCGCCGTGACCTGCTCCATCGCCACCGCCGAGGCCGCGGCGCAACCCGCTGACCCGGCTCCCGCGCTCATCGAGCAGCTTCAGCTCGTCCCGGCGCTGCCCGGCGTGCCGACGATTCCCGCCGCCATCCTCGACCCGGCGAAGACCGCCGCGGCCCCCATCGGCTACTCGGACAACGCGACCCAGCTCATCGTGAACAGTGGCGCCGCCGGTCTCATCATCGGCGCGGTCGTCGGGACGGTATCGGGCGCGGTGATCGGGGCGGTACCGGGAGCGCTCGTCGGGGCCGCGGTCGGTGCGGCCGTCGGCGGGGTCGCGGGTGGTCTCGCCATGGGTGTTCCGACCCTGGGAGTGGGTGCGCCGATCGGGATCGGGGGTGGCGCTCTCGCGGGGGCCGGCGTCGGCGCCGTGATCGGCGCCGTGCTCAGCGCGATCGTGGCCGGTGTCACCATCGGCGCCATCGGCGCGGCTGTCGGTTACGAGCTCGGCGCCGGCACCGGGATCGGCAACGCTCAGCAGGGCGGCTGAGCGAGCGACCGGCCGCGTTGCCGGGGATCCGGGTGACCGGAAAGGACCAACCGGTACCAGATCTCGCGTAGGCAGTGTGGGAACCCTAAGCTGACGTCCGTGAATTCCGGGCGGTCAATGGTCGACGGGCGTTTCGAGTTGATCGAACCACTCGGCAGCGGTGGCATGGGCACGGTGTGGCGCGCGTACGACGTGGCCCTGCACCGCGAGGTGGCGCTGAAGGAAGTGAAGGCGGAGGGCGAGGCCACCGCCGCCGAGGTCCAGCGCGAACGCGTGCTGCGCGAAGCCCGTGCCCTGGCCCGCATCACCCACCCCAATGTGGTTGCCATCCACCACATCGTGGACACGCCCGCCGAGCAGCATCCGTGGATCGTCATGGAGCTCGTCGCGGGCGGCTCGCTCGCCGACCGGCTCGGCGACGGGCCCATGACGCCCGCGCACGCCGCTCTGGTCGGGCGCGGCATCCTCGCGGGTCTGCGCGCCGCCCACGCCGTGGGCGTCCTGCACCGCGACGTGAAACCGCCGAACGTGCTGCTGCGCACCGACGGTTCGCCCGTTCTCACCGATTTCGGCATCGCCGCCGTCAACGACCTGACGGGGCTCACCTCCACCGGCAGCGTCGTCGGGTCGCTGCCCTACGTCGCCCCCGAACGCCTCCAGGGCCACGAGGGCAACCCCGCCTCCGACCTGTGGTCCCTGGGCCTGGTGCTGTTCGCGGCAGTCGAGGGCTACCAGCCCATGCGCCGCGACACCGACGTCGCGACCCTCGCCGCCGTCCTCATGGGCTCGGTCCCGGCACCGCGGCAGGCCGGACCGCTCACCCCGGTCCTGCAAGCCCTCCTGGTCCCCAACCCGGGCCACCGCCCGCCCGCCGACCAGATCGACCGGATGCTCTCCCAGGTGATCGCCACCGGCGACACCGCCCCGGAACAGGTTGCGCACCACCAGTTCTCGGGCTCGCACGGCACGGTCACCTCCCCCCAGGATCTGACCCCGCCACCCCAGGCGTTCCAGACGTTTCCGGTGACCCCGCAGCCCCAGGCCTACGCGACGGTGGCTCAGCCCCCGCCGTTCGCGACGGCGGCCCAGCCGCAGCCGTTCCCGACGACGCCGCCACCGGGATTTGCGACGACCATCCCGCACCCGGGCGGCTACACCGCTCCGCAGGCGTTCGTTCCGATGCCGCCGAACCCCACACCGGTTGCGCCGCAACGCAATGCGCGACCGTGGATCTTCGCCGGTGTCGCCGTCGGCCTGGTGGTCGCCGTGGCCGCCGCCATCGCCCTGTGGCCCTCGTCCGACAGCCAGGGCGGGTCGAACCTGCCGACCGGCCAGACCGATCCCACCGACATCATCCTGAGCAGTGGGGTCGCGCAGCCCACGATCATCGCGCCCACCACCGCCAAGGGCGCCCCCGCCGTCGATCTGCTGACTCCGGACGGAGTCCGCAAGGCCATCGCGGCACTGGAGAAGGTCACCGGCGGAAAGCAATTCACCGAAACCACCATCTATCCCGAACGCGTGTCCTCCGGCGCACCCGTCGCGACCGAGCCCAACCACTACGACACGTTCAGCTACAGCAACGGCGCCGCCAAACGCGACGGCGTGGGCGGCCAACTCACCGGCAAAACGCTCGATCTGAGCTCTATCAACTGGGATATCCTCCCGGGCCTGCTGGCCGAGGCAACTCAGAAACTGAAGGTCTCCAACCCGACGACTCGCTACATCATCGTCGACACCGACGGGACTTTCAGTGACGGGCGGCAGGTCCTTCGCGTCTACATCGACAACGTGTACAACGACGGCGGCTATGTCTCCGCGAGCCTGGACGGAACCATCCTCAGAGTGCTGGGGCGCTGACACCTCGGGGCGGTCCTGTGGCCTGAGACCGCAGGTCCTGACGGTTTTTTGACGGAATCGGGCGACTTGTCGACGACATCTGTGCGACGCGCGGGGCGACGCTGTAAGCGGAGCGTCAATGCGACCCCGTGGGACGCTAAGAAGGCGTAAAGGTCCTCGAATATGGCCTTATCGGGCGCTTGACTCACTCCGGCGCGTCTTGGGACGTGCCGTTCAGAGAGAGGTTCGAGAGATGTCCGTCGTGGTGTTCACGGTGCTGACAGTGGCGATTTTCGCCCTGTTCGGCTTGATCCAACGCGGGGTGGAACGGCTGTGACTCAGAACATTGTCGGTCTGGTCCTGGCCATCGGTATCGCCATCTATCTGGTGGCGGCGCTGCTGTATCCGGAGAGGTTCTGAGTGAGCACCACCGTCGCGGGGATCCTGTTCGTCGTATCCCTGATCATCGCGCTGGTCGCCGTGCATGTGCCGCTGGGCGATTACATGTACCGCGTCTACAGCAGCGAGAAGCACTCCAAGGCCGAGAAGGGCATCTATCGACTGATCGGCGTGCAGCCGGGCGTCGAGATGACCTGGGCCGTCTACGCGCGCAGTGTGCTGGCCTTCTCGGCCATCAGCGTGCTGTTCCTGTTCTTCCTGCAGTTGATCCAGGGCAAACTGCCATTGCACCTGGACGATCCGGGTACCAAGATGACCGCGGATCTGGCGTGGAACACCGCCATCAGCTTCGTCACCAATACCAACTGGCAGAACTACGCCGGTGAATCGACGATGGGTCATGTGGTTCAGGCCGTGGGCCTGAGCGTGCAGAACTTCGTCTCCGCCGCCGTGGGTATGGCCGTGGCGGTCGCGCTGGTGCGCGGATTCGCCCGTCGCCACAGCGGCGAGCTCGGCAACTTCTGGGTGGATCTTGTGAGGGGAACCACCCGGATCCTGTTGCCGCTGGCCATCGTTTTCGCGATCGTGCTGGTCGCGGGTGGCGTCATCCAGAACCTGCACGTGTACGACCAGGTCGCGCAGACCGTCGGCAACACCGGTTCGCAGAATCTGCCGGGCGGACTGGTCGCGAGCCAGGAGGTCATCAAGGAGTTGGGCACCAACGGTGGCGGCTTCTTCAACGCGAACTCCGCGCACCCGTTCGAGAACCCGACGGCGTGGACCAACTGGGTCGAGATCTTCATGCTGCTGGTGATCAGCTTCTCGCTGCCGCGCACCTTCGGACGCATGGTCGGCTCGCCGAAGCAGGGCGTGGCCATTGCCGCCGTCATGGCGACCTTGGCGATCCTCAGCGTCACCCTGATGAACCTCTTCCAGCTGCAGCACCATGGCACCGTCCCCAGTGCCATCGGAGCGTCGATGGAAGGCGTGGAATCCCGCTTCGGCGTCTCGAATTCGGCGACCTTCGCCACCGCGACCACACTCACGTCCACCGGTGCGGTGGACTCGGCGCACGACTCGTACACCAGCCTCGGCGGCATGATGACCATGTTCAACATGCAGCTCGGTGAGGTGGCGCCCGGTGGTACCGGGTCGGGTCTGTACGGGATGCTGATCCTCGCGGTCATCACCGTGTTCGTGGCGGGCCTGATGGTCGGCCGCACCCCGGAGTACCTGGGCAAGAAGATCACTCCGAAGGAGATCAAGCTCGCGGCCGCCTACTTCCTGGTGACGCCGTTGATCGTGCTGACCGGAACCGCTGTCGCGATGGCCCTGCCGGGGGAACGCGCGAGCATGGCGAACTCGGGTCCGCACGGGCTCTCGGAAGTGTTGTACGCCTTCACATCCGCGGCCAACAACAATGGTTCGGCCTTCGCCGGTCTGTCCGGTAACACCGTGTGGTGGAACACCGCACTCGGCCTGGCCATGGTCTTCGGCCGCTTCATCCCCATGATCTTCGTACTGGCCCTGGCCGGTTCGCTGGCGGCGCAGGGGCACACTCCCGCCTCCGAGGGCACGCTGCCGACGCATCGGCCGCAGTTCGTCGGCATGGTCGCGGGCGTCACCGTCATCCTGGTCGCGCTCACCTTCCTGCCGATGCTGGCGCTCGGCCCGCTCGCTGAAGGAATCCACTCATGAGCACTCCCACCATCGACTCCGCGCCGGTGCAGACCGCGCACAGCAACCCGAAACGCGGTGTGTCAGCGGGGTTGTTCGACCCCAAGATGCTGCTCGGGTCGCTGCCGGACGCGTTGCGGAAGCTGGATCCGCGCATCATGTGGCGCAATCCGGTGATGCTGATCGTAGAGATCGGCGCGGTCTGGGCCACCGTCCTGGCCATCGCGAGTCCGACGTTCTTCGCCTGGGCGATCGTCGTCTGGCTGTGGCTGACGGTGATTTTCGCCAATCTGGCCGAAGCCGTGGCCGAGGGCCGCGGCAAGGCGCAGGCGGACACGCTGCGAAAGGCCAAGACCGACACGGTCGCTCGCCGTCTGGCGAACTGGTCGCCGGGCGCGCGCGTCGTCGAGGAGCGGGTGCCCGCTCCCGAACTTCGCCGCGGCGACTACGTGGTCGTCGAGGCGGGGCAGGTCATCCCGGGTGACGGTGATGTCGTGGAAGGCATTGCCTCCGTGGACGAATCGGCCATCACCGGTGAGTCCGCACCCGTCATCCGCGAATCCGGCGGTGACCGGTCGGCCGTGACCGGCGGCACCACCGTGTTGTCGGACCGCATCGTCGTCCAGATCACACAGGAGCCGGGCGGTTCGTTCATCGACAAGATGATCGCGCTCGTCGAGGGCGCGTCGCGGCAGAAGACGCCGAACGAGATCGCGCTCAATATCCTGCTGGCCGCGTTGACGATCATCTTCGTGTTCGCGGTGGCGACCTTGCAGCCGTCGGCCATCTTCTCGAAGGCCAACAACCCTGGCGTGCTGGACAATCTGGCGCTGGACGGCAATGGCGTCACCGGCATCGTGCTGGTCTCGCTGCTCGTCTGCCTGATCCCGACGACCATCGGCGCGCTGCTGTCCGCCATCGGCATCGCGGGTATGGACCGCCTGGTGCAGCGCAATGTGCTGGCCATGTCCGGTCGTGCCGTGGAGGCCGCGGGCGACGTGAACACGCTGCTGCTGGACAAGACCGGCACCATCACCCTGGGCAACCGCCAGGCCTCGGACTTCGTGCCGATGCCGGGCGTCACCGCCGACGAATTGGCCGACGCCGCACAGCTTTCCAGCCTCGCGGACGAGACCCCCGAGGGCCGCTCCATCGTGGTGTACGCCAAGGTGGCGTTCAACAAGCGTGAGCGCACCCCCGGCGAGCTCACCGGCGCGACCTGGGTGGAGTTCACCGCCCAGACCCGCATGTCGGGTGTGGACCTGTCCGACGGGCACCAGTTGCGCAAGGGCGCGGCCAGCGCGGTCACCGAATGGGTGCGCGCCCACGGCGGCGAGATCCCGAGCCAGGTCGGCGAGACCGTCGACGGCATCTCGGCGTCCGGCGGCACGCCGCTGGTGGTCGCGGAGATCAAGCAGGACACCGCGAAGCTGCTCGGCGTCATCCACCTCAAGGATGTGGTGAAGCAGGGCATGCGGGAGCGGTTCGACGAGATGCGCCGCATGGGCATCCGCACCGTCATGATCACCGGCGACAATCCGTTGACCGCCAAGGCCATCGCCGACGAGGCGGGCGTGGACGACTTCCTCGCGGAGGCCACTCCGGAGGACAAGCTCGCGCTCATCAAGAAGGAGCAGGCCGGCGGCCGCATGGTCGCCATGACCGGTGACGGCACCAATGACGCGCCCGCGCTCGCGCAGGCCGACGTGGGCGTCGCCATGAACACCGGAACGTCCGCCGCGAAAGAGGCGGGCAATATGGTGGACCTGGATTCCGACCCGACGAAGTTGATCGAGATCGTCGAGATCGGCAAGCAATTGCTGATCACCCGTGGCGCGCTGACCACGTTCTCGATCGCCAACGACATCGCCAAGTACTTCGCGATCATTCCCGCGTTGTTCGTGTCGATCTTCCCGGGCCTGGATCTGCTGAACGTGATGCGGCTGCATTCGCCGCAGTCGGCGATCCTGTCGGCGGTCATCTTCAACGCCCTGGTCATCGTGGCGCTGATCCCGCTGTCGTTGCGCGGTGTGAACTACCGGCCGTCCAGCGCGTCGAAACTGTTGAGCCGCAACCTCTATATCTACGGACTCGGTGGCATCATCGCGCCGTTCATCGGGATCAAGCTCATCGACCTTGTCATTCAATTCTTCCCGGGGATGTCCTAATGCGTATGTCGGCCTGGATCAGGCAGCACATCGCGGCGCTGCGAGCGCTGCTGGTGCTCACCGTGATCACCGGAATCATCTATCCCGCCGTCGTTCTCGGCGTCTCGCAACTGCCGGGGCTGAAGGACAAGGCGAACGGCTCGCTGCTCGAGCGGGACGGCAAGGTCGTCGGGTCCAGCCTGATCGGTCAGGCCTACACCGACGGTAAGGGCAACGCGCTGGCGCAGTACTTCCAGACGCGCCCGTCCAACGCGGCATGGAGCGGCGACGACGCGAGCCCGGACGGCTACAACGCGCTCAATTCCGCGTTCGGGAACATGGGTCCGGAGTCCACCGTCGACACGCTGGACGCGGAGGATCCGAGCAAGGACAAGCTCAGCCTGCTGAGCACCGTGTGCTCGCGCAGCGCGGCGGTCGGTAAGCTGGAGGGCGTGGACGGCAGCCGTCCGTACTGCACCTCCGGCGGCGTCGGCGCGGTGCTGGCGGTCATGGGCGAGCGTGACTCGCACGGCCTTGTCACTCACCCGACCCGGGTGATCAGTGTCAACGAGGCGTGCTCGGCCGACCCGAAGCACGAGACCACCCCGTTCCAGGAGGCGTACGAGGGCGTGAAGGTGGAGTGCGCCAAGCGTGGCGAGGACTACTCCGCCGGTCAGATCGTCCCGATCCGCGGCGACGCCTCGGCCGACACCCCGGTGCCGACCGACGCGGTGACCGCCTCGGCCTCCGGCCTGGATCCGCAGATCTCCCCGGAGTACGCGGCCATCCAGGTGGCGCGGGTCGCCAAGGCACGCCACGTGTCCGTGGACCAGATCAAGTCGCTGGTGGATGCCCACCGCAGCGGCCGGGCCCTGGGCTTCCTGGGGGAGCCCACGGTCAATGTCGTCGAGCTGAACTACGACTTGGACAGTAAGTACCCGTTCAAGGGTTGATCAGCCGATACCTGGGGTCCGGTCGCTTCGCTCACGAAGGCGACCGGGCCCCTTGGTCGTTCCTGGGGCGAGCAGGTGGTCGGGTTCGGCAGTTCGCCGCACGGGGTATTGCCCCGCGACCGCAGCATGCCCTTGCCGGTCCCGCCGGTGAGGAAACGCAGCGCCAGCGGTTTCGGTGAGGCGCCGATGCGGCTGCGGGTCTCCGACACCCGCCCGCCCTCGAGTTCGGCCCGCCCCACCAGCACGAATTCCCAGACGAATGCCATGATCGGCACCGCTATACCGATGACCGCCTGCGCGATCTCGCGGGGAAAACCGTTCACCGAAAACCCCGAATTCTGTTGTCCTCCAGCCTTGCCGCCCAAGCCTGAGGCCGTATGGATCAGGTAAAGAAGGCGGGGCGCGGTGAACAGGGGACGTCAAGATCGGGCTTCCGGACCGGGTAGTCGGCCTAGCGTCGATGGCAGCAGTATTCCGCTGTCGAAAGGCGAGGCGTCGGTTCGATGAACAACCCGGCGGATGAGTTGTCCGCATTGCGTGAGTTGGTGAATCACCGCGGCGTGGTGGAGATGCTCGACCAGTTGGCGCACGAGCCGAACACGGTGCGAGAGCTACGCGCGGCGCTCGGCATGCGCCGGCCGGAGGTGTCGCGGGTCGTGCGGCTGCTGGCCGCGTACGGCGTGGTCACCGCGAATGTGGCCGGCAGCTGGGACGAGCCGCTGGAGCCGACCGGACCCGTCCGATTGACCGGGAGCGGCTGGCGCATCGTCGAATTGCTGTCCAGCTTCACCGTGTGGGAAGCGCTCTACCGGCAGCCGAATTCCGCCCGCGACCGCTGAGCCGACCGCCCGGCACGCCCTCGGGAAAAGCGCGCGACCGGCCGGTAACCTCCGGTGCGATGTGCGGACCTCCGGCCGAAATCCGCGCGGAGGAGGATGGCGTGACGGTTACCCCGAGCACCCCGCAGGGAGACGTCTCCGCGGCGCCGGCGACCGGCGGGCACACCGGATCGCGACTCGCCCTGACGGTGGGCGCGCTGGGGGTGGTGTTCGGCGATATCGGCACCAGCCCGATCTACACGCTGCAGACGGTGTTCAATCCCGAAGACCCGCACCCGGTTCCGGTCAGCCGCGACAATATCTTCGGCGTGGTGTCGCTGGTGTTCTGGTCCGTGATGATCATCGTCACCGTCACCTACGTACTGCTGGCCATGCGCGCCGACAACGAGGGTGAGGGCGGCATCATGGCGCTCATCACCCTCTTGCGGCGGTGGACGTTGCCCGGCGGGCGGCGGACCGCCATGGCGCTGGCGGCGCTGGGCATCTTCGGGGCGTCACTGTTCCTGGGCGACAGCATGATCACGCCCGCCATCTCGGTGCTGTCGGCGGTCGAGGGCATGAAGACCGTGTCATCCGGCATGGACGAGTTCATCGTGCCGATCACCGCGGTGATCATCCTGGCCTTGTTCCTCGTGCAGCGGCGCGGCGGCGGTCGGCCGAGTGTTCGGCCCGATCATGATCGCCTGGTTCCTGGTGATCGGCGCGTGCGGGATCTCGGGCATCACCGAGCATCCGGAGATCCTGCGGGCCCTGTCGCCGACCTACGCGCTCGGATTCCTGTTCGGGCACTTCGGGATCGCGTTCTTCGCGCTGGCCGCCATCGTGCTGGCGGTCACCGGCGCCGAGGCCCTCTACGCCGACATGGGGCATTTCGGGCGCAGTGCGATCACCCGCGCCTGGCTGGTGCTCGTGTTCCCCGCCTGCGTGCTCAGCCATATGGGCCAGGGCGCGTTGATTCTCGACGACTCCGCCAACCTCAGCGCCCCGTTCTTCCTGCTCGCACCCGGCTGGGGCCGGCTGCCCATCGTGCTGCTCGCCACCGCCGCCACCGTCATCGCCTCCCAAGCCGTCATCACCGGCGCCTTCTCCGTGGCCGCGCAGGCCGCCCAGCTCGGCTACCTGCCACGGCTGCGGGTCGCCCACACCTCCGAATCGACCATCGGCCAGATCTACGTGCCGTGGATCAACTGGCTGCTGCTGGTCTCGGTGCTGACCCTGGTGTTCGCGTTCCGCAGCTCGGCGGCGCTAGCCTACGCGTTCGGTATGGCCGTCACCGGCACCATCACCATCACCACGCTGCTGTTCTTCTATGTGGCACGGGCGAAATGGCGGACACCGCTGTGGCTGGTGGCGCTCGGCGCGATCCCACTGCTCACCGTGGACCTGCTGTTCTTCGGCGCCAACATGACCAAGCTGGTGCACGGCGCGTGGCTGCCGCTGCTGATCGCGGTCATCGCGTTCACCATCATGACCACCTGGCAACGCGGCCGTGCGGTGGTCACCGCCGAGCGGGAACGCCGGGAGGGCTCGCTGCGCGAATTCGTGGACCGGCTCCGCACCGACGGGCCGGAGGTGATCACCGTCCCCGGCACCGCGATCTTCCTCAACCGCGGCAAGGAGACCGCGCCGCTGGCCATGCGCGCCAATGTCGAACACAATCACGTCCGCCACCGGCAGGTCGTCATCCTGACCATCCGCACCGACCTGGTGCCGCGGGTGCCGGAGCCGCAACGGATCTCGGTCGACCACCTCGGCTACTCCGACGACGGCGTCATCCACGTCACCGCCACCTACGGATACATGGAGACACCCGACGTCCCCGCGGCACTGCGCCTGCTCGACCCCGCCGACACCGAGGGCACGCTCGATCTGGACGAGGCGTCCTACTTCCTCTCCAAGATCGAGCTGCGCCGCGGCGACGAGCCGACCATGGCCGTGTGGCGGAAACAGCTGTTCATCGCCACCTCCCACATCACCGCCGACGCCGCCGAATACTTCGCGCTGCCCCGCGACCGCACGGTCACCATGGGGTCGCACATCGAGGTCTAGGCGGCGGGCCGTCCGGCCGAACGGGTCAGTCGCCGTTGGCGTTCGATCAGATCGATCAGTTCGTCGACGGCGGCCAGGGAAGAGAATTCATTGCGGGCGACCAGGCCGGGATAGTGGTCCGACAGGGCGACGAACGCGTCGTCCGACGACGACCGGAACACGTGGAAAGACGACAGACAGACATCCGTGTCGACGATGCCCATGATGGTTGCCTCTTCTACTGGTCTTTGACTGAGACCTTCGATTCAACCGCCGGACAGGGGCGTCGTGGGCGGCCTTGATGCATCCATTACCGCCGCCCACACCGGATTTCCGATTTCCTTACGCCGGGGGTGTCGCCCGTCACCAGCCGGATTCACGGAACATCGCGCCCGGATCGCGGTAGCCCGACTCCTCGGTCTCCACCGGCCGCGAATCCCGCTGGGGCGGAAGTTCTCCGGTCAAGGGCGGCAGCACCGAACGAAGGTCGGGCGCGCCGTCGATGAGATCGCTCAGCGAGAGCCCCGACCGCTGCTGCTGGAACCTGGCCACCAGCTCACGAACCTGCCGGGCCGCATCCGCCGCGGCCGCCGACGCCGCCCGGACGAAAGCGTCCGCGATCTCCGGATAACTCAAATCGGCTATCTCCGAACCGAATCGAACCTCGATCACCATGCCGTTCGCATCGGTCGCCACGGTCACCCGCTTCCGCACCGTCGCCCGCCCGGTGATCCCGGCCCGCTCCCCTTGAATTCGCGCGACCTCCCGCACCTGCCGACGCATCTCGTCCAGCAACTGCGCCATATCCGATCTGGCGTGTTCGTTCGACATGAAACTCTCCTTTCATAGTTGGCAAATCAGCGACGGAGCAGACTGCCCGTCAACTCATCCCGCCTCCGCCGGTCCCGACGGAGTGGACTCCGAAGGATCCGGCTCGGGCGTGGGTACGGGGTCGGGTATCGGAGTCGGCGTGGGGTCGGGTGCCGACGGTGTCGGTGTGGGTGGCTCCGGCGTGGGTGTGGGTGGTTCGGGTGTCGGTGTCGGTGTTTCTGGTGTCGGCGTCGGTGGGGTGGGGGTTGGCGGGTGCGGCGTGGGCGTGGGTGAAGGCGGGGTCGGCGCAGGCGAGGCCGGGGGAGTCGGTGCCGGGTCGGGTGTCGGGGTTGGCTCGGGTTCCGGGATCGGTTCGGGCGTCGGATCGGGTGTAGGTTCCGGATCGGGGGCTGGGGTCGGCTCCCAGACGGCGTCGGGGGGTGGCGCGGCGGCCGAGAACTGGGGAATGGGGGGCAGGCCGAAGTACCGCGGCGTGTACGGGATCTTCGAGGTGGTGTCGGGGAACTCGTCCGGCTCCAGTGCGGGTCGCGGCTCAGGCGCAGGTGCAGGTTGCGGTGTGGGCGTGGGCTGTGGGGTGGGTGCGGGATCCGCCGCGGTGTTCGCTTGCGCGCCTTCGGGGTTCCCGGCCTCGGGTAGCCCGGCCCGGATCTCGTTACGCAGTCCGAGGAACTCGTCGATCTGCTTCTGCAACTCCATCCGCTGCACCCGGAACTCCCCGGGCCGCAACCCGGCTCCCTCCAGTGCGGCGGTGCGATCCGCGAACTCGTCGGCCTTCTGCCCGAACGCGGCCTCCGCTGCCGCCCGCATCTGCTCCGGGCTCATCCCGTCCGGATCGATACCGAGGCGCCGCAACTTCTCCCGAGCGATGTCGAGTCCGTCTCCTGCGGAACGGGTCTCGGTGCTGGGCTCGACCTGTGGTGCGCTCGGGGTCACCGGCTTGGGGGTCGGCTGCGGCGCGGCGGGCTGGTGCGCGGGACTCGGCCCGGCGACCGGGGCCGCCGGGCCGGGGCCCGCGTGATGCTGCTCGAACAGTGAACGCAGCTGTCCCCGCAACGCCATGGTGTCGGCGATCTGCTGCTGAATGGCGTCGCGGCGCGCGAAGTACTCGGCCGGGCCCAGGTTCTGGTTGGGCAGATCGTCCGCGGCGGCGGTGAGTTCCCCGACCCGCCGCATCACCGCGTCGGCCGCCGCCCGTTCCAGTTCGCGCGGACTCATACCGTCCGGATCCACGCCCAGCGAACGCAATGAATCCCGCGCCTGGACAAGCGGATCCGGCGTACTCGTAGGTGACGGTGCTCCGTGCGATCCGGCCGGGGCACCTGCCGCACCTGCCCGCGCTTCGCCTTCCGGCGCACGGCCGTCACCAGCGCCCCGGTTGGCCGATTCGCCCGTCGACGCGGCACGGCTCTCGCCATGGGTGGCGCCGCCCTCCGAAATCTGCTGGTGCCCTTGGGGCCCCGCGGCGCGGCTTCCCGGCTCCGGCGTCCGCCCTTCCGTCTGCGGAGTCCGGCCTTCGGGGCCCGAGGGGCGGCCTTCTGAACCGGTGGCGTGGCTCTGCTGCGGGTGCGGTGTGCTTCCGCCCGGACCAGCCGCCTGATGAGCGGACTGCGGTGAAGCCTTCGCGGGAGTCTCGGCGTCGGGCGAGCCCGATCGCGGCTGTGCGCCACTCGGATCCGCCGAGCGCGCCGGGTGAGGCTCGCCCGCGCCGGCGTTGGAAGGGTCGCCTGCGCGAGGTGCGCCGCCCGTTCTCGCCGGGTCGCCCGCACGAGGCGCAGCACTGCCGGCGTTCGTCGGGTCGCTGGCGTGCGGTCCGTTGCCGTTGCCGTTGCCGGTTCGTGGTGGCGGCGTGCTGCCGTCGCCGCCACGGCCGGGAGGGTGTGGGCTTTCGCCGCCGCGCAGGGCGGGGTCCGCGGCGTTGAACGGGTGGGTTCCAGGGGCGTGGATGGCGGAGGCGTGGCGGAATCCCTTGCTGCCGCCGACGGTGATGCCGTAGGCGCCGGCGCTGGTGAGGATGCGGGGGTCCCAGGTCCAGCCGTTGGCGAAGCCGCCGATGCCCCAGGCGGCGAGGCCGCCGGCGATACCGGAGCCCGCGCCGACGGTCGCGCCTTTGACGGCGTTGGTGAAAGCGCCGCCCGGGAGGTGGATCTTGCCTGCTGCTTTGCCGAGGAGGGAGCCGGCGGGGCCGCCGACGGCGCCCGCCGCGGCGGCGGTGTAGGCGGTGGTGCCGACGCGTTCCCAGTCGATGCCGTCGCGGTGGCCCGCGCCGACCTGGTAGGCCTGGATCGCCAGGTCCTGACCGGCGCCGAGGACGGTGCTGAAGACCACGTGTTTGGCGGTGAATCTGGTGAGGGCCGCGAGGCCGGTCTTGGCGGCGAAGCGGGCGATCGCGCTCACCGCGCGCTCGCCGAGCAGCCGCACCGCCACGCGGGTGGCCCCGATCGCGAGCGCCTCCGACAGGGGAGCGGTGGGCGGGAACAGCCAGGCGGCGGCGATCTCCACGGCCAGCATGGCCAGTGAGGAGATGATCAGGATCTTGGTGTACTCGATCTCGGTGCCCAGGCCGTCGGCGGATTCGGCTACGGCGTCGAGGATCTCGGCGAGGTGCTCGAGGGATTCGGGGCCGTGGTCGAGGGCGTCGAGCGCCTTGGTCATGGCTTCGAGGCCGTCGCCCCACGGGTAGGCGTCGATCGTCGCGGTCTTGGCGGCCCGCAGGTCGGGGAGGAGTTCGCGCAGCTCGGCGGCGGCGGTGCGCCAGTCGCCGCCGATACCCCACATATCGTCTTCGTCGCCGTCGGGCCAATCCGATCCGGCGACCCAGCCGAGCCATTCCAGCTCGCCGGGAATATCGATGGACACGGGCTACCGGAAGCCGTTCCCGTTGCGTTTATCGGTGTGCGCCAGCAGATCCGCGGCCTTGTGCTGGCCGTCGGCGTAGGAGTCCAGGGTGTCGGCGGTCTTGGCGATACCCTCGGCGAGGTTCTCGTGCGCGGCGAGATACCCCTGCTCACCGTCCGCGAACGTGCTGCCGTAACCGTCGCCGCCCCACGCGGATCCCCTGGCCGCCAGCGACTTCTCCAGGGTGGCGCGGATTCCGTCCACCCGATCCCGCAGGTCCGCCATCTTCCCGGCGGCACCACGCAACTGTTCCGGCGTCACACCGACTTTCGCCGCCACCCGCACACCCCTTCCACTCCTCGAACGGATTCCGAGGTTGGCAGGTGGAATTCGCGCCGAGAAGGATGTGGGTCGCGAATTAACGTGCTCATGACGGTCTTTGCGTGATCTATTGACGAAAACGCAGCGGCAGAAGCGGATTTCACTCCGAGCGAAGGTCTCGCGACAGCGTCCAGAACAGGTCGATGTCGTTCACCAGTTCGGTCGGATAGGCCTGGAGCAGAACGTCTTTACCGTCTCGGGTGATCCACACGCCGATCAACCCTTCGTGCACGGTGATCCGACGCACCTGGATCCACAACGCCACCTGATTCCCGTGGATCGTCGTCCGTGTGATCCGGAACGGCCCGAACTCCAGCCGTACGCCCGCATCGAGCCGAGCCCGAGCGCCCGCCAGTCGCGCCGCCACGGCCGCGCCCACCAACGCGGGTCCCCACTGCTCGCGGCCGGGTATCCCGGCGGGGATGGTCACCGCCTCACCGGACGCGGTGCCGACCCGGTAGGTCAGCGACATCGGAGTCAGCGCAGTGCCATCCGTGCCTTCGGCGACGCGGCGCCACACCCGCATCTCGTCGAAGCGGACCGCCCGCGCCCCGTGGCACGTGGTCACGAGGATCCCGTGCTCGAACCAGTCCAGCCGCGCCCCGTGATCGGATCCGAGCCGAGCGGCCAGCCACGGCAGGTCCCACAGCAGCAGGCGGCCGCCCAGCACGGCAGCCGGTATCGCCGCGAGCACTCCGAGCGCGGTCGCGCCGCTCGCGAACCCGATGATCGCCGTCAACCCGCAGACCGCCACGATCGCCCCGGACACCAGATGAATCCGCGAATCCGCCCGCGCGGCGGCATAGCCGTGGCTGTACCGGCCGAGCCCGCTCACCGTTTCCCATTCCGCGTCAACTGACCTCATAGGCTCGGTCGTAACGCAACCGGGGGAGTGGGGTCGAGGGGGTGACCCGGTAATTTTTCGTCAAAGTGGCGGCCGGATCTTGTCCCGGATGCCGAGCGCCGGTTCTGATGGAGACATGGCAGACATGTGCCCGGAGCCCGCGCCTACCGCGTTGGAGCGCTTCGGCTTCGGCGGCGAGGACGAACCGCCGTCGCGTGGGTGCCGCCTGTTCTGACGGTCGAATCCGGCCGCGCACTCTTCGGTGATCCCACCGAACCCCTCTCGTGAGGCGGGCTTTCGCGCACCCTCACGCATTCTCCGAATGGATGGTCGATGACCCACTCCCCGTTTGCTTCCCGTACCGCGCTCGTCACCGGTGCGACCAGCGGCCTCGGGCTGGAGCTGGCCCGTCGCCTGGTCGACGGCGGCGCCACCGTGATCCTGCACGCCCCCGATCAGGACAGCGGCGATGCCGCGCTGGAACAGCTGGTCAAGGGCGGCGCCGAACCGCTGCGGCTGCGCCTGGTGACGGCTGACTTCTCGCACCTGGACGAGGTGGCCGCGCTCGCCGGTGAACTGGTTCGCACCCAGCCCGCACTGGATCTGCTGGTGAACAATGCCGCGATCCGCGGGCCCGAACGCCGAACCCGGACCCTGGACGGCAACGAGATCACCTTCCAGGTCAACTATCTCGCGCCCTACGTGCTCACCAAGGCGCTCGGGCCCGCTCTCGCCGCCGCCCGCGGCCGGGTCGTGAACGTCTCCTCAACCATGCACAAGGCGGGCGCCATCGGCTGGTACGACCTGGACCGGAAGAAGGGCTACTACCTGCCGTTGCCGGTCTACGCCCAGTCCAAGCTCGCCCTGACCATCTTCAGCCGTACCTTCGCCGAGGCGCAATCCGGTTCGGTGACCTCCATCAGCGTGGACCCCGGCAATATCAAGACCGGGATGCTGCCGTTCTACGGTCACGTCGGCCGCCCGGCGGCCGAAGTCGCGGCGGAACTCGCCCGGCTCTGTGATCCGGCGACCGAACTCGTCACCGGCGCGCACTACGTCCGCTCGGAACCGGCGGCGCCCGCGGCCCTGGTCGACAACCCATCCATCCGCGCCCGCCTGACCCGGTTGACTGCTCGGCTCACCGACATCGACTGACGGAACGAACCCCGGGGATCGCGGCCGAATTGCGTTGACACGCTGGACGCTGGTGTGGCTGGCTGGCTGTATGGGGCGAGTTGACCGGAAAGGGCCCGCCGGCGGATTGCGGGGCGGCGACCGTGGATCCGGCTGTGTCAGGGTGGCGGCGGTGGGTGATCTGCACTTGCGTGAAACCCTGCGTGGTCGCTTCCGTCCCGCTCTGATGGAGTTGGGTGAACGGGCGGACGTGCTGTTGCTGGCGGGTGATCTGACCAACGGCGGCACCTTGCGGGACACCGAGGTGCTGTGTGCGGAGATCGCCGACCTGCCGGTGCCGGTGGTCGCGGTCCTCGGGAACCACGATCACGACCGGCGCCTCGGGTTCCGGATCGCGGTGCGGCTCGGCGAGATCGGCGTTCACGTGCTCGACGGAACCGCGATCACCCTGCCGGTCAACGGCATTCGGCTCGGCATCGCCGGGGTGATGGGCGGTAGTGGCGGATTCCCGGGCCACCCAGGCACTCCCGACGAGGGCAGCGCCGAACACCGGGCGCGTTACCGCCGTGGGCCTGCCGACGCCGCCCGTCTGCGCGCCGCCCTCGAGTCCCTCGACTGCGAACTGCGCATCGCCCTGATGCATTTCTCGCCTGTCGTGGACACCCTGGTGGGCGAGCCGCCGAAGATCTATCCGGGGCTCGGCTGCTCGGAGCTCGCCGACGCCGTGGATGCGGGCGGCGCGCACCTCGCGATCCATGGACACGCCCACAACGGCACCGAGTTCGGGCGCACGCCGGCCGGGGTCGCGGTCCGCAATGTCTCCCACCCCGTCATCCGCTCGGCCTATCGGGTGTACGAGGTGCCCGTCGTGGGCGACAGGTAAACCGGGTCCGGGTATCCTTTTACGCAATCTGTACCAACGGTGCGCCGGGAAGTCTGGTCGGCCGGTCCGAAACCTCGGGCCGTATGTTCCGACCTGGGAGTTTCGATGCGGCGTCCGTTTTCGATCTTGACGAATATTGCTGCCGTGAAGGCCCGGCCGATCGTCGTATCCTGCAGTTATGCATGCCGCTCAGATGGCCGAGGAATACCCGGTGATCGATTTGGACTCCGACGCGATCGACGCCGCGAGGCTGCTGGCCGAGCATCGGCTGCCGGGGATCCTGGTGACCGACGCCGACGGGGCGCCGCATTCGGTGCTGCCCGCTTCGCAGGTGGTGCTGTTCATCGTGCCGACCTACGTCCAGGACGATCCGTCGCTGGCGGGGGTGCTGAACGAATCCATGTGCGGCCAGGTGGTGAAGCGGTTGCGCGGCAAGAAGGTCCGCGACGTGATCCCGGAACGGCTCACCAAGATCCCGGCCGCCAAGGCGGACGACAATATCGTCGAGGTCGCCGCGCTCATGGCGAAGTACAAGTCGCCGCTGGTGGCGGTGCAGGAGGGCGAGCGGCTGCTCGGTGTGATCACCTCGTCGCGGCTGCTCGAGGTGGCGCTGGCGAACTGAGCCCGCCGGGGCGGCGTCCGTGAACGTCGCCTTCGCCCTCGCGGTCTTCGCGATCGCCTATGTGCTGATCGCCTCCGAACGCGTCCACAAGACGACCGCGGCCCTGGTCGGTGGGGGCGCGGTGGTGGCGGTCGGCATCGTCGACGCCGACGACGTCTTCTACTCGCACGAGACCGGCATCGACTGGAACGTCATCTACCTGCTGCTCGGGATGATGATCATCGTCGGCGTGCTACGCCACACCGGCATCTTCGAGTACGTCGCGATCTGGGCGGCCAAGCGGGCCAAGGGATCCGCGCTGCGGGTGATGATCCTGCTGGTCCTGATCACCGCCACCGCCTCCGGATTTCTCGACAATGTGACGACCGTGCTGCTGATCGCCCCCGTCACCCTCCTGGTGTGCGAGCGGCTGGAGGTGTCGCCGACGCCCTTTCTCATCGCCGAGGTGCTGGCCTCCAATATCGGCGGCGCGGCCACCCTGATCGGTGACCCGCCGAACATCATCATCGGCAGCCGAGCGGGGTTGTCGTTCAACGACTTCTTCCTGAATCTGACCCCGATCGTGTTGATCGAACTGGCGGTGTTCACGCTGCTGCTGCCGCGGCTGTTCCGGGGCGCGTTCGACGTCGATCCCGAGCGGGCGGCCGACATCATGGGCCTGAACGAGCGCGAGGCCATTCGCGATCCGAAACTGCTGATCAAGTGCGGAATTGTGCTTGCGGCGGTTTTCGCGGGTTTCTTCGGCCACCCGATTCTCCACCTCGAGCCGTCCCTCGTGGCATTACTCGGAGCCGGTGCGCTGGTGTTGATTTCCGGTCTGCCACAACGTGATTACCTGGGCGCGGTGGAATGGGAGACCCTGCTGTTCTTCGCGGGCTTGTTCGTGATGATCGGGGCGCTGGTGAAAACCGGTGTGATCGGCCGTGCGGCGAAATTCGCGACCGAACTCACCGGTGGAAACGCGCTCGTGGCAACCATGCTGATACTGGTCGTCTCAGCGGTGCTGTCGGGGGTCATCGACAACATCCCGTACGTGGCGACCATGAGCCCACTGGTGGCGGAGCTGGCCGCGCACGTCGACCAGCCCGGCCGGGCGGACGCGCTGTGGTGGGCGCTGGCACTGGGTGCGGATTTCGGTGGCAATCTCACAGCAGTCGGGGCCAGCGCGAACGTGGTGATGCTCGGGATCGCGCGGCGTTCGGGCCATCCGATCTCGTTCTGGGAATTCACCCGGAAGGGCATTCTGGTGACGGCTGTCACTATTGCGGTGGCCGCTCCCTATCTCTGGTTGCGCTATTTCGTATTCGCCTGACCAGTGCAAATCGGTACATTCCGGACGTCTTCTGTGTGGCGATTGGGGATTTCCACGACCCCTGACCGACAATGGCAGCCGTCATGTCCATATCCAGCACCGATCATCCGACCGCGCCCGATCGCGACCGCCAGCCGGTCCCGGGCGCCCCCGTCAGGCCCGGCTCCTACCGACACGATCTGGACGGCCTGCGCGGCGTAGCTATCGCCCTCGTGGTCGCCTTCCACATCTGGGCCGGCCGGGTGTCGGGCGGCGTGGACGTGTTCCTGGTGCTGTCGGGCTTCTTCTTCACCGGCATGCTGGTGCGGCGCGCCGACACCGGCTCGGTGGGGGTGCTGCGGACCGTGCGGCGCACCCTGCGCAGACTGCTGCCCGCCATGGTGGTGGTGCTGGCCGCGGTGGTGGTGGCCGCGGTCGTGCTGCTGCCGCACACCCGCTGGTCCGATATCGCGGGGCAGACGCTGGCTTCGCTGTTCTACTACCAGAACTGGTATCTGGCGACGTCCTGGTCGGATTATCTGGCCGCGGATCCGTCGGTGAGCCCGTTGCAGCATCTGTGGTCGATGTCGGTGCAGGGGCAGATGTATCTGGCGCTGCTGCTGGTGGTGGCGCTGGTGGCGACCGGGCTGCGGCTCGCGTACACCTGGAAACGCGCTGCCGCGCATCCGATCGTGCGGCGGCTGGGCCGGGACGGGATGCTGCGGGTGACACTCGCGGTGGTGTTCGCGATCGCCGTGGTGATCTCGTTCAGTTATGCCGCCGAGGGTGTTTCGACCCAGCAGGGCTGGAACTACTACGACACCTTCGCGCGCGCCTGGGAACCGCTGGCGGGAGCGTTGCTCGCGCTCTGCGCGCCCCTGATCCGGCTGCCCACGCCCGCGCGGGAAGCGCTGGCCTGGATGGGAATCGCGGTGATCGCCTGCTGCGGCTGGGTGGTCAACGGCGTCCTGGTGTTCCCCGGTCCCGCCGCCCTGATCCCCGTGCTGGCCACCGCCGCACTGATTCTCGCGGGCGCGGGCCGCGACACCGCCGATCAGCCGGTGGTGAACCGGCTGCTGGCCACCGGCCCGATCGTGCAGCTGGGTGGTTTCGCGTACGCGCTGTACCTGTGGCACTGGCCGATTCTGATCTTCTATCTGGGTGAGCAGCATCAGCGCCGGGCCGGAGCGCTGGACGGCCTGGTCATCATCGTGGTCTCGCTGCTGCTCGCCTACGTCACCCACCATCTGGTGGAGGAGCCGCTGCGGGAGCGTTCCAAGCCCGCGACAGTCCCGCAGCGCGGTCGCGTGGCCACCGGACTGTCCCGTCTGCTCGTCGGCCGGTTGGCCGGTCGCGCGCTCGCGGTCCCGGTCCGTCTGCTCGCCGGGCGGGGCGGTCTGCTCACCGGCATCGCGGTCACGACTGTCGGTGTGCTGCTGCTGGGTTCGACGGTGGCGTGGCAGTGGAACAACGGCGCGAAGGCGCACGCTGTCGGCCAGCTGGATCCGGCGAAGTACCCGGGCGCGGCGGCGCTCACCGATCACGCCCTGGTGCCGCGCGCGCCCATGCGCCCCACCACGGAGGAAGCCCCCGCCGATATCGCCTACCCGACGCGCGACGGCTGCATCTCCGACTTCGACACCCGCGCGGTGATCACCTGCACCTACGGTGACCAGAACGCCCATCGCACCATCGCGGTGGTCGGCAATTCCCATGCCGAGCACTGGATTCCGGCACTGCAACTGCTCGGCGAGCAGTATCGCTTCCGTGTCGTCGTCTACCTGAAGATGGGCTGCCCGCTGACGGTCGCCGAGGAGCCGATGTACAAGGGCCAGCAGAACCCGGACTGCCGTGACTGGTCGGGCGAGGTCATCGACCGCCTCGGCATCGAGCGCCCCGACTACGTCTTCACCACCGCCACCCGCCCCAGCGACAATGGTGGCGACGAGACCCCGCAGGACTACATCGACGTCTGGTCGGCCCTGTCCGACCGCGGCCTCGAGGTCATCGGCATCCGCGACACCCCGTGGTTGCGCCGCAACGGCATCCGCTACCGCGCCATCGACTGCCTGGCCAGCGGCGGCGACCGGGTGAGCTGCGGTCTGAAGCGCTCCGAGGCCCTCTCGCCCCTGAACCCCGCCGAGGACCCCGCGTCCGCCTTCCCGAACATGCACCTGATCGACCCCAACGACGCGGTCTGCGAGCCCGTCGTCTGCGCCGTCGTCGAGGGCAACATCCTCGTCTACCACGACGAACACCACCTGACCGCGAGCTACGCGCGCTCCCTGGCCCCCGAGCTCGGACGCGAACTGCGCCCGATTCTCGGCTGGTGGTGATCCCGCTTCGCGGGTGTGTGCGAGACTGCTTGGACTGCAACGGGTATCGAGCAAGTACGCGAGGAGTCGGGTGTCTTTCGAACGGTGGAGCGCGAGTTGGGAATCGGTACCGCTGTCCGAGGCGGTGAAGCGCTACGACATCGGCAAAGCCAGCGACGACCACGTGGAGGATCTGGAAGACCTCTTCGAGGAGGAGCCGGAGTACTTCTTCGTGCACCAGGGCGACCTGACCGTCGACGGGTCGTTGTCGATCGGGAACGATCCCGGTCTGGCGGAGGACACCGTGTACGTCATCGATGGCGACCTGACGGTCGACGGGCCGATGCGCTTTCTGAACGGAGACGTCTACACGCCGCTCTACGTCACCGGCTCGGTCACCGCGCGCCACCTGATGTGCCTGCTGGACAGCAACCTTTTCATCGGCGGCTCGCTCACCGTCGGGGGCCTGCTGATGACGGAGTTCTCCGACATGGGGATGCTCGCCGTGCACGGCGCCGCGACAGCGGGGGCGTGGTTCGAGGCCGGGGACAGGGGCGAGGTCGTCTTCCTCGGTGATGTGAAGGCCCCGCGAGTGCGGGTGTCCGAGGCCGACGTCCTGTTGCCCGAGTTCCTGGACGGGGACATCGAGGATGCCGCGGACAAGCTCTGGGCCGCGGCCCTCGAAGGACGTCCCCTGCTGCGCCCCTGATTCCGGCTATTGCGAGACGGAACCTAGCCGCCGAGCGGCTCCAGCCGGAGCGGGACGCCGATGCGGTTCCACAGGTTGATCTGGGCGGTCACCGCGACCAGGCCGGCCCGCTGGCCGTCGTCGAAGTGCTTCTCGACGCCCGCCCAGATCTCGTCGCTCACCCCGTGCGGGCCGAGCTGCGTTGTTGCCTCGGCGTATTCGAGCGCGGCCCGCTCGGCCGGGGTGAACAGCGCCGACTCGCGCCAGGCGTTGAGATGCCAGAGGCGACGCTCGGTCTCTCCTTCCTTGCGGGCCTCGGTGGAGTGCATGTCGATGCAGAAGAGGCAGCCGTTGATCTGGGAGACCCGGATCTTCACCAGCTCGCGCACGGTGGCGTCGAGCGGGCCGCGCCGGATCGCGGTCTCGGCGGCGAGCCAGGCCTGGTAGACCTCGGGAGCCGCCTCGTGCATGGTCAATCGCGACATGGTGTCGTCCTTCCTGGGATCGTGTACCCCTTGGACGAGACAGGTCCTGCGGACGTGACGGGCGGGCCGCTGTGGCCTCGATCACACTCACGGTACGGTGGTCGCGCTGCCGTTGCCTTGTATTAGCCGAAATTGGCCGAAACACCCCAAGGCGGACAATAATCCGCACGTGGGAACCGTTCTACTGATCGCCCTGAGTCTGTTGTGCTTCGTCACCGGACCCGCGATGGCACTGGTCATCGTGGCTGCGGTGCGCAGGTCCACCCGGCATGTCGCCGCCGAACTCCGGCGTGGCGCGGATGAATCGGGTTCCGGTGGATCGGTCACGCGATCCACCGGAACCCGATCCGGCACCGGTCACCCCTGAGCCGGTGCGCGGGAGCGCCCGCTACGGCCGCGTCAGTGAGGCGTAGCGGGCAATGTGCTGGTCGGTGGTGCCGAACTCGTACTGGACGGCGGTCAGGCGCTTGAAGAAGTGGCCGATGGCGAGTTCCTCGGTCATGCCCATGGCGCCGTGCAACTGCACCGACTCCTGGCCGATCTTGCGGGCGGCGCGGCCCACGGTGGCCTTGGCGGCCGAGGCCGCGCGGGCCCGCTCGGCGGCGGGGGCGTCCAGCTTCAGGGTCACCAGATACGTTGCGGCCACGGCCTGTTCGAGCTCCAGCAGCATGTCCACCATGCGGTGCTGCAACGCCTGGAAGCTGCCGATCGCGACGCCGAACTGGCGGCGTTGCTTGGCGTAGGCGACGGTGTCGTCGACCACCTTGCGCATGGCCCCGACCGTCTCCGCGCACACCGCCGCGATGGCCTCGTCCACGGTCGCGGCGATGGCCTCGCCGGCGGACGCGAGCAGCAGGGCGTCGGCGGGGACGCGCACACCGTCGAAGGTCAGGTCGGCGGCCTGACGCTCGTCGATGGTGCGGTAGACGCGCGCGGTCAGACCCGCGGGCGGCGCGGCCGGGTCGACATCGACGGCGAACAGCGCGATCTCGCCGTCCGCGACCGCGGTCACCAGCAGGTGGGTGGCCAGCGGGGCCGCGGTCACCACCGTCTTCTCGCCGGTGATCACCCAGTCGTCGCCGTCGCGCACCGCCGTGGCCGCCACCGCGGTGTAGTCGTAGCCGGATCGCGGTTCCAGCGCGGCGAATCCGGTCACCACCTCACCGGCGGCGATGCCCGCCAGCAGATCCTCGGCGCGCTTGCCGGTGGCGCGGCGCAGCAGGCCGCCGCCCACCACCACGGTGTCCACGTACGGCTCCAGCACCAGGGCCGCGCCCAGCGCCTCGGCGATGATCATGGTCTCGACCGGTCCGCCCCCGATGCCGCCCGCCGACTCCGGCAGGCTGGCCCCGAGAATCCCGACCTCCTCGGCCAGTCCGCGCCAGATCTCCGGCTGCCACCCGGCCCCGGTGCGCGCCGCGGCCCGGCTCGCCTCCAGGGGGTAGCGGGCCGTCAGGAACTCGGTGACGGTGTCACGCAGCAGTTCTTGTTCCGCGGTGAAAGAGAAGTCCATGTCACAGTCCCAGGGTGGCTTTGGCGATGATGTTGCGCTGAATCTCGTTGCTACCGGCGTAGATCGAGCCGGCGCGGTCGTTGAAGTACCGCAGCGGGGCGACCGCCTGCCACTCCTCGCCCGCCACGAAACCGTCGGCGGGCGGAGTGAAGTCGGCGATCGGGCCGCCCGGCATGGTGGCGTGCGGCTGATAGGCGCGGCCGCGCGGCCCCGCTGCCTCCAGCGCCAGCTCGGTGAGCGCCTGGCTCAGCTCGGTGCCCAGGATCTTGAGCGTGGACGCCGCCGGACCTGGGTCCTTGCCGCTGGAAACCAGTGCGAGCGTGCGGTATTCGAGGATCTCCAGCACATCGGCGCGCAACCGGGCATCGGCCAGCTTGGCGGCGAAGGCGGGGTCGTCGATGAGCGCGCCGCCGCCCGGGGCGACCTGCTCGGTCGCGGCCTGTGCCAGCTCCTCGGCCATCACCTGCAGGGCCGGGGCCACCGCGCCGCCGCCGCGCTCGAAGTTGAGCAGGAACTTGGCCACGGTCCAGCCGTCGTCGATCTGCCCCAGCACGTTCCCCTTCGGGACCCGGACCTGGTCGAAGAACACCTGGTTCTGCACCTGCTCGCCGGAGGTCATGACCAGCGGCCGGATCTCGATGCCCGGGGTGCGCATGTCGATCAGCACGAAGGTGATGCCCTGCTGCTTCTTGGCCTGCTTGGAGGTGCGGACCAGGGCGAAGATCCAGTTCGCCTCGGTGGCGTGGGTGGTCCAGATCTTGGAGCCGGTGACCACCAGGTCCTCGCCGTCGGCGACCGCGGCCATGGACAGCGAGGCCAGGTCCGACCCGGCCTCGGGCTCGGAATAGCCCTGGCAGAAGAAGACCTCGCCGGTGAGGATGCCCGGCAGGAAGAAGTCCTTCTGTTCCTTCGTGCCGAACGCCATGATCGCGTGCGAGACCATGCGAATCCCCATGGGGGACAGGTTCGGCGCCCCGGCCAGGGTGCACTCGCGGCCGAAGATGTAGTGCTGGGTCAGGCTCCAGTCGCAGCCGCCGTACTTCACCGGCCACGCCGGGGCGGCCCAGCCGCGCTCGTGCAGGATGTGCTGCCACTCCATGCTGGCCTCGTGGTCCGGGTAGACGCTGGTCGCCAACCGTCCCGCTCGGCGTAGATCGTTCGTTAACTTTTCGTCGAGAAAGCTGCGCACTTCATCACGAAACGCCAGATCAGCAGGCGACCAGTCAAGGTCCACGATGACTCCTTGTCCGAGAACTGGCACCAACCATCTCACCGCATCCCCCCTGCTGGCAAATGTGCTGGCACCCGCCCTCACTTGAATCCCTTGAACATTCCAATGTGGAGGTTTATCCTGGATTTACGTTCCACAATGGAATATCCGGCAGCGCCCGACCGTCAAGGATCGATATGGACATCACCACCGGCACCCGCGCCTCCGACGCCGAGCGCGCCCAGATCGCCGATCTGCTGGGCCGCCACCTGTCCGAAGGCCGCCTGGACCTCGCCGAATACAACGACCGCCTCACCAGCGTCTACGCCACCGCTACCCGCGAAGACCTCCAGCTCGTCCTGCGGGACCTGCCGAAGCTCTCGAAGACCGTTGCCCCGCAGACCACTTCGCGCACGCGCCTCCCGCTCTGGCAGCGGATCGAGGGCAGCGCCTGGCTCGGCGTGAGCCTGCTGTGCCTGTTCATCTGGGCCGCGATCTCGGTGGCCGCAGGCGAATTCACCTACCCCTGGCCCATCTGGGTCATCGGCCCCTGGGGTGCGGTGCTGATCTTCCGTGTCGTCATGGGCTGGGAATCCACCGCTTGGAACCGCTACGCGCCCGCTGACCCGCGACCCGGATCGCGTCGTGGCGCAGAAGGGACGCGGGGTCGGCATACTCGGGGCAATCTTCGGGGAACGGGTAGTCTGAGCCGCTGTGCACCTGAAGAGTCTGACGTTGAAGGGGTTCAAGTCCTTCGCGTCCGCGACGACGTTGCGATTGGAGCCGGGGATCACCTGCGTGGTGGGGCCCAACGGGTCGGGCAAGTCGAACGTCGTCGACGCGCTCACCTGGGTGATGGGTGAGCAGGGCGCGAAAGCGCTGCGGGGCGGGAAGATGCAGGATGTCATCTTCGCCGGCACCGCGGGCCGTGCCCCGCTCGGTCGTGCCGAAGTCACGCTGACCATCGACAACTCCGACGGGGTGCTGCCCATCGAGTACTCGGAAGTGTCGATCACCCGCCGCATGTTCCGCGACGGCGCCGGCGAGTACGAGATCAACGGCAACTCCTGCCGGTTGATGGACGTGCAGGAACTGCTGTCGGACTCCGGTATCGGCCGGGAGATGCACGTCATCGTCGGTCAGGGTCAGCTCTCGGCGATCCTGGAATCGCGGCCGGAGGATCGGCGGGCCTTCATCGAGGAGGCCGCGGGCGTGCTCAAGCACCGGCGGCGCAAGGAGAAGGCGGTCCGCAAGCTGGACGCCATGCAGGCCAATCTGGCCCGCCTCACCGACCTCACCACCGAACTGCGCAGGCAGCTCAAGCCGCTGGGCCGGCAGGCCGAGGTGGCGCGTCGCGCCGCGACCGTCCAGTCCGAACTGCGGGACGCCCGATTGCGGCTCGCCGCCGACGATCTGGTCAGCCGCCGCCGCGAACTCGAGAGCCAGCAGAGCAAGGAGGCCTACGCGCGTGAGCAGCACGTCACCGTGCAGGCCGAACTCGACGCCGCCAATGCCGCACTGGCACAGCAGGAGTTCGAGCTGTCCAAGCTGACCCCCAGCGCCGAGGCCGCCGCCCAGACCTGGTTCCAGCTGTCCGCGCTGACCGAACGCGTCAACGCCACTATCCGGATCGCGCGGGATCGCGCGCGCAACCTGACCATCGAGCAACCGACCGGCACCGGCCGGGATCCGGAACAGCTGGAGCGCGAAGCGGATCGGGTCGAGGCCGAAGAGGCCGAACTGCGCGAAGCCGTCGAAATCGCCACCGAGACGCTGGAAGCGGCCCGCGAGCAACTCTACGAACGCGAGCAGGCCGCCAAGGCCGCCGAGCAGGCGCACCTGGCCGCGGTCCGCGCCGTCGCCGACCGCCGCGAGGGCCTGGCCCGGCTCTCCGGCCAGGTCGACACCCTGCGCATCCGCGCCCAGTCCGTGGACGGCGAGGTGGCCCGCATGTCCACCGCCATCGCGGAGGCCCGCCGCCGCGGCGAGGACGCCAATGCCGAATTCGAGTCCGTGCAGGGCGAACTCAATGAACTCGACGCGGGTGAGGAAGGCCTCGACCACGCCTACGAGCACGCCGCCCAGGCCCTCGCCTTGGCCGACCAGCGCGTCACCGAACTGCGCGAACAGGACCGCGAGGCCGGCAAACGCGTCGCCTCCCTCACCGCCCGCATCGAAGCCCTCGCCATGGGCCTGCGCCGCAAGGACGGCGCGGCCTGGCTGCTCGAGCATCGCGCCGACGGACTGCTCGGCCCGCTGTCCGGCCTGATCCGCGTGCACGGCGGCTTCGAGTCCGCGGTCGCCGCGGCCCTGGGCCCGCTGGCCGACGCCGTGGCCGCCGACACCGGGCCAGCCGCGCACGCCGCGGTGCGCGCGCTCAAGGAGAGCGACGGCGGCCGCGCCGCCCTGGTCTACGCCGACGCCGCGGCCCTGCCTGCGGCGCAGGCGAATTCACCCCTGCCCGGCTCGGCCCGCTGGCTCGCCGACGTGGTCGACTGCCCCGCCAACCTGCGCGGCGCGATCACCGCCCTCACCGCGGGCATCGCCGTCGCCGACGACCTCGCCACCGCCGCGCAGGTCATCGCCGCGCGCCCGGAACTGCGGGTGGTCACCCGCGACGGCGACATCACCGGCAGCGGCTGGCTGCTCGGCGGCTCCGACCGCGCCCCCAGCCAGCTCGAGGTGCAGGCCGACATCGATTCCGCCACGGCCGAATTGGCGTCCTGGCAGCGGCAGGCCGAGGAACTGGAAGCCGCGCTCGCCGGGGCGCTGGCCGAGCAGACCGACCGCAAGGAAGCCGTCGACCACGCCCTGCTCGCCCTGCACGAATCCGACCAGGCCCTGGTCGCCATCTACGACCGGCTCGGCCGCCTCGGCCACGCCGCCCGCGGCGCCCAACGCGAATGCGACCGGCTGCTGGCCCAGCGCGCCGACGCCGAGACCGGCCGCGAGGAAACCCTCGCCAAGCTCGCCGAACTCGAGGACCGGCTGCGCCACGCCGAGAACGAACAGGCCGACCTGGACCCGGAATCCGCGGGCACCGAGACCGCCGGGTACGCCCGCGAGGAGGCCGCCGCCGCCCTCGCCGAGGTCCGCTCCATGGAGGTCGAGGCCCGCCTGGCCGTGCGCACCGCCGAGGAACGCGCGGAATCGGTACGCGGCAAGGCCGATTCGCTGCGCCGCGCCGCCCGCGCCGAACGCGAGAACCGGGCCCGCGCCGAACGCGCCCACGCCGCCCGCCGCCAGGCCGCCGCGCTGGCCGCCGTGGTCGCGGCCTCCGCGGAGAAGATCGCCGCCGAACTCGAGCAGGTGGTGGCCCAGGCCGCCGTACGCCGCGACGAATTGGTGCGCCGCCGTGGCGAATACGCCGCCCAGGTGGATCAGACC
The DNA here is from genome assembly GCF_050955695.1 of Nocardia sp. CA-136227. Taxonomy (NCBI): domain Bacteria; kingdom Bacillati; phylum Actinomycetota; class Actinomycetes; order Mycobacteriales; family Nocardiaceae; genus Nocardia; species Nocardia sp. CA-136227. Next base: position 2,286,929 of record NZ_CP192081.1, read on the forward strand.
AAGGAGCGTGCACGCGCCCTGACCACCCAGCTCGCCCAGCTCACCGACGCCGTGCACCGCGACGAGGTGGCCCGCGCCCAGGCCGCGCTGCGCATCGAACAGGTCGAGACCACCATCTCCGAACAGTTCGGCGTCAGCCTCGACGACCTCATCGCCGAATACGGCCCCGACGTCCCCACGCCGCCCACCGCGCTGGAGATGATCGAGTACGAGCAGGCCCGCGAGCGCGGCGACACGGTCAGCGAACCGCAGCCCATGCCCTACGACCGCGCCACCCAGGAACGCCGCGCCAAGCGCGCCGAGAAGGACCTGGTCACCCTCGGCAAGGTGAATCCCCTTGCGCTGGAGGAGTTCGCGGCCCTCGAGGAGCGCTACACGTTCCTCAACACCCAGCTCGAGGACGTCAAGAAGGCCCGCCAGGACCTGCTCGACGTGGTCGCCGAGGTCGACGAGCGCATCCTGCAGGTCTTCACCGAGGCCTACGAGGACGTGGAACGCGAGTTCACCGGCGTCTTCGGCCGCCTGTTCCCCGGCGGTGAGGGGCGGCTGCTGCTCACCAATCCCGCGGACATGCTCACCACCGGCGTCGAGGTCGAGGCCCGCCCGCCGGGCAAGAAGGTCAAGCGGCTGTCGCTGCTCTCCGGTGGCGAGAAGTCCTTGGCCGCCGTCGCTTTCCTGGTGTCGATCTTCCGCGCCCGGCCCTCGCCCTTCTATGTGATGGACGAGGTCGAGGCCGCGCTGGACGACACCAACCTGCGCCGGCTCATCGGACTGTTCGAGCAGCTGCGGGAGAAGAGCCAGCTGATCGTGATCACCCACCAGAAGCCGACCATGGAGATCGCCGACGCCCTCTACGGCGTCAGCATGCGCGGTGACGGCATCACGCAGGTGATCTCGCAGCGGATGCGCGGGGAGAACCTGGTCGGCGCGACGTCGTAGATTCGCTACAGTGTCCCGCTCAGCGGGAATTCATCCCGATGTCGGAGTGAAACACCTGCGCGTCCCATTGCGTTGCCGCTAGCGTCCGGCCCCATGAAGCGCTCCATCGCCGTCCTGGCCGCCGGACTCGCCGTCGGACTCGCCGCTCCGCTCCCGCTCGCCCTCGCCGACACCGGATCCGCCGGGTCCGGCTCGGGCACGGGATCCCTGTCCGGCTCCGGCGGCAGCAAGGCCGACCTCCCGCCCTACAGCCAGTGGATCAGCGACGTCACCACCGTCGCCAACGCCGCCCAGGCCTACCTCACCACCGCGCTGCCCGGCGTCACCAAGCCCGCCATCGTCCTCGACATCGACAACACCTCGCTGGAGACCAGCTACAACGCGGCGCCCATCACCCCGGCCATCCCGCCCATGCTGGCGCTGGCCAAGTGGGCGAAAAGCCAAGGCGCGTCGATCATCTTCGTCACCGGCCGCCCCTCGGTGATGAACATCTACACCCAGATCAACCTGACCACGGTCGGCTACCCGGTCGACGGCCTCTACGGCGGCGGCCTCACCACCGGCTCCGCGGGCGCGGGCGCGCTCGCCGACTACAAGACCGCCACCCGCGCCTCGATCGAGGCCCAGGGCTACACCATCGTCGCCAATATCGGCAACAGCGCCTCCGATCTGTCCGGCGGCCACGCCCAGCAGACCTTCAAGCTGCCCGACTACAACGGCGCGCTGAACTGATCCACCCGGACCCCGATCGAGCGCGCGCTCGTCAATCCAGCAGCGACTTCAACCGCGCCGCACCGGATTCGGCGAGCCACGCCTCGAAAGTCCGCAACCCGGGATGGATCTCGCGGACCGCCGGGATATCGGCGTGCCAGCCCCGGCCCTCCCGGGACAGCCGCCAGACCACACCGACCTCGGGGCCCATGGCCTCGGCGTCGGCCTGCGACGCCTCCACGTAACGGACCTGGTGGCCGGTCGCGGCGGTGATGGCCGCCGCGGCCTCGGTCATGGTGAGCGCGTCACCGGCCAACTCCAGGACCTCGCCGTGGAAGCGGGCCGGATCGTCGAAGGCCAGCTGCGCGATCACCGCGATGTCCTCGATCGCGATGGACTGGACCGGCTTGTCGGCCGGGAACAGATGCCGGTGCACGCCGTCGTTGATGCCGTCCACCGGGAAACCCTGCATGAGGTAGTTCTCCATGAACCGGGCCGGACGCAGGATCGTCCAGTGCAGGCCGCTCGCGCGCAGCGCCTCTTCCACCCGGCGTTTGCCCTGCGCACCCCACTGGCCGTCCTCGGTCAGCGAGGCGACGGTCGTGAACACGATGTACTCGACCCCGGCCGCGGCCGCCGCGTCGAGGAAAGCGTCGCCGCGCGCGACCTCCAGGCCGACATCCCAGCCCTCGGGGCCGAAGGCGGCCGGCGGCACCAGGAATGCCGCACCCACGCCCGCCAGCGCCGGGGCCAGGGTCTCGGGCCGGTCGAAGTCGCCGACGGCGAGCTCCGCGCCCGCCGCGGCGAGGGCCTGCGCCGCAGCCGATTCCGGGTCACGCACCAGGACGCGCACCGACCGGCCGGTGTCGAGCAACCGGCGCGCGGTGACGCCACCCTGCTTGCCGGTCGCGCCGGTCACCAGGATCAGGTCGTTCCGAGAGGACGCCAGATTCTTCCGAGAAGACATTCTCATCCGTTCGTTCGGTAGTATTCGGGTCGGTTGACCCGGATAAGAACGCTAGGACCACCGCGTTTCCATTGGCCAGCACCGGAAAGGACGCGCGTAACGAAATGCCCGCACCCACCACCAGCCTCGCCCCCCATGCCCGCGCCGACGCGCGCCGCAATCGCGCCCTGGTCCTGGCCGCCGCCCAGCGCGCTCTCGCCGACGGCGGGCTCGCGGTCTCCCTGGCCGAGGTGGCCCGCCGCGCCGGGGTCGGCGCGGGCACCGTGTACCGCCATTTCCCCACCAAGACCGCGCTGCTGGAAGCCGTTATGCAGCAACGCATCGACCGGCTCACCGGTCTGGGTCACCGGTTGCGCGACGCCCCCGACGCGGGGGCCGCCTTCTTCGGCTTCTGCACCGAGGTCATCACCTCCAGCCATCGCAACCAGGCCGTGTGCGACATGGTCAACAATGACGGCTGGCCGCGGGAACTGGTGCGCGACGCCGGAGCCCGTTTCCACGCCGTCCTCGGCGACCTGCTCACCGCCGCCCAGCGCCAGGGCTCCGTCCGCGTCGACCTCACCGTTCCCGACGTCCTCGCCCTGTTCACGGGATGTGTTGCGATCCAACGTCTGTCCCCGGACCGCGAACTGTCCCGCCCCGCCGCCCTGGTCCTGGACGCCATGCGCGCCCGGCCTCCGGCGCAGTCCGTAACGAAACGCGGGAACACGATCGCCGCCCGTGACGAAACGGCCATCCGTGACGAAACCCCGGCCCCGCACTGCCCGATCTGCGCCACCCCGATCCGGCCGACCGGCACCGGCCGCCCCGCCCGCTATTGTTCGGCAGCCTGCCGGCAGAAGGCCCACCGCCGCCGCCACGCGGTGCCCGCCTGACCTCACCGCCCGGCCCCCGATGAAAGCCGTTGGGGCCCTTCGTGACCTGCGTGTGCCCAAACGGATGCGAAGGTGTGACGAGGGGGTGTAATCGGTGAAAAATACTGGTAGAAGGCCATATCCGGCGTTGCGGTATGCCCCCCCGAACCGCCGGCGGGGCAGTACGCTCCCTGCGTGGTTTGGGTGTCGGCCGCGGCGTTCGGTGCCGCATGGTGGCTCGGTTTGTATCTATTGGCGCGGGATCCGCGAAAGCTGTTGTTACGCAGAGCGGCAATCGGATTGCTGGCGTTCGCCGCCGCGGTGGTGGCGGATCGGATGGCAGGGGGAAGTCCCTGGTTCGACGGTGTGCGCATCGTGCTGGTGTGCGCACCGGTACTGGCCTTCAGCGGTGTCTTCGTGCGGCTGCTGCCCGCCGGGGTGGAACGAGTCGACCGCTGGTGGCGGGTCGGGCTGGTGCCGCTGTGCGCGGTGCTGGCCATGCCCGCCGCGGGCGGTTTCCTGCCCGCGGGCTACGTGCTCGGCGCGGTCACCCTGCTGGCCCTGCTCGGCACCATGCTGGCCATGCTCGGCGAGCAGGCCGAATGGTCCGAGGACTCACGGCGTTCCGCGGCCGGGCTGCTCACGGTGGGCGCGCTGCTGCTCGGGATGAGCGCGGCGCTCATCCTGCTCGGGTTCAACGTGCTGCCCAGCACGGCCATGCTGTCGGTGACCGCCGCCGACCTGGTGGTGCTGGGCCTGGGGATCGCGGTGCTCGACGCCTACGACGAGGGTGAGGCGCTGCGCGCGGACATGACCCACTCGCTGGTCATCTCGGCGGCCACCGCGGCCGTGTTCGGCGGCCAGGCGGCGCTCACCCTGGCCCTGGCGGGGGAGCGGCCCGCGCTGGTGGCGCTGTTCTTCGGGGCCATCGCCGGTTCCATCACCCTGCAGGTGCTCAACGGCCCGCTGCACGCGGGCGCGGACCGGGTGGCGTTCGCCTCCGATCCGCGCCTGTTCGCGGCCCGCGTCGAATTGCGCAGCGCCACCGAGGCTTTACTGCGCAAGGGCGCCGACGACTAGAGCGGGGCGTCGACGACTGGAGCTGTCCGCCGACGACTAGAGCAGGTCGCTGACGTCGTCGGGGACGTCGACGGCGTATTTGCGCAGCGTCTCCATGGGCACCACCTCGAGGGCGTTCTCATGGGTGGCGGCCAGCACCACGGGTGCGGCCACCCCGTCCTCGTGGGCGTGCAGCCAGCGCACGGCCACCACGCACCAGCGGTCGCCCGGTTGCAGGCCGGGGAAGTTGTTCTCCGGCCGTGGGGTGACGAGGTCGTTGCCGATCGACTTCTGGTGCTCCAGGAATTCCGCGGTCACCACCGTGCAGACGGTGTGGCTACCCAAATCCTCGGGACCGGTGCTGCAGCATCCGTCCCGGTAGAAGCCGGTGAGAGGATCGGTGCCACACTCCTCCAGCGGTCCCCCAAGCACATTTCGATCGGTCACGTCGCCGATCCTATTGTCTCGGTGTCGCATTCGCCGCTCCTTCCGCACTGTGGCACGTAGTCGGGCAGACCGGTTGGTAGATGGTCGGATTTTCGGACCAAACCCCGGCGTGTCGCTGCATCCCACGGCCCCGTCGTGTGATATCGACCACGGCCCCCGACGCGACGGTAGGTGCGTGAATCCGACATGGCAACCACCTCTGAAAGGATGGGGACGTGACGACTGCAGAAGTTTGGATTCTCATCGCCGCCATCGCGGCGGTGCTGCTCGTGGCGCTGGTTGCCGGATATGCCCTGAACAAGCGCCGCCGGATCTCGCTGACCCCGGAGGTCACCGAGTCCAAGGAGCTGACCGACAGGTCCGGCGGATACCAGGCCGCGAGCGGATTCAGCTTCAGCCAGGGCACCTCCGCGCCCGAACGCGAGCAGGTCCCGGCCACCAAGGACAAACCGGTGCCGCTCCCGCCCGAGCGCACCGACGACGAGGGCCAGCCGCACATCGGCGACGACGCGGCCGTTCCGCGCGACTCCGGCAAGCGCAGCATCCACGAAGTGCGCCTCCCGGAACCTGTCCAGGGGCCCGAACCCGCCCCGGCCGCGGAGACCGTCACACCCGACGCGGACGACCCCGCGACCGCGGTCGACACCACCACGAGCGCCGCCGCGACTGAGGCCGACACCACCGCGAGCGCCGCCGCGGAGACCGCTCCCACCGACGCGGCAGTCACGCCCGCCACCGATGCCCCCGCCGAGTCGGAGGATGACGCGGCCCGCGCCGCGGCGGTCGAGGCCGCCGAAGCCGCCGGGGAGATCGCCGCGGGCAAGGCCGCCGGTGATGTCGCCGAGCAGCCCCTCTCGCAGGAGGCCGCGGCCGAGGAGGCCGCCGAGGCCGCTGTCGCCGCCGCCGAGATCGCGGCGGGCGCCGAGGCCGCCGTCGCCGCCCACGCCGGTGCGCACGCCCCCGCGGCCGCCGCTCCGGCCGAGCCCGCCACCGCGGCTCCCGCGATCGCCGAGATCGAACCCACCGCGGGCCGTCTCACCAAGCTGCGCGGCCGGCTGTCCCGTTCCCAGAACGCCGTCGGCAAGTCCCTGCTGGGCCTGCTCGGCGGCGGCGATCTGGACGAGGACTCCTGGGAGGAGATCGAGGACACCCTCGTCATGGCCGACCTGGGCACCGCCAGCACCGCCGCCATCGTGGAGCGTCTGCGCGAGGAGATGGCCGGGCGCAGCGTCCGCACCGCCGCCGACGCCCGCGCCCTGCTGCGTGAGGTGCTCGTCGACGCGCTACGTCCGGAGCTGGATCGCTCCATCCGCGCGCTGCCGCATGCCGATCACCCGTCGATCCTGCTGGTCGTGGGCGTGAACGGCACCGGAAAGACCACCACCACCGGCAAATTGGCGCGCGTGCTGGTCGCCGACGGCCGCCGCGTGCTGCTGGGCGCGGCCGACACCTTCCGGGCCGCGGCCGCCGATCAGCTGCAGACCTGGGGTGAGCGCGTGGGCGCGGAGACCGTGCGTGGCAAGGAGGGCGCGGACCCTGCGGCCGTCGCGTTCGACGCGGTGTCCGCCGGTATCGATCGCGGCGTGGACGTGGTGCTCATCGACACCGCGGGCCGCCTGCACACCAAGACCGGCCTGATGGACGAGCTGGGCAAGGTCAAGCGCGTGGTCGAGAAGAAGGCCGCCGTCGACGAGGTCATCCTGGTGCTGGACTCCACGGTCGGCCAGAACGGTCTGATGCAGGCCCGGGTCTTCGCCGATGTCGTGGACATCACCGGCGTGGCGCTGACCAAGCTGGACGGAACCGCCAAGGGCGGCATCGTGTTCCAGGTGCAGCATGAGCTGGGCGTACCGGTCAAACTGGTCGGTTTGGGTGAGGGCGCGGATGATCTTGCTCCCTTCGAACCCGGCGCCTTCGTCGACGCCCTGCTGGGTTAATACCCACTGAACTGCATCGATATCGAAACCAACATCATCCTCACAATGTCGTCGTAACAGTGGTGCGGGACCGGAAACGTGACCGCAACACTGCAATCTCATCCGTTCACCTACGCGAAACGCCGCAGGATCACGGAGGAAACACCGACTGACGAATCTCATTGCAGGCTTATGCGCAGGTTGCTGCGGGGCCAGAGATGAGGAGGACAAAAGGTGGCGTTTCCCGTAATCGGTGCAGCCGACACCGGCGACACCGCATGGATGCTGGCCAGTTCAGCACTCGTGCTTCTGATGACACCCGGTTTGGCGTTTTTCTACGGCGGTATGGTCCGCTCGAAGAACGTCCTGAACATGATCATGATGAGCATCGCCTCGATGGGCGTGATCACTGTTCTATGGGCGCTGTACGGCTTCTCCGTCGCCTTCGGTGACGACAAGGGCAGCCTGATCGGCAACCCGACCCAGTACTTCGGGCTGAAGTCGCTGTTCGGTGGCACCTACCTGGCCAGCAGCACCGACCAGACGATCAAGTCGGCCATCCCCCTGGCGGGAACCGTGCCGGCGACGGTCTTCGTGGCCTTCCAGCTCATGTTCGCGATCATCACCGTCGCCCTGATCTCCGGTGCGGTTGCCGACCGCCTGAAGTTCGGGTCGTGGGTGCTGTTCTCGGCCGTGTGGGCCACCGTGGTCTACTTCCCGGTCGCGCACTGGGTCTTCGCCTTCGACGGCGTCACCGGTGAGCACGGCGGCTGGATCGCCAACAAGCTCAAGGCGATCGACTTCGCCGGCGGTACCGCGGTCCACATCAACGCCGGTGTCGCGGGCCTCGTCCTGGCGATCGTGCTCGGCAAGCGCAAGGGCTGGCCGAAGACCCCGATGCGTCCGCACAACCTGCCGTTCGTGATGCTCGGCGCCGGTCTGCTGTGGTTCGGCTGGTACGGCTTCAACGCCGGTTCGGCGGTCGGCTCCAACGGCATCGCGGGCGCCACCTTCGTCACCACCACCGTCGCCACCGGCGCAGCCATGCTCGCCTGGCTGCTCGTGGAGAAGATCCGCGACGGTCACGCCACCTCCCTGGGCGCCGCCTCGGGCATCGTGGCCGGTCTGGTCGCCATCACCCCCTCCTGCTCCTCGGTCAACGTGATCGGCGCGCTCGCCATCGGTGTGGTCGCCGGTGTGCTCTGTGCTCTCGCGGTGGGCCTGAAGTTCAAGTTCGGCTTCGACGACTCGCTCGACGTGGTCGGCGTCCACCTGGTCGGCGGTATCGCGGGCACCCTGATGGTCGGCCTGGTCGCCGCCCCCGAGGCTCCGGCCGCGGTCAAGGGTCTGTTCTACGGCGGCGGCTTCGATCAGCTGATCAAGCAGGCCGTGGGAGCCGGTGCGGTGCTTGCCTTCTCGGGCATCGCGACCCTGATCATCGCGCTCGCCATCAAGTACACCATCGGTCTCCGGGTGAACGAGGAAGCCGAGTTCCAGGGCTTGGATGAGTCCGAGCACGCAGAATCGGCATACGATTTCGCTGCTGTGAGTGGTGCGGCGCGCACCGCCGCCGTCAAGGAGGCATGACGAACATGAAACTGATCACTGCGATCGTGAAGCCGTTCACCCTGGAGGACGTGAAGACCGGCCTGGAGCAGGCGGGCGTGCTCGGCATGACCGTCAGCGAAGTGCAGGGCTACGGTCGCCAGAAGGGCCACACCGAGGTCTACCGCGGTGCCGAGTACTCGGTGGATTTCGTCCCGAAGGTCCGGGTCGAGGTTGTGGTGGACGACGCCTCCGTCGACAAGGTCGTCGAGGTCATCGTCGAAGCCGCCCGCACCGGCAAGATCGGCGACGGCAAGGTCTGGGTCACCCCGGTCGACACCATCGTCCGGGTGCGCACCGGCGAACGCGGTTCCGACGCTCTGTAATTCGAGCGGGATCCCCGTGGCGGCCCCGGCCCCGTCGGTGTCGAAACCGGCGGTGACGGGGCCGTCCCCGTGCCGGGGCGGCGAAGTGAATTGAATCGAGAGGGGCGGGTTGTGGGTTTCCAGCAGGAACGCGATGACAAGGCCGAGGACACCAAGGTCTCCGGCGGCGCCTCGGACCTGGTCCGGGCCCGCAACCAGTTGCTGGCCGAGCACGGCTCGAACGGCCGCGCCGTCCGGCTCGACGCCGAGGCCCTGCGCGAGGCCCTGGTGGATCTCTACGACCTGTGGCTGACCACCAAGGGCCACGAGGTCGGCATCACCGCCGACAGCGGGCTCGCCCTGGTCGCGGTGGGCGGGCTGGGCCGCCGGGAGATGCTGCCCTACTCCGACCTGGATCTGGTGCTGCTCTACGACGACGTCGACCCCGCCCGGGTCGCCGAGGTCGCCGATCAGCTCTGGTATCCGTTGTGGGACGCCCACATCAAGCTCGATCACAGCGTGCGCACCGTCCCGCAGGCGCTGCGCGTGGCCGCCGACGATCTCACCGCCGGCCTCGGCATGCTCGAGGCCCGGCACATCGTCGGCGACGACGGACTGAGCAACCTGCTCATCGGCGGCGTGCGCCGGGACTGGCGGGCCGGGATCCGGTCCCGTTTCGACGCCCTGATCGAACAGGCCCAGACCCGTTGGCGCCGGAGCGGAGACGTCGCCCACCGCGCCGAACCCGATCTCAAGAACGGGCGCGGCGGACTGCGGGACATCCAATTGCTGGACGCCCTCGCCATAGCACAACTGACCGACGCCATGCCGGGGCTCGGTCCGGAAGTGCCGGGCGGCGGGCTGAAGCAGGCGCACCGCCGCCTGCTCGATGTACGCACCGAGCTGCATCGGGTGGCGGGCCGCGCCCGCGACCAGCTGAGGGCCCAGGACGCCGACGAGATCGGGGCGGCCCTGCGGATCGGTGACCGCTTCGATCTGGCCCGCACGCTCAGCGACGCGGCCCGAACCATCGGCTACTCCACCGATGTCGGGCTGCGGACCGCCGGGAACGCGCTGCCCCGCCGCGGGCTCGCGCGCTTGCGCCGTGTTCCGGTGCGCCGACCACTCGATGAGGGGGTGGTCGAGCATTCCGGAGAAGTGGTGCTCGCCCGCGATGCCCGCCCGCAGCGCGATCCCGGCCTGATCCTGCGGGTGGCCGCGGCGTCGGCACAGACCGGGCTGCCGATGTCGGCCACCACCCTCAACCGGCTCGGCGAGGACGCGCCCGAACTCCGCGAGCCGTGGCCCAAAGAAGCGCTCAACGACCTGCTGGTGCTGCTGGGCGCGGGCCGCGGCAGCGTCGACGCCGTCGAGGCCCTGGACCGAACGGGCTTGTGGGGCAGGCTGTTTCCGGAATGGGGTGTGGTGCGCGACCTGCCGCCGCGCGACGCCATGCACACCTGGACCGTGGACCGCCACCTGATGGAGACCGTCGCCCAGGCCGGGGCGCTGTCCACCCGTGTCTCCCGCCCGGACCTGCTGCTGCTGGGCGCGCTGCTGCACGATATCGGCAAGGGCCGCACCGAGGATCACAGCTTGGTCGGCGCGGAACTGGCCGTGTCGATCGGAAATCGCCTGGGGCTGTGGCCTTCCGACGTGCAGACGCTGGCCGCCATGGTGCGTCACCACCTGCTGCTGCCCGATACCGCCACGCGCCGCGACACGTCCGACCCCGACACCGTGAAGATGGTGATCGACGCCCTCGACGGCGACCCGCATCTGCTGGAGCTGCTGGCCGCGCTGGCCGAGGCCGACGCGCTGGCCACCGGGCCCGGGGTGTGGAACGACTGGAAGGCCTCGCTGATCGGCGATCTGGTCCGCAACTGCCGCCACGCCATGGCGGGCGACCCGCTGCCGGAGCCGACCCCGATCCCCGAGGAGCTGCATGCCCGCGCGAAATCCGGTGGCGTGCACGTGGATCTGAAGCCGGGGGACGGGCGCTACCACCACGTGGTCACCGTGGTCGCCCCGGACAGTCCGGGACTGCTGTCGGAGGCCGCGGGCGTGCTGGCCGTGCATTCGCTGCGCGTGTTGTCGGCCGAGCTGGCCAGTGTGGGCGAGGCGGCCATCGACACCTTCGTGGTGGCCCCGCGGTTCGGTGATCCGCCGGACGCCGGTCTGCTGCGGCAGGAGCTGATCCGCGCCATCAACGGCGATCTGGATCTGGCGTCGGTGCTGGCCCGCAAGGAGCGCGACGCGGTCGGCACCCAGCCGAGTCCGTTCGCGCAGGCGCGGCCGCGGGTGTTCTGGCACGAGACCGCCGAGCCGGGGCGGGTGTTGCTGGAATTGCGAGCCGAGGACCGGATCGGGTTGCTGAACCGGTTGGCCGCCGCGCTGGCCGAATCGGGGGTGAACGTGTCGTGGGCGAAGGTGGTGACCCTGGGTTCCGCGGTCGTCGACACGTTCTGCCTGGATCTGGGCGATACCGACACGCCCGGGCGGCGAGCCGAGATCTCGGCGGCGGTGCTCGCGGTGGTGCCGCCGCAACAACCGAAGAAATCGCCTGAATCGGACAGCTGAAACGGATCTTCCAGCGGTTTTCCGGTTGGAGACCAGGCGACGGGAGTAACTGGCAAACCAGGCGTTTGCCAGGTGATCAGAATGTTGCAGGAGATTTGCTGTAAGGCGGCCGAGTGACCGGTGTCACACCCTAGTATTCCGCGTGCACGTGTTCAGTCACGAGTCGCGAGCACGAGGGGAGTGAGTCGGTGGCAATCGAAGTCGTTTCCGCGTCGATGATGACAAGCGATCTGACCGCGCACATCGCCCGCTGTGTCGGTGGCGACCGCTGGGTGGTCTCCTGGCTGCCCGGCCGGACCCTCACCGGGCAGCAGGCCGTGACAGCCATGACCATCGCCTCCGCCGTCACCGGCGAGAGCCCGTCGGACGCCGGCTGGGCGATCCTCGACGGGCTCGCCCTGGAGCTGGGCCTCACCGCCCGCGAGGCGGTCGGCATGGTTGCCATCGAGAAGCACGACCTGCACCGCCCCGGCCCCCGCCCGCGGTCGCTCGAATAACCACTACCCTGGTATCTCGAGTGAACGTCCCTCGAGATCAGGAGCATCGGTGTTCGAATCCCTTTCCGACCGGTTGGCCGGTGCCCTCAAGGATCTGCGTGGCAAGGGACGCCTGTCGCCGGCGGACATCGACGCGACCGCTCGTGAGATCCGCCTGGCGCTGCTCGAGGCCGACGTCGCGCTGCCCGTGGTGCGCGGCTTCATCGCCAATGTCAAGGAGCGCGCCAAGGGCGCGGAAGTCTCCGCGGCGCTGAATCCCGCGCAGCAGATCGTCAAGATCGTCAACGACGAGCTCATCAAGATCCTCGGCGGCGAGACCCGGCGGCTGCGCCTGGCCAAGAACCCGCCCACGGTCATCATGCTGGCCGGTCTGCAGGGTGCCGGTAAGACCACCCTCGCGGGCAAGCTCGCCAGACACCTGAAGGGGCAGGGTCATACGCCGCTGCTGGTCGCGTGTGACCTTCAGCGTCCGGGCGCGGTCACCCAGCTGCAGGTGGTCGGCGAGCGGGCCGGGGTGCCGGTCTTCGCGCCGCACCCGGGCACCTCCATCGGCGGCGGCGAGAACCCGCTGGGCGTCTCGGCGTCCGATCCGGTCGACGTCGCGCGCGCCGGTATCGAGGAGGCCAAGGCCAAGCAGTACGACGTGGTCATCGTCGACACCGCCGGTCGCCTCGGCATCGACGAGGAGCTCATGCGGCAGGCCGCGGGCATCCGCGACGCCGTCAACCCCGACGAGACCCTGTTCGTCCTCGACGCCATGATCGGTCAGGACGCGGTCTCCACCGCCGAGGCCTTCCGCGACGGCGTCGGCTTCACCGGTGTCGTGCTCACCAAGCTCGACGGTGACGCCCGCGGTGGTGCGGCGCTGTCGGTGCGTGAGATCACCGGCCAGCCCATCCTTTTCGCCTCCACCGGTGAGAAGCTCGAGGACTTCGACGTCTTCCACCCCGACCGCATGGCCTCGCGCATCCTCGGCATGGGTGACCTGCTCACCCTGATCGAGCAGGCCGAGCAGGTCTACGACGCCAAGCAGGCCGAGGAGGCCGCCCGCAAGATCGGCTCCGGCGAGCTGACCCTCGAGGACTTCCTCGAGCAGATGCTGGCCATCCGCAAGATGGGCCCGATCGGCAACCTGCTGGGCATGCTGCCGGGCGCGGGCCAGATGAAAGACGTGCTCGCGCAGGTCGACGACAAGCAGCTCGACCGCGTGCAGGCCATCATCCGCGGCATGACCCCCGCCGAGCGCGCCAACCCGAAGATCATCAACGCCTCCCGCCGCCTGCGCATCGCCAACGGCTCGGGTGTCGCGGTCTCCGACGTCAACCAGCTCGTGGACCGCTTCTTCGAAGCGAAGAAGATGATGGGCGCGATGAGCCGCCAGTTCGGTTTCCCCGGCGGCAACCGGGGCGGCAAGAACACCAAGAAGGGCGGCAAGAAGGGCAAGAAGGGCGGACGCGGCCCGACCCCGCCCAAGGTGCGCGGCGGCTTCCCCGGCATGCCCGGCCTCCCGGGCGGCATGCCCGGCGGCATGCCGGACCTGTCCAACCTCCCGGCCGGCCTCAACGAGCTGCCCCCGGGCCTCGAGGGCTTCGACCTCAGCAAGCTGAACTTCCCCAAGAACTGACGCGATAACCGCGGGCTCCGCGTCGCCGTGTGCGGTGCCCGGATCGTCGGTACGGTTCGGGCGTGAAAATCGATCAGGTTTCCGATTCCGTGTACGTCGTGGCGGGGACGAACGTCAACTGGGCGTTGGTCAGTGATGATCGTGGTGTGACCGTGGTGGACGCGGGGTATCCCGCCGATACCGCCGCGGTGTTGAGTTCGGTGTCCCAGATCGGGCATCAGCTCGGCGATATCGCGGCGGTCCTCGTGACCCACGCGCATCTGGATCACATCGGGGCGATTCCGGCCCTGGTCGAGCGGGCCGGGGTGCCGGTGTACACCGGGGCCGAGGAGGTCCGGCACGCCAAACGGGAGTACCTGCAACAGATCACGCCGCTGCAGATGGCAGGGCAGTTGGGGAATCGACGCGGCGCGGTGTGGGTGGCGCAGACGCTGCGGGCCTGCGTGGGGCATATCGGGATGAGCGTGCCGACCGCGGTGGCGGCGGACGCGGAGACCCTGGCGGCGTTGCCGGGCGGGTTCGTCGCGGTGCCGACGCCCGGTCACACGAACGGTCACACCGCGTACTACATGCCATCGGAAGGCGTGCTGTTCTCCGGGGACGCCCTGGTCACCGGTCACCCCATCGCGCGGGGGACCGGTCTGCAGTTGCTGCCGGGCGTGTTCAACCACGACGAGCCCGGAACGCTGGCGAGCGCGCGGAGCCTCGCCGACCTGGGGGCCGAGGTGCTGGTGCCCGGGCACGGGCTGCCGATCCGCGAGGATCTGCCCGCCCTGATGGGCGCTTTCGCGAAGTCCTGAGTCTCAGCTCGCCGCCTGTTTCACCAGCGCGGTGATCCGGGCCTCGATCTCGGGGGTCAACTCGACGATGGCGAAGCTGGTCGCCCACATGCCGCCGTCGTAGAGATTGGCCGCGCCCTCGAAACCGAGGGTGGTGTAGCGGTCCGTGCGATAGTGATCCCATGCGGCTGCATTTCCGTGGCTTCGTCCTGCCCGACGGTGAACTCCGTGATCTGTGGGTGCGCGACGGGGTGATCTCCGCCGAGCCGGTGCCCGGCGCGGACACCGTGCACGCCTCCGGCTGGATCCTGCCCGGCCTGGTCGACGCGCACTGCCATGTCGGCATCAAATACGGTGGCGGACAAGAGGATTCGGACGGGCTGATCGCCCAGGCCGAGGTCGAGCGGGACGCCGGCGCGCTGCTGCTGCGCGACGCGGGCTCACCGGTCGACACCCGTTTCCTCGACGAGCGCGCCGATCTGCCGCGCATCATCCGCGCGGGCCGCCACATCGCCCGCCCCAGACGCTATATCCGTGAACTCGGCATCGAGCTCGACGACGAGCGCGACCTGCCCGACATCGTGGCCGAGCAGGCCCGCCGCGGCGACGGCTGGGTCAAGATCATCGGCGACTGGATCGACCGCGCGGTCGGCGACCTCGCGCCGCTGTGGTCGGATCCAGTCCTGAAGGCCGCCATCGACGCCGCCCACAGCGAGGGCGCCCGTGTCACCGCCCACGTCTTCGGCGAGGACGCCCTGCCCGGCCTGCTCGCCGCGGGCATCGACTGCATCGAGCACGGCACCGGCCTCACCGACGACACCATCGCCGCCATGGCGGCGCAGGGCACCGCCCTGGTCCCCACCCTCGTCAATATCGACACCTTCCCCGGAATCGCCGACGGCGCAGCCAAATTCCCCACCTACGCCGCCCACATGCGCGACCTCCACCGCCGCTCCCGCGACACCGTCGCCAAGGCCCACGACGCCGGGGTGCCCGTCTACACCGGCACCGACGCGGGCGGCTCCATCCGCCACGGCCGCATCGCCGACGAGATCATCGCCCTCACCGAGGCCGGTTTCAGTGCCCACGACGCGCTGGGCGCGTCCGCCTGGAACGCCCGGGAGTGGCTCGGCCACCCCGGCATCACCCCGGGCGCCCCCGCGGATTTCGTTGTCTACCAGGACGACCCCCGCGTCAACCTCCGCATCCTCACCACCCCCTCCTGGGTGGTGCTGCGCGGCCACGTCTATGACCGCCGCGACCCGGTGACCGCGTACCGCTGAGCCGATCCGGCTCGAATATCCACGGCGTATAGGTATCCCAATCCGTCACCCGGCATCGGAAATGCCGGGTCTTACGATCTCCCCCTGCATTGTCGCGGAGAGTTTCTGCAGCAGTCCGTGGGAGGGAACCATGCTCGAACCATCCGATCCCGTCGCCCGCGTGGCACCGCCGAGGGACCAGTCGCCCGGGCAGCCGGTCGAGGCGAATCCCGGCTGGGGGCCGGCGGTTTCGGCCGACGCACCGGGGATTCCCACCTCGGCCCCGCGGAAGCGGCGGTGGTGGGTGTGGGGCGCGGTGCTCGCGGTGGTGATCGTCGGCGCGGCGTCGGCATTGTTCGGGTGGGTGCTCACCCGGCCGGATCCGGTGGCGTTCCCCGTCGGCGCCTGCGTCGCGCTCGAGACGCCCGTCAAGCCCGTGGTGCACGGATGCGGTGACGAGTACTCGCTGTACAGGATCGTGGCCCGCGAGGATCTGGTGTTCCCGGTGGAAACGGCGTGCGCGAAGTACCCCGACGCCACCCGCGCGGTGACCGAGTGGCCCGTGGCGGGCAAGGGGACGAGCACCATCCTGTGCCTGGCCCCGACCCGGTTCAATCTCACCG
This sequence comes from Nocardia sp. CA-136227, assembly GCF_050955695.1. NCBI lineage: Bacteria > Bacillati > Actinomycetota > Actinomycetes > Mycobacteriales > Nocardiaceae > Nocardia > Nocardia sp. CA-136227. The sequence goes on from NZ_CP192081.1 coordinate 2,303,097, forward strand.
ACCCGGGCGCGTTGCAGGCCGAGGACTGCGTCGACGTGAAGGGCGCGGGGGACACTCTGACCCGGGTCGACTGCGGCATGACCCCCGCACCGGCGAAAGTCGTTGCGATCGAACTGCATACGAAGGTCCCGGTCACCGATCAGGCGTGCAAGCAGTATCCGGCGGCGCGGATGGCGTTCGCGCAGTCCTCGCTGGGCGGCCGCGCGATCGTGGTGTGCGCCAATGACACCGACACCACCTCGATGGGCACCGCGAAGCTCGGTGACTGCGGCGACCGCAACACCATGAAGAAGGTGGCCTGCACCGCTTCGGGCGCCTCGCAGCGGGTCCTGTCGGTGCGCACCGTCCACGGCATGCCCGCGCGCCCGGAGTGCTCGGACGATCTGGGTGCGAACTCGGTGTTCACCCGCGGCAACGACAAGACGGATCTGGTGCTGGTGGTCTGCATGGGCCCGGCCGATCTCGGTGATGCGCGGTACGCCGTGGTGGGCGACTGCGTCACCGACAACGGAGTCCGCGCCTCGTCGGCCGCCGGTCTGCACCGCATCGACTGCGCGGAGTCGAAGGCCGAGTACGAGGTCACCGATCGCCACGATTCGAACGACAACGCCTGCCCGGCGGGCACGGGGGTCAGCTTGACCTACGACCCCGGCGTCACCACGGGCCTGACCATCTGTCTGCGCCGCCGGTAGGACTCTTCTGCCGATTCCCCTGCGCGGGGATAGTGAATCGTGCATGCTTCACACGTTTCATTTCTCGACCCCTGATGAGGAGAACGACCGTGGGTTCCATCGAAGCCCTGGCCATCAGCGTGCTGGCCGGACTGATCGTGAAGCTGCTGACCTCGGGCAGCTCGACCCCGAACTAGCGGCGGGTACGGTCACAGCCCATCGGGACCCTCCGGTGGGCTGTCGCCGTTTCCGGGGGTTGCGGGGCGATTTCTCCGGCCGGACGGGGGTCTGGCAGAATGAACGACCGTCCTCATCGAGGACAGTGTCAGCCCGTCTCCGGTTCCGTACCGCGCGGCGGTCACAGCACTTGACGCAAAACCGGGCCCACCGCGAGTGGGTCGCTGAATTGCGACGTGACCAACCTTTGAAAGGAAGCAGCTCATGGCTGTTCGTATCAAGCTGACCCGTCTGGGCAAGATCCGCAACCCCCAGTACCGCATCGTCGTCGCCGACGCCCGCACCCGTCGTGACGGCCGCGCCATCGAGTCGATCGGCATCTACCAGCCGAAGCAGGAGCCCTCGCTCATCCAGATCGACTCCGAGCGCGCCCAGTACTGGCTGGGTGTCGGCGCGCAGCCGACCGAGCCGGTGAAGCGTCTGCTGGAGATCACCGGCGACTGGCAGAAGTTCAAGGGCCTGCCGGGCGCCGAGGGCACCCTGAAGGTCGCGGCCCCGAAGCCGTCCAAGCTGGACCTGTTCAACGCCGCGCTGGCCGCCGCCGAGAACGAGCCGGTCGCCGAGGCCGTCACCCCCAAGAAGAAGGCCGCCAAGAAGGACGAGGCCGCCGAGGCCGAGGCTGCTGAGGCCACCACCGAAGCCGCCGAGTAATGAGCGCCGTCGTGGCTGATGCCGTCGAACATCTGGTTCGCGGCATCGTCGCCAATCCGGACGACGTCCACGTCGAGCTGATCACCAGCCGTCGTGGCCGCACCGTCGAGGTGCACGTGCACCCCGACGATCTGGGCAAGGTGATCGGTCGCGGCGGTCGTACCGCGACCGCGCTGCGCACCCTGGTCGCCGGCATCGGCGGCAAGGGCATTCGCGTCGACGTGGTCGACACGGATCAGTAGATGGAACTGGTCGTCGGGCGGGTCGCCAAATCGCACGGTGTGCGTGGCGAACTCGTCGTAGATGTCCGCACCGACGAGCCGGATCTGCGGTTCGCGCCCGGCAGCGTCCTCACGGGGAAGCTGCCGCGCGCGAAGCAGACGCAGGAATTCGTAGTGGAGTCGGCCCGGGAGCACTCGGGCCGGCTTCTGCTGCGTCTGGACGGGCTCGTCGATCGCACCGCCGCGGATGCGTTGCGCGGCATGCTGTTCGTGGTCGACACCGCGGACCTGCCGCCCTCCGAGGATCCGGACGAGTACTACGACCACGAGCTCGAAGGGCTCCGCGTCGAACTCGCCGACGGAACCCTCGTCGGCACGGTCAACGAAGTGCTGCATTCCGCTGCGGGAGAACTGCTCTCGATCAAGGCCGGGGACGCCTACCCGCCCGCGGGCCGGGAGATCCTGGTGCCGTTCGTGCTGGCCATGGTGCCGACCGTGTCCGTCGCCGACGGGCTGATCGTCATCGACCCGCCCGAGGGCCTGCTGGACCCGGAGTAGCGGCATGCGTATCGACGTCGTCACGATCTTCCCCGAATACCTCGAGCCGATGCGAGCGGCCTTGCTGGGCAAGGCCATCGACAAGGGCCTGCTCGAGGTCGAGGTGCACGATCTGCGCCACTGGACCCATGACGTGCACAAATCCGTGGACGACACCCCCTACGGCGGCGGGCCCGGCATGGTCATGAAACCGACCGTGTGGGGCGACGCCCTCGACGAGGTGTGCCCGGACAATGCCCTGCTGGTGGTGCCCACCCCCGCGGGCGTGCCGTTCACCCAGGAGACCGCGCAACGCTGGTCGGGCGAACAGCACATCGTGTTCGCGTGCGGCCGCTACGAGGGCATCGACCAGCGGGTCTTCGACGATGCCGCGCGGCGCGTGCGCGTCGAGGAGGTCAGCATCGGCGATTACGTGCTGATCGGCGGCGAGGCCGCGGTGCTGGTCATGACCGAGGCGTTCGTCCGGTTGATCCCGGGCGTGCTGGGCAATCAGCAGTCCCACGAACAGGATTCGTTCTCCGACGGACTGCTCGAGGGCCCGTCCTACACGCGGCCGGTGAGCTGGCGCGGGCTGGACGTGCCGGAGATCCTGTTGTCCGGCAATCACGCCAAGATCGCGCAGTGGCGGCACGAGCAGTCGCTGGAACGCACGGCCGAGCGCCGGCCCGACCTGCTGCCCGAGGCCGCGCCGACCGAACTCGGCTGAGACCGGTCAGCGTTTCGGGATGGCGGCGTAACTGTTGTCCGAACCCGTGACGAGGATTCCCCACGGCGCGGGATAGAGCCGGGTGTGCGAGATGTCCAGATTCATGGTGAGCGTGGGCTTTTCGCCCGCCGTGGTCGGGTCCGGGCCGAGGACGACGGTCCGTTTGCCGTTCCTGGTGTCGTAGGCCACCAGCCATGCCTTGGACCCGCTGCCCTCCCGCATGAGCAGGAAGACGGCGTTGCGGCTGCTCACCATCGACGGCTGCATCTCCTCCTTGTGCGCGTCCAGGGGCACGCTCCAGCGGACGCTGCCGTCGGGGGATTGCAGCCGCATGTCCTTGTCGTCGGCGATGACATAACTGTCCATCGTGAGCGACGAACCGTCGGCGAGCAGGGCGCGGAATTCCTTGTCGGAGGCGGCTTTCCGGCTGCCGAGTGAGGACCCGGTGGCCATGTCGACGGTGTCGATGCTGCCGTCGGTCACCACGATGGCCATCCGTCCGGGGCCGCGCAGGAAATTGCCCTTCTCGGGGATGTCGCGATGCCAGACCGTGGATCCGGTGGTGCGATCGAGACCGCCGACGACGGTCCGGCCGCCTGCCGCGGCACAGCGGAACATGACGACGCCGGGACCTTCGGCCAGGCTGGGCACATCCGAATCGAACAGGGCTGGAAGGTCTTTCGGCAATGGCGTGGCGCAACCGAGCGTGCCCGGATCCACAGACCAGCGCTGCTCGCCGGTGCGCGGATCGAAGTGGACGAATTGCCCGGTGGTGGAATCCGACTCGAACCACTGCTCGGCCGGGGTGTCCCACAGCCGCGCGCCGGTCCCGGTGTCGTAGGCGGTCAGGCCTGGAGTGCCCTGCCATCCGGCCAGCAGCACACGGCCGGAGTCCAGCACCTGGATCTTGCCCTGCTCGGGCGGATTTCCGGTCGACGCGATCTTCCAAAGCTGTTGTCCGGTACGGATGTCCACGCCGGTGATCCCGTCGTCGGCCAGCGTGTAAACCCCCGTGGACGTGACTCCGAAGGACTCGCTCGGGCCCAGTGGCAGCATCTTGACCGCGCTCGGATCCAGGTCGGGCACCGTGGATCCGTCGGTGGTGGAGGCGGAACCGCTCGAACCACAGCCCGCCGCGGCCACCGCCAGCCCCGCCGCCAAGGCGGCATGGGCGCAGGCCCGCAACACTCGACGTGGAACACGTTCGCGCAGAGTCGGGATCGGCACGGGGGTCGATCCTGCCACCGGCCTCGCGGCGCGCCGATCCGAGACTCGCGGGACAGAACGGACCGAATCGCGCGTGGGCGTTGCACCGGGCGTCGGACGACGGCGGTAGTGTCTGCGGGCGTGACGACAGCCTCCGAAACCGTCAGCGCAGCATCCGCAGGTGCCACCGGCACCGTCCGCCTCGCCAGCGTCGGCCGGCGTATCGCCGACGAGCTGGGCGTGCGCGAGGAGCAGGTGCGCTCCGCCGTCGAACTCCTGGATGCCGGCTCGACCGTGCCGTTCATCGCCCGCTACCGCAAGGAAGTCACCGGCGGACTCGACGACGCGCAGCTACGCACCCTCGACGAGCGCCTCCACTACCTGCGAGAACTCGACGAGCGCCGGGGCTCGATCATCGAATCCATCCGTGGCCAGGGCAAATTGGACGACGCGCTGCACACGCAGATCATGCTCGCCGACACCAAGGCCCGCCTCGAGGACATCTACCTGCCGTTCAAGCCGAAGCGGCGCACCAAGGCGCAGATCGCGCGCGAGGCCGGGCACGAGCCGGTGGCCGACGCGCTGCTGGGCGACCCCACCACCGATCCCGCGCAGTACAACGCCGAACAGCTCGACGGCGCCCGCGCCATCCTGGTTGAGCGTTTCGCCGAGGACGCCGACCTGGTCGGTGAACTGCGCGAATTGATGTGGGACCGCGGCCAGGTGTCCTCGTCCGTGCGCGCGGGCAAGGAAGAGGCGGGCGCGAAGTTCGCCGACTACTTCGAATTCTCCGAGCCGTTCTCCAAGCTCCCCTCGCACCGCATTCTGGCGCTGCTGCGCGGCGAGAAGGAGGAGGTGCTCAACCTGCACCTCGAACCCGACACCGAGGAGCTCGAGGACGGGCAGCGCTCGATCTACGAGGGCCGCATCGCCGTCAAGTTCGACATCGCCGATCGTGGCCGGGCCGCCGACGGCTGGCTGCTGGACACCGTGCGCTGGGCGTGGCGGACCAAGTTGCAGGTCAGCCTGGGTATCGACACCCGGATGCGGTTGCGCCAGTCCGCCGAACGCGATGCCGTCGACGTGTTCGCCGCCAACCTGCGCGACCTGCTGCTGGCCGCCCCGGCGGGCACTCGCACCACCATGGGCCTGGACCCGGGCTACCGCACCGGTGTGAAGGTGGCCGTGGTCGACTCCACCGGTAAGGCCGTCGCCACCGAGGTCATCTACCCGCACAAGCCGCAGGGGCAGACCGAGAAGTCGCTCGCCGTGCTCGGCGCACTGGTCGCCCGGTTCAATGTGGAGCTGATCGCCATCGGCAACGGCACCGCCTCCCGCGAGACCGACGCCCTTGCCACCGAACTGATCTCGCGCATCCCGGAGAACAAGCCCACCAAGATCGTGGTCTCCGAGGCGGGCGCGTCGGTGTACTCGGCCTCCGCGTACGCCTCCGCGGAGCTGCCCGACATGGACGTGTCGCTGCGCGGCGCGGTGTCCATCGCCCGCCGCCTCCAGGACCCCCTGGCCGAACTGGTGAAGATCGACCCGAAGTCCATCGGTGTCGGCCAGTACCAGCACGACGTGTCCGAGACCCTGCTGGCCCGTTCGCTGGGCGCGGTGGTCGAGGACGCGGTGAACGCGGTCGGCGTCGACGTGAACATCGCCTCGGTCCCGCTGCTGTCGCGGGTGTCGGGCATCTCCAACTCGATCGCCGAATCCATTGTGGCCCACCGCGATGCCAACGGCCCGTTCCGTAACCGCGCCGGGCTCAAGGACGTCCCGCGCCTGGGCCCCAAGGCCTTCGAGCAGTGCGCCGGCTTCCTCCGCATCCGCGAGGGCGACGACCCGCTCGACACCTCCGGCGTGCACCCCGAGGCGTACCCGGTGGTCCGCCGCATCCTCGACGCCAGCGGCAAGGGCATCAAGGAGATCATCGGCAACACCTCCGCGCTGCGCGCCCTGCGTCCCGCGGACTTCACCGACGAGCAGTTCGGTGTCCCCACCGTCTCCGACATCATCTCCGAGCTCGAGAAGCCCGGCCGCGACCCGCGACCGGAGTTCAAGACGGCCGAATTCGCCGCGGGCATCGAGAAGGTCGCCGACCTGAAGCCCGGCATGGTGCTCGAGGGCGTCGTCACCAATGTGGCCGCGTTCGGCGCGTTCGTCGACATCGGCGTCCACCAGGACGGCCTGGTCCACGTCTCGGCCATGTCCCACAACTTCGTCAAGGATCCGCGCGAGGTCGTGAAGTCCGGCGATGTCGTGAAGGTCAAGGTCCTGGAAGTGGATGTCCAGCGCCAGCGCATCGGCCTGTCGCTGCGCCTCGACGACGAGCCCGGCGCCGGCAAGCCCGAGCGCGGCGGTCCCCGCGCCAACCAGGGCGGCGGCCAGCGCGGCGGTGGCAACCGTCAGGGCGGCGATCGTCAGGGTGGCGACCGCTCCGGCGGAAACCGCCAGGGCGGCAACCGCAATCAGGGCGGCGGCAACCGCAACCAGCCCGCCGCCAGCGGCAGCATGGCCGACGCTCTGCGCCGCGCGGGCTTCGGTCGCTGACCGACCTGTTCTGAACCACCCATCCGGCCGCGCCCACCTCAGGGCGCGGCCGGACGGCTCTTCCGGGATCGGGGAGCCGACGCGGTGCGGGGTGCCGTCGGGATCGACAACCGGTGTGGACCGACAACCCGGCTGTCGTCGCAGGTCGAGCGGGGTGGTGAAAAGTGGAGCGGCGGAGGCGGATCGGGCCCGGCTAGGCCGCTCCGGGCGGCTATTCGACGCCGAGCGAGACTTCGGTCGATTTGATCAGGACCTTGACGGGCGTGCCGTCGGCCAGGCCGAGGTCGTCGGCGGCATCGCGGGTGATGGAGGAGGTGATCTCGTCGCCACCGGTGAGGCGGATGCGGACGACGGCCATGGCCTCGCCGCGGGTGACCTGGGTGACCGTTCCATCGAGTTGATTTCGTGTACTCAGTCGCATGGTCGCCAGGGTATAGCTCCGTCGCGTCGCCGCGTGTTCGTGATCTCGGCGTGCCGATCTTGGACCCGGGTAGCGTGGCGGGGGTTGGGGTTCGCGTGAGGATTCCGGAGGCGACACGGGCATGCATGTGCGGCGGTGGTGGGAAGATGTCGTGGTGGCGCACGGCCGAATGCCGCTGGCATGCCTGCTGCTGGGGTTCATCGTCGGATTCCTGTTGATCCGGATCAGCGTGCGGCTCATCCGGAAAGAGGTGCGGTGGTGGCCGGGCAATGTCCGCGCGGGCGACGTGCACATCCATCACATGGTGTTCGGCGTGGTGCTGGTGCTCGGGTCCGGCATGGGACTGGTCGCGCTGTATCAGAGCACGGTCGGCGTGATCAGTGCGCTCGCCGCGGTTTTCGGGCTCGGCGCGGCCCTGGTGCTCGACGAGTTCGCGCTCATCTACTACCTGCGCGACGTGTACTGGGAGGAGCAGGGCCGCACCTCGGTCGACGCGGTGTTCGTCGCCTTGGCCGTGACAGGCTTGCTGCTGCTGGGTTTCCATCCGCTGTGGCTGCTCGACATCGGGGACCTGCGCGAGTTGCGGTCCGATCCGAATGTGCCCGAGCGCTTGTTCACGATCGCGTTCGCGTTGATGAACCTGCTGCTCGCCGCGATCGTCATCGCCAAGGGCAAGATCTGGACCGGTCTGTTCGGCATGTTCTTCCCGCCCCTGCTCTTCATCGGCGCGCTGCGACTCAGCCGCCCGGGCGCGCCCTGGGCCCGCTGGCGCTACGGCACCCGCTCGGGTCTCATGCGCCGCGCCATGGTGCGGGAACGCCGCTACCGACGCCCGATGATCCGCGCCAAGATCTTCGTGCAGGATGTGCTGGCCGGAAAGCCCGACGCCGAGCACGTCCTGCGCGCCGCCGAGGAGGAGCTGAGCCGCACCGTGGTCCCGGCCCCGCCGGCGCCACCGCCGACCCACCTACACTTGATGCCGGGCCGCAAGCCCTTCGAGCGCCCGACCGAACCGGTCGACAGCCCGTAGCTTGCCGGGGCCCGGCGGCGGATCGCGCCGGTCGGCCGCCTGCCGGTCGCCCCCGATTCCCGTCCGGGCCGCGTCGTCTGGCACAATGCTCAGGTTGCCTTGGGCGCACCGCGCCCGGGCACCGCCCAATTATCCGGAGCACGAACCGGTAGAGCACCCTCCCCGGGTAGCCGCCAGGTTCCTCTGTTCGCGCGAAAACCAATAAGGACGGACATGAACACCCTCGACTTCGTCGACGCAAGCTCGCTGCGCAACGACATCCCGGACTTCCGCCCGGGTGACACCGTCAACGTGCACGTGAAGGTTATTGAAGGCAACAAGGAGCGAGTCCAGGTCTTCAAGGGCGTCGTCATCCGCCGCCAGAACGGTGGCATCCGCGAGACCTTCACCGTGCGCAAGGTGTCGTTCGGTGTCGGCGTGGAGCGCACCTTCCCGGTGCACAGCCCCAACCTCGACAAGATCGAGGTCGTGACCCGCGGTGACGTGCGTCGCGCCAAGCTGTACTACCTGCGCGATCTGCGCGGCAAGGCCGCCAAGATCAAGGAGAAGCGCTGAGGTAGCGACCGTCCCCGACTCGTCGGGGATCGGTTCTCACAGAGCATCACCGTCGGCTCGCCACAATGCTTCATTGTCGGCTCGCCGACGCCGAGTAGCCCGGCACCGCATGGTTCTTCGCGGTGCCGGGCTACTCTGTTCCGGTGGCAGACGAGAGCGAGTCGGTGACGAAGTCCGGGTCGGGCGATGGCAATGGGTCCCAGACGCCCGAACCCCTGCAGCCGAAGCCGAAGAAGAAGCAGCGCCCGTTCTGGCAAGAGCTGCCCATCCTGATCGGATTCGCGGCGTTGATCGTGGCGCTGCTGGTGACCTTCATAGGCCGGCCGTACGTGATCCCGTCGCAGTCCATGGAACCCACCCTGCACGGGTGCGCGGGCTGTACCGGTGACCGCATCTACGTGCAGAAGCTGAGCTACTACTTCGGCGACCCGGAGCCGGGCGACGTGGTGGTCTTCGTCGGCCCGACCGACGACTGGAACCGGCACTACAAGTCGATCCGCTCGTCGAACACCGCGGTCCGCGGCGTCCAGAACTTCCTGTCCTTCTTCGGCCTGGTGCCGCCGGACGAGAACGACCTGGTCAAGCGGGTCATCGCGACGGGTGGCCAGTCGGTCAAATGCTGTGACGCGCAGGGCCGCATCCTGGTCAAGGACAGCGCCCCCGGTTCGGAGTGGAAGCCGCTCGACGAGCCGTACGTGCTGCACAACAACCCGTTCAACGCGCAGAACCCCGACATCCAGTTCAATGCCGGCGGCCGCGCGTTCCCCGAGGTCAAGGTGCCCGAGGGCAACCTGTGGGTGATGGGCGACAACCGCGCCGAATCCGCCGACTCCCGCTATCACATGCGCGACGAGCTGAACGGCACCGTCCCGGTCGACGATGTGCGCGGCAAGGCCGTGTTCAAGATCTGGCCGCCCAGCCGCATCGGTCCGGTCCGGGCCGAGAACCCGCAGACGAACTGAGAATCGCGAGATAATCGACCGGTGGGGAAGATGGCAGGCGGAGCCGCCGGCGCGCGCCGGAAGGAGCGCGGCGGTAAGAAGATTCAGCGGATCGACCGCGGTGACTGGCCGCCGCGCGTGGTGATGCGGCAGGCGGGCGGGCTACGCACGCTCGAGGCCGCGCTGATCCGCAGCGGACTGGGCCCGGTCGCGGGCGTGGACGAGGCCGGGCGCGGTTGCTCGGCCGGACCGCTGGTCGTCGCCTCCTGCCTGCTACCGCCCAAGGCCTACACCTCGCTGGCCGGTCTCGACGATTCCAAGAAGCTCACCGAGAACACCCGTGAGCAGCTGTTCCCGATCATCAAGCGGATCGCGCTGGCCTGGTCGGTGGTGGTGATCCCGGCCTGGGAGATCGACGCCATCGGCATCCACGTGGCCAATATCGAGGGCATGCGGCGGGCGGTGGCCGGACTCGATCCGGTGCCCGGCTACGTGCTCACCGACGGGTTCCGGGTGCCGGGCATTCCGGTGCCCTCGCTGCCGGTGATTGGCGGCGACGCGTCCGCGGCCTGTATCGCCGCCGCCAGCGTGCTGGCCAAGGTGACCCGCGACCGCATGATGGTCGAGATGGACCGCGAGTATCCCGGCTACGGTTTCGCGGGCCACAAGGGCTACAACACCCCCGAGCACAGTGAGGCGCTGACCCGTCTCGGCATCACGCCCGAGCACCGTCGATCGTGGCGAAACGTCCGGGAGACCGGCCGAGTGGCTACCGACACGGCGTATGCGGGATGATGTTTCTACACCCAGTTGGGCGACAAGGAGGACGTTCCACCCGATGAGCGCCGAGGACCTCGAGAAGTACGAAACCGAGATGGAGCTATCCCTGTACCGCGAGTACAAGGACATCGTCGGGCAATTCTCGTACGTGGTGGAGACCGAGCGTCGCTTCTACCTCGCCAATTCCGTCGAACTGCGTCCGCAGAACGCCGATGGCGAGGTGTACTTCGAGGTTCGGATGTCGGATGCATGGGTGTGGGACATGTACCGGCCCGCCCGCTTCGTGAAGCACGTTCGCGTGATCACCTTCAAAGACGTGAATATCGAAGAGCTGGAGAAGACCGACCTGCGGCTTCCCGACTGATCCACAGGCTGGAGGTTATCCCCAGCCTCGCTGTTTTCCCAGGTCGGCATGGCCGCGTCCGGTACGGGCGCGGCCATGCTGGCTGAATGGCACAGCATCTGGCGCTGGGAGCGCAGGGGGAAGACCTGGCCGCGGACTATCTCCGCACGGCCGGGATGTCGATCGTCGCCCGCAATTGGCGATGCCGCTACGGTGAACTCGACCTCATTGCCCGCGAGGGCGACATCACCGCCTTCGTCGAGGTCAAAACCCGCCGCAATCTGAGCTGCGGCCGCCCCGAGGAGGCCGTCACCCTCCTCAAACAGCAGCGCATCCGCACCGTGGCCCGCCACTGGCTGCAGGCCCACCCCGGCCCCTTCCAGCGCATCCGCTTCGACGTCGTCTCCGTCATCCTGCGCCCCGGCCGCCCACCGGAGATCCTGCACCTGAAGGCGGCGTTCTGACATGCCCCTCGGCAGGGCCTACTCCGTCGCCGTCAACGGCGTCGAGGGCCAACTCGTAGAAATCGAAGCCGATATAGGCCAGGGCCTCCCGTCGGTCCACCTCGTCGGCCGCCCCGACACCACCCTCCAGGAATCCCGAGACCGAGTCCGGGCAGCCGTCTCGAACACCGGCGAAAAATGGCCCGACGGCCGCGTAATCCTGGCCCTGTCTCCCGCCACCCTCCCCAAAGTGGGCAGCGTCTACGACCTCGCCCTCGCCGGCGCGGTCCTCGACGCGGCAGGAGTCATCCCCTCCAACCGCCTCGCCGAATCCGTCCTACTCGGCGAACTGGCCCTCGACGGCCGCGTCCGCCGAGTACGAGGCATCCTCCCCGCAGTCCTCGCCGCCCGAAACGCCGGCCGCCGAACCGTCATCGTCCCCACCGCCGCCCTCCCCGAAGCAGGCTTGGTCGACGGCATCCGAGTCCTCGGCGCCGCCACCCTCCTCGAACTCCTCGACTGGCTGCGCGGCGGCGCAGAACTGACCGTTCCGGAGCTCGTGCCGCCGCAACCCGTGCCCTCGATCGGCGATCTGCGTGAGGTCGTCGGCCAGGAGGAAGCACGGTGGGCGTTGGAGGTCGCGGCGGCCGGTGGTCACCACCTGCTGCTCACCGGGCCGCCGGGGATCGGCAAGACCATGCTCGCTCAACGACTTCCGGGACTGCTGCCTCCGCTGCGCGAGCGGGATTCACTGGAGGTGACCGCGATTCACTCGGTGGCGGGCACGCTGTCGGACGATTCGCCGTTGATCACCGCGCCACCGTTCGTGGCTCCGCATCACTCGTCATCGGTGGCCGCCATGGTCGGCGGCGGTTCGGGTTCGGCTCGACCCGGGGCAGTCAGCTGCGCCCATCGCGGGGTGTTGTTCCTCGACGAGTGCGCCGAGATCAGCACGAAAGTTCTGGAGGCGCTGCGAACTCCGCTCGAGGAGGGCGAAGTGCGTATCGCCCGGCGCGATGGGGTGTCGCGATTCCCCGCCCGCTTCCAACTGGTGCTCGCGGCCAATCCTTGCCCCTGCGCACCGGCGCGCGATATCGATTGCATCTGTGCGCCTTTGGCTCGCCGCCGCTACCTCGGCAAGCTGTCCGGTCCGCTGATGGACCGGATCGACCTGGCGGTCCGGATGCACGCCCAGGCGGCCGGTGCGTTCAGCGGCGACGAGGTGGAGGGCAGCGAGGTGGTCCGGACGCGGGTGGCCGCGGCCCGCGAGGCCGCCTCGAAGCGGTGGGCCGATCTGGGCCTGACGACCAATGCCCAGGTCCCCGGACATGTGCTCCGTCAACGGTTCCGGCTGCCACGCGAAGCGCTCGCCCCGGTGGAGAACGCCCTGCAGCACGGGCGCATGTCGGCGCGTGGCGCGGATCGAGCGATCAGAGTGGCCTGGACCGTGGCGGATTTGCGGGGCGGCGATATTCCGAACGCGCAGGACATCCTGCAGGCGTTGAGTTTCCGGCAGCGGGGGTGAGCATGAGCGAAACCGTGAAGACGAGCGCCGCTGGGGATGAGCGGCGGTTGGCGTGGGTGTACTTGTCTCGGGTGGTGGAGGGGCCTTGTGCGGCCTTGTCGGCGTTGATCGAGTCGGTGGGGGTGGTGGAGGCGGCTCGGGCTGTGCGGGAGCGGGAGTTGCCGGATGTGTTGCGGGGGCCTACCGAGTTGCGACGGGGGATTGAGCGGGCGGACGAGGATCTGGCGCTGATCGAGCGATTGGGTGGGCGGGTCGTTACGCCGGATGACGGGGAGTGGCCTGCGTGGCGGATGTTGGGGTTGGGGCAGTTGGATCCGGGCCATGATGCGGATGCGGCTGTGCCGCTGGTGTTGTGGGTGCGGGGGACGCAGTCGTTGGTGACGGCGACCGAGAAGGCGATCGCGGTGGTGGGGGCCCGGTGCAGTACCGGGTATGGGAATCACGCGACGGGGGAGATCGCGGGGGAGTTGGCCGCGCGAGGGTGGACTGTTGTGTCGGGGGCGGCTTTCGGGATCGATGGGATGGCGCATCGGGCCGCGCTGGCGGTGGGTGGCATGACCGTCGCGGTGCTCGCGTGTGGGCCGGATCGGCCGTATCCGGTGCAGCATGACCAGTTGTTGGGGGAGATCGCGGAGCGGGGGTTGGTGGTGACCGAGTATCCGCCGGGGACGGCGGCGCGGAAGCATCATTTTCTGGCGCGGAATCGGCTGATCGCGGGGCTCGCGGATGGGGTTGTGGTGGTGGAGGCGGGGGTGCGGAGTGGGTCTCGGAACACGGTGAAGTGGTGCCGGAGGCTGGGGCGTCCGGCGATGGCGGTGCCGGGGCCGATCACCTCGGCCGCCTCGATCGGGTGTCACCGGATGATCCGGGAAGGGGAGGCGTTCATCGTGACCCGGGCCGAGGACATTCTCGACGAGGCCGGGCCGTTGCGGCTGTCGCTGCCGGGAGCCGTCCCGGCCGATCCGGAGGACAACCTGTCCGGGGACGAGGCGCTGGTGCTGGCCGCGCTGCCCGCCACCGGGTCCCGGCTGCCGCGGGCGGTGGTCACCGACACCGGGCTGGCATTGCCCACGGTGCGAGCCACCCTGTCCGCGTTGGAGATCGCGGGTCTGGTCGGCTGCGATGGCGACGGGTGGTATCGGATGCGGTCGCCGGGGGCCTCCGGGGCCGGGGCCATTGCCGCGACCCATGAACGGCATCGGTAATCCCGTCCGCCGGAATTGGTGTGGCGCGATCGCGCGGCGGGGGTGCTTGAAAAGGCGGCGGAATGCGGTCAGCGTGGGGGGATGAGTGGGTTGCCCGAGGATTTGGAGGCATTGCTGGCCGAGTACGGCCGGCATTTGCGATTGGGTCGGAATCGGTCGGCGCATACGGTGCGGGCCTATGTGGGGGATGCTCGCGGATTGCTGGAACATTTGCTGGCGCGGGCGGTGGATTCCGGTGTGGGGGAGGTGGATCTGGCCCTGCTGCGATCGTGGCTCGCGGCACAGGCGGCGGGCGGAGCGGCCCGGACCACGATGGCGCGGCGGGCGTCCTCGGCGCGGACATTCACCGCGTGGCTGACGCATACGGGTCGGCTGGCGGTGGATCCGGGGCCGCGCCTCGGATCGGCGCGGGCGCATCGGGTGCTGCCGTCGGTGCTGGGGAAGGAGCAGGCCCGGGCGGCCATGGAGGCGGCGGAATCGGGTGCGGCGCAGCAGGATCCGATGGCGCTGCGGGACCGGCTGATCGTGGAGATGCTGTACGCCACCGGGATTCGCGTGAGCGAGCTGTGCGGCCTCGACATCGAGGACGTCGATCGGGAACGGCGGCTGGTGCGGGTGCTGGGCAAAGGCAACAAGGAACGGTCGGTGCCCTTCGGCGGGCCCGCCGAACAAGCCCTCGAGGCCTGGCTCCGGTTCGGCCGGTCGGCCCTCGCGACGCCGGACTCGGGCCGGGCGCTGCTGCTGGGCCGCCGCGGCCGCCGCATCGACCCCCGGCAGGCCAGAACCGTGGTCCACGAGGTGGTTTCCGCGATTCCCGGCGCACCCGACATGGGCCCGCACGGGTTCCGCCACACCGCCGCCACCCACCTGCTGGAGGGCGGCGCCGACCTGCGCGTGGTGCAGGAGATCCTCGGCCACGCCAGCATGGCCACCACCCAGCTCTACACCCACGTCTCGATCGACCGGCTCAAGAAGGTCCACGACCAGGCGCACCCACGCGCCTGACCGGCCCGTTCGTCGGCACCCGGGGAAGCGGTCGGTGATCTACGGCCTATCGGAAAGTTATCGACGACCTATCGACACCCGTGCTAGCGTCAGTTAGGTAACCCTAATTATGCACTGACCATGGAGGTGCCCTTTGGCGCGCACACGCATCACGCTGGTGGTCCAGAACGCGGTTCACCTGACCGATCACCTGATCCGGGTCCGATTGGGCGGCCCGGGCTTCACGTCCTTCCAGCCCAACGACAGCACCGACGCCTACGTCAAACTGATCTTCCCGGGCCCGGACGGCGACGTCATGCGCACCTACACCGTGCGCGAAGTCGACCGCGCCGCCCAGGAGATCGCCATCGACTTCGTCCACCACGGCGATGAGGGCGTCGCCGGCCCCTGGGCGGCCGCCGCCCAGCCCGGCGACACCATCGACCTGTTCGGCCCCGGCGGCGGCTACGCCCCGCGCCCCGACGCCGACTGGCACCTCCTCGCCGGCGACGAATCCGCCCTCCCCGCCATCGCCGCCGCCTGCGCGGCTCTCCCCGCCGACGCCGTAGGCCAGGTGTTCGTCGAGGTCGGCGGCCCGTCGGACGAACTCGCCTTCCCGCGCCCGGAGGGTGTGGACCTCACCTGGATCCACCGCGGCGACGCCGAACCCGGCGACCGGCTGGCCGCCACCGTCCGCTCCGCACCCTGGCGAGACGGCCGGGTCCAGGTCTTCATCCACGGTGAGGCCCGTGCGGTCATGCACGACCTGCGCCCTTACATCCGCAAGGAGCGCGCCGTCCCCGCCGAATGGGCGTCCTCCATCTCCGGCTACTGGCGACGCGGCCGCACCGAAGAGGGCTTCCGCACCTGGAAGTCCGAACTGGCCGAACGCGAAAAGGCCACGCCCGCAGCCGTTCAACCGATCGCGTAGCAGCGGGGCGGGTTCGCGATGCCCCGTTGACCGGCGGGTCCCGCGTGTGGCACCCGAATCCCCGCTGGCGACACCCGGTCGCTGAGATCCGGTTCGGGGCATTTCGGCGGGTAGCGTCGAATGGCATGACGCCGCCGCCCGCCGAGACCCCCGCCTTACGCGAACGCCTCCGCGCAGCACTCCCCGCCGCCATGAAGGTCCGGGACCGTCACGCCACCGCCGCCCTGCGCTCGGCGCTGGCCGCGATCGACAATGCCGAAGCCGTGGACGGTTCCGATGCGCGGGCCGGCGCGATCGAGAGCAGCGCCGTCGGCGCCGGCGCGGCCGAGCGCCCCCGCCGTGTACTGACCGAAGCCGAGGTCGTCGCCATCGTCCGCGCCGAGATCGACGAACGGCTCACCGCCGCACGGGAATACGCCGAGTTCGAGAGTGGAGCGGATCGCGCCGCCGGTCTCCGCGCGGAGGCCGCTACCCTCGCCGCTCATCTCAAAGTTTGATGTCGCCTTCAGTAATGCCGAACCGCTGACCGATCACGATCCGGTCGAGTGTGGGGCGGTCCGCGCCGCTCAGCGGGGCTCGAGCGCTGCGATGTAGCGACCGGAGAACCAGCGCTGGACGAGGCGGACGACAGGTGCTCCGAGGCGGGCGTACCAGGGGTCGGGGTGGGAGAACGAGGCGATGACTCCGTACACGGAGTCGTCGGCGGGGTCGTATTCGACGGCGAAGAGTTCCTCGCCGCGCAACGGATGGCCCGGCAGCGTGCCGTAGGCGAATCCGCGGCGGTTCGGTTCGTCCACGACATAGACGACACGGCAGGGCGCGGTGAAGCCGATCGGGCCGAAGCCGATGCGGACGGTGATGTCGGTGCCGGGCCGGGCCTCGGGCGTCGACGCGTTCTGGAAGACGCCGCTGCCGCGTTGCATGCGATAGGTGAGGACCTGTTCGGCGGCCTCGTCGAAAAACGCACGGCCGGAACCGATTCGGCGCCGCAGCCGGAAGTGGTGGTACCCCGCCGGGAACTCGCCCGCGGTCGCGCCGACGTCGGGATAAGTGAACGGCTGCTGCGGCATCGATCCATCATGGCCCGCCTCGTGACCCGGTGGGCGGATCTGTGAGCGGTTTCAACCGGATCGGCGCGCGATGGATCAGGCCGAGCGGATCGACGTATTCGCCGTCGCGCCGGGCGCCCCAGTGCAGGCAGGGAGAGCAGGGCGGATGCCCGTCGGCGAGCACGCCGATCACGGTGCCGCGAGTCAGCCTGCGGCCCACCGTGATTGACGCGGTGACCGGCTCGTAGGTGGTGCGCAACCCGCCCGGGTGATCGATGGAGACCACCGGTTTCCCGGCCACGATTCCGGCGAACACCACGATCCCGTCACCCGCCGCCAGCACCGCCTGTCCCCGGCTTCCCGTCAGGTCGACGCCACGATGTCCGGGCAGCCAGTCGTGCTCGGGTTTGTCGAAGGCCCGCACCACGGCGGGCCGCGGCGCGAGCGGCCACCCGAACTCCCCGCCGGGCGCGGCCGACCCGGGTGCGGCCAGGACGACCGTCATCACCACCATCGCCGCGGACGAGAATGCGCGGCGAAATTCCGGATCGAAGTAGTTCGCGGACATGCGAATCAGCGTGCGCCCCGTAACCGTCGTCCAGCCCCTCCCGCCCCGCGAGTGTGGATGAAATTCAGTATTCTGAATAGAACAAGCGCAGCGTTCTGACCTGCGTCGACGGGTTCGGATCCACCCCTGCTCCGGGCCCGATTTCGATCTGGCGGAACCGCTGCGTAAACTGATTCAGCGGTTTGCGTTAACGCGGACCGACTTCGCGCGCCCACAGTGAGTGTCGCCGGCTGGTCCCCCTGATTCGTTCTCGGAGGGTTCCGGTGGCCGTGGGCGCCAGGGCAGGGATCGCCGATTCCTGTGTCAACCAGCAACGAGAGGAAGTTACGGAGCCATGGCTGTCGTAACAATGAAGCAGCTGCTCGACAGCGGCGCGCACTTCGGTCATCAGACCCGCCGGTGGAACCCGAAGATGAAGCGTTTCATCTTCACCGACCGCAACGGCATCTACATCATCGATCTGCAGCAGACGCTGACCTACATCGACAAGGCCTACGAGTTCGTCAAGGAGACCGTTGCCCACGGCGGCACCGTCCTCTTCGTCGGCACCAAGAAGCAGGCCCAGGAGTCGATCGCCTCTGAGGCGACCCGTGTCGGCATGCCCTACGTGAACCAGCGCTGGCTGGGCGGCATGCTCACCAACTTCCAGACCGTGCACAAGCGGCTGCAGCGCCTGAAGGAGCTGGAGTCGATGGAGCAGACCGGCGGTTTCGAGGGTCGCACCAAGAAGGAAATCCTCATGCTGACGCGTGAGAAGAACAAGCTGGAGCGCACCCTGGGCGGCATCCGGGACATGGCCAAGGTTCCCTCGGCCATCTGGGTTGTCGACACCAACAAGGAGCACATCGCCGTCGGCGAGGCTCGCAAGCTGAACATCCCGGTCATCGCGATCCTGGACACCAACTGCGACCCCGACCTGGTCGACTACCCGATCCCGGGTAACGACGACGCGATCCGTTCGGCCGCGCTGCTGACCAAGGTCGTCGCTTCCGCCGTCGCCGAGGGTGTGCAGGCTCGTGCCTCGCGTGCCGGTGGCGACTCGAAGCCGGAGGCCGGCGCGGGCGAGCCCCTCGCCGAGTGGGAGCAGGAGCTGCTGTCGCAGGCTGCCCCGGCCGAGGCTGCCCCGGCCGAGGCTGCCGCCGAGGCCCCCGTGGAGACCGCTGCCGAGGCGGAGCTGAAGGAAGAGCCGGCCACCAAGACCCCGGCCGACTTCTGATCCACCGCCGCCAGGCATCTGTTCACCTTGCCGACCGCTGTCGTTCGATGACGGTCGGCAAGGTGTGACCACCACAGACTTTCACTCACACAGGGAGGCTCGCCCGAGATGGCGAACTACACCGCCGCCGATGTGAAGCGGCTCCGCGAGCTCACCGGCTCCGGCATGATGGACTGCAAGAAGGCGCTCGAGGAGAACGCGGGCGACTTCGACAAGGCCGTCGAGTTCCTGCGTATCAAGGGCGCCAAGGATGTCGGCAAGCGCGCTGAGCGCGCCACCGCCGAGGGCCTGGTCGTCTCGCAGGACGGCATCCTGATCGAGATCAACTCCGAGACCGACTTCGTGGCCAAGAACCAGGAGTTCCAGGACGTCGCGAACGCCATCGTGGCCGCCGCCGCGAAGGCCCGCCCGGCCGACCTGGACGCCCTGAAGGCCGTCGAGGTCGACGGTCAGACCGCCGACCAGGTGCTGCAGGCGCTGGCCGCCAAGATCGGCGAGAAGCTCGAGCTGCGCCGCGTCGCCGCGTTCGACGGCCAGACCACCGTCTACCTGCACAAGCGTGCCACCGACCTGCCGCCGTCCGTCGGCGTGCTGATCGAGTACACCGGCACCGACGCCGACGCCGCCCGCGCCGTCGGCATGCAGGTCGCGGCCCTCAAGGCCAAGTACCTCACCCGCGAGGACGTCCCGGCCGAGCTCGTCGCCAAGGAGCGCGAGATCGCCGAGGCGACCGCCAAGGAAGAGGGCAAGCCGGAGGCCGCGCTGCCGAAGATCGTCGAAGGCCGCGTCAACGGCTACTACAAGGACGTCGTCCTCCTGGAGCAGGCTTCGGTCACCGACTCCAAGAAGACCGTCAAGGCCCTGCTGGACGACGCCGGTGTCACCATCACCCGCTTCGCCCGCTTCGAGGTCGGCCAGGCGTAATCGCCTGACACACACGCGGAAGGCTCTTCGCACATCGTGATTCGATGAGCGAAGGGCCTTTTCGCGTGCCTGGCCCGGGGGTCAGCTACACACGGGACAGCCCAGATTCACGGGAGGGAAGAGTGCGTTGGATATGGCGGCGCTGCCGGAGGTCAAGGCGCTGCTCCCGGAGTCGAGGCTGGTAGCGATCTGGTCGGCGGTCGTGGTGGGCGTCAGCGGCACTTCGGCCGAGGCGGGTCCCGCGAAGGCGGCGAGAGCCGCCGCGAGGGCTACGGTGGCCAGGCCTGCTCGGACCGTGCGGTTCTTGGTGTTCACGGCCGAAAGATATGCGAAACACCTTTGTTTAAAAGGAAATTGGCGCCCCCAACTTTTGGGGCACTACGTCTCTGGGGGTAGCCCCGCGATTGCCCCGCCGGTTGCCGAGCCGACCCACCCGCGCCCGAAATATCGCGATCCAGTGGGCCGTATCGAGGGTCGGCTCACGCTCGTGACCGGTCGTGAGGCAGGATGGATGGAGCTTTGTTGCCGTCCCGTGCAATTCGTCGGCCGGGATGGTCTTTTCATGTGCCTGCGCACGCTCGAACGTCTGGACAAGGAGACCGATGACGGACCCGGATACCGCCCCCGATCGCAAGGGCTATCGCCGAGTGCTCCTCAAGCTGGGTGGCGAGATGTTCGGCGGTGGCCGTGTCGGGCTCGACCCGGATGTCGTGCAGGCGGTCGCCGAGCAGATCGCGGAGGTCGTCGAGGACGGCGTCCAGGTGGCCGTGGTGATCGGCGGCGGCAACTTCTTCCGTGGCGCCGAGCTCGAGGAGCGCGGCATGGAACGGGCCCGCTCGGATTACATGGGCATGCTCGGCACCGTCATGAATTCTCTTGCGCTGCAGGACTTCCTGCAGAAGCAGGGCATCGACACCCGGGTGCAGACCGCCATCACCATGGGTCAGGTCGCCGAACCGTATCTGCCGCTGCGCGCCAAGCGGCACCTGGAGAAGGGCCGCGTCGTGATCTTCGGCGCCGGTATGGGCATGCCCTACTTCTCCACCGACACCACCGCCGCGCAGCGCGCCCTGGAGATCGGCGCCGAAGTGGTGCTGATGGCCAAGGCCGTGGACGGTGTCTTCACCGCGGACCCGCGGGAGGACCCCGACGCCACCATGTTCACCCAGATCACCCACAAGGAAGCGCTGGAGCGGGGCCTCAAGGTCGCCGATGCCACCGCTTTCAGCCTGTGTATGGACAACCAGATGCCGATGCTGGTGTTCAATTTGTTGACCAAGGGAAATATCGCCCGCGCTGTCGCCGGTGAGAAGATCGGCACCCTGGTCCGGTCGTGACCGACGACAAGAACCATGACGCAGTGGAGGAAACGCCGTGATTGAAGAAGCGCTCTTCGACGCCGAGGAAAAGTTCGAGAAGGCCGTCTCGGTGGTGAAGGACGACCTGGCCTCGATCCGGACCGGTCGCGCGAATCCTGGTATGTTCGCGCGGATCGTGGTCGAGTACTACGGCTCGATGACGCCGATCACCCAGATCTCCTCGATCACCGTGCCCGAGCCGCGCATGGTCGTGATCAAGCCGTACGAGCAGGCGCAGATGCAGCCGATCGAGACCGCGATCCGCAATTCGGATCTCGGGGTGAACCCCACCAACAACGGTGACATCATCCGCGTCTCGATCCCGCAGCTCACCGAGGAGCGGCGCCGGGAAATGGTCAAGCTGGCCAAGTCCAAGGGTGAGGACGCGAAGATCTCGATCCGCAACGTGCGCCGTAAGGCCATGGAAGAGCTGGGCCGCATCCAGAAGGACGGCGAGGCGGGCGAGGACGAGGTCGGCCGCGCCGAGAAGGAACTCGACAAGACCACGCAGAAGTACGTCGCGCAGATCGACGAGCTGGTGAAGCACAAAGAAGGCGAACTGCTCGAGGTCTAGGACGGCCGATCTTCGGCCGGGGGTAGGGAACGGACGACAAGTGAGCGACGGGACAATCGTGGCCGAAGAGACTGCCTCCACCGGCGAGCTGCCGGAGGGGGCCACCGCATCGCCGGCCGAGCTGCCGGCCGCGAATTCGGCCACGCCGGACAATGCGGGCGAGGCCGCCTCGGGTGGGAAGCCGGGCGCGCCCGCGTCGAAGGCGGGCCGCAACCTGCCCGCGGCGCTGGGCGTCGGATTCGGGCTGGGGTTGTCCCTGATCGCGATCCTGCTGTGGGCTCCGAAGGTGCTCGTCGGCGTGATCGCGATCGCGGTCGCGGTGGCCACCTGGGAGGTGACCAAGCGGCTGCGTGAGGCCGACGTGCTGGTGCCCCGGATCCCGCTGTTGCTCGGCGGGCAGGCGGTGGTGTGGCTGGCCTGGCCGGTCGGACCGCAGGGCGTGCTGGGCGCGTTCGGCGCGACGGCGCTCACCCTCATGGTGTGGCGGCTGTTCGACCACGGCCTGACGGCCACCCCGCGAAACTACTTGCGCGACACCGCGATCTCGGTGTTCACGCTCACCTGGATTCCGCTGCTGGCCTCGTTCGCGGTGCTGATGCTGTCCGAGGACAAGGGCAACCTGCGGGTGCTGTCCTTCATGATCCTGGTGGTCTGCTCCGACGTCGGCGGCTACGTGGCGGGCGTGCTGTTCGGCAAGCACCCGATGGTGCCGCACATCAGCCCGAAGAAGTCCTGGGAGGGCTTCGGTGGTTCGCTGGTGTTCTGCGTGATCGGCGGTCTGCTGACGGTGACGCTGCTGCTCCAGGCGAATTCGATGATCGGCGTGCTGCTGGGCGTCGGGCTGGTGCTGGTGGCGACCAGCGGCGACCTGATCGAATCGCAGGTGAAGCGGGAGCTGGGCATCAAGGACATGGGCACGCTGCTGCCCGGACACGGCGGGATCATGGATCGGCTCGACTCCATGCTGCCGTCGGCTTTCGTGGCGTGGCTGGTGCTGACCGCCCTGCTCTGACGGGTCGCGTGGCCGCCGACCAGCCCCGTATGTGACGAGCGCATCGCACCCCGCGGCTCCGAACGCGTGTTTCGGATGGAACACTGGAAGGGTTATGACTACCCCGTTGCCCCTCGTTTTCGACGCCCCTCGTCGCGGTATGCCGCCGCGGCATCTCGCCGACCTCGATTCGGGGGAGCGCAAGGCGGTGGTCGAGGAGCTCGGCCTCCCCAAGTTCCGCGCCGACCAGATCGCGCGCCAGTACTACGGCCGCCTGGTCGCCGACCCGGATCAGATGACCGATCTGCCCGAGGCGATGCGGTCCAAGGTCGCGGAGGCGCTGTTCCCGCAGCTGCTGACCGAGATCCGGCACATCGAATGCGATGACGGCACCACCCGCAAGTCGCTGTGGCGTGCCAATGACGGCACCCTGCTCGAGTCGGTGCTCATGCGCTACCCCGACCGCAACACCCTGTGCATCTCGTCGCAGGCGGGTTGCGGCATGGCGTGCCCGTTCTGCGCCACCGGTCAGGGCGGTCTGAACCGCAACCTGTCCACCGCCGAGATCGTCGATCAGGTCCGGGCCGCCGCGGCCGCCCTGCGCGACGGCGAGGTCGCCGGTGGACCCGGCCGCCTGTCCAACATCGTGTTCATGGGCATGGGCGAGCCGCTGGCCAACTACAAGCGCGTGGTGAACGCGGTCCGCCGCATCACGTCCCCGTCGCCGGAGGGTTTCGGCATCTCGCAGCGCTCGGTGACGGTCTCCACCGTCGGCTTGGCGCCCGCCATCCGCAAGCTCGCCGACGAGGACATGTCGGTGCGACTCGCTGTCTCCCTGCACACCCCCGACGACGAGCTGCGAGACACCTTGGTGCCGGTCAACAATCGCTGGCCGGTCGCCGAAGTCCTCGACGCCGCACGCTATTACGCGGACAAGTCGGGTCGCCGGGTGTCGATCGAGTACGCCTTGATCCGCGACATCAACGATCAGGGCTGGCGCGCCGACATGCTCGGCAAGAAGCTGCACAAGGCCCTCGGCCCACTGGTTCATGTCAACCTGATCCCGCTCAACCCGACGCCGGGCAGCAAATGGGACGCGTCCCCGAAGCCGGTCCAGGACGAGTTCGTCCGGCGTGTCCAGGCGCAGGGCGTCACCTGCACCGTCCGTGACACTCGGGGCCAGGAGATCGCCGCCGCCTGCGGCCAGCTCGCCGCGGAAGGCTGACCACACGTCGGTGTGATGACGCTCGTGGTGACGGGCGTGCGGCGGGCGCGATCGGGCCCGTCGGGTCGTAGCGGATCCTCGACCAAGTCGGGTATCCCGCATGACATTCCGTGTCAGCGAATAGTGGGTTATCACGCGGCAGGCGCCTCACGCGGTATTCTGACAGGCTGGATCGGCCCGGCGTCCGCGAGTTTGTCGTCGCAAGCAACGGCGCGACGTGGGCAGACGGGTTCGTCCTTGCAGCACCTTTCGATGCAGATCGATCTCACCGCAGATTGGAGCGTTGATGGCACTGTCCGAATCACGTTTGCCCGGTCGACTGCGATCGGCCGGGGCGCACTGATGGCCATCACCGACGTAGCGGCCTACACCCATCTGACATCCGAAGATGTTCGCGAGTTCGGAGACCGGCTCGACGAGATCAAACGATCGGTGGAGCACGACCTCGGTGAGCGGGACGCCCGCTACATCAGGAACCTGATCAGGATCCAGCGGACGTTCGAGGTCGGTGCGCGGCTGGTGCTCCTCGACTCCGGCAGAAAGAGCAGTTGGTGGCTCGGCACCGGACTGTTGTTCTTGTCCAAGGTGATCGAGAACATGGAAATCGGACACAATGTCCTGCACGGCCAGTGGGACTGGATGAATGATCCCGAGATACATTCGTCCGCCTGGGAATGGGATCACCCGATGCCGGCGGCGCACTGGAAGAAGGCGCACAACTACCAGCATCATGTTTTCGCCAACGTGATCGGGATGGATCCGGACGAGGGGTACGGGCTGCTGCGCGTCACTCGCGATCGACGTTGGCGCCCCTACCATCTGGGCAACGCGGTGTACGTCGTGCCGATCTCGATGCTCTACGAGTTCGGGATGTGCATCTATCATCTGGAGATCCCGAAGGTCGTGGCGGGACGCAAGGATTCTCAGGAGTTGCGGGGAGCCGGCGTCGAGATACTCCGCAAGGCGAGCAGACAGCTCTTCAAGGACTACGTCGCCTTCCCCGCATTGTCGACGCGGAATTGGAAATCGACCATCCGCGCCAACCTGGCCGCCAACGTCGCGAAGAACAGCTGGGAGCAGATCGTCACCTTCTGCGGCCATTTCCCCGACGGCGCCGAGAAGTTCACCCGACGCGATCTGGCCACCGAGACCCGCGGCGAGTGGTATCTCCGGCAGTTTCTCGGAAGCGCGAACTTCCCGTCCGGTCCGGTCGGGAGAATCTTGACCGGGTCATTGGGATATCAGATCGAACACCACTTGTTCCCGGACGTGCCGAGCAACCGCCTGCCGGATGTCGCCCGGCAAGTCCGGGACCTCGCCGAACAGTACGGGCTGCCCTACACCTCCCGAAGCATCGTGGTGCAGTATCTGCTCACTCTGCGCACCATCGTGATGCTGTCCTTGCCGGACCGATTTCTCGGGCTCGATGCCGAGAGCGCAACGGGATGAATCGGATATTTCGGATTCCCTTCGGGCGCAAAGGTTCTTGACCTAGCGTTTGCTTCATGTTGCAGCAACCGCTCGTAGGGCACGTGAACGAAGCCGATATCCCCTGGGTGTGGGCCGGTGATGTCGGCTTGCAGCTGCTGCGGGTGTCGCCGTCGGGGTTCGTGCTGCGCAATCGGTTCAAGGCCGGGTTCAGCCTGCCCACGCACAAGCACACCGGTGCGGTGAACGCGTACACCTTCTCCGGGGGCTGGTACTACGCCGAGCAGGGCATCCACTACACCGCCGGGACGTTCATCCACGAGCCCGCCGGGTCGGTCCACACCCTCACCGTCGCCGAGGACTCCGATGTCCTGTTCATCGTCGAGGGCGCGTTCATCGACCTCGACGCCGACGGCAATGTGGCGGGTGTGGTCGATTCGAAGACCATCCAGGACGCCTACTTCGCGCTCTGCGATGTCGCCGGTGTCGCCCGTCCGACCGGAATTCTCGAATAGCGTCCCGACCGGCGGGCTTGTTGCCCGAAGGTAGCTATGCGATCGATTCGCTCTTGCCGGGCGTCCCGTGGTTCCTACACTGGATCGAAGGCGGATGCTTGCCGGGCGTCCGATCGGCCGAGGAGCGCATGATGCCAATGCCGCAACTCACGACCATTTCCTCCTTCGTCATCGTCATCGACGGCCTCCAGATCGCGTCCTTCGCGGAACTGGGCGGCATCGTGTCGGAAATCGAACCGGTGGCCTACCTCGAAGGCGGTGGCGGCGGTCCGATCCAACTGCCCGGAAGGGTCAAGCCACCCCAGGTCACGCTGTGCCGAGGCCGCACCGGCACCGCCGACCTGTGGGCCTGGCACCAGTCGGCGCGCAATGGCCAGATGGCCATGGCGCGCCGCGACTGCACCCTGACGATGTACGACGGCGAGGGCACCCCGGTTCCGAGCTACCTGCTCGAGCACGCGTGGCCGTCCAAGATCGAGGTCTCCGCCCTGCGGGACGGCCCCGGCGAAATGCTGTACAACAGCGTCACATTGGTCTGCGAGAACCTCCAGCACATGGCCGCCTGACCCGGTCAGAGGGTGGCGATCATCTTCTGTGCGGTGGCGGCGTGGCCGTACTGGTTCGGATGGAATTGCGCGCCTTCGCCATTGTCGACGGAGGTGCCGTTGACCCAGCGGTCCGGAACGGCTTCGCAGACATCGTGGCCGTCGTACAGCTCGTAGGTGCTGAAGTAGGTGGTGCCGGGCTGCGAGCTCAGCATGGTGTTGAGACCGCCGATCACGCCGTCCCGAATCCAGTCGGCATCGGCGGCGAGCACCGGTTGGCGGCCCGCGCACAGAGACGCGTTGTCGGGCAGGATCTTCGGATACCCGACCAGCACGATGCGAGCCTGCGGCGCCTGCGTCCGAATGGCGGCGAGCAACTGCGCGAGCTTGGCCGCGGTCATCGACAGCCGCCCCGGCATCGCCGCCGCGTACTTGTTCTTGCAGCCCGCCACCAGCTCGGCGACCGCCCCGGCACTGCCGCTGGCGCTACCCGTGGCGAGACTCCCTGTTCCGCTGCCCGTTCCGATCGTGCCCGCGAGCACGCAATCCTTCACCAACTGCCCGAACCCGACATCATTGCCGCCGACCCCCAGCGTGACGAGGGTCGTGTCCGAGGTGACAGCCGACAGCTGCGTACTGGTCACCGAGTCGATGGTCGCGCCACCACAGGTGACGTCGGTGAGCGCATACCCGCGCTGCGCCGCGAACAGATGCGCGTAATTGCGATCCGACCGCGAACAGGTCTTGTCGAGAATGTTCGAGATGCCCACCCCCGCCGCATACGAATCGCCCAGCGCCACATACTTTCCGCTGTCCGCACCGGCCGGGGTGATGCCGGTCAGGCCGGCGGCGACGATCATCGCAATTGCGGACAGGCAGTGTTTCAGTTTCACGAGAGGGTCCTGGTGGTGCAGCGGGGAGGGGATCCCGCCGACCCTAGAAGATGGCCTACCGCCCAGTAGGTCGGTTTGCGCGATCGTTATCGAGCAATGTGGCGATGCGGTGGCGGTCGTCCGGGGTGGCGGGGAGTTGGACGACCATGAGCAGGTCGGGGTTGTCGACCGGGCGGAGTTGGTGGACGTCGAGGTCGAGCGGGCCGGCGGTGGGGTGGTTCAGGGTGATGGTGGCGGGGCGGAAGTCCTGGACGGGGTATTCCTGCCACCAGGTGCGGAATTCGGGGCTGGCTTCGGTCAGGGCCGTGATGAGGGCGGTGAGGTCGGGGTTGTCGGGGGTGCGGCCGGCCACGGCGCGGAATTGACCGAGGATGGCGCGGGCGGCGCGTTCCCAGCGGGGCATCATGGCGCGGGTGCGGTCGTCGGTGAACATCCACCACAGCAGGTTTCGGCGGTCGGCGGGAAGTTCGGCGGGGTCGACGCGGACGCGGGCGAAGGCGGCGTTCCAGACGACGAAGTCGAAGCGGGCGTCGTGGACGACGGCCAGGTCGGGCATCAGGGCGTCGACCAGGCGTTGCAGTCGGCCGTCGTCGATGTCCTTGCGCTCCACGGGATCCGCGAGGCCCGCCAGGGTGCGCAGGTGGCGGTGCTCGGCGGGGGACAGGAGCAGGGCGCGGGCCAGGGCGTCGACCACCTGGGGGCTGGCCGCGATCTTGCGGGCCTGTTCGAGCCACGTGTACCAGGTCAGACTGACCCCGGCGAGCTCGGCGACCTCCTCGCGCCGCAGCCCGGGGGTACGGCGGCGGCCGGGCTCCGGATCGTCGAGCAGGCCGACGTCCTTGGGGGTGAGCCGGGCTCGGTGCGCTTTGAGGAAGGCGGCCAGTTCGGAACGGTGATTGTCGGGCATCGCATCCCCTTGTGGCTAGCAGTATCGGTACCAGGACCAGGTGTCGGCGCGTCCCTAACGTCATAGGCATCAGGTGATCGGCACGGATCACCGCTCATGGGGAGAACGACATGACGAACGACAAGGGACCGGTTCTGGTCATCGGCGCGACCGGGCAGCAGGGCCGGGCGACCACACGGCAGCTGCTCGAACGCGGCTGGGAAGTACACGCTTTCGTGCGCGACCTGGAGTCGCCCGCCGCGACCGCGCTGCGCGCCGAGGGCGCGAACCTGATCCAGGGCGACCTCGACGACACCGACTCGATCAGGGCCGCCATGGCGGGCGCGTACGGCGTGTTCATGATGCTGACCATGATGGAGGGCGTCCACATCACCACGGAAGGCATTGCGGCCGAACAGCGCCGGGGCCGGGCGGTCGCGGAGCTGGCCCGGGAGCTCGGTATCGAGCACTTCGTCTACAGCTCGCTGCGCGGCGCGGGTCAGGACACCGGCGTCGAGTACTACGCGGCGAAGACCGCCATCGAGGGGTACATCCGCGAACTCGAGCTGCCCGCGACCATCCTGCGGCCCACCTTCTTCATGGACAACCTCAACGGCTTCAACCGGCCGGTGCTCGACGAGAACGGCGTGCTGCAGCTCAATCTCGCGGTGCGCGGGGACATTCCGGTCTCGCTGATCTCGACGCGCGATATCGGCGCGTTCGCCGCGATCGCCTTCGACCGGCCCCGGGAGTTCCTCGGCCGCACGGTGCCGCTGGCCGGGGACTACCTGACTCCGCCGCGGATCGCGGAGATCATCGGGGCGCACGCCGGGCTGCCCGCGCACAGCAATGTGGTGCCGCTGGAACAGGTCCGGGCGTTCGACCCGCACGTCGGGCAGATGTTCACGCACTTCAACGAGAGCCCGGACGGGCCGCTGGACCTGGCGGAACTGCGGGCCGAGCACCCGGGACTGCTGGATCTGGCCGCCTGGCTGCGGTGCGTCGATTGGAAGCCGTGACGGGACACGGTCGCCGACGGCGGTGCGGAGCTGCTGCTTCGCGCCGCCCTTTCCGTGTGCGCTCACGCCGGACCTCCCGTAACGGCGGGTCGATCGACCGACTCTAACCGGATCCGATTGCGGCGCACGGTGACTCGGAGACGATTCGGCGACCGTGATCGGGGTCCGGGCGGCTGGGTCGGGTGGAGGGGTGCGAAGTTCCGGTATCGCCGCGGTGTCGCCGGACCGCGGCGCAGCCTGGATGGCATGAACGCACAACGAAGCCGAATGGACTCGGCGACACGGCCGTTGAAGCGGGCCGCCGCGGCGGCGCGGCTGGATATCGCGGTCACCGATCTGCCGGAGCTGGGTGGTGGCTGGACCGTGGGGGAGGTGTGGCGGCTACGGCGGGAACGGCCCGATTGGCTCGACGACGCGCGGCGGCGGTTCGCCGGGCGCGGCCCGCGTGGCCGGGCCCGGGTGCGCGGGAATCGCCTCGGTCCCTCCGGCGGGCGGTGATCCGGGTGACGGCTCGGCGTGACCGGCCGGCCGCTCGATGTGGCCTGCTTCGGGTGATCGATGTGATCGGCGGGTGTGATCAACGCAGGGGGCAGGTCGGACAAAACGGTCATGTGGTGTGACTAGAGTGAACGCGCTGGAAATGGTGCTAGGCAGGGATTACGGGTGTGACTGAACCTCTACGTGAGGCGCATGAGCGGGCCAGTTGGGCGGAGTTGTTCTTCGACCTGGTGCTGGTGTTCGCGGTGACGCAGGCCGCGCATGTGGCGGTGGCCGGGGAGAGCTGGGGAGCCGTCGGGCAGACGGTGTTGCTGCTGGCGATCATGTGGTGGTCGTGGGTGGGGACGACGCTGTCGGTGCACGGGGTCGAGGATTCGAATCGGCAGCGGATCTTCCTGTTCGCGTGCGGGCTGTGCATGTTCGTGATCGCCATCGCCGCGCCGCACGCGTTCCTCGGGCGCGCGCTGCCGCTGATCCTGGCGGTCGCGCATCTGGTGCTGCGGCTGCTGCTGTGGGCCGAGATGCGGCGCAAGCGGGCGTTCTCGCAGGCGGGCGTGTTCGGCAGCTGGGTCAATCCGTTCACGATCACCCTGGTCGCGGCGGTGCTGCTGGTGATCGCGGCGCTGGTTCCGCAGGGTGGGGCGCGCAACGCGCTCTGGATCGTCGCGGTGCTGCTGGCTTTCGGCGGTCCGGCGCTGCTGGCGCGGCGGATGGAGTCGGTGCAGTTCGGCGCGACGCATCTGCCGGAGCGGTTCGCCACCTTCGTCATCATCGCGCTCGGCGAGACCGTCGCGTCGGTGGGTTCGGAAGCGGCGGAAGCGCATCTGGGCGTCATGTCGTGGATCGCGGTGGTGCTGATCTTCGTGCTCGGCTGCGGTCTGTGGTGGCTGTACTTCGCCTACGGGTTCTCCGCGGTCGAGCATTCGTTGCGCACCAACCAGGTTCGCGGCACCGTGGTGCGGGATGTGCTCAGCTACGGCCACATTCTGCTGGTGATCGGCCTGGTCGGGGTGGCGGTCGGCGCGCGCAGCATGGTCGAGCATCCGACCGGGACCGCGCACGGCGTCAACGCCTTCCTGCTGCCCATCGGCGCGACCCTGTACGTGTCGACCTTCCTGTTCACCCGCTGGCGCATGTTCGGCGCGGCCACCGTCGGCCGGTTCATCGCCGCACTGGTGCTGGCGGCGCTGACCCTCGCCTCGACGCTGCTGCCGGAGATCGTGACGCTGGCCGCGGTGACCGCGGTCCTGGTCGGCCTGAATGCCTGGGAGCACTGGGTCGTTTCGACCGGACGCCCCCTGCTGCTGATGACCCGCACGCGGGCGAGCTGACCCTCAGCCCTCGACCTCGGTCAACCGGCGGCGCAGATAGTCGCGCTCGGCGGCATTGGCGGTGAGGTCGAGGGCGGCCCGGTATTCGTCTGCCGCCGAAGCACTGCGGCCCAGCCGTCGCAGTAGATCGGCCCGGGTCGCGGTGACCTGCCGGGCTACCTCAGACCCGACCGGAGCCGCCACCGAGTCGAGCAACGCCAAACCCGCCTCGGGTCCGGAGCGCATGGCCACGGCGATGGCCCGGTTCACAGCCACCGTGGGGGAGGGGATCCGGGCCCACAACCCGTCATACAGTTCGGCGATCCGCGCCCAATCCGTCTGCTCGGGATCCGCGGCGGTGACATGGCAGGCGACGATCATGGCCTGTAACTGGTACGGACCCAGCCGATCCCGGCGCGCGGCGCGCCGCAACTCGGCCAGCCCCGCCGCGATCAGCTCCCGATCCCACCGCCCCCGATCCTGCTCCTCGAGCGGCACCAGCACCCCGTCCAGAGTCCGGGTCGCGGCTCGCGACTGCTGGAGCAGGACAAGCGCATTCAGCCCGCCCGCCTCGGGATCATCGGGCATCAACTCGACCACCAGCGCGGCCAGCCGCCGCGCCTCCGCCGCCAGATCGGGCCTTTGCAGATCGGGCCCAGCCCCGGCCAGGTACCCCTCGTTGAACAACAGATAGATCACCCCGAGCACGGCGGTGGTGCGCTCGGGCAGCAGATGCGCGGGCGGCACCCGATACGGGATGCCCGCGTCGCGAATCTTCTGCTTGGCCCGCACCAGCCGCTTGGCCATGGTCGGCTCGGGAACACCGAACGCCCGGGCGATCTCAGCGGTGGTCAGCCCGGTCAACGTGCGCAACGCCAGCGCCACCTGCGCCTCGAACGCCAGCGCCGGATGGCAGCAGGTGAAGATCAGCCGCAGCCGATCGTCGGGAATGTCGGTGCCGGACACGGCTTCTCCCGCATCGGGGATCTCGGTGCGGGCCAGTTCCCGCAGTTTCCCGGCCCCGACGCGTTCGCGGCGCAGCCGGTCGACGGCGCGGCGCCGGGCCGCGGTCAGCAGCCACGCCCCGGGCCGCTCGGGCACGCCGTCGCGCGGCCAGGTGCGCCAGGCCAGCGCGAACGCCTCTTGTGCGCACTCCTCGGCCAGGTCCCAGTCGCCGAGCCCGCCGATCAGGGTGGCCACCAGCCGCGCCCATTCGGTGCGGAAGGCGGCGGTGAGCGCGGCGTCGACCTCGGTCACAGCGTCAGCACCGGCCGGATCTCGATCTGCCCGAACCGGCTGGCGGGATGCCGGGCCGCGATCTCGATGGCCGCGTCCAGATCCGCCACCTCGATGAGCGCGAACCCGCCGATCTGATCCTTCGCCTCGGTGAACGGCCCGTCGGTGAGCAGCACCTCGTCCCCGCGCACCCGGACCGTGGTGGCGGTGTGGCTGGGGTGCAGGCCCTCGTGGGCGGTGAGCACGCCGCGGGCGAGCAGGTCGTCGAGCCAGTCCCGGAACTCGCTCATCCCGTCGTCGGTGCGGTGTTCGTCGACCCGGCTCTCGTCGGCGCTGATCAGCAAGAGATATCGCATGGTCGTCTCCTCTCACCCGCACGACGAACGGGACGGACGCGGATGGACACCACTATGCCGACCGCCGCCGTCCATGGCCGGGATTCCCGTTCGTCGATCCGGTATCGAGTCCACCCACAGACCGGAGACGACCATGCCCACCGTGACTTCCGCCGACGGCACCACCATCGCCTATCACCGCGCCGGCGCCGGCCCGGCCATCGTGTTCCTGCCCGGGGCCTTCAACGACAGCGGCACCTGCGCGGCCCTGGCCGAGCAACTCGCCGACCGCTACACCGTGGTCCGCCCGGACCGCCGCGGCCGCGGCGACAGCACCGACGCCCTCGCCCCCGCCGACTCCGGCCGCTACGACGTGCGCCGCGAGATCGAGGACCTGGACGCGGTCATCGCCGAGATCGGTGGCAGCGCAGCGGTTTTCGGCTTCTCCTCCGGCGGCATCCTGGCCCTGCGCGCCGCCGCCGCGGGCTCGCGCATCACCCGCCTGGCCCTCTACGAACCGCCGTTCGCGCTGGGCGGCCTGGCCGATCACACGCCGCAGCGGTTGCCCGAACGGCTGGCCGACCTGATCGCCCGCGGCGAGCGCGGAGCCGCCGTGGAATTGATGCAGCTCGAGGGCATCGGCCTGCCCCCGGCCGTGGTCGAACAGGTCAAGCGGTCACCGATCCGGCCGCAACTGGAGGCGATCGCCCAGACCGTGGTCTACGACGCCGCCATCTGCCGCCCGCCCAACCTGCCCACCGAGCAGATGGCCCGCCTCGATATCGAGACCGTGGTGATCAGCAGCCCCGAATCCTGGCCGGGCGTCCGCTCCGCCGCCGAGGCCCTGCCCGCCCGCCTCGCCCGCGCCCGCTACGCGGAGGTGCCCGGCGGCGCGGACCACGGCATCCCGGCCGAGGCCACCGCGAAGCTGCTCGACGCGTTCCTCGGCGCGGACCTGACCCGCTGAGCCGGACCGCGAACCACCCGGAGCCACCCGAAAATCGTTGCGCCCGCCCGGATCGTGCGACCGGCCCCGCGGGTGACCGGCCCCGTCGGTACCGTGGCGGACATGAATTCGCTGATGCACCGGATCCTGGATATCGCGCCGGTCTGGGTGTACCTCGTCGTCGCGCTGCTGGTGTTCGCCGAGGACGCGATCTTCGTCGGCTTCGTCATTCCCGGCGAGACGGCCGCGGTGCTCGGCGGCGTCGCCGCCAGCCAGGGCCACGTGCAGCTGTGGCTGATGATCGTGCTCGTGATCGCCGCCGCGATCATCGGCGACAGCGTCGGCTACGAGGTCGGCAAACAGGTGGGTCCGAAGCTGTTGCAGGCCTCGATCCTGGACCGCCACCGCGGCCGCCTGGACAGCGCCCAGGACTATCTGGCCCGCCGCGGCGGCTGGGCGGTGTTCCTGGGCCGGTTCACCGCCTTCTTCCGGGCCATGATGCCCGCGCTGGCGGGCACCTCCCGGATGCCGTACCGCCGCTTCCTGATCTTCAACGCGGTCGGCGGAATCGTGTGGGGCGCAATCTTCGTGGTGCTCGGCTTCGTCGCGGGACAGTCCTACGAGGCGGTGGCCAAGACGGTCGGCCGGGATCTGGCCCTGGGCGCGGCCGCGGTCGTGGTGGTCGCGCTGATCGTGTGGAAGTTGCGCGAACGCCGGCGCGAGCGCTCGTTCGAGGCCGACTACGAGGTCTCCCATGCGAGCCCGATGACCCCCGAGACCGACTGATTCCCATTCCCAGCGATCCCCCAGGGATCGCCGCGACCGCACCGCGCATACTGGGGCCGTGGTTCGGATCGAGACACCGCTGCACCTGAGCGGACTGGTGAGCGCCTGGCGATGGGACGCCTCGACGGCGCTGGTCGTCGCGCTGCTGGGCCTCGCCTACGCGACCTGCTTCGTGCTCGGCCGCCGTCGCGGGGAACAGCTTCCGGTGAGCCGGGCCGTGTACTTCGGCGTCGCGGGGCTGGGCGTGTGGCTGTACACCGGCCTCGGGATGCCGGGGGTGTACTCCGACACGCTGTTCTGGGTGCGCGCGCTACAGGTGCTGTTGCTGCTGTACGTGGTGCCGTTCGCGCTCGCGGCCGGAGCGCCGTTCACCGTGCTGCGCGCGGCGCTCGGCGAGGCGGGGCGGAAACGCCTGGACGCCATGCTCTCCGGCGACGTGGCCCGGCTGCTCACCCATCCGGCCACCGCGTCGATGCTGATTCTCTTGCTGCCGTGGGCGCTGTTCCTCTCGCCCTGGTACGAGGCGGTGCTGCGGCACGGCGGGGTCGACGCCATCACGCGATTCCTGGTGGTGGCCATCGGGTTTCTGTATTTCTACTCCCGCTTGCAGATCGATCCGGTGCCACGGCATTTCACGCAGGGGCTGTCGCTGCTCATCACGGTCGGCGAATCGCTCGCCGACGGCATCCTGGGCATCGTGCTGTGGCTCGGCCCGCTCGTCGCCGCCGGGTACTACGGTTCGCTCGGCCGCACCTGGGGACCGGACGTCCGCCTGGACCAGACGATCGGCGCGGGCATCCTGTGGCTGCTCGGGGATCTGCTCGGCCTGATCTACCCGCTGGTCGTGATGCGGCGATTCGCCGACGACGAGAAGCGGGAGGCGGGCGCGCTGGACGCCGAACTCGATGCCGTCGAGGCCGACGAACCGGTCTCCACGGGACTGTGGTGGGAGAACGATCCGCAGCTGCGGGACCGCTTCCGCCGCTGATTCACGACCCAATTGTGGCCTGTGTCACCGGTTCTGGCACTGAGTGATGTTCGCTATCAAAGGAGCATTTGCGGCTATTTCTCAGTACTTTCTTATTGGACGCCCGCTCAGGATGCTCGACCTGCGTCCCATCCGATCTTCCGGGCCAACCCGGTGGAATCCCGCCCGTAAGAAAGCCAGAAGTCATGCAGTTCAGCAAAATCGCCGCCACCTCCGCGCTGGTCATCTCGGCTCTCGGCGTCACCGCCGGTGTCGCCTACGCCGACCCCGCTCCGGCTCCGGCCCCCGTGCCGGTTCTGCCCTCGCTGATCGACGGCGTGAACAAGGGCATCAATCAGGTCGCCCCCGCCATCCATTGGAACGCCCGCATCGAGGGCAACGCCGTCGTCGTCGACACCGACCGGGGTTCGATGACCACCGACAACGGTCAGCTCCAGGTGCGCGACGACAACGGCATCGTGGTCGCCGCGGTCCCGCTGTCGTACACCGTCGACGATCTCGACTACCCGATCCAGGCCGGTGTCGAGGGCCTGCGCGCCACCCTGACCCCGAGCACCGATCCGGCCGCCGCGCGTCCGACCAACCTGCCCCTGCATCAGGTCACCACCGACCACCAGGCCAGCTTCGATGACGCGGTCTCGGCCGCGGCCACCGAGTTCGGCCTGGCCACCGCCATCGGCACCCTGGTCGGCACCGTCATCGGCGGCACCCTCGGCTTCCTGATCGGCGGCCTGGCGGGCGGCGGCGTGCTGTCCATCCCCGGCGCCCTGGCCGGCGCCGCGACGGGTATCACGCTGGGCGGCGCGGCCGGCCTGGTGCTGGTCGGCGTGCCCGCCGCGATCATCGTCGGCATCATCTTCCTCAACCGCATCAACAACCCGGCCGAGCAGTAGCCGTTAGTTCGCGCACCGCGACCCGCGGTCATGCCCCTCGATCGGGGTGTGACGCGGGTCGCTTCGCATTCTGGAAAGTTGCTCAGATCACCGAACAGATGATCGGCAAACGCCGTCTTTACGCAAAACATACGTTCAGGACCGTTTTCGCCACGATTTGGCAACAAATAGGCAACATTTGCTGACTTATCTTATCTCGGGTGCTCGATGAGGACCTCGCTCCCAAGAGGGAAGCGCCCAGTCTAGAAAGCGACGAAAAGTAATGCGTTTCAAGAAGTTTGCCGCCACCTCGGCTCTCGCCATCGCGGCCGTCGGCGTCTCCGCCGGTACCGCCAATGCCGCCCCGGTCGCCGCCCCCGAGGGCATCCACTGGGATACGAAGATCGAGGGTGCGTCCGTCGTCCTGAAGACCGACGCGGGCTCGCTGACCACCGAGAACGGTCAGTTCCAGGTGCGTGCGGCCGACGGCGCCGTGGTGACCGCGTTCCCGCTGAGCTACGTGACCGGCGATGTGGCCCACCCGGTCGCCGCGAAGATCGCCGGCAACACCGCGACCCTCACCCCGAACATGGACCCGGCCGCCGCCTTCCCCGCCCCGGCGCTGCCCGCTCCCGCGTTGCACGATGTCGCCAGCCAGGCCGATCAGGACGCCGCCATGTCGGCCGCGGTCAACCAGTTCGGTCTGTCCACCTCCATGGGCACCCTGCTCGGCACCGTCGTCGGCGGCGTCGCCGGTTGCGCGCTCGGCGCGGTCGGCGGTGCGGTGGCCGGTGTGGTGATCATGTCGGTGCCGACCGGCATCGCGGGCTGTGTCGCGGGTGCCGCCATCGGCATCCCGCTGGGCGCCGCCTCGGGTCTGGTGCTGACCGGTGTGCCCGCGGCCATCGCCGTCGGCATCGGCCTCTACAACCGCATGAACGCGCCGGACTCCACCCCGGCCAGCTGAGGCTCCTCGCCTCCGCGCCGCGGTGAGAACCCGGCGGACAACACAATTCGGTCCGGATCGCTCAGGGGCGATCCGGACCGAATGTCGTTGTGGGGCTTCGCGACTAGCGCGGGCGACGCGACAGGATGGAGTCGCGGATCAGGATGACCGCCAGGCCGGCCGCGAACAGCACGAGCGCGATGTAGCCGACATTGCCGGTACCCGACGAGCTGCCCTGCTGGTTCTCGAACAGCATGGTCAGCAGGATCACGACGACGACCCAGCCGGCGATGCGGAAGGTCCGGCGGGACTCGCCGCTCCAGCCCCACGCTGCGGACGGAACCTCGGCGGTGTCGACCTTGGTGACGACCTCAGAGGGGTGCGCGGGTTCCAGTTCCGTGGCGGCCACTGTGGCTCCTTTACGGCTCGAATCGATTGCTGGCCAATATCGTGACATACGACCCAGCGTCGTAGCGACCAGGGGGCGGGGGACAATAGGCGCGTGTCCGACGTTGTGAGAGTTCTGCTGCTGGGCAGCACCGGTTCGATTGGTACGCAGGCACTGGAGGTGATCGCCGCCAACCCCGACCGCTTCGAAGTGGTGGGGCTCGCGGCGCGCGGGGGTAACACCGAACTGTTGGCGAGCCAGATCGCGGCCACCGGCACCACCAATGTGGCGGTCGCCGACGAGGCCGCGGCCGCCGAACTCGGTGTGGCGCTGGCAGGTCCGGACGCCGCCACCGAGCTGGTGCGCCGCACCGACGCCGACGTGGTGCTCAACGCGCTGGTCGGCTCGCTCGGACTGGGACCCACCCTGGCCACCCTGGAATCGGGGCGGCGACTCGCCCTGGCCAACAAGGAATCCCTGGTGGCGGGCGGCTCGCTGGTGACGCGGGCGGCCACGCCGGGGCAGATCGTGCCGGTGGACTCCGAGCATTCGGCGCTGGCCCAGTGCCTGCGCGGCGGGCGCGCCGACGAGGTGTCGAAGCTGGTGCTCACCGCCTCGGGCGGGCCGTTCCGGGGCTGGACCACCGAGATGCTGGAGTCGGTGAACCCGTCCGAGGCCAAGACCCATCCGACCTGGTCCATGGGCCCGATGAACACGCTGAATTCGGCGTCGCTGGTGAACAAGGGCCTCGAGCTGATCGAGACGCACCTGCTGTTCGGCATCGGCTACGACGACATCGACGTCACCGTGCACCCGCAGTCGATCGTGCACTCCATGGTCACCTTCAAGGACGGTTCGACCCTGGCCCAGGCCAGCCCGCCCGATATGAAGCTGCCCATCGCGCTCGCCCTGGGCTGGCCGGACCGGGTGCCGGGCGCGGCCGCCGCCTGCGACTTCTCCACCGCCTCGACCTGGACTTTCGAGCCCGTCGACAACGCCGTGTTCCCGGCCGTCGAGCTGGCCCGCACCGCCGGAAAGGCCGGTGGCTGCGTGACCGCCGTGTACAACGCCGCCAACGAGATCGCGGTGCAGGCGTTCCTGGACGGTCTCATCCGATTCCCCGACATCGTGCGAACCGTTGCGCGCGTCGTGGAGTCCGCCGACCGCTGGGCCGCCGAACCCGGTAGCTTGGACGAGGTGCTCGCGGCCGATACGTGGGCGCGCGACACCGCTCGCACGATCGTGCGCGGCTGACTGCAGGAGAGGGCTCGTAACCGGATGGTCTACGCGATCGGCTTCGCACTGTTCGCCCTCGGGATCACGGCCTCGGTCGCCCTGCACGAATGCGGTCACATGTGGACCGCGCAGGCCACCGGCATGAAGGTGCGGCGCTACTTCATCGGTTTCGGGCCCAAGATCTTCTCGTGGCGGCGCGGCGAGACCGAATACGGTCTCAAGGCGCTGCCGCTGGGCGGTTTCTGCGATATCGCGGGCATGACCGCCCTCGACGAGCTCGAGCCGGAGGATCTGGACCGGGCGATGTACCGGCAGGCCACCTGGAAGCGCCTGCTGGTCATGTCCGGCGGCATCCTGATGAACTTCCTCATCGGCTACATCCTCATCGTGATCCTGGCCGTCGGCTGGGGTCTGCCCCGCTTCGATCAGCCGGCGGAAACCCAGCTCGGCAAGCTCGGCTGCGTCTCCGACATGACCGCCGACCAGAAGCTGATCGACTGCACCGGCACCGGTCCCGCCCAGTCGGCCGGTCTCCAGCAGGGCGACAAGGTCACCAAGGTCAACGACGTCCCGATCAAGACGTGGAAGGAATTCCGCGCCGAGACCGAGAAGCAGACCGGCCCCTTCACCTACACCTTCGAACGCGACGGCAAGACCATGACCGCCCCGGTCACCCCCAAGATGGCGGTCGTCTACCCGGAGAAGAACGGCACCCCCAAGACGGTCGCCAAGGTCGGCGTCGGCCAGGACTTCTACGGCCCGGTCCAGTACAACGTCCTCGCCGCCATCCCCGCCGCCGGCGCCTTCACCGGCCAGATCGCGGTCCGCACCGTCGAGTCCCTCGCCCAGATGCCCGCCAAGGTCGGCGACCTCTGGCACGCCGTCACCGGCGGCACCCGCGACCCCGAAACCCCCGTCTCGGTCTACGGCGCCTCCAAGATCGGCGGCGAAACCGCCGAACACGGCCTCTGGTCCATGTTCATCCTGACCCTGGCCTCGCTGAACTTCTTCCTCGGCGCCTTCAACCTGCTCCCGCTGCTGCCCCTCGACGGCGGCCACATGGCGGTGGTCATCTACGAGAAGCTCCGCAACGTGTTCCGCAACCGCAAGGGTCTCCCCGACGGCGCCCCCGTCGACTACCTGAAGCTGTTGCCCGCCACCTACGTCGTGGTGGTTCTCGGCGGCGCGTACATGATCCTCACCCTGGTCGCCGACATCGTGAACCCGGTGAAGCTGTTCCCCTGACGAGTTGGCTCCGGTCAGACGCTCGCGCTCACGTTCTGGGTCGCGCGCAACGCGAGATGTGACCGGCCGCGACCGGATCCCTCACGAGCGTTCGTAGAAGCCGTCGATTCGGCCGCGGGCGTGGGCTCGGGCGGCGGCCAGGACGTTCTTCGGCTTGACCGAATCGATGGGCTTGCCGTCGATATCGGTGAGGGGTTCGGTCAGGGCGAAGATCTGGAACGCGTAGCGGTGTGGGCCGTGTCCCTTGATGGGGGAGGGGCCCATGTAGCCGCGGCCCCAGTCGGAACGCAGCAGTCGGACTTCGGCGGGTGCCGTGGCCTTACCCAGTGCGCCGCGCGGCAATGCGGTGACTGTCGGCTCGAGCAATGCGACGCAGTGCACGAAGGGCGCTGAGCCGGGGGCGTCCGGGTCTTCGATGACCAGGAGCAGTTGCGCGGTGCCCTCGGGCGGGGTCGACCACGTCAGCGCCGGGGACTCGTCCCTGCCGCCGATCCGCTTCCCGGTATGGACGTCCGGCAAGGTCGATTCGTGTGCGAAATCCGCACTGGTGACAGTGATTTCCGCGGACGTGGACAGTCCCGGCCGATTCCAGGCCAGCCCCGCGTCGCCCGCGCGCCGATTCTTCAGCAGCTTGCCGAGCAGTGCCATTCGGTTCTCCCTGTGTGCTGGTGGGTTTCAGAGCTTGCGGTCTTCGGGGGAGGTGAGCCCGGACAGCTCGCGCTCGGACCGGTCGGTGCGAATGGTCTCACTCGCTCCCGTGCAGCCGTTCAGCTCGCGCCAATGCTGCCCGGATTCGGTCAAACCATAAGTGCGGCCGCGTAGTTCACCGTCGGGCCCGCGATGGCGGGAGTGCCCGCCCTCGATCGGCACCCACGGATCGCCATCGCCGTTGATCAGGATGGCCGAGACCGCGTGGGTCGGATCCACTCCCGCCAGATCGGCAGGTAGTCCACCGGCGACCGCCGCGAACACTGGAACCAGATCCCCGATTTCCAACCCCGCACGGTGAGCCATGAACGCGCCGTTGGAAATTCCGGCCACGATCGAATGCTCGGCCACCGTGTCATAGCGTTCGGCGCTCCACTCGATCACAGCGCGCAGAAACGACACATCGTCCACGCCCGCCTCATCGGCGAGCGTCGCTCCGCGCCCGTCGGCCCAGCACCCCGACCACCCCTGCGGAAACGCGACCCCGATTCCCCATCGGTCGGCATTGGTGCGAAAGGTGGTCCAGTCCCGCCATTCACGCTTCTTGCTCGCCGACTGATTGCCGTGTAGTACCAGCACGAGCGGCCGACCGGCTTCGCTGGGTGGCCGCATCAGAACCGTCCGCTCCCGCCCGCCCACCATCAGTTCGGCCGTGACCATGCCATCCACCATCGGACCCTCTCCGAATTAATACAGCCAAACTGCGCAGTCTTCCTGTACTTTATGGAGTCGTGAGCGAACTGACAAGCGATCCAGCAGAACTCGCCGACGACCTCCAATCCGTTGTCGGCGCCCTGGTCCGCCGCATGCGCGCAGCCTCACCCCGCCGAGCCATCTCCCTGTCCCAGGTGTCGATCCTCAAACGCCTCGACCGAGACGGCCCCGCCACCGTCGCCGACCTCGCCCGCGCCGACAAGATCCGTCACCAGTCCGTCGCAACGGCCGCATCCACCCTCATCGAGCGCGCCCTGATCCGCCGCACCACCGACCCCGCCGACCTCCGCCGCAAACTCCTCGAACTCACCCCCGCCGGCCGCGTCCTGCTGACCGAACGCCGCGAGGCCGGCTCCGGCCACCTGGCCGACCTCCTCGACGAACGCATGACCCCCGCCGAGCGGGCCCACGTATCGGAGGCGCTGGCCCTGCTCCGCCGCCTCGTCGACTGACCAGTCGCAAGTCGCGGTACTCGGCTGTGCCGATTCGGTGGGGGTGGACACGCCTTGCGGTGACACGGCCTGGATGGTGGCGCCGTCTAGGCTTGCCGAGCGGTATCCCTCCGTGTGGGTCTGCCCCATGTGTTGTCGAGTTGCCCATCGCGAACCGGAAGGCTCCAAGCATGCGACGTTCGTTCACCGGCGCCTTGGTCGCTACGGTCGCGGCGAATCTGGCCGGGGTGGGCTTGTGGGCCGGCGGTGCCGGACTCGGTCGCGCTCAGCCGCCCGGCACGGATGCCTCCGGTGGGGGAGTCCATGTGACGGCGTCGGTCGACAGCATCGAGGCGAGCCCGCCCGGTGACCGGACACCGAACGTCCTCATGACGTTCTCGCATGCCGCGCAGATATCCGGCGATTACTCGGTCACCGTGGACGGGGGCCCGATCACCTCGGGTGAGGCGGTCGCGGGATTCATCCTCGGCTGCGGGATCAGTGTGGACGGCGGCTTCGACGCCGATCTCGGCGCCTATCAACAGCTGGGCACAGTTGTTCCCGCTGGGGTCATCAGCCCCGCTGTCATCGGGAATCTGGGTGTGGCCGAAGGCGTGTTCGCGAACTTGGGACCCGGCCAGGTCACTGTCGCGAGAACGGAGACGGCCCGCCTGGGTGCCACCACGACGTTCCCGCTTCGCATCGCGTTCAACAATGCCGCGCTCAATATCGCCCAATGCGCCTCGCCGGTGTCGGCCGTCCCGTTCGTCACCACCACGGTGAGCACCGCCGTGGGACTCGCGCAGACCACCGCCTACGGCGATCAGTTCACCTTCTGAAGCGGTGGCCCGGTCGGAGTTGTAATCCTTCGCGCCGACGGAGGTCGAAATTCCGGGATTACCCCGATTTGCGTGAAACCTCTTGTGCGGCAAACCGAATCCCGGGTCGGGTCATTGTCGATAGGAGTTGATTCACGCATGGTTCAACGGTTGTTGGTCGGTCCGGGTACTGCGGCCGTGATCACCGCTGCGGCCGGCGTCCTGGCCCCGGCGGCATTCGCGACGCGAATCAGGTGGGTGAGCGAGCGCAGTGGATCGCCGCATCGCCGCGTGGATGATCATGCGGGAGCGCAGGTCTTCGCCGCCTTCCGTGGGTGAAAGGCGAGGTGGCCATGATCGACTGCGCGATATCCTGAGCACTCCAGGAAGCGGGACCGGCGCATGGTCGACATCGACCCATTGAAAACTCAGCGCGACGCGGTCTGTGAGATCACGGCGGAGCTGGCGGCGGCCGGATTCACCGACGCCGAGCAGATCGGGCGCGGCGGGTTCGGCCTGGTATATCGCTGCATCCAAGAGGCGTTGGACCGGACGGTGGCGATCAAGGTGCTCACCGCGGACCTCGAGGAGGAGAACCACGAGCGGTTCGTCCGGGAGCAACAGGCGATGGGCCGGCTGACCGGGCACCCGAACATCGTCGAGGTGCTGCAGGTGGGCATGACGGCGTCCGGTCGGCCGTATCTGGTGATGCCCTATTACCCGCAGGATTCCCTCTACGCCCGGATCCGTCGTTACGGTCCGCTGTCGGTGGACGAGACGTTGCGAGTGGGGGTGAGGATTGCCGGGGCGCTCGAGACGGCTCATCGGCTCGGTATCCTGCATCGAGACGTCAAACCCAGCAACATCCTGATCACCGAATATGGTGAGCCGGCGCTGACCGATTTCGGTATCGCGCGCATCCCCGACGGGTTCCACACCGCTACCGGCTTGGTCACCGGTTCGCCGGCGTTCACCGCGCCGGAGGTCTTGGCGGGTGAGGCACCCACCCCCGCCGCGGACGTCTACGGACTCGGTGCCACCTTGTTCGCCGCGCTGACCGGGCACGCAGCGTTCGAGCGACGCAGCGGCGAGCAGGTGGTCGCCCAGTTCGTGCGGATCACCACCGAGCCGGCACCGGACCTGCGCGAGCACGGTATCGACCCGGACCTAGCGGCGGTGATCGAACATGCCA
Source organism: Nocardia sp. CA-136227 (assembly GCF_050955695.1). NCBI lineage: Bacteria > Bacillati > Actinomycetota > Actinomycetes > Mycobacteriales > Nocardiaceae > Nocardia > Nocardia sp. CA-136227. The sequence continues at coordinate 2,346,898 of NZ_CP192081.1, forward strand.
TGGCTCATGCTCCGGGGGAGCGGCCCTCCGTCGAGGCGTTGGGAGAGCAGTTGCAAGCACTGCAAGCCGGGCGCGGATTGCCGGTGGACGAGATGGCGGTGCGCGCCGAAGCGGGTGCCGAGCGGCAGGAGAGCACCCCGGTTCCGTTGACTCCCGTGGCCACCGGTCGCTCGCCGGCCCTGGAGCCCCTGCCGTTCGCTTCGCCGGTCAGCACAGGGTCCTTTCCTCTCGAGCTGACGAGCTTCGTCGGCCGCCGCACCGAATTGACCGAGGTCAAGTCCCGGCTGGCGAGTTCCCGGCTGGTTACCTTGGCCGGGATCGGCGGGGTCGGCAAAACCCGGCTGGCGTCGCGGGTCGCGACCGATGCACAGCGCAATTTCCCGGACGGGGTGTGGCTGGTCCAGCTCTCGGAGGTGCACGACGATGCCCTGCTGCCGGGAGTGATCGCCACCGCCGTGGGGTTGCGCCCGCAAGGGAAGCTGGTACTCGACATGCTGATCGACTACCTGGCTTCGCGACAGTCGCTGCTGGTGCTGGACAATTGCGAACACATCGTGGACGCGGCCGCGAAGGTGGTCGAGACTCTGCTGCGGGAGTGCCCGACGTTGCGGATTCTCAGCACCAGCCGTGAGCCCCTGCGCATCGGCGGGGAAACGGTCTTACACGTGCGGCCGCTGTCTGTTCCCGATCCGGATCAGCGGCCGTCGCTGCGGAGGGCGGCCCGCTCCGACGCGGTCACCCTGTTCATCGAACGCGCTGCCGCCGCCGTGCCCGACTTCGCGCTCACCGAGGACAACCTCGCCACCGTGACCGAGATCTGCCGCGGGCTCGACGGGCTGCCGTTGGCGATCGAATTGGCGGCGGCCCGATTGCGAGCATTGTCACCCGAACAGATCCTGCAGCGGCTCACCGACCGGTACGCGCTGCTGACCAGCGGCAGCCGCGGCGCACCGGACCGCCAGCAGACCCTGCAGCGGTGTATCGACTGGAGTTACTCCCTGTGCACCGCGGCCGAACAGCAGGTGTGGGCACAGCTGTCGGTGTTCGCCGGCACCGTCGAACTGGACGCTGTCGAACAGGTGTGCCGAAACGACCTCGGAGCGCCGCTGCTCGACATCCTCACCGCCCTGGTCGACAAGTCCATCCTGAACCGTGAGGAGTCGGGGTCGGTGGTGCGGTTCCGGCTGCTCGAGACGGTGCGCCAATATGGCCGCGACAAGCTCGATCAGACAGGCCGGTACACGGACCTGCGGCGTCGGCACCGGGCCTGGTACCGGCAGCTCGCCGAGCGCGCCGAGGCCGAGTGGATCAGCCCCCGCCAGCCGTATTGGATCGCCCGCCTCGACCGCGAGCAACCGAATCTGCGTGAGGCGCTGGATTTCTGCCTGACCGACACCGAGGCGGAATCCGACGCCGCGTTGTCGTTCGCGGCGGCCCTGCAGCCGTTCTGGATCGCCCGAGGCCAGCACAGTGAGGCGCGGTACTGGCTCGACCGCGCCCTCGCCGACGGGTCAGCTGCCGCTACGGCGCTGCGCGCCAAGGCGCTGTGGCACGCCAACCTGGTGGCCATCGGCCAGGACGATCGCGCCGCGGTGTCCGCGCGGGCCATGCAGGCGCAGGCACTCGCCGCAACGACCGACGACCCGATCGTGCACGCGTTCGCGGATCTCGGCCAAGCCTTTCACGCACTCAGCAGCGGCGACCCGCCGCATGCCCGCGCCCCCGCGGAAGCCGCCCTGGCGTGGTTCGCTGCGCATGGGAACGTCTATGGACAGATCTGGGCCCTGTTCGCGCTCGGATGGGTGTGCATATTTCGGGAGGACAGCGCAGCAGGCCTCTCGTACTACGAGCAGGCCCTCGCGATCAGCGAATCCCACGGCGAATCGTTTCATCGGTCGGCTGCCTTGTGGGGAGCAGCGGTTGCCGCGTGGCACCAGGGCGATAGCGAGCGGGCGCTGCGGCTGCTGCGGCAATCGATACAGATGACCAGGCAGCAGAAGGACCTGTTCATGGTCGCGCAGACCATGGAAACACTGGCATGGGTTGCCCAAGCACAGGGCGGCGCGAGGCGCGCCGCCGTGTTGCTGGGCGCCGCGAAGGCTCTGTCCCAAGCGATCAGCGCTTCCGCGATGATCTTTCCGGAACTGGTGGCCTACCACGAGAACTGTGAGCGAGCGGCGCGTCGCACGCTCGGCCGGGGACCCTTCGAGACCGCCTACCGCGAAGGCGCCGAGCTGGATCTCGACGCCGCGATCGACTACGCCCTCGGAGAGCAGCCAGCGGCCACAGCTCCCCGTCGGGGTCCTTCGGCGCAGCTGACCCGCCGGCAGCAGGAGGTCGCCACCCTCGTCGCCGAGGGCCTGACCAACAGGGCCATCGCCACCCGCCTGCACATCTCTCAGCGCACCGCTGCGGCACACCTCGAACACATCCTGACCAAACTCGGATTCACCTCGCGCGTCCAGATTGCCGCCTGGGTCGCCGAACAGAGCCGACCCGAACGCGGTTGAGGGCTCGAGCCGCTGATGAATCGCCCCGGCGCCCGAGAATCGGCTCGAACGTAGCCCGCCGTTGACCTCGAGTGCCTATCATGGCGCACGTCGGCCCCCTTCTGCGTGGGGTAGACCCCTCGGCATTGCCCCTGGGCCTTCGTGGCATTCCTCGCGCGCGGTCGACCTCGGCGTACACCGCCGCCGCGAGTTGCGAATCCAGCCCGCCCGGTGAGACCCGGCGTCGGGCGTTCGACCATCGGAAAGGTTCAGCAATGTTCGCAATGACCAGGCAAACGGTGGCCCGGGCCGTATTCGCCGGTGCGATCGCGGTGGCTCCGGTCACCGCCGTGACCGTCCCGACCCAGGCCGATGTGGTCGTCAACTACGCCCCCACCCCTGTCGATCAGCACGGGGACCACAGCCAGGAGAGTAAGCGCTTCCTGTTCCCTCCGGGCTGGGGAATCCCTCCGGGATGGTTCAAGCATCTACTGCCGTTCGAGTTCTTCGATTGGTTCGATTGGGACTAGTCGGAGCGCTCGATACGACCACCGGCGCCGACACTCCCCGGCAGATCCGCCGTCATCGTCCGCTACCTACGCGACAGTCGCCCGCTGACAGCACTGGCCCCCACCATGACCGATAGTGCCTGAAGGCAGCGCTCTGTCGAATGTCGTCGGTGCGGCTGACTAGTGTTTGTCGCCGTGGCCGCAACTGACGCGGATGTGGGGATCATGAACTCCAAAGTCCCTGGCGCAGAACATGGCTCACGGTCGGTTGTGTGTGAGGAACGGGGTTCGGGTCGTGGAGTTGGCACGTGGTGCAAATGCGCTCGTGGCCGCGTCGGCGGTGTCGCTGGTCCTGCAGTGGGATGGCGGACGGGAAGTCGACCCGCACGCCCTGCTGCTGGCCGGGTCGGGGAAGATCCGATCCGACGCTGATTTTGTGTTCTTCAACGCACCACAGCATCCGTCCGGTGCCGTGGTGCTGGATCAGGTGATGGCCGGGCGAGCCGGGCTGGCGGTGAACCTGAACGCGATCGAATCCGGTGTGGATCGTGTCGTGATCGCGGGATCCGTAGCACAAGGGTCGTTCCAGGACGTTCCAGCGCTGGTACTCAGCGTGTTGGGAACCGGAGGCCGACTATTCGAGTATCGGGTGTCGAGCCCGGAAGCCGTGCAGGCCATGGTGTTCGGCGAATTCTATCGCCGGGACGGCGGCTGGAAGTTCCGTGCGGTCGGACAAGGATGGTCGAGCGGATTGCGCGGACTCGCCGAGGAATTCGGCGTCTCGGTGGACGACGACGAGACACCCGCACAGATCGTCGCACCCGGTTGGTATGTGGCGCCGGACGGCACAGGGCAATTGCAGTGGTGGGATGGGACGGCTTGGACGGCCGACCGTCGACCGCGGCATCCACAACAGGAACCGGCGATCTGCGAGCGGTGCGGGCGTCCGCGGGCAGTGCACCGAGTCGGTGGCGCACCCCGGAGCCGGAGCTTCGGCCAATCAGCCGCGCAGCCAACGGTTGTCGCGTCGCCGTGTCAATGGTGTCAGCGTGAGGTTCAGCATCTGATGGACACCTGGCGAGGTCAGGCGTGGCAGGTGCTGATCGAGGACGGTCCCGGCGGTTCACGGTGGGACGACCTGTGGGTGATGCTCCAGTTCCACATGGTCAGCGAGGCCACCGGACGCGAAGCTCTGCGGTCGTTGGCCATTGCACATCTGGAACGGATGGTCGCCTTCGCCTTCGCCGACAACCAGATCGACCAGGAGGAACTGGACGACTTCGAACGGACTGTCTCCGAGTTGCAGGCCGCTACCGATCTGTCCGCGGCGGGATCGCTCATTCACGGTCTGCGTCAACGGATGGTCCGTGGCCGGTCACTCACCGAGGTCCGGGCCGGAGATCTTCCCCGGCTGAGCCGTCCCGAGCTGCATCTCGCGATGGACGAGTTGCTGCACGTCGACGTCGACGCGACACAGATACGAATGCTGGCCAGCGGTCCGAAGCACACCACCGGCCGCCTGCTCGGCAGCAGCAGCAAGCTGCGGTTCATCGGTGCCGGGACGGGATCCGAACTCGCCTGGGCCAAGATCGTGGCTGTTCGGCACGAATACGACACGGTGGTGATCGATGCGACGACGGCCCGGGGTGGTGGCAGCTACCGGGTACGGGATGCCGAGTACGTCGCAGCGGTCCTCGAGGGTGCGCTACGCATCGCGAAGCGTCTCGTGCTCGCGCCTGGACAACGGGACTCCCGCGCGATCCCACAGGAGATGAAGTCGCGAGTCTGGCAGCGTGACGGCGGGAAGTGTGTCGAGTGCGGCGCTCAGGAGTACCTCGAGTTCGACCATGTCATCCCCTGGAGCCGAGGCGGTGCGACCAGCATCGACAACCTCCAGATCCTGTGCCGCGGCTGCAACCTGGCCAAGGGCGCGCGAATGTGATCCGCACTCATTCGATCGAGGCCCGCCGTCGCGGACCGTGACCGGCACCTCGGTTCTCACAGGTGTGGCGGCCGCGGTGTCTTCCTCGCCGGGATATCGCGGGTGAAGGCTGCCTCGGCTGTGGCCTGCAGTTCCGGGGGCACGTCGGGTGCGGTGTCCGCGATGGCCCCCAGGGCGGCCGTTGTATCGCGTCCCAGCCCGAGGCACGAGCGTTCGATGCCGGCCTGTGCGTCCGCGAGGGCACGCTCGAATCGGAATCGCAGTTCTGCGTCGGTCGGTTTGTCGGAACTCGATCTCATGGCCGCGCCGGGGAAATTTCGCGCAGTAGGTCGCGGCAGAGGCGGTCGGCTCGGCGGGTGGTTTCGGGCTGGCGGAACTCCGGGGTCAGGGCCAGGACCTGGGTACAGGCGGTGTCCAGGTCGATGAGGTGGCCTACCGAGACGAAGACCGGCTTCACGCCGGTGCGGGTGCGGAGGGCTCGGCCTACCGGGTCGCCGTCGATGGTGATGACGGAGGACGAGCCCCGGTCGGGGCCCGGTTCCTCGTAGTCGCCCCAGGCGTTCTTGGCGACGCCGAGGGTGGGTATGCCGGTCAGCAGGCCCAGGTGGCAGGCGAAGCCGAAGCGGCGGGGGTGGGCCAGGCCCTGGGAGTCGCAGATGATCAGATCCGGTGTGGTGGTGAGGGTTTCGAGGGCTGCGACGGTGGTGGGGAGTTCGCGGAAGGCGAGTAGGCCGGGGACATAGGGAAATGTCGTGGTGCCGCGGGCGGTGGCGGTTTCTACGGTGTCGAGGGTGGTTGCGTCGAGAATCACGATGGCGGCGGCCACATTTCCGTGGTCGTCGTAGGCGGAATCGAGGCCGGCAACCGTCCGGAACCGCGGTGGCCGGGGGTTCGCGGGAATCACCGCGTTGCGTAGCCGATCTTGAAGTGCCACTGCCTGTTCCGGTGTGGACGGCCAGTCGCCGGGATTCGCTACCTTCACTTCTCGGAGCGTAAACCTTCGCGTCGATTGCAACGAATATGAACTGTAGGTCCCGGCCGCTTCCGAGTCCCGCTTCCGGCGCGGGTACCGTTGTCGCCGCCGTCACAGGGCGACCGGTATTCGAGCCTCGGTAAGCTCGGAGCCGGTAAGGGTGACGAATCAGTGGAAAGTAGGCAGCCGATCGTGAGCAGTGCCATCGCATTGGGGATGCCGGCCGCACCGGCGGCCGTCCTCGCACCACGGCGCAAGACGCGCCAGCTGATGGTGGGCAATGTCGGAGTGGGGAGCGAGTTCCCCGTCTCGGTTCAGTCGATGACCACCACCAAAACCCATGACATCAACGCCACCCTGCAGCAGATCGCCGAGCTGACCGCCTCCGGCTGCGACATCGTGCGCGTCGCCTGCCCGCGTCAGGAGGACGCGGACGCCCTGGCGACCATCGCCAAGAAGTCGCAGATCCCTGTGATCGCCGACATCCATTTCCAGCCGCGCTACATCTTCGCCGCCATCGACGCCGGCTGTGCCGCGGTGCGCGTCAACCCCGGCAACATCAAGGAGTTCGACGGCCGCGTCAAGGAGGTCGCCAAGGCGGCCGGTGACGCGGGCATCCCGCTGCGCATCGGCGTCAACGCCGGTTCGCTGGACAAGCGGCTGCTCGAGAAGTACGGCAAGGCCACCCCCGAGGCGCTGGTCGAGTCCGCGCTGTGGGAGGCGAGCCTGTTCGAGGAGCACGGCTTCGGCGACATCAAGATCTCGGTCAAGCACAACGACCCGGTGATCATGGTCGAGGCCTACCGCCAGCTCGCCGCCCAGTGCGACTACCCGCTGCACCTGGGCGTGACCGAGGCCGGTCCGGCGTTCCAGGGCACCATCAAGTCCGCCGTCGCCTTCGGCGCGCTGCTCAGCGAGGGCATCGGCGACACCATCCGGGTCTCGCTCTCGGCCCCGCCGGCCGAGGAGATCAAGGTCGGCTCGCAGATCCTGCAGTCGCTGAACCTGCGCCCGCGCAAGCTGGAGATCGTCTCCTGCCCGTCCTGCGGTCGCGCCCAGGTCGACGTCTACACCCTCGCCAACGCGGTCTCCGCGGGCCTCGAGGGCATGGAGGTCCCGCTGCGCGTGGCGGTCATGGGCTGCGTCGTGAACGGCCCCGGCGAGGCCCGTGAGGCCGACCTGGGTGTCGCCTCCGGCAACGGCAAGGGCCAGATCTTCGTCAAGGGCGAGGTCATCAAGACCGTGCCCGAGCACCTGATCGTCGAGACCCTCATCGAAGAGGCCCTGCGCATCGCCGAGGAGATGGGCGACGAGGCAGGTTCCGGCGCCCCGGTGGTCACCGCGAGCTGACCCACCCCGATCGACACGGCCCGGCTCGCGCGACAATCGCGCGGGACCGGGCCGTCGCCGTCTCCGATCCCCCTGGGCGCGTGATATTTTCGCTGGTCGCCGGGCGGCTGGTGGCAATCTTGCGGCGCGGGGCGGGAAGTTCTGGCAGGCTGTGAGCGTGCGGAGTGTGCTGGAGCCGACTCGCCGGGGCCGGACATCCGGGGCCCGTCAGCTCGCGAACCGCGACCTGACGCAGGTTCTGCGTGTGCTCGACACCGATCCCGTGGCGACCTGCATGGTGGCCGCGCGCCTGCAGGAGTTCGGGCTGGATCAGCGCGGCGTCTACGGCGAACTGTGGACCCGGGGCGGACCGGGGGACTCCCTGTGCTTCTCGGGGGCGAATCTGGTGCCGCTGCGCGGCGGCCGCGAGGATCTGCGCGCGTTCGCGGAGAAGGCGATCAAGAACCCGCGGCTGTGCTCGTCGGTGGTGGGGCGGCGCGAGCTGACGCTGCCGCTGTGGGAGTTGCTGGCCGGGCACTGGGGGCCGCCGCGGGAGCTGCGCGCGGATCAGCCGCTGCTCGCGCTGGATCGGCCCGCGGGCATCGCCCCGGATTTGCGGGTGCGCCGGGTGCGGCCCGAGGAGATCGACCGGTACCTGGTGGCCGCGATCGCCATGTTCACCGAGGAGATCGGCGTCGACCCGCGCACCGGGGACGGCGGACGCAGTTATCGCCGCCGGGTGGCGGGGCTCATCGAATCCGGCCGGGCCTGGGCGCGTTTCGAGGACGGTGAGGTCGTCTTCAAGGCGGAGGTCGGCGCGTTGTCGCGACGCACCGGGCAGATTCAGGGCGTCTGGGTCCATCCGGACAAACGCGGCGAAGGGTACGGAACCTCCGGCACCGCCGCCGTGGCCAATGTGGTGGTGTCCTCCGGGCGCACGGCCAGCCTGTATGTCAACTGCTACAACGAGGTTGCGCGGCGCGCCTACGCGAAGGTCGGTTTCCGGCAGATCGCCACATTCGCGACAGTGCTGCTGGATTGACCGAATTTCGCGTGATATCGGCGTGAAATCCGTTCCGGTGCAGTGTGTCGCACCGGTTTGCCAGTAGTTGGCTCTTAGCATCGGATCCGATGTCAACTCGGGTCTTCTCCACGCTGATCGCCGCCGCGGTCGCGGTCGCCGCGGCCGGCTGCTCCTCGGGTCCCCAGGGTCCCGCCCAGGCCGCCGAGGCCTTCGTCTCCGACTTCGCCGACCACGATGTGGACGCGGCCGCCGACCGCACCAGCCAGCCCGAAAAGGCCCGCGCCGCACTCGGTTCGGCGTGGGACCAGCTGCAGGCGGAGAAGCTGGTGGCGACCACCGGCGCGGCGCGGATCACCGGCGACACCGCCATCGTCGACTACACCTACGAATGGCATCTGCCCAAGGATCGCGTCTGGACCTACCAGGGCCAGTTGCAGATGGGCCGCGCCGGCGGCCAATGGCAGGTGCGCTGGTCGGCCGCCGACATCCACCCCCAGCTGGGCAATACCCAGACGCTGCAACTGCGTTCGAACCCGGCGCCGCGGGCCCGGGTGAACGAACGCTCCGGCGGGGACGTGCTGGTGCCGGGCGCGCTGTTCCGGGTGCAGTTCAAACCGTCCGCTTCGTCCGATCCGAACGGCGTCAGTATCGCGCTCGCGAATGCGTTGCGCCGCTTCGACGAGAAGATCGACGCCGCCACGCTGCTGCGGACCGCGCGCCGCGCCGACGGCCCCTACACCGTCGCCCAGCTCTCGGAATGGGAGTTCGGCGAGGTCGATTCGGTCCTCATGGGCCTGTCCGGGGTCACCTTCAACAAGGAATTCGACCTGGTCCCCACCGACCGCCACTTCGCCCCGGATCTCATGACCCAGATCCGCAAGACCGTCATCGACGAGGTGGACGGCAAGGCGGGCTGGAGCGTGGTGACCGTCAACGCCAACGGCGCCGACACCGACGTGCTCGAGGAGGTGGATCCGCAGACCTCCCCGTCCTTCTCGCTCAGCGTCGACCGCTACGTCCAGAACGCCGCGCAGCACGCGGTGGACGTCCGCAAGGAACAGGCCATGATGGTCGTGGTGCAGCCCTCGACGGGCGCGATCCTGGCGGTCGCCCAGAACGAGGCGGCCGACAAGGACGGTCCGGTGGCCGCGACCGGTCTGTACCCGCCCGGTTCGACGTTCAAGACGGTGACCGCCGCCGCGGCCATGACCGCGGGCCACGCCACTCCCGACACCGTGGTCCCGTGCCCGAGCCAGATCGTGGTGGGGGAGCGCACGATTCCGAACTACGACCTGTTCAGTGTCGGCAGCGTGGCCATGGCGACCGCCTACGAACGGTCCTGCAACACGTCCTTCGCCAAGCTCGCCTCCGAACTCGAGGGCGAGGATCTGCGCACGGCCGCCGCCGCGCTCGGCCTCGGCCTGGACTACACGATCGCGGGCCTGCCGACGGCCTCGGGTTCGGTGCCCGCCGACGACGATCTGGTGCAGCGCGCCGAGGACGGCATCGGGCAGGGCAAGGTGCTGGCCAGCCCGTTCGGGATGGCGCTGGTGGCGGCGACGGTAGCGCACGGTTCGGCGCCGACGCCGTATCTGATCGCGGGTCATCAGACCCAGGTGTCGGGGGACCGGCCGCAGTTGAAGCCGGAGGTGATCGACGGCCTGCGGTTGATGATGCGCAAGGTGGTGCTCGGCGGTACGGCCGAGCGCATCGTCGATCAGGGTGAGGTGTACGGGAAGACCGGTGAGGCCGAGGTGGACGGCGGTTCGCATTCGTGGTTCATCGGATACCGCGGTGATCTGGCCTGGGCCACCCTGGTGGTGCGAGGCGGCAGCTCCGACAACGCCGTGGCGGTGACCCGCGATATGGTCGCGGCCCTGCCTGAGGGGTATTGAGGCCTATCGAGGAGGGGTCTCTGAGCACTCGGGGGTGAAGTCAGCGTCCGGTGTAGCGGCCGTCGACCTTCACGCATGCGGCGGACTGGATCTCACCGACATTGTCGGTCACGAATCGCTGGTCGGCGAGGGTCCGGACGGGTGGTCCCTCGACGGATCCGTCACCGAGCATCTCGGTGACACCGGCGCCCGCGAGAATCATGCCCGCGGTGGTGACTAGCAAAAGGGCCGAGCGCTTCATATCCCGCTCCCTTGTTTTGGGATGAGTAAGGAGACCCGAACGGTGTGAATTCGGTGATCCGGTCCTCGATTAGGAGTTGGCTGAGTGTTTGCCGATGTATGAAACGGTAATCGGTGACGTATGCCGGGGCAAGGCGTAAATGTGCTGCCGCACTCCGCTTGCGGCGGAGAACGGCAGTTCGCGGCCGCTATCCGACCGTAAAGTTCACTTTCAGTTCGTGCGCTGCAGGGTGGCTGCCAGATGGTGCGTGAGAGGTTGCTCGACAGCTGCCATGCGCAAGGAGTAGTCGAGAGTGTCGCCTGTGACGGAAATGGTCCGGCCCAGCGCGGTCACCGACTTCGCACTGCTGCTCATCCCGATCGAGGTGGAGTCGAGTTCCAGGCGCAGCTCGCCGTCCTCGCGGACCAGCCGGCCCTCGCAGATCTCGGTGATGCCGGTGGGGTGGGCCAGGATCAGTTCGATCCGGTCGTCGGGCAGCGCGCGCAGATAGCCGGTCTCACTGTGCATGGGACGGCTGCCGTCGGCGGCGCGGGTGCGCTGCCGGTAGGTCAGGAAGGGGCGGCCGACATGGCCGAAGTGCACTTCCTCCAGGTACTCGAACGAGTCGATGGTCGGGTATTCGCCGCGGCCGCGGCCGCGCCACGTGCCCAGCAGCGGGGCCAGGTGGGCGACATCGGGGTGGGGCGCGACGGCGGTTTCGGGTTCGAGCACGGCGGACAGCTTAATCCGCTCGCCGCGCCCCGGCAGGAGGTCGGGGCGTCCGCGCGCCGACTTTCCCGGTAAGGGGTATTGATCATTGGCGGCTGGCGCGGCGGTAGCCGAGGCCCGCCGGGATCGCGAACACCACGATCAACCCGACCGACCACGCCACAGTCCGCAGCAACGGTCCCGCGACCGGACCGCCCTCGGCGAGCGCTCGCATGGTGTCGACGGCCACCGACATGGGCTGGTGCTCCACCACCGGCTGAATCCACTTCGGGTAGGCCGCCAGCGGCACGAACCCGGTGCTGAAGAACATGAGCAGCGACGACAGCAGCGCCACCGCCTCGACCAGCGTGGCCTTGGCGGTGAACACGGCGATGGCGGTGACCATGGTGGCGAAGGCCAGCCCGAACAGCACCGGGATCCACAGGAACGCGAACGCCTGCCAGGGCCCTTGCCGGAAGCGGAAGCCGAGCGCCATGCCGAAGCAGATGATGACGACGGTCCCCGCGAAGATCCGGCAGCCCTCGGCGATGATCCGCGCCGCCAGTCCGGAGGCGCGGTGCACGGGCAGCACCCAGAAGCGGGCCAGGATCCCGGCCTCGCGTTCGCGGCCGAGCATGATGCCGCTGGCCACCGTGCCCGACAGCGCGCCGACCAGCGTCACCATGGGCGTGGACCCGTAGAGGGCGCTGCGGCCGGAGAACCTCTCGATCTGCGACCCCACCACGATGTCGAGCATGAGCAGCAGCAGGCACGGCACGATGAGGGTTTCGAGCAGGGTGATCGGGTCGCGCATCCACCGCACCAGCAGCCGCTGGGTCTGAATCCAGGTGTGGCGCAACAGGGCCGGTGCGGAACCCTCGCGGAAGCGGAGGAGGTCGGCGGTGTCGGGGCGTTCGAGAGTGGTCATCACGACCTCTTCAGGTTCTGCTGGTAAATGAAGTAGCAGGCCAGCGCGATGGTGCCCACGAGCCACAGCAGCACGGGGGTCATCAGCGACCAGGTGACCGCGTGCGCCTTGCCGCCGGGGTCGCCGCCGAGCGCGCGCAGCCCTTCGGCGTACTGCGAGACGGGCTGGTTGCGGACGAAACCCTGTACCCAGTGCGGGAATTGGCGGGCGGGGGCCAGGCCGGTGGAGAGCATGCCGAGGATGAGCGGTGGCAGCACCAGCATCTGGCTGGTGGCCTCGGGGCTACGGGTGTAGGTGCCGATGGCGTCCGCGCCGAGGCAGAACGTGATGCCGATGACCATGCCGAGCGCCAGGAAGCCGAGGGTGTGCCCGGCGCCGGCGGCGAAGCGGAAGCCGATCACATGGGTGCTGATCACGGCCGCGACGAGTCCGACGGCGAGTCGGAACACGTTGGCGGACATGCGCGCCGCAGCGGGCACCAGCGGGTGCATGGGCATGGCGTCGAAGCGCCGGTCGAGTCCGGAGACGGCGTCGGTGGCGGCGCGGAAGGCGGCGGAGACGGCGGTGAACGCGCAGGCCTGCAGGATCACGATGGGCGCCATGAACTGCGCGTAGCTGCTGAATCCCAGGCCGGCGAAGGACATCACGCGGTTGAGCGGGATGTAGAAGCTGGCGGTGAAGGTGACGGGTGCGGCGATGGCGGTGATGATCTCGCCGGTCTTGACCGAGGGGACGATGAGCCGCACGGTGAGCACCCACCATTGGGCGAGGGTGCCCGGGGTGGCGCGGACGTCGGTGAGCCAGCCGGTGGTGGCGGGCGCGGTGGTGGTGGTCATGCGCGGGTCCGATCGCCGTCGGCGCGGTGGCGCCCCTCGCCGTTTCGGAAGCGCACCGAGGGGGAGTCCTCCTCGGGTTCCTCGGTTTTGGCCATGTGCCCGGTGAGTTCGAGGAACACGTCGTCGAGGGAGGGCCGCCGCAGCGCGATGTCGACGAGTTCGAGTCCGGCCGCGTCGAGGCGGCGCAGGGCTTCGGCGAGGGTTTTCGCGCCTTCGGGCGCCGGGATGGCGAGCCGGTCCGAGTCCCCGGTCAGGGCTTCGCGATTGGCGGCGGGGAGCAGGTCGCCGAGGGTGCTGATCAGGGCGGGCATGTCCTCCAGGCGCAGGGGGACGATCTCGCAGTAGCTGCCGCCGGTGCGGGCCTTGAGTTGGTCGGCGGTGCCGTCGGCGATGACCAGGCCCTGGTCGATGACGATGATGCGGTCGCAGAGCGCGTCGGCTTCCTCGAGGTACTGGGTGGTGAGCAGCGTGGTGATGCCGTGTTTGCGGAAGCCGCCCACGAGGTCCCAGACGCCTTGGCGGCTGCGCGGGTCGAGGCCGGTGGTGGGTTCGTCGAGGAACACCACTTCTGGCCGGACGACCAGTCCGCAAGCGATGTCGATGCGCCGCCGCATACCGCCGGAGTAGGTGCCGACCCGCCGTCCGGCGGCCTGGGTGAGGTCGAATTCCTCGACGAGTTCGTCGGCGCGGGCGCGGGCCGCGCGTTTGCGCAGGCCCATGAGGCGGCCGAACATGACCAGGTTCTCGTATCCGGACAGAGCGTCGTCGAGGGCGGCGAACTGACCGGTCAGCATGATGGATCGGCGGACCGCCGCCGCGTCGGTGACCACGTCGTGCCCGGCGACCTGCGCCCGCCCGGCGTCGGGAGAGATGAGGGTGGACAGGATATTGACCATGGTGGTCTTGCCCGCGCCGTTGGGCCCGAGGATGCCCAGGACCTCGCCGGGCGCGGCCTTGAAGGTGACGCCGCGCAGGGCCTGGACCGCGCCGAAGGATTTCACGACGCCCTCGACGACCACCCCGTCGGAGGAGGTGTCGGTCAGGTCGGTGGTCTCGGCTCTGCCGGTGTCGGTGTTCACGGTGTCTCTCCCTGGGGTGCGTCGAGATTCCGGGTCCAGTGGGTGTCGAGGATCCGGGCGATGGCCGCGAGCGCGTGCGGTGCGGTGAGTTCGTCGTGGCTGACGTCGATGTCGTGGTTGGTGATGGTGCCGGTGATCCAGGGCCGCCAGCCTTCGGGGCCGAAGATGTCGGAGGTGTGCACGGTGGCGCTGAAATACAGCGCGTCGCCGTGGTAGACGGGCCGCTGGTAGCCGGTCCGGGTGGCGGCGGAGGCGTTGTAGGAGGCGGCCATCCGTTCCAGGGTGGTGGCGTCGACCAGGTCGACTCCGCCCATGCGGTCGCGGATCATGGCGGCGGCCTGGGTGGCGGTGGTGTCGGCGGGGATGTCGGTGATGCCGAAGACGGACCCGAAGGTCGCGACGAAGGAACCGGCGGTGAGCTTGTCGATGCTGTCACCGTCGATATCGGTGCTGTCCGCGTCGAGTAGGGCCAGGGTGCCGACCTCGTCTCCGGTTGCCTCGAGCTGGGCGGCGACGGCGTGCGCGATCAGGCCGCCGAATGACCATCCGAGCAGATGATAAGGCCCGTTCGGTTGGAGTCTGCGAATTTCGGCCACGTAGCGTTCGGCGAAGTCGCTGATGCTGCGGGCGTGCGGTTCGCCGGAAAGGTCCGGTGCCTGCAGGCCGTAGATCGGCCGTCCGGGGGCCAGGGCCTCGGCGAATCCGAGGTAGGTCCAGGCGATGCCGGACGAGGGATGGATGCAGAACAGCGGTGGCGCGTCGCCGCCGGGCCGGATGGGCAGCACCACGTCCAGGCCGAGTCCGGGACCGGCTTCGGCGCGCGAGGCGGCCAGTGCGGCGGCCGCCTGCTGCTCACGCAGTTCGGCCATGTGCTTGCGTTCGGCCTCGGCCGCGAATTCGGCGGCGGGTGAGGTGGCGAAGTACGCCGCGGCGGCGAGCGCGTCGGTCCACAGGTGGGCCAGCATGGTGATCTCGTGCCGGGGCAGCAGGGTCTGCGGGAAGGTGAAGCTGGCCTGCAACCGGTCGCCGGCCACCACCGCGTTGATCTCGATCTCGGCGGTGACGGGCACGTCGCCGTGTTCGGTGGTGCGCAGGTCGCCGAATTCGTCGGTGGGCAGCCAGCCGAGGTCCTCGAGCCCGGCCGGGATGTCGGCGGTGGCGTAGCGGCCGAGGTAGTTGAAGCCGATGCGGCCGGGCAGCCGGTGCGGCAGGGCCGCGGCGGTCTCGGGGTTGAGGTAGCGCAGCAGGCCGTAGCCGATGCCCTTGTCCGGCACGGCCATCAGCTGGTGTTTGACGGCCCGGATGGCCTCGCCCATGGCGGGTCCGCCCGCGAAGGCGTCCCGGATCGGGATGTGGGACAGGGCGAGTCGCACCGGGTAGATGGTGGTGAACCAGCCGAGGGTGCGTGACAGGTCCGCGCCCGGCACGATCTCCTGCTGCCGTCCGTGTCCTTCGAGCCGGACCAGTACGGCCTCGGACGGGTCCATGCGCCAGCGCATGACGGCCAGGGCGAGCGCGGCGAGCAGGGTGTCCTCGACGGTGCCGTCGAAGAGTCCGGGCAGGGTGGTGAGCAGGGTGTCGGTGACCTCGGCGTCGAGTTCGATCTCCACGGCGCGCACCGTGGGGACCCGGTCGACGGCCGGGTCCAGTTCGCGCGGCCCGATCGGCGGGTCGGGGGTGGCGGTCACCTCGCGCCAGTAATCCAGTTCGGCCGTGCGGGTGTCGCGTCGCGCGGCCTCCTCGAGGGCGTGCGCCCAGCGGCGCAGCGAGGTGCCGGTCTCGGGCAGGATCGGGGTGGTGTCGCCGCTGATCTGCGCCCAGGCCGCGATGAGGTCGGGGATGAGGATGCGCCAGGAGACGCCGTCGGTGACGAGGTGGTGGGCGACCAGGATGAGGCGGCCGCGCCGGTGGGCGGGACTGCCGGGCGCGGGGTCGAGCCACACCAGTTGCAGCACGGTGCCGGTGGCGGGGTCGAGGCGGCCGAGCGCGGAACCGGTTTCGGTGATGGCGTATTCGCGCAGGTCGACCGTGTCGGCGGTATCGAATTCGATGCGGTACAGCAGGGCGTCGACATCGACCGAGCCCGGTTCCCCGATGCTCATCCGCCACTCGCCGTCCTCCGGCGCGAGCCGGGCGCGCAACGCGTCGTGATGGTCGACGACGGCGGTGACGGTGGCGACGAGTTGTTCGCGGCTGATCCCCTGCGGCAGTTCCAGGACCGCGGTCTGCGCGAATCGCCGGTGGTCGCCGCCGCGTTCGAGCATCCAGCGCACGATCGGGGTGAGCGGCAGGTCGCCGACGCCGCCGCCGGGCAGTTCCTCGAGCACGACGGTGTCGCCTCCGGCCGCGGCGAGTGCGGCCAGCGCGGCGACGGTGCGGTGTTCGAAGATCTGCAACGGTGTCAGTTCGATGCCGCGCAGTTTGGCGCGCGACACCAGCTGGATGGCGAGGATGCTGTCGCCGCCGAGGGCGAAGAACGAGTCGTGCACGCCGACCTTGTCGCGGCCCAGCAGTTCGGCGATGATCTCGGCGAGCGCGGTCTCCAGATCGCCGCTGGGCGCGCGGTATTCGGTCTCGGCCTCGAACACCGGCGCGGGCAGCGCCCGCCGGTCGAGCTTGCCGACCGCGTTGAGCGGGATGGCGTCGAGCACCACGAAGGCCGAGGGCACCATGTAGCCGGGCAGCCGGTCGGCGGCGTGGGCGCGCAGGTCGGCGAGGTCGATCTCGCGGCCGGGTTCGGGCAGCAGGTAGGCGGCCAGGGCGGTGGCCCCGCCGGGGCCGGGAACGCCGAGGGTGACGGCGAATTCGACATTGTCGGCGGCGGACAGCGCGGCGTCGATCTCGCCGAGTTCGATGCGCTGTCCGCGCACCTTCACCTGGAAGTCGGTGCGTCCCAGGTATTCCAGGCGCGGTTCGTCGAGGTAGCCGGTCCAGCGCACGAGATCGCCGGTGCGGTAGAGGCGTTCGCCGGGCCGCCCGTAGGGGTCGGCGACGAAGCGGGCGGCGGTGAGGCCGGGGCGATCGTGGTAGCCGCGGGCCAGCGCGTGCCCGGCCAGGTACAGCTCGCCGGCGACGCCCATGGGGACCGGCCGCAGCCGGTCGTCGAGGACGAGGGTGGCCGCGCCCCGGATCGGCGCGCCGATGGTAACGGGCTGCCCCACCACCAGCGGCTCGGAAGCCGTTGCCCAGATGGTGAATTCGGTGGGCCCGTACAGGTTGATCAGGGTGCGCCCGGTGGCCCAGCGCGCCACCAGGTCGGGTCCGATGGCCTCGCCCGCCACGGCCAGCACCCGCACGCTGGACACGGCGTCCGGGTCGAGGGTCGCCAGCGCCGACGGTGTGATGACCAGGTGGGTGACCCCTTGGGTGGCGATGAGTTCGGTGAGCGGTTCGCCGCCGAACACGTCGGGCGGGGCCACGATGGCGGTGCCGCCGGAGCCGAAGGCCATGAGCGCCTCGAAGGCGGAGGCGTCGAAACTCGGTGAGGCGACCTGGAGGACGCGGCAGTGCTCGCCCAGCGCCAGCAGTTCCCGTTGGGCGCGCACCAGATCGGCGATGCCGCGATGCGACACGGACACGCCCTTGGGTGTGCCGGTCGACCCGGAGGTGTAGATCAGCCACGCGGGCTGGTCCGGGTAGCTGCGCCTGGCGCGAACCCGTCCGCCGCCGAGCGGGATTCGCACGCTGGAGGCGGCGGGGTCGTCGAGTACCAGCCAGCCGATCCGGTCGGGCAGCGCCTCCCGGTGCGCGCTGGTGGTGAGCCCGAGCAGCGCGCCCGAGTCGGCGAGCATGTGGTCGATGCGGTCGAGGGGGTGGCGCGGGTCGATGGGCAGGAACGCGGCCCCGGCCTTGGCGCACGCCCAGATCGCGGTGAGGAGTTCCGCGCCGCGCGAGAGGGCCAGCGCCACAACGGTTTCCGAGCCCGCGCCGGCGGCGGAGAGCTGCATGGCCAGCCGCTGCGAGGCGGTGTCGAGTTCGCGGTAGGACACCGCGCGCCCGTCGGCGATGACGGCCGGGCACAGCCGGTGCGCGGTGGCGGCGGCCCGGAAGACCTCGGCCAGGGTGGTGATTCCGCTGGTCCGGGGCCCGCGCACCGGGACCAGGGCGGCGCGTTCGGCGAGGTCGAGCAGTTCGATGTCGGAGAGCCGGACGCCCGGGTCGGCGGTGACGGCGGTGAGGACGCGCCGCCACCGGGTGACCAGCCGCGAGGCGGTGGTCTCGTCGAACAGGTCGGTGGCGAAGGTGAGGGTGCCATCGAGCCCGGATTCGTCGTAGCCGGGCAGTGGGGCGCGCAGGTCGAAGGTCAGGTCGAACTGGGAGGCGTCGCGTTCGATGGGTTCGACCTCGACCCGCAGGCCCGGGAATTCCACGGTGGGCGGTTCGAAGTTCTGCAGTGACAGCGAGACCTGGAACAGCGGGTGCTGGGCCGTGGATCGCGGCGGGTCCAGGACCTGTACGAGTCGTTCGAACGGCACGTCGCCGTGCGCGAAGGCGTCCAGGTCGGCGGTCCGGACCTGCGCCAGGAAGTCCCGGAATCCCAGTGCCGGGTCGACCGGGGTGCGCAGCGCGAGGGTGTTGACGAACATGCCGACCAGATCGTCGAGGGCGGCCTCGCCGCGGCCGGCCACCGCGGTGCCGATGAGCACGTCCGGGGTTCCGGCCAGTCGCGACAGCAGCACCGCCAGCGAGGCGTGCAGCACCATGAACAGGCTGGTGTCGGTGGCCGCCGCCAAGGCGGTGAGCGCTTCGTGGGTTCCGGCGTCGATGCGGAATTCGAGGTCGCGGCTGTGCAGGCTCTGCACCGCGGGCCGCGGCCGGTCGGTGGGCAGTTCCAGCACGTCCGGTGTCGAGGCGAGGCGTTCCTTCCAGAACCGGACCTGGTGTGCGGCACGGGATTCGGGGTCGTTCTCGTCGCCGAGCAGTTCGCGCTGCCAGATCGAGTAGTCGGCGTACTGCACGGGCAGCGACGGCCGTTGGGGTTCCGCGCCGTGGGTGCGGGCGAGGTAGGCGGTGACCAGGTCGGTGGCGAGCGGCGCCATGGAGGCCCCGTCCGCGCTGATGTGGTGGACCACCAGCACCACCACGTGTTCGGTGGGTTCGCCGGGGCGTGGGGTGAGGCGCAGGACGTGTACGCGCAGTGGGGCTTCGCGGGTGAGATCGAAACCGGTCCCGGTGTTCTCGGCGATGGCGGCGTGCAGGTCGGGGCCGTCGTCGGTGTCGGCGAAGCTGATCTCGGGGGCCGCGGCGTCGGCGCTGAGCACCACTTGGCGGGGGCCGTCGGCGTCGGCGGGATAGATGGTGCGCAGTGATTCGTGCCGGGTCACCACGTCGGCGACCGCGCGGCGGAGCGCGTCGACGTCGAGGTCGCCGGTCAGGCGCAAGGCCGCGGTGATGTTGTAGGCGGCCGAGTTCGGGTCGAGCCGGTTGAGGACCCACATGCGTTGCTGGGCCGGGGACAACGGGATCCGGTCCGGCCGGATGCGCGGGGCCAGGGTCGGCAGGCCGGGGAGTTCCGCGCCCGGCACGATGCGTGAGGACAGTTGCGCGACGGTGGGCGCGTCGAACAGGTCGCGCAGCGCGACGGTCGCGCCGAGGGCGGCGTTGACCCGGGCCACCACGCGGGTGGCGGTGAGGGAGTTGCCGCCCAGTTCGAAGAAGGACCGGTCGATGCTGACCTGGTCGGTGTCGAGGACGTCGGCGAACACCTGGGCGACGGCGGTCTCGACGGCGGTGCGCGGGGCGAGGTACTGCTGGTCGACGGTCGCGAAATCCGGTGTGGGCAGGGCGTTCCGGTCCAGTTTGCCGACGGGCGTGAGCGGCACGTCGTCGAGTTCGATGAGGTAGCTGGGCACCATGTAGCCGGGCAGCGCCGCGGCGATGCGGGTGCGCAGCAGTTCGGTGTCGAGGCGCTGTCCGGGGGCGGCGACCACGTAGGAGACCAGGACGGTCTGGCCGCCGGGTCCCGGGCAGCCGAGGGTGGCGGCGTAGTCGACCTGCTCGTCGGCGGCCAGCACGGCGTCGATCTCGCCGAGTTCGATGCGCAGGCCGCGGATCTTGACCTGGAAGTCGCTGCGCCCCAGGTATTCCAGTTCCAGCTGGGTGCCGTCGGCGGTCTTGACCTCCACCCAGCGCACCATGTCGCCGGTGCGGTACATGCGCGCGCCGGGCGCGGTGAAGGGGTTGGCGACGAAGCGGGCCGCGGTGAGCCCGAACCGGTTGAAGTAGCCGCGGGCCAGTGCCGGTCCGGCCAGATACAGTTCGCCGGTCACGCCGAGCGGCACCGGCCGCAGCCAGCTGTCGAGCACCAGGGTGGCGGCGCCGCGCACGGGGGCGCCGATGGTGATCGGTTCGCCGGGCCGCAGTTCGCCGGGTCCGGTCGCCCACACGCTGAATTCGGTGGGCCCGTATAGGTTCACCATGCGCCGCCCGGTCGACCAGGCCGCGACCAGTTCGGGTCCGGCGGCCTCCCCGGCGACCGACAGGCAGCTCAGGTTGTCGAGTCCGGCGGGGTTCATGGTGGCCAGCACGGACGGCGTGATGACCGCGTGCGTGACCCCTTCGGTGCGCAGCAGTTCCTCGAGGGCGTCGCCGCCGTAGACGTCGGGCGGCGAGATGACCAGCCGTCCGCCCGCGCCGTGCGCCATGAGCAGTTCGTGCACCGAGGCGTCGAAGCTGGGCGAGGCCACCTGCAGGGTGCTGGAGTTCTGGTCCAGATCGAGCAGACTCTGCTGGGAGGCCGCGAGATTGGCGAGTCCGCGGTGGCTGAGCAGTACGGCCTTCGGTTTGCCGGTGGAGCCGGAGGTGTAGATGAGGTACGCGGTCTGGGCGAGGTTGATGGGCCCGCCGCGTTCGTCGTCGGTGATGTGCGCGTCGGAGACGGTCATGACGCGCCGGATGGTGTTGAGGTCGTCGAGCAGCAGCCAGTCGATGCTGCCGGGCAGGGTCTCGCCGACCGAGCACACGGTGACGCCGATGGGCGCGCGCGAGTCGGTGAGAATGTGCTCGATGCGTTCGACCGGATAGTTGGGGTCCAGCGGCAGGAACGCCGCGCCGGTCTTGGCCAGCGCCCACACCGCGACCACCGATTCCACCGATCGGGTCAGGGCCAGCACCACGAAGGTCTCGCGACCGACCCCGCGCCGCAGCAGGACTCGCGCGAACCGGTTGGACCAGGCGTCGAGGTCGCGGTAGGTCATGGTCATGCTGCCGGAGCTGATCGCGACGCCCTCGGGGTTGGCGCGCGCGCCCGCGGCGAGGATGTCGGGCAGGGTGCGCAGCGGCGTGGGCGTGCCGCCGCGGACCGGCACCAGCTGCGCCCGCTCCAGCGGGTCGCAGTGCTGCAGCTGCGCGGTGCGGCGTTCGGGGTGTTCGGCGATCTGGTCGAGCAGCAGCAGGAACCGGTCGAGCAGTCGCCGCGCGGACGCCTCGGGCAGTTCGTCGGCCATGAATTTGACGGTGATGCGCAGGCTTTCGCTGCCGTCGGCGGCGCGCTGCGGGATCACCATGAGGTTCAGGGGGTAGGGGGTGGCGTCGGTGCCGGACACGTCCAGGATTCGCATGCCCGCGATATCCAGTGCCCGCGAGAGGGTTTCGCGGTCGATGGGGTAGGACTCGAACACGGTGAGGGTGTCGAACAACTCCGGCAGCCCGACCGCCCGGTGGATGGCGGCCAGCCCGACGTGCTGATGGTCCAGCAGCCGCGCCTGCTCGGTCTGCACCCGCGCCAGCAGATCGCCCACCCGCTCACCGGGATCCAGCCGCACCCGCACCGGCAGGGTGTTGATGAACAGCCCCACCATCTCCTCGACGCCGTTGAGCTGCGGCGGGCGTCCCGAGACGGTGCCGCCGAAGACCACGTCGGTGCGCCCGGTGAGCATGGCCAGCAGCAGCGCCCACCCGGCCTGCACCGCGGTGTTCACCGTGGCCCCGGCGGCGCGCACGGTCTCGGTGAGCTGTTCGAGTTTCGCGGTGCCGAAATCGGCGGAGACCATGCCGGATTCGGCGGAGGTGATGCCCGCCAGTGTGGGAATGGCCCGGGTGGGGGAGTCGACCCCGGCCAGCGCCTCGGTCCAGGCGGCCAGCGAGGCGGCGTCGTCCTGTTCGCCGAGCCAGGTCAGGAATTCGCGATAGGAGTGGGCGGGGGTCTGCGGGATCTCGTGCCCGGTGACCGCGGCCAGATAGCCCGCGAGGAGTTCGCGCACCACCAGCGGCGTGGACCAGCCGTCCAGCGCCAGATGGTGATTGGTCATCAGCAGCGTGTACGCCTCGGCGTCGGTGCGGATGAGGCTGAAGCGCAGCAGCGGCGGCCGGGCGAGGTCGAAGCGGGTGCCCGCGTCCACGGCGATCAGGCGGGCCAGTTCCCGCTGCCGTTCGGCCGGCTCGGCGATGCCGGTGAGATCGATTTCCTGCCAGGGGATCTCGGCCTGGCCGAGCACCAGCTGCCGGGGCCCGTCGGGGGTCTCGACGTAGGCGACGCGCAGCACCTCGTGCCGGTCCAGCAGGGCCGCGGCGGCGGTGCGCAGCCGCCCGGAGTCGACGCGCCCGGCCAGATTCAGCTGGGTCTGCACGGTGTAGCCGTCGGCGGTGTCGGTGTCGTAGCGGGCGTGGAAGAGCAGGCCGTACTGCAACGGCGACAGCGGCCAGACCTCGGTGAGGTCCGGATATTCGCGTTCCCAGGCGTCGATCTGCGCCTGCTCGACGGCCACCAGCGGGAAGTCCGAGGGCGTGTGCCCGCCTGACCCGGCGTGCCGGGCGTGGGTGACCAGCGCGGTCACCGCCAGTCCCCACAGCCGCGCCAATTCCTCCACCTGTTCGGCGGACAGCACCCGCGACGCGTAGGCCCAGGTCACCTCGAGACCGGCGGCGGTGTGGAAGGCATTGATGTCGATGACGGCGGCCAGCGGCGCGGCGTCGTCCTGGGTGGCGGCGAATCGGACCGGCACCCACGGGGTTTCCGCGCCGCCGGGATGCTCCACGCCCGCGCCGGTGCGCCCGAGATAGTTGAAGCTGATCTGCGGCGTGGGCGCGCCCTCGAGGTCGGCCGCGGTCGCGGCGTCGAGCCAGCGCAGCATGCCGAAACCGACACCCTTGTCGGGGATGGCCCGCAGTTGTTCCTTGACCGCCTTGAGCGCCGCGCCCGCCGCCGGCCCGCCGTGGAAGGCGTCGTCGAGATCGAGTTCGCCCAGGTCGAGCGCGACGGGGAACACGCTGGTGAACCAGCCGATGGTGCGGGAGATGTCCGCGCCCGGCAGCACCGCTTCCTCGCGGCCGTGGCCCTCGACGGTGAGCAGGGTCCGCTGTGTCTGCCGCAGCTGACCCGAGGCGAGGGCGAGTGCGGTCAGCAGCGCGTCCTCGAGTCCGCAGTGGAACCGCGCCGGAATGAGTTCCTGTGCGGCCGTGGCGGTATCGGGGTCGATGACGGTGCGCAGCTGACCCATGGTGGCCACGGTGTCGAGCTCGGGATCCAGGGCGCGGGTGCCCAGCCGCGGGTCCGGCGCGGTGAGGACCTCACGCCAGAAGGGGAGTTCGGTGGCGCGGGCGGGGGCCTGTTCCGACTGCCCGTGCGCCCAGCGCCGGAAGGAGGTGCCGACGGGTGCGAGGGCGCCGCCCGCCCAGGCGGTGGCCAGGTCCGGCAGCAGGATGCGCCACGAGACGCCGTCGGTGACCAGGTGGTGCAGCACCACCCACAGCAGGGGCAGGGCCTCGCCGCGGTCGATGAACACGAACCGGGCCACCACCCCGGCCGACGGGTCGAGCAGGTCGGCGGCACGCTGCAATTCGTCCTCGCCGTCGCTGTCGGGTTCGGCGGTGACGGTGTCGATGAGGGCTCCGGCCTCCACCATGCCGGGCTCGCCGACCCGCCACACCCAGGGGTGCTCGCCGGTGCCGGGCTCGTGGGTGAGGGTGCTGCGCAGTAGGTCGTGGCGGTCGATCAAAGCTTGGACGGCCGTGGTGAGCGTGGACCGATCGATGTCGTGCGGCAGTGGAATCAGTACGGCCTGTGCGAATCTCGGCCAGGTGTCGCCGTGCTCGAGCATGTCGTGCACGATCGGGGTCAGGGTCACCGGGCCCACCGCCCCGCCGGGCAGCTCCTCGACGACCGGCGCGGTCACGGCGGTGGCGACGGCGGCCAGCGCGGCGACGGTCTTGTGCTCGAACACATCCCGGGCCCGCAGCCCCAGCCCGGCGGCCTTGGCGCGGGCGACCAGCTGGATGGCCACGATGCTGTCGCCGCCGAGGGCGAAGAAATTGTCGTCGGCCGATACCGATTCCACGCCCAGTACGGATTCGAACACCGTGGCCAGCGCCCGTTCGGCGTCGGTGGAGGGTGCGCGTCCGGCCCGCGGCCCGGATCCGAAGTCGGGCGCGGGCAGCGCCCGCCGGTCCACCTTGCCCGCGGGGGTCAGCGGCAGCGTGTGCAGCACCATCACCACCGACGGCACCATGTGCGCCGGAAGCTGCTGGGCGACGGTTGTTTTCACGTCCTCGGGCGCGACCACCGAGTCGGCCGCCAGCACGTACGACACCAGCGCGGTCGCCCCGCCGGGCGTGGTCGCGCCGATCGTGACCGCCATCTCGACGCCCGGGTGCCGGGCCACGGCCGCGTCGACCTCGCCGAGTTCGATGCGGAAGCCGCGCACCTTCACCTGGGTGTCGCCGCGGCCCAGGTACTCCAGTTCCCAGCGGCCGGACCGCCGCCGCCAGCGCACCAGGTCGCCGGTGCGATAGATCCGCGCGCCCGGATCGACGGGGCTGGCCACGAACCGCCCGGCGCTGAGCCCGATGCGCTGGTGGTAGCCGCGCGCCAGACCCGCACCGCTCAAATACAGTTCGCCGACCACCCCGGGCGGCACCGGCCGCAGCCACGGGTCGAGGACCAGCGCCCCCACCCCGCGCGACGGCCCGCCGATGGTGATCGCCTCGCCGGGCGTCAGCGGCGCGCTGAGGGTGGCGGTGATGGTCGCCTCGGTCGGCCCGTATCCGTTGATGACGCACCGCCCGGCCCACCGCACCGGCAGCTCCGGCGGACAGGAGTCGCCGCCCACCACCACGGTCCGCAGCCGGGGCAGGGTCCGCGGTTCCAGCGAATTCGCCACCGCCGGAGTCACATTCAGGTGCGTGACCTCGAGCTTGCGCAGCACCCGCGCCAGGTCGTCGCCGGCGTAGGCGGCCGGGGGCACCACGCCCACCGTCGCGCCGACCGCGAACGCGACCAGCAGCTCCTCCACCGAGATGTCGAAGCTGGGGGAGACCGCGTGCGCCACCACGGCGTCGGCGCCGACCCCGAACGCCGCCCCGGACCCGGTCGCCAGATTCGTCAGACCGCGATGGGTGACCGCGACGCCCTTGGGCAGACCGGTCGAGCCGGAAGTGTAGATGAGGTACGCGACCTGGTCCAGGCGCACCGGCGCGGACCGGTCGGCGTCGGTGATCGGCGCGGAATCGGTTGCGGCGATGGTCTTCTCGGTCTCGGGATCGTCGAGGACCAGCCACCGAACCCGGTCCGGCAGCGCGGCCCGCGAGCCCGCCACGGTGACACCGGCGACCACGCCGCTGTCGGTGAGCATGTGCTCGATCCGGTCGATCGGATAGCCGGGATCGACGGGCACGAACGCCGCGCCGGTCGCGGCGACCGCCCACATGGCCAGCACCGACTCGGCGGAGCGGGGAATCGAGATCGCCACGGCGCGTTCGGGTCCCGCGCCCGCGGCGATCAGCACCCGGGCCAGCCGGTGCGCGTACTCGGTGAGCTCGCGATAGGTGAAGGCGGTGCCGTCCACCCGCAGCGCGATGGCCGAGGGGGCCTTCGCCGCGCCCGCCGCCAGGATCTCCGGCAGGGTGTGGGGCCGGCTGCCGTCGCGGCCGCGCGCGGGGGCCAGCGCGGCGCGTTCGGCCTCCGACAGCGCGGTCACCGCGGTCAGCGACTGTTCGATGCCGCCCGCCAGGAAGCGGTGCAGGAAGTCGAGGAACCGGGCGTGCAGCGCCGCGAGTTCGGGTTCGTCGTAGCGGTTGGGGTTGGCCTGGAAGTCGATGTGGGTGGGTTCGCCGCCGGTGCCCGGGTACACGTTGACGAACAGGTCGTCGATCATGCCCGAGGTCAGCACGTGCAGCTGCCCGGTCACCCCGCCGGATTCGCCGGAGTCGGCGGTGCTGAAGCGGATGCGGGTGTTGGCCAGCATGAGGTTGACGGTCGGCCCGAATCCGGCGACCTCGTCCATGGCCCAGCCCAGGTCGCGGAAGATGTCCTCCTGCCGGTACCGCTGGCGCCGCAGCGCCGCGGTCAGCTCACCCTGGGTGGCGCGCAGCAGGTCGCCGACGGTGGCGGTGGGGGACAGCGGCAGCCGCAACGGCACCACATTGGCGACCATGCCGCCGGATCGGCGCAGTGTGGCGGTGGTGCGGCCGGACACCGGCAGGCTCAGCACGATCTCGCCCGCCCCGGTCATGGCTCCCACGTAGGCGGCGAAGGCGGCCACCACCACCGGCGCCGGACTGGTGGACTGCGCGGCGGTCAGCGAATCCAGCAGGGCGGCAGTGTCTTCGGGCAGCGCGCCGCTCAGCAAGCGGGGGTGGGCGTCGACCGCGCCGGTGCGCCGCCCCAGCAGCGCGGGCTCCGGCATCCCCGCCAGGTGCTCGCGCCAGTAGTCGCGGTCGGCCTGCAGCTTGTCCGAATTCCGGTAGGCCGCATCGGCTTCCACGATGCGTTGCAACGGTTCGGCCTTGCCGGCCGGGACCTCCTGTCCGGTGACGATGGCGTTGTAGATCTCCGAGGTGCGCTGCAGCATGGTGAGCGCGCCGACGCCGTCGAGCAGGATGTGGTGGAACCGCGAGTACCAGTACCAGCTGTCCTCGCCCAGCCGCAGCATCACCATGGTGCACAGGCGGTCGCGGGTCAGGTCCAGGGGCGCGGTGTACTCGGCGCGCATCCACTCCTGGGCGGCGGCGCGCGGGTCGGGCGCTCCGCTGCAGTCCACGGTCCGGACGGCGTCGTCGAGGGTGGTGTCGACCAGCTGCCACGGCAGTTCGTCGATCTCGATCAGCCGCAGGTAGCCGGTGCCGAACTCGCGTCCGGCCCGGCGTGCGGCGTCGGCCAGCAGTTCGGCGTCGATCGGCCCGGTCAGCTCCACGTACTGGGCGATCGAGACGGGGGTTTCGCCGGCCAGCTGCTGGGCGAACCAGATGCCACGTTGTGCGGCGGAGAGGGCGAAGGCCGCCGAGGTGTCAGGGGTGGAGGGCAGGGGACTGCTGAAAGCCATACTGCGGAAACCTTCTGCGGGCTGCGGCGGCTTCGGCGCGGTCAGGAGGCCTTCCGCGCCAGGTTCAGTTCGGCCTCGCTGAGCGGGGCGTCCGAGCCGGTGAGGTACTGCACCAGCGTGCTGCGGTCATCGAGCACCAGCCAGCGGCTCCGGTCAGTGACCAGATCCAGCCCGGCCTTGGTGGTGATGCCGAAGTCGGCGCGGGCCACGGTGGACTCGGTGGACACCGGGACGGGGGTGGCGCCGGTCTTCTCGATGGCCAGGCGGGAGACCACGGCCTCGACTCGCGGCGTCTCCGCGATCACGACCTTGGACCCGGGGCGGACCCCGAGACCCAGCAGCATGCGCGCCACCCGGTTGCTCCAGCGATCCAGTTCGGCGTAGCTCAGGTCGCAGTCGGCGGTGGTCACCGCGATGGCCGTGGGAGCCGCGGGCGATTCGACCGTCTTGCACATGAACATCATCCTCTCGGAGGGGCCGCTTGCGGTGGCGTTCGGTATGTATCCACTTTCGCCGCCGCGAGCCGCCGCCGGTACCGACCACAGTGCTGCCGGAACCCGCTCCGAGGGTGCGTGTTGTCCCACCCTGGGGTGGGTGGAAGATCAGCCGTTCAGGGCGTCCATCGTCTCCGAGATCATGGTGATCGAGTCGCGCGGGCTCAGCGCCATCGCCCGGAGCTGGTCGAACATCACCCCGTAGCGGCGCACCTCCGGGTGGCCCTCGATCAGCTCGTCGCTGGCGATCCCCTCCACGTACACCAGCTCCGGGTCGGCGGGGTCGGGGAAGTCGAGCAGGGTGAAGGAGCCCAGCATGCCCGGGTGCGCGCCGGCGTCGAAGGGCAGGATCTGCAGGATCACGTTCCGCTTGTTGGTGTGGTCGAGCAGCTGACTGAACTGTTGGTTCATCACCTCGGGGCCGCCGACCATGCGGCGGATGACGGCCTCGTCGAGCACCACCCACAGCTCCAGCGGGTTGTCCTTGGTGAGCACCTTGGAGCGCTCCTGCCGAGCCCGAATCCGTTGCTCGATAACCTGATCCGACACCTTGGGCATGGTGGTCTGGTATACCGCGCTGGCGTACGCCTCGGTCTGCAGCAGGCCGGGGACGTAGGTGGACTGGAAGAACCGCGCCGAGAGCGCCTCGGCCTCGAAGTTGATGTATGCGCCGTAGACCTCCGACACCGCGTCCTCGAAAGACCTTGCCATGCCTGGGCGTAACGCGTCGACCAGCAACTGCAAGGCATCTGAACGCCCGGGTTCGCCGATGCCGTAGAGGTCCAGCATGGCCGTCAGGGTGCGGCGCTGCGGCCTGGCCTGGGCGGTCTCGATCCGGTACAGCGTGGTGACGTTGATGCCGGTCTTGGCGCTGACCACTTCTTTGCTGAGCCCGGCGCTCTCCCGCATCTCGTGGAGCATCGCGGCGAGCCTCCGCAAACGGACAGTGAGCACGGTGCGCTTGCCTGCCATGACGACCCTTTCCCTTGGCGCACTTGCTAGAACGCAGTATTGCGTTCTTGCATTTGTAAGAGCATGATCCAGCTAGCCTATTCGTGAACAACCGATCCGATGACCGGTATAGCTGAATCCGGAGACCAATCATGTTGGTGCGATTAGTGATGCTGTCGGGTGCGTATAGGGAGTCTCGATGACCATGTCGATAGCCGGCGTTCTGCCGACCGCTCCGCAATTGCTGTGTGCGTTCCAAGGGAGGCGATTCCAAGATCGAGTATTGCTGCGGTCCGCGCACGCACTCGCCGAACTACACGAACGTCGCGCCCAGGTACGGGATCCCATGATGGTCAGCGAGATCGATTGCCGCCGCGGCGAACTCGTTGACGATATCAACGATTGGGTGGAGCAGGAACTGCCGCAGCACCGCAACGGCGCCACCATGCACACCGAGAGCCTGGGCGCCGTGGTGGACCGCATGGCCCGGAGCTGGGTCGAAGCCAACCAGGTGATCGATCACGAGGGCGCTTCCAGTGACAACACCCATAAACACTGGTACCACCTGGCCGAACTGGTTGACGGCTACACTGATCTCGTATTCGACGTGGCCGGTGGCCGCCGCCGTTTACCGGAACAGTGATTCCGAATGCATTGACACAATTGATGTATTGCCGCCGAATCGTTGATTCGTCCCGCCCGTAGACGGCGGGCGCAACGGGGCGCCCCGCCCGGCGTGCCGCGTGGTCGACTGGCGCGGCACGCCCGCCCTGAATTTCGTGCGAAGCGTTTAGAACCAACCGTCCGGTGTTTTATTCGTGCAGCCTTTCATTCGCAGGGACTCGAATTCACGACCGTGCGAGTGAAATACGGCGTTCCGCACTATGAAGGGGGGAGTTCGACATGAATCCGGGCGAGGGCACCGCCACCGACCTGTATCGACGGGCCCGCACCGGCGACTTCCGGCTGGACGTCGCCACCGCGCGCCACTGCGCCGCAACCTTCCTGCGGTTCGCAGCCATGCTGGATCCGCAAATCGACCGCAGCCACCGTGTCCACACCCTCGGTGGCTTCGGCGATTTCACCTCCGCCCGGCAATTGCGGCGCGGCTTCGAACGCAAGGGCCGCGATCTGACCGGCACGCTCACCGCGCTGCGGAGCTCCGCCGAGGACATGGCCGCGGCCTATCTGCTCGCCGCGGGCCTCATCCGCGCCACCGACGACACCCATTCCCGCGCCCTCCTGGCCGCCGCCGCGGGTCTCTGACCCGCACCCCGCTCGATCGAAAGCGGTTGGGTCAGCGCGGTTTCCAGTAGTTGTCGGGCCCCGCCAGTTGCAGGATGGTGCGCGAGGGCGCGTCCAGACTGGGCTGCAGCGAGGTGTCGACCTTCAGGTCGATCGACAGCGAGTACGCCTCGTACAGGTACCGGTACTGCCAGCGACCCCAGCTGGAATAGGTTGCGGCCCACAGGGTATCGAGATCGGACTGGCAGACGCTGGCGCCGATGCCCTGGGTGGGGCACCACACGTCCCAGGTCTGTTTCTGGCCCTTGAGGCTGGTGTAGATGGCCTCGGCCTCGGTGCTGGAGGGGAAGGCGAACACCTCCAGCGAGGTCATGAGCTTGTCGGACTTGTCGATGTAGGTGCCGGTCACCATCTGGACGCACTTGTTGGCCTGCAACGCGGTCTTCACGTTCTGCGACATATTGCTCGCGACGCAGTCCTTCACGCCGGAGGAGCGGCGGGTGAACACCACACCCTTGCTGTCGGTGAAGCTCGACGGGAGCAGGGCGTCGGCGGTGAACGGGGTCTTGTCGGTGCCCTGCTGGTTGAGGGTGGCCTTGTCGACCTCGGAGGTGCCGGAGGTGGACGGGGGCGTGGTGGCGGTGGTCGTCGTCGGTGCGGTGGTGGTGATGCTCGAGCCTTTGGCGTTGTCGGTGGTCTTGTCGTCGCCGGAGAGCACGACCACGCCCACGCCGATGGCGATGACGAGGACCCCCAGCAGGACGCCGAGGATCACCTTGAGCGCGGTATTGGTCGAATTCGGCTGGGGCGCACCTTGATACGTCACCAACGGCTGCGGCGCGGACCAACCGGTCGGTGAGGTGTGGGTCGGCGGCAATGGCGCCGTCGACGAGCCGAAACCCGCCTGCGCCAGGTACACCGCCCGCAGCGTGTCGGCCCACTCCTGCGCGGACGGCCGCGCCTCGGGTCCGAACCCGCCATTGCCGAAGGCCCGGTCGAACAGCGCCCGCACCCGCGGATCGAGATCGGCCGGCACGCCACCCGGCTGCCACGGCGCGCCGGGCGGACCCGCACTGTCGGGCAACAAGGTTCGGTACAGCAGTGCCGCCAGGTCGTACCGATCCTTGTACCGATCGTGCGCCCGGTCGGCGGGCATCAGCCCGGCGGTGTCGATGAGATGGACCAGTGGCGCGGCGGGCTGCCACAACACGTTCTCCGCCGAGAGATCCCCGTGGATCAGCTGCCGTTCCTCGAGCACCCGCACGACCTCGCACAGCCGAACCGCCAGTCCCGCACGGAGATACGGCGTGGTCTGCCCCGGCGCGGCCCACAGGTGATCCAGGGTGCGCGGCCTGCCGTCGGGTTGCAGATAGTCCCTGGGGATCAGCGGCAGGATCGCGCCGATCAGCGCCGCGTCGTGCCGGACGAGGTCGATCGGCCAGTTCACCGCCTCCGCCCCGGACGCTCCGCCCGTGGTGGCGGCGAGCAGGGTCTGGCGCCCGAAAAGCATGGCCTGCCGGGCCCATTCGATCGCGTCCGGTGCGGTGACCGGCGTCCGGTAGAGCTTGTAGAGCCGCTGCTGCCCGCGTGGATCCCGGCAGAGGTACAGCACCGAGCGCGCGCCCGCGACATAGAAGGGTTCGCCGTCGGCGTCGTAGGACTCGCCGGACAGACCTGTGACAACCACCATCGAACAGCCCCCGCCCGATAAATGAGTTCCAGGCGAGTTTACCGGCCCGGGCGTCGCCACGCCCGGGCCTCGACGCAAGACACCGCTGACCGTCCCCTCACGACCCGGTCAGCGGTGTGGGTGCGGCCGCGCCGTTCAGCGCAGTGCCGCACGTCCTTTCACGCGGCCCAGCAGTACCAGGGCGATGAGGGTGACCAGGACCAGCAGGGTGGTGCTGGCGGCGGCGTCGAAGACCGCGCCGCGGTCGGTGGCCGCGAAGATGCTCACCGGCAGCGTCTTCCAGGTGGCCGGGTACACCATGATGGTGGCGCCGAGTTCGCCCATGGACAGGGCGATGGCCAGGCCGGCCGCGGCCCCGAGGGCGGGCAGCAGCAGCGGCAGGGTGATGCGCAGCAGGACGCGCACCGGTCCCGCGCCGAGGGATTCGGCGGCCTGCCGGTAGCCCGGATCGAGCCGGTCCAGGGCGGCGGAGACGCCGCTGAACGCGTACGCCAGCACCAGCACGGTGTGGGCCAGGATGACGATCCATTTGGTGCCGCCCAGCAGCAGCGGGCGCTCGTTGAAGGTGATGAGCACCCCGAGCCCGATCGCCACCGACGGCACCGCGACCGGTACGTGGAACACCGCGTCGGTGAGCCGCCGCAGCCAGGCCGGGGCTTCCATCGCGGCCAGTGCCGCCCAGGTGCCGAGGATCAGCGAGAACAGGCTTGCCAGCAGCGCCGTCTGCAGGCTGACGGACAGGCTGGCGGACTCCTCGCCGGACAGCGCCCGATCGAAGTTGGCGAAGCCGAGATCCGAGGGCAGCGGCCCGGTCCAGTGCCCGGCCAGCGCCGCGGCCACCACGGTCGCGATGGGCGCGACGAACACCACCGTGACGACGATCCCGAAGACCGCGAGCACCGCGGCCCGCCCGCGTCGCGTCCACACCAGCATGGGTCAGCTCTCCTTGCGCGCGCCGGTGAGGCGCGCGAACAGCAGTCGGTATCCGAGGTACAGGCTCAGCGACAGCAGCACCTGCACCGAGGCCAGCACGGCCGCGCCGGGCAGGTCGAAGGTGACGATGCCGCGGGTGTAGATCAGCGCGGGCAGCGTGATCACGCCCTTGGCGCCGGTGAACAGCACGATGCCGAATTCGTTGAGCGTCAGCAGCAGCACCAGGCTGCCGCCCGCCGCCAGCGCGGGCCACGCCTCGGGCAGCACCACCTGCCGCAGCACCCGCCACGGCGAGGCCCCGAGGCTGGACGCCACATCCAGTTGCTCCCTGGGCAATTGGGCGAACGCCGCCAGCAGCGGGCGCACCACGAACGGCGTGAAGAAGGTGACCTCGGCCAGGATCACGCCCCAGGGCGTGCTCAGGAAGTCCAGTACCGGCGTCGTGCCGCCGGTGATCTGGTTGATCAACGCGTTCACCGCGCCCGCCGTCCCGTACAGGAACGTGAATGCCAGCGTCACCAGGAACGACGGCAGTGTCAGCACCGAGTCGATGAGCCGCCCCACCACCTGTGACCCGGGAAACGGCACGAACGCCAGCACGATCGCCAGGAACGTCCCCAGCACCACGCACCCCGCGGTCGAGCTGACCGCGATGGTGACGGTGCGCCACAACGCATTCCGGAACGACTCCTCGGCCAGCACCTTCGACCAGGTCCCGGCCCCGCGCCCGGACGCGGTCTCGGTCGACTCGAGCAGCACCCGCGCGATCGGATACACCGCGATCAGCAGCACGATGAGCACCGGCGGCAGCGTCCACCACACCGGCCGCCAGGATCGCGCGGGCCGATGCTGTTCGGGAGCGTCGGCCGCGGAGGGGGATTCGAGCAAGGCCGTCACGACGCCCTCCTGTCCCGGGCGGCGGCCACGCCGGCGAAGAGTTCCGACCACACATCGGTGGTCGGGGTGCGACGTCGGAAGGATGCGCGCCGGTCCCGATTCAACGGCGTGGATACCGGTGCGGCCTCGGTGAATTCGCCGGGTGTGCGGCAGGGCAGCGAGGTCGCGGTCATGCCCGCACCTCGGGGGAGTCGGCGGCCGCGGCGGTGCCGATGCCCGGCGGGATGAGTACGCCCGCCGGGTCGGCGAAGCGGACGCCGACGTGGTCGCCGGGGGCGATGTCGGTGTGGCCGAGGATGTCGGCGGCGAGTTCGGTGGGCAGACCCGCGACATCGAGGTGCAGGCGGGTCGAGGCGCCCTTCCAGACGCTGGTGATCACGGTGGCGCGCAACGCGTCTCGTTCGGCGAGCGGGACGATGCGGACGGTGTGGGGGCGGACGCAGAGCTGGGCTTC
This sequence comes from Nocardia sp. CA-136227, assembly GCF_050955695.1. Lineage (NCBI taxonomy): Bacteria > Bacillati > Actinomycetota > Actinomycetes > Mycobacteriales > Nocardiaceae > Nocardia > Nocardia sp. CA-136227. The sequence goes on from NZ_CP192081.1 coordinate 2,380,750, forward strand.
GGCGTTCGGTACCCAGTCGGGGCGGCCGATGCCGGGCGGCGGGGCGTCGGCGCGCAGCGTGTGCTCCCCGGCGGTCACCAGGGCCGCGGTGCCGGAGACGTGTTTGACCTCGCAGGCGATCAGGTTCGCGCCGCCGAGGAAGGAGGCGGTGAACTCGGTCGCGGGCCGCTGCCACAGGTTGTGGGCGGTGTCGATGTCGACCAGCCGGGCGTCGCGCATGACCGCGATGCGGTCGGCCAGCGCGAGCGCCTCGGACTGGTCGTGGGTGACGTACAGCATCGCCGTGTCGGGCAACGCTTGTCGCAGTTGCTGGAGTTCGCCCAGCATGTTCTGCCGCAGCTGGGCGTCCAGGGCGGCGAGCGGCTCGTCGAGCAGCAGCACCTTGGGCCGGATGGCCAGGGCGCGCGCGATGGCGACGCGCTGCTGCTGGCCGCCGGACAGTTCGCGCGGCAGCCGGTCGGCGTAGCCGCCCATGCCGACCATGTCGAGGGCTTCGGTGACGCGCCCCCCGATCTCGTTGCGCGCCACCCGATGTGCCTTCAGCCCGAAGGCCACATTGTCGCGCACCCGCATGTGCGGGAACAGCGCGTAGGACTGCACCACCACCCCGATCCCGCGCTTGGCGGGGGACAGGTCGGTGACGTCGCGGCCGGCCAGTCGCACCGCGCCCGAGGTGGGCCGGACGAATCCGGCCAGTGCCTTGAGCGCGGTGGACTTGCCGGAGCCGCTGGGCCCGAGCAGCGCCACCGTTTCCCCCGCGGCGACGCGCAGGTTGAAATCGGCCAGTGCGACAGTCGATTTGCGACCGCGGCCGTAGGTGACCCCGACCCGGTCGAACACGATGGCCGGTTCGGCGGTGGTGTCGGTGACCACCGTGGATGTCGTCAACGCGGAGGACATGGCTGCTGCTCCTGTGGGTGGGTTAGCTACCGGTGGCCTTGGTGTAGGCCGCCAGGTCGGCGTCGAGCTCGTCGAGGACCTTGGTCCAGTCCGGGTGCACGATCTCGACGTTCTTGATCACCTGCGCGGGCGACTGCGTGCCGGCGGCGGACGGCGCGGCGTCCTTCAGCTCCTGACGGGCGGGCACCGCGTAGGAGTCCGGCAGGGACTTCTGCGCGTCGGCCGACAGCAGGAAGGTCATCAGCTTCTTGCCCGCGTCCGAGTGCGGCGCGCCCTTGGCCAGACCCATCAGGTACGGCACCGCCACGGTGGACTGCTTGCCACCCGCCGCGGCCGGGAAGAAGACGTTGAACTTCGAGCCCTTCTCCTTCACGTTGGCCAGGTTCATCTGCACATCGCCGTTGGCGACCAGGATCTCGCCCTTGTCGACCTTGGCCTGCAGCTTGCCGGTGGAGGAGGACGGGCCGACATTGTTGGCCTGCAGCTTGCCCAGGTAGTCCAGCGCGCCCTGCTTGCCCATCAGCTGCTGCAGCAGGATCAGCACCGCGGTGCCGTCACCGGCCTGGCCGGGGGTGGAGTACTGCAGCTTGCCCTTGTACTCGGGCTTCAGCAGGTCGTCCCAGTTCAGCTTGGACGAATCGACCGAGGGGTTGGCGATGAAGCACAGGTAGTTGCCCGCCAGCGTCACCCACTTGCCGTTCGCGTCCTTGTCGGTGGCCGCGACGGCGGCGGTGTCGACGCCGCTGGCCTGCAGCAGACCCGACTTGTCGGCCTTCTGCATGAACGGCGGCAGCGTGACGACCACGTCGGCCTGCGGGTTGGACTGCTCCTTGTCGACGCGGCTCACGACCTCGGCGGAGCCGGCCTCGACCAGGTTGACCGCGATGCCGGTCTGGTCCTTGAACTTCGCGAACTGGGTCTTGTACCAGTCGCCGACACCGTCGGCGGAGTAGACGGTGACCGTCTTGTCCCCGGAGTCGCCGGCGCCGGTGCCGCCGCAGGCGGTCAGGCTGAAGGCGACCGCGGTGGCGGAGGTCAGGATCAGGGCGGTCCGGGCGATGGTGCGTGCGAGGCGGTTGTTCGGATTACGCACGGTGACTGCAACTTTCAGTTCAGGGGACGTGACGGATCGTAGGAACTGGGGGGTGATCCGCGGCCCGGCGAGGCGCGCCGGGCCGCGGAATTCTCTAGCCGCGCTCGGCGAGCAGCAGCCGCGCGAACTCGGTGACCGAGGGCAGCACGTGGGTCGCGCCCGCGGCCCGCAACTGCTCCTCGGTGTGCGCGCCGGTGAGCGTGCCCGCGACGATGCGCGCGCCCGCGGCCAGACCGGTGGCGATGTCGCTGGACGTATCGCCCAGCACCGCCACGCGATCCACGGCGTCGACCTCCAGGCGCAGCACCGCGGTCAGCACCATGTCCGGGTAGGGGCGGCCGCGACCGGCGTCCGAGGGCGCCAGGGTCAGATCCGCGATGTCGTTCCAGCCCAGCGCGTTCAGCAGCTTGTCCTGCGTCTCACGGCTGAACCCGGTGGTCAGCGCCACCTTGATCCCGGCGGCGCGCAACGCGGAAATGGCCTCCGCGGCACCGGGAATCGGGGCCACCCCGGACGCCTCGGCGAGCTCGGTGTAGGCGGTCTCGAAGGCGCGGTTGGCGGCCTGGGCGCGCTCCTCGTCGCCGAGCAGCGTGCGGAAGCACCAGATCTTGGACTGACCCATGGTGTCTCGCACGAACTTCCGGGCGGCCTCGCGCTCCGGGCCCTCGGCCGGCACGCCCGCGGCGGTGACGGCCACCTCGAACGCCTGCTCGACCAGCCCGTCGTCGGCCACGGTGGTGCCCGCCATGTCGAAGACGGCGAGTTCGATCTGCTTGTCGGACACGATGATTCCTTCGGTGAGGTTCGTTCAGAGCTCGAGCAGGTCGGCGGTCTGTTCGCCGAGCGCGGGGCCCAGCGTCATGCCGCGCCCACCCGGACCGGTGATGACCCAGACGCCGTCCGCGGCCTGCGCGCGGGTGACGATGGTGCCCGGATCGATGGACTGGCTGTACACGCCCGCCCAGCGCCGCACGATCGGCGGCAGCTTGCGGCCCAGCAGCTCCTCCATCACGCCGGTGAGGTGCTCGTAGGGGGCCTCGTCCACGTCGAAGGTGAACGGCTCGTCGTATTCGTGGGTGTCGCCGATGGTGAGCCCGCCGTGCAGGCGCTGCACGGCCAGCAGCTGCATCTTGTGCTGGGCGGCCGTGAACGGCTGCGCCTCTTCGCGATTGAGCCGGTCCAGTTCCGGCCCGGCGAAGGCCGGGTAGTAGCGGAAGCTGTCGCCGTCGGCGATGGCGGTGGTGAGCGGTTCGCCCAGGGGAGCGGTCTGCATCATCTGCAGCCGCACCCGGCGCACCGGGATATCGCCGACCAGTTCGCGGGTCAGGCCGGTGTGCGCCGCGCCCGGGCAGACCAGCACCAGGTCGCCCTCGTGACGGCGGCCGCGGTCGTCGATCACGGTGGTGCCGGTGACGGTGCGGGCCTCGGTGCCGGCGAAGAAGCTGTAGCGCCCGCTCGCCTCCATGTAGCGGCGCAGCGCGGGCAGCGCCTGCCGGGACTCCACGGCGGCATCGGTCGAACAGTGCAGGCCCGCGAGGAATTTGCCGCGCAACGCGGGGTTGAGCGCGCGCACCCGCTCCGGGTCGAGCAGTTCGAAGCCGCGTTCGGCGGCCGAGGGGTTCGCCAGGGCGGCCTCGGCGACCGCGAGCTCGTTCTCGCTGCGGACCAGGGTGATGGAGCCCGCGGGCCGGAAGCCCACGCCCGGCACCTTGCCGCCGATCTCCTCCCACAGCTGCCGGGATCGCAGTGTGAGTTCCAGTTCGCTGGCGCTGCGTCCCGAGACCCACACCAGACCGAAGTTGCGCACGGTCGCCCCGCGCGCCTCCACCTCGCGTTCGAGGTGGACTACTTCGTGGCCGCGCCCGATGGCGGCGAGAGCGTGGGCGGTACCGAGGATCCCTCCGCCGATGATGACCAATCGCATGGTTGTCATCGTGGGCAATGGTCTAGACCTACGGGTGTTTCGTGTGGAAACGGTAGGTTAATAATTGGTATAGACCAATCTTGTGTACGCTGGGGGCATGGAGACGAGGGAGGCCGCCGGGGTGGAAGACCAGGCGGGGCCGGGCCGACCGGCGGCTGGAACATCCAGCGCGGCAACCGATTCCGCGTCCGCCGGGCGCATGCCCAAGTCGTATCGGGTGCGCGCCGAGTTGGAGGCGCTGCTCGGTGAGCTCTCCGAGGGCGACCCGGTGCCGTCCGAGCGCGAACTCGCGCTGCGCTGCGGCGTCGCCCGCGAGACCGTGCGCCAGGCGGTGCGGGAACTGCTGGTGGAGGGGCGGATTCGCCGTCAGGGCCGCGGCACCGTGGTCTCGCGCCCGAAGATGGTGCAGCCCTTGTCCTTGCGCTCCTACACCGAGGGCGCGATCAAGTTCGGCCGCAAACCGGGCCGTCTGCTCGTCGACTGGTCCGACATCCCCGCCGACCCCGACACCGCCCACGATCTGGCCGTGAAACCGGGCACCCCGGTCATGCACCTGGAACGCATCCTGCTCGCCGACGGGGAACGCATCGGCCTGGAGAGCACCTGGATGCCGTTGCACCGCTTCGCCGTCCTGCGCGAGTTCTACGACCCGCAGACCTCGCTGTACGTCGCCACCCGCGGTATGGGCGTGGTGTACGCGGTCGCCACCGAGCGCATCGAGACGGTGCTGGCCTCCCCGCGCGAGGCCGCCCTGCTGGAATGCACGACGGCCCTGCCCATGCTGCTGCTCCACCGCCGCAGCGTGGACGGGGAAGGCGTGCCGATCGAACGCGTGCGCTCGCTGTACCGCGGCGACCGGATCGCCTTCCAGGCCAAGCTCACCGACTACTGAGCGCGCGATCAGCCCAGCTGCGGGGCCACTTTCGCGCCCAGCAGCTCGATGCTGTGCAGCACCTTCTCGTGCGGCAGCGTGCCGACGCTGGTGTGCAGCATGAACCGATCCAGTCCGAGGGTGTCGCGGACGTCGGCGATCTTCTCGGCGACGTAGTCGGGCGTGCCCACGAACAGCGACCCGCTCTGCGACCGCAGCGCGTCGAACTGCTGCCGGGTCATCGGACCCCAGCCGCGCTCACGCCCGATGCCGGTCATGGCCCGCGCGTAGGACCCGTAGAAGTCCTCCACCGCCTGCTTGTCGGTGTCGGCGATGTAGCCGTGCGCGTGCACCGCCACCGGCTGCGGCTCGTGCCCGCCCTCGGCCAGCGCCCGGTGGTACAGGTCCACCAGCGGCTTGAACCGCGCCGGCTGCCCGCCGATGATGGCGATGGCCAGCGGCAGGCCCAGGAGTCCCGCGCGCACAACGGATTCGGGGCTGCCGCCGACGGCGATCCACACCGGCAGCGGCCGGTTCTCGGTGCGCGGATAGACGATGGCGTTGTCCAGCGGCGCGCGGAACTTGCCGGACCAGGTGACCGGTTCGTCCTCGCGGAGCTTCAGCAGCAGGGCGAGCTTCTCCTCGAACAGCTCGTCGTAGTCGGCGAGGTCGTAGCCGAACAGCGGGAACGATTCGATGAACGAGCCACGCCCGGCCATCAATTCGGCACGGCCGTTGGACAACCCGTCCAGGGTCGCGAAGTCCTGGTAGGCGCGGACCGGGTCGGCGGAGCTGAGCACGGTGACCGCGCTGGTGAGCTGGATGCGCTCGGTCCGCGAGGCGATGGCGGCCAGCACGACCGCGGGGGAGGAGGCGGCGAAGTCCGCGCGGTGATGCTCGCCGACGCCGTACACGTGCAGCCCGGCCCGCTCGGTGGCCACGGCCTCCTCGACCACCTGCCGCAGGCGTTCGCCCGCGGTCGGCACCGGCCCGTCGCCGCCGACGGGATGCGTTTCGGCGAATGTCGTCAGTCCCAGTTCCACGGCCGTTGCCCTTCTCGAGTCTTGTTGCCAAGTCAACCGACAGGATAAACGGACCGTGGTCCGGAAGAATTCCCGCGTGCCCCGGACCTGGGAATCCCACCATTCGGACCGGCAGATAGTCTGGTACCCATGTCTGTGCGCACCCGCAAGCCCCTCGCACCCGGCACGCAGTCGCCCATTCGCGAGGTCCCCAAGAACATCGAACGGCCGGAGTACGTCTGGAAGAAGACGGTCAACGAAGGCCGCGAACCCTGGGTGCAGACCGCGGAGACCATCGACAAGATGCGGATCGCGGGCAAGATCGCCGCGCAGGCCCTGGAAGAGGCGGGCAAGGCCGTCGCGCCGGGCGTCACCACCGACGAGCTCGACCGGATCGCCCACGAGTACATGCTCGACCACGGCGCGTACCCGTCGACCCTGGGCTACAAGGGATTTCCCAAGTCCTGCTGCACCTCGCTGAACGAGGTCATCTGCCACGGCATCCCCGACTCGACCGTGATCGAGGACGGTGACATCGTCAATATCGACGTCACCGCCTACATCCACGGCGTGCACGGCGACACCAACAAGACCTTCCTCGCCGGTGACGTGGACGAGGAGGTGCGCCTGCTGGTCGAGCGCACCGAGGAGGCCACCAAGCGGGCCATCAAGGCGGTCAAGCCGGGGCGCGCGCTCAATGTGATCGGCCGCGTCATCGAGGCCTACGCCAACCGCTTCGGTTACGGTGTGGTCCGTGACTTCACCGGCCACGGCGTCGGCCCCACCTTCCACTCCGGCCTGGTCATCCTGCACTACGACCAGCCGGCCGTGGAGTCGGTCATCGAGCCGGGCATGACCTTCACCATCGAGCCCATGATCAATCTGGGCGGTATCGACTACGAGATCTGGGACGACGGCTGGACCGTGGTCACCAAGGACCGCAAGTGGACCGCCCAGTTCGAGCACACACTCGTCGTCACCGACGAGGGCGCAGAGATCCTGACGCTGCCGTGAAAATCGCCATGCCCCAGCGGGGCGTCACCACGCGCGGCATCGGCTCCCGCGGCCCTCGCCGCAAGCCCTCCCGTGTCCTCCCCCCGAACCCTCGCGACGAGGGTCTGGGCGCCCTGCGCGCCACCATGCGCCGCCACGTCGAGCTCTCCGCCGGTCGGCCGGTGGACGACGCCGAGAACCGGGACGTCGTCGCCGACACCCGCGGCGATTACGACAACCGCGACGCCTACACCAGCAGCGGCCGCGACCACTACGTCTACCGCCCGCGGGCGGAGTACAGCACGCGGTGAGTCGGCGCGAGTGAAGGGTGCGCTGCTGGTCGCCGGAACCACCTCCGACGCGGGCAAAAGCGTTGTGGTGGCCGGACTTTGCCGGATGCTGGCGCGGCGCGGGGTGCGGGTCGCGCCGTTCAAGGCGCAAAACATGTCCAACAACTCCGTCGTCACCCTCGACGGCGGGGAGATCGGGCGGGCGCAGGCCCTGCAGGCGCGGGCCTGCGGGCTCGAACCCAGCGTGCGGTTCAATCCGATCCTGCTCAAGCCGGGCAGTGATCGGCGGTCGCAGCTCGTGGTGCGGGGCAAGGCCGTCGACACCGTCGGGGCCAAGGACTATTTCCGGCATCGGCGGGAACTGCGAACCGTCGTCGCCGAGGAATTGGCTTCGCTGCGCGATGAATTCGATGTGGTGATCTGTGAGGGCGCGGGTTCCCCCGCCGAGATCAATTTGCGGGCAACCGATCTCGCGAATATGGGATTGGCGCGCGCCGCCGATCTTCCGGTCGTGGTGGTGGGCGACATCGATCGCGGTGGCGTGCTGGCCCATCTGTTCGGCACCGTCGCGATTCTGGAACCCGAAGACCAGCAACTGATCTCGGGATTCATCATCAATAAATTCCGCGGCGATGTGGATCTGCTGCGGCCCGGCCTGGATCAGCTCACCGCACTCACCGGCCGCCCCACGCTCGGTGTCATCCCCTTCGCCGAGGACCTGTGGATCGACGCCGAGGACTCCCTCGGCACCGTCGCCGACGCCCCGGTGGGCCGCTCCCGGCCGCCGCTGGGCCGCGACTGGCTGACCGTGGCCGCCATCCGCCTGCCGCGCATCTCCAACTCCACCGACGTCGAGGCCCTCGCCTGCGAGCCCGGCGTCTCGGTGCGCTGGGTCAGCGACCCGTCCCGCCTCGCCGGGACCGACCTGGTGGTGATCCCCGGCAGCAAATCCACCGTCAGCGACCTGGAGTGGTTGCGCCGCACCGGAATCGCCGACGCGCTCACCGCCCGCGCGGCCGCGGGCGGCCCCATTCTCGGCATCTGCGGCGGCTACCAGATGCTGGCCCGCACCATCGTCGACCGCGTCGAGTCCGACGCGGGGACCGTCGCGGGCCTGGGCCTGCTGGACCTCGACATCGAGTTCGCGGATCCGAAGGTGCTGCGCCGCTCCGGCGGCCGGGTCCTGGATCACGCCGGTGACGCCGATCTCCCCGTGCACGGCTATGAGATCCACCACGGCCGTGTCACCCGCACCGCCGACCGGCCCTGGTTCGAGCTCGACGGCACGCCGGAAGGCAGTGTGCGCGAATCGGTGTGGGGCACGCACCTGCACGGCGCCCTGGCGGCGGACGAGTTTCGCCGGGCCTGGCTGCGCGAGGTCGCCCAGCGCGCGGGACGCGCCGATTTCGTTGTCGCCGAGGATGTCTCGGTCGACGAGGTGCGCGCGTCCCAGCTCGACCTGCTCGCGGATCTGATGGAGAAGCACCTCGATCCGGACGCGCTCGAGCGTCTGATCGACGCGGGCGCACCCCCGGATCTCCCGACCCTGACCGTGGGAAAGTGACCCCGATCACGGCAAACCGACCGACTGGCGATCGGCCTCCACACCCCTCCTGTAGCGTGATCGACCATGGAATCACGGCGGATCACGGTCGGTGACCGCGAGTGGGCGGTGCGAGTCGGCGGGCCCGACACCCGGCACCACGTCCTGCTGCTCCCCGATGCGGGTGATCCGGCCGATGTTTACGACCAGGTCTGCGAACGCCTGCAGACCTCGGACCTGCACACCATTGCCATCGAGTCGATCGACGGCCTCGACGCCGCGACCGTGGTCGACATCCTGGGCCAGCTGAAGGTCCCGTACGTCAACCTGGTCGGTATCGGCGCGGGCGCGGACCTGGCCTGGGAACTGGCCGCCCGCCAGTTCAGCCATTTCATGAGCCTCATCGTGGCCGGTGGCGGCCACCCGGCGGTGCCCGGTGTGGACGGCACCGTCCGCGACGCCTCCTGCCCGCCGGTGGAGATCCCCACCACCCTGTTGGCCACCAAGCCCTTCCCGCGCGAGGTGGCCGAGGGCTCGGCCCGGTTCGTCTACGGCGAATTCCGGCTGGTCCCCATGGATGTCACCGCCGTGGCCGCCGAAGCGGGCCACGAACTGGCCACCGAGGTCGTGCTACGCACCAGCTTCTGGTGACTCGGCGAGCCATTTCAGCCAGGAGTCGAGTTCCCGCAGGGCCGCGTCGCGCGGCGTCTCCGACGACAGGAACACGTCGTGCCGCGCGCCCTCGATCGGCACGATATTGGTGCGCGTACCCAGGCAGCCCGACCAGCGCTGGATCTGGCGCACGTCCAGCACCACGTCCGACACGTCGGCGGCGGGCCCGTAATTGCGCATGAACTTGGTGACCTTCGACCGCAGGATCAGCGCGGGCACCCCGATGTCGAGGCCCTTGTGCAGCCGCAGGTGCCCGCGGCGGATGGCCCGCAGCCAGCCCGCGTGAACGGGGAAGCCGCTCAACGGTTTCCAGTCCAGGTTGTAGTCCCACTCACCGGACTGGGTGTGGTGCAGGCTGTCGCCGTAGGTGGTGGCCACGCCCAGCGGCAGCTTGGCGAAGGCCCGCAACCGGCCCAGGCCCTCCAAGAGCGGCGTGCCCACCGAGCGGTAGTAGCCGGGGCCCTGCAGGTCGAACCACGGGCTGTTGAGCATCAGGCCGGTGATGCCCTGGGCGCGCACACCGCCCGCCGTCTCCAGCCGGTTCAGCCACAGCGAGGTCACCAGGCCGCCGGTGGAATGCGCCATGATCACCACCGGCAGTCCGGTCTCGGTGCGGACGACCTCGAGCGAGCGGTTCAGCTCCTCGTCGTAGAGCTCCAGGTCGCTGACATAGTGCGGGGTCTGCCCGGCGCGGCGCGAGCGCCCGCATTTACGCAGGTCCAGCGCGTAGAAGGCGAACCCTTGCGCGGCCAGGTGCTGGGCCAGATGCTCCTGGAAGAAGTAGTCGGTGAAGCCGTGCACGTAGAGCACCGCACGGGTGGGTGCCGGGATGCCGTCGGGGGTGTAGCGGACCAGGGTGGCGACGGCGTCGCCCTCGCCGTCGGGGTCGGGGCCCAGGGCGAGGGTGAGCTGCTGGTAGTCGGCGCCCAGGACGTCGGGCTGCCAGGCGGTGGTCGAAGACGTGGTGGAGGACGTTTCGCGGGTCACCCGCTCAACATAGACCGCGGTGCGGAGATGTCTATTTGGGAGGGATCTCTCACATTCGGGGATTTCGAAGCGGGATTCGGGAATGGTCAGGGGCAGAATTGAGTCCAAGTGAACGACGGGTAACCTAACCCCCACCTGGTGACCCAAAAAAGACAAGGAAGTCGATCCCCGCCGTGTCGAACGCTGCCACGATTGAAAAGACCGATGTAGTACTCATCGGTGCCGGCATCATGAGTGCCACCCTCGGTGCCCTTCTTCGTCAGGTGCAGCCGGATTGGTCGATCACCGTCTTCGAGCGCCTCGAAGCCGCGGCCGCCGAGAGCAGCGACCCCTGGAACAACGCGGGCACCGGCCACTCGGCCCTGTGCGAGCTGAACTACACGCCGCAGAACGCCGACGGCTCGGTGGAGATCGCCAAGGCCATCGACATCAACGAGCGCTTCCAGGTCTCGCGCCAGTTCTGGTCCTACTCGGTCGAGAACGGCGTGCTGGCCAACCCGTCGAACTTCATCAACCCCATCCCGCACGTGAGCTTCACCCACGGCAAGGACGGCGTCGAATACCTGCGCAAGCGTCACGAGGCGCTGTCGCGGCATCCGCTGTTCGAAGGCATGGAGTTCATCGACGACGCCGACGAGTTCGCGCGGCGACTACCGCTGATGTCCAAGGGTCGTGACTTCTCCGACCCGGTCGGCCTGAACTGGACCGACTACGGCACCGACATCGATTTCGGTGAGCTCACCAAGGAGCTGCTGGCCTACCTGGGCGCGTCCGGCGCGGACATCGCGTTCGGCCACGAGGTGGTCAACCTGACCAAGCAGTCCGACGGCTCCTGGCTGGTGAAGGTGCGCAACCTGCGCAGCAACAAGGTGCGCGTCATCAACGCCAAGTTCGTGTTCGTGGGCGCGGGCGGCGGTGCGCTGCCGCTGCTGCAGAAGTCGGGCATCAAGGAGATCCGCGGATTCGGCGGCTTCCCGGTGTCGGGTCTGTTCCTGCGCTGCACCAACCCGGCGCTGGTGGCCCAGCACGAGGCCAAGGTGTACGGCCAGGCCTCGGTCGGCGCGCCGCCGATGTCGGTGCCGCACTTGGACACTCGCGTCATCAACGGTGAGAAGGGCCTGCTGTTCGGTCCCTACGCCGGCTGGACGCCGAAGTTCCTCAAGGACGGCAAGCTGACCGACCTGATCAAGTCGGTGAAGCCGAACAACCTGTTCTCCATGCTGGGCGTCGGCGTCACCGAGATGGGCCTGGTCAACTACCTGGTCGGTGAACTGCTCAACTCGCAGAACGACCGGATCGGCTCGATGGAGGAGTTCATCCCGCGCGCCGACGGCGACGACTGGGAGCTGATCATCGCCGGTCAGCGCGTGCAGGTCATCCGCCGCAAGGGCGCGGGCGGCGTGCTGGAGCTGGGCACCGCGGTCGTCGCGGCCGAGGACGGCACCATCGCCGGTCTGCTCGGCGCCTCGCCGGGCGCGTCCACCTGTGTGAGCGCCATGCTCGACGTGATGAAGAAGTGCTTCCCGCGCGAATTCTCCACGTGGGAGCCGAAACTGAAGGAAATGGTGCCGTCGCTGGGCATCAAGCTCTCCGAGAACCAGGCCCTGTTCCGCGAGGTGTGGGACTGGTCCACCAAGGCTCTGCAGCTGGATCCCGCCAACACGCCGGAGCACGCGGGTATCGCTTCTCACGCGTAGATGTGATAGCAAGACGCGATGATGTCAACGGTTGCTCTCAAACGGTCGTGGTCCCAAGACCTGGACACCGCGACGCTGTACAAGCTGTTGAAACTTCGCGTGGAGGTTTTCGTCGTCGAGCAGAAGTGCGCCTACCCGGAACTGGACGGGTTCGATCTATTGCCGGAGACCCGTCACTTCTGGCTCGATGACGAGGGTGAGACCATCTGCACCCTCCGTCTCATGGAGGAGCACGAGGAAGGCGTGAAGTCGTTCCGCATCGGCCGGCTCTGCACCACCCCGGAGGCGCGCGGTCACGGCTACACCACCCGCCTGCTGCAGGCCGCCCTGGCCGAGGCGGGTTCGGCGACGGTCCGCCTGAACGCCCAGACCTACCTGCTCGACATGTACACCAAGCACGGCTTCAAGGTCGACGGCCCGGAGTACATCGAAGACGGCATCCCGCACATCCCCATGCGCCGCGGCTGACCCCGCCCCGCACCCTTCCGCGCCCGCTGTGAAACCCACAGCGGGCGCGGCTGTTTCATCGGTGCTGCGCCGGAACGGCGGGCGGGCGGGCGCATCGGGGATGGGGTCGTGGGGGTTCGGCTGGTGGGCGCGCATAGAGTTGGGGCGTGTCTGTTCCTGTGGCTTACTCCGAGAGTGTTCGCGCGGCCGGTGACGAGGCCGGGTTTCCGTTCTCCGCGGTGGTGGGGCAGGAGCGGCTGCAGCTGGCGTTGATCCTGTGCGCGGTGCATCCCGGCATCGGCGGGGTGCTGGTGCGCGGGGAGAAGGGCACCGCCAAGTCGACCGCGGTGCGCGCGCTCGCGCAGCTGCTGCCCCCGGTCGTGGACGAGTCCGGCGCGCGGCCCGCGCGGCTGGTGGAACTGCCGGTCGGCGCGACCGAGGACCGCGTGGTCGGGTCGCTGGACCTGGAGCGGGTGCTGCGGGACGGGGAGCAGGCGTTCAAGCCGGGCCTGCTGGCCGCCGCCCATCACGGCGTGCTCTACGTCGACGAAGTGAATCTGCTGCACGACCACCTGGTGGACGTCCTGCTCGACGCGGCCGCCATGGGCCGGGTGCACATCGAGCGCGACGGCGTCTCGCACACCCATCCGGCGCGATTCGTGTTGGTGGGCACCATGAATCCCGAGGAGGGCGAGCTGCGGCCGCAGCTGCTGGACCGCTTCGGCCTCACCGTGGACGTCGTCGCCTCCCGCGACGTGGACACACGCATGGCCGTGGTCCGCCGCCGCCTCGACTACGAGGCCGACCCCGCCGCCTTCGCCGACCGCTACGCGGGCGCGGATCGCGCGGTGGCCGAACGCATTCTGACCGCCCGCGACCACCTCGCCGAGGTCACCCTCGACAATGTCGAGCTGCGCCGCATCGCCGCCCTGTGCGCCGCCTTCGACGTCGACGGCATGCGCGCCGACCTGGTGGTGGCCCGCACCGCCACCGCCCACGCCGCCTGGCGCGGCGCCACCGAGGTCACCGAGTCCGACGTCCGCGTCGCCGCCGAACTCGCGCTGCCGCACCGCCGCCGCCGCGACCCCTTCGACGAACCCGGCATCAGCGAGGAACAACTCGACGACGCCATGCGGCACGCCGCCGACGAAGCCGCCCGCGCCGAGCAGGACGGAGCTGACCGCCTGGGAAAAGGTGAGGCGGTCCCGCCGAACGGCGCGGGACCGCAGGATCCGGCGGAAGGCGCGGGGCGTGACGCCGATTCGCCTGCCGCGGAACAGAATCCATCCGAGGGCCCGACGCCCGCCGACTCGGCCGTGGCGGACCGTCCCGACGGCCCGGACTCGCACGATCCCGGCCCGGACTCACCGGATGGTGGCCCGGACTCGCCGGACGGCGGCTCGGATTTCCCCGGCGGCCCGAATCCTCCTGGCGGAGGCCGGAATCCCTCCGATGACCGCGCCGACCGCAACCCCTCGGCCGATCGCCCCGCCCGTGAGGGCAGCGTCGCCGCCCCCACCGCCGCCCTGCCCAAGCCACCGCGCTGGGAGGTCCCCGGTGTCGGTGAAGGCGCCCCCGGCCGCCGCTCCCGCGCCCGCACCCGCCAGGGCCGCATCGTCCGCGCGACCGACGACACCTCCACGGGTCTGCACCTGCTGGGCACCATCTTCGCCGCGGCCCCCCGCCAGTTCGAGCGCGGCCGCCTGACCGGGCCCCTCGCCTTCGCCGCCGACGACCTGCGCGGCGCGTATCGCGAAGGCCGCGAGGGCAACCTGGTCGTCTTCGTCGTGGACACCTCCGGCTCGATGGCCGCCCGCGACCGCCTCTCCGCCGTCACCAACGCCGTCGTGGCTCTGCTCCGCGACGCCTACCAGCGCCGCGACAAGGTCGCGGTCATCACCATGCGCGGCCAGGAAGCCGACCTGGTCCTGCCCCCGACCTCCTCGGTCGACATCGCCGTCCGCCGCCTCGCCGACCTGCGCACCGGCGGCAAAACCCCACTCGCCCAGGGCCTGCTGAAGGCCCGCGGCCTGATCCGCCGCGAACGCACCCGCGACCCCCACCGCCGCCCCCTGCTGGTCCTGCTCACCGACGGCCGCGCCACCGGCGGCGTCGATCCCGTCCCGCGTGCCCGGGCCGCCGCCCGCATGCTCGCCAACGACTCAGTCACCGCCATGGTCGTCGACTGCGAGCGCGGCATGATCCGCCTCGGCCTGGCTCGCGACTTCGCGGCCGAATTGCGCGGCGGCTACCTGCATTTGGGCGAACTCACCGGCGACGCCGTCGCAGGCATCGTCCGCGCGAGCCGGGCTGCGTAGACACGGTGGGAACGCGCGGAACAGCATGAAAGTTCGCGGCCCGTCTCGTTCTGGACTGAGTGGAGCGGAGGGAGGGAAGAACGAGACTTCGGGGGCCGCGAACAGCCCGGAGCGAAGCGGAGGGCAAGATGAAACAGCCCGCGTTGAAAGGAGCCTCCACCGATGCCGAAGGGTGTTCCCCTCCCGGAATCCATTCCCGATGACGGTCTGACCACCCGGCAGCGGCGCAACCAGCCCGTGCTGGCGGTGCACACCGGACCCGGCAAGGGGAAGTCGACGGCCGCGTTCGGAATGGCGTTGCGGGCGTGGAACCAGGGCTTCGACATCGCGGTGTTCCAGTTCGTGAAGAGCGCGAAGTGGAAGGTGGGCGAGGAGGCGGCGTTCCGAACCCTCGGGCAGCTGCACGACGACACCGGCGCGGGCGGCGCGGTGGAGTGGCACAAGATGGGCGAGGGCTGGTCCTGGACCCGCAAGCAGGGCTCCGACGACGACCACGCGGCCGCGGCCGCGGCGGGCTGGAAGGAGATCCGGCGACGGCTGGAGACCGAACAGCATCGCTTCTACGTGCTCGACGAATTCACCTACCCGCTCAAGTGGGGCTGGGTCGATGTGGACGAGGTCGTCGAGACGCTGCGCGACCGGCCCGGCAATCAGCACGTGGTGATCACCGGCCGCGACGCCCCGCAGGCCCTGATCGACGCCGCCGACCTGGTCACCGAGATGACCAAGGTGAAGCACCCGATGGACGCCGGCCGCAAGGGCCAACGCGGCATCGAGTGGTGAGCGGGCCCGCCATGGTGAGCCCGGCGAGCACCCCCGCCGTCGTCATCGCCGCGCCCGCCTCGGGCAGCGGGAAGACCACGGTGGCCACCGGATTGATCGGCGCGCTGCGCCGCGCCGGGCACCGGGTCGCGCCGTTCAAGGTCGGCCCGGACTACATCGACCCCGGCTATCACGGCCTGGCCGCCGGCCGCCCGGGCCGCAACCTGGACCCGGTCCTGGTCGGCGCGGACCGCATCGCGCCCCTGTACCTGCACGGCAGCCGCGACAGCGATCTCGCGGTGGTGGAGGGCGTCATGGGCCTGTTCGACGGCCGCATCGACGAACACCACACCGACCCCATCGCCGAGGGCTCGACCGCCCAGATCGCGGCCATGCTCGGCGCACCCGTGATCCTGGTGGTGGACGCGCGCGGCCACAGCCAGAGCCTGGCCGCCCTGCTGCACGGATTCGCCACCTACGACAGCGGAATCCGGCTCGGCGGAGTGATTCTCAACCGGGTGGGCAGTGAACGCCACGAACAGGTTCTGCGCGCCGCCTGCGCCCGCGTGGGCCTCCCGGTGCTGGGCGCCCTGCCCCGGCTCGCCGAATTGGCCGTGCCCTCACGGCATCTCGGCCTGATCCCGGCGATCGAGCACGGCACTGCCGCCCAGGCGGCCGTGGACGCCATGACGGATCTCGTTGCGGCGCACATCGATCTGGCCGCGGTCGCCGCCCTGGCCGCCTCCGCCGTACAGGGCCGAGCGTGGGATCCGGCCGAGGAAGTGACGGTCCAGGAGTCCGGACCGGTGGTGGCCATCGCCGGGGGACCGGCCTTCACCTTCGGCTACGCCGAACACCGCGAGCTGCTCGCGGCGGCCGGAGCCCAGGTCCGCGTCTTCGACCCGCTGCGCGACGAACTGCCCTCCGGCACGGCCGGATTGGTCATCCCCGGCGGCTTCCCCGAGGAGCACGCCGCCGACCTCGCGGCCAATACCGGGCTGCTGGCGGCCATCGCCGACCAGGCCCGCCGCGGGCTCCCGATCCACGCCGAATGCGCCGGTCTGCTGTATCTGACCCGCACCCTCGACGGTCACCGCATGGCCGGTGTCCTCGACGTCGACGCCGAGTTCGGCCCGCGCCTCACCCTCGGCTACCGAGACGCGGTGGCGCTCACCGACTCTCCGCTCTGGAGTGCGGGTGACCGCGTCCGTGGCCACGAGTTCCACCGCACCCGTTTGACCTCCACGGGTTCGGCGGACACGGCCTGGGCCTGGCGCTCACCCACCGGTGAGACGGTCCGCGAGGGCGCGATACCCCACCGCGTGCACGCGTCCTACCTGCACACCCACCCGGCCGGGAACCCGGCGGCCGTCGGACGGTTCGTCGCCGCGGCGGCCGACTTCGCCCGAACCGATGTCACGGTCTGACCTGGCGGTCGGCGTCGGGTTGCGCCCCGGGACGACCGCCGAGGTCATCGTGGCGGCGGTGCGGGAAGCCCTGGGGGACAGGGCGGTCGGTCGATTGGCGACCCTCGACAGGCGCGCCGGTGAACCAGGGTTTCTAGAGGCGGCGTTGCGGCTGCACGCGGTGGCCATGGGGTTCTCGGCTCTGGAATTGGCAGCCGTGGCCGTTCCCAATCCGTCAAGCCGGGTTTCGGAGGCTGTCGGCGCCACGAGCGTCGCGGAGGCTGCTGCCGTGCTGGCCGGTGGGGGTGGGGATTTGACGCTCCCTAAGACCGTTGTATCCGGAATCGTGGTTGCTGCTGTGGAATTCGATTTGTCGGGATCGCTGGACCTGGGTTCATGATGTCGCCCCTTCCGGGACTCGATCTGAAACGGGAAGACGACTCAGCGCTTCGTGCGCGCCTCGTCTGCGATCATCGGATGCTTGCGACCATGAAAAGCAGTGGGGAGAGAGCGAGTTGCCGATGAGAACACGGAACTGATCGAGCAGGTCAACCGTGACATTCAGGAACGCGCCCGTATCTTTCCCTACTCGGCGGTCGGAGAGATGCGGCGAGGTGGTGTACTCGAAACTCAGCCCATGAGCCGGGGCTCTGGGGCGACCATGACAGCAGTCGAGCTTGCCCGCTACAACGTGGTTGCTGCCAGCGACATTGCTCAATCGACGTTCGCTCTCTGCTCAGCGCACCTGACCGCCTATGCAACGATCACACAGGGGTCGGCACGAGAATTGAACGAACGCACCTATTCCTGGTGTCCGCAATGCGGGGAGACCGAAGGGCCACGGTACCCCAGCGGGCAGCCGATGACGGTCGGCCAACCGGTGACATTGCTGCGCGGCCACCACAAGGGCCAGCACGGAACGATTAGGGGATTCACTCAGAAGAAGGTCCAGATCGACGCACGAATTCCAACGGGGCGGTGGACCAGTGGGGCTTGCGTGAGACAAAGCCTGTTCAGGTTTCGGTCGCACCCGAGGCGGTTGTCCTCGGTCATACGGCTGGTCGACCGATTGCCGCCGAAGACCTGATAAGGGCGGCCGAGGAACGTGGGGTGGTCGGTAGCGCGAGCGTGCGCAAGCTGCACAAGCTGTTACTCGATCTCCGATTCCCAGAGATGGACTGAGCTTCGGGAACTAGGACGAGAAGTGCGAAAATCCTTGCGATACTGGACATTTCGGGTTCTCGCGGTGATCATTCCCGCGTAAAATAGAGGCATGGATTCGAATGGGGTGACACTCGACGACTGCGGTATCGCTGAACTGGCGGCCGCTGTCTCGACCCTGTCGGAATCCGTGCAGGGCGGGAAGATGGCGGAGTTCTCCGACGAAGATGTCGTGTCGTTGATGCAGCAGCTGGAAACCTGCAAGCGTCAGCTCGCTGCACTGGATACCCGCCTGATCATCGAAGCGGGAGAGCGGTCTCTGCATTCACGCAGCGGGGCCGGGAAGATGGTGCCGTTCCTGCGGCACACCCTCGGGTTGTCGCGGTATGACGCGTCGGTACGTGTGAAGATCACCCACCATTGCGGCGAATTCGTCCAACAGACCGGGCACGTCGCGCCGCCGGTACTTCCGGTGACCGCCGAAGCGTTCGCGGCCGGTGAGATCTCGCGGGATCACGTGCGCCACATCATGGACGTGATGAACCACCTGCCCGTCGATGTCCCTGCCGAGGCGCGTGCGGAGGCGGAGCAGATCCTCGTCGACTACTCGCGTAGTGGGTGGCCCGATGACCTGTTGAAGATCGGGCGTGACATCCTCGCCCGCCTCGATCCCGACGGGAAAGTGGTGTCGGACGCTGACCGTCGTCGCCGTCGTGGGATCACGTTGTGCCGTCCTGGTGTGGATGGGATGACTCGGATCGAGGGGTGGATCACGCCCGAGTTGCGGGCGTGCCTGGATGCGGTGTTCGCCAAGCTCGCTCGTCCGGGGATGTGCAATGTCGAGGATCCGGAAAGCCCTTCCGCGGCTGGTGGGTTCATCGCCGACAGCATCCTTGTTGCTGCTGCGCGTCGTGATCGTCGTGATGCTGGTCAGCGGACTCATGATGCGTTGCTGGCGTTGGTGCAGCCGGGTGTGAACATGCGGACCTTGGGCATGCACCGTGGGTTGCCGGTCGAGGTGGTGCTCACGATGAGCCTGAGCGACCTCGAGAACGGGACCGGCGTCGCGACCACTGCGTCGGGCACCCAGATTTCGATCAACGAGGCCCTGAAGATGGCGGAAGGCGCTCGCCCGGTGATCGCGGTGCTCGATGGGGATGGGATGCCGCTCTACCTGCGGCGTTCGCGTCGCACCGCGAACCGCGCCCAACGCCTCGCACTTGTGGCCCGCGATAAGGGATGTACTCGCCCGGGGTGTGAACAACCCGCCACTATGTGTGCCGCCCACCACGTCAATGATTGGGCCAAGGGTGGTCCCACCGACATCAACAACCTGACATTGGCGTGCGATCACTGCCATGCGTTGGTCAATGATGGCCCGGATGGTTGGAAAACCGTTGTGATGGGGAAAGATTCGCCGTTCCCCGGCCGTACCGGGTGGATTGCTCCGAAGAGTGTTGATCCCACCGGCACGCCACGGGTGAACGATCGTCATCACGTGGGGCAGTTGATCGCCGCTGCGATCGATTCGAGTTGCCGGACGTGGCGCTCACGGGCAGCGTGAAATCCGGCTGCTCGTCGGCTGCTGGCGTGCGCAAAGCGACGGGGAGTGTGGTCGCGTCGCCTGCCCTGCCGGACTTGGGCTGACGCCGGGCTGGGATCCGTTACCCGCCGATCCCAGCCCACGGACTGCACGCATCACCTTCTCGAGCCAAACCCAAACCCCTTGCTCTTGCTCCGGGATGATGCGCGGCCGAGCGGTGCGGGGCTGGTAGGTGAGGGGCCTCGCAAGCTCGGCCACCTCTCTTCCTTCTCCAGGCGTCTTTAATCTTTTGATCTTTGCCGCTTTCGGTCTTTGGCCTCAGGCCTTTTCTTCTCTATCTTTTGCCATGTGGCCGACCCCACCCTCACTCTCACCCCGGACCGCTGGCGCACCTTCCTGACCTGGTGGCGCTTCTGGGGCATCCTGGGTTTCTGCGGCTCGGCCTTCCTGACGTTCCTGATCATCAGCGATCTGGACGGCGTGCCCGCCTACTGCGGCTGGCGCCACCCCTGCCCACCGTGGATCACCCTGACCATCGGCGCGTTCCCGATGTACGTGTGGGCGGCGGGTGGAGCCGTTGCCTGGCAGCTCGGCAGGATGGCCCGCCGCCGGGGTTGGCGGCCGTCCCTGGGTATCCCGATCGGCGCACTGATCTTCTTCCCCGGCCTGCTCCTGAGCCTGTACATCGTCTACCACTACTGGTGGCCGAACGGCTGAAACACCGCAGCCCCCGCCGACTGGTTGGGTATCGGCGAGGGCTGCGACTTCACGCGATCAGGGCGCGACAGAACCCCAATCGGCGAACCCGGTCGGATCGTGCCGACCCATGGTGCCGTGTTCGAACAACCCCCAGCCCTCGTCGTCGCCGCAGCGCGCCTTGCCGACGTGGTCGATGACGCCGAACGGAATCCGGCCGGCCACAGCGGGATCGGTCAGGTCGTAGAGCTTGCTCTCGGACCAGTTGCGGCCCTTCCACTGTCCGTGCAGCCAGTCCGGGTCGCCGCCGTAGCCGCAGCCGGCGTTGAGCGCGATGAAGGTTCCGGCCTCGACCTCGACCTCGAGGGGCTTGCCGTCGGGCGTGCAGAGTTCCAGCCGCAGCGCGGTGGGGATGCGGGTGCCGGACTTGTAGGTGAGATGCACGCGCGGCCAGCCCAGCTGCTCGACCCGCCCGTCGTTCCAGACCCGGGTGGCGTCATTGAGCGTGCGGAAGCCGTTGGGCTCCTCCTGCACGATGACGATGATCGAGTAGTCGTCGAACTTCAGCGGCACGTACAGCCACCAGAAGCCTTCGGACGGCTCGTCGGCCACGCGCCCGGCCGGATCGGAATCGCCGACCGGCCGGATGCCCCAGGAGCGGTCGCGGGTGCCGCACCACACGGCGGGGTCGATGGCGAAGTCGTCGCCGTCGACATTCAGTGTGCCCGACCAGGTTCCGACCTGGGCGAAGCGCTGGGCGTCGATGATGGGCCGGTTCAGCTTGGTGATGATGGTGTGCGGCTGCTCGGCGACCGCGGGGTGGGCGCCTTCCCAGGTGAGGTCGAACGACAGGTCGTCGTGCTCGCAGATCACGCGCAGCTTCTGCAGCGGCTCGATCACCTCGATGCGGTACCCGCCGACGGCCAGGTCCAGGCCGCGCTGGTCGAGCGCGTCGGAGAACCGCACCGCGCGCTGGGTGTCGCCGCGGCGCACGGTGGCGAAGGCGTCGGTCACGCCCAGGTTCGGGTAGACGCCGAACCCGGTGATGAGCATGGTGTCGCCGCCGGTCTGGATGGCGTTG
Source organism: Nocardia sp. CA-136227 (assembly GCF_050955695.1). Classification (NCBI taxonomy): domain Bacteria; kingdom Bacillati; phylum Actinomycetota; class Actinomycetes; order Mycobacteriales; family Nocardiaceae; genus Nocardia; species Nocardia sp. CA-136227. The sequence continues at coordinate 2,402,156 of NZ_CP192081.1, forward strand.
TAGTAGCTGCGGTCGTAGAAGTTCCGATCGCTGCTCACCACCCGCGCCATCGGCAGCGGGGTCTGGTGGATGGGGTATTCGTCCAGCGGACCGATCATGTCCTCGTCTCTCAATCCCAGTTGTACGTGCCGTCGAGCAGTGCTTCGATCAGATCCGCGTGCATGACGAATTCGTCGCGGTTCTCGGGTTCGGTGGTCTCGCCGAAGTGGATCATCCGTCGCCAGATGCGGGCCATCACGACGCCGTGGCGCAGGGCCGCGTAGGTGAGGTACCAGTCCAGGTCTTGCAGGGTGTGGCCGGTGGCCTCGGTGTAGAGCTTCTCCACGTCGGAGCGCCGCATGTAGTCGGGCACGCCGGTCTGGCCGTACTTGGTGGCCATGTCCTGGAAGAAGCGGTGGATCAGCAGGGTCCAGGCGACGTCGAGTTCGCGCGGGCCGATCGCGGCCATCTCCCAGTCGAGGACGGCGTTGGGGGTCAGGCCCTCGAACATGATGTTGCCGGGCCGGGCGTCGCCCCAGCTGAGCACATCGGCGCTCGGGTGCTCGGGGAAGTTGTCCTCGAGCCACGCGAAGGCGCGGTCCAGGATCGGGATGTTGTAGCCGTCGTCGGTGAGAGCCCAGGCGTACCAAGCCTTCTGGGCGTCCAGGTGGCGGCGCAGCGCGGGGCCGTCGCCGTCGAGGTGCGGGAAGCGCTCGGCGGGCTTGTCGATGGCGTGGATGCGCGCGATCACGTCCACGGTGTTGCGGGTGATCTCCAGGCGCTGTTCGGGGGTGGCGTCGTAGAGCCAGCCGGTGAACACGTAGGGCGGGTTGTCGGACGGCGCCTGGCCGCCGACGCGCCGCATCACCAGGAACGGCGAACCGAGGATGCTGTCGTCGGCCTCGTACCAGCACAGCGGCGGGATCGGCAGGTCGGTGTGCTCGGTGACGGCCGCCATGGTCGCGAACTGGCCGCCGAGATCGTATTTCTCGAAGACCGGGAAGGAGTCGGCTTCCGGCGCGAGCCGGGCGACGAAGGATCCGCCGGCGGACTCGCCGTTCTCGGTCCATTCGGCGTCGAACAGCAGTGTGGCGCTGGACATGCCGCCGGACTGGGGGTGGGTGAGGGAGGTGACCCGGGGCGGGGTGTCGGACTCGACCTTGGTGGACAACCATTGGGCCAATCTCGTCGCGAGCTCGTCGTCATCGCGGTCGGAGACCGTCAATTCCCATTTCTCATTGAGATCGTCGGCGGACATTGCCGTCCCTTCTAGCGCACCCGCATCACCGTCGGCGATGTGGTCTGAGTAACACGTGCCCAAAATGTAACCGGTTCTAGTGGGGGGTGGGAAGTGCTCCCGGCGATTGGTGTAAGCAGTACCGCTGACCGGGATGACCGCTGGTCGGGGGTGTGGACTCGTGCTGCCCCGTAATCCCTTGGGAGGACTTCCGATTAGGCATATTCCGGGTCGGCTCAGGGTCTTCACGGAGGCGCCGCGCGGGGTCCGGAACCTAGCGTCGAAGGTCCGGATCGACGACGAGGGGATGTGGGATGAGCCTGCTGACGGCCGAGGACGGAACCGAACTGGCGGCGCGGCCGCCGGGGGAGCGCGCCGGCTGGAAACCGGCCACCCGGATTCTGTTCCGATTCGGCTTTCTCTATTTCGGGCTGTTCTGCGTGTTCTATCCGCAGCCGATCTTCGCCTTTCTCGGCGTCATCCAGGAATGGCTGCCGGAGAATATCCAGATCACCATGGTGAACTGGTATCACGCGCCGATCGAATGGGTCGGGCGGACCGTTTTCGGCGCCGACGTCGCCCTGAATCCGCAATCGGGCAGCGGCGATCAGGCGTATTTGTGGGTGCTGGTCTTCTGTGTCCTGGTGGTCGCCGACGTGGGCACCCTGGTCTGGAGTGTGCTGGACCGCCGCCGTACCGAGTACCGCCGTCTCGCGGGCTGGTTCCTGCTGTTCATCCGGCTCTGCCTGGCCGGGCAGATGCTGGGCTACGGCTTCGCCAAACTGGTTCCGACCCAGATGCCGGTGCCGCCGCTGGACGCGTTGGTCCAGCCGCTGGGCAGCATCACCCACTCGTCCATGCTGTGGCTGCAGGTCGGCACCTCGCCGGTCTACGAAATGCTGCTGGGCGGGGCCGAGGTCATGGGCGGCATCCTGTTGCTGCTGCCGCGCACCACGCTGGCGGGCGTCCTGCTGAGTCTGGTGAGCATGGCGCAGGTGTGGGTGCTGAACATGACCTTCGACATCCCGGTCAAGCTGCTGTCGTTCCATCTCATGCTGCTGTGCCTGGTGCTGCTGGTCCCGGAGGCGCGACGCCTGACAGCGGTGCTGACCGGCCGGGCGGCGGGACCCGCGGACACCCCGGAGCCGGTCTCGAGCGCCAGGGGACGCCGGATCCTGGTGATCGGGCAGGTGACCCTGCTCGTCTGGTTCCTGATCGCACAGGTGGTGCAGCAGACGCGGGCCTACCACGAGTGGGGCCCGGGGCGGCCGAAGTCGGAGCTGTACGGCATCTGGACGGTCACCGAATTCACCCGCGACGGGCAGACCGTGCCGCCGCTGGTGACCGATGAAACCCGGTGGCGGCGACTGGTGTTCGACAACCCCGAGGCGGCTTCCTACCAGTCGATGGACGACACGCTGACCACGGTCGGCGCGAAGATCGACGCGTCCGCGCACACGCTGGCGCTGCTCGCCCCCGGCGGTGAGGGTTCGGACGGCCCGCGTCCGCTGGCCACCTTCACCTTCGACCGCCCGCGATCCGAGCATCTGGTGCTGACCGGCGAGCTGTCCGGGCATCCGGTGACCGTCACCCTGCAACGCGTCGACGAGAGCGGTATCCGATTGCGGCAGGGCGGGATTCACCTGATCCAGGACGTCCCGCGGTTCAGCTGACACCGACGGTGCTGCACTGGTTGTCCCACAGCGGATTCGGCGCGAGGAACTCGCCGCTGCCCCGCACGAACGCCTGCCGGGCGTCGGCACTGCCCAGCAGGTGGGCGGCCAGCCAGGCCGTCGGATAGCCGAGGTAGCCGTGCACCCCGGTCGCGCACGGCCAGGCCGCGCCGGAGCAGTCCGGTTGGCCTTGCACGTCATTGTGATCCGGGGTGACCAGGGTGCCCCATGCCTTCGGGATTCCGGCGGGCACCGCGTCGTAAAAGGCCCGCATGGACTCCAGCCCGATGGCCTGCGCCGGCAACAGCTGATCCGACGGCGAGATGAGGGTGTCGGCCGCGCCGTTGACGAAGAACACCGAGCCCGCCGTCAACGCCCGGATATCGGGGCACGACACGCCGAAGACGCACAGCAGTTGGATCGGCAGTTCGATCGGCACCGCGGTCGTGATCCGGCCGCCGGAATGCGCCATGGCATTGAGGACTCCGGTCGCGCCCTGCGAATGTCCCACGGCCCCGACCGCATCCGGGTCGAGGTTGCCGTGGAACACGCTGCCGGGGTCCTCGGCCAGGCTCAGCAGCTTGTCCACCGCGCCCGCGATGTCCACGCCGGATCCGGTGGCGGCGTTCTCGGTGGCGATCACCACGAACCCCCACGAGGCGAAATGGCGGAGCAGGTAGGCGTATTGGCCCGGGTGCGCGTCGGTGCCGTCGCCCCAGGTGATGATGGGATGCCGGAATCCCTTGGCCCCCAGGTCGGTCGGATACCAGATGTCGTAGGCCGCTCCGGTGGAATCGCAGCAGGTGAAGGCCGTGTGCTCGGTCACCTGCCAGGGCCCCGGTTGCGAATACGCGCTCTCCACAGGCGGATCCGCGTGGCCGGTGCCCGGGGCGAGGCCGAGCGCCAGCAGCGCGGCGAGCAGGAGACTGCGAACGACCACGACGACCCTGCGTGTCATAGCTATTCAGCATAAGAACTGCCGGGCCGGTTCCGTCGCAAGTTACGCGGACCGCCGCGCGCGGTCCGCGCGGATCGTGAACTTCCTATCGATTGCTGCACGGACGCCAGGCGATTGTCGTGCGCGGCCCCGCACGCCGTACCCTGAATCCTTGTGCAGAACCCCGCAGCCACCCCCGATGACCAGCCGGTTCCCGTGTCCCGGGCCGAGACCGGTGACCCGAACTACCTGGTCGGCCTCGATCTGAACGGCCGCCGCGTGGTCGTGGTCGGCGGCGGCACGGTCGCGCAGCGGCGGCTCGGGCTGCTCATCGCCTCCGGTGCGGACGTGCACGTGATCAGCCGCGAGGTCACCCCGGCGGTCGAGGGCATGGGCACCATGGGGCAGCTGACCATCGAGCTGCGCGCCTACGCCGACGGCGACCTCGAGGGCGCCTGGTACGCCATGGCCTGCACCGACGAACCGGACACCAATGCCGCCGTCGTCGCCGAGGCCACCCGCCGCCGCATCTTCTGCGTGCGCGCCGACACCGCCCGCCTGGGCACCGCGGTCACCCCGGCGACCGCCCGCTACGACGGCATGACCCTCGGCGTGCTGGCGGGCGGGCAGCACCGCCGGTCCGCCGCGGTCCGCAACGCGCTGCTCGAGGCCCTGCAATCCGGTGTGGTGACCGATGATTCGGCCCCCGTCACCCCGGGCGTGGCCCTGGTCGGCGGCGGCCCCGGCGACCCGGACCTGATCACCGTGCGCGGCCGCCGCCTGCTGGCCCGCGCGAATCTCGTTGTCGCCGACCGGCTCGCGCCGCCGGAGCTGCTGGCCGAGCTGGGTCCCGACGTCGAGGTCATCGACGCCGCCAAGATCCCCTACGGCCGGGCCATGGCGCAGGAGCACATCAATGCCGCGCTCATCGAGGGCGCGAAGGCGGGCAAGTTCGTGGTCCGGCTCAAGGGCGGCGACAACTATGTCTTCGGCCGCGGCTACGAGGAACTCGAGGCGTGCGTCGACGCGGGCATCCCGGTGACCGTGGTTCCCGGCGTCACCTCCGCCATCTCGGTTCCGGCGCTGGCCGGTATCCCGGTCACCCACCGCGGCGTCACCCACGAGTTCGTGGTGGTCAGTGGCCATGTCGCCCCCGATCACCCGGACTCCCTGGTCGACTGGCCCGCCCTGGCCCGGCTGCGCGGCACCATCGTGCTGCTCATGGCCGTCGAGCGGATCGAGAAGTTCGCCGACGCCCTCATCTCCGGCGGCCGCGCGACCGACACCCCGGTCACCGTCATCCAGGAGGGCAGCCTGCGCACCCAGCGCATCCTGCGCGCCGACCTGGCCACGGTCGCCGAACGGGTCCGGGCCGAGGGCATCCGCCCGCCGGCCATCATCGTCATCGGCCCCACCGCCGGGTTCACCGCCGGAGCTCCGGACCTGGCCAACTCCTGACGAGCGTGGTGAGGACGGTTGCCCCGGTCACTGCATCCTCTAGAGTGAGCCCGTGCTCGATAACCCCGCTGCGACGATGCAGTATCCGGTGACCAAGCGGGCGTTCGGGCTCGCGATCCTCGTCCTCAGCGGGTTGCAGCTGATGGTCGTGCTCGACGGCACGGTCATGATCCTGGCGCTGCCCCGACTACAGGAGCAGCTGGGCCTGTCCAACGCTGGCAGCGCGTGGACGGTGACCGCGTACGGGCTGCCGTTCGCCGGACTCATGCTGCTGGGCGGGCGGCTCGGTGACTCGTTCGGCCGCAAGCGCATGCTCATCATGGGTGTCGGGCTGTTCACGGTGGCCTCGGCGCTGTGCGGCACCGCGCAGAACGAGGCATGGCTGATCGCGGCTCGCGCGCTGCAGGGCACGGGTGCGGCCATCGCCGCGCCGACGGCGTTCGCGTTGGTGGCGAGCACCTACGCGCCCGGTCCGGCCCGCAATCAGGCGGTGGCCATCTTCGGTTCCATGGTCGGTATCGGGTCGGTCGGCGGTCTGGTGATCGGTGGCGCGCTGACCGAGGTCGACTGGCGCTGGATCTTCTGGATCAATGTGCCGATCGGTCTGCTCATCGTGTGGGGCGCGGTCACCCAGCTGCGCGACACCGTGCACCACCGCATCTCGCTGGATGTGCGCGGCGCGGTGCTGGGCACGCTGGCCTGTGTGGCGATCGTGTTCGGCGCGACCGAGGGGCCCGAGATGGGCTGGACCAACCCGGTGATCCTGGGTTCGGTGATCGGCGGTCTGGTGCTGCTGGTGGTGTTCGTGCTCGCCGAGCGCGATGTCGAGAACCCGCTGCTGCCGTGGTCGCTGTTCGACAGCCGCGACCGCGTGATCACCTTCGTCGCGATCTTCCTGACCTCCGGCGTGCTCGGCGCCACCACCTTCTTCGTGGCCCAGTTCCTGCAGAACGTGCTGCGCTACAGCCCTTTGCACGCCGGTCTGGCCAGCATCCCGTTCACCCTCGGCGCGGGCGTCGGCACCGCGGTGGCCTCGAAGGCGTGCATGTATGTGCGGGCGCGCTGGCTGCTGCTGGCGGCGGCGGTGGTGCTGTCGGGCGCGCTGTATTTCGGTTCCACGCTGGACAGTTCGGCCGACTACTTCCCGACGCTGCTGGTCATGATGTCGATCGTCGGCTTCTGCGTGGGCACGGCCATCGTGATCCTGCCGCTGTGCGTGCTGGTCGGCGTGGACATGGCCCATATCGGTCCGCTGTCGGCGGTGGGGCAGATGTTCATGAACATGGGCACGCCGTTCGCGGTCGGCATCCTGAGCCCGGTCGCGCTGTCGCGCACGCTGTCGCTGGACAAGGGCGCGACGGGCAAGGTGAGCACCATGACCCAGCATCAGATCGACGCGCTGGGCAGCGGTTACACCCTGGTGCTGCTGGTCTGCGCCATCGGCACCGCGCTCATGGGCCTGCTGGCGTTGACGTTGCGGTACACGCCCGCGCAGCTGGTGCAGGCGCAGCACGCGCAGGACGAGGCGCAGAAGAACTGAGCCCGGCGCCCGGGGCCGCTTGGGTGTCAACACGTGTTGGCCTACACTTGTGGGCATGACTGTGGAGACGGGTCCCCGGCGCTCGGACGCCACCCGCGCCGCGATTCTCGAGGCGGCGCGCAAACGGTTCGCCGAGGACGGCTTCCGCAAGGCGACCATCCGGGCCATCGCCGCCGACGCGGGCATCGATCCGTCGATGGTGATGCGGTACTACGGCAACAAGGACGGATTGTTCGACGCCGCACTCGATGTCGACCTGGCCCTGCCGGATCTCGGTGCGGCCGCGCCGGATTCGGTGGGCGGCCTGCTGGCGGCGCGCTTCCTGGAACTGTGGGAGCAGCCGCCGACCAGCGAGATCCTGCTGACCCTGCTGCGCTCCGCGCTCACCGACGAAGGGGTGGCCGAACGCACCCGGCGCATCTTCGCCCAGCAGTTGATGCCCGCGGTGCTGGGTTTCGGCGACCCGGCCGACGCGCCGCACCGGGCGGGCCTGATCGCCGCGCAGATGCTGGGACTCGCCTTGTGCCGCTACATCTTGCGGCTGCCGCCGGTGGTGGCGCTCACCCAGGAGCAGATCGTGGCCGAGATCGGCCCCACCATCCAGCGCTACCTGTCCTCCTGACCCGCCGAGTGGTGAAAGCCACCGTTCTCGAGGGGTTTTCACGGGCCCGAACTTTCGGCACACTGCCCGGATGGGGATGAGCCTGGACACGGAACTGCTGGACCGCTGGACGAAACTGGCCGGGCCGCAGGCGCAGGCGGTGGGGGAGGACCTGGTCCGCCGCTATCGCGAGCCGCACCGCCGCTATCACACCGTCGAACACCTGGCCGCCATGCTCGCGGTCATCGACGACCTGGCCGCGGACGCCGACGACCTGGACGCGGTCCGCTATGCCGCGTTCTTCCACGACGCGGTGTACGCCATGGACGGCACCGACAACGAGGAGGCCAGCGCCCGCCTGGCCGAAACCGCGCTGCCCGCACTGGGAGTCGCGCCCGACCAGGTCGCGGAGGTCGCCCGCCTGGTCCGCCTCACCGGCGGCCACCACCCGGACCCCGCGGACCGCAACGGCGCGGTCCTCTGCGACGCCGACCTGGCCATCCTCGCCGCCGACCCCGCCGGATACGCCGCCTACACCGCCGCCGTCCGCGCCGAATACGTCCACGTCCCCGACAACCTGTTCCGCGCCGGCCGCGCCGCGGTCCTCGCCGCCCTGGCGGAAGGCCCCGCCCTCTTCCGCACCCCGACCGCGCTCCGGCGCTACGAGGCCGCGGCCCGGGCCAACCTCGCCGCCGAAATGGCCGCGCTCACAGGCGAATAGCGCATTCGGCTCAGCGGGTGCCCCACTTGTAGGTCTGTTTGCGCAGTTTCAGGTAGACCATGATCTCGGCGTGGCGGACGCCCGCGAGCGCGCGGATGCGGTTGGACACCAGGTCGAGTAGCGCTTCGTCGTCGGGGCAGACGGCTTCGCAGAGGATGTCGTAGCGTCCGGCGCAGATCACCACGTAGTTGATCTCGTCGATCAGGGCGAGCGCGTCGGCGACCGGCTGCACCGACCCGTCGACGGTGATGGCGAGCATGGCCTGCCGGAACAGTCCGACCTGCAGCGGGTCGGTGACGGCCACGATCTGGATGACGCCGGCGTCGGCGAGCTTGGTCACTCGCTGCCGCACCGCCGCCTCGGACAGCCCGACCACCTTGCCGATGGTGGCGTAGGGCCGCCGCCCGTCCTCCTGCAGTTCGGTGATGATGCGTTTGGAGATGTCGTCGAGGTGCGGGGCGCCGCGTCCGGAGGTCTGGTCGGTCACGTGTGATCATCCTTCCCGAGAAACCCGGTACGTTGGAGAGCACGCCTTCTCCGGCGGCATTCGGTCCGACAAGGATGATCTCCCGTGAAGTACGTTCCCCGCGCGGTTCTGTTCCTCTGCGTACCCGCGCTGTTGTTCCTGCTCCCGTGGTGGCTGCTGGTCTACACCACCCTCTCCGGTGCGGCCTTCTGGCTCGGCACCGCGGTCTTCCTGCTCGGATACCTGGCGCTGCCCGCGGGCATGCTGCTCGGGCACGGGCCCCGGCAGTCGGACGCTGCGGCCCTGGTGGGCGACACCCTGCTGGGTGTGATGTGGGTGGTGTTCAGCTGGTCGGCGATCGGCGCGGTCGTGCGCGGCGGCCTGGCGGTGGCCGGGGTGGACGATCCGGCCCGCTCCCGGATCGTGGCCGCGGGCGTGCTCGCGGTCGCGGTGGTGCTGACCGCGTACGCGATCTACAGCGCCCGCAAGGTGCCGACGGTGCGGACCGTCGAGGTCGAGATCCCGCGTCTGGGAGCCGGATTGGACGGCTTCCGGCTGGCCGTGGTCACCGACACCCATTTCGCCGCGACAGACCGGCTGCGCTGGTCGGAGAAAGTCGTGGCCGAGGTCAACGCCCTGCGCCCCGACATCGCCTGCCACGCGGGCGATCTCGCGGACGGTTCGGTGGCCAAGCGGGGCGCGCAGGTGGATCCGCTGGGCAAGGTCGAGGCCGAGTACGGGCGCTTCTACATCACCGGCAATCACGAGTACTTCGGTGACGCTCCCGGCTGGATCGAGCACATGGCGGGCCTGGGCTGGCGGCCGATGCGCAATGAGCACGAGGTCATCACCCGCAACGGCGACAGCCTGGTGATCGCGGGCATCGACGACCCGACCGGCACCAGCCTGACCGGTCACGGCCCCGATCTGCCCGCGGCCCTCGCCGGCGCGGACCCGAACCTGCCGGTGATCCTGCTGGCGCATCAGCCCCGCCAGGTCGCCGACGCGGTGGCGTCCGATGTGGCCCTCCAGATCTCGGGTCACACCCACGGCGGTCAGATCTGGCCGTTCCACTACCTGGTCCGCCTGGAGCAGCCGGTGGTGGCGGGCCTGAGCCGCCACGGCGAGCGCACCCAGCTCTACACCAGCCGCGGCACCGGCTTCTGGGGTCCGCAGCTGCGCCTGTTCGCCCCGAGCGAGATCACCCTGCTGATCCTGCGTTCGCCCCGCTGATCTACCGATCCGCCAGTCGCCGAACGGATTCGGCGTAGGCGGCCGGGTGGGTCAGGTTGCCGTTGTGGCCGCCGGGGAATTCGGTGGCCTCGACGCCCATCAGTTCGGCCAGTTCGAACGCGCACAGGCGGTCGAAGACCTGCGCCGGGGTACGGCGTCCGACGGCGGGCAGGATGCGGGTGCTGGTCCGCGTCAGCCGGTCGACATCGAGCTGGTCCTCGCGGATGGCCGTGAAGTCCCGCTCGATGAAATAGGTGAAGTTCGCGGCCCTTTCGGGCGTGATGGGCGGCAACTGCACGCCCTCCTCGATCTCCTGGTCGGCGGGGTTGATGCCGAGCGTGCGGGCCATCGGGGCCAGCGCGGCCCGCCACCCCTCGGCGCGGCACACCTCCTGGCATTCCTCGAGTTCGCGCTGGTGGTGCGCGCGCTGGGTGGCCGCGAGCAGCCACGGCGAGACCGGTTCGTGCGCGATGAGGGTGTGCACCTGCTCGGGATGCGTTGCGGCCAGGTGCAATCCGAGGGACGCGCCCATGCTGCACCCGAGCATCAGGACGGGCTGGTCGGCAATGGCGGTCAGCAGCCGGTGCACGTCGTCGGCGTGCGCGGCGACGCTGGGCCGCGCGCTCGGCTCGTGAATCCGGCTGCGCGACAGCCCCCGTCGGTCGTAGGTGACAACGGTGAATTCGTTCTCCAGGTTCCGCACCAGGCCCTCGCTGCGGCGTGCGTCGCCCTCGCCGCTCTGGGAGATGAGCAGCATCGGTCCGGTGCCGCGGATTTCGTAGTACAGCTCGGCGCCGTCGACGGGGAGGGTGGCGGTCTCGATCGTGGTCATGCCATCACCGTAATCCATCTTTTCTGATGTATCAAGAGTGATGTATCTGAATTGATGTATCGTCGCCGTATGAACGGAGTCGAGCTGTTCCTGCTGGGTCGCGCCCTCATGAAGATGGGGGAGCAGGCCCTGCCCGGCGCGGGCGAGCGCACGGGAAACCGCGCGGTACTGGTCGTCATCGGGGACGTGCTCGAACACCCGGGCACCACGATCAGCGAGGTGACCGGTCGCACCGGGCTCCCGCAGAGCGCGGTCTCGGGTGCCGTTGCCCGGCTGCGGGAGACGGGTTCGGTGGTGGCCCGGACCGATCCGCACGACCGCCGCCGCTCACTGCTCGAACCCGCCCGCGAGTTGTCCGAACGGGTGTCTCAGGTCCGGGCCACCAGCATCGACGACACCCTCGCCGCGGCCCTGGGCGACGCCGATCCCGCCGCCCTCGCCGACGTGCTCGCGGCGCTGGAGCTGCTGTCGACGCGCCTGGGCATCCGCCCGGGCGCGACCGTCGACTAGCTGTCGAACCCCAGCCCCGTGTAGTCGAGGGTCTTCAGCCACAGATTGCGCCGCCCCTGCCGCGCGTCCGCGCGGGCCAGGGACCAGCGGGTGAGGTGAATTCCCGCGGAGCGCAACGGTTCCGGCGGCAGCGGCAACGGCCGCGAGCGCACCATGCGCAGCCGGGTGCGTTCGGTGTCGAGGCCCCACAGCTGATCGAGCATGACCTCCGCGCCGAAGCGGGTCGCGCCGACTCCGAGCCCGGTGTATCCGGCCGCGTACACCAGCCGGCCCTTGTACGCCGAGCCGAAGAAGGCGCAGAACCGGCCGCAGGTGTCGATGACCCCGCCCCAGCGATGGGTGAACCGCACGCTCTCGAGCTGCGGGAAGGTCTGGAAGAAGTGCCGGGCCAGGGTCTCGAAGGTGGCCTCGTTGTATTCCAGCCCGGGCGCGATGCGGTTGCCGAAGTGGTAGATGGCGTCGTAGCCGCCGAACAGGATCCGGTTGTCGCTGGTCAGCCGGTAGTAGTGGAAGCGGTAGGAGGCGTCCCCGACGCCGGTGCGGGTGCCCCAGCCGATGCTGTCGAGCTGGTCGGCGGTGAGCGGTTCGGTCATCAGCGCGTAGTCGTAGACCGGCACCACGTGCCGGCTCACCTTGGGCAGCGGTCCCGCGAATGCGCTGGTGCACAGGGCGACCCGCGGGGCGCGCACCTCGCCGTGCGGTGTGTGCAGGGTCAGTCCGCCGCAGGATTTCGACATGCGTTGCACGGGAGTGCCTTCGAAGATCCGCACCCCCGATTCCAGGCAGGCGCGCCGTAATCCCCACGCCAGCCGCGCCGGATCGAGCATGGCGACGCCGTCGCGGTCCCACCATCCGCCGAGATACGTGGGGGAGTGCACCATGCCCTGGACCTGCCCGGCGTCGAGCAGCCGGGTGCGGTGGCCGAGCGCCTCGGCGGCGTCGTGGCTCTCGCGCAGCCAGGCGAGTTCGTGTGGGGCGGTGGCGACTTCGAGTTCCCCGGTGCGTTCGAAGTCGCAGTCGATGCCGTACTGGACGAGGGCCTTCTCGATGTCGTCGAGGTTGGCGCGTCCCAGCCGTTCCAGCTGCCCGATCTCGTCGGGGAAGCGTTCGAGCCCGTTGGCCAGGCCGTGGGTGAGGCTGGCGGAGCAGAACCCGCCGTTGCGCCCGGAGGCCGCGTGCCCGCACAGCCCCGATTCCACCAGCACCACATCGATTTCCGGATCGCGTTCCTTGGCCAGCAGCGCCGTCCACAACCCGCTGTAGCCGCCGCCGATGACGGCCAGCCCCGCGTCGACGGCGGTGGTGAGGGGGTCGGTGGGGGCCGGCCGCTCGGGCCGGTCGGTCCAGTACGGCGTCGGCGCCGCATCCGCCAGCGCCGACGCCCACCGTTTGCTCTCCTTGGCCGACATGGCCGATCAACTCCTTCTCTCATACCGCGCGGCAGGCATCGGGGTACGCGAAAGCCGCCGATGGCCCGGACGGGTCCAGTCGGCGGCTTTCGGGAGAGTCAGCTGGTGGCGGCGCGATCCTCGGAGCGGCGGGACATGCGCAGGGTGGACCGCAACACCTCTGTCGGCATCATCGGCAGGTCCATTTCCGCCTCCTCCTGATGTCATGAGGATAGCTCAGAAATGCGGGGGCAGCCCCGACCGAATCCACTTCGCGACGCGAATGGTTTATTCGGCGCGGAAGATCACGTCGTGCCAGGGTTTGCGGGCGGCGCCGGTGATATCGGACATGACATGCTTGATATTCGTGTACTCCTCGAATGCGTAGGCGGACATGTCCTTTCCGAATCCGGAGGATTTGAACCCGCCGTGCGGCATTTCGCTGACGATCGGAATGTGGTCGTTGATCCACACACACCCGGCCCGGATCTCCCGGCTCGCCCGCTGGGTGCGGAACACGTCGCGTGACCACGCCGAGGCGGCCAGGCCGTAGTCGGTGTCGTTGGCCAGGGCGATGGCCTCGTCGTCGGTGTCGAACGGCAGCACCACCAGCACCGGGCCGAAGACCTCGCGTTGCACGATCTCGGAGTCCTGGGCCGCGCCGGTGATCAGGGTCGGCTCGAAAAACGCGCCGGCCGCGGGCGTGTGTGCCGGAATTCGGCCACCCCGAACGACTTTCGCGCCGGATTCGCGGGCCCGCTCGACCATGCCCTGTACTTTCTCGCGGTGCGCGCGGGAAATGAGCGGCCCCATATCGGTGCCGGGGTCCTCGACGGGGCCGAGCGTGACCCGGTCCATGAGCTCGGCGACCCGGCCCACGAATTCCTCGAACAAGGGCCGCTGCACATAGGCGCGGGTGGCCGCGGTGCAATCCTGCCCGGCGTTGATGAGCGCGCCGGCCACCGCGCCGCGTGCCGCGGCCTCGGGGTCGGCGTCGTCGAAGACGACGAAGGGCGCTTTGCCGCCCAGCTCGAGGTGTACCCGTTTGACCGCGCCCGCGGCGGCGGCCGCCACCTGCTTGCCGACGGCGGTGGAGCCGGTGAAGGACACCATCGCCACCGCCGGATGCTCCACCAGCGGCTGCCCCGCCTGGAGGCCGGTGCCGGTGAGGACGTTGATCACGCCCGGCGGCAGGCCCGCGGCCGTGGCCGCCTCCGCGAACAGCAGGGTCGACAGCGGGGTCAGCTCCGACGGTTTGAGCACCACGGTGTTCCCGGCGGCCACGGCGGGCAGGATCTTCCAGGCCGCCATCTGCAGCGGGTAGTTCCACGGCGCGATGGACCCGATGACGCCCAGCGGTTCGCGCCGGATGGCGGAGGTGTGGTCGCCGGAGTACTCCGCCGCCGCCTTGCCCTCCAGCTGCCGGGCGGCCCCGGCGAAGAAGGCGGTGTTGTCGATGGTGCCGGGCACGTCGAACTCGCTCGCCAGGCGAATCGGCTTGCCCGCGTTCACGCTCTCGGCGGCGGCGAGTTCCGCGGCGCGCTCGCGCAGCACCCGGGCCCACTCGTGCATGAGGTCCGAACGCGCGCCCGGCGTGCGCCCGGCCCAGTCGGGGAAGGCGTCCCGGGCCGCCGCCACCGCCGCCGCGGTGTCCGCGGCGTTCGCGCCCGCGCCCGTCGCGATCACCGCGCCGGTGGCCGGCGCGGTGATCGACAGCGGCGCTCCGGATCCGGATCGCCGTGTGCCGCCGATGAATTGCAGGTCCTGCTGATTCACTGCGCTCCTGAAGAATCGAGTCCGCCGTCGGGGATCACACAGTATGGCCGTCGGCGACGGTCAGTGCCTGGTCGAGAATGGCGAGCCCCTCCTTGGCCTCGGCCTCGCCGACGATGCAGGGCGGGACCACGTGCAGGCGGTTGAAGTTCACGAACAGCAGCAGTCCGGCGGCCTTGGCGGCGGCGACGGCCTCGACCATGGCCCGGCTGGTGCCACCGTAGGGCGCGAGGGGTTCGCGGGTGGCGCGATCGCGGACGAGTTCGACGGCCCAGAACACGCCCAGACCCCGGACCTCGCCGACGCTCGGATGCCGTTCGGCCAGTTCGCGCAGGCCGGGGCCGAGGACGCGCTCACCCATGTCGGCGGCGTTCTCCACGATGCGTTCCTCCGTCATCGCGTTGATGGTCGCGACCGCGGCGGCCGTGGCCAGCGGATGCCCGGAGTAGGTGAGCCCGCCCGGATACGGGCGGTCGTCGAAGGTGGCGGCGATGTGCGGCGCGATGGCGACGCCGCCCAGCGGCACGTACCCGGAGTTGACGCCCTTGGCGAAGGTGATCAGGTCGGGCACCACGCCGAAATGGTCGATGGCGAACCAGCGTCCGGTGCGCCCGAAACCCGCCATCACCTCGTCGGCGATGAACACGATGCCGTAGCGGTCGCACAGTTCCCGCACGCCGGCCAGATAGCCGGGTGGCGGAACCATGATTCCGGCGGTGCCGGGCACCGATTCGAGGATCACGGCCGCGATGGTGCCCGGCCCCTCGAGTTCGATGGTCTGCTCGAGGTGCCGCAGCGCGCGGTCGCACTCCTCGGCCTCGGTGGTGGCGTGGAACTCCGAGCGGTACAGGTACGGCCCGAAGAAGTGCACGACGCCGGCGTTGCCGTGATCGTTGGGCCAGCGGCGGGGGTCGCCGGTGAGGTTGATCGCGGTCTCGGTGCCGCCGTGGTAGGACCGGTAGCGCGCGAGCACCTTGTACCGCCCGGTGTGCAGGCGCGCCATGCGTACCGCGTGCTCGACGGCATCGGCGCCGCCGTTGGTGAAGAAGATCCGGTTCAGCTCCCCGGGGGTGCGTTCGGCGATGAGCCGCGCGGCTTCCGAGCGTGCGTCGTTCACGTACGCCGGTCCGATGGTGCACAGCGTGGCCGCCTGCTCCTGGATGGCGGCCACCACCTTCGGATGCTGGTGCCCGATATTGGTGTTCACCATCTGCGAGGAGAAGTCGAGCAGCCGGTTGCCGTCGCCGTCCCACACGTAGCAGCCCTGGGCCGCGGTGATCACCATGGGGTTCAGCGACTTCTGCGCGGACCAGGAGTGGAAGACGTGCTCGCGATCCAGTTCGTAGGCGCGGGCGGCCCGTTCGCGCGCCGCCTCGGGGGTCAGGCCATGGGGCAGGGTCATCGCAGGTCCTTCGATCGTGTCAGCCGTCAGTGGTTCTGGGGGAAGCCGAGATTCAGGCCGCCGTGGCTGGGATCGAGCCAGCGGGTGGTGACGGCCTTGGTGCGGGTGAAGAAGTGCACGCCGTCGGCGCCGTGCGCGTGCGAGTCGCCGAACAGGGAGTTCTTCCAGCCGCCGAAACTGTAGTAGGCCATGGGGACCGGGATGGGGACGTTGATGCCGACCATGCCGACCTCGACCTCGTTGTGGAAGCGCCGCGCCGCGCCGCCGTCATTGGTGAACAGGGCGGTGCCGTTGCCGTAGGGGTTGGCGTTGATCAGGGCCAGCGCCTCGTCGTAGCTGTCCACCCGGACCACCGACAGGACCGGGCCGAAGATCTCGTCGGTGTAGACGCTCATCTCGGGCGTCACGTGGTCGAGAATGGTGGGGCCCAGCCAGAATCCGTCCGCTCCGCCGTCGGCGGCCACGGTACGCCCGTCGAGAACCACTGTCGCGCCGGAGGATTCGCCCGCCGCGATGTAGGACGCCACCCGGTCGCGGTGCGCGGCGGTGACCAGCGGGCCCATATCGGTGCCGCGGGTGCCGTCACCGGTGCGAATGGTCTCGGCGCGCTCGGTGATGCGCGCCACCAGGTCGTCGGCGATGTCCCCGACGGCCACCAGCGCGCTGATCGCCATGCAGCGTTCCCCGGCCGAGCCGAAGCCCGCGTTCACGGCGGCGTCGGCGGCCAGGTCCAGGTCGGCGTCGGGCAGCACCACCATGTGGTTCTTGGCCCCGCCCAGCGCCTGCACCCGTTTCCCGGCGGCGGTGCCGTGCTCGTAGACGTACCGGGCGATCGGTGTCGACCCGACGAACGACACCGCCTTGATCGCGGGGTTGCGCAGCAGTTCGTCGACCGCGGTCTTGTCGCCCTGGACCACGTTGAACACCCCGTCGGGCAGCCCGGCCTCCTGCCAGAGTTCGGCCATCCACAACGAGGCCGAGGGATCCTTCTCGCTCGGCTTGAGCACCACGGTGTTCCCCGCTCCGATGGCGACCGGGAAGAACCACATCGGCACCATGGCCGGGAAGTTGAACGGCGAGATGATCGCCACCGGGCCCAGCGGCTGGCGCACGGAGAAGATGTCGACCTTGGTGGAGGCGTTCTCGGTGTAGCCGCCCTTGAGCAGATGCGGTATGCCGCACGCGAATTCGACGATCTCCAGGCCGCGGGACACCTCGCCGAGGGCGTCGGCGAGCACCTTGCCGTGTTCGGCGGTGATGATCGCGGCGAGCTCCTCCTTGCGCTCGTTGAGCAGTTCGCGGAACCGGAACAGCACCTGGGTGCGCTTGGCCAGCGAGGCGTCGCGCCAGGCGGGGAAGGCGGCGACGGCGGCGTCGACCACCGTCCGCACGTCGGCCGCCGACGCCAGGGCGACCTCTCCGGTCACCGCGCCGGTGGCCGGATTGGTGACGGGCGCGGTCTCGGCGCTGGAACCGGTGAACGTCTTGCCGTCGAGCCAGTGTGCGATGGTCTGCATGTCTCCTCGATTCCGTGATTCCGCCGGTCGGGCCGCGGTTCGTCCGTCCCTACTGTGCGCCATTACCGGCCGGTTGATACCCGACATTGTGTATTTGTTTTCGAGTTTCGTATTACGATTCGTCGGTGCTCCTCTCCGTTGCTGACGTGCTGGCCATGCCGGTCGTGCGCGCCGGGCTGCCGGAGGTCGTGGGCGGCGGTCCGCTGGATCGGCCGGTGCGATGGGTGCACGTCAGCGAACTGGCGGATGTCGCGAAGCTGTTGGTCGGCCGGGAACTCATTCTCACCACCGGGCAGGCGCTGGCTGGTAGCGACGCCGAGACCGTGGCCTATCTGGAATCCCTGGCGGGGGCGGGGGTGTCGGGGCTGGTGGTCGAATTGGGCACCTCGGTGCGGGAGTTCACGCCCGTGGTGGCGCGGACCGCGGACCGGCTGGGTCTGCCGGTGGTGGCGCTGCACCGGGTGGTCCGGTTCGTGGAGATCACCGAGGCGGTGCACCGGGTGATCGTGGCCGACCAGTACGAGGAGCTGGAGTTCGCGCGCACCGTGCACGAGACCTTCACCGCGCTCAGCGTGCGGCGCGCGTCGCTGGCCGAGATCGTCAAGACCGCCGCGGGCATGCTCGACGCCTCGGTCGTGCTCGAGGATCTGGCGCATCGGGTGCTGGCGCTGACCGCGCGCCACACCGGCACCTCGGCGCTGCTCGACCGCTGGGAGGCCACCTCCCGGCTGCTGTCGGACGCCGATCCGAATGTGGTTCCGGTGGGCCCGCATACCCAGCGCTGGGGCCGGCTCATCCTGCGTTCGAACCGCGTGACCAGTGCTCGCGCCCGCATGGTGCTGGAACGCGCGGCCCAGACGCTCACCCTGCACCGCATGATCGAGCGCGACCGGTTCGGCCTGCACCGGCAGGCGCAGACCGGGCTCATCGACGACATGGTCAACGGCCGCCTCACCGACGAGCGTGACGCCGTCGCGCTGGCCGCCGCGCTGGGCCTGGCCCGCCGGGTCCGCTATGTGCCCCTGGCGTTGGAGGTCGCCGCGGCCGCCGAGTCGGATCCGGTTGCGCAGCAACGGCGTACGGCCGCGCTGCTGGACGCGGCGCTGCACGGGGTGGCACTGGCCAAGGCGACCGCGCTGGCCGCGCCCGACCACGGCAATCGGGTCACCTTCGTACTGGGCGTGCCGCGCGGCGGTGACCTCGACGCCGCGCTCACCGCGATCTGCGTGGCCATGCTCGCCGAGGTTCGCCGGGTGCCCGGCGTGGGGCGCGTGGTGATCGGCGTCGGCGGTGAATCGGACTCGTTGCTCGACACCGCGCGCGAACTGGCCCAGGCGGCGCATGTCGCGGAAGTAGCGCTCTCCCTGGACGCTTCGACGCCGCGCCCGTTCTATCGCAGCGGCGACGTCCGGCTGCGCGGCTTGCTCTCGCTCATCCGCGACGAGCCCGGGGTGCAGCGTTTCGCCGAGACCGAACTGAGCGCCCTGCTGCGCCACGACATCCGCAACGCCACCGACCTGACCCGCACCCTGCGGCAGTTCCTGGACCTGGCGGGCAACAAGACCGAACTCGCGAAGCGACTCAACATCAGTCGCCCCACCCTCTATGACCGGTTGTCGCGGATCGAGCGCATCCTCGACGTCGATCTGGACAATGGCGAGACCCGGACCTCCCTGCATGCCGCGCTGCTGATCCGCGACCTGGCCACGGCGGGCGAGACCCGGTGAGCCCGGCTCAGGCCGGGTCGGCGCCCATCGGGTTCGGGTAGGGGATCTCGCCGCTGCGGGCCACCGCGCGGGCGGCGGGCGTCAGCACCGCGAGGGTCTCGACGATGCCGGGAACATCGCGGTAGGCGGTCATGGCCAGGGCGTCGGTGCGGGCCTCGATGTGGTCGCGCAGCGCGTGCCCGGTGTCGGTGAGGCCGCCCTCGGCATCGAGCAGGCCGCGGTCGGCGAGCCGTTCGCATGCCGCCTGCCAATCGGTTTCGCTCCAGCCGCGATTGTCCCGCCAGATCTGGGCGGGGACACCGCTGCCGGCGGAGAACAGCACGTGCGCCTCGCAGCCGTCGATGCCCTCGGTGAGCAGGCAGGCCACGTGCCCGTCGCCGCGGTGTTCGCGCAGCGCGGTGACTGCCTGCCAGAGCGCGTGCACGGCGTCGCCGGGTGTGGGCAGGTCGCGGTTGGCGGCGAACAGCGCGCGGCCCCCGGCCGGGGCGTCGGCGACAGCCCGCTGCAGGTGGGGTACGGAGCGGGCGGCGACGGCCGCGATATCGGGGACGATGGCGCGCAGGACCGCGGCGGCGGCGATGGTGCGGGTGGCGACGACCGCGTCGGGCGTGGCGAAGCCCCAGGCGTCGGGCAGGGCCCGCCGGATCATCGCGGGGTGGAAGTTGTAGAAGGTGGCCTCGACCACCGAGGGGCCGACCGCGCCGAACGGAGCGGAGCGGGCGGCGAAGTAGCCCATCCAGAAGCCGCGCAGGCCAACGGCTTTGTTGGCGGCGATGCAGTCCGCGGAGAAGTAGGTGACGGCGTGCAGCGGTTCCAGCACGCGCCACAGGTCGCGGGCGAAGGCGTTGTCCATGGGATCGACTCTAGCGGCTGAGTTCAGTTAACTGAAGTCAGGTGAGGGGAAACGCGCGTCGCCCGCCCGACGATTTGTAAAGGGCTGGACGGTCTTTCGGTCCGACTGTAAGGGTAGTGACCTGAGTCACACCACCGGTCGATGGCGGTAACGCCGTTTCATATCCGCGCAACATTCCGGCCCGCACAATTCCTCGCAGGTCATCGACCAGAGATAGAGGAGTCACACCATGGAACCGAGTGCACCGGTAGCGCTTTCGGGAGAATCCGGCGAATCCGAACCGGGGGTGTCGCGGCTCAAACCCAATGTGGTGGGTCTGCTCGGCGTGGTGTTCATGGCCGTCGCGACCGCCGCGCCCATCACCGCCATGACCGGCAATGTGCCGTTCATGATGTCGGCGGGCAGTGGAATCGGCACGCCCGCGGCCTTTCTGATCGCCATGGTGGTGCTCGCGGTGTTCACCGTGGGATTCACCACCATGGCCAGGCACATCACCGCGACCGGCGCGTTCTACGGATTCATCTCCTTCGGGCTGGGCCGCACCGCGGGCCTGGCAGCCGGACTGCTGGCCGCCTTCGCCTACATGGTGTTCGAGCCGTCGCTGATCGGCATCTTCTCCAGCTTCGCCCACAACACCGTGCGTGAGCAGCTCGGAATGGACGTGCCCTGGTGGGTTTTCGCGATTCTGATGCTGGTGATCAACGCGGTGGGCACCTGGTTCGGCGTCGCTCTCGCCGAACGACTACTGGTCGTCCTGCTGGCGACCGAGGTGACCGTGCTGTTCATCATGGCCGTGTCGGTGCTGCTGCACGGCGGCGGACCGGACGGCATCTCGCTCGCGCCGATCAACCCCGTCAACGCCTTCCACGGCCCGTCCGCGGGACTGGGACTGTTCTTCGCCTTCTGGTCGTGGGTCGGGTTCGAGTCGACCGCCATGTACGGCGAGGAATCCAAGGATCCGAAGCGAATCATCCCGCGCGCCACCATGATCGCGGTGCTCGGTGTCGGAGTCTTCTACCTGTTCGTGTCCTGGATGGCGATCTCCGGCAGCGGTGGTGACAAGGCCCTGGAACTGGCCGCGTCCGACAATCCGATGAACGTGTTCTTCGCGCCTACCGAGCGCTATGTCGGGCACTGGGCGGTCGACGCCATGCAGTGGCTGATGGTCACCGGCTCGCTGGCCTGCGGCATGGCCTTCCACAACTGCGCCGCTCGCTACCTGTTCGCGCTCGGTCGCGAGGGTGTGGTGCCGGCGCTGCAGCGCACCATCGGCAAGGCTCATCCGGAGCACGGTTCGCCGCACATCGCGGGTCTGGTGCAGACCGTCGTGGCGGCGCTGTTGGTGCTGGCGTTCGGGCTCGCCGGCAAGGATCCGTACGCGGGCCTGTACACCCTGCTCGCGGTGCTGGGCACGATGGCGATCCTGATCGTCCAGGCCACCTGCTCGTTCGCGGTGATCGCCTACTTCCGGACCAACCACCCCGAGAGCCGGCACTGGTTCCGCACGCTGGTGGCCCCGCTCGTCGGTGGCGTGGCCATGATCGGCGTGGTGCTGCTGCTGGTTCTCAATATGGACACCGCGGCCGGGACCGAAGCCGGATCGATGATCCTGAAGGCGACGCCGTACCTGGTCGCCGCGGTCGCCCTCGCGGGCCTCGGCTACGCCGCCTATCTGCGGCGCACCGACCCCGCGCGATACGCGCTGCTGGGCCGGACGGTGCTCGAGGAATCGCACGAGCGCTGAGCGCGGGCGCTCGGATCCCCGGTGTGGGCGGTGGCAGCATGGTCGGCATGATCAATGCGCAGGATCTGCTGGCCACCGCCTACGAAGAGGCGCAACTCGGCCTGCTGGAGGGTGGAATCCCGATCGGGGCGGCCCTTTTCGACAGCACCGGCACGCTGCTCGGCCGCGGCCACAATCGCCGCGTCCAGGACGACGATCCGAGCGTGCACGCCGAGACCGACGCCTTCCGCAATGCCGGTCGCCGCCGCGACTACCGCGACACCATCATGGTCACGACGCTGTCCCCGTGCTGGTACTGCAGCGGCCTGGTCCGCCAGTTCGGCATCGGCGCGGTCATCGTGGGGGAGTCGCGGACCTTCACCGGCGGCCACGATTGGCTTGCCGAGCACGGGGTTTCGGTCACCGTGCTCGACGATCCGGCCTGCGTGGACATGATGACGCGCTTCATCGCCGAACGCCCCGACCTGTGGAACGAGGACATCGGAGTGCCGCGATGACACCCATCGCGACCATCGACCTGGACCGCTGGCGGGCGGGCGGCGAAGCCGCGGCGGAGGTGCTGCACGAGGTGGACGCCGGCCTGCGGCGCGCCGGATTCCTGCTGGTGCACGGGCACGGTGTGCCGCAAGGACTTCCGGGTGAGCTGCGAGCGGCGGCCCGCCGCTTCTTCGCGCTGCCGCCCGCGGTGAAACAGCGTTATGCGGTGTCGGTCGGCGGCCGTGGCTGGATCGGTCCGGGACTCGAGGCCAACGGCTACTCCGAGGGCACCGAGACGCCGCCGGATCTGAAGGAGACCTTCGCCGTCGGCGCGGACACCCGCATCGGCGATCCGCGCGTGGACCGGGTCTGGTTCCTCGACAACGTGTGGCCGGAGGAGGTGATCGAACTGCGGGAGCTGCTGCTCGCCTACACCGCCGCGGTGCGCGTCCTCTCCGATGAGCTGCTGGCCTTGTTCGCCGCGGCACTCGGCCTGCGGCACAACCCTTTCGAGCGCCTGACCGCCCGGCCCACCTGGACCTGCAATATCAACCACTACCCGCCGTTGACCGAGCTCGGCCCGCCCGAACCCGGCCAGTACCGCATCGGCCCGCACACCGACTTCGGCACCGTCACCGTCCTGGACCGCGAGCCCGGCGCGGGCGGGCTGCAGGTGTACACCGACGACGGCGGCTGGGCCGACGCGCCTTACGACCCCGCCGCGCTCACCGTGAACATCGGTGACCTGCTGGCCTATTGGAGCGGCCACCGCTGGCCCGCGGGCCGGCACCGCGTGCTGCCGCCGCAGGCCGTCGCTCCCGAGGAGGACCTGGTCTCCCTGATCTACTTCTACGAACTCGACCACGACGCCCGGGTGACCCCGCTCGGGCCGCCCATCGGCCGCGTCACGGGCCTCGCGCCGGTGGTCTCCGCCGAATTCCTGCGCACCCGATTGGATGCGATCACCCTGGGGTGACCGGGATCCGGCGCGGGACGTTAGCGCGACTCCTCGGAAGGAGCCCAGCGGTTGGCGGTGAGGGCGTAGCCGGGCAGTTCGGCGGTCGACATCTTGGACTCGTAGATGCGCTGGTAGCCGGTGCTGGCGATGCGCCATACGCCGTCCTCGCGGCGGTAGGTGTCGTGGTAGTAGGCCGCGCCGCGGATCAGCAGGCCGTAGTCGGCGGCGATGACCGTGTCCTCCAGGCACCAGCTGCCCGAGGCGGTGTCGCCGTCCACGGTGATCTCCGGGTGGTTGGCGACGTGCACGGTGATGATGTTGCCGCTGAGCGCGCCCCGCATGTAGTCGACGATCTGGTCGCGGCTGGTGAACTGCGCGGGCAGGCCACCCGAGGGCGAACCGTAGGAGCCGACGATGTCGGCGCACAGCGTGTCCGCGAACTCGTCCCACTGCTTGAGGTCGAGGGTGCGGAGGTAGCGGTACTTGAGTGCGCGAATCGATTCGAGTGCTGCGAAATCCATACCGCAATGTAGCCGAATCGGACACCAACCTACCAAGCGTTTGCTACGTTTCGGACATGATTTCCACCCTGGTCTGGGGCACGGGCAATGTCGGCCGGGCGGCCATCCGGGCTGTCGCGGCGCATCCCGAACTGGAGCTGACCGGCGTTCTGGTCCACAATCCCGACAAGGTCGGCCGCGACGCCGGCGCGCTCGCCGGATTGGACGTCGACCTGGGGGTCGCGGCCGTCGACGACATCGACGCCGCGCTGGCCGCGGGCCCGCGGGCCGTGGTGTACGCCGCCTCCGGTGACATCCGCCCCGACGACGCCGTCGCCGATATCGAACGCGCCCTGCGCGCCGGGGCCGTCGTGGTCACCCCCGCGCTGTACGCGCTCTACGACCACCGCAGCGCCCCCGCCGAACTGCGCGACCGGGTCACCGCCGCCGCCACGGAAGGCGGTGGCACGCTGTTCGTCTCGGGCATCGACCCGGGCTGGGGCAACGACATCCTGCCGCTGCTGATGAGCGGCCTGGGCAGCACCGTGGACGTGCTGCGCTGCCAGGAGATCTTCGACTACACCACCTACGACCAGCCCGATTCGGTGCGCTATCTGGTCGGTATGGGTCAGCCCATGGACTATCAGCCGCCCATGCTGGCCCCGACCATCCCGACCATGGTGTGGGGCGGGCAGATTCGGCTCATCGCGCGCGGACTCGGCGTGGCGCTCACCGACATTCGCGAGGTGGTGGAGCGCCGTCCCCTCGCGGACACCGTGGAGACCGAGCTGATGGGCAAGTTCGAGGCGGGCACCCAGGGCGCGGTGCGCTTCGAGGTGCAGGGCATCGTCGACGGCAACCCGCGCATCATCATCGAGCACGTCACTCGCATCCACGCCAGTTGTGCTCCCGACTGGCCGCAGCCGCCCAGCGGCGCGGGCGCGCACCGCGTCATCATCGAGGGCCGTCCCCGCATCGAGATCACCGTGCAGGCCACCGACGAGGACGGCAATCACTCCGCGGGCGGAAACGCCACCGCGGTGGGCAGATTGGTGAACGCGCTCCCGTGGCTGGCCACCGCGGAACCCGGTTTGTACGACGCACTCGACGTGCCCCTGCCGTTCGGCACTCTCGGAAGACAGCAAATTTCAAAGGAGCCCGCATGATCATCGACATCCCCGAGGGCAAGGACCCCATCGGCTACGTCTGGGGCGAGATGGTCCCCGGCATCGGTGTGGCGGCCTCCAACTTCTCCCTCGCCGTGTACTCGCACAGCACCCTGGGCCTGCGCGAGTTCGAGGCCGCGCGGCTGCGCATCGCGCAGATCAACGGCTGCCTGTTCTGCCTGGACTGGCGCACCGACCGCAATGGCGAGAAGGTCGAGGAGTCCTTCGCCGACGACGTCACCAACTGGCGCACCACCGAGAACTTCGACGACCGCGTCCGACTGGCCGCCGAATACGCCGAGGTCTACACCCTCGACCACCACTCGCTCGACGACGAGTTCTTCGAGCGCATGAAGAAGCACTACACCGACGCCGAGATCGTGGAACTGTCCATGTGCCTGGGCTCCTGGCTGGCCTTCGGTCGCCTCAACCACGTGCTCGGCCTGGACGCGGTCTGCGTGCTGCCGGGTCACTCCGCGTCGTAGGTCACAGGCTCCAACCCGCCGTCGCGGCCAGTTTGCGCAGGATGTTCCACTGCTCGAAGTCGGCCGCGACGGGTCCGCAGGCGCCGGGCGTCACGGGCGGGACATTCCATTGCGGGGCATCGAGATCGGGCGCCCCGGTGAAGTCGAGCACCTCGGCGATATTGCGGGCGGCGGCGTCGCGGGGAGTCAGAGGCTGCAGGCCCCAACGCCATTCGATGGCCTTGAGCACCGAGGTGTGGTCGTACACCTGATGCGCGACGTGCCCGCGCCGCGCGCGTGGCGAGATGACCAGGCACGGCACCCGGAATCCGCGTAATCCCCAGTCCGGGTTGGCGTCCGGCGCGACCTGCGGCGGCACGTGGTCGAAGAACCCGCCCCATTCGTCGTAGTTGATGATCAGCAGCGTCCGCGACCACACCGGGCTCTTGGTGACGGCCTGATACACCTGGTTCAGAAACGCCTGTCCGGCACGGATATCGGCGTGCGGGTGGTCGTCGGCGGAGGTGCCGGTGGCTTCGTCGAGGAATTTGGGGTCCACGAAGGACACCGCGGGCAGCGTCCCGGCCGCGCAGTCGGACAGGAAGGCCGGGAACCGGCGCGCGATGGAGATGTACTTCGTGCCCCACAGCGCCAGGAACGGCGCGTCGTAGAAGTAGTAGCGGGCCTGAACATCGGCTTCCTTCAACCGATCCCAGATGGTCGGGAGCTTCGAGACGTCGGTCGAGCTGTGGATCCGATCCGTCTGCGCCGCATGCTGATAGAACCGGTTCGGCAGCGTCTCGGCCATGATCGCCGCGAAGTAGTTGTCGCACACCGTCCACGCCGGCGCCGCGTTCCCGTAGAACCCGAGGTCCTCCTTCCGGTAATACCCGATCGAGAACTCGTCATTGGTCCCGGCCCGCAACCACCCGTCGCACTTGCCGTCGTTGAACTCGACCCGCCCGCCCTCGAACGAGTGATCCGGATCGTGATACTCGCACCCCTGCGTGGTGGCGAGATGGAATGTCTTGCGCACCAAACCGTTTCGATCGGCGAACGCGAGATCCTGCTTCCCGTTCGCCCCCGGCAGCCATCCCAGGTAGTGATCGAACGATCGATTCTCCATCATCACCACGATGATGTGGTCGATCCCGCTCTCCGCGGGCACGGGCATCGACGCGGTCTCCGGCGTGCACCCCACCGTCGACCCCGCCACAGCCCCCAACGCGAGGGCCCCGGCCCCCGCCAGCACGGTCCGCCGCGTGGCGGTCCCCCGAACGATTCCCATCACGAATTATGAATCGCCCGGACCACCCCCAATGCATAACCGCCGAACCGCAATTGGATTCGATTCAGATCCGACCGCGCAGTACGTCCACCCCCGGCCCCGCGAGCTCGTCGCAATAGACCGCTCGCCCCGCCATCGCCATGGTCAACGCGAGCGTCGTCCCCCCGATCACCGGCCCAGCTCCCACGGCGAACGGCCCATCACTGGCCTCCAACCGCAGTCCCTCGATCGCACTGCGCCCCGCGACGGTGAAGTCCCGGCTCGCGAAGAACCGGGCCACCTCGGTCACCGCCTCGATCGCCGGCTCCGGCCTCAGCCCCAACGGCCGCCGAATGTCCTGCCCATGTACGACCACCTCCCCGAGCCAGGCCGCCGTATGCCCCGACGGCGCGACCGTGCTGTCCACGATCGACCGAAACCGCTCCAGCGTCTCCTCGGGCGTGTTCCCGCGATGCGCCGCCAACTGCCGGTCATTGTGTCTGCCGAAGTCGAACCGGTTCCGCAGCACACTGAGCATCCACCGCAATCGCCCGGTACTGGCCCCGGCGGTCAGGTGCGCGACGACCTCCTCGACCGTCCAATCCCCACACAGCGACCGCTCACCCCACTGCACGGAGCTCAACCCCGCGAGCTCCTCGGCCAGCGCCCCGCGCTCGGCTCGCACCATCGCCCACAACTCGTCACGAGAAGACGTCTTCGACACTCGGGATACCTCCCAGCTCGGTTCACATTCCCCTCTGTGGACGCCGCCGCCCGCTCGAATTCATCGCATCGCGGAAACCCGGGTCACCGTCGTGTCGGGGAGACCGGCGGCGTTCTCGGAACCGAAGGCCTCGAACATCACGTGGATGTAGGCGATGAGCAGGGCCAGGAAAACGAGCAGGCCGATCAGCATGCCGAGTGCCACCGCCAGTGCGTCGCTGATCAGCGAGGGCGTGTCGGCCGGGTCGTCATCCTCGGGTGGTTCGGCGGATTGTTCGAAATCGGTTCTGCCGCTTCGTATCACCGGATCGACATTATCCGCGGCGGGTGCCGGGATCATGCCGTCGGAATCTTGGGGATGTGATGTCGATCCGGTGGGCTCGGGCGTCGAACTCAGGCGTCGAACAGCTTCAGGTACTTGGTCTGGCCGAACATCTCGGCGGCGTCGCGGGCGGACGGGCTGCCCGCGTTCGGGTCGGCTCCGGCGGCGAGCAGGGCGTTGACGATCTCGTCGGAGCCCTTGAAAACGGCTCCGGAGAGCGGGGTTTGGCCCTTGTCGTTGCCGAAGTTGGGGTCGGCCTTGCGGTCGAGCAGGGCGGTGACCGCGTCGGGGTGGGAGTAGTAGGCGGCGAGCATGAGCAGGGTGTCGCCATTGTCGTTGGTGAGGTTCACCGGGACACCGGCGTCGAGGTAGGCGGCCAGGGTGGCGGCGTCGCCGGTGCGGGCAAGGTCGAAGATCTTGCTCGCGAGTTCGAGGACCTCGGGGGAGAGCTCGTTGGGTTCCACCCGGCCACTCTATCGAGGCTCGGGTCAGTTGGTGATGATGAGCAGCTCGGTCGGGGACGCGATCTCGGTGCGCAGCCCGGCCTTCTCGGCGACCTTGGCCAGAGCGTCGATGGTGGACGGTTCGGTGCGGGTCAGCACCAGGGCGCGGGCCAGCAGGCCCTTGTGGTGTTTGTTGAAGTGGCTCACGACGGTTCGGGAGCCGTCGGGGCGTTCGGTGAGGACGGTGGCGGTGACTGCGCCGGGGATGCGGCCCAGGTTCTGGTAGGTGCCCGAGCGCAGGTCCACGACCAGCTGTCCGGCGGCCTCGGCGCGCAACGCCTCCGGCAGCACCGCCTTCCACAGCGATTGCAGCGTCGGCAGTCCGGGCAGTTTGGAGCCGCCCGAGAGCCGGTAGGCGGGGATCGGGTCGCCGGCGCGCACCACGCCGAACAGTGCCGAGCCGATGCCCAGGCGGGCTTCGGCCTTGGCGCGCTGCGCCTTCGTGAAGCCCGCGGCGTCCAGCGCGTCGTAGAGGACGCCGGTGTACCGGTCCAGGGCCGGGCGGGTGGCGGAGGTGCGCAGGGCGGCATTGCGGGCGATCTCCGTGTCAGCCCCCTTGCCCAGTCCGAGCGCGGCCCGGGAGGCGTCGGCGTCGGCGGCCAATCCGATCACTTCGGTGACCAGTTTGTCGCGCACCGCCGTGAGCTGCGGCATCGCGAGGGAATCCAGGTCCAGGGGACCGCCCGAACCACCGTCGGACTTGGTTTCTGAGGGAGGCAGCAGCACCAGCACGAGCCAACACGGTAATGCCTTGGGAACTGTTCGCTAGCAGCGGCTACTGTGTTCATCCGTGATCACCCGCCTCTCCCACCTGTTCCTGCGCACCCTGCGCGACGATCCCGCCGACGCCGAGGTGCCCAGCCACAAGCTGCTGGTGCGTGCCGGATACGTGCGTCGCATCGCGCCCGGCGTCTACTCGTGGCTGCCGCTCGGCCTGCGCACGCTGCGCAAGGTCGAGGACGTGGTCCGGGCGGAGATGAACGCCATCGGCGCGCAGGAGATCTCGCTGCCGGCTCTGCTGCCGCGCGAGCCGTACGAGACCACCAACCGCTGGACCGAGTACGGCGACGGCCTGTTCCGGCTCAAGGACCGCAAGGGTCAGGACTACCTGCTCGGTCCCACCCACGAGGAGCTGTTCGCGCTCACCGTGAAGGGTGAGTACAACTCGTACAAGGATCTGCCGGTCACGCTGTACCAGATCCAGACCAAGTACCGGGACGAAGGCCGTCCGCGCGCGGGCATCCTGCGTGGGCGCGAGTTCGTCATGAAGGACTCGTACTCCTTCGACCTGGACGAGGACGGGCTGAAGAACAGCTACGGCGCCCACCGCGAGGCCTACCAGAAGATCTTCGACCGTCTCGGCGTGAAGTACGTGATCGTGGCCGCCACCTCGGGCGCCATGGGTGGTTCGGCGTCGGAGGAGTTCCTGGCCGACAGCCCGGTCGGTGAGGACACCTACGTCATCTGCCGCGAGTCCGGGTATGCCGCGAACGTGGAGGCCGTGGTCACCGCCGCGCCGCCCGCGATCGCCATCGAGGGCCAGGCCGAGGCCGCCGTCCACGACACCCCCGACACCCCGACCATCGCCACCCTGGTGGACTGGGCGAACGGCGCGGGCATCGACAAGGTGCTGGGTCGTGAGGTCACTGCCGCGGACACCCTCAAGAACGTCATGGTCAAGCTGGTCTACCCCGACGGCAAGATCGAGCTGCTGGGTGTCGGCGTCCCCGGTGACCGTGAGGTCGACGAGAAGCGCCTGGAGGCGTCGGTCGAGCCGGCCGCGGTGGAGCTGCTCGACGAGGCCGACTTCAAGGCCAACCCGTTCCTGGTGAAGGGCTACATCGGCCCGAAGGCCCTGCTCGACAACGGCATCCGCTACCTGGTCGACCCCCGCGTGGTGTCCGGCACCAGCTGGATCACCGGCGCCGACGAGCCCGGCAAGCACTATGTGGGTCTGGTCGCGGGTCGTGACTTCACCGCCGACGGCACCATCGAGGCTGCCGAGGTCCGTGACGGCGACCCGTCGCCCGACGGCCGCGGCGTGCTCGAGGCCGCCCGCGGCATCGAGATCGGCCACATCTTCCAGCTGGGCCAGAAGTACACCGACGCCTTCCAGGTGGATGTCCTGGGCGAGAACGGCAAGCCGGTCCGCCTCACCATGGGCTCCTACGGTGTCGGCGTCTCCCGCATGGTCGCGGTCCTGGCCGAGCAGAAGCACGACGACAAGGGCCTGCGCTGGCCCCGCGAGGTCGCCCCGTTCGACGTCCACGTCGTCATCGCCAACAAGGACGACGCGGCCCGCGCGGGCGCCGAACAGGTTGCCGCCGAACTGGATTCCCTCGGCTTCGAGGTCCTCCTCGACGACCGCACCGCGTCCCCCGGCGTGAAGTTCAAGGACGCCGAACTCCTCGGCATGCCCTACATCGTCGTGGTCGGCCGTGGCTGGGCCGAAGGCAAGATCGAACTCCGCGACCGCTTCGCCGGCACCGCCGAGGAACTCCCCGCCGACACCGCCGTAGCCACCGTCGCCGCCAAGATCCGCGGCTGACCCAACCACCCCGAGTGGCGCATCACCTCCTGGTGATGCGCCACTTTTGTGTTCACCCCTGCCCGCGCCCCGAGTCCCCGCGCAGTGCCGACACGGAGATGACGACGAGCATGGCCGGTAGCAGGAACAGTTGGAGAATCACCAGGTAGGTCCCGGAGTGATAGAAGAATGCGAGATAAACTCCATATCCGGCGCACAGGCTGCCGCAGGCCGCGTTGGCCAGCCGCCACCACCAGTCCAGCCGCGGTGGGATCACCAGGACCAAGAGGACGATCCCGCTCGCCAGTAGTAGTACGACGTACCACGAAAACAGCGGGTGCACACCGAAATCCAGATTCACGAGCTTCCTCCCCCGTCGACAGTGGGCCCCATTGTCAACGCAAACCCCAAGGCGGGCAACGGGATAAGATCCCCGCATACCCGCCCCGCTCCACGCACTCCCGATAGCGTCAGGTTCGATCCCGAATCCCTGAAGGGAGCCCGATGCGGCGCAAACTCGGAGACGCGGCCTGGGTCCTCCTGGGCGCGGCCCTGGGCCTCCTCATCGCCCTGATCGCCGCCGTCCTGGTCCTACGCGTCATGGCCGAGGGCTCAGCCGACATGAACGGCCTGGCCCCACCGAATCAGAATTCGATTTCGTCCCAGGCGATGTGGATGGGGAATGGGTGGTCGAAGGCGATGGCCGCCGACGTGCCGGAATTCCACTCGCCCGCGACGATGTAGTTGGCCGGCCGCAGCGACGTCACGCCTTCCGGCAGGCTGGCATGTCCGGTTTCCAGGCCGTAGGCGCGAATTGTGGAGATCCGCCGCGGGTCTCGGCCGAGGATGACTTCCCAGTACCAGGGGATGCCCGCTCCCGCGTAACGCGCCTTCTTTGCCTCGATATCGCGTTCGGTGTTCGACGGTGACAGCACCTCACCGGCGATGAGCACGGCACTCGCGCGGATGTCCTGGTAGTCCTGCTCGGGGCACCGGTAGACGAGGAAATCCGGCGTGACGAAATCGGATTTCCCGGTCGAGCCGAAGAAGATGTTCGTCTCGGTCGAGGCCCGCCAGCAGTGCTGAGGCTGTGCCGCCATGGTTTCCCGGGCGCATCGTCGCAGGGCATTGCGCAGCTCCACCGAATAGTCCTGATGCTCGGCCGGGCCCCTGCGGACCCACACCACTCTGCCTTCCCACAGCTCGATCTGGCCGGCGATCTCATCGGGCAGCTTCTCGAGTTCCTCCCATGTCATGAACTGCGGAAGGTCGGGTCGCTCGACGGGCGGGGTCGGCATACCGGCCATGCTACCGAGGCCCGGCCCCGATCCAACACGTCGCTCGCCGCTCGTCATGAACCCCCCTGATAGCCACCGTCATACGAGAATTCGGTGCCGTGCGGGTCGTCGGATGGCCGTGTCGGTGCTGGTCAGCGCACCGAATCCGCCAGGGCGGGGCGGGTGGTGAGCCAGGTGCGGTAGCGGCGGAGGGCTCGGCGTTGGAGGGCGGTTTCCTGGAGGAGGGCGAGGGTGGGGTTGAGGGTGGGTCGGGTGGGGCGGCCGTCGCCGACCTGGCCGGTCATGGCGGGCGCCTCGTAGCTGCCGCCGGAGAGTTCGACGACGTCGACGCCGAGGGGAGCGAGCATCGCGATGACGGCGGCGGCGTCGTCGGCGTCGAAGCCGCCGCGCTGGAAGTCGGCGGAGTTGAGTTCGACGGCGACGGCGAACTCGGGAGCGACGACGGCCCGGACCGAGCGCACGATGTCGAGGAGCAGCCGGGCCCGGTTCTCCAGGCTGCCACCCCACTCATCGGTGCGCCGGTTGGCCAGCGGCGAGAGGAACTGCGACAGCAGGTACCCGTGCGCGGCATGGATTTCGACGCCGTCGAACCCGGCTTCGGCTGCGCGGCGGGCGGTTTCGGCGAAGCGCTCCACCGTTTCCGCGATCTGCGCCGCGCTCATGGCGACGGGTTCGGCGAACATCTTGCTGGTCTTGCCGATATCGACCCGGACCGCGGACGGGGCCCACGCGACGCCGGGCATATCCGCTCGCACCTGCCGCCCCGGGTGATTGATCTGCATCCACACCCGCGCCCCGCCGCTCTTGGCCGCGGTGGCCCAGTGCCGGAACGGTTCCAGCGGCGAATCCTTGTCGAGGACGACGCCGCCGGGCCCGGTGAGGGCGTCCGCGTGCACCATGACATTGCCGGTGATGATCAGCCCGACGCCGCCGCGGCTCCAACGCCGGTACAGCTCGAACAGGGCTCGGTCGGGGAGTTGACCGGAGGCGGCCATGTTCTCTTCCATCGCGGCCTTGACCAGCCGGTTCGGCAGCGCGACGCCGTTGGGTAGCGTGAACGGTTCGAAGACCGGTGTCATCAGCTTTCTCCTGAACGCGGTATGTTTACATTGCTAACATGAGGCTAGGAGGGAGTGTAAGCAGTGTCAACATCAGTGAAGAGTGGCTACCATCACGGCGAACTGCGCGCCTCGCTGCTGGCGGCGGCGATGCGCGGCCTCGAGGCCGGTGAACCGTTCTCGCTACGAGCCCTCGCCCGCGAGGTGGGCGTCTCGCCGACCGCCCCCTACCGGCACTTCGCCGACCGCGAGGCCCTGGAATCCGCCCTGGCCGCCCAAGGTCTGCGCGACCTGAAAGCCGACCTGGCCGCGGGCCGCCAACTCCCGGAATCGCCCGCCGACCTCGCCGAACTCGCGGTCGTCTACGTCGAGTTCGCCCTGCGCCGCCCCGCCCTGTTCCGCCTCATGTTCGGCACCGCCTGCGACGCGGGCAGTGAGGAGCGGATCGCCGCGGCGGAGGAGATCCACGATCTCCTGCGCCTGGCGATGGCCTGCGTCTTCCCGGACGGCGGCTCCGACGCGCTGTCCTCGGCGGGCTGGGCGCTGGCCCACGGGCTGGCGTTCCTCCACTTGGACGGCAAGCTCCCCGCGGAATCGAGTCGCGAGGTGGCCGATCACGTGCGGGCCGCGTTCGCCGCCGTCCTCTCCCTGCCCGCCTCCGGCGTAACCGAATAACCCACGACCAGAAGGAGTTTCGAGCATGTCCAAGCGCATCTTGAATGTCGTGACCAATGTCGGCCACTACGACGATCCGTCCCATCCGACCGGCCTGTGGCTGTCCGAACTCACCCACGCCTGGCACGTCTTCGAGCAGCACCGCTTCGATCAGACCCTGATCAGCCCCGCGGGCGGGCCGTCCCCGCTGGAACCGCGGTCGCTGAAATTCCCCAACTACGACCGCACCGCGAAGGCGTGGCGCGCCGACCCGGCCCGGATGACCCTGCTGGAGAACACCGCCGCCCCCGGCGAGATCGATTCGGCCGACTACGACGCCATCTACTTCACCGGCGGCCACGCGGTCATGTACGACTTCCCCGACAGCGAAGGTCTGCAACGCATCACCCGCGAGATCTTCGAACGCGGCGGCATCGTCGCCTCGGTCTGCCACGGCTACTGCGGCCTGCTCAATACCCGCCTCTCCGACGGCTCCTACCTGGTGGCGGGCCGCAAACTCACCGGATTCGCCTGGCAGGAGGAGGTTCTCGCGCGCGTCGACAAGCTGGTGCCCTACAACGCCGAGGAGGAGATGAAGAAGCGGGGCGCGCTGTACGAGAAGGCCATGCTGCCGTTCGTCTCCTACACCGTGGTCGACGGCAAACTGGTAACCGGCCAGAATCCCGGGTCGGCGAAGGAGACCGCGAAGAGGGTCGCCGCCCTGCTCTGACCTCGTCGGAGTCTTCGGGAAAACCCTTTGACGACCCGCGCGACCATTGCTACCTTTCCTCGGACCGTGCCAGAGGACGAGGAGGTGATACCCGTGAACGCTGTATCGACATGGGTGCTCCCCTCCGGAGTCATGGTCGGGCGATAGGTCGTCCGGGAGCGCCGTTCTGTGCACTCCGAAAGGCACGACCATGCAATTCATTTCCGAAAAGCGTCTCGACGACTCCATCCTCGAGCGTGAATTCACTCTCGGCGAGATTCCCGGCATCCTGTGGACGCCCACGACCGTCGCCGCACCGATACCTCTGATCCTGATCGGGCATTCCGCCGCCGGGCTGCCGACGATGTACCCGCGACTGCTGGGCAGGGCCCGATCCGCCGTGGCGTCGGGCTACGCGGCGGCCGCCCTCGAACTCCCCGGCAGCGGTGTGCGACCTCGTTCCGCCGGCGTCGATCAGGCTCGCGCCGATCTGCAGCGGGCGCTGCGGTCCGGCGAGCCGGTCACCGACGACATCGTCGACCGGCTGGTCCTCCCGCTGGTCGACCAGGCGGTCCCGGAATGGCAGGCCGCCCTGGACGCCCTCCTGGACCTGCCCGAGATCGGCGGCCCGGTCGGGTATTCGGGCGGAGTGATCTCCATCGGCGCCCGCCTGGCGGTGGTCGAGCCGCGCATCGTGGCCGCGGTTCTGTTCGCGGGGAGTTTCGTGCCCCGGGCAATCATGGAGGAGGCGCGCCAGGTCACCATTCCGCTGCACGTCCTGCTGCAGTGGGACGACGAGGGCAACGACCGGCAGATGGCCCTGGACCTGTTCGACGCGTTCGGTTCCGAGGAGAAGACGCTGAACGCCAATATGGGCGGTCACACCGGTGTCCCGCAGCATGCGGGGGAAGCGGCGAACCGCTTCTTCGACCGGCATCTGAAGTAGCGGCTGGTCGCCGGGCCGGCACCAGCTGTCGGCCCGGCGACTCCGTCAGGCGCGCCGGGATGTCCAGGGCCGCAACTTCTCCGGGTTCCGGATCACCCAGATGCGGGTGATCCGCCCGTCGGCGATGTCGAAGGCGTAGACCGAGACGACGGTGCCGTCGAGCTCGGCGACCAGACCGGGCTGTCCATTGACGGTGCGTTCGATCAGCGTCATCGGGAGCCCGCGTGCGGCGATCTCCATCCAGGCCTGTGCGATCTGCTCGCGCCCGATGATCGGCTCGAGGAAGGCGAGCACGTGGCCGCCGCCGTCCGCCGTGGCGGTCGCGCGCGGGTCGAGCAGCCCGATGAGCGCCTCGATATCCTTTGTCTCCCAAGCCTTTTTGAAGTCCCGGACCACGTCGGCGCGTTCGCTGCCGGACGGCGCGCGGGAGGTGTCGATGCGGCGTCGGGCACTGGAGGCGAGCTGACGGCAGGCGGCGGGGGAGCGGCCCACGATGTCGCCGACCTCGGCGAACGAGTACCGGAACACGTCGTGCAGCACGAAGGCGACCCGTTCGGCGGGTGTCATGGAGTCCAGGACGACGAGGAACGCCATGCTGATCGACTCGTCGAGCGTGACCCGGTCGGCGGGATCGGCGGGGGCGATCCCGTCCAACCAGTCGGTCGGGCCGGGCACCGGCTCCGGAATCCATTCGCCCACATACCGTTCCCGCCGGGCACGCGCTGATCCGAGCAGGTCGAGGCAGATCCGGCTGGCGACGGTGGTCATCCACGCCCCGGGCGTCTCGATCTCCTGCCGCTGCGGTTCGGTGAGCGCGTACCAGCGCGCGTAGGTCTCCTGCACCACGTCCTCCGCCTCGGCCAGCGACCCGAGCAGCCGGTAGGCGAGGTTGATCAGCTGGCGGCGTTCGTTCATCACCGCGGGCAGCTGCGGGTCGGTCATGGTCGGCTCCTTCGGTCTGCGTGCCATTACCGATATCGACGATGTAGCGGCAAAGAATGTGAGCACGGCCTGACATTCCGCACGGCTGCTTCGTCGGTAGGGCAAGCAACGTTCAGTAGAGCAGGAGTTCGGTCATGACCAGAATCGGCATCATCCTCGGCAGTACCCGGCCCAACCGCAAAGGCGCGCAGGTCGCCGACTGGGTCCAGGATCAGGCCTCGACGCGCGGCGACGCCGACTACGACCTGATCGACCTGCGCGACCACCCCCTCCCGCACTTCGACGAGCCCGTCCCTCCCATGTTCGGCCCGTCCGAGAACGAATCGACCCGCGCCTGGTCCGAACGCATCGCCGCCTGCGACGGGTTCGTCATCGTGACCCCCGAGTACAACGGCGGATACCCCGGCGTCGTGAAGAACGCCCTGGACCACCTGTTCGCCGAATGGAACAACAAGGCGGTCGGATTCGTCTCGTACGGCGTCAACGGCGGCGCCCGCGCCGTGGTGCAACTGCGCGCCGTATGCAGCACCCTCGGCCTCGCGGATGTCGGCTACCAGGTGGGCATCTCGGTCCTCACCGACTTCGAGAACCACACCAACTTCGTCCCGACCGACGCCCACACCGCCGCCCTCGGCAAAACTCTCGACCAGCTCATCGCCTGGACCACAGCCCTCGCCCCCCTGCGATCCACCGAATCCACCCTCGTCACCTCCTAGGAGCGAATCATGAACGCGTCCAACAACGTTCATTCCGACCGCACCACCTCCGAAGAGGCCGCGATCCGCGCCCGAATCGACAGCGTGCTGAAGGCCCTGCACGCCCGAGACCTCGAATCCATCCGCCACGCCTACACCCCCGACGTCATCTCCTTCGACGTCGAACCCCCACTCCAGCACGTCGGCATAGAAGCCAAACTCGCGAACTGGTCCAAGGTCTTCCAGTTCTTCGATTCCGTGACCTACGAACTCCGCGACCTGACCCTCACCATCGGAACCGACGTAGCCTACGGCCACGCCTTCGCCCGCCTCTCCGGCACAACCAATTCCGGCGACCGAATCCCCGGCATGTGGGTCCGAGTAACCTACGGCCTCCGCAAACTCGACAACACCTGGCTCATCGCCCACGACCAGGTCTCCGTCCCCTACGACGTCACCACCGGCACCAGCGCCATCGACCTCCAACCCGAGTAGATCAGCCCTCGCTACTCGTCCCGGCCACCGCCTCCCGGTGCGATGATGGCCGGGATGCGAAGCGCGGCTCGACTTCTGGAGGCCGTGCTCGGCGGGGAGGGAAGAGTGTCGGTGGAGGGGACGCGGTTCGGCCGGTACCACTTGCAACAGTTGCTCGGTGAGGGCGGCATGGGGCAGGTATACCGGGCGCACGACAGCCAGACCGGTCGGATCGTCGCGGTGAAGCTGCTGCACCCGCATATGGCGGCCGATCCGGTATACCGGGAGCGATTCCAGCGCGAGGCGCGCGCCGCGGCCGGGCTGGTGCACCCGAACGTGGTGCCGATCTTCGATTTCGGCGAGGTCGAGGACCGATTGTTCATCTGCATGCAGTTCGTCACCGGTGTCGGAGTGGATTCGGTGCTGGCCGAATCCGGCCCGATGCCGGTGGAGCGGGCGGTCTCGGTGGTGGCGCAGGCGGCCGCCGCACTGGACGACGCGCACGCCGAGGGGCTCGTGCACCGGGACGTGAAGCCCTCGAACCTCCTGGTCACGGCCCGCGATTTCGTGTACCTCATCGATTTCGGCATCGCGCGGGCCGTCGGCGAGACCGCACTGACCACGACCGGCGCGACGATCGGCACCTTCGCCTACATGGCCCCGGAACGATTCAGCACCGGTGTCGCCGACGCCCGTTCCGACGTCTACGCCCTGGCCTGCGTGCTGTACCAGTGTCTGACGGGTCGTACTCCGTACCCGGCAACCGCGTTGGAGCAGCAGATCGCCGCCCACCTGACCCAGCCGCCACCGAAACCGAGCCAGGCGCGCCCGCAGATCGGGACGGTTCTCGACGACGTCGTAGCGACCGGCATGGCGAAGAACCCGGAGGAGCGGTACCGAACCGCGGGTGAGCTTGCCGCGGCGTGCATCTCGGCTGTCACGGGCGCACCCCCGCCAGCGGTCACCGAAATCAATCCGGGCTCTCCCTCAGACCCGCCGCGGCGGAGGATTCCCGTCAAGCGGGTACTCACGGCGTTCGCTCTCGTGGGCCTGACCGCGGTCGGCGTCGCGGCCGGCGTGGCGTTCATGAAGAACCAATCCGAAGGCAATGCGGCTCTTCCGACCGCCACCACAACGCCGATCCCGACGACGACAATGGCTCCCTCGTCTGCCCCGCCCACGACAACCACCACGACGACACAAGCGGTGCTTCTGCCCGGACCCGGAACCCATTGCGGCACAGTGAACGTGGTGAGCGGCAAGCCGATCGACACCATGATCGACGCCGGCAGCATCTCCTGCGCAAGCGTGAAATCGGTGATAGCCCAGTACTACTTGGACATCAAGAGCGGCAAAGCCGAGGGCAGCGGTGCCGCGGTCCGCGGCATCTACGACGTCAGCGGCCGCTGGGACTGCATTTCCGAAACCTACGCAAAAGGCGGACACGCCCACTGCACCCTCGGCTCGATCCAGATCTCCACCACCGGTTGACCATGTGCCCCGGCAAGTCGCCTGGCCTTTTCCCGTGCGATCGCCTTGGCTGGAACCGATGAGTTTCGAGCGTGGAGGAGGTCTACTCGGCTATGAGGAAACTGATCTATGGCATCAGCGTGTCCCTGGACGGCTACATCAACGACCGCGACGGCAATATCGACTGGACCGACCCGGACGAGGAACTCCACCAGTTCCACAACGACCGATACCGCGATATCGACATCGCCCTGCACGGCCGCCGCCTCTACGAACTGATGGCGGACTTCTGGCCCCACGTCCCCGAGGACGAAGGGCCGATCATGCGCGAGTTCGGCGAGCTCTGGACCTCCAAATCCAAGTACGTGTTCTCCCGAACCCTCACCGAGGTCGAGTGGAACAGCACTCTGATCAGTGAGAACGCGGTAGACGTGGTCCGCAAGCTCAAGTCCGAAGGCGACGGCGTGATGGAGGTCGGCGGCGCGAACCTGGCCGCGTCCCTCATCCCGCACGACCTCATCGACGAATACCAACTGTTCGTCGCACCGATAATCCTCGGCGGCGGCACCCCCATGTTCCCGTCGCTCGACAAACGCATCCCCCTCCGCTTGGTCGAGACCCGAAACTTCAACACCGTCCTGATGCAGCGCTACGTAGTCGGCGACCAGTAGGGAGTGCGATGCCGATCGATATCCGGGAGTTCATGCGCCGAAACCCGTACCCGGGGAGGGTGATCGGTTTCCGGTCCGCTGGTCGGGGGCGCCTGGAGGGGCTGGTCGTGCTGACCGGCCGCAGCCGGGCGTCGAAGGCTCGGGTGCTCGATTCCACCCGGGACGGCAATATCGCGCTGCGGGCACGCTCCACCGAGGACGGCCCGCACGACGAGTTGCGGCATTACCCGGCGGTGATCGCCGACCACCACGGGATCGTCATCGCCAACGGCGACCATTCGGTCCCGCTGCACGGCGCACTCGCCGCAGCCCAGTTCGACTCCCGAATCGCCGCAACCCGATACGAGCCGGACCCGCCGATCAACACGCCCCGGATATCGGTCGCACTCGAACTCCACACGCAGCGGATCATCGCGTCGATCAACGCGGCCGCCACCGGCGACCGTGACGCGCCGCCGGTGCATGTTCGCCTCGACACCCAGGCGGGGGACGTGAACGACTGGATCATGTTCTCCACCTACCGGTCCGACGGCGTCACCATCGAGCCGAACCACCAGTTCACCCCGGTCGCGTTCACCACGGCCGATCCCCTCGCCGAGGCGTGGGACGCCGTCGACCCGCGCTATCGGGTCGCGGCGGCGGGGATCACCTTCGACAACGGTGCCGCGGTCGCGCGGCAGGTCAGCGGCCGCGTCGGCTGAGGACGCCGGAGAGCCAGCCGACGGCGAAGGTCACCAGGAGGACCAGCCACATGGGGGAGCGAATGGTGAGCAGCAGGAATTCGATGTCGACGCGGTGGCGGTTCTCGGCGATGAATATCAGGGCCAGGATGGCCAGGGCGATGGCGAACCATTGCTTCAGCGAAATGCGGGAAAGCATTGATGGTTTGGAGTTTTCGGCCATGACCAGGGCTCCTGGCGGGGTTGTCGCGCCTTGGGCTCGCCCTCGCGCGAGTGGTCGGTAGGGGACAGCGGTGTTCAGTGGCGGTCCTGCCGCCGGCAGGATTCAGGCAACTTTCAGCTATCGATTTGTCGATTCAGGGTAACTGCTCACGTCCGATTTACGCATGTATTTTCCGGATCGATACGACGACTGATGCCCCCGACCTGCGGAGAGTTCTTCCCGGGGCTTTGTCGACGATCGCCCGCGGTGGAGTATCCACGCGGTCCAGGTTGTGACATCTATCCCGTTGTGCCGAACGGCATTTCATGGCGTGCACCCGTCGAGTCGGCCTGGCCGATGCTGTGACCTGGGATATCGCGGAACGAATCCGCATCCGAGCTCATCCGTTCGTCTTTCTCGATTGCGCGAAGTGGCATTTTATGTCCTGTCCGGCACACCAATAGCGTCGAATTCATGCAGTGGAATCTTCAATCGGCCGAAGAACTCGCGGCTGCCTTGCGCGCCGGTGCGGTGACCTCGGTGGAACTGACCGACGACGCGATCGCCCGGATCGAACGCGATGACAAGGCGATCAACGCGATCTGTGTACCCGACTTCGATAATGCGCGGGCCGCCGCGCGCCACGCCGACGAGGCGCGCGCCCGCGGCGAGGATCGGCCGTTGCTCGGCATCCCGGTCACGGTCAAGGAGTCCTACGACATGGCCGGGCTGCCCA
Organism: Nocardia sp. CA-136227; assembly: GCF_050955695.1. Lineage (NCBI taxonomy): Bacteria > Bacillati > Actinomycetota > Actinomycetes > Mycobacteriales > Nocardiaceae > Nocardia > Nocardia sp. CA-136227. The sequence continues at coordinate 2,443,189 of NZ_CP192081.1, forward strand.
CGACCTGGGGCATTCCGCAGCACGCGGACTACGTGCCGACCGAGGACGCGGTCCAGGTGTCGTGGTTGAAGGCCGCCGGCGCGGTGGTGCTCGGCAAGACGAATGTGCCGGTGATGCTGCGAGATATCCAGACCTTCAACGACATCTACGGCACCACCAACAATCCGTGGGATCACAGCCGCACGTCGGGCGGGTCGTCCGGCGGTTCGGCGGCGGCCCTGGCGTCCGGGTTCGGCGCGCTGTCCATCGGCTCCGACCTCGCCGGTTCGCTGCGCACCCCCGCGCATTTCTGCGGCATCTACGCGCACAAGCCGTCGCTGGGGCTGGCGCCGACCCGCGGCATGGTCCCGCCGCCCACACCGGCCCTGCCGGTCGACCTCGACCTCGCCGTGGTCGGTCCGATGGCCCGCACCGCCCGCGACCTCACGCTCCTGCTCGACGTGATGGCTGGACCGGACCCGCTGACCCACGGCGTCGCCTACGACCTCGCCCTGCCGCCCGCACGCCACCAGCGGCTGGCCGACTTCCGTGTCCTGATCATCGAGGACCATCCGCTCATCCCGACCGGATCGGCGGTACGGGCGGGCGTCAACCGGGTCGCCGACGCCCTCGCCGACGCGGGCGCCCGCGTCGAACGGCACAGCCCGCTGCTGCCCGACCCGGCCGAAGCGGCGACGGTCTACCTGCAGTTGATGCTGTCGAACGCCGCCACGAGTCTCCCCGCTGACGTGTACGAACAGCTGCGGACCCGCGCCGCCGCCCTGGGCGCGGACGACAAGAGCCTGGATGCCGCGCGGGTGCGCGGCATGGTGCTCAGCCACCGCGACTGGGTCGAGACGAACAACCGCCGCGAACTCCACCGCCAGGGCTGGCGGCGGCTCTTCACCGAGTTCGATGCCGTGGTGTGCCCGATCACGCCGACTCCCGCGTTCCCGCACGACCACAACGGCAGCCTGGAGAACCGCCATATAGACATCGACGGCGTCGAGTACCCGTACTTCGACCAGCTCGTCTGGGCCGGTATGGCCACCATGCCGGGCCTGCCCGCCACCGCCATTCCGACGGGCCGGTCCCCCGAGGGCCTGCCGGTCGGAGTGCAGCTCATCGGCCCGATGTTCGAGGACCGCACCCCGCTGCGGATGGCCGAACTGCTCGAGGAGAAGATCGGCGGCTTCCAGGCGCCGTGCTGAGCGCCGAATCAAACCACGGCCGGAACACCGGCTGACGTCGAACGCGTTGTCGCCGAGCACGATTGTGAGGACCCCGGTCACGTCGAGGCGAGGGGCCGGGTGGAACGGGAGTCTGTGCGTTCCACCCGGCCGTCGAACCACGATGTCTGCCCGATATTGGTCGAGTGGGCATCGTGTCCGGAGCTGTGCGGTAACCAGCTCCGGCAGGCGAGGTGAAATGGTCGCGACGGAGTAACCGAACCCGAGCGGTTCCGCGCTTCCCAATCAGCCCCACCTTCGCCGAACCATAGTCATCGCCGAGATCCGAGCAGGTTGATTCCCTGATCGCTGACACGAATCGAGAGCCCGTCGGCACGAAAAGTCATAGATAGCTACAAAGAAGCTGTGCCGGGCGCGGGGAGCATCCGCCAATCCGCCGCAACGTGGTTGTCGGTACCCGCCCCACGCCGTCACCGTATGGACCGCATGGGAGATCGGCGCACCGGCCAGAATCGCCCAGCGCACAACCACTCCTGACCAGGCCGTGACGGACGCTGCCGGAGTGACCCTGGCTAAGGACGCGCTCGCGGAAGGCGAGCACCTCGGAGTTTCGGATTACCACATCGAACTCGGTGAACCGCATCATATCGATGTCACGGACACGGCCGCGTATGTCGTCGTCCCGGTGACCCTCGGTTTCAACGTTCGGGGCGCGCCGGTCCTGCAAACCGGCGCGGTCTTCACCGTGGCACTGCACAAGGTCGACGCCGAGTGGTTGTTGACGGCCTGGGCGTGGGCTAAAGGCCAAGTGCAACAACCTCACTGACACCGCCCGGCAGGGATGACCGGGTCGGCTGGTCCGTCGTTGTCGGTGCGCATCCTTATCGTTGGGCGTATGACCGACATCGGGCCCCTAGCCGCCTCCACCCGGGCCACCTTCGGCTCGCCCGGTGTGCACGCGGTTGTTCGGCGGGGGCGCACCGTGCACGCAGTCAGCCTCGGCCAATGGGTCGAGGGGGAGGAAGTGCCGGAACTGTTGTGCCACACCGGGATCTCCGGGTGGGACCCCACCGCGTTGGAGCCGACTCGCGCGGACGTCACGTGCGCGCGGTGTCTGCGCCGCCTCGGCGGGATCGCGCCGTCACGGCAGATCCCGCTGTTCGGTGAGGAGTCCTGGGGCGGGTAGATCACCGCTCACGAGATGGGTCGCGGGTGCAGCGATGAATTTCGGGAGGGCGCGGCGTCGAATCCTGTGGGTAGACCTAGAGACAGGAGATCGGGATGACGAGGCCGTTTCGGTTCGGGGTGGTGGCGCCGCTCAGGAGTGATGTCAAGGCTTGGCGGGAGCAGGCGAGGCGGGTCGCGGCGAATGGGTATTCGACGCTGCTGATGCCGGACTTTCCGCAGATGCAGCCGGCGCCCGCGCCGATGTTGGCGACGGTGGCGGCGGAGACCGAGTTGCGGGTGGGGACTTGGGTTTACGCGTCGCCGTTGCGGTCGGCGTGGTTGACCGCGTGGGAGGCGCATTCGCTGACGCTGGTCACCGAGGGGCGCTTCGAGATGGGGATCGGTGTCGGGCGGCCGGGGATCGCGGAGGAGCTGGCGGGGAAGGGGGTCGAGGGCGTGCCGTCGCCGGGGCAACGGTTGGGGGAAATGCGGGAGGCGGTGCGGATGCTGCGGGAATTGGATGGGTCCGAGCGGCATACGCCGGTAGCGATGGCCGTGTTCGGGCCGAAGGCTCGGGCATTGGCCGCAGAGATGGCGGATACCGTCACGTTCGCGTTGGGAACTCAGTCTCGAGGGGAGGTCCAGAAGCTGGCAGAGGAGTTCCGCACCGCCGACGGGCCCGAGCTGGCGCTGGCCGTGCCGGTGGTCGGGGATACCGTCGCGCCGCATATGGCGCCCCCCACCACCGACACCGCCGCGTGGCATGCGGCCGACGCGATGGCCGCGCTGCCGGATGACCCGGCCGCAGCGATCGAGGAGATCCAGCGGCGGCGGGAGGAGATCGGGTTCTCCTACTTCGTGTTCGGCGCCCACGTCGCGGACAAGTTCGCTCCGGTCGTGGCCGCACTCGCGGGGCGTTAGGCGGGGCGCGGCCGATCCCCGGCAGGCCAGATGTTCCAGCCCGGGCCGCGGCTGCGCACCATCCGCTGGACGGCGGATTCATAGTGCCGCTTGGCATTACAGTCGTCCGCGCACGCCCGGTGGCGGTCGAGCCCGGCCTTCGCCTCGACGAGAGTCGCCGGAGGGAGGTGGGGTGCGCGGTGGCGGTCACCGGTCACGCGGGACACGATTCGACTCCGTTCGGGTGGCCGGGAACTGAATGACTTTGGCGGACTGCCGCCGCTCGGACGCGACCCGGATGATCTGACTCGCCGCCATCTTCCGCTCACACAGCGCCGTGAGGCAGTCACGATGCAGGACAATCGATTCCATGGCTTCCGCGGAGTTCATCGTCGGCTCGTCGTCGCCGACGTCGCAGTCCTCCAATCGGTCGTAGGAGTCCACGGCGAATTCACCTCCCGCCGCGCGCGCATTCCTTTCCGCCCCCGGCGGTGACGGCCGCGGGGTCTATTTCCATACCGACCGGAATTTCTCAAATCCTCTATGAGGCAGACGATGAGGATGATCGCGGCGGTCACGGTCAAGGACATCAAAACCCAAGCATCCCAAGGCATTACGGCTCCTAGTTGCTTCCGGTGAATGTTCGGTACGTCAAGGATGCACCCAAAAGGATTGCGGCGATACGTGCATGGACAACGTTGCGCCGAATAAAATAGAAGTGCGATCCGCACGTGTGCGTAAGGAACATTCCCCAGATAGCGAGGCTAAACAAATGGCCGGTTTGACGGTCTCTCGCATGGATTTCGGCAATTTCATGAAGTCGGTGCGATCCAAGGCTCCTCGGACAGCCCTGTCGGCTGCGGCGGCACATCTAGAGGTCACCAGGTTCGTTCTGATGCGGATGGAGGAGGGCTCCCCGACCAAACTCACGAAGCCCCAGGTCAAGGATCTGCTCGAGTACTATCGGGCGGCACCTGCGGACCGGGTCGAGGCGCTCAGGCTGCTGGACGAGGTCCGCGCCCAGGACAGCGCCGCCAAAGCGCAAGGGAACTCGAAGGGCTTCTGGAAGGCCTACACCGATCAGGTGGCGCCGAACTTCGAGAAGTTCCTCCGGCTCGAGGGCGTGGCGGATGTGGTCATCGTGCATCAGCCGGTGATCGTCCCGGGCATCTTGCAGTCACCCAACTATCGGCGGGCGATCATCCACGTCACCGAACCCAGCCTGTCCGCGGTGGACACCGAACGGCGAATCGAACTGACCGCCAAACGGCAAGCCCGCTTGAACGAATCCGGATTCCGGTTGGAAGCGTTCATCTCCGAGGCGGTCCTGCGGAACCGGCCAGGATCTCCGGATGTCATGGTGGAGCAAATGCGTTGGCTCGCGGACGCCAGTACCCGTGACAACGTCGAGCTTCGATTGATTCCGTTCGCGGTAGGTCCGCACCCGGGCCTGATCATGCAGGCGTTCATGCTGCTCGAAATCCCCAAGGGCACAAGCGGTATGGCCCTGCCGCCGGTCGTATTCGCCGAAGGAGCCATTGGCAGTGTCTTCCACGAACACGACGAGGAGGTCAACGAATATCGGAGGGCGATCGACGGTCTGCGAGCGGTAGCGTTGTCACCACATGACACCAGGGATCTGGTGGTCCGAACCGCAAAGGAGTACGCGGCATGAACAAGCCGGTCATGGGCGAATGGTACAAGTCGAGCTTCTCCGATTCCGGCAAGCAATGCGTCGAGGTTCGGCACGACGCAGCGGTCACGCTGGTGCGCGATACGAAGGACGGCGGCCTCGGGCCGATCCTGGAGTTTCCCGCGGCCGTGTGGTCCGACTTCATCGACAGCGGCATCTGGAGTCGCTGACAATCTCTGCGAACAGCGAAGCCCCCGTGTGGATTTTCCGACGGGGGCTTCGTGGCCTCGAGCCGACCTCACACCAGGCGATCAGGCGGATTCATCGAGCAGGTGTACATCGCCCGCCGACACCTCCGGCCCCCGTCACGGCTTCCCGGCGGGTACAGTCTCGTCCTGCTCGGCTGAGGTGGCCGTGTGAAGGCGTTGACGGGGGAAGTGTGCGGACGAAGTTGATCGGCGTGATCGTGGCTGGTCTCGCGGCCGGTGTGGTCAGTGGTTGCTCGGACTCGGACAGTTCGCCGACGGGAATGTTCGACCCGTGCAAGGAAATCCGGAAGAGCGCACTTCGCGGCGCGGGATACGACCCGGAGACCAAGAAGGACGTACCGACGATCGGCGACTATTCGGTGAAGTGCCGTTTCACCTCGTTCAGCGGTCATGAGACCTTGTCTCTCGAACATCCCAGCGCAGCCGCTCCCATCCGAACCTATGAGGGATACCTGGCCTCAGCCCAGTCCGCGGTCAAGAGCCCGGGCGGGCAGGCGCCGACCGTCACCAAGATCAACGGCCGCGACGCGTTCTACGGGCCGCAAACCATACTGGGATGCACGGTCAGCCTCCGCACCGCCACAGGCGTCATGAGCGTCGAGGTCTCCTACGCCGACGGAAACACCTGCGTCAGCGCACAAAACGCCGCGACCATCTTCGAACCCGCCATCGGCGGCCGCTGACCTGCCGGAACGCACCGCGGTCTCGTTCGTGGTGGGCTCGGCCTCCTGCTCGGTGCCCGTCATCATCGCGGGCGACGACCAGCCCGGAATCGAGCGACGCCGTCAGTACAGCGCGGACATCCAGATGTTGTAGAGCACGTCGACGACCAGCTTCGGATCTGTTCGCGGTGGTCGACCCAACGCCTGGGTCACATAGCGTTCGTCCATCCAGACCAGCGCGCGGGCCGTCTCGACGGCGTCGAGATCCGAGCGGATACGGCCTTCGGCTTGATCATCGGTGATGCGCTTGGCGGTGGCGTCGATGAAGCGCTGAACGAGTCCGTGGTAGGCGGCCTGGACCTTCTCGTCGCTGCCGGCGGCATCGGACAGCGCACTCAATACCGCGCCGTGCTCGAGGTAGACCTCGGTCAGTCCCTCGAACGCGGACCGGGCATCGTTGGCCAGGTCGGTCCCCGTGAGCCAGCGGTCGAGCACCCCGGAGATTTCCTGTCCGAGCTCGTCGGCGATGCGCAGCGCCAGATCGTGCCGGTCGCGAAAGTGCACGTAGAACGCGGGACGCTTGAGTCCGGTCAGACTCATTACCGAGTCGACGGTCATCTCGCGAAACGGCCGCTCGCTCAAGAACTTCTTCGCGGCCTCGAGGATCTCGCGTTCCGACTCTTTGGGATCGTGCTTCGGGCGTCTGCTCATCGTGTTTCCACTACATCATGAGCCCTGATGACTTCGCGAGGCTGCCCTCGACCGTGTCGGCCCGGTGCAGGGCTCGGTAGGCGTAGTAGTACATGGTCATCTGGAATCCCCAGGTGGCGAGCGCGCCGATATAGAACAGCGTGTGGTTCTCGTCGTCGCCGGGGAGGTGATAGAAGTCGTAGATCGCGGCGATGAGGAAACCCGCGGCGGTAGCGGCGATTACGCCGATCGCCTGTCCTCGCTCGCCGATGTCCCACAGCCGCCGTGCGAAGTACAGCAGGAACACGGACGTGGCCACATTCACCACCACATAGAACGTCGCGCCCGCGACGCCGAGGCGGTCGGCGAATATCGACAGGTACAAACCCGCGACAGTCGCGAGCGCGAAGACTCCGACATCGGTCGGCAGCGAAGGCTTGTAGCGATGGGTCACCCTCATCAACCCCAGGACGAGGATCAGCGTGATTCCGACCGACCGGGAGAAGGCATCGAAGAAGAGTGCGATGTGGTACATCGGGCTGGTCCGATGAGCGCCGGTCAACGCGAAGACGAAGAAGTTCGTGCCGGACGTCGCGACGATGACCCATTCGAGGCCCAGCAGATAGTTCTGGTAATTCCGAATGAACTTCCAGCCGAAGGTGAATCCGGCGGCGACCATCCAGAGGTCGGCGAGTAGGAGCAGTGAGTTCTTGATATCCATGGTGATCTCTTGTGTGTGAGGGACTGCGGGCCGCCGGATTCAGTGGCGTGCCAGCCGATCGGCCAGGCGGTCTCCGAGCCACCCCAGTTCCAGCGCCGGTCCGCTGACGAAGCTGGGCCAGAATCCGCCTCGGCCGTGCCAGATGGTTTCGAGGTCCTCGGGCATGGAATCGCCGCGGAGGCGACCCGCCAACAGGTGGCCGACGTACTGAGCTTGTGCGAACCCGTGCCCGTTGCACGCCAGCGAATACAGCACATTGGGTGAAGCCGCCCCGGCCACCGGCAGCCAGCTGGAGCTCATGCCGATCCAGCCGCCCCAAGCCCGTTGCGGCGCAATATCGTGCAGTCCGGGAAAGCGTTCACGGAAACCACGGACCAGATCGTCGACGACGCGCGCCGAGGGGGTCCGGGTGGGCAATGAACCGCTGGCCGTCTCCAACCGCCGGGTCCCGAAAACGATCGAATTCCGAGGCGTGACGCGGTAGCTCTCCAGAATCATGTGCGCGGTCACCAGGGGAGCGCGGCTGGTCCAGCCGATCTCGTCCAGGCGCTCCGGGGCGATCGGCTCGGTCTCGACCAGCGACGTCCACACGGGGGAGACCAACCGGCGCGGCGTGATCGCGAGGTCCTGACCATAGGCATTGGTCGTGAGCAGCGCTCGTTCGGCGACCACCCGGCCGTGCGCGGATTCGATGATGACCCGTTCGCCGCTGTCGGCGACGCTCCGCACGCGGGTGTGCTCGAAAACCCGTGCCCCCGAAGCGATGACCGCACCGCGCAGGCCGCCCGCATACTTGGCCGGATTCAAGGTTCCGCCGACGCCTTCCCGCATGCCGCCGAGGAAGCCCTCCGGCAGACCCGCGTCCGGCCCGTCGACGAACTCGGCAGACGACCCGGCCTCGGCCATGATCTTCGCGTTGCGACGAGCTTTGCGCAGCTGGCTCCTGGAGACCGCGGCCTGCACGATTCCCGCCTTCTCGAAATCGCAGTCGATGGCACGGTGCGCGATGGCGTCCTGCGTGAATTCGACTGCGGCTTCGGCGAACTGGAACAGTGCGCGGACCTTGCTGCGGCGGAACAACAAGGCCAGCAGCGCCGGGTCGGCGGCGATCGAATTGGTGATATAGCCGGCATTGCGCGAACTGGGGCCCCAGCCGCAGGTCTCGGCCTCGAGCAGCACGACATCGGCGCCGGACTCGGCGAGCCGCAGTGCCGCGGTCATCCCGCCGACACCACCTCCGATGACGGCGACATCGCAGGTGATGTGGTCGGCGAGCGCGGGCAGGGCGGTGATCGACGGTGCGGCCCAGCCGGTTTCGGTCAGCAGTTCCATGTCCCTCACCGCCCGCCCTGTGCGGCCGGCTCGGCCTTCCGCGACGTCACCGCTGTGCTCGGCGAGACCAGTGCTTCGACGACCTCGTGGGCCAGTGACCCGCCGGTCCGGGCGAGCATCCGGTAGAAGCGCTCCGGATCGGCCCAGTCCTCGGGCGCCAGCACGCCGGACAGGCCGTCCAGCTCCTCGACGGCCAGCACCATGAAGGCCGCTGTCGCCGAACCGGTCGCGGAGGCCATGTCGGTCCAGGCGGTCCCGGGTCCGCTGACCGGTACCCGGCGGATCGACACCACCGGTTCGCCGTCCCGAGTGCCGGTCACGCGCACGTAGTTCGTCCCGCGGAACTCGGGGTGTTTGCCTGCCGCCGCGGTCGCCAGGTACTTCAGCACCTCGGCCGCACCGATCTCGCCGCGGCGAATCGTGCCCCACAGCCCCGACAGCGCGTGCCGCCACACCCGCGGCGAGCCCGTCTTGTCCGTCATCACATCGTTGACGAAGTCGATGGCCTGGTCCATCGAGATCTTGCCCTGCTGCACCGCCACGGCGATGCCGCGCATGATGCCGTTCACCGGCGGCGGATCGAGCGCTCCGAGCACGCGAATCCGATCGGCGCCGGGCCACCGCCGCGGCATCGTCACCGACTCCGGATGCGCGCATTCGTAGAGCCGGTAGGAGTCGCCGAGCGAATTGCCCAACGAGAACACATCCGTTTCGAGGAAGGTCTGGTGTGTCACCGAGCGTCCCTGCTCCCAGGTGTGACAGGGCCCGGCATAGCCGCGAATCGCATGATCGAGCACCGCGCGGCCGTAGGGGACCGGTCCCTCGTCGCCGGTCACCCAGCACACGTCGATGCGTTCGACGGCGTCCATATCGCGCGCCGCGTCGGCGGCCATCACATTGGTCAGACCCGGCGACGCACCGCAGCCGACGAAGATCGCCACGCCCGCCTGCTTCGCCCGGGCATCGAGTTCCATTGCGGTGAGGGTGCTTTCCTCGTCGTCGTCGAGGTCGAGATAGGGCACTTTCTCCTCGATGCAGGCCCGCATCACCGGCTCGGCGGTCCGGTTGTACGGTCCCGCGCCGAGCACCACGAGGGTGGCGCCCGATATGGCCGCCCGAAGAGCGGCTCCGTCGAAGAGGTCGAACGAGCCGACCCGCACATCGGCGAACGGCAAGGTGGTGGCGAACTCCTCGAGGACGTCCGGCCGGATGTCGTACAACTCCAATTTCCAGTCGTCGTTCCCGGCCGTCCTGGCGAAGCGATCGATCGCCACGCGACACATGTCACCGGCTGCGCCGATGAAGACGATTCTCTTTGCTGTGGTCATGGTCACAGGCTAGAACTGTAGTTACATGATGTCAATGACACCGCGTAATTTAACCTCGCATTGACATTCGGCCGGCGTTTCCGCTGTTCGAAGCGTTGGTCAGGGCCGTGTGCGCAGGCTCGCCAGGACGGCTCTGCCTGCCTGCTCGCCGGATTCGGCCGCGTCGGCGAGCGAGGGGAGTTCGAGTTGGTAGTCGCCGGCGAGGTAGATGTTGCCGAGCGGGGCGCGCAGGGCGGGCAGCGATGATTTCCGGCCGGCAGCCCAGAACGGCACGACCCGGTGGTGGCGGCGCACGATGCCCTCGCCGAGCTTTCCCTCGAGCTCGGGAAACACCGTGATCAGGTCCTCGGTGAAGCGCGCTACGACTTCCTGATCGGAGAGCGCGAACAAGGCGTCGGCGTGCGCGCCGCCGGCGAAACACGCTAGTGCGCCACCGGGTTTGCGGTCGTCGCCGGTGCGCATGGCCGCGGCGTGATTGAACATCGCCTGGAACGAGAGCTGCGGTGTCGAGACGCCGAAGTACTTGTCCCAGCGTTGCGGGCCGACCTCGTCGGTGAAGAATCCGACGACCAGGTAGCGGCCGTAGGCGATGTCGCCGAAGGCGTTTCGGTAGGTGCGGGGGAGATCCGGGATGATCTGGTCGGCGATGTCGGCGGGTGTGGTCACGATGGCGCGCCGGGCTCGGAGTCGCGCCGGACGATCGCCGTCGAGGTAGTCCACGATGACGTCGTCGCCGTCCTGCCGGACCGATCGCACCGTCGTGTTCAACCGGATCCGGTCGCCGAGCTCCTCGGCCAGCACGTCGGTCAAAGTCTGGTTGCCGCCCACCGGCAGTGAGAAGTTCGGAACCTTCTCCGGGTCGGTCAAGGCGATGCCCACCGAGGTGACGAACTGGGTCGCGGCGGTCTCTCCCACCTCGCAACCCATCCACTGCGCCGACCACGATCGGACGATCTCGGCGGCCAGCTCGGACCGGACGCCCTTCAGTAGATACGACGCGGGCTTGGCGTCCAGCTCGCCGCGCACCCGACGTGCGATGCGGCTCTGCGACTCCAGGAACGGGGTGACCGCCAGGATGCGCGCGCCGACGACGGCCAGACCGATCCGGTCGGTCCAGGACATCCGGGTCCGGAACATGAGGGCGATCGGGTTCGAGGTGTCGACCATTCCGCCGTTGAGATACAGCGCGACGCTCTTGCCCGCCAGCGATCCCCGCTCGATGCCGTGCCGGTCGAGGGCGTCGATCAGCGCGCCCGTGCCCTCGGTGAACTGGGTGCCGACATTGATCCAGTAGTCGCCCTGCCGGGCGGTTTCGACCCGGCCACCGGTGCGATCGCTGGATTCGAGCACCACCACGCCGGTGTCGCGCGCCAGCGTGGTCGCGGCCGTCAACCCTGCGATTCCGGCGCCGACGACTACGACCTGGACGGTTTCCTCCGGTGTTTCGTGCGTGGTCATGGGAACTCCTGAATGGGAAAGTCAAACTCGATTCGAATTCGACTTTACGACCCGGTGTGATCCCCGTCAATCGCCGGTGCCGAATCAGGCCAGGACGTCGGCCAGGAAGGCGACCTGGTCGGCAGCTGCCCGGCGCTGCCACGGACCGTCATAGACGTCGAAATGGTCCACCGGGTATTCGCGGACCCTTGCCCGTCGCCCGACCTTCGCCGCGACGCGGCGGGCGGCCGCGGGCGGCGCGACGCTGTCGTTCGTGCCGATCTGGATCAAGATGGGGCACGTGATCCGTCCCGCGAAGCCGATGGGCCGGTTCAGCCCGACCTCCAGTGCCGCGCGGGCGCACACCTCGTTGCGCCAGGTCGGCCCCGCCACGGGGACGACCGCCTCCACCGCGCCCGGACTGGTCATGACGGCCGCCGATCCGGGCGCACCCACGATCGGCAGATGATGCGGTGACCGGCCGATGGCGGCACGGCCGAGGTCGAGCAGCCCGTGCCCGGTCAAGCGGGCGAGCGGGCCGACACCGCCGCGGTGCGCCAGGTGAGCGAGGGTCGCGGCTCCGTCCATGGCCGGCGTGATCGCGGTGATCGCGGCGATGCGCCGATCCTGTGCCGCGACCGCGACGGCGTGCCCGCCGGAGTACGAGGTCCCCCACAGGACGATGCGGTCGGGATCGACGCCGGGCAACCGCCGGGCGGCGGAGATGGCGGCGTGATAGTCCTCGCGCTGCCGCCGGTACGAAACGGCCTGCCGCGGACTGCCTTCGGAGTCCCCGAAGCCGCGATAGTCGAAGACCAGGACGTCGTATCCGGCGGCGGCGAGCGGTTCCGCGTACCCCAGCAGCCCGGTGTCGCGGGTGCCGCCGAAGCCGTGCGCCATGACCACGCAGGCCCGTCCGGGCAGTGCCCCCTTCCCGGTGAGATGCCATGCCGCGCAGCGGGTTCCGTGGCTGTAGAAGGTGATGTTCTTCATCGCCGACCACCCGTCGCCATCGCGAGCTCGGAGGTCCCGGACGCGGATGGGTTCGCGGGCGTGAAGCGCAGGGCGGCGTCCTGGACCGGTCCTTCGCGCAGACGCTCGGCGTCGAGTTCGTAGGCCATCGCCGCCGACCACGGGCCGCTCGTCCCCGCCCGCGGGAAGGCGTCGATTCCGCGCCGCACATACCCGGAGCTCAGGTCGTCCACCAGCGGCACGCGCGGCATGTCCGGATCGGCGGCCGATGGCGTCACGGTGTGAAAACCGTTGGCGTCCATGTGGTCGAGCAGGCGGCAGAAGTGTTCGCTGACCAGATCGGCCTTCAGTGTCCAGGAGATATTGGTGTAGCCGATCACGAACGCCAGGTTCGGCACCTCGGACAGCATCATGGACTTGTAGACCGTCGCGGCGGGCAGATCGACCGTGCGCCCGTCGACCTCGAGGTGGATCCGTCCCAGCGGCGACATGGTGAAACCCGTTGCGGTGACGATGACGTCGGCGTCCAGATGCTGCCCGGATTCCAGGTCGATCCCGGTCCGGGTGAAGCGTGTGATCCGATCGGTGACCACCGAGGCGCGTCCGCTCGCGATCGTCTTGAACAGGTCGCCGTCGGGCACCATGCACAAGCGCTGGTCCCACGGGTTGTAGCGGGGCGTGAAGTGGGTGTCCACATCGAAATGCGCGGGCAACTGCCGCCGCACCAGACCGATCAGCAGCCGGCGGGCCGTTCGCGGAGCCCGCTTGCACGCCTTGTGGATGCCGCGCGTCATCGCGATGTTCTTGCGCCGGATCAGTGTCGCGGCGCGCTCGTGGCCGAACAGCCTGTTCAGCACATTGGCGATGACGTCCTCGGCGGGCATCGAGAACACGTAGCTCGGCGAGCGCTGCAACATGGTCACGTGGGCGGTGCGGCCCGCGAGGGCGGGGATGAGGGTGACCGCGGTCGCGCCGCTGCCGATCACGACGACTCGCTTACCGGTGCAGTCCAGTTGCTGCGGCCAGTGCTGCGGGTGCACGATCGGGCCCTCGAAATCCTCGGCCCCGGCGAAATCGGGGGTGTAACCGGCCCGGTGGTCGTAGATGCCGGTGCCGAGGAAGAGGAATCGCGCGACGAAGCGCACCTGCCGGCCGTCTCCCTGTTCGGCGAGCACGGTCCAGCGCCCGGTCGCGGAGTCGAATCGCGCCTCGATCACCCGATGGCCCAGTCGAATGTGTTCGGACAGGCCGTTTTCGGTGACGGTGTCGCGCAGGTAGTCCAGGATCAGGTGCCCGTCCGCGATCGACTGGCGATGGGTCCACGGCTTGAAACCGAAGCCGTAGGTGGGCATATCCGAATCCGAGCGAATGCCGGGGTAGCGGAACAGGCTCCAGGTGCCGCCGACCGAATCGCGCGCCTCGAGTATCGCGAAGGTGGTGCCGGGGCGACGCGTGGCGAGGTGACAGGCGGCGCTGATGCCGGATACACCGGCGCCGATGATCAGGACATCGACAGCGGTGGCGCTGGTGTTGCGGGATCTTCTGGTCACGTGAGGTCTCCTGATCGAGGGGTGTGATCTGGTTCACGTTAGGGCGGTGATCTCGGCATGGGTATGTCCGTGCGACCGCACTTTGACCACGAATATGTGCTGCGGCACACTTGCCCGTATGAGCAGTCCGACCCCGGCGCCCGAACTCGTTGAACTCATGGGCCGAGTCGCCGAACTGATGCTGGACGACCTCGACGCGGTGGTCGCCGAGATGGACGCCGCGGAGATCGAACTGACACCCATGGTCGGCGCGGACGCGGCGCTGGTGGCCGACATGTCCGCCAGCAATCGGGCCAATGCCGCCCGGCTGCTGACCATCTTCACCCGCCGGGAGGCTCAGCTCTCCGACATCGATGTCCCGCCCGAAGCGCTCGACGTGGCCAGGACGGTCGCCCGGCGCGGCCTGGATCTCGACGTCATCTTCCAGTCCTATCGGCGCGGGCAGAACATCGCCTGGCGGCACTATCTGACCCACGCCACCCGCATCGCCGGAACGGGCCCGCTGCTGGTGCCGCTGCTCGAACTGTCCGCGCAACGCATGTTCGCCTATGTCGATCAGGTTGTCGCACGGGTCATCTCGGTCGCGCAGCGGGAGCGGGAGGAGATCCTCGGCGGGGCGCTGGCGCGGCGCGCGGAGGTCATCCGCCTGCTGCTCGACGGCGCGCCGATCGACAGCCGCCGCGCTGGCGAACGGCTCGGCTACGACCTGTCCCGATCCCATATCGCGCTGGTGCTGTGGTCCACTCCGGCCGGTGAGGTGCAGGGGGCGCTGGAGTCGGCGGCCACGCTGCTGGCGCGAGCGGCCGGGCGGAGGCCGCTGCTGACTCTCGCGGCGGGCAGTTCCGCGCTGTGGGCGTGGATGAGCGGCGACACCCTGCCCGCGATCGACGAGCTGCGGGGGTCGCTGATCGCGGCCCATCCCGGGATCCGGGTGGCGGTCGGCCCGCCGCGTCCGGGCATCGAGGGATTCCGGCGCTCGCACGAGGCCGCGCTGGGGATGCACAATCTGCTCGCCGGTCAGCCCGACGCCGCCCGCATCACCCTCTACCGCGATCTGGAGGTCACCGCGCTGGCCGCGCAGAACCCTTCCCGCGCTGCCGAATTCGTCGCCGATACGCTCGGTCCGCTGGCGCAGGACACGCCCGCGGCCGCGCGGTTGCGTGAGACGCTGCGGGTGTTCCTGGAGGAAGCCGAGAACGCCCCGCGGGCCGCGGCACGGCTGCACACTCATCGCAACACGGTGTTGCAGCGGGTCGCCCGCGCCACGGAACTGCTCGGTCACCGGCCCGGCGAACGGAGGCTGGCCGTCGAACTCGCCCTGGAGATCGCCCATCGGCTCGGCGCTCGCGCACTGTCCGGCGGTGCCGGCTAGCGGCACGGGACGCAGGGGAGGCAGGCCGGACTTTGTTACGATCTCGAATCGTGTTCGACAATCGCCCGACGTCACGGACGTCCACCCGCCCCGCTCCGGTGCAACGCCGCGGCGTGGAGCGCGTGCAGGCGATTCTCGACGCCGCCGAGGCCTTGCTCGCCGAGCAGGGCTACCAGGCCGCCACCCTCAAGGCGATGGGTGAGCGGGCCGGCATCCCGATCGCCTCGGTCTACCACTACTTCGCCGACCGCGGTCAGGTCGAAGCCGAACTCGCGCAACGACATCTGCGTGAGCTCGACGCCCGGGTCGGCGCGATGCTGGAGGCCGCGCCCGCCACGCTGGCCGAGATCTGCGACGCGATCGTCGACGTGTATCTCGGCTACTTCCGCGAGCATCCGAGTTTCGCCGTGCTCTGGTACGCGGGGCGCAGTTCGCCGCTCGGTGAGCTGGCGAGCAGCTTCGACGTGTCGCAGGCGACGCGGCTGTGGCGGTACCTGGTGGACCGGGGGCTGATCCGGTCCGACACACCGGCATTCGTCGTGGAGCTCGCGTTCGAGGCCGGTGACCGGATCTTCGATGTCGCCTTTCGTAAGTCTCCGACCGGCGACGATGTCACGCTCGAACAGGCGCGGCGATTGGTCTCCGTCTATCTGGGATCGTTCGCCCCCGAGAACTGAAGCGGACGGGCGGCCGAGATCCGGTCCTTGCTGTTCTGCAGCGCGCGATAGCCGAAGTAGTACACGACCATCTGACAGGACCACGTGGTGAGAGCCAGGATGTAGAAGATCGTGTGGTGCTCGTCGTCGCCGGGGATGCGATAGAAGTCGTACATTCCGGCGATCGTGCCTGCCGCGATCGACACCGCCGCCACGGCGATCGAATGACCGCGCTCTCCGATATTCCACAGTCGCCAGGCGAAATAGAACAGGAACAGCGTGGTCAGGGCGTTCATCACGACGTAGAAGACGGCTCCGGCCAGGCCGAGCTCCTCGGCGAAGGCCGACATGACCAGTCCGCCCACGATGGCCAGCCCGAAGACGCTGATGTCCACCGCGAGTGAGGGTTTGAACCCGTGGGTCACCTTCATCAAGCCCAGCACGAGAATCAGTGTGATTCCGATCGAACGGGAGAACGCGTCGAAGAAGAAGGCGAGGTGGAACATGGGACTGGTCTCGTTCGCGCCGACCAGCCCGTAGACGAGGAAATTGGTGCCCGAACTCGCGACGATGATCCATTCGAGGCCGAGCAGGTAATTGCCGTAGTTCCGAATGAACCTCCACCCCAGGGTGAATCCGGCGACGATCATGAACAGATCGGCGAGTGCGTACAGTGCGGTTTTGAGATCCATGATCAAACCTTGTGTCGGGGTCGATATCTGACGTTCGGGGAATGGGCGATCAGTGCGAGACGACGAAGATCTCGTCGCGGGGCGTGCCGACCCGTTCGAGGGCCTTGTAGAACCGCTCCGGCTCCGCCCACTCCTCGGGCGTGAATACGCCCGCGCGGCTGTCGTTCTGGTCGTCGAGCGCCACCACCATGAAGGCCGCGCAGGCGGTTCCGGTCGCGGCGGCCATATTGGTGAACAGGTAGGTGCCGTCGCCGCTGACCGAGGTACGGCGGCCGATCACCGCGGGCAGGCCGTCGCGCAGGCCGGTCACCTCGACCTTCAGGGCGGTCTTGTGCGGGAAGGTGTGGCCGATCGCTGACAGGGCGAGGAATTTGATCAGCTCGGTGCGTGTCGCCTCCCCGGTGCGCACCAGGTTCCGCATTCCGGACAGGGCGTTGCGCCAGCCCTTCAGGCTGCCGAACTTGTTGGTCATCAGGGCTTCCAGGAAGTCGATGGCCTTCGACATAGGCATCCGCCCCCGCTGCACCGCCAGGCCGACGCCGCGCACCAGGCCGTTGTAGGGCGCCGGGTCCAGCCCGCCGAAACAGCGAATGTTCTTGGCGTCCGGGTACTTTCGTGGCAGGGTCACCGGTTCGGGGTGTGCCGTCTCGTGCACCAGGGTCAGCCCCAGGCCGGCGCCCAGCTCGGTCCAGCGGGTCTCCACCCAGGACTGGTGCAGCACCGGGCCGCCGTGCTCCCAGGTGACGCAGGGGCCAGCGGCGACGCGCAGCATGTGGTCGAGCACTGCGCGGCCGATCGATCCGCGTTCGTCGCCGACCACCCAGTACACGTCGATGTTGTCGACCCGGTCGAGTTCGGCGGCCGCGTCGGCGACCAGCACATTGGTGATGCCGGGGGACGCGCCGCAGCCGATGTACATCGGCACCCCGGCGGCCCGGGCGTCGTCGTGCAGGGACAGCGCGTGCAGGGTGCTCTCGATGTCGTCGTCGAAATCGAGGTAGGGCACCTCGGCCCGCAGGCACGCCTCCATCACGGGTCCGGCGGTGCGGTTGTACGGACCCGCGCCGAGCACCACGAGCGCGGCTCCCTCGATCGCGTCTCGAAGTCCTCGCTGGTCGTAGAGGTCGAGCCGCCCGGCGGTCGCCAGGCCGGGCGGCAGCCGCCGGACCAGCTCGTCGAGCAGGTCGGGACGGATGTCGTACAGGGCCAGCGTCCAGTCCCCATCGGCGACGGCGAAGCGTTCGATGGCGAGCCGGCACATCTCCCCGGCTGCCCCGATGAAGACGATTCGTTTGGTTCCCATGGATATCTCCTGTGGGTAGAGGGGCCACACGTGGGCCAGATTTCTCGTACTCGATTCGAGTTCGAGTTAGAGCAGGATAGTGCCGGATGTGACCTAGGCGCTACCCGTTCCTCGAGACTGTGCGGCCGCACAGGATCCATAGCAACCCGTGAGCCGCTGCACATGGCATATGCCGCGTCGGACCCGCAGTATCGACTTCGACAGTGACCGGGGTCATAGCGCTCCGATGTCAGGGATGAATCGAGAGAGGTGCCGATCGTGTACGACTACGTCGTCGTGGGCGCGGGGTCCGCCGGATCCGTGCTGGCCAGCAGATTGTCCGAGGATCCGACGGTGACCGTCGCCCTGATCGAGGCCGGGCCGACCGACACCGCCGAGGAGATCCATCTGCCGATCGCCTTCCCGTCCCTGTTCAAGGGCGCCTTGGACTGGGACTTCGACTCCGAACCCGAAGCGGGACTGCACTTCCGCCGGGCCTACCTGCCGCGCGGGCGCGTGCTCGGCGGGTCCAGCTCCATGAACGCGATGATCTACATTCGCGGGGCGCGCGCCGATTTCGACGCCTGGGCCGCCGGCGGCGCGGATGGCTGGAGCTACGACGAGGTGCTGCCGTACTTCCTGAAGGCCGAGGACAACGAGCGTGGCAAGGACACCTATCACGGCGCCGGTGGCCCACTCTCGGTCAGCGACAGCCGCTCGGAACATCCACTGGCGGAAGCGTTTCTGCTCGCCGCGGAACAGGCCGGGCACCGGCGCAACGACGATTTCAACGGCGCCACCCAGCTGGGCGTCGGACGCTATCAGCTGACGCAGCGCAATGGCATGCGCTGTAGTGCGGCGGTCGCCTACCTGCATCCGGCCGCGGACCGTCCCAACCTGACCGTGCTCACCGATGCGCTCGTGCATCGGGTCGTGGTCGAGGACGGCCGCGCCACCGGCGTGGTGGTGGGGCGCGGCGCCGGCACGGAGGTCATCGCGGCGCGCCGGGAAGTCGTGCTGAGCGCCGGTGCGTACGGATCGGCCCAGTTGCTGCTGCTGTCGGGCATCGGCCCGGCCGAGCAGTCGGCGGCGTTCGGATTCGATGTGGTCCGAGACCTTCCGGTCGGCCAGGGCATGCAGGACCACCTGTCGGTGTTCCTCAACTACCGCACCGATCGCGAATCCCTGATGACCGCGCTCACGCCGGAGAATCTCGGCCTGTTGCAGTCGGCGGGCCGCGGGCCGCTGACCTCCAATATCGGTGAGGCCGGTGGATTCGTGCAGACCCGAACCGGATTGGCGGGCCCCGACATCCAGTTCCACATGGCCCCGGTGCTCTTCCACGGCGAAGGCATGGGCGTCGCGTCCGAGCACGGCTTCGCCTTCGGCCCGTGCCTGGTCGGCCCCGAGAGTCGCGGCACGCTCACCCTGCGCTCCGCGTCCCCGACGACCGCACCCCGCATCCACCACAACTACCTCGCCACCGAGGCGGATCGCGCCGCGCTGATCGCGGGCCTGCGCGCGGCCCTCGACATCGCCGCGCAGCCCGCCCTGCGCGAGCTCACCACGGGCGAATTCCTCACCCCGGCAGGCGATTCCGACGCCGAGCTGCTCGATTTCGCGGCGCGCACCGCGCAGACCCTCTACCACCCGACCTCGACCTGCGCCATCGGCGCCGTCGTGGACCCGCGGCTGCGGGTGCTCGGCGTGGACGGTCTGCGGGTGGCCGACGCGTCGGTGATGCCGTCGGTGGTCCGCGGCAATACCAACGCCGCCACCATCATGATCGCCGAGAAGGCCGCGGCCATGATCGGCGAGGACTCCGCCTCCGAGGGAGGCCACGCGTGAACCCCGCGGTGACCGGCACAGCCGACACGACCGTCACCGCCCTGCGGAACGGCGAGATCCAATGGGCGCGTACCGCGTTGTCCGCCCGGCGCGTGCTGCTCGAACAGATCCACGCCAATACCGCCAGGTTCGCGCAGGAATGGGTCGACACCGCGGCCCGCATCAAACAGCTGCCCGAGGATTCCCCACTGCTCGGCGAGGAGTGGGTCAGCGGCCCCTACTCGCTGCTCACCGCGACCACCGCGCTGGCGGAATCACTGCTGGCGCTGGAGCAGGGCCACAGTCCGATCGACGGCTACCCCACACACGCGGCGCCCGGTGATCGCACGGCCGTCGCGGTGTTCCCGCACGGCCTGTTCGACGCGTTGCTGCTCAACGGTTTTCACGCCGAGGTCTGGACCCGACCGGGCGTCGACGCCGAAACGGTGCGGGCCCGTGCGGGTCTGGGGCAGCGCACCCCGACCGCCACCGGCGGCATCGGCGTCGTGCTCGGCGCGGGCAATATCTTCTCCATCGCCCCGCTCGACGTGCTGTACCAGCTCTACGCCTACAACCGGGTGGTGGCGCTGAAGCTCAACCCGCTCACCGATCCGCTGCTGCCGGTCTTCCAGAAGATCTTCGCCCCGCTGGTCGAGCGCGGCTTCCTGCGAATCGTCACCGGCGGACCGGAGATCGGGTCGGCGCTGGTACACCATCCGGGTGTGGGCGCGGTGCACATGACCGGCAGCGCGGTCACCCACGACGCCATCGTGTTCGGCTCCGGGGCCGAGGGCGCGCGCAATCGCCTGGCCGGCACCCCGAGGCTGGACAAACCCATCACCAGCGAATTGGGCGGCGTCTCACCGGCGATCGTGGTGCCGGGCCGTTGGTCGGACGCCGACCTGCGCTACCAGGCCGAGCACGTCGCGACCCAGCGGTTGCATAACAACGGCTACAACTGCGTCGCCGCGCAGGTGGTGGTGATCCCCGCCGACTGGCCGCAGAAGGACCGATTCCTCGACGAACTGCGGGCCGCGATCGAACGCGCGCCGCAGCGGCCCGCCTACTATCCGGGCTCGCCGGAACGGGTGGCGGACGCGTGCGCCACGTATCCCTGGGCGCAGCGGATCGGTGCGCGAGTCCTCATCGAGGGCATCACGCCCGATCGTGGTGAACCGCTGCTGCACACCGAGTACTTCGCACCGGTGCTCGGCGTACTCGAACTGCCTGGCGCCGCGGCCGAATTCCTGGATCGTGCGGTCCAGGTCTGCAACGAGGAGATCGAGGGCACGCTCGGGGTGAATCTCATCGCCCACCCCGCGACCATCCGCGCGCTGGGAGACCGATTCGACGGCGCGGTCGCCGCGCTCCGGTACGGGACCGTCGCGATCAATGCCTGGACCGGCCTGGGCTACCTCACCGCCCGCGCCACCTGGGGGGCGTTCCCGGGGCACACCCTCGCCGATATCCAGAGCGGAATCGGCGTGGTGCACAACGGATTGCTCATCGAGGACCCGGAACGCACCGTCGTGCGCGGTCCCTTCCGTCCGGCCCCGCGGTCGCTGCTCCACGGTGAGTTCACATTGTCCCCGAAGCCGCCCTGGTTCGTCACCAACCGTACCGGCGCCACGACGCTGCGACGCCTGACCGGCTTCGCGCACAGACCCGGATTCGCCGCCCTGCCGGGGATTTTCGCCTCCGCCCTGCGTGGCTGACCACCGGCACGCCGACCACGAAGCAAGAGAGAACCTCACCATGAGCCCTTCCCGTCGCCCCCGCGAGGTCCGCGCATGACCCGCACCCCTATCCGTATCGCGCGCTCGCGCAACCCCTTCGAAGAATCCGGCGTGGCCCTGGACGCGGCGGGCGTCCGGCGCTACACCGATCTGCCCGCGACACTGGTGGACGTCCTACGGACGCACGTCGACGCCCGCCCCGATGCCGAGGCGGTCGTCGAAGTCGGCGGCAGGCGACTGACCTACGCCGAACTGTGGGACGGCGCGGTGCGAGTGGCCGGTGGGCTGTACGCCGACGGCGTGCGGAGCGGGGACCGGGTCGCCATCCGCTATCCGGCGGGCGTGAACTGGGTGCTCGCGTTCTGGGGCACCGTGCTGGCCGGCGGCATCGCGGTGCCCGTCAACACTCGGTCGGCGGAGCCGGAGGTCCGCTACGTCCTCGACGACGCGGGCGCGACCGTGGACCTCACCGCCGAATCCCCACTGCCCGACGGCGACCCCTACTTCGCGCACGATCTGGAACCGGACGACGTGGCGGCCATGTTCTACACCTCCGGCACCACCGGGCATCCGAAGGGCGTCCCGACCACACACGAGGCGTTCATCACCAACGCCGAGAACATGATTCGCTGCTTCGGACTCCCCCGCGACAGCGGATCCGAACTGCGCACCCTGATCTCGGTCCCGCTGTTCCACGTCACGGCCTGCAATTCGCAGCTGCTGGTCGCCGCCTACGCGGGCGGGGCCTCCGTGATCCTGCCCGCGCTGGATCTGCCCACCCTGATCGAGGTGCTCGAGACCGAGCGGATCTCGTTCATCGTGACCGTGCCCGCCGTGTACTCGCTGCTGCTCCGGCATCCGGACTTCGCGGGCACCGACCTGTCCGCCGTCCGCGTCGTCGGATACGGCGGAGCGCCCATCGCACCCACGCTGGTGCGCGCGCTGAAAGCTGCCTTCCCCCAGGCATCGCTGCTGAACGGCTACGGGATGACGGAGACGGCGGCACTGATCACCGTGCTGCCCGACCACGACGCCGCCGCGCACGCGGACTCGGTCGGGTACCCCGTCCCGTCGGTCGACCTCGGCATCGTCCCGATCGGCACCGACCCGGCAGTCGGCGAACTGGTGGTCCGGGGCGCGAATGTCACCTCCGGATACTGGAACAAGCCCGCCGCCACCGCCGACGCGCTCGTCGACGGCTGGCTGCACACCGGCGACATCGTGCGGGTAGACGAGGCCGGACGGGTGCACATCGTCGACCGGGTCAAGGACATCATCATCCGCGGTGGCGAGAACGTCTCCAGCGTCGAGGTGGAGGCCGTGCTGCTGTCGGCCCCCGGCGTCGCCGACGCCGCGGTCCTCGCGGTACCGGACGAGGTGATGGGGGAGAAGGTCGGCGCCGTCCTGTTCGGCGGCGAGGCGGCCATCGACCTCGACGCCGTGCTCGGGCACTGCCGAAACCATCTGGCCGACTTCAAGATTCCGCAATTCGCCGCCATCCGCACCGAACCACTGCCGCGCAACCCCGGCGGCAAACTCCTCAAGAGCCAGCTGCGCGGGCAGGTGCGCTGGGGCGCCCCGCTGCGCTAGCCGTCCGAGCATCCACGAAGGAACACACATGACCCGACTCGATCTCACCGGTCGCACCGCGATCGTCACCGGAGGCTCGCGCGGCATCGGACTGGCCGCGGCCAAAGCGATCGCCGCGGCCGGCGGCAATGTCATCCTGACCTCGCGCAGCCAGGAGTCCGCGGATGCCGCCGCCGCCGAAGTCGGCGGCACCACGCTCGGCATCGTCGCACACGCCGTCGACGAGCAGGGCGCGCGGCGCTGCATGGACCTGGCCCTCGAATGGTTCGGCAGCATAGACATTCTCGTCAACAATGCCGGAACCAACCCGGCCTACGGCCCGGTCATCGATCAGGACCACGCCCGCTTCGCCAAGACCTTCGACGTCAACCTGTGGGCGCCGGTCCTGTGGACCGGGCTCGCGACCCGGGCGTGGATGGGCGAGCACGGCGGCGCCGTCGTCAATATGGCCTCGATCGGCGGCCTGGGCTTCGAACCGGATCTCGGCATCTACAACGCGTCCAAGGCCGCGCTGATCCACCTCACCAAACAACTGGCGCTGGAACTGTCACCACGAGTGCGGGTCAACTCGCTCGCACCGGGCGTCGTCCGCACCAAGCTGGCCGAGCAGTTGTGGAAACAGTATGAGGGACAGCTGAATTCGAGCACCGCGCTGGGCAGGATCGGCGAACCCGGCGACATCGGGTCCGCGGTCGCCTTCCTGGTGTCCGACGCCGCGAGCTGGGTCACCGGGGAGACCTTCGTGATCGACGGCGGACAGCGCCTGGGCGATGCCGCGCTGTTCCGGGCCGAGGCGCTGGCCGATGCCTGACACTCGCGCTTCGGTCGCCGTCGATGGCCCGGTCGCCATCGATCTCGAGGCGGCCGCCCGCTGGCTGGCGACGCTCGGCATCGAGTGCGTGCTGCCGCTGGGGCTGCGGCGAATCGGCCAGGGCTATTCGAACCTGACCTACCGCCTCACCGACGCCGAAGGCCGGGCCTGGGTGCTGCGCCGCCCGCCGCTCGGTCACCTCCTGAGCACCGCGCACGACGTGGTGCGGGAGGCCCGAATCATGGCGGCGCTGGCGGGCACCGGCGTCCCGGCGCCCCGAATCCTCGGCGTCGCAGTCGATTCGGATGTCGCGGACGTGCCGGTCGTCCTGATGGAATTCGTCGACGGCGTCATCGTCGACACGATGGCGGCGGCCGAAGCGCTGTCCCCGGAACGCCGCCTCGGCATCGCCCGGTCGATGCCCGCCATGCTCGCCCGGATCCACTCCGTCGACCTCGCCGCCACCGGACTGACGGATCTCGCCGGCCACCGGCCCTACGCCCAGCGGCAGCTCGAACGCTGGGCCGCGCAATGGGAATCGTCCAAGACCCGCGAGTCGCCCGCGCTGGACGCGCTCACCCGGCGATTGGCGTCGGCCGTCCCCGAACAACGCGAGATCAGCCTGGTGCACGGCGACTTCCACCTGCGCAATCTGATCACCGCGCCCGCCACCGGACAGGTCACCGCGGTACTGGACTGGGAACTGTCCACCTTGGGCGATCCCTTGGCCGACATGGGCAGCCTGCTCACCTACTGGCCGGAACCCGGCGAGCCGTCGTGCGGCATCCTCGAAGCCTCGACCCTGGCGGGATTCCCCGACCGCGCGGAGATGGCGCGCCTGTACCTCGACGAGACCGGTCGTGACCCGGCGGCGCTGCGCTACTGGCACGCACTCGGCCTCTGGAAGCTGGCCATCATCGCCGAGGGGGTGCGGCGCCGGGCGCTCGACGAGGCGCACAACGAATCCGCGGCGGGCACACCGACTCTCGCCCAGATCGACGCCCTGGTCCAGCAGGCGGGCGAGATCGCCGACACCGCGGGAATATGAACCCTGTGCGCCCGTTCGAGATCGAGATGCTGGAGTTCGCCGCCGAGTGGGCTCCCTACGGCGGCAACGACGACGCGGCGTTCGTGCGCTTCGGGCTCACCCCCGAGGAGTTCCACTGCCGCCTCGCCCGTCTGCTCGTCACCCCGACCGCGCGGACGCTCGACAATGCGACGATCGCCCGGCTCCGGGCGCAATGCGCCGATCGCTCCGGCGGCCCGGCGCGGCGCTGACGAACGACGAAGGCCCGCCTGACATCTCAGGCGGGCCTTCCTCGTTCTCGGCTCAGTTGTAGGACTTGGCGACCCCGTCGAGGAGGTGTTCGAGGGTGTCGTAGTCGGGCGGGCTGACCTGGTTCACCAGGTTCGGGTCGACCGGGACCTGGTGGGCGGCCGTGGCTTTCGTGAACAGGCTCACGTCGGTCGGCCGGAAGCCGTGGTCGGCGGCCAGGCGCTGCAGGTCGGGGTCGGTGGTGAGGAGCTTGCCGAGCCGGTCGCCCTTGTCGTTGAACGGGACGACGGTGTGCTGGGACATCACCGTGGGCTTCGGGTACATCAGCACCATGTCGGGCTTGAGCTGGTTGTGCACCGCGGCGTCGACGTACTGGGCCTCGTAGATCCAGGCCATCGGGACGGTGCCCATGCCATTGGCCAGGTAGTCCTTGAACGGGCCGTCGCTGGAGGACTCGGTGTAGCCCTGACGGGTGAACAGCCGCGAAACCCGGGACACCGCATAGTCTTCGGCCTTCGCGCCGCGCACGATGGTGTTGTCATTGGCCACGTAGGCGGTCACGGCCAGGTACATGGCGGCCGAGTTGGAGGTGCGCGGGTCGGTCGTGGAGACCAGCACGTTCTTGGGCACCGAATAGGCCGTGTTGCCGTCCAGCTGCGTCCACTGCACCCCCTTCTCGGCCAGCGACAGGTACTTCTCGACGTCGAAAGTCGTTGTCGCGCCGGGCTGCACGATCCCGGCCTGGGTCAGCAGGTCCGCGATCGGCTTGAAGGTGGCGATGGCCATGGGGGAGGAGAACGGCATGTACTTGCCGCTCACCCCGCGCTGGCGCTGGATCCGCTCCGCCGCCGCCGAACTGGACGGAAACGCGAAGTCGTACTTGCCGAGATCCACCGAGGTCGCGATCTGGCGCGACCCCGCGGGCTCGACGTCGACCTTGAATCCGTGCTTGCCCAGCGCGTCGACCACCTTCGGATCGTCGAAGAACGCCGACTTCTCCGACCCGACGACCCCGCGCACCGTGGTCAGCACGGGCGCGGCCGTGCCGCCCTCCGACGGCGAATCCGATTGCTGCACAGCCAGAATCACACCCAGTGCGGTGACCGCGGCCACACCGGCTGCCGCGACCCCCAGCACCCGCTTGTTCTCGACCAGCCGCGCCGGGACGAACCGGCCGGCGACGGCCGCGAACACACTCGTGGTCTCCGCGCCGTGGCCGTCGGCCGAATTGCTCTCGCCATTCGCCGCGACCGGCTCGGACTTGCTCGAGTCGACCTGGCCCGCGCTGTTCTTGGAACGTTTCGGATCCAACTCCCGACGCGCAATCCGTTCGACGAGAATCGGAACGAAATCCCGCACCGCATGCCCCTCGAACCGCTTGCGCACCGCACCCACCACGGCCTCGACCCGCTCCGGCGGATGCGCCTCGCCATAGTCGTCGACCAGGCGATTCGTCATCTCGCGTAGGGCCTTCTCCTCCCGCACAGCTTTCTCTCCCCGCGCAGCACCGACCGCCACGGTATCTCCCTCCGAGCTCGCACCGAATTTCGTTGCACGGCAGGAAAAATGCGAAAAGAGCCGCGCCGCACAGACCCTATCGATCCAGGGTTGTGCCCGGTGATCGAGAACGGAAACGGAAAGTGCGGACGCGGCGAATTCCCGGTAACCCTGCGGACCGGTTTCCCGGTATCCGATCAGGCCTTACCGGGGAAGGGTGTGGTCACCGGGCTCGTACCCAGGATGGACTCCCAAGTGGCAAGGCGCACAGCGCATTCGGTGAGCGCGTCGATTCCGGTGCGGCGCACGCCGGGATCGGTGGCGCGTTCCACCACCGCCCGCCAGGAGGCCGCGGCGTCGGATTCCACGGTCACCGCCAGGTGCGCCGCCGGGATCGGATCGTTCACCGGGAACGGCGCGGTGTAGGCGGCGGCCGGTTCGGGAACCGTCGCGCCGTCGGCCCGCAACGCGTCGATGGTGGCGTCGCGCCGGGCCCGGTGCGCGGCGGTGTACTCGGCCACCAGCTTGTCCCGGTCGTGGTTGGCGTAGGCGGCGATCACGCCGTAGGCGTAGACCGCCGCGTACTCGGCGCTCAGGGCATCGATGAGCGCCTGCTGATCGAGGGTGGTCATGCGAGAAGGACTCCTGCGTGGGTGCCGCAGCAGGCGCTGATCGAGGCCAGCAGCCCGGCGCGGAATCCGGAGAGGGAGATGGACAGGTCGGCGGCCGAACGCTGCGAGGCGCTCAGCTGGGTGCGCAGCGACGCCACCGACGTCGGGCTGATGACGGCGATCGCGGTGGGCGGCGGGGTGCGGCGGCTGGGGGTGGTGCCGTCGCCGTAAACGCCGATGGCGCGGTCGATTTCGGTGCGCAGCGCCTGCGCGTGCGCGGTGCGCTGATCGGCGATGGTCTTCAGTGCGCCCGCCCGATCGGGGGTGGTCGCGATGGCCTCGGTGGCGGCGGCGGCATCAGTAAGTGCCGCGGTCTCCTGCGCCAGCAGCGGATCCGGCGCGGCCGGCTGCTCGTTCTTCGTGCACGCGGCCGACGCACCCGCGGCGGCCGCCACCAGCAGGCTGCCCCCGGCCAACCGCAGCGCGGAGCGCCGATTCACCGCGGCATCGGACCGGGGTGAGGAAATCGGGGTGGGGGCGGAGCCGGTTCGGTCCGGTTGGACCGTGAGACCGACGACATCGGCCATGAGGCCGCTCTGACTGCTGGGCACGGGGTACATGGTGCCAGCCGTCGCGGACAGCTTGCTGCGCGAGGGCGGTCGGATAGGCTGTGATCAGCGACGACGGGCAACCGTCTTGGGCGCGTCGCTCTCGACGCGCCAGCGGTACCGCACGGCCGACCATGCCGAACTCAGGCGGGTCGGCTGGTCCTTTACACTCTTTCAGCGCGTTACGCTAGACCTTCGGCCCGGTATTTCGCCGAAGCAGACAACTCAACCCGTGACAACTGAACCAGGAGCCGCCCCATATGCCGATGCCGACCGAGGAAAGGGTGAGCCAGCTAGTTGCTGAGCTCGTCGAACGCCGAGGATTCGACCTCGAAGGCGTCGCGATCTCGGCTGCCGGTCCAGCGAGCAAGGTCAAGGTGACCGTCGACAGCGACGGATCCCCGGACCTGGACGCGGTCGCGGAACTGAGCTCGGAGATCTCGCAGACCCTCGACGACGCCGGTGACTTCGGCGAGACCCCGTATCTGCTGGAGATCACCACCCCCGGCATCGACCGGCCCCTCACCAGCCCGCGGCACTGGCAGCGCGCGCAGGGGCGCAAGGTCAAGATCACCCTGGCTCCCGGCGCCGAATCACCGGAGGAGAAGGGCAAATCCACGTTCGAGGCCAGGGTCGGCGTCCTCACCGACACCGACATCGCCCTGGTCCTCGGCGGCAAGCGGAAGCCACACCGGGTGACGGTGCCGCTCGCCGACATCCACTCGGCCGTCGTGCAGGTGGAATTCACTCCACCCGGCGTGGCCGAGCTGGACCTCGCGGGGGGAGTAGCGCCGGGCCGTCCCCAGCCGGGCGCCCCGGAGGACAACGAAACCGAAACAACAGAATCCGATTCACTGACCGAAGGGATCGTGGAATGAACATCGAAATCGAAGCCCTGCGCGCGATTGTCGCCGACAAGGGGATCTCGATGGAGACGGTGATCTCCGCGATCGAGTCCGCGCTGCTCACCGCCTACCGGCACACCGAGGGCCACCAGCCCAACGCCCGCATCGACATCAACCAGAAGACCGGTGTCGTGCGCGTGATGGCCCGCGAGGTCGACGCCGACGGCAATGTCATCTCCGAGTGGGACGACACCCCCGAGGGCTTCGGCCGCATCGCCGCCACCACCGCCCGCCAGGTGGTGCTGCAGCGGCTGCGCGACGCCGAGAACGAGAAATCCTTCGGCGAGTTCTCCACCCACGAGGGCGACATCGTCGGCGGCGTGGTGCAGCGCGACGCGCGCATGAACGCCCGCGGCACCGTCGTGGTCCGCATCGGCTCGGAAGCCCATGGCGCCGAGGGTGTCATCCCGCCCGCCGAACAGGTGCCGGGCGAGACCTACGAGCACGGCGACCGCATCAAGTGCTACGTGGTCGGCGTCTCGCGTGGCCCGCGCGGCCCGCAGATCACCCTCTCGCGCACCCACCCGAACCTGGTGCGCCGCCTGTTCGCGCTCGAGGTCCCCGAGATCGCGGACGGCTCGGTCGAGATCGTGGCCGTGGCCCGCGAGGCCGGGCACCGCTCCAAGATCGCGGTCCGCTCGACCGTGCCGGGCGTCAACGCCAAGGGCGCGTGCATCGGCCCGATGGGTCAGCGTGTGCGCAACGTCATGAGCGAGCTGGCGGGCGAGAAGATCGACATCATCGACTACGCCGAGGACCCGGCCGCCTTCGTCGGGAATGCGCTGTCCCCGTCGAAGGTTGTGTCGGTGACGATCGTGGACCCCGACGCCCGCGCCGCGCGCGTGGTGGTCCCCGACTTCCAGCTCTCCCTCGCCATCGGCAAGGAGGGGCAGAACGCCCGCCTGGCGGCCCGGCTCACCGGCTGGCGGATCGACATCCGCTCGGACGCGGCGGCCGACCCGCAGGGCGGCGCGCGTCCCGCGGCGGCGACCGGCGGCTCCGACACGCACCGGAACTGAGGGTCGCGTACGGCCGGGATCGAGGCGCCACGGTAGCTCGATCACGGCCGCCCGGCACCGGGCTGATCTTGCTCGATGAGTCCGGCCCGGTCGGAAATGGATTTGTGAAACAGACCCCTGGGATGACAGCTTGGTAACTTCCAAGGGGTACGGATGCGGAGATCGGGACGTGAGAGCGGTAGAGTGGACGCAGGCTCAGCGCGAGTCTTCGACTTCTCCGCGCGCCGAGCGGGTGCCGGTAAGATCAGCACCCGTCCGGACCTGCATCGGATGTCGCAGACGCGAGCTGGCTGCCGATCTGATGCGGGTCGTGGCGCAAGGGTCTGCCGAGAGTGGGCAAACCCTTGTGGTCGTTCCGGATCCGCGGCGCAGACTTCCCGGAAGGGGTGCTTGGTTGCACCCCTCTTCGGTTTGTCTGAGTCAAGCAGTTCGGCGCCGAGCAATCGGCAGAGCACTACGAGTGTCCGGACATCTGGATATCTCAGCCCTGGAGCATTACGTAGAGAACAGGCACGAGCACTCATGAGCACACCGTGAAGTCCCAGAAATGATCGGCCTTCGAAATTAGTCGAGGTCGTGCGGACGCCCCGTTGTAAGCGGGCTGTCACGCTCGGCCTCTGAGTGAGGAGAGCAGTGGCAGGCAAGGCCCGCGTGCACGAGTTGGCAAAAGAACTCGGTGTCACGAGCAAAGAACTACTCGCGCGGCTCAAGGAGCAGGGCGAGTTCGTGAAGTCGGCGAGCTCGACGGTGGAAGCACCTGTCGCGCGCCGGCTGCGGGAGTCGCTCGCACCCAAGAGCGCCCCCTCCGGTGCCGCCAAGTCGGCGGCCCCCAAGCCCAGTGGTGACAGCACCCCGCGTCCGGCAAGGCCCGGAGAGGCGGCGGCCGGCAAGCCGGCCACCCCGGGTGCCGGTCCCCGTCCCGGCCCGCGTCCGACCCCGGCGGCTCCGGCCCCCGCGGCTCCGGCTCCGGCCCCCGCCGCACCGGTGGCTCCGGCCGCCCGTGCCGAATCGCCCGCGACCCCGGCCGCTCCCGCAGCGCGTCCGGCTCCGGGCCCGAAGCCCGCGGCTCGCGAAAACGCTGCTCCGGCAGCCGCTTCCGCGTCTCCGGCTCCGTCCGCTCCGGCTCCGCAGGCCCCGCGTACCGACGCTCCGCGTCCGGGCGCTCAGGCCCCGCGTCCGGCGCAGCAGGGCGGTGCCCCCGCCCCGCAGTCCGGTCCGCGTCCGGGTGGCCCGAAGCCGGGTCCGAAGCCGCCGCGTGTCGGTAACAACCCCTTCTCTTCCGCGCCCGAGCGTCCCGCGCCGCGTCCGGCCCCTCGTCCGGGTCAGGGCCAGGGTGGTCCGCGTCCGGGTCAGGGCCAGGGTGGCCCGCGTCCGGGTCAGCCGCAGGGCGGCCCGCGTCCGGGTCCGGGTCAGGGCGGTCCCCGTCCGGGTCCCGGCCAGGGCGGTCCGCGCCCCGGTCCCGGCCAGGGTGGTCCCCGTCCGGCTGCTGCCGGTCAGGGCGGTCCCCGTCCCGGCGGTCCGCGTCCCAGCCCCGGTTCGATGCCCCCGCGGCCGAACCCGGGTGCCATGCCCGCTCGCGCTCAGCGTCCGGCCGGTCCGGGTGGCGCAGGCCGTCCGGCGCGTCCGGGTGGTCCGGGTGCCGGCGGCGGCCGTCCCGGTGGCGGTGGCGGCGGTTACCGCGGTGGCGGCGCTCCCGGTGCGGGTGGCGGCGCTGGCGCCGGTGCCGGTGCCGGTGGTGGCACGGGTGCTCCCGGTGGTTTCCGGGGTCGTCCCGGTGGTGGCGGCGGTGGCCGTCCGGGTTCCGGTGGCGGTCGCGGCGGTGCCGCGGGTGCGTTCGGTCGTCCGGGTGGAGCTCCGCGTCGTGGCCGTAAGTCGAAGCGGGCGAAGCGCGCCGAGTACGAGAACCAGCAGGCGCCCATCGCCGGTGGCGTGCGGCTGCCGCGCGGCAACGGTGAGATCGTGCGTCTCGCCCGTGGCGCGTCGCTGTCGGACTTCGCCGAGAAGATCGGCGCCAACCCGGCCTCGCTGGTCCAGGCGCTGTTCAACCTCGGTGAGATGGTGACCGCGACCCAGTCGGTGAACGAGGAGACCCTCGAGCTGCTGGGTTCGGAGATGAACTACGTCGTGCACGTGGTCTCCCCGGAGGACGAGGACCGCGAGCTGCTCGCCAACTTCGACCTCACCTACGGCGAGGACGACGGCGACGAGGAAGACCTGCAGGTCCGTCCGCCGGTCGTGACCGTCATGGGTCACGTCGACCACGGTAAGACCCGACTGCTGGACACCATCCGTAAGGCCAACGTCCGTGAGGGCGAGGCCGGCGGTATCACCCAGCACATCGGCGCCTACCAGGTGCTGGCCGAGGTCAACGACGAAGACCGCCTCATCACCTTCATCGATACCCCCGGTCACGAGGCGTTCACCGCCATGCGTGCCCGTGGTGCGAAGGCCACCGATATCGCGATCCTCGTGGTCGCGGCCGACGACGGCGTCATGCCGCAGACGGTGGAGGCCATCAACCACGCGCAGGCCGCGGATGTGCCGATCGTGGTGGCGGTCAACAAGATCGATAAGGAAGGCGCGAATCCGCAGAAGATTCGCCAGCAGTTGACCGAATACGGTCTGGTGGCCGAGGAATACGGTGGCGACACCATGTTCGTCGACATCTCCGCCAAGCAGGGCACCAACATCGAGTCGCTGCTCGAGGCCGTGGTCCTGACCGCGGACGCCTCGCTGGATCTGCGGGCGAACCCGGACATGGACGCGCAGGGTGTGGCCATCGAGGCCCACCTCGACCGCGGCCGTGGCCCGGTGGCGACCGTGCTCATCCAGCGCGGCACGCTGCGGGTCGGCGACTCGATCGTGGCGGGTGACGCCTACGGTCGCGTCCGCCGCATGGTCGACGAGCACGGCGACGACGTCGTGGCGGCCATGCCGTCGCGGCCCGTCCAGGTCATCGGTTTCACCTCGGTGCCCGGCGCCGGCGACAACCTGCTCGTGGTCGAGGAAGACCGCATCGCGCGTCAGATCGCCGACCGCCGCAACGCTCGCAAGCGCAACGCCCTGGCCGCGCGCAGCCGCAAGCGGATCTCCCTGGAAGATCTGGATGCCGCTCTGAAGGAGACTTCGGAGCTGAACCTGATCCTCAAGGGCGACAACTCCGGTACCGTCGAGGCCCTCGAAGAGGCGCTGCTCGGTATCGATGTCGGCGACGAGGTGCGTCTGCGCGTCATCGACCGCGGTGTCGGTGGCGTCACCGAGACCAACGTCAACCTGGCGTCGGCGTCGAACGCGATCATCATCGGGTTCAACGTCCGCGCCGAGGGCAAGGCGACCGAGCTGGCGAACCGCGAAGGCGTGGACATCCGCTACTACTCGGTCATCTACCAGGCGATCGACGAGATCGAGAAGGCCCTCAAGGGTCTGCTCAAGCCGATCTACGAGGAGCACGAGCTGGGCCGGGCGGAGATCCGCCAGATCTTCCGCTCCTCCAAGTTCGGCAACATCGCGGGTTGCTGGGTGCTCTCGGGTTCGGTCAAGCGCAACGCCAAGGCGCGCCTGATCCGCGACAACGTCGTGGTCGCCGAGACCACCATCCAGTCGCTGCGTCGTGAGAAGGATGACGTGACCGAGGTCCGCGAAGGCTACGAATGTGGTCTGACCGTCGGGTACAACGACATCAAGGAAGGCGACATCGTCGAGGCCTACGAGCTGCGCGAGAAGCCGCGCGACTAGGCGAAAGCAGTACGCGATCCCGCCGGACCTTCGGGTCCGGCGGGGTTGTGCCCCTTACCTTTCCGGGTAACTGTGCGCGCATTCCCCGGGGCGCGTTCATATGACTGAAAAGATGTTCTTCGGAGCGCTCGAGTTCGATATCTTGCTCGGTGATGTGCATTCACTGAAAGAGAAGCGCTCTGTCATCCGCCCCATCCTCGCGGACCTGAAACGGTTCGATGTGAGTGTCACCGAGGGCGGAGATCATGACCGTTATCGACGGTCATTGCTCGGTGTGGCAATGGTCAGCTACGGCATGAACCACCTGACCGAGGTGCTGGACAAGTGTGAACGGCACGTCGCCAATCGTCCGGAGTTAGAGTTGCTGTCGGTACGCCGCCGCATCTTCGGACCCGAAGACTGAAGAAGTGAGGAGCGCTCTCATGGCTGACCAAGCCCGAGCACGCCGACTCGCGAAGCGCATCTCGTCCATCGTCGCCACGGCGATCGAGTACGAGATCAAGGATCCGCGACTGCGGTTCGTCACCGTCACCGATTCCAAGGTGACGGGGGATCTACGCGAGGCGACAATTTTCTACACCGTCATGGGTGAAACCATCGACGCCGAACCCGATTACGCGGAAGCCGCTGCCGGTCTGAAGGCCGCCGCCGGCATTCTGCGGTCCAAGGTGGGCGCGGGCACCGGGGTGAAGTTCACCCCCACCCTCGCGTTCAAGCTCGACACCGTGCCCGACGCGGCGCGCGAGATGGAAGAGCTGCTGTCCAAGGCCCGCGCCAGCGACGCGCGGGTCGCGCAGGTCGCCGTCGGCGCGACCTACGCCGGTGACGAGGACCCGTACAAGAGCGAAGAGGACGAAGACGACGACGAAGCCTGACCTCCGGTGACCCCCGTCGACGTCACCCCGGCGGTCGAGATTCTCGACGCCGCGAAGTCGGTGACCATCCTGTGCCATATCCAGCCCGATGCCGATACCGTCGGCAGCGGGCTGGCGTTGGCGCAGGTCCTGCGTCGGCGTGGGGTCCCGGTCGTCGTCTGCTTCGCCGAACCGGACCGGTTGCCGGTGTCCATGCGGTCGCTGCCCGGCACCGAGCTGCTGGTCGGGCCCGATCAGGTCCCGGCCGAGACGGATGTGCTGGTCACGGTTGACTGCGGCAGCGCGGATCGGCTCGGTGTGCTGCGGGACCGATTGGCCGGTGCCGCAACCACTCTGGTGATCGACCATCACCGCTCCAACACCCGCTTCGGCGCGGTGAACATCGTCGACGAGTCCGCCGAGTCGACCGCGGGTGTCATCGCCCGTATCCTGGACGCCTGGTCCGAGCCGCTGGACGCGAATATCGCGCACTGCCTCTACGCCGGACTGGTCACCGATACCGGCTCGTTCAAATGGGTGCGGCCGGGCTCGCACGCCCTGGCCGAACGGCTGCTGGCCACCGGTATCGACGGCGCGGCCATCACCCGCACCCTCATGGACACCCATCCCTTCGCCTGGCTGCCGATGCTGTCGCGGGTGCTCGGGTCGGCGCAGTTGCTGCCCGACGCGGCCGGGGGAGCGGGCCTGGTCTACGCGGTGGTCCGCCGCGAGGACACCGAGGCGGTCCGGTCCGAGGAGGTGGAGAGCGTCATCGACCTCATCCGCACCGCCGCCGAGGCGCAGGTCGCGGCCGTGTTCAAGGAATCGCGGACCGAACCGGACCGGTGGACGGTGTCGCTGCGTTCGCACGCCAATGCCGACGGCACTCCCGGCGTCGATGTGGCGCGGGTGGCGGTGTCGCTGGGCGGTGGCGGGCATCGCTACGCCGCCGGGTACAGCGCGACCGGGTCGCACGACGATCTGATCGAGACGCTGAAATCCCGTTTGAGTGACTGAGCTCGAGTGACTGACCCCACCGATTTCCGGCTCGCCACCCGCGATTAAGCCTTTGTGATTACAGTGGATTCGACAACCATCCTCCGCCGACGGCTTGCCGGGGGAACAGTCCGGGGGCTTCCGCGCGAATACGCTTGATGACAAGGACGTTTCAGCATTCTCGAAGTGGGCGAAGGCATGCGCGACCGCGTTCGCGGAACTCCCGATACCGGTGAGGAATTCCCATGGCGTCTACAGTTCTGCCCCGCATCGCCCGCCGTCTCGGCACCCAGCGCTGGGTCATGCACGCGGCCGGCACGATTCTCGCGTCCGACCGCGCGGTCCGGCGAATCACCCGGGGGCGCAACGGCGTTCTCGACATCGCGGGCCTGCCCTCCCTCGAACTGACCGTGATCGGCCGCAAGACCGGCCTCCCGCGCACCACCTCGCTGCTCTACGTCCCCGACGACGGCAGCATCCTGCTCATCGGCTCCAATTGGGGCAGCCCCGACCACCCGTCCTGGTCGGCCAACCTGCGCTCCGCTGCCACCGCCACCGTCCATGTGGGCGGCCAGCGCTTCCCCGTCACTGTCACCCAGATCACCGGCGTCGAACGAAAACGCGCCTGGGACACCGCCATCGAATTCTGGCCCGGCTACGAAATGGAACACGAGCTCTCCGGCGGCCGTATCTTCCGCATCTTCGAACTACGCCCCGTCCACCCGACGCCGCAGCTCGCATCCGCCATCCGCGGCGACACCCTGTCCCGCCCGCGCTCCCCGTACACCCGCCCGGCGCTGGCGGCTGCCGCCGTCACCGTCGCGGCGCTGTGGTGGCGTGCTCGCCGCGAATGAAGCGGGCCGCGGCCGAGTTCGGGGGAGAGGCCGACTTCAGTAGGCGGGTACTCCTGCCTACGGTCGGCACCCGGCGAATGCGGCTGCGTCGGTGGTCTGACCGCGAACGTCGGGCTTCGGCTCCCTCCCGGCGGCCGCGTGCGCGCTGTCATCGAGCGGTCGGCGGTAGGCTGGCATGTTCAAATGCGGACATGCGCATCTAACCTTGCCGCCGGGCGCGTCGGATGGCAGAGGCACGGAGGAGCCTTGTCGGGGACCAGGCCTCGGCAGGCAGAGCCGTCGGTCGCTCTGGCGTCGTGGGCCATTCGTGTGGCGGGTCCGGGATTGAGCGTCGGTGCCGGTACCGGGGCGGCGGCAGGAACCGGTGCCCGCGGTCCGCACCATATATTTGCCCGTTCACGGCTCTCGGCGGGCGCTTCGGCCGGTTCCCGTGTGGAATGGTGGGCCCATGAGCGGTGCGGAGATCGTGGCGGATGGCGGGGAGGATCCGGGATCCCCGGCGGCGGGGGATGAGGCGGCCAGACGCGCGCGGGCGGAAGCGCGGGGCGCGGAGGCGGCGGCCGCGGGGCCGCGGCGGATTCTCGGGATCGCGGTGCCGACCCTCGGTGTACTGGTCGCCGAGCCGATCTACCTGCTGTTCGACATGGCCGTGGTGGGGCGGCTCGGGGCGTTGGCGCTGGCGGGGTTGGCGGTCGGGGGTTTGATTCTGGCGCAGGTCAGTTCGCAGTTGACGTTCCTGAGTTACGGGACGACGGCGCGCGCGGCCCGGCGGCACGGGTCGGGGGAGGAGCGCGGGGCGGTCGTGGAGGGCGTGCAGGCCAGTTGGATCGCGGTCGCGGCCGGGTTGGCGATCGTACTGGTGGTGCAGGTGTTCGCGGGGCCGATCACGCGGGCCATCGCCGGCGGGTCCGATATCGCCGACGCGGCCGAGTCGTGGGTGCGGATCGCCTTGTTCGGGGTGCCGTTGATCCTGCTGTCGATGGCCGGGAACGGATGGATGCGCGGGGTGCAGCAGACGCGGCGGCCATTGCTGTATGTGGTTGCGGGGCTGGTGGTTTCGGGCGTGCTGTGCCCGACGTTGGTGCACGGGCTGCTGGGCGCGCCCCGGATGGAGCTGGAGGGGTCGGCGGTCGCGAATCTGGCCGGGCAGGCGGTGTCCGGGGTGTTGTTCGTGCGCGCGTTGTGGCGGGCGCACGTGTCGATCGCGCCGCACCTCGAGATCATGAAGGCGCAGCTGGTGCTGGGCCGGGACCTGATCGCGCGCAGCCTCGCCTTCCAGGCGTCGTTCGTGTCGGCGGCGGCGGTGGCCTCGCGGTTCGGGGCGGCGTCGGTGGCGGCGCATCAGCTGGTGCTGCAACTGTGGAACTTCCTGGCGCTGACGCTGGATTCGCTGGCCATCGCGGCGCAGACGCTGGTCGGCGCGGCGCTCGGGGCCGGAAACGCGCGCGGGGCACAGGGTTTGGCCCGGCGGGTCACGGCCTGGTCGACTGTGTTCGCGACGGTGCTGGCGGTGTTCTTCGCCGCGGGTCACTCGCTGATTCCGCGCCTGTTCACCGATGATCCCGCGGTGCTGGACCGCACCAATGTGGTCTGGTGGTTCTTCGTCGCGATCATCCCGATCGGCGGTGTGGTGTTCGCCCTCGACGGCGTCCTGCTGGGCGCGGGCGATGCCGCCTTCCTGCGCAACGC
Source organism: Nocardia sp. CA-136227 (assembly GCF_050955695.1). Lineage (NCBI taxonomy): Bacteria > Bacillati > Actinomycetota > Actinomycetes > Mycobacteriales > Nocardiaceae > Nocardia > Nocardia sp. CA-136227. The sequence goes on from NZ_CP192081.1 coordinate 2,481,029, forward strand.
CACCCTCGGCTCGGCGCTGCTCGGGTTCCTCCCGATGATCTGGCTGTCGCTCGAATTCGATTGGGGCATCGGCGGAATCTGGACCGGCCTGGTCGCCTTCCTGGTCCTGCGCCTGATCACGGTGTCGTGGCGGGCGCTGTCGGGCCGCTGGGCCCGCGTCGGCGCCGAGGTGCCGGGACGGATGGCGTAGTCCGTTCCGGCGGCGTCGCTAGTCGCTGGAGCCGTTCGCCTGGGCGGCGGCCTGCTTCTCGAGGTTCTGCGCGACCTCGGCCTGCCAGTTCTCGTTGGCGTGGGTGGTGTCGACCTCGTACTCGAACCGGGCCGTCATTTCCGGCTTGATATCGGCGACGTCGACGTAGAACTGCTCGTACCAGCGGCGATGCTGATAGACCGGCCCGTCTTCCTGGGTGAGCAGCGGATTGTCGATGCGGGTCTTGTGTTTCCAGATCTCGACGTCCTGGAGGAATCCGACGCCGAAGCTCTTGCCGAAGGACTTGGCGAGCTTCTCGGATTTCTCCGGCGGCAGACCCTGGATGCGCTGCACGCTCACGCCCCACTGCAACATGAACGAGTTGTGGGTGACCGGGTAGTGGCAGTTGATGAGCGCCACCTCGACGGTGTTGTCGCCGAAGTCGTTGTGCAGGTAGTTGATCATGTACGACGGCCCGAAATAGGAGGCCTCCGAACGCAGCAGCGACATTTCCTGCGAATAGTTGGACTTGGCGTGAATGTCCGGCCGGCCCTTGGAGTGCAGGAACTGGGTCGCCACATGCCCTTCGAACACATTCTTGAAGTACACGGGGTACGCGAAGTGAATGTAGAAGAAGTGCGCCATGTCGACGTTGTTGTCGATGATCTCGCGGCAGTGCGCGCCCTCGATGAGCAGTGAGTTCCAGTCCCAGTCGCTCCACTGGTCGGTCTCGATGCCCTCGATGTGCGGAATGGCGACCTCGGGCGGCGGGGGATTGCCTTCCGGGTCGTTCCACACGAAGAACTGGCCGTTTTCCTCGCAGGTGGTCCAGGACCGGGTGCGCGCCAACGGCGGAACGCGCCGCGCATAGGGAATGGCGGCGCATTTGCCGTCGCCGCGCCACCGCCAATCGTGGAAGGGGCAGGCGATATTGTCGTCCTTGACGCTGCCGTAGGCGAGGTCCGCGCCCATGTGCCGGCAGTAGCCGTCGAGGGCGTGTAATTCGCCTTTGCTGTCGGACCAGATCACCAGTTTGGTGCCGAAGGCATTGACCGAATGTGGCTGTCCGTCCCGGAAGCTCTCGGCGAGCCCGAGGCAATGCCACCCCCGGGCGAACCGCGTCATCGGTTCGCCGACATCGATGCTGCGATAGTGCTGACTCATCTGCGTCCTCCGCGATCGATCAGTCCGTGCACTTCGCAGCCTACTAGAACACGTGTCAGTTCTGGTTCGGAATCAGGCCCCTCGATACCGCCGCACAACGACTTTCGCGGGCCGGATCGAGCGATCCCCTATGGTCAGGCCCGGCTGGATGACCGACTCCACGGTCTTGTCCGCCTCCCGGTCGTCGGTGCCCACGATCTCGGCGGCCTCCATGGTGTCCGGATCGAACGCCGTGCCCCGGAACGGCGTCACCAGCTCGCCGCCGCGCTCGGCCAGCATGCGCTCGACCCGGCGATTGATGGCCTCGAAGCCCTGGCGGTCCGGTTCCGAATTCGAGGTGGAGACGAAGGTCTGGGCCAGCCCGTGCAGGGCGAACAGATCGCGCAGCAGCGGCGCGTCGGCTTCGGCGCGCTCGTCGCGGATCTTCAGTTTGGCGGCGTCGGCTAGTCGCTCGATGGTGGCGGCCTGCCGGGCGATGACCCGGGCGAGGTCGTCGATGCGTTCGGTGATGCGGTCGAGAGTCGGGGCGGACTCCTCCGCGGTCGCTGGGGGCGCCTGGGGAATCGTGGCCGCCGGGGCTGGATCGGTCATGCACGAACGATAAACCCAGCTGTCGCCGGTGACTGCTACCATCGCCGCCATGGGGGTCTATGGAATCGATCTGGGCACAACGAATTCGGCAATTGCGGCAATCGACGCAGATGGCCGGCCGCAGGTCCTGGTCGGATTGAAGGGGGAACCGACCGTTCCCTCCGTTGTGCTGTTCGCCTCCGCGAGCGACCATGTGGTCGGCGAGGGCGCGCGCCGGCAGGCCCGGCTCGACCCTGACAATGTGTGCACCCTGGTGAAGCGCCGCATGGGCGACGCCGAATGGCGGTTCGGCGCGCACGGGCAGCTGTGGTCCGCGCCCGCGGTGTCGGCGCTCATCCTGAAAAGCCTTGCCGCCGACGCCGAGTTCTCCGGTGGCGAACCGGTGCGGCGCGCGGTCATCACGGTGCCCGCCTACTTCGGTGACGAGGAGCGCCGCGCCACCATCCAGGCCGGAACCTACGCCGGATTCGATGTGGCGGGTGTGCTCTCGGAGCCGATCGCGGCCGCGCTGTCCTACGGCTTCGGGCGCCTGGACGGCGGTATCGAACTCGGCAAGGAACCCACGCGCGAGACCGTGCTGGTCTACGACCTCGGCGGCGGCACCTTCGACGCCACCGTCATCGAACTGGCCGATCGCCGCATCTCGGTGCTCGCGGTGGAGGGCGACCATCAGCTCGGCGGCGCGGACTGGGACGAGCGGCTGGCGCTGTATCTGTCCCAGCAGTTCTGCACGGCCAACCCGGATGCCGAAGACCCCCTGGACGATTCGGTCGGCTCCCAGCTGCTGGTGCTGGCCGCCGAACAGGCCAAACAGGAGCTCACCGCCGCCGAGGCCACCGAGGTGGTGATCGCGCACGACGGCGCGCGGGCGGTGATCCCGCTGACCCGCTCCGATCTGGAATCGCTGACCGCCTCGCTCATGCGGCGCACCCTGGACCTGACCAAGGCCGTGCTGGCCGCCGCCGAGAAGCGCGGGGTGCGGCAGGTGGACCGGCTGCTGCTGGTCGGCGGCTCCTCGCGCATGCCGATGGTGGCCGAGCAGCTACGGAAGGAATTCGGGCTCACCGGCGAACTGCGCGACCCGGACCTGTCGGTGGCCCGCGGCGCCGCGCTGTACGGCGAGAAGCTGGAGATGGAGCGGCTGGTGGCCGCGGACCTGGTGACCCGCGGGCGGCTCCGCGACGGAGCGCCGCTCGGTGACGCCGATCCCGGTGACCTGGAGGGTTCGCTGGTGCGGGTGGCCGCATCCTTCGGCCAGCCGGTGAGCCTGGTGCGCCGCATGATCGAGATCCAGGTGGACACCGTGGTGTCGCGCGGGTTCGGTGTGCTGGCGCTGGATCCGTTCAACGGGCTGGCGGCGAGCTGGCTGGTGCACCGCAACCAGACGCTGCCGATCAAGGTGCGACGCTCCTACGGCACGGTGCGCGCGCACCAGGAGCAGATCGAGCTGACCATCGTCGAGCAGCAGGGGCAGGCGGCCTCGACCCGTCCCGAGGACACGAAGGTGCTGGTGGAGGGCAGGATTCGCGATATTCCGCCGGGGTATCCGGAGGGTAGTGAAGTCCGGGTGACCTTCGAGATGGGATTCGACGGTGTGCTGCACGTGACGGCCTACCATGTGGACGCCGATCTGCCGCTGACCTTGTCGGTGCAGACCGGGGCCACCCTGTCACAGGCGGATGTGGAGCGCGAGCTGGATCAGCTGCAGCGCACCCGCCGTCGCAATTCCTGACCGGTATACGCTGTCCGACGAAAAGCCATGCACGCCTTCGATCCCAATGACTATCGCAAACGCGTCCTCGCCGCCGTCGAACGCCGCGGCGGCCTCGCGGAGTCGGATGCCTTCGAGCTGTACGACATTCCGCTCGCCGACGCGTCCCGGCTGAGTGACGCCGACGTCGCCGCGCGCGTCGAGCAGGTATGGGCGCTGTGGCAGAAGCTGCGCGACCACCCCAAGTTCCGGGTGCTGGCCGGGCTGCTGGTCGAGGCGCATCAGGAGCTGTCCGAGCCGCTGCTGCACACCGGTTCCCGGCTGATCGAGGCCGACCGGGTCAAGCAGTTGCGTGACCGTCGGGACGCCGAACGCTACGAGATGCTCGATGCCGCCATCGAGCGGCTGATCCAGCGGCACAACGGCATTCCCGCCGGGAAGATTGCGGGCCTCGAGGACATCGGCCGCCTCGGTGGCCTGACGGTCGCCGAGGTCGCCGCCCGGGTCCGCCGCCACCGCATCATCGACGAGGCCCCCGCCGCGCCGCCGCCCCCGGCCGCGCCCGCGCTGAGTACCGAGCGTCGCCGCCAGATCCGGTCGCTGCTGGCCGAATACGAGCGACTCCTCGCCGGTGACCCGGTGCCCACCCTGCTGTCCCTGCTCGACATGGATTTCTCGGCGGCCCACCGCAGCAACGAGATCCGCCTGCGCGCCGAGGCCCTGCGCGCCCGCACCCGCGAGCTCCCGCCCGGCCGTCTGCGCGTGGTCCTCGACGAGCTCCTCATCCACATCGGCGATCTGCTCGAGCCCGGCGGTCCGCTGGTCGACGCCTATCTGCTGACCATCACCGAGACCGTCACCGACCAGCTGCGCCCCCAGGTCCGCGCGGCCGTGCTCGTCGAGGACCTGCTGGTGGCACCGGATTTCGACTACCTGCTCGGCGTGGCCATCGCCGGCGGTCTCGACCGCGCCAATGCCGAACGCATCCTCGTCGCCCTCGCCGACGAGCTCGGCACCACCGTCGAGGGGCGCGAACACCTCGCGGCCGGTCGGAAACCGTCGACCACTCCGGAGAAACAGTCCACCTCAGCCACGTCGACAGCTGCTCCGGTGAATCCCGCCGCGGACGAGGCGAACCCGCCGGGCGCGCCGCAGCCGGAGCACTGGCAGCGGACGCCCTACGACGGCACGACCCAGTCGGGGCGGCCGTGGGAGGCCGCGTTGCGGGCGGCGCGGGCGTCGCTGCGGGCCGGAAAGCCCAAGGAGGCGGCGGCTTTCATCGCCGACGCCCGGCGACTGGTCGGCGATGACGCGGCGGCCGCGCGCTCGGTGCGCGCGGTGGGGGAGGACGTCGAGCGGGTGCTCGCCGAGGCAGTCGTGCACTGGCGGGCCGCCGTGTCCTGCTGCGCGGGGCGGCGATTCGTGGAGGCGCTGGCCGAGCACCTGGACTTCCTGGATCGGAGAGCCGCCGATGTCGCGAATCCCGATCCGCGCGGCGCGAGCCGGGAACTGCTGATCGGCCGTGCGCGGGCCGCTGTGATCGAGGCGGGCCGCCTGTTCGAGGCCCTCCCCGCCGATCCCGGCCTGCGCATGCAGGCGGTGCGCGAAGTCCTCGAGGTCTGCGCCGACCACGCCGAGGCCCGCGCGGCCCTGGCCGAACTCCGCGTCGCCGCGCCCGAACACGTCACCGTCAGCCGCAAACCGGACGGCACGGTCGTGATCACCTGGACCCCGTCGACCACCGACCAGGCCGAGTACCGCATCACCCGGCTGCTCGCGGACGGTTCCTGGCGCGTGGTCGGCCGCACCCGCGGCGTGGCCATGGAGGACGGCGGCGCGCCCGCCGGACCGGTGCCGGTGTACGGCGTGGTCGCCTCGATCTCGGGCCGCGCCTCGGACATGACCCGCTCGGACCGGACTGCCGCCACCACGGGGTCCGCGTCGACAGCACAACACGGCGATCCCGCCGCCCGCCGAAACACCCCTGGACCCGCCGAGAATTCGGCCACCGGTTCCACCGGGGCTGCCGCCGACACCGCCCGCGAGCCCAGCGGCCTGCCGACCGTGCGCGGCCTCGCCGAGCGCAATGGCCTGCTGGTCTTCCAATGGCCGACCGGCGTCACCGAGGTCATGGTCGTGGCCCGCGCCGACGCCCCGCCCGACGACCCCGACGACCCGCAGGCGCAGCGCTGGAAGGTCACCAATATGCGCTACGAGATCGAGGGCGGCGTCCGCATCCCCGCCGAGATCCCGCGCCCCTGTCATGTGGCGGTGGCGTCGTGTCGCCGGGAGCCGTCCGGAACCCTCACCGTCGCGGCCGGATTCGGCGCCGCGGCTCGCCTTCGCTGGGTGCGGTGACGTCGGTTTCTCCCGCGCATGGGAATCTGGTGGAGGCCGGGATGGTTGCTGCCAGGACGGTCGTGAACAGGAAGGCGGAACCGGGTGATTCCGAAGTTGATGGCGGTGAGCGACATCCATGTCGGTCATCAGGGCAACAAGCCGGTGGTGGAGGCGATCCACGCGGATTCCCCCGAGGACTGGCTGATCCTGGCCGGTGACGTCGGCGAGAAGACCGATGACATCCGCTGGGCCCTGCAGACGCTGCGCGGCCGCTTCGCCAAGGTCATCTGGGTGCCCGGCAATCACGAATTGTGGACCACCGCAAAGGATCCCGTGCAGATGCACGGCGCGGCCCGCTACGACTACCTGGTGTCGCTGTGCCGCGATCTGGACGTCGTCACCCCGGAGGACCCGTTCCCGGTGTGGGAGGGCGCGGGCGCGGAGGAGTTCGGCGGCGCGGTCACCTTGGCCCCGCTGTTCATGCTCTACGACTACTCGTGGCTGCCGGAGGGCGCGAAGACCAAGGCCGAGGGCCTGGCCATCGCCCGGGACCGCAATGTGGTGGCGACCGACGAGTTCCTGTTGTCGGCCGAGCCGTACCTGACTCGCGACGCCTGGTGTCACGCCCGCGTCCAGTACACCCAGCGCCGCCTTGACGCGCTGCCCGCCGACACTCCGCTGGTTCTGATCAACCACTTCCCGTTGCTGCGCAAGCCGGTCGACATGATGTGGTACCCGGAGTTCTCCCTGTGGTGCGGCACCGACCTGACCGCGGACTGGCACACCAGTTACAACGTGGTCTGCGCCGTCTACGGCCACCTCCATATTCCGCGCACCACCTGGTACGACGGCGTCCGCTTCGAGGAGGTGTCGCTCGGCTACCCGCGCGAGTGGCAGCGTCGCGGCCTGCCCGACAAGCTGCTGCGTCAGATCCTGCCGGTCCCCGACTACGGCGACACCCTCAACGAGTGGGGCGGCCACTTCAAGATCACCCCGGAGATGCAGGCGGCCGCGGTGAAGATGAAGGAGCAGGCCGAACGCCGTCGCGGCCTGGTCTGATCCGTCGCGGCCTGCCGGGCCGGGCCGTGCACGTCCGCGCGAATCGGTCGGTGACCGGCCTGCCCGGTAGGCTCGATTCGGCAGTTGGTGGAAGCGAGCAGGAGGCGGGTCATCGAGGAGCGGGCAGTCGCGGCGACGGAGTCGGCGCGCATACTCGGCAGAATTCTCCCGAGCGGGGTCGCGGCGGCCGAGCTGACGGCCTACCCGGAGGATCTGAAACCGCATCCCGGCGAGGAGCATCTGATCGCTCGCGCGGTCGAGAAGCGTCGCCGTGATTTCATCGGCGCCCGCTACTGCGCCCGGCAGGCCCTGACCCAGCTGGGTGAGCCCGCCGTCGCCATCGGCAAGGGCGGCACCGGCGAACCGGTGTTCCCGCGCGGCATCGTCGGCAGCCTCACCCATTGCGACGGCTATCGCGCCGCGGCCCTGGGCCACAAGCTCCGCTTCCGCTCGATCGGCATCGACGCTGAACCGCACGGTCAGCTGCCCGACGGCGTCCTGGATTCGGTCAGCCTCGCGCCCGAACGCGAGTGGCTCTCCGCGGTGCTCCCCGGCACCGGTCTGCACCTGGACCGGCTGCTGTTCTGCGCCAAGGAGGCCACCTACAAGGCGTGGTTCCCCCTGACCGGGCTGTGGCTCGGCTTCGAGGACGCCCACATCACCTTCACCGTGGACGAGGAGTCCGCCGCCGGCGGCGCGGGCACCTTCCACAGCGACCTTCTGATCCCCGGCCCCGTCACCGACGGCGGCACCCCGCTGACGGCCTTCGACGGCCGCTGGGTCGTCAGCGACGGCCTCATCCTCACCGCGATCGTGACGGCCTGATGGGCGACGAATCGATGGTGGTCGGCGCGTCGGACGCCGCGGTCCCCGTGGAATCCGGTGCGGTGGAGAACGCCGAGGCGGCGCAGGCTCGTGGTGGTGCGAAGCGTCGCGGCCGGCCCGGGCCCAAGCGGGAGAAGCTGCCGCCCTTGGTCGATGCGTTCGGCGGCCTGCTGATCGTCGACAAGGAGGGTGGCTGGACCAGCCACGACGTGGTAGCCAAGAGCCGAAGGCTGTTGCGCACCAAGAAGGTCGGCCACGCGGGCACCCTCGACCCGATGGCCACCGGCGTGCTGGTGCTGGGCGTGGAGCGCGCCACCAAGCTGCTCGGCCAGCTCATCCTGACCACCAAGTCGTACACGGCCACCATCCGCCTGGGTCAGTCCACCATCACCGACGACGCCGAGGGCGAGGTCACCGCGACCACGGCGGCCGCACACCTCACCGACGCCGAGATCGCCGCGCGCGTAGCCGAATTGACCGGCGACATCCAGCAGGTCCCCGCCACCGTCAGCGCCATCAAGGTCAACGGCGAGCGCGCCTACGCCCGCGCCCGCGCCGGTGAGGACGTGGAACTGGCGGCCCGCCCCGTCACCGTCAGCCGCTTCGACATCCTGGCCCGCCGCGACATCGACACCGGCGAAACCCATTTCGTCGATCTCGACGTCGCCGTGGACTGCTCCTCGGGCACCTACATCCGTGCCCTGGCCCGCGACCTCGGTGAAAAGCTGGGCGTCGGAGGCCATCTCACGGCCCTGCGCCGTACCGCGGTCGGCCCCTTCACCCTCGACCACGCCCGCACGCTGGCCCAGGTCGAGGCCGCCGCCGAGGCCGGAGACCCGGTTCTCAACCTGGATATCGATGCCGCGGTCCGCACCGCCTTCCCGGTTCGCGACATCACCGACGCCCAGGCGAACGACCTCCGCAACGGCCGCTGGCTCGAACCGGTCGGTATCCCAGGCGTTTACGCGGCCCTGGACCCCGCCGGCCACGCCATCGCCCTGCTCCAGGAGTCCGGCAAACGCGCCTCCTCCGTCATGGTCGTCCGACCGGCCAACCTCTGACGCTGCCCAACCTCTGACCTGTTGCCGCCCAATCGCTTACCGGCGTGAGCGATCGGGCGGCACCATGGATAGGTCGTCCGGCCGTGCAGAGGAGGCGAAGATGCCCACCGACCTCTCCCTCGATTCCATGAAGCAGTTCGTGGCGGACCATTTCGAGCAGTTCGTCAATCGGCGCAACGCCGCGGTGATCCACCGCAATATGACCCCCGACTTCCTCGATCACGACGGTCCGGGCGGGAAACCGACCGACCTGATCGGTGACGAGAAGATGATGCTCGGCATGTACGAGTCGCTGCCGGGCCTGCATGTCACCGTGGTCGACATGCTCGCCGAGGGCGACAAGGTCATGTGCCGCAATATCTGGCGTTGGACCGACCGCGCCACCGGTGAGCCGATGACCTCCCAGGGCTTCGTCCTGTGGCGCTTCCAGGGCCGCCGCATCGCCGAACGCTGGGCCACCGTCGCCCAACGCGCGCCCGGCACCGGCTGGGACTGACGACCTGCCGAGCGCCACCGGGCAATTCACTCACTGGTGGCCGCGCGGCGGATGCGGACGCCTACCCTTCAGGGGTGGAATTGCGGCAGTTGCGGTACTTCGTGGCGGTGGCCGAGGAGCTGCATTTTCGGCGGGCGGCCGAGCGTTTGTTCATCTCCACTCCGACCCTGAGTCAGCAGGTCCGGGCCATCGAGCGGGAGGTGGGCGGCCCGCTGCTGATCCGCGGCAATCACGGGGTCGAGTTGACCGCGGCGGGGGAAGTGCTGCTGAAGACGGCGCGAACCGTGCTGGAGGCGGCCGAGATCGCGGTGCGGGAGACGCGGGCCGTGGCGCAGCCGGGCAACGTGGTGTTCCGGCTGGGCGTGGTGAACGGGGCGCCGTCCTGGCTGCCGGGACGGATCGAGGCGTTGGTGAAGGCCCGCCAGCCCGGCATCCGGGTCGCGCTGACCACGGGGACCAGCGGGGATCAGGCGCGGCTGCTCGATCGCGGCGACGTGGACCTGGCGGTGTTGCGGCTGCCGGTGGGGCTGGCCGACCACTTCACCTGCACCCCGGTCGCCGATGAGGAGCTCGGCATCGTCATGTCCCGCAAAAACCCGCTCGCCGCCGCGGTTTCGGTGGAAGCGGCGTGCATCGGCGAGCAGGAGCTCATCATGTTCGCGCGCGACGCGGCCCCGGAGGTCCACGATTCGGTGCTGGCCCAGCTGCGTGAGCGGGGCGCGTCGGTGGTGTTGAGCGACAGCGCCATGAGCCACGCCCAGATGCTGCAATTGCTGCCCTTGCGTCCGCAGTCGATCGGGGTCGGTTCGTCCCGCACGGCCTCGGTCCCCGGCCTGGTGTGGCGTCCCCTCCACCCACGCCCGCTGGTCATCACCTACGCCGCCGCCTGGCGCACAGCCACCCGGAACCCCCTGTTGCACACCATGGCGGACGCCCTCTCCGGCGGCCTGCGCCTCACCTCGGAGCGCTCGGAGGGTTGCCCGCCGGTCTGAGTCCGGCCGATCTCATTACCGCTACCGGCGATCATGTCGTTCGGCTATTGACTTCTGCCGTGACCCGGCTCACACTCCTAACTGTGTTAGGAGAAACTACGCGCGATAGGAAAGCCGAACGTCGTGAGGCGACTCGGCGGGAGATTCTCGATGTCGCGTGGTCCGTGGCCCGCGAGCACGGGCTGGCGCAGCTCACGCTGCGGGCCGTGGCCGATCGGGTCGGGATGCGCGCGCCCTCGCTGTACACCCATTTCGCCTCCAAGCACGCCATCTACGACGCCATGTTCGGTGCGGCCTGGCTGGAGTACGAGGAGGTGTCCGGGCGGGAGCTGCGGGACCTGCCGGACTCCCCGCGGGTCCGGGTCCGGGCCATGGCCCGATCGTTCTTCGAGTTCTCGGTGGCGGACCTGGCCCGCTACCAGTTGATGAATCAGCGCACGATCCCCGGCTTCGTTCCCTCCGAGGAGGCGTTCGCGCCCTCGGTGCGGACCGTCCAGCAGGCGATCGACCTGCTCGGCTCGGCCGGGGTCGCGGACCGCGACGACGTGGAGATCCTCTTCGCCATCATCGGTGGCCTGGTGGATCAGCAGCTGGCCAATGATCCCGGCGGCGACACCCGTCGCCGCCTGCTGGATCGGGCCGTGGAGATGTGGGCCGACGGCGTGGGCCTGCCGCCGGACTCCGAAACATCGGGGCCCGAACCGCATTAGGGGAAGCCATGAGTGACAACCAGACCACAGTGCGCGGCGCCATCGAGACGCCGCTCCAGCCCGGAATCGCCCGCCCCGACGCCCTGCGCCTGGCGGCCGACGAATACGCCCGCGTCGCCGACGCGGTAGCCGCCCTCGCCCCCGGCGACTGGGAACGACCCACCGAATGCACGGAATGGACCGTGCACCAACTCGTCTCGCACGTGGTGGGCATGGCCACGATGGCCTCCTCACCCTTCGAGAGCCGCCGCCAGATGCGCATCGCGGAGAAGCGGCCCGGAGGGGAGGCCGAGATGGTCGACGCGCTCACCGCCCTCCAGGTCCGCGAATTCGGCAGGCACACACCGGCCGAACTGGTGGCCGACCTCTACCGGATCGGCCCGAAGGCCGCCAAGGGCCGCCGCCGCACCCCCGGATTCCTGCGCCGCCGCGCCATGGCGGGCTCGGAACTGGTCAACGGCCAGCGCGAACGGTGGACCCTCGGCTACCTCATCGACGTCGTCCTCACCCGCGACCCGTGGATGCACCGCATCGACCTCAGCCGCGCCACCGGCCGCCCCCTCGCCCTCACCGCCGACCACGACGGCCGCATCATCGACGATGTGGTCCGCGAATGGGCCGCCCGCCACGACAAGCCCTACCGCCTCACCCTCACCGGCCCCGCCGGCGGCACCTGGACCTCCCCGGACCCCGACGGCGAAGCCTTCGAACTCGACGCCATCGAATTCTGCCGAGCCCTCTGCGGCCGAGGCTCCACGCCCGCCCCGTTCGACACCCAGGTTCCGTTCTGACCGTTCGGCAGTGGGATTCAGCCTCGCCGGACTCCACTGTCGAGGAACCGATCCCACTGCTCCCCGGAGAACACCGCCCGTATCGAGCGGGAACGCGACCAGCTCCGTCGCCAATCCTCACTGGTTCGCCGGCCTGACCGCCGCGTCGTCGGCGACTCCGCGGTGTCAGCGGCCGTGTCAGTCCGCCATCAGCACCCTGTCAGCAGCCCCGGACAAAGTACTCCCATCGAACAAGACAGCCCCGAACCGCCGACCGGCTCAGGGCCGCAACAACTTCCGAAGGAGCACCTCATGTCCGCCACCACCGCCACCCTCGCCCTGACCGACCAGTCCAAGGCCACCGTCCGCACCGCCGCCTACGGTGCGGTCTCCCTCCTCGCCGCCGCCTCCGACAAGCCCGGCAAGGCCGCCGGCGCCGGCACCGCCGCCCTGCTGTCGGCGACCGGCGAGATCGGCCACGTCCTGAACGCCAAGTCCAAGGACATCCACCTGACCGGCAAGACGGTCGCCGCCCTGGCCGACCACGTCCTGCCCGCCCTGACCGCCGCCGCGACCCTCCTCGACGCCCAGAACCCCGCCGAGGCGACCAACTTCCGCACCACCATCCTGATCGCCGCCGAAGCCGCCGCCGCCACGAGCCGCCCCGGCCAGCCGGTCGTCGCCGAGATGACCCGCAAGATCGCCGCCGCCCTGCACACCGGCAATTGACAACGGCCATTGATGAATTGCCCCTGAATAGCTGTTTCCCTTCCACCCGCCCGATCTCTACCGTTTTCCCTGCGAGTGAACCCCCCAACTCCCGCTCGCACCGCCTCACCCCGAATGAGGCACCCGGGCGCCGCCGACCAACGGGCCCGACCCCCACGGTCGGCGGCACCCACCTGTAGACCCCCACTGCCGCAAGCTGATTGAGCTCGGCGCGCGGACAGCGGCAGTGAGGTAACCGGATCGGCCGGTAATCACCCCGGGCACTGGCCGATTCCCACCTCATTCCCGCCCGTCTGTATGGTTCGGATGATCAACCCGGGAGGACCGACGGCATGGCGCAGATTCACCATCAGATCGACGAAATGACCGATGACTCAGGATTTCTCGGCCTCGTCGACCCTCACGCCTACACCTCGTTCGTCGGCGAGGACTGGACGCTGGAGAGCCTGTTCGAACACATCGAATCAGAGCTTCCCCAACAGTCCATCCTGCTCTGGGGAACCGGCGGCGAGGAGCAATGGCGAATCGACCTCTCCGACTCCCCGGTAGACCCCCACCTCCCGATCATCAGGCAAACCACCGGCCCCATCACCGTGACCGGCGGCGAACTGATCGTCGTCAACCTCGACACCGTCACCATGGCCGCCCAGTACGCCGACTCCTCCGTAGCCGACGACAAGGAAATCTACGGCTCCAGCATCGAACTCCCCAACGGCGACTACACCTGCACCATCACCCAACTCACCGACCCCGAAGAAGACCGCACCCACGACGGCCCCGACTTCCACCTCCACCTACACGCCGGCCGAACCTCCCCCTGGTCAGAGATCGCCTGGTCCGAACTCTGACCCCTGACCCGGCGCACCGGAATCGATTGCCCGACTATGTGGTCGGCGTTCCGGCAGGTGCCCTGAGGTCCGGGAGCTCTGCGTAGTCGGGCAGTTCGATGCCGTTGATCGCGCGGTCGATCAGCTCGAGGTCCCACTCGGGCTCGGCGCTCGGCTCGGAGTCGGGCGCGGGGGTTGCGAGGCTGTGCGCGTGCAGTCGCCCGATTTCCTGGTTGGCCTCGACGAACGAACGCATGCGGGCCTCGTACGCGGTGAACCCGGCCTCGGGATCCCATCCGGCGGCGGCCAGCTCGCCGGCCAGCAGGTAGGCGCCGACCAGGGCCAGGCCGGTGCCCTGCCCGGACATTGGCGAGGAGCTGAACGCCGCGTCGCCGAGCAGGCCGACGCGTCCGGTCGACCAGCGGTCCATGATCACTTGGGCGACCTGGTCGAGATAGAAGTCCGGGGTGTCGTCGAGGTGCGCGAGGATGCGCGGGGTCAGCCAGCCCATGCCGGACATTCGGTCGCGCAACAGGCGTTTCTGGGCGTCGATGTCGCGGTAGTCGACGTCGAAATCGGCTGCGGTGAAGGAGAATATGGCCATCGCGCGGGTGGCGTCCTGGATGGGTCGCAGGCCCGCGGAACGCCCGGGCTCCTGGCAGTCGAGCAGCCAGCGATCCAGCTCGAATTCGTTCGGGACGCTGTAGAACGCCAGCGCCAGCCCGAGATGACGGACGAAGCGTTCATGCGGCCCGAAGGCCATCTCCCGCAATGACGAATGCAGTCCGTCCGCCCCGATCACCAGGTCGAACCGCCGCCGGTCGCCGCTCTCGAAGGTCACGTCGACCCCGTCCGCGTCCTGGGTGAATGCGGCGATCCGGTCGCCGAAGATGTACTCGACACCGTCGCGGGTGTCGTCGTGGAGCACCTGCGACAGGTCCCCGCGCAGGATCTCGATGTCCGCGATGTACCCGTCGCCGTCGTTGTCCTCCGCGCGAAAGGTCTCCAGCACTGTCCCGTTCGCGTCGACGGTGTACGCGCCCGCGGTCTCGGTGCGTGCCGCACGCACTTCCGCGTCCAGCCCCATGCGCCGGATGACCTCCTTGGCCACCCCGCGCGCGTCCACCGCCTGCCCGCCCGGTCGCAGCCCCGGTGCCCGCTCCACCACCGTCACCGCCGCGCCCCGCCGATGCAACCAATGAGCCAACGCGGGTCCCGCGATACTCGCCCCCGCCACCAACACCGTCGTACCGCTCACTGCGCCTCCCGCTCGCTCGGCCGGACCACTGCCCGGATCGATTGCTTCTGCCCCGGCCCACCGCTGTTCGGTGTGCCCAGAGGTGTCGACGACGTATCCCTCTGGAATTCATCGGTCCAGCGGAGATCGTGTCCACTCTGCCGGCCCATCGCAACGACACTCACCGCAACAGTGGTGAAGGCGGCGCCGCACCACAACGCTGTGGTCGGGTGATCAGTGCGGTCGACGAGCAGACCGGCAGCGGCAGCGCCGAGAACGGCGCCGATGTTGAAGGCGGTGGTCGCCAGTGCGCCGGCGATCCGCGGAGCCACCGGCGTGGCAGTCTGCACGATCGTCGCGATCAGCGTCGAACCGATACCGAACGCGACCGCACCCGCCACCATCGACATGACCAGCACCCCGATCAGCGTCTGCGCGGTCATCGCGGCCAGCAGCCAGACTCCGACGAGGACGACCGTTCCGACAAGGATGATCCGCTGCTGATGACGGTCGCTGTAGCGACCGGTGACCATCACTCCGAGAAACGAGCCGACACCGAACAAGGCCAGCACCACCGGAACCCACCGATCACCACCGGCGATGCCGGTCGTGATGGTGCCCAGATAGGTGAACCCGGCGAAGGTCGCAGCATTGACCAGGACACCAGCCGCGACGGCGATCAGAACCGGCCGCTGCCGCACCACCAGCCATTCGCGTCGCATCGACCGTGCCCGCCCGTCCAGCGTATCGCCGTCGTGCGCGTCACCGAGCATCATCCACACCGGCGCCAGCGCTGCCGCGCTGATGACGGCAACGGCCCAGAACGCCGAACGCCAACCCCAGACCTGCCCCAGCAACGCGCCTGCGGGAACACCGGCGATGCAGGCCACCGTCACCCCGGACACGACCACCGAACTCGCGCGCCCCAGCACCGCCGGACTCACCAACCGCGGCAACGCGGCCAGCACGATCGCCAAGAACCCGGCATTGGCGATCGCCGCGACAACGCGCGTCACCAGCAGCACCGAGAACCCGGGCGCCGCGGCGCCGACGACATGCGCAGCGCAGAACAACCCCAAAAACGCTGTCACCGAATACCGGACGGGGAATCGGCCTGCCAGCATCACCATCACCGGCGCCCCCACCACCATGCCGGCGGCGAATAGCGAGGTCAGCAGGCCGGCCGCACCGAGCGAGACCCCGACATCGGCCGCGATCTGCTCCAGCAGTCCCGACACCATGAACTCGGACGTGCCCTGCGCGAAAACCGCAGCAGCCAGCACAAACACCACAATGGGCATAAGAGGAACTCCCCGGATACAAGGCGCCGCAGTCACATCCACGACACCTGAGATGAATTGCGGAATCAGGCGAACCATCCACCCGACCGCAAGAGATCGACATCATCCGGCGTTGCGAGATGCCCGAAACGCACCGGTCGCTCGGCGACCGGTGGGGACCACGCTCACAACGCCGCCCAGCCCACAGGCCGAGCGGCTACCGTTTGGACGCCTCCGGAGAACTCACCCCGCCACCCTAACAACCCACCCGACCCGCAATACCTAAGGGACCGGGATCATTTCCGGATGCAGCAGGGTGGCCGGGGCCTTGCCGAGGTCGTCGAAACGGCCGAATGTCTTGTCGAAGAACGTGCGCAGGGAGCCGCGCTGCAGATCGAGCGAGTCCCGCGGGTCGATGGTGCCGACGATCTTGGCGGCGAAATCGGCGGGCACGATGCGCGCGGCGGCCAGGACGGGAACGATCAGCTGGTTGTCGCAGAACGAGTGATGTTGCGACCCGTCGAGCCGGAATTCCAGTTTCGGTCCGTGATCGGCGGTCCAGAACTGCTGCCAGCTGGGGTCCTGGGCGCGGCCGCGATCGGTACCGCCGATCAGCATGAACGGGCGGTCCAATCCGTCGGTGAGCACCGAACCCAGCAGCGTGCCATCCAGATCCACTCCCGCCGCGACCCGCCGATCGTCGTGCATCACCTGGGCGGCGGTGGCACCGCCGAGCGAATGCCCGAACATCGCGATCTTCGACATGTCGAGTATTCCGGCGAGATTCACCGGCAGCGGATGCCCGTCGGCGTCCGGGTCGGCGCCGGCGCCGATGTCGGCCAGCCGGTCGAGGACGAATCGCGTATCGGCGACGCGGACCCGCATCGCCAGCTCGGCTTGCGCCTTGATCTCGTCGATATCGGTGGTCTGCGGCAGCAGGCTCTTCTCGAGCCGTCCGCCGGGGAATTCGGTCGCCAGCGACTCGTGGGTGTGGCTCATGGCGACCACGACGAATCCGTGGCTGGCGAGATCCTCGGCCTGCGCGGTATTGGCCTCGCGCAGCATCCCCATGCCGGGGGAGAACAACACGATCGGCCGCCGCCCGCCGGCGATATCCGCGCCCGCGTCGACCCGGCCGTGGCTGGGCGCCCATGTCCACGACCCCGTGATCGGCGCGCCGATCTGAATCATGCCGTCGGTATAGGCGCGGGCAACCTGTTCGGAAACCCAGGGCCGCAACGGCATTGCGGACCGATCGGCGGTCGGGTACCAGATGCTGACCATCAGTTCGCGGGTCAGGTCCGGGACATACGGATCCTGGCGGGCTGGATCGACCAGATGCAGATCCACCACGCCGACGGCGTCGTCGCCGGTCGGCTCGGGGAGGGCGGCGACCACGGCTTCCGGTTGCGACGGCACCGGTTCGGCGGGGGCCACTACGTCAACCGCGGCCAACGCCAGCAGCGGAATCAACAGGCCACGAAATACCCGGCCCAACAAGACAATTCCCTCCGCAGTCTCGGCGATGCTCGCCTCGGATCGGCTCAGCCTAACTCGAGTTCCCGCGCCTCCCGCTCGGCGACTGTCCAGGTGTCGAGCGTGGTGCGAACCGTCGACAAGCGAACCCCAAGGTTTCGTTAACGCGGTCCTCGCAGAGTGGTCTTGTCGGACTACGAGGGGAGACCACAATGAAGGCACTCGCGAGTACAGCCGTCATCGGCGGAGTCATCGCGGCGGCGGTCATCGGATCGGCCGGATTCGCGTCCGCCACGGCGACGCCGGTGGTGAACACCTGGTGTCCGCGCAGCGAGCTGATGCATCCGACGTGGGATGTGAACACCGGGGAACCGGTCATCTGCGTCAATACCGGGGTCACCGGGTACATGTGGGTTCCCGACGCGACTCGCTGATTCTCGATCACTGCTCCGGATTCCCGTGGTGACCTGCCAGCGCTTCGAGCACCGCGTGGACGCGCTGGTCGAGCGGGCAGGTCAGCTCGAGAATGGGCACATCGTGGAGCAATTCCATGGTGTCGGCGTAAACCAGTTCCAGCAGAGCATCATTCACGCTCCGGCGGAGCCGGGTCAGCTCCGGTGTGGGCAGCACACGCTCGGTCTCCGCGGTGATCGGAACGATCACCAGCAAATCCAGGGAGGCCAGCACGGTCCGTATCGCGGATTCGTCGATCCCGGCTTCCGGATCGACGCCGGTGGCCGCCAGGTAGGCGAGGAAGTCGAGCGGTGTCCTGTCGAATACCGCCGCGGGTGCTCGATCACCGAGCAGGCGTATCGCGTAGCGCAACTGCGCCCGATAGTCCTCGGCCGCGGGTGGATACGCGAATTCGTATCCTTCCTCTTCGAGCCATACGTACGGTTCCTCGACCGCCGTGTGCCCGGGTTCCAGTCGCGCACACAGCTCTTCGACCAAGGTCGTCTTGCCGGTCCCATGTGGTCCGGAAACCCCGATGCGCAACTCCGCCCCTTCCTCTTCCTGATCACTACTATGCGTCTTCCGAGGAATCGTGCGGAGACGGGGCGCGGGGTGTCGGCTCCGCACATGTCTCGGCGACGCCGACGCGAGTTGATCGCCATCACATCTCGCGTCGAAATCACCTGACCGGACCGGATGGTCTGAGAAGGTCACCACATGAAGATCGGTGTCGCACTTCCGCAGATGGCTCCCGGCTACGGACCGGGCACGACGCTCGACTGGGCTCGGCGCATCGACGCGGGCCCGTTTTCGAGCGTCTCGGTGGGCGAGCGGGTGACGTTCTCGAACCCCGAGATGGTCGCGACGCTGGGCGCCTGCGCGGCGGTGACGGAGCGGGTGCAGGTCTTGGCGAACCTCTTTGTGCTTCCGCAGCACCCGACGGCGATGGTCGCCCAGCAGATCGGCACCCTCGACCAGCTCTCGAACGGCCGCCTCGAGGTGGCCGTCGGCGTCGGCGGTCGTGAACACGACTACCGCGCTCTCGGCGCCGACTTCAAGGGCCGGCACCAGCAGCTCGACGACAAGGTCGCCGAGCTGAAGTCACTGCTCGCCGGCGAGCCGCCGTTCGAGGGCGCCGACCCGGTCGGCCCGGCATGCGTGCAGCCGGGCGGACCGATCATCCTCGCCGGCGCGATAGGCCCGAAGGCGATGCGCCGGGCGGCGCGATGGGCCGACGGCGTCTCCGGCTTCAGCATCTCGGGCAACGCCGAGGAAATCGCCAACGCGACCGAACTAGCCGACCGCTGCTGGGCCGAAGCCGGTCGTACCACCACCCCACGCAAGGTCAGCGGCTGCTTCACCGCCCTCGGCGTCCCCGACGCACCGGAGGCGCTGCGCTCCTTCACCGCCCGCTACCTCGGCTTTCTCGGACCCCAGCTGTCCGAGGCGATCGCCACCTCGGCCCGGGCATCGAGCCCCGAGGTTCTCGCCGACATCCTCGACGGCGCGGAGCGGGCAGGCTGCGACGAGTTCATCCTGGTCCCGGCAGTCACCGACTTGAAGTTTCTCGAGGTGGCGACCGAGGTGGTGGAAGCACGTCTTTGACGCTCGAGTAACAGAACCTCGCGAAACCGGGGTGTGGACCAGGCGAATTCGGGGTGTGGTTCCGGGTGTTACCGGATAGGCGTGGGTGGGCCTGTTCTCTAGCGTCGGATCAGTCATATCCGAACGATCTTGGTCGTGTGGCTGAGGAGAACACGTGCGTGAAAAAGCAATCCGGCGCTCCCCGGTGGTCGTGCTCGCATCTTTGTTCGCCGTGACACTGCTGGCCACGGTCGGCTGCGGCAATCACACGGCGGAACCGGACGCCATCGCCGAGCCGTCGGCGCCGGTCTCCGAGGCGCTCAACAATCTCGTCCGTTCCGGTATGCCTGGCGCGCAGGCGGTCATCAGTGGGCCGGATGGACAGCGCGCCGTCACCGCAGGCGCCGGTGACCTCGGCACCGGAGCACCTTACGCCGACCGTGCACATTTCCGAATCGGCAGTGTCACCAAGACTTTCGTCGCCACCGTGGTGCTGCAACTCGCCGAGATGGGCACGGTCGAACTCGACACCCCGATCGAACGGTACCTGCCGGGTGTGGTGCAAGGTGCCGGCAACGACGGCAACCGGATCACGGTGCGCCAACTGCTTCAGCACACCAGTGGCCTTGGGGACTTCGCCCCCGAGGACGCCGCCCACAAATTGCCTCAGCAACTCGATCAGACATCCGACGGCATGGCCTACCGCGACTTGGCCGCTGCCGACCTGGTACGGATTGCGATGACCATGCCACCGCAGTTCGAGCCAGGAGCGCAATTTCAGTACACCAACACCAACTACGTGTTGCTGGGCATGATGATCGAACGCCTGACCGGTCAACGGCTCGCCGCCGAGATCGACGCGCGCATCCTGAAACCGCTGGCCCTGCACGACACCTATTTCCCCGTGGCAGGCGAGACCGGCCTGCGCGATCCACACCCACTCGGCTACCACAATGTCGATGGCAAGTGGGTCGACGCCACCACGATGGAAGCCGCATGGGCAGGCGCCGCCGGCGCGATGATCTCCACCGGCGCCGACCTGAACCAGTTCATCACCGCACTGACAACCGGAAAACTGTTTCCCACAAGACAACTCGCGCAAATGCAAACCGCCATGCCCATGGCACCCGGCGCCGAGATGAACTACGGCCTGGGCCTGATCCGATTCCAAGTGCCTTGCGGTCGACAACAGAAGGAAGTCTGGGGCCACTCCGGCGGCATTCCCGGCTTCAGCACCCTGACCATCGCCACGCCCGCGGGAACCGCCGCAACCGTCAGCGTCAACACCGAACAGACCAACGACCAGTTCTCCACCGCACTGACCGCCATCATCTGCGCACTCGCATGACCCAACCACCCGGGCCTCGCCCCCTTGGCGGGCCGAGATCATCTCGGTCCGTGAACTTTCCGCACCCCGCTGTGGCCGTTTCCAACCGCGCTCAATGCGGCATTATCGTGCGTTCTTGGAGCGTGTCTCCGATCTTCGAACTAGGAGGCACCGACGATGAGCATGTCCATCCACTGGCAGCTGGAAGACTTCGGATGGGCGAATGTTCGCGTGTCCGACGAGAACATCGAGGCAACCGCGGTCGCCTCCTACGTCACTGGTGCGCCGCAATACCTCCTGCGAGCAGCCACCGACATCGTGCGTGGCGTTCCCGAGGCCCGCGCCGAGTTCGAGGCCGAGCCGACCGTCTACCGGTGGCTGTTTCGTCGCCAGGGCAATGAGATCGACATCCGGCTGCTCGAAGTGGACAACTACGATCTGCCCGACTCGTCAGGAATCCAACGCTGGCGCAGCTGTCAAACCGTCTGGGCGCTCGCCGCCTCGGTGTGCATCTGCTTCCGCGACGTCCTGCGACACTACGGTTTTCAGGGATACCTGGACCAATGGGGTCGTCCCTTCCCCCGGAATGAACTCGAGGCTCTGATCAGCGCAACCCGTCAGCTGGCGCAGCCCTCTGCCGATTCCGATTAACTTCGCGCTGAAGTCGCCATCGCCACGTGTTCCCCTGTCCTGTGTGTCGAGCCCGCCGTTCTGATAAGACCACGCTCAGTCGGTTCGGTCAGCGCGCCATGCGGCATGAGCGGATGCTCCCAGTCGTACGTGTGTCACCAACTGGAAGCTGTGATGATTGATAATCAGTCTGTGGGAGCGGAGCTGATTGGTTTGGCAGTAGCAGGCGTTGGAGTTGTTGGGACGCTGGGTGCGACAGTGGCCGCGCAGTGGGCGGGGTTTCGTGGCAAACGCCTTGATGCTGAGATTCAACGAGATCAGCACGCTGAACAACGGCTTCAGTCAAGGATGGAGCAGCAGCACGAGCAGAAGCAATCTGCGTACTCAGCCTTCAACACCGCGGCCCGGAGTTATCGAATGTACCTGCACCACTGTGTGATAGAGCTGGAGCGCGGTGGGCAACCTGATCGTGACGGGCTCGAAGCCGCCCGCGAAAGCTACCGCGAGATCTATGCCCAAGCGCAAATGGTCATCCCGGACCGGGTGCTTGAGGTTTCCGCCGAGCTTGACAGGTGTTTGGCCAATACATATCGGGTCATTCACAACACGGTTGATCGAACAGAAGCCGAGCGCCTGGACAAGTTGCATCGATGGTTGGATGGCCCTGTCCTAGAAGCGGTGTGGTTGCTCCGTCAAGTCCTCAGGGAGGATCTAGGCGTCACGTCGGAATCACCGGATCTGCACGTGAAGGTAGCCGCGTTGGCATCCGCCCGGGCCGAGCAATTCGATACCGGAGCTGGAGGTCCAATCTGCCGGTTGCAGCGCAATATTGGTACGTAGTGACCGCACTGGCCGCTCATCGGCTACTTAAGACTGGTGTCAGGACTTGATCTCGGCCAGGATCTGGTCCAGGTGCCCGGTGAGAAGCTCCCTAATCGGCTGCCCACCTGCAGTATTGGTGTGGCTCTCTCATGGCGTGCCTCTCGCCGGGCACCGCGCGAGGAGTGGCTGGAAAGGGGTCTGCCCGAGCTCGAAGTAGCGTTGCCCTCCCTCGCCGATAACCCCGTAGACCAGGGAGGACACCGATGGCAGTCATCATCGGCATGGATCCACACAAACGCTCGGCCACCATCGAAGTCATCGACCACACCGGCAAGATCCGAGCCGTCGGAAGATACGGCACCGACAAGGCCGGATACGCCGAAATGCTCACCACTGGCAGGAAATTCGGAAACCGGGTGTGGGCGGTGGAAGGCTGCAACGGTATCGGCCGCCATATCGCCCACCGTCTGGTCCACGACGGAGAAACCGTACTCGACGTGCCAGCGAAACTCTCCGCCCAGATCCGAGTATTCGCCACAGGCAACGGCCGCAAAACCGACCCCGTCGACGCCCACTCGGTCGCGATGGCCGCACTGCACTCACCGAACCTGCGCCGGGTCGAACCCGACCCAGACCTGCTCCTTCTGAGCATGCTCGCTGACCGCCGCGACGAACTCGGACGCGCCCGCACCGAAACCATCAACCGCCTGCACCGGTTCCTGCTCGAACTGTTCCCCGGAGGCGCCGAAAGATACTTGTCCGCAACGAAGGCGCGCGCGTTGATCACGACGATCAAACCACGCGATCCGCTCGGCAAAGCCCGACGCCGGCTGACCGTCGAGCTGATCGCTGATCTCGACACCATCGACCGAAAGATCAAAGCCGCCGACAAAGAGTTGCGCCAACTCATCGTCGACCGCGGCTCGATATTGATGGACTTGGTCGGCATCGGACCATCCAGCGCCGCAAGGCTTCTCGCCGACACCGGCGATATTCACCGCTTCGCCAACCGGGACAGGTTCGCCTCCTGGAACGGCACCGCACCCCTGGACGCCTCCTCCGGCGAGCAGCAGCGGCATCGACTCTCCCGCGCCGGGAACCGGCGCATCAACCGTGTCCTGCACATCATGGCAGTGGTCCAGCTACGCAATCCGACCCGAGGCCGCCTCTACTTCGACACCCGCAAAGCCGCTGGGAAGACCTCGATGGAATCGATGCGCTCACTGAAACGTCGGCTTTCCAACGTCGTCTACGCCCGCATGCTCGCCGACGAACGACAACGCGAAAAGGCAAGCCCGGGAGGGCACTCGGGAACGACTCTGCAATCCAGCGCGACCGGCCTGACCCCGCACACCGATCCTTCGGAAAAGCCACTTCCCGGACCTGCCACCAACAAGGTTAACCCCGCACCCGCAGCAACGCCTTGACATAAAGGGGAGCCATGAGGGTGCGTTCGGCCGGCCCCCGACTCGGCCTGTCCGAGCCGCCCGTAAGCGGCAGAACCGGACGGCTTACGCAACCGTTTCGCGCTCGGCGAGGAAGGTATCGAGCAGGTCGAATAGAACGGCCAGGACGTGCGCTTCCTGTTCCGGGGTTCGCTTGATGCCAAATTCTTTGTCCGGCAGCGCAATATTCTCGATGAGGGCCCACCAGGCAAGGCTGCTCTTGCGGCGCACATGGTTGGTGAGTAGCCACTCGCGGAAGCCGTCCAGGCCTTGTCCGCCGTGGTGGCGGGCAGCGTAGTCGAATCCGTTGAGGAAGCTCACTACACCGCGTACGGATTCGTAGCCGATGTACATGCCGGGTCGTTTAGCGAACAGTTGGAGGTACTCACGTTCGCTGAGTTCGTTCACATCCGTGATTTCGCGCCCGTTCACCATTAACCGATGTGTGGGCCCGTAGGAACCAGGCTCGCCTTCTTCCAGCATGCGGACACTTCACCACGGCGGCACGTGACCGGCCAGCCGTACCACGACCTCCAGCAGACAAGCCGTCGTCGGATCCGGCTCCGTGGCTGGTACAAAGCGGTTTGTGCTCTCATGGCGGATCATGTGCGGGTGGATTTGGATGAAGTCGGTCGCCGCAGCGAAGCACTCGCCGCGCGGCTCGGGGTGCCGGCGCCGGACGTCGAGTCGGGCAACTTGCCGGAGTGGTGCCTGAGTGGTTTGCGCCTGCGCCGAAAGAACCGGCATGTCGTGGTCGTGGTCGGCAATGCGTTCGAAGGGCTATCAGCGGTCGAACAGGAGGGTGCGCTTGCCTATATGGTCGCGGCTTCCGGTGGCTATGCGGGTGCACCGGCCAACCGCGATAGCGCTGGATGGAAACGAATCTCGCAAATCGTTGGATTCGTGCTCGGGGTGGCTGTGCCACTGACGATTTTTTCACTGCGGTGGGCTCGTCAGCGGCGCTGGGGTCCGCCGTGGTGATGGTGCTGTCGATGTTCGCCCTCCTGGCGGTGGTCGTGTCGTGGACTCGGCGAATGATCTATCGGACGGATCATCTGGTGACCAAGGTGATGGGTCGGCCGGTCATGGAGATGCTCTTGGCCCGGGAACGCGGCGGACCGCGCCCTCCGCTGCTTCGAAGCCTGTATGTCCGAGCCGCTGTCCCGAGCTATCGGCGGCGCGTGGAACGCTTGAATGTCGCGAATGTTCCAGAGCCACGGTAGATCTCGACGCGGAGGGTCGATACTGGCCGGTCTCGTCAGTGCGGGAAACGGCAAGAGTGGATGATGTCCTCGGCGGGTGAAGGTTTCGATCCGGTTTAGCATTCGTGCGTGCGTAGAGAATGGGACGAGGCAGACCTGATCGCGGACGGCTTCGAGCGTGTGTACACCGAATCAGAACGGTATGACTGGCCGCGAGCCGGGTTAGCCGATGTCGGCGGTCAGCCACACTATTACAACGGCTGGGCCTTCGACCACGCTGACGACATGTACGAGTACTACGTCTGGCCCGCTAGCGAAGAAGCGGTGGCCTGGGAGCGTGAGTCGTGGGCAATCTACATCGCCTGGGAACTGCGCCGCGAGGCTGGCAAGGCGGGGGACGACAGCCATCCGGGTCTCGGTGGCATCAACACCCGCTACGACGAATTGGCCAATCTGGTCGCTCCGCACCGTCAAGTTCCAGAGAAGAAGCGAAAGCTTCTGGCCGAACGCAGATTCGACAACGGCGACGGCTTTCGAGCCGCTGATACCGGTATGTGGTTCCGATGGCATTCAGATGAGGGCACCGACGCACACGAGTGAGTGTCGCCGGTGACTACCGCCTGCCGATCTCGATCTGCATGACCTCATCGGCAGCACTGCAGGATTCACCGCGATCGCCTCGGACGTGAACGTCGACACCGCCGGATGTCGTATCTCGATCATGGCCGATCGCCCCTACTCGACCGACACCAACTGAACCAGACTCGCTGTGCTCAACGCACTCAATTCGGTGCGGACACAGAATGGCCCTGAGAATGCCCAGGGGCCGTTGATCTTCAGTCGGGTCGCGCTGGCTGCCGTGAAGCGCGCGGGATGCGCCGATGAGTGCGTGCCAGGGCTGGGAAACTGGACGGGGTGCGGTCTTTGCCAGGCATGATCCTGGGCGTGCAGTTTTCAGCGAATACACCCCCACCGGCTGGATGGCCTTCTTCACCGGAACCGACACCCGGATGGCTCGCCAGCGGACAGTCGACGGATGGGATTCAGTCACAGGAACCGCGCTGGTGGTCGACCCGGAAACAGGTGTGCGACGGCCGGTTACGGACTATTCCGACTTCTCGCACCTGGAAAAGGCCAGCCAAGTGGTCACCGCGTTCCCAGGGGGCGGGTGGCACGCCTGTCAGCGGGGACACGGGCCTCAGGACCCGGACTCAGCGCCCGAGTTGGTGGTGGCGTGGTTGGTGACGTCGGCGGGCAAACTCGTCCCGATCACCGTGGACGACGACGGGTGGATAGGGGCAGACCAAGACATGAATCGGTTCCTACCGCCGAATCCCTAGGTACACTCAATTCGGCAGAAGCGGACGTTCTGCGGCGTAAAGGGTTCCAGCTGCCCGCGGGACCACCACCGCGGCCCCGGACCGCGCGGGTAGCGGCAGTACAGCGCATTCCCGAACGCCAGCGGTGTTCCGAGGCTGTCGGTATGTGAGTGCAGACTTCTCCGCGTGAGTTATGACCTCGACATCTGGGAAGCCGACCGGACACGCAGCGATGCTGACCATTGGTACGAACTGGATCGAATCAATGAAGACCAGAGCGAACGAATTCTCAAGGGAGCGAAGCCCTACCCCCTTCCCCCAAGCTCGAAGATCTCGGACTTCACACAAGCCCTGCTACGGCGTTGGCCTGAGGACGAGGAAGATAGTCCTTGGTCATGTGGTGGGGCGGGTGATGCAGACGGCTCGTTCGTTTGCGTTCGTATCCAGTGGGGTCGAGAAGACGAGGTTTCCGCCTTCGTAGCTGGCCTGGCGAAGGTTTACGGCCTGGTCTGTCACGACCGCCAGACAGGCCGCTTTCGCCCCTAGGTGCGAGTGGAGCATCATCACCTTCAAGGTCGGGAATCGACGCACCGCGAGGCACGATCATCGGCAGTAGCCGACGTTCTGCACCGCACCAGGTTCCGACCGCCGGTGCCCGCGCTGGCCGGTTCGGTCAGCGCGGTATGCGGCAGTTGAGTGTGTTCACCAAGTCGCGCTCGCGAGGCTGACTGTGGTGGTGTGGAGGTGGCCCGAAGGAGACATCGTATGACCGCACGCTTGAAGTTGGTGGCAATCACCCTCGACTGCGAGGACCCCGGTGCGCTGGCTGAGTTCTACCGGCAAGTGACAGGTTCCGAGCTTCATCCCAAGTCCCACAACGATTTTGCCGGTCTGATCGGTGTGGGAGGGCTGTTCATGGGATTCCAACGAGTCGACGGGTATCGACGACCACAATGGCCCGATCAGACTGTGCCCCAACAGATTCATCTCGACTTCGAGGTCGAGGATCTCGATCAGATGGAAGCAATACTGCTGCGCTTGGGCGCAACCAGGCCAGAACATCAGCCAGCGGGCGAAAGAGCCCGGGTCCTCATCGATCCTGCCGGACATCCGTTCTGCCTGACCCTAAATTGAACATCGTCGACGAGTGCGAACGAGAACCGCTCAGCACAGATCCTCAACTCGGCAGTAGCGGACGTTCTTCGCCGCACCAGGTTCCGGATGCCGACGCCCCGCGCTGGCCGGTTCGGTCAGCGCGGTATGCGGCAGAGTAGTGCGCTCTGTGAGTAGCTGCTGCACGATGGGCGGATGGAGTTTCAGCTCGCGGTGTCGGCTCCGCCCGACAGCCACCGGTTCACCATCGTGATCGAGCCGGAGGCAATGCAATACGAGTTCCCAGGTGAAGGCAAGGTCGTCCTCGCCTTCCGCGGACCTGATGCGATGCTGGCCGAACTCAGCCACTACCCGGATACAGTGGTCATCTGGCGCCCGGCAGACACTCAGGTCTGGGCCACCACCGCCGATGGGAAATCCGAGCATATCGCTGGGTTCGCAGACAATCCGGCACCTGGCCTCGACACCGGCGGAAAGCCATTGGATCGCCCACTACGCCAGTCACTCGAAGCAATCTTCTACAGCCAGCCCCCAGACCACGATCCCTCACACTGACCGACAGAATGTCCATCGCAAACGACACCGTTCACCAGCCCACGCGGCCCGACCGCGGGTCGCGGCATGAGCGGAAGCTCGACGTTCCCCGCCGAGCCGTGTTGTGTATGAGTTGACATGTGAAAGCAGATATCGATGGGGCAGCTCGCATCGCCCGCATCGCAAGCGAATTCGGCTGGACATGGACCGATCGGGACGTGGCTCGCTTCTGCGAAGCCACGCAGTGGAGCATCGTGGACGGAGTGCGGGGTAGCGGTCCTACCCTCCAGACCAACCTCGACGTTCATCAGCCGCGGTGTCACGTTGTCTTCACCAGGCGGTTCATGGACCGGCAGGCCGGAGGTGGCGGGGGCATCGACGAGATGAGGATCTACGTCGCCGATTCCGGACAGACGAAGCCCACGAAAGCACAGTCCGCAGCGCTTCACCACCAACTCCGAGAACGTCTGGCCAAGGAGTTGGGACCGGTATCTGAGTACGTCTTCGGTGAGGATCTGGACAACGACTACTGGCGATTCCCCAAAGTGGTCATCACGGTTGCCCCGCACGACGATTTCATCCAGCTGGATCTGGTCAACCCGAGATATCAACGGTGCCTGGACGAAGAGGGCGCTCGCGACTTCATGTACGACGGGGACGAAGAGGAAGACGACGAGGACGAGGACTAGGTTCAGCGTGCTGCGAGGTTCCTGGCAGGGCCCGCTCGACACACTGCAGTCGGCATGAGCAGACACCGCCGACGGTCCCGAGCGGCGTCGGCGCTGGCAGGTTCGGTCAGCGCGGGAAGCGGCAGATGAGTGCGTTGTCAGCCGTGGCAATAGACCTGGACAAGCACTGTGTCTTCGGGCAACGCCGCTAGATAGTCCTTGTTGCCACCAGGTGGTACCGGGCAGTCGGGCTCGTCTTCGTAGGACGTGTTTTCGTCCCAGTCCCTGTGCGCCCAGACGCCACTCTCCTCGACCCACCAACCGTCGAGAGTGAGTACATCGGACCAGGCGAGAGTTTTTCTGGCGAGGTCCAGCGATCCCTTTGGCCCTCCCGCACACTCGCCTCTGTTGGTAGGCAACACTTCGCCTCTGTAGTTGGGGGTGTCGTGAATCAACCGGGGGTCGTCCTCGAAGCCCGGTCGTACAAAGAACCCGGCGCCTTCGCCACCGCCGCGAATCCGCCAGGTATCCCACATACTTCGCTCGGCGGGCTGTTCATACATCTCGAAGGGAGCGAGGGCTCGAGTGAGCGCCGTCTGCACGTCATCGATCGCATCCGGTGGCAAGCACACGACCACCCAGATATGCGCCAAAATCCCTCCCTCGCAAGACCGAGCGCCCACGCTACCGCCCAGAGTCAGCAGACGCAGCTTGATTTCTGACCGGGTCGTAACGGCCCGGCCATCGGATGCGCGGGCATCCGGCTTCCGCCAGATGGCCTGGCCCATTGACCTTCCGTGGTGCGGTGCTGGCCGATATGGCCAGCGCGGCATGCGGAATGAGCGGATGCCTGATCCGCACCGGTTCAGTCGAGCACTACCAGCACGCATTCGTCCAGGTCGGCTGCGAGTCGATACAACTGTGCATACTGAGCCAGCAGATCGAGCAGGTGATCGCGATCCCACGGACCTTTGTAGACGCCAGAGGCTTTCATGGCTTCGGCGTCGAAGAGCCGTGCAGCGCTCTCCAGGCTGCTCTCGATGTGTTCGGCCACGGTCCGTGCTGTGGGCGGCCGGACAAACCGGAGTGGAAACCCTTGCGTTGCAGTCGCGCCCGAGGCGAAGGGCTCAGCTCCAAACACTGCGATCTCGGCCAATCCGGTCGGGTCTTGCTCTTCCTGGTTCCGGCGGTTGGGCGCGAGCAACCAATACACCGCGTCCCA
Source organism: Nocardia sp. CA-136227 (assembly GCF_050955695.1). NCBI lineage: Bacteria > Bacillati > Actinomycetota > Actinomycetes > Mycobacteriales > Nocardiaceae > Nocardia > Nocardia sp. CA-136227. The sequence goes on from NZ_CP192081.1 coordinate 2,510,806, forward strand.
TCCCCGCGTGGAGAGTTTCCGGTCCAGAATGCCGGGCCGCTCGGCCAGGATCTGACGAGCGACCGGCGCCAGCTCGAGGCAGATCGGTTCATCCGAATAGTTCGAAATGTCGTCGGTGGCCAAGGTGCCGAAGAACTGGATAGCGCCCTCTGCGGCATCGCGATCCTGCATGGCGCGCTCCAGCAGTGGGTCGTATGGGATTGCCTGGTACCAAGCATCGAGGGCCATCTCGAGATCGTAGTTTTCGCTGTCACAGCGGCTCGGCACAGCCTCCCAGAATCGGCAGTTCAGTGCGTTTACCGGCGGGCGCCGCGGCAGTCTCAAGCTGAGCGGTCAGCGGCAAGACAGGATACGAGACTCCATCACATTGGGGCCGATCGACCTCAGCTGTTCGGCGGACGTCATCGATGACTGGTGGCCAGCTTCAAGCCGAAGCCGAGCAGAATTGCTCCTGTAACCGTGTCCATCCCACGTCGTACGGTCTCTCGGCTCAGCCAAGTCTTCGCCGCGCCCGCAGCGCTGATAAGGACCGTGAACCACGCGATCCCCTCCACGTTGTGCACCAGCGCAAGGGCGCAGCCCATCACCAAATGCGGCATCCCTTCCGGCAGGAACTGAGGCAGCATCGCGGCATAGAACACGCCGACCTTCGGGTTGAGCAAATTCGTGCCCATCCCGCGGACCCACGCACCGACCACACTTCGCGGTGAAAAATCGACTGCGGCTTGGGACCTCGCTGAGGGGCTCGACAGACCCTCTCTGATCATGGCGATACCCATCCATGCCAGATAGACCGCTCCCGCGGTCCGCAGCGCCGTGTAGGCCAGCTCCGATGCCGCCAGCAGCGTCGAGACGCCTGCGGCGGCGGCCAGGCCCCACACCAGTGTGCCGCAACCGATACCGACGGCAGAGGCGAACGCGTAGCGGCGACCATGGCTCACCGCGGCCCGTAGTACGAGTGCGGTATCAAGTCCAGGAACGAGCGTGAGCAGACCGGCCACCACAGCGAAGGACAGCAACGAGTGGACCACTGCCACAGCGTATCCGGCGTTCGCCTTGAAACCGCTGCGGTCCAGTCGCTCATCGGCAGGAGTGGACGTTCTGCACCGCACCAGGTTCTGCACGCCGACGCGGCAGATTAGTGCGTTTCGCAGATCGTGATCTGAGCTCTCGACTCGCACACCGGCATCCAGATCCGGCCGACAGATCGTCGAACTCGCGTCGCGCTGTCACGCGACTAGGTTCGACGAGGTGGAGATCGTCACCGAATCAGCCCCGTACCCGATGCCATGTATCAACTGCGACTCACTGACAGAGTCCACACTCACCGAGGCGCTGGTAGGCGAAGACCACCGGTGGGATATCGACGGGCAATGCTCGACGTGTGGCGCGGTCTGGGCGGACTGCGGTTATCCGCAACCACTCTCGGGCTTTCGTGATGCCATCTTGGCCGCGAACAGAACTACTGTCCTCGAACTCGGATCGGTCGATGTGCCGGCAGCCACGCTAATGCGAGTGCTACGCCTGACTGGGCCTCTGTCGCTGGCACAGGCCAAAGCCTTGGCCGAGGAGCTACGCGCGACCGGCCTCGAAGGCACGCGTGTCGAGATGGAGATCATCGGGCGCCGGCTCCGTGTAATGGGCGTGCCCGCGAGACTTCAACCTGGTCGACCGTAGCTGCCGGAGCCCGCGAGTGAGGTCGCGTTGGAATCGCCAGATCAGTGCTTTCGGTCGGGCACCGCGGCCGTCCCAAACCGAGCGATCAGCGGCATGAGCGTACTCAGCTGAGTACAGCCCAAACTTGTTCTGGCCGTGGGTTTCCTGACCACTTCGGCGCGGGTATCAGCGCCACAGATTCATCAGACACTGATAGCCCTGTTCGGTCCACACCAGAAAATCTCCGTTGGCCGCCGCGAGCCCCTCCTCGATCAGAAACCGGTGATCGAGATTCCCCCAATCGGCCACTACCCTGGCTCGCCCGTTGTTACAGAGTCTCCAGCAGATCGATAGCGCTGCGATGCGCGTCGGCCCATTCATATTTGTCCATGCGCTCCATCTAATCTCGCCGATTCGGCTCGGGTCATCCGTCACCCCTTGCTTGCACTCAACAGGTTCCGGCCCGCGGCGCGCTGCGCTGGCTGGTTCGGTCGGCGCGGTATGCGGCAGATCAGTGCGTTCACAGGCTCGAGTGGAAGGATCCTCGTATGGGCAAGCACTTTGAAACATCGGCGGTGCCGCGGTGACCACGGTTCTCACCTACAGCGAGGTCGGAGCCACCCGGCCCGCGGATTCCCGATGGAAACAAGCGCCATCGGGCTTCCGGTCTTACGCCCGCACGGTGGAGATCGGGCACGGAACTGATTTCTGGGACCAGGTGTCGGCAGAGGTCATACGCTGGGGCGTCAAGCGGCGCAGCGGCTTTCGGGTCAACCCCGACACCGGTGCTGTCGAGGGCGCCAACTATAGGATCTCGGCCGGTTTCGGACCTGTGCTGGTGCATGAACCCGTACGGGTGGTGCAAGTGGTCGACCTACCCGACCGGCGCGGATTCGCCTACGGCACCCTGCACGGACATCCGGTTTCCGGCGAGGAGGCGTTCATCGTCCACCGCGACCGCGATGGCACGGTCTACCTCACCCTGCGATCGCTGACGCGCGCCGCGCCTACCGGACCGTGGAGATGGGGATTCCCCATCCTGCTTCTCGCGCAACGCGTTTACCGACGCCGCTACCTGCGGGTTTTGAAGGCCGCCTGACGCCATACGGCCAGGCCTGCAAATCATCCTGGACTCTGCAGGTATGTGCACTCGCCGGCCGCGCTTGCCGCTGGTGCCGAAGGCTCGAGTCGCGGCAGTATCGGATGATCAAGCGGACAGAACGTTTATGACAGGTTCGGCAGGGAGCCGCTCACCGAACCAGCATCCCCCTCACCACAACATGTGGCCGATAGTGTTTCCACCGCCCGGAATTCGCGTTTGGAGTAGACGTTTCTCGGTTCGGGCGACGGTTGTGGCACGCCCGGGTCGCGGCATTACAGTGCGTTCTTTCGGTGGGCCCCGCTTCGCGCCAGCAACGGCCATGTCGGAGGTTTCGACTAGGTTCAGCTCACTGATGATTGATCGTGATGGCGGGGAGGGAGTTCGGCGTGGGTTGGAAGGTGAACGGGCTGATCGTTGAGGGGCCAGTGGATGCTGCTCGACTTCCAGGTCGACCGCGCGACACAGGACAGACCCTCGACATCGATGCCGTTTACGAACACCCCTGCGATTATGGCATCGCCGTAGTCGGCGGGTGGACCTTTGTCGCCGACCCCGAGTTTCGGGTGAGCTTCAACGATGATGCGGTGCTTCAGGTTTCGCCCAAGGGGCGAGCTCTGGCATGGGTGACCAACAGCGTTTCCACGCTGCACGGCTTCGCGTGGTACGTCGACGGAGCCCCGATTCGTCGTGTCGTCTATGCGGAGGGCGAAGTCGTCGATGAGAGTGGGGAGCAGCTTCGCGAGGAAGCCTTGGCACCGGAACCTCTGAGTGAGGACTATGTCTTCGAGATGATCGAGAGGCTGACTGGAGAAGGCTGGGGCGGCGGCGCCGACGCTATGTATCGCGTCTGGACTTGCACCGAACGAGTCACCGCGGAGAACTGAGGTCGCTCCCAGACCCTCCCTTCTGCTGTTGACTCGCTCATCGGCAGAAGCGAACGTTCTGCACAGCACCGGGTCCCGGCCGCCGGCGCCCCGCGCTGGCCGATTCGCTCAGCGCGACATGCGGCAAAGTAGTGCGTTTCCCGCGTAGCGGCGAGGCGCTGTATGCGGATTTAGGGTCGATCGCCGTGACTGTTCCGGCGAGGCGCTGCGGCATGCGGATTCTGTTGCGACGCAGGGCATTCAAGGTGCAAAAGCGCATCATATTGTAACGTGTTCTAGTATCTCTGTATCGTAGCGATACAGAACATGTCAGGGGGCGTGCGGGATGGCGAATGCCGTTGAGTTGGCAACTGGATTCTTCGAATCGATCGATGGTGGGTTCGCCGCACTCGAAGCTGCGCGAGGACCGTGGAGACCCGACTCGATCGGCGGCCAGGCCCTGACCGCGCTCGCAGCTCGGGAACTGGAACAACACTGTCCGATCGAGTCAGCTGGATGCCGCCTAACCCTCGACTTCGTCCGACCCACCACCTTCGACGCGATCCAAGCCCGGACTGAACTCATCCGATCGAGCGCAAGACTGACGCTCCTGCATCTGGACTTGATCCAGTCCGATCACGTCGTCGTCAGAGCCTCGGCGCTATTCGTGCGCCCGTTGGAGGCGGACCAGGCCGAAGGCGATGCCTGGACACCCACCCCGGACTTCTCCCATCCTGGCATCGTTGTGGATCCGGCGGTGCCAACCACACCGGCCTCGATGATCAGCAGCGCGGGATACCCCAACGACTGGTCGGCTGATTTCGCCGACCACCGAAACAACGCCCGCAAACGGATGTGGACCACGACGATGATCCCCGCCATCGCAGGCGAGAAATCCACTCCCTTCACCCGCGTTGCCACTCTGGCCGAGGCCACGAGTTTCGTCACCAACTGGAGCGAGGCCGGCGTGCCCTTCATCAACGCCGACGTCACCCTGAACCTTCACCGGATGCCTGAATCCGATGGTCTAGGTCTGGAATCAAACGGTCAGCACGCCGCTGCCGGTGTCGCAGTCGGTTCCGCCACTGTCTATGACGAATTCGGCGTCCTCGGAGTCACCTCCGTCACCGCAGTGGCCAACACGCACCGGCAGGTTCACTTCTAGACCCAGCACGAGATGCGCTGGAGTCACGCTCATCGGTACGGGCTCAGGCGGTCATCGCAACACCAGGTTCCGGCCGCCGGCACCCCGCGCTGGCCGGTTCGGTCAGCGCGGTATGCGGCTACTTAAGACTGGTGTGAGGGTCGGGTCCCGGCCAGGATCTGATCCAGGTGCCCGGTGAGATGCTCCTCAATGCGGCTGCCCGCCAGCGTGATCGGTGTGGCTCTCTCATGGCTGCCTCTCACCGGGTGCCGTGCGGGAGTGGCTGGAAAAGGGGTTTGCTCGGCTCGAAGTAGCGGTGCCCTCCTCGCACGGACACCACACACTCTGCGAGGCAGGAAGGAACACCGATGACCGTCATCATCGGGATGGATCCGCACAAACGCTCGGCCACCATCGAAATCATCGACCACACCGCGCGGATCCTGGCCGCCGGCCGATTCACCACCGACACGGCCGGATACTCCGAAATGCGCGCCAGGGCCGAGCAATTCGGTGAACGGATCTGGGCCGTCGAGGACTGCAACGGCGTCGGCCGCCACCTGGCGCACCGCCTGGTCCACGACGGCGAAACCGTTATCGACGTGCCGGCGAAACTCTCGGCACAGATCAGGGTCTTCGCCACCGGCAACGGCCGCAAAACCGACCCCGTCGACGCTCATTCGGTCGCCCTGGCAGCACTACACGCACCGAACCTGCGCCGCGTCACCGCCGATCCGGAAATCGTGGCATTGGGCATGCTCGCCGACCGCCGCGACGGACTCGGGCGCGCCCGCACCGAAACACTCAACCGACTGCACCGGCTGCTACTGGAACTCATCCCCGGCGGCGCCAAGAAGTTTCTGTCCGCTTCGCAGGCCCGCGACCTGACCAGCTCCTTGCGCCCCAGCGATCCCGTCGGCCGAGTTCAACTGCGGCTCAGCATCGAACTGATCGAAGAACTCGAAACCATCGACCGCAAGATCAAGGCCGCGGACAAAGAACTTCGACAACTGGTCACCGAGCATGGCTCGACCTTGATGGACCTCCATGGCATCGGACCATCCAGCGCAGCAAGGCTTTTGGCTGACACCGGTGATATTCATCGGTTCGCGACCAAGGACCGGTTCGCGTCCTGGAACGGCACCGCACCATTGGATGCTTCCTCCGGAGATCAGCAACGTCATCGGCTTTCCCGCGCTGGCAACCGCAAGATCAACCGAGTGCTGCACATCATGGCAGTGGTCCAGCTACGCAACCACACCGCGGGCCGGACCTATTACGACGCCCGCAAAGCGGGCGGCAAGACCTCGATGGAAGCCATGCGCGCACTCAAACGCAGACTCTCCAACGTCGTCTACACCCGAATGCTCACCGATCAACGGCGAACCGAACTAGCGGGCCCGGGAGGGCAACCGGGAACGACTACTCATACCAGCGCGACCGGCTCCAACCCGCACACCGATCCTTCGGACAAGCCACAGCCCGGACCCACCACACAGGCTAACCCCGCAGCCACATCAACGGCTTGACATAAAGGGGAGCCATGAGCGATTATTCGTGCTCTGCAGCCTGATGACGCCTCGATCTCATCGACATGGCTTGCGCCAGGTCTCACCGGCCTGGTGGCTCAGCGTTATTCCAAGGGGCGATGCGGCGGCTAAGCGCCGAACTTCGTCCATTGCCCTTCGGAAACCACCTCCACCGAGCCGTCGACGACCTTGATCGCCGTCTGTTCGTCGATGGCGTAGGCGGGTACGCCGATGTCGGCCGCCCAGCGCTGTGCGTCAGCGAGGGTGTTCCCCGGGAAAGCATCCAGGTGCGGAAAGATCGAGAAGTCAACGACTCCCAGGGTGCGGTCATCCGGCGCGGAAGGCCACTCGACGAAGGCGGTTCCGATTCGCGGTGTCAGCACCATGCTTCCGGCACTGACTCCCACCCATACCGTGTCGGGCAGCGACGGCAGCAGATCGGCCAGTCCGGACTCCCGCATCCAGTGGCACAGGTACGTCGCGTCGCCGCCGTCGACCAGGAGCACGTCGGCCTCCCGGACCCAGGGAACCCATCGCTGCGCGCCGATGGTGGGCAGTGCGGAAAGCTCCAGGACGCCGAGCGATGCCCAACCCAGGCCGGTGAGGTGCTGCCATCTGGGCTCTGCGGCAACGAATCCCCGCACCGATGTCGGAGTGCACCCCGGGTGACCCCACTGTGCTGTCGGGACGCACAAGGCGTGGCATTGGGAGATCGGCTTACCGAGGAGCTGCACGAGTTCGGATTGGATGCTCGGGTTCGTGACGCCACCTGACGTGAGCAGGAGCTTCACACGTGCCTCCAGATTCGTGCGCGGAAGGTGGATGTGCCTGAAGACCAGGACCGATCCGGGGCTCATCGTAATTCGCGCGTCTGTTCGGAGGTTCCTCAGGTTATTCGGTGGCGGCCGGGTCGGCTTGTGCGTCGTTGACGGTGTTGGCGTAGTCGATCTCGGCCATATGATCCTCCGCCCAGGTGCGCAACGCCGCCAACGGAATCTCCAGGGAAAAGCCCAATTCGGTGAGCCGATAGTGCACGCGCGGTGGCACTGTCGGCTCGACTCGACGGATGACCAGACCGTCCCGGACCAGGTTGTGCAGGGTCACCGACATCATCTTCTGGGATACACCGGGCATCCGCCGCCGCAGGTCGGCGAACCGCACCTCGCCCGGGGCGGCCTGCGCGAGGACCTTGACCGCCATCGACATCCATTTAGTTCCGATGCGGTCCAGCAATTGACGTGTCGGGCATTGGGAATCGAACAGATCACCGCGATCCGGCGCGTTCGCATGCACTGATCGAGTAGTCACCTGGACCTCACCACCTGTAGTCGAAGTGCCTTCTTGGCAGGGCAACTGAGGTTACCTACCGTTTTCTGGTAACCAATGGTAACCAGCTGGAGGTCTCCATGCCGCCCACGTCACCGCTACATGCCACGTCCATCGAGCTGCGCCGGATCGAGACAAACGGCATCCGCGCCAATGTCGCCATTGCAGGCTCCGGCCCCGCAGTCGTTCTGCTGCACGGCTTTCCGCACACCTGGCGACTGTGGAGCGAAATCATCGGCCCGCTGTCCGCGCATTACCGGGTCATCGCCCCCGACCTCCGCGGGTTCGGCGCCACCACCCGCGCGCCGGACGGCTACGACGCCGGCACGCTGGCCGCCGATATCGCCGGAATCCTCGATGCCCTCGGCGAACCCACCGCGTCCGTGGTCGCGATCGATGCCGGCACCCCGGTCGCGGTCCTGCTCGCCCTGCGCCACCCCGACCGGGTACGACGGCTGGTGGTCATGGAGGCACTGCTGGGCAGGCTCCCCGGCGCCGAGGACTTCCTCGCCGCGGGTCCGCCGTGGTGGTTCGGATTCCACGCCGTCCCCGGTCTCGCCGAAACGGTCCTGCTCGGCAACGAGGCGCGGTACATCGAATGGTTTCTCACCACCGGCACCCGCGGCCGGGGTGTGCGGGCAGATATCCACGACGCATTCGTCGACGCCTACACCGGAGTTGACGCCCTACGGTCCGCCTTCTCCTACTACCGAGCACTGTCGACCACCGCCCACCAGCTCGATCAAGCCGTGGCGGCCAACCGCCTCACTACGCCCACCTTGGCCATCGGCGCCCACCCCGTCGGTGACGCGCTGGAGCGGCAGCTCCGCCCCATCACCGATGACCTTGCAGGACAGGTCATTCCGGATTGCGGCCACATCATCCCCCTGGACAGGCCCCACGAACTGCTCGACCTCATGATGCCCTTCCTCGCCACCAACAACGCAACCGCATCAGCGGAAACCCCAACGATCACTGAACCACGGCTGGTCGAGACGCCGCGTCCGCACGAGTGATTTCCGGGGCACCGAGCTGGACCCGCACCCGCAGCACCGTGCCATCCGCCGCGATATCGCGGAACACGGGGCTCAATGCGCTCTCCGGCGTACACGCTCATCGGCAGTAGGGTGCGTTCGATGGGAGCCCGACCGGCATCGACGGGTCCGCCCACTGGCGGTACCCGAAGGAAGGGGATGAATGGGATTCACTGTGCAACATCGTCGTTCGACAGCGGCCGCGATCTGGCGCCGCCTGCGGACATGGACGCTCATCATGCTGGGAATCGCGTTGATGCTGGGCATATTGCTGGCCCCACTGGTCTTCGTGCTGCACAAACTTCTGGGTCTGGTAGGTGAGCACTTGTCATAGCGGCGTCCTAGCCCGGGGGCGTATTGGCCTTGGCGAAGCTGAAGTGCTGCCGCAGAGCATTCGCGATTTGTGCGGGTGCTTCGATCATCGGGATGTGTCCGACGCCGGGCAATGCCACCTCGCGGATGTGGTTGGGGAGGTGGTCGAGGATCCGACGGATGTGCGGTGCCTGGTTGGGGTAGATGTCGAACTCGGAGACCATGATCGAGGTTGGAACACGGACCTGGTCGAGGTCGACGACAAGGCCGTCACGTGCGAACGCCAGCATCGAGGACAGGTATGTCGGGCAGCACGCGATAGCGCGCACCATGTCGGCAGCGTCAGCGGGGTCGATCCCGGACAGGTCGTGAGCGCTGTTGGCCAGCACCGGTTTCTGAAAACGAGGATCAGTGGCCACTCGGTCCCCGAGCATGCGGGTCGCGAGGACGAGACGATATTGCAGGATGAACAAGAGGCCGACACGGATTCCGGAGGTGTCGAACCGCTTGGCTCCGATGCCGGAGTTGATCGCGGCCAGTGAGCGTGCACGCCTACGGCGTTCGAGTTCGAAGGCGATATGTCCGCCGAGTGAGTTCCCGACGATATGGCAGGTTTCCCAGCCGAGTGTGTCGAGCCGGCGCTCGATGCCATCGGCGATTCCGCGCACGCCTTTGTCGTGCTTGGTCAGGGGTGGTCCGCCCCAGTGGCCGGGCAGGGTTGGCGCGAGAATGTCGTACTCGGCCGACAACTCGGTCACCGTGGCACGCCACACATGGTGTGACAGGGTGAACCCGTGCAGCAGTAGTACCGGTTCGCCGGCACCTTCCCGAACGAATGCTGACATCAATTTCCCCCGAAATCTGCTGCGGTGCAGGCTCATACGCACCGTAATCCATGAGTAGCACTCTGAGATTGCACTGTCCAGATAGGTGCACGCTGACACCAATCGAGCCAGAATTCATCTCATGAAGGTTCACCATCTGAACTGCGGCACCATGAGCGCGTCCAACGCGACGCTGGTCTGCCACGTGCTGCTGATCGAGACCGCCGAGGGACTCGTGCTCGTGGACAGCGGCTTCGGGCTGCTGGATATCGCCGATCCCGTGGGGCGGGTCGGGGTGGAGCGCATGTTGATCCGCCCGGTGCTGGATCCCAGCGAGACCGCGGTGCATCAGATCCGGGCGCTCGGGTTCGAGCCCGAGGACGTCCGGCACGTGATCGCCACCCACCTCGACTCCGACCATGTCGGCGGGCTCGCCGATTTTCCGCACGCCGCACTGCATCTCACCGCAGCCGAGGCACTCGCCATGCGCCGGCCGACCGACGGGGATCGGCTCCGGTTCAATTCGATGCTGTGGGAGCACGATCCGACGATCGTCGAGTACCGGCCGGAGGGGGAGAGCTGGCGTGGATTCACGGCTCAGGAGCTGACCGATATCAGCCCCGGCATTGTGATGATCCCAATGCCCGGCCACACCCGCGGCCACACCGCGGTCGCGGTCGATGCCGGACACCGCTGGGTCATGCACTGCGGTGACGCCTTCCTGCATTCGGGCACCGTGGATGGTCGCTCCCCGGTGCCGGAGATGCTGGCCGCCGCGGAGAACATGCTCGCCCACGACCGCGAGCTGGTCCAGGACAATCACGCGCGCCTGGCCGACCTCTATCGATCGAGCGGTCCGGACCTGCTGATGGTGTGCTCGCACGATCCCGGCATGTTCGAGCGGGCCGCGGCCACCTCGTGATCGATGCCATCCGGACCACATAAGGTTGTCATCGGCACGTCAGTGCACGAGATGGCACATCTAGACCCGCTCGAGATAGAAGTATGCGTATCGGCCGCCGTCGAGGGCGTTCTTGCCGTCCATGATGCCCATCACGGCGTCGTCGTCGATCTTCTTGAAATGGTCGTGAACGGGCTGCCCGTCGAACACCATCGTCGCGGTGACCTCGCCGCGGAACTCCTCCATCCAGAGGCTGCCTTCGCCGTTCTCGGTGTTCGAATACTTGTTGCCGTCGGCGTCCAGGCAGATCAGAGGCTGCACGTCGGTGGCCGAATGGAAGGTCTTGCCGAACCAGTTGATCTGGGCCAGCGTTCCGTTTTCGCGATGGCCGGTGTCGAACTCGCCACCCTCCCATTCGCCGATCATGAAGTCGATGGTCGCGGGCTCCAGCGTGGCCCAGAACTCGTCGAGGTCGGCGTCGGGGATGAGGAAACGCTGTGGTCCGGTCACCAGACGCTGGCCGGCGCGTTTCTTGAGCTCGGAGAATTTCTCGCGGGCCGGATCGTCGCTCACGGTGCTCTCCAATCCAACGGCGGAGGCTCGCATTCACGATACCGCCGTGTGCCGGAGCAATCTACTGGCAAACTCATGGCCGAAGCGAAGTCGGGCATGCGGCGTTGTCGTTGACGCTGGTTCAATCGGCGCGACCAGCGGCAGATGAGTGCGTTCCCGTCCGGTGGATCATTTGATCGCCACGAAGCGGTGGAATCTGATCAGAGGATCGCCCACGGTGGGAGAGGCTCTCTGGCGGAAAGCCATTCGTGCGGTACGCCTCTGACGTCGCCCCGGTCTCCGATGCCGGTATGCGCGGCCACGATGCCGCCGGCGATGGCGGCGGTGGTGTCCGCGTCACCGCCCGCTTGGATGCAGGCGGTGATGGCGGCGGGGTAGTCGTGCAGGTAGGTGGCCGCGACCCAGAGGGTGAAAGGAACTGTGTCCTGGGCGCTGACGCGGGCACCGTTCCCGAGCTCGTAGGCGGCCTCGGCGACTGTGCGGCCCAGCAGTTCCCGGGCTCGGCGAATACCCGCGGTGGTGTGTCCGTCGATCAGGTACGGGTCGACCGCGGCGAGCAGTTCCGCTGGTGTGCAGCCTGTTTCGCGAGTGGCGGCGGCGTGGCTGGCCGCGACGGCCACGGCCATGGCGCCGAGGATCGCCTCGGGATGGCGGTGAGTGATCTCGGCCGAGAAGGCCGCTTGAGTGGCGGCCTGGTCCGGGTTGCCGGCGAAATGGGCTCCGAGTGGGGCGACGCGCATGGCCGCGCCGTTGCCCCAGGAACCACGTCCGTCGAATGCGGCCGCGGCCGCTTCGTCCCAGGGACGCCCGTCACGGATCTCATGCAGCACAACGACTGTGCCGGCGCCGTAACCACGGTAGGGCTCGCAGCGGTCGGCGAACGCGGTCGCGAGCGCGTCGCGATCGATGCCGCCCCGGGTGCGGATCTCGGTGTGCACCGAGCAAGCCATCTCGGTGTCGTCGGTCCAGGGCCACGGTCCAACGGGTGGCCGTCCGGCGAGAAGGTCGGGAATCGAACTGCCGGGCACGAAGAACTGGGCGCCCAGTGCGTCCCCCACGGACAGACCGTCGAGGCTGTCACGAGCGATATCGGATAGATGTGGCATACCCGGGCAATACTGCCAACCATGATCGGCATCTGCAATGGCCGACAACCCATCGCCTGCCAGCGCATGCTCTATTCGGTGCGGGCTCAGGCGGTCATCGCAACACTTCGTCGAGTGCTTCTGATGGTGTGCGGAATCCGAGGGTTTGTCGAGGGCGTCCATTGAGTTCGTCGGCGATGGCATCGAGATCGGCTTGGCTGTAGGTGCGCAGGTCGAGGTGGCGGGGAAGGTATTGACGGAGCAGGCCATTGGTGTTTTCGTTGCTGCCGCGCTGCCAGGGGCTTTTCGGGTCGCAGAAGTAGACCGGGACACCGGTGGCGACGGTGAAGGCGGCGTGTTCGGTCATCTCGATGCCTTGATCCCAGGTCAGAGTGCGCCGTAATGCGATCGGTAAGGTGCCGATCCTGGCGGCGAGTGCGGCCGCGACGAGGTCGGCGCGGTGCCCTTCGGGCAACGCGACCAGCATGAGGAACCGGGTGGAGCGTTCGACCAGGGTGGCGATCGGAGACATTCCCCGACCGAAGACCAGGTCGCCTTCCCAATGCCCCGGCACCGCTCGATCGGCGGCCTCGGCGGGGCGTTCGCTGATATTGAGCACGCCGCGGCGCTGTCCGCGTCCGTCGGGCTGGCGTGCTGCGCGGGGCCGGCGCATTGCGCGGTGGCTGCGCAGATACCGGGTCAACTCGTGACGCAACTCGCCACGGGCCTGAATGAACAGCGAACGATAGATCGTCTCGTGCGACACATAACCCATGCTGGCCTGTGGATTTCGGCGCAGCCAGCCCGCGATCTGCTGCGGCGACCAATGTTGAGTGAGTCTGTCGGCCACCCACTGCGCCAGCTGCGGATTCTTCGACAATATGGTCGGTTTCGGTCTCACCGCCCGAGCCCAGGCCGCCCGGTCGGCGGCAAGAGCCCGATAGGCCAAGCGTCCACCTCGACCGGCGACCTCACGCGAGATCGTCGACGGCGCCCGCCCCAGCTGCCGGGCAATGGCGCGCAGCGATTCGCCGGCGGCCAACCCTCGCGAGATCTCTTCTCGCTCGGCCAGACTCAGTCGAATCGTGTTCCGAAGCCGCGGTGGGCGACGCACCCCGCCGCATCGTTTGAGTAGCTCGCGCACCGTCGAGGGATGCCGACGCATCTCCCGAGCCAGCACCTTGATCGCCTGGCCCGATCGCCACCGCCGCCACACCTCCTCGACCTCGGCTTCGGACAACGGTGTTCTCTTCTCCGACAACGGTCTTGTCGAGGCCATCGCGCATCACATCCTCGTTCACCAGGACCAACTCAGTGTTGCGCTAACCCATTGAGACCACAGGCATGACCGGATGTCTCGAGCCGCGTCCCGTGCTGCCTTGGTGGGGCCGCGCCCAGCTGCGATCACGGGATGGGCTGGGCCTCAGAGGTTTTGTTCGCTTGTGGGAAGTTCTAGTTGCTCGTCGGGTGCGAGCAGTTCGCCGCCGGGAGGGGGGAGCGGGTTTCGGCGGGTTCCGAACAGGTAGTCGCGGAAGGCTTGCAGGTACTCGTCGAGTTCGCTCTGATCGGTGAACCTGATTTCGGTCGGATCGAACCATTCGTCCGGTGTCGGGCGCCACTCGATCATGAAGTCGAGGGCTTCGCGCACCAGGGCACCGTAGGTCGGATCCGTCGCGCAGGCGTCGCGTAGCACCGGGGCGTAAAGCCGCATTCCAGGGCCGCCGCGCTCGGCGCGGTGCATATCCCTCAGTGGCCACAGCAGTCCATCGATATGCGGGATTTCGCCCCACCATGTGGTTTTCAATCGCAGGTTCGCGTTAGCGCGCACTCGGCCGCGTGACGCGGTGACAGGCGTCGGGTACTCGTAGGGTGCTCCCCGTCGGTCGATGTCGTGGGTCGGCCCGATTCCGAGGTTCACGGGTGGATACCAGACGCCGCGCCACACCGAGACGCCGAAATGGCGGCGATTCACCGGTAGTGGCTCTGCCAGCGAGACGTCGACGGTAATTCGGTGCACGGGTGGCAACAGTCCATCTGGGAACAGATCGGCGACCATCGACAAGCAATCCCGCACGTCGAAGCCGGTCACGCCGACACCCTTCCAGAGCCAGGCGTTGATGGACTCGTGCGTGTCGAATTCGATCCAGAACCGCCGCGTCGTGGTCATCCGCGATTTCCTCCCACCGGCACTGGTGTCGAACGTCGACCCGATGATCCCAGAGCAGATCAGCGTCCACCACTCGATAATCGGCAGGAGCGTATGTTCGGGGTCGCCGGGCTACCGCCCAGCTTGGGGTGCTGACTCGGCCATCGTCGTCTGCCACTCGTCCGCCCACTGCGTCAGTGGTGCGAGCCGCTCGACGAGTGCACGCCCGGCGCTGGTCAGCCGGTATCCGTCCGCATGTTCGATGAGGCGCGCCTCGACGAGTTCGGCCAGTCGGCGGGTCAGCACGCTCGAGGAGAGGTCGCCGCAGGCGGTCCGTAGTTCGCGGAAGGTGAGAGGGGTTGGGGCCTGGTCGAGTTCCCAGAGCACGCGCAGTACCCAGCGCCGCCCGATCAGGTCGAACAGGGCCATGATCGGGCGGCCGGTGGTCGATCCGCGCACCGGGATTCCGGGGCGCGGTGTTCCGGTCGGCACGATCAGATCTCCTGCGGCGCGGGTGAATTCTCCAGTTGCCGTGCCATTTCCGCGATGGCCGCGCGCAGTGCCCGGTATGGGCGCAGGAACAGTGTCACGTGGGTCAGGCGGCCGTCCTCGGCGAGCTCTTCCCGCAGCACTCCCTGAAGTTCCTGGTCGGCGAATCGGGCCGTGAAGGCGAACATCTTTTCTCGGCCGTCGGTCCACTGCCGGGTCTGGTGCACCGAGTCGAGCACCGTTGCGATCGTGGCCAGCAGGTGCGCTGCACGGGCGCGGCCGTGGTAGTCGGCGACCGGACTCGAGAACGTCGCCTCCTCGGCGAGCAGGTCCGGCAGCCGCGTGGGGTCTTTCGATTGCCACACCGGCAGGATGAGACTCTCGGTCATGCCTCTATTTTAGAGGCACCCGGCGCCGATTGGCCAGATCAGGCAGGGGTGCGGGATCGGCTTGCCCGCAGTAGGTGGACCGGGCGCAGGGCCTGGGGTGGTTCGCCCTCGAATTCCGCGGATTCATCCAGGTATCCAGCGATGAGGTCCGCGGCGGAATGGTCTTCGACGTCGGTGAAGCCGAGTGCGCGCAACTGGGCGGCGAGGTCGTCGGGAGTGAAATAGCTGAGCCAGGGTTCGCCGACGGCTGCTGCTCGGTGTTCGCGGGCCCGCAGCTTCGCGCGGTCCTCCTCGGTGTCCGCGGCCTGCAGGTAGTCGAAGATCACCTCGACCGGCTCCGATTGGCCGGCAATGTATTCGAGGGTGGTGCGGGCGGCGTCGGGAGTCAAATAGAAGACGACACCGAGCCACACGAACACGGCCGGGTCTGTCCGGACGAATCCGGCCGCCTCCAATCGCGTTGCTAGGGAGTCGGTTTCGAAATCGACCGGCACGAAAGTCAATCGGTCGGGCGGGTCGATGCCGGATTCGGTGAGGCGTTGGCGTTTCCACGCTTGGGTGGCGGGATGGTCGACCTCGAATACACGCAGGCTCGGGTGCGGGTTGCGGTAGGCGAAGGTGTCCAGGCCCGCGCCGAGAATCACGACCTGGCGCACCCCGGCAGCGACGGCCTCGGCCACACGATCCTCGGCGAAACGGGAGCGGGCCGCAAAGAACAAGCGGCGTGGACGATCACTGACACCCAGACGCAGAATTCCGCCCCCCGCATCAGCCCCGGGACGATCCTCTGAGGGCTGTCCGAATTCGGCGAGCTCATCCGCGCTGACACCCAGCAGGCGTGCCGCCAGTGGATCGGTGAGAATCCTTGGCCGGTCAGCAATTTGATGATAGGCACGGGCGTAAGCAGTCACGAGCGCCGTCCGGCTGGGTCCCTCGTTCTCCATACCCGAGAAACTACCGGCTATACCCCAATCGGTGTTCGGACCGGACCGGCGGCGATCCGTGGTCAGCTGAGTTTCACTCTGATCGGTGGATGCACGGGTACACCGCGGGCGGTGAGGTCGGACGTGAACCGGCGGACCAGCGGGTCGCTGGGCGCTCCGAGGAGACACACCAGCTCTCGGGTCAGGCGGGGATCGAGGTGTTTCAGGTCTGCGGGTACGGCCGTGGCGAGGGCGGTGGTGGGGACCAGGGCGATGCCGAGTCCGGCCGCGGCGAGCTGGGTGGCGGTGGCGGCCTGGCGGGTGCGCATGATCGGGGTGAGGGTGACGCCGTGGCGGGCGGCTTCGGTGTCGAGCCAGCCGGACAGGCCGTTGTCGCGGTGGTAGTGCACGATCGGCTGGTCACGCAGATCGTCGAAGCTGAGCCGATCATGGTGGGACAGTGGATGATCGGTGGGAAGAACAGCCACGATCTCCTCGAGGCCGATGAGCGCGGACGCCCCCGTCCAGCGCGTCGGCTGCGGACCGACCGCGAGGTCGGCTCGACCGGATTCGATGGACTGGGCGAGCGCGTCGGCACTGGTGGCTTCGGCGACCAGCACCTCGATATCCGGCGCGCGTCGCCGCCAGGCGCGCAGCACCGGGGCGAGCAGGCTCACGGTCAGACTCTCCGCGCAGGCCAGGCGTATCCGTCCGACTTCGCCGCGCGCCGCGGCGCGCCCGGCACCGACCATGCGGTTGGCGGCGGCTAGAGCCTCGCGCGCGTCGGCCTCCACCGCCCGGCCGACAGTGGTCGGTCGCACCCCGCGCGGCAGGCGTTCCAGCAGCGGCGCCCCGATCTCGCGTTCCAGCGCCGCCAGCTGATGCGACAGCGCCGGTTGTGACATGTGCAGTGCTGCCGCGGCTTCGGTGATCGACCCCGCATCCAGGACCGCGACCAGGCATTCCACCGCCCTCAAAGTAGGCATTCGCAAATTCTATGGCAAGCATCGAATACATTCAGGTCGCGAAGGGATGATCCGTCCGCGGCACGGTGCTGAAGCAAGCATGACAACACTGCAGAACAAGAAAATGGTTGTGGTCGGCGCCGGATCGGGAATCGGCCGGCGCATCGCCTCGGATGCGACAGCGCAAGGCGCACAGGTTATTTCGGTCGGCCGTCCGGAACTCGACCTCACCGACGAAGCGACGATCCGCGCCCTCGCCGAGCGCGTCGGCGAACTGGACTATCTGGTGTCACTCGCCGCCGACCACGCCAACGGCCCGGTGACCGAGTTGGACCGCGACGCCGTCCACCGCGCCTTCGACGCCAAGGTGATCGGTCCGATCCTGCTCGCCAAACACCTCGCTCCGAACTTCCGGCCCGACGGCGCGATCCTGCTGTTCTCCGGTGGCGCGGCGTGGCGGCCCGCGCCCGGACGGGTGGTGATGGCCGCGACCAACGCAGCCGCCGCCGCGGCCGCCGCAGCCCTCGCGGTCGAACTCGCGCCGCTACGCGTCAACGCGCTGGCCCCCGGCATCGTCGACTCGGGCATCTGGGACGGACCCGGGAAGGACTCGTTCCTCACCGCCATCGCCGAACGCAACCCCGCTCGCCGGGTCGGCACCCCGGAAGACATCTCCGCCGCGGCCCTGCTCGCGCTCACCAACCCGTTCATCACCGGGACAACCCTGCATGTCGACGGCGGTGGCCGTCTGGCGTGACGCCTCCGGTCGGTCCGCGACGCGGTGGGTGGCGTCGCGGACCACGCCGACAACTCCTCGGCCAGGGCGGCGATGCCGACCTCAGCTCGCCGCAGTCAACGCCCTCCACGCCTTTCTGGAACGTGAGCGAACCTGTGGCGCGGCGTATTCGATTCGCCGCCGTGCCTCGGACGCACTGATCCGCAACAGATCACTCAATAGCTCCGCGGTATCGCGGTACCCGGTATCGGCGGCGAGACCCCGCCTTTCAGCCTCGGCGACAGCCGCGACCATGGCCGCGCCCAGCCGCCGCCGGTGCCGTTCGGTCTCGACGAGGGTGCGCAGCAAATCGACATCAGCCAGTTCCGACCATCCCCGTGCCGGAGCGCTCTGGGCCAGTGCAGTCGAAGGTGTCTTCACCCGACCGAGAATACCGCACATTCGAACATGTGTTCTAGTTTTGGCTGGGCAAGGTATGTCGTGCTCAGACGCTCGCCTGACAGCGGGCGCAAAGGTCGGCATTCACGACTTCGCCGACTTCGCGGACGACCCGCAATACCTCCAGTTGCACGAGGAGGTGACCCGCGCCTACGACCACGACCACGCCTTCCGGCGCGCGTGCGTGGACATGAGCCGACACGCGGTCACCAGCCGCCTGCGTGCCCTGGGCGACGAAGCGCGGGTCGACGACACCCAATCGGCGACAGCCGTCCCCTACCTGATCGACGAGCTGCCGTATTTCCTGGGCGCCGCCGACATCCTCGGCCACGAGGAGTCCGCGATCGTCTACCACCGCCCCTGGGTCCTGTGGAACCGCATCAACCACAGCGAATTCCCCATCAAGGTCCGGCCCAACCAGGGCTTCTTGATACTGAACGAACCCTGATCAGCCCCGCTCCGACGGCAAGCCGATCAGATCGAGCCGGGAACCTCGAAGACCTGTTCCTGGGGCGGTCCGGCCAACAGCTCGGCCCCCGCCGCGAACGCCTCCTGCAGATGCGGGCTGTTCAGATGCGCCTCGAAAGCCGCACGGCTGTCCCAGGTTTCGATGACGACCCAGCTCCCGGACCGAGTCGGGTGCTGATAGGGCTGGTAACTCACGCACCCGGGTTCTGCCAGCGACGGCTCGATCAGCGACAGCGCCTGCGCGCGCACCAGCTCTTCCTTACCGGCGCGAGCTTGCAGCGTGGAGATTGCGGTGAGAGTCATGGGCCTGGTCAACCCATCACGATCGAAATCTCTTCCCGGGGAGCTGTTGGATTCGTGAGCAACCCGCCCGCACCCTCGGCGAAGTGTGCGATATTCAGCGGCGGGAAAGGAAGTCAGGAAGGGGCCGAGGCTGGATATCAGGCGAGATTGAATCGAGCGCGAAGGCGACAACTTCATGACGATCTCCACCGCAGTATCTGGATCACGGCGGAGCAGAACACCCGCGACCGGCCGACAGCCCGAGGACGCGACAGTCGGTCACGCCGACTCACCCTCCGCGACCGGCGCGGATGGTGAGCGCCTGCGCGAGTGCGCGGAGTTCTTCGCCCACCCCGAACTGGCGCACCTGCCCTCCGACCGGGTGAAGACCGCACTGCGCGAGTTCCGGAGTACCGGCACGTACGGGCACACCGTGGACGAACTCCGCGTCGGCGCCCGGCTGGCTTGGCGCAACCACGATCGCTGCGTCGGTCGAAAGCACTGGCGCGCACTGGAAGTCCTCGATGCGCGCGGCGCGCGCACCGCGGCCGATATCGCGCAGGCCTGCTGGCAGCATCTGCGCCGCGCCACCAATGGCGGCGCGGTCCGCTGCTTCATCACCATCGGGCCGCCCGCCGATCCCGAGGGACGGGCATTCCGAATTCTCAACTCCCAGCTCATTCGATACGCGGGTTATCGAGTTCCCGGCGGCCTGCTCGGCGATCCCGCGAATGTCGAACTCACCGATCTCGCGATGGCCAGAGGATGGCGGCCTCGCCGCCAGGGCCGATTCGATGTGCTCCCGCTGCTGATCCAGTCGCCCGATGGGCAAGTGCACCTGTTCCCGGTGCCCGCGGATCTCATCCTCGAGGTTCCGCTGACTCATCCCGACCACGCCTGGTTCGGCGACCTCGGCTTGAAGTGGCATGCGGTGCCCGCGGTGTCGAACATGGACCTGGAGATCGGCGGCATCAGCTATCCGTGTGCGCCGTTCAACGGCTGGTACGTCTCCTCGGAGATCGGCCGCAATCTCGGCGATTCCGACCGCTACGACCTGCTCCCGAAGATCGCCGAGCACGCGGGAATGGACTGCTCGAACGAGCGGACCCTGTGGCGCGACCGCGCGCTGATCGAGCTCAGTCGCGCAATCCTGCACAGTTACAAGCAGTCTCGCGTCCATTTGGTCGACCACCACACGGTCGCCAAGCAGTTCATCGACCACGTCGAGCGCGAAGCGGACGCGGGCCGGGCATGCCCGGCCGACTGGAGCTGGATCAACCCGCCGCTGTCGGCGAGTCTGACCCCGACCTTCCACCGGTACTACGACCCGCCGGACTCTCGGCTGCGGCCGGCCTTCGTACGGCGAGCGCCGCTGGAGGCGGATGCCTCGGCTGCGGGGTCGCGGTGCCCCTTCACCTCGGCCGAATCAGCAGCGACGACCGAGGGATCGGATGAGGATCCGAAGCGTTCGTGGGTGCGGAAGCTGGTGTCATTGCGGCACTGAAGCCGGCGCAGACCTCGTTCGCGAAGCGGGGTCTGCGCTCATCGCGCGCTCGCCGGCCGCACTTCATTCAAGTCTGCGCACCGCTAGGCGAATAGCTCCGCTTTCAGATCCGGTTGGTCCCGCTCCTCCGCGAACTCCAGTGCGCGCCCGTACAAAAGGTCCACGAAGTACGCGTAGGGCGCGTCGTCTGCTTCGACAGCCATCATGAACAGCGACACGAGTAGATCGTTTGCGGATTCCTCCGACCATCGGAAGCCGATCGCCGGGCCGAACCCATCGAAGATCGGCACCCCGTTGCCCGGCGAGTTGAACCAAACGCCCTCGACTCGCCGCACCATCCACTCACCGATGTAGGTGATGAATTGATCAGCGAAATAGCTGTTTTCGGCTATGTACCGCCCGTTCTCGTCGAGCACGGCCGCATCGATCTGCGAAACGACCCAGTCGAACGCGCCGGCACTGAACCGGTCATCCAACGACGGGCGACCATCGCTGCCCCGCTCCGCTTCCAGCCTCGGCAACGTCTCGCCGAACAATGCCTCGATCCGCCCATCGATCGCAGCCCGGTCGCTCCACGCGAGCCAAGCCGCGGACTGCTGCGCTTCACCGTCGAACAACCCGGGATCCAGTTCCGTATCGGCCGGAGTTGCCCGCCTCGCCTCGCTCGCCACATTCCCTCGCATGTATGCCGTTGATGGTGAGTCGGACGATAGCCGATCCCGTTCTGCCGCAACGATCGAGCCGAGCAAAGTGCACAGTCCGACCGGGTGAGAGCTGGAAGATTCACCGTTGATCCAGGCCGGCGCGCCACCCTACATTACGAAGAGCTGTCCCAGACAACGTTGTCGTGTGGTCGCCAAGGAGGTCGGGATGCGTAGAACCGGAATTCGTCGAACGGTGTTCTCGGCGTTGTCGCTGTGTCTCGTGATGACGGCGGGGGTCGCGTGGGCCGAGCCGGAGTTTCCGCCGTCGTTCCCGCCCGATCAGAATCAGTTGCCGCAGTTGCCGGCGGAACCGGATCTGTATGGGCGGCTGCCGATTCCGACCCCGGATCAGGATCCGTGGTACGAAGCGCCCTCGGACCTGGCTGATTACGCGCCCGGGCAGATCGTGCGGAGTCGGGAAGTGCAGACGCGGCTGCTCGGGATTCCGTTCCCGGTGTACACGAAGCAATTGCTGTTCCGGAGCAATGATGACCATGACAATCCGATCGTCACCGCTACGACGGTGCTCGTGCCCGGTATCCCGTGGATCGGGAGTTCGCGGCCGGTGGTGTCGTTCCAGGAAGCGATCGATTCCACCGATTCCTCGTGCAATCCGTCGCACACCCTGCAAGTCGGAACGATGAAAGAGTCCCTGCTGCTGCAGTATTGGCTTGAGCAGGGGATGGCGATCAATATCCCGGACTACGACGGCAAGGCTGTCACCTGGATTACCAATGCCGAGGGCAAGATGGTCCTGGACAGTCTGCGGGCGATGAAGAACGACGCCGGCCTCGGTCTCGCTGATTCCGGGATCGCGCTCTACGGCTACTCCGGCGGCGGGTCGGCCACGATCCACGCCGCGGAACTCCGGCAGAGCTACGCCCCCGATGTGCGGCTGCTCGGATCGGCTTTCGGTGCCGCGCCGACGAACCTGACGTCCCTGCTGAATTACGCGACCAGCCCCGAGCCCGGCCTCACCGGCACCGTGAGCTTCGGCGCGTGGATCGGCCTCGCCATGTGGTCGCGCGCCTACCCTGAACTGGCACCACGCATCGATGAACTGCTCACACCCGAGGGCCGTCAGATCCTCGCCGACATCCAGCATCGCTGCTATGCCACGCTCGCCCTCAGCGGCGCCTATCGCCCGATCACCGAGTATCTGAAAGACCCAGCCACCAAGCTCGAGGACGTGCCCGAGTTCGCGCAAGTGCTGGCGGAGAACAGTATCGGCCGCCACGTTCCCGACACTCCGCTGCTGTGGTGGCACGGCATGTGGGACGAGCTCATTCCGCCCAGCATCATCCTGCCCACGGTCGACGCCTACTGGAATGGCGGCGCGGATCTGCGTTTCTACACGGTCCCTGCGCCCGAGCACATCGTGAATGCGGTCATCGGCTGGATCCCCGCGACAGCCTGGACCAGCGCCATTCTGCGCGGCCTACCGCCCGGCCCCACGTTCAAGGCCGACTACCAGCCTCTCCCGCCCGGATTCCCGGGAGCGTGAGCGCGGTGTAGCGCTCACCAGCTGCCGTTGAAGAAGGCGGCCAGCGCCGTCGTGGAGTTCATCGCCGCCGAAGTGTTCGCCGCCAGCAGGACGAGCGAGGCCAGCGACAGCAAGGCGATGACGAACCCGGACGCGCACAAGAGACGCCTACTCCGGGTATTCGCAGACCGCACGAACCGTCTCCACGACACCACGGTGAGGCCGACGGCGGTGATCGCGAGTACAGCGGCGATGACGGCAACGGTGACGTGGTAGCGGGCGAAATCGCCGACCATGTCGTCCACCGGCGGTGTGGTGCTGGTGGATTCGTTCAGCTGCTGCCGGATCTGGTCGAAGGCGGAGGCCAGCTCGGGGTCGTTCGCGCCGGACGGCAGCATCGGCAGCAAGGAGGAGAACGGCGCCACTGCCCCTTGGACGTTCGCGATCACCACCAGAAGCGCCCCGAAAGCGAACAGGCTGACCAAGGCGCCAGCCGTCGCCAGTGCGGACCGTTGACCGACGCCGAGCGCACCAGCGCGCAGGTAGGCCTTCCAGAGCAACATCGCCAGGGCGATGAGCGTGACCAGCAGCAGCGCCGCGATCACGCCCTTGACCACATGAAAGCGGAACCAATAGTCGATGACGCTCGTCAGAGCCGGCGGCCGAGTCGAACCACCCGAATTCCAATACGCCACAAAGCCGTCACGCAAGGCCTGCCGCAGCGTGTCCTGATCGGCGAAGCCGCGGTTCCCGGTGTCGGCCAGCGGGGGAGGAGCCAGAACCAGCGCGGTGACGAGGGCCAGCGCAAGAGCGGTCAGCGCGCCCAAAGCGCGACCAGGAACGATCGTCCCGGAGCGCACCGGAGCCGTGGAGCTGACCACAGAAATTCCTTCCACTCGGATCCACCAACCCCTCCCATTCTGTGTGCGATCCAGCAGCCTCGCCACGACCGCTGGCAGACTTGTCCGGTGACGGCCTCCAGAAAAGAGCGGCACCAAAGACTTTCGGATCAGCTGGGATACCGAAGCGACAGCGAGCTCACCGAGCTCATAGGCAATGGTCGGCCCGTCAGCGTGGGAGTGGGCGGCAGTGCAGCGGTCCTCGACGTCGACGGCGTACCGGTATTCGCCAAACGCATCCCGCTATCCGAGCGGGAACTGGCCAATCCGACCTCCACCGCGAACCTCTTCGACCTCCCGCTGCACTGCCACTACGGAATCGGCGGCCCGAGCTTCAACGTATGGCGTGAGCTGGCCGCGAACAATATGGTCACCAACGCGATCCTGGCCGGCGAAACCAAGTCATTCCCCATGCTCTACCACTGGAGGGTGCTGCCGGGCCGCCCACCGATCGCAGCCGAACACGCCGACATCGACAAGGTCGTCGCCGCCCAAGGCGGGTCGCCAGCGGTTCGCACCCGCATGGAAGCGGTAGCCGCAGCCCCCTCCTCGCTGGTCCTGTTCTCCGAATACATCCCTCACTCGGCATCGAACATGTTGAGCGACAACCCAGTCGACAAGGCCGCGACGATCGAACACCAGCTCTCCGAGATCGTGACCTTCTTACGAGACCACCAGCTCCTCCACATGGACGCCCACTGGGGCAACATACGCACCGACGGTGAGCAGCTCTATCTCACCGACTTCGGCCTGGCCACCTCCCCACATTTCGACTTGTCCCCCGACGAACGTGACTTCGTCGAACGCCACACCACCCACGACGCCGCCTACATAGCCATGCGCCTGGTCAACTGGCTGGTAACCGAAGTCTGCGGAATCCCGACCCCCGCGACCGGCGGCCCAATAGCCCGCAACGAATACGTAGTCCACTGCGCCGCCGGTCACACCCCCTCCGAAGTCCCGCCCGCCGTAGCCGAAATCCTGACCCGCCACGCCCCGGCCGCCGCAACCATGAACGCCTTCCTCTGGAAGCTGTTCGACGGCGAACTCCACACGGCCTACATCCCAGGCCGAATCGACCCGGCGTTTTCTCGCCGCGGTATCCGGCCGGACTGCGTTTGTGGGGGAGTGGTCAGGGGTGGAGGGGTGGGGTTGGTTGGGCGAGGCGGGGGGTGAAGGTGCCGTGGAAGCCCCAGGGGATGTGGTGGTTGAGCCAGGCGGTGGTCAGGGGGCCTTGTTCGGGGGCGCGGGCGTCGAGGATCAGGAGTTGGGAGCGGTTTTCGGTGAGGTCGTGGTTGAGGGCGAGGAGCCATCCGTCGTCTTCGGCGGCGTCGGGGGTGCGGGGGACGAACAGGGGTTCGCCGACCGAGCTGGCGCCGAGTTCGCAATTCGTGGTGGCGCCGGTGTGGTGGTCGATTTTGGTGATGGCGTTGAACAGTCCGGCGGGGCCGCCCGCGCCGGCGAGGTAGGTGTAGCGGTGTGCGCGGGTGGAGCGGCGCCAGTCGTACTGGGGGAATTCGCCTGGGCGGTCCGAGAGTTCGCGTTCGATGACGGTGCCGGACTTGGTGATCCGGTATTGCATGAGCCGGGAGTCCGGGAATTGCGGGGTGTCGGGGGTGTCGAGGTTGACCATGCCGGTCATGGCGCGGAAGCGCTCCCACTCGGTGTTCAGGCGCACCAGTTCGATGACGACGTCGTCCCCGTCGTCGTAGGCGTTGGTCAGGTGCACGTGCAGTAGGGCTTCGTGTTCGACGATGCGTGGGCGGCCGCCGTGTTTGGGGACGAGCAGGAATCGAGTGGCCTTGGCGGGCTTGAATTCCAGGGAATCGATGAACGAATCGGTGGCCAGCGCGATCTTGGGGATGTTCGGGAGCACGGGGTCGAGCACGAACACCATGTAGGAGGAGGTGAGCGCGAAGTCGTGATTCCAGGGCAGATCCCACATGGGTACCGTCGCCAGCCGGTGGCACCGACCCGCGTGGTCGATGCGGTAGGTGCGCAGGCGGGGCGTGGGTAGCAGGTCGAGTCCGAAGTTGTACATGTCACCGGTGACCGGATCCCACTTCGGGTGCGCGGAGAACGCTCCGAGGAATCCGAGTCGACCGCCGAAGTCGGTGGGGCCCAGGGTTTCCAGGGAATCGGGGTCGATGCGGTGCGGGTTGCCGATCTCCCACAGGGCCAGGAGCCCACCGGCGTAGTTGACGATATTGGTGTTGGCCACGTTCGCGGGGAGTCGCCCGATATTGGCGAGCGGGCCGCCGGGGATCTGGTCACCGACACCGCGGTAGCGCACCCGGTCGCTGGTCTGCCCGTGCTCGAAATGACGGGTGCGCACATACCGGTTGCGGAACCGCACCGACGAACCGTCGAGCACGAACTGCGAGATCATGCCGTCGCCGTCGAAAACGTTGTGCAGCAGGGATTTACCGACCTGGAACTTGCCCG
The DNA here is from genome assembly GCF_050955695.1 of Nocardia sp. CA-136227. Taxonomy (NCBI): domain Bacteria; kingdom Bacillati; phylum Actinomycetota; class Actinomycetes; order Mycobacteriales; family Nocardiaceae; genus Nocardia; species Nocardia sp. CA-136227. Next base: position 2,537,026 of record NZ_CP192081.1, read on the forward strand.
GTCCGATGCGGTACAGGGTGCCGGTCAGCTCGCGGGGCAGCCGCCCGTCGATCTGCTCGATCATGTAGTCGTGCTCGTCGAGCAGGGGTGCGGTGGTGGCGCGATACGCGGCGAGGCTGGCGGTCATCACGGATTCTCCTTTGAATCGCTAATCTGATGACGACTGTCATCTGATGACGTATGTCTGCCAATGTAGGGAGGGGTTAGAGTGCTGTCAATGGCCAGATCAGCAACCGCTCGCAGCTACGGCGGCATCAGCGCCGAGGACCGCCGCACCGAACGCCGTACCCGGCTGCTCGCCGCGGCGCGAGAAGTCTGGGGCGAGTCCGGACTGTCCGCGGTGACCGTGCGCGGAGTGTGCAAGCAGGCCGGGCTGATCGACCGCTACTTCTACGAGCACTTCGCCAATCGCGACGAACTCCTCGCCGCCGTCGCCGACGAGCTGCGCGAGGAATTGCTGTCCGTGCTGGTGCGATCCGGTCTGACCGCCGACGGGACCGCGGAGGACAAGCTCCGCGCGGCGCTGGGTGCCTTCTTGCAGGCCATCGCCGACGACCGGCGCATTCACCGCATCATCGCCAGCGATTTCACTGCCGTGCCGGTCCTGGCTCAACGCCGCCACGAGGTCCTGGCCACCATCACCGACCTCGTCGTTCAGAATGTCCCCGACGCCCTGCCCGGCGACTACGACCCCGAAGCGCTGCGCCGCGCGGCCCTGTTCATCACCGGCGGCGTCAACCAGCTCATCGAGACCTGGCTCGACCACGCCACGGACCTGACCGCCGACCAACTCGCCGCGTCCTGCGCCCGCATGTGCGTCAGCGTCGTCGAGCAGGCGCGACGCTGATCGCATCGCTACCGGTCGGTTCCTCTTTTTCTCGACAGTTGTTCTGTTCCAAGCGAATTGAGCGTGCTACGGCAGGTGCGGGACCGGGCTCGTGAAAGCCACTGCCGCCGACCGAAATCTGGGCAATCAGCAGAATGTCAGCTTCCTGGCCTTCAGCCTGTAGCCGCCGACGGGAAACTACTCGTGGAACCGATGGTCGCGGAGTCCCGTTATTCCGCGATCTCGGTTCGTCGGCACCACAGGTACACGGGCAGCCGGCCTTCGGGAGTCTCGATATGTCCGGGGGAGTTCTCGAAATGCTCGTATCCGCCGCGGTGCTGAATCTTCACCTCTTCACCCGGTGGCGGGAGCGGAACGATTCGAGTGGGAAGGTCGGCCGGTCCGCCTTCGAGGAATGCCATCGGGTCCATCACACGCTCCTTCGGTGCTCGATCAGGTCCGCGTCATTCCGTCGGTTCAGTCTCCGGTGCTGATGTGCCGGACGGTGGTGTCGGGCCCCGGACTCATGATGGTCTCGTGCCCGTCGTCGTATCGGACACGGTACGGCGGCGAGCCTTCCTGTCCCATGACCTCGATGACTTCGGCCGTATGGTCGGGCTGTCCGACGGTCCGGCCGTGAACCAGAAGCTGGTCACCTACGCTGGCTTTCATAACGAACCCCTTTTCGGCGAGTGCTGATCCGGTGTTTGCTTACCCCGATCCGGCCGTAAAGATTCTGGCGAAAACGGCTATAGCTGGAGACTACCGTGGCTGGTCCACGAAGACTCGTTTCAGCTTCAGTCAGTGCTTTTTCTCGAGGGCAGCACCTGCACGATCAGCACCACGATGGTGCCGACGACGAATCCGATGACCGCCGAGGCGGCCGTGTTCGTCAGCCACGCCATCAGTCCGCCGACGCCGGGGACGGCATCGCGGACGGCCTCCTCGGCGTGGTGCACCCACGAGTACGGCGTGTGCCAGCCGAGCGTGTCGGTGCCGCTGAGCAGGATGTGCCCGCCGACCCAGAGCATCGCGACCGTGCCGATGATCGACAGCGCCGACAGCAGTTTGGGCATTCCCGTCACCAGTCCGCGGCCGATGGCCTGCACGAACGTCGATGAGCGCTGGGCCAGGGACAGCCCGACATCGTCCATCTTCACGATGACGCCGACTACGCCGTACACCGCGGCGGTGATGACGACGGCGACGATGGCCAGGATGATCAGCCGAGGCACGAACGACTGGTGGGCCACCTCGTTGAGGGCGATCACCATGATCTCGGCGGACAGGATGAAGTCGGTGCGGATGGCGCCCGCGGTCATCGCCTTCTCATCGGCGGCGCCCTCGGTTTCGGTGCCGTGGCTGTCGTGGTGCAGGAACCGGCCCAGCACCTTCTCGGCGCCCTCGAAGCACAGATAGCCGGCGCCGACCATCAGGATCGGCGTGAGCAGCCACGGCGCGAACTGGCTGAGGATCAGGGCCGCCGGAAGAATGAAGACCAGCTTGTTACGCAGCGATCCGATCGCGATCCGCTTGATCATCGGAAGTTCGCGGTCGGCGGTGATGCCCTGCACGTACTGCGGTGTCACGGCGGTGTCGTCGATGACGACACCGGCGGCCTTGGCGGTCGCCCGCCCGGTGGCCGCGCCGATGTCATCCAGGGAAGCAGCCGCGAGCCGGGCCAGCACGGCCACGTCATCGAGGAGTCCGAACAGGCCTGCGCTCATGCCTGGCAGGTTACCGGCCATTCCGCCGGGAACCGCTATTCGGAGATCCCTGCGCCGATCACGGGCGAACCATCAAGTCTGTCGACCGGCCGGTCCGATACCGGACTCGCGACGATCAGGGCCTCGGTGACTGCCAGCCGGCGTCGATCAAGCGCTGTGCCAGGTCCTCGGCCTGGCGGACACCCGCTCGAAACGCCGCCGGCCAGCTCGCGAGGACGTCCGGATTGGTGGCGGCCGAGTTGAATACGTCGATCATGGCCGCGTCGGGGACGAATCGGACGACGGTTCCGGCCGCCGTGGTCGCGAGTTCGGACTGGAGCAGTTGCGGCGGGAATCGGTGTGCCAGCGGTTCGACGACCAGCAGGATGTCGGAGTCCGCGGCGAGGTCGGCGTTGGTGGGGGACCAGACGCCGCCGTCGATGTAGTGGCGGTCCGCCACGACGACGGGCGGGAAGGTTCCCGGGAAGGAACGGCTGGCGGCGACAGCGGTGGCCAAGGGGACTCCGCTGCCGCTGTCCCAGGTCCGGCGCTCACCGGTTGCCGCGTCCAGGACGACGATCCGCAACTTGTCGTCCGGCCAGTCGTTGCCGCCGACCAGCCACTCCATCGGGGCGATATGCGCGGGTAGAGCGGGCTCGACTGTCATTGCGAGACGGCCGATCTCGCGGCGCGCGGACTCGCGATCCAGCGACCGGTCCGCCATCAGCGAGAAGACCTTGGCGATCAGCTCGGGTTGCATCGTGTTCGGCGATTCCGCGCTGCCGGGACGGCGTGGATCGTCGGCGAACGAATCCAGATCCCGCCCCACGACCAGCGCGGCCCCGACGATCGCGCCCGCGGATGTGCCGACGATCGAGTCGGCCGCGGCCAAATCGATTCCCCGGCGGCGCGATTCGGCGGCCAATCCCGCCATCCACGCCGAACCGGGGACACCGCCCCCACCCAGAACAACCGAACGCCGCACGGCCCCACCCGACATGTGATCGACACTGTGACTCCCCATGTCGCGATCCTAACGACATTCGCCATCGCCGCCGGGTGGGCGATACGGCGGGATTGAACATGCGTGCAGGCTGCCCGCCACCACAAGCAATATTTGTGGAAGTCGAGTCACTCACGCTTCTGCGGCGTGACCTGCTCGTTCGCCGCTGGTGGCGTGCCTGTTCAGAAACTCCAGTTCGACGCGGAGCACGTCGGTGTGGCCGAGCCCGCCCGCGTAGACGTCGTAGTGCCCGCCGCGGCTGCGGTAGAGCTCGGCCCGGGGAGCGCGGGCGGCGGCCCGGGTAGCCGGTCCGGTGGGGGCCATGGAATCGGTTTCGGCGACGACCATCAGCAGGGGGCAACGGATTCGACCGGCCGCCAGGACCGGACGGTGCACGGCGATGTCGAGCAAGGAACGCGCGGTGATGCGATTGGGCCAGGGCTCGCCGTCCGCCGGGGTGAGCCGATCCAGTCCATCGAGGGCGTCGTTCGTGGCGATCACGCCGTGGCTGCCGGGTCCGACACTGACCGGCAGGTACTTCGGCGGCTTGCCCGCCATGCCCGCGAACAGGTCGGCCACCGCGGTAGCGGTCAGCCGCACCGCGCGAGCCGGGGGCACCTTCGCCATCCCGGCCGGACCGTCCACGAGCGGGCACTGCGCGATGGCTCCAGCCAATCCGGGATCGTCGGCGGCGACATCGAGGATGTGCATGCCGGCGAAAGACGTTCCCCAGATGAACAATCGATCGTTGTCGATCGAATCATGGCGGCGCGCCCAGGACAGTGCCGTGTGATAGTCCTCCCGCTGTCGGCGGATCGACAGGAGTTCGCGCGGGGTGCCGCCGGACCGACCCCAGTGCCGGTAGTCGAACACCAGGGCCGCGAAGCCGTTGTCTGCGAAGGCTTCCGCGAACGGCGCCAGCCCCGCCGCCTTGACTCCGCCGATGCCGTGGGCCATCACCACCGCCGGATGTGGTCCCGGCGTCGACGGGAGGTACAGCCAGCAGTCCAGTTCGGTGCCGGCGCCTGCCGGGATACGCACGTGCTCTCGGTTGAAGCCGGTCATCACAGCTCCTCGGCCGTCGGGTCGACAGTGATTGTGCCGCCCGCGGATCGGGCGAGATCGGCGCCGAACAAGGCGCCGGGGGTGAACGCGCCGGGGCGGCCGTCGCCGTCGGCCAGCCGGGCTGCGACCCGGGCCGCCACACGGCTGGTGAACGCGTAACCCTCACCGGTCCGCAACCACGCCTGGCGGGTCTGTCCGCCCTCCCATTCCGCGTACGCGTATGCCCACGATGTGTCGCCCTGCGCGCTCGGCGGAGTCAGCTTGAAGCGATCGATGAGCCGAATCACGCCGCGCCGCACCGCATCGACCCGCAGTATCGCGCCCACGACCGGCAGCATGGCTCGGGTCGCACGACCGGTCGGCACCTCGCTGGAGGTCGCGATCACGTCACCGGCGCCGGAGGCACGGACCGCGGCCTCCAACTCGCCGGTCGGTACCGCCACGGTGGAACGTGTCGTCCCGTCGGGCAACGGAGTGCTTTGCAGGTGCGCGCCGAGCCGCGTCCGCTCGAGGCGGCCGCTGCGGTAGACCAGCCCGCCGGTCGCGGCCGCATCCACGACGCTGGCCAGGACCGCCGGTCCCAGGCCATCGACGACAGGCATCGCCGCGACCCGGACCCGGGTCGGAGCCGGGCGTCCCGCGCACAGCTCGTACACCAGCGCCTCAGTGGCCAGGACGCCGAATCCCGCACCGGTCACCAGCGTCGGCCCCGCGGCCCTCGCCGCCGAATCCAACTCCAGCAACGAACGCACAGGCTCGAATTCATTGGCCAGATCCACGTAGTGACTGCCCGCGGCCACACAGGCCCGCGCGGTCGGGACGGTCGTCGCACCGAATGGCCCGACCGTATTGACGACGACATCCGGCTTGTCCGCCGTGATTCGACCCGCCGGATCGTCGGTGGCCAGCGTCCGCGGCGGTGGCCCGCCCCGCGCCTCGATTGCGCCGGCGGCCTCGGCCAGCCGTTCCGCATTGCGGCCGACCAGCACGAGCTGGTGGCCACCGGTAGTCAACTCGGCACTGATGTTGCGTCCGGCGCGGCCGGTCGCGCCGATGATCCAGATTTCGCCCATGTACATACGCTACAACCTGTAGCGTATGTCCGGCAAGGGTCATTCGCTACACTTCGTAGCGTATGTCTGAGAAGAAGAAATCCGCCGCCATGGGCCGCCCTCGAAACGCGGCCCTCGACGCCGCCATCACCGACGCCGTCGAACAGTTGCTGCTGTCCGACGGCTACAACGCGGTCACCGTCGACCGAGTCGCCACCCTGGCCGGCACCACCCGCACCGCGCTGTACCGCCGCTTTCCGGGGCGCGTCGCACTGCTCACCAGTGCCATCGCCGCGCACTTCGGGACCGACCCCGCGCCCGACACCGGCAACTTGCGCGACGACCTGATCGAGCTGCAACGCCGGCAGGTCGAGTTCTTCCAAACCCCGGTCGTCGCAGCGGGTATCGCCGGACTGCTCGGCGATCTGAGCGGCGACCCCCAGTGGAGCGCGCTGTTCCACGAGGGCTTCATGGCGCCGCGGCGCCGCTCGACCGAGGCGATGTTCCAACGCGCCGTCGATCGCGGCGAGATCCCGCCCTTCACCCACTCGACGCTGGTCTCCGACATCCTGACCGGCCCGCTGCTGCTGCATGCCATGCTTCCCGCCACGGGACCGCTCGACGATACCCTCGTCACGGCCACCGTCGACGCCGCCATGAACCTGCTGAACAATGGCCTGAGCGACACGTAATCAACTGCGCCGCAGCGGTGTCGGACGATCAGGTTCCCGCGGCGAGCCAGTCGCCGAACATGTTCGCGGTCTCCTCGATGAGCCGGTCCGGGTCGAGTCCCTCCGGCGGATGCAGCGCGATCCGCAGGCTGGCGGCCAATCCCGCGTTCACCATCACGAAAGCGCGGGTATCGAGTTCGTCGTCGGGGCGCGGGCCGAGTTGCTGCAGCAGGTAGCCGCGGGTCAGCACCAGCAGCCGACGTTCCAGACCGCCGAAACCGATACCCGCCACGGTGGCGTCGGCGGCCAGCGCGCGCACCAGGCCCTGTCGGGCGGTCAAGGCGCGCATGACGGCCCGCATGCTGCTCTGCACCGACTCGTGCAGCGGAAGCCCCAGGCTGCCGAGCACCGCTTCGGTGAAGCACTCTTCCAATTCGGTGAGCAGCCGGTTGCGCAGGACATCGACGATCGCGGCCTTGTCGTCGAAATATCGGTACAGCGACCCGATACTGATATGGGCGTGCGCGGCGATGCGATTCGTGGACACATCGGCGACGCCGTGCTCGGCGAAAAGATGAGCGGCGGAGTCGAGAACCCGCTCCTTGGTCTCCCGGGCGCGCTCCTGGCTCGGCTTCTTGCGCCGTGCGGCCGGGGTTTCAGCCATGAGCACCCCGCCGCCGCAGAAGTGAGTAGAAAGTGAGCACGAGCTCATTTTACGCTGGCCGCATGACCAGGGACAAGGTTCCGGCAACCATCGATGTTGCTGCGGCAGGCGCGATTCCGGCCGAATTCCGATACTGGGAGCAGCTCGACGATCCGAGAGTCCAGCGCGCCCGCCGCGCCTGGCGCACCGCCTTCCGCTTCGACCCGCAGCCCGCCGACGACCTGGTGCGCACCTTCGGCGAGTCCTACTACCAGGCCGACCCGGTCGCCGAAGCCTTCGTCGACGAGGTGTACCTGGGCGAGATCGGCCCGAAAGCGGGCCGGGCCATGCTGGATCAGGCCCTCGCCCACGGCATCGAATCGGTCCCGGACGCGCCCCCGACCCTGATCCGCTTGTTCGAGGAGTTCGAAACCGACCCCGAATGGCTCGACCCCGACCTGGTCGCCCGGGGCGCGAAGGTGTTCCGCCGCTGGGGCACCTCGGTTTTCAGCTTCGCCACCACCAGCACCCTGGAGATCTACTCGGAGAGCTCCGTCGCCAAACCGCTCTCCTACACCGGCGGCTACGCCGGAGACCGCGCGCACAAACGCCAACTGGAAACCGTCCGATTCTGGATCGACGTCTCCGACCCGGGCGGCCTAGACCCCGGCGCCCGAGGCCGGCAGACCGCCATGCGAGTCCGGATCATGCACGTCTTCATCCGCCGCAAGCTCATGCAGCGTCCCGAATGGGACCACGCCGCCTGGGGCGTCCCGATCAGCATCGGCGACGCGACCCTCACCCTCCTGGCCGGAAGCGTGGTCCCCGGCCTCGGACTGTGGAGCATCGGCCACCAGACCACCATCACCGAAATCGAAGCCACCCTGCACTTCTGGCGCTACGTGGGTCACCTCCTCGGCGTGCAGCCCACCTGGTATCCGCGCAACTTCCAGGAGTCCGTGCGAATCATGTTCGCCGCCTTCGTCAAACGCGCGTACACGGCGGGCGCGGACGGGGAGGAGCTGGTCGAGTCCTACCTCCCGGCCTTCGAACCGAACCCGGACAGCCCATGGCCCAAGCGAATTCGCGACCACATCAACTACCGGATCCAGATCGGCTACACGGCCTTCTGGCTACCCCCGGCGACCTACGCCCGCCACACCATGCCGCGCCGATTCCCCTGGGTCCTGCACCCGATCCTCCAAGCGCCGCTGATATTCGGCGCCGAGACGCTCCGCCGCACCATTCCCGGCCTCGACGCGGTCGCCGACCGCGTACAGCGCCACCGCCGAGAACAGTGGTACCGCAACGAAGTCGGCGACCGCGAAGCCGAGTTCACGCCCGTGGAGGAGTTCCGCCGCTAGCGCGTGCGGGCCCCGGATCGAGCGGGAGTCAGACGGACGACACCGCTGTAGGGCTGGTCGCCGGGCACCCGCGGGTCCGGCTGCTGGGCTTCGAGTTCCTCGGGGGAGACCGGGAGCGCGAGCCGATCGAAGCGAGCGGCGGCGACGACAATCGATGCGAGGTAGGTCGCGTCCCAGCCGAGGTTCTCGAAGTAGGCGACGCCGTCGGCGGGCAGGAACGTCCACGGTGCGCGGCGCAGCAGGCCCTCGTTGCGGTCGGTCATCAGGTGCGCGACACCGGCCGAGCTGAAGTCGAGACACCATCCGGCGATCTCGGGCCGGGTCAGCGCCGCGGACAACGCGGTCACGTCGGCCTCGCGCAGGTACATCACCAATCCTTCGGAGATCACCAGCGCCTGGCGGACATCGGTGAGCACCGAGTCGAGATAGGTGGTGACAGCGCCGGAATCGGTGACGTCCAGGGCGGTCCTGGTCAGCCGGCACCGCGGCGTCTCCGCCGCGAGCAGCGCGTTCTTCTCGGTGATGAGGCCGGGCAGATCGGCTTCGATCCACCGCAGCTCAGCCGGTAGATCCATCCGATACGGCCGGGTGTCCAGTCCCGCGCCGAGATTCAGCACGAGATCGCAACCCGCCGCGACCGCCTCGGTGATCTGGTCGTCGATCAGCCGGGTGCGGGTGACCAGGAACCAGTCGTCCGCCATCGACTGCCCGGCGGCCGCCGCGATCTCGCGGCCGATCGGACCGGCCAGACGGTCGGCCAGCGGGTCGCGGAACAGCGCGTCCGGCCGGGCGGATTCGATGGCGCGGTGCGCGGCCACCCACCGCGCGGTGTCGGACACGTGAGTGACCAGTGGTTGCAACGACATTCGGCTCAACTCCTTCGCCCGCCCGATCCGTATCGGGTTTCCTCTACATTTATAGAGGATCCAGGTGGGGGAGTGGGTGTGGGTTGTGCCACGCCGGAACCGGCGAGTCCCGCATTGGGTCCAAATTTGACGCCGAATTCAAGTTCGGGTCAGATTCGGGAGGTACGGTAGCGGTATGAGCGAGTGGGAGACGGCGAATCCGGAAGTCCTACAGGCCGTGCGGGCGGTGGTCCTCAGCATGCCGGCGGCGAAGCACCTCGGGTTCTCGTTCGGCCGGGTGGCCGCGGGGGAGGCGGAGATCATTCAGCCGTTCCGCGCGGAGCTGACCGAGCACAACGGGAACTTTCAAGGCGGGGTGATCGGTTCGCTCGCGGACTTCGCGGGTGGGTCGGCGGCGGGCACCCTGCTGCCGGTCGGGTGGGTGAACATGACCGTCGACTACACGGTCAAACTGCTCGCGCCGGCACGCGGTGAGATGATCGTGGCGCGTGGGCGGGTGGTGAAACCCGGCAAGGCGATCACGGTCGCGGCGGCCGACGTCTTCGGCGTCGACCAGGGCGAGGAGACCTTGTGCGCGACCGCGTTGATCACCATGCGCAATATCGAACTCCCCGCCGCCGGGAACGCGTCGAAGTGAGAGTCAGCGGGCGCTGCGGCCGAGGGCCGTTGCCGCCCGCGTCGCGAGGGCTGCGCCGCGCATCATCCACCGGAAGGAGCCCGTCTTCGGGCCCGGCAGCAAGCCGGCCGTCTGCACGGCGTCGACCAGGTCGTAGAGGGTTTCGCCCTCGTACATGAGGTGGTCGGTGTTGAAGTGGTAGCGGTCCACGGCGGTGCACTGGACGAAGGCGCCATTGCCGGGGATGGAGACGGCGTCGTCGCCGTACGGGTGCAGTTTCAAGGGCCCGCGCAGATGGCCGCTGCCGTAGTAGCGCACCACTATTCGCACCTCGCCGCCGGGCGTGATGTCGACGAAGGACTGGCCGGGGATGGGGTCGTAGCGCCAGTCGGGGATGGCGTCGAAGAAGGCGAAGTTGTAGGCCACGAACTCGTCGAGGCCGACGATGGTGGCGCCCAGAGTGGTGACGTCCTTGTAGCGGAGGTCGGGGGTGTAGAGCTCGTGGTTGTAGCTCATATCGCGGGCTTGCCAGCTCCACCAGTACTTCTTGGCCCAGTCCAGGGTCCAGGCGATGTCCAGGCCGTGGTCGGCGTAGAACGCGATCTTCTGCTCGTATTCGTCGAACCACCGGGTGGTCATGGCGGTCAGAGCCTGCTCGTCGAGGACTTCGACCGGGGCGGCTCGGTTGCCCAGGATCTTCGGGATCGGTTGGGCCAGGCGGGATTGTGCGAGGGCCTGCTGGAACTGGTGGTCGGTGAACATCGCGACTCCATCGGGAAGCAACTGCTTTCTGAAGCAGATGCTTCCTGATATCGTCTCGGTGTGTCAAGGAGCTATGGCGGACGCAGCACCGACGACCGGGTGGCGGACCGGCGCGTCCGGCTCATCGAGGCCGGGACCGAGATCGTCGGGACGGAAGGCGTTGCCGCACTGGGCATGCGGGCCGTGTGCCGTGCGGCCGGGTTGAGTCAGAAGTTCTTCTACGAGAGCTTCGCCGACATCGACGACCTGCTGCACGCCGTGTACATGGCGGCGCTCGTGCGACTCGAGGAGGCCATCCGGCCCGCCATCGGCGCCCGCGATCTGGCCGGGCTGTTCGACGCGGCCGCCCGGCTGATGGAGTCCGACCCGCGAATCTGCCGGATCCTGCTGATGGAACCCGTCGCCGACGCCCGCCTGCGCCGGTACGTCCGCGACACCCTTCCGGCCATCACCACCGCCGCGCTCGGCGATCTCGTCGCCGGATCACCCGACGACCCCGCGATCCGGATGCAGTTCTCCGCGCTGTTCGGGGCGATCATCTCCCTGTTCGTGGAGTGGACCGAAGGCAGCCTCGGCACCGACCGGGCCGCCTTCGTCGAGCATGTCTCCACTGTCGCAACACAACTCGTGCCACAGCTCGGAGCCGTCACCCGGTCCTGATCACGGGCTCAGGAACGCAGCGCCTGCCGTACCCGGGCCGCCTCCCGGGTGAGGTGGTCACGCTCGGGCACGGTGGTGGCCACACGGGACGCCTCCGCGTAGAGGTCCGCGGCCTGTCCGAGGTCACCGGCACGTTCGTGGAGGTAGGCGCGAGCCGCGGTGTGGCGCGGCAGATTCGGGTCCAGGTCGGCCAACTCCGCCAGCCCGGCGCGCGGCCCGTCCGCCTCGCCGACCGCCACCGCGCGGTTCAGCCGCACCACGGGAGTGTCGGTGAGCTGCAGCAGTTCGTCGTACCACTCGACGATCTGCACCCAATCGGTCTCGGCGGTGCTCGGGGCATCCGCGTGCAGGGCAGCGATCGCGGCCTGGGCCTGGTACTCGCCCAACCGGTCGCGGGCCAGGGCGGCTTGCAGAATCGCCACGCCCTCGGCGATCAGGACTGTGTCCCAACGGGATCGGTCCTGCTGCGCCAAGGGCACCAGCCGACCGTCCGCCCCGGTGCGGGACGCGCGGCGCGCGTGATGCAGCAGCATCAACGCGAGCAGGCCCGACACCTCGGGCTCCTCGGTCGCCGCGACCAGCTGCCGCGTGAGCCGAACGGCCTCGGCCGCCAGGTCGACATCCCCGCTGTACCCCTCGTTGAACACGAGATACAGCACCCGCAACACCGTCCCCGGGTCCCCGGGCCGATCCAGCGGCTGCCCCGTGATCCGCCGCTTGGCCCGGCTGATCCGTTGCGCCATGGTCGCTTCCGGCACCAGATAGGCCGCCGCGATCTGCCGGGTCGTCAACCCGCCGACCGCCCGCAGCGTCAATGCCACCGCCGACCCCGGCGACAGCGAGGGATGCGCGCACAGGAAGTACAACCACAGCGAGTCGTCGATCGCGGAGACCGGCCCCGCCGCGGGCTCCTCCTCCACGGCGAGTTCCCGTCCCCGCCGCGAGGTTTCGGCCCGCGCGGCATCCAGGAACTTCCGCCACGCGACCGCGACCAGCCACCCTTTCGGATCCCGCGGCGGATCGGCGTCCCACGTCTCCAACGCCCGGATCAGCGCCTCCTGCACCGCGTCCTCGGCGGCCGCGAACTCGGCCCCGCGGCGCACGAGCACGCCGATCACCGCGGGGACGAGCTCACGCAGCAGCGCCTCGTTCACTCGGTCGCCGTCGCCGACTCGTTCAGGAACGGCCGCAGCTCGAGCCACTCGTGGATCGGCTTCCCGCCCGCTCCCGGCGCCGCCGACAACTCCCCGGCCAGCTCGATCGCCCGCTCGTAGGAGTCCACGTCGATCACCATCCACCCCGCGATCAGATCCTTCGTCTCCGCGAACGGCCCGTCGGTCACCGGCGGCTGCCCCTCCCCGTCGGACCGCACCCACGTCCCGGTCTGCGCCAGCGCCTGCGCGTCCACGAACTCCCCGCTCCGCTCCAGCCGATCCGCGAAGTCCCGCATGTACTGCACATGCGCGGTCACCTCCTCCGGCGTCCACTGGTCCATCGGCACGTCATTGACCGCCGCCGGCGCGCCCCGATAGTGCTTGAGCAGCAGATACTTGGCCATGATGTCTCCCTAGGTTCGCTTCGACCAGCCAGGTCGAATGTGTCTGTCACCCCTGGGACGGAGCCACCCGCCCATTCTCGACACCCACCGCACACAAACTTCGGAAGCGACCGAAATGCGTGTCAGCGACCGCATCAGCCCGCCAACCAGGCTCACCGCCATTACCCCTCCCGCGCCGACCCGAGTCGGCGCGGGCAGCCGCGGTTCGCTGCTCATGTCGGTTCAACCGCCCGCAGCGGTCGCCGTAGTATCGGCCGAGTATCGGGCGGACTTGGCGTAGTGGCTGGCGGAGAACGGTTTTCGTCGACTTCACCCTCGGAAGTGGTCGGCGGTTTCGACAAGGCCGAGGGGCTGATCGTCCATTACCTCGAGTGGTCGGGAGGCCCGGATGAAAGCGCCGGCAATGTTCACACCGCCAACAACACGGGCAAGTCCCACACCGTCGGGCTTCGATCCGCCGGGACCTTGCCGGCGACCGGATGGAACAGCGACGGGCAATGCGACGTAGCTGCCTGGCGGGACGTCGTAGCAGTCGCCGCGGGCTGGCGTCGCACACTCGGAGTCCTTGCCGATGGCACGGTGCTCGCAGCCGGTAGGGCCGCAGAAGGAGCGTGCGGAGCGACACGCGTGTGGCGAGTACACCGGATTCGGGCTGGTCCGGAGCCGCTGCTATAGCCCCGAGTTTCGGGGGCGTGCTGGGGTGGGAGTGGTCTGGCCCAATAGGTTTCTCGATAGTGAAAGGGGGACCGGACATGGTGGTCGGGGTGGAGATCGAGTTCGACGGGGTGACGCTCGAGCAGTACGCGTGTGTGATGGAGATGGCGGGGGCGCCTGCCGGTGGGGCGATGCCGGATGGGGGGTTGTTCGGGTGGGTTGTGGCCACGGAGAACGGGATTCGGGTTGTGGAGGTGTGGGAATCGGAGGGGGCGTTTCGGCGGTTTGTTGCTGAGCGGCTCATGCCGGTTGCCGGGCGGGCCGGGATTGTCGGGGAGCCTCGGATCACCTTTCACGCGGTGAACGGGTTGCCTCGATCGGGTGATCGGGGGTGTTAGGTCGGAGCTAAGGCGGGTTCGGGGAAGCGTCGTGGACCGGGGGCGTCCGCGGCGGTTGGCTGAATGGCATGACGGAAAACGGGATTGGGCGCGCGGTTGTGGTGGGAGGTGGGTCGGGAATGGGGTTCGCCATTGCCGATTCGCTGCTCTCGGAGGGGTATGAGGTGGTGATCGTCGGAAGGTCGGAAGAACGGCTGGCCGATGCCGTGCGGGAGTTGGGGGACGGGAAGGTCAGCGCCGTCGCGGCGGATGTCAGTGATGAGGGGCAGGTTTCGCGGGTGTTCGAGACGGTGGGGACCGTCGACCATGTGATCAGTACCGCGGCGGAGGTGGCGGGGGCCTATGGGCCGATCTCGACGTTCGATTTCGAGAAGGGGCGCGGATTCATCGAGACGAAATTGATCGGGTCGATGTTGCTGGCGAAGCATGCGCGGCTCAGCGAGAACGGGTCGCTCACTGTTGTTTCCGGTATCGCGGCGTATCGCCCGGCGGCAGGTGGGGCGATGGTGGCGGCGGTCAACGCGGCGCTGGAGGGACTCGTGCGGGCGCTCGCGGTGGAGTTGGCTCCGGTCCGGGTGAACGCGGTGTCACCGGGGTGGGTGATGACCGGGATCTGGGAGGCGATGCCGTGGCCGGACAAGGAGGAGCGGTGGCGGGCGATGGCGGAGAAGTTGCCCGCGCGGCGGCTGGGGCAGCCGGAAGACATTGCGGTGGCGGTGGTTTCGCTGCTGAGGAGCGCGTTCGTCACCGGGACCGTGGCGCACGTGGACGGCGGGCACCGGCTGGTGTGAGCCGGTGCCGGGCGCACATCAGAGTGTGATGTGGGTGCAGTCCACCGACAGCCCGCACGCCACCGCGGAAGGGGAGAGCAGCGCGTAGCTGAGCAGGTTGCTCGCCAGCTCGGGGATGCCGCCGTGCTGGTAGGCGTACTCCAGGACACCGACGCTGCCGCCCCCGCCGCTGCCGCTGTCCGCGACCGGGGCGGGAGCGGGCTCGAGGGCGAGGGGAGCGGCGGCGGCCGAGGCCACGGTGCCGAGGGTGAGGGCGGCGGCGGCCGCGCCGGTGACGAATGCGCGCTTCATACGGGTCCTTCGGATATGGCTGTGCTGCACCGGCATCTGGGTGATGCCGCGGCAAAGAGTACTTATCGGACGTCCCGGGCGCGGGTTAACCGGGACAGCCGTCCGAAGAAGTTAGGATTGCGCAGAATTCGAGAGCAGGGTCCGGCACGAAACGACCGACACGTTCAGGAGATTCGGCATGCCCTATGCGGTGGATTTCACCACGGTCTCGACCGTCGGCCTGGAGTCGTCCCCGGTCGCACCCGCCCTGGCGGGCCTGCGGGCCAACGAAGCCCGCTACTTCAAGAACAAATACGACCACGTCTTCACGGTCGAGCCCGCGAGCAAGGCGAAGAAGACCATCGCCTGGGTGAGCAGGATTCTCGCCGACGAGCGCGGGATCGTCATCGAGTCGAAGCCGCTCGAGGCAACGGAATTCGAGGTCGAGGGCATTCGCATGGCCTATGTCTTCTACGAGAGCGGCCTGTCGATCAACGTGATGTACACCCTCGCGGACTCCGGCAAGCGTGCCGTCGGATTCAAACTCTCCGACGGCATGGAAATCCCCGAGGAGCTGGACTCGTTCAAATTCGCCCGGCAGAAGTCGAAGCTGGCGGGCACCATTCGAGGGTCCTTCTTCGTCATCAAGGGCGAGTACTGACCCTCGCCGAGATGGCGGCGTCCGACCCGGATTAGTGGGCTTCGCTCAGCCAGATGGCCTCGGCGGCGATGCTGCCCAGATCGATGGTCCGCTCGTCGACCCGCACCGCGATGGTTCCCGCGAAGTCGCGTCGCTCCACCACCGCGATCGGCGTATCCAGCGCGATACCCAGCGAATCGAAGTACCGCAGCATCGCCGGATCGGAATCGGAAATCCGTGCCACCCGCCCGGATTCGCCCGCGCCGAAATCGCTGAGCTGCCGTGCCGGGGGAGTGGGCACCGCCCCGTCCACCGACGGAATCGGGTCGCCGTGCGGATCCCGGTCCGGATGCCCGAGTTTGGCGTCGATCCGCTCCATCAAGGTCTCCGACACCGCGTGCTCGAGCACCTCGGCCTCGTCGTGCACCTCGTCCCACCCGTAGCCGAGCTCGTTGACGAGGAAGGTCTCGATCAGCCGGTGCCGCCGCACCATGGCGATGGCGGCCCGCCGCCCGTCCTCGGTCAAGGTGATGGCCCCGTACCGGGCGTGCTCGACCAGGCCCTGATCGGCCAGCTTGCGTACCGCCTCGGACACCGTCGACGCCGACACGCCGATCTTCTCGGCCAGCAGCTTCGTCGACACCTTCTCCTGCGACCACTCCTGCGCGGTCCAGATCACTTTCAGATAGTCCTGGGCCACCGACGACAGCACCGGTGCGACGCTGGACGCCCCGCTCGCGGCGGTGAGGGTGGTCCCGTGAAGTTCGGAAGGTGCGGACGGATCGGCCAGCTCGCGGCGGGTGGCGATGTCTCGTTTTCCGGGCACGTAACCGAGCTTAGGCACATGCCGCGCGGTTTCACACATCGGCGCGCTCGCTGGTAGAGGCACCCGCCACCGAGCGCCCCGGACCGGTGAACACACGGTGACGGGCATGCTTCCGGCCGTGGTCTTCCGCACGGCGGAATATTGTCCGAGACGCGCTTTGCGTAGGCTTCCGGTGTGCAGAGATGGCGAAGCCTCGAGGAGATGCCCGCGGACTGGGGCCGGTGTGTCCTCACCATCGGGGTGTTCGACGGCGTGCACCGCGGGCATACCCAGCTGATCAGCCGCGCGGTGAAATCCGCTGCGGTGCGCGGCGTTCCGTCGGTGCTGATGACCTTCGACCCGCATCCGGTGGACGTGGTGCGCCCGGGAACGCATCCGCCGCAGCTCTCCACCCTGGACCGGCGCGCGGAACTGGTCGAGGAACTCGGCATCGACGTCTTCGTGGTGATGCCGTTCACCCGCGACTTCATGAAGCTCACCCCCGAGGAGTACGTCGAGGAACTGCTGGTGAACCGCCTGCACGTGTCCGAGGTCGTGGTGGGTGACAACTTCACCTTCGGCAAGCAGGCCGCCGGCACCCTCGACACCATGCGCGAGCTGGGCAACCGCTACGGCTTCGAGGTCGACGGCGTGCAGCTGCTGGGCGAGCACGCGGTCACCTTCTCCTCCACCTACATCCGCGGCTGCCTGTCCGAGGGCAATGTGGGCGCCGCCGCCGAGGCGCTGGGCCGCCCGCACCGCGTCGAGGGCGTGGTCGTGCACGGCGACGGCCGCGGCAAGGGCCTGGGCTTCCCGACCGCCAACGTGGCCCCCACCATGCACGCCGCCATCCCCGCCGACGGCGTCTACGCGGGCTGGTTCACCGTCCTCGAGCCCGGCGACCCGCTGGCGGGCGAACGCCACATGACCGCCATCTCGGTCGGCACCAACCCGACCTTCGACGGCCGCAACCGCACCGTCGAGCCCCATATCCTCGACTTCGACGCCGACCTCTACGGCAAGCACGTGGCCGTCGACTTCGTCGAGCAGCTGCGCGGCATGCGCAAGTTCGAATCGATCGAGGAACTGGTCGAGGCCATCCGCCGCGACTGCGATCAGGCCCGCAAGGTCCTCGGCGGCGAAGTCGAGGAGTAGGGCACGCCAGGGCCGATTTCCGCGACACCAGGTGCTCCGGTAAGCTGGCCCGTCGGGTTTGCTGCGGTCCGCGGTGGCGCCCAACCGGGTTTTCCCGGTCACTTCCGAGCGCGGTCTGAAACAAGGAGTATCTGTGGCTCTCACCACTGAGCAGAAGTCGGCCATTCTCGCCGAGTACGGCGTCCACGAGAAGGACACCGGTTCCCCGGAGGCGCAGATCGCGCTGCTGTCGAAGCGGATCGCCGACATCACCGAGCACCTCAAGAAGCACAAGCACGACCACCACACCCGCCACGGTCTGATGGCGCTGATCGGTCGTCGCAAGCGGCTGTCGAAGTACCTGCAGGACAAGGACATCAACCGCTACCGTTCGCTGATCGAGCGTCTCGGCCTGCGTCGCTGAATTCAGTGGCGCTCTCTCGGTCCGCCGAGGGATACTCTCTCGGCCAGCCGAGGGACTTGACCTCTGTTCGCAGAGGTAGTTGACGAACCGGCCAACGGGGAGGCATAGAATCCTTCTCGTTGGCCTTTCGTATATGTGGCCGGAGGTTCCCCACGAGGGGGAACACGGCCGGGTATACGCCAACACGAGCCGTATGCACCCGTCGCGTGGCGTCGGTCTTCGGTAGTGGCTTTTCGGGGCGCGAAGTATGAGATGAACCATGCGCGCCCGGAGGGCTTCGATCGATGACCGCCTCCGCGTCGCCGTATCCAAGGGGATACCGGCCGGGTGTGCGTTGCGGCAGCCACGAGGGCTGCCACGCGCCCATGCCGGGTACGGCTGCCTGCCGGTGGGCACGTGAACGAACACGTGCCGGATCCGGCGAAGACGAGAGGTTGAGATAACAAAGATGTCCGACACCCAGACCAGTTCCGCTGCCGAGGTCGAGCCCGGCGTATTCGAGTCCGTCGCCCTGATCGACAACGGCGCCTTCGGTACTCGCACCATCCGTTTCGAGACCGGCCGCCTCGCCAAGCAGGCCGCGGGTTCCGTCGTCGCCTACCTCGACGACGAGACCATGCTGCTCTCGGCCACCACGGCCTCCAAGCAGCCCAAGGATCAGTTCGACTTCTTCCCGCTGACGGTGGACGTCGAGGAGCGCATGTACGCCGCGGGCCGCATCCCCGGCTCGTTCTTCCGTCGTGAGGGCCGCCCCTCCACCGACGCGATCCTGACCTGCCGCCTGATCGACCGGCCGCTGCGCCCGTCCTTCGTCGACGGCCTGCGCAACGAGATCCAGGTCGTCGTGACCGTCATGTCGCTGGATCCGAAGGATCTGTACGACGTGGTCGCGATCAACGCCGCCTCGGCGTCCACCCAGATCGCGGGCCTGCCCTTCTCCGGCCCGGTCGGCGGCGTGCGCGTCGCCCTGATCGAGGGCCAGTGGGTCGCCTTCCCGACCGTCGAGCAGCTCGAGAACGCCGTGTTCGACATGGTCGTCGCCGGCCGCGTGGTCGACGGTGACGTCGCCATCATGATGGTCGAGGCCGAGGCCACCGACAACGTGCTGGCCCTGATCGCCGACGGCGCCTCCGCCCCGACGGAAATCGTTGTGGCCGAAGGCCTCGAGGCCGCCAAGCCGTTCATCGCCCGCCTGTGCAAGGCGCAGGCCGACCTGGCCGCCCTGGCGGCCAAGCCGACCGAAGAGTTCCCGATCTTCCTGCCGTACCAGCCCGATGCCTACGAGGCCGTCGAGGGCACCGCCAAGCGTGAGCTGAACGAGGCGCTGTCCATCGCGGGCAAGCAGGAGCGCGACGAGCGCACCGACGAGATCAAGCTGGCCGTGCTCTCCGAGCTGGCCGAGTCCTTCGCCGGTCGTGAGAAGGAGCTGGGCGCTGCCTTCCGCTCGGTCACCAAGAAGCTGGTCCGCCAGCGCATCCTGACCGACAGCTTCCGCATCGACGGTCGTGGCCTCGCGGACATCCGCGCGCTGTCGGCCGAGGTCGCCGTGGTGCCGCGCGCGCACGGTTCGGCGCTGTTCGAGCGTGGCGAGACCCAGATCCTGGGCGTCACCACCCTCGACATGGTGAAGATGGCGCAGCAGGTCGACTCGCTCGGCCCGGAGACCTCCAAGCGCTACATGCACCACTACAACTTCCCGCCGTTCTCCACCGGTGAGACCGGTCGCGTGGGTTCGCCCAAGCGTCGCGAGATCGGCCACGGCGCCCTCGCCGAGCGCGCCCTGATGCCGGTGCTGCCCTCGCAGGAGGAGTTCCCCTACGCCATCCGTCAGGTGTCGGAGGCGCTGGGCTCCAACGGTTCCACCTCGATGGGCTCGGTCTGCGCCTCGACCCTGTCGCTGCTGAACGCCGGTGTGCCGCTGAAGGCCCCCGTCGCCGGTATCGCCATGGGCCTGGTGTCGGACACCGTGAAGAACGACAAGGGTGAGGACGAGGTCCGCTACGTGGCCCTCACCGACATCCTGGGCGCCGAGGATGCCTTCGGCGACATGGACTTCAAGGTCGCCGGTACCCGCGACTTCGTCACCGCCCTGCAGCTCGACACCAAGCTCGACGGCATCCCGTCGCAGGTGCTGGCCGGCGCGCTGAACCAGGCCAAGGACGCCCGCGACACCATCCTGGACGTGATGGCCGAGGCCATCGCCACCCCGGACGAGATGAGCCCCTACGCTCCGCGCGTCACCGCCATCAAGATCCCGGTCGACAAGATCGGCGAGGTGATCGGACCCAAGGGCAAGGTGATCAACCAGATCACCGAGGACACCGGCGCCAACATCTCCATCGAGGATGACGGCACCGTGTTCGTCGGTGCGACCGACGGCCCGTCGGCGCAGGCCGCGATCGACGCGATCAACGCCATCGCCAACCCGCAGCTGCCGAAGGTCGGCGAGCGCTTCCTGGGCACGGTCGTCAAGACCACCGCCTTCGGCGCGTTCGTGTCGCTGCTCCCGGGCCGCGACGGTCTGGTCCACATCTCGAAGCTGGGCAACGGCAAGCGCGTCGCCAAGGTCGAGGACGTGGTCAACGTGGGTGACAAGATCCGCGTCGAGATCGCCGACATCGACAACCGCGGCAAGATCTCGCTGGTTCCGATCGACGAGGATTCGGACAACTCCGCGACCTCTGCTGCGGTCGACGCGAACGCAGAGTAATCATTTCTCTGTGACGAAGAAGCAGTCCGCGGTGCGCGCGGGTTCCGCGCGCACCGCGAAGGACTCCTCGCAGAACAACGCCCCCTTGCTCCACAACCTGGAGCAGGGGGGTTCTGCGCTGGCGATCGACCGGAACGAGTCTCCCGTAATGGATATCGGAGTGCGCCGGACCGTCCTGCCCGGCGGCCTGCGAGTCGTGACCGAGCACGTGCCGGGCGTGCGCTCGGCCTCGATCGGGGTATGGGTCGGTGTCGGTTCGCGCGACGAGGGCCCGACCGTGGCCGGCGCCGCGCATTTCCTCGAGCATCTGCTGTTCAAGGCCACGCCCTCGCGCTCGGCCCTGGACATCGCCGAGGCCATGGACGCGGTCGGCGGCGAGCTCAACGCCTTCACCGCGAAGGAACAGACCTGCTACTACGCCCACGTGCTCGACGAGGACCTGCCGCTGGCGGTGGACCTGGTCAGCGACGTGGTGCTCAACGGGCTGTGCCGCGCCGACGACGTGAACGTGGAACGGCAGGTCGTGCTGGAGGAGATCTCCATGCGCGACGACGATCCCGAGGACCTGGTCGGCGATGCCTTCCTGACCGCGCTGTTCGGCGACCACCCCATCGGTCGTCCGGTGATCGGCAGTGTCGAGACCATCGAGGCCATGGGTGCGCACCAGCTGCGCTCGTTCCACCTGCGCCGTTACCGGCCCGACCGGATGGTGGTCGCGGTCGCGGGCAATATCGAGCACGAGCACGTCGTCGAATTGGTGTTCCGCGCCTTCGAGAATCGGCTCGACTCCGGACTGGAGCCGGCGCCCCGCCGCGAGGGCAGGTTCCGGCCGCGCGGCAATCCGGAACTGCTGCGCATCAACCGGGACAGCGAGCAGGCGCACCTGGTGTTCGGCTCCCGGGCCTTCGGCCGGCACGAGGGTGAGAAGCGCTGGCCGTTGTCGGTGCTCAACACCGTGCTCGGCGGTGGCCTGAGTTCGCGGCTGTTCCAGCGCATTCGGGAGGAGCGTGGGCTGGCGTATTCGGTGTACTCCAGTGTCGACACCTTCGCCGACACCGGCGCGTTCTCGGTGTACCTGGGCTGCCAGCCCGAAAACCTCGGTCGCGTAGCCGCTCTGGCGCACGGCGTGCTCGAGGAGGTGGCGGCCGATGGCATCACCGACGCCGAATGCGCTCGCGCCAAGGGTTCGCTGCGCGGGGGACTGGTGCTGGGGCTCGAGGACTCCGGATCGCGGATGAACCGCATCGGGCGGTCGGAGCTCAGCTACGGCAATCACCGCAGTGTGTCCGAAACCCTCGCTCGCATCGACGAAGTCACCACCGAGGAGGTGTCCTCGATCGCGACGAGCCTGCTGGCGCGACCGTTCGGGGCGGCGGTGGCCGGACCGTACCGGCGCACCCGCGACCTGCCCGCATCCGTGCGGAATCTGGTCGGCTGAAATACTTACTCGGCGGTAATCTCCAGCCGCCGGTGAGGTATGCCCGTTTGTGGCTATGATCACCTCGCCGGAATGGGAGGGGTCGTGGTCGAACCAGGTGAGAACTTCGCCGGGTATGTCATCGAACGTGAGCTCGGACGCGGCGGGATGGGTGCCGTGTACCTGGCACGCCATCCACGCCTGCCGCGTTGGATCGCACTGAAGCTGTTGAACGCGGAGTACCACGGCGACAGCGAGACTCACGCTCGATTCGAACGCGAGGCCGACCTCGCGGCCCGGCTGAATCACCCCGGTGTGGTCACCGTCTACGACCGCGGCGTCGAGGACGGGCGACTGTGGATCGCCATGCAGTACGTCGACGGCATCGAAGCCGAATCGGTCACCGACATGACCGCCGAGCGTGCCGTCGAGATCGTCGCCGCCACCGCCGACGCCCTCGACTACGCGCACCGGGTCGGCGTGCTGCATCGAGATGTCAAGCCCGCCAACATCATGCTGGCCCGCGAGACCCGCGAACAGCAGGCGGGCGTGCTGCTCACCGACTTCGGCATCGCCCGACTACAGGAGGACACCGGCCGCCTCACCGGGTCCGGTTCGGTCATGGCAACCCTGGCCTACGCCTCCCCGGAGCAGTTGCAGAACCAGCCGGTCGACCACCGCGCCGACCAATACTCTTTGGCCTGCACCCTGTTCCGCCTGCTGACCGGGGTGCCGCTCTTCCGTGCGAACGACCTCGGCGCGATCGTCAAAGCCCACCTGTACGACAACCCGCCCCCGATCGCCAGCCTGCGGCCCGACCTACCGGCGACCCTGGATCCGGTCCTGGCCCGCGCCCTGGCCAAGAACCCGGACGACCGATACCCGACCTGTTCGGACTTCGCGGCGGCCGCGCAACGCGCGCTGGCCGAGGGGACCGCGGTCGAGAGCTCGCACGCACCGCCGCGCCGCGGAGGCGCAGATCCGTCCGCGCGACGGACCGCGACGCCGTCCACCGGCCGCCGGGGGACCCGGAACACGTCGGGTTCGCGAGCGGCGCAAGCGGATTCAGCGGCGGGTCGATGGCAGCAATCGGACCCCAGCGCGGTGCGGCGGGGGCAGCAGTCCACTACGCCGCCACCCTGGCCCGGGCAGCAGTCCGACTCCTCGGGGACGCGGCGGGGCCAGCAGTCGAACACGGCGCCACCCCGGCCCGGGCAGCAGTCCGACACGTCGGGGATGCGTCGGGTGCAGCAGCCGGACACACCCGCGGTCTGGCCGGGCCAGCAGTCCGAGGCGTCGGGGGCGCGACGCGGATCGCAACCGGATTCCTCCGCGCGCCGAAGACATCCGTCGGAGACCACCGGCGCACGGCGCGTGCACCCGTCGGAGACCACCGGCGCGCGACGTGTCCATCCCTCGGAGACCACGGGGGCGCGGCGAGTCCATCCCTCGGAGATCACCGGAGCCCGGCGAGCGCACCAGCCGGACGCCACCGGGGCGCGGCGGACGTCGCCGTCGGAAACGACCGGGGCGCGGCGGATTCCGCAATCGGCGGCGGTGCGTTCGGGCCGGCTGACCGACATTCCCGCCCTGTCCGGGCCGCGCACGGACCGGCATCAGTCGCCGCCACCGCGCATGACCGCCCCGGGTACGGGCCGGTGGCTCGGCGGCCTGCGCATGCTGGTGGTGATGAGCGTGGGCCTGGCGGTCGCGCTCGGTGTGGTGGTGTTCGTGATGAGCCCGTCCGGCCGCGGCGCCAAGCCGAAGGCGGCCGCCGCCGAGATCGCCCAGATCAGTGCGGCTTTCCCGGGGCTGGTGCCGCGTTCTCCGGAACTGGGCTCGGGATTCAACTCGGCCAGCTGCCGCGTGGTCGACCACGACACCAAGGACTTCCTGCCGCCCTTCGCCTTCGAGGGCTGGGCCGCGGCCTGGGACTGCCAGTACTCCGCCGACCACGAGGTCCGCGAGTACATCGTCTTCGCCTACGATTCCGCCGCGGTGGCGCGCTCGGCGGCCCGCCGGATCCGCCCGGCCGGAAGCGCTTTGGAGGATCTGACCTTCAAGGAGTTCTGCGGCGCGAAGCAGTACGTCAACCACCGCTTCGACGCCACCCCCGACGTCCCCTCCACGGTCTTCGCCACCTCGTTCTTCGACGACCCCAAGCGCGACAAATTCCTCATGTACACCCGTGGCATCCCCACCACCCCGACCGGCGTCATCGACTGGTGGAAGTCCTTGCCGCTCACCCAGTCCTGACCCGTCGCGGGCGAGGGGCCAGCGCCACCGAAGTGGCGCGTGGTCGAAACCTTCACGGGCGCGGCCAGTTTCCCGTGCCCCGTCGACACCGTCCTGGAAGTTGGCGGCTGTCCTTCGCCGAGGAGTAGTCAGCGCGCGGTCGATCGCCTGGCGCGGCGGCCGGGCGCGCTACTCCGGCGCGTGTTCGCGGTTCGCGGCGGCGAGGACGGCGGGAAGCAGACCCGGGAGGGCGGCGTCGAGGTCGTCGGCGCGGAGGCGCAGGTGGGTGTTGCCGTCGATGGTGACGCGTTCGGTGACGCCGGCTTCGCGGAGGATCTTGAAGTGGTGGGCGGCGGTGGACTTGCTGACGCCGTCGTAGGTGAGACCGCAGCGCAGGGGGGTGCCGGCGTCGGCCAGCCGGCGGACGATTTCCAGGCGGACGGGGTCCTGGAGGGCTCCGAGCACCGCGGGGAGCGGGGCCACGGCGGGCAGCGCGTCGGTGTCGGTCATGACCTACCTCACGGGAAAACTAGTTTGATAACTGTCGAACCTTGGATACGGTGAGTTCGATAAGATTCAAACTTACCTGATGGAGGCCGGCATGGCATCGGCAACGGCGGTGGAGACCGACGCGGAGCAGGGCACTCAGAGCTGGGCGTACGCGCTCGTGCTCGCGGCCAGCGGCGTCGCACTCGGCGTCTCGGGGGCACCGGCCCCGCTGTACGGGCTCTATCAACGCAGCTGGCATTTCTCCCCGCTCACCACGACCTTCGTCTTCGCCGTCTACGCGGTGGCCGCGCTCGGCGCGGTCCTGGTGTCGGGCCGGATCTCGGACGTGGTGGGTCGCAAGCCGGTCCTGCTCGGCGCGTTCGCGACCATGATCGTCGGCCTGGTGGTGTTCCTGCTCGCCGACAATGTGGCCATGCTGCTGCTGGCGCGGGCCCTGCACGGGGCCGCGGTCGGCGCGATCGTGGTGGCGGGCGCGGCGGCGCTGCTGGATCTGCGGCCGCAGGCGGGCGCGCGCTCGGGCCAGCTGTCCGGGGTGGCCTTCAATGTCGGTATGGCCGTGGCGATTCTGGGCTCGGCGGTGCTGGCCCAGTACGCGCCCTATCCGCTGCGGACCCCGTACGTGGTGATCACGCTGGTGTGCGTGCTCATCGCGGCCGGTGTGCTCGCCCTGCGCGAGCCGCACGGGGCGCGTGCCCAGCAGCGCATCACCATTGCCAAACCGGCCGTGCCGCAGGAGATCCGCGGCGACTTCTGGTTCTCCGCGCTCGGCGTGATGGCGGCCTGGTCGGTGCTGGGCGTGCTGCTGTCGCTGTACCCCTCGCTGGCCTCGGCCGAGACCGGCATCCACAACCTGGTCTTCGGCGGCGCGGTGGTGGCCTCCACAGCGACCGCGGGCGCGCTGGCCCAGGCCGTGGCGGGCGGGATTCCGGCGCGGCGCGCGGCCATCGCGGGTGACATCGGCATGGCGATCGCGCTGCTGCTCACCATTCCGGCGCTGAACACCCACAAGTGGGTCCTGGTGCTGCTGGCCGGTTTTGCCCTGGGCGGCACCTTCGGTCTCGGCTTCGGCGGGTCGCTGCGGCACCTGTCCAATGTGGTGCCGCAGCACAAGCGTGGCGAGACCATGTCGGCCTACTATCTGCTGGCCTACTCGGCCATGGCGGTGCCGACCGTGGTCGCGGGCTGGGCGGCCACCACCTGGGGCCTGAGCACCGTGTTCCCGTGGTTCGTCGCGGTGGTCGCGCTGGCCTGCCTCGGGGCGGCCGGAATCGGCCTGCGCCGCAATGTGGAAGCGGCCGCCGCGGCAGCGGCCTGAACGGTCGCCCGCTTCCTGAATGGTCGGATCCGCGTCCGCCCGGTGACCCCCTGGTCGCCGGGCGGACGCGGCATTCCGGGCGAAACGATCTGGTGTGCCCGGTTTTTCGGGTGCGCGAAGTCGGGGTGGAATTGCCGCATCCGATGCGTGACGCGTCCCGGATCGCTATTCTTCGGCTATGCGGCGGTGGAGGTTCGGTGGGGTGGTGAGCCGGACGGTACACCGGTCGGGTCTGTTGGTGTCGGTGCTGGCCGCGGTGGCGGGCGGGCTCGCCATCGCGGGCCTCACCTGGTGGGGGCTGTGGCGGTTCCTCGGCGCCAAAGCCGAGACGCCGAATCAGCTGGACCTGAGCCGGATTTCGCTCGCGGTGGCGGCGGGCATCGGCGGCGCGGTCGCGCTGGTGGTGGCCTACCGCAAGCAGCGCGACGCCGAGCGCGGCCGCTTCGCCGAGGTCTTCGGGGCCGCCGCCGGTCAGCTCGGCGACCCGGATGTGGCGGTCCGCATCGCCGGGGTCTACGCCATGGCCGGGGTCGCCGACGAGTTCTCGGCGCGCTGGCGGCGCCAGCAGTGCGTGGATGTGCTGTGCGGCTACCTGCGGCTGCCGTACCAACCGGAGGAGGGCGCCAGCCACCTGGTCTCCAAGTCCCAGCGCATCGAGGACCACGGCACCGCCGTCGAGCGCGTGTACACCTACCGCCAGAACGACCGGCAGGTCCGCGACACCATCGTCCGGGTAATCGCCGAACATCTGCGCCCCTCGGCCGAGACCCGCTGGAGTTCCTGCGATTTCGACTTCACCGACGCCGTCTTCGAGAACGCCGACTTCCGCTACGCGGTCTTCGCGGGCCGCAATACCCGCTTCACCAACGCCATGTTCCTGAGTGGCCGCACGGTCACCTTCGAGCAGGCGCGGTTCCTCGGCAAGCGGGTCACCTTCCGCGGGGCCATCTTCCGCAGCGCCGCCGTCTTCGACAAGGCGATCTTCACCCACACCGCCGTGCACCGCGCCGACCGTGACGACACCGCCGCGACGTTCGCCGAGGCCACCTTCGGCAGCGGCGGCAGCTTCGAGGGCGCCGAATTCCGGGGCACGCGAACGGCGTTCGACCGCACCACGTTCGCGGGGGAGCGGACCAGCTTCGCCAATGCCGTCTTCGCCGCCGATCAGACCACCTTCGAGCGCGCGGTGTTCGACGGTGACCGCATCACCTTCACCGGCGCGGAATTCACCGGCGCGCGAGTCACCTTCGCCGATTCCCGCTTCTACACCGAGTCCAGCTCCTTCGACTGCGCCCACCTGGGCACGCAGATCCGCTGGCGTACCGGCCGCACCCAGGAAGTGTCGTTCGCCCGCACCGAGTACCACGGCACGGTCTCCTTCGCCGACACCGTCTTCGGGGGCCGCAAGGTGGTCTTCGCCGGGGGTGACTTCTTCGGCGACATCTCCTTCCGCCGTGCCGCCTTCGACGCCCGCGAGGTCAGTTTCGACCGCCCGAAGGCGTGGGTCGGCGTCCACTTCGACTGGGACGAGAGCCCCGCCACCAAACCGTCGCATATCTCCCCGACGCCGTGGCCGCCGGTGCTGGCCGAATCCGCCTCCGAACTCGCCTCCTGAACCAACCGCGGGCCCGTCGCCCGTTTTGCCCGGAACTCGGCCGTGGGATAGCTTGCAGACGAGCGGAGTTGAAGGGGTTGGGTGGTGGGGAGCCACGGCGTCGGTTGGGTTGTCGCGGTAGCGGTTCTGCTGTTCTGCCTGGCCGCGGCCCTCGCGAGCCGGGCTGGTGCGGCACCGAAGCGGCGGCGGGTGAGCGCCCTGGCGCTCGCGGCGACCGGCTGGATCCTCGTCTTCGCCGCGGTGATGGCCACCCTCTCACCCATGACCCGGGAAGCCGTCGCGGGCAACCCGATCGGCGCGCCGCCCGAACTCGTGCAGGCCGGGCAGCCGACCACCTCGGCCAAACCCACCGCCCCCGATCCGATGGCGTCCCTGAAGCCGGGGGACTGCGTCGAGGTCCCCATCGAGCGAGCCAAGGACGCGTCGGGCGCCCCGACCTGGAAAGCGGGCACACCCGAACCGTCGGACTGCAATTCGGTGGACGCCAACTACCGGGTGCTGCAGAACGGGCCCGACCCCTGCACCGACCCGCTCTACACGCTCGATTCCGCTCCCAAGGACAAGACCGGCAAGCCGCGCTACCACCTGTGCCTGACCTTCGACTGGCGCACCGGCGTCTGCTACGACACCACCGCCATGGAGACCCCGTCGAAGGTCGACTGCGCGACATCCGGCGAGCACATCGTCCAGGCCACCGCCGTGCTGGCCAATGCCACCTCGGGCACGTCCTGTCCCCGGGACGGCCGCGGCGCGGTCTGGGTGATCTGGCGCAAGCTCGAACTCACCGTGTGTTTCCGCGGCGGTGACAACCCGGGGAACTGACGCGTCAGCGCCGGGCGCCGACGGTGATGACGTCCGGGATCAGCCACGACGGCAGCGGCCGCGCCACCTTGCGCTGATCGACGACCTCGAAACCGGCGTCGGTCAGCAGCTTGCGGGTCTCGCGCGGCGACGGCGCGTGCGCGGGGAAGCGCGGGCTGCGGGTCAACTGCTGGATCGGGCGCGATGCCGCACCGGAGGGGTGCATGGTCGCGATCGCGACCAGGCCGCCGGGCGCCAGCACCCGATGGAATTCGCGCAGCGCGGCCGGATGGTCGAAGAAGTGGAACGCGCTGGTGGTGACGACCGCGTCCAGTGCGCCGTCGTCGAAGGGAAGATGCTCGGCCGCGGAATGCCGCCACTGGACTTCGGCCGAGCGGGCGCGGGCCTGCTCCAGCATGCCCGCCGAGGCGTCCACGCCGTAGACCGCGTCGGGCCGCAGTTCGCGGTGGATGCGGGTGGTGAGAATGCCGGTGCCGCAGCCGATGTCGGCGATCCGGCGGGATCCGGCGGCGCGCAGCTCGGCGATCATCTGATCCTGCGGCGGGCGGTAGACGAGGTGTTGCAGGGCGGCGGTGTCGTAGGCGCGGGCGACATTGCCCCAGAACCGCGTCACCACATGGTTGAAGGCGCGATTGCCGGTGGTCAGCGAAGTGGTCATGTGTGCTCCTGTCCGGCTCCATGGAAACAGATTCCGGACTGTCTGGGAAGGTGCGATGGAGTAGCGTCGGGCGCATGAGGATTCGTGGTGCCGTCCTGGAACAGATCGGGGCGTCGACGCCCTTCGCCGACTCGAAGCCGATCACCATCAGCGAGCTGGACCTGGGCGAACCCGGCCCGGGCGAGCTGCTGATCCGGATCGAGGCGGCGGGCCTGTGCCATTCCGACCTGTCCGTGGTGGACGGCAATCGCGTCCGCCCCGTCCCCATGCTGCTGGGCCACGAGGCCGCGGGCCGCATCGAGGCGCTCGGCCCCGGCGACTCCGACCTGGCTGTCGGCCAGCGCGTCATCATGACCTTCCTGCCCCGCTGCGGCTCCTGCGCGGGCTGCGCCACCGACGGCCGCACCCCGTGCGAGCCCGGCAGTCTCGCCAACAATGCGGGCGAACTCCTCGCGGGCGGGCGGCGTTTGCTCCGCGACGGCGTGGAGGTCCATCACCACCTGGGCGTGTCCGGGTTCGCCACCCACGCTGTCGTCGACCGCCATTCGGTGGTGCCCGTCGACGACGACGTGCCCGCGGAGGTGGCCGCCGTCCTCGGCTGCGCCGTCCTCACCGGCGGTGGCGCACTGCTGAATTCGGCCAAGCCCGGCCCGAAGGACCGCATCATGGTGGTCGGTCTCGGCGGCGTCGGCATGGCCGCGGTGCTGGTGGGCGCCGCCCTGCGCGCGAGCACCGGCCAGGAGGTCATCGCGGTCGACACCGTCCCCGAGAAGTTGAAGACCGCACTGGAACTCGGCGCGACCGCCGCCTACACCCCACAGCAGATCGCCGCCGACAATATCCAGGCCGAAGTCGTCATCGAGGCCGCCGGCAACATCCGCGCCTTCGAAACCGCCGTGGCCGCAACGGCTCCCGGCGGCACCACGGTCACCGTGGGCCTGCCCGCCCCCGACGCCCGCGCCAGCATCTCCCCGCTGGCCCTGGTGGCCCAGGGCCGCACCATCGTCGGCAGCTACCTCGGTTCCGCCGTCCCGTCCCGCGACATCCCCGAATTCGTCCGCATGTGGCGCGAGGGCACCCTCCCGGTCGAGCGCCTCGTCTCCTCCCGCATCCGCCTCGACGAAATCAACCACGCCATGGACGAATTGGCCGCCGGCCACGCCCTCCGCCAGGTCATCGTCTTCGACTGACGCGCGGATCTTCCGCTCCAGCAGGCAGTGACCTGGGGGATCACCTTGTCTCGCAATTCCTGATATTGGTTCCGTCCTGAACTAGAACGTGTTCTAATTTGGCCATGAGCGGATTCGTGGAAGGCCAGGTCGACCCGGCATTCCGGGCGGTGCGGGAGGTGTTCGAAGCTAGCTTCGCGGACGGGGCGAACGCGGGCGCGGCCGTGGCCGTGTTCGTCGACGGCCGCCCGGTTGTCGACCTGTGGGGCGGCCTCGCCGACACGCGCGCCAAGCGGCCCTGGCTGCGCGACACCCCGGTGGTCACCTACTCGTGCACGAAGGGTGTCACCGCCACCGCCGCGCTCCTGGTGGCGCACGAGCGCGGCGTCGGCCTGGACGATCCGGTCACCGACTGGTGGCCGGGATACGGTGTCGGGGGCAAGGATTCGACGACCCTGGCCGATCTGCTCACCCATCGAGCGGGTCTGCCCGTCTTCGAGCGTCCCGTCTCCACCGCTGACGCGGCGGACCAGCGGGCGATGGCGGCCCGGCTGGCCGAACAACACCCGGTGTGGAAGCCCGGCACCGAACACGGCTACCACGCCCTGACCTTCGGCTGGCTGCTCGGCGAATTCGTCCGCCGCCACACGGGATTCACGGTCGGCGAGTACGTGCGCCGGAACTTCGGCGACCAGCTGTGGATCGGCGCGCCGCCCGAGATCGCGGAACAGGCCGCCCGCGTGGGCGCTCCGCCCGCCGCCGACCAGGCGTGGACCGACCCCGCCCCGATCAGCGCCGCGACGGTGGCCGAGATGGCGCGCGCCTTCCGGGACCCGCAATCGCTCGCGCTGCGCGCCTCCACCAACCCCCTGGGCTCCTACAACAATCCGGAGGTGCTGGCCGGCGGCTGGCCCTCGACCGGACTGGTCACCACTGCCCGCGCCCTGGCCCGCTTCTACGCCGACCTGGCGGCCGGTGACCTCCTGCCCGCGGACGTCCTCGCCGACGCCGTCCGTGAGCGCGTGCGCGGCCGCGACGCCGTGCTGACCCTGGAGAGCGCCTTCGGCCTGGGCTACATGCTGCCCTCGGAGAACATGATCCTGCCCGAGACCGCCCGCCCCACGGCCTTCGGTCATCCCGGCGCGGGCGGCGCGATCGGCCTGGGCGACACCGCGAATCGGCTCGCGATCGCCTTCACCCCGAACCTGCGCCGCGACTGGCTCTCCGGAGACCGCCGCGCCTACAACCTGATCGACGCGGCCTACGGCGCGCTGTGAGCGCCGTGGACCGCGTCGAATCCGGTGAACCGGCCGAATCCCGGTGACCTACTCGACCGTCAGCGTGACCGTCTTGGTCTCGGTCTTGGCGGGCAGCTTGGTGGTGTCGACCGCCAGGATCTCGCCGCTGTCCTGAACCCCGTTGGGCAGGATCTTGGCCTTGAGCCCGAACGGCGGCTGGTCTCCGGTGAGCCCCTCGATGCCGAAGTCGCTGTCGTTGGAGATGTAGAGGGTCTTGCCGTGGTCGTTGGTGGCCACGCCCTCGATCTTGTCGTGGCCGAAGAACTTGCCGTCGGCGTTGAGGCCGTCCAGCAGTCCGCCCAGGTCGAGGTTGGCGGTCTTGGCGACCGGCGTGATGCCCGCCTTCTTCAGCGCGGCGATGCCGTCGGCGGTGGTGACGGTGCCGACGTAGACCTCGAGCGGCTTGCCGTCGATCAGCAGGCCCTTCTCCGGGTCGTACTGCGCGCCGGGGACTTTGGCATCCGGGCCGATGTCGGTGGCGCCGGCGATGTCGACGGTCCACAGCTTCTTGTTGGCCTTGGGGGCCTTGTTGCCGTCGCGCTCGTCGACCAGGAAGGTGGTGTTGGACAGCGCGGTGATCTCGGAGATCGCCAGCTTCTCCTTGGGCGACTCGAGCGGCAGCGCGAACTCCTTGACCGCCTTGGTCTTCAGGTCCACGGTGACGATGCGGGTCATCGGGGTCTCCCGGGCATTGGTGACGCCCGGCTCGTTGAGCGCGCTCTGGATGACGCCGACCAGGGTGCTGCCGTCGGGGGTGACGGTCAGGCCCTCCATGCCCTGGTTCGGGGTGCGGAACGCGAGTTCCTTGGGCAGACCCCTGCCCGGCGCGAGCCGCTCGAGCTCCGCGCCCTTGGCGTCGAAATGCACCATGAACGGGCCGTATTCGTCGGAGATCCAGAAGGTGCCGTCGGCGAGCGCGACCAGGCCCTCGCTGTCGATGCCGTGATCGGTGGGCGGCAGCACCTTGCCGGTCAGGTCCTTCATGGTCTCGCCGGTGGTGGCGGAGGTGTCGACCAGGCCGTTGAAGGGCTGTCCGGCCGGGTTCTTCAGCAGGATGGTGGATTCCACCAAGGCCTTGTTGCCGACCAGCTTGAACTTGGCGATCTGCGGGGTGAAATCCGGGACCGGGGCGATCTTCTCGTTCTTGCCCTTGCCGTCCACGTTCGGGCCGCGGTCGGTGAGCCCGTAGAACTCGTCGGTGGAGCCCGGGACCGGGGTGAAGGCGGAGCCGTAGGCGCTGGCCTGCACCGGAACTCCGCCGAACTCGCCGATCGGCGGGATGTCGGTGGTGAACAGGCGGACCGCGTCGGTAGTGGTGACGGTGATGGAGTCCGAACCGGTGTACCCGGCCGCGGGGGTGTACACCAGCGCGCCGTCCAGGCGCCGGCTCAGGGTGCCGTGCTGCGGGTCGGCGACCGCGACGGCGGCGTGGCCCCCGGTCTTGTCCAGCAGCTGGTCCAGCGAGATCACCAGCGGCTGGCCGGCCGTGGCGGTGAAGTCGGCGGAGTCGGATCCGGAGGAGCAGGCGGCGGTGACGGCGGCCGCGCCGACGACGGCGGCGACGGCAGCCCGGCGGGCAACGGGACGAATTCTCACGAGAGATGCCTATAGGTCCGATCCGTCGCCGGGTTGGCCGTCACCTGAACACCTTCCGCCGAGCTCGTGAACCGGCCGCGCGTCAGGATCGGGTCTGCTCGGGCTCCCAGCCCGGCGGGGCGAAGATGTAGCCGAGCTTGTCGCGCCAGTTCGAGGTGCTCCGCACGTCCCGCACGATCTTGGCGTATTCGCCGTACTGCAGTGTCAGCAGATTGTAGGTGCCCACCGGCTTGGTGAGACCGTAGGTGGGACGCTGGATCTCGGGTTCGAAGGTGCCGAACATGCGGTCCCAGATGATGAGCATCCCGGCGTAGTTCTTGTCCAGGTACTGCGCGTCGCTGCCGTGGTGCACGCGGTGGTGCGACGGGGTGTTGAAGACGAGTTCGACCGGGCCCCAGAGCTTTCCGACGGACTCGGTGTGGGTGAAGAACTGGTAGATCAGGTTGATCGTGAAGGCGATGTAGATCGTCCAGGGCGTGAAGCCCAGCAGCGGCAGCGGCGCCCAGAAGATGGCCTCGGTCCACGGATTCCACTTCTGCCGCAGGGCGGTTCCGAAGTTGAAGTACTCGCTGGAGTGGTGCGCTTGATGCGCCGCCCAGCCGATCCGCACCCGGTGCACGAAGCGGTGGTTCCAGTAGAACGCGAAGTCGAGGACGAGCAGCAGCAGCGCCCAGCTCCACCAGACATCGGTGGGGAGGTGCCAGGGCGCGACATAGGTCCACAGGAAGACGAACAGCACCAGCGTGCCCGCCTTGAAGAGCGCGCTCGACATCAGCGAACCCACGCCCATGCTCAGGCTGGTCCGGGTGTCGCGGGCCAGGTATCCGGTGGCGTCGTGATCGTCACGCAGGGCCAGCGCCTCGGCGCCGATGGACAGTAGAAAGACGGGGACCGCGTACAGCAGCGGTGTGTTGATCTCATGCCAGACCTGCGAAAACATCGAACCTCCTCGAATTGCCCAATTCGTAAGTTACCAATTGGTCAATTCGAGGACAAGAGGCCGATTCGGACATCCTGGGTTGGCCGGGTCAGGTGAGGGCGGAGAACAGCCGGCTGCTGCGGGCGACCATGGCTTCGGCCGTCTCGCCGGGGTGGCTCAACCACCAGTCCACGAGCGCGGCGACCACGCCGGTCCAGACCGCGCGCAGCGCCGACAGGTCCTGCGGATCGGTCAGGCCGTGCAGCGACACGAACGCCGACACGCCCCGATCGGCCTGCGCCGAGATGCGGGCGCGCGCGGCCAGCGCCGCCTCGGCCGCGGGGCCCTCGTCCGGATGCGACTGGTCCTGCACGACCTTCCAGTCGTGCGGGCGCGGTTCCAGGACCGTGAAGATCGCAGCGAGCGTGCGTTCGGCCATATCGAGTGAGGCAGGGCCGGTGAAGGCCGCGTCGATGGCGTCCCCGAGCACCGCCGAGGCGCGCTGCACGCACGCCACGTACAGCCCGTCCTTGGAGCCGAAGTAGCCGTACACCAAGGGTTTCGACACCCCGGCCGCCGCCGCCACCGACGCGGGGGACAGGCCCGCGTAGCCGACCCGGGCGATCTCCGCGGCGGCCACGTCGAGAATCTGCGCCTCGCGTTCGGCGCGCGGGACGCCCTTGGTTCCGGCTGTGGATCGCACCCTCGAAAATTACCACCCGGTCAATTCGACCGGCCCGTGGTCACCGGCCTGTGGTCCCGGTGTTTCGCCGACCCGATAGGCTCGACGGGTTCCAGATCGGTCATAGCGAAGGAGACCAGGTGGCCACGAACCGGATCCGGGTGGGTGTGCTCGGGGCGCGCGGCAAGGTCGGGCAGTCCATCTGCGCGGGCGTCGAGGCGGCCGCGGATCTGGAGCTGGTGGCGCAGGTCGACAAGGACGACTCGCTCGAGGCGTTCACCGCCGCCGGGACCGAGGTCGTGGTCGACTTCACCCACCCCGACGTGGTGATGCCGAATCTGAAGTGGCTGGTGGAGAACGGCATTCACGCCGTCGTCGGCACCACCGGCTTCGACGCCGACCGGCTCGGGCAGGTCAAGGGCTGGCTCGCCGCCAAGCCCGAGGTCGGCGTGCTGATCGCCCCCAACTTCGCCATCGGCGCGGTGCTGAGCATGCGGTTCGCCGAGCAGGCAGCCCGCTTCTTCGACTCGGTCGAGGTCATCGAGCTGCACCACCCGAACAAGGCCGACGCGCCCTCGGGCACCGCCTTCCGGACCGCCGCGCTCATCGCCGCCGCCCGGGAGAAGGCCGGTGTCGGCCGCAGCCCCGACGCCACCAGCCAGGAGTTGGAGGGCGCGCGCGGCGCGGACGTGGACGGCGTGCGCGTGCACTCGGTGCGGCTGGCCGGACTGGTCGCCCACCAGGAGGTGCTGTTCGGCACCCAGGGCGAGACCCTCACCATCCGCCACGACTCGCTCGACCGCACCTCCTTCGTGCCGGGCGTGCTGCTGGGCGTGCGCAAGACCCCGCTGCGCCCGGGCCTGACCGTGGGCATCGACCCGCTGCTCGACCTGTGAGCGCGCCGGAGGCGAACAACGGCCGCGAGGTCTTCAAGCGGGTCGGCTTCATCGCGGCCCTCGTGCTGGTTCTCGGGTTCTATTTCGTGTTGCTGGGCCGGATCGCGTTCAGCCTCATCGGTTCCGGCAAGCCCGCCGCCATCGGCCTCGGCCTGGGTGTGCTCATCCTGCCGCTGCTGGGGGTGTGGATCGTGGGCACCAGCGTCCGCGCCGCGTTCGCCCACCAGCATCTGGCCCGGCGCATGCACGAGGAGGGCGGCGAGCTCGACGTCTCCGACCTGCCGCGCCGCCCCTCCGGCCGCATCGAGAAGGCCGCCGCCGATGAGCTTTTCGAGCAGGTGAAGGCCGAATTCGAAGCGGACCCGCAGAACTGGCGCACCAGCTACCGCGCGGCCCGCGCCTATGACTATGCCGGGGACCGCACCCGGGCGCGCGAAATGATGAAGCGCGCAGTCGATTTGGAGCGCGCCGAGCGCACCGGCTCACGATAGCCAGTGTTTCGCAGGAAACCTGCCGGTAGGTTGCGACCGGAGTAAAGTCCGCCGGGTGAGGTTCACGGTGGGTTATGCGCTGGCCATCGCCTGCGCGACGATGGGGTCACCTGCGGCGGTATCGGCGGTGGCGCGCGCGGACACCGCGCCGTCCTGTATCGAGTCGGAGAACGACTACAAGCTCGAATGGCAGCTCAGCTGGTCGGTGTATGAAGCCGAGCAGCAGAATCCGGCCGACGCGCGGGCGGTGCGCGAGGTGGATCTGCCGATCACCATCGACGCCCCGCTGGACAAGGTGTGGTCGGTGTACACCGACTTCCGCAACGGCCTGGGCCGCCACTCGTTCCTCAAGGACATCATCGTCCACCGCACCTGCGACGAGGACGGCGTGCGCGTCACCGATTTCACCGCGCTGGAAGACATTCCGATGGGGCCGATCACCTTCCCCGGCCACACCCAGGCCGAGCAGCGCCTGTACGCGGACCAGAACTACTACACCTCCGACACCTGGGACATCCCCAATGTCACCACCCACCAGGTGGTCACCTTCACCGACAACGGGGACGGCACCACCACGGTCAACGAGCACCTGACCTTCGTCGCCGATCAGCCGCTCATCGATTTCACCGCGGACAACGGCGTGGCCGCGCACCTCGCCTCCCAGGAAGCGGTGAAGGCCGATATCGAGAACGGCACGCTCTGAGTGGTTTTCGCGTGACGAACCGAATGCGGCCCGGAACCTGATGGTTCCGGGCCGCATTCCTGTCTCGCGCTCAGGAGGCGGGGTGCACCCGCTGCCAGTGCTCGGCGATGTCGATGCGCCGAGCCAGCCACACCTTGTCGTGCGACCGCACGTAATCCACGAAGCGCTCCAACGCCTTCGCCCGCGCGGGCTTGCCCGCGATGCGGCAGTGCAGGCCGATCGAGAGCATCTTCGGCGCGCCCGCCTCTCCCTCGGCGTAGAGCACGTCGAAGGCGTCCTTCAGGTAGGTGAAGAACTCCTCGCCGTTGGCGAATCCGGCGGGGGAGGAGAACCGCATGTCGTTGGTTTCGAGGGTGTACGGCAGCACCAGGTGGTCCCGGTCGCCGACCTTCACCCAGTAGGGCAGGTCGTCGGCGTAGGAGTCGGAGTCGTAGACGAATCCGCCGTGCTCCACCACCAGTTCGCGGGTCCGCGGCGAGTCGCGGCCGGTGTACCAGCCCTTGGGCGCCTCACCGAAGAGCTTGGTGATGATCCGCACCGCCTCGTCCAGGTGCGCGCGCTCGGTCTCGGCGTCCACGCTCTGGTAGGAGAGCCAGCGCAGGCCGTGCGAGCAGATGTCGTAGCCGAGCCGCTTGAACGCCGCGACCGCCTCCGGGTTGCGTTCCAGCGCCCGCGCCACCCCGAAGATGGTCAGCGGCACGCCGCGGCTCTCGAACAGCCGCAGCACCCGCCACAGTCCGGCCCGCGAGCCGTACTCGTAAATCGTCTCCATCGACATGTGCCGGTCCGGGAACGACGCCGCCGGAACGATATCCGACAGGAACGTCTCCGAGCCCTCGTCGCCGTCGAGCACATTGTTCTCGCCGCCCTCCTCGTAGTTGAGGACGAAGTTGACGGCGATGTTCGCATCCCCCGGCCACTGCGGATGCGGCGGGTGGGGGCCGTAACCGACCATGTCCCGCGGGTAGTTCAGGTCGAAATCGCTCATGCGCGTTCATTGTCCAGCCCGGCACGCAATCGTGCGCGAGCTTCGTCGGTGAGCGTGCCGTAGAGCCGCAGCCGGGCCAGGCCACCGTCGGGGTAGGCGTCCAGGCGGACCGACACCACCGGGTCGGCGGCGTCGATCAGGAAGCGGTGGCGGGTGTCGGGCTGCAGGCGGGTGCGCGGCAGCAGTTCGACCTCGGTGCCGTCGGCGCGGATGCCGGTCAGCGAGCCCGCGCCCGGGCTGTTGAACAGGAAGTACGAGGTGTCGATCTCGGCGGCGGTGATCACGCCTTCCTCGGCCAGCTGCACCAGCACCCAGTCGTTGGTGTTCTTGTCGCGGCGGCGCGCGGTCTCCCAGCCGTCACCCATGCTGCGGGCGCGACCGGGCATGAGCACGTTCTGCGGGTGCGAGTAGAAGCGGTTCGAGCAGTCGGCGACCAGGCCGCCGTTCTCGATCGCGGCCAGATCGAACGGGCCCGCCTCGAGCCAGGCCGGATCCGGCTTGGCGACGCCGTGCACGCGCAGCCGGGCGATGCCGCCGTCGGGGAACATGCGCAGGCGCACATGGGTGAAGCGCTGCGCGGAATCCACGGCGAACGGGATCTCCGAATCACCGTCGACCTTGGCGCGGTCCACCAGGGTGGTCCAGCCCTCGGCGGCGACCAGCTCGTCGACCGATGGATGGCCCGCCACCGCGATGGCTTCCACCGACACCTCGGGTGGATAGTTGCCCTTGAACCACGCGGTGTCCACCACGACGCCCTGGATCACGCCGGGCACGCCCAGGCGGATGATCGCGGTGTGGCAGGCGTCGATGGGCGGGTGGCCGCCGTCCGCGCCGCGCTGGCGCAGCGTCTCCCAGCCGTCGTAGACCTGGCCC
This sequence comes from Nocardia sp. CA-136227, assembly GCF_050955695.1. Classification (NCBI taxonomy): domain Bacteria; kingdom Bacillati; phylum Actinomycetota; class Actinomycetes; order Mycobacteriales; family Nocardiaceae; genus Nocardia; species Nocardia sp. CA-136227. Next base: position 2,575,834 of record NZ_CP192081.1, read on the forward strand.
TTGTGGCCGAAGGTGGCGGGGGAGTAGGTGGCCGCCTCGGGCCGGATCAGGTTCTCCCGCTCGGCGAAGGACTCGTCGTCGGCCCACAGCACGGCACCGCCCAGGGTGCGCACGGCCAGGTCGGGAAGCAGCGTGAAATCAGCGTCGCTCATAGCGCCGGGATCTTCCTTTCTCGCAATTGATGCAAAACCTCGACAGAGGCTTTCGGGGCGATCGCGATCACGTCGGCGGGATCGAAAGCGCCGCACTCCAGTCCGCGCAGCACCACTGTCGCCAGTGCCTGCGCGGTGGCCGGTTCGTCCATCACCGCGCCGCCCTGGCGGTCCAGGTAGCGGCCGATGCGCGGGGCGGCGATGCCCAGGCCCTCGCGGAAGAACGCGAAGGTGGCCAGCCAGCGGGTGACCAGGTGGCCCGCGCCCATGTCCCAGCCCTGGTAGTAGCCGCGCTCGAGCGAGCGGCCGACCAGGCGGAAGTGCCGCGACACGGCCGCGCGCACCTCGGCGTCGGTGCCGATGGGCAGCACCTGGGTGGAGCCGTCGCACACCCACACGCCGGTGGTGGCCGCGGCGGCCTGCATGACCGCCTTGGCGTGGTCGGCGACCGGGTGCTCCAGCGACTGGAACTTGGGTGCGATTCCGCAGGCGGCGCTGTAATCGTAAGTGCCGTAGTGCAATCCGGTGCAGCGTCCGGCCGAGCGCTGGATCAGCTGGGCGACCGGGGAGGTGCCGTCGGCGGCGATGATGGCCTGCGGGCTCTCGATCTGCAGCTCGAACTTCAGCGATCCGGCGGCCAGGCCGTGCGCGGATTCGACGGCCTCGCACAGGTCCACGGTGATGTCGGCCTGCTCGACGTGGCGGATCTTGGGGACGGTGAACACGAAGCCCTCGGGCACCCCGCCCGCGCCCTCGAGGACCTTCTCCAGGGTGCGCACGGCGCGCGCCCACTCCAGGGAGGTCAAGCCCTTCATGCGGATGCCGCGCGAGGTGACCTCGGGGGCAAGGGCTTTCAGTACCGCACCGGCGTGCAGGGCGTCGCGGTCCTCGACGTCGTCGCCGCGGGTGCCGTAGCCGTCCTCGAAGTCGAAGCGCAGGTCCTGGATGGGCCGCTCGCGAAGAACCGTGAAGACCCGCTCGGTGACGTCGGCGCCGGCCAGCTCGATCAGCAGGTCGCGCTGGGCCTCGGCGAGTTCGATGGCGGCGGCGCCCCACTGGGCGGGCAGATCGATCGAGGCGTCCGCGCCGGAGGCGTACGCGGTGTGCACCGGCTGTCCCGGGCGATCACCCGGATAGCGCCGCAGCAGCTCCGAATCCACGTCCCGCAAACGGGATTCGATCCCGTTCAATGTCTCCGGTGGCACCCTCACGCACGGGCCTCCTTCTCCTCGATGCCGAAATCGGCGAGCAATCCCACATACCGCTTCGGCAGTGGGGCCGCGAATTCCCCGCGGCCGGACTTACGCAGCTTCATGGTGACCAGCGACTGCACGGTCAGGGTGGCGGCGGCGACCCCGTCGATGACGGGCACGCCGACCTCGTCGGTCAGGTACTCGCACAGGTCCGCCATGCCCGCGCAGCCGAGCACGACCGCGTCGGAGTCGTCGGCGGCCACCGCGTCACGGCAGGCGTCGGCGACGACCTTGCGCGCCTTCGGGTCCTCGAGTTCGAGCACCGGGATCTCACAGGCGTGCACGTTCGCGCAGAACCGTTCCATCCCATAGCGTTCGGCCAGATCCCAGGCCCGGCCCGCGGTGCGGCCCAGTGTGGTGACCACGCTGAACTTGCGCCCGAGATGGCTGGCGTACTGCATTGCCGCCTCGGCGATGCCGATCACCGGGCCGCGCGCGAGCTCGCGGGCGGCGTCCAGGCCCGGATCGCCGAAGCAGGCGATGATGTAGCCGTCCACGCCCTCGGCCTCGCCGCGCGCGATCTCGGCCAGCAGGCCCGGCACGGCCAGCGCCTCGTCGTAGTGGCTCTCGATGGAGGCCGGGCCCATGGTCGGGTTCACGCCCTCGACGATGGTGCCGGGCGCGGCCACCAGCTTGGCACTGGCCTCGATCAGGCTGGTCATGGCCGCGGTGGTGTTGGGGTTGATGACTCGAATGCGCATGGATCTCACCGGTTCTCGAAGGACGGGACGTGGCGGGAGGCGTCGATCTTCAAAGGTCCGCGCAACGCCAGCACGCGGTAGGCGACCAGGGCCAGGGCGCAGCCGATGAACCAGCTGTACTGGGCGGCGGTGTACATGCCGGGCACATCGCCGGCGGTCAGCACCGGGATCACCGCGGCGATCGCGCCGAGCGCGGTGGCCGCGATGGCGGCCGGGTTGTAGCCCTTGCGGTACCAGTAGGTGCCCTGCTCGGACATGGTGAACAGCTCGTCGACGAACACCCGCTGGCGGCGCACCAGGTAGTAGTCGGCGATGAGCACGCCGAACAGCGGTCCGATGAACGCGCCCAGCACCTCGAGGGTGTAGTGGATGACGTCGGGGTTGTTGTACAGGTTCCAGGGGGTGATCAGCACCGACCCGACCGCGGCGATCATGCCGCCGGTGCGCCAGCTGATCTTCTGCGGGTTCACGTTCGAGAAGTCGAAGGCGGGGGAGATGAAGTTCGCGACGATATTGATGCCGATGGTCGCGACGGTGAAGGTCAGCGCGCCCAGCACGATCGCGAAGGTGTTGTCGATGCGCGCCACCGTGGCGACCGGATCGGTGATGAGCTCGCCGTACACCGGAATGGTCAGCGAGGCGGTCACCACGACCAGCAGCGAGAACACCAGGAAGTTGACCGGCAGGCCCAGGAAGTTGCCCTTCTTCACCGCCGCGAAACTGCGCCCGTAGCGGGAGAAGTCACCGAAGTTCAGCATCGGTCCCGAGAAGTACGACACCACCAGCGCGACCGCGCCCAGCATGACCGGCACCGCCGACCAGCCGGTGTGGGTGGCCGCCTTGCCCATGTTCAGGTCGATGCCGTGCCAGCCCGCCTTGTAGATCAGGTAGCCGCACAGCACGAACATGACCACGTAGACCGCGGGACCGCAGAAGTCGATGAACTTGCGGATGGACTCCATGCCGCGCCAGAACACCGCGGCCTGCAGCACCCACAGGATCAGGTAGGAGGCCCAGCCCAGCGCGGACAGGCCCAGGAAGCCGTGGTCGGCCTCGACCGCGTAGGGGGCCAGACTCGGAAAGAGCTTGATCAGCACCACATCCAGGGCCGCCGAGGCCAGGAAGGTCTGAATGCCGTACCAGGCCACCGCGATCAGGCCGCGGATGATGGCCGGGACGTTCGCGCCGAGCACGCCGAAGGCGCTGCGACAGATGACCGGATACGGGACGCCGGTGGCCTGGCTGGGCTTGGCGACGAGGTTGCAGAGCCCGTACACGATGGTGATGCCGACGACCAGGGCGACGAGGACCTGCCAGCTGTGCAGCCCGAGCGCGAACAGCGAGCCCGCGGTGACGTACCCGCCGACGCTGTGCACGTCCGACATCCAGAACGCGAAGATGTTGTACGTGCCCCAGGTCTGCTTCTGCAGCGGCGCCAGGTCCTCGTTGACCAGACGGGGGTCGTACTCCGGCGCGGGCGGCGGTATCGGGGCGAGCGAACTCCCGGCCGCCGGCGCAACGGTATCGGGCATTTCGCACATCCCATCGTGTCGTGGTGTCCCGTTGATTGAGACGAGTGTGCGAAGGCTATCCAACAGGCATTGCCCGATTATTGCCTGAACGATATATGTTCCGTAACCCCTGGTTCAGGGCCTATATATCTTCTTCACCTGCTGGTTCGGCGAAAAGTCCGGTGTCCTTCGGGAGATGCGCGAGCACACCGTTCAATCGTGCATGATGCCCCTCGGTCGCCGCCAGCAATGCTTCAGCATCTCTTGCCAGGAAGGCCTGCAACTGCTTGGAGTGATCGGCGTGCAGCACCACGCGGTCCATCGTCGTCACATGCACCATGGGCTGCACGGGCTCGGTGATGTTCCAGGCGTATTCCAGCATGTGCACCAACCGCGGCATGCCCGAGGGGCGGACCAGGGCCAGATGGAAATTGCGGGTCTCGCGGTGATAGGCCACCGCGTTCTCGGTGAGCACCGCCTGCTCGAGCCGCGCGTGGATCTCGCGGGCCAGCTGGTGGTCGGCCCCGGTCGCGTTGTGCACCGCCGCGGCCAGCGCCGCCGACTCCAGCCGTTCGCGCACCACGTACAGCTCGCGCAGCTCGTCGGAGGTCAGCAGGGTCACCTGGTACCCGAAGTTGGGCCGATGCTCGACCAGGCCCTCGCCGATCAGCGTCTGCAGCGACTCGCGCACCGGGATCGCGCTCACCTCGAAGGAACGGGCCAGCTCGCCCAGCGGCAGGCCGGTGCCCGGAGGCAGGTTGCCCTCCAGGATCAGACGGCGCATCTCGCCGAGGATCTCCTGCTGGGAGTAGCCGCGACGGACGTCCAGCGGCGGGTTGAGCTGGGGCAAACGGGGTAGGCGGGGGCGAGAAGGCACGCCCCAACCCTAGACCGTCACCGCAAGCCCCCCGGTGTGGGTCAGATCTCGTCGGCGTCGTAGCCCAGCGCCTTGAGTGAAAGCCGGTGCAGCGTTGCCCGTTCCGCCGGGGACAGGCGGGCGAGCAGCACATCGGTCGCCGCGGCGATCCGCGCGTCGGTCTCGGCGCGCACCCGATTCCCGGCGGCGGTGATAGCCAAACGGTATTTCCGGCGGTCCTCGGGATCACGATTGCGGGTGACCAGTCCGGCCTTCTCGAGGCTGTCGATCAGCCGCACCACCTCGCTGCGGTCGATCTCGAGCACATTGGCCATCTCCTGCTGGGACGGTTCGGCGTGCTCGGCGAGGTAGGTGAGCACCCAGTGCTCGCGCAGCGGCGTCCCGAGTTCGGCGTGCATCGCTTTGTGCAGCTTGCCCAGGGCGTAGGTCGGGTGGCGCAGCAGTCCGGCGGGGTGGATGTCGCCGGGGGTGGCGGAGGGTTCGTCGGTCACCCGCTGATTCTATCTATTGTTGAGGAGCTCAATGATTGATACTGTCTGCAATTGAGTTGCTCATCAACAATTGAAGGAGGGGTCCGATGACGCAAACGCGTTCGGACACCAGGACATCCATCGCCGCCACCCCCGCCGACTCCGACAAGATCCCCGCGCACGTCTGGCGCACCGCCGGCGTGGTGGTGTTCGGCGCGATCATGGGGATGCTCGACACCTCGCTGGTCAATATCGGGTTGCGCACCATCGGCGCGGACCTCGGCGCGTCGCTGGCTACGATCCAATGGGTCGCCAGCGGATACCTGCTGGCCCTGGGGGTTTCACTCACCGTCTGCGGCTGGCTCGCCCGGCGCGTCGGCGTCACCCGGCTCTGGCGCTGGGCATTGATCGCCTTCACCCTCACCTCGACCGCGTGCGCCTTCGCGCCGGACGCGGGCTGGCTGATCGGGCTGCGCATCCTGCAGGGCCTCGCCGCCGGGCTGATGATCCCCGCCGGGCAGACCATCCTGGGTCAGGCCGCCGGGCCGCAGCGCATGGGCCGGGTCATGGGCGTGGTCGGCATCGCCGTCGTGGGCGCGCCCGCCATCGGGCCGACCATCGGCGGGCTCATGCTGGCGCACTGGAGCTGGGAGTGGTTGTTCCTCATCAATATTCCGTTCGGCCTGGCCGGCCTGGCGCTGGGCCTGCGCTATCTGCCGCGCAGTAGCCCGACGGCCACCCAGCCGCTGGACGTGCTCGGGCTGGTGCTCGCGGGCGGCGGCGTGTCGGCGGTGGTCTACGGACTGTCCGAGGTCGGCGTGACGGGGTCGGTGACCTCGCTGTCGGTGTGGCTGCCGGTGCTGCTCGGCCTGGCCGGGCTGGCCGGATTCCTGGTGCGCGCGCTGCGGAACACGCTGCCGCTGCTGGACATCCGGTTGTTCGCCATCCCCGGCTTCCGGGTGGCCACCTCGGCCGGCTTCTTCGCCGGAGGAGCCATGTTCGGCGTGATGGTGTTGCTGCCGTTGTACTTCCAGGAGCTGCACGGCGCGGGGCTGGTCCGCACCGGCGTGAACCTGCTCGGCTTCGGACTGGGCGGTGTCGTCATGCTGCCGCTGGGTGGCAGGCTGACCGACCGCTTCGGCGGCGGCAGCGTCGCGGTGATCGGTAACCTCGCCGTGGCCGCTACCGTGCTGCCGCTGGCCTTCCTGCCGGTCGACGCCAATGGATTCCTCGTCCAATCACTGCTGTTCGCGGCGGGATTGGCGACCGCGGTGGGCGCGATGCCGCTGGTGTCGGCGGCCTACGCCGCGGTCCGGCGCGAGCAGTTGCCCGACGCCACGGCGCTGGTGAACATCATGCAGCGGGTCGGCGGCGCGGTCGCGGTCGCCATGGTGGCCGTGATCCTGTCCCGCGCAACGGCTTCCGGATGGGCGCCGGTGTCCGGCTACCACCTCGCCTTCGCCGCGCTGGCCGCCCTCTCGGTGGTGGCGGCGGTGGCCTCGACGGTCCTGCGCCATCAGCAGCGGGTGACCGCCTAGACGCGTCAGCTGAGCGCGGTCACGCCGCCGCCCATGTGAGGAGTTTGTCCGCCGGCCAGGTGTTGATGATCCGGTCGGCGGGCACGCCGTTGTCGAGGGCCCGTTGCGCGCCGTAGCCGAGGAAGTCGAGCTGGCCCGGGGCGTGGGCGTCGGTGTCGATGGCGAAGTGGCAGCCCAGTTCGAGGGCCTGTTTCAGTAGCCGCGTCGGCGGGTCGCGGCGTTCGGGGCGGGAGTTGATCTCGACCGCGACCCCGTGGTCGCGGCAGGCCGAGAAGACCTGTGCGGCATCGAAACTCGACTCGGGGCGGGTGCCGCGATTGCCCTCGACCAGGCGGCCGGTGCAGTGGCCGAGCACGGTGGCGCGGCCGCCGGACACCGCGCGCACCATGCGGCGGGTCATGGCGGCGGCGTCCATCTTCAGCTTGGAATGGACGCTGGCGACCACGATGTCGAGGCGGTCGAGCAGTTCGGGCTCCTGATCGAGGCTGCCGTCGTCGAGGATGTCGACCTCGATGCCGGTCAGGATGACCATGGGGGAGAAGCGTTCCCGCAGTTCGTCGATCACGTCGAGCTGCTGCCGCAACCGGTCCGGGGAGAGGCCGTTGGCGACCGTGAGCCGCGGGGAATGATCGGTCAGCGCGCAGTATTCGTGGCCCAGGGCCTGCGCGGTGGCCATCATCTCCACGATCGACGCCGACCCGTCGGACCAGTTCGAGTGCACGTGCAGGTCGCCCTTGAGCGCGGCCCGCAGCTCGCCGCCGCCGAGATCCTTGGCCGCGGTGCGCAATTGGACCAGGGTGTCGGGCTCGCGACCGGCCCACGCCTGCGCGATCACCGCCGCCGTCTTCGGCCCGACCCCGGCCAGTGACTGCCAGTCCCCGGTCCGGCCCAGCCGCTCCCGCTGCTCGTCGTCGAGGGCCTCGACGATGTCGGCGGCCTTGCGGTAGGCCATCACCCGCCGCGAATCCTCGCGGGCCCGGTCCTTGAAGAACGCGATCATGCGGAGCGCGACGACAGGATCCATACCTATCAGTGTGCCCGCCGCACGACCGCCCGGTGTGTACTCGGCGCGCCCGCGCTCACACCGCCCGCAGCGTCCGCCGCAGCAGAACCGCCGATCCGGCCGCCACGATCACGCCGCCGACGATCAGGAACCCGGTGGTCGAATCGCGCAGGGAGCGTTGCTCGTCGAATGTCCGCACCACCGCGCGGCCCTTGTCGGTGTCGTGGCACACCTGGCCGCGCTCCATGGTGTGACCGTCGCATTCCACGGGCAGGAACAGCCGGATCACCCCGGCGAGCAACAGTGCCAGCCCCACCGCGATCCCGATGGTGTGGGCGATCTTCATCAGGACTCCGCAAGCGTCGAGGGTGTCGTGGCCAGGCGCATCCAGGTGCCGTGGAGCCACTGCTCGTAACCGTCCGGATCCAGGCCGAGGGTGCTGACCATGAGGTTATAGGTGTCGGCCTGGGCGAGCGGGCCGACGATTCCGATGATCCAGTCGACATCGGCCTCGGGATGCAGCAGTCCGTCGGCGCGCATGCGCTGCCACAGCTCGGCGACGTGCTGCTGGGTGGCGGCGCGTCCGGCCCGGGCGGCCTCGGCGATGACCGGTTCGCTGGCCTCGGCGGCGACGGCGGCCGCGATGAGCGGCGCCGCGCGTTCCATGAGCTGTCGCGCCCCCTGGGCGTAGGCGGTGACGCGTTCGTGCAGGGTGGGCGCGGTCCCGGCCCGGATGTGCCAGTCGCGGTGGGCCAGGTCGACGTCCTCGGTGTCGCCGACGATCGCCACGTCGATGGTGCGTTTGAGCAGTTCGGCCTTGGAGCCGAAGCGCAGGTAGACCGTGCGCGAACCCACCTCGGCGGCGTCGGCGACCGCGGCCAGCGAGGTCGTCGCGTAGCCGTCGGCGATGAACAGCCGCCGGGCCGCGTCGAGGATCTTGCGCTCGGTCTCGGCCTTGCGGGCGTCCCACAGCGGGGACGACTTCTTGACACCCGGACTCAACTGCTGCATCCTAACTGCATCACTACAGTGATACTGCATAAATACATCGATACTGCAAAGGATAGCAGCGATGATCCCCACACTCGCCGGGGTGCATCACCTCAAGGTTCCCGTGTCCGATCTGGCACGGTCCATCGATTGGTACCGCAGCCGTCTCGGCTACACCGTCGGCCTCGAATTCCAGGAGCAGGGCGTCCTGAGGGGTGTCGTCCTGCACCACGCCGCCGGCGGTCCGATGCTCGGCCTGCGCCTACATCCGGAAATGGCCGCCGCCTCCGCCGGATTCGACTTCTTCTCGATCGGCGTCCCGGATCAAGCGGCCCTCGAGGTGCTGGCACAGCATCTGAGCGGCCTCGGTGAATCCCACGCCGGGGTGCACCGCGCCAGCCTCGGCTGGATCCTGCCCGAACTCCGCGACCCCGACGGTCACGAAGTCCGCTTCTACTCCATGGCATCCCACACCGAACTCGGCGACGAACCCGTCATCATCAACAATCCGCGCGCGACCGCGGAAGCCAAGGAACGCGAGATCGCGTTGCGAGGCAACGAGAGTCGGTGATTCGAGCGGCACGTCCGGGCTCATCGGTCACACCGGGGTGAGGCCGATGTCGGCGCAGCCGTCGCGCAGTCCGTCGAAACCGAACGCCTCGATCGGGCCGACGACACCCGCGGTGCGCCCCGCGCCGGCCGCGAGTTGCTCCGCGCCCCAGGCGATCAGCTCACCGGTGAGGTTGTAGATGCTGGGGCCTTCGAGGTGGACCTCGGCGAGCGGGCCGCTCGGGCCCGTGGCAACCGCGACCACATGGGAGCGGGTGCGCTCACGTTCGGCGGCGTCGGGCCCGCCGGGTGCGCCGATCACCGGCCGGGTGCACGCGTCGATCAGCTTGCGGCCCAGCGGGATTCGAGTGGCGATGGCGGTGAACCCGGACAGCAGGGCGGCCGCGCGGCTCAGCGCCGGGAACCAGCCGTTGTAGACACTGATGTTCTCGACGGTCGGGAAGGTCGCCGACAGGTGCAGTACCTCGGTGCCCGACACCAGGAAAGCGTTCTTGCAACGACCGTGCACCGGGAAGGCGTGCACCCGGGATGCCGTGCGCTCCTCCACCAGTCGCCCTCCCAGTCGTCGCGCCGAGGGCAGCGTCACGCCGTCGCGCATGGTGGTTCGGGTGCCCTGGCTCAGGCCCCGCCACAGCGGGCCGGTCGCGAAGTAGCCGATATCGATCGACCGCACGGCGGGCCCGCCCTCGAGCACGGCCAGCGTCCCGGCGAGCACACCCGGCACGTAGTCGTAGCCGAAGGCGGGCAACATGACCGAGCCGTTGGCCCGCGCGATGCGGTGCAATCGGCCCTGCAACTCGCGAACGAAGCCCACCTCGCCGGTGGAATCGATGTAGTGGGCTCCGGCGGTCGCGGCGGCCTCGGCGACCGGGTAACCGAAGCGTTCGAAGGGGCCGACGGTCGTGATGAGCACATCGCCGGGGCCCACCAGCGCGGCGAGGCTCGCCGCGTCGGAGGCGTCGGCGACCGCGAATTCCAGGCCGCCCGCCTGGTCGGCCAGCGACTGCACGGTCGCGCGATTGCGCCCGGCCAGAACGGGTTTGATGCCACGGCGCAGCAGCGAATGCAGCACCAGGTCGCCGGTGTAGCCCGTCGCGCCCAGCAGCACGATGCGTCCGGTCATGGGGTGTCTCCTTCCGGTGTGATCGGGACATGGCGGCGCAGGAACGCGAGCTGATCGGCGATCACCCGCTCGAAGGCCGCACCGCGATAGATGTCGAAATGCCCGTCCGCGTAGGTGCGGACCTCGCCGCGCGGTGCCCGCGCCGCGTAGCGCAGGGTGGGTTTCGCCGGTGCGACGGAATCGGTTTCGCACACCGAGAACAGGATCGGCACCTGGATGCGCCCCGTCTGGCGGCCGGGCCGATCGGTCAGGATGTCGAACACGACCCGGGCCGTGGCCTGGTTGCGGAAGTCGGCGCCGGGCGGAACCAGTGCCAGATAACCGGATTCGGCGTCGGGCGCGGTCATCAGCGCGGTGCCGTTCGCGGGCCCGGCGGTGGTGATCATGTGCGGTTCCCGGCCGAGCAGCATGGCCGCCACATCGCGCACGCCCGCGGCGGTGGCCTTGATCGAGTTGATCGGGGAGATCGCCATGGTGGACGCGACGCCGTCGGTGAACGGGCACTGCGCGATCGCCGCGACCAGTCCGGCCGGGCGTTTCGCGGCGGTGTGAATGACGTGCCCGCCGCCGAAGGACGTGCCCCAGGCGATGATCCGGGCATTGTCGACCTGGGGGAGGTGCCGGGCGAACGCCAGTGCGGCGATCCAGTCCGCGCGCTGCTCACGGGTCGAGAGCAGATAGCGGGGCGCGCCGTCGCTGTCGCCGAAGTGGCGATAGTCGAACACCAGGCAGGCGTATCCGGCGGCGGTGAACCGCTCGGCGTAGGCGGCCAGACCCATGGCGCGGATCGCGCCGAGCCCGTGCGCCATCACCACCACCGGCGGTCGGACCCTCGGGCGCGGCTCGGGCAGGTAGAGGGTGGCGGCGCAGTGGTCGCCGTTGCCGGAAGGGAAGCGCACCTCGTGTGTGGTTGCGCCCGTGGGGTTTCCGCTCATCACGCGACCACCTCGGCGGCGCTGCGCGCGGTGCGGTCGACGGCCGACAGCCCGGCGGGACGGCGTGCGCCGCGTTCGCGCTCCAGGCGCAGATCGCGCATGTAGTCGTCGAAGTCGACCTGGATGGTGTGTCGTTTGGAGGCGACATAGCGGCGCTGGATGCCGCGCCGGTGCGCGGCGATCTCGCTGTCCATGTCGGCGGAGCTCGGCAGGTGGTACCGGCCCTGGAGGTGGTCGGCGATCAGCTGGGCCTGTCGTTCGGCGATCGGCATGATCGCGCCCAGCGGCTGTACCAGACCCACGAAGTACAGGCCGGGCACCTCGGGGTGGAACACGCGCCGGTACAGGCGGATTCGATTGTCGCCCGACGGGTCGAGGAAGTCGTGGTCGAAGAACGGGAAGCTGATCTTGTAGCCGGTGCAGAACACCACCAGGTCGGCGGCCACCCGGCGGCCGTCGGTGAACACCACCTCGTCGCCGTCGAAGTGATCGATGTTCGGGACCGGAGTGATCGCCCCGTGCGCCAGCCGGTCGAGGATGCGGCTGGACATGGTCGGATGCGCCTGGGCGAACTTGTGATCGGGCTCGGGCAGCCCGTAGCGGGACATCGGCCCGGTGGCCGCGGCCATCAGCTTGCGCGCGAAAGGCCAGCGCAGGAACGATGGGAACCACTCGGCGGCCCCGAGCCGGTCGTAGGGGCGGCCCCAGACGTACTTCGGGATCACGTGCACACCGCTGCGGGCCGAAAGATAGGTCTGCTCGGCGTGATACGAGGCGTCCACCGCGATGTCCATGGCGGAGTTGCCCATCCCGAGCACCACCACCCGCTTCCCGGTCAGCTGCGCTTCCTCGGTGTAGGCGTGCGAGTGCATCAACTGCCCGCGGAACTCGCTCGCGCCGGGGAACATCGGCTCGGGCAGGCGGGGATCCCAGTGGTGGCCGTTGGCGACCAGCACCGCGTCGTAGCGCAGGGTCTCGCCGGTCGAGATCGTCACGTCGAACCCGCGGTCCGTGCGCGGCGCGACGTGCAGCACGCCGGTGCGGAAGCGGATGCGGTCGGCGAAGTCGAAATGCCGCACGTACGAGTCGAAGTAGTCGGCGATCTGATCGTGGCGCGCGAAGTCGGGCAGATGCGCGGGCATGGGGAAGTCGCTGAACTCCATGCGCTGGCGCGAGGTGTTGATGTGCAGCGACCTGTACGCCGCCGACACCCCGTTGGTATTGCCGAACACCCAGTTGCCGCCGACCCGGTCGGACAGCTCGTAGCCGTGCACGTCGAGACCGCGTTCGGCGAGCACCTTCACCGCCGCGATACCGGCCGACCCCGCGCCGATGACGCAGACCTTCGGACTCGAATTGAGGGACATCGCTGAGACTCCTTTATGACCAGTGGTCATATGACCACTGGTCACTGTAGGATCGAAACGGTCACGACGTCAATAGGCCGCAGGTGGTCGGAGGAGATCGGTGATGCCGACAGGGACATGGGATCGACTGCCCGCGCCGCGCCGCGCCGCCGTGGTGGCCGCGGCCGAGGCCGAGTTCGCCGCGCGCGGATTCAGCGGCGGCAGCCTGAACACCATCTGCAAGGAGGCCGGCGTCTCCAAGGGCAGCCTGTTCCAGTACTTCACCGACAAGGCCGACATGTACGTCTACCTGGCCGAACTGTCGAGTGAGCGAATCCGCGCGAGCATGGAGGCCACCGCCCGCGAATTGCGCTGGGACACCGACTTCTTCGGCTCCTTCGAAGCCCTGCTCGAGGCCTGGGTCCGCTACTTCTACGACCACCCGTTAGAACGCGCCATGACCGCCGCCGCCAACCTCGAGCCCGATCCGGTGGCCCGCACCGCCGTCCGCGAATCGGTCAACGTCCACTACCTCGCGGTCCTGTGTCCCCTCTTCGAGGCCGGCGTCGCCACCGGAGCCCTGCGCCCGGACACCGACACCCAGGCCCTGCTCGCCCTGCTCCTGCTGCTGTTGCCGCAACTGGCCCTGGCCCCGCACGTCCAGGGTCTCGACCCGCTGCTCGGCCTCGCCGAGGGCGACGCCGACCACGCCGTCGCCACCGCCCTGCGCCTGGTCCACGTCGTGGTAGACCCCTATCGTGGCCAGGGATCGTAGGCTCGCACCGTGCCGACACTGCTGATCATCCACCACACCCCGTCGCCGTTCATGCAGGAGATGTTCGAGGCGGTGCTGGCGGGCGCGACCGACCCGGAAATCGAAGGCGTCGAGGTGATCCGCCGCCCGGCCCTGGGCGTCACCGCCAGCGATGTGCTCGCCGCCGACGGCTACCTGCTCGGCACTCCGGCCAATCTCGGCTACATGAGCGGTGCCCTCAAGCACGCCTTCGACACCTTCTACTACCCGTGCCTGGATTCGACCACCGGTCGGCCATACGGGCTCTACATCCACGGCAATCAGGGCACCGAGGGCGCGGAACGCAGTGTCGAGAGCGCGACCACCGGGCTGGGGTGGGAGAAGGCGGCCGCGCCGGTGATCATTTCGGGCAAGCCGGAGAAGGTCGATATCGAACGCTGCTGGGAGCTGGGCGCGACCGTCGCGGCCCGATTGATGGAGTGAGTCCGGGCTGCCCCCGAATTCTGGTGTCTGACACATTCGGGGGCGAGCCCGTCATACTCGAGGGGGCGTTCTCCGGGAACGCCCACTGGGAGTGTGGGAAGAGGTGACGGCCGCCGTGGAGGCGCAAGAGTCGGGAACACGCCGTATCGGGCTGGTCGAGGATCATGAATCGGTGGTGCTGGGGTTGTCGGCCATGCTGGCCCCGGAAGCCGATCTGGAATTGGTGATCACCGCGGGAACCGTCGCGGAACTGCTGGCCGCCGGGCCGGAACTGGATCTGGTGGTGCTGGATCTGCGGCTCGCCGACGGCTCCTCGCCCGATGATAATGTGCGCGCGCTGCGCGAGCGGGGGATCGAGGTGCTGGTGTTCACCGGGGCGGACAATCCGTTCCTGGTGCGATCGGCCGCGCGGGCGGGCGTGCTGGGTGTGGTGCGCAAGTCCGAGGACGCGGCGACCGTGGTCGCCGCGGTACGCCGGGCCGCGCACGGTGAGCAGGTGGTCACCACCGACTGGGCCGCCGCCATCGACGGCGACCCGCAATTGCAGGACGTCGGGTTGAGCCCGCGGCAGCAGCAGGTGCTGCAGCTGTACGCCTCGGGGGAGAAGGCGTCGCGGGTGGCCCGCATGACCGGGCTGTCCGAGCAGACCGTCAACGACTATCTGGGCCGCATCCGGCAGAAGTACGCCGACGCCGGACGCCCGGCCCCGACCAAGACCGACCTCTACAAACGAGCCGTCGAGGACGGGTGGCTGCCCGTGCCGGAGCGGAGTCCGCGGGCATGACCGCCACGAGCGCCCTCGACTCGACGGCCGCTCCCCGGTCCATGCCCTCGCTCGCGGCGCTCACCCGGCGGGTGCGTGCCCGCCTGAAGGCGACCGAGGATCCGGCCACCGCCGCCTACGACCGCATCATGCGGCGGCTCGGCATCTCCATCGGCATCGCCGGCGCCATCATCGGCGGCGGCGAACTGCCGGAGGTCGCCGAACAGGGCCGCTACGCCTCGGTGTGGTGGTCGGTGGCGGCGATGACGCTCGTCTTCGGCTGGTATCCGATCATCGGCGTGGTGTCCGCGGTGGCGGGGACCAAGGCCATCAGGTTCGTGTGTGGTTGCGCCGCGGTCAGTTTCCTCGGCGCGCTCGCCACCATCCCGTTGGGTTTCGACCCGCACACCGTGGACGCCACCAATATCTGGCCGTACCGGGTGACCGCGCTCGCGGTGAGCGCGGGCGTGCTGGCCTGGTCGGGCCGAACGACACTGATCTATCTGCTGGCCGCGTCCGCGTCGGCGGCGCTGGCCACCGTGTACACGGTCGGCGAGGTGACGCCGCAGCACATCATCGAGAACTTCCTGCGCTCAGCGGGATTGGCCGCGCTGTTCCTGTGGTGCGGCACCGCCGCCGTCGGGGCCGCCGCCCGGGTCGACCGTGAATCCGCCATCGCCAGCCGCCGCGCCGCCGCCCAGGCCGCCGCGCAGGCGCGCGACCGGGAACGCTCGCGCTTCGCCGCGCTCATCCACGACGCCGTGCTCTCGACGCTGCTGGAGGCCTCGCGGGCCGGCGCCGAATCCGCTGTGGTGCGGCGACAGGCCGAACGCACCCTCGAACAGCTCGACGAATACCGTGGCGCGGAACGCGATCCGGACCTCCTCGACGCCCGTTCCGCGCTGCTGTTCCTGCGCGCCGCGGTGCAGGAGATCAATCCGAGCATCCGTTTCGCCACCCGCACCTGGCCCGGCTTCGACGACCTGCGCATGCCGGTGCACTCGGCCAGCACCATCGCCGCCGCGCTCACCGAGGCCGTCAAGAACAGCCTCCGCCACGCCGCCGTCCCGGGCCGCGAGGTGCGGCGCGCGGTGACGGCCACCGTCAGCGCGGGCAGCATCCGGATCGTGTTCGGCGACAATGGGGCCGGATTCGATCTGGCCGCGGTCTCCGCCGATCGGCTCGGCATCTCCATGAGCATCCTGGGCCGCATGCGCCAGCTGGCGGGCGGCTCGGCGTTCGTGGAATCCCAGCCCGGTGAGGGCACCACCGTGACATTGGTGTGGGGTGGCGATGGCTCCCGCTGACGGCATCGACCTGGATCCCCGCTTCGGGCTGCGCGATCTGCTCGGGCTGCGGGGTAGCACCGCGTGGTGGTTCCTGCTCATCCTGGAAGCCGTCATCACGCTGTACATGGCCCGCAATTTCGGGCAGGCCCCGCTGTGGGCGGCGCTGGCCGCGCTGGTCCTGATGCTCAGTGCGGGCGCGCTGGTCACCGCGATCCCGGTCGACCCGCTGCCGATTCCGGTCGCCCTGTACGGGGCCGCGGCGCCGCCGATCGCGACCGCGCTGACCGTCATGACCCCGGTGCGGGATCTGCCGCACGAGTCGGTGTGGTCGGCGTTCGCCTCGTCCTATGTGCTCGGAGTCCTGGTGCTGCGCGGCCGGATTCGCACCGCGTGGGCGGGCGTCATCGCCGTGGCCGCGGTCCTGGTCACCCTCGGCCTGGGCGGTTCGCACCTGGACCCCGGCACCCTGATCGGTTCCATGGTCCCGGTCGGCACCATCACCGCGATCTCGGTCTTCACCGCCGTCATGCGCCCGATGCAGCGCTCCCTGCGCATCCTGCGCGAGGACGCCCTCATGCGCGCCACCGCCGAGGCCACCATGGCCGCCGCCGACAGCGAACGCACCCGCCAGCTGGCCCGTCTGGACCGCGTAGCCCGCCCGATCCTCGAGCGCATCGCCGACGGCGCCCAACTCACCGCCGCCGAACGCGAGGAATGCCGCCTACTCGAAGCCGAACTTCGTGACGGTCTCCGCGCCCCGCAACTGGTCACCGATGAACTCAGCGGCGCCGCCCGCGGCGCCCGCGGCCGCGGCGTCGAAGTGATCCTCCTCGACGACGGCGGCTTCGCCGGAGTCCCTGAATGGGTCCGCCGCCGCGTCATCGACGCCGCCACCAAGGAATTGGACGCGACCAACGCCGGCCGAGTCACCATCCGAGTTCTCCCGTTGGGCCGCCCGGTCCTGGCCACGGTCCTCGCCACCGCCCCCACCCAGGACCGCCGCACCGAAATCGACCAGGACGGCCGAGTCACCACCATGACCGACTAGTCCGGGCCGCGCCGCCGACTGTCGACATTCCCGGTCAAGGTCGCCAGCAGCCCCGGCAGCTCCGCCACGGTCCGCTCCGACAACCCGACCACCGTCTCCTCGGCCAGATCCCGCCACACCCGCTTCACCTCCTGAGCCAGCTCCCGCCCACTCTCGGTGAGCTCGACAACACTGGCCCGCTTGTCATTCGGCGCCGGCGCCCGCCGAACATGTCCGGACGCTTCGAGCTTCTTCGTCATCAACGTGACACTGGGCGGCTCGCACCCAAGCGCTCCGCTCAACTGCGCCTGAATCATCGGACCACTCCGAGCGAGCTCCAGCAGCAACGCCTCCTGCCCGGTATGCAGCCCCAGCGGAGCCAACAGCGTTGCGGCCCTTGCCCGGTGGCGCAGGGTCAGCAGGCGAATGGCCTGGTTGATGGCATCGGCTTGCTCGAAGTCCACGGGTCTCCTTGACAGGATAGTTATCCGCATAACATTATGCGGATAACTAATTCTAACAATCCTGGAGTCGCCATGCTCGTGAAGGTCGCCGTCATCTACTACAGCGCGACAGGAACCGTGCACGCGCTCGCGCAGGCCGTCGCCGCCGGAGCCGCGGCGAGCGGAGCCGAGGTGCGACTGCGCCGCGTCGCCGAACTCGCCCCCGACCGCGCGATCGATCAGAACCCGCTGTGGCGCAAGCACGCTGATGCGACGCGAACGGTCCCGGAGGCCTCGCTCGAGGATCTGGCGTTCCTGGTGGGACGGGAATGAACGCCCTCGCCGGCACGAGTGCCGAGACTGATAGGGATGGAACGCATTCCGGGCGGACGCGGCTGATCCTGGCGCTGGTCTGCGCGTGTCAGTTCATGGTCATCCTGGACTCGTCCATCGTGAATGTCGCGCTGCCGTCGGTGCAGCGGGACCTGGCCTTCAGTGCCACGGGCGTGGCGTGGGTGGTCAATGGCTATCTGCTCGCCTTCGCCGGGTTCATGCTGCTGGGCGGTCGTGCGGCGGAT
The DNA here is from genome assembly GCF_050955695.1 of Nocardia sp. CA-136227. Classification (NCBI taxonomy): domain Bacteria; kingdom Bacillati; phylum Actinomycetota; class Actinomycetes; order Mycobacteriales; family Nocardiaceae; genus Nocardia; species Nocardia sp. CA-136227. The sequence continues at coordinate 2,593,640 of NZ_CP192081.1, forward strand.
TTGTTCGGGCAGCGGCGGATGCTGATCATCGGGCTGACGGTGTTCTCCGCGGCGAGTCTTATCGGCGGTCTCGCGGCCACTGCGGAGCTGCTGGTGGCGGCTCGGTTCGAGCAGGGGGTCGGGGCCGCGCTGCTGGCGCCCGCGACGCTGGCGGTGATCAATACCGAATTCAGCGAGACCCGCACGCGGGCACGGGCATTCGGGGCGTGGTCGGCGGCGGGTGGGATCGGTGGCATGGCCGGTGCGCTGGCGGGCGGAGCCATCACCACCGGTCTGTCGTGGCGGTGGGTCTTCCTCATCAATGTGCCGATCGGTGCCGCTTTGATCGGCCTTGCCCTGCTGTCGCTGACCGGTAGGCGTGGCGCGCACCGTGAATCACTGGACCTCGTCGGCGCGGTCACCGGCACCACCGGCCTCGCCGCCCTGATCTTCGGTGTCATGAGCAGCGCCGATCACGGCTGGCTGTCGGGTGTGGTCGCCGGGCCGATCGGCCTGGGTGTGCTGTTGCTGGTCGTCTTCGTCGCGGTGGAGGCGCGGTTCGCCGCCCGGCCGCTGGTGCCGCTGCGGCTGTTCCGGGTGCGGCCGGTGGCCGTCGGCAACGCCTTGCTGCTGTTGTTCGGCGCGATCAGTATCGCCATGTGGTATTTCACCTCGCTGCTCCTCCAGAATGTGCTGGGCTACAGTGCATTACGGACCGGGCTCGGGCAGACTCCCGCCGCGGTGACGTTCCTGGTGTTCGCGCGCGTGTCCGCCACCCTGCTCCCGCGAACCGGCGCCCGCCCGCAGATCCTGGCCGGAAGCGCCTGCCTCCTCGCCGGATTCGCCTGGCTGACCCGCGTCGGTGCCGACAGCGGCTATCTCCTCGGCGTCCTCGGCCCGACGTCGCTCATCGCCATCGGCATCGGCCTGACGTTCCCGACTCTGATGGCCGTGGCCACCTCGGACGCGCCGGACGGTGATGCGGGGATCGTCGGCGGGCTGGCGGGCACCGCCAATCAGGTCGGCGGGTCGGTCGGTTTGGCGGTCTTCGCGACGTTCGCAGGCTCAGCCGCGGCGTACGACCGAGTGTTCGTGGTAGCAGCCGGAATCGCGGTGGTGATCGCGGTGATCGCCGCCGCACTCATGACAGCAACTGAATCGGAAAGGGTTTCCTGAATGTCCCCGCGAACGGTGGAGCTGACCATCGTGTCGAGCCCCGACACGCTGGCGACCCTCCAGGCCGGCGGCAAATACGTGCAGTTCACCCCGGTGACGCTGGGCGGCAGACAGGCCGTCGAGTACCGCGCGGCCCAGGACACCCACCATCTGGGCTGTTATGTCACCACCTTCACCGGCGACGGCAGCGTCGCCTTCGTCGCCAAGACCCTGCGGGTGGAGCAGGACGGCTTCGACTCGTGCGCCGACGCGCGCACGTTCGGCACGGCGCTGGCGAGCCAGTTGCCCTGACCGGATCAGGACTCGTCCCAGCGGCCGCCCTTCCTCATCTGATCGCGGAGGGCGGATTGGACGGTGGAGGACAGCCAGGAGTTGAGGGATACGCCGCTCTGGGCGGCGGCTTCCTCTGCCCGGGATTTGATCTGTTCGACCAGGCGGAGGGTGACGCGGCTGATGTCGCCGGTGACCTCCTCGAAGGTGGGGTGCTCGTCGGTGGCTGCGGTCTTGCGCACATCGACGTGGGCGTCGGTACCGTCGACGGAGACGTGGACGGTCCGATCGGGGAGGGTGGCGCTCACCTCGGCGGCCAGCTCCGAGAGAGCGGACAGCAGGATCAGGCGGGCGGAGTTCTCGGTGGCGGCGGCCAGGGCGGCTGCGGTGGCCTGGGTTTTCTCGTCGCCGAGGGCCGCGGCGGCGACGAGATTCTCGCGGAGTTGGGCGGTGTACTTGTTCAGATCCATGACACCAGTGTGACGTCATAGATGGTGTCATTCAAGGAAACTTCTGACGCCAGAAACGGGCGCTCGAGTCGAATCGCCAACCTGCCGGGCACGGTTCGGGTATAACGATGCAAAACCCGTTCCAGCGACGCTGTAGCCTTCTGACTATGACGAACGGTGAATCGACGCGAACCGAGCTGCGCGCGTCCGGCACAGTAGGTGTCGCGATGGTGACCCCCTTTACCGCCGAAGGCAAGCTCGACGTCGATGCCGGTGTCGCGCTGGCCGCCCGTCTGATCGACGGCGGCGTCGATCTGCTCGCGATCTCCGGAACCACCGGCGAGTCGCCCACCACCACCGAGTCCGAGAAGTTCGATCTGCTGCGCGCCGTCGTGGACGCCGTCGGTGATCGCGCCACCGTCATCGCGGGCGCCGGCACCTACGACACCGCGCACAGCATCGAGCTCGCCCGCAACGCTCAGCGTGCGGGCGCTCACGGTTTGCTGGTCGTCACCCCGTACTACTCGCGTCCCAGCCAGGACGGGCTGTTCGCGCACTTCTCCGCCGTCGCGGACGCGACCGATCTGCCGGTCACGCTCTACGACATTCCGCCGCGCTCGGTGGTCCCCATCGCGACCGACACCATTCGCCGTCTCGCCGAGCACCCGAACATCGTCGCCGTCAAGGACGCCAAGGGCGACCTGGGCGCGGGCGCGGAGCTGATCGCCGAGACCGGGCTGGCCTTCTACTCCGGCGACGACGTGCTCAACCTGCCGTGGCTCTCGATCGGCGCGACCGGATTCATCAGTGTCATCGGTCATCTCGTGCCGGACCGCCTGCGCGCCCTGATCGACGCCTACCAGGCCGGGGACATCGTCCGGGCCCGCGAGATCAATGTCAGCATGGCCCCGCTGAACCGCGCCATGTCGCGCCTCGGCGGTGTCGCCATGACGAAGGGCGCGCTGCGCCTGCTCGGAATCGAGACCGGAGAACCACGCTTGCCACAACTCATGCCGAACGGCGATCAGCTCGACGAGCTCGCCGTGGACCTTCGTGCCGCGGGGGTGATTGCGTGACCAGCCCCGCTCGCCGCCCCCGTCGTAGTGCCAGCCGCGCCGCCGGCGCCCCGGCCCCCGCTCCCGCTGAGAAGCCGGCCGCCGCTGAGAAGCCCGCTGCCGTCGAGCAGCCCGCTGCAGCGCCCGAAACCGTGAGTTCGGCTGCCGCGCAGCCGGAACCGGCGCAGGCCGCCCCGGCTCGCGCGGCAGCCGAGCCCGCCCGCGAGCGCCCGGCCCGCGGCCGTTCCTCGGACCGCGCCAAGGCCGCCCAGTCCAGACCGGCCGATGAGGCCCCCCGTTCCCGTCAGGACGATTCCCGCAACCGTGGCGACCGCAACCGCCGCGGCGGCGGTGGCCGTTCCCGGCAGGGTGGCCGCGATCAGGCTCCGGCCCCGCGCGATCCGCACGCCATGGGCACCCCGCCGAAGGCCCCCAAGGGCGGCCTGCGGGTGTTCGCGCTCGGCGGCATCGGCGAGATCGGCCGCAACATGACCGTTTTCGAGTACGACGGCAAGCTGCTGATCGTCGACTGCGGTGTGTTGTTCCCCGAGGACCAGCAGCCCGGCGTCGACCTGATCCTGCCCGACTTCGGTCCCATCGAGGACCGCATGGACGACATCGCCGCGGTGATCCTGACCCACGGTCACGAGGACCACATCGGCGCGGTGCCGTTCCTGCTGCGCTTGCGCCGCGACATCCCGGTGATCGGCGCGAAGTTCACCCTCGCGCTGGTGGCGGCCAAGTGCCGCGAACATCGCTTGCAGCCCAACCTGATCGAGGTCACCGAGGGCGAGCGCACCCAGCACGACGCGTTCGACTGCGAGTACTTCGCGGTCAACCACTCGATCCCGGACGCCATCGCGGTCGCGATCCGCACCCCCGCGGGCATCGCGCTGCACACCGGCGACATCAAGCTGGATCAGCTGCCGCTCGACGGCCGCCTCACCGACCTGGCCGGTTTCTCCCGCCTGGGCGACGAGGGCGTGGACCTGTTCCTGGTCGACTCCACCAATGCCGAGGTGCCGGGCTTCGTGACGCCCGAGCGCGAGATCGGCCCGGTGCTCGACAGCGTGATCGGCAAGGCCAAGGGCCGGGTCATCGTGGCCTCCTTCGCTTCTCACGTGCACCGCATCCAGCAGGTGGTGGACGTGGCGCAGCGCTACGACCGCCGGGTCTGCTTCGTGGGCCGGTCTATGGTCCGCAATATGCAGATCGCGCAGGATCTGGGCTACCTGGAGATCCCGGACAACCTGGTGGTGGATCTGGATCAGGCCGCCAACCTGCCGGTGCACAAGCTGGTGCTGATCTCGACCGGTTCGCAGGGTGAGCCGCTGTCGGCGCTGTCGCGCATGGCGCGCGGCGACCACCGTCAGATCAACATCCGCCCCGACGATCTGGTGGTGCTGGCCTCCTCGCTGATCCCGGGCAACGAGAACGCGGTGTTCACGGTGGTGAACGGACTGGCTCGCCTGGGCGCGACGGTCGTCACCCAGCAGAACGCGAAAGTCCATGTCTCCGGCCATGCTTCGGCGGGCGAGCTGCTGTACCTGTACAACGCGGTCCGTCCGACCAACGCCATGCCCGTGCACGGCGAGTGGCGGCACCTGCGCGCCAACGGCGCCCTCGCGGTGGCGACCGGCGTCCCCGAGGAGCGGGTCATCCTGGCCGAGAACGGCGTGGTGGTCGACCTGGTCGACGGCATCGCCACCATCTCCGGTCGCGTCCCGGTCGGCCAGGTCTACGTCGACGGCCTCTCGGTCGGCGATGTCGGCGAGTCCACCCTCTCGGACCGCCTGGTCCTGGGTGAGGGCGGCTTCATCTCCATCAATGTCGCCGTCGACTCCGCCACCGGCAAGGCCGTCAGTACCCCCGAGGTCAGCGGCCGCGGCTTCTCCGACGACCCCGAGGCCCTCTCCGGCGCTCAGGAACTCGTCGAGAGCGAACTGCACCGCCTGGCCGTCGAGGGTGTCACCGACACCCACCGCATCGCCCAGTCCGTCCGCCGCGTCGTCGGCCGCTGGGTCGCCGAGAAGTACCGCCGCCGCCCCATGATCGTCCCCACGGTCATCGGCGTCTAGGCCGCGGAACCGCAAGGGCCGCAACGCGACAGCGCCCCGGAGCCGTGAGGCTGCGGGGCGCTGTTCTGTGCGCGCTACTTGTCCTGGCAGGCTGCGGAATCGAGCTTGGCGGCCTTGACGATGCTGCAGGCGTAGTTGTGGTCGATCTTCCAGTCGGTGCCGTCGGCGACGAAGGAGACGGTCGCGTTCTGGACCGGCTTGCCGTCGATGGTGACGTCGGCGTCGGCCTTGAGCTTGCCCTCGGCGGGGTCGCCCACGTTGGTGATCTTGATCTTGACGTTGTTGGCCTTGGCGGCGTCGACCAGCTTCTGGGCGAGCTGCGGGTCCAGCCCGGCGTTCTCGATCCAGTCGGTCTTGGTCTTGGAGTCGATCGACGGGTCGAACGCCTTGGTGACCTTGTCGTTCAGGTCCGCGACCGAGGGCTTGGGCAGGTCGGCGACCGTGGTGGGGGCCGGGGCCGCGCCGGTGACCTTGGCGTCGCCGCCGTCGGTGCTGCCGTCGAACTTGCCGGCGGGGGCGGCCGAGGTGGTGGCGGCGGCCTTGGTGGTGTCATCGGACTTGCTGCAGGCCACCAGGCCGAAGGCCGAGGTGGCCAGCATCAGCGCGGCGGTCGCGCGGAAAACGGTGTGCTTCAACGAAATTCTCCCCGTGATTTCAGAGCTGGTAACCGGTGGTGCAGTTCCAGTGAATGATGGTGGCGCCGGCGGAGTTCCGGTTGAGCGCCTGGTTCTTGGCGGCGATCCGCGAGGACGCGGCGCCGAAGGTGTAGTAGCCGTCGCGCGAGGAGTAGGCGACCGCACCGCAGCCGTTGGAGAAGCGCGCGACGATCTTGCAGTCGTTGTAGGTGCACGAGCTCATGGCGGCGTTCTGCGCGGCAGGGCTGTCGGAATAGTCGTAGGAGTAGCCGATACGACCGGTCGACACCGACAGCGCGATGGCGCCGTAGTTGTAGTCCTGGTAGGCATTGGCCGGAGCAGCCGTCCCAGCGAGCAGGGAACCGGCGGCCGCGACCATCACGGCTGCGCCGCTGACGATCTTCTTCAAGGTGTTGCCCTTCTTGTGCTTTCGGGTCCACGACCCTATGGACCGAGGGATCAAGTTACCGATCCGGAAGTGTTGACGCCAACCGGCATCTGTGGTTTGTGCGGCGGCAGTGCGTTGCGGGCCGCCTCCGGCTGTGTTGTGACATCCGGTGCCAGATCATGATCAGCGGCGGTCCTTATGGGAGACCGTGTGGTTTCCTTAACGCCCCGGTGCGAAGCCGGGCAACCCGGACTAAGGTCCCCCTTATGAATATGGCCCAACGTGAGCGCCAGGCCCTGGTTCAGGCGATGGCCGAAGCCGGCCCCGACGCGCCGACCCTGTGCGGGGAGTGGACGGCCCGGGATCTGGCCGCGCACTTGGTCGTTCGCGAGCGTCGCCCGGACGCCGCCCCCGGCATCCTGCTCAAGCCGTTCGCCCCGTATCTGGACAGCGTGCAGCGCAAGGTCACGGAGCGCCCGTTCGCGCAGCTGCTCGACGAGGTGCGCTCCGGCCCGCCGTTCTACCTGCGCCCGGTCGACGCCCTGATGAACACCACCGAGATGTTCGTCCACCACGAGGATGTCCGCCGCGCCGCCCCCGGCTGGGAGCCCCGCACCCTGTCCGCCGCCGACGAGGACCGGCTGTGGAAGGTGCTGACGGGCTTGGCCCGCATGGCCTATCGCAAGTCGCCGATCACCATCGCGCTGGCCACGCCGGACGGCCGCCGCACGGTGGCGCGGCAGGCCGGGGATCGCACGGTCGTGCTGGCCGGCCCGCCCTCGGAGCTGCTGCTGCACGCTTTCGGCCGCAACGCGGTCCGTCTGGAGGCGACCGGCGCGCCGGAGGATGTCGAGTTGGTGCACGCGCTCGATCGCAGCGTCTGATCTGCCCGGAGGGGTGCGCGGCAACCCTGCTGACCCGGTCGTTTCCGGCCTGATCGCGGCGTCGACGGCGGTTTTTCGTTGTGATCGCCACAGTTTCTGATTCGGGTGGGCCGGGTGTTGCGGATGGTCCGGGTGGTGCTGTTGCGGCTAGCCTGGGACGCATGGCAGGTAAGGCCCGCACCGGAACGTCACGTACGCGAGCGGGGGCCACGCGGGGGCAGACTCCCGCGCAGTCCCGCGCGCGCACCCAACGCACCCCGGCCAAGGGCCGCGGCACGGCGGCGCGCAAGGCTCCGGCCCGGCGGCCGGCGCCTCGGCGGGCGCAGTCCAATACGGCCCCGCTCGCGGTCGTCCGGCGTGGTGTGACCAGCGGCTGGAACATGATGGCGCGGGGCCTGGGCGCGACGACGCGGGCGGTCAGCCGGGCGGGGGAGATCGAGCACGGCCACCGGCGTGACGGGATCGCACTCGGCCTGGTGGCTTTCGCCTTCCTGATCGTGGCGGCGGTGTGGTTGTCGGCGGGCGGCCCGGTCGGGCACTGGGTCGATACCGCGGTGCGGGCGGTGTCCGGATCGGCTTCTGCGGCACTGCCGTTCGTGCTGGTGGCGATCGCGGTGATTCTGATGCGCACCGAGCCGCAGCCGGAGATCCGGCCGCGTCTGGTGCTGGGCGGCCTGATGGCGGGTCTGCCGATCCTGGGTTTGTGGCATCTGGCCGCGGGTTCCCCGTCGGACGCGCACGGTCGCACGCACGCCGCCGGTTTCGTCGGTTACGTGGTGGGCGGCCCGCTCTCGGAGGGCCTGTCCGCGTTCCTGGCGGTCCCGCTGCTCATGTTGGCCATCGGTTTCGGCCTGCTGCTGTTGACCGGCACCCAGGTCCGGGATGTGCCCGAACGCCTGCGGGAGATCTTCGGCACCAGCGCGGGCGGCGACGAATACGACCGCTACTCCGACGACCCCTACGATCCGTCCAACTACGACGCGGACGGTTTCCCGCTGCACGCTCCCGAGGTGCGCAAGCGTCGCGGCCGCACCCCGTCGGAGAACTATCCGGCCGACGAGTTCGGCGGTTCGGACGCGGTCACCGAGATCCTCGGCGAGCCCCCGTTGCAGGACGCGAAGGAGATCGTCCAGCCGGAGGAGAAGCCCAAGCCCGCCCCGGCGAAGGCCAAGCCCCCCAAACCCGCTCCCGCGGTGGTCGACCAGACCCCGCCTCCGCCGGAGCAATTGGAGTTCGTCACCGACCGCGAGGTGGACGGCGATTACACGCTGCCGTCGCTGAACCTGCTGACCGACGGCGATCCGCCGAAGCAGCGCAGCGCGGCAAACGAATCCATGATCGAGGCCATCACCGAGGTGCTGGTCCAGTTCAAGATCGACGCCGCGGTCACCGGTTTCGTGCGCGGCCCGACGGTCACCCGCTACGAGGTGGAGCTGGGCCCGGGCGTGAAGGTCGAGAAGATCACCGCGCTTGCCCGCAACCTGGCCTACGCGGTGGCCACCGAGAACGTGCGTCTGCTGGCCCCGATCCCGGGCAAGTCGGCCGTCGGTATCGAGGTCCCCAACGCCGACCGCGAATTGGTGCGCCTGGCCGACGTATTGAAGGCTTCCAGCACCCGCAACGACCATCACCCGTTGGTGATCGGCTTGGGCAAGAACATCGAAGGCGAGTTCGTCACCGCGAATCTGGCCAAGATGCCGCACTTGCTGGTGGCCGGTTCCACCGGTTCCGGTAAGTCCAGTTTCGTCAACTCGATGCTGGTCTCGCTGCTGTGCCGCGCCACCCCCGAGGAGGTGCGCATGATCCTCATCGACCCGAAGATGGTGGAACTGACGCCCTACGAGGGCATTCCGCACCTGATCACCCCCATCATCACCCAGCCCAAGAAGGCGGCCGCCGCGCTGGCCTGGCTGGTGGAGGAGATGGAGCAGCGCTATCAGGACATGCAGGCCAGCAAAGTCCGCCACGTCGACGACTTCAACCGCAAGGTGAAGTCGGGTCAGATCACCACTCCGCTGGGCAGCGAAAGGGTGTATCGCCCTTACCCGTACATCCTGGCCATCGTCGACGAGCTCGCCGACCTGATGATGACCGCGCCCCGCGACGTCGAGGACGCCATCGTCCGCATCACCCAGAAGGCCCGTGCCGCGGGCATTCACCTGGTGCTGGCGACCCAGCGCCCGTCGGTGGACGTGGTGACCGGTCTGATCAAGACGAACGTTCCCTCCCGCCTCGCGTTCGCCACGTCCTCGCTGACCGACTCCCGGGTCATCCTCGATCAGCCCGGCGCGGAGAAGCTGATCGGTATGGGTGACGGCCTGTTCCTGCCCATGGGCGCGAGCAAACCGACCCGTCTCCAGGGCGCTTTCATCTCCGACGAGGAGATCGCCGGCGTTGTCGATTTCGCCAAGACCCAGGCCGAGCCCGACTACCAGGAGGGCGTCACCGCCGCCAAGGCGGGCGAGAAGAAGGACGTCGACCCCGATATCGGCGACGACCTCGACCTCCTCCTGCAAGCCATCGAACTGGTGGTCACCTCCCAGTTCGGCTCGACCTCCATGCTCCAGCGCAAGCTCCGCGTCGGCTTCGCCAAGGCGGGCCGCCTCATGGACCTGATGGAAACCAGGGGAGTGGTCGGCCCGTCGGAAGGCTCCAAGGCTCGTGACGTCCTCATCAAGCCGGACGAACTCGACGGCCTGCTCTGGTCGATTCGAGGCGGCGGCGACGAACCGCCCACGGATGGCGCTGAGCCCGAGTAGTTTTGAGCGGTCCGCTCCATATTGAAGCTCCTCCGCGGTGCCCCTAATCTGAATCCTGTGGCACGCGGGGGAGTTTCATGGCGCCGGAGCTGGAATCGGCGGTGGCGCAGGCCGGAACCGCGTTGGATCGCCGGGTTGGGCGTCGGTGTCGCGACCGTCCTGCTGCTGGCGGTGCTGGCCCGCGGAATGCCGGACTACTGGCGCAATTTCGAGTTGAACACCGCGGCCGACCTCATCGGCGCGGTGTTCACCATCTTCCTGCTCACCCCGATCATTCAGCGGGTCGGCGAATCCCGGGTGCGCGAGCATCGCGAGCTCGACTATCGGCGCTTCCTGGACCGCGCCCACCGCAGTATGAACGCCATCCGGATCGTCGACACCTTCTCGAACATGCTGATCGAGCCGCATTCCGATCGTTTCGGGCAGATCACCCGGGATGCGTTGGCCCGGGGCGTGTCGGTGCGGGTGCTGTTGATCAACCCGTCCACGCTCGCGGCCGAGCAGCGCGACCGGGAACTCGGTGCGGCCGAGGACCTGCAGCGGCAGCTGGCGCTGAATCTGATCTCCCTGCGGGCCCTGCAACGCGATATCGGCGAGCTCGAACGCGCGCACCCGGGCCACGGTCCCGGCGCGGATTTCCAGGTCCGGCTGTACTCGTCGGGTCCCGACGTCACCATGTATCGCTCCGACGACAGGTGCCTCATCTCGTTCTATACGATCGACGGCCTCTCCGGTGATTCGCGCCAGCTCGAGGTTTCGGTGCATTCGCCGCTCGGCAAGTTCGTCAACGATCGATTCCACGCGGTCTGGAGCCGGTCCGTTCCGCTGGAATACCTGATCGACGTGACCCTGTCCGACGGCACCGGTGACCGGCGCAGGTCGCTGGTGAAATCGATTGTGGTGGACGATATTCGGTATCTGCGGGGTGCTCGCACGGACAGTTTCCTGAGCCGGGTGGGGACCGATCCGATCCGGGCGCGGCTCGACGACGGCACCGATCATGAGCTGTTCCGGGTGGTGGACGCGGCGCTGATCGCTCGGCTCACAGCGGTGGCGGGCCGGATCTTCCGCGACTCGTCCGATGGCGATTTCCTCTGTATGCGGCCGGCGGCATTGCCCGGGCAACCTCCCCGCGCCGACGAGGCGGCCGAGGATCGCTAGGATCGTTGCTCGGTCGCTCGACGTCCGTCGGGCCGTGCTGGAGGCATCGGATGTCGCTGGGCACCACGGGGTATGGGTTTCGCGCGATCGGCGCTCGGGAGTTGCCGATGATCGCGGCCCGCGCCGGGCTCGACGCCGAGCAGGCGCGGGAGCTGGCCGCGGTGGCCGAGGTGCTGCCGTTCCGGACGAACCGCTATGTCCTGGACGAACTCATCGACTGGACACGCGCGCCCGATGACCCGATCTTCCGGCTGACCATGCCGCATCCGGGGATGCTCGCCGATGACGACCGAGCGGAGATCGCGGCCCTGCTGGCGCACGACGCCTCCGCCGCCGACCTCCGCCACACCGCCGCCCGCATCCGTAAGGCCATGAACCCGCATCCGGAGGGCCAGCGCACCCTCAATCGCCCCGCGGCAGAGGGGGAGTCCTTCGACGGGTTGCAGCACAAATACCGCAACACGGTGCTGTACTTCCCGCGCAACGGTCAAACCTGTCACGCCTACTGCGCGTACTGCTTCCGTTGGGCGCAGTTCGTCGGTGAGCCGGACCTGCGCATGGCCGCCGCGGGTCCCGAGGTGCTGATCCGCTACCTGGACCGCCATCCCGAGGTCAGCGATGTCCTGGTCACCGGCGGCGACCCGATGATCATGAGCGCGGACGTCCTGTCCCGGCACCTCGAGCCGCTGCTGGACCCACGCCTGGAACAGATCACCTCGATCCGCATCGGCACCAAAGCCCTGGCCTTCTGGCCACACCGCTTCGTCACCGACCCCGACGCCGATCAACTCCTGAAGCTCCTGACCCGAATCACCGAGTCCGGCCGCCACCTGGCGATCATGGCCCACGTCTCGCACTCCCGCGAACTGGACACCGACGTGGTCCGCCACGCGATCCGCCGATTACAGGCCACCGGTGCCGTGATCCGCTGCCAATCCCCGATCGTCCGCACCGTCAACGACACCGCCGACGACTGGATCACCCTGTGGCGCAACGAGGTCCGACTGGGCATGATCCCGTACTACATGTTCGTAGAACGCGACACCGGCCCCCGCGACCACTTCGCGGTCCCCCTGTCCGCCGCAACCGCCATCTTCACCGACGCCTACCGGGCAGTCCCCGGCCTGGCCCGCACAGTCCGCGGCCCAGTCATGTCGGCCACCCCCGGCAAGGTCGTCATCGACGGCATCACCACGATCGCCGACCGCCAAGTCTTCGCCCTACGCCTACTCCAAGCCCGCGACGAATCGCTCGTAGGCACACCGTTCTTCGCGAACCACAGCGACACGGCCCGCTGGCTCGACGACCTCACCCCCGCCTTCGCCCCCCGATTCCCCTACGAGCAACCGTGAATATCGAACCTCCCCGCCGCAACGGCCCCGATAAACGCATCCCACTGCCCCGCAGTGAAAACATGCGCTGCCCCACCAGGATCCTTGGAATCACGAACCCCGATCCGGCCGCCTGCCAGAAACGCGGCCTCGACACACTCCTTGCTACCGCCGCTTCTGCTGCTCTTGAACCACTGTGCGCCGTCTAGTTCGTCGTTCACGCGCTGTACTCCCTTGCTATCTCGCGCACCAGATCTCTGCTGCTCGACTCATCCAGCGCAGCCCGCTGGAGAACTCTGTACGCCTCGACGTAGCGATCGACGACATCGCGCTTCTCCGAGTACATGTCGCTCGAATAGCCCTCGCTGTAGATCGTGGTCGGAGCTACAGGCTGGCCGCGCCCGTCCGTCGTGAAATCGATGATCACGAACGGTCCGGTCTGATCGCCGGTCGGCATCCCGGCGGAGAACGGAAGGATGCGGAGGGTGACGTTGGGCAAAGTGCTCGCCTCGGCGAGGCGTTTGAGTTGGTCTGACATTATCTTCGGACCGCCGATCACCCTGCGCAACACAGTTTCTCCGAGCACCATGTTCAGCTGAGGCTTCTTGAGGTTGTGCGTGAGGATGCGCTGCCTGCGTGCCTTCAACTCCAAACGACCAGCGAGAGCGTCTTCCCCGTCCTCGGGGTTGGCTGTGTAGGCGAGCACGCGCGCGTAAGGGCGTGTCTGGACCAGGCCGGGGATGAGGTCCGGTTGGTAGGTCGTCAGCACCGCCGCGGCGGACTCCATGTCCACATAGATCCGGAAGTCGTCCGGCAGAACGCGACTGAACTCGTGCCACCAGGACTTCCCGGCGGCGGTCTCGGCCAGTCCGCGTAGGTGCGCAGCCTGGCGATCATCTATCTGGTAGAGCCGAATCAGCAGGTCCAGATCGGGCCGACGGATCTTCGCGACCTCGCCGGCCTCGTGCCGTTGGAGCTTGCTCTTGCTCCAGTCCATCTGTCTGCCCGCCTGTTCCAGGGTGAACCCGGCTTCCTCGCGGGCGGACTTCAGGTACCTGCCGAGCTGGCGGCGGGTGAGGGTGCCTTCGCTTTCGGACATGGAATTTCCCGCTCTCGGGTCATCATGCTTCCCGCTCCGCGACGATGGCGATTCCCGGAGCGGGAATATCATCTCACCGTTCGGGGGCCGAAACCTGGTGAAACAGAGGAAAAATCCGGGATCCCGCTTTTCACTTCCCACATCCTCGCTGCCTCGCTCCACTTGAAGCATGACGATCCAGCGAGACCAGCGGTCTGCCCCCAACGCGTTCTGGGTCAACGACGACTGCCGCAACGGTTCGATCTTCCCCATCTCCCGGCAACGTGCCCAAGGCATCCGAAAGATCCACGCCACCTGCGACCCGCCATGCCCGCGTGCGGAAAGCGCCCGCAGCTATCTCGAAGGAGGCCAGGCCCAATGCCCGCGCACGTGACAGGCGAGACCCCACTCGACCGTCAGCTCTGGCTGTACCGGGAACTCTACGGCCTCCCCTGCCGAATCTCCGGCTCCCGAATCACCCTGTCCACCACCGACGTCACCGCGATCAGCGCCCCACCCGCCCTAGCCGCCGCGATCGACGACGAACTGTTCTGGACCAAACAGACCACCCCCATCCTCGACGAGCGCGCCGCCACCGGCCCCCTGATCCTCCTGGCCGCCCCCACCCAACTCGACATCACCCTCCCCGCCAACGATTTCCGCACCCGCGCCCACTGCGAATTCCTCCCGCCAGGCAGGCACCTCACCCTCCCCGCCCCACGCGGTCCCAGCAGGTCCTCATCGACCTGGTTCAGATACCCCCAATGGGAGACCCTTCAGCCCCTCACCACAGTCCTCCGCGCCCTCCGAATCGCCCTCCGCGAAACTCCCCGCACCTACCCGTCCTGAACTCGGGAGGACCCGTGCTCATCGAAATCGCGACCACCGCAGTCGTATTCATCTTCTTCACCGGCTACCTCGCCCGCTCGATCGGCAGTAGCCTCTCTCGCCGGCGGCTTTCGAACCCCCACTCGGTTGCCGCAATCCGAGCTCGCCTCGAGGGCGAGAAGCGTATCGTCGCCGCCTCGAAACGTGAAGCAGTTCGCCTTTCGACCGAACTAGCGTCTGCCGGCCGCGACGCGAACGAGCGCTTCACCTTGGCACAGGTCTAAAGCACTCCGGTAGTGCTTGCCAGTTCCGGGCGAACGAATCAGGCCCGGAGTACAGCTCGATACGTGACCGATTGCGCTACGTGTCAGCCGCAGCCTTCTCCACGGTGAAGTCACGTACCAGCAGGAAAAACGGTATGGCTGTTGCGATTCCGACCGTGAAGGTCAGCACGAACGAGGCGGCCCACCACCGCGTGATGCCGAGTCGCCGAGCCTCGGCGAAGGCCCAGAGGTGGAAGCCCAGGACGACGAAGATGAGGTCGATCATCGCGAATCGGCCGGGGACGGTCTTGTAGATGTCGCCGACGAAGAAGTCGAGCGCCGACTTCGGTCCGTTGCGCCGCACGTAGGGCAGGGCGATCGAGTTCTGCGTGATGAACGCGGCGATGAGCGTGGCGATCAGGGTGGGTCGACGCCACGATTGGTCTGCGACGTTGCAGGACATGGCCACTCCTTCGATATGTGTATACCGCTCGGTGTATGTAACTGAGAGTAACAGTATTAGAAGGGTTGTGGAGCCGGTAGATGCGGTTGCCGCGTCGGCTCAGTCCTGGGTGCCTGTTGGCGTGATCGCGGCATGGACGATTATCTCGAGCTTGGCGCCGATGCGGTCGAGCGCCCTCGTGCTGCGCTCGGCGCGGCACATGGCGACGCTTCCTTCGATGGCGGCGATGATCAGCGTGGCGGTGTGCTCGGCATCGTCCGGATCGGCTCCATGCTCGCGCAGCGCCGCCGACAGCAGGTCGGTCCATTGGGTGAAGGCGGCGGCTGCTGCCGCGTGGGGTGCTCGCTCTGCCTCGGGAAGGTCTTCGACCGAGACGGCCAGGACCGGGCACCCGGCCTGGAAGTCAGTGTCCACCACTATCTTTCGCCACATGCCGAGGAATGCGTGCAACGCCTCGATCGGGCCGTTCTCGAGTTCGCGAACCAACACCGCCGCGGTGAGGTCACCCGCGAACGTGACGGCCTCGGTCGCCAGCTGCGTCTTACCGCCGGGGAAGTAGTGGTACGTCGACCCCAATGGCGCGTGAGCATGCTTGGCCAGCTCCCGAACGCTGGTGGCGTTGAGGCCGCGTCGCCGGATCATGTCGGCCGCGCCGCTCACCAGCTTCTGGCGCGAGTCCTGCGATTCCGCCACCATTACCTCCTTGTCTATAACAGTCGTCATATAGTAGCGTCCGGTGATTATAACGACCGTTATAACTCGGTCTTCCGCGATCTGAAGGAGCATCCCGATGCCGATGATTCACCTGACCGTGCCCGCCGGAGTCCTGACCGGACAGGCCCGCGCCGAGCTGTTGAAGTCGCTGCCGAAGTCCCTGCTGAAGTGGGAAGGCGCACCCGACACCGCCTTCTTCCGAGCGCAGGCGTGGGGCCGCGTCGAGGAGGTCACCGACGGCGGATTCGCCGCGCTGGAAGACGACCTCCCGAGATTCCGGGTGGATGTGACCGTTCCCGAGGGCGGGCTGTCGGACCGCCGCAAGGCCGGCCTCGTCGCCGAAGTCACCAAGCAAATACTCGCGGCTACCGGTCTCGCCGAAGGTGATTCCTGGCGAGTGTGGGTCCTGATCCGCGAACAGCCGGAAGGCACCTGGGGAGCCGCCGGCAACATCGTGAAGTTCAAGGAGCTGGCCGCTCTCGCGCAGGCGCAGCGCGAGAGTGTGTGAGCTGCAGCCTATTCGGCGCGGCCGTCAAGGGCCGCAGCCCGGCGCGAGCGAAGTCTCCCTGAGGCTTTCGCCACCCTCGGAACGCCTAATTCGGGGCGTCGATCGCGCGCGTCAGACGTTGCGCCGCTTCACTGTCGTCGTGAACGGACAAGGCCTGGTTGACGATCAGCCAATCCGGTATGTCGTCGCCGAGCGAGTACTTCCGAAAACAGTTGTAGATCGCGTAGTAGGCGAACTCGACCGGGTCGGGAAAGGCGAGATCGTCGTCTTGCAGCGCTGCAATGGGTTCGAGGTATCGCCCGCCGACATCCGCGAGGTCCGCACCGGCCCAAGCGGAGCGCAGGGCTTCCCCCGGAAGCTCGATATCCACCTGGTGCCGCATCCCGACAACCGAGTCCCGGTAGCGAAGCGAGGCGGGTTTCCCACGGACGTAACCGATCCAGATCGGCAGGGCATCCTCGCACAGCGACAGATGAACCTGCCGGCGGCGATCAGCCCCCAGCTGCGTGAAGAGTTCTTTCGGAGTCATGTGGGATTCAGAGATCTCCGGTCAGCAGCTGCCCGAGCCTGCCCTAGATGTGTTGGTCTTGCTCACGAGTCGTGGCCAACGCTATCGCTCGATCGAATGTCTCGGTGAGTGTTGCACGCCGCTGAGTTTTGAACTCGTCGTCGGGCCCGAGTTCGTCGATATTCTCTTCCCACACCCGCAGATACCGTTCGCGCCACTCGCCGAGCACCGCCACCGAGGGGAAGCTCGCACCGACTCGCGCGGGTTCGACAATCTGGATCAGAATCTCCAGCCAGGCGGGAACCATGTCCCCACCCCACTCATCGGGTTCCAATGCCGTGTCGTCCGAGGTGTCCTGGAATTGTTCGGCGATGTTGCCGATGATGTGGTCGGTCAGTTCCCCGAGCCCGTCCGCAGCGGTGTCGCTGTCGAAGTTACCCGGACCCCAGACACCCATAACAACCTTTCCGGCCGAACGCTTTTGGCGCGCCCAGCCTATCAACCAGTGGGTGCCCCAAAGTGCGTCGCGGTGGCGCTGCGGTTACTTGAACCCACCATCGTGTTCCGAATACCGACCGCCGGGTGGGTTTTGCCTGCTGGGCTGCCATCTTCGGATTCCTCTCGAGTCTGTCCGAAGACCGCTCCGCGGGGGAGAATTCGTGGGGAGGACCTGAGCGGCCGGATGTAGGGGGAAGCCATGTGGTTCGGACATCACACCGTTGCAGGCAGGGCGTGAGGGAGGTGACCGCATTCCTTCAGCAGTTACCTGCGCTGGTCGGGGTGCTGCTCGGTGCCGCTGCGACCTATCTGTCGACCTCGGCAGCCGAGCGGGCGCGGTGGCGCCGAGCCCAAGCGATCCGCTGGGACGAGAAGAGGCTCACCACCTACACCGAGTACGCCTACGCCGTGAAGAAGGTAATCGGTATCTCGGTTCGCATTGCCGCACACCAGGGAATACACCCCGACAGCAACGAACTCCCACTCGACGAAGGCGTAGTCGCCCTTGCCGCCGCGGAGCACGAGAGAACGATGAAATGGGAATCCGTCCTGATGCTCGCGAGCGAGGACGCGATCACCGCCGCGCGGGCCTGGCATGAAAGCGCCTACAGTCTGCAGTTGATCGCGGTCGGCCGAATCACCGGCGCGGCATGGCCAGAAGCCGTCGAGGCGACCAGCCAAGCCCGCCGCAAGTACTACGAGGTTGTACGAAAAGACATCGGCCTCGCCATCCGAGGTTCTTCGCAAAGCTATGAATGGCAACTGGCCAGGTTCATCCAGATCGCCCGCGAGCCAGATGATGTCGAGCGACATGTGCCTGTCCCACCGCCTGCGCCCAACCCCGAACTGCCGCCCCCCGCGCCTGCACCAGCGCCGTCGTAAGGGGATAGTTGCCGGTTGGGCGCCGGTTCATCTTGGCCAGTGAAGGTCTCGTGCCTGTTCTACTCTCCACGGGTGCCCAAGATCAGGTTCAGCAATACGTCCGACAAGTTGCTTCAGGTGTGGACGGAGCCGATCCCCGAGGACTACTGGATGCGGCCCGGGGACGTATTCACCATCGCCTACGACGACAACGACTTCGAGGAGTCTGTGCTCGGCGATGCACACTTCGACTGACGTGGAACGACGAGGGCGTCACGGTGTGGCTGGGTACTTGCGCTATCCCGGATGTCTACGACCAGTCCGGCAACCGACTCGAATGCGGTCACCAGCGTCCGAAGCCGGCATGAACCCCACGCGGCAACAGCCGACGACATCGAGCGTGACAACGAAGCATCGAGCATTCAATTCAGCCGCATACCGCGCTGACCGAACCGGCCAGCGCGGGGGCGTCTGCGTCCGGAACCTGCTGCGGCGCAGAACGTTCGCTACTGCCGATTACAGGAGTAGCTCGGCGACTCGCCGTCACCGCGAATGATCGAAGCGTGCGCAGGGTATGGCTGTTAGTTCATGGGGACAAGAGCGAATTCGGTTGGCAAAGCATGCTTCGCGTATCTATTTTCGAATGGCAAGATGCCCCGACGTAGGACGACACCGGATTCGCCGTCCTCGAACCAGTTGCTCTCCAGGTCCACGCGGGAGACCTTTGAGTTACTCCGAAGAAACTCTTCGATCAGCTTGCCAACTTCGTCGAAGTATGAATCCGGCACCGTGCCCAGTGTGTCGGTTACATCAACAACTATGATGGTCGGCCGATCGCCCGAGAATTGTCCTGCCGCAGACTTCAGCGACGACTTCACCCCTCTGATGTAGTCATGCTCGACATCACAGGAAAGCGACATGAATATCAGTTGATCTAGGGCCTTTGAGCCATCCGGCAGTTCAACGACAATGCCGCTATTGGTTTCTATATCGAAAGGTTTCGATCCGAACGGGCGTCGCGGCAGACTCAGCGCTGCTGCTGGTTCGACATCGCCTCGGTCGACCCCCTCGATACTGTAATCAAACAGAGGCCCTGCGCTGTCGATGGACATGGGCCCGGAACCGCGGATTATCGACCGCGCCGACTCGATGATCTCGTCGATCATCATCCGCTCGGGTTCGACATGAAAGCGCGCGGTGACCACCAAGGCACCGCACCTGGAGCCAGCGACGAGAACCTTCCGGAGCTTTCTGTCGAGCAGAGAGTAGATCTCGTGGCGCGCTCGATCGGCGTCACTCGCTGGCCCTTTGCACTTGCACTCGATTTCGACAGCATCGCCTACTAGGAGGTCGGGAGTTCTACTTCTCCCTTCGGGAATTATCTTCACGGGGAAGCCGCTTCCGCAGAATATCGCCGCTACTCTTATCTCATGGAGAGCGCTTTTCACTCGACTTGGATTGTCCGACAGAAGATCTCGCCACAGATTGTCCAGGGGGCCGACGTCAGCACCTTCGAGTATCGCAATACACTTCGCCAGCCTTCCCAGCAGTACAAGGTGCTGAGAGTTCGCCAAGGTGTCAGGGTCTGACCACCCACGATATTGTGATATCCATAAGGCAATCTCGTGCGGCGTTGAATTCGGTTGTGCTTGATGTTCATCCAGCCAATCGTCACCGATTCGCTGGATGAAGGACTCGATGAGATCAATCGCCCTATCAAGGGATCTGTCCACGACCTCTCAGCTCTCCTCCCGAACCAGGGCCATAAAATTCGTCCGGCAAGCATACTCACCGGAGAGCGGCACCGCCAAACACCTAGCGCCATGAGTCCCGCATCCGTTCCGGCAGCGTCAGTTCGAGACGCGCCCAGGTGGCGGAACGCCGATGCTGTTCGGAGTTACACCCGGCCGGCCTCGGCCTGCGCGTGGTGTATCCAGCTTGGCATTTCAACAGAGGAAGTTACTTTCGGACTGAAGGGCGCAGAGGAGTGGGCGGGATCGACTGATGCCTGCTAGTGGCCCCGGCGAACGCCCTGTCACGACGCGACCCGCGCTGACTGAAGCGGCCAGCGCGCGGCGCTGGTGAAACGACTGAGCCTTCAGTAAGTTCCACCTGAACAGCAGGATTCGAGGTAGCCGTGCCTGACAGCGCAGAGCCTCGACCCCCGCGTCACCATCGGCGAACTGTCCTGACCAGCCGCCAGCACACTTTCCCAGTCGGCGTCGAATACTTGCACGCCGAGACCGGGCCCGACGCCGTACCCGCGCCTTCGGGTTCCGCGGGCTGATCCGGAGCAGCTCCCGCGGTGGGCGCTCCAGTAGCAGGTCCTCGACCATCTGCGTGCGCTGGAGGCCCTGCTCCGCCGCCGGCACCGCCTCGAGACCGCCCCTCCAGCGGCCCCACTGACTGGCTGGCTCCAGCGCACTTGAGTGCGCGCTCATGCCGATTACACGACGATTGTTGGTCTGAGGCCGAGACCGCGCGCTCAAGATCTCACTGCGACTGATCCTGTTGGCGGGCTTCTCGAACACGGCGGTAGGCAGGGAACGAATCGAGTAGATGCTGCTCGAACTTGGGTGCGCGCGACTCCCGCTCGCCCCAGTGCAGGTTTGCCCGCAGGTGTGCATCCATCACCGGTACGGCATCCTCGGCCCGATTCAGCGACAGCAACAACAGGATCAGGCGTCGGACGAACATAGGGTTGCTGTCGCCAGTCACCGATACCGCCGCCGCGACCAGCGGCTCGACGGCCAATACGGCTGTGGCCCAGTCGCTGACAGGACCGTCGACCATGCCGATGAATTCTTCGACGGCCGCATCGACATGGCCGTCGGTCTCGACCAGGATCTCTTGCTCGGCTTCTCCGAAGCTGTCTCTGCGCCCGAAGCTCTTGATCGCGAGTTCGGTGGAGTAGGGCCTGCCGCCGGACAGATCGAGATTGCTGACCGCTGCGTCCGGTGTTGCATCGATGGCGGTTTGCAGGGCGGGAACAGCCATCGAGACAGTGCCGGTCACTCGAAGTTCCCCGTATTTCAGGACGAGATCGGCCAGGACCTCCAGCGCTCCCGAGAAGTGCTCACCCTCAACAGTTTTGCGGAACGCATATCCGTCATCCACTCGGTGCATCGTGAAGCCGCGGTCCGTGCACATCGCTACCTTCAGCTCACGCGCCAGCGCCGCCCGGGTTGCCCCCGTCGCCATCAACCCTCCCAATTACCTCACCAGTTGCCGCTTGTGGCCGTCAGGGACCCAGCCAGCCACCGCCATCACCGCTGGACAATACCGACGGTCGACCTCGGCCGAATCCAGCTCCGAATATCCGCACATGCCGAGTAGCGTGCGGCCGCAACGGCGATATTTCATTGCTAGCCGACCGGGTCAGCGCCTACGGTCGTCCGGGTGCAGCGCACTGTCATCATCGGCGACATCCATGGATGCTTCGACGAGCTGGTCGAGCTACTAGAAAAGGCCGAGCTCGCTGAGGACGACCTACTTGTCAGCGTCGGCGATCTGGTCGACCGTGGCCCGAAGCCTCACCAAGTGGTCAGCTTCTTTCGCGAGCGCCCGAACTCGGTGGCCATCATGGGCAACCACGAACGCAAACACGTCCGCGGGATCTTCTCCTACGCCCAGGAAATCACACGGCTGCAGGTAGGCGATGGATACGCCGACATGGTCGATTGGATGCGGACGCTTCCCTATTACTTCGAGAACGACCACGCCCGCATCGTCCATGCCGGTATGGTGCCCGGTATCCCGCTCGCCGACCAACGTGAGGAGATCCTCTGCGGCTCCACACGCGGTGAGCGTGAACTCCAGACCCTGTTCCCCGACAGCGTCTGGCACGACCACTACACTGATGCCAAGCCAATCGTGTTCGGACACCACGTCACCGGCGACACGCCACTGGTTCGAGACAGTCGGATTCTGGGCTTGGATACCGGTGCCTGCCACGGCGGCGCCTTGACCGCACTCAGTCTGCCGGACTTCGTGATTCACACGCTGCCGGCACATGCCGATCACTGGTCACAGGTCAGGCGCCAATGGCAGCTGCCGGTTCTGAAAACCAAACCGTGGGCCGACTACACCTGGCCGGAACTGAGCGAGGCAATCGCACGGTTCTCCTCCACATCGGACGCCTCCACCAACGCTTGGCTGAGCGCGGTCGAGGGATGGGCAGCAGGGCTGCGTTCAGCGTTTCCAACTCTTGTAGCCGCTGCCTACAAATCCGCAAACGGACTCGAGACCGACCAGCTGCGACAGCATCCCGCTGCGTTGTTCCTTTTTCAAGCCCGTCACAACAGACTCGATCTGCCGAGCTTGGCCAGGCAATGCGTCAATCCCCGCAGAACGATCGATCTCGCAACCGCATTGGATCTCGACGTGCCCGAATTTCCCCAGTAACTGAGACATTCGAGCCATTTCCCCGCGGCTACCGCGCACCCGAAACGCACTGTCATGCCGCTGATCGCTCGGCTCGAGGCGGCCGCGGCAGATCGTGAGCGCGTTGTGTCAGTGAGCGGAGTTAGGCTGCCGCATATGGATTTGGAGCTGCCGCATCCTGGCGCGCTGTGGGTGACGGCTGTTGTCACCGACGTCTTCTTTGCCGCATTCCCTGGGGACGTGTACGACCCCGCCGAGTCGGCCGAGTACATCGGGACCACGACTGTGGTCGCTGGTGGACGTCTGGACAAGGAGGACGGTGCGGGCAACTGGTTCGCTCTGATCCGTTTCCCCGGCGACCGTGCCGTGCTGTTCGGGTGGGATCGCGAAAACGACGTCTACGACAAGTCGTATGATCCCAGAGCTGCTGCGCCGGAATGGGTTCGTGCTATCGAGATAAAGGCCCATCACCCGCGAGTACTCACCACAGATTTAGTCAGCTTCCTGCGGTGGTGGGAGAACGGCCGATGGTCCTCCACGCCCACCGAATACGATGACGGCCTGTACATGTGCCTGCGTGAGTGTGCCGGCATCGACAGCCTCAAAGCGCGTGTAGCGCAGGCTTACGAGAGCGCCGTGGACGTGGCCTACGACATCGACACCGACGAAGCTCTCGACCACGTGAGTCTCGATGAGCTCGCACACCTGGCAGAGGCAGCCGAACGTCATCAGGTGACCGTCGAAGAGCTGAATATTCTCGAACCCGAAGTCGCCGAAGCCGCCTACGAGTACCTGTGGCTGGCGGGGATTGCTTCCGGTGCACCACAACTAGTCGAACCCTCACCTACCACTGCACAGTAGATATCCAGCAATTGTCGGCACTGGTATCCGCTCATGCCGCATACCGCGCTGACCGAACCGGCCAGCGCGGTATTCCCGCGCCCGGATTCCGGTGCGGTGCGAGCAGCCGGTGTCTCTCGCGCTTTGTCAGACACGCCCTAGGTGCCAAGCGGCACAGCGAAAGATCAACGGACCGAGTGTTGTCAGGGCGGTCTCGTGGATGTTGCCGATCGTCTTGTGATGCGTACCGTCGCCTCATGGATGGCGTTGGGCGTCTCGCCCGCAGCCGCCATCCGCCTAGGGCTCAGTTATGTAGCGTCCCAGCAGGAGTCGAGCCACCACCAACCGCCCGCCAGCTCCATCGTGGGGCAGACAGGTTCGCCGAACCCGTCGTACGGTCCGGGCTCGGGTGTTCCGACGAAATGTCCGTAGCCGAGCGCATCGTCGGGGATCCCGATGTAGTCGGGTACGAACAGCACTGGCTGCCCACCACTGGTGCCGATCACTGCCACTCGGCAGTTCGCCGAAACGAGGCACAGGTACGGAGGCAGCTCGACACCGTAGTAGTCGATCTTGCCATCCGGCAGTTCCATCGCTGCGATAGCGGCGAATGCCGGTCGCTCGACCCAAAACCTGGTCCACGCATTAGCGTTCGAGTCGACGAAGAGAAAGACCGACCCGCCGATCCCGATCAGTGCGAGCATCGCGGTTGCCGCCAGAGGCCACCGTCGCGTATCGCGGCCGGCCAGAAACAGCACCAGCACGAAGCAGGCCAAGGCAGCCACGAACGCTCCCAGCAGCAATGGCAAGGCGAGAATCCATAACTTGGTGACTATCCAACCGCGATGCAGCGTCACGCCGAGCACAATCGTGGCCACGACCACGGCGCACAGGGGCGCATCGGAGGATCGAAAAGCTTTGACGACCACGACAGCAGCCTAGGTCGCCGATATGCACGGTTTGCGCCGGAATTGTGAGGATTATGTGAGCGACCGCGTTCGTCCCGCTCCGAACGTCCGCCAACAACCTCCGCTTCTGCCGATTATCGAGTGGTGGGCGTCGGACGGACGTTGCTACCGTGCAAGCGTTCGGTGATCACGAAGGGAAGAATATGCCCGTGGTGCGGCGGTTCTGGATCGAATTCGATCGGGACCGCGAACCGGCTTGGCCCGGATCGAACGTCGGTGTGACCGGCTACGGCGAGCAGGACTGTCTGGCTATGGTGGCCGATCTGCTCCCCGACGGCGTGGAGTTACGCCCGGTGCGCCGCATCACGCCGGATATCGTTGTGGACGAGAACCTTCCGGTGAACATTCGCGCTCTCGGAGTCCCGGTGTGGCGCGGCGTCTGGTATCCGCCCAGCAACCTCCGGACCGGGCCGACGTGGCGTCCCCGAGGCGTCGGCCGAAATCCTGCCGCACCCGCCTCCGGCCCGGAACGCCGCACGGATTCACCCACGCAGCCGGGGGCCGCCGTGCGCCCCGACCCACTGCCGGAGTGGTGGGACGAAATCCCGCATGTCGACAGTCTGCTGTGGCCGGTCGGCAAGATGCCCTACACCTATCTGGGCGATCAGATGTGGCGATACGCACCAGAACTGCGCCGCGCCATCATCGAGGAGCCGAGCTATGGGGACATGGTGCGCGAAGCCCTCGACTACGTGATCGCGCGACGTCCGGCACCGAGCGATTGGTTCGACCCGAACACGACCACGTTCCGAGATCAACAGCATCAGAACGAATATCTGCGAACCTTCCGCGACTACTTATTCGGACACCACCCGGACCCGATCTACCCGCCCCGCAAACAACTTGCACCCGACGCGGACACCACACAGTTCGACGAATGCCGACCTGATTGAGACCACGGGTTGAGCACGGGCCATGAGGGCGAGCCGCTTTGTCGTTGCCTACCGATACGCGGAATAGCGGGTTCAGTACGACCGGACGTCGATTTCGCTCCGTGGCAACGACTTGACCAGCCCCACCTAGGGCTGACAGAACAACAGGTCGAAAGCAGCATTGACGGCCTACCGCACCCGGCTCGGGGTTGCGCAGCCGTTCGGATGCTCGTTCGTATGCTGGCGGCGTGAGCGATATGGCGCATTTCCTTGCGGCGGCTGAGCGGGGATTCCTACTCGATGCGGACGATGTGGTGAATTCCTTGATCCAGGAGGGGGTTCTTTTGCGGGTCGACTGGTCCGGCGAGGAACGGACGGGACAGATAGCGCAGTTCGTGTCGGCTCGGGTGGCGGCCTTCGGGAAGGACAGTGCGGTTGTCGTGGCAGTCGAGTCCGCTGCCAGGCAAGCGGCCGGGGCTGACCTCGATCGTGGTGAACACGTGCCGGCGATCCTGCGCGCAGTGGATGAAGCCCTGGCGAGTGCGGGGTTGGCGCTCGGCGAACTACGGTCCGGCGACGACACCTATCGTGTCGGTGTCATGCGTCGCACGACGGCGTCGAGTCTGGCGTGGGGTCTGGATCGGCCTTCTCCCGAGTTGCTGTACATCATCGACTGTCCGTGCGGTGGCATGAACGTGTGGCAGCTCCCCGAGACGGAAGCGAAGCCTGGTGAGGGCGAGTGCGACTCGTGCGGTCGGGACTTGTTCGATCCCGCCGGTATCCCGATCGTGCCTATGGTCGTGGAGCCCGTCCGCTGAGGCGGCTCCCGCAGGCTCGAGCACTGCGGCAGGCGACCGCCAGTGTTAGTTTCTTGGTCGTGAGCCTCGAGCCGGCCGGTGGAGTCGAGCAGCGCCTGTCCGATTCCCCCTATGTCGAGCGGGTCTATCGGGCTGGATCGGTTGCCGGGGCGGTGGCGGCGCGGATGCGGTCGGTGGCGAATTCGAATTGGGAGCTTGTCGTCTGGCGCGACCGTGGGGAGACACACGTTTCGGTCCGCGGCCCGGAGACCGGTCCCACGGTGCTGGAGCTGGGGCCGGGTGCGGGCGAGACGCTCGGGATCATCTTCCGCCATGGCGCTTTCCTGGCGCCGATGCCGGTGTCGACGCTGGTCGACACCGCGGTGTCCAGTCCGCACGCCACGGCTCACTCGTTCGTGCTGCAAGGCGAGGAATGGGAGATTCCGGCCTACGACAATGCGGACGTCTTTGTGGACCGTCTGGTCCGCGCCGGACTGCTGGTGCGTGATCCGCTGGTCACCGATGTGCTCCGCGGGGACGGGACCACTCTGGTCACTCCACGGTCGGTGCAACGGCGGGTGGTCGCGGCGACCGGGCTGACGCAGGGCGCGATCCGACAGATCGAGCGGGCCAGACAGGCTGTGCTGCTGGTGCAGCAGGGTATGCCGTTGATCGAGGTCGCGCAGTCGACGGGATACCACGACCAGCCGCACCTCGCGCGTTCGCTGACCCGGTTCACCGGCCGCACAGCTTCTCAGCTGCGGCGCGGAGACAGCGACGAGATGTTGTCGCTTCTGTACAAGACCGATGTCGAGGTACGCCCCTAGGTTTGCGATGTCGCCGGGAACACCCGGCGCACCGACCATCTTTGGAGGCACCTCATGGCATTCACGCAGATCTACGTCAACCTGCCGGTCACCGACCTGGAAGCGAGCAAGAAGGTGTACACGGCGATGGGAGGCACGATCAACCCGGACTTCACCGGGGACACCTCCGCCCAGGTGGTCCTCGCCGACGCGATCGTCGTGCAGCTGATGACGCGCGAGACGTTCGCGACTTTCACCAAGCGAGACACCGCGGATGGTCCGATCGAGGTGATCAACGCGCTGGCCGCCGGGTCGCGCGAAGAGGTGGACCGGCTTGCCGACGCCGTGCTGGCCGCAGGCGCCACCGAACCACGGGAGGCACAGGACATGGGGTGGCTGTACAACCGGGCCATCGACGACCCGGACGGCCACAGCTGGGAGCTGTTGGCCTACAACGCGGAAGCCATGAGTGACGCCACCACGACCGGCCAGGACTGACCTCGGCACGCTAGCGCTCACTGGCGGATTCTGCACCACCACAGGCATATCCGACGCCCTCGGTCTTGCCTGTATGGCGCGCCCGCTTACGGACGCCGTTCGCGCTGTTCAGTCCCGCGCCGATGCCCAGACACGAAACAGTGCGAGCGCCTCGGACGAGTTCAAAGGCGCGGAACAATACCACCGGGAGGGGGCGACGGCATCGGCGGACCAGGATCGTGGTCCGAGTTCCGTTGCGTGTCAGGCATAGCGGAACCCGTGCGCGGGCTCTGCTTGCCAGTGCACGCACATGCTAGCGAGCGGTCGTAAGGCTGACCGACGGTGCGGCGGATCATTACCCGCCTGTGCCCGTTCAGGGTTCGTCTGCGAGATGGAGGCTGTCCACGGTGTCGGCCAGCCGCTGGTAGTCGGTACGGCGCTCGTCAAGAATGAAATCGTTCGGACGCTCGCGTGCCAGGCGTGCGTAGCGGTGCTGGAAGTCGGCCATCGCGTCGTAGAGGGTTCCCTCGATCTCGGCATGGATTCTCAGAACGGCGCGACCTATCTGCCTGGTCAAGATGAGTTCGTCGATCGGTGTCTCGTCGACGGGTACGGGATTCGGTTTGCTGAGGCGCACCAGCACCGGTTCGACCGATTGCAGTAGACACCAGTCGAAGCGGGCACGGTAGGGACGTCTGCGCCCGGACTCCGGGTCGACCGCCTCGAAGTCGACTAGGTTCCCGATCGAGCCGAGGTCGATGTCTTCATCGAACGGACCCAGGCCGGAGCCCAGAAACTCCTCTGTCGTGCACGACCAAGGGATCAAATCCTCAATCGAATTCAACTGCGGCGCAGGCACTCCCGGCTTGCGGAGCATTCGATGGAAGAGATGACGAGGCCCCATCGCCCTGAACTCGAACTGCATGCCGGGCCAGAACGGCAAATCCCACCGCGCCGAGCGAATCTCCCGCTCGCCGTAACGTTCGATGTATTCCGAATCCGGCGCGCCCCAAGCAGTTACATATTCGTCGATCGTCGTGAAGTTGTTCGTGGCGTCACCAAACCACCACCGCGCCTGCGCGACCGCAGTGTCGGCGCTGGTCGCGCCGATTCGATGAAGCAGTCCTGCGGCCTGCGTCGGGGCGCTCTTGCACATCGGGTGAAGCAGCGACAATTGGAAGTCATGCAGTGTCATCACAGGTCATGATGAGCATTGATGACGATGAGCAGGAGGAGTACTTCGTGAGCCGGCTCTGGGAGGCTGGTGCTTTCCTGATGGGCCGCAAGTCCTACGAGATCATGGCCGGGTTCTGGCCGACCTCTGATCACCCGTCGGCCAAGGCGATGAACGAAATTCCCAAGGTCGTGTTCTCCCGCACCCTGAAATCCGCTGATGACTGGCCCGAGACACGCATCGCGTCCGGTGACACCGCCGAGGAGATCGCCGAGCTCAAGGCCGAGCCCGGCAAGGACTTGGTGGCCGTCGGTGGCACGGAGTTCATGCATTCCCTGATCAAGCTCGGCGTGGTGGACGAATACCGCCTGTGGGTGCTGCCCGCCGCCGCGGGCAAGGGTGCGCCGCTGTTCCCGGAGATGGATGAGCCCGTGAAGCTGCGTCTGGTGAAGAGCACGGCCTTCTCGTCCGGAATCCTCGAACTGGTCTACGCACCGGCCGACAAATAGTGACCGACCGGCCAGGGCGGCGCGTACGGCCTCCGCCTGGCGTGCGCTGTACTGGCCGGTAGGTAGGGTGGCGAAATGCGTTTCAAACCAGGGGGATTCGAGGGGCGGACCATTCCGGCAGCCGTCCTGACACCACGCAGGCTCCACACGGTCATGAACCTCGCCCCGTCCCTCCTGTTCCTCGGAGTGCGAGTGGACCGATTCGCCGACGACTGGACGTCCACCGACGTGAGCCTGAAGGTGCGCCGCTGGAACTCCAACCACAATGGCGCCGCACCGGGTTGGTCCCTGTTCGCGATGACCGACCCGTTCTTCGGCATGATGGCCAACGGCCAACTCGGCCAGGGCTATCGGATCTGGAACACCACCGCCGACATCGAGTTCATCGCTCCCGGCCGCGGCACCGTCCGCACCACCATGCTGATGCCCCGCGAACTGATGGACGACATCCGCCGCAAAACCGCCGACGGCTCGAAATCCATCACCGAGCACGAAACCCGGATCGTAGATTCCAACGGCGCCCTGGTCGCTCGCGCACACCAGACGCTCTATGTCCGGAAGAAGCTGGAGACTTCCGTAACCCGCGCCTGATCCTTCGAGCACAACGTCAGGAAACACCGATGCACTCTCAGCCGGATTCGTTGCTCGCCCGTTTGTGCGGTCTGGAGTTGGCGTCGGTGGTGTTCGTCCGTGACTACGTCCAACTCGACTTCGACGGTCCACGACTGACGTGCTGGGTCTGGCCGAAGATCGGTTCGGGCGAAACTGTTCTGCACATCGGCGACACCGGATATCGAGACTCGCTGTGCGCGTTCATCGATCAGACCGTGGTGTCGACCGAGGACGCCGCCGGGGACGGCCTCGTACTGCGGTTCGAGAAGGGCACGCTGTCCCTCGATGCGACAGCCGACAAACTCGAAGGCCCCGAGATCGCAATGCTGAGCGGGTTCGCTGACGAAAGTTGGGACGTGTGGCGACCTGGTGACGGCAACTCGGTGTCGGAGGGTTCCGATAGGTTCCAGCCGTGACCGATCGTGAAACCTATGCCCCGCTGGTGTTCTTCGAGTACGACCACAAGCCCGGGCACTTCTGCCTGATGCTGTCCGACAATCACATGCTCTCCACCGAGGAAGTGTTCGCTGAGCTCGGTTACGACGGTGGCGGTTACGGCTGGGCCGGGGTCGCGCGGTCGGCGGTGGCGATGCGGGCGCCCGAGCTGGCGGACCGGATCGACTACGACCCCGAGGCGGGAATGTTCGTCGCCTACGGGGAAGACGCCGAGGCGCTCCGGCAGCTCGGGGCGCTGTTGCAGGAGGCGCATCGGGACTCGACGATCCTGTCCGGGTTCATCGCGGGCGGCGACCCCGACTGGTTCGACTGACCGGTGACGGCGAGCCGTCCGTACGATCGCTGGTGTGACCGACGACAGAGCAGTCAGCACTGTGGACCTTGGCATCGCGATTCAGAACCTGCACGACGATCTCGCGGCCTGGTTGGGTAGCGAGGCGGAGCTCGAGGTGTTCGAACGCTTCGCCGGCGCGCAGGATCCGGGGTTCACCATGGTGAGTACCGACGGGTCGGTGGTTGCGGGTGAGGCGCTGCTCGCCGGGCTGCGTACGGCTCGGAATGCGGTGCCCGGTCTGCGGATCGAGATCGGCGAGGTAGTCGAGTTGAACCGGGTGGGCGGGATGGTCGTGGTCCGCTTCCTCGAGATCCACCACAGCCCGACCGGTAGCGCCGCTCGCCGGGTGACCGCGGTCCTGACTGCCGAACCGGACGGCTACCGGTGGCATTCCGTGCACGAGACCGCGATCGGCTGAGGCATGGACGTGAACTCGCTGTTCTTCGGCCTGGCGGTGACCGATTTCGCGGCAGCCGAGGACTGGTACACCCGCCTGTTCGGTCGCGCCGCCGATGTCCTGGTGACGCCGGGGACCGAGGCGATGTGGCAGCTGGGCGACACCGTGTTCGTCTACATCGTGGTCGACCCCGACCACGCCGGCCGCGCGCTGGTGAACATCGCCGTTCCCGACCTGGAGACCGCCGTCGCCGAAATCGGCTCACGCGGTGTCGATCCCGGACCGTTCATCCTCGTCGGGCCGGACGGCGCGGCCGGTCGCAAAGCCCCGTTCGTCGATCCGGACGGCAACTCGATCTTCGTCATCGAGATCGCGGGAGCATGACGGGCGGGATCCGCACGAAGTGGACCTCTACAACGACGAGTAGTGCCGAATGGCGTCCACGATGAGCGCGGCTCCGAAGAGCGCGAAGAGGATTCGAATCGACAGGGGTCCGAATCGGGTCAGCGCGCGGACGAAACCGCGGTAGAACCGCTGTACGCGGGCTGAGCGGCGGGTGGCGGCGAACAGCACCAGTAGCGGTGGCAAGAGGGCGATGAGGCAGTAGGCGGCCACGATCAGGGGCCACAGGGTGGGGCGTGGCTCTCGGATCGTGAGCATCGCCAGGGCCGCCAGGTAGGGGACCGCGGTCGGCGCTTGCGCGAGACCGATCGCGGCTCCGATCAAGCCCAGGAGTAGCGGTCGTCGTCTGGCCTCGATGGCCCAGGGCGGGATTTCGTTGGTCGCCTGACTGGGTAGTCGAACCGCGCCGAGGATCAGTAGCAGTACCCCGATGACGAGCTCGGCCCAATAGCGAATGGTCGGCGTGATGTCGAAGTGGATGAGATCTGTCAGGAAGCCGAGCCCCAAAACGGTGCAGATCCCGAATGCTGTTGTGACGGCGAAGAGTCCTGCGATGAAGCTCAAGGCCCCGGGAACCGGCGAGCGGCGACCCAGCCGGCTGTCGACGACCACCGCGGCGGTGATCCCGATGTTCAGGACGTGCAGGGAATCGAGGAAGGCGAATCCCGCGAGCGCCAGTAGGAAGATCAGCATGTCCCAACCGACCATACAGACCGGCCACCCCACCCGGATCGCCCCGATGAGCTCACCTGCGGCGTTCAATCGAAGTAGAACGTGTTCTATATTCGGGGGTAACCGTTCCGCGAGCCCTCGGGAGTTCACTACATGTACCAGTGGTCCGACGAAGACCTGATGTTCCGCGACGCACTGCGTGGGTTCATCGACAAGGAGATCAAGCCGAACGTCGAGCAGCTGGAGAGTGGGGCGCTGCCGCCTTTCGACATCATCCGGAAGCTGTACGCCACCTTCGGGCTGGACGAGCTGGCGAAGGAAGGTCTGGAGAAGGCGTTCGCGAAGGAGGAAGGCGCCAGCGCGGGCGGCTCGGGGAAGTCCGGCGGCGGGTTCAGCGGGTCGGGCAGCATGGGGGTGATCCTCAACAGCGAGCTGGCGGGCATCAGCCTGGGCCTGGTGGCCTCGATGGGCGTGAGCCTGGGGCTGACCGTGGGCACCATTCGCAGCCGCGGCACGCTCGCGCAGAAGAAGCGGTGGCTGCCGGAGCTGGTCACCTTCGAGAAGGTCGGCGCGTGGGCCATCACCGAGCCGGACTCCGGGTCGGACGCGTTCGGCGGCATGAAGTCGTACGTGCGGCGTGACGGCGAGGACTACATCCTCAACGGTCAGAAGACCTTCATCACCAATGGTCCGTACGCCGACGTCACCGTCGTCTACGCCAAGCTGGACGAGGGCGACGGCGTCGACAAGCGGGACCGCAAGGTGCTGACCTTCGTGCTCGACAAGGGCATGGAGGGCTTCACCCAGAGCAAGCCGTTCAAGAAGATGGGCATGAACTCCTCGCCGACCGGTGAGATGTTCTTCAACAATGTCCGCATCACCCCGGACCGGCTGCTCGGTGAGACCGAGACCCCGGCCAAGGGCGACGGCAAGGACAGCGCCAAGGAGTCGTTCGCGGCCGAGCGGATCGGCATCGCGTCGCTGGCGCTGGGCATCATCAACGAATGCCACCGGCTCAGCATCGATTACGCGAAGTCGCGCAAGCTGTGGGGCAAGGAGATCGCGCAGTTCCAGCTCATCCAGCTCAAGCTGGCCGAGATGGAGATCGCGCGAATCAATGTGCAGAACATGGTGTTCAACGCCATCGAGCGCACCGCGGCGGGGGAGAAGGTGTCCCTGGCCGAGGCGTCGGCGATGAAGCTGTACTCCTCGCGCGCGGCCACCGAGGTCGCCATGGAGGCGGTGCAGCTGTTCGGCGGCAACGGCTACATGGCCGAGTACAAGGTCGAGCAGCTCGCCCGTGACGCCAAGTCGCTGATGATCTACGCCGGCTCCAACGAGATCCAGGTGACCCACATCGCCAAGGGCCTGCTCGGCGGCTAGTCCGTCGCCGGTCGGCACGCCCGCGGGCGCACCCCATCAATGTCTCGATGAGGTTGGCGCTGCCCGCGGGCGTGCACAGCGACACCGCCGCCGCGCGCGCAGCCGCCGTAACACGGTGTGGCGGTGGGGGATTCGAGCGGCCTCGCGCGGTCCTCGGGAGGCCGGCAGATGCGGGGTGCGGGTCGGCCGTCGATCGTGGGATGCGCGGAAAGTGTGTCGCCACCAGCAGTGAAGCACTATCGTTTCTCATCGCTCACGAAGTTGTGGGCGAATAGTGAGGAGCACACTTTCATGAAGAATTCCCACCGTGCCGGCATCGGCGCGACGGCCATCGGCGCAGCGGCCGCCGTCGCCGCGCTGACCGCCCCCAACGCCAGCGCGTTGGTCAACTCGATCACCGTCAGCGACGCCAAGGTCTGCCTCAACAAGGCCACCACCGTGACCGTCGCCGTCACCCCGACCTCGTTCCTGTTCGATGTCTCCCTCAGCGACAACGACGCCTCGGTCGGCAATGCCAAGGTCTCCAACAGCCAGGCCGTCTTCTCCTGGACCCCGACCACCGTCGGCTCGCACACCCTCAAGGCGACCCAGGAAGTCATCAGCACCAAGACCATCACCGTGGACGTCGTGGACTGCACCCCGACCCCCGTCCCCGGCACCGGCTCGTCCGCGAGCAACCCGCTCGCCGGCCTGCTCAGCAGCCTCTCGGCCAAGTAGCGCCGTGAACCCGGGGGTGCGGCGCGCGCCCGCGCCCCCGGGCCCGCCTCGGCCGCGCACAGTCAATTAATTGATCAGTTAGCCTGACCTGATGGCGCTACGAAACGCGGTGCTGGCCGCCCTGCTGGACGGTGAGGCCTCCGGCTACGACCTGGCCAAGGGTTTCGACGCCCCGGTGGCGAACTTCTGGGTCGCCACCCCGCAGCAGCTGTACAAGGAACTCGAGCGGATGGCCGCCGACGGGCTCATCGAGACCCGCGTCGTCGAACAGGAACGCCGCCCCACCAAACGTTTGCACGCCATCACCCCCGCCGGGCGGGCCGCGTTGCGCGAATTCATCTCCGAGCCCGCCAAACCCACCGCCATCCGTGACGAGATGATGGTGAAGGTCCAGGCCATGGAACCCGAGGACGCCCCCGCCGTGCGGTCCGCCGTCGCCGCCAAACTGGAATGGTCGCGGGCGCGCCTGGCCCGCTACGAACGGCTGCGCACCCGGATGCTGGACGGGCGCAGCGAACAGGCCTACCTGGCCGAAGTCGACCGGGTCGGGCCGTATCTGACGCTGTTGCGCGGAATCTCCCTGGAGCAGGAGAACATTCGGTGGGCCGAGTTCGCGCTGTCGGTCATCGAACGGCGGATCGCGGCCCACACCTAGGGGTTCAGCGCGAGCGCAGGTCCTCGATCGCGAGCCGCAGCCGATCGTCCGCGCCGTCATCGGCGGGCGCGGACAGTACGACGCCCTCGACCAGGCCGTCATACCGCTCGTGCAGCAGGTCCGGCAGCGCGGCATAGTCGCCGCAGATGAGCAGGGCGTCGAGTACGTCTTCCGACATCACCGTGTGCAGCCGGTCCCACTGGTTCGCCTGCGTCATTTCCCGCAGCTGGTCGAACAATTCGGGCAGGCCCAGGCGAACCAGCGTCGACTTGTAGGACGGCGTCGAATACAGGAAGGCCAGCAGGCGGCGCATCCGCTCCCGTTCCTTGCCCACCGACTCCGCGTTCGCACCCGTCGCGACCGGCGCGGCGGCGATGATCCCGGGTGTCGGCCGGGACGCTGCGGCAGCGCCCTTCTCCAACGCGGGCCGCACCACGTCGCGGAGATAGTCCGGATCGGAGTTGGTCGAATGGGTGATCACGCCGTCCGCGAGTCGCCCTGCCAGCGCGCACATTCCGGGATTGACCGCGCCCAGCAGCACCGGCGGGGCGACCGCCGTGCCCGGTCCGGGATTGAAGTACGGCTGCATCCGGGTGAGCCGGTAATGCTCGCCCTCATATCGGACCGGCCCGCCGGAGGTGAAGGCCGCGAACAACTCCCGCACCGCCTCCAGGTATTCGCCCATCCGGGCAACGGGTTCGGACCACGGCATTCCGTAGCGGCCCTCGATGTTCTGTTTGATCTGGGTGCCCAGGCCCAGTTCGAAGCGGCCGCCGGAGAACGCCGCCAGATCCCACGCGCCGTAGGCCACCACCGTGGGGGAGCGGACGAAGGCGAGGGTGATCGCGGTGCGCAGGGTGATGCGGCTGGTGTGTTCGGCGGCCAGCAGCGCCACCGCGAAGGAGTCGTGGATCGTCTCCGGAATATGGATGCCGTCGAAGCCGAGGGCCTCCATCCGGCGCGCCACCGCGCGCACCTGCGATAGGGGCAGGCGCGGATCCAGGGCTGCGAAAACTCTCATCGGCCGTCTTCCTCGGGTGTCGCGTGTTGTCGACGCCGACGGTAGCGAACCGGAGGGTCCGGGTTACATTTGCGCGGTCCGCATTCCTCTGCGAAAGGGTCACCCATGTCGATCGCCGCTGACAAGGTCGTCTCCATCGAATACACCTTGACGGCCGACGACGGCGAGGTGCTGGACACCTCCGTCGGCGACGAGCCGCTCATCTACCTGCACGGCGCGGACAACATCGTGCCGGGCCTGGAGCAGGCGCTCGAGGGCAAGAGCACCGGGGACGAGCTGACCGTCGTGGTCGAGCCCGAGGACGGCTACGGCGACTACCTGGCCGAACTGGTCAGCAGCGTGCCGCGGGACATGTTCGAGGGCGTCGACGAGCTCGAGCCGGGCATGGAGTTCCATGCCGAGGCCCCGGACGGCGAATCCCAGATCGTGGTCGTCCAGCAGGTCGACGGCGACGAGGTCATCATCGACGCCAACCACCCGCTGGCCGGTCAGCGGCTCAACTTCGCGGTCAAGGTGGTCGACGTGCGTGACGCCACCGCCGACGAGCTCGCCCACGGTCACCCGCACGGCGACGACGACCACCACCACTGATCCTCCGCCGGGTCGGTTCGTCACGAACCGACCCGGTGAATCCTCTGAATTCCGGTGCGGCCGACAGGGTTCGTTTTTCGGCCAATCGGCCGATGTCGCCCCCGGATCCCGCGGTCTGTGACTACGTTTTCGACAGCAACGAGTGGTCCTGTGCGCGCGGCCGGAGGAATCTTGGAGACCACATATCGCCTGTCCCTGCACAGGTTCGCCATTACCGAGCTGACGGCGAACGGGTTGGATACCGACTGGTTGCTTCGAGAGGCTGGTATTCCGCACTGGTCCATGCGCGACGGGGACATCCAGGTCCCCAGCTCGGCCTACGCGCGCCTGTGGGAGGTGGCCGCGCGCGCCCTCGACGATCCGCTCGTCCCCGCCCGGCTGGGCTGCCGGTTCGCCCTCGGCGCGGGCGGGCTCTGCGACTACCTGTTCTCCACCTCGGCCACCATCGGGGAGGGCCTGGCCACCGTCGGGCCGTTCATCAGCGATATCACCACCAACCGCCGGCTGTCCCGCACCGAGGAGGACAACGGTGACATCACTTTCGGCTTCGAGATCATCGAGGGCGACGACACCGCCCGCGACCTGACCCACCTGTGGGCGGTCGCCTCCCTGCCCGGACGTGCCCGCCGGGTCGCGGCGGGGCCGTTCGACGCGGTCCGGGTCCGACTACGGCAGCGGGCCCCGCGCAACTACGCCGATCTGCACGACTTGGTCGGCACTCGGGCCATCGAGTTCGGGGCGTCGGACGACTCCATCACCTTCCGCGCCGCCGATATGGACATACCGCTCACCACCGCGGACCCGGTGCTGCGCGCCATCCTCGAGAAGGCCGCCGCCACCGTCCCCCCGCCGCCACCGCTGGCCAGCGCCTGGGTCGATCAGGTCTCCGAGGCGCTCGCCGAAGCCCTCGTCGCGGGCGACGCCTCGCTCGCCACCGTCGCACGACGACTCATGGTGAGCCGCCGCACTCTACAGCGCCGGCTGACCGAGGCGGGCACCACCTGGCGGCAGGAACTCGACCGCGCACGGCTGGAACGACTGCGCCGCGCCGACACCGTCGGGCAGCAACTGGGCCGGGCCAGACAGGCCGAGATCCTGGGATATTCGGGCCCACAGGCGATTCGGCGGGCCGCCCGCCGATGGGAGTCCATCGCCGAACGCCGCGTCTCGGACGGACCCGTGCTGGCGGGACGCTCCTGACGCGCACCGCGATCAGCGCCACCCGTAGCCGTCGTCGAAGCGCGTGCGGGTCGGGTGGCGGGGCGCTCGGCCGTCGTCGCGGACCGCGTAGAGGCCCGCGAAGCGTGGATTCGCCTGCGGCATGGGCATATCCAGCAGCAGCGGGTCCAGGACCAGCATCGTGCGGGGCGCCTCGAACCGGAGGTCGCGGACGCCGAGTACCACCGCGATGCCCTCGTAGACCGGGTCGGCGGCCACGGTGGTCTCGGCCCGCTTGATGGGCTGCCGCATCTGCACCGCGTCGCGCTGCATGCTGACCAGGGCGCCGATATCGTGCTCGAGGGCGAATCGCCGGATTTCGACGGGCAGCATGGAATCGTCACGCACCAGCTCGATCTCGTCGCCGCGCGATTCGATGGTGTGGCGGGCCAGCGAGCAGGACCGCTCGGCGAACCGGATGGCCACCTCGAACGCCTGCCGGACCGTGGGCTGACTCATGACCGCGCGTTCGACCGCGCCGATCTGCGGGGGATGGCAGGTGAGCCCCGCCATCAGGCCGAAGCCCGCCTCGTCGCCGACGCCGTGCACGATATTGCGCATGACCGCCACATGCTGGGTGAAGGTGATCTCGGTGCCGGGGTGGGCGAGCTGCACGTCGCGGATGCCGGTGTGCCGCAGGATCGATGCGATCGACAGGCCGCGGCCCAGCGCGAAATCCACCAGTAGCGCGGTACTGGAGATCGGGCGCATTCGATACCGACGCTGGGCCGGCCTGTGATTGATCACCGGTGTTGCCTCTGGTCCTCGGGATTGCCACCGCCGCCCGGCTGACGCATCGGCGGAACGGTTGGAGGTCTCCGGGTACACCCGCGGCGCGGCCGGTGCGCCCGGATCCCGCTTCCAGCTTCGTGAATCGCGGGCAACACGGCCAGCCCCGATTGCGCCAAGGCTCCGCTGATTGCGCCATCCTGTGCCGACGGGCCTGGTACGAATGTCCGAAATTGGCACCCGCGGGCCGGAAACCGATCTTCATCGGGGCTGGTTCCGGGAGTGATGCGGGTGCGGCGGTGGGGCAGCGGTGCGGTGCACCGGGGTGTCGCCGGGGCGCGCGAAGTTGTCCCGATACCAACGTCTCGTGACCGAAAGCGCACTGGCGAAACGACTTCAGCAACTTTATAGTTACTTCATCGCGCAGTGATCGATGAACCCCCGCCGGACAGCCGAGGCGACCGCAGGTAGGTATCGAAACCTGTTGCGGCACCCCCACGTTCATCTCCCGCACGGTCCGACCGGCCGCTTACGGAGCCCTGCAACCGGAGGGTCTGTACCTGCGGACGTCGCGCGCTGATCGGCGCGCCCGGGCTCACTTGGGTGCGATGGCCTGTGCGGGGAAGTCGCGGTCGGGCGTGACGCTGTGCCCGTCGGATCCGAGGGTCAGCGTCACCACGGACGGGCCGCCCGACGGGCAGCAGTTCGCGTCGTTCCCCGTCAGCCAGCGGTACTGCACCTGCACCGTGCGATCGGAGGATCCGACCACGCTCGTGTAGGAGGTGGACCGTTTGGTCGCCGTGCCCAGGTAGCCGTCGTGGTTGAACAGCATCACATGCCAGGGCGAACTGGCGGTGCCGTGCGGAGTCCCGGCCCGGACCCACAGCAGTGCCGGGCAGGAGCCGACGGCCGCGTCGGTGCCGCTCTCGGCATAGAACCCGTCCCCGCCCACGCCGCCGCCGAGGGTGGCGAGCGCCTGCGTGACCACCGGCGACGTCAGGCTGACGCACCGGCCATTGGCCGCGGTGGCGGGCGCGGTGTCCGCCGGCGGCCGCGAATTCCCCTGGGACTGAGTCGGATTCCCTTGGGGCTGGGTCGGATTCCCCTGAGACTGCGGCGGATTCTCCGGCGACTGCGCGGGCGCCGTGGCCGGCGCGGATCCCGCCGCGCTGACGGTGGTGGCGGGCGCCTGCGACCCACCGCTGGGCGTCGTCACCTGGTCCTGGCAGCCGGCCACCGCCAGGCTCATGGCGGCGGCCGCCGCGACGATTCCGATGATTCGTTTCACGAGTGGTCCTTTCAGATGAGAACCCCGGGCCGCGGGGCCCGGGGTTCCTCGATCGATCGCCTGGTCCGCGACCGCGATATCGCTCAGAAGCAGTACGGGAACTTGCACTTGCCGGGCTCGTTCGGCCC
Source organism: Nocardia sp. CA-136227 (assembly GCF_050955695.1). NCBI lineage: Bacteria > Bacillati > Actinomycetota > Actinomycetes > Mycobacteriales > Nocardiaceae > Nocardia > Nocardia sp. CA-136227. Next base: position 2,632,955 of record NZ_CP192081.1, read on the forward strand.
GAAGATGGCCGCGATCAAACCGTTGATCACCACGTCCGCACCCGCGGACCCCGTGCTGATCGCCACGTCCTGCACACCCGCGACCGCTTCGGGCTGTGCGGCCTGCGCCGTCGCGGTCGCGGGCGCGCCGATCAGCATGCCTGCCGCGAGAACCACCAGAGACTTTCGAATCATGTTCCTACCCTTTCGCCAACCTGACGTCGACAGTAGGAATCGGGGTACGTGGGGTCCATCGGACGAATGCCCTATTTCTTGCCGATAGGGGACCCGTGCCGGTCACAAGGACGTGTGCCGGGCCAACTCGACGCGTTTGCTGACGCCGAGCTTCGGAAAAGCCCGGTACAGGTGGTGGCTCACGGTTTTCGGGCTGATGAACAGCTTGGCCGCGATCTCCTTGTTCGTCGCGCCGGCCGCGGCGAGCCGGACCACCTGCAGCTCCTGCGGCGTCAACGCGGCAGTCTCCGCCGCCGGGGGAGTCTCCGGCCGTTGCGCCAGATCACCCGCGGCGCGTAATTCGTTGCGGGCATGCGCCGCCCACGGAATCGCGCCGAGCCGATCGAAGGTCTCGACCGCGGCGCGGAGCTGCGTCCGGGCCTCGCCGATGCTGCGTTCGCGGCGCAGCCACTCGCCGTAGAGCAGCGCCGTACGGGCGTGGTCGTACCAGAGTCCCTCGGCGGCCAGCAGTTTCAGCGCCCGCGCGTAGGCGTCGCCGTCGGAGTGCAGCATGGCCTGACAGCGCACCGAGATCGCCTCGGCGAAAGGCGAACCCAGTGCCGCCGACCACCGATCGATCTCCTCCACCGCATGCGTCGCCCGTTCGGGCCGGCGTGCGCGCACCGCGGCCTCCACCAGATCGCGCAGCAGGTGCAGCCAGTGGCCGCGGATACGGTTCGGAATACGGTGCAGGGTGTCGAGGCGGTCCAACGCCGGTTCGTAGCGCCCGTGTCCGAGATCGACCAGGGCTCGGGCCCATTCGTGGTTGACGTGGTTGATGAAATTGTCCTGCCCGTGCGGTTGGCGCGGGTGATCGAGCAGTTCCAGGCAGCGCAGCTCATCGCCGCGAATCCCGGCGATGAGCGCGAGATAGCCTTCGCCGAAGCCGATCTCGCCCAGCTGACCGATGTCCCGGGACACCCGGACGGCGTGCGCCAGCTTCTCCTCGGCCTCCCACAGCCGGCCCAGCATCAGATCCGCCGCACCGGCGTAGATGGCTCCCGTCGAGAACCGCCCGACCTGGCCATGACACTGGGCGGCGCCCGAGAACCGCTGCGCCAGCGTATGGGCGTCCTCGAGATCGCCGATCAGCATGGCCTGCCCGGTCGCGGCCAGCATCAGCGCCGGATCGTCGGAACGATGGCTCTCGGCGATGGTGGCCCGGATCCGCGTGACGCCCTCGGCGAGCTCGCCGGAATGCAGATTCAGTGCTCCGTCGAGCGCGCGGAGGAACGACGACCGCTGTTCGGGCGGTAAGCGCAACTCTGCCAGGCGGGTGCGCGCGTGGTAGGCGGTCGCGGGATCACCCAGCACCCAGGACGAGCGGGCCGCCTCCATGAACAGTGGTCCGGCGCGCTCGGGTTCGACGGCGGCCACCTCCTCGGCCGCCGCGAACAGCGAATCCTGCGACCCGCGCAGGTCGCCCTGTTCATACGCGATCAGCGCCTTCGCCCAGCCCAGCCGCGCCCGCTCGTCCGGAGCCAGCGGCAGCTGCCCGGCCGACCGGCCCAGTTCGCCGGCACGCTGATAGGCGCCCGCGGCGGCGGCCCACTCGATCGCCAGAAGTATTCGGCGGTTACGGTTTTCGAGATCCGTGGTCAGGGCGGCGGCCCGCTCCACGGCCGCCGAGGCTGCCGAGTAACCGGCTCGATCCACAGCGCGAAGCGCCGCCGATTCCAGCAGTGCCGCGACCCCCTCGTCCGGGCCGACGGTCCCGGCCGCCAGATGCCAGGCGCGGCGATCGGGATCATCGTCGGACGCGGCGGCCAGTGCGGCGTGCACGGGCTGGCGCTCGGCGAACGACGCACCGTGGTAGACCGCCGCCCGCACCAGCGGGTGGCGGAACCGAATCGCCTGCGCGGTAACGTCGATCAGGCTCGAGGCCTCAGCCTCGGCGATGCCCGCCGGATCGACGCCGAGGGCGTCGAGCACGTGCAGCACCAGTCGCAGATCACCGGCCGTCTCCGCCGCGGCCGCCAGCAAGGCGGTGCGCGACGCGGGCGAGAGTTCCGCGATCTGCTGCCGATAGCCGCTGGACAGCCGATGCGGCAACGGCAGCGGCCCGACCGGCAGCGCGTCCAGATTCATCCGCGGAAACTCCAGCAGCGCAAGCGGATTCCCCGCTGCCTCCCGCAGAATCCGTTCCTGCATGTCGCGCCGCAGCCCCGGCCAGTTGTCGGCGAGCAGCCGCGCCGAGGCCGCGGTATCCAGCGGGGGCAGATGCAGGTCGGGCGCGCGCGGCAGGACCGCCTCGACGCGGCTCGCGAACAGGATCACGATGCCCTCGGCGCCGAGCCGGCGCGCCGCGAACCGAAGTGCTTGCGCCGAAGCGGAATCCAGCCACTGGACATCGTCGACCGTACACAGCACCGGGCCGCCCTCGGCGAGTTCGGCCAGCAGCGACAGGGTCGCCAGACCGACCAGGAAGCGGTCGATCGGCTCGGTGGCGACCCGCAGCCCGATCACCGCCCGCAGGGCATCGGCCTGCGGGCGGGGCAGGACGTCCAGCGGGAGAGCGTCGGCATGACCGCCGGCCGCCATCAGCAACTCCTGCAGTCCCGAGAACGGCAGCTCCGAATCGCCCTCCACGCCCGCGCAGCGCAGGACCCGCCAGTTGCCGCCGGTGAGCTCCACCGCGCGGTCCAATAGCGCTGTCTTCCCGCCACCCGCGTCGGCCACGATCTCCACCGCGCCGCTGTGGCCGTCCGCAGCCCCGTTCAGCAGAGTGCTGATCCGCTGTTCCTCGTGTGCACGGCCATACAGCATGTCCCCCAATCTATATGGCTCTGCTATCGCCTCGGCGTCGGTGGCACGCAGGGCACGGTGTTCGCCGCTGTCGGCCGCATCTATTGCCGCGCCAGGGCGGCGGTGAGCCGGCCGCGGGGTGGGAGATAGCCGCCGCGCGGAGCGTTCGCCGAGCTGAAACGAACCCCGCGGGGCTGAGCGGGGGCGGGCGCGAACGGCGAGAGAATCGTTGCCCAGCCATCGAATTGGTCGCGATCGGGCGGGGTCGCGTAGGCGGCCGACGGCGGCGCCAGCGGCCCGAGCAGGGGATTGGCCGCTATCAAACGTGATTCGACCGCGGCCGCGAAAGCCAGTTGCAGCACTGCCCTTTCGGCTCCTGCGGCCAGATCGGCCGCATCGGTGGCCGGGTCGAGCCAGTAGGCGGCCCGCAACCGGTCCGGGGTCAGCTCGGCGGCCGCCAGGCCGCCGAACCGCCGCGTCAACGCGTCCACCTGGGTTCGCATGTCCCGCAGCCGCGCCGCGCCGAGCATCGCGACGATATCGCCGCGGGTCAGCCAGAACATCAGCACCGACTCGACCGTGACCACCGGATCGGGGATCTGATCGAGCGCTGCCATCGGTTACTCCTGATCATCGCGGTTGTCCGGACGCCGTCGTCCGGACTGTGCTACGACCGGGCAAACCGATCGTCCCGGGATTCTCGCAACCGGAACCGCGTTCCATGACCGAATTCAGACAATTGACCAGTTCTGTCGGTGGCGAGTGCCTAACGCACCTGACGGCCGACGTCGTTCAAGTGGCCCAGAGCCTGCGCGTAGGAGGTGAGGAACGAGGTTTCGGCGTAGGGGATGGACAGTTCGGCGCAGAAGTCTCGCACCATCGACTGGGCGTCACGCAACGCGGAGCGGGGCATGGACGGGAACAGATGGTGCTCGATCTGGTAGTTGAGGCCGCCGAGCACGACATCGACCAGCGCGCCACCGCGGACATTGCGGGAAGTGAGGACCTGGCGGCGCAGGAAATCGGTGCTGTCGCCCTCGGGGAGGACCGGCATGCCCTTGTGGTTGGGGGCGAAGGTGCAGCCCATGTAGAAGCCGAACAGGCCCTGATGGACGGCGATGAAGACCAGCGCCTTGACCGGCGACAGCACCAGGAACACCGCTGACAGGTAGAGGACGGCGTGCGCGGCCAGGAACGCGCCCTCGCGGACCTTGTTCCGGATCGGCCAGGTCAGGATCGCGCGCACGCTCGAGAAGTGCAGGCTGCCCGCCTCCAGCAGCAGCATCGGGAAGAACAGCCACGCCTGATAGCGGAAGATGAAGCGCCGCCAGCCTTTTCCGGTGACCGCCCGGCCCGCGGAGTGGGCCAGAATGCCGCCGACATCCGGATCCTCACCCTCGGTATTGGGGTGCGCGTGATGGCGATTGTGGTTGCTCGTCCACCAGCCGATGCTCACCCCGGTCGCCAGATTGCCGACGAACAGGCCGAACCAATGATTGGCCCGCCGGGTCCGGAAGACCTGCCGGTGCCCGGCGTCGTGCCCGAGGAACGCGACCTGCGCGAACGCCACCGCCAGGAACACCGCCGTCCCCAGCTGCCACCAGGAGTCGCCGATCGCCGCGAACGCCGCCCAGCCCAGCGCGAAAACACCAACGGTGAGACCGGTCTTCCACCCGTAGTACCGCAGTCGCCGTTCCAGCAGGCCCGCCTGCCGTACCCGCCGCATCAGGGCCGCGTAGTCGCTGCCGCGCGCTGGGTAGTCGCCGTCGCGGGCGGGCGTGGGTGCGGGCGTCACCGGGGCGAGGGTCTGTTCCCGCTCCGCCGGGCGGCGTCGTTCCGTGAGGATTACCAAGGGTTCTGCACATCCTGCTGTCGTGGTGCGTGGCGGGCCCGCGTACCCGGCACCAGGGTGCCGCGCCGCGGCCACCATCAGATGAACGAACGCGCGAGGCGGCGACACAACTGCATGACGGTTTCGCGACCGCCAGGTGGTCTTCGGCGCCGGAGCCGATCCGGATGTGACAGTACTGTCGCCGTGATCCGGGCTCCGAAACGGGTTCCTGTGCGGCCGCTTTCGAGTATTTTCGCAACACATTCTAGTTTCGCGGCCCGTACGGGACGAGACTTGTGTGGCGGAAGGGCTGATCATGGCTGCTACGGACTACATCGTCATCGGCTCCGGCAGCGCCGGGGCCATCATCGCGCGCCGGCTCGCCGACACCGGCGCCACCGTCACCCTGTTCGAGGCGGGCCGCTCCGACCGCTCCCGGCTCATGCGCAAACCCGGCATGATCGGCCCGATGCACAGCGTGCCCCAGCTCAAGAAGCTCATCGACTGGGGGCACTACACCGTCGAACAGAAGCACGCGCTGGGCCGCAGGATCCCGCAGACCCACGGCAAGGTGGTCGGCGGGTCCAGCTCCGTCAACGGCATGGTGTTCGTCCGCGGCAACCGCCGCAACTTCGACGACTGGGCCGCCGAGGGCAACACCGGCTGGTCCTACGAGGACGTGCTGCCCAGCTTCCGCACATTCGAGTCCTTCGAGGACGGCGCCAACCAGTTCCGCGGCGACTCCGGACCGATCAAGGTGATCCGGGCCCGCGACCTGACCCCCGCCTCCGAATCGTTCATGCAGGCCTTCACCGAGACCACCGACCTGCCGCTCAACCCCGACTACAACGGGGCGGAACAGGAAGGCGTCTCGATCCTGCAGCAGAGCAACAGCGACGGCCTGCGCTCCAGCACCTCGGTCGGCTACCTCGACGACCGGCCGAAAACCCTGACCGTGCTGGCGAATACGCAGGTCCTGCGCATCGTGATCGACAACGGCCGGGCCGTCGGCGTGGAATACCGCACCGGCAACGGCACCGAGATCCTGCACGCCGAGCGCGAGATCATCGTCAGCGCAGGCGCTTTCGGCTCACCCCACCTGCTCATGCTCTCCGGCGTCGGTCCCGCCGACCACCTGCGCGCCTTCGGCATCGACGTCGCCGCCGACCTCCCCGTCGGCGACAACCTGCACGACCACCTGTTCGTCCCCATGTCCTTCGCCATGCCCACCGCCCTGCGCCGCTCCTCCCCGGCCTACTTCGCCCGCGCCTTCGTCCGGGAATCGTTGCGCAACAACACCACCTGGCTGGCCCGCAGCGTCTTCGAAGCCGTCGCCTTCCTGCGCACCCCCTACACCACCGGCATCCCCGACCTGCAACTCCACGTCCTGCCCTGGAGCTACCCCGGCCCCAACCAGGACGCCCCCACCCGCCACATCCCCGACCCCCGCCAATCCCTCACGATCATGGTCACCATGATCTACCCCCGCAGCCGCGGCACCCTCCGCCTCACCTCGGCCGACCCCACCGCCGCCCCCGCCATCGACCCCAACTACCTCGCCGACCAGAACGACCTCGACACCCTCGCCTACGGCATGGACCTCACCCGAGAAGTCATGTCCGCCAAATCCATCACCCCCGCCGTCGACACCGAAATCTCCCCCGGCCCCACCTACCCCACCCGCGCCGACCTCGCCGCCGAGATCCCCAACCGCGCCACCACCGTCTACCACCCCGTAGGCACCTGCCGCATGGGCACAGACCCCCGCGCCGTAGTCGACCCCACCCTCCGCGTCCGCGGCATCGACAACCTCCGAGTAGCCGACGCCTCGATCATGCCCAGCATCGTCGGCGGCAACACCAACGCCGCCACCATGATGATCGGCGAACACGCCGCCTCGATCATCCTGCGCTGAGCGGCTATCGACCGCGCCGCCGCATCCGGTCGATCAGCGACCGGCCCGACAGCTCCTTGTCGACCGCCAGCAGATACGAGACGGGCGACTCACGGTGCGCGGTGCGCCGGGCCTTTCGCCGGTCCGCCACGTAGGACCCGACCGCGAGCGCGGCCCCGCCGACAACGGTGGCCGGAGTCCCGGTAGCGAGACCGACCCCGAGTAGCCCGCCCGCCGTGGTCTTACCGACATCGACCTTGATCCCGAGCAGCCCGATGCCGGATTCGACGCCCAGCGCGCGCAGCGCGCGACGGAGCTCGTCCAGTTGCGGCTTGGTCTTGCCGTTGTAGACGCTCTGCAGGTGCTTCTCCGCGGCCACCGGATCCTTCAGGGCGGCAATGGTTCCCAGTTCGTCGGACAACGACGCGACATGAGCGCGGAAAGCCGACAGCTCGCCGCCGTAGCGTTCCCGGAAGGAGATCAGGGTGCTCAGTGGAACCGCCTCGAGATGGTCGGGCCGGATGGACGCCTCGACCGCGAGATGGATGTACGCGCCCTCGACGTCACCGATCGCGGGCACCTCCGCGTCCTCGTCGAGCAGCAGTTCGTACAGGCGGTCCAGAGTGCCGACGGCGCTGTGGGCGTCCACATCATCGGTGGCCGGGGCCAGCGCGCGATGCCGCGACACTACGTCGGCCAGAGCGGTCAGATAGATCCGCGCGAGCGCGGGATGCAACCCGACATAGACGGCCTCGTCCTCGTCGACGACAACGGCCAGATCCGCCGCCTCGAACGAACTGAGCAGCGGCGCAGCCATCTTCGGCCCGGTCTGCCCCGCGTGCACCCACCGCAGGCCCGGGTAGTCGGCGCGCGGCCCCGATATCGCCCGCGTGCCGGAGGCCTCCTCGACCGCCTGCTGCCAGGAGAACCGCTTGCGCAGATCGTCACCACCCAGGTCCACGATCTCCCGGAACACGTCCGCGATGGCCACGAGCTCGCGCGGCGAAGGCTCTACTCCGAAGAGGAAGTCCGTCTCCGCCCGCAACTGCGTCACCAGGTCGGAATCCACGTCCATCGTGAGCCGCGGCTGAATCCGTCCGACCGAGTCCCAGGTCAAGATGGCGAGCTTCAGCCAGTTTTCGTTCCGGAAGCGCATCCACGGGTAGTACAGGGCTCCTCTTCCCTGGCCAACCACAAACGCTGGTCGCATCCCTCCGGTTGGCAGCGGGTCGTCGACCGGATCGACGAACTGCGAATCGAAACGTCTGGATTTCGGATTATTCGTGATCGAACCTCGGGGCTCCCGTCGCGCGGTTACAGTGGGCGTTTCGATTCGGATCGGTGAAGAGGTACACGGGTAGTGAAGAGTTCGGCTCGGTTGCGGCTGGTCGCGGCATCCACGGTCTGCGGGACCGCCGCGGTGCTCGCCACGATGGCGCCCCCGGCCACGGCGGAGACGCCCGACGGCAAGTCGCTCGTGACGATCGGCGATTCCTTCTCCGCCAACGGCCAGATCCTCGACCTGCTGAACGCGGGCGGCGACCCGGACTGCAAACACGTCCCCACCTCGTGGCCGACCCAGCTGGCCCAGCGCCTCGGCCTGTCCCCGGACGACGTCGAGGACACCTCTTGTCAGGGCGGCACCATCGACACCTCCGGCTGGACCCTGGTCCACCAGGTCAAACGCGCCGCCTCCGACAATGCCTTCGGCCCCCGCACCCGAGCCGTCACGATCCAGCTCGGCATGAACGACGCCTGGGGAACCGACAACCCCGTCGCCCTGTCCCGCGCCTACTCCTGCCTGATCGATCTGAGCAACGGCTGCGACGTCGGAGCCGCCGCCGAGGGCCGCGCCCCCGACCCGGCCACCATCACCGGCCAGGCCTACGCCGACCGCGTCCGCAAGGCCGTCGAGTACATCCGCTACTACGCCCCGAACGCCCAGATCATCTTCGTCGGCTACCCGGAGATCCACACCCCCGGTCAAACCTCGGCCTGCGCCGGGATCCTCGGCATCGACGCCGTCCAGCCCCGAGCCGGAGCCATCACCGAGTTCCTCGACCACATGGACACCGCCCAACGCGAAGCCGCCGCGATCCTGAAGGTCACCTTCCTCGACTCCCGAGCCGTCACCGCGGGCCACGGCGCCTGCACCCCCGACGCCTGGGTAGCCGGCGCCTTCGACCCCCGCACCGAACTCCTCGGTTTCCCCTGGCACCCCACCGCCCACGGCGACACGATCCTCGCGGCCGCCGTGCAGCAGAAAATCGCGCAGGGCTGATCGAGCTGAAGCGCCAGGATTCGAACCTGGATCGGCGGAGTCAGGGTCCGTCATGCTGCCGTTACACCACGCTTCATCGAGAGTTGGTGTGCCCGGGAGGATTCGAACCTCCGGCCGCCTGATTCGTAATCAGGTGCTCTTTCCGCTGAGCTACGGACACGTGGCCCCGCGCGGATGTCGGCGTTGACATCTGCTCTGCGCTGAGGTGCGCGGGGTGTGGAAAGAGGGGTTTACTCGGAGTGGCCTGAATGGGTGGAAGAACTCAGGCGTTGCTGCGGATCCGGCGGAGAGCGGATACGCGGGGTGCGCGCCGGAGCTGGGCGCGGCGGGTGGTCCAGCTCTGCTGGTGAATCAGTGGCTGTCGTGCCATTCCGGTGCCCTCCTCTACGGTCGCGTCGTGATTGTTGAGATGACGGTAGCAGCGCGAATCCTGGTGGTAAACCGAATTATTGACGCTGACGTGCCTCGGGTCGGCGCAGCGAGCCTGACCAGCGGCGGACAAGGTTGGGGGTGCGTGGAGGCATCAGAATCTGTCGGTGGGTCGCCGTAAGGTTGCGTGTATGAGCATTTCGATGCGCCGGGCCGGAGGTCCGGATGAATTCAGTTGCGTGGCAGGTGGTTCGGATAGCACTGTGTTCGGCGTCAGCGATTCGCGTGCAGGGTCATGGGGAGTGGCCCTCCGGGGGGAAGGAATGAATGTCATGAACCGCAATGTGGTTCACGGGGAACGTCGGGGTCCGAGGTTCGCCAAGAGCAGTTTCAGTTACGGTGGCGGCGATTGCGTCGAGGTCGCATTCCACGAAGATCAGATCGCGGTGCGTGATTCCAAGGATCGGCACAGCCCGACTTTGTGGTTCACGAAATCCGAATGGCGCGCGTTCACCTCGGGTGTGCGCGCCGGAGAATTCGATTTCGGCGAGTGACGTGTTGGTGGTGTCGCAGCGAATTCGCTGCGACACCACCACCCCCACGTGCGGCCGACCCCTCGACGGCCGCTGGAAAATGGTCATTGGGTTGCGATGCGGTGGATTTCATCGCGAATCGCCGCGAGAAATTCGCGGGCATCGTTGTCGAACAAGGCCATTCGAGCCAGCGCGTCCCAGCGGCGGCGATGGGCGTCGACGAGTTCGGGTCCGCGAGTGACCATGCTGCCCGGGATCGGCTCCGCGGAAGCGACCGCATGGTCCTCGTTCTCGTAGATGACGAACCCGTGCGGAATCGTGGTGCTCGCCTCGATATCCTGCGGAATCACCCCGATGGTGACCGTATCGAGGGTCTCGATCGAGATGATCCGGTCCAGCTGGGCCAGCAGCACCCGATGCGGTCCCGGCCGAAAACGCAGGGCCGCTTCGGTGATCAGGAATTCGAACCGCTTCGCGGGGTCGTACAACACCTGCTGCCGATCCAGGCGCGCGGCCAGCGCGGCCGCCGCCGCCTCGGGCGCGTAGGGCGGGTCGAAGGTGTCGAACACTCGGCGCGCGTAGTCCGCGGTCTGCAGCAGGCCCGGCACCAGCGCGGGCTGGAAGTTCCGCACCACCTGCGCGTCCCGCTCGAAGGCCTGCACGTCGTCCTGCAGATGCGGACGGTTCGCGAGCGCGCCCGCCCACTCCTCCACCTCGGGCGTGTGCGCCGCCTCGGTGAGCGAACGCAGCGACTGCCGAGAATCCTCCTCCGCCCCAACCGCTTCGGCCCAGCCGAGCACCTGCGGTAGCGGAGGAACCACGGTCCCCGCCTCGATCCGCGACAACGTCGACTGACTGATCCCGACCCGCTTCGCCAGCTCCCGCCCGGAGATCCCGGCCAGGTCCCGCAACCGACGCAGCTCCGCGCCCAACTGCTGGCGCGGATGCGACTGGCGCACAACCGAATTCGCGGCTGTCGCCGCGCCCTCGGTCGCGCCCCGTGTCGGCTGATTCTGTCGGTCCATGATGATTCAGATCGAATCATCTCGATTCGGACAGGTCAAGACTCATCCTGAATCATGACCGGAATCACATGCCGGCCAGTCTGATTCCATGGGCCGGCTCCGAGTCGAGATGCCCGGGCCGGACCGCTGTCGTGCCGGCGGCAGGATGAACGATTCCGTGCCGGTCGGAATCCGGGGACAGGCCGTGGTGTTCATTCGAGGATGAGCACGGAAGCGCCGTGCGGATACAGACGAGGACTCATGACCGAGCAGCTGACGATCATGGCCGTGCACGCCCATCCCGACGATGAGGTCATCGGGACGGGTGGGGTGCTCGCGCACTATGCCGCCGAGGGGATCCGGACGGTGCTGGTGACCTGCACCAATGGGGAGCAGGGGGATGCGCCCGGGGGAATCAAGCCGGGCGAGGCGGGGCACGATCCGGATGCTGTTCGGGTGCAGCGGCTTTCGGAGCTTCGAGAGTCGGCGGCGCTGCTGGGGATCGAGCATGTCGAGTTGTTGGGGTATCGGGACTCCGGGATGGTCGGGTGGGATGGGAACCAGCATCCGGAGGCGTTCTGGAATACGCCGGTCGATCAGGCGGCGGCGCGACTGGCGGACCTGATGCGGCAGTACCGGCCACAGGTGGTGGTGACGTACGACGAGAACGGGAATTACGGGCATCCCGATCACATTCAGGCCAATCGGATCACCGTGACGGCGGTAGCTTCGACCGGGATCCCGGACAAGCTGTACTACACCGCGATTCCGCGGGAGCCCTCGCTCGAGCGGTTCAAGGTCATGCGGGCGCAGGGGATGATCGATTTCGATCCGCCGGCGGACTTCGGCACGCCCATCGATGAGATCACTACGATCGTGGATGTCGCGCCGTATGTCTCACGGAAGATCAAAGCGCTCGAAGCACATGCCAGCCAGGCCGACAGCGTGCCGTTGCTGCGATTGCCCGCGGAGATGCAGCAGTCGTTCTTCGGGACCGAGAGTTTCGTGCGCCGTACCTCCAAGCTCACGGTGGAGGCCGGCCAGGAAACCGATCTCTTCGCGGGACTGCGCTGACCCGGCGGGTGGTGCGCCGCTGATCGAAAGTATCGAACTGGCCGGGCGGGCTTCCTCACCTCGCCATCCGCCCAGCTATCGTTGATTTATCACGAATGGGAGAATGCAGACGTGAGTGACGTGATAAAGACGATCAAAGATCAGCACGGGGCGCCGGCGGGTGTCGTGGCACCCGTCGGAGGATAGTTCGATGTCGGACCAGGAAGTGCCGGGGCGGGGATCCCTGCCGGGGCCCGGCGCGAACCGGTTCGATGCCGTGGAACGGCTGCGCGCGAAGCTGGAAGCCATGCGGGCAGGCGAGGCTGCCACGCCCGAAAAGGACGATTCGAATCTGACCCGCCTGCCGCGTCGCCCGCGGCGCACCACCGATCCGGCCCCCGGCCCGCCGTCCATGCCCTGGAATCCGGCGGGCGGCTCCGCCTACGATCCCGCGCCTACCCGGCCGGTGACGCGCGCGGAACTGCAGGGTGAGACGGGCTGGCTGCCGATCGATCCGGGCCGCGCCCAGCACCCCGCGCCCGCCCCCGAGGCGGGCCGTGGCGACGGCAGTGTCATCGACTTCAACGCGGCGCGCCGGCGCCGAGCCGGTGAGGATGCCCCGGCCACCGGCATGCGGCCCATCGCCAAACCACGCCGCATCGGATCCGGCGACGCGCCCGAAACCAAGGGCGATCGCGGCTAGAGCCGCTTGAATACCCAGCGGGCACGCGGTTCGTCGCTGACGTGACCGAGCAGCGCGATCGGCACCGCCGACGCGGTCTCGCCGTAAAGGGTCAGACTGGGGTCGGACGCCAGGCTGACGCGATGATTGCCCGCGGTCTCGCTCACGTACCACAGGCCCGTGTCGGCGACCCCGCACACGGCCTGCCCCACGGAGTAGGTGACCGGATCGAGCTTGACCGGTTGCAGACACAACCGGGTCGAGGAATTGAGCAGCTGGTACAGCGGACCCGCGGGTTTGTAGGTGATCAGCACCGTCTCCCAGCGATTCACGTCCGCGCCGTCGTCGACGATCGCCTTCGCGCCGGTGGGGGCCGTCACCGCCGGGCGCAGCGTGTAGGCCGGTTGCGCCTCCAGGAAGATGCGATACCGGCCCGGGCGTAGTGGCTCGGCGGAGGCGGGGGTGGCCATGACTGCGGCGAGAATCAGGTGAATCACGATCACGAGAACGGCGCGGGCGGACATGACGCTGCTCATCCTTTCGGGGAGGTGCGCGGACGGATTCACGCTGCGCACGGGTGAATTCGAAACGCCGGCGGCCCGGACATGATCACGGGCCGCCACGCTTCCTATTCGAGGCCGAAACCCGTCCGGCGTGCCCGATTTGCCCCGTCACGGCTGGAATTTCCGAAAGGCCGGGTGTTGTAGGTTCGACTGCGTGATCCGCGGCGAAGGAGTATCGAACCCATGACGACTGCTCGCAACGAGCGGGTCCGCGCCGACCAGACCGGCGAGACCATGCAGTTCGTCGCCGACCTGCGCGATATCGCCGCACCCGATCCGGGATTGCGGCAGGTCACCGACCCCGTGGTGGCGGCCGAACTGATCGGGCAGGAGTTGCGGGATCGGCTGCGGGCCGTGCTCGACGCCGCGACCGCCGATCCGGTGGTGCTGCTGTCGGGCGGAGTCGACTCGATCCTGGTCGCGGCCGCCGCCGTCGCGGCCGGTGCGCGCCCGCACTCGATCACCATTGTCTCCGAGGGCGGTACGGACCGGGAGAACGCGGAAGCCGCGGCGCGGGCGCTCGGTCTCACCCACGAGGTCGTCGAGATCGACGAGCCCGCCGTCGTCGACCTGGCCGCGCACGCGATCGACCGCCTCGGCGTCCAGGAGCTGTGGGAGGTCACCTACGCCGTCCCGCTGCTCGCCGCCCTGCCCGCCCTGGACCGCCTCGGCGCGGTCGGCCCGATCCTCACCGGCAGTGGCGCCGACGCGATCGTCGCGGGCGGCAAGCAACTGCGGCACCCGATCGGCTCGCCCGAGGCCGTCGAGGAACTCGACCGCACCATCCGCAAGGAATCGGCGAACAACTTCGTCCACGCGCGCCTGGTGCCGGACTTCTATCCGCGGATCATGGGGGAGTACGCCGACCGGTTCGTACACGTCTTCCAAACCGTCCGAATGTGGGAGGTCGCCGAGACCTTCGCCCCGACAGCGCTTTTCGGTGAACACGACGGAGAACCGGCCGACAAGCTGTGCCTGCGCCTGGCCTGCGAGGCCCTGCTGCCCGACGCGGCGCGGGGACTCGCCTGGGCGAAGAAGTCGGCGATCCAGCGTTCGGCGGGCATCATGGGCGCACTGGCCACCGCCGCGCGACGGCGGGCCGCGGCCATGCCCGGCGCGACCGCCTACGGCGACCCGATGACCGAACCGTACGAATCGGTCGCCACCCGGCTGTTCCTGGCTCTGCTCGGCACGGATCGAGCAGGGCTCACCGTGGATCGAGAAGGAAAGGGCGTCCGATGACAACCAGCGGAACCTCGGCGGCAGGGATCCCCGACATCGTCGGCGCCACCGGCCTCACCGACGACGACCTCGCCGACCTCTACGCCTACCCGGACACCACCGAGCCGCAGGTCCGCGCGAACTTCGTGGCTTCCGTGGACGGCGCGATCAGCACCGACGGCTCCTCCAGCGGCCTGACCAGCCCCCTGGATCAGCGCATTCTGAAACTGCTGCGCAGCCTCGCCGATGTCGTCCTGGTCGGGGCCGCCACCATCCGGATCGAGGACTACCGGGGCATCCGGATCTCGGAATCCGGGCAGCAGCGCCGCAAAACGCTGGGCCTGGAACCGATTCCGCCGCTCGCGGTGGTCACCGGCCGCGCCGACATCGACCCGGGCTCGCGGCTGCTCACCGATACGATCGTCCCGCCGATCATCCTGACCACCGCCGCCGCGCCGGCCGCCGCCAAGCGCGATCTGGCCGCCGCGGGCGCACAGGTCGTCGAGCTGGGCCCGGATCGCGTCGAGACCCCCGCCATCATGGACACCCTCGTCGGCCTGGGCATGCGCCGCATCCTGTGCGAGGGCGGCCCGAGCCTGGCGGGCCAGCTGGCGGCCGACGACGTGCTCGACGAACTCTGCGTCACCACCGCACCCACCGTGGTCTGCGGCGATGCCCGCCGCATCACCCATACCGAGCGTCCGGCTCAGCTGCGGATGGACTGCCAGCACATCATCTTCGATACCGATGGATTCCAGTTCGCCCGCTGGGCGCGGAAGCAATAGCGGGAGCGCTTCGAATCCGGCGTGGCTCCGGTTCGGCTCCGGCGCAAGATGATTCGCTCGATCGGAATGTAATTGTCTTTGTCGTGCCGCGAAATAGGCAGTGGCCCACTATATTCGGGCTCAGGTGTACGCGCCTCGTGTGGAGTTGAGCCGACCGGCAACACCCACAACCGCGTGGGACCACTGGCCAGGGCGTGTGTCGCGGCTCACACGTCCGTTTCGGGGCGTGTCGCGGCCGGTACTGTCCTGTTTTGTCAAACATGCTGAGCGATCACCATGGGCGATTACCCCCGAGCGGGCCCCGAACCGACGCAGACCGGTCCGGGGCTCGGTCGGTCATGTGCATCCGGGGTGATGTGAAACCTGTTGTGTCGCAAGTGATTGCACCCGGTGTCCTGATTGTCGGGTTATTGTGGATTAATGGTTGCGGGGGCTAAAGAGTTTGTCGCCAGGGTGCGGAACCCGCGCGCCGAGCCCGAAGTGACCGACCGGATGCTGATCATCGGCTTGCTGCTCGCGGCGGCCGCGATCGTGTGGCACATATACGCACTGCCGATCGATGATCCCTACTACGGACTGTTCAACAATGGCGTCGATCTGGACGTCTATCAGGCCGGCGGTGCGGTGATCCGCGCGCGATCGGGCCTCTACGACGGTCCGGTGGTGTTCGGCATGGAGTTCACCTACACCCCGTTCGCGGCCCTGGCCTTCGTGCCGCTCACGCTGTTCTCCCTCGTCACGGTCAAAGCCCTCTGGTGGACGGCCACCCTCGCGGCTCTCATCGCCCTCGCCGGGCGCTGCCTGATCGCCGTGGGATACCGGAACACGCTGCGCACGTGGATGTTCGCGCTCCCGCTCGCGGTGGTGTGCACGGTGCTGGAACCGGTGCGCACGACCATCTGGCTGGGCCAGATCAACATCTTCCTGGCATTGCTGGTCGTCTGGGACCTCACGAGACCGCGCGCGGCATCGCTGCGCGGCGCGGGCATCGGGCTCGCGGCCGGGATCAAACTGACGCCGATCTTCTTCATGGTCTACCTCGCCTGCACCCGTCAATGGCGGGCCCTGGGCGTCGCGTCGGGGGCGTTCGCCGCGACCGTCGCGATCGGCTTCCTTCTACGGCCGCACGAGGCCTGGTCCTACTGGAGTCGCCAGATCGCCGCCCCCGAGCGTGTCGGCGCGGTCGATTCCCCGGCCAACCAGTCCCTGAACGGCTTTCTCGCGCAGCTGCTGCGCTTCTTCGACATCGAGCGCTTCACGTCGAGCCCGTTCGGCGCGACGGTGTTCGAGCCCCCAGCCTGGCTCTGGGTGCTCGTGGTGCTGCCGGTCGCGGTCCTCGGCCTGCTCGCCGCCGTCCTGGCCCACCGCGCGAACCGTGAGCTACTTGCCGTCACGGTGACAGGTATGACCGCCGCCTGCGTCTCCCCGTTCTCCTGGGGACACCACTGGGTGTGGTTCATGCCGTTGGCGATTCTGACCTGGCATTACGCGCGCACCGCCACCGTCCGCTGGGCGATGCTGGCCCCCGCGGCCGTCGTCCTCATCGGATTCAGCTGGTGGTGGACCTTTTCCGACCGTCCGCCCATGGAGGGCTCCCCGCACCCGATCGGCATCGGCCTGTTCATGCTGCCCCGCGCAGACCGGTCGGTGTGGTGGGCGTACCTCACCGTGCCGACCTACGCGGGCTGCTATCCGCTGCTGATGATCGCGACCAGTGCCGTGATCATCTGGCGCAGTGCGTGGTTCAGGGAACGAACGCGCCCATGGTCGGCAACCATTCGGTGATCCGCTTGTCCTCGAGCAGGCCCTCCCGATTGAACGGGTCGTCCTCGAACAGCTTGGTGACCGCGGCCAGATCCTCGGCCGAGACCAGGATGAGCGCCCCGGACCCGTCCGCGTAGGGCCCGCTGGTGAGCACGGTGCCCTCGTCGACGAGTGCGTTCAGCCAGGCCCGGTGCTCGGGCCGGTGGATGTCGCGGGCCGGGACGGTGGCCTCGGAGTAGACGTAGTGGACGGCGAAGACGGCCATGGGCACGCTCCTGATCGAAGTCGGTGACGGATACGGAAGAGTCAGAGCGTCAACAGCATTCGGGTATTCCCGAGCGTGTTCGGCTTGACGTAGGACAGGTCCAGGAATTCGGCGACACCGGTGTCGTAGGACCGGCACATCTCGGCGTACACCTCCGCCGTCACCGGAGTGCCCTCGATCTCCGCGAACCCGTGCCGGGCGAAGAACTCCACCTCGAAGGTGAGCACGAACAGCCGCCGCAATTCCAGCTCCCGCGCGACCGCGATGAGCTGCTCCACGATCAGCCGCCCCGCGCCGGTGCCCTTGATGTCGGGGTGCACCGCGACCGTGCGCACCTCGCCGAGGTCGGCCCACAGCACGTGCAGCGCCCCGCAGCCGAGGATCACCCCGTCGCGTTCGGCGACCCAGAACTCCTGCACCGCCTCGTAGAGAGTGACCAGGTTCTTCTCGAGCAGGATGCGGCCGGCGTAGATGTCGATGAGGTGTTTGATCTCGGGCACGTCAGAGGTTCGCGCTCGGCGGACGACCGGCGCTCCCGCCGCCTGCCCGCCGATCGAACCGCTGTCTGGTGCCCGTGTTGTCATGGGGTGCACAGTAGTCGGCCCGCGTACCGATAGGCTTGTCGGTGTGTCGCACATCCAGCTCTCCCGCATCCCGGCCTGGTCCGGAAACCGTGGCCGGTCCCGCGGCCGGTGGGGGCGCTGGTGACGGTGCAGCGTGACGAGATCGAGGGGCGCTGGGCCGACCCCCGTCCCGCGGTGAGTCCGGGCTTCGCGCCCGCCGCTCGTCCGCAGACCGACCGGCCGGACGCCCTGGCCGCGCACCGGGCGGAGACGCTGGTCGAGCCGAAGCCGGTGCCGCTGCTGAACATCGCCAATGTGCTCACGATCCTGCGCATTCTCATCGTGCCGCTGTTCCTGATGGCGTTGTTCGCACGCGGCGGACACGACCCGCAGTGGCGCTGGGTCGCGGCGGCCGCGTTCGGCGTCGCCGCCATCACCGATCGCATCGACGGGCAACTGGCCCGCAAATACGGTCTGGTCACCGACTTCGGCAAGCTGGCCGATCCGATCGCGGACAAGGCGCTGATCGGGGCCGCGCTGATCGGGCTGTCCATGCTGCACGATCTGCCCTGGTGGATCACGCTGGTGATCGTGGCCCGCGAACTGGGCGTCACCCTGCTGCGGCTGGCCGTGGTCCGGCGCGGGGTGATTCCCGCGGGCCGCGGTGGCAAGCTCAAGACGCTGGTCCAGTCGGTCGCCATCGGCGTGCTGCTGCTGCCGCTGTCGGGCTCCTTCGCCACGGCCGGAATGGACCTGATGTACCTGGCCGTGCTGCTGACGGTGGTCACCGGTCTCGATTACGTCGTGCAAGCGGCCCGGCTGTGGTTCGGGTCGCCGGGCGGCAGTCGTGCCGCGTGAGGTCCGGCCGGACATCGACGGCCTGCTGTCGCGCGTAGCGACCGCCGGTCCCATCCCGCCCGACCCGCTGGTCACCTCCGCGCCCGCCGCCGATCTGGTGGCCGCCCTGATCGCGGCCGAGCAGACCGTGGCCACCGCGGAATCGCTGACCGCCGGACTGCTCAGCGCGACCATCGCGGGAATTCCGGGCGCGAGCGCGGTGTTACGGGGTGGGCTGATCGTCTACGCCACCGACCTCAAAGCGTCGCTCGCCGGCGTGAGTGCCGACACGCTGACCTCGGATGGTCCGGTGTCCGCGAGCACCGCCGAGCAGCTCGCCGTCGGCGCACGTGAGCGGTGCGGAGCGGACTGGGGAATCGGACTCACCGGAGTCGCTGGACCCGAACCACAGGACGGCCGACCGGTTGGCACGGTATTTGTTGGTATAGCGGGTCCGGAGTCCACCGAGGTGCTTCGGTTGAAGTTGCCGGGAGACCGGTGGACGATCAGGGTGGGCGCGGTACGCGCCGCGGTCACCGAGCTCGTCCGCTTGGTTCGGGGCGAGTGACGACACCGGGAACGCGCGGCCGACGCCGGACGTTGTCCAGTCAAACGCTGGGTCCGGCGAGACGAGTGTGAGGAGAACGAGATGACGCTGCTGCGAGAAGCCATCGGGGAAAGCCTGCGGCGCGCTCGGGTCGCCCAGAGCCGGACGTTGCGTGAGGTCTCGACCTCCGCGCGAGTGAGCCTGGGGTACCTGTCCGAGGTCGAACGGGGTCGCAAGGAGGCGTCGAGCGAGCTGCTCGCCGCCATCTGCCAGGCCCTGGACGTCCCGCTGGCGCAGGTGCTGTTCGATGTGAGCTCCACCATGGCCGACGCCGACAAGGCCGCCGCGAAGGTGCCCGTCCGGGGTGGCGATGGTGACGTGGCGATGGCCGCGGACGGAACTTTCGGCCCCCGCATCGTGATTCCGGCCCCCAAGTCGGATCGTCTGGTGCTGGTCGCCGCCAAGTGATCGCTGTACTGAGGGGCCGAAAGGGATAAATTCTCTGTAGGCTTCGTCCCGGAGAGGTCGTGCTGTTGCCGAAATCTCTGGAACGACCGTTGCACAGTGGAGATATGGGACAACAGGGGTGCGCGACGGTCGCGCACTACTGTCGCGCTACGGGGCGCGGCACGTCATATGGAGGCGGGATCAATCGATGGCTAATCCGTTCGTGAAGGCCTGGAAGTACCTGATGGCCCTCTTCGACTCGAAGATCGAAGAGCATGCGGATCCGAAGGTTCAGATCCAGCAGGCCATCGAGGAAGCCCAGCGCCAGCATCAGGCCCTGTCGCAGCAGGCCGCGTCGGTGATCGGCAACCAGCGCCAGCTGGAGATGAAGCTCAATCGTCAGCTGGACGAGGTCGAGAAGCTCAATGCCAATGCGCGCCAGGCGGTTATGCTCGCCGACCAGGCCACCGGCGCGGGCGACACCGAGAAGGCGATCCAGTACACCAATGCCGCAGAGGCTTTCGCCGCGCAGCTGGTGACGGCCGAGCAGTCGGTCGAAGACCTGAAGGTGCTGCACGACCAGTCGCTGCAGGCCGCCGCCCAGGCCAAGAAGGCCGTCGAGCAGAACGCCATGCTGCTGCAGCAGAAGGTCGCCGAGCGCACCAAGCTGCTGTCCCAGCTGGAGCAGGCCAAGATGCAGGAGCAGGTCTCGGCCTCGCTGCAGCAGATGGACTCCACCCTGTCGGCCCCCGGCACCACCCCGAGCCTGGACGCGGTGCGCGAGAAGATCGAGCGCCGCTACGCCAACGCCCTGGGTTCGGCCGAGCTGGCCCAGAACTCGGTCCAGGGCCGCATGATGGAGGTCCAGCAGGCCTCGATCCAGATGGCCGGCCACAGCCGCCTCGAGCAGATCCGCGCCTCCATGCGCGGCGACGCCCTGCCGTCGGGCGGCGCCCAGCAGCAGATCCCGCAGGGCCAGCCCGCCCAGCCGGCGGCGCAGCCGTTCAACAAGGGCCAGGCCGCCCAGCAGTAACTGCTGCGCGGAAAGTAGTACACGATGGGGAGATCGCGGGCCGACCAGAGTCCCGCGACCTCCCCTGCCCGTTTTCTCCGCCGAACCCGGACGAAAAACCCCG
This sequence comes from Nocardia sp. CA-136227, assembly GCF_050955695.1. Taxonomy (NCBI): domain Bacteria; kingdom Bacillati; phylum Actinomycetota; class Actinomycetes; order Mycobacteriales; family Nocardiaceae; genus Nocardia; species Nocardia sp. CA-136227. The sequence continues at coordinate 2,653,688 of NZ_CP192081.1, forward strand.
ATCCCATCCCGGGCTTCCCCGCACCGTTCGGTGCGCCCGCAAACTCCCAGCCACCCGCGCAACCCGAAACCTCCGGGCCCGGAACGGCTTCTGCACCCTCTCCAACCGGTTTCCACGCGCCGGAACCAAACCCCGTCGGTCAGGCCGCTGCCTCAGCAGGCGCGCCCTTCAATGACCACTCCACTGCCCGAGCCGCCACCGCGCCTGCGCAATCCGATCCCATGCAGTCGACGACAGCCCCGCCCCACGCGCCCCGGTCGGCGCCTCACGCCGTTCCGCAGGTCCCGCCGACGGCCGCATCGACAGGGTGGCGCAGCCGCAAGCGTCCGATCGGACGCGACGTGCAGCCTGCCCCCTCGAACTCGGAACCGCGGCCATCGGGCGCGGTACCGGCCGGAGCCACTGGACAATTCGGCGCGCCAATCGATGCCGCTGCCCCGCGCAACCAGTCGGCCGGTCCCGAGGTTCGAGCGTCCGGTCGGCGTGCGAAGAAGCGGGCACGGCGGGAGCGGGCCACCGAAGCGGTGCGGGAGGTGTTGGCGCCCACCGGGTTCGAGCCCGAGGAGTTGGCGCAGCGGCTGCCGGACACCTTGCGGGGTGTGGGGGAGCAGGCGTTGGTGGCCGTGCGGAAGTGGGCCGATCCGCGGGAGCGGGAGCTGCGGAAGCGGCGACGGGCTCGGCGGCGGAGTTTCCGGCTCGGGACCGCCTCCGGGTTGACGACGGCCGGAACCGTTGGGCTGGTGTTGATCTCGGCGCCCGCGTGGGCGGTGGTCGTGGTCGGCGGCGGCGCGGTCGCGCTGGTGACCGGGACCGCGGTGACGGCGCGGCGGTATCTGGACATGCGGCGGGAGCCCTTGCCGCAGGCGGCGTTCGTGCCGCGGAAGTTGCCGCCGATCCGGTCGGCGGCGCGGGCTTCGATCGCGCGGTTGGTGCGGGCGGAGCGGGCATTGCACGGGTTGCACGCGCAGATCGCGCGGTCCGGGCGACTGCCGGCGGATGATCTCGACGACACGCTCGAGACCGCCGCGTCGGGTGCCGCCGCTCTGCACGCCCTCGCGCAGGATGTGGTCGCCATGGAGCAGGCCGCCGGTGCGCTGGGGTCGAATTCGCCTCTGGGCGAGCATGTTCGGGCCGTGTCGGTCCGTCTCGACGGTGGCGTGGTCGAATTCGAGGGCATGGTCGAGGCGGCCGCCCGGGTGCTGGCCGTGCCCGAAAGCGCCGCGGTGGCCGATGATCTCGGCTGGGCCATGGTCGGGCTGCGCGATGCCGCCGATCGGCTCGACGGGTGGGCTCAGGCGCTCACCGAGCTGGCCGACCAGCGTTTCCGCACGCGTCCCTGAGAACTGCCCGCGTCCGAGACGAGAACTCCGTGTGGTCTGGGGCTCTCTCGTCAATGCCCGCACTGCCGCCCGCATCGATGTCGCGGCGGCGCGTCCCATTCCCGCATCTGTGGACCCCGGGGTCGCGCTTCGGGCGCGCGTGCGCGCGATTGCCGGGGCAGCGACGCCCGCGGCGGCCTCGGCCGGCAGCACCGCAGGTAGCGCGGGGTCCGGCACGCCGGATCGACCGCTCCTGGACAGTCGCACGACCTCGGGGTGAACCCTGATTCTGTCCCGGATATCGCGGCTGACCTGGTGATTTTCTGGCCCGGCCGACGCAGTATGGATGGTGTCGGATCGCGCGGACGGCGGTTCGGAAACTAGGAGGCAAGGAATGTTCTGGAAGATTCTCGGCGTCGTCGTCCTCGTCTGGATCGCTTTCATGATTCTCGGCGCGCTGATCAAGAGCCTGTTCCCCATCCTGATGGTGAGCGCGGTCATCTTCGGCCTGTACCTGCTGTACAAGGCGGTGTCGGGGTCGAAGGACAAGTCGCCGCTGAGCAAGTTCTGACCGTACGGCCCACAACGGACCGTCTACCCGGGGAGACCCGGGCGGGCGGTCCGTTCTCCGTATGATCGCCGTATGGCTACTGCTGTCGTTGCCACCGCTTACGGTGGACCGGAAGTCTTGTCGCTCATCGACGTCGATGTGCCCGACCCGGGGCCTGGCGACGTCACCATCGCGGTGCGTGCCGCCGGGGTGAATCCCTTCGACTACAAGCTCTACAGCGGTGCGTTCGGCACCGATCCGAGCAAGCTGCCGATCCGGCTGGGGCTCGAGGTGGCCGGCGTGGTCACCGCCATCGGCCCCGACGCGGTTGGCCCGGCCGGGCCGATCGAGGTCGGTGACGAGGTCATCGCGACGGTGGGCGGCGGATACGCCACCGCGGTCACCGCGAACGCCTCCCGCGTCGTGCCCAAGCCCGCCGACGTGGACTGGAAGCAGGCCGCGGGCGTGCTCAGTGTCGGCGGCACCGCGGTGCATCTGCTCGCCGCCACCGCCGTCGGCCCCGGTGACACCGTGCTCGTGCACGGCGCGGCGGGCAGCGTCGGCGCTCTGGCCGCCCAGCTGGCGGTCGCGCGCGGCGCCCGGGTGATCGGCACCGCCTCGCCGAGTCGTCACGAGCGGCTGCGGGCGTATGGCGTCGAACCCGTCGCCTACGGTCCCGGTCTGGCCGATCGGGTGAAGGCCTTGGCCCCCAACGGAATCGACGCCGCCATCGACACGGCCGGCACCGACGAGGCGGTGGACGTCTCTCTCGAACTGGTCGCCGACCGCGGCCGGATCGCGAGCATCGTGGCCTTCGGCCGCGCGGCCACCGACGGTTTCAAGGTGCTGGGCCAGGGCCCCGGCGCCGATCCGGGCACCGAGATCCGCGGCAATGCCTGGCGTGAACTGCTGCCGCTGCTGTCGGCGGGCAAGCTGGATCTGGCCATCGCGAAGACGTTCCCGCTGGCGGAAGTGGCTGCGGCGCATACCTTCGTGATGGACGGCCACGCCGGTGGAAAGGTCATTCTACTGCCCTGATCGGCCTCGCCAGTTTTGGCGAATCGTCCCCTCCGTGACCGCGCACGGCATATGTTGTTGCCCACAACATATGCCGTGTGTGCGGTCGCAACCCAGTGACCGCTGCTGAAAGGTCACCCTGATGAGGACGAAAAGCGCGCTCCCGCCGAAGAAGTCCGGACGTCGACGGGGTTACGCCGCCGCCGCGCTGGCTCTGTCCGGCTTGCTCACCCTCACCGCCTGCGGATCCAATTCCAGTACCGACACCGCCACGTCCAACGCTCCCGCCGGTGGCGGGGGAAACGGGACGGTCGGTGTCATCCTCCCCGAGACGGCCACTTCGGCCCGCTGGGAATCCTTCGACAAGCCCCTGCTGCGAAATGCCTTGAACCAGGCCGGATTCGACGCCGACGTCCAGAACGCGCAGGGCGACGTCCAGAAGTTCACCACCCTCGCCGACGGCATGATCTCCAAGGGCGTCAAGGTCCTGGTGATCGCCGCCATCAACAGTGAGGTCGGCAGCGCCGTCGCGGCCAAGGCCAAGAAGGCGGGCATCCCGACCATCGACTACGACCGCCTCAACCTCGGCGGATCCTCCGACTACTACGTGTCCTTCGACAATGTGAAGGTCGGTGAGCTGCAAGGTCAGGGGCTGGCGACCGCACTCAAGGACAAGCCGGGCGCGCAGGTCGTCGAGATCGAAGGCGCCCCGACCGACAACAACGCCACCCTCTTCCATCAGGGCCAGCAGAAAGCCCTGCAGCCGCTCTACGATTCGGGCGCGTTGAAACTGGTGCGCAGCCAGCCCATCGACGACTGGAACAACCAGAAGGGCGGCACCACCTTCGAGCAGATCCTCACCGGCAATGGCGGCAAGGTCGACGGCGTGGTCGCCGCCAACGACGGCCTGGCGGGGGCGGTGATCACGGTGCTGAAGAAGAACGGCCTCAATGGCAAGGTGCCGGTGACCGGTCAGGACGCCACCGTCGACGGGCTCAAGGCGGTGTTGCGCGGGGACCAGTACATGACCGTGTTCAAGCCCATCAAGGAGGAGGCGGAGAACGCGGCCAAACTCGCCGTCGCCCTGGCCAAGGGTGACAAGGCGGCCGCGGACGCGCTGGCGCAGGCCGTGAGCCAGGACCCGAAGGGCAAGCGGGACGTGAAATCCGTGCTGCTGCAACCGCAACCGATCACCAAGACCGAGGTCAAGCAGGTGGTGGACTCCGGCTTCGTGAAGGCCGGTGACGTCTGCTCCGGCGACGTGAAGTCCGCCTGCTCCGCGCTCGGCATCGCCTGAGGATTCGGCATGAATGAGCCGCTGCTCCGGATCACCGGCCTGAACAAGAGTTTCGGACCGGTGCACGTGCTGCACGACGTGGACCTCACCGTGCCGGCGGGCGAGGTCACCGCACTCGTCGGTGACAATGGCGCGGGCAAATCCACGCTGGTGAAATGTGTCGCCGGAATCCACGCCGCCGATTCGGGCGAGGTGCGATTCCGGGGCGAACCCGTTCACCTGCGTGGCGCCAAGGACGCGGCGGCGCTCGGCATCGAGGTCGTCTACCAGGACCTGGCCCTGGCCGACAATCTCGACATCGTGGCCAATATGTTCCTCGGCCGGGAGCGCGGCAAGCCGTGGCTGCTGGACGAGGCGAGCATGGAGGAGGCGGCGCGGCGCACCCTGGCCTCGTTGGGGGTGCGCACCGTGAAATCGGTGCGCACCCCGGTCGCGGCACTTTCCGGCGGGCAACGCCAGACCGTGGCGATCGCCAAAGCCGTGCTGTGGAACAGCAATCTGGTGCTGCTCGACGAACCCACCGCGGCGCTCGGCGTCGCGCAGACACGGCAGGTGCTGGATCTGGTGCGGCGGCTGGCCGAACAAGGTCTCGGGGTGATGTTGATCAGCCACAACCTGGCCGACGTCTTCGAGGTCGCGGATCGGATCGCGGTGCTGTACCTGGGACGGATGGCCGCGCAGGTGCGGACCGCCGATGTCACCACCGGGCAGGTGGTGGAGTTGATCACCGCCGGGCGCTCGGGGGATCTCGGGTTGGCGCGTCCGGAAGCGGTGGCGATGTGAGCGAGGAATCCACCGCCATGACCAATGTTCCCGAAGCGACGGCCGAATCCGGGACCGCCGTCACCGACTTCGGAATCGACACCACGACACTGTCGGTGCGAGAAGCTTTGAGCGACTATGTGGCTCGGCTGCGCGGCGGCGAGATCGGTTCGCTGCCTGCGATTCTCGGCCTCGTGGCGTTGATCGTATTCTTCTCGGCCCTCTCGGATGTGTTCTTCTCGCTCAACAACATCGCCAACCTGCTGGCGCAGGGCGCGGGGCAGACCATCATCGCCATCGGGATCGTGTTCGTGCTGCTGATCGGCGAGATCGATCTGTCGGCGGGCACGGCCTCCGGGGTGGCGGGCGCGGTGCTGGCCATGCACTACGTGGAGAACGGGAACCTGTTGACCGGCATGGGGTCGACGGTGTTCTTCGTGTTCAACGCCATGCTGGCGCTGGCCGCGATCCTGGCGGGGCTGCTGCGGATCTGGCCGGGGGTGGCGTTCTCGCTGCTCGGGATTCTGCTGACGGTCCTGGGCCTGTCCGCGAATCCGTGGGTGGAGATGCTGCTCGCGGTATGCGTGGGCGCGGCCATCGGGTCCATCACCGGGTTCCTGATCGCCAAGATCGGGATGCCGTCGTTCGTGGTGACGCTGGCGCTGTTCCTGGCGTGGCAGGGCGTGATCCTGCAGCTCATCGGTGAGGGTGGGGTGCTGGGGATCAGTTCCTCGCACGTGCTCGACGCGGTGGCCAACGGGAATCTGTCGACGGTGGGCAGCTGGGCGCTGTGCGTGGTGGCGGCGGGCGGGTACGCCGTGGTCACGCTCGGCGGGCACGTGCTGCGCCGGCGGCGGGGGCTGGTGACGCGGCCGACGGCGCTGGTAGTGGTGAAGGTTTCGGCGCTGGTGATCTTCGCGGTCGTCGTGACGGCGCTGCTCACCGTCAACCGGTCGCCGAGCTCGCTGATCGTCATTTCCGGTGTGCCGTACGTGGTTCCGATCGTGCTGGTGCTGCTGGTCGCCGGAACCTACGTGCTGACGCGGACCACCTACGGCCGTCACATCTACGCGGTCGGCGGCAATGTCGAGGCGGCGCGGCGCGCGGGCATCAATGTCACCCAGTTGCGGGCCAGCGTCTTCGTGATCAGTTCCGCGTGCGCGGCGGTCGGGGCGATCGTCTACTCCTCGAAGGTCGGTTCGGTGGATCCGCAAGCGGGCGGGCTCAATACGCTGCTGTTCGCGGTCGGCGCGGCCGTGATCGGCGGGACGTCGCTGTTCGGGGGGCGCGGGCGGGTCGCCGACGCGGTGATCGGCGGCGCGGTGCTGGCGGTGGTGTCGAACGGGCTGGGCCTGCTGCGGCAACCGGCGGCGGTGGTGTCCATCGTGACCGGGCTGGTGCTGCTGCTGGCCGCCTCCGTCGACGCGCTGTCGAGACGCCGCGTGGCGATGTCCGGTCGGTGAGCCGCGCGATGGTATATCCGAGTTCATGACCGTCGCCCGTCCGGACGAGGTGCGCCGGTTCAACCGGTCGACCCTCCTGCGGCTGCTACACACCGGAGGCCCCGCCACCCGCGCGACCCTCGCGGCCGAACTCGGGCTCAACCGATCCACCATCAAGATGCTCGTGGACGGGCTCGCCGAGGACGGCGTGGTGGAGGAGAAGGTGCCGCGGCTGGCCCGTGGGGCCGGACGGCCGTCGCTGCTGGTGCTGCCGCAACCCGAGGCGGCGGTGGTGCTGGCGGTGGACGTGCAGGTCGAGCACGTGGGGATCGCGCTGGTCGGGTTCGGTGGGCAGATCATGGGCCGCAACAGCTGGAATCTGCGTGGGCGGCAACGGGAACCGGACGAGGTGATCACCCACGTCGCGGAGTCCTCGGCGATCCTGGCCGAGGATCTGGGACTGCGGCCGGTCGCGGCCGGGGTGTGCGTGCCCGGGGTGGTGCGGCGCGCCGACGGGCTGGTGCACCATGCCGCGAATCTGCGCTGGGGCGAGGTGGCGCTCGGGCAGCGGCTGCGGGCGGTGCTGGACGTGCCGGTCACGGTCGGCAACGACGCCGAATTCGGCGCTCTCGCAGAGCATGTCAGGGGTGCCGGGCGCACCGCCGCCGACGCGGTGTTCGTGTCCGCCGATGTCGGGGTGGGCGGCGGGCTCATCGCCCAGGGCGCGCTGCTGCGCGGGCAGGCCGGGTACATGGGCGAGATCGGGCACATGACGGTGCGACCCGGCGGGCGAAAGTGCTACTGCGGCAACGAGGGCTGCTGGGAGGGCGAGGTGGGGGAGGCGGCGCTGTGCCGGGCCCTGGGCATGCCCGAGCACGGGCCGCGCGGCGCGATCGTGGCCGAACTGCGTGCGCTGGGCGGGAATTGGGAATCCCAGCTCGACGAGTACCTGGACTGGCTGACGCTCGGGCTGGTCAATGTCGTGAACATTCTCGGACCCGAACTGGTGGTGCTGGGCGACCTGTTCACCGCGCTGCCCGACGGGGCGATCGCGCGGGTCCGCGAGGAGGTGCACCGGCGCAGCATGGTCAGCCGGGCATTCGGCGGGGTGCGGATCGAGAAGTCTTGTCTGGGACCGGATCTCAAACTGCTGGGAGCGGCCGAGGCGGCGTTCGAGGGCGTGCTCAGCATGCTGTGATCCGCCGCTGCCGGCTCGGCGCGGGCGGCGCGATACGGGTCCGGGGTGCGAAGTTCGTGCCCTGGTGGCGCGGGCCGGTGCGCCCGGAGTTGAATACAGGCATGGAGCAGCTTCCCGAGGACTGGCAGCGGGGGATCGTCATCGTGGCGCATCCCGACGACATCGAGTACGGGGCCGCCGCGGCGGTCGCACGATGGACCGGGCAGGGCAAGGACATCCGCTACGTGCTGGTCAGCAGTGGTGAGGCCGGTATCGCGGGGCTGTCGCCCGCCGAGGCGGGGCCGCTGCGCGAGGACGAGGAGCGGGCCTCGGCCAAGATCGTCGGCGTCAGCTCGGTCGAATTCCTCGGCTACCCGGACGGCCGCATCGAGGAATCCCTTGCCCTGCGGCGCGACCTGGCCGCCGCCATCCGCCGCCACCGCCCCGAAATGGTGCTCCTGTTCAACTACGGCGACACCTGGGCGCGCGGCTACGTCAACTCCGCCGACCACCGCGCCGTCGGCCGTGCCGCCCTCGACGCCGTCTCCGACGCGGGCAACGAGTGGATCCACCCCGACATCGCCGACCTGCCCGCCTGGTCCCCGCGCTGGGCCGCCGTCTACGGCGTCGGCGTCGGTAGCCACGGCCTCGACGTCACCGACACCGTCGAGGCTGCCGTCGAATCCCTCACCGCCCACCGTCGCTACCTCGAGGTCCTCAGCCCCGAACCCGTCGAAGCCCAGGCCCGCGCCGTCATCGAGATGACCACCGGCCCCAAGGAGGGCTTCCCCGCCGCCCGAGCCCTCAGCTTCGAGCTGTACCGCTTCGCGGGCTGAGCTGGGATGCCGCCGTCCGCCCGGCGGCGCGAGGTCGGAATGCGGGTGAGGTTCCGGAACTGTCGGGCGGGTGTGGCACCCTGGCTGCGTGCGAGTAGCGGTGGTGGCCGGGCCTGATCCGGGGCATGCGTTTCCGGCGATTGCGTTGTGTGAACGATTGCTGGCGGCCGGGGACGAGCCGGTGCTGTTCACCAGCCCGCGCTGGTTCGACGCCGCCCGGGACGCCGGGATCGGGGTGCGACGGCTCAAGGGCCTCGCGCCGCGGGCCGAGGACGACGACAGTGACGCCGGGGCGCGGATTCATCAACGGGCCGCGCATATCTCGACCGAGATCCTGCCGGATCTGAGCGCCATGCTGCCCGAACTCGTGGTGTCGGACGTGCTCACCGCCGGCGGTGGGATGGCCGCGGAGCGGTTGCGGCTGCCGTGGGTGGAACTGTCGCCGCATCCGCTGTACCTGCAGTCGAAGGGGTTGCCGCCCATCGGGAGTGGCCTCGCGGCGGGAGAGGGGCTGCGCGGTCGGGCCCGGGACTCGGTGCTGCGCGGGCTGAGCTCGCGCGCCGTGCGACGCGGAGAAGTGCAGCGTGAGCAGGCGCGGGCCAGTATCGGCCTGCCCGCGGAGGATCCGGGGCCCGATGCCCGGCTGATCGGCACGCTGCCCGCCCTGGAGGTGCCGCGGCCGGACTGGCCGGAGAACGCCCACCTGGTCGGGCCCCTGCTGTGGGAGCCCACCTCTCACATCCTCGACCTGCCGCCCGGCGACGAACCGCTGGTCATGGTCGCCCCCTCGACCGCTCAGACCGGCCAGGTCGGTCTGGCGGAGGCCGCATTGGCGGCGTTCGAGGGCGCGGGCGTTCGTGTCGCCATCTCCACCCTCGACACCCCGCCCACCGACCTCCCGTCCTGGGCCACAGCCGGTTTGGGTCGTCAGGACGAACTGCTGCGGCACGCCTCGGTCGTGATCGGCGGTGGCGGACACGGTCTGCTCGCCAAGACCCTGTTGTCAGGCGTCCCGATCGTCACCGTTCCCGGTGGCGGCGACCAGTGGGAGCTCGCCAATCGCGCGGCCCGCCAAGGCAGTTCCCTGTTCGTGCGGCCGCTCACCCCCGAGGCCCTGCGGGACGCGGTGAAACGCATCCTGGACGATCCCGCCTACAAGACCGCCGCCGAGTCGGCCGCCGCCGGCATCGCGGACACCGTCGACCCGGTCGAGATCTGTCACGCCGTGGTGCGCTGACGCCGCCTGCTCGGCGAGTGCCGGACCAGCGGCGCGAGCTCCGGGCCAACCGGTCGTGTACGAGTCGGGCGATCCGGTCGGACCGGTATGCCACCGGCCGGATTCGGTCGGTGGCGTAGGCTCGCGGCCGTGCGGCTGACGGAGTTTCAGGAGTTGATGCATACCGAGTTCGGCACGGCGCGCGCCGACGCGCTGCTGGCCGATCACGTGCTGCCGTCCATGGGGCGGACCGGCGCGCAGGCCATCGAGGCGGGGATCGATCCCCGCGACGTGTGGCGGGCGCTGTGCGCGGAATTCGATGTACCGAAGTCGCGCTGGTGAATTCGGGTTACCCGGCGGACTGCTCCGACTGGGTCTTCTTCGCGTAGTGCCGCGTCGCCTTGGCGCGATTGCCGCACGCCGCCATGGAATGCCAGCGGCGGGTGCCGTTCTTGGAGGTGTCCAGGAACCACAGGACACAGTGCGGGTGCGCACACTGCTTGATGCGTTCGGGGGAGCTCGCCAGCAGGTGTAGCAGGTTGTCGGCGGCGAGCCAGGCGGGTAGCCAGGCCGGGTCGGCGACCTCGGGGACGTCGGCCGGGCCCGCTGCGGTCAGGGCGCGGCGGATGCGGCCGTGCGCGAGCACCGCATTGAGGTCGTCGGCGATGTGCGGATCATCCGCGGAGTCGGCCTTGGCCACGCGCAGGATCGCGTCGCGGGCGGCTATCAGGGCATTGAGCGTGTCCTCGTCGGCGGGGACGTCGAGATCGTTGTCGGCCAGCCACTGCCGGGCGCCGGCCACATCGGTGAGCAGATCCCGCGGGCCCGTCTGCGCTATCCAGCGCGTGTTGAGCAGGTCCAACGCGGGCGGTTCACCGAGGTGGGGGCGTGGTTCGGGCACGTCTGAGGGTAACCGGCTCCTTGTCGTCATCGGATCATCCACTCCCTTCTAACCAGACAAATCAACTATAGGGGTTGACGATGGGTGACCCCGGCGATTAGTTTCTAACCTGTCAAACAAAGAACATGGGTTAGATCATTCCGAAGGGATTCATCATGACCGCACCCGTCCTCGCCACCGGGCACATCGGCCTCAATGTCACCGACCTCGACCGCTCGGTGTCCTTCTATCGGCGCGCACTCGGCTTCGAACAGCTCGGCGCGGGCGGGGAGGGCGCGCAGCGCTTCGCCTTCCTCGGGCGCGACGGGCAGCTGCAGGTCACGCTGTGGCAGCAGAGCGACGGCGAGTTCTCGGCGAAAACTCCCGGCCTGCACCACCTCTCGTTCGAGGTCGACACCATCGACCAGGTCCGTGCGGTGGAGACCGCGCTGAAGGACCTGGATGTCGCGTTCGCGCACGACGGCGTCGTCGCCCACGGCGAGGGCGCGGCCTCCGGCGGCATCTTCTTCATCGACCCGGATGGCATCCGCCTCGAGGTGTACGCGCCCTCGGGCGCCGAGCACGCTCCCGCTCCCTCGGGCAGCGCCCCGACCTGCGGGTTCTTCTGAGCCGGAATATCGGACTGCCACCGCGGGATTCGCATGGGGTGCCGCTGCGGCGCCTCGCCACCGAACCGAGCCCCCGAAGGGAGACGGACATGAACGACATACGGGTCCGGGACCTGCCCGGCGGGGTCGCCTATCACCCCGGGGAACTGGCGGTGCAGCGGCGGCTGGGCCAGGCCGACATCGCGCAGCGGGTCGGCCGGATGATCCGGCCCGACATTCCGGCCGCCGCCGCGCAATTCCTGGCCGAACAGCCGATGATCGTCCTGGCCGCCGCCGATGACGCGGGCCATATGTGGGCGGGCCAGCTGGCGGGGTCGCCCGGGTTCGTCCACGCCGCCGGCGAGCGCGTCATCGAGGTCGAGGCGACACCGGTGGCTGGTGACCCGCTGGCCGAATCGCTGCGCGGCACACGGCATGTCGGGATGATCGCCTTGCAGCCGCAGACGCGCCGTCGCATGCGGGTCAACGGGGTGGTCGCGCCCACCGCGACCGGACTACGCATCGACACCGAACAGGTGTATTCGAACTGCCCGAAGTACATTTCCCGTCGAGGGGTCGAGGAATGGATCGCGGGCGCGACGCCGGAGGTGCGCCGCGGCACGGAGTTGGATGCCGCTCAGCGGGAACTCGCCTCACGCGCCGACACCTTCTTCGTCGCATCCGCCGACGCCGACGGGCACGCCGACGCCTCCCATCGCGGCGGCAATCCCGGCTTCCTGCAGGTGCTTTCCCCGACCCGCCTGCGCTGGCCCGACTACCGTGGCAACTCCATGTTCATGACCCTCGGCAATATCGCCGCCGATCCGCGCTGCGGCCTGCTCGTGCCCGACTGGGGGACCGGGGCCACCCTGCAACTCACCGGAACCGCCGAGATCACGTGGGACGAGGCGGTTTTCACGCCCGGCGCGCAATGCGCCATCGATTTCACCGTCACCGAGGTCGTCGAGATCTCGGGCGCCACGCCCCTGCGCTGGACCGACCCCGAGCTATCGCCGGTCAACCCCTGACCCGCGATCCCCGTCAACCCGAAAGGCCCGCCGCCATGCGTCCTCCACTGCCGCCCTTCGACCTGGAATCCGCGAAGCAGAAGGTTCGCGCCGCCGAAAACGCCTGGAACACCCGCGATCCCGAGAAGGTCGCGCAGGCGTACACCGAGGATTCCGTCTGGCGCAACCGCGACGAATTCCTCACCGGCCACGCCGAGATCGTCGACTTCCTGAAGCGCAAATGGTCCACCGAGAACGGCTACGCCCTGCGCAAGGACCTGTGGACCTTCACCGAGAACCGCATCGCCGTCCGTTTCCAGTACGAATGGCACGACGACGAGGGCCGGTGGCATCGCAGCTACGGCAACGAACTCTGGGAGTTCGCGCCCGACGGCCGCATGTCGCGCCGCGAGGCCAGCATCAACGATGTGCCGATCGCCGAGTCCGAGCGCCGCATCTTCGGCCCGCGCACCGAGGAGGAGGACGACGCCCTCCTCCCTGTGCGCTAACGATCAGACCAGCGCGGGAGCGGGAGCCGGTTCGGTATCGCGTTCGTGGGTGCGGAAGAGCGCGAAAACCGCGACGCCACACACGATTCCGACGGCACTCGCCACCGCGACCGCCGAATCCAGACCCGTCACGAAGTGCGGCAGCGTCGGACGGCCGTCACCGGCGGCGCCGCGGAACACGGTGCCCAGCACCGCGACCCCGAGCGCCAGGCCCAGCTGCCGCGCGGTGTTCACCGCCCCGGCCGCCGTCCCGCTCTGCTGCGGCGGGACGGCGGCCATGCCCACGGCCACCAGCGGCGGGGCCATCACGCCGACGCCGGCGCCGATCACCAGCAGCCCGGGAACCGCGGCGGTCCAGGACGATCCGGCGTCGATCAGGGTGAGCAGCCCGCTGCCCACGCCGATCGTGAGCAGGCCGCCGCCGATCGACCACTTCGGCGACAGGTCGTGCAGCTGCCGGCCGAACACGCCCGACGTCAGGAAGGCGCTCACCGACATCGGCAGCAGCGACAGCCCGGCCCGCAGCGGAGTCAGGTGCAGTTGCTGCTGGAGCCACAGCGAGATCAGCGGGCTGGCCGCGAAGGCGGCGAAACTCATGCCGAGAGCGGCGATCAAGGTCGCGACCAAGCCGGTGTGACGCAGCAGGGTCAGCGGCAGCATCGGTGCGGCGCTGCGGGATTCGACGGCCAGGAACGCCAGCAGAGCTGCCGCACCGGCGATCAGGGCGGTCACCGCGCGGGCATCGGTCCAGCCGTGTTCACCGCCGCGAATGATGCCGTAGGTCACCGCGGTCGCCGCCAGCGCGAACGCCGCCATACCCGGCAGGTCCACACCACGATCGGCGCGGCGCGGCGACGGGCCGAAAGCGATGGCGGTCAAGGGAATCGTGATCGCCGCGATGGGCAGGTTCACGAAGAAGATCCACCGCCACGACAGCAGATCGGTCAGCACACCGCCCAGCACCACGCCGATACCCGCGGACGCGCCCGCCACCGCGCCCCACGCGCCGAACGCCACACCGCGCTCCTTGCCGGTGTAGGTGGCGTGCAACAGGGACAGCGTCGTCGCCAGCATGGCCGCGCCGCCGATGCCCTGCGCGGCGCGCGCGGCCACCAGCACCTCCGCGGACTGCGCGACACCGCAGGCCAGCGAGGCGGCCGCGAACAGGACCAGGCCCACCAGATAGGTGGGTTTCGCGCCGACCCGGTCGGCGAGCGAGCCCAGGACCAGCAACAGCGCGGCCAGGGCGAGAGCGTAACCGTCGACGACCCACTGCAATCCGGACAGGCCGGTGCCGAGATCGACGGCGATGTCGGGCAGGGCGACATTCACGATCGTGACGTCGATGAGAAGCATCAGCGTGCCCAGGCAGGCCGCGACGAGGGGGAGCCATTTCCGCATGGGAACCTCCAGGAGAACGAGCGATTTCGTCACCTAGACTGACCATGAAGGCCGGTTTCCCCTAGCCGTACCGGCTCTGGCGAAAGATTCCTCCCATGGATGCTGAACAAGCGGACGAATCCGCCGTTCTGGATACGCTCGACAAGCAGATCATCCACGGCCTGGTCACCGACGCGCGCATCCCGTTCGCCCGGCTCGGCGCGATCCTCGGCGTATCCGAACAGACCGTCGCCCGCCGCTACCGGTCGCTGCGGCGGCGCGGCATGCTCCACGTCGCCGGGCAGGTGAATACGGTGCCGCTCGGGCGCACCCGGTGGATCCTGCGCATGCGGACCCCGCCGAATCGGGCGGTCGCGCTGGCCGAGGCGCTCGCCCGGCAACCGGATGTGAGCTGGGTTTCCTTGCTGGCCACCGGATTCGAGGTCACCTGCGTGTGCCGGCCGCGATCGGTGGAGCGTCAGGACGAGCTGCTGTTGCGGATGATCCCGCGCGCCACGCAGGTGCTCGAGCTGACCGTGCACGAGGTGATGCGGCAGTTCCCGTTCGCCGAGGAGTGGCCGCGCTACAGCGGGCTGCTCACGGCCGGGCAGCTGCGTGAACTGGGGCCGCGGCCGCCCATGTGGGAGCCGCGGGGGCCGGAGAAATCGGTCCAGCTGTCGCGGGAGGACGAGGCGATGCTGGCCATCCTGGGGCGTGACGGGCGGGCCTCCTACGCGCAGATCGCCACCGCCACCGGGTGGAGTTCGAGCCGGGTGGCGCGGCGCATGAGCGAGCTCATCGAATCCGGGGTGCTGTACTTCGATCTCGACTTCGCCTTGGAGCGAATGGGTTACGTGTCGCGGGCCATGCTGTGGATGCGGGTGCGGCCCGGGGATCTGGAGGCGGTGGGCCGGGCCGTCGCCACGCACCCGGAGGTCGCCTTCGTCGCGGCGACGACAGGGACCGTGAACCTGGTGGCCGCGGTGGTGTGTCACGACACCGCGCATCTGTACCGGTACGTCACCGAGTCACTGGGGGTGCTGCCGGGGATCAACGATGTTCAGGTGCTGTCGGCGTTGCGGATGTTCAAGCAGTCGACGACGTTGTTGGATGACCGGAAGGTGGGGGTCGTGCCCTGAGCCCGGTCGGCTTGCCGATCGGTTGCTACCAGGTGTTTCGCGTGTCGTTCAGCGCGTCGCTTGCATCGAACACCTGTTCGTCTAAGCTCGTCGTCGGAAGTTGTCGGTGCCTCCCTCTAACGTGGGCGCCAACCACAGTATGAGACTCACCCGTTGAGAAGGGGACAGACGATGGCACCTCCGGCTTTCGATCGTGACAAGGCCCTCGAACTGGCGTTGGCGCAGATCGAGAAGGGTTTCGGTAAGGGCGCGGTCATGCGCCTGGGAGAAGAGGCGCGCCAGCCGATCGCGGTGATTCCCACCGGATCCATCGCGCTGGACGTCGCTCTCGGCATCGGCGGCCTGCCGCGCGGCCGCATCGTCGAGGTCTACGGCCCGGAATCCTCGGGTAAGACCACCGTCGCGCTGCACGCGGTCGCCAACGCGCAGGCCAACGGCGGTGTCGCGGCGTTCATCGACGCCGAGCACGCGCTCGATCCCGACTACGCCCGCAAGCTGGGTGTCGACACCGACGCGCTGCTGGTCTCCCAGCCCGACACCGGTGAGCAGGCGCTCGAGATCGCCGACATGCTGGTGCGTTCCGGCGCCATCGACATCATCGTCATCGACTCCGTCGCCGCCCTGGTGCCGCGCGCCGAGATCGAGGGCGAGATGGGTGACAGCCACGTCGGTCTGCAGGCCCGCCTGATGAGCCAGGCGCTGCGCAAGATGACCGGCGCCCTGAACAATTCGGGCACCACCGCCATCTTCATCAACCAGCTGCGCGAGAAGATCGGCGTCATGTTCGGCTCGCCGGAGACCACCACCGGTGGTAAGGCGCTGAAGTTCTACGCCTCGGTCCGCCTGGACGTGCGCCGCATCGAGACGTTGAAGGACGGCTCGGACGCGGTCGGTAACCGCACCCGCGTGAAGGTCGTCAAGAACAAGGTCTCGCCGCCGTTCAAGCAGGCCGAGTTCGACATCCTCTACGGTGTCGGCATCTCCAAGGAGGGCTCGATCATCGACATGGGTGTCGAGCAGGGCTTCATCCGCAAGTCCGGCTCCTGGTACACCTACGAGGGCGACCAGCTCGGCCAGGGCAAGGAGAACGCCCGCAAGTTCCTGCTCGAGAACACCGACGTCCGCGACGAGATCGAGAAGAAGATCAAGGAGAAGCTCGGCATCGGCGCGGACGTCACCGCCGAGGAAACCGCCGCCGACTTCTGACATGACCTCGCGGGATTCCGAAGGGCCCCGGCGCACCCCGCCGGGGCCCACCCCCCAATTGGACGCGGTGGAACGCCTCCGCCGCCAACTGGAATCCCGCGACGCCAAGTCCGCGCGCCGCGGATCCCGCCCTTCCGCCCCTCGCTCGTCCGAGCCGAGCCACGACCTCTTCGGCCGCGACTCCGCCGACCCCTACGCCTCCGGCGGCGGCTGGAACTACGGCCCCTCCGGCCGAGCCGACTCCTACCGCCCTCCCGCCGAACACAATCCAGCGGAGGGCCACTCCTCCACCTGGCGCACCACAGACGCATCCGACGCGGCCACCCCGCACCCGCCGGCCCACGAGACCGCCGACCGCGACCGTGAATCCGAGGCCCGCGACCGCGAATCTCCAGTCGGTTCAGCCGGCAACAAGTCCGCCGAGCACCACCCCTCGGACACCCACCGGACCACGGGACGTGCCGCCCAGACCGTGCCTGCATCCAACGGTGCAGGCCGTGAGTCGGTTCCGCCGACTCGGGCGACCGAGCCCGGATCCCTCAACGAGCCTGCCGCCCCTGTCTCCCGGGAGACGGCCACCTCGGCGACCAAGCTGTCGCCGATCGCGCGCACCGCTGTCGGTGGGGGAGAGTCGAATTCGGTCACCTGGGCTCCGGGCCACAAGCTGGCTGCGGCGCGGGCGGCCTTGGCCGAGGCCACCGCCATTGCCGCTGCGAACGCGGCGCAGGCTGCGGCGGATTCGGATCGGCGTCGTCGAGGCCGCCGTGCTGAGGCTGCGGCCTCGGCGGATCCGGACGGTACCGAGCATGACGATGCTGACCAGGGGAGTAGCCGTCGCACTGCACGTCGGGCCGGACGGAACTCGGTTTCGGCGGGGGCATATCCGGCCGATAGCGAGAATTCAGGTGCAGCGGGGTCGTATCCAGGTGATTGCGAGAGTTCGGTTGCGGGCGAGCCGTATCCCGATGACGATGAGACTTCCGGCCGGGCTGGTCGACGCGGGCGGCGTGGTGGTCGTCGGCACGGGGAGTATGGGGAACGGGATGGCAGAGATGCGGAACGGGCTGGGGTAGATGGTGCCGACTCCGACGATGACGGCAGTCGTCGCGGTCGGGGCGGCCGTCGTAGGCGACGAAGCGGGGCCGGTGAGGAGACTGCCGGACCGGGTGCTCCGGCGGGCGGCGGCACGGAAGCGCAGGCGAAGGATGTGTGTCTGCGGCTGCTGACCGATCGGGCTCGGAGCCGGTTCGAGTTGGCTGATCGGCTGGCGGACAAGGGATTCAATGCCGAGCTGGTGAAGCGGGTGCTCGATCGGCTGACCGAGGTCGGGCTGATCGATGACGCGGCGTTCGCCCAGCAGTGGGTGCATTCGCGCCACACCTACTCGGGCAAGGGCAAGAAGGTCCTCGCCGAGGAGTTGCGGCGCAAGGGAATCGCACCCGAACACGCGGAACCGGCCCTGGAGGCGATCACCCCCGCCGCCGAGCGGACTCGTGCGTCGGACCTGGTCCGCCGCAAAGCCGCGAATCTCTCCCCGGAACTCGACCGTGACAAGGCTGTCCGTCGCCTGGTCGCCATGCTGGCCCGCAAAGGCTACAACCCGGGCACCGCCTTCGACGTGGTGGCCACCGAACTCCCGCCCCAACCCACCTCTCGCCGCGCCGCCGCGTCCACGCCGACCGGCGACTCGAATTCCACTCACCCCCGCCGCGAATCCCCCTCCGGCGACGCCGAATCCGCAACCGAACTGATCCGCACCAAGCTCCGCACGCTCTCCCCAACCCTCGACCGCGAAACAGCCACCCGCCGCCTGGTCGGCCTCCTGGCCCGTCGCGGCTACGCCTCCGCCACCGCCTACAAGGTCGTGACCACGGAGTTGAACGCCGCCAACTTCGGCACCGATGCTCCCGATCGGACCGACCGGTCATCTGGAACAGCGTCCTCGCCTCGCCGTTCGAAGCTCTCGTCCCCGCCCCCTACCGACTCGGCCGAGGATGACGAGCAAGCCCGTGCCGCCGAATTGGTGCGTTCGAAAATTCGCACCCTGCCCCGAAACCTGGACCACGCCAAGGCCACCCAACGCCTGGTCGGCCTCCTGGCCCGGCGCGGCTTCAGCGCATCGACGGCCTACGCGGTGGTGAAAGCCGAACTGGCCGAGGCCGATCTCTCGGGCGACTGATCACAATCGCCGAGTGCTCACTCCGCCAGCGCGCGTAGTTAGGTCAGCAGGTCAGTGCAGGACCCCACCCGGGCGGCGGGTGGAGAGTGCGCGGCGCGCGTGCCGGTGTCCGGTGTGGCGGAACGGGCGCTGGGCGGCGAGGTGCGGGGACTCGGGCTCCGGAGGTTTCTCTCGGCGGGCGGCGCGGAGCCGGTGTGCGGCCGCGCGGGTGAGGTGGGCGCCGAGGATGGCGGCGAAGGTGGTGAGCCCCGCGAGGAGCGGGGCGAGCACCGTGGCCAGAAAGAGCCCGAAGACGAATTCTCTTCGAGCGCTGTCGTCTTCGGTCATGAAATTCAGTATGCGAGCTGGGGGAGCGGCTTGTCCGGCGGTCGGGCAAGCCGCACCGGTCAGTTCGGCGGTTTCTGCAGGGAAACGTCGGACACCATGGCGTCCATGCCGGGCGGGGCGGTGATGGTGCCCGCCGCGACCACGGCTCGGGAGCCGCGTTTGCGGGTGCGCAGCCACTTCTCGACGCGAGTGGCCAGCACGGTCAGCGTGTAGTTGAGAACGATCATGATGATGGCGATCACGATCAGCGACGGGATCGGGTTCTGCTGGGCGGCACCGAGTTGGGTGCCCGAGCGCACGATCTCGAGGTAGGTGATCTGGTAGCCGAGCGCGGAGTCCTTGAGCGCCACCACCATCTGCGAGATCAGCGCCGGCATCATGGCGGTGATCGCCTGCGGGAGCAGGATCGACACCATCACCTGGGTCTTGCGCATGCCCAGCGCCACGGCCGCCTCGGTCTGCCCCTTGGGCAGCGCGCGGATGCCCGAGCGCACGATCTCGGCGATGACCGACCCGTTGTAGACCGTCAGCGCCGTCACCACCGCCGCCAGCGCCAGCTGATCGGAGGGGAAGGCGTTCTGCTTGGCGAACAGGTAGTAGAGGAAGATCATCAGGACCAGCACGGGAATCGCCCGCGAGACCTCCACCACCACGGCCGCGAACCAGCGGATCGCCCGATGATCCGACATGCGCAGAATGCCGAACAGCATGCCCAGCACCAGCGCCAGCACGATGGACAGCGCCGCCGCCTCGAGCGTGCCGCGCAGACCCGGCAGCAGGTAGGTGCTCCACACCTGGCTCTCGGTGAACGGCTTCCACTTGGCTTCGGTGAACTGACCCTTGTCGGCGAGCCCGCGGTAGACGAACCACAACACCGCGGCGACGGCGGCGATCGCGATGACCGTATAGATCCGGTAGCGCACCCGGGCGCGGGGGCCGGGCGCGTCGTAGAGCACGGACGCCGCGGTCATCGCGCCACCTCGTATCGTTTGGCCAGCCAGCCGAAGAACAGGCCGGTCGGCAGGGTCAGGATCACGAACCCGAGCGCGAAGATGGCGCCGATATTGAGCACGGCCGCCTCGTTCTCGTTCATCTCCGCCATGAGCAGCGCCGCCTCGCCGACACCGATGGCCGAGGCGATGGTCGAGTTCTTGGTCAGGGCGATGAGCACGCTACCCAGCGGCGCGATGACCGCCCGGAAGGCCTGCGGCAGCACCACCATGCGCAGGTTCTGCCCGAAGGTGAACCCCAGCGAACGGCCCGCCTCCGACTGCCCGAACGGCACCGTGTTGATGCCCGCCCGCAGCGACTCGCAGACGAAAGCCGCCGTGTAGACGCTCAATCCGACGATCGCGAACCGGAAGTTGTTCTCGGAGATACTGTTCGGACCCTCCGCCGCGAGCCGCAGCCCGAGCGTGGAGTACAGGCCGATGGAGCAGAACACGATGATCAGCGTGAGCGGCGTGTTCCGGATGATGTTGACGTACAGCGTGCCGATCCAGCGCGCGATCGGAATCGGCGACACCCGCATGCCCGCGACGAGGGTGCCGAGAATCAGCGCCCAGAACCCCGAGTACAGCGTCAGTTTGATGGTCACCCAGAACGCGTCGAGCAGCTTGGTGTGATAGTTGGAGATCAAGTCGAACACGACTGCCCCATTCCTCCGATCGGAAAACGAAGCGTGCCAGGTGATTTCAGCAGCAGGAAATCACCCAGCACGAGTCCGCGAATCAGTACCGGTCGACCTTGGGCGGCTCCGGAACCTGGAATCCGGTGGCGCCGAACTCCTTCTCCAGCGCGGCCTTCCACGCCCCGGAGGCGATCATGGCGTCGATGGCGTCATTGATCTTGCCGCGCGATTCGGTGTCGCCCTTCTTCACGCCGATGCCGTACTTCTCGACGGTGAAGGTGTTGCCGACCACCTTGAGCGCGCCCGGCGACTGCGCCGCGTAACCGCGCAGGATGATGTCGTCGGTGGTGACCGCGTCGACTGCGCCGGACTTGAGCGCCTCCACACACAGCGAGTAGGTGTCGTACGTGATCAGCTGCACCTCATGGGCGGCGACGTACTTGTCCTTGATGTTCTGCGCCGGGGTGGAACCCTTCACCGAGCACAGCTTCTTGTTGCCGTTCAGCGAGTCCGGCCCGGTGATGTCGGTGTTGTCCGACCGCACCAGCAGCGACTGCCCGGTCTGGAAGTACGGGCCCGCGAAATCGACCTTCTCCTTGCGCTTGTCGGTGATCGAGTAGGTGGCGACGATGAAATCGACCTGCCCGTTCTCGATCAGCGTCTCGCGCTGCGCCGACGGCGACTCCTTGAAGGTGATGTTCTCCGCCTTCACGCCCAGCTTGTCGGCCACGTAGGTGGCGACGTCGACGTCGAAGCCGCTGAAGCTGCCGTCCTTGTTGTGCAGGCCCAGGCCCGGCTGGTCGTACTTGATGCCGATGGTGAGCTTGCCGTCGGCGGCGTGCTGGCTGGCGGTCTTGTTGCTGCCGCCGCCGCACGCGGTGACGGCGAGGGCCAGGGCAGCCACTCCGGCGGCGATCCTGAGCGCGGGGTTGATCCTCATCGAACGTCCTGTTCTCTTGTGGAGTCAGTGGGAGAGGATCTTGCCGAGGAAGTCCCTGGCGCGATCCGATTTCGGTGCGGTGAAGAAGGATTCGGGCTCGGTGTCCTCGACGATCTGCCCGTCGGCCATGAACAGCACCCGATTGCCGGCGCGGCGCGCGAAGCCCATCTCGTGCGTGACGACCAGCATGGTCATGCCGTCGCGGGCCAGCCCGACCATGACCTCGAGCACCTCGGACACCATTTCCGGGTCGAGTGCGGAGGTGGGCTCGTCGAACAGCATCACCTTCGGGCTCATGGCCAGCGCGCGGGCGATGGCCACGCGCTGCTGCTGTCCGCCGGAGAGCTGCGCCGGATACTTGTCGGCCTGATTGGCGATGCCGACCCGGTCGAGCAGCTCCAGCGCCCGGGCTCGCGCCTTGGCCTTGTCGGTGCGGCGCACCTTCACCGGCGCCAGCATCACATTGTCGAGAATTGTCTTGTGCGCGAACAGGTTGAACTGCTGGAACACCATGCCCACGTCGGCGCGCAGCTTGGCGAGGGCCTTGCCTTCCTCGGGCAGTTTCACCCCGTCGACGGCGATCTCACCGGAATCGATGGTCTCGAGCCGGTTGATGGTTCGGCACAACGTCGACTTGCCGGAGCCCGAGGGTCCCACCACGATCACGACCTGCCCCTTGGGCACTTCGAGATTGATGTCACGCAAGACGTGCAGCGAGCCGAAGTGCTTGTCCACATTCCGCATCGAGATCATCGGCGCGGGAGTGCTGATGGAATCGGCCACGTCGGTCATGACCAGTGACCCTAACCACCTTGCGCCCGAAATGCTCGTCTTTGCCGGTCCGGCCCGGGCTGTGCCGAGACTCGACACCCGCGCGTAACCAGCGATTGACGCCGCCGAGACCAGTCAGGCCGGTCGGGCGTTGATTCAGCGACAACTCCGCGACCATCGGTGGCCGTCGACCGATGGCGTTTATGGCCCGCGCGGGGCAGCTATTACCCTGGTTGAGTGAATTCCCCGGCCCGGACCTACGAGGTCCGCACCTACGGCTGCCAGATGAACGTGCACGACTCCGAGCGGCTCTCGGGTCTGCTCGAGGACGCCGGCTACGTCAAGGCCGTGGCCGGCGATACCGCTGACCTGGTCGTATTCAATACCTGCGCGGTGCGCGAGAACGCCGACAACAAGCTGTACGGCACCCTCGGCCACCTCGCGCCGATCAAGGCCGAACGCGAGGGCATGCAGATCGCGGTCGGCGGCTGCCTGGCGCAGAAGGACCGCGACACCGTGGTCAAGAAGGCGCCCTGGGTGGATGTGGTGTTCGGCACCCACAACATCGGCTCGCTGCCGGTGCTGCTGGAGCGGGCCCGCCACAACGAGCAGGCGCAGGTCGAGATCATCGAATCGCTCGAGGCGTTCCCGTCCACGCTGCCCGCCAAGCGCGAGTCCGCGTACGCGGGCTGGGTGTCGATCTCGGTGGGCTGCAACAACACCTGCACGTTCTGCATCGTTCCGGCGCTGCGCGGCAAGGAGGTCGACCGGCGGCCCGGCGACGTGCTCGCCGAGGTGCAGGCGCTCGTCGAGCAGGGCGTGCTCGAGGTGACGCTGCTGGGTCAGAACGTGAACTCCTACGGCGTCTCGTTCGCCGACCCCGAGGAGCCGCGCGACCGTGGCGCTTTCGCGAAGCTGCTGCGCGCCGCCGGCACCATCGAGGGCCTCGAGCGGATCCGCTTCACCTCCCCGCACCCGGCCGAGTTCACCGACGACGTGATCGAGGCCATGGCCGAGACCCCGAATGTCTGCCCGCAGCTGCACATGCCGCTGCAGTCCGGCTCGGACCGCGTGCTCAAGGCCATGCGCCGCTCCTACCGCAGCGCCAAGTTCCTCGGCATCATCGAGAAGGTGCGCGCCGCCATGCCGCACGCCGCCATCACCACCGACATCATCGTGGGCTTCCCCGGCGAGACCGAGGAGGACTTCCAGGCCACCCTGGACGTGGTGCGGCAGGCGCGGTTCACCAGCGCGTTCACCTTCCAGTACTCGATCCGCCCCGGCACCCCGGCCGCGACCATGCCCGACCAGCTGCCCAAGGAGGTCGTGCAGGAACGCTACGACCGGCTGATCGAGCTGCAGGAGCAGATCTCGCTGGAAGGCAATCAGGCGCTGGTCGGTTCGACCGTCGAGCTGCTGGTCGCCGAGGGCGCGGGCAAGAAGAACGACAGGACCGCCCGCATGTCCGGGCGCGCCCGCGACGGCCGCCTGGTCCACTTCCGCCCCACCGTGAACCCGGCTCCGGGCAGCGAGATCCGGCCCGGCGACATCATCACCATCGACGTCACCGGCGCGGCCCCGCACTACCTGATCGCCGACGGCGAGGTGCTGAGCCACCGC
Organism: Nocardia sp. CA-136227; assembly: GCF_050955695.1. Lineage (NCBI taxonomy): Bacteria > Bacillati > Actinomycetota > Actinomycetes > Mycobacteriales > Nocardiaceae > Nocardia > Nocardia sp. CA-136227. The sequence continues at coordinate 2,677,500 of NZ_CP192081.1, forward strand.
CGCACCCGCGCGGGCGACGCCCACGAGCAGGGCATCACCCCCAAGACCGCGCCCATCGGCGTCGGCCTGGGCCTGCCCAGCATCGGCGCGCCCGTGGTGGTCGAGACCGCCGCCGCGGGCTGCGGTTCCGCCTGCGGCGACTAGCGGACGCCGCCCGCGCGCGAGCCCGGGGCCGCCCGGGCGCCGCGAACCGTGGGTCGGCTGTCAACTACGCAGCGTCATAGGGCAGGATCGCGGGGGACGTGCGGTGGATCGCCATCGCGGGATTCCGCCCGACACGCCGCCGACCACTCCGGTGCCGTGCCCGAGCGCGGTGCGGGACTCGACGACCCAGGCGTGAGCGAGGATCGCAGCGGTATGACCGAGCAGCAGCCCACCGGCTCCGACGAGCCTCGTGACCGGCCGGAGCAGCCGGAAGACGAAGCAGCACAATCGGATACGGCGTCGCAGCAGGCGCCCGACGCGAACGAGGAGAGCATGAAGGCGGCCGACCACAGTCAGGACTTCGAGCAGTTCCGCGCGGACCTCGAGGCTGTCGAACGCAAGATCGCCGGCGAGATCGACCCGGGCATGCGGGCCATGGTGGTCGCCGGTTCGGTGTTCGTGCTGCTGGCCTCGCTGGTGCTGCCGCACGCGGGCAAGACCCGCGGCTTCGACGTGCTGCTCTACGACACCGTCGCCCAGGCCGACCACATCGGCCTGCCGTCGCGGGTGTTCGTCTGGTTCGTGGTGATCTTCGGCATCGGCTTCTCGGTGCTCGCGCTCATCACCCGCCGCTGGATGCTGGCCTGGATCGCCGTCGCGGGTTCCGCCGTCGGCAGCGTCTTCGGCGTGCTGTCCATCTGGCACCGCCAGACCCCCGGCCTCGGCAACTATCACGGCGCGGGCCCGGGCGTCGGCCTCATCGTGGCCACGCTCGCCATCATCGTGCTGACCTTCCACTGGGTCCGCGTGGTCTGGGCCCGCACCTCGGTCCAGCTCGCCGCCGAGGAGCAGCGCCGCCTGGCCGCCGCCAAGGCCGAGGACCAGCAGCGCCGCCGCCTCTTCGGCGACGAGGACTGAGTCGCGGCAGGAACTCCACGAAGGCCCGGTAGCAACCTGATCGGTTGTGACCGGGCCTTTTCGTGCGATCTCGGCGTTCCGTCGAGCGCTGCGGTCACCGGGTGGCGCAGACCGCCGCGGTCGTGCCCGCGGGGAGGTCGATCAGGTGGCGGCGGCGCGAAAAAGGCCCGGCCGCAACCTGATCGGATTGCCGCCGGACCTTCTTCGGCAGGACATGAGCCGATCGCCTGGGCCGCAAGGGGATCCAGGCGATCGGCGTTCTCAGCGCTGGCTGACCGCGCCCTCGGCGGCATCGGCCCATTCGCGCCACTGCTTGGCCTGCTCCAGGGCCTTCTCCGCGTCGCGGGTCTTGCCCGCGGCCTGGGCCTTGGCGGCCTGCTCCTCGAACTGGGCGACGCGCTCGCGGAACTGGGCGGCGCGGGCCATGGCCTCGGGGTCGGTGCGGCGCCACTGGGCGTCGGCGGCCTCGCGGACCTTCTTCTCGATGGCGCGCAGTCGCGATTCCAGGTCGTGCATGCGCTCGCGGGGCACCTTGCCGATGGCGTCCCACTTCTCCTGGAGTTCGCGCAGGGCGTTGCGAGCGGCATCGAGCCCGGTCTCGGGGTTGATGTGCTCGTAGGCCTTCAGCAGTTCCTCCTTGAGGGAGGCGTTCTGCTCGAACTCGTGGTCGCGTTCGCTGGCCGCGGAGTTGCGGGCGGCGAAGAACACGTCCTGGGCGGCCTTGAAGCGACGCCACAGCTGCTCGTCGGCCTCGCGGGGAGCGCGACCGGCGGCCTTCCACTCCGTCAGCAGCTCACGGAAGATGGCGGCGGTGCCGGACCAGTCGGTCGAGCCGGACAGTTCCTCGGCGCGGACGCAGAGCTCTTCCTTGCGGCCCTTGGCGGCGGCGCGTTCGCGATCCAGATCGGCGAAGTGCGCCCCGCGGCGGCGGTTGAACGCCTCGCGGGCCTTGGAGAAGCGGCGCCACAGCGCGTCGTCGACCTTGCGGTCCACGCCGCGAATGGTCTTCCACTCGTCGAGGATCTCGCGGAGCCGGTCGCCGGCGACCTTCCACTGGGTGGAGTCGTTGGCGATATGCTCGGCCTCGGCTGCCAAGGCCTCTTTGCGCTCGGTTTGCTCGTGCCGGGTGCGGTCCTTCTCCTCCTTGGCGTGCGCGGCCGCCTCGTCGGAGTGTTCGATGATCGCCTGCAGCCGGGTGGTCAGACCGTCCAGATCACCGATCACCGCGGCCGTCGGCAACGTTTCGGCAAGCGCGGTGGCGGCGGTCTTGGTCTTGCGGGCGTCGGTGCCGGCGGCCAGGCGGGCCTCCAGCAGCGCCACCTCGGTGGCCAGATCGTCATAGCGGCGGCCGAAGTGGGCCAGACCCTCGGCGGCGTCACCGGCCTGCCAGGAGCCGATCACCCGCTCGCCGTCGGCGGTCTTGACCCAGGCGGTGCCGTCGTCGTCGACGCGTCCCCACTGGCTGGGGTCGCTGACGCTGGGCACCACGACCGGGTGCGGATGCGCGGCGGCCGGGCCGGGCATGGCGTGCGGTTTGGGAGTTTCGGGTTTGCGGCGCGGGCCCCCCGGGCGGGGTGCGGCGGCGGCCGCCGGTGATGGCTTGGCGCTCTCGCTCGGGGCAGGCACGGCGGCGCCGGGCTGGGGCGTCGGGGTCGACTCCGGGTGGGTAGCCTTCTCGTTTCCGTTGTTGTCGGTCATAGCTCCTCGTCCCTGCCGCGCGTCACGGCTGCCTGGTTACGCCCTAGCTCATCGGTCTAGCTCATCCCATTCAACCAGGCTGAGATGCGAAATGCTGTCTTTGAGGCCGCTTCGGCGGCGCGGCGATCGGCGGGGGTGGGGCTGGTGAGGTGCGGTAGCGCTACGGTTGACGGCGTGTTCTGTGTTGCGTCACTGGTCCCCTCGCCGCCTGTGCTGGTTCCCGAACTGGAGGGTGCGGCCGGGTCTGCCGTCGAGGGGGCTGTCGCGGAGCTGCGAGCTGCGGTGTTGGCCGCGGGTGAGGACTTGGCCGCCCGCGTGTCGCGATGGGTCGTCGTCGGCGTGGCGGAGCCGGGGGAGGGCTCGGGCGCGGGCGATTCGGGCCGGGTGATCGGAGCTGACGCGGTCGGCACCTTCCGGGGCTACGGCGTGGACGTGCGGGTCGGTTTGTCAGGCCGGGTTGCCGAGCGTGTCGCGGATGTCCTGTTACCGCTGCCCGCGCTGATCGCGGGCTGGCTACGCGAGCAGGTAGCGCCCGACACCGTCGCGGAATGCCGTCTGATCTCGGCCGATGCCACCGCGGAGGAGTGTTCGGCCTTCGGCCGGGCGCTGCGCGCGGAACTCGACACAGAATCCGAACCGGTCGGTGTCCTGGTGGTTGCCGACGGCGCGGCCACCCTCTCCCTGAAGGCTCCCCGATACCTGGACGAGCGCGCCGAGGGCGTGCAGGCCGACATCGATCGCGCCCTGAGCGCGGGCGATCGCCAGGCCCTCGCCGCCCTCGACACCACCCTGTGCGCCGAGATCGAGGTGGAGGGCCGGCCCGCCTACCAGGCGCTGGCCGGACTGTTCGCCGCCGACCCCGCCGATCCACAGGTCGAAACCCGCTACGCCGCAGCCCCGTTCGGCGTCGCCTACCACGTCAGCGTGTGGCGCCCGACCCTCTCCTCCGGCAGCGGGGTCACCGCGTGACCCGCCCCGTCGCGGTCGTCGGCCCCACCGCCACCGGAAAGTCCGATCTGGCCCTGGATCTGGCGGAACGCCTGGACGGCGAGATCGTCAATATCGACGCCATGCAGCTCTACCGCGGCATGGACATCGGCACCGCGAAACTCCCGGTCGCCGAACGCCGCGGCATCCCGCACCACCAGCTCGACGTCCTCGACATCACCGAAACCGCCACCGTCGCCTCGTATCAGGCGGCGGCCCGGGCCGACGTGGAGGCGATCATGGCGCGCGGCCGCACCCCGGTCATCGTGGGCGGCTCCATGATGTACGTGCAAGCGCTGCTGGACGATTGGGACTTCCCGGCCACCGATCCGGAGATCCGCGCCAAATGGGAGACGGTGCTGGCCGACCGCGGCACGGTCGCCGTGCACGAGGCGCTGAAACAGGCCGATCCGGTGGCCGCGCAGACGATCCTGCCGACTGACGGCCGCCGCATGGTGCGCGCGCTCGAGGTGGTGGAGCTGACCGGGCAGCCGTTCGCCGCCTCGGCGCCCCAGATCGGTGAACCACGTTGGGGCACGGCCATTATCGGTGTCGATCGCGAGACCGCCGAACTGGATGCCCGCATCGAACTGCGCACCGCGAAGATGTTCGAATCCGGTCTGCTCGACGAGGTCGAGGGCTTGCTCGCGCACGGTCTGCGCCACGGCCAAACCGCCCGCCGCGCCATCGGTTACGCCCAAGTCCTCGATTTCCTGGACAACGAATACGACCTGAACGAAGCTCAGGAGCGCACCTTCATCGGCACCCGGCGCTATGTCCGGCGACAGCGGTCGTGGTTCCGCCGAGATCAGCGGGTGCGATGGGTGGACGGCGCGGATCCCGCCCTGGCGGAGACCGCGCTGGCCCTCCTCGAGCCGCACCGTTGAGGGACGAACAGGAACAACCACAGTGACGCGTCGCGCGAACACACGCACCGCCGCGGTCGGGGTGTGGCAGGCCTACCTGACCACCCGCGCCGCACGCACCCGGGATTCCCGATTCCTGGTGCAGGGCATGCGGCCCATCAGCCGCGCCCTCGAATGCCGTTGGCCGCTGGAGACTCTGGTCTACCGGCTGGGCGATCCGGAACCGTCGCCGTGGGTGCGGCGGGTGCTGGATTCCAGTGGCGTGCCCAGCATCGGCCTGGTGCCGGAGGTGATGGCCGAACTGGCCGAACCGAGCGAGCCGGTGCCGGAACTGGTGGCGGTCGCGGTGACGCGTCGGCCCGAGCTCGAGGACTTCGCGCCGGGCACCGCGGAGGATCCGGCGACCGTGGTGGTCGTGGACCGGCCCGCGTCGGCGATCCGGTTGGGCGCGTTGATCCGATCGGCGGCGGCGTTCGGGGCGGGCGGGGTGATCGTGACCGGTTCCGGCGCCGACCAATACGACCCGCAGAGCGTGCGCGCCTCCGACGGCGCCCTGTTCGAGGTGCCCGTGTTGCGCACCTCGGGTCCGGCGCAGGTGGCGGCGTTCCGGGACCGGCAGCGGGCGCGTGGCATCTCGACGCGGATCGTCGGCAGTGACGACCGCGGCGGCCTGGCCCTCGACGACGCGAAGTTCGACGGCGGCACGGTGCTGGTGCTCGGCGACGAGACCGAGGCCCTGGCTCCGGGCTGGCGGCAGGTGTGCGACGAACTGGTCTGCATCCCCACCGACGGCACGCTCGGCATGCCGTCCGCGGCCGCGGTGGCCCTCTACGAAATCTCCCGTCAGCGCCGGGCGCTACCGTAATGACCATGACGAGCGAGAGCAGCGCCGCCGATATCGAATTCAGCAAGGGCCACGGCACCCAGAACGATTTCGTGGTGCTGCCGGACCCGGACGCCTGGCTGCAGCTCACCGAATCCCGGATCGCCGCCCTGTGCGACCGGCAGCGGGGGCTCGGCGCGGACGGGGTGCTGCGGGTGGCCCGCGCGGGCGCGCTGATCGAGACCGGCGTGCTGGCCGCGCTGCCCGAGGGCGTCGACGTGGACGACTGGTTCATGGACTACCGCAACGCGGACGGGTCCATCGCCGAGATGTGCGGCAATGGGGTGCGGGTGTTCGCGCACTACCTCGTCGCGACCGGGCTGGAGCAGCGTTCCGAGTTCGTGGTCGGCTCCCGGGCGGGCGCGCGGCCGGTGGTCGTGCACCACGCCGACCCTGTGCACGGTGAAGTGACCGTCGCCATGGGCATTGTGAAGAACCTCGGTCCCTCGACGGCGACGCTGAGTGGACGGGAATTCACCGGGATCGGCATCGACGTCGGCAATCCGCACCTGGCCTGCGTGGATCCGGACCTGACTCCGGCGCTGCTCGCCGACCTCGACCTCGAGCAGGCCCCCGGCTTCGATCACACGCTGTTCCCGCACGGTGTGAACGTCGAGATCCTCACCATGTTGAATGTCGGCTCCGACGGCGAGCGGGGTGTGAACATGCGCGTGTACGAGCGCGGCGTGGGCGAGACCCGATCCTGTGGCACGGGAACCGTCGCGGCTGCGGCCGCCGCCCTGGCCCGCGACGGCTTCGACCTCGCCTCCGACACCGGGCATGTGAAGGTCCGCATTCCCGGCGGCGTGGTGACCGTCGGCATCGAGCACGGTTCGGCGTGGCTGCGCGGCCCGTCGGAACTGGTGGCGACGGGCCGCATCGCGGCCAAGTGGTGGCAGGACGCCTGAGCCTTCGCTCACGCGGCGACCGTGTCGAGCACCGGGTAGTCGGTGTAGCCGGTCGCGCCGCCGACGTACATCAGGTGCGCGTCGCGGACGGTGTTGAGCGTCGCGCCGATCCGCAGGCGTTCCACCAGGTCCGGATTGGCCAGGAACGAGCGGCCCAGCGAGACCAGGTCCGCGCCCGCGCCGAGGAGCGCCTCGGCCGCGGCGGCTCCGCCGTCGGCGGGTAGCGGGACGCCCCAGCCGAGGTTCGGGTTCGCGATCAGGGTGGTCGGCCACAGGCTCCGGATGCGGTGGAACAGGCCGCTTTCCGGGTCGGCGAAGACCACGTGGAGGTAGGCGGGGTGCCGCTGCGCGAGCGCGGACACGAGCGCCGGGTACAGCTCGTCGGTGTCGGTCTCGGCGATGCCGTTCACGTTCACCCCGGGCGCGATCCGCACCCCGACCCGCTCGGCTCCGATGGCCGCGATCACCGCGTCCACCACCTCGACGGTGAAGCGGATCCGGTTGGCGATCGAACCCCCGTAGGCGTCGGTGCGCTGGTTGGTGTTGTCGGACAGGAACTGGTGCAGCAGATAGCCGTTGGCGCTGTGGATTTCGACGCCCTCGAATCCGGCCGCGATCGCATTGCGGGCGGCGGTGACGAAATCGGCGACGGTGTCCTGGATTTCGGCGACGGTGAGTTCGCGCGGGGTGACCGCGTCCTGGTGCCCGGTGGGGGTGTGCACGGTGTCGGGCAGCGCGATGGCGGACGGCGCGACGGGAGTCAGCCCGCTGTTGTCCGGGTGTCCGACGCGGCCGCCGTGCTGGAGTTGCAGCACCATGCGCCCGCCCGCGGCCCGCACCGAGTCGGTGACCCGCCGCCAGCCCGCGATGTGCGAATCGGTGTAGATGGCCGGGATATTCGGGTAGGTCAGTCCGACCTGGTTCGGGGTGGCGGCCTCGGCGATGATCAGTCCGGCGGTCGCGCGCTGGGTGTAGTAGGCGGCCATGAGCTCGGTCGGGGTGCCGTCGGCGGCCGCGCGATTGCGGGTCATCGGGGCCATCACGAGGCGGTTGGGGAGGTCGAGTGCGCCGACGCGGCCGGTGGTGAAGAGGTCTGTGTTCGTCATGCCGGTAAGGTAAAACCTGACATCAATGTGAGGTGCAAGCCTCGGATTCCGGAGTGCCGCATGCGAATCGGTGAGCTGGCAAAACGCACCGGCGTGAGCGATCGGTCGCTGCGCTACTACGAGGAGCAGGGTCTGCTGGTCGCCGACCGCACGCCCGGCGGGCAACGCGATTACCCGGAGCTCGCGGTCGATCGGGTGATCCACATCCAGGAGCTGTTCGCGGCCGGCCTCAACAGCAAGAAGATCTTCGAGATCCTCCCGTGCATGCGGGACGTCGACGGCGGCGCGAACGAGCGCGCCACCCCCGAGCTGGTGGACGAGTTGCGTTCCGAACGCGACCGCATCGACCGGACGATCGCGGACCTGCTGCGGTCCCGCGAGGTGCTCGACGATGTGATCGTGCGCGCAGGCGAGCGGTTCGTGACCAGGTCGTGAGCGGTGACGCGGGTGTCGCATGGTGGTCGCCCCGAAATAACCGAGTGCGGTCGTTCGTTGGGACGTGGGACTATGGAGGTGTATGAGTAAGCCAGAAACGTATGAGTTCACTCCCGCCGAGGACCTCGACGAGGAGACCAACGACGCGCCCGAGACCGGCCGCAATGGCTGGTCGGCCGCGCCGACCGTCGGCGAGCAGCAGCTCGAGGAGCGCGCCGCGCTGCGTCGCGTCGCGGGTCTGTCCACCGAGCTCGAGGACGTCACCGAGGTCGAGTACCGGCAGCTGCGACTGGAGCGGGTCGTTCTGGTCGGTGTCTGGACCGAGGGCACGGCCGCGCAGGCCGACGCGAGCATGGCCGAGCTGGCCGCGCTCGCGGAGACCGCGGGTTCGGAGGTGCTCGACGCGCTGATCCAGCGCCGCGACAAGCCGGACAAGTCCACCTACATCGGCTCGGGCAAGGCCGACGAGCTGCGCGGCATGGTGCTCGAGCACGGCGCCGACACCGTCGTCTGTGACGGTGAGCTCTCGCCCGCGCAGCTGACCGCGCTGGAGAAGATCGTCAAGGTGAAGGTCATCGACCGCACCGCGCTGATTCTGGACATCTTCGCCCAGCACGCCACCTCGCGGGAGGGCAAGGCGCAGGTGTCGCTGGCCCAGATGGAATACATGCTGCCGCGTCTGCGCGGTTGGGGTGAGTCCATGTCCCGGCAGGCCGGTGGTCGTGCGGGCAGCAATGGCGGTGTGGGTCTGCGTGGTCCCGGTGAGACCAAGATCGAGACCGATCGTCGCCGGATTCGTGAGCGAATGGCGAAGCTGCGCCGCGAGATCCGCGAGATGAAGACCGCCCGCGACACCAAGCGCGCCAAGCGCTCGTCCAGCGGCATTCCGCAGGTCGCGATCGTCGGCTACACCAACGCGGGCAAGTCGTCCCTGATGAACGCGTTGACCGATGCCGGCATCCTGGTGCAGGACGCCCTGTTCGCCACCCTGGATCCGACCACCCGCCGCGCGGCGCTGGAGGACGGTCGTGAGGTCGTGTTCACCGACACCGTCGGCTTCGTCCGCCACCTGCCCACCCAGCTGGTCGAGGCGTTCCGGTCCACCCTGGAAGAGGTGACCGGCGCGGACCTGCTGCTGCACGTGGTCGACGGCTCCGACGCGCTGCCGGATCAGCAGATCAAGGCCGTGCGCGAGGTCATCACCGACGTCCTGCGGGAAACCAAGACTCCCGCGCCGCCGGAGTTCCTGGTGGTCAACAAGATCGACGCGCTGGACCCCCTGGAACTGACCCAGCTGCGCGGCTGGCTCCCGGACGCGGCCTTCGTCTCGGCCCGCACCGGCGAGGGCATCGACCAGCTCCGCGACCGCCTCGGCCAGATCCTCGGCGGCCTGGATGTCGAGGTCAGCGTTTTGCTGCCCTACACCCGCGGCGACCTGCTCGCCCGCATCCACGCGGACGGCAAGATCCTCAGCACCGACCACGAGGAAACCGGCACCCGGGTCCGCGCCCGCGTCCCCAACAGCCTCGCCGGCCAGCTGGCGGAGTTCGCCTACGCGGGCGGCCCCGCCACCGACATCGAAGAGCTCGACCTCGAGGACGACCTCACCGACGAGCTGGATGACATCGACGAGTTGGACGACACCGACGGCGAGCACGATGCCGACGAGTCGAACTTCGGTGCCGCGTAACCCAACCCGACCCTGACCCGCCCCGGCCGGAAGCCCTGCACAGGCTTCCGGCCGGTGCGTTGTCAGGCCCGTTTCGCCTCACGGTTCCCGCGCCCACAGATTCCATCCCGCCGAAGCCGCCCGCCGCCGCGCGATCATCTCCAGATGCGGCACCAACGCCGTGAAATACCGCTTGGCCTCACACTCCTTACCGCAGTCGCGATGCGCCTCGAGCCCGCGCCGCGCCACCTCGAGATTCTGCACCGGATAATCCGGCACCTCATGACTGATCGCCCGCACGGCTCAGCCCCTGACCCGCCGCCGCTGCGCCCGATGTCTCCCCACCCGACCGCGTTCCGCATTGCGGGAACTCCTGATGTCCTCGATCACGCAGAACGCGATCGACAACCCACCCAAAGCGGTCATCACCGACAAAACCCAAGCATCCCAAGGCATTACGACTCCCGATGTCGTGTCCGATTTTCCGAGGTGAGCGCTCAGGAATAAGTAGACATCGAAAAACATTGCCGGACTGGCCCACTGACGACATCTCGCTGAAATACGATGAATGTCCGCGGCGGTCATGTCCGCGGAGGTCATATCCCTGATAGCGAGGCTAAGAAATGACTGGATTGACGGTCTCTCGCATGGATTTCGGGAACTTCATGCGTGGCGTACGTGAAGAAGCGCATCAGACACTGCTTGCCGCAGCGGCCGGGCTGGAGGTGTCTCGTCAGGTCATCATGAGGATGGAGGAGGGGAGTCCGACCAAGCTCACGAGGCCGCTGATCGGGCTGCTGCTGGATCACTACGGTGCTTCGCCCGAGGTCTGCGACGAGGCGCTGCGGCTGTGGTCCGAAATCTCCGAACAGGACAGAATTGCCAAGGCGCAAGGGAATTCGAAAGGCTTCTGGAAGGCATATACCGACCAGATGGCTCCAACCTTTCCGCGGTTTCTCCGTCTCGAAGGTGCGGCGAGTCGAGTGGTCGTGCATCAGCCGGTGATCGTGCCCGGTCTGCTACAGACTCCCGGATACCGTCGTGCGATTATCCAGATCGATAAACCCGACCTTTCCGCGGTGAATGTCGAGCGCCGACTCGAACTCACGGCTCGCCGCCAAGTTCGTCTGTATGAGGACGGGTTCCGACTCGAAGCTCTCGTGTCGGAGGCGGTTCTTCGCCACCGGCCGGCGCCCCCGGAAGTCATGGCGGCCCAGCTGCGCTGGATGGCTGAGATCGGTGAACGCGACAACATCAGTATTCGTGTCATCCCATTCGAGTCCCGTCCGCACCGCGGGCTGACCATCCAGCCGTTCACCCTGCTGGAGTTCCCCAAAGCAACCAGTGGAATCGCCTTGCCGACAGTGGTTCTCGTCGAAGGTGTGGTCGGAAGTCTGTACCACGAACGCGCGGAGGAGATCGATCAGTATTCGCAAGCGATCACAGCCATGCGGGCGGTAGCGTCGTCGGAAACGGACACCAGAGACATGGTGGTCGCACTCGCGAAGGAGTACGCCGGATGAAGAGGCTCCCGCCAACCCGCCAGTGGTTCAAGTCGAGCTGGTCCGACTCCGCACAGCAATGCGTTGAGGTCTACCTCGGTGAAGGGGCTGTGGGGGTGCGGGACTCGAAGAATCCGGGCGGCCCCGAACTGTGGTTCCCGGACACGGCGTGGCGGTCGTTCCTCGACAGCCGGGTCTGGGAGCGCTGAGGCGCGTTCGCGGTCAGGAGGGCTGGATGTCGGGGAGTTTCCAGGTCTTGTCGAACAGGGGTGGCTGGGGGCCGTAGAAGCGGAAGACGATTTCGAAGCCCTCGCCGGATTTTGTGGGGATCCAGTTCGGCTTCTTGCCGTCGGGGGCGGTCGGGCCCAGGTAGAGGTCGAAGGAGCCGTCGGAATTGGGTTGCAGATCAGGGGTGTTGGAGGCGCGGCTGGGCCAGTCGGCGTTCTTGATCAGGGCATGGGTATCGCGGTTGTAGGCGGTCGCGGACCAGTAGAGGGAGACGGGGGCGTTGGCGGGGACGGTGAGGCGGTAGTTCTTGCCGCCGTCGAGGGGCTTGCCGTCCTTGTCCTCGATGCCGACCAGGTAGAACTGGCCGGTGCCGAGGCTCTTGGCGGAGAAGAACGCGAACGAGTATGTGACACCACGGATGTCGACGGGGTAGCTGGAGGCGTCGGTGTAGCCGTTCTGCAGGTCGTTGATCAAGGTTTGATCGACGGGCAGGGCCCAGTGGGCGTTGTCGTAGTAGGCGGGGGTGAAGCCCTTCACGTACAGCGCGTCGAGCCACTTGCGGGCGTCGGCGGCAGCGCTGTCGAAGACCTTGCCGATGGCCGAATCCGGTTGGAACGGTGAGCCCTTCTTGATGCCGAGGCTGGCGACCTGGTCGATCATGGCCATGTCGCGGGCCAACCAGGGCTCGGCCTGCACCTGCCGGTTCAGGGCGGTGAAGTAGTCGCGGTTGTAGGGGATGGTGGCGTCGAAGTCCTTGCCGGAGGCGTCCACGTAGGTGGTGGGCGGCGGGCTCGCGGCGGCGTCGAGGCGGTAGAGGCCGCACCGTCTTCCGTAGGCGACGGCGGCGGCGATGTCGGCATCGCTGCCGCTCTTCAGGTTCGAGCGCAGCAGCGCGAATCCGGCCTTGGTTTCCGAACACAGCGGAATGAACCCGTCCGGGACCTCGCCGTTGTAGCCCGGCGGCAGGATCAGATAGCGGCCACCCTGGCCCTTGTCGGTACCGGCCGGGCCGACGTCGGCGAGCGGAGTCTGCCAGACCGAGTCGATGGACCCGGTGATCGTCGAATCGCCCTCGGCGGGCGGGATGTCGAGGACGATGGGCCCGTCGGAGGTGTCGTAGAACGGCATCAGGTAGATGGCGTTCGGATTCGGGGTGAGGGTCTGGTTGTGCCAGTCCACCAGCTCGGACCAGCACACGATCTGATTCGGTCCACTGCCGATCGCCTTCGCGGCCTCCAACATCCGGTCGAAATTGACCGCCGGCATCCCCCACACGACCGCCTCGAACGCGCGCGCCGCGATCACATTGCTGTCGACATCGGACCCAGACGGCGACGAGGACGGTGTGGAGGTCGGCTCGCTATTTTCTGGCATGGCTAGAAGCTAGCCAGGCGTCCTTGGCGATTGTGGAATCGCCACGCCGACTCTTGCCCCGGCGTGCCACTGTATGAAGGCTCTGACCTGTGGCTATGCTGCGCGGCATGGCTTCCGGCGGCAGCGATGGGGTGAGCGGGCGGGCGGATCGTCAGGATTCGGAGGGCGAGGGCGGCTCGGAGTCCGGTGAATACGGGGAGGCGTGGGCTACCGGGCTGTCGTTGACCGGGGCCGCGGTGTTGTTCGTGGTGTTGCGGTTGTTCGCGGTGGCGGCTTCCGACTGGGTGCGGGCGGCGTCGGTGGCGGACACGATCGGGCTCGATGACGCGTCGCGGATGGTGTTCGGGACGATGATGGCCGATCCGACGGCGACGGGTGTGGTGCTGGCGGTGCTGGTGCCCGCATCGCTGAGTCACCAATGGCGGCTGGGGAAGCCGTCGTTCCGGACCGCCGGGAACCTCGTGATGCTGATCATCGTGCTGCTGTTCGCGGTGGTGCTGCTGGCCACCTACCGGCTGTGGTGGCTGCTGATCATCGCGGGGGTGGTCGGGGCGCTCATGATCGTGTTGCAGGCCAAGGGGCATCGGGATGCGCAGGGGCGGCGGTTCGCGTTGTTCGTCATGCATCGCACCGGTGTGGTGGCGATTCTGGCTCTACTGGTGACGGCGGCGATCGTGCGGGTGCCGTGGGCGCCGTTGGAGCGCATCGAGACTCGCGGGGGCACGATCATGGGGTACGTGCTGGAGAATCCGCCCGGATTCCTGAAGGTGCTGACCGACGACGAGCGGGAGATCCTGATCATCGATATCGATCAGGTGCGTTCTCGCGAGGAGATTCCGACGAAGCCGTGACGTGCGCGGCGGGCCGGTGTGAGCGGTGGGCGGTGTCGGGGCCGAGCGCGCGCAGGATTTCGAGGGCCTCGGCCGCGGGGGAGTCCGGTGGCGGGGTGAACAGCCGCAGACGCTGGTCCTCGGCCTGTGTGTGCAGTAGTTCGTAGTCGAATTCGATGGTGCCGACGGCCGGATGGTGCACGCGCACATGGCTTTCGCGGCGGACGGCCACCTCGTGGCGTCGCCAGAGGGCGGTGAACTCGGGGCTCGCGGCTTCGAGGCGCTCGATGAGAGCGGTCGCGGTGTGGTCGTAGCCGCGGCGGGTGGCGGCGGCGCGCAGGTCCGCGACCCGCAGGCGGCTCAGGTTCTCGTGGTCCGCGGCGGGATACGCGGCGCGGACGGTGGGTTCGGTGAACCAGCGCCACACGATATTGCGATCCGGCTCGGCGATGGTGCAGACACAGCCGAACAGGGCCTCGGCCAAGGCATTCTGCGCGAGCAGGTCGCCGAGGTCGGTGATCAGCTGGGCGGGGGTGTCGCCCAAGCGGTCGAGCAGGTAGCGCAGGGCGGGTCGCACGGTGTTCCCGGCCAGTGTCCCGGCGGGCGGCCGATGCCCGGCCAGCAGGTACAGGTGGTCGCGTTCGTCGGCGCTCAATCGCAGGGCTTGGGCGAGGGCGGCGAGCAGCTGGGTCGAGGGCTGGGAGCTGCGGGCCTGTTCGAGCCGCATCACGTAATCGGCTGATACGCCCGCCAATTGGGCCAGCTCCTCACGCCGCAGGCCCGGGGTGCGGCGGCGCGGCCCGGCGGCCAGGCCCGCGTCCTCCGGTTGTAGCCGCTCGCGGGATCGGCGCAGGAAGTCCGCCAGTTTGTCGCGATCCATGGTCATATCATCCATCTTCCGGTGCCTAGGAGAGCCGCTCCTAGGGGAGACTCTCCGCTCCTCATCGCCCGACGCCCTTGGCAGGGTCGATGACATCGAGCGAGAGGAGCTGGACATGAAGGAAATCACGGTGGGCACAGCGCAGGTGCCGTACGAGGTGCTGGGCGCCGGAGGTCCGCTGGTGCTGGTGCACGGGGCCGGTGCGGGTGCGCGGTCGTGGGATCGGGTCAAGGACGCGTTCGCGGAGACCAACACGGTTGTGCTGCCGAACCTTTCGGGCAGCGACACAGCACGTGACGACGGCGCGGACCTGACCGTCGAAGAACTGGTGGAGCAGTTGGCCGCCGTGGTCCGGGACCTCGACGCGGGCCCGGTCGACGTCGTCGGGCATTCCCTCGGCGGCGTGGTGGTGGCCGCCCTCGCCGCCTTGCATCCCGACCTGGTTCGCACCGTCGTCCCGGTCGCGACCTTCGCGGGCCACGGCGACGAATACCTGCGCAACGCCCTGACCGTCTGGCGTGAACTCCTCGGCGACGCCGACACGTTCGCCCGGTACTCGATGCTGCTGGCGTTCAGCCGCACCCACCTGCGGACCATCGGCTACGACGCCGTCGAGGAGCTGGCCGCCGCCTTCCGCCCCAATACCGACCGGCGGCGTCAGATCGAACTGGCTCTGCGCCTGGACATTCGCGACCTGCTGCCGCGTATTCACGCCCCGGCCCTGGTGATCGGCGCGGCGCACGACGCCTTCCTGCCGGTGGAGAATGCCCGCGAGCTGGCCGCGGGCATCCCCGGCGCGGTGTACGAGGAGGTCGACACCGGACACGTCGTGATGGCCGAGCAGCCGCGGGAATTCGTGAAGCTGATCCGCGACTTCATCGCGTAGGCGCGAGGATCAGCTGGTCGGCTGCGGTCGCAGGGTGAGACTCTGCTGGGCGTAGCCGACCGGGCCGCGCAGGTCGTGCAGGACCGTGGTGGTCAGGCCCTGGCCGCTGTGGCCGAACACCACAGAGGTGTCCATCCCGACCCACGGGGTTTCGGGCTGCCGGTACAGGTGGATGGTCATATCGACGTTCGGGAACATCCATTTCGTGGGTTCCTGCCGGACGGCGATGCCGTTCGCGGTGTCGACAAGCGCGATGTAGGAGGCCAGCGGATCGACGTCCTCGCCCTCGACCAGGTCCACGGCGGTGGTGATCCACGCGGTGGCGCGGCCGGGTTCGGGGAAGCCGACCTGCCGGGCCTCGATCGATTCGATGTAGCCGCCGGGCCAGACGGGGGTGAGGGACCACGGTGCGAGCGCATCGGGGGCGGGCAGCCGGTCCGGTTCGCCGCCCGCGACGATGCCGGTGTCCTGCGCGCCGAGAAACCAGGCCCGCGCGCTGATGGTGTCGCGGCCGCCGATGACCACCGTGGCCTCCACCAGTTCGATGGTGCGGCCCGGCCGGATGGTCTCGACGCGAATCTCGAACTCCTCGAACGCGATCCGGCCGAGGATGTCGAAGCCGATGCGGCTCATCACCAGGTCGGGGCGATCGGTGCGGGCGCGCAGGATCTCGTGCACGACCAGCCCGGCCACCGGGCTGAAATGCTGTTCGCCGGAGGACCAGGCCCCGCCCGCGTGGTGAGTGGGGACGAAGCGGCGGTCGCCGACGCGCCGGAAGTAGGCGGTTTCGGGTGCGGTCGTATCCATCACGATTCTCAACCTAGGGGTCGAGTTTTGATATTGCCAGTCGGTAAACCAGCTTTGTGGTTGAACTAACGGACCCTAGGGGCGGATATGATCGGGCGATGAGTACGACCGTGGACGAGGAAGCCGCCCCCACCGGGCGCGCGGCCCGCCGGCGTGATCGCCGCAAGGCGGAGATGATCGCGACCGCGCTGCAGATCCTGTCCGGCAGCGGCTACCAGGGAATGCGCTTCGAGGACGTCGCGGAACGCACCGACATCGCCAAAGCCACCCTCTACCACTACTTTCCGAGCAAAGACGCGCTGGTCTCGGCCGCGCTGGAGAAGCTCACCACCGATGTGCTGACCCGCCTGCGCGAAGCGCTCGACGCCGCGGCCGACCGGTCACCGGCCGAGCAGCTGCGGATTCTGATCGCCGAACAGCTGCACATCCTGACCGTGCTCTACCCCGAAGTGGGCAAGCTGTTCTCGTTCCCCGCCCCCTGGCCCGCCGAGCACAGCGAGGCCATCAAGACCATGCGCCGCCGCCACGACCGTATGTTCCGCGAGGTGATCGACCGCGGCATGGATTCGGGCGCATTCGATTGCCCCGATCCCGCGGTGGCCCTGCACTGCCTGCACGGCATTCTCAATCACGCCTCGATCTGGCTGCGTCCTGACACCGACCCCGACCACCACGCCCGTGACGGGGTGGTCGAGGCCTCCCTGCGGCTGTTCATCCGAGGCTGACCGCGGGCTCGACGGCGCGCCGCGTGATCAGCAAGACGATCGCGAGCAGCGGGATACACCAGGACCGGCAGCATCGTTCCGAGCCGGCCGACGTGACATCGGTGGTGCTCATGCGCAGAACGTACCGAGCACTAGCTCCGATTGGTGGCATTCGGAGGGGCTGTGTGATGAGCCTCGTAAACGGCTGTCCCACCCAGTTGGACGAATCGCCCGTTCCCCTTCCGGTCGACCCGGCCGCTCGTCAGTCTGGTCGGATGCCCATCAGTGTGGAGGGAGCAGCGTGACCGAGTCGGCGCCGCCCGCGAATCCGCTCCGGCTGTCCGAGCTCGGTTCGGACCCGGCGGCGGTGCTGCGGCTGATCACCCATTTCGACGCCTTCGACGAGTCTGCCGCCAACGCCGACACCGTGATTCGCGCCGCCGCGCTCCTGGCCGAATGCCCGGCCGGCGCGAGCTGGCCCTCCGGCACCGTGATCCGCTACGACGCCGCCGGCCGCCTGCTCCTTGCCACGGCCGCCCCCACTGACGCATCCGGCTCGGACCCTGCGGTCTGGCTGGAGCGTCCGCCGCAGCAGCGGCCCGCGGATACGTCGGCCCGGCCGCATCCGTTGGACGGCGTGGTGCTCGATCGCCTCCGGCATTGTCTGCGCGTGGTGGCGGCGCGGCAGGTGGCCGATCCGCTGCGGATGGATGACCCGGCGCTGCTGGAAGTTGTGCTGTCGGAGAAGGAGCGGCGGGAGGATCGGGTGCGGGCCATGCGGCTGCTCGGTCTGGATCCCGGGCGCGCCACGCGCGTGCTCGCGGTGACCGGGCCGGGGGCCGCGGAGGCCGTGCGGATCATCGGCGAGCACGTGCCGATCCTGCGGCAGGCGGTGATCGGGGCGACGACGGCCGTGCTCGTTCAGGATCTGACCGCCTTGGGTGGAGCCGACGGTCGTGGCGCGGTCAGCGCGATCGGTCCCCACGCCGCTGCTCTCGGGCAGACCGCGACCGGACCCGGGCGGCCGTCCATGGTGGATCGCGGACTGTCGGACACCTTGAATGCCGCTGTGGTACACGCATTTCCGGCCTCCCAGGCGGGCGCGGCCGGGCCCTGGATCGGGGTGGGGGAGCGGTTGCCCGCGCTGGCGGCGGCCGCGTCGTGGGAGCAGGCGCGGCGGGCCTTGCGGTTCGCGTCGTCGACCTGGCACGGGCGCAGGGTGATCGCGTTCGAGCGGTTGGGGGCGCTGGAGTTGCTGTCGGATCTGCCGGTGCAGCGGCTCCTGGGAACCGCCGATGTGACGCGGATCAACGAATTCGCCGCGACCGAGCCGGGCGCGCTCGCGGTCGACACCCTCGAAGCGTTCTGTGTCTTCGGCACGCTGCGGCGCACCGCGACCGAGCTGCATCTGCATCACTCCACGGTGGCCGCGCGAATCGCGCAGGTGGAGGCCGTGATGGGCTGGGATGTCGACGACGCGCTGGATCGGTTCACGGCCACGCTGGTGTTGTTCGTGCGCCGGATGGCGCTCTCCTCCGCGCAGTTGTCGGCCCCGGCGGCGGCCGACCCGACAAGCGTCGGGCCCGAGCGGTGATACCCGCGACGGACGGCGGGTGATCCGGATCACGTCGCTCGGCGACGATCGTGGGGCACGGCACAGCCGGTGCGGGAGAAGGAGATTCACACCATGGCCATCGTCGAACCCACCAAGACCTGGAAGCTGCTCGAGGAGCGGCTGGCCGTCACCACCAACGAGCGGCACCGCCGGGTGCTCGAGATCGTCATCGAGCACATGAAGGCCGAGGCCGTGCCGGACCTGGACGGTCTGATGAAGACCCTGGTGGCCGAGCCGGACTACCACTTCTGGCAGTTCGGCCAGGATGTCGGTCCGAAGGGCTGGGACGGCGTCCGCGACTATTACGCGGCGTTCGTGGAGAGCAAGTCCAACATTCTGGAGTTCGAGCTGGACCGCCTGCTGGTCGACGACGACTGCGTGGTCACCGAGGGCTACCTGCGCCAGATCTACCCCGGCGCGTACGCCGCCCAGATCGGCCTCCCGGTCGAGGACCCCGAGGCCGACTACCTGATCTCGTTCCGTCAGCTGCTGCTGTGGCCGGTGGACGAGGCGGGCTTGATCATCGGCGAGGACTCCTACCACTCGGGCCCGGTGGAGATCCGCAAGCTGTCGTTCGACGAACTGCCGAGCGAATACGTCGAACTCGTGTACCCGGGTAACTGACAACGGCGAGACTCGGCAGATGGAAGGCGAATCGGACATGACGGACCTATCAGTGGCAACCCCGGCGGCGCAGGCCCCGGTCGAGCGGCGCGCGGACATCGCGAGCCTGCTGCTCGACCGGCTCGGTGACGAGCGGCTCGGCCTGCGCACCCGGGAGCGGGACTGGACCTGGGACGCGGTGGTGCGGGAGTCGGCGGCGCGCGCCGAACTGGCTCGCGACCTGCGGCGTGACGGGCCGTTCCACATCGGTGTGCTGCTGGACAATGTGCCCGACTTCGTCTTCTGGCTGGGTGCGGCCGCGCTGGCGGGCGCGACCGTGGTCGGCATCAATCCCACGCGCGGCAACGCTCAGCTGGAAGCCGACATCCGTTATGTCGACTGCCAGCTGATCGTCACCGACGCCGCCGGCATGGCCCGGCTGGGCGCCCTGGACCTGGGTCTGGAACCGGACCGGTTCCTGCGGGTGGACGACCCGGCCTATGTCGAGCGGGTGGCGGCGCACGCGGCCGAGCCGGTCGCCCACGCCGGTGCGGAGGCCCTGCTGCTGTTGCTGTTCACCTCGGGCACGACCGGCACCTCGAAGGCGGTCAAGTGCACCCAGCGCCGCCTGGCCATCCTCGGATACGCGGCCAGCGACAAGTTCGGCCACATCCGCGAGGACGTGGACTACTGCTGCATGCCGCTGTTCCACGGCAACGCGATCATGGCGTTGTGGGCTCCGGCGCTGGTGAACGGCGCGACGGTGTGCCTGACCCCGAAGTTCTCCGCGACCGGATTCCTTTCCGACGTACGGTATTTCGGCGTGACCTTCTTCACCTACGTGGGCAAGGCGCTGGGCTACCTGCTCGCCACTCCGGCCACCCCGCAGGACGCCGACACCACCCTGGTCCGCGGTTTCGGCACCGAGGCGTCGGTGGCCGACCAAGCCGAGTTCCGCCGCCGTTTCGGGGCCGAGCTGTTCGAGGGTTACGGCTCGAGCGAGGGCCCGGCCCTGGCGGCGCTGGATCCGGAGGCTCCGGCCGCCGCGCTGGGCCGTCCAGCGCATCCGGGTGTGGCGGTCGTGAATCCGGAGACTCTCGAGGATTGTCCGCGCGCGGTATTGGATGAATACGGCCGCGTATTGAATCCGGACGAATCGGTCGGCGAGATGGTCGACAAGGCGGGCGCGATCGTATTCGAGGGCTATTACAAAAACGATGTCGCGGATGCCGAACGTTTGCGGAACGGTTGGTATTGGACGGGTGACCTGGGCTATATCGACGAAGCCGGATTCCTGTATTTCGGCGGCCGCAAAGGCGATTGGCTGCGCGTCGACGGCGAGAACACCTCGACGCTGTCCATCGAACAGGTCATCCGTCGGCACCCGGCGGTCATCGCCGCCGCGGTCTACGGGGTGCCCGATCCGCGCTCGGGCGATCGGGTGATGGCGGCCATCGAGGTCGCGGACCCGGACGCCTTCGACGCGGACGAATTCGCCGAATTCCTCACTGCCCAGGACGATCTCGGCTCCAAGGGCGCGCCCCGCCTGCTGCGCGTCTCCGGCAGCCTCCCGGTCACCGGCTCGAACAAGGTGCTCAAACGTGAACTCCAGGAACAGCGCTGGCACACCGGCGAGCTACTCTTCCGCTGGTTCGGCCGCGGGAAGCCCGAATACGAACGCCTGACCGATTCCGGCAAATTGGAACTCGAAGCCGAGTTCGTCTCATTCGGCCGGGGGAACCTGTTCTAGCCCTGATTCGGTGACCTGCGCGGACTTTCGTTACCATGAAGTTATCGAAGGTTCCGTAGGGAGGGTTGCCTTGTCTCACGACAAACATGGGTCCGAAGAACGAACGCCGAAGGGGCTGACCGACGGCGCGCCGTTGCACGTCGATCTCACCGATACCGATCGCCGGATCATCGACGCGATCATCGCGCCCTCGCGGGCCTGGTTCAGCCCGCGCTTCTACGGGATGGAGAACTTCCCGCTCGAGGGTCCGGTGCTGCTCGTCGGCAATCACAGTCTGGCGGGCGGCACCGACGCGCCGCTGCTCGCACACGAGATCCTGGTGCGCCACGATCGGCTGGTGCGGGGACTGGCCGAGAACCTCCTCATCGATGTGCCGGGGCTTCGAGATGTGTTGCACCGCTGGGGAATCGTGCGCGGCAACCGTCACAACTGCACCACGCTGCTCGAGCAGGGCGAAGCGGTGGCGGTGTTCCCGGGCGGCGGCCGCGAGGCCATGCGCGGCAAGGGGCAGAAGTATCAGCTGATGTGGGAGGGCCGCACCGGCTTCGCCGCGATGGCCATCGCGGCCGGTGCGCCCATCGTCCCGATTGCCATGGTCGGCGGTGACGACGTGTTCGACATCGTCTTCGACGGCGATCACCCGGTCATGTTCCCGCTGCGCAAGGCTGTCGAGGGCTTGGGTCTGCGCTCGAGCCTGACCCCGCCGCTGATCCGCGGCCTGGGTCCGACCCTGGTGCCCAAGCCGGAGCGTTTCTACTTCTCGCTGGGCACCCCGATCGACACCAGCCCCTGGCGCGACATCCCCGACACCGACGCCGCGGCGAACGAACTGCAGGCCGTGGTGAAGAAGGCCCTCGAAGGCGAACTCGACTTCCTGCTCGGCGAACGCGACCGGGACCGCGGTCGCAGCCTGCTGGGACGCACCCTCGGCCGCTTCGGCCTCTGACGCCAGGCTCTCTGACTTCCCGGTAGGTTTACCCGGGTTCAGGACCTCCGTTCCGCGACGTCAATGGCGACTGTCGCAGTTCGGACCACTTTCTAGGCCCGTGAAGTTAACCTCCGTTCGACTTTCGAGTACGGTATTGAACACAGGCGATGGTGCCGATGTGGTCACTGTAGGAGGTTGGCGTGGAGCGCACCCTTTTCGAACCCGAACACGAGCTGTTCCGGGAGTCGTTCCGTAAGTTTCTCGATCAGCATGTGGCCCCGAACCACGAGCAGTGGGAGCACGACGGCGTCGTCGATCGCTCGGTCTGGCTCGAGGCCGGCAAGCAGGGGTTCCTCGGCATGGCGGTGCCGGAGCAGTACGGCGGCGGGGGCGAGGCCGACTTCCGCTACAACGCCATCGTGACCGAGGAGGTCACCAAGGGCATGTACTCGGGCCTGGGTTTCGGCCTGCACAATGACGTCATCGCGCCGTATCTGCTGGAGCTGGCGAACGAGGAGCAGAAGCAGCGCTGGCTGCCCGGCTTCTGTTCCGGCGAGATCATCACCGCGATCGCGATGACCGAGCCCGGTACGGGTTCGGACCTGCAGGGCATCAAGACCCGCGCGGTGAAGGACGGCGACGACTGGATCCTCAACGGCTCCAAGACTTTCATCACCAACGGCATCAATGCCGACATCGTGATCGTGGTCGCCCAGACCGATCCGGCCGCGGGCGCCATGGGCTTCTCGCTGCTGGTGGTCGAGCGCGGCATGGCCGGTTTCGAGCGCGGCCGCAATCTGGACAAGATCGGCCTCAAGGCGCAGGACACCGCGGAGCTGTCCTTCGCCGACGTCCGCGTCCCCGGCAAGAACCTGCTGGGCACCGAGGGCCAGGGCTTCATCCACCTGATGCAGAACCTCCCGCAGGAGCGGCTGTCCATCGCCGTCATGGCCGCCGCCGCCATGGAGGGCTGCCTGGAGCTGACCTGTCAGTATGTGCGCGACCGCAAGGCTTTCGGCAAACCGATTGGCGCACTGCAGAACACCCGTTTCGTGTTGGCCGAGCTGGCCACCAAGACCACCGCGGTCCGGGTCTTCGTCGACCGCTGCATCGAATTGCTCAACGATCGCAAGCTGAGCGTCGAGGAGGCCGCCATGGCCAAGTGGTGGTCCACCGAGGAGCAGCTCGACCTGATCAACCGCTGCCTGCAGCTGCACGGCGGCTACGGCTACATGCGCGAGTACCCGATCGCCAAGGCCTACATGGACGCCCGCATCCAGACCATCTACGGCGGCACCACCGAGATCATGAAGGAGATCATCGGCCGCAGCCTGAAGCTGACCTGACCCGGGTGCCGGCCTCCGCGGAGAGCGACCGGAATGCGTTCCGCGTCAGTGGTTTCCGCGGTGGCCGGGCCGGTTGCCGGGCGGCGACGCCCGGCACGGGAGACTCCTCCGACTCGGAGCGGGCCCGAGTGGTCCACCGGCCGACACGCGATGGGTTGCTCTAATGTTGCCCTCTCGTTGACGGGCTCTGTCAAAATGGTCCGGACCTTGTCTTATGGCTGGACTTTCGCCTCGTCAGCGCAGGCTCCACGGTCGGTAGCTGGTGATGTTCCGGGGCGTCGGCAGAGCATCCTGGAGGAGCCGGGCGTATGCAGGGATCGCGGAGCGACCACCGGACCACCTACCGTGAGCTGGATCGGCGCTCGAATCAGCTGGCGCACTTGCTCATCGAATTGCGGGTCGTGCCCGACGCGGTGCTCGCGGTCGGCATGCCGTGCTCGCCGGAATGGGTGCTGGCGGTGTGGGCGGTCGCCAAGGCCGGAGCCGGTTGGCTGTCGGTGGATCCGGCCCAACCCTACGAGCGGAATCGGTTCGTGTGCGCGGATTCCGGTGTGCGCCTGGGTATCACGCTGGAACGATACGTCGACGAGTTGCCCTTCGAGGACATGTTCTGGGTGGTCCTCGACGACCGGGCCGTCACGGGGCGGATCCGGCGGTATCCGGAGACCGGCTTCCGAATTACCAAGCGTCCATTGGCCCTGTTTGGGCATTCGGATCTGTCATGATCCACACGGGACCGGCGGCGGGCCGGATCACCGAGGAAAGGCGTGTCTCGTGAGTTCAGAGCTGGTCACCAAGACGGTCGAAGACGGCGTCGCCACCCTCACCCTGAACCGGCCCGAGAAGCTGAACGCCCTGACCACGGGCAGTTTCGAGGAGCTGCGCGCCCACCTGGACGCGCTGTCCGGCGTGGACGTGCGCTGCATCGTCCTCACCGGCGCGGGCCGCTCCTTCTGCGCCGGGCACGACCTGGAATCGCTCGCCGCGGGCGACGCTCTGGAATCCCGCTACGACGAGGCCAAGACCGTTACCATGCTCGAGGAGTTCCCGGTCCCGGTGATCGGCAAGATCCGCGGCCACTGCTTCACCGGCGGCCTCGAGCTCGCCCTGGCCTGCGACTTCCTCGTGGCCGGCGACACCGCGCAGTTCGGTGACACCCACAGCCAGTGGGGCCTGGCCCCGGTCTGGGGCATGTCGGTCCGGCTCCCCGAGCGTGTCGGCATGGCCCGCGCCAAGGAACTCAGCTTCACCGCCCGCCGCATCAGCGGCGTCGAGGCCGCCGACATCGGCCTGGTGAATCACTGCGTCTCCGACGTCGGCCTCGACGAATTCGTCGCCCGCCTGGCGGCCCAGATCGCCGCCAACTCCGCGGGCTCGAACCGAATCTACAAGTCCCTCTATGCCAATTCCCGCGACCTGCCCCGCGCCGAGGCCTTGCAGACCGAAACCGACCTCCCCTTCGGCATGCCCGACGACGCCATGGAGCGCCTGACCCGGCGCTGACGCCACCGTCCCCGGCAGGCGACAGCGCCCTCGGGTCAGACCTCGAGGTTTTCCTCGATGTCGCGCAGGCGGTGCCGGGCCAGGGCCAGGTTGCCGCGGGCGCGGTCGATGGCCACGTACAGGAACAGGCCGCGGGATCGGCGGCCGCGCAGGGGACGCACCAGGTGGTACTGGTTGTTCAGGGTGATGAGCAGGTCCTCGATCTCCTCATTGAGGCCGAGTTGCTCGATGGTGCGCAGTTTGGCCCGCACCACTTCGGTATTGCCGGCCGACGCCACCTCGAGATCCAGGGATTTCGAGCCGCCGAGCATGCCCAGGGGCATGCCGCTGCCGTAGTCGACGACGGCGGCGCCGATGGCGCCGTCCAGCATCATCATATCCTTCAGGGCAACTTCCAAGTCCGCCATGGGTTTTCCTCTCGTAGCCGTGACGGTTTCTCGCGAGCGGTGACGCTACGCCCGTACGGGCCCGGCGGTATGTGGATTGCTGAAGAATTCCGCAAGGTACGCAATTAACAACTTACGCAATCAGATAGAACGGGTGGGCGCGAAAAAAACTGCGGGCGCAACCGTTTCCGGTTGCGCCCGCAGGCATCACGTCAACGGGTCAGCCGCAGAGGCTGCCCGGGGCCGTGGCCGCTTCCAGCACCAGCGCGGCCTCGGCGTCCTCGCCCGCGCCACCCGGCAGGCGCGTCGACAGCTGGTCCCGGGGCACCCCGGCGGCCAGCGCCGAGCAGTACGCCTTGCCCAGATCGACGGCCGCGAGCTTCTGGTCCAGATCGACCAGCACGTCCCCGTGCTCCTCCAGGTAGGTGACGAACACCTGCTCCTGTCCGGTGAGCGCGCGCTCCGCGGCGGCCACTCCGGCGGTCGCGCCCATCGTGGCGGCAGCGGCGGCAACCAGTGCGAAACCCGAAGCGAGACGGCTCTTCTTACCCACGAACTCTCCTTCAACATCGAATGAACCCGGCGAGCGTACCGCGCGCCCGGCCGATGGCCGCGTTGTCGAAGGTGACGGGCTCGGCCTACTTCAGCGCCGCGTGGAGGAGCGTCACCCCGGCGGTCAGCGCCGCCCCCGCCACCGGCCAGCTGGTGCCCGCCGGCTGGGTCGACAGCACCACGATCGCGTACTGGTAGGGCTGATCCGGCGACGTGCCGACCAGGCCCGTGGTGTCGAGGGTGGTCGACGAATTCAGGTCCATCCAGCCCTGTTTGACCGCCCAGGTCTTGCCGGTGAGCGCGTCGGGGATGCCGAAGAACTGATCGGTGCCGTCGGCGGCGGTCCGGGCGGTGTCGCGCAGCGCGCCCAGGATCAGATCGCGGGTCGCGGGTGGGGCGGTGGCGGTGATGTAGTGGAAGATCGCCACGACATCGCGTGGGGTGGTGAGGGTTTCGCCCCACTGCGCGGTGTCCTCGGGCGCGGTGGTGGCGGTCAGCCCGATCGCCGCGACCATCCGATCGATGATCGCGTCGTTGCCGCCGATCTCCCAGAGCTGATCGGCGATGTCGTCGTCACTGGCCGAGAGCATCTGGGTGACTTTCGCGGTGGTATCCGGATCCGGCTGCGCGCCTTGGCTTCCCAGGGTGTCGAGCGCGATCAGGAGCTTGACCACCGACGCGGTGTAGAACTGCTGGTCGGCATTGAGACTGGCGATCGCCGTCCCGGTCGTAGTGTCCACCACGTCGATCCCGACCGTGGTGCCCGGCGAGGCCGCCTGGATGGCGGTCTGCATCTGCTGGGCGATGGCGGTCACCGAGATGGGATGCTGCACGGCCACCGCCGCGGGCGCGGTGGCCTCCGGCGTCCGGCCCGGCCCGGCCTGGTCGTGCGAGGTCGCGAAGGCGGCGGGCGCGCCCAGCGCCGACAAGGCGACCACGGCGACGAGGCCTCCGGTCGCGATCCACGACCACCGTGCGCGCGGGGTGCGGGCCTGAATCGAGCTCATGCTCCATTACATCGACACGAAGCTCGAGACATTTCCAGCGGAAACCTGTCAATTTCCTGTTAAGTGCGCGTCGATCTGATCTCGGTTCGGCGACGGTGCTGACCGGCTATTTTGTAGCGAACTAAGATCATCGCTGGGTCCGAAACCATACCGGTGGAGACAGCCATGAGCGCATACCGTGAGATCTTCCGAAATGTCCTCATAAGAAGCCTCGCCCCAGTCGGATTCGGGGTACTGGCGCTGATTGTCCCGGTCTCCGCGCACGCCGACGCGGACCGTGGAAACGGCTGTGTTCTGTACTCTGACAACACATCAGCAACTGTGGACTCACTCCGGTTCAGATGTGCCCTCGAGCAGCTGGACGCGATCTATCGGGACGCCCCGCCCGGTGACGTCCCGGTCGGCGCGAAGGACGGCTGGGTCGCCGCCCCCCTCCAGACGCAGCCCTGGCCACCGTTGGTCTGGATCGGCAAGGACTTCTACACCGGTCCCACCGGCGGCTACCTGCAGAACCGCCTGACCCCCGCGGGCCTGGAAGCCTGGCCCGCCACTGTCTATACCGGGCCGTCCGTCGTCGACGGCGAGCCCACCTGGATCCTCGACTACGCCCCGTCCCCGACCCCGTTCGTGTACGACGAGATCCGCCAGGTCACCCCCGGCGTCTGGCTCGGCTACACGTGGATCCGCGTGGGCGGCAACTTCGTACCGCAGTTGAGTTTCATCCTGGCCTGAGCCGTCCGGCGGCTTCGGATCAGCGCGCACGTAACCGTCGTGCCCGGTGGTCTCGGATTGATAGACGTGGACTCCGTTGTCCACGAAAGGAATTCGATGACCACCTCGTTGTTTCTCCCTGCCCGCGTCCGGGTCGTGCGGTCATGAGCGCGCCCGCGGAGACCGAGGCGTGGGCGCCGGTCGGGCGCACCGTGGGCGCGGTGTGCGCGGTCGGGATCCTCGTGGTCGGGCAGTTGTACGTGGTCCTGCCGGTGCTGAATCGGCTGGCGGCGGACTGGGATACCTCCAAATCCGCGGCAACCTGGACGACCACGGCCTTCGGGCTGGCCTACGGGGCGGGCTTCCTGGTGACCGGGCCGCTGTCGGACCGGTGGGGGAGACGGCCGGTGATCGTCGGCGGGCTGGCGGCCACCGTGGTGAGCACCCTGCTGGTGGCGGCCGCATCGGGTCTGGTGGCCGGGCTGTCGGCGCGAATCCTGCAGGGGCTCACGGCGTCGTTCTTCGCCCCTGCGGCGTTCGCCTATCTGTCGGAGCGGATCGCGCCGGAGCGCAGGATCTTCGCGCTCACCTGCCTGACGAGCTCGTTCCTCGGGGCGGGGGTGGTGGCGCAGGTGCTGGCTCAGCTCATCGGGAACGCGCTGGGCTGGCACGCGATCTTCGTGGCCGGGGCCATCGCGTTCGCGGTCTCGGCGGTCGTGCTGTGGGTGGTGCTGCAACCGCCGGTCCGGTCGGCGGATTCCCTTGCGGACGAAGGTGATCCAGGAACCGGCGTTACGCCGCTGCGGTCGGTGTTCGCGCCGTTCGCGGATCTCCTGCGGCAATCCCGCCTCCTGCTCTTGTATCTGAGCTGCCTGGCGATCCTCGGCTCCTTCGTGGGCATCTACACCGGAATCCAGCTGGCCCCGCCCGAGGGTGTGGGCTCCGGCAATGGCGCGCTGCTCGCCCTGCGGGCCAGCGCGATTCCCGCCATGGTGGCGATTCCACTGCTGGCCGGACGGCTCGGCGGCATCGCCCCGGCCACCCGGCTGGTCGCCGCGCTGGGAGCCGCCGCGCTCGCCGTGGCTGTGACCGCGGTGCCGCTCGGCGGGGTCTGGGTGGCGGTCTGGTTGTTCGTGTTCGTCGCCGCCATCGCGGTGGCCGCCCCCGCCGCCGTCCAGACGATCACGGCCCGCGCGGGTGCGGCCCGCGGCGCGGCCACCGCGCTGTACACCTTCGCCCTGTTCGTCGGCGCGAGCGCGGGCCCTCAGCTGGCCAATCTCGTGGCCCGGCACGGCTATTCGGCGGTCGCCCTGGCCGTCGCGGCGCTCGCGGCGATCGGCGCCGCGCTTGCCGCCACGGCCGGGTTTCGATCGGCGTGGTTGAAATGATTCTCGAAAGTATCTGCCCCCCATACTGTTTCGCTCACGGTCATGAGTTCCAGCGCGAAGCCCCGGCTCGCTGGGCGGCAACCCTCCGGGCGGTGGGGTGCTCCGGGTGACGACCGGATGGCGGCGAGCGTCGCCATAAGCGTCTTGTTCTCGGAGGGAAAATGTCTGTAGCTCAGCTCGATTCGGCGTCCGCGACCGTGGCGGAGGCGGCCGTCGGCGAGGTGTTGCTGGTGGCCGACCGGTTCCGCGGGATCGCCGCGGACGATCGTGCCTTCACCGTGTCCGGTCTGGTGGCCGCGCTGCGCGCGGGCCGCTGGCGGACGGCGGAGGAGCCGTTGACCGTACGGCTCGGGCAGGGGGTCACCCGCCACGATCTCGACTACGTCGAGCATGTGGCGATCGTGCACGCCCCGGCGGGCTTACGGGTGGCCGGGGCGGTCGCCGAACCGGCCCCGCGCCATCAGGTGCACAAGTATCAGCACTCGAATGTGCTGCTGGCCGGGCTGGTCCGGGAATCGGAGACCGTGTTCCGGGCGGATTTGCGGATCCACGGCGACAACGAACTACTGCTCGACCATCAGACCGGCGAGCATGTGCAGGGGATCGTGATCGTGGAGGCGGTGCGCCAGCTGTTCCTCGGCGCGTTCGAGCTGGAGTACGGCCGCCGCTGGCCCGAACAGCACTTCTACATCGTGTGGAACAGCATCGAATTGGAGTTCAAGTCCTTCCTGTTCCCGCTGCCCGCCACCCTGCACGCGACGCTGACCCCGGTGTCCATCGATGATCCGGGGAAGCTGGAATTCAGCATCGAGGTGGAGGTGCGTCAGCTCGGCCGCGCCGTCGCCACCACCCGGATCGGCTACGCCGCCCTGCCCAACGAACGCATCTCGCAGATCGAACGGCACAAGGCGGCCAAGGCGATCGCGGCCTACCTCGACGAGGTGGCATGAGCGCGGGCGCGGCGTTCTTCGACGTCGACGAAACGCTGATCACCGTCAAGAGCATGTTCGCGTTCCTGCGGTTCTGGCTGGCCGAGAACGGGGACGACGGCGGCGAATACGCGCGACTGACCAAGGAGATCCAGCAACGGGCCGCGGCGGGCACACCGCGGGAGGAGGTGAATCGGCACTACTACCGGGCCTATCGCGGCGTCGAGGCCACGGCACTGGACGCGGCCGGGCAGCGCTGGTTCGCGGAATTCGCCGCGAGCGATACCGTCTACTACACCGACACCGTGGAAAGGCTGCGCGCACACCGCGATTCTGGGCATGCCACGGTGCTGCTGTCGGGCTCGTTCGGCGCGGCCGTGGAACCGGTAGCGGCGGCGGTCGGAGCCGACCATGTCATCACCACCGTGCCCGTCGCCGACGAGCACGGCGTGCTCACCGGCGAGGTGTGGCGGCCCATGATCGGCGAGGCCAAAGCCGCGGCAGTCACCGAGTTCCTGCGTGAACACGGGATCGCGCGGGAGCACAGTTACGGCTACGGCGATCACGCCAGCGACCTGCCGTTCCTGCGGGCCGTCGCGCACCCCGGCTATCGCGGTGACGACGCGGTGCTCGCCGTCCACGGCACCGGCTGGATCCACCTGTCCGACCGGGTCGGCGCGTCCGTCGACGACCCGGGCCGCCTTCTCTCCGACCAGGAAGTGCTCTCCGTATGGTGACCAAGCGCTATGAACTCACCCCGACCACCCAGGGGCCGTTGTACCCGCCGAGCGAAGTGCTCGACGCCGACGGCGATTTCATCGTCGTGGGATACCTGACCGTCCCTGGGCCCGGCGGCACCGTCACCCGGCGCTGGGGGCGGGCCATCGTCGCGGCCGACACGCCCGTGCCCGCCTTCGGCGAGCTGGCGGCCTACACGATCGTGCGGGAACTGCCCGACGAGTTGCCGGAGGAAGACGCGGCGGGGGTCCTGCACACGCTGCCGCTTCCGCTGCCCGCCAACAACTATCCGGTGGTCTTCGCGCCCGATCAGCTCCCCGAGGCCGCGAGCGTGACGCGGCCGAGCTACCCGTTCCACGAGACGCCCATCCCGGACTTCCGGCCCGAGGACGGACGCAAGCTGACCGGCCCGGTGACACTGGGGGACTGGCTGCGGGCACGCGGCGCCCTGGACGTGACCGTCGACCTGGACGATGCGCGGCAAGCGGAGTTCCGGTTCGAGTTCACCGGGCTCGTCCCGGATTCGCTGTACACGGTGATGTCCCTGCGCGCCAAGGACTTGGACCCGGACGCGCCCACCCGGCCCGGGCCGCTGGGTGTGCCCAATGTGTTCGTCACCGACGAACACGGCACCGCGAGCTACCGGGCGGTGCTGCCCAATCCGTTTCCGGATCCGGCGCTGCCGGGGGCGAACCGCATCATCAGCGTGGTTGTGCTCTGGCAGAGCTATCAGCAGAACTACGGCGGCGCGATAGGGCATTTCGGGTTGGGCGGTGATATCCACGCCCAGCTCAAACTGCCGGACCCGTCCTTCGACGAGTTCCTGACCACCGACTGAGGCCGATCACCGCGCGGCGCGGTACACCCGTCGCGCGGTGAGCACCAGCGGAATCTGCAGCGGGAGGCGGAGCAATGCACCGGCTTTCAGCGGCAGGGCGCGGTCGCTGCTCAGCCAGTCGTAGGCCATGTACAGGTTGCCGGGAAAGACCGCGACGAAGAGCAGGGCGGCGAGCCGCGCGCCCAGGCCGCGGGTGCGCGGGATCGCGAGCAGGGCGCCCGCGGTGAGCTCGGCCGCGCCCGAAACGTGGGTGTAGGTGCGGGGTTCGCCCGGCAACTGGGGCGGGATCAGGGTGTCGAAGGGCTTGGGCATGAGGAAGTGCAGGGCGCCCATGCCCAGCAGCAGGCCGGCGAGCGCGATGGCGCGACCCCGAATTCCATTGGTGCCGACCGGTTGGATTGTCGCCGGAGAGTGCGACAGATCTGCTGTCATTGGTGCAGCATAACCGGTTGGTATGTATTGCTCGGCGGGCGGCGGGATCCGCTTTTCCTCTCGGTGTGTCGTCGTGGGCGAGTGGCCGATCACCAAGGGATAGCGCACAATTAGGCTGCCGTCCGGGTCGAGCAGGGGATGTTATGAAGGCGCACAAGGGGCTTGCGATGGCTCTGCTGGTCCTGAGCATGACGATCGGATGCTCGAAGGAGGCCGCCCATCCGGCCAATGCGCCCGCCCAGGCGGTTCCGCAGCCCGCGCCCAAACAGAACAATTCCGCGATCCCGGTCGGGCCCGGACCCCAGGGCACCTACACCGTGCAGGCGCAGCCCGCGCCCGGCAGCTGCCACTACCGCAAGACCGCCGCGGGCGAGCCGCTGCCCGACCCGGCCTGCACGCCGGGCGCGCTGAATCCCACAGTGACAGCGGCCAATCTGGCCGACACCATCTGTAAGTCGGGATACACCGCCTCGATTCGGCCCAACAGCAATATCACCGGCCGCGAGAAGACCGAGAACATCAAGTCCTACGGCTACAACGGCGACCCCCGCGACGGCGAGTACGACCACCTCATCTCCCTCGAACTCGGCGGCGACCCCAATGACGCGCGCAACCTGTGGGTCGAGCCGCCGTCCCCTGGGCACAAGGACGGGGCGGGCCCGAACAACCCCAAGGACGGCGTCGAGTCGAAGCTGCACACGCTGATCTGCGACGGCAAGGTCGCCCTCAGCGACGCGCAGGTCGCCATCGCGACCGATTGGACGACCGCACTCGCCACGGTGGGCTTCCCTGCCGGCAAGTGAATGCGGGGCGCGCGTCGCCCCCGGCGTGCCGCCGCGAAACCACCTCACGCTGGTGCCACCGGCCTACGATCGAACGATGCCGGCGTCGCAGGAGCGCTCGACCATGATCGAGGGCCGGGTCGTGCACAAGCTGAACAACGCCCTGGAGATCACCTTCAGTGTGGGGCCCGAGGACGCGCTCGCCACCGGGGTGCAGGGCGCGGGCAACGGGCTCGGGGCCAAGGCCGCCATCCTGTTCGGCTTCAAGAACGGCGGCACCGGCAGGCATCGCATCACCTACGCCGACGGATCGGTGGTGTGGGTGGAGTCCAAGGAGTCCGCGCCCACCGTCATCAGCCGCGGTGACGGCACCTCCATCGGCTCGATCCAGCGCGCCGACACCTCCACCGCCGTCGGATCCACGGCGGGAACGCTTTTCCATTTCGTGCCCGACCCGGACGAGCCCCGCACACCCGAACTGTTCCGGCTGCTCGTACTCGACCGCATGGGTGTGGAAGTCGGCCGGCTCGACGTGGTGCGCACCGCGGGCGGCTGGACCGTGGGGCGGCTGGTGAACGACCTCTACAACGAGTCGTTCTGGTGGGATCGAGCGGGCCAGCCGCTGCCGGTACCCATCCTGGGCACCCGGCTGTGGCTGAAACACCCGCTCGACCCCGTGGAACGCGATGTGCTGCTGGGGGTGTGCGTGGACATCGCGCTCGGGCTGCGGCCCTACATCAGCGCCATGCGCTAGGCGTCAGTCCGCGACCTTGATGATCAGCTTGCCGACGTTCTTGCCGGTGAGCAGACCCTGGAACGCCTCGACCGCGTTCTCCAGACCGTCGACGATGTCCTCGAGGTAGGTGAGCTTGCCCTCGGCGATCCACTGCGCCGCGGTCGGCTGGAACGCGCCGATCTGATCCCAGAACTCCGACACGATGAAGCCGCGCACGGTCAGGCTCTTGCGCAGGATGTTCGAGGTGAGCAGCGGCAGCCGGTCCGGGCCGGGCGGCAGATCGGTGTCGTTGTAGTTGGCGACCAAGCCGCACAACGGAACCCGGGCATAGGTGTTCAGGCGTGGCAGCACCGCGTCGAACACCGCGCCGCCGACGTTCTCGAAGTACACGTCGATGCCGTCCGGGGTGGCGGCGGCCAGCTGCTCGGCGAAATCGGGTGCGCGATGGTCGATCGCGGCGTCGAAGCCGAAGCGGTCCCGCAGCAGCGCGACCTTCTCCGGACCGCCCGCGATGCCGACGGCCCGCGCGCCCTGGATCTTCGCGATCTGGCCGACCGTCGCGCCGACCGGGCCGGTGGCGGCCGCGACCACCACCGTCTCGCCCGGCTTCGGACGGCCGATGGTGAGCAGGCCGGTGTAGGCGGTCAGACCCGGCATGCCGAGCACGCCGAGCGCGGTGGTGAGCGGCGCGGCGGCCGGATCCAGCTTCTGCAAGGCCTGCACGTTCTCCACCGAATGGGTCTGCCATCCGGCCCAGCCGAGCACGATATCGCCGGGTTGCAGTGCCGGATCGGTGGATTCGATCACCCGTGACACCGCGCCGCCGCACATGGTGTCGTCGACCTCGACCGGCGGCGCGTAGGACGGCGCGTCGCTCATCCGCCCGCGCATGTAGGGGTCCAGCGACAGATACAGCGTCTGCAACAGCGCCTCGCCCGGCCGCGGCGGCTCGAGCTCCACGGTCTCGGTCCGGAAGTTCTCCTGCTCGGGCATCCCGACCGGGCGGGAGGCGAGCACTATGCGGGTGGATTTCATGCCTACATTGTGGCGATTTCGTGGGGATTCGCGCCCGGGTTCCGCGTGCCCGTCCTCGTCACCGGGATTCGCCAGCATGATGGGTGGCATGGCTGAACAGATGAACACATGCGCGGACTGCTGATCCTGCTGGTCGTGCTGGCGATCGCGCTGATCGTCGGCGACCGCGTCGCGGTCGGCATGGCCCAGAACGAGATCGCCCGCCAGATCGCCGCCGACTACAAGCTGCCCGAGCAGCCCAAGGTCACCATCGGCGGATTCCCCTTCCTCACCCAGGCCGTGGATGGGACCTACTCCGACATCGGCATTCGGATCGGCGACTGGAGTGACCCCGACATCTCCGTCCGCGACCTGGACGTCAAGCTCACCAATGTCTCGGCGCCGCTGGGCGACGTCGTCAACAAGCGCACCGAGAACCTCACCGCCGAGACCGCCACCGCCACGGCCCGCGTCCCCTACGACACGGTCCAGCGCTACGCCCCGGCGGGCGTCGAGTCCATCTCCGACAGCCCCGAGGGCCTCCGCGTCGCCGGAACCTTCACCGTGGCCGGTATCCCGGTTCCCGCAACGGTCTTCGTCACCGTGGCTCTCGCCGACAACGGCATCGTCGTGACCCCGACGTCCATCCAAGCGGCGGCGGGTGGCCCCACCCTGTCCCTGGCGGCGCTCAGCGAATCCCTGACCTTCACCATCCCGCTGGAGAAGCTGCCCCTGGGCGCCCGCCTGACGTCGATCACGCCCGCTTCGGACGGCCTGCACGTCACCGCCGTCGCTCGCACCGTCCACTTCTCCGACCTGTCCTGAGCCGCTGCCCGGACCGGCCGGAGTCACCGGCTCAGCGGCCGAACAGCTTGTTCACCCACGCCGGAGCGTTCAGCTCCGGGGTAGGTCGGCCCAGTCCGGCGGGAGGATTTCGCAGGACACGTCGGCGATTTCGCCGAGGCGGGCTGCGGGGACGCCGATCCGGCTCAGCTGGATGAGGCCCTGGGTGGTCATGATGACGCTGGCGCCGAGGGCTGAGAGCAGGGCCTCGTCGGGCTGGGGCATGGCCGGGCGGAGCCGGTCGGCCACAGCGGTTTCCATGGCCGTGGTGGTGCGGGTGGCGATGGTGGCCACCTCGGGAATGCGAGTGGCGAGGTGGGCGATGCTGTTGATCATCAGGCAGCCGCGGTGGTCGGGGTGGGCGGCGCAGTCGTCGATGACCGCACGGCACAGGGTGCGGACGGCGTCGCGCGCGGAGCCGGGAGCCGACTCGACGGTCTCGCGCACGAAGTGGGCGCGCTGCTCGCAGTAGTGCTCGAAGGCGGCCAGGAACAGCCCGCGCTTGCTGGTGTAGGCGGCATAGATGCTGCCGTTGCCGATACCGGTCGCGCGCGAGACGTCTTCGACCGACGTGGTGTCGAAACCCTTCGCCCAGAAGAGTTCCACCGCGGCGGCGAGCAATGCCTGCTCGTCGAACTGCCGTGGTCTGCCCATGGGGTCACCGTATCAATATCGATCTGCGATCTCGCACACTCGACTTGTTCTGGAGGCTGGCCTCCAGAATACTAGTGGACATGTCAGCCAAATCTTCCGATACGAACCGCCGCAGGGTGGGGATCCTCGTCTTCGATGGTGTGAAGATGCTCGACTTCGCCGGTCCCGCCGAGGTCTTCATGGAGGCCAATCAGGCGGTGCACGGCTACGACGTGGTCTTACTGTCCCCGGACGGGCGGGAGGTGCAGACCTCGATCGGTGCGAAGGTGGCGGTGAACGGGGCCGCGGCCGAGGCTGGAACCTTCGACACCGTGGTGATTCCGGGCAGTGAGCTGCCCGCCTCGGTGTTCGTGACGCCGGAACTGCGGGCGGCGGCCCGGCATCTGTCCGTGCGCACCCGGCGGCTGGTGTCGATCTGCAGCGGGACCGCGGTGCTGGCCGAACTGGGCCTGCTGGACGGGCGACGGGTGACCACGCACTGGAAGTTCGCACCGGACCTGGCCCGCCGATACCCGGCGGTCGAGGTGGACGCCGACGCCATCTTCGTGCGCGACGGAAACCTGTACAGCTCGGCCGGAGTCGCCGCGGGCGTGGATCTGGCGCTCGCGCTGGTGGAGGAGGATCACGGCGCGGATGTGGCGCGGCGGACGGCGCAACTGCTCGTGGTCTACATGCAGCGGGCGGGCGGACAGTCGCAGTTCTCGGCCTCGCTGACCGGTCCGGTGCCGCGCAGCCCGCTGGTGCGCCGGGTCGTCGATCTGATCTGCGCGGATCCGGCCTTCCCGCACACCGTGCAGACCCTGGCCGCGCACGCGCAGGTCAGTGTCCGCCATCTGACCCGGCTGTTCCGGACCGAACTCGAACGCTCCCCGGCCGAATACGTGGCCTTCATCCGCTTCGGCGTCGCCCGCGATCTGCTGCACGCCGGGTCCACGGTGACCGAAGCGGCCATGATCGCGGGCTACGGCAGTGGTGAGGCGCTGCGTCGGGCCTTCGTTGCGCGCCTGGGCGTTTCGCCGCGCAGTTACCAGCAGCGGTTCCGGACGACCGGGTCCGCTAGCTGGGCGGATGACCAGGAATCGGCGGTCGCGGCCGTGTCCTGAATCGTGGATTTCGCGGCCGGTAGGGCGGGGCGGCGCGAGGTGTTTCCGGACGAAAATGACTAGCGTGGCGCCTGCCCCCATTCCCGGCGTCGCGGAAAGGATCATCATGTCCGGAAACCCGCACCACCTCTCGCTCGAACCGGCCGCCCAGGAGTTCGTGGACGCCACCTCCCAGCCGCCGTTCCTGTACCAGCTGCCCCCGGAGGAGGGCCGCAAAGCCGTTGACTCGGTACAGGATTCGCCCATCTTCAAGCCCGAGATCGACGAGGAGTGGATCACCGTCGAGGGCGGACCCACCGGGTCGGTGCGCGCCCGCATCGTCAAGCCGCAGGGCGTGACCGAGCCGCTGCCGGTCATCGTCTACACCCATGGCGCGGGCTGGGTCTTCGGCGACGCGCACACCCACGACCGGCTGGTGCGCGACCTCGCGGTCGGCGCGCGGGCGGCCGTCGTGTTCCCCGAATACGATCGCTCGCCGGACGTGAAGTACCCGGTCGCCAACGAGCAGTCGTATCGAATCGCGCAGTGGGTCACCACCGATGGCGCGAGCAAGGGTCTCGACGCCACCCGGATCGCCGTCGCCGGCGACTCGGTCGGCGGCAATATGGCCATCGCGCTGACCCTCATGGCCAAGGAACGCGGCGACGTCACCTTCGCCCAGCAGGTGCTGTTCTACCCGGTCACCGACGCCAACTTCGACACCGGCTCCTACCAGCAGTTCGCCGAGGGCTACTTCCTGACCCTCGACGGCATGAAGTGGTTCTGGGACCAGTACACGACCAGCGCCGAGGACCGCGCCCGCATCGACGTCTCGCCGCGTCGCGCCACCGCCGACCAGCTCGCCGGACTGCCGCCCGCCCTGGTCATCACCGCCGAGGCCGACGTGCTGCGCGACGAGGGCGAGGCGTACGCCGCGAACCTGCGCGCCGCCGGCGTCCCCGTCACCCAGGTCCGCTACGGCGGCATCATCCACGACTTCGTCATGGTCAACGCCCTGCACGACACGCACGCCGCGAAAGCCGCTGTGGCCCAGGCCGTCGCGACCTTGCGCGCGGCGCTGTACCCGGCCTGACCATCGACCTCAGCTCAGGAGCACACCGAATGACCACAACCCCGACCGTCGTCCTCGTGCACGGGGCGTTCGCCGATTCCTCCAGCTGGAACGGCGTCATCGACACCCTTGCCGCCGAGGGCATCCCGGTCCTCGCGGCCGCCAACCCCCT
The DNA here is from genome assembly GCF_050955695.1 of Nocardia sp. CA-136227. Taxonomy (NCBI): domain Bacteria; kingdom Bacillati; phylum Actinomycetota; class Actinomycetes; order Mycobacteriales; family Nocardiaceae; genus Nocardia; species Nocardia sp. CA-136227. The sequence goes on from NZ_CP192081.1 coordinate 2,715,406, forward strand.
GCGCGGACTCACCTCCGACGCCGACTACATCGCCTCGGTCGTCGACAGCGTCGACGGCCCGGTGGTGCTGGCCGGGCATTCCTACGGCGGCAGCGTCATCAGCGTTGCCGCCCAAGGGAAGTCGCAGGTCACCGCGCTCGTCTACGTGGCGGCCTTCATTCCCGAGATCGGTGAGAGCGCACTGGAACTGACCGGCAAGTTCCCGGGCTCCACCCTCGGCCCGACCACCCGCCCCGCGACCTATCACCGGGCCGACGGCAGCGAAGCCACCGAACTCTACATCCGCCGGGAAGAGTTCCCCCAGCAGTTCGCCGCCGACGTCCCCACCGCCGCCACCATGGCGGTGACCCAGCGCCCGGTCGCCGTCGCCGCCCTGGAGGAACCGGCCGCGGCCGCCGCCTGGCGAACCATCCCGGCCTTCGCCCTGCTCACCACCGCCGACAAGAACATCCCCGTCGAGGCTCAGCGTTTCATGGCCGAACGCGCCGGGGCCGACACCACCGAGGTCGACGCCTCCCACGCCGTCAGCGTCTCCCGCCCCGACGTGGTCGCCGACCTCATCCTGCGCGCGGTCCGCCACAACCGCTGAGCCCCCTTCCCGACACGAAGCCTGCCTACACTGGGCCCGGTGTCAGCACCCACCTTGTTCGATACTCCGGTCCTGCATCGTCTACGGGACTGCGAGCGGGTTCTGATCGCCGGGGCCGGTGGGGGTTTCGACGTGCTCAGCGGGTTACCGATCGCGCTGTCCCTGATCGAACGAGGGTGCACGGTATTCCTCGCGAATCTGACCTTCACCGCCGCGAAGCGCACCTCGGCGGTGGAGGTCGGACCGGGCGTTTTCGAAGCGCGCCCGGATTCCGATGGGCCGCAGTCCTATTTCCCGGAGAAGCACCTCGCCGCCTGGTTGGCCGAGCGGGGGTACGGGGACCGGGTGTACATGATCAAGAAGGGTGGGACCAAGGCGGTCCGGGCCGCCTATCGCTGGCTGGCAGACGAATTGGGCGTCGACGGGGTCGTCTTGGTCGATGGGGGAACCGATCTGCTGATGACCGGGGACGAGGCCGGGCTGGGGACGCCGGTCGAGGACATCACCAGCCTGCTGGCGGTGCAAGCCCTGGATGTGCCGGTGAAGACCGTGGCGTGTGTCGGTTTCGGGGTGGACGCGCATCACGGGCTGTGCCACGCGCATTTCCTCGAGAACGTGGCGGCGCTGGCCCGAATGGGCGCCTACCATGGGGTTTTCGCTTTGACGCCGGGGATTCGGGCCGTGGACGAGTGGCTCGAGGCGGTGACGTACGTGCAGGGGAACACGCCCGATCGGGAGAGCATCGTGTGTGCGTCGATCACCGATGCGGCACGCGGCGAGTTCGGAGATCACCGGTCGGTGCCGCGGACCCGGAGCGGGGACTACGAGTTGTTCATCAACCCGCTCATGTCGATGGTGTGGGGGTTCGACCTGGACGCGGTCGCGGGACGGGTGTTGTACCGCAACGAGATCGAGGACGCGGCGACTCCGTACGAGGTCGCGGCCGCCATCGAGGCGTTTCGGGATCAGATTCCGCTACGGGCCCGGCGCGCGATTCCCGGCTGAACGACGCGGGGGTCACTGCTGTGGTCGGTCCGGTTGGCGGTCGCTGCGGGCGCGCCGGGCGCGGAGCCAGCGCCTGGCTCGGAAAGCCAACCAGCCCAGGAAGATGAGCAGCAGCAGGATGGCGGCGAAGGCGAGGACGGGGACGGCCAGGGCCAGGACGGTCAGCAGCAGGGAGGTGCCGTCCTCGGCGGTGGAGACCACCGGGTTGCCCACGCCCGCAGTGGTTCCCGTGACGAAGGGGCGCGCCACGGTGCGGCCCGCGTGGACGCTGCCGGCGGTGACCGCGCCGAGAATGGCGGCGACGGCGGGCGGGAGGTTGGAGGAGATGCTGGTCTCGGCGGTGAAGAGGATCGCGCCGGAGGCGGGGGCCACGAGGGTGCCGATGGCGTGCAGGACCGAGTCGATGGCGGGGATCTTGTCACCGATGAGGTCGAAGACCAGCAGCAGGGCGATCACGATCAAGGCGGGGGTGGAGGAGAGCCAGCCGTAGGAGGAGCCCAGGTCGATCCAGCCCATGCGGTCGGCGGCTCCCACGACCAGCAGGGGGAGCCAGGCATTGAGCCCCGCCGCGCCCGACAATCCGAACGCGCCGAGGATCGCTCCGACGGCCGATGTGATCTCCATGGGACCAGTGTGCAGGCACCCGGGGAAGGCGGCCGGTATTTGGGGGCGGTCGCGGGTCCGGTTGCGGGACTGCGCGGTTCATTTGAACGGGGCGTTACGGTTTCCCCCAACCGGGCGGGATCGGGTGGCGGGGTGGGTGGTGCGGCGAGAGAATTTCGTCGTCGACCCGGGGTGCGCGGTCGGGGAGAGAGGGACCGCCATGGCGGATCGGCGACACCTGGGTGGCGCGTTGGTCGGACGCGTGCGGGCGAAGGTGGCCGAGGACGGGCTGCTGTCGGTCCTGCGGGACATCGGGTTCGTCAGTCTCGGGAAGTACGGGCAGTTCCTGGTGACCGCGGTGACGGTGCCGCTGACCGCGCGGACGCTCGGGGTGAGCGGCGTCGGGCTGCTGGCCATCGGGATGTCGGCGTACTTCCTCGGATCGCTGGTCGTGGATCTCGGGATCAACACCTTCATGGCCGCGCTGCTCGGGGACGACGGACTCGACGAACTGCGGGGAAGTTACCTCGCGGTGCGGGCGGCCGGGCTCGGCGCACTCGGGGTGGCCCTCGCGGCGGGACTGTCTTTCGAGGCCGGGGCGCACCTGCGGATGATCCTGCTCGGATTGTTCGTGGGCGGGTTCCTGTCGATGTCCGAGGACTGGCTGCTGGTGGGGCAGGCCAGATTCGGGGCCTCGATGTCGTATCAGATCGCCGGGCGGGTGGTGTATCTCGTGCTGCTGGTCGGGGTATTGCCGCGGCTGCCGCACGCCGAGATGGTGCTGGTGTGCCTGCTGCTGTCGTCCGTCGTCACGGTCGCGCTGACCTGGTGGGATGCGAACAAGCGGTTCGGGAAGCCGGGGCGGCCGAGCAAGGTGGTGATGATCCTGCGCAAGGGCGCGCCCGTGCTCGCCTCACGGCTGCTGGTCACCAGTTACGGGCAGGGGACGGCCACCGTGTACTCGTCGGTGCTCGACGCCGCCTCGCTCGGGTTGTATTCGGCGGGTGACAAACTCGTGCGCGCCACCCAGTCGCTGCTGGATCCGATCGGGCTGGCGCTGCTGCCCCGGATGGCGCGCGAGCGCACCGATCCCGGCTTCTGGCGGCACGAGCTGCGCGCCCTGGCCGCCTGCGTGATCGTGGCGGCCGTCGCGGTGGCGGGGATCTGGATCGCCGCGCCGCTCGCGGTGCGGGTCATCTACGACGACGAGTTCCGCGCGGTGGTGCCGATGCTGCGGGTCGAGGTGTGCATCCTGGTCGCGACCGCCACCACCTCGTTCGTCACCACCGCGATCCTGCCGGTCCGCCAGGACACCGTCGGCATCATGATCGGCGCGGTGATCGGGACCGCGGTGGCGGCCACCGCCCTGCTGCTCACCCTGCGCACCCACTCGGTGTGGACGCTGGTGTGGGGCACGGTGGCCGCCGAATTCTGTGTCGCGGCCTGGTATCTCGCGCGCACCGGGCAACTGGCCGCGCGCGAGCGGCGTCAGCCGGCGCTACCGGCCAGCCACTGATCCCACGGCAGCGTCCAGTCGCCGTTCTGCCACACCTCGAGCTGCGCGCCGCCGGTATTGCGCACCTCGACCACATCCCCGGGCTGCGCGAAGTTGAAGAACCACTGCGCGTTCTCGAGATTGAGGTTGAGGCAGCCGTGCGAGAGGTTGGTATTGCCCTGCGCCCACACGGTGGAGTCGAGCTGATGCAGGTAGATGCCGTCGGTGCTGATGCGTGTCGCCCAGCCGATGGTTTCCTTGTACCCGAGCCGCGAGTTGATCGGCAGCCCGTAGGACGAGGAGTCCATGATCACCGGGTTGGCCTTGTCCATCACCGTGTAGGTGCCGGGCATGGTCCAGAACGTGAACGTCTTGCCCGCCACGGTCTCGGAGCCGCCGCGGCCCATGGAGGTGGGCATGGTGCGGATCAGCTGACCGTTCTCGAACACCTGCACCTGTTTGGTGTTGTCGTCGGCGATGGACACGTGCGAGGGCCCGATCACGAAGCGCGACTTCGCGTCCTCCTGCCCGAACAGCCCGTTGCCGACCTCCACGCCGTACAGGTTGGCCGCCACGTTCACCTTGGTGCCGGTCTTCCAGTACTCCTTGGGCCGCCAGTGCGCATTGCGGTTGTCCAGCCAGTACCAGGAGCCCTCCACCGGCGGATCGGTGGTGACGACCAGTCGCTTCTGCGCAGCCGCCCGGTCCGGGATGTCCTCGTCGAAGTGCGCGACGATGACCATGCCCACGCCGTAGCTGTTGCCGTCGACGATGGCCTGCCCGCCCGTGGTGTTCAGGTACACCTTGGTCTGGTTCTTCGGGTTGATGGTGGTGAAGGTGGAGGTGACCGGCCCGGTTGGACCGGTCACATCGACACCGGAAGCCTTCAGCGTGTAGGTGCGGCCGTAGCCGAGCTGGTCGTTGGGCTTCCATGCGGTCTTGTCCGGCGTGTAGGTGCCTTCGATGACCTTGCCGTCCTCATTGCTGAGTACGACGTCGGTCAGCACGCCCCCGGTGGTGCTCACCTTCACCGGCGCCGACGGATCCACCTTGTCCGAGCCCGGCGCGGGCGACACCACGATGGACTGCTCGACCGGCGTGCGCGGACCGACCTTCCCGCTCGGGAGATTGGACGAGCAGGCCGCAAGCACCAGCGTGAGCGTGACCAATACGCTCGCTGCGGCGTTCGTCCGAAAACGGCGGGGTGGCATGGCTTCCCTCCTGTAATCGCCGTGCGCCGCATCGCTGCACAGCATCTTGTTACTGCCCAGCGTAGTAGATTACTCGCCGCTTTCGATCTTCCATCACCAGGTCATCCCTGAGAAATGACACCGATGTGAGACCCGCGAGCGACACGCCGGTCGGCAGTGGTCATTTCAGCGTCTGTTCCTTGATAGCGAGTTGCTGTTGCCCCTTCTGGAAGGTCACCTCGCGAATTCCCAGCGCCTCGTGCAGCTTGCCCGCGGGCAGGGTCACCGGTTTGGGCGCGGGCCCGTCGCCGGGCTTGGGCAGGGGATAGGCGGTGGTGGTGCCGCTGTAGAAGGTGACATTGCCCTCGGTCTTCGTGAACAGCTGGTGCACATGGCCGTTGAGGCAGGTGACCGATGAGAACCGCTTCAGGTAGCTGAGCGCCTGCGTGGCATCGTCTGTGCCCCAGCCCCATTGGGGGTACATGGCGAACAGCGGGATGTGGCTGAACACGATGATCGGTGTGTCACTGGACAACCCGGCCACATCCTTCTGGACGAAGTCGAGCTGATCCTGCCCGAGATGGCCGAGGTTCTTCAGGTTGAGCGTATTGACCAATCCGATCACGTGCACGCCCGCGATGTCGAAGCTGTACCAGCCGTCGCCGCGCGTGCCATTACCGAAGACCGACCGGTATCGCGAGCCGCCGTCATCACTCGAATCATGTTCTCCTGGAACGGTGAACACGTGCGGCGTCGACAGCCCGCCCATCATCTGCTTGACCTGATCGAACTGCTCCGCCGTGGCCAGGTGGGTCAGATCGCCGGTGTGGATCACGAAATCGGGCTGATAGCCCAGCGAATTCACCTGCGAGACGGCCTCGGAGAAGGTGTCGGTGACACTGGTGTTCGCGGTCCCGGTGAACCCGATATGGCTGTCGCTGACCTGTGCGAACCGCAGCGTGGGCCGGGCCGGGGCGGCCGGCGCGCTGCCGGCCACGTGCGACACCACCTCGCCGCCCACCACCGCCAGGCCCACCGCCGCGCCGAACCAGGCGCTGTGCCGCATGAGCTGGCGGCGGGTCATCCGCTGTGGATCGCGGGAGTCTGCCTCGTAGTCGTCAGCGGGAAGATCGGTGCTCACGGCGTCACCACCACGGTCGCGTGCATGAACGGATGGATCGAGCAGACGTAGGCGAAGGTGCCCGGCTTGGGGAAGGTGAACGTGTAGGTCGCGCCCGTCCCCAGCGTCGGCGAGCGGAAGCTCCCGTCGTTCGCCACGACGGTGTGCGGCTCCTCGTCCTTGTTGGTCCAGGTCACGGTGGTGCCGGCCGTGACGGTCAGCGAGCCGGGACCGAACGCGAAATTGTCGATGGCGACGGCATCGGGCCCGGCCGGCGCCGCGGGCGCCCCGGCGGCGGAGGTGCCCGCCGCCGAGGTCATCCCGGGCATGGCCGGGCCCCCGCCGTCCGGCACCATGCCGGGCGTGGCGGTGCCGGAAGCGAAGGTGAATCCGGGCGCGGCCGGATCCGCGGCTTCTCCGCCGCCGGTGGAGCCGCACGCGGTCGCCGTGAGCAGGGCCGTCGTGGCGACCCCGACGGCGACGGCTACGCGTCGCGGGCTACGGGTGGGTCTCATGAATCCGGTCCTCCGTCCGGGATGGGTCCGTTCGCTGCTGCGAACCGGTCATCCATGGATAGGGGAGCGGGTTACACGGGAACCGTTGCGCCCGAACGCTATTGATCGTCAGGCAGGCTCGGTGGGCGCGAACACCTCGATGGTGCCGTTGTTCTCGCGCACCTGGACCAGCGGCAGCGGCGCGGGCGCCACCGGCAGCTGATGGGTGACCACCTGACCCTCGATCGAGAACGACGTCGAATGGCAGGGGCAGCGCAGCCGTTCGGCCGGGGCGTCCAGCCACAGTTTGCAGCCCTGATGCGTGCACACGCCCGACACCGCGACGGGATTCCCCTTGTCGCGGCGCACGAATCCGTTCACCGTCCCCACGTCGAAGGCCACTGTCGCGCCCTCCGGCAGATCCGCGGACCGCGCGATCGGCAGCCACGCACCGGAATTGGGCGACAGCGGCGTCTGCCGCGCGGCGGGCGGCGCACCCTCCTGACCGTGCCCGAGCAGGGTCCGATCCACGACCGCGCCGACCGTGGCGGCGGCCGCGGCGGCGGAGGTGCCGATCAGCAGATTGCGGCGGCGATACCCGGTGGGCGACGCCGATTCCGGCTCCGGCTCCGTCATCTCGGCGGCAAGCCGCCGGTGCAGGCCGCTCAGGAACTCCTCGCTGGGCGCGTCACTGCCCAGCCGGGCGGCGCGCAATTCGATGGCCGCGCGCATCTCCTCGGCCTCGGCCTCGTCGGGGGTGAATCCCGTGGACCGCTTGGCCGCCAGTAGTTCGTCGACGAACCGCCGCACATCCCGCCCGCTCACCGCACACCTCGCTCATTCAGCTGGGCCGCCATCCGCACCGCCCGATGCTGCAACACCTTCGCATTCGCCACCGTCACCCCGAGGGTCTGCGCCGATTCCCGGATCGAGAGACCTTGCAGGAAACGCAGTTCCAGGATCCGGCGGTAGTGGTCCGGGAGTTCGGACAACACCGCCTTCGCGCGCGCCTCGGCGCCAGAGTCGTGGAACTCCTCCGGCGGATCGTCGGCGATGTCGCCCTCGATCGTGGTGATCTCCCGGCCCATGCGGGCCTTCCAGTGCGCGGCCAGCACGGTGCGGGCGGTGGCCCGCAGGTAGGCCCGCACCTCGGGGACGCTGGCCGTCATGCGCAGCGGTTTCAATGCCGCGGTGAACACCTCGGCGGTCAGATCCTCGGCGTCGGGCCGGTTGCCGACCTTGCCGAACATCAACGCGTACACCCAGGTGGCGTTGTCCCGGTACACCGCTTCCCAGCCGGGGTAGCTGTCACCGGACACCAGCCGCAACTCCCGACCCGCGCCGGAACTCGCGTCCGGCTGCGTCCGGCGCTCGGATTCGACCCGTCGCACCATGAACCGCCGCTTCCCGCATCCATCGAAGAACTCGACGCGTGTCCACGTCTGTCAGTACATAGCGGGCGGGGTTACAGCGCGGCCTTTTCGACCGCATCGGGCACGATCGGGCCGGACCGTGCCCTAGTGGGCGGGCCGCAGCAGCTCGCCCAGCACCAGCCCGCGGACGGTCTTCGCGGCCACGACCAGCCAGGCGGCGACCAGCAGCGCGTACAGGGCCACCGCGGTGACCGCGAACAGATCCGCGCCGGTGTGGCCGTAGAGGGCGGTGCTGCCGGTGACACAGCAGCCGAGCGGGAAGGTGAAGCCCCACCAGGTCAGGTTGAACGGCATCGAGGTGCGGGCGTGCCAGGTGACCGCGACCGCCAGGGCCAGCCACAGCATGGCGAATCCCCAGATGGGAACACCGAACAGCACGGTGAAGACATCCATGCCGGCGGCGGTGCGCTCATCCACCACGCCGGGGGCGACCGCGGCCAGCGCGCTCGCGGCGGTCACCGACTGGCCCAGCGGGCCCAGCACCAGCCACACGGTCGCGACCATCCCGGCGGGCGGCAGCCCGTGATGCAGCAGCCGCGACCAGATCAGGGTGGTGGTGACCAGCGAGGCGATCAGGCTCAGGCCGAACATGGCCAGGCACGCCACGAACATGGTCAGCCGGGCCTGCCCGGCGGGAGTGTGCGGCACCAGCAGCGCGCCCAGCGCCGCCGACACCATGGGCGGCACCACCGGCATGAGCCAGCCGCCGAACGCCGAATCGGGATCGAATTGGTGCCGGGTGATCATCCGATAGGGGATGCTCGCCGCGGTCAGCAGCCCGAGAACCGTTCCCGCCGACCACAACACCCAGTCCACGGTCACGGCGGCCGACAAGCCGATGACGTCCTTGCCCAACAGCAGGGTGCCCGCGCCGACGGTCATCAACGCCATGGGCGCGGCGCCGTAGAACTGCATCATCACCGGGTGCATCCCGTGGCCGCGGGCCTCCTCGGGATAGCGCCGCCAGTGCAGCACCCACGCCCCGGCCAGGACGATCAGGATCAGCGAGGCCAACGCCCACGCGACGGTCGCGGCGCCCCGCAATCCGGGGAACTGTGTCGGCAGGGTGGCCGCCGCGTTCCCGATGATCCCGGTCCCCATCACCACGGCGAACCAGTTCGGAGCCAGGTACCGCAGCGGCTCCCGGCCACCGGAATGTTCCGCGGTCGCCGTACCCACGCGGTCGGCGGTCGCGGCGGGAACGGTTCGGCGGAAGGTCACTGTGGTCATGCCTCAACCTTGGCCCGACCGCACTTCCGCCGGTAGCGGCCACATTCCGATGGATGCATAGACTCGGTCTATGCCCTGGTTCAGTGAACCGATGGGGCCGCCTTGCGCAGGACCTCCAGGAACGCGCGCATCCACTGCGGATGGTCGGGCCAGGCGCGGCCGGTGACCAGATTGCCGTCGACGTGATCCGGGCTGTCGACCCAGCGGCCGCCCGCGGCGGCGATATCGGGTTCCAGCGCCGGGTAGGCGCTCGACGAGCGGTCGCGCAGCACCCCGGCCGCGGCGAGGATGAGCGGGCCGTGGCACAGGGCGGCGATCGGTTTGTCGGCCTGCGCGAAGTGCTGGACGATGCGACGGCAGTCCGGATCGCCGCGTAGATACTCCGGCGCGCGGCCGCCGGGCACGACCAGGGCGGCGTACTCGGCCGGATCGACCTCGCCGAACGCCAGATCGGCGGGCCAGGTGCGGCCGAGCTTCTCGGTATAGGTGTCGAAGCCCGCGGTGAAATCGTGGACCACGAACTGGAGTTGTTTGCGTGCGGGAGCCGCGATATCGACCTCGTACCCCTCCTCCAGCAGCCGCTGGTAGGGGTACATGACTTCGAGGTCTTCGGCGGCATCGCCGGTGATCAAGAGCACCTTCGTCATGGCGCACCTCCCAGTCGATGGTATCGGGATCGGCTGCGCGCCTATGGGTTTTCGGTTCAGCCGATGATCCGGGCGCGCCGATCGGTCGGCGCCGGTCGCAGGTGGCGCACCACCGCCAGGTCGGCAGGCTCGGCCTGGCGGGTGTCGTAGCGGTCGAACACCGCGGCCAGTTCCGGTGACCAGCGGGCGAATTCGGCGCGGATCGGGCCCTCGGTCTCCAGCTGGCACACCACGCCCAGCGCGGTGAGGAAGCAGCGCGCGAAGGGGGTGAAGTAGGCGGGCATGTCCAGTTGGCGGTGGACGTTCGAGAGCCGGGGCGCCAGCACCGAGCGGGCATGGCCGCGCAGCCAGGCGGTGGTGAGGCGGAAGGTGGGCACGGTGAGCGGCTCGCCGACGGCGTCCAGCCCCTCGGCGAGCGCGGCCACGTCGTAGTCGCGGCCGGGCCGGACGAAGCCGTGGCGGCGGACCGCCGCGTCCAGTTCCGGGATGCCGCCGTTGAACGCGGCGTCCATCACCTCGCCGACCAGCTCCTCGAACCCCGGGGGCGGCCAGGGCGTGCAGGCCCCGAAATCCACCACGCCCAGCCGCCCGTCCGGGAGGATCCGGAAATTGCCCGGGTGTGGATCGCAGTACAGCAGGCCGGTGCGGGTCCACGCCGAGAGCAGGAATCTGATGATCAGCATGCCGACCCGGCTGCGCTCGGCGGGCGTGCCCGACTCGATGATCCGCGAAACCGGTGTGCCGGTGAGCCATTCGGTGACGATCACATCGCCCTGCTGGACGATCACGTCCGGGACGGCGAAGTCCGGGTCGCCCGCGTAGGCCTGCGCGAAGCGGCGCTGATGTTCGGCCTCGGCCACGTAGTCGAGTTCGTCGGCCACGCAGGTGCAGATGGCCTCGGTCACCGCGGGCACGTCCGCGCCCGGCGCGAACACCGTGGCCAGCACCGAGAGTCGGCGCAGCTGTTCGAGATCGGCGAGCACCGCGGCGTGCGCGCCCGGATACATGACCTTCACCGCCACCGGGCGGCCGTCGCTCCACACCGCGCGATGCACCTGTCCGATCGAGGCGGCCGCCGCGCGGCGGTCGTCGAATTCGGTGAACCGCGAACGCCACTGGTCGCCCAGGCCCGCGACCATCGCCTCGTGCACGGTGGCGGGCAGCATGGTGGGCACCGATTCCTGTAGCTGGGTCAGCGCGGTCCGGTAGGGCGAGGCGATCTCGGCGGGCAGGGCGAGTTCGTAGAGCGAGAGCAGCTGGCCGAGTTTGGTTGCGCAGCCCTTCAATTCGCCGAGCACCTCGAAGATGTGCTGGGCGGTGCGCAGCCGGATCTCGGAATCCACCTCGGCGGCCGAACGGCCCAGGGCGCGCTTGCCGACGCCGGCGGCCTGACGGCCCGCGAATGCGACCGGGAGACTGGCGATCCGGGCATTGCGGACGGCAGCGCGGATCGGCGGGCCGCCGGGGTCGCCCGCTGTCCGTTCCCGGATTCGCCGAATCGACATTGCTCACCCCATTGTGTGCGCGGCAGGGCCATCGAGTGCACGGCAGCGTCAGGGTCTGCGGAATAGCCCATGCACGTGCAGTTTGGCACACCAGAGCTTAAACTGTCTGGGACGTATCCGAAAGTTGTCGAAAGGTGACGGGATGGGTGCCCAGACGGTCGTGGCCGATGTCGCCGACGAGCTCGCTCGCCGCGTCGCGACCGGGGAATACGCACCCGGAGACCTGATGCCGTCGGTTCGCCAGGTCGCCGAGGAATTCGAGATGAACCGGGCCACGGCGCAATTGGTGCTGGGCCGGTTGGAGTCCTACGGCTTCGTCGACGCCCACCGCGGCCGCGGGTTCAGCGTGCGCGACGTGCGCCGCGCCGGCGGGGTGGACGTGTACCGGCGGCTGTTCCGGCTCAGCCTGCACGCGCCCGAGGTCGCCTCGGAGATGTTCGGCAATATCGTGGCCGCCGAACGCGCCATCGTGCTCGACGCCCTGCTCGACTACACCGCCGCCGAGCGCGGCATCGCGCCCGCGGAACTGACTGCCCGGGTCGACGCGCTCGAAACCGAGGCCCGCGCCCCGGAACCCGACCGTGCCCGCCTGCTCGACATCGAACTCGGGCTGGTGCGCGCGATTCTCACCGACCTGGGCCACACCATGCAGCGCGCGGTGCTGAACTCCGTGGGGGAGATGCTGTTCGAGGTGCCCGAAGCGGTCGACGCGTACTTCGCGGTCGCCGCCGATCTGCACGTCCTGATGTGGCGCGCCCTGCTCGCGGTCTGGGAAACCGAGGGTGGACCCTCACCGGCGCAATTGGCGCTGTTCGAGGACCTGTTCGCGATGTACCACGACAAGGTGCTGGCCCGCTTCGACGAATCGGCGGGGCTGGACCCGGATGCGGGGATCCGTCCGCACAGCGCGACGGCTTGAGCGTCGCGCTGCGCCGGACTCCACACTGCGCCGACCCACGAAATGGGCCGGGATCTCGGGCAATACGGGCAGATGTCTCAGACGATCAGCCTCCGGCGAGCATGGCCGCCGCCACGAGTGCGCTGATAATGGCTAGCGCCAGCACCGCGAGGATCACCCGGGCGCTCTGGGTGGGTGGTTCGGCGGGCGGTTGGTCGGCCATGCGTTCATCTCCCTCGTAGGTAACGGGTCGTGCGCGGCTATCGTATTCCGGCGGCTCCCAAGATGTTTGGTGTCCCCCGGGTTCCGGCATAAACACTGCCATTTCCCCGGCCACGCCGGGGAAACCGGGGTGGCTGAATACGAAACGCACGACCTGCTGACCTACGGCCCGCCGGACGCCCGTGGCGCCCGACTGTACCGGTCAGTAACGACCGAACAACACCGCCGCATTGTGCCCGCCGAATCCGAACGAATTGTTCAGCGCGAACTCGACTCCGGTCTTGCGCGGCTGTGTGTGCACCACATCCAACTCCACGTCCGGATCCTGATTCTCCAGGTTCAGCGTCGGCGGAATCACCTGATCACGCAGCGTGAGCACCGAGATGATGGCCTCCAGTGCGCCGACCGCGCCCACCGAATGCCCCAGCGCCGATTTGGGCGCGTACACCGACGGATGCGTGCCCACCGCGGACGCGATCCCCTTGGCCTCGGACAGATCCCCGATGCTGGTTCCGGTGGCGTGCGCGTTCACGTGATCCACTTCCTCGGGCCGCACGCCCGCGGATTCGATGGCCCGGCGCATGGCCCGCGCGCAGCCCGCGCCCTCGGGGTCCGGGGCGACCATGTGATAGCCGTCGGCGGTGAGACCGGCGCCCAGCAAGCGGGCCAACGGCTTCGCGCCGCGCGCCCGCGCGTGATCCTCGGATTCGACCAGCAGCAGCGCGGCCGCTTCGCCGAAGACGAAACCGTCGCGGTCCCGATCGAAGGGGCGGGAGGCCCGTTCGGGTTCGTCGAGCCGGGTGCTCAGGGCGCGCGCCATCGAGAATCCGGCGATGGCCACCGGATTGATGTAGCCCTCCACGCCGCCCGCCACCACCATGTCGGCCTCGCCGAGCACGATCGAACGCCAGGCGTGCACCAGCGCCTCGTTGCCGGAGGCGCACGCCGAGACCGGGGTGACCAGGCTCGCGCGCGCCCCGATCTCCAGGCCGACCACGCCGGAGACGCCATTGGGCATGGACATCGGCACCGCGAACGGCGAGACCTTGCGGTAGCCGTGGTCGCGCATGGCGTCATTGGCGTCCACGATGGTGTCCGCGCCGCCGAGCCCGGTGCCGATGCACACGCCCAGGCGGTCCTTGTCGACTTCGGGGTTGCCCGCCGTGTTCCACAGGCGTTTTCCCATCACGTACGACATCTGCTGCACGTAACACATGCGGCGCTTCTTGACCCGATCGAGTTCGCCGGTCGGATCAGCCGCGAGTTTGCCACCGATGGTTACCGGCAGGTTCAGCCTGGTGATTTCCGGGTCGTCGAGGGTGCTGATGCCACTGGCTCCGGACAAAAGTCCCTGCCAGGTGCCCTCGGTGTCGGGGGCGATCGAGGTCGTCATCTCCACGGCGGTGACCACGACATTTCGGAATCCGCCATTCCGGGTGGAGAATTCTGCGAGGCTATTCACTTTTCGCGTGTCCTTTTCGGCCAATTGGCATGTCCTGCAGAGAATTCGCGAGCGCCTGCGAGGTTAACCCGAGAATCGCCAGAGTGTGGCACCGACACTCAGAACCGGTAAGTAACCTGCGTGGGCCTCCGATCGAAATGCGACCGACCGGATTCGGGCGGATTTCCGGCCGCCCGCTCGACTGTCGCGGCCCGGCGGCTCCGGGTACATTGTCTCAGACGGAGATTCGCTGCAAGGAGACCGATCGCATGACCGAGGCCCCGCACCGGCCCACCGTGACCAGCCCGCCCGTGATCGCCCGCCGCTGGACCATCCACGACATCCCCGACCAGACCGGCCGCACCGCCGTGATCACCGGCGCCAACAGCGGACTCGGCCTGCGCACCGCCGAAGCCCTGGCCGCCAAGGGTGCGCACGTCCTGCTGGCCTGCCGCAACGAGATCAAGGCCGCGGCCGCCCTGGAACAGGTCGGGGCCGCCGCCACCGGACCGAAACCCGAAGTGCTGCCACTGGATCTGGCCGACCTCGCCTCCATCCGCCGCGCCGCCGACCACCTCGATGTCCGCGGCACGCCGATCGACATCCTGGTCAACAATGCGGGAGTCATGGCCCTGCCGCGCGACCAGCGCACCGCCGACGGATTCGACGCCCAGTTCGGCACCAATCACCTGGGCCACTACGCGCTGACCGGATCCTTGCTGCCGCTGCTGCTGCGCGCCCCCGAACCGCGGGTGGTGACCGTATCGTCCATCGCGGCGTGGGGCGGGATGATCAACTGGCTGGATCCGAACTGGCGGCGGGTGTACGTCCGCTGGCTGGCCTACAGCCAATCGAAACTCGCCAATCTGCTGTTCACCGCGGAACTGCACCGCCGGGCCGGGGCGGCGGGGGCGAATCTGACCGCTGTTGCGGCGCATCCGGGTCTGTCGGCGACCAATCTGTACACGTCCACACCGGAAAGGGGTGCGGCGGCGGCCCTCGCGGCGGTGCAGCAGCGAATACTGTTCTCGCTGGCCCAATCCGACGCGAAGGGCGCGCTGCCGCAGCTCTATGCCGCCACCACGCCGGGGCTGGCCGGAAACTCCTACTGCGGGCCCGCGTTCGAGACGTTCGGGTATCCGCGCCGGACGCTGCGGAATCCGCTCGCCTACAGCCGTTTCCAGGCGCGGCGGCTCTGGGAGTTGAGCGAGAAGCTGACCGGCGTCACGTACGCCTGGTCCTGATCGTCACGCCCTCCGGCCCGGAATCGACCCCCACGAATTGCCTGGTCCTCCCCAGTCCGCCGGCCCCGCACCATCGAGTCCGCGTCGTCGCGAAACAATGTGCCGCAGAACTGGATTGGTGACCGCTCACCGGCGGCGCAGGAGCATTCCCCTTACGTAGGCGGCTTGGCCCGCGTGCTGGATGTCGTCGTCGACGACGCTGATGAGACGGACTCCGAGGGTGACCGGGGGATCCCAGCGGGTGTCGACGATGCGGGGGAGATCGGCGTCGGTGAGGGTGGAGACGTAGGCGATGGTGGCGGCGTGCACGGCGTCGTAGTAGGCGAGCAGGAGGTCGGCGGGGACGTCGGCCAGGGCCGCGACGTCGGTGGGGTTCTGCGCGTAGCCGGTCGCGGTGTCGTCGAAGGGGAGAGCGAAGCGGGTCGACCAGCCGCCGGCGGTCCAGAGTTGGTCGGTGGCGGCGACGTCGGCGATGTGGTCGTCCTGGACGCGGGTGAGGTGCCAGATCAGCCAGGCGATGGAGTTGGCGTCGCCGTCGGGCTGGATGCCGAGTTCGGCCTGGGTGAGGTCGGCGACGGCGCCGTGGACGTTCTCCTTGATCCGGCCGAAGGCGTCCACCAGCAGGTCAGCGCTTGTCATGGTGCGATCCGATCGTCGAGGTACGCAGGATGTTCCGGGGCTTGCTAGAGGCTGAAAGCGATCGCGCGCAGCACCAGCACGGCGATGAAGACGACCGTGAAGGCCAGGTCGATCTGGACGCCGCCGAGGCGAATCGGCTTGAGGACCCGGCGGACCGGGGCGATCACCGGCTCGGTCAGGCGGTGCACGACATCGCGGGCCTTGCGCAGCGCGGGCGGGGTGTCGCCGAGGACGCCGATCCAGTCGATGATCAGGCGGGCGATCAGCAGCAGCATGAACAGCGTCAGGGCGAGCCCGAGCAGTGAACCTAGGAAAGACATGGCGGACTCCTTCTTCGTGGCCGGCCTTACGTCGATCAACGCCCGACGTGGGTCGAAAGTGCCCCCATCGTCGACCATGACCGTCCGGTTCGCGGGGCGGGCTCGCCGGAGCCGTGCGAGAATCTGGGCTGCTGTTCGCCCAGCTCACCCGCGATCGCACAAGGAGTCCACGTGCGCATGAAGTATCTGGTCGGCCTGCCGGTGGCCGTCCTCTCGCTGACCCCGGTCGTCACCGCCGTCGACGCCGCGACCGCCCAGGCCGCCGCGCCGACCTGGACCTGCAATGCCCAGACCTGGGACGGCCAGACCCTGCCCACCCTCACCGTCGACGCCAAGCGCGGCAAGCATCAGGCCGCGGGCGTCGCGCAGACCAAGTGGGGCGGCATCGCCAAGTACGCGACCATCGACTGCAAGCCCAACAACTGAGCCCGGACCCGTCGCGTCAGATGGCGCGGCGGTGGTTCAGATAGGCGAAGGAGGCGAGGCCCAGCGGGATCTGGCACCAGAAGGTGAGGAGCCGGAACCCCAGGGCCGCGCCCACCGCCACCCCGGCGGTCAGTCCCGCGACCGCGGTGAGGCCGGCCGCGATGGTGATCTCCTTGGTGGCCACGCCGTTCGGGGACGGCAGCAGCGGCGCCAGCGCCACGGTCACCAGTTCCACCACGAAGGTGTCGGGCAGACTGAGATTCGCCCCGACCGCGTGCAACACCGCCCACAACGCCACCACGATGAGCAGCGGCTGCACCAGCGCGCAGATCCACAGCGCCGCCGCCCGGCGCGGCCGGAAAGCGGTGGTGGCCACGGACTTCCACGCGAACTCGGCATCCGAACGGGCATGCCGCAGCCGTGCGGGCAGTCGCCGCCAACCGCCCTGTGTGGCCACTCGGCGATGCAGGATCAGACCCGCCACGGCCGCCGCCACACCGGCCGCGATCAGCGTGACGATCATGATCAGCGCTGTGCGCCAAGGATTCTCGCCCACCAGGTGATGCCACGTACCCGACATTCGCGCACCGAGGTCGTGCCAAGGGGGTTGTGCGCCATTGCGACTCATCAGACTCGGCGCGGCCAGCACCGCGACCACCACCAGGGGCACCCGGACCATGAGCGCCGCGAATCCCATCAACCCCATGGACGCCATCGCCCCGGTATGACTGAGCCCGGTCCGGCGCAGGAATCGCAAGCGCAGCAACAGTGAGGCCGCGGGCACCAGCCCGATAGCGGGCACCGCCAGCTGCAGGGCGAACAACTGCCCGGTGGTCGGCCGGGCCGGGATGGAGCCGCGCAACATGAAAACCGAGGTGGGCCACAGAGCGAGGGTGGCGAGCGCGGCGACCAGCAGCCAGCGCGGGTCCGCCGCGGCGAGGGCGTGCACTCCGGTCAGGACCGCGTCCCGCTGCCAGACGGCCGCGGCCGCCACCAGCAGGGTGCACACGACGGTCGGCAGGGCCTTCCTCGCCGCTGCGGGAACGGCCGCCATCCGCCCCTCCTCAGGTATCGCAGACGTAATTTCCCCGGTGAATCGCATACGCGGGGGTCAACATTAACGCGGTCGGAGGGCCGTGACCAGGGTTGTCCGAATAGTCCTGTGCGCCATCGGCAACGGAACGGTCGTCTTGTGAACGCGCTCCGGTGATACGCCGTATACCCGAGTAGGCTCACGAACGGATGGGGAGACAAGTCGTAATACAGGGACACGACATGACTAAATCCATGATCACCGAGACCCCCGGGGCCGGCTCGATGACTCCGGTGGAGTTGCTGGTCGAACTCGAACCCGTGGCGGAAGCGAATCTGAACCGGCATCTGGGGCTGGCCAAGGAATGGCATCCGCACGATTACGTGCCGTGGGACGAGGGCCGCAATTTCGCCGCCATGGGCGGAATCGATTGGGAACAAGATCAATCTCGGCTCAGTCCGGTCGCGCGCGCCGCCATGGTCACCAACCTGCTCACCGAGGACAATCTGCCCTCCTATCATCGGCTGATCTCCCACGCCTTCTCCCGCGACCGCGCGTGGGGCGCCTGGGTCGACCGCTGGACCGCCGAAGAGAATCGCCACGGCATCGTGATCCGCGACTATCTGATCGTGACGCGCGCCGTCGATCCGGTCGCACTGGAACAAGCCCGCATGATCTGCCTCTCCCAGGGCATCGACGACCCGACCGGCACCGGCGACAACACCATCCTGCACGGCGTCGCGTACGTGACGTTCCAGGAGCTGGCCACTCGCGTCTCGCACCGCAATACGGGCAAGGCCTGCCACGAACCCCGCGCCGACCGCATGCTCACGCGCATCGCCGCCGACGAGAACCTGCACATGGTCTTCTATCGGAACATCTGCGCGGCGGCCCTGGACCTGGTTCCCGACGACGCGCTGGCGGCCGTCGCCGCGGTCGTCGAGAACTTCCGGATGCCCGGCGCGGGCATGCCCGAGTTCCGGCGCAACAGCGTCCTCATCGCCAAATATGGGATCTACGACCTGCGCCAGCACCTCGACGAGGTGGTCATGCCGGTGCTGCGCCACTGGAACATCTTCGATCGCACCGACTACTCCGGCCGCGGCGAGCGGATCCGCGACAACCTGGCCGCCTACGTGGAGCGGCTCGGAAACGACGTCCTGCGGTTCGAGGAACAGCGCGACCGCGCCCTGGCGCGCGAGGCCGCCCGCCGCGAGAAGTGAGCTCCCGGCGCCGAATTGTGAACAGCCACCGCGCTGTCCACAGCGCGCCGTTCTCACCGAGCCCACCCGGTCGCCCGCCGCTAGGGTGTGGTGCACGGACGACAGGGGGAAACATGGCGGACATGCTGCGCGCCGACATCACGGCGCTGCGCATCATGGCGGCGGGTCTCAGGGGTGAGGCCGACGCCGTCACGAATATCGACCCGGTGGATCTGATCGCGAAAGTCTCGCAGGCCATGCCCAATTCGGCCATCGGCGCGGCCGCGGTCACTGTCGGCGAGCCACTGCTCGCCTCGCTCGGGCACACCGCGGATCGGCTCCGATCCTTCGCCGATACGGCCGATCAGGGCGCCACCACCTACGAGGCCACCCAGCTGGCGCTATCGGCCGAGCTGGACGGGTACCTGCACGCCACCTCCTGACCGTCGGCGTCCAGCCTCGACCGGCACGTATTGCCATGAAGCAGGTTCGGTAGGGGATCCGGTCACGGGCAGGAGGGACAGTGGCGCGAGCGAGCCTGTCCCAGGTGTGCGGGTGGGATCCCACAGCCGCCGACCGTGCGAGTGCCGCTGTGGTGGAGGCCGATTCGTCGTTCTCGGCAGCGCAGACACGGGTGGCGCGGGCGGTCGACACGGCCATGGCCGGGTGGCTGGGCGCGGCCGCGACTGCCGCGGCGGTGCGGGCCTTGGCGTCCCAGCTGGCGGCGAACCATATCGGCGCGGCGCTCATCGAGGTCGCGGACGCGTTCGCCGAGGCCGGCGCACTCGATCGGGTGTGCGCGCTGGTCGGCCACATCCGCGATGAGGCGCGCGACACCGGATGCCGGATCGCCGAGGACGGCACTGTCACCGGACCACACTCCCAGATCGGAGACCTGGCGCTGGACTTCATCTTCCAGGCCGGGTTCGACGCGAAGGCGCTGGCCTTGCAGGCGAGGCTGGTGCCGCTGCTCGACACCGCCGGGGAGATCGACGAGCGGGTCGGCACCCGGCTCGCCACGGCCGCCATGGCGCTGGCGGAACTGCGGGCGGATCCGAGCGGCGGTGGGCCGAGTACCCGGATCAGCGGGTTCCTCGACGGGACCGCGCTGCTGCCGGAGGATCCGCAAGCGCTGGGTGCGCTGTGGAAGTCGCTCGGCCCCGCGGATCGCGATGAGCTGTTCGCGGCCGATCCGCTGATCGGGAGTCGGGACGGCCTGCCCGCGCTCGTCCGCGACCACTACAACCGGGTGGTCCTGCGGAAACTGCGCGCGGACGCGGTGGCGGGGGACCGGCGGTTGGTCGACCGGCACCCCGACTGGTATCGCGGTCGGAATCTGCCCACCAGCAGCGGGGATTGGACGCGGCTGCGGGCATGGGAGGCGGCGCGGGCCGAGGCGCTCACCAGGGTCGCGGGATACGAGGCGCTGGAGCGGCAGCTCGGTCCGGTGCCGGGCGGCCGCCTCCTGCTCGCGCTCGATACCGCCGGGCACGGCGCGATCGCGCTGAACAATCCGGACACCGCCGCGAATGTGGCGACCTTCGTGCCGGGGACCGGCTCACCGCTCACCGCCATCGGGGTCGGGGTGCGGCGGGTCCGAGCGCTGCTGGGCGCCGCCGAACGGTCCGATCCGTCTGCCCGAACGTCGGTCATCGCGTGGTACGGCTATGACGCACCGCCGGATCTGGCCGGGGCGCTGGGGGATCGGCGGGCCGACGCGGGCGCGCTCGCACTGGATCGGTTCGAATCCGGACTGCGGGCAAGCCATCTGGGCCTCGCGTCCCATCAGACCGTTCTCGGCCACAGCTATGGGAGCACCGTGATCGGTGCGGCCGCCAGTGGAGCGAACACGCTGGCCGCCGATGACGTGGTACTGGTGGGAAGTCCTGGGATAGAAGTTGACAATGTTTCAGAATTGCGTCTGATGGGTATTCCGGCGGGCCGCAACAGCGGGCATGTCTATGCCACTGCCGACCCCGCAGACCCGGTTCCCGTGTTCGGTCAATTAGTACACGGTGTTAACCCGGTCGATCGCGAATTCCGCGCAACGGTTTTCACATCTTCCGGGGCCACTCTCGGCCTGCCCGTGTTGCGGGCCTTGCCATTCGATGTGCTGTCACACGGAAACTACTGGGAGCCGGGCAATCCGGGCCTTCGCATCCAGGGTGACGTCATTGCGGGCCGCTATCGCCAATGAGGCCGAGCGGCCTGTTCGTTGCGCCGAGATAGCCGCAACTGCGGGTAGCGGATTCGTTGCGGACCATGCCGTACCACTACTCTGAGCGGCCGACCAAACTAGTTTGAAACGGTTGGGTTCATGCTAGGGTTTCGTGAAGTTGGAGTGGGAAGTCGGAGACAAATGCGCACTGAGAACATCAATAGGAAGTTCAAACTGCATGACGAGCGCAGGATTGCCGCCCAACTTCCTGAGCAACTTCTTGGTTTGGATGTTGTCGGATTTGGGAAACCGGATGAGTTTCCGGGCGAGTTGCTGAACTACTTCGGCGAATTCGCGAACGGCTCGATCCCGCCGCGCTCGCGCATCTACCGCAATGCCCAGCCCAATCTCATCGATGCCTGGCTGCTGGAGCTGTTGCGCGGCGCCCGGATCGGTGACCGCTTCTACCTCCGCACCGGACTCGAGTACTTCCCGTGGGCCGACTGCCGCGTGCTCGACCACCGCTGGCTCGAATCCCTGCGCCGGGTGCTGGGTACCAATCAGGGTTACATGGCGCACGACAAGAGCTCGGCCGTCATGACCCTCGGCACGCAGTACGAGGTGCTCGGCTTCGTGGCGGGCGCGGGCCTGCCCGGCGCCGCCGACGCCGGCCCGGCCGAGGATGTGCCGACGCGCCGGATCGTGCACGCCCCCGCCGTGGTGGCCGTCCACGATCTGACCCCCGCCGCCGCTCTCGCGGGCACGCCCGACGTGGCCGCCGCCGCGGTGCCGGATCTATCGATCCCGCAGGTAACCGAGGTGATTGCGGCTCCCGAACCGGTCGTCGCGCCCAGCCCGGAGCCGGAAGCCGCAGCGCCGCGCGCCGCCGAATCGGCGGCCGCGGAATCGGGGGCTCCGGCCGACGAAGCGCCCACCCAGCTGCTGACTCGCATCGTGGAGCCGGTCGAAACCGACTGACCGCGCGGCTCGCGATCGAACCGGACGGGCCCGGCGAACGTTGTACTGAGTACGCCGGGCATTCACCGAGTTCGAAAGAGCCGCTCTATGTCGACAATCAATGGGCTGCCCGCCCATGTCCTCCTCGTGCACGCGGTGGTGATACTGGTCCCGCTGACGGCGGGCCTGTTGATCCTGTGCGCGGTGTGGCCCGCGGCCCGCACCCGGCTGATCTGGCTCGCGGTCGTGCTGACCGTGCTGGTGACGGTGCTGACTCCGATCACCGTCGACGCGGGGGAGTGGTTCCAGCGCCAGCTGGGAATGCCGCCGCTGCTCGATGAACACGCGCGGCTGGGGAAGCAGATGCCGTACTTCGTTGCGCCACTACTGGTTCCGGCCGCGCTGCTCGCCTTCGTGCAGCTGCGGTCCCGGCGGGAACGGCCGGTGGGCAAGGCGCTGGTGGTGGTGATCGCGGTGATCGCGCTGGCCGCCGGCGGGGCCGCCACCTGGCAGACCTTCCGGGCCGGGGATTCGGGCGCGCACGCGGTGTGGAACGGCGTGGTGAATCACTGAGTGAGCGACTGTCGTGACCCGGCGGCCGGTCTGCGGGGCGGCCACCGAGTCACGGCAGTGCGGCACGGTCAGATCTTGCGGATGACCGTGACGACCTTGCCGAGTACCTGGGCGTCATTGCCCGGGATCGGCTCGAACAGGGGATTGTGCGGCATCAGCCACACCTGGGAACCGGTGCGCTTGAAGGTCTTCACGGTGGCCTCGCCGTCGATCATGGCCGCCACGATGTCACCGTTGTCGGCGACGTTCTGCTGGCGCACGACCACCCAGTCGCCGTCGCAGATGGCCGCGTCGATCATGGACTGACCGACGACCTTCAGCAGGAACAGCGAACCCTCGCCGACCAGTTCGCGCGGCAGCGGGAAGACGTCCTCCACCGCCTGCTCGGCCAGGATCGGGCCACCGGCGGCGATCCGGCCCAGCACCGGGACGTAGGTCGGGATCGGGTGATCGTCGGAGGACTCCGCCTCCGCATTGACCGCGCGAAGTTGCGACACGCCGCCCGCGGCGCGCACCGCCGTCTCGTCCAGGCCCCGGACGTCCACGGCGCGTGGACGATTCGGGTCGCGGCGCAGGTAGCCCTTGCGCTCGAGGGCTCGGAGTTGATGCGCCACCGAGGAGGTGGAGGTGAGGCCGACGGCATCGCCGATCTCGCGGATGCTGGGCGGGTAGCCGCGGTCGTGCACCGAGCTGCGGATGACCTCCAGGACCCGGCGCTGGCGCACGGTCAGATCGGCGCCGACGCCGGACGATTCGGACAGGGGGCCGTTACCTTCGGGACCAAGGGGTCCGTTCTCACCGTCCACGCCGCCGTGTTCGCTCACCGCCGCCGTCCTCCGTTCACTGCTGTCGCTCACCGGAATTCGTTCCCGCACGCGCCGTGTCGTACGTCCGGGCAACTCGTGACTCGACTGTAGACCGTGTGACGCGTGTGATCAAACATCTGTTCGACGCATGTCGCGGAAATCAGTGACATTGCCGGTCCGCCGTGGTAGAAATTCGAACATCAGTTCATCGAACACATGATCGAGTCAGTTGTCCAGCACTCTGCGGCCCGCCCTACCCTGGAGGTTACTTCGATGCGCGCCATGGTCAGCGAGATCGACACTCTGGAAAGCGATTTGGGATTCGACAGCCTCCCGTCGGAGCTGCGTTCCGATCGGTCCCCGGTCACCCCGTCCGGGGCTTCGGCACACCCTGTCCTGAACCGCCGGCCCTGCCGGGCGCACGTGCGGCCGATGCCTCGCGCGGGTGTTCGAACCGATCATGTCGTCGTGCGACACGCCGCGGGACGCGCCCGTGGATTGCATCCGCTGGACCGGGTGCAGCGGGCCCAGAACGGTCTCGCCGCGTTGGCGATCACCGCGCTCGTGAGCGCTCTCGCTGTGGCCGGACTGATCGGTCTCGCGCAATTACGCTCCGGTGACTTCGATTCGCAGACCACGCCGCCCACGGTGCAGCTGGTGCAGCCCCCGGTTCGATAGCAGTGGTGATGCTCGGCCGATTGCCCGGTCGTAGCCGGTTTCCGGGATAGGGATCCCCGGCCATGACGTGGCCGAAATTGCAGATTGAAAACTGAAACGTGTTGCTACCGTCCCCCTGAATGTGACAGAGGCTACATCCGCGCGACCGCACGGCGGCGCGCGAGCGACAGGGGGCGTAATGCCGAGAGTTCGAGGGTTGGTCCGGGTGGCCGGAGTGCTCACCTGCCTGATGATCGGGCTGGTGACCGCCCCGGCGGTGCACGCCGAAGCCGGGTACGCCGAATATCTGGACCTGCCATCGGTGAACGGGGACGGCGCGGCGGGCGGCGGCTTGAATCCCGCCCTGCCCCTGGACCCCGACACCCTGCGCGGCGCGCTCGACGCCGCGCGGGCGGCGGGGGTGCAGCCGCGGCACTACGCCACGCTGCTGCACCAGTACTGGCTGGTGGTCGCCACCCGCAATGCCGAGATCGACCTGGCCGGGTGGGATCCCGGGCTCGGCGTCGCGGCCAATACCGCCACCTTCACCCAGGTGTACGTGAACTACCTGCGGCTGAACAACTCTCACCCGGATTACTGGTGGACCGGCCTGGCCGGATTGGCCGGCGGCTCCTTCGCCTCGGGCTTCTTCGACATGGGCGACGTGTCCGCGATCGTCAGCGTGCCGGGCATCCATCAGCTCGGCGACGCGGTCGCCGACCTGTTGCGGGGCACACCCGCGCCGCTGCTCGACATCCTGCCCTCCGACATTCGCACGCTGGGCACCGAGGGGGAGCGGCTCACCGCCGACGACCTGGCCTGGTATCAGACCCGGCTGATGATCATGCAGAAGCACATCTTCATCGACCAGGTGCCCATGCACGAGGCGTACACCGCCGCGGGCACGGCCGGGGTCGAGGAGATGTACCAGGCCGGGGTGCTCGACGAGAACGCCATCACGGCCTGGCGGGAACTGGCCGGTGGCACCCAGGAAGGGCTCGCCGACGCCGCGCTGCGCATGACCGACCGGGAACAGAACCAGATCATCGCCGACCAGTGGGATGTCACCTCGCACGGTCGCGGGGCCATGGGCCGGGTGCTGACCTACGTCAGCACCATCGCCGGAAAGGCCGCCGTCCCCGGCGTGCGCGCGCCCGGCGTGTTCGCGCCCACCACCCTGACGTCGGGAACCATGTCGCTCCGGGCCCCGCTGCCCGACTTCAACTGGGCCGACCGCGACACGCGGTGGAACTACATCACCAACGACCTGCTGCCCCGCTACCTGGAGCTGTGCGCGAACCCGGCCGTCGCGAGACCGGTTCTGGCCGAACCGTTCTCCGCAAAATTGGTCCAGGGACGGCTCGTCCAGCGGCTGCCGGACCTGCTGGCCGACATGACCTCGCAATGGCGGTTGACGGCCTGATTCGGCGACGCCGACCCGGGCGGACGCCGCTGACGGCGTCCGTCACGGTATCCTCGAGATTGCTCGAGGTTGCTGTGGAACCCAGGCATCGACGAAGGATCCCGGATGCATTGCCCGTACTGCCGCCATCCCGATTCGAGGGTGGTCGACTCGCGTGAGGCCGAGGAAGGCACCGCCATCAGGAGGCGACGTGCCTGTCCGGAATGTGGTCGCAGGTTCACCACCGTCGAAACCGCCATCCTGTCGGTGGTCAAGCGCAGCGGTGTCACCGAGCCGTTCAGCCGCGAGAAAGTGATCCGCGGCGTCAGCCGCGCCTGTCAGGGCCGCGAGGTCGACTCCGACGCCCTGAACCTGCTCGCCCAGCAGGTGGAGGATGCCGTGCGGGCCAAGGGTTCCCCCGAGGTGCCCAGCCACGAGGTCGGTCTGGCCATCCTCGGACCGCTGCGCGACCTGGACGAGGTCGCCTATCTGCGCTTCGCGTCGGTGTACCGATCCTTCAGCTCCGCCGAGGATTTCGAGCGCGAGATCGCCGATCTCCGCAAGCACCGCGACGAGCACGCGGTCGGGGCGGCCGCGGAATAGCCGATCGTCCCCGCGAGGCACCGCCCCCGCGTCCCACCGATTCACGGTCCGGCCCCGAGCAATTCGGAGCCGGACCGATCTATATCCGACCGCGCTTCCGAGCTGTGTTCGTCAGCGCTTCTGCGGTGGGCGGCGTGCGGCGTCGATCGCCTTCTCGATCCGCTTCGCCGAGACCGGATACGGGGTGCCCAGCTGCTGGGCGAACAGGCTGACCCGGAGTTCCTCGATCATCCACCAGATCTCGACGATGTCGCGGCCGCCGCGACGGCCCTCGGGGAGGTTGGCGACCAGCCGGTCGTAGGCCGCGTGCACGCGATCGAGTTCGATCATGCCCGCGCGGTCCCGGTTGGCGGCGGCGGGCAGCGCCTCCAGCCGCAGCCGGGCGGCCTCCAGATACCGTGGCAGTTCCCGCAATCGGGCGCTGCCCCACTCGGAGATGAAGCCGGGGAAGATCAGATCGTCGAGCTGGTGGGTCACATCGTCGGTGGCGTCGCGGTCACGCGAGTCGGCGAGCGCGGCGCGCACCCGATGCGCCTCGGCCAGCACCGGAACCACCGAGCGGACGATATTCGCCACCGCCGTGGTGAACCGCGGGCGGACCTTCTCCACCAGGGCCTGGAACTGCTCGGGGCTGCGCACCGGCCCGCCATGGGCGGCGATCAGTTCGTCGGCCGCGCAGGCGCGGCAGTCCTCCACCAGGGCATCGAGGGTGCCGTACGGATTCTGGCTCAGCGCAAGCCGATCCGTGGGCGGCAGGCCGGCGGTGACCGCGCGGGTGCTGGTCGTGATCGCGCCCAGCAGCAGGGCGCGGGTGCCGGTGCGCATGGCGGTGGCCTGCTCGGCGGGGGAGCTGAGCACCCGCACGGCCACGCCCTCGGACTCGGCGACCAGGGCCGGATAGCCGGTGATGGTCTGCCCGCCGACCTGCCGCTTGACCGCGGACGGCAGCGTGCCCAGGGATTCGGAGGTCCACACGGCGGCCGGGGCCCGCTCGGCGGCGTTGTTGGCGCGCGCGACCGACTTCGAGACCTGTTCGGCGAGACGGGTTTTCAGCTCGGCCAGACTCTTGCTGCGGGCCACGATCGTGCCCGAGGGGTCGACGGCGGCGAAGGTCATGCGCAGATGGTCGGGCAGGCCCGCCGGGTCCAGCATGGCGGCGGCGATGGTCACCGAGCCGAGCTGGGACAACTCCCGCGCCAGGCCGGTGCGCAGCGGTTCGGCGCGCGGGGTGAGGCGGTCCAACGCGGCCTTGGCGAAGTCCGGGGCCGGAACCACGGTGCGGCGCAGCTGCTTGGGCAGCGTCTTGATGAACGCCGCGGCCAGCTCCTCGCGCATACCCGGCACCAGCCAGTCGAAGCCGACCGAGCGCACGTGCGCCAGCTGGGCGATCGGAATGTGCACGGTGACACCGTCGTCGGCCTGGCCCGGCTCGAACTGATAGGTGACCGGGAAGGTCAGCTCGCCCTGACGCCAGCTGTCGGGGTAGGAAGTCGGATCCAGCAGGGCCGCATCCTCGTTCACCACCGTGGAGGCGGTGAAGTCGAGCAGGTTCGGGTCGGTGCGCTGGGTCTTGCGCCACCAGCTGTCGAAATGCCGCACCGAGACGATGTCGGAGGGGATGCGCTTGTCGTAGAACTCGAACAGCACCTCGTCGTCGACCAGGATGTCGCGACGCCGCGCCCGATGCTCCAGATCGGCTACATCCTCGAGCAATTCGCGATTGCGCGCGAAGAAGTCGTGCTTGGTCTGCCACTCGCCCTGCACCAGCGCGTGCCGGATGAACAGTTCCCGCGACAGCTCCGGATCGATGCGGCCGAAATCCACCCGGCGCTGGGTCACCAGCGGAATCCCGTACAGCGTGACCCGCTCGTAGGCGGCCGCCGCACCCCGCTTGGCCGACCAATGCGGTTCCGAGTAGGTGCGTTTCACCAGATCCCCGGCCAGCCGCTCGGCCCACTCGGGTTCGATCCGCGCCGCCGTCCGACCCCACAGCCGGGAGGTCTCCACCAGCTCGGCCGCCATCACCCACCGCGGCGGCTTCTTGGCCAGCGACGACCCGGGGAAGATCATGAACTTGGCATTGCGGGCCCCGAGGAACTCCCGGCTCTCGGCCTCCCGCACCCCGATATGCGACAGCATGCCCGCCAGCAGCGCCTGATGGATCGACGTCACATCCCAGGGCAGCGAGTCATCCGCGAGGCCGGCCTTGGCTGCCAGCGATTCCGCGAGGCCGCGCCCGCCGGAGCCGGATGCGCCGCTGCCGGAGCCGCCGCCGCGCCCGGACCGTGCGCCCCGAGCCGCGTCGCCGGCGGCAGACGAATCGCCCACGGTCCTGCCGCCCGCGCGCCCTCCGCGCCCACCGTCACGACCGCGCTCGCCATCGGCGCGCTGTGTGCCGCCGGACCCGCGTCCGCGGCGACCACGGGTGGCCTCGCCACCATCGTCGGATCCGGTTGCGGTGCGGTCGAATTGGGTGTCGGAGCCCTCGGTGTTCCAGCCCAGGCCACGCGTGATGGTGCGGAGCTGGCCGTGCAGGTCCTGCCATTCGCGGATGCGCAGGTAGTGCAGGAACTCGTCGCGGCACATGCGGCGGAACTGGTTGGAGGACAGGGCATTGCGCTGTTCGCGCAGGTAGTCCCACAGCCGCAGGGAGGACAGGAAGTCCGAGCCCTCGATGGTGAAGCGGGCGTGCTTGGTGTCGGCGGCCTGCTGATGCTCGACGGGCCGTTCACGGACATCCTGGATCGACAGGGCCGCCACGATGATGAGGACCTCGGCCAGGCAGCCGCCGCTATTGGCCTCCACCAGCATGCGGGCCATGCGCGGATCGACGGGGATCTGCGCCATCTCGCGGCCGATGGGGGTGAGGACGAGCCCGGCGTCCGGGATCTCGCGCCGCGCGGAGGCGTCGGCCTCGGCGCGGGCGAGCGCGCCGAGCTCCTCGAGCAGGGCGATGCCGTCGCGGATGGCGCGGCCGTCCGGTGGTTCGACGAACGGGAACCCCTCGATGTCACCGAGTCCGAGCGCGGTCATCTGCAGGATGACGGCGGCCAGATTGGTGCGCAGGATCTCCGGTTCGGTGAACTGCGGCCGGGATTCGAAGTCGTCCTCGGAGTACAGGCGGATGGCGATGCCGTCAGCGACACGGCCGCAGCGGCCCGACCGCTGTCGTGCCGAGGCCTGCGAGATCGACTCGATCGGCAGCCGCTGCACCTTGGTGCGCATGGAGTAGCGCGAAATACGCGCCGTGCCAGGGTCGATCACGTACCGGATGCCCGGCACCGTCAGCGAGGTCTCGGCAACATTGGTGGCCAGCACCACGCGCCGCCCGGTGTGCGCCTCGAACACCTTGTGCTGCTCGGCCGCCGAGAGCCGCGCGTACAGCGGCAGGATCTCGGTGCGCGGCAGGCGCAGGTCGCGCAACGAGTCGGCGGTGTCGCGGATCTCGCGTTCGCCGGACAGGAAGACCAGGATATCGCCGTCGCCCTCGGCCTGCAGTTCCCGCACCGCGTCGCCGATGGCGTCGGTGGGGTCGCGGTCGACGATCGCGGTGTCCTCGTCGTCGGGATCCTCGGAGGTGACCGGAACCTCCAGCGACAGCGGCCGATACCGGACCTCCACCGGATACGACCGGCCCGAGACCTCGACAATCGGTGCGGGCGTGCCGTTCTCGTCACTGAAGTGCCGCGCGAACAACTCGGGGTCGATGGTCGCCGAGGTGATGACGATCTTCAGATCCGGCCGCTGCGGCAGCAGCTGCTTGAGGTACCCGAGCAGGAAGTCGATATTGAGGCTGCGCTCGTGCGCCTCGTCGATGATGATCGTGTCGTAGCGGCGCAGCAGCCGGTCGCGCTGGATCTCGGCGAGCAGGATGCCGTCGGTCATCAGCTTCACCAGCGTGCGATCCGACGCCTGATCGGTGAACCGGACCGTGTAGCCGACCACATCGCCGAGCTCGGTGTTCAGTTCCTCGGCGATGCGCTCGGCGACCGTGCGCGCGGCCAGTCGCCGCGGCTGGGTGTGGCCGATGGTGCCGCGAATCCCGCGCCCGAGCTCCAGGCAGATCTTGGGCAGCTGGGTGGTCTTGCCGGATCCGGTCTCACCGGCCACGATCACGACCTGGTGCGCGGCGATGGCCGCGGCGATGTCGTCGCGGCGCGCGGAGACCGGTAACTGTTCGGGGTAGGCGATGGCCGGGACGGCGGCCCGGCGGGATTCCACCCGGCGCTGGGCGGCGTCGAATTCGGCTTCGAGGGAGGTGAGATCGCCGCCGCGGGCCTTGTCGAGCCTGCGACGCAAGCGATGTTCGTCGCGGATCGAGAGATCGGCCAGGCGGGAACGAAGCTCGCGAGAGGTGGCGGCGGTCCTGGTCATTGCACTGTCAACGATAGCGAAGAGTTGGTCCGGACCGGTCGCCGCGGTCTCGGATCGCCCGGCCGGGGGCTTGCCGGAAGTGTGCCGCATCGGCGTATCGTCCGCATTCGCGCGGTTCCCCGTGCGACGATCTGGGCCATGGTCGTCAGAGGTGGTACGCCCTTGTGGATCCGGGCGCTGCGCATCGTCTTCGCAATCGTGGGCATCGTCGCGCTGGTCTGGATCCCGCTGCGGAACCTGGATAATCCGAACTACTCGTACCTGAACTTCTTCAGCTACTTCACCATCCAGTCCAACATCATCGGCGTCATCGTGCTGCTGGTCGGCGGCCTGCGCGACCCCGAGGGCCGCGGCTGGGAACTGGTGCGCGGCGCGGCCACCCTCTATCTGACGATCACCCTCATCATCTACGCCGTGCTGCTGTCGGACATCGATGTCCAGCTGACCGAGAAATGGATCAACGACATCCTGCACCGGCTGATCCCCATCGTGCTGATCGCGGACTGGTTGCTGGTGCTCGCCCCCGGTATCAAGCCGACCGTCAAACTCATCCTGGGCTGGCTCGCCTTCCCCTTGGCCTACGGCGCGTACGTCCTGATCCGCGGCCCCTTCGCCGACTGGTACCCCTACCCGTTCATCGACCCGCGCGAGCAGGGCTACGGCTCCCTGACCATCGGCCTGGTGGTGATGGCGGTGGTCTTCGCCATCCTCGGCGTCATCGTGGCCGCGGTGACCGGCGTGGTACCCCGGGCGGTCGCCCGCCGCTGACCCCGTGGACTCAGAGCGCGCGGGTCATGAACACGCTGTGCGGATCCTCGGCGTAGTCCGCGAACGGCCCGCAGTGCTCGAACCCGTAGCGCTCGTACAGCCGCACCGCGGGCCGATAGAACTCCGACGATCCGGTCTCCAGGCTCAACCGCGCGTACCCGCGCGCCCCGGCCTCGGCGAGGATGTGCCGCAACAACTGTGACGCGACCCCGCGCCCGCGATACCCGGGCGTGGTGCGCATGGACTTGATCTCCCCGTGCGTGGGGTCCAGCTCCTTGATCGCCCCGCACCCGGCCAGCTCGGTCCCGTCCCACGCGGTCCAGAAGGTGATCTCGGGCTTGCGCAGCGCCGCCACGTCGAGCGCGTGCATGCTCTCCTCCGGCGAGTTCGCCAGCATCTCGGCCACATGCGCCTCGAGCAAGCCGATCACCTCGGGCCCGGTCAGATCATCGACCACAATCCGCATGTCGTCAGGCTAGCGAGCCGCCGGCGGGGCCCGCGCGTCGACTGACCTGGCGCGCCAACCCGCCGACCTGGCGTGCCGTCGGCCCCGATATGTCCTGTACGCCTCCTTCGGCTCAGCGACACTCGGTGTGACCGGATGGGTTTCGTGATCACCTCGGGTTACCCGGCCGGTGTTCGGAGCGTCGTGGGGCGAACCGTGAAGTGCACATTTCCGAGAGTGCCGGCGCGGGGCGTCGGATACGTGCACGGCGGCCCGAAGCTTGAAGACGGCCCGGCAGCCGCAAGGCTCCGGGCCGTTGCCATGTCCGCGACCGCGTGGTTCGGTCAGCGCTCGGCGACTCCGGCCTCGAGGGCGCTCAGACGCGCGTCGAAGCTGCGCATCTCCTGCAGGATGCCCTTCATGGCTTCGGTCATCTGCTCGACGGAATAGCGCAGCAGGTTCAGGCTCGCGCGGAGATCGGCGATCGGGTCGACGGGATCGTCGGTTCGGCGCGGGCGGTCGGCTCGGCTGTGACGCATGGAGTGACTCCTCTGTTCATTCTCTCGATACGAACGTTTCAGGGGAGCCGGGCGAGTGAATCGGCCGGGCAATCGGTCACGAGTGGCGGTGCGGGGGCGGGGGATTCGGCAGCGCAAGTTCCGGGCGGTGCGCGCCGAGGATGTCAGCATGGAAGGGGGAGCCGGTCGCCGCGGTGAGAGGTGGTGGGGCGTGGGGTTGTTCGTGGAGCAGTACGGGCTGGTGCGGTGGAGCGCGGTGATCGCCTTCTGCGTGGCCGCCGCCCTGGTGGTCGCCAGGCTGGCGCGGGTGCGGCCGGCCGGGTGCGACGGGCCGCGCGCGGATCGCGAATCCGATGCCGCGCATCTGGTGATGTGCCTGGTCATGGTGGGAATGCTGGTGTTCCCGACCGCTGTCGACGTGCACGCGGTGCGCGGGGTGCTGACGGCCATGGTGGTCGTGTACACGCTGGTGCTGGGTGAGCGGATCCTGCGGTGGCGCAACGGGATCGGAGACGCCGGGGCGGGGACCGCCGGGGCGTTCGCGTATCACGTGCTGGCGGCCGCGGCCATGCTGTACGCGATGAGCGGGCACGGGGCGCACGAGCACGGCGGGCCCGGGCACGGGGGACCCGCGCCCGCTCCGCTGCTGGCGCTCGCCGCGCTGTTCGCGCTCGACGCCGTCGTCATGCTGACGCCGGGCCTGCGCCGCCGTTTGCCGGGAGTGTTCCCGCACCCCGGCGGCACGGCCGGAGCCCCGGCCGTGGTGCCGCACCTGGTGATGGACCTCGGCACCGTCTACATGCTCGTGGCGGCCGCCGCCGGCTGAGCCCGCTGCCCGTTCCGGCGCAGCCGGGGGCCGTTCGACCTGTTCACCGTCCTCCGGGGTTAGATAGTGAGCAAAGGTCGGTTCGCCCGGTTGGGGGTGGCCGGTATCGGGTGATGGAGGTGCTCTGGATGGGTTCGCTGTGGCATGGCTTCGCCGATATGGGTGCGGTCGAGCGGGACGGGGCGTTCGTGGTGGCGCGGGGCGAGGGCGCCCGCATCTGGGACGAGGGTGGCACGGAGTATCTCGACGCCACCGGCGGACTCTGGTTCGCCAATGTCGGCCACGGCCGCCGCGAGATCGCCGACGCGGTGGCCGCCCAGCTGACCCAGGTCGCGCACTACTCCAACTTCGGTGACCTGGTCTCGCCGGTGACCCGCGATCTGGCCGAGCGGCTCTCCGCGCTCGCCCCGGTGCCGGGCAGCAAGATCTTCTTCA
This sequence comes from Nocardia sp. CA-136227, assembly GCF_050955695.1. Classification (NCBI taxonomy): domain Bacteria; kingdom Bacillati; phylum Actinomycetota; class Actinomycetes; order Mycobacteriales; family Nocardiaceae; genus Nocardia; species Nocardia sp. CA-136227. The sequence goes on from NZ_CP192081.1 coordinate 2,748,664, forward strand.
CCTCGGGCGGCTCCGACGGCATCGACACCGCCGCCAAGCTGGCCCGCCGCTACTGGCAGGAGATGGGCCGCCCCGAGAAGACCATCCTGGTGGGACGGCAGAAGGCGTACCACGGCATGCACGTCGGCGGCACCTCGCTGGCCGGGATCCCGGTCAACGGCGAGGGCTACACCGGCGTCTTCATGCCCGACACCCGCACCATCGAATGGGATCAGGCCAAGGCGCTGACCGCGCTCATCGAGGAGCTCGGCGCCGAGCGCATCGCGGCCTTCTTCGCCGAACCCATCATCGGCGCGGGCGGCGTCTACCTGCCGCCGGAGGGCTACCTGGCCGAGGTCCGCCAGATCTGCCGCGACAACGACATCCTGTTCGTCGCCGACGAGGTCGTCACCGGCTTCGGCCGCATCGGCGGATCCTGGTTCGCCTCCTCGCGTTTCGGCCTGGAACCGGATCTGATGACCACCGCCAAGGGCCTCACCTCCGGCTATGTCCCCATGGGCGCGGTCTTCATCGCGCCCCGCATCGCCGAGCCGTTCTTCTCCGGCGGCGTGTGGTGGCGGCACGGCTACACCTACGGCGGTCACGCCGGCGCGGCCGCCGCGGCCATGGCCAACCTCGACATCTTCGAGCGCGAGAACCTGCTGGAAGCCAGCAAGAACCTGGAAGCGCTGCTGCACGAGCACTTCTCGCCGCTGGCCGACCACCCGCGCGTCGCCGAGGTGCGCAGCGGCCTGGGCGCGGTCGCCGCGGTCCAGCTCGCCGATCCGGCCGAGGCGCTCGGCATGGTGAAAACCCTCCGCGCGCACGGCGTCTCGACCCGCGCGGCCGGTCAGGGCGCGCTGCAGATCTCGCCGTCGTTCGTCATCACCGAGGCCGAGGTCGCGCAGATGGCCACGCGGTTCGCCAGCGCGCTCGGCTGAGCGGCGACCGATCAGTGATCGTGCCCGCCGGACAGTTCTCCGGCGGGCACGTGGCGTAGCCGGGCCACGGCCAGCGCCGCCACCAGCAGCGCGCCGACCGCCGCCACCCCCGCGGTGATGTGCACCCCGTGGATGAAGGCCGTGCGGGCCGCCGCCAGCACCGACGCGCCGACCCTGTCGGGCAGCGTCGCCGCCACCTGGACCGCCTCGCCGAGGGTCTCGCGCACCGCGTCCGCGCCGGGCAGCCCGTGCGGCAGCGAGTCGTCGAGATCGGCTCGGTAGATGGCCAGGCTGATACTGCCGAGGATCGAGATGCCCAGCGCGCCACCGAGTTCCGCGCCGGTCTCGGACACGCCCGAGGCGGCTCCGGCCTGCTCGGGCGGCGCGGAGCCGACGATCAGTTCGGTGGTGATGCCGAAGACCGGCGCCAGCCCCAGCGCGATGAGCAGCGAGGCGACCACCGCCGCGACCGGCCCGCCGTCCACCGTGAGCCGGGTGAGCATGGCCAGACCGATGGCGGCCAGCACCATTCCGGCCCCGATCAGATACGCGGGCCGCACCACGCGCACGATGCGCGGGGCCGCCTGCGAGCCGATGATGAACCCGACACTGGACGGCGCCATGGCGATGCCCGCCGCCATCGGCGTCATGTCCAGCACCAGCTGGAAGTACTGGGCCACGAACAGGAAGTAGCCGAACGCCACGAAGATGGCGATCACATTGATGCCCAGCGCCGTCCGGAACGCGCCGAGCCGGAACAGTCGCAGATCCAGCATGGGATCGGGCCGGGTGAGCTGCCGCCGCACGAACAGCGCGCCCGCCACCAGCCCGACCGCGACGGCCACCAGCGGCACCGGCCCGAGGCCGTCCTGCGCGATCGTCTTCATGGCCAGCACCAGCGACACCATGGTGACCACACTCAGTGCGGCACTGGTCAAGTCGAGCCGCCCGGCCTCGGGATCGCGGAACTCGGGCAGCACCCGGGGCCCGAGCACCAGCAGCAGCGCCATCACCGGGACGGCCAGCAGGAACACCGAGCCCCACCAGAACCGTTCCAGCAGTACGCCACCCAGCAACGGCCCGACCACGCCGCCCGCGGAGAACGCGCTCACCCAGGTGCCCACGGCCAGTGACCGCTGCCGGGGATCGCGGAACATGTTGAAGATCAACGACAGTGTCGAGGGCGCGATGGTCGCACCGGCGACACCGAGCAGCGCCCGGCACACGATCAGGAACTCGGCGGTGGGGGAGAAGGCCGCCACCACCGACACCACGCCGAACAACGCGCCGCCGACCAGGAGCAGACGTCGCCGCCCGATCCGGTCGCCGAGCGTGCCCATGGTGATGAGCAGACCGGCCAGCATGAAGCCGTAGACGTCGATGATCCAGAGCAGTTGGGTGCTGCTCGGGTGCAGTGTCGAACTGATCTGCGGCACCGCCAGATGCAGCACGGTGAGATCCATGGCGTAGACCAAGCAGGCCAGCGTGAGCACCCCGAGGCCGATCCACTCCCGGCGCCCCGCCAGCTCCGGCCGCTCGTGGGCGGCTGTGACGAGGGCGGTATCCACGACGAATCGTCCTTCCGGTGGGGGTGTGGCCGCGGGGGCGACGGCGCGCCCTCCACCATCTCACCGCCCACCGACAGCCGCGCAACCGAATTTCCCCTACCGAACCCGCGAGTGCTCGGCCCACGGAAAGCAGGTGAATCTAGATCACGATGGGGTGGTCGGCGGCTACACGCCCGCCGATGCGGGCCCAGCCGTCGGAGTCCCATTCGGTGAAGAGTTGCGAGCCCTGTCCCTGGGTGATGTGCAGGCCGCGGGTGAGCAGCGCGGTCAGCTCGATGGCCGCCGAGCCGGTGGCCTCGTCCTCGGGAATTCCCAAGCCGGGGGAGAACATTCGGGCGCGGACCGCGGCACGCGGTTCGTCGGTCCAGGCCCAGCAGTAGTGCTGGCCGCTGGGGAAGTCGGCCGGGTCGAGGGTGGCGATCAGTGCCGGATCCTCGAACTGGTGGAATTCGAACGACGGCGACCAGGCGGCGCGGGCGCGGGCCCAGGCCAGCCCGTCGGTGAGCGTGACCTCGACGGGCCCGGCCGGGACGTCGATGACCTTCACCGGCGTCCGCTGCTCGTTGAGCCACCACGCCGCGCCGATGCTGGGCCGCCCGGCGAAGGACAGTTCGACGGCGGGGGTGTAGATGCGCATCGCCGCCCGCCCGTCGACCGGGTCGTCGATCACCGCGGTCAGCGCCTGGCCCACGCGGGCGGCGAGCGCCTGATGGTCGATGTGCTCCACGGCGGAGCGGCGGACGATCCCGAGCGGGCTGCCGAATCGACCGGCCGCGTCGGTGAACACACGCAGGACCTCGATCTGGGCGCTATCACTTTCCGGAACGGTCATGTCACGCGAGCTTACCGACAGTTATCGATTCGCGGGAGGTGCACAGGTATCGAGCATGTCGACCAGGGCGCTCTTCTCGGTGGGTTGCACGCTCAACCCCCAGCGCTCCTTGACGCTCACCCAGCGGCGCGCGTACTCGCACCGGTACGCCTCCCGCGGCTGCCACTGATCGGGCGACTTGGAGCCCTTCTCCTGATTGGCCTGCTTCTCGACCGCGAGCAGATTGCCGACGTCGTTGGCGAACGTCTGGCGCTGCTCGGGCTTCCACTGTGAGGCCCCCGAGCGCCAGGCGTCGCCGAGCGCGACCACGTGGTCGATCTCGATCTCGGAGGATGCGAAGCGGTCGTAGGGAATTCGCTCCCCGGTGTAGGGATCGTCGAGCGTCCCCGACAGCACCAGGCACGAATTACTGTCGCCCACACGGGTTTCGGTGAGGTCGCGCTTCATCACCTGTTCGCGCGCGGTGCACCCGCCGGTGAGTGCCGGCTCGCCGCCGCGCCCCGACCAGCCGGGGCCGAAGGCGTTGCGTTCGTAGGTCTCCCAGTTGCGGTTCCACGCGACGGGCAGACGGTCCAGTCCGGCCCGGGCCCGGGCGGCGTCGAGGATCGGGGTGCCCGCCTGCTCGGGCGGCGGGGGCGGTTCGGCGGCGGGGGTCTCGTGGCGATTCAGATACAGTGCCAGGCCACCCGCGGAGAGCGCGATCAGGAGCACGGAGGAGGCGAAGAGTCTGCGCCGGCGACGCCGGGCAGGGGTCCGGGAGCGCGGAGGCATGCCGGGCAGTCTAGGTGGGCAATCCGGATGTTCCGGGCATTGTTGCTGGATTGCAGCAATCTAGTGGCAAATACGCAGGCGGATGTGACGAGGGGCCGGACACCCGTGGTGTCCGGCCCCTCGCCGAGAATCCGCGTCCCGGGCAGCGCCCGTGATCGACTAGACGGCGGCCGTGGCCAGCGCCTCGGTCGACGCCACGGCCTGGCCCACGCCCGCCACGATCGCGGCCGCGCGCAGCGCCTCGAAGATCACCTCGCGCGACACGCCCGCCTCACGCAGCGTGTGCTCATGCGCCTCCAGGCAGTGCTGACAGCCGTTGATCGAGGAGACCGCGAACGACCACAGCTCGAAATCGACCTTGTCCACGCCGGGAGTGCCGATGATCTGCATGCGCAGGCCCGCGCGCAGATCGTCGTAGCGGCCGTCCAGGAACGCCTTGCCGCGGTAGAACACATTGTTCATACCCATGATCGACGCGGCGCCCAGCGCGGCGTTGTACGCCTCGGCCGACAGCACATCGGCCGCCTCCTCGGCGATCTCCCGCAGCGTGGTCGCGGACTTGGTGGCCGCGGCCGAGGCCAGCAGGGTGCCCCACAGCTGCTGCTCGTTGAGCACGGTGCTGCGCGCCATGGACGACAGGTTGAGCTTGAGGTCCTTGCCGTACTCGGGCAGCGAGTTCTTCAGGTTATCGATGGTCACGACGAAATTCCTTACGAGCCTTGCTCTTACACCGACGCGGTCATGAGCTCGCCGGCCTGGATGGTCGGGTCGCCCTTCTTCCAGTTGCAGGCGCACAGCTCGTCGGACTGCAGGGCGTCCAGCACGCGCAGCACCTCGTCGACATTGCGGCCCACCGAACCGGCGGTGACCGACACGAACTGGATCTCGTTGTTCGGGTCGACGATGAAGGTGGCGCGGTCGGCGACGCCGTCGGCATTGAGCACGCCGGTGGCCGCGGCCAGTTCCCGCTTCAGGTCGCTGAGCATCGGGAACGGGAGGGTCTTGAGCTCCTCGTGCTGCGCGCGCCACTGGAAGTGGACGAACTCGTTGTCGACGGAGGCACCCAGCACCTGCGCGTCGCGATCGGCGAACTCCTCGTTCAGCTTGCCGAAGGCGGCGATCTCGGTCGGGCACACGAAGGTGAAGTCCTTGGGCCAGAAGAAGACGATGCGCCACTTGCCGGCGTAGTCGTCGCTCGAGATCTGGGTGAAGTAGTCGTCGGGCTGCTGAGCGTTCACCTTCGAGAGATCACCGCCGATGACAGCCTTCAGGTTGTACGCGGGGAACTGATCGCCGATGGTCAGCAGTGCCATGAATGCTCCTCGTTGTAGTCATGCCGATTGTGTCGAGACTTCTGTATACGATCCTGGCCGAACAGCGGTGAGAGGTAAAGGTGATCGGTCGCACTACACTCATAGGCGTGACTGATCAAACTTATCAGCCCACCCTGTCACAGCTGCGTGCGTTCGTGGCCGTCGCGGAGTACCGGCACTTCGGTACCGCGGCGACCCGGCTCGGCGTGAGCCAGCCCACGTTATCCCAGGCGTTGGCATCACTGGAAAACGGACTGGGGCTGTTGCTGATCGAACGCAGTACGCGTCGTGTGCTGGTCACCGCCGACGGCAAACGTTTGCTGCCGCAAGCCATCGCGACCCTCGAGGCCGCTGACCGATTTGTCGCGTCGGCCGCCGGGGAGGGGCTGCGCGGCACCCTGCGGCTGGGCATCATCCCGACCGTCGCCCCCTACGTGCTGCCCGCCCTGCTGCCCGAATTGCGCAGGCGGGTACCCGCTCTCGCGCCGCACGTCATCGAGGACCAGACCGCCCGGCTGCTCGACGGCCTGCGCTCGGGCGTGCTCGACGTGGCCATGCTGGCGCTGCCCGCCGACGCGCCCGGCCTGGTCGAGATACCGCTCTACACCGAGGAGTTCGTGCTGGTCGTGCCGCGCGGCCACGAGCTGGCCGGTCGCTCCGACCTGACCCCGGCCGATCTCGACGCGCTACCGCTGCTGCTCCTCGACGAGGGCCACTGCCTGCGCGATCAGACCATGGACCTGTGCCGCACCCACGACGCGCACCCCGGCGCGGTCGGCGACACCCGCGCCGCGTCGCTGGCCACGGTGGTGCAGTTCGTCGCGGGCGACCTCGGCGTCACCCTGATCCCGGCCATGGCGGTCCCGGCCGAGACCGCGCGCGGCACCCTGGACGTGGCGACCTTCGCCGCGCCCGCGCCGGGCCGCACGGTCGGGCTGGCATTCCGGTCCTCCACCGCGCGCGGCGACGACTACGAGCTGCTCGCCGAGATCATCCGCGAGGGCCGTCCACGCTGAGCCCGCGCGCCCGCCGGGTGCCGCGACAAATCCGGCAACCTGCGCGGTTGCGTCACTCTGGGGTGTCTGAAACGCTCGAGCCATGCGCGTCCATCACCTCAACTGCGGCACCATGGGATTCGGCGTCATCGATCACTGCCTGCTCCTCGAGACTCGCGACGCGCTCGTGCTCGTCGACACCGGGTTCGGGCTCGAGACCGTGCGGCAGCCCGGAAAGATGCTGGGTGCCAGCCGGTTCCTGATGGGCGCGAAACCGTCCGAGGGCGAGACCGCGATCCGCCAGATCCAGGCGCTGGGCTACGACCCGCGCGACGTCCGCCACATCATCCTCACCCACCTCGACCTGGACCATTCCGGCGGACTCTCGGACTTCCCCGAAGCCACCGTGCACATCCACGGACCCGAATTCCGGGCCGCCACCGCCACGCCGACCCTGTCCGAGAAGCTGCGCTACCGGGCCGCGCAATGGGCGCACGGACCCAAGTGGATGGTGAACGAGGTCGACGGCGGCGAGGACTGGTTCGGCTTCACCGCGGTGCGCGACCTGCCCGGGCTGCCGCCGGAGATCCTGGTGGTGCCGCTGCTCGGTCACACCCGCGGTCACGCCGGCGTGGCGATCGATCACGGCAACGGATGGCTCCTGCACGCCGGTGACTCGTTCGTCACCGAATCCAGCATCCACCCCGAGGAGCCGTTCACACCGTTCTGGTGGAAGGTCTACGAGACCGGGTCCATCGTGGGGGACGCGTACCGGCTGAACCAGCGGCGGTTGCGGGAACTGCGGAAGCTGCACGGGGACACGGTGACCGTCGTCAACTCCCACGACGCGGGGCTGTTCGCGCGGATCGCCGGGCGATGAGCGACCGGTGGGCGCGGAGGCTTCCGGCCGCGAGTGATCCACTGTTCGTCTACGGCACCCTGCGGTTCGAGGCCGTGCTGACCGCATTGATCGGCCGCGTTCCGCGGATGGAACCCGCGCGGCTGCTCGGACGGCGGGCCGCCGCGCTGCCCGGCCGGGCGTATCCGGGACTGGTCGCCGCGGCCGACGCCGTGACCGAGGGCTTCATGCTCACCGGGCTCACCGCCGAGGACTGGCGGGTGCTCGACGCCTTCGAGGACGACGAGTACGACCTGACCCCGGTGCCGGTGCACGCGGGGGAGCGGGTCGGGTACGCGTGGACCTATACCTGGACCGCCGAGGTCGCCGAGGCCGATTGGTCGGCCGCGGACTTCGAGTCCGGGCACCTACCGTATTACGAGTCGAAATGTGCTGCGTGGCGGCGGGATCTGGTCCTGCTCAGCGAGACTGTATGACGCGGGACACACTCGTGCGGTAGAAGTTGGTCGCATGGATGCACAGGGCACTGATCGGACCGTGACGGGCGCGCGCTCGCAGGCGCTCGGAGATCTGCTGCGGCGCAGCGCCGCCCGGGTCCCGGACAAGACCGCGCTGGTGTGGCGCGATCGGCGTGAGAGTTACGCCGATCTGGACACGGCCGTGAACCGGGTCGCGCACAGCCTGGCCGATCGCGGTGTGGGGCAGGGGGATCGGGTCGCGATCTACTCGCACAACTGCCGCGAGTTCGTGCTCCTCTACTTCGCGCTGGCCCGGCTGGGCGCGATCTCGGTGCCGATCAATTTCATGCTCACCGCCGACGAGGTGGCGTTCATCCTCGAACACAGCGGGGCGGTTGGTTTCATCGCCGAGGACGGCCTCGCCGAACAGGCCGAAGCCGCCGTGAAACAGCTGGGTGACAGCCGGATCCGGCTGCTCGGCCGGATCGCCCTGGGTGATCTGCCCGCGACGACCGGATGGGAGGACGTGAGCGCCTGGGAATCCCACTCCGACACCTCCGCCCCCGAGGTGTTCGTCGCCGACGACGACCCCATCCAGATCATGTACACCTCCGGCACCGAGTCGCGCCCCAAGGGCGCGGTGCTGTCGAGCCGCGCGCTGATCGCGCAGTACACCAGCGTCGTCGTCGACGGCCGTATGAGCGCCGACGACATCGAGGTGCACGCGCTGCCGCTGTACCACTGCGCCCAGCTGCACTGCTTCCTCACCCCCGACCTGTGGCTGGGCGCGACCAGCATCCTGCTGCCCGGCCCCGACCCTTCGACGGTGCTGCGCACCATCGAAACCGAGCGGGCCACCAAACTGTTCTGCCCGCCCACGGTGTGGGTCTCGCTGCTGCGCCACCCCGACTTCGACAGCTACGACCTGTCGTCCCTGTGCAAGGGCTACTACGGCGCGAGCATCATGCCCGTCGAGGTGCTGCACGAACTGGCCGAACGACTACCCGGCGTCGGCCTCACCAACTTCTACGGCCAGACCGAACTCTCGCCGCTGGCAACGGTTCTCGCACCCGAGGACCAGCTCACCAAGCCCGGGTCGGCGGGCCGCCCGGCGCTCAATGTCGAGACCCGGGTGGTCGACGACGACGACAATCCGGTCGGCGTCGGTGTCGTCGGCGAGATCGTGCACCGGTCGCCGCAGGCCATGCTCGGCTACTGGAACGATCCCGCCAAGACCGCGGAAGCCTTCCGCAACGGCTGGTTCCACAGCGGCGACCTGGGCGTACTGGACGCCGACGGCTACCTCAGTGTGGTCGACCGCAAGAAGGACATGATCAAGACCGGCGGCGAGAACGTGGCCAGCCGTGAGGTCGAGGAAGTCCTCTACGAGCACCCGGACGTCTCCGAGGCCGCCGTGGTCGGCATTCCGCATCCACGCTGGATCGAGGCGGTCGCCGCGATCGTGGTGGCGCGCACCGGAACCGCGCCAGACGCCGACGCCGTCATCGCCCACTGCAAACAGCGCCTCGCCGGATACAAGGTCCCCAAGTACGTGACCTTCGTCGAGGCGCTGCCCAAGAACCCCAGCGGCAAGATCCTCAAACGCGAATTGCGTACGCGGCACGCGGATCTGGCCGCGCAGGACTGATCAGCTGATCAGATCCACATGGGCGATGTTCGCCCGATCGCCGGGGTCCTCACTCGGAGCCCCGGCGAACCAGGCGTCGAGAATCTCGCTCAGCTGCGCGCGCGAGGTGAGGCGCAGACTCAGCGCCAGCACGTTGGCGTCGTTCCACTTCCGTGCTCCCTCAGCGGTATACGCGTCCACGCACAGCGCCGCCCGCACCCCGGCGACCTTGTTGGCGGCGATGGACGCGCCGGTGCCGGTCCAGCAGCACACGATGGCCTGCTCGGTCCGGCCGTCGGCGACGTCGCGCGCCGCCGCCTCGCACGCCCACGCCCAATCGTCGCGCTCGTCCGGATCGAGGGCCCCGTGCACGGTCACCTCGTGCCCGCGCGTCCGCAGCTCCTCGACCACGGCCGTGGCCACCCCGGTGTCCTCGTCTGCGGCAACCGAAATCCTCATGCGGTCAGTCTCCTCGACAAGGCCCGGGATCGGGGGGGACTAGCGGTTCGTGACGCGTGAGAGCGCTTCGGGATAGCGTGCCCCGGCCACCGATGCGGCCGGCGCGGCGGCCTCGATGCGGGCCAGATCCTCCGGCGACAGCACGATCTCAGTGGCGGCCACGTTCTGTTCGAGGTAGGTGCGGCGCTTGGTGCCGGGGATCGGAACCACGTCGTCGCCGCGGGACTGCACCCAGGCCAGGGCCAACTGCCCTGCGGTGACTCCCTTCTCGTCGGCCAGTTCGCGCAGGGCCGCGACGATGGCGAGATTGGCGTCGATATTGCCGTCGGCGAACCGGGGCAGGCGGCGGCGCATGTCGTCGGCGGGCAGGTCGGCGGTGGAGGTGATCGCGCCGGTGAGGAAGCCGCGACCCAGCGGCGAGAACGGCACGATGCCGATTCCGAGCTCGCGGCAGGCGGGCACGATCTCGGCCTCGATGTCGCGGGTCCACAGCGACCATTCGCTCTGCAGCGCGGTCACCGGGTGGACGGCGTGGGCGGCGCGGATGGTGTCGGCGGCGGCCTCGGAGATGCCGAGGTAGCGGACCTTGCCGGCCTGTACGAGTTCCGACAGCGCGCCCCAGGTCTCCTCGATGGGCACGTTCGGGTCCACGCGATGCTGGTAGTAGAGGTCGATGTGGTCGATGCCCAGCCGCGCGAGCGACTCGTCGCAGGACTGCTTCACATACGCGGCGTCGCCGCGCGCGCCGAGCGTGCCCTGCTCACCCCAGACGATGCCGAACTTGGTGGCCAGCACGACCCGGTCGCGACGGTCGGCGATGGCGCGGCCGAGCAGCCGCTCGTTGGTCTCCGGGCCGTAGACGTTCGAGGTGTCGAGCAGGGTGACGCCGAGGTCCAGGGCCCGGTGGATGGTGGCGATGGACTCGGCGTCGTTGTCCTGGACGCCGTAGGCGCCGCTCATGCCCATGCAGCCGAGGCCCTGGGCGCCGACGGTCAGCTCGCCGAGTTTCCTGGTCGCGATCATGCGATGAATCCTCCTCGGTTGGAATGGAATTCGCGGCGTTTCGCCGTCTGACCGAAACGCTACGACCTGGAGTGCGCTCCAAGTCAAGATCAGCGGCGGTTGGGTAGGTGGTGGTGCAGCAGGACGGTGAGCTGGGTGCCCGCGTCGGTGAAGGGGAGAGCGGATTTCAGGGCCCGGCTCTGCACGATCGCGCCCTCGATGACCGAGAGGGCGAAGCCGGACAGGGAACAGGCGGTGGCGCGTTCGATGCCCGCGTCGACCAGGCCGTCGGCCAGCCGCGCGGTCCATTCGGAGAAGGCCTGACCCGCGGCCGACTGCAGGGTCGGGTCCAGTTCGTCGAGGGCGGCGGCCATCATGAACGATCCCGCGCGGAACTCGCTGGTCTCGAGCTGGCCGCGCCAGAAGCCGAGCAACTCGTCGACCCAGGCGTCGAGGGAGGGCGCGACCGGCAGCGCGTCGGACATACGGCTCACGTGGGAGTAGACCATGCGCGACACGATGCGGGCCGCGGTGGCCACCAGTTCCCCCTTGCCGGAGGGGAAGTGCTGGTAGAGCGAGTTTCTGGAGGCGTTGCTGCGTTTGAGGAGTTCGTTGAGACCGGCCGCGTGCACGCCGTGTTCCTGGACGGTGGTGATGGTGCTCGCGATCAATCGGGCGCGTGGTCCCGCCGTCATTGCAATTTCCTCCAGCCCTTGTGTGAACCGATCGGTCCATGTTAAACCTAACCCATGTGGACCGATCGGTTCATATGGGAAAAGAGGAAATCCGCGCATGTCAGCCCAGATCGCCACCGCCACCCCGGTAGCCCACGCCGCCCTGCTCGGCCTGGGCGTGTACCGGCCACGCCGGGTGGTCCCCAACGCCGAGATCGTCGACCGCATCAACTCCTCCGACGAATGGATCCGGACCCGCTCCGGCATCGAGGCCCGTCACTGGGCCGATGACGACGAGACCATCGTCGGTATGAGCACCGCCGCCGCCCGCGACGCGCTCGCCGCCGCCGGGGTCACCGCCGAGCAGATCGACGCGGTCATCCTGGCCACCTCCTCGCAGATGGTGTTGGGACCGTCCGCCGGAGCCGTGGTCGCGACCGAACTCGGCATGCACGACACCGCCGCCTTCGACGTCTCGGCCGGATGCGCGGGCTTCTGCTACGCGCTCGCCAACGGGGCCAACCTGGTGCGCGCCGGTCAGGCCCGGCACGTGCTGGTGATCGGCGTGGAGCGGCTCTCGGACCTGCTCGACCAGGACGACCGCACCTGCGCGTTCATCTTCGCCGACGGCGCCGGCGCGGTCGTGGTGGGCGCCTCCGACGTCGAGGGCATCGGGCCGGTGGCCTGGGGCTCGGACGGCAGCCAGACCGCCGCGATCAAGCAGGACAAGGACTTCAAGACCTACTTCGCCGAGGTCGCCGCGGCGGAGGCCGCCGGCGGTACCACCGAGCGGCCCTACATCCGGATGAACGGCGCGGCCGTGTTCCGCTGGGCCGTCACGTTCTTGGAGAAGGCCTGCCGCGACGCGCTGGACCAGGCGGGCGTGAACGTGGAGGATCTGGACGCGTTCGTGCCGCACCAGGCCAACGGGCGGATCACCGACGCGCTGGTGCGGGCGCTGCACATGCCCGAGAACATCGCCGTCGCACGGGATATCGCGGAGGCGGGCAATACCAGCGCCGCGTCGATCCCGATGGCGATGGAGCAGCTGCTGCGCTCGGGCGCCTCGAAGCCGGGCGACACCGCGCTGCTGCTGGGCTTCGGCGCGGGCCTGGCCTACGCCGGTCAGGTGGTCACGCTCCCCGCGATCGCGTGACGATCGGCCCGGCGACAACGAAATCCGTTGTGTGAAACGACGAAAAACGAAGCGCCCCGCACAGCCTGGCTGTGCGGGGCGCTTCGGTTCGGAGCTGATCGACTAGACGGTCACGCTCGCACGCAGCGCGTGCGGCTCGATCGCGCCGCGGACCAGGGCCCGCTCGTCGATGGTCTCGGCCTTGTAGGGCAGGGTCGACAGCGTCTCGGTCATCTTCGCGACCGGGTCCGCCACGGCGGCCGGGGTACCGAAGATGAACGTCCACTCGTGCTCGTCGCTGACGTACGGAACGACGGTCTCGAACAGGTTGTGGAACCGGGTCCACGAACGCTTCAGGGTCTCGTTGCGCCACATGGTCTGACAGCCGGCCTGCGCGGCGAGCACGCCGCCCTCGGCCAGCAGCGCCTTACAGCGGTTGAGGAAGTCGTCCTCGTAGAGGCGATTGTGCTGCGCGTCCTCGACCCGCTCGTCCGGCAGGTCGATGCAGATCATGTCGTAGCGCACGCCCGCGGCCTCGGCCTTGGCCAGGAAGTCCCAGCCGTCGGCGTAGTGCATCTTGATCGGGCCGTTCTGCGCGACCGCCTCGGCCAGGTCGGCCTCGGAGTAGCCGTAGGGGAGGTACTTCGCGCACAGCTCCACCTCCAGCTGGTCGATGTCGACGTGGTCGACGAGCGAGGCGCCCGCGGCCACCGACATCTGCGAGGCGACACCCTCACCGGAACCGATGATCAGCACCTTGTCCAGCTTCGCGGCCAGCGCGTACCCCGGGACCAGCATGGCCTCGTGGTAGGTGAGCTGCGAGAACTCGGTGGACTGGCGGTCGTCGTCGGAGAACAGGGAGATGCCCTGCTCGGTCTTGGCGATGACCATGTGCTGGTACGGGGTGTTGGTGTCGACGATGGTTTCCGTCGTGTTCCACACCCGGGTCAGACCCTCGCCGACCGGCTCGTGGATCCGGCGGGCGGTGTGGCCGCGCTGGATGACCTCGATGTTGACCGACCCCGGGGACAGCTCCTGCTGCAGCAGTTCGACGGCCTTGGTGGCGCCGGAACCGATGCTGCCGCAAGTGAATACGTCGACGAAGATGTCGCCGGACTCAGGGTAGGTGTGGATCGAGGCGTGCGACTCGGCGAGCAGTGCCAGGATGGTGACACCCTGCGGCTCGAACTTCTTGCGCACGACATCGCAGATGGTCACCCCCGCGGCGACCAACGATTTTCGAAGCGCGGTTTCGAGTCGTTCGAGGTCGTCGCAGAGGCCAGCGTCGACACCACCGAACTCGGCCAGCACATGCCAGCCGGTGAATTCTGCCGTGATCATGGCTAAAACTCACTCTCGCTCAGCGCCAGTGACATGGACTGTCAGTGGCGGAAAACCGTTGAAGGACACCGACGAATAGCTCGCCGTATAGGCGCCGGTCTCGAGGATCCGAACGGGATCACCGGCTCGCAACGTGGTCGGAAGGAGGACACGCGTGCGTTGATAGAGTACATCGTCGCCATCACACGTAGGACCAGCGACTACCGCCTCGTCCTTCGGATCCGAGTCCCGATCGGTTTCGAATCGGTAGGCGATGTACTCGTTCTCGGTTTCGGCCATGCCGTTGTAGCGGCCGATGTCGAGGTATATCCAGCGCCGCCCGTCCGGCGCTCGGCGAACATTCACCACTTCGGCGTGGATCACACCGGTGTTGCCCACGAGGGCGCGACCGGGCTCCACCACCAGGGCGGTGTGTTCCGGGAGATAGCGGGCCGCCGCATCGGCGATCGCCGCACCCAGCTCCGAGACCCCCGGAGCCGGATCGACATACGAAATCGGCAGTCCCCCACCGATATTCACCGCGGTGACCGGAATGTCCTTGACGGCCAGCGCTTCCGCGATGGCTCCGGCCTGCTCGATGCCGATGCCCCACGCCTTCGGATCCAGCTGCTGGGAGCCGACGTGGAAGTAGGGCCCGACGACCTTCAGCCCGAGGTCGTGTGCCCGCACCAGCAGCCGCGCGGCCTCGCCCGGCGCGCAGCCGAACTTGGTGCCGAACGGCGTCTGCGACTGCGGCGCCGACGACAGGAACCGGCACTCGACCTCCGAGCCCGGCGCATGCTCGGCGATGCGTTCCAGGTCGTCCTCGGTGTCGAAGGCGTAGCGCCGCACACCCGCCGCGTAGGCGGTGGCGATCTGCGAGGCCTTCTTGATCGGGTTGCCGTAGCACATGACGGCCGGATCGACGCCCTGCGCGAGGCAGAGTTCGATCTCGCCGACGCTGGCGACGTCGAACTCGGCGCCCTCGTCATTCAGCAGCCGGATGATCTCCGGTAGCGGACTCGCCTTGACGGCGAAGCGAATTCGCGCCGCGGGTAGGGCGGCATGCAGTGCGCGGTAGTTCGCGCGCACCCGGTTCAGGTCGACGACCAGACAGGGTGACTCGGGCAGGTTTCGATCGGTCAATCTAAGGGAACTCTCCGTGGTTCGGTGGGCCGGCCGGAAAACGGCAACAGTGCGCGAGAATAGCAGCGTTCGGCCTCGAAAAACGAACCGGTGTGACGGGGGTTGCACTCACCCCGCGCTGATCGACACCTCGTCGAAGACCACTTCGCCCGCTGCGTCCGATTCCGCGAGATCCACGACGGCGTCCAGCGACCATCCGTGATCGCCCGCCGGGTCGTCGAGCACCTGGCGCACATGCCAGAAGCCGGGCCGCTGTTCCACCTGGAACAGTTTCGGGCCCCGGGCGTTCGGCCCGGTGCCGATGGTGGCGTACTCGTCGAAATAGGGGCCCAATTCGGCCTCCCAGTCCAGGTCGTCGCCCAGCTCCTCGAGCGCCGCCCAGCGTCGCAGCGCCGCCAGGTCGACCCGGCGGAACATGGCATTGCGCACCAGGACCCGGAAGGCGCGCTCATTGGCCGAGATCGGGCGCACCGTCTCCGCCCCGAACGCCACCTGCTGCTCGTCGCCCTCGGCGCCAGGATTGGTGAGCTGCTCCCATTCGTCGAGCAGGCTGGAGTCGACCTGCCGGATCAGCTCGCCCAGCCATTCGGTGATGTCGTCGAGTTCCTCGGTGCGGGCCTGTTCGGGCACGGTCCGCCGCAGCGCCCGGTAGGCGTCGGCCAGGTACCGCAGCACTACGCCCTCGGAGCGGGCCAGCTCGTAGCCCGACACCAGTTCGGCGAAGGTCATGGACCGCTCGACCATCTCGCGCACCACGGCCTTGGGGGAGGGCTCGAACTCCGACACCCAGGGATGCCCGGCCTTGTAGGTCTCGAACGCGGGCTCGATGAGTTCGGCGGCCAGCGGCTTGGGCCAGGTGACCTCTTCGAGGAGCTCCATACGCTCCTCGTATTCGATCCCGTCGGCCTTCATCTCCGCGACCGCCTCGCCGCGCGCCTTGTGCTGCTGGGCCATCAGCAGCTGGCGCGGATCCTCGAGGGTGGACTCGATGAGCGAGATCACGTCGAGGGTGTAGGTCGGCGACTCCTTGTCCAGCAGTTCCAGCGCCGCCAGCGCGAACGGCGAGAGCGGCTGATCGAGCGCGAAGTCGCGCTGCAGATCCACCATCAGCCGGGCGTGCCGGCCGTCGGCGTCGGGTTCGTCGAGCTGCTGCACCACGCCCGCGTCGCGCAGCGCCCGGTACAGCCGGATCGCCTTGAGGATGTGCCGGCGCTGCGCCGCGCGCGGCTCGTGGTTCTCCTCCAGCAGGTGTCGCATGGCGTAGAAGCAATTGCCCTTGCGCGCAATCACATTCAGCAGCATCGAGTTGGTCACGTTGAACCGCGACACCATGGGTTCGGGCGAGGCCGCCACCAGCCGGTCGAAGGTCTCCTCCGACCAGGACACGAAACCCTCGGGCGGCTTCTTCTTCTGGACCTTCTTGAGCTTCTTGGGGTCGTCGCCGGCCTTGGCGATCAGGCGCGCGTTCTCCACCTCGTGCTCGGGGGCCTGCACCACCACGGTGCCCATGGTGTCGTAGCCCGCGCGCCCGGCGCGGCCCGCGATCTGGTGGAACTCGCGGGCATTGAGCCGCCGGGTGCGCACGCCGTCGTACTTGGTGAGCCCGGTCAGCATGACCGTGCGGATCGGGACATTGATGCCGACGCCGAGGGTGTCGGTGCCGCACACCACCTTCAGCAGCCCGTCCTGCGCCAGCTTCTCGACCAGGCGGCGGTACTTGGGCAGCATGCCCGCGTGGTGCACGCCCACGCCGTGGCGGATGAACCGCGACAGCGTCTTGCCGAAGCCGGTGGCGAAACGGAATTCGCCGATGGCCGTGGCGATGGCGTCCTTCTCCGCCTTGGAGGACATGTTCACGCTCATCAGCGCCTGCGCCCGCTCCATGGCCGCGGCCTGGGTGAAGTGCACGACGTACACCGGCGCGAGGCTGGTGGTCACCAGATCCTCGAGCGTCTCGGTGATGGGGGTGCGCACGTACGAGAAGCTCAGCGGCACCGGCCGTTCCGAACCGGACACGATGGCGGTCTCGCGGCCGGTGCGCCGGGTCAGGTCCTCGGCGAAGAAGTCGACCTCGCCCAGGGTGGCCGACATGAGCAGGAACTGCGCCTTGGGCAGCTCGATCAGCGGCACCTGCCACGCCCAGCCGCGATCGGGATCGGCGTAGTAGTGGAACTCGTCCATGATGACCTGGCCGATATCGGCCGCCGCGCCTTCGCGCAGCGCCAGATTGGCCAGGATCTCCGCGGTCGCGCAGATGATGGGCGCGTCCGGGTTCACCGCCGCGTCACCGGTCACCATGCCGACCCGGTCGGCGCCGAACACCTCGCACAGCGCGAAGAACTTCTCGCTCACCAGCGCCTTGATCGGCGCGGTGTAGTAGCTGCGCTCGCCCTTGTTGAGCGCGGCGAAGTGCGCGCCCATCGCGACCAGCGACTTACCCGACCCGGTCGGGGTGTTGAGGATGACGTTGGACCCGGTCACCAGTTCCAGCAGCGCCTCTTCCTGCGCCGGGTACAGATTCAGGCCCTCCGAGCCCGCCCAGTCGGCGAAGGTCTCGTACAACCAGTCCGGGTCCACGTCGGAGACGGCACGGTCGGGAACCAATTCGGACAGCTGCACGCCGACAGACGTTACCGGTCGGCGCCTGGTGATCCCGCAACGACCACTACCGCAGCGGCGGGTTCTCCGGTCCGTCGCCGTCGGCGAACCCGGCCTGCTCGGCCAGGAAGCGCTCGAACTCCGCGCCCAGCTCGTCGCCGGTGGGCAGATCGTTCTCACTGGCCAGCAGGCTGGACTGGCGTTCCTGGGCGGTGACGAAGCTGTCGTACTGCCGCTCGAGCGCGGCGACCACGGTCTCCACCTCGGAATTGCCCGCGATCTGCTCGTTGACCTGTTCGCGCACCCGCGCGGCGGCGTCGGTGAGCGCGGCCAGCGGCAGTTCCAGGCCCGCGTTCTCGGCCACGTTCTCCAGCAGCGTCTGCGCGGCTTCCGGGTAGGCGGTCTGGGTCAGGTAGTGCGGCACATGCACCGAGAATCCGACCGACTCGTGTCCGTGCTGGGCCATCCGGAACTCCAGCAGCGAGGACGCGCTGCCGGGCACCTGCAGCTCACCCGGCCAGCGCTGATGCTCGCCGACCAGGTCGGAGTCCGAGGCGTGCGCGGTGACGCCGAGCGGGCGGGTGTGCGGGATGGCCATGGGGATCGCGCTCAGCCCGATGGTCCGGCGCACGCCCAGCTGTTCGGCCAGCAAGCGCACCGCGGTGACGAACCGCTCCCAGCGCAGATCCGGTTCCAGCCCGGCCAGCAGCAGGAACGGCGTGCCCGCGGTGTCCTTGAGGGCCCACAGGGTCAGTTCCGGCTCGGTGTAGTCGGAGAAGTGATCGGTCTTGAAGGTCATGAGCGGACGCCGCGAGCGGTAGTCGAGCAGCTCGTCCATGTCGAACGAGGCGACCAGCTCGTGCTCGAGGCTGTCCTTGAGATGCGAGGTGGCCAGGCGTACCGCGTGTCCGGCGTCGGTGAAACCCTCGAGGCCGTGCACCAGGACCGGGCCCGAGCCGTCGGGAGAGGACAGCTGCGGAGCCGGGAATTCCAGCTCGTACATTCGCGACTCGTAGTCCATCGCGTACTCCTTCCTGCGTGGCCCACTTTCGCGACCAACCCCATTGTCCCTCATACCCATGACAGGTGCGCAGCACCCGCACCCGCTGTGCAACACGCCGAACCCGGACCCGCATTCCCGCTGTCCTGGCGCGCGGCGTGGCATTCGGTGTGAACAGCCGATTTTCGGCATAGTGGGCCGAGTGACCCAGCCCTCCGCACCCCCCGTACACAGCACTCGCAGGACCGCGCGGATGGTGGGGATCGTCACGCTGGGCACGGTGCTGGCGGCCTGCGGGACCACGGTCACCGGGCATCCGACCGCGGTGCGCAACTCGGCGCCGGTCGCCACCGCCGACCAGACGCTCACCGCGATGCTGCCCGATCCGTCGAAGTTCCCGTCGCGCTACACCGCGGTCGTGCTGTCGCCGGAGACCGCGGCCCAGGCCGCTTACGACCTCGAGGGGTATCTGCCGGGGGCGCAGGTGGATCCGAGCACGTGCGCGCCGGTCGCGCCGAAGACCGGTCCGGCCGTGTCGGTCGGGACCGACGACCACGGTCAGGCGACGCTCACGGTGGTGCTGACCCGGCCGGGCAAGCCACTGTCGACGCTGCGGGATCAGTTGCGGCAGTGCGGGACCGTGAAGGTCGGGCACACCGGGGTGACCTCGGTGGTGACCACGCAGCTCGATCCGCCGCCACCGGTCATCGCCGACGACTCGCTCGCTCTGCGGCGCACGGTCGCACCTGAGAATCGGCCGGGCGGTCCGGAGAACCGCGACGGTCTCACCCGCAGCATGCAGACGCTGATCGGCCAGGTCGGCGAGGTGCGGGTCGCTGTGACGTATATGACTTCCGGGTCCACCTCCGATACCGAGGCGCTCGACACCCTGTTCACCGCGGCCGTCCGCAAGGTGCGCAAGGGCTGAGCGTCCCCGGGGCCCGGGAAGCCGCGGGAAAGGGAGCCGACCCTGCCTGCTCGGCTCCCGGACCCCATCAGCAGGCGGGAAGCGGCTGGTTCGAACCCGAGTTGGAACCGCTGCCGCCCGAGCCGGTGCCCGAGCCGCTGTCGCCGGAGCCGGTGGCCGAGCCGCTGCCCGCCGAACCGCTGCCGCCCGAACCGGTGCCCGCCGAACCACCCGACGAGCCCGGGATCAGCGAGGAGATCGGCGGGCACGTTCCGCCCTTGCCGACGATGTAGACGGTCTGAGTCTGGCTCAGCCCCTGGCGGACACCCACGGTGTAGGTGCCGTCATTGGTCGGGTGCCAGGCCAGGTTCGCGGCCGCGCCGGCGCCATACGAGACGGGGGTGAGGGTGCCGATGACCGCGCCGTTCACCAGGAAGTCGACCGGGGTCAGCTGGTCGGCGCCGCCGAGCGAGGCCTGGATGACGCAACCGTCGGCGACACTGCACGGCTTGTCGCTGGTGAGGCCCGCGACCTGGACGCCCTCGATGGAGGCGCCGGCCGGGGCGGCCAGCATGGAACCGGCCACCACGGCGAGCGCGACGGCCGCCGTCGCACCGGCGGCGGGCCGGCGTAGATCTGGGTAGAGCTCTTTACTCACGGAAAATCCTTTCGGCGCGTTGAAGGGGTCGCGCCGGGCGGACTGTAACAGTGGCGGACTGTGAAAGTTCACGAAATCGCCACTGCTGCAACATCATTCGGTTATCGCATAACAGGGAAGCGGTTACTCGCCGGTACGGTAGCGGGCGAGCAGTTCCGCGCCCAGGCGCGCGAGCTCCGCGCGCACCGATTCCGGCTCCACCACCTCCACGGCCGCGCCCCAGCCCGCCAGCTGCTGGGCGATCATGAGCGCCGTCGGCGCGGTGACCGTGGCCCGGACCCGCCCGTCGCCGGTGGGGCCGTCCAGAACGCAGTGCCGCCCTTGCTGTTTGCGCAGCACCGGCGCCAGCTCGGCGGTGATCAGCACCGTCGCCGCGAGCGAGGAGCGCTGCCGTTCGACCTCCTCGACCACCTCCGACCAGGCCGTCGAGAGGTCGAAATCGTCCGGCCGGGAGGCGATCTCGCCGGTCGGCTCGGCACTCGCGATCCCGTCCACGCGGAAGGTCCGTTGCCCGCGCTCGGTTCCGGCGACCAGGTACCAGATGCCGTCCTTGTCGACCAGGCCCCACGGATCGACCAGCCGCTCGGTCCGCTGCCCGGCGCGGTCGTAGCGCAGCCGGATCCGGCTGCGGCGCACCACCGCCCGCTGCAGCTCGTCCACCAGGGCCGGGGGCCGATCGTCGGATTCGCCCCAGCGGGCCGGGTCCACCACGATCGCGCCCGCCGCCGCCTGCGCGGTGTCGCGGAAGGTGGGCGGCAAGGCGCGCAACAGCTTCCGCAGCGCGGACTTGGTGGCGGGGCTCGCCGTGGCCACCGGGCCCAGCAGCAGGAACAACGCCTGGGCCTCGGGGCCGGTGAGACCGCTCAGGTCCGTGCGCGCGCCGCCGACCAGCGCCCAGCCGCCGCCGCGTCCGGGCTGCGGGTAGATCGGGACGCCAGCCGCGGACAGGGCTTCCAGGTCCCGGCGGGCGGTCGCCACCGACACCTCGAGTTCGGCCGCCACCTCGGCCGCGGTCACCCGGCTCCGGGTCTGCATGAACAGCAGGGTCGCCACCAATCGATCCGCGCGCATACCCGGAATTCTGCCCGGAAAAGTGCTCATTCGGTGAGCACTTTGCGCGCGATGATGGTGTGGTAACCAGCTGAACCGATCGAGGAGAACCGCCATGCTGCGTGGAATGGCCACCGTCAACTACTTCGCCGACGATCTCGAGGCGGCCAAGGACTGGTACAGCGAACTGCTCGGCGTGCAGCCGTATTTCGCCGTGCCGGGCGGGTACTACGAGTTCCGCATCGGTGACTACCAGGCCGAACTGGGCATCATCGCGGGCAAGTTCGCGCCCTCGCACCCGGATGTCCCGGGCGGTCAGATCGTGAACTGGCACGTCGACGATGTCGCCGCCACCTTCGAGCGGCTGCTCGGCATGGGGGCGACCGTGTACGAGCCGATCATCGAGCGCGGCGAGGGCACCGGTTTCGTGACGGCCTCGGTGGTGGACCCGTTCGGCAATGTCCTGGGGATCATGTCCAATCCGCACTACCTGGCGATCCTGGCCGAGTCCCGGCCCGCCTAGGCGTCTTTCGTTGCGCACGGTCTCCTTCCGGCGCTGCCGCGGGGCAGTGCCAGGCGGACACTAGCAGCGGAAACGCGGCCGGGCGGGGAAAATGAAATGATTGCATTTCAGGTTCGGGTCCCGAGGGCTCGGCGTTGGGCGCCCGGACACGGCGGCCGTGCGAGCGGGCGCACGATAACAACGGGCACCGACACGGTCCGCGTTGCGGCTGCCTGACCACGCCGAGTACTCCACGACTCGCGATCGGGGCGGTGAATCATCCACAGCCCCAGCGAAACCCGAGGTCGCCGATCGGGGCCGGGTGGTGGCCGGGCGCACTCTCGACGGCATGAACGCACCCATCGAGCCCACGCCGTCCATCGAGCCCACCCTGCCCGTCGAGCTCACTGTGCCCGTCGAACCGGCTCCGCCCGCCGAGCCCGCGCCGCGGCCGGCACCCGTGCTGTCCGATCGCCCGGACACCGCGGCCGACCCGCCGTTCGAGGATCAGGGGGAGTGCGGGCCGCGGCTGCGTGAACCCGGTGACCTGATCGCCGCCGTCCCCGCGATGCTCGGCTTCATGCCCGCGCGGTCACTGGTGGTGACCGTGCTGCGGGCGGACCCGGAGTCGCCGAAGGCCGCGGCGGTCGAGGTGGTGACCCGCATGGACCTCGACAATCGGGGCCGATCCGCGACCGGACTGCTGGTCGAGCGGGTCGCGGGAATCTGTGTGCGGCACCGGGCCGTCGCGGCGCTGGCCCTCGTGATCGACGACCGCGCGACCGAACCCACCGGGCGGCACGCGGGGGTGCGGGCGCGCAAGCACGGTGATCTCGTTGCCGCCCTGGAACATCGGCTCGACGCGGACGCGGTGCCGCTGGCCGGAGCCTGGGCGGTCCAGGCCATCGGGCCGGAACTGCCCTGGTGGACGCTGTCGGGGCCGTGGTCGCGCGGGCTCCAGCATGATCCGGCGACCTCGATGGTGACCTTGCGCCACGTCCTCGACGGCCGCCCGCTGCGCGGGTCCCGCCGGGAGCTGACCGACCTGCTCGCGGTCGACCCCGTGTCGCGGGACGCGACCGCCGCCGCCCTGGAGATCGCGGCAGCCGCCACGGCCCGGCCGGCGCAGCCCGGTGATCCGCGGGTGCGACTGCGGCTCGAATTGTGCCGGGTGCTGGGCTATCTCGAACGGGTCGAGGCCGGGATCCGGCTCACCCCGGTCGAGCTGGCGGAGCTGGCCGTCGCGCTCCGGGATCCGGCGCTGCGCGACATCATGTTCGGGCTGGCGCCGGGCCCGCACGCTGATGGCGCGGAAGCACTGTGGACCCAGCTGACCCGGGCGCTGCCCGATCCGGGTCGCGCCGAAGCGGCAGCGCTGCTGGGCTATTGCGCGTACTCGCGGGGTGACGGCCCCTTGGCCGGTGTGGCGCTGGACGCCGCGCTGACCGCGGATCCGCAGCACCGCATGGCGACCCTGCTGGAACTGGGCTTGCAGACCGGCATGCCACCGGAGCGGTTGCGGCGGCTCGCGGACTCCGGCCGCGAGACCGCCGCCGATCTGGGCGTGCGCCTCGGGCCGGAGCCGCGGTGATCACACCGCGGACCCCGGGCCGGTCCGGAAGGGCTCAGCGGGCGCTGTGCGCGCGGTCGCCGAGAGAGCGCAGGAATTCCCAGGCGTCGGAGACGATCTCGTCGAGATCGGTGTGCTCGGGCGTCCAGCCGAGTTCGGCGACGGCCTTGGCGCTGGAGGCGATCAGCACGGCCGGGTCACCCGCGCGGCGCGGGGCGTCGACCGCGTTGATCGGCAGCCCGGTCACCCGCGCGCAGGCCGAGATGACCTCGCGCACCGAGAAACCGGTGCCGCTGCCCAGATTGAAGATCCGATGCGCACCCGGCTGCGACTGCTCGAGCGCCTCGAGATGCGCCTGCGCCAGATCGCGGATGTGGATGTAGTCGCGCACCGCGGTGCCGTCCGGAGTCGGGTAGTCGGTGCCGAACACCGAGATCGACTCACGGTGACCCAGCGCGGTCTGCAGGACGAGGGGGATGAGATGGGTTTCCACCACACGGTTCTCGCCGAGCCCGGCGTAGGCGCCGGCCACGTTGAAGTAGCGCAGGCTGGTCGCGGCCAGGCCGTGCGCGGCCGCGTACGAGGTGATCGCGTAGTCGATGGACAGCTTCGACGCGCCGTAGGGGTTCGTCGGCGCCTTCGGGGCGTCCTCGACGATCGGCACCTGCTCCGGTTCGCCGTACACCGCTGCGGTGGAGGAGAACACCAGCTTCGGCGTGCCCGCCGCCCGCATGGCCTCGAGCAGGGCCAGGGTCTTGACCACATTGCCGTGCCAGTACTTCTCCGGCGCCACCACCGATTCGCCGACCAGCGACTGGGCCGCGAAATGCAGCACCCCGTCGAAGGATTCGGACGCGATCAGTTCGGTGCCGACGGTGGCGATATCGCCCTCGACGAACTTGGCCCCGGCCGGGACGCCGTCGGCGTTGCCGGTGGACAGATCATCGACGACCACGACCTCGTGGCCGTCCTCGAGCAGAACCTGCGCGCACACGCCACCCACGTAGCCGGCGCCGCCAGTTACCAGAAGCTTCACGGATCAGACCAACTTCACCTGGACGGCATGCGCCATCTCGTCGGACAGTTCGAATCCCTCGTGGCCGGGCACCGAGATGACCACGGCACCCGGCTTGTTCTCCACGGTGACGCGGGCGTCGGGCACCACACCGGCCTGGCGGAGCTGGTTGATGGTCTCCGGGTCGGTCTGGATGTGCTCGGACAGCCGGCGCACCACCACGGCCTGGGCCTGCCCGGCGGGCAGGTCGCTGAGCCGGACCAGCTTCTCCTCGGACCCGGCGGCGGGATCGATGCCCAGTTCGTCCAGGCCCGGAATCGGATTGCCGTAGGGGGAGGTGGTGGGGTGGTTGAGCACCTCGACCAGGCGGCGCTCGACCTCCTCGCTCATCACGTGCTCCCAGCGGCAGGCCTCGGCGTGCACGTTCTCCCACTCGAGACCGATGATGTCGACCAGCAGCCGCTCGGCCAGCCGGTGCTTGCGCATCACCGCGACCGCCATGGCGCGGCCCTTCTCGGTCAGTTCGAGGTGGCGATCACCGGCGACGTTCAGCAGACCGTCGCGCTCCATCCGCGCGACCGTCTGGCTCACCGTCGGGCCGCTCTGCTCGAGGCGTTCGGCGATGCGCGCACGCAGCGGCGTGACGCCCTCCTCCTCGAGGTCGTAGATGGTACGGAGGTACATCTCCGTGGTGTCGACCAGATCCTTCACCTGTTAAACCCCTTCGTCGGCACGAATTCTACCCATGCACGGCGGCTGCACCGGGCGACAGCTTATTTCGCGGACGCACGGTCAACAGCCAGGACGGGCAGCGTGTTCCCAGCAGGTTTGCTCGGTGGCAGCCTGCCATCCCGGTACGACAGCCCGGCGGGCACCGCGGTGTGCCAAGCCTACGAACCGGCGCGACGCATTAGCGTGGCAGGTATGCCTGGCCGAGCTGGTGGTGAACCGAACCTCGCAGTGGATGGAACGGTCGTATGGACCGATCGATTCCTCGACTACACCTGGACCCCCGAACACCCCATGCGCCCGGTGCGCCTGCAGTTCACCATGGCGCTGGCCGAGGGACTGGGCCTGCTCGACGGCGTGGAGCAACTCACACCGGACGCCGCGGGTGAATCGGAGCTGCTGCGCGTCCACACCCACGACTACATCGAGGCCGTGAAGCACGCGCGGCCACCGCTGGGCTCGGTCCCCACCGCCCCGCCCTACGGGCTCGGCTCCGCCGACAACCCGGTGTTCCCGCACATGCACGAGGCGGCGTCGGTGATCGTGGGCGGCACGCTGGCCGCCGCGCAGGCGATCGCGGCCGGGCACACCCGCCGGGCGGTGAGCATCGGTGGTGGTATGCATCACGCCATGCCGGCCTCGGCAGCGGGGTTCTGTGTGTACAACGATGTAGCGGTGGCGATTTCGTGGTTGCTCGACAACGGTTTCGACCGCATCGCCTATCTCGATGTGGACGTGCACCACGGTGACGGGGTGCAGCGGGTGTTCTACGGGGACCCGAGGGTGCTGACGGTGTCCATCCACCAGCACCCGGCGACCCTGTGGCCCAATACCGGCTGGCCGGAGGAGACCGGCATGGGCGCGGCCGAGGGCACCGCCATCAACCTGCCGATCATGCCCGGCACCCGGGATTCGCTGTGGCTGCGCGGGTTCCACGCCGTGGTGCCGGGCGCGCTGGCGGCGTTCCGGCCGCAGATCGTGATCAGCCAGTGCGGTGTCGACACCCACCGCGAGGATCCCCTGGCCGATCTGGAACTCAGCATCGACGGTCAACGCGCGGCCTTCCTGGCCATGCGCGAGCTCGCCGACCGGTACGCCGAGGGCCGCTGGCTGGCGGTGGGCGGCGGCGGGTACGGCCTGATCCGGGTGGTGCCACGGGCCTGGACCCACCTGCTGGCCACCGCCCTGGATCGCACCATCGACCCCACGACCGCCACCCCGCCCGAATGGCGGGAGCTGGTCGGCCGATACGCGCCCATGGTGGCGGTGCCCGAGACCATGGGCGACGGGGCCGACACCTCGTTCGCGCGCTGGGACGGCCCCGGCGGCGGCCGCGACACCGGCGACGAGCGCGTGGACCGCGCCCGCCGGGCCCTCGACACATCCGTATTGGCAACACGCCGAGCGAGTTTCGGCCTGCTCGGCCTGGATCCGGAGGATCCCCGTGACTGACCCGTCCCACTCCGCCGACCCGGCCGCCGTCTCCGGCAACGGCAGCGTGCCCCCGGCGCCGGCCCCGCCGCTGCCGCCGGACACCCCCGGCACCCCGGTGAATCCGCCTCCGCCGCCGGAACATTGGTTCGCCGACGTGCTCGCCTCCGACGGCGGCGTGGTCGGGCTGCGGCCCATCACCCCCGACGACGCCGAGGCGCTGGAGCGCTTCCACACCGCGCTCTCCGACCGCACCCGCTACCTGCGCTACTTCGGGCCGTACCCGCGGATGACGCCCAAGGACCTGTACCGGACCACGCACGTGGACTACCGCGACCGCGTCGGGCTGGTGACCGAACTCGGCGACGAGATCATCGCGGTGGGCCGCTACGAGTACCTGGCCGACCGGCCGGGACCGCGCGCGGCCGAGGTGGCGTTCGTGGTCGCCGACGAGCATCAGGGCCGCGGGCTGGGCTCGATCCTGCTCGAACACCTGGCGGGCGCGGCCGCGGAGAACGACATCGAGACCTTCGTGGCCGAGGTGCTCGCCGAGAACAACGCCATGGTGCAGGTGTTCCGCGACGCCGGTTATCAGGTGCAGCGCAGCCGCGACGGGTCGGTGCTGCACCTGGAATTCGCCATCGACCCCACCGAAGCGCTGCTGTCGGTGCGGGATTCGCGCGAGCGGGCCTCGGAGGCACGCAGCGTCGGGAACCTGTTGTCGCCCAAGTCCATCGCGGTGATCGGGGCCACCCCGTCGACCAGCCGGGTGGGTGGCGCGGTGCTGGCCAACCTGCTCTCGGGGGCCTATCAGGGACCGGTGTTCCCGGTGAACCGGAACCGCACGGCGGTGCGCGGCGTGCGCGCGTATCCGACCGTGCGCGACATCCCCGACGAGGTCGACCTGGCCGTGATCGCAGTGCCCGCCACCGAGATCGGGTCGGTGCTCGACGACTGTATGGCCAAGGGGGTCAAGGGCCTGGTGGTGCTGACCGCCGGATTCTCCGAGACCGGTCCGCACGGCTATCAGGCCGAACGCGATCTGGTCGACGCCGCGCGGGCGCACGGCATGCGAGTGGTGGGTCCGAGCGCGCTCGGCATCGCCAACACCGATCCGGCGATCGCGTTGAACGCCACCCTCGCGCCGGTGTTGCCCGGGCGTGGGCGGATCGGATTCTTCTGCCAGTCGGGCCCACTCGGCGCGGCCATTCTGGGCGAGGCCGCGGCCCGGCAGCTGGGGCTGTCGACCTTCGTCTCCGCCGGCAACCGCGCCGACGTCTCCGGCAACGACCTGCTGCAGTACTGGGACAGCGACCCGGACACCGATGTGGTGCTGCTGTATCTGGAGACCTTCGGCAATCCGCGCAAGTTCTCCCGTATCGCGCGCCGGGTGGCGCACACCAAACCCATTGTGGCCGTGAACAGCGGCCGCAACGCGGCGCGGGTGGACGGGGATCAGGATCTGGATCGCTCGCTGGTGCGCAACCTGTTCGCGCAGGCCGGGATCATCCAGGTCGATTCCATCACCGAGCTGTTCGACTGCGCCATGCTGCTGGCCTATCAGCCGCTGCCCGCCGGGCCGCGGCTGGCGGTGATCGGCAACAGCGCCGCGCTGAGCTGGCTGGCCGTCGACGCGGCGCGCGGTGAGGGCCTGACCGTGGACGAGCCCACCGACCTCGGGCCGCAGGCCGGTCCGGCGGACTACCTGACCGCGGTGGCCGCCGCGACCAGCGATCCGGCGGTGGACGCGGTGATCGTCATCTACTCGCCGCCGGTGCCCGCCGCCGTGGCCTCCTTCGCCGAGGCGATTCGCGCGGGCGCGCAATCGGATCCGGCGACCCCGGTGCTCACGACCTTCGTCGCCGATCAGGGCATGCCGAACCTGCTCGCCACCCGCGGGCTGGGCGGCATCCTCGAACGCGGTTCCATTCCCTCCTACGGCGATCCGGAGCGGGCCGCCCGCGCGCTGGGGCGGGCGCGGCGCTACGCCGAGTGGCGCACCCGGCCGCTGTCGCCGATCGCCAGGCCCGGCGGCGCCGACACCGCGCGGGCGCGGGAACTGGTGGCGCGGTGGATGTCCGAGGACGCCACCGCGTGGCTCACCGATCTGCAGGCCGCGGAACTGCTGGGCTGCTACGGGATCGACGTGGTCGAGTTCCGGGAGGTCCGCGACGCCGACGCCGCCGTGGCGGCCGCCGACGAACTGGGATTCCCGGTGGCGGCCAAGGCCACCGGTGAGATCTGGCGCAACCGGCCCGATCTCACCGGTGTGCGCCTGGACCTGTGGCGGCCCGACGCCGTGCGGCGGGCGTTCACCGATCTGGCGGAGATCTCCGGCAACCCCGTGCACATTCAGCGCATGGCCACCAAGGGCGTGGGCTGCACCTTCCGGGTGCAGGACGACCCGTCGTTCGGTTCGGTCATCAGTTTCGGCCTGTCGGGCACCATCATCGACCTGCTCGGCGACCGGGTGTACCGGGCGCTGCCGCTGACCGAGGCGGAGTCGGCCGAGCTGATCGACGCGCCCCGGGCGGCCCCGCTGCTGTCGGGCACCGTCGGCGGGCGCGATCTCGGCAAGCCGGTCGACAAGGGCGCGCTGGCCGAACTGGCGCAACGGATCTCGGCGCTCTGCGACGACCTGCCGGAGGTGCGAGAGTTGCAGTGCGAACCGGTGCTGGCCTCGCCGGAGGGCGCGGCGGTGCTGTACGCGCGGGTGCGAATCGGGCCGGAACCCAACCGGTTCGACATCGGGCCGCGCCGGATGGGTTGAGCAGTAGCCGAACTCGGAGAGGTGAACGTAGTGCAGGCGAATCAGATCGAGACGGCAACCGCGCCGTTGCGCGACGACATCCGGTTCCTCGGCGGCATTCTCGGGGACACCATTCGCGACCACGAGGGCCCGGAGATCTTCGACCTGATCGAACGGGTCCGGGTGGAGGCGTTCCGGATCCGCCGCTCGGAGGTGGAGCGCAGCGCGGTCGCGGACATGCTGCGCGATGTCGACATCCGTACCGCCATCCCGGTGATCCGCGCCTTCAGTCACTTCCTGCTGCTGGCCAATCTGGCCGAGGACCTGCAGCGCGATCGCCGGCGCGCGGTGCACGTCGCGGCCGGGGAGCCGCCGCAGGACTCCAGTCTGGCCGCCACCTACCAGAAGCTCGACGCCTACGGGCCGGACGGCGCGGTGGTCGCCGACCTGCTGTCGGACGCGCTGGTGTCGCCGGTCATCACCGCGCATCCGACCGAGACGCGGCGACGCACCATCTTCGACGTGCAGGGCAAGATCACCGACCTGATGCGGCAGCGGCAGCGCTACAACAGGTACGAGCCGGAGTTCGCCGCACTCGAGGTCGACATCCGCCGGCAGGTGCTGCAGCTGTGGCGGGCGGCGCTGATCCGGTTGGCGCGCTTGCGGATCCAGGACGAGATCGACGTAGGGCTGCGGTACTACGACCTCACGCTGTTCGACGTCATCCCGCGCATCAACGACCAGGTGCGGGCCGCGCTGCGGTCCCGCTGGCCGGGGCACGACCTGCTGGCGCGGCCGATCCTGCGGCCGGGCTCATGGATCGGCGGTGACCGCGACGGCAATCCCAATGTGACCGCCGACGTGGTGCACCGCGCCACCCGCCGCGCGGGCACGGTCGCGTTCGAGCGATACCTGAGCGCGCTGGTCGAGCTGGAGAAGACGCTGTCGCAGTCGGCGCGGCTGGTGCCGGTGACGCCGGAGCTGGCGGCGCTGGCCGACGCCGGCTTCGACGAGTCGCCGCAGCGGGCCGACGAGCCGTATCGCCGGGCTGTGCGCGCGATCCGGGCCCGGCTCAGCGCCACCGCGATCCGGGCGCTGGGTGAACTCCCCGCGGACGGCATCGACGCCGGGGCGCTGCCCTATGACGGGCCGGGGGAGTTGCTGACCGATCTGGGCGTGGTCGACGCGTCCATGCGGGCGTCCGGGGACGGACTGTTGGCCGACGACCAGCTGGCCTCGGTGCGATCGGCCGTGGAGACCTTCGGGTTTCACCTCCAGGGCCTGGACATGCGCCAGAACTCCGAGACCCACGAGCAGGTGGTGACGGAGCTGTTCGCCTGGGCCGGAGTGCATCCCGACTACGCCTCGCTCGACGAGGACCAGCGGGTGGCGCTGCTGTCGGCCGAATTGACCACGCGCCGACCGCTGGTCGGGCCCGCCGCGCGGCTGAGCGACCTGGCCGCCAAGGAGCTCGCGGTGGTGCGCGCCGCCAGGGCCGCGCTCGACGATCTGGGCCCGGACACCGTGCCCAACTACATCATCAGCATGTGCACCTCGGTCAGCGACATGCTCGAGGCCGCGCTGCTGCTGAAGGAGGCGGGCATTCTCGATCCGGGCGACGCGGACACCGCGCCGTCCAGCCCGGTCGGGGTGGTGCCGCTGTTCGAGACGATCGACGACCTGCGCCACGGCGCCGACATCCTCTCGGCCGCACTGGAAGTGCCCGCCTATCACCGCCTGGTGGCCGCGCGCGGCATGCAGCAGGAGGTCATGCTCGGGTACTCCGACTCCAACAAGGACGGCGGATACCTCGCCGCCAACTGGGCGCTGTACCGCGCCGAGCAGAACCTGGTGGACGTGGCCCGCAAGACCGGAATCCGGTTGCGGCTCTTCCACGGTCGCGGCGGCACCGTCGGCCGCGGCGGCGGCCGCAGCTACGACGCCATCCTGGCCCAGCCGGCCGGGGCGGTGCGCGGCGCGCTGCGGCTGACCGAGCAGGGCGAGGTCATCTCCACCAAATACGCCGATTCCGGCACCGCGTACCGCAATCTGGAGGCGCTGGTCGCGGGCACCCTGGAATCCACTCTGCTGGATGTGGAGGGGCTGGGCGCGGAGGCCGAGCCCGCCTACGAAATCCTCGACGAGCTGGCCGAATCCGCGCGCATCGCGTACTCGAAACTGGTGCACGAGACCCCGGGCTTCGTCGAGTACTTCCGGGCCTCCACCCCGGTGGCCGAGGTCGCGGACCTGAACCTGGGCAGCCGCCCCGCCTCGCGCAAACCCACCGACTCCGTCTACGACCTGCGCGCCATCCCGTGGGTCATGGCCTGGAGCCAATCGCGGGTCATGCTGCCCGGCTGGTACGGCACCGGCACCGCGTTCGAGCAGTGGATCGGCGACGACCCCGCGCGCCTGGCCACCCTGTCGGACCTGTACCGCCGCTGGCCGTTCTTCAACACGGTCATGTCCAACCTGGCTCAGGTGATGGCCAAGGCGGACATGGACATCGCCGCCCGCTACGCCGACCTGGTGCCCGACGAAGCCTTGCGCGACACCGTCTTCCGCATGATCTGCGACGAGTTCACCCGCACCGCGCGCATGCACGCCGCCATCACCGGCGCCGACGAACTGCTCGCCGACAACCCGGCCCTGGCCGAGTCCATCCACAACCGCTTCCCGTACCTGGAACCGCTCAACCAACTCCAGGTCGAGCTACTGCGCCGACGCCGTGCGGGGGACACCTCCGAACTGGTCGAGCGCGGCATCCTGCTCACCATGAACGGTCTCGCCACCGCCCTGCGCAACTCCGGCTAACCGACCCGGCGGCCCTGCCCCGGAAACCTGGGGCAGCCCGGTTGAGTGGAATGTCCGAATTCCACACTCTGTGAACGCTACTGTTCGTGAACCTCGTCCACGGGGTTCACGAACAGGAGTAGCGCATGAGCGCAGGCAATGCGATCGCCCGCGGAATCGGCAGGGGCGCAGTGGTTTTGATGGCGACCGGTGCCCTGGGCGGGCTGGCGACGTCGACCGCGTCGGCGTCGGAAGTCGCCGTCACCCTCACCGCCCCGGCGGGTGGCTATGTCGTGGGAACCAAGGTGTGGATCGACCTGAAGGTCTCACCCACGCTCTTTCATCTCCCGTGGGAGCGGGTGACCTTGCGGGACAACGGAACCTGCTTCTTCTCGGGGTTCCAGGGCTTCATGACCGGCTTCTACACCACCTGGATCCCGACCACCGCGGGCTCCCACACGATCACCGTGACCCAGGGGCCGCAGTCCGCCTCGCAGACCGTCACAGTCGCCGCCGCACCGCCCGGCACGCCCATCCCGGATCCCGGTACCTACGGCTGCGACGGCACCGGAAGCATCGGTACCGGGAGCTTCGGGTTGTGATCGTGGCCCTTCTCGGGGTTGTGCGGGGTTTGACGCGTAGGTAATTTCCTACCTATTGTGGTTGGGTGCCCTACCGCTTGAAGTCCGGAGACGCCGATCGTGTGTTCGGCGCGCTGGCCAATCCGACCCGGCGCGACATCCTCGAGCTGCTGCTCGAGGGTGAGCAGTCGGTGCAGGTGATCGCCGAGCGCTTCGACATGGCCCGGCCCAGCGTGTCCGAGCACCTGAAGGTGCTGCGGGACGCGGGCCTGGTGGCCGAGGACAAGCGTGGGCGGCAACGGTTCTACCGCGTGGAACCGGACCCCCTGTACGACGTGCAGTCCTGGCTCGATCCGTTCGAACGGTTCTGGCGGGCCCGGCTGCGTGACCTGGGCGCGGTGCTGGACGCCATGCCCGACGACCCCGACCAGCCCGACGAGAAGGACCGACGATGACCGACGACACCACCAGGATCGAACTCGACCAGTTCTATCCGCACCCGCCCGCCAAGGTGTGGCGGGCGCTCACCACCCCGGAACTCATGGGGCAGTGGATGATGCGGCCCGTTGGGTTCGAGCCGGTGGTGGGCACGGTCTTCGAGATGACGACCCAGCCCATGCCCGGCCAGAACTTCTCCGGCGAGATCCGCGGCCGGGTGCTCGAGGTCGTCGAGCCGGAACTGCTCACCTTCACCTGGAACGACGCCGAGGCCGAGCGGGAGACGGGCTGGGTCATCAGCTGGACCCTGCGTCCCGAGGGGCGCGGCACCCGAGTCCTGTTCAGCCACAGCGGCTTCGACCCCGAGGATCCGGTCATGCAGCGCGCCCGCAGCATCATGGGCGGCGGCTGGCAGGGCATGCACGACCGGCTAGGTTCGGTCCTGGCGGCCGCCTGACCCCGGCTCAGGCTCCGAACTCGGTGCGGTGGTCGCGCACCCAGTCGGCGTAGGTGCGGGGCGCGCGGCCGAGGACCTGCTCGACATCGCCGGTGACGATCGCGTTCCCGCCGTCGCGGACGAACGCCTGACCGGCCAGCGCACCGTCCGCGTACTCCTCGGACATGCCCGACTCGAGCATGAACCCGCGAGCCACATCCAGGGGGATGTCGGTGACGTCGATGGAACGGTTGAGCGCCGCCGCCAGCACGGCGGCCTGGTCATGGGTGGTCAGTGCCGCGGGACCGGTGAGAGTGTAGATCCGTCCCGCATGGTCGTCGGAGAGCAGGGCTTCAGCGGCCACCGCCGCGACATCGCGCGGGTCGATCACGCCCTGCGCGCCGGCGCCGGTCATGTTCGGGACCGGCTGACCGGCCTGGATCGGGGCGACCCAGCTACGGGTGTTGGAGGCGAAACTGCTGGGCCGCAGGATGGTCCAGTCCACCCCGCTCTCGCGCACCGCCTGCTCGCCGGGCATGTGCCAGGTGCCGACCCGCCCCAGCTCCGGATCTCCGGTGCCGATCGCGGACAGCTTCACCACGCGGCGCACCCCGGCCGCGCGCGCCGCCGCGACCAGCGCCCGATCCAGTTCCACGTAGTCCGGGCCGAGCAGCCCGACCAGGAACGCCGCCTCCGCGCCGGAGAAGGCCGCGGCCATGGATTCGGTGTCGGCGTATTCGCCGCGCACCACCTCGACTCCGGCCGGAACCCGCGCCAGCTCCGGATTCCGGGTCACCG
This sequence comes from Nocardia sp. CA-136227, assembly GCF_050955695.1. Lineage (NCBI taxonomy): Bacteria > Bacillati > Actinomycetota > Actinomycetes > Mycobacteriales > Nocardiaceae > Nocardia > Nocardia sp. CA-136227. The sequence goes on from NZ_CP192081.1 coordinate 2,782,998, forward strand.
CACGGACTTTCACGTCCCGCTCGGCCAACAACCGGACGACTTCACTGCCGATGGTGCCCGTGGCACCGGTGATAACGATCATGTCCATCACCCTGCCGCCGGGCCCGGCCCGCGAGATAGGAAAAACCGGCACAGCCGGATCGGCCGAGGCTGCCTAGAGTGGATTCGGTGACCACCGCGCAAACCCTGGCCTCCGTCGTGTCCGCCGAGGACCTCGAGCGCCGCACCGCGCCGTCCGCCGGTCTGCGCCCCTGGATCGCCGAGATCGCCCACATCCCGACCACCGATCCCGGACCGGTCGCCTTCAGTCACCTGCCGCTGGCCGCCACCTCGATCGTGTTGCGCCGTGAGGCATCCGGCCGCCGCGACGCCTGGGTGCTGGGCCCGCGCACCCGCGCCACCTACGCCCACCCGGAGCGGCCCGCGGGCTGCACCCGTATCCGGCTGGCCCCCGGCGCCGCCCAGCCGCTGCTCGGCGTCCCGGCGGCCGAGTTGACCGATCGGGTCACCCTGCTGTCGGCGCTGCCCGGCCCGGCGGCCGAGCTGGCCGACGTGCTGCTGGAGCTCGACCCGGACGAGGTGACGGCCTTCCTGGAAGCCGAACTCCCGCACCGGGTCACCGAGGATCCGGTGCGCCGCGACCACCGCCGACTCCTGAATTCGGCGGTGACCGCCATGGACACCACCGCACCGGTCGGCGAGCTCGCGACCGGTCTGGCGGTCTCCGAACGCCAGCTCCGCAACCTGTTCACCGCCGGAATCGGCGTGTCTCCCAAGCACTACGCACGCATCACCCGGCTGCGTCAGGTGATCGCGGCGGGCGGCAATACCCCGTGGTCGGATCTGGCCCACTCCTCGGGCTACTACGACCAGTCTCACCTGAGCGCCGATTTCCGCTCGCTCATGGGTGTCGCGCCGACCGCCTACTTTCGCGGTGACATCCCGGCCCCGACGCCGTGCCAGGCGCTGACCCGGCGCTAGATCATCGCAGGGCGATCAACGGCTGGGTTTCGCTTGTGGTCCACGGCATTTCGATGAACGCGGTCAGCCGGATGCGGGAGTTGCCGAGGCTGCCGGTGAAGACGCGGCGGCCCGCGGCGGCGTCGCGCATCTCGGTGGAGTCGGTGAGAGCGAGTGCCCGCGCCCAGGTCACCAACTGGATATTCGATTCGGCGGCGGGCAGATCGGGGTGGACGGTGCCGAAGAACTCGGCCTCCGCGCCGGTGGGGTCCAGCCGCGCGCGGCAGTCCCACATCCAGCTCACCGGCGGGAGCGGCTCACCGGCGACCTGGCTCGCATAGGTGTTCACCTGCTGCGACAGGGTGTCGATGGCAATCATCGTCAGCGAATCGGTCACGGGCGACAGATTCCCATCCCTGAGAGCCGGTGCCCCGCAATCCCACTAGCCCCGCGTGTCGACGGGGTCCGGACACGGAAACGCCGGCCGACTCGGCTCGCCCGGAGGGGACATCCAGGGGAGCGAATCGGCCGGCGAAATCGGGCCAGCGCCTCGAGATGGCCCGATGACCGGTGTGGAGCCGGGCAGGGGGACCGGCTCCACGAGGTCGGAACTGCGGGACTAGCTGGCGTAGGCGCGCAGGCGGTCGGCGCGCTCGCCCTTGCGGAGCTTGGACATGACCTCACGCTCGATCTGGCGGACCCGCTCGCGGGAGAGCCCGAAGAGCTTGCCGATCTGGTCGAGGGTGCGCGGCTGGCCGTCGTCGAGGCCGTAGCGCAGCCGGATGACCTGCTGTTCGCGCTCGTCCAGCGTGGCGAGCACGACGCGCACGTCGCGGTGCAGCAGACCGGCGATGACCGCGCTCTCGGCGGAGGTGGCCTCGGAGTCCTCGATGAAGTCGCCCAGCGGGGCCTCTTCGTCATTGCCGACCGGCATGTCCAGCGACACCGGGTCGCGGCTGTGGTCGAGCAGATCGGCGATCTTGTCGACCGGAATGCCGGATTCGCGCGAGAGTTCCGCGTCGGTCGCCTCGCGGCCCAGCTGCTGGTGCAGCTCACGCTTGATGCGGGCCAGCTTGTTCACCTGTTCGACCAGGTGGACGGGGAGGCGGATGGTGCGGGACTGATCCGCCATACCGCGGGTGATGGCCTGCCGGATCCACCAGGTCGCGTAGGTCGAGAACTTGAAGCCCTTGGTGTAGTCGAACTTCTCCATCGCGCGGATCAGACCCAGGTTGCCTTCCTGGATGAGGTCCAGCAGCGGCATGCCACGACCGGTGTAGCGCTTGGCCAGCGAGACCACGAGGCGGAGGTTGGCTTCCAGCAGGTGCTGGCGGGCGGCCTGACCCTCGCGAACCAGGATCGCCAGATCCTTCTTCTTCGCGGCGGACAGACGCTTGCTCGTCTCCAGCAGGTGCTGAGCGTAGAGGCCCGCCTCGATGCGCTTGGCCAGCTCGACCTCGTCGGCCGCCGTGAGCAGCGCCGTCTTGCCGATCCCGTTCAGGTACACACGTACCAGGTCGGCGGCGGGGCTTGCGGCATCGAGGTCTTGTTCGCTGGTGCGCACGTCAGTGGTGGCGGGGCTTGTCATGACTTGCCTCCTGTCGGTGGTGTCTCGCTCCGTACAACGGGCCCGACTTCAGGAAAGTTCCCCGCCGGAGCCGGTGTAAACCGCACCTGAGCTGCGGTTTTTACGGTGCACGGCTGAGAAGTTCCTGAGAAGCGCGGATCGCCGGGAACACGGGCCGCCGGCGAACGGGCCCTCGGTGACCGGGTGGTTGCCGCCGCCGGACTCGAACTTCGCGATGCCGCAATCGAATACGTGTGAACGGCCCTTGCCGGGGGCGTCGTGAAGCGAGTACGCGATAGAACGAAACGGGGTTCGAGCGCATTCCCCGCCCCGACCGGATCGGTATCCGCGCGACATTCGATCGTGACGGACCTCACCGCCGGTCAGTGCGGGTTTCCTGCGGAAACGCCGACGGCCGCCGGGGAGTCCGGCGGCCGTCGCGGGGTGGATCGAGGGGTTCAGTTCGGATGCACGAGCCCGTGCCGGACCAGCCCGGCGACCACGGTCATGGCGGCGGTCTCGAAATCCGGGGTCGCCGCGTCGCCGGTCTCGCCGAAGGCCAGCAGGTCGACCAGTTCCCGCAGCGGGAGCCCGTCGGGCCGCATCCCGGCCAGCAGCGCGGCCGTGGTGTCGTCGACCTCGTGCTGCCAGCGCGGCCCGTCGCCGCGGTGCAGCCGGGCCACGGCCTGCGCCCAGCCCTCGTCGCCGGGGAGATAGACGCGCTCGAGCGCGGTGGCCGGATCGACCCGGTAGCGCGAGTCGAGGATCAGGTCCGGGTCGGCGGCCGCGGCGCGCAGCCAGGCCGAGCGCTCGAAGTAGGCCAGCGACTCCGGCCCGAGCGGGTCGTCGAAGCCGTGGGTGAGGTCCTCGGCGAGCAGTTCGGTGGGGCCGTCGATGGCGCGGAGATAGACGAAGCCGAAGCCGATGCCCTCCACCTCGGATTCCCGGAAGGCGTCGAGCCAGCGTTCGGCGCGGGCCTGGGCGGCGGGCTCGCGCGGGTCCAATCCGGCATCGCGCAGCCAGGTCCCGACATAGAGGGCGGGGTCGGCGATATCGCGCTGCACGATCCAGGCGTCGATGCCCGCGTCGGGCAGCCAGCTCGCGACCCGGCCGCGCCAGTCCTGGCCTTCCCGATGGACCCAGGACGCCAGCAGTGCGGCGGTGCCGCCGGGGTTGAGCAGCTCCGGGATGCCGGAGATGACGAGTTCGCTGGCGCCGTCGAGGGCGAGGCCGGAGTCGCGGTAGGTGTGCTCGACGCGGGCGGGGCCCACGACGAACGGGGGATTGGCGACCACCTGGTCGAAGCGGCGGCCCGCGACGGGCTCGAACCAGGAGCCTTCCAGCAGCTCGATATCGAGGTCGTTGAGCGCGGCGGTGGCCTCGGCCAGCCAGATGGCCCGCTTGTTCACGTCGGTGCCGGTGACGCGGCGGCCGTAGGAGGCGGCGTGCACGGCCTGGACGCCGCAGCCGGTGCCGAGGTCGAGGACGGTGCCGGTGGCGGCGGTCGGGGTGGCGCGCAGCAGTGACAGTGAGGCCTGGCCCACGCCGAGCACGTGGTCGGCGTCGAGGGCCCGCCGCCGCATGGAGTCGTCGAGGTCCGACAGCACCCAGCGGGTGCCGTGGCCGAGGTCGAGGGGACGCAGGTCCAGGGCGGCGCGAATCTCGCCGCCGTCGCGCTCGATCAGCCCGGCGGCGACGGCGTGGTCCAGGTCGACGGGCGAAAGGGCCGCTGCCGCTTCGCGTTCGGGGACCGGATCGCCGAGCAGCAGCAGCCGTACCAGGGTGCCGAGCTCGCCGAGGTCGGCGGTTGCCCGGCGGACCGGGACGGGTTCGCCGCGGCCGAGGGCGGCGTGGGCGGTGTCGCCCAGCGCCTCGAGCAGGGTGTCCGCGTTGTAGCGGACGCGGGTCAGCGCCGCGCGTAGGTCGGGCGCGAGGTCGGCGAGCAGGGACGAAGTGGTCGTCAAGCGCGGGGTGACGGAGCGATTCGTCGGCATGACCGGAACTCTGCCACCGCTACCTGTGGGCATCCGGCAGTGGGCCCGGTTGCGGGCGTTCGAGCCCGGGGATCGGGTCGCTCGGACCCAAGGAAACCGGTTGGTTGCTGGCCGCGGAACCTTCCGAATCCCGGCTCACTTGCCGATGAATTCATGATCTCACCTGCGGTTATTCGCCCTTGTTACAACCACTTTCGTTGCTACTGTGACCGGCATCACCAGGAGGTATCGCAGTTGACAACTGAAACCCAGACCGGCGGACCGGATCCCGACTGGCCCCAGGTCTTCGACAGCCCCGAGTTCCAGAGCCTGCGGCGTCGCTTCCGCCGCTTCGTCTTCCCCATGACCGCCCTGTTCCTGGCCTGGTACGCGCTCTACGTGCTGCTCGCCGACTACGCGCACGCCTTCATGTCGCACAAGGTTGGCGGCAATATCACCGTCGGCCTGATCTTCGGCCTGCTGCAGTTCGTCTCGACCTTCGTCATCACCGGCCTCTACGTCCGCTACGCCGACCGCACCCTCGACCCGATCGCCGAGGGGATCCGCGCCGAACTGGAAGGGCCGACCCGATGACCACCTATCTGGCCGCCGCCGTCGAGGGCAGCCGTCCCGGCCTCAACATCACCATCTTCGCGATCTTCGTGGCCATCACCCTGGGCATCGTGGTGTGGGCCAGCCGCGACAACCGCACGGCCGCCGACTATTACGCCGCCGGGCGCGCCTTCTCCGGCCCGCAGAACGGCATCGCCATCTCCGGCGACTACCTGTCGGCTGCCAGCTTCCTCGGCATCGCCGGGGCGATCGCGCTGTACGGATACGACGGGTTCCTCTATTCCATCGGCTTCCTGGTGGCCTGGCTGGTGGCGTTGCTGCTGGTGGCCGAGTTGCTGCGCAACACGGGCAAATTCACGCTCGGCGACGTGCTGGCCTTCCGGATGCGGCAGCGCCCGGTGCGGGCCGCGGCAGCCACCTCGACTCTGGCGGTGAGTCTGTTCTATCTGCTCGCGCAGATGGCGGGCGCGGGCGTGCTGATCTCGCTGCTGCTGGGTGTATCCGGTTCGGCGGGACAGAATCTCGTGATCGCCGTGGTCGGCGCGATCATGATCGTCTACGTGCTCGTCGGCGGTATGAAGGGCACCACCTGGGTGCAGATCGTGAAGGCGGTGCTGCTCATCGGCGCGGCCGCCGCCATGACCGTGTGGGTGCTGGGCCGTTACGACTTCAACTTCTCCAGCCTGTTGCAGGACGCGGTCAACCACGGTGGCAAGACCGGCGCGAAGCTGCTGGAGCCGGGCGCGAAGTACGGCAAGACCGGTACCAGCAAGCTCGACTTCCTCTCGCTCGCACTGGCTCTGGTGCTGGGCACCGCGGGGCTGCCGCACGTGCTGATGCGGTTCTACACGGTGCCGACGGCCAAGGAGGCGCGCCGCTCGGTGGTGTGGGCGATCGGGCTGATCGGCGTCTTCTATCTGTTCACCCTGGTGCTCGGCTACGGTGCGGGCGCGCTGGTGGGGCCGGAGAAGATCGCCAAGGCGCCGGGCAAGGAGAATGCCGCCGCGCCGCTGCTGGCGTTGGAGCTGGGCGGGCCGGTGCTGCTGGGATTCGTTGCGGCCGTGGCGTTCGCGACGATTCTGGCGGTGGTCGCGGGGCTGACCATCACCGCGTCGGCGTCGTTCGCGCACGACGTGTACGCCAATGTGATCAAGCGAGGCCGTGGTGACGGCGATACGGGGGAGGGTAGGAACAGCGAGGTGCGGGTCGCGCGGATCACCGCGGTGGTGATCGGCGCGCTGGCGATCGTGGGCGGCATTCTGGCGAAGAATCAGAATGTGGCGTTCCTGGTGGCGCTGGCCTTCGCGGTGGCCGCCTCAGCAAACCTACCGACCATTTTGTATTCACTGTTCTGGCGGCGCTTCAACACCGCCGGCGCGCTGTGGAGCATCTACGGCGGCCTGGCGGTCACCATCGTGCTGATCGTGTTCTCCCCGGCGGTCTCCGGAGCGCCCACCGCCATGATCAAATCCCATGACTTCCACTGGTTCCCGCTCGCCAACCCGGGTCTGGTGTCCATCCCGGTTTCGTTCGCTCTGGGCTGGCTGGGAACCGTGCTGTCCAAAGAACACGACGACGGCAAGTACGCCGAGATGCAGGTGCGGTCGCTGACCGGCATCGGAGCGGAAAAGGCTGTGCAACACTGATGTCCGAATTAATTGGCGGAAAGTTCGCTGAAAAGCGTTTCAGAATTTCAAGATCAACAATTTGAAGATCAAAAATACTGCCCCGCAACGAGGTTGGGCTGTGTATGCTATTGATCATGCACGGCCCCACTACGAGGTGGGATGACGGCGAGGCGGTGTCGTATTGGACCTCAACAGGCTCCGGATGCGGAGAGCGACTGCAATTGCAATCGCTTTCGGTGTACTGGCATTGATGGTCACAGGTGCGTTGGATCGATTGTTGCTGGGTGTTTTCATGGCTACCGGTCTGACGCTCGGCTGGGTTAATGCCCGGCTCACGTGGATGTCCATCGTGCGCATCACTGATGCGGAAACTCCCAGCAAACAGAAATTGGCGCTGTCCTCGGCGTCTCGATTGATCATCCTGACCGGGCTGTCGATTCTGGTGGCATTCCTGACCCGTCCCTACGGTGTCGGAATCTTCTTCGGGCTGGCGGTCTTTCAGCTGATTCTGGTTCTCCATACGGCTCTGCCCGAGGTGAAAGGACTTCGACAGCAGTCATGAGCATCTACGCGATACTGGCCGCCGAGGAATCCTCGGGGGAGGCCAAGATCCACGTCGGCGATCACGCCCAGGCGCACCTGCTGGGCATGACCTTCAATGTCGACACCATCGTGTCCACCGCGGTGGCCGCGCTGATCGTGCTGGGGCTGGCCTTCTACCTGCGGGTGAAGATCACCTCGGGCGTGCCCAACGGGGTGCAGCTGTTCTTCGAGACCATCACCGTCCAGATGCGCTCCCAGGTGGAGACCGCCATCGGGATGACGGTCGCGCCGTTCGTGCTGCCGCTCGCGGTCACGCTGTTCACGTTCATCCTGCTGTCGAACTGGTTGTCGGTTTTGCCCGTTCAGTACGGTTCGGGCGAATTGATCGCGCCGCCGGCGTCGGACTTCAACTTCACGCTGGCGCTCGCGCTGTTCGTCTTCCTGCTCTATCACGCCGCGGGCGCGTGGCGGCGCGGGCCGGGCGGGCACGCGAAACAGTTGCTGAAGGGCCACACCGGCTGGGGCCCCATGGTTTTCATCAATGTGGTCGAGGAAATCGCCAAGCCGCTGTCGCTGTCCTTGCGACTTTTCGGCAACATGTTCGCGGGCGGCGTCATGGTTTCGGTGATCACGTTGTTCCCGTTCTGGATCAGCTGGGGACCGAATGCCGTCTGGAAACTCTTCGACCTGTTCGTCGGAGCGATTCAGGCATTCATCTTCGCCCTGCTGACCATTCTCTACTTCAGCCAGTCGATGTCGCTGGAGAGTGAAAACCACTGAGCGGCTTCGGCTGTTCGGCGTTGCACCCATCTGGGTGCAGCTATTTTTCAAAACAAGGAAGTGAACAATGGCAGACCCAGCAACCGCGAGTATCGTTCAAGGCGCCCTCATCGGCGGCGGCATCATTCTGGCGGGCGGTGCCATCGGTGCGGGCATCGGTGACGGTCTGGCCGGCGCGGCGTTGATCAACGGCGTCACCCGGCAGCCGGAGGCGGAAGGCCGCTTGCGCGTGAACTTCTTCCTGACCGTTGGTCTGGTCGAAGCGGCCTACTTCATCAATCTAGCGTTCATGGCACTGTTCGTATTCGCTACTCCCGGTAAGTAGACGTCATCATGTCTCCCAGAACGGATGTGGAGGCCGCGGGGAACTTCCTGGTTCCCAACGGCACCTTCGTGGCCGAGTTATTGATCTTCCTGATCGTGCTGGCAGTCATCTGGTTCTTCGTGGTTCCGCCGATCCGAAAGGTGCTGGCGGAGCGGGAGGCACGTGTCGAGGTCACGACGGCGACCGCCAAGGAAGCCAGCGAAACCTTCGCCGAAGCCGAAGCGCGCTACGAGGCAGCCCTCGAGCAGGCCCGACTGGAAGCGGCCGACATCCGCAACCAGGCCCGGGCCGAGGGGCGGGCAATCCTCGAGGGAATGCGCGGCGAGGCCCAGAAAGAGGCCGACCAGATCGTGGCCGAGTCCACGGCGCACCTGCGCGCCGAGGCCGACCAGGTCGCCGCCGAACTACGCGAAGCCGTCGAACCACTCGCTCAGGACCTGGCCGGCCGGGTCCTGGGCGGGAACGATCGTGCCCGGACCAGTGCGGGCCAGCAGAGAGGACGGGGGTCTGCATGATCCTCACCGATACCCATCTCGCCGAGGGTATTTACAACATCACCTTCGATTGGCCCGTCTTCCTCAGTCAGCTGTTCGGCTTCGCCGTCATCGTGTGGTTCATCATGAAATACGTTGTGCCACCGGTGAAGAAGATCATGAACAACGCTCAGGACCAGATCCGCCGGCAACTCGAGGAGAGCGAGGCGGCGGCTGATCGGCTGGCCACCGCCAAAGCCGCCTACGACAATGCCGTCGCCGAGGCCCAGGCCGAACTCGAGCGCATGCGCGAGGAGGCCCGCGCCGACGCCGACCGCATCATTCTCCAGATGCGCGAGGCCGCGGCGGCCGAGGTGGAACGGGTCCGCAAGCAGGGCCGCGATCAGATCCTGCAGTACCGCAGGCAGATGATCCGGGATCTGGAACAGGATCTGGCGGCCGCCATGCTCGCGCTCACCGAGGAGAAGGTGCGCGAGCAGATCGGATCACCGCAGTCCCGTGCCGACAGCATCGAGAGGTTCCTCGAAGATCTGGAGGCGCTGGCCAATTCCGGTGAGGCGCGGCGTCAGCCGCAGACCGAGCGGAAATAACACCAACTCTCGGTAGGGCTCTCGGGGATTCCCGAACCCTGCCCGAGCTCGAGCCCGGCACCCCGGATCCGATCCGGGGTGCCGGGCTCGTTCACGCCGGTTGGCGACTGGTCAGGCAGTAGGCCGAGCCCGACGGGTCGGCCATGACGAGCCAGTGCTTGCCCTGCTCGACGCGGCGCGCGCCGAGCTCCTCGTGCCAGGCGGCGGTGGCTTCGATATCGGTGCACGCGATATCGGGGTGCGCGGAGGTGGGGCGGTCCTCGCCGAGACGCTGCAACAGGAGATCGAGGGGGAGGCCGGGACGGGCCGAAAGGCGGGAGAACTCCGGCAGGCTGGCGGGTTTCCAGGCCCACCCGGTGAGCTCGGTCCAGAAGCGGGATTCGGTGTCGTAGTCGCTCGCGCCGATGTCGAGGCAGATCTGATCCAGCCGGCTGCGGTCGCCGGACGGCCCGGTGACGGTGGGTGTGAGCGGCCCGGTGGCGTCGCGGAACGGCGTGAAGCAGAACGGCATTCCGGCGGGGGAGCGCAGCACGGCGTAGCCGATGCGTTCGGTGAGGATGTAGTCGCCGTCGAGGGTGGCGCCGAGCTGTTCGGCGCGTTCGGTGGCGGCCACGACATTGTCGACGTCGAGGTCGAGGTGGATGCGGCCGGGTCCGCCGGTGGACTGCATCTTGAGCGTGGGCGCGCCGGAATCCGGGAGCAGCGTGAGGAATTCGTCGTGTTCGCCGCGCGGCGCCGACCGGGTGGTGGCGGTGACTCGGGTCCAGAATTCGGCGCAGTCGTCGAATTCCGCGGCGGGCCGGTCGAGAAAGGCCCATACCCAGCGAATGGTCATGCTGTCTCCAGAGTTTCGCGCTTGCGGAAGGTCTTACGGTAGGTCAACGGCGGCACGCCCAGTTCGGAACGCATGTGATGGCGCAGCGAGGCGGAGGTGCCCAGGCCCGCGTTGCGCGCCACCTCGTCGACGGGCAGGTCGGTGGTCTCGAGCAGATGCCGGGCGTGGCGGACGCGCTGCTGCAGGATCCACGCGCCCGGAGCCATGCCGGTCTCGGCCTTGAAGCGGCGGGTGAAGGTGCGCACGCTCATATGCGCGTGCGCGGCGAGGGCATTCAGGTCCAGTTCGTCGTCTAGGTGGTGCAGCGCCCAGCGGCGGGTGGGCGCGGTGCCGTCGCTGCCCGCCTCGGGAACGTGTCGTTCGATGAACTGCGATTGGCCGCCTTCACGCCACGGCGGCACCACGCAGTAGCGGGCCGCGCCATTGGCGGCGGCGGTGCCGTGGTCGGTGCGGATCAGGTGCAGGCACAGGTCGATTCCGGCCGCCAGTCCGGCGGAGGACCACAGGTTTCCGTCCTGCACGAACAACTGGTTCTCGTCGAGGGTGACCCGCGGATACAGGGCGCGGAACTGGTCGGCGAAGCGCCAGTGCGTGGTGGCGCGGTGGCCGTCGAGCAGTCCGGCCGCGCCCAGTACGAACGCTCCCGTGCAGATGGACACGATGCGCGCGTCGGGGCGGATGGTGGCGAGGGCGTCGGCGAGCGCGAGCGGCAGCGTGCCGTCCTGGCGCGGCCCGGGGATGCGGGTGCCGGGCACGATCACGGTGTCGGCGAGCGCGAGCAGTTCCGGGCCGTGCTCCGGGATGACCGTGTACCCGCCGACCGCCACGATGCCGCCGTCACCGAGGCCGCAGATGCGCACGTCGTAGAGCGGTTCGCCGTCCTCGCCGGTGGCCGCGCCGAGCACCATGGAAGGAATGGTCATGTCGAAGCCGACGGTGGGTTCCAGGACCAGGACGGCGACGAGCTGAGGTGCCTGCACGGTGTCTCCCCTCACGGTTGGCTTGATCTTGACGCATTGTGGCATTCAGGCCACTCGTGCCGGTAGGGGATTTCGGTCACGCTCGATCGGTGAGTGAACTCAGGGACCGCCTCGACGTGGAATCGCCGTCGGGCACAGGCTCGTTGGACGGCGCGTTGGCAGCTCCGCGGGGGCGGGCACGGCGGGGCCCGCATCCGGCGTGGATCGTCGCCGCGGTCGGGTTCGTGGCGCTGCTGGGCGCGGCCGGCTTCCGCTCGGTGCCCGGCGTGCTCATGGATCCGTTGCATCAGGAATTCGGCTGGTCGCACGGCACGATCGGGGCCGCGGTCTCGGTGAATGTGCTGCTGTACGGACTGATCTCGCCGTTCGCGGCGGCGCTCATGGACCGGTTCGGCATCCGCCGGGTGGTGGCGTGCGCGCTGGTGCTGATCGCGGCCGGGGCGGGGTTGACGGTGTTCATGACCCGGCCATGGCAGCTCATGGTGACCTGGGGCCTGCTGGTGGGCGTCGGGGTCGGGTCGATGTCCATGCCGTTCGTGGCCACCATCACCGGCCGCTGGTTCGTGAAGCAGCGCGGCCTGGTCACCGGTGTGCTGACCGCGGCGGGAGCGACCGGGCAGCTGATCTTCCTGCCGTTGATCGCGAGCCTGGCCCGCGATCACGGCTGGCGCACGCCGTCGATCGTGGTGTCGGTGGCGGCCTTGGCGGTGGTTCCGCTGGTGCTGCTGTTCATCCGCGACTTCCCCAGCGATGTCGGCGTGCGCGCCTACGGCGCCGAGCCGGGCAGCGCGGTCGGGGTGCGGACCACGGCTCCCGGTGGTGCGGCGCGGGCGCTCACGGTGCTGGCGGCCATCGTCCGCAAGCCGGTGTTCTGGATGCTGGCGGGCGGTTTCGCCATCTGCGGGGCGTCGACCAACGGCCTGATCGGCACGCATTTCGTGAGCGCCGCCCACGATCACGGCATGCCCGCGACCACCGCCGCCGGGCTGCTGGCCGTGGTGGGCGCGTTCGATGTCGCGGGCACCATCGCCTCGGGCTGGCTCACCGACCGCCTGGACTCGCGCTATCTGCTGGTCGCCTACTACACGCTGCGCGGGGTCTCGCTGCTGTTCCTGCCGGTGCTGTTCGGTCCGGACGTGCAGCCGAGCATGTGGGCGTTCATCATCTTCTACGGCCTGGACTGGATCGCCACCGTGCCGCCGACGGTCGCGCTGTGCCGTAAGCACTTCGGCGAGGACGGTCCGGTCGCGTTCGGCTGGGTGTTCGCCTCACACCAGATCGGTTCGGCGCTGGCCGCTTTCGGTGCGGGCGTGATCCGCGACGTGCAGGGCAGCTATACGACGGCCTGGTTCGTCGCCGGCGCGCTGTGCGGTCTCGCGGCCCTGTTGTCCGCGGCGATCCCCGTGGACCGGAAGGCCGGGGCGATCGCGGGGAGCTAACCCTGCGAGCCCTGCGAGTTGGGCCAGCCTTCGACGGACTTGTGCGTTCCCGATTCCAGCGCAGTCTGATTCCGTCGCCCGTCCCAGCGGCTCGGTTCGTCGCTGGTGCGGGGCGGGCGGTCGTTGGCGATGAGGACCGCGATCCACGGCAGCGGCACCGAGACGCCGATGATCAGCAGCGACACCCACCAGCTGTGCCACAGCCCGTAGGCGGCCGCCGCGCCGATCAGGCAGGGGATGCGGAACGCCATGATGGTGATGTACCGCCGCACCCGGTCCCGATGCTGCTGTTCGAGCGAGGTCTGCGCCTCGGTGATCAGGGCAGGATGCTGTTTCCCCTCACCCGGGAAGTACCCCTGGGAGGGCGGGGGCGGTTTCGGGATCGAACCGGCGGGGTGGAACTCGACGTCCGGGCGACCCGCGCCGCTACTGCCGTCGGCCTGGGATTCGCCGTCACGCTGCATACCCCGAGTCTTCCACTACAGCGCGTCGGATGCACACGCCGCCCGCCCCCGGACGGGCCGACCTGGCATGATTGATGCCGTGAGCACAGACACCCTGGTCCGTCCGGAAGAGACCACCGACAACTCGACCGACAACGACACCCCCAAGGTCTTCCACTACGTCAAGAAGAACAAGATCGCCGAGAGCGCCGTCATGGGCACCCACGTCGTGGCCCTGTGCGGCGAGGTCTTCCCGGTGACGCGCTCCGCCAAGCCCGGCTCCCCGGTCTGCCCGGACTGCAAGCGCGTCTACGAGCAGATGAAGAAGGACTGACCGTTTCGCTGGTCAGCGGGTTGTGAGCTGCTGAACTGGGCCCCCAGGGTGCCATTTTGGTGCCATTTCGAACGGGTTCAGCAGTTCCAGGACGTCCGCGTTGTCGACCGCCACTATGTGGCGAATGCCCTGGTGAATGTAGTGACGCTGCGCCATCGACCTGTTTCCGTCCATGTGCCCGAGCTGGGCGCTGGCCAGCTCGTCATCCCCAGTGACCGCGGCGATGTGGGTGGCCACCGTGTCGCGCAGGTCCGAAAGCCGGAACGTTGGGAACTTGCTTCCCCTCCGCATCGCATACACCGACATGCGAGCATTGGACACGCTGACCCATGATCCCGTCGCACTCCGTGGACACTGAAGGACCGGCAGATACTCCGACACGGGGGAGGTTCGAGCCCGCTCGTCGGCCAGTTCGGCCGTCAGCCAACTGGACGATACCACCCTGTACTCGTTTCCGCTCTTGCGGTGCGGATTTCGGTACGGACCGATTTCGGACTTGCACCTGACGGTGACCCCGATATACAGCACTGACCGAACGACGCCGTCGAACTCTTCCTCGGCCAGATCGCACCAACGAAGCGCCAGGCCTTCATCTGGCCGCATGTCGGTACCCAGCAACAAGAGGTACAGGGTTCGCAGGTACTGGGCCTCACCGCATCCGTCCTTCAGCCAGGTGTCGATGTGCCCCAGCACGCCCTTCTGTTCCTCAGCGCTGAGTGGTCCCGGTTTCGCGTGGTGGATGTCGGTGCGTCTTTCCCATCGGATGGCCAGCCGTCTGTAGTGGTGCAGCAGGGCGAAGGTTTGCTCGACGATCCAGCGGCCGGCGGTGACCTTGTCGCGGGTGCCGCGGCGGGCAATGTAGCCGCTGATATGTCGTTGCCGCAGTACTGAATACACACTCGGGTAGTCGTATCCCTTGTCCGCGATCAGGTTGGTGATCCGGCGACGGGGCTGGCCCGCACGCCCGCGCAGGGGTCGGACCCGGTCGAGCAGTGTGGGCAACATCAGGTGGTCGTTGACGTTGGCCGCAGACAACGCGACAACGAGCGGGAATCCGTTCCCGCAGGTCAGAATGTGGCGCTTGGAACCGGTCTTGGCTCGATCGACCGGACTCGGACCTGTTGCGGCGCCCCTTTTTTCGCCCGCACATGCGAGCCATCGACCATCACCCAGTCCAAGTCGATCAACGTGGCCGCATGAGCACGCGCGAGCACGGCCTGATGGATTTCCTCGAACGCCCCGGCGGCCTGCCAGACCCGCAACCTGCGCCAACACGTCATCCCGGACCCGAACCCCAGTTCCTGGGGCAGGTCCTCCCATCCGATCCCGGTGATCAGCACGAACAAGATCCCCTGCAACACCAGACGGGAGTCCATCTGCGCCGGTCCCGGCGTCCCGGCCGGTTTCACCGGCAGTAGCGGTTCGATTACCGCCCACAACCTGGCTGAAAACTGTTGCAGAACAACAGATATTACATCGCGCCCACTGCAATTAGCCAGTAGTGCACGGCAATACAGACAATGATGCATCAAAAGAGTTGATAAATGTACACTTTGGCCAGTGGTTCGCCATCGGGTGAGCGGCCAGGGGAGAGAAGGTGCCGGATGTATTCCGCGGAGATCAATCGGAAGCAGCCCGCGCTGCTGCTGCTCGCTATCGACCAGTCGTATTCGATGTTGGATCCGTGGGCTGAGACGGGGCAGTCGAAGGCGGCGGCTCTGGCCGCGGCGGTGAACAATCTGCTGGGCAATGCGGTGCTGTTGTGCAGCCGCGGTGACGAGCGGGTGTACGGGTACTTCGAAATCGGTGTGTTCGGCTACGGCCTCGAGGTCGGTCCGGTGCTGCACGGCACCGACGCTGATCATCCGATCGCGTCCGTTGAGCAGGTGGCGGACAACCCGCTGCGGGTGGACACGGTCAGTCGGCGGGTACCGGATGGCGCTGGTGGCGTGGTGAGCGTGCAACAGCAGATGCCGGTGTGGGTTGATCCGCTGGCGAATGGCGCGACGCCGATGGTGGCCGCGTTCACCGCGATCGAGCCGGTGATCAAGTCGTGGTGCGCCGCCCATCCGGACAGCTTCCCGCCGATCGTCATCAATGTGACCGACGGGATGAGCACCGACGGCGTCCCCAACCAGGTCGTAGAACGCATCCGGAACCTGGGCACCGAGGACGGTCAAGCGCTGGTATTCAACCTGCACCTATCCGGGGTACAGAGCCAGCCGATTCGATTCCCGGGAACGGCTGAAGGGCTGACGGATCCGGACGCGTTGACACTGTTCGAGTTGTCGAGCGTGCTGCCCCCTTCGATGCTCGATGCCGCTGCGGCGGTGGGCTATTCGGTGGCACCCGGTTCGCGCGGATTTCTGTTCAACGCGGATGCGACGACGGTCATCGACTTCCTAGACATCGGCACCCGATCGGTCACCCCCACCGGATTGGGCGAGCTAACGGACGGCCGTGATCTCCCAGAATTGACGGACGGTGACGAGGACGGCGAAGGCGCTGGTGCATGACTGCGATCCCGGCCTGGGTCGAGTCGGTAGCCAAGAACGGGCGTGCTCCTGCCGAGAATGAGGATCGGGCCGGTGCCGGACGGTATCGGTTCGCGGTTGCCGACGGTGCTACCGACTCCGCGCGTGCGGAGGTGTGGGCGGACATTCTCGTCGAGGCGTTCATCCGGACCCCGGTCACCGATATCTTCGATCCGATCGTGCTGGCTCGTCTGCGTGAACAATGGTGGACCGAGGTCGATCGCCCCGGTTTGCCCTGGCACGCCACGCGTAAGCTGCGCGAGCAGCCCGGCGCGGCCGCGTTCGTCGGTATCGAGGTCGACCCGACGCGCGAGTCGTTCGCTGTGACCGCGGTGGGCGATTCGTGTGCCCTGCATATCCGGCAGGGCGAACTGCTGGCGGTGGGCCCGGTGGAGAACTCGCGGCAGTTCGGGTCGTATCAGCCGTGTCTGGTGAAGGCGCTCGCCGATGCGGAACTGTTTCGAGACCTGCTTTGGCACAACGAGTTTTCCTATCAGCCCGGTGATGTCGTCGTCCTCGCCTCCGATGCCCTGGCCAAGTATCTGCTGCGCTGTCATGAAGCCGATGGCCGGTTGGAGCTGGACGGCTGGGCTGACGAGTCGGCTCCGCCATTCACCGATTGGGTTGCCCGGGCTCGCGCGCACGACGGGCTGGACAACGATGACACGACGGTCTGCGTGGTAATGCTGTGAGACTGCCGTCGCTGCGGGAATACCAACTGGCCGTGCAGCATCCGCACATCGCCTTTCGCAATGACAGCGAACTGGCGTCGGGAACGCTTCGGCAGGACCGCTGGGGGATGCCGAAGGTCGCCTCGGGCGGCTTCGCGACAACGTTTCAGGTCAACACCGCTCACCTTCGGTGGGCGGTGCGGTGTTTCCACAAGAACGCCCCCGGTGACCGGCGACTATTCGACCGTTACCACTGCATCAGCGAGTTCATCCGGGACAATCCGCAGTTGGACTTCCTGGTGCCGGTCGAGTACCGGCCCGATGGCGTTCTGGTGCACGGTATGCCGTTCCCCACGGTGCGAATGGGGTGGGTCGACGGGGCTCCGCTGGGCGTCTGGCTCGCGGACTGGGCCAGGCAACCCGATCTCGACCCCGCCGACATCGATGCCGTCCGTTTATCTGTCGCCGTCGCTGCCAGGATGTTGCGCGAACTGGGTGTTGCCCACGGCGACCTTCAGCACGGCAACATCATCGTCCGGTCCGACCTGTCGATCCGGTTGATCGACTATGACGGGATGTACCTTCCGGAGCTGGCGGGTTTGGGCCCGATCGAGGAAGGCCACCGCAACTACCAGCACCCTGAACGCCGCAATCACTACGATGCGACGCTGGACGAATTCGCCGCCGCGGGACTCGATCTGGCTCTGTCGGCATGCGCCCTGCGACCGGACTTGCTGGACCGCTTCGGCGGTACGGGTGAGAACCTGCTGTTCCAAGCGGCCGACTACGCCAATCCCGACCAGTCACCCGTGTTCGCCGAGCTATTGGGAATCGATGCGATAGCCCCAGCCGTGCGCCGCTTTCAAGACGCGTGTCGGGGTGGCTACGGCGGAATCGCGGCAGCCCTGCGGGGTGCCGTCGGTGTCGCGGCGGCGGGACCCCGCAGCGTCGACGCCGGTGTCGTGGTTCGGGGTGAGCACGGCGATGAGCTTCGGGAGCTGGCGGGCACCGTGGCCACGGTGTTCGGCACTGTCGTGTCGACCAAGCTGCTCGAGGGCGGTGCGATCGCCCTGATCAATCTGGCTCCGTATCAGGATGCGGGATTCACCATCGTCTGCTTCGACGAAGTGGCCGATGAACTCTTCCGCCGGTACGGCCGCAGCGGAAAGTACGGCGAGTACCTGGATCTGAAGGGACGGCGCGTCGCAGTCGAGCATGTGATCACCCTCTACGAGGGCCGGTACTCCAAGAAGCTCACGCCGCAGATCATTCTCGAGCACGCCGACTTCCTGCAGATTCTCGATACCGAACAGTTCGAGGAGCTCATCGATGCAACGGATGTCTGGGCAAGCTGGACTCCACTTACCGAATCGCCCGTGGGCGCAACCGAATCGACCGCGGACGACCATGCCCAGCGCGGATTGCCACCGCCTATGTGGCCGACTTCGCCTCCAGCGCAATCCGACTCGGTCGATTCGCTTGAGCACGAGCGTCAATGGGCGCGCTACTCCGGACTGGATGCCAGGTACCGCAACAGGGCGTTCCCGCCCGCCCAACCGACTCGACCGCCTGCTCAGCCGCGGCACAAGGGGGGACAGGCGCAGCCGGAGAGCCGACCGCCACCGCCGGCCCAGGCAGTGATAGGGCTTCCATTGCCGGGGGCGGGTATGCCCACCGGGCAACGAAACGGTCTGCGCTACTTCGTGTTCTCGGCCGTCGTGATCGTGGCCGTCACCGTGGTGTTCATGTTGCTGTAAGACGTTGCGCTGTAAGCAGACCCAGCATCGATACTCCCCGATCAGGCCAGGTTCTGGACGTCGTAGAGCTTCCAGCCGGGCACTCTCTCCGCGGTGGTCGAATCGGCGCGGTCTTCGCGCAGCTGGGTGCCGCGCAGCATCAGCCGCAGGTGCCGCGAGGGTTCGATGCCCGGCTCGTGTCCGCGGTCGAGCACGTACGCGGTCTTGCTGCCGTCGTCATCGTGCACCACGGCGTCGGTGCGGTGACCGCACACCACTTCGCCCAGTTCGACTTTCGCGCTCGCTCCGCCTAGCCATTCGAACAGCTTGTGTGCCAGGGGGTCCGGGCCGCGGCCGACAGCCTGCTCTGGGCCGCCGCCGGTCTCGGCCGCGTCCAGCAAGGCACCGGCGATCCGGCGTTGCCGCCACAGTTCCTTGTCGCCGACGATGATCAGGTGCGATTTGGCGCGCGTGATGGCGACATTCCATAGATTGAGCTGGTTGTCGACCCGGTTGACCGAGCGCTTGGGCATGCCGTGGCCGGCGACCAGCGAAAAGATCATCACGTCGCGCTCGCCACCCTGGAAGGTGTGTACGGTGCCGATGTCGTCGTCGCTGAGGGTGTTTCCGACCGCGGCCCGGATAGCCTCCTTCTGGGCGCGATAGGGCGTCACGACGCCGACGGTGGCATCGGTATCCAGTCCACCGCGCCCTGACAAGAATTCGACGCACTCGCGAACCTTCGCGACTTCGGTCGGGTTGATCCATGAGAGGCTGGACCGTGGATGCTCGGCATTGCCGGTCGTGGGGACCCAGATGACGGCCGGGCGGGGGAGTGCCGGTCGGCCTCGGACATCGGTCATCACCGTCAGTTGCCCATCATAGAACAGCTCATTGGCCAGCGCAGCGATGCGCGGGTGGCATCGGAAGTGCTCGTCCAGCAGCAAGGTTCGGCCGACCGCGCGCTCGGCGGCGCGGAAGCTGGAGTGCCGCCGATACGACAGGCGATGATGCTCGAGCCATGTCGAGGTGACTCCCGCGGCGGTGCGCGCTTTGGCCTCGTCGTCGGCGGTGATGTCGGCGATGTGCTCGAGCTGCATCGGATCTCCGATGACCAGCGCTCGGCGGGCCCGGAAGAGCAACGGCAGTATCTGTGGGATCGCGCACTGGCTGGCCTCGTCGATCACCACCAGGTCGAACAACGCCGGATCGAGCGGGAAGCGGCGAGCCGACAGCGTCGTCACCGCCCAGGCGCGCAGGACCGGCAGTGCGGCCCGCGTGGCCTTCCACTCGTCTCGGGTATTGAGGCTGCGCAGCAGTTCGGCGATGCGTGTCCGGCCTTCGCGGGCATTGTTCTCGACTGTCGTCGAGAACAATGCTGTCGACGCCTTCTGCACCTCTGCCTCGTTCGAGATGTAGTCCCTCCACGCATCGTCGTCGCTGGGGTGTTCGGACATCTCACCGACGCCGTGAATCCATCGATCATGAGCATCGGCGAATCCGGCCAGTGCCGTGCAGATTTCGGCGGTCGACCGCGATTTCACGGCGATGCCGCAGCGATCGAGCAGCCGCTTTCGACGCCACTCACCGAAGAAGCGGGCTTTGCTGAGCTTCAGCGCGCGTCCAGCGACAGTTCGCGGACCCAGCGGCGAGATCTGCTCGATAAGGTCGACCACGGATGGTCCTGCCTCCGCAGCGTGCTTCTCGCGATCTCGTCCGGCTTGTAGCAAGGCTGATTCACAAGTTGCTTTGTGAGCCAGTGTATTCCGTGACGCCGACCATGCGACGGCGGCGCTGTGCAGGCGCATTGCGGCGGTTTCGACACTTGTTGCGGGTGCCGCCGATCCGTTGGCCAGCTGCTCCAGCGTCTTGACTTCCTCGTTGCGACTGTCGACGTTTCCGGTGCGAACCACGCTGGCGGGCACGATCTTGCGACACCGCTGCCACACCTCGTCCACCGCCTTGTTGTTGGTGGAGGCAACCAGCACCGACTGTCCGTCAGCGACCGCGGTCGCGACAAGATTCGCAACGAGCTGGCTCTTGCCCGTGCCCGGCGGACCTGTGGCGATGGTGAGTCGCCGCGTCATCGCCGAGCGGACCACCGCCTCCTGGGCCTCGTTGCACGATAGGGGAGTCACCAGCCGGACAGTGTCGGGATCGCGCTCCGGCGTCGGTTCGACACGCTGCACCGGATCGGGGGACAGGGCCGCCAGAGCCGTCATGCCGATCACGTCCGACTTACCGTCGATCTCGTCGAGATCCTTCAGCAGTTTGCCCGTGACACCGGGATGGCGACTGACGCGGAACAACACCGCGGCATTGCGGCCACCGGCCTGGGGCGTGTGGACATCGATGCGGTCGAACAGCAGATCCGGCTGCGGCTCCTCGACGCATCCCAGCTCGAATTCCTCGGCGAGCTTACGGATGTCGACCGCCATCCGATCGTGCTGCCCGGCATGCCAGCCCGGACGGAAGGTCTCGTTGAACAGCGCCGCTTCCTCCTCGCCCAAGCATTCCGCGGCCAGCGCGGGATGCGCGAGGATCGCGCCGGAAGGTTGCAATCGGCGAACCCCGCCGGTCTCCACTACCTCGACTCGGCGAATCAGCAAGGGCGCGAAGCGATGTGGGATCCGATCCTGACGCCTGCCGCGTGGTGGAGTCACCATTGCCGGATATCCCGCCCACAACTCGTCATCCGAGCCCACGGCCTGTTCGACGAGATCGATGGCTTCCTGCGGCATCTCGACGCAATGGTCGTCATCGAGCTCGCCGGACAAGAAACGTTCAGCTCCGGTCAGACAGACATACGAATCGCCGTGATCATCCACCGACAGCCACGGCACCTCGTATTGATCGGTCCGCAAGCACCGCCGGTAGTAGTCCAGCACGTTCGACCACGACGGATGCGATGCGCCGACGGCCTTGGCGGTCGAAGCCTGTTGGACCGGTCGCGCAGACAGCGGCGCGAGCACCGGGGCCGCGCCCTGGGGGCACGAGGCGATGAGGATTCGATCGTCCACGCCGGTGGCGTGCAGCACCGGAATCTGGGAGGTGTGGGCGCGCATGTGCTTGTTGACGTGATCGAACAGCTCCTGCACCGAGACCTGACCGGTTCCGTCCTTGCCGACTCGGCCGGTGCGCAGTGCTTCCACCATCACTCCGGTGAACACCGAAGGCTGCGGACCGTCCGGCGTACCCGCACCCGCCCGCGACACCTCACGAGCACGCGACGACGACAGCACGTACACGCCACGGCTTTCCAACGGTGAACGACCGCCATCGGATCGCCCCTTCGCCGTCGGCTGCGCGGGTTCGGCCTCGGCAGTGCGGAACCCGAGCGCGAATCCGCCGCTGAGACAGCTGTCGATCATGACAACCTTCTGTGGCGCCACGCACAGCTCCAACTGGTCATTGACGAAGCCCGCGCTCACCGCCGTGTCCGCGATCCGGTCGTGATCGGTGTCGGTGGCGATGAAATGGAACTCGCCACTGGCCTGCACCAGCCGGTCACCGTGCCCGGAGACATAGAGCAGCGCGAGATCGTCTTCTTCGCAGCCATCGAGGAATTCGGCGATTTCGCCGCACATCTGCTCGGCGGTGAGATCGACCCGGCGGATCACCTGCGAGAAGTGGCCGATCTGCCGGTGAGACAGCACCTGTTCCAACTGCCAGACATCCGCCTGCACCGAGGGCAGCGGATCGAAGAACGGGTCGGCGTAGGTTTCGGTGCCGAGCAGCAACGCTCGCCGACGCAGCGATCGAGTCATCGGGCTTCACCCTCCGAGTCATCGCCGGACTCGGCCCCGAGCTGTTCGATGAACAACTCCACCAGCCGAACCTGACGGTCATCGGGCTTCCCGGTCAACAACAACGATCTACCGTCGCGCTCCAGTTGAACCTTGCGATGACGGTCCTGGCCACACCACTCCTTGATCGCGGCGATCAGCACGCGTGCGGCGGCGTTGATCGTCGTTGCGCCCACACCAGCCCACAACACCAATTCCGGATCCACGCCCCCTTTGTCGCCGGTTGCACGCTGCCGGTCTGCATCCACGAATCCAGCGTCGACACCGCTGGCGCCGGACAGAGCACGGCCCAAGTCCCGCGTGAGCCGTTCGCGCCGCAGCCCGTCGCTGGCTACGACGGCGATCCGCCAACCTGTCGCATCGCTGGTCATGTTGCCCCCCTTATTATTTCCGCTGATATGCCTCATTATCTCGTGTTGCGCAATAGGTTTCGTGCGGCATGGTCCTTTCTGGCACGAATCGTCGCTGTTCCGGCGCACATCAGCCATGCTTCCGGACGTCGATCGAGGGGAATCGTTATGTCTTGGCAATCCGATCAGGCCAACGTCCGCTATCACGCCGAGCTGGCTCACTGGCACACCGAACAGGATCGACACCATCGCATACGCCGTCGCCCAAACCATCCCAAACTCCGGCGGGAACGCCTACGGAGTGGTGATGAAGGCCGGTGAATCGGCGTTGTGGGCCTGCGCCTCCCGGCTGATCGAGCCCCGCCGGCACCGCGGGTACTACGCAGGTCGGTCCGCTGGCGTGAGCCTCCGGGTCGTCAAGGGACTGTGGGTCCGATCCGGCAGCTACCGCGGCCAATACGTTCCCGGACCGGAATTGCAGACCCGATCGACGACGGTCAGGCCGTGATCACCACGTCCCGAGTCGTTTTCACCGGATCGAGATCGACCCGGGAGTGGCGATTCGACAAGCTCGTCAGCGTCGACACCGATCCCGATGAGGCAGCGGTGCTGCTCCACGTCGCCAACCGGCAAAAGGTCTCCGGCCTCCTACCCGGCAATAACAGCCCGACGCTTCAGACCTATCTCGACCTGGGACTGGCAATTTCCGAAAGGGGGCCGGAGGCCGTCGCCCGCGAACTACAGGCAACCGCCAACCCGCACATGGCCAGTCAACCCCAACCACCCGCAGTCTGAACCGGTGCCGCCGTGTCTCCAGCAGGTCTTGCAATGGCTTGTTGTCGCCGCGGAGTGCTGCCATCGATGCCTGAATATTGTTGTCGGCGTACAGGATTGACCAGTCAATCAGCCATCCGGCTTCTCGGCCGAGTTGTCGGAAGAACGTTCGCTGAGCTCGGCCGTTGGCCTCGCGGAAAGGATGAATGGCGTTCACCTCGGCGAAGTAATGGGTCAGTTTCGCTACGAACTCGGTGCGGTCGTGCCCGCGCAGGTAGTGGTCGGCTGCCAGCGCTGAGAACACCTCGCCGGAGTAGGTTGCGATGTGTTTCGGCAGGCAGAATGGATCCGACTTCGCGATGCCCACTACGCGCACCTCACCGGCCCAGGTGTAGACGTCGCCGAAGATCTCTCGAGAGGGTGGTCGAGGTTGTAGCGTCCGGGCAGGATCCGCGTACCGAGATCGGCGAGTGCTGCCAGACTCAAATCCGCTTCTACGCGGTGCAGCATTGCGGAATCGATGATCCCGAGGCGATTCTGCAGCACTCCGGGTTGGGATCGCGGTATGGGTCGGCTGTCATGCCACGCCGTGCAGGGCTCGGATCTGTTCACGCATCTGGGCTGTGCTGATCTCACCTGGGATGTATGGGGATGATGAAATGCCAGGTCAGAATAGGTAGAATCCCCAAGATGGCCAGGTCGGCGCATGATCTTGGGGGCTCTACGAGATGATGAAGAAGGACTAAAGCGTTCCGGCAGATCAGAGGCGGTTGGCGACGGCCGAACGAGACCCTCGAGGGCTGAAAATGTCGGCCAGTGTCTCTCACGCCGTGTCGGGCACGTCCATGTCGAATCCATCGATCGCCACCAGGCGCCGCCACATGCGGGGGCAGCTTCTCATCCGAGCGCTGAGCTCGCGCCCCCGTACGCCGCGACCGCGCCATTGACCCGCTCATGATCCACCACCCCGGCCGACATACCGAGACTCACCTGATCCGGACGCGCCACCACAGCGTCGGCCACGACCGCCGAGAATGCACCTCGACCACACCAAATATCAAGCAGCACAAGAAAATTAGAAGGGCGCACCACTCGAGCTACGCGGCGTTGGATCATGACCTGTCGGCTCCGGCCGGGTATCGCACGCCGGTCAGTCGTTCGGATTCGCTCCACAATCGTTGTTGGGCTGCTTTGTCGTAGGCATTGGGTGCGGGTTCGACACGAACGGGATGGCCTTTCGCGCCCTGGTGTGGACCGTAGAACTCGCCGCCGCGCACCTGTGGGTCAGCGGCCGCGCGCAAGGTGGTCAACGCACCCTGTGTGGCGGTGTTGACCCCTATGACCAGAGGGTCGCGCCCCGGTAGCGTCGCCCAAGCGGCGAGCTTCTGGGTAACAGTGCTGATGACCCGCACCGGGCGGCTCATGTTCTGAACGAACTCCGTGATCGCCGTTCCAGGGTGTGCTGCCGCGGCGATGGTGTCGGTGCCTGCGAGCCGCCGGTGGAGTTCGTGGGTGAACAGCAGTCCGGCGAGTTTGGATTGAGCGTATGCCGTCGTCAAGGTGTACGGCCGACGAGTGAAATGGAGATCGTCGAATTCGAGAACGCCCCGGGCGTGAGCTCGGCTGCTGACTGTGATGATGCGGGCTCCAGGTGTCGTTATCACGCGGTCCAGCAGCAATCCGGTGAAGGCGAAGGGGCCGAGGTGGTTGGTGGCGAGGGTCAGTTCGAAGCCGTCCGAGCTGACCTCACGCCGGATGTTCGCCGTGCCCGCGTTATTGATGAGAAGGTCGATTCGATCGCATTGTGCGCGAATCGATTCAGCAGCTGCCCGAACCGACTCCAGCGAACTCAGATCCAAGGCGACCACCTGGAGGTTGGCGGAAGGACTCGAGACGAGTATCCGTTCGGCGGCGTCCGCTGCCTTCGATGGGTTGCGGCACGCCAGGACAACGAAGGCTCCGCGTGCGGCCAGTATGCGTGCGGTTTCGAACCCCAGACCGGCATTCGCACCTGTGACAATGGCTGTCTTACCGGACAAGTCGGGGATCTCGTCCGCAGTCCACTCCGAGTTCGTCTCGCTACCAAGGCTTTTCACCACGAGCCGAGTATGTGTCCGTGCTCCACCATTTTCAACCGGTGATCTGTCTGTGACGTGAGTCCACGTGTACCCCGCGTCCATGTCTGCGCTTGCGCCGCAGTGAAACACGTTCTACTGTCCTCCGTAGGAGAAACATCGACGGCTAGCCTGGTGAATGTGCCTGTCGCACAGTCGATTACGGGTTGTGAGTCGTCTTCGCGTGCAGCGGATTCCGCCGGATCCGGACGCGTCGACCGCGAGGTGGTCGATCTGATGCGGAAAACCGCAGCGTACCAAGGCCTTTCGGTCCCAATGGGCGGTTTCTCCAAGCAGATTCGAAGGAGTGGTACACGCCTATGTCGCCCTACGTTGCTACCGATGGGACAGGTTTCCTCGGTCGCCAGGCTCGGAAACCGCTCGTG
Organism: Nocardia sp. CA-136227; assembly: GCF_050955695.1. Taxonomy (NCBI): domain Bacteria; kingdom Bacillati; phylum Actinomycetota; class Actinomycetes; order Mycobacteriales; family Nocardiaceae; genus Nocardia; species Nocardia sp. CA-136227. Next base: position 2,808,833 of record NZ_CP192081.1, read on the forward strand.
GGCCGGCACGTGCTGATCACCGGCGCGTCCTCCGGTATCGGTCGCGCCGCCGCGCTCGCGGTCGCCGAGAAGGGCGCGGTGGTTTTTCTGCTGGCCCGGCGCGAAACCGAACTCGACGAGGTCGTGCGGGAGATTCGCGACGCCGGTGGCGAGGCCTTCGGCTACCCCTGTGACATCACCGACGGTGAATCGGTCGACCGCACCGTCGAATCCGTTCTGTCCGAGCACGATCACATCGACATGCTCGTCAACAATGCCGGCCGCTCCATTCGCCGATCCTTGCATCGCTCCGTCGACCGCGTACACGACTTCGAACGCACGATGGCCGTCAACTATGTCGGTGCGGTCCGCCTGGTCCTGGCCCTCACCCCGCAGATGCGGGAGCGAGGCTTCGGCCATATCGTCAACGTCTCCAGCTCCGCGGTGCAGGTGGCTCCGCCGCGCTACGCCGCGTATGCGGCCAGCAAGGCGGCGCTGGACAAGTTCACCGAGGTCGCCGCCGTGGAAATGCTGTCCGACGGAGTCACCTTCACCACCATCCACATGCCGCTGGTGGAAACTCCGATGATCGTGCCCAGCAAGGACTACGAGACCTACCCCAGTCGCTCCGTCGCCTGGGCCGCCGCCGTCGTCGTCCGCGCTCTCGTCGAACGTCCCATACGCATCGACACCCCGGCAGGCACCGCGGGCGAGTTCGGCTCGCTGTTCACCCCCGGACTGACGGCTCGGGCGCTGCACAAGATGTACCGCGGCTCGCCCGACTCCGCGGCAGCCAAAGGTGAAGCGGAGACAGCGAGAACGACCTCGCAGGTCACCCCTGCGAAGCCGCGTCCCACCCGGCGTTCCCGGTCGAAGGCGGTGCTCGTTCTCACGCGCGCCGCCCGCCGCGCCGCCAGGCTGATCCCGGGCGTCTACTGGTAGTCGCTCGTCACAGGCGGTTCACCCCGCCGCGCCCGGTTCGCCGCTGGGCGCGGCGGACAGCTTGCGCGCTTTCTCCGGGTTCGTCGCCGCGTATTTCTTCGCCCACGGATAGTTGGCCTTGCCGCTGGGCTGGCGTTCGATTTGTTCGAGAATCCAGAATGTGCGTGGCACCTTGTAACCCGCGATCTTGGTGCGAACGTGGTCGCCCAATTCCGCGACATCGACCGTCGCACCCTCGCGCGGCTGCACGACGGCAGCCACCGACCAGCCGAAACGGTCGTCCGGAATGCCGATCACCACCGTGTCGAAGACGTCCGGGTGCGATTTCAGCGCACCCTCGACCTCCTCCGGGAACACCTTCTCGCCACCGGTGTTGATGCATTCCGAGCCGCGTCCCAGCATGGTGACCGTGCCGTCCTGCTCATAGCGGACGTAATCGCCGGGCACGACATATCGCTGCCCGTCGATCTCGACGAACATCGCCCTGCTCTTCTCCGGATCCTTGTAATAGCCGAGCGGCACCGGTCCACCGCGGGCCAGCCTTCCCACCGCGCCGGGCTCGGGCTCGACGAGGTTGCCGTCGTCGTCGATCAGCACCGCTTGTTTGCTGAAGTTCACTCGAGGCCCATCCGAGTGATCGGAGCCCTTGGTCACCTGGCCGATTCCGGTCAATCCGCTCTCCGAGGAACCTATGTTGTCGGTGATGATCAGGTTCGGGAACGTGTCGAGGTACCGCAACTTGAGGGATTGGGAGAACAGTGCCGCGCCACTGCTCAATGTGATCAGTGAGGACGCGTCGTGGTCGCCCGCCAGATAGGTGTCCAGCAGCGGGCGTGCCATCGCGTCGCCCGCGATCTGCAGGAGATGGACCCCGTGCCTTTCGACCGCGAGCCAGACGGCGGCCGGGTCGAACTGCGGTACCAGAACGACCGTGCCGCCGGAGTTCAACGCCATGAAAGCTGTCCACTGCGCCGCATGGATCATCGGCGTCGCGGGTAGCCAGATCATCGCGAAGTCGGTGGCTTTGGCTTGATTCGCGTAGTGGTACTCATCGGTAATGTACTCACCGGTGACATGTTGGATGCCGCCGCCCAGCGCACGCCAGATGTCCTCGTGCCGCCACACCACGCCCTTCGGATACCCGGTGGTGCCGCCCGTGTAGAGGATGTAGCTGTCCTCGGAACTGCGTTCGTCGAAGTCACGCATCGACGACTGGGCGGCTAGCGCGGCCTCGTACTCGAAACCCGCGTAGCGCGTGTAATCCAGATCCGACCCGTCCTGGATGACGATCACGTGCTCGAGCGTCTCGATCTGCGGCGCGACGTCGGCGACGATGTCGGAGTACCGGCGTTCGTGAATCAACGCGACCAGATCGGCGTTGCCGGCGATGTGCCGGACCTCGTCGGCGACGTAGCGGTAGTTCACGCTCACCGGAATCGCACGCAGTTTGAAGGCGGCATACATCGCCTCGATCGCTTCGATCGAGTTACGCGAGTACACCCCGACATGGTCGCCCTCGCCGATGCCACGGGTCGCCAGGTGGTGCGCCAAGCGGTTCGCCCGCTCATCGAGCTCCCTGTAGGTGACCTGGCGATCGCCGCAGTGGATAGCTGTGCGTTCCGGCACCGCGTCGACGGCGTGTTCGAAAAGATCGGCAACGTTGAAAGCCATGCCGCCAAAGGTAGAACGAGTTACAGTTTGGGGCAACGGGTGTGAAACGCCGTCCTCCTCGCGGTGCCATCGTGGCTATTACGTTGCGGGAGAACGGCTTACCGGTACGCGCGGATGGCGATGCCGGACTCGTTCCTGCCATGGACGTCAGGCGCTGAGAGCGGAAACGTAAGCGGTGCAGCGTAATTGCTGTGCCCGGTTCACTCCCAAGGCGTGGCATGGATCGTCTGTGTCTGCACGAAACTCTCAGTGTTGCAGTCGATATGGTTCGCTTCATCCCCTCGAAACTGGGGGGTCGGAACCGGCCCCGGTACCGGTTGCGCCGGACTGATACGTGTTCTACTGTCTGCCGGAAGAAGATCGGTATCAGATCCGAAATCGCCTGTGTGGCAATCGATTACGCAGTGCTACTGCTTGGAGAGTGTGGCAATGATGAGTACCGAATCCACCGCGCTGGGCTGCCCGGTCAGTCGCATCACCACCCAAACCGGGGATGATGCATGGCTGGTGACCGGCTATGCACTCGTGCGAAAGATGTTCTGCGACAAGCGACTTGGTCGAGCGCATCCGACCCCGGAGACGGCTCCGCGTAAGACGGAGTCGGTGATGTTCGGTGGTCCGATCGGCAACTTCGACACCGAGTGGGAGGACCATGAACGGCTGCGGGCGCAGCTCAATCCGCTCTTCTCGCCGACCGCGATGCGCGAACTGCTGCCCCGCGTCGAATCGGTCACCGCGCAGGTGTTGGACGAATTCGCCGCCCTCGGATCGCCGGCCGACTTTCACGAGCACGTCGCGAGTCGCCTACCGGTGCTTGTGATCTGTGAGCTCCTGGGCGTGCCGTTCGAGGACCGGGACAAGCTCCAGCAGTGGAGTGCGGCGATATTCGACACCCGTGACGGGCAGAAGTCCGCTCAGGCGGGTGCCGAGTGGTTCGTCTATTGCCTGGCATTGATTCAGCGCAAACGCGTGGAGCCGGGCCCGGACGTGCTGTCCCGGCTGTGCGAGAACCCCGAGCTCACAGACGACTCGATCGCCACGTTGGCGATGGTGTTGTTGTTGGCGGGGCAGGAGACGACCGTAGTCGAACTGGGCCTGGGCTTGGTGAAGCTGCTCGAGAACCGTGGTCAGTGGCAGCAGCTGGCGGACGATCCGCAGATCATCCCCAGTGCGATGGAAGAGCTACTGCGGGTACAAGATTCGACCGGATTCGTGCGCTACGCCCGGACCGACATGGAAATCGAAGGGCAACGATTCGCCACGGGCGATCTTGTCCTGCTCGACGTGGATTCAGCCAATCACGACCCCGAGATCTTCGCCGATCCGTACGAACTCGACGTAACGCGAAAGGAGAGCGGGCATCTGGCGTTCGGGTACGGACCGCACTACTGTGTCGGCGCACCGCTGGCCCGCATCGAGCTCTCCGTCGTATTCGGCCAACTGATCGCGAAGTTCCCGACGATGCGACTCGCGGTCGACTCGTCGGCCTTGACGATGCGAGACGACGTGGTCACCAAGGGCCTGGTCGCCTTGCCGGTGGAGTGGTGACCGGATGACACTCGAAACGTCTGCTGCCGGCTGCCCGATCGACCACCGCACCATCCGCCGGATCACCACCGCGATGGGCCATGAGGGCTGGCTGGTGTCGGAATACGATCACGTGCGAAAACTGTTCTCCGATCCGAAGCTCGGTCGTGCCCATCCGGCACCGGAAACGGCAGCACGGGTTGCGGAGTCGACATTCTTCGGCGGGCCGATGGGCGACTTCGCCACCGAGCACGCCGAGCACGAGCGAATGCGCGGCATTCTGCAGCCGCACTTCGCGCCATCGAAAATGCGCGCGTTTCGCGGGCGCGTCGAGGAAATCGCCTCGGGGCTTTTCGACACCATGGCGGAGCAAGGATCTCCAGCCGATCTCTATGGGGCGGTGGCGGCGCGGTTGCCGCTGATGGCGATCGGCGAGCTGCTGGGTGTACCGGTCGGGGAGCGCGACGGCCTGCGTGGCTGGACAGATGCCATGGCTGTCGCCACCGACGGTCTCAAAGCGGCTACCGCGGCAGGCGAAATGCTCAAGTACTGCCTGACATTGGTGGTTCGCAAGCGCGCCGACCCGGCCGACGACGTCCTCTCCCGGTTGTGCGAGCGTGAGGACCTCACCGACTCCGGGGCCGCTATGCTCGCGATGGTCATGCTGTTCGCCGGACATGAGACCTCGGTCGTCCAGATCGGCATGGGCGCCATGCACCTGTTGCGGGATCGTGAGCAATGGCAGATGCTGGTGGACCGACCCGAGTTGGTAGCCGGCGCAACCGAAGAACTGCTGCGCGTGCCGAATGCCGTGGGCCTGCCCCGTTATGCCCGAGAGGATTTCAAGGTCGACGGAGTCGAGATCGGCGCGGGCGAGCTGGTGGTTTTGGATCTCACTGCGGCCAATCACGACGCGGCGGTGTTCCAGGATCCGGATCGTATCGACATCGCCCGGAAAGAGGCGGCGCATCTGACATTCGGATACGGCGTCCGGTATTGCGTGGGCGCACCGCTGGCCCGAGTCGAACTGCAAGCCGTCTATTCGCAGCTTGTGTCGCGATTCCCCACTATGCGGCTGGCAGTCGATCCGGCCGATGTGCGAATGCGAGAGGACAGATTCACCGGCGGAGTCGCCGAGCTCCCCGTCATCTGGTGAATCGATTGGCGCCGACGCCACATTACCCACAATCGGCCGTGCTCGAGATGACGTGCGGTCATTCCGTCACAGACCAGGGAAAGTCATGCGGGTTTCATTTCTGTTCGGGGGACAGGTAACGGTCGACGCCGCTGTGGTGAGGGAATTCCACCATCGCAGCCCGGCCGTTCGTAAGGCGTATGCGGAGGCCGCCGTCATAGCCGGCCTCTCCGAGGCGGAGTTCCTCATCGCGGACGAGGACGAGGCATCGGAGGATCGTCACAGTCGTAATGCATTGCGACACACCGCATTAACGCTCGGACTGGTCGACGACCTGGTTGAACAGGGGGTCGAGGCCGATGCGGTAGGGGGGCTGAGCCTGGGGGCGCTGATCGCCATCTGCGTGGCGGGTGCGATCGAGCGACACGAGTTGTACGCCATGCTTCACCACCGTCGCCTGGTGCCGCCAACCGGCCCCGATGTTCCGGAACAGGGCATGATGCTGATCGGCACGGCGGTAGCGGACCGTCCGGAGAATTACTATGGTCCCGATCATCCGGGCGTGTATCTCGCCGTCGACACCGGGCCGGTCGATCTCGAGCGGCGCTCCTTCGTCGTCTCCGGCTACCGCTCGTCGTTGAACAGGGTGCAGGCGGCCGCTCCCGACGGTGTTCACATGTTCTTGTTCCCGGGCTACCACGGGGCATTCCATTCGCCGTTGCAGCAGCACGCCGTCGATTTCATGAGCCCGTTCATCAACGCCATGACAGTTCGAGACCCGAAGGTGCCGATCTGTTCCCCGGTGAACTCGAGGACCCTCAGCACCGCCTACGAAGTCCGCGAATTCATGTTGGGGCACAATCTATTACCCGCGCGATACGAGCCACTGGTCGAAGAGATGGACAATCTCGGCAGCCAGGCCGCGCTGGTGGTCGGCCCCGGCTTGCCCGCACCCGTGGTCCAGCCGTTTCCGGTCGAGCTGTTCACCCAGCCGTCCGACTTCGATCGGCGTGCCGAATTACTCGAGATGCTCGGCGGCATCCGCTCCGAGATCGTTTGAAAGACAGGCCTCACCAATGCAATACAATAGCCAGTTGCCGATAGAGGTGGCCGACCCACTGCCGCGCGCCGCCGAATCCTCTGCCCCACTGGGATATCCGATGGGCTGGTTCTGGGTTGCCGACGCCCGAGAGCTGAAGCCGGGAACAGTGCGACGGTCGCGGTTGATGGATGGCGATGTCGTGGTCTATCGGACCCGTTCGGGCTTGGTGCGTGCGGTGCGACCGTATTGCCCACACCTGGGTGCGCATTTGGGCGCGGGCGGCACCGTCGCGGGCGAGAATCTGGTGTGCCCGTTCCACCATTTCGAATTCGCCCCCGACGGGCGTTGTGTGGACAGTCCCGACGGGGCCACCATCCCGGTCGGGTTGAATCATTACGAACTGCGTGAGCAGCACGGCCAGGTGTTCGTCTGGCAGGGTCCGGAGGGGCAGTCGCCGACTTGGGAGCTGCCCGAGGTCGCAGATTTCGGAGTGGCACCGATCTTCGGGTGGTCGAGAGAGATCCCGACGCATGCTCAGGAGTTGGCGGAGAACGCCGCCGACTTTCGGCATTTATCCGTCCTGCATGACGTTCACATGGCGGAGGCCGAGCCGTGTGAGGCGGACGGGCCGATATTCCGGGTGCATACCCGATCGACCGGACAGGGCCGCGTCGGCCTCTTCGAGAGCCGCCAGACAATTGTGATGGCGGGCTTGGGCTACACCCATATTCGGTTCGCGATTCCGCGACTGGGAGTGGTGGCGCACATGTGGGCCATGCAAACGCCGATCGCGCCCTGGCGGACGCATGTGTACTCGGTTTTCGCCTGGGAGAGTACGGGCGGGGCCGTGTCCCGGGTGCTCGCTCCCGTAGTCGCTCGACTCGCCTCGCAGGCAATGACAAAGGTGCTCAGTGAGGATATTCCGATCTGGGAGAACAAACGCTACAACCCGCATCCGCGTCTCGTAGCGGGCGAGTCGACGCTGAGCCGATTCCGGCTCTGGACACGTCAGTTCTACCCGTCGGAATAGGCTCAGCGGTTGCGGGTGGCCCCCGGCGGCCTATATTGAGATCGCGAGGCGTTGGCGCCCGCGGTTTTCGTGACGGCACAGGGGTTTTGATGAACGCGAGGTACGCGGTCAGGTGGGCGGCGGAGCATGGGTTGCCGCGGCTGGGGTTTCTCGCGCTGCGCGGCATGGGAGATCCGTTCGCGCGGCTGATGAGTGGGGACGAAGGCTACGATGACCCGTACTCGCTGATCGATCAGCTGCGTGGCGACGGCGGGGTGCGGGTCACGCGCGCTGGTTATGCGGTCTTCGAATATGAGCTGTGCCGGGAAATCCTGCGCGACAGGCGATTCGGGGTCCGCCTGCCGATCGACCCGTCCGTGCCGTTCCCGTTGCGCCGCTACGCCGAACGAGTTGTGCTGCCGCCCAACCCGATCGAGCCGCCGTCCATGTTCGCGCAGGACCCGCCGGAGCACGGACGGATGCGCAAACCCGTCGCCTCCGCCTTCACGCCCCGCGCCGTCGCCCGCCTGGGTGATCGGGTCCGCGAGGTCACCGCGGAGCTGCTCGACGCGATGGCCGCGCACGAATCCGTGGACCTGATGGCGGATTTCGCCGCGCAGGTGCCAATCGCCGTCATCGCGGAAATTATGGGCTTCCCGGCGGCCGATCGCCCGCTGTTCCTGCGCTGGGGGAGCCACGTCGCTCCGCTGCTGGATGTCGGAATTTCCTGGCAGGCCCACCGTCGCGCCATGGCCGCGACCGGGGCGATGCGGGACTACCTGGCCGCCCACATCGAGAAGTTGCGCCGTGAACCGGGCGACGACATCTTCAGTCTCCTGGTCTCCACCGGCGACCTGAACACCACCGAATTGCTGGCCAGCGCGAACGTGCTGATGGGTGCGGGTTTCGAGACCACCATGAACCTGCTCGGCAATGCCGTCCCGCTGCTGTTGTCCCATTCCGATCAACTCGATCTCCTGCGCGCCGAGCCCGAACGCTGGCCGCTGGCGATCGAGGAAATGCTGCGATTCGACACGTCGGTCCAGATGACGGCCCGTCGCGTCCTGGAACCGGTGGAATTCGACGGCGGTGTTCCCCTCGTGCCGGGGAAGTCACTCGTCGTCTCGCTGGCGGGTGCCAACCGCGATCCCGTCAAATTCCCTGACCCGCACCGCTTCGACGTCACCCGCACCAATGCCAAGGAACACCTCTCCTTCGGCACCGGTATGCACGGTTGCATCGGCGCGAGCCTGACGCGACTGGAGATCCTGCAGGCCTTGCCCGCTCTGTTCGAACGCTTCCCCGACATCCGCCTCGACGGCGAGCCGACTCGCCGCCGGCTGTCCACTCTGCGCGGTTACTCACACATGCCCGTTCGGCTGAAGTCTCTTTGATACTGGGTGGTAAGTTTCGCTGTAATGCGACAACGACCCCCATCGACGTGGTGTCGGTGAGGCGGGTCGGCCCCGCATGTCCTCCGCTGGAACAAGATTGAGGCAGTACGGGGTTCGGCCCCGCGGCTCAGGAGTTGGTCCTTGAATACTGAAGCGATTGTGCTGGATCCGACGGGCGCCGATGTTCAGGCTGAGAACGAGCGGATACGCCTGCGCGGACCGGTCTCGTTGGTGGGGTTGCCCGGTGGGGTATCGGCCTGGGCGGTCACCGATGCGGCTGTGCTGAAAGAACTTCTCGCCGATCCCCGGGTGTCGAAGGATCCACGCCAGCACTGGACGGCCTACAAGAACGGGGAGATCGATCAGCGGTGGCCGTTGCACCCGTGGGTGATTGCGGAGAACATGTTCACCGCTTACGGCCCCCAGCACCGCCGCCTCCGCAAGCTCGTGGCCCCGGCGTTCACCAATCGTCGTACCACCCTGATGCGCCCGGGAATCGAAGCCATTGTCGATGGACTGCTGAAGCGGCTGGATGCCATTCCGACGGGTGAGGTCGTCGACTTGCGGCCCACCTACGCGTACCCGGTGCCGATCCAGGTCATCGGTGAATTGCTCGGCGTACCAAAGCATCTGGATGCCAAGATCAATGCGTGCGTCGACGGGTTCTTCGACACTTCCTTCACGCCGGCGCAGTCCAAGGCCAATGTCCTCAAAATGGTTTCGCTCATGGGGCAACTGATCTTCTACCGGCGCGGCCACCCCGGCGACGACATTACGAGTGCGCTGATCTCGGCCGTCGACGAGGACTCCGACCGGCTGACGCAGAAAGAAGTGATCGACACCTTGATCCTGGTGATCAATGCCGGTCACGAGACCACGGTCAACCTGCTCGACCAGGCGATCGTCGCTTTGCTGACCAATCCGGAACAGCGGGCCGACGTACTCGCCGGCCGGGTGCCCTGGTCGGAGGTGATCGAGGAAGCGCTGCGATACCAGCCGCCGATCACGCATCTGCCCCTGCGATACGCGGTCGAGGATATCGAGATCGCCGGTGTTCGGATCGCCGCGGGCGAGGCGATCCTCGCCTCCTACGGGGCCGCGAGCCGGGACCCGGGAGTTCACGGTGACACCGCGGGGGATTTCGACGTGCACCGGGCGAACAAGGAGCACATCGCCTTCGGGTACGGCGCGCACCATTGTCTCGGCGCGCCCTTGGCCCGGCTCGAGGCGGCGATCGCACTCCCGGCCCTGTTCGAGCGGTTTCCGACCATGCGATTGGCGGTGGACCCCGCCGAGCTCCGGCCGCTGGGCAGCTTCGTCTCCAACGGTCATCAGTCGGTCCCCGTTCTGCTGCAATGACATTCACCGATTCGCCGAGAGGTCCCATGGGAAACGCCAGCTGGTTGCGTAGCTTGTCCGCCGGATCGGAGGATGGCGCCCATACTCTGATCTGCTTTCCCCACGCCGGCGGATCGGCTATTTCCTACGGGCCGCTGGCCAGAACGCTGGGACCGCGATTTCGTGTGCTCGGTGTGCAATACCCCGGGCGCCAGGATCGCCGGCGCGAACCGTTACTCGGAAGTGTCGCCGACCTTGTCGAGGGTATGCTGCCGGAAATTCGCGAACTGATTCCGCGGACCGCGGGCTACTCGCTGTTCGGTCACAGCATGGGTGCGGCGGTGGCGTTCGAGACCTGCCGTCGTCTCGAACAGGACCAGGCGATGCGGCCGGCCGCATTGTTCGTATCGGGTCGAATCTCACCGGCGCGGAAGAGTTCTCACGTTGTGCACCGGTACAACGATCAGGAATTGATCCGGCACCTGTTGGACTTCGGCGGCACTCCCGCGGCGCTGCTGGAGGATCCCGATTTTCGGTCGATCATTCTGTCGGTCACGAGAAGTGACTACCGCGCGATCGAAACCTACGCGTGCGCACCGGGCGCCACGGTGGAGTGTCCGCTCGTGGCGCTGGTCGGCGACAGTGATCCCGCCACCAGCGATGCCGACCTGAAAGAGTGGCAGCCGCATACCACCGGGCCCTTCACGCAGACGTCGTTTCCGGGCGGCCACTTCTACATCGATGCCAACGCGCACGGTGTGGCCGACCTGATTCGCGATCATAGCGCCCGCGCATCCTCGAAGTAGCGGTGCCGGTCGACGCCACTCTCCCGTCGTACCCGCCGCGAATTGTTGTGCGAGACTACAACTATGGCTGAAACCGCTGGACCCATTTCGAATGTTTCGGACACCGCCCACTGGGTGGCCGCATACCGCGCGATCGAATCCGCCCGTACCGATGCGCTCTTTCACGACCCGCTCGCGGAGCGGCTCGCCGGCGAAACCGGCAAGGCCATCGTCGCGAATGAACCACGCAATGCGCTGGCCGGCTGGAACTTGGTCACGAGAACCAGAGTCATCGATGATCTGATCACCGAAACCCTCGCCGAGGGCTGCGATCTGGTCATCAATATGGCGGCGGGTCTGGATGCGCGGCCGTATCGTCTCGAGCTGCCCGCCGATCTCCGCTGGATCGAAGCCGATTTCCCGGATTTGATCGCCGAGAAGAACCGTCTGCTGGAAGGTGAGACCCCCCGCTGCGTTCTCACTCGCGCCGCGGTCGATCTCGCGGACCCGAATGCGCGCGACCAGTTCCTGGATCAGGCGCTCGAGGGTGCGAAGAAGGCGCTCGTATTGACCGAGGGACTGGTGTACTACCTGTCCGAAGGCGAGGTCTCGGGATTGGCCGCGGCACTGGCGCGGACCGAAATCAACTGGTGGATCATGGATGTGAACAACAAGCCTGTGGTCGATCGGTTCAACCGAACGAACGAGAAGCTACTCGAGAATTCACCCTGGAAATTCGGGCCGCTCGAACCGCTGCGATTCTTCGCCGACGCGGGTTGGACCGCGGACGAGGTAGTCGGATTGTTCCGTATGGCAGCCCGATTCCGCCGGTTGCCCCCGCTGCTGTGGTCGCTCGCCTTCGCACCTGTCGGCCCTCGGATTCCGGTCGGGGCCAAGCGGATTCCGTGGTGTGCGGCGGTTCGGCTCACCTACACCGGCGCATGATCGGATAGATCAGCCGGGAGGGCGATCGCCCTCCCGGCCGAATCTCACTCCAGCCCTTCCAGCCAATCGTCGACCGCCGCGGCGACCTGATCCGAGCCCTCGTGCAGCATGGCGAAGTGGTTGGCATCCACCTGGACCACGCGATGGCTCTCGTCCCACGGCTGGGCCTGCCACGCCATGAAGTCCTCGGGGACTCCGGGAATCCGCTGTGCGCACTGGAGGAACAGGGTGGGCGCGGTGATCTTCCCGGGCGCGATGCCGCGGAGCACCTGAATGTACTGGCCCATGGCGGTCAACCGGGCGGGGTCGAATCGATCGAAGGCGGCCTCGTTGGTCACCATGTTCTCGGCGACCGGCTTGAGAATCCACTCACTGCCTTCGCCCTCGCCCACCCGGTAGCTGTCCACCAGCACCACTCCCGTCGGCGCGGGTCCGCCGAGAGCTTCCAGCCGTTCGGCGACGCTGTAGGCCAGGACCCCGCCGGAGGAGTACCCGAACAGGATGAACGGCCGGCCCTCGGCGGCGTCGAGGATGGGCTGGAGCAACGCCTTGGTGGCCGCGGCGTAGTCGGTGGGCACCGGCTGGCCCGCGTGGGACCCCATCGGTGCGAGGCCGACCACGTCGCGGGCGGTCCGCAGTTTGCTTGCCATTCTGGCGTATTGGCGCACACCGCCGGCCGCCATCGGCGGGGCGATGCAGATGATGCGCGGCGTGGCGGCGCCGTCGGTCAATCGGATGAGCTCCGGTTCGACGTTCAGCTCGTCGTTGGCGGTGAACTGGTCACGCATCTGTGCAGCCAGGTGCAGGAGCAGGAAGGCGACCGAATACTGTTCCCGCCCCACCGCGGTGCGGAACATTCCGTACAGCGAGTCGTCGGCGACACCCTCCTGGCGATCTCGTTCGGCGGCCGCGTTGACAGCGTTCGCGAGGGCGCCCGCGCCTTCGGCCAATTTCTCGTCCAGTTGTTTGGCGAGAATCTGGGGCGTCGGATAGTCGAAGACGAGGGTGCCGGGCAACTGCACGCCGGTAGCGTCGCGCAGCGCGTTGCGGAATTCGACCGCGGTGATCGAGTCGAATCCCATTTCGCCGAACACATTGTCGACCTCGATGAGGTCGACATCCGCGTAGCCGAGCGTCGCGGCAGCCTGCTTGCGCACGAACTCCACGAGCAGCGGAAGCCGCTCGGCGGAGGGCAGGCCGACCAGATCCAGCAGCGGTGACGGCGTCTCGCGCTGTGCCGAGATCGGTACCAGCCCGCGGACCAGGGCGGGTGCGTGCTCGGCTCGCGTGCGGAGCACGGCCCGGTCGACAGGTAGCGCGGCCAGTTGGGCGATGCCGGAGGTCACGGCGGCATCGAACAGCGCCAGTCCGTCGGATTCGGACAGCGCCGGAAAGCCCTGTCGCCGCATCCGTTCGAAATCCTCGTCCGACAGTTCCGTGCCCAGACCGGTCGATCGTTCCCACAGGCTGTAGTCGATCGACGTGGCCGTCCACCCGGCCGCCCGGCGGTAGGTGGCGAGGGCGTCGAGGTACACGTTGGCCGCAGCGTAGTTGGCCTGCCCGGCGGCCAGCACCAACCCACCGGCGGAGGCCACCAGGACGAACAGCGACAGCGGCTGGTCACTCGTGAGCTCGTGCAGATGCCACGCGGCGTCGGCTTTGGGCGCGAACACGGCATCGATGCGGCCGCTCGTCATCGATTCGATCAGGCCGTTGTCGGCGACGCCCGCCGCGTGCACGACACCCGTCAGCGGGTGCTCGGACCCGATCTCGTCGAGCAGTGCTTTCAACGCGTCTCGATCGGAGACGTCGCAGGCGGCGACAGTCACCTGCGCACCGAGTTCGGTCAACTGGGCGCACAACGCGTCGGCGCCGGGAGCTTGCGGCCCCCGCCGGGACGTCAGCACCAGCCGCCGCGCACCGTATTCGGTGACCAGGTGCCGTGCGAACAGCGCGCCCAGCCCACCGGTGCCGCCGGTGATCAGCACGGTGCCGGTGTCCAAGGGCTCGACCGGCTCGCGGTTCGTCTCGGTGAGCTGATGCGGAACCAGGCGCGGCACCAGGATTTTCGCGCCGCGCAGCGCGCCCTCCGGCTCCGTCGCCAGGGCCGAGGCGGCGGTGACGACGGCGGCCGGATCGTGGTCGGCGGCACCATCGAGGTCCAAGAGCTGGAACCGGTGCGGATGTTCGGCCTGGGCCGCGCGCACCAAACCCCAGACCGGCGCCTGCGCCGGGCGCACCTGCTCGTACTCACTGGTGGTTACCGCGTCGCTGGTCAGGATCACCAGGCGGGCCTCGGCGAATCGAGGGTCTCCCAACCACTGTTGAACGGTGGCCAGCACGCCGTTCAATGCCTCGCGGGCGGCGTACGACGACGCGTCGCCGGTATCGGCGCAATGGAGCAATACGAGCTCTGGGACAACAGCTTCGTCGGCCGCGTCGAGTGCGGCGACCAGCGTAGTGAGATCGGGGTAGCCGGGTACCTCCGCCGAACCCGGCGCGCCGATGACCGCTGTGCGTGCCGGGGCGGCCGAACCGGCGGCGACCGATGTCGCGGCGATCCACTCCACCGTGAACAAGGCATCGGGCGCCCGGTCGGCGCGCAATCGGTCCGCGGACACCTGACGGGTGTCCAGCGAGTCGACCGACAACACCGGGCTGCCGGTGCTATCGGCCAGCCACAGCGTGAAACGGTTGTCGTGCACCCGGATTCGGACCCGGGCGGCACTGCATCCGGCCGCGTGCAGTGCGACGCCACGCCAGCTGAACGGCAGTGCGGGCGCGTCGTTGCCGACAGTGCGCATTCGATCCACGATGAGGGCGTGCATGGCCGCGTCGAACAGTGCGGGGTGGAGGCCATAGCCTTCGGCGGCCTTCGGATCCGGCAGGGCCACCTCGGCGAACAGCTCGTGACCATCGGCGCCGTGCTCGCCGCGTCGCCACATCGCCCGCATGCCCTGGAAATAGGGGCCGTATCCGTACCCGGCATCCAGCATCTCGGTGTACACGTCGGCGATGTCGATCGCCTCGGCGTCGAGCGGCGGCCAGACAGCGAGATCGAAATCGGGCCGGACGTCGTCGGCGGTGAGGTCGCCCTCCGCGTGCAACGTCCACGCGACGGCATCCGGCTGGCGCGAGTGAATCGTGATGCGCCGTCGACCGGAATCATTCGCCGCGCCGACCACCACCTGTACCGAAACTCCGTCGTAGGTGGGCAGTGTCAACGGCGCGTGCAGGATCAGCTCGTCCACTCGCGCGTGACCGAGCAATCCGCCCACATGGGTGGCCAACTCGATGAAGCCGGTGCCCGGTAGCAGTGCCGTACCGAGAACGCTGTGATCGGCCAACCATCCGATCGTGTCCACCGACCATCGGCCGACGAAGCTCACCCCACCCGAATCGGGCTGCGGGACAACCGCTCCCAGCAGGGGATGGGAGACGGGATCCAATCCCGCGGCATCGGCTTCGGCGGCCAGCCACGTCGTCGACAGATACCGCTTCGCATCGAGCCAGAACCGCTCGCGTTGAAACGCATAGGTGGGCAGGTCGATCGGTTGCGCGCCGGGATGGAACGCGGGCCAATCGACCTCGGCGCCCGACACGAACAACTTCGCGACCGCGGCCGTCACCGTGGCGGTCGAGGCCTCCTCGCGGCGCGCCACCGCGACCGCGACGGCGCCTTCGGCGTCCACGGTGCCCGCCACCATCGGCGTGAGGACCGCGTCCGGCCCGATCTCCGCGAAGCGCACCACACCCGTGTCCGCCATCGTGGCCACCGCGTCGGCGAACCGCACCGTGGCGCGGACCTGACGCACCCAGTACGCGGGGTCCGACATCTCATCGGTCACCCGAGCGCCGGTCACGGTCGATACCAGCGGAATGGTCGGCCGGGCGAAGCTCAAGCCCTCGACCACCCCGGCGAACTCCGCCGACATCGGATCCATCAATCCCGAATGGAAAGCGTGCGACACCCGTAGACGGCTTGTCCGCCAAGACTTCTCGGAGAACAACTCGGCCAGCGCGTCGACTTCGGTCTCGACGCCGGAGACCACCACCGAGGTGGGGCTGTTCACCGCCGCGATCGATACGCCGTCGGTCAACAGCGGGGCCACGGCGGATTCCGGCGCTCCTACCGCGACCATCGCGCCACCCGCGGGGAGCACTTGCATCAACCGGCCGCGCGCGGCCACCAAGGTGCAGGCGTCCGAGAGTGACAGCACTCCGGCGATGTGCGCGGCGGCGATTTCGCCGATCGAGTGGCCCGCCACCAGGTTGGGGCGGAGGCCCCACGCCTCGAGCAGGCGATACAGTGCGACCTCGAAGGCGAACAGTCCGGCTTGCGCGAAGACCGTCTGGTTGATCAGATCCGTCGCGGTCAACGCCTTTTCGAGCGAAACCGGCTGGTCGAGAAGCGGATTCAGCTCGGCGACGACCTTGTCGAACGTTGCCGCGAACACCGGGTGCGTACGCAGTTGCTCGGCCATCCCGGCCCACTGCGCACCCTGACCCGAGAAGACGAACCCCGTCGAACCCGAAGCCGCGCGTCCCGACACCACACCGGGCACGGAGTCTCCGCGCCCCAATGCCTCGATACCCGACAGCAGTTCGTCGCGATCGGCGCCGAGGACCACCGCTCGATGGCCGAGGGTGGCGCGGGTGGCGGCCAGGGAGTATCCGACATCGTGTGCTGCGACGGCGTTTTCGCGGACATACGACCGCAAGCGAACGGCCTGTTCGCCGAGCGCACGGGCACTGGCGGCGGACAGCACCCAGGGCATGGCCGCCGCCACGGGCTCGGCCGGGATCGTCGCGGCGGCGGGCGCCTGTTCGAGGGCAGGAGCCTGTTCGAGGATGACGTGTGCGTTGGTGCCGCTGATGCCGAATGACGACACGCCGACGCGGCGTGGGCGATCGAGCAGCGGCCACGGCACCGGTTCGGTCAGCAGCCGCACCTCGCCCGCGGACCAGTCGACCTTGGTCGACGGCCGGTCCACGTGCAGCGTGCGCGGCAGCGTTCCGTGCCGCATCGCCATCACCATCTTGATCACGCCGCCCACGCCCGCGGCGGCCTGCGCGTGTCCGATGTTCGACTTCAGCGACCCGAGCCACAGCGGCCGTTCCGCCTCGCGATCGCGGCCATAGGTGGCCAGCAGCGCCTGCGCCTCGATCGGGTCGCCCAACGTCGTTCCGGTGCCGTGTCCTTCGACCGCGTCGACGTCGGCGGCGGAGATTCCGGCATTGGTCAGCGCCTGTTCGATGACGCGCCGCTGCGCGGGGCCGTTGGGCGCGGTCAGCCCATTGGACGCGCCGTCGGAGTTCACCGCCGAACCGGCCAGTACGGCGAGAATCCGGTGGCCGTTGCGCTGCGCGTCGGACAGTCGTTCCAGCACCAGCACACCGGCGCCCTCCGCCCAGCCGACGCCGTCGGCGCTGTCGGAGAAGGACTTGCAGCGGCCGTCGACGGCCAGTCCGCGTTGCCGGCTGAACTCCACCAACGTGTCCGGGCCCGCCATCACGGTCACACCGCCCGCCAGCGCCAGCTCGCACTCGCCCGAACGCAGTGCGGCGGCGGCCGAATGCATGGCTACCAGCGAGGACGAACATGCGGTGTCGACGGTGACCGACGGTCCCTGGAGTCCGAAGGTGTAGGAGACCCGGCCCGACGCCAGCGATCCGGCGTTCGCGTTGGCCGGGTAGTCGTGGTACATCATGCCGACCCAGACGCCGGTCGCGCTGCCGCGCAGGGTCGCCGGATCGATTCCGGCGCGTTCGAATGCCTCCCAGGAGGTTTCGAGCAGGAGGAACTGCTGCGGATCCATGGTGGCCGCCTCGTTCGGGCTGATGCCGAAGAACGCGGGGTCGAAATCGCCTGCGGTGTGCAGGAATCCGCCGGATCGGGTATGGGAACGGCCGGGCAGTTCGCCGGTGGGGTCGTAGATGCGTTCGATATCCCAGCCGCGGTTGGCGGGGAGGTCGGTGGTGGCGTCGACGCCGTCGGAGACCAGTCGCCACAGGTCTTCCGGTGACTCGACGCCGCCGGGGTATCGGCAGGCCATGCCCACGATCGCGATCGGTTCCCGCAGGGCCGCGTCGAGCTGACGATTGCGGGCCCGCAGCCGATCGGTTTCCTTCAGTGAGGCCCGTAGCGCATCGGCGAGCTTTGCGGTCGGTTCGTCGAAATTCGTCATATCGCTGTCAGTCCTCGGAGTTGTAAGCCAGATTGATCAAGTCGTCGAGATCGAGTTCATCGATGGACTCGTCCGCGCTGTGCGCTGCTGTCTCGCCGGGGCTGTCGGGCCGCTGAGCGAGTCGCATGAGCGCCTCCAGCAGTCCGGCTTCGCGGAGGCGGGTCAGCGAAATCGTCTGGAGCGCACTGCGGATCTCGTCGTCGGACGCGTCTGCCGACGCGTCGGGGTGGTGGTTGTCGGTGAACTCTTCGGCCAGGTATTCGGCCAGCGCGTCCGGTGACGGGTAGTCGAATACGAGCGTCGCCGGCAAGGGCAGGCCGGTAGCGGTTTTGAGGGCGTTGCGGAATTCGATGGCGGTGATCGAATCGAAGCCCAGCTCGCTGAAGGCCCGGTCGGCCGCGATGGCCTTCGCGTTGCGATGCCCCAGCACGGCGGCCACCTGGTCACGAACCAGGTCGACGAGCACACCGAGGCGTTCGCCCGCAGGGGTGTCGGCCAGCCGGGCGCGCAGTGCGGCCGGGGCGGCCGATACCGGGCGAGCGGGGACGAGCCCGGACAGCAGGGCCGTCGCGAACCCCGCGCCGCGGAGTCTCTCTCGGTCCAGCCTGGCGAGAACAGGTGCCGCCGTATCGATGTCGGCGGCGGCGTCGAACAGCGCCAACCCCTGCTCCGCCGACAGCGGCAGCATCCCCGTACGGGCCATGCGGCGCCGGTCGACGTCACCGAGGTCGGCGCCCATGCCGCCGTCGCCGCTCCACAGCCCCCACGCGAGGGACTGCCCGCGGCGCCCGGATGCCCGGCGGTGCGCCGCCAGCGCGTCCAGGCAGGCGTTGGCCGCGGCATAGTTGCCCTGCCCCGGACTGCCGAACGCTCCGGCCGCCGAGCTGAACAGCACGAACGCCCGCAGGGGCAGCTCGGCGGTCAGCTCGTGCAGGTGCAGGGCCGCATCGACCTTGGGCCGCAACACCGTATCCATCCGATCCGGGGTCAGCGAGGCGACGGCGCCATCGTCGAGCACACCGGCCGTGTGGAAGACGCCGGTGAGCGGACGGCTCGCGGGGATGGCGGACAGCACCTCGGCGAGCGCGGCACGATCGGCGACATCGCAAGCGACGAAGTCGATGTCGGCGCCGGCGCCGCGTAGCTCGGCCGCCAGCTCGGCGGCGCCGGGCGCCGACTCGCCACGCCGGCTCAGTAGCAGCAGGTGCCGCACACCGCGGGTGTTCACCAGGTGCCGGGCGAACAATCCGCCGAGGAAGCCACTGGCGCCGGTGATGAGCACGGTCTCGTCCGGACCGAAAGCGTCGCTCGGGGCCGACCTGCTCGTCGCCGGGGTCGTCGCTCGGACCAGTCGCGCGCTGTGGACTCGCCCGCCGCGCACGACCACCTGCGGTTCCCCGGAGGCCAGGATCCCGCCCAACGGCCCGGCGACGTCGGAATCGGTGTCCACCAGGATGATTCGACCCGAACTCTCCGCCTGAGCGGAGCGAACCAGGCCGGCCACCGCGGCACCGGCGAGATTCGTAATGTCCTCCCCGGCAACCGAAACCGCGCCGCTGGTCCGAATCACCAGTGCCGCCCGGCTGGATCGGCGGTCGGCGATCCAGGTGTGCAGCACGTGCAGCACCGCGTGAGTCGCGGCGCGAACGGCGTCGGGATCATTGCCCGCCGGGGCATCCAGCACGACCGCGGCCGGAACCTCGTCACCGAGATCCGCCCAGGACACGGTGCGTACCTCGCTGTCGGACACCGACATCGGTGTCCATTCGACCCGGTACAGCGCGTTGTCGACCGTGGATGTCATCGCCGCGAGCTGCGCGGCGTCGATCGGCCGCGCGGCGAGTCGGCGCACCGTCGCCACCGGAGCGCCGGTCGGATCCGTGAGATCCACCCGCACCGTCCGGTCGCCGACGCGGGTCGCGCGAACGCGCAGGGCGTCGGCTCCCGTCGCGTGCACGGTCACACCGGACCATTCGAACGGCAACGCGGGCCCGGCCTCGTCAGCGCGCCCCGAGTCGCCGATGAGCAGGGCGTGCAGGGCGGAGTCGAGCAGTGCGGGATGGAGTCCGTATTCCGCGGCGTCCCGTGGGTCGGGCAGCGTGACCTCGGCGAACACTTCGCCGCCGCGCTGCCATGCCGCCCGCAAACCCTGGAAGGAGGGCCCGTACTCGTACCCGCCGGCGCGGAGGTCGTCATAGACACCGCCGACCGGCAGCGGCTGCGCTCCGATCGGCGGCCACGCGGTGAGGTCGGCGGCCTCGGCCGCGTCACCGGTGGTGAGCGCGCCTTCGGCGTGCAGCGTCCACGACGATGCCGCGTCGCTCTCGCCTTCGGGGCAGGAGTAGATCCGCACCGTGCGATGGCCCGTCTCGTCCTCGGCGCCGACGACACTGCGCACCGCGACCCCGCCCGCTTCCGGCAGTACCAGCGGCGCGTGCAGGACGAAGTCCGCCAGCGTCGACAGGCCCACCTGGCTGCCGGCCCGCAGGGCGAGTTCGACCAGACCGGCTCCGGGGAACAGCACGGCGCCGAGCACGCCGTGATCGGCCAGCCAGGGATGCGTCTGGACCGACAGGCGGCCGGTCAGGATCACACCGCCGGTGTCCGGTTGCGCGATCACCGTGGGAACCAGCGGGTGTCCGGTGGTGGCGAGGCCCATCGATCGGGCATCGCCCCTACCGGTGGATCCCTCGGGCATCCAATACCGGTGACGCTGGAAGGCATAGGTGGGCAGGGGGATTCGCCGGGCTCCGGTGCCGTCGTACCACGCGGTCCAGTCGAGGTCGGCGCCGGAGACGAACAATCCGGCCGCACCGTTGGACACCGACACGGCGTCGGCTTTGCCGCGGCGTGCCAGCGGCACCACCGTGGCGGCCGGGTGCCCGCCGTCGAGGGTTTGGACGATCATCGGGGTCAATACCGAGTCGGGCCCGATCTCGGCGAACCTGGACGCACCCGAATCTGCCATCGCGGCAACAGCATCCGCGAACCGCACCGTCTCCCGAACCTGACCGACCCAGTAAGACGGATCGCACATGTCGTCGCCGACCCGCGCACCGGTCACCGTCGACACCAAGGCGATACTCGGTTGCTCGAACGTCAAGTTCTCGATCGTCGTGGCGAATTCGGCCAGCATCGGTTCCATCAATGCCGAATGGAACGCATGCGACACCCGCAGACGATTCGTCCGCCAACCCTTCTCGGCGCACACGTCGGCAACGGCCGCGACCGCGTCCGCGGCACCGGCGATCACCACCGACGACTGACCGTTCACCGCCGCCACCGACACGTCACCCGACAGCAACGGCAGCACATCGCTTTCGGCGGCACCGATCGCGACCATCGCCCCACCGGCGGGCAGGGCCTGCATCAACCGGCCTCGCGCGGCCACCAGCACGCACGCGTCGGTCAGCGACAGCACTCCGGCCACATGTGCCGCGGCGACCTCACCGATGGAGTGACCCGCCACCACATCGGCACGCAGACCCCAGGATTCGAGCAGCCGGAACAACGCCACCTCGAACGCGAACAACCCCGCCTGCGCGAACACCGTCCGGTCGACGAGCTCCTCGGAGGTCAACGCCGCCTCCAGCGAAACCGGCTGTGCCAGCATCGGATTCAGCTCGTCCACGATGGCGTCGAAATGGCCGGCGAACACCGGATACGCCTTGCGCAAGTCGGTCGCCATCCCGGCCCACTGCGCGCCCTGCCCCGAGAACACCATCGCCGTCGAGCCCGCCACCGCGCGGCCCGACACCACGCCGGGCGCGTCGGTGCCCGCGGCCAGTGCGCGCACGCCCGTGGTCAGGTCCGCACGGCCCTCGGCCAGTACGACGGCCCGATGGGTGAACACGCTGCGCGTCGAAGCCAGCGAGAAGCCGACATCGATCGGATCATGCTCTGCCACCGGCGATGTCGGAACATCCACCTGCGCGGACAGTCGGGCCGCCTGGCCGGCCAGTGCCGCGCCACCGCGCGCCGAAAGCACCCACGGCAGCAGTCCACCCGCCGGAATCGCTCGAGCCGGGGACTGTTCCGCCACGGGTTCGGGCATCGGAGCCTGTTCGATGATGACGTGCGCGTTGGTACCGCTGATACCGAACGACGACACACCCGCGCGCCGCGCCCGACCGACCTCCGGCCACGGGACCGCCTCGGTCAGCAACCGCACGTGGCCCTCGGTCCAGTCGACCTTGGTGCTGGGGTGATCCGCGTGCAGCGTCCGCGGCAGCAGCCCGTGCCGCATCGCCATCACCATCTTGATCACACCGCCCACACCGGCCGCGGCCTGAGCGTGGCCGATGTTCGACTTCAGCGACCCCAACCACAGCGGACGGTCCGTGGCGCGCTCCTGTCCGTAAGTGGCCAGCAGCGCTTGGGCTTCGATCGGATCGCCCAGCGTCGTTCCGGTGCCGTGCGCCTCCACCGCGTCGACGTCGACGGGTGCGAGGCCGGCATTGGCCAGGGCTTGACGGATCACCCGCCGTTGCGACGGACCGTTCGGCGCGGCCAGACCATTCGACGCGCCATCCTGGTTCACCGCCGAACCGGCGATGACCGCGAGGATTTCATGACCGTTGCGGCGAGCATCGGACAACCGCTCCAGCACCAGGACTCCGACGCCTTCGGCCCAGCCCACCCCGTCGGCATCGTCGGAGAACGACTTACACCGACCATCCGGCGACAACCCGCGCTGGCGACCGAACTCGAGGAACATATCCGGCGTCCCCATGACCGCGGCGCCACCGGCCAGGGCCAGATCGCACTCGCCCGAGCGCAGGGACTGCCCGGCCAGGTGCAGGGCCACCAGCGACGACGAACACGCCGTGTCCACGGTGACCGACGGCCCCTCGAGGCCGAACACATACGACACCCGGCCCGAGACCAGACTGCCCGCGGCACCGCTGCCGGTGCCGGTGGCTTGGGCGTAGTCGTGATACATCAGACCGGTGAACACGCCGGTCGAGCTGCCACGCAGCGCCGCCGGGTCCAGGCCGGCGCGTTCGATGGCCTCCCAGGAGACCTCCAGCAGCAACCGCTGCTGGGGGTCCATCATCGTGGCCTCGTTCGGGCTGATCCCGAAGAAGTCGGCATCGAATTCCGCTGCGGAGTAGAGGAATCCACCGCTGCGCGTATAGGTCTTGCCCGCCTTGCCGGGTTCGGGATCGTAGATGCCTTCGAGGTCCCAGCCTCGATCCACCGGCATGTCCCCGGTGGTGTCGCCGCCCTCGAGGACCAGGTGCCACAGGTCTTCCGGCGACGCGACCCCGCCCGGATAACGGCAGGCCATCGCCACCACGGCGATCGGCTCGTCGTCGGCGCGAACCTGGCGCACCGCCCGTTGCTCGACAGCGACGGTGCCGAGGAGTTGTGCGCCGATGAATTCGGCGACGGCCTGCGGGGTCGGGTAATCGAAGATCAGCGTGGCCGGGAGTTGCAGTCCGGTCGCGGTATTGAGCTTGTTGCGGAACTCGATGGCGCTCAACGAGTCGAACCCGAGCTGCTGGAAGGCCTGCTGCGGTGCGACGGCCTCGGGGGAGGCGTGGCCGAGGATCCCGGCCGCCACGGTGCGGACGAAATCGACCAGCGCACTGTCGCGATCGGCTGCCGAGAGGCTCGCCAGCCGTCGCAGGAGCGCCTGACCCGCCGGGGTCCGGTCGACCCGGCGCGCCGGTGCCGGGACGAGTCCCCGGACCAGGGGCGGAATCTGCTCGCCCCGGGTGCGCAGTACCGCCGGATCGATCCGCAACGCCACCACTTGCGGACGCTCGGCGGCCACCGCCGCGTCGAACAGTGCCAGCCCCTCGGACTCGGACAGCGGGGGGAAGCCCTGCCTGCGCATCCGATCGAAGTCATCCTCGGACAGCTCCGCACCGAGTCCGTTCGACCGCTCCCACATGCCGTAGTCGAGAGCGGTCGCGGGCAATCCCAGGGAGTGCCGATGCGCGGCGAGGGCGTCCAGGAAGACGTTCGCCGCAGCATAATTCGCCTGCCCCGCGGCCAGCACCAGCCCGCCCGCGGAGGACAACAGCACGAACAACGACAGCGACTTGTCCCGCGTGAGCTCGTGCAGATGCCAGGCGGCATCCACCTTGGGGCGGAACACGGTGTCGATGCGATCCGCCGACATCGATGCGATCACGCCGTTATCGGCGATCCCCGCCGCGTGCACCACGCCCACCAGCGGATGCTCATCGGAGATGCCCGCCAGCAGAGCCGTCAACGCCGACCGCTCCGACACGTCGCACGCCGCCACGGTGACCTCGGCGCCGAGCTCGGCCAGTTCGTCACGCAATGCGGCGGCACCGGGAGCCTGCAGGCCGCGCCGGGACGTCAGAAGGAGTTGGCGCACGCCGTATTCGGTCACCAGGTGGCGGGCGATCACCGCACCGAGACCGCCGGTGCCACCGGTCACCAGCACCGTGCCGGGCTGGATCGGCTCGACACTTGTGCCCGGTGCCCGGCGGGTCAACCGCGGCACGAGCACGGTCGAGCCGCGCAATGCGGCCTCGGGTTCCCCGGCCAGGGCCGCCACGGTGTCCGCGGTGACAGCGCCGCCGCCCTGCTCCACATCCAATAGCTGGAATCGACCGGGATATTCGGCCTGCGCGGCACGCAGCAGACCCCATACCGGCGCTTGGTCCAGGCCGACGCGCTCGGAATCGTCGACTGCCACAGCTCGTTCGGTGATCACCACCAAACGTGAACTGGCGAAGCGGGTTTCGATTACCCACCGCTGGATGGTGTCGAGCACACCTCGCAGCACCTCCCGTGCCGCGTCCGTCGGCGAGCCGTCGTGGCGCGGGCATTCGAGCAGCACGAGATCGGGAACGACCGGATCCGTGGTCTCGTCCAGATCAGTGATCAAGGCCGCGAGGTCGCGGTCGGCACCGAGAAGCGCGATGCTGTCCGGCTCGACACCGTCCGACGACAACGGCGCCGCGACCCATTCCACGGTGAACAAGGCATCAGATGCCCTGTCCGCGCTCAGACGCTCGACCGGCACCGGCCGAGATACCAACGCGCCCACCGACACGACGGGTCGACCCTGCTCATCGGCGATCTGTACGGCGAAGTCGTCGCCCACGGGAACGCTGCGTACCCGCACGACGGCGGCACCGGCCGAGTGCAGAACCACCCGGTTCCAGGCGAACGGCAATACCGCCTCACCGGCCTTGCGGCCGTGCAGGATCCCGGCATGCAGGGCCGCGTCGAACAGCGCGGGATGGATCCCGAAACCATCGGCGTCCTGCGGATCCGGCAGCGCGACCTCGGCGAACAGTTCATCGCCGCGTCGCCATGCCGCCCGCAGCCCCTGGAAGAAGGGGCCGTACCCGTAGCCGAGTGCGAGCAGCTCGTCATAGGCGCCGTCGACATCCAGCGGCTGCGCGCCGACCGGAGGCCAGCTGGCCAGGTCGACATCGGCGGCCACGTCATGAGATACCGCGTCCACGGCGAGGACGCCCTCGGCGTGCAGCAGCCACGGACCGTCGGCCGCCTGCCGGGAATGCACGCGCAGCCGTCGCCGACCGGCGTCGTCCGCGTCGGCCACCACGACCTGCACCGCGACGCTGCCCTCGGCCGGCAGGGTCAGCGGGGTGTGCAGGACGAGTTCGTCGACCACGTCGCAGCCCAGCAGGCCGCCGACGTGGGCGGCCAGCTCGACGAATCCGGTACCCGGCAGCAGCACCGTGCCGTGCACGCTGTGGTCGGCCAGCCATTCCACCGAGTCCAGCGACCATCGGCCGGTGAAGCTCACCTGACCCGAATCCGGATGCGGCACGACAGCGCCCAGCAGCGGATGGTCCACCGTGTCCAGTCCGGCGTCGGTCAGTCCGCCCAGCTCGGCGCCCATCCACGACTGCGCGAGCAGTTTCCGGGCATCGAGCCAGTACCTCTCGTACTGGAAGGCATAGGTGGGCAGGTCGATTCGCTGCACGGAGGTACCGGCGTAGAACCCGGCCCAGTCCACCTCGGCGCCGGACACGAACAATGCCGCTACTCCGGTCAGCACGGTGGCCGAATCGGCACGGTCTCGCCGCACCAGCGCCACCGCGCCCGCCGCGATCTGCGCGACCATCGGGGTCAGTACGGCGTCGGGACCGATCTCGGCGAACCTCGACACCCCCGAATCCACCATCACGGCAACAGCATCGGCGAACCGCACCGTGTCGCGGACCTGGCCCACCCAGTACCGCGGATCGGTCATCTCGCCGGTGACAACCGCACCGGTCACGGTCGACACCAGTGGAATCATCGGCTCGGCGAAGGTCAAACCCTTGATCGCCGAGGCGAATTCGGCCAGCATGGGCTCCATCAGCGCCGAGTGGAAGGCGTGCGAGACCCGCAGACGATGTGTGCGCCAGCCCCGTTCGACGCATGTCGCGGCGACGGCGAGGACCTCGTCCTCGATACCGGAGAGCACCACCGACGACGGTCCGTTCACCGCCGCGACCGCGACCCCTTCGGTCAGCAGGGGCGCCACCTCGGCCTGCGGCGCACCGACGGCGACCATCGCGCCTCCGCCGGGCAGGTCCTGCATCAACCGGCCACGCGCGGCCACCAGCACACACGCGTCGGTCAGCGACAGCACCCCCGACACATGCGCGGCGGCCACCTCACCGATCGAGTGGCCCGCCACCATATCGGGCCGCACGCCCCACGATTCGAGCAATCGGTAGAGCGCGACCTCGAAGGCGAACAACCCGGCCTGCGCGTACACCGTCCGATCGACGAGGTCCGCGGACCCCAGCGCGACACGCAACGAATCCGGCTGCCCCAGCAGCGGATCGATTTCGGCGACGATCGCATCGAAATGCTCGGCGAACACCGGGTGCGCTCGACGCAACTCGGTCGCCATCCCGGCCCACTGCGCACCCTGACCGGAGAACACCAGCCCGGTCGAACCCGGAACCACACGACCGGACACCACACCCGCGGACTGCGCGCCCTCGGCGAGCGCCCGTGTTCCCGACAGCAGCGCATTCCGGTTGTCCCCGAGGACGACAGCGCGATGCTCGAAGACGCCGCGCGTGGCGGCGAGCGAGAAACCGACGTCCGCCGGATCCCGATCGTGCTCGACCACAGCCGAGCCCAGCCGTCGGGCCTGACCGGCGAGCGCCGCAGCGCTGCGCGCCGAGACCGCCCACGGCAGCACCTCGCCGACCGGAACGGCCTCGCCTCGGCCCGAGGTCTTAGCCGGTTCCGCCGCCTGTTCGATGACGACGTGCGCATTGGTGCCGCTGATGCCGAAGGACGACACCCCGGCGCGCCGCGGCCGATCCACGTCCGGCCACGCCACCGGCTCGGTCAGCAATTCGACCCGCCCCGCGGACCAATCCACCTTGCTCGACGGCCGATCCACGTGCAGTGTCCGCGGCAGTACCCCGTGCCGCATCGCCATCACCATCTTGATGACGCCACCCACACCGGCCGCGGCCTGTGCATGCCCGATATTGGATTTCAACGACCCCAACCACAACGGCCGGTCCGCGGCGCGCTCCTGACCGTAGGTGTCCAGCAGCGCTTGAGCCTCGATCGGGTCACCCAGCGTGGTGCCGGTGCCGTGCGCCTCCACCGCGTCGACGTCGCTCGGCGCGATCCCCGCATTCGCGAGCGCCTGCCGGATCACCCGCCGCTGTGAGGGACCGTTCGGCGCCGTCAGACCATTCGACGCACCATCCTGATTCACCGCCGAACCGGTGATCACCGCGAGCACTTCGTGCCCGTTGCGCCGGGCGTCGGACAACCGCTCCAACACCAGCACACCGGCGCCCTCGGACCACGCCACACCGTCGGCGGCGTCGGCGAACGACTTGCTCCGCCCGTCCGGGGCCAACCCCCGCTGGCGACTGAATTCCACGAACACCTCCGGCGTCGCCATCACGGCCACACCGCCCGCCAAGGCCAGGTCGGACTCGCCCGAGCGCAGGGACTGCCCGGCCAGGTGCATGGCCACCAGCGACGACGAACACGCCGTGTCCACGGTGACCGACGGCCCTTCCAGCCCGAGCACGTACGAAACTCGGCCGGAGGCAATGGATCCCGAGTTCGCATTGGCCGGGTAGTCGTGGTACATCATGCCCGCGAACACCCCGGTGGCACTGCCCCGCAGCACGGCCGGATCGATGCCGGCCCGTTCGAGGGCCTCCCACGAGGTCTCCAGCAGCAGGAACTGCTGCGGGTCCATCATCGCGGCCTCATTGGGGCTGATCCCGAAGAACGCCGGATCGAATTCGCCCGCGGCGTGCAGGAATCCACCCGCACGGGTGTAGGTGGTGTTGGGCCGCTCGCCCGTGGGATCGTAGATCCGCTCGCTGTCCCACCCACGATTACCCGGGAACTGCGAGGTCGCGTCGACGCCGTCGAAGACCAAGGTCCAGAGGTCTTCGGGCGAGGTGACGCCACCGGGGTACCGGCACGCCATGCCGACGATCGCGATCGGCTCGTCGGCAACGACTTTCGCGGTGACCGCGACGTCCTTCGCGGTGCCGGTCAACTCGTCGGCCAGGTGCTCGGCGAGCGCCTGCGGTGTCGGGTAGTCGAAGATGACGGCGGCGGGCAGCGACAGTCCGGTGGCGGACTTGAGACGATTACGCAGTTCGACGGCGCTCAGGGAGTCGAATCCCAGGTCCTGGAACGTGCGGCCGGGCTCGATCGCGGACGCGCCGTCGCTGCCGCGCACGGCCGCGATCTGGGTGCGCACGGTCTCGAAGACCAGCTGCCGCTGCCGCTCGATCTCCAGTCCCGAAAGTCGCTGCCGCAGACCGGAAACCGGCGGCGATACCACCGCGCGGTGGCGGGCCGCCGGAGCCAGTTCCCGCAGCACGGCGGGTAGCAGCCCGGTGTCGGCCCTAGCGCGGAGCGCGGCGGTGTCGATGGTCGCGATCACCGTGTGCGGCGCGCCCCGTCGCAGTGCCGCGGCCCAACCGCTCAGCGCCTGCTCGTCGGTGAGCGCGGTGAATCCGCCCCGGCTCATCCGCGCCACGTCGGACTCCTGCAGGTGCGCGGTCATGCCGCGAGACCGGGCCCACGGGCCCCACGCCAGGGATTGACCGGCGAGCCCGCGGGCCCGGCGGTGGGCCGCCAGCGCGTCGAGGAAGGTGTTCGCGGCCGCGTAATTGCCCTGCCCGGGGCCACCGAGGGTGCCCGATACCGACGAGAACAGCACGAACGCAGCGAGATTCAAATCCGCGGTGGCCTCGTGCAGATACCAGGCGGCGTCGGCCTTCGGTGCCAGCACCGCATTCATCCGCTGCGGAGTCAAGGACGCGATGGTCCCGTCGTCGAGCACACCCGCGGCATGGATGACGCCGGTCAGGGGCCACTGGGCCGGTACTTCGTCGATCAGTTCGGCTACCGCCGCGGCGTCCGCGACGTCACAGGCCACGACGGTCACCTGGGCGCCCAGCTGCTCCAGTTCGGCGCGCAGGGCTGCCGCTCCCTCGGCCCGCGGGCCGCTGCGGCTGGCCAGCAGCAACGACCGCACGCCGTGCTCGACCACCACGTGCCGGGCCAGCACCGCGCCCAAACCGCCGGTGCCGCCAGTGATCAACACGGTCCCCGCGCCGAACGCGGCCACCTCGTCGGTGCTGTCCGTGCGTTCATCCGCGGGTCGAACCAGGCGAGCGGTGTGGGTGATGCCGCCGCGCACGACCACCTGCGGTTCGCCCACCGCCACGACGGCGGACGCGAGGTGCTCGTCGATGGCGGTGTCGTTGTCCACCAAGATGATTCGGCCCGGTTCCTCGGCCTGGGCGGCACGCACCAAGCCCCACACCGCCGCACCGGGGAGGTCGGTGGGCTCCTCATCGGGCAGGGCGACCGCGCCGCGGGTGGCGATCAGCAGCGTGCTCGCCGCGAACCGTTCCTGGGCCGACCATTCCTGCAATACCGCCAGGATTCGCGCGATCTCGTCATGGGTGGTGGTCACTACATCGGTGCCGTCGGTGTCGTTCCACCCGGCACCGGCTTCGAGGAGCACCACCGGAGGTACCTGCGCGGCCTCATCCAGCCAGTCCCAGCGCCCAACCTCGGCCTCGATCGCGGGCTGCTCGGCAGTGTCGTCTATCCGGGTCGGATGGGCCGGTGACCATACGAGTTCCAGGACCGGGTCGGCCACGCCACCCGACGCGGCCGCGACGAGCTGTTCGAGCGGCATCGGCCGTGCCGCAACCGATCCCGACAGGACCGGTTGCCCGTATTCGTCGGCCACCCGCACCGACACCGATGATCCGGCCGGGGTCAGCCGCACCCGCAGCACGGCGGCTTCCGCGGCGTGCAGTTCCACCGAGTCCCACGCGAACGGCAGTGCGACCTGCCCGGCCGGGACCCTGAACGGCGACTCCGGCTGTCCCGCATCGCCTTCGAGCGCACCGGCCAGGTACCCGGCGTGCAAGGCGGCGTCCAGCAGCGCCGGATGGATTCCGAAACCTTCGACGCGCACCCCGGTGTCGGCGTCGGCGGCGATCTCGGCGAACACCTCATCGCCACGCCGCCACAGCGCCCGCACACCCTGAAAGGCCGGGCCGTACTCGTAACCACGGGCGAACAAGCTCGAATACGCCGCGGCGACCTCGATTTCGGTCGCCGCGGTCGGCGGCCACGCCTCGATCGGAGGTTCGGCCGCACCGTCGGCGACGGTCAGCGCGCCTCGCGCGTGCAACACCCACTCGTCGTCATGGTCGTGTTCAGCACGGGAGTAGACGGCAACCGGCCGTTGACCCTGCTCGTGCCCGCCGACGACGACCTGGATCTGCACGCCGCCCGCCGCGGGCAGCAGCAGCGGAGCCTGCAAGGTCAGCTCCTCGAGCGCCGGGCAGCCGACCTCGATTCCGGCCCGCAGGACCAGCTCCGCGAAACCGGTTCCCGGCAACAGTGCCGCGCCGCCGATCACATGATCGGCGAGCCACGGCTGGGCCGTGAGCGACAGCCGCCCGGTCAACAAGACCTCGCCCGACTCCGGTGCCGACAGCACCGCGCCCAGCAGCGGATGCTGGACCGCACCCAAACCCGCGGCTTCGACCCCGGCGTTACCGCCGACCGGGTCGATCCAATAGCGGCGACGCTGGAACGCGTAGGTGGGCAACGGGACTCGCGCGACCGGGCGTCCGGTGAACAGCGCCGTCCACGCGACATCGGCGCCGACGGTATGTGCCTGCGCGAGGCAGGTCACGAACTGCTCGACCTCGGCCCGCCCGCGGCGGGCTCCGGCCAGCACGGCCGCCTGTGCTTCGACATTCTCCGGCAGGCACTGCCTGGTCATCGCGGTCAGCACCGCATCAGGGCCGATCTCGAGGAATCGGCGCACGCCCTCGGCCACCAGGGTGTCCACGCCGCGAGCGAACCGAACGGCCTCGCGTACCTGCCGGACCCAGTAGGCGGGCTCGAGCACCTCATCACCGGCGATCCGGCCGGAAAGGTTCGATACCAGCGGAATGCTCGGGCGTCGATAGGTCAACGACCCTGCGACGGAAGTGAATTCGGCCAGCATCGGATCCATCAGGTGGGAATGGAACGCATGCGACACCCGCAACCGCGAGGTCCGCCAGCCGCGCTCGGCGCACCGCTCCGCCAGCGCCGTCACCGCCTCCTCGTCGCCCGAGACGACCACGGCTACCGGCGAATTCACGGCGGCGATGGCCAACCGCCGCGCCTCGTCGGCGAGCAGCGGGGAGACCTCGCCCTCGCTCGCCGCGATCGCGAGCATCGCACCCCCGGCGGGCAGCCGCCCCATGAGCCGGCCGCGCGCCGCGACCAGGCGGCACGCGTCCGGCAGCGACCACAGACCGGCGAGGTACGCGGCGGCCAGCTCGCCGATCGAATGCCCGATCAGCGCATCCGGCGTTACTCCGAAGGATTCGAGGAGCCGGTACAGCGCGACCTCGTACGCGAACAGCGCGGGCTGGGTGAACTCGGTCCGATGCAGCGCCTCCGCACCCTCGGGACCGTCGCCGACCGCTCGGCCGGTGAACATCAGCTGCCGCAACGACGTGCCCAATAGCGGGTCGAACTGCGCGCAGATCTCGTCCAGCGCGGCCGCGAACACCGGAAACGCCTCGTACAGTTCGCGACCCATGCCGGCGCGCTGGGCGCCCTGTCCGGTGCACAGGAAGGCGGTCTTGCGCGTCACCGCTCGGCCGATGGCGACATCGCCCGCCGATCCGTGCTCCACGAGCTCCGCCAGTCCGGCGAGCATGGTCTCCCGGTCGCTTGCCACCACCGCGGCCCGCCACTCCATTCGGGAGCGGCCGGTGACCAGCGAACAGCCGATATCGCCGACCGTCAGGTCGGGACGTTCGCGCACCCACTCGAGCAGTTTGGCCGCCTGCGCGCGCACACCGTCCTCGGTCTTCGAGGAGAGCGGCAACGCGGCGATCTCGGAGACCACCGCCGCGGTCTCGGCGGCACCCACGCCGGCCTCGTTGGCCGGATCGGCGGTGCGCTCCACCGGGGCGGGCGCCTCTTCCAGGATCACGTGGGCATTGGTGCCGCTGGCGCCGAAGGACGACACTCCGGCACGCCGCACCCGCTCGCCCGCTGCCCACGGCTCGGCCTCGGTCAGCAGCCGCACGTTTCCCCCGGACCAGTTCACGTGGGGGGTCGGGGTATCGACATGCAGTGTCGCGGGCAGTGTTTCGTGCCGCATCGCCTGCACCATCTTGATCACGCCACCGACGCCGGCCGCGGCGGAGGTGTGTCCGATGTTCGATTTGAGCGATCCGATCCGCAACGGATCGCCGACGCGATCGCGACCGTAGGTGGCGATCAACGCCCGCGCCTCGATCGGGTCACCGAGCTGGGTGCCGGTGCCGTGCGCCTCGACCGCGTCGATATCGGCGGGCGTCAGACCGGCATTGGCGAGCGCCTGCGCGATCACCTTCTCCTGCGAGGGGCCGTTCGGCGCGGTCAGCCGACTGCTGGTGCCGTCCTGGTTCACCGCGCTGCCGCGCACCACCGCGAGGACGGGGTGGCCGAGTCGGCGCGCGTCCGACAGCCGTTCGACCACGAGCATGCCGAGACCGTCGGAGAAGCCGGTCCCGTTGGCCGCGGCCCCGAACGCCCGGCACCGGCCGTCCGGGGACAGCGCGCGCTGCCGGGCGAAGCTGATGAGCTGGGCGGGATCCGACATCACCGTGACACCGCCGACCAGGGCGAGCGACGTCTCGCCCTGTCGCAGCGCCTGGCAGGCGAGATGCAGGGCGACCAGCGACGACGAGCACGCGGTGTCCACCGACAGCGCCGGACCCTTGAAACCGAGACTGAACGACACCCGCCCGGACAGGATGCTGGCCGAAACACCCGGGTGGGCATTGCCTTCGGATTCGGCGCTGTGACCGGGCGCGCCGACGCGGCGGCCGTAGTCGAAGTGGATCACGCCCGCGTAGACGCCGGTGTCGCTGTCCCGCAGCGACACCGGATCGATGCCGGCGTTCTCCAAAGCCTCCCAGGACGCTTCGAGGAACAGCCGCTGCTGCGGATCCATCGCCTCCGCCGTGCGGGGTCCGAGACCGAAGAACCCGGCATCGAAATCGCCCGCCGCATCGAGGAATCCGCCCTCCCGGGCGTACACGGTCCCGGGCACGTCCGGGTCGGTGTCGAACAGCCGCTCGAGATCCCAGCCGCGGTCGGTGGGGAACGGGCCGATCGCGTCGGTTCCGGCGGCGACCAATTCCCACAGCCGGTCCGGAGTGTCGACACCACCCGGGTACCGGCAGCTCATGCCGACGATCGCGAGTGGCTCCCCGGCCTTTTCCTCCAGCTGCTGGATTCGCTTGTTGGCGGTGCGGAGATCCCCGGTGACCTTCCGCAGATACCGGCTGAGGCGTTCCTCGTTGCTGCTGCTCGGATTGGTCATGCTGGGCCGAACTCCTCGTCGATCAGAGTGAATAGTTCATCGTCGGAATGGGACTCGAGGTCGTCGTAGACCTCGAGGTCCTGGTAGACGCCGTCGGGCCACGCGTCACCCAGATGGGCGTGCAGACGGTCGGCGATGCCCCGCAGCGCCGCGATGGTCTCGTCGGTGTTGCCGCCGTCGGCGATGATCCGCTCGACCATGGCCTCGAGCTGTGCGACGTCGGGCGCCATCGCCGCGGCCGCCGGCGTGGGTGCGGCCGCCGGCGCGGGTGTCTCCGCCAGGGCCTGCTCCAGCAGGTAGCCCGCCAGATCTCGCGCGGTGGGGTAGTCGAACACCAGGGTCGAGGGCAGCGACAGCCCCACGACCTTCGACAGCCGGTTGCGGAACTCGACGCCGCCGAGGGAATCGAAGCCCAGTTCGTCGAAGCCGCGATCGGAACCGATGTCGTCGAGCGACTCGTAACCCAGCACCGTGGCCGCGTGTTCGCGCACCAGGTCGAGGACGAAGCCGTGACGCTTGGCCTCCGCCACCCCGTGCAGTCGCTCTCCGAGCGAGGGTCCGTCACTCACCCGCGTGGCAGTCCGGCCGCCCGCTCGGACGAATCCGCGCAGCACCGCCGGAACCGACCCGGTGTGTGCTTCGACGCGCAGCTTGTCGGTGTCGAGGTGCAGCAGCGCCGGCACGGGCTCGGCCGTGGTCAGCGATTCGTCGAACATCCGCAGGCCGTCTTCGTGGTCCAGCGGCGTCAGGCCCAGTCGGTCAAGTCGGCTCATGGCGGTGCGATCCAAGGTGCCGGTCATGCCGAGGTCCTGTCGCCACGGACCCCAGGCGAGCGCGAGCCCCGGCAGCCCTTCGGCACGGCGGCGCAGCGCGAGTGCGTCCAGGAAGCCGTTGGCGGCGACGTAATTCGCCTGTCCGGCCGAACCGATCATGCCCGCGATGGAGGAGAACATGACGAACGCCGACAGGTTCATCTCCCGGGTGAGCTCGTGCAGGTGCCACGCCGCCTCGGCCTTCGGAGCGAACACCTGGTCGATTCGGTCGGTCGTGAGGCCGTCGAAGGTGCCGTCCGCGAGCACACCGGCGGCGTGCACGACGGCGGTGAGCGGGTGCTCGTCCGGCAGGTCCGCCAGCAGTTCCCGCAGAGCACCGCGGTCGGTGACATCGCAGGCGGCTATGCGCACGTGCGCGCCGTATCCGGACAGTTCCGCCGCGAGTTCGGTTGCGCCGTCGGCACGTTCACCGCGCCGCGAGACCAGCAGCAGCCGATCGACACCGTGCGCGGTGACCAGGTGCCGGGCCAGCAGCGCACCCAATCCACCGGTTCCGCCCGTGATCAGAACGGTTCCGGTGCCGAAGGAAATCGGTTCACCCGCAGCCGCTGTCACCGGCTCCAGCCGCGGCGCCAGGACGCTGTCGCCCCGCACCGCCACCTGTGGCTCGCCGACCGCGATAGCGGCTCGAATCACCTCGGCCGAAAGTTGTTGCATACCAACGGATCGGTCCACGTCGAGCAGCGCGATTCGATCCGGATATTCGGCCTGAGCGCTGCGGATCATCCCCGAGACGGCGGCAGCCGCCGGATCCGGTGCGGAATCGGGCAAGGTCGCCGCGCCTTCGTTCACCACAACCAACTGCGACCGTCCGAACCGTTCGTCGGTCAGCCAGCCCCGGACCAGATCCCATGCGGCATGGACGCGAGCCCGCGCGGACTGCGGGGAAGCACCCTGTAGTCCGGCGGATTCGGGCCAGACCACGAGGTCCGGAACGGTCGGGGTGGCGGCCAGCGCCGCCAGATCCGGATACCGCTCCTCGATTCCGGTGACGACCGCCGCTCCGAGCACGGCCGCGCTCCCGATCGGGGCGGGTGGGTCCGGTATTTCGACCGGCGCCCAACGTAACCCGTACCGGCCCGCGCCTCCTCCCGACAGCGTGGCGCGGAACTGGTCGACGTCGTACGAACGCATGACGACTTCGTCGATGGACACCACCGGGTTGCCGGCCTGGTCCACGGCCACCACGGCGATCGCCTCGCTGTTGCGCCGTACGGCCATCACCCGCATCGAGGTGACCGGGGAAGTCGTGTGGAATTGCGTGGCGCCCCAGCGGAACAGGAGTTTGCCCTCGGCCGGGTTGCTGTCGAGGTCCGACCAGATCAAGCTGACGAGCCCGGCGTGCATCACCATGTCGAACAGGCCCGGATGCAGCTGGAACCCGTCGCCGGGCACCTCCGGGTTCAGGGTGATCTCGGAGAACGCCGTGTCATCGCTGTGCCAGGCGGCGCCGATTCCGCGGAACGATGGGCCGTAGGCCAGCCCGGCGACCCGCGTCGCGTGGCCCGGAATCCATTCGGTGTCCACCGGTTCGGCGCCGACCGGCGGCCATGGCGTACTGCGCAGCATCTCCATCAGGCCGAGGTCGATCAGTTGTCGACCACTCAGTACCCCGCTGGCGTTTCGCGCCCACTCGCCGTCGGGGAGGCGGTAGTGGAACGTGAAGGACCGGCGTCCCGCGGTATCCGGTTCCCGCACCAGCACTTGGAGTTCGACCTCGCCGTCCGCCGGCGGCAGGATCGGCCGCTCGAGGATGAGTTCGTCGACGACGTCGCAGCCGATGCGCCGACCGGCGACCAGCAGCATCTCCATGAGCGCGGCGCTGGGGACGACCACCACACCGTAGGTGGTGTGGTCGGTGATCCACGGGTGCGTGCGCAGCGAGAATCGACCCGTGAACATCCACTCGTCCCGATCGGCCACCCGCACCACGTCGGTGAGCAGGGGGTGCTCCGAGGCGTCGGACCGCCGGTCCCCGAGACCGGGTTCGAGCCAATAGCGCTGGTGTTGGAACGCGTAGGTGGGCAGGGTGATACGTGGCGTCGGGCGGTCGCCGAACAACGGCGTCCAGTCGACGGCCACGCCCGCGGTGTGTGCCTGGGCGAGCATCGTCACGAATTGCTCGACCTCGTCGTGGTCCCGGCGGGCGCCCGCCGCGACCACCGCACGCGACTCGATATCGGCGGGCAGGGTCTGCCGGGTCATGGCCGCCAGGACGGCGTCCGGACCGATTTCGAGGAAGCGGCGCACGCCCGAGGCCACCAGCGTCTGTACGCCGGGTGCGTAACGCACCGCGGCGCGCACCTGCGCCACCCAATAATCCGGCTTCAGGATCTCGTCACCGGCGATCTCGCCGGAGACATTGGATACCAAGGGAATCCGCGGGGGAT
Source organism: Nocardia sp. CA-136227 (assembly GCF_050955695.1). Lineage (NCBI taxonomy): Bacteria > Bacillati > Actinomycetota > Actinomycetes > Mycobacteriales > Nocardiaceae > Nocardia > Nocardia sp. CA-136227. The sequence goes on from NZ_CP192081.1 coordinate 2,845,867, forward strand.
GGAACGTGGCCGCGGCAGCGACGGTCTCGAACTCGCCCAGCATGGGCTCCATCAGGTGCGAATGGAAGGCGTGTGACACCCGCAGCCGGTTCGTTCTGCGGCCCCGCTCGGCGAACTCCTTCTCGAGGGTGTCGACGGTAGCGGCGTCGCCGGAGACGACCACGGCGGCAGGCGCGTTCACCGCCGCGATCGAGATCCGATCACGGTATTCGGCGATCGCGGCGTCGACTTCGTCCTCGGGTGCGGCGACCGCGAGCATCGCACCGCCCTCGGGCAGTGCCTCCATCAGGCGGCCGCGGGCCGCGACCAGCGCGCAGGCATCCTCCAGGGACCAGACGCCGGCCAGGTACGCCGCGGTCAGCTCGCCGATCGAATGGCCCACCAGGACATCGGGTGTCACGCCGAAGGACTCCAGCAGCCGGTACAGCGCCACCTCGAACGCGAACAGCGCGGGCTGGGTGAAGCGGGTGCGATCGAGATTCGCCGCGTGTCCGGTGAACATCGCTTGCCGCAGCGAACATTCGAGCAGCGGATCGAACCGCGCGCACACCTCGTCGAGCGCGACGGCGAAGACGGGGAAGGCCGCGGCGAGTCCCGCGCCCATCCCGACCCGCTGCGCGCCCTGGCCGGTGCACAGGAAGGCGGTCTTCCCGGCGCCCACGGTGCCGGAAACCACTCCGGCGGTCGCGGGTCCGGCGGCCAATTGCGCCAGCCGGGAGAGCAGTTCGTCGCGATCGGCGCCCAGGACCGCCGCCCGCGCCTCGTGCTGGGCGCGGGTGGTGGCGAGCGCGTGCGCGACGCGCGCCGGATCGGCGTCGGGGTGCTCGATCAGCCACCGCTGGAGTTTCGCGGCCTGCGCCCGAAGGGCGGTGTCGTTCTTGGCCGACAACAGCCAGGGCACCGTACCGACCGGGTGGCTATCGGCTTCCGCCGCGATGACGGGACGGGGTGCCTCTTCGAGGATGGCGTGGGCGTTGGTGCCGCTGACACCGAACGACGACACGCCCGCGCGACGCGGCCGGTCTCCGGCCGGCCACGGGTGCGCCTCGATCAGCAGCGCGACGTCCGCGGCGGTCCAGTCCACGTGCGGGCTCGGTGCGTCGACATGCAGTGTCTTGGGCAGGGTTTCGTGCCGCAGCGCCTGCACCATCTTGATGACGCCGCCGACACCCGCGGCGGCGACGGTGTGGCCGATATTCGACTTGAGCGAACCGATCCGCAGCGGGCGTTGCGCGCGGTCGCGACCGTAGACCGCCATCAGCGCCTGCGCCTCGATCGGATCACCCAGTGTGGTGCCGGTGCCGTGCGCCTCGACCGCGTCGATATCCGACGGCGAGAGGCCGGCATTCGCCAGTGCCGCGGTGATCACGCGTTCCTGGGACGGACCGTTCGGCGCGGTCAGGCCGTTGCTCGCCCCGTCGGAGTTGATCGCCGTGCCACGCACGAGGGCGAGGACATTGTGCCCCAGGCGTTTCGCGTCGGAGAGCCGCTCGAGCACCAGCACCCCGGCGCCCTCGGAGAAGGCGACGCCGTCGGCCGCCGCGGAGAACGCCTTGCACCGGCCGTCCGGGGACAGTCCGCGCTGCCGCGCGAAATCGACGGACAGATACGGGCTGGCCGCGACCGTCACGCCGCTCGCCAGCACGAGGGAGCTCTCCCCATTGCGCAGCGCCTGAGCAGCCAGGTGCAGCGAGACCAGCGAGGAGGAGCAGGCGGTGTCCACGGTGAGCGTCGGACCCTCCAGCCCCAGCGCGTAGGCCACCCGCCCCGACATCACGCTGCTCGTGGTGCCGGTGAGCCGATAGCCCTCCAGATCGCCGCCGACCAGGTCGACGTAACCGGACGCGCCCGCGCCGACGAACACCCCGGTGTCGGTGCCCCGCAACGAGTCTGGGTCGATGCCGGCGTCCTCGAGCGCCTCCCAGGACGTTTCGAGGAGCAGGCGCTGCTGCGGGTCCATCGCGGACGCCTCCCGGGGTCCGATCCCGAAGAATCCCGGATCGAAATCACCCGCCTTGTCGAGGAATCCGGCGCGCCGCGCGTAGACGGTCCCGGGCTTGTCCGGATCCGCGTCGAACAGTCGCTCCAGATCCCAGCCCCGATCGGTCGGGAAATCGCCGGTCGCGTCGACCCCGGCAGCAACGAGATCCCAGAGGTCATCGGGTGATTCGACGCCACCGGGGAACCGGCACGCCATGCCGACGATGGCGATCGGCTCGTCCTGCGATGTTCCAGCGGCCCGAACCCGGCGCGCCGCCTGCTTGACGGGTTCGCCCGCCGTCGGCTCGACGCGGGACAGCACCAGCTTCGCCACCGCCGCCGGGGTCGGATGATCGAACACCAGCGTCGACGGCAGTTGCAGACCGGTGGCCTTGCCCAGCCGGTTGCGGAACTCCACGCCGCCGAGCGAATCGAAACCGATCTCGTCGAAACGCTGATCCGACCGGATGTCGGCCGCGGAGTCGTGACCCAGGACCGCCGCGGCTTCGGACAGCACTGTCTCCAGCACCAGGTCGCCGCGCCGTGCCGCGGGTATTTCGGCCAGGCGGCCGCCGAGCGTCCCGGCCGCCGCGACGGCGGTCGGCGTGGCGGCACGCGCGCGGCGGGGGAGGAATCCGCGCAGGACCTCGGGCACCTCGGACTCGTCGGCGGTGCGCAGTGCACCGGCATCGAACCGGATCGGCGACAGTCGCGCCGAGCCGTGCGCGAGTGCCTCGTCGAAGAGACGCACGCCCTCAGCGTCGGCGAGTGGGCTCAGCCCCAGCCGTTCCCAGCGCGCCAGCGCGCCACGATCCAGTCCGCCGGTCATCCCGCTGGACTGGTTCCACGGACCCCACGCCAACGAGGTCGCCGCCAGACCGGCGTCGCGGCGGCGCTGGGCCAGGGCGTCCAGCGCGGCGTTGGCGGCGGCGTAGTTCGCCTGGCCCGAGGTGCCGAGGACGGCCGCGATCGAGGAGAACACCACGAAGGCGCGGACATCTCTGCCCCGGGTCAGTTCGTCCAGATGCCAAGCGCCGTCGACCTTCGGCGCGAGTACCCGGTCGACCTGTGCGTCGGTCAGTGTCGCGACGGTTCCGTCATCGAGCACGCCGGCGGTGTGCACCACCGCGATCGGGGTATCGCCGATGTCGGCGAGCAGCTCGCGCACCGCATCGCGATCGGCCACATCGCACGCGACGACCCGGGCTCGCGCCCCCAGCCGCGCCAACTCCGCGACCAACTCGGCGGCTCCCGCCGCATCCGGACCACGTCGTGAGGTCAGAACCAGTTCGTGCACACCGTGTTCGGCGACCAGATGCCGGGCGAACAGCGAGCCGAGGCCGCCGGTGCCGCCGGTGATCAGTACCGTCGCTCCGTCGAAGGTCGCGGCGGTGGCGGCAAGTTCCGTTGCGGTACCGCTCGTTTCGGCGGCGGGTCGGAGCCGGGGAACCAGAACGCGGTCGTCACGCAGCGCGATCTGTGGTGCGCGCGTAGCCAGCGCGGCGGTGATCCGGTCGGGGTTCGCGGGCGCGGCGGGATCCTCGTCGATCAGAACGAATCGATCGGGATGCTCCGACTGCGCGCTGCGCAGCAGCCCCCACACCGCGGCCGCTGCCGGATCAGGAGTTTCCCCGGGAATTCCGGCCCCACCCGACGCCACCAGTACCAGCCGGGAATCGGCCGGTCGTTGCTGGGTGAGCCATGAGCGCAGGTGCGTCAGGGTCGAGTGAACCCGTGCCCGTATCTCCTGCGGTTCGCCGGAAACCGTTCCATCCGTGGACGAATCGGCACGGAAGACCACGGCCTGGGGAAGTTCCTCGGCGGCGTTGAGATCGCGCGGGTTCGGATCCTCCTCCCAGCGCACCTCGTACAGTGCGGCGGCGTCGGCTGACAGCGCACTGCGGAATTCCTTGACGTCGTACGGCCGCATCACCACGGCATCGACCGAGACGACGGGATTGCCATCCGGGTCGACGGCCGCGACCGCCACGGCTTCCGGCCCCTGAGCGACCGCGATGACCCGCAGTGCGGACACCTCGGCGGGCCGGCCATCCTGGGTCGCCGGACGGTGGAACCGAGCCCCACCCCAGCGGAAGAGCAGTTTGCCGGTGTTCGGATCGGGGTTCCCGTCACGCCAGATCAGCCGGGAGAACGCGGCGTGCATGACCATATCGAGCAGCGCGGGATGCAGAGTGTGACGTCCCGAATGCGTTGCGGCCGTGCTGAGGTCCGAGTTCAGGGCGATCTCGGAGAAGACGGTGTCGTCACGCTCCCACACCTGCTGTACCCCGAGGAACGCCGGACCGTATTCGAGTCCCGCGTCCGCGGCGATCTGCGCGGGCAGTGCGGCACTGTCGAGGTGTTGTGCGTCGGCTGGCGGCCACGATTCCGCCCGCAGCCGGGAGAGCACTTCCGGTTCGCGCCCGACGGATGTGGCGAGCGAACCCGTCGCGTTGTGGATCCATTCGTCGGAAGTCGATGTACGGAAATAGAATTCGAACGCGCGATGCCCGGTCGAATCGGGGGCCTGCACCAGTACCTGGAGTTCGATCTCAGTGCTGTCGGAGGGCACGATCGGTGCTTGCAGGGTGAGTTCTTCGACCGCCTCGCAACCGATGCGGCCACCGGCGACGAGGAGGAACTCGATCAACGTGGCGCTCGGCAGGACCATCACGCCGTACGACAGGTGGTCGGCGATCCACGGATGCGTCGCCGCCGATAGTCGGCCGGTGAAGAGCCACTCGTCCGAACCGGCCAATCCGAGTACGCCGGTGAGGATCGGATGGTCCGACATGTCCGCGGCCGCGCCGTGGTCGGGGTTCAGCCAGTAGCGGCGACGTTGAAAGGCGTACTTGGGCAGGGTGATAGGAGCCGTGCCGCGCTCGGCGTAGGTCGAGCGCCAGTCGACGCGCGCGCCCGTCGCCTGCAGCTGCGCCAAGGCGGCCACGAACTGCCCGACTTCCTCGGACGACCGGCGCGCCAGGGCCACTGTCGCCGGGGCAGCCGCGAGATCGGTGTTCTCGCCCAGGCATTCGCGGGTCATGGCGGTCAGTACCGCGTCGGGGCCGACTTCGACGAAGCGGCGGACCCCGTCGGCGCGCAGGGTGTCGATCGCGGGCGCGAAGCGAACGGTGGCGCGGACCTGCTGCACCCAGTACTCGGGATCGGTCACCGAATCACCGGCCGACTCTCCGGTGACCGTAGAGACGATCGGCAGCTTGGGCGTGCGGTAGTCGAGTTTCCGCGCGACGGAGCGGAACTTCTCGAGCATCGGCGTCATCCGCGCCGAATGGAAGGCATGGCTCACCCGGAGCCGCTTGGTCTGGATGCCCGCGGCGGTGAGTTCGCGCTCCAGGCTCTCGATCGCCTCGGTATCGCCGGACAGGACCGTCGAGGTGGGACCGTTCGCCGCGGCCACCGAGACTCGATCGGCCACTGCCGCGATCAGTTCGGACGCGCGCGCCGCATCGATTGCCGCGGCGAGCATCGCGCCGCCCTCGGGCAATGCGCCCATCAGGCGGCCGCGGGCCGCCACCAGCGCGCAGGCGTGCGGCAGCGACAGCACTCCGGCGACATGTGCCGCCGCCAGCTCGCCGATCGAGTGACCGACCAGCACATCCGGTGTGACACCGAAGGATTCCAGCAGCCGGAACAGTGCCACCTCGAAGGCGAACAGCGCGGGCTGAGTCCATTCGGTGCGGTCCAGCAGGCCGTCGGGGTCGGTGAACATCACCTCCCGCAGCGACCGTCCCAGCGGCCGATCCAGTACCGCGCACACCTCGTCCAGTGCGGTGGCGAACGCCGGGTACGCGTTGTAGAGCCCGGCGCCCATCCCGGCGCGTTGCGCGCCCTGACCGGTGAACAGGAACGCGGTGGCACCGGAATCAGCCTTCGCCACGACCGCGTTCGGCCCGTCCGTGGCCAGATCCGCCAAACCGCTCAGCACTTCGGCACGGTCGCGCCCGGTGACCGCGCCACGCCAATCGAGCAGCGCCCGCGAGCTCGCCAGGGCATGTGCCACCTCGCGCACATCCGTGTCGGGGCGCTCGGCCAGCCACTGCCGCAGCCGATCCGCCTGTGCACGGAGAGCGGCTTCGGATTTGGCCGAGACGACGAGCGCGACGCTGTCGGCCGAGACTCGCGGCGAGGTATCCGCCTCGGCCGCGGCCTCCGCCGGGGCAGGGGCTTCCTCGAGAATGAGGTGCGCATTGGTGCCGCTGGCGCCGAAGGAGGACACGCCCGCCCGGCGTACGCGTTCCCCCTGTGGCCACGGGTGGCTGTCCTGAAGCAGGCGAACCGTACCGGCCGACCAATCCACGTGGGGCGTGGGTTCATCCACGTGCAGGGTTCGCGGCAGCACACCGTGGCGCATGGCCTGCACCATCTTGATCACGCCGCCGACACCCGCGGCGGCCGAGGTGTGACCGATATTGGATTTCAGCGAGCCCAGATGTAGCGGCTCACCGTGGCGTCCCGCGCCGTACACGCCGATGAGCGCCTGCGCCTCGATCGGATCGCCGAGCATCGTGCCCGTTCCGTGCGCCTCGACCGCGTCGACGTCGGCGGGTTCCAGTCCGGCATTGCCCAGTGCCTGCGCGATGACCCGCTCCTGGGACGGGCCGTTCGGCGCGGTGAGGCCGTTGCTCGCACCGTCCTGATTGACCGCGCTTCCCCGAATGACCGCCAGCACGGTGTGGCCCGCGCGCTGGGCGTCCGAGAGTCGTTCCAGCACCAGCATTCCGAGTCCCTCGGAGAAGCCGGTGCCATCGGCGGCGGCCGCGAACGCCTTGCACCGGGCGTCGCTGGACAATGCCCGCTGCCGGGCGAAAGCGATCAGGAGCGACGGGTCCGACATCACGGTGACGCCACCGGCCAGCGCCACGTCCGTATCGCCCTGACGCAAGGCCTGGCAGGCCAGGTGTATTGCCACCAGTGAGGACGAACACGCGGTGTCGACCGCGATCGCCGGGCCGGTGAAGCCGAAGGTGTAGGCGATCCGTCCGGCCAGGACGCTGTTCGAAACACCCAGGTAGGCATGGCCTTCGGTCTCCGCGCCGATGGTGGCGGAACCGATGCGGGGGCCGTAGTGCTGATGGATGACACCGGCGAAGACACCGGTGTCGCTGCCCCGCAGCGACGTCGGGTCGATACCCGCGTCCTCGAGGGCCTCCCAGGCGGCCTCCAGCATGAGCCGCTGCTGCGGATCCATCGCCGCCGCCTCGCGGGGGCCGATGCCGAAGAAGGCGGCATCGAAATCACCGATGTCGTCGAGGAATCCACCGTCGCGCGTGTAGATGGTGCCCGCCGCGTCGGGGTCCGTGTCGAACAGCCGCTCGAGGTCCCAGCCTCGATCGGTCGGATAGCCGCCGATGGCGTCGACGCCGTCCGCGGTCAGCTGCCACAGTTGCTCGGGAGAGCGCACGCCGCCCGGGTATCGGCACGCCATCCCGACAATGGCGATCGGTTCCCGCATTCGATCGGTGAGCGTGCGCAGCTGCTGCTTGGTCTCGTACAGCTCCTTGGCCGTCTTCTTGAGGTACCGGCGCAGTTCGTCGTCGTCAGCCATCAGAGAATCTCCTGGTCCATCAGCTCAGAGGCTGTCGATGAATTCGAAAAGCTCGTCGTCGTCGGCGGATTCGAGATCGCCGGCGTCGTTCACCCCTGGTGGGTGCAGTGGGCCGCGATCGGCCGCTACGTCCTCGAGCTTGCGTAGTAGCGCGGGCAACTTCTCGGCCAGGTCGGAACGTTCCGACCTGGTCAGTTCCGCCTCGGCGAAACTTCTGGTGAGCGAGTCGACCTCGGCGGCGAGCGCCCGCGCGGCCGCGTCGGCAGGCACCAACTCCTGACGGAGGAACTCGGCCAGGGCCGCCGGAGTCGGGTGATCGAACATCGCGGTGGCCGACAACTGCACTCCCGCAGCCGATTTCAACCTGTTGCGGAATTCCATCACCCCGAGCGAGTCGAACCCGATCGCGCTGAACGGTCTATCCGGCTCCAACGTGTCGGCGCCGGTGTGACCGAGCACGGCCGCGGCGTGCACGCCGATCACACCGAGCAGGACCCGCTTCTGCTCCTCGGCCGAACGACCGAGCAGGCGGGTGACCAGCTGTCCCGAATCGGCGGCGATCTCCGCCGTCGCCGGTTCGGTGACCGCCCCCCGCTGCTTCAGCGCTGTCGCCGAGGTGGCCGCCGGCCTGGACAGTGCCCGCATGATCGGGCGGACACCGGCCGGGTCGCCCGCGCCGAGCGCGTCGCGGTCCATGCGAACCGCCACGGAGGTGGGACGGCCGGTGGCCGTAGCCGCGTCGAAAAGGTCCATGCCCTCGTCCGCATTCAGCGGGAGCAGGCCCTCCCGTCGCAGTCGTGCCAGATCCGCTTCGGTCAGATCGCCGGTCATTCCGCTGCTCTGCTGCCATGGCCCCCATGCGATGGAGGTCGCGGGGAGTCCCTCGGCGTGCCGCAGGTGCGCCAGTGCGTCGAGGAAGGTGTTGGCGGCGGCGTAGTTGGCCTGGCCCGCCGTACCGAGCACCCCCGCGACCGAGGAGTAGAGCACGAAGGCCGAGAGGTCCATGCCCGCGGTGGCCTCGTGCAGATTCCAGGCGGCGTCGACCTTGGGACGCAGGACCCGTGCGATCTGCTCGTCGGTCATGGTGGCGAGCAGGCCGTCGGCCAGCACACCTGCCGCGTGTACGACCATGGTCAGCGGGTGCCGGCCGGGGATCGTGGCGAGCAGCCGGTCGAGCGCCGCCCGATCGGCCGCATCGCACGCGACGACGTCCACGTGCGCGCCGAGTGCGGTGAGTTCGGCGACCGTTTCCGCCGCACCCGGCGTCTCCATGCCGCGTCGGCTCGCGAGCACGAGCCTGCGCGCACCGTGGCCGGTGATGAGGTGGCGTGCGGCCACCACCCCCAAACCGCCGGTGCCGCCGGTGATCAGCACGGTTCCGTCGGTGCGCGGCGGTGCCGGGACGGTGAGCACGTTCTTGCCGACACCCCGGGCCTGGCTGAGGTGGCGGAAGGCGTCAGGGGCGCGCCGCAGATCCCATGCGGTGATCGGATACGGCGTCAGCTCACCGCGATCGAACAGTGCCACGAGGGCTGCCAGAATCTCCCGCAGCCGCTCGGGTCCCGCCTCCATCAGCATGAAACTGGCGTAGCGCACGCCGGGGTGCGTCGCGCCGATCTCGACCGGGTCGCGACGGTCGATCATCCCCATCTCGACGAATCGCCCGCCGCGGGGGAGTAGGCGCAGCGAGGCGTCCACGAATTCGCCTGCCAGCGAATCGAGCACGATGTCCACGCCGGCGCCGCCGGTGCGCTCCAGGAATTCCTGTTCGAATTCCAGGGTTCGGGAATCGGCGATATCCGCATCGTCGAAACCCATGTCGCGCAGTACGTTCCACTTGGGTTTGCTCGCCGTGGCCAGGACGCGCAGCCCCAGGTGCCGGGCGAGTTGCACCGCCGCCATGCCGACGCCGCCGGTCGCCGCGTGCAGCAGCAGCGTCTCACCGGACCGGGCGTCGGCGAGGTCGACCAGACCGTAGTAGGCGGTCGCGTACACGATCGGAACAGCGGCGGCCTGTGCGAACGACCAGCCGCGTGGCATCGGTGCGAGCAGTCGCCGGTCCACCACGACAACCGAACCCATACCGGGGGTGAAACCGAAAACGTGATCACCGACGGCGAATTCGGTGACGTCGGCCCCGACTTCCAGCACGACGCCCGCGCCCTCGCCGCCGATGCGGCCGAGCGGATCCGGGTAGGTGCCCAACGCCATGAGCACATCCCGGAAGTTCAGGCCCACCGCACGCATACTCACCCGGACCTGGCCCGGCTCGAGCACGGTTGTCGCGCCCGCGGTCTCGTCGAGTCCGAAGTTCTCCATGGCCAGGGTTCCCCGGTCACGGAGGGTCAGCGCAAAGGCCGCACCGGCGGGGGCGGTCAGGGCGCCGGAGTCGCGGGTGACTCGCGGGACGTACACCGCCGAACCCCGCACAGCCAGCTGGGATTCGTCGGCGATCGCCGACGCCGACTCCACGCCTGCGCGAAGGGCGCCGTCCCCGCCGATGTCCACGAGCCTGATCCGGTCCGGGTTCTCGCTCTGCGCGGTGCGGAGCAGGCCCCACACGGCGGCGCTCGCCGGATCGATGTGCTCGCCGGCCTCGGCCGCGACCGCCCGGCGCGTGACCACCACGACGGGATCATCACCGTCCAGCAGTCGCCGCACTCGCGCGGCGACGTCGATGACCGTCCGGCGCACCGATTCCGGCACGGATCCGGTCGTGGTCGCCGGTTCGATCGATGCGACCACATGTCTGCGCTCGCCGATCGTGGCGATCTCGTAGTCCCCGTCCGGTGCGGCGCCGGCCCAGACGACATCCACTGTGCCGCCGTCCGGTTGCGGCCGGGCCACCCAATCGACGTGGTAGCCGAGGCGGTCGCGCCGGGATGCGGTGAGCGAGCCCGCCGCGATGGCACGCAGGGTCAGTGCCCCCACCTCACCCACCGGCGTGTCGGCCTGGTCGGTGAAGGTCAAGCTGATGCGCTCGCCCCCGGAATCGGAAACCCTCGCGTGCACCCGAAGGGCGTTCGATCCGGTGCCACGCAGGCCGACGTGTTCCCAGGAGAACGGCACGGCGACCGAACCATTCGGCGGCGCGGGAAGCAGCCCGCCCAGCAGGATCGCGTGCAGCGCCGAATCCAGGAGGGCGGGGTGGATCCCGAACTCCCCGGCCTGGTCGCGGACCGAATCCGGCAGTGCGATCTCGGCGAACGCCTCACCGGCACGCGCCCACAACGACCGCACGCCTCGGAACGCCGGCCCGTATCGGTAGCCGCGTTCCGCCAGCGCCGCGTAGCCGTCTTCGACGGCGATCGCCGCGGCATCCGCGGGCGGCCAATCGGGCGATCCGCCCGGGTTCGACGGTGCGAACGCGTCGTCGGTGAGGGTCGCGGAGGCGTGGCGCGTCCACGGCGATTCGCCGTCGGGTCCGGCGTTCTCGACTCGTGAATAGAACTGTGCCGTCACGCCGTTCGAGTCGTCGGGTTCGCCCACCACCAGGCGCAGCTGGACCCCCGCATCCGCCGGAATCGGCAACGGCGCCTCGATCACCAGTTCGGCCAGACGCGGCCGCCCGGTGACCGCACCGGCATGGAGCGCGAGCTCCGCCAGGGCGGCGCCGGGCAAGAGCACCGTGCCCGCGACCGCGTGGTCTTCGAGCCAGGGCTGCGCGCTTCGCGACAGCCGGCCGGTGAACACCACCTGCTCCGAGCCCGGCAGCCGGACGATCGCGCCGAGCAGCGGATGACCGGCGTCTTCGAGTCCCGAACGCCGGACATCGTTCGCCACGACGGGCCGGGCCCAATAGCGCTGACGCTGGAACGCATAGGTGGGCAAGGCGACACGGACAGCAGGCCGGTCGTGAGCCTGCGACCAGTCGACGGGAATACCGGCGGCATCCGCCCGCGCCAATGCGGTGACGAACGCGGTCGGCTCGTCCATCGACCGCCGAGATGCCGCCACCGCCATGGATTTCGACTCCACCTCGGGGTGCTGCGCCAGGCAGGCCGACGTCATGGCGGTGAGCACCGCGTCGGGGCCGACCTCAAGGAACTTCCGTACACCGCTCTCGATCAGGGTGTCGACTCCCGGCGCGAAACGCACACAGCCACGCACCTGCGCCACCCAGTACTCTGGGTCGCGGACAGCGTCGCCCGCCTCGGTGCCGGTGACGTTCGAAACGATCGGCAGCAGCGGCTGCCGATAGGTCAATCCCTCAGCCACAGTGCGGAATTCGGCCAGCATCGGGTCCATGCGCGCCGAATGGAACGCGTGGCTGACCCGGAGCCGACTCGTCCGGACACCGCGCTGCTCGAACAGCCGGTCGACCTCGGCGACGGCGTCCTCATCGCCCGAGAGCACCACGGCGGCAGGCCCGTTGACCGCCGCCACCGAGAGGCGATCGGAATAGTCGGCCACCACCGCTACCGCGTCCGCCTCGGAGACAGCCACCGCGAGCATGGCGCCGCCTTCGGGCAGGCCACCCATCAACCGTCCGCGTGCCGCCACCAGTGCGCACGCGTCCGGCAGCGACCACACGCCCGCCACATACGCCGCGGCGAGCTCACCGATGGAATGTCCGGCGACCACGTCCGGCATCACGCCGAAGGACTCCAGCAGCCGGAACAGCGCCACTTCGAAGGCGAACAGCGCGGGCTGCGTGAATTCCGTTCGGTTCAGCCCGCTTTCGGGCGCGTCGAACATCACCGCGCGCAGCGATCCGCCGAGCCGGCCGTCGAATTCGGCGCACACTTCGTCGAGGGCGCTCGCGAAGGCCGGGTAGTCGCGGTAGAGCCCGGCACCCATGCCGCGGCGCTGCGCACCCTGTCCGGTGAACAGGAACGCCACTCGCCCCGGTGTCGCCGTGCCCGCGACGGCGGTCGTGGTGGCCTGCCCGTCGGCGAGGGCCGCCAGGCCGGCGAGCAGTTCGTCACGGTCGCGACCGATGACCCCGCCGCGCCAGTCCAGTCGGGCCCGGGTGCGGACCAGGGCCGAGGCGACATCCCGTGCGGCGAGTTCGGGGCGTTCGATCATCCACTGCCGCAACCGATCCGCCTGATCGCGCAGGGCCGCCTCGGACCGTCCCGAGAGCATCAGGGCGGCGACGCTCGGATTCTCCGGTGCGAGGGCGGGTTCGGCCGCGGTCACGGGCGGCTCCTCGAGGATGACGTGCGCGTTCGTTCCGCTGATGCCGAAGGACGAGACGCCGGCGCGGCGCAGCCGGTCACCGCCGGGCCACGGCTCGGCGTCGGTGAGCACCCGCACGGCCCCCGATGACCAATCGACATGCGGTGAGAGCTCGTCCGCGTGCAGGGTGCGCGGCAGCACGCGATGGTGCATGGCCTGAACCATCTTGATGATTCCGCCGACACCCGCGGCCGCTTGGGCATGCCCGATATTGGATTTGAGCGAGCCGATCCGCAGGGGTTCCCGGTCGCCGCGAGCTTGTCCATAGGTGGCGATCAGCGCGTGCGCCTCGATCGGGTCGCCCAGGGTGGTGCCGGTGCCGTGCGCCTCGACGGCGTCCACGTCCGCCGCCGTCAAACCGGCGTCGGCCAGCGCCTCGGCGATCACCCGCTCCTGAGCCGGTCCGTTGGGCGCGGTCAGACCATTGCTGGCGCCGTCCTGCTTGACCGCGCTGCCACGGACGACCGCGAGCACGGTGTGGCCGAGCCGCTGCGCGTCCGAGAGCCGTTCGACGACCAGCACGGCCGCACCCTCCGACCAGGCCACGCCGTCGGCGGCCGCGGAGAACGATTTGCAGCGCCCGTCCGAGGCGAGACCGCGCTGCCGGGAGAAGTCGAGGAAGACCGCGGGCGTGGCCATGACCGTGGCCCCGCCGACCAGGGCCAGGGAACTTTCCCCCTGCCGCAGCGCACGGCACGCCAGGTGCAGCGCCACCAGCGAGGACGAGCACGCGGTGTCCACCGTCAGCGCGGGACCTTCCAGTCCCAGGGCGTAGCCGATCCGCCCCGAGACCACGCTGCCCAGCGATCCGGTGAGCGCGTAACCCTCGACCTCCGGACCCGCGTTGCGGGTCAGCGACTCGTAGTCCTGGTACATCACGCCCGAATAGACGCCGGTATCGCTGCCGCGCAATGAGGTCGGGTCGATTCCCGCGTGTTCGAGCGCCTCCCAGGACACTTCGAGCAGCAACCGCTGCTGCGGATCCATCGCGACCGCCTCACGGGGACCGATTCCGAAGAAGCCCGCGTCGAAATCGGCGGCGCCGGTGATGAATCCACCTCGCCCCGAATAGGTGGTACCCGGGTTGTCGGGGTCCGGGTCGATCAGCCGGTCCAGCTCCCAGCCGCGGTCGGAGGGGAAGTCGCTGGTCGCGTCCGTTCCCGCGAACACCAGATCCCAGAGTGCGTCGGGGGATTCGACACCTCCCGGGTAGCGGCAGGCCATGCCGACGATCGCGATCGGCTCATCGGTGCGTGCGGGGCTCGACGCCGCCGGCTTCGCCACCGGTGTCGCCGTCGGCGCGACTCTCGACTGGACCAGCTTCGCCACCGCCGCGGGCGTCGGGTAATCGAAGACCAGGGTCGAGGGCAGAGACAGACCGGTGGCCTTACCGAGCCGATTCCGCAGCTCCACTCCGCCCAGCGAATCGAGGCCCAGTTCCCGGAACGGCGTCTCGGCATCGATCGAGTCACCGGAATCATGTCCGAGGACGGCTGCGACCTGGGCGCGCACCGTCTCCAGGGTCAGGGCGGCACCGCGGTCCGAACCCGCCTCGGCCAGCCTCGCGGCCAAGGTATCCACCGCGCCAACGGATTTCACGACCTCGGCGGGACGCCGGACGAACCCGCGCAGGACCGGCGGCAACGCGCGACCGTCGGATCCGCGACGCAGTGCGGTCGCATCGAAACGCAGCGGAACCAGGCGTGCGGCACGATGCGCGAGCGCGGCATCGAACAGACGCAGTCCCTCGGCGCGTTCGATTTGCCCGAGCCCGAGGCGATCCCACCGGGCGACGGCGACCCGGTCCAACTCGCCCGTCATTCCGCCCGCCTCGCCCCAGGGTCCCCAGGCCAAGGACGTCGCGGCCAGGCCGGCGGCGCGTCGCCGCTCGGCCAGCGCGTCCAGGAAGCTGTTCGCGGCCGCATAGTTGCCCTGCCCGGCCGAACCGATCACTCCCGCGACCGAGGAGAACAGCACGAATGCGGAGAGGTCGATATTCTCGGTCGCTTCGTGCAGATTCCACGCGCCGGCGACCTTCGGCGCCAAGACCCGGTCGACCTGCTCGGCGGTCAGGGAGCCGATGGTGCCGTCGTCGAGGACGCCTGCGGCGTGTACCACCGCGCTCAAATCCAGACCGCTCACCAGCTGTCGTACCGATTCAGGGTCGGCTATGTCGCAGGCGATGATCCGAGCCTGGGCGCCCAGGGTTGCCAATTCTTCGACCAGGGCCGTCGCGCCGGGAGCGTCGGGGCCTCGGCGGGAGGTCAACGCCAGGTTCCGGACGCCGTACTCGGTCACGAGATGCCGGGCGAACAATGCGCCCAATCCGCCTGTGCCGCCGGTGATCAGCACCGTTCCGGTTCCGAACGGGGTGGGGTCGACCTCGGCGTGGGCGGTCTCGGCGCGAACCAATCGCGGTACGAGCACCTCGGCACCGCGAATCGCGACCTGCGGTTGCCCCGTACGCACCACGGCGACCAGCGCTTCGGCATCCAACGGCGCCGCCGGGTCCTCGTCGACGAGGACGAAGCGATCCGGATTCTCCGACTGCGCGGTGCGCACCACGCCCCACACCGCGGCCGCGATGAGATCGGGGGTCTCGTCGGCGACTCCTATTGCGCCGGTGGTGATGACGACCAGCTGCGCGTCCGATTGCCGTTCGTCCAGCAGCCACGAATTCAGCCGGGCGAGCGTCTCGTTCACGGCCCGTCGGGTCGCCGAACCGATATCGGCCGGTTCGCCCGGGAGCTCCGGACGGTACGCCACCGCGGTCGGAATCCGCTCCGCGTCGCCGACGACCTCGCCGCCCGCGCGCTCCCAGCGCACCTGATGCAGATCGGCCGTGTTCTCGGACAGTCCTTCGAAGAACCGTCGCACGTCATACGGGCGCATGACGACGGCATCCACCGAAACAATCGGCCGGCCAACGGAATCGACGGCGGCGACGGAGATGGTCTCCGGCCCCGTCGCGACGGCGGCGACTCGAAGCGATGTCAGCTGCGCCGATCGATCCGCCATCGGCCGATGGAATCGCGCACCGCCCCAGCGGAACAACAGTTTCCCCGAGCCCGGTTCGTGATCCAGTCCGCGCCACAGCAATTCGGCGAGTCCGGCGTGCACCGTCATATCCAGCAGCGTGGGGTGCAGACCGAAAGCGCGGGCCGCGTCACCCGCCTCGGTGCGTAGGGAGACCTCGGAGAAGACAGCGTCCGTCTGTCGCCATACGGCCTGGACGCCGCCGAATGCCGGGCCGTATTCGAGCCCGGAGCCCTGAGTCATCAGGCTCGGAATGCGCGTCGCGTCGATCGCTTCCGCATCGGCGGGCGGCCACGCCTGGCCGAGCAACCGCAATGCCTCCGAGTCGATCGAATGTTCTTGCGCGAGTGCGCCGGTCGCATTGAGTACCCACGGAGCATCCGCGGACTTCCGGAAGTAGAAGTCGAAAGGCCGACGCCCGGGCTCGGGAGCCCGAACAGCGACCTGGAGTTCGATCTCGTCGTCGTCGGCGGGCACGATCGGAACCTGCAACGTGAGCTCGTCGAGCACATCGCAGTCGATTCGCATGCCCGCGATGAGCAGGAATTCCACCAGGACCGCGCTCGGGACGACCACCACGCCGTGCGCCGCATGGTCGGTGATCCACGGGTGTTCGCGCATGGACAGTCGACCCGTGAACAACCATTCATCGGTGCCCGCGACCCCGACGACACCGGTCAGAATCGGGTGATCACCGGACGTGCCCGCGGAAATACTCGGGCGCAGCCAGAACCGCTGATGCTGGAATGCGTAGGTCGGCAACGGGATTCGTCGATCGGAGGCGGGCAGCAGGGGCCGCCAGTCGACGGGGTCACCGGTGACGTGGAGCTGCGCCAGGGCGGAGAGCAGCTGCGGTACCTGATCATTCGACCGTCGCGAAGTGGCCACGACCGAGGTCGACGACTCGATGGCGGGATCGGTCGCCAGGTACCGGTTGGTCGCCGCGCTGAGAATGGCATCCGGTCCCACTTCGACGAATCGCCGCACTCCGCTCGCGAGCAGGGTGGCGATCGCGGGTGCGAAGCGGACGGCGTCCCGCACCTGCCGCACCCAGTAGTCGGGGGTGGCGATGGTCTCGCCCGCCAGGTCTCCGGCGACGGTGGAAACGATGGGCACCCGGGGCGGGTGATAGGTGAGGCGCTCCGCGATCGTGCGGAACCCCGCCAGCATCGGATCCATTCGTGCCGAATGGAAAGCGTGGCTGACGCGCAGCCGGGTGGTCTGAATTCCCTCGGCGGCCAGGTCTCGTTCGACGGCGTCGATCGCGTCGGAGTCACCGGAAAGCACCGTCGCGGCCGGGGCATTGACCGCGGCGAGCGAGAGGCGGCCATCGTGTCCGGCGATGATGTCGTTCGCTCGTGCCTCGTCGACGGCGACGGCGAGCATCGCCCCGCCCTCGGGGAGTTCGCCCATCAACCGGCCTCGGGCCGCCACGAGTGCGCAGGCGTCGGGCAGCGACAGCACTCCGGCCACGTGGGCGGCCGACAGTTCGCCGATGGAGTGGCCCGCGAGGACGTCCGGTGCCGTTCCGAACGATTCCAGCAGCCGGTACAGCGCGACTTCGAAGGCGAAGAGCGCGGGTTGCGTCCATTCGGTGCGATCGAGCACGCCGGTGGCATCGGTGAACATCACCTCACGCAGTGACCGTCCGAGGAGCGGATCGAGGTGTGCGCACACCTCGTCCAGTGCGGTCGCGAAGGCGGGGAAGGCGCTGTAGAGGTCGGCGCCCATGCCGACTCGCTGGGCACCCTGTCCGGTGAACAGAAACGCGGTCTGGCCCGTGACGAGGGTTCCGGTGAGGATCTCGGCGCCACTGCCCGCATCGGCGACGGCCTGCAATCGCTCGAGCAGCTCGTCCCGGTCGCGTCCGAACACCACCGCGCGCGAATCGAGTTGTGCCCGGGTCGAAGTCAGCGCACCGGCGACCTCGGCGACATCCAGCTGAGGGCGTTCCGACAACCACAGTCGCAGGCGGGCGGCCTGTGCGCGCAGCGCCGCCTCGCTCTTGCCCGAGAGGACCAGCGGCACCGCGCTCGTGTTCGGGAGATCCGAGCCGCCGCGCGGAGTGTCCGATGTCGCCGCGTCGACGGGCGCTTCCTCGAGGATCACATGCGCGTTCGTTCCGCTGATCCCGAACGACGAGACCCCCGCCCGCCGCGGCCGCTCCCCGCGTTCCCACGGTTCGGCCTCGGCCAGCAGCCGTACCGCACCCGCATTCCAATCCACATGCGGGGAAGGCGTTTCCGCGTGCAGGGTGCGCGGCAGTCGTCCATGCCGCATCGACTGAACGGTCTTGATCACACCGGCGACGCCGGCGGCGGCGACGGTATGGCCGATATTCGATTTGAGCGAACCGATCCGCAGGGGTTCCCGGTCGCCGCGAGCCTGTCCGTAGACGGCGATCAGCGCCTGTGCCTCGATCGGATCGCCCAGTCTCGTACCGGTGCCGTGCGCCTCGACGGCGTCCACATCGGCCGCCGAGATTCCGGCGTCGGCGAGGGCCTGCTCGATCACGCGTTGCTGCGACGGCCCATTGGGTGCGGTGAGCCCATTGCTCGCGCCGTCCTGGTTGACGGCACTACCACGCACCACCGCCAGGACGTCGTGTCCGAGCCGGCGAGCATCGGAGAGTCGCTCCAGAACGAGCACCCCCGATCCCTCGGACCAGCCGACACCGTCGGCAGCGGCAGAAAAAGCCTTGCAGCGGCCGTCGCGCGACAGCCCGCGCTGCCGGGAGAAATCGACATACAGGTCGGGAGTCGCGGCGATGGTCACGCCTCCGGCGAGAACCAGAGAGCTCTCGCCCCTGCGCAATGCCTGG
This sequence comes from Nocardia sp. CA-136227, assembly GCF_050955695.1. Taxonomy (NCBI): domain Bacteria; kingdom Bacillati; phylum Actinomycetota; class Actinomycetes; order Mycobacteriales; family Nocardiaceae; genus Nocardia; species Nocardia sp. CA-136227. Next base: position 2,864,451 of record NZ_CP192081.1, read on the forward strand.
CACGCCGAGTGCAGCGCCACCAGCGAGGAGGAGCACGCGGTGTCCACCGTCACCGCCGGCCCCTCCAGGCCGAGGACGTAGGCGAGCCGGCCCGAGATGACGCTGTGCGAGGTGCCGGTCAGCCGGAAGCCCTCCAGCTCGCCGGTGACGAGACCGGAATACCCTGACGCGCAGGCTCCCACGAAGACACCGGTATCGCTGCCGCGCAGTGTGGTCGGGTCGATTCCGGCGTCTTCGAGGGCTTCCCACGCGGTTTCGAGGAACACCCGCTGCTGCGGATCCATCGCCAGTGCCTCGCGCGGGCTGATCCCGAAGAATCCGGGGTCGAAATCACCTGCACCGCTGAGGAAGCCGCCTCGTCGCGTGTAGACGGTGCCCGCCTTGTCGGCGTCGGGATCGTAGAGACGATCGAGATCCCAGCCGCGATCGGCGGGGAAGTCACCGATCGCGTCTCGTCCCGCCGCGACCAGGTCCCACAGCTCATCGGCGGAGGAGATACCGCCGGGGAACCGCGCACCCATGCCGACGATCGCGATCGGCTCGTCCGAGGAGGTTCGCCGCGTGACCCGGCCGCGCTGCTCACCGGCCGCGGTGGCGTGTGACCTCAGCAGGTCGGCCACCGAGGTGGCGGTGGGGTGATCGAAGATGAGCGAGGGCGGCAATTCCACACCCGTCGCCCGGGTCAGGCGTTTCTGCAGTTCCACGCCACTGAGCGAGTCGAACCCGAGATCGGTGAACGGCAGGTCGCCGCGAATCGACTCGGCCGATTCGTACCCGAGGACCGCGGCGGCCTGCTCGCGGACCACGGCGAGAACCGCGGCGCGGTGCTGATATTCGGGCATCGCTCGCAGCTGGTGCGCGAGGACCGTCGGGGCGGGCGCTACCGGCGGCGAATCGACGGATTCGAGCTCGGTGGAGTTCTCCCGGCGGTGAAATGCGTACGGCGGCAGGTCTACCCGGACACCGGTCGCCCCGGCCGTCGAGTCCATCGGCAGTCCGGTGCGGTCCGAACCGCCGCCGTGCTCGGCGAGCGTTCCCAGCCCGACCAGTAGCTGCTCGCGGCTCGACACGGAAAAGTCTGCCCGCCAAGGCATCTGGGCGCGGGCGGTGAGCAGAGAATACGCCACGTCGGCGAGGGCGAGTTCCGGGTGGCGCACCAGCCAGTCACGGAGCCGGCTCGCCTGCGCGCGGAGGCCGGCCTCATCGCGCGCGGAGAGCACGATCGGCACCTCGGCGGCGTCTTCGGACTTGCTGGTAGTTGTCGCGATGTCCGCGATCGGAGCCTCGTCGAGGATCAAGTGAACGTTCGAACCGCCCATACCGAATGCGGATACGCCCGCCCGCCGAATGGCGGTCGCAGCCCACTGCTCCGGTTCGCTGACCACACGCAAGCGCAGATCATCCAGGGGAATAGCCGGATTGGGCCGCTCGAAATTGAGGCTGGCCACGAGTTCGCGGTGGCGCAGACACAGCGCGGTCTTGATGAGGCCGATGATTCCGGCGGCGCCCTCCAGATGGCCGACATTCGTCTTGACCGACCCCACCGCCAGCGGCGAATTCGGTTCGCGATCGGAGCCGTATGTCGCGCCGAGTGCGGCGGCCTCGACCGGGTCGCCCGCCGGTGTTCCCGTGCCGTGCAATTCGACGTACTGCACGGAATCGGTGGGCACATCGGCCGCCTCGAGCGCGGAGCGAATCGCGGCGACCTGCGCTTCGCGACTCGGCGCACTCAACACCCGCCGTTCATTGCCGGTATTGACCGCGCTGCCACGGATGACGGCGTGAATCCGGTCGCCGTCGTCGATCGCCTGTGCCAGCGGCTTCAGCACGATCACGCCACCGCCTTCGCCGCGCACGAATCCGTCCGCGCGCGAGTCGAAGGTGTAGCACCGGCCCTGTGCCGATTGCGCACCGAAGTGTTCGATCCGTTCACCACTGGTCGGCGAGAGGATCAGATTGACGCCACCGGCCAATGCGATATCGGTTTCACCCGCCCGCAGGCTTTCGCACGCCAGGTGCACCGCGACCAGCGAGGAGGCCTGGGCGCTGTCGACCAACAGGCTGGGGCCGGTGAAACCGAAATAGTTGGAAACCCGGTTGGCGATGATTCCGCGCGTCGCGCCCCACAGGGAGTGGCGCGTGATGCCGGGCCCTTCGGCGGCGTTGACGAGTTCCGCGAAGTCACCGCTGGTACAACCGAGAAATACCCCGCCCCGGCGCGATTCGCGGGCCACATCGGCCAGCCCCGCGTCTTCGAGGGCTTCCCAGCTCAGCTCCAGCGCGAGCAATTGCTGTGGATCGATCGATCGGGCCTCATGGGGGGCGATGCCGAAGAACTCCGCGTCGAAATCGCTCACGGAATCCAGGAAACTCGCGCGTTCGCTGAGATTCGCGCGCGCCGCCGGGGCGGCGCCGACGGTGGCGCGTCCCTCGCCGAGTAGCCGCCAGAAGTCGTCGAGATCAGCAACTCCCGGCAGCCGGCACGCCATTCCAACGACAGCTACGGGGAAATCTGATCGGGTCACTACTCGAGATCCTTCCTCACGACGAGCACGCACCTGCGCGCAACAGCACCGCGCATGTGTGAAATGTCTACTACACCAAGAGTTTTAGAGATTGTTCGAGGTTGCCTGACCGGGCGGAGGTCGACGCAGCCGGGATCGAATTCCCAGGAGCGGCAAGCCGGAAAGGCTGCGCTCGGGGATATTCACGGCAGTGGCAATGCCAGACACAGAGTCTCCTCGGTAGCTCGAGTCCCCCCCGAGAAGTGATGTGCGGGATCGAGCCCCGCGCGTTGCTAGGATGTGATGCCCCGCATCGATTCGCGCGCAACGACATTCGAGTTCAGCCCGGTGCGGCCATCCGATATCACGCCGCACCGCACGGCGAATGGCAATCTCAACCCTCTGATCAACACCTGCACCTACCCTGCCTCGCTGCGCCCGACCTCCCCGTCGGACCGTCCATCGAGCCCACGCTGGACCGTAACCTGAATCGAATACTGGCGAGTAGCTTACCTGAGGGTAGAACCGGACGCTTGGCTAATTCTGTGCCGTATCGCATTTCGGCTTGCCATTGATTTGCGGCAGGTCATCACCTAAGCTGCCGCGTCGGCAAGCTGTTGCCGCCCAAGGCAATTGACTCTGGCAGCCCAAGGGGCATTGCCGCACCAGATCATCGGTACCGGCGTCAAGCCCAGTGAATTGCCGTGTTGTGCGCTGCCGGTGGCAGCGGTGGCCGTCGGAGTGGATATGGGGGAGCGCGGCGGCGCGGAACCGTCAGCGAGGGCGTCCTGCGCCGGGCCTCCGACGGCCGCGCCCCGCGGCGGAACAGGTTGGTCCCGGTTTCGTGGGCCGTGACCTCGTACCGTGTCAGTCATGAGCGAACGCGTGGTGATCATCGGTGGGGACGCGGCGGGGATGGCGGCGGCTTCGCAGGCGCGCCGGCTGAAGAGCGTGCGGGAGTTGGAAATCGTCGTCTTCGAGCGGGGGCATTTCACCTCGTATTCGGCGTGCGGGATTCCGTATTGGGTCGGTGGGGAAGTCGGTGGGCCGGATGAGCTCGTCGCGCGGACGCCGGAGCAGCATCGGGCGCGGGATATCGATCTGCGGCTGCGGACCGAGGTGGTGGAGATCGATGTGGCCGGGCAGCGGGTGCGGTTCCGTGCGCTCGACGCGGGGCAGGAAGGCTGGATCGGTTACGACAAGCTCGTGATCGCCACCGGTGCGACGCCGATCCGGCCCGAGCTGCCCGGTATCGACGCCGACGGGGTGCACGGTGTGCAGACCCTCGATGACGGTCAGCGGCTCATCGACACCCTCGAATCGATTCCGGGGCGGCGCGCGGTGGTGGTGGGCGCGGGATACATCGGGGTGGAAATGGCGGAGGCGATGATCCATCGCGGATTCCAGGTCACCATGATCAACCGGGGCGCCGAGCCGATGTCCACCCTCGATCCCGATATGGGCGCGCTGATCCGGAAATCGATGCAGGGCATGGGCATCGACGTCATCGGTGACACCGAAATGACAGCCGTCCGGACCGACGAACGGGGACGCGTCACCGCCGTCGCCACCGCCGACGCCGAATATCCCGCCGACGTCGTGATTCTCGGCATCGGTGTCCGCCCCGTCACCGGCGTCGCCCGCGCGGCGGGTCTCCCACTGGGGGAGTCCGGGGGCCTGCTCACCGATCTCGCCATGCGGGTGCGCGGGCACGAGAACATCTGGGCGGGAGGCGATTGCGTGGAGGTGCTCGACCTCGTCTCCGGCTCCGAACGCCACATCCCCCTGGGCACCCACGCCAACAAGCACGGCCAGATCATCGGTTCCGGCGTGGGCGGTGACTACGCCACCTTCCCCGGCGTGGTGGGCACCGCGGTCAGCAAGGTATGCGATCTGGAGGTCGCCCGAACGGGTCTGCGCGAGAGCGACGCCCTCGCCGCCGGCTTGCAATTCGTCACTGTCACCATCGAATCCACGAGCCGCTCCGGCTATTACCCGGGAGCAGCCCCCATGACCGTGAAGATGCTCGCCGAACGCCGCACCGGCCGCCTCCTCGGCGCACAGATCGTCGGCCGCGAGGGCGCGGGCAAACGCATCGACATCGTCGCCGTCGCCCTCACCGCGCGTCTCACCGTCGACCAGATCGTCGCCCTGGACCTCGGCTACGCGCCACCCTTCTCCCCGGTCTGGGACCCGGTCCAGGTCGCCGCCCGCAGGGCCGTCACCGCGGTCCGCCACGACGCCACCCGATAGTGCTCCCGACCTGCGCCGCGACGCCGACCCGCGACGCCGGTTCGCTCACGCGCATAGACTGCCGTCATGACCGCGGCGCGTGAGATCCCCGATCCCTGGTCGGTAGGGCGCCTGACTCCGCACTGGGTCCCGTCGCGGGGTTTGAGCAACGGACTCGACGCGCGAGGGTGGGGAATCCTCGCCGACCTCGACGAGTCCCACGTCTATCGAGTGCTTTTCGCGCTCTCCGATATCGGCATCGCCGCCTACGTCCTCCCGGTCCGTGTCACTGTGCTGGAGGCCGGGGACCCGGAGGTCCTCTGGCGGCTGTGGGTCGACATCCCGCACTATCGCGCGGCGGAGGATCTGCTCATGATCCTGCTGCGCCACGGCCGCAAGCCCCGCCGCTCCGCGCAGCCGGCCCCGGCCCGTCGCCGTCGTCGGCGGGTGGCTCTGGTTCGCAAATCGCGCTGAGGGCCCGTCGCCCCTCCCGCACTCGCCGAATCTCTCGCTGCGCTGCCTCGGTGCACGCACTCCCGTTCCGGTACAACGCTTCTCCTAGCCAGGTGTTGACACCTGGTTACACCTACTGCATTCTGAACCGTGTTCAATATGAACCGTGTTCAGAATGGCGGGTGGATGGCCACGAAGTGGGGTGACCGCGAGGCTCGTCGGGGCGACATCCTCGACGCCGGACGACGGTTGCTGACCGAGCAGGGCTACGCCGCGCTGCAGATGCGCGATGTGGCCAAAGGAGCGGGCATCAGTCCGGGCACCGTGTACACGTACTTCGCGACCAAGGAAGCGCTGTACGCGGCCCTGTACGCCGAACGACTCGGGGAATTCGTCGCGAAGATCGAGCCGCTGTGCGAGAGCCTCGCGGACCCCGAGGACCTGTTCGTGGCGATCGCCACCGACTACGCCGAGATGTACCGGGTGTACGGGCAGGAACTCAATATCTGGGCGGTGCTGGCCGGGGAGGTGGACGTCGATCACGAGGTGGGCGGTCAGCTGGTGCTCGCGGCAGCGCGCGCCTACGACCTGATTCTGCGAACCGTCGAGCGGATGCGGATTCCGGGCCTCGGCGCGCAGATCGACACCGGGACCGTGGTGGCGACGCTGTGGTCGGTGATCACCGGTCTGGCCGACAACTTCACCAGTGTGCGGCACCACCTGCACGCCCGCGGCTGGGACGAGACCGTGCGATTGGCCGCACGGATACAGATCGCCGGTTTACGGACCCTCGAGGCGGTCGCTGGGGCGGGGACCCTCGAGGCGGAAAAGGAAGAGCGATGACGAACAGTGAGAACCCGGTCGTGCGCGCGGCCCGGATGACGCTGGACCGGGCGGTCAACCCGCCGCGGTCCTCCGATCGGAAAGCGTTGCGGCGGGCGGTGTCCGGCAAGACCGTGCTCGTCACGGGCGCGTCCTTCGGGCTGGGCGAGGCGGTGGCGCGCGAGCTGGCCGCCGCCGACGCGACGGTGCTGCTGGTGGCGAGGACCGCGGAGCGGTTGGAAGCCCTTGCCGCGGAGTTGAATTCGAAGGGCGGGCGTGCCTTCTCCTATCCGGCGGACCTGACCGACGAGGTCGCGGCCGGGGAGCTGGCCAAGACCATTACCGAGCGGCACGGCGCCCTGGATGTGATCGTGAACAACGCGGGCAAGTCGATGCGGCGGTCGTTGCACCTGCAGTACGACCGCTTCCATGACTTCGAACGCACCATGGGCATCAACTATCTGGGCCCGATCCGGCTGCTGCTGGGCCTGCTGCCGCCCATGCGGGAGGCGGGCCGCGGCCAGATCATCAATATCTCCACCGTCGGCGTGCGGATCGCGCCCGGCCCGCGCTGGGGCGCCTACCAGGCGTCCAAAGGGGCCTTCGACGTCTGGTTGCGCAGTGTCACACCGGAATTGCGGGCCGACGGCCTCACCGTCACCACCGCCTACATGGCCTTGATGTACACCCGGATGAGCGCGCCGACCCCGATCATGCGGTTGCTGCCCGGACTGTATCCGGAGGAGGCGGCCGAGATCGTCGCCCGCGCCATCGTGCGTCGCCCGCGCGCCCTGGCCCCCTGGTGGGTATGGCCCGCCGACGTGATGTCCACCGCGCTGCCGGGCCCGATGGCCGCGTTCATGCGGGTCTGGGCGCGGGCCACCCGCGACACCGACGCCGCGAGCGCCGGGGGACAGCGATGAATCGGATCAAGCTGGCGCGCAACGGGATAGCGCTGGGTGTGGCGCTGACCGAGGCGCAGGTGCTGCGCCCGGTCGGGGTCGGGGCGGCGGTGCGCATGAGCTGCGCGCTGGCCGGTCACCGCACGAACCCCCCGGTCCTGCCGTCCCTGTCCGCGGCCCGGTGGCCGAATCGGACCGCGGTGGTCGACGACCGTGGCACGGTCACCTACGCGGAGCTGTCGGCGACCGTCGACGCCGTGGCGGGCGGACTGGAGCGCGTGATCGGCGCCGGCACCGGCGACGGGGTGGCGGTGATGTGCCGCAACAGCCGGTATTTCGTCGCCGGGCTGTTCGGGGTGCTGGCCACCGGCGCGGACGCGCTGCTGCTCAATACCGACTTCCACACCGAGGCGCTGCGGCGCACACTGGACCGCCATCACCCGGTGACGGTGCTCTGCGATGCCGAGTTCGTGCCCGTCCTGCGGTCGGCGGGCTACACCGGACCGCTGGTGATCTGCTTCGGGTCGGCCGGATCCATGGACCCGAGCGTCGACGCCTGGCTGCGGATGGGCCTCGCGGCCCCCGCGCGAAAGGCGTCGGGCCGCTTGGTGATCCTGACCTCCGGCACGACGGGCATCCCCAAGGGCGTGCCGCGAGAACCGGGAGTGTCGATGATCGCGGGCACCGCCGCGAGCGTGATCCATCGCACCGGATTGCGCGCGGGCGCGGTGATCGCCGTCGGCATCCCCATGTTCCACGGCTTCGGCCTCGGCATCGCCCTGCTCGGGATCACCCTGGGCGGAAAACTGGTGCTGCGCAGGCGATTCGACGCCGAGAACGCGCTGGCGACGATCGCCGCCCACCGGGTCGAGATGTTCGCCGGAGTGCCCATGATGCTGCAACGCATCATGGCCGTGCCCGCCGAGAAGCGCGCCGACCACGACCTGGCGTCGCTGCGTGTGGTGCTGTCCGGGGGCGCGCCGCTGGCGCCGGCCGTGGCCGCGGCGTTCATCGCGACCTTCGGCGACGTGCTCTACAACGGTTACGGTTCTTCGGAAGTCGGCATCGGCACCTTGGCCACACCGGCCGATCTGCGTGTCGCGCTCGGCACCGTGGGCCGCCCGGTCAGCGGCACCGACGTGCGCATCCTCGGCGTGGACGGATCGCGGTTGCCCGCGTGGGCGGTCGGGCAGATCTACGTCGGCAGCGCGTTGGGTTTCGCGGGGTATTCCGGTGGCGGCGACAAGGCCCGGACCGACGGTCTGATCAGCACCGGCGACCTCGGGTATCTCGACCCGGGCGGGCGGCTGTTCATCGCGGGCCGGGCCGACGACATGATCGTCTCGGGTGGCGAGAACGTGTATCCGCAGGAAGTGGAGAACGTGCTCGCGACCCACCCGGCGGTGTGCGACGCCGCGGTGATCGGGATCGAGGATGCCGACTACGGGCAGCGGCTGGTCGCCTACGCGGTCGTGGCGCCGGGGCAGGACATCGGTCCCGAAGAGCTTCGAGCGTTCCTGCACGACCGGGTGTCCCGGTTCCAGCGGCCCCGCGAGATCGCCGTCGTGCCGGAGATCCCGCGCAATCCCACCGGAAAGATCGACCGGAAGGCGCTGCGGGCATCCGGAGCCTCGTGACAGCCGGCCGGAAAGTGCGAGCCGGTCAGATGGCGTCGAATTGGGCCAGCACGTCGAACGAGGACTCCGCGGTGCGGTGTTCCAGCTCGATCCCGGCCTCCACGGCCGGTGCGAGCGAAGGATTCTCGAGCGCGAGACCATTGGCGAAGATGGTGGTGTTGGCCGCCAGGTCGGCGAACACCAGCATCGGCTTGGTCGCCGCCCCCTGACCGAGCGCGGCGTCGAGACCCTCGCCGAGGAAGTAGAAGCGCCACAGCGGGCCCAGCTTCGCGCGGTAGATCCGGTCGGTGCGCTCGGTGATGACATCGCCGATGCTCGCGATCCCCGCGACGATCGTGAAGTAGTCGCCGGCGTCGGCCGGAGTGGAGCCCGCCGCGGCCACGGCCCGGGGTAGGTCGACCACCAGGTGCGCGTTGTATCCGGCCAGCGCGACGCGGGCGGGGGAGGCCGAGCAGTCGGCGGCCAGGGCGAAATAGTTGCGCCAGTGCGGTTCCGGAGTGCCGCCGCTGAATTCCGCGTGCACATTGTCGAGGAACCGGCGCAGCAGATCGAAGCTGACCCGATGGGCGTATTCCGGATCGGCGAACGCCCGCGGAGTGTGCTGGAGCGGCATCACGGCGAGTTGCTCCACCGTGTCCAGACCGGTCGCGAAGGTGCCGCGCCGGTCGGTGTGGCGTTCGAGGATCTCGGTGAGGCCGTGATCGCGGGCCACCGCGTCGTCGAGCCGCGCGAGCTGGTCGGCACCGGCGAGGGCGGCGGTATCGGAGAGCCGCACGATCTCGTCGATCTCGGCGGGGGACAGGGTGGGCGCGCAGTCCGACGGTCCGACCGGCGCGGCGAACGCGGTCGCGGGGGTGACGATCGTGGCGGCGGTGACGGACAGTGCAGCCAGGGAACGCGCAAATGCATTGAGCACGATGGATTTCTAGCAGGAGTCCTCGCGCGAGTACAGCCTGACACTCGTGGGCGGCGGGCCGATCTGTCAGGCGAGGCCGGGCAGATGCTCGAGCGGTTCACACTGCGGGTCGCTGATCCGGTCGGCCGGGGGCGTCGGGCCGGACCGGTTTTCGGCGGGTGGGGCGTTCGTAGGGCGGATACCGAGGAAGAACTGTATGCGTCCCGGGTAGGCCGGGTCGTCGGTGACACCGTAGAGCTGGGCGTTGATGGTGTACTCGTGGCCGGTCTCGGGGTCGCGCAGGCGCATTCCCGGCTCCGGTCTGCCGTAGCTGGCGGGGGCTTCGTCCCACAGTTCTCTGACGATGTCGAAACGGGAGAGTTCGGCGAGGAATTCGCGGGCCCCATCGGCGGCGCTGTTGTCGGACAGCAGTCCCCGCAATCCTTGAACGGCGAACCGGATCTCGTCGTCCAGGTCCGGGAGTACCCGGCGGGAATTGTCGTCCGTGAGATACCAGTGCAGCAGATTGACGCCGATATCCAGTCCGGGGAACGCCCGCCGGTAATTCTCGTTGCACGCCAGCACGGTGCCCCGGATATCCAGATAGGCGGCCGGATTTGGTTCGTGCAGAACCAGCACCTGCCGCATTTCCGGGCTGACCGCCGCGGTCAGCTCCTCGGCGGTCGGGAACGCGGTCTGGCCGAGTCCGGCGAGGTCCAGCAGGTGCCGTTGCTCGGCCGACGAGATCGGGCTCTGCCGGTCCAGGTATCTGACGATCGCCTCGACCACCTCGATGCCGGGATGGGTGCGGTACCCCTTCTCCAAATGCACGATGTAACTGGCGCTGGTCCCGATCCCGAATGCCAGCCGCTCCCGCGAGATTCTTCGAGTCCGCCGCAATCTGCTCAGCAGCGCCCCGAACGAGGGCGGTCGTACCCGGGGTTCGTCGAGCGCCGGATTCACCTGCAGCATTACGCCATCCCACCGTGTCGGATCAGCGCGGCAACCTATCCGAATGACCCACATGTCACCAAGCCGATCGAATATGCAAATCCGCCCGAACGTAACACCCGGGAAAGGACTTACGGATATTCGACACGGCCCGGAACATCACGGTTCGTCAGTGGGCCGCCGTGGCAACAGTTTTCGCTGCCTCAGCAAATATCAGACATAGGGGACATTGGAAACAATTACCCCACAATGGTATCCATCGGGCTCAGCGCAGCGAGTAGACGTAGCGGCTGGTGGGGATGACGTCGATGTCACGGTCGGCGCCGAAGCGGGAGGTGCTGTCGAGCATATTGGAGAGGCGGCGTTCCAGTTCGGCGGCGTCGCCGCCGCTGCCCCAGTAGGCGTGCGGGTCGGACATGGCCTCCATGGGGAAGAGTTCCTCGACGATGGCGTCGGCGCGGGCGCCGGCGGTCATGGGGGCCAGGACCGGATTCTGGATGTAACCGACGGCGGCCTGATTCTCCAGTGAGACCCGGGTGTGGTCGACAATCCAGGCCCGCAGCCACTCGTCGCGGGGCATGCCCGGGGGAATGCGCAGGATCGCGATGCGCGCCAAGGCTTCCGCACGGGTGCCGCTGTCGGTGCGAGGCGGGGCCACCGGGGTGTACTCGTCGACCAGGAAGCCCTCCAGGCGATCGGCGAGCGGTCGCAGCAGCGAGGTGACGAAGTCCGCGTCCTCGACACCGCGCATGGTCACCACGGCGTCGACGGGAGTGTCATACGTGCAGAACCAGAGTTCCGCTGCGGCGACGTACTCGTCGCGGATGTTGATCTGCAGTTCGCTGACGCCGGAGCGGGCCAGGGTTCGCCGCAGGTCACGGTCGTGCAGATTGGTCTTCAGTTCGGCCCCCCACAACAGATACGTCAGTTTCATAGCTTCACTTACTGTTGTGTGATGTGGATCATCCTGCGTACTGGACAGTAACCCAGACATTCCGTCTATGACCAGGTGATCTCGGTCACTGGGACTGGTGACCGGCGCGGGGGCGTGAACTGGTGAAACGCTTCCCGGCCGGTGTCGTCCGCGACGCGGCGAGGCGGAACCGCCGGACTCAGCAGTCGGAGACGATGGGCCAGATCGTGCCGACATTGGACCGCGAGACCCAGCCCTTGTGGCCCGCGCTGTTCTTGATGTAGACCCAGAGGTTGCCCGCGTTGTTCTTCTCGGTGCACACCACCTTGATCGCGGCGCCCTCGGCCACGGTGTACCCGGTGTGGTCGCAGCTCGAGGAGTTGCCGGTGTACAGGTTGTAGGTGTTGTAGGGGCCGTCCATCACCGAATCGCCGTAGATGGCGTGGCCCACGTCGCTCGGGTACCAGTTGCACGCCTGCCCGGCCTGCGCGGCGGGCGCGCCGGCGAACACCGACAGACCCGTCGATCCGATCGTCACCGCTGCCGCCAGCAGAAGTCTCGCCTTCATCAGAGTTCCTTTCCCTTCCCGGGCACGACATTCCGTGCGCGAGTCAGGAGAACGTAAGTGGCGCAGACCTTTTGGCTCAACGGTATCGGGCTGGCAACTTGTTGCCTCTAGTCGGGGTCGCCCTCGCCCAGCAGCTCGTCCTGGACAACCTCGAGCATGCAGGTGTTGTTGTCGAGCAACCCCAGCAGCTCGTCCAGCCGGTCGTTCTTCATCCGGCAATCGTCCCGCGCCCGGCTCCCGGAGACAAGGGAAGGGGCCGCGGTCCGCACGATGACGTGCGACCCCGCGGCCCCGGCTGTCACCTGCGGTTACCTGCTGCGCCGCCCGCGGGCGACGAGGACCGCGATGAGCACGCCGCCCAGGACCACGACGGCGGCCCCGACCGCCGCGGCGATCAGAATCAGCGTCGAATTCGACTTCGACTCGGTCGAATCCGCCGCGACCGGTGCGCCGGGCGTCTTGCCCGACGGGGACGTGCGGCTCACGCTCGGGCCGGAGTGCTCGCCGAAGATGTCGGCGGTACTCGTGTAGCGCGGGCCGCTCTCCTCGGTGCCGCTGACGGTCAGATCCACCTGCACCGGAACCGGGGTGTTCGAGCCCATGGTGGTGTGGTTCGACCCGACCTTGACCGAGATGTAGTACCAGCCCGCCAGCGCTTCCTCGTGCGACTCGTACCGGTCGGCGGAGCGGTTGGTGTATCGGACGGGCGTGGTCGCCAGCGCCTTGCTCGATGGCAGCACCGTGTCACTGCCGGTGTAGGCGCCGGTGTCCGAGTCGATCTCCTCGCGGATCGGGTTGTAGAACGCGGTGCGGATATTGGAGACGTTGTCCGATCCCCGTACCCCGTTCCCGGCGTAGTTGACCCGGTAGGACAGGGCCTGACCCCAATCCAGATGCACCCGGTAGAACACGAATTCGCCCGGCCGCACCACATCGGTGTAGCGCCCGGCGCCCGGGAGGTCGGCGGCGACGGTGAACGAAGCGCCGCCCGAGACCGGCGTGCCCGGCCCGCTCTGCTCGACGAAGGTCGTGGGCTTGGCGGCCGCCGCGGGCCCGGGATCGGTCACGCCCGGTTCGATCGCGAAGATCAGTTCGATCGGAAGTCGTTCCGGCACACCGGTGGCCACCCTGTCCCACTCCAGCTGGAAGTAGTACTTGCCGCCGCCCTTGCAGGTGTCGGAGGGGTTCTCGCGCTTCTGGGTCGCCCGCTCGAACGACTTCGCCACCGTCATGGCCACGCCGTCACTGGAACTGGTGGTCTGCTGGAACTCGAAGAGGTTGCAGTCCTTGCCGTCCGCGCCGAACGCGCGCATGCGGATGACGTTCATATCCTCGACGACGCCGACATTGGTGACGCGTGGAAACGACACGGTGCCACTGAAATACGCGGTCGCGCCATCGGGGATGTCGATACCCCAGTAGCGCTTCTCCTTCTGGCCGATGGTGTCCAGGTACAGCCCGGGCGTCGCCACCGGGGCGGTGTCGTGGCTGCCGGTGCCGGTGATCGGCGTGCCCACGGCCTTGTAGTTGCGCAGGGCGGAGGCGGTGACGCGCGGCAGCGTGCGCTGCAACGCGGCGCCGTCGGCGGCGTCGGTGTAGGTGCCGCCGGTGGCCTGAGCCATGCAGGTCAACTGCGCTCGCGCCTTGCCGTCCACGGCGAAGCCGATGGTGTGCAGCACCAGATCCAGTCCGCGCTGCTTCAATTCGGCCGCTACCTCGCAGGGGTCGGGCGGGGAGCAGGTGTCGTCGCCGTCGGAGACCAGCACGATCGAACGCGGTCCCGAATCCGGCAGCGCCGCGGCGGCCTGACGCAGTGCGGTGCCCATGGGCGTCCAGCCGCGGGCCCGCACACCGTCGACGGCGCTGCCGAGCGCGGCCCGGTCGAGGGTCTGGGGTTTGTGCAGGACCTGCACGTCCTGGCAGCCGGCGGCCTTGTCCGCCTCGGTGTTTCCGGTGCCGGTGCCGTACACGGCCAGCCCGACCCGCGACTGCGCGGGCGCGGAGTCGACGAACGAATGCACGGCCACCTTGGCCGCGTCCATCATGGTGCCCGCCGGATCGGGCCGTTCCATCGATCCCGAAGCGTCCAGGATCAGCATTGTCGGTGCGTAGTCCGGTGTCTCCTCCGCCGCCGCGGGCATCGTGGCCCCGGTCAGCGCGAGGAAACCTACGGCGGCCGCGGCCGCCCATTGTCGGAGTCTCCCAGTGGTATTCGACATCGTCCTCGTCTATTGGTCGAGTTACAGAACGAAACAGACATTACGGACATTCGATGGACGGTGTCGGACGGCCGGGGCCTACAATCCCGGCGTGAGTCTCACCCCCGCCGACCTGGTCGGCTATATCGATCGCGATCTCGACGACGATCTGGCGCGCTGGTTCCCGGACGCGGAAACCGTTGCGGTGCCGGAGGAATCCCGCCCGGTCGAGCCGTTCCTCGCACGTCTGGACGACGAGCACGCGGCCGCCCTGGCCGCTTTCGACGATCGCGTCCGCTCCGGGCGCATGCCGCAATTCCTCGACATCTTCGACTGGTCCTACGCCTTCGATTTCGCCGGAAACGACTGCGGCATCCTCGATTCGGACTACGCCACCGAGCTGACCGACGACGACGTGTACTCTGTCGGCGCCGACGGCGGCGGCAACCTGTACGTGGTGCTCACCAATGGTCAAGTGGCCGTGTGGTTTCACGAGGAAGAGGTGGTCGAGGGCGGCACCCGCTTCGACAATCTCGACGTCTTCGTCTGGTCTTTCGTCCGCTACCGAGCCGTGCGGGCAGGAGTGCTGGAGCGCTCGGCGGTGGAGGCGGATTTCCTCGCCCTGGGCCAGGACGGCGCGCTCGAGCCGGAACTCGGGCTGCTGCGCCTGATGAAGTAGCCGGAATCAGGCGCTCGGCCGCGTCCCGAAGGTGCCGAGCAAGGCGTCGGCCTCCGCGTGCACCCGGGCGCGCAGGGCCTCGACCACCGCGGCCACCTCGGGGCGGCGCAGCGTCTCGGCGCGCGAGACCAGCCAGTAGGTGAGGCGGACGCCGACCTGGTCGGGCAGTACGCGCACCAGGTCGGCGTGGCGGTCGGCCATGAAACACGGCAGCAGGCCCAGGCCCGCGGCGGCCCGGGTCGCCTCCACGTGGACGAAAACATTGGTGGAGGAGATGGATTCGCGCATGGCCGGGGCGAATCCGGAGGCCAGGTCCAGGTCGTCGACCTGGAGCATGGAGTCGATGAAGTAGATCAGGGGATGGTCCGGCAGGTCCGCGACCGAGGCGGGAGCGCCGTGCTCGGCCAGGTAGGCCCGGGACCCGTACAGGCCCAGGACGTAATCGCCGAGGCGCAGGGCCTCGGCGCGGCGGAGCCGGGGTTCGCCGACCACGATCTCGAGATCCAGGCCCGAGCGCTGCGGGGACGCGCGCCGGGTGCCGGTGACGATCTCGACGCTGATCCGAGGGTGCAGACGCTGGATGTCCGCGATCGCCGGGGCGGCCAGGTAGGCGCTGAAACCGTCGGTCGCCGACATGCGGACCACGCCTTCCAGCACGCGCTCGCCGCGCGCACCGGTGAGGGATTTGACCGCGGATTCGACGGATTCGGCGGCCCGCAGGGCCGCACGGCCCAGATCGGTGAGTTCCCATCCCCCCGAGCCGCGGTCCAGGACCCGTCCGCCGAGCGCCCGTTCGAGCGCGGCGATGCGGCGCGAGATCGTGGTGTGGTTGATGCCGAGTTCGTCGGCCGCGGAGACGTATCGACCGCTGCGACCGACCGCGAGCAGCACCAGCAGATCGTCGGGGCTCGGGGTGGCGGAGGTCGCGCTCATTTCTGCATATTTGCAGACATCGGTTGCGAAAGTGGTCATTGCAGCGACTTCGGTCTGCACGAATACTCTCCTTCAGTGCTGTGGGCTGCGTCACAACGCGGCCCGTGTGTGAAGGAGATCAGGCATGAGCGTCCGAGAAGCGGTGCGGCAGGCGGGAACCGGTCCCGCCGCACTCCGGAGGGTGGTGGCGGCCTCCATGGCCGGCACCGTCGTGGAGTGGTACGAGTTCTTCCTCTACGGCACCGCGGCGACGCTGGTGTTCAACAAGGTGTTCTTCGCCAAGGGCACCAGCGATCTGGATGCCATCCTCGCCGCGTTCATCACCTACGCGGTCGGCTTCGCGGCGCGCCCGATCGGCGGAATCGTGTTCGGGCACTTCGGCGATCGGCACGGTCGCAAGAAGCTGCTGCAGCTGAGCCTGGTGCTGGTCGGCGCGGCCACCTTCTTGATGGGCTGCCTGCCCACCTTCGCGCAGGTCGGCTACCTGGCTCCGGTGCTGCTGGTGACACTGCGGTTCATCCAGGGCTTCGCCATCGGCGGCGAATGGGGCGGCGCGGTGCTGCTCGTGGCCGAGCACAGCCCGAGCCGGGGGCGCGCGTTCTGGGCGTCGTGGCCACAGGCGGCGGTACCGCTCGGGAACATGACCGCCACCGTCGTGCTGCTGGTGCTGACCTCGTCGCTGTCGGACGCGGCGTTCCTGTCCTGGGGCTGGCGGGTCGCCTTCTGGCTCTCGGCGGTGGTGGTGCTGATCGGCTACTACGTGCGCAGCAAGATCACCGACGCGCCCATTTTCCTTGCGGCGCAACAGCAGGCCGAGCGGGAGAAGGCCGATTCGTTCAGCCCGTTCGAGGTGCTGAAGCGGTACCCGCGCGGTGTGTTCACGGCGATGGGCCTGCGCTTCGGCGAGAACATCATGTACTACCTGGTCGTCACCTTCTCGATCACCTATCTCAAGGTGCACGTCGGGGCGAACACCAAGGTGATCCTGTGGTGGCTGCTGGCCGCGCACGCCGTGCATTTCGTGGTCATCCCGCTGGCGGGGCGGCTCAGCGATCGATACGGGCGCAAGCCGATCTATCTCATCGGCGCGCTGGCGGCGGGGACCTGGGGCTTCTTCGGATTCGCGCTGATGGACTCCAAGCACAATGCCCTGATCCTGCTCGCCGTCATCATCGGGTTGGTGTTCCACGCCCTCATGTACGCGGCGCAGCCGGCGATCATGGCCGAGATGTTCCCCACCCGGATGCGGTATTCCGGTGTGTCCCTGGGCTATCAGGTGACCTCCATCGTGGCCGGTTCGCTCGCGCCGATCATCGCGGTGAAGCTGCTGGACGTCTACAAGTCCGCGGTGCCGATCGCCGTGTACCTCGCCGCCGCGTGCGCGGTGACCGTGATCGCGGTGCTGTGCGCGAAGGAGACGAAGGGCCTCGACCTCGAGGCCGTCGACCGCGCCGACGCGGAAGAGACCGCGACGCAGGCTGATTCGAAGACGGTGAGCGCATGAGCCCGGGTGATCGCGGCGAGAGTGACCTGCACGGGCGAACGGTGCTGGTCACCGGCGGCGGGAGCGGAATCGGCGCGGCGTGCGCGCGGGAACTGGCCCGGCGCGGCGCGGCGGTGCGGGTCGCCGACATCGACGGGGTGGCCGCCAAGACGGTGGCCACCGAGATCGGCGGCACCGCATGGGAAGTCGACCTGTCCGACGTCGCCGCCCTGGAGAACCTGGAACTGGATATCGACATCCTGGTCAACAATGCCGGCGTCCAAACCGTCGCTCCCATCACCGAATTCCCGCCCGAACGATTCCGGACCATGCTCGCGCTCATGGTGGAGGCGCCGTTCCTGCTCACCCGCGCCGCGCTGCCGCACATGCAGCGGCAGCGGTTCGGGCGGATCGTCAACGTCTCCTCCGTGCACGGCCTGCGCGCCTCGGCCTTCAAATCCGCGTATGTGACGGCCAAGCACGCCCTCGAAGGTCTGTCGAAGGTGACGGCGTTGGAGGGCGGGCCGTTCGGGATCACGAGCAACTGCGTCGATCCGGGCTACGTGCGGACCCCCTTGGTGGACAAGCAGATCGCCGACCAGGCCAAGGCGCACGGGATCGCCGAGCAGGAGGTGGTGCGGACCGTCATGCTGACCGAGAGCGCGATCAAACGGCTCGTCGAACCGGAGGAGGTCGCCTCGCTGGTCGGCTGGCTCACCTCCGATATGGCGGGCATGGTGACCGGAGCTTCGTACACCATGGACGGTGGATGGAGCGCACGATGACAGGGATCTTCGCACCGGCGGCCGGCCACGAGCCGCAGTGGACACCGGGCCTCGACGTCATCGAGGACGCGCGGATCACCCGGTTCACGCGGTTCGTCACCACACGCACCGGCGTGCGCCTGCCCGACTACCAAGCGCTGTGGCAGTGGTCGGTCGACGATCTGCCCGGCTTCTGGCGAGCGGTGTGGGACTGGTTCGAGCTCGGCGACGTGCCCGGTGCGGTGCTGGCCGACGACTCCATGCCGGGAGCCCGCTGGTTCCCCGGCGCCACGGTCAATTACGTCGATCAGGTTGTGCGGCAAGCGCGCACCGATCGGCCCGCCATCGTGACGCTGCGTGAGGATGCCCCGCCGGTTGAGCTGTCCTGGCCGGAATTGCTCACCCGCACAGGCGCGCTCGCCCGGTCGCTGCGCACCCTGGGTGTCGGACCCGGGGATCGGGTGGCCGGGTACCTGCCCGATATCGCCGAGACGGTCATCGCCTTCCTCGCCAGCGCGAGCATCGGCGCGATCTGGAGTGTCTGCGGGCAGGACTATTCGGCCCAGGCCGCGCTCGACCGGCTCGGGCAGCTGGAGCCGACCGTGCTGATCACCGCGGACGGCTACCGGTACGCGGGCAGAACGCACGACAAGCGCGACGAGATCGCGGCGTTGCGCGCCGGATTGCCCACGCTGCGGGCGACCGTGGCCATTTCCCGGCTCGGGCTCGTGGTGAACGGCGCCCTCACCTGGGACAGCGCCGCCTCGATGGAGTACGCGGGGTCCGGGATCGACACGGTGGCAGTGGATTTCGACCATCCGCTGTGGGTCCTGTACTCCTCGGGCACCACCGGAAAACCGAAGGGAATCGTGCACGGGCACGGCGGCGTGCTGCTCGAACACCTGAAATCGCTGTCCCTGCAATCGGATATCGGGCCCGAGGACACCTTCTTCTGGTACACCAGCCCGTCCTGGATGATGTGGAACTACCAGGTCGCCGGATTGCTCGTCGGGGCCACCATCGTCTGCTACGACGGCAGCCCCGCCCACCCCGCGCCGGACGAGTTGTGGCGGTTGGCGGCCCGCACCCGCGCGACCGTGGTGGGCACCAGCCCCGGATATCTGCTCGCCTGCGAGAAGGCCGGCGCGGTGCCGGGCCGCGACCATGACCTGTCAGCCCTGCGATCGGTCGGCGTCACGGGTGCGGCACTGCCACCATCGTCCTCACTCTGGGTGCGCGACGCCGTGGGTCAGCACGTGTCGGTGTCCTCGATCAGCGGCGGCACCGACGTGGTGTCGGCCTTCGTCGGCGGCGTGCGGACGGTGCCGGTCTGGCCCGGGGAGCTGTCCGCCCCCTATCTCGGTGTGGCGCTGGACTCCTGGGACGAACACGGCCGCCCCACCAGAGGCGAGGTGGGAGAGCTGGTGATCACCGCGCCCATGCCGTCGATGCCGCTGCGATTCTGGAACGACCCCGACGGCGCCCGATACCGCGAGGCGTACTTCGACGCCTACCCCGGTGTGTGGCGGCACGGCGACTGGATCACCCGCACCGAGCGCGGCAGCGTGATCGTGCACGGCCGTTCGGACTCCACCCTCAACCGCAACGGGATTCGCATGGGTAGCGCGGACATCTACCGAGCCGTGAGCGCCCTGCCCGAGATCGACGACGCGCTGGTGCTCGGCGTCGAGCAGCCCGGCGGCGGTTACTGGATGCCGTTGTTCGTGGTGCTCGCCGATGGCGCCGAGTTGACCGACGAGGTGCGCCACCGGGTGAATACGGCCATCCGCAGCGAACTCTCGGCGCGGCACGTACCCGACGAGATCATCGCCGCCCCGGGCATCCCGCACACGCGGACCGGCAAGAAACTCGAAGTCCCGCTCAAGAAACTCTTCCAGGGCCGCGATCCCGGCGAGGTCGTCGCACACGGAGCCGTCGACCGCCCCGAACTATTGGACTGGTTCGCGGCTCTGCGGCCCGGGTGACCCGCCCGGCTCAGGTGATCGCCCGGGCTCCGGATCACTCGATTCCGGCGCGGGCGGTCTGCGCGACTGCCACCAGTGGCGGAGCTGATCCCAGCGGGTGGCGCGGGCGGGCCAGAGCTCCTCCACGCTGGCATTGAACTCCGCGCCGAGGATGATCGCGAAGCCCAGGAAGAAGGTGAACAGCAGGAAGGCGATCGGGGCGGCGAGCGCGCCGTAGGAGATGCCGGTGCGGGTGATCCAGGCCAGGTAGCGGCGCAGGCCCTCGCTGGCGGCCATGAAGAAGACGCCCGCGACCAGCGCCCCGCCGAAGAGGCGATGCCACGGCAGGGTGCGGTGCAGCGCGGTCTTGTAGAGGAAGGTCAGCCCGACGATGAGCAGCAGACCGGTGCCCGGGTAGTAGAAGGCGTCGATCAGGCGCAGGCCCGGTTCGCGCCAGCCGTGCGGGAGGACCCGGCCCATGAGGGTCGGGCCCAGTGCGATCAGCGGCAGGATCAGCACCGCCACGATCAGGAAGCCGACGTAGAGCAGCAGCGCGAAGATCCGCTGCCAGACCGGGTGGCGCGCGGTGGCCTGGCCGTGCGCGGCGGTGATCGCGTCGACGAAGGTCGCCATGGCCGAGGATCCGGCCCACAGCGACAGCACGAAGCCCACCGACACCACCCCGCCGTGCCCGCGTTGCAGCACGTCGTTCACGGTCGGCTGGACCAGGGTGTCGACCACGCTGGGACTGAACGCCTTCCGCGCGAAGGCCACGATCTTGGACTGCACGATGTTCACGGTGTTCGGCCCGAACCAGTGCCCGACATAGCCGAGACTGCCGAGCAGACCCAGCAGCAGCGGGGCCAGCGACAGCGTCTGCCAGAAGGCGGCCGCCGCCGATTTGGCGAAGATGGCGTCATTCCACGCCTTGGCCGCCACATGCGTGACGAGCTGCCGGACGCGGCCCCAGCGGGTGTCGGCGAGCACGACGGGGGTGCCGGGCGGGGACGCGTCGGCGTGTTGCGGAGATTCGTCGTGCGCGTTCATCGTGGCCTAAGCATCGCCTACCAGGGCTTCGAATGGGATGGGACCCGCAATGTGTCGTGCGGCACTCGAAGGGGCTGTGTCGGATTGGAAAGCAGTCGGTCGCACTCGCTAATCTCTTCCGAGTGACTTCGGGTGGTGGCGGTTCGCTACGTGCATGGCAACGCAGGGCGCTGACGAAGTATCTGACTGCCAAGCCACGGGACTTCCTCGCCGTCGCGACGCCCGGCGCGGGTAAGACGACCTTCGCGTTGCGGGTGGCCGCCGAGCTGCTCAACGACCGCACGGTCGACCAGGTGACGGTGGTCGCGCCCACCGAGCACCTCAAGCACCAGTGGGCGGCATCGGCCGCGCGCACCGGGATCCAGCTGGATTCGAACTTCTCCAACTC
The DNA here is from genome assembly GCF_050955695.1 of Nocardia sp. CA-136227. Classification (NCBI taxonomy): domain Bacteria; kingdom Bacillati; phylum Actinomycetota; class Actinomycetes; order Mycobacteriales; family Nocardiaceae; genus Nocardia; species Nocardia sp. CA-136227. Next base: position 2,885,784 of record NZ_CP192081.1, read on the forward strand.
GACCGGTTCCACCTCGTCGGACTATCACGGTGTGGTCGTCACCTACGCGCAGATCGCGTCGCATCCGTTCAAGCACCGGGTGCGCACCGAGAACCGCAAGACGCTGGTGATCATGGACGAGATCCATCACGCCGGCGACGCCAAGAGCTGGGGTGAGGCGGTCGAGGAGGCGTTCAGCGACGCCACCCGCCGACTGCACCTGACCGGTACGCCGTTCCGCAGCGACGACTCGAAGATCCCGTTCATCACCTACGAGGCCGACGAGTCCGGGTTCGAGAAGTCGCGCGCCGACCACACTTACGGCTACTCCGAGGCGCTCGCCGACGGCGTCGTCAGACCTGTGGTGTTCCTCGCCTACTCCGGCGAGGCGCATTGGCGGGACAGCGCGGGCGAGGAGTACTCGGCGCGACTGGGCGAACCGTTGAACGCGGAACAGACCGCGCGGGCCTGGCGCACCGCCCTGGACCCGGCCGGTGACTGGATGTCGAAGGTGCTCACCGCGGCCGACACCCGGCTGCGGCAGCTGCGCGCCACCGGCATGCCCGACGCGGGCGGCCTGGTGATCGCCACCGACCAGGAGAAGGCGCGCGACTACGCCGAACTGCTGGAACACATCTCGGGCACCAAACCGACCATCGTGTTGTCCGACGATCCGGACTCCTCGGACCGCATCGGCGAGTTCAGCAACAACACCGACCCGTGGATGGTCGCGGTGCGCATGGTGTCCGAGGGCGTCGACGTGCCGCGGCTCGCGGTCGGCGTGTACGCCACCAGCGCCTCCACCCCGCTGTACTTCGCGCAGGCTATCGGCCGTTTCGTGCGTGCCCGCAAGGCCGGTGAGACCGCGAGCGTGTTCCTGCCGTCGGTGCCGGTGCTGCTGGACCTGGCCGCGCAGCTGGAACTGCAGCGCGACCACGTCATCGGCAAACCGCACCGCGAGGCCGACGGTCTCGAGGACGAACTGCTCATCGACGCCAACAAGCAGAAGGACGAGCCGGGCGAGGAGGAGAAGAAGTTCATCGCCCTCGCCGCCGACGCCGAACTCGACCAGGTCATCTACGACGGCGACTCCTTCGGCACCGCCACCTTCTCCGGCAGCGACGAGGAGGCCGACTACCTCGGCATCCCGGGCCTGCTCGACGCCGACCAGATGCGCGCGCTGCTGCGCGAACGCCAGTCCCGCCAACTCCAGGACCGCAGCGCCGCCGCCGAGGCCCGCCCGTCCGGGGCCGGCGTGGAGGCGGCCGCCGAGCGCGCCGCCACCGCCGACCGCCTGGGTGAATTGCGCCGCGAACTCAACAGTCTGGTCGCCATGCACCACCACCGCACCGGCAAACCGCACGGCGTCATCCACGGCGACCTGCGCCGCGAATGCGGCGGCCCGCCGACCGCACTGGCGACCGCCGACCAGCTGTCCCAGCGGATCGCCGCCCTGCGACGGGTGTGAGCCGGGGCCGGTGACACGAGCGGTGTCGTGGTCCTAGGCGATCTGTAGCTCGACCTCGACGGGGTCGCCAGCGGCCAGCCCTTCGGCGGTGCGCACGGCCTTCTTCATCGGCAGCACGTAGGTGCCGCGCTTGCTGTCGGGGAAGATCGAGGTGGACCAGCGGCTGGTTCCGACGGTGACTTTCACCTTCACCGAACCGAATCCGGCCGCGGTGTGGCCGTAGAGTTCGTCGATCTCGTCGGTGATGGCCTCGGGCAGGCTCACGAAGTGCCACGCGGCCTGGGCTTCCCATTCCCAGAGCTCGGCGGTGAACGTGTACGTGGACTTCGCCATGCCCCGACGATAGCCGCGAGGGCCGACAGGTTCGGGTTCGACGGTCAGCGGGTGAAGTATCGGGCGGGGGAGACGCCGACCTCGCGGTGGAAGGCGGCGACGTAGGCGCTCGGGGTGGAGTACCCGACGCGGGCCGCGATCCGGGCGACCGGCAGACCCGAGGCCAGCAGCGGCAGTGAGGCGGCGAGGCGGAGCTGGGTTCGCCACTGGCCGAAGGTGATTCCGGTCTCGGCGAGGAAGCCCCGGGCCAGCGTGCGGGCACTGGTGGCGACCGCCTCCGCCAGCTCGGCCAGGGTGCGCTGGTCGGCCGGGTCGGCGCGCAGCAGTTCGGCGACGCGGCGGGTGCGCGGCTCCTCGGGGGTGCGCGCGCCGATCGGGATCACCTCCACCGGATCGAGCAGGTCGAAGACGACCGCCTCGGTGCGCTCGCGCTGGGCGTCGGTGGTGGTGGTCGCGGTCAGGTGCAGGAACAGTTCGTGCAGGAGCCGATCCACGCGCAGCATCACCGGGTCCGGGTAGTGCACCGGCGACCGCTCGGGGGTCAGGAAGATGCCGTGCATGATCGCGCCGTCGAGGGTGCCGGTCCGGTGGACCGTCCCGCCCGGGATCCACAGGGCGCGCGTCGGCGGCAGCACCCAGTGCCCGCCCGGGGTCTCGACGGTCAGCACTCCCCGTGCGGCCCAGGCGATCTGGTGTTGTTCGTGCTCGTGCTCGTCGAACCAGTACCCGGCGGGCAGCGTGCCGAGGCCGAACACCATGGCGGTCGGCCCCGACGGCGGGGCCAGCACCCGGGTCTGGCCGTTTGGCGACATAATCTGTCACTGTAGTCTCTCGTGGCCACGTGCGCCTCGCCCTAGCGTTATGGCCATGGGGATGAACTACTTTCACCAGCTACTCTGCCGTTCGAGCACCTGGGAGCGGGCCAGCGCGAACCAGATCGTCCCGTGGGCGTTGCGGGGCATGGACCTCGGCGACAACGCCCTCGAGATCGGACCCGGCTACGGCGCGAACGTCGACACCCTGCGCACCCGCGTCCCCGCCCTCACCGGCCTCGAGATCGACCCGGCGCTGGCCGCCCGCCTGCGCACCCGCAAGGCCGGCAAGATGCGGATCATCGAGGGCGACGCCACCGCGATGCCGTTGCCCGACACCGAGTTCAGCTCCGTGGTCAGCTTCACCATGCTCCACCATGTCCCCACCCCCGCCCTCCAGGACGAGCTCTTCGCCGAGGCCTTCCGGGTCCTGCGCCCCGGCGGCGTCTTCGCGGGCAGCGACGGCATCGACCGCCCCACCTTCCGGCTCATCCATCTCGGCGATACCTGCGTCCCGGTCCCGCCCGCCACGATGCGGGCCCGCCTCTCCCGCGTCGGTTTCACCGACATCGAAGTCCGCAGCGCGGCAACCAACTTCCGCTTCCGCGCCCGCCGCCCCGAGTAGGCCGGACGGCGGGTCGGCCGAACGATCAGCCGAAATAGACCGCCGGGTCGAGGGCGTCGATTGGTGTCCAGCGGGGAATCGACACCGGGGCTTCGGTGTCGGCGGCGGGCGGGTCGAGGCGGTAGCCCTGGAGATCCAAGGCGAGCCAGGGGTTTTCGTCGATCAGCCGGACGACCGCGTAGCAGGCGGCCAGCATGTGCAGGCAGCGGGCGTTGCGGGCGCGGCAGGAGCAGTCGGTGGCCGCGAGGATCGGGGTGACCGAGATGCCCGCGGCGAGGACCGCGGCGTGCAGGTCGTCGCCGAGGGTGAGGCTGTCGGCGGGGACCACAACGGCGATGGCGTCGATGGTGGCGCGCGGGAACGAGGTCAGTTCCAGGTGCGTCACCGAGGCTTCGGAGCCGCGGTGGATGTGGGCGCGGACCACGGTGCCCTCGATCTCGGTGCGGACGCCGTTGTTGCGGGCGATACTGCGGGCGCGGGGGAGCAGCGGCTCGGGTTTGGTGAGGTTCAACGGTTCCGCGAGCCGGACCCAGTCCTTGCCCCAGGCGGTGTATCCGAATTCATTGTCGGCCATATCAGTTCCCCCGCTTCCGGCGCAGCAGTTCCAGGAGTCGTTCGTCGTCGAGGCGGGCGAGTTCGGCGACCCCGGCCGCGTCGGTGAGGTCGGTGAGCGCGGACTTGCGGTCGTGCATGCCGGCGATGTGCTCCTCGATGGTGGTGCCCGAGGTGAGGGTGGTGACGGTGACGGTGCGGGTCTGCCCGATGCGGTGCGCGCGATCGGAGGCCTGCGCCTCCACGGCCGGATTCCACCAGCGGTCGTAGTGCACGACGTCGGCGGCCCGGGTGAGGGTCAGGCCGGTGCCCGCGGCGCGCAGGCTCAGCACCAGGATCGGTGGGCCGTCCGGGGATTGGAAACCGGAGACGAGCTCGGCGCGCTGTTCGGCGTTGAGTCCGCCGTGGAAGAACGGCACCGCTATCCCGAACTCCTCGGCGCAGTGCCGGACCAGCAGCTCACCGGTCTTGCGGTACTGGGTGAACACCAGTGTGGGGGAGTCGTTGTCGAGGTTGCCGGCCAGGATGTCGGAGCAGACGTCGAATTTGCCGGAGCGCCCGGCCAATTCGCTCAGGTCGCCGGTGATCAGCCCGGGGTGGTTGCACACCTGCTTGAGTTCGGTGAGCACGGCCAGTACCCGGGTGTGCCGTTGCGAGCCGCTGCCGAAGCCCTGGGCCTCGGCGCGTTCCAGCAGCTGGTCGTAGATCCGTTCCTGTTCCGCGGTCAGGTCGCACACCAGGTCGGTGTGGATCTTGGGCGGCAGGGTCGCGGCGACCTGGGTCTTGCGGCGCCCCAACACGATCGGCTCGAGGGCGTCGCGCAAGCGCAGCACCGCACTCGCCGAGCCTTCGCTGATGGGCCGCACGAACCGTCGCCGGAATTGCGCCTTGTGGGTGAACTCGCCGGGCACGACCAGGTTCAGCAGTGCCCACAGTTCGTCGAGGTGGTTCTCCACCGGCGTGCCGGTCAACGCGATGCGCGCGTCGGCGGGAATCGCCCGCGCCGCCTTGGCGACCTGGGTGCGCGGATTCTTGAGCACCTGCGCCTCGTCGAAAACGACGCTCGCCCAGCGCTGCCCGGTCAGGGCCTCGCCGTGCCCGCGCAGGGTCGGGTAGCCGGTCACCACGATGGCGCCCGCGTCCGCGTCCGGGGCGTCGCCGCCGCGCCAGGCCACGGCCCGCAGTCCGGGCGCGAACCGCTCGATCTCATGCGCCCAGTTGCCGACGAGTGATGTTGGACACACTACGAGTTGTGGCCCGTCCGCGGCCTTCCCGAGGAGGTAGCCGATGGCCTGCACGGTCTTGCCGAGGCCCATCTCGTCGGCCAGCACCGCGCCGCCGTGTGTGGCGGTCGTCTCACGCAGCCAGGTGATGCCGCGTGCCTGATACGGCCGCAGCTCGGCCTTCAGTCCGGAGCGCAGCTCGGCACTCAGCGTGACTGTGTCCCGCAGCGCTCGCAGCGTCCGCGCCGCGGACGCCACGGCCGTTCCCGTGGCGTTGGGCACGGCGTGCGCGGCCGTGGGCAGGAGGCGGGTCTCGATGTCCGTGTCGAGGGCCTCTCGTAATCGGTGTATCGATTCGCCGGGATTCGCGATAGCCAGAGTGCATAACCGTTCCGGTTCCACCAGAGCGCATTCCACGTCGGCGACGCCGATGCCGTCGCGGTCCGGGACGGCCAGGGCGAGGGTCTGCACCTCGCCCAGTTCACGCGGCGCGCTTCCGGGACCGTGGCCGGTCCACGTCCAGAGCGCGACCATATGACGATCCTGCAGGTAGGTGGCTTGCGAGGTCTGCGGCACCCATCCGTTGTACCCGGCCGGACTCGCCGGGCGCACATGACGCTTCTCGCGTTGCGCGCAGTACTTTTCACGTGTCTTCGGCCACATTTGTGACCGCTACCACTTTTTATAGCGGTCATGCATAGCGAAAGCGGGCGACCTGCCGGTCGCCCGCTTTCGGGGTTTTCTGTTGGGAAGATGGAATTGTCGTGAGTTGGGAGGAGCTGTTACAGCGCCGGTGCCGACTCCGAGTCGATCACGGCCTCGAGCGCACGAAGGCGGTCCATGTGCTCATTGGCGTGATGCTGGCAGAAGAGCAACTCTCCACCTGCGGGCAAGGTAGCGCGCACGCGCGCAGCCGCCCCGCAGCGGTCGCAACGATCGACCGCGGTCAGTGGGGTGCTTGTCAGGGTTCCTGGCATGACTCCTCCGTCCTGGCTCTGGGTGTTCACGCACCGTTCGCCTGGTGTGGGGGCCCGCGGACCATTCCGCGAACCTCGCTACCGCTACTTCCCAGCAGTGGCTTGTTGACTACTCTGTCAGACGTTCGGCGAGAGGACTTTGTTCCCGTGCAGTTTCCCGTGTGTTTTCAGTAACACGACCTGGGATTTCGCTGAAAGCGAACAGGTCCTGGTGACTGCCCTTCAGGACGGAGGAACCTCCCGTTCGAACACGCTGATCGAGTTGTCTATCCGGAGACTACCCGGGCGCACTGACACTCACACTCCGATTGGCTGTCGTGCCCTGTGCGCCAGCAAACCGTAATCAAGGCGGCTGAATCGGAGACCGGGCCGCGACCGGCGCGACCTCGCGTTCACCTGGGGCTTCGATACCTTCAGGGGGTATGCGCTTCCTGCATCGTTCGCCCGTCGCGAACGGCCGTGCCGCCCGGCGTGTTCAGAACCAGGATTCGTCGAGTTCCACGGTGGTGCGATCGCCGGAGTCGAGCAGGTCGAATTGCGGTGCGGTGCGGGGGAGTTCCCACCGGAAGAAGTACCGGGCGGCCAGTCGCTTGCCGTGGCCGAAGGCCGACTCGGGCAGGGCGTGGGCGGCCACCGCCTGCTCCAGCCAGATCCAGGCCAGCACCACGTGGCCGAACGCCTCGAGATAGACCGCCGAATTGGTCAGCGCCGCTTCGGGGTTGCCCGTGCCCCACAGGCCCGCCGTGGTGGCGGCCAGCCGGCCCATGGCGGCCTCCAGGGCCTCGCCGAATCCGGCCAGCTCGGCGTCGCCGGTGCCGCGGGCCGTCGAGACGGTGGCCGCCATCGTCTCCAGCAGGGTCGTCAAGGCCGCGCCGTTGTCGAGGGTGACCTGCCGGCCGAGCAGGTCCATGCTCTGAATGCCGTGGGTGCCTTCGTGAATCGGGTTGAGGCGATTGTCGCGGTAGTGCTGTTCCACGTCGTAGTCGCGGGTGTAGCCGGCGCCGCCGTGGATCTGGATGGCCAGGTCGTTGGCGGTCAGGCACCACTGGCTGGGCCAGGACTTGGCGATCGGGGTGAGGATCCGCAGCAGCGTGCCCGCCCGGTCGCGGCCGGATTCGGTTGCCGCGGTGCGGTGCTCGTCGACCAGCTTGCCGCAGTAGAGCTGCAACGCCAGCGCGCCTTCGGCATAGGCCTTCTGCGCCAGCAGCATGCGCCGCACGTCCGGGTGCTCGATGATCGGCACCTGCCCGCCGCCGCGGGCGCTGACCGGGCGGCCCTGCGGACGGGTGCGCGCGTAGTCGAGGGACTTCAGGTAGCCGGTGTAGCCGAGCGCCGTGGACGCCAGACCGACCCCGATGCGGGCCTCGTTCATCATCGTGAACATCTGCGCCAGTCCATGATTCGGCTTGCCCACCAGATAGCCGACCGCGCCCGGCTCGCCGCCCGGGGTGAAGTTGCCGTCGCCGAACACCGGCGCGGTGTTCACCGTGCCGCGCCAGCCCATCTTGTGATTGATGCCCGACAGCACGACATCGTTGTGCACGGTCGGTTTGCCGTCGGCGTCCGGCAGGAACTTCGGCACCACGAACAGCGAGATGCCGCGGGTGCCCTCCGGCGCGCCCGGGGTGCGGGCCAGCACCAGGTGCACGATGTTCTCCGACAGGTCGTGGTCGCCGCCGGAGATCCACATCTTGCGCCCGAACACCCGATACGAGCCGTCCGCCGCGGGCACGGCCCGGGTGGTGATGTCGGCCAGACTGGACCCGGCCTGCGGCTCCGACAGGGCCATGGTGCCGAAGCTGCGGCCCTCCAGCATCGGACGCACATAGGCGTCGATCTGCTCCGGGCTGCCGTGCGCGGCAAGCAGATTCGCATTGCCGGTGGTGAGCAACGCGTACGCGGCGGTGCCGACATTGGCCGCGTGGAACCACGACATGCACGCGGTGTAGACCGAGTGCGGCAGCTGCATCCCGCCGACCTCGTAATCCATTGCCGCGCCGATCATTCCGGCGTCGGCGAAAGCCTGCAACGCCTTGCCGACCGCGGGGATGATGTGCACCCGCTCGCCGTCGAAGGTGGGCTCGTGCAGATCGCTCTCGCGATTGTGCGGAGCGAAGTAGGTGGCCGCCAGATCCTGACAGAGACGCAGCACCTGGTCGAAGGTGTCGCGGGAGTGGTCGGCGAAGCGGTCCCGGGTGGTCAGGGACTCCACGTCGAGCCAGTCGTAGAGCAGGAACTCGAGGTCGCGCGCGGACATGATGGTGGAGGGGTTCATGGTTCCTCGAACGGTCGGGTAGCGAAGTCGTACCTGCCGGTCTACCAGATGCCCCGCGCGCTCCGCTGACCAGCATCGACGCGCCGGAAGTTACCGGACGCGGGTCAGGGTCGGTAAGGAGTTCCGGTAACCGCGCGCCCGCACATCCGGACCTTCACGCGTGCCCGCGCCCACCGCCATGCCGCACCGTCGTGCGGCGCGCCGCACCGTCACGATCGCACCGTCACGCCGCGAACGGCAGCGTCACGACCGCACCACGTGGCGGCCGCGGTGGGCGCGGCCGAAGTGGCCGGGTGACTGGCCCTTCCAGGTGCGGAAGGCGGAGGTGAAGGCGGACACGCTGGCGTAGCCGAGTCGGTCGGCGGCCTGCTCGACGGTGAGGCCGGCGATGAGCAGCTCCTCGGCGAGGATGCCGACGGTCTCCAGGCTCAGTTCGCGGAAGGTGGTGCCCTCCTCGGCGAGACGGCGGCGCAGGGTGCGGACGCTGACGTCGAGGTCGGCGGCGATGCGGGTCTGGTCGGCGGAGCCGCCGTGGCGGATGAGCAGCTGGCGGACCCGGCCGCTGAGGCCGCAGCGGCTGCGCCGGGACTCCATCAGGTCGGCGCACTGCTGCTCGTAGAAGCGGGCGGTGGACAGGTTCGCCTGGGGGAGTGAGGTTTCCAGGGTGGCGGCCCGGAACTCCATGCGGGACTGCGGCATCGAGAAGCGCACGTCCTCGACGCCGAAGACCGCGCCGAACATCTCGTAGATGGGGTGGGCGCCGATGTAGAGCTCGACGCGGACGGCGGGGACGCGGATCGGAATCAGGTCCTGCTGGACGGTGGCGATGGCCGCCAGATCCCGTTCCAGGGCGAAGCGCCGGATCTCGGCGGGCAGTGCGCTGTCGTCGCGCTGGATCCAGACCTGGGTGCCGCGGGTGTCGAGGGAGTGGCGGGCGGTGGTGAACGACAGGTCCGCGTAGCGCAGGGCGATGTCCATCGCGTGCCGCAGACTGGCGCTGCTCATCAGCGCGAAGCCGAGCACACCCATGGACGGCGGATGGCACAGCAGTCCGGCGAGCAGCCCCATGCCGGGTTCGTCGTCGGTGGCGGCGACGACATTGGCCATGACGGAGTACTCCTGCGCCATGGTGATTTCGGTCGACGGGTCGTGCAGGGCGGGTTCGCGGATGCCGCTGCCGCGCAGCACGTCGGCCAGCGGAATGCCGCGGCCCACAGCGAAATCGGCCAGCAGCGCGGTGCTGGTGATGGAACGAATCCGCGCCAACTCTTCCGTCACTCGGGAAGTCTCGCAAACTCCGGGCGTCCGCACTGCCGTTACCGGCCGGTAAGGTGCCTGGTGCGGCCCGTATTCGCTTTCCGTGCTGCCTGGATCTCGGCGGTGAGTCGGCGGCGGTGGCGCTGTCCGACGCCGACCTGGATCGAGCCGCGGCCGGCATCGCGCTCGGCGGGCTGGCGAAAAATGGGCAAAGCTGCAATAGCGTGGAACGCGTCATCGTCGAGTCCGGCCCCAGCCGTACTGAGCCGCCCTCGCCTAGATTGGACGGGTGGGAATCGAACAGGACACGACACCGGCCACCCTGCTGCACATCTGCTCCCGCGAGGAGTGGGAGAACGCCCGCGCCGCAGGCGAATACCGCGCGCCGTCGCTGGCCGAGGCCGGATTCATCCACCTGTCCGCCCCGTACCAGGCGCACCTGCCCGCCAATCGCCTCTTCGCCGGCCGCACCGATCTGGTCCTGCTGCACCTGGATCCCGCCGCGCTCGGCTCGCCGGTGGCATGGGAGCCGGGCGTGCCCACCGATCCGGACTCCATGCTGTTCCCCCACCTGTACGGCCCGCTGCCGCTGACGGCCGTCACCGCGGTGACCGATTTCCTGCCCGGACCCGACGGCGGCTTCGCCCCGCTGGAAGCGAACTGATCACGCCCCGGACGCAGCTCCCCGCTATTCGCGCGCGTTGTCCTAATCTGGACCCGTGAACGTCGATGTGACTGCCCTGCCCGGTATCGGTGTCCGCAAGGACTTCGAAGTCAGATCGGGCCGGCGGATCGGAGTCGTCGCGCACCGGGACGGCGGAATCGACCTGATCGTCTCCCAGCGCGACGACCCGGACGCCTGCATCGCGCAGGTGCCGCTGGCCCCCGACGAGGCCGCGGTGCTGGCCAATCTGCTCGGCGCGCCGCAGCTGGTGCAGCAGCTCCGCGAGGAGCACTCCGACCTGCCCGGGATCACCACCCGCCAGCTCAGCATCAGCGGCAGCTCGCCGTACCGCGGGCGCATGCTCGGTGAGACCGGCATGCGGACCCGCACCAAGGCCTCCATCGTCGCGATCATGCGGGCGGGGCAGGTGCAACCGTCGCCGGGTCCGGATCAGGTGCTCGACTCCGGCGACATCCTGGTCGTGGTCGGAACTCCGCACGGGCTGGACGCGGCCGCTCGCATCCTGGCCGACGGCTGAGCCCGGTGGACTCGACCGGCCTAGCCCTGTTCGAACTCGGCGCGATCTTGTTCGCGCTCGGCATGCTGGGCCGTCTGGCCGCTCGCTTCGGCATGTCGCCGATCCCGCTCTATCTGCTGGGCGGCCTGGCCTTCGGTTCGGGCGGCATCGTGAAGATGAAGGCCGCGACCGAATTCGGTCACATGGCCGGCGAGATCGGCGTGGTGCTGCTGCTCCTGCTGCTCGGATTGGAGTACACCGCCGCCGAATTGGTGACCGGGCTGCGCCGCTCCTGGGTCGCGGGTCTGATCGACATCGTCGCCAATGCCACGCCCGGCGTGCTGGTGGCGCTCATGCTCGGGTGGGGTGCGGTCGGCGCGGTCACCATGGGCGGCGTCACCTACATCTCGTCCTCGGGCATCGTGGCCAAGGTGCTCAACGACCTCGGGCGGCTCGGTAACCGCGAGACGCCGGTGGTGTTGTCCATCCTGGTGTTCGAGGATCTGGCCATGGCGGTCTATCTGCCGATCCTCACCATGATGCTGGCCGGGCTGAGCTTCGTCAGCGGACTGCGGTCGCTGGCCATCGCGCTGGTGGCGATCACCGTGGTGCTCATCGTGGCGCTGCGCTACGGCCGCTACGTATCGGCCATCGTGGACAGCAACGATCGGGAAGTATTCCTGCTCAAGCTGCTCGGCGCGGCGCTGCTGGTGGCGGGCGCGGCCTCGGCGCTGAAGGTGTCGGCGGCGGTCGGGGCGTTCCTGCTCGGCATCGCCATCTCCGGATCCACCGCGCAGGAGGCGGCCAAACTCCTCGAACCGCTGCGAGACCTGTTCGCGGCCATCTTCTTCGTGGCGTTCGGGCTCAATACCGATCCCACCGCGATCCCACCGGTGCTGGGGTGGGCGATATTGCTGGTCGTCGTGACCGCGCTGACCAAGATGGCCACCGGGTGGTGGGCGGCCTCACGACAGGGGATACGGAGGATGGGCCGGGCGCGATCGGGTGCGGCCCTGGTGGCGCACGGCGAGTTCTCCATCGTCATTGCCGGGCTGGCGGTTTCGGTCGGCGGGGTCGATCCGCGACTGGCGGCGCTGGCCTCGGCCTACGTGCTAATGATGGCCGTGCTCGGCCCGATCGTGGCCCGCCTGGTCGAGCCCACCATCCGGCTGGTCCAGCGCAACCGTGGGCGGATCGACCCGGTCCCCAGCTGAATTCGTGCTGCTTCCGGCCGCATCGGCGGATTGCGCCGGATTCCGTTTCGCCGCCTTGCGCTCGCGGACGGTGATCAGCCGGTGCGAGAGCGCCACCGCGACCGCGCCCACCGCGAAACCGATGAGCAGCGCGAAGAAATGGCCGTAATCGGTGAACGTGCGCCCGTGCCACACCCCGAAGCCGTACCAGACCAGCATGGCCAGCGCCCACACCCAGCGGGCCGGACCCCGCAGCCGGAAGGTCAGCACCGCCAGCATCGCCGAGATGCCGTAACTGGGACCGACATCCGAGGCGAACGCCACCCGGGTCGGGATCAGCTGCTTGTCCAGCTTGTGCGCGATGCCGAGCACGGTGATCAGGGTCGCGCCGACATGGCCGATGGCCACCACCACGATCCAGCGCAGCGACCCCAGCCAGCGTTCGGCCAGCGCCATCAAGGTGATCAGAATGACGATATCGGTCCAGGGGAACCCGCCATCGGTCCAGAACGCCGAGGCCACCAGCACCTGGATCGGATCCCGCTGCATATTGCGCAGATTCGTGGAGGCCGAGAAGATCAGCCGCCGGCCCACGATGTCGCTCGCCCCGCGCAGCGTCCACCAGGTGATGAACAAGGTGAACGCGTAGGCGATACACGCCGGGGTGACCGCGAGCAGATCGCGATAGGCCTGGACCCCGCGCCGCACCCGATGCGGCTCCGCCCACCACTGGACGAGTGTGCGGAACCGCTCGCCCAGGTCAACGGTCCGCAGCCAGGGCGGCTGATAGGTGCCCAATGCCATTGCGTCATGCTAACCCGAGGTCAGGGGCTCGTCAGTGCATCGCCGCGACCCGCATCCATGGCGGGACGGTGGCGGGCGACTACCGTCGATGCGGTGCGCGGGCATGCGATCGAGCTGCTGCGCGCGAGCCTTCGATGCTGGAGCCGATCTCAGGAGGTGTGACCTGGTGCGGACGTGGCGGGGCGTCGTGCTGTGGGCCGGGGCCGCGGTGGTGACGCCGTTCCTCGGATTCACCGGATACACCCTCGGCCGGGCCCGGCGGGCGCCCCGGCCGGGCGCGGAGGTGGTGGTCGTGCTCGGCTGCCGACTGCGCGGCGACCGGGTCTCACCGATGCTGGCCCGGCGGTTGGATCGGGCGCTGGAGGTGATCCGGGACGAGCGGGGGCGCAGGCCCCTGGTGGTCGTGTCCGGCGGGCAGAGCGGCCGCGATACCGTGCCGGAGGCGATGGCGATGGCCGATTACCTTGTGGCGCACACGATTCCGGCGACGGGCATCGTCGCGGAGAATCGGTCCCGGAACACCGAGGAGAATCTGCGGTTCACCGCCGAGGAATTGGACTCGCTCGGCATCGACCCGCGCACGGCGCGAATCACGGTGGTCACCAGTGATTTTCACGTGTTGCGCACGCGGCGGCTGGCCCGGCGGCTGGGGTTGCGGGCCGAAGTGGCCGGGGCGCGGACCACCTGTCTGCTGACCCGCAAGTCGTTCGCGCGCGAATTCGTGGCGGTCCTCGTGTCGCTGGGCCGGGACGGATGATCAGGCGGGGAGCGGCTCAGTTGGCGGCGCCGCGCAGGTCCAGACGGCGCATCACCCGGTCCACCACATCCGGCGGGACGCCGGGTTCGCGGCGGGCGGCCAGGGCTTCGGAGCGTCCCGCTTCCAGCACGTCATTGGTGATGGCCCGCATCTTCGCGGTGAAGGCGATCGCGCGATCGGTGGCCATGCGGGCATTGCTGTCGGCGGCCTCGGGGTCGGCGTGGGCGAGGCGGCGTTCGAAGCTTGCCCGCAACCGGTCGTAGACCTCCTCGGGGAGCTGCTCGGTCTGCGAGATCTCTTCCAGCCGTGCGATTTCGGCCTGCAGCACCCGCGTCCAGAGCTCGCGTTCGATGACGCGTTCCGCGCCGGTGTCGGCCCGCACACCCGTGGCGCGCACCACCGCGGGCAGCGTCGGGCCTTGCAGCAGCAGCGTGAACAGCACGACCGCGAACGCCGTGAACAGGATCTCGGTGCGTCCCGGGAACGGCTTCCCGGTGTCGGTGGTGAACGGGATGGCCAGCGCCAGCGCGACGGTCGCCACCCCGCGCATGCCCGCCCACCAGGTGACCAGGGTCTCGCGCCAGTTGTAGGGCTCGTCGCGATCGTGGGCGCGCCACCAGGATTGGAAGAGCTTGGTGGTGATCAGCAGCCAGATCAGCCGCAACCCCACCACCACCGCGATGACCACGGCGGCCCCGCCGAGGAAGCGCGGCCAGTCCGGTCCGGCGTCGCGCAGCACCGTGCTCAGTTCCAGTCCGATCAATCCGAACGCGAACCCGGTGACCAGCATTTCGGTGATCTCCCAGAAGGAGTCGCCCACCAGGCGGTAGTCGCTGTCGCCGAAGTCGGTGGCGGCGTCGGTCAGGTACATCGAGCACACCAGTACCGCCAGCACCGCCGACCCGCCGCGCGATTCGGAGAAACCGTAGGCCGCGAACGGCAGCAGCAGTCCGAGCGCGACCCGCCACGGGGCCTCGTCGAGCCGTTGCATGAGTTTGCTTCCGGCCCAGCCGAACAGCAGCCCGACCGCCGCCCCGACCAGCGCCGACACCCCGAAGTCGAGCAGCGCGCCCCAGGCCGAGAAGCTGCCCGACACCACCGCCTGCACCGCGACCGTGTACAGCACGATCGCGGTCACGTCATTGAACAGGCCCTCGCCCTCCAGCACCGCGACCAGTCGCCGTGGCAGCCCGAGCTTGCCCGCCAGCGCCGACACCGCCACCGGATCCGGTGGCGCCACCAGCGCGCCCAGCGCGACCGCCGCCCCGATCGGGACGGCCGGATACCAGAGGTGGAAGGCCCAGGCCACGGCCACGGTGGTGACGATGACCAGCACCACCGCGCGCAGGCTGATGGCCGCCCAGTTCTCGGCGAACTGCCGCCACGAGGTGCGTCGCGCGGCCGCGTACAACAGCGGCGGGAGGACCAGCGGCAGAATCAGTTTCGGATCGATCTGGATATTGGGGACCTGCGGGATGAGCGCGAGCACCACGCCGAAGGCGGTCATCAGGACCGCCGGGGCCTGGCCCAGCCGTCGTCCGAGCGGCTGCGCGAGGATCGTCGCGAACAGGACCGCGAAGATCAACTCCAGCTGATGGTGGTCCACGGCCCTCAGTTTGCTGCGGATGCGCCCGAAAGTCGAACACCGCGTGCCGATTCTCAGCGAACGCGAACCGTGATTCTCAGGCTGCCGGGCAGGTGGTTCTCAGCCTGCCCGGCCGGGCGGCTCAGCCCGCGCGGTAGCGGTCCGAAGGCCAGTCGCCGGGGACGGCCAGCTCGTGGCGGCCGGGCGCCTGATAGTCGGCGGCGGGCGGATACAGTCCCGCCGTCCGGTAGTCGTGCGGGACGGGTTCGTCCTGGCCCGAACCGCGCGCGGCGGCGGGCGAGTTGGCCTGCAACGACCAGCCGGGCCGGTGTTCCGGGGCGGGCCGGCTTTCCGGCATGGGCCGCGCGGGACCGGGCATCATCGACCGCTCGTCCACCTCGGTGAGCCCGACGTGGATGAGCAGCACCAGCGTCACCATGCTGACGCTGATCATCAGCGGGGCGAGCAGCTCCATCGCGCCCGCGCCGTGCGGGGTCTGGGCGTTGTCCATGTGGTGCGCGTTCATCGACGCCATGCCGGTGTAGTGCATGCCGCACACCGCGACACCCATGATCAGGGCCGCGCCGATGGTCGCCCAGATGCCGGTGATGACCACCGTGAACCACAGCGCGACGGTCGCCGCGACCACCGCGATCACCATGGACAGGGTGACGATCCAGACGTCGTAGCCGATCATGGCGTCCGAGTGCATGGCGTACATGCCCGAATAGTGCATCGCGCCGACGCCCAGGCCGGTGACCGCGCCGCCCGCGAACAGCGAGTAGCGGCCGAACGGCTCGCGCGCCACCACGAACAGCCCGGCCCAGACGACCAGGATCGAGATCACGGCGCTGAGCAGAGTGAGCGGTACGTCGTAGCGGATCACGGCGCCGCGAATGGTGAAGCCGAGCATCGCGATGAAGTGCATGACCCAGATGCCGGTGCCGCCGATGGCGATCGCCGCCGAGATGAGCCAGCCGCCACGTCCGTCCCCCGACCGGGCACGCGCCGTACACCGCAGACCGAGCAGCGATCCGGTGACAGACATGATGTAGGCCAGGACGGGGGTGATCCATCCATAGCTGAAGTGGTGAATTTCCAGCACTCGAACTCCATTGCCAGAACAGGGGTTTCGCAATCGCAGACGCGACGGGGGCACACTACCGGGCATGATTCGCTTTGGGAAATTGAAAGGGAATGTTTCATCTTAATTAATTCCGGCTGGGATGGTTCCGACTGAACAGCAACCTGCTGGTAGCCGGAATGTCATGTCCCCGTGGGACTTTGGCTGGTGCGACCGGTTCGATTCATGTGTCATGCGCATGACGACTGGGCCGATCCTGTGGCGTAGTTATCATTCGGCAGCATTGTCGGCGAACGGCTTTCACGGCGACGCCGGATCCTGTCGCGTAGCGTGCCGATCAGGTAACCCTTCGTTCACGGCCCGGGGGCGGCGCATGACCACGCGACTCACGACATTC
The DNA here is from genome assembly GCF_050955695.1 of Nocardia sp. CA-136227. Lineage (NCBI taxonomy): Bacteria > Bacillati > Actinomycetota > Actinomycetes > Mycobacteriales > Nocardiaceae > Nocardia > Nocardia sp. CA-136227. The sequence goes on from NZ_CP192081.1 coordinate 2,902,286, forward strand.
ACCAATGACGGACTCACCTTCGACGTCGTCGACGAGGGTCCGCTCGACGGCATCCCGATCGTGTTGCTGCACGGGTTTCCACAGACCGCCGCCCAGTGGGCGCGACTGACACCACACCTGCACGAGCGCGGCTATCGCACCATCGCGCCGACGCAGCGCGGTTATTCGCCTCGCGCCCGGCCGCGCGGCCGTTCCCCCTACCGGGTCAGCGCCCTGGTATCCGACATCGCGGCGCTGATCACGACGCTCGGTACCGGGCCGGTCCATCTGGTCGGGCACGACTGGGGTTCCACGGTGGCCTGGTCCACGGCCGCCACCCATCCGCATCTGGTGCGCACACTCACCTCGGTGTCGGTCGCGCATCCGATGGCGTTCATGCGGTCGATGGTGAGCAGCACCCAGTTCTTCCGCACCTTCTATATGGTGCTGTTCCAGCTGCCGTGGCTGCCCGAGGCCGTGATCACCGGACTCTTCCGGGCCCTCGACGCGCCCGGCAATCCGGAGCGCCGGGTGCGCGCGCTGGCCGTGTCCGGCATGGGCGAGGACCAATTCGACCGGCTCGCCCGCGATGTCATCGCCGCCGGGGCGCTGCCGTACGCCCTCAACTGGTATCGCGCCATGCTCATCGTCGACCCGCGTGAGACGACGCGGAAGATCACCACCCCCACCACGCACGTCTCCAGCACGCGGGATCCGTTCATCGCCACCAAGTCCGCCGCCCTCACCCCCGACTACATGGCGGCTCCTTTCATCCACGAGATCCTCGACGCCACCCATTGGATCCCCGAGGAACGCCCCGCCGAACTCGCGGCCCTCATCGCCGCGCGCGCCGCCACCGCCTGAACCGGCCGCCCCCGCACGCGTGTCGCTGTCCGAGCCCGGTGGCGCGCAACGGCCATCATGAGGGGGACCGTGCCGGGTGCGCACCCGGCCGGAACCGATCAGGAGGCTGTTGTGAGCGACCACGAAGTGAAGATGATCATCCTGTCCACCGATGACCTGGACGAGTCGATCAGCTTCTACACCGAAACCCTGGGCATGCCGTTGAAGTTCCGCGACGGCGCGCACTTCGCGGCGATCGACGGCGGGCCCATCACGCTGGCGCTGGCCACCGCCGTCGACCACCCGATCCACGGGCAGGTGGTCGTGGGCATCAAGACCGCGGACGTCGACGCCGCCGCGAAGGCGATCGAAGCCAGTGGCGGCGGCATCGTGACCGCGCCCTACAACGACGCGCACGAACGCCGCGCGGTCGTCTACGACAACAAGGGCAACGGTCTGGTCTTCTACAGTCCGCTGCCGAAGTGACCGACCGGCGCGTCACGGTCGAGGCGGTCGTCGACCACGGGTACCGCGTGCTGGCCGACGACGGCACCGACTCCGCCGACCGGCGCGCCGAACTACTCCGCCGCCTCGCCTGACTCACGCGCGGTCTTGCCGCGTGAGGCCAGGGAGGCCGCCGCCGCGACGGTCGGCCAGGGCTTGGGTCGGGGCGGTTTGGTGACGTCGGCCCGAATCAGGTGGTCGCCATAGGGTTTCGCGGCCTCCTCGTCGAGGCCGTGATCGGTGATGAGGGTGTGGATCTCGTCGAGCCCGGCGACCCGCGCCAGGGCACGGTGGCCGAACTTCGAACTGTCGACGACCACGGCGGTGGAGCGCGCGGTCGCGATCATCGCCCGCTTGACCGGGACCTCGAGGGTGTTCGTATTGGTGATCCCGGCGTCCACGTCCACCGCGTCCGCGCCGAGGAACGCCCAGTCCGCCGCGTAATCGCGCAGGAATTCGACCGTGCGGTCACCGGCGAGGGTGTAGACCGAGCCGAGCAGTTCACCGCCCGCGACGAGTAGCCGGAAGCGTTGCAGGCCCGCGATGTACTCGGCGATGCGCAGGTCGTTGGTGATGACGGTGAGACTTTCGCGGCGGCTCAACGCGACCGCGACCTCGTAGGTGGTCGAGCCGCTGTCGAGGATCACCGTGTCGCCGTCGGCGACCAGGCCCGCGGCCACCCGCGCGATGGCCGACTTCTCCTGCAGCCGTGTGTTTCTCTTCGCCGAATACGGCAGATCCGAGGTGACGCCGGGGATGGGCCGCGCGCCGCCGTGGGTGCGCTGGATCTGGCCGTCGCGTTCGAGTGCTTCCAGGTCACGGCGGATGGTCGAGGTGTCCACTCCGAGCTCGCGGGCGAATTCCTTCGCCTCGACGTAGCCGTCGATGGTCAGCCTGTCGAGGATCCGACGCCGGCGGGTGCTGGAGAGCAACGGACCTCCTGAAGGGTTGTCGAGCCATCGTCGCCGTCTCGGATGGTACGCGATCCTGCGCGAAACATTGACAGCGATCGGCCTCGGTTGCATGATTTCGTGCAACATCTGCTCGAAAACGAGCAATCGCAGAATGTGTCAGAGGTATTCGTATGAGTGATCCGTTGCAGCTCCTCGCCCGAGAAGGCGTCTCCCTCTGGCTGGACGACCTGAGCCGCGGCCGGATCGAATCCGGTGGACTGGCCGAATGGGTCGATCGAGGCATCACCGGCGTGACCACCAACCCGGCGATCTTCGAGGCCGCCCTGCGCGGGTCCGAGCAGTACCGCACACAGCTGCGTGAATTCGCGCAACTCGGTATGGGCACCGCGGACGCCGCGCGCATCCTCACCAGCTGGGACGTGCGGGCCGCCTGCGACGTGCTGCGGCCGGTGCACACCGCGACCGACGGGCTCGACGGCTACGTGTCCCTCGAAGTCGATCCGGCCTGGGCGCACGACACCGAGCGCACGGTGAGCGAAGCGATCCTGCTGTCCTGGCTGGTCGACCGGCCCAATCTGATGATCAAGGTTCCGGCCACGCCCGCCGGACTGCCCGCGATCACCGCCATCCTGGGGCGCGGGATCAGCGTCAACGTGACGCTCATCTTCTCGCTCGGGCGGTATCGGGATGTGCTCGACGCCTTCCAGGCCGGGCTGGAGCTGGCGCGCGAGAACGGGCACGACATCGCCCGGATCGCCTCTGTCGCTTCGTTCTTCATCTCGCGCGTGGATTCCGAGGTCGATGCCCGGCTCGACGCGCTGGGCAGCGATGCGGCGAGTGCGGTGCGTGGCCGTGCCGCCATCGCGAACGCGGTGCTCGCCTACGAGGCGTTCGAGCAGACCCTGCGCGGCGAGCGCTGGGCGGCGCTGGCCGCGGCGGGCGCGCGGCCGCAACGGCCGTTGTGGGCGTCGACCGGGGTGAAGGATCCCGCCTACGACGACACCCGGTACGTGGTGGATCTGGTCGCGCCCGGGACCGTGAACACCGTGCCCGAGCCGACTCTCGCGGCGGTCATCGATCACGGCAAGGTGGCCGGCGACCAGGTCACCGGCCGCTACGACGACGCGCACCGGGTGTTCGGGGAACTCGACGCGCTCGGCATCGACATGAACGACATCTCCGCCAAACTGGAGCGGGAGGGCATCGCCAAGTTCCAGCAGGCGTGGCGTGAGCTGATCGCCGGGGTCGAATCGGCGCTGGCCGACCGGGCCGCGGTGCGGGGATGACCGGCTCCCCGGCGTGGGCGCGGCTGGCCGCGCACCACGAAGAGCTTGCGGGGGAGCGGATCTCGGAGCTGTTCGGGCGGACGCCCGATCGGGGTCCGGCGATGACCGTCGAGCACGACGGGATCGTGCTGGACTATTCGAAGAATCTGGTCACCGGTGAAACCATCGACCTGCTGGTCGAACTCGCCGCCGAACGTGGTCTGGCCGCGGGCGTCGAGGCGATGTTCACCGGTGCGCCGATCAATGTCACCGAACAGCGCGCGGTGCTGCACACGGCGCTGCGTGCGCCCGCGGACTCGGTGGTGGAGGTCGACGGCGTCGATGTCGTGCCCGCCGTGCAGCGCACCCTCGAGCGGATGGCGGGTTTCGCGCAGGCCGTTCGGTCGGGGGAGTGGCGTGGGGCGACGGGCGAGCCCATTCAGGCCGTGGTCAATATCGGGATCGGAGGCTCGGATCTCGGACCGGCGATGGCGTGCCTCGCGTTGCGCGAATACGGCACGGGCACACTGGAATCGCGATTCGTCTCCAATGTGGACGGGCATGATCTGACCCGGACGCTGCACGATCTCGACCCGGCGACGACGCTGTTCGTGGTGGCGTCGAAGACGTTCACCACCGTCGAGACCCTCGCCAATGCGCGGGCCGCCCGGGAGTGGCTGATCGACGCGCTCGACGATCCTGCCGCTGTGGCAAAGCATTTCGTCGCGGTGTCGGTGAACGCTGCCGAGGTATCGTCCTTCGGCATCGATCCAGCCAACATGTTCGAGTTCTGGGATTGGGTCGGCGGCCGCTACTCGCTGAGCTCGGCGATCGGCCTGTCGGTGATGATCGCGATCGGCGCCGAACAGTTCCGGTCGTTCCTCGCGGGCGCGCATTCGATGGACGTCCACTTCCGCACCGCGCCACCGCATCGCAACCTGCCGGTCCTGCTCGGGCTGCTCGGGATCTGGTATCGCAACTTCTGGGACGCCCAGACGCACGCGGTGCTGCCCTACGATCAGCGGCTCGCGCGGCTGCCCGCGTATCTGCAGCAGCTCGAGATGGAGAGCAACGGCAAGTCGGCCGATCGTGACGGGAATCCGGTCGGTGTCGGCACCGCGCCGATCGTCTGGGGCGAGCCCGGCACCAATGGCCAGCACGCATTCTTCCAGCTGCTGCATCAGGGAACCGTCACGGTCCCTTGCGATTTCATCGGCGTCCTCACCGCCGCGCATGATCTCACCGGGCATCACGACCTGTTGATGGCGAACCTGTTCGCCCAGTCGCAGGCGCTGGCCTTCGGACGTAGCAGCGACGACGCGGGGGAGCACCGCGCGTTTCCCGGCAACCGGCCGAGCAGCACCCTCCTGCTGGATGAGCTGACCCCGTACTCGCTGGGCGCGCTCGTCGCCCTGTACGAGCACAAGGTGTTCACGCAGGGATGGATCTGGAACATCAACTCGTTCGACCAGTGGGGCGTCGAACTCGGAAAGATCCTCGCGACACGAATTTTCGACGATATCGAGTCCGGTTGTGAACTGTCACATGACAGTTCGACCAATGCCCTCATCGAACGTTACCGCCGCCTGCGCAAGGCGGCCGATCACCCTGAGAAAGCGGTACAGCGATGACCCTGAAGATCGGCTACAAGGCCTCCGCCGAGCAGTTCGGCCCCCGTGACCTCGTCGAATACGCCGTGCGCGCCGAGGAATTGGGCCTCGACAGCGTGGTCGTGTCCGACCACTTCCTGCCCTGGCGGCACAATGGCGGGCACGCGCCGTTCGCCTTGTCGTGGATGTCGGCCGTCACCGAGCGCACCAGCCGCGTCCAGATCGGCACCAGCGTCCTCACCCCGACGTTCCGCTACAACCCGGCCGTGATCGCCCAGGCTTTCGCGACCATGTCGCTGCTGTCCAGCGGTCGCGTCATGCTGGGTGTCGGCACCGGTGAGGCGCTCAACGAGATCGCCGTCTCCGGCCGGGAATGGCCGGAATTCAAGGAACGCTTCGCCCGCCTGCGCGAAGCCGTCACCCTGATGCGCAAGCTCTGGACCGAATCCGACGTGTCATTCGAGGGCGAGCACTTCACCACCGTGAAGGCCAATATCTACGACCGCCCCGAGCAGCCGGTCCCCGTGTACATCGCCGCGGGCGGCCCGGTCGTCGCCAAGTACGCGGGCCGCGCCGGTGACGGCTTCATCTGCACCTCCGGCAAGGGCATGGAGCTCTACAACGACAAGCTCATGCCCGCCGTCGCCGAGGGCGCGGCCGCCGCCCAGCGTGACCCCTCGACCATCGACAAGATGATCGAGATCAAACTCTCCTACGACCGCGATCCCGAACTGGCCCTGGCCAATACGCGTTTCTGGGCGCCGCTGTCGCTGACCCCCGAGCAGAAGCACAGCGTCGACTCCGCCGTCGAAATGGAAGCCCTCGCCGACCAGCTCCCCATCGAGCAGGTCGCCAAGCGCTGGATCGTCGCCTCCGATCCGGACGAGGCGATCGCCGGCATCAAGCCGTACCTCGACGCGGGCCTCAACCACCTCGTCTTCCACGGCCCCGGTCACGACCAGGAACGCTTCCTCACCCAGTTCGCCACCGACCTCCTCCCGCGCCTGCGCGAACTCGGCTGAGCCACAACCGATCTCCGCCTCGAAGGATCTCCTCATGCATATCGGAATGGTCGGCGCGGGCCGGATGGGCACCGGCCTGGCCCGCCGGCTGGTCCGCGCGGGCCACACCTGCACGGTCTACGACCCCAACCCGGCCGCCGTCGCCACCCTGACCGCCGACGGCATCCCCGCCGCCGCCTCCCTCCCGGAACTGGTGGCGGCCCTGCCGAAACCCTGCGCGGTCTGGATCATGGTCCCCGCCGACCTGACCGGCACGGTCGTCGACGAACTGACGCCGCTGCTCACCGCGGGCGATGTCGTCATCGACGGCGGCAACTCCTTCTTCCGCGACGCCGTCACTCGCTCCCATGCCTTGTCCGAGCACGGTATTCACTACCTCGACGTGGGCACCAGCGGCGGCACCTCCGGCCTCGACCGCGGCTTCTGCCTCATGATCGGCGGCCCTGCCGAAGCAGTCGAACGCCTCGACCCGATCTTCCGCACTCTGGCCCCCGGCATCGACGCCGCTCCACGCACTCCCGGCCGTGACGGTGTCGCTGCCCCCGCCGAACAGGGCTACCTCCACTGCGGCCCGTCCGGCGCGGGCCACTTCGCGAAGATGATCCACAACGGCATCGAATACGGCCAGATGGCAGCCCTGGCCGAGGGCATGTCCATCCTCCGCGCCGCCGGAACCGGCACAGCCGAACCCCATTCCGGCGTCGACCCCACCTACGACTTCGACGTCCCCGCCCTCCTGGAACTCTGGCGCCGAGGCAGCGTCATCACCTCCTGGCTCCTCGACCTCACCGCCATCGCCCTCCACACCGACCCCGACCTCACCGAATTCACCGGCCACGTCCCCGACTCCGGCGAAGGCCGCTGGACCGCCCGAACCGCCATCGACCTGGCCGTCCCCGCCCCGGTCCTCACCACCGCCCTCTACTCCCGCTTCGCCTCCCGCGACGGCGGTTCTTACGCCAACAAGTCCCTGTCCGCCATGCGAAAAGCCTTCGGCGGCCATACCGAACAGCGCGCATTCGCCGAATGACACGGTGATTCATTCGATCCGAAGGAGGCGGTCGAGATGGCCGGACGCCCGATGCCGGCCGCGGAATGCGACCGGCTCTGGGAAGCCTGGACCCCCACCCAAGCCGCCTCGCGACTGTCGAGCGCCCCACCCTGCTGGTACGTCGCGGCCGGGTGGGCATTGGACCTGTTCGTCGGCGGCCTGGGTCGCACGCACTCCGACCTCGAAATCGGCGTTCCCCGTGACCGATTCGGCGAAATCGCGGCCGCTCTCCCCGGCTACCGTGCACTCCCCGCGATGGAAGGTGTCCGGCGATCGCGGTTGTCCGACTGGCTGTCACGGGTACACCCCGGCCACCCCTGGCTAGCGGAACTCGGATAACCAACGGCAAGCAGGGACACGGGGCCGTGCCGCCTCGTACGGTATGGCCTGATCCCGAGGAATGGCGCCAGGAACCCATGGGTACGAGTCGTCAGAGGTGCAGGGCCACCTGACCGGAATCGGTCTTCCAGTACTTCCGGTTCAGCTGGGCTTTGCCGGTGCCCTCGGTGTACGGCACGAGTATGGGCAGGCCATTGGTCGGCTTCAGCGTCGCGGACCAGGTCTCGACCCGGCCCGAGCATTGCAGGGTGATTCCCGGCGGGGAGCTGGCCAGCTGGATCGTGCCACTGCCGCTGGTCCCCATCTGCGCGGAAACGTCGAGATACCCGATTCCACCGTCGCACATATAGGTTCCGGTGGCGTTCAAGCCATTGGGCGTCGAAGTCACCACGGAATTCAGCGTGATGAACTCGTCCTCTTGGGCGGCGCTCGCTGGGCCCGACCCCAGCAGCGTCATCGCGGCCCCCGCGACCGCGACCACCGCACACCTCGTACCGAACATCGCTCGACCTCCTGAAACATCAACTGCCACGGGAAGAATCGCTCTAGATGGTAACCAGTCGCGGCTCAGGCCACGCAGAATTCGTTGCCCTCGGGGTCGGTCATCGTCACCCATGTGAACGGCCCCTGCCGTCCCTCGTGCAGCACTTTCGCGCCCATCCCGATCAGCCGTTCGACCTCCGTCGCCCGCTTCTCCTCCCCGACCCGAATATCCAGATGCAGCCGGTTCTTCACTGTCTTCGCCTCGGGCACAAGCTGAAACAACACTCGTGGCCGGTCCGGATGGCGGATCGCGCCACCGATCGTCCACACGAGCTTTCCCCGATGAGTGGTCGTGTCCGCCTCGGTCGCATGCCCCTGCTCGACCATGCTCCGAATGAACCCCTCGTCCTGCGGCTCGACCTCCCAGCCGAGCGCCTCGGCCCACCAGTCGGCCTGTGTATGCGGATCGGAACAGTCCACGACAACCTGAAACTCGTATCCCATATGCGGCACCCTAACCGCGCACCCCGACAGCGAGCGTCACCTGCTCAACGCGGGTAACCGATGTCGCCGATGTCGCTGTCGAGATCGGCCAGTTCGACCTCAGGGTTGAGTCGGGCCACGATATCCGGCGTCAGCGGTCGCAGCGCATAAACATGCTCCACCTCCGAAAGACTGACGGCGGTTTCGTAGTAGTCCTCAGCCCATCGCTGATATGCCTGCGGAGTCCCTTCGAGCAGCAGTACCGGGATTCCCATTCCGGGCTGAGGATCGCATCCAGCATCGCCATCGCCCGGCAACGGTCACGAAGCACCTGAATCTCGGGCAGCCGCCGCATCATCTCGCTCACCCGACCATCCAAACGCACCCCTACGACATACCCGCCTCGCTGCCTCGCGGGCTACGCTGCAACTGAAATGGCGCGCAGCGAGAACGAAGGACCGAGACAGGTCGAACTCATCGGCCCCTACGCCGGCGTATTCGCCTACGCCACAGGCGTCGTCCTGACGCTGATCGGCCCGATCCTCGGCCTGACCGGTAACGGATTCGCCGACGGCCTCTGCGTCGGCGTCTTCACTTTCCCGATCGGCCTGCTCCTGCTCGCCAGCGCGTACGAATGGCGCCGAGCGGAACGCCGATTCCAAGCGATCGGTGTCCACGGGACCGGAGAAGTACTCTCCGTCAACGAGATTCACCCCGGTGGCGAAAACCCGGACACGGCCGACCTGACGATCCGCATCACCGGCCTGACCTTCGCCCCTTTCACCGCGGAGTGCACCCTCGGCAACCACTCCGGCCTGACCCCGGGTCACACCTTCAACCTCATGGTCGACCCCACCGACAACTCCTTCGCGATCGGCTTCGACCACCTCTTTCCCCGCAGCGACAAGGAAACTCCACCGAAGGAGTGAGTCATTCGCTTCGTCGCAAATGGCTCGACCGGGATGGGTTCGGCTGCGTACGGTGCCAGCATGTGCATCTACCCGAGCCGGACACATCGTGTGTGCCTGCACTGCCGGGCTTCCTACAAGGGCTCGATCGGCGCGGGGCCGGGTTGGTGTGTGCGGTGCGCCGGCGAGCTGATCGATGCGGGGCCGCACCTCGAAGTGCCCAGAAGGGGCGATACCGCTGGGTGGCGAGCACTTGCCGCTGTGCTGGAATCCGGTTTGACGTTCTATGGCGGTTGCTGCGGCACCGGTCCCGGATACCGGCCGCGTACTCCGCGGGAGGTTCGGGAGCGGCTGTTGTTCGCCGAACGCGCGGGTATCCCGATCGCCGACGCATTGGCCACCGCAGACACCGCTATCGCGCCGCGTGCGCGATAGCGGTGAGTCGTCGAACTATTGGAGGTTGTCCGCGTTCAGGGGTGAGGCGGCGGACCGCCCATACCGGAATTCGGCGGGTTACCGCCGGGGCCCCGCCCGCCCTGCTGTCCGGGGTTATTGCCCGGCGGCTGCCCGGAACCACTGCCGGACTGGACATTCTGCGACTTCGCGGCAACGCCGACCGTGAGGGAGACCTTCAAACCTGCGGCGGGAGTGCCTGTCACCGTGGCGAGTTCGGCGTCCCAGCCGTCGCCGAAGACATTGTCCGACGACAGCGATACACCGCTCATATTCGAGATGCTGCGCGAGTAGCCGGCATCGTAGGCGTAGACCGAGGTACAGACATCCTGCGGAAGCGCGATCTGTGAAGTGAGACGGACGTTCTCGCCCGCGACCGCGCTGGTCAGCGAGTCGTAGACCTCGAAGTGGATGTGCGGCCAGCGGCCCGAGTAACAGGCGGGGAAGATCGAGGTGAAGGTGACGGTGCCGTTCGCGTCGGCCACCTGCACACCGCGCAGATAGTTCTGATCGGTGACTCCACTGCTGTACAGCGAGTAATTGCCGTCGCGGTCGCAGTGCCAGACGTACACGGCCATGCCCGTACCGGCCGCCCCGTTCTTGGTCAGGTCCTTCAGATTCAGCGTGAGCGTCATCGGAACACCCTTGGCCACACCGGAATACGATCCGAAACTGGTCGTGATATCCGAACGCACCACCCCCGACTCGATCAGCACATTCGGCCCGTTCGATCCGTCACCCGGATAGGGCCCCGCGGTCTCCTGCGGCGCGGCGGCCGTCGTACCGGACCCGCTCGCCGCCGACGTGGTGGCGCTCGTCGCCGACGCGTCCGACCCGGAGCTTCGCGAGCATCCGGCCGCCACCGCCGCGACACCCGCAGCCCCGGCCGCCCACAACGCGCGTCGCCGATTCATCACCCGCATATCGTGCGCCAGCCCGAGATCGTGCTCATGCCGCTCGTGGCCACCGCCGGAATGCTGTTCCACCGCACACCTCTTTCGTCGTCCTCACTGTTCGATTCCGAACCGTATGGCGACCCGCGCCGCCTCGACCTCGGGTGAAGCTGTGAAGTAGCCGAGAACGGCCGTGGCCCTCGGATCGGGTGCGTGACCGCCCCGGCCGGAACCGACGATCAGCCGTCGCACAATGGCGTCGACGCCCGCACCAACGCCGCAGCATGCAACGCGTCGAGCCGCTTGCTCCCGGCGACGGCGACCACTCCCGCCGCGACCCGCGCTGGACAATCTGCCGCAGCCAATTCCATTCGTTCAGAAGCTAATTCGGCGAGTATCGCGGTATTCAGCCCATCGATCACCGGCCGCACACCCGCGAGATCCGTCCCCGGCGCCCCAGGCACCGCCAGCCCATACCGCCACTCCGTCACAAACCCGCGCTGCACAATCTTGTTGGCCTCGATCTGCCCCTGAAAGACCGCCCGCACCAAACCCCCGGGCAGCCCTCGCTCCGCCCCCGCCTGAGCCATCGCGTCATAAATCGCCGCCTCCCGCCCCGGATCATCGATTACCGGCTCACCTCCATCCCGAACCGCGGCCTCCCATTTGATCGCCGCGACGGTATCCGCGGTAGCGAGCCGCTCCGCCAGCAACCCCACCAGCCGCTCCGCGCTCCCGGGATCCGCAGCGGCCACACCGCCCTGCCCCGCCAACAGAACTATCGCCGCTGCAGCCGCAATCGCCAGATTCCTCATAGCCCCGGTGCTTCCCACGCGCCCACGCTACCCGGGCAGCAAGTAGCACCTGGTCGATGACAGCGTCGGCGTGGTGAGTCGTGGTCCGCGATAGCTCGAGCTCGGGTCTTTCGTCGGCTAGCCTCGGCAACCGTGCCGATGTCTTTTCCCCCGATCGACCCGTACGCCGACGGACTGCTCGAGGTCGGCGATGGAAACCGGGTGTACTGGTGTGCCAGCGGGAACCCGGCGGGTCGGCCGGTGCTGGTGGTGCACGGCGGGCCGGGCAGCGGGAGCAGCCCGGGACCGCGGAAATCGTTCGACCCGAACATCTTTCGGATCGTGCAGTTCGATCAGCGCGGTTGCGGACGGAGCACCCCGAGCGCGGCCGACCCGAGCACCGATATGGCGGTGAACACCACAGAACACCTGATCTCCGACATGGAGCGGCTGCGCACCCACCTCGGCATCGACCGCTGGCTGCTCTACGGCGGGTCCTGGGGTTCGACGCTCGTCCTCGCCTATGCCGAGCGATACCCGGAGCGGGTCACCGGGATCGTGCTGATCGGCGTCACCAGCACCACGCGCCGCGAGATCGACTGGCTGTACCGCGATCTCGCGCGGCTGCTGCCCGCCGAATGGGAGCGATTCCGGGCCGTGGTGCCCGGCGACGGTGACCCGGTCGAGGGCTACCGTCAGCTGCTGGAAGACCCGGACCCGGAGCTGCGCCGCCGCGCCGCGATCGAGTGGTGCCGCTGGGAGGACGCGGTGATCGCCCACGAATCCCTGGGCAGCCCAGGGCAGTACAGCGCCAAGCCGGACGACGCCATGCTCGCCTTCGTCCGGATCTGCACGCACTACTTCGCGCACGCGGCATGGCTCGACGAAGGCGTGCTGCTGCGCGAGGCCTGGCGGCTGGCCGGGATCCCCGGCGAACTGATCCACGGCCGCCTCGACCTCAGCGCCCCGATCGAAACAGCGTGGGAACTCGCGAAAGTCTGGCCGGACGCCCGCCTACACATCATCGACGACTCCGGCCACACCGGGAGCCCCGCCATGGGCGAGGCACTCGCCCACGCCATCTCCCGCTTCGCGCAGCCCGATGCCGATCGGATCGGTTAGGTCCTGAACAGCCGGTCCACTGGGATCGCGGCTCGGGCTTCGGGCGTGCTGATCTCGAAGTACTGCTCGGGTGAGACATGGTGCAGTGAAGCCACCATAGCGGCGGGGATGGACTGGACTTTCGTGTTCAGGGCGCGGACATTCGCGTTGTAGAGCCGCCTGGCGGCGGCGATTCGGTCCTCGACGTCACTCAGTTCCCGCTGCAATGCCACGTAGTTTTGGATGGCTCCCAGGTCGGGATACTGCTCGGCGAGAGCCGACAGTTGCGACAGGGCTGCGGTCAGGGTGTTCTCGGCTGTTGCGACTCTGTCGATGCCGGCGCCGACTTGACCCGGGTCGCCGGCGAGTGAGCGCGCATGGTTGCGCGCTGTTGTCACGGCCTCCAGAGTTCCACGCTCGAATGCGGCGGCGCGCTCGACCGTTGCCACCAGATTCGGCACCAGGTCGTGGCGCCGCTGCAATTCGACATCGACCTGCTTCCATGATTCCGCGATCAGGTTTCGCAGCCGAACGAAATCGTTGTACACCGCGAAATACCACAGGACCGCGACCAGCGCGATGGCGGCAGCCGCGATGACGATGACAGTGGGGCTCATGCGTGGGTCCTTTGCGCGGGTGTTCCGTAGTCGTTCCACACGAATCGTGGGATGCCGTCGGCGATTACACGCATCGCCTCGAATACGCCACCGATCTCGTGCGGCCGATTGCCGAGGGTGGTGATGCCGACGAGAAGGTCTCCGACGATCTCGAACTTGGTCAGGGTCACCGCACCGCCATGCTGCCCGGCGAGGTCGACCAGCTTGCCGATCGTCCGTGGCGTCAGGACCGCGTGGGCGAACGCCGGGTTCGAGGAATACACCGAGAACTGATCATTGAAGTCCGCCGACTCGAACTCCACCCGATCGCCGATGCTGCCGTCCAACGTCACTCCAACCGTCAGTCTCGGCAAAGCCGCGGGAAGCGTGATGCTGAAGACGTTTCGATAGTGGGTGCTGACATTGATCCGGTTGTTGTGCAGCCAGGTCAGATGGAAGAAGCTCGCCGGATAGCCGCCGACCGTGCCCTGCATCGTGTCGCGGACCCGAAACCGTCGTGCCCGGCCGATAGTGAACGGCGGGAAATCCCAGGCGGGCACCGGCCAGTCGCTCACCCGGCGATAGACGAACCCGTTCTCCTCGGCCCACCCCGCGGTCCACCGCTTACGCAGCGATTTCACGATGATCCCCGAGGGCACGAACGCCAGCAGCGGTGTGGCGGGCAGCAATACCCACGAGAACGGACGACCGTGATCGTGCCACCACCGATACTGCGCGAACACCAAGACAGCAAAAGTCATCAGCGACAACGCATTCAGCACGCGCGGTCGAGACCAGAACAACCCGCTGCCACCGCTCGATGGGCGACCGGTCGTGTCGCTCATGATTCCCCCTACCCCAAGCACTCCTGGATAGGGACAGCCTCGGCGATCGAGTCGGGCCCAGGCAAATTGTTTCCGCGCGTCGGACATGAGAAAGGGCTGCCGAGCAGCAGCTCAGCAGCCCTTTCTCAGGACTGGACTAGTCCAGGTAGTCGCGCAGGACCTGCGAGCGGCTGGGGTGGCGCAGCTTCGACATGGTCTTGGACTCGATCTGGCGGATGCGTTCGCGGGTGACGCCGTAGACCTGGCCGATTTCGTCCAGGGTTCGGGGCTGACCGTCGGTCAGGCCGAAGCGGAGGCGGACGACGCCGGCTTCACGCTCGGAGAGCGTTTCGAGGACCGACTGGAGCTGGTCCTGGAGGAGCGTGAAGGAGACCGCGTCGACGGCGACGACAGCTTCGGAGTCTTCGATGAAGTCACCGAGCTGGGAGTCGCCCTCGTCGCCGATGGTCTGGTCCAGGGAGATCGGCTCACGCGCGTACTGCTGGATTTCCAGCACCTTCTCCGGCGTGATGTCCATTTCCTTGGCGAGCTCTTCCGGGGTGGGCTCGCGGCCCAGGTCCTGGAGGAGTTCGCGCTGGATGCGGCCGAGCTTGTTGATGACCTCGACCATGTGCACCGGGATGCGGATGGTGCGGGCCTGGTCGGCCATGGCGCGGGTGATGGCCTGCCGGATCCACCAGGTGGCGTACGTCGAGAACTTGTAGCCCTTGGTGTAGTCGAACTTCTCGACCGCGCGGATCAGACCCAGGTTGCCTTCCTGGATGAGGTCCAGGAACGCCATGCCGCGGCCGGTGTAGCGCTTGGCCAGCGAGACCACGAGGCGGAGGTTGGCCTCCAGCAGGTGGTTCTTGGCGCGGTTGCCGTCACGCATGATCCACTGCAGGTCGCGGCGCGACTGCACGGGCAGCTTCTCGCCCTTGTCGGCGAACTCGCGCAGCTTCTCCGTGGCGTAGAGGCCGGCCTCGATGCGCTTGGCGAGCTCGACCTCCTCCTCGGCGTTGAGCAGCGCGACCTTACCGATCTGCTTCAGGTAGGCGCGGACCGAGTCGGCGGAAGCGGTGAGCTCGGCGTCCTTGCGGGCCTGGCGCAGCGCCTCGGATTCCTCTTCGTCCCAGACGAAGTCACCCGACGCCTTGTCCTTGGCGGACGGCTCGTCGGCTTCCTCGGAGTCGTCGGCCTCGGCGGTGGTGGCGGCAGCGGCGGGCGCGGCGGCCTCACCCTCCTCCTCGCCGTCCTCCTCGTCGACGATCTCCTCGTCCTCGAGCTCGTCCTCGTCGAGCTCGATGTCACCCAGGTCGTCGAGTTCCAACGACTCGTCGTCGATGGCCTCGTCGCCCTCGCCACCCTCGGCACCGGGCTCGGCCGCCTTCTTCGGCGACGCCTTCTTGGCAGCCGTCTTCTTGGCGGTCGCCTTCGTGGCCTTCTTGGCCGCGGTCTTCTTGGCCGCGACCTTCTTCGCAGCGGCCTTCTTGGCCGGAGCCTTCTTGGCGGCGGCCTTCTTGACCGCGGGTGCTGCGGTGGTGTCTGCTGAGTCGGCGGCTGCTGCCGAATCGGCGGTGTCCTGGGTATTCGTGGCTACCACGTACGCCCTTTCGTGACGGTCTCGTGCGGCGTCACGCCAGAGTGATCATCCGGCGGAGCGGTTCTGTCGGGGGGATAAGCCGGCTCTCGTGCCGGTGTCGGTTTCCGGCTCACCGCCGGGCATGCGTTCCATTGTAACGATCGAACCAGCTTACTTACGGTGCGATACCGGCTGACACCGCCATGGCGGCTCCGACGATGCCCGCGGTATTGCGTAGAGCGGCCGGCACCACGGGGGTTCTGTTGGTGAGCAACGGAATCCATTCCTGGTAATCGCGGCTGATGCCGCCACCGGCGACGAACACGTTCGGCCAGAACAGGTTCTCCAGGGTGACCAGCACCTTGGACACCTCCACCGCCCACTCCGGGTAGGTCATGCCGACCCGATCCTTGACCGACGCGGCCGCCCGATGCTCGGCCTCCCTGCCGTCCACCTCGATGTGCCCGAGCTCGCTGTTGGGCATGAGCACACCGTTGTACATGACCGCCGAACCGATCCCGGTGCCGAAGGTGAGCAGCATGACCAGACCGCTGAGATCCTTTGCCGCTCCGTAGCGGTCCTCGGCCATGCCCGCGGCGTCCGCGTCGTTGAGCACCGTCACACCGCGGCCGCCGAGCGCCACCGAGAACAGGTGCCGGGCGTCGATGCCGACCCAGGTCTTGTCGATATTGGCGGCCGTGCGCACCTGGCCGTGCAGCACCACGCTGGGCATGGTGATGCCGACCGGGCCCTCCCAGCCGGCCTGCGCGACCAGCTTGGCCACCGCCTCGGCGACCGCGTTCGGAGTGGCCGGGTGCGGCGTCGCGATCTTGATCCGCTCGTAGAGCAGCTCACCGGTCGCGAGATCGACCTCGGCGCCCTTCACACCGCTGCCACCGATATCGATGCCGAACGCGTGTCCGGGATCGGACATGGACCACACCTCGTTCTCTCCCTCGACCTGCACCTTGTGTCGTGCACGACAAGCCTAATGCGCGCGATGCCGGATCTGTGCTGCGATGGAGCTCGTGCCGGAATCGAATTTCACTTCCATCGCCCCCGCCGACGCCACGAACACCGACACTTCAGACATAGCCGAACTGCGCCGGGTCGCGGTGCATCTCGCCGAGACCGCCGCCGCCCACGTGCGCGAGCGCCGCCCGCAGGTCTTCGGGCCGGGCGCGCACACCACCGACGCCGTGCAGTCCAAGTCCACCCCCACCGACCCAGTCACCATCGTCGACACCGAGACCGAACAGCTGGTCCGCAAGCTGGTCGCCGACCTGCGCCCCGGCGACCGGGTGGTCGGCGAGGAGGACGGCGGCACCATCGCCGACGACCCGGACCTGGTGCACTGGGTGGTCGACCCCATCGACGGCACCGTCAACTTCGTCTACGGCATCCCGTCCTACTCGGTGTCGGTGGCCGCGGTGCGCGGCGGCCGACCGGTCGCGGGCGCGGTCGCCGACGTCGCGCACGCCGTCACCTACAGCGCCGGGCTGGGCCTGGGCGCGCACCGCGCCGACTCCAGCCCCGACGGCACCGCCCCCGGCGGCGACCCGGTTGCGTTGCGCGCCAATCCGGTCGACGCCACGTCCATGGCGCTGGTGGCCACCGGGTTCGCCTACGCCACCGAGCGCCGCACCCGCCAGGGTGAGCTGATCGGCAAGGTGCTGCCGCACATTCGCGACCTCCGCCGCTTCGGTTCGGCCGCCCTGGACCTGTGCGCGGTGGCCGAGGGCCGCACCGACGCCTACTTCGAGCACGGCCTGAACCTGTGGGACTGGGCCGCGGGCGCGCTGATCGCCACCGAGGCGGGCGCGCGGCTGATCCTGCCGCCGGAGCTCGACTCGCCGGGCGCGGCAGGCGATTTGGTGTCTGCGGCGGCGCCCGGCATCGCTGACGAACTGTTCGGCCTGTTCGAACGGTTCGATGTCACCACCCCTATCCCGATTCCCTGACAGCGGGCTGGACGGCCGATCGCCGCGACCCAGGAGGTCGCGGCGATCGATTCGTCCCGGGGCATCGGGCCCCGGGGCATCTATTCGACTGTGACGGCACGAGTTTCGCGGACGGGCGCGAACGGTCAGAGCCGCGCCGTCGCGAAAGAGATTCTCAACACTTCGCGTGGCGCGCGGCGTCGAGCAGTTTCGGGTCCACCGCGGGCGCGGTGCCCGGCGTCGGGTTCTTCAGCGCCCGCAGCACCTCTTCGGCGTCGGTACTGGGCCGGATGTCGCGGAACAGCGAGCCCAGCACCATGTCCACGGTCTCGTCCTGGCGCTGATCCTCGATCAGCTCGGCGCACGGCACCACCAGCTGGACCGCGGCCGCGGCGGGCCGGCCCTTCACGCCGAAGCGGATCTGCCCGGTGCACTCCAGGTCGCCGTTCACGTAGACCGGGTCATTGCCGATCTGCACGTCCGGGGCGCTGGCGAAACCGAGATCGCCCAGCTGGGAGGCCACATGCGCGGCCTGGCCGCGCTGTCCGTTGGCGTTGAACACCCGCACCTTGGAGGCGGCGAGCGCGGCGGGCTGGACATCGCGCAGCCGCGAGTTGCCGACCCGTTCGCCGAGCGGCGCGGGCTTGGCCGCGGAGGTGCTCGAAGCCGGGCTGGGGGAGTTGCAGGCCATCGCGCCCTGGTCACCCTCGCTCGTCGTCAGCGCTTTGAACCACACGACGACGCAGATCAGGGCGATGACGCCGACCATGGCGGCCCAGGGCTCCCAGCGTCGGCGAATGAAGTTCCGCCCGCTCGGATCGGTCGCTTTACCTTGGGTGATCAGTGAAACCACGCCCACACTCTACGAAAACGTCGGGAATGTCGTGTGAACGGCTGCGGCAAGTCGGGCACCGGTGTGGCGCGCGGGGTGTCGCGGAGGTGGAGGGGAGGTCTCGAGGCGGTGCGGAAGATCTCGGACAGTTCCCTCGGCGGTGACGATTGCCCCTCAGTTTCAACTCGCGCGGGTTTTGATTGCGACTTTGGTCCCGGGGTCCGCTATTGTCTGGCGGCCCCGATCGTACAACCCAGGTGAATCTGGGGTTCGATTTCGGGAACAACAAGGGCATGTCCTGCGTTGACCGAGCGCGATCCGGTGCGGATGAGGAACTATCCGGCCCGGATCTGTGACCGGTGTACGCGTGACGTACACCACGGGCGGGGCGGTACCACGGCCCGATCAGGCTCCGGCAGGAGGCTGTCGGACAGGTGCCGGTCCGGGATATACGGAGTGAGGACGAGGGGAAGACGACATGGCAACCGACTATGACGCACCGCGGCGCAATGAATCCGACGACGTTTCGGAGGACTCGCTGGAGGAGCTGAAGGCTCGCCGCAACGAAGCCGCGTCCGCCGTCGTGGATATCGACGAATCCGATACCGCGGAGTCGTTCGAGCTTCCCGGCGCGGACCTTTCCGAGGAAGTGCTCTCGGTCCGGGTCATCCCGAAGCAGGCGGACGAATTCACGTGTTCGAGCTGCTTCCTGGTGCACCACCGCAGCCGTCTGGCCAGCGAGGCCGGCGGTCAGCTGATCTGCATGGACTGCGCCGCCTAAGGCTCGGTCCCTCAGAGCGTGTCCGGCCAGCCCGCGCTCGGTTCGCCGAGCGCGGGCCGGGCCGGATCGCGCAGTACTTCTCAGGAAATGTGATCGAAGGGGATCAGGCCGATTCGGCCGCGTTCTCCAGGCCGAGCGCTGCGATCACCCGTTCCGGATGACGCGTACTGACCAGCCAGTACGGCGTCGGATCCTCGGGATCGTCGAGGACGAGCAACACCATGGGCCCGATCCAGGCCCGATGCTGGACGAAGGCGGCGGGGTCGAGTTGTCGGCCCAACGCCGCACTCTTCGCGCTGGTCGGAACCGGCGCCGCCCGCTTGACGAAGGTCGCGGGCAGATGCGCGCGGCCCGTGCGCAGTTCCGGCACGCCATCCGCGTCCGGGGCCACTTCCAGGCGATGGCGCGAGAACCACAGCAGCACCCACGCCGCGACGGGGAACAACAGCACGTAGGGCAGCCAGGCCCGCACTCCCGGTGCGCCCATGTGGATTTCGGCTGCCAGCAGCCCGGTCACGACGAGCGCGGCCGGCCACCACCACAGCGGCACCCAGAGGCGCTCGGTGTAGAGGGGCTTGGTCTGCGGCTGAGGTTTCACCTGAGGGGGCTGGTCGGACACGACCTCAGACTAGGTCAATGGCTGAGCGGTCGAACGCGTAGGCTCGGCGCACGTGACCGGTATTCCACCTATTCCCCTGCTGCGGCTCGATCCCGGCATCCCCGTACCGACGCGTGCTCACGAGGGCGACGCGGGCGTGGACCTGTGCACCACCGAGGACGTCATCATCGAACCGGGGGAGCGGGTGCTGGTCGGTACCGGCATCGCGGTGGCCCTACCGATCGGCACGGTGGGGCTGATCCATCCGCGCTCCGGGCTGGCGGCCAAGGCGGGCCTGTCGGTCGTCAACACCCCCGGCACGGTCGACGCGGGTTACCGCGGCGAGATCAAGGTGTGCCTGATCAACCATGATCCGCGCACCGCGATCGAGCTCCGGCGGGGTGATCGCGTCGCACAATTGTTGGTGCAGAAGGTCGAATTGGTGGACTTCGTCGAGGTGGACGAGCTCGACGACACCGCGCGCGGCGCGGGAGGATACGGATCCAGCGGTGGGCATGCCAGCCTCGCGCAGTCCGGTGGGGCGGGTCAGGCGACCGGCAAGGAGGCATGACGATGGTGTTCGGACGCAAGAAGAGCAAGGGCGGCGACAGAGACGACGCGCCGCAGTACGACGACGAGTACACCGAGTACGACGAGTACGAGGACGAGTACGACGAAACCGCCGACGCGGCAGACGAATACGACGACGAGCCAGCGCCCGCGCGCGGCCCCGAGATCGGCCCGTACGACTACGAGGACGTCGCCGACCGGCTGGAGGCCATCGCCGAACAGCGCCTGGACCTGGGCTCGGTCATCGTGCCGGTGCCGCCGGGCGGGCAGCTGCAGGTCGAGATGACCCCCGACGGCACCCCGCAGGCGGTGCACCTGGCCACCCAGCACGGCCGCATCACGGTCGCGGCCTACGCCGCGCCCAAGTCGGCGGGCCAATGGCGTTCGGTGGCAGCCGATCTGGCGGAGACGCTGCGCAAGGACGGCGCGCAGGTGTCGGTGGTGCAGGGTCCGTGGGGGCGGGAGCTGCACGCCATCACCCAGGGCGCGGATCTGCGGTTCATCGGCGTGGACGGTCACCGCTGGATGGTTCGCCTCGTCGCCGCCGGTCCGACCGGCTCGGCGGATGAGAACACGCCGCTGGTCGCGGCCGCTCGCGCGGTCATGAGCGAGACCGTGGTCCGCCGCGGCGACGAGCCGCTACCGGTCCGCGAACCCCTCCCCGTGGTCCTACCCCAGGAGCTGGCCGACCAGTTGGCCGCTGCCCACCAGCAGCAGCTGGCGGCGCAGCAGCAGGCCATGCAGGCCCAGATGGACGCCATGCAGGGCGGCCCGGCCTTCCAGCCGGAGCAGGCCCCGACCGAGCCGCGCCGCGGCGCGGAGGGCTCGGCCATGCAGCAGCTGGGCCTGAACTGACCGAGCGGTAGAGGCCGTTCACCGAGCCGGCCGGGTCGCGACCACCGACCCGGATTCGGCTCTGACACACGACGAAACGGGGCACCGCCACACGGGCGGTGCCCCGTTTCGCTGTCGGCTGAATCGGTGTCCGCTCACCGGACAGCCGGGCCTCGGATCCGACGATCGTCGTCGGCTGGGCCGGAGTTCTGCTGCGGTGGGCCGGAATTCGGTCAGGGGGTGGTGACGCGGCGAGGAAAGAGGGCATTGATGCCACGGGTACCCAGAATCGAGGGGTCCGAACCCAACTCGTCGAGGGTGATCCGGTGCAGCGTGGCGTGGGGGAGGTGCGCGGCCCACTGCTCGGCCACCGCCAGCGGGTGCACCGGATCGTCGACGGCGGCGATGATCTCGACGGGCGCGCCGACCCGGCTGAGCAGCGCGGGTTCGGGCCAGGCGTAGGCGGCCGCCTCTTCCAGCGCGGACGGCAGTTCCGGCCACTGGGAGGTCCAGGAGCGGGTCAGGGCGTCGGCCAGCCAGGCGGGGCTGGACGCGCGCATCCGGTCGATGACGGCGTCGAGGCCGTCGGCGCGTAGCTGGGCGGCGGTGGTGGCGGCGGACAGGGCCGCGGGGCAGCCGGTGGTGTCGGCGCCGGTCCAGGCGGGCAGGGCGGCGACGACGCCGAAGACCGCGTCGGGGTGCTCGGCCGCCCAGTCCACAGCGACGGCCGCGCCCAGTGAGATCCCGGTGACCAGGACGGGTCCGGAGCGGGCGGCGGCGTCGAGCGCGGCCCGGTAGCTCTCGATCACGGCGCGTGGGTCCGGGTCGACCGCCAGGAACGGCAGATCCAATGCGGCGCAGGCGGATCCGAAGGCGCGGCGGGCGAAGTGGGCGTCGGAGCCGGTTCCTGGGAGGGCGACGGCGACCGCCGGACGGGGAAGATCGGGCACCGGCCGACTGTAGCGGGGACGGGCGCGCGTGGCGGGTGCAGCCCGTCCCATCTACAGTGGCGGAGGTACGGCCACGAGCGGCCGGGTGGCAAACCGCCGGCCGACGTGGAAGGAACGAACGACGTGAGAACCACGCCGTCCGAGCTCTACAGGAGAGCGTGCGAGATGCCATCCTCGGGTGGGAAGGACACCCCGTCGGGCTATTTCCGGCGGCTCGGCCGCCGACTGACGGAGGACCTGGATCGTTTGGATGCCGAGGAGCTCGCCGAGACGTCGGAGGCGTCGGGCGCGTCCCGGGCATCGGAATGCCGGCGTGGTGAGGAAGTCACCATGGTCGGCCGGCTCCGCAGTGTGGAGGCCTGTCCCAAGGCCGGCGGGGCGGAAGTGGCGGCCGAGTTCTTCGACGGCACCGACAGTGTGGCGCTGGTGTTCATCGGCAGGCGTCGTATCCCGGGAATCGAACCGGGCCGTCGTATTCTGGTTCGCGGCCGCGTCGGTGAACGCGATGGCGGCAAGGTCATCTACAACCCCTACTACGAACTGCGCGGGAATTCCTGACACTCATGCCGAACCCCACCAGCAGCGGCGACGAGGGCCGCGGCCCCGCCGAGCCCTATGGCTCGCCCGCCTTCGATCCGCCCACGGTCCAGCTCAACGCGGTACCGGAGGCCGGTGAGACCCCCTGGCGGCTGGACAACGCGCTGCTGGACGACGACATGCAGGCGCTGGTCGACGCCGAACGCGCGGCCGACCAGGACCACGAGGGCGCCGAGGACGGCCCCGAGCCCACCCTGCTCGAGCAGATGGGCGGCCTGTCGGGCCTGATCTACTCCTCGCTGCCGGTGCTGGTGTTCGTGCCGGTGAATTCGCTGCGCGGCCTGACCACCGCGATCTGGGCGTCGCTGGCGGTGGCCGCGGCGATCCTGGTGTGGCGCTTGGTGCGTCGCGGTCCGATCCAGCCCGCAATCTCCGGTTTCCTGGGGGTGGGCGTGTGCGCGTTCATCGCCTACCGGATGGGTGAGGCGAAGGGCTTCTTCCTGTTCGGCATCTACGCGAGCCTGGTGTACGGCGGGGCGTTCCTGCTGTCTCTGGTGGTGCGCTGGCCGCTGGCGGGCGTGATCTGGGGCGCCCTGAACGGGCACGGCACCGGGTGGCGTTCGGACAAGCGCGCCATGCGGCTCTACGACATCGCGACCGCGGTGTGGGCGCTGGTGTTCGTGGCCCGGTACCTGGTGCAGAACCACCTGTACGCGGCCAACAGCACCGGTCTGCTGGCGGTGGCGCGTATCGGTATGGGGTGGCCGTTGACCGCGGTGGCGGCGCTGGTGACCTTCTGGGCGGTCCGCAAGGCCGGACATCTGCCCTCTGCGACGGCGAAAACGGCCGGGACCTCGGACTCCGCCGTCTAGCTCAATCGTCCATTTCGGGCACTTATCGCGCTAAATCCGCGTCGCGCAACACCTTCGGGGCCGTTGGGGGACGGAAGGGGGTGACCAACCCACCCCTGGGGTACCTATTTCGGCGGCCCCCCGGCGAGCACGATCTTTCTCAGAAGCTCTCACAGGCTACGGAGAAAGGAACGCGGAGTTGAGTACCGACGGCAAGGCAGTGGCAGCGCAGGAACGGAGCGAGGGGCTCGGGACCGCGGTGCAGATTGCAGCCTCGCGCCGGCACCCGGCGGGGCGGGGAGGCAGCAAGACCGGCAGTGTGGCGACGTCGGAGTCCCGGCGCGCCGCAGCGGAATTGGAGAAGCTGATCGGCCCGGCCGCCGCCGGTGACCGCGCCGCCGTCTCCGAGATCCTCAAGATCGTCTACCCGCTGGTGCGCCGCTACTGCGCGGCTCGCATGAGCGGCGCTGGCCATCTGCACGTGACCGCGGACGATGTGGCGCAGGAGATCTGCCTGGCGACGGTGCAGGCCATCCCGCGCTACCGCGACCAGGGCAAGTCCTTCCTGGCCTTCGTCTACGGCATTTCGGCGAACAAGGTGGCCGACGCGTTCCGGCGGGCGCAGCTGCACCCGGCCTACCCGGTCGCCGAGTTCCCCGACGCCCCGAACACCGAGGCGGGCCCGGAGGAGCGGGCGCTGGCGATGGAGACCCGTCGCGCCACCCGCGACCTCATGCAGGTGCTGTCCTCGACCCACCGCGAGGTGCTGGTCATGCGGATCGTGCTGGGCTGGACCGCGGCCGAGACCGCCGAGGCCATCGGCACCAGCCCGGGCGTGGTGCGGGTCATGCAGCACCGCGCGCTGAACCGGCTGCGTGCCGAACTGCGGGAGGCGTCCTGAGGGTTCGGGGGATGAAGACGGCGAATGGGCCGGGCGCAGGGGGTGCGCCCGGCCCATCGCCGTATTCGGGGGTTTGCGGGTCAGGCGGTGGCTTCGGCCGAGCCGAGCCCGTTGGCGCGGAGCCCGTTGACTCCGTTGACGCCGAGCGTCTTGCGCAGTTCGTCCTCGGCCTCGACGGAGGTGACGAACAGCAGTTCGTCCTCGCCTTCCAGCGGATCGTCGGCCTGCGGGACGATGACGCGCCCGCCGCGCAGGATGGTGACCAGAGCGGCGTCGCGGGGCAGGGTGAGGGTGCGAACGGCCTTGCCTGCCAAGGGGGTATCGGTGGGCAGGGTGATCTCGACCAGGTTGGCCTGACCCTGGCGCAGTGTCATCAGTCGCACCAGGTCGCCGACCGAGACCGCCTCCTCGACGAGCGAGGCCAGCAGCCGCGGCGTGGACACCGCGACGTCGACGCCCCAGGAGGAGTCGAACAGCCACTCGTTGCGCGGGTCGTTGACCCGGGCCACCACCCGCTGCACCCCGAATTCGGTCTTGGCGAGCAGGCTGAACACCAGGTTCACCTTGTCGTCGCCGGTGGCGGCGATGACCACGTCGTAGGTCTCGAGTCCGGCTTCCTCGAGCGTCTCGAGCTCGCAGGCGTCGGCGTGGGTCCAGACGGCGGTGGGCGCGCTGGTGGGGTCGATGTGGTCGAGGCGGCGTTCCAGCAGCATGACCTGGTGCCCGCCGCGTAGGAGTTCCTGGGCGATGGAGCGGCCGACGGCTCCGGCCCCGGCGATGGCTACCTTCATCGGGCTTCCTTCACGATCAGTGCTCGGGTGCAGGGGGATTGGCGGCCAGCGCTACGGCCTCGCCGACATTGCCGGAGGTGGCGGCGATGTAGACCAGGTCGTCGGCCTGGAGCATGGATTTGCCCGTGGGCAGCACGCCCTGTCCGAAGCGGATGACGAAGGCGACGCGCGCCCCGATGGCCTCCTCCAGCGCGTTCACCGAACGCCCGTACCAGTTCTCGTGCAGGTCGAGTTCGGTGACGGCGACGGTGCCGGTGGGGTCGCGCCAGGTGGTGGTGGACTGGTCGGCGACCAGGTTGCGCAGGAACCGGTCGGTGGTCCAGGGCACGGTGGCGATGGTGGGGATGCCGAGGCGCTCGTAGACGGCGGCGCGTTTGGCGTCGTAGATGCGGGCGACCACGCGCTCCACGCCGAAGGTCTCGCGGGCAACGCGGGCGGAGATGATGTTGGAGTTGTCGCCGGAGGAGACGGCGGCGAAGGCGCCGGCGCGTTCGATTCCGGCCCGGGTCAGCACATCTCGATCGAAGCCGACGCCGGTGATGCAGAGGCCCGGGAAGTCGCGGCCCAGGCGCAGGAAGGCGCTCGAGTTCTGATCGATCACCGCGACCTCGTGGCCGATGCGGACGAGGGCGCGGGCGAGCGAGGATCCGACCCGCCCACATCCCATGATCACGACGTACACCGTACGAACCCCATTCCCGAAAACCGTGGTGTGCGGTCTGGTTGCTTGATCGAAATATCGGCCGGGTGGCAACCGTACCGCTCGAGTTTCACTGCGGGCACTTTCCCCCTCCGGAACATGTTCAAACCGGAACCGGAAAAACCTCACAGCGCCCGAGGTCACCCTACGGCCGCGGGCCGCCCGCGTCGCGCCGCGAACACGGTCCCCCGCGGACTGACCTATGCTGCCAGGAGTGTCGAAGTTGACGACGGCCGCCAAGCGCATGCTGGTGGGCCGCCCATTCCGCAGCGATTCTCTCGGTCATACGCTGCTGCCCAAGCGGATCGCGCTCCCGGTCTTCGCCTCGGACGCGCTGTCTTCGGTGGCATACGCGCCCGAGGAGATCTTCCTGGTGCTGTCGGTGGCCGGTCTGTCCGCCTACGTCTACGCACCGTGGATCGGTCTGGCGGTCGCGCTGGTGATGGCGGTCGTGGTGGCCAGCTACCGGCAGAACGTGCACGCCTATCCCTCCGGTGGCGGCGACTACGAGGTCGCCACCAAGAACCTGGGACCCACCGCGGGGTTGACGGTCGGCAGCGCGCTGCTGGTCGACTACGTGCTCACGGTGGCGGTGTCGATCTCGTCGGCGGCGTCCAATATCGGGTCGGCGGTGCCGTTCGTCTCGACGCACAAGGTCCTGTTCGCGGTGTCCGCGATTGTGATCCTCACCGCGATCAATCTGCGTGGTGTGCGCGAATCCGGCACGGCGTTCGCGATTCCCACCTATGCCTTCATGATCGGCATGTTCGTCATGCTGATCTGGGGTTTCGTCCGGATCTTCCTGGGTCAGACCGTGCACGCCGAGTCGTACGGGTTCGGGCTCAAAGCCGAGGACGAGCATCTGTTCGGCTTGGCGTTCGTCTTCCTCATCGCCCGCGCCTTCTCCTCCGGCTGTGCGGCGCTGACCGGTGTCGAGGCCATCTCCAACGGTGTGCCCGCCTTCCGCAAACCCAAGTCGCGCAATGCCGCGACCACCCTGCTGCTGCTGGGCTGCATCGCGGTCACGCTGTTCATGGGCATGATCGTGCTCACCCAGAAGGTCGGCATCGTCTACGCCCACAACACCTCGGACCTGATCGGCGCGCCCGCGGGTTACGAGCAGAAGACCCTGGTGGCGCAGCTGGCGGGGGCGGTGTTCTCGGGCTTCCCGGCCGGGTTCTACTTCATCACCATCGTCACCGCGCTGATCCTGGTGCTGGCGGCCAATACCGCCTTCAACGGGTTCCCGGTGCTGGGTTCGATTCTGGCGCAGGACCGTTTCCTGCCGCGTCAGCTGCACACCCGCGGTGACCGGCTGGCGTTCAGCAACGGCATCCTGTTCCTGGCGGGCGCGGCCATCGCGTTCGTGGTGCTGTTCGGCGCGGAGGTGACGCGCCTGATCCAGCTCTACATCGTCGGTGTGTTCGTGTCGTTCGTGCTGAGCCAGACCGGCATGCTGCGGCACTGGACCCGGCTGCTGCGCACCGAGACCGATCCCGCTCAGCGGATGCGGATGAAGCGGTCGCGGGTGATCAACGCCATCGGCCTGACCATGACCGCGACCGTGCTGATCATCGTGCTGGTCACCAAGTTCGTGGCGGGCGCGTGGATCGCGATCATCACCATGGCGGCGATCTTCGGCCTGATGAAACTCATTCGCCGCCATTACGACTCCGTGTCGCGGGAGCTGGACGAGGCCGATTGGGACGCGGTGCTGCCCAGCCGCACCCACTCCATCGTGCTGGTGTCCAAGCTGCACATGCCGACTCGCCGCGCGCTGGCCTACGCCCGCGCCACCCGGCCCGACACCATCGAGGCCATCACGGTGAACGTCGACGAACCCGATACCCGGGCGCTGGTGCGCGCGTGGGAGTCCAGCGATATCGCGGTGCCGCTCAAGGTGATCGAATCGCCGTACCGCGAGATCACCAAGCCCGTGATGGATTACGTGAAGCGCGTGCGCAAGACCTCACCGCGCGACGTGGTCACCGTGTTCATCCCCGAATACGTGGTCGGCCACTGGTGGGAGCAGCTGCTGCACAACCAGAGCGCGCTGCGCCTGAAGGGGCGTCTGCTGTTCGAGCCCGGCGTCATGGTGACCAGCGTCCCGTGGCAGCTGTCCTCCTCGGCGGGCCGGGCCCATCCCAGCCGCGTGGTCAACGCGCCCGGTTCGGTGCGTCGTGGTTTCGGGGACGAGTCGTGAGCGGACCCGATTGGTACGGCGAGGTCTTCGAGGTTCGTCTCGGCCCGCCCGGCCACGGCGGATTCTGTGTGGCCCGGCACGAGGGCCGCGTGCTGTTCGTCCGCCACGGACTGCCGGGCGAGCTGGTCCGGGCCCTGATCACCGAGGATCGCGGCGGCTCGTTCTGCCGTGCCGACGCCATCGACATCCTCGACCCGTCGCCCGACCGCGTGCCCGCCACCTGCCCGGTGTCGGGCCCCGGCGGCGCGGGCTGCTGCGACTTCACCTTCGCCACCCCGGAGGCCCAGCGCGCCCTCAAGCATCAGGTCGTCGCCGACCAGCTGCGTCGCCTCGCCGACTGGGAGCCCGACTTCGTCGTCGAACCCATCCCGGTGCCCCTGGGACTGCCGACCGGCGCGGTGGCGCAGGACTCCCGCACCGGGCTGATCGCCCGGCCGGGCAGTTCCGGACGCACCCGCGGCGTGACCACGAGTCTCGGTGCGACCCTGCTCGCGGGTTCGCGCCCCGAATCGCAGCCGACGGCGGGTGCCTCCGAGGTGCCCGAGCCTGCCGCGCCCGAGAAGTCTCATTCAGGACCGGTATCCGAGTCGCCCGCCGGGGGACGCCCGGACACGTCCGCGTCCACCGGTGTCGCGCCGGGCCGGATCGGGGGAGTGGCCACGCGTGTGGCGAGCGCCCTCATCGGCAGCCCGGCCGGTGAGCCCGGACGCGGCGGGCGGCTGGTCGGGCCGCCGTCGGCGGACGCGTATGCCGGTGGCTGGCGCAGCCGGGTGCGGCTGGTCGTGGACGCCGACGGCCGCGCCGGGGTGCACGGCTATCGGAGCACCGAGGTGATCACGGATCTGCGATGCCCGCAGCCGATGGCGGGCGCCATGGATGGCATCGCCGAACGGACATGGACGCCCGGGGCCGATCTCGTGGTGGCCGTCGACGGGGACGGGATGCGGCATCTGGTCGAGGTCGCGCCCGCCGGGGACGAACGCGGCGGCCAGCGGGAGCGGCGTGATCGGGGCGGTCGCGCCGAGGGTTCCGCGCGCGGCGGGGATCGGCGCAGTACCGCCGCGCGGCGGGCGGCGGCGCACAGCGCCCGGACCGAGCGGGTCGTGGATGGCACCGGGCGGGCGGTGCAGTATGTCGCCGAGCGCCGGTGGGAGCTGTCGGCGACCGGCTTCTGGCAGCCGCATTACGGTGCGGCGCAGTGCTATTCGGATGTGGTGGCCGAGTGGGCCGATGCCGCGCCGGGCGCGCTGGTGTGGGATCTGTACTGCGGTGTCGGCGTGTTCGCGGCGCGACTGGCCGGGCAGGTCGGCGTCACCGGGTTCGTGCACGGCGTGGAGTTCGCGCGCACCGCGGTCGCCGAAGGCCGGGCCGCGCTGCGGGACATGCCGTGGGTGGATCTGACCGCCGAACGGGTCGAGCGCTGGATTCACGAACAGTCCGGCGCCGCACCGGATGTCGTGGTCCTGGATCCGCCGCGCGCGGGCGCGGGCAAGGACGTGATCAACGCCCTGAGCGAGCATTCCCCGCGTCGCATCGTCCATATCGGCTGCGACCCGGCCTCTTTCGCCCGCGACGTGGGCCTCTACCGTTCCGCCGGGTACCACCCCGTGGCCTTGCGCGTCTTCGACGCCTTCCCCGGCACCCATCACGTCGAGTGCATCGCCGCCTTCGAACGCTGACCCCCGAGATCAGGGAGCTGTCACCGCGGGGATCCCTCCGGATCCCCGCGTCGGCCGCTCCCTGATCTTGTTGTGGCGCAGGTGGGTTGGCGGGTGGCGGATTCTGGGGCTGCGCCAAGATGTTGCCCATGAGTACGTTGTCGGACCCGACGGTGGCGTCGGTCCTGGAGCTGATCTACGGGGATCAGTCGAAGTTCCACTCGCTCGAGGCGCTGCTGCTGGGGGTGGATCTCAAGCGGCCGGAGTACGGGGTCCCGATGTGGGTGAACGCCGACAGCTACTGGGGGCGGCTGGTGAGTCCGGTGTACGGGGCGCGGGTCGCGGCGCAGGGCGGGAACGCGGAGGCGGATCGGGCGCTGCTGGATCTGGTCGAGGTGACGGTGTCGCGCTTCCTGCAGGGGGAGTCGTTGCAGCGCAAGAGTCTTCCGGCGTGGATGCCGGAGCTGCGCCGGGCGCTGCTGGCCGACGGGTATCGCATGAAGATCGACCGGGTGACGGGGGACGGCCCCGATGGAACCGTGCGCTGCCGCCTCAAACCCACCGGCGAGCTGCCGGTGCGCCTCGCCGACCGGGTCACCTTGTTGGAGACCGAGTTGGAGGTGCGCGGCCAGCAGACCGCCCTCGACCACTTGCGCGCCGCCGTCAAACACTATGGGCGCGGCCGTTTTCCGGCGTGTGAGAAGCGCCTGCGTTCGGCCCTGCTCCAGGTGACGGCCTACGCCACGGGCACCGGCGACCTCGACGGCACCCGCAATGTCCGCCACCTCGTCGACACCGGCCGGCTCACCATCACCGAGGGCACCCGCCTGCTGCACGACCTGCGCGGCCTGACCGGCGAGGACCCGTTCCCGCACCGAACCAGGGCCGACGCCACCAGATTCCGCGTTCAGCTGACCCTCGTCCACGCCACCGCGCTGCTGGCTCGAGTCCAGCACTGAATCGAAGCTAGGCGAGCTGCCAGGTGACGCGGATGCTGGTGGACATCTCGCTCTCACCGAGTTCCACCGGCATGGCCGGGGCCCCTCCGGCTTTCGCGGCGGCCGCGAAGGCGACGCGCGGGGCCGGGGTCGGGCCCGAGATGTTCTCGGTGATCTCGACGACCGGACCGAGTGTGCGGCCCGCCCGCGACACGTACTGTTCGGCCTTGCTGACCGCGTGCTCCCAGGCCTCGTCGCGAGCGCGGACCATCAGCGATTCCTCATCGGCCACGGTCAGCGTCAGCCCGCCCAGCCGCACATCGTCACCTCCGGCGGCGACGGCGTGGGCGATGATCGCGGCGGGCCCACCGTCCTGGCCGGACTTCGCTTCCCCGTCGGGCCCGGCGATATCGCGCAGAGTCACGGTCAGCGACGTCCCCGCCGAGTATCCGACCAGTTTCTCCCGATTGCCGTCGGTCCACACGGTGTCCGCCCGCACGGTCAGCCCGCTGGTGGAGATGTCGCGACCCTGCACCCCGTCCCCGCGCAGCGACTGGATCACCGCGTCGGCCCCTTCCCCGGCGCGCGCGTAGGCCGCGGCCACGGTGTCGGCGCGGGTGTCCACGGAAATGGCGACCCGCATGATGTCCGGTGTCGCACTGGCGCTCCCGGATCCGATCATCGTGATGGTGCCGACGTTGTCGCTGGTCACGCGGTCCTCCTCGGTCGATGCGGGCGCAACCCAGCCGATGCTACCGACGCCGGGTGACCCCTCGCCCGTGCCGCGCGGACGGCCCGCGTCAGGCGGCCGGATGTCCGCTGCCCGTGGCCTCGGCGAGGGTGTCGGCGAGTGAGCGTGCGCCCGTGGCGATCTCGCTCGCCGCGGCCAGATCGAGCCGCAGGTCCAGGTCGGGCGCGTCGGCCGGTCCGTCGTGGTGGGTCAGGCCGGTCTCGGTGATCACGTAGTGGAAGGCGGTGTCGCCGATACGGACCGTGACCGTGCCCGTGGGGACGAGTTCGGCGACGGACCGCCCGAGGGGGAACGCGAACCAGTGGGCGCGGACCGCGTCGGTGGCGCGCTGCTCCCCGAGCTGGGCGGTGCCCCAGGCCGAGAGGGTGTCGAGGACCGGCCGCAGCGCCGCACCGGAGTCGGTGAGTTCGTAGAGCGCGGTTCCCGCTCGCGGCCCGATGCGGCGTTTGGTGAGAATCCCGTCACGCTCGAGGTCCTTGAGCCGGGCGGCCAGCACGTCGGTGCTGATGCCGGGCAGGTCGGCGAACAGGTCGCTGTAGCGGCGCGGGCCCGAGCAGAGTTCCCGGACCACCAGTAGATTCCACCGGTCGCCGACGATGTCGAGGGCGCGGCTCACGGTGCAGTAGTGGTCGTAGCTTCGGCGTGGCACGATCCCACTGTAACCAACAACTTGGAAATACCAAGTGCAAACTTGGAAATTCCAAGTAGAGTGTGCGGCAACCACACCGAGAAGAGGTCGTTCATGCAGGTGAAGCAGTCGAGCAAGCTGTCGGGCGTGTCCTACGAGATCCGTGGACCGGTCGCCGAGCATGCCGCACGGCTGGAAGCCGAGGGGCATCACGTCGTGAAGCTCAATACCGGTAACCCACTGCCCTTCGGCTTCGAAGCACCCGCCGAACTGCTCCAGGACATGGTCCGCAACCTGCCGCAGTCCAGCGGCTACTCCTCGTCCAAGGGCCTGCTCTCGGCACGCCGCGCGGTGGTGCAGTACTACCAGACCCTGGGTCTGAGCGAGATCGACGTCGAGCAGGTCTTCCTCGGCAACGGCGTCTCCGAACTGATCATGATGGCCATGACCGCGCTGCTGGAGAACGGCGACGAAGTCCTGGTTCCCGCACCGGATTTCCCGCTCTGGACCGCCGCCACCGCGCTCAACGGCGGCCGTCCCGTGCACTACATCTGTGACGAGCAGGCCGACTGGATGCCGGATCTGGCCGATATCGAGTCCAAGATCACCGACCGCACCCGCGCCCTGGTCATCATCAACCCGAACAACCCCACCGGCGCCGTGTACTCGCCCGAGGTGGTGCGCCAGATGCTGGAGCTGGCGCGCCGTCACAACCTGGTGGTGTTCTCCGACGAGATCTACGACAAGATCCTCTACGACGATCTCGAGCACACCGCCACCGCCGCCCTGGCCCCGGATGTGCTGTGCCTGACCTTCTCCGGACTCTCGAAGTCCTACCGCGCCGCCGGTTTCCGCGGCGGCTGGCTGGTCGTCTCCGGCCCGGTCGAGCACGCCGAGAACTACCTCGAGGGCCTGACCATGCTGGCCGGTCTGCGGCTGTGCGCGAATGTGCCCGCGCAGCAGGCGATCCAGGCCGCCCTCGGCGGACACCAGAGCATCTACGACCTGACCCTGCCCGGCGGCCGGCTGCGCGAGCAGCGCGACCGGGCGTGGGAGGCGCTCAACGCGATCCCGGGCATCTCGTGCGTGAAGCCCAAGGGCGCGCTGTACGCCTTCCCGCGCATCGATCTCGACATGTACAAGATCCACGACGACGAGCAGTTCGTGCTGGATCTGCTGCTACGCGAGAAGATCCACATCGTGCAGGGCACCGGCTTCAATTGGCCGCGCCCCGACCACTTCCGGATCGTGACGCTGCCGCACGCCGATGAGCTCGAAGCGATCATCGAGCGCATCGGCCGCTTCCTGACGACCTACCAGCAGTAGCGATGCGCCGAGTGGCACATCCAGCATGTGCCACTCGGTGGATCAGACCGGCCGGCCGGCCGTCATGCCGCCGTCGACGACGAATTCGGCGGCATTGCAGTAGCTGGATTCCTGGCTGGCCAGGAAGACGACCACGTCGGTGACTTCCTGGGGCGTGCCGAGCCGGGCCAGGGGATTGGCCGCGCGATCGGCGGTGGTGCCCTCGGGCACCCCGATCATCGGGGTCAGGATCCCGCCCGGGTGCACGGAGTTCACCCGAACCCCGTGCGGGGCAAGCTCGATCGCCGCGGACTTGGTCAGCCCGCGCACCCCGAACTTGGAGGCGGTGTAGGCGTGCGCGCCCGGCACGCCCTGGATTCCGGCGGCGGAGGAGATGTTCACCACCGACGCGGGCCGCGCCGCCACCAGGGCGTCCCGGGCGGCGGTCAGGCCCAGGAACGGTCCCGTCAGATTGATGGAAAGCGCACGCTGCCACTGTTCTTCGGTGTATTCGCCGAGCGGTCCGAAGTCGAGGATGCCGGCGTTGTTGACCAGCACGTTCAGCTTGCCGAATCGTTCGACGGCCGCGTCCACCGCGACCCGCCAGTCCGCGGCGCTGGTCACGTCGAGATGGACGAACGCCGCCGCGTCACCGAGTTCGGCGGCCAGCTTCATCCCCGCCTCGTCGGAGATGTCGCCGATGAGCACCGAGGCGCCCTCGGCCACGAACGCGCGCGCGTGCGACGCGCCCATTCCCGATGCGCCGCCACTGATCAGGGCTACCCGCCCCTCGAGCCGTCCGCTCATGCTCGCTGCCTTCCGTCGAAATCGATGATGGTCCGCTCCGGCCGGAACACGCAGCGGGTGGAGGTGTAGATGGTGGGCATGCACTTGTTGCAGTGCACGCAGGCCGACTGGGTGCCCGCCTCGGATTGGATGCGCCGCAACAGGTCCGGTTCGCGCAGCAGCGCCCGGCCCATGGCGACGAACTCGAAGCCCTCGGCGCGGGCCAGGTTCATGGTGTCCAGATTGGTGATGCCGCCCAGCAGGATCAGCGGCAGGGACAGTTCCCGGCGGAACTGGCGGGCCCGCTCCAGCAGGTACGCCTCCTGATACGGGTACTCCTTGAGGAAGGCGCGCCCGACCACCTTGAAACCGAGCCGCGCCGGACCGGGCAGGACCTCGGCGAATTCCTTGCGCGGCGCGTCGCCGTGGAACAGCAGCATCGGGTTGAGCAGTGAGCTGCCCGCGGTCAGTTCGAGCGCGTCGAGCGCGCCGTCGGCTTCGAGCCAGGCGGCCACCTGCACGCTCTCGGGGATAGTGAGCCCGCCGCGGCGGCCGTCCTCCATATTGAGTTTGGCGGTCACCGCGAGCCGGTCGCCGACGGCTTCGCGGACGGCGCAGGCGATTTCGCGGGCCAGCCGGGCCCGATTGACCAGCGGCCCGCCCCAGCGGTCGCCGCGCCGGTTGAGCAGCGGGCTAAGGAACGAGCTGACCAGGTAGTTGTGGCCGAAATGGATTTCGACGGCGTCGAATCCGGCTTGCTCGGCCAGCAGCGCGGCCTGCGCGTGGGCTGTGATGAGTTCGCGGATCTCGGCGTCGCCGGGCACCTTCATGGCTTTCATGCTCAGCGGGCTGAACAGCGGGCTCGGCGCGAGCGCGGGCACCCGGTTGGAGGCGGCGTTGGCGACCGGTCCGGCGTGCCCGATCTGGGCGCTGGCGGCCGCGCCCTCGGCGTGCACGGCGTCGGTCAATTCCCGTAGTCCGGCAACGGCTTCGGGCCGCATCCAGATCTGGTGCCGGTCGGTGCGCCCGCCCGGCGCGACCGCGCAGTAGGCGACCGTGGTCATGCCGACCCCGCCCGCGGCGACTTCGCGATGGAAGTCGATGAGTTCGGGGGTGACCAGCGCCTCGGGGGTGCGGCCCTCGAAGGTGGCGGCCTTGATCACCCTGTTGCGCAAGGTGATCGGGCCGAGTTTCGCCGGTGCGAAGATGTCGTTCATGGTTGTTCTCCCGATGCGGTGAGTCCGGCCACCACGAAGGTGCGCAGGGCCGTGAGCGCCGATTCCGGCATGCCGTGATCCTCGATCTCGGGTGCGCCGAATCGCATGATGATCAGGTCGAAGGCCAGCATCCAGCGCTGCGCGGCCTGGCCCCGGGACAGTTCCGGCAACAGCGGCGCCCAGGAATCCATCTGGAACCACGGCCCACGCCAAGTGGTCAGATGTCGTCCGAGGACGAAGCGGGCCAGCAGCCGTAAGTGCAAGCGCCCCAGCGGATCTTCGGCCAGGCTGACGAACGGCGCGAGGATGGCGTCCACCACCGCGGGCACCGAATCGCGTCCGCCCCGCGCCCCGGACAGGCCCTCGGCCCACAGCGGCCCGAGCCGATCCTCGATGAGCGCGCCGACCAGCGCCTCCTTGGATCCGAAGTGGTAGTGCACGGCCGCCGGATTGGCCCCGGCCGCCGCGCACACCGCCCGCACCGAGACCTCGTCGTACGGCTCGGTCAGCAGCAGTTGCTCCGCCGCGGCGATCAGCCGTTCCCGCGTTCCCGCGGACACCTTCTCGACCATGCCAAGCAGTGAAACACGGTTCAATCAGTATTTCAATCATTGATTGAAATACTGATGGAAAGGATTCCGGTGAGCGGCTACTCGCTCTGCGCCCACGCGGCGACGGGCAGTGTCAGATAGACGCCGATCGTGGCGTCGACGAACTTCTCGATATCGGCCAGCAGCCGGTCACAGCGTTCCTGCCGGTTGTCGGCACGACTCGCGAAGTACTTCGACCGGATCTCGATGACCACGTCCAGTCCGGACCGGTCGAACTTGCCCAGTGGCCGGAAACGGATCTCCACGTCCCCGGGCTGCAAATCCCCGTCGTAGGGCTCCTCGGGGCATTCGACCGCCTGGGACACCAGGTGCGGCAGCCATTTGCCCAGCTCCCGCAGGACCGTCTCGGGCAGTTCGGCCTTGTGGGTCACCTCGACGAGGGGCATCGCCCCAGTCTATGGATCGCGATTCAGCGGGCGCCGAGGATGCGCCGGACCGGGGGTCAGGAGGTGCGGACGCTGGCGATGATCTGCTTGGCCTGGTCGGCGGCGAGCTCGCCGGTGGTGCCGCGGTCGGCGAGGATGGCCAGCACCAGCAGGGCGTTCTTGGGGCCGGTGAAGGCGAAGGTGTAGATCGAATAAGTCGTCGTGGTGCAGCCGGCCGCGTCGGGCTTCCAGCTGCCGGAGGTCTCCACCTGCTGGCCGGCGATGCCGCTCGTGGTTTTCACCGCGGTGGGCGCGCCCGCGGCGCCGCCGGATTTGTCCATGTAGCCGCCCTGGGCGGAGATCTTCGCGACCTTGAGCGCGGCCGCGGCCGGGTCGCTGCCGTCGGCGCGGGTGACGTAGGCGAGCGACCGGTACGCCGAGCCGGGGCAGTAGCCGCTGCCCTCGGTGGCCTTGCCGTGGCCGGTGAACGTGCCGTCGATCCCGGTCTGCGGCACGGTGTCGGCCGGATCGCCCACGGTCCAGCCGCTCGGCACGTCGTAGCTGACGCCGTAGGCCGGCACGACCACCGTCCCCGCGCCCGGCTTGGGCGCACCGGACTTGGACGGCCCGGTCGACGGTCCTCCGGAGCGGCTGGTGGGAGCCGGGCCCGCGGTGGTGCTGGGCGCGGCGGTGGTGGAGCTCGACGAGTCCCGGGTCAGCGCGTACGCCGCGATCCCGCCGCCGACGACCACGATCACGGCCACGAGGGCGGCCAGCACGATCCAGGTCCGATTGCCTCCGCCGCCCGGCGTGGGCTGCGGTTGGCCGTACCCCGGAACGGGCTGCTGGCCAAGATAATTCGGTGCCGACTCCTGACCCGGGTACGCACCGGACGGGTAGCCGGGGACGGGCTGACCGGGGTAGATCGCCGTCGGATCCTGCCCCGGGTATCCCGGAATCGGCTGCTGCCCGGTGTAAACCGCCGTCGGCTCGTATCCGGACTGGTTCGGGACCGGTGCCTGGCCGGGGTAGACCGCGGTCGGTTCATAGCCGGGGTGGTTCGGGACCGGTGCTTGCCCGGGGTAGACCGCAGTCGGTTCGTACCCAGGATGATTCGGGACCGGTGTGTAGCCGGGGTGCACTGCTGTGGGCTCGTAGCCGGGCTGGTTGGGCACCGGTGCCTGGCCGGGGTACACGGCGGTCGGTTCGTAGCCGGGGTGATTCGGGACGGGCGCTTGTCCGGGGTGGACGGCCGTCGGGTCGTAGCCCGGGTGGACCATGGTCGGGTCCGGCGTTATCGGCTGGTGCCCAGGGTAATTCGTGGTCGGCTGCTCGCCCCAGACGCGGTTCGGGTCCTGCGGGGCGTGCGCGGGCGTCGCCGGGCTGTCGGGGTTGCGCCACTGATCATGGTTGTCCGTCACGGTGTTTCGCCCTCGTCCCCGGCTCGTCGCCTGTCAGGGCCAACCCTAGCGGCTGGGTATCAGGCGTGCTCGGCGGGCGCGTCGGGGTCGGCCGGCGGCGCGGGCGGGGTCGCGGGGGACACCCGGATGACTCCCGCGTCCAGGTCGAGGCTCACGCGCGGCTGGTGCAGCTGGCCGCCGCCGTCCTCGCTGCCGTCGTCCTCGAGCTTCTTGCCGGGGAACAGTTCACCGAATACACCCACGGATCCACCATAGCCGTCAGCCGCGGTGGTAGCGCGGACCGTGATAGCCGTAGCCGCGCCGGCCCCGCGCGAACACGAAGAACAGCACCGGGAACAGGAAGAACGGGAAGATATGGGTGACGATCGCGAACACCAACGCGAGCACCACCAGCGCACCCGCCCCGACCGGCACCAGCGGCAGCGCGCGGCGCGGAGCGGGCGGTGCGGCCTGGACCTGCGGAGCCGGAGGTTGCGGCCGGGGTAGGTCGCCGAACAGTACGGCCAGCTCGCCCGCGGTCTTGGCGGCGTACGCGCGTCCCACCCGGTCGTCGTATTCGTCGAGGTCGAGGCGGCCGGCCGCGAAATGCTCACCCAGCGCCGCGGCGGCCTGCTCGCGTTCCGCGGTGCCGACGCGCACGGTGGGCGGTCCGTAGACCGCGGGATCGAAATCGGTCATGACATCCGCCTCATGGGAGGGAGGGAATTTCGTTGTCCGCCAGCGTAGGCGCGTTCCGGGCGGCGCGCCTGCACGCGTCGGCGTAATCCCGCGTACGCCCGCCGACGTACGCGGGACGCGACAGGGGTGGCGGTGTGGTCACACGCCGGTTCGGCGCGTGGGGCGATCGCGTCGTCGGCGGAGCGCGCCGGTTCTCAGACTCCGTCGTGCGCCGAGACGGCCCGCACGGCGGCGTCGGCCTGGGCGTACGCGGCGGCCGCCAGCCGTTCCAGGAGCGCGAGTTTGATCTGCGGGGCCTGGCTGGTGAGCTCGTCGAAGCGGGCGGGCGGCAGCACGGCCAGCCGGACGGTGGTCTCGGCGTACACGTCGTTGGCGTAGCGCATGTCCGCCAGCATGGAGGTCTCGCCGAACGACATGCCCGGGGTGAGGGTGATCAGCCGGTGCCGCCGGTCGTCGCGGTCGGTGAAGGTGAACCGGACCCGTCCGTCGAGGATCAGGAACAGTCCGCAGCGTGGGCTGTCGCGCGGCACGATGAGTTCGCCGCGCGCGACGGTGCGGGTCTCGAATTCCTTCGCCATCCGCTCCCGGTCGTCGGCGGGCATGTCGGCGAGCGCGGGATGCTCGTCGACGCTGAGGGCGGCGGGGCAGTGCTGCCCGGCGGGCCGGTGCTTGTCGAGGACGAGTTGTTCGCACCATTCGGTGGCGGCGTCGCGGTCGATGAACACTCGCCCGTTCACGTCGGCGGGGTTCAGGCTGGAGGCGAGCCGTCCGAGTTTGGCGTCCGGATCGACCAGTCCAACAGGGCAACCGGCGGCGGCCAGCTCGGTGCGCAGGTCCTCGATCATGCGGACGGCGATCGGGCTGACGTCCCCGACCTCCTTCAGATCCAGCACCAGGGCCTCGAGTTCGCCGGGCGTGTCCTCGACGGCGCGCACCGCGGATTCGGCTCCGGCGAACAGCAGGTCGCCGTTCAGTTCGAAGATGCGCGCGTGGTCGCCGAATTCGTGCAGCACCGCCAGTTCGTCGGGGTCGCGGCGCAGCCGGGAGGGCGCGTCGGCGACCGTGTACGCGGTCCGGATGGCGGTGTGTGCGGCCCGGGTCACGTGCAGGAAGTGCAGGCCCAGCCGGGTCGACAGTTCCCGGCACGCCTTGACCCCGCGCACGCTGCTGCCGTGCGCGTCCAATCGCGGTGAGTACACC
The DNA here is from genome assembly GCF_050955695.1 of Nocardia sp. CA-136227. Classification (NCBI taxonomy): domain Bacteria; kingdom Bacillati; phylum Actinomycetota; class Actinomycetes; order Mycobacteriales; family Nocardiaceae; genus Nocardia; species Nocardia sp. CA-136227. The sequence continues at coordinate 2,941,976 of NZ_CP192081.1, forward strand.
GCGATTCCGATCTGTCCCGGCAGCACCGCCAGGATGCCGCCGCCCACACCGCTTTTGGCGGGCAGTCCGACGGTGGTCACCCAGTCCCCGGCCGCGTCGTACATGCCGCAGGTGGTCATGACCGAGAGCACCTGTTGTACGAGTGGTCCGGTCAGTGCCCGTTCCCGGGTGAGCGGATTGACGCCGTTGTTGGCGAGGGTGGCGGCCATGACGGCCAGATCGCGGCAGGTGACGTCGATCGAGCACTGCCGGAAGTAGCGGTCGACTGCTTCGTCCGGATCGACGTCGATGATGTCGGCCCCGCGCAGCAGATACCCGATGGCGCGATTCCGGTACCCGGTGCGCGCCTCGGAGGCGTAGACGTCCTCGTTCATGGTGAGTTCGCGCCCGGCGAATCGGCTGTAACTGCGCCGGATTCGGGCGAACCGGTCGGCGGCGTCGGTCCCCTTGACGAGTCCGGCCGCGGCGATGGCCCCGGCGTTGATCATCGGATTACGCGGTCGCTGGGTCTGCGGATCGAGGCTGATCTCGTTGAACGGCTCGCCGGTCGGCTCCACGTCGATGCGCCGCGCCACCTCGGCCAACCCCTGGTCGGCGAGCGCGAGCGCGTAGGTGAAGGGCTTGGAGATCGATTGAATCGTGAAGGCGGCGTCCAGATCTCCGCTGCCGTAGACACGCCCGTCCGCGGTTGCCAGGCAGATGCCGAACGAATCGGGTTGCACGGCGGCGAGTTCGGGAATGTAGTCGGCGAGCGTTCCCGACGTGTCGGCGCGACAGAGCTCGTACACTTCGTCGATGATGCGGGCCACGACGCCGGCGGAGGGGACCACAGGCCCAGCGTAACGGGCGTAATCTGTGTTGAGCCTCACATCTGTTACGGATGTCGCAGGTGGTGTTTCGTTCCTGGCATCGGGGGCCGGAAAGGGCTCCGTAGACTGTTGCAAACACAGGAGACATCCGGAGGGAGCAATAGCCGTGGGAGTGCTTTCCCGGGTCGACATGCCCGAGGATCTGCGCCGGCTGTCGGTACCGGAGTTGCAGGAGCTGGCCGAGGAGATTCGCGAGTTCCTGGTGCGCAAGGTCGCCGTCACCGGCGGGCACCTCGGGCCGAACCTCGGCGTCGTGGAGCTGACCATCGCGTTGCACCGGGTCTTCGACTCGCCTGCCGACCCGATCATCTTCGACACCGGGCATCAGGCCTACGTGCACAAGATCCTCACCGGCCGCAAGGACGGGTTCGACACGCTGCGCAAGGAAGGCGGGCTGTCGGGTTATCCGTGCCGCGCCGAGAGCGCCCACGACTGGGTGGAGTCCTCGCACGCGTCGGCCTCACTGTCCTACGCGGACGGGCTGGCCAAGGCGTTCGCGCTGACCCGGCAGAAGCGGCACGTGGTCGCGGTGGTCGGTGACGGCGCGCTCACCGGCGGCATGTGCTGGGAGGCGTTGAACAATATCGCCGCCGGGCAGGACCGCTCGGTCATCGTGGTGGTCAACGACAACGGCCGTTCCTACGCGCCGACCATCGGCGGTCTGGCCGAGCGGCTCGCGGGCCTGCGCACCCAGCCCGCCTACGAGCACGCGCTCGACGCCACCAAGCGGATCGTGCAGAGCATTCCGCGCGTGGGGGATTCGGCGTACTCGATGCTGCACGCCATCAAGACCGGCATCAAGGACGCGGTCGCGCCGCAGGAGCTGTTCAGCGATATCGGCGTGAAGTACGTGGGTCCGGTCGACGGGCACGATCAGGTCCAGTTGGAGGCGGCGCTGCGTCGCGCCAAGGACTTCGGTGGTCCGGTCATCGTGCACGCGGTGACGCAGAAGGGCCGCGGGTACAAACCGGCCGAGGATCACGAGGCCGATCAGATGCACGCCATCAACCGGATCGATCCGGAGACCGGTGTGCCGGTGGGCGGCCCGTCCGCGCCGAGCTGGACCTCGGTGTTCTCCGCGGAGCTGATCGCGCAGGCCGAGCAGCGGGACGACATCGTGGCGATCACCGCCGCCATGCCCGGACCGACCGGTTTGACCCCGTTCGGAAACCGCTTCCCGGACCGCATGTTCGACGTCGGCATCGCCGAACAGCACGCCGTGACCTCCGCGGCCGGTATGGCCCTGGGTGGTCTGCACCCGGTGGTGGCCATCTACTCCACCTTCCTCAACCGCGCTTTCGACCAGCTGCTCATGGATGTGGCGCTGCTCAAGCTCCCGGTGACTCTGGTGCTCGACCGCGCCGGGATCACCGGTGACGACGGCGCTTCGCACAATGGCATGTGGGACCTGTCGGTACTCGGCATCGTGCCCGGCATCCGGGTCGCGGCGCCGCGTGACGCGGTGCGCCTGCGCGAGGAGCTGGGGGAGGCCCTGCACATCAGCGACGGCCCCACCGCGATCCGTTTCCCGAAGGGCGTTGCCGTCGAGGAGATCGAGGCGGTCGAACGTTTCGAGGGCGTCGACGTGCTGCGGCTGCCCGAGACGGGTGACGTCGCGTACTCGGTGCACGCGGATGTGCTGCTGGTGGCGGTCGGCGCGTTCGCCGGGCTCGCCCTGGAGGTCGCGGATCTGCTCGCGGCCGAGGGCGTTTCGGTGACCGTGGTCGACCCGCGCTGGGTGTTGCCGGTCTCGGACACGCTGGTGAAGCTGGCCGGCAATCACCGTCTGGTGGTCACGCTCGAGGACAGCGGCCTGCACGGCGGCATCGGTTCGACGGTGTCCGCGCGGCTGCGCGGCGCGGGTGTGGATGTGCCCGCCCGCGATCTCGGTGTGCCGCAGCACTTCCTGGACCACTCCACGCGCGGCAAGATCCACCAGGATCTGGGCCTGGTGCCCGGTGAGGTGGCGCAGCGGGTGCACGGCTGGCTCGGTGCGGTCGCGTCCGGCGACCTCACGCCGTCCGGTGATGATCTCGCCGAGGCGCTGCTGCCCGCCGCCGAATGACGAGGCGGATTGCGGACGGGTGACCGGCTCGCAGCTGACGGACCCGCGATCCTCGGATCGCGGGTCCGTTTTTCTAGGCGGAGCTGGACTTCTCGCGTAGATTCTGTAACAGGTTACAGTTTTCTGGTCAGGAGTTCGGATGTCGTTTGTGCTGGTCGAGAAGCCGCGTCCCCAGATCGCGCTGGTCACGTTGAATCGGCCGGAGCGGATGAACGCCATGGCGTTCGATGTCATGGTGCCGCTGCGCGAGGCGCTCGAGGAGGTCTCCGCCGACAACGAGGTGCGCGTGGTCGTCCTCACCGGCGCCGGGCACGGCTTCTGCTCGGGCGCGGATCTGCAGCACGCGGGCAGGGTGCCGGGTGTAGAGGGCTTGACGCGCACCACCATCGGCCGTCGCTCGATGGAACTGCTCGACAATGTGATGCTCACGATCAAGCGCATGCACCAGCCGGTGATCAGCGCCATCAACGGCGCGGCCATCGGCGGCGGCTTCTGCCTGGCCATGGGCACCGACATCCGGATCGCCTCGGAGGACGCGTACTTCCGCGCTGCGGGCATCAACAACGGCCTCACCGCCGCCGAACTCGGCATCAGCTACACGCTCCCGCGCGCCATCGGTTCGACCCGCGCCTTCGAGATCATGCTGACCGGTCGCGACGTCGACGCGGCCGAGGCCGAGCGCATCGGCATCGTCTCCCGCGTGGTCCCCGGCGACAAACTCCTCGAGGCCGCCTACGACACCGCCGACCAGATCCTGCGCTGGAGCCGCAGCGGCGGCGAACTCACCAAGCGCCTGCTGTGGAGCGGCCTGGAAGCCGGCAGCTTCGAATCCCACATGCAGACCGAGGGCATGGCCCAGCTCTACGTCCGCCTCACCACCGAGAACTTCGACGAGGCCGTCCGCGCCCGCCGCGACCGCCGCCCACCCAACTTCCTGGACTGAGAACTCCCCGGGAATCGGTGGGCGGCGGCCCGGGTCCCTCGGCTCCCTGCCGAGCCGAGGGACCGGCTCACCGACGGCTGGCGCTACCGGTCGGGAACAGCTGCGAACTGCCCAGGCTGGGGAGAACGATCTTGGGGAGCGCGGCGCTGCCGGAGATCGTGCCGTCCCCGTGGCAGGCGGCCTGCGCGGGCGGCGTGACGCTGATCGACCCGGCCGGCGCGGCGACGACGGTGACGGTGGCGTCGGCGAAGGAGGAGCCCTTGATCGCGCGGATCTTGTGAGTTCCCGGTGTGGTCGGAACCCATGTGATCCGCGTGTAATTGTGGATCCCGTCGGTGTCGGTCGCCGGGGCGCTCGCGACGCACGATCCGTTGTCGAAGGTATCCACGAAGGGGTTGAGCTGTCCCCCGTCGAGTCCGTAATCGATCCCGTACGACGTGAAAATCGTGTAGGCCTGGCCCACCACATATGACCCAGGCGCCACGCACGGTGTCGACGCTGCCGGATCCGAGGGGCAGGCCAGGATCTCGACCGGACCGACGTCCGCTGCGGCGCTGGGCGCGGTCAGCGCGGTGACCGCCGCGCCGATGACCAAAGTCGTTGCGCCCCAGCCGATATGTCGCAGGGTCCGGTTCGTGTTCGGCATTCGTGAGCTCCTTCTGCGTCCCCTGGGTGTGGGGGTCGGCAGAATCTATCCCGCGCGCCCAGCGTGACGAGAAGGAAGCGGAAAACCCATGTGCCCCAACTTCTTTGGGCCACGGAGCCGGGGGCAGCCGATCGGCTCGGCCGAGGCTGCCGCTACGCCTTCGGGTAGAGGGCTTCGCTGAGGCGCGGCACGGTCAGCGCGCGCTGCCAGGGGCGGGCGCCGCCGGTGGAGAGGAAGTCCTCGATGAGGGTCGGCGCCCCGCCGTTGGTGACCGACTTGGGCAGGCCGTCCCAGCACATGCGGCGGAGCAGGTCGGGGGTGAGGAGGTTCTCGACGGGCACCGCGACCTCGGTGGAGAGTTCGGTCATGGCGGCGCGGGCGCGCTGCAGGCGGGCGGCGGCGGCCGGGTCGCGGCGTTCCCAGCGGTTGACCGGGGGCGGGCCGTCGAAGGGCTGGGTGAGCGGGGGGAGCTCGGTGTCGGGGAGGGCGCGGGCCCGTTCGACGGCGCCGAGCCATTCGCGGGAGTAGCGGCGCTGGCGGGGGCCGCCGAAGATCGGCAGGGCGCGCAGGGCGGCGATGGTCTTGGGCTCGCTGGTGGCGGCGGAGACGATGGCCGAGTCGGGGAGGATACGGGCCGGGGCCACATCGCGCAGGCGGGCCAGGCGGTCGCGGGTCGTCCATAGTTCGCGGACGATGGCGAGCTGGCGGGTGCGGCGCAGGGTGTGGATGCCGGAGGTGCGCCGCCAGCGGTCGGCCTTGGGGCCGGAGGGCTCGGCGGTGCGGACGTGCTCGAATTCCTGTGCGGCCCACTCGGATTTGCCCTGGTCGGACAGGTCGGCGGCGACGGCGGCGCGCAGTTCGAGGAGTAGCTCGACGTCGAGGGCGGCGTAGTTCAGCCAGTCGTCGGGCAGCGGGCGGGTGGACCAGTCGGCCGCGCCGTGGCCCTTCTTCAGTTCGCGGCCCAGCAGCTTCTCGACCATGGCGGCCAGCCCGACCCGCTCGTATCCGGCCAGGCGTCCGCCCAGCTCGGTGTCGAACAGTTCGGCCGGGTACAGCCCCAGCTCGGCGAGCCCGGGCAGGTCCTGGTCGGCGGAGTGCAGCACCCATTCCAGGCCGTTGATGGCGTCGGCGAGCGGGGCCAGGTCGCCGTCGACCGGGATGGGGTCGATGAGGAAGCTGCCGGCGCCCTCGCGGCGCAGCTGGATCAGGTAGGCGCGATTGGAGTAGCGGAAGCCGGAGGCGCGCTCGGCGTCGACCGCGAGCGGGCCGGTGCCGGCGGCGAGGCGGCGGGCGGCCGCGGCCACTTCGGAGGCAGAGTCCAGTACCGGCGGTACACCGTCCACTGGCGCGAGCAACGGTACCGCGGCAGTGGCTTCGGGTTCATCTGGTACGGACATGGTCTTGAACTCTACGGGTTGGGCAAGCGCGAGCCGCGTCACGTCGGTGAAACGACCGGCCGTGACACTGCGTCGGGCCATGGGGAATCGTACTCACCGGCTGTCGATTTCGTTGCAGTACAGATGTTCTCGCAGGCAAGAGGGGGTTTCCCGCCCGGACGGGCGGGAATTCGGCCATCGGTGGGCGCGACCGGGGCCGCAATTTACTCGGTGCCCTCGCCCCGGCGCACGTCCAGCCGGGTGACCCCGGCGGGCGGCAGCCCGGCCGCGTACGCCAGCACCTCGCAGAACGCCTCCACGTGGGGGCGCAGGTTGGTGTCGGTGACGGTCCAGGAGGCCCGTACCTCGAGCTGGTGGGCGCGCGGCGGCCCGGCGATGTCGCCGTAGCGGACCGAGCTGGTGGCGGTCACCGTGCCGCCCAGGGCGGTGAACGGGGTGCGCGAGTCGAGCGCGTCGACCAGCCAGCTCCACGCCACCTCGGGCAGCAGCGGGTCCGCGGCGAGCGCGGAGTCGATGTCGGCCTGGCAGTACGCGACCAAGCGGAACACGCCGTGCCAGGCGTCCTGCCCGGCCGGGTCGTGCAGCAGGATCAGGCGGCCGAACGCGTCCCCGTCGGAGTCGACGGGCACCACATTGCTGTCGGGGCGCGTGACTTCCGCCCCGAGGGCGTAGGAGTACGGCGCCAGGCGTTGGGGCGGGCGGATCGGTGCGAGTTCGATGCGGGGATGCACTGATGCGGTTCCCATGGCCTCGACCGCGGCGCGGAACCGGGCTGGTTCTTCGGGCTCCGGGGTCGGGGCAGCGCCGTCGCGGAAGTCGAGCGGTGTCACGAGACGCAACCGTAGACCTCTCGGGTACCCAGCAGTGCGAGGCGCGCCGCCGCGCCCCTTTACGATGGGCGGCGATGACTACTCACGCCCGCCGCCAGCTGACCGATGCCCCGTTCCTCGCCGCCGCCACCGGTGGCGTGCCGCATCGGCGTCCGGTGTGGTTCATGCGACAGGCCGGTCGGTCCCTTCCCGAGTACCGCGAGGTGCGTGCCGGAATCGGCATGCTGGAATCGTGTTTCGACCCGGAACTGGTGTGCGAGATCACCATGCAGCCGGTCCGCCGCCATGACGTCGACGCGGCAATCCTGTTCTCCGACATCGTGGTTCCGCTCAAGGCCGCGGGCATCGACCTCGACATCGTGGCCGGTGTCGGCCCGGTCGTGGCCAACCCCGTGCGCACCGTCGCCGACGTGCGCGCCCTGCCGCGGCTGCGCCCCGAGGACGTGGGCGCGGTCACCGCGGGCGTGAAGCTGCTGCTCGACGCCCTGGGCGAGACCCCGCTCATCGGATTCGCCGGTGCCCCGTTCACTTTGGCGTCGTACCTGGTCGAGGGCGGGCCCAGCAAGAACCACGAGCGCACCAAGGCGATGATGCTCGCCGACCCCGAGACCTGGCACCAGCTGCTGGGCGTGCTCACCGACATCACCATCGAGTTCCTGCGCGCGCAGATCGCCGCGGGCGTGGACGCGGTGCAGCTGTTCGACTCGTGGGCGGGCGCGCTGTCGCTGGCCCAGTACCGCGAATACGTTATGCCGCACTCGGAACGGGTCTTCGCCGAGATCGCCGACGCCGGCGTGCCGCGCATCCACTTCGGTGTCGGCACCGGAGAACTGCTGGGCGCCATGGGCGAAGCGGGCGCGGATGTCGTCGGCGTCGACTGGCGGATCCCGCTCAATGAGGCCGCCCGCCGCGTCGGCCCCGGAAAAGCGTTGCAGGGCAATCTGGATCCCGCCGTCCTGTTCTCCGGACCGGCTGCCATCGACGCCGAGGTCCGCCGCATCGCCCGTGAGGCCGACGAGGCGATCACCCTCGGTGCGAAGGGTCACATCTTCAACCTCGGCCACGGCGTCCTGCCCAACACCGACCCGTCGGTCATCACCGACACCGTCGCCCTGATCCACAGCCTCCCCACCCCGCTCTGACGCGCAAACCTCCAGGTGACGGGGAGATGCCGGGTTCGATTCCCGGCACCTCCCGTGTCCTGGGTCCCGTGCGAACCGGCTGCTGTCAGCGGGACACCGGCTACTGACGCGTCCGAACGCCGGGAGTAGGTTGAGCTGCGGAGCGGCTCGACGTCGAGGTGCGGGTCGCGCGCCGCGGGCTGTGCGTTCGCGGCGGTGACGAGCGGACGAGGAGTGGTCGATGCGGGTCGCGGTGGTCGGTGGCGGGATCAGCGGGCTGGTGGCCGCGTACCGGCTGCGGCAGGCCCTGGGGGAGTCGGTGGAGCTGGTGCTCGTCGAGGAGCGCGACCGTGTCGGGGGAATTCTGCGGACCGTCGACATCGACGGTGATCCGGTGGATCTGGGGGCCGAGGCGTTCGTGGGACGGCGGCCCGAGATCCCGGAATTGATGCGGGAATTGGGGATCGAGGATCAGCTCGTGTTCCCGGCTGGAAAGCGGCCTTTGGTGTGGTCGGAGGGGCGCGGGCATCGCCTGCCCGAACGCACCCTGATGGGCATCCCCGCCGGACCGGAATCGGTTGCGGGACTGGTGGATGCGGACACCCTGGCCCAGGTCGAGGCGGAGCCCGCGCGGCCGCTGCGCTGGAAGTCGGGTGCGGATGTCTCGGTGGGTGACCTGGTCGGTGACCGTTTCGGTGAGCAGGTGGTGCGCCGCAGCGTCGACCCGCTGCTCGGCGGAGTCTATGCGGGCCTGGCGAATTCGATCGGCGTGCGCGCCGCGCTGCCGACCCTGGCCGCGGCCCTGGATCGAGGCGCGAGCAGCCTGACCCAGGCCGTCTCCGCGGCCCTCCCGCCCCCGAGCACGGCCCCGGTGTTCGGCGGCATCCGCGACGGCTACCGCGTCCTGCTCGACGCCCTGCGCGCCGCCGCCGACGTGAAGTCCGAAACCGGCACCGCCGCAACCCGTCTCACCCGCACCGCGACCGGCTGGCAGCTGGACCCGATCGGCGAGGTGGACGCGGTCGTGCTCGCGACCCCCGCCCCCGTCACCGCGCGCCTGCTGCGCGAGGTGGCCCCCGACGCCGCCGACCTGGCCGCCGGCATCGAACTTGCCTCCTCGGCCGTGGTCGCCCTCACCCTCCCCGCCGACACCGCCCTGCCCGACAACTCCGGCATCCTCGTCGCCACCGGTGAACCCCTGCGCGCCAAGGCCTTCACCCTCTCCAGCCGCAAGTGGCCGCACCTCGCCACCCGCGACGTGGCTCTGGTCCGCGCCTCCTTCGGCCGTTTCGGTGACGACTCGACCCAGTCCTGGTCCGACGCCGGCCTCACCACCGCCGCCGTCGAGGACCTCACCACCGTCACCGGCGCCGACATCCGTCCCCTGCACGCGGTCGTCCAACGCTGGCCCGGCGGCCTCCCGCAGTATGCCCCCGGCCACGTCACCCGCATCCTCGACCTGCGTTCCACCACAACAGATCTCCACGGCCTGGCCCTGGCGGGCGCGTACCTCGACGGTGTCGGCGTCCCCGCCTGCGCCGCCAGCGGCAGCAAGGCGGCCGCCCGCATCGCCGCCCACCTGACCTGACGCGATTACCGCGCGACGAGGTCTGACGGGTCGGTGTTCGCGCCGCACACGATGACTGCCACGCGCTCACCGGGGGAGGGGGCGTAGGCGCCCGAGAGCAGGGCCGCGAGGGCGGTTGCCGCACCGTGTTCGACGGCGAGTCGCCGTGTGTCCCACAGGGTTTGGCGGGCGGAAGCGATCTGCTTGTCGGTGACGAGGACCGACTGGACATCGCCTTCGGCGGCGGCGGAGAGGGACATGGGGGTGACGCGGCGCGCGCCCAGGGAATCCGCGGCGATGGAGTCGATGTCGACGTCGACGGGTGCCCCGGCGGCGAGGGCGGCATTGAAGGCGCGGCAGTTCTCGGGTTCGACGGCGACCACCCGCACGCCGTGGTGGTTGGCGGACACCGTGATTCCGGCGAGCAGCCCGCCCCCGCCGACCGCGACCAGCACGGTGTCGAGGTCCGGTATCCGGGCGACGATCTCCTCCAGCAGGGTTCCCGCGCCCGCCGCGATGTACGGGTCGTCGTAGGCGTGGGAGCGCAACGCCCCGCTGACCGCCGCGAACCGCTCGCATTCGGCGGCTGCCTCGGCGTAGCCGCCGTTGCCGCACAGCACCTGCGCGCCGAGCTTCTGGAGCCGGGTCAGTTTGACGGCCGGGGTGGCATCGGGCAGGAAGACCGTGGCGGTCGAGTCCACCAGTCGCGCCGCCCACGCCCCCGCCGCGCCCGCGTTCCCGCCGGAGGCCAGGGTGATCCCGACCTTCGGCAGCCGCCCCTGTTCCTGGTGCGCCAGCACGAAATTCGCGGCCCCCCGCGCCTTGAAACTGCCGGTGTACTGCGTGTGCTCGAGCGCCAGCCACACATCCCCGGCCACCGGCGCCGTCTCGGTGTCGGCGCGGGTGAGGACGACGGGCCGGGTGTGCCCGGCGATCCGTTCGGCCGCGGCTGTCACGTCGGCATGGGTCAACTGCACGTGCGCTCTTTTCGCTCGATCTGGTCAGATTTCCGGTCGGGCGCGTCGTTCCGCACGCATGGCCTGCGGGAAACCCCGGGCCGATCGACCCCATAATTACACTGTAACTTACGATGGATATATGCCCAGGAACTCCCAGTCGCTCGCCGAGGCGACTCCCGAGGCGATCGCCCGCGCGGGGTTGGAGATCATCGAATCCCGCGGCGCGAGCGAGCTGAGTTTCCGCACCATCGCCGCGCATCTGCGGGTCTCGCACACCACCGTGGTGCGCCGCGGCGGCGGCGATTTCAACGGCCTGGTCGAACTCGTGGCGGACGTCCTGGCCCTGGACCTACCCGAGGTCCCGCCCGGCTCCGGCGACTGGTCGGCGTCCACCGAGAGCCGTTTCTCGGCCTGGTACGACCTGCTGACCGCCTATCCGGGCCTGGTCATGCTGCGCGGCCCGCGCCCGTGGGTGGGCCGCCGCATCCTGGCCCGGCTCACCGAACCGCAACTGGCCGACAACATCTCGCTCGGCCTGACCCCGGAGCAGGCGTTCTTCGCCTACCGCGAGTGCAATCTCTACACGCTGGGCTGCGCGAGCCTGGTCGAGTTCCGCGACCGCAAACCCACCCAGCTCGCCACTCGGGGCCGCCTGGCCGCCCTGGATCCTGATGAATTCCCGATCATGGCAACCCATCTGGACACGGTCACCGAATTGCTCACCAGCGACGCCGTCTTCCACGACGGCCTGCGCCGCATCATCGCCTCGTGGGCGGCCACCGCCCGCTGAATCCGCTGTCCGTCCTGCCCGATTCCGGGCGGTCGGGGGCGCAGTGGCACGATGGGGGCCATGGCGCGACTCGACTTCAAGGCCCTCAACGACACCATCCGCTACCTGATGTTCTCGGTGTTCCAGGTGGAGCCCGGCGAGCTCGGTGAGAACCGGGCGGCGGCGATCAAGGAGGCCAAGGCCTTCTTCGAGTCGCTCGAGGAGCGCGGTGTCGTGGTGCGCGGCATCTATGACGTCGCGGGTCTGCGCGCCGACGCCGACTTCATGATCTGGTGGCACGCGGAGAAGATCGAGGATCTGCAGGCCGCGTACGCCGATTTCCGCCGCGTCACCGAGCTGGGCCAGATCTCGAACCCGGTGTGGAGCCAGGCCGCCCTGCACCGCCCGGCCGAGTTCAACAAGTCCCACATCCCCGCGTTCCTGGCGGGCGAGGAGGCGGGCAACTACATCTGCGTGTACCCGTTCGTGCGCTCCTACGACTGGTACCTGCTGCCCGACGAGGAGCGTCGCAAGATGCTCGCCGATCACGGCAAGGCCGCCCGCGACTACCCGGACGTGCGCGCCAACACGGTCGCGTCCTTCGCGCTGGGCGACTACGAGTGGATTCTCGCCTTCGAGGCCCCGGAGCTGCACCGCATCGTGGATCTGATGCGCGATCTGCGCGCCACCGAGGCGCGCCGGCATGTGCGCGAGGAGATTCCGTTCTTCACCGGTCCGCGTGTGGAGCTCGAGCAGCTGATCAACGCGCTGCCCTGACGTGTTCGGCGGGTTGCCGCGGCGGTCATTGCCGCCCCGGTAACCCGCTGCCTGCCCGCAGAATTCGGGGCATGCGGGACATCGTTCTACCCCATAGCGTTCGTGTGACCCGATCCGCCTGCGCTGCCCGAGGGGTGTGGCCCGCGCGTGTCGAGTCGACGCGGTAGCGCTTGTTTGCGGGCGCGGGTTGTCCTTCGCCCCCGAACATGTGCTCCCCGTATCCCAATCTCCCCGCGACTGGCCGGGTTCGAGAAGCCACATCTGTCAGTTGCCGATCGTTAGCCTGTATGGGTGGACTCATTCGCGGCAGCGCTGGGCCAGGAAAGATCCGATATACCTGTACAACTCGGATATAGCGGACTCGTCCGGAAACGAATGGCGACCGGACTCGCCGATACCGCGATCGGCCTCGGAGCCCGACAGACTACTGTGAGCGCGATCGATTGGTCTGCAAGTTTGTCTCTACCGACATCGGAGGGCTCTGCATGGCGAAAGAATTGACGCAACTCGAGCTGCTGACCGAATTGGAACCGGTCGTCGGCCAGAATATCGATCGGCACCTCGCCACCGCCAAGGAGTGGAATCCGCACGATTACATTCCGTGGGACGAGGGCTACAACTTCGCCGCGATGGGCGGAACCGATTGGGAGCCCGGGCAATCCAGGCTCTCGGAGGTCGCCAAGGTCGCGATGATCACCAATCTGCTCACCGAGGACAATCTGCCGTCCTACCACCGCACCATCGCCGAGAACTTCTCGATGGACGGCGCCTGGGGCACCTGGGTGGGCCGCTGGACGGCCGAGGAGAACCGGCACGGCATCGCCATGCGCGACTACCTGGTCGTCACCCGCGCGGTCGATCCGGTGGCGCTCGAGCACGACCGCATGGTGCACATGACCCGCGGCGTGCACGCGCCCGAGGGTTTCGGCGGGGTGATGGACCAGGTCGCCTATGTCACCTTCCAGGAGCTCGCCACCCGCGTCAGCCACCGCAGCACCGGCCGCGTGTGTGAGGACCCGGTGTGCGACCGCCTGCTCGCCCGCATCGCCGCGGACGAGAACCTGCACATGATCTTCTACCGCAATGTCGCCGGCGCCGCGATCGACCTCGCCCCGGACCAGGCCATCGAGTGCATCAATTCGGTGGTGATGAACTTCGCGATGCCGGGCCACGGCATGCCGAACTGGCGTCGCAACGGCGTCCTCATGGTCAAGCACGGCATCTACGATTTGCGGCAGCACCTCGACGAGGTCCTGTGGCCGGTGCTGAAGATCTGGAAGATCTTCGAGCGCGACGACTTCACCGCGCGCGGCGAGAAGGCCCGGGAGGAACTGGGCCTGTACATGGAGAACCTCGAGAAGGACGTCATCCGATTCGAGGAGCAGCGATCCCGCATCCTGGCGCGGGAAGCGGCCAAGGCCGAGCGCGGTCTCGCCGTCTCTCGGTGAGCTCAGCTGGTGGAGTGCTCCGTGGGCTGCAGTCGCAGTGAGAGGGAGTTGATGCAGTAGCGCTTGTCCGTGGGCGTGGGGTAACCCTCGCCCTCGAACACGTGCCCCAGGTGACCGTGGCAGTTGGCGCACAGCACCTCGACGCGTCGCATGCCCAGGGAGTTGTCCTCCACCAGCACCACCGCGTCCGACTCGGCCGGGTCGAAGAACGACGGCCAGCCGCAGTGCGAATGGAATTTCTCGGCGCTGCGGAACAATTCGGCCCCGCAGGCCCGGCAGGAGTAGACGCCCTCGGTCTCGGTGTCGGTGTATTCGCCCGTGAACGCCCGCTCGGTGCCCGCTTCGCGCAGGACGCGGTATTCATCGGGGGTCAGTTTGGTGCGCCATTCCTGCGGGGTGAGCTGGATGCGCGGGACCGGCAGTGCGGTCGGGGTGGGTTCGGCGTCGGAACTCATGGCTCCACGCTAGTACGCCGCGCCCGCCTTGGTCCGGGGCACGACGACCGGTTCCGGTTCGGTGGCGGCCCATTCGGGGTGCATCCAGGCCGGGTCCAGGGACTTGCCGACCCGCAGCCGGCCCTCGCGCTTGGCGGCCAGGTAGCGGTCACCAAGGACGCAGAACGCGACGATGAGCAGCAGGCTCCAGCCGAAGGTGGTGCGCAGGTACTCGACCACGCGGCCGGGGTGCTGCCAGCGGTCCGAGAGCCACTTGTCGTAGGTCATGAATCCGAACACCGCAGCCCACGCGGGCCAGTTGCGCATCACCGAGTTGGGGCGCACCACGGTCATCAGCAGCGGGAACAGGTACATCGAGTAGTACATCTGGCCCAGCGAGCCGAGCAGCAGGGTCGCGGTGATCATGATGCCCGCCGAGGTGCACACGAAGAACACCTCGTCCTCGCGGTAGTAGCGGTACAGCAGCCACAGGGTGAGCGCCACGATGGTGGCCATGGTGATCCGGATGACCCAGACGAGCCAGTCGGCGACGCCGTAGTAGGCGCCGTTGCCGACGATCGCGCTGTTGAAGTAGTCGCGCGACTCGGTCAGGTAGGGCAGCGTGTGCGACCAGAACTGGTCGAAGTCCACGATCAGCGGCCAGGCGATCAGGTTGAGCACCACGGGGATTCCGAGCGCGGTGATGAACACCTTCCACTGCCCGCGGGCCAGCGCGATCAGCAGCAGTGGCGCCAGCAATGGCCCCTTGACCGCGATCGCCAGGCCGAGCGCCACGCCCGCCCACAGGTCCTTGCGCTTCAGGATCAGGTGGATGAACACCATCATCGACAGGAACAGGCAGCCGTTGATGTTGGTGAACACCAGCGTGTTCGTGACCGTCTCGGAGGCGAACATGCCCAGCAGCAGCGCAGGCGCGGCCACCGACTTCAGCGAGTAGTCGAACAGCTTGAGCAGCAGATACCAGGCCAGCAGGATGGCGATCGCGTTGACCAGGATGAACCCCCACCGCGACTTCTCCGGGTCCAGGATGGCCAGCGGCGAGATCAGCAGCGTCCCGCTCGGCGGGTACAGGTAGTGGGGGTCGGTGGTGTCGTAGTTCTCGCCGTAGATGGCGTGATGGTTGAGGAACGCCAGCGAGGCGTTGTACACCGGACGGAAGTCGTCGGTGATGAACCCGTTGACAGCCTTGATGAACACCCGGTTCAGCACCGTGAGTATCGCGAACGGCCACAGGGCGAAGTTCAGTACTTCGGATGTGGTGCGAGCGGTGCGGGGCTCGAGCTGGCGAAGGAACACTCGGGCACGGTACACCGAAACGCCCCGTCACACATGCGCCGACTCCCCCGCCTCCCCGAATTTCCAGCGGGCGGCTTGGGTGCCGTCGGCCGTCTCGCATCCGTGCCGGCGGTCGGGAGCCGAGCCGATTCTGGCCGTACCCGGGGAGTTACCCCGATCCATGCGAGATCAGTTGTCACGTTGGCATACGAAACGCCGATGCGCGCGCTAGGCGGGGCAGGCGGTGCCGTCAGCGGGGAGCTTGCCCTCCTTCAGATAGTCGGCCAGGGACTGCTGGGCGCAGCCGGAGTGGGCGAAGGTCGGGTGGCCCCAGCCCTGCCAGACCACGGTCGCGGTGCGGGCTCCGGCGGTGCCGAGGGCGCCGGTGACGGTGGGCCGCCCGTCCTGGCCGGTGACCGGGTCGGCGCTGCCGCCGAGGACCAGGACCGGGAGCGTGAGCTTGTCGGGCAGCGCCATCGGGGTGGCGGCGGGCCAGGCCGAGCAGGCCATCAGGTCGATGGCCGCGACCTTGCCGAACACCGGATAGTGGGTGGCCCAGGCGGTTTCGAGTTCCTTGGCCTTGCCGGGGGTGGAGGGCTCGTGATTGTCGGTGCAGCGGTTGACGAATTGGCCGTCGCTGGCGATCGCGGCGGTGGCGCGCAGCACGAACGGGGTGATCGGGCCGCGGTCGCCCTTGCCGAGGGCGGTGAGGGCGTCGGCGAATTCGGTGATCTGCTGGTTGCCCTGGGCGCGGGAGTCGCCGAGGAAACCGCTCAGCGTGGTCACGAATACGGAGGCGGACAGATCGGGCAGCTGCCCGGCGGCGGCCCGGTTGGCCAGGTCGACGACCGTCGCGCGCGGATCGGCGCCGAGCGAGCAGTTCAGGGACGCGCAACGCTGCGCGTAGGCGGTGAGTGCCGCCTCCTGCCCCTTCACCTTCTGCTCGGCGCGCCCGTTGGCGTCGAGTCCGACGGCCTGGGGCGAGTCGAGGATCAGGCGGCCCAGATGCGATCCGTACTTGCGCGCGTAGTTCAGCGCCACGTTCGCGCCGGTGCCGGTGCCCATCAGCGCGATGTGGTCCACCTGCAACTGCTTGCGCAGCTGTTCGATGTCGTCGGCGGAGTGCGGCGCGTCGTAGAGGCCCTGGCCCGGGGCCAGGAAGTCCAGGCAGGCCACGGTGGCCTCGCGGCCGGCGGTGGCCATGGCGTCCACGGGATCGGTTGTGCCGCGCGTGAATTGGGCCTGGTCGGCCAGCACCCGGCGCTGCGGGTCGGTCATGCAGCTGACCGGCACCGAGCTGCCGATGCCGCGCCGGTCCACCGCGATGATGGGTCGCGCGGCCAGCAGCGCGCTGGCGGACCCGGCCGCGAGTCCGGCCAGCGTCGAGGTGGAGGACCGGTCGGAGCCGGAGGTCAGCAGCAGCGGCGCCACGTCCTTGGGTGTCCGGTCGTAGTGGGCGCGCATCACCGCGTTCTTGAATATGCCCGACACATTGCCCGCGATGTCGATCTGCGCGGTGTACTCGGCGCATTCGAGCACCAGCCCCTGCGGCGGCGTGCCGAGCGAGAGCAGGTTGAACGTCGGTGTGGTGCAGTCCTTCCACTGCAATTCCGCCTTGGGCACCTCGGGTCCGGGCGGGGTGGCGTCGGCGGGTGCGGTGGTGGGGGCGGTTCCGGCCTGGTGCGGGTGTTCCACGGCGACGGCGGGCCGGTTGGACGGCCCGGCCCCGCAGGCGGTGGTCACCAATACCGTCAGTGTCGACGCCAGCAGAGCGGCCCGAGTCCAGCGCATGCGCTACAGCCTGCCAGGTCGGGCACTCGGTTTCAGCCTCGGGTGCGGGCGCGTTGGACATCGGATGCGATCCGGGTCGGGCGCGGGAGGCGATCCGGGTTCGGGCGCGGATGGGTTCTGTGAGCTGAATCGCATTCGGCACATGCTGCGTAAAGCCCCACGCGGGGCCGGATCTACTCTGACGCAGTGCAGAAACGCCTCGTCGACAGCCACCCGGAGGTTCCGGCCGACCAGCTCGTGGCCCAGATGGTTCCGCCGCCCACCTTCGACGAGGTGAGCTTCGGTTCCTACATCCCGGACCCGAAGGAACCGTCGCAGGCCGCGGCGGTGCTGAAGGCCGAACTGTTCGCAGATCAGGTCACCAAGCTGCGCAAGGCCGCGGACAAGAAGAGCCTGTTCGGCAAGAAGAAGCCGGTGCAGGGCATCGGCCTGTATCTCGACGGCGGCTTCGGTGTCGGCAAGACCCACCTGCTGGCCTCGATCTTCCACAGCGTGCCGAACCCGAAGTCGTTCGGCACCTTCGGTGAGCTCACCAATCTGGTTGGCGCGCTGGGCTTCAACAACGCGGTGGAGCGCCTGTCGGCCAACAGCGTGCTGTGCATCGACGAGTTCGAGCTCGACGATCCGGGCGACACCATGCTGGTCTCGCGGCTGCTGACCGAGCTGACCGCGCGCGGCGTCTCGGTGGTGGCGACCTCCAACACCCTGCCGGGTCAGCTGGGCGAGGGTCGTTTCGCGGCGCAGGACTTCCTGCGCGAGATCAAGAAGCTGGGTTCGCTGTTCGAGCCGATCCGCGTGGACGGCCCCGACTACCGGCACCGCGATCTGCCGCCCGCCCCGGAGCCGACCTCGCAGGAGCTGCTGGTCGAACGGGCCGCGGCCACACCGGATTCCACGCTCGACGACTACGACGAGCTGCTGAAGCACCTGAGCACCCTGCACCCGTCGCGCTACGGCGCGCTGATCGACGGCGTGTCGGCGGTGTACATCTCGGGCGTGCACCCGGTCACCGATCAGGCCGTGGCGCTGCGCATCGTGGTGCTGGCCGACCGGCTCTACGACGCCGGCATCCCGGTGACGGTGTCGGGCGCGAAGCTGGACGAGATCTTCACCCAGGAGATGCTCGACGGCGGCTACCGCAAGAAGTACCTGCGCGCGATCTCACGTCTGCTGGCGCTGTCGCGTTTCGAGGCTCCGGCGCACGCCTGATCCGGTTCCGCCCGGGGTTTCCAGGGGAGATCCCGGGCGTTTGTCCACCCCGGTGGCCTTCATAGTTTGCACGGGTAATAAATTTCGGTGGTCAGCCAAAACCGGGTCGAAGACGGTTTTCGGCCCCGGAAGGGAGTACCACCTTGCGTAAACGTGCTGTTCAGGCCGCCGCGGCGGTCACCATCGCCCTGTCCGCGAGCCTCGGTTCGGTGGCGCCCGCCTTCGCGGCCGACCCGCCGGCCGCCACCAGCAGCGTGCTGGTCAACACCGACAGCCGGGCCCTCGGCCTGACCGGTGTGCTCAATGCCCGCGACGCGGGCGGCTACCGCACCGCCGACGGCCACAGCGTGCGCACCGGCCTGGTCTTCCGCACCGGCGAACTGAGCAAGGCCACCGACGCCGATCTGGCCAAGCTCACCGCCGACAACGTGGTCTCCATCCACGACCTGCGGACGAGCTACGAGCAGTTGATGGGTCAGGACAAGGTGCCCGCCGGGGCCACCGAGCACCACGACGACATCATCGGCCAGGCCCCGCCGCAGGTGATGGCCTCGACCCTGTCCGCGGGCACCGATCTGTACCGCGCCTTCATCACCGCGCCCGGCGCGAACGAGGGTTTCGCGAACGTGCTGCGCGACATCGCCTACAACCCGGGCGGCGTGCTGTTCCACTGCACCGCCGGCAAGGATCGCACCGGCTGGACCTCGGCGGTGCTGCTCACCCTCCTGGGCGTGGACAAGGACACGGTCTACTACGACTACCTGCTGTCGAACTACTACCGCGGCGCCAAGGACGGCGACATGCTCAACGGCGTGACCGCCTCGGCGCTGGACTCGGCCTTCGACCAGGCGACCGAGAGCTACGGCAGCTTCGACGGCTACGTGCGCGACGGGCTGAAGCTGACGGACGGCGACATCGCCGCGCTGAAGGCGAAACTGCTGGCCTGACAAGGCGTTTCACAACACGAGAGCAGCACGGTCGAACGCCGGGCGGGTGATCCCGCCCGGCGCTCGCCGTCTGTGATCCCCATCAAAATGGTTGACGACCCCGCAGCGTCCCCGCTACCGTTCGAGTCCTCATGGGTTTCGGTTTCCTTTTCTTGTGATCGCGTCGCCGCGTTGAGCATCTGCTCCGCCGCGACTCCCTCCCCACGCGTATCCGCTGGTCAGCGGCTGGTATTCGCCTGTCGGCGACCGATTTTCGCGTGGGTTCCCCAACGATCCGGCTCGTGTGCGAGCCAGAACAGGAGACCCCTGTGCTTACCCTCCAACCCTCCGCGGTATCCCAGCTGACCCTGTCCGGCGTCACCAAGCGCTACGCCGATCGCGTGGTGCTCGACGAGGTGAGCCTGTCCATCCGGCCCGGGGAGAAGGTCGGCGTCGTCGGCGACAACGGGGCCGGGAAGTCGACTCTGTTGCGGCTCATCGCCGGTCGCGACCTGCCCGACAACGGCGACGTCGTCGTACAGGCGGCGGGCGGTATCGGCTATCTGGCGCAAACCCTGGAGCTGCCGCCCACCGCCACCGTCGCCGACGCGATCGACCTGGCGCTCAGCGATTTCCGGGACCTGGAGTCCCGGATGCGCACGGCCGAAGCCGCTCTCGTCGCCCCGGGCCCGCTCGGCAAGCGGCTCGACGCGTACACCGACCTGGTGGCCCGCTTCGAGGCGCGCGGCGGCTACACCGTCGACGCCCGGGTGGACGCGGCCCTGCACGGCCTCGGCCTGCCGGACCTCGATCGAAACCGCCTGCTGGGCACGCTGTCCGGCGGTCAGCGGCGGCGTCTGGCGCTGGCGGCCACCCTGGCCTCCTCGCCGGAACTGCTGCTGCTCGACGAGCCCGCCAACGATCTCGACGACAGCGCGGTCGAATGGCTGGAACGTCACCTGCGGGAGCATTCGGGCACGGTGGTCGCGGTGACCCACGACCGTGTCTTCCTCGAGCGGATCACCAGGATCGTGCTCGAGGTGGACGCGGGCACGGTCACCCGCCACGGCAACGGCTACGCCGGCTACCTCACCGCCAAGGCCGCCGAACGCCACCGCCGGCAACAGGAGCACGACCGCTGGCGGGCCGAACTGTCCCGCAACCGCCGCCTCGCGGATTCGAATGTCGCACGCCTGGATGCGATCCCGCGCAAGCTCCCGCTGGCCGTCTTCGCCGCGGGCCCCTTCCGGACCCGCAGCCGCGGCCACGGCGCGCAATCCCGCATCCGCAACGCCAAGGAAAGGGTGTCCCGCCTGACCATGAATCCCATTGCCCCACCCCCGGATCCGCTCCGCTTCACCGCGGACCTCGGCCCCCTGGGTGCGCCCGCCGCCCCGCTGCCGCCCGTCGCCGAGTTGAGTTCGGTTGTGGTGCAAGGTCGTCTGCGTCTGGACGGGCTGGGGATCGGTGCGGCCGATCGGCTGCTGGTGACCGGGCCGAACGGCGCGGGCAAGACCACCCTGCTGCGGCTGCTGGCCGGGGAGCTGGCCGCCGACTCGGGCGTGGTCACGGTCCGCGGCCGGGTCGGGCACCTGCGACAGGAGGACACGGCGGGTCCGGCGGATCGAACGGTGCTGGAGGCGTTCGCATCCGGCCGCCCCGGCTATCCGGACGAGCATGCCGACGAGCTACTGGCGCTGGGCCTGTTCCGCCCGGCCGACCTGGGCCTGCGGCTGGGTGAGCTGTCCTACGGTCAGCGTCGCCGCGTCGAATTGGCCCGTCTGGTCACCGATCCGGTGGATCTGCTCCTGCTCGACGAGCCGACCAATCACCTGTCCCCGAGCCTGGTCGAGGATCTGGAGCAGGCCCTGGACGGCTACACGGGCGCGGTGGTCCTGGTGACCCACGACCGCCGCATGCGGCAGCGGTTCCGGGGCCGTCGCCTCGAGCTGGGCTCGGGTGTCAGAACCGATGCAGCATGACGTAGTCGTGGTGCAGTTGGCTGCCGACGGTGAAGGTCTTGGTGCCCGCCACGGTGAAGCCGTGTTTGGTGTAGAAGCGCTGGGCGCGGGCGTTCTCCTGGTTCACGCCCAGCCACACCGCGATGTCGCCGCCGGTGCGCGCCGTCTCCAGGGCGGCGCGCATCAGGGCCGCGGACACTCCGTTGCCGTGCTGGCCGGGCAGCACGTACATCTTGCTGAGCTCGGTCACCGGCCGCTGCGTGACGACGGCGGCGACGTGCGGGTCCGCGGGCGGCATCGTGTTGAGCAGCGCGTAGCCGACGATCTTCCCGTGCAGGACCGCCTTCAGGACCGACCGCTCGCCGTCGCCGAGGTATTCGCGGAACCGGTCCGCCGACAGCACCTGCGCGATGAACGCCGCCATGTCCTCCGGCGTGGATCCGGGCGGGCAGGCCAGCGGGAAGGTCGCGGCGGCCACGGCGGCGAGCTCGTCGGCATCGTCCGCGACCGCCGGTCGGATTGCTACGACGTCGCTCATGATTCCAGTCAAGCAGGCTCCGCCGCGGGTTCGGTGGTCGAGGGGGCGGTGGTGGCGCGCGGGTGGAAGACCCGCGCGAAGCCGATCAGCAGGATCGCGAAGGCGAGCGGAATCGTGAATCCGGTCCGCATGTTCGCGGCGTCGGCGACCACGCCCACCACCGCGCCGCCGACCAGCGTGCCCGCGTAGTTGAACAGGTTGAGCCGTGCGATGAGCGCGTCCAGGTCCCGCCCGCTGGTGAGTTGCCCGGCCTCGCTGAAGCACAGCGGCGCGATCACCGGCAATCCGATTCCGGCGACCAGGAATCCGAGGATGGCCACGGCCGGTCCCGGCGCGGCGACCACGATCACCAGGCCCACCGAGCCGACGGCGGCGGCCACCCGCACCACCGTGCGCGGGCCGAAGCGGCGCACCCACAGGTCGCCGGTGAGGCGTCCGATCAGCGAGGCGCCCTGGTAGGCGGCCAGCGCCAGCGCGGCGGCCCAGGAGGAGGACAGCAGTTCGTCCTTCAGGTACAGCGCGGACCAGTTGCCGACCGCCAGATCGATGGCGAAGGCGAGCGCGATCACCGCGCCGAAGATCCAGAAGACGCGGACCGGCACCGAACTGGTCGGGACGTGTTCGGCCGGACCGGCTTCGGCCTCGTCGGTGCCCAGCAGTCGCGGGCCCGCCGCGACGCAGCCGGCCGCCACCACGGCCGCGGCGGTCAGGATCGAGGCCGACAGCGGCACGTCCAGCGCCTCGAACCCCGACACCAGCAGCGCGCCCGCGATCGATCCCGCACTCCAGGCCGCGTAGAACGACACCAGGACGAATCGGCCGTAGCCGTGCTGGATGAACACCGCCTGCATGTTCGTTCCGGCGTCGACGATGCCCAGCGCGATGCCGTACACGGCCAGCGCCACGAAGAGCGCGATCTTGTTGGGTGCGGCCGCGATGGCCACACCCGCCACCGCGACCAGCGCCAGCCCGATCCGCAGCGCGGTCCGGCTCGACCAGCGCAGCGCGATCCGCTCGGCGGTGATGCTGCCGGCTCCGGCCAGCAGCGAGATCATCGCGACCGATGCGACGATCAGGCCGTCGGTGAGCCCGAATTTGTCCTTCTGCTGCGGAAGTTCGGTGAGGATGACGGCCAGGAAGAACCCCTGCAGCGCGAACGCCACCGAGTTGGCGGCGCGTGCCGCCCTCAGGGTCGGGTGTAGCGCGCTGAGCTGCGGGTTCGGGGACTGCGGCGGGAGCATTTCGAAAGAGTAGCGGCGGGGGCGCGAGCGGGCATCCCGGACATCACCGGGGGCATCGCGGACGGACCGGTCGGGGCGTGGCTGGTCACGATCATGTTCGGGGTGCGAAGATCGGTCTCGGCATCGCGGTCGACGATTACGATCCGCGACGCGCTTGATCACACGCGGCTCGCGGTTGCGTAACGAATCTGGTCGCTTTGCTGCCGGTGAGTGCATGCGCTGCGGCACTCTGGAAGTGACAGCTAGGGCTGGTGGTTTCCGATGAGGCGGAAGCGGCCCCTGCGGTGAGTGTGGTGGCTGGGGTGATCTTGTGAGCATGAGGCGAGCGGATGATCCGCGCGACCGGTCGGTGGCTCTGGCCGAACCGGTCTCGCGCGTGAATCCCGCGGCGGCGGTGACGGATTCGCCGGCCGCGGCGGGTAAGGGTCGTGCCGCGGGCAAGGGTCATGCGACGGGGGAGCGGTGCCGGGAAACCGACTGTGCGGACTGCCGTCAGGATGTACGACGGCTGGAGTTCTGGTTGCGCGGGCAGCTGCTCGCGGCCGGAGCCGAGGAGGTGCGCCTGGGTACGATGGTCGGCGCGCACACCGTGGATGTGTTGTGGCGCAAGGGTGATCGCACCTGTGCCATCGAGGTGTCCAGTGCGCCACCGGAATTGACGCGCGCCCGATTGATCACGGCCGAGCTGCGGACCAGCGGGTGCGGTGAGGTCCTCTGGATCTGCCCGCCCGGGTTCTGGACCG
Organism: Nocardia sp. CA-136227; assembly: GCF_050955695.1. Lineage (NCBI taxonomy): Bacteria > Bacillati > Actinomycetota > Actinomycetes > Mycobacteriales > Nocardiaceae > Nocardia > Nocardia sp. CA-136227. The sequence goes on from NZ_CP192081.1 coordinate 2,965,506, forward strand.
CGCAGCTGCCCGCGCTGGGTCTCGACGATTTCGCCGCTGCGGGCCGCGAGTACCGGGTGACCGGCGGGTTGCTGAGCGCCGGTCCGGGCGGTGTAGTGTCGGCGCGCCAAACCTCGTGCGAACTGGACGAATTCGTGACGGGCTGGGTGGCCGCGGAGATAGCGTTCGGCTGCCGCGACGAACACACGGGAGGATGGGCGACAGTGACCGACTGGGAGCGCCACACCCGCACGCAGGCCGCGGTCATCGCACGCCAGCGTCAGGAACTCACGAATCAGCGCACCGCGCTGGCGCTGGCTCGCAAGGCCACCCGCGACAAGACCAAACAGCTGCTGCGCCTGACCCATCGCCTGGAGCGCGCCGAGATCGCGGCTCAGCAGCAGGCCGACGACCTGGCCCAGACCCGTCGCCGCATCGCCGACCACAATCGCGTGGACGCCACCTTGCGCCTGACGGTCGCGGCCCAGAAGTCGGCGATCATGCATTGGCAGCTGATCACCTGGTTCGCGGTCATGGTGATCGTGACGTTCATCGCGGCGGGACTCGTCCTGAAGTAGCCGAGCGCGTCCGAATTTCCCTCCCCCTTCAACGTATATCGCAGTGGGGGGCTTGCGGCAAGGCCCCGGGTATGCCGCAGAATCGTCGACCGTAAGGCGATGACCTGCGGAAATCAGGAGGGCGTTCATGGTCGATGTGATCATTGTCGGGGCCGGGCCGACGGGGTTGATGCTGGCCGCGGAGCTGCGGTTGCACGGGGTCGGGGTGGTGGTGCTGGAGCGCGATCCGGAGCCGACCAAGGTGGTGCGGGCGATGGGGATGCACGCGCGCAGTCTGGAGGTGCTCGATCAGCGCGGGGTCGCGGATCGGTTCGTGGCGCTGGGCAAGCAGCACGATCCGAGCGCGTTCTTCGCCGGGATCGTGCCGTCGAAGCCAGTGACGTTGGACAGCTCGTTCCCGTTCGTCCTCGGCCTGCCGCAACCGATCACCGATCGCCTGCTGGCGGAGTGGGCGGTCGAGCTCGGCGCGGAGATCCGCTACGGAGCGCTGGTGACCGGGCTGACCCAGGACGCGACGGGCGTGACGGCCGAACTGGCCGACGGTTCCACCCTTCGTTCGCGCTACCTGGCCGGCACCGACGGCGGCCGCTCCACCATCCGCAAACTGGCGGGCGTCGACTTCCCGGGCGAACCGGCACGCTTCGAAACCCTGCTCGGCGAGGTCGAACTGACCGCCCCGCAGGACGAGGTGATGGCCACGGTCATGGAGGTCCACAAGACCCACCGCCGCTTCGGCGCGGTCCCGCTCGGCAACGGCGTCTACCGCCTCGGCGCTCCCGCCGACGGCCTCGCCGAGGACAGTGACACCCCGCCCACCCTCGAGGACCTCACCCGTCAGGTTCGCGCCTTGGCGGGCACCGACTTCGGCGCGCACTCCCCGCGCTGGCTGTCCCGTTTCGGCGATGCCACCCGCCTCGCCGACCGCTACCGTGTGGACCGCGTCTTCCTCGCGGGCGACGCCGCCCACATCCACCCCCCGAACGGCGGCCAGGGCTTGAACCTGGGCGTCCAGGACGCGGTGAACCTCGGCTGGAAACTGGCCGCCGCCGTAACCGGCTGGGCCCCAGCCGATCTCCTCGACACCTACGAATCCGAACGCCGCCCCGTGGCCGCCGACGTCCTCACCACCGCCCGCGCCTCCAGCGAACTGACCTCCCTCGACCCCGGCCAGCAAGCCATCCGCCGCATCCTCACCGAACTCATGGAGTTCGAGGACGTCCACCGCTACCTCATCGAAAAGGTCACCGCCCTCAATATCCGCTACGACCTGGGCTCCGCCGACGACCTCATCGGCCGCCGCCAACGCGACGTGGCTTTGAAGAACGGCCGCCTCTACGAACACATGCACCAGGCCCGAGGTCTTCTCCTCGATCAAACCGGCGCCCTCTCGATCGCCGGCTGGTCCGACCGGGTCGACCACGTGGTCGACATCAGCGACCAACTCCCGGCCCCCGCCATTCTCCTGCGCCCCGACGGCCACATCGCCTGGGCGGGATCGAATCAACAGGACCTCGAGCCGGCCCTGTCCCGCTGGTTCGGGACCTCTACTCCCTGATCCCGGCGGATCAGCGGGTGAGGCGGAAAGGACCTCGGTGCCACTGCCAGTCGTGACGGTGGACCAGGGCGGCGAGGTCCAGGAGGGTGAGCCCGCTCTCCGTGCGGAAGGTGTCGAGGGCGGGCCAGGTGAGGGGGCCTTGGGTGAGGCGGCTCATCAGGGTGGACTCGTGGTGGGTGTCCACCCTGCGGGACAGCAGTTCTGGGAGGCCGTGGCGGCTGCCGGTCCAGGTGAGCCAGCCCCAGCCGCGGGTGAAGGCGGCCGCGCGGGAGGCGGCGGCGCGGGTGCGCTGGGGGTACAGGGCCGTGTGGGCGAGGGGGGAGACGTCGATGAGGACGGTGCGGCCGTCGGTGAAGGTGGCTGCGGCCGTGGGGTAGTGGACGCGCTCGCTGCCGTCGAGGTCATAGGTGACGGCGACGGGGAGCTCACGGAAGGTCTCGACCCGCGGGCTGGTGTCGAGCAGCCGGAGCAGGCGGGCCTGCAACGCGGTGTCGAAAGTCACTTCGCGGCCGAGCTTTTCGGAGAACATGTGGCCGCGACTGTCGTCGTCGTAGTCGAGGCGGCCCGCCGGGAGGCTGGGCAGCGGCTCCGGGCTCCCGCCACCGGGCCATTCGACGCGGCGCAGCCACGGAGCCCAAACATCGTCTCCCGCATCGGCTGCCGCATCCTGGGCGGCCCCGTCGGCGCGAGTTGCTCGTCGTGTCGATGCCGGATCGCCTGCGGGATCGGTCGCCGCCGTGGTCGCCGGATCGCCCGCGCCGCCGGCCGCGTGGTGGTCGGCGGCGGAGCCCGCGGTGCCCGGCGCACGCCGCGCTCCACCGGTCACGTCCTGCCCCGGCACCGGCAGCAGATGCCAGCGCCCCTTCTGCTGCCAGCCCGCGATGCGCTGGAAGACGAAGCCCGCCAGGCGTTTCGCGTCCTGGAGGTCGTGTCCGGCGAGGCGGAGTTTGAGGTACGCCCAGTCCTGCGCGGCGATATCGCCGTCGGTGGCATAGGTTTCGGCGAGCAGGGCGCGCACGAGGCGTTCGTCGCCGTGGCCGATGGGGTACCGCTGGGCGAATACCGACAGGTCGGGCTGGCCGGTGGCGAGGGTTTGGCGCAGCATGGCGCCGACCGCACGGGTGTAGAGCTGGCGGGCCCGGTCACGGGAGACCCCGAAGCGCGCACCGAGCAGTGTCAGCGTTTCGGGGTTCTCGCCGTCGAGTCCGAGTCGGCAGGTGATGAGTTCGGCATCGCGGGGCCGGTCGGCCGCCACCTCGGTGGCGAGACCCGCCAGGACTTCGTGGACGTGCTCCAGCCCGAAGTCGACCCCGTCTGCCGGGTCGTCGCGCAGCAAGGTGCGCGCGGTGCGTGTGTCGCTCGTCGTCAAGGCGGCCCCTACCCGTGTTCGCCAGTCTGTTCGACGAGCGTAGCCGGGGCCACCGACAGTCGGCGCTGTACGCGCGGGAGGGTCAGAGGACGGCGTTCATGATGGTGCCCGCGCTGGTGGCGACAATGCCACCGATCATCGCGCCGGCCACCATCTTCGGCGAGGCGAGCCCGCTGCCCGACCATTTCTCCCAGGCGAACCGGCCGCCGGCGTAGGTGATGGCCATGACGCCCGACAGCAGCACGAACCAGGTGAAGTAGCGAACCAGCTTCATGAGTTTGTCCGCGACCGGGGGAGTCTCCGGGGTCGGGTTTCCGAGCTGGGCGAGTGGGACAGACACGAGGTCATACTGGGAGAGCACAGTGTCGTGGAAGGCGCTGAGCAACATGGTCACCCTGCAAAGGTACCGCGAATTCGCGCCGACATGCCCGGGAATGTGCGCCAGATCTAGTGCGCTGGAACAACTTTCGTTGTCGTGTTGAGCGGATGACGAGATTCGAACTCGCGACCCTCACCTTGGCAAGGTGATGCGCTACCAGCTGCGCTACATCCGCATCGCTTCCGTTCCGGCGTCTCCGCCCGTCCGGCTGCGAGACAGAACATTAGCCCACCCGCGCGCCATTTCCAAAACGCCCTGGCAAACCCTGAGTACCCCTGCGTGCCACCTCGCCTTCCGTGCCGGGCCGTACCGGCTATTTCGGGGTGTCCTCGTTCATCGGGATCAGCGCCGAGATGAGGGTCGCCCCGCCGAACTGCGTGGTCATGACCAGCTGCGGGGCCCAGGTGCGTTTGGTGGCGTCGGGATGCTGCTCGGTGACGACCATGATGTGCTGTCCGTCGAACGGCCCCGGCATGATCTGCACGCAGTAGGTGGTGCCGACCGGTATGGAGTCGATGCCCGCCTGGATCTGTTCGATGGACGGCGCGGGCGCGTCGGGGGCGTACATCTCGCGCACGGCCTTGCCGGATCGGTCGACGTAATACCGGTTCTGGAGTGCGAGGATCGCCTCCGGCCCGGACCGCGTACTGCCCGGTCCGTTGCCGCGGACGGTGCCGCCCTTGGCCTCGTTGGGGCACAGGTTGGCGGGCAGTCCGGACGCGGGTTGGTCGGAGGCGGCGGTCGTGGCGGGAGCGCTGGCGACCGGGACCGCCGCGGGCGTGGTGGCCGCGGCCTTCGCCCGCTGGTCGTCGCCTTGCCCGACCTTGGCAACCTGCACGACGATCGCCGCCGTCACCACGATCGCGGCGAGTGCGCCCAGCACCGGCACCGCCCACCCGCGTTCACCGGTGGTGGGGAACCGGAATCGTGGCCCCGATCGGGTCGGGTGGGGCGCTCGCTTCAGCGGCCGGCGTTCGTCGGGGAACCCCCATTCCGCGGATCCGCGCTGGCGGGGCGGGGTGAAGTCGCTGGACGCGCGATCCTGCAAGGAGTCGTACACCGCCTGGGCGCGGGGGGAATCGTGTGCGGTCCGGGTGCGGTGCGCGGCGGCCTCGCGAGACGACGGTGTCAGGTGTGAGGACGGCTGGTGTGCTGACGACGCCGGGTGCGAGGTCGGCTCGTGTGCCAACGTGGCCGGGTGCGCCGCCCGGTACCGCGAGGCAGGTTCGTTTTCCCAGGTCTGTGGCTCCGAGACCCTCGCATGCGAGGGTCCGTCGCCGGTCCCGGCAGGGGAGGCGTCGTCCGCTGTCCAGGCATCGGATCGTCCATGGGCCGATCGGTTGTCGGTCGTGCTGTGTTCGGCCCGGTGCCGCGCCTCGTACTCCGCGGCTTCGTAGTCCCCGGTCTCGTCGTCGTAGAACTCGTCGTATCCGTCGTCGGGGTCGTCGTCGTACGCGTTGTAGACGTCGTGGCCGCGTGTCGACCCTGGGTACTCGTCGCGCGGCGGCGGCCCGCTCGCGCCGGTGATCCAGTCGGCCCAGCTGCCGGTGTACGCGCCCTCGGTCGCGGGGGTGGGTGGTTCCGCGCCCGGACCCGTTGTCCGCGACCCTGATTCGGTGGTGCTCATGGCGTCGCCTGCGGGATGAGATCGGGGATCAGCGGAGCCCCGCTGCTCGGCGTCGTGGTGAGCACGCCGCTCGGCAAGGTGGTGGCCGCACCGTTCGAGGGTGTGGTCGTGGCCCCGCCGAGCGGGAACTGCCCACCCGGCGCGACCGTGGTGGTCGCGGTGGTGGTGCCCGCGAAATCCATTCCCACGCTGGGCTTGTCGCTACCGCCGCGCGGCGTGGCCCCGGGCGTCGCGGCCCCCGACAGATCGTGCGCGACGGCCGCGAACCACCGTCCCACCCAGTCGGTCGGGCTGGCCCCGAATCCCGCGCCCTGGGCGTGGGTGTAGTCGTGCTTCTGCGCGGTGTCCCAGTACCGCACCCATGTGGTGATGTCGAGCAGATCCTTGTTGTCGGTGACGTTCTGGGTGACCGCGGAGAACGCCTGCGTGGTGAGCCTGCTGATGGTGGTGGGCGGCACCAGGTTGGCGGCGGCCCCGACCAGTTTGGCCCCGAACACGGCCAGTCCGGCGATCGGATTGGCGAGCCCGGCGGTGGCGATCTCGGCGATATTGCCCGGCGTGAGAATGTCTTTCACCACGGCCACGATGGAGTTGATGGCGATGGTGCCGACCTTGAGCAGCGCTTGGAACGCGCCGGGGATGTCGACCTGGGTATTGGGGTTGGAGGCGTCGGCGATGCGCTGCGAGATGGATTTCTGCGGCTGATACGACATATCGGTGAGCGAGGTCCCCGACACGTCCTTGTTCACCACGGAGGTGGCGGTCTTGATGGAGGTGAACGCCAGCGCCTCCGCGATCGACTTCAGCGATCCGATCGGGTCCCCGGCCGAAAGCTCCACCTGCCCGGCGATATTGGCGACGGTCCGCACCAGCGGCGCGCCGACGGGGGTGTCGCAGGCCAGGTCGCCTTCGGTGCAGAATTCGGCGACCCGCCCGACCAGCGAACCGAAGTTCTCCAGCGTGCCGCTATCGGGTGCGATGCCCGCGCCGGAGGCGGTCTTGGTGGCGGGCGGATCACCCAGCCCGGCAACCGTTTTCCCGTCGGTTCCGGGTGCGGCGGTGGGCAGCTTCTGATCCGGTTTGCCGGGGAACAGCGGCGCGTTGGCATTGCGGTTCGGGTCGCCGAACAGGGCGACGGCCGCGACCTTCTCCGCGGCCACGGTTCCCTTGCCCGCCCCGACCTCCTGCGCGAACACCGAGGCCACGTGCGCGCCCTGCGAGTATCCGGCGATGGCGAGCCGCGTGTTCGGGCACCGGTCGGTGATCTGTTTCGCCATGGACCGCAGGCGTTCCAGCCCGCCGGTCACCGACTGGCTGTAGGTGGTCTTGGAGACGGCGACGACACCGCCGAAGGACGCCTCGTAGGGCACGTAGGCGCGGTCGACGAGCTCGTCCCCGGCGTCGGCCATCATGGGCCGGAACACTTCCGACAGCATCCCGGTGTCGGTGGTGACGGCGGCGTCGGGGGAGGATTCGCCGGTGCCCTGGATGCCGAGCGCGTACAGGGCCGGGCATTTGTCGATGGGCACCGTGGTATCGGGCGGGCCGCCGTGGGCCACGGCGAGGTCGAACACGCCGGGCCCGGCGGCCGCGGTCCCCACCACGCAGACGGCGGCGGTGAGCAGCGCCGCGCTTCGGAACCATCGGGTGGACAGCAGTTGTCGATGCACGACGCACCTCGTTCAGGTTATGGGCCGACTGGGTCCGCGCCGTGTTGCGCGCGTTCGGTGATCCGGGTCCCGGCTATGCGTGCCGCGGTGAGGATCTGCTCGGCCAGGAGCCGAACCGGTTGCGGGGGAGTGCGGGTGGGATCGCCTTCTTCCATCGGCGAGACTCCGGCGGCGGGATCCCAGGCCGCCATCTCGTAGGGTTCCAGCGCCCGCCATTGCTCGAGCCAGCCGAGCCGCCAGGTGCGGGCGCCCAGCTCGATGGCCAGTCCTTCCATCTCCTCGCGCCGTTGCGCGACCGGAACCGGTAGCGGCCGAGCCGAATCCGCCACCGTCAGCACGCCGACGACCGCGCTCCCGGCGGGCGTCGCCCGCGCCTGATGCGCCAGCAGCGCGCGGTGCAGCGCGTTCACCCCGCGCAGATGACTCCGCCCGACCAGCACCACCAGCGGCGAATCCATATCCGCGCCCGCCCCGATCCGCGCGGGCCACCGCTGTCCGGCATCCCCGGCCCAGCGCAGACTGGCCGCGAGACTGCTGACCCCCGCCCCGCCGTGCACGCCGACCAGCCACAGCAGGGGTGGACGCGGCGGGCGATTCGGTACGGCCCGATGCCACATCGCCACGGGCGGCACGGCGGAAGTCGGCGGATTCTGGTCGATGGCCTCGAAAAGCATGTCCCGGCCGCGTGATTGCTCACCGACACCGCTGGACGGTAGGTGCTCCGCACCGTCCGGGTCCGCTCGTGGCGGGTCGCTTGTGGGGTCCGCGGCTTGCGCCGGGCTCGGGTCGTCGGCGGTGCCGGTGCGCCAGGCTCCCGCGCCGCGTGGCTGCCACGCGGCGGACGGACCGGAAGTCGCGGCGCCCGGGAGCTGGGTGCTGGTCATCGCAGCGCTCCCAGCAAAGTGAGGTAGGCGTCGCGGGTTTCGGCGGCGAGCCGGTGCCAGGAGATGGGGCCGCCGGTGGCGAGGTGCAGATCGAAGGGGATCTGGACGACGGCGCGCACCCAGGAGCCCAGGTGGGTGCGCACATGGTCGATGACGGTGGCGGCGGCGCCGGGCACCTGTTCGGTGAGCACGATGACGGCGTCGCCGACGACGAACTCGCTGAAGTTCTCGTCCAGCCAGGCCAGTGCGGGTTGCAGTCGGTTGATGGCGTCGGGCCGCGCGGCCACCGTGATCACCAGCCCGACCCGGGGATCGGACAGCAGGGGAGCGGCCAACCGGCTGGTGACCGGTGCGCCCGCGTCGAAAACACCCAGCAGCCCGGCGTTTTCGAGATATCTGGCCACCGAGGTCAGGGATTCCCTGCGCGGCAACGGGTCCGGCGTCCGTGTCAGCACCCGCACGCCGGTGGAGGTCTGCCCCGAGCAGGCCCCGACACTGGCGGCCGTCCCGGGATCGCGGGTGCCGAGCCAATTCTGGAGTGAGCTCACGGGTGCGGCGGTATCGCAGCCCCGCAAGGCCACGTCCCCGCCGCCGAGCGTGGCGTCCACCACGACCGGCCACACGTCGCCGTCGCTGTCCACCGCGGCCGCGGCGGCCAATCCGAGCGCGGTGGTGCTGGCGCCCGACGCCCCGGATCCGCCCAGCACCAGCGCCGCGGGAACCGCGGCCCGCACGAGCCGTCCCCGCCCGCCGTGCAATGGCACCGCGTCGGTGGGTGACCCGGCGGGGCCGGGCCGCATCAGGTCACTCTCGTACGACTCCCCGTCGCCGCCGTGGCCGGCCGGTGGCCGGAGCCGGTCGTCGATATCGACCATGGCTCACCGGCTTCCGGCGATGATCGAGGTGATGGTGGTGCGCCCGTCGCGGGTGGCGGTGGTGATGACCTGCTGCCACGAGGTCTGGGTGCCGTCGGGATGCTTCTCGTCGACGTTGACGTTCCACCGGTCGGCGTCGGCCTCGGTGATGGTCACGCAGTGCTGGGTTCCGGCCGGCGTCGCCGAGATCGCGTCGCGCGTGGCCTGTTCCGGCGCGACCCGGGCATCGGCGCTGAGCACCGACCGCACCGCCGCCGCGTCCCGCAACACGTACCACGCGTATTCGAGCCGCATGATCACCCCGGGCCCGCTGTTGAGGTTCCCGGCCCCGGCGCCGCTCACCCGCTGCGGCGTATCCGTCTCCCGGCACCACACGGCCTGCCCCGGCTGATTCCCGCTCGCCGTGCTGGTCCCCGCCGTGCCCCCGGGCGCGCTCGCCGTACTGTTCCCCGGAACGGCCTGCGGCTCATTCGAATCCCCGGCCGACGACATCAGCCACGCCACGCCCGCCACGACCACGAGCGCCAGCGAAACCCCGGCAATCGCGATGGCGCGAGCCCGGATCCGCAGCCGCCGCTGCGTCTGCACCGACCGCCGCCGCGCCTCGTCCACCAGCGCCGCCATCGGATCCTCGGCCCGTAGATCCTCCACGGCCCGCCACTCGTCGTCCCACTCGGAATCCCGCCCCGCCGAAACCGGCTCCGCGGCGGCCCCTTCCGTCAGCCACGAGGCCCACCCCGCCACCTCCACCGGCTGCGTCGCCGCCTCCGGCGCGGCCCCGACCGGCACGATCTCCGGCATCACCGGCCGCCGAACCCCTTCACCCGCTACCGAACCCCCACGGACCGCGGGTTCGGTGACCGGGTCCAGATCCTCGCCCGGAGCCTCTTCGCGTCGATGCCGTGACGCGCCAGGCTTGGGTACCCGCCGCGTAGACGCGGATGCGTGGCTGCTCGCCTGCGTGGCCGCGGCCGGTGGGATTTCGGCCGGTGGGGGTTCGGGCGCGCTGGGTTCGAGTCGCAGGAAATCGCCGTCCGTCCGGTCCGGGACGGACTCGCGATGGTGCGCCGCGGCAGCCGGGTCGGCGGCGCGGGGTTCGGGCTGGGCGGGTAGGGGGCCGGGGGCGGAGTCGCTGTCGGCGTTGTTGTCTGCGGTCACGGCGTCATCCGTGTCGTTGCGGTCACGCGCCCGGCAGGGCGGGCTGCAGGGCGGCGATGAAGGCTTCCGGGGTGATCGCGGGCATCTGCGCCACGGCGGCCCGGAACGAATCGACTTGCGCGTTCACGCCTTCCACCACCTGCTCCACCACGGGCGCGGCCTGCGGCACCGCCGCGACGACCTGCTGCCCCGCATCGGCCACCACCTGCTGCACCACCGGCGCGGCCTGCGCCACCGGCTGCTCCATCACCGGAGCCACCGCCTGCGCGACCGGAACCACCTGCTGCTCGATCGCGGCCCTGACCTCCTGCACCGCGGGCACCGCCGCCTGCGCCACGGGCGCAACCTGCTCGATCGCCGTAGCGACCTGCTGCACAACCGGAGCCGCCCCTTGCGCCATCGGCGCGATCTGCTCGATCGCCGCCCCGAGCTGCTGCAACGCGGGCGCCAGAACCTGCGCGATCGGCGCAGGTACCCCGATCAGAGCCGAAACCGGCTGCACCCCGGGCGAACCCACGGCAGGATCCGAACCCGGCACCTGCAAAGCGGTATCGATGAGCGGCGGCACCGAAGCCGGAGGCTGCGGGTTGGCCTGCGGGGACGCAAAGCCGCCCCACGCGCCACCGAAGATGGTTCCTGCTGTGGCTCCGACAAGAACGCCTGGCACACCCAGCGCGGCAGCCCCGAGGGCGCATCCTGCGACACCACCGACGACCGCACCAACGGGTGCGCCGACCCCGCCGGTCGGGACGCCACCGATCAGCGCGCCTGCGAGGGCTCCCATCGCCGCACCAGTGGCGCATCCGCCAGCCACGCCGATTGCCGCCAGTGCGGGCGCACCCGCGACGCCACCGATGAGTCCGCCTGCAAGGGTCGACGCAGCTCGCCGATCGGATTCCTCACGCGGCAAACCCAGTCCGTCGTAGGCGGCGGCCAGCTGCCACTCGGCCAGGTCGACATAAGCCTGAGCTTTGTTCCTCATCTTGAGGTCGACCCAGTCCGGGAGCTGGACGTCGTTGGTGCCGAGTCGGAGTTGGTGCGGATCAGTCGGCGCGACCTCGGGCGTACTCACCACAGGCTGATCGGGCTGAGCCGCTTGCGGTTCCACGTCGCCCTGCGGCTGCGTGGCCTGCGGCTGAATGATCGTGTTCTGCTGCGGCGAGGGCGTCGTCTGCTGTTTGGGCCGCGGCCGGTTCGGAGCCGGAATGGGCGGGTCGGGGATGTAATCCGCCGGGCTGGGCGCCGCGGGCGGCGGAGGCTGGGTGCTCAAACCCGGCTGCCCGTCTCCGGGCACGGCGAGCCCCGGTTGCCCCGGTGCCGCGACGGCGACCCCTTGGCCCGCGACCAGCGCGATCGGCAGCATTGACAGCAGGATCGATGTTCGTGTGGTCTTCATCTCCCCAGTTCCCCTTCCCCGAACGGACAGCAGCGGGCTCGCGACCCGATTCCCCCGAACGCCAGGGCATTACGCACCACTGGCAGATGACACAGGCGGCCCACCGGAACCAGGTCCCGATGATCCATCATCAACCCCACCACCTGCGATGATCATGTTGCGGCCCTGATGTTACCCGGATCGTGGGTCCCCGCAACCGGTTCCGTGACAGGAGTGACGAATTGTTAAACCGATCCGATCAACACTGCTGGACCCGCCGCCGTGCCCGCCCGCGTCATAGAGTGAGCCCGACCGCGCGGCCGCCGAACTCGCGTCCCCGCAACGCTTCTCGACCGTTCTCGGGTTCTACGGGAGGAATCATCGTGCGCGCCAATTCAGCACACCACGCGCAAACTTTCACCGCCGCGGTGGTGGCCCTACTCGTCGCGGCGACTGCCGTCACCGTCTCTGCCTGCGGTCTAGGCGATGATCCCGCCACCAAATCGACTACCACGGCGGCAGATCCGTCCCGCCCGCCCGCCGACGTGCGCTGGGAAAACTACCAGGGTGTCCAGCTCCCGATCGGCGGCCACGACGGCCCCAGCAAACTCGGCACCACCGCCGCCGGCTACACCCACACCCCCCAGGGCGCGGCTTTGGCCGCCATCAACCACAGCACTCGCCTGTCCCTGGCCCCCGACGGTGTCTGGCCGCAGGTGGCCGCGATCTCCCTGATTCCCGGCGCCGCCAAGGATTCCTGGGTCCTGGCCCGAGCCCAGATCTCGATCACCGCCCCCGCCAATCAGACCGTGGCCCCCCACATCGCCGCCTACAAACTCACCGCCTACGCCCCCGACCGCGCCGACGTCACCGTCTACGCCACGTACTCCGACGCCAGCATCACCGCGTCCGCTCAGACCGTCGTGTGGGTTTCCGACGACTGGCGACTCCAACTCCCCGACCCCACCGCCAAAACCCAGACGGTCCAATCGGTCCCCGCCGTCCCCGCCGACGCGGTGAAACTGACCCCGGCCAAATAGCCGTCTATCCGACCAACTTCAACCCGACCACGCACGCCACGATCCCACCGAGCAGCAGAACCTTGATCGCGCTGACAGCGGCCTCGCCGGTGGCCATCGAGTACACGACCGTCAATACGGCCCCGATCCCCACCCACGCCGCGTAAGCGGTCCCCACGGGCAGTCCGCGCATCGCATAGGCCAGCCCGGCCATACTCGAGACGAGCCCCACTCCGAACACCGCGGTGGGTCCCAGTCGGGTGAATCCCTCCGACTTCCCGAGCGCGGTAGCCCACACGGCTTCGAGAACCCCGGACACCACCAACACCAGCCAAGACATGACTACCTCCGAAGGCCGTCTTGTCGCACGCCGGGTACGGCTCCCTCGTCCGGGCCCCTGATGGGGACTACCTACACCATGGCAAATGTCCAGCGACCCGGGCAAATTTCCAGATGGTGATATCTGCCTCCACCTCGGGACCGCGCAGCTCACGTCTATGGGTTCTGCACGGCCAGCCGTCCCGCGAGTGCGATGAACGAGACCCCGAACATGCGACGCATCCACGTCATGACCGCCGGACGGGAGATGACGCGGCTGCGCACCCCCGCCGCGAAGACGCCGTACACGGCGAACACCACGAAGGTCGCGAGCATGAACAGCCCGCTCAGTTCGAGCATGCGCACGGTGGCGCCGGTGGAGCCGTTCGGCACGAACTGCGGCAGGAACGCGAAGAAGAAGATCGTCAGCTTCGGATTCAGCACATTGAGCAGAACGGCGGACACGATCACCCGCCCGGCGGTGGGCGCGGCCTCCGAGCTCTCCTCCGGGACGGCGAGAACTTCCTTGTCCCGCAGCGTATTCCACGCCATGTAGAGCAGATAGGCCACGCCCAGGTACTTCAACGTCTGAAATGCCACCGCACTGGCATTGAGCAACGCCGCCAGCCCGGTGATGGCCGCCACCACATGCGGCACGATCCCCAGCGTGCACCCGAATGCCGCGATCACACTGGCCCGCACTCCCCGCGCCAACCCCGCGGCCAGCGTGAACAGCACCCCGGTGCCCGGCGTCGCCACAATGACAAGCGTCGTCAACAGAAACTCGATGCTCATCCCCCGCACAGTAACCGAGCGCGGCGCCCACCGCGGCGTCTAACGCCGCCAGACTCCACTGCCCAGGAACCGATCCCACTGCTCCCCGGAGAACACGAGCATCGGCCCACCCGGATCCTTGGAATCCCGCACCCCGACGGTGTGTGCGTTTGTGCCTGCGAAGGCGACCTCGACGCACTCGGATGCGTCGGCGGACCTGGAGGACTTGAACCATTCGGCGTCGCGCAGATTGTTGATCACTTCGCGTACTCCTTCGCGGTGGCCGACAGCAGCTCCCTGGTGTCGTCTTCGCTCAACGCTACTCGCCGGAGATCTGTGATCGCCTGCTGGAAGCGGACGATCACCTGCTCCTGGTCCAAGTAGAGCGCGCCGACGGAGCCTTCGACGTAGACCACCGGCGGTTCCTTGAGATGGTTTGCGAAGGGCGGGAATTCGAGCAGTCCGAACGACTGGAGCGCGAGACCGGCATGCGCGCCGACGCCGAACGGCACTACCCGAACGGACACGTTCTCGCGTGCGCCGATCTCGGCCAAGTGCCGCAGTTGCTCGACCATGGCGGCGAGTCCGCCGGGCTGATGCTTCAGCGTTGCCTCCGACAGGATGGCCTCCAGTCGAAAGTTCTTGTCGTTGAGGCGTTCCTGTCTCTTCGCGGCGAGCTCGAGTCGGCGCTCGACATCGACAGTCGAAAGGTCCGGGTGTGTCGCCTTGATCAGGCTGCGCCGGTATTCGGGCGTCTGCAGTAGCCCGTGGACCATGACGAGTTGGTGGGTCGTGAGGTGATTGGCGGCCGTCTCCAGGTTCAGGTAGTGATCGAAGTGCGGTGTGAATTGGTCGCTGTACGACCGCCACCACCCCTTGGACGTCCCCAGCGCCCTCGACACCAGATCCTGCTGCTTCACCTCTTCCCACAGTGCGAGCAGGTCATCGCGTTCTTGGCTCGGATTCGCGATTCCGTAGAACTCGAGTAAGTCGCGTATTTGAGACGTAGATATTTTGACCCGCTGACCATCTTCCATTCGGCTGATGCTCTGCGGCGACATATCGACGTGCCTACCCGCGACGAATTGTCCTTTACTGGCACGCAACCGGAAGCTGCGCAGAGTGCGCCCAAGTGCCCTACGCGGAAGTGTCGATCCAGCCATTTTGTTAGCCTCGCTATCTGGGGAGCGCCGTACTGGAATAGGCCAATCTGGATGTCCAACAATCTCGGTGGAATTGCGCTCTTAGATGGTGCCAATTGCCCCGCCTGATGTCTACTGGGATTCGGCGCGCCACACCGAATTTCGAAATGTCATCGATAAGGAGGCCGAAATGCCCTGGGACGCATGGGCCCTGCTCGCGATCATCGCCCTCTGTACCGTGATCACCGCCCGCACCGCCGTGGACTCCTACCGCCTGTGGCGTGAGTCCCGCACCGACACTCTCCGCCTGTCGCTCACCGGCGGCGGCCATCTCGATATCCCGTGCCCGCCCGGCCATCCCACCGGCCGCCATCGCAACCACGACCCGAGGTGACCCCATGAATCCCGCCGAAATAGCGGTCCTCACCGCCCTTCACCCGGACCGCACCCTCACCGCCCCGCAGATCCAGCAGTCGGCCACCCTCACCGGCCACCGCACCCGAACCGCCCTGTCCCACCTCGAATCCCGGGGCCTCATCACCCCCAGCCGCCCCCGGGGCCGCTACCGAATCACCCCTCGGGGCCGGGCGGCTCTCGCCACCAAGGCCCGCAGGTTCTCCTGATGCCAAGCCAGGACAAGGGTCAAAGTTCGATGGCGTCTTCCGGGCCGGCAGGCTGGTCGGCCACGGGCTCCGCCTTCCTGCGGAACGCGGCGGCGAGCAGTACCAAGGCCGCGACGATCAGGACGTGGGCGGTGAGCATCACCGCCATGGGGAGGACGAAGCCTTCATCGGTGAGCATGCCGTGGTCGCCGACGCAGTACAGGGTGTAGTTGGTGGACGTGCCGTCGGAGTCGTGGAAGGTGTCGGAGACGACCATGGGTTCGGTGGCCGGGGCCGAACAGAACAGGGGAGCGGTGAGTTTCGCTTCGCCGGGCCAGATGGCGACGGGCACGACGATGCTGAAAGCGCCGACGACGAGGCCGGTCGACAGAGCAGAAATCACACGGGCCATCGCCTACACCTGCTGTGCTCGGAGGAACACGCCGGCGCGGTCGAACTCGACGACCACCTCCGAGCGCGCGGACACGACATTGGCCACCATGCGGATATCCCGCCCGAAGCGGCTCACCAGAACAGCGGTGACCTGCCCGTCGGGGATCGCACTGCGCGCCCGTGCCGTGTCGACGATGTCTTCGATCCGCGAGAGCCCCGGCACCTCGCTGACCCTGAAGTTCTGGCCGTCCAGGTCGTCGAAGGAGGAAACCCGCACCGGCCGTGGGTCACTCAGATCGCCGAGCGTGAACGAGTAGTCATCCATCACACGAGACTGTCCGGGCGGCCGGACCCGCACCCGGACAGTCGGTTCGCGCGCGGTGAAGTCGCCCCCGTCGAAGAACTTCGTCACCTGTGCGGGCTGGTCGTTGACCACCATCCGGAACCGAGTCGAGTTCGGCGCCGTCAACAGCATGACGTTCACCTCCGGATCGCTCGCCCCGATCCGCTGCCCCAACGCGGCGACCGCCCCCTGCGGCAACGCACTCACCAACCCACCCCCGCGCGCCCGAATCGCGTTCTCGAATTCCGCCCGATCCACCGCCCCGATACACCCACTGGTACTCCCGAGCACGGCCAAGCACACCACGACACGAAACCAGCCGCCACCACGCATATACCGAATGCTATGCGCCACCGTCCGCTCGCGCTGTGCTGCTCCTCGACCGGATGTGCTTGCCATGCGGCGATTTGCCGCCAGCCGCAACTTCTTGCTATCGAGTGAATCGGTCTGTCGCACATACGGTTTGCGGAAATATGAGCATCGATTGCTCAGCTCGGTTTGATTAGGAATGCGATGAGAAGACTTGCCGCCGCCGCAGCAGTATTGATTTCGATGCTGGGCGCGTTCACCGCCGCCAACGCCCCGCAGGCCTCGGCCGACTCCCGGGACGGATGTCCCTACCCGTACGTCTGCTTCTATCTGACGAAGGCCAAGTGGGACAGCCGTCAGCCCACCGCGATGTTCAAGGACAAGGGTTACTGGCAGACCCTCGGATCGAACAGCCGCGGTTCCTACGCGGTCGTCAACACCAGGAACGACGACGCCGCCATGTTGAAGCAGGCCGACGGCTACATCGGTTGCGCCGGGCCGGGTGGCAGCCACCTCGGGTACGGCAATTCGCCGTACGTGGAGATCAAGATCGTCGACACTCCGCACTGCTGAGTTCCAGGCAGGCCTGCGACGCCCGCACCGTCCCCGCATCGGCGACCCCATACGCCCAACACCCTTGGAAGCCAGACGAATTCGAATGCCCTGTTCAGCGGCTGCGGACGGTCGATGACTCCTGGTTCTCAGCCGGCACGTCGAGCAAAGGGCTCGGCTTGTGCACGTAGACGTGCTGCGATCGCGGCCGGGTCGGTGACGGCTGGTAGCTGGGAGATTCCGTCGGCGAGCTGGTGTAGCGCAAACGTCAGGATGCGCCATTCGGAGGGACCGTTGAGCAGTGGGCGCAGCGCGCGCGGTGCCTCGAAGGTGAGTCCAGCGTTGATTCCTGGGTGTGTCGTGGAGGCGGGCAGTTGCGCCAGAGCCGTTCCGAGTGTGCTGATGATGCCCATCATGCTGATCGCAGTGTCGATCAGCGCCAATCTGTCGGCGGGGGCGCTGTCGGCGGGTCGGCCGTAAGCCTGGTTGAGGCAGCACAGCATCAGGGTGTAGACGGCGTTTCCGGCGTCGTTGACGGCGGCGGCCTCGGGCGCGTCGATGTAGATCTTGCCCGCGGGCTCGGGCGGGCGGCGCATCACCGGATTGGTGGCGACCGGCCATGACGGAGTGAATGCCGGGTCCTCGGCGAGGATCTGCTGGTATTCGGTCCGTAGGGCTTGTAGCCGCGCGAAGTGGTTGTGATCGTCCTTGGCCGGGCCGCCTTCGCCTTGGGTGATGATGGTGTCGATGGCCGCGGTCGCCTCGGCGAGGTTCGTGATCGAGATGAGGCCGGGCAAGGCGACGACATCGGGGCCGACCTGGGCCGCGGATCCCCCGCAGAACAGGATGTCCTCGCCCTGGGAGGAGGCCAGGTCGGCCAGTGATCGTGCAATGGCTTGGTAGAGGTCGCCGATGGTCGGATAGTCCTGGCCGGCCGGGAAGAACCTGCCGGCGGCCGTGCCGCGGAGATAATCGGGACCCCCGCCGAATGCCGGCGGGTCGGTGACGGTGCTGCCGAAGGGCCGTTCCAGGAAGATCAGGTGGTCGAGCGTCTCGAGGTCGAATCCCGCCAGGGCCAGCCGAATGTCGGCAGGGTGACAGCCCGGTGGAACGGGGAAGTTCTGCCGCCCGAAGTGGGGGTGGGCTCCGAGCGCGACCATCAGGTTGGACACCAGCGCGAGGTGAACCATTTCCTCGATAGCGATGCTGATCAGCTCATCGCGCCAGCGCCGTACCCTTCGGCTTGCCGAGGTGGCAGGCCCCCCGCCGGATCTGTGCGTAGCCCGAACGCCGCGTACAGGTAGCCGCACATCACCCCGTGTTCGAGTTCGGCGGCCTCGGCCAGTACCGAGAGCAGTTGGGCCATGGTCGGGATCCGCAAGGTCGGTTCAGCGCCGGCCGTCATCGGGCACCTCCGAGGTCGGGCAACAGCGTCGCGGCATGATGGGCGAACGCTTCGGGATAGCGGGCGATCAGAGGCCGGTAGCGGGCCATGGCGCGGATCCTCCGTGTTCTGCGCGAGTGGACGCAGCAGGGTGAGCGCAGGTTCGGGGTGCCGGTGAAGGAGCGTGTAACCAGGTACAAAACCGATTTCGGTGAAGAATTTCCACCGTGATATTCGGGTGCTCGATTCCAATCTTGATCATACGACCCGAAACGGGCAGATGGACTGAGTGTCGAGAGTGGCGACCTTCGCCTGGTCGCGATCGATTCACCGGTAGGTCCACACCATCCCCCGGTGGCCCGGGTGCAGGCCATGCGCGAGGGCACGCGCCGCGCCCGGGCTCGCGGCAACAGCTGACGCCTCAGGCCTCGCCCGGATGCCGCGTCAGCAGCCGCTCGGCGGCGTCGTACTCGTAGAGTTCAGCGTAGCGGCCCCAGTCGATGGCGATCCGCAGCTGTCGCCGCGCGACGTCCTCGGTGAAGCCCCGCCGCAGCAGGTCGAGGAAGAAGCCGTCGCGCAGTCGCTGGTTGCGCGCGCTGGTCAGCGCGTGGTCGATCGCCGCGATCAGGGGCGCATTGGCTCGTGCCAGCCGCGCGAAAATGGCCTTCGCACTGTCGATATCGGCCTCGGTGAAGAGGGTGCCGTCGAGGGTGAGCTCGATATCCCCGTCGGCGGTGGTGGCCAGCCCCAGCATGGTGGCGGCGTCGACCAGCGGCATCAGATCGTCGACCTCGAAGCGCAGCCCGCCCGCCAGATCTGGCAGGTCGGCCCGCCCGCCCTGGGCGGCAACAAAATCCAGCATGCCGCCGATTCCGTCCACCCCGGCATCGGGCAGCGGCCGGGTGGTGGGGCTGGGGGTGATGCTCGGCCAGCTGCCATCGAAGGTGGCGTCGGTGAGCATCCGATAGGCCTGGTCCACCAGCGCCTGGAACCCCGCGCCGCGCGGGTCTCGCGGCTGCGGGAGACGCACCTGGATCTCACCCTTGATTCTCCCGGGATTGTTGTCCAGCACCAGGATTCGGTCGGCCAGCTGCACGGCCTCCTCGATATTGTGGGTGACCAGCAGCATGGTTTTGGTGGGGAAGGCGGTCTCCGCCCACAGTCGCATGAGTTCGCCGCGCAGGTTCTCGGCGGTCAAGACGTCCAGCGCTGAGAACGGCTCATCCATGAGCAGCACCTCCGGCTGCACCACCAGGGCGCGGGCGAATCCCACTCGTTGGCGCATGCCGCCGGAAAGCTCCTTGGGATAGGCGTTCTCGAAGCCGTCCAGGCCGATCATGTCGATGGCGTCGGTTACCCGCTCGGCGCGCTCCCAGGCCGAAATACCTTGGGCGCGAAGGCCGAGTTCGACGTTCTGCCGCACGGTCAGCCACGGCATCAACGCGAAGGTCTGGAACACCATGGCGGTATCGGCATTCGGCTCGGTGATCTCGGTCTGCCGGATGCGCGCGGACCCCGCGGAAGGGAGCATCAGGCCCGCGATGATCCGCAGCAGCGTGGACTTTCCGGAGCCGGATTTGCCCAGCAGCGCGACGATTTCGCCCTCGCGCAGCTCGAGGCAGACATCCGAGAGCACCGGTAGCTGCTCGCCGGAGGGGTTGGTGAAGTTCTTGGTGACACGATCGACGGTGATGATGGGGGTCGACACGGCGTGTCCTCCTTTCGAAAAGTGTTTCAGCTCAGCGAGAATCGCTGCTCGGCGGTGCGCTGCAGGCGTCGCCAGAGCAGGCGGTTGATGGCCACCGTGACCACGCTCATCACCACGGTGCCGAGCAGCACCTTCGCGAAGACGTCGTCGGTGGTGGCATTGGTGATGTACGCGCCCAGGCCGTATGCCTCCATGTGCGTGTTCCCGGCCTCCACGACCTCGCCGACCAGCGTGGCGTTCCACGCGCCGCCGAACGCGGTGATCGCACCGACCAAGTATCCGGGCGCGATCGCGGGCAGTATCAACGACTTCCAGCGCTGCACACCGTGCACTCCGAGATCGTCCATGGCCTCACGCAGGTCCGTCGGGATCTGCCCGGCCGCGGCGATCACGTTGAAGAGCACGTACCACTGCGCGCCCAGCGCCATCAGGGCGATGCCGCCGATATTCAGTGAGATGCCGGTGTAGGTGAGCGCCGCGATGACGAAGATGAACAAGAACTGGGCCGGGAAACTGGCCAGCACCTGCACCACCGGCTGAGCGAACCGGCAAATCCGCGGATTCATCCCGATCCACACGCCGACCGGAACCCACACGATGGTGGAGACCACCAGCAGCACTGTCACGCGGCCGAGACTGGCCAGCCCCATCAGCGAGGTCGGCCCGAATTCGGCCAGGCCCACTGTTCTTTCGAAGTAGGAGGCGAGTGCCCAGGTGCCCCAGGCGAGCGCGGCGAAGAGCAGTCCGAAGAAGAACACATCACCGATGCGGCTGCCCGCGCGGTCGTCGTAGGCGGAGCGGGTGCTGCGCCCGAAGACGCGCATGAGGCGATCGACTCGCTCGCCGACCGGCCGTAGCACCCGAGCCAGCCGGCCCGGGACCGTGCTACGCCGCAGCAGGTCGAGCACCAGACTCCGTGGGGCCTGCGCACTTTCGGTGTGCTCCACCCGGAATCGCTCCGACCACGCCGTGAGTGGCCGCCAGAACGCCACGTTCACCAAGACGATGGTGAGCACCATGACCAGCGCACCCACTATGAGGTTGCCGACCTGGGCCTCGGAGGTGGCCGCCGCGATGAAGCTACCCATGCCGGGCAGCGCCTCGTCCCGGCCGGATACCGTGATGACCTCCGAGGCCGCGAGCATGAACCACGCGCCGCCGAAGCTCATCATGCCGTTCCAGATCATCGGCACCATGGCCGTCGGCACCTCCAGCTGCCACAGCCGCTGCCAGCGGGTGAGCCGCATCATGCGGGCCGCGTCATCCAGCTCCCGGGGCATATTGCGCAACGCCTGGTAATAGGCGAAGGTCATGTTCCAGGCCTGCGCGGTGAAGATGGCGAAGATACACGCCGCCTCCGCGCCCAGATACGAGCCGTCGAACAGGCCCACGAACGCGGTGACCGTGATCGAGACCAGCGCCAGCACCGGTACCGACTGCAGCACGTCGAGCGCCGGGATGAACACCTTCTCGGCCCGCCGCGAGCGCGCCGCCCACTGGCCCACGATCAGTGTGAAGAGGATGGACGCCACCAGGCCGATGAACATGCGCAGCGTGGTGCGGGCCGCGTAATAGGGCAGGTTCGCGGGATCCGTTGATGCGGTCTCGGTTCCGGTATCCGGCGTCCAGGGCACCGACATGTCCCGAAACAGCCGCAGCACCAGCAGGATCAGCAGCACGCCCGCGCCGATGATCAGGTAGTCCACCGCTCGGAGCCGGCCGCGTGCCCGCGGTATCTCGGGAGTCGTCTTGGGGCGGTCCGGAATTGCCAATTCAAGAGTCATAGCTGTTCACCTCGCTCCGAGGGGCTTCGTCGCAACTCAGTTGGTCGATTCGGCGGCGACCGCGGGCGGTGCGGTCATGACGTTGAAGGCGTGCACGGCCGAGGCCAGCACCGCCGGTACGCCGACGAGCAGGTTGAAAACCACGACGCCGATCCCGGCCCCGGCCACCGCGCCCTCCAGACAGCCGGTGATGGCGCCGGGAATCGCCAACGTGCCCAACGTCAATGCGCCGACCGCGAGACCCTGGCCCGCGCCCAGCAGGACGCAGCCCAGCGGCGCGCCGATGACGGCACCCAGCAGCGTGCCCACCGCCAGGGCCACGGTGAGCTCGTTGTTGACGTTCTGGAAGACGGTATTCATCCGATCCTCGAAGCTGTCGGGATCGGCAATCTGCTGTGCCGCAGGGTCTTCGGCTTGTGCCTCCGCGACGGCGTGCAGCTCCGCGGCGATTCGTCGTTCCTCGGCGCTGACCGGTCGGGCCCGATCCGGGTTCGGGGTGAGGGTGGCGCTGTCGCCGTCGATGCGGGCGTCGATCGGGTACGTCGTGTCCTGCTTGGTGATGGTCAGCGGGATCGCCCCCACCACCACGCCCTGCGGATCGAGGATCTGCAGCTGGTCGGTGGTGGTTCGGAACGTGCCGAGGTCGGTGTGCAGCACCACCGATCGGTCCACGATCCGGGCGTCGCCGGATACGGCCTGAACGTTCACAGCGTCGGCGAGCCGGACGTCCGGTCCGGGTGCCGTGGCCGAAGCGGCGGCCGGGGCGACCAGTCCGGCGGCGGTCAGCGCCGCGGTGGCGAATGCAAGCAAGCGAATTCTCATCGGGATGTTTCCCCTCGGGATACCGCTGCCCGCATCGGTTTCCGGGCAGCATCGAATACCGTCGAGCACGGTGGTGCCGACGGGTCGGATATGCGAATCTCCGAATTCATTCGTGAAATGTGCACGCGAATAATCCGGTGCCGCGTAGGCGGCATCGTGATATCGGAGAATTATGTGCGTCGAGATATCGACGCGGTGTTGGTGTGCTGGCTAGCGGCCCGGACCGAGGTGGAGGGGCCGGCCCGGAGATCCCGGGTCATCATCGGGTGCCATCTTGCTACCCGACCTCCTCACTGGTAGAACGCGATTCGTCAACGCACGCGGGGAGGTCGCCCGGAACTCTCGGGGCGGACGCACACCCCTCTCGTCAGAGTTTTGGCACTGCACGACGTGTTCCGAATCGGAAAGCCACTTTGGATTACCCCTTGATCCGGAGAAATCTGTCCTAACCTTGGGCGTCTCTCGACGTCGTCAGATCAGTGGCCTATGTTCGTGCAGGAGCCTCGCCTATCGAGGTGCAACAGGGAACCTAGTTAAAGACTCGCTAAAAGTCAAAGCCGCTATTCGCATATCGGCGAGCCCTGTGTCACATCGGCGCGCCGGACCGTCGATCGGACATTTCAGATGTGTCGGCGACGCTGGTCGGCGTGGTGAGATCCCTGTTCGAGCGGGAGGACCGCGTCCATGGCCGCGCCATCCATGGCCGCACCACCTCCGACTGGATCGACACCGCGGTCGACACCGGCGGCCAAGCCGGCGCGGCTGACCACCAAACAACCCGTCCTGACCGTGCCGATCCGGCGCGGGCTGAACGTACGTACCGCGCAGACCGAACCGGCCAGTGCGCCCAGCAGCCGGAACCTGGTGCGGTACAGAACGTCCTCAACTGCCGAATGCCGAGTGGCGTATACCCGTGAGGCGGTATATTGCGAAGCGCAACTGTTTCACATCAAGTATCGGGGAATACTCATGCGTCGTACCCTTGCCCTCGTCGTGCTCACCGCCGCGGTCCTCACCGCCGGAACGGGTTTGGCCGCAGCCGAATCGCCGTCGACCGGTTCGGCCTCGGGTTCGGCCGGGACTGTCGCCACTGTTCTCTGCGCGGTGGTCAAGATCTCGGCCTGCTCGATCTCGGTTCCTGAAAACAACCTGCCGGTCTCGACGCCCGAGAACACAGTGCGGTAAATGACGCCAGCGGAAGGATCGCCGATTGCTCAGTCCGGCGGTGGTGGGGTGGGCACCGGATCGAGCGGCCGACTGATGCACTGAAATCCGCATTCCCCGCTGATCGAACCGGCCAACGCGGGGCGTTGGCGACTGGAATCTGTTGCGGCGCAGAACTTCCGCCCATGCCGATGGTGGACGGTTAGAGCCGTTGTCAGCTGCCTAGCGGGCGGCGAGACCGGCTGCGACCCGAACGGCCTGCCTTCGTTGTGCCGCCTGCGACATCGGGCGAGCGCCATTGGTGAGGCTATTGGCCGGCGCTGGGCGTATCTGAATTGCCGCCGATCCTGCTTGTACCCGCGATGTCCTCCGAACAGGTTGGGGCTCCGCGACTTCGGAGTCACCATGATTTCTCCACACTTTGTCACCGGATCGCGCACAACTGGCCGATATAGTGGCCGCGTGTCTGCTCGTGGTACATCGTGGAATCGCTTGAACCGTCTCGCGTACCTATTGCAGGTCATTGCTGTCGGCGCCCTGGCTGTAGCGTGGCTGGCGATCGGGCTCGGACTGTTCTCGAGGTCGGGAGTAGATCTCGAAGCGGGTGACCGATTCGCCGCCAACCCCACGGTCTATTGGCCGTACCTGTTTGTGATCAGCCCGCTGCTGTTCGTCACTGGCCTTTTCGGGCTGTTGCCATACCCGTTCGCTCCTGGCGGCACCATCGCGGGTGGAATTGTTGCCAGTTTTTTCGCTCAATGGGTGGGAACCGAGCTGTACTTGTCCGACCTCAAGCCAGAGCTACCCGGACGCCTCGAAACGAGCTTCGGTGCTGCGTGTTTCGCAGTTGCCGTAGCGTTCACGGCAGCGATCGTGCACGTGTACAGCACCCGATCCGGTCGGACGCGTGTCGCTTCGATTCGAGGCGGAGCAGGGCTGGTAATTGCCATTCTCGTCAGTGCCTGGGTCACGATTCCGCCCCTGATGGCGGGCAGTGGCGCCCCGTCCGGTGTCCTGGCTGGGCTCGTCGCCGATGCCTACTGCGGCAGGAAAGTGTCGGACTGGATGGACGAGGGACAGGCGGCGATCTATACGGGCGACGGGACACAGTGGTTGCCGGTGAAGGCTGCGCCGGACAACAGGTTCGGGGTCCTGGTCACTCTGCGTGACGGCATGGGCAGCGTCGAAACCACCCCGCCGACCGCGATTTCCTTCCGAGACGAGCTGCCATTCAGTTCGGGTCCGCCGGCAACCGAATTGCGTCTGCATCAGTCTGGTGCAGGCAACCGGTCCGCGTTTACTCGTCTGCGTGATCCGAAGTGTGAGTCCGGCAGTAACCGGGTGGTTTCGGCGAACTATTACTATGAGGAATACGGCGGAACGAACAACTCTTCGATTCAGGGCAAGGTATTTCGTAGCAGGTAACACGCTGACAAGTGTGTTGACAGCCGTCGCTGATCCGGATGCCCGCATAGCGCGCACCATGTCGAGCAGCCGTGGTCGTCCCGAAGATCAACGGCCCGAGGTGAACTCGGGCCGTTTCAGTGCCCTCTTAAGTAGCCGATGAGCGGATATCAACCGGCGAACTTCGCGGCGGCTTGCGCGGTGACCGGGGTGAAGAGGTTGATCAGGTTGCCGTCGGGATCGCGAAACAGCAACGACCGGTTCCCCCACGGCATCGTCGTGGGCTCGTTGACGAAATCCTCGACCGTGTCTCGCAACCGCCGGTAATCGGCATCGACGTCGGGGACCAGGAATTCGATGATCGCCGTGTGATTGTCGGCTGGGTGCGCGCTGCCCGCGGCGAACAGCGCCACGGTGCGGGTGCTTCCGATCGCGAGGGTGCCGGCGGGTGTGACGATTTCGGCGAAATCCGGTGTAGCCCAGTTCGCTTCGACGCCGGTCACGTGGTGATAGAAGCTGACCAGCCGCTGGATGTCGTCAGTGATCAGGCGGATCGAGACGAGCTTCATTGTGTGCTCCTGCTGTCGGATGAGGCGGAGGTTCCGCCGCCGCACGCCACGGTAGAGCCGATACCGGACAGTTTCCGCCCGGTATGGATGCGAGAATTTTCCGATGACGCGCCCCACCGCCCGAGTGCTGGCCCTGCTCGAGCTGTTGCAGACCGGCGGTACTCATACCGTCGGCGAACTCGCCGGACGGCTCGGCGTCGATGAACGCACCGTCAGGCGATACGTCACGCATCTCACCGACCTGGATATCCCGGTCCGGTCGGTGCGGGGCCGCTACGGGGGATACCGGCTCGCTCCCGGATACCGAATGCCACCGCTGATGCTGACCGACGACGAGGCGGTGGCCGTGTTACTCGGGCTCCTCACCAGCCGCGGCGCCGACCGGCCGACAGCGGCCACCCGCGCAGCCGACAGCGCGACGGCCAAACTCCGCCGCGTCCTCCCCCCACGTCTGACGGCCCGGCTGGACGCACTGATCAACACCGTCGAATTCACCGCCGACACGGGCCCGGAAGTGGCTGTCGAGACCGCCGTGCTGCTCCGGCTCGCCGAAGCCACCCGCGAGCACCGACCGGTCGCAATCGGGTACACCGACCGAAACGGGCGGTCCAGCCAACGGACCGTGCACCCCTACGGGCTCGTCGACCACTCCGGCCGGTGGTATCTGACAGGGATGGACAGCAACAGCGACGAACTACGCCAGTTCCGGCTGGACCGCATCACCGCGGTGAGCACACAGCCCGGAACGTTCGCTCCGCCCCCCGAATTCGAGCCGGCCGCTCATCTGCTGTCCGCATTGGCCGACGCGCCCTATCGGCACGAGGTATCGGTCCGAGTCCAGGGCACACTCACCCAGGTCCGCTCGCTGCTCCCCGCGACGATCGCGACCGTGCATGAGATCGACCCGCAACCCGCTGACACCAACCCGTGGGTCCGGATCCGAATCCGCGCCGAACAACTCGACTGGATTCCCGCCGTGCTCGCCGGCTTGAACCGCCCGTTCATCATCGAGCACCCCGACACACTCAACGACGCCGTACGCGCCCTGGCCAGCCGACTCACCGCGGCCGCCGACGGCCGACACCAAACCACAGGTAGCAGCCCGGACGCTCGGTAATGCCGCACACCGCGCTGACCGAACCGGCCAGCGCCGACGCCAATGGGCGGAACCTGGTGCGGTGCAGACCGTCCGCTACTGCGTCCGATACCAACCCGAACGGTTGCCCTTGACGTCCCGCGCCAGCGCGACCCGGGCATCAATACACGGCTCCGCACCGGGGCCCGAAGCACAACGGGCCCGCGGTCATCGCGGTGTGCCGAACGCACTATCCTGCCGAATGCAGTGCCATTCCAGTTCTGTGGTGGGTCTACCGTCTGAGGCATGCCGATGATCACTCCGCCGCCGGGTGGGCTTGCCGATAATGTTGTGGCATTGCGCCTTTGGATCGCATCGGATTTCGAGCAACGGTTTGCGGGGTTTCGAGATCCGTGCTGTATGGCGTTTTCCTGGCCCTTGGTCGAAGCCTTCACTGAGGATCATCTGCGGGCGCGGTTCATCGATGAGGAAGCTGAGCGTGTGCGCGGGGAAGCCATCAGTTTCGCGATCGTCGATACGAGTGATTCCAATCGTGTCTGGGGTGGCGCTTCGATCTATGACGTCGATTGGAACGCGGGGCGCGCGGCGGTCGGATATTGGGTCGCTGTGCCCGCCCGGGGGCACGGTGTGGCGAGCCGGTCGGTGCGGCTACTTGCCCGATGGGCTTTCGCTGATCTGGCGGTGATGCGACTGGAATTGACCTGCGCGCCAGATAATCGGGCCTCCCAGCGCGTCGCTGAGCGGTGTGGTTTCGTGCGGGAGGGCGTGTTGCGGTCACATATGCCCTTTCAAGGTCGACGACGCGACACGGTGGTATTCAGCCTGCTTCCCGGCGAGTTGGGAGAAGTCGTGGGCCAGTGATCCAGTCTTCATGCCGACCTTCATCGGTCGTTGTTTGCCTGTCCCGGCCCCTGCCATCGAACGCACTACTTTGCCGCCTACCGCGCTGACCGACCCGGCCAGCGCGGGCGCCGGCGGCCCGAACCTGGTGCGGGTACAGAATGTCCTCAACTGCCGAATTGAGCGTGGTTAGACACGGTGACTGGGTTCGCGGGCACGATCCGCCAGCTGATTAGGGGTATTGGGCATTATGTTCGAGGCGAGCGGGATACAGCTAGCTGGCTTGATCGTGGCTCTCATCTCAGAGGGATTCGCGATCGCCGCGGGGGTCTACGCCTTCCTCGAACAGCACTACCGAGACTCGGCGGATCGAATCAGGATGACGCAGTTTGGTGTCGTCCTCCTCGCAGCCACCGCGGCCGCGCGACGGGACAGCACCCAGGCCACGCCGGCCCTGTACGGGGGCGTCACGGGTATCGCCGGGGAGCTGTCGCCACGCTGACGGGCTGGTCGAATTGCCTTCGCGCCCCGAATTTTTGGGGCATCCCGCCAGAAAGCGCTCCGATAACGCCGCCCCGATCTGGCCCGATGACCAGTTTGTCCTTCCATTTGGATGGAAGTCGGGGATGACGTGTCGATGCGAGGAGAAATATGAAGGCCAGATCTGTGCTGTTCGCCGTGTTCGCCACCACCCTGGTGGCGGCCGCGAGCGGATGCTCCGGCAACTCGTCGACCCCGGCGGCGACAGCGAGCACGACAGTGGCCGCATCCCAGGCGACGACCGTAGCGGCGCAAGGCAACCAGCCGGCTCCGCCGCCTGCCCAGGCCCCGGACAGCCAGGGTGGCAATCCAGCTGCGGGCGAAGCCAATTCGCCGCAGGCCGCACCTGCCACCAGTGTTGCGACCGACACGCCGCAGTCCACGATCGTCCCGGTGACCACCAGTTCGGCACCCAACGGCAGTGGCCACGGAATGTGCTTCGACCCCAATTCCGGGCTCGCCAATTCGGCGATCAAGAGTCTCGCCCCGGCCGGGAACGGCACATGGGGCAATCCGTACGCGAGCGAAGACCCGATTTCGGCGGGCTGCGATGGCGTACTGACATGGATGACGGTGGAATCGGGCAATATTCACCCGTACACCCATGTCCTGTTCTTCACCAACGGCACCTACCTGGGTACCGCGACGTCCAAGCCCTACGGCTACACCGAGGTCATCGGAAAGACCGCGAATACCGTCTCGGTGCAGTACAAGTGGGCGAAATCCGATGACGCCCTGTGCTGCCCGACCGGCGGCCCCAGCGTGGTGACCTTCACCCTCTCGGGTGGCAAGGTGGTGGCGAAGGGGCAGTTCCCGCCGAGCAATTGAGTGTCAGGCCGATGCTCGGGGCGGGTGGACCCATCCCGAGCATCGGCGGGGTGAGAGCGGGCGCGGGTGTCAGAACGTGGCGCGGTCGAACGGGATCGGGAGCTTCTCCAAGGCCCCGGCGGCGCGCAGTCGGGTGTTCGCTTCGAGGATCGTCTCGATGGCCGGGTACTGCGTGCCGTCCCAGGTGAGGTCGATGACCAGTCCATCGTGTGCGGTGCGGACGTAGCGCGCAGGCAGCGCTGCGGGTGCGAGGGCCGCTCGGCGAGCGGAGAGGAAGACCGCACGCCCGCAGCGGGGGTCGCTGTTGGCCAGGTCGAACCGTTCGGCCACGGCGCGGTACTGATGCCTGTCGTAGACCTGTCCGGCGTCGATCTCCCAATGCTCCGCGAGCAGACGCAGGATCCGCGGAGCGCGCCGGATCACCCGCGTGGTCTCGTCGATCTCGCGTGACCGGAAGGCGAGTACGACGGAGTTCACCGTGTAGCGCGAGGTACTGCCCGCGTGAACCGCCATGGACACGTTCGCGGTACCCGGGTTCTGCGCCCACAGCGATGTCGTATACCCGAAGACGTCAAGGTCGGGACCGGTATTCGTGCGCTCGATGTAGTCCGCCAGCGCGGGGACCGAGGGCTCCAGTACGGGATCGGACGGGCGATCAGTGCCGGCCTCGTGCCATCGCTCGAACGTCGAGCCATCGATGTCCTCGAGCCCGCGCAGCGTGGCATACCAGCGTTCCGCGATGCCCGGCACGGATTCCTCGCGCGGACCCCAGAACCCGTTGACTACGACGTCCAGCAAGACACGCACTCCTTCACCCACGGTCGGCCGCCCCGTGCGGCGCCGCCGCCACCATAAGCCGCGGGCCCGACAGCCTGACTGAATCGACGGTCGTAAACCGCAGGCGCTGAGGGCTTCTCGATCGCAAGGTCAGTTCGGATGTCCGCACCACGTTCCCCGGGAGACTCGACGTAGCTCCAGCCGGCGTGGAGGCAGTGCGCTGGTCTGTAGTGCCGACCACAGAAGTAGGGGCAGAAGACTTGAAACTCTGATGCTTCAGACATGCGTAGGGTGGCACCGACATCACGAAATTTGAGGAGCGCCCATGAAAGCCGCTGCCCGCCAACGCATTCTCGCCGCTGCGGCCGGATGCCTGATCACCGCCGCAGCCGCCGGAACCGCTGGCGCCGCGCCCCTGGACCTGCAGCCCGCGGTCGAAGGACCCGTCGCGGCCGGAGGGCCCGTCTCGCCTGTCGTGGCCGAAACCGGATCGTTCGAACGCGCCCTCGGCGGCGATGTGGGGTTCTCGGTGAGCCAAGGCTCGAGTGACATGTACTGGAACGTAGTCAAATTGGTGGTCTGCGACCTGCTGCGAGCCGGTCCGTTCATCTGCGCCCCCGGTGTCAGCCGCTGAAGCGCATCTGGCACTCGACCGCGTAGTCGAGAACGTGGCACCTGCGCGCGGATCCGAAGGCCAGGATCGCGCGCCTAGTTCATCCCGAACGTCACAGTGTGGCCGCCGGTGCTGCCGGTTTGAAAGCCGTTCAGGATCGTTTGGATCGGGTTCGGGATGAAGGAGGAACTTCCAGTGGTGCCGCTGGACTTGACGTCGGTGGACTGCTGGCTGGTCGTGCCATCCGCATTCTTCTGCGAAGCGACGATGTGCTGATCGCCGGCAGCCAGGTTGATTTCGACGTTGACGACGTAATTGACACCGTTGGCGCCGTTGGTTGGCTTCAGCGCGAATGGGCTGCCCCCCAGCGTGACTCCGTTGACCGCAATCGTCACCGGGGTCGAGGTCGTCGCTCTCACAGAGATGTATGCCTCCTGGGTCCCGCCGCTGCCGGTGCGGCTGAACAGCTGGACGGAGACGATGTCGGCCGATGCTGGGGCTGCTCCGGCAATGAGCGCGGCTGCTGAAGCGGCCGCTACGACGATGGCGCTGAGCCCTGTCATGGGCAGCGTCTTGACGTTCATGAATGGCGCGGGGGTCCGGGCCGCCCGGTTCTGAGTGTTCACGGGGCTGAAGCTATGTGAAATAGGCTCGTTCTAAACGAGATTGAGCGCCCCCTGTTTCTTTGGCAGCGCTTCCCGGGGGAGGCTTCACGGCGACCCGGACCGAGGTGTTCGGAGAACGATCGTTCTCCGAACACCTCCCTTGGTGTCGAGGCCCGTTGCTTGGAGGGTTCGGCGACCTGCTCGCGCGAAATCACCTACCGCGAGCGCACCGCCGCCGGTCCGCACCACCCCTCTTGGCGCGGACTGCGATTCGACACTGGTACGGCTTGCGGCTCAAGGCCTTCCGTAGATGGCCGTGACGAAGTCACCGAGGGATTCGTCGTCCAGATGCCTGGCCAGGTCGGACTCGCTGATCATCCCGACCATCCGCTTGTTGCCGTCGATCACCGGCAGACGCTTGATTCGATGGACTTCCATCGAATCGAGGACATCATCGACGTCGGCGTCCTCGGCGATCCAGCGTGGCGTGGCCTCGCACAGATCGCGGGCCTGGGTGGTATCGGGGGAGTGTCCCCGGGCGATGCACTTCACCACGATGTCGCGGTCGGTGATGATGCCGACCATCCGCTCGTTCTCGTCGGCGATGACGATCGATCCGACATCGAGGTCGGCCATCACTCGCGCCGCTCTGGCGACCGTCTCGTCCTGGGATATCCACCGAGCGCCGGGCTTCATGATGTCGCGTGCCGTGGTCATAGAGCTACCTCCTCATATCCAGCAGAGCTGATCAATGGGATGAAGCGCCTCCATTCTCCAGGAGATCGTGGCGCGGGGTGGGGGATTGCGGACACTCTTGCCACGGGCCGGGAGCCGCCCCTCACCTCGGAGCCTGTAGGCCGCTGACCTGGGCGGCATCGGGCATCGGATCGACCGTAGCCTGTCGTTGACCTTGAACGCCTACCATCGATCAGGTCGGCCTCCGCTTTCGCGGTGGCGCGGACCTTCGGCAACGTCGCCTGGGCCTTCGTGGCATTCCTCGGGCGCGGTCGACCTCGGCGTAATTACCGCCGCCGCGAGCTGAGAATCCAGCCCGCCTCGGTGAGACCGGACGTCGGGCAGCGATTCGAAGGTGCGCCATGACAGCAACACCGCCCGAACAACACGACGACAGATTCGCCCGCCGACCGGCTGAGCGGCGTACGCCGCCGCCCACCATCACACGAGATGCCGATGAGGATGTGCCCTTGCGCTGGCCGGAACCGAGCAAGCTCGAACCCTGGTGGGACGCCGTGATGCAGCACGCCGACGAACCACACACCCACACCTGACCAGCACGGTCAGTACGTCCTCGGCGATACGGCTAGGTGCAGAACTCGAAATCACCGGACCGCCGCCCGAGCCCTCGCCATGGACTGCACTACACAGCGCCAACCCTGCGTTCTTCGAACGCGTAGCCGCCGCGCGGACCGGACTGGCCAGCACGCCGCCGACTTCATCCGCGGCCGACCGGCACATCCCAGAACGCGAGTTCGTGGCGCATGCCGGTCAAGAACAGCTCCTCCGCGTTGTCGCCGCCGGCTTCGTCCAGCATCTGGGCGCAGCGGGCGGTGAGGGCCGCGAAGCCGGGGTCGGCGTAGGTGTCGATCCAGCGCCGGTAGCGCGGGTCGGCGGGAGGATTCTGCGCGAGGATCGAGCCGAGCGTCGAATAGCCCCACATGCACGGGTAGAGGGCGGCCAGGCCGTCGGCGTAGTTCGCGGCCGAATCCAGCAGGAACGCAGTGTATTTCGTGCACGGCTCGCCCTTGGTGGCGCCGTCGAGGTCGGCGCCGAACTCCGCGGCCAGACCGCGGTGCAGCGAGATTTCGTCATGGAAAGTGGCATGGGCCAGGTCGACCAGGTCGCCGAGGTGGTCGGCGGGCGCCTGCCAGGCAAGCCGGGAGAAGACACGGACATAGTCGAGCAGGAACAGATAGTCCTGCTCCAGCCAGGAGCGGAACACCGGCTCGGCGAGGTCGCCTTTCGCGATCCCCGCCACGGTCGGATGCGCCCGCTGTTCCTCGACCAGCGGGCGGCCGAGCTGCTCCAGACGTGCTGCAAGACTCATGCGAGCAGTCTCTCCTACTCACTTGATCGCGTTGGCGGCGGTATTGCGCGTTGCGATGCTGTCTCTCCACCATGTCACCGGCACACCCACCACGGAACTGTCCGCACATGTCGTCGGCCGAACCGACGACATGTGCGGTGGAAGATCAACTGGCAGTGGCGGTTCGAGTCCTGTCCAACGATGCCGATGTGGATTGCACTGCTCGTGAACCGAACTGCTCGACGCGCGACCGGATCAGTCTTGGGACAGAGCGGGCTCGAAGGTGATGGGTATGTCGTCGTCGGGGTCCAGGGAATAGCCCTGGTCTTCGGATTCGACAGCAACCCGCTGGTTCGCGCGAAGCACGGTTATCAGCCGACGAGGCCGAGGGAGGTAGCCGGTTTCCAGTGGCGGGTCGAAGGTGTCGACGGACAGTATGCGAACGATGGTCGGTGGAATGCCGATGCGACAGATATCGCCCGGATTCAGTTGCGCAGGAGCCGGTTCGACGCGGAAGAGTTCGTCGGACCAGTCGTACGACGAGGGGTCGATCGCGATTGCCACACACCCGTTCCAGCTCGCGGAGCGAGCCAGGGGATCGACGGTCCACCAAGGCCACTCGACTACGAGGTAGCTCAGTGATTTCTCGACAATTCGTGCGGGGGTGGCGGGGCAGGAGATCTGGAGAATGTCACCGACGTGAAGGTCCATGTGCACATACCCTCCTTCCGCTCTCCGCACCGTAATCCAAGATCGGGTCGATATTCGCAGGCGCCCTCGGCGAACCCGCCAGCTCCTGGATCACCGGCGAGATCATCACCATCGACGGCGGCAAACTGCTTGTCTGACCGTGTGCCCGCGGATTCGAGCCGAACCGCGAAAGCCTGACCCATTCAGCGGTTCCGAGGGTTTGCGGCAGATTTGCGCCTCTGTCATCATCTGCCGATGAAGAAATCGAAGGCCGTGGTGTTCGGTGCCGCAGTGGTGCTGTCCGTGGGAATCGCCGGTTGTAGCTCGGACCAGGAATCATCGCCGACCGGGACCTCGGTCGCGCCGACCAGCGCGGCCGCATCACCCGCCGCGAGCGATTACGCGAACCTGCTCATCAAGCCCAGCGATATCGACTCCGACTGGGCGTTGAAGACCTCCAAGGCGGAGCCGCACGGAATCACCGGCGTCTTCGGCAACGGCGCTGGGACCGAGAAGATCAGCACCGCGGTCATTGTGCGCGAGAACGCCACGACCGCTGCCGCGGCCAACACGGCGGCGAAGAATGATGTGGCGCAGAAGGCCGGTGCGGCCTTCACGCCTATCGATATCGGTGTCGACGGCGGCATCCTGAACGGCCCGAACGGAACCACTGTCGTGGTGTTCGCCGAGGGCGCAGCATTCGCGATCATCGAATTCAACAGCAAGACCGGCGAACACGTCCCCGCCGAAGTGGCGCTCGCGATCGCCGAGAAGCAGGACACCGCCATCAAGAACGGCGTGAAGTAGCGACTCGCGGTGTCAACGGTTCCGCTGCCGGATCGCCGGCAGCGGAACCGTTCTGCGTCACAACAACTTTCGGGCGATGTCTTGGATGAGTCGATGATTTGTCGCTCAGTCCGCTGATGGTGGACCTGAGTTCGGTAGAGATGCGATGACGGAGTCGAGCATCATGCCGAACTCCTCGGCGCTTTCGACCGTTGGGCATTCCGAGATGATCACGTCGTTGATCAGTCCATCGAGAGCCGAGTATCAGCTGGACCGGACCGGCGACAACACCGAGGCTGGGCGGGACGCCGGTGACAATCGATGCGGCTGGTGCCTGCTGAACCATGGGTCAACTAGTAGTTGACGAATAGGCAATCGTCAACTACTAGTTGACCGCACGGCGATAGTTCGTAGATGGCTTTCGCCGACAGCACATCGAACCGGGGAGTCGCAATGGAAGTCTTCGAGAGCGCTGCGCACCAGCATGGCGAGCCGACGGGCAGGCGGGCGATGGTCGTCGGCGCGGGTATCGCCGGTTTGGCTGCCGCGTTGCGATTGGGTCAGCAAGGCTGGGATGTCGTCGTGGTCGAACGCGCGCCGAGTCGCCGCAGTGGCGGATACCTGGTGAACCTGCACGGACCCGGATATGCAGCCACCGAACGGCTCGGGCTGGTGCCGGCGTTGACTCCGCGCGATATCGGATTCTTCACCTCGGTCCTCGTCCACGCCGACGGCCGGGAGAAACTCAGAATTCCGGCCGCCGTCACCGAGGCTGCCGTCGGGAACCGGGCATTGAGCCTGTTCCGCGGCGATCTGGAGTCGGCACTGTACGACGCCGTGGCTGATTTCGCCGATATCCGTTTCGGCACCACGGTGCGGGCCATTACCCAGACCCCTGGGGAGGTCCAGGTCACCCTCAGTGACGGCACCCACCTGCACACCGAACTCCTCGTCGGCGCCGATGGCGTGCACTCCAAGGTCCGCGAGCTCGTATTCGGTGCCGAGCCCGAGTATTTCGTGGACCTCGGCCACATGGTCGGCGCGTTTCCACTGGAAACGTCTCCCGCGCACATGCCCGATGGTGTCGGCACCACGTATATCGGTCCCGGACGCACGGCCGCGGTGATGAACCTGGGACCGGAAAGGTCCTCGGCGTTCTTCGCCTACCGCTGCCTCGACCCTGACGCCGAACTCGCTCTCGGTGCCACATCCGCCCTCATCCGAGCGTTCGGGGATCTCGGCGGCGGTGTCGCCGACACCCTCCGTCAGCTCGAAGCCGAGCCCGGCGCCGCCTATTTCGATTCGGTCGGCCAGATCGTGATGGACCGCTGGAGTCAGGGCCGAGTCGTCCTGCTCGGCGACGCGGCGTGGTGCGTAACGGTATTCGCCGGCTACGGTGCCGCCCTCGCTCTCGACGGCGCCGACCGGCTCGGCACCGCGCTGGCGGCACACGGCGACGACATTCCCGCCGCCCTCGACACCTGGGAGGCGTCGTTGCGCCCGGAGGTACACAAACGACAGGCGTTGGCGCGGAAGGGAATCAGCCGATTCGCGCCGCCGTCACGCACACATGTGTGGGCAGGCGAACTGATGCTCCGCGCAATTCAGCTCCCCGGCATCCGCAGCCTGGTCCGGCGCTCAATCCAACGCGCCAACAACTAGGCCGCGTTTTGAAAGTGGGTGAGGGCGGGTGGGTGTCCGCTCTCAGTCGTGTCGTAGCCCCACACGGCCTGGTGCGGCAGCAGGCAACGCCGCCTGACCGCACCAGCGGCACCTCCCGTCGATCGTGCTGACCGACCGCGCTCAACGGACTGTTACTTGCGCAGGCTGTCGCTGATCGTGGCGAGGTAGGTTTCGAACGAAAGATCTCCGACCAGCTAGCTTTCCTCGCTCAGCACGTCCACCTCGCCGCCTGAATCAACCGCGCACCTTCGACCACAACCGAGGAGTTATCCACTGTGTCTCGCTACCACCTCGCCGGACGCACCGTTCTGATCACCGGCTCCACCGGCGGACTCGGATCCGCGCTCGCACGAGCATTGGCTGCCCGCGGCGCCAACCTGGCACTGCTCGACCTCGACGCCGACGTCGTCACTCGGCAAGCCGAAGCGCTGGGCCCCGACACCGCCGCGCGCGGGTGGGCCGCCGATGTCCGAGACTTCGACAGCCTGCGGCGGGCAACCGATGCTGCGGCAGCACATTTCGGTCGTATCGACGTGGTGATCGCCAACGCCGGCATCGGGACAATGGCCCCGCTGTCCACTGTCGACCCCGCCGTCTTCGACCGCGTCACCGACATCAACCTCAACGGCGTCTGGCGCACGTTCCGCGCCGGACTCCCGCACGTCACCCAGCAGCAGGGCTACCTACTCGCCATCTCCTCGATGGCAGCCTTCGTCCACTCTCCCCTGCAAGGCGCCTACACCGCGAGCAAGGCCGGCGTATGGGCACTGGCCGACTCGACCCGCCTCGAGGTGCGCCACCTCGGCGTCGGTGTCGGCAGCGCACACCCCACCTTCTTCAAAACCCCGATGATGGACCAGGTCCACGCTGACCCCGCCGGCAACACCCTCTGGAAGGGCAACGCCAGTGGCCTGTGGAAGATGATCCCCCTCGACGACGTAGTCACCGGCATCGTCTCAGGCATCGAACGCCGCGCCGACCTGATCATCGTGCCGAAACGCCTCGCCCTACTCGCCCGGATCCCCGGCCTCATCCGCCCCATCGTCGACCGGATCGGATTCCCGGGCACCACCATCCCCGACGCCATCGCCCAAGCGTCACCGACCGGGTGGAACTGACCACGCCGCAAGAGAACTGGCACATCCGCTCATACCGAGTTGAGGGTGCGGATGACTCCGGCTTTCGAAGATCGATCGACGCTGTGTCGATACCCGGAATGCCGTCGCCGTCACCAGTCGCAACGGCTTTTGCCCTGTCGACCGCAACGGGCCGTTTCCCGCGTTGCCCTACAACATAATTAGGGCGTTTAACCGATAGCGGCTGATTTCCTTGATCGCTACCATCGAGTTGATCGCCGGGCAGACACTCCCAGCATCTCGAACCGAGGATGGCCCACTATGCACTGGCTGCGATCGAGAGTCTTCGCTGATCCGCCGATGGAACTCACAGACGCGGAACGCAAACGGGGCGAGCGGGCAGCTCGGAAAGCGGCCCGCGACGCGCGGAAGTCCCTGATGCGGACCAAGCGGTACCAGTATCGGCGCTACCGGGAAAAGGCCGGCGACAAGTATCTGGATTGGCCGCAGTGGCGCATCACGTATCTCGAGGAATACAGAAGTGGCCCCCTCCCGGAGTCCACGAGGGGCGGCATCTCCGCGGGGGACAGCCTTTCGGGCTGACGCCGTGCGTCGAGCTGAGCGGTGGGGCCGCCGAAGGAATGCCGCGCACGCACGGTTGCACTCCATTCGATCTGGTTGCTGGCACAGGCAATCTCAGGTGCTACCTAACCATCCGCTCATGCCACATACCGCTTCCACTGAACCGGCCAGGGGGTCCGCCGCTGGCGGCGAAGGGTTTGCGGCCCAAGAACGTTCGCAACCACCGCGGACGTTCATCGACATTCGGCATCATGGACAGGTGGAGTCGACGGAACAAACTGAAGCGCATCAACTTGCCGGAGAACGCGAAGAGCTCACCAGTGTCCTGGAGTTCCATCGGGAGACGCTGGCCCGCAAATGTTCCGGGCTGACGCCGGAGCAGCTTCGCCGGCGAGCTGTGGAACCGTCCGAGCTTTCGCTGCTCGGGCTCGTGCGGCATCTGACCGATGTCGAGCTGGGCTGGTTCGCCCGGATCCTGTCCGGCACAGAGGTCCCGTTCGCGCATTGGCGCGCCGATGCCCCGGACGGCTCGGACTTCGATGTCGACGAAGCTGACGCGGACGAATCACTCCGGTTGTGGCACAACGCATGTGACCGCTCCCGCGAGATTGCCGACGCCTGCGAGTCGCTCGACACCTTCGGGGTGCATCAGCCGACCGGTGAACGCTTCAGCCTGCGTTGGATTCTCATCCACATGATTCAGGAGTACGCCCGGCACAACGGGCACGCCGACCTCATCCGGGAACGGATAGACGGCCAAACCGGCGTGTAAGCGCCGAAGGCGCGATCCACCGGTATTCGCGCATACCGTGTGTCGGCTTTTCGTCGTGGATAGCCTTGGCGCTGTGGATGGTCTTGATATCAAAACCGCCGTGGGCAGCGAAACGGGCAACCGCTATTCGGCGAACTTCGACGTCACATACCTTGCTGAGGAACCTCTTCTCGCGGTGCTGGCCGACGGTATGGGAGATGGACCGGGTAGCGCGGCCGCGGGGCGGATCGCTGTCGATACCTTCGTCGACTACGCCACGCGTGCGGCAGAGCCCGGGCCGGACACGCTGCGCGACGCTGTGGCAGCGGCGCACGCCGGGGTGAGCCGCGCCGGCTGTGAATTGCGGGACCTGGCCGGATGCACTCTCACTGCCATGATTGCCGCGCCACAGGGTTGCTGGCTCGTTCAGATCGGTGACTCTCGGGTGTATCGGTGGCGTGCCGGGCTGCTCGAACTGTTGACCACCGACCACACGATGGCATGGCTGGGGGCGGTGCACGGTTGGTATCCGTTCGACTCGGCGCAGGCCGCGGCGGCCCGATATCAGCTGACACGCTATGTCGGCCATATGTCCGCGCCGGAACCCGATGTGTTCAGCGTGACGCTGAGACCGGGTGACCGGTACCTGCTGTGCACCGACGGTGTGTCCGAACAGGTCGGCTACGACGACTTACGGACCGTTCTCGGTCGCGATACACCGCCGAACTCTGCCGTCACCGCCCTTTTGGCTGCCTGTGAGACAGCGGGCGGAAACGACAACGCCTCCGCCATCGTGATCCGGGTCGATTGAACAACATGCCGGAGGTTGTGAATTTGACGGCGGTTGATTCCGCGGGTGTGCAGTGGCCGGTCATGCTTCGTCTGGGCGAGCCGTCGGTGGCGCGGGTGGAGTTGGTGGGTCATGGCGCGTTCGGGTCGGCTGATGACGACTACCTGAGTTGTCTGCTCGCTGTCCGCGAGTATCTGGAGGAGCGGGGCCGGCTGTTGTGCTGTCAGGGCGCTCGGCCGGATGTGTGGCCGTCGGGCATGTTGCGGCAGTTCGACAATGGCCGGCGCGCATACGTTCTCGACCCTGCGCGGCGCGGTGCGGAGCTCGAGGTGGTGGACATCTTCGCTCCGGCACCGGCGGAGCTGGTCGTGAGCGTGCTGGAGCAGGGCAAGGCCGTGTTCGCGTTCCATGGCTTGCCCTGGCGCGGAGAGTAGTCGCCACTTCACCGCCGGAAAAGTCGGCGCAGGCGAGTGCGTCGCCGAGTCACACGTCCTGGGGATTCGCCCGAAGTCCCCTCCAGGACGTGGATCGGACGGGGCTATGCTTCCTCGATCTACTTCGTGTCCGGGTTGTGAACCCCGTTGGGGCGGATCTGCTCGAGGGCCTGTCGCACGACAGCCTCGGAGACGTCGCCCTTGACCGAGATCTCCGAGTCGCCGATCTTCAGCGTGAATTTGGTTGTGCGGCTGGCGATCCAGGCTGTCACGCAGGCGGTGACCGCACCCATCAAGGGCGCGGATTCGACCACGAGTTTGATGAGTTCCGTCGCGCCGAGCGCGTCCGGGACGGGTTCGCCGCTGATCAGTCGTTTGTGGACGGCGCGCAGGTCGTCGTCCACGACGATCGCCTCGAACAGCGAGGCCAGTTCGGCGATGTCGTCGTCGGCGTCGGTGATCGAGATGGTGATCGTTGCGGCCACGTGGATCCTCCCCGGTAGGTCTGTGGCCGCAATTCTAAGGCGGACGGTCAGTGTGCGCCCGAGTGGCACTGGGGGACGGGAGGATTCGTGCGTCCGGTGCAGTACCGTCCCTCCGGGGAATTGCCCGGGGGACGGTCCGCACCGTCCGCGCGCCGCTGCCGGCGGTCGCGTTCGATGATGCGCGCCGCCAGGCGGACGACGGCCTCCTCGAGCCGCATCCCCAGCGATTCGGCTCGCAGCGCCGCCATCTCCAGCACGAACTCCTCTTCGGTGGAGGCCAGGTCGCTCAGGATCTCGTCGAGCGCCATCCCGTCGATGGCCTGCTCCCGGGTCAGATCCCGCCCCGGCAGCCAGCTGAGCACCCACCGGCTCCCGGCAGGACCGGGAACCAGATGTGCGGTCTCGGGCGTCATGTCACTGGTGATCGCCTGTCCGGAAATACGTAGCGCCATAGCCTTTCACCCCCTCGGAGCTGGACTCCCCGAAAATGTACGGTCCGGCGCTTAACGATCGCTATCGATTTCCTTACCGGGAACGGTCCGGTCGCCGTCCCGGAGGGCGCCCGGTGATCAGCCCTGGCGGGGTGGGATCCCCTCGCGGAGCATGTCCTCGACGGTGGCGAAGGCGTGGGCGGTGAGCCACAGGCGCAGCAGGTGGCGGCGACGGGCGGGGTCCTCGTGGTCGGTGTAGGCCTCGCGGCTGTGCAGGATCTTCGCGTTGTTGAGGATCTGGATGTCGCCGGGAGCGAAGTCCATGGGGAGGTAGAAGGCCGGGTCGTTGGCGGTGTCCTCGAGCATGCGCATGGCCTCGAGTTGCAGGTCGGTCAGGGGCGGGACGCCGGGATGGCGTTGGGCCTCGCGGATGTACCAGCCGATGTAGAAGATGCGGGGCGTGCCGTTGATGTCATGGATGGCGGGCAGGGTGAAATACGGTGTGTCGCCGGGGGATTGCTCGTCGTTGCGGTCCCAGTGGAAGGGGCTGCGCAGGACCTCGAGGAGATCGGGCCGCTCGGCCAGGATGTGGTTGTAGACGGCCAGGGAGCTCGCGATGCGGCTCTCCCCACCGGCTTTCGCGGCGTTCAAGCACAGCAGCCCGACCAGGTCGGAGCCGTCGGTGTGGAAGTCCTGACGCTCGTTGGTGGTGTAGAGCCGCACCGCCGGGCCGGTGCGCGGGAGGCGCTCGTCGCGAACATGGCCCAGCAGATCGCCCGCCGCGTTCTGGCTGACCGGAGTGCCCAGGTGCAGGCCGAGACCGACGTAGGCGAGCTCGATCTCGGCTTCGGTGAGCAGCTCGACGGGGAACCGGCGGATGAGGACGAAGGCGCGGCCCTGGGCCAGCGTGACCGTCCACTCGCGCAGCGGATCGGCCAGGCCCGGCAGCGGGAAGTCCTCGCGACGCAGGTTCGCGGCGTCACGCCCGACGGCGACGGCCGCGCGGGTGGCGTCCACGATCTCCGCGCGCTGCGCGTCGGTCAGGACGGTCGACCATTCGGCGGGGTCGGTGAGGTCCGCGCCCCGCCACACGGCGGGCGACTGGACAGGTTGGGGGACATTCATCGCAGGTCCGCTCCTCGTGCCGTCAACTCGTCGATGAGTTGTTCCACCCGGGTACGGATTTCGTCGCGAATCGGCCGCACGGCCTCCACACTCTTGCCCGCGGGATCGTCCAGGGTCCAGTCGCGGTAGTCGACGCCGGGGAAGTAGGGGCAGGTGTCGCCGCACCCCATGGTGATCACCACGGTGGAGGTCTGCACTGTGTCCGGGGTGAGGACTTTCGGCGTCTGGGCGGTGATGTCGATGCCCAGTTCGGCCATGGCCTCGACCGCAGCGGGGTTGATGGTGTCGGCGGGCGCGGTTCCGGCTGAACGAACTTCGATGGCGTTCCCGGCCAGGTGGGCGAGGAAACCCTGTGCCATTTGGGAGCGGCCCGCGTTGTGGACGCAGACGAACAGGACGCTCGGCTTGACGGAGGTCATGGGTGGGCGGAGCCTTTCAGGCGGTCGGGACGTCGAGAGCGGTGCGCTCGGCCGGGGCGGGATCGGGGTACAGCGCGCCGACCAGGACGAATCCCAATGCGGCACCGAGGAATTGAGCGGCGATGAACGCCGGTACCGAGGAGGGCGCGATTCCGGCGAAGGAATCGGAGAAGATCCGCCCAACCGTGACGGCGGGATTGGCGAAACTGGTGGAGCTGGTGAACCAGTACGCCGCACCGATGTAGGCGGCCACCGCGACGGACGCCAGCGCGGCGCGGCCGGTCCGCACCAGCGCGAAGATGACCGCGATCAGCCCGGCGGTGGCCACCACCTCACCGACCAGATGGCCGGTGCTGACCCGGTGATGGGTCGCGATCTGGACGGCCCGCTGATCGAACATGATGTTGGCCAGCACCGCCCCGGCGATGCCGCCGGGCACCTGGACGCCGACATAGGCGAGCAGCTCGGCGGTCGTGAGACCGGTGCCGAGGCGGCGACCCGCC
Organism: Nocardia sp. CA-136227; assembly: GCF_050955695.1. Lineage (NCBI taxonomy): Bacteria > Bacillati > Actinomycetota > Actinomycetes > Mycobacteriales > Nocardiaceae > Nocardia > Nocardia sp. CA-136227. The sequence goes on from NZ_CP192081.1 coordinate 3,008,340, forward strand.
CACCAATCAGCCACCGAGACGACCGGATTGAAGTGCGCGCCGGAGACCGGTCCGAGGATCAGGATCAGAATCCCGAGCCCGAACACGGTGGCGGTCGAGTTCTCCAGCAGCTGGAGCCCGACATCGTGGGCGGACAGCTGCTGCGCCGCGATGCCGGACCCGACGACCACGCACACCAGCAGTCCGGTGCCGACGAACTCGGCCAGCAGACGCCGGGACAGCGTGGTCATCGGGCGGCCGCCTCGGGCAAGGCGATATCCAGCAGATCCGACAGCTGCCGCAGCGCTCCGGGCTCGACGCGGTAGTACACCCACGAGCCGCGGCGCTCGCTCGACAGCAGCCCGGCTTCCCGCAGCACCTTCAGATGGTGGGAGATGGTGGGCTGGGAGACGTCGAAGCCGTCGGAGATGTCGCACACGCAGGCCTCCTGGCCGACATGGCTCGCGATCACCGACAACAGCCGCAATCGCACCGGATCCGACAACGCTTTGAACACCCCCGCCAACTCGGTGGCGGCCGCCGGGGTCAAGGGTTGCCGGGCCAGGGGAGTGACCTCACATCCGGGTGCGGTCACCGCGGTGAGCGGCAATTCTCGTTTCGACACGCATCGATATTGACGGTTGTCGAAGTCATGTGCAAGCGAACAACCAGCGAATACGCGGTGATGTCAGCCGCAGCAGGACTGGCCCGACGCCACCGCCTCCGCCTTGGCGGTGCTGCCGCAGCAAGCTCCCTCCGCGGCGGCTTCCTCGGCGGTGCCGCAGCAGACCGCCATGGCCTGCGCGTCCGTCGCGGCCTCCCCGGAGGCGAGAATCGGTGCCGTGCCGAAGGTTTCACTGTCCGCCAGCACGGTGTAGACCTCCCACCGTTCGGAGTCGGGCCCGGTCACCCACACCTTGTCCTGGGTGGCGAAGCAACAGGTGGTGGCGATCTGCTCCTCGGTGAACATGCCCGCGTCGGACAGGCGGGCGATCTCGGCGTGCACCTGACCGGAGGATTCGACCTCCACGCCGAGGTGGTTGAGGCTGCCGCCCTGGCCCGGGTTCTCGATGAGAACCAGCTTCAGCGGCGGCTCGGCGACGGCGAAGTTCGCGTAACCGGGCTTGCGCTTGGCCGGTTCGGTCTTGAAGAGGGTGGAGTAGAACGCGATGGCCTGGTCGAGGTCGTCGACATTGAGGGCGAGCTGGATGCGGGACATGATGACGGTACCTCCACTTGTGAGACATATGTCGAAATTCTGATGCTGTCGAGTCTGCGCCACTATTTCGACATATGTCAAGAAGGTGCGTACAGTCGTTCTTATGCCCAAGGCGCTACCCGTGATCGACATGTCCGCCCCCGTCTGCTGCGCGCCGGTCGCGGCGGGCCCGGTCGACGACGCCGCCGCGCTCGAAATCGCCCTGCGGCTCAAGGCGATTGCTGACCCGGCCCGGGTGAAACTGCTGTCCCTTCTGCTCACCAGCACCGCAGGCGAGGAGAACACCGGTGATCTCGCGCAGGCCGTCGGCCTGGCCGAATCGACCGTCAGCCACCACCTCGGCCAGCTGAAGAAGGCGGGCCTGATCGAATCCGAACGACGCGGCATGAACACCTTCCACCGCGCCTATCGCGACGCCCTGTCAGCGCTGTGCCTGGTCCTCGACCCGAACTGCTGCCGCTGACACCCGTGCCGGCGCACTAGCTTTCGGCGGTGCCGATCAGCCGGTCGGGCACGTCAGTTCGCGCGGGAGAACACGGCCACCAGGAAGTCCGCGTCGGCGGTGAAGGGCCGCAGATCCCAGGTCGACAGGAGCAGATCCGGTGTGAGGCCGGAGGTTTGGGCGTCGGAGAGGAACTGGGTGAAGTCGTAGCCGCGGTCGGCGCCGAAGCCGATCACCGCGCGGCCGGTGGGGGCGAGGTGCCGGGCGAAGGCGGACAGGACGGCGCGGCGGGTGGAGGGCGCCAGGAACGCCATCACATTGCCCGCGCAGACGATGGCGTCGAAGTCGGCGGGCACGCCACGGCTGGGGAGGTCCAGTTCGGCCAGGTCGCCGACGAGCCAGGTGGGGCCGGGGTGGTCGTGTTCGGCGGCGGCGATCAGGATCGGGTCGACGTCGACGCCCACCACGGTGTGGCCCACCTGGTGCAGGTGGCCGCCGATGCGGCCCGGCCCGCAGCCCGCGTCCAGGACGCGGCTGCCGCGCCCCAGCATGGCGTCGATCAGCCGCGCCTCGCCGACGATGTCGGTGCCCTCGGCGGCCAGATTGCGGAAACGCTCCACGTAGCGGGTCGAGTGGGTGGGATCGGCCGCGATGATCTCCTCCCACTGGCTGGGGGTGCGTCCGCTCATGGTCTGAACCTCCTCGCTCGGGGCGCGTCCACTTCACTCTGCCAGTCCGGGAATCGGTGTCCGGGTGGGGGCTGGCGTGTAGCGGACGCGCCCCGGCTGCCGCGCCTACGCCAGGCGAGTCGGCAGCGGGGCGAGGGTGTAGTTCTGCCAGACGTAGTTGTCCATCTGGTGCTGGTCACCGGAGAGGTTCACGACGCGGTCGACCTTGCCGTCGGCGTTGAAATGCCAGACGAGCGCCCACATGGTGTCGACCTTGCCCTCGCCGGCGGTGGAGTAGCCGCGGTGGATGTCCACGACGTATTCGTCATTGGCTTCGAGGAAGAAGGTCTCGGCCTTCATTCCCGCGGTCGAGAGCTGGTTGAAGAATTCCACGACCTCGTCGATACCGTGCTTGGTGCCCGACAGCGGGTGGCGGCCGGGAATGGTCCAGCTGATGTCCTCGGTGAGGACGGCCCGCATCCCGTCGAGGTCGTAGCGGGCGTAGGCCTCGAAGAAGGCGGCGATGGCGGCGATCTTCGGATCCTGTTCGGTCACAACGTTTGTCGTCATACGAGCAGGTTATTGCCGAGCTGCGGCGAAGAGAAGAATCGATCCGGAATGGACCTGAAACGGATCGTTATCAATCGATCCGGACTTCGGTTGAGCGGATGACGAGATTCGAACTCGCGACCCTCACCTTGGCAAGGTGATGCGCTACCAGCTGCGCTACATCCGCGTGCTCACCCGGCCTTGTGGGCCGATCGGCTTGCGGGACAGAACATTAGCCTATGGGTGGGTGGGTAAAGCAAATCGGGTGGAACCGGCGCTCCGGCCCCACCCGTTCGGCCTCAGCGGCGCAGCGCGTCCGCGGTCGCCCGGAAGGCGAAGATCGCCTCGCCCATGTTCTCCTCCGAGTTGAGATCCTCGCTGGTCTTGACGATCACCACGTTGTCCTTGGGCGACACGTAGATGTACTGGCCGAGGATGCCCACGGCCACGTAATCGCCCCGGTCACCGTCGCCGAGCCACCACTGATAGCCGTAGCCGTAATTGTTCTCCGACGACTCGGGCGACTCCGGCATCAGGTGATGCGGCTGCAGATACGGCTCGCTGCTGTGGGTGGAGTCCCGTACCCACTGCGCGGGCACCACCTGCCGGTCGCCGACCCGCCCGTCATGCAGATACAGCAGTCCGAATCGCGCGAAATCCCTTGCGGTGGCGTGATAGCAGCAGTACGCGATATCGCTGCCCCGGTAGTCGTGCCCCAGCAGCGCGGACATCTGCATGCCCGCCGGCTGCCAGATCTTGTCCTGCACATACGACGACAGCGGATGCCCGGTCGCCTCGGCCACCACCCAGCCCAGGACGAAGGTGTTCATCGAGTCGTAGTTCCACCGCGTGCCCGGCGGGGTGTCGCGCTCGGCCTCCTTGGCCTGATCGATGAGCGAGGTCCCCGCGACCATACGAATCGTGGTGGCGGTGGACCCCTTGGTCGGATCGGCGTAGTCGGTCTCGTCGTACTCGTGCCCCGACGCCATGTGCAGGACGTCCCGGATCCGGACCCCGTCGTAGCCGGTGCCTTTCAACTCGCCGACGTACCGGGTGACCGGATCGTCCACCGACCCGATCCGCCCCTCGGCGATCGCGATCCCGACCGCGGTGGCGGTGATCGACTTGCCGACCGACCACGAGTTGAAGCGGCTGGCGGCCGAGTACCCGGCGAAGTAGCGCTCGTCGACGATCGAATCGTTCTGCACCACAACGAAACTGCGCGCGGAGCTGCGTGTGAGGTAGTCGGCGAGCGTGCGCTGCTGCCCCTCGTAGGTGTAGGTGGCCTGGATCGGTTTCCCGGTTCCGGGCAGCGGCGTCGGATGGCTCGACGCTGCGACGGTGGTCGTCGGATAGAAGGGCACGTGGGGGAGCAGCGGTAGCGGCAACGGGCCCGAGGCGGCCGCGGAGCCGCTCACGGCGAGGGTCGCGGCGACGGCCAGGCAGGCGACGGCGGACAGGGATCTTCTGAGCATCAGTGCTTCCGTTCTTCAGCGGGTGCCGGAGCATGGAATCACTTAACAACAGTGGTGTCAACGCTGGTGCTTATTTGCTGCCGGTACCCTGACCAGGGTGAAATCCTCTGGTTCCGCCGCACCGCGTCGCCGCCGGTCGCTGAGTTTCCTGACCCCTGAGTTGATCTTGGAAACCGCGATGACGGTCATGGAGCGAGACGGGGCCGACGCGCTCACCCTGCGTCAGCTCGGCGCGGAACTGGGCGTCGACCACACCGCGGTGCTGCGGCACTTCCGCAACAAGGACGAGCTGCTGCTGGCGCTGTCGAACAAGCTCATCGCCGAGGCCCTGGAAGGCATGGTCCCGTCGCCGGACTGGCGTGACACCCTGCGCGACCTCGCCGCGCGGGTGCGCCGCGCCTGCCACACACACCCGCGCGTCGCGGTGGTGGTGGCGGGCCGGACCTCCCGGCGCGAGGCGGAATTCGCGGGCGCGGAGATCGTCATCGGGGCTCTGCTCCAGGCGGGATTGCAGGGCCGCGAGGCCGCGTCGTCCTATCGGGCGCTGGTCGAAGTCGCCCTGTCCTATTCGGCCCTCGAAGCGATGTTGCTGACCGTGCCCGAAGCCGACCGGGCCGCGGATCACGCCGCGTGGAGTCGCGAATACGTCGCGTTGCCCGCCGATCGCTATCCCAATATCGCGGCCGTGGCCTCGCATCTGCCGGAAGTGGAGGAGGAGGACCAATTCGAGGTCGCCCTGGAACTGATCCTCGACGCGGTGGAACTGCGCGCTCGGCGTCGGTAGCCGGAAAAGCAGAAAGGCCCGGCGGTGGCCGGGCCTGATCTGTTCATTCGTGGTGCGCGATACTGGGATTGAACCAGTGACCTCTTCCGTGTCAGGGAAGCGCTCTCCCGCTGAGCTAATCGCGCGGGTAAATCCCCCTTTGAGCGGATGACGAGATTCGAACTCGCGACCCTCACCTTGGCAAGGTGATGCGCTACCAGCTGCGCTACATCCGCGTGCTCACCCGGCCTTGTGGGCCGATCGGCTTGCGGGACAGAACATTAGCCTATGGGTGGGTGGGTAATGCAAATCGCCAGGAAAACGGGCTATTTCGGACGTGTCTCGGTGCCGGTCAGTCGGTCTCGGGGAGCGGGTCGGCCAGGGGCGCGGCCTGCGCGCGGGAAAGGCGCACCGCCGCAACGCACATGACGACCACCGAGAGGGCGACGAAGGCGGTGCCCAGCGGACCGGACCGCAGCCGCTCGTCGAGGACGGTCATGCCGAGGAAGGCCGCGCCGAGCGGCTCGGCGACGGTGAACGCGGGCAGCGAGGCCGACAGCGGGCCCACCTGATAGCCACGCTGTTGCAGATACAGGCCCAGCAGGCCGCAGGCGGCCAGGACGTAGATCTCCCAGCTCGTGAGGGCGGTCCCGATGCTGATCGAGAACAACTGCGTCACGTTCTCGGTGAGAGCGGCCGAGACGCCGAAGAGCAGACCGGCCGCCGTGCCCAGCAGCAGGGCTTGCAGGGTCGGCACCCGCACGGTGGTGGCCACCACGACGCTGACGGCGATGACACCGGCCGCCAAGCCCAGCGGGACCACCCAGCGATGCCAGGGCGCCTCGGTGACCCCTTCGGTCGGTTCCCCGACCACCAGGAAGCACGCCAGCGCGATCGACAACGCCACCGCCTGTAACCACATCACCGTGGTCACCCGCCGCCCGCTGTAGTGCGCGGCCAGCGGCAGCGCGAACACCAGAGCCGTCACCAGAATCGGCTGCACCACCAGCACCGACCCCAGGGCCAGCGCCGCCACCTGGAACGCGAACCCACCCGTGTCTCCGATCACCCCCGCCACCCACCGCGGATTGCGAATCAGGCTGGCCAGCAACGCATCCCCCTCGGGGACGTCCGCCGCCGCCCGCTGCTGTGCCACCGCCGACACCGCGAACAACACCGCGCCGATGAACGCGCAGACCACCGCTGCCACAGGTAGGTTTCCCACCCGATCAAGTCTGCCCGACAAGGTCATCCCCGTCGGTTGGCGGGGCCGTCGAGCGAGGCCCGAATTCGGCGGTCGAACCGCCGCGCCCGTCGGCCCGGCTCCCGACGATTCGAGTCAGTCGATCTCGTCGGCCCAGGCTTGCAGCCCGGCCAGAAACCCCCGCCGCTGCGTCGGTGTCAGCCGCCCCATCGCCCGCAGCAGCGCGTCCGATCGGCGGTTGATGAAGGTTGCCACATCGTCGCGGCGATCGTCGGGCAGCGACAGCAGGGTGCGCCGATTGTCGGCCGGATCGTTGTGCCGGCGCAGCCACCCGGCCCGGTTGAGCTCCCCGGCAAGCTGACTCGCATTGGTCAGGCTGATGCCGAGCCGGCGGGCCAGATCGCTGACGCTGAGACTCCCCGCCGCCAGCACCTGCGCGAGCACCGCGCCGTGCCGATTGCCGAGCCCGCCCGCGTCGAAGGATTCGCGCAACGCGGCGGGCATATCGCCGTGGGCGCGCCGGAAATGGGTGGCGATCAGGGGTGCGAGCGCCTCCAGTTGCCGCTGGTGTTCCGCACTCACCGGTGCGCCCGCGGCGTCCGCCGCTCGCTGTGGCCGAGGCACGAACCCCTCCCATCGATGTCGTACTGCGGTCTTGACAGATCCAGGATACAGGTTCGAAGATTTGAACTATTCCGAAAACTGAACCAATTGGAGACGGCGCTCTCCGCGAAAGGCTCACCCATGCGCACTCGACTGCTCACCGCGGCCGCCCTGCTCACCACCGGATACCTGTGCGGCGCCTTCGGATACGGACTGATCAATGTCGCGCAAGCGTTCAAGACGGTGCCGCTGGATGTGCGGTTCACCTTCCATACGGCCCTGATGAAGGTCAACGGACCCGTCATGCAATCGGCGATGGGCTTGGCCGCGCTGACCTCGCTGCTGCTGGCGATCTACAGCGGGGGAGTCGTGCGCCGTTCGGCCGCAACGGCTTCCGGCCTGGTCATCACGTCCTTCGTCATCACCCGATTCGGCAATGTCCCGATCAACGGCAAGATCAAGCAGTGGGCCGTCGGGCCCCGCCCCGACGACTACGCCCAGATCCTGCACCGCTGGGAGCTGTTCCACATCGCCCGCACCGGCACGGCGCTGCTGGCCTTCCTGATCATCATCGCCATCGCCGTCTTCATTCAGCCCGCTCGGGCGGAGCGGGATCAGACAGTTCTGTCCGCCCCCAACTGAATTCGCGCGGCCGGGGCGGCGCCGTGATAGAAATGCCGCCCCAGCCCGACCGTGAACACCAGAATCCCGTACGCGGCATGCTCCACCGACGCCGTGAACAGCGACCGCGTCCGCATGTACCGTGCCGCGAACAACCATCCACCCACACTGCTGGCCGCCACCGAGAACCAGCTCCCGAACACGATGTGCACGTACCCGAACGCCGCCGCGCTCGCGGCCACCATCGCCCGGCCCTCCCCGAACACCGGCGCGTACCGGTGGAACAGGAACGACCGGAAGATCAACTCCTGCGGATACACGCTCAACGCCGGATACAGCACCATGACCGCCAGCCAGATCAATGGATCGCGCCGCGGCAGATCGAACAGATCCTCCCGCCGCAGCAACGCGGTGGCCGCGGTCAACGCGACCGCGTTCGCCCCGGCGCCCACCGCCATCGACCGCGCCTGCTCCGGGAATGCCTCGGCCCGCCACAGGGATTGGCGGTCGAACCCCTTCGCCCGCCGCAGGTACACCGTCACCCCGGTCCCCAGGATCAGCAACGCCGGAATCGGTGGCTTCCCCCGCATCACCGCGTTGTACAAGGTCGTCCCGCCGAAGAACAACGCCGCGTACTCGGCCGCCAGATATACCCGCCGCCACCGCCGAATCCTCATGGGCACCACCATAATTTCCGGCCCGTGACCGCGCAGCGAAGCAAAATTCGCCACAGGGTGTAGCGAATTTCGCCGAATCAGCTGTCGCTGACGTTGTGTCTAGTTAATCTGTGCGATGTCAGTGAACCTGGAACGCTAGGACCTCGCGTGAGCTACTCACTCATCATCGAGAACGGCACCATCGTCGACGGGACGGGCGCCGAGCCGTACACCGGCGATATCGCCGTCGAGAACGGGCGCATCGCCGCCATCACCCCGCCCGGCCAACTCGCCCACGCCGAGGCCGAGAACCGGATCGACGCGCGGGGACTGCTGGTCACGCCCGGCTTCGTCGACATCCACACCCACTACGACGGCCAGATCACCTGGGACCCGCAGCTGACCCCCAGCTGTTGGCACGGCGTGACCACCGTCGTGATGGGCAACTGCGGCGTCGGGTTCGCACCGGTCACTCCCGAGAAGCGGGACTGGCTGATCGGGTTGATGGAGGGTGTCGAAGACATTCCCGGCGCGGCGCTCTCGGCCGGAATCCGCTGGGACTGGCAGTCCTTCCCGCAGTACCTGGACGCGATCGACCGGCTGCCGCTCGCGGTCGACGTCGGCACCCAGGTGCCGCACGGCGCGGTCCGCGGATACGTCATGGGGGAGCGCGGCGCCAAGAACGACGCCGCCTCGCCCGAGGACATCGCCATGATGGCCAAGCTCGTGCGCGAGGGCATCGAGGCGGGCGCACTAGGCTTCTCGACCTCCCGCACCATCGTGCACCGCGCCATCGACGGCGAACCGGTCCCGGGCACCTTCGCCGCCGAGGAGGAACTCTTCGCCATCGGCCAGGCCCTGGCCGACGCGGGCGCGGGCGTCTTCGAACTGGCCCCCGCCGGCATCATGGGCGAGGACCTCGCCGCCCCCGACCGTGAACTCGCCTGGATGCTGCGCCTGGCCGAGCAGACCGGTCGCACCGTGAGTTTCGGCCTGCTGCAACACGATGGCGCACCCGATGACTGGAAGCGGCTGCTGGACACCGCCGGTGCTGCCTTCGAACAAGGAATCCCGATCCGCCCACAGGTTTCCGCCCGCCCGCTGGGACTGCTCATCGGCCTGCAGACCTTCAACCCGTTCTCGTTCCGGCCCAGCTACCAGGCCGCCGTCGAACGCGCGGGTCAGAGCCTCGACGCCCTGGTCGCCGAACTCCGCGATCCGGCCCTGCGGCAGACGATCCTCACCGAGGCCGACCTCCCCGACAACCCGATGGCCTTCATCAGCATGGGCCTGGACCGCACCTTCACCCTGGGCGATCCGCCGGACTACGAGCCGGACCCGGCGGCCAGCCTCGCCACCGACGCGGCCCGCGCGGGCGCCGAGCAGTTCGAGTACATCTACGACCAGCTCCTGACCCGCGACGGTACCTCCCTGTTCTACCGTCCACTGCTCAACTATTCGGGCTTCACCCACGACCCGATCCGCGAGATGCTGATGCACCCGGCCAGCGCGGTCGGCCTCGGCGACGGCGGCGCGCACGTCGGCGCGATCTGCGATGCCTCCAACACCACATACCTGCTGACCCACTGGGCGCGCGATCGTTCCCGGGGCGAGCGGATTCCACTGCCGCTGGCGATCCGCAAGATGACCCTCGACACCGCCCAGATGTACGGCCTCGATGACCGCGGCGTCGTGGAGGTCGGCAAGAAGGCCGACTTCAACGTCATCGACTTCGAGGCCCTGCGCCTGCTGCCGCCTACCATGGCCCATGACCTGCCCGGCGGGGCGCGCCGCTTGCTGCAGCGGGCCGAGGGCTATCGCGCCACGATCGTCTCCGGTGAGGTCGTGCTGCGCGATGGCGAGGACACCGGTGCTCGTCCAGGAGCCCTGATCCGCTCCCAGCGTGACCGCTGATCCACCCCGGAAATGCAGAAAGGCCCGGCGTGAGCCGGGCCTGATCTGGATGAAACGTGGTGCGCGATACTGGGATTGAACCAGTGACCTCTTCCGTGTCAGGGAAGCGCTCTCCCGCTGAGCTAATCGCGCGGGTCTTTATGCTCTTCAAAAAGAAGAGGCGGCGACGGGAATCGAACCCGTGTGCACGGCTTTGCAGGCCGTTGCCTCACCACTCGGCCACACCGCCAAGCAGGCCGTGTTGGCCCCTCGAGCGGATGACGGGATTCGAACCCGCGACCCTCACCTTGGCAAGGTGATGCGCTACCAGCTGCGCTACATCCGCATTTCGTCCCGGGCGCCTCTCGGCTGTCCCGCTGACGAGAGAGAACATTAGCCGACTATCTGCGCAGGTAACAAATCGCCTGGTAGATGGGGGTAAATATGAACTACAGGCATGTGGTTTCGCCGGTCGGCCCACGGACTCGGCGACCGGACGGACACGGATCGCCCATATCCCACCCCGTCTCGGCGACGCCCTCATGTCGCCCCGGCAACACCCCGGTGAAACCTCACCCGCCCCACCGCCCCCGATAACCTCAGTTTTACGCTGTTGTGCACGCGATTTGGTGTGACGGCAGCCGGGTGTGTAATCTTCATTCTCGTTCGAGCGGCACCGCAAACGCCGCTCCGAACAGTCGCCTCGGCGACAAGACCCCGGTTCTATAGCTCAGCGGGAGAGCACTCGCTTCACACGCGAGGGGTCGCTGGTTCGATCCCAGCTAGAACCACAACAAAAGCAGGTCAGCGCCCTAAAAGGTGCTGGCCTGCTTTTTTCGTGCCAGATATCAACCCTCGAAACGGGGTCCGTGCTGTCGTGGGTGACGACCTCGCGGCCGTCCTTGGTGATCGCGATATCCATCTCGAGGGTCGACACCCCGAGCTCGAGTGCCCGCGTGAACGCCGGGAGCGTGTTCTCGACCGTCAACCCGCGCCCGCCGCGATGGGCCTGCAGGTCGAAAGCAGCGGGTGGGTCCGCCGCGGCACCGCCGGGGAGGAACACCGTCCGTGGTGGCCAAGGTCAATGGGAGTAGAGGCCTACGCGCTCGCGCCCGCTGACCCGGACGTCAACGAGAACGATGACCTGGCCCACCGACCGCCGAAGCGGGCGATAGCCGTGCACGCGGGTGGCACACGTCGGTAGGGTGACCGTTCCGCGTCGGTCCGGGATGTGCGGTTTACGGCGGCGGGGGAGTGTTGTGCACCGCGTGAAGTGAGTTCGATGTCAGAGTCTGTGCCGTTCGTCCGTACCGGGGATGCCGGGCCGGCCGATCCGGGCGGTACCCGGGTACCCATGTACACCCCGGAATTCGCCGCCGACCCGCATCGCGCGTATCGCGAGATGCGGGAGAAGTACGGGTCGCTGGTTCCGGTCGACCTCGCACCGGGCGTTTCGGCCACCCTGGTGGTCGGATATCGCACGGCGGTAAGGATTCTCAACGATCCCGAGCGATTTCCCGCCGATCCGCGGGTGTGGCAGGCCGGGGTGCCCTCCGACTGCCCGGTACTGCCCATGATGCAGTGGCGGCCGAGTTCCCTGCGCACCACCGGGATCGAACATATGCGGTACCGGCAGGCCAATGCCGCCGCCCTGGCCGGAGTCGACCGATACGGGCTGCAGAGCGTCGTCGAACAGGTCTCGGTCTCGCTGATCAATTCGTTCTGCGCCTCGGGTTCGGCGGATCTGGTGCGCGACTACGCTTTTCCGCTCGCCTTCCAAGTGCTCAACCACCTGCTCGGCTGTCCGGTCGACCTCGCCGGGCAGGCGGCGCAGGGCTTTCGCGCGATCTTCGAGGGCATCGGCGCCGAACAGGGCAACATGCTGTTGGCCGACGCCCTGCACCAGCTGACGTTGCGCAAACGAACCCATCCCGCCAACGACGTCACCACCCGCATGCTCCACCACTCCGCCGAACTGACCGATATCGAGATGGTGCACCAACTGGTCACCCTCTACGGCGCGGGCATCGAACCGCAACAGAATCTGATCGTCAACACCCTGCTCCTGCTCCTGGTGGACGACCGGTTCGCCGGCAGTGCCCTGGGCGGCAGCCTCTCCACCCGCGACGCCCTCGACGAAGTGCTCTTCGACGACCCGCCGATGGCGAACTTCTGCATCAGCTACCCGCCCCGCTCCGTCCTCATCGACGACTGCTGGCTGCCCGCCCACCAACCCGTCGTCATCAGCATGGCGGCCTGCAACACCGACCCCGAGATCCGCAGCGGCCAATCGACCGGCAACAGATCCCACCTGGCCTGGAGCATCGGCCCCCACGCCTGCCCTGCGAGCTCCCTCGCCTACCTGATCGCCCAGGAAGCCGTAGACCAACTCCTCGACGCCCTCCCCGAAATCCGCCTGGCCCTCCCCGCCCCCCAATTATCCTGGCGCCCAGGCCCATTTCACCGAGCCCTCGCCTCCCTCCCCGTCACCTTCACCCCCGCCCCACCCCTCCCCGAAACCTGACCACGCCCAGCCGCGTCGATTCGGCACAACGGGAGGGCGACACGCTGATGTAGTCCCACGCTGGTCCGGGGAAACCCCGCCCCGGACAGCCGCTTCGGCGGCGGCCAGACTCGAAGAACCCAAGTCGCGTCGGTGGCCCCGCGGATGATCACCGTGGTCGTTCCCGATCACGTCCTGCCCAGCACGAGAGCCCGGCTTCGGTGATCGAACAGCGTGTGTTCCGACGGCCGGTGGATGGGCCGGGCAGTGATGGGTGCGGCGCCGAATCCTCCGCACATACGGTGCCACCGTCGGATTCGACAGATGAATCCGTGGGTCAAGCCCTTGCTCGTGTGCTGAGTGTTCCGACCGGCTTGATCCGTAACTGCGGTCCGTGGGCCGTGGGATGGTTCGGGTTGATCATGGTTAGGACCACCGAGAAGAGCAGGCCACACCTCGAGGTGTGGCCTGCTCTTTTGTGTCCGGGGGCAGGATCGGCGGCGATTGCTTTGTTTGGATGTCCCGACTGGTCATCGCGACCAGTCGGTTGAATCCAGTCCATTGTTCGCCGGGGATGCTCGGTGAAATGTGTTCTGCGAGAGCGTGAGTCGCGGTATGTTTCGCTGGTTCGCCACGCGCTCGTATGGTTCGCTCCTACGATGAATCAGTGCCGGATGCGTTTCCTGGCACAGGTTTTCACCATTTTCATCATGCACGACATGAGTGGAATCGGGGTGTGTCGATAGTGACCGAGCCTGTCCAGAACGTAACCAATGAAACCCTGGAAAGTATTGCGGCCAATGGCATGTGGGCCGATGGTCTGACCTTCACGCCGGAGGTGGTGCAGGTCGCGCGGGCGCTGCTGGCGGCGGTGCGCGGGGTCGCGCCGGCCGGGGTGCTGCCGCCGGAGTTGCATGAGGTGGTGGATACCGTCCGGGGTGGCGCCGGGGTGGAGATCACGCAGATTCCCGGGGCCGACGGGGTGCTGTTGTCGGCGTTGACCGTGAAGCTGAACGGGGACGAGCCGCGTCCGGTGGTGGTGGTGCCGGCGGGGTGGAGTCCGCTGGGCTGGCTGCCGTTCGTGTGGACCTATCTGACATTGGCCGTGGCGGGTTATCACGTGCTGGCCTACACGCCGCGCGGTCTCGGCACGCCGGGTGAGGTCACCACGTCGCAGGGGTTCATCGACGTCGCCGGTGAGAAGGACCGGGCCGACGGCCACCGCGTGCTGGACTACGCGCGGGAACTGTTCGGGCCCGGTCCCGTCGGCATGCTCGGCGAGTCCTACGGTTCGGGGCTGAGCCAGTTGATCGCGGCCACCGACCCGGGGGAGCGGGTGTCGGCGGTCGTCGCACTGAGCACCTGGGGCAACCTGGCCACGTCGCTGTACGACAACGGAACCCGGCACCTGGCCGCGATGCAACTGCTGGTCGATTTCACCGGTGGCACACGCGAGGAGAAGTTCGACCCGGACACCCTCCGGATCCTCGACCTTTTCGAGCGGGGCGAGAACATGGACGAGGTCGTGGCCTGGGGGCTGGACCGCTCGCCGGAAACCTTCGTCGAGCTGACCAACTCTCGCGGCATCGCCACGTTCATGTCGAACACCTGGCACGAGACCCTCTTTCCGGTCAACGAAGTGCTCGACACGTTCAACCGGTTGACCGTGCCGAAGCGACTCAACGTGTGGATCGGCAATCACGGCGCACCCGAAGCCGCCGGACTGGTCGGAATCCCATTGGGATTCCCCTTCCCCGGCCTGCTCACGCCGATGCGAGAAGCGCGTGACTGGTTGGACATTCACCTGCGGGGCATCGACCGCGGCCCATCCGAACCGGTCAGCGATCAGATCATGTTCACCTACCGCACCCAGCCGATCGCCGGTGGCGCGCAACGGATCACCGAACCCGCGCCACGGGAAGCCAAGCTCGACTGGAGCGAGGTCAGCACCGAAACCGAACGCTGGTACCTCGGTAACGGCGGCGCGGACGGCACCCTCGTGCCGAAGCCGGAAACCGGGTGGACGCGCAGCTTCACCGTCGGCGACAAGGACTCCGCGGCCACCTCGGCCACCGCGGTCGCCGAGTTCCTGAAGACCGGGCAGCGGGAGTGCTACGGCAATCCGCAGCTCTATCAGGTCGGGGACTTCGAGCGGGACCGCCTGCTGATCTGGCAGTCCGAAGCGCTGACGGGTGGTCGCCGCGTGCGCGGCATCCCGGCCCTGCGCCTGTCGGTGGGCAGCACGGCCTCGGCGGCCACCCTGGTGGCCTACCTGTTCGATGTGGCCCCCGACGACACGGCCCGGATCATCACCCACGAGCCCTGCACGGTGCTCGAGCTGGGTCCGGGGGAGCAGCGCGTCGTCCGCTGGCGCCTGCAAGGCGCCTGCTACGACATCCCGGACGGGCACCGCCTCGCACTGGTCGTCAACGGCTACGACAAGCTCTACTCCTACAGCCCGCCCGGCACCACCACCATCACCTCACCTGAGTACTCCGAGTCCTACCTGGACCTCGAACTCGGCTGAGCAGTCCCGCCTCTCGCGCGTCCGGTGTGGATCGACGATCCTCGATCCACACCGGACACAGCTCTACTTCTTGCCGGATGCCGCGCCGGACCATCAGCCCGAGAATTAGAGCGCCTCCACCACGACGGGCGCGGTTGTGCGAGCAGAGCGTTCGGCGCGGCGCACCACGGCGACCGCCGTCACGACCGCGGCGACGCTGAACCCGGCCGCCACCAGCGACCCGCGCTGGAATCCCGCCGTCACTGCCGCGGCCGGGCCGGTCGACACGCTGCGGCCCACCGCGATCGCCACTGCCGCCACGATGGCGATACCGAGCGACCCGCCGATTTCGCGCGCCGTCTCCACCATGCCGCCCGCCAAACCGCTGACCTTCTCCGGGATTCCGATGAACGCGGCGACCTGGAGCGAGGTCTGGGACAGCCCGATGCCGATTCCGACGGCGACGAAGCCGGGGAACAGATCCGGCCAGTACGCGGCATGCGCAGGTATCCGGGCGAGCCACAGCAGCCCGGCCGCCGCGATCCCCTGCGCCAGCGCCAGCGACCATCCCGCACCGAGTCGAGTGAGCGCGACGGGTGCGATGCCCGCCGCGGCCACCACGGCGGTCACCGCGATCGCGAGATAGGCGAGCCCGGTGCGCAGGGCCGAGTATCCGAGCGCCTGCTGCATGAGCAGCGACGCCTGGAAGATGGTGGCGAAGAAGGCGGCGAACACCAGTGCCGCAACGAGATTCGCGGCATTCAAGGTCGGACGCCGGAACATCGACAGCGGCACCAGCGGCGACGCGGATCGAGATTCGATGGCGGCGAACGCGGCCAGCAGCGCGCACCCGGCGATCAGGAAGCCCAGCGTCGTGGCCGAGGTCCAGCCGTGATCCACGCTCTTGTTGATGGCGTACACGAACGCGGTGAGCCCGGCGGTCACCGTGACCGCCCCGGCGATGTCGAACGGTCCCCGGTGGATCTGCCGGTCGGCGGGAACATATCTCGGGATCAGCGCGACCATGCCGGCCACGATCGGAACATTGATGAAGAAGATCCACTGCCAGCCCGGCCCCGCGGTGAGCGCGCCGCTCAGCACCACCCCGACCGAGGCGGCACTGCCGCCGGCGGCGCCGAACACGCCGAGCGCCTTGTTTCGGGAGGCCCCTTCGGGGAAGGTCGCGACGACCACCGCCAGGGCGGCCGGAGCGGCGAGTGCCGCGCCCACGCCCTGTACCGCGCGTGAGGCGACCAGCGGGGCGAACGATCCGGACAGCCCGGCGGTGAGCGAGGCGCCCGCGAACAGTGCCAGACCCGTCTGCAGGATCCGGCGGCGGCCCAGCAGGTCACCGGCGCGACCGCCGAGCAGGAGCAGGCCGCCGAGCAGCAGCCCGTAGGTGATGACCACCCATTGCAGATCACCGGCGGCCAGGCCGAGATCGGATTGGATGGACGGCAGCGCGACATTCACGATCGCGATATCGAGGGTGACGATGAATTGGGCGCCGCACATCAATGCGAGGATCGCTCCCGGCTTCATGGTGGTAGGCGGCCGCATCGGTGGTGCGGATTGCCCTACTGGGGAATGTGTTTCGTTGACCATGCTCCTGACAACCGGCCGGGCGCCGGAAACTCGTCGCGGCAGTGCGCTCGGGCCGCGACGAGTTTCCGAGGCCGTGACGGTGGTGCACGGTATGTACTTCGAACAGGCATCGCCGTCCGGTGGCGGCATCGTGGTGCTGGCCGGCGAGCCCGATGCGGGCCGCACCGCCGCGTGGTGTGCCCGCGTCAGCGCCCTGCGCGCCGACGGGCACCGCGCGATTCTGTGTGATGTGCGCGCACTTTCGGGTTGCGCGTCGGCGGTGGTGCAGGCGCTGGCACGAATCGCCCTGACGGCCAAGCGCTCCGGATGCCGGTGCGTGCTCGTGGGTGCGGATGATCGCCTGCTGATCCTGCTCGACCTGGCGGGACTGAGCGAGGTGTTCGACACCGCCGCGCCCGACTGCGGTGGGTGAACCATCAGTCCAGCTGGTGCGGTAGCCCGAAGGCCCCGAACAGTTCCGGTTGCAGGAAGGTGTGCAACCGCGCGATCTGACCGCCCGAGCACTCCAGCACCTGAATGGCGAAGGCGGTCATCCGCCCGTCGGTCTCCCGGTACAGTGCGGCGGCGGGACACCCGTTGGCCTGGATCGGAATCAATCGCTTGCGACGGCATCCGATATCGGATCCGATCAGCCAGCGGCGGAACGATTCCCGGCCGAACAGCCAGAACGCGACCGGCGGCATGTCGACGATCGCGTCGTCGCGCAGCAGCGACACGATACCGGCGATGTCGAATCGCTCGAAGGCGGCGACATAGCGTTCGAGTAGACCGGTGTCGATCGGATCGAGCGGCCGCGCGCCGCCGGCTCGCTGTGCCTGCGCCAGTGCCGCCCGGGCCCGGCGCAGCATGCTGTTGACGGCGTCGACGCTGAGATCCAGCAGTTCGGCCACCTCGGCGGCCCGCCAGCACAGTACGTCCCGCAGGATCAGGACGGCGCGCTGGCGCGGCAGCAGATACTGCAGGGCGGCGACGAAAGCGAGCCGGACCGACTCGTTCGACACGGCCTGCTCGGACGGATCGACGGTCGGGCTGCTCGGGAACGGCTGCACCCAGGTCGACTCCGGCAGCGGGGCGCCCAGCTCGCCGCGCGGGTCGGCCGCGGCGACCAGATCCATCGGCAGCGCCCGCCGCCGCCGGTCGGCGCTCGCGTCGATGCAGACGTTGGTGGCGATGCGGTAGGTCCACGGCCGCAGGCCCGCCGGATCGTTGAGCCGGGCCGCGGACCGCCACGCTCGCATCATCGTCTCCTGCACCGCGTCCTCGGCCTCCAGCACCGAGCCGAGCATGCGATAGCAGTAGGCGAGCAGGGCCGGTCGCAGCTCGGCCAGCGCATGCTCGACCGCGGGCGCGGCGAGGTCAGACGTCTGGTTCATGCGATTCTCCTCGCGGTCCGGGTGCCCGCGTCCTCGCACGGAACACCTTCGACTGATATGACCGCGCCGACCGCCGAAATTCGTCGCGGTTCCGAGAATGCATCTGTGAGGGCGGACGGACGCGTCGGACGGATTGCTCAGCGCCGCGGGCGTCGGCCTGCTCGACGCGGTCCTCGTTGTCGGCGAGGTTCCGCAGGCGTCGCATCTCCTGGACGCCGGGCCATTCTGCGCTGCCCGTGGTGACGAACGTGGTGATGATCCGGTCCAGGAGACTCACAAGTCACCACCTGCGGCGAGCCGGTCGGATCGAATGGAAGCGTCGCGCGTCGGGACGACGTGACGGCAGGACGGTTCGAAGAGCGCATAGTCCAGCCTGTCGCCCTTAGAAATGTGGTCGTTTCACCCGTTGTCTCGGCGACTACTGTTGCGGCTCTCTGGTTTTCGCAACGAAAGATGGATCTGTATGACGCACGTTCTGGTGAAATCGGCCGTGGCGGTGGGCTTCTCCGGTGGTCTCCTGCTCTCGGGGCCGGGAGCGGCTGCCGCGGACGTGCCGACCGGCGCGCCCATCGCCGACGCGGGATCGGCCACGCTCGCGCAGACCGGGTTCGGCACCGGCTCGGCGGGACTGGATCTGGCGACGGCGATGCTGCTCTGCAAGCTGACCGGTGGTGACTACCGGCTCTCGATCGGCATGTTGACCGGGCCCAGCGGCTGCCTCGGCGGGCTGCTCGGGATTCCGAAGCTCTAGCCGCGACCCGGCGTGGGATGCGCTCGGTTTCTCCCGGCGGTGCGGGTGACGCATACTGACGCCGTAGCGGTGAGGGCTAGTCAGGTGGAGTGTGGTGACTGAATCCGACGGGCGGGGCGGAAAGCTGGAGACGACAACGGTTTACAAGTCGTCGATACTGCGCACGCTGCTGCTGGCGGCGGGGGCGGGATTCTTCGTCCTGGTGGGGTGCGTGCTCATGCTGACCACCGAGGCGAGCTCGATGGTCGTGGGCGCGATGGCGTTCGTGTTCTTCGGCTCGTGCTGGGTGCTGCTGGTGCTGCAACTGCCGCGGCGGAAGCCGGAGCTGGTCATCACCGATCGGGGCTTCACGCATCGCCGGCTGGGGTCGGTCGACTGGGCCGACGTCGACCGGGTGCAGGTGTCGAGCATCGGCGGGCAGGCGTTCGTCGATGTGGCGCTGCGGGATCCGGCGGCGTTCCTGGCCCGCTCCTCGCTGCTGATTCGCGTGCTCGGGCGGCTGAATCAGGGCTTCGGCTTCAGTCCGGCGGTGTTCTCCACGCAGACGATGCCGGCCTCACCGGACGAGGTCGTCGCGGCCATGCGGCATCACCGCGGGTAAGGATCCATATCGCGCAGCCGTTCCCGGTGCACGCGCTGCAGTTCGCCGACCCGGCCCAGGAATCCCGCGATCAGTTCGAGCTCGTCGAGGTCGTACCAGTTCAGCATCATCTTGAAGCTCTCCTCGGCGAGCGGGCGGATGAGCTCGCGCACGCGGCGCGCGGTCAGATCGGTGGCCACCACGATCACGCGGCGGCGATCGGTGGGGTGCAGTGAGCGCGTGACATAGCCCTGCTTCTCGAGCCGATTGAGCAGGACGGTGGCGCCCGCGGCGGTCAGGCCGAGCCGTTCGGCAAGCATGCCCGGTGTCGTCGACCGTCCGCCGACGAGGACGATTTCCAGTGCGCGCCGGTCGGTCTCGTTCACCCCCAGCAGGCGGAGCAGTTCACGCGCCAGATCCTCGACCGTTCCGTGGTAGAGCTCCAGGGCTTTTCGGAGCTCCACTGCCATCCGAGCGGGTTCGGTGGACAATACAGGGACCCCATCCGATGGGCGGAACCTGAACCGGGCTGGCGGAAACAGCCCGGTCCAGGCATTTTCACGAACTCAGCTGACGGTCGTGGTGGTCAGCGTGGGGGACGGGTTCGGGTAGCACGACGTCGCCACATTGCCGATGAACCCCACCTTGGTCGTCATGGTCATGCCCGGGTTGGCGAAACTGGTCCCCGCGTACTTGCTGGTGATCGGGGTGCCCGGGCTGCCGGCCGTGACATTGATGGTCACCGCCGGCGGGGTGAAGCTGGTGCCGCCCGCGATCGGACCCGGCACGGTCAGAACGACGTTCCCGCCCGAGGTGGACACGGTGCCGGCCACGGTGCCGCCGGAGGCGGTGGCCGAGACCAGCGTCGAGTTCGCCGGGGTCGGGAAGGTCATCTTCAGGTTGCTGATGTTCGTCACGGAGAAGCCCGAGGCCGAACTGGGGACCGTGGAGGAGCCCGGGGTGAGGGTGATGGCCACGGCCGATCCCGACGCCGCCGAGCCCGGCGCGGTGCCGGTGACCGTGGTGGTCATGCTCGAGGTCTGGCCGATGCCGAAGATCGTGCCCTGGCAACTCCAGTTCACGGTGACGGGCGCCGCATTCGCGGGCGCGGCCAAACAGAAAACAGTGGCCAGAGCCACCGGAGAAACAATACCGGCGCGAAGCAGTGTGGAGGCGGTCGTTCTCATAACTAACTCCCGAAATAGTGAAGCAACAGCGCGTTCCCGGTGGGGTGTGCCGCAACTTCAGGGGTTTGAAATGTAACCTGTTCGCATCATGCGGCGGCTGGTATTCGAAATAACGGTTTGGTATCGATGGCCGGTCAGGGGCCAGTTCTGGCAGATCGTTAACTGCAATTAGATATTTACGGTGGAAAGTTAATTTCATCAAGACTTCGACGCCATTCGATCGAACTCGGCGAGTATCCGGCAACAATCTTAATTGTCGGAAATAGGGGCGGTTTTCGTGGATCGGACCGGCATCGCGTAGCGTGATCGGCGAATAGGGGAGGACTGAATGGTCAACGCGTTGGGGCAGCAGCAGGCTGCCGTCGAGCCGATCGCACGCCGCCGCGGCCTGCTCCGGTGGGTGCTGCCGGTGCTCGGATGGCTGCTGCTCGCCGCGGGCGTGGCCGGAATCGGGCTGCACTACAACTCACGGGTATGGGAACCGGCCGTGCTGGCGGCATCGTTCGCGTCGTACCTGATGGTCTGCGCGCTGGTCGCGGTTCTGGTGCTCGGACTGGCCCGGCGGTGGGTGAGCGCCGCGCTGGCCGTCCTGGTCTCGGCCACGGCGCTGTGGTCACAGGCGCCGATGCTGTGGCCGGACGGGAGTGCCCCGCCCGGTACGGATCTGGTGATGATGCAGTCGAACCTGCTGTTCGGCCACGGCTCGGCCGCCGCGGTGGTGCGGGCGGTGCGCGAGCGCGAGGTCGAGGTACTGACCGTCGAAGAACTGACTCCGGAACTCCTGAGCAAGCTCGACGCCGCGGGACTGGCCGACCTGCTGCCGCACCGGTTCACCGCGCCCTCCTCCAGCGCTGGACAGGGCACCGGCATCTTCAGCCGCTACCCCTTGGAGGACGGCGTCAAGTTCGACGGCTTCTGGCTGAACAATCTGCGTGCCACCATGATTCACCCCGGCCGCGGCCCGGTGACGGTGTTCGCGCTGCACCCGATCCCGCCGACGTTGAACGCCGGGGTGTGGGCGCACGAACTCGGCCGCATCCGGGACATCCTCGACCAGGCGACGGGCCAGGTCGTGGCCGGCGGCGACTTCAACTCCACCTACGACCACGCCGCCTACCGAAACCTGGTCAGCGGCCGCTTCGCCGACTCCGCCGAACTCCTCGGCGTCGGCGCCCTCCCGACCTGGCCGACCGACCGCCGGTGGGGACCGGTGATCGGCATCGACCGCATCCTCATCGCGCAGGGACACGCGGTCGCCCTGTCCTCGTACACGATTCCGGACACCGATCATCGTGCGGTGATCGCGCGACTTCGCCTCTGACCCGAGCGGCCGGCGTTCGGCGGTTTCGCGGTCCGGGCGCAAATCCCCAGCGTAGAATCGCCTTTCGGGAGTGCCTCCGCCAATCCTGGGAGTCGCCATGACATTCCCGTCGGGGATCGCCGCCGTTCCGCATCGACTGCCATTGCTGGGCCATATGGTGACGTTGCTGCGCGACCCGCTCGGATTCCTGAGTTCGCTGCCCGCGCACGGGGATCTCGTGCGGATCGGCCTCGGCCCGGTCGACGCGGTGGCCGTCTGCGATCCGGGGCTGACCCAGGAGTTGTTGCGGCGGGACCGGGTCTTCGACAAGGGCGGGCCCCTGCTGGATCGGGTCCGTGAGGTCCTCGGCGACGGGTTGGTCACCTGCCCGTACGCCCTGCACCGCCGCCATCGGCGACTGGTGCAGCCGGCCTTCCATCCGAGCCGGACCGCCGAGTACGCGGCGGTGATGAGCCGGTGCATCGCAGAGATCGTCGAATCCTGGAACGACGGCCAGGAGCTCGATATGAAATCCGAACTCCACGCGATGACCTCGGCGGTGACGGCGGCGACGCTGTTCACCCATTCGGTCCCGCAACCGGTCCTGCGGCAGATGCTGCGGGACGTCGACTTCGTCGTGCGGATGCTGATGGCGCGCACGCTCTTACCGGCTCCGCTGCTGAAGGTTCCGACCCCGGGCAACCGGGCCTACGAACGTGCGATCACCGACCTGCGTGCGGCGCTGGCCGAGATCATCACCGCGCGTCGGCGGGCGGGGGCCGATCAGGGGGATCTGCTCTCGGCGTTGGTCGCCGCACAGGACGAGGATGGGGGCGGGCTCAGCGACCTCGAGATCAGCGATCAGGTCATCACCTTCTTCGTGGCGGGCACCGAAACCACGGCGACCGCGCTCGCGTGGGCGCTGAGTCTGCTCGACGCGCATCCTGCTGTCGCGGAACAGCAACGGGCGGAGGTTGATTCGGTGTTGGCCGGACGGACCGCGAGCTATGGCGACCTACCCCACCTGCCGGTGACCGGCCGGATCATCACCGAAACTCTGCGGTTGCGTCCGCCGGTCTGGTTCGTGACCCGCACGGTGGGGGAGGACACCGAACTCGGCGGCCACGCGCTGCCGGCGGGCACCACGGTGTTGTACAGCGCCTTCACCATTCAGCACCGGGCCGACCTGTACCCCGATCCCGAGCTGTTCGACCCGAATCGGTGGGCGACCACCGGAAGATCCACGGCCCGTGGCGGTTTCCTGGCCTTCGCGGGTGGTGCGCGCAAGTGCATCGGTGAGGACTTCGCCATCACCGAGATGACGCTTGCGCTGGCGACCATGACCGCCCGCTGGCGACTGCATGCCCTGCCCGGGACCGATGCTCGACCGGCACTGTCGGCGACCTTGCAGCCCCGAGGGCTGCGGATGCGCGTCAACTCCGCGGTCTCGGCTACTCCTGAGCGCCGAATGGAAGCCGGGAATACCGACCGGACTTCATGATCCAGGCGATGTGCCCGCTGACCCACTCGCAGACGCCACGACTGAAGTCGGCGGCCGGAGTATCCGGGAATTGCGCGAATCCTTCCGACTCCGCCACCAGAGTCCGCATCCGGGAATCCCGGAGCTCCAGCACCAGTGCGCTCGCGGCGGCGATGTCGGGCGTGCCGTGCAAGGCCGCCGCGGTGATCCCGTTGATCGGAAACTCCTCGCCGGGACCGCTTTCCCGGGCATACGACAGCAGATCGTTGTCGAGGTCGGCGAGATCGGCGGCCGCCTTCACCAGCCCGGTCATCCGGTCGCCGCACATGACCTCCGCGGGGACCTCGCGGCCCAGACTGATGTCGGTCAGCATGAGGCACGCGACATTCGCTCCGCCCAGCCTGCGCAGATGGACGTAGGAGTTCAGCGGCGGCAGGGATCCGGCCTGTCGCCGCCCCGCCTCCCAGAGTTTGGTGAGCAGGTACTTCTCGGTGTCGTCCGCCCAGCGGCGGCGCTGGACCGGGGAGCCCATCGCCGCGACCCGGCCGTTCAGGTCGCGCAGCGCTCGCGCGACCGGCACCACAGGGTTGTCCGCCGGGGATTCCAGCACGTGGACGAGGTCGCCGATGATCGAACTGAATTCGACCGGGTCGCTGCCGATTCGGTTCGCGTCGCAGTACAGATCGTCGAACGCGAACAGCCAGGTGATGAAGTCGGTCGCCAGCTGTGTGCCCTCGCGGGTTCCGCGGGGATAGGTGTAGGACCCCAGCGCGGCCGGTGCGCCCGAACGGAATTCGGCTCGCCGGTGCGGCGGCAGCACGTGGTGCGCGTCGAGCCAGGCCATGCTGTCGGCTTCGATCCGCGTCAGCATCGGATGCACCGAGCTTTCCAGTGGACACCACAATTCCCGATCGCCGACGGCCGTCATCGCGGACTCCCCACAGACTGGACGGGCAGTTCGAATGCCAGTCGCACTCATGATCCACGATCAGGGTTCCGTCGACAGGCGAAATGGCCGGTCCGCCAAGTGGACCGGCCATTCGCGTCACCGGGTCAGCGATGCTGGAGCTTGCGCTTCATCTCCTTGTCCAGGCCCTGTGCGTCCGACCGTGCCTGCTGGGCTTCCCGTTTGATGCCGGCGCCCAGGCGGTCCATGTCGCGCCGGGCGTCGTCGGCCATCTGGTCCATGTCGGATTCCATGCGCTGCGCCTGGCCCTTCATGCCCTTCTTGGCCTTGTCGGCGATCTGGCTGGGTTTTCGGCCGTGCTTGCTAGACATTCCAACCTCCGAATTGGTAGGTCTCGGGTCCGAACTGAAGGAAAAAGGGACGCGTCCGCGTCCGCCGAATCTCCGAGCGCTGTCGACCGGCGTTCACCAACCGGGCGGGAACGCCGACAGCCGGGATATCGCAGCAATTGTCGAGCAACAATTGTGCCTCGTAGAGCCTGCTCCTGCGGCTCGCCGCTGTCAATCACTTTCGCGAAATCGGTCTCTGAGCGCGGGGTCGTCGAAACGGTGCGCGCCGATGCGGCCGCGTCGGTAGTGTTGATCTTCCGCATCCGGGATGTGCGCTGTTCGGCGGCGGTGGAGTGTTGCGCACCGTGTGAAGTGGGTTCGATGTCAGAGCAAGTCGGTACGCGCGTACCGATGTACACCCCCGAGTTCGCCGCCGACCCGCATCGGGTCTATCGCGAGATGCGGGAGCAGTACGGGTCTTTGGTTCCGGTGGAGCTCGCGCCGGGGGTGCCGGCCACGCTGGTGGTCGGATATCGCACGGCGGTAAGGATTCTCAACGATCCCGAACGGTTCCCCGCCGATCCGCGGGCTTGGCAGGCGGGCGTGCCCGCGGACTGCCCGGTGCTGCCGATGATGCAGTGGCGGCCGAATGCGTTGCGCAACGCGGGATCCGAGCACGCGCGGTACCGGCAGGCCAATACCGCCGGGCTCGCCGGCATCGACCATTTCGGGTTGCAGGGCACCGTCGAGCGGGTCGCGGTGTCGCTGATCAACTCGTTCTGCGCGGCCGGATCGGCGGATCTGGTGCGCGACTACGCTTTTCCGCTGGCCTTCCAGGTGCTCAACACCCTGCTCGGATGCCCGGTCGAGATCGCGGCGCAGGCAGCAGAGGGGTTCCGCGCCATCTTCGAGGGCGTCGGCGCCGAACACGGCAACAAACTGCTCATCGACGCCCTGCTGCGGCTGACACACCACAAACGCGCCCACCCCGCCCAGGACGTCGCCACCCGCATTCTGCACCACCCCACCGGCCTCACCGACACCGAGATGGTGCACCAGCTGGCCACCCTCTACGGCGCGGGCATCGAGCCGCAACAGAACCTGATCGTCAACACCCTGGTCCTGCTGCTCCTCGACGACCGCTTCCGCGGCAGCGCCCTCGGCGGCAGCCTGTCCACCCGCGACGCCCTCGACGAAGTCCTCTTCAACGACCCGCCGATGGCCAACTTCTGCATCAGCTTCCCGCCCCAGCGGGTCCTCATCGACGACACCTGGCTCCCGCCGCACCAGCCGGTCGTCATCTCCATGGCCGCCTGCAACACCGACCCCACCATCCGCGGCGCCGGGTTCTCCGGCAACCGCTCCCACCTCGCATGGGGCGTCGGCCCCCACGCCTGCCCCGCCAGCTCCCTCGCCTACCTCATCGCCCAGGAAGCCGTCGACCAACTCCTCGACGCCCTCCCCGAACTCCACCTCGCCGTCCCCGCCCCCGAATTGTCCTGGCGCCCAGGCCCCTTCCACCGCGCCCTCCTCGCCCTCCCCGTCACCTTCACCCCCACCCCACCCCTCCCCGAACGCTGACCTCCCCGCCACCCGGGCGTCGATTTGGCAAACAGGCGGGGTAACGCGCTAGTGTTGTCTCACTCCGACACGGGAAACCCCGAGCTGGACAGCCGCTTCGGCGGCGAGACCCCGGTTCTATAGCTCAGCGGGAGAGCACTCGCTTCACACGCGAGGGGTCGCTGGTTCGATCCCAGCTAGAACCACCGAATTAGTATCAACCCGAACCGGGTTGATTGGGCCCCTGCCCGGCGATTTTTCGTCGGGCAGGGGCCCGTTCGCGTGTGTGGGGGTGTTGGCGACGTTCGTGTCGGCCGTGATGGGGTCGGTGGTGGGTTGGGGGATGCGGAATACCGGGACGACGGTGTCGGGGCCGGTGATCTTGATTTCGGCGATGAGTGTCTTGATCAGGGCCTTGCGGGTCTGGTCGGTGCCGGAACTGATGAGGTCGCTGATGTGGTCGGCGATTTCGGTCAGGGTCGCGGGTTCGGGAATTTCGGGGACGGCTGCGATGGTGGTGATGAGTTCGTCGCGGCGAGCGGTGAGCTGGTGGCAGGTGTCGCGCAGTTCGGTGAGTCGCGGCCCGACCATTATGGGGTCCATCGTCCCCGTTCTCGAACGCGGTGAGGTAGCGGTCGATTCTTGCGTTCGCATCGGTGATCTTGGCGCGCACCGCGGCCAGTTCGGCTTCGTGGGTGTCGTTTTCGGAGATGGTTGCTGCGCAGCCGATTGCGGCCCCTTGGTGGCGCGGGCGGTGAGCCAGCGTGGGGGCGAGGACAATCCGTGCGGGGCGGCGACGAGGCGGTGACGGATCGCGGGCGACCAGCAGCTGGTCACCGGACAGGCTTTCGCGGCTGGTGAGCACCAGACCGGTGACCAGCGCACCGATCGGCACCGCACCGGCGACGAAGACCGGCGGGGCAATGACGGTGCGGGTGAGCAGCCAGCCCGCATACAGCGCCAGGGCGGTGGCGGCGAGGATCACGAGCTGGCGGGCGGTGAATGGGCCGATGAGGCGGTCGCGGCGATCGACATCGGCGGGAATGCGTGCGGTGACTGCGCCCCGGCGGGCACATCGTCATCACCGCCCGCCCCTGGCGCGAACGCACCGAACTGGTCGACCTGCCTTCGCACCTACTCACCTGCGCGGCGCTAGCTGGACTCGAACCGGTCGAACGCTGCGTGGCCCTACTCGGGAGGGTGGGCGAGAGCGAGCTCATCGCCCACAGCAGCTTCTTCCAACGCGACCTGATCACCAAGAAGCGCGCCGCCGGCCTTCCCGTCCAGTTGATCGCCCACGAGGACGTACTCGTTCTGGAAAAAGTTGCCGGACAACGGAATACAGGAATCATTTCGCAAGATTGGGCAGCCTGAACACTACTCGCCCCGTGCCCGACCGCTGCCCGAACTGTGTCGTTTCGAGTCGGGCCGCGGTCGGTCATGATGATCTGTACGAGGCGGCGCTGTTCACGATCCTTTTGTCAGCGGCGGAAAAGGCCGGAGGCACTGTTCTGGTGACCAATGACGGCCGGACACCCGCTGTAGATGTCAGGTTTCGAACGAGGCCCGGAACTCTCACGTCACGCGAGGAGTACACCTTCGCTGTCGTGACCTTCCCTCCGACCTCCCAGCGGTGCGAGCAGAAGCTCGAAGTGCACCTCGGCGTTAAGTTCCCGGGTCGCTCTGGTGTTTGCCATGAGTGTGACATCGCGATCTTCACCCGCGCGGAAGCCAATCGGGTGCGTGCGGGGAAACGTCCATTCCCGTCGAGGCGAGCGCTGATCGCCGCGGTCGAGGCCAAACTCCTGGTTCGGGGCCCGGAACTGGGAGATGGCCGCAACCTGATTGGCCTCAGATCAGAATTGCATAGTGGCCGCTACTGTCTGGTCGCGCCGACCAACGGCTCAGCTACGTTGCGCACCCTTCTTTCACGCTGGGCGTGCGGGTTTTCGGAGAACCTGATCCCGGGTTCGCCAAATGCGCTCAAGCTCGAAGATGAAGTACGCGAGGTACTTCAGGAGTGGCTGAGGCGTAGGCGTACGCGCGTGACGGCGGCAGTATGACCACAACCTGGAATCTGCAGTGGCACTTGTGGCCGTTTCGAACTCCGCACTGTCCGGCGAGGAGACTGTGCACGGTTGACGCGCCCGCTGGATGTCTCGGATGAATCCGCAGTTCAAGCCCTCGATCGCGTGCTGCGTGTACCGACCGGCTTGATCCGCAATTGCGGCCCATGGGCCGTTGGGTGGTTCGGGTTGATCATGGTTAGGACCACAGAACAGTGAACCCGCAGGCTATCGACCTGCGGGTTCACTGCTTTCGTGTAGTTGTCCGTGCTGTTCCCGCGCGGAACAGCCCAGGGTTCAGCAGTTTCCGGCCCGGCCGTGTCAGCCGAAGAACACGCTGATGAGGGACACTTTTCCGATGATGTTTCCTTGGGCGTAAGAGTCTCCCGAGAGTACTCCGGCCCCGGGTCGAGCTTCGCAGAAGACCCACGCGCCGACGTTGATGTTGTAGGTGCGGCCCGCGACCATCTGCCAGGTGATCTCGATCGTTTCGCCGAGACCGCTGCCTCCGCTGTCCCCGCTCGCGGACTCGCCGCCGCTCTTGCGGCTGCGCCAGCGCTTGTCCTCGACGAGCTGGAGGAATCGGCCGTCCTCGAAGACGGCCATATCCATGCCGCCCTCCGAGGTCGCGCTCCCGCCGAACAGGGCGCCCGACACCAGATAGTCCCACGATGAACTCCGCAGCGATCTGGTAGTCGCCCTCGCCGTCCGATCCGCGACGAAGCTCACGCCGAAACCCGCGTGCCCGCCGCACCGGCCATTGGTTCCGACCCCGATGGAGACATCGCCGGTCTGGACGTCGGTGCTCGAGCGGGACGGTTCTTCGCCGTCATGCCACTTCCAATCGAACTGGAACGGAAGCACGAAGATCCGATCGCCGGATCGCAGCGTCGGGCCGTCGAAGTGGATGGGAAGGTCGCTGGGCCGGATCGGGTCCGTCAGCTTCGCGGCCCGGGCCTCGATGTGCATCTTCCGGCGCTCCGCGGCGACCTGGAGGGCCTTCGCCGCATCCGGGTCGGCCTCGGCAATTCTCGCTAGTGGCGCGTGCGCCGCGACGGTGAGTTCGACCTCCTCCGCTCTGTCGTGCAGTGTCGCCTTATCCGCGCCGATGCGGGCGATATGGGTCGCGACAGAGGATTTCGTGATTTCCCGTTGCGCCTCGGTCATGCCGTCCGGGAAGTTGATGTGTGGATTCGACATCGACGTGCCTCCTGAGGATCCCGTCGCGTGTCCGTTGCCGGGACCCTGAACCCCCGACAGCCCTCGCAATCAGCAAGTCACGCATTGCGAATGGGCGTCTTCGCCGGCCTATGACACACGTTTTCGAGCCGCCACGATCGTACATCTCCGCCGTATCGTGGAAGTTCGTTTTCTCGCCGCGCGACGTGCTCTGCCATTGGTCAGCGCTGTGGCCGTGGGGAATTCTGCACTGTGTCTGCGCGTGCCCGCTCGCGACGCCGCGGTTCCGCAGCAGTCTCCTTCTCCAGATCTTCACGGGTGGCGGTGATTCTCGACCTGAGTGACTCATCGAGATGTGGCGGGTCACGCGGGCGAGGTCAAACCATCAGCGTGTGCAGGTGTAGCCGATCGGTCGATGCGCGGGACCCGGGCCGATTCCTACCGTTGAAGACGTGAACATCACTTCGCTGATCTCCCGCCACCGCCGCCTTCGCCGCGCCGGAGGCCCCGGGTATCACCGCGGTCGCTCAGGACGAGGAGTCGCCGTCGGCCGTGCTGGCCTCCACCCCGTGGAAGACCACCGACGCCCTCGACCAGAACGGCAACCACGTCGCCCTCGACAACCCGGCCGTGTCGAACTTCGTGGGCTGGGCCTACTTCAAGGGCGACGGGACGTTCACCATGTTCAACCTGAACGACACTCCGAAGATGCACGGTGACTGGACTGTCGCCCCTGACGGCTCGTCGCGTTGGATCGCCGCCAAGAACGACGCCGGTGCCGTCCTGTTCACCCGCGTGGTCCCGATCGTTCAGCTCGACAAGCACGCCTTCACGTACCGCGTCACCCCGAACGCCGCCGACCCGGGCGTCTACTTCGACATCGTCCACACCCCGACCAACCACGCCGAGCCGGGCACCGATGACCGCGGCCCGGGCGCGCACGGCACGCAGGGCAACCAGGGCGAGGGCGGCTACCACCACAACAACGGCAACCAGCACTGACCTGCGGCCTCACACCACGAACCCGGTCCTTCCGAGAGGAGGGGCCGGGTTCGCTGTATGCCGAGCGGAGGCCGGTGGGTTCAGGGGCGGCGGATGCCATTTGCTCATTCCGCTGCTGACACAGGGGGATTCGGGGATCGGCCTGCTACGGTGGCGGCGGAAGTGCAATCCTCCGCCATCGCAGCTGCGGCAACACTTCACTCTCGAACTGTGGGCGGGTCTGCGCGCCCGGTCACTCAACAGCCGGTGAAGTATTTCTTCAACCGGTCCGGAACCCCGTCCTGTTCGGCCTTGGCCCAGCACACGTTATGCGGGAAGCCGACGTAGGTGGTCCACCCGGACGCCGTGTGCCGCACGACGCGCTGACTGTCGCCCTGCACGTCCCAGGCGATGACGGCCCAGTTGCCGTCGCATCCGGTGACCGTCGCGGCGGCGCCGCTGAGCCGGGATTCGACCTTCAGATCGTGGTTGATGGTCTGCTGCGCGCACACCGGATCGGGCGCCGGATCCTGGAATCGCAGCTTCCCGGTCACGGACTGACCGTCAGTCTCCACGAATACGGTGTGCATGCCCTCCGGCACCGGATTCGTGCCCGGCACCGTATCCATGTTCAACCCGTAGCACCCCACCGGAACCGTGAACACGGCCTGCCCGCTGAGGTCGGTGACGCCGTCGAACCGCCGCACCTCCGGCGTCCCCTCGGCTCGATCGTGCCCGGCCGGATCGCACGGCTGATACAGCCGGAGATGCACCGGCACATAGGGAACCGCCACGCCCTTCAGTGTCGCGGTCTTGACGGTCACCGTGCCGCTGCCCTGCACCGCCGCCGTGGTGGTCGCCGGCGGCTTGGTCGTGGCCGGTCCGTTCCCGGTGGCGGCGGGCGGCTGTGACGCCGTCGTCGTGGTCGCTGGCGGCTTGGTCGTGGCCGGTCCGCTCCCGGCGGTGGCGGGCGGCTGCGACGGCCCGGCCGGGCTCGTCACCGGCGTGGAACCGCTGCCCGCCGAACTCGATACGCCGCTCCCGGAGCTCTCCCTCGATGCCCCTGGATCACATGCGGCCACCAAAGCCAGCGCGCCGAGCATGATTCCGATTCGCCGCAATCCTCGCGTACGCATCACCGCTACCTCCTGACGAACTGTTCGATATCAACGTATCCCATTGCGGCAGAGCACCATTACACCCCCAAGCAGGTGTCAACTCAGGGTGGGGGTCCGAGTAGTCGGCGTGAAAGGTATTGAGCCGCATTTCGTTCCGTCCCGAACGGGCACGGCTACGTCGTACTCCGCTCGTACCTCCGGAGCACACTGTTCGCCGGATCTCCGCATGTCCTTGGGAACAAGTTGTGCATCTACCTCGACGGTGCTCGCGAATGGCATCCCGGACAAGGCATGTGGGGTCTTCTCAACCACTTGTGGGGCTGGTTGCGCGCCGCGGCGGCAGCCGAATTCGACGCTGCTGACGCGTTGTACCACCCTGTGGGCGGGATGATCCACTACACGCCGGGCGCACCGACGATCGTGCTGCGACAGCCGGTCGATGGTTCACGTGCGGTCAGGCGAATTTGGGTGACTCCTCGTTCCGGGACGCGTATCGACGTTTCCATCGGTGGGTCTCCCGGCGACCACGCTGCCGTACTCGTCAACCTGAGCACGGCACGGCCACTCGGCGCCGGGCAGACGTTGGGCGAACTCTACGGAACGATGGCCATCCACCCTGGTTCGGTCTGCGGACCATTCAGGGCGTTGCTCAACCACAGCTGGCCGAAGCTGGAGACGACGCTGGCCGCACTGGCCGTCGCCGCCGCCCGCAATCCGGTCGACGCCGACCTCTACCTGCTAATTTCGGTTCCTCACATCGCCGGCGGCGCGTCGACGATTCTCGCAGGCCGACTCGACGCTGCCTCCTCTGCACAGCTACGCGCACTTGCCATTGAACGCGGACCCGGAGCAAGCATCGGCCTGAGCGATCTCAGTGGCGACCCTAGCCCTCCTTCGTCCGCGGCCTGCGCCGCGATCAGGACGCCGTCAGCGCCGGTCTCACCCTGCCTTGGAGCAGCGGACCGGTTGAAGGCCACGTCAACCGGATCAAGATGATCAAGCGCTAGATGTTCGGCCGCGCCAAACCCGATCTTCTCCGGAAGCCGATTCTTTTGAGCGACTGAACAACCCGACCAGGCGGAATCACGGAATTCGTGCCAGATCCAAGGTTCGACCGGAGTTGACAGTGCCGCGCGGGTGTACTTGGCGGAGGTGCTGTTACCTCTGTGCAAACTCGCGCGAGTGCAATCTGTTTCGTCGATTGCATGCTTGGCTTCGGAGAAGAGGGCAACTCGATCTAGGCTGGCGGGCAGTACTCCGGTCTCACCATGTGGTGGATTTCATCCATCAACCGCAGCGCCCCTGTCGATCGCGTCCGCCAACGCTCGCAGTTTCATCGTTGCGGCCCGGACGTCGCCGAGCGTGTAGGTCGAGAACTTCGGGTCGTCTTGCTGCTGCGCCAAGCGAACTGCGCCGATCTCGACCTGTGATAGTGACGAGAATGCGGCGATTACCTCTTCCGCTGTTGGTGTGAGTTCTGTTCGCTTGCCGTCTCGGAAGATATCGCGGGCAGTGATGGCGTCGCCGCCGTCTGCGGCCTCTTGCGCCAGCTGACCGACGACGAACGAGAGTACCGACAACTCCCGGCGTCGTTGCTCGATGATCCGATCGAGTTCTGTCAGGCCATCCGGAACCTTGAACAGGAGTCCCGTCTCTGTCGGGCTGAGCCCCAACTCGGTCGCTGCTTCGACGACATTTCCAAGCCGATTCGCGTCGACCAACGCCCACTGGCGCCGAGCGGCCATGTTCTTGATGGTGTCCCCGTTGAACGCTGGGCCGACGATAGCGGCGAAGTCTGCCTTGTGCTGGTTCTTGTGGGTCTCCAAGGCAACATCGCTGATGTCTGTGTGCGTGACGTGCCCGTTCGAACGCGACTTCGCTTCGACGATCGCAACGACTTCGGCCTCGGTCTCGTCTCGCCACCGAACGACGATATCGGTATCGCCCGATCCGCTGACGGTTTCGGCACTGAACCCGAGCGCCCTGAATGCATCGCACACCGACTTCTCGAACGCTTTTCCTGAGCCTAGGTTCAGAGCCTGCGGTGATTGCGAGAGCCACATGAGTTCATCCGTGAGCGAAGGTTTCGGGACCTTGTCCGGCTGAACGTCTTCGCCGTCGTATGGTGCTGATTGCTCGACGGCGTCGGGCACCTCTGCGAGTGGCAACTCGGTGAGAAGGGCCAGGCCGGTTGCGGTAGCGCGGAGCTTCCCGTACTGCGGTTGCTCCACGAGAGCAGTGTCTGCGAGGAACGACGCGATCCACCGGCTCTTTTCTGTATTGAGCCCGTACTTTGCTGCCTGGTGGTACATCTCGGAACGAGTGACACTCGATTCAAGGGTCCGGAGCATCTCACCCACGTACCTCATGTTGGCATGCAGAATACGAACGAAGTTGATGTCATCGTCCGTCCTGACCCATGCACGCGCAGGATCGGTCGCCTGGTAGATGCCAAGTCCGACCTCATGGAGGAGACCGGATACCCGCAGGAACGGCATCATCGAATCGACGCTGCTACGGCGAAGCCCGAAGGTATCGGCGATAAAAGTCAGCAACTCTTCTCGCGCGATGGGATCTGTCGCCGCGTTGACAATGGTTTTGAGATTCTCCACCTTGTTCGGGCTCGACGCCGGACTCGGCACCCAGATGTTGTAGGTGCTGCGGGAGTCATGGGAGCGCTCGTGTGTGGACAGTCGACTAAGGAGACCCTTAATTTCTTCCGGCGCCTCGAGAACGGGATGAACGTGAGCGGGTCGAGTGGTGATCGCCCGCGGGCTGACAATGGTGCGTTGTGCGAGTAGCGCCTCGCCAGCTGCAGTGATCTTCCATCGTCTGCCACCTCGGCCTTCTATGAGGCAGAGAGCTTCGAGCCAGTCCATTCGGCTGCGGGTGCCTCCGAGGCTCTCCCAAGCAGTTTCATACTGCATTTGAAGGTGGTTGTGCACCTCTTCCACAGTGGGTGAGTTTGTAGCTACCAGCGACAAGGTTTCCGCGAAGAGACGGAAGCGATCTGCCATGACCGAGGCCAATTGTGCTGGTGTGGGATCGGATCGAACAGCCTGGCCGCGGGGCGTCAACCTCAGACCATCGTGCACGGTCTGAGCCAGGCGCGTGCCCTTGACGAATTTGCTGTATTCAAGCCAGGTCTGGGGCTGCGTGTGTGGAGCAGCGCCGCCCTTACGTTGTGCTGAGCCGAAGACGGCGGGAGGGAGCTCCGGACGGGCGGCCATGTCGATGGCCTTTCCCGCCCCAATCTGCTCCACAAGCTCAAGGACGAGAGGGACCCAAGTGCCTTTGCCTCCACGAAGCTTGGGCAAGGATGCAGCTTGCCCACGCCACAACGCTCGTTGCTCGGCCAGTGACTGTGGGGATTCGTTCGCATCGTCGGAAGTACTCATGCGTCGAGAGCATAGGGCGAAACTTCCCATGTCACAGGATGATTCAATGGATCCGATGGGTCAGTGCCAGATGGTTCCGATAGTCGTAATCGTGCCTGCCCGCATCCCTAGCAATCTCACCTGATTGGAGATTGCAGTGGCAAGGAGGATCATCTGACTTCATAGCCGCTTTCCGCCTCCCTCCTCTGCGATGCCATGCTCGCCGACAGAGAGGTGAGGCTTGACGACTGCTATGACACAGACCGGCTTTGGAAGGTGTCCGGAAGACCGCGGGGAACATCAGGCCAGCTGTACGGCTACTAGAGACTGGGCTGACAAGTGCACCACCAGCATTCGAAGGGAGACTGATCTCTACCTCTCCGGCATTTGGCGAGTTTCGAGATGGTCGCCTGCCAGGCTTCGGGTGCGGCCTCCTCCCTCGATCTACTGGTGGCGTATGGCGCCGTGGGCTCGTGCTGCGACGGTGCCGCCGGATGGCGACGACGGCGCGGGTGTCTTTGCCCGAGAACTCTCTTCCTTGCAGCGGGTCCCATGGAGAGCGGCGTACATGCTGCCCGGGCCGATCAGGTTCTCATCTTGCCTGCGGGCACTCGGGTTCTTCGCCCCCGATCCGGTCGCTCTTGGCCGTAAATCGCCGCGTGCTTACCGGTTTGACCCGGATTTTCGGGCCGTCTGCCGTCGGGCGGTTCGGGTTGATCATGGTTAGGACCACCGAATATCGAGCCCCGGATCACTGATCCGGGGCTCGATTTCTTTTGCGTCCCAGCGCCCGCGCTGTTGTCCAGGCGTTGGGGCGTCAACCCATCAGCGCGTCCAGGCGTAGCCGATCGGTTGATGCGGGATCCGCGGCCCGATTCGTAGCGTTGAACACGTGAACATCACCTCGCTGATCTCCCGCCGCACCGTCGTCGTCGCCTCCACCCTCGTGGCCGCCACGGTGGGTGTTCTCCCCGCCGCCGCCTTCGCCGCTCCCGAGGCCCCGGGCATCACCGCGGTCGCCCAGGACGAGGCCTCGCCGTCCGCCGTGCTGGCCTCCACCCCGTGGAAGACCACCGACGCCCTCGACCAGAACGGCAACCGCGTCCCGCTGGACAACCCGGCCGTCTCCAACTTCGTCGGCTGGGCCTACTTCAAGGCCGACGGCACGTTCACCATGTACAACCTGAACGACACCCCGAAGATGCACGGCGACTGGACCGTCGCCCCCGACGGCTCCTCCCGCTGGATCGCTGCCAAGAACGACGCCGGCGCCGTGCTCTTCACCCGCGTCGTCCCCATCATCCAGCTCGACAAGCACGCCTTCACCTACCGCGTCACCCCCAACGCCGCCGACCCGAGCGTCTACTACGACATCGTCCACACCCCCACCAACCACGCCGAGCCCGGCACCGACGACCGCGGCCCCGGCGCCAACGGCACCCAGGGCAACCAGGGCGAGGGCGGCTACCACCACAACAACGGCAACCAGCACTGATCTGCTGCCGCACGCCACGAACCCGGTCCCTCCGACAGGAGGGGCCGGGTTCGTCGTCTGTCGGTGCGTTCAGGTTCGGCGGGCGCGCTTCGCGGGCACGCTATGCATCGCGCCGATCACGTGAGTGACCAGGCGTTCGACGAAGGCGGCGTCGGCTGGTTGGCGGGTCAGCAGGTGGCGGAAGTGGATTGGGGCGATGAGTAGTTCGATGGCTTGGCGGGCGTCGGTGTCGGGTGGGAGTTCGCCGCGTTCCACTGCGCGTTCGACGATCTGTTGGTTTGCGCGATATCTGGTTTCCCAGAAGGTGTTTCGGGCCTCGGTGATTTCTTCGGAGTCGGTGACGTAGGCCAGGGCGCGGGCCAGGCTGTCGCCCAGGGGGGTTTCG
Organism: Nocardia sp. CA-136227; assembly: GCF_050955695.1. NCBI lineage: Bacteria > Bacillati > Actinomycetota > Actinomycetes > Mycobacteriales > Nocardiaceae > Nocardia > Nocardia sp. CA-136227. The sequence continues at coordinate 3,045,094 of NZ_CP192081.1, forward strand.
AGGTAGCTGATGAGGGCGGTGGCGAAGGCGGTGAGGTCGCCGTGGGCGGTGCCGGTGTCGGGGAGGGGGAGCGTGCGTTCGCTGGCGGTGAGGAGGACGTCGAGGACGAGGTTCTCTCGGGTGCCCCAGCGGCGGTAGATGGAGCTGTCGCGGACTCCGGCGCGGCGGCTGATATCGGGGATGCCGACGTTCTCGACGCCCTGCTCGGTGACTGCCTCGAGAACGGCTCGGTGGACGGCCTCGGTGACCTTGGCTGCTCGGCCTCCGGGGCGGCGTTGCGGCGCGGCGTTCTCGGGTTCGGTCATAGGGATATTTAAAGCAGATTCTCTTGCTTTTAGCCAGTAGCCGTGCCTACGCTCACAAAAGCAGAAAGTTCTGCGAACTGCTGGAGTGGAGGCACGCAATGACGTCGTTGCTGGAACTGGGGAAGCGGGTGCTGGTCAGTGCGCGAGCGATCACCCACACCACCGAACGGGCAGCTCAGCGGGTGGGTGTGGCGCCATTTCTGCCTCGCCTGTTCGCCGACCGGTTCACCTTCCTGGGTGGGATCCCGCCGGAGGAGTTCCGCACCCAGCTGGCCGGATGCCGCTCCTTCGACGACGCCCGCTGGGCCGGATACTGGGAAGAAATCGCCGGCGTGCACTTGGCCCTGGCCGACGCGGCTCTCTTGCGGCTGGGTGGACCTCGGGCCGAGCAACTGGCCGATCCGAGTGCCACCGTCGACCTGCGCGAGCTCGGTGAACTGCTCGCGCCGGCGGTGACGATCCTCGCCGACCGGGGGACGGTCGCCGATCCCGCGGCGGTAGCGCGCTTCTGCGCCGAGCATCCCGAGGACGCCGACGCCGCGATCGCGCTGGGCGAGTTGATCACGGCGCTCGTGTACGAGTTCGTCGCCGCGTGGCCGGGGTGGACTCCGCGGCGGCTGCGCGCCTACGAGCGATCCCACCGGTTGTGCGAGGTCCTGGTTCTCGCCCTCGCGCCCGCGATGGGCGTGACCATCGAGGTGGTGCGCATCCCGGTCGGGGACGGCGAACAGGTGCGAGGTCTGCTGGTGTTTCCGGCCGGGTCGGCGACTCCCGTCCCCGCGGCACTGGTCACCAATGGGCTCGAAGGCACGATCGCGGAACTGCTCATTCCGATGCTGTCACAGCGGGATTCGGGTATCGCACTGTTCGTCATGGAGATGCCTGGCACCTACTCCTACCGCCGACCGCTCTCGACCGCCTCCGAGCACGTGTACTCGAAGGTCATCGACTACCTGGCCGCCGAACCGCGGATCGACGCGGACCGGATCGGCATGGTGGGCTTCAGCTTCGGCGCGTACTGGTCGACGCGCATGGCCGCGGTCGACGACCGGATCGAGGTCGCGGTGTCCAACGGTCCGCTCACCCACCACAGCTTCGGCGGGCGCAACTCGATCGGCATGTCGGAGATCATGATCTCGACCCTGGCCTCCACCACCGGCGCCCGAAATCCGCTGGAACTGTCCGGAGAACTCGCGAAACTCTCACTCGCACAGCACTATCAAGACATCGCGATACCGATTCTCGTCATCAACGGCACCCACGACACCCTGGCCGCCACCCAGGACTCGATCGATATCGCGGCCCACGCGCCACACGGAGTGCTGGCGCTGTACGCGGGAGACGATCACTGCGCCATGGGCCACGCCCCACTCTGGTCCGAGCTCACCACCCGGTTCCTCCGCGAGCACCTCCTGACCTCCAGCCCGACTGCCGAACCCGAAGCGAAGGCGACAAAACGATGACCCTCTCGACGACCCTGCCCCGCATCCGGCGGATCCTCGATCGCGGCGCACACCGCATCGACACCCAGATCGACTCCGGCGACGGCTGGCACCGCATCGACGAATCCGGCAGCGGCAGCGCGGTTCCCGTGATCCCGTCCGTGTTCTCCACCGACTTCGAGATCGCGCGCTACGACGCCCTCGGCCTGGCCGACGGCGCCACAGTCCTCCCGGTGTGCCCGCCCTCGTTCCGCGACTTCATGCTCTTCGAGCAACACGCCGTGGATGCCGCCCGCGGCCTGACCAAGCGTTTCATGCCGTCCGGCTACCGGATCGCGAAGCTCTACGAGGCGGTCAGTCGCCGCACCTTCCCGCCGTTCCGGCCCCACTCGCTGTGGTACTCCCAGCCGATCTACTACATGTCCAACGCCCTGACCATCGTCCCGTCCGGGGTTCCGGTCGCCGCGCCGCCGTACACCCGCGCACTGGATTTCGAGCTCGAACTCGGCGTCGTGCTGGGTGAACCACTGCGGGACGCCACCGTCGAGCAGGCCGCGGCCGCCATCGCCGCGGTCGTCGTGGTCAACGACTTCTCCGCCCGTGACGTGCAATTGCCGGAGATGCGTTCGGGTTTCGGGCCGCAGCGGTCCAAGCACTTCCTCACCTCGATGTCGGCGACCGCTGTCTCCGGACCCGCCGTCGCCGACCGGCTCGACCGTCTCACCGCGTCGGTCACCATCAACGGGAACACCGTGTCGCGCACCGGGACTCACGGCATGCGCTACTCGATGGCCGAGGCGGTCGCACACGTGTCGCGCGGCGAGCAGCTCTATCCGGGCGAACTCCTCTCCAGCGGCACCCTGCCCGGCGGCAGCGGCATGGAACTGGGCCGCTGGCTGGAACCCGGCGACGACCTGCGCCTGGAAATCGACGGCATCGGGGTCGTCGAACACCGCATCGAGAAGTAGGCGAGACGCCCATGCGGATCGATCAGGTTTCCGACTCCGTCTACGCGGTGGCCGGAACGAACGTCAACTGGGCGTTGATCAGTGATGGCTCCGCCGTCACGCTCATCGACGCCGGATACCCCTCCGACACCGACGACGTGCTCGCCTCGGTGACCCGGATCGGCCATCAGCTCACCGATATCGCCGCCGTCCTGATCACCCACGCGCACCTCGACCACATCGGCGCGATCCCCACACTGGTCGAACGAGTCGGCATGCCCGTCTACACCGGCCGCGAAGAGGTACGCCACGCCAAACGCGAGTATCTGCAACAGATCGGCGCGGCCGGGATGCTCCGCCAGCTCACCACCGGCCGCGGCCGCCGCTGGGTCGCCCACACCCTGCGAGCGATCAACGGGCACCTCGGCATGACGATCCCGACCGCCACCACCGCCGACGCCGAGACCCTGGCCGCCCTGCCCGGCGGCATCGTCGACGTGCCGACTCCGGGCCACACCAGCGGCCACACGAGTTATCTCCTTCCCTCCGAAGGAGTCCTGTTCTCCGGCGACGCCCTGGTGACCGGACATCCACTCCTCACCGACACCGGGCCGCAGCTGCTGCCGTCGGTCTTCAACCATGACGAAGCCTGTGCCCACGAGAGCGCTCGCCAACTCGCGGGCCGGCCCGCGGGCATCCTCGTCCCCGGCCACGGCGAGCCGATGGTGCTCGGAAAGGTGAACAAGTGAGCAAGGTCTGGGCATCGGCGGCCGATGCTGTCTCCTGCGTCCCCGACGGCGCGACGCTGGAGGTCGGCGGATTCGGGCTCTGCGGGATCCCGATGGAGCTGATCGAGGCCATCGCCGAGCGCGGCACCTCCGGTCTCGAGGTGTACTCCAACAACTGCGGCGTCGACGACTGGGGACTGGGAATTCTGCTGTGCGCCGGTCGGATCCGGCGCGTCACGGCGTCGGTGCGGGACAAGTGCAGTCCGCCACCGACGCCGACCTGACCTTCGAGCTCGAAACAGGCGTTCCCGCCTGATTCAGTTGGTCTTGCACAGCCATTCGGTGCCGTAGTGGGCGGCGTTGCCGCCGTCGAGGTGCACCCAGGTGCCGCGACCGTCGTCGCAGGGCTCGCCCTGGACGTGAGCCGGAGCCGGGGGTTGCGACGGCTTCACGCCCGCGCTGCCGGTGAAGAGGCCGTCGGGCAAGGGGATCGAGACTCCGGGGAGCGGCTGCCAGGTGTCCGCGCTCGCTGTGGCGGTGGCGAAGAACGGAACGGTGACCGCGGCCCCCACTGTCAGTACTGCTGCGAAACGCTTCACTGGCGACCTCCTGGCCGATGGATCATCAACACTTGGACACCTGATCTATATGTAGCCGATCGATAACCATTACAGGCTCGCCGGGCTGTGAATCGCAAGGTGATCGGATCCATGTTCCGTGCAGGTGGTATCACGGGTGGTATCGTGACCGTATGGCCTGGACGATGCGTTTTCCCAGCGATGAAGAGGCCGCGCTGGAAGCGCAGGCCGAGGCCGAGGGGCGGTCGAAGCACGAGATCACACGAGACGCTGTGCGGGAGTACCTGATGCGGCATCGGCAATGGGATGAACCATTGGTCGAGGATGAGGACACCTTCGATATGGGTGGTCCGATCGGTAAGGACGACATCCACGATGCGATGAACCGGCCCGCATGATCGTTGTCGCGGATACCTCGGGCCTGCTGGCGCTGTTCAATCGCACCGATCCGGAGCACTTCGCGGTGCGACGTGCGGCAGATGCCGCCAGTGCGCTGGTGGTGAGCCCCTTGGCATTGACCGAGGTTCATCATGTGGCGAGTGTTCGTGCCGGACGTAAGGTCGCCGACGCCGTGCTGGGCAAACTGGCCGATCGAATCGCCGCGACCCGAGTCGTTCTCGGGGAAATCGGAGCGGCACAGTTGCGTTCGGCCTTGGAAATCCGCTCCACGTACAGCGACCTCGATCTCGATATCGTCGATGCGACCTGCGTCGTGCTTGCCGACCATTTCGACACCGACCGCATCCTGACGTTGGACCGCAAGGACTTTCGTGTGCTCCGCCCCTTGGGTCGGTACCCGGCTTTCCGGATTCTGCCCGACGACATGTGAGCATGCACAGGCGCTCGGCGACTTCGTCGTCGATGCGCGCAAGGTGATCAGGCTTACAGGCCCGCGAGGCCCTTGCCGACGACGGTGGCGCCCATGATCAGGAGCACCACGGCCATGACCTGGGCGTTGTAGGTCTGTAGCCAGGATTTCGTTTGGTCGAGCAGGCCGCGCATGCGGTCACCGGCGATGGCGTAGGCCAGGACCGGGCCGAGGACCGTCGAGGCCGCCAGGATGGTGAAAGCGATGACTGTGATGGTGGATCCGGTGCCGCTGAGGCCGCCCGCGCCGATGGCCGCGCCGGCGGCCAGGCACAGCATGAGGTTCTTCGGGTTGACGGCGGCCAGGGCGGCGCCGAGGCCCGCGGCCTTGACGGTGGTGAGGCCGTCGATGGCGCGCATCCACGCCGGTTGCTCGGTGTCGGTGCGGTGCTGCCATTGGCGCAGGGCGAGCACGAGCAGGACGGCGCCGAGGCCGATCTTGATCCAGGAGACGGTGGCGGAGGGCTGGCCGTGGTGGCGGCCGCCGAGCGCGCCCGCCAGCAGGGAGGCTACGACGGTCACCGCGAGAATGCCGGTGACCCAACCGGTTCCGAAGCCGATGCTGGCTTTGCCCGCGTTCTTCGACAGCAACATGAGGATGCCCGCGATGATCGGGATGGGGGAGATCGCGACACCGACCGCCAGGGGCAGGAGTTCGCCGAGTACAGAGGTCATGGGGATCAGCTCGCCTTCCGGATCGACCGAAATTGCTGTCGCGTTGCTATGCCCTCTTCACGCTAAGTCGAGACGGCCGCAATATCGGACATTTCAGCCGTGCTCGGTCGCCTGCGAAACACTTCGGGCCGGGTCACCGTCGTGACCCGGCCCGAAGTGTGCTGCGGACAGCGGAGGACTAGCCCCGGCCGCAGATGCCGTTGAGCAGGACGCCCATGGAGCTGATCTGGGCGACGTCGCCGTTGGCGAGGGCGTTGGCGAAGTTGTCGATGGCGGTGCGCTCGTCGCCCGAGGCCTCGATGGCGCGCAGGCGGTCGGCGACCTCGCGACGCTGCTGGGGGCTCGGGCCCAGCGAGCCGTAGCTGTTGTAGATGTCGCCGGCGGTCTGGCAGGCGGGGGACAGCGCGCTGGCGGTGCCGGCGGGGAGGACGAGCATCGCGCCGATGGCGCTGGCGGCCAGGAGGGAAGCGGGCAGGATTTTGCGCATACGGTTACTCCTCGAAGCAAGGTTCGGTTTATCGGCTCCGAGTCTGCCTGATGGCCGGGCGAATACGATCATCCGCCGCCCGCTAGTCGGCGAGGTTGGCGGATTCTGGCCGTGGGGTCGGGTTCACCGGCGGCCCGCGGCATCCAGTTCGGCCGCTGTCAGGGGCGTGTCCGAGGTGCTGCGGTACTTCCGCAAGGTCGCCGGTTCGTCGAGAACGAGCCAGGTGACCGCGTCGCTGAGCCCGCCGCGCCGCGCCCACACGGTCACACCCACCGCCGGGGTGCGCGCGCCGGACGACACGCGGGCCCCGATCTTGTCGAGGGCGTGGCGGACCGCGGTCGATTCCAGCTCGGGCAGCCCGGCCAGGGCCACGAACCCGCCCGGCCGGGCACCCATCCGCAACAGCATGCGGGCGAGCCGGTTCGACCAGCGGTCGAGGTCCGCGGAAGTGAGCGAGACGCCGCCGACGGAGGCCACCACCCCGTTCGGAGGCGAGCGTCTCTCGGGCGGGTCGATGGCCGGGGTGCGCGGGGGCATCGTCGAACGCATCGGAAATCCTCTCGAGTCGTTGAATCCACCACTCGTACAGTTGATTTCATGCCGAAATGGCCGCCTACCGGTGCGACCCGCCGACCCACTCCACGCTAGGCAGGCGCGAACCGGGCGTAAACCCCGATCGGGCGACCCTATTCTGTGCCCGCACTCGCCGGTGTCGGTCCGGAGGGCAATACAAAACGGCAGGCACCCGGGTCGGGTGCCTGCCGTCGGTCGTCCGGCCTCAGGCCGCGGTCGGAACCTCCAGTCCGCGTCGCGTCCGGACCGGCCACTGCAGGTGATCGGCGTCGATCACGTACGGGTGGGTGTGGACGTAGAAGCCGTCGGCTCGCAGTTCCGCGTCGCCCAGCCGCTCCGGATCGATGCTGCCGACCGGGTGCAGGTGGGTGAGCACCTCCGGATCCTCGCGCGGCCACATCCGCGCCGCCACGATGATGCCCGCCGTCGCCAGCACCGCCAGGGTCACCCAGGTGACGGTGAATCCCGCTGTGGTGGTGAGCCATCCGGTGACCGGGTAGGTCAGCAGCCACGCCAGGTGCGAGAGCGAGAACTGGGCCGCGAACAGCGCGGGACGATCCGACGCCTGCGAGGAACGGCGCAGCACCTGACCGGTGGGGGTCAGGATGGCCGCGGTGCCCGCGCCCACGGTGGCCCACACCGCCAGGGCCGCAACCCATCGCCAGTCACCCGCGTCGGCCGCCGACAGCGCGATGGCGGCGGCCAGGCCGGCCAGCAGGGTGACCGCGCCGGTCAGCATGACCGGGCGCGCGCCGACCCGATCCAGCACGCGGGGGAGTGACAGCGCCACCAGCATGGTGCCGAAACCATTGGCCGCCAACAGCATCGCCACGCCCGACTGGGTGCCGCCGAGGGTGTCGCGGACGTAGTTGACCGTATTGACCATGATCACCGAACCGGCCGCCGCGACCACCAGGTTCAGCCCGAGCAGTCCGCGCAGCCGCGGGGTGGCGACGAAGATCCGGACCCCGGCCGTGATCCGCTCCCGGAACGAATCACCGCCGGTGGCAGTCGAGTTCGGGATCCGGCTGGCCAGCACCAGGACCGCCGACACCGCGAAGCCGATCGCGGTGCCCACGAACAGCCAGTGGAAGCTCATGACGGTCAGCGCGGCCGCGGCGAGCATGGGGCTCAGCAGCGTCTCCATGGTGGCGGCCAGCTGCGCCGCCGACAGCGCGCGGGTGTACTCGCGCTCGTCGGGCAGGATGTCGGGGATGACCGCCTGATAGGTGGGTGTGTATGCGGCCGAGGCGGTTTGCAGGATCGCGATCAGCACGTAGATCTGCCAGATCTGATCGATGAACGGCAGCGCCAGCACGACGGCGGCGCGCACCAGGTGCAGCCCGGTCAGAAAACCACGGCGGGGCAGGCGATGCGCGTACGCGGCCACCACCGGTGCGACGGTCACGTACATCAGCATCTTGATGGTGAGCGCGGTCCCCAGCACCGCCGCGGCCGCGCCGCCCGCCAGATCGTAGGCCAGCAAACCCAGTGCGACGGTGGTCAATCCGGTGCCGAACAGACCCGAGACCTGCGCGGTGAACAGTCGCAGATAGTCCCGATTGCGGAAGAGGGAGGTGAGCATGGGGGCGGATTGCATCGGAATTCTCCTCTTCGTGGTGTTCGACAGGAGGGACGTTAATACCCCCAGGGGGTATAAGCAACTCCGGTTCGTGTGATGCAGCCCACGGGCTTCGGGGCGGCTCCAGCCTGTTGACGAAATACCATAGGGGGGTATGGTAGCCATGAGAGAGCGGCCGGAACCGGCTGTCCCGAGCGAAGAGGAGCCCAAGTCATGAGCACCACCACCGTCACCGTCACCGGAATGACCTGCGGCTGCTGCGCGAACTCCGTCAGCAAGGAGGTCGGCAAGATCTCCGGCGTCACCGGCGTGAACGTGGATGTCGGCAGCGGCCGCGTCGTCGTCGACAGCGACGCCCCGATCGCGCCCGGCGCCCTCGCCACCGCGGTCGCCGACGCGGGCTACGCCCTCGCGGACTGATCCGGCATTCACCCCGAAACCGGCAGATACTCCTCGGTATCTGCCGGTTTCGCGTGTTGCCACGCCGACATTCGCCGATGACGAGGGATTCTCGCGAACTTATGGCAACCTATCCGGTGCTTCAGCGAAGGCTGGGATGCGGATCGAGGAGCGGTATATGGGGAAGATGGGTAGGCGGAAGCGGTCTCGGCTCATTACGCAGGGACTGATGACTTCCGGGAAGACGCGGCCGGAGGCCGCGCAGGTGAAGCGGGACGCGGCCGTCGCCGCCGAGCCGGTGGCCGTCGCGGAGCAGCCGGTCGTGGAGCAGGTTGCCGCGCCCGCGGCCGCGGTCTCGGAATCCGCTGCCGGGCAGCCGGACATCAAGGCGCTGGCCGAGCGGGTCAAGGCGCGTCGCAAGGAGAACGGCTGGACGCAGGCCGATGTGGCGAAGAAGGGCGGCCCGTCGGCGGGTTCGATCAGCCAGATCGAGCGGTGCCTGATCGAGGAGCCCGCCGAGGATCTGCTGGCCAAGCTCGACACGGCCTTGGAATGGCCGTCGGGCACCGCGGACGGCATCGTGCGCGGACTGGTCGGCGCGGCGAGTTGATCGTGCCGGCCGCCCGGCCGAGGTGACGAGGCCCCGATCGGATCACCGATCGGGGCCTAGCCGTATTCGAAGCGATTGCGCGCCGGGCGATTACGTGTGCGCCGCGCCGTCGATGCGGATCTCGGTGCCGCTGATGAAGCGGCCGTCGTCGGAGACCAGCATGGCGATGACGCCCGCCACGTTCTCCGGACCCGCCAGCTCCTCCGGATTGTCCTGCGGCAGTACGGCGATCAGGCGGCCGAACAGCGACCAATCGGAGTCCTGCGGCAGGTAGCCGGGGGTGGCGTCGGTGATGCCGGACTTGATGCCGCCGGGCGCCACGCTCACCGCGCGCAGACCCTGCTTGCCGTATTCCAGGGCCAGCACGTGGGTCAGCGTCTGGACGCCGCCCTTGCTCGCCGAGTACGCGGCCATGTACGGGTGCGCGAAGGTGGCCGAGGTGGAACTGAAGTTGACGACCGTGCTGCGCGGGTTCGCCAGCAGCGCGGGCAGGGCCTCCCGGGTCACCAGGAAGGTGCCGGTGAGGTTGACATTGATGATCTGGTTCCACAGGTCGAGGGACGTCTCGTGGGTGTGGGCCGCGCGCAGCATGCCCGCCGCGTTCACCAGCGCGTCCAGGCCGCCCAGCGCCTCGATGGCGGTGCGCACGCCGGCGATGACCTCGGCCTCCTGGCCGATGTTCATCTCGACCGTGGTGAGGCGGGAGTCGGTGCCGGCCTCGGCGGCCTGCTTGCGGGTCAGTTCCAGGCCCTCGACATTGACGTCGGCCCCGGCGACGACCGCGCCTTCGGACAGCAGGCGGAGGACGGTGGCCTGGCCGATGCCGGATCCGGCACCGGTAACCAGAATGCGGCGCTGCTCGAGACGGTTCATGGGTCACTTCCTGATCGGTTCAACCAGCTTCGTCGGTGAAGCTAGTTTCTGACACGATATGCCGAAAATGGCACGCAGCGCCAGGAAACGTTTTCGGTCTCGGTACAGTTCCCGGGTGAGCAGCGAGCGAAACCGTGCCGGGCGACCGGCCCTGAGCGAGACCCGCCGCGCGGCCACCCGCCGCGAAGTCGCGACGGTGGCGGCGCACCTGTTCATCGAAAACGGTTACGCCGCAACCACGGTCGAGGAGATCGCCGCGGCGGCCGGCATGGGCCTGCGCACCTTCTACCGCTATTTCGCGGGCAAGGAGGACGTGGTCGCGCCGCTGCTGGCCATCGGCACCCAGGCCTGGGCCGACGAACTGGCCGCATGCCCGCCGGAACTGCCGCTGCGTGAGGCGCTGAGCCGGTCCTATCGGATCGCGACCCTGGGCACGCTGGCCGCGGAGGGCATCGTCGAGAACCGGCTGCGGCCGCTGGTGCGGGCCGCCACCCAGCTCCCGGCGCTGCGCGCGACCTGGCTGCGGGTGCAGTACGACTGCGAGACCCAGCTCATCCCGATCATCGCCGCCCGCACCGGCCGCGCCGCCGACGACCTCGATGTGGCGCTGGCCGCGGCGATGGCCAATACCGCGGTGCGGCTGGCCACCGAACTGTGGGCCGCGGGCGAGGAATCCGGTTCCGCCGCCGATGTTCTCGACACCTGCCTGGCCCGGCTGGCCACCGACAGCCTGCTGTAGCCGCCCGATCGGGCAGTGTGGCGTTCGATACCCCTGGGGGGTGGCTGTCCGTCGGCGACTACCATGGGTGACGTGGCTGATCAGCGCGTTGCGCCGGGAGCGACCGGATACGTCCGGCTGCTCGGTGTGCTGGCGCTGCTGCTCGGGATCGCGGCCATGCACGCCGGTATTTTCTCGGCGGGCCACGATATGCCCGCGGTCTCCGGGTCGAGTGTGGTGATGGCCGAATCGATGACGGCCTCGGGTCACACGCCCGGTCCCCAGGGCGATCATTCCGGCGGGCACACGAGCTCGCACGGCTGTGACTACCTGATCCTGTCCGGGCTGATGCTCGGCATCGGCCTGGTTCTCCTGGGCTGGATCACCGACAGGTCCCGCGATATCCGTCCACCGGCGCTCGCGACGTGGCGGATTCACCGCGAACGTCCCCCGCCCTGGACCTCACTCTCCCTCTCCGAACTGTCGATTCTTCGGATCTGACAGGTCTTGCGCCGCACCCGGATCCGGGTCGCGGCCGACCTTCCGATCCCGGCCGACGCCCCCTGCGGGCGCGCCCAGAACCCGACAACTCAGGGAGAAATCATGTCCTCCAACCGTTCCCCGCTCGCGCGTCCACTGACCCGGCGCGGGCTGTTCGCCGTCGGCGCCGGTACCGCGGCCGCCGTCACGCTGGCCGCCTGCTCGAAGAATTCGGCCCCGCCGCGTGGTCTCGTGACGCCGGACTCCGAGGCTGTGCGCGCCGCCGAGGCCGCTCGCCGCGCGGCGGGCGCGGCCGTGCGCGAGGTGAGCCTGCGTGCCGAACCGACCGTGGCCGACCTGGGTGGCGTGCGGGTGCCGACTTGGGCCTTCGGCGGCCGGGTGCCCGGACCCGAGATCCGTGTCGCCAAGGGCGAAGTGGTGCGCGCCGACGTCACCAACGCGCTGCCCGCCCCGACCACCGTGCACTGGCACGGCATCGCCCTGCGCAATGACATGGACGGCGTCCCCGACGTCACGCAGCCGCCGATCGCGCCCGGCGGGACCTTCCGCTACGAGTTCACCGCGCCCGACCCCGGCACCTACTTCTTCCATCCGCACGTCGGCGTCCAGCTCGACCGCGGCCTGTACGCGCCGCTCATCGTGGAGGACCCGGCCGACGGCAAGGACTACGACGTGGAAGCCGTAGTGGTACTGGACGATTGGCTCGACGGCGTCGCCGGCCGCGACCCCGATCAGGAGTTGCGGCAGCTGCGGGACAAGGGCATGGCCGGGATGAACATGGGCGGGTCCGGCATGAACCACGGCGGTATGACCATGGGCGGCGGCATGTCCATGTCCGCCGACCCCAACGCGCCGCTCGGCTCCGACGCCGGGGACGTCACCTACCCGTACTTCCTGATCAACGGCAAACTCGGCACCGACCCAACGGTATTCACCGCCCGGCCCGGTCAGCGCATGCGGCTGCGGATCATCAATGCCGCCGCCGACACCGCGTTCCGGGTCGCGCTGGGCGGGCATCAACTCCGCGTCACCCACACCGACGGATTCCCGGTGCGGCCCGTCACCACCGCGAGCCTGCTCATCGGCATGGGCGAACGCTATGACGCCATCGTCGAACTGACCGACGGCGTCTTCCCGCTGGTCGCCGCCGCGGAGGGTAAGACCGGCCGCGCCTTCGCGCTGGTCCGCACCGGCGGCGGCACCCCGCCCCCGGCCGACGCGCAACCCGCCGAACTCGCCGTCGCCCCGCTCACCGCGGACCGCCTGACCTCCGCCGAACCCGTTCGGCTCCAGCCGAAACAGCCCGACCAGACCCTCGACGTCACCCTCGGCTCGGACATGAAGAACTACGTCTGGACCATCAATGGCAAGGCCTACCCCGACCACGCCATGCTGAACGTCTCCCAGGGCCAGCGCATCCGCCTGCGCTTCCGCAACCAGTCGATGATGTTCCACCCCATGCACCTGCACGGCCATACCTACCAGGTCGTCAACCGCGACGGCACGGGCCCGCGCAAGGACACCTCCATCGTCACGCCCATGCAGACCGTGGAAGTCGACTTCGACGCCGACAACCCCGGCCAGTGGATGCTGCACTGCCACAACGCGTATCACGGCGAAGCGGGCATGATGGGCATCCTGTCCTACCTGCGCTGAGGATCGATGACCGGCCGCCGGTCCACGACCAGGGACCGGCGGCCGCGCCGCTCGACCTCCAGGTCGGCGAGATGTTTTTCAATTTATAGAGACAGAGTGTCTAGGGTCAATGCTGACTGTTCAGGTGGGGGTCAGAACGTATAGTCGAGCTGTGCCGAAGCTGTGGAACGAGACGATCGAGGCGCATCGGGGTCAGGTGCGGGAGGCGATCCTGGACGCGGCGGGTGAGCTGGCCTCCGATCGTGGGCTGCGCGGGGTGACGATGTCGCAGATCGCGGAGCGGGCCGGGATCGGGCGGGCCACGCTGTACAAGTACTTCTCCGATGTCGAGGCCATCCTGCGGACCTGGCACGTGCGCCGGATCGACGGGCACCTGCGCGAACTCGCCGCGGTGCGCGACGGTGCGGGCATGCCGGGGGAGCGGCTGGCGGCGGTGCTCACCAGCTACGCGCACATCGCCCGGCAGAGCCGCGGCCACGACCGGGAATTGGTGACCTTCCTGCACCCCGACGAGCAGGTCGTCCACGCGCACAACCAGCTTCGCGAGTTGATCGGTCAATTGGTCGAGGAGGGAGTGCGTTCCGGCGACCTGCGCGACGACGTGCCCGCCGCCGAACTCGCCGCCTACAGCCTGCACGCCCTGGGCGCGGCCGCCGAGACGAGCGACGACGCGGGCATCGCCCGGCTGGTCGCGCTCACGATGGGCGCGCTGACGTCCAGCCCCTGACCGGGAACCGGGCGCGCCGGAGCCCGGAGTGGCAGGATCGATGCGGTGAACGAACCATTGCACCCCAACGACATTCGGATCTCCGATGTCGAGCGTCGCGCGGGTGAGGAACGGCTGCGCAAGGCCGTCGATGCCGGTCTGCTCGACCTCGGCGAGTACGACACCCGCGTGCAGGCGATCTGGCAGGCGCGCACCCGCGGCGAACTGGCCGTGGTGGAGGCGGATCTGCCGGAGCACAAGGAGCCCGGACCCTCGGGCGGGCGGATCGCCATGATGGTGCTGACCATCGTGTGGCTGTCGCTGAGCGGGCTGAGCCTGGTCGTGTGGCTGCTGCTCGGGGTCACCCTGGAGTGGCTCTACCCGTGGTGGGTGTGGGTGCTGGTGCCGCCGGGCGTGGTGCTGGGTACGTTGCGCGCGTTCGGAATCGGGCGCAAGTAGCGCGGCTCGGCCGGTGGCTACGGGGTCTCGGCGGGCGCGGCAGGATGTGCCTGGTTGGGTACCGCGCCCGCCGAGGGGAACTGCCGTGTGCAGCGTCCGGTCCCGTTGTGCGGGCGGGACCGCGGAGGCCGCCAAGGGCGAGCGGCCAACGTCGACAAGGCTAGGGCCGGGGTCGTCGCGTCCGGGGTGTGCCGCGGGGCCACGCCTCTGCGGATTTGGGCCACGCCATGGATGCGCGTGGCGTATGGCGCGCGAGGCCCGGACGAGGGGCGCGCGGGCGACACGCCCGAGGTCACGCGAAAGTAGCTGAAGAATTGCTCAATTGGGCCAGTCGCGGGGATCGGATGGGAGATCATCTGCGACATGCTCGACGACTCCTGGTGTGTCCGTTCGATACACAGCGCTGCCGTGCTGGTCGAGTTCGCCACTAGCCGCGCGATGACCAGAGCCGCCGTCCTGGCCGGGACGGGGCTCACCGAGGCAGATCTGGACGACCCGGACATCGAGATAGATATCGCCCAGGAGTTCCGGCTCATCGAGAATATCCTGGACGCCACCGGCGACGAGCCGGGTTTGGGCCTGCTGGCCGGGTTTTCGGTGCACTCGAGCATGCTCGGCAGCCTCGGCATCGCCATGAGCAGTTGCTCCACCGTTCGCGAGATGGCCGAGCTGTGGGCGCGGCACGCCGAATTGTCCTTCGCCTACTGCCGATTCGGCATCGCGGACGCGCAGGACCGGGTGCTGGTCACCCTCGACACCGAGCCGGTGCCGCCACGACTGCGCCGCTTCGCCATCGAACGCGACCTGGCGGCGCTGCGCATCATTCAGCGCGAGCTGCTGAACTGGGACATCCAGGTGCGCCGCCTGGAGCTGACCCTGCCCTACGCGCCGGTCTACGAGGCGGTCGGCATGCTGCTCGGGATCGGCGATATCGGCTACGGCCGGCCCGCCGATGTGCTGGTCCTCGACGCCGCCGACCTGCGACGCCCTATGCCGCAGGCGAATTCGATGCTGCGCCGCCAGCACGAGCAGCTGTGCGCCGAGATCGTGGAACGCCGCCGCGCCCGGGTCGGGCTGGCAGGCCAGGTGCGGGCTCTGCTCATGCGCCACGGCCGGGCCATCGACCAGGCCACCATCGCCGCCGATCTGCACATGAGCGTGCGCACCCTGCGCCGCCGCCTGGCCGACGAGGGCACGACCTTCCGGGAGCTGGCCTGCGAGACGACGGGCCTGCTCGCGGAGGAATTGCTGGCCACCGGATTCACCGTCGACACGGTGGCCACGCGCCTCGGCTACACCAGCGTGTCGGCGTTCGCGACGGCGTTCCGCGATTGGAAGGGGCAGACCCCCGGGCAGTTCGCGCGTTCGGAGCCCGCACCGCCGAACCGACGGCTGCGCCGCTAGCCGCGTGTAGCCGTGCAGAAGGCCACGAATCTGAATCAGGTTTCAACAGCGGTCCGATAACCGGTGTATGAACTGCACTTTCACCCCGCATGTGCGACAGATCACATGCGTGGTTCGATGCTGCCAGTATTGACCGGGATGGGCTTTTCGAGCATGGTGTCCGAAGAACTAAGCGCTTAGTAAGTTGCCTGCTCGCCGGACCGCACCGATCATCGGAGGACTTCCACATGACCAGATTCGAGGGCAAGACCGCCATCGTCACCGGCGCGAGCCGCGGGATCGGGCTCGGCATCGCGCAGCGCCTGGTGGACGAGGGCGCGCGGGTCGTCATCACCGCCCGCAAGCAGGAGGCCCTCGACGAGGCGGTGGCCGCGCTGGGCGGACCGGACAAGGCGCTGGCCGTGGCCGGTCGCGCCGACGATGTGGCCCATCAGGCCGAGACGGTGAAGCGGGCGGTCGACACCTTCGGCAGCGCCGACCTGCTGGTCAACAACACCGGCATCAACCCGGTCTACGGGACCATGATGCAGCTCGACCTCGAGGCCGCTCGCAAGATCGTCGAGGTCAACTGCCTGGCCGCGCTGTCGTGGGTGCAGCAGGCGTACGGCGCGTGGATGCGGGATCACGGCGGCGCGGTCGTGAACGTCTCCTCGGTGGCCGGGATCAAGCCCGCGCCCGGGATCGGTTTCTACGGCGCGAGCAAGGCCATGCTGACCCACATCACCCAGGAACTCGCGGTCGAGCTCGGCCCGGACATCCGGGTGAACGCGGTCGCCCCGGCGGTGGTGAAGACCAAGTTCGCGACCGCGCTCTACGAGGGCCGCGAGGAAGCCATCGCGGCCACCTACCCGCTCAAGCGCTTGGGCGTGCCCGAGGACATCGCCGGCGTGGTCGCGTTCCTGCTCTCGGCTGACTCCGCCTGGCTCACCGGACAATTGCTCGTCGTCGACGGCGGCATCACCCTCACCGGCGGCGTCTAGTGGCGGACATGCCGGCGTGGCGGGTCCACGAACTGGGTGAGCCCGCGACGGTCATGCGCCTGGACACGGTCGCCCGTCCCGAGGCCGGGCCGGGGCAACTGGTCGTGCGGGTGCTCGGTGCTGCGGCGAACTTCCCTGATGTCCTCATGTGCCGCGGTCAGTACCAGGTGCGGCCGGAGTTGCCGTTCACGCCGGGCATCGAGCTGTGCGGTGAGGTGGTGGCCCTCGGCGAGGACGTGACCGGGTTCGCCGCCGGCGAGCGCGTACTGGGTGGGACCGCCCTGCCGCACGGCGGGTTCGCCGAATACGCGGTGATGAACGCGAACCAGACCTTCTCCGCGCCACCGGATCTCGACGACGCCGAGGCGGCGGCCCTGTACATCGGTTACCAGACCGGCTGGTTCGGCCTGCATCGGCGCGCCGCCCTGCGCCCGGGGGAGACCCTCCTCGTGCACGCCGCCGCGGGCGGTGTCGGCAGCGCCGCCATCCAGCTCGGCAAGGCCGCCGGCGCCCGGGTCATCGGCGTGGTCGGCGGTCCGGAGAAGGCGGAGTACGCCCGCGAGCTCGGCGCGGACATCGTGATCGACCGCAGGACACAGGATTTCGTCGAGATCGTGAAGGCCGCCACCGACAATCGCGGCGCGGACGTCGTCTACGACCCGGTCGGCGGCGACACCTACGCGCGGTCGACCAAGTGCGTCGCGTTCGAGGGCCGCATCCTGGTGGTCGGTTTCGCGGGCGGTGAGATCCAAAGCGCCGCCCTGAACCACGCGCTGGTGAAGAATTATTCGATCGTCGGACTGCACTGGGGTCTCTACAACACCCACGACCGCGCGGCGGTCGCCCACTGCCACCGGGAACTGACCCGGCTGGCCGCTGACGGCGCGATCCGGCCCCTGGTCAGCGAGCGACTGTCCCTGGCGGACCTCGCCGACGGCGTTCAGCGCCTGGCCGACGGCAAGACCGTCGGCCGCGTCGTCTACACCCCCTAGTCCCCTCGGGAGAACCTATGAGCAACGAAACACAGCGGGTAGCGATCGTCACCGGGGCCGCGCGTGGCATCGGCGCGGGCGTGGCACGGCGGCTGGCGGCCGACGGGATGGCCGTCGCCGTGCTGGATCTCGACGAATCCGCCTGCAAGCCGGTGGTCGCCGAGATCGAGGCGGCCGGTGGCCGGGCCGTCGCCCTCGGCGCGGACGTGTCCGACGAGCAGTCGGTGACCGCTGCGGTGGAACGGGTGGCCGCCGAGCTCGGCGCGCCGACCGTGCTGATCAACAACGCGGGCATCATCCGCGACAACATGCTGTACAAGATGACCGTCGACGACTGGGACGCGGTCATGGGCGTGCATCTGCGCGGCGCGTTCCTGTGCACCAAGGCCGTGCAGAAGTACATGGTGGAGCAGAGCTTCGGCCGCATCGTGAACCTGTCGAGCACCTCGGCGCTGGGCAATCGCGGCCAGGCCAACTACTCCGCCGCCAAGGCCGGGATCCAGGGCTTCACCAAGACCCTCGCCTTCGAACTCGGCAAGTTCGGCGTCACCGCCAACGCGATCGCGCCCGGCTTCATCGAGACCGAGATGACCCACGCCACCGCCGAACGCCTCGGCATGTCCTTCGAGGACTTCCGCCAGGCCCTGATCGCGACCATCCCGGTGGCGCGGTCGGGCAAGCCGGAGGACATCGCGCACACCGTCTCGTTCCTGGTCAGCGAGGGCGCGGGCTTCGTGTCCGGCCAGGTCATCTACGTGGCCGGCGGGCCGAAGAACTAGCGGCGCAGCGCAATCGGAACGGAAGGAACGCGAGCGATGCAGGTATTCGAGGGTTTGCCCGAGCTGGAGAAGGCGGTCGGCACCCATCTGGGGTACAGCGACTGGCATACGGTGACTCAGCTTCAGATCGACATGTTCGCCGACGCCACCGGCGACCACCAGTGGATCCACGTCGACCCCGAGCGGGCCGCCGCGGGACCCTTCGGGGCGACCGTGGCGCACGGCTTCCTGACCCTGTCGCTGCTCCCGATGCTCGCTCACAGCGTCTACGTCGTGGAGGGGCTGTCGATGGGAATCAACTACGGGACCAACAAGGTTCGGTTCCCTGCCCCGGTGCCGGTGGGCTCCCGGGTCCGGGCCGGAGTGGAGCTGGTGTCGCTGACTCCGGCGAACGCGGGCGTGCAACTGGTCTCGCGGGTCACCGTGGAGATCGACGGCTCCGCCAAACCGGCCTGCGTCGCCGAGCACGTCGCCCTGCTGGTGCCGTAATGAGCGCGCCGAACAGCGCCCCGGCGGGCGGCGAGCTGCCCGGGCTGGACCTGACCCGGCTCGCCACGTGGCTGGAAGGCGCCCGGCCCGGCTTCGCGGCCGGGCCGCTGGCCGGACGGCTCATCTCCGGCGGCCGCTCCAACCTCACCTATGTGGTGGGAGACGGTGTCTCCGAATGGATCCTGCGCCGCCCGCCGCTGGGGCACGTGCTGGCCACCGCGCACGATATGGGCCGCGAGTTCCGGGTCATGAGCGCTCTGGCCGACACCGCCGTCCCGGTCCCGCGCACCTACGTGCTGTGCACCGATCCCGATATCCTGGGCGCGCCGTTCTATCTCATGGAAAACGTTGCGGGCGTGCCCTATCGGGAGGCGGCCGAACTCGAGGCGCTCGGACCGAAGCGCGCCCGTGTGATCTCCGAGGGCATGGTCGACGCGCTGGCCGCACTGCACAGCGTCGACCCGGAATCGGTGGGGCTCGGGGACTTCGGGAAGGCGAGCGGCTTCCTGACCCGGCAGGTGCACCGCTGGAAGAAGCAGCTCGACGCCTCCTACACCCGCGATCTGCCCACCGCCGAAGCGCTCTACGCGCTGCTCGCCGCGGAGCAGCCCGAGCAGTCGCCCGACGGCATCGTGCACGGCGACTACCGGCTCGACAACGTCCTCGTCGACGCCCAGGACCGGGTGGCCGCCGTCGTCGACTGGGAGATGGCCACCGTCGGCGACCCGCTCACCGACGTCGCCCTGCTGACGCTGTATCAGCGACTGGGCGATCTGGGTGTGCCCGGCGACATGTCCGGCGCCCCCGGCTATCTCACCGAGGCCGAGACCCTCGCCCGCTACGCCGAACACAGCGGCCGCGACCTCGCGAACTTCGGGTTCTACCAGGGACTGGCCGCCTTCAAACTGGCCGCCATCCTCGAAGGCATCCACTACCGCTACCTGCACGGCCAGACCGTGGGCGCCGGATTCGACACCATCGGCGACGCCGTCGAACCCCTGCTGGGAGCCGGGATCGACGCCGTCGCGGAGCGCGGCCGATGACCGGCACGGTCCGAGACGAACCCCGGCGCGCGGTGGAAGCCCGGCTCCGTACGTCGAGCGCGCCGAGGTAGACCGGATCGGTCTGGGCAGCGCAGGGCGTCACCGCGCGACGCTCGCCACCCGGATCGATCCGCCGATGGCGGGGCACGGAGCCGGGGACCGGGTACATCCGACTCCGGCCGCTCCGCCCGAAGCGGTGCCGTGACACCCGGTGTCACGGCACCGTTTTTCGTCTCCGCTCAGCTGTCAGGCCGAATCAGTGAATGGCGAAAGCTGTTGGTGCACAACCTGAATAGCGCGCCCCAGAACCATACTTGAATCCGGAATCAAGTTCGGATAGCGTACCTGGCGAGACAGTAACCACTGTGTGCGACCCACGATCAGGAGTTGTCGATGTTCGAGCTGTCGGAGCGGGCCCGCGGATACCGGGACGAGCTGCTCGCCTTCATGGACGAGCGCGTCTATCCGGCCGAAGCGGTGTACGAGGCGCAGATGGCGGAATCCAAAGATCCGCACTTCCATCCGCCGGTGCTCGAGGAGCTCAAGACCGAGGCCCGCAAGCGCGGCCTGTGGAACCTCTTCCACCCGCACCCGGAGTGGGGCCCGGGCCTGACCAACCTGGAGTACGCGCACCTGGCCGAGATCATGGGCCGCAGTGTGGTTCTCGCGCCCGAGGCCACCAACTGCAACGCCCCCGACACCGGCAATATGGAGGTGCTGACCCTGTTCGGCACCCCCGAACACCAGGAACAGTGGCTGCGCCCGCTGCTCGACGGCGAGATCCGCTCGGCGTTCGCCATGACCGAACCCGCGGTCGCCAGCTCCGACGCCACCAATATCCAGCTGCGCATGGAACGCGACGGCGACGAGTACGTGCTCAACGGCCGCAAATGGTGGACCTCCAACGCCCTGCACAAGAACTGCAAGGTCATGATCGTGATGGGCAAGACCGATCCCGACGCCCCCACCCACCGTCAGCAGTCGATGATGGTCGTGCCCATGGACACCCCCGGCGTCACCGTGCTGCGCGGACTGCCGGTCTTCGGCTACCAGGACCGCGAGGGCCACGCCGAAGTGCTCTTCGAGAACGTGCGCGTCCCCGTCACCGCCCTGCTCGCCGGTGAGGGCGACGGGTTCAGGATCAGCCAGGCCCGCCTGGGCCCCGGCCGCATCCACCACTGCATGCGCGCCGTCGGCATGGCCGAACGCGCCCTGGACCTGATGATCGACCGGGCGCAGTCGCGCGTCACCTTCGGCGAGCCGGTGGCCAATCGGGCCAATATCCAGGACTGGATCGCCGAGGCGCGCATCGAGATCAATATGGCCCGGCTGCTCACCCTGCAGGCCGCGTACCTGATGGACACCGTCGGCAACAAGGCCGCCCGCACCGAGATCGCCGCCATCAAGGTCGCGGCCCCGAACGTTGCGCTGAAGGTGATCGACCGCGCCATCCAGGTGCACGGCGGCGCCGGCGTCTCCGACGACTTCCCGCTCGCCAGCATGTACGCCCACATGCGCACCCTGCGCCTGGCCGACGGACCCGACGAGGTGCACAAGCGTTCCATCGCCCAGTGGGAACTGCGCCGTCGCGACCCCGAGTGGGGAAAGCGCGCCCGCTAGCCGCGCGCCGGAAGTTCTCCGGTGGCTGCGAGACTGTACCGGTGACCGGATCAGAGGATCGCTCGCGCGCGGACGAGACGCGGGCACGGCTGCTGGACGCTGCGATCGTCGCCTTCGCCGAGCGCGGCTTCCACGGCTCCACCACCCGCGACATCACCTCGATCGCCGGATTGAGCACCGCGGCCATCTACGTGCACCACCGGTCCAAGGAGGAACTGCTCTACCAGGTTTCGCGCGCCGGGCACGAGAACACCCTGGCCCGGCTGCGCGACGCACTGTCCTCCTCCGACGACCCGGTGGAGCAATTGGTCGCGGTGATGCGCGATTTCGCCATCGACCACGCCCGCGGGCACACCGGCGCGCGGGTCGTGAACTACGAGCTCGCCGCCCTGAGCCCCGAGCATCAGCGCGAGATCAAGGACGTCCGCCGGGTCATCGACACCGAGATGCGGCAGCTCATCGAACGCGGCGTCGCGGCGGGCGTGTTCGACAACCCGAATCCGCGCATGGCCGCGGTGGCATTGCTGTCGCTGGGCATCGACCTGGCCCGCTGGTACCGCGACGACGGGCCGCTCTCGCCCGAGGAGATCGGCGACTACTACGTCGATCTCGCGCTGCGGATCGTCGGCGCGCGCCGCTAGCTCAGGACTGGGCCCGGCCCTGCTGCCACTCCGGCCACGGGATCGACCAGTCGCCGTTCTGCCAGATGTCGAGCGGTTCGCCGCCGGTATTGCGAACCTCCACCACATCGCCGGGGACGACGAAGTCGAAGAACCAGGTGGCGTCGGCGGGGGAGATGTTGAGGCAGCCGTGCGACACATTGGTATTGCCCTGCGCCCACATGCTCTGCGCCAGCTCGTGGACGTAGATGCCGTCGTGGCTGATCCGCACCGCGTGATGGATGGTGGTCCGGTAGCCGAGGCTGGTGTTGGTGGGCAGGCCGTAGGACGCCGAATCCATGATCACCGGGTCGGTGCGGTCCAGCACCGTGTAGGTGCCCGGCCGGGTCCAGAACGACAGCGTGCGCCCGCCGATCACCGCGCTGCCGCCCTTGCCCATCGACGTCGGCATGGAGCGCACCAGGTTTCCGTTGTCGAAGACGTCGATCATCTTGGTGTCGTCGTCGGCGATCGCCACGTGCGCCGCGCCGATGGTCACCGACACCCGCTGATCGCGTTGGCCGAACGCGCCGTCGCCGAGCGGGACGCCGAACAGGTCCGCCGTCACCGTGATCCGGGTGCCGGGTGCGTGATAGAGCTCGGGCCGCCAGTGCGCGTTGCGATCGTCGAGCCAGTACCAGGCCCCCGCGACGGCGGGCGCGGTCACGACTTTCAGCGCGGCTTCGGCGGCCACGCGGTCCACGGCCTCGGTGAAATGCGCGACGAGTACGAAACCGACGCCGTACGTGTCGTTTTCGGCGAGATCGACCTGATTCGCCGACTGCAGCGAGACGTCGACGATCCGATCGGGCCGGGGCGTCGTGTAATTCGCGGTCGCGGTGATGTCGCCGGACTCGCCCTTGGCCACGGCTTTCACCGTGTACGTGTGGCCGTAGCCGAGCGGTTCGGCGCTGACCCAGCTCTTGTGGTCGGCGGCCGGCGCGCCGGGCAGCGCGCGGCCGGTCTCGTCGAGCCATTCCACCGAGGTCAGGGTGCCGTCGGTGACGGTCACCGTGCCGGGCCCGCGGGCCGACACCGGCTGCGGCGCCGGCGCGGGCTCGAAATGGATCTTGGCGGGTGTGGGCGGCGCCGAATGGTCCCGGCCACAGCCCGCGAGTACCAGCCCGCTCGCTCCGGCGAATCCGAGCAGTAATTGACGGCGTCGCACTGCCATCGCGTGCCTCCTTCACCCGGTGCCGATGATCATGATCAGTGGATCAGCATTCGTCGGCGCGACGCGGCAGCCACGCCGACTGGCGGTGTCTCCACCGATCCGTCGTCCAACCGACACCATTTCTCGACACGCCGCCGGGGACAGGGGGAGTCAGGCGCGCAGCGGGCCGATGGTGACCGCGCCGGGCTGGTCGAAGGTGACCGAGCCGAGCTTGCGCCAATCCCAGTACAGGCGCAGCGGGCGAGTGTTGTCGGGCGGGGTGACGATCAGTTCGTTGGCGATCCAGTCGGTCGCGCCGAACTTGTAGGTGAGCGTGGCCGTCGCCGACCGTCCCGGGGCGAGCTCGATGGGGTGGCCGGTCGCGCCGTTGCGCACCGCGTGCTGTCCGGGCCGGCCCCACACCGCCAGGTCCACGCCCGGGTAGCCCTGCGTGCGGCAGGTCTGCGCGGAGACATTGCGCAGCGTGATGTTCGCGGTGCGCAGGTTGGAGCCGAGCTGCTCGCCCGCGGTGACCGAGGCCTGGATCCGCGAGGTGGTGCACCACGGCGCGGTCGCGCCGGCGGCGCCGGTGAACGCGGCGGTCGAGCCCGCCAGCGCCGCGGCGGCGAGGGCGAGGGTCAGAATCCGGTATCGCATGATGTCGTCCCTTGATCGTTCGGTACCGGTGGTCGTTCGGTACGACCCGAGATTCGCCGCGCCCACCAACAACCGACCAATGGCCCGCTAATGCCCGCGCGGAATACCGGCTCCCGCAGCCGGTTTCGTCGATCGCGCACAGGTTGCCGCTCACATCGCGGGCAGCGGATTCGGGCCTAGCAGGGCGTATCCACCCGGCAGATCGTTGCAGTAGGGGGCTGGACACAAAGTGAGTACCGCCTGGTCCGTCAATTTCCGCCGGTCACGGGCGCATTTTCTGTCCGAAACTGTAAATCCGCAGCTCTGCCCCTATTTCTGCCGGATTCCCCACTTGCCGACCGGGTAGCAGGCTGCTAGGAAGTAGCCACATGTTCAGGGTCCATCCATGGCGGATGGGCGAATTCCGGGGGCGGGATGATGACCGAGTCGACCATCGGCGGCGCAGGGCATGAGCATCGTGGCGGGGTCCACGACCCCGGCCCACCCGCGCCGCCGAATTTCGGCGGCACGCTGCGGCGACTGCGCGAGCGGCGGGGAATCTCGCGGGAACGGCTGGCCTTCGGGGCGGGGGTGAGCGCCAGCTACATCACCCGGATGGAACGCGGGGAACGCGGCCGCCCCACCGAACAGGTGCTCACCGCCATGGTCCGCTACCTGGACCAGGTCGCCCGCCTGACCATGGCCGAATACCGGCATCTGCACGACCTCGCGGCGCTCGGGCAGCACGCCCCGCCGCGCGACGAGTTGCCGCTGACCCCGGCCATGCTGGACATCCTCGACGTCCATCTGCCGCATCCCGCGGCCTATCTCGACCGTCGCCTGAATGTGCTGGCCGCCAACGCCGTCCATCTGCGCACGTTCCCCGGCCTCGGCGACGACGGCAATTTCCTGCACTGGATGCTCACCGACGATCTCGCGCGTCACGTCCTCGTCGACTGGAACGGCTCGCTGCGCCATGCCATCTCGACCCTGCGCGGGCTGCTGGCCATGGACGAGGGCGAGACCGAGGAGGACGCGCGGGTGCTGGCCGAACTCGGGCGCTTCGAGCCGTTCCGGCGGATCTGGACCGGCGATCATCGCATTCTCACCGGCGCGCCCACGGTCATGCGGCTGCGTGACTCGGTGACCGGGGTGCCGTATTCCCTGATGTGGCAGATCCTGCGGGATCAGTCGGCGACCATGAGCCCGGGGCAGCCGATCTTCGTGGTCGGACTGCCCACGGCGAGTCAGCCGCAAGACCGGGTGGTCGGTCCGTAGGATCGCCCGGGGAGGGGGCCTGGGAGGAGGCGGAACGCGGTGCCTGCCAACAGTCTCGACCGGTCGATCGTGGTGGGCGTCGATGCCTCCGAATCCGCACTGGACGCGGTGCGCTGGGCCGCGGTCGACGCCGCCCTGCGGGGCGCGCCGCTGCACCTGGTGTTCGCGGTGCCCCCGGTCGCCGACGCGCCCCTGGACGAGAGTCCCGTCCGGCTGCTGCACGACCGGCTGCGCGACACCGCCCAGGCGGCACTCGACAATGCCGCGGAGATCGCCCGGAAAGCGGTGGGAGACCGGCCGGTTCCCGATATCCGCACCTTCCTCGTCGACGAGCCCGCGGTGACCGTGCTCTCGGGGCTGGCCGAGACCGCCTACTTCGTGGTGGTCGGCGTGCGCGGCATGAGCGCCTACCACCGCAGCCTGCTCGGCTCGGTGAGCACCGGCGTGGCGCGGCACGCGCAGGGGCCGGTGGTGGTGGTTCCCGGTGGGACCGAGCCGATTTCGGACCGTCCGGTCGTCGTCGGGGTCGATGGGTCGGCGCACAGCGTCCGCGCGCTCGAGATCGCCTTCGACGAGGCCTCGCGGCGCGCTGTGCCGCTGCTGGCGGTGCACGTGTGGGAAGAACTGTCCGGCGACACCCGCAGCCACGCCGACGCCGTGGAACTGCTGGCCGGCATGCTGGAGCGCAATGCCGCCGAATTCCCGGGCGTCGAGGTGAAAACCCTTGTCATGGAGGGGCATCCGGCCCGCATCCTGCTCGATGCCGCCGCGGGAGCGCAATTGCTGGTGGTCGGCAGTCACGGCACCCGCGGATATCCGGGGATGGCGCTCGGATCGACCGGTCACGCGTTGCTGCACGGCAGTGAATGCCCCATCGCGCTGGTCCGACTGCGCAATTGACCCGCTTCCCGGGTGATTTCGCCGCGACATCGCGGTACGGCCTACAAAACCGGTGCGGATGTAACCGTTTCGCCAGGAATCAGACACCCCAGCAATTTCTGGGTACATCCTGCTGAAGCCGGGCTCGCCCCGGAGGCAAGACAATTCAGAGAGTTACGACCATGCGTAGAGCAACGGCGCTCTTCGCCGCATTACTGTTGGCCATCCTTTTTTCCATCACACACCTGACGGCTCCGCGGGCCCATGCCGATGACTGCACCGGCGATTGGGCCATCGGCATCGGCGGACTGGGCGACAACACCTCGTCCATCTTCGCACCGTTCGTGAATCAACCGGTGGGTTACAACTCCGCCGACCCGATGTCGGGGTTGAACGAACTCAACCGGTTGTTCTGGCAGCATCGCAACGAATGTCCCGGCGACCACATCCGGTTGATCGGGCACAGCGAGGGCGCGGGTCTCGTCCACGCCTGGGTCACCGCACACCAGGACGTCGACAACGCCAATGCCATTCTGCTGTCGGATCCCAAGCGGGCTCCGGGTCCGGGTTGGGGCGGTTTGTCCTCCACGCCCGGCAGCGGCATCATCGGCTACCCGCTCGCGGGCGTCGACGACTGGTTCGGCGGCTTCCCGGTCCTGACGGTGTGCAACCACGACGACCAGATCTGCGACACCTCGGCCGGCTGGTGGGGCTACCTCTTCGGAGGCGCCCATGGTCGTTACGATTTCAATGTCTGGGACTACGGCGACTGGGATTCCGGCGTCTGGTACCGGTGACATCGGTCATCGAACGAATCCGAAGGGGATCAGTAGCCGAAAGGCTCTGGTCCCCTTTGGCTGAACCCGTGCCCCATCGAAGTGCACACGGCCGCACCGGAATAGGTGATCTGACAGGTCGCTCCGGCGAAGGAGACCGAGAATTGCGGATCGTGCCCGCTCACCTGCGCGATGGGCGCCAGCGCCGGATTACCGCCCGGCAGTGTGTGACTGCCGTTGGAGTTCCACTCCGGATGCGCCGGGGCCGCGGTCGAATCGATGACGATCGCGGGCACATTCGGCAGCGGCACCTGCGCGCCGAGGTAGAGCACATTCATGACGGCGGCCGGGACCATGAGGTCGCATCCCACCGCGCCGTCCGCGGCGATGGAACAGTTCCACCCGCCCAGGCTGAAATATTGAGCATCCCCGACCTGCACCGGGCCGCCCGCCGTGTCGGCGGCCGCACCCCCGGCTCCTGACAAACCGGCAACAATCCCGAGAATGCCCCCGCAAACCCATGCGACGGAAACCTTCACAGTTCTGGACACGCCATCTCCCTGATGCGCGAAGAAGAGTTAATGGGTCGAATCGACCATAGAGAAAACGTATCACTCCAGGCTGTGGGCCCGGAGTTCTGTCGAGGGGGCTAACCACAATTGCGCCCTGCTTTTCGCATCCGTGCGAACCGCGAAAGGCTCCGGGTAAGCCGAAAGTGGTACACGGCCGTGTGCCGTCGTCTGATTTCCGGGCCGCGCCCACCCGGCAATCTCGGAGAGGACAGGCGGCGCACCGGGCGTCGCTCTCCGAAGACGAGGTGAGCGGAATGATTCAGGCGCGCGGGCTGGGCAAGCGCTACGGCGACGTGACGGCGGTGCACGAGCTGTCCTTCGACGTGCCGCCGGGCGTGGTGACCGGGTTCCTGGGCCCCAATGGCGCGGGCAAGTCCACCACCATGCGGCTCATGCTGGGGCTCGACCACGGCAGCGGGCGCACCCTGTTCGACGGGCAGACCTACGCCGAACTCGCCGATCCGCTGCGCTCGGTCGGCGTCATGCTCGACGCCCGCGCCGTGCACCCCAAGCGCAACGCCATCGCGCACCTGCAGATGATCGCCGACGGCGCGGGCATCGGGCGGGCCCGGGTCGAGGAGGTACTGGGCCAGGTCGGACTGTGCGATGTGGCCGGGAAGCGGGCCGGCGGTTTCAGCCTCGGCATGCGGCAGCGGCTCGGGCTCGCGGTCGCGCTGCTGGGCGATCCGGCGACCGTCATCCTCGACGAGCCCGCCAACGGCCTGGACCCCGAGGGCGTGCGCTGGCTGCGTGATCTGCTCAAAGGCCTGGCGCGCCAGGGCCGCACCGTATTCGTCTCCTCGCATCTGCTCAACGAGATGGCGCACCTGGCGGATTCGCTGGTGGTCATCGGCGGCGGTCGGCTGCTGGCCGCGGAGTCGGTGCGCGAGTTCATCGGCCGCAATTCCGCCTCCAGCGTCGTGGCCCGCACCGACCGGCCGCTCGAACTGGCGCACCTGCTGGGCCGCAATGGGTTCCGGGCGCGCGTCGAGGCCGACGGCGCGGTGCGGGTGGACGGCGACGACCGCCAGGCCATCGCGGCCGTCGCCATGCGGGCCGGACTGCTCGTCACCGAGCTGACCCAGGCCCGCAGCAGCCTCGAGGACGCCTACTTCCACGCCACCGCCGAGGCCGCCCAGTACCGCAGCCACGTCGCGGTCTGACCGCCCGCATCCTCCGAAGGGAATCACTCCGATGCTCAACGCCATTCGCTACGAAGTCACCCGGCTCGCGACGGTCCGCTCGACCTGGGTGCTGCTCGCCGCCGGACTCGCCCTGCAAGGGGTCATCGCCTACTTCTCCGCGATGCGCGAGTATGCCACCCCGAGCGAGCAGTTCACCGCCTCGACGTCGGGCCTGTCGCTGCTGCTGGGCGCGCTGTTCGCGACGGCGGTGGCCGTCAACGCCTTCGGCCACGAATACCGCTACGGCACCATCACCACCACCATGCTCACGTTGCGCCGCCCGGGCCGGGTGCTGGCCGCCAAGGCGGTGACCACCGGCGTGCTCGCCGCGGTCTACGGCGTCGCGCTGATCGGCGTGACCGTGCTGATCCAGCTGACGACCTCGCGGCTGCCCGCCGAAACCGCCGACATCACACGGGCATTCGCCGCCGCGCCGGTGTACGTCACCCTGGCCGCGCTGGCCGGGATGGGCATCGCCGCCGTGACCCGCAACGCCACCCTCGCCATGGTCGCCGCCATCGGCATCCCGACCGTCGCCGAGACCGGCGCGGTGCTGGCGGGCGCCAGCCCGAAGCTGATGCCCTTCCTGGCCGCCGGACAGCTGGTGACGCCCGGCAACGGCAATCCGGTCCTGCTCGCGCTGCCGCTGACCGCGCTGGCCGCCGGTTTGCTGGCAGTCGGCGGCGCCCTGCTCGCGCGCCGTGACGTGTAGGGATCGCGTGCCGACTAGGGTTGCCGGAATGAGCACGACACGACGGATCGGCCTGCTGATCCTCGATGTCGTGCTCGCCGTCGCTTTCGGGGCGGTCGGCTTCTCGGAGGTCCACACCTCGTCCATCGGCCTGTTGCCCGCCGCCGCGGGACCGGCGGTGGCGATCGTGGCCGGCGTCGCTCTGCTGTTCCGGCGCTACGAGCCCTTGGCGGTGCTGGCGGTCACGCTGCTGGCCCACGTGCTGGCCGGGGCGCTCGCGCCCGCGCTGCTCGCCCTGTACACCGTCGCCCGCCGCTACGGCACGCGGCGGCCGACCGCGCTGGCGTCGGCGGCCGCGCTGATCGTGGCCGTGGTGCCGTGGGGCGCGGGATCGTCGTGGGGGCTGTTCCTCGCGCGCGGCGCGATCATCGCCATAACCATGACCGTCCCGCTGCTGTACGGGCTGTGGACCAACCAGCGCGCCGAAACCCTTGCGGCCCTGCGTGAACGCGCCGAGCAGGCCGAACGCGAACAGGGCCTGCGCGCCGCCGCGGCCGTGGAAGCCGAGCGGCTGCGCATCGCGGGCGAGCTGCACGACATTGTCGCGCACCGGATCTCGCAGATCACCGTGCTGGCGGGCGCCCTGGAGGTCTCCGCCGACGGCAAGCCCGCCGAGATCGCGGGCACCATCCGCGCCACCGGATCCCTCGCGCTCACCGAGATGCGGGAGCTGCTCGGCGTCCTGCGCGCCCGTGACGGCGGGGAGGGCGCGCCGCTGCGACCCGCCCCCGACCTGTCCGCCATCGCCGAACTGATCGCGGAGGCGACGGAATCCGGGCAGCTGGTGGACCTGTCGACGCCGCCGGAGCTGCCGCCGGTGCCAGGGCCGGTGGGCCGGGCGGCCCATCGACTGGTGCGGGAGGCGCTGACCAATGCCGCCAAGCACGCGGCCGGGGCCGAGGTGCGGGTGGCGCTCACCGTGGACGGCGAACGCCTCGACGTGGACGTGCGCAACGGCCCCGGCGAGCGGACCGCGCTGGCCGCGGCGGGATCGGGCTTCGGGCTGCTCGGCATGCGGGAGCGGGTCGAACTCGCCGGGGGCACGGTGCATTCCGGGCCGTTGCCCTCGGGCGGCTATCGGGTGCACGCGAGCTTCCCGCTGGCGGTGGCGGAATGAGCGTTCGAACGAACAACGGTGCGGTGCGGGAGGTTTCGTGATCCGGGTGGTGCTGCTCGACGACGAGGAGCTGGTGCGCTCCGGCATCTCCATGATCCTGGAGGCGGGCGGCGGGATCGAGGTGGTGGCGCAGGACGGGGACGGACGGTCCATCGTGGACCTGGTCACCAAACACCGGCCCGACGTCGTCGTCACCGACATCCGGATGCCGCACGTGGACGGGCTGGAGGTGACCCGCCGCGTGCGCGCCCTGCCCGCACCGCCGGCGGTCGTCGTGCTGACCACCTTCGGTCTCGACGAATACGTCTATGCCGCACTGGAATCCGGTGCGGCCGGATTCCTGCTCAAGGACACCCCGCCCCGGGAACTCGCCCGCGCGGTCGAGGTGGTCGCCGCCGGTGACGCCATCCTGGCCCCCTCCATCACCAAACGCATGCTCACCGCGTTCACCCAGGGGCCCGGCGCGCAGCAGCCCGACGCCCTGGCCCAGCTCGAGACGCTCACCGACCGGGAACGCGAGGTCGCGCAAGCCGTCGCCACCGGCGCGGGCAATGCCGAGATCGCCCGCACCCTCCACATGAGCGAGTCGACCGTGAAGGTGCACATCAGCCGGGTCATCGCCAAGCTCGGGCTCGAGAACCGCACGCAGATCGCGATTCTCGTGCTCCGCGCCGGATTGGCCTGAGTGCGCGCCGGTTCAGAGCCGGGTCACCGCCGCGAGCCAGGCCGCCACGGGGGTGGGGTCGGGCAGGATGTCGAGCGTGGCGGGCTCGAGCGAGTCCAGCCGCCAGCCGTCGGCGAAGGCGGACTCGATATCGCCGCGGTGCAGGCGAAGCGGTCCCCAGGTGCCGGGCTGGCGGTCGCTGAAACCGAGCAGGAAGTAGCGGCCGCCGGGACGCAGGATGGCGGCCAGGCCGGCTACCAGGGCGGTACGGTCCGCGCCGTCGAAGAGGTGGAACAGGCCGCAGTCCAGGACCGTGTCGAAGGTTTCGCCGAGCGTCGGCAGTTCGAGGGCGCTGTGGCGGCGGAAGGTGGCCTTCAGGCCGCGGTCGGCGGCCTTGGCGCGGGCCATGTCCAACGCGTGGGCGGACTGGTCGATGCCGGTGGCGTCGAGGCCGTGACGCGCGGCGAGCAGGGCGTGTTCGCCGGTGCCGCACCCCAGGTCGAGCACCCGGCCGCGCAGTTCACCGGCGTCGGCGAGGTCCGCGAACGGGCGTTGCGGGCGGTCGATGTCCCAGGGCGGCTTGGTCGCGTAGAGGGTGTCGGCGGCGTCCGGGTCGTGGTACTCGGGGTGCGGATCGCGCGGGGGAGTTGTCACCGGAATCTCCTGCCGGGAGCGTGGTCGTGCGGGGACCCTTCGAATTTATCGAGACACCGTGTCTACGGTCAAGCTTCGTTGTCTCCGTGTGCCGGTCCGTCGACCTTACCGGGCGACCGGTTTCGGCGTTGACCCTGCGGACCCAGCGGGATTGCCGCACACTGGGCTCCTGGCAAACGCCGTGTGAGGGCGGCGTTTTCACTCGGGAGTGCCCATGACCGCAACCCAGTCTCGATCCGATGATGACGAACGGCGGCTCGCCGAACTCGGCTACAAACAGGAATTGGCCCGATCCTGGTCGGGATTCTCGAATTTCGCGATCAGCTTCACCATTGTCTCCATTCTCACCGGCGGCCTGGCCAGCTACGGAATCGGACTCGCCAACGGCGGGCCCATCACCATGGCGTGGGGCTGGCCGCTGGTCTCGGTGATGGTGCTGTTCGTGGGCCTGGCCATGGCCGAATTGGCCTCGGCCTACCCGACTTCCGGCGGCCTGTACTGGTGGGCGTCGGAACTGGGCGGGCCGGTGTGGGGCTGGTTCACCGGATGGTTCAACCTGATCGGGCAGATCGCGGTGACCGCCGCGATCGATTACGGCGCGGCTATTTTCACCACCGCCGTGCTCAATGTGATCGGCATCGACATCGGCACTGACCGCACCGCCATCTTCCTGGTGTTCTCCGGAATCCTGGTGCTGCACGCGGTGCTGAACGTGATCGGCCCGCACCTGTCGGCGGTCATCAACAATGTGTCGGCCTGGTGGCATGTGGGCGGTGTCGCCATGTTCGTGGTGGTGCTGGGATTCGGTGCGCAACACCATCAGAGCATCGGGTTCGTGTTCACCAAGACGGTCGACAACAGTGCCGTGGGCTTCGGCGGGGTGGCGTTCAGTTTCCTGCTCGGATTGCTGCACGCGCAGTACACGTTCACCGGATACGACGCCTCGGCGCACATGTCGGAGGAAACCCACGACGCGTCGCGGATGGCGGCCAAGGGGATCATCAACACCATCGTGGTGTCGGCGGTCGCGGGCTATCTGCTCATCATGGCGGTGACGTTCGCGATCCCGAATCTCGACGACGCTCTGGACCCGGCCAAGAACAGCGGATATCCGGTCATCTACATCCTGCAGAATTCCCTGAATTCGTTCTGGTCCGGGCTGCTGCTGATCATCGCCGCCATCGCCCAATTGTTCTGCGGCTACGCCTCGGTGACCGCGGCCTCGCGCATGCTGTTCGCCTTCGCCCGCGACGGCGCGGTGCCGGGATCCAAGCTGTGGGCGACGCTGTCGTCGCGGCGGGTGCCGGTGAACGCGGTCGTCTTCGTGTCGGTGTTCGCGTTCATCCTGCTGATTCCGTCGATGCTGGTGCCCGCCGCCAACGCCCCGACCGCCTATGCCGCGGCGACTTCGGTGGCCACCATCGGGCTCTACATCGCCTACGGGATTCCGGTGCTGCTGCGGCTGTTGCGCGGGGATCGATTCCAGGCCGGGCCGTGGCAGCTCGGGCGCTGGTACCGGCCGGTCGGGATCATCGCCTTGATCTGGATCGTGCTGATCAGCGTGCTGTTCATCCTGCCGACCGACGACCACGGATATCCGTGGGTGGACGGATTCACCTGGAACTCGGTGAATTACGCGCCCATCACCCTCGTCGGGGTGGTCGGCGCGATCGCCGTCTGGTGGTTCGCCTCGGCCCGGCGCTGGTTCACCGGGCCCAAGCGGACCGTGGAGGAGCCGCCGGAGGCCGAGGAGGCCCCCGTCAGCGCCTGACTACAGCGGGGTGACGTACGCCCCGGAGATGCCGCCGTCGACCAGGAACTGCGAGGCGGTGATGAAGGAGGAATCGTCGCTGGCGAGGAAGGCCACGGCGGCGGCGATCTCCTCCGGCTCGGCGAACCGGCCCGTCGGAATGTGCACCAGCCGGCGGGCGGCGCGCTCCGGGTCCTTCGCGAACAGCTCTTGCAGCAGGGGAGTGTTGACCGGTCCGGGGCACAGCGCGTTCACGCGAATCCCCTGGCGCGCGAACTGCACTCCCAGTTCGCGGCTCATGGCCAGCACGCCGCCCTTGGAGGCGGTGTAGGAGATCTGCGAGGTGGCCGCGCCCATCACCGCCACGAACGACGCGGTATTGATGACCGAGCCCTTACCGCGCTCGAGCATGTGCTCGATGGCGTACTTGCTGCACAGATACACCGAGGTCAGATTGACCTCCTGCACGCGCCGCCAGGCGTCGATACCGGTG
The DNA here is from genome assembly GCF_050955695.1 of Nocardia sp. CA-136227. NCBI lineage: Bacteria > Bacillati > Actinomycetota > Actinomycetes > Mycobacteriales > Nocardiaceae > Nocardia > Nocardia sp. CA-136227. The sequence goes on from NZ_CP192081.1 coordinate 3,079,073, forward strand.
GTGAGGATCGAATCGTCGTCCGGCGGTGAGATGCCCGCGTTGTTGAAGGCGATGTCGAGGCCGCCGTAGGTGTCCACGGCGGTCTGGAACATGGCCCGCACCTGGTCCTCGTCGGTGACGTCGACCTTCACGTAGAGCCCGCCGACCTCGACCGCGGCGGCCTCGCCGGCGACCGGGTCGATATCGCCGACCACGACCTTGGCGCCCTCCTGGGCGAACCGGCGGACGGTGGCGAGTCCGATGCCGCTGCCGCCGCCGGTGACGACCGCGACCCGATCCTGTAAGCGCTGCAACGTATCTCCTTCGATTGATGGATGTCGGCGGTGCGGGTTATTCGGTGGCGAGGAAGACGTTCTTGGTCTCGGTGAAGGCCCTCGCCGCGTCGGGGCCCAGCTCGCGGCCCAGACCGGACTGCTTGAATCCGCCGAACGGCGTCCAATACCGCACGGAGGAATGGGAATTCACCGACAGGTTCCCCGCCTCGACGCCACGCGCCACGCGCAGGGCGCGGCCGACGTCGGAGGTCCAGATCGAGCCGGACAGACCGTACTCGGTGTCATTGGCGATGCGCAGGGCGTCGGCCTCGTCGTCGAACGGGAGCACCGCGACGACCGGTCCGAACACTTCCTCGGTGAGCACCCGGTCGGTGGGGGAGGTGGGCAGCACGACCGTTGGCGGGAACCAGAATCCGGGACCGTCGGGGCGGGCGCCGGTGAACGCCACCTTGGTCGACGGTTCCAGGAATCCGGCGACGCGATCGCGGTGGGCGGCGGAGATGAGCGGGCCCATCTCGGTGGACTCGTCACCCGGATCGCCGACCCGCACGCCCCGCACGGCCGGTTCGAGGAGTTCGAGGAAGCGGTCGAAGACGCTGCGCTGCACCAGGATCCGGGAGCGGGCGCAACAGTCCTGCCCGGCATTGTCGAACACACCGTAGGGCGCGGTGGCGGCGGCGCGCTCCAGGTCGGCGTCGGCGAACACGATATTGGCGCTCTTGCCGCCCAGCTCGAGGGTCACCCGCTTCACCTGGTCGGCGCAACCGGCCATGATCTGCTTGCCCACCTCGGTGGAGCCGGTGAACACCACCTTGCGCACGGCCGGATGCGTGACGAAGCGCGCCCCGACCACCGAGCCGCGGCCTGGGATCACCTGGAAGACATGCTCGGGCAGGCCCGCTTCCAGGGCCAGCTCGCCGAGCCGGATCGCGGTGAGCGGGGTGAGCTCGGCGGGCTTGAGCACCACCGTGTTCCCGGCCGCGAGCGCCGGCCCGAAGCCCCACGCCGCGATCGGCATCGGGAAGTTCCAGGGCACGATGATGCCGACGACTCCGAGCGGTTCGCAGAAGGTGATGTTCACCCCGCCCGCGACCGGAATCTGATTGCCCATCAACCGTTCCGGCATACCCGCGCTGTAGTGCAGCACATCGCGGACATTGCCGGCCTCCCAGCGGGCATTGCCGATGGTGTGGCCCGCATTGCTCACCTCGAGCCGGGCGAGCTGTTCGATCTCGGCGTCGACCGCCTCGGCGAAGCGGCGCAGCAGTCGCGCCCGATCGCCGGGGGAGACGGCCCGCCAGCCGGCCGACGCGCGGTGGGCGCGTTCGATGGCGGCGTCGGTGGCGGCCGCGTCGGCCGCCTCGATGGTGGCCACCACGGTCTCGGTGGCGGGGTTGACGACGTCGGTCGTGGTCACCGGTTGCGCTCCTTCGCGTACTGTGCGGCCTGATCGACGAGGGCCCGCATGAGGCGGGTCTCGGTCGCGTTCTCCTCCGGATGCCATTGCACGCCCAGCAGGAACGGTCCGTCGCGGGTCTCGGCAGCCTCGATGATGCCGTCCTGGGCGTGGGCGGCGACGGTGAGTTCGGGGGCGAGCGTGTCGATGGCCTGATGGTGGTGGCAGTGCGTCTTCAACTCCGGTCCGGTGATCTCCGCCAGCCGGGTGCCCGGCACAGTGGTGACGGTCGTGACCGTGAAGACGCCGGGCGTGCGGGAATGATCGGTGTGGCCGACCACATCCGGGACGTGCTGGTGCATCGTGCCGCCCAGGGCGGCGTTCACGAGCTGGAGTCCGCGGCAGATCGCCAGGATCGGCAGACCGGCCTCCCGGGCCAGCTCGAACAGCCCGAATTCCGATTCGTCGCGGTCGAGCCGCGGTCGGCCCGTCTCGGGGTGGGGTGCCGCCCCGTAGCGGGCCGGGTCCAGGTCCGCGCCGCCGGTGAGGACCAGGCCGTCGAGGCGCTCGATCAGCTCAGGCCGCGCGGAGCCGGTGGGCGGCAACAGGACCGGAATCCCGCCCGCCCGCTCGGTCAGGTCCACGTAGGTGCGCGCCAGCACGGCGGCGTCCACGTCCCAGTGGCCGAAGCGGGTGCGTTCGGAGTAGGTGGGCAGGCCGATGATCGGCCGCGGTGCGGGGTCAGAGTCGTTCGAAGCCACGGATGCGCTCCCAGTCGGTCACCGCCGCATCGTAAGCGTCCAGCTCGACCTGTGCGGCATTGCGGTAATGCCGCACCACGTCCGCGCCGAACGCCTGCTGGGCGACCTTGCTCTCGCCGAACAGCTGCGCGGCCTCGCGCAGGGTCTTCGGTACCCGCGGGCGGTTGGAGCTGTAGGCGTTGCCGTGGAACTCCGGCTCCAGGGGGAGCTGCTGGTCGATACCGTGCAGGCCCGCGGCGATGACCGCCGCGACGGCCAGGTACGGGTTCACGTCGCCGCCGGGGATGCGGTTCTCCAAACGCAGCGACGGGCCGTGTCCGACGGTGCGCAGGGCGCAGGTGCGATTGTCGCGGCCCCAGGCCAGCGCGGTCGGGGCGAAGCTACCGGCCTGGAAGCGCTTGTAGGAGTTGATGTTCGGGGCCAGGAAATAAGTGAGGTCCCGTAGGGAGTCCAGCTGTCCGGCGATGAAGTGCCGCATCAGCTTCGAGGGGCCGTCGCCGTCGGTGAACACCGGATCGCCGCCCGCATTGCGCAGGCTGATGTGAATGTGGCAGGAATTGCCTTCCCGCTCATTGTATTTCGCCATGAAGGTGATGCTGCGGCCGTCCTGCGCCGCGATCTCCTTCGCGCCGGTCTTGTAGATGCTGTGGTTGTCGCAGGTGACCAGCGCCTCGTCGTAGCGGAATGCGATCTCGTGCTGACCCGGGTTGCATTCGCCCTTGGCCGACTCGACATACATTCCCGCGCCGGACATTTCGGTGCGGATGCGGCGCAGCAAGGGTTCGATGCGGGCGGTGCCGAGCATCGAATAGTCGACGTTGTACTGGTTGGCGGGAGTCAGGTCCCGGTAGCCGCTACGGAACGCGGACTCGTAGGTGTCGTCGAAGACGAGGAACTCGAGTTCGGTGCCGACGTAGGCGTACAACCCGTGCTCGGCCAGGCGATCCAGCTGCGCGCGCAGCACCTGCCGGGGGGAGGCGGAGACCGGTTGTCCGTGGTCGCCGTGGGAGTCGACCTGCTCGACATCGCACAGCACCAGCGCGGTGCCGGGCAGCCAGGGCAGCAGCCGCAGGGTGCTCAGGTCCGGGCGCAGTACGAAGTCGCCGTAGCCGGTGTCCCAGGACGACATGTCGTACCCGTCGACGGTGGTCATCTCCACATCCACGGCGAGCAGATAGTCGCAGGCCTCGGTGGCGTGGTTCAGCACTTCCTCCACGAAATACCGTGCCGAGCAACGTTTTCCCTGCAACCTGCCCTGCATGTCGGTCATGGCGACCAGCACCGTGTCCACGGTGCCCGCCTCGACCCTGGCCACCAGGTCCGTCACGCTCAACATCCCGGCCCGCATCTTCGACCCCTCTCGACGCCAACGTGATCACGCTAGGCGAATGGGACCGCGCCTGCAGTCGATACACGCAGAGATCATCGGCGTGTCACAAAGCCGAGAAGACCGAGGGCGAGCGGGGCGCTCCGCCGGTAGCCCCGCGCGGGCGTCGGGACTACCGGGCAGGGCGTCACACCGGCTGCAGGGCCGGGGTCGGGCGGCGGTTGCGACGCCAGGCGTGAACGAGGAACGCGATCAGGCCGATCAGGGGGAGGGTGCTGATCGCCCAGCTGATTCCCAGTGGTGGGCCGGGCTGTTCGAGCACCTGGAGGTTGGCCAGGTCGCCTTCACCGCGGCCCTGGGGGCCGTCGATGACGAAATGGAACTTCCAGGTGCCCTCTTGGTCGAGGGAGCGGACATCCAGGCCCCACACGTCGCGTTTGCGCGGGTGCCGGGAAAGGGGTTCGGCGCGACGGACTTTGCCGTTCGGCTGGTATTCGGTGAGGGTGCCGGTCTTGTCGTCGACACCGCCGTCGGGGATGAAGGTGAAGTCCAGGGATTGCATGGCGCGCAGGGGCCATTCGCTGAAGCCGACGGTGATCGAATAGGGACCGGCCTGCACGTGTTCGGTGTGCACGATGTTCACCGGTTGATACGCCGACGCCGTGCCCGCGGTGGCCGCGGTCAGTCCGATGATCGCGAAAAGCGTTGCGGCGAGGGTGACGAGGCGGTTGATCATGCGCTGACCTTCTCGGAGGGGGCGGCCAGACGCAGCATCTCGCCGAACGGGCGGCCCAGGTACCCGGCCAGCCCGCCGAGCGCGGCGGCCGCGATGGTGGTGGCCACGATGACCGCGGCCCGGGGGAGGTGGGCGTCGTAGATGATGATCTGCTGGACGGGGTTGAAGCCGCCGATGATTGCCCCGCCGATCGCGCCGGCGAGGACGGGCAGCAGGCGGGCCCGGGCGTCGGCGCGGCGCAGCAGCAGGTCGATCACGACGCCGACGACGATCAGGCAGAACGGGATGAGCGCCGGGGTCGCCGGAATGCCCCGAATGTGTTCGCGCATGGGCAATCCCACGAAATCGGCGTAGGTCCGGGCCGCCCACGGCGCGAACCACCAGAACACGCCCTGGGTCAGGGAGGCGAAGATCGCGGTGATGGTCGCGCCCCACCGTTCGAAGCCGGCGCCGACCACCATCAGCAGGATCACCATGAACGCGGTGACGGCCACGGTCCACCGCACCGACCCGGTGCTGAGCCGCTGCACCGCCAGCGCGGTGACGGTGCTCGACGTCGCCAGATGCGCCAGCGCGAACAGCGCGCCCACCCGGCCCCACCGGTGCGCCCGCGCTGCCGCGAACACGATCACCGTGCCGACCGAGATCACCGTGCTGGACAGGAACAACCCGATGTGCGGCGGCGAGTCGATGATGGCGTCGAACCCGTAGAGGCTGTGCCACCACAGATCCCACAGCCCGTACAGCAGGAACGAGGCCGCGCCGAGGGCGGCCACCATGTACCCGAGCGGCGCGGTGAACGTGCGGCCGAATACGCCGATTCCGGGACCGCCCAGCTCGCCGTCCACCCGGCGGCCCGCGCGACCGGCGGCGGTGGTGATGAGAATGACTGTCAGACCGGTGAATCCGGCCACCGCCGCACTGGCGTAGATGAACAGGTGCGGCAGCGTGAAGAAGGTGTCGGGTCCGACATCGGTGTGCCACTGGATGTCCCAGGTGGACCCGACGGCGAAGGTCATACTGGCGGCGAACAGGATCGCCGCGGGTAGCCAGGGGCGGACGGTGATCGGTGCGGTCGCTTCGGCGGTGAGCCCGCGACCATTGGCGGTGAGGTCCATGTGCTGCTCCTGATCCTCTTTCCTTCGATTCAATTGGCTTGAACGGAGAAGACGGCGCTCCCGGAACCCGGTGCGCCGGAAAGCTTCACGGCGATCTCCCACTGCCCGGGCATCGGCAGCGTCACCGTCGCGCGGTAATGGCCCGGCGTCACCACCGTGGCGGCGCTCGGCGGGAGGGCATGCCCCATCTGCGGCATGGCGGGCTCCACCGACACCTTGTCCGGCGTCGCGGCCGTGCCCTGGGCGTCGGTGATCTCGAGATCGACGGTGTTGTCACCGGCGTGCGCGGACCCGCCGGACACCCGCAGCTCCACCTGATAGGGCCCGGCGGCGCTGCGGGACACCGAGGGCGCGGCATCGGCGGGCCACCACAGCCACGCCGCGACCGCCGCCAGGACGGCGACGACGGCCACGATCACTCCGGTGCGCTTGGTCATTGCGGAACCCCCGCTCGAACGTCGACGGTGGCCGGAACGGTCATCACCGAGTAGCCGCGCTCGGCCTGCGCCCACACCAGGTACCGGCCGGGCAGTGGAAAAGTGAAGGTGAACGCCACATTCGGGCCGAACGCGGCCACGGTCTCGTCGGGCGGTTGCGAGCCGACGGCGGGCAGCGGGGCCATGGCGTGCGCGTGCGCCCAGACGGGGACGGTGGCCGCGGCCGTTCCCGCGGGCACCCCCTCGGGCAGCGGGCCCACCGCGATGAGATGACCGACCATGCCCAGCCACGGCTGGAGATCGGCCGGACCGCCGAATGCGGCGGTGAGCGTGGTGGGTTCACCCGAGACCGCCTCGGTCGTGGTCAGTGTGGCCCCGCTCGGCGCGACGCCCCGGCCATCGGCCGGACCGGAGTCGCCCCGGCCGCTGATCCGCAGCGCCGAGCGCAGCAATTGCACGCCGCCACCGCGCCGCGCGATCTCGGCGGCCACCGCGTAATCACCGGATTCGATGGACCCCAGACTGACCCGATACTCGCCGGGTGCGACCCGGATCGGATGCCGGTGCCACAGCCGACCCGAGGGCCCGACCACCATCAGATGCAGGAGCGCGTCATCGCTGACCAGCAGGTCGTCCACCGGCCGCCCCGTCGCCGAGTCGGTCAGCGACAGCGCGAGCTCGGCTGGTTTGCCCGTGTCGGCGGGCTGCGCGCGCACCGTCAGATTGGCCGGGGGCCGTGAGTAATTCGTGGTCAGCGGCAGCTCCCGCTCCGGATAGGGATTTCCGATATTGCCCGAGGTCGGATCGAGCAGACTGCCCGCGGGCCGCGGCTGCGGCGCGTGCGAGGACAACACCGCCCCGGTCGTGCCCACCGTCACCGCGGCGATCAGCGCACCCACCGGGATCAGGGTCGGCCACCCCCGCTTGGAGAGCAGTGCGGTGCCCAAGGCCACCAGCAGCAGTGCTCCGGCCGCGAAGAATCCCCCGTAGGCCGCTCGCTCCCAGGGCGTCACGACCCGCGCGGCGACGAGGAACGGAATCCGCGCGGTGCGTTCGCCATCGGAGACGGTCAACTCCCACGGTCCCGCGTGATCCACCCGCAGGGTCGCGGCGTAGATACCGGGCCGACCCCCGAGCTCGACAGTCCCCGTGGACGTCTCGCCCCCGCGATCGACGGGCGTCGCGGTGAGCGCGAGCTTCCCCGGCGCTGTTCCCGCGTGCGTCACGACTTCGACTCGCAGGGGCCCGGCCTCGGCCCGCCGCACCACAACGGTCAGCTCGCGGGCCCCGAGCGATTGCGCCACGGTCAGATCGCCGCCGCTCACGGCCCCGTCGGCCCGGGCCTGCGGCGCGAACCAGGAACCCAGCAGGGACACGCAGAGCACACCGAATATCAGGCCCACCCCGCGCAGACGAACGTTCAACGGCGGCTGCACCGTTCCGAACCTACCGAAAACCGCCGCCCGGGAAATCCCACCCGCGGGGGATATCGCCTCAGGGCGGTATCGGGGTAAACGCGATCATCAGGGGTGGAAGGCCGCCTATGACAGGTGGTTTCGAAGCCAGCCGGGCCCGACCGTTGTCGCGCCGAGGGATTCGACCCGCGACCGCAGTCCGCGATCGGCCGTCACCACCGTGATCGAGGGCATGGGATCGGAGCCCCCGACCTCGGCGGCCACCACCTCGACGATCGTGTCGTCGCCGGACCCGCCGGCCAGCACCACGCGCAATCCCGCCGACCCGCTCTCACCGTCGGCGGCCTGCCCGTCATCGCCCCGGGCGGCGGCCTTGGCCGCGCCCTCCAGCACCACGATGATCCGCGTCGACCCGGGCAGTCGCGTCCGCAGCTCACCCAGCTCGCCGAGCAGCCGCCGCGCCGCCCCGGCCCGGTCGCGCCACCATCCGTCCGGCCGCGACCCGACCACATTGGCGGCGTCCACCACGATCACCTGCGAGGCTTCCTGCATCCGCCCAGTCTCCACCCGACCCGCCGCCGAACGGCGGATGGGCGGGCGCGTGCCGTCCTGTGCTGTCCGGCCCGCCCGTATTGATACGGTTGCTGCCTGGAGAATCATCCGCGAAACGACAGGCAGTGATCAGTTTTGGCGTCCGAATCGATGGCAGGCGAGAGTGCGTCGCGGCGGGCCGCGCCGCCCACCCGGCGTGGACAGCGGACCCGGGGTGCGCTGATCGCGGCCGCCCGGGAGGTGTTCGAGCGGGACGGCTACCTGGACGCCAAGATCGCCGACATCTCCAAGACGGCGGGTATGGCGGCCGGATCCTTCTACACCTACTTCGACAGCAAGGAAGAGATCTTCGCCGCGCTGGTCGAGCAGGTGTCGGAGGAGATGCTGCATCCGCACGTGCGAGAGCGCAGTGGGATCACCGATCCGCGCGCCCTGATCGAGGCGGCCAACCGCGATTACCTGTTGTCCTACAAGCGCAATGCCCGGCTCATGGCCCTGTTCGAACAGGTCGCCCAGATCGACGAGAACTTCCGGCGCATGCGGATGGAACGCGGGAAGGCGTTCGCGCAGCGCAATGCGCGCATGATTCGCGAACTACAGGAGTCCGGGCAGGCCAGCGCCGACCTGGATCCGATGATCACCGCGCACGCGCTGTCATCCATGGTGAGCCGGATGGCGTCGATGGTTTTCGTTCAGAAGCAACGGATTCCGTTCGAGAAGCTGGTCACCACCCTGACCCAGCTGTGGGTGAACGCGCTGCAACTGAAGACGGACTGACCGGTCAGCCCAGGCCACGCGCGAACTCGAGCAACGCGGCATTGACCTCCTCGGGCCGCTGCTGCTGAATCCAGTGGCCCGCGCCGTCGAGGATGATCGAGCCCCGCAGATCACCGAGCATGCCGGCCATCTTGTGCATCGGCGTGAAACGGATGACCGGATCGGTCGACCCGGCGATGAACAGTGACGGGCAGTCGATCTTCGCGCCGTCCAGGTGCGCGGTCAGCTCCCAGGTCAGATCGAGGGTGCGGTAGTAGTTGAGCCCGCCGGTGAACCCGGTGCGGGTGAAAGCGTCCACGTAGTAATCGAATTCGGGTTCGCTCAGCCACGGCGGCAGCGGCGGTTCCGGCTCGCTGGTGTCCAGGAACGTGCTCGCGGTGACGATGTCGTCACGCAACAGCGTGCGCCGCACGTCCGCCGCCAGCACCGCGTCGGCGACGCCGGGTTCCTGGAACCACACCATGTAGAAGTCCTCGCCCAGCCGTTTGCGCATGATCGGCAGCGGCGGCGCTGACGAGCGCGGGGTGGCGGGCACGCTCAACCCCGCCACCGCCCGCACCCGCTCCGGGAACTCGCGGGCCAGATGCCACACCACCGACGCGCCCCAGTCGTGGCCCACGAAGATCGCGTCCTCGAGCCCGTACGCGTCCAGCAGCCCGACCAGATCCCGGCACACCGTGAGCAGGTCGTAGGCCTCGATCTCGGCCGGTCGGGAACTGCCGCCGTAGCCGCGCATATCCGGTGTCAGCGTCCGGAAGCCCGCCTCGGCCAGCGCGAACACCTGATGCCGCCACGAGAACCCGAGCTCCGGGAACCCGTGGCAGAAGATCACCGGCGCGCCCTCGCCGTGCTCGACCACCCGCAGTTCGATGCCATTGGTCGCGACCTGCCTGCTGCCCAGGCGATTCCACTCGTCCACCGGATGTGCTGTCCGCATCGGTTGTTCACCTCTCGAGACCGGGACGGTTGACGCCGGGGGAGTCATGAACTTGAATCCGACGCAGGGTTCATATTTCCATGAGCCGGCGCGTTCGATCCAGCCTCCGCTGGCGCGGATCGGCGGCCGGAATCGGCTGGAGGGAGCATTCGTGCAGGTCGCGGGTAAGAACGCCATCGTCACCGGAGGTGGCGGCGGCATCGGTGGGGCGATCGCCGCCCGGTTGGTGCGCGCTGGGGCGCGGGTGGTGGTGGCGGATCTGAACGCCGACGCGGCCGCGGCCGTGGTCGCCGCGCTGGAACCGGAATTCCCGGGCGCGGCGGTGGCGGTCGGGGCCGATGTGGCCGACGCCGATCGCATCGCCGAGCTCATCGCCCGCTGCGAGACCGAATTCGGGCCGGTGGACCTGTATTTCGCCAATGCGGGCGTCATGGGCGGGGTCGGGCTCGGCGACGACAAGGACTGGGGTGTCACGCTCGACGTGAACCTCAACGCGCACATCCGGGCGGCGCGGCTGCTGGTGCCCGGCTGGGTCGAACGCGGCGAGGGCTACTTCGTCAGCACCGCCTCGGCGGCGGGGCTGCTCACCCAGATCGGTTCGGCCGCATACTCGGTCACCAAGCACGCCGCCGTCGGATTCGCCGAATGGCTTTCGGTGACCTACGGCGACGCCGGGATCCGGGTCAGCTGCCTGTGCCCCATGGGCGTGGAGACCCCGCTGCTGCGCGCGGGCGAACACTCCGGCGACACCCTCGGCATGGCCGCCACCCGCGCGGTCACCTCGGCGGGCGCGGTCCTGACCCCCGACGAGGTCGGCGAACTGGTGCTGGCCGCCGTCGACGACGAACGCTTCCTGATCCTGCCGCACCCGGAAGTCCTCGACATGTACCGCCGCAAGGGCGCCGACTACGACCGCTGGCTGGCGGGCATGCGGCACTATCAGGCGCGACTGCTCGAGAGCGCGGGCGAGCAGTAGGGGTCTATTTCGCGTCCGCGTAGCACTCGACGATGGCGGTCGTGAGCGGGAAGCGCACCGGGGTCGGCCCGAACGCGAGCTGACCGGCGGTGTCCGCGGCGGCGGCGATCGCCTCGGCGACGGTCGCGGCCTCCTCCTCGGGGCAGTGCACGATGACCTCGTCGTGCTGGAAGAACACCAGTTCCGCGCGTAGTCCGGCGGTGTGGAGGGCGTGGCGCAGGCCCGCGAGCACCAGGAGCGTCCAGTCGGCGGCACTGCCCTGGACGACGAAATTGCGGGTGAAGCGGCCTCGGGCGCGGGCGCGCGGGGTGCTGCCGAAACCCGGGGGACCGCCCGCTTCGTCGTCGGGTTGGTCGAAAGCGGTTGCGGGAGGGCAGGTTCGGCCGAACCAGGTGCGGACCAGGCGGCCCTGTTCGCCGGCGGTGGCCGCGTCGTCGACGAAGGCGACCGCGGCCGGATAGCGTCGCCGCAGTTCGGCCATGTGGGTGAGCGCGTCGCCGGAGGTCTGGCCGTAGATCGCGCCCAGCATGGCGATCTTGGCCTGGGCGCGGTCACCGCCGAAGGCCCGGGCGGCCAGGTCGGCGTAGAGGTCCTCGCCGCGGCCCGCCACCTCCATCAGGCCGCGGTCGCGGGAGATGGCGGCCAGCACTCGGGGTTCCATCTGGTCGGCGTCGGCGACCACCAGCCGCCACCCGGGATCCGCGCGGATGGCGCGGCGCACGATCTTCGGAATCTGCAGCGCGCCACCACCATTGGTGGTCCAGCGGCCGGTCACCGTGCCGCCCGGCAGATACTCGGGGCGGAATCGGCCGTCGCGCACCCACTGGTCGATCCAGGACCAGCCGTGGGCGGTGTGGAGGCGGTAGAGCTTCTTGTACTCCAGCAGCGGTTCGACGGCCGGATGGTCGATGTCCTGGAGTTCCCATTTGCGGGTGGAGGACAACAGGATTCCCGCGCGCGCGAACGCGCGGATGATGTCCTGGGGGAGGTCGGGCCGCACCCGCGTCCCGGTCCCGAAGGCCCGCGACACCTCGTCGGCCAGCTCGGCCAGCCGCCGCGGCTCCGACCCGCTCGGCACGCGTTCGCCCAGCAGGGCATCGAGCAGCTCACGGTGGACATCGGCGCGCCACGGAATCCCGGCGCGCGACATCTCCGTGGCCACCAGCAGCCCCGCGGACTCGGCGGCGAGCAGCATGCGCATGCGGGCCGGGTACTCGGCCGCGGCGGTGCGCGCCACCTGTCCCGCGTACACCTCGAGCAGTGCGGTGAACTCGTCGGTCCCCGACGGCAGTGGCACCGGCCCGGATTCGAACAGGGTCGGTTCGGTGTCGGCGGCCCGGGCGGGCGCGTCCTGGGGAACCGGCAGGCCGTGCAGGCGCGCCCACGCGGCGGCCAGCGACCGGGCCTGCCCCGACTGGCCCTGTTCGTGCCCGATCAGCAGCGCCTCGGCCGCTTCCACGTCGTAGCAGCGGTCCACCCGCACCCCGGCGTCGAGCAGCCGCTTGTAGATCGCCGCCGTCGACCGCCACACCCACCGCTCGACCTCCGGCCGCGCCCGCACCGCCTCCGCGAGCGAGGACTCCTCGACCACCGGGCCCGCCGGTCGGCCGCGCTCGTCCAGCGGGCACACCCGTGCCCCGCCGTCACCCGTCTCCGCCACCGCCCACCGCATACCGGTGAGTCTGGCAGTGGGCACAGACAATTCCGTGACACCCGACCGTGGCGGGTGTCCGCGGGGCGGGCGGCGCTACCGGAATGTCCGCTAGCTCGAGTTTCAAGCCCTTGCGAGCAGGTCCGTCAGGGCCCGCCATTGCGCTGGATCAGACTCGATGCGGGACGACCGGGCGAAGGGCCAGCGCACGATAAGCCTCCGACGCAGGATGCGCCCAGCCGGGGCCGTTGGCCGGAAGCCGCCGCTCCTGGCCCCGATCCCGGGGGCAAGGGGTGTAGGGGCAAGGGATTTGCCGGGTACGCACCGGCCGTTCGCCGACCTAACGTTCAGCGTCGCAGGGTAATCAGGTGCGGTAACTCTCGGAGGAATCGGTGTGGTTGTGCAGTTGGCCGTCGAGGCGGACGTCGCGGTGACGGGTGAGCCGCGATGGAGTCCGTTGCGGCGGATGGTGTTCCGGTATTCGTTCGTGACGCTGGGTGTTGGAATGGGCGGGGTGTGGGTGCTGCACATGCTGCTGCGGTCGGTGGGAGTCTCGCAGCAGACCGTGGTGGGTGTGGCGAAATGGACGGCACTGCATCCGCTCACGGATTGGCTGGGGGAGCATGTCTTCGGCGTCCATGTCGACTGGTCGTACACGGGAAGCGGAGATACCGCGGCGAATTGGGTGTCGCTTTTCACCCTGCTGTTCGTCGCGGTGCCGATCACGGCGGTGTGGTCGGTGTTGGACCGGCGGCGGCCGGACTATGTGCGGCTGTACGCGTGGTTCCGGATGGTGGTGCGTCTGGCCCTGATGAGCGCCCTGCTGCTGTACGGCGTCACGAAACTATTGCCCTCGCAGATGGCGTTCGCGCTGGACCGGCTGGTGGAGCCGTTCGGCGATCTGAGCCCGATGGCGGTGTTGTGGTCGCAGACGGCCAGCTCCGAGCCGTACGAAATCGCCTTGGGCACAGCAGAAGTCACCGCAGGTTTGCTGCTGATCCTGCCGTTCACCGCGGGGCTGGGTGCGCTCCTGTCAGTCGTGGTGACCCTCCAGGTGTTCCTGCTGAACCTCAGCTTCGATGTGCCGGTGAAAATACTCTCCGGCGAGCTGCTGGTGTATGCGATGGTGCTGGCTGCCCCGGATATCGCACGCACCGTCCGGGCGCTGGTCGGGCGCGCGGTGCCGGTGCGTCGGCCCGAGCCGCTGGTCTCCTCGCCGCGCGGGCGGCGAATCCTGGTGGCGGCACAGGTGATTCTGGGGATGTGGATACTGTTCACGACTCTCGGCGAGGGGCACGACGCCTGGCAGACGTACGGAAATGGCCGACCGCAATCGCCGCTCTACGGGATTTGGAATGTCACCGAGTACACGGTCGCGGGCCAGGAGGTCCCGGCGCTGGTCGACTTCCGGTCCGCGCCCTCGGATGGCCGGCTCATCGGTCCGGCGGACCGATTCCGCCGTCTCATCTTCGACATCCCGCAGGGCGTGACCGCTCAGCGCATGGACGACTCGCTGGTGTCGTTCCCGGTGGAGATCGATACCGATCTGCACACCGTGACCATTACGAAGGATCTGGCGCACCAGTGGAAGCTCGCCGTCCTGAATTACGAACAGCCCCAGCCTGATCAGCTGATTCTGGACGGTCAGCTGGCCGGCCGTCCGGTCCATCTGCGCCTGACCCGGGTCGATCTCGACCGCTTCCGGTTGATCTCGCGCGGGTTCCACTGGGTCCAGCCGGTGCCATACCTCCGCTAGCTCGAGTTTCAAGCTCTGCGGGCTGTGTCGTGTGCCCCAGATGATCTTGAAGGAAGCCCTTCGGCGAGCATCGCCGGGGTCATGGCAGTGTGAACGCGCCGCTGGATCGGGGCCGCATCGAGATCGATCGGCTGCGTCGGGCGCTGGCCGGCGTGCCGTTGCCGCGGGCGGCGGAACCACCCACGACCGCGATCTGAACGCCGCCCACAACATCCTCGCCGCCGGACGGGCGGAGAGGCTGAACGCCTGCGGAGGGACCGTCAGCCTTTCCGTTTGACGGAAAGCAAGTCCCGGCGAAACAGGAACCCACCCGGAGCGCCCGCCAGGGCGCTGGGAGGAATCTCCGGCCTTCAGGCAGGAGAGGACGTCAACCAGTATTGATGCTGTGCGCCGTCGGTGTCGGTGATGAAGACGACCGCGTCGGCGCCGTCGAGATCGGCGATCGTGAGCGGGAAATGGCCGCGCACAATCGGTTCGGCGGACACGATCGCGGGGGACAGGGCGGCGCCGAGCGCTCGCGCCGGGAACAGGGCGCGGCCGGTGGTCGCCTCGGCGAGCACACCCTGGAGGGTGCCCGGAACCGGGGCGGGCGTCGCGTCGGTCGCCACGAACAGATAGCGCTCGCCGAGTGCGAGGGCGGCCAGCGCGCCCGCGTTGTTCCATTCGGGCTGGTCCGGCACCCGCGGATGCAAGTGCGAGTTGTGCGCGAAGGCGAGCGTCGGGCCGCGCTGCTGCTCTCGCTCGACAATCGTCAGAATGTTGTCCGCCATCATCTCCGATCGCACACTGGACAGGCTGCCGATGCGGTCGGGGCCCGGGGTGGCCATGGCCGCGTGGTAGCGCAACAGCCCTATCGCGGTCCGCGCGTGGACGACAGCCTCGGCGTAACCGCTCGGATCGGTCGCGTGCAGCCAGGGGCCCGCGCGATGTAGGGCATCGGCGAGGTCGTCGGCGATCAGGCGCAGCGCGCGGGCGCGGTCGGAGTCGCCGATCGAGGCCGACGGATCGAACATGGCCGCCTGGTTCGTCCACTCGGAGTCCGCGCCGAGCAGCCCGTCGAGCTCGGCGACCGACGCGGGCAGCAGGGCCCTCGGCAGCCGGCCGGCCAGCGCGCACAAAGCGGAGCGGGGGCTCGGCGCGCCCGAATACTCCACCGGCGCATCGAATCCGTAGAAGCGCACCCGCTCCGAGGGCGCGTGGCCCGTGTTGTATTCGCGCAGCCACTCGACGAGTTCACGATTACCGGGAATCGATCCGAAGCCGTGGCTGAACCCCGCGGACAGCACGCTGTCGATCGCCGCTTCCGACCCATTGACGTAGTCGTCGACGATCCGCGCCGCGAGGAAATCGATCTCCAAGGCGATCGACCGGAACCCACGCTCGGCCAACTCACTGAGAATGTCGTTGCGCAGCAGCGGGAATGCCGCGATCCCGTGCGTCGGCTCGCCGAGCGCGAACACGGCCGGGGGTGCGGTGCGGGTGGACAGCAGCTCGTCCAGGGCGCGGCCCAGGTTCGCGCGGTCATCGACTCGGCGGCCGATCGCGCTCAGCGAGGTGGGGGTGGTTGCGGACATGGCACTCCTTCCAGAAGGACTGCCTTCGACAGTATCGTTGAAGGTTCGGGTGAAACTTGGGTGAAAAACTCCCTGTTCAGTGTGGGAAAACCCTCAAAGGAGGTGGCGGTGCGGCCGATCGATCTGGCCCGCGAGCACGGCCTGTCAGCACAGGCGATCCGCAACTACGACGACGCGGGCATCCTCCCGCCCACCGAGCGCGCCGACAACGGCTACCGCCGCTACACCCCCGCGCACGCGCAAGCCCTGCGCGCCTTCCTCGCCCTGCGCGTCGGCCACGGCCACGAACGCGCCGCGGAGATCCTGCGCGCCTGCCATCGCGGCGACACCGAGGCCGCCTACCTGCTCATCGACGCCACCCACACCGCGCTGCACACCGAACGCACCACCCACACCGATGTCGCGACCGCACTCGACAGCCTCTCCGTCGCACCGCCCGCCCCGATTCCCGGCCGCCCCCTGACCGTTGGCGAACTCGCGCACCGCCTCGGCGTGCACGCCGCGACCCTGCGCACCTGGGAGACCGAGGGCATCCTGCGCCCCGACCGTGACCCCGCCACCGGCTACCGCCAGTACCGGCCCGACGCCGTGCGTGACGCGGAGATCGCCCGGCAGCTCCGCCGCGGCGGATACCCGCTGTCCCACGTCGCGCAATTCCTCGAATCCCTGCACGAGGCAGGCGGAACCGAGGCCTTGACCGCCTTCCTCACCGCCTGGCAGCAGCGCCTGACCGCCCGCGGCCGCGCGCTGCTGTCCGGCGCGGCCCAACTCGACGCCTATCTCCTTCTGCGCGAGCGGATGTGATCACGACTCTGTGCCGCGCACACCGGAACGGCCTAGCATCGTAGGGAGATCCCGGACCGATGGCCCGGGCGGCAGGAGGTGCGAGTCATGGCCGGCAAACCCGAGATTCGATTGATCGGCAACCTCTCCGCGCAGTCGTGGGTCCCGGTGGAGGCATGCGCGCTACCCACCGTCGAACAGCCGCTGCGCGTCGCCGAATTCGACGCCCTGTTCCGCGACGCGGTACTCGGCTGGGACCGGATCTCGGCGACCCGGCTGCGGCTGGATCTCGACGGCAGCGCCGAGCCCCGGGCCCGCGAACTCGCCGCCCGCGAAACCAGCTGCTGCTCGTTCTTCACCTTCGAATTCGCTGCCGCGGGAACCGATCTGGTGCACATGCACATCGGCGTGCCACCCGAGCGGGCCGTCGTGCTCGACGGCCTGGCGGCCCGGGTGACCGCGGCCGGAACCGCCTGACCGCGCGTCACTCCCGCGAATCGGCTCCCGGATACGCGCGGGAGTCGGTCGTGTACTCCGGGTTGCCGTAGACCACGAGCTGCCTGCGCACTCTGCGGACCGTGTACGTGTCTGCCGCGCGGAGCAGGGTGGGGGACTGGCTCGCCACGGTCATGAGAATGAACCGCAAGATGATGAACGGCGCGGTCAGCCCAACCCGGATCGCGTCGGGGAGAGTCAGCGTCACGCTCATGGCGGCCGCGGCCTTGCGATTGCCGCCGCAGAAGCCGAGGAAGAACACCCGGCTCCAGCTCTTCTCGATCGCGTCGGCGACACGGTCGTAGCGCGAGCGGCCCGGGCGCAGGTACGCCGACATGGTGGAGCGGACCAGTGCGCCGCAGGTGGCGTCGTCGAAGTCGTCGCGCAGCACGGCGGCCCGGCCGTGGAAGACCTCGAGGATGCCCGTCGCGGTGGTGGGCAGCAATTCCTCCGGCAGGCCCAGCAGGAAGCAGCGGTAGCGGCTGAATTCGAGGATCGCGCGTTCGCGGGCGCTGAACTCGGTGCGGCCCCGGCGGATCGCCATGGTCGCCAGCAGATACATATTGATCAATCCGGCGGGCATCTGATCGACCTGCGGCAGCGGCACCCCGTACACATCGGCGTCCCACTGGTCCCCGCGGGCCAACGCGTTGTAGCGCACCATCGAGTGCATCAGGCGCACCATGGCCGCGGCCTCGAAACCCTCGCCGTGCCGTTCCAGCGCGCCCGGCAGTGTGGTCACCGCGAAGAACGACGCGGTCTCGTTGACCCGCCGCGCCGCCCGCCGCCCCGACAATGCCCCGGTCAATGTCATCGGCAGTGCCGCATAGGTATTGAGGAACGTCGCCAGGAACGCGCCCCGGATCAGCACCGGCGACAGGAACGCCGCGCCGACCCGCGAATGCCGCGCGCCCTCCTCGACCAGCTCCATGTCCAGCCAGGCGGGCGTCGCCTCCATGGCCGCCAGGAACGCCCGCAGCTCATCGGGCGCGCCGGGCACCGAGTCGACCCCCGCGCGGCACGCCTGCCGCAACATCCCGATCAAGCCCTTGACGCCGTACTCCGGGGCCAGCGCCGCGTACGGGTCGGCCACCACATCGCCGAGCATCGTTGCGGTGCGCATCAATTCGACGACCCGATCGTCGGCCAGCAGCGGCTCGCGCGGTGCGACCCAGCCGGGCAGCGACGACTTATCGGCAGGATCGACGGTGAAGCGGAAGGGGGACTCGTCGAAATCGATCGAGCCGTAGAGGTCGGGCTGCAGTGCGCGCTGACTGCGCACGCGCTCGGCGAGTTCGGGGTAGTGCGGCGACATCGGAGCACCTCAACTTTCAACCTGTTAGTTAGAGACTGACAGGTTGTAAGTTATGGTGTCAAGGATGACCACCGCACCCCCGACGCGGCGGCGGATGAGCGCAGAGAACCGCCGCGAGCAGATCCTCGACATCACCCATGAGATCGTCGGGGCGGAGGGCTTCGCCGCGGCCACCCCCAATCGGATCGCCGAGGCCGCCGGGGTCACCCGGCCCGTGCTGTATCAGCAATTCGGCGATATGGCAGGGCTTTTCGTCGCCCTCATCGACCGCGAGAGCGTCCGCGCGGCGACCCAGTTCGCCGAGGGGTTCGCCCAGGTCGACGAGACCGCCGACCCGGACCCGTTCGTGCGGGCCTTCGAGGGCGCGGTCCGGGCCATCGACGCGCATCCCGAGACCTGGCGGCTGTTCCTGTTCCCGCCCGCCGGCGCGCCGCCGGAACTGCACGAGCGCCAGGCCGTCTCGCAGGCGGCGGTCCGGGGATTCCTGGAACAGGAACTGCGGCAGGCGTTTCCGAAACTCCCCGATCCCGAATACACCGCGCGCATCCTGCACGCCTCCGGTCGCGAGCTGCTCCAGCTGCGGCTCACCGATCCCGAGCACGCCACCCTCGAACGGCTGGTAGCGCTGGTCCGGCACCTGCGCACCAATGTGCTTCCGGCCGATCGGGCCGCGGTCTGACCGAATACGCTCGGATCCCGTGACCACATCGAAGATCGTTCTCGTCACCGGAGCCGGAGCCGGATTGGGGCGCGCCATGACCCACGCGCTGACCGCCGCCGGGCATCAGGTCGTCGCGGTGGGACGCACCCGTGCGACCCTCGACGAGACCGCCGCGGCCGCACCCGGCCCGGGCGGCGTGGACGTCGTCCCCGCCGATGTCACCGATCCCGCCGCCGTGGACGAGGTGTTCGCGCACCTCACGCGGCAGTGGGGGCGGCTGGACGTGCTGGTCAACAATGCCGGGATCTTCGGGCCCAGCAAGCCGATCGACGAACTGTCCGCGGGGGATTGGCGGCAGGTCGTCGACATCAACCTCACCGGCGCGTTCCTGTGCGCGCAGGCCGCGTTCCGGCTCATGAAGACCCAGACCCCACGTGGCGGGCGCATCATCAACAACGGATCCATCTCCGCCCACACCCCGCGCCCCAACACGGTGGCCTACGCCGCCAGCAAGCACGGCATCACCGGCCTCACCAAGGCACTCAACCTGGAAGGCCGCGCCCACGACATCGCGGTCGGGCAGATCGACATCGGCAATGCCGCAACCGAACTCACCGCGGGCATCGCGGCGGGATCACTGCAGGCCGACGGCAGCATCCGCCCCGAACCGACCATCGACGCCGCCCACGTCGCCCGGGTCGTCGCCCAAACCGTCGACCTGCCCTTGGAAGTGAACATTCCGTTCGTGACCGTGATGGCGACCGGCATGCCCTACATCGGCCGGGGCTGAGCCGGCGGCCGTCAATCGATAGCGGCCAGCAGCTTCCACTGCTGTGCCGGGATGGTGAACGGCTCCGCCGGTAGCGCCTGCAGGCAGACGTGATCGGCGCCGGCCGCGATGTGGGCCGCAATCCGTTGCTGCACTTGGTCTTCCCCGATCGCGACCAACGCGTCGACGAGCCGGTCGCTGCCGGTGAGATCGGTGTCGGTGAAGCCGAGCCGCTGCCAGCTCGCGCGGTAACCAGGATTGGACAGGTAGGCGCCCACGTGTGCGTGAGCGCGGGTCCGGGCGTCCTCGTCGCCCGTCCCGACCACGACGGCCTGTTCGACTACCAGCGTCCGGTCCGGTCCGAGAACGGCGCGGGCATGAGCGGTGTGTTCGGGTGTCACGAGATAGGTGATGGCGCCATCGGCCCGGTCTCGAGCCAGCCGCAATGCGCTCGGACCGAGCGCCGCCAGCACCCGGGGCAACCGACCGGCGTCCGGCAAGCCGAGCTGGGCCCGCAGGGTGTCCGGTGTGTCGAGATCATCGAGGTAGTCGCGCAAAGCGGCGAGCGGTCTGCGGTATTCGAGTCCGAGAACTTCTTCGACGACCCGAGGATTGGATGTGCCGGCCCCGAACACGAACCGACCGGGGTAGGCATCCAGCACGGCTCGGGCAGAGGCGCGCATCCAGTGCGGATGGCGGCCGTATGTCACCGCGATCCCCGTGCCGACCGTCAGCCTGCTGGTGGCGGAGAGCAGGCCGGCGGCGGTGACGAACGGGTCGTGGGCGAGTCCCTCGCTGAGCCAGATCGCGCCCAGTCCCAGTTCCTCGAGCTCCGTTGCCAGCCCGGTCGTCACGGCCGGCGCTTGCAGATCGAGCCCGTTCACCCAGATGCCGGTGCGCGGCAAATTGGTCGGCAACATCATGTTCGACTCCCGTCCACTACAATTCGGAATGCCATTCCGAATATACGGAGTGGCATTCCGATTCGCTGAGGAGCCCCGTGGAACAAGCAGCATCACCGCCACCGGGCGGTGTCCGGGCCGATGCCCGCCGCAGCCGCGCCCGACTGCTCGAGGCCGCTCGCGAGATGTTCGCCGGCGAGGGCGTCGACGTGTCGTTCAATGAGATCGCCCGCCGCGCCGGGGTCGGCCCGGCCACCCTTTATCGGCATTTTCCGCGGCGCGAAGACCTCATCGCCGCCGTGGTCGGCACCAGCCTCGACGAGGTCACCGCACTCGCGAGCACCCTCGACGCCGAGCCCGACTCCGCGGCCGCTCTATCGCTGTGGGTTGCCGCGCTGGTGTCGCATATTCGCCGGGTGCGGGGGCTGTCCGAGGAGATCATGCGAGCCCTCGAGATTCCCGACAGTCCCTTGGCGCCGCACTGTGCCGCGGCGCTGGATGCGGCTGGGACCGTGTTGGCCCGAGCCCAACGGGCGGGGCGGGCGCACCCCGATGTCACCACCGACGACATCGTCAAGATCGCCACCGCGATTGCGTGGACCAGTGATCAGTCCGACGTCACCGCGGCTGCCTCCGACCGTCTCGTGGAGCTTGTGCTGCACGGCATCCTCGGCGCTGCCGAAACGCGAACCTCACACGCCTGATACCACATTCACCCGACTGGGTCATCGGCTCAGCGCGGTCACGTGGTCCATGTGGGAGTGCTTTTCCGGGTTGCGGACCGCGTACAACCCGGTGATGAGGCCGTCGTCGATGCGCAACGCCAGGACGGTGTCCACCTCACCGTCCCGTCGCATGACCAGCGCGGGATGGCCGTTGACCAAGGTGGTGTCGAACGACGCGGTGTCGCCGAATCGCTTCCAGCCGGTGGTGAGT
The DNA here is from genome assembly GCF_050955695.1 of Nocardia sp. CA-136227. Classification (NCBI taxonomy): domain Bacteria; kingdom Bacillati; phylum Actinomycetota; class Actinomycetes; order Mycobacteriales; family Nocardiaceae; genus Nocardia; species Nocardia sp. CA-136227. The sequence goes on from NZ_CP192081.1 coordinate 3,100,622, forward strand.
ACGCGAGCCACCTTGTCCGCGCCGACGATCGGGCGCGGCAGCGCGGACCGGAGGCCGCCGCCGTCGCCGAACGCGACCACGTCCGGTGCGAGCAGGTCCAGCAGCCCTTGCAGGTCGCCGGTCTCGACCGCGCGGTGGAAAGCGTCGAGCACCTCGCGGGACTCGGCGGGGGACACCGGTCCGCGCGGGCGGCGGGACGCCACGTGCGCGCGGGCGCGGTGCGCGATCTGCCGGACGGCGGCCGCGGACTTGTCCACCGCGGCGGCGATCTCCTCGTACGGCAGGTCGAACACCTCGCGCAGCACGAACACCGCGCGCTCGGTCGGGGTGAGCGTCTCGAGTACCAGCAGCATGGCCATCGACACGCTTTCCGCCAGTTCGACATCCTCGGCCACATCGGGCGCGGTCAGCAGCGGCTCGGGCAGCCACTGCCCGACATAGGACTCCTTGCGCCGGCCCAGCGTCCGCAACCGGCCCAGCGCCTGCCGGGTGGTGATGCGCACCAGATACGCCCGCTGATCCCGCACCTCCTCGAGGTCGACGCCGATCCAGCGCAGCCACGTCTCCTGCAGCACGTCCTCGGCGTCGGCCGCCGACCCGAGCATCTCGTAGGCGACCGTGAACAGCAGATTCCGGTGTGCGACGAACGCGTCGGTGGCGGCGGTGGTACCGATCATGGCGGGGCTCCCGTCTTTCGTGTCACCCACTGGACACCGCGGCCGATCGAAATGTGACACCCCGCCTCAGAACACGAACCCGCGCAGCGCGAGAAACCGCATTCCGCCGACCGCCGCCATGACCACGAGCACGGCCGTCGCCTGGCTGAGCTCCCCGAGCCCGGGCGCCCAGAAATCGAGCCCCGCCAACGCCGCCGTACTGATCACCAGCCCGACCGCGGCCAGCCCGCCGCCCTCCCATTGTGCGCTGAACCACCCCACCCGCCCGGCCGCCCGGAACGTCAACCGCCGATGCAACTCGTTCGCGATCGCCGTACTCACCACCGACCCCGCGATATTCGCCACCAGCGCCCCACTCCCGTTCACCGCCATGAACATCAGCACATACGCGATATTGCTGACCCCGCCCACCACCGCGAACCGAATCAACTGCGCGACCACATGATCCCCACGCAGAAACCGGCCCACGGCGGCGAGCCCGCGCTCGAAGCCCAGATCGAGGGCCCCGAAATCCATCGGGTCCCGGTACATCGTCCGCAGTCCGGAATCGGCGATCACAGTGCTGTTCACGCCACCGACAATCCCCACCCCCGCTTACACGGAGCTGACACCGCCCTGACGCGTCGCTGTCACGATTCTCGGCACTCGAACAAACGTTCTACTCGAGGTATTGTCCCGGACCATGCCGGAACTCTCACGACGCGACTGGGCGACGATGAACCTCAAAGAGGTGCAGCGGCAGCTGCTGAAGGCGGCGTCGTTCGGGAAGGTGCTCTCACCCGAGCAGTTGGAGAATGCGGCGGGCAAGATCGGGGAGGGCTTGCGGATCTTTCTGGACGAGACCGATGGGGGTGGTGCGGAGCGGCCGCCGTCGGATGCGGGACGGTGACCGCCCGAGCGGCTCAGTCGGGGAGGTCGGGGTCAGGGGCCGGGCGGGTGCCGCGCAGGAACGAGCATGCGAGGCAGACGAGTCCGAAGAAGAGGTAGCCGAGGGCGACCTTCGGGGCGGCGGCCCAGGCCACCTCGGTGGCGTGGATGAGGCCGACGAAGCTGAGCGCGGCGCCGACCGAGGCGGCGAGAGCGGCTGCGCGGAACCGTTTTTCGAGGATGAAGGTGACCATGGTGCCGAGTACCAGCCCGGCCAGCACCGCGCCCGCGCCCAGGGTCTTCAGGCCGTCGTAGACCACGCCGGCCTGGCCGAGCGCGCCCGCGCCGATCTTGTCGGCGGAGGTCCCGGCGGCGCTGAGCGCGTTGTCGATCTGGCCGACGCCCCACTCGGCCAGATTGGGCAGCAGCGCGGCCACCACCGCGACCGCGTGCAGGCGCGGGACGGCCTGGAAAGCCTGGGCGCCGATCAGCAGGCCGATGTAGAGCAGGATCGGGACGATCGCCGGAATGGGGAGCAGGGTGGCGAGTACGCCGAAAAGGCCCAGCAGGCACATCAATCCGATGATCGCTCCACTGGCGAGCGAGTAGCCGGTCCGTCCGCCCGCGTCCTTCCAGCCGGGGTGGCCGATGTAGACGGCGGGCGGGAAGGGCGAGCCGAAACCGGACCCGATGATCGCGCCGAACCCGTCGGCCAGCAGCACGCTGCGCAGGTTGTAGTTGTCGCCCGCGGCGGCGGCGCTCTCGACATTGCTCATGGCCTCGGTGAAGTTGTAGACGCCCAGCGGAATCGCGGTGGCCAGCAGGGGCGCCAGGTGCGCGAGCCCGTCGAAGAGCAGGTGCAGGCGCAGGTCCGGCAACCCGAGGGCGATATCGTGCGCGGCCCGGGAGACGTCGGGCACCGACATGTAGCCGCCGATCCACCCGATGGCGGTGCCCACCAGCAGTGCCACCAGGCCGACCGGAACATTGCCGGGCAGTCGCACATCGGTGAAGAAGCCGATGAGAATGATGGCCAGCACCGGCAATCCGATCCAGGCCGCTTCCCACATCTGCGCGGCGGGCCGCATGGCGATGAACGTGATCGAGATGCCCGCCAGCGTGCCGAGCATGGCCGCGCGCGGGGTGATCCGGCGAATGTACGGTCCGACGAACGCGCCGATCATGACGATCACGCCGATCATGAACGCCCACGCCAGACCCGCGGACCACGCCCGCATCGGGTCGTTGGTCTTCAGGTAGATGGGCAGCATCACCACGAACACCACGATCAACATGTGCGGGACGCTCGGGCCGTAGGGCAGCGCGGTGACCGTCGCGCGGCCCTCACGCCGCGCGAGCCGCCGCGCCAGCAGCATGTAGTACAGATTGCCCAGCACCAGCGCCACACCCAGCGCGGGCAGTACGGTGCCCAGCACGTCGGCGCTGGGGATCTTCACCACCGCGATCGACAGCGTGGTCAGGGTCAGGACATTGACGAGGATATTGAACGACAGGCCGAAGAAGGCATTGGTGTCGCCGCGGGTCCACCACGGCAGCGACAGCGGTGCGGCGCTGCCGGTTTCACCGGCGATCGGGGTTTCGACGGACATGGGCTTTCCTGTTCACTGGACCGGGCGGGGGGAGACGGCGGAGGTGAGGGCGGCGCGGACCGCGGCCGAGTCGGCGACCCAGCCGAAGATGCCGCCCTGGGCGGCGATCATGGCCAGCCCGACGCGCTGGAACTCCGGGAAATACGAACCGACGCAGTCGGAGACGACCAGGCATTCGAATCCGCGGTCGTTGGCCTCGCGCACCGTGGTGTGCACGCAGACCTCGGTGGTGACCCCGGTGACCAGAAGCGAGCGGATTCCCCTGTCCGCCAGTACATCTGCCAGCCCGGTCGCGTAGAACGCGCCTTTGCCGGGCTTGTCGATCACCACCTCGCCGTCCACCGGCGCGAGCTCGTCGATGATGTCGTGCCCGTACTCGCCGCGGATCAGGATGCGGCCGAACCGGCCCGGGTCACCGATGCGCTGGGTGGGATCCCCGCGCAGCAGTTTCGCGGGCGGGCAATCCGACAGGTCGGGCCGATGACCCTCGCGGGTGTGGATCACGGGAATCCCGGCCGCCCGTGCGGTGGCCAGCAGCCCGGCCAGCGGCTCGATGACCGTGCGCAGCAGGGCTACATCATTGCCCAGGCTCTCGCCGAAGCCGCCCGGGAGCAGGAAGTCGCGTTGCATGTCGATGACCAGCAGCGCCACCCGGTTCGGGTCGAAGGTGAAGTCGCCCGGTCGCGCCGGAACGCGGGAGAGTGTCGTCATCGCCGTTCCTTCTGTACGAGCCTGAGATCCGCGTGCGCCACGACCGGGCGCGGTTCGTCGAGCAGGCGGGCCGCCGCGGCGAGCACCACGTCGTCGGCCAGCGCCGGGCCGAACACCATCACCGACAGCGGGCGGCCGTCCGCGGCGAGGCCCATCGGCACCGAGATCGCGGTGAGGTCCAGCAGATTGCCGAAGTGGGTGTAGTGGCCCAGCACGGTGTTCGTGGCGATCGGATCCGCCAGCACCTGCGCGACGGTGAACGTGGTGCCGATGGTCGGCGTCACCACCACGTCGACGTCGTCCCAGACCCGAGCCACCGTGGCGCGCAGTTCTTGCAGGCGCTGCTGCGCCCGGAAGACGTCCACCGCGGTGAATCGGAAACCGCCGGTGAGGATTTCGCGGATCACCGGCAGGATCGAATCCGGTCGCTCGGCGAGGAAGTCCTCGAACTCCACCAGCCGCTCGGCCACCCACGGGCCCTGATAGAGCAGTTCTCCGGCGGCCAGGAACGGTTCCAGGGTGGTCGGCACGCAGTCGAAGCCGCGGCGTACCAGTCGATTCCGGGCGTCGAGGTGCGCGGTGCGGAACACTTCGTCCCCGAAGAACTCCAGCTCGCTGGGATCGGGCAGTCCGACCCGCAGCCGCCCGCCGCCGAAGCGCGGCCCGCGCGGCCGGCTCCACGGATCGCCTGGATCCACGCCCGCGATCACCTCGAAGACCCGATCGAGGTCCTCGACGGTGCCCGCCATCAGCGTCAGGCAGTCCAGCGATTTGCACGCCGGGACCAGGCCCCGCGCGCTGATCAGCCCCCGCGAGGGCTTCCAGCCCAGGATTCCGTTGAGCGCCGCGGGAACCCGCCCCGACCCGGCGGTGTCGGTGGCCACGCAGAACGGCACCTCACCGAGCGCCACCGCGCGGGCGGACCCGGAACTGGAACCACCGCATATCAATTCGCCGCCGAACACCGAGCGCGGGATCGGATACGGCGTGCGGGTGCCGTTGAGCCCGGTCGCGAACTGGTCGAGGTTCGTCTTGCCGACGAACAGCGCGCCCGCCTCCAGCAGGCGCTCGACCGCGGGCGCGGTCCGGGTGGCGGTATAGGCGTAGTCGGGGCAGGCCAGTGTGGTGGGCCGGCCCGCGACGTCGATGCTGTCCTTCACCCCGAACGGCACGCCGTACAGCGGTAGCGTGCGCGCGCCGGGCCGTCGCTCGATCTCGGCGGCCGCCGCCAGCAGCTGTTCGCGCGGGACCGGCGTGATCCAGGTGCCGTCGTCGCCGCGCGCCGCGATGGCGTCCGCGACCCGGGCGGCGGTGTGGGTCGGAGAGCCGCTGCCGCTTTCGTGCGAGGCCAGGATCTCCGCGATCGTGGGGCTCGGGTTCACCATTTGTCGATTGTCGACAGAAGGTGTGAAATCGGCGGTGTCGCAATGTATCCGCTGTGTTAGCGGATGTCCAGGTCCAGGTAGGCCCGCTCCCCGTGCCGCAACAGCGCCTCGCGCGCCGTCGCGGCGTCACCGGATTCCAGGGCTGCCAGCAGCTCCTCGTGCCGTCGAATACCGTTGTGGCGCTGGGTGAGCCGGGACTCGGCGCGCAGGTTGCGGGCCATGGGCAGCTGCAGCTTGACCAGGATCGGCTCGTAGGCCAGTTCCAGCTGCCGATTGCCGGACAGCGCCACGATGGCCGCGTGGAACCGGCGGTGGGCATTGTCGCGCTCGAACGCGTCCCCGGCGGCGTCCGCGACGCGCATCTCCTCGAGCGCCGCTCGGACCCGTCGCAGCGGGTCGCCCTCGGCGGCCAGCGGGAACGCGCTGTCGATGGCGTAGCGCTCGAGCACCCGCCGCAACTCGAACAGCTCCAGGATGTCGGTCCGAGACCACACCGCCACCCGGAATCCGCGCCGGGGCAGATGCTCGATCAGCCCTTCTTGTGCCAAGAGCCGCAAGGCTTCCCGCACCGGCGCGCGGCTGGTGCCCAGTCGCGCGCACAGCGCTTCCTCGCCGATGCGGTCGCCGGGCTCGAGCGCACCGCTGAGCACCTCCGCCCGCAGATGCCGCGTCGCCATTTCCACCAGGCTGGGTGGCAGCGCCGACCCGTTCATGCGCGACACCATGATTCGGGACTAACCGGACCGGTCGGGTCACACGGCGCAGGCCAGGGCGTCGGTGCCGGTGGAACGGACGAATTCGCGGTCGCCGTAACGGAGTTCGCCGGCGTTCCAGCCGCCGCCGAGGGCGGCGATGAAGTCGCGGATCAGGTCGGCGTCGGCGCGGTCGGCGACCAGGATCAGGGCGCCGGAGTCGGTGAAGGAACCGCCGCCGAGTCGGTCGCGCACGACGGGGTCCGCGGCCAGGGCCTCGGCGAAGCGGGTGCGGTCGATGCCGGTGACGGTCACCGTGAAGCCGTCGGCGCGGGTGTCCTCGCCGGGGAGGTATTCGAAGGTCAGGACCGCCTCCTGCCGGTAGCGCCCGCGCAGGTCGTCGGCGACCCAGCACAGGTTCTTGTAATCGGTGCAGGCGAGCCGGAATTGGCGGGATCGCTCGTAGGTGAGGCCCGTTCCGGCCGACCAGAACACGCCGTCGACCACGCGTGATTCGACCGGGAGCGCGAGTTCGGTGAGCGCGGTGAAGTTCTCGTCGAGGTTCAGCAGATCGAGGCGGTCGGTCAGGCGCGGGTCGGCGGGGTCGGTGATGGTGGCGGTGTTGGTGGTGGCGAACAGCTCGCCGGTGGGGCGCATGGGGTCGCCGGGGATGCACGATGCCGGTCCGTAGGCGTGCGCGGGTGCGGTGGTCGGGCCGACGGCCACGACCCCGGTGATGACGATTGCGGAGGCCAGAGCAGCGGAAACGCGGGCGGTGGTCATCTGCCCCAGTCTGCGCGCGCCCGGTCGCCGAGGGAGCCGGATCACACGAATCGACCTTGACTGAAAATTCAGTCAGAGATTAGAGTCGCTGGTGCCCGGCTCGGGCCGTTCCGTGTGTGGCGGCCGTTTGATCAGCGGGTTCAGTGGATTCAGCGCGCCGGAGAGGGAATCGCCGCGCCGGGCCTTCTTTCAAAGGAGACAGTGCAATGCAAGGACGACGCCGGTTCATGCGATCGGGGATCTTGACGATGGGCGGGCTGCTGCTCGCGGGCTGCGAAGGATCCATCTCGTCGTGGTTCAACGGCGAGCCCTCGACGTCCCACGACGGTCACTCCGGCGTGATGCCCGACGAGGGCGCGCCGCACAAGCGCACCTGGATGGCTTTCGGTGCGAGCGAGGCGATCTGGGGCCGGCAGCTGCTGCCGCAGGTGCGCGAGAACCTGGCCACCATCGCCTCCACCATCTCCCGCTTCGAGCCGGTGTCCATGCTGGTGCGCCAGGACGAACTGGATCTGGCCCGCCGACTGATCGGCGGCGCGAACGTCGAACTGATCGTGGCCGACCTCGACGACCTCTGGATGCGTGACACCGGACCGGTGTTCGTGCACGGCAATCACGGCAAGTCCGGGGTCGACTTCAACTTCAACGGCTGGGGCGGCAAACAGCAGCACAAGCGCGACAGCAAGCTCGCCACCATCGTCGACGGCCGCGCCGGCGTGCAGACCACCCACACCGATCTGGTGCTCGAGGGCGGCGGCATCGAGGTGGACGGCGAGGGCACCGCGCTCATCACCGAATCCTGTGTGCTGAACAAGAATCGGAATCCCGGCTGGAAGAAGGCCGACGTGGAGGGCGAGCTCGACCATCTGCTGGGCATCAAGAAGGTGATCTGGCTGCCGGGTATCGCCGGGCAGGACATCACCGACGGCCACACCGATTTCTACGCCCGCTTCGCCCGCCCGGGCGTGGTGGTCGCGGCGCTGGACAATAACGAGGAGTCCTTCGACTACGACGTCACCCGCCTCCACCTCGAGATCCTGCACAACGCCACCGACGCGCAGGGGCGGCCGCTCGAGATCGAAACCCTGGAAGCGCCGTCCGATCTGCGCTATCGCGGCGCGGGCGACGACTTCGCCGCCGGCTACATCAACTTCTACGTCTGCAACGGCGGCGTCATCGCCCCCGAATTCGGTGACGCGGAAGCCGATTCGGCCGCCTACTCCACCCTGACCCGGCTGTTCCCGGATCGCCGGGTGGTGCAGATCAATATCGACGCCATCGCCGCGGGCGGCGGCGGCATCCACTGCACCACCCAGCAGGAACCCGTCGACTGACCCGCGGGCCCGGGTCCGCGCTAGACCTTCTTCACCACACTGGATTTCAGCTGCATGGCGCCGATGCCGTCGACCTTGCAGTCGATGTCGTGGTCGCCGACGCCCTGGACCAGGCGGATATTGCGGACCTTGGTGCCCGCCTTGATGCCGGTGGGGCTGCCCTTCACCTTGAGCGACTTGATCACGGTGACGGTGTCGCCGTCGGCGAGCACATTGCCGACCGCGTCCCGGATCACGCCGTCCTCGGCCGCCGCCTCGGTCCCGACGGTCCATTCGTGCGCGCACTCCGGGCAGGTGAGCAACCCGCCCACCTCGTAGGTGTATTCACTGGAACAGGCGGGACACGGCGGCAGCGAGTCGGACACGATCGGCTCCTCGGCGGATGGTAGGGACGGAAGTGGTCGGGGCTCAGGCGTGGACGCCGGTGAGGAAGTCGATGATGGCGCTGTTGACCGCCTCGGGCTGCTCGAGATACCCGTAGTGGCCGCACTTCTCGAGGTGCACGTACCGTGCGCCCGGAATCGCCTCGGCCACCTCGCGGGCGAACACCGGCGGCAGCATGCGGTCGTCGGCGAACCCGACGACCAGGCTGGGGACGGTGATGCGGGCGTAGTCGGCCAGGCGGTTGCCGGTCCGGTCCATGCGCATCTGCGCGAGCACGCCCGGCCCGGGCGCGACGCTCGCCGAGTATTCGAAGATGTCGAGCCACTGCTGCGCGGAGTCGTCGGCTTCGAGGGTGGCGGGGGAGAGGTTCAGCATCGCCTTGACCGCGGCCGCGTACTCCGGCGGCAGCTTCACGCCCTGCTGCTGCAATGCCTGCTCACCCTTGTTCAGGGTGCTGGCCAGGGGATGGGAGCGGCCGGTGGTTGCCAGCATGACGGCCTTGGTCACCAGATCCGGCCGGGCCAGCGCGAGTTCCTGGGTGACGCGCGCGCCCAGCGAGGTGCCGACCACGTGCGCGGGACCGCCGAGCAGTTCGATCAGCGCCGCGGTGTCGGCGACCAGGTCCTCGATCCGCATGCCGTGGGCGCTCTCCTCCGAGGGCGCGATGCCGCGATTGTCGAAAGTGGCGACCCGGAAACCCGCCTTCACCAGGGCCGGAACCTGGTAGGTCCGCCAGACCCGGCCCGGGCTGCCGGTGCCCATGACGAGGACGACCAGGGGTCCGTTGCCGGTGACGTCGTAGTTGAGGCGAATCCCATTGAGGGTGGCGATGGGCACGTTCGGTCTTCCTGTGGGCGGTCCGGGGAACGACCGAACCTAGCATGATTGTCCTGTTTGCTAAACTCTGCAATCACTGGGTCGGGCAGTGTATCCGGATGCCCATCCGCCCTCGGAAGGAGTGGCTCGCGACATGCCAGGACTGCAACGGCCGCTCTATCAAATGAAGGCGGATTTCTTCAAGACGCTCGGCCATCCCGTGCGGATCCGGGTCCTCGAATTGCTGAGCCAGCGCGAGTACGCGGTCTCGGAGATGCTCACCGAGATCGGCGTCGAGGCCGCGAATCTGTCGCAGCAGCTGTCGATTCTGCGTCGCGCCGGGCTGGTCTCGGCCCGCCGCGAAGGGCTCTCGGTCACCTACGAACTCACTTCGCCGCAGGTCGCGGAGCTGCTGGCGGTCGCACGGGCCATCCTCACCGGCGTGGTCACCGGCCAGGCGGAGGCGCTCGAACACTCCGCGTAGCCGCGGGGGGCCCACGGTTTTTCCGGGGGTCCGCCCACCAACTGATTGCATGTTTTCTAAAATGAAAACCTAGTTGTTTCGTGAAGAGAGGTTCGCCGTGCCCGAACGTCCTACCGCCACCGTCGCCTCCACCGCGTCCCCGACCGCGCACCCGGACATCGCGGCCTGGGTCGCCGAGGTCGCGGAGCTGACCGCGCCCGAGCGGATCGTCTACTGCGACGGGTCCCGCGACGAATGGGACCGGCTCACCGCTGACCTGGTGGCCAAGGGCACGTTCGTCCCGCTGCCCGCCAAGCCCAACTCCTTCTGGTGCGTCTCCGATCCCGACGATGTGGCGCGCGTGGAGGATCGGACCTTCATCTGCTCCGAGCGCGAGAGCGACGCCGGGCCCACCAACAACTGGGTGGATCCGATCGACATGCGGACCGTGCTCACCGAGCACTACCGCGGCGCGATGGCCGGGCGCACCCTGTACGTGATCGCCTTCTGCATGGGCCCGCTCGACGCCGGGGAACCCAAATACGGTGTGCAGATCACCGATTCGGAATACGTGGCGGTCTCGATGCAGATCATGACCCGCTCCGGCGCACAGGTCTGGGAGCAGCTCACCCCCGGCACCGAATTCGTGAAGTGCCTGCACTCGGTGGGCGCTCCGCTGTCGGAGGGCCAGGCCGACGTGCCGTGGCCGTGTGACAAGACCAAGTACATCGCGCACTTCCCCGAGACCCGCACCATCTGGAGCTACGGGTCCGGCTACGGCGGCAACGCGCTGCTGGGCAAGAAATGCTTCGCGCTGCGCATCGCCTCGGTGATCGGCCGCGACGAGGGGTGGCTGGCCGAGCACATGCTCATCCTGAAACTGACCTCGCCGCAAGGGAAGACGCACTACATCGCCGCCGCGTTCCCGTCGTCGTGCGGCAAGACCAACCTGGCCATGCTCGAACCGACCCTGCCCGGCTGGAAGGCCGAAACCGTGGGCGACGACATCGCCTGGATGCGCTTCGGCGCCGACGGGCGCCTGTACGCGGTCAACCCGGAGGCCGGATTCTTCGGCGTCGCACCGGGAACCGGCGCCGAGACCAACCCCAATGCCATCGCCACCATCGAGGCGGGCAACTCCATCTTCACCAACACCGCCCGCACCGACCAGGGCGACGCCTGGTGGGAGGGCCTGACCGAACAGCCGCCGGCGCACCTGATCGACTGGCGCGGCGACGACTGGACCCCGGAATCGGGCACCCCGGCCGCGCACCCGAACTCGCGCTACTGCACCCCGATCGAGCAGTGCCCGTCGGTGGCCCCGGAATGGAACGACCCGCGCGGCGTGCCGATCTCGGCCATCTTCTTCGGCGGCCGCCGCGCCAGCACCATCCCGCTGGTCGCCGAGTCGTTCGACTGGGCGCACGGCGTGTTCACCGCCTCGGTGCTGTCCTCGGAGACCACCGCGGCCGCCGCCGGCGCGGTCGGCGTGGTGCGCCGCGACCCCATGGCCATGCTGCCGTTCCTGGGCTATCACGTGGGCGACTACTTCGCGCACTGGCTGGCCATGGGCGCGCGCGAGGGTGCGCAGCTGCCGAAGATCTTCCAGGTCAACTGGTTCCGGCGCAGCGCCGACGGCAAGTTCCTCTGGCCCGGCTTCGGCGACAATGTGCGCGTGCTGAAGTGGGCGCTCGAACGCCTCGACGGCGCCGCCGACGCCGTGCGCACCCCCATCGGCTACGTGCCCACCGCCGACGCGCTCGACCTCGAGGGTCTGGGCGCGGGCTACCGCGGCCTGGCCGACGCGGCCCTGGCCGTGGACGTCGACGAGTGGGTGCGCGAGCTGGAGTCCATTGACGAGTGGTACGCGAGCATCGGCGGCAACCGCCTGCCCGACGCCCTGCGCGCCGAACTGGCCGCGCTGAAAGTGCGTCTGGCCGAGGCCCTCTGACCGTGGCCCACCTGCTGCCGAACCGCGCGGACTGGCTGCCCGCCGTGCGCGCCCCGGGCGCGGACCTGCTGGCCGGGCTCGTCGTCGCGCTGGTCGCGCTGCCGCTCGCGCTGGGCTTCGGCATCAGCTCCGGGCTCGGCGCGGCCGCCGGACTGGCGACGGCGGTGGTGGCGGGCGCGCTCGCCGCGGTCTTCGGCGGCTCCCGGTTCCAGGTCACCGGGCCCACGGGCGCGATGACCGTGGTGCTGGTTCCGATCTTCCATCGGCACGGAGCGAGCGGGGTGCTGGCCGTGGGGCTGCTGGCCGGGCTCGTGCTTGTGGTGCTCGCGATCGCCGGGGTCGGGCGCGCCGTGCGCTACATGCCCGCCCCGGTGATCGAGGGATTCACCGCGGGGATCGCGGTGGTCATCGCGCTGCAGCAGTTCCCGAACGCGCTGGGGGTGGCGCACGCGGAGGGCGACAAGGTGTGGCAGTCGGCGTGGGATGCGGTGCGGCAGTTCGCCGCCGGTCCCGGCTGGGTGTCGCCGGCGACCGCGCTGGCGGTGGCGGCGGTCGTGCTGATCGGCGGCCGGTTCCTGCCACGACTGCCGTTCGCGCTGCTCGCCGTGGTGCTGGCGACCCTGGCCGCCAAGGTCTTTCACCTCGACCTGACCCTGATCGGGACCATCCCATCCGGATTGCAGGCGCCCACACTGGATTTCGTGCATCTGGACCAGCTCGGCGGGCTGATCGCCCCGGCGCTGGCGGTGGCCGCGCTGGCGGCGCTGGAATCACTGTTGTCGGCGACCGCGGCCGACTCCATGGCCGTGGGCACCCGCCACGATCCCGACCGCGAACTGTTCGGGCAGGGCCTGGCCAATATCGCCGCGCCCCTGTTCGGCGGGGTGCCCGCTACCGGGGCCATCGCGCGCACCGCGGTGAACGTGCGCTCGGGCGCGCGGACCCGGCTGGCCGCGCTCACCCACGCGGTGGTGCTGGCGGGCATCGTCTTCCTCGCCACCGGGCTGGTCGCGTCGATTCCCTTGGCGGCCTTGGCCGGCGTGCTGCTGGCCACCACGGTGCGCATGGTCGAGACCGCTTCGCTGGCCGCCATCGCCCGCGCCTCCCGCGGCGACACGGCCATCATGGCGATCACCTTCGGGGTCACCGTCGCCCTGGACCTGGTCAGCGCGGTCGCGGTCGGGGTGGGCATCGCGGTGGTGCTGGCGTTGCGGTCGGTCGCCAAAGAGGCCCGGCTGCACCAGATTCCGCTCGACGACGCCGACCATCTGGCCGAGGAGCACGAGCTGCTGCACGACCACATCGTGGCCTACCGCCTCGACGGACCGCTGTTCTTCGCCGCCGCGCACCGCTTCCTGCTGGAACTGGCCGAGGTGTCGCAGGTGCGGGTGGTCATCCTGCGCATGTCGCACCTCACCGCGCTCGACACCACCGGCGCGCTCACCCTGCGTGACGCCGTCGGCAAGCTCGAGCATCGTGGCATCACCGTGCTCATGTCCGGCCTGCGCGCGGACCACCGGCGCACGCTCGCGGCCGTCGGCGCGCTGCCCGGCCCGGGCCACCTGTTCGACCAGACCCCCGATGCCATCGCGGTCGCCCGCGAACTCGTCTCCCGTCCCGCGGAAAGCAGTCACTGATGAGCCCGAACGACACCCCGAATCTCTGGCAGCGCCTGCGCTATATCGCGGGCGGCGCCCTGCCCGCGACGATGCACCCGTGGGTCATCGAGGATCTGACCGGGCCCGGCGCGGCCCGCCGCTACATGCTGCGCATCCTGATCCCGATCATTCCGCCGCTGTGCCTGTTCCTGCTGATTCCCGGGCCGTTGTGGATGGGGGCGTCGATGATGGCGCTGTTGTACCTGCCGCTCATCTACTTCACCGCGGCCCTGATGTACGTGTTCCGCCGGGCCCGCCTGGCCAAGCACGGCCTGGACCCGAATCTGGCCGATCAGCGCGAACGCGCCCGTGCCGCCGACGCCCGCGCGGCCTACGAGCGGGCGCACGGCCGCGGCTGAGGTCGCGCGGGGTCAGCGCAGGTAGCGCTGGATGAACTCGGCGAGGATCGCCGCGCCATTGCCCTTGATCTGATCCCAGGAGAACGGCAGCTGCTTGACCTCGGCGTAGGTGCGGGTGCCCGGGGCCACCGGGATGTCGGTGCGGGCGGGAATCATCTTGTGGGCCGCCGAGATCTGCTGGGCCTCGGGGGTGAACATGAAGTCCACCAGGGCCTTCGCGGCGGCGGGGTTCTTGGTGGTGTTCAGGATGAAGACCGGGCGCGGCGTCACGATGGTGCCCGAGGCGGGCGAGATGACCCGCAGTGGAACGCCTTTGGCGGCCGCGTCGTAGGCCGCGTAGTCCACGCCGCCGAGGATCACCGCGCAGCCGGTGCCCGTGCTGATCTCATCGAGGGCGGGACCGTTGCCGCCGCGCACCACCATGCCGTTGGCGAACAGCGCGTCGAAGACGGCCCAGGTGTCGTCCTTGCCCCACGCGCTGACCATGGCCGCCAGCAGGTCGCGGGCGGTGCCCGATTCGCGGGGGTCGGGCATGATCACCTTGCCGCGGAACTCCGGCGCGGCCAGGTCGGCCCAGTCATTGGGCAGGCGCGGGGACGCCTTGGTGTTGACCACCATGGTCAGCGCGGACCCGTCGCGGCCCAGGAAGCCGTGATTCTTGCCGATCCATCCGTCGTGCACGCGGTCCGCGCCGCGCGGGGTGTAGGGCAGGGTGCGGCCGTCGAGGTCGTATTGCGCGGCGGGCGTCCACGACGCCAGGTACACCACATCGGCGGCCGGACTCGGGCCCTCCTTGTCGAGCTTGGCCGTGATCTTGCCGGTCTCGGCGCTGAACACGGTGACCTTGACCCCGGACGCCTTGGTGAAGGCGGCCACCAGCTCGTCGGTGAGGTCCTGCGGATTGGCCGAGTACAGGGTCAGCTCGCCGCGCAGCCCGGGTGGCGCGGTCCACGAACTGGTTGCCGCCGGGACCGTTCTCGGCTCCGGAGGCTTGCCGCAGGCGGCGGTGGACAGGGTCGCGAGGACGACGGCCGCGACGACGACGCGGCGGGGGAGCGACATTCCGCGGGACCCTTTCCGAAGGACCCCGACTCACTCCGGGTTCCACAGCAATCTCGCGCGCACAGTAGGCATCGCGGGCGAACCCGCAGGGTGTATCGGGTGAACAACCGGTGATATCCGATTCGCGCGAACGCGTGAGCTGTGTCACAGTTTGGTAGCGGTTCGCATCAATCGTCGCAAACGCTTTTCGTTTCCTTTGCCTTGTCTTTACGCTTACCCGCGTTCTGCCAAGCGTCGTGGTTCTCCAGCCTCGCCCGCCGCTGCCTCTCGATGCCAGTACATGTTGACCGATGAACCGGGCGGCTCCGCCGTGCCGGCGAAGGAGAGATATGTCCACCGACACCGATCAGCCTCCACGGACGTCGCTTCCCGGCCCTCCGCGCCGGGACTCGTGGGCCACCCTGGTCCGCCACGACCTCCCGGCCTCGCTCGTCATCTTCCTCGTCTCGCTGCCGCTGTCGATCGGCATCGCGGTGGCCGCGGGCGCCCCCGTCGCCGCCGGACTCATCGCCGCGGTGGTGGGCGGGGTGGTCGCCGCGCTCTGCGGCGGCTCGGTGCTACAGGTCAGCGGGCCCACCGCCTCGCTGACCGTGGTGGTCGCCGAATCCATCAATCAGTTCGGCTGGGCCGCAACCTGTTTCATCACCATGCTGGCGGGCGGACTGCAGATCCTGTTCGGGCTCAGCCGGATCGCGCGCGGCGTGCTCGCCATCGCGCCGGTCGTGGTGCACGCCATGCTCGCCGGGATCGGCATCGTCATCGCCCTGCAGCAGGTGCACGTATTGCTGGGCGGTGACACCCTGACCTCGTCCTGGGCCGCCATCGCCGGGCTGCCGCACCAGCTGGCCTCGGTGAAGGCCGGCGACCTGTGCATCGGGCTGGTGGTGATCGCCATCCTGGTCGGCTGGCGGCACGTGCCCGAACCCGTGCGCAAGGTGCCCGCACCGCTGGCCGCGGTCCTGGTCGCCACCGTGCTGGCCCGGCTGCTGCCGGTGCGCGTCGAGCACATCACCATCGACGGATCGCTGCTGGACGAACTGCGGCTGCCGCAGCTGCCGCACGGCAGCTGGGCCGCCATCGCGCTGATGGCGGTGACCATCGCGCTCATCGCCAGCGTGGAGACCCTACTATCGGCCGTCGCGGTCGACCGGATGCGCCAGAACGCCACTCGCCGAACCGATCTGGATCGCGAGCTGATCGGGCAGGGCGCGGCCAACGTGGTCTCCGGCCTGATCGGCGGCCTGCCCGTGGCCGCGGTCATCGTGCGCAGCATCACCAATGTCAAAGCGGGAGCGCGCACCCGGGCCTCGACCATGCTGCACGGGCTGTGGATCCTGCTGTTCTCGGTGGCGCTGGTCGGGGTGGCGCGCTCGATTCCCAAGGCGGCGCTGGCCGGACTGCTCATCGTGGTCGGCATCCAGCTGATCAAACTGGCCCACATCCGGCGGGCCCAGCGCACCGGCGACCTGGTGGTGTACGCGGCCACCGTGTTCGTGGTGGTGTTCTGGAATCTGTTGCTGGGCATGGTCGTTGGTCTCGCCCTGGCCTTCGCGCTGCTGCTGTGGCGGGTGGTGCGGGTGACGGTGACCGCCGAGGAGGTCGGGCTGGGCGGGACCGACGCCGTGCGCTGGCGGGTCACGGTGGACGGCAGCTTCACCTTCCTGGCCTTACCCGAGCTCACCAGTGAACTCGCCAAGGTGCCCCCGAACGCCGATGTGGTGCTGGAGATGACGGTCGACTTCATGGACCACGCCGCCTACGACGCCTTACAGGAATGGGTGGACCAGCATCGCGCCGACGGCGGCACGGTCGAGTTCATCGAGGTCGGCGCGGTCCGCATGGCCGATGCCGCGGCCGGTCCGTCGGCGCGCGGGCATTCGCGGCACCTGCTCAACGAGGTGCTCGGGCCGTGGCGGCGCACCGCCACCGATGTGGACCCGATCGTCGCGGGTGTGGCGGCCTACCACCGCAGTCACGCACATGTCATGCGGCCACACCTGGGTGTGCTGCGCGACGGGCAGGAGCCGGACTCGCTTTTCGTCACGTGCGCCGACTCGCGCATCGTGCCGAACGTGATCACCAACAGCGGACCCGGGGATCTGTTCACGGTGCGCAACGTGGGCAATCTGATTCCGCGTGACGCCCAGGACTCGTCCATGGAGGCCGCGCTGATCTACGCCCTCGACAAGCTCGATGTGCGCTCGGTGGTGGTGTGCGGGCACTCCGGATGCGGCGCGATGGGCGCCCTGCACAGTGAACTGGTCACCGGGTCGCAGCTCGACGACTGGCTCGCGCACGCCCGGCCCAGCCTGGACCGGTTCCGGCTCGGGCACCCGGTCGGAACAGCCGCCGCCGCAGCCGGATTCGGTCCGGTCGACCAGCTCGGCATGGTGAACGTGGCGGTGCAGCTGGAGACGTTGTACGCGCATCCGGTGGTGCGGCGCGGGGTCGAGGAGCGCGGGGTGGTGCTGTCGGGGTTGTTCTTCGACATCGCCACGGCACGGGTGGTGGAGGTCACCGTCGACGGGATCGCGGAGATCGACGGCGTGGGGAGGGAGGCCCAGCCCGCGTGAGGCGCGTGTGATTTGCGGTGTTGGTGTGGGTTTTCGGGCAAAAGGGGCGTGAATCCGGCAGGATTCACCCCCTTGTTACGTTGGGCGGCAGTTTTTCTCAGACTTTGCTAAGACTTTACCTTTAGCCTGGCCTTTGCTCGTCCGGTGAGTGCGCGGCCAACGCCGTCCGCGGTCTTTATTCGATGCCCCTGTACATGCTCGCTGAGGAGCGATATGTCTCGCGACACCGATTCACCGCCAGGTAGATCCAATGGCAGGCTCGACAGCCTGCTGCGTCATGATCTGCCTGCATCCCTCGTAGTTTTTCTCGTCGCCTTGCCGTTGTCACTCGGCATCGCGGTCGCGTCCGGCGCGCCCATCGCGGCCGGACTCATCGCCGCCGTGGTCGGCGGTATCGTGGTCGGCCTGCTCGGCGGTTCCCCGCTACAGGTCAGCGGCCCCGCGGCCGGTCTGACGGTCGTCGTCGCCGAAACCATCACCCAGTTCGGTTGGAAGACGGCGTGTTTCATTACCGTCCTGGCCGGTCTGCTCCAGATTCTGTTCGGGCTCAGCCGAATTGCCCGCGCCGCCCTGGCCATCGCACCCGTCGTGGTGCACGCCATGCTGGCCGGAATCGGCATCACCATCGCGCTGCAGCAGCTGCATGTGCTGCTCGGCGGCGCGTCCCATAGTTCGGCCTGGCAGAACGTGATTCAGCTCCCCGGCGAGCTGACCAACATCCACGGCGACGACTTCCTGGTCGGCGTGGTCGTGATGGCCATCATGTTCGGCTGGAAGTACGTGCCCGGCAAGGTGAAGGTGCTGCCCGGCCCGCTGGTCGCGGTCGTCGTCGGCACCGTGCTGTCGCTGGTGCTGCCCGGCTCCCCGGAGCGAATCGTGTTGAGCGGCTCGCTGTTCGACGCCATCGGCCTGCCCGGAATGCCGTCCGGCAACTGGGGCGCGGTCGTGCTCGCCGCCCTGACCATCGCTCTGATCGCCAGCGTGGAGAGCCTGCTGTCGGCGGTCGCGGTGGACAAGATGCACACCGGCCCGCGCACCAACTTCGACCGCGAACTGATCGGTCAGGGCGCGGCCAACATGATCTCCGGCACCCTGGGCGGTCTGCCCGTCACCGGCGTGATCGTGCGCAGTGCCACCAATGTGCAGGCCGGGGCCCGCTCCCGCGCCTCCGCCCTGATGCACGGCGTCTGGGTGCTGGTGTTCTCGGTCGCGCTGGTCGGACTGGTACAGCAGATTCCGAAGTCGGCGCTGGCCGGTCTGCTCATCGTGGTCGGCGTGCAGCTGGTGAAGCTGGCCCACATCAAGCTGGCCCGCCGCACCGGCGACCTGCTGGTGTACGTGGTGACCGTGCTCGGCGTGGTGTTCCTGAACCTGCTCGAGGGCGTCATCATCGGCCTGGTCCTGGCCTTCGGACTGCTGCTCTGGCGCGTCGTGCGCGTGTCGGTGACCGCGGGCGAGGTCGCCGGTACCGATCGCTGGCTGGTCAGCATCGACGGCACCTGCACCTTCCTGGCGCTGCCGAAACTGTCCGCGGAACTGGGCAAGGTCCCGACCGGTGCGGACGTGCTGGTCGAACTGAGCGTCGACTTCCTCGACCATGCCGCCTACGAGGCCATCCACGACTGGGCCAACCAGCACGAGAACACCGGCGGCACAGTCGAATACGTGGAACTCGGCACCGCCCGCATGGCGCATGCATTGGAGGGTCCGCCGGTCCGCGGCCGCGCCCGCACCCTGCTCGACGACGTGCTGCGCCCCTGGCGCGAGGACGACGGCAACCCGATCACCCACGGCGTGGCCGCCTTCCACCGCCGCAACGCCCACGTGGTGCGCCCGCACCTCGACGAGCTACGCAACGTCCAGAACCCGCACTCGCTCTTCCTGACCTGCGCGGATTCGCGGATCGTGCCCAACGTGATCACCAATACCGGACCCGGTGATCTGTTCACGATCCGCAATGTCGGCAACTTCGTGGTCCCCGGCGGCCGCGACACCTCCATCGAGGCGGCGCTGTCGTTCGCCATCGAGGAACTACGCGTCGACAATGTCGTGGTCTGCGGCCACTCCGCCTGCGGGGCGATGAAAGCCCTGGTCGCGGGCGGACCCACCGGACCCGGCCTGGGCAACTGGCTGGTCCACGGCCGCGCCAGCCTGGACCGCTTCCACCCCGACGACCCGGTCGCCGCCGCGGCCGCCCGGGCCGGATACGGCGTGGACGATCAGCTCTCCATCGTCAATGTGGCGGTCCAGCTGGACACCCTGCGGGCCCACCCCGTGGTCCGGCGCGCCATGGCCGAACACGGCCTGCAGATCAAGGGCCTGTTCTTCGACATCGGCACCGCCCGGGTGCTCGAGGTGACCTCGGCGGGCATCCGCGAGATCGACGCCCCCGAGCTATCGGCCTTGGCGCACACCCACTGATCGGCCCACACCGAGCGCGCGGGCGCGGGCTTCCCCACCGGGGAATGCCCGCGCCCGCACCGTTTTCGGCGCGTCGGCCGCGTGCCCGCGGGCGCGCGCCGTACGCTGAGCGCGCCTCGCGGTGAACGCGAGTTGATCGGGTGCGCCGGAGGTCGCGGGGGAGCCGTCCACTTCGGCGCGGAAACGTGACATCGTGGGTAGTAATCACCGTGAACGGCCGGATCGGAGTCGAATGGAAATGGTTGCGCAGCCCCCCGTTTCACAGGCCCTCGTGCCGGGCACCGACCTGCTACGCCCGGAGTGGCTGGCCGAACGGATCGCCGATATGGGGATCTCGTGGGGGACTGCCGACTCGCGGGTCTCGGGGACCCTGTGGTGGTGCATGGCCGCCTCGTCCCTGGTGGACCCGATAGTCGCGGCGATCGCCAGCGAATCGCCCGCCTTCGACCCCGCGCTCGAGCGCATCGTCCTCGAGATCCGGCCGGACGGCGGCGTCGAACGGGTGCTGGGCGAACCGCACGGCTACCGGATCGCCGCCCACCTGCTCGCCCTCGGCGCTGACGCGGTGCCCGCCCCGGACGCTGCCGCCGCCTCGCTCCCGGATCCGCTGACGCCCGCACCGACCGGTGTCGCCGAGTCCGACGTCCCCGCCGCCAACCTCGAAGGCTGCGCCTCGGGACCCGAAAGCGGTTGCGCGACAGCATCTGTCGGTCACGCGCTGCGCCACACCCTGTCCCGGGTGATCCCCGTGGTCGCCGAGGTCTCCGGCGCGGGCGTGGCCGCCCTGTGGGCGATCGTGGCCGACGCCATCGGCAATCGCGCCCTCGACATCGGCGCCGAGGAAGCCGGTGCGCGGCTGGCCCGCGATGTGGCCGGACGCCTCCCGGTGCCCCGATTCCAGGACGTCGGCGGCCGCACCTTCGTGCGCCGCATTTCCTGCTGCCTGGTCTTCGAGGTACCCGGCTGCACCATGTGCACCAGCTGCCCCAAGCGCCCCGCCGCCGAGCGCGAGGTCCTGCTCGCCGAGGTCGCCGCGCGCGGCTGACGGCGCGGGCGGGGCCGAACACCCTGGGGCGCAGGGGTGGTCCATCGGCGCGCGGGGACAACCGTGCCGATAGAGTGGTGGCCGCCGGGGCTCTGCCCTTCACGAGGGGGGTGCCCGGTCGTCATGTCCAACCTGTACGGCGGATGGATCGCCGCCGTGAAACGCCTAGGAGTGTCCAGCCGTGACCACCTCACCCCAGCAGACCCCAGTCGCCCGCGTCCGGGTCACGGCTGGGACTACCGCCGGGGCCGCGGTGCGTGAGGCGGACCTGCCGAGCAAGGGCGCGAACGCGGTGCTCGTGGTGCGCGACGCCGAGGGCGCGCTCAAGGACCTGACCTGGGTGCCCGAGCTGGACACCGAGGTGGAGGTCGTCACCGCCGATTCCCCCGACGGCCGCAATGTGATCCGGCACTCGGCCGCGCATGTGCTGGCCCAGGCCGTGCAGCAGGAGTTCCCCGAGGCCAAGCTGGGCATCGGCCCGTACATCAAGGACGGCTTCTACTACGACTTCCAGGTCGACCGTCCCTTCACCCCGGAGGATCTGGCCAAGCTGGAGTCCCGGATGAAGAAGATCATCAAAGGCGCGCAGCGGTTTTCGCGCCGGGTGGTCGAGATCGACGAGGCCCGGGTCGAACTGGCCAAGGAGCCGTTCAAGCTGGAGCTCATCTCCGACAAGTCGGGCATCGACGATCCGGAGGTCATGGAGGTCGGCGGCAAAGAGCTGACCATCTACGACAACCTGGACCCGCGCAGCGGCGAGAAGATCTGGGGCGATCTGTGCCGCGGCCCGCACCTGCCGACCACCAAGTACATTCCCGCGTTCAAGCTGACCCGCTCCTCGGCCGCCTACTGGCGCGGTGACCAGTCCCGTGAGGACCTGCAGCGCATCTACGGCACCGCCTGGGAGTCCACCGAGGCCCAGGACGAGCACCTGCGCCTGCTGGAAGAGGCCGAGAAGCGCGACCACCGCAAGCTCGGCCTGGAACTGGACCTGTTCTCCTTCCCCGACGAGCTGGGCTCGGGCCTGCCGGTGTTCCACCCCAAGGGCGGCATCATCCGCAAGGAGCTCGAGGACTACTCGCGCCGCCGCCACACCGCCGCCGGCTACGAGTTCGTCAACACCCCGCACATCACCAAGGGCCACCTCTTCGAGGTCTCGGGCCACCTGGACTGGTACCGCGACGGCATGTTCCCGGCCATGCACCTGGACGCCGAACTCAACGAGGACGGCACCGTCCGCAAGCCCGGCCAGGACTACTACGTCAAGCCGATGAACTGCCCGATGCACAACCTGATCTTCCGGTCGCGCGGGCGCTCCTACCGTGAACTGCCGCTGCGCATGTTCGAGTTCGGCTCGGTCTACCGCTACGAGAAGTCCGGCGTCGTGCACGGCCTGACCCGGGTGCGCGGCATGACGCAGGACGACGCGCACATCTACTGCACCAAGGAGCAGATGCACGCGGAGCTCACCTCCACGCTGCAGTTCGTGCTCTCGCTGCTGCGCGACTACGGCCTCGACGACTTCTACCTGGAGCTCTCCACCAAGGACCCGAAGAAGTTCGTGGGCTCCGACGAGCTGTGGGAGGAGGCCACCGAGACCCTGCGCAAGGTGGCCACCGACTCCGGTCTGGAGCTGGTCCCGGATCCGGGCGGCGCCGCGTTCTACGGCCCGAAGATCTCCGTGCAGGCCAAGGACGCGCTGGGCCGCACCTGGCAGATGTCGACCATCCAGCTCGACTTCAACCTGCCCGAGCGCTTTGAGCTCGAGTACACCGGCTCCGACGGCGCCAAGCACCGCCCGGTCATGATCCACCGTGCGCTGTTCGGTTCCATCGAGCGCTTCTTCGGCGTGCTCACCGAGCACTACGCGGGCGCGTTCCCGGCGTGGCTGTCGCCGGTGCAGGTGGTCGGCATCCCGGTCGCCGAGGCGTTCGCCGAGCACCTGGACAAGGTGATCGAGCAGTTGCAGGACAACGGGATTCGCGCCGAGCTCGACCGCAGCGACGACCGCATGCAGAAGAAGATCTTCAACCAGACCGCGCAGAAGGTGCCGTTCATGCTGCTGGCCGGCGCGCGCGACGTGGAGGGTGACGCGGTCAGCTTCCGCTTCCGCGACGGCACCCAGGTCAACGGCGTGCCGGTGGCCGACGCGGTCGCCACCGTCGTGGACTGGGTGCAGCGGCGGGAGAACAGCTCGCCGACCGCGGAGGGCTTCGAGATCCGCAAGGCGGGTCGATGAGCGAAGCATTCGTGCCCGTGCCCGAGCAGATCGTGGACACCGGTGCGGGGGATCCGGATCGCCTGCAGCGGTTGTGGACCCCGTACCGGATGTCCTACATCACCGGTGAGGCCGAGGATCGCGACACCACGGCCGAGCCGAAGGCCGACGCGCCCAAGAAGACCGGGCACCCCTTCACCGACATCCCCGGGATGTCGGACGAGGACGGGCTGATCATCGCGCGCGGTGAATCGGTGTACGCGGTGCTGAACCTGTACCCGTACAACCCCGGCCACATGATGGTGGTGCCCTACCGTCGCGTCGCCAACCTGGAGGACCTGACCGCCGCGGAGAGCGCCGAGCTGATGGCGTTCACGCAGCAGGCGATCCGGGTGATGAAGCAGGTGTCGCGGCCCGAGGGCTTCAATGTCGGGCTGAATCTCGGTGGCGTTGCCGGGGGTTCACTCGCCGATCATCTGCATCAACATATCGTGCCGCGCTGGAGTGGGGACGCGAACTTCATTACCGTCGTCGGCGGAGTGAAGGTGATGCCGCAGCTGCTCCGGGAGACCCGGGCGCTGCTGGCACAGGCGTGGAAGGAAGCGGATTCGGCATGAGCGGGTCAGGCCCGGAGGCGGTAGCGCAGCGTGACCATGGAGGGCTCCCGCTCATGCCCGAAGGGCACCGCATGAGCGGGAGTGGCCGGGAGTTCGTAGCGTGCTGAGCTTCTTCGGTCGCGAGACGTTCGCCAAAGCGACCGCGCCCCTGGGCAAAGCGCTGGTGAGCACGGGGCTGACGCCCGACGCCATGACGCTCATCGGCACCACCGCCTCGATCGCCGCGGCGGTGACGCTGTTCCCGGCCGATCACCTGTTCTGGGGAACCATGGTGATCTGGCTGTTCGTCATGTTCGACATGCTGGACGGCGCCATGGCCCGCGCGCGCGGCGGCGGCACGAAATACGGTGCGGTGCTGGACGCCACGTGTGACCGCGTGGCCGATGGCGCCATCTTCGCGGCGCTGGCCTGGTGGGCGGTGTACACCGAGCACTCGAAGCACCTGTTCGTGGCGACGCTGGTGGTGCTGGTGACCTCGCAGGTCATCTCCTACGCCAAGGCGCGTGCGGAGGCCAGCGGGCTCTCGGCGGACGGCGGCCTGATCGAGCGGCCCGACCGGCTGGTCATCGTGCTGGTCGGCGCCGGACTCACCGGTATCGGCGGCTATTTCGGCATCGAATGGCTGTCGTACGCGGTGTATGTCGCCATGTACATCCTCGCCGTGCTCAGCATCATCACCGTCTTCCAGCGTGTGCTGGCGGTTCGCAATTCGCCCGGCGCCCGCGACATCATCGCCCCCGCGGCGCAGGCCCCGGAGGAACCGCAGCGGTGACAACCGATTTCACGTCCGCGATGACCGACAAGGCATACGCGGCCGGATGGCGACTGGTCCGCGCCCTGCCCGAGCGCACCGCGCGCCGCCTGTTCGACCGGGGCGCGGACTTCGCCGCCCGCAAGGCGAACAAGGCCGCGCGCCGGGGCAATCCGAACCAGCTGCGCAAGAACCTGGCGCGGGTGCTCGGCGTCACGCCGGACCTGGTGCCGGACAGCCTGATCCGCGACAGCATGCGGTCCTATGCCCGCTACTGGCGTGAGGCGTTCCGGCTGCCGTCGATGGACCACACCGCGCTGGGCAAGTCGCTGCGCGTGGCGGGCATCGAGCACCTCGACGCCGCGCTGGCCCGCGGCAAGGGCGTGCTGCTGGTGCTGCCG
Source organism: Nocardia sp. CA-136227 (assembly GCF_050955695.1). Classification (NCBI taxonomy): domain Bacteria; kingdom Bacillati; phylum Actinomycetota; class Actinomycetes; order Mycobacteriales; family Nocardiaceae; genus Nocardia; species Nocardia sp. CA-136227. Next base: position 3,125,400 of record NZ_CP192081.1, read on the forward strand.
CATTCGGGCAACTGGGATATGGCCGGGGTCTGGCTGGTCCAGAACTACGGCCAGTTCTCCACCGTCGCCGAGCGTTTGAAGCCGGAGTCGCTGTTCGAGCGGTTCGTCGAATACCGGGAGAGCCTCGGCTTCGAGGTGTTCCCGCTGACCGGCGGTGAGCAACCGCCGTTCCCGCAGTTGGCGGATCGGTTGCGGGACAACAAGATCGTGTGCCTGATGGGCGAGCGCGACATCACCGGCAAGGGCGTGCCCGTCACGTTCTTCGGCGAGGACAGCTGGCTGCCGGCGGGCGCGGCCAAGCTCGCCCAGGACACCGGGGCGGCGCTGCTGCCCGTGCACTGCTGGTTCACCGTCGACGCCGACGGCCGCGAAGGCTGGGGCATGCGGGTGTTCGAGGCCCTGGATCTGGCGGGCGGCATGGCCCCCGCCACCCAGGCGCTGACCGACGTGTTCGCGGCCAATATCGCCGCCCATCCGGCCGACTGGCACATGTTGCAGCCGGTGTGGAAGAGTGATTTGTCGCAGGCCAGGCTGGATCGCATCGCGGCCGCGCAGCAGGCGCTGGGCTCTCGGGAGCAGCGGGCATCGGGCTCTGAGGAGCAGCGGGCATTGGGCTCTGAGGAGCCGGGGACAGGGGCACTATGAAGATCGGCATGGTCTGCCCGTACTCGTTCGATGTTCCGGGCGGGGTGCAGTCGCATGTCGTGGAGCTGGCGCAGGTGCTCATCGAGCGCGGCCACAAGGTGAGCGTGCTCGCGCCCGCCGCCGACGACACGCCGCTGCCCGACTTCGTGGTCTCCGCCGGTAAAGCGGTCGCGATCCCCTACAACGGGTCGGTCGCGCGACTGTCCTTCGGGCCCACCGCCTACACCCGCATCCGGCGCTGGATCGCCGACAACGACTTCGACGTCCTGCACATCCACGAACCCAACGCGCCCAGCCTGTCCATGCTCGCGTTGAAGATCGCGGAGGGGCCGATCGTGGCCACCTTCCACACCTCGACCACGAAATCGCTGGTGCTGAGCACTTTCCAGGGCGTGCTGCGGCCGTACCACGAGAAGATCAGCGGCCGGATCGCGGTGAGCGAGCTGGCCCGGCGCTGGCAGGTGGAGGCGCTGGGCGGCGACGCGGTCGAGATCCCCAACGGGGTCGACGTGCCCGCGTTCGCGCACGCGCCGCTGCTCGACGGCTACCCGAAGCCAGGCAAGTCGGTGCTGTTCCTGGGCCGATTCGACGAACCGCGCAAGGGCATGGAGGTCCTGCTGGGCGCGCTGCCCGAACTGGTTCGGCAGCATCCCGGCGTGGAGATCCTGATCGTCGGGCGCGGTGACGAGGACCGGTTGCGCCGCGAGGCCGGGGAGAACGCGGGACACCTGCGGTTCCTGGGTCAGGTCACCGATGCCGAGAAGGCCTCGGCCATGCGCAGCGCCGACGTGTACGTCGCGCCCAACCTGGGTGGCGAGAGCTTCGGCATCGTGCTGGTGGAGGCCATGGCCGCCGGAACCGCCGTGGTGGCCAGTGACCTGGACGCCTTCCGCCGGGTGCTGCGCGACGGCACCGCGGGCATGCTGGTACCGGTCGGCGACTCCGCGCGGCTGTCGGCGGCGATCAGCGCCATGCTCACCGACGACGAGCGGCGCGAGGAGTACATCCGCACCGCCAATCAGGTTGTCGGCGAATACGATTGGCCGGTCGTGGCCGAGCAGATCCTGCGGGTGTACGAGACCGTCACCGTCGGCGACGTGCGCGTCAGGACCGCCGGATGATCACTTTCTCCGCGACGACCATTCTGGTTCTCGCGCTCATCGCGGCGGCCGTCATCGCCGCCGCGGTCTGGGCGTACACCACCGCCAACCGCCTCGACCGGCTGCACGTGCGCACCGACCAGGCCCGCCACGCGCTGGACGCGGCGCTGGCCCGGCGCGCGGTCGTCGCGCGGTCGGTGGCGACCACGCTCGCCGGTCTCTACGATCCGGCGCTGGTCGAGCAGGCGCGGCGGTTGACCGCGCTGGCCGACCGCGCCGAACGCTCCAATTGGCGCGACCGCGAGACCGTCGAGAACCAGCTCGCCGCCGCGCTGTCCGCGGTCGACATCGCGTTGCTGCCGCCGCAGCTGGTGGCCGAGCTCGCCGACGCCGAGGCACGGGTGCTCATCGCCCGCCGCTTCCACAACGACGCCGTCCGCGACACCCTCGCCCTGCGCACCCGGCGCCTGGTCCGGTGGCTGCACCTCGGCGGTACCGCGCCGCTGCCGGTGTACTTCGAGATCGCCGAACGGGTCACCGCGGCCGCCTCGACCGGCCTCGAGGTCGACACCGTCCGGACCTCGGCCCGCGTGGTGCTGATCGACGAGCAGGATCGGGTCCTGCTGTTGCAGGGCGTCGACCCGAAGGTCCCGGATGTGCCGTTCTGGTTCACCATCGGCGGCGGTGTTGATCCGGGGGAGACGCTGCGCGAGGCCGCGATCCGCGAACTCTACGAGGAGACCGGTCACGCCGCCGACTCGTCGGCGCTGCGCGGTCCGCTGTGGCGTCGCGTCGCGGTGTTCCCGTTCAACGGGGAGCTGATCCGCTCCGAGGAACTCTTCTTCGCCCTGCGTGCCAAGAGTTTCGACCCGGTCCCCACCAACCTGAACTTCGTCGAACGCCGCTCCATCACCGGCAACAAGTGGTGCACCCCCACCGATATCGCCCACCTCGACCACTCGGGCGAAACGGTGTACCCGTACCACCTCGATCACCTGCTCGCCGAGGCGATCACCGCCGCCGACTCCGACGCCGATCCCGAAGTCCGTTCCATCCGCTGACCCCGGGCGCGTCCGCTGGGTGGGACCGCGGGCGCGAACCCCGTCCGCCGGAGCCGATCCGCGGTTACGGTGGGCCGATCAATGGTGATCTGTGGCAAGGACTTACGGCATGAAGTTGATGTACGCGTTGTGGGGTGCGGATCTGGGGGAGCGGCTGCGGGGCGAGCAGCTGCGCAAGGAGCTGACCGGGCTGGGCGTCAGCGCCTTGCAGGTGAACGTCCGGGACGCCGACGTGGAGGCCGCCCAGGTGCGGCACACCACCTATGACGCGCCGATCGACGCCATCGTCAGCGTGTGGACCGAGGGTGACCACGAGGCCGTGACCGCCGCGCTGCGGGCGGTGGCCGACGACGTCAACGGGTGGGTCGTGCACGAGCGCCGACCGATCGAACCGCCCGAGGTCGCCGACGGCGAGCGCACCGACGCCCTGGCCAATATCGCCATCCTGCGCATCCCCGAGAACCTCACCCGCGAGGAGTGGCTGCACAACTGGCACGTCCTGCACACCCCGGTGGCCATCGAGACCCAGGACACCTTCGGCTACGTGCAGAACACCGTCGCCCAAGCCCTCACCGAGGGCAAGCAGGTCGACGCGCTCGTCGAGGAACTGTTCCCGATGGCCGCCATGACCAGCGCGCACGCCTTCTACGGCAGCGGCGGCGACGACGCCGAACTGCAGCGCCGGGTCACGGCCATGATGGAGAGCGTGGTCCGGTTCGGGGCGCACCTGAACCTGGATCTCGTCCCCACCAGCCGCTACTTCTATCAGCTGGGCTGAACGCTCACCGATCTCGAGCGCTCAGCCGAAGAACGAACTGCGCACCGGGCCCGGTGAATTCACCGGGTTCCGGGAGCCCAGCAGCCAGGTGTCCCGGGTCGCGGCGACGAAATCGGCCAGGACCTGGTCGGGGTCGGGCGGAGTACGGTCGTCGCCCGAGTCCGGGGTGCCGTCGGCCTTCACGATCTCGCGCGCGATCTCGGACTCCGGGCGGGCATCGGCGGGCACCGATTCCGGGCCATTGCCGCCCAGGCGGGTGTTCGGGGCCCACGGTTCCACCGCTGTCTGGCACAGCAGGCCGCTGATGTCGGCGGCCACCGCCGACGGCCGGACCCAGTAGGTGGCGTGCTCGAACAGGATCTGCCCGGACGCGCGGGTGGTGAGGGCGCGGCTCAGGTCGGGGTCCAGGTCGGCGAGGGAGTAGGCCACGACGAGCGTGTCCGTCCGATCCGGCGTGAACTCGACCACCGGCAGACCGAGCAGTTCCGCCGCGGCCAGGCCGATGATCCGGTCGGACCGGTCCGGCAGCAATGACACCGAGGACGGCGTGAGCCCGGCGGAGCGGAGGATCACAGCGAGCCGGTCGAGGGTGTGGCGGCACAGTTCGAGCCGGTCACCCAGGTACGCCCACCGGCCGGTCATCCCGGCGTCGAAGCCGTAGGGCGACAGGGTCGCCAGGTAGCCCCCGGTGAGCGTGTAATGCCAGCCGCGCAGGTCGGCGCCGTCCAATGAGCTGACCGGGGCGACCCGGTCGGCGCGGAGCAGCATCCGGTGCACCCGGTCGCGGGCGGGCAGCCAGTCCTCGTCCTCGGGGGCGGCCAGCCGCGCGAATTCGGTGCGGGCGCGGTCCAGATCGCCCGCCAGGATCGAGTCGTATGTCAGCAGGTACCGCTCTGGGTAGGGGCGCAGGATCGATTCGTGCGCGAGCAGCGCCTCGACCGCCTCGGCGTGGCGGTGCTCGTCCTCGAACGCGTAGACCAGTTCGGAGAGGGCCAGATTGGGTTTGGTGGTGCCGGCGCGCAGGGCCTCCCGCAAGGCCGGGATCGCGGCGAACGGCACACCGTATTCGATGCACTCGTAGCCGAAGACGGTCCAGGCATCGGGGTTGTCCGGCGCTCCCGCGGCGGCGCGTGCGGCCTCCGCGAGTTTGTCCAGGTCGGCTCGGTCCGCCAATTCGGCTGTGATCGAGGCCATTTCATGGACCGGGAGGGTGTCGGCGATCATCCGCAGCGTGCGTGCCGCGCCGCTCACATCGTCCGCGGCGAGCAGCGCGCGGACCTCGTGCAATTCACTTGTCATCGTCCTCGATCCTGGCGGGCGGGACGTGTTCGGGCAAACGAGTATTTGCGGCGCGGTAGCCCTGGAATTGTGACGCCCGTCATTCCGGTGCAGGTAGGCAGTCCAGTCGTGTCGGACTGGCTATGAAGTGGCCTGAACCCGCAGCCTAGAATCGTGGTGTTCGATTCCGAGCCGGTGTTCGATTTCAAACGATCCGATTGGCCCACATGACCCAGGAGTTTGCCGTGACCTCGCCTGACACCACCCCCACGATCGGTACCGCCCGCGTCAAGCGCGGCATGGCCGAGATGCTGAAGGGCGGTGTGATCATGGATGTCGTCACGCCGGAGCAGGCCAAGATCGCCGAGGACGCCGGCGCGGTCGCCGTCATGGCGCTCGAGCGGGTCCCGGCCGACATCCGCGCTCAGGGTGGCGTGTCCCGCATGTCGGATCCGGACATGATCGACGGCATCATCAACGCCGTCTCCATCCCGGTCATGGCCAAGGCCCGGATCGGCCACTTCGTCGAGGCGCAGATCCTGCAGTCGCTCGGTGTCGACTACATCGACGAGTCCGAGGTGCTGACCCCCGCGGACTACGCCAACCACATCGACAAGTTCGCCTTCACCGTCCCGTTCGTGTGTGGCGCCACCAACCTGGGCGAGGCGCTGCGCCGCATCACCGAGGGCGCGGCCATGATCCGCTCCAAGGGTGAGGCCGGCACCGGCGACGTCTCCAACGCCACCACTCACATGCGCACCATCCGCGCCGAGATCCGCCGCCTGACCTCGCTGTCCAAGGACGAGCTGTACGTGGCCGCCAAGGAACTGCAGGCCCCCTACGAGCTGGTGTGCGAGGTCGCCGAGACCGGCAAGCTGCCCGTCGTGATGTTCACCGCCGGTGGCATCGCCACCCCCGCCGACGCCGCCATGATGATGCAGCTCGGCGCCGAGGGCGTCTTCGTCGGCTCCGGCATCTTCAAGTCCGGCAACCCGGCCGAGCGCGCCGCCGCCATCGTCAAGGCCACCACCTTCCACGATGACCCCGACGTCCTGGCCAAGGTCTCCCGCGGCCTGGGTGAGGCCATGGTCGGCATCAATGTCGAGGAGATCCCGCAGCCCCACCGCCTCGCCGAGCGCGGCTGGTGATCCTCGCCGAGCGCGGCCGGTAATCGACTCGGCCGCAGCCTGATTCACACCGCCGGGTGGTCCTCGTGACCACCCGGCGGTTTTTCATTGTGCGCGAGGGACTTTCGGCCCTATTGAGTTTGCGGGGTGGGTGCTAGCTGTCAAGGGCGGCAGACGTGGCGCGCGGGCGGGCGGGGAATCGCCCATACCGGTGGCTACCTGCGTGCATACCGTCCAGCAAACTGTGATCGCTTTTCGGGCAGTGGGGTTCGGCAAATTTACTACCTGGTGTTTCGTGGCTAGTGTTCGGCTGATTCACCGGTGAACAGTCAAATATCGTGTTTCTGGCAAGGAGCCCGCATGCTGGCGATCGACCATTTCACCTATGGCTGGTTGACACCCGTTCTGGCCTATGTCATGTCCGTCACCGGCTCGTTGCTGGCACTGCGGTGTATGGTGCGGGCGCGGAATCAGCAGGGGCACGGCGGGTGGATCGTCACTGGGGCGATCGCGCTCGGTGGGACCGGGATCTGGGTCATGCATTTCATCGCGATGCTCGGGTTCTCGGTGCAGGACAGCACTATTCGATACAACGTGCCGATCACACTGCTCAGTGCCGCCATCGCGATGGGGGTGGTGTGGCTGGGGCTGTACATCGTCGTGCATCAGCACGGGGAGGCGTTCGCGTTGATCACCGGCGGCACCATCACGGGGCTCGGGGTGGGGGCGATGCACTACTCGGGGATGTACGCGATGAAGACCGATGCGATGGTGGCATACGACCCGTGGGTGGTGTTGCTGTCCATCGTGATCGCGGTGGTCGCCTCCATCGCGGCGCTCTGGTTCACGCTGCACGTGAGCGGCATCGTCTCCACGGTCAGTGCCGCGCTCATCATGGGTGTCGCGGTGTGCGGCATGCACTACACGGGGATGTTCTCCATGCACGCGCACGTGGCGGCGCACATGCACGCGCCGTCGGGGGCGCAGCCCGCGCAGCTGCTGACGCCGTTGATCATCGCGGTCAGCATGGCGACCATGATCCTGCTGTTCCAGGTCGGGATCACCGAGATCGACGAGCCGGACCTGAGCCGCATCCGCGGGCAGTACGCCAGCCGATTCTGGCCCGCGCGCCGCGCCGGGAGCCCGCCCATGGCCGACGAGTACCCCACCGACACCTTCGACGCCCGGCATCGGCAGTGGTGAGACACACCGCGACGGTCGTGGCCCGACGGTCGAGACGTTGATCTCATGAACGCCCGCATCGCTCCGCACACCCCGGGGAAAGGACCGTCATGCCCGCCGCGATCCGCACGGTGACCATCGCCCGCCCGATCGACCAGGTCTTCGCGTTCTTCGCCGATGCCACCAACAGCGCGCGGTGGCGCGGTGGCGTCAAGGAGATCACCGCCGAAGGCGAGCCGGCCGTGGGCACCGTCTATCGCCAGACGATCTCCGGGCCGGTCGGGCGCGGTATCTCCGCCGATGTCGAGATCACCGAGTTCCTGCCGAACCGGACGGTGGTGCTGCACGGCATCGCCGGACCGCTGCGGCCCACTGTCACCTACACATTCGTGCCGGTCGGAGAGGCGGCCACCGAAGTGACGTTCTCACTGTCGGCGCAGTTGTCCGGTTGGAAGAAGCTGCTCATGAGCGGACCGGTCCAGAGGACGATGACCGCGGACGTCTCGGGCCTGGATCGCGCCAAGACGCTGCTCGAAACCGGGGCGGCGTAAGGCTCTTCGGTCAGGCCCCGGCTCAACCGGCCTGGACGGCCGGGCGGTCCGGGTGGTCCCAGGCGACGAGGACGTCGGCTCGTTCGGGGTGCTCGCGCTGGAATTCCAGCAGCCCGTCCACGGTGAACCCCTGCTCCGGATCGGTCCGCCGCCGCAGCGCCCCCTCCGACATGCGCAGGGCGACAGTCAGATCGAAGTCCAGGCCCCGGCCCAGCAGCATGGGACCGGCGACGAACAGCACCGTCGAGTCGGCGGCGTCCCGAATCCGGGCGCGGGCCGACCGGTCGGTGCGCTCATTCCACAAGGCGGGCAGGTATCGCCCGCTGTCGCGAAGCGATTTCACGACTTCGCGATTCACGGCGGCGTAGTCGAACCAGCCTGTTCGATAGGTGAATTCGCTGTCCCGGTCGTACTCCAGTCGCACCGACGCCGGTCGTACGAAATCGTGCAGCGAGATCACCTCGGCCGGCCGGCCCCGCGTCCGCAGCGCTTCGGCGACACCGGTCGCCACCGTCAGCGGCTCGGCGGCATCCGCACCGTCCACCGCCACGACCACATTGCCCGGCAGCGTTCCGGCCCGGTCGGCGATCAGCGCCAGCAGCGCATCAGGTGTGAGTGCGGTGAAATCGGGCACGCATCCATCTTGCTGGAGGCCGGGCGCCGTGCGGTGGCGGGGCCGTGGTCTCCGGGCAGCTGATCCTTCGCTATGCGCCGGTGATCTCTGCGACCACCTCGGTGTACCAGCCGAAGAGCCGGATCGGCGGTAGGGGAGCGGCGTCGAGTTCGCGCCAGCAGTCGGCGACGGCGGCGCGGGCGCGCGCGCCGATCCAGTTCGGGGGCAGCAGTTCCGGGGGAAGCAGGGGGTCGGGGTCGACGGCGAGGTCGAATTCGACTGCCAGCGCGACCGCGAGGGTGAGTTGCTCGGTCGGTGTCGCGGTGCGCAGGGCGGTCAGCGTCTGTTCGGCGAAGGACAGGAGTCGTTCGTGCCCGGCGGCGATCCGGTCCAGCGGCCACAGCCGCGCCGCCAGCTCGGTGGCGTCGGTGATGCCGCCGAAGGACAGATCGGTGGTGGTGAGTGTGGTGAGCCGGTCGCCGATGCCGAGTGTGGTTGCGACCCGGGTGATTCGGTCCTCCCAGGGGTGGGGCGTGACGTACAGCCCGCCCTGGATGGGTGCGCCGCCGTGGTACACGAGGGCCTCGCGGATGGCGTCGCGCGCCTGCCGGTCGGATTCGGGGACGGCGAAGGCGGCCAGGTGCCAGACGCCGTCCCAGCCGACCTGTCCGCGGTCCTGGGCGTAGGCGAAGCGCAGGAACTCCGAGCCGGGTTCGAGGGCGGCGCGGGTCTCGGCGGTGGCGTGCAGGGTGGCTTTGCGGCCGCGGCCCTCGTGGGTGAAGCGGCCCTCGGCGACCAGGCGTTTGATGCACAGCCGCACCTGCTGGTCGGTCATGCCGAGCACGGCCGCGACATCGTAGAGTTCGCCGGCGTCGATGGTGGCGTCCTCGCGGATCATGCTCTCCACGAGGGTGCGCGTCGGAATCTCCGTCGCCGGGATCGGGCCGTCCACTAGGCGCTCCTCGGGGTGGGTGTCGCGACCGGTTCGGATTCGACGAGCACCGGCGACCCGCCGCCGAACGCCCGGCCCAGGTCGGTGAAGAACCGGCGGGCGTCGATGACGGTTTCGGGTGGATGCACGCCCGCCCGCCGGGCGGTGCCGTCGATGACCTGGGACATGCCCAGCGCCAACGGGATCCCGGTCGCCTGTGCCATATCGCCGAACAGTTTATCGACGCCGCCCGCCCACCCCGGGTCCAGGTGCGCGAGGACCCGGTGTTCGCGTCCGGCGCGTTCCCCGGTGAGCGCGGCGAAGAAGGGCGGCAGGGTCCCCGGCCCTTTCGCCAGCAGTGCGGTCGGGGCCGAGCGGGTCAGCCGCCGCAGGGTGGGCCGGGCGAGCTCCCGCGCGGCACCCTCATTGGTGAGCAGGCCCGCGTCGAGGTCGCGGCGCAGCGTGTCGAGGTAGGCGAGGGTCCACGGTGTCACGACCATGAGATTGGCGGCGTCGCCGACCGGTTTCAGGCTGCGGTGCAAGGTGATCGGCTCGGGATGGCCCACGGTGTACGCGGTGCCGTGCCGCCCACCGGGCAGGGTGAGCTCGACCGGGCGCAGGGGCCGCTGCGCGAGCAACCGGCCCGCTGTCACGGCCGTGATGCTGCCGCTGGCCTGCTGCATCCAGTGCACGGCCGCCGCGGTCGGGTGGCCGTCGGCGAGCAGTCCGTCCTCGGGTCCCGAGTCCGGAACATCCACGGGCCAGGCGGTATACGCGTCGAACACGGTGTCCAGTTCGGCCGCCGCCAGCGCCGCGAGCAGATTGCTGATGCCCGGGCTGGCCCCCATCCCCACCACCGCGCACACTCCGGCCGCGCGGGCGTCCGGATCGAGGTCGAGCATGTCGACCGTCGGTTCCCAGTCGTCGCAGATATCGAGATAGTGAGTGCCGGTGTCGATCGCGGCCCGCAGGACGGCCGGACCGAAACGGTAATAGGGGCCCACGGTGTTCAACACCAGATCCGCCCGGGTGAGCGCCGCGCGCAAGGCGGGTTCGTCGGTGATGTCGAGAGCCAGCGCCGAGACAGGGACGGGCGCGTCCGCGAGCCGCCCGGCGGCACGGGCGGCGGCGTCACCGTCGCGATCGGCGATCACCAGCCGTTCCACGCCGAGCATCCGGGCGGCGGTCTCGACGGCGGCCGCGCCCATCGCGCCCGCCGCACCCAGGGCGAGGACCTTCATGGCGTACTCCTTGTTCGGAACTCAATGGTTCGGGGGATGGCCGGCGTACTGGCGCAGCGCGCGCGATCACCAATCCGCCGACCGACAACACCAGGGCGGCAACGCAACTGGCGGCGAGGAGGGCGCGCGACTTCCACGACATGAATCTATCGTATCAGAAACGTTCGTTGTGAATTCAATAGATTATTGCGGTTGTTAGCCTGAGCGGGACAAACGCGAAGGGACGGTTGCATGGCGACGATCGAAGAGGCGCTCGAAATCGAGCAACTCGAACGCGACATCTTCCGCGGCGCGTCCACCAAGACGCAGCTGCCTCGCACTTTCGGCGGGCAGGTGGCCGGACAGGCGCTGGTGGCGGCCGTGCGCACGGTGGATCCGCACTATCAGGTGCATTCGCTGCACGGGTACTTCCTGCGGCCCGGCAACCCGGAGCGGCCCACCGTCTACATGGTGGAACGCATCCGTGAAGGTCGCTCCTTCTCCACCCGCCGGGTGACCGGGGTGCAGAACGGCGAGGCCATCTTCACCATGTCGGCGTCGTTCCATGTGGGCGACGAGGGCCCGGAGCATCAGGACGAGATGCCGACCGTGCCGCCGCCGTGGGACCTGCCCGACGCCAAGGAGTCCATGAGCCCGGAACGGCTGTGGGCCATGCGCGAATGGGAGCACTGGGACATCCGCACCATCCCGCAGGACGAGGTGGACCGCCGCGGCGGCCTGGCCGCCCAGCAGCAGGTGTGGTTCCGCTACCGGCACGCGCTGCCCGACGACCCGCTGTTCCACGTGTGCACGCTCGCCTACATGAGCGATATGACCCTGCTCGGCTCCTCGAAGGTCATCCACCCCGACGAGCCCACCCAGAACGCCTCGCTCGACCACGCCATGTGGTTCCTGCGCCCGTTCCGCGCCGACGACTGGCTGCTCTACGACCAGCAGTCGCCCTCGGCGGGCGCCGGCCGGGCGCTGACCGGCGGCCGGATCTGGAACCAGGCCGGGGAACTGGTGGCGGTCGTCATGCAGGAGGGGCTGACCCGCACCCTGAAGGATCCGCAGGCGCAGTCGTACCCGCCCGGAACCGCCTGAGCGACAGACGAATCGAGCGCGCCGCCGGTGGAATCCGGCGGCGCGCTCGCTGTTTCGGGGTCAGGCGGTCTGCACCCGCAGGTGACACACCACGGTGTCGGTCATCGTGCGCAGCTCCCGTTCCAGTTCGTCGCTGCGATGGCTGGGCAGCACGTGATTCCACCCGGCGGGCGGCTCGACCTCCGCGATCACCACCACCTTGCGGCGTCCGGTGAAATGGTCGGCGACATAGCGCGCCACCGGGCCGCCGACGGTCGAGTCACCGTCCTCGAGCAGCACCAGGCGCACGTCCGGATGCCAGGACTCCCATTCCTTGGTGAAGACGGTGATGTTCTCGCCCGGCAGGCATACGTGCACCGCGGTCACGTCCCGGCCCAGCGACATCGCCGCCGAGAGCGCCTCACGGCTGAGCTCCGACACCTCCGACACCGGCACCACGATCGCGGTCTCGGTGGCCTTCGGCTCGGCGGGCACGCAGCCCGCGCCCCGGCAGCCGTCGATGCGGGTGTAGATGGTGCGAATCCGTTCCATGGCGACCACCAGCAGCGGCAGCACCACCACGATCAGCCACGCGCCCTCGGTGAATTTCATTGCGGTGGTGACGATCAGCGCCACGAAGGTGAGGATCGCGCCGAACCCGTTGAGCGCCGCCCGCCACCGCCAGCCCGCGGTGCGCCCGCCCAGCCAGTGCCGGACCATGCCGACCTGGGCGATGGTGAAGCCCACGAACACGCCGATCGCGAACAGCGGCACCAGGGCGTTCATATCGCCGCCGGACGCGGTCAGCAGCACCGCCGACGAGACGCCCAGCGCCAGGACGCCGAAGCGGTACACCTGCCGCTGCGAACGCACCGCGAACCGGTGCGGCAGGCAGTTGTCGTCGGCCAGGATCTTGGTCAGCGTGGGCAGGCCGCCGTAGGAGGTATTGGCCGCGAGGGCCAGCAGGACGACGGTCGCGAACTGGACGATGTAGTAGGCGACGCCGTGGCCGAGCGCGGCCTCGGTCAGCTGCGACAGCACCGTTTCGCCCTCGACCGGGTGAATGGCGAACTTCCCGATCAGCGTGGCCAGGCCGATCAGCATGATGCCGAGCAGCACGCCCAGCGCGACCTCGGCCCGCTGCGCCCGCTTGACCTTCGGCTCCGCGAAGCTGGGCACCGCGTTGGCGATCGCCTCGACACCGGTCAGCGCCGCGCACCCGCTGGAGAAGGCCTTGAGCAGCAATAGGATTCCGATGGTGCGCGCGTTCTCGGCGACGGCCGCCCCGGTGGTCACGGTCGCCGGTTCCGACCGCAGCAGCCCGGCGACGATGACGGTGAAGATGCCCAGCACGAACACGACGGTCGGGGCCATGAACGCGCGGGCGCTCTCGCGGATGCCGTACAGATTGAGCACGGTGATGGCGGCCAGCACGGCCAGGCAGATCCACACCGTGTAGGGGAACAGCTGTGGGAACGCGGAGGTCAGCGCCGCCACGCCCGCGGCGATGGAGACCGCGACATTGAGGACGTAGTCCACGATCAGTGACGCCGCGGCCACCAGACTGGTCCGCCGCCCGAGCCGCGCCTTGGCCACCGCGTACGCGCCGCCGCCGTTCGGGAAGGCCGCGATGACCTGCCGGTAGGACGCGATCAGTACGGCCAGCAGCACCACGATGGCCAGCGTCACCGGCAGCGTGAAGCCGAGTCCGGCCGCGCCCGCCGCGGCCAGCACCAGCACGATCGCCTCGGGTCCGTAGGCGACCGAGGCCATGGCGTCGAGCGACAGCCCGGCAAGTCCGGTGGCGACGGTCAGTCCGTGCCGGGTGCGCCCGGAACGCGGCGGCGGAGCGTCGACTCCGCCGCGCGGTCCGGGCGAGGTTTGCGGAAGCACATCAGTCACATCCGGAGTGTTCACCCGAAAGCCCCAGCGGACACTCGTCCTAACGGAACCCTGACGCCCTGGGTGAGCAGGGCCACACGCCCCGGCAAACGTATGCTCGACGGCGTGAAACCGACGATTGGTGTGCTGGCCCTGCAGGGCGATGTGCGCGAACACCTGCACGCTCTCGAGGCCTGTGATGCGCGGGCGGTCCCGGTGCGCCGGGAATCCGAACTCGCCGCCGTCGACGGACTGGTCATCCCCGGTGGCGAATCCACCACCATCAGCAAACTGCTGGAAGTCTTCGAGCTGCTGGAACCGCTGCGGCAGCGGCTGCGCGACGGCCTGCCCGCCTACGGGTCCTGCGCGGGCATGATCCTGCTGGCCTCGGAGGTGCTCGACACCCGTCCGGACATGCAGGCCCTGCACGGCATCGATATGACGGTGCGCCGCAATGCCTTCGGCCGTCAGGTCGACTCGTTCGAGACCGATCTGGACTTCGCGGGCCTCACCGACGGCCCGGTGCGGGCGGTGTTCATCCGCGCGCCGTGGGTGGAGCGGGCCGGTGACGGCGTCGAGGTGCTGGCGCGGGTGCCGTCGGGTCCGGCCGCGGGCCGGATCGTGGCGGTGCGGCAGGGCAATGTCATCGCCACGTCCTTCCATCCGGAGGTAACCGGCGATCTGCGGGTCCACAAGCTGTTCGTCGACACCGCGGTGCGTCCGCGCGCCGGGGTCTGACGTACGCTCGAATGTCGGAAACCATTCAGCACCCTGAAACGAGGAAGTAGGGAATGAGCGGCCACTCCAAATGGGCCACCACCAAGCACAAGAAGGCCGGGATCGACGCGAAGCGCGGCAAGCTCTTCGCCAAGTTGATCAAGAACATCGAGGTGGCGGCCCGCACCGGTGGTAGTGACCCGGACGGCAACCCGACGCTGTACGACGCCATCCAGAAGGCGAAGAAGTCGTCGGTGCCCAACGACAACATCGAGCGCGCGCGCAAGCGCGGCGGCGGTGAAGAGGCGGGCGGCGCGGACTGGCAGACCATCATGTACGAGGGCTACGGCCCCAGTGGTGTCGCTCTGCTGATCGAATGCCTCACCGACAACCGCAACCGCGCGGCCGGCGAGGTGCGTCTGGCCGTCACCCGCAACGGCGGCAATATGGCCGACGTCGGTTCGGTGTCGTACCTGTTCTCCCGCAAGGGCGTCGTGGTGCTGGACAAGGCCGGGCAGTCCGAGGACGACATCCTCGATGTGGTGCTCGACGCGGGCGCCGAGGAGATCAACGACCTGGGCGACGAGTTCGAGGTGATCTCCGAGCCGAGCGACATGATCGCGGTGCGCAGCGCGCTGCAGAAGGCCGGCATCGACTACACCTCCGCCGAGTCCGGCTTCCAGCCGTCGGTCACCGTCCCGGCGGACGTGGACCTGGCCCGCAAGGTGTTCAAGCTGGTCGACGCGCTCGAGGACAGCGACGACGTCCAGAACGTCTACACCAATGTCGACATCAGCGACGAGGTGCTGGCCGAGCTCGACGCCTGACGCCAGCTTTCACGACGCGGGCCGCTTCCCTTCCCGGGAGGCGGCCCGCGTCGCGTTTCCGGGGTGCGAGTGCTGGATCCGGCCCCCGACCGGCCGTGTCGATGGACAATGTCGCGGCGGGGGTCCGTTAGACTCTCGAACAGTTGTTCGTTCACGGTGAGAGGGGTTTCGGTGCGGGTGATGGGCGTCGACCCCGGGCTCACCCGGTGCGGTCTGTCCATGGTGGTCGGCACTCTCGGCCGGCAGGTGTCCATGCTCGAGGTCGGCGTGGTGCGCACCCCGCCGGAAATGGATCTGGCGCAACGGCTTCTGCAGGTCTCCGACGCCGCCGAGGCCTGGATGGACAATCACCGGCCCGAAGTCGTCGCCATCGAACGGGTCTTCTCCCAGAACAATGTCCGCACCGCCATGGCCACCGCGCAGGCGGGCGGCGTGATCGCCCTCGCGGCCGCGCGCCGCGGCATCCCGGTGCACTTCCACACCCCGTCGCAGGTGAAGGCGGCGGTCACCGGCAACGGTTCGGCGGACAAGGCGCAAGTGACCGCGATGGTGACCCGTATCCTCGGGCTGTCCGTCGCGCCGAAACCCGCCGACGCCGCCGACGCGCTCGCCCTGGCCATCTGCCATTGCTGGCGTGCGCCCATGCTGGATCGCATGGCCAAGGCGGAGGCGATGGCCGAGAAGCAGCGGCGGCTGTACGAGGAAAGGCTTGCCCAGCAACGCGGTAACGGCCGTACTGCTGGTTCCCAGCGTGGTGAATCTCCGAATCGGAAGGCGGTAACGCGGTGATCGCGTCGGTACGCGGCGAGGTGCTCGAGATCGGGCTCGACCATGTGGTGATCGAGGCGGCGGGGGTCGGCTACCGGCTCAACGCCACCCCGGCGACGCTGGCCGGATTGACCCGCGGCGAGGATTCCCGCCTCTACACGACCATGATCGTGCGCGAGGACTCCATGACCCTGTTCGGCTTCGCCGACACCGAGGCGCGAGAGTTGTTCGGGCTGTTGCAGACCGTGTCCGGCGTCGGCCCGAAGCTGGCCATGGCGGTGCTCGCGGTGCTGGAGCCCGAGGCGCTGCGCAAGGCGCTCGCGGAATCGAACGTGACTGCGCTGACCCGGGTGCCCGGGGTCGGCAAGCGGGGCGCCGAGCGCATGGTGGTGGAGCTGCGCGACAAGGTGAATCTGGTTCCCGTGCAGTCCGGTCCGCCCGGATCGGGTCCCGCGCCCATGGTCACGCCGGTGCGCGAGCAGGTGGTGGACGCGCTCATCGGGCTCGGCTTCCAGGCCCGGCAGGCCGAGGGCGCGGTCGACGCGGTGCTCGCCGACGAGCCCGGCATCGGCACCTCCCAGGCGCTGCGCACGGCGCTGGGCCTGCTCGGCAAGAATCGATAACCGGTCATGGCAGAGGATTTCGACGACTTCGACGACGCGGATTTCGACGCGGACGAATCCAGCGTCACCGCGAGCTATCTGCAGTCCGACGGTGAGATCGAGGCCAGCCTGCGCCCGAAGTCGCTCGACGACTTCATCGGCCAGCCGCGGGTGCGCGAACAGCTGGCCCTGGTGCTGCGCGGCGCGAAACTGCGCGGCGGCACCCCCGACCACGTATTGCTGTCGGGCCCACCGGGTCTGGGCAAGACGAGTATGGCCATGATCATCGCCGGTGAACTCGGCACCGCTCTGCGCCTCACCTCCGGTCCCGCCCTGGAACGCGCCGGCGACCTGGCGGCCATGCTCAGCAACCTGGTCGAGGGCGACGTCCTGTTCATCGACGAGATCCACCGCATGGCCCGCCCCGCCGAGGAAATGCTGTACCTCGCGATGGAGGACTTCCGCGTCGACGTGGTTGTCGGCAAAGGCCCCGGCGCCACCTCGATTCCCCTCGACATCGCCCCGTTCACCCTGGTCGGCGCGACCACCCGCTCGGGCGCGCTGACCGGCCCGCTGCGCGACCGGTTCGGCTTCACCGGCCACATGGACTTCTACGAGCCGCTGGAACTGAAGCAGATCCTCGAGCGCTCGGCCCGAATCCTGGGTGTGCGCCTGGAATCCGACGCGGCCGCCGAGATCGCCGGACGTTCCCGCGGGACGCCGCGTATCGCCAACCGCCTGCTGCGCCGCGTCCGCGACTACGCGGAAGTCAAGGCCGACGGCCTCGTCACTCCCGAAATCGCCCATGCCGCACTGGCGGTGTACGACGTCGACTCCCTCGGCCTCGACCGGCTCGACCGCGCCGTCCTGAGCGCCCTCATCCGCAGCTTCAACGGCGGCCCGGTGGGCGTATCGACCCTGGCCGTCGCGGTCGGCGAGGAAGCGACGACGGTCGAGGAAGTCTGCGAACCCTTCCTGGTGCGAGCGGGTTTGGTGGCCCGCACACCCCGCGGTCGCATCGCCACCGCCGCCGCCTGGGAACACCTGGGCTTGGTCCCGCCCCCGGACCTGGTCTTCGGTTCCATCGAGGTGCGTCGGCACGAACCGCAGATGGACCTGTTCGAACCGTAGGGCGGTGCGGCACCGGCCGTCTCGGGGACGGCCGGTGCGCGTCGCGAGCCGTCAGTCCACGGTGAGGACCAATTTGCCGACGGTGTGGCCGGCTTCGCCCAGGGCGTGCGCCGCGGCGGCCTCGGCGAGGGGGAACACTCCCGCGAGGGTGGGCCGCAACGCACCGGTCTCGGCGAGCTCGCGCAGCGCGTCCATGCCCGTGTGATCGGCCTCGACGAGCATGACCGCGGCACGGACGCCGAGCTCCTCGGCCGCGGCCTTCACATGGTCGGCGCCCAAGGCGCGCAGCGTGACCAGGAGGCCGCCGGGGCGCAGCGTCCGCAGTGAGCGCAGCGCGTGGTCGGCGTCGATGGGGTCGAGAACCATGTCGATATCACGCAGCGTCTCGGCGAAATCGGTGGTGCGGTAGTCGAGTACCTCGTCCGCGCCGATGCTCCGCAGGAAATCGTGATTGGCGGCGCCGGCGGTGCCGATCACGTACGCGCCGCGGGCCTTGGCGATCTGTATGGCGAAGTGGCCCACGCCCCCGGCGGCGGCGTGGATCAGGACCCGCTGCCCGGCCACGACGTTCGCGGTGTCGACCAGGGCTTGGTAGGCGGTCAGGGCGGCCAGCGGGATCGCGGCGGCCTCCGGGTGCCCCAGATTGGCGGGCTTGCGGGCGAAGGCGCGGGCCGGTGCGGTGACGAATTCGGCCGCAGCGCCGTGCCCGTGCGGGTACGGCAGCATGCCGAACACTTCGTCACCGGGCTCGAACAGGGTGACGCCGACTCCGGTGGCGACGACCTCGCCAGAGACGTCCCAGCCCAGCACGTACGGGGGTGCGGGCAGGAACAGGCCCGCGCGGGCGCGGTGCGCCCAGTCGGTCGGGTTCAACGCGGTGGCGCGAACCCGGACCAGCAGCTCGCTCGGACCGGGCTGCGGCACCGGCACTTTCACCTCGTGCAGGACCTCGGGACCGCCGAGCACGTCCTGTCCGATGGCCGTCATGGTGGTGGGGAGTGTGTAGCCCTTGTCGCTCATGCCCTCAGCATGCCGAAAGGAGCCGATCCAGGAAATGGCATGATCGCCATTATTCGATAGGATCGTGCCATGGAGTCGGAGGTTGCTCGGCCGCATACCGTGGTGGTGCTGGCGCTCGACGGGGTGTATCCGTTCGAGCTCGGCATTCCGAACCGGGTGTTCGGGACCGCGGACGGGCGGTACCGGGTGATCACCTGCTCGCTCGACGGGCGACCGGTGCGCAGCAGCTCGGACTTCGATATCGCGGTCGCGCACGACGCGCGCGTGCTGGAAACCGCGGACACCGTGGTGATTCCGCCGTGCGACGTGACTCCGATCCTGGAACAGGGCCTGCCGCAGGCTGTTTCGGCGGCATTGGCCTCGATCCGTCCTGGTGCGCGAATCGTGTCCATCTGCACCGGCGCCGTCGTGCTCGCCGCGGCCGGACTGCTCGACGACCGGCCTGCCACCACCCACTGGAACCTCGCCGACCGCTTCCAGCGCGCCTTCCCCGGCATCCGCGTCGACCCCAATGTGCTCTACGTCGATGACGGCGACCTCCTGACCTCGGCCGGCGCGTCCGCCGGAGTCGACCTGTGCCTGCATCTGATTCGCGGCGACCACGGCAGCGAGGTCGCGAACGCCGTCGCGCGGCGCTGCGTCGTCCCGCCGTGGCGCGAGGGCGGCCAGGCGCAGTTCATCGAACAGCCGGTCCCGCCGCCGACGGCCGCGGGCACCGCCGAGGCCCGGCAGTGGGCACTGGAGAACCTGCACCGACCACTGACCATGGCCGACCTGGCCGATCGCGCACGCATGAGCGGCCGCACGTTCGCGCGCCGTTTCCGCGACGAGGTCGGGATGAGTCCCGGCCGGTGGCTGATCCAGCAGCGCGTGTTCCGGGCGCGCGAACTACTCGAATCCACCGAGCTTTCCGTGGACCGCATCGCCGGTGAGGTCGGGTTCGCGACCGGCGCCTCGCTGCGGCAGCACCTGCACGAGGCGATCGGCGTCGCACCGCTGGCCTATCGCCGCACCTTCCGGAGCGAGGCGGTGCTCACCGGCGTGGGCGGCTGACCTCGCGAACCTCGCGCAGGTGCTGTTCCATCGCCGCCGCCGCGCCCGGTCCGTCGTGGGCCGCGACCGCGGCGTAGATGCGGTGATGGCCGTCTATGGACAGGGCGCGGGCGTGGCGGGTGCGGTGGGAGAGGGCGCGGGTGCGGCGGGTCCAGTCGGTGGTCATGGTGCACAGGGTCACCAGCAGGGGGTTCTGCGCGGCGCGGGCGAGGAGGGTGTGGAATTCGATGTCGAGGCGCAGGGATTCGGCAGGGGAGAGTGAGTCGCTGGAGCGGGCCAGGACGTCGTCGAGGGACAGCAGGTTGGATTCGACGGCGCGCAGGGCGGCCAGCTCGGCGATCCGCGGTTCCACCAGGTCGCGGAGTTCGGTGGCGTGGCCGAGCTCGATATCGAGGTCCGCGAGCCCGCCCGCGAGATCACCTGCCCGGCGCGGGTTCTCGGTGACGGTGCTGCCCCGGCCCTGACGGCGTTCGATGAGCTGCTTGGATTCCAGCTCGAACATGGCCTGCCGCAACGAGGATCGCGACACGCTCAACCCGGCCGCCAGCTCCCGTTCCGGCGGCAGCCGATCCCCGGCCCGCAGTTCCCCGCTGGTGATCAAACCCTCCAGGTGCGCCGCGACCTCCGCGCTGACACTGCGTGCGCGCCGGCGGAGCGGCGGAATCGATGCCGTCACGCCCCGAGTCTAAATCGCTTCCCAGGCAGACCATTTCGGGTAGGTAAAACGGCAGTTACGTTAGGTTTCGTGGCCCCGCATCACCGGTCGGGCCGACTTATGGTCGGCAGATCGGATGGTCCGACCAATTCTGGCCGGGTAGGGAAGGTAGGGCGCGTGACGTCGATTGTGCGGGGGTTCGTCCCGGCGTTTCCGGTACTGCAACCGGGGGAGGGGATCGAGGGCGCCGGGTATCTGCCGGTCGACCCGTCAGCGGTGCTGTGGGGGCGGCTGCCGCGGGTCGGCGACAAGCCGGTCGCGACGGTGGAGGCGGGCGGGACCATTGTGATCGACACCGTCAGTCACGAAGGGATTCTGGAGGATCAGGGGTCCGATCCGCTGGCCTACTTCGGGCGGCACGGGGTCGAGCGGGATCAGGTGCTCGCGGATGCGATCGAGGTGGCCGGAACCCGTCGCCGGGACTCGCTGGCGGGGCCGCACATCGTGACCGGGCCGATCGCGGTCGCGGGGGCGAAACCGGGGGACCTGCTGGCGATTCGGATCGACGCGCTGGCGATGCGGGCGCCGTATGGTGTCGTATCCACCCGGCATGCACGTGGTGTCCTGGCGAATCGGGTGGGGTTCGACGGCAATTACGGACAGTTCTGCGCTGTCGAAGAGCGAGGCGGCGCTTGGTTCGGGACGATGCCACTGCATCCGGATCGGCCGGGAGAAGCCGGGTTTCCGCTGCACCCGTTCCTGGGCATCATCGGGGTCGCGACCGACACGGATACGCGGGTGTCCTCGGTGCCACCGGGGGCGCACGGCGGCAATATCGACATCCGGCGGTTGACGGCGGGGGCGACATTGTTTCTGCCGGTGCAGGTCGCGGACGCGCTGTTCTATATCGGGGATCCGCACTTCGCCCAAGGGAATGGGGAAGTGGCGCTCACCGCGTTGGAAGCACCGCTGCGGGCTACTTTGACCGTCGATGTGATTCCGGCGGTCCAGGTCGCGGCCGGGCTGGGGAGGGGGATCGGCCCGTTCGCGGCCTCGCATGGGCTGTTGATTCCGACCGGGTTGAGTGAGGATCTGAACGAGGCGCTCGAGCTGTGCGTCGGCAACGCCATCGAACTGGTGGTGTCGCTGTTCGATGCTGATCCGCAGCAGGCATATCTGTACCTCAGTGCCGCAGCGGATTTCAACATTTCGCAGGCGGTGGATCAGGTTCGGGGTGTGCACGGTGAGGTGCGGGTCGCGGACTTTGCGGGACATGCGGCCACCGAGCTGGCCAAGCGCGTGCTGGCGAGGGTGTGATGACGGCTGCACGCGAAATGCCCGGGGAGAGGGTGGAGTTCGATCCGCGGGTGTGGCGGGAATGGGGTGCGCCGCTGGTGGCCGCCACCGGTGACGGGCCGCTCAGTGGACACACCGTGGCGGTGAAGGACCTCTACGCTGTCGCCGGATACCCGCTCGGTGGCGGGGTTCCGGAGTTCCTGGGAGCGCCGAAGGACGCGCATGCGGCAGTCGTGTCCCGGTTGCTCGCGGCGGGGGCGGATATCACAGGAGTCGCGCACACCGATGAATTCGCCTACAGCATCACCGGCGGCAACGGGCGGTATGGGATGCCGATCAATCCCGCTGCTCCGCAGCGGATTCCGGGTGGATCATCGAGTGGGTCGGCGGTGGCGGTCGCGCGTGGGGAGGTCTGCGTGGGGTTGGGGACCGATACAGCGGGATCGATTCGGGTTCCCGCGGCATATCAGGGCCTGTGGGGGATGCGGACCTCGTACGGGAGCATCTCCACCATGGGACTGCTGCCGCTGGCAGAGTCCTTCGACACCGTGGGCTGGATGACACGGGACCTGGACACGCTGCAATCCGTGGCGGAATGTCTACTACCCAAGCAGAATTCAGGCCCGTACGAGCTCATCGTCGATCCCGACCTGTGCGCGGTGGCCGATGACGAGGTCGCGGAAGCCGGCGTGAAGGCGGCCAAGCGGCTCGGCGCAGTCGACTACCACCTGAATGCGGACCTCGAATCCTGGTTCACGGCGTTCCGGAAGGTTCAGGCGTTCGAAGCCTGGCAGAACCATGGCGCGTGGATCTCGGCGCATCCAGGGGCGTTGGAATCGGAAGTGGGAGAGCGGTTCCGAATCGCATCGACGGTTACCGTAGAGGAGGCATCCGCGTCGCGCGCGGTGCTCCAGGACGCGGCGGGAGTACTTCGGGACGCCTTGCGTGGGCGGTTTCTCGTGTTGCCGACGGTCGCCACGCTTCCGCCGCTTCGGGTGGCATCGGCTGGGGCGTTGGAGTCGGGACGGACGCGGACGTTGCACTTGACGTGTTTGGCGTCAATTGTTGGCGGGCCCGCGATTAGCTTTCCATTGACGGAGATCCGGGGAATTCCAAGCAGTTTGTGTTTGGTTGGGGCGCCCGGTATGGATTGGAGTTTGATTTCGATGTTAGGTGAAACAGTAAGGGATACTGGACATTTCGGGTTCCCAGAGTGATTGCACGGGAGTAAAATGGAGGCATGGATTCGATGGGGGTGACACTCGACGACTGCGGTATCGCTGAACTGGCGGCCGCGGTCTCGACCCTGTCGGAATCCATTCAGGGTGGGAAGATGTCGGGGTTTTCCGACGAGGACATTGTGACGTTGATGCAGAGGATTGAAACCTGCAAGCGTCAGCTCGCCGCGTTGGATACTCCGCTGATTGTCGAAGCGGGAGAGCGTTCGCTGCATTCACGTAGCGGGGCCGGGAAGATGGTGCCGTTCCTGCGCCACACCCTCGGGCTCTCCCGTTACGACGCGTCGGTGCGGGTGAAGATCACCCACCACTGTGGCGAATTCGTGCAGCAGACAGGGCACGTCGCCCCGCCCGTGCTTCCGGTGACTGCCCAAGCCTTCACCGCGGGCGATATCTCGCGTGATCACGTGCGCCACATCATGGACGTGATGAACCACCTGCCCGTCGACGTGCCCACCGAGGCGCGGGCGGAGGCAGAGCAGATCCTGGTCGACTACTCGCGTAATGGGTGGCCCGATGACTTGTTGAAGATCGGGCGTGACATCCTCGCCCGCTTGGATCCCGATGGGAAGGTTGTTTCCGACGCTGACCGTCGCCGCCGTCGCGGGATCACGCTGTGTCGTCCCGGTGTGGATGGGATGACGCGGATCGAAGGGTGGATCACTCCTGAGCTGCGTGCGTGCTTGGATGCGGTGTTCGCGAAGCTCGCGCGGCCTGGGATGTGCAATGTCGAGGACCCCGAAAGCCCCTCCGCGACCGGTGGATTCATCGCCGATAGCGTGCTCGATGCTGCCGCGCGTCGTGATCGTCGTGATGCCGGGCAGCGGACCCACGACGCTTTGCTGGCGTTGGTGCAGCCCGGGGTGAACATGCGGACCCTGGGCATGCACCGTGGCCTGCCCGTCGAGGTCGTGCTCACCATGAGCCTCACCGACCTCGAGAACGGCACCGGCGTCGCCACCACCGCGTCCGGCACTCAGATCTCCATCAACGAAGCCTTGAAGATGGCCGAAGGGACCCGACCGGTGATCGCGGTCCTCGACGGGGACGGGATGCCGTTGTTCCTGCGTCGCTCCCGCCGCACCGCCAACCGCGCCCAACGCCTCGCGCTCCTGGCCCGCGACAGGGGATGTACTCGACCGGGTTGTGAACAACCCGCCAACATGTGCGCCGCCCACCACGTCACCGACTGGGCCACAGGCGGGCCGACCGACATCAACAACCTGACATTGGCGTGCGACCACTGCCACGCGCTGGTCAACGACAGCCCCGATGGCTGGAAAACCGTTGTGATGGGTAAAGATTCGCCCCACCCCGGTCGGACAGGGTGGATTGCACCGAAGAGTGTTGATCCCACCGGCACCCCACGCGTCAACGACCGCCATCACGTGGGGCAGGCGATCGCCGCTGCCATCGATTCCAGCTGCCGAACGTGGCGCTCACCGGCAGCATGACACCGAGCTGCTCGTCTCCTGCCGGCGTGCGCAGAACAACGGGGAGTGTGGTCACCTCACCTGCTCTGCCGGACCTGGGCTGACGCCGGGCTGGGATCCGCTACCCGCCGACCCCAGCCCACAGACCGCACGCATCACCTTCTCGAGACCAAAGCCTCGAGACCCTGTACGCCGGCCACCCCCCCAAACCTCTGTCGCGTCGGCCGTCCACCGAAAGTCCCTGCTCCCCAACGAGTCCTTGCATCCCGAGCGCCCGCCCAATTGCTTGTACCCGAACACCGGGATGCTGCGCGGCCGAGCCGTGAGGGGGGCTGGTGAGTGAGCGGCCCTCGTAAACCGGCCACCCTCTCTTCCTTCTCCAGGCGTGTTTATCTTTGGTCTCTTATCTTTCGGTCATTTGGTCTTCAGGGTTCCGCCGCAGCTCCGACGACCTCCCGAATTCGAGTAGTCCGAGCCGTCAACCGTCCACCCTTGAACACGTAATTACGATCAGGTCGGTCGAGCAGAGCGTCAGCAACGCGATACGTCGACAACACGACGAGATCAGCCACAGCCCCGATCCGCACCCCGTAACGATCCGCGATCCCAATGGTCCGAGCAGCGTCGGTAGTGGCCATCCCGAGAATCCGGTTCAAGTCCTCGGGCCCCGACAGATGCCCGGTCTGAGCCAGAAACAGCCCGATATCGAGCATGTCGGCATTCCCATACGGAGTGAACGCATTCCGGATGTTGTTGGACGAGTAGGCGGTGGTGACCCCTGCCTCCCACAGCTCGCGAATCGGAGCGATCCCACGACGTACGTTGGTGGCGTCTGACCGCCCGCCCAGATGCATGTCGGTCGCAGGCAGCGGAACCACCGAGATCCCCGCCGATGCGAGCCGTTCCAATGTCTGGGTGCGATCCGCCGGAGACCGCCCGGCCAGGGAGGTCATGTGCCCCAGCGTGACTCGACCATGACGGCCTGTGAGTTCGGTGACCGAGGCGATGTAGTCGGCCATGGCGTACCTCGGATCGGTGGCGTCGTCCGCGAAGTCGGCGTGGATGTCCAGCGGTACATCGAAATCGGCGGCCAGGTCGAAGATGAGGTCGATGTGGCGGCGGCAGTCCTCCACGCTGCGTTCGTTGTATGCGCAGCCGCCGAGGACGTCGGCTCCCGCGTGCAGGCTTTCGCGGAGCAGGTCGAGGGTGCCGGGGGATTGGAGGATGCCCTCCTGCGGGAAGGCGACGATCTGGAGCTCCAGGCGGTCTCGGTACTCTTCGCGCAGGTCGAGGAGCGCGTTCACGCCGCGGAGGCCGACGATCGGGTCGACGTCGGGGTGGGCGCGAATGGCGGTGGTGCCGTTGGCGATCGCCATGTCGAGCACGCGGCGGGCACGGTCGCGGATGGCGGCCACGGTGAAGCCGCGTTTGAGTTCGGCGGTGACGCTGATGGCCCCGGCGAGAGTGCCGTCGGGGTTGGACTTCTCGGCATCCAGGAGAGCCTTGTCCAGGTGGAGGTGGGATTCGACGAGGCCGGGGATGACCACGCGTCCGGCGCAGTCGATTTCCTCGACGCCCTGATCCGGCAGTCGGGGTCCGATCGCGACGATGAGGCCCTCGGAGACCGCGATGTCGACCAGGTCCGTGTCGTCGGCGATGCGGGCGGCTCGCAGCAGTAGATCCACCTGGCGCGGACTCGAATCCGTCATGGCTACCTCCCGGAACGAAGTGACTTCGTTTGTATACGAGAGCCGTGTTTCGTTCGGGTGTGGCAATTGCTTCCCCGGTGTTACGAAGCGCGAGCCGAACCGGACTGTGGCGCAGGGGCTTCGGTGCGCTGCCGGAACCGGTAGGCGGTGGCGGCGTGGGCGATGTGGGAGGTGACCACGGCGGCGGCGCGATCGGGGTCACCGGCTTCCAGGGCGGCGCAGATCTGTTCGTGCTCGTGCCAGGAATCGGAGGCGCGGCGGGGGAGTTCGACCGAGTAGACCCAGGCGATCTTCCAGCTCAGCTGCATGATCAGCTGGGCGAGCAGGGTGCTGCCGGATGCTTCCGCGAGGACCTCGTGGAAGCGGCTGTTGAGGCGGGCGAGCTCGTCGAGGCGGCCCGCACGCACGGCATCCTGGCCGAGGGCCGTGAGCTCCTTGAGGCGGCCGAGTTGTTCGGGGGTGCGCCGGACGGCGGCACGGGAGGCGCACAGCGGTTCCAGGCGGGCTCGGATCTCCAAGAGGTCCGCGGCCTCGTCCTCGGTGAGCGCCGCCACGAAAACGCCTGCGTAAGGCCGTGACGAGGCGAAACCCTCGGCTTCCAAGGTGCGCAGCGCCTCCCGGACGGGAACCCGGGACACCCCGTAGCTCTCCGCGAGCGCGTCTTCGGTGAGGCGCTGGCCGGGGGCGTAAGCGCCGCGAATGATGTCGTCACGGATGGCGCGACACAGCTGTTGCGGTGTCATGCGCCCGGCGGTGCTGGTCACGGCAGCCTCATCGGGGATTCGGTGGAGCGGGAAGTTGCATACGATCCATCGTGGCCTCGGCCGACGGGATGTCGCAAATCTACTGTATCCGCCGGAAAGTCACTGGATGGCCGCCGTCTTCGCGGGTCAGGCTGCGCCACAGTGGTTTCGGGTCGCCGTCCTGCGGCGGTTTGTATACGATGCGGCCATTCTGTTCGGAAGGAACTCATGGATCCCGCGCATCTCGTGCTCCTCTTCGCCGCTGGATTAGGGGCGGGCGTCTGCAATGCCATCGCCGGGGGCGGCAGTCTGCTGTCGTTCCCGGCGTTGCTGGCCACGGGGCTGCCGCCGGTCACGGCGACGGTCACCAACTCGGTATCGGTCTGGCCCGGATATCTCGGCGGGGCCGCCGCGCTGCGCAAGCGGCTCGACGAACACCGCACTCTGGTCCCGGGACTCATCCTCACCGGCGTCGCGGGGGCCACCGGCGGAGTGATCGCGCTGCTGGCCGCGCCGCCCAAGGTGTTCGCGGCACTGGTGCCCTACCTGATTCTCGCCGCCACCGCTCTGTTCGCGGCGCAGCCGCTGGTCTCGCGCAAGCTGTCCGAGCGCGGCGGGGACTCGCGGCTGCGCTTGTTCGCGGGCGTGTTCCTCGGCGCGGCCTACGGCGCGTACTTCAATGGCGGCATGGGGATCGTGCTGCTCACCGCGCTGGCCCTGGGGATCGATGCCTCGATCACCCGGCTCAACGGGTTGAAAAGCCTCCTCACGCTCACGGTTTCGAGTACCGCGGTGATCGCGGTCGCCCTGTTCGGGCCCGTGGAGTGGTGGGCGGTCGCGGTACTCGCCCCGGCCTGCCTGCTCGGCGGGGTCATCGGCGCCCGGGTGGCGGATCGGCTGCGGCCGGGGGCCTTCCGGGCGGTGGTCATCGTGTTCGGCGTCGGGGCGGGCGCGGCCATGCTGCTGTCCTGACCGGCTTTTCCTGTCGTGACTCCGCTGTTCTCCCTCTCCTACGACACAGGTGGTGCATCACATGAACGATCTCCTGCTCCGCGGCGGCCGGCCCTGGACGCCCGGTGCGCCGGTCACGGTCGCCGACATCCTGATTCGCGACGGGCGGATCGCCGCGATCGGGGCCGGGCTCACCGCCGACGGCGTCGAGTCCGTGGATCTCGCGGGAGCACTGGTACTCCCGGGACTGGTGGACTCGCATTGCCACCTCGACAAGACCATGTACGGCGGGCCGTGGGTGCCGAACACCGGCGGGGGCACGCTCGCCGGGCGGATCGCCAACGGTGAGGGCCGCCGCGACGAACTCGGGCTGCCGAGCGCCGACTACGCGTCGAACCTGCTGGGGGCCATGGTGTCCGCGGGGACCGCGCACGTACGCAGCCACATCGACATAGATCCCGACGTCGGGTTGCGCGGCGTGGAAGCGGTGCGGGCGGCCGCCGCCCGGCACACGGATCGGGTGGATGTGCAGCTCGTGGCTTTCCCCCAGGGCGGGCTGCTGACCCGGCCGGGTACCGCCGAACTCCTCGAGGCGGCGCTGGCCGACGGGGTGGAGGTGGTCGGCGGACTGGATCCCGCGGGCTACGACGGGAATCCGAACGGTCAGCTCGATGTGCTGTTCGACCTCGCCGAGAAGTACGGCGCGGGCATCGACATCCACCTGCACGATCGCGGCGCGCTCGGCGCCTGGCAGTACGACCTGATCGTGGCCCGCACCAAGGCCACCGGGCTGGCGGGGCGGGTCACCATCAGCCACGCCTACGCGATGGGCGAGCTGGAACCCGGCGAGCAGCGGCGGATCGCGGAAAGCCTCGCCGAAGCCGGGGTTTCGATGGTCACCTGCGCTGTCGGGAGCGCGCCGGTGGTGCCGGTCCGGGTCATGCACGCTGCCGGAGCCGGGCTGGCCCTCGGCAATGACGGCATCCGGGACCTGTGGACGCCCTACGGCGACGGCGACATGCTGCGCCGGATCATGCAGGTGGCGTTCCGGGATCGCTTGGTCTTCGACGAGGACATCGAACTGGCCTTGGCGGCGGGCACCTACGGCGGCGCCGCTCTGCTCGGGATCGAGGACTACGGGCTGCGGGAGGGTGCGACCGCCGACCTGTTCACGGTGGACGCCGAAACACCGGCCGCAGCCGTGGTTTCCGTGCCGCCCCGCGCTCTGGTCGTGAAGCGTGGCCGCGTGGTCGCGAGGAACGGCGGGCTCGCCGACAGCTGACTATCCCGCCCCGACCGGCCGCCGACCGCAGCGTGTACCCCGCGTTGTCTGCTCGGCGGCCGGTCGCGTTGTCTGCGCCGCAAGGGGTTTCGGATCCGGTCCATCGGCTGGGTAGGAATGGACCCCACCCGCACGGGATATCGTATACGAAACAAGCGCGTAATCGCCTGGACCGCATTCGGCAATGAGTGGCCGATAGAACTGTGGACATGCGCACCACCGCCTCAACCACCGTCAAAGGTCAAGGCCCGGACGGGAATACGGAGACCGCAGCGGGCGGCAACGTATACACCGACTCTGCCCTGGCCTTTCACCACGTCGGCCTGACCTTCGAGAACGGAACCCACGCGCTCGACGGCATCGATATCGCCATCCAGCCCGGGGAATTCGTTTCGCTGGTCGGCCCCTCCGGCTGCGGTAAGTCCACGCTGCTGCGACTGGCCGCCGGGTTCGAGAAGCCCACCGCCGGAAAGATCTCCATCGCGACCGGCAAGCTCGGCTATGTCTTCCAGGAGGCCACCCTGCTGCCGTGGCGGTCGGTGCTGCGGAATGTGGAACTACCCGCCGAACTTGCCGGCGTGGACAAGGCGACTCGCCGGGCCGCGGCCCGTGAGGCGCTGGAGCTGGTCGGGCTCACCGGATTCGAGAACCACAAGCCGGCGCAACTCTCGGGCGGTATGCGGATGCGCACCTCGATCGCGCGCGCACTGACCGGAGCGCCCGAGCTGTTCCTGTTCGACGAACCCTTCGGCGCTCTCGACGAGATCACGCGCCAACGGTTGAACGAGGAGGTGAGCGGGCTGTACCGGCGCTCGGGATTCACCGGGGTGTTCGTGACCCATTCGGTCGCCGAAGCGGTGTTCATGTCGACCCGGGTTGTCGTGCTGACCGGGCGGCCCGGACGAGTAGCGGCCGATATCGCGGTGCCGCTGGACTTTCCGCGCTCGCCGGAGCTGCGGTACTCGGCCGAGTTCGGTGCGGTCGCGGCGGAGGTTTCGGCGGCGTTGCACGACGCCGAATGGGGCACCGCCCGGACCCTGGGGAGGGCAGCGTGACCGCCGCCGCTGAGAGCGAGATTGTTGTGCCAGGGCCGGACGAGCCGATCATCACATCCGAGGCAGGCGACCCGACGACTGTGCGCGAGGTCGGCGATCTGACGACGTCGCCCGAGGGCGGAGATGCGGCCACGGCATCGGAGGCGGACGGCCATACCGCCGCGCCCGGAGAACTCGGGCAGCCCGTGCGCCGACTGCGGAAACTTCGCTGGCCCTTCGCGATCGCGCCGGTGCGGGTATTCGCGCCGGTCCTCGTATTCGTACTGGTCATGTCCGCGTGGTCGATCGCCAGTCACTTCCTGATCGCGCCGGAATCGCGCTTCCTGCTGCCGCCACCGGAAGCGGTGGTGTCCAAGGGCCTGCTCGACGCCGCCACCCGGGCCGAGATCCTGCAGGCGCTGGGCGCGACCGTGCAGATCGCCCTGGTCGGCCTGGCGATCGCGATCGTGCTGGGCGTGGCGTTCGCGGTGATCATGAGCCAGGCCCGCTGGGCGGAATACTCCCTCTACCCGTATGCAGTGATCCTGCAGACGATTCCGGTGCTGGCCGTGGTGCCGCTGTTCGGGTTCTGGTTCGGCTACGAGTTCGGCAGCCGCGTCATCGTCTGTGTGATGGTGTCGCTGTTCCCGGTCATCACCAACACGCTGTTCGGCCTGAAATCCGTGCAGGCCTCCGAACACGACCTGTTCACCCTGCACGGCGCCAATCGCTGGCAGCGCCTGGTCAAGCTGCAACTTCCGGCGGCCCTTCCGGCCATGATCTCCGGTTTCAAGATCTCGGCGGGCATGGCGGTGATCGGTTCCATCGTCGCGGATTTCTTCTTCCGTCAGGGCAACCCGGGCATCGGCCGCATGATCGACGTCTACCGGCAGCGGCTGGCCACCGAGGAACTGCTCACCTCGCTGCTGCTGTCCTCACTGGTCGGGCTGATCCTGTTCTGGATCTTCGACTTCCTGGCCGGGCGGGTGGATCGCGCCCACGGCAAACGCGCTCGCCGCTAGCGGGACCCCCACCATCACCCAACCCCCTTGTCTCCCAACCCCTCTGTGTCTCAAATCCCCACCGTGTCTCAACCCCACTGTGTCAACCCAAGGAATGCTCGTGAAGAAACGTGTCCTCGCCGCTGCCGCGCTCGCCGGCAGTGTCCTGCTCACCGCCGCCTGCGGTGGCGGCGCATCGACTCCCGCCCCGACGGGCAAGGGCGCGCTGGCCGGTGTCTGCCCGTCCACCGTCGTCATCCAGACCGACTGGTTCGCGACGCCCGAGCGCGCGGCCGCCTATCAACTGGTCGGGCCGAACGGCACCGTGGACGCCAAGAAGGGTGCCTACTCGGGTCCGCTGGGTGATGCCGGGGTGAATGTCGAAGTGCGCCTGGGCGGTCCGTTCCTCGGCGGCCAGCCGGTGGCGGCCCAGATGTACCAGGACAACTCCATCACCCTGGGTCTGGTGCCCACCGACGAGCAGGTCCGGGCCCGGGCCAAGTTCCCGCTCACCGGCGTCTTCGCCTCACTGCAGAAGAATCCGCAGATCGTCATGTGGGATCCGGCCACCTACACGGTGAACTCGTGGAAGGACGTGGCCGCCACCAACGCCCCGATCCTGTACTCCGAGGGCAAGATCTACATGGACTACCTGATCGCGAATAGCGACGTGAAGAAGGAACAGGCCGACGCCTCCTACGACGGCACGCCCAGCCGCTTCGTCGCCGAGCACGGGCGGGTCATGCAGCAGGGGTACGTCTCGAATGAGCCCTACCGCTGGCAGCACGACGTCAAGGGCTGGCTCAAGCCCACCGGCCACCTGCTGGTCGCCGACGCCGGCTACGAGGCCTACCCGCACGCCTGGTCGGTCCGCTCCGGTGAACTCGACAAGCTGCGCCCCTGCCTGCAGAAGCTCGTCCCCATGCTGCAGCAGGCCCAGATCGACTACGCCACCAACCCCGAACCCACCAATCAGGCCCTGCTGAAGATCGCCCAGGGCATTCCGGACGGCCCGCCCATCACCGCCGGCGGCAACACCGATTCGGTGAAGGTGCAGCTCGCCGAGAAGATCATCGCCAACGGTCCCGGCAACACCCTCGGCAACTTCGACCTCGACCGCGTCACCCGCGCCATCGCCCAGGTCACCCCGCTGCTGCGCGCCAAGGGCCGGGAAGTCCCCGACAATCTGACCGCCAAGGATCTGGTGACCAACGAATTCATCGATCCCGCAAAGGGTCTGAAGCAGCAGGGCTGAGGTCGAGGGAGAACCATGTCGAATCACGAGTACGAGCACGAACCGGTCCCGGCCGCGGCCCGCCGGGACCTGCTCTCGGTCGCCGCGGTCTGGGCCGGCTTCCCGATGTGCCTGGGCAACGCGGTCTTCGGCGGACTGATCGTCTACAGCCAGGGCATGGGCCGCGGCATGCTGGCCATCCTGCTCGGCAACCTGCTGCTGTTCGGCTATATCGGCACCCTGAGCTGGATCGGCGGACAGACCGGCCGCAACTTCTCACTCCAGGCGCGGCGTGCGTTCGGTGACCGCGGGCGCGCGGTAGCGGTCGGCTTCCTGGCCACCGTAGTGATCGGCTGGTTCTCCTATCAGGTCGGCTTGACCGGCACCACCCTCGAAGGCATGTACGGCTGGAGTCCGCTGTGGGGTGGGCTGCTCGGCGGAGTGTTCTTCGTCCTGCTCACCCTCGCCGGAATCCGCGCGCTCTCGCTCATCGGCCTGATCGGGACGCCACTGTTCCTGATCATGGCCGGTCTCGCACTGTATTACGGTCTCGGGCACGGGCATTCGCTGTCCGGCGCGTTCGGATACGCGGGCGGCGGTGGCCCGCTGGGCTTCTGGGCCTGCGTGAGCATCGTGGTCGGCGGCTTCGCCGACTCGGGCACCATGACCGCCGATTTCACCCGCTGGGCCCGCGACGGCCGAGCGGGGCTGGTGGCGGCGGCCTCGGCTTTCCCCTTCGCCAACTCCATCGCCTTCCTCATCGGCGGACTGGTGGTGGCGATCGGCGGGGCCGCCGACCCGGCGCACGACGGCGGCGCGTTCCTGGGCCTGCTGGCCGGGCACGGGGCGCTCATCACCGGACTGTCGGTGCTGTTCGTGTTCGCGAATCTGGGATCGGTCGCGGCGCACTGCCTCTACAACGGCGCGGTGGGGTGGGCCGGGATCACACCCCTGCGGATGCGGCCGCTGGCGGTGGCGCTCGGCCTGATCGGCACCGTGGTGGCGCTGACCGGAGTCTGGACGCACATCGTCAACTGGCTGGTGCTGCTGGGAGTGGTGGTGCCGCCGATCGGCGCGGTGCTGATCGTCGACCACCTCCTGGCGCGCCGCCGCGAGGTGGCGCGAGCGGGAGTGCGGCCGATCGCGTTCGCGGCGTGGGGCATCGGAGCGGTGGCCGCGTGGCTGGCGCACGACCACTTGCCGGGTTCGGTGGACGCGGTGATCGGATTCGTCACCGCCGCCGCGGTGCAGGCCGTGGCCGCCGTGCTGCGGCCCGCCGCCGAACCGCTGCCCACGGTCACCTCACCCTCCGTCGCGGCCTGAGAAGGGCGCGGTGAATTCCGCCGAGCGGGACGAACTGTGCTTCCTCCCGGCCACCGAGCTCGTGGCGCGGATCCGGTCGCGGGAGCTGTCGCCGCTGGAGCTCACCGACGCGGTTCTGGACCGCATGGGGAAAGTGGATCCGCTGCTGCACGCCTTCTGCACGCCCACGCCCGAGCTGGCCCGGCGGCAGGCCCGGCGGGTGGCGGACGATCTCGTCCACGGCCGGGATCCGGGACCGCTCGCGGGTATCCCCGTCGGTATCAAGGACTTGCTGTCCACCAAGGGGATTCGCACCACATCCGGGTCATGGGTGTATCGCGATCACATCCCCGACGTGGACGACATCGTCGTCGAGCGGGTGCTGGCGGCGGGCGCGATCTGCCTGGGCAAGACCAATACCTCCGAATTCGGGTACAGCGCCACCGGACTCAATCCGCTCTTCCCGGCCACCCGCAATCCCTGGGACACCGCGTTGAGCCCCGGCGGTTCCAGTGCCGGATCGGCCGCCGCCGTCGCGGCCGGGCTCGGGCCCGCGGCGCTGGGCAGCGACGGCGGGTGCTCGGTGCGCGCGCCCGCGGCCCTGTGCGGGCTGGTCGGGGTGAAACCCTCCATGGGCCGGGTGCCCGTCTACCCGGGCTGCCGGGACGAACGGCTACCCGGCGTATCCGGTTGGGAGAGTGTCGAGCACATCGGCCCGCTCACCCGTACCGTCGCCGACGCCGCGCTGCTGCTGTCGGTGCTCGCGGGCCCCGACCCACGCGATCGGCATTCGATTCCGTGCGGCGACGTGGACTGGATCGCCGCGGCAGGTGACGGCGGCGCACGCCCGGACGCGATGGCCGGGCTGCGGGTCGGGTTCAGCGCCGACTTCGGCTATCTGCCCGTCGATCCCGTGGTGCGCGCGGTGGTGGAGCGGGCCGTGCGCGAGGTCGTGGCGGGGCAGCTCGGCTGCCGTGTCGAACCGGTGCGACCCGGCTGGTCCGACCCGGCCGCCGCCTTCTACGCCCTCATCATGGCCGAGTCCGACCTGAGCGGCATGCGGGCCATGGCCGATACGCACGCCGACCGGATGTCCCCGCATCTGGTCGCCTGGTTGCGCGGGCCGTGGACGGCGCAGGATCTCACCGACGCCAATATCGCGCGCAAGGCGCTGGTCAACGCGATGGCCCGGCTCATGCGCGATCACGACGTCCTGATCACCCCCACCACCGCCGTCCCGGCCTTCCCGGTCGGCCTGCACGGCCCCGGAACCATCGACGGCACACCGGTTTCCGACTCCACCTGGATCGGCTTCAACTATCCGGCCAACCTCACCGGCCAGCCCGCCGTCAGCATTCCCGCGGGCTGGACCGCCACCGGACTGCCGGTGGGGCTGCAGATCATCGGCCGCCACCTCGCCGACGAGACGGTCCTGCGGCTGGCCGCCGCTATCGAGGCCGTCGCGCCCTGGGCGCACCGGCGACCGCCGATCAGCACCGCGGCCGCCGAGCCGGCGATACGCGGATGACGGTCGACGGCCGGTGCGGAGCACCGAAGCCCGGACGCCTTCGCCGCTCGGCTGCGGCGGCGGAGCTTCCGTGATCAGGAATGAGTGTGTGGCTGGTGCGGTTCCGCGCACACCGCTTCGAGCCGGCGGACCACCAGATCGAGGAAGGCGTCGACCTCTTCGAGGTGATAGGCGGGATCGCCGATGGGCGCGAGGTGGAAGGTGATGGCCCGGACCTCGTCCGCGGTCAGGCCGTTGGGGCCGTGATGGGCGAGGGTGGCGGCCAGGCGGTCCAGGAACACCCCTACTTCCTCGGCTCGATAGCCGCGGAAACCGTAAGGGGGAGTGGAGAATTGGATCTGCAGGACGTCCTCGGGGGTGAGCTGGTCATGGGTGCGGATCACGGGCTGGTGGGTCCGGCCCAGGCGTAGGTACTCCAGTTCCATGCACAGCCGGTCGAGGAAATCGTCGACCTGTTCGATGTCGTAACCGGGTTGCCCGGGTGGGGGGCCGTCGAATTCGACGAGCCGGATATCGGCGACGGTCAGATGGTCGTGGCCCGCCATGGTGTCGGCGATGCGCGCGCAGAAGGCGTCCACCTGGGCGGGGTGGTAGCCGTGCGGCCCGTGCGGTGCGGGGCCGAACCGGCGGCGGCGGACGTCCTCGGGGGTCACTCGGGCCATTGTGCCAAGAGCGTCGTGTCCGAATTACTTCCGCCCCTTGCGGATCCGGCCGCACCGGACATACGGGTCTGTTTGTACACGGTTTTCAGCGCCTGCCGGATCGCCGCGTCAGTGCTTGCGCACGCCGTCGATGAGCAGCGCTCGGATGGCGTGGCTGAGATCGTCCACCGCCCGCGGGTCGGGGGTGCGGATGCCGTGCACGATGGCGGCCAGCAGCATGCCGGTGACCGCGCGCGCGGTGTTCACGGTGTCGAGATCCGCACGCAGATAACCGTGTTCGACCCCGTGCTCGAGGTATCCGGCGGTCAAGGCGTCGGCGGTGTCGAGCAGGCCGTAGAGCCGCTCGGTCAATTCGGAGTCGATGCCGGTGGCCTGGAACAGCAGCAGCTGCGCCACCCGCCGGTCCTCCAGGAAGATCCGGTTGAGCGCGTCGCCGATCCGGTCCACCTGCGCCCGGTACTCCTCGAGGCTGTCGGCCGCGTCGGGGGCGTTGTCGGTGCCCAGCGCTTCGATGATCCGCGCGGCCAGGTCGTCGATGACGTGGTCGATGATGTCGCGCTTGTTCTCGAAGTACCGGTAGAAGGTGCCGTGCCCGATGCCGAGCTCGGCGGCGATATCGGCGATGCCGGTGGCGTGGTAGCCCTTCTCGGCGAAACACGCGAACGCCGTGTCGATGATCTCCCGGCGGAGTTCGGCCTTGCGTCGTTCGATTCTCGAGGATGGCTTCGTCACCAGGCCGATGATACGGTGATCACAAACGGAATGAGATGTCATTCCGTGACAGGTGAATCATTTTTCGTAGAACGTACAGCTCAGCGGGAGGTTCGGCGTGGCACCTCAGTACGACGCCATCGTGGTCGGGGCGGGTTTCGGCGGTATGGGTGCGGGGATCGAGCTGGATCGGCTCGGCCTGGGCAATTTCCTCATCCTCGAGCGCGAGGACGACCTCGGCGGCACCTGGCATGTCAATCACTATCCGGGCCTGGCGGTGGACATCGCCTCGGTCACCTACTCGTACTCCTTCGAACCCAACCCGAACTGGTCACGGCTGTTCGCACCGGGCTCGGAGCTCAAGAAGTACGCCGAACACGTCGCCGACAAGTACGACCTGCGCCGGCGCATGCGCTTCGGCACCACCGTGGGCGGCGCCCGCTGGGACGCCGAGCGGCAGCACTGGGTGGTGGCGGTCGAGAACGGTGAATCCCTCACCGCGCGTTACCTGATGGCCGCCACCGGCTTCCTGTCGCAGCCCTACACCCCGCCGTTCCCGGGCATCGACACGTTCGAGGGCAAGAT
The DNA here is from genome assembly GCF_050955695.1 of Nocardia sp. CA-136227. Classification (NCBI taxonomy): domain Bacteria; kingdom Bacillati; phylum Actinomycetota; class Actinomycetes; order Mycobacteriales; family Nocardiaceae; genus Nocardia; species Nocardia sp. CA-136227. Next base: position 3,162,332 of record NZ_CP192081.1, read on the forward strand.
CATCCACACCACCGCCTGGGAAGACGGCTTCGACCTCACCGGCACCAAGGCCGCCATCATCGGCACCGGCGCCACCGCCGTGCAGCTGATCCCCGAGGTCGCCAAGAAGGCGCGGGCGCTCACCGTCTTCCAGCGCACCCCGATCTGGGTGGTGCCCAAGGTCGACGCCCCCATCCCGCCGTCGGTGCAGAAGCTGTTCGCGCGCGTTCCGGCCACCCAGAAGGCCGCCCGCCTGATCAACACCTCCATGCTGGAGGCGCTCATGGTGGTCGGCGTACTGCACTTCAAGCAGGCCAAGCCGCTCAACAAGGCCGCCGGGCTGCTCGCCAAGGCCCACCTGCGCACCCAGGTCCGCGACAAGCGGACCCGCGAGAAGCTCACGCCGGACTACGATTTCGGCTGCAAGCGGCCCACCTTCTCGAACCTGTACTTCAAGACCTTCAACGAGCCGCACGTGCGCCTGGAGACCAACTCCATCGAGCGCATCGAGCCCGACGGCATCGTCACCGCCGACGGCCACAAGACCGAGGTCGACACCCTCATCCTGGCCACCGGCTTCAACCTGTGGGACGTCAACTTCCCGGCCATCGAGATCGTCGGCCGCGACGGGGTGAACCTCGGAAAGTTCTGGCGCGACAACCGTTTCCAGGCCTACGAGGGCATCACGGTGCCGAAGTTCCCCAACTTCGTCAGCCTCAACAGCCCCTACTCCTACAGCGGCCTGTCGTACTTCACCACCATCGAGGCGCAGATGAAGCACATGACGCGCCTGTTCGGGGAGATGTTCCGCCGCGGCGAGCAGGTCTTCGAGGTCACCGAGCGCGCCAACGCCGAATTCCTGGACCGCGTCACCGACAAGCTCGGCTCCTCGGTCTTCTACGGCGGCCAGTGCTCGACCGCGCGCAGCTACTACTTCAACCAGCACGGCGAGGCCGCCCTGCTGCGCCCGACAAGCACCCTGAACGCGCACCGCGAAGCGGCCGGCTTCCCCCTGGACGACTACAGCTACGGACAGCGGCCCGCCTGAGTGAGACTGCGCGGTCGGCACTGTCGGGGGCCGACCGCGTGGCCCGGGGAATCAGCCCTGGGCGAAAACGGGTGGACTCCGGGACAGGTCGGCGCGCGTTCTCTCAGGGATTACTGGCAGACTGTCGGGAAACAACCGTCTGACCACTGACCAGGAGCTGACTTCGACGATGGACCTTCTGCTGCCGCTGCTGCTGGTTGCCCTGCTCATCCCGATGTTCCTCGGCGTACGCCGCCAGAAGCGGGAGATGGCGAAGGTGACCGACATGCAGGACGCCCTGAAGGTCGGCGACCGGGTGGTCACCACGTCGGGTCTGTTCGGCACCGTGGTCGAACTCGATGACGCCACCGTCGATCTGGAGATCGCCGAAGATGTCGTCACCACCTGGCTGCGCAAGTCGGTGCTCGAGGTGCGCAACGACGAGGAGGCCGACGACACGGCCGCCGACGACGACACCGCCGCCACCCCCGCGGCCGACGGCACCACCGCCTCGGCCAACGGCACCGCCGCGGCCGAGGACGCCACCGCCGAAGCCGCCGACGACACGCCGCGGCTGACCAAGGACTGAACACATCCGGCGCCATCGGCCGCTCCGGGCTGTACTCGACGTACACCGGCGGCCGGTGGCGCTGCGGTGTGTACCCGCTAGTTCCACCCTCGATCCCGCCTAGGAGATAAGTACTGTGCCACCTTCACAGGGAACGGCGCATCCATTGCGCCTGCTCGGCGTCTACGCCGCGCTGGTGGCTTTGATGTTCGGCCTGATCTTCTTCACCGGCGACAAAGTCCACACCCCGAAGCTCGGCATCGACCTGCAGGGCGGCACCCGGGTCACCCTGACGGCTCGCACCCCGGACGGCGGCAAGCCCAGCCAGGACAGCCTGAAGAAGGCCCAGGACATCATCGAGAAGCGCGTCAACGGACTCGGCGTCGCCGGCTCCGAGGTCGTCATCGAGGGTGACAACCTGGTGATCACGGTCCCCGGCGAGGACGGTGCGCAGGCGAAGTCGCTGGCCACCACCGCCAAGCTGTACGTGCGCCCGGTGCTCAATGTGACCGCGCCGCAGGTCGGCAAGCAGACTCAACCGCAGCAGCCGCCCGCGGGCGCCCCGACCACCGCCCCGGCAGCGCCCAGCACCGTGACGCCCGAGACCACCTCGTCCGCGCCGACCACGTCGGCGGCGGCGACCACCGAGGCGACGGTCCCGCAGAACCGGGTGTTCCCGGCGCAGGCCCCGACCACCCCGTCGCCGACTCCGGCGCCGAGCCCGCAGCAGTCGCAGCAGGAGATCGCGGCCGCGAAGGCGTTGCGCCAGAGCACCGATCAGGCCGCGCAGCTGCAGGCCATGGCCACCATGGACTGCACCAAGCCGGATCCGCTGCAGGGCAACGACGATCCGAACCTGCCGCTGGTCGCGTGCAGCAGTGACGGCACCGAGGTCTACCTCCTCGACAAGTCCAAGCTGGACGGCCAGGAGATCAAGAACGCGACCGGACAGCTGGATTCGCGTCAGGGCCGCTGGGTCGTCGACGTCGAGTTCAAGTCGAGCGGTTCGGACGCCTGGGGCAAGCTGACCAACGAGTACCTGAACAAGCAGCTGGCCTTCGCGCTGGACACCAAGGTGGTCAGCGCGCCGCGAGTCGAGTCCGGCAACCAGTTCGGCGGCAGCACCCAGATCAGCGGCAACTTCACCGCCACCACCGCCAAGGAGCTGGCGAACTCCCTGAAGTACGGTTCGCTGCCGCTGTCGTTCACCACCTCCGAGGCCGAGACGGTCTCCGCGACGCTGGGCATGTCCTCGCTGCACGCGGGCCTGATCGCGGGCGCGATAGGCCTGGTGGCGGTGCTGCTGTACTGCCTGCTCTACTACCGCATGCTCGGCTTCCTGGCCGGTTTCTCGCTGCTCGCGGCGGGTGTCGCGGTGTACGCGCTGATCGTGTTGCTGGGCCGCTGGATCGGGTTCACCCTCGACCTGGCCGGTATCGCGGGTCTGATCATCGGTATCGGTATGACGGCCGACTCGTTCGTCGTGTTCTTCGAACGCATCAAGGACCAGATGCGCGAGGGCCGCAGCTTCCGCTCGGCGGTGCCGCGCGGTTGGCAGCGCGCCCAGCGCACCAACCTCTCGGGTAAGACGGTCTCGCTGATCGCCTCCGCGGTGCTGTACCTGCTGGCCGCGGGTCAGGTGAAGGGCTTCGCCTTCACCCTCGGTGTCACCACCGTCCTCGACGTCATCGTCCTGTACCTGGTGACCGCGCCGCTGATGATGCTGGTCTCGAGGTCGCCGTTCTGGGCGAAGCCGTCGGTGAACGGTCTGGGCGCAATTGCAGAGCTGGCACAGGAACGCAAGGCCACCGCCGGCGTTCTGGTGAAGGAGGCGTGATCATGGCCAAGTCCTCACCCATCGTGGTGGATTCCGACTCCGAGCTCGACTACGAGGCGACGCCCGCGGACAAGCGGCACAGCCTGTTCGAGCGGCTCTACACCGGCACCGGCGGTTTCGAGATCGTCGGCAAGCGCAAGGTGTACTACGGTATCGCCGCCGCGCTGATCGCGATCGCGATGGCCAGCATGGTGTTCAAGGGGTTCACCCTGGGCATCGACTTCGCCGGTGGTTCGCGCATCCAGCTGCCCGCCTCGGACAGCGTCACCACCTCCAAGGTGGAGGATGTCTACCGGTCCGCGCTCGGCCACGACCCGGTGACCGTGCAGAAGGTGGGCTCGGGCTCCTCGTCGACCATCCAGATCCGTTCGGATTCGCTGAACGCTGAGCAGGCCGACAAGCTGCAGAACGCGCTGTACGACTCGTTCCAGCCGAAGGACTCCAGCGGACAACCCAACCGCAACGCGATCAGCGTGGCCGAGATCAGTGAGACCTGGGGTGGCCAGGTCACCCACAAGGCCTTGCTCGCGCTGGTGGTGTTCGTCGGATTGACGATGCTCTATATCGCGATCCGCTTCGAACGAGACATGTCGTTCGCGGCCATCGCCTCGCTGTTGTTCAACCTCATCGTGACCGCGGGCATCTACTCGCTGGTCGGATTCGAGGTGACGCCCGCGGCGGTGATCGGTCTGCTCACGATTCTGGGCTACGTGCTCTACGACAACGTGGTCGTCTTCGACAAGGTCGAGGAGAACACCAGCGGTGTGCTGCACCTGACCAAGCACACGTACGCGGAGAAGGCGAACCTCGCCGCCAACCAGACCCTGATGCGATCGATCAACACCACCGTCATCGGCATCCTGCCGATCATCGGCATGCTGGTGATCGCGGTGTGGCTGCTGGGCGTCGGCACGCTCAAGGACCTGGCGCTGGTGCAGCTGGTCGGCATGATCGTCGGTGGTTACTCGTCGATCTTCTTCGCCGTCCCGATCCTGGTGTCGCTCAAGGAGACCTGGGGTCCGGTCGCAGCGCACACCAAGAAGGTGCTGAACCGCCGTGCGGGCGGCAGCCGCGCCCGCGTGGGCGTGGCGGCGGCCGAGCGGGCCGGCGTCGCCGGTCGCGGCTCGGACGCCAACGGCGCCGCGCGCGAGCACGGGCCGCGTAGCCAGGTCACCCGGGCGCCGCGTCCGGGCGCCCGGCCGAGTGGGAAACGACAGCAGCGACGGCACTAGGCGCACAGGGGGTTTCGCGGGTGAAGCAAGACCAGAAGATTGTGCGCCGGACCGCCGTCGACACGACTGTGCGCCGGACCGTCGTCGCGCTGATGGCGGGCACGCTCGCCGCCGGCGCGCTGGCGGGCTGCGCGGGTAAGAACCAGGTGCCCTCCATCGGGTACGGCGTGGACGCGGTCGTCGCCACCTACAACGGCGGCAGTGCGCTCGGCGCGAACGGCGGTGCGACCGCGGTGTTCTCGCGGGTGCTGACCGGGTTCTTCTACACCGGACCCGACGGGCAGCCGGTGGCCGACACCGACACCGGCACCGCCAAGGAGGTGCCGGGCGAGTCCCAGACCATCCAGTACCGGCTCAACCCGGAGGGGGTCTACTCCGACGGCATCCCCACCTCCTGCGACGACCTGGTGCTGACCTGGGCCGCGCGCAGCGGGCGTTTCACCAAGCCCGCTCCGGGCGGCCCGGTCCCGATGTTCGAGGCGGCGAGCACCGACGGCTACCGCGATATCGAACGCGTCGACTGCCAGCCCGGATCCAAGGACGCCACCGTGCTGTTCCGCCCGGGCAAGCACTATTCGGCGTGGAAGACGCTGTTCAACGCCGCCGAGCTGATGCCCGCGCACGTGGTCGCCACCCAGGTGAAGATCCCGAACGTGGTGACCCCGGTGCAGACCGGCGACCAGCCCACCCTGGAGCGGGTCGCCGACTTCTGGAACAACGGCTGGAAGCTCACCCCCGGCAAGGTGGACGCCACGGTGCTGCCGTCGTCGGGCCCGTACCGGATCGACTCCTTCACCGACAAGGACGGCCTGGTCCTGGTGAAGAACGAGAAGTGGTGGGGCAACCAGCCCCGGACCGGACGCATCGTGGTCTGGGACCGGCACTCCGACCTGAAGTCCAAGGTGTCGGACAATTCGATCGGTGTGCTGGACGTGGGCGCGGGATCGCTGGGTGACGTGGGCCTGGGCAGCTTCCACAGCCAGAATCTGCCCGGTCGCGGCGTCGAGCAGCTCGTGCTCGCCACCGGCGGCGTGTTCGACCGTACGGACGCGCGGCGCGGCTTCGCCTCCTGCGTGCCGCGGCAGGCGCTGTTCGAGAAGTTCGGGCACCCGGACTACACCGTGAAGATCGGCCCGGGCGCCGGGCCGCTGAATTCGCGGACCGTGCAACAGGATTCGGTCTACTACCAGTCGATCTCGGGCGCGGGCGACAAGTACAAGGGCGACGGCACCGCCGCCCAGGCCGCCGCGTCCTCGAGCGTGGCCAACCAGACCGTGCGGATCGGCTACGTCAAGCCCGACGAGCGCCGCGCCGCCATGGTCGCCGCCATCGCCGACGCCTGCAAGGCCGCCGGAGTGAACGTGATCGACGCGGGCGCACCGGATTTCACCGCCGCGCAGCTCACCGAGGGCAAGGTCGACGCGATCCTGGGCGGCACCGCCGCCATGCCGGGCCCCTCCGGCACGCTCGCCGCGACCGACGCCATCGCCGCGCTACGCACCGGCGCGGGCCTGAATTTCGGGCGGTTCGGCAACGGCCGCTACGATGCCATCGCGGATCAGCTTGCGGCGGAGGACAACTCGACAGCCGTGCTGAATCTGCTCAATGAGCAGGAGAACCTGCTCTGGAGCGAGATGCCGTCGATTCCGCTGTTCGCCTCCCCCCGCACCATCGGGTTCGGCAACGGCATGGAGAACGGGATCGCCAGCGCCACGAAGGCGGGCGCGGGCTGGAATATGGATCGCTGGGTACTGAAACGGTAGTTGTGCCGGACCGGCGTGGTGAACGAGGAGTGGGTGTAGATGAGCAAGCACGAGATGCTGGACACGGCCGAACTGGTGGGGGAGCGGGCCGCCCGGGCCGAGGAAGCGGTGCGGCGGCTGACCCGCTGGCACGATGACTTCCCGACGCCGGGCGTGCGTTTCGCCGACCTGACCCCGGTGTTCGCCGATTCCGCGGGCTTCCGCGCCGTGCTCGACTGCTTCGCCTCCTGCGCCCCCGACGCAGACCTGGTCGCCGGTGTCGACGCGCGCGGCTTCCTGCTGGGCGCGGGCGTGGCCGCCATCCTCGGCACCGGCGTGGTCGCGGTCCGCAAGGCGGGCAAGCTGCCGCCGCCGGTCATCTCCCGCGAGTACACCCTCGAATACGGTTCGGCCGCACTGGAGATCCCCGCCGACGGCATCGATCTGAAGGGCCGCAAGGTACTGCTGCTCGACGACGTGCTCGCCACCGGCGGCACCCTCGCCGCGGCGGCCGAACTGTTCATCGCCGCCGGGGCCGAGGTGACCGCGGCCGCGGTGGTGCTCGAGCTCGGCTTCCTCAATGGCCGTGAGCGCCAAGGGGATTACCCGGTGACCTCCATCGTCAAGCTCTGACCTGCTCTCTCCGGTCGCGCATCATCGTCCGCTCGGTCAGCGGGCGATGATGCGGGCCACGAATCCGCTGACCACCAGCCAGAAGATGGCGGCCAGGCCGTAGTCCAGGATGATGTCGAAGTCGACGCTCCCGGTGTGGAACAGCCCCGGGAAGAACAAGGCGAGTGGTTCGGCGAGCCCCTTGATGAAGACGAAGAACTTGTTGGACTGGTCGGCATTGAGGACCAGCATCAGGATGTAGACGCCCTCGATGAGGGCGAACAACGCGCCGACGCCGCTGATGATGCGAGCGGCGTGGACTTCATTGCGGGCGACGTACGGCATACCCCAGGGATGCCCGCGGTATGCGGGTCGAAACAGACACGCAGGTTCGTCAGCAGAGACACGCACGCCGGGTGTGACAGTCGCGCAGGTCCGTGAAACCGCGTGTCCGCCATGGCATGATGTCCGAGTGATCAGCGCGGCGGCCTGGAGCTTTCGGGCGTGAGGCCCAAATACCTCGTGGGTGGGGCGATCTGCCTGATATTGGGGATGATGACGCTGCTGCTCGTCATCATCCTGCCCGCCAGTGAGACCAGTTGCGGCCCCGGATCGCCCGCCATCCCCGCGCTCACCTCCGCGCGCACCGAACCCAGCTGCCCGTCCACCGGCTCGCCCGTCGAGGCGGGGTTGCAGGAGGGCGCGCTGCGTGTCCTGCGTTGCACGGTGGCCCGCTTCGGGATGATGGACATGCGCGGCGTGGTCGACGACGACGCCACCCCGGACCTGAAGGCCGGGCGCGCCGTGGAATTCATCGTCGGCGGCGATTCCGGCAAGGGCGACGCCATCGTGTCGTTCCTGCAGGAGAACGCCGCCGCCTTCCGCGTCGACTACCTGATCTGGAAGCAGCGCAGCTGGACTCCCGGCGCGGCCGCCGGCATCCAGTGGACTCCGCTGGGCGATCGCGGCGACGCGGCCCGCAACCGCCTGGACCGGGTGCTCGTCACCGTCAAGGACGCGGCCCCCACCTCGACCGTGCTCGCCCCCGCCAACGCCTCCATGGCCGCCGCGCCCGGCCGGGTGAACGAGGCGGGCAGCCTCACCGGCGCGGGGCGCCACCAATATCCGCTCGCCGCAGGCACATTCACCATCTCCGACACCTTCGGGGCGCGCGGTGGCGCGCACCTGGGCGTGGACATGGCGGCCGCCGCGGGCACCCCCATCTACGCCGCGGCCGACGGTCTGGTGGTGGCCTCGGGCGCGGCCTCGGGCTTCGGTGACTGGGTGGTCATCGACTCCCTCGACGAGAGCGGCCGCCGCTACTCCACGGTGTACGGGCACATGTACGAGAACGGCATCTTCGTGCGCACCGGCGACATCGTGCAGATGGGCCGCCACATCGCCGACGTCGGCAGCAATGGCGAATCCTCCGGCCCGCACCTGCATTTCGAGCTGGTCCCCGGTGGGCGCATGACCGGCGGCCGTCAGGTCGACCCGATGCCGTGGCTGGCCGGCGGCAGCATCCCCGCACCCTCGGGGCCGTACTGCGAGAACGGATTCGGCACCGCGGGCGGCAATCTCGCCTCCGGGAAGGTGCCCGCCGAACTCGAGATCTGGTACCGGCGCGCGGGTTCGCTGTGCCCGGAGATCGGCGCGTCGCTGCTGGCCGCGCAGGGGCAGGCCGAATCCGGGTTCCGCACCGACGCCGTCTCCCCGGACGGCGCGCAGGGCATCGCCCAGTTCATGCCCGGCACCGCCCGCGCTCTCGCCCCCGACGGACAGCCCTACGTCATCGACGCGGACGGCAAAGGCTATGCCAGCGTGCTGGATCCGGCCGACGCCATCATCGGGCAGGGGCGCTACATGTGCGCCATCGCCAAGACCATCGAGGGCTGGATGGCCGCCGGGAAGGTGTCCGGTGACCTGACCGCGCTCACCGTCGCCGCCTACAACGCCGGTGAGGGCGCGGTCCTGTCCTCGGGCGGCATGCCCAACCAGATCTCGCGGCACTACACCGAGACCAGGCCGTACGTGGCGCGCATCCTCGCCGCCGAACCCGGGTTCCGCAGCCTCGGCAGTGAGGGCCGATTCCAGGCCGACCCGCACGCCGATCTCGGCCCGCAGATCGTGGCCGCCGGTGAGCAGTGGATCGGGACGCCGTACGTGTTCGGCGGCGGCGGCGCCGGCGGGCCCAGTGACGGCGGCTTCGACCAGGCCGGATTGACCGCGGCCGCGGTGTTCGCGGGCAGTGGCAGCACCATCACCCTGGCGCGGACCGCCGAACAGCAGTGGGAGCAGGGCGTCGAGGTGCCGTTGCTGTCGGCCAAGCCCGGCGACCTGGTGTTCGGGTCGTTCGGGCCGCGGGGGCCCTCCGACGTCGGCATCTACACCGGTGGCGGCCGCATGCTGCACGCCGAAGCCGGCGGCAAGGTCGGCGAGGTGCCCCTCGCCAATGGCATGAAGGCGCGCCGCATCGCCAGCTGAACGGGGTTGGCCCGGGGTATCGGGACATGTAGTATCCCTATTCATGTTGATGGGTGAAGGCGTCGAATGGGGGCTGCACTGCTGTGTGGCCCTGGGCTGGCTCGACGACCACGCGCCGATCGCCACGGCCCGGCTCGCCGAGATCTTCGAACTCCCGCCGGAGTACCTGAAGAAGCGGCTCCAACCGCTCGTGCGGGAAGGGATCCTCGAGTCCACTCCCGGAGCACGCGGGGGATACCGGCTGGCGCGGGCGCCCGAACGCATCACCTTGATGGACGTCGTCGCCGCCGTCGAAGGGCGTACGGCAGCCTTCCGATGCACCGAGATTCGCCGTCGTGGCGCGGGCGCCGCGCGGGGGAGCGAGGAATTCGCCAAACCATGCGGCATCGCCGCGGCCATGGGGCGGGCGGAACTGGCCTGGCGGCGGGAGCTGACGGCGCAGACCGTGGCCGACGTGATGGCCGGGACGCCCGCCAATGCCTCGAAATACACGCGCCGCTTCTACGAGAATGTGACCGGCTGACCGGTCGTTTCGCCAGCGAGAACCGACCCGGCCCGCGCCGGGTTTTTTCGGAAGGAGATTCGGGATGACAAGTATCCCGGTTAAGGCTGGTTCGACCGCACCCGCGCCCGTCGCCGGTCGGAACGGGCTGCGGCGCACGGGGATTCTGGCGCTGGGCACGTTCGCCGTCGGCACCGACTCGTTCATTCTGGCCGGATTCCTGCCGGATGTGGCCGGGACGCTGGGGGTTTCGCTCGCGAGTGCGGGACTGGCGGTGACGGTCTTCGCCGCCACCTACGCGCTCGGATCGCCGGTGCTGGCGACGCTCACCGCGCGGCTGCCGCGCCGGACCCTGCTGGTGTCGGCGCTGCTGGTGCTCGCCCTGGCCAACCTCGGCTCGGCGCTGGCGCCGGCGTTCTGGATCCTGCTGGCCACCCGGATCGTGGCCGCGCTCGGGGCTGCCGCCTTCACCCCGAACGCGGCGGCGGTGGCCTCGGCGCTCGTTCCGCCGCGGGCCCGCGCGCGTGCGCTGGCCGTCGTGGTCGGCGGTCTGACCGTGGCGACCGCGCTCGGCGTGCCGCTCGGTGACCTGCTGGCCGAGCGGATGGGGTGGCGGTCGGCGTTGATCGGCGTCGCGGTCGTGTGCGCGGTCGCCGCGGCGGGAGTCGCGGCGTGGGTGCCGGCGCTGCCCGGAAATCCGGTGGTGCCGTTGGCGACTCGGCTGGCGGTGCTGCGCGATCGATCCGTGGCGGCCGTGCTGCCGCTCACCGTGCTCGGCATGGGCGCGGCCTACACCGTGTACGCGTACGCGGTTCCGGCCCTGGGGGCCTTGGGAATCGGGGCATCGGACACCGCGTGGGTGCTCGGCCTGTACGGGGTCGGAGCGATCGCGGGCAATCTGTCGTCGGGCTACGCCACCGATCGGTTCGGACCCGTCCCTGTGCTCACCTCCGGGTACGCGCTGATGGCCGTCTCTCTCGGCGTCATGGCCGTGCTGGCATCGACCGGTGCCCGGCTTCCCGTGCTCGTCGGTGTGCTGGCGCTCGGCTGGGGCGCGGCGACCTGGTGTCAGACGCCCGCGCAACAGCACCGGCTCCTCGCCGCCGCGCCCGCGGAATCCGGGCTGGTGGTGGCCTTGAACGCCTCTTGCATCTACCTCGGCATCGGGGCGGGGAGCGTGCTGGGCGGGGTCACCCTGGGGCACGGCGTGACGGTCATGTTCGGCGTGGCCGCCGCGCTGGCGCTGGCGGCGCTCGGGTATCTGCGCGTCACGGCGCGTTGACGTGCGCTGAGACTCGGCTCACGAAATATGTTCTTGCCCCGGTCTGTTGATGTCCGTTACCGTAGTTCGGTTCTCATTCCCGTCTGATCGGAGACATGCCGTTGATCTTCTGAGGTGATCGCCGAGTGGCCCGCAATCGCGCGCCGCATTCGCTCACTCTCGGGAGACCCGTATGTCTATGCCTGTTATTTCTGTTTCCGATCTCACCTTCGCGTGGCCGGACGGCACCCCTGTGTTCGACGGACTCGACGCACAGTTCGGACCGGGTCACGTCGGCCTGGTCGGCACCAACGGCGCGGGGAAATCGACCCTGTTCCGCCTGCTCACCGGGGAATTGCGCGCCCAGCGCGGCTCGGTGACCATGCCGGGGCGGTGCGGGTACCTGCGTCAGGATCTCGGACTCGCCGCAGGACAGCGGGTGGACGAGGTGCTCGGGCTGTCGGAGATCCGGAAGGCGTTGCACCGCATCGAATCCGGGACCGGCGACGACACCGACTTCGAGACCGTCGGCACGGCCTGGGACATCGAGGAACGGGCCGTCGCGTTGCTGGGTCGGCTCGGATTGCATTACGTCGCAGGCGATGTCGCGCACCTGGACCGCCGCCTGGACACCCTGTCCGGTGGGGAGACCGTGCTGCTCGGCCTGGTGGCCGAACTGCTGCGCGAACCCGACGTGCTGCTGCTGGACGAACCGACCAACAACCTCGACCGGGTGGCGCGCGAGCGGCTCTACGAGGTCGTCGGCCAGTTCCCCGGCACCGTGCTCACCGTCAGCCACGACCGCGAACTGCTGGACCGGGTCACCACCATCGCCGAACTACGGCACGGCGAGGTGCGGCTCTTCGGCGGCAACTTCACCGACTACCAACGGATCGTCGACGCCGAACAGGAAGCCGCCCGCGCGGCCGTCCGGGAGGCGCGCAGCGATGTCCGCAAGCAGTCGCGCGAACTCGTCGAAGCCCGCATCAAACTCGACCGCCGCCAGCGGTACGGGCAGAAGATGTGGGACCAGAAGCGCGAACCCAAGATCGTCATGGGCGAGCGCAAACGCCAGGCCCAGGTGTCGGCGGGCAAGCTGCGCAACAACCACATCGGCAAGGTCGAGGAGGCCAAGGATCATCTGACCGACATGCAGGACCGGCTGCGCGACGACCGCGAGATCCGCGTCGACCTGCCCGGCACCCGGCTCTACCCGGGCCAGGACGTCCTCGACCTGACCGAGGCGCGACTGGCGTGCGGACCCACCGTGACCCTGAAAATCACCGGGCCCGAACGCATCGCGCTCACCGGACGCAACGGCATCGGCAAAACCACGCTGCTGCACCGCATTCAGGAGGCGGGCCCGGCCGTGCCGTGGCGCATGCTGCCGCAACGCCTCGACGTCTTCGACGAATCGAAGACCGTGTTCGAGAACGTCGCGGCCACCGCGCCGCACGCCGCACCCGAGCGGATCCGCGCCCAGCTGGCCCGGTTCCTGTTCCGCGGCGCCGACGCCGACGTCGCGGCCGGGGCGCTCTCGGGCGGGGAGCGGCTGCGGGCGGCGCTGGCCATGCTGCTGCTGGCCGAACCGGCGCCGAAATTGCTGCTGCTCGACGAGCCGACCAACAACCTGGATCTGCCCAGCCTCGCCCATCTCACCGAGGCGCTGGCGAGCTTCCAGGGCGCGCTCGTGGTGGTCAGCCACGACCCGCGATTCCTGGCCGGCATCGGGGTGACACGACGGCTGGAACTGACCCGCGACGGGCTCGAGGCGAGTCCGAGCGAACAGTGAGCAGGACGGGTATCGTTCATCGCTCCGGAGCGGTTGGCACCGGCGGTGGACGCTGCCCCGGTCGTGATCCGATTCCAGGACTAAAGTGGATGATCTGGGTGGTTGAACGGTCCGATATGGTTTTCCTTTCGAGGCCGCGAGCGGAGGTGGCATGACACAGCATCTGGAGAAGGCGAACTCGGGGCAATCGCCCGAGGAAGGATCCGCCACCCCGGCGGCCAACGCACAGTCCGCGGCCGCCGCCCGCAACACCACCGCCGTCCCCACTTCCGCCTCCCGCCGCGTCCGCGCCCGCCTGGCCCGCCGGATGACCGGGCAGCGCGGCATCGCGGCGGTCAAGCCGGTACTGGAACCGCTCGCCAGCGTGCACCGCGAGCTGTACCCGAAGGCGAATCTGGCTCTGCTGCAACGGGCTTTCGACGTCGCCGACGAGAAGCACCAGCACCAGTTCCGGAAGTCCGGCGACCCGTACATCACCCATCCGCTCGCGGTCGCCAACATCCTGGCCGAGCTGGGCATGGACACCACCACCCTGGTGGCCGCCCTGCTGCACGACACCGTCGAGGACACCGGGTACTCGCTCGACGAGCTGACCGCCGAATTCGGCACCGAGGTCGCCCACCTGGTCGACGGCGTCACCAAGCTGGACAAGGTCAACCTGGGCGCCGCCGCCGAGGCCGAGACCATCCGCAAGATGATCATCGCCATGGCCCGCGACCCTCGCGTGCTGGTGATCAAGGTCGCCGACCGGCTGCACAACATGCGCACCATGCGCTTCCTGCCGCCGGAGAAGCAGGCCAAGAAGGCCCGCGAAACCCTCGAGGTGATCGCGCCGCTGGCCCACCGCCTCGGTATGGCCACGGTCAAGTGGGAGCTCGAGGACCTCGCGTTCGCGATCCTGCACCCCAAGAAGTACGACGAGATCGTGCGGCTGGTCGCCGACCGCGCGCCTTCGCGCGACACCTACCTGGCCAAGGTGCGCGCCGAGATCGTCAACACGCTGGCCTCGAGCCGGATCACGGCCGTCGTCGAGGGCCGCCCCAAGCACTACTGGTCGATCTACCAGAAGATGATCGTCAAGGGGAAGGACTTCGACGACATCCACGACCTGGTCGGCATCCGCATCCTCTGCGACGAGGTGCGCGACTGCTACGCCGCGGTCGGCGTCGTGCACTCGCTGTGGCAGCCCATGGCCGGGCGGTTCAAGGACTACATCGCCCAGCCGCGCTACGGCGTCTACCAGTCGCTGCACACCACCGTGGTCGGCCCCGACGGCAAGCCGCTGGAAGTGCAGATCCGCACCCAGGACATGCACCGGACCGCCGAGTTCGGCATCGCCGCGCACTGGCGGTACAAGGAGACCAAGGGCAAGCACTCCAACGACTCCACCGAAGTCGACGACATGGCGTGGATGCGTCAGCTGCTCGACTGGCAGCGGGAGGCGGCCGACCCGGCCGAATTCCTGGAGTCGCTGCGCTTCGACCTGAAGTCGCCGGAGATCTTCGTGTTCACCCCCAAGGGCGACGTGATCACGCTGCCGCAGAAGTCGACCCCGGTCGACTTCGCCTACGCGGTGCACACCGAGGTCGGGCACCGCTGCATCGGCGCGCGCGTCAACGGCCGCCTGGTCGCGCTGGAACGGCAGCTGGAGAACGGTGAGGTCGTCGAGATCTTCACCTCCAAGGCCCAGAACGCCGGCCCCTCGCGGGACTGGTCGAACTTCGTGGTGTCCCCGCGCGCCAAGGCCAAGATCCGGCAGTGGTTCGCCAAGGAACGCCGCGAGGAGGCCCTCGAGGCGGGCAAGGACGCCATCAGCAAGGAGGTCCGTCGTTCGGGCCTGCCGCTGCAGCGTCTGATGAGCGTGGACGCCATGAGCGCCCTCGCCCACGAACTGCACTACACCGACATTTCCGCGCTGTACGCGGCCGTCGGCGAGAACCAGGTGTCCGCGCACCACGTGGTGCAGCGGCTCATGGCCCAGCTCGGCGGCGTCAGCGATGTCGAGAACGAACTGGCCGAGCGGTCCACGCCGTCCACGGTGCCCGCCCGCCAGCGCACGACCGGTGACGCGGGCGTGGAGATCCCGGGCGCGCCCGGCACCGTCTCCAAGCTGGCCAAGTGCTGCACCCCGGTGCCCGGCGACGAGATCATGGGCTTCGTGACCCGCGGCGGCGCGGTCAGCGTGCACCGCACCGACTGCACCAACGCCGACTCGCTGCGCTCGGAGCCCGAACGCATCATCGAGGTCAAGTGGGCGCCGTCGCCGTCGTCGGTCTTCCTGGTCGCCATCCAGATCGAGGCCCTCGACCGCACCCGCCTGCTCTCCGACGTCACCAAGGTGCTCGCCGACGAGAAGGTCAATATCCTCTCGGCCGCGGTCACCACCTCCGGTGACCGGGTCGCCATCTCCAAGTTCACCTTCGAGATGGGCGACCCGAAGCACCTCGGGCACCTGCTCAATGTGGTCCGCAATGTGGAAGGCGTCTACGACGTCTACCGCGTGACCTCCGCCGCCTGACGTCCCTCCACCCCGAAACGGGGTGGGGGAGCGGTCATTCGGCGCGCAGCAGCGGCTGGGTGGAGCACCGGAACGCGCCGCCGAACAGCCGCGACACCGAGAAGTCGATGTACTCGACGGTGATGCCGCGTTCCTTGAGCTGGGTGCCGACGCGGTCGAATTGCGGGTCGGTGATGTAGGTTTCGCTGTCGATGGGCAGTCCGTTGGTGGCCATGGCGGCCGCCTCGTCCTCGGTGACCTCGATGCGCTCCCAGTCGCGCAGCGCCGCGGGCAGGCCGTCGGGGAGTCGGTCGGGGCAGGCGATGAGCAGCCCCTCGCGGACCAGTCCCAGGGCGCAGTCCAGGTGCAGGACGTGCTCGGGCATGCGGACCGGCGTGACGGTGAAGCCCTGGGGGCGAAGGTATTTCGCGAGCCAGTTGTAGCCGAGAGCGTTGCTCGCCATCCCGGACAGGCCGACGAAGACCTGTTTGCCGAGGACCAGGACATCGCCGCCCTCGAGGAACGGACCGGGTCCCGGATGACCGATGCCCGGCTGCGGCAGCGAGACGTAGTGCGCGGCGGCGGGCATCACGCGCGCCAGCAGCAGGTCGCGGCTGGGCAGCACCTCGCGGCGGCGGTGCGGGAACTGGAGTACGCCCTCGATCACGTTCTCGCCCACCGTGAACCACGGATCGCGGACGAAGAAGTTGGCGTAGCCCCCGGGTCCGGCGGCCGCCTTCTCGGCGGCGGTGAACAGGCGCGGGCGCAGCACCTCCACGCCGTGGCGTTCCAGGACGGCGGCGAGCTCGTCGCGTTCGGCCTCCCACGCGCGTTGCTTGTCGGGGTACACCTCGCCGAAGGTCTTGCCCCAGACCACGTCGAGGATGCCCACCGCGGCCGGTTCCACCGGCATCGCGTGGCCGAGTAGCTCGGTATTGTCCGGAGCACGGAATTCGCTCTGGGAGACCACCACGGTCCGCAGGGGCGCGAACTCACTATCTACGCGAACAATCTCAGTTGCAGCAGACATAGGTGAACGATAGCGCCCCCGATCCGGACCGGCGCGTCCGCGAGTCGTGATTGCGGGCTGTTCGCTGAGCGCCGTACCGTCAAGGACATGGTGGAGTGGCGGGCGCTGGTGCGGTTCGCGGCGGTCTACGCCGCCACCGCGACGGCCGGGCTGGCGATCATGATGCCCGTCAGCTACGGCTGGTTCACCTCCGCACCCCAGAAGGTCGACCTCATGGTGCGCAGCGTGCCGCTGGCCATGGAGTCCGGCGCCATGGTCGCGGTGATCTGCGCGGCCGCGGTGGTGAGCATCGGCAGCAGCCGCGCGGCCTGGTACGCGGTCGCGGTCGCGCTGCTGGGCATCCTGGTCAATCACGTGGGCATGTCCGGGGTCGGCATGGATTCGCTGACCACCGTCAACTACGTCGACGCGCTGTGCGCCGGTGTCATCATCGGCTGCCTCGCGCCCGTGGTGTGGAGGCCGTCCCTGGCGGGCGGCGCGTACCTGTTCGGCTGCCTGAGCTCGGTGATCTTCGGGGATCTCGCCCAGCCGCCGGACGAGGACCGGTGGTCGAGCACCCTGGACCGCGTGTTCGGCGGCGCACCGCCGGTGTGGCTGATCCTGGTGGCGCTGGCGCTGGTGGCGGCGAATCTTCCGGCGCGCAGTCACGTCAGGCCGATGCCCGGTGAGGGACCGGACTTCTCGCTGGCCCCGATCCTGTCCGGCGCCGTCGCGGTGTTCACGCTGGCCCGGGCCTCGCGCTGGCTCGCCGAGAGCGGTGATCGGGTCGTGGTGGTCGTCTCGGGTGTTGCGCTGGTGATCGTCGGGGCGTTCCTGGCCGCGCTGATCCTGCCCGGCCGCGACGGGGTGCTGTTGCTGTTGCTGTTCGCCTTCTGCGCCGCGGCCTCGGCGGTGGTCACCGTGCCGCGTCCGGGCTGGGCGAATCTGCTGATCGACGTAGCGGTCGCGGCGGGACTGCTGGTGGCCTGGCTGCGGCCGCGCCCCTATGTCGCGATCGCGGCGTCGGCGGTGCTGGCGGCCGTGGCGGCGCTGCTCGCGCTGACCGGGGTCGCGAACGCGGCCTGGGCGGTGCTGGGTGTGGTGGCCGTCAGCCTGGTGGGCGGCGGCAATCTCGGGTCCGCGCTGCCGCGGCGCGCGACGAGCGCGGTGGTCGCGCTGTCGGTGCTGTTCGTCCCGTCGGCGGCGGTCGCGTTGCGCGGCAGGCCGTTCGGGCGGATCGGCTATTCACCGCACTGGTATCGGCTGCCGCAGGTACCGCACGAACCCGTGCCCGCCTACGCGGCGCTGGGGATCACCGCGGGCTGTGCCCTGGGGATCTACCTGCTGCGGCGCTGGCGGCCCGAGCAGTCGGCACCGGTCGGTCCGGTCGCCGTCGAGACGGGAGAAGTCCATGGCGACGCGTGACTCGGTGCCGGCGAGCGATTCGGTTCCGACGAGCAGCACCGCGTCGATCGGCGGTGCGCTGCCGCTGGGTGGCGCGATCCCGACCGGCAAACGGGTGGCCCTCGCCCTGGGCAGCGGCGGGGCACGCGGATACGCGCACATCGGCGTCATCGCGGAGCTGCGGGAACGCGGCTACGAGATCACCGGGGTGGCGGGGTCGTCGATGGGCGCGCTGGTCGGCGGACTGTACGCGGCGGGCAAGCTCGACGAATTCACCTCCTGGGCAACGACTCTCGGCCAGTTCGAGGTGGCGCGCCTGCTGGATCCGGCGTTCAGTGAGCCCGGTGTGATCCGGGCGGGGAAGATCCTGGACCGGATCCGGGAGATGCTCGGCGAACTGTGTATCGAGCAGCTCCCGATTCCCTACATCGCGGTCGCCACCGACATCACGACCGGCCGCTCGACCTGGTTCCGCCACGGCGAACTCGACGCCGCCATCCGCGCCTCGATTGCCATCCCCGGCTTCATCACCCCGGTGCTGCGGGACGGCCACGTCCTCGTCGACGGGGGCGTCCTCGATCCGCTGCCGGTGGTCGCCACCATGGCGCTGGGGCAGGCGGATCTGCTCATCGGGGTCGACCTGTCCGGTCCGCCCGACCCCGCCTACGACCGGGCGCAACCGCGGACCAACTGGTTCACCCAGTGGTGGCGGGCCTCCGCGCAACGGCTCGGCCGCACTCCGGAGGCTCCCGTCGAGGAGCAACCGCCCGCCCTGAGCAGTGTGCGCGCCACCGACGTCGCGCAGCGGGCCATCGACCTGATGCTGGCCTCCATCACCCGCCAGCATCTCGCCGCTCACCCGCCCGACCTGGTGATCTCGGTGCCGCAGAACATCTGCGGCACCATGGATTTCCATCGCGCCGCCCCGATCATCGAGCAGGGCCGGGCGCTGGCCGTCGCGGCCCTGGACGCACTGGCCGACGCGGGCGCCGCCGCCCTGCCCGATTGAACGATTGCCCGGAGGTCACCGGTACGATCGGCGCGAACCGGACCGCCCGCCAGGGCGGATCCCCACCCGAGCGAAGGACTCCGTAGCAGCATGAAGTTCGAGAATGTCACCGTCACCAAGCGCGCCAACGTCTACTTCGATGGCAAGTGTGTGAGCCACAACATCGAGCTGGCCGACGGCACCAGCAAGTCGGTCGGTGTCATCCTCCCCGCCACCCTGACCTTCAACACGGGCGCGCCGGAGATCATGGAGCTGCTCGAGGGCCAGTGCAACGTCACCCTCGCCGGTGAGACCGAGGCCGTCGCCTACAAGGGCGGCGAGTCCTTCTCCGTCCCGGGCAACTCCAGCTTCGTCATCGAGGTCGTGGAGCCGGTCCACTACGTCTGCCACTTCGGCTGAGCGGAACTTCCCCGCGGCCCGGTCCCTCGAATGGGGCCGGGCCGCAGTCGTTTCCGCCGTCCGCGTGGTAGGCATGGGGGATGACGACGCTGGGAGTGGTGTTCCGTCCGCAGCAACCGCCGGAGCGGCTGCGGGAGGTGGTGCGGGCGGCCGACGCGTCGGGGCTCGAAGAACTGTGGCTGTGGGAGGACTGCTTCCTCGAGGGCGGGATCGCCACCGCCGCGGCCGCACTGGCCTGGAGCGAGCGGGTGCGGATCGGCGTCGGGGTGCTGCCGGTGCCGCTGCGCAATGTCGCGATCACCGCCATGGAGCTGGCCACGCTGGAACGGATGTTCCCCGGGCGTGGGATCTGGGGCGTGGGGCACGGGGTGCAGGACTGGATGGGGCAGGTGGGGGCGCGGGTCGCCTCGCCGATCACGCTGCTGCGCGAATACCTCGAGGCATTGCGGGCCCTGCTGGACGGGCAGCGAATCTCGGTGCGGGGCAGGTATGTTCAGCTCGACGATGTCGCGTTGGACTGGCCACCGGCCGCAGCGCCGCCGATCCTGGCCGCCGCGACCGGGCCTCGCACCCTCGAACTGGTGGGTGCGGCGGCCGACGGGGTGATCCTCACCAGCTCCACGCCCGCCGCCGGCGTCCGCACGGCCGCCGAGATCGTGCGGGCCGCCCGGCCGGAATCCCTGGCGGCGCAACCGTATCCGATCGTCGTGTACCTGCTCGCCGCCACCGGGCCCGAAGCCGCCGACCGGGTGGCGGCCGAACTGCGGGCCGAGAACCGCGACACCATCCCCGGCATCGGGGTCACCGGGGACGCCCGGGCCATCGCCGACGCGGTGATCGCGTGGACCGAGGCCGGGGCCACCGGTGTCGTGCTGCAACCCACCGGCGACGAGCCCGACCCGGTCGGCTTCGTCCGCTTCGCCGCCGAGCAGGTCAGGCCGCTGGTGCCCTGAATCCGGCCGGACCGCACCGGATTCCGGGCACCGGTGGTCAGCGCAGGTCGCGGAAGAACTCGCGGATGTCGCCCACGAGGATCTCCGGTTCCTCCAGAGCCGCGAAGTGGCCGCCGCGGTCGACGTCGGTCCAGCGGGTGATGGTGTTCGACGGCTCGCAGTAGCGCCGGATGCAGACATCGTGGGCGAAGGCGATGACGGCGGTCGGGACACCGGAATTGGTTGCGGGAGCGCCCCATTCACCGGTCTGGGCGTAGCCCACGTAGGCCGCGGAGCCCGCGGTGCCGGTCAGCCAGTACAGCATCACATTGGTGAGCAGGCGATCCCGGTCGATGATCTTGTCGGGCACCACATTGCGGGGGTGCGTCCATTCGCGGAACTTGTCCATGATCCAGGCCAGCTGCCCGACCGGGGAATCCACCAGTCCGTAGGCCAGCGCCTGCGGGCGAGTCGACTGGATCGCGATGTAGCCGAACTCCTCGCGCATGAACGCCCCGATCCGGCGGACCCGGTCGCGTTCGAGTTCGGTGAGCTGGTCGAGATCCTCGGCGGCCGAGGCCGGGGGCAGGTTGGTGCCGCCGTTGACGTGCACGCCGATCACCTTGTCCGGGGCCGTGCGCGCCACCTCCGGGCTCACCGCGCCGCCGATGTCTCCGCCCTGCACGCCGTAGCGCTCGTACCCGAGCCGCTGCATGAGCTCGGCCCACAGCCGGCCGACCCGCGCCCGCGTCCATCCGGTGTCGGCGACCGGCCCGGAGAATCCGAACCCGGGCAGCGACGGAATGACCAGGTGGAACGCGTCGGCCGGGTCGCCGCCGTGCGCCGCCGGATCGGTGAGCGGGCCGATGACATCGAGGAATTCGACCACCGAGCCGGGCCAGCCGTGGGTCAGCAGCAGCGGCACCGCGCCCGGTTCGGCCGAGCGGATGTGCAGGAAGTGCACCCGCTGCCCCTCGATCTCGGTGAGGAACTGCGGATACCGGTTGAGTTCGGCTTCGGCGGCGCGCCAGTCGTATCCGGTGCGCCAGTGCTCCACCAGTTCCCGCAGCCAGTGCACGGGCACGCCGGTGTCCCAGTCGTCGCCCGGCAGCGGGGCGGGCAGCTGGGCGGATTCGAGCCGCCGCCGCAGATCGTCGAGCTGAGTCTGGGGGATGTCGATGCGGAAGGGAGTGACCTGTTCGCTCATGAGAACTACGTTACGAGCCAGTTAGGACAGGTTCCGCCCTAGCTGTCGGGCAGAATCGAATTCATGTTGGAAACCTCGGCTCGACTGCTGCGACTGCTGTCGTTGTTGCAGACCCCGCGCGAGTGGAGCGGCGCGGATCTGGCCGCCCAGCTCGAGGTGGACGTGCGCACCGTGCGTCGCGATATCGAGAAGCTGCGCGCCCTGGGCTATCCCGTCGACGCCACGCCCGGTTCCGCCGGCTACCGCCTCGGCGCGGGCGCGAATGTGCCGCCGCTGCTGCTCGACGACGAGGAGGCCGTCGCGGTCGCCATGGGCCTGCGCACCGCCGCGGGCGGCACCATCGCGGGCATCGAGGAGAGCTCCCTGCGCGCGCTCGCCAAACTCGAACGGGTGCTCCCGTCGCGGCTGCGTCACCGCCTGACCGCCCTCCAGGACGCGACCGTCTCGGTCCCCTCCGGCGGCCCCCGCGTCGACCCCGACACCCTCACCACCATCGCCGCCGCCATCCGCGACCAGCACCGCCTGCGCTTCGACTACCGCACCCACGAGGGCACCGAAACCTCCTACCGCACAATCGAACCCCACCGCCTGGTCCACCACGGCCGCCGCTGGTATCTGACCGGCTGGGACGTCGACCGCGAGGACTGGCGCACCTATCGCGTCGACCGTCTCACCCCGCGTATCCCGACCGGCCCCCGGTTCACCCCGCGTGAGGCCCCCGACGCCGCCGACCAGGTGTCCCGGGGCGTCACGTCGGCCCCCTACCGCTACCGCGCCCGGATCACCCTGCTGACCTCCGCCGACCGGGCCGCCGATGTCATCTCTCCGACGGTCGGCGTCCTCGAAGCCGTGGACGCGAACACCTGCGTCCTGCACGCGGGCGCGAACTCCCTGGACGCGATAGCCGTCTACGTCGCGGGCTTCGGCTTCGAATTCCGGGTCATCGAACCACCGGAACTGGTCGACCGCATGCGTGAATTGTCCACGCTCCTGAGCCGCGCGGCCGGGGACGGCTGAACGGATCCCGCGCTCTGGTCGTTTCAGCCCGCGAGAGCGGTGGTGGTCGCGGAACGGATTGCGGCGGTGACGGTTTCGGGCTGTTCCAGCATGATCAGGTGGCCGCAGTCGGGGACGGTGATGGCGTGGGCCGGACGCAGGGTTTCGTTGAGACGAGCGCCCGCGGCGGCGGAGAGGATCCGGTTCTTCGCGCCCCAGACGGTGGTGATGGGCGGGAAGGCGGGGGAGGGGTGGAAGGTGTCGAGGGTGGCCAGCGTGGGGAGGTCGCGCGCGATGGCGGCGGGTGGGTACAGGCGGCGAGGCTCGGACCAGCGGTGACGCAGAGCCGTGAACGACGGGGAGGTCATGGCCCGGCCGCGCGGGCCGAGCTGTTCACGGACCACGAGGTTGGCGGCGACGCCGGGCAGGCGGATGGCGCTCGCGACCGAGTCGAGGGGGATGCGGGACGCGGCGCGGGCGGTCCAGCCGGTCGGTGTCGGCCGCAGGGTGGCGGCCGTGAGCGGGCTGCACAGCACCAGGGCGCGCACGTTCTGCGGGTTGGCGCGGGTGTAGAGCAGCGACAGCGCACTGCCGAAACAGTTGCCGACCAGCGTCACAGTGGTGAGGTCGTGGGCGCTGATGAACTCCGAGACCAGCCGCACATAGTTGGCGACGGTATAACCGCCGGTGGGGGAGTCGGAGTCGCCGTAGCCGAACAGGTCCAGCGCGTAGACGCTGTGCGTGGCGGCCAGGGCGCGGGTCTGGTTGGTCCAGATGTGGCGGTCGCCGCCGATATTGTGCAGGAACAGGATCGGATCGCCGGATCCGGCGTGGTCGTAGGCGACGGATACGCCGTGATAGTCGAATGCCGGCATCGGGCGCTCTCCTCATTGAGTGCGGTACTGCGCTGTATCCAGCCATGCTAGCCGGTACCGCGCGTAACACAAGGTTTCGCGGAGAGCGCCCGAACGCTGGTCAGCGGGTGGATCCGGCGATCACCCCCGTGCGGTGGATCCAGGATTTCAGTTCGGTCATGCCGGTGTCGCGGTCCATAACGGGCCGGTATCCGAAATCGCGGGCGGCGGCCGAGGTGTCGTAGGTGCCGGTGCGGGTGAGCACCGCCACCGAGTAGCGCGACAGCGGCGGGGTCCAGTGCTCGGCGAGATACGGGACCCGCCGGATGTTTTCGATCGCCGCGACCACCAGCGCCACCAGATGCGGGTCCAGCGCCCGGCCCGGCGGCGGATACCCGAGGTCGGCGGCGACCTCGGCGAGGAACCCCCACACCTCGGTGCGTTCGGCGTCGGCGATGAAATACGCTCTGCCGCCGACATTCTCGCTGGCCGCGGCCTTGACCATGGCGTCGACGATATTGTCCACGTGGCACAGCGAGGCGTGGACGCCGCGCCCGCCCGACAGATCCGGCAGGGTCCCCGCCGCCGCCCGTTCCAGGAGCCGCACGATCGGCCCGGACCGATCGCCCGCGCCCCAGATGGCGCGCGGCCGCAGCGCGCAGGTGGTGAAGCCGGGCGCATCGGCCGCCAGCACCAGGCGTTCGGCGGCGGCCTTGGTCTCGCAGTAGTGGTTCAGATAGCGCGACGGATACGGAACCGACTCGTCTATATCGATCTGGTCGCCGCCGTCACGATCCATCAGCGCGCTCGGACTCGACACGAACACGAACCGGCGGGCGCCACCGGCGGCGGCCGCGGCCAGCAAACGCGCGGTGGCCGTGGTGTTCTCGGCCCAGAAGCGGGCGCGGGTGCCGCGCTCGTCGACCCGGGCCGCACTGTGGAACACCGCGTCCACGCCCGCGACCGCCCGCTCCAGGGACGCCGGATCGCCGAGATCGCCGACCACCCGGTGAACGTGGTCCAGCACCGGGGTCAGGTCGCGCAGATCGCTGGTGGGCCGCACCAGAATCGACACCTCGTGCTCGCCGTCGCCGACCAGGCGGCGGGTCAGCGCGCCGCCGAGGAACCCCGAGGCCCCGGTCACCAAGACCTTCATGACGCCCCCTGCCCGAGCTGCTTGTCCGCCCACACCGTCAGCCGTTCGCGGCCGATCTTGGCGTTGTGGCGGATGTCCACCGGGAAGCGGGGATGGAACAGGAACTCCGTCACCGGCTTGGTGATCTCGAATTCGTCGCGCCGCCCGCGCAATTCGCGCTCGACGGTGTCGCGGTCGGCCCCGGGCTCGAGTTCGACGCACAGCACCGGCAGTT
Source organism: Nocardia sp. CA-136227 (assembly GCF_050955695.1). Lineage (NCBI taxonomy): Bacteria > Bacillati > Actinomycetota > Actinomycetes > Mycobacteriales > Nocardiaceae > Nocardia > Nocardia sp. CA-136227. The sequence goes on from NZ_CP192081.1 coordinate 3,187,045, forward strand.
GCTCGCCGCGCGTGCCCACGCCGACCAGCGCGCTCCGGGCTACGCCCGTGACCGTGTTGAACACCTGCTCGACCTGGACGGTGAACATCGGCCCGTGCGCCGTCTCCAGCCGTTGACTCTTGCGGCCGCAGAACCGGATTCGTCCCGCGTCGTCGAGCCAGGCCAGATCGCCGGTGCGATGCCAGATCACCTCGTCGTCGGTGACCTTGCCGACCCGGTCCGCGGTCGGCGGCCAGAAGTAGCGCGTGCTGACATTCGGCCCGGACACCACCAATTCCCCGATCCCGAGCGGGCCCGCGAGGCCGCCCCGCCCCTCGACATCCGACCAGTCCGGCAGCGGATCATCGGTGATGGGGATGATGCGCGCTCGCACGTGCAGCGCGGGCGCGCCCACGCAGACGCCGTGCCCGGTGTGGGCCTGCGCCACGAGTTCGCCCAGCAGTTCCCGGGATTCGATGGTGGCCATGGGCAGCGCCTCGGTCGCGCCGTATCCCGAGTACACCTTGGCGTCGGTGGGCAGCACCTCGCGCAGTCCGGCGATGCAGCTGTCCGGCACCGGCGCGCCGCCGGAGTAGACGCTGCGGATGCTCGGCAGCGCGGCCCCGGTGCGGCGGATGTGGTCCAGCAGCGGGATCAGCACGGCGGGGGAGGCGAACATGGTCCGCACCTGGAACCGTTCGACCGCGTCCACGACATGCGCGGGATCGGTCGCCCCGACCTTGGACGGGATCAACGGCGGTAGCACGCACCGGGATCCGAGCAGCAGTTCCAGGATGCCCGCCACCGGTGCGGTGATCAGCGAGGTCTCCGGCGCGACGTGCTCGCGCGCGGCGTCCACCTGGTCGATCATGGCGGCGAGATTGCCGTGGGTGAGCACCACCGCCTTCGCGGGCCCGGTGCTGCCGGTGGTGTAGGCGATGAGCAGCGGCTCGTCATTCGGGGCGGGCTCGCGCTCGGGCAGGGCGGAAGCCGGTGTGCGGCCCCAGCTCTCGAGGGTGGGTCCCTGCCACCAGGAGCGGCCCACGGTGACCGCCACCCGCACCTTGCGGAAGTAGGCGCGGAACACGATGCGCAGCGCCTGCGCCTCGGTGACCCCGACGAACGCCTCGGCGTCGGCGGCGCGCAGGCAGCGCAGCATCTTGAACAAGCCCATGCCGGGGTCGATCACCACCGGCACCGCGCCGATCTTGAACAGTCCGTACAGCACCGCGTACAGCTCCGGCCCCGGCCGCACCAGCACGATGGTGCGCACGCCGCGGCCCACGCCGGCCGCGAGGAACCGCTCGGCAATGGTGTCCGACCACGCGTCGAGTTCGGCGTAGGTGAGTTGCCGGTAGTCGGGCAGGCCGGCCCGGGTGCGGCCCTCGGCATGGATCACCGCCGCCCGGGAAGGATGCTCGGAAACGATATCGGTGAATCGATCCAGGGCGCGCCAATAAACAGTGGGCAAGGAATGCGACACACTTCCCCCAGGGAATTGTCGAGGAATGCGAGGAATATGTCGGTGAGGCTACACCGGGCTCTCCGCGGCCGCTAGCCGTGTCGATTCGAATTCGTTTGATATACAACGGATTTAGTGTGTCTCGCGGTACCGACACCGGTTACTCCGCACCCCCTATCCCACCCCTACGGGGAATCGAAATACTGTGTACAACAGGCTGATCCGTGATCATCGCCCCGTTCGAGTCCACCCCTCCGTGCGGTAGCTTTCCAGTCGGCATCGGGGCCTACGGAAATCCACCCGAGAGAGCAGGGGGCCACATGCGTACACGCTTCGAATCCATTGGCGCGTATACACCCAGCACCATCCGTTCCACCGAAGACGTCATCAATGCCCTATCGGTACCGCGGGCCTTGGATCTGGAACGAATTACCGGAATCAAGAATCGCCGCGTGCACAACAGCGACCCCGGCGATTACGAATCCTCATTCGTGCTCGCGCAGCGGGCCATCGAGGATTGCCTGGAACGCTCCGGCTACGCGGCCGAGGACCTGGACGTGATCATCTCGGTCTCGATCACCCGGTTCACCGCGCCCGGGCAGTACTGCTTCGCCCCGTCGTTCGCCGCCCAGCTGGGCGCCGCCATCGGGGCGGGCAGAGCGCTGCACTTCGACCTGTCCAACGCCTGCGCCGGGATGATCACCGGCGTGCTGGTGCTGGACCGCATGATCAAGGCCGGCGTGGTGCGCCGCGGCCTGGTGGTCAGCGGCGAGCAGATCACCCCCATCGCCGAGACCGCCACCCGTGAGATCTCCAAGCCCTACGACCCGCAGTTCGCGGCGCTCACCGTCGGCGACGCCGCGGTGGCGGTGGTGGTCGACGACCGCGGCGACGATGACGACGAGATCCACTACATCGAACTCATGACCACCTCGGCCGGTGCGGAACACTGCATCGGCATGCCGAGCGACAAGACCACCGGCATCGCCATGTACACCGACAACCGGGCACTGGCCAGCGAATCCCGATTCCTGCAGGGCATTTCCCGCATGGCCGACTTCCTGTTCGAGACCGGCCGCGCCTGGGAGAGCGAGAAATACGACTACTGGATCCACCACCAGTTCAGCGGCCCGGCCATCGAGTACATCAGCTCGCTCACCGAACGCCATTTCGACACCCCCATGCCGCAGGCGCTCAATATCTACGCCGAGTACGGCAATACCGCGTCCACCTCCCACTTCCTGGTGCTGCGCGAACACCTGGCGCAGGGGCGAATTCCGCGCGGCTCCAAGGTACTGCTGATCCCCGAGGCGTCCGGGGTGGTCTCCGGTCACCTCGCCGCGACGATCTCCCGGCTGGAGGCCTGAATCCATGAGTACCGCAATCGTTTCCGCGGCCGTGTGCACCGACGCCGACACCGGCAGCTATTTCGAACTCGCCGCCCGCGCGGGGCGGCAGGCGCTGGCCGCCGCCGAGATCTCCGCCGACCGGGTCGGCCTGGTGATCAATGCCGGGGTGTTCCGCGACAGTAATATCGCCGAACCCGCCGTCGCCGCACTGATCCAGAAGCGCCTCGAGGTCGGCCTGGAGTACGCGACCGGCCGCCTGCCCGCCTTCTCCTTCGATCTGCTCAACGGCGGCACCGGGGTGCTGCACGCCCTCATGACCGCGCACTGCTTCACCGGGCTGGGCGATGTCGAGTACGCGCTCATCGTGGCCGGGGACACCCACCCCACCACCGAGCGCGGCCGGGAGGACTTCCCGTACACGGCCAGCGGCGCCGCGATCCTGCTGCACTCCGCCGGTGACGGGGGCGGTTTCGGCCGTCTCTACACGACAGGGAGCACCGGTCCGCTCACCCCGACCGCCTGGGCCGACCTCGAAGCCGCCGGAACCGCGGGCCGCGGTGCGCTGACCGTGCGCGCCGCCACCTCCGATCCTCTGGATCTCGCCGAAACCGTGCTGCGGGACTGCCTTTCCGGCGAGGGCCTCGAGCCCGGCGACTTCGCCACCGGCGCGGCGGTGCTGCTCGCCCCGGCCCCGGTCGCCGGATTCCGTGAGCGCGTGGCCTACCGGGTCGGGGTGCCGTCGGCGGCGGTGGCCGGAGTCGATCCCTTCGCGGGCGACCCGTATTCGGCGGGCCCGGTGCACGCGTATCTGAGCGCGGCCGGCCAGGGCATGCTCGACGAGGCCCGGTCCGTGGTCTTCCTGGGCGTGGACGGCGACGCGGCCGCGGCCCTGGTCTACCGTCCGCGAGTGCTCGCCCCCACCTCCTAGGGGAAAGTGAAATACACTGTTTGGCAGTAGATTTCGAAACCCGCTGTGCCCCGGCTGATCCTGGGCGTCCACACGCCCTCGCTGCAATGATGCCGCTCGCGCACACCGAAGCTCGCCGTGCCATGTCCGTCAGCCGGGCGCCCGCGATTCGGTGAAGGGACCTCAGATGGCACGGTCGGTCGGACGGGACCGAGGGGGATTACCGGTGGGGGCCGGTGTCGGGACACGGACGGCCGAGGCCGAACGGCTGCGGGTCGCGCGAGCGGCGGCGGTGCTGGGCGAGCGGGCCACGGTGGCCCGGCTCGCGGCGCTGACGGACCGCGCGCCGGGCGAGATCCGCGTGATCATCGCGGAACTCGCGCGCGCCGGGTTGCTCCTCGGCGACTGCCGCCCGCACCCGGACATGGCGGCGCTGGTGCTGCGCGAACTGCCCGTCGAGGAGTGCCGCGCGCTGCACGCGGCCGCCGCCGAACTGCTGTGCCGGGAGGGCCTGCCCGCGGTCACGGTGGCCGCGCATCTGGTCGAGGCGGGCGACGCCCGCGGATCGTGGGCGGCGCAGGTGCTCCTGGAGGTCGCCGACCGCGCCTTCGAGGCCGACGAACTCGACAGCGCCGGAACCTATCTGGAGCTCGCGTACCGGGCCAGCCGCCGCGCCGACGAACGGGCGGGCATCGCGACCCGGCTGGTCGCGGTGGAATGGCGGATCAACCCGTCGGGGCGCACCCGCAACTTCGGGCGGCTCAAGGCGGCCCTGCGCACCGGGCGGGTGCCGTGCCCGGAACTACCGATGACAGTGCTGCAGATGCTGTGGCACGGTCACATCCTGCACGCCGACCACGCTCTGCTTCGGCTGCGGCGCGAGGCGGACGCCGCGCTCGGTGATCGGCTCGACTTCCTGGGCGCGTGGCTGCGCTACACCCACCCGGTCCAGGCACAGCGGCACTCCTGGCTGCGCACTGTCCCGCGCGCCGCCGCGTCCGGCTCGCCCGCACGGCAGCGTGATTCGGCGCACCGGCAGGCCGCCGCCCTGCTCGACGGCCTGTGGAAACAGCGGCCGCCGGAGGAGACCGCCGCCGCGGCGCAGCGCGTGCTGGCCCAGCACCGCCTCGCGCTCGACACCGTCGAAGTGCTGGTGGCCGCCGTGGACTGCCTGCTGCACACCGATCGCCTCGACGCCGCCGACGCCTGGTGCGCGTCGCTGCTCGCGGAGGCGACCGCGCGGCGCGCCCCGACCTGGCAGGCGCTGTTCGCCACGGCCCGCGCGGAAACGCTGCTGCGCAAAGGCAATCCGGTCAAGGCCGCCGGGCACGCCACCGCCGCGCTGAACCTGCTGCCCGCCGAACAGCTCGGAGTGTGGCTGGGCCGGGCCGTCGCGGTGCTGGTGCGCGCCCTCACCGCGCAGGGCCGTCACGTCGAGGCCGCCGCCCAGCTGGAACGCCCGCTGCCGCTCGCGGTGTTCGAAACCCGTTTCGCGCTGGGCTATCTGCGCGCCCGCGGCGAGCACTGCCTCGCCATCGGGTTGCTCGACGAGGCCGAACGGCATTTCCGCCGCTGCGGCCGGCTCATGACCGAGTGGGGCCTGGACTTCGCGTGGCTCGCGCCGTGGCGCAACGACCTGGCCGCGGTCAGCCTGGCCGCGGGGGAGTCGCGGCAGGCCCGCGCCCTCGCCACCCGGCACCTGGACGCGATCGGCGGCGCCGAACGGCATCACAGCGGCGGGGTGTCGCTGCGACTGCTGGCCGCCACCGGCGACCCGCTGCGCCGGGTCACCCTGCTGCGGCGCGCGGCCGCCCTGGCCCGCTCCGGCGGCGACGAACTCGAATTGGCCACCGTGCTGGCCGATCTCGGGGCCGCCTACCGGGCGCTGGGGGAAGCCGATCGGGCGCGCCCGCCCTTGCGCGAGGCGGCGCGGCTCGCCGAAACCTCCGGCGCGGAACCGCTCCTGACCCGACTGCAGGTCGACTCCGGACCGGGATCGCGAGACACGCTGGGCGGCAGCGGCTTCGAGACACTGAGCCCGGCCGAGCGGCGCGTCGCCGAACTGGCCGCGAGCGGGAACCGCAATCGCGATATCGCCGAAACCCTCGACATCACCACCAGCACGGTCGAGCAGCACCTCACCCGGGTGTACCGCAAACTGTCCGTCGCCCGCCGCAGCGAACTGCGATTCGCCCTGGCAGCCCGGACCGCGACGAGCGGAAGGACCGCCACCGGCTGACCCGGATCAAGGTCGGGCATCGATTCGGGTGAACCCCCGCGGCCCCGCACGGGCACTCCTATCGTGAAGCCATCCGGAAGGGGTCGTCATGGCGGCAACGGACAAGATCCTCATCATCGGCGGACTGTTGACCCTCACCTACGGGACGCTCCTGGGATATCCCCTGGTCGCGCTGCGGCAGCGCGAGGGCAATCCACCGGCACCCCGCTATCTCGATGTCGCCCACGTCGGGGCCATTCTGCAGGGTGCGCTGGTGCTCGGCCTGGTCTGGGCGGCCCGGCTGTCGGATCTGCCCGACGGCTGGAACATCACGGCCGCTTCGCTGGTGGTGGCCTCGGGCGCGTTCATCGCCGCCAAGGACACCATCAACTGGCTGACCGGGGTCGAGGACGAATTCGCGGAGAAGGCCAAGACCATGCCACTCGGTCTGGCGGGCGCGCTGACCTTGACGGTCGGCCTGATCATCTTCATCGTGGGCGACCTGGTCGCGCTCTGAAGCGCGGTCAGTGCAGCGAATCGGCCTTGCTGATCCAGCCGACGATCGCGCGCGTCACGAACGGCGGGGACAATCGCTGCGCCAGACCGGTGAGTTTGGTCTGTAGTCCGACCAGTACGTGCGGGCCGCGCAGTGGTCCGCGGCCGGACGCGGTCCGCCACACCGCTTCCGCCACATCCTGCGGGGTCAACCGCACGCCGAGGGTGGTCGCGGATTTCGAGCCGCGGCTCACCTCGGTCATCATGTCGGTCGCCACGAACAGCGGCAGCAGATCGCTGACCGTGATCCCGTACTGCCGCCACTCCAGGTCGAGGGCCTCGGTGAGGCTGCGTACCGCGGCCTTGGTCGCGCCGTACACGGCCAGCCCGGGCTGGCCGTAGAGCGCCGACGCCGACGCCAGGTTGATCACCCGGCTGCCCGGCGTCCGCCGCAGGTAGGGAAGCGCGGCATGGCAACCGTTGAGGACGCCCTTCACATTGACGTCCACCACGCGGTGTTGACGCTCCACGTCGATCTCGCCGAACGCTCCCGACACCAGGATGCCCGCGTTGTTGACCAGCAGATCGAGACGACAGGTCGCCCCGGCGAATTCCTTCAGCGCCCGATCCCAGCCCGACGCGTCGGTGACGTCGAACGCGCCGGTGATCGTGTGCCCGCCGATCTCCGCGGCGGTGCGGGCCACCGCGTCGGCATCGATGTCATAGAGACCGACCGTCCAGCCCTCCCGCGCGAAGCGGGCGGCGATGGCGCGGCCGATTCCGGCGGCCGCGCCGGTGACGAGGACGGCGGGGCGGGAAGCGCTGTCGGGCTGGGACATCGGAGCCTCTCGGATCGCGGGATCGGGGCTGGCCGCCGGTGTTCGCGATCAGGCCGCGCTGCGGCCGAGGCGACCCGGATCGATCATCGCACGATGGAACTCGGCCGCGTCGCGGGCGGCATCACGGCCGTCGGCGAGCAGATCCGCGCCCAGGTGGATGAGGGTGTGCGGCGCGCTGGGCCGGATCTGCAGGCGCAGCGACACCCCGGCCGCCTCGGCCCGGCGCGCCACCGCGAGCGCGTCGGTCAGCAGCATCTCCCGGGACCCGACCTGCAGGAAGATCGGTGGCAGACCGGTGAAGTCGTGATTCACCACCGACCACGCCGGATCCAGCTCCCCGTCCACCGCGATACCGCGGCGCACCACCATGTCCGGCCCGAGCGCGGGCAGCACCGCGTCGTCACGGCTGTTCGGGTGCGCGAGACGGGCGGTGGAGTCGAAATCGGCCCACGGCGAGGTGACCGACAGCGCCACCGGCAACGGCAGCTCCCGCTCACGCAGCGTGAGCGCCAGCCGCAATGCCAGCCCGCCGCCCGCGGAATCGCCGGCCACGATGATCTTCTCCGGCGGGAAGCCCTCATCGAGCAGGTGCCGGTACGCGGTGAGCGCGTCCGCGAGGCTCTCGTTGGGGTGCGCGTCGGGCAGCTGGCGGTAGTCCACGGTCAGCACCGGCAGCTCGCTCAGCGCGGCCAGGCGCGCGGTGTGGCGGCGGTAGCTGTGCAGGCCGCCCGCGATGAACGCGCCGCCGTGCAGGTAGAGGATGGCGGCGTCGCGGTCCACGCGCGGATCGGGAACCGGTGTGCTCCACAGCCATTCGGCCTCGAAGTGCTCGAAGCGCAGGGTCTCGCGACGGGTGCCGCGCGGGGTGCCCATGACCCGGGCGGGCTGCTCGGACAACCGGGTCACCCGGAAGATCAGGTTGGCCGGACGCGGTCCCAGGTCGGCGACCCAGGCTCCGGCGCGCAGGAACTGCTGCAGCGTGGTGCGCAGGACGGGGTGCACGAGCCGGGTCCCGATGCGGGCCGGGGGGATCGTCTCCACGATCACCGAGGACGCGGGGCTCACCGCGGATGCGGGATCCCCGCCCGCGGGCACGGGGTGTGAGGGCTGCGGCGTGGTCGCCACGGGCACTCCTGTCCGCGCCACGGCAGGAGGCGCTGAAGAGACAACGATGTCGGTTCGGCTGAAGGCCGTTGACCATCTTGACCGCTGAAACGCGGATTGTCATGTCCGAGAAGGAAATTCCCACGTAATCGGGGGTGCGTCCCCGGCGTGTGCGCCACTCCCGTTGACTTATGCAGGTAAATGCCTGCATAATTTGAGCCGTGCAACCCGAACCCGACATGGACACGGTTTTCAAGGCTCTGGCCGACGCCACTCGGCGGCAGCTGCTCGACCGGCTGCGTGAGCACAACGGTCAGACGCTGCGGGAACTGTGCGAACGGGTCGCGATGGCCCGGCAATCGGTGACCCAGCACCTCGACATTCTCGAGCGGGCGGGGCTGGTCACCGTGCTACGCCGCGGCCGCGAACGGGTGCACTACATCAATCCGACCCCGATTCACGACATCGAACAGCGCTGGATCTCCGTTTTCGACCGCCCCCGGCTGGATGTCCTGCGCGCCATCAAGAACCAGGCAGAGGAGTACGCGATGACCACCACCGTGCCGAACTACGTCTACGTCACCTATATCCGCGCCAGCGCCGAGCAGGTGTGGAAGGCCCTGACCGACGCCGATCTGACCGCCCAGTACTGGGGCCACACCAATGTGTCGGACTGGCAGGAGGGTTCGCGCTGGGAGCACCGCCGCGTCGACGGCTCCGGCAAGCTCGACGTCGTCGGCACCGTGCTCGAGGCCGACCAGCCCACCCGCCTGGTCGTCACGTTCGAGGACTCACCGCAGGAGGAGCGCTCGCCGTCGGTGGTGACGTTCCTGATCGAGCCGCACCAGGATATCGTCCGGCTCACCGTCACCCACGAGAATCTGCCGAACGAGGAAATGCTACAAGGCATTTCGAGCGGCTGGCCCGCCGTGCTGGCCAACCTCAAGTCACTGCTGGAGACCGGTGCGGTGCTGCCGCAGGCCCCCTGGGAGATGGAACAGGCGGCACACGCCTGATCCATCCACCCGTTCCGCTGCTTAGCGCGGGGCCATGCGGATCGCGCCGTCGAGGCGGATGACCTCACCGTTGAGCATCGGGTTCTCCACGATGTGGCGGACCAGCGCGGCGTACTCGGCCGGGTCGCCCAGGCGCGAGGGGTGCGGCACCTGCGCGCCGAGCGCGTCGATGGCCTGCTGCGGCAGGGTCGCGAACAGCGGGGTGTGGAACAGACCCGGCGCGATGGTCATGACGCGGATCTTGTACGAGGCCAGGTCGCGGGCGACCGGCAGGGTCAGGCCGACGATGCCGCCCTTGGAGGCGGAGTAGGCGGCCTGGCCGATCTGGCCGTCGTACGCCGCGACCGAGGCGGTGTTGACGATGACGCCGCGCTCGCCGTCGGCCTCCTCGACCGCGGACATGCGCTCGGCGGCCAGGCGGATCACGTTGAACGTGCCGATCAGGTTAACGTTGATGATCTTGGAGAACGCCTCCAGCGGGAACGCGCCCTGCTTGCCGACCGTCTTGACGGCATTGCCGATTCCCGCGCAGTTCACCGCGATTCGCAGGGTGCCGAGTGCCTGAGCGGCATCCAGCGCGGCGCTCACGTCCGCCTCGCTGGTGACGTCGCCGGGGGAGAACACCGCGCGGTCACCGAGTTCTTCGGCGAAAGCCTTGCCGTCGGACGAGGGAAGGTCGAGGATAACGACCTTCGCGCCGGCCGAGTGCAGTTCCCGCACGGTGGCCATGCCCAGTCCCGACGCGCCGCCGGTCACAACCGCGACGATATCTGCTGTCTTCACAAATCCTCCAAAATTCTTGGTCTTGTTAATGTAGATTCCGCTCGGATCGCAGGGAAGACCGCCCCGTCGGCGTGGCGTTCACGAGACCGTACGAACCCTGCTACTCGCGCGCACGCGCGGATTGAACGGAGTGTCGTCCGGCGCGTCGAGTCGTTGGAATCCTGTTCATGCGAGAGAATTTCCGATCGGGACCGTTCGGACGCGGAGCCGGTGGCGACGTGGTTCCGGCGGACTCACCCGGTACCACCGATCACCGACGACAACACACCGTCAGCCACGACCGACCGCCGAGAGGGTCAGACGATGCCGAGCGACGTGCCCGCAGCGGGAATGTTGAAGTCGTACAAAAAACAATCGCGCTGGTACCCGTCCCTCGACCCGGCCACCCCCGAACCGCCCGGTCGCGATGCGGCCCCCGAGACGCCCGCCTTCGACGAGAGCGCCGGCCCGGCCCGCTACCCGCACTACATTCACGACACCGAGCCCGAGGTCGAACTGCCGCCGGTTCCCGAATCGGTGCTGCGGCACAATCGCTTCGACGGCACCTGGTCGGACTGGATGACCGAGACCGGCGAGACCGCCTCCTACACGCCGCCGCCGCGCTACCGCGGCAACACCGTGATCGAATTCCCCACGGACAGTGGTGAACCCGTCATCCCGGCCGTCGACACCACCGCGCAGTGGCGTGAGACCTTCGAGACCCCCGAACCCGCACTCGCCCAACGACTCCCGGATCGGCGGCTGCTCACGCTCGCCTTCCTGATCGTTGCCATTGTTTTGCTGGCCATCGTCGGCGCGGTTGCCCTGTATGTGCTGAATTCCCATGGCGGCGCAGCGCAATCCCTCGGCGAACCCGGCGCCGGAGCCGGTTCTCACCCGATCGCGGTCGCGGCGGCGTACAACGAGATGACGGCCCCCGCGATCATCGGCGACCATGGACCCACCGCGGGCGTTCCGGCCGGATAAGAAGAGAGCGGAGACAATGGATCAGGACTGGAGCCGCTGGCTCGACGAGGTGCCCGAAGTGGGCGAATCGTCGGGTCGTGCCGCGCGTTCCAAGACTCCGGTGGTGCGCTTGCGCAAGCGCCGTGGCGATTCCGGTGAGTCCGGACCCGCCCCGCGCCCGATTCTGGTGGTGGGAGGCTGCGGTGGTGCCGGGACGACGACCACCGTGCTCGGCATCGCGGGGGAGCTGGGCGCCGCCGGTGACCGAACCGTGGCCGTGGACGGCACTTTCGCGGGCAGCGATCTGGCGCTGCGAGGCGCTGACGAGCATTTGAGTCCGATCAGCCTGCAGGACTGGCTCTACGGCCGCGGCGACGACGAGCCCGCGCCGCTCAAGGAGTGCCTCTCGCGGGCGACATCCGGAATCGGGCTGCTGTGGCGCGATCCCGCGCCGCTGCGCCGCCGCGCCACCTACCTGACCGTGGCCCGCGCCCTGGGGGAGTCCGGGTACACCCCGGTTTACGACGGCGGCAATCCGATCGCCAGCCGGCACCTGCGTCCGCTGCTCGAGGACGCCGATATCGCACTGGTGCTGGCGATTCCGGCGCGCGTGGACGCCGCCAACCGGCTGCGCGTCACCCTGGAGTGGCTCGACGACCAGTTCGGCGGGCAGGGCGAGGGCCCCGGCGACGGAATTGTCGGCGACACCACGATCGTTGTCTCACATCAGTTGCCTGCCAGCGATTCTCGAATCGCTGAACATTTGCGCGAGCATCTGGACGGTTGGGTGAACGAGATCGTCGAGATACCCTATGACGCACACCTCGCGCGGGGGGAGCTGGTGCGGCACAGCGAGCTGGCCGCCGAGACACGCCGCGCGTATCGCCGCCTGCTTGCTGGAGTGGCATCATGACCGCAGCCATGAAGGAACGCCGATCCGCCGACCGGAACATCGATTCAGGGGCCGCTCTCGCGGCCGGTGTGGTGCCACCACCGGAAGCCCGCCGCGCACCCCTGTGGGACCGACCCGTACCCGGTGGCGGCCGGGCGCCACTGGTGTGGCTGCTCGGCGTGCACGGCGGCGCGGGCGCGACCACCCTCGCGCATGTGCTTGCGCCGGCGGCGGATTCGTACCGGCGCTGGCCCGGCGTCTTCGAACGGGAGTCCCCGTTCGTGGTGCTGGTGGCCCGCGAGACCATCGCCGGGCTCACCCGCGCCCACGACCTGCTGCGCCAGCATCACGCCGGACTGGCCGGTTCGTGTGAGGTGCTCGGGCTGATCACCGTGGCCGCGCGCCCGGGCCGGATGCCCGCCGAGATCCGCCGCTACCGCGACGTGGTCGGTTCGCTGGCCGGTCAGGTGTGGCAACTGCCCTGGCACGAGGAGTGGACGCTGGTCGAAGCCGACCAGTTGCCCGTCTGGTCGCCCGGCGACCCGCCGCCGGTGCAGCGCAAGCGCAAACCCGATCCGTTGGAAGAGGTTACGCAGGCTGTGCGGGATCTGGGCGCGGGCATCGTGGCCGCCGCCCAGGACGCGCTCGACTCCCCCCGCGACGTGTTCGCGGACCGGGGGGAGTGATCATGAACACCCTTGGATTGCATTGTGCTGGAGAGATTTCCGAAGTAGGCGCTGCCTCCGGTTGGACGGCGGGGCCGGTGATCGGCGAGATTGTTACTAGCAGTTCGCTTTTGGAGAAGGACAGACAATGAGCATGCTCCTCGCCGTACATGACGCGTACGGTCAGATCCTCGCCCAGGTCGGTAATCCGACCCCCGAGGCGCCGCCCGCGTCGGACAAGTTGCTGAAACTGGTTCGGTACTTCACCTGGTTCGTACTGTTGTCGGGAATCCTGGGCATCACCTACGCCGGTGGCCGGTTCGCCTGGGAGAAGTGGACGGGAGGCGGTTTGGAGTCCCCGAAGATGGTGGCCGGCGCGATGATCGGAGGCATCGTCGCGACCAGCGCGGGCACGATCATGAACGCAGTGATCACCTAATGCCCGCCGCGCTGGTGCCGCAGGCCCTGCACGCCGCGCTCTCCACCCGCGCGGACGCGGTGGCCGTTCTGGCCTACAAACAGATGCCGGCCGATGTGCTCCGGCCGATGATGCAGCTCATCGACTGGCTGCTGTGGTGCGTCCTGCTGTTCTGCCTGGCCTGGATGATCCTGGCGGCGGGCCGGCTGTGGTACGCGTTCCGCGGCGACCTGGCGGCCAACGAAGCGACGCACGGGGTGGTGATGAGCCTGCTGGGCGCGATCATGGCGACCTCGGCCAGCGGCATCGCGCTGGCCCTGCTGCCGACCTGAGGGGCCGGTCAGCTGAATTGACCACCCGCACACATGCTCTTGTAAACGACACCGTGGAGGCATTGCGATGAGCGAGAAGGAGTCGCCCGAGCGCGACGGCGTCTCGTTCGGCGTGATCGCCTCGGCCGCCCTGGTGGCGGTCATCCTGATCGCCGGCCTGGTGGTCTACTTCGGGCACGGTGACGCCAAGCCCAGCGCCAAACCCGACCCCGGCGCGACGCCGGCGACCTCGGACACCGGCGCCACCGGATTCGCCTCGCCCGAGGTGGATCTGTTCGGCCGTCGCATCGACATCCCCAACAACACGGCGGGCCAGCCCCTGCCGCAGGAACCCGGCAAGCAGCGCAAGGCCACCGACACCGACTGGCTGACCGCGGCCCCGCTGGGCATCACCGACCCGCACGGCTGGCAGCGGGTGTACGGGGCGTCGGTCCCCTTCTCCACGTCCGACGGCCCGGCGCGCCTGGAAAACGGCCTGGCCGTGGGGTATTCGCACACCCCGCAGGGCGCGGCCCTGGCGGCGGCGCAGATCACCTACCGGCTCAACGCCCGGCCCGCGGACCGGGAGCTGTACGTGCGGCAGGTACGCGTGCCCGCCGAACAGCTCACCGCCTACGACCAGGCGCTGGCCGATCAGCGGCTGCCGAAACAGCAGCCCGAGAAGGTGACCCGCTACCTGGTCGCCCCCGACGGCTTCCAGGTCGAGAACTATGCCGACGACATGGCCATCGTGCGGCTCGCCGCGCGCGGGCCCGTCGTCGACAGCCGGCAGTTGTGGGCGGCGGTGCGCCTGATCATGGTCTGGGACGCCGGCGACTGGCGGCTCAAACCCTCCACGTCGCGGACTTCGCAGACCGAGTACGTGGATTCGCTGGCGGGGTGGACCCGTTGGTGACGACAACAGCTCCCCAGGTGACAACAGAAGATATGGCATCGCGACCCATCGAGAGGTGGACCACATGCTGAGGCGGCTAGTCACGATTCTCGCGGTCGTATTCACCGTCATGATCGCGACCCCGACGGTGGCCTACGGCCAGACCTACGGTTTCGACCAGGCCTGCAACGAATTACACGACTCACTCGACGGACTGGGCGTGCCCGGCATCTCGCTCGGCGACGCGGCCTCGGCCGCGTGCAAGGCCGGCAATGTCGCCACCCACCCGAACGAGGTGGCCAACACCGTGCGCGACAAGGCGTGGGACTCCACCTTCGGCAAGGTCGTGGACTCGCTGATGAGTGGTCTCGGTGAGGCACTGATCCTGGCGCTCACGTTCTGGATGAAGATCCCGAACGAGAGAGTCAGTGACGCCGGAACACTTTTCACGAAGATCAACGACTACACCTATCAAGTCCAGATCCTGTTCCTGATGACCTCGGTGATACTCACCGGCCTGAAACTGGCGCGAGCCAGACGCGGGGCCGCGGTCGACCAGGCCACGGACTCGTTCTGGATGTTCGCCCGGGTGGTGTTCAGCTCCTGGATGCTGGGCGCGGTGATCGTGGCCGCCACCCAGGCCTCGGACAAGTTCTCCGAGTGGGTGATCAACGACTCCACCAACGGCAATGCCAAGAACATGGCCGAGCTGATGGTGAAAACCTCCAAGCTGCAGGCGTTCTCGCCGGGTCTGGTGCTGATCATCGCCATCGTCGGCCTGCTCGGGGCGCTCGCCCAGATCGTGCTGGCCATCGTGCGCCAGGGCATGCTGGTGGTCGCGGCGGGCGTGCTGCCGCTGGCCGCCGCGGGTTCGGGCACCGGCATCGGAATGTCGTCCTACAACAAGCTGATTCGCTGGATCATCGCGTTCATGCTGTACAAGCCGGTCGCCGCGATCGTCTACATGATCGCCTTCACCACGGCGGGCGTCACCGACGACCGCACCGGCACCGCGAACCTGCCCGACGCCGACGAGGCCCAGCGCATGCTGGTCGCCATCGTGCTGCTGGGCACCGTGGCGTTCGTGCTGCCCGCGCTCATGCGTCTGGCGACCGCGGGTGAGGTGGCCATCGTCGGTTCCGGCGGTTCGGGTCTGGCCGCGACCACCGGCACCCTGGTCGGTATCGCGGCGCTCGGCGCGGTCGGTTCGCGCGCGGTGGCCCCGCGCGGGGTCGCCGGTCCGGGCGCGGCCGGATATGTCGGCGGCGGCCGGGGCGGACGGCCCCGGCCCGGTCCCGGCGGCGGCCCGGGTGGCGGCGGCGCGCCGCGCCCGACTCCACCGCCGCGTCCCGCCGGTGGCGGCGCGGCCGCGAGTCCTGCGGCCCAAGGCGGCGGTGGCGCAGTACCGTCAGGCGCGTCCGCGGTGGCGAGCCGGGTCGCGCAGGCCCGGGCGGCGACCGCCTCGCTGGGCAAGGCCGAATCGACCGCGGGCGACGTCGCCGGTGACCGCTGGGCCAACCGCGCACCCGACCTCGGCAGGAGCACCATCCCGCGATGACGATGACCGACACCTACGAGCGGCGCTCGTACGGACTGTGGCAGAAGCCCCGCAGCGCCGGCCTTTTCGGCCTGCGCTGGGGCGAGACCGTGGTCGGATTCGCCGTCGTCATCACCGCGCTGCTGACGGCGCTGGTGGCCGGTCCGCAACCGGCCGCCGTGGTGGCGGGCATCGGCACGGTCGTGATGGTTCCACTGGTGTGGCGGACAGGGGGCCGCTCCGGCTACGAGAACGGATTGATGATGTTCCATTGGTTGCGCGGCCGGTCCAAGGGCGAGCACGTGTACCGGGGCGGACGCTTCTCGCGGATCCCCGGCGGCGTCACCCGGCTGCCCGGGCTGATGGCCCCGTCGCGCCTGTACGAAGGCATCGACGCGGGCGGCTACAGCTTCGGCATGATCCACCTACCGCAGTTCGCCCAGTACACGGTCGTGCTGCGGGCCTGGCCGCAGGGCCACGAGGCCGTCGACCAGCCGGTCATCGACCGCTGGGTCGGCGCGTGGGGCACCTTCCTGGCCTCGCTCGGCCAGACCTCCGACATCGTGGCGGTGGTCCCGGTCATCGACACCGTGCCCGAGACCGGAAACCGTTTGCTCACCGAGGTTTCCGCCATCACCCGGCCCGAGGCGCCCGATCTGGCCCAGCAGGTCATGTACGAGCTGGCCACCGAACTGCCGCAGGAACGGGTGCAGCTGCTGCCGCGCGTGGCCATCACCTTCAAGGCGACCACCGCCGAGCGGCGCAAGAATCCGGCGGAGGAGGCGGTCGAGATCGGCCGCCGCCTGCCCGGCATCTGCGCGGCGCTGGCCGAGGCGGGCGTGCGCTGCCAGCCCATGGCCGCCGACGACATCATCTCCTTCATCCGCCGCAGCTACGACCCGGCCGCGCAGGCCGACCTCGAGGTGGCGGCGGGCGAACCCGGTGGGCACGGCCTGGATTGGGCCGACGCCGGACCGGTGTCGCACGAGGAGCGCTGGGACCACTTCATCCACGACGGCGGCCGCTCGGTCACCTGGGAGATGGACACCGCCCCCGAGGGCGCGGTCGACGAACGCGTACTGCAGCGGCTGCTCGCACCGAATCCGGAGGTGCCGCGCAAGCGCATCACCATCGTCTACCGCCCGCACTCGGCCGGTGACGCCGCCCAGATCGTGGACGACGACTACAAGAACGCCCTCGTCGCACAGCAATCCGAGCGCGGCGTGGTGTCCGCGGCCGCCACCCTGCGTGTCGGCGCCACCCAGCAGGCCCGCGAGGAGCAGGCCCGCGGCCACGGCGTCACCCGCTTCGGCGCGCTGGTCACCATCACCGAACCGCTGCGCGGCGACCTGCCCCGCATCGAGTCGATCACCCGGGACCTGTCGACCCAGGCCCGCTTGAAGATCCGCCGCTGCTACCGCTATCAGGCCGCGGCCTTCGCGGCCTCCCTCGGCTGCGGGGTGATCCTCCCCGAACACGCCACCATCCCGAAAGCACTCGCGGGGTAACCCACCATGTCACGTGACCTCGACCCGCCCGTCCGCGAACGCGACGCCGCGCCACCCCCTGCGCGCCGCGGCTCGCGGCGGGAGCAGGCCCCCGTCGAACCCTACGACGACGCGGACCCCTACCCGCCCACCGGCTCCCGCGT
The DNA here is from genome assembly GCF_050955695.1 of Nocardia sp. CA-136227. Taxonomy (NCBI): domain Bacteria; kingdom Bacillati; phylum Actinomycetota; class Actinomycetes; order Mycobacteriales; family Nocardiaceae; genus Nocardia; species Nocardia sp. CA-136227. Next base: position 3,204,511 of record NZ_CP192081.1, read on the forward strand.
CATGCGCGACGAGCATCGCCCCCGCCGCGGCACCCTCCCGGACCGCCGCATGCTCCGCCGCGACACCCCGATCGACTACTCGGCGGAGTTCGCGGACAACGCCGCGCAGTCCGGTGCCGACGGAGGCGAGGTGCGCCGCGCCGACAGCGGAGCCTGGGACAACGCGGCTCTCGGTGCGCGACAGGACGATCCGGTCCCGGTCGCGGAACTAGCCGCAGGCCAGGGACACGGGCAGCCGGAGTCGCACTCGACCAGCGGTCAGGCTGCGCTCGATCGTGCCGAATCGGTCATTCCCACACCCGGACTCGGCGATCGGGCCGGGGAACCGGGCACATCGGCGGACCATGGCAGGTTCGAGCCGTCCGGAGTGCGCGTGGAAGCCGGTGGGCCGGACCCGGTGGAATCCCGGGCGGCCACGGCAACCCGTGGCACGCAGGAGGTTTCCGGGACGGTCGAACCGACCGGTCGCGACGACATCGTTGGGGAGCGGAGCGGTACGTCGCCGAAGCGGCGGCTTCCGGCCCTGCCCGCGCTCGAACCCGGTGCCGAGAACACCGATTCGAGCGCGGCCCTCGGTGACAGCCGTGCGTCCGCGCCGTCGGCAGGTGGCGCTGTGTCCCGTGGGCGGGAGCTCGCGGTGCGCGGTGCGACGGATCCGGGAGCAGCGGTGCGCGACGGCGCGGGCTCCGGGGACGTGGCCGCGGAACGCGGGCGGGCGCGCGGGCCGGAACGGACCGAGGGGGATCGCATGGACCGCAAGCGGACTCGTGACGTGGAACCCGGTGGCGACACGGCGCGCCGCGCGGAGACCGGCGAGCGCTCACGCCGCGAACGCCCCGCTGACGACGATCCCCGCCGCACCCGGCGCGGCGTCGAGAGCGGCGACGGGCGTGACCGCCGGAGCACCGAGACCGACTCCGCGCGTGGACGGCGTGACGGCGAGGCCCACACCGGCCGTGAACGGCGCGGCCTGGACGGTGAACGCGGGCGTGAACGTCGGCGTACCGATGGAGATCCCGGACGTGATCGCCGTGGCGCAGACGGCCATCGCGGTGCTGACGGTGATCCAGGGCGTGACCGCCGCAGCGCGGACGGCCACCGAGGCGCTGACGGTCACCGGCGCGGCGAGGGTGACCTCCCGCGGGAGCGACGCGGCACCGGCGAGCGAGACGCGCGGCGCGGTGACGGCGAGCGGGACGCGCGGCGCGGCAGCGGTTCCGAAGGACGCGGCCGAGCGACCGACCCGGATCGCGTGCATCTGGGTGGTCGCACCGGAACGCCCGGGCGGGCGCGATCGGCGCGGCCCGAGGGCGAGTCGGCGGAGCGGCCGGCGCGCACCCGGCCCACGCGTAATGGACGCCCCGAGCGGTCCACCGCGGAGGAGCGCGGGCGCGGCGGACTCCGGAAGGACAAGCGGGACAAGGACCTCGATCAGGCCGAGCGGGAGGCGGCGGCCAAGCGCGCCGCGGCGCGCAAGGCGGCGGCCAAGAAGAAGCAGTCCGGTCCGAAGCTGCTCGACGACGCCCAGCGGGCCAAGCTGGAGGTGACCGCGCGGGAGGGCAACGGGATCAAGGCGGCCTGGGCCACCTTCCGGTTGCACACCGACGACCTGCGGCGGCGCAACTTCGCGGCGCGGGCCGAGCGCATCGAGTACGGCAACTACGACGAATTCGACCGGACCACCGCACAACTCACCGACCGCGGCTATATCGGCGCGGGCGGCGGGCGGATGAACGTGATCGGCCGTCCGGTCGAGTACCGCGCCACCACCGCGCAGGTCGCGGGCCTGTGGCCGTGGTCGGTCGGCGCGGGCGCGCCGCTCATCGGCACCCCGCTGGGCTCGCACCTGCATACCGGCGCGCCGGTATGCTTCGACCCGATGAACTGGTTCATGCGCGGCAGCTTCATCACCGCGCCGAGCCTGTTCGTGCTGGGCCTCAACGGTTTCGGCAAGTCCTCGCTGGTGCGCCGGATCGTGCTGGGCGGTGTCGCGCAGGGCATCACACCGCTGGTGCTGGCCGACGTCAAGCCCGACTACCGCAAACTGGTGGAGCTGGTCGGCGGCCAGGTCATCGACCTGGGCTACGGCCACGGCAAACTGAATCCGCTCGCCGCCGGTGTGCTGGGCTCGATCGTGCCGATGCTGCACGAGTCCCCGGAACTGCAGACCCAGGTCATGCAGGAGATGCGGGCGCGCCAGGTCAGCCTGGTCGCCGGTCTGGTGGAGCTGGTGCGCGGTGAGCGGGTGCGCGACTTCGAGGAGACCCTGATCTCCACGAGCCTGCGCATCCTCTACCGCGAAGGCAGCGGCTTCACCCCGGAGAACCCGCCGATCATGGAGGACCTGCTCGACGTGGTGGTCGCCGGCGGCGACGAACTGCGCCTCGACGCGGGCGCCGACGACGAGGAGGAGTACGCCGAGGCCATCAAGGAGCTGCGCCGCTCGCTGCGCGCCCTGACCCAGGGCCCGTTCGGCGCGATCTTCAACGGCCGCACCACGACTCCCATCGACACCACCGCGACCGCGGTCTGCATCGACGTCTCCCACATCCCCACGGGCGACAAGAAACTGAAGGCCGCCGTCATGCTGGCCTGCTGGGCCGACGGTTTCGCGTCCGTGGAGGCGGCGCACGTGCTGGCCGACGCCGACCTGGGCCCACAGCGCTACTTCCAGGTCGTGATGGACGAGCTGTGGCAGGTGCTGGGCCTGGGCGACTTCATGGTCGACCGCGTCGACGAGCTCACCCGTCTGCAGCGCGGCATCGCCACCTCGCTGATCATGATCAGCCACACCATCAAGGACCTGCAGGCGCTGGGTTCCGAGGCCGCCATCGCCAAGGCGCTCGGCTTCCTGGAACGCGCGCGCGCCAAGATCTTCGGCGCGCTGCCGGCCGAGGAGATCGCACGTCTGGATTCCACCGTGCCCTTCACCTCCGCCGAGGAGGACATGGTGACCAGCTGGTCCGCGCCGCAGGCGCTCACCGGTGAGGCGCTCAAACCGGGCCAGCAGCGCCCGCCCGCGCCCGGCACCGGCAAGTTCCTGCTCAAGATCGGCGAGGACCGCCGCCCCGGCATCCCGTTCCACATGGAGTTCACCATCTCCGAGCGGGAGAGCGGAATCCACGACACCAACCAGCGTTTCAGCGAATTCACCGAGACCACCGCCACCCGCGGCGCGGGCACGGACTCCGGCTCGGACGAGGGGAGCGCCGCATGATGCCGCACCGGTCGTATCGAAGAGTGTCGCCGGAGGTCCGGCAGGCCGCGGTCGAACAGGTCATCGCGCTGACCGGCAAGCTGCGCTCGGAATCCGAGGCGTGCCGGGTGGTGGCCGAACAGATCGGCGTGCACACCAATTCGGTGCGCAACTGGGTGCGAGCGGCCGAGACCCCCGGCCTAGAGCGGATGGACGCGGTCGCCTTGCGCCGCAAGGTGGCGCTGCTGCAACAACAGCTGGCCGCGGCCGCGGAGATGAATCGCTCGCTGGTGGAAACCCTCCACGACGCCAAGCGCGGCACATGAGCCGCTGCCGCGACGAAGACCCGAACGGCCGCAACGGGGCTGGACACGCCGAGCACCGAAACCGGCTGGTATGGCGCGCGCGCCGCACCCGGAGACTAGCCTGGAAGGGTGGTCCGATTGGGGTGGTGATGCTGGTGGTGAGCGTCACGATGCTGGCCACCGCCTGTTCCGGCGGCGGCTCGAACGGCGGCGGCTCGAATCCGCCTGCCGGGCAAGCGCCCACGACCACCACCCGGTTGCTGGAGGTCGCGCCCGCGCCCGACCCCACCACCCCCGACGGGGTCGCGGTGGCGGCGCTACAGCAGATCTACACCTGGAACCCCGCCACCGAATCCGAGGGCGACGCGCTGCGCCGCGCCCGGAAATGGCTGGGCCCCACCCTGATCCGCACCCTGGACAGCCCGTCCACCGCCGTGGACACACCGCGTCCGACGCTGCGGTGGGCCGAATGGGCCAAGGAGAACGCGCACGTCGAGGCGTTCGCTTTCGCCTCCGGCGAGAAGGCGCCCGCGGGCGCCGACCCGAACCGGCAGCAGTACAAGATCGGTATCGAGCAGACGGTCGTCCACCCGGACGGCAGGCGGGAAAAGCTACCCCCGGCCACGGTCGTCGCCACCGTCGTGCGTGGCCCCGGCGGTAGCTGGTTGCTGGACGAATTCCGTTGAGCGGCAACGACTCACAGGTCATCCCAGGAGGATAGAGATGGCGAAGACACCGGTGCAGGACCCGGCCGATCCGGGTCCAGACCGCACCCTGCACCTCGTGTACGCGGGTTTCTATATCTTCGGAACCCTGTGGCTGGCAGTTCAACTGGGCAATCTGCTCAGCTCCCCGCGCCAGAACCTGCCGATCAATCCGATCGCTATCGTCGTCAACCTGATCAAGGGTCAGGTGCGCTGGCCCACGGCCGCCACCGTCATCGTGCTGCTGGTGGTCGCGGGGACGGCGGGCTGGGTGTACTACAAGCGCCACCGTGCCGAGGCCTCGAAGAAGGGCCGCCTGGCCATCGACGACAAGGCCGACCACATGGGGTCCGGCGGCGCGATCAAGGCGCTCACCCTGGCCGGCGTGCGGGAGAAGGCCGGGAAGATGGGCGTGCCACTGCACACCCACCTCACCGGCGACAAGGTCATCCCCGGTTCGCTCATGCGGCCGGGAGACGCGCTGGTGCCGGGCATTCCGATCGGCATGTCGGTCGCCGACGGCGAGATGATGTACGGCTCCTACGAGGACCTGCAGGTCGACATCTGGGGTCCGCGGCAGGGCAAGACCACCTCCCGGGTCATCCCGGCGGTGCTGGCCGCCATCGGCCCGGTGGTCGTCACCTCCAACAAGCGGGACGTCGTCGACGCCACCCGGGATGTGCGCGCGGGCAAGGGTTCTCCGATCTTCGTCTTCGATCCGCAAGGGGTGGCCCCGGATTCGCACGACTGGCAGGCCCAGCAGGAACCCCAGTGGTATTGGGATCCGCTGGCCTGGGTCGACGTGCATCGCCCCGGCGCCGAGGTGCGCGCGGTCAGCCTGGCCGGGCACTTCTCCGACGCCGAGGGCAGCCCCTCGGCGGGCGGTGGCGCGGACTCCTACTTCGATCCCGAAGCCGAGGACCTGCTCGCGGCGCTGTTCCTGGCCGCGGGCCTGGAGGGCAGCAATATCCTGCGCGCGTGGGAATGGGTGAACAACCCGCTCGACACCACGCCCGTGGAAATCCTGCGCCGCAGCGCCAAGCACTACATGGCCGAGGGTCTGGCCGGGCAGTACAACCTCGACGTGCGCACCCGCGACGGCATCTTCGGTGGCGCGAAGGCCATGATCCGCTGCCTGAAACTGCCGCACATCCAGCCGTGGATCATCCCCAACGGGGGCCGGGAACCGTTCGACGAGTTGGCCTTCCTGGAGGGCAACGGCACCCTGTACTGCTTGTCCCTGGAAGGCCGGGGCTCGGCCGCGCCGCTGGTGAGCGCGCTGACCGCGGCGGTCATCGAGGTCGCCACCCACAAGGCGTCCCGCTCTCCCGGCGGCCGCCTGCCGGTGCCGCTGCTGGCCGCGCTCGACGAGGCCGCGAACGTGGTGCGCTGGAAGGATCTGCCGAAGCAGTACAGCCACTTCGGATCTCGCGGCATCGTGGTGATGACGGTGCTGCAGTCCTGGGCCCAGGGTGCGCGCTGCTGGGGACCCGACGGTATGGAAGCGCTGTGGGGCGCGGCCAATATCAAGGTGATCGGCAGTGGCATCGACGACATGGCCTTCCTGCAACAGCGCTCGGAGGCCATCGGCGACTACGACTCGATCGCCCAGTCGGTGTCGGAATCCAAGGGCGGCAAGAGCTATTCGCGTTCGCTGAGCTCCTCGCGGACCTTCAACGCGCATGCCCTGGCCACCCTGCCGCGCGGGCGCGCCATCCTGTTCTCCTCCGGCACACCGGCGGTGCTGTTGCGCACCGTCCCGTGGTGGGAGGGCACCGACGCGGCCGCGGTGGAGCGTTCCATCGAGGCGCACGACCCGTCACCGACGAAGAAGACCACCATCGATGATCTGACCAGTCCCGCGCTGATCAAAGAGACAATCCCGGATGTCGCGGCTCCCAAGGAGGTCCGACCGCTGTGAGCGACGAGCAGCACCCCGAGAATTTCCCCTTCGACGACTCCCGTGGCCGTCGTCCCGACGAGCCGCAGCGCATGGTCTACCAGAGCGTGGTCGAGTTCGTCGAGAACTACCTGAGTTTGGTGTACCGCCGGCAGGTGACCGACATCAGCGACACCGTGTGGTGTCCGGAATGGTGGAAGCACGCCGAGGCGGTCGCGCGACTGGACGCCATGTGGCGGGCGTGGGAGCACTTCCGCCACGACGGCAAGACCGGACTGAGCGTGTGGTTTCTCGACCACGCCGACCCGCACATGGCGAAGCTGTTCGACCCCAAGGGCCCGTTCAAGTACTGCAGTGTGCGCAACGGGCACAAGGACATGCTGACGCCGCTGCCGCTGAAGTCGCCGCAGCAGGGTCTGTTCAGCAACCCCACCATGGGCGAGTTCCCGCTCTAGGCCCCGGAAACGAATCGTGGCGGATCGCAAGGCGATCCGCCACGGTACACATCACAACGGCCGAAACGACTGATACTCAGACTCGTTCGCGCGAGCGGGCGCGTTCGCGCTCCCGCTCGTGGGATTCCTGCTCGCGGACGCGACGCTGAGCCGCCTCCTGCTCGCGGATTCGCACGGCGTCCTGAGCGGATTGCGCCTGGCCGACTTCCATCAGCATGCGCACCGACTGCAGTTCCGGCGAGATGCCCATCCGCGAAAGATGCTGTGCCAGAGCGGTTCGCCGCTCCACCGAGTCGTACCGGGCGCCACCGCGACCGGCCTGCTGCGCGGCCATGCGGGAGGCCTCGGTCGCCGCCGAGAAGCGATCCTTCTCGAGGGACACGCCACCGCGTTCGAGTGTGGGGCGCTCCAGGATTCGCGAGAGTTCACGGTTACGCGGGTCGCGGGCCTTGGAATCGGCCGCCTCACGCAACCGGCGCTCGCGGCCTTCCTTCTGGCGGGCCTCGGTGACCCTCACACGCGCTTCCGCTTCCTTCTGGCCACGTTCCCGGGTGCGCAGCGCGACAAGTGTCGCGAGCTGCAACATTTGCCTCATCATCGCCGCCGTTTCGCGGCCGATGTCGTCGAGTTCCTCGGCCATTGCCTGCTCCCCGATGCTGCAGTTGGATCACTGTGGATGATGGTGCTTCGTCACGGACATCGCTATACGAACGGTGGTTGCGCATAGGTCGTCCCGCCTGCAAACGTGGACACCCGGAGAACATGGGGCGAAGCGGCGGCCCGAGTGGGGATTGCCCGGTGGGCTTTACTTCGCCTTGGTACTCCGTTCTACGAGATTACCAGCGAAAACTCCGATACCGCCGTACGCGCGCGTCGCGATCCAGCATATATCGCACAATTCCGGCAGGCGAGGGAAAACTCAGGATTTTCTTTGGTTAGGGAAGCCTTAGGCGAGAGGTTCAACGGGACCTTCCCGAGACTTTCGCCGGAAAAGCAACGGCCCCGGCGCGATTCGCGCCGGGGCCGAAATACCATGCTGGTCAGTTGATTTGGACCGACTGGATGTTCACGTCCATGGCCGGCTTGCCATCCTGACCGCCGCCCGCGACGCCGCCCTTGGCGATCTTGTCGAGGGTGGCCAGCCCGGCCTCGTCGACCGTGCCGAAGATGGTGTACTGCGGCGGCAGCTGGGAATCGCCGTAGACCAGGAAGAACTGGCTGCCATTGGTGCCCGGGCCGGCGTTGGCCATGGCCAGCACGCCGCGCTTGTACTCGACCGGGAACTGCGCGGCCTGATCGGTCGGCCCGTACTGGTCAGTCGGGTACTCGTTGTCGAATTCGTAACCGGGACCGCCCATTCCGGTGCCGGACGGGTCGCCGCACTGCAGCACCTGCAGACCCTTACCGGTGGTCATGCGGTGGCAGCTGGTCGCGTCGAAGTACTTCTGCTTGGCCAGCGACTCGAAACTGTTGACCGTGCAGGGGGATTCGCCCGGATTCAGGGTCATGGAGATGGGGCCCTGATTGGTGTCCATGGTGGCCTTCACCTGACCGGCGGTGGTGATGTTGGCCGTGCCCGGCGCGCTCACCGCCTTGTCGGCGGGCTTCTGCGACGGACGGTACTCACAGCTCACCGAGGCCGGCTTGGCCTTCGCGGCCGGCGGGGGAGCGGCGGTCAGCGAGGCGTCGGGCGTCTCGGACGCCTTCGCGCTCGTGCTGTTGTCATCGCCCTTGGTCAGGAAGTAGATGCCGACACCGGCCGCCACGGCGACCACGACGCCCAGCGCCGACGCCGCGATGGTGAGCTGCTTGCGCTTGCGCGCCCGCTGGGCCCGGTTCTCGAGTTGACGCTCCAGCTTCCGTTTCGCCGCAGCGCGTCGCTGTTCATTGCTCGGCACTAACTGTCCCTCCGTGAACGGTCGGTATCTGATGTCTGTACAGACTGGGGCCGTCAGCACAAACGAGCCCGTCAGCCCAGCGGCCGCGGCAGACATTACCTGCATTCGCTGAGAAAAACCTACATATGAGGGCCGGGCCGGTAACCGGTTGGACTTGTCGCGCGGCCGTGGTGGAAACTTGACAATCGTGACCAAGACCAGCAGCTTCAGTGCCCCGAGGGGGGTCCCCGACTATCTGCCCCCCACCTCCGCGGAGTTCGCCGCCGTCCGTGACGGACTGGTGGAGACCGCGCGACTGGCCGGATACGGGCATGTCGAGCTGCCGGTTTTCGAAGAGACCGCCCTGTTCGCGCGCGGTGTGGGGGAGTCGACCGACGTCGTCTCCAAGGAGATGTGGACCTTCGCCGACCGCAACGGCGAGAGCTTCACCCTGCGCCCCGAGGGCACCGCGGGCGTCATGCGCGCGGTCATCCAGCACGGCCTCGACCGCGGCCCGCTGCCGGTCAAGCTCTGCTACGCCGGACCCTTCTTCCGCTACGAGCGCCCGCAGAAGGGCCGCTACCGGCAGTTGCAGCAGGTCGGGGTGGAGGCCATCGGCATCGACGACCCGGCCCTGGACGCCGAGGTGATCGCCATCGCCGACGCCGGGTTCCGCAAGCTGGGCCTCGACGGCTTCCGGCTCGAGATCACCTCCCTCGGCGACGAGACCTGCCGCCCGCAGTACCGGGAACTGCTGCAGGAATTCCTCATGAAGCTCCCGCTCGACGAGGAGACCCGCCGCCGCGCGCTGATCAACCCGCTGCGCGTGCTCGACGACAAGCGTCCCGAGGTCAAGGAGATGACCGCGAACGCGCCGCTCATGATCGACCACCTGTCGGAGTCCGCCAAGACCCACTTCGAGCAGGTGCTCGGCCACCTCGACGCGCTCGGCGTGCCGTACGTGGTCAACCCGCGCATGGTGCGCGGGCTCGACTACTACACCAAGACCACCTTCGAATTCGTGCACGACGGACTCGGCGCGCAATCCGGCATCGGCGGTGGCGGCCGCTACGACGGGCTGATGGCCGAACTCGGCGGGCAGGCGCTGTCGGGCATCGGCTACGGCATCGGCGTCGACCGCACCGTGCTCGCGCTCGAGGCCGAGGGCAAGACCGCCGTCGACGGGCCGCGCGTGCAGGTCTTCGGCATCCCGCTCGGCGACGTCGCCAAGCAGCGCCTGGTGGTGCTGGCCGCCGACCTGCGCAAGGCCGGGATCCGCACCGACCTCGCCTACGGCGGGCGCGGCATGAAGGGCGCGATGAAGGCCGCCGACAAGTCCGGCGCCCGGCTCGCGCTGGTCCTGGGTGACCGCGAGGTCGCCGACGGCGAGATCGGGCTCAAGGACCTCGGCAGCGGCGAACAGCGGCAGATCCCGCTGGACGAGGCCGTCGCCCAGGTCGCGGCCGCCCTTGCGGGCGAAAAGGATTGATCGCGTAGGCAGGTCCCGGGGGCCAGGAGTCGCCGGACCCCGGGTACCCGCCGATCCGCCTGCCCGAACCCGCCCGGCTGCCCGGTCGGCGGTCCTGCGCGCCCGGCCGAACTCGACGCCCGGAAGCGGTATCGGTGCGTGAATCCGCCGCCGGGGGCCGCGACCGGTGCCGCGGGCTCGGACCGGATACCCGGGATGGCGCGGTCGGTTTGTTACGGCCTCGGGAACGCTCGGCCCAATTCGCGAGTGGGCGGGTGTCAATCGGGGTATTGGGTTAAGGCCTGCTGATATTCCGCACGGGGCGGTGCGTGCCGCCGGTACGCGCGACCCCTCGATACCTGGACGAATGCACTGCTGTGACTCATGAATCGACGCCGGGATCCGGCGAGGTCGGGCTCGACCTGATCGCCCCCGAACTGCTGGCCCCCGCGCTGCGCAAACTCACCCTCGCCGCGCTCGGCATCGGCATCGGGGTCGGCCTGCTGATGGCGCTGTTCGTGCACTGGCCGACCGCCCTCGCGGCGGGTCTGGTCCTGGGCGCACCGACCGCTCTGTACGCCATGGCCGTGCAACGCCGCCGGATCACCGTGTCCGGCAGCGTCATCCACGCCCGCACCTGGCGCGGCGAACGCCATCTGGACCTGGCCGCGGCCACCGCCGTGGAGATCGTGGTCCACCCCGGCAAGATCAGCCGCATCGTGCTGCGCGCCACCGCGGGACCCGACACCCAGGTCGTGCCGCTGGCCATCTACAGCGACTCCGGCAGCGGGCGCGAACTCCACATTCTGGGCCTGCGCAAACTCGCCGACGCGCTGGCCGGATGCCCGCTCGCCGCCGCCCTGGCCATCTCCGGGATGCTGGTCCAGCAACTGCGCGCCGAGGCCCGCGACGCCAATGCCGAGGAACGCCCGCTCTACCGTGCCGTCCGGTTGGTCCGCGCTCGCGACGAAGCCGGGTCGATCATCCTCGCCGACTCCGATATCGCCGATATCGCCCGCTGACGACGATCTGGCCGATGCCCGCCCTGACGTGCGGTTCGGGCACGGGGTCGGCCGGTGATGCCGTCTCACGGCCGGTGTTCCTTTGCTCACGGCCGTGCCTCGCGCACGGTGAGCGTCGATAGGGTCGAAGCAAGATCAGCCGCTATCGCGAGGAGATCGCCGTGAGCAACGTTGCGCCAGTGACCGTCACCGTGACCGGAGCCGCCGGGCAGATCGCCTACGGCATGCTCTTCCGCATCGCCTCCGGAGCCCTGCTCGGGGAGTCCACGCCGGTGCGCCTGCGGCTGCTCGAGATTCCCGCCGCCGTCGGGTCGCTCGAAGGCGTCGCGATGGAACTCGAGGACGGCGCGTTCCCGCTGCTGGCCGGAATCGATATCGCCGACGACCCGTGGCTCGGCTTCGAGGGCGCCAACATCGCCATTCTGGTGGGATCGCGGCCGCGCAGCGCGGGGATGGAACGCGCCGACCTGCTGGCCGCCAATGGCCCGATCTTCACCGATCAGGGCGCGGCCATCAATGCCAACGCCGCCGACGACGTCCGGGTGCTGGTAGTCGGCAACCCGGCCAACACCAACGCCTACATCGCCATGAACAACGCCCCCGACGTTCCCGCCGAGCGGTTCACCGCTCTCACCCGCCTCGACCACAATCGCGCGATCGCGCAGGTGGCCGAGAAGACCGGGGCCGCGGCCGCCGACATCGCGCGGATCACCGTGTGGGGCAACCACTCCGCGACCCAGTACCCCGATCTGGCGTACGCCACCGTCGGCGGTCGCGACGCGCTCGCCGTCATCGACGATCCCGCGTGGGTGACCGGCGATTTCGTGCCCACCGTCCAGCAGCGCGGCACCGCCATCATCGCCGCGCGCGGCGCGTCCTCGGCGGCGAGTGCGGCCAGCGCCGCCATCGACCACATCCACGACTGGGTGCTGGGCACCGCTCCCGGCGACTGGACCTCGATGGCGGTGCCCTCGGACGGCTCGTACGGCGTGCCCGAGGGACTGATCAGCTCGTTCCCGGTGACCTGCGCCGACGGCGAGTACACCATCGTGCCGGATCTGGAGATCGGCGAATTCGCCCGCACCCGAATCGATCACAGCGTCGCCGAACTGGTCGGCGAACGCGACGCCGTGATCGACCTGGGCTTCGCGAAGAAGGCGTGATCAGCCGCCGCCGAGCGGGAGAGCTCAGCTCAGCTTGGCGATCACGTTGTCGCCGTACCACTTGATCTTGGTGATCTTCTCTTCCAGGGTCTCGGTGTCCTGCTCCTTGGCGTAGGAGTTGCGGAAGCCGACGATCAGGTCGGTGATGCCCTTCTCCTCGCAGCGCTTCACCCCGTCGGGGGTGTAGCCGTCGTAGGAGACCGCGTGGATCTCGAAGTCGCCCTTGTGGTCCCGCTCGGCGCGCAGCTCGTTGATCCGGGCCAGGTACTTGTCCAGCTCCTCGGCATTGCCGCCGGCGTGCATCCAGCCGTCGCACAGGCGGACCGCGCGGCGCAGCGCGGCGTCGCTGTGGCCGCCGAGCAGGATCGGCAGCGGCTCGGTGGGCGCGGGGGTGAGCTTGATCTTCGGGATGTCGTAGAACTCGCCGTGGTACTCGAAGTACTCACCGGTCGACAGACCGCGCACGATCTCGATGCACTCGTCGATGCGCTTGCCGCGCTTCTCGAACGGGACGCCCATGATCTGGAAGTCCTCCGGCCACGGGCTGATGCCCACGCCGAGCGCGAAGCGGTTGTTGCTCAGCCGGGCCAGCGAGCTGGCCTGCTTGGCGACCAGCACCGGCGGGCGGATCGGCAGCTTGAGCACGAACGGGGTCTGACGCAGCGTGGTGGTGGCCGCCGCGATGGCCGCCGACAGCACGAAGGTCTCGATGAACGGCTTCCCGTCGAGGAACTCGCGGTTGCCGTCCGCGGTGTAGGGATACTTCGAATCCGACTCGGCCGGGTAGGCGATGCTGTCGGCCACGGTGATGCTGTGGAACCCGGCGGCTTCGGCAGCCTGAGCGAGGGGGATGTAGTAATCCGGGTTGGTCATCGCCTCCGCGTAGGTGAAGCGCATCGATCGTCCTCTCGACAGTGAGCAAGTGCCAAAAACTAGAACCGATTCTAGTTTTGCGACTGATGCTAGCGCCACCCTCGCCAAAAGGCATCAGTTCCGGGACGATCCCGACAGTCAACCCACCCGCCGGACGCCCCGCCGCCGTCGTCCCGCTAGCCGAGATGATCCGCGGCCGGGGCTTGCTGGATTGTTCTGCCTCTTGTTCTAATCGCCCCATGACCATCGCCATCACCGGCTCCGGTTCCGGCATCGGCGCGGCCACCGCCGCCGCCCTGCGTGCCGCCGGGCACGAGATCATCGGCATCGACCTGCGCAACGCGGACATCACCGTGGACCTCACCGACGCCGACGCCCGCGACGCCGCGGTCGAAGCGGTGCTCGAGCGCTCCGGCGGCAGCCTCGACGGCCTGATCCTCTGCGCCGGCGTCGGCCCCCAGGTGCCCGACCCCAACCTGGTGGTGGAGATCAACTACCGGGCCACCGTCGCCCTGCTCGACGCCCTGCTGCCCGCCCTCACCAAGGGCGAAAACCCTGCGGCCGTGGTGGTTTCGTCGGTCGCCTCCACCCACATCAAGTGGGAGGACAACCCGATCGCCACGGGCGCCGAGGCCGAGGCCTTCGCCCAGGCCGGGGACTACGCGGGCAGCTACGCCTACGCCGCCTCCAAGAACGCCGTCACCGTCGCCGTACGCGAGCGCGCCGTCGAGTGGGGCGCCGCCGGCGTCCGCCTCAACACCGTCGCCCCCGGCAGCGTCGACACCCCGCTGCTGCAGGCCGGGCTCGACGACCCGCGCTACGGCGACGCCATCCGCAACTTCGTCTCCCCGATCGGCCGCAACGGCCGCGCCGAGGAGATCGCCTCGCTCATCGTCTACCTCATGGGTCCGCAGGCCGGATTCATCCACGGTTCCCAGTTCGTCATCGACGGCGGAGTCGACGCGCAGGCGCGCCCGACCGCGGTGTAACCCACCGCGGCGTGCGCGAGCGCGCCCTGAAACGGTGGCCGAGCCCGCGGGGTGTACATCCGCTTTCGGTCTCCACCGATGCCGCGGTGGTCTGGGTACCCGTCCAGATCACCGCGGCATCACCCTTTTCCGGAGTGATGGGGTTGCCTCAGAGCTGATCGGGCTCGGCGGCGTCTGTCGGATCCCCGGCATCGCCGATGACTCCCGGGGCGAAGGCGCCCAGATTGCCGGTGAGTTCGCATTCGGCCGCGGGACTTCGGTGCGGCTGCACCGTCCGGCCGTGCGGTGCGTCGCCCGCACCGCCCTTGCCCGCACCCGCCGCGGCGGGGGAGCCCAGGAAGCCCGAACCGGCTGGTCCGCCCAGACCGGGGACGCCGGCCGATCCCGCGCCGAACGGATCGGCGGAATTGGTGATCGTGCCGCCCGGAATCGACGAACCGGGTCCGCCGGGAGCCGATGACAGGCCACCGCTGAGGCCGCCGGGGCCGCCACTCCCGAGGCCTCCGCCCCCACCGCTGATACCGGCCGGGGAGGTGGCCGGCAGCCCGCCGGAGAGGTCCGATTCGGTCGGATCGCCGGGCGTGAAAGTCGCTGCCCGCACACCACTTTCGAGCAACTCGGTGGCCTGCTCCAGAATCGGCCGGCCCACATTCTGCGCCAGCGCCTGGGCAACCTCCGCCGGAGTCGGGCCGCCGCCCTGGCCGACCAGCTGCCCGATCAGTCCCTGTACCTGCGCGGTGTAGACCGACAGCTCACCGCGGGTGGTGTTCACGACCGTCACCGCCTCCCCGAGATGCCGGGTGGCCGAGGCGATCAGCGCCGTCTGGCCGAGCGGGGTCAGGATCAGCGGGGACAGCGCGGTGGCCTCCGTGACGAAGGCCTGTGCGATGGCGGTGAGCTGGATATTGCCGCGCCGCACCACGGCCGCGGCCTGATCGGTGATCGCCGACAGCTCGAAACCGCGCCGGGCGGTCTCCTGCCCGTGATCCCGGGCCTGCCTGCCCGACTCCTGTGCGCTCTGGGAAGCCTCGCCCTGCCACAGGGATTCGACCGTCGTCAGCGCACCGCCGCCGATTTGCACGGCGGACTCGATGACCTTGGACCCGGTGCTCAGCACCGTGGCCGGATTCAGCTGGCCCAGCACCCCGGTGCCGAACGCTTGCAGCAGTTGCGGGAACGGTGCGAACAGCGCGTCCAGTCCCGGAATCGCGGGCAGCGCCAAACCCTTCATCGGATCGCCGACCGGATCGGCGGGCAGTGGCAGCACGCCCACCGCGAGCTCCGGAATCGGGCCGGGTGAGACGGCGTCCACGCGCTGTGCTCCCGTCATGCCGGGGTCCGGACCGGCCGGGACAGCTTCGATGACGCCGGAGTCGAGCGGCCTCATGCCTGGTCGCCGAGCTGCCCGATGGCTGCGCCGAGCCCGCGCGCGAAGTCGGCGTCGGTGCTCTCGAAGGTGGCTGCCGAGCCGAAGGCCGCCCGGCCGAGCTCGGCGAAGCGGCCGGAGAGGGCATTGATGTCGCGGTCGTGCAGGAGTTCGGCGACGGCGTAACTGGCCAGGAAGTCCGCGCCGATGAGTCCGAAGGCCGGGGTCATGGCGGCGACGTGGGTGACAGTGTCCAGACCGCCCTCAGCGGCGATGTCGGTGGCGATGCAGTCCTGGGTGGCGGCGAAGGCGCGGACCGCACCCGTGTCGACCGAAAGATCGGTCATGTCAGGACCCCCCTAGCGTCGTGGACATGCGGGAGCTGAATATAACCTCTCGAGCGTCCAGCCCGGCGTGGCGTCCGCGGCCGCTCCGGCACGTCGTCTTCGCCGCTCCGGCGTGTCGGCCCTAGCCGCTCCGGTTCGGCGTCCGCGCGCGGCTGTGATCCCGTCCGCAAGCGGGCCGTAATGTGACCGTTCTTGCAAATTAGAACAAGTTCTATATTCTTCTGACCATGAAGGTCGCAGTCACCGGCGCTGCCGGGTTCCTTGGCACCAATTTGCTTCGCCTGCTTACTGATCGCGGTCACGAGGTCACCGCCATCGACCGGGTCGCCGGTGCCACCCAGCCCGGGGTCACCTGGGTGAACGGTGACGTGCTGGATCCGGTCTCGATGCGGTCCGCGCTCGACGGCGCCGAGGTGGTCTACCACCTGGTCGCGCTGATCACCCTGGCCCACAAGAACGATGTCGCCTGGCGGGTCAACACCGAGGGTGTGCGTGTCGTCGCCGAGGCCGCGCTCGAGGTCGGCGCGCGCCGCATGGTGCACACCAGCTCCATCCACGCGTTCAACCAGTACTCCTGCGGCGGCGTCATCAACGAGCGCTCGCCGCGATCGATCGACCCGGATCTGCCGGTGTACGACCGGTCCAAGTGGCAGGGCGAGATCGAGCTGCGCTCGGTCATCGACAAGGGCCTGGACGCGGTCATCTGCAACCCGACCGGTGTGTACGGCCCGATCGACAACACCGCCTCGCGCATCAACACCACGCTGTGGGACGCCGCGCGCGGCCGCGTGCCGGTCATGATCAGCGGCGGCTTCGACCTGGTCGACGTGCGTGACGTCGCCACCGGCCTGGTCCTGGCCGGCGAGCGTGGCCGCACCGGCGAGAACTACCTGCTCGGCGGTCACTTCACCGACATGTTCCAGGCCACCCGCACCGCCGCCGAGGTCAACGGGAAGATGAAGCCCGCCTTCGCGATCCCGGCCAAGGTGATCAACGCCTGCATGCCGGTCATGGAGCCGGTGGCCAAGGCCTTCGGCAGCGACCGCATCTCCAAGGCGGCCATGGGCGCGCTGCTGGCCGCCCCGATCGTCGAGCACACCAAGGCCACCGAGGAACTCGGCTACCGTCCGCGGCCCGCCGAGCAGACCATCCGGGACCTGGTCGCCTTCTACAACGGGCAGCCGATCGAGGCCGACACGCAGAAGATTGCTTGACACTCGTTAGAACGCATGTTCGACTGGGGTGGTGCGTTGGCAAAGGCAAACCCTCGGCGCCGATGACGGCGCGCTCCCCGGCCTCGAACGTGCGGGTTTCGTACGCAGCGTACAGACACCCGAGTTCGAGGGCATCACGTTCCACGAGGTGCTCTGCAAGAGTGCGCTGAACCGGGTGCCCGACAGCGGCACCCTCCCGTTCAGCTGGACCATCAACCCCATGCGCGGGTGCTCGCACGCGTGCCGCTACTGCTTCGCCCGCGGCACGCACGAGTACCTGGACCTGGACGCGGGCGCCGACTTCGACTCCCAGATCGTGGTCAAGACCAATGTCGTCCCGATTCTGCGGCGCGAGCTGCACAAACGGTCCTGGCGGCGCGAGCAGGTCGCGCTGGGCACCAATACCGATCCGTATCAGCGCGCCGAGGGCCGCTACCGGCTGATGCCGGGCATCATCACCGCGCTCGCCGAATCCGGCACCGGTTTCTCCATCCTCACCAAGGGCACGCTGCTGCGGCGGGATCTGCCGCTGCTGGTCGAGGCCGCCGGTCAGGTGCCGGTGGACCTCGCGGTGTCCATCGCCATCCTGGACGAGGAACTGCATCGCGGGCTCGAGCCCGGCACGCCGTCGCCGCGGGCGCGGCTGGAACTGGTGCGTGCGCTCTCGGATGCCGGATTCGCCGTTAATGTCATGGTTGCTCCGGTCATTCCGTACCTCACCGACTCCCAGGCGCATCTGGACGCGCTCTTCGCCGCCATCGCCGAGGCCGGGGCCGCCCGCGTCACGGCGTTCCCCATGCATCTGCGCGGTTCCACCCGCGGCTGGTTCCTGGCCTGGCTGGCCGAGGCCCACCCGGCGCTGTTGCGCCGCTACCGGCAACTGTATGGTCGGGGAACTTCGGTGACACCGGAGTATTCTGCGTGGCTACGCGGCCGCATCGAGCCGCTGCTGGAGAAACACCGTTTGAACCGTGATCGACCGGCCGAGCCCGAGGTTCGCGCCGTCGAATCGCACACGCCCGACCCGCAGTTGGCGTTGTTCGCCTGACGGCGGTTCTTTGATCGAAACCATTGCGCTTCACGGGTGTGTCGCGAATATTGCGGAGTAGTTTGGCGTTGGTACCTCACATCTGACGAGGAAGTGATGCACGCGCATGGCTCAGGCAAAGGACACCGTGCAGCATGGCGACTCCGGGGCGTCCGGAAACGGTGACGGCCCAGGGAAATTGGCGGTGGAGAAACTGGAACGGGTCGTCATCCGCTTCGCGGGCGACTCCGGTGACGGCATGCAGCTCACCGGTGACCGTTTCACCCACGAGGCCGCCGCATTCGGCAATGATCTTGCCACCCAACCGAATTTCCCCGCCGAGATCCGCGCACCCCAGGGCACGCTGCCCGGTGTGTCGTCGTTTCAGATCCAGATCGCGGACTACGACATCCTGACCGCCGGTGACCAGCCCGATGTGCTGGTCGCGATGAATCCCGCTGCGCTGAAGGCGAATCTGGAGGATTTGGCGCGCGGGGCGACCGTGATCGTCAATACGGACGAATTCACCAAACGCGCACTGGCGAAGGTCGGGTACGCCGGGGATCCGCTCACCGATGACACCTTGACCGATTTCGTGGTGCACCGGGTGCCGATGACGTCCTTGACGCTCGGCGCAACCGAACCGACCGGTGTGGGTAAAAAGGATGGGCAGCGCGCGAAGAATATGTTCGCGCTCGGCTTGCTGTCCTGGATGTACGGGCGGCCCATCGGCGGCACCGAACAGTTCATGCGGGAGAAATTCGCCGCCACGCCCGATATCGCCGAAGCAAATATCCTCGCATTTCGGGCAGGGTGGAATTACGGCGAAACCACCGAGGCGTTCGCCACCACCTACGAGGTGGCCCCCGCGACGCTCCCGGCGGGCACCTACCGGCAGATCACCGGCAACACCGCGCTCGCCTACGGCATCGTCACCGCCGGGCAGCTGTCCGGGCTGCCGGTCTTCCTGGGCACCTACCCGATCACCCCGGCCTCGGACATCCTGCACGAACTGAGCAAGCACAAGAACTTCGGCGTCACCACCTTTCAGGCCGAGGACGAGATCGCCGGCATCGGCGCGGCCCTGGGGGCCTCACTGGGCGGGGCGCTCGGGGTGACCAGTACGTCCGGTCCCGGCCTGGCGCTCAAGAGCGAGACCATCGGCCTGGCCGTCATGACCGAACTGCCGCTGATGATCATCGACGTGCAGCGCGGCGGCCCGTCCACCGGTCTGCCCACCAAGACCGAACAGGCCGATCTGCTGCAGGCGCTCTACGGGCGCAATGGCGAATCCCCGGTGCCGGTGGTCGCGCCGCGCTCGCCCGCGGACTGCTTCGACGCCGCCGTGGAGGCCGCCCGCATCGCCCTCACCTATCGCACGCCGGTGCTGCTGCTGTCGGACGGTTCCATCGCCAATGGTTCCGAGCCGTGGGCGATTCCGCAGGTCGATCAGCTCGCCCCGATCGACCCGGCGTTCGAACCCGCGGGCGCGCAGGACGATCCGTTCCAGCCCTACGCGCGCGACCCGGAGACCCTGGCCCGGCCGCTGGCGGTGCCCGGCACCGCGGGCCGCGCACACCGCATCGGCGGGCTCGAGAAGGCCGACGGCAGCGGCAATATCTCCTATGAACCGGCCAATCACGAACTCATGGTGCGATTGCGGCAGGCCAAGATCGACGGCATCGCCGTGCCCGAGCTGGCGGTGGACGATCCCGGCGGCCACGCCGAACTGCTGCTCATCGGGTGGGGCAGCTCCTACGGTCCGATCGGCGAGGCCTGCCGGCGGGCACGGCGGCGCGGGGTGCCGGTGGCGCAGGCGCACCTGCGGCATCTGAATCCGTTCCCGCCCAACCTCGGTGAGGTGCTGCGCCGCTACCGCACCGTGGTCTGCCCGGAGATGAACGGCGGCCAGCTGGCCATGCTGCTGCGCGCCCGCTACCTGGTCGACGTGCAGCCGTGGACGAAGGTGGCCGGCACCGCCTTCCAAGCACAGGAACTGGTCGGCGTCATCGACGCGGCCCTGGACGGCTCCATCGCGGAGATGGAGCAGGACAAGGCTTTCGCCGCACGGGCGCGCGCGACCTACCGCAATCCAGGGGGCAAGTGATGACCATTCTCGAAAACCCGCTCGTGGGCGCCGATCTGGGCCTGACCGGACTGTCCGGGGTGCCGCGGGCGGCGGGCCCGCAGAAGGCCAAGGACTACACCTCCGATCAGGAGGTGCGCTGGTGCCCGGGCTGCGGCGACTACGTCATCCTCGCCACCGTGCGCGGGTTCCTGGCCGATCTGGGCCTCGAGCGCGAGAACCTCATGTTCGTCTCCGGCATCGGCTGCTCGAGCCGGTTCCCGTACTACCTGGAGGCGTACGGGATCCACTCCATCCACGGCCGCGCCCCGGCCATCGCCACAGGAATGGCGGTCACCCGGCCCGACCTGTCGGTCTGGGTGGTGACCGGCGATGGTGACGCGCTCTCCATCGGCGGCAACCATCTCATCCACGCCCTGCGCCGCAATGTGAACATGACGATCCTGTTGTTCAACAACCGGATCTACGGCCTCACCAAGGGCCAGTACTCGCCGACCTCGGAGACCGGCAAGGTCACCAAGTCCACCCCGATGGGCTCGATCGACCACCCGTTCAACACCCTCTCGGTGGCACTGGGCGCGGAGGCCACCTTCGCGGCCCGGGCCCTGGACTCCGACCGGGCCGGGCTCACCGAGGTGCTGCGGGCCGCCGCCGAACACCGCGGCACCGCGTTCGTGGAGATCCTGCAGGACTGCCCGATCTTCAACGACGGCTCCTTCGACGCGCTGCGGCGCGAGAACGCCGAATCGCATCTGGTCCGGCTGCGGCACGGGCAGCCCATCCGCTTCGGCGCGGACAATGAATTCGCCGTGGTCCGTGACGGTTTCGGCCTGAAGGTGGCGCGTGCCGACGGCGTCGCCGACTCCGACATCGTGGTGCACGACGCCTACACCGACCAGCCCGAATACGCCTACGCCCTGTCGCGGCTGTCCGACCAGGACCTCACCCACGTGGTGACCGGCGTCTTCCGCAGCGTCACCCGCCCCACCTACGACGACGGCGTCCGCGCCCAGCTCGGCACCGCCGTCGAACGCAAACCGGTGAGCCCGAACTCCTTGCAGGAGTTGCTCACCGGCAACGAAACCTGGACGGTCGGCTGAGCTGTCAGGCCGGAGCGAAGGCGTTCAGCAGGCGCTGGAACAGATCGTCGAAGTGCTTGCGGGACGCCTTCTGCTCGTCGCTGAGGCCGTCGGTGATCTCGGGCGCGTACACGATCAGATGCAGATCCTGATCGCGGTGCTCGGGCATGTAGTCGATGATCGAGGTGCCCTTGTCGGTGGCGTCCGGGGTCCCCATATCGGCGGTGACCAGCGCTTTCATCTCGGTTGCCGCCGCGGTCAGGACATCGGCGGGCACCTTCCCGTTGACCGGCTGCGCGGTGGGATCGGACCGCTTCACCGCGTGCCCGTCCGCTTGCACCTCGAGGGAGGGCCGCAGATCGGTCCGGGTCTGCCAGCCCGCGGGCAGGGCGGTGAGCGTGAACAGCGCCGGGGGAGCGGCCGCCGCCGGTCGCACCCCCGCGAATCCGCCGGCGCCCGTGAGCAACACCGCACACGCCGCCGCGGTCAGCGCGCCCCGCCATCCGCGCCGCCGCACCGCGATTCCCGCCACGCCGGGTTGTCCCGCCACCCCTGCTGTTCCCATCGCATCCCTCCAAGTCCCTGGTGAGCGTGCGCCCGCCGCCCGCAGATTGTTGCCCCGCACCCATCCGGGCGCGCAGCGCCACGCCGACGCCGCACCGGAAGGAGACACGGCTCGCGGGATTCGCCCGAATTGGCCCGTGGCGAGGTACCCGGCGGTCGCGCCGGGCCGGTCCATCGAGTGGCCCACCGGCATCGAGCGTCCGGGGCGGGACATGGCGAGGGCCCCGTCCGATTCGGACGGGGCCCTCGGGTCGGGTCGGGATCAGCGCAGGGCGGGCGGGTTGCCGAGGTCCTGGGCGGAGTAGGTGTCGCAGGCTTTGACCTGGCCGGTCTTGTAGCCGGTCAGGAACCACTTCTGGCGTTCCACCGAGGAACCGTGGGTCCAGGCTTCGGGGTTGACGCGGCCGGTGGCGGCCTTCTGGATGCGGTCGTCGCCGACGGCGGAGGCGGCGGAGAGCGCGTCGCGAATGTCGTTGTCGGTCAGCGGCTTCAGGAAGGGCTGGCCGCCGCCGGGGGCGGGCAGCTTGTCGGCGTAGGCGGCCCAGACGCCGGCGTAGCAGTCGGCCTGCAGCTCGGTGCGGACCGCGCCGGAGGTCGGGCCCTTGGGGTCGCGCTGGGCCTTGTTGATGTCGCCGAGCTGGTTCTGGATGTGGTGGCCGAACTCGTGGGCGACCACGTACTCCTGGGCCAGGGGTCCGCCGCTGGAGCCGAAACGGTCGACCAGTTCCTGGAAGAAGCTGGTGTCGAAGTAGGCGGTCTTATCGGCGGGGCAGTAGAACGGGCCCACCGCCGAGGACGCGCGCCCGCAGGCGGTGTTCACCGCGCCGGAGAACAGCGTCACCTTCGGGGCCACGTATTTGCGGCCGGTCTGCTTGGGCAGCTCGGTGCCCCACACATTGTCCAGGCTCTGGACGGTGGCGATGACCCGGCAGTCCACGTACTTGTTGGCGTCCGCTCCGGTCTTGCAATGCTCGGGGGCGGTCGCGGTGCCGGACTTGGAGTTCGAATCCGCACCCGTGAATTGGCCCAGGATGCTGCCCGGATCGCCGCCGAGCAACAGGGACGCGATCAGCGCGATGATGCCCAGCGCGCCACCACCGAGAGCCAAGCCGCCGCCCAGACCGGGTCCACCGCCGCCACTCACCCGGTTCGGGTCGATTTGCAGGCCCTCGTTGAAGGTCATGCGTATCACTCTGACACGGGCGAGCGGATATCGGTTTCCACTCGCCGCACGTGTCTCTCTACGATGGGTCTGCACCTGGTCACCCGCACCGGTGCTTCGAGTCCCGTCGAAAGGAATCCCGTGCTGCGCACCCACTTGGCTGGTTCGCTGCGAAGCGAGCACGCCGGTCAGACCGTCACCCTCACCGGCTGGGTGGCCCGGCGGCGAGACCACGGTGGCGTGATCTTCATCGATCTGCGTGATGCTTCGGGTGTGGCCCAGGCCGTCTTCCGTGAAGGCGAGCCCGCGGCGGCCGCCCACAAGCTGCGCAACGAGTTCGTCGTGAAGATCACCGGCGTGGTCGAGAACCGTCCCGAAGGCAGCGAGAACCCGAACCTGCCGACGGGCGCCATCGAGGTCAACGTGACCGCGCTCGAGGTGCTCAACGAGGCCGCGCCGCTGCCGTTCCAGCTCGACGACGAGCCGGGTGAGGAAGCCCGCCTCAAGTACCGCTACCTGGACCTGCGCCGCGAGGGCCCGGCGCACGCGATCCGCCTGCGCTCCAAGGTGAACACCGCCGCCCGCGAGGTGCTGGCCAAGCACGCCTTCATCGAGGTCGAGACCCCGACCATGACCCGCTCCACCCCGGAGGGCGCGCGCGACTTCCTGGTTCCGGCCCGCCTGGCGCCCGGCAAGTTCTACGCCCTGCCGCAGTCGCCGCAGCTGTTCAAGCAGCTGCTCATGGTCGGCGGCATCGAGCGCTACTTCCAGATCGCGCGCTGCTACCGCGACGAGGACTTCCGCGCCGACCGCCAGCCGGAGTTCACCCAGCTCGACATCGAGATGAGCTTCGTCGAGCAGGAGGACGTCATCCTGCTGGCCGAGGACATCCTCGCCGCGCTGTGGAAGCTGGTCGGCTACGACATCCCGACCCCGATCCCGCACATGACCTACGCCGAGGCCATGCGCCGCTACGGCTCGGACAAGCCCGACCTGCGCTTCGAGGTCGAGATCACCGAGATGATGGACTACTTCAAGGACACGTCCTTCCGCGTGTTCCAGGCTCCTTATGTCGGTGCGGTCGTCATGCCGGGCGGCGCCTCGCAGCCGCGTCGCCAGTTCGACGCCTGGCAGGAGTGGGCCAAGCAGCGCGGCGCCAAGGGCCTGGCCTACATCACCTTCAACGAGGACGGCACCCTCGGCGGCCCGGTCGCCAAGAACCTGACCGACGCCGAGCGTGAGGGCCTGGCCAAGCAGGTCGGCGCCGAGCCGGGCGACTGCGTCTTCTTCGCCGCCGGTGAGCAGAAGTCGAGCCGGGCGCTGCTGGGCGCGGCCCGCGGCGAGATCGCCCGCAAGTGCGGTCTCATCGACGAGAACGCCTGGGCCTTCGTCTGGATCGTGGACGCCCCGATGTTCGAGCCGACCGCCGACGCCACCGCGAGCGGCGATGTGGCCCTGGGCTATTCGGCCTGGACCGCCGTGCACCACGCCTTCACCTCGCCCAAGCCCGAGCACCTGAACACCTTCGACACCGATCCGGCGTCGGCGCTGGCCTACGCCTACGACATCGTCTGCAACGGCAACGAGATCGGCGGCGGCTCGATCCGTATCCACCGCCGCGACGTGCAGGAGCGGGTGTTCCAGGTGATGGGCATCGGCGAGGCCGAGGCGCAGGAGAAGTTCGGCTTCCTGCTCGACGCCTTCTCCTACGGCGCCCCGCCCATGGGCGGCATCGCCTTCGGCTGGGACCGCATCACCGCGCTGCTGGCCGGGGTGGACTCGATCCGCGAGGTCATCGCGTTCCCGAAGTCGGGCGGCGGCGTCGACCCGCTGACCGACGCGCCGACCCCGATCACGCCGCAGCAGCGTCAGGAAGCGGGCCTCAACGCCAAGCTGGACGCGAACGGCAACCCGGTCAAGGACGAGGGCAAGTAGCCTCGACACCGATATACGACGACGCCGCGCTGCTCGGGCAGCGCGGCGTCGTCGCTTTTCGACTCGGTCGGGCGGCGGTCAGTACACGACCAGCCGCCCGGTGAGGGTCCGGTAGGCGTAGGTGGTGGCGATCGCGGTCACCGGCCCGGCGATCAGCAGGCCCAGCCCGCAGAACAAGGTGCCGACCACCGTCATCAGCAGCACCGCCAGCGCCAGCAGCGACACCTGCAGGGCGTTCGCGATCACCAGCCGCGCACTGGACTGGATCGCGGCGATCGGATTCTGGTCCTGATCGATCACGAAATGCAGCGCGAACATGCACAGCACCCCGACGATCACCGCCGGGAACAGGCACAGGATCGAGGCCAGGAAGCACGCCGCGAACACGATGAGGGCGGTGATGAGCACATTGCCGGCGTTCACGAATCCGAAGAAGGCCGGGAAATCGGGTGGGGTGCCGTCGGTCTCGTAGAGCGCGCCGCGGATCATGGCCGCCTGCAACAGCCACACCACCAGCGACGCCACCGCGAACAGCAGCACCACCGCCGACAGCGACTGGACGTCAATGATTCTCACCAGCAGGGTGACCAGCAGCCAGGAGATCAGGCCGATCAGCACCATGCCCACCCACGGAACGGCATTGAGCCGGAACCGATCCCACCCGTAGGTGAGGGCGCCGCCCACATCGAGGCGCTCGCGCGGCGGACCGTAGGACTGCTGCGGCACGGGCTCGGTGTCGGGGCCCGCGGCGGGCGGCGGTGTCGAGCCCGGTGGGAAGCCACCCGGGGGAGGCGGATTGCCCGGCGCCATCGCGCCCGGCGGCAACTGCTGCGGCGCGCCGCCGCCGACGCCGGGAGGACCTTGGGGCGCGCCCGGCTGCGGGGTCAGGGCCGGCGGGGGCTCCACGGGCTCGCTGCCGTAGTGCGCCGCGCCCGGTCCGTCGAATTGCGGGTACCCGGCGAGGCCGGGCAGCTGGTGGCGGGCGGGCCCGGGGCCGGGGTCGGCGGCACCGGAAACCGGTGCGGGCTCGGGGTTTTGGTGATGTCCGGATTGCGGTGGGTACTGTTCGCCGCCCCGGGCGGCGGGACGGTCGCCGGAGGGGTCGTACGGTGCTGAGGGCGGCGTGCCAGTCATGGTCGCAAGCCTTTCACATTTCCCGGTTTACGGTGTGGCGCACAGCAGTTGATCCAAGAGACAACTAGACCCCGCTGGTTGTGTCAAGCAACCAGCGCCGCGTGGGCAAACCCTTCACAAAGACACGCCGTCCGACGCGCGAAAGGTTGTGCAACCGCTCGCTGAAAGTGACCTGGCGGGAGTACCTTGGGTTCCGATGACCGCACTATTGGCCGAACGCGCCGCCGAAGTCGTGTCCGCGGCACAACAGTTGCTCACAAAGCGAATGGGTGCTGCGGTAAAGCTGAGTGACCCCATGGAGCTCAGCGGCAGTGGTAGGACGACGGTCCTACGTGTCCGCGTTGCGGAGAACGCCTTCTCGCTCCCTCGCACACTCATTGTGAAGCAGGTAGCGGGTCCGGCGACGGAGCGACGTACCGGCGGCATGGCGCCGGGGGTCGCCAGCATCGATTCCGCATTCCTACGCGAAGCGGTCTCGTACCAATTCACCACCGCCCTCGGTCGCGACCATCGCCCAGGCGCCTACTTATTGGGCTACAGCCTGCCCGGCCGCCTGCTCATTCTCAGCGATCTCGGCGAGAACCTCTCGCTCACCGCGGTCCTGCAGTCCGGTGTCGAGCCCAACAAGCGCAACGCGCTCATGGCGTTCGCCCAGGCGCTGGGCCGCATGCACGCCGCGACCGTCGGCCGCGAAGCCGACTTCGTCGCCCTGCTCCGCCGCGTCGACGTGGTGCACCGGGTGGACGGCATCGCCCAGCAGGCCGAGTCCGCGGTCGCCGAGGTGCCGATCATGCTGCAGCGCGAACTCGGCATCGAGGTGCCCGGCGAGATCGCCGAACGCATCGTGCGCGGCAACCGCCTGTTCTCGGCCGGCCGCTACCGCGCCTTCAGCCCCTCGGACCTGTGCCCGGACAATGTCATTCTCAATGACGAGGGCGCCCGCTTCCTCGACTACGAGTGGGGCGGCTTCCGCGACGCCACCCTCGACATCGCCTACGCGCTGGTCTCGTTCCCGGGCTGCCTGTGCGATTTCGAGCTCTCCCGCGAACGCGCCCACCAGATGGTGGAGGCGTGGCGGTCGGAAGTGGTGGCGGTCTGGCCCGCGCTGGCCGACGACGCCGTGCTCGCCGAACGCATTCTCGAGGCCCGGCTCATCTGGGTGTGGCTGTCCACCTACTGGTTCCTGCCCGCCGACCACGCCCGCATCGCCGCCGCCCGCGAGCACGGCCTGTCGATTCCGCGGTCGGCCGCGCTGATCAACCGCTGGGCCGCCCTCGCCGAGGACGCCCGCTGCACCGGCGACGACACCCTCGGCGACTTCGCCGAGCACGTCTCGGCCACCCTCGAGGAGCGCTGGGAGGAGTAGCCGTGCTTCACCACCATCGATCGCTCGGTGTCGCCGTCAGCGATGGTGTCGGAGCCGATCGGTAGGGTTCGGGGCGTGAGTGATGGGCTCTTCGACGCACCGGGCACGCAGGCCGTCGCCGACGACTTCGCGGCGAGCGCGGTGCGCTTACCCGCTGCCGACGATCGGTTCGCGCCGCTGGCCGTGCGCATGCGTCCGCGCACCCTCGACGAGGTGGTAGGCCAGCAGCATCTGCTCGGTCCCGGCTCCCCGCTGCGCCGGCTGATCGAGGGATCGGGTGCGGCGTCGGTGCTGCTGTACGGTCCGCCCGGAACCGGTAAGACCACCCTCGCCTCGCTGCTCTCGCAGGCCACCGGCCGCCGGTTCGAGGCGTTGTCGGCGTTGTCGGCGGGCGTGAAGGAAGTGCGCGCGGTCATCGATCTGGCGCGGCGGCGGCTCACCGTCGGCGAACAGACCGTGCTGTTCATCGACGAGGTGCACCGCTTCTCCAAGACCCAGCAGGACGCGTTGCTGGCGGCGGTGGAGAACCGGATCGTGCTGCTGGTCGCGGCGACCACCGAGAATCCGTCGTTCTCCGTGGTGTCGCCGCTGCTGTCGCGGTCGCTGGTGCTGCAACTGCGGTCGTTGACCGAGGCCGAGATCCGTGAGGTGCTGGCCCGCGCCATCGCCGATCCGCGCGGGCTGGCGGGGGAGTACACCGTCACCGACGAGGCCCTCGACCACATCGTGCGGATCGCGGGCGGCGACGCGCGGCGCTCGCTGACCGCACTGGAGGCCTCGGCCGAATCCTCCCTGGACGGCACTGTGGGCGTGGAACTGGTGGAGGCCAGCGTCGACAAGGCCGCGGTGCGCTACGACCGCTCCGGCGACCAGCACTACGACGTGATCAGCGCCTTCATCAAATCGCTGCGCGGTTCGGACGTGGACGCCGCGCTGCACTACCTGGCGCGCATGATCAGCGCCGGTGAGGATCCGCGATTCATCGCCCGCCGCTTGATGATCCAGGCCAGCGAGGAGGTCGGCATGGCCGACCCCACCGCGTTGCAGACCGCGGTCGCCGCCGCCCAGGTGGTCCAGCTGGTCGGTATGCCCGAGGCGCAATTGGCCTTGACCCAGGCCACGATTCACATCGCCACCGCCCCGAAATCGGGGTCGGTGGTCAAGGGCATCGGCGCGGCCATGGCCGACGTGCGCGCGGGCAAGGCGGGCGCGGTGCCCCCGCACCTGCGCGACGGTCACTACGCGGGCGCGGCCGCGCTCGGCAACGCCCAGGGGTACAAGTACCCGCACGATCACCCGGATGGTGTTCTCGGCCAGCAGTATCCGCCGGACGAACTGGTCGGCACCGACTACTACCACCCGACCGACCACGGCTACGAACGCGAAATCGGCCCGCGCGTGACCAAACTCCGCCGCATCGTCCGGGGCAGATAGCGCCCCGGGCGAGTATGCGTCGCGCGCCGAATTGCGGTGGAAGCCAAAAGCGGTCGTGCGACGCCTCCCGAATACGTCTGCGCCGCAGGTCAGTCCATGAGCGGGTCGCCTCAGTCCATGAGCAGATCGTGGTGGCGGGCGATCCGCTCGATCTCGGCGGGGCCGCCGCCCATGATGTCCCGCACGTACTCGGTGATCAGGTCGACGGGCCAGTTCCACCAGGCCGCCCGCAGCAGCATGGCCACCTCCGCGTCGCTGAAGCGCTGCTTCACCACCTGCGCCGGATTGCCGCCGACGATCGTGTACGGCGGCACGTCGGCGGTGACGACCGCGCCGGTGGCGATGATCGCGCCGTCGCCGATCCGGACGCCCGGCATGATCAGGCTGTTGTAGCCGAACCACACGTCGTTGCCGACCACGGTGTCGCCGCGGGACGGGATCGAGGTGATGATGTCCATGGTCTCCTCGGCCCAGGTGCCGCCGAAGATCGTGAACGGGAAGGTGGACACGCCCGCGGTGGGGTGGTTGGCCCCGGCCATGATGAACCGGGTGTTGCTCGCGATGGCGCAGTATTTGCCGATGATCAACTTCTCGGGCCCGAACGCGTACAGCACGTTGTCGGTCTCGAAGGCCGTCGCCGCTACCGGATCGTCGAAGTAGCTGTAGTCGCCGACCTCGATGTTCGGCGAGGTGACGTGCGGTTTCAAGAAGACGGTCCGGTGCGCGTGGGGGAGCGGGAAGCGCTGGGATGGGTCAGGGATCACAGTCACCCAGGCGATGGTAGCTATCGCCCGGTGGTGGGTGGAAACTCCCTGGACTCGGACCGGTAGGCTGGATACCTGTGCAGACCCACGAGATTCGACGGCGCTTCCTGGAGCATTTCGTAAAGGCCGGACACACCGAGGTACCGAGTGCCTCGCTGATCCTGGCCGACCCCAACCTGCTGTTCGTGAACGCGGGCATGGTCCAGTTCGTGCCGTACTTCCTCGGTCAGCAGACCCCGCCCTTCGACACCGCGACCAGCGTGCAGAAGTGCGTGCGCACCGGCGACATCGAGAACGTCGGCGTCACCACCCGCCACAACACCTTCTTCCAGATGGCGGGCAACTTCTCCTTCGGCGCCTACTTCAAGCGCGGCGCCATGGAACTGGCCTGGTCGCTGCTGACCGGCCCGGTCGAGGACGGCGGTTACGGTTTCGACCCCGAAAAGCTGTGGGTCACCGTCTATCTCGACGACGACGAGGCCGAGCAGATCTGGCGTGAGCTGGGCGTCCCGGACGAGCGCATCCAGCGCCGCGGCATGGCCGACAACTACTGGTCCATGGGCATCCCCGGCCCGTGCGGCCCGTGCTCGGAGATCTACTTCGACCGCGGCCCCGAGTACGGCGTCGAGGGCGGCCCCGAGGCCGACGAGGACCGCTACCTCGAGATCTGGAACCTCGTGTTCATGCAGAACGAGCGTGGCGAGGGTCGTGGCAAGGACGACTTCGAGATCCTGGGCCCGCTGCCCAAGAAGAACATCGACACCGGCATGGGCGTCGAGCGTGTCGCGTTCCTGCTGCAGGGCGTCGACAACGTCTACGAGACCGACCTGCTGCGTCCGATCATCGACAAGGCCGAGGAGCTGACCGGCCGCTCCTACGGTGTCGAGCACGCCGACGACGTCCGCTTCCGCGTCATCGCCGACCACGCCCGCACCGCCGCCATGCTGATCGGCGACGGCGTCAACCCCGGTAACGACGGCCGTGGCTACGTGCTGCGCCGCCTGCTGCGCCGCATCGTGCGCTCGGCCCGCCTGCTGGGCGCCGACAAGCCGGTGATGGGCGAGTTCATCAAGGTCGTCGCCGACCTCATGTCGCCGTCCTACCCGGAGCTGCTCACCGACTTCAAGCGCATCGAGAATGTCGCCGTCGGTGAGGAGGCCGCGTTCCTCAAGACCCTGAGCACCGGCACCAAGCTCTTCGACGAGACCGTCGACGAGGTGAAGTCGCACGGCAGCAAGAAGATCAGCGGCACCGACGCCTTCACCCTGCACGACACCTACGGCTTCCCGATCGACCTGACCCTGGAGATGGCCGCCGAGGCCGGCCTGCAGGTCGACGAGGAGGGCTTCCGCTCGCTCATGGCCGAGCAGCGCAAGCGGGCCAAGGAGGACGCGCTCTCGCGCAAGCACGCGCACGCCGACCTGACCGTCTACAAGGAGTTCGTGGACCGCGGCGCGACCGAGTTCACCGGCTTCGACGAGCTGGCCACCGAGGCCACCGTGCTCGCCCTGATCAAGGACGGCGTCCGGGTGCCGGTCGCCGAGGCCGGTCAGGACGTCGAGGTGATCCTGGACCGCAGCCCGCTCTACGCCGAGTCCGGCGGCCAGATCGCCGACCGCGGCTCGCTGAGCTCCTCGCACGGGCTCAAGGTGACCGTCAACGACGTGCAGAAGATCGCCAAGAAGGTGTGGGTGCACAAGTCCACCATCGAGGCCGGTCAGCTCACCGAGGGCGACACCGTGCTGGCGCAGGTCGACCCGACCTGGCGGCACGGCGCCACCCAGGGCCACTCCGGCACCCACATGGTGCACGCCGCGCTGCGACAGGTGCTGGGCCCCAACGCCGTTCAGGCCGGCTCGCTCAACAAGCCCGGCTACCTGCGCTTCGACTTCAACTGGCAGGGCGCGCTGACCGAGCAGCAGAAGGCCGACATCGAGGCGGTCTCCAACAGCGCGGTCGGCGACGACTTCCCGGTCAACACCTTCGTCACCGACCTGACCTCCGCCAAGAAGATGGGCGCCATGGCGCTGTTCGGCGAGAACTACGGCGACGAGGTGCGCGTGGTGGAGATCGGCGGACCGTTCTCCATGGAGCTGTGCGGTGGCACCCACGTGGCGCACTCCTCGCAGATCGGCCCGATCACCGTGCTCGGTGAGTCGTCGGTCGGTTCCGGTGTCCGCCGCGTCGAGGCCTTCGTCGGCCTGGACTCGTACAAGTACCTGGCCAAGGAGCGCGCGCTGCTGGCCGGTCTGGCCTCCTCGCTGAAGGTGCCCTCGGACGAGGTGCCCGGCCGCGTCGAGCAGCTGGTCGAGCGGCTCAAGGTCGCCGAGAAGGAGCTCGAGCGCACCAAGATGGCCGCGGTGCTGTCCAGTGCCGGCACCTTCGTGGAGCAGGCGCAGCGGGTCGGCAAGGTGCTGCTGGTCGCGGCCGCTGCCCCGGCCGGGGTGGGCGCGGGCGATCTGCGCACCCTGGTCCAGGACATCAAGGGCCGCTTCGGTTCCGAGCCCGCCATCGTGGTGCTGCTCGGCAATGCCGACGGCAAGGTGCCGTTCGTGGCCGCGGTCACCAAGGCCGCCCAGGATCTCGGCATCAAGGCCGGGGACCTGGTGTCCGCCTTCGGTCCCGCGATCTCGGGCCGTGGTGGCGGCAAGCCGGAGATGGCGCAGGGCGCCGGCTCCGATCCGTCGGGCATCGAGGCGGGTCTGGCCGCCCTGCGGTCGCGGGTCGCCGAGCTCGCCGGGTAGATGGACGACTCCGACACATCGCGGCCGGAGCCGGGGACAGCACGGCCGGAGCCGGCCACATCGCGGACTGATTCGGGAGATTCCTCCGGATTTGCCCGGACGCCCACCGAGGCGTCCGGGGTGTCCGCGGACGGGCGCGGCTTCGCGTCCGAACGGCCCAGCGTCGAGGCCGATCCGGGGCGTGGCCGCCGCATCGGCATCGATGTGGGTTCGGTCCGGATCGGTGTCGCCTCCAGCGATCCCGACGGTCTGCTCGCCACCCCGGTCGAAACCGTGCCGAAGACCAAGAAGGTCGCGCCCGGAACACTCGCGCCCGATCTGTCCAGAATTGCCGAGATTGTGCGGGAGTACGAGGCGGTCGAAGTGATCGTCGGCTTGCCGCGCACCTTACGCGGGGAGAGCGGCGCGTCGGCTAAGCTGGCGGCCACCTTCGCGGGACGTTTGCGGAACCTCATCGCACCCGTGCCGGTGCGACTTTCCGACGAACGGTTGACTACGGTGTCTGCTGCACGTGCGTTGCGAGACAGTGGAGTTCGCGCACGCGGGCAGCGGCAGGTCATCGATCAGGCCGCCGCCGTGTCGATCCTGCAAGGATGGTTGGACGAACGGAGTGCCCTATTGAAGCCGCGTGGTGAGGACGCATGACCGACCGCTGGACGCGGGCCGAGGAACGCTACCGGCAGAACGCCGAACGGCGTTATCGCCGCGACGATCTCGATTGGTCCGAGGCGGACGATTACGAGGACGACACCACCGTCATTCCGCGCTACGAGGACGAGCTCTACGAGGGTGAGCCCTATCCGGGCGAGGAGTTCGACGACAACCCCCCGCTCGACCCGGAACCCCCGCGCCGCAGCGCTCCCCCGCGCACCGAGCGCGGACGGGCCGACCGTGGCCGCCGCACCGAGCGGCCCGGCCGCGCGGGAGGGAAGGTGGGCGGTGGCCGGGGCCAGCGGCCCAAGCGTTCCCGGATGGCGTCGCGGAAAGCCGCCGAGCGCAAGCGCCGGCGCCGCAACCTGTTCGTCATCGCGGGCGTGTTCGCGATCCTGTTCGTCGGCGCGGTCGGCTTCGCGGGCTGGAAGTTCCTGGGCAAGCTGGGCGGTCCCGAGGACTTCTCCGGACCGCAGGGCCCGCTGGCGATCATCCAGATCAAGCCCGGCGACACCGCCACCCAGATCGCGGACACCATGGCCGACAAGGGCGTGGTGGCCAGCAGCGGCGCGTTCTACGAAGCGGCCGTGCGCAATACCAACATGAACTCCATCCAGCCCGGGTACTACGCCATCCCCAGCCACAGCAAGGGCGCCGAAGCGGTGACCGCGCTGTTCGGCAAGGACGCCCGGGTCGGCAATGTGGTCATCTCCGAGGGCCGCCAGTTGCACGACTCCAGCGACGTCAACACCGGCGCCCGCAAGGACGGCATCTACCGCAAGATCGCGGAGGCCAGCTGCGTCGGCGCCGGCAGCGCCGCCAAGTGCGTCACCTACGAGCAGCTCGACCAGGCCGGGTCCACGGGTGATCCGATGGCGCTGGGTGTTCCGACGTGGGCGCTGGAACGGGTCAAGACCGTGCCGGACCGCTCTCGTCAGCTCGAGGGCCTGATCGCCGGCGGCACCCTGGATTTCGATCCGACCGCGGGCCCGCAGGACATTCTCAAGCAACTGGTGACCGCGAGCGCGAGCAGTTACGAGGCGTCCGGGCTCATGCAGTCCGGCGCGGCCAACGGCCTGAGCGCCTACGACACGCTCATCGCGGCGTCGCTGGTGGAGCGTGAGGCGCTGCCGCAGGACATGTCGAAGGTGGCGCGGGTCATCGTGAACCGGCTCGCCGCGCAGCAGCCGCTGCAGTTCGACTCCACCGTCAACTACGCGCTCGACAAGACCGAGGTCGCCACCACCGACTCCGATCGCGCGCACAAGACCCCGTGGAACACCTACGCCATGCCCGGCTTGCCCGCGACGCCGATCTCGGCGCCGTCGCTGGGGGCCATGCGCGCCATGGAGAATCCCGCGCCCGGCCCGTGGCTGTACTTCGTCACCATCGACAAGCAGGGCACCACGTTGTTCACGGAGAACTACAACGAGCACCTGCGCAATATCGAAAAGGCCAGGCAGAGTGGAATTCTCGACAGTGGACGGTAAGCGCAGGGCCGCCGTGCTCGGCAGCCCGATCGCCCACTCCCGTTCGCCGCAACTGCATCTGGCCGCCTACCGGGCGCTGGGCCTGGACTGGACCTACGAGCGCATCGAGTGCACCGGCGAGCAATTGCCCGGACTGGTCGACGGACTCGGCCCCGAATGGGTGGGCCTGTCGGTGACCATGCCCGGCAAGGTCGCCGCGCTCGGGTACGCCGACGAGCGCACCGAACGCGCGGAACTGGTCGGATCGGCGAACACGCTGGTGCGCACCGACTCCGGCTGGCGCGCCGACTGCACCGACGTGGACGGCGTGCGCGGCGCGCTGGAAGGCGCGGGCGTGCAGGAGATCTCGCGTGCCCTGGTGCTCGGCGCGGGCGGCACCGCCCGGCCCGCGCTGCTGGCCCTGGCCGATCTGGGCGCGCACACGGTCTCCATCGTGGCCCGTGACCGCGGTCGCGCCGCCGAAACCCTGGAACTGGCGGAGCAATTGGGCATGTCGGCCGAGATCCTCGGCTTCGACCCCGAGGGCCTGTTGTTCGTCTGCTCCGACGTCGACGCCGTCGTGAGCACCGTGCCCGCGGAAGCGGCCGCGGCCGTGGCGGATTCGGTGGCCGCGGCGCCGGTGGTGCTCGACGCCATCTACAACCCGTGGCCCACCCCGCTCGCCGCCGCGGTGGAACGGGCGGGCCACACCGTGGTGAGCGGCCTCGAGATGCTGCTGAACCAGGCCTACGGCCAGGTCGAGCAGTTCACCGGGAAGCCCGCTCCGCGCGCGGAGATGGCGGCCGCGCTGCGGGAGTGATCGCGGTTGTCGGAGTGCCTCCGGATCGGGTCGACGCGGATCGGACCATCGACTTCTGTTCATGGCGGCCCGGCGCTACGGCGCATGGGCGGTGGTGCGGACCTGCTCGGCCGGAGCGTGTCGGCCCCGGATGGGGCCTGACGCCCCGGTCGGCTAAGGTTCTGTAACAAGTTTCAGTTCATTTGGTTCGGCCGGGCGGCCGCGCAGGGTTAAGGTGATCACATGAATGCGTGGGTGTTGCGCGCCGTGGGCTTGGGGGCGCTGACCGTTGTGCTGGAGACGCTGCTCGGGGTGGGCATGCGGTACTGGCCGACCGCGGGTGTGTGGATGCGCATCCTGAGCCTGATCGTCCTGGTCGGCGCCGTCGTGATGTGGGGCCTGCTGGACGGCCGCTCCGACCGCCAGGCCAACCCGGATCCCGAGCACGGGACCGATCTGACCATGCGCTGGCTGAAGGCGGCGCTGGCCGCGGGTGTGGGCTCCCAGCTGGTGGCCTGGATCCTCGACTTCATCCCCGGCTTCGATCTCGGCGACCAGGGCCTGGTCTTCAATGTCACCTCGGCCGCCGCGTTCATCGTGCTGCTGATCTTCATCCCGGTCATGCTCGGCGTGGTGCTCGGCCGCTGGCTGGTCGGCCGCGAGGGCAAGAAGTCGGCCCCCGCCGCGCCGACCCAGGAGCCGGTCAGCGCCTGACGCTCCCGCTGAACTCGACCCCGCGCCACATTCCTTGTGGCGCGGGGTTTTTCGTTTGCGCGCCGCTTTCCGCAGCGTCCCGATTCCGCGGGGCCGACGAGTTGCCGGATCGGCGGTGACATCGTGGGGGCAGAATATGGCTATGGATACTGTCACCGCTCTTGATCTGCGGAGACTGTTGGCCGCAGATGACCCCGAAGCATGTCTGGTGCTGGCCGAAGGCCGCACGCAGGTAGCCACCGGCGCCGACGCGCCGGGCATGAGGCTGATCGACCGGTCCCAGGTGCTGGCTCGGCTGGGCTCGGATCCGCAGGAACTGGCGCTGGTCGAGTACGCGGCGCTGCTGGACTCCGAGATCCGGATGCAGGGCGGCTGACCCGCCCGGATACGACGAAGCCCGTCGCCGATTCCCGGCGACGGGCATCGTCGTGACTACCGCCGTGTCCTACGAGCGGGCCGTGTCCTACAGCAGGATGGCTCCGCCGGTCGGGCCGTCCTCGCGGGCGATGGCCGAGTAGGCCGCGGCCAGGAGGCTCGGGTCCGGGCCCTCCAGGCGGCCCGGCTTGGCCAGGCCGTCGAGCACCACGAAACGCAGCACGCCCGAGCGGGTCTTCTTGTCGGTCTGCATGGCGTCCATCAGCTGCGACAGCGCGTCGGCGTCGTAGGTGGTGGGCAGGCCGATGCTCTCCAGGATCGCCTTGTGCCGGTCGGCGGTCTCGTCGTCGAGACGTCCGGCCAGACGGCCCAGCTCGGCGGCGAAGACCAGGCCGACCGAGACGGCCGCGCCGTGCCGCCACCGGTAGCGCTCGCGGCGCTCGATGGCGTGGCCCAGGGTATGGCCGTAGTTGAGGATCTCGCGCAGATCCGATTCCTTCAGGTCGGCGGCCACCACATTGGCCTTGACCTGGATGGCGCGGCGCACCAGCTCGGGCAGCACGTCGCCGGTCGGGTCCAGGGCGGCCTGCGGGTCGCGCTCGACCAGTTCCAGGATCACCGGGTCGGCGATGAAACCGGCCTTGATGATCTCGGCCATGCCCGCCACGATCTCGTTGCGCGGCACCGTCTCCAGGGTCGCCAGGTCCACCATGACCGCGGCGGGTTCGTGGAAGCAGCCGACCAGGTTCTTGCCGGCCTCGGTGTTGATGCCGGTCTTGCCGCCGACCGCGGCGTCCACCATGGCCAGCAGCGTGGTCGGGACGTGCACGATGTCGACGCCGCGCATCCAGGTGGCGGCCACGAAGCCGGCCAGGTCGGTGGCCGCGCCGCCGCCGAGGCTCACGATCAGGTCCTTGCGGGTCAGCCCGATCCGCCCGAGCACCTCCCAGCAGAACCCGGCGACCTGCAGATCCTTACCGGCCTCGGCGTCCGGGATCTCCACCCGGTGCGCGTCGATCCCCTTGTCCACGAGGGCCTTGCGCACCACCTCGGCGGTCTCGGCCAGCGGCGGCTGATAGAAGATCGCGACGGTCCGCACCGCGGACCGTCCGGTCACCTCGTCGACCAGATCCCCGAGCAGGCCCCGCCCGATGATCACCGGGTACGGGTCCGCGGTACGAACCTCGATGCGAGTCGGCTCGCTCATGCTTGCTGCTCCGATTCTGCTTGTGCGGATTGATCTGCGCTGTGCTCGGCGCGCGCCCGCGCGCGTGCCCGTCTGGCGCGGGCACGGCGGGACCGGCCGCTACCGGGCGCCGCCACGGTGCCCGAGGCCCGGTCCGAACCTGGTTGCGCGGCGGGAGTATCCGGGCGCTCGGCGGCCGCGGTGGTCTCCGCCGCCGATGCCGCCTGGGACGAACTCTGGCCACCGGCGGTGGGGTTCGAGGGCGCACCGGCCGCGCGCGCGGCGCGGCGGCGCCGTCCGCCGACCGGACGTTCCGAGGCGGCGGTGCCGGAGTCGGTGGCCGGTGCGGTCGTGGAAACCGTGGCGGGCGTACCGGATTCGGTGGCCCGGCCGCCCCGGCGGCGCGAACGGCGGTTGCGGCGACCGCGTTTCGTGGTCTCGGCTCCCTCGGCGCTGTCCTCGGACCGGCCGCCGGGACCGCGGCCATTGCGCTCGGGAGCACTGGAATCGGCCGTGGCGGTGGTCGTTTCGGTTCCGGTCGCGGTGTTCTCGCCGCGGCCCTTGCCGCCCCGGCGGCGTTTGCGGCGCGCGCGGGAGCGGGAGGACGCGGCCGACTCGGCGGGCGTGGTGTCGGTGGCCGGGTCCTCGGGGCGCTCGACCGGCTCGATACCGAGTTTGGCCAGGATCATGCGGACGACGCGGCCGGGGCTGCGGCCGTCGGTGCGGACCCGCACGGTCGCCACCTCGCGGTAGAGGGGGCGGCGGGTCTTCATCAGTTCGCGGTACTTCTTGGCCGGGTCGTCGCCGTTGAGCAGCGGGCGATTGGTGCTCGCGCCGGTCCGGCGCAGGCCCTCGCCGACACTGATCTCCAGGTAGATGACCGTGCGGTCGCGCAGCAGTTCGCGGGTCGCCGCCGAGAGCACCGAGCCGCCGCCCAGCGACACCACGCCGTGCCCGGCGAGGACGGCGTCGCGGACGACCTCTTCCTCGATGCGCCGGAACTCCGGCTCGCCGTCGGTCGCGAAGATCTCCGGAATCGTGCGCCCGGTGCGCTCCTCGATTCCGGCGTCGGTGTCGTACAGCTCCACGCCGAGCTCACGGGCCAGCTTGCGCCCGATGGTCGATTTGCCCGCGCCCGGCGGGCCGACCAAGACGACATTCGGTGCGGGCCGGTCGGTTTCGCCCGGCGCCGCACTGTCCTCGGTGGTCACTGCCCGGCGTTGCCCGGAATGTGCGGGCGGGCGTTGATCCGCTTCAGGTACGCGTGGATGTTGTCGATGGTCTCGGGCAGCGAGTCGCCGCCGAACTTCTCCAGCACCGCCTGCGCAACGACGAGCGCCACCATGGCCTCGGCGACCACACCGGCGGCCGGGACCGCGCACACGTCGGAGCGCTGGTGAATGGCCACCGCCTCCTCGCCGGAGGTCATGTCCACCGTCGACAGCGCGCGCGGCACCGTCGAGATCGGCTTCATGGCCGCGCGCACCCGCAGCGCCTCGCCATTGGTCATGCCGCCCTCGAGGCCGCCGGCCCGGTTGGTGGAGCGCAGCACGCCGTCGGGGCCCGGGCGCATCTCGTCGTGGGCCTGGCTGCCGCGGCGGCGGGCGGTCTCGAAACCGTCGCCGACCTCGACGCCCTTGATGGCCTGAATGCCCATGAGCGCGGCCGCGAGCCGCGAGTCCAGGCGCGCCTCACCGGAGGTGAACGAGCCCAGGCCGACCGGCAGGCCCTCGATGACGACCTCGACCACACCGCCCAGGGTGTCGCCGTCCTTCTTAGCCGCCTCGATCTCGGCGATCATGGCCGCCTCGGCGTCCTTGTCGAACGCGCGCACCGGCGACTCGTCGATGGCGTCCAGATCCGCGGCGGTCGGCACCACACCGGTGGTGTTGGCGGCCGCGCCGATCGACACCACGTGCGAGATGACCTCGACCCCGAGCGCCTGACGCAGGAAGTTCTTGGCGACCGTGCCCGCCGCGACACGGGCCGCGGTCTCCCGGGCGCTGGCGCGCTCCAGCACATTGCGAGCGTCGTCGAAGCCGTACTTGAGCATGCCCGAGTAGTCGGCGTGGCCGGGACGCGGACGGGTCAGCGGCGCATTGCGCGCCAGCTCGGCCAGCTCGGCCTGATCGACCGGGTCCGAGGACATGACCTGGGTCCACTTGGGCCACTCCGAGTTCGCCACCTCGATGGCGACCGGTCCGCCCATGGTGCGGCCGTGCCGCACGCCGCCGACCATGGTCACCACGTCGGCCTCGAACTTCATCCGCGCGCCACGCCCGTACCCGAGTCGACGCCGGGCCAGCTGCGCGCCGATCTCGGCGGAGGTCACCTCGACACCGGCCACCATCCCCTCGAGGATGGTGACGAGAGCAGGACCATGGGATTCTCCGGCAGTTATCCAGCGCAACACGAGTGACATCCTTTCATGAATACCGAGGTGCCTGGACACACGGCCCGCGCGAACCCGATGTCAGCGCCCGGCCAGCAACGCCACCACGCTCGCCGCACACATGGCGGGCCCGTGCGCGAGCGTCGCGACCTCGCCCGCCACGCCGCCACCTCGCCCGGCGGCCGCCGATGCCACTGTGCGCGGTGGTTCGCGCCACACACGGATCACCGCGCGATTCACCGGCCGCGCGCTGCCGCGCCCGCCCGGCGACCACGGTGGAGCCGGAACGAGCGGGATGCGGGACCCGAGGGTGGGCGTCATGAGTGTTCCCGCCGCGGCGCAGGCCGTCAGCATCGGTGCGGTCAGCGCGGCCCACGACCAGGTCCAGGCTCCGCCCAGGGCGGTCGCCGCGCCCAGGCCCAGCGCGAGTTTCACGTCCCCCGCGCCGAGTGCGGGCGGGCAGCACAGGTGCACGACCAGGTAGGGGAGCGCGAGCATGAGCCCGCCCGCCACCGCCAATTCGGGTGTGCCCACGGCGAATCCGTAGCCGAGGATCACCACCGCCCCGGGCAGGGTGAGGGCGTCGGGCAGCCGGCGCTCCCGCGCATCGAAGGCGCTCAGGGCCGCGCACCACACCGTGAGCACCAGCATCGCCGTCCAATTCATGCTTCGAGGTTCTCGCGTCCGCGGCCCGCGTGGGCGGTGCCGTCGCGAAATGTGGACAACTGCTTCGGTTGTGAATACCGGGGTTTCCCTATCCACCCCATTCACGTGTTGCGGGCCCGTGTCGCGGCGTGTCGGCGGTAGCTTTGACGCATGTCTGCTGATCACGATCCGGCCCGGCGACCCGACTACGCGCTGCGCCGGGCCAGCCTGCGGAATCTGCTGGTGGAGAACCGTGTCGACGCGCTGCTGGTCACGGACCTGATCAATGTCCGGTACCTGACCGGTTTCACCGGGTCGAACGCCGCGCTGCTGGTCTACGCCTGGGATTCCAGCGAGGACCGCACCATCATCAGCACCGATGGCCGCTATCTCACCCAGGTCGGCGTGCAGGTGCCGGATCTGCGCGCCGAGATCAACCGGTCGTGCGCGCGCCGGGTGATGGAGATCGCGGGGGAGTGGCAGACCGGACGGGTCGGTTTCGAGAGCCACGTGGTCACCGTCGAACAGCATCGCGGCCTGGCCGCCCTGGGCACCGGCCTGGACCTGGTCCCGGTGTCGGGCCTGGTCGAGCAGCTGCGCATGGTCAAGGACGACTACGAGGTGGACTGCCTGCGCGCGGCCTGCGACGCCGCCGACGCGGCCCTGGCCGCCCTGCTCGAACGCGGTGGTCTGCGTCCGGGCCGCACCGAGCGGCAGGTGGCCCGCGACCTGGAATGGCTCATGTTCGAGCACGGCGCGGAGGCGGTGTCCTTCGAGACCATCGTGGCGGCGGGCGCGAATTCGGCTGTCCCGCATCACCGTCCGACCGAGGCGGTGCTGGCCACCGGCGATTTCGTGAAGCTCGACTTCGGCGCGGTGTCGCGCGGCTACCACTCCGACATGACCCGCACCTTCGTCCTGGGCGCACCGACGGATTGGCAGCGCGAGGTGTACGACCTGGTCAGCGCCGCGCAGAAGGCCGGCCGCGAGGCCCTGGCCCCGGGCGTCTCCACCCAAGCGGTCGACGCCGCGTCGCGTCGGGTGATCGAGTCGGCCGGTCACGGCGACCTGTTCGTGCACGGTCTCGGGCACGGCGTCGGCCTGCAGATTCACGAAGCGCCCGGAATCGCCAAAACCGGCACGGGTACACTGCTGGATGGCGTGGCGGTGACCGTCGAGCCAGGTGTGTACTTCCCCGGCCGCGGTGGCGTCCGGATCGAGGACACGCTCGTGGTTCGCCAGGGGGGCCCGGAGCTGCTCACCCGCACCAGCAAAGACCTGACCGTCGTCGACTGACGCGCGGTTGCAACGACTAGTAGGAGATCCGAGGACAGTGGCGGACACCAGCGACTTCAAGAACGGCCTCGTGCTGAAGATCGACAATCAGCTTTGGCAGATCGTCGAGTTCCAGCACGTGAAGCCGGGCAAGGGTCCCGCCTTCGTGCGCACCAAGCTGAAGAACGTCGTCGTGGGCAAGGTTGTCGACAAGACCTTCAATGCCGGCGTCAAGGTGGAGACCGCGACCGTCGACCGTCGCGACATGCAGTACCTCTACCACGACGGTGAGGACTACATCTTCATGGACGGTGAGACCTACGACCAGATCCACCTGAGCGAGCAGCTGCTGGGCCGTAACGCGGGCTTCCTGCTGGAGAACATGGCCGTCCAGATCGCCATGCACGAGGGTGAGGCGCTGTTCGTCGAGCTCCCCGTCGCCATCGACGTCATCGTCACCCACACCGAGCCGGGCCTGCAGGGTGACCGCTCCTCGGCCGGCACCAAGCCCGCCACCGTGGAGACCGGCGCCGAGGTGCAGGTGCCGCTGTTCATCAACCAGGGCGACAAGCTGCGCATCGACACCCGCGACGGCAGCTACATCAGCCGCGTCAACAACTGACGCGACGGATAATGTCTTCCGTGGCCGATCAATCGGACAAGAAGTCTTTCAAGAAGCTCGGCGCACGGCACAAGGCGCGTCGGCGTGCGGTGGATCTGCTGTTCGAGGCGGAAGCCCGCGACATCGACCCGGCCGACCTGCTCTCCGAGCGGGTCTCCCTGGCGGTGCGTGAGGAGTCCATCGCGCCGATCAACCCCTACACCCGGGTCCTGGTCGAAGGCGTCGCCGACGATCTGGACCGGGTGGACGGCACCATCGAGTCGTACCTGTCGCAGGACTGGACGCTACCGCGGCTGCCCGCCGTGGACCGCGCCATCCTGCGGGTGGCGGTGTGGGAGTTGTTCCACGCCAACGACGTTCCCCCGGTGGTGGCCGTGGACGAGGCGGTGGAGCTGGCCAAGGAGCTGTCCACCGACGATTCCCCGTCGTTCATCAATGGCGTGCTCGGCCAGGTGGTCCAGGTGGCTCCGCAGGTGCGGGCCGCCGCCGCGGCCACCCGCTCGACCGTCGCCGACGACGACAAGTAGTTCGAAGGAGAGGCGCAGGGTGCGCAAATATCTGGTCATGGCCATGCGCACCCCGCGCTTCGACGATTCCGTCGCCGTCCCGCACAAGGAATGGCTGGCGCAGGTCCGCGACCGCGGTCAGCTGGTCGAGACCGGCAAATTCACCGACGGCACCGGCGGCGCCTACGTCATCACCGCCGAGAACCTGACCGCCGCACAGGAATTGATCCACACCGACCCGATCCACACCACGGGCGCGTCGGAGCTCACCGTCTACGAGTGGGAAATCACCGGCTGAGTTCCGTGAGGCGGTGCGCGATGCCCGCCCGCCCCGTGATGCCCAGTTTGCGCAGAATCCGACCGAGATGGTCCTCGACGGTGCGCGGGCTCAGGTAGAGCTGCTCGGCGATCGCTTTATTGGTCAGCCCCCTGGCCGCCAGTTCGGCCACCTCGCGCTCGCGTTCGGTCAGTGCGTTCGGGCCGCTGACGCCGCGATGCCCCGCCAGCTTGCGTTGCGCGGCCGTGGCGGCGGTGAGCAACTCGTGCGCTCCGGCCGCCGTGAATTCCGCACGCGCGGCCGCGATTCGAGCGGTCGCCGTCGTGAAATCCCCACGCTGCCCCGCGATTTCGGCGGCCAACAGCATGGCTTGCGCGCGAAAGATCGGCATCCCCGCCTGGCCGTAATAGGTGATGGCGGCCTCGGCTGCCCGCCCGGCCTCGTCGAAATCGCCTCGTGCGCACAGATATCCGGCGCGCGCCCGAGCTGCCGCCGCCCGCTGCCCCGGAATTCCCAGCCGCTCGGCCGCCTCCTCCGCCCGTGCCACCAGCACCGACGCGGTCTCCAGATCGCGTTGCGCGACACAGCCCAGTGCGGCGACGGCGAATTCGGCGGCCTGCATCGGATGCGGACGCGACTCGGCTCGGGCCGCGGGCCGCGCGTGCGCTGGGATATCCGACGACGTGGACCCGGTCGCGGTTGCGCTGTCGGAACCGTTGGCGCCCGGCGGCCTGGTTGCGGCCCTGGACCCGGCCGGGACCGGCGATTCAAACGTGGGCTCGA
This sequence comes from Nocardia sp. CA-136227, assembly GCF_050955695.1. Lineage (NCBI taxonomy): Bacteria > Bacillati > Actinomycetota > Actinomycetes > Mycobacteriales > Nocardiaceae > Nocardia > Nocardia sp. CA-136227. Next base: position 3,248,379 of record NZ_CP192081.1, read on the forward strand.
GCTCGGTAGCGGCCAAGGCGGGGTGGGGCGGCGTGGCGGGGGGTATGCCTGCCGGGTTCGGTAGGCGGCCGGCGATTTCGGCGAGGGCGGCTTCGACGACGCCTCGCCACCAGTGCATGGCGGGGCGGGGGAGTGCGTCGAGGGTGCGCCACCAGCGGGCTACTTCCTCGGTGGGGGCGATGTCTTCCAGGACGCGGAGTTTGATCGCGCCCGCGAGGGGGGCGATGCCCGGATAGCCGTGGAGGCGGGCGGTTTCCAGGGCGTCCTCGGCGGCGGCGAGGGCGTCGTCGTAGCGGCCGAGTTTGCCGAGGGAGTAGGCGTGGACGGTGTGCAGTTCGGGGAGGACGAAGCTGTGGCCGCGGCGGCGGCTGACCCGGATGGCGCGTTCGATGTGAGCCAGGCCGGTGGCCTGGTCGTCGAGGAAGTACGCCATCCATCCCAGGGCGGCGACGGCGTGGACGCCGTCGAGCAGCTGGGTGTCGGTGAGGCCCGCGAACTCTCGCTCGGCGGCGCGGTATTCCGTGCGTGCGGTATCGATGTTCAGGTCGTTGAGCTGCTGCATGCTGCGCAGGGTGCGGGCGGCCGCCCCGATGGCGGGGTCCCGGACGGCCCCCGACTCGTACAACGCCCGAATTCTGGCTCCGGCCTCGCGATCCCGATTGTCCTGTGATTCCAGAATGGCCAGTTCCAGCTGGACCGAACCGCTGTCGGCCGGTGCGAGGCCCTCGATCGCGCGGGTCAGCAGTTGCCGTGCGCTGTCGACCCGTCCGAGGATCCGCTCGCATCGCGCGTACAGCAGCACCGCTTCCCCGCGTTCCGTCATCGCGGATGCCGCCGCCGCGGAGGTCGGATCTGCCTGCGCGGAGCCGAGCGTGGGATCGCTCGCGTGCGGGGACGGATCCTGGTGTGGGAGAAGCGGTTCGAGGACATCGCGGGCACGGTCGGCGGCCCCGGAGAGCAGCAGTGCCCGGCCCAGCAGCAGCCGGGCCGGGTAGCCGGTTGCGGGATCCTGCGTGCGGTGCAGGGCGGTTTCGATCCAGCGCGCACTGGTGGCGGGCGCGGTGGTGAGGGCCTGTTCGGCCGCTTGGACCAGCTCGGCGGCGGCGAGCGGATCGCGGCCGCCGAAGGCGTGTTCGAGGTGGCGGGCACGGGCCAGGACGGGAGCGTCGACGCCGCGCAGGAATTCGGCGGCGCGGCCGTGGGCGGCGGCCCGCCAGGCGGGGCCGGGCAGACGGTAGGCCGCGGTGCGGATGAGGGGATGACGGAAGTCGATGATGCCGCCGGTGAGGGTCAGCCAGCCGCGGCGGGCCAGGTCGTCGACAGTGTCGTCGAGTTCCGGGCGCGTGACTTCGGCAGTGGCGCAGAGCAATTCGGTGTCGGCGGTCGCGCCGCAGACGGCGACGGCCTGGGCGACCAGCCGCTCTCGGGGCGGCAGGTGCGCGAGTTCGGCGCGCAGGGTGCGGTCCAGCGCCGCGTGACCGTGCCCGGTCGGTGCGGGCCCCTCCGCGCGCAGCGTCTCGTCCAGTTCCGTGGGCGTGAGCTCGGCCAGCACCTGGAGGTACAGCGGATTGCCGTGTGCCGCTTCGACGAGCCGGGCCCGGCGCACGGGCGGGATCTCCGGGAGCAGGGCGGTCGCCTCGTCCTCGGACAGCGGCGGCACGGTCAGGTGTGTCACCACGATTCGGGGCGCGCGCACCGCCGCGGCGAGTTCCGGCGGAAACTGGCCCGCGCGATAAGCGAGGATGACGCCCACCCGGTCGGGTAACTGCCGGATCAGACCCGCCAGCACCTCGAGGGACGCACGGTCAGCCCAGTGCACGTCATCGAGGATCAGCACCGTCGGCGTGCCCCCGAGCCGCACCCCCAGCCACCGAGCGGATTCCCGGTTGTCGAGCGCCGCGGCAAGGGGATTCACTGGTCCGCCCTGCGCGCCGTCGCCGGTGATCGCATCCGCGTCGCTGGTGAGCTGCTCGCCGAGGGTGGCGAGCACGTGGCGCGGGGTGGATTGTTCGTATTCGGTGGCCGCGATGGCGATCGTGCGCAGTCCGGCGGCGCGGGCGCGGTCGGCGGATTCGGCCAGCAGCCGGGACTTTCCGATCCCCGCCGGCCCTTCGACCAGGAAGACGCGGCGGTCGCCGGAGGTGCGGTGTGCCGCGTCCAGCGTGCTGAGTTCCCGGACCCGGCCGACGAATGGCTCGATCGCGCACTCCTTTCCGAGCGAACGGCCCCGGCCGGAGCCTAACGTGCTGCCGGATCGGTACGGTTCCCGGGCTATCCCGTGGTTTCACGGATGCTCGCCGATCGCGCACCGGGTTGGGTAGTCGAGGTTCGAAGCGATCATGAGTGGGAGAGGTACGTGGATTCGGTGCGAGTGAGCTCGGAGAACAAGCGACAGTGGCGGCGGCTGCTCCCGGTCGTGCTGGTGGCTTCGGCGGTGGCGCTGGCGGGTTGCTCCGCGGTCCAGAAGGGCGCGGAGTCCATCAAGGACGCGGGCAAGTCCGATACCGGGCGTTCGAAGGTCGGCGATTGCATCAACGTTATCGAGGGGTCGATGATCAATTCCAAGACCGAGCCGGTGGACTGCGCCTCCCCGAAGGCGGTGTACAAGGTGGCCAAGCACTCCAGCGCCAAGGCCGAGTGCGCCGCCGACTACACCTCCTACGAGGAGACGCTCAACGGCGCCTCGATGGCCTACCTGTGCCTGGCGCCGAATTTCCAGACGGGCGCCTGCTATCACGAGAGCATGATGACCGGCTATCAGTACGCCGAATGCGGTTCGACCAACGCGAGTTTCCAGGTGCTGACCCGGATCGACGGCCAGTCGGACGAGAACCTGTGCGGCCCCGAAGCCGACAAGGTCATCACGCTGACCGAGCAGCCGACGACGTTCTGCCTGAAGGACCTCTGAGCTGCGCTCAGCCGGCGCGCAGGATGATCGTGCCCCGGGCGGCTCGATCCTCGAGCAGCCGGTGGGCGTGCGCGGCCTGGTCGAGCGGCAGCACCCGATCCACCAGCGGTGTCAGCGAACCCGTCGCCGCCCGCCGCAGCGCGGCTTCGCGGGTCGCCGCCACCCCGGCCAGCCAAGCCGGACCGGAGCAGCCGGTGAGCGTCAGGCCGCGCATGATCAGGTCCATCGCGCCGACCTGCGCGGGCGCGCCCGACAGGAACCCGTAGCTGAGCATCCGCCCGCGCAGTGGGGTCATGAGGTCCAGGAGTTCGAGCGCGGATTCGCCGCCGACGGAGTCGAAGACCACGTCCAGCGTCGCGCCGCCGAGCAGGTCGGCCAGTTGCCGGGTCCACCCGGGGGTGTGGTGGTCGACGACGAGGTCGGCGCCGAATTCGCGTGCCCGCGCGGCCTTCTCGGGCCCGCCCGCGGTGGCGATGACGCGGGCCGCGCCGTACTCCTTGGCCAGCTGGGTGAGGTAGGCCCCGACGCCGGTCGCCGCCGCCTCGACGAGGATCGTCTCGGTGCCGGAGAGCCGCGCGGTCTCGAGCAGGGGAATGGCGACCGACCCGCTCATGGCGACGGCCGCCGCGGCGTCGGTGCTCAGCCCGTCCGGAATCGGGGTCGCGGCCTGGGCGGGGACGCAGACCTGTTCGGCGTAGGTGCCGAAACTATTGCTGCTCACCACCACTCGCCGCCCGACGAACGAGGCGTCCACGCCCGCGCCGACTTCGGTGACGACGCCCGCGGCCTGGGTGCCGAACACGAGGGGGAACTGCACCGGCAGCGGAAACGCGCCGGACCGCAGCATGGTCTCGGGGAACAGCACGGGAATCGCCTCGGTCCGCAGCAGGATCTCCCCGGCCTGGGGGCGGGGTGCGGGAACCTCTCCGGCCACCAGGACGTCGGGCCCACCGGTGCCGGTCAATAGGATTGCTTGCATTGAGAACCTCATAAGTTGACTGACGGTCAAGATATGCCTGCGAAGATATTGACCGTCGGTCAAGTTGTCAATGGAAGTGGTGATATGAACCCGCCCAAGGAACGTGCCGACGCAGCCCGCAACCGCCAGGCAATCCTGGCGGCGGCCCGCACGCTGTTCGCCGAGGAAGGCGCGGAGGCGGCGACCATGGACCGCATCGCCGCCGCGGCGGGCGTGGCCAAGGGCACGCTGTTCCACCGGTTCGGCAATCGCGCGGGCCTGCTGTACGAGCTCGTCGCGGACGGGGCGATCGGCTTGATGGAGGCGGTGACCAGCGGTCCGCCGCCGCTCGGCCCAGGCGCGCCCGCGGGGGAGCGCCTGCTCGCCTACTTCGACGCCATGACCCGGCTGATCGCCGACGACCTCGAACTGAACGTCGCCTACCAGGCGCTCCCGCCGCACCCGCGCCGCGATGAATTCCACGCCTTCTGGGCGAACCACATCAGCACCCTGCTGCGCGAGATCCGCCCCGATCTCGACGCCGAGGTGGTCGGCGGTCTGTTGCTCGCGCCGCTCGGCGGCGAACTGGTGCCCTACCTGGTCCGTTCGGGCCAGCGGGACCGCTTGCTCGACGGTGTCCGGCAGCTGGTCCGATCGGTGATCGATCAGCCCGCGGCGTCGTAGCTTTCGCGGGCCGCGAGCACGTCCTCGATGTGGGTCTCGGCCCAGTCCTTGATGGCCCGCATGACCGGCAGCAAACTCTGCCCGAGTGCGGTGAGCCGATAGTCGACCCGCACCGGAACCGACGGCGTGACGGTGCGGGTCACCAGCCCGTCGCGTTCCATGCCGCGCAGGGTCTGGGTGAGCATCTTCTGGCTGACGCCGGCCACGATGCGATTGAGATCGCTGTAGCGGCGGGGACCGTCGGCGAGCGCGTTGAGCAGCAGACTGACCCACTTGTCGCTGATCCGGTCGAGCAGGTGCCGGGTGGGGCATTCCTGGATGTAGGCGTCATAGTCGCGCCGGGCCTCGGTGCGCCGCTGGGCGGCGGTCTTGGTCGCCATGACTCTCCCTGACGTTCGGTACGCACTCCGAGGTGCGTACTTCCCGATGGAGAGTAACACTCCCTAGGTTCGGTGTCGGGGTGGGAAACCGTACAGCAGAGGAGTTTTCACATGCGCGCCGTCATCGTTCGATCGTTCGGAGGACCCGAGGTGCTGGAGGTGGCCGAGGTGGCGCTGCCCGCGCCCGGCCCCGGGCAGGTGCGGATCCGCGTCGCCGCGGCGGCCGTGCAGCCGGCCGACCTGCACACCCGCTCGGGCGGATTGGCCCAGGCGGGGCTGATGTTGCCGCGCGAGGTGATCGGCCTGGGCTGGGATGTCGCCGGGACCATCGACGACATCGGTTCCGGTGTCACGGAATTCGCGATCGGTGACACGGTGTTCGGCCTGTCCGATCGGCTCGATGTGGCCCTGGGCACGCACGCCGAGCAGGTGATCCTGGAGGCCGCCGCCGTCGCTCTCGCACCGCGCACGGTCTCGGCGATCGAGGCGGCGACCGTCCCGCTGAACGCCCTCACCGCCGCGCAATCCCTGGACCTGCTCGGCCTGCCGACCGGCGCGACGGTGCTGATCACCGGTGCGGCAGGTGCGGTGGGCGGCTACGCGGTGGAATTGGCCGTGGCCCAGGGGATCCGGGTGGTCGCGACCGCCGGTGCCGCCGATGAGGACGCGGTCCGCAAACTGGGCGCGGAGTTCTTCGTCCCGCGCGGCGAACGCCTCGGTGACGCGGTGCGCGCCCTGGTCCCCGGTGGCGTCGACGGCGCCCTCGACGCGGCGGTACTGGGCGTCGAAGTCCTCGACGCAGTCCGTTCGTCCGGCGCGTTCACGGCCTTGGTGGGCGGCGCCGAACCGGCGGCCCTGCGCGGAATCCGCGTGGCCAACACCTGGATTCGAGCCGACGGCCGCCGCCTGGCCGAGCTGGCCGCACTGGTCGACGCGGGCCGCCTGACCCCGCGAGTCGCCGAGACCTTCCCGCTCGACCGCGTCGCCGACGCCCACGACCTGCTGGCCGCGGGGCAACTGCGCGGCCGCCCGGTCCTGATCCCCTGACGCTCGCCGCTCCCGCGCCGTTCAGGCGAAGGACCACACCGCGGCCGGGCGGCCGGTGGCTTTCACCCGGACGCGTTCGCCCGTGCGGGACAGCCCGGGCAGTGCGGCGAGGGTGCGGTTCAAGTTGCCCGGGTCGGGTTTGGCGCCGTGCAGGGCGGTGGTGAGGCCGACCGCGCGGGTGGCGGTGAACTGGTCGCCGGTGAGGGCGCGTGTGAATGTCAGGTCCTTCCACAGCATGTCGGCCAGCCGTTCCCTGGCGGCGGCGACGATCTGGTTGTGGTCGAACGCCAGCGGCGGGACCGCGTCGAAGGGCACCCAGGTCGCGGTGTCGGATTCGTGCGCGCCGACCACGGCCCACATGGCGATGGACAGGGTCGGTCCGCGCGGGTCGCGATTGGGTTCGTCGAAGGTGGCGACCTGTCCGACGGCGAGGATGGCGTCCTCGGGCACCCCGAGTTTGGTGTGCACCGCGCGGTGGGCGGCGTCGGCGAGGCGTTCGCCGAGGCCGAGCAGCACGCCCGGCAGCGCGAGTTCCCCGGCGAACGGTTCCCACCGCCGCGCGGCGATGCCGAGCGTGGCGGTGGGGTCGTCGGGCCCGTAGCGCAGGGCGATCACATCGATGGATACCGCGGATTGTTGCTCCACAAATGGACAATCATGCCTGAGCGGTGATCCGGACCGTGCGATCGGCTCGATCCGGGCCGTGGGCGGTGAGCACCACCGGCGCGCCGAGTTCGGCCTCCAGGTAGCCGGGGACGTCGCCGGGCAGGTCGGTCAAGGCCGGGGTAGCGGCGCTGAGCAGGTCGCTGAGCCCTTGCTGGTGGTCCAGGTCCTGCCAGACCCCGCAGTCGAGCCGGTCGACGCACCCGTCCGCGGTGAGATATCCGGTGGCGGTGCGGATGTCGCCGACCGCGTCGAGGTGGTTGACGGCCAGCCCGTCGATCCCGCCGCAGGCATCGATCGCGTAGCGCAGCAGCAGCGGGTCGAGGTGCCCGCGCCGGAACGCGCCTTGGTAGACGCCGGTTCCATTGTGCGGCTCGGGAATCGACAGCGCGGGGTCCTCGGTCGGGAAGGGCCCGGCCCCGTGCCGCGTCATGTAGGCCCGGGTCACGCCGAGCACGTAGCCCGGAGCCCCGATGCGCGCCAGCATGTCTCGCGCATTGCGGGGTTCCACGGTCGACCAGGTCGTGTACGGGTGGGTCCCGCGCCATTCGTCGAGCAGTACGCCCTGCGCGCCCTCGAACACCAGCCGCCCGCTGTGCGCGAACCCCGCGAGCTGCTCGCCGGGCAGGATGGCCACCACCTCGGCGAAAGCGGTGTACGCCGCGACCAGATCGGCGATCGGGTCGTAGCGGTGCCGTCCCCCGGCGAGCAGCGGCGCGTAGTGCTCCTCGAGTGCGATCAGCTTGCGCCGCAGCACATCCGGTCGCGCGCAGTCGGCGACCCGTGGCGCGTCGTGGTCGAGCGCGTAGCTCGCGGTCTCCCCGATGCCGATGCCGCACGAACCGTGCCGGGCGGTACCCCTCGTATCCTCCCGGCAGCGGTTGGCGGCCCCGTGGATCGGCGTGGTGAGCAGGGCGCGTTCGTCGACGTAGAGCAGGGACAGCGGATCGGCGACCCCCAGCGCGGCGAGTTCGCGGGCCTCGGCCGCCAGGGCCAGGGGTTCGACGAGCATGTGCCGCGACAGCAGGGTCGGCACCTCGGACAGGGTGCCGGACCCGAACTGCCGGAAGGTGTGGTGGCGGCCGTCGGCGACCACATTGTGGGCGGCCTGCGCCCCGCCGTTGAACCGCACCACCGCGGCCACGTCGAGCCCGGCCCGCGGTGAGCACAGCCAGTCGACGGTGGCCCCTTTCCCGGCGTCACCGAAGCCGAGGTCCACCACGATGAGGTGACGGTCGCCGAACATGAGCTGTCCCTTTCTCTTTCGTGGTCAGAGATCGACGTCGTCGGTCCCGGTGGTGGCGGGCAGCGCGCCCACACTGCGGCCCCGGCGGACCCCGCCCAGTGGCGCGAGCGCCTTGCCGACCGCGTCGGCCTCACTGGTCGACCCGATATCGCGCAGGTCGGCCAGCCCGGCCCCCAGATCGACGCGGTCCTCGCCGATCCCGATGGTCAGCGCGATGAGCTCGCACACCGCGGCCGGATCCTCGAGCCGCAGGAACCGCTCGCCCAGCAGCCCCTGCCAGTGCTCGGCGATCTCCGGATCCCGGTAGTAGCTGGACTGATTGGGCAGGATGTAGTGCACGTTCCACCGGTCGGCCAGCTCCCGGTAGACGGAGTCGACGGCGATGTCGCTGCGCACGTCGTCGCCGATGACGGCCTGGATGTGCCGCGCGGGCAGCCGCTTCTTGTTCAACTCGTCGCCGACGATGAACAGGTAGCCCTTGCGTCCGCGCTTCTCCCACGCGTCGGTGACGGTGTGGCGGGCGATGAAATACGCTGCCAGCTCGTAGCTTTCGGACTTCTGCCCGCCACCGCCGCCTTCGAGGAGGATAAGCCGCAGCTGTTCGTCCATGCGGTTGTCGGATTCGAACTGCCCGACCTGCAGCGGCACCCGGTCGCTGTCGGCGTCGCCGATGGCCCCGAACAGGATCTGCGGATCGTCGGCATAGCCCTTGCGCTGCAACAGCCCGTGCAGTTTGGCCAGCTTCTCCTGCATGACCCGCGGCACCCGGCCCATGGACCCGGTGACGTCGAACAGCACCGCGATGGGCAGCGAGTTCCCGTGGTCGTCGGAGTCGCGCGACTCCCGCATGCCCACGCCGAACGGATCCAGGGTGGGGTGCGCCTTCCACTGCTCCCACGGCGTGGACCGCATGTCGGCGGTGTAGCCGAAGTCGTCGAGTCCCTTGGCCGCGCGGAAGGTCCGCGCCGCGTCGTAGGCGCTGTCGTCCCAGCTTCCGTAACCCATTGCTATCACTTACCTTTCGTGAGCTCGAAGGGCCGGAAGCGGCGCTTCCCGTAGAGCCGGTCGAGCAGATCGTCGAATTCGCCGAGCAGGTCCGCGGCGTCGGGCCGCAGTCCGGGATCGGCTTGCAGGCACCCGGTGGCGTAGGCGCGCATCGGGGCGGGTGCGCGGTCGCCGAGCATGGTGAGCATGAGGCGATGCGCGAGGTGGACGTCGGTGGCGGGGGAGACCGCGTCGCGGATCTCGGGCGGGTAGTCCAGCGACTTCAGCGTGGCCGCCGCGGGATTGCCCGGCCGGGTCGCGAATGACCAGCCCACCAGGACGATTCCGTGCAGTCGCGGATGCACCAGCACATTGGCGGGACTGATCGCGGTGTGCACCCAGCTCGCCAGCTGCGCCCCGGCGAGGCAGCGCAGCAGCCGCCGGTGCATCCACGCGTAGTCGCGCGGGTCGAGCCCGTCCGGATAGGCGGCGCGGACCTCCTCCATCGTCACGAACCCGTCGGTCAGGCCGGCCAGCACATTGACCGTGCGCTGCTCGCCGGTACCCGAGTCGAGATGGTCGACGGTGTCGACGAGTTCGGGGAAGTACGGTCGCAGCCACTCGTGCTCGGCGGCCACGGTCGCGATGTCGCGCAAGACGTTTCGCTCGCCGGCCAGCAACCGGTTGGCGGCCGCGCGGCGCGGGATCTTCACCACCCGATCCGAGCCGGAGCGGTACACGTCGGCGATGGATCCGGCCGCGTGCAGCGCCCCGACGGGATGCCGCCCGCGCGCCCCGGTCACCTCGAAGGCCGCTTCGTCCAGGTCCAGCCACCGCTGGTACAGCTCCGAGAGCCGGGCGAAGGCGGCGCCCGCGGCCGCCGCGTCGACGGCCTCGACCCGGTCGGGGTGGACCAGTGCGGCCAGCCGGTGGTACCGGCGTCGTGCCGCTTGTCTGCTCGTGGAATCCGTTGCGGCGGAACCGAAGAGGTCTTCGGGCCGCCGCGCCGCCCGGATGGTCTCCGCGGTCTCTCGCGCTGTCGTCATGGTTTTAGGCTAGATGACTAAAACGAGGAAGGCCAGCGATTTCGCCAACTTTTTGTAGATTCGACAAAAACGCAGGTGGTCGCCGGTTTGCTGTCTCGAAACTCGCGCTGCGGCAGGGGGACTCGGTCCGAGTCAGCGGAAAGTGGCCATGCGATTTGTTCATTTTCCCCACATCGGATGGCCGCAGAGCATTCGTCGTTCCGGCGCATGGCGGTTCTTAATATTGCGCGGCCCTGGCGGTGCTGCCGGGGCCCGCTCGAGTCCTTCAGGAGGATCTGTGTTCAGGAAGCGCATCGCTGCCGCCGTCATGTCGGCCGCCGCGTTCATCGGTATGGCGACGTCCGCCGTCGTCAATTCGTCGGAAGCCGCTGCGGCGGGCAGCGTTCCGGTCTTCGACCACATCGTGCTGGTGATGTTCGAGAACCATTCGTACTCGCAGATCAACGGCAGCTCCAGCGCGCCGTACTTCAACAGCCTGGCCGGGCAGGGCGCGAAGTTCACCCAGTCCTACGGCGTCACCCACCCGAGCGAGCCCAACTACCTCGCCATGTTCTCCGGCTCCACCCAGGGCGTCACCGACGACAGCTGCCCGCACACCTACAGCGGCAACAACATCGCCAACCAGCTGCTCACCGCCGGCAAGAGCTACAAGAGCTACTCCGAGGCCATGCCGTCGGACGGCTACACCGGTTGCTCGAGCGGCACCTACCGGCGCAAGCACAACGCGGTCCCGAACTTCAGCAACGTGCCGGCCAGTGCGAACACCCGGTTCAGCACCTTCCCGACCGACTTCTCCACCCTGCCGACGGTCTCCTACGTCGCGCCCGACATGTGCAACGACATGCACGACTGCTCGATCGGCACCGGTGACACCTGGCTGAAGAACAAGATGGACGCCTACGCGCAGTGGGCCAAGACCCACAACAGCCTGCTCATCGTCACCTTCGACGAGGACAACGGCGGTTCGTCCAACCACATCTTCACCACCTTCGTGGGCGCGCACACCCAGGTCGGCAGCTTCTCCAACCAGATCAACCACTACAACGTGCTCAGCACCATCGAGAGCGCCTACGGCCTGACCCACCTGAACCCCGCGGCGGAGATCACCAACGTGTGGAACTGACCGTTCACCGGGCAACCGGACCGATCGGCAGCTGACATGACCCCGCTCGCGGACCCGACGATGTGTCCCGAGCGGCTTCCCAGCGACCCCCTGAGGTAGTACACCCATGTACATGTCCACGATCGACCGCCCGCATTCCGGGGGCGACGACGCGACACCGTCGCGCCGCAAGGCGTTCTTCCTGTTGAGCGGCAATGTGTTCGCGCTCGGCGCCGTCAGCCTGGTCACCGACATCTCCTCGGAGATGATGACGGCCGTGCTGCCGGTGTACCTGGTCGTCGGACTGCATCTGAGCCCCGCCGCGTACGGCGTCGTCGACGGCACCTACACCGGCGCGACCGCCTTGCTGCGGCTGGTCGGCGGCTATGTCGCCGACCTCACCCGTCGCCGCAAGTTCATCGCGGGCCTGGGCTACGGCCTGTCGGCGGTCGCGAAACTCGGCATGCTGGCCGCGGGCAGCGCCGTCGGCGCGATCGGCGCGGTCATCGCCGTCGACCGCACCGGCAAGGGCCTGCGCACCGCACCCCGCGATGCCCTGATCACCCTGTCCACCCCGCCGCGGCTCTACGGTCGCGCGTTCGGCGTGCACCGGACGATGGACACCATCGGCGCGTTCGTCGGCCCCCTGGTCGCGATCGGCATCCTCGCCGCCACCGCGCAGGCCTACGACGCGGTCTTCGTGGCCAGCTTCTGCATCGCCGCGTTCGGCGTCCTGATCCTGGTGCTGTTCGTGCGCGACTACCGCGACGAGCAACCCGCCAAGGGTGCGGTGTCGCCGCGCGCGCTGGGCGGGCTGATCCGGCTCGCCCCGGTGCGTCGGCTGGTGGCCGCGGCCTGCCTGGCCGGACTGGTGACCATCGGCGACGGCTTCGTCTACCTGCTGCTGCAGCAGCGGGAACACCTGAGCGTCAGCTGGTTTCCGCTGCTGGCGGTCGGCACCAACCTGTCGTATCTGGTGCTGGCCACCCCGCTGGGCATGCTCGCCGACAGGATCGGCCGCCTGACCGTGGTGCTCGGCGGCTACACCGCGCTGGTGCTGGTGTACCTGCTGCTGTTCGGGCCGTTCGGCGGGACCGCGCTGCTGGTGGTGGTGCTCGCGCTCTACGGCCTGTTCTACGCCGCGACCGACGGCGTGCTGATGGCGCTGGCCGGTCCGGTACTGCCGAAAGCCTTGCGCACCACCGGGATCGCGCTGATCCAGACCGGGCAGGCGCTGTCGTACCTGGTGTCGTCGGTGCTGTTCGGGCTGGCCTGGAGCTGGTGGGGTCCGGAGAACGCGAGCCGGGTCGCCGCGGGTCTGGTGGCGGTGGCCGTGGTCGTGATCGCCGTGCTGCTGCGCGGTGTGCAGGCCGCCGGGACCGCCGAGGACGTCACCGAGACCGCGGAGGAGCACGCGTGAACCGCCGCCTGGTGCTGGCCCTGCTCGGGGCGGTCGTCCTGGCCGCGGTCGCCGTCGGCTACGGCGTGGTCACCGGGACGCGCGCGCAACCCGCCACCGCCTACGAGGCGCTGAACATCGCGCCCGGGCCCCGAATCTTGTTCCGCAGCACCGCGGCCGAGAGCAAGGGCCATGTGGCGATGGTGTCCGCCGCCGATCCGGGCGCGGCGCGCTCGGTGTCGAAACTCGAATGCCTGCGGGTGGCCGCGGCGGCCGGGACCGCCATCTGCCTGCGGCCCGACGGCCCGCTGGCCACCTTCCAGGCCGCCATCCTGGACGCGGATCTGACCGTGACGCGGGAGATCCCGCTGGTCGGCGTGCCCAATCGCACCCGGCTGTCGGGTGACGGCCGGATGGCGGCCTGGACGGTGTTCGTGGCGGGCGACTCCTACAACAACGGCCGCTTCTCCACCCGCGCCGGACTGGTCGACCTGACGACCGGCGACATGATCGATTCCCTGGAGTTCCTGTCGGTCGTGGTCGACGGCCGCCCCTACACCGCCGCCGATCTCAACTTCTGGGGCATCACCTTCGCCGCGGACGACAACACCTTCTACGCCACCATGTCCACCGACGGCCGGCGCTACCTCGTGCAGGGCGATATGGCGGCGAAGACCGTCCGCACCATCGCGCAGAACGTGGAATGCCCGTCGCTGTCGGCGGACGGCAAGCGGATCGCGTTCAAGTCGGCGATCGACGGCGACCCCGCGAAGGGCTGGCGGCTCTCGGTGCTGGACCCGGCCTCGGGCGTGCGCACCCCGCTGGCCGAAACCCGCAGCGTGGACGACCAGGCGGCGTGGCTGGACCCGAACACCATCGGCTACGCGATCTCGCGCGGCGGCGACGACGCCGATATCTGGGCGGTCCCGGCCGACGGTTCGGGCAGTCCACGGCTGCTCGTTCCGCACGCCGAATCCCCGGCGGCCCTGGGCTGAACGGGCGGCGGCCCCACAGGAACCGGTATCGACATATTCGGCCAATCCGGTCGTCAGAATGTCACTGGAGCTCTACCGGTCACCACCGGGGCCGCCGTTAGGGTGAGAGAAATCCTGTCGTCCACTCTCACCAAGGAGATCATGATGGTTGCCGCCGACCCGGCGACGGACGGTGCCCTGCGCCTGGACACCCTGATGGCGGGCGCGGCTACCGCGGCCCAGGCCTGGGAGCTGTTCGACAGCCTGCCGCCGGTGGACGTGGACGAGGTCACCACCGGTCGCTGGCGCGGTGCGGAAGTGGGCACCGGCCACCCGTGGGACGGCATGCTGGTCGAAACAGGCTGGTACGGAAAGCAGTTCGACAGCGCCGACCATGTCCAGCCGCTGCTGTTCCAGGCCCCCGACGGCGAGATCTTCCCGGTCGACCCGCGCCGGGTGCCGCTGTTCCTGGCGGGCAAGGTGTCGGTGACGGCCCTGTCCCCGGTACGCCGCTCCCTCGGCGTGCTGCGGCCGATGCTGCGGACGGCCGCCCCGAAGGCTCGACTGCGGAATCTCGAGTTCCGTGGAAAGTCCAGCGCCGCAATGATCTACGACCACCTGCCGATCATCGACATCTTCCGCCGCGTCGCCGCGGACACCCTGCTCGGTGTCATGGATATGCGCGGACTCGGCGAACCGTATTTCTTCGTCCTGTACCGCGACCGCTAGCTGCGGTGCGATGGCTGTGCCCGAGCCGGACTCGTCCTACCATCGACGGTGACGGCGTCTTCGGCTCGGGAGGTCCCGATGGAACGCACGACCTGTCTCATCGCCGGTGGGGGACCGGCGGGCATGTTCCTGGGGCTGATGCTGGCCCGGGCGGGCGTCGAGGTCACCGTGCTGGAGAAACATGGTGACTTCCTGCGCGACTTCCGCGGCGACACCGTGCACCCCACCACCCTGGACCTCATCGAGGCCCTCGGCCTGAGCGAGGGCTTCGCGAAACTGCCGCAGCGGCGGCTCACCTCGATCCAGACCCCGATCGGCGGGCGGCTGGTTCCGCTGGCGAGCTTCGACCACATCCCGGGGCGGCACAAGTACATCGCCATGGTGCCGCAGTGGGATCTGCTCGATCTGCTCGCCCGCGCGGGCGACAACGAACCGACCTTCCGGTTGCGCATGCGGACCGAGGCCGTCGACCTGCTGCGCACCGGCCCGACGGTGACCGGCGTCCGCTATCGCACCGCGGACGGCGCGACCGGGGAGATCCACGCCGACCTCACCGTGGCCGCGGACGGCCGCGGTTCGGCGCTGCGCGCGGCGGCCGGTCTCGGCGGTCGCCAGTGGGCGACGCCCTTCGACGCCTGGTGGTACCGGATCCCGCGCCACGGCACCGATCCCGCCGGACTGATCCCGGTGGTCAGCGCCGACCGCGTCGCCGTCCTGTTCGATCGCGGCGACTACTGGCAGAGCGCGACCCTCATCGCGAAAGGCAGTGACACGCGGCTGCGGGCCGAGAAGCCGGTCGGCGAGATCATGCGCGCCCTCGCCGAGGTGGTTCCGTGGCTGGCCGACCGCGCCGACGCCGTCCACGACTGGGACGAGGTGAAACTCCTCGACGTCAAACTCGATCGGCTCGACCACTGGTACGCCGACGGACTGCTCTGCCTCGGCGACGCCGCCCACGCCATGTCACCGATCGGCGGGGTCGGCATCAACCTGGCAGTCCAGGACGCGGTGGCCGCCGCCCGCATCCTCGCCCCCAAACTGCTGTCCCACACTGTCACCACCGCCGACCTGGCCCGCGTCCAGCGCCGCCGCCGGCTGCCCACCGCCGTCATACAGGGCATGCAGCGCTTGGCTCACGCGCAGGTCGTGCGGCCCGCGGTGTCGGGCCGGTTGAATATCGCCGACCTCCCGCGAACGCCCTTGCCGCTGCGGATCTTCCGCCGCATCCCGGTCCTGCGCGAACTCCCGGTCTTCCTGGTGGCTCGCGGCGTCGTGTCCGAACCGATCCCGGAATTCGCCCGCGCTACCGGACGCCGCGCGGACGGAACTGGATGCTGATGCGCGGCCCCACCGGCCGCCTCGTCTTGGGCACCGCGTGCTCCCAGGTGCGCTGACACGAGCCGCCCATCACGATGAGGTCCCCGTGTCCGAGCGCGTATCGCACACTGGCCCCGCCGCGGCGTGGGCGCAGCAGCAGCGAGCGCGCCGCACCCACAGACACGATCGCCACCATGGTGTCGTCGGTGGCCCCGCGCCCGCTCGTGTCCCCGTGCCAGGCGACGCTGTCGTCCCCGTCGCGGTAGTAGCACAGGCCCGCCGTGGTGAACGGCTCGCCGAGTTCCCGGGAGTAGTACGCGCTCAGCGCGTCGCGTGCCTCGGTGAGGATGGGGTCGGGTAGCTCGCGCTCTTCGTCGTAGAACGACAGCAGCCGCGGCACATCCACCACTCGGTCGTACATGGCCCGCCGATCCGCCCGCCACGGCACCTGGCTCGCGAGCCGCTCGAACAGTACGTCGGCCCCGCTCAGCCAGCCGGGCAGCACATCCACCCACGCGCCGTCGCCGAGCTCGGTACGCCGGACCGAATCCAGCGCACCCAGCTCGACCTCCCCGAACCCGTCGAGCAGAGATCCCTGCAATGGCGTCGACATGCGCACGAAACTACCACAGTTCGAACATGTGTTCCCATCGAATTGCCGACTCCGCGCCGCGCGCGTGTGCTACTTTTCGCTCTGGGTCCACAGGCATCACCACCACTTCCGGAGGTTGAGACATGGATCAAGAGACACTGCTGCAACTCGCCGCCGATGAGCTCGCCAAGCGGTCGCTCAGATTCCGCGAGATCGAGATTCTCGACTACGTCCCGACACAACCGGATCGGGCACTGCTGTGCCAGGAAGGCTGCGTGCGGGTCATCGTCGCCCCCGAAGGCGATCCGCTGCTGCAACGGGTGCGGGAGGCCGTCACCCTGCGCAACGGCGACGATATCGACCTGATGGAGAATGCGATCAAGCCTCGTTTCGAGGGGCGTACCCAACTGTCGCCCTATCAGGCCTGGCGGTTGCTCGAGCGCGCTCCGGTATTCGCGACCATTCGATACGGCGGCCGCACCCTCGCGACGAACGTCTTCCCGCCCGACGGTCTCGGCCTGGTAGTCCTGGACAATCCGTACAACGGTGGCGCGCTGAGCCCGACACATCTGACCCTGGTCGAGCACCGGCGCGAAGGTACGGACGCCGGGTTGCAGGCCATAGCCCTCAGATTCGAGCCGCGGCTGACCCCGGCCGAACGCGCCGCCCTGGCGCAGGTGCCCGAGGACCAGCTGGAAGGCAACCTGACCATCAACGCGAGTTGTTGCGACAACGCCACCTTCATCATGTGGGCCGCCATGGCCGTCACCGTCGCGGTCATCTGTACGGCCGCGGTCATGGCCGACGTGGACGAACAGCAACATCTGACGGACGAGCGGATACGGAGTCTGGGCCCGGCGGCCACGGCGCGGGAACTGCTCGACATCCGGCGCGAAGCCCTCGGGCACGTGCACTGACATGCTCGACGACCTGGCATTCGCCGCACTCGCGATATTCCTGTCGTCGTGGCTGGTGATCTCGGCGCTCTGCCAGATACCCCGGGATATCGAGAAATGGGAGGCCACCGGGTTGGAGCGGTGGATCCGCACACGCGATGTCTGCGGACTCGTACCGCGCTGGCATTTCTTCGCGCCCACGCCGGCCACCGACGATCTCCATCTGCTGTACCGCGATCGATTGCCGGACGGGCGCATCACCCGCTGGCGTCAGATACCTCCCGGCGCGTCACCGAAATGGATCGGTCCGGTGTGGAATCCGCGCCGACGGCAGAACAAGGCGCTGATCGACATCTCGGTCGAACTCGGGAAGACGGCCGTGGCGCTGGCCGGTGACACCGCCGGGATACAACTCTCGCTGGCGTATATCGCGACCCTCAACTTCGTGAGCAGTCTGCCGCGCGACCACCGCGCCGACGGCACCCAATTTCTCATCATGCGGTCGAAGGGAATGGACGAGGACATGGACCACCGCGTGATCTTCCTGTCGCCCATGCATTCGTCGGAACCCGCGCTGAGCGCCCGGTAGACCGCCGATGTTCGCGCCCTCGGACGCGCTGTACCTGTCGGCGGTCATCGGCTCGGTCGCCGTCGTCATCGGATCGTCGGAGCGGCTGGCGGCGCCCCGGCTGCTCGCCGACGGCGCCCTGGCCGGATGGCCGGTCTCGGCCACCAGTATCCCCTTGCTGACCAGGAGGTCCTTCCAGAGCAGCGTCGGACGGCTGTTGGTCTACCCGCGAGTGCTCGGCCTCATCGCCGCCAGCCTGGCCTGCGCGGTGTTGCTGGTTCTGCACCCGTCGTCCACTCTGAACGCCTTGGCGGCCACCGTGATCGCCGCGACCTACATTCTGCTGAGCATGCGCTCCCGCTTCGGTGGCGACGGCGCGGACCAGATGACGATCGTCGTCTTCGTGGCCCTGGCGCTCGCCTTCGCCGTCGGGCAGGAGCGCGCCGAGGTGGTCGTGCTCTGGTTCATCGCGGCCCAGGTGTGCCTCGCGTACTTCACCGCGGGCGTGGCGAAGTTGGTCAGCCCCGTGTGGCGGAGCGGAACGGCACTGCCGGAGATCTTGGCGACCCGGGCCTACGGGCATCGGCGGGCCGCCAAGATCCTTGCGCGCCATCGAACGGCCGCGGCGGCGATGTGCTGGTCGGTGATCCTGCTGGAATGCGGTTTTCCGCTGGTCCTACTCGGTATCGGACCGCTCACCTACCTGCTCGTGATCAGCGGCGCTCTCCTGCACATCGGCACCGCGATCCTCATGCGCCTCAACACTTTCCTGTGGGCGTTCCTGGCCACCTATCCGGCGGTCATCTTCTGCGCGACGGCTTGATCAGGCCCGCACCTGATCGTGCTGCTCCACGAATCCGAGGAAGCGCGGAATCACCGTTTCCGGTATCGCCCACAGCATTTCGTGCCCGACCCCGGGGTAGATCTCGATATCGGCCGCCGGAATGCACGCCCGCGCGTGCGCCGCGGCCGCGTGCGCGTCATTGGCGATCGTCTGCTCCCCGAACAGCACCAGCATCGGCGCCGTGACCCTCGACAGCTGCTCGTCGGGCAGCAGCCGCGACCACGGCATCGCGATGCGGAACTTCAACGCGGCCAACGTCAGAGTCCACATCTCCTCGGTGAGCTTCACCCCCGGAGTCAACCACTCCATGAACTTCTCCATCTTCTCCCGAGTGGGTCGGATCCCGCCGAGCAGGAACTTGAACAGCAGCCCCCACTTCGGCTTGGCGAACGACGCCGCATCGGGTTCGAGCATGCTGATGCTGGCCAGCCGATCCGACCGCTGCGACGCGAACAGCAGCGATATCCACGATCCCCCCGAATACCCGGCCAAATGCACTCGCTCGGCCCCGATCCCGTCGAACACCTCGACCAGCCACCGAACGATGTCGTCCTGCCCCTTCAATGGCGCGGTCTGCTCACTGCGCCCCGCCCACCCCAGCGGATCCACCGTGTATACGACATGCTCCCGCGACATCTCCTCGATGAACGGCATCCAGAACAACCCCATCCCCGGCATCCCGGGCAACAACACGATCGGCACCCCCTCGCCACTCCCGGACCTGCGCACTCGCGTTGCGCCGAAGGAGGTTTCGACATCGAGGTCGATCGCCGCCACCGGCCACTGCGCGGCCAGGTCGTCGTAGGCCCGCAGGTAGTCCGCCTTGGCCTGCGCGTTCTTGAATCGCCCGATCTTGGCCATGTGATCTCCTTCTGTTCGTCGTTGAACGTCTAGTCGGCGAGCCGCAGCTCGGCCGGGTCGTGGGCGGCCGCGAATCGCAGGATCCGCTCCAGCACAGCGGCTTTGAACGGTCCCTGGAACAGCAGGCCGTGCGTCGCACCCTGGTAGATCTCCACCTCGCAGTGCGGAATGTGAGCCCGAGCCCGGGTCGCGGCCTCCGTGGGATCTCCGAGCACCGACTCGGATCCGTAGACGAGCAGGGTGGGTGCGGTGATCGACCGCAGTTGCTCGTCGGTCAGCCGCTGCGGCCACGGCGTCCGGGTGCGGTAGCCGAGCGCGGCACGCGAGCACGCGATCTCCTCGTCGACGACCACACTGCCGGGCATCGCCCACTGCGCGGCCTTGCGCATGTTCTTCTCCGACGGCGGCATCGCGTATCGGATCATCGTGAAAAGAACCCGCCACGGCGTCTTGGCCACGGCCCCGCCCGATTCGACGATCATCAGGCTCGCCACCCGGTCCGAACCGTCGACGCCCGCCATGAACGCTCGCCACCCACCGTCGGAATAGCCCATGACATGCGCCTGCGGCAACCCCAGCGCTTCCAGGGTCTCGTCCAGCCAGATTCCGTAGTCGGCTCCGGACGTGATCGGCTCGGTCTGCACGCTGAGTCCCGGCGCGCCGACAGTGTCCAGGGCGTAGATCGTCCGTTCGGCCGCCAGACGCTCGATGATCGGATACCAGCAGGCTCCATTGCCGCCCAGCGGATGGATCAGCACCAGCGGCGCACCGGATCCGGAGCCGCACTTGCGCACATGTGTTGTCCCGTACGAGGTTTCGACATCGAACTCACTGGAGGGAATCGCCCACAGCGCCGACAGTGCGGCGTAGGCCTCCATATAGGCGTCGCGTGCCGCTTCGTTCTTCCATTGCCCGATCTTGGCCATCGCGCCTCCCCGCTCACCTTCGTTGGTGATACGAACGTACCATAAAAATGATATGGGCGTACCATCAAAAACTTCAATCCGTCAGAACGTCGTAAGAGAGCTGGTCAGATGCCCCGTTTGGTTGATCACGAGCAGCGGCGGCGGGAAATCACCACCGCCGCACGCACAGTCATCGCCACCGGTGGGCTCGATGCCGCCACGTTTCAGGCGGTGGCGGCCGAGGCGGGGATCTCGGTGCGGCTGATTCAGTACTATTTCGGGACCAAGCGGGAGTTGATGCTCGCCACGCATACGGCGGTCGTGGCGGATTTCGGGGTGGGGTTCACCGAGCAGTTCACGAAACTCGGGCCCGAGGCCACGCCGCGGGAGATCATCCGGACCTTCGCGGTCGGACTCCTGCCGCTCGATGATCAGCGGCGGCAGGACAATCTGGTGTTCGCGGCCTTCCATGCGGCCAATCTGACCGGGAACACCGTCACCTCCGACGAGATGATGGGGGCGCCGCGCTATCTGGTCACCGTGATCACCGACCAGCTGCTGCGCGTTCGGGGGGCCGAATCCGATACGCACACGGCGGAATTGGACGCCGAGATCATCGTCGGCGGGGTCAGCAGCATCACCCAGTTCGTGCTGGCGGGTGGCGCTACCCGGGAGCGGGCGGTCGAACTGCTCGACCGCCTGCTCGACAGGATGCTGCCGTAAGGGCGGTCAGCCCTGCTGGTCGCCGATATGGGCGCGGACGAAATCGACTACGGCGTCGGTGAATTCGTCATTGGCGTCGCTGGCCGCGGTGTGGGCGGCGGTGCCGATCTCGATGTACTCGGCGTGCGGGGTCAGGGCGCGGAAGGCCGTGACGCCCTCCTCGCTGACCACGTCGGAGAGCGCGCCCCGCACCAGCAGGGTCGGGATGCTCAGCTGCTTCGCCGCGTTCTCGAGGGCCTCGGTGTGCACGTCGATCTCCTCGCCGCGTCCGTCGCGCGGGCCTCCCATCATGGCCGGATCCCAGTGCCAGTACCAGCGGCCGTCGGCACGCTTGCGCAGATTGCGTTGCAGCCCTTCGGGATTGCGGGGCCGGCGGCGGTGGGGGAGGTAGGCGGCGACGGCGTCGGCGGCCTCCTCGAGGCTGGCGAAGCCTTCGGGATTGCTGGAGAGGAAGTTGATGACGCGCTCGACGCCCTTGCGTTCGGGGCGGGGCACGACGTCGACGAGGACCAGGCCGGTGATGCGCGCGGCCTCGGGGTGGGTGGTGGCCATCAGGCCGGTGAGCCCGCCCATGGACGCGCCGACGATGAAGGCGGGCTTGCCCAGTTGTTCGAGCACCGCCATCAGATCCTCGACCATGGCCTCGCGGCGGTAGTTGCCGTCCGGATCCCAGTCGCTGTCGCCGTGCCCGCGCGCGTCGAGCAGCACCGCGTGCATGCCCGCTTTGGCCAAGGCCAGTCCGGAGTCCTTCCAGGACCCGCGGGTCTGCCCGCCGCCGTGCAGGAATACCACCAGTGGGCCGTCCTGGGGTCCCCAGCTGTCTCCGGCGATGGTGATGCCGCCGTACCCGCGGAAGTTGACCCGGGCGGGTTCGGTGAATTCAGCGTCATTGCTCACTCCCCGAGCATCGCACACGTCGATATACGGTGTATGACAACCGGCCGGTAGCTAAGACGGGGGATCGGTGCGGCGGCGTGAACCCGGCCACACTGGCCGGACGACCGTATTGCTGCGCACTTGCCGGTGACCCCGGCGAACCCGGGTTCCGGCAGGTCGCGGCGGGTGCGGCGGCGGTGCGCCGACCGCGGACGCGCGGGGGGTGCGCGGTCGGGGGCGCATTCGCGCGCTGGTAGGGTCACTGCCCGAAAGACATCCTTTAACGGACCGTCCCGTGAGGCGGGGAAGGAGGTCGGCATGGCTGTGCCCGAAGACCGGGCGGCCAAGTCGAGCGCTGCCGAGTTCTCGCAGCGGCACGACCCGGACCGGGTCGAGACCGGACGCGAGCTGCTCTCCGATTCCGACGTCGGCCGGACCATCGCCCGCATGGCGCACCAGATCATCGAGAAGACCGCTCTGGACTCCGGTGATCCGCAGGTTGCCCGCGTGGTGCTGATCGGAATCCCCACCCGCGGAACCACTCTGGCCCATCGCCTGGCCGGCCGGATCGAGGAATTCTCCGACGTCCGCCCCGCGATCGGCTCCCTCGACATCACCCTCTACCGCGACGACCTGCGTTCCAAGCCGCACCGTCCGCTCGAGCGCACCTCCGTGCCCGAGGGCGGCATCGAGGACGCTCTCGTGGTGCTGGTCGACGACGTGCTGTTCTCCGGCCGCACCGTGCGCTCGGCCCTGGACGGCCTGCGCGACCTGGGCCGCCCCCGCGCGGTGCAGCTCGCCGTGCTCATCGACCGCGGCCACCGCGAACTTCCCATCCGCGCCGACTACGTCGGCAAGAACGTCCCGACCGCGCGCACCGAGGACATCTCGGTGCTGCTGCGCGAGCACGACGGCCGCGACGGCGTGTACCTGCGTCAGGAGGGTGACCCCCAGTGAAGCACCTGCTGTCGGTCACCGACCTGGACCGCGAGACCGCCAACGGCCTGCTCGACGAGGCCGAGCGCTTCGAACAGGCGCTGCTGGGCCGCGAGGTCAAGAAGCTGCCGACCCTGCGCGGCCGCACTGTCATGACCGTGTTCTTCGAGAACTCCACCCGCACCCGGGTCTCCTTCGAGGTCGCGGGCAAGTGGATGAGCGCCGACGTCATCAATGTCAGCGCGTCGAGTTCCTCGGTCTCCAAGGGTGAGTCGCTGCGCGACACCGCCCTGACGCTGCACGCCGCCGGCGCGGACGCCCTCATCGTGCGCCACCCCGCCTCGGGCGCGGCGCACCAGATCGCGCGCTGGTTCGCCGAGATGGACGAGGCCGCCAGCGGTTACGCCGGTCCCGGCCCCGCCATCATCAATGCCGGTGACGGCACCCACGAGCACCCCACCCAGGCGCTGCTGGACGCGCTGACCCTGCGTCAGCGCCTCGGCGACCTGGAGGGCAAGCGGATCGTGCTGGTCGGCGACATCCTGCACAGCCGGGTCGCCCGCTCGAACGCCTTCCTGCTCAGCACCCTGGGCGCGGAGGTCGTGCTGGTCTCGCCGCGCACCCTGCTGCCGATCGGCGTGGAGGCCTGGCCCGTGCGGGTCTCGGACTCCCTGGACGCCGAGCTGCCCGGCGCCGACGCGGTCATGATGCTGCGCGTGCAGGCCGAGCGCATGAACGGCGGCTTCTTCCCGTCGGCGCGCGAGTACTCGATCCGCTACGGCCTCAACGAGCGCCGCATGAAGATGCTCGACGACCACGCGGTGGTCCTGCACCCCGGCCCCATGCTGCGCGGCATGGAGATCGGCTTCTCCGTCGCCGATTCCCCGAAAGCGGCTGTGCTGCAACAGGTCAACAACGGAGTCCATATGCGCATGGCGGTGCTGTTCCGCCTGCTGGTCGGAACCGACGAGGTGGTCGCGTGATCGGGTCAGGCCTGGAGGCGGCAGCTTGCGTAACCACGGAAGGCCCCCGATCGCGCGGAGAGGAGACAGCATGAGCATCCTGATCCAGAACGTCCGTCTCTACGGTGAGGGCGACGCGGTCGACGTGCTGCTCGCCGACGGCGAGATCCGTGAGATCGGCGCGGGCCTGAGCGCCCCCGACGCCGAGATCGTCGACGGTAAGGGCCAGTTCCTGCTGCCCGGCTTCATCGACCTGCACACCCACCTGCGCGAGCCGGGCCGTGAGGACACCGAGACCATCGAATCCGGTTCCGCCGCGGCCGCTCTGGGCGGCTACACCGCGGTGTTCGCCATGGCCAACACCAGCCCGGTCGCCGACACCTCGGTCATCACCGACCACGTGTGGAAGCGCGGCCAGGAGGTCGGCCTGGTCGACGTGCACCCGGTCGGCGCGGTCACCGTCGGACTCGAGGGCAAGCAGCTCGCCGAGATGGGCACCATGGCCGCCGGCGTCGGCGCGGTGCGCATGTTCTCCGACGACGGCCACTGCGTCTACGACCCGCTGATCATGCGCCGCGCCCTCGAATACGCGAACTCCCTGGGCGTGCTCATCGCCCAGCACGCGGAGGAGCCGCGCCTGACCAAGGGCGCCGTCGCCCACGAGGGCCCGACCGCCTCCCGTCTGGGCCTGGCCGGCTGGCCGCGCGCCGCCGAGGAGTCCATCGTGGCCCGCGACGCCCTGCTGGCCCGCGACGCCGGAGCCCGCGTGCACATCTGCCACGCCTCCACCGCCGGCACCGTCGAACTGCTGAAATGGGCCAAGTCCCAGGGCATTTCGATCACCGCCGAGGTGACCCCGCACCACCTGCTGCTCGACGACTCGCGGCTGGAGACCTACGACGCGGTGAACCGGGTGAACCCGCCGCTGCGCGAATCCTCCGACGTGGCCGCGCTGCGGCAGGCCCTCGCCGACGGCGTCATCGACTGTGTCGCCACCGACCACGCCCCGCACGCCGACCAGGACAAGTGCTGCGAGTTCGCGGCCGCGCGTCCCGGCATGCTGGGCCTGGAGACGGCGCTGTCGATCATCGTGGAGACCATGGTCAACCCCGGACTGCTCGACTGGCGCGGTGTCGCGCGGGTCATGAGCGAGAACCCGGCGCGGATCGTGGGCCTGGACGATCAGGGCCGGCCGCTCGCGGTCGGCGAACCCGCCAACCTGGTGCTGATCGACCCGGCCGCCGAATGGACGGTGGAGGCGAACGAACTCGCCTCGATCGCCCGCAACACGCCCTTCCAGGCGATGACCCTGCCCGCGAAGGTGACCGCCACCTTCCTGCGCGGCCGGCTCACCGCCCGGGACGGCAGGATCGTCGCCGGTTAGCGGCGGGTGGGGAACCGAGGAGAACCGAAATGCGACTGCTGCAAGTGCTGATTCTGCTGGCCTTGTTCGTGCTGTGCCTGGGACTCATGTACTGGGCGTGGACGGGCCGGGCCAAGAAGCAGGCGGGCGCGATCGGCGACCTGCCCGCGGTGCCCGCCGACTGTGGCGCGCAGCTGTTGGAGCCCACCACGGGGCTCTACCTCGGCAGCACCCTCGCCCCCAGCTGGATTCAGCGAATCACGGTGGGCGACCTGGGTTTCCGCGCCACCGCGGAGCTGACCCGATTCGAACGCGGCATCCTGCTCGAGCGGGATGGCGCGGCGACGATCTGGATTCCGCAGGAATCCATCACCGCGGTGCGCGCCGAGCGCGGGCACGCGGGCAAAGTGATGACAGAAGACGGTGTGCTGGTGATTCGCTGGACATTGCCGACCGGGACCGAGGTGGATACCGGTTTCCGCGGTGACGACAAAGCGGTGTACCCGGCATGGACCGCAGCAGCTACGAAGACGGGAGACGAGGCATGAGCAGCGGAAATACCGCCGTGATGGTGCTCGAGGACGGCCGCGTGTTCCGCGGGACGACCTTCGGCGCCGTCGGGCAGACCCTGGGTGAGGCGGTGTTCTGTACCGCCATGACGGGGTACCAGGAGACCCTCACCGACCCCAGCTACGACCGCCAGATCGTGGTGGCCACCGCGCCGCAGATCGGCAACACGGGCTGGAACGACGAGGACGACGAGTCGTCGAAGATCTGGGTCGCCGGGTACGCCGTGCGCGACCCCGCGCGCCGCGCCTCCAACTGGCGCGCCAACCGCACCCTGCAGGCCGAGCTGGAGAACCAGAACGTGGTCGGCATCGCGGGCATCGACACCCGCGCGGTGGTGCGCCACCTGCGCACCCGCGGTTCGATGAAGGCGGGCATCTTCTCCGGCGACCAGCTCGCCGACTACGAGGAGCTCGTCGCGCGGGTCAACGGCCAGCAGTCCATGCTGGGCGCGGACCTGGCCGGTGAGGTCTCCACCGACGAGATGTACACCATCGACCCGATCGGCGAGCACCGCTTCACCGTGGTCGCGGTCGATCTCGGCATCAAGTCCAACACCCCGCGCATGTTCGCCCAGCGCGGCATGCGGGTGCACGTCGTCCCCTCCAACGTGACCCTGGACCAGATCAAGGAACTCAGCCCCAACGGCGTGTTCCTGTCCAACGGCCCGGGCGACCCGGCCACCGCCGACGCGCAGGTCGCGCTCACCCAGGGCGTCCTGGGCGAGGGCATCCCGCTGTTCGGCATCTGCTTCGGCAACCAGATCCTGGGCCGGGCGCTGGGCCGCAACACCTACAAGATGAAGTTCGGCCACCGCGGCATCAATGTGCCGGTCATCGAACATCATTCGGGCCGGATCTCGATCACCGCGCAGAACCACGGCTTCGCCCTCGAAGGCGAGCGCGGCGAGGTCTTCGACACCCCGTTCGGCAAGGCCGAGGTCAGCCACGTCTGCGCCAATGACGGTGTCGTCGAAGGCGTTCAGCTGGTGAACGGCAAGGCCTTCTCCGTGCAGTACCACCCCGAGGCCGCGGCCGGACCCCACGACGCCGCCTACCTGTTCGACCGTTTCGCCATGCTGATGGAAGGAGCCTGATGCCACGCCGCACCGACCTCAACCACATCCTGGTGATCGGCTCGGGCCCGATCGTCATCGGCCAGGCTTGTGAGTTCGACTATTCGGGAACCCAGGCGTGTCGCGTCCTGCGGTCCGAAGGCCTGCGCGTGTCGCTGGTCAACTCCAACCCGGCGACCATCATGACCGACCCGGAGTTCGCCGACTCGACCTATGTCGAGCCGATCACCTGGGAATTCGTCGAGAAGGTCATCGCCAAGGAGCGCCCCGACGCCATCCTCGCGACCCTCGGCGGCCAGACCGCGCTGAACTGCGCTGTCGCCCTGCACGAGAACGGCATCCTCGAGAAGTACAACGTCGAGCTGATCGGCGCCGACTTCGAGGCCATCCAGCGTGGCGAGGACCGCCAGAAGTTCAAGGACATCGTCGCCAAGGTCGGCGGCGAGTCCGCGCGCTCCAAGGTCTGCTACACCATGGACGAGGTCCGCGAGACCGTCGAGGAACTCGGTTTCCCCGTGGTCGTGCGCCCGTCGTTCACCATGGGCGGCCTGGGCTCGGGCATGGCCTACAACCACGAGGACCTCGACCGCATCGCCGGCGGCGGCCTGGCCGCCTCGCCGACCGCGAACGTGCTCATCGAGGAATCCATCCTGGGCTGGAAGGAATTCGAGCTCGAGCTCATGCGCGACCGCAACGACAATGTGGTCATCGTCTGCTCGATCGAGAACGTGGACCCGATGGGCGTGCACACCGGTGACTCGGTCACCGTCGCCCCGGCCATGACCCTCACCGACCGCGAGTACCAGAAGATGCGCGATCTGGGCATCGCCATCCTGCGCGAGGTCGGCGTCGACACCGGCGGCTGCAACATCCAGTTCGCGGTGGACCCCAAGGACGGTCGTCTGATCGTCATCGAGATGAACCCGCGCGTGTCGCGCTCGTCGGCGCTGGCGTCCAAGGCCACCGGCTTCCCGATCGCCAAGATCGCCGCCAAGCTGGCCATCGGCTACACCCTCGACGAGATCGTCAACGACATCACCAAGGAGACCCCGGCCTGTTTCGAGCCCACGCTCGACTACGTGGTCGTGAAGGCTCCGCGCTTCGCCTTCGAGAAGTTCCCGGGTGCGGACACCACGCTGACCACGACCATGAAGTCGGTCGGCGAGGCGATGTCCATGGGCCGCAACTTCTCCGAGGCGCTGGGCAAGGTGCTGCGCTCGCTCGAGACCAAGGCCACCGGCTTCTGGACCCTGCCCGACGGTGAATGGACCGACGTGCAGGCCATTCTCGACGATCTGAAGGTCCCCACCGAGGGTCGCATCTACCAGGTGGAGCGCGCGCTGCGCCTGGGCGCGAGCATCGAGGACACCGCCGCCGCCTCCGGCATCGACCCCTGGTTCGTCGCCGAGGTCGCCGCCCTGGTGGAGCTGCGTCAGGAGATCATCGACGCCCCCGTGCTGGACGAGCCGCTGCTGCGGACCGCCAAGCACTACGGCCTCTCCGATCGCCAGATCGCCGCGCTGCGACCGGAACTCGCCGGTGAGGGCGGCGTGCGCGAGCTGCGCCACCGCCTGCAGATCCGCCCGGTGTTCAAGACCGTCGACACCTGCGCCGCCGAGTTCGAGGCCAAGACCCCGTACCACTACTCGGCCTACGAGCTCGATCCCGCCGCGGAGTCCGAGGTCGCACCGCAGCGTGAGCGCGAGAAGGTCATCATCCTGGGCTCGGGTCCGAACCGCATCGGCCAGGGCATCGAGTTCGACTACTCGTGTGTGCACGCCGCGCAGACGCTGTCGGCCGCGGGCTACGAGACCATCATGGTCAACTGCAACCCCGAGACCGTGTCGACCGACTACGACACCGCCGACCGCCTCTACTTCGAGCCGCTCACCTTCGAGGACGTGCTCGAGGTGTACCACGCCGAAACCGAGTCCGGCACCGTCGCGGGCGTCATCTGCCAGCTGGGCGGGCAGACCCCGCTGAGCCTGGCGCAGCGCCTCACCGACGCGGGCGTGCCCGTGGTCGGCACCTCGGCGGCGGCCATCGACCTGGCCGAGGACCGCGGCGAGTTCGGCGATGTGCTGGTGGCGGCCGGTCTTCCGGCCCCCAAGTACGGCACCGCCACCACCTTCCCGCAGGCCAAGAAGATCGCGGCCGAGATCGGCTACCCGGTGCTGGTGCGCCCGTCCTACGTGCTGGGCGGCCGCGGCATGGAGATCGTCTACGACGAGGCCACCCTCGCCGACTACATCTCCCGCGCCACCGAGATCACCCCGGACCACCCGGTGCTGGTCGACCGGTTCCTGGAGGACGCCATCGAGATCGACGTCGACGCCCTGTGCGACGGCGACGAGGTCTACCTGGGCGGCGTCATGGAGCACATCGAGGAGGCCGGTATCCACTCCGGTGACTCGGCGTGCGCCCTGCCCCCGATCACCCTGGGCCGCAGCGATATCGAGGCCGTGCGCCGCTCCACCGCCGCGCTCGCCAAGGGCATCGGCGTCAAGGGCCTGCTGAACGTGCAGTACGCGCTCAAGGACGACGTGCTCTACGTCCTCGAGGCCAACCCGCGCGCCAGCCGCACCGTGCCGTTCGTCTCCAAGGCCACCGCGGTGCCGCTGGCGAAGGCCGCGGCGCGGATCGCGCTGGGCGCCACCATCGCCGAACTCCGCAAGGAGGGCCTGCTCCCGGCCGAGGGCGACGGCGGCACCGTGCCGATCGAGGCCCCGGTCGCGGTGAAGGAAGCGGTCCTGCCGTTCCACCGCTTCCGCCGCCCGGACGGTTCCGGCATCGACTCGCTGCTCTCGCCGGAGATGAAGTCCACCGGTGAGGTCATGGGCATCGACGCCGACTTCGGCACCGCCTTCGCCAAGTCGCAGTCCGCCGCCTACGGTTCGCTGCCGACCGAGGGCACCGCGTTCGTGTCCATCGCCAACCGCGACAAGCGCGCCATGGTGTTCCCGGTCAAGCGCCTGCACGACCTGGGCTTCCGCATCCTCGCCACCGAGGGCACCGCGGAGATGCTGCGCCGCAACGGCATTCCGTGCGATCGGGTGCGCAAGCAGTCCGACAACGCGCCCGACGAGGCCGGCATCGTGGACATGATCAAGGACGGCGACGTCGACATCGTGTTCAACACGCCCTACGGCAACAACGGCCCGCGCGTGGACGGCTACGAGATCCGCACCGCCGCGGTCGGCGCGAACATCCCGTGCATCACCACCGTGCAGGGCGCGGCCGCGGCCGTGCAGGGCATCGAGGCCACCATTCGCGGCGGCATCGGCGTGCGCTCCCTGCAGGAACTGCACGCGGTGCTGCGCGGATGAGCGCCTCCGGCGCTGCGCGGACGACCGGCTTCGGGCTACGGCTGCGGGAGGCGATGCGCGCGCACGGACCGTTGTGCGTGGGCATCGACCCGCATCCGCCGCTGCTGCGGGCCTGGGGCCTGAGCGAGGACGCCGCCGGGGTGGCCAAGTTCGCCGACGCCTGCGTGCGGGCGTTCGCGGGCCGGGTCGCCCTGGTCAAGCCGCAGGTGGCGTTCTTCGAAACCTACGGTTCGGCCGGAATGATGGTGCTGGAGGAGACCATCGCGGCGCTGCGGGCGGCGGGCACCCTGGTGCTGGCCGACGCCAAGCGCGGCGATATCGGCTCCACCATGGACGCCTACGCGCACGCCTGGCTCGGTGACGGGCCGCTGGGCAGCGACGCGGTCACCGTGTCGCCGTACCTCGGATTCGGTTCGCTCGCACCGGCTCTGGAGTTGGCCGCGGCCAACGGGCGCGGCGTGTTCGTGCTGGCCGCCACCTCCAATCCGGAAGGCGCGGAGCTGCAACGCATCACCGGCGCCGACGGCCGCACCATCGCCCAGCGCATGGTCGACGATGCCGCCGCGGCCAATGTCGGGGCCGAATTCGGTTCCGTCGGTGTGGTTGTCGGGGCGACCCTGACCGAGGCCCCGGACCTGAGCGCCCTCAACGGGCCCATCCTGATGCCGGGTGTGGGCGCGCAGGGCGGGGGAGCGGACTCCATTCGCGCCCTGGTGCCCGCGCGCGACCTGGGCGCGGTGCTGCCCAACGTCTCGCGTGAGGTGCTCGCGGCCGGTCCGTCGGTGGCCGCGCTGAAGGAGAAGGTCGCCGAGCTGTCGGAGGAGTTCGCCTTCCTGCAGCGCTGATTCCGGAACAGAGTTACTCGCGGCACCGGTCCGATCCGGTGCCGCGAGTCTTTTCGGAGGGATATCCTCCGCTTCCTTGCCCGTCGCGGATACAGTGGCCTCATGTCTGCCGCGATGCCGCCCAAGGGAATTCGCCGTGCGCTCGTCCTGGGCGGAGGTGGTGCGGTCGGCCTGAGCTGGATGGCGGGCGTCGTCATCGCCCTGCGTGAGGCCGGATTCGACCCGGCCGCGGCCGATCGGATCGTCGGTACCTCCGCCGGAGCGGTCGTCGGCGCGGCCCTGGCCGCGGACGTCGACCTGAACCTGCTGCTGCGGCGGCCCTCCACCGGGACCGCCGAACTCGAACCGATCAGGTTCGACCCGAACAGCTTCGGCGAGATCCTCGGCCTGCTCGGCACGCCCGGCCTGGACCCGGCCGAGGCGCGTCGTCGCGCGGGCGCCCGCGCCCTCGAGATGAATCTCGGCGATCCGGCCACCCACATCGCCCGCATCGGCGCGTTCCTCGGCCACAGCGACTGGCCGCAGCGCGATCTGCTGATCACCGCCATCAGCGTCGAGACCGGGGAACTGCGGGCCTGGACCCCCGGCGGCAAGGCCACCCTGCCCGAGGCCCTGGCCTCGAGCACCTCGGTTCCCGGTGTCTTCCCGCCGATTCCGATCGACGGCGCGCACTACTTCGACGGTGGCATGCGCTCGCCCATCAATGCCGATCTGGCGGCCGGAGCCGAGCGGATGCTGGTCATCGAGCCGCTGGCGCACCTGTTCCCGCACGCCCCGTCCGACCGTGACCTGGGCGGCGCGGCAACGATGTTCATCGCCCCCGACGCCGATGCCATCGCCGCGTTCGGACGGGACCTGTTCAGCGCGGACGCACTGGTACCCGCCTACGAGGCCGGGGCGCGGCAGGGCGCGGCGGCGGCTCCCGGGGTGCGGGATTTCTGGCTAGCCTGAACCGGACCGCTCGGTAGAAAGGTGGGATTTCTCATGTCCGATGCCGCCCTCGGCCTGCTCTCGTACGCCCAAACCCGCATTCTGGTGGACGATTTCGCGTCCAGCTTCCGGTTCTATCGCGACGTGCTGGGACTGCGCCTGAAGGCCGAAGTCGAGGGCGACGTGCCCGAGACCGAGGACGGGCCCTACGCCTGCTTCGTCGTCGGCACGCAGGATCTCGCGCTGTTCACCCGCGCCTACATGGACGCGGCCATCGGCGCCGAGCACCGGCCGCGCGGCGAAATCGACACGGCCGTGGTGGTTTTGCGGGTCGCCGATGTCGACAAGGCGATCGCCGTGCTGCGCGAGCGCGGCGCGGTCGTCGTCGGCGAGCCCGCCGACCAGCCCGCGTGGGGCATGCGCGTGGGCCACGTGCGCGCTCCCGAGGGCACGCTCGTGGAGCTGTGCCAGTACGAGGATTGATCCGATCCTGTTCGCTCTCGGCGAACCATCCGGCGGCCCGATCGAACGCTTGTCCGGATTGACCCGCTCCCGCCCGCCCGGGCGGTGGGCGGGTCCCTCGCATGTATCGGCCGGGTTTCGCGCCTCAGCGGCCGCGTGAGGGCCGGAAACGGGCCGTTCGGGCGTCGCCGCAGGTGGTCGCACCGGGTCCGACCTGCATCGGAAGGTGTCTGATTTGCGAGTTTTCAAGGTCTCGGAACGGGCCCCGGTGATGCGCGACACGCGCTACGGATTCGAACGACACGCCGAGAAATCCAAGAAAAATCCAGGTCGCGTGATTACAGCTCGGTCACGGTTTCATCCGGGGCCAGTCCGACCCCTCGAACGCGCGGTCGAGAAACCCAAAAAGCCCTGGCCGCAAGGCTATTCGCGACCCCGCGCGGCGGTGGGGCGCGCCCGGTGCGGCGGCGCCCGCGGCGATGTGCATCCGGCCCGGTCGCACGCCGAATCACGCGCTGACCTGGGGGGTGGGTTCGCAATCGGCAAGCGTCGTGGGTACGGTCGCTGAGACCACCGGGTTACCGGAGGTAGATCAAGCAATGAACGATGAGACGGAGGAACCGTGGCCCTTCCCCAGCTGACTGACGAGCAGCGCGCCGCTGCTTTGGAGAAGGCGGCTGCCGCTCGCCGCGCTCGGGCGGAGCTCAAGGAGCGCTTGAAGCGTGGTGGCACCGATCTGAAGACGGTCCTTGCGGACGCCGAGAAGGACGAAGTCCTCGGCAAGATGAAGGTTTCGGCCCTGCTCGAGGCCCTGCCGAAGGTTGGCAAGGTCAAGGCTGCCGAGATCATGAGCGAGCTCGAGATCGCTCCCACCCGCCGCCTGCGCGGACTGGGCGACCGGCAGCGTAAGGCGCTGCTGGCCCGGTTCGACTTCAGCGCCGAATAATCCGAGGGTGGTCGAACACACTCGGAAGGGTCGACTGGTAGTACTGGTCGGCCCCTCGGCCGTCGGCAAGTCCACCGTCGTGCGCTGCGTGCGCGAACGACTGCCCGAATTGGTATTCAGTGTGTCGGCCACCACCCGGGCTCCGCGGCCCGGGGAGGTCGACGGTCAGGACTACCACTTCGTCACCCGCGAGAAATTCGACGCCATGATCGACGGCGGCGAAATGCTCGAATGGGCCGATATCCATGGTGGACTGCAGCGGTCGGGCACCCCGGCCGCACCCGTGCGGGAAGCGCTCGCCTCCGGACACCACGTCCTGATCGAGGTCGACCTCGAGGGCGCGCGCTCGATCCGCGAATCCATGCCGGAGGGCCTGCTGGTCTTCCTGGCCCCGCCCAGCTGGGATGAGCTGGTGTCCCGCCTGACCTCGCGCGGGACCGAATCGCCCGAGGTCATCGAGCGTCGGCTCCAGACCGCGCGCACCGAATTGGCCGCGCGTGACGAGTTCGACATCGTGATCGTGAACGACCACGTCACCAGCGCCTGCGAGCAGTTGGTATCGTTGTTCGTTAGCACAAATTCGGGGTCCTAGCTCCCGAACGCCATCCTTCCGAACAACCCCGCAGGAGCCTTCCTAGTGAGTACGGACCTCAAGACCGTTCCCGCCTACGACACTCCGGTCGGCCTCACCAACCCGCCGATCGACGAACTGCTGGAGCGGACGTCGTCCAAGTACGCGCTGGTCATCTACGCGGCCAAGCGCGCGCGGCAGATCAACGATTACTACAACCAGCTCGGCGACGGCATTCTCGAATACGTCGGTCCGCTGGTCGAGCCGGGTCTGCAGGAGAAGCCGCTGTCGGTGGCCATGCGCGAGATCCACGCCGACCTGCTCGAGCACTCCGAAGGGGAGTAAAACCGCGGTGACCCGAGTCGTCGTCGGCGTCGGCGGCGGTATCGCCGCCTACAAGAGCTGCAACCTCGTGCGCCGGTTCACCGAAACCGGGCACGAGGTTCGTGTCATTCCCACCGAGTCGGCGTTGCAATTCGTCGGCAAGGCCACCTTCGAGGCGCTGTCCGGCCATCCCGTGCACACCGGTGTCTTCTCCGACGTGCCCGAGGTGCCGCATGTGCGCCTCGGCCAAGAGGCCGACCTGGTCGTCATCGCCCCCGCCACCGCGGACCTCATGGCCCGCGCCGCGCAGGGCCGCGCCGACGACCTGCTCACCGCGACGCTGCTGACCGCGCGCTGTCCGATCCTGTTCGCCCCGGCCATGCACACCGAGATGTGGGAGCATCCGGCCACCCGGGCGAACGTGGCGACGCTGCGCGCGCACGGCGCGACCGTGATGGAACCCGCCTCGGGCCGCCTGACCGGCACCGATACCGGTCCGGGCCGGCTGCCCGAGCCGGAGGAGATCTTCGGTCTGGCTCGGCTGCTGCTCGAGCGCGCCGACGCGCTGCCGCGCGACCTGGAGGGCCGCCGCGTGGTGGTCTCCGCCGGTGGCACCCGTGAGGCGCTGGACCCGGTCCGCTTCCTGGGCAACCGGAGTTCGGGCAAGCAGGGCTACGCGATCGCCCGCCTGGCCGCCCAGCGTGGCGCACAGGTGACGCTGATCGCGGGCAACACCATCGGCCTGGAGGCCCCGGCCGCCGTCGAGGTGGTGCACGTGACCTCCGCCGACCAGTTGAAGGTAGCCGTCGACAAGCACGCGCTCGGCGCGGACGCCGTCATCATGGCGGCCGCGGTCGCCGACTTCCGGCCGGTCAACGTCGCCGCGTCCAAAATCAAAAAGGGTGCGGGCGAACCGAATTCGATCGAGCTGGCCAAGACACCCGATATCCTTGCCGGGTTGGTACAGGCTCGTCGCGACGGGCACCTACCGGGCACCGCGATCGTCGGCTTCGCCGCCGAGACCGGGGACGAGCACGCCGACGTGCTCACCCACGCCCGGGCCAAACTGGCCCGCAAAGGCTGCGACCTGCTGGTCGTGAACGCCGTCGGGGAAGGGAAGGCCTTCGAGGTCGATACCAACGACGGCTGGTTGCTCGGCGCCGACGGCACCGAGATCGCCCTGGACCACGGGTCCAAGGCCCTATTGGCTAGCCGAGTGCTGGACGCACTCGGTCCCTTGCTCCGCTGAAGCCTCGGCACCGCAGGGTTCGGACGCTCGCCGCGCAGGTCGCGGCGGGTGTCCGAGTCGCAATGTGCTCGTCACGGTGGTGGTTCACCCCTGTGACGAACATATTGGAATAACCTGAGATAAAGGGTTGTGCGATGGCGCGGAGACGCTACTGTCGCCACCCGATACGAGAAACCCGTTGAGGGAGAGGGAACAACTGTGCGCACGTCTGGCAGCCGCCTATTCACCAGTGAGTCGGTGACCGAAGGTCATCCCGACAAGATCTGTGATGCCATCAGCGATTCCATCCTCGACGCGTTGCTCGCGGCCGATCCGCGCAGCCGGGTCGCGGTGGAGACCATGGTGACCACCGGTCAGGTGCACGTGGCCGGTGAGGTCACCACCTCGGCCTACGCCGATATCCCGACCATCGTCCGCGAGAAGGTCCTGGAGATCGGATACGACTCCTCCGCAAAGGGTTTCGACGGCGCGTCCTGTGGCGTGAACGTCGCGATCGGCGCGCAGTCGCCCGATATCGCCCAGGGCGTGGACACCTCGCACGAGGCCCGCGTGGGCGGCGAGGACGACGAGATCGCCCGTCAGGGCGCGGGTGACCAGGGCCTGATGTTCGGGTACGCCACCGTGGAGACCCCGGAGCTGATGCCGCTGCCGATCTCGCTGGCGCACAAGCTGTCCCGGCGTCTGACCGAGGTCCGCAAGACCGGCGTGCTGCCGTACCTGCGGCCCGACGGCAAGACCCAGGTCACCATCGAGTACGACGGCGCCATCCCGAAGCGCCTCGACACCGTGGTCATCTCGACCCAGCACGCGGCCGACATCGACCTGGACAACCTGCTGGCCCCCGACATCCGCGAGAAGGTTGTCGACGCGGTCCTGTCCGAGCTGCAGCTGCCCAACCCGCTCGACACCTCCGACGTGCGCCTGCTGGTCAACCCGACCGGCAAGTTCGTGCTCGGTGGCCCGATGGGTGACGCGGGCCTGACCGGCCGCAAGATCATCGTCGACACCTACGGCGGCATGGCCCGCCACGGTGGCGGCGCCTTCTCCGGTAAGGACCCGTCGAAGGTGGACCGCTCGGCCGCGTACGCCATGCGCTGGGTCGCCAAGAACGTCGTCGCCGCCGGCCTGGCCGAGCGCGTCGAGGTGCAGGTCGCCTACGCCATCGGCAAGGCGGCCCCGGTCGGCCTGTTCGTCGAGACCTTCGGCACCGAGCAGATCGACCCGATCAAGATCTCCGACGCCATCGGTGAGGTCTTCGACCTGCGTCCCGGCGCGATCATCCGCGACCTGGACCTGCTGCGCCCGATCTACGCGCCGACCGCCGCCTACGGCCACTTCGGCCGCACGGATGTCGATCTGCCGTGGGAGCGCACCGACCGCGCGGAGAAGCTGCGCGCGGCCGCCGGGCTGTAATTGACCGGCACCCAACAGTTCTCGACGGGAGCGTCGGGCACGGAGTCCCCCTCCGAGCCCGACGCTCCCGCCGTCGTTGGCGTGTCACGGCCCATCGCCCGGGTCCTGCCCCTGCTCGAACCCGCCCACCTGGACCGCGATTTCGACTACGTCGTCCCTCCTGAGCTGGATGAACTGGCGCAACCCGGCGTCCGGGTCCGAGTCCGCTTCTCCGGCCGCCTCATCGACGGCTACCTCCTCGAACGCCTCGAAAGATCCGCCCACACCGGCAAACTCGTCCGCCTCGAGCGCGTGGTCTCCGGCGAGCAGGTCCTCACCCCCGAAATCCTGAAACTCGTCACCGCCGTAGCCGCCCGCTACGTCGGCACCCGCGCCGACGTCCTCCGCCTCGCCATCCCACCCCGCCACGCCAAGGTCGAAACCGAGGGCACCGAGAAACCCGAAAAGCCCAAGCGCGCTTCGAAGAAGGCTGCCGCCGACCCGGCCACCGCCATCGACGACGTGGTCGACCTCGACGCAGTGCAGCTCCCCGCCGAGCGCGCCGACCCGCCGTCGATCGAGGCGGCCGATCTCGAAGCTGCCCGGAACACCGCGGCGGTGGCCGGCGCGACCGGGGGCGAGTCGGCCGACGCCGGCATGGACGCCGTCGCGCAGTCGGGCGAACCCGGCGTCAACAGCGGTGGGACCGGCGTTGAATCGGCGGAATCGCTCGCCGCGCCGAGTGGTCCGGTCGCCGAGGTGCTCCCCGGCACTGTCGCCGCGACCGATGCGATCGCCGGAGCGGGTGTGATCGAGCCGGAGCAGGCCGGTGGTCCGCTCGCGTTGCCGACCGAGTTCCCTGGGTGGGGCCGCTACGTTCACGGCCACTCGTTCCTGGGCGCGCTGCTGGCGGGGCGGGGGCCGCGCGCGGGGTGGCAGGCGCTACCGGGGGAGGATTGGGCCAAGCGGCTGGCTGAGTTGGCGGCGGTGACCGTGCGGGGTGGGCGCGGGGCCGTGATCATGGTGCCGGATCAGCGGGATCTGGATCGGGTGCTGGCGGAATGTGTTGCGTTGGTGGGGGAGTCGGCGGTCGGGCTGGCGGCGGGGCTGGGGCCGTCGGCGCGGTATCGGCGGTGGTTGTCGGTGTTGCGGGGGAAGGCCAAGGTGGTGGTGGGGACGCGCAGTGCGGTGTTCTCGCCGGTGCGTGACCTCGGGTTGATCGCCATCTGGGACGACGGGGACGATACGTTCGCCGAGCCGCGGTCGCCGTATCCGCATGCGCGGGAAGTGGCGATGCTGCGGGCGCACGAGACCGGGGCGGCGTTCGTGGCGGCCGGGTTCGCGCGCACGGCCGAGGTGCAGGCGATCGTCGAATCCGGGTGGGCGCACGACCTGCTCGCGGATCGGGCCGTGGTGCGGCAGGCCATGCCGCGCATCACCGCGCCCGGCGACACCGACGCCGCGCTGGAACGGGATCCCATCGCGCAGGCGATCCGGATTCCGGCGGTGGCGTTCATGGAGGCGCGCAAGGCGCTCAAAGCCGGTGGGGCCGTGCTGGTTCAGGTGCCGAGGCGTGGCTACATCCCGGCTCTCTCGTGCGCGAAGTGCCGGACTCCCGCGCGCTGCCGCCACTGCAACGGGCCTCTCGCGCTGCCGGACAACGCGCCCGCGTCACGTGGCGCATTGCGCAGTGGGCGAGAAGGTGTCGCCGAGGCGCAGAGCCCGGCCTGCCGCTGGTGCGGAATCACCGAGGCCGCGTTCCGTTGCGGATCTTGTGGATCGCGTGCGCTGCGGGCGGTCGTCATCGGCGCGTCCCGCACCGCCGAGGAGCTGGGCCGTGCGTTTCCCGGTGTGCCCGTGCGCGGTTCGGGCGGCTCCTCGATCCTGAATTCGGTGCCGGAGGGAGCGCAGGTGGTGGTCTCCACCATCGGCGCGGAACCCCCGGTGCCCGGCGGCTACGCGGTCGCCATGCTCCTGGACGGCTGGGCCCTGCTCGGCCGCGCCGACCTGCGCGCCGCCGAGGACGCCCTGCGCCGCTGGATGTCGGCCGCCGCCCTGGTCCGCTCCGACGGCCGTGTCATCGTCATGGCCGATGCCGGTCTCCCCACCGTGCAGGCCCTGGTCCGCTGGGACCCGGTGT
Organism: Nocardia sp. CA-136227; assembly: GCF_050955695.1. Classification (NCBI taxonomy): domain Bacteria; kingdom Bacillati; phylum Actinomycetota; class Actinomycetes; order Mycobacteriales; family Nocardiaceae; genus Nocardia; species Nocardia sp. CA-136227. The sequence goes on from NZ_CP192081.1 coordinate 3,287,169, forward strand.
GGCACGCGGGTTTCGAACTCGACCAGCGCGTCGAGGTCCGCTTCCCGCCCGCGGTCCGCTTCGCCGCCATCGACGGCACCTCCGACTCCATCGCCGAATTGCTCGGCGAGGCAAAGCTTCCCGGCGACGTCGAAGTCCTGGGCCCGGTACCGCTGCCCCCCGGCGCCCGGAAGCCCTTCTCCTCCGGCGACTCTCCCGCCGAGGTCGAACGGATGATCCTGCGCGCCGACCGCTCCGGCGCGGCGGCCCTGTCCCGCGCCCTCACCGCCGCCCAGGCGATCCGCAGCACCCACCGCTCCGACGCCCCCCTGCGGGTCCAGATCGACCCGATCGACATCGGCTGACCGACAACGAGATCAGGCACCTCCCGGCACGGAATTCTGTCCCGATCGCTGCCCGGTGTGCTCATTGATCCTGGTCAGGAACCCGCGATTTCGTCGCGGGGGAGTGCGGCGAGCGCGGTGAGTGCGTTGAGGAAGCCGCGGCGGTCGGCGGGGGGCAGCTTGGCGAGCAGTCGATCCTCGTGGGCCTGGATCTCGGCCTGGGCGGCATCGCGTAGATGGCGGCCCTCGGTGGTCAGCGCGAGCAGCCGGGCCCGGCGGTCGGCCGGATCGGGGCGACGTTCGATGAGCCCGCGTTCCTGCAGGTCGTCGAGTACCGCGATGATCCGCGTCTTGTCCGCCCCGATCTCCTGCGCCAGCACCCCTTGACCCCGTGCCGGACCTTCATCGAGATGCAGCAGTACGACATACGCCCACATGGTCAGCCCGTGCGCGGCCAGCACCGGTTGCTCGGCCGCCATGAGGGCGCGGCCCAGGGGGACGATCATCGCTGCGAGGTCCGGACGGTCTGTCATGCGGACCAGACTATGCGGCGAGCCGGTGCGGCCTGTCGATCGTGTCGCCCGCGCGGGTCAGGACGGCGTCGGCGTCGAAGGTGTCGGTCTGCCAGGAGTCGAGGCCGATCCCGACGCGGCCGCGCCAGGCGCGCACGATCTCGGTGTGGACGGGCCAGCGCACGAAGCGGCGCATATCCCGCTCGGACTCCCACACCGAGATCGATCCGCCCCGGAACTCCGCGGGCCGGCCCCACAGCCACAAACCCACCGCGCCCTGCATGACCGGCCACGTCCGGCCCAATTCCAGTCCCGCCGTATAGATGTCGCGCGCCTCGGCCTCGGAGTCCGCGAGGAAGTCGGTCACGCTGACGAATACCGGACCCGGACGCCGATCGTTCGGTCCGGGATTCCAGGGCATGAGCACGGTGCCTTCGGAGAATGATTTCGTATGCATACGTAGACGATAAGCGTATGCGTACGAAATATTCAATGGTCGAACTCAGTGGAAGGCCGGAGCGACGCGGGCCGCCCACTGTGCGTACCCCGTCGCGGGACGTCCGAGGACCCGCTCGACATCACCGCTGACCAGCTGCTCCTCGGGCGTCGGCTCGCCGAGAATGCTGAGGGTGTGGTCCGCGACGGATTCCGGCATGAACCGCAGCATGTTGACCCTGGCCTCCGCCCGGCTCAGCTCCACGAACCGCAGCGGCTCCCCGAGTGCCGCCGCCAGCGCCGCGGCCTGATCGCGTGGAGTGACGAGTTCCGGTCCGGTCACGGTGTAGCTCTGCCCGTGATGGCCGTCCCGCGTCAACGCGGCCGCGGCGACGGCCGCGATATCGCCCGGATCCACCTGCGGCAGACCGACATCCCCGAAGGGTGCGGGGATCATCCGCTCGGCGCGGACCGGTTCGATCCACGCGAACGTATTGGTGAAGAACCCACCCGGCCGCAGCACCGTCCACTCCAGCTCCGACGCGGCCAGTGCCCGTTCGAAGGCCAGCGTCCGCGCGTAGCCGTCACTGCCCGGCCGGGTCACCGCGCCTTGCGAGGACAGGAACACCACGCGCCGGACACCCGCCGCCGCAACGGTTTCCAGCACATCGGCGGGTGCGGGCCCCTCGACCAGCTGCGGTCCGGTGATGAGCAGGAACAAGCTGTCCGCACCTGTCACCGCCTCGGCCAGGCTGTCCAGATCCCCGATGTCGGCGCGGCGGTGTTCGGCGCCGTGGGGCAGGTCGATCGGCTTCTCGCCGCGCGAGACGGCGACCACCTTCTCGCCGGCTTCCGCGAGTTCGCGCACGAGCGCGCTGCCGACGTTTCCGGTCGCTCCGGTTACCACGATCATCTGTCTCACTCCTGAGTTAGTTGGCTGACTAAATCGAACGATAGGCCACATGACCGGCCGTTGTCTATAGTTAGTCGTATGACTGACTCAGTGGTGCGGGCGGCGGGGAAGCGCGAGCGGCTCTCGGATGCCGCCGCCAAGGTCTTCCATGAGCAGGGCGTGGAGAAGACGACCATCGCCGATATCGCGCGCGCCGCCGACGTGCCGGTCGGCAATGTGTACTACTACTTCAAGACCAAGGATCAGCTGGTCCAGGCGGCGATCGGCGCGCACGCGCGCACGGCTCGGGAGATCATCACCGCTCTGGAGGAGATCGACGCCCCCGCGGCGCGTTTGAAGGCGCTGGTGCGCGGCTGGGTCGAGCAGCGGGACGTCGCCGCCCGGTTCGGTTGCCCCTCGGGCACTCTCGCCACCGAACTGGACAAGCGGGAGGACGGCCTCGACCGCGAGCTCGCCGATGTCATGGGCGGGCTGCTGGAATGGATCGACACGCAGTTCGCGGCGATGGGGCGCAATGACTCTCGTGAGCTCGCGGTCGCCCTGCTGGCCGCCTATCAGGGGATTTCCCTGCTCACGAACACTTTCCGCGACCCGGACATGATGACGGCCGAGGGTGCTCGCCTGGAACGCTGGATCGACTCGCTGGTCCCGGCGACCTGAGTCGACGACCGCGGATCAGTTCAGTTGCGGCTGAACGGGTCTGACACTCCAGCGGCCTTCGTCGCGCAGAATCCGCACCGGATGGTCGAAGCAGGTGCTGATGTGGGCGGTCGTGACCACCTCGTCGACCGCGCCGGCGGCGACGATGCGGCCATCGCGCAGCAACATGGCGTGGGTGGTGCCGGGCGGAAGTTCCTCCAGGTGATGAGTCACCAGCACCGACGCCAGCTCCGGGTGGGTGCGCTGCAGCAGGTCGACGCGCTCCAGAAGTTGTTCGCGCCCGGCCAGATCCAGCCCGGTGGCCGGTTCGTCGAGCAACAGTAGGCGCGGGCTCGGCATGAGCGCGCGGGCGATCAGGGCGCGGCCGCGCTGGCCCTGGGACAGGATCTGCCAATCCGCGTCGCGGCGGTGCGACAGGCCGAGTAGATCGACCAGGCGATCGGCCTCGGCCAGCTGTTCGGGGGAGGGCTGCCAGCGGGGGATCAGGGCCGCGGTATTGGTCGCACCGGTCAGCACGACCTCCCGCACGGTGAGTGCGCCGCTGGGCGCATGACGCGGATCGACGTGCCCGATGCCGGCGCGGAGCGCACGCATGTCGACGCGCCCCAATCGCTGCCCGAGCACCTCCACAGCGCCCTTGGTGGGATGTTCCAACGCGCCGAGCATGCGCAGTAGCGTGGTCTTGCCCGCGCCGTTGGGGCCCAGCAGCGCCCAGTGCTCACCGGCGCGCACGGTGAGCGAAACCCCTTGCAGGATAGGGTTTCCGCTCCGCACCACCGTCACGTCGTTCACGTTCAGCACCGGGTCCGTCATGTCCCGAGCCTAGCAAAGTCCTCAGACAAGTTGAGGAGTAGGGCGAGCTTGACGGTTAGCTCTGTGTTTGCTGTGTAGGGTGGCGGCATGGCGATCGACGCGGTGCTGTTCGACTTCTCCGGCACGCTCTTCCGATTCGACGACGCGGCGTTCCACGGCGCGCGCCTCACCGACGCCGGCGGGCGCCCGCTCGACAGTCATGAGATCGCCGAGATCATGCGCCGCATGACCGCCCCCGTCGGCCAATTCGTCGAGTTCGACGCCGAAGGCCAATACGCCGACGCCGAAGGCCAATACGCCTGGGAGAACCGGGATCTCGATCCCGCCCTGCACCGCCGCGCCTACCTCGAGGTGCTCGAGCAATCCGGCGTCCCCGCCGCGCAGGCGATCCGGCTCTACGAACTCATGCGCGACGCCGGGGAGTGGACGCCCTACCCGGACACCGGTGAAGTGCTGCGCGCACTCCACGAGCGCGGTCTGCGTGTGGGTGTGGTCAGCAATATCGCCTTCGACATCCGCCCGGCCTTCGCCGACCGCGGCTGGCTCCGATATATCGATGAATTCGCGTTGTCGTACGAAGTCGGCGCGATGAAGCCGGATGCCCGCATCTTCGAGGCCGCTCTGGACGGCCTCGGCGTCGCTCCCGGCCGGGCTCTCATGGTCGGCGACAGCCTCGAGGCCGACGGCGGCGCCAAGGCTCTGGGCTGCGCGTTCGCCCTGGTCGATCCGCTGCCGACGGACGATCGCGCGACCGGACTGTGGGATGCGGTCCGCGCGCACGACCTCCTGACCCCCTAACTTCCAAACCGGTCGGTTCGTGTTCCAGTTCACCCTTGCTGCGGATAGATTGTCGATATATCGTCGATAGCAGCAAATGCAACGACGAGCCTTGAAGGAGGCACGACCATGGAACACATGGACAACATCGAACGGGGCCGCGGCCCCTGGCGGCGCCGCGGCGACGAGCAGCAGGGCCCCGAACATCCGCGGATGCGTCGAGGTGGGCCCCGCGGCCCGCGCGGTGAATTCGGCCCGCACCGCCACGGCCACGGCCGTGGATTCGGCCCGGACTTCGGTCCCGGCTTCGGTCCCGGTCCGCACTTCGGTCGCGGTCGCGGCCGCGGCGGACGTGGCCGGCGCGGCGATGTCCGCGCCGCCATCCTGCTCCTGCTGCAGGAGCAGCCCATGCACGGTTACGAGCTGATCCAGCAGATTCGCGAACGCAGCGAGGATGTCTGGCGTCCCAGCCCCGGCTCCATCTACCCCGCGCTGGCTCAGCTCGAGGACGAGGGCCTGGTGCTCATCGAGAAGGTGGCGGGTCGCAAGACGGCCAAGCTCACCGCGGCCGGAGTCGAGTACGTCGAGGCCAATCGCACCGATCTGGGCGACCCTTGGCAGGACGTCAAGGACGGCGTCGGCGACCAGGCTCTCGACCTGCGCGGACTGGTCGGTCAGCTGATGGGCGCGGTGGCCCAGGTGGCCGCCGTCGGCACCAAGGATCAGGCGGCCAAGGCGGCCGAGGTGCTCACCGAAGCGCGCCGCTCGCTCTACCGGATCCTCGCCGAGGACGACACACCCGAAAAGTGACGGGTCCGAATCACCGGAAACCGCCGGGACTTTCGGCTCGAAACCGGTCAAGATCGTGACATGGGACAAAAGCGCCCCATGCGATCTTGTGACATGGGACAAAAGAGGAACCGGACGCGCGGATACTTGCGCCGCGTCGCGCCGGTGGGGGTAGTGGCGCTGGCGGCCGCCGTGATCGGTACGGCCGCCACCCCGACGGGGACCTACGCGCAGGCCGAACCGGCCGCCGCACCGGTCCTGCGGGTGCCCGCGCAGCAGGGGCCGCCGCAGACCGGGCATCTGGCGGCGGCCAAGTATCTGAAGGAGCATCCGGACGCTGCGCCCCAGGGCGCCAACGACTTCGGCTGCAAACCGACCGCCGAACACCCGCGGCCGGTGATCCTGGCCCACGGCACCGATTCCTCGGCCTACTCCGACTGGTCGGGCCTGAGCCCGCTGCTCGCCAAGGCCGGGATCTGCGTCTTCGCCCTGAACTACGGCGGCAAGCCCGGCAAGACCACCTTCGGCACCGAGGACGTGTGGGCCAGCTCCGCGCAGATCGGCGTCTTCGTCGACCAGGTGCTCGCCGCCACCGGGGCCACGCAGGTGGATCTGGTCGGTTTCTCTCAGGGCGCGAGCGTGACTCGCTACTGGGTCAACAAACTCGGCGGCGCGCCCAAGGTCGGGCAGTGGATCGGCATGGCCTCGCCCAGTTACGGCGGGATCATGTACGGGCTGGTGCCGATCGCCGACGCGGTGCCGGGGATCTACAAACTCGTCGAGTTCGGCTCCTCGCTCGCCGCCGTCCAGCAGGCCGCGGGATCACCGTTCATCACCGACCTCAACGCGGGCGGCGACACGGTGCCGGGTGTGAAATACACGACCATCGGCAGCCGGGTGGATGAGATGATCCAGCCCAATACCAATATCGCCCTGCGCGGTCCGGGCGCGACCAATATCGTGCTGCAGGATCTGTGCGAGGCCGACCTGACCGGGCATTTCCACCTGGTCTACGACCCGTTCGCGCAACAGCTGGCGGTCAATCTGCTCGATCCCGGACACGCCGTGACACCGGTCTGCGTGCCGGTGCCGTTCGGCACCGGGATCAGCGATGTCGTGTTGGCGGCGCATTCCTGATCGGGGTGGTCACGGGCGTCCGTAAAATGAGACGACCGTATTCGTTCGCTATCGGGAGCTGCCCGTGACCATCCAGCCTGTCCGCCTGTTCGGCGATCCGATCCTGCGCGCCCGCGCGGCGGAGGTCGAGACGTTCGACCGGGAGGTGCGCCAGCTGGTCACCGACCTCATCGACACCATGTACGAGAGCGGCGGGGTCGGCATGGCCGCCCCGCAGATCGGGGTCGGACTGCGGGTCTTCGTCTACGACACCGGCGACGCCCAGGGGCATCTGATCAACCCCGTCTTCGAGGTCGAGGGCGACGAGACCCAGACCGGGCCCGAGGGCTGCCTGTCGATCCCGGGCGTGCGTTTCGACGTGACCCGGCCGATGACCGTGCTGGCGCGCGGTGTCGACCTGGACGGCAAGCCCGTGGAGTTCCGGGCCGAGGGACTGCTGGCGCGCTGCGTGCAGCACGAGACCGACCACCTCGACGGCGTGCTGTTCCTGCAGCGGCTGGAGTCGGCCTTCCGCAAGGAGGCCATGCGCACGATTCGCGAATCGTCTTGGTTCACACAGGGAATCACAGTGCTGCCCGCGTCCGAGATCGGCGGCGGTCGCCGCGCCTCGGCCGGTAGCCGGGAACGGAGCCGCTGATATGCGTCTGGTCTTCGCGGGAACCCCCGAACCGGCGGTGCCGTCGCTGCGGCGACTCATCGAATCCGGGCGGCACGAAGTGGTCGGGGTGGTGACCCGGCCGGACGCGGTGGCCGGACGCGGCCGCAAGATCACCCGCTCGCCCATCGGGCAGCTGGCCGACGAACACGGGATTCCGGTGTTCACGCCACGCAAGCCGTCCGAGCCCGAATTCATCGCCCAGCTCACCGAACTCGCGCCGGACTGCTGTCCGGTCGTGGCCTACGGCGCGCTGCTGCCCGAAACGGTGCTCGCGATTCCGCGGTTCGGCTGGATCAACCTGCACTTCTCGCTGCTGCCCGCCTGGCGCGGCGCGGCGCCGGTGCAGTCGGCGCTGCTGGCCGGTGACGAGTACACCGGGGCGTCCACGTTCCTCATCGAGAAGGGTCTCGACACCGGGCCCGTCTTCGGCACCATGACCGAGAAGGTCGCGCCCGCCGATACCGCGGGCACCCTGTTGGAGCGTCTCGCCGACAGCGGCTCGGTGCTGCTGGAATCCACCCTGGACGCCGTGGAAGACGGTACCGTGCAAGCGGTTCCGCAGCCGCTGGACGGCATCTCCTACGCCCCCAAGGTGGAACCGGAAGCGGGCCGCATCCGCTGGGACAAGCCCGCCCTCGCCATCTCCCGGCGCATCCGCGCGGTCACCCCCGCGCCCGGCGCGTTCACCGAGATCGACGGCAAACGCCTCAAACTCGGCCCCGTCGAACTCGTGGAGGAAACCCTCCCGCCCCGCACCATCGACGTGCGCAAGTCGGGTGTCTTCATCGGCACCGCCACCACCGCGGTCCGCCTCACCCAGGTCCAGCCCCAGGGCAAGCGCATGATGCCCGCCCTGGACTGGGCCCGTGGCGCTCGCCTGGAACCGGGCACGGTGACCGAATGACCAACCCCGACAACAACCCTCCCCGCCGTCCCTTCCGCCGCTCCTCGGCCGGGGCATCCGACGACTCGAACGCGACCCGCGGCTCCGACACCGGCGACCGCCGCGCGGGCTACGGCCGTGGCGATCGCCCAGCCGGAGAGCGCGATTCGGGCTCGAACCGCTCCTCGGGCGGCCTGCGTGGCCGCGAAGGCTACGGCCGGCGCGAGGGCGGCGGCCGTAGCGACACCGGAGACCGCGGTCGCTCCGACGACCGCCGCGGCGGATATGGCGGCGGAGAACGCGATTCGGGTTCGAACCGGTCCTACGGCGGCGATCGTGGGCGCGACAGTTTCGGCGGACACCGTAGCGGTGGCGGCGAGCGGTCCGGTGGCGGACGTCGCGATGATGATGATCGTCGTGGATTCGGTGGGGGAGACCGTGATTCGGGGTCGGATCGGTCGTCTCGCGGAGGCGACCAGCGCGGTGCCGGGCGGGAGCGCGTTTCCTCTTCCGGCGGGCGGTCATCCGGTGGCGGCCGTGGCGGCGACTCGTTCGGTGGCAAGCGTGGTGCGGGTAGCGGTGGTGGACGGGGTAAGTCCACGGACAGCTCGCGGAGTTCGCACGGCGACCGGGGTGGCAAGCGGGTAGACGCTGGTGCGCGGGGTGGCGAGCCCGGTGCCGCGGCGGCTCGGCGGGCGGAGAAGGCGGGGGCCGATCCGGTGCGGATCGTGGCGCGGGATGTGCTGCGGGCGGTGCGGGAGCGGGATGCCTACGCGAATCTGGTGCTTCCGGGGTTGTTGCGGGAGCGGAAGATCAGCGGGCGGGACGCGGCGCTGGCGACCGAGTTGACGTATGGGGCCTCGCGGTCGGTGGGGTTGCTGGACGCGGTGATCGCGGATTGCGCGGGGCGGGCGGTCGAGGAGATCGACGGTCCGTTGCTGGACGCGCTGCGGTTGGGGACGTATCAGTTGTTGCGGACCCGGATCGGGGCGCACGCGGCCGTTGACACGTCGGTGGCGTTGGTGCGGGCCGAGTACGGGCAGGGGCGGGCCGGGTTTGTGAACGCCGTGCTGCGGCGGGTGGCCGAGCGCACTCCGGAGGAGTGGGTGGAGCGGCTCGCGCCGTCGGATCCGCTGGGGCACTTGGCGTTCGAGTTCGCGCATCCGGTGTGGATCGCGCAGGCGTTCGCGGACGCGCTCGGCGCGCGGGCGGGCGAGCTGCGCGACGTGCTCGAGGCGGACGACGCCCGGCCGCTGGTGCATCTGGTGGCGCGGCCCGGCGATATGACCGCCGAGGAGTTGGCGCTGATCGCCGGCGGCGAGGAAGGCCGCTGGTCGCCGTACGCGGTGTACCTCGAGGGCGGTGACCCGGCGAAGCTGGAGCCGGTCCGCGAGGGCATGGCCGCGGTGCAGGACGAAGGCAGTCAGCTGGTGGCCCTGGCGGTCACCCGGGCGCCTCTCGAGGGTGAGGACGGCGGTCGTTGGCTGGACCTGTGCGCGGGTCCGGGCGGCAAGACCGCACTGCTGGCCTCGATCGCCGAGATCGACGGCTTCCGCGTCGATGCCGTCGAACCGGCCGAGCACCGTGCCGACCTGGTCCGCAAGGCCACTCGCGGCATGCCGGTCGACGTCCACGTCGCCGACGGCCGTGACTCGGGCCTGACCCCGGGCTTCGACCGCATCCTCGTGGACGCGCCCTGCACCGGTCTGGGCGCGCTGCGCCGCCGCCCGGAGGCTCGCTGGCGCCGCCAGCCCTCCGACGTCCGCGACCTGGTCACCCTGCAGCGTGAACTGCTCACCGCCGCGTGGGATCTCGTGCGCCCGGGCGGCGTGGTGGTCTACTCGACCTGTTCTCCGCACCTGCCGGAGACGGTCTCGGTGGTGTCGGACATGGTCCGCCGCACCGGCGCCGAACAGCTCGACACCCGAGAGCTGCTCCCCGGCGTCCCGGAACTCGGCGACGGCCCGGGCGCCCAGCTGTGGCCGCACCGCCACGGCACCGACGCCATGTTCCTCGCGGCCCTGCGCAAACCGCTGGACGCGTAGCACTCGAACACCGAAAGCCCCTGCGGCGTGAACTACTCACCGCCACAGGGGCTTTCGCGTGTTTCGTACGCAGGTTGTTCCGTCGAGGTCTGACGCCCCGGCCGGTGGGGTCACTCGCGGGCGGACTGCTCCCGCAGGCGGGCCAGGGTCTTGGACAGGATGCGGGAGACGTGCATCTGCGAGATGCCCATCTGCTGGGCGATCTGCGTCTGGGTCATGGATTCGAAGAATCGCATGGTCAGAATGCGGCGTTCGCGTTCCGGCAGACCGGCCAGCAGCGGGCGGATGGCGACGTACTCCTCGACGCGGTCGAATTGGGATTCTTCCTCGCCGAGGGTGTCGAGCAATGAGGCCTCGGTGTCGCGGCCGACGGAGACGGCGTCGATGCTGCTGGGCTGGTACGCGTTTCCGGCGATGACCGCCTGGGTGACCTCGTCGGCGTCGATGTCGAGCGCGGCGGCGATCTCCTTGGCGGTGGGGGAGCGCCCCAGCTGCTGGGAGAGCGCGTCGATGGCGGAGCCGATGCGCAGGTGGGTTTCCTTGACGCGCCGCGGCACCCGCATGGCCCAGGTGTTGTCGCGGAAGTAGCGCCGCACCTCGCCCATGATGGTGGGCACCGCGAAGGACAGGAAGTTGGAGCCGCGGGAGACGTCGAACCGGTCCACCGCGTGCACCAGCCCGACCCGCGCGACCTGGGTGAGGTCGTCGAAAGGCTCACCGCGGCCGCTGAATTTGCGGGCGATGTGGTCGGCCAGCGGAATGCACCGGTTGATCAGCTGTGAGCGCAGGGCGGCGCGCCCCGCGGATCCCGGTGCGGCGGCCGCGAGTTCCTCGAACAGCAGCGCGACGTCGTCGTAGCCGGAGACGCTGCGCGCGACCTCCTCCGCCTCCTCGGCGTCGACGGTCTCCTCGGCCGGTTCTTCGGGTTCGGGGTTCTCGGGGGCTTCGGTGTCGGCGGTCGGATCCTCGGGCCGGGCCGCGTCGTCGGGGGATGGGAACACGTCTTCTCCGGTCACTACGCCTTCCCCCGGACCCGCCGGAACTCCACTGCCGTCGGGTATCCGGAGATGGCCGGATCGAAGGGTTCCTGGGTGGCGGTGACCTCGTCGGAGAGGGTCCGCAGGACGTGCCAGCCGAAGCTGCGCTGGTCGGGTAGGCCTTCGGCGGCGGCGGTGCCGCGGACCCGCACGATCAGGTCGGACTCGCCGACGGTGAACAGACACTGCAGCGTGGAACCCGGGGCGGCGATGGCGATCAGGGTGGAGGCGGCCTCGTCGACGGCGAGTCGGATGTCGGCCACCTCGTCGAGGGTGAAATCGCTGAGCAGCACCAGGGTTTCGGCGAGTCCGCGCACGATGGGCAACTGGGATACGGAGGCGGCGACACCGATTTCGACCGGTGTGCCGCGCAACCCTTGTTCCGCCGAAATGTTGATCACCCTGTAGAGGCTACCCATTCCGGTGCGCGGCAATCAGCCATTCCCGTGACGCGGGACGCACTCGGTGGTGCCGATACACTGCCGCGTGTGTGCACTTCTTCCTCCCCGTTCCAGCGTCCGGCCCCGATGATCGCCCCGTCCATCCTGTCCGCCGATTTCGCGAACCTCGCGGCTGAGCTGCGGGCGATCGAGGGTGCGGACTGGGTGCACGTCGATGTGATGGACAACCACTTCGTGCCCAACCTGACGATGGGCCCGCCGATCGTCGAGAGCCTGCTGAAGGTCACCGACATTCCGATGGACTGCCATCTGATGATCGAGGACCCGGAGCGCTGGGCCCCGTGGTACGCGGAGGCGGGCGCCTACAACGTCACCTTCCACGCCGAGGCGACCGACAACCCGATCGCGGTGGCTCGTGACATTCGCGCGGCGGGCGCCAAGGCCGGGCTCTCGGTGAAGCCGAACACCCCGATCGAGCCCTACCTCGAGATCCTGCGTGATTTCGACACCCTGCTGGTGATGAGCGTCGAACCCGGTTTCGGCGGACAGTCTTTCATCCCGCACGTGCTGGACAAGGCGCGTCAGGTGCGTCGCCTGGTGGACGCCGGTGAGCTGCGCCTGGTGGTGGAGATCGACGGCGGCATCAATATGGACACCATCGAGCAGGCCGCCGAGGCCGGAATCGACTGCTTCGTGGCGGGTTCCGCGGTGTACGGCACCCCGGATCCGGCCGCGACGGTGGAAGCCTTGCGGCAGAGGGTGATCGCCGTCGAGGCGGCGTCGGCCCAGTAGCTCGCGGACGCCGCCGGGATCGGCGCTCAGTGTGCCAGTAGCGCTTCGATCACCGATTCCAGCGGCGGCGCCATGTCGGTGGTCTCCGGCGACCGGATCCAGGTGCGGTAGCCGGTGCGCTCGTCCTCGGCGGAGGGGAGCACGACCTGAGCGCCCGGGCAGGCGATGGTGGCGTAGAGCCGGAACAGGGCCGCGGTCACCGCGGTGCTGAGCGACTCGGGCCGGGCGGGACCGGTGATGAAGGTCCAGCGCCGGGCCCGGGGGTGGTGCACCACCGGCCCGGCCAGTTCGGCCTGGGTGAGTCGCTGGCGGACACGTTCGCCGAGGTCGGCGGGCATGGTGACGGCCCCGTAACGACCGCCTATCTCCAGCAGGATGTGCCGTGATGTCGGATCGATCGATGCCGGCAGGTGAAATTCGCGCCGGTACTGCACGCAGCGAACTTCGAGTGTCGAATCGAGAAGCGTTGTCACGCCGCACCCCTGACTGTGCCGATTGTGTTGTGTGCCACCTGGATCCGACCCGCGCGGGGTCCAACCTTCCTTCGGTTCGTGTGCTGGCGTAGATCGTCACCCGGCCCGGCCGGCCGTGGACGCGTTGACCGTTCTGCTCTGAACTGCTCGGGGAGAGTTGAACTGTTGGAATCAGCTGCATAACAATCTTGCGACCATTTTCGTTGCCGCGCAAGATTCAGGTGTAAGCGAGTCGCGGATTGGGTACCTGCCAGCGTTGGGCCTGGTCAGGCCATGGATAAATCCACTCGATTCCGATCCTGTAATAGGTGATTCCGAGCAATTCGGGCAATTTACTGATCGCAAGTTGGCTTATACCCGATTTCGTCCATCCACCGGTATCCAACGCTCCAGTGAACGAGGCCGCATGTCGCCTACGACTGCGCGTCGTTACGCTGAGGGGGACGGCCGTCCGCGCGGGAATACCGCGTGCGGGGCGCGCTGTTGGCTCGAGCGAGTACGCAGTCGCGATCAGGGAGAGGTACGCATGTTCACAGGCATCGTCGAGGAACTGGGCGAGATCGTCGCCACCGAGCGGCTGGACGATTCGGCGCGGCTGACCATTCGCGGCCCCCTGGTGACCTCCGATGCGGGACACGGTGATTCGATCGCCGTCAACGGCGTCTGCCTCACCGTGGTGGACCGCGAGGTCGTCGGCGACACCTTCACCGTCGATGTGATGGCCGAGACCCTGGACCGTTCCAGCATCGGCGCCCTGGCCGCGGGTTCCCGCGTGAACCTGGAGCGCGCCGCGGCGGTGAACAGCCGGCTGGGCGGCCACATCGTGCAGGGTCACGTGGACGGCACCGGCACCATCGTCTCGCGCACCCCGCACGAGAACTGGGAGGTCGTGCGAATCTCGTTGCCCGACAGCATCGCCCGTTACGTCGTGGAGAAGGGCTCGATCACCGTCGACGGCATCTCGCTGACCGTCTCCGGCATCGGCCTCGCCGAGGACGCGTTCGCCGACGGCAGCAAGGACTGGTTCGAGGTCTCGCTCATCCCCACCACCCGCGAGCTCACCACCCTGGGCACCGCCCCCGTCGGCACCGTCGTGAATCTCGAAGTCGACATCATCGCCAAGTACGTCGAGCGGCTCGTACAGCGGGGCTGACCGGACCCGCGACGCCGGAGGCGGCGCAATTCGGGCACTGCCTTACTGTAATGAGGCACCTAATTCGAGATGGAGCACAACAGACGTGACCAGGTTCGACACCGTAGAGCGCGCAGTCGCCGACATCGCCGCCGGTAAGGCGGTTGTCGTCGTCGACGACGAGGGCCGGGAGAACGAGGGCGACCTCATCTTCGCGGCGGAGAAGGCGACACCCGAGCTGGTGGCCTTCATGATCCGCTACACCTCCGGTTACATCTGTGTGCCGCTCACCGGGGCGGACTGCGATCGCCTGGGCCTGCCGCCCATGTACGCGGTCAATCAGGACCGGCACGGCACCGCCTACACCGTCGCCGTCGATGCCCGGGAAGGTATCAGCACCGGGATCTCGGCAGCCGACCGCGCCACCACCATGCGCGTGCTGGCCGACCCCACCGCCAAATCCGATGATCTGACTCGTCCGGGGCATGTGGTTCCGTTGCGCGCCAAGGACGGTGGTGTGCTGCGCCGTCCCGGCCACACCGAGGCCGCCGTGGATCTGGCCCGGATGGCCGGACTCAGCCCCGCCGGAGTCATCTGCGAGATCGTGAGCCAGAAGAACGAAGGTGATATGGCGCGCACCGACGAGCTGCGCGTCTTCGCCGACGAACACGATCTGGCGCTCATCTCCATCGCCGACATGATCTCCTGGCGCCGCCGCAACGAGAAGCACGTCAAGCAGGTCGCGGAGGCCAAGCTGCCCACCGAGTTCGGCGACTTCCTGGCCATCGGCTACGAGAGCGAATACGACGACGCCGAGCATGTCGCCCTGGTGATGGGCGAGATCGGCGACGGCCGTGACGTGCTGGTGCGCGTGCACTCCGAATGCCTCACCGGCGACGCCTTCGGCTCGCTGCGCTGCGACTGCGGCCCGCAGCTCGACGCCGCCATGGAGCTGATCGCCGAGCAGGGCCGCGGCGTGCTGCTCTACATGCGCGGCCACGAGGGCCGCGGCATCGGCCTGCTGCACAAGCTGCAGGCCTACCAGCTGCAGGACAGCGGTGACGACACCGTCGACGCCAACCTCAACCTGGGCCTGCCGGCCGACGCCCGCGACTACGGCATCGGCGCGCAGATCCTGGTCGACCTGGGCATCAATTCGATGCGGCTGCTCACCAACAACCCGGACAAGCGCGCCGGGATCGAGGGCTACGGTCTGAGCATCAGTGAGCGCGTGGCCATGCCGGTGCGCGCCAACAAGCACAATCTGCGGTACCTGCGCACCAAGCGGGATCGGATGGGCCACGACCTGGTCGG
This sequence comes from Nocardia sp. CA-136227, assembly GCF_050955695.1. Taxonomy (NCBI): domain Bacteria; kingdom Bacillati; phylum Actinomycetota; class Actinomycetes; order Mycobacteriales; family Nocardiaceae; genus Nocardia; species Nocardia sp. CA-136227. Next base: position 3,302,263 of record NZ_CP192081.1, read on the forward strand.
CCTGGAAGACCTGGACCTGGGCGAGACCGCGAACTGACAACCGAGAGGGCGGAACAACGATGAGCGGTACCGGCGTACCGGCTTTCGAGCTCGCCGATGCCAAGGACCTCAAGCTGGGGATCGTGGCCTCGCGCTGGCACACCACCATCTGCGACGCGCTGGTCGCGAACGCGGAGAAGACCGCACGCGACGCGGGCGTCGCCGACATCACCGTGGTCCGGGTCGCCGGCGCCATGGAGCTGCCCGTGGTGGCGCAGGCGCTGGCCCGCAGCCATGACGCGGTGGTCGCGCTCGGCGTCGTGATCCGCGGCGGCACACCGCATTTCGAGTACGTGTGTGATTCGGTGACCGCGGGCCTGACCCGGGTGTCGCTGGACGAGGGCACCCCGGTCGCCAATGGCGTGCTCACGGTGAACACCGAGGAGCAGGCGCTGGACCGTGCGGGCCTGCCGGGTTCGGCGGAGAACAAGGGCGAGCAGGCGGCCGCGGCCGCGCTGGACGCCGCGCTCACCCTGCGCGAACTCAGCGCCTAGTCATGCCCGTCGTCCGGATCTGGAAGCGCGGCGGCTCCGAGGAGGAACCGCCGCACGACCCCGCGACGACGGAAGGGCCTGCCGAGCACCCGACGCAGGCCGGTAGCGAGCAGCAGAAGCCGGAGTCCGAAGCACCCATGGCAGAGACGAAGCCCGACACCGCCGCGAACACCGACGGCGAGTGGGACCTCGAGGTCCGACCGCACCGCGCCATCATCACCGTGCGGATCGTGGCCGCGGTGCTGGCCGCCGTCTTCATCTTCGGCGGGATCGTGCTGCGCCAGGGCTCCACCGGCGTCAACTTCCGGGTCTCCGATCAGCTCGGCCTGGCGGCGTTCGGCCTGGTGCTGGCCGCGGGCGTGCTGACCCTGACCCGGCCCCGGGTGCGGGTCGGCAAGCGCGGGGTCATGGTGCGCAATATCGTCGGCGACAGCGAGTTCGGGTGGCAGGACATCCGCGGGATCTCCTTCCCGGACAAGAAGTCCTGGGCGCGCCTGGAACTGGTGCACGACGAGTACGTGCCCATGATGGCCATCCGCTCCAACGACAAGATGCGCGCGGCCGAGGCCATGGACCGGTTCCGCGAACTCGGCGCGAAGTACACCGGCGAGAACAAGTAAGCCATCCGTCGCCGCGCCTTCGTGGCCGCGGCGGACGGATGGCTGTGCCTCGTCCGATCCGGTTCGGAATCAGTTCTCCGCGAGGGCCTTCTCGGTCTCCGGCCGTTGCGCGGGGACGGACTGCACCGCGCGCCGCACCGGGATCAGCACCGCGATCAGCGCGGCGACCAGGCACACGACGCTGCCGATCAGGAACACCGTGCGGAAGCCGTGCTCGGTCGGGATGCTGTGGCTGCCCATCTGCACACTCATCTGCGCCAGCACCGCGCCGACCACCGCGGCCGAGACCGAGGTGCCGATCGAGCGCATCAGGGTGTTGAAGCTGTTGGCGGCCGCGGTCTCCGACTGCGGCACCGCGCCCATGATGAGCGCGGGCATCGCGCCGTAGGCGAAGGCGACACCGGTGCTGCAGATGATGTTGACGACCACCAGGCCCCCGATGGACCCCATCAGCGGCAGCGCCACACCGTAACCGGCGGCCATGATCAGCGTGCCGGTGACCAGCGTGGTCTTCGGGCCGCGCGCCGCGGACAGCTTCGCGCCGATCGGCGAGATGAGCATCATCATGATGCCGCCGGTGGCCATCCACACGCCCATCATGACCATCGACTGGCCCAGGCCGTAGCCGAGCGCCTCGGGCAGCTGCATGAGCTGCGGAAGGCTCAGCTGTAGCGCGTACAGGCCGACGCCGACCGCGATGCTGGCCAGGTTGGTGACCAGGACCTGCGGGCGAGCGGTGATCCGCAGATCGACCAGCGGTTCGGGGGAGCGCAGTTCCCACCAGCCCCACACCAGCAGCAGCACCAGCGCCGCGGCGAACAGCCCGAGGGTCGAGCCGCTGGTCCAGCCCCAGGCCGCGCCCTTCGACACCGGCAGCAGCAGGCACACCAGGGCCGCGCCGAGCAGGAGCGCGCCGGGAACGTCGAAGCGGCCCGACGGTCCTTCGGAGGTGCCCTCGGGGACGACCAGGACGATGAGCGCGGTGGCGATCGCCACGAGAACCGCTGCGACCCAGAACATCACACGCCAGTTGCTGTACTCGGTGACCGCGGACGCGATCGGCAGGCCGAGCGCGCCGCCGATGCCCAGCGACGAGCTGATCAGCGCGATGGCCGAACCGAGGCGCTCGGGCGGCATCACATCGCGCAACAGGGCGATGGCCAGCGGGATGGTGCCCACGCCCAGGCCCTGCAGCCCGCGTCCGATGATCATCGGGATCAGCGAGGTCGACACCGCGCACACGATCGAGCCCACCATGATCGGGATGGTCGAGGCGATGAGCATGCGGCGCTTGCCGTACATGTCGCCGAGCCGTCCCGCGACCGGCGTGGCCACGGCCGCCACCAGCAGGGTGATGGTGACGACCCATGACGCGTTCGACGCGGACGCGTGCAGGATTCGGGGCAGGTCGCCCAGGAGCGGGACCACCAGCGTCTGCATCAGTGAGGCGACGACGCCGGTGTAGGCCAGCACCGCGAGGGTGCTGCCGGCGCGTGTGGGCTCCGGCGGGGCGCCGGCAGGCCGAGTAGCGGACTCGGGTCTGGTCATAGGGGTTCTCCTCATCATCAATCTATGTGCACTATACACATCACGTGCATGATGCATAATCGATGTCCGGCGCCCGTCACACGTAGGGTGTGGGGACCGCGGAAAGGATGGAATTGACCAAGCCCACCGAATTGCTCGAGTTCGAGACCATGCTGTTCGGCCGGTACAGCCTGATTCCGCGCAAAGGAGACAACGGCCTCGACCGCAGCGCCTATCTGCTGCTCAGTCTGCTGCGCGGGGAGGGGCCGATGTCGATCGGTCAGCTCAGTGACACGCTGGGGCTGGACGCGTCCACCCTCAATCGGCAGACCGCCGCGCTCCTGCGCGCGGACCTGGCCGAACGCATCCCCGACCCCGACGGCGGCATCGCCCGCAAGTTCCGGGTCACCGCCGAAGGGGCCGCCCGGCTCGATGCCGAACGGGCGCAGAGCCTTCGGCATCTCGACGAGATCCTGGCAGGCTGGTCCGACGAGGACGTGTCAGCGCTCGCGTCGTTGCTGGCCCGATTCAACGCCGATATCGAGAGCTACCGCGGTAAGCACTGGCCCCGTTCGTGAGGCTCGACCCGTCCGGCTCGCGGTCGGGCACGCCTGAGGCGGCCTAGCGCGGGCCGCCGAGCACCGCGCCCTCGCGGCGGGGATCCGCGCCGCCGATCCAGCCGTCGCCGTCGCGCGCCAGCGCCGAGAGTCCGCTCGATTGCGGCGCCACCGACACCTGATCGCCGGACGCGCGCAGCTTCTGGACCAGGACGTCGTGGTCGCCATTGTCGGTGGCGTTCACCGCCGGATGCTCGCCGCCCACGTTCGTGGTGGGCGTATTGGCCGCGCCGAAGTCGATCATCGACACCGCCTGCTGCGGATTCAGCCCCCAATCCAGCATGGCGACCAGGGTTTTCACCACGAACTGGATGATCACCGCCCCGCCCGGCGACCCGGTGACATGGCTGAGCGCGCCGCGGCTGCCGTCGGGATTGCGGTCGAACACCAGGGTCGGGGCCATGGAGCTGCGCGGCCGCTTGCCCGCGTCGATGCGGTTGGCGACCGGCGCGCCGTCCTTGTCCCGGGGTTCGGCGGAGAAGTCGGTGAGCTGGTTGTTGAGAATGAACCCGTCCACGAAATGGAAGGACCCGAAAGCGGATTCGACCGTGGTGGTCATGGAGGCCGCGTTGCCGTACTTGTCGACGATCGAGATGTGGCTGGTGCCGTGCTCGGGCTGCTGCGGACCGTTGCCGACCGGGACCGGCCCGAAGTCGCCCGGCTGGGCGGTGCCCAGGCTCTTGCTCGGGTTGATGAGCGCGGCCCGCTGCTTCAGATAGTTCGGGTCCAGCAGGGTCTGCGGTGAATTGCCCGGCAGCGGAACGAAATCCGAGTCGGCGATGTACTTGTCACGGTCGGCGTAGGCCAGTCGCTCGGCCTCGGCGATCAGGTGCACGGCCTCGGCGGTGGGCTTGCCGCCGTCGCGCGCGGCGGTGCTGTCACCGGACACGTCGGTCGGTTTCATCGCGGCCAGATCGAAATTCGACAGGATGCCCAGCGCCGCCTCGACGGTGATGCCGCCCGAGGAGGGATTCGGCATGCCGCAGATCTCGTGGGTGCGATAGGGCGAGCACACCGCGGTGCGCTTCTTGGCTTGGTACGACGACAGATCCGCGAGCGCCAGCTGTCCCGGGGTGCGGCCGCCGGCGGTGGTGGCGGTGGTGTCGACGATGTCGGCGGCGATGGCCCCGGTGTAGAAGGCGTTCGCGCCGTCGGCGGCGATGGCCGAGAGGGTCTTGGCGAAGGCCGGATTCACCAGCGTGGTGCCGGCCTGCTTCGGATTGCCGTCGGGGAGCAGGAAATACGCGCGGGCGGCGTCGTCGCGGGCCAGGTCCGCCGTGGACGCCGCGATCTGGGTGGCCATGCGCGGGGAGATCTTGAAGCCGTCGTCGGCGAGGTTCACCGCGGGGGTGAACAGGTCGCGCCAGGGTTGCTTGCCGTGCTCGGTGTGCGCGAGTTCCAGCATGCGCAGCACGCCCGGCACGCCGATCGAGCGTCCGCTGGCGCGCGCGTTGGGTTGCGGCACAGTGTGATCGGTGGGGCTGATGTAGCGCAGGTAGTCCTCGGTGGCGGCCTTGGGCGCGGTCTCGCGGCCGTCGTAGGCGTCGACACTCTTGGTCGCGGCGTCGTAGTACATGAGGAACGCCCCGCCGCCGATGCCGGTGGCCTGCGGCTCCACCAGGTTCAGCACGGTCTGCGCCACGATCAGCGCGTCCGCGGCGGTGCCGCCGTCGCGCAGCACCCGGCAGGCGGCCTCGGTGGCGACGGGATTGGCGGTGGAGACCGCGAATCCGCCGGTGCGCACCGGCGTCATGCCGGTGCGGTAGCCGGTGGCGACCTCCGGATGCAGCGCCAGATTCGTCGAGCTCGGCCCGGCCGGAACACCGGAGGTGACCGGAGTTCCGTTGGGGGACACCGTGCACGACGCACTCTCGTTCGTCGACGACGAACAGGCGGTGAGCATTCCGATCGACAGCAGCAGGGCGGCAGCGCCGCTCCCGGTTCGTCGCAAGCGCCTCATGACCGGACTCTAGCCCCGTGAGCGTGCGGGGGCGGCGGTTTGACCGGTCCGCTCACCTATGGATCATCAGCATTTCCAGGGCAATCGCCGATGAATCGGCTCGAATCGCTGCTAGAACAGCTGGAGGCGGCGGCGCTGACCCGGCCCGGAGCGCCGAAACGGCTCTCAGCAAACGACAGGGTACTCTCGGACGGCCTCGTTTCACGATAGCGGAGGGTTAACCCGGCGTATGACCGAGATCCGGACAACTGCCACCAGCCTCAATGCCGAGGACAGCGGCTACCACAAGGCCCTGAAACCCCGGCAATTGCAGATGATCGCCATCGGTGGCGCCATCGGCACCGGCCTGTTCCTGGGCGCCGGCGGTCGCCTCGCCAATGCCGGGCCGTCGCTGTTCCTGGTGTACCTGATCTGTGGCGCATTCGTCTTCTTCATCCTGCGCGCCCTGGGCGAACTGGTGCTGCACCGCCCGTCCTCGGGCTCGTTCGTCTCCTATGCGCGCGAATTCTTCGGTGAGAAGGCCGCATTCGTGGCCGGGTGGATGTACTTCCTGAACTGGTCCATGACCGGCATCGTCGATACCACCGCGGTCGCCACCTATCTGCACTACTGGGGTCCCTTCCAGCCGGTCGCGCAATGGCTGCTGGCGCTGGGCGCGCTCGTCATCGTGCTCGGCATCAATCTGGCGTCGGTGAAGTGGTTCGGCGAGATGGAATTCTGGGCCGCCATGATCAAGGTGCTCGCCCTGGTCACCTTCCTGGTGGTCGGCACTGTCTTCTTCGCGGGGCGGTTCGAGGTGGACGGCCAGGCCACCGGCTTCGGCATGATCTCCGCCGCGGGCGGCTGGTTCCCGACCGGCGTGCTGCCGCTGGTCACCGTCACCTCGGGCGTGGTGTTCGCCTATGCCGCGGTGGAAATGGTCGGCATCGCGGCGGGCGAGACCGAGAACCCGGCGAAGATCATGCCGCGCGCCATCAATTCGGTCATCCTGCGTATCGCGCTGTTCTATTGCGGCTCGGTGATTCTGCTGGCATTGCTGCTGCCCTACACCGCCTACAAGGCGGGGGAGAGTCCGTTCGTCACCTTCTTCGCCAAACTCGGTGTCGCGCACATGGGCTCGATCATGAATTTCGTGGTGCTCACCGCGGCCTTGTCGAGTTTGAACGCGGGCCTGTATTCGACCGGCCGAATTCTGCGTTCGATGGCGATGAACGGCAGCGCGCCGAAATTCACCGCGCGCATGTCGAGTGCGGGTGTGCCCTACGGCGGAATTCTGCTCACCAGCGCTATCGCATTGTTCGGTATCTGGCTGAATTACATTGTGCCGTCGCAGGCGTTCGAAATCGTGCTGAATGTTGCCTCGCTGGGCATTCTGGCGTCCTGGGCGACCATCGTGCTGTGCCAGTTGAAGCTGTTCTACCTGGCCAAGCAGGGCCTGGCCGAGCGGCCCGCGTTCCGGATGTTCGGCGCCCCCTACACCGGGATCGCGACGCTGGTGTTCCTGGGATTGGTGCTGATCCTGATGGCTTTCGACCGGCCGGTCGGTACGTGGACGGTGGCCAGCCTGGTGATCATCGTGCCCGCGCTCGCCATCGGGTGGCGGATCGCCAGCCCGCGGGTGCTGGCCATCGCCAGGATGCGCGAGGGTTACACCGGGGAATTCCCGGTCATTCCACCGATCCCCATGGACGACAAGTAGTATCGGACCTGGTGTTATCGACGGCCGCACGCGAAATTGCGTGCGGCCGTTATGTGTTCGAGATCACTGTGTGCATATGCCGGCTATCCGCTGTGGCCATGGTCATAACTTCGTCAACGAGATTGTCCGGACTCTGAACATTTGGTTAGCGTCAGGTTCGGCGGGTTCGCAGGGGGCGCGCCACCAGGGGTTACTCGACGAGGAGTGCTGTGAGTTCGTACTCGGCTGTTGCCGACGAGGTGGAAATGACACCGGTAGCCACGGAAAACGGCGTTCCAGCCACATTTTTCGAGCGGGTGATCGACGGCGTGCGGGGGCTGCGCCGCGAGAGCGCGGACGCCGAGGTGCCCGCCAAGGTTCGGGAGACCCAGGTCGCCGCGCTCGGCGCGACCGGTCTGGCCGTGCTGCACAGCCTGCTGTCCATCCCGGCCGGCTTCGACAGCGTGGCGGGCAGCATCGGCCACTTCTTCGCCGCCTGGGTCACCGGCGGTGTGGCCCTGTTGTTCGGTCTGCGGTCGCGCTGGATCTGGGTGACCGCGCTGGGCGTGTCCAGCCTGCAGGTCTTCCTGGGTGTGTTCACCCTGATGTCGGCCGAAATGCCCACGGGCGTCGGACCGTTCACCGTGCTCGGCGGCATCATGGTCTCGGGCATCGTGCTGGCGCTGCTGCTGCGCCGCGACTGCTACCGCTGGTTCGCCGTCGACTGACGACGGTCGCCGCCCACCGGAATCCGGTGGGCGGCAACCGAAGTCGTCACTTCGGGGTGCGGCCCAGGGCCCGTCCCGCGGCCCGGCCGGAGAAGATGCAGCCGCCCAGGAAGGTGCCTTCCAGCGCGTTGTAGCCGTGCACGCCGCCGCCGCCGAAACCGGCGACCTCGCCCGCGGCGTACAGCCCCGGGAACGGAGTGCCGTCGGGGCGGATGACCTGCGAGTCCAGATTGGTCTGCAAACCGCCCAGGGTCTTGCGGGTGAGGATATTGAGCCGCACGCCGATCAACGGCCCGTGCGCCGGATCGAGGATCTTGTGCGGCGTGGCCACCCGGCCGAGCTTGTCACCCAGGTAGCGTCGCGCGTTGTTGACGGCCATGAGCTGGGCGTCCTTGCTGAACTTGTGCTCGACGTCCCGGTCGCGCGCCACGATCTGACGTTCGATGTCGGCCGCGTCCAGCTGCGGGCCGCGCGAGATCTTGTTCATCCCCGCGATCAGTTCGGGCAGCGTGTCCGCGACCACGAAGTCCACGCCGTGCTGCTTGAACGCCTCCACCGGACCCGGCGCGCCCTTGGCCACCCGGCTCTTGAGCGTGAGCTTGAGGTCCTTGCCGGTGATATCGGGATTCTGCTCCGAGCCCGAGAGCGCGAACTCCTTCTCGATGATCGACTGGGTCAGGATGAACCACGAGTAGTCGTGGCCGGTGGCCAGGATCTGCTTCATGGTGGCATTGGTGTCGAAACCCGGGAAAGCCGGTGCGGTCATGCGCTTTCCATTGGCGTCGAACCACAGCGACGACGGCCCGGGGATGATGCGGATGGCGTGATCGGGCCACACCGGATCCCAGTTGTGGATGCCCTCGGTGTAGTGCCACATGCGATCCCGGTTCACGATCCGCCCGCCCGCGGCCTCGGTGATGCCGAGCATGCGGCCGTCGACGTACGCCGGGACGCCCGCGATCATGTGCTCCGGGCACGGCCCGAGCCGCTCGGTGGGCCAATTGCGCCGCACCAGTTCGTGATTGTGGCCGATGCCGCCGGAGGAGACGATCACCGCGGCCGCGCGCAGATCGAACTCGCCGGTCACGGTGCGTGAGGACGCGACGCCGCGCTCCTCGGTGGAGGCCTCCAGCACGCTGCCGCGCACGCCGGTGACGGCGTCGTCCTCCACGATCAGCTCGTCCACGCGATGCCGGAACGCGAATCCGACCTGCCCGCGCCGCTCGGCCTCGAGCACGGGTTCGAGGAATACCCGCACGACTTCGGGTCCGGTGCCCCAGGTGAGGTGGAAGCGCGGCACCGAATTGCCGTGCCCGTCGGCGGATTCGCCGCCGCGTTCGGCCCAGCCGACCAGCGGCGTCACCCGCAGTCCGAGATCGTGCAGGTACTGGCGCTTCTCGGTGGCCGCGAACTCCACGTAGGCGCGCGCCCACTGTCGCGCCCAGTGGTCCTCGTCCTCGCGGTCGAAGCCGGCCGAGCCGAGCCAGTCCTGCATGGCCAGCTCGAGGCTGTCCTTGACGCCGAGCCGCCGCTGTTCGGGGCTGTCCACGAAGAACAGTCCGCCCAGCGACCAGAACGCCTGCCCGCCCAGGTTGGCGCGGTTCTCCTGATCCAGAATCAGGACTCGCTTACCCGCCTTGACCAGCTCGTGCGTGGCGACGAGACCGGCCAGACCGGCCCCGACCACGATGACATCCGGGTTCTCGATCATGCCCATTTCCTTGGTGTCGAAGTTCGATACACGAATGTATCCAACGAGGTCGCTGCTGTACAGGGGCTCGATACAGTCGTGTATCGAGCCGGGTTGTCGGTGGGTCGTGGCATGGTTCGAGTGTGCCGACATCGCCGACCGGATCCCTGTCACTCGCGGCGGCGCGCCGCATCGCACTCGCGGCCCAGGGGTTCGGGTCCGCCCGGCCCAGCGCGCCGCCCACCCGGCGCACGGTCATGAAGGTCCTCGACAGCACCCGGCTGCTCCAGCTGGACTCGGTGTCGGCGGTGGTGCGGGCGCACTACGCGCCGGTGTTCAGCCGCATCGGGGCCTACGACCGGACCCTGCTCGACGATGCCGCGTGGGGGCACAGCACGCGCAAGCCGCGGCAGCTGATCGAGTACTGGGCGCACGAGGCGGCGCTGATCCCGGTGCGGGACTGGCCGCTGATGCGCTGGCGCATGGTGCAGTACCGGCACGGTCGCTGGAACGGGATGCGGCAAGTGCTGGAACGCAATCCGGGCCTGGCCGACGATGTGCTCGGCGTGGTCAAGGAGTACGGCCCCAGCACGGCCGGGGAGATCGAACGGCACCTGGAGCTGGATCGGCCACGGGCCAAGGACAATTGGGGCTGGAACTACAGCGACACCAAGGTGGTGTGCGAGGCGCTGTTCGCGGCCGGGGAGCTGACCGTGCCCCGCCGGGTCGGCTTCCAGCGGCACTACGACCTCGCGGCGAACGTCCTGCCCGCCGAGGTGGTTTCCCGCGAACCGGACGAGGCGGACGCGATCCGCGAACTGGTGCGCCGCGCCGCCCGGGCGCACGGCGTGGGCACCGAGACCGATCTGCGCGACTACTACCGGCTCACCCGCCGCCAGACCGAACCCGCCATCGCCGATCTGCTCGATGCCGGGGAATTGGAGCAGGTCACCGTGCAGGGCTGGGACAAGCCCGCCTACCTGCACACCGAGGCCCGTACGCCCCGCCGCGTCTCCGGCGCGGCCCTGCTGTGCCCCTTCGATCCGCTGATCTTCTTCCGCGATCGCACCGAGCGGCTGTTCGACTTCCACTACCGGATCGAGATCTACACGCCGGAACACAAACGGGTGCACGGCTATTACGTCTTCCCGTTCCTGCTCGACGGCGAACTCGTCGCGCGGGTCGACCTGCGCGCCGAGCGCGCGAGCGGGCGGCTGCTGGTGCCGGGCGCGTTCGCCGAGCCGGGACGCGATCACGCCCGGATCGCGGGGGCGCTGGCTTCCGCGCTGCGGGAGATGGCGGACTGGCTGGAACTGGACACCGTGGAAGTGGGCGAAAAGGGCGATCTCGCACCGTGTTTGCGGCGCGAGATCGCGTAGCTCTCCGGGGACGCCCGGATCACCGATGGTTCAGAAGGGGCCGTCGGTCCAGGCGTTGAGCACGATGCCGTTCTTGCCCTCACCCCGGCATTCGATGGTCATGGGGATGAGCGGGCGCGGCGAGTCGCCCACGATGTAGGTGGGGGACTGGTAGCCGTTGCCGACCTGTCGGGCGCCCAGGCACTGCACCACCGCGGCGTACCAGGTGTCCGCGGGGCAGGTGAAGGTGGCGGTGTCGAGCGTCCGGTCGATACGGCAGGGCGAATCGGCGTGGGCGGCCGGAGCCGACACCGCGATCAGGCCCGCCGCGCCGATGCCGAGTGCGGAACCGATCGCGAGGGACCGGCGGCGCGGGTGGAGATGGTGATGGTTCGTCATCGAACAAACTCCCTCGTATGCGGACAGATCAAGCGAAACAGTTCATCCATACTGACTCGCGAGACCCACCGCACCGCCGAAACTCGCGGAGATCGATGTTCCGGCGTGGCGCGCTCGGTCAGGCGGCCTGCATGCCGACCGGGGAGTTCAGCACCGCCCCACCGCAGAACAGGGAGGGTGACCGGTACCCGGCGAGCACCCCGGACACCACGATCGACGCGTCGCCGGACTCGGCCGTGGCGGGCACGGACACCGCCACCAGGGCGGCCGCGGCCAGGCAGACCGCGCCCACGATGCCGAGCGAGCGGCGGCGAGTACGCAGACGGATCATGTGGGGTTCCCTCTCCTGATGAATGATCTTGTCCATACTTCGTCGCCGAGAGCGCCGCGGATGGGGTGTCGGAGGCACTGACTAACCTGGACTCGTGGCAGATCCCGCGACCTACCGGCCCGCCCCGGGCACCATCCCCGTCGAACCGGGCGTCTACAAGTTCCGGGACAAGTTCGGCCAGGTCATCTATGTCGGCAAGGCGAAAAGCCTGCGCCAGCGGCTGAACTCGTACTTCGCCGATGTGGCCGGGCTGCATCCGCGCACCCGCCAGATGGTGACCACCGCCGCCGGCGTCGAGTGGACCGTGGTGTCCACCGAGGTGGAAGCGCTGCAGCTGGAATACAACTGGATCAAGGAATTCGATCCGCGCTTCAATGTCCGCTACCGCGACGACAAGTCGTACCCGGTGCTGGCGGTCAGCCTGGACGAGGAATACCCGCGCGTCTTCGTCTACCGCGGCGCGCGCAAGAAGGGCGTTCGGTACTTCGGTCCGTACGCCCACGCCTGGGCCATCCGCGAGACCCTGGACCTGCTGCTGCGGGTGTTCCCGGTGCGCACCTGCTCGGCCGGAGTCTTCAAGCGGCACAGCCAGATCGGGCGGCCCTGCCTGCTGGGCTACATCGACAAGTGCTCCGCGCCGTGCATCGGCCGGGTGAGCGCGGCCGAGCACCGCGACATCGTGGACGACTTCTGCGACTTCCTCTCCGGCAAGACCGACCGCCTGGTCAAGCAGCTGGAACGCCGCATGCACGAGGCCGCCGACGAGCTCGACTTCGAGAACGCCGCCCGGCTGCGCGACGACGTGCAGGCGCTCAAGCGCGCGCTCGAGAAGCAGGCGGTGGTGCTGGGCACCGGCACCGACGCCGATGTCATCGACTTCGCCGTCGACGAGCTCGAGGCCGCGGTCCAGATCTTCCACGTCCGCGACGGCCGGGTGCGCGGCCAGCGCGGCTGGGTGGTCGACAAGTCCGGCGACGCCATCGACGCCGCGGCGGCCGGGGGCGAGCTGCCCGCGTTGGTCGAGCAGTTCCTGACCCAGTTCTACGGCGAGCAGACCGCGGTCGCCGCGCAGAGCGGTGACCAGCAACCGGGCGCGGTGGTTCCCCGGGAAGTGCTGGTCCCGGCCCTGCCCAACGATCACGAGCAGGTGCAGCAGTGGCTGTCGGGGCTGCGCGGGTCGGCGGTGCAGCTGCGGGTGCCTCAGCGCGGGGACAAGAAGGCCCTGGCCGAGACGGTGCAGCGCAATGCGCAGGAAGCCCTCGCCCAGCACAAGCTCAAACGCGCCGGCGACCTGACCGCGCGGTCGGCGGCGCTGCAGGAACTCCAGGACACCCTGGATCTGGACAGCGCGCCGCTGCGCATCGAGTGCGTGGACATCTCCCATGTGCAGGGCACCGACGTGGTGGCCTCGCTGGTGGTGTTCGAGGACGGGCTGGCCCGCAAGTCCGAGTACCGGCACTACACGATCAAGGAGGCCGCCGGGGAGGGCCGCTCCGACGACGTCGGCAGCATCGCCGAGGTGACCCGCCGTCGCTTCGGGAAGCTGCGCCGCGAACTCGACGCCGCCGAGGCCGCCGAGCTCGAATCCGATTCCGAGGCAACCGAACCCGGGCTGCCCGGCATCGACCCGAAGACCGGCAAGCCGCGCCGCTTTTCCTATCCGCCCAACCTGTACGTGGTGGACGGCGGTGCGCCGCAGGTGAACGCGGCCGCGGAGGTGCTCGACGAGCTGGGCATCACCGATGTCGCGGTGATCGGCCTGGCCAAGCGCCTGGAAGAGGTGTGGGTGCCCAACGAGCCGGACCCGGTGATCATGCCGCGCACCAGTGAGGCGCTGTATCTGCTGCAGCGGGTGCGCGACGAGGCGCACCGCTTCGCCATCACCTTCCACCGCTCCAAGCGGTCGCGGCGGATGACGGCGTCGGCGCTGGATTCGGTGCCGGGGTTGGGGTCGACTCGTAAGACCGCGCTGGTGACGCATTTCGGATCGGTCGCCAAGCTCAAGGAGGCTACGGTGGAGCAGATCACCGAGGTCCCGGGCATCGGAGTGGCGACGGCCAGGGCGGTCCTGGACGCGTTGCGTCAGCAGTAGAGCGTCGGCGTTTCGCGGCGCGCCGGACGGGGACCCACCGGGTAGAGTGCGACACGCCGAACGGGAAATTTGCGACACGCCGTGTGTGCTGGTCGGGAGCGGAAATCACAGCTGTGTTGCGCTCCCGCCGCTCGCCTGCCGGGTTCGCGGGCGTCGGTGCAGGATGATCGAGGGAACTCCAGACACGAACCGGTAGGACATGACGCGCGTCGAAGACAGCACAGCTACTGCCGAGAACAACCCGGCAACCGAATCAGGCGAGTCCCAGCCGAATCCCCGTAAGGGGCGGCCCGGTTCCGAACCCGCTCCGGTCGAGGTGGTCATCGTGACCGGCCTGTCCGGCGCCGGCCGCGGCACCGCGGGCAAGGTGCTCGAGGACCTGGGGTACTACGTCGCCGACAATCTGCCACCCGAACTGATCGGCCGCATGGTCGATCTGGGCCGCGCCGCCGAACCGCCGATCCGCAAACTCGCGCTGGTCATGGACGTGCGCAACCGCTTCTTCACGGGGAATCTGTCCGCGGTGGTCGAACAGTTGCGGTCCGCGGGCGTGCGGACCCGCATCCTGTTCCTCGAGGCCTCCGACGACGTGCTGATCCGCCGTTTCGGCTTCGCGCGCCGCCGCCATCCGCTCCAGAGCGAGAGCGCCGACGGCACCCTGACCGCCGGCATCGCCGCCGAACGCCGCCGCCTGGACCCGGTGAAGACCGCCGCGGACGTCGTCATCGACACCACCGCGCTGTCGATCCACCAGTTGCACCGCAAGCTCGAGGAGGTCTACGGCGGTGACGCCGCCAGCGTATTGCAGTTGACCGTGCAATCGTTCGGGTTCAAGTACGGAGTCCCGCTCGACGCCGACATGGTGTTCGATTTGCGTTTCCTGCCGAATCCACATTGGATTCCCGAACTCCGCGAAAAAACCGGGCAGGACGCCCCGGTCAGCGAGTATGTGTTGTCGCGCCCGGGTGCACAGGACTACCTGGGCACCGCGCACCATCTCGTCGACCTGACGACCGAGGGCTACCGCCAAGAGGGGAAGCGATACATGACCGTGGCAGTGGGCTGCACCGGCGGTAAACACCGCAGTGTGGCGATAGCGGAGGCGCTGGGTGACGCGTTGGCGGGCCATGCGGCGGACAGCGATTCGGGTGACGTCGTGCGCGTGGTCCACCGAGATCTGGGGCGGGAATGAGTGAGAGCACTTCCGGCCGTACCGCCAATCCCGCCTTCGTGGCGCTCGGCGGTGGGCACGGGCTGTATGCGACGCTGACCGCCGTGCGGCGGCTCACGCGCAAGATCACCGCGGTGGTCACCGTCGCCGACGACGGCGGCTCCTCGGGCCGCTTGCGCGCGGAGCTGGGCATGCTGCCGCCGGGCGATCTCCGAATGGCATTGGTGGCCTTGGCCGAAGAGGCCGACGGGCACTGGGCGCGAACTTTGCAACATCGCTTCGGCGGGACCGGCGCGCTGGCCGGGCACTCGGTCGGCAACCTGATTCTGGCGGGCCTGACCGAGGAGCTGGGCGACCCCGTCGCGGCCCTCGACGAGGCCGGAAAGATTCTGCGGGTCACCGGAAGAGTGCTACCCATGTCGCCGATCGCGCTGACCATCGAGGCGGATGTCTCTGGGCTGGAAGGCGATCCGCGGGTGAGTCGCTGCATCCGCGGTCAGGTGGCGGTGGCGACCACGCCGGGCAAGGTGCGCCGGGTGCGGCTGATCCCCTCGGATCCGCCCGCCTGCCCCGAGGCGACCTCGGCGATCGAGCACGCGGACGTGGTGGTGCTGGGCCCCGGGAGCTGGTTCACGAGCGTCATTCCGCATGTGCTGGTGCCGGATTTGCACGAAGCGCTGCTGCATACGCGGGCGCGGAAAGTGCTGGTGCTCAACCTCGCTGCCGAACCGGGCGAAACGGCCGGATTCTCCGCGGAACGGCACCTGCATGTATTGTCCCAGCACGCACCGGATTTCACAGTCGACCATGTTCTGGTGGACTCCGGTTCCGTACCCGAGGGTAGGGAACGCGAACATCTGGCAAGAGCTGCCGAACAGCTGCGTGCGCGAGTAACCTTCGCTGATGTCGCCGAGGCGGGGACGGACCGGCACCACCCCGGAAAGCTTGCCGCCGCACTGGATCAGGTGATCCGGCAACCTCGGCCGGAATCAGCAGGGCTTCGAGTCGAAGGACGGCATATGGGCCAACGTGTGCGGTCCGGGTTGGGTGGAAAGGAGCGCGTCTCGTGGCGATGACAGCGGAAGTGAAGGACGAGCTGAGCCGGCTCTCTGTATCACAGGTGAGCTCGCGCAAAGCGGAATTGTCCGCGCTACTGCGGTTCGCCGGTGGATTGCACATCGTCGGCGGTCGGGTGATCGTCGAAGCCGAAGTGGATATGGGTTCCATAGCGCGTCGGCTGCGTCGAGAGATCTTCGAGCTGTACGGATACGGCTCGGACGTGCATGTCCTCGGCGCCGGAGGGCTCCGGAAAACCTCCCGGTATGTAGTGCGAGTTTCCAAGGAAGGCGAGGCGCTGGCGCGCCAGACCGGTTTGCTCGACGTGCGCGGCCGGCCGGTCCGGGGCCTGCCCGCGCAGGTCGTGGGCGGCAGCATCGGCGACGCCGAAGCGGCTTGGCGCGGGGCGTTTCTCGCGCACGGCTCGCTCACCGAGCCGGGCCGGTCCTCGGCGCTCGAGGTGAGCTGCCCCGGGCCGGAGGCGGCGCTCGCGCTCGTCGGCGCGGCCCGGCGCATGGGCATCTCGGCCAAGGCGCGCGAGGTGCGCGGCACCGATCGCGTCGTGGTGCGCGACGGTGAGGCCATCGGCGCCCTGCTCACCCGCATGGGTGCGCAGGACACGCGGCTCACCTGGGAGGAGCGGCGCATGCGCCGCGAGGTCCGGGCGACCGCGAACCGGCTGGCCAATTTCGACGACGCGAACCTGCGTCGGTCGGCGCGCGCGGCCGTGGCCGCCGCGGCCCGGGTGGAGCGGGCGCTCGAAATACTGAGCGACGATGTTCCCGACCACCTGGCCGCCGCGGGCAAGCTGCGGGTGCTGCACCGGCAGGCCTCGCTCGAGGAGCTGGGCCAGCTGGCGGATCCGCCCATGACGAAAGACGCTGTCGCGGGCCGGATCCGGCGGCTGCTGTCGATGGCGGACCGGCGCGCCAAGGAACTCGGCGTGCCCGACACCGAAAGTGCCGTCACCGCAGAGCTGCTCGAAGAGGCATGATTCCGCTGCGGTGCCGCCTAAACTGAGGCCAACCGCACGGTGATTCCGTCCGGAAGCGTCGCAACCCCAACGGTTGCGGCGCTTCCGGTCGTCTGTGACGTATGTGAACGTTTCGGTAGTTCACCGTGGCGGGGGTGTGTCCGTGATGTTTCCGTTACAAGGCTAGGGTTAGCCCTGCAACGGAAACGATCCGCAAAGCTGAGGAGCGAAACGTGACTGTCCGGGTAGGTATCAACGGCTTCGGCCGCATCGGGCGAAACTTCTTCCGAGCCGTCGAGGCGCAGAAGGCCCTCGGCACCACCGACATCGAGATCGTGGCGGTCAATGACCTGACCGACAACAAGTCGCTGGCGACGCTGCTGAAGTACGACTCGATCCTCGGTCGCCTGCCGCAGGACGTTTCCCTGGACGGCGACGAGACCATCGTCGTGGGCGACCAGCGCATCACCGCACTGGCCATCAAGGAGGGCCCCGCCGCCCTCCCGTGGGGCGACCTGGGTGTCGACGTGGTCGTCGAGTCCACCGGTATCTTCACCGACGCCACCAAGGCCAAGGGCCACCTGGCCGCCGGCGCCAAGAAGGTCATCATCTCCGCGCCCGCCAAGGGCGAGGACATCACCATCGTGATGGGCGTCAACGACGACAAGTACGACGGTTCGCAGAACATCATCTCGAACGCGTCCTGCACCACCAACTGCCTGGGCCCGATCGCCAAGGTGCTCAACGACTCCTTCGGCATCGAGCGTGGTCTGATGACCACCGTGCACGCCTACACCCAGGACCAGAACCTGCAGGACGGCCCGCACTCGGATCTGCGTCGCGCCCGCGCCGCCGCCCTGAACATCGTGCCCACCGGCACCGGCGCCGCGAAGGCCATCGGCCTGGTGCTGCCCGAGCTGCTCGGCAAGCTGAACGGTTACGCGCTGCGCGTGCCGGTTCCGACCGGTTCGCTCACCGACCTGACCGTCGACCTGGCGCGCGCCGCCTCGGTCGAGGAGATCAACGCCGCCATGAAGGCCGCCGCTGACGGCCCGATGAAGGGCATCCTGAAGTACAACGTCGACCCGATCGTCTCCTCCGACATCGTGACCGACCCGCACTCCTCCATCTACGACGCGCCGCTGACCCAGGTCATCGACAACCAGGTCAAGGTCGCCTCGTGGTACGACAACGAGTGGGGCTACTCCAACCGTCTCGCCGACCTCGTCGGCCTCGTCGGCAAGTCCCTCTAAGCGCCGATGACGATCAAGACTCTCCAGGATCTGCTGAACGAGGGCGTCGAGGGCCGGGGCGTGCTGGTGCGCTCGGACCTGAACGTGCCGCTCGACAACGGCGTCATCACCGACCCGGGCCGCATCATCGCGTCCGCGCCGACCATCAAGGCGCTGGCCGAGGCCGGCGCCAAGGTCGTGGTGACCGCGCATCTGGGCCGCCCCAAGGGCGAGCCGGACCCGAAGTTCTCCCTCGCCCCGGTCGCCGCGCGACTGGCCGAGGAGCTGGGCCGCAATGTCCAGCTGGCCGGTGACGTGGTGGGCCAGGACGCGCTCGCCCGTTCCGAGGGCCTCACCGACGGTGATGTCATGCTGCTCGAGAACATCCGTTTCGACGCGCGTGAGACCAGCAAGGACGAGGCCGAGCGCACCAAGCTCGCCAACGCCCTGGTCGAACTGGTCGGCGACGATGGCGCTTTCGTGTCCGACGGTTTCGGTGTGGTGCACCGCAAGCAGGCGTCGGTCTACGACGTGGCCAAGCTGCTTCCGCACTACGCGGGCACGCTGGTCGCGGCCGAGACCGAGGTGCTGAAGAAGCTCACCGAGGACCCGGCCCGCCCGTACGCGGTGGTGCTCGGCGGCTCCAAGGTCTCCGACAAGCTGGCGGTCATCGAGGCGCTCGCGCCGAAGGTCGACACGCTGGTCATCGGCGGCGGCATGTGCTTCACCTTCCTTGCCGCACAGGGCCTTTCGGTGGGCACCTCGCTGCTGCAGGAAGAGATGATCGACACCTGCAAGGACCTGCTCGACAAGTACGCCGACGTCATCCACCTGCCGGTGGACATCGTGGTGGCCGACAAGTTCGCCGCGGACGCGGAGTCGAAGACGGTGCCCGCCCACGAGATTCCGGACGGTTGGATGGGTCTGGACATCGGCCCCGACTCGGCCGCCCGCTTCGGCGCGCTGCTGACCGAGGCCAAGACGGTGTTCTGGAACGGCCCGATGGGCGTGTTCGAGTTCGAGAAGTTCGCGGCCGGTACCCGGGGTGTCGCCGAGGCGATCGCCACGGCCACCTCGAAGGGCGCGTTCACGGTCGTCGGCGGTGGCGACTCCGCCGCGGCGGTGCGCACCCTGGGTCTGCCCGACGACGGTTTCTCGCACATCTCCACCGGTGGCGGTGCGTCGCTGGAATACCTGGAGGGCAAGGAACTCCCCGGTCTCGCTGTGCTCGAAGAAACACAGTTGGAGGACTGAGCCATGGCACGTAAGCCTTTGATCGCCGGCAACTGGAAGATGAACCTCAACCACCTCGAGGCCATCGCTCTGGTGCAGAAGATCGCGTTCGCGTTGCCGGAGAAGTACTTCGACAAGGTCGACGTCACGGTGATCCCGCCGTTCGTGGACCTGCGCAGCGTGCAGACGCTGGTCGAGGGCGACCGTCTCCTGATCACCTACGGTGCCCAGGACGTGTCGACCCACGACGAGGGCGCCTACACCGGCGAGATCAGCGGTTCCATGCTCGCGAAGCTGGGCTGCACCTTCGTCGTGGTGGGTCACTCCGAGCGGCGTCAGTACCACACCGAGGACGACGCCACCGTGCTGGCCAAGGCCAAGCAGGCGCTGAAGTACGGCATCACGCCGATCGTCTGCATCGGTGAGGGCCTGGGCGTCCGCGAGTCCAAGACCCACGTGGAGTACAACCTCGAGCAGCTGCGCGGTTCGCTCAAGGGCCTGACGGCGGAGGAGATCTCCAAGGTCGTCATCGCCTACGAGCCGGTCTGGGCCATCGGCACCGGCAAGGTCGCCACCCCGGCCGACGCGCAGGAAGTCTGCGGCGCCATCCGCAAGGAGCTCGCCGAACTGGCGAATCCCGAAGTGGCCGCGGGCGTCCGCGTCCTCTACGGCGGCTCGGTCAACGCCAAGAACGTCGGCGAACTGGTCGGCCAGGCCGACATCGACGGCGCTCTGGTGGGCGGCGCGTCGCTGAAGGGTGACGAGTTCGCCACCCTCTCGGCCATCGCCGCCGGCGGTCCGCTGCCGTAACGGTTTCCGTCGCACAGGGCCGGGCATCCCACGGATGCCCGGCCCTTGTCGGCAGAATGGCCGGTATGAGCGACTGGAATACGAACATCATCAACGAGTTCCGGGCCAATGAGGGCCGGGTGGGCGGTCCCTTCGAGGGCGCGCCGATGATCCTGATGCACCACCGCGGGCGCAAGAGCGGTCGTGAGCTGGTCACGCCGACCATGTACATGGCCGATGAGCAGGACCCCGCCGTGGTCTACGTGTTCGCCTCCAAGGCGGGCGCGCCGACGAATCCGGACTGGTACTACAACCTGGTCACCGCCGGGAAGGCCGTGGCCGAGATCGGCACCGAGACCTACCCGGTCGTCGTCACCGAGGTGACCGGCGCGGACCGTGACCGGATCTTCGCCGAGCAGGCCCGGCGGTATCCGGGATTCGCGGAGTACGCGGAGAAAACGGCTGGGATCCGGACTATTCCGGTGCTCGCGCTGCGTCGCGTCTGAGGTCGGCGGACCGGTGGGGCCCGGCCTCGGGTGAGGCCGGGGCCGGTCAGTGCTCGTCGTAGTGCCCCTCGTGCGGCGCGTGGCGGTGCCCGTCGTGGATGTAGTCGACGTGGTCGCCGTGGGGCACCGCGGCATGGCCGCAGCCCTCGCCGTGGACGTGTTCGTGATTGTCGTGCGCGGTGTGGCCGGACGGTTCGCACTCGTCGTAGTGGTCGCCGTGGGCTCGGTGCAGATGCCCGTCGTGCACGTAGTCGGTGTGGCCGTCGTGTGGAACGGCGACATGTCCGCAACCTTCGCCGTGGACGTGCTCGTGTCCGGCGTGCGGGGCGTGCGATTCGGTACTCATGGCGTGGATTCCTTCCTTGTACAGGATGTTCCTCTCCGGGCATGCTTCATCCACTCATCATTATGTGCGCATCGGTCGTATTCATCGGGCTTGGGTGAAGACCTCAATGTGGAATCGGCAATGTCATGGCGAACTGTGTATTCGTCGTCGGCCGCGCTAGATGACTGCGACTCCACTCTTGACAGTGACTGTCATAGGGGGAGATCCTGTCGTCAGGCGAAGGAGGCATGGATGTCATTGCGGGAACGGCAGCGGCGGCAGATCCGCAGGGAGATTCAGCGGGCGGCGTACGAGTTGTTCGCGGCGACGGGGTTCGGGGAGGTGACGACCGAGCAGATCGCGGCCGCGGCGGGGGTTTCGGCGAGCACGTATTTCCGGCACGTGCGCAGCAAGGAGGACCTGCTGCTCGACCCCGTGCGTGAAGGTGGTGCCGGGATCGTGGCGCTGCTGGAGGAGCGGAACTCGGGGGAATCGGCGGATGTGGCGCTGGCGCAGGCGATTCTGACTCGGTCCACGACCCTCGCCGCGCAGGACCTGGAGCAGTGGCGGGCGGCGTTCCAGACCGCGCCGCATCTGCTGGAACGGGTCGCGCTGATCACTCCGGAACATCGGACTCGGTTGGTCGAGCTGGTCGCGGAGCGGATGGGGCGGGACGCGGGTCAGGACAGCACGCCGGGCCTGCTGGTGCATCTCATGCTGGCGGCGGCGGAGTTCGGATATCTGCAGTGGCTGCGGAATTCGGCGCATCCGGAGATGTCGCTGGCGGTGTGCGTCGAGGGCGCGCTCGACGCCGTGACGGGGGAGCGCTGGCGCGGCTGAAAAGCCTTGGCGTGTCGGTGAACAGCTTCGAACAGAACAATCAGGGTGAGGAACAATGCAGGACGACAAAGCGACCGGCCAGAACTTCGATGTGATCGTGGTGGGATCCGGTGCGGCGGGTATGGCGGCGGCGCTGACCGCCGCGAAGCACGGGCTGTCGACGGTGATCGTCGAGAAGGCGGCCCACTGGGGCGGATCGACGGCGAGATCCGGCGGCGGCGTGTGGATTCCGGGCAACACGGCACTGCGACGATCCGCTCCGGCCGATGATCTCGAGGCCGCGCGGGTCTATCTGAAGGACATCATCGGTCCGGGCGTGCTGCCCGAACGCATCGACACCTTCCTGGACCGCGGCGCGGAGGCGTTCGACTTCCTTGCCGCGCACTCGCCGCTGCGCATGCGGTGGGTGCCCGGCTACTCCGACTACTACCCGGAGGCCCCCGGCGGCCGCTCGCACGGCCGATCGGTCGAGCCCGCCCCGTACAACGCCACCGGGCTCGGTGCCGAATTGTCCACCCTGGAACCGGATTACGTGCGCGCCCCGAAGAACGTCGTCATCACCCAGGCCGAGTTCCGGCAGCTGCACCTGGGCCTGCGCAACCCGCGCAGCCCGCTGACCGGCGCTCGCGTCGCGGGCCGCTGGCTGGCGGCGACCGTGCTGCGCCGCCGGGTCCTCGCCCGCGGCCAGGCCCTCAGCGCCATGCTGCGCGCCGGTCTGCTGGCGGCGAACGTCCCGCTGTGGCTGGAGACGCCGCTGCTCGACCTGCGCACCGAGGACGGCCGGGTCACCGGCGTGGTGGTGCGCCGCGACGGCCACGAGCTGGTGCTCACCGCCCGCCGCGGCGTGATCATCGCGGCCGGCGGTTTCGAGCACAACGAGGCCATGCGCAAGCAGTACCAGCGCGAACCCATCGGCACCGACTGGACCGTCGGCGCGAAGGCCAATACCGGCGACGGGATCCGGGCGGGCGAGAATGCCGGTGGCGCCGTCGAATTCATGGCCGACGCCTGGTGGGGTCCGTCCATCCCGCTGCCCCGCCTGCCCTGGTTCTGCCTGGCCGAACGCAATCTGCCCGGCAGCATCGTGGTCAACGACCGCGGCGAGCGGTTCATGAACGAGTGCCTGCCCTACGTGGAGGCCACCCACGAGATGTACGGCGGCGAGTACGGCCAGGGCGCGGGCCCGGGTGAGAACCTGCCCGCCTGGCTGATCTTCGACCAGCGCTACCGCAACCGCTACCAGTTCGCGGGCGTCCCGCCCCGGCAGTCGCTGCCGGGCCGCTGGTTCAAGTCGGGCGCGCTGACCCGTGCCGACTCGCTCCCCGAACTCGCCGAGAAGATCGGCATCCCGGTCGAGAACCTCCGCGCCACGGTGACCCGATTCAACGAATTCGCCGCCATCGGAACCGATCCCGACTTCGGTCGTGGCAACAGCGCCTACGACAACTACTACGGCGACCCGCGCAACCGCCCGAACCCGAACCTCGGCGCACTGGAGACCGGCCCGTACTACGCCGCCAAACTGGTCCCCGGCGACCTCGGCACCAAGGGCGGCCTGAGCGCCGACACCGACGGCCGGGTCCTGCGCGCGGACGGTTCGGTGATCGAGGGCCTGTACGCGGCGGGCAATGCCAGCGCGCCCGTCATGGGCCACACCTACGCCGGTCCCGGCGCGACCATCGGCCCCGCCATCGTCTACGGCTACCTCGCGGCCCTGCACGCCGCTGGCAAGTAGCGGCTTCGGTGTCAGGCCAGCACCGCGCCGCCGTCGAGCGTGAGCACTGCGGCGGTGGCGTGGGGCTGGCCGATCAGGAAGACGAAAGCCCGCGCGATGTCGTCGGCTTCGGCGATGCGGCGCAACGGCGTCGCCGCGGCACTGTCGGCGTAGAACTGTTCGCGCAGGTCATCCGGGAAATTCCAGAGCGGGGAGCGGACCACCCCGGGCATGACCGCGTTCACCCGGATCGGGGCGAGCTCCACCGCGAGCGCGCGGGTCAGCGCCTCGATCGCACCGCACATACTCGACGGGACAGCGGAACCCGGCACCGGGGGTCGGCGGCACGGCCGGATTCCGTCCGGCCGCCCGGCGGATCGCCCAACGCTGGGCCCGTCAGGGTGAATCCACCGGCGCGGGACTGGGTTTCGACACCGGCGTCGTGGTGACCGCGGTGGACCGGCAGGCCGAGATCGAAGCCGCCGCCGTGGTCGGCACCCCATTGCTCACGGTCACCGAACCCACCGAGACCGCTACCGCGGCCACCTTCGGCCACACCGCGATCCTGGCGGGCCGCCCCGGCAATGTGGCCGCCCTGACCGAGGCGGGCCGATTGTTCGGCCGCATAGCGCATCTCGTCGACTCGGTCGAGGATCTGCCCGATGACGTGGCCCGCGGCAAATGGAATCCGCTGGTGGCCACGGGTTCCGATGTCGCCGAGGCGCACCGGCTGTGCGTTGTGGTGGGGCTGTTGCTGCTGTGAGGAGACCTGCTGCGATTGCTGAGGTCGACGCGGGTGCGGTGAGCCGCCCCCACCGGGTGGGCGGCTCACCTCTCGCGTATCAGTGCGACGAGCCCGAGGCGGAGCCGGTCGGGAGGAAGCCGCCGATGCTGCCGGTGCTGAAGTTCGAGGAGCCGGACACGGTGGTGGTGGTGTTCAGGGTCCAGGTGCCGCAGCCGCTGGTGAAGAAGCCGACGTCGGTGGACTTGATCTCGACCGTGGCGTTGCCGCCGACGGCGCCGCCCGCCTCGATGGTGCCGCCGGTGCCACCGGCGAGCGAGGACAGGCGCGCCCAGGCGCACAGCTGGGTCGCGGTCGTGGTCTTATAGATGCCGGGCTGAATGTCGATGCCGACCTTGAAGGTGGAGTCGGAGCCGATGACGGTGGCCAGCGACGCCTCCGCGGTGCCCGCGCCGGCGAGCAGGGCGGCGGCGGTGAGCGCCAGGCCGTTGGCCCAGAGTGCCTTGTTCATGGTGAAATCCTCAGTGTGTGAAACGAGAGCGTTTCGCAGGTTAATGGGTTTCCCATTCGCCGGGAGGGTTTTCCCTAACCTGGCGTAAACGGCCATCGGCGAGATCTGGACATCGGCTCCCGCATGCCGCGTGGGACACCGATAATGTGCTGTGTGGCAGGACAATTCGTTCCCATTCCCGATTGGTTCTCGCGTGACAATCAGGACTGCGGCATCGCCGTCGCCGACCTGAGCGGACAGGGCGCACTCGACATCGTGGTCCTCATGGTCGACGACCCGGCCGGCCAGAACAGCGGAAACTACCGCGTCGGCCACACCCTCGCCGCCGACGGCACGGTCGGGGAGTGGGGGCCCTGGCTGGCGGTGCCGGACTGGTGGGGGTGGGAAAACCAGGGCGCGGGCATCGCCGTCGGTGACCTCAACGGCAATGGCCGCCCCGACCTGGTGGTCTTCCTCGTCGACAATCCCGCCGGTCAGAACCAGGGCTACTACCGCATCGGCCGTGACCTCGCCCCCGACGGCGCTGTCACCGGCGGCTGGACCCCGTGGCAGCAGATCCCGGACTGGTACGGCTGGGAGAACCAGGGCGCCGACATCTGCCTGACCCGCATCGACGGCGAACCGGTCCTGGTGGTGCTGGCCGTCGACAATCCCGACGGCCAGAACAGCGGCCGATTCCGGCTGGCCAAGGGCCTGGCCGCGGACGGCTCGGTCGGGCAGTGGACGCCGTGGCTCGAGGTGCCCGACTGGTGGGGGTGGGAGAACCAGGGCGCGGGCCTCACCGTCGCCGACCTGGACGGCGACGGCCGCCCCGAGCTCATCGTCTTCACCGTCGACCACCCGCGCGACGGCAACGGCGGGCTGTACACCGTCGGCTGGGGCCTGGACGGGACCGGGCACTGCGTCGACGGCTGGAGCCGCTGGTCGCGTGTGCCCGACTGGGATTTCGCCGCCAATCAGGGCGCGGCCGTCGCGCTGCTGCCCGGCGCGGGCGGGCTCCCGAAACTGGTGGTGGGCGCCATCGATCACCCCGCGGGCGGCAACTCCGGCTACCTGCGCGTCCTGGACCTCGACACCGATCTGGCCACCGCGGCCACCCAAGGCGCCTGGCGCATACTGGATTTCGGGACCGAGGTGAATCCGGTGCACGCGGCGTTGCTGCACACCGGCGACATCCTGTTCTTCGCCGGATCCGGCAACGACCCGGATCGGCTCGATGCCCACGAGTTCCGCACCCGCGTCTGGCATTACCCGAATCCCGGCCTGGCCGCGCCCGCCACACCCATCGACCTGTTCTGTTCCGGGCAGGCGTACCTGCCGGACGGGCGGGTGCTGGCGGCGGGGGGAACCGGGCAGTACGACCCGTTCTTCGGCCTGCGCGACACCCTGATCTTCGATCCGGCGACGCTGGCGTGGACCGCGCAGCCCGATATGGATTACGGGCGTTGGTATCCCACCCTGACCGCGCTGAAAACCGGTGAGGTGGTGGCCGTTTCGGGACTCGGCGCGGACGGGTTCCTGTCGCAGACGCCGGAACTGTTCGATCCCGAGAAGCTCACCTGGTCGAAACTGCCGGTGCCCGGACCGATCCCGATGTACGCGCATCTGGTGTTGCTCGCGGACGGCCGCATCTTCTACACCGGCGGGCAATACGGCACCAACAACGGTATGCGGCCCTCGATCTGGGATCCCGTGCTCGGTTCGTTCACCGAGGTGCCCGGCCTCTACGATCCCGAATCCCGCAGCCAGTCCACCAGCGTGCTGCTGCCGCCCGCGCAGGCGCAGCGGGTCATGATCCTCGGCGGCGGCACCGTCGACGCGCACGGCCCCGGAATGGCATTGTCCGATACACGCATCGCGGATCTGAGCGCAGCCACGCCCGCCTACCAGGCGGGTCCGCCCATGACCTACGCCCGCATGCACGTCTGCGCGGTGGTGCTGCCGGACCGCACCGTGCTGGTCACGGGCGGTTCGGCGATGGAGGAGATGGCCGACGCCGTCCCGCCCAGCGGGGAGATCTACGACCCCGCCACGGGAACCTGGACCCCGACCGCCCCGCAGCGGGTGGCGC
Source organism: Nocardia sp. CA-136227 (assembly GCF_050955695.1). Taxonomy (NCBI): domain Bacteria; kingdom Bacillati; phylum Actinomycetota; class Actinomycetes; order Mycobacteriales; family Nocardiaceae; genus Nocardia; species Nocardia sp. CA-136227. The sequence continues at coordinate 3,328,959 of NZ_CP192081.1, forward strand.
GGCTGTACCACTCGGTGGCGCTGCTGACTCCCGACGGCAAAGTCGTGACGGCCGGATCGAATCCGCAGCGCAAGACCGAGGAACTGCGCATCGAAGTGTTCTGGCCGCCCTACCTGTTCCGAGGCGCTCGACCGGAGTTCGAGATGACCTCGGGCACAGTGGAATACGGCGTGACGCTGACGCTGACCACATCGGCCGACGTTCGCGAGGTGAGCCTCATGCATCCCACCTCGTGTACCCACTCCTGTGACAACAACCAGCGCCTGATCGATCTGCCGATCACCGCGACCGCGGCCGGCACGGTCTCGGTGGCCATGCCCTCGAATCCGGCGTTGGCTCCACCCGGCTGGTACCTCGTGGCGGTCGTGGACGCCGACGGGGTTCCCTCGGTCGGCCGATGGCTGCAACTGGGAGTGGCCGCGCCTTCGCCCGTGTGACCGCGAACGGCGGCCACCCGCACTACCGTGGAAGCATGACCGCGGAGTACGAGTACCTGCTCGTCAAAACCGATGGTGACACCATCACCATCACCATGAATCGGCCCGATCGGCGTAATGCGTTGTCCGCCGATCATCTGTCCGAACTGCTCGCGGCGTTCCGGGCAGCGGGGGAGACCGACGCGTCGGGCATCGTGCTGGCCGCGGCCGGGCCCGTATTCAGCGCGGGGCATGATTTCGCGGATGTCGCCGCGCGCGACCTGCTCGGTGTTCGCGACCTGCTCACTCTGTGCCAAGAGGTCATGACCACCCTCGAGGAGGTCCCGCAGGTGGTGATCGCGCGGGTACACGGCCTGGCCACCGCGGCCGGTTGTCAGCTCGTCGCCTCCTGCGACCTGGCCGTCGCCGCCGACTCCGCGGGCTTCGCGCTGCCCGGCGGCAAGGGCGGCTGGTTCTGTCATACCCCGGCTGTGCCCGTCGCACGGTCGATCGGCCGAAAGCGCTTGATGGAGCTGGCCCTGACCGGCGATGTGATCGATGCTCGCACCGCCGTCGACTGGGGCTTGATCAATTACGCGGTCCCGGCCGCTGACCTGGACGCCGCGGTCGCCGACCTGCTCGGCCGGGCCACGCGGGGGAGTCGTGCCAGCAAGGCCCTGGGCAAGCGCACCCTCTACGCGCAGCTCGACCGCCCCGAAGCGGACGCGTATACGCTCGCGCGGGAAGTCATGGCCGCCGCCTCCCAATTGCCCGGCGCGAGTGAGGGAATGGCCGCTTTCCTGGAGAAGCGTTCGCCCGTCTGGCCGGATTGACGGGAGCAGGCCGACCACCGAGCCCGGTCGCGTCTCGACCGATCCGGGAGTGCAAGTATCCAAGTCTGTAGATATTGCAATCTGAGCATGGATTGCGTGGATGTCGCGGCTGCCGCGAGACCCGACGTGGGTTCCGCGGGCAACCGCGACTACGAGGATGCGGCCGAGCCGAATCGGGCTTCGAACGCGGAGCGGTTGGCCGAGACGGGGGAGCGGTCCCAGACCGCGAAGACGACCCGTTCGAAGGCGGCGCCGTGGACGCGCAGCGCGAGGTCGAAGGCTTCGGCGACTTCGTTCGGGTCATTGCGGAACACGCCGCAACCCCAGGCGCCGAGCACCAGTTCGCGCACTCCGTGGTGGGCCGCGACGGCGAGCACGCGGGTGGCGCGTTCGGTGAGGAGGCCGCGCACGTCGACCGAGTGGCCCGAACGGTCCGCTAGCGCACCGGCATTCGGGGCCGGCGAGGTCAGGAAGGACGTAGTGAACGGGTGCGGGTCGAGTTCGCCGCGGTCGTCCCGGATGACCGGTACCTCGGGGGAGTAGATGACCCGATGGCTGTAGCCGAGGTCGTCGGAGGCGCGGTGGGCCTCGTAGTAGCGGGGTGTCTCGAGCAGGCACCGGTAGAGCAGGGCGCTGCGGCAGAGATCCTCTTCCTGAGCGCGGGCGCCGCGAATGTAGCCGCCGCCGGGGTTGCGGGCGGACGCGAAGTTGAGCACCGCCAGCCGTTTTCCGCCTTCGGCGTGGATCCGGCGCGCGGCTGGGACGCTGCCTTCGCCGGTGACCTCGAGGCGTCCGGTGAACGGTCCGGTGACCGGCGTGTAGAGGTCTTCCTCGGGCTCGTGGCAGACGGTCCAGGCGCGGGCCTCGGTCAGCGGGGAGCTGATGTCGACGAGGGTGCCGTCGCTGGTGCGGTAGGTGCCGAGATCGGCGATCTGCTCGTTCTCGGTGGCGATTTGTCTTGGGCTGGTGGTCATTTCGCCGACTCTACGGGTCGGTCCAGGAACCGTCACCCGAATTTTAGTCGCTAACACCAATACCGGTCGGTGTGGTGGGCGAAACGGCATTGTCGGGCCCGCCGCCTACGATGTGGCCATGACCGGCTCCCAGCGTTTGCGGATCGTCCCGTCGCAGTTCGCGGTGGATCATCTGCCGAATTCGACGTTTCCGGAGGACGACGAGTGGATCGCGCTGGTGCGAGCGCCGGAGGGGCTCACCGTGATTCGGGAAGCGCCGGCGTGGGCCGAGGGGGAGACCTGGAAGGGCTTCTATGGTATCGACGCCGGGAGCCTGAACTCGCCCGGCACGCTGGCCGCGCTGATCGGGCCGCTGGCCGATTCGTCGATCCCGGTGTTCGTGGCCTCGACCTTCCACGCCGATCTCATCCTGGTTCCGGCGCATCGGCTGGAGGAGGCGTCGGCGGCACTGCGGGACGCGGGACACCGCCTGGCGGAGTGAAACTGCTGCGGAACCGGCGTGGCGGACCCGGGCAACGCCATATGTTGTGAGGGCGGGCAGCCCATATTACTGTCTACGTACGTAGAACGTACGAATGGCGCGCCGAGGTGAGGAGACGTCGGACGTGAGTGCACGAGGCTTCGGGGATCTGGAAACCGTCATCATCGAACGGATCTGGGATCGCCCCGGGAAGACGACGGTTCGCGAGCTGTTCGACGAGCTGGCCGCCGAGCGCGACATCGCGTACACCACCGTCATGTCCACCATGGACAACCTGCACCGCAAGGGCTGGCTGGAGCGTGAGCGGGTCGGTAAGGCCTACCGCTACTGGGCCAGTCTCAGTCGCGAGGAGTACAGCGCCCGGCTCATGCGTGAGGCGCTGGGCAGCGGCGGCCGTTCGGAGTTGGTGCTCGCGCATTTCGTGGAGCAGATGAGCGCGGAGGAGTCCGAGGGGCTGCGCGCGGCGCTGCGGAAGTTCACGCGCGGCAAGCGCTGATCGTCGGGGCCGGTGGCCCCTTCTGTCGTAGACGCGGCGCGAGTTCGGCGTGTCGGGTGTTCCAATGGCGCGAACCCCAAGCGTGTCGGGGTCTTTTGCTCCGTGTTCGCCTCGCGCGGACGTGAACCCGGTCACCGGTTTGCTACGGACTACGTACGTAGATAGTAGATTGTTTCGGGAGCGTGTCGATCGGGTTCCGTCGCGATGACCTCGTACGGCGACCGTGACCGCTCGACCGGTGAAAGTGACGGCGGAACAGTCGAATTCGGGCAGGAGGTGGCGGCGTGGGCCGTGGCGGCGGTTCGGGCCGGTTCCTGTGGGGACTGCTGTTCGCCGTGCTGGTGCTGGTCGCCGCGATCACCGACTGTGCCGCCGGGGCGGGCGCTGACCATTCGCCCGGATTGAGCCATGCCCAGGCCGTCGGTGTCCCCGACGAGCCACTGGGCGGCGAATCCGCACACTGTGACCCGCATGTCGAACACGCCATCCGTTCGGCCTCACCCGGTGAGGAGCACGCTCCGGAGTTCACCACCGAGCGGATCGCGGTCGAGGTCGGTCTCGCGAATCAAAGCGTCGCCACCGCCGTCCACAGTGTGCGTGGACCGCCGGGAGGCGCGGTCGGCGGCCGAATACTGCTGACGCGCTTGTGTATCGCCCGACGCTGATCGGTCAGCGGCAGGCCGGGGCCCAGTGCCCGCGGCCGGAGTCCGTTGCCGTGCACGTCATTCCGCCGTATAGGGCGGTCCGATACCGAAAGCGACAGTCATGGACCGAGGTCTGCTCGACGAATTCGACATGCTCACCACCAGTTCCGGCTTGCCCGTCCTGGCCCGCGAACCGCGCGCCCTGGTGGGCAATACGCCGGTGCTGTGGGTGGGCGAGCCCTTCGCGCCCGCCGGGCGCGGCTTCTGGGCCAAACTCGAAGGCCGCAATCCGGGCGGTATGAAGGACCGGCCGGCGTTGCACATGGTGCGCCGCGCCCGAGAGCGCGGCGATCTCGCACCGGGCGCGCGAATCATCGAATCTTCCAGCGGCACTCTGGGGCTGGGGTTGGCCCTGGCGGGGCTGGTGTACGGGCACCCGGTGACGGTGGTGACCGATCCCGGGCTGGAACCCATGGTCGCCCAGTTGCTCGCGGCCTACGGCGCGCGGGTGGACCTGGTGCGCGACCCGCATCCGGAGGGTGGCTGGCAGCAGGCGCGCCGCGATCGCGTGGCCGAACTGCTGGCGGCGGAGCCGGGTTCCTGGTGCCCCGACCAGTACAGCAATCCCGACAATGTGGACGCCTATGAGTCTCTGGCCCGGGAACTGATCGAGCAGCTGGGCGGTGTGGACGTGCTGGTGTGCGCTGTCGGCACCGGCGGGCACTCCGCTGGCATCGCCCGCGCCCTGCGCCGCACCAATCCAGCGTTGTCGCTGATCGGCGTGGACACGGTGGCCTCCACCATCTTCGGCCAGCAGGCTGGTCCCCGCCTCATGCGCGGGCTGGGTTCGAGCATCCATCCGCGCAATGTCGACTACGCCGCCTTTACCGAAATCCATTGGGTCGCACCGGCCGAATCGGTCTGGGCCTGCCGCACCCTGGCCTCGGGCTACCTGTCCAGTGGCGGCTGGAGCGTCGGTGCGGTGGCGCTGGTGGCCGGGTGGGCGGCCCGCACCCATCCCGAGGGCGCCCGCATCGCCGCCGTCTTCCCGGACGGTCCGCACCGCTACTTCGACACCGTCTACAACGACTCCTATTGCGCCGCACACGGTCTGCTGGACGCGGGCCAACCGGCAGGTCCCGATGTGATCGCCCATCCGCGGGAGCGGCAGGTCGAGCACTGGACCCGCTGCACGACCGTCATCGACCCCCGCATACCCGACCACCCGCGTGACGCGACCCCGGGGCCGCAGTCGTGAGTGTCGTGGCGAAGTTCCGCGGGTTCGACCGGGCGGCCCAGCTGCTCATGGTCAACCAGTTCGGCATCAATCTCGGCTTCTACATGCTCATGCCCTATCTGGCCGGATACCTGTCCGGCCCCCTGGGTTTGGCGGCGTGGGCGGTCGGTTTGGTGCTGGGCGTGCGCAACTTCTCGCAGCAGGGCATGTTCCTGGTGGGCGGCACGCTGGCGGATCGGCTGGGGTACAAGCCGCTGATCGTGGCCGGATGTCTGTTGCGGACCGCGGGTTTCGCGCTGCTGGCGTTCGCCTCGGATCTGCCGAGCCTGATCATCGCCTCGGCGGCGACCGGTTTCGCGGGCGCGCTGTTCAATCCGGCGGTGCGCGCCTACCTCGCGGCCGAGGCGGGGGAGCGGCGGGTGGAGGCGTTCGCGGTGTTCAACGTCTTCTATCAGGCCGGGACCCTGGCGGGTCCGCTGGTCGGATTGGCGTTGCTGGCGTTGGATTTCCGGGTCACGGCGGCCGCGGCGGCGGTGGTGTTCGCGGCACTCACCGTCGCGCAGTTGTTCGCGTTGCCCGCGCGCCGCGCGGCCGAGCCCGCCGTGCGGACCTCGGTGCTCGAGGATTGGCGCACGGTGGTGGCGAATCGCCGGTTCGTGGCGTTCGCGGTGGCCATGGTCGGCTCGTATGTGCTGTCGTTCCAGGTGTATCTGGCGCTGCCGTTGCAGGCGGAATTCCTGGCGGGGGACCGGGCGCAGACGGTCACCTCGGCGTTGTTCGTGATCTCCGGTGTCGTCGCGGTCGCGGGCCAGTTGCGCATCACGGCCTGGTTCCGCGGCCGGTGGGGGACCGGGCGTGGTCTGGTGGTGGGGGTGGCGTTGCTGGCGGTGTCGTTCCTGCCGTTGGCGATCGTGCCGTCGGGCGGGATCTTCGGGGACGCGGTGGCGCTCGGCGCGCTGCTGCTGGCGGCGGCGGTCCTGGCGGTGGGGACGGCGGCGGTGTTCCCGTTCGAGATGGACACCGTGGTGTCGCTGTCGGGAAATCGGCTGGTGGCCACGCATTACGGCTTCTACAACACCGTGGTGGGCATCGGCATCCTGATCGGCAACCTGGCCACGGGCGCACTGCTGGGCGCGGCGCACGCCGCGGGCGCGGAGTGGGCGGTCTGGCTGGGACTGGTGGTGATCGGCGTGATCGCGGCGGTCGCGCTGGCGGTGCTGGACCGTTCGAGTCGCGAGCCCCCGCCAGGCGGTCGGCATCGCAAACGGCCACCGCATCGGATGGCCCCGCCCGGCCGGGTGATCGACTACCCGACCCAGCCGCTGCCGGCGCGGCGCTGATAGCGCCCGCGGTCAGGTCAGGCAGACCTCGATGCCGGTGGCGGCCGCGATGAGCGCCGCCACCGGGATCAGCATGGCGGTCAGGGTCGCGGCCACGGCCGCGGTGCGCGAGTGGGAGCGGGGCGGTTCGGACAGTCGTCGCACGCGTGCGCGCAGCACCGCGTGGGTGGTGTCGGACTGCTCGGGCAGCGCGGCCATGGTGAGCAGGGCTTGCAGGACCGTGTCGCGGCCGTGAATACGCGCGGCCGCGTCGTCGGCCAGCATTTCCAGCAGCCGCGCCACCTCCGCCGCGCCGATGGTGAACAGTTGGATCCGCGGCAGCACGGTGGCCAGGCCGCGGGTCAGGGTGAGCAGCAGGTGGTGGCGGCCGATCAGGTGGGCGCGCTCGTGCGACAGGACCGCTTCGAGGTGGTGGTCGTCGAGGGCGGTGAGCACACCGCGGCTGACCACGATCGTATGGGGTTTGCCCGCAACGCAATACGCGGCGGGATGATCGACGTCGAGGATCACGGCGTCCAGTTCGGGGTGGTGGCGTCCGGCCAGGCGGGCCATGTGTGCGTGCTCGATGGTGCTGCGGCGTGATCGCCACAGTGTGGTGGCGAGCCGGAACGCCACCACCAGGCCCGCGAGCGCCGCGAAGAAGGACAGGACCAGCAGGCCCGTCTGGAGGTGCCGCCCGTAGTGGCCGACCGCCGCGTCGTGCAGGTGCAGCAGGCAGGTGTCGAGGAAGCGGGCCGGTAGCACCGAGATCTTATGGGTGCCGATGTCGACCACGATGATGGTCACCGTCACCGTCCAGGCCAGCAGGGTCGAGATCATCACCGCCACCCACGCCGCGACCGCGATGCGCGGTGCGGCCCCCGACGCGCTGATCCGCCGCAGCACCCGGGGCGCGAGCACCGCGACCGCGAACCCGTACAGCAAAAGACAGACAGCGACACTCATCGGCCCACCCGCGATCGCGCGGCCCGCATCCGATCTCCTCCCGTGGAATCCGCCCGAGTGTAGGGGGCAAAACTGAGGACAGCCTTACTGTCGCGCGCGAGTTTGCGAATCGTGTGCGGGTCGCCACCTGCCCCTTGCGTGCGACCCCGCGTCTACGGTATTACGTATCTACGTAGTTGATACGTAGATGGTCTGGGTGTCGTCCTCCGACGGCACCGGGACGCCGACCGGAACCGGCGTCGACCACGGGCGGGGCCGGGCTTCCAAGCGAGCAGGCCCGGCGCCGTCCGTGGTCACCGGGGCGCGGCCAGCAGGCCCAGTGCGGCCGCCTCGATCGCGTCCTCGTCCAGGAGCACCGACGTTGCCGCCGGGCCCAGCGGCACGAAACTGTCGGCACTGGTGACCCGGGCCAGCTTGCCCTCGAATCCGGCGTCCAGCAGCGCCGCGCACACCGCCTCGGAAACGCCTCCGCTGCGGCGGGTTTCGTCGGCGATCAGCACGCGCCCGGTGGCGCTGGCGTTGTCGAGGAGGTCCTCCACCGGCAGCGGGGCCAGCCAGCGCAGGTCCAGCACCCGGGCGTGGATGTCGCGCTCGGCCAGTCGCCGGGCCACCCGCAGGCTCATCGGCACCCCATTGCCGAAACTCACGATGGTCAGATGCGTGCCCGTGCCGTGCACCCGGGCGCGGCCGATCTCGGCATGGGGCACACCGGAAATCGGCGCCAGCCAGCCGCCGTCGCCGTCGCTGTACAGGTCGCGGATGTGATAGAGCGCGATCGGCTCCACGAACACGCACACCCGGCCGTCCACCCGCGCCGCCGCCACACATGTGCGCAGCATGGCCGCGGCGTCGTCGGCGCGCGATGGCACCGCCAGCACCAGACCGGGGATATCCCGCAGTGCGGCAAGGGAATTGTCATTGTGGAAGTGGCCGCCGAAGCCCTTCTGATACGCCAGGCCCGCGATGCGCACCACCACCGGATTGCGATAGCGGCCACCGGAGAAGAACGACAGCGTCGCCGCCTCGCCGCGCAACTGGTCCTCGGCATTGTGGACGTAGGCCAGGTACTGGATCTCCGGGATCGGCACGAACCCGGCCAGGCCCGCGCCGAGCGCGGTGCCCAGCACGCTCTGTTCGTCGAGCAGAGTGTCGAAAACCCTTCGTACGCCGAAACGTTGCTGCAGGCCCTTGGTGACGCCGTACACCCCGCCCTTGCGGCCCACGTCCTCGCCGAACACCAGCACGTCCGGGTCGCGAGCCAGCAGGTGCGCCAGGGTCTGATTCACCGCCTGGGCCAGGGTGAGCGGGTCGCCGTTCTCGGGGCCTTCGGTGCTGCGCAGGGCGTCGATGCGGACCGTCGAGGGATGCGCGGGGGCCAAGGGGGTCAGGACCTCGGCGGCCGAGCCCAATTTCGGTTCGTGCCAGGCACTGTCGGCGGACTTGGCGACCTGTTCGGCGATCTCGTCGTAGCGGGCCAGGATCGCGTCCGGGGTCGCCACCCCGGTGGTGACCAGCAGCCGGGCGGTCGCGGCCACCGGGTCGCGGCGCAGATCGGCGGCCATATCGGCCGGACGCCGGTAGGCCGATTCGACATCGGAGCCCGCGTGGCCGAGCAGCCGCACCGTGCGTAGACGCAGGAAGGCCGGTTTGCGGTGGGCGCGAACATGATCGGCGGCGGCGGTCGCCGCCGCCAGCGCCGCGGGCAGGTCCGCGCCGTCGGCGTCGAAATACGCGAGTCCGGGGCGCGAGCCGTAGGCCTGCTCGATCCAGGTGCGCGGGGTGGGCACGCTGATACCCAGGCCGTTGTCCTCGCACACGAACAGGATCGGCATGGGCACGCCCTGATGGGCGGTGTGGATCGCGGTATTGATCGCACCGGCGGCGGTCGAGTGATTGGCCGAGGCGTCGCCGAAACTGCACACCACCACCGCGTCCGTGGGCCATTCGGTGCGCAGTCCCAGCTGGGCGGCGCGCCCCAGCGCGAACGCCAGCCCAACCGCGCGCGGCAGATGCGAGGCGATGGTGGAGGTCTGCGGGATGATGTGGGCGGGCTTGCTGCCGAAAACCTTGTGCCGCCCACCGGAAATCGGGTCCGCGGCCGCCGCGGTCACGCCCAGCAGGACGTCGCGGATCGGGTCCAGGCCCGGCACCTGCCGGGTGCGGTACACGAAGAACGCGCCCGAGCGGTAGTGCAGCAGCGCCGGATCGGTGACCCGCAGCGCCGCCGCGACCGCGGCGTTGCCCTCGTGCCCGGCCGATCCGATGCTGTAGTAGCCGTGCCCGTCGCGGCCCAGCCGCCGCGCGGCCAGATCCAGGTGCCGGGAGGTGGCCTGGGCGTCGAACAGCGCCAGGGCGAGCTCACCGGTGAGCCCGGCGACGCCGATCGATTCCCCGTGCGCGCGAGCCGGTCCCGGCGTCGCCGCGGCGACCTCCGCGCGAAACCACTGATCCAGATCCGCTTCGCGATCGTTGATGACGCCCTCCCATGTGGCCCATATGTCGCGTACGCCGGGAGATCAGGTTAGAGGTGGAACGGCGCTACCTGCGGCAACATCCGATCCCTCGGCCAGTCCGTTCCAGCCTGCCGCGAATCGGCGCGGGCGGGGACCATTTGTGGAGATGTCGCCGTGTGGAGATGTCGCCGCGTGGAGATGTCGCCGGCCGGAAATGTCGCCGGGCGGCGGGGAGGGGACCGCCCGGCGACATCACCCCGCTACTTGCTCGAGCCGGTACCGCCGAGCAGGGAGCCGAGGCTGCCCGTCCCGCTGCCGGTATCGACCCCGCCCGCGGCGGCGGCCACCACGACCGAGGCCCGGTCCGAGGACGCGTTCACGGTGCCCTGACCGGAGTACTCGGCGGTCAGCGTGCGCTGGCCCGCGGTGGCCGGGGTCCACTGGATGGTGGCGGTGCCGTCACCGGAGACCTGCGCGGTGCCGACCACGGTGTTGCCGTCCTTGAAAGTGACCGTGCCCCCGGCGGTTCCGGGCTTCACCGTCGCGGTCACCGCCACCGCCTTGCCGACCTGCGCGCCCGAGACCGGGGACAGGGTGGTGGTGGAGTTGGTGTTCTGGACCGGCGCGTCGGCCACGGTGACCTGGGTGGTCGTGGTGGAGCCGGTGACGCCGTCACGGCCGGAGAAGGTCGCGGTCAGGGTGTGCGCGCCCGCGGTGGCCGGGGTCCACTGGTAGGCGGCGGTGCCGTCGGAACCGACCGGGACCACCGCCAGGGAGGTGTCGCCGTCGCGGAGTTCGACGGTGCCGCCCGCCGCGGCCGGGTTCACGGTGGCCGTCAGCGTGGTCGCCTTGCCGACCTGCGCGCCCGAACCGGCGGCCAGGCTTACCGTCGAGGACGCGTTCTGCTCCGACACCTGCGCGGTGACCGGACCGGACTTCGAGCCGTTGGCGGCCGTGGTGCCCGCGTACTGCGCGGTCAGGGTGTGATCACCCTTCACCGTGGGGGTCCATTGGAAGGTCGCGGTCCCGGCCGCGTCCAGCGCGCCGGAGCCGATCTTCGTTGTGCCGTCGTAGAAGTCGACCGGGTCGCCCGCCGCGGCGCCGGTGACGGTCGCGGTCAGCGTGGTCGCGACACCGACACGCGCGTTCTGCACCGCGGCCAGGGTGGTGGTGCTCGCGTTCTTGCCGACCGTGATCGAGGGGCCCTTGGTGCCGTAGTTGCCCGAACCCAGCGACCCGCCGTAATCCATGCCGCTGGTCAGCGCGACACCGCGAGCGCAGTCGCGGCCGACCTTGTACTGCACGGTGAAGATGGGGGAGCGGTGGAATCCGGGGCGGTTCTGCACCGACCACTCGGTGACCCCGAACGACACCCGCACGTAGCCGCTGCCATTGCCCTCATCGGCCTTGACCTCGGGATTGGCGTACGGGTAGTCGCCGTCGTTGCCGGTCATCTTCGCCGAGCCATCCACGTAGGTCAGGCACGTCGCGTGCCGGTCCTTGATGTTGTAGATGAACTCGTCGGTCCAGCTGGTGCGCTCGAACTTGGTGCTGACCGTGACGGTGTCGCCCTCGGCGGGGGTGGTGTTGCTGACGGTCCGGGTGAACTGCGAGGAGCCGTCGCTCCAGGTGATGGTTCCCGCATCCGCCTGTGCCACGCCGGCGCCGAACAGCGCCAGCGCGCCCGCCGCGGTGGTGGTTGCCGCGCAGGCGGCAACGCCGCGGGCGGTAACTCTGTGTGCCATGGATTTCCTAGTGTTCGATGGGTGAGTGAACATTAGGGTCGCCGGGGCACGGAGTTGAAACACTAAAAAATGGTTGTTTCACAACGTTCTGTTGTTGGTCGGACATGCATAGAAAACCCTGTTGCGCAGGGTTTTCCGACAATGGCACGAACCGTCAGTGCGGCCACAAATCCTTGCCCAGGAGGTCCGCGATCAAGGCAGCGATATTCCAGGCGTCGTCCCCGCCGCGATGATGCGTCCCCTCCAACGGCAGACCCGTCAGCCGCAGCGCACCGGCCATGCCGTAACGACGCTTGGTCTCGTGCGCCGCGGAGAACGCCAGCTTGGCATTGGTGTGCGCGCTGCCGAACGGATAGCGCACACCCGTGCCCTGGCATTGCGCGGTGAACTGTTTGCGGTCGTAATCGCCCCAACTGGCCCACGGCCGGGAATCGGCGTGGAATTCGGTGCGCAGCAGTTCGCACGCTTCGGCGAAAGTAATGCCCGTGCTCACCTGTTCGGGAGTGAGTGTGGTCAGGCTCGTGCAGAATTCACTCACCGTGGAATGCTCGGGCCGCACCAGAATGCTGTGCTTGCTCACCCGTTCCCCGGTCACGGTATCGAGCACGCACAGCCCGATTTCGATGATCTCGCTGGGTTGCCCCGGCGGATTGGGCCCCTCCCAGCAGGTGGCCTCCACATCCACCACATTCAGGAATCTCGTTGTCGTCATGGAATCGGACGCTAGCGCGCCGATACCGTCCGGCGACAATGATTTTCGCGCGGACCCGGTCCTTACTCGGCCCGCAACTCGATTCCGGTGTTGTTGCCCGCATTGCGCAAGGTCAGCACGTCGGAATCGATGGTGGCCTTGACCTTTCCGTCCAGCGCCTCCAGCACCTGCTTCTCCACCTCCATGACCTCGGGGGCGCACATCATGCGGGTGGTGGCGATGGCGAAGGTGACGTCCTCGCCGTCGATCGCGGCGGTGCCGGTCATCTGATTGCAGCCCGCGCTGCCGGAGACCTTGCCGTCGGGGGTGATCGTCAGGGTGGGGCGGACCTCGTCGAGGGTCGCCGAACGGATCTTGGCCTGTGTGCGCAGCAGGGTGGTCACGATCCAGGTGGTGCCGACCAGCGGCTTGTCGGGGTGGGCGACCTTGCGGTCGAGCATGGTCACCGTCGAGCCGCTGCCCTTCAAGGTGAGCGTGTCGCCGGACAGGGTCCAGGTGGGCTGCGAACGCAACAGCGTGGTCTGCCATTCGTCCGCGCCCGCCAGATCGCCGGGGCACGCCATCAATGTCGACGCCAGGTCGCCGACCTGCAGCGTATTGCCCTGCAGGTCGACCGAACCATTGGCGGTATTGCAGCCCGAGGACGCCGACACCCGGCCCTCGGTGAAGGTCAGCGTCAACGGCCCGCCGCCCGGAATCGGGGTCCCCGACACCGCCGTCGACACGAACGTGCGACCGCTCAGCGAAGCGGGCGCGGTGTCGTTTCCGCCGCCACCCGACGAACATCCGGCGGCGGCCAGGGCGGTCAGTGCGAGCAGGATCGAAACCCGGGTTGCTGGCATGAGCCCGATCGTACGGCCGCTACACCGGCATCCCGAGCGCCGACGCGAGGGTCTGCCCGATCGTGTTCACGAACGCGGCGACCGCACCCGGGTCCAGAATGCCGGAATACACATCGCGGTTGTGGCAGCCCTGCGGCGCGGGAACGCCATTGAGGCGGTCATCGAGCCACAGCGCCGCGCTCGCGGTATTCGACACCGCCGCGATGCCGTGCTCGCTGAACAGATCACGCGTGTACTGAACGCGGGCGCTCGGGTCGTGGCAGTAAATGTCATACGTGTTGTCGACCGCGTTGAGCGGCATCACCTCGTCGAAAGTGCCCTCATAGATATAGAGCGGCGCGATCGGCGTCCCGCGATGGCCCAGACTCAGCTCGTCGAGCACCGGCTGCACCTCCGGCGCGAGCATCGGATCGCCGGGGTAGTCGAACAGGCCCTTGATGTTCACGAACGGGAACGCCGCGAATTGCAGCGCCACGCACTGGTTCTCGTGTACCAGCCGAGTGGCCTTGCCCAGCGGGTTCATGTGGTCGGCGATGAAGCGATCCACCTGCGGATACTCCCGCGCCACCCCGAACAGGCCGCCCAGTACCGCACCGCCGAAGCTCGAGGTGCCGTTGTTGTAGTCGATGGCCGCGCGGATATCGGCCATCAGACCGCCCGCCGCCGCCCCGGCCAGCGTGAGCTCGGGCGCGTAGGTGGGCTGCAACTCCGCGGCGTGCGCGGTCGGGATCGCGCCGCCCGAGTAGCCCCACAACGCGACTCGCGTGTCGGTGCCCGGCAGGCCGGCCGGATCGAAACGCTCCGCGGCGCGAATCCCGTCGAGGGTGATCCGCCCGCCCAGCGGACCCACCGCGTACGCGGCGTTCGGGCCCTCGTGATCGGGGATCAACACCGCGTGCCCGAGCTGCAACATGGCCTGCACCTCCACGAATTCGGCTTCCATCACCGGATTCAGCGGATTGGGCAGGGAACCCATGCGCAGCGTGTAGGAGGGTGCGCAGTTGACCGACAGGGAGTCCTCGGCCATCTGGAACGAGACCAGCCCGCGCTGCCCGCTCGGTGCGGGCCGATGCGGCACGACCACGGTCGCGACCGCCGCGATCGGTTCACCGCGGGTGTTGGTGCTGCGATACGACAGCTGCCAGGCATCGGCATTGAGCGGCAGCAGCCACACATTGGCGAGGGTGACCTGGCGCGCCGCCAGGATCTCCCCGGGCTGCGCGGCCGCCACCCGCGCCGGATCCGGTTGGTAGAAGCCCGGATCCAGATACGGCGGCGCGGGCGGGATCGGGAACGGCAGATTCGGCTGCACCGGCACCGGATCGGCGCCCGCCGGGCAGAACGCCACGGTCATCCCCGCCGCGATCGCCACACACGCCCGCGCGATCGTCCTGGTCCCCGTCATATCGCACTCCTCCACGCCGCTGCGGCGGCCGCGTATCCACCCGCCCAAGAAAGAGAGTGGATATTTCCTAAGTTGCGCGGCGACCATATGCCGCCTGCGGCGAATGTGTCAACGGTCACCCCGGGCCGGATGTTTGCTGCCCGTGTTGTCGGGGCAGGATGGGGTGTCGTGAGCGAAGTTTCCCGCCCGCGGCGCACCCAGCAGGAGCGCCGGGCAGCCACCGTGGCCAAGCTGGTGGACGCCACCATCGCGGCCATCGGTGAGGTCGGCTACCAGCGCACCACCGTGCAGGAGATCTGCGGCCGCGCCGGACTATCGGCCGGGGCCATGTTCCGTCAGTTCGACACCCGCCTGGACCTGATCGTGCGCACCGCCGAGGAGATCTTCGCCCGCCAGCTCATCGGCTACCGCGTCACCATGGAACAGCTTGGCGCCCAGGACAATCCGCTCGACATCGCGCTGCGGTTCCTGCGCCAGGCCCAGCAGTCAAACCTCACCCACGCGCTGCGCGAGCTCTTCCTGGCCGCCCGCTCCGACACCGAACTGCGCGACCGTATGGCGCCCATCGCCGAGAACTACTACCGCGAGATCGTGGCAGCCCTCGAACACAGCGGTGTCCTCGCCGATTTCCCCGCCGAGCTGCGTGAACCCATCTTCTTCATGATGCTGCACCTGTTCTCCGGCGAGGCCGTGGTGCGTGGGGTGTATCAGCGACCCGATCTCGATGTCACCGTGCTGCGTGTGGTCGAGGACATGCTGGCGGTTTACTCCCGGCACACCGCGCCGCCGAGTTGACCTTGCCGCTACGTCAACTCCTACCGTCGACCCCATGAGCGAACACCCCGCCATCGACCGCACCATCTACCCCATGCCCATGTTCGCGACCTTCCAGCTGCGCGACATCGCCGCCACGACGGCGTTCTACGAGGCCGCCGGATTCGTCGCGCTGGCAACCATTCCCGGTGACGACGGCCCGGTCGTGGTGCATCTGCGCCGCATGAAGTACCAGGACCTGCTGCTCGTCCCCGGCGACCCGGTCCCCGGCAGCACCACCGTCAGCTTCTCCGCCGGAGACGAGAACCTCGCGACCCTCGCCACCGCCCTGCGCGAGCGCGCCTTCCCCGGCGTGACGGTCACCGGCCCCACCGACACCGCGTGGTACACCAGCGATGTCACCATCACCGACCCCGACGGCAACCGCGTCATCCTCACCGCGCCCCGCCTGGCCGAACTCGACCACGCCAAGGAGTGGGCGGCCACCTTCGACGGCGACTGGGTCGGCAAACAGTAACGGGAGACCTTCATGGAGTGGACGATCCAGCAACTGGCCGACAGCGCCGGCATCACCAGCCGCACCCTGCGTCACTACGACGAGATCGGCCTCCTCCCACCCGCCCGAGTCGGCCACAACGGCTACCGCTACTACGACACCGACTCGGTCGCCCGCCTCCAACGCATTCTCCTGCTCCGCGAACTCGGCTCGAGCCTCCCCACCATCGCCGAAATCCTCGACCGCCCCACCGACGAGGACGACCCCGCCGATTCCGAGAGTGTGGCGCTCGAGGCCCACCTCCGCTTCCTGGAAGCCGAACGGGCCCGGCTCGACGACCGGATCCGGGCTCTCCGACACACCCTCGACGCCCGCGCGGGTGCCGAAGGCTCTCTGCAGATAATGCTCGAAGGCTTCAACGACCCCTACCGAGACGAAGTCGTCGCCCGCTGGGGCGAAGCCGCCTACGAAGCGGGCAACCAGTGGTGGCACGCCAAATCCCTACGACAACAACGCGAATGGAAACGCGACCTCGACGACATGATCGCCACCTGGATCACCACCTGGAAATCCGGCCATACGCCCTCCTCCGCCCCAGCCCAGTCCCAAGCCGCCCGCCACATAGCCTGGTTCCGGGCCATCCCCGGCACCCCCGTGGCCGACGGCGACCGAGACCGCTCCATCGCCATGGTCACCGCCATGGCCGACATGTACGCCGACGACCCGAACTACGCCGCCGCCTACGGCAACCCGAACTGTGCTGCGTTCGTGAGGGATTCACTCAAGGAGTACGTCCGCAGCTCCTTGTGATGACCAAGTCACCGGCGGCCGAGGCGACCGCCGGTTCCCCCGAAACCTATTTCTCGCAAGCGATCCCATCACCGTCACGATCGAGCGCGGAGCGATACCCGGGATCACCCCGTCGCAGCGGCGCAGCTCCGGCCCGCTTGGCCTCAGCGCAACTGCCGTAATACGCCGACGGAGCATTGGTCGTCTGAGGTGCCGGGGCTGCGGCAGGCGGCGGCGCCACAGTGGGTTGCGGCGCCGGGGCCACGAACGGAACAGGCGCGGGTGCCGCGGGTTCGGCTGCCGTGCTGAGCGACGGAACCTCCGCGGCGGTAGTCGGTGCCACCGTCGTTGTGCTACTGGGCGGCACCGCGGTCGTGCTCGCCTTCGAGGTGGTCACTGGCCAAGTGGTGGTACCGGCCGGAGACGATGACGCCGGCCCGCAGCCGGACATCAGTGCCGCCCCGAGCGTGGCAGCGGCGAGAGCGGTAAGGCTACGACGTAGCAATCGCAATGAATGGGCTTTCACGCCCACAGACCCTGCGCTGATTCCCTACGCCTGTACACCTTTCAGCAACACCTTGGCACGATGTGTCCCCACATCCCCGACCTTCCCGGCAAACCGGTCGTGCAGGGCGGCTGCCGATCACTCACGCTTTCTCGAGGCCATCGAACTCCGCGACATCAAGCCACGGCGAATCGGTGCGAATTTCGCGCCCTCAGCGTGCGCGGAAAATCAGTTGCAGCCATTCCACGCTCCTGCGAATGTGATTACACCGCAAGCTCAACCGAGCGGCGGCGGAAACGGAAGGTTCCGGCCTGTGGAGGCCAGCCGGTCTTGAAAACCGGAGGCGGGCATTGTGTCCCGGGGGTTCGACTCCTCAGCTTTCCGCGATGGAAGATAAACCGGTCAGGCCGGCCGGAACCCGTTGCTAGCGGTGTTGAGCCTCAGGGCTTGGGATTCGAGTTCTCTGTCTTCCACGAGGTCCGTCGAATGGCGGATCGTTGGAGCGGTGTGGCGCAGTTGGGAGCGCGGTGGGCTCATAATCCACAGGTCGTCGGTTCGAATCCGACCACCGCCACCAACCGGTTGAGCACATGGTGTGCACGGAGGCTGTAAACCTCCCGCCTTCGGGCACAGGTGGTTCGATTCCATCCGGCCGGACGCATGGCGTAGTTGCTCTGTCGGGATGGGCAGCCTGATTTTCACTCAGGAACCACGTCGGTTCGACTCCGACCTACGTCACTCGAGGCCGGGAGACCCTATTTCGTGCCGGCCGACTTGACCGTCACGGTGATCGGCTGCTTCTCGGCGACCAGCGCGCCAGGATCAGGCGACTGATCCTTCACGACCCACGCCGAGTTGTCCTGGCCGTCGAGAACGTTGCGCCCGTCGGGCGCGGTAGCCGAGGCGAACAGGAAACACACCCCATCACCCGCCCGCGCCGCATCGAGCCGCTGCCCCCGCAGATCCGGCATCGCCAACGGCCACGCCTTCGCATCACAGTGCACCGAATCCGCTGTGGCCGACGTCGACGACGCCGAACTCGACTTCGTCTCGCCCCCAGGGTTGCAAGCCGCCAGCAGCGGCACAGCAATGGACAGCACAACGACGGCGATCGCTCTCATGCTCACTCCTCATCCGACGTCGAGACCCTACCGCCACACCCGCTACCGCGCTCAGCTTCACGCCACACCGGCGACCTGTCGCGGGTCGGTGCTTCTTGTGTCTCTGCATGTTTCGCCGCAGGAAGGGTGCTCCATACCTTCTGCGGCGGTGTGCACACTATCTCGCCGGTGACCTACGAAGTACTGTCGCGCTGGGGAATCGACGAAGATGCTGTGTTCGCGCTCGGCGAGCAGAACACGTCGACAGATGGACCGTTGAGAGTCGAACAAGCTGACTTCCCTGAGGGAACCGGGCCCTGGTTCCTACTCGCGGGCAACGACTACACGAGCGCGCATGCGCTTTGGCTCGACGAGTATCCGGCAGTCATCGGGCGCGTCGGCGCGCTTTTCACCGTCCCCGCCGAACTCGGTATCTACGCAGCCCCGATCGACGGCCTCGACATACTCGAGACAGCGCTGACTCTTGCCTCGGTAGCCGCGCATCGGTACAGGAATGATCCGTATCCGACCAGTCCCCATCTGTACCGATGGTGTGGCGGTCACATCGAGCTCGCTGTCTCCGTCCGGTCCGACGACAAGTCTCTCAGCCTTCTGCCCACGGACGAGTTCGTGACGCTACTCAACCAGCAGTGCCAACCAGGTCTTCTTCACTTGTGTACTCCCCAGATGTAGAACAGCCTTGTTCCCTTGGTCGATCAGAATGCGACCAGCCCGGGACGGTACCGATCCCGAAAAGTGAATTATGCATGCTTCACTTAAAGATGGCCGGGGTCACTCGGTGCCGCGGCCGACGCGGCGCCGCCGGACTTCCGCCGCTGGATCCGCTTCTCGCAGTATGTATTCGGTGATCACCGAGCTTTCAGACCCGGGCCTTCGTGGCATATCGGGCGTAGTGAGAGACAATCGATCATGCGCACTTCCACGGTCGTAGTGCTCGCAATCGCCGCCGCGGTGCTGGTCGCCACGGGCGCGTCCTCGCTGTATTGGGTGATCTGGGCCGCTCTGGTCGTGGTCGCGACCGCGCTGTGGATGGTCCGGCGATGATGACCATCGAGCGGTTCATCGACCGGCGACTCGAGCAGCAGCAGGAAGCCGCGGAGTTCGCGCTGCAACTGGAGCACGACTTCCGGGACTCCGGCCGCGAGATCGAATACCAGTGGGTTCGTCTCGTGCGACCCAAACACAGCCGCACCGCCCCGTCAGCGGTGTTCGTGCCGGGCGTGCTGACCCCGAAACAGACGCTGCGGCACGTGGCCGTGCTGCGGCTGATCTTCGGCGAGCACGCGCCGGATGAGCACCACCGGTGTTCGGTATGCCGTGACGACGACGCCTCCGGCGATGGCACGGCGGCCTGGCCGTGCCCGACCGTGCGCGAGATGGCGGCCCTCTGGTCCGACCACCGTGACTACCGCGCCGAGTGGGCGATCGATCGGCGTTGATCTTTCCCGTCTGCGCGACCAGGGCTGATTCGTTGATACTGGCGAGCACCGCATACACTCTCCGGTATGCGGATGTTCCTGGATATCCTCCTAGTTATCACCAGCGTGCTGCTGGTGCTGCTGGTGCTGTTGCACCGCGCCAAGGGCGGAGGTCTGTCCAGCCTCTTCGGTGGTGGAGTGCAGTCGAGCCTGTCGGGTTCCACTGTCGTCGAGAAGAACCTCGACCGGATCACCATCTTCCTCGGCGTGATCTGGCTGATCTCCATTCTGGGGATCGGCCTCGAAATCAAGTTCTCCTAACGTCCACAGCTTCCGAAATCGCCCGGGCACCCGACGAAGGTGCCCGGGCGATTCGTCATGTCAGCTCCGATGACCGTGGACCGGTGAGAGATTCGCCAGCGCGGCGGACAGCGCGCGACGGACGTCGGCGCGGCTGATGGGGGTGTCGTCGTCGAGGGCGGCCAGCTCGATGGTGAGGAAGTCGCGGATCAGGTCGGACATGCTGACGCCGCGATGGTCGGCCTCGGCGCGGATGCGTTGATCCATGGCGTAGGGGAGCCGGACCGTGCGCAGCACCGTGACGGGGGTGTCGGGGCCGGGGAGGTCGGGTTCGGGGGCGTCCTCGTCGAAGGTGAGGCTGTCGAGGAAATCGCGTGCCTCGGCCGCCGTGTTCGGGTACCCCTGGTCCGGATGGTCACTCATGGTCCGCCTCCCATTGTTCGAACTGGGCGAGAAGCCGTCCGGTCACCGGCCGGACGCCGATGACCTGCTGGTCCCACTGCGACAGCGGGCGAACCACCACCGCGAGCGGCAGCCCGGCGCCGGTGCGGCCGATGATCATGAGGGCGGGTAGTCCGCCCGTCCCGCGCACCGGTCGCGGCCAGCGCCGGCCGGGTCCGGTGAGGACCCGCAGGACCTCTTCCGGCGCGATACCGAGCCGGGCCGCAACGTCGAGGGCCCACTCGGGAATCTCATATCCCACGGCCGCATAATACGATCGTAAAACAGCTGGTCGCCACCTGTCGACCAGAGTTTCGAGAGAACCACGGGCGCGTCGGTCGCGGGCGTGTTGCCGGAGCGGCATCCTCGACACGCGGGCCGAGGCGCGCCGCACAAGGCATCATGAACCAATGGACCCGGTGAAAACGGTCGCGCCGAGCCTCGCGGGGGTGCTGGACCGCAATCTGTTCTGGATGGTGTGGAACACCGTGCTGGCCTGGATCCCGGTGGCGTTGGCGCTGCTGGTGTTTCGGCGCCCGCCCGAAGATGAACGACGACTACCGATTTCGCCGTTCTGGTGGGCCGGTGTCGTGCTGTTGCTGCTGTTCCTGCCGAACGCGCCGTACGTGGTGACCGATCTGGTGCATCTGCGCGACGACATCCGCGCCGCGGGCAACGGCCCTGTGGTGACGACGATTCTGCCGGTGTACGGCGTGTTCATCGTGTCCGGATTCGTCGCCTACTACCTGGTGCTGGCCGAGATGGGCCGCTTCCTGCAGGCGCGCGGACTGGCGGCGTGGCGGACACCGGTGACCCTCGCCGTCCATTTGCTGTGCGCGGTAGGCGTTTTCCTGGGCCGCTGGGTGCGGCTGAACTCGTGGGAGCCGGTGGTGCAGCCGCGCGGCACCTTCGACCGCATGATGCTGGCGTTGAGCTGGAACTGGGCCCCGGTGCTGATCGCCGCGGTGTTCGTGGCAACGGCGTTGGGCCACTTCGTGACCCGCGCCGTGGTGGAGGCGGGCGTGGACAGCGCCCGCCGGGGCGCCCGGCTGATCCGAACCCGCAGGTTCGCCTAGCCGGACGCCCACGGGGGGATCAGGCGATGCCGAGGCGCTCGGCCGCCAGCACCCGGATCGCCTTCTTGTCCGGCTTGCCCAGACCGGTCAACGGCAGCCGCTCGATCACGATCACGTGCTTGGGCACCTGCACGGAACCCTTGCGCTGCTTGACCGCGGCCTGGATCTCGGCGGTGACCGTCTCGACCGCGGCGGGATCGGCGGCGGTGGCGGGATCGAGCACGAGCACCGCGGTCACCGCCTCGCCCCACTGCGGATCCGGCACGCCGACGACCGCGACCTCGTGCACCAGAGTGTGCTCGGAGACAACGTCTTCCACCTCGCGGGGGAACACGTTGAACCCGCCGGTGACGACCATGTCCTTGGAACGCCCGACGATGAACAGGAACCCGTCCTCGTCCTGACGCGCCAGGTCACCGGTGCGCAGCCACCCGTTCTTGAAGGTGTCCGCGGTGACCTCGGGCAGGTTCAGGTACCCGCCCGCGAGCAGCGGTCCGGAGACGCAGATCTCGCCGACCTCGCCCTGCGGAACCTGCTTGTCCTCACCGTCGAGCAGCGCCACGCGCACCGCGGTGGAGGGCCGGCCGCACGAGGTGAGCCGCGCCTTGTCGTGCTCGTCCTTGCCCAGGTAGCTGATCGCCATCGGCGCCTCGGACTGCCCGAAGTACTGGGCGAAGATGGGCCCGAACCGGTCGATGGCCTCCTGCAACCGATTCGGGTCGATCGCGGACGCGCCGTAGTACACGGTCTCCAGCGAGGACAGGTCCCGCGTCTTGGAGTCCGGGTGGTCGAGCAGCGCGTACAGCATCGACGGCACCAGCATGGTCGCCGAGATCTTGTGCTCCTCGATCGCGCGCAGCACCTCGCCCGCGTCGAAACGCGGCAGCACCACGCACTGCCCGCCCAGCAGCACGACCGGCAGGAAGAACGCCGCGCCCGCGTGCGAGAGCGGGGTGCAGATCAGGAATTTGGGCCGGGTCGGCCATTCCCACTCCGAGAGCTGGATCTGCGTCATGGTGTTCATGGTCAGCGCCGTGCCGATGACACCCTTGGGCTTGCCGGTGGTGCCGCCGGTGTAGCTGATCGAGATGACGTCCGAGGGCAGCAGTTCGGTCGCCTCGACCGCCCGCGGCTCGTACTTGTCGGCGGCGGCCAGGATGTCGACGCCGACGTCGGCGAGCTGCTCGGGCACCGGGCCCAGCACCAGGATCTTGGTCAGCGTCGGGACCATGTCGACCAGTTCGCGGGCGCGCTGCACGAACGCCGGGACCGGGTCCAGGATCAGCGTCGAAATGCCCGCGTCGGCAAGCACATACGCGTGATCGTCCAGGCCGCCGATCGGGTGCAGCGCGGTGCGCCGCGAGCCCACGATCTGACCGGCGCCGATGGTGAACAGCACCTCGGGCCGGTTCAGGGCCAGCACGCCGACCGGGGTGCCGGTGGTGACGCCGTGTTCGGCGAAGGCGTCGATGTAGCGGCTCATGCCGTCGAGCACCTCACCGCCGGTGAGGATGTGGTCGCCGAGGGTGAGCACCGGACGGTTGCGATGCCGCTTCAGCCCGGCCACCAGGGCGTGCCCGTTGTGCACGGGCAGCCGGAGCATGGTGTCGGGATCGATTGCACTCATGGGGTTCTCAATTCATCCGATGGTCACGCCGTGTGGGCCGCGTACAGGGTGACGACGACCGCGCCGCCCAGGCCCAGATTGTGCGCCAGTGCGGTGCGCGCGCCCGCCACCTGACGGTCGCCCGCGAGTCCGCGCAGCTGCCAGCTCAATTCGGTGCACTGCGCCAGGCCGGTCGCGCCGAGCGGGTGGCCCTTGGAGATCAGGCCGCCGGACGGGTTGACCACCCAGGTGCCACCGTAGGTCGTCGCGCCCGACTCGACCAGGGCTCCGGACTCGCCCTCGCCGCACATGCCCAGCGCCTCGTAGGTGATGAGCTCGTTGATGGAGAAGCAGTCGTGCAGCTCGATCACGTCGACGTCGTTGACGGTGATCCCGGCGCACGAGAACACCTTCGACGACGCGGCGCGGGTCATGGGCGCGCCGACGACGTCGATCATGGAGCCGGTGGAGAAGGAGGTGCCGTCGTCGGTGGCCAGCTCCTGGGCCAGGATCTCGATGGCCTGGTCCTCGAGGCCGTTGGCCTTCACGAACTCCTCGCTGACCACGACCGCGGCGGCCGCGCCGTCGGACATGGGCGAGCACTGCGAGCGGGTCAGCGGGCCGTGCACCGGCTTGTCGCCGAGGACCTGCTCGAGGGTGTACGCGTCCTGGAACTGGGCCAGCGGGTTGTTGGTCGAGTGCTGGTGGTTCTTCACCGCGACCGCGGCCAGCTGCTCGGGGGTGGTGCCGTAGCGCTTCATGTGCTCGATGGCGGCATTGCCGAAGAACTGGGTGGTGATCGGCGCGGCCGAGAACTCGAAGAGTTCCTTGTTCACCTTCAGGTGGTGGTCGACCGTGGTGACCTTCGGCTTGGTGGCCGGGCCCGCCATGGCCTCCTTGGTCATCTGCTCGAAGCCGACGGCCAGGGCGACATCGGTGATGCCGGCGGCGACCCACTCGCGGGCGAACATGAGCGCGGTGGAGCCGGTCGCGCAGTTGTTGTTCACGTTCACGACCGGGATGCCGGTGAGACCGATGTCGTAGAGCGCCCGCTGACCGGCGGCCGAGGGCTGGAAGACGTAGCCGACCGCGGCGCGCTGCACCTGGTCATAGGTGACGCCCGCGTCCTTCAGCGCGCCGTTCACGGCCTCGGCGACCATCTCCGGGTAGGTCCACTCGCGGGAACCGATCTTGACGAACGGCGTCATGTTCACGCCGACGACGAAAACGCGTCGCATTGGGTTGTCCACTCCTGTTCTTCGGGAACGTAATTCGTTGTGACTAGTCGGCGCGCGGGACGCGGCCGTCGATATCGGTGAAGCCGTACGCCTCGGCCAGGTCGGCGACCTTCCAGGCTTTCCCGGTGCGTGCCAGGCGATCCGGGTCCGCGGCCAGGGCGGTGACGGCGCGACCGGCGAAGTGCGGGGTCTCGGCCTGATCCAGGTCGAAGGTGCCCTCGCCGGGCAGGGTGACCAAGCGGCGGCCCTGGGCGTCGGCCGGAACCATCTGCAGCAGTTCGGTATTGACGATGCCCGGCCAGATGGACACCGCGGTGGTGCCGGTGCCCTCGAGGTCGTGGGCCATGTCGGCGGTGAGCCGGTCCACGGCGGTCTTGCCGACCCCGTAGACCGCGTTGTGCATGTGGCGGACCGCGCCGGGGGAGGACACGCTCACGATCAGGCCCTGCGACTCGATGAGCAGGGGTGCGGCGAAAACGCTGGCCACGTAATGGGATCGGACGCCGATGTCGAAGCCCTCGTCCCAGGCCTTCGGCGGCACCTCCCAGAACTTGCGCCCGATCCAGCGCGCCGAGGCGGGGGAGTTGTAGACGTTGTTGACCAGTATGTCCAGGCGGCCCTGCTCGTCGCGGATCTGCGCGAAGAGTTTCTCCACCGCGGCATCGTCGCGGTGATCGCACACCACCGCGACCCCGTGCCCGCCGAGGGCGTCGATCTCGGCGGCAGTCGCGGAGACGGTGCCCGGCAGGTGCCCGGCCGTGACGGTGCGCCCGGTGACGTACACGGTCGCCCCGGCCGCGCCCAGCTCCAGGGCGATGCCCTTGCCGATGCCCCGGCTGGCCCCGGTCACCACCGCGACCTTTCCGGCGAGAATCTTGGGTATTTCGCTCACGACCTCTGGACATTACCTTGAAATAGGAACGTGTTCTAGAAATTGGAGGCGGAGTGGAACTGACGCATCGGACGATCGACACCGGGGAGGTCCGCCTGCACGTCGCGGATCAGGGCGAGGGCTTCCCGGTCGTCTTCTGTCACGGGTTCCCGCACACCTGGTACATGTGGCACCACCAGCTCGACGCGGTCGCCGCCGCGGGCTACCGTGCCCTGGCCCCCGACCTGCGCGGATACGGCCGCACCGAGGCCCCCGCGGACCCGGAGGCCTACACCAACGCCGCCGTCATCGGCGACCTCACGGCCCTGCTCGACGACATCGGCGCGGAAAAGGCCGTCTTCGTCGGCCTCGACTTCGGCGCGCAACTGGTGTGGGAACTGAGCCTGCGCGCCCCCGAACGGGTCGCCGGCGTCGTGGTCCTGAACAACCCGTTCGCCCCGCGGCCCCCGCGCCCGCCGTCGGCCTTCTGGACCAAAGCGGCCGAACGCCACTTCCTGCACCTGTCCTACTTCCAGACCCCCGGCGTCGCCGACGCCGAACTCGCCGCCGACCCGCGCGGCTTCCTGGCCCGGGTCTACTACTCGCTCTCCGGCGACTACCACTACCTCGACACCTGGAAGAACCCGCCCGGCCTCGGCTACCTCGACGTCCTCCCGCAGGCCCCCGCCCTGCCCTGGCCGTGGCTGTCCCAGGCCGAATTCGACACCCTCGTCGCCGATTTCGAGCGCACCGGCTTCACCGGCGGCCTCAACTGGTACCGCAACCTCGACCGCAACTGGGAACTCACCGAGGCCTACGCCGGCGCCAAGGTGGAAGTCCCCACCTACTTCCTCTACGGCGAGAACGACCCGGACATGGAAGGCTTCGCCGGCCGCGACCCGCTGGCCACGCTCCGGGCCAATGTCACCGACCTGCGTGAGGTCCGCGACGTGCCGGGCGCGGGCCACCTGGTCCAGCTCGAACGTCCCGACGCCGTCAACGGATTCCTGATCGAGGCGCTGAAGGGTCTCGACCTCGACCGGTAGCCGCGCGATGATCGACCGGCGCGGGCCGGTCGATCCCGCGTCGCCGGTGCCCGGCGGTCGTCGCGCGCGCTGATCAGGCGAGGCGAGCCCGGGCCTCGGTTAAGCTGTCCGCCTTCCTCGGTGAATCTCGATGGTGGCTTCGGCGCGCTCATCGGTCTGGACATGGTCGAGTTCGACCGTGACGGTGCGCGCAGCCTGTGTCGGCTCACGGTCGCGCCCCAACCTTCGCAGTCTTCCCGGCCAGAACCGACGCATAGCGGTCAGCGGGCACACTGCGGGCCCGTCGTCGAATTCAGTTGGTGGCCCGGCAGTTCTGGCCCCTCGTGACCGGAACCGCCGTGGTCGCCGGAACACCCAGTGTCGGCGCGGGAACGGTGGTCGTGGTCACGGGTAGCGGCCGGGCGCGTCGGTCTCGGCCGATTCGACGACGGCGTGGTCGCCGTCGATCTCGTGGACCTCGAACACCGACTGCCCACCAGCCCCCGAGAAGCTGGGGGCATGGCATCTGGGTCGTTCGCGTCTAACGTTTGTTGCGGCACAGCCACAATGAGGTGGTTCGGTGGTGTGCGCGGAACTGCGGATGGATCGGATGAGATGGTCGAGGCATTGGGTCGGAAGCGGTGGATCGTGGTGGGCGCCGTTGTCGTGACGGGGTTCGTGGGCGGGTGTGCCACGGAATCCACGGGGCGGGTGGAGGATTCGGTGCCGACGGTGCCGACGGTGCGGGGTGCCGCCGGGGTGCCGGGGCCGCTGAAGATCGCGTTTGCGGATGGCTGGCAGTCAGTGTTCGTGATGAATCCGGACGGTAGTGGGGTCACTCGCATTGCCACGGGCTCGGACCCGAGTTTCGCACTGGATGGTTCGAGGATCGTCGTGGCCGGCGCCGGGATCTCCACGATGGATCCGGATGGCGGCAATATCACGAGAGTCGCGGACGGCGGATACGGCCCGACGTTCGCGCCCGACGGGCGCACCATCGCTTTCGCCCGCGGCGGCGCCATCTACCTGGTGGACAGTACCGGCGAAAATCTTCGGCGACTCACCGATATCCCGGACCCCGCGACGGTGGGCCCCGATCTGGTGTCGGCCAACTCCCCCTCGTTTGCGCGCGATGGTTCGGCGATCGTTTTCGTCAGGGCGGGGATCATTTGGCTCATGGCGGGCGACGGCACCGGCCAGCGGGAACTGCTGCGGGACCAGTTCTACAACTCCGGTCCGAAATTTACCGCCGACGGCGCTGACATCGTGTTCACCAGCAATCGAGGTGGCAGGGACCAGTCCGAGATTTACACGATGAAACGCGACGGCACCGATATCCGGGCCCTCACCACCGATGGGGTCGGCGGCCTGTCCCTCTCGCCGGATGGCAGGAGAATCCTCTACACGCGTATGAGCCGGACCCGGTCGAACGCCGAAGTCTGGGAGATGAATGTGGACGGCAGCAACCCGCACCGTCTCACCGATCCGAACCTAGTGGCGCAATCTCCCAGCATGGGAGGAACCGGTCCTTCGTGATCGCCGGGTCAGCTCAACGTTCGTCCGGATAGCCCCACTCCAGATCGATGTCCGCCGCGGGCGCGATCCTGCGGACGGCCGCGGTGAAATCTCGCTCGAAGACCGGCCGCCACTCCCCGAATCCCCGGATGATGATCGGCCCATGCTCGCTGCACACCTTGACCCGCGGCGGGTTGTGGAAGGCGCCGACATACATCCACCGTGATCGACCAGCCCACCACCGCGACCACTGATCGATCAGCTCGAACTCGATCAGCTCGAACCCAGCAGGGAAAAGAACCTCGCGCGTGCGATCAGTAGCGGTCGCGTTGTTCTCGCCAATTGTTGTTGGAGAACTTCATCTCGCGGGCGCGGCAATCGTCGTTGAAGCGCTTGAAGGAGCTGTTAGACCAATCGTCAAGACTCATCGAGGTATCCCTGTTCGAAGGGCGGATGATTCTTCTAGTGTCCGCCCTGGTACTAGCCTGGTCGGTCGCTGAACAAGAGGCCTCCATGGTGCGGACGAGTCGTTGCCCGAGGCGGGTGCCTGGCGGGTACCGCGATGAGCATGCCGCCGCTGCCGAGCAGCGCCTCGATCGTGAATCCGGCGCGACCGGTGGGTGGAGAACCGGACATTCTGGTAGAAAACCGGTCATGATTCGGCGTCCGACCGCGATCTTCTGTTCGTACGTCCAGTCCGGGGGTACGGTCGGGCTCAGTCGGGAGAGTCGATGAGGAGGCCCGGATCATGGCAGCGCGAGTTCATGCCTTCACCGATGACGCATTGGGTGAGCACGACGGCGTGGGGATCGCCGAGCTGATCCGGCGCGGCGAGCTCAGCGCCGCCGAGGTCGCCAAGGCGGCGCGGGAGCGGGCGGCTCGGGTGAATCCGGAGCTGAACGCGCTCGTGGTCGATCTGGATACGCCGCTGGTGTCCGGGGAGCGCGACGCACTGCTCTACGGCGTGCCCACCTACGTCAAGGACAACACCGACGTGTCCGGGCTGCCCACCCAGCACGGCAGCGCCGCGTGGCGAGCGCGGCCCGCGAAAGCGCACGGCCCCTTCACGAAACAGTTTCTCAGCACCGGGATGACCGTGCTCGGCAAGACCACGCTGCCGGAGTTCGGGCTCAACGCCACCACCGAATTCGCCGATGCCGCACCGACACACAACCCGTGGGCCACCGGATACTCCTCCGGAGCGTCCTCGGGTGGTGCGGCCGCCATGGTCGCCGCGGGCGTGGTGCCGATCGCGCACGGCAATGACGGCGGCGGCTCGATCCGCATCCCCGCCGCCTGCTGCGGGCTGGTCGGATTGAAGCCGAC
Source organism: Nocardia sp. CA-136227 (assembly GCF_050955695.1). Lineage (NCBI taxonomy): Bacteria > Bacillati > Actinomycetota > Actinomycetes > Mycobacteriales > Nocardiaceae > Nocardia > Nocardia sp. CA-136227. The sequence goes on from NZ_CP192081.1 coordinate 3,357,983, forward strand.
CCGGGGCCGCCACATCGACGGCCCGCAGGCTCGCTCCATGCCGATCAACCTCGTCTCCGAGGGTGTGCTCACCCGCACCGTCCGCGACACCGCCACGTATTTCGCTGCCGCCGAACGCTTCTGGCGCAATCCGGCGTTGCCGCCGGTCGGCCTGGTCGAAGGTCCCGCGCAACGGCGCCTGCGGATCGGCGTGCTCACCGAACCCATCACCGGCGCGGTCCTCGACCCGCAGGTTCGGGCCGTTCACGACGACACCGTCGCCCTGCTGGAAAGTCTGGGCCATGAAGTGCGCCCGCTCGCGTACCCGGTGGATCGCGGCTTCGCCGACGACTTCGCCACCTACTGGGCGATGCTGGCGTTCCTGTTGGGCCGCACCGGCAAACTCACCCTCGACCGCTCCTTCGACCCCGCCCGCCTGGACCCGTTCACCCGCGGGCTGGCCGCCCGGTTCGGCGGCTCCGCGCTGCGCTCGCCCGCGGTGCTCTACCGGCTCTCCCGCATCCGGCAGGCCTACGCCGCGTCGTTCCGTGACGTCGAACTCGTGGTGTCCCCGGTCCTGGCGAGCGTGACCCCGCACCTGGGGTACCTGAGCCCCGACCAGCCCTTCGACGAGGTCTTCGAGCGCCTGCTGAACTACGTCACCTACACCCCGCTGGCGAACGTGACCGGTGCGCCGGCCCTGTCGCTGCCCTTGGGCGCGTCCGCCGACGGCCTCCCCATCGGCATGATGTTCTCCGCCGCGCACGGCGACGAACGCACCCTGCTCGAACTCGCTTACACCCTGGAGGCGGAGCGGCCCTTCCGCCGCATCCAGGAGTGAGCGCGGCGGAAGATCACCATCTCCGAGCTCAGACCGTGACGGGCCGCAGGGCGTCCGGCGTCAGATCCTTCAGCGTCGGATACCCGTCCACCGCCATGATCAGATCCGCCTCGGCCAGCAGCGTGCGCAGCACGTGCACGATGCCGTCCGCCCCGCCCAGCGCCAGCCCGTACGCGTAGGGCCGCCCGATGCCGACCGCCGACGCGCCCAGCGCGAGGGCCTTGATGATGTCCGCGCCCGACCGGACCCCGGAATCGAACAGGACGGGCAGCCCGTCCGCGGCTGACACCACGCCCGGCAGCATGTCCAGGGCCGGGAGCCCGCCATTGGCTTGGCGGCCACCGTGATTGGAGCAGTAGATGCCGTCGACGCCCAGATCCTTGGCGCGGCGCGCGTCATCGGGATGACCGATGCCCTTCACGATCAGCGGCAGCTTGGTCAGCGACCGCAGCCACGGCAGGTCGGCCCAGGTGAGCGGATTGCCGAAGACCTGGATCCAGCGCAGGATCGCCGTCTGCGGATCCTCCTCGGGCGACTTGGCCAGGCTCGCCCGGAACACCGGGTCGGTGAAGTAGTTGGCCAGGCAGTGTCCGCGCAGCTGCGGGAAGTTGCCGGTCGACAGGTCGCGCGGCCGCCACCCGGTCACCCAGGTGTCGAGGGTGACGACAATGCCCTTGTACCCGGCCTTCTCGGCGCGCTCGACGAGGCTCGCGGCCAGGTCACGGTCGGTGGGGGTGTAGAGCTGGAAGAAGCCGGGGGTGTTACCGAATTCGGCGGCGACGTCCTCCATCGGGTCCACCGTCAGCGTGGACGCCACCATCGGCACCCCGGTGCGCGCCGCCGCGCGCGCGGTCGCCAGGTCCCCGTGCCCGTCCTGCGCGCACAAACCGATCACCCCGACCGGCGCCATGAAAACCGGTGCGGCCCAGGTGCTCCCGAACAACTCGACGGACAGGTCGCGCTCTTTCGCCCCGACGAACATGCGCGGCATGAGCCCCCACTTGTCGAATGCCGCCACATTGGCATTCTGGGTCCGCTCGTCGCCCGCGCCGCCCGCCACGTACGAGTACACCGACGGCGGCATCGCCGCCCGCGCCCGCTCGGCCAGATCCGCGTAGCTCACCGGCATCGCCGGCACCACTCCGCGCAACCCGTTGAAGTAGATCTCGTTCTGAAAATCACCGAATGCCACGCGCAACCTCCTTGTTCACGCACCCGCCGCCGGAGCGCCCCGTCATTCTGCCAGCAGACCCTACCGGTGGGTAAGAAGTTGCGACGGCGGGACCTGCCACACCCCGCGGGGTCTCTCGACCAGTGGCAGGTCCCGTCGGCGCTCGGCGCGGAAACCGGAGCTCAGCGCACCGGCAGGTTCCAGCGCGCGGCCGGGGCGAACACCCCGGCCGGGTCGTAGCGGCGGCGCGTGTCGACCAGGCGTTCGCGCTGCGGCTCGGTCCAGGCCGCCAGGGTGTCGGACGCCCCGCCGAGCGGGTTCAGGCCGAAGTTCGGCGTGGCGGCGTCCAGACTCCACCGGTCCAGTGCCGTCGCCACCCGATCGAGCGCGGCGGGGACCACATCGGCGATCGGCGGGGCCAGCACGCCGACCGCGAAGACCTGGAACGCCGCGTGACGGCCCGCGATCGTGTTGAGCGACTGAGGCTCCCGCGCGATCGCGCCGCCGAACACCCGGATCTCGGCCATATTGATCGGCGCCCCCACGACCGCCCCGAGCAGGGCGTCGAGGGCCGCGTCCGGCAGTTCCCGCAGCAAGGTCCCCCGATCCAGTGCGGGCATCGGATGGGTCGGGTCATTGTGGATGGAAGCCAAAGCCGTGTAAGGCATTTCGGCGACGGTGTCCATCAATGGTGCGGCGACCGGGCGCAGCCGGGCGAGCAGCGCGGCCCCCTCGGCGGCGTCACCGACATGGGCGTAGCGCAGGGTCAGCACCGTGGCTCCGCGCAGCGGCTCCGGAATCTCCGGCAGCGGCGGCAGATTCAGGATCGCGACCGAACTGGTGACCGTCTCCGGTGCGGCCGCCAGCCAGTTCCGCCAGGCCCGCAGCACGACCGCCGCGTCCTCGATGCGGTAGGTGAGGCTGCCGGCGTAGAGGGTGTGGATCGGGAAGAGCCGGAACGTCATCTGGGTGACGATGCCGAAGGCCGCGCCGCCGCCCAGCAGTGCCCGGAACAGTTCGGGTTCGGTGTCGGGGGTGACGCGGCGCAGGGTCGCGTCGGCGGTCACCACCTCCATGGCGGTGACATGGTCGGCGGCGAAACCGTAGGTGCGCGCGATCGGGCCCAGCCCGCCGCCGAGCGTGTACCCGACGACGCCGACGCTGGTCGAGGACCCGGCGAGCCCGGCCAGCCCGAACGGGGCGGCGGCATCGAGGACCTGCTGCCAGCGCACGCCCGCGCCCACGGTCGCGGTGCGCTGATCGCGGTCGATCGAGATCGCCTGAAGCAGGGTGGTGTCGACGAGGATGCTGTCCGCGGGTGTCGGCAGCACCCCGTGACCGGTCGCCCGCACCGCGACGGTGTAGCCGGACTCGACGGCGACGCGCACGGTGGCCGCGACGTCGGCGGCGCTGCTGGCCACCACGACGGCCGCGGCCGCATGCTCGATCGCGGCATTGAATCCGGCCGCCGAGCGCTGGTACCCGTCCTCACCGGGGGTGTGGACGGCCCCGGCGACGGCCGCGCGCAGGCGTTCGACGACGGTGGCGGCCGGAATCGGATGTCGGTCGAGACCGGCCGTCGCGGCCGGATCGAAGACGCTGGACATGAGGCTCCTGAAAGTCGATGGTGCTGATCGATATTCAGGAGACCGCACAACGCTTATCGCGAACTTAGCTGTCGCCCAGCATCACCGGCGGGCTCGGAGGAGAGGGTGCTGACCAGGGCGTTCACCTCGGCGCGAGTCAATGTCGCGCCGGCCGCCACGCCTTCCTCGAACTCGGCTTCCGACAGCGCCGACCGGACCTCGGCCGCCTCGCGGACCGCGTCGACCGGATCCATCACCTCCGGCAGGAACCCGATCCGCCCACCCAGAGCGCGCACCGCCCCGAGCATCCGCGCACCGTCCGCGGGACGGCCGCTCCGGGCCGCGAGCGCCGCGGCCAGCTGCACCATCACCAGCCACGACGTCACGTCCCCGTCCCGTTCCAGCGCGGTCTGCATGGTGCGCAACGCGGTCCGAGCGTCGGTGATGTCACCGGCGTCCAGTGCGCAGCGGGCCAGCGTCCACGACGCGGAAGCCCCCGACCAGCGGTGCCCGCAGCGTTCGGCGACCGCGACCGCCTCCCGCAGTGCTGCCCGTGCTTCCTCGGGGCGGTTGCTGAACCGCAGGATCATGCCCTCGATCATCAACGCCTCCGCCAACTGCCACGGTCTGGCGTCCGCGCGGGCGGCGGTGACCGCGGCCGAGGCGGTGACGGCCGCCTCGGGGGTGGGCTCGGCGATCGCGCGCATGTAGGTGGTCCACGACCGCATCCAGGCGGCGGTGTCGAGATCGCCCGCCTCGGCCGCCACCTGCTCGGCCCGCGCGGTGGCAGCCGCGCCCCGGAGCGGATCGCCGGAAAGATAGTGCAGCCCGCCCAGTCCGCCGAGGGCCATGGACAGCGTGCCGGGTTCGATTCCGTGCCCGGGCGCAGCGGTCGCGTCGAGGGCGCTGGTGACGGCCACGATGCCTTCGGCGATGAACCCGCGCCGATACCAGAACCAGTGCAGGGCCGCGGCCAGCCGCAGCACGTACCCGGGGTCGCCGACCGCCGAGGCGGACGCGATAGCGGCCCGATGCTCGGCGACATCCGCGCCGAGCGCGTCCATCAGCTCCGCCGAGCGCGCGTCCCGCAGATGGATCGCGGCGGCCTCGGCCCGGTCCAGCACGCAGCGACGGTGCGCCGCGCGCACCCGGTTCAGCTCGTCGGCTTCGCAACGGGCGAGCGCGAATTCGCGGATGCTCTGCAACATCCGGTAGCGGCGCGGCGACGACGCGGGCTGCACCCGCAGCAGCGAGCGGCGCACGAGACCGGTCAGCGGTTCCAGCACGGCCATCGAGTTCGAGACGCCGTGCACGGCCGCGGCGGCGTCGATGTCGAAGCTTCCGGCGAAGACCGCGACATCGCGCAGCAGCCGGGCTTCGGCGCGGTCGAGCAGCCGGTAGCTCCAGTCGATGGTGTCCGCGAGGCGGCGCTGCCGCGCGGGCGCGGTCCGGGCGCCTCCGGAGAGCAGCGTGAACCGGTCGGCCAGGCTGTCGGCGATCTGCTGCTCGGACAGCACCCGCAGTTGCGCGGCGGCCAATTCCACCGCGAGGGGGATGCCGTCGAGGTCGGCGCAGATCCGCCGGACCGGTTCGCGCACCGACTCGTTCAAGGACCAGCCCGCCACCACGCCCGCGGCCCGCGCGGCGAACAGCTCGACGGCCTCGGACTCGTCCAGCGGCGGTACCTCGACGATCTGCTCGCCGTCGACCGCGAGCGGCTCGCGGCTGGTGGCCAGGACCCGGATGCCGGGGCATCGAATCAGCAGCGTATGCACCACGTGGGCGACCCCGTCGAGGACGTGCTCGCAATTGTCCAGCAGCAGTGTGCCTTCCCGGTTCGCGACGATATCGGCGAGGCGATCGGGGGTGCTCGCGCCCAGGACCTGCAGCGACTCGGCGATGGTGGCGGCGACCAGGTCGTCGGATTCGACCGGGGCCAGATCGACCCACCACGGCCCGTCCCCGGAGCCCGCCACCCGGGGCAGCCTCCGGCAGGTCTCGACGGCCAGCCGGGTCTTGCCGACACCGCCCGTGCCGACCAGCGTGACCAGGCGGGCAGCGCGCACGGCACGGCCGATGTCGTCGAGTTCGGCGGTGCGGCCGACCAATTGGGTCCGCGGCACCGGCATGGGACAGGCCGGCGCGGTCTCGGGCACGGTGACGGCAACCCGGGCGGGGGCCTCCGATCCGCGCAGCAGCTCCTCGTCGTGGCGCAGGATGGCGGTCTCGAGCTCCCGCAGCCGGAGTCCGGGTTCGATGCCCAGCTCGGTGTCGAGCCGATCGCGGATGTCCCGCAGTGCCGCCAGCGCGTCGGATTGGCGTCCGGCCCGGTAGCGGGCCAGCGCCGTCAACTCCCAGACGCGTTCGTCGAGCGGATGCGCCACCGCCAAGGCCTCCGCGTCGAGCAGCGCGGCTTCGGCGTGGCCGGTGTCGATCCGCAACTCCACCAGCGCTTTTCGCGCCCGGAGCTCGAGCGCGGTGAGCCGCGCGATCTCCGGCCGGACGAAATCGGCATCGGCGATATCGGCGTACGGCGCGCCACGCCACTCGTCGAGCGCAGCCTCGTAGGCCCGCAGCGCTGTCGCGGAATCGCCGGTGGCGCAGGCTGCTTCGGCCGTCGCGAGGTGCCCGGTGAAGCGATGCGCGTCGATCCGATCAGCGGCCAGATCCAACTGGTAGCTGGTGGCGGACCGGACGATCACGCCCGCCGCGCCGCGCCGCCGGTCGGGCTCGAGTCGATCGCGCAGCTTCGAGATCCCGAAATGCAGCGACCCCACCGACGGTTCCACGGCGTCGTGCCACACCTGCTCGAGCAGCCGATCCGCCGACACCTCCCGCGGGAACGCCGCGATCAATGCCGCCAGCAAACTCCGCTGCCGGAGCCCGCCCAGATCGACCGGCCGTCCCTCGACCGTGGCCGCCAGTCCGCCCAGGACATGTAGACGCACCTGCGGCCGCGCACCGTTCTCCTCGCCGTCACCAGGAAGATCACCCACGAATCACCTCACTAGCTCTCACTCGGCAATCTATCGCTGTGAGAACCGCGAAGCGCATCACCGTCGCGGGACTAGTCGTCGGCCTCGGGCGCCGGGTAGCCGATCAGTCCGCGCGCATGACCCAGCGCGTGGCGTCCGGCGATCATGCCGGGCGACAGCGACTGTCGGGCGATCGCCCCGCCCAGCGCCCGGATCTCCGCGAAATCGATCGGCTGCCCGGCCGCGGCCGCCAGGAAGGCATCGATGGCCGGGACCGGCATCGGACGCGCCGGGTCATGGTGGATGCACGTGGTGTCCAGCAATGGTGTGGCCACCTGCCGCAGCGGCGCGAGCAACTCGGCGCCCCGGGCCGGATCTCCCGAGTGGGCGTAGCGCAGGTGCAGGACCGTGGCCCCGTGCAGCGAGGCCGGGAGGACCGGGACGGCGGGCAGGTTCAGCACCGCGACGGAGCTGGTGACGCCCTCCGGCGCGGCCGCCAGCCAGCTCCGCCAGGTCCGCAGCACGATGCCCGAGTCCTCGACGCGATAGGTGAGACCGCCCGCGTAGAGGGCGCCGGATCCGGCCGAGACCCGGACGGCGGGAGCGGCATCCGCGGCCGGGTGCCGGTAGGCGTCGGCTCCCGGCGTCGGCACCGCGCCCGCGACCGCCGCCCGCACTCGCTCGGCGACCCGATAGGCCGGAAGCGGACGCGCACCGATGGGCGCGGGCGGATCGCAGACGCTGGACATGAAGCTCCTGTCACTCGACGGGGTCGTTGACGTCCAGCAGAATGCCTGCCGCTTAGCGCGAACTTAGCGCCCTGCCCGGCAGCTTCGCGGACTCGCCGAGAATGGAGCCGACCAGCACATTCACCTGGTCGCGGGACATGGTCGCGCCCGCCGCCAGGCTCGCCTCGAATTCCGACGGGGATAGCGCGTTCTCGACGGCGGCGGCCTCGCGGGCCGCGTCGATCGGGTCCATCACCTCCGGATGGAATCCGATCCGGATGCCCAGGGCGCGGACCGCGCCGAGCAGGCGGGCCCCGTCGGCGGGGCGGTCGGCGCGGGTCGCCAGGGCCGCCGCCAGATGCGCCATCACCAGCCACGAGGTGACATCACCGTCGAGCTCGACCGCGGTGTGCATGGTGCGCAAGGCGCTTCGCGCTTCGGCGTGGTCGTCGGCCTCGAGGGCACAGCGGGTCAGGGTCCAGGAGGCCGAGGCGACGGTGAGGCGGTGGCCGCAGCGTTCGGCGACCGCGATCGCCTCGGTCAGGGCGGCGCGCGCCGCGACGGGACGATCGGCGTAGCGCAGGATTCGGCCCTCCACCATGAGCGCGTCGGCCAGCTGCCAGGGGCGGCCGTCGCGGCGGGCGACGGCCACGGCCATGGCGGCATCCGCGGCCGTGTCGCGCGTGGGGTCGGCCACCGCGCGCAGATAGGTGGTCCAGGTGCGCATCCAGGTGGCCGTGTCGCGATCGCCTTCCGCGTTCGCGATGGAGGCCGCGCGCTCCGCCATCGCCACGCCGCGCACCGGATCGCCGGAAAGATAGTGCAGCCCACCCAGTCCGCCCAGGGCGAGGGACAGGGTCGCGGCGTCCACGCCGTGGTCGGGCGGTTCGCTCGAGGCGAGCGCCGTCGTGATGGCCGGAATGCCCTCCTCGATGAATCCGCGCCGATACCAGAACCAGTACAGCGCCGCCGCCAGCCGCAGCACGTACGCGGGGTCGCCGGCGGCGAAGGCGGACGCGATGGCGGCGCGGTGTTCGGCGACATCCCGGTTGAGAGTGTCCATCGACTGCGCCGAGCGTGCGTCGCGCAGATGCGCGGCCGCGGCCTGCGCCCGCTCCAGCACGCACTGCCGGTGCGCGGCCCGGGCGCGCTCGAGCTCCCCGGCTTCGCAACGGGTGAGCGCGAATTCGCGAATCGTCTGCAACAGCCGGTACCGGCGCGGCGACGAGGCGGGCTGCACCCGCAACAGGGACCGCCGCACCAAACCCGTGAGCGGGGCCAGGACGGCCATCGACGAGGTCGCCCCGTGGACGGCGGCCGCCGCGTCGATGTCGAAACTCCCGGCGAAGACCGAGATATCGCGCAGCAGGCGCGCTTCGGCGGGATCGAGCAGCCGGTAACTCCAGTCGATGGTGTCGGCCAGGCGGCGCTGCCGCAGAGGCGCGGTGCGCGAACCTCCCTCGAGCAGAGTGAACCGGTCGGCCAGGCCGTCGGCGATCTGCTGCTCGGACAGCACCCGCAGCTGGGCCGCGGCCAACTCCACGGCCAGCGGGATGCCGTCCAGGTCGGCACAGATGCGCCGAACCGGTTCGCGCACACGGTCTTCGAGACTCCAGCCCTCGACCATGCCCGCGGCCCGCGCCGCGAACAACAGGACGGCCTCGGACTCGTCCAGCGGCGGAACGTCGATGACGCGCTCCCCGTCGAGGGCGAGCGGTTCACGGCTGGTGGCGATGATCCGGACCCGGGGACACCGGGTCAGCAGGACGTTCACCACCCCGGCGACCCCGTCGAGGACGTGCTCGCAATTGTCCAGCAGCACCGTGCATTCCCACGTCGCGACGATGTCGGCGAGCCGTTCGGGCGTGCTCGCGCCGCACACCTGCATGGCCGCGGCCACGGTGGCGGCGACCAGGTCGTCGGATTCGACGGGGGCCAGATCGACCCACCACGACTGATCCTCGGCCGCCGGTGTTCGAAGCAGGCGACGGCAGGTCTCCACCGCCAGCCGGGTCTTGCCGACCCCGCCGGTGCCGACCAGGGTCACCAGCCGGCTCTCACGCACCGCGCGATAGATCTCGTCGAGTTCGTCGGCGCGCCCGATCAATTGGGTCCGCGGCGCCGGCATCGGGCAGGTCGCCGCGATCAACGGGGTGACGGCCTGGACCGCGCCCGCCGACCCGGGCAGCAACTCCTCGTCGTGGCGCAGGATCGCGGTTTCCAGTTCGCGCAACCCGACGCCCGGCTCGATGCCGAGTTCGGTGTCGAGCAGCCGCCGTACATCCCGCAATGCCGCCAGCGCCTCGGACTGCCGCCCGGCGCGGTAGCGGGCCAGCGCCGCCAGCTCCCACACCCGCTCGTCGAGCGGATGCGCGGCCACCAGCGCCTCGGCGTCGGCGAGCGCCGCTTCGATCCGGCCGGTGTCGAGTCGCAACTCCACCAAGGCTTTCCGGGCCCGCAGCTCCAGCCCGGTCAGCCGCGCGATCTCCGGCCGCACGAAATCGGCGTCGGCGATATCGGCGTAGGGCGCGCCCTTCCACTCGCTCAACGCGGTTTCGTAGGCGCGCAGCCCGGCCGCGGAATCCCCTGCCGCGCACGCTGATTCGGCGTCGGCGAGCTGCCCGGCGAAGCGGTGCGCGTCGATCCGATCCGCGTCCAGGGCCAGCTGGTACCGCGTCCCGGACCGTACGATCACCCCTTCGGCGCCGCGCCGCCGCTCGGGTTCGAGCCGGTCGCGCAGCTTCGAGATCCCGAAATGCAGTGAGCTGACCGAGGGTTCGGCCGCATCGTGCCACACCTGTTCGAGCAGCCGGTCCGCGGACACCTCCCGCGGATAGGCCGCGATCAGGGCCGCGAGCAGACTCCGCTGCCGCAACCCGCCCAGGTCGACCGGCCGCCCCGACACCGTCGCGGCCAGTCCACCCAGCACATTCACCAACACTTCCGGCCGAACGCCGACCCCCTCGGCGTCACTCGGCGGACCACCCACGAATCACCTCGCTACTACTCTCTCGCAATCTATCCCGCCGCCGACGCGGCGTCGTGGATGGGCGTTCAGTAGTGGGCGTTGAGGTACTCCGCCGCGTGGGTCGTCCACAGCACGTTCGTGCCGGGCATGTTGTGGCCGGAATACCGGACGTGCTCGCCGTCGGGCCAGGGCGTCAGGTACCCGAGCAGGCCGCGCATCGCGGCGGTGTAGCGGTCCAGGTTGGCGACCGGGTTCTGGAGCAGGAAGTTCAGCAGTTCGTGGAACAGCATCGGGGTGAGGTTGCCGATCCGCGCGCCCTCGACGAGGGAGAACGGCGAGATGGCGGTGTCGATGGCGCGCAGCGGGGAGTCGCCGGGGGAGGAGGTGATGATGTCGTTGGGGTTGGCGTACTCGCGCACGTCCAGGCCCGCCGGCCAGGCGCCGCGCTGACCGTGCAGGCCGTAGGTCTGCGGCGGGCACAGGTCGCCCACGGACTGGCCCTTGCGGCGCATGGGGTTGGCGATGTTCACCGTGAACGCGATCTCGAGCGGCGACCCGTCGACATTGGTGTAGACGCCCGCGCGCACACCCTGCAGGATCGTGCTGGCCACGATCCCGCCCAGCGAATAGCTCAGCAGGCCGCACACATTCGGTGAATCCTGGATGGCCTTGACCCCGGCCGCGACCCCGAGCCGCACCGAGGTGTCCAGAGAGGAGCCCCAGGTGCTGGGCACCGGGCCGATCTCGGCGGGCCAGTCCGGTTCGAACGCGCTGAACTTGCTCGTGTCCAGCAGCTTGGTGACATCGTGCAGCATGCCCGCCGGTGTCCCGTCGGAATTGCGCTGCTCCCCGGTGCCGCGCAGGGTGATGATGTCGATCATGGCGTTCCCCTCCATGCGCCGAACCTTTCGGCGCGGATTCGACGCTAGAAGCGTCCTACCAGCTAATCGCGAGTAGTCGGCTACCCGTTTACAGCGGAGGGCATGCGGGGAGGCCCGTGCGTCGCACGGGCCGGGATTTCGGCGGAGACGACGAACGGCGGGCCCGGATCGATCGATCCGGGCCCGCCGTTCGATGGAACTAGTGCGGCAGGTCCACCGCGGCGGTCTCGTCCAGCAGCCAGGTGGTGGACTCGGTGCCGATCGCACCCGCCGCCGGGATGTCGAGCGGCGACGCCCCGTTGAGGGCGGCGGCCACCGCGGCCGCCTTGGCCTCACCGGACACGATCAGCATGACGTGGCGCGACTTGCGGATCGCGGGCAGCGTCAGCGTGATGCGCACGGCCGGCGGCTTGGGCGAATGGGTCTCCGCGACGACCAGCTCGTGCTCTTCGCGGGTGGCGTCGGTGTGCGGGAACAGCGAGTTGATGTGCCCTTCCCCGCCCATCCCGAGCAGGTGCAGGTCGAACGCGCCGTGTTCGGCCAGGTGCGCGTGCACGGTGGCCGAGTACTCGCCCGCGGCCTCGAGCGGGTCCGGGTAGTCGCCGCTCGAGGTCTCGGTCGGGTGCACCCGGGCCGGGTCGACCGGGACGTGGTCGAGCAGCGCGTGGCGGGCCTGGAGTTCGTTGCGCTCCGGGTCGCCGGTGGGCACGAAACGCTCGTCGCCCCAGAAGATGTCGACCTTGCCCCAGTCGATGTCGCCGGGGGCCTTGCGCACCAGTTCCAGCAGCGCGATGCCGGTGCCGCCGCCGGTCAGGACCACCGAGGCGGAGCCGCGCAGACGCTGCGCCTCCACCACCTGCGCGACGAAGCGGGCGGCCGCGGCCATCACCAGATCGTCGACGGTGGTGAAGGTTTCGACGGCGGGCTTACTCATAGGTCACCCTTTCGATTCCGGTGAGGGCCTCGGCGTAGATGTCGTCGGCGTCGAGGTGACGCAGTTCCTCGGCCAGGCAGTCCTTGGTCTCGCGGCGCGCCAGCGCGAAACGCTGGTCGGGCTCGCCGGTGCGGGACAAGGTCGCGGTCCGGCCGTGCTGCGGGCGGGAAATGGCGATCGACACCGAGGGCCGGCGCATCTCCACCTTCAGCTCGCCGGTGCGCCGCACCACCGGGCAGTCCAGCCGCGCGGCCAGCCAGCCCGCCAGCATGTCCAGCGCCGGCTCTTCCTTCAGACCCGAGATCGTCACCGACTCAACGGTTTCGAACGGGGCCTCGTCGAGCGCCGCCGCCAGCAGCGCCCGCCAGTAGGTGACCCGGCTCCACGCCAGATCGGTGTCGCCGGTCGCGTAGGAGTGCCGGCGACCCTTGATGGTGGCCTGCGGATCGGCCGCGAAGGTGGCGTCGGTGATCCGGCGGGTCGCCAGGCGGCCCACCGAATCCTTGGACGGGAACTCCGGAGCGCCCCGCGGCCACCACGCCACCACGGGGGTGTCGGGCAGCAGGAACGGGATCACCACGCTGGCCTCGTGCGGCACCAGATCGCCCTGCAGCCGCAGCACGATCACCTCGGCCGCGCCCGCGTCGCCGCCCACGCGAATCTGCGCGTCCAGCCGCGTCGGGGCCATGCGGTCGCCGCGGGCCAGCACGATCACCCGGCAGGGGTGTTCGCGGCTGGCGTCGTTGGCGGCGTCGATGGCGTCCTCGGCCTCGGAGCTGTCGAGGGTGCACACCACCAGGGTGAGCACCCGGCCCATGGTGACCACGCCATTGGATTCCCGCAGTTGCACAAGGCGTTTCGACACCTCGCGGGTGTCGGTGTCGGGCATGTCGATGATCATCGGGCGGGCTCCTGGGTGGGTGTGGTCACGGCCGCCGCCATTCCCGCCCGCTGCGCGCGAGCATCTCGTCGGCGGATTCCGGACCCCAGCCGCCCGCCTCGTACGGGTCGGGTTTGCCGGTCGCGGCCCAGTGTTCGAGCGCGGGATCGAGGATGCGCCAGGACAATTCGACCTCCTCGTTGACCGGGAACAGCGACGGCACCCCGAGCAGCACGTCCAGGATGAGCCGCTCGTAGGCCTCGGGGGAGTCCTCGGTGAACGCCTCGCCGTAGCTGAAGTCCATGTTCACGTCGCGCACCTCCATGGACGATCCGGGCACCTTGGACCCGAATCGCATGGTGATGCCCTCGTCCGGCTGCACCCGGATGACCAGCGCGTTCTGCCCGAGTTCCTCGGTCATGGTCTGGTCGAAGGGCAGGTGCGGGGCGCGTTTGAACACCACCGCGATCTCGGTGACCCGCCGCCCCAGGCGTTTGCCGGTGCGCAGGTAGAACGGCACGCCCGCCCAGCGGCGGGTCGCCACGGACAGGGTGATGGCGGCGTAGGTCTCGGTGCGGGAGTTGGGGTCGAAGCCCTCCTCCTGCAACAGGCCCACCACCGGCTCGCTGCCCTGCCAGCCCGCCGTGTACTGGCCGCGTGCGGTCGTCTCGTCCAGTGGCGCAACGAGTTTCGTCGCCGAGAGCACCTTGATCTTCTCGATCTGCAACTGCTTGGGCTGGAAGCTCACGGGCTCTTCCATGGCCGTCAGCGCCAGCAGCTGCAGCAGGTGGTTCTGGATGACGTCGCGGGCAGCGCCGATGCCGTCGTAGTACCCCGCGCGACCACCCAGGCCGATGTCCTCGGCCATGGTGATCTGCACGTGGTCCACATAGTTGGCGTTCCAGATCGGATCCCACAGCTGGTTGGCGAAGCGCAGCGCCAGAATGTTCTGGACCGTCTCCTTGCCCAGGTAGTGGTCGATGCGGAACACCGACCGCTCCGGGAACACCGTGTTGACCAGCTCGTTGAGTTCCTGCGCGCTGTTAAGGTCGTGCCCGAACGGCTTCTCGATCACCACTCGCCGCCACGGTTCCGGTTGCCCCGCAGGGGAATCGGTCGGTTTGGCCAGCCCGTTCTTGGACAGCTGTTCCAGCACGATGGGGAAGTCGCTGGGCGGGATCGACAGGTAGAAGGCGGTATTGCCGCCCGTCCCGCGATCCCGGTCCAGATCCTTGAGGGTGGTGGCCAGCTTGTGGAAGGCCGCGTCGTCCTCGAACGTGCCGCGGACGAAACGCAGACCCTCCTTGAGCTGCTGCCACACCTCCTCGCGGAAGGGGGTGCGCGCCGAGGACGACACGGACTCGTGAACCAGGTTCGCGAAGTCCTCGTCGGTCCAGTCCCGGCGCGCGAAGCCGATCAGCGAGAAGCCCGGGGGCAGCAGCCCCCGGTTCGCCAGATCGTAGATGGCCGGCAGCACTTTGCGCCGCGACAGGTCACCGGTAACGCCGAATATCACCACGTTGCACGGTCCGGCGATGCGGGGCACCCGGCTGTCGCGATCATCGCGCAGCGGGTTGGGCATCGCGACCGTCGTCGCCGCGCGAGCCACGGTCAGTTGCCTCCCGCGACCTGCAGCTTTTCGGTGGTGGCGACGAGCAGTTCCTGCCAGGAGGCGACGAACTTGTCGACGCCCTCGGTCTCGAGCACACCGAACACGTCGTCCAGGTCGATGCCCACCGCGACCAGCTGGTCGAAGACCGCCTGTGCCTGCTCCGCCTTGCCGACAGCCGCGTTCGGCACGATCACGCCGTGGTCGGCGACGGCCTCGAGGGTCTTCTCCGGCAGCGTGTTCACGGTGTCGGGGGCGACCAGCTCGGTCACGTACATGGTGTCGGAGTACTCGGGGTTCTTCACACCGGTCGAGGCCCACAGCGCGCGCTGCTTGTTGGCGCCCTGCGACGACAGCTTGTTGAACACGTCGGTGTGCTTGCCGCCGTCGAAGATGTCCTGGTAGGCGGCATAGGCCAAGTGCGCGTTGGCGATTCCGGCCTTGCCGCGCAGCGCCAGCGCCTCCGGGGTGCCGATGGCCTCGAGCCGCTTGTCGATCTCGGTGTCCACGCGGGAGACGAAGAACGAGGCGACGGACTGGACCTTGGCGATGTCGTGCCCGGCGGTGGTGGCGTTGCGCAGACCGTCGAGGTAGGCGCCCATCACCGCGATGTAGCGCTGCACCGAGAAGATCAGCGTCACGTTCACGCTGATGCCCTCGGAGATGACCCGGGTGATGGCCGGGAGGCCGGCCTCGGTCGCCGGGATCTTGATGAACAGGTTGGGCCGGTCCACGATCTTCCACAGCTCGATGGCCTGGGCCACCGTGCCGTCGGTGTCGAAGGCCAGGCGCGGGTCGACCTCGATGGAGACGCGGCCGTCGACGCCCTTGGACGCGGCGAAGACGTCGGCGAACACGTCGCATGCCGCGCGCACGTCATCGGTGGTGATGGTGCGGATGGCCGAGTCGACGTCCGCGCCGCGGGCGGCGAGCTCGGTGACCTGCTCGTCGTAGGCGTGGCCCTTCGACAGCGCGCCCTGGAAGATGGTCGGGTTCGTGGTGACGCCGACGACATTGCGAGAGTCGATCAGTCCCTGGAGATTTCCGGACTTGATGCGATCGCGCGACAGGTCGTCCAGCCACACCGAAACCCCGGCGGCCGACAGGGCCGCGGTGTTCGAGTTCTGGGTCATGACAACTATCCCTTCACCTTGGCGAGCGAGCGGGTGGCAGCGGCGACCACGGCATCAGCGGTGATGCCGAACTCGCGGAACAGCGTCTTGAAGTCGGCCGAGGCACCGAAGTGCTCGATGGAGACGTTCTCACCGGCGTCGCCGGTGAAACGGTGCCACGGCATCGCGATGCCGGCCTCCACCGAGACGCGGGCCCGCACCGACGGCGGCAGCACCTCGTCGCGGTAGGACTGCTCCTGCGCGTCGAACCACTCCACACACGGCATGGACACCACGCGGGTGCCGATGCCCTGTGCCTCGAGCGTAGCGCGCGCGTCGACCGCGAGCTGCAGTTCCGAACCGGTGGCGATCAGGATTACCTGCGGTGTGCCGGTGGAGGATTCGGCCAGGATGTAGCCGCCCTTGCGGACGCCCTCGTAGCTGGTGCCTTCCTGGATCGGCAGGTCCTGGCGGGTCAGCGCCAGCGCGGACGGGCCGTCCTGATGCGGCGGCTCGGAGACCAGGAAGTGCGAATGCCGTTCGGCGCTATCGCGTTCCAGGATGGTGCGCCAGGCGTAGGTGGTCTCGTTGGCGTCACCCGGGCGGACCACGTTCAGGCCGGGGATGGCGCGCAGCGCGGCCAGGTGCTCGATCGGCTGGTGGGTGGGGCCGTCCTCGCCCAGGCCGATGGAGTCGTGGGTCCACACGTAGGTGACCGGGGTGCGCATGAGCGCGCCCAGGCGCACCGCGGGACGCATGTAGTCGGAGAACACCAGGAAGGTGCCGCCGTACGGACGGGTCGGTCCGTGCAGGGCGATGCCGTTCAGGATCGAGCCCATGGCGTGCTCACGCACACCGAAGTGCAGGGTCCGGCCGTACGGGTTGGCCTTCCACGCCCCGGTGGAGATGGACTCCGGGCCGAAGGACGCCGCACCCGGCATGGTGGTGTTGTTGGACTCGGCGAGGTCGGCCGAACCGCCCCACAGCTCCGGCAGCACCGGGGCCAGCGCCGCGAGCACCGCGCCGGACGCCTTACGGGTCGCCATGGCCTTGCCCGGCTCGTGCTCCGGCAGGGTCTCGGTCCAGCCCTCGGGCAGGCGACGCTCCTGCAGGCGGTCGAACAGCGCCTTGTTGTCGGGATTCGCGGCGGCCCACGCCTCGTACTGCTCCTGCCAGGCCGCGCGGGCGGCCTTGCCGCGGTCGGCGACATTGCCGCGCGAGTGCGCGATCACGGCGGCGTCCACGTCGAAGCTCTTCTCCGGGTCGAAGCCCAGGATCTTCTTGGTGGCCGCGACCTCGTCGGCGCCCAGCGCGGCGCCGTGCGAGGAACCGGTGTTCATCTTGTTCGGGGCCGGGAAGCCGATGATGGTGCGCAGCAGGATGATCGACGGCTTGTCGGTCACGGCCTGCGCGGCGGCGATGGCTTCCTCGATGGCGGTGACGTTCTCGCCGCCCTCGACGGTCTGCACGTGCCAGCCGTAGGCCTCGTAGCGCGCCGCCACGTCCTCGGTGAACGCGATGCGGGTGTCGTCCTCGATGGAGATCCTGTTGTCGTCGTAGAAGACGACCAGGTTGCCCAGCTGCTGGGTGCCCGCCAGCGAGGACGCCTCGGAGGTGACGCCCTCCTCCATGTCACCGTCGGAGGCGACGACATAGATGAAGTGATCGAACGCACTCTCGCCCTGCGCGGCTTCGGGATCGAACAGGCCGCGTTCACGCCGCGACGCCATCGCCATGCCGACCGCCGACGCCAGACCCTGGCCCAGCGGGCCGGTGGTGATCTCGACGTGGTCGGTGTGGCGGTACTCCGGGTGGCCCGGGGTCAGCGAACCCCACTTGCGCAGGTGCTCGAGGTCGGTCAGCTCGAGGCCCATGCCGGCCAGGTACAGCTGGATGTAGAGGGTGAGGCTGGAGTGGCCGCACGACAGGACGAAACGGTCACGACCCACCCATGCCGGATCGGCCGGATCCAGGCGCATCACGCGCTGGAACAGGGTGTAGGCCAGCGGGGCGAGGCTCATGGCGGTGCCCGGGTGGCCGTTGCCGGCGTTCTGGACCGCATCGGCGGCGAGGACCCGGGCCGTGTCGACGGCTCTGGTATCCAGATCGGTCCAGTCGGTGGGGTGGTTCGGCTGAGTGAGCGCGCGGATGTCGTCTGTGACTGACACGACCGAGGTTCTCCTGACCTTCTCGTCAAACGATGCGGTTGTGGGCGGCGGGGGATTCGCTGCGTTCGATCCGGGTGCGACGCGGCCGCACCGATCTACAACCACCCTAAAGGGCGGCGTTTCGTGCTCGAACGGGAACCCGCAATCCCCGTCGGCCGTGTCGTTGGTTCGTGGCGTTTCGCGGACCTGTTCGTGACTACCCGGTGTACGCGTCGCGAACCGGTCTCGGTGCGCGTCGAGGTGGACCTGGTCGGGAGCATGGTCGGCGTGGGTCTACCATGCTCTGTAGTAGTCACGGCGTGCGAGGAGAAACAGTGGGGATTGGGCAACAGCCGGGTGGCGCTCACGGCTCCTCCGGGGCGGTGCTCGCCGACCGTGTCACGGGCAGCGGCCCGATTTCGGCGGCGACCAGGCGAGTCCTGGCCTACATCGCGCTCACCAAGCCCCGGGTCATCGAATTGCTGCTCGTCGCAACGATTCCCACCATGCTGCTGGCGGACCGCGGCGATGTCGACATCCGCCTGATCCTGGTCACCCTGTTCGGCGGCTGGATGGGCGCGGCCAGCGCCAACACCCTCAACTGTGTCGCCGACGCCGACATCGACAAGGTGATGAAGCGGACCTCCAAGCGTCCGCTGGCCCGCGAGGCCGTCCCGACTCGCAACGCGTTCGTGTTCGGCGTCACCCTCGGCCTGGCGTCGTTCGCCTGGCTGTGGTGGCAGGCCAACCTGCTCTCCGGCGCGCTGGTCGTGGCGACCATCCTGTTCTACGTCTTCGTCTACACCCTCGGCCTCAAGCGCCGCACCTCGCAGAACGTGGTGTGGGGCGGCGCGGCGGGCTGCATGCCCGCCCTGGTCGGCTGGTCCGCGGTCACCGGCACTATCGGCTGGCCCGCCATCGTGCTGTTCCTGGTCATCTTCTTCTGGACGCCGCCGCACACCTGGGCGCTGGCCATGCGGTACAAGGAGGACTACAAGGCCGCGGGCGTCCCGATGCTCCCGGTCGTGGCCACCGAGCAGACCGTCACCCGGCAGATCGTCCTCTACACCTGGGCGACCGTGCTGGCCACCTTCGCCCTGGTCCCCGCGGCGGGTGTGATCTACGCCGCGACCGCGCTGGTCGCGGGCGCGTGGTTCCTGCTGATGGCGCACCAGCTGTACTCCGGTGTCCGCAAGGGCGAATCGGTCAAGCCGCTGCGACTGTTCCTGCAGTCCAACAACTATCTGGCCGTCGTGTTCTGCGGTCTGGCGGTGGACTCGGTGCTTGGCTGGAACACCGTCGGCCACACCCTCTTCGGCTGGTCCTGATCATTTCCGGCCCGATTCGGGCACGCGTGTCGATTCAGGCTGTCGTCGTTCGATGAGAAGGTAGGGCGGACCCGCCGCCCTCGCCCGAGAGGAACGACCGCCTGATGACCGAACACGTTCTGGCCCTGCCCGACGCCGACCTCGCCTACGATCTGCTGGGCCCCGCCCCGGCCGAGAGCGCGCACCGGCCGCTGCTGATGATCGGCCAGCCCATGACCGCGGAGGGTTTCGCGGCGCTGGCAGCGTATTTCCCGGATCGCACCGTGATCACCTACGACCCGCGCGGGCTCGGCCGCAGCGTCCGCACGGACGGGCGCTCCGACAACTCGCCGACCGTCCAGGCCGAGGACCTCGACGCCCTGCTCACCGCCCTGCAGGTGGGCCCGGTGGATCTGTTCGCCAGCAGCGGCGGCGCGGTCACCGCCCTGGCCCTGGTCACCGCCCATCCCGGCGATGTGACCACGCTCGTCGCGCACGAGCCCCCGATCATCACCGTGCTGCCCGACGCCGAGGCCGCCGCCCGCGCCCAGGCCCAGGTCCGCGACGCCTACCAGGCGAAGGGCTCGTTCGCGGGCATGGCCGCGTTCATCGCCCTGACCTCCTGGCAGGGCGAATTCACCGACGCCTACTTCGCCCAGCCCCCGGCGGATCCGGCGATGTTCGGCATGCCCACCGAGGACGACGGCACCCGCGACGACCCGCTGCTGTCCGACGCGTCCTGGGCGATCACGGGCTACGTCCCCGACGTCGCCGCGCTGCGGGCCGCGCCCACCCGCGTCGTCATCGCGGTCGGCGAGGAATCCGCGGGCACGTTCACCGCCCGCACCGCCGAGGCCACCGCGGCCCTGCTCGGTTCGGCCCCGGCCGTCTTCCCCAGCCACCACGGTGGTTTCACCAGCGCCGACTCCGGCTACCCCGGACAACCCGAGCGTTTCGCCCACCGCTTGCGCGAACTGCTCGACGAGAACCAGGGATAGCGATCCACCGCGTGTCGATCCGGCCGTCCGCCGATCGATGAGAAGGTGAGGGCGGAACACGCCGCCCTCACACTCTCGAGAGGCTCGCGCCATGCCGAAACTTCGCGTCCACAATTTCGCGGTCTCCCTCGACGGCTACGCCGCCGGCGGCGACCAGAGCGCCGATGCCCCGCTGGGCATCGGCGGTGAACGCCTCCACGACTGGGTCTTCCGCACCCGCTACGGCCGCGACATGATGGGTGAACCCGGCGGCGATCCGGGCCCCGACAACGACATCCTCGCCGCCGGTGACCACAATATCGGCGCCACCATCATGGGCCGCAACATGTTCGGCCCCGTCCGCGGCGAATGGCCCGATCACTCCTGGACCGGCTGGTGGGGCGACACCCCGCCCTACCGCCACGACACCTTCGTCATGACCCACCACCCCCGCCCCGCCCTCCCGATGAAGGGCGGCACCACTTTCCACTTCGTCGCCGACACCCCCGAAGCCGTCCTGAAGCAAGCCTTCGAGTCCGCCGCCGGCCGAGACGTCCGCCTCGGCGGCGGCGTCAGCACGGTCCGCCGCTTCCTCGCCGCGGGTCTGATCGACGACCTGCACTTGGCGATAGTCCCGGTCCTCCTCGGCTCCGGCGAGCGCCTCTACGACAACCTCGGCACCCTCCCCGGCTACCGCCTCGCCGACATGCTCAGCACCGGAGCCGTCACCCACCTGTGGTTCACCCGAGCGGAAGCGTCCTGAGGGCGGGCGGTTTGCTGGAACCCCTTCCCGTATAGGCGTTCTCGGACCACCGGGTCACGTCGTGCGGGTGGTCAGGGCACGGGTTGGCCGTCGGGTGCGATCAGGTGCCAGGCGCCCATCAGGCCCTGGCCGCGGGTGTCGCCAGGGGCGGAGTCGGCGGCGAAATAGTAGAGGGGCTTGCCCGCGTAGGCGGCCTGGGTGGTCCCGTCCGGGCGGGTGAGGGTGGTGATCAGGCCCGCGGTGACACCCGGACCGGCGATGACCGGTCCCGGTAGTGCGGGCCATTTGGTGAGGCACTCGCCGACGCACGCCGAGGTGCCGGGGGTGTCCTTCGCGAAGACGTAGAGGGACTTACCCGCCTTGTCTGTCAACATATCTCGACCCGCCGACGACGTCACGCCGATCGAGGCCGGCGTGGCGGGCGTCGGGGGGACGGATGCGGGCGGGGAAGAGGTGTCGCCGGACGAGCAGGCGGTGGCCGTGGCGAGACAGGCGAGGACGAGGGTGAGCGTCGCATACCGGATTGTCATCGGGGAGCTCCTGAGTTGTGGCGCGGACTATTTGGCCGGCGGCGCGGGCTGAGCGGGGTCCTTGCAGTAGGGCAGTTCGGGCGGACACGGAGCGAGGATGGTCGAGAAGTACTGGATGGCGGAGAACAGGGTGATGGGGCCGCCCGCCACCACGACGCCGCCCATCGAGCCGACGGCGCCGAGGGTGGCCATGCCGAGTACGCACCCGGCGATGGTCGCGCCGACGAACGGCACCAGCAATGCGATCACGGGGCTGCTCAGGACGGCTCCGGCGGCCGCGCCGACCAGGCAGCCCACGCCCGCGCCGACGACGGCGCCGAGCACGGCACTGACCGCCGCGCCGATGGCGGCGCGCTGAGCGAACGCGCCCAGTGCTTGCGCGTCACGGGGAGTGAAGGATTCGGCGATCTGTGCCGCCGCCCGATCGGCGGTCACGACGTCGGCGGCGGCCACCGGCGTGACGTGCTGGGGGTTGTCCTTCGACGGGGTCAGCGTCGCGGTGGCGCCGTCGATGCGGGCGGTGATCGGGTAGGCGGTGTCATCGACCCGGTAGGTCAAGGGGATGGCGGCGATCAACCGATTGTCGCGGTCGAGGACGGCGAGCTGCTGGTCGAGCTGCCGTACGGTGCCGCCGGCGACGGTCAGGACGGCGGAGTCTCCGGCCCGGGTCACCTCGTAATGCACTGCGGTGGAGGGAGTCTCGTCCGTCGGTGCCGCGTGGGCGGTGACGGCGGTGGCGACCAGCGTCGAGGCCGCGAGCGCCGCTGTCACGGCAGTGTTCCTCATCTTCATTCCTGTTTCCTCATCATCGGTACGGGATTTCCGGTCTCACCGAGAGACGGTGATCCGGTTGTGGGCTCGGGCGAGTTCGCGTTTGAGGATCTTGCCGCTGGCGGTCATCGGCAGCGTGGCGGTGAATTCGACGACGCGCGGATACTTGTAGGCGGCCAGCTGTTCCCGGCACCAGTCGATCAGCTCGTCCGCGGTGACCGCGGCCCCGGGTTCGGGGATGACGCAGGCCTTGATCTCCTCGCCGTAATGCTCGTCGGGGATGCCGATGACGGCGGCGAGTGAGACGGCGGGATGGGTGTGCAGGATTTCTTCGATTTCGCGGGGATAGACGTTGAATCCGCCCCGCACGATCATGTCCTTGGCGCGGTCGACGATGTAGTAGTAGCCGTCGGCGTCGCGGCGGGCGAGGTCGCCGGTGCGGAGCCAGCCGTCCCGCATCACCTCCGCGGTGGCATCGGGCCGGCGGTGGTAGCCCTTCATGACATTGTGGCCGCGCACCGCGATCTCGCCGATCTCACCGGCGTCGGCGACGGTGTTCCATTCCGGGTCGATGAGCCGGACTTCGATGCCCCACACGGGAATTCCGATCGATCCGGGCCGGGAATCGCGCTCCGGATCGGCGAACAACGCCAACGGTGAGGTCTCGGACAGCCCGTACCCCTCGAGGATGGGCACGCCGAATCGCTGCGCGAAGCGCGTCGTGGTCTCGACCGGCAGCGCCGCGCCGCCGGAGACGGCCTTGCGCAGGGTGGCGGCGATACGGCCGACGTCGACGGTGTCGTCCAGCGCCCGCAGCAGCCCCCAGTACATCGTCGGCACACCGGCGAAGAAGGTGACGCGTTCGTCGGCCAGTACCCGTAGTGCCGCGGCCGCGTCGAATCGCGGCATGAGTACCAGCGTGGACCCGACCGACAGCCCGGCGTTCATATGGATGGTCTGGCCGAAGGAATGGAACAGCGGCAGGGTGACCAGATGGCTGTCGCGCCGGTCGGGCCGATTGTCGAAGAGCCGGTTCGCGGTCAGGGCGTTCATCACCATATTGGCGTGGGTGAGCTCTGCGCCCTTGGGTCGGCCGGTGGTTCCGCTGGTGTAGAGGATGACCGCGGTGTCCTCGGGGCGGCGGGCGACGGTACCGAACCTCCCCGGTAGTTCCGCGACGGCCCGCGCGAAGATGTCGACACCCGGGTACGGCGATCGGGCCCGCGGATCAGCCGTGATCAGGACCATGTGCCGGCAGTCCGGCGCCTGCTGGAATCCCGCCCAGCCGTATTCGCCCATCGGCAGTTCGGCCGTGCCTTCGAAGCAGAGATACAGCGCCGCTTCGGAATCGTCGAGGTGGTAGGCGATTTCGCGGGGACGCAGCAGGATATTGAGCGGCACCACCACCGCGCCCGCTTTGACGATCCCGTAATAGCAGATCACGAACTCCGGCAGATTCGGGCACGAGAGCGCGACCTTGTCGCCCGGCTGGATTCCGCGGGCGGTCAGCAGGTGGGCGACCTGGTTGGCGCGTGCGTCGAGTTCGGCATAGGTCAGCCGCTCGAGGTCACCCACGACGGCATCGATGCCGGGATACCGGCGTGCCGAATCCTCCAGGAGTACAGCGAGATTGAGCACAGGAACCTCTCGGAGCGGTCAGGCCGCGGCGGTCAGCGGGGCGGCCGTGGCCGCGCGGACATCGGATTCGGTCACGCCGGGTGCGCATTCGCGCAGGACCAGCCCGGTGGCGGTGACGTCGATGACGGCCAGATCGGTGATGATGCGGTGCACGACCGCCGCACCGGTGAGCGGAAGAGTGCAGCGGGGCACGATCTTCGATGCGCCGGTCTTGTCGGTGTGCTCCATCAGCACGATGACCCGGCGGGCGCCGTGGACCAGGTCCATCGCGCCGCCCATGCCTTTCACCAGGTGGCCGGGCACCATCCAGTTCGCCAGATCGCCGGTGGCCGAGACCTGCATGCCACCCAGCACGGCGGTGTCGATGTGGCCGCCGCGGATCATGCCGAAGCTGGTCGCCGAATCGAAGAAGGACGCCCCCGCGACGACGGTCACGGTCTCCTTCCCGGCATTGATCAGGTCGGCGTCGATCGCTGTCTCGTGCGGGTAGGGGCCGGTGCCGAGGATGCCGTTCTCCGAGTGCAGGGTGACGTGCACCCCGTCGGGCATGTGGTTGGGGATCAGGGTCGGCAGTCCGATGCCGAGGTTGACGTATTCGCCGGGTCGCAGTTCCCGCGCGGCGCGGGCGGCCATGGCGGTGCGGGACCAGCCGAGAACCGTGGTGGCAGTACTCATGTCAATGCTCCTGGGCGACGGTGCGCTTCTCGATGCGCTTGATTTGCGGTCCGGTGTGCACGATGCGGTCGACGAAGATTCCGGGCAGGTGGATCCGGTCCGGGTCGAGTTCGCCGGCGGGAACGAGGTTTTCGACCTGGGCGATGCAGACGCGGCCGGCCGCGGCCGCCAGCGGATTGAAGTTGCGGGCGGCCTTGTCGAACACCAGATTGCCGTCGGTATCGCCGATGAGCGCGTGGATCAGCGCGTAGTCGGCGGTGAGGGCTTCCTCGAGCACGTAGCGCCGTTGATCCCGGTGCCCGCCGAAGGCCCTGACCTCCTTGGGCGGCGAGGCCACGGCCACCGATCCGTCGGCGGCGTACCGCCACGGCAGACCGCCTTCGGAGATCGGGGTGCCGACCCCGGCCGGGGTGAAGAACGCCGGGATTCCGGCGCCGCCGGCCCGTAATTTCTCGGCCAGCGTGCCCTGCGGCGTCAGCTCGACCTCGAGCTCGCCGGACAGATATTGGCGGGCGAACTCGCCGTTCTCGCCCACATAGGAGGCGGTGATACGGCGGATCTTCCTGTCGGCCAGCAGAATTCCCAGCCCGTACCGGTCCGTGCCACAGTTGTTGGAGATGATCTCCAGGTCGGTGACCGCGGTCGCGGCCAGCGCCTCGATCAGCACGTCAGGGATCCCGCACAGCCCGAACCCGCCGACCGCCAGACACGATCCGGACGCGATGTCGGCGACCGCCGCGGCCGCGGAGGCGACGATCTTGCTCACCGCGCGACCCCCGCACCCGGCGTCGAGACCGCGGTGGCGTCGATCAGTTCCCGCAGGAGTTCTTCCGCGCGTGGCCAATAGCCGTAGCCGGAGGCGGGGTTGAGGTGACCCACGTCCCCGAGATCCACCAGGCGGCTGCCCCACGCTTCGGCCATTCCCGCCACCCGCCGGAAGGACGCGAGTGGGTCGGTGGTGGAGGCGGCCACGGTGCTGGGGAATGGCAGCCGTCGCCACGGAATCGGATTCCATCCGGCGGCGTCGAGTTCGCCCGTGTCCGGATATCCCGGTGGCAGTGGTGTTTCGAAATCGGGGGGTGCGGCCAGCAGCGCGCCGCGCACGGGTCGGGTGGCTTGTTGCGCCCAGTGCACGGCGATCATCACGCCGGCACTGTGGGCGACCAGCACCACCGGGCCGTCGATCTCGGCGATCACGGCGTCGAGTGCGGCGACCCGGGCTGCGCGCGAGAGGGTGTCGTGCTCGAGCGGCGGGACCGTGCGCACCCGCGTCAGGCGTTCGGCGAGGCGCGTCTGCCAGTGGTCGGGCACATGGTCGCGCAGGCCGGGCACGATCACGATGGTGGGTTCGTTGGCGTCATTCATGGTGGGTGGCAGTTCCTTTCGAGATCAGACCGAGGGCGCGGGCTCGAGGGCGGCCAGTCGGCGCAGCCCCGCCGGATAGGCGCGTTTGCCCAGCATCAGAGCGGCGAGGGCGGCCAGGTAGGCGAGCGGGGCCAGCCGCAATGCGACCGTCAGTCCCAGGTGATCGGCCAGGACGCCGACGACGAAGGGGCCCAGCGCCAGCCCGAGCAAGCTGTTGGCGAGGGTGAGGGTGCCCAGCGCCGAGGCCCGCACCGAAGGATGGGTGAGGTTGGCGACCATGGCCGCGGTGGGACCGGAGGAGCCGCCGGAGAAGAAGGCGCCGATCCCGACCAGCGCCAATTGCACCGGCCCGGTGCCGATCCCGAAACCGACGCCCAGGCACAGCAGCGAGATGGCGCAGAACACCATGGCGGCGCTCCACTTCCGCGTCAGGTCGCGGCGGCCGACACGGTCGGTGATCACGCCGCAGACGATCATGCCGGTGCCGATGAGCAGCGAGAACACCGCGGCGACCGCGCCCGCCCGGTCCGGGGCCAGACCGTAGGAGCGGTTGATGAAACTCGGCATCCACGCCAGCAGGACCGCCGCGGTGAAGATCTGCAGCGCGCTGCCCACGTAGGCGCACAGCACCGCCGGATTGGTGAACAGCGTCGATACCGGCGCCCGGTAGCCGTGCCCGGGCTGCCCGGGCCGGTGAGCCTGGTCAGCTGCGTGCTGGGCCAGCTTCGCCTCGGTGACCAGGGCGCGGAACGCCACCGCCAGGATCAGGCCAGCGATGGCCATGGCGGCGAAGGACCACCGCCAGCCCAGGTGCACGGCGATGACGCCGCCCAGCCCGACGCCGAGCACCGATCCGAACGAACCGCCGGCCATGAACGCGCCGCTGAGGGCGGCGTGCACTCGCGGGGTGAACACGCTGAGCACCACGGCGATGCCGACGCTGCCGTAGGCGGCCTCGCCGACACCGACCAGGAAGCGAGCTCCGAGCATCTGCCCGTACCCGGTGGCGAGCGCGCACAGCAGGGTCGCCGCGCTCCACAGGACGGCCATCAGGACCAGGCTGCGCACGCGTCCCCAGCGATCGGCCAGGATCGACAGTGGCAGGGTGAGGATCCCGACCATCAGGGCCACGACGCTGGTCAGTGATGCCAGCCGGGAATCCGATAGCGCCCATTCGGTTTTCAGGAACGGAAAGACCGCGCTGAGGACCTGCCGGGACATGTAGTCGGCCAGCAGCAGCCCGAAGGCCAGCGCGAACACCAGCCATGGATAGCGGCTGCGGGCAGCGGGCGCGGGGGTGTGAGCCGGGACCGGGGCGTCGGCGAGGCCGGGCGCCGGGTCCGCGGTGGGGTGCAACTCCATTGATGCTCCTACGAATCCGGCGCGCCGAGACGGGGTGCGGCGGGCCGGAGAGCTGACGGACGTACGAGGGCGGCGCGCACGGCGGAGTGCGGCCCGCCTCGGGCGGGCGGGGCGCGGTGCCCGCCCGAGGCCGGGAAGGTCAGGCGTGCTGGGTGAATCCGACCTGGCCGGGCTTGCGGTTGGGGGCGTACCCGAGCTTGGCGAGGGTCTCCTCGGCGCTGCCGTAGCGCTCGTCGAGCTTGTAGATCTGGCGGGCTTCCTTGCCGGTGGCGACCTCGCGGCCCAGTTCCCCGGCGATACGGACCAGCTGTTGCACCTGCTGCACCGAGGTCATCTTCTCGCCCTTGCGGCCCCACAGGGTGTCCTCGTTGCCGCAGCGGGCGTGCAGGCCCATGGCGATGGCCATGGTGTTGACCGGCAGGCAGCTACGCATCAGTGTCTCGAGGGTCAGCACGGCGCCGTCGGGGACGCGGCGGACGAACTCCATCATGTTGTAGGGGTTGGGTCCGTCGAAGCCGCCGCCGATGGCGACCCAGGTCAGCATGAGCGGGCCGGTGTAGACGCCGCGGCGGATCAACCGTTCCACCGTCTCCAGCTGCGGAATGCTGGAAAGCTGGAAATGCGGCTGAATACCCTTGGCCTGCAACCGCTTCAGATGCTCCTCGACCCATGCGGGACCGGCCGGGACCACCATTTCCCGGTAAGCGTCGTACACCTCGGGGCGGGTGAAGGAAGTACCGGCGATGTCGTCGTCGGTCATCAGCTCGACGATGTTCATCTGGCTGGTGTTGATGGCGATGGTCACCTGGTCCGGCGCCGGATCCAGTTCGGCGAGCAGGTGGCGGGCGTCGTCGGACAGCCATTTCGCGTCCGCGCCTTCACCTTCCGGCGCGAACGAGATGGAGCCGCCGACCTGCAGGATCATCTCCGGTACCGCCTCGCGCAGCCGGCCCAGCAGTTCGTTGAACTTCGAGAGCCGCTTGGAGCCCTTGCCGTCGAGTTCGCGCACGTGAATGTGCAGCACGGTGGCCCCGGCCTCGTAACAGTCCACCGCGGCCTGCACATGCTCGTCCATGGTCAGCGGCAGGTCCTCGCGGAAGTCGTCGAGTTCCCATTCGGGACCGTACGGGGCCACGGTGATGACCAGTTTCTCCTGGTTCTCCGGGAACAGCGAATCATCGTGGAAATGCATGGAAATACTCCGATCGGGAATCGAATAATGTGGGGAGTGAAGAGATTTCAGAAGGTTGCGTCGCCGATGATCCCGGCGCGCTCCATCTTGCGGACCGCGGGCCAGTAGTCCTGGACGGCGTAGTGCTGCGTGGAGCGGTTGTCCCAGATGGCGAAGCTGTTCTTCGTCCACCGCCACCGCACCTGGTATTCGGGGATGGTGGCCTGCCGCATCAGGTAGTGCAGCAGCTCGGCGGCGCCGGGCGCGTAGTCCGCGCCGAACCGCACGTGCTCGGAGGTGTGGTAGTTCACCAGGTGGGTGGTGAAGGAGTTGACGAACAGGATCTGCTCACCGGTCTCGGGATGGGTGCGCACCACGGGGTGTTCGGCGTCGGGGAAGCGCTGCGCCAGTTCGTGGCGCTGATCCATCGGCATCCGCGCGCCGAAGCTGGCCTCGATGCTGTGGCGCGCGCGCAGCCCTCGAATGCGGTCACGCACGTCCTCGGGCAGTCGCCGATAGGCCTCGACCATGTTCACCCAGATGGTGTCGCCGCCCACCGGCGGCGTTTCCACGCAGCGCAGGATCGCGCCCATGGGCGGGTTCACCCGCCAGGTGGCGTCGCAGTGGTAGGCGTTCTCGTAGTGCTCGGGCGGGCTGTCGAGGTCCTTGTAGATGCGGACCAGTCCCGGATGGTCGGGATCGCTGCCCGCCACGGGATGGTCCTCGAGCGGGCCGAAACGCTGAGCGAGAGCGACATGATCGGCGCGGCTGATGTCCTGATCACGAACGAACAGCACCTTGTATTCCAGCAGCAGGGCGCGCAGCTCGGCTAACAGCGCGTCGTCGTGCGCCGCCCGCGCGAGGTCGACGCCGAACAGTTCGGCGCCGATAGAACAGGCCAGCGGCTGCACGCCGATCGCGCCGCGCATTGTCGAATTCGGGAGTGGGGCAATGGTTGTCATGAGTTCCTCCAAACGATGAGCCCTGAGGGCCGGGTGATCAGAGCGTGAAGACCGAGGAGCCGATGCTGCGTCCGGACTCCAGGTCGCGGTGCGCGCGCACCGCGTCGGGCAGCTCGTAGCGCTGATTGATCTCGATGCGGATGCGTCCGGCCGCGACGTGGGAGAACAGCTCCCCGGCCAGTTCGGCGCGCTCGGCGGGATCGGCGATGTAGTCGGCCAGGGCCGGACGGGTCACGAACAGCGAGCCCTTGACCGCCAAACGCATGGCCTCGATCGGCGGCGTCGGGCCCGAGGCGGTGCCGAAGCACACCAGCAGCCCGCGCCGCGCCAGCGAATCCAGTGACGCGTCGAAGGTGGTCTTGCCGATGCTGTCGTACACCACGGGCACGCCCGCTCCGCCGGTGATCTCCCGGACCCGGGCGGCGACGTCCTCGCGGGTGTAGAGCACCACGTGATCGCAGCCGTGTGCTCGGGCGATCTCGGCCTTCTCCTCGCTCGACACGGTCCCGATCACCGTGAGCCCCAACAGCTTCGCCCACTGCGTGAAGATCAATCCGACGCCGCCCGCGGCGGCGTGCAACAGCACCGTGTCCCCGGCGTTCAACGGGTGGATGCGCCGCAGCAGGTAGGCCGTGGTCAGCCCGCGCATGGTCATCGCCGCTGCCACATCGCAGCCGATCTCGTCCGGGATCGCGATCAGATGCTCGGCGGACATCACCCGCTCGGTGCTGTAGGCGCCCAGCGGGCTGCCGGTATAGGTGACCCGATCGCCGGGCCGGAATCCGTCGACCCCGGGGCCGACGGCCTCGATCACACCGGCCGCCTCGACACCCATGCCCGCCGGCAAGGCGGCCGGGTACAGGCCGCTGCGGAAATAGGTGTCCGCGAAGTTCAGTCCGACCGCCTCGTGGCGGATGCGCACCTCGCCGGGGCCGGGTGCGCCCACCGCGACCTCTTCCCAGCGCAGGACCTCCGGGCCACCGGTCTCGTAGAAGCGAACAGCCTGTGCCACAACAAATCTCCTCTTCGACGTGGCCGCACCCCGGCTGGGCGCGGCCGTGCTCGGATCCGGTGAACGGATATCGATCCGATGTCGCCGTGCCTCGGTGGGCGGGCGAGCTGGGATCTGGCTATCGAGTGCGAGGTGTCAGCGGGAGGCCGTGTCGGGTACGCTCGCCGATCACGTTGTGCCTCCTGTCCGCTGGTCACCGTCGCTGTGATGGAACCCACACTAAGCTGGATGATGACCGGATGCTTATCCTGTCGGGACAGAATTTTGTTCATATTGGGACATTTTCGGGAGGATGCGTTGAGGCCACTGGCCCGCTACGCCGCGCTGCACAGGTATGTCGAGCTCGGTCAATCGCTGGGACTCGACCCGGTCGCACTGATCCGCGCGGGTGGTCTGGATCCGGCCAGCTTGAGCCTGCAGGACCGCTGGGTCCCCGCGGCCGCCATCGCCGACCTGCTCGAACGCTCCACGATCGCCAGCGGGAACGAGGATTTCGGACTGCTGCTGGCCGAGCGCCGCCGGTTCGCCAATCTCGGCCCGCTGAGCCTGGTGATCCGCGACGAGCCCGATGTTCGTGGCGCACTGCGGGTCCTGTCGCGCCACGAGAACATGTACAACGAGGCCTTGCGCACCCGGCTCACGGAGGACAACGGCATCGCCACCATCCGCCTGGCCCTCGACCTGGGTGGTCCCGGCAGCACCCGCCAAGCCATCGAGCTGGCGGTCGGCGTGCTGCACGGTCTGCTACGCGGATTCCTCGGAAGTGAATGGCAGCCACTGGAAGTGCGGTTCAGCCATCCCGCGCCCCGTGATCGCCGCACCCATCACCGCGTGCTCGGCCCGCACCTCGTCTTCGACGCCGACTTCAACGGGATCCTCACCTACGCCGCCGATCTCGACGCGCCGAACGTGATGTCCGACCCGCAGCTGCGGGCCTACGCCCAGCAGTTGCTCGACTCGACCCCCGACGCCCGCACCACGACCACCCTCGACCGGGTCCGCGAACTCATCGAACTGCTGCTGCCCACCGGCCGCTGTTCGGCCGACCAGGTCGCGCGCAGCCTCGGCGTGGACCGCCGCACCATCCACCGCCACCTCGCCGCCGAGGGCGAGACCTTCACCACCCTGGTCGATTCCACCCGCGCCGAACTGGCCCAGCACCTGGTCGCCAACCGTCGCCACACCCTCACCGAGATCGCCGAACTCCTCGCCTTCTCCGCCCCGGCGAACTTCACCCGCTGGTTCCGGCAACGCCACGGTTGCACGCCCAGCCAGTGGCGTGCCGCGGCGGGCACTCGCACCGAGTGATTCCGGGCGCTGGTCCAGTCGAATCGAAGACGGGCGCGTCAGGGGTGATGCGTCACGCCGGCTAACGGCTCGCTGGTCGTCGGCACGGTGTCCGGTCTCGAGTTCTCTCGTCTGCCGTAGTGCCGCACAACGACATCCGGGCTCAGCGGCAAGGCTGCAATGGGAAGCAGGCCGGAGGAACGGTCGTATGCGGCAGCGTGGGATCGACCGAGCGCCCTGAGGGGGGCGTGTCGACGACGGACGAATGCGTCGGCTGCGGCTGTTTGTCCGGCGACTTCGTCGGAGTGCTCCCGCCGCCCACGCAGGCGATGGCGATCAAGAGAATGACCAGAGCCAGCAGCAGCCCGCCGAGGATCGGCAGGTCGCGGCGGCGTTTGCGGCCGTCCCCGCTCGGCTGCGGCTCGTTCCAGACGGGGAACCGGTCGCGTTCCTGCTGAGCGGTCGGCACCGACCATTGCGGGGGAGCGGACCGGGCGGGGTCGGGCCGGGTTTGGGGGTCCGGGCCGATGCCCGGCCGGGGCTGCGGCGCCGGCGGCTGGGCCTGCGGCGGTCCCGGCGGTCGTCCGGCCTGGGCCGCGCCCGGAACGGGCGTCGGGGGCGGCGGGGTGCGGCCGGGTCCCGGCTGGGGTTCCGAGGTGCCCGCGAGTGCACGGTAGGCCCGCTCGGCGGCGGTGGCGGAGGTCGCGCCCGCGATGGCGGCGCCGACGCCGGGACCGTGCCCGGCGGCCGGTTCCTGCTGCGCCACAGGACGATCGCCGGACCGGGGCGCGCCGCTGCGGGATTCGGCACTGCCGTGCCCGGTCGCGCCCGGCTCTCGCCTGGACAGCGGGGGTCTGCTGTCCTCGGGGATGGACGTTGCCGGCGGCACGGAGGGAACCATCACCTCGGTGGGCCGGTTGGCGAACGGCAGCGGTGCGTCGCGAGCGGAGTCCGGTACCGGGAAGCCTTCCGCCACCAGATCGGAATAGGTTGCGGCGGCGGCGAACCCGAGCGCGCCGAGCGCCTGCCCGACCTGCGCGGCGTGCCAGGACGCGGGCGCGCCCTCGGCGAGGGTGGTGAAGTAGGCGCGCAGCGAGGACGGTCCGTCGCCGATGAGCACGTCGATGCCGGTGGGCAGGTCACCCTTCTCCAGCTTGACCCGGCTGCCCAGTTGCGGCACCAGCAGCACCAGTCCGCTGACCGGCACCGCCTCACGGCCGGGGGCCGAACGCAATTGCCCGGCCAGGTCCATGGTCTGGCGGTGCACCCGGTCGAGCGGATCGTCGTCGCCGTCGATGGGCGCGGGTTCCCCGTCCACGGTCCACGGCTGGTCCTGCGCGCACGACAGCGTCCCGCTGACTCGCTCGGTGAACCCGTGCACGCCTACCACCACACAGGTCTGCGGCGTCCACACCACCACATCGGCGTCCTGGCACTGCACCACGGCGATTCCGGGCACGGCGTGCGGCCCGCTCCAGGATTTGAGCCAGTTCACCACGGTGCGCTCGGTGCTCGACAGCCGCGACGGGTCGTCGTTACGGACCTTCACCAACATCCCAGACCACCTCTGACCGATGCGCCTCTACCTGCCGGCCGCCCGAACCCTCGCCGCGACCACCTTACGGGGTCGCGACTCCCTCGCGTGGCCGAAAATGTTCGGTCCGGGCGAATCGTCTTGCGCGGCAGCATGATCATTCTGCACGGTTCACGCGGCTCCCGGGTTCCCAGGGGTGCACAGCTCGGAGCCGGGAACCCGGGACGCGTGCGCTACCGCGCGGTAGCGGTGCCGGCAGCGCCGAGATGTCCGTCGGGGCGGACGATCACCCAGGTGCCGTCGGCGGCGTCGTAAGCGCGGCGCGCGTGCCCCTCGGCATCGCTGAATTCGCCTTCGACCAGCGCGGTTTCGGTTCCGACCAGGCGTACGGTCCGCAGGTCGGTCGCGAGGGAGTGGTCCGGATCGCCGGTCGTGTCCCGCCCGAACGCGAGCAGGGTGGCGTGCGGACCACGGAACAGGTCGAACAATCGGACGGTCTTGCCGTCCGCGTCGGTCAGCGGTGCGTCCGGTGCGCGGTCCCCGGACCGCACTCCGGGCGAATTGTCCTGAGCGTCCCGATAACTGATGTCGAGCTGATGGGTGCCCTCCCGATCCATGGCGTCCGGATCGCCCTTCACCGTCTTGTCGAGCAGCTCCGCACTCAGGCCCAGCACCCGCGCGGCCACCGCCCGCCGCTCGGTCTCGTAGCTGTCGAGCAGGGCCTCGGTCGCGGCCCCCGGATCACGCAGCGCGGCCGCGAGTTTCCAGCCGAGGTTGTAGGCGTCCTGAACGCCGGTATTGAGTCCCTGCCCGCCGGTCGGCGGATGCACGTGCGCCGCGTCCCCGGCCAGGAACACCCGCCCGGACCGATACCGCTGCGCCAGGCGGACATTCGGCCGCCACACCGTCGACCAGCTCAGGTCGCTGAGCACGATGTCGTCCCGGCGGGATCGGCGCGTCACATGCTCCTGCAATACCTCCAGACCGGTCCCGGAGTCGGCGTCGAGTCCGGTCGCGAACTGGAACTTCCGTCCGCCGGGCAAGGGCATCAAGGCGATTCCGTCCATGGGGGAGTCGGAATCGGCGAACCAGTAGCCCACCGAATGATCGAGGGTGTCCGCGCGCACATCCCCGAGCAACAGGCGAATCGATTCGTCGGTGACGCCCTCGAACGCGATCCCCAGCGCCTTGCGCACGGTGCTGCGACCGCCGTCCGCCCCCACCAGGTACCCGGCCCGCACCTGCTCGGTCACGCCGTCGTGCTCCAGCGTCACCGTCACCGCGTCCGCGTCGGCGCTGAAATCGACCAGCGCCGTGCCGGATTCGACCCGTACCCCGAACTCCGCCAGCCGGTCGCGCAGCACCCGTTCGGTGTCGGCCTGGGCGAGCACCCACGGATTCGGGTGCGGCACATCGGCGCTGGGCTCGCGCCAGGCGCTCATCCGCCGCTCCATCACGAACTCCCCGTCCAGGTGGACCAGCAGCGGGGCCTGCGGCGCGCCCTGGGCGAGCACCGCGTCGAGCACGCCGAGATCGTCGAAAACCTCGAGGGTGCGCGGCTGCAACCCGTCCCCGCGCGATCCGGCGAAGAACTCCGTGGCGCGGTCCACGATGCGCACCGCCACCCCGCGACGCGCCAGATCGATGGCGAGGGTGAGTCCGGTCGGCCCGGCTCCGGCAATGATGACCTGCGGATTCACGATAACTCCAATGCTGAATATGAATTCACTGAACGTGAATTCAGTATTCTGGGTGGTACCTTCCGCTGTCAAGGAGGTGGATCGTGGCAGCACGCCGCAGTGAGAGGTCGGCCGAGACCGAGCAGGCGCTCAAAGCCGCCGCCCGGCGGCTGTTCGCCGAACGTGGCTACCTGAACACGAAGATCACCGACATCACCGCCGCGGCCGATCGCGCGGCGGGCTCGTTCTACAACCACTTCGCGAGCAAGGAAGAACTGCTGCAGGCGCTGTTGAAGGACCTGGCCGACGAGAGTGACATCTCCGCCGCCGATCCCGCGCACATCGCCGACTTCACCGATTCCGCCGCGGTGCGCTACCACATCGCGAGTTACTGGGCCTTTGCCCGCAAGAACTGGCCGGTGCTGCGCGCCGTCCAGCAGGCCGCCCTGGTGAATGACGACTTCGCCCGCATCGCAACGCGTTTCGCGACCGAGCAGCGTGACGAGGTGGCCGACCATCTCGACGGATTCGGCCCGGCGGGCCCGCGCCTACCCGGCTCCGCCGACGCGAGCCTGTCCATGATGTTCGCCTCGGCGACGGGCCTGCTGCAGGCGGTGGAGGAGGGCGGCCTGGCGCTCACCGACGAGCAGGCCGTGGACGCCCTCACCCGATTCGTCTACCGCGGCCTCACCGGCCGCGATCCCGACTGACGAAAACCTCAGGGCACCAGCACGATCGAGCCCGTGGTCCGGCGACCCTCCAGGTCCCGATGCGCCTGCTCGGCGTCGGCGAGCGCATAGCTGCCGCCCACCCGCACCCGCAGCGTCCCCGCGGCGATGGCGTCCATGATATCGCCTGCCCGCCAGAGCAATTCGGCCCGATCGCGGGTGTAGTGCACCAGCGTCGGCCGGGTCACGAACAGGGAGCCCAGCGGGTTGAGCCGCTGCAGATCGAACGGCGGAACCGGCCCGCTGGCCCCGCCGAACAGCGCCACCATGCCCCGGATCCGGGTCGCGGCCAAACTGGATTCGAAGGTGGACGCGCCGACCCCGTCATAAGCCGCGGCCACGCCCTCCCCACCGGTGAGTTCGCGGGCGCGCGCGGCGATGTCCTCGTCGTAGCGCAGCACCTCGGCGGCACCGGCCTCGCGCGACAGCTTCTCCTTGTCGTCGGTCGACACCGTGGTGATCACCCGCACCCCGCGCGCGCTCAGCAGCTGGGTCAGGATCAGTCCGACCCCGCCCGCGCCCGCGTGCACCAGGACCGTCTCGCCCGGCTCGGGCTGGTAGATCGACTCGATCAGGTAGTGCGCGGTCATGCCCTGCAACAGCGCCGACGCGGCCACCGGCGCGTCCACCCCGTCGGGCACCGGAATCGCCACGGCCGCAGGCACGGCCACCAGTTCGGCGTAACTGCCCGGCGCGGCCGCCCACGCCACTCGGTCCCCGACCCGGAAGCCGGTGACGCCGTCCCCGATCGCCTCCACCACGCCGCTGCCCTCGGCGCCCGGGATGTAGGGCACCGGCTGCGGGTAGCGCCCGGTCCGAATGTAGGTGTCGATGAAGTTGATTCCGATGGCCTGCGTCCGCACCAGCAGCTGCCCCGGACCCGCCTGCGGGTCGGGCACCTCCACCAGCCGCAGGACCTCGGGACCGCCGTGCTCGGAAACCTGGATGGCGCGCATGCCGACCAGTCTGACACCGGCCCGGAATCGGCGTGCGCGGCGGCACGCCGAGTGTGAGATGCACGGCGGTCCATGGACGCTGATTTACCGGTGGGTAAACTGCGACACATGAGCGCTACCGCCGCCCCGGCACCCGAGAAGCTGTCGCCGTCCGTCGTGGATTCCGTCAAGGGATTCGTCGCCGAGCACGGCGGCTCCGCGACCGCGGTGCTGCAGCCCATCGGCCGCATCGGCGTCCGGGTCACCCTCGTCGGCGCCGACGGCGTGCTGGGCGACCGGGTCGTCGGCTCGCTGGAGGCCGCCAAGGCCCTCGTCGAGACCGTCGACGGCCTGACCGAGGCCGACGAATGGGACCGCGAGCTGATCTCCAAGGTGACCCCCGCGAAGGGGCACTGGGCCAAGATGGCGGGCTGGGTCGCGCGTCAGAAGCGATTCCCCAAGGCGCGCAACGAGAAATGACCGCGCCCGCAGCAGGCGGGGGCGGAAAGGACCGCAACGACGTGCCGGGTCGGGTGACCAAACAGGCACAGTTGCGGTCGGCCCTCACCACCCTGTGCGCCACCCTGCGTCCCGGTGAGATGCTGCCCAGCGAACGCCAGCTCTGCGACGACTACCGCGTCAGCCGCATGACCGTGCGCGAGGTGCTGGGCCAGCTCGAATCCGAGGGCGTCATCACCCGCGTCCCCGGCAAGGGCACCTTCGTGGCCGAACGGGTGGCCCGATCGCGGCTGCACATGGCGTCGTTCACCGACGACATGCGCCGCCTGGGCCGCACCCCCGGCACCGTGGTGCTGCACACCGATTACGCGGTGCCGCCCGCCGCCTCGGCGAGCGCGCTGGGGCTGGCGGTGAACACCAAGGCCTATCACCTGGTCCGGCTGCGGCTGGCCGACGGCCTGCCGATGTCGATCGACGACGGCTGGTACCGCGTCGATCTGCTGCCGGACCTGCTGGATCACGAACTGACGCAGTCGCTGTACGCGTTGTTCTCGCGGGAGTACGACTGCCCGATCGACCGGGCCGAGCAGAGCGTGCGCGCGGTGGCCGCCGACGAACGGCACGCGGGCTGGCTGGGCACCGAAACCGGTTCCCCGCTCCTGGCTTTCGACCGGATCTCGTACTCGCGTGATCGGGCCGTCGAACACGCGCAGTCCTGGTACCGGGCCGACCGCTACCAGGTGTACATGACCGTCTCGGCCGAGGACGTCTAGCCGCCCGGCGCCCGGAAACGACTGAGCCGCTGCCCCATCGGGGACAGCGGCTCGTGTCGTTACAGGGTCAGATGGTGAAAAGGACCGCGCCCGTGGCGATCTCACCGGCGACGACCCCGTGGGCCGAACCGGGGGTGCTGTCCATGACCACCACCGGCACCGCGGCGCTCAGGCCCAGGCGGCGAACCGCGTTGGGGGAGAAGGTGATCAGTGGATCGCCGACGTCGACCCGATCGCCCTCGGCGGCCTTGACCTCGAACAGATCCGGCTTGCCGACGGTGTCGATGCCGACGTGCAGCAGCACGCCGGTGCCGTCGGCGGTCACGATGACCGCCGCGTGCGGGTGCAGTTTCACGATCGATCCGGCGACCGGGGCGACCACGGTGGTGGCGGCATCGGTGTCGGGGGGTTCGATGGCCGCGCCCGCGCCCACCATCTCCGCGGAGAAGACCGGATCGGGAACCTCGGACAGGGGCATGGAGCGGCCGGCGAGCGGCGCGAGAATCTCGGTGCTCATGGCCGTCAGATCATGTCGTTGATGTCTTCGGCGAGCGCGTCGGCGGTGGGTCCGACGACGACCTGCACCGCGTCGCCCATCTTCACGACGCCGTGCGCGCCGGCGGCCTTGAGCGCCTTGTCGTCGACCTTGCCCGCGTCCTTGACCTCCACGCGCAAACGGGTGATGCAGCCTTCCACCTCGACGATATTGTCCGCGCCACCCAGGCCCGCGATGATCTGATTCGCTTTCGACATATTTCCTCCGTGCGTGTCGAGTAGACAAAGCTGGTTATAACCAGTATATGTCTGGTTATAACCAGTGACGCTAACTGATCTGAGGACCCGCCATGGCCGATTCCGCCGCCGAGAGCTCTCGTAAGAAGCTCGATCTATCCGGACTGCAGAAGCTCGGCCGCAGCTTGATGCTGCCGATTGCCACGCTACCTGCCGCGGGCCTTTTGTTGAGGCTGGGACAGGACGACATGCTCGGCCGATTCTCGCCCCTGCACTCGGTTGCCGCGGTGCTCGCGGGCGCGGGCGGGACCCTGATCGACAACCTTCCACTGCTGTTCGCGGTGGGTATCGCCATCGGCTGGGCGAAGAAGTCCGACGGGTCCACGGCACTGGCCGCGGTGGTCGGATACCTCGCCTTCACCGGTGTCCTGAAGGCCATGTCGCCGGTGGTGCTGGATGGTAGCTGTGGTCCGGTGCTGGGCTGGTTGTTCCGTGCGGCGCACTGGGATTGCCCCGTCGTGGCCGACATGGCCACCGCCAAGGCCTCACAACTGGTGAACTTCGGTGTCCTCGGCGGCATCGTGATGGGTCTGACCGCGGCCTCGCTGTGGACCCGCTTCCACCGCACCCAGCTGCCCGACTACCTCGGCTTCTTCTCCGGCCGCCGCCTGGTGCCCATCCTCACCGCGTGCGCCGCGGTCGTCATCGGCGTGCTCATGTCGTTCATCTACCCGGCCTTCAATGCCGCGCTCACCTGGCTGGGCACCACCGTCGCCGACAACTCGGTCGCCGGTGGCGGCGTGTTCGGCTTCGCCAACCGCATGCTGCTGCCGCTGGGCCTGCATCACATCATCAACTCGGTGGTGTGGTTCGTGATCGGCGACTACCACGGCGCCCACGGCGACATCCCGCGCTTCCTGGCCGGCGACCCGTCCGCGGGCACCTTCATGACCGGCTTCTTCCCGATCATGATGTTCGGCCTGCCCGCCGCGGCCATCGCCATCTGGCGGCACGCGCGCCCGGAGAACCGCAAGATGATCGGCGGCATCATGCTGTCCACCGGTCTGACCGCGTTCCTCACCGGAATCACCGAGCCGCTGGAGTTCTCGTTCATCTTCGTGGCGTGGCCGCTGCTGCTGCTCCACGCCCTCTTCACCGGATCCGCGCTGGCGCTGACCAACGCGCTGGGCATCCACGACGGCTTCACCTTCTCGGCCGGCGCCATCGACTACCTGCTGAACTTCGGCAAGGCCACCCATCCGCTGCTGCTGATCCCGATCGGACTCGGGTACGCGGCGCTGTACTACGTCACCTTCAGCTTCATCATCAAGCGCTGGAACCTGCCGACACCCGGCCGGGAACCGGACGAGTCCGAAATCGAGAAGGAGAACATCGCAGCATGATCACCCGAACCGCCGTCATCGCCTCGAAGACCGGACTGCACGCTCGGCCCGCTGCCCTGTTCGCCAAGGCCGCCGGGGAGGCCGGTGTGCCCGTGAAGATCTCGAAGGAGGGCAAGGATCCCGTCGCCGCCAACTCGCTGCTCCAGATCATGACCCTCGGCGCGGAACAGGGCGACACCGTCACCCTGCACGCCGAGGAGGGCTCCGAGGCGGCCCTCGATAAACTGGTCTCGATGCTGGAGACAGATCTTGACGCGTGAGGTGCGCGGCGTCGCCGCCGCCCCCGGGATCGCGATCGGATCGGTGAAGTGGCTGGCCGCCGCGCCCGTCACCAGCCCGGACGACGCACCCGGGAGCGACGTCGAGGCCGAGATCGCTCGCGCGGAAACCGCTTTCGAGACCGTCGCGGGTCGATACTCCGCGCAGGCGCTCGAGGCCGCCGGGCCCGCGGCCGACATCCTGTTCATGACCTCCGCGCTGGCCGCCGACCCGGCCCTGCTGGACCAGGTGCGCGCCGAGATCCGGGGCGGGACGCCGACCGCGCACTCCGTCACCCAGGCCGTCGCGCACTTCGGGGAACAGCTGACCGCGCTCGGCGGGATGATGGCCGAACGGGCCTCGGACCTGCGCGACGTGGGGCAGCGGGTGGTCGCGGAACTGCTGGGTATGGATCCGCCCGGAATCCCGGACAGCGCAACGCCTTTCATTCTCGCCGCCCAGGATCTCGCGCCCGCGGACACCGCGACGCTGGATCCGGAGCGGGTGATCGGACTGCTCACGGTGGCGGGCGGGCCCACCTCGCACACCGCGATTCTGGCCAAGGCCCTGGGTATTCCGGCCGTGGTCGCCGCGCCGGAGGCGGTCGGGATCGCCGAGGGCACCGAGATCGTGCTGGACGGGACCGGCGGTGTGGTGGAGCTCGAGCCGAGCGCGGCCCGTCGCCAGGAAGTCGCGGCTTTTCGGGCGCGTCAGGCGGACGCGCCGACCGGTCCGGGGCGCACGTCCGACGGGCACGCGGTGCCGCTGCTCGCCAATGTCGGCTCCGCCGCCGATGCGCGGCTCGCCGTCGAACTCGGGGCCGAGGGCGTCGGCCTGTTCCGGACCGAATTCCTGTTCCTGGACCGGAAATCCGCGCCCACCGTGGCCGAGCAGACCGAGCAATACGCGGAGCTCTTCCGCGTCATGGGCGACCGACCGGTCATCGTCCGCACCCTCGACGCGGGCTCGGACAAGCCGCTGCCGTACCTCGACCTGCCGGACGAGGACAACCCGGCGCTGGGTGTGCGCGGACTGCGGTTGAGCAGCGTCGATGAGGGGACGCTGCTCGGCCAGCTGGCCGCGATCGAGGCCGCGGTCGAGCAGACCGGGACCCCGGTCAAGGTCATGGCGCCGATGGTCGCCACCGTGGAGGAGGCGGCCTACTTCGCCGCCCGCGCCCGCGAAGCCGGGCTCGAGACGCCCGGCATCATGATCGAGATTCCCGCCGCCGCACTGCGTTCCGAGCAGCTCGGGGCGGAGGTGGAGTTCTTCTCCATCGGGACCAACGACCTGTCGCAGTACCTGTTCGGCGCGGACCGGATGTCCGCGGCGGTGGCGGCACTGCACGATCCGTGGCAGCCCGCGCTGGCCGCGACCATCGCCCAGGCGGTGGCCGGGGCCGCGAAGCGGGGCGTGAAGGTCGGGGTCTGCGGGGAATCCGCGTCCAATCCCGACTTCGCCTGTGTGCTGGTGGGTCTCGGGGTCGAGACGCTGTCCATGGCGCCGCGCTCCCTCGCCGGGGTGCGCGCCCGGCTCGCGTCGGTGACCCGGGCCCACTGTGCAGCCGCCGCGGCGGCGGTGCTGTCGGCTCGGACCGCCGCGGACGCCTTATCGGCCGCGCGAGCCGCCCTGGGGGCGGATACGTGAGGACCACCCTGCGCGGCCGGGTCGTCACACTCACCGAGGTGGGCGAGCTCGCCGACGGGGTGGTGTCGTTCGACGGTCCTTTTCTCGACTACGTCGGTCCGGCAGCGGAATTCGACGGTGAGCTGCCGGAGACCGATGACCGGTCGCCGATCATCCTGCCGGGGTTGATCGACGTGCACTGCCACGGCGGCGGCGGATTCGGCTTCCCGGAAACCGATGCCGCGGGCGTGGCCGCCGCTGCCCGCTACCACCGCGGGCGCGGCACCACCACCCTGGTCGCCTCGCTGGTATCGGCCACCGAAGCCGAACTGCGTGACCGCATCGACGTGCTCGGCACCGCCGTGGACGCGGGACTGCTCGCCGGAATCCACCTGGAGGGCCCGTTCATCAGCGAGCACCGGCGCGGGGCCCACGACCCGGACCGCATCGTGCCCGGTGATCCGGCATTGCTGGAGCGGCTGCTGGACTACGCGGGCGGGCGCATCCTGTCGGTGACCGTGGCCCCGGAAACCGCCAATTTCGACAAGGTCGCCAGCGTACTCGCCGACGCGAATGTGATTCTCTCCCTGGGACACACCGTCGCCGACTACGCGCGGTCGGTGCACGCGCTGCGGCGCGGGCGGCGGGTGTCGATCACCCACCTGTTCAATGCCATGCCCGAGCTGGCGCACCGCGACGCCAACTTCCTCACCGCCGCCATGGCCGCCGCCGGACGCGGGGACGTGGTGGCCGAGGTGATCGGTGACGGCGTGCATCTGGCCGACGGGGTCGTGCGCATGGTGTTCGACACCATCGGCCCCGACAACCTGGCCCTCATCACCGATGCGATGGCCGCCGCGGGGCAGCCCGACGGCCGCTACCAGCTGGGCAGTCTGGACGTCGTCGTGAAGGACGGCGTCTCGCGCATCTACGACCCGCACGGTGAGGGCCCGATCGCCGGAGGCACCGCCACCGCGTCGGATGTGCTGCGCCGCACAGTCTTCCAGGCCGGTGTCGACCTGACCGCGGCCGTGACCGCCGCCTGCGCCACCCCCGCCCGGCTGCTCGGCCTGGCCGGTGACCTCGGCGCGCTGTCGGCGGGGATGCGCGCCGACCTGCTGGTCACGGACCACTTCCTGGACCCCGTGAGCGTGTACAAGAACGGAGCGATATGGAACTCGTGATCACCGACAACGCCGCCGAGGCGGGTGTCCTGGCCGGCCGCATCATGGCCGACCACGTCCGCCGCGGAGCCCGCGCCATCGGTCTGGCCACGGGGTCCTCGCCGCTGGGCGCGTATCGGGAGCTGATCCGGCAGCACCGGGAGGAGGGGCTGAGTTTCGCCGGGGTGCAGGCGTTCCTGCTCGACGAGTACATCGGCCTGCCGCCCGGGCACCCGCAGTCCTATCGCCGGTTCATCCGCGACGAGTTCACCGCCCACGTCGACTTCGCCGACGCCGATGTGCACAGCCCCGACGGCAATGCCGCCGATATCCCGGCCGCCGCAGCCGATTACGAGCGCGCCATCGCCGCGAACGGCCCGATCTCGGTGCAGATCCTGGGCATCGGGGCGAATGGCCACCTCGGCTTCAACGAGCCCGGCTCCTCACTGCGCTCGCGTACCCGCGTGAAGACCTTGACCCCGAAGACCCGCGAGGACAATGCCCGCTTCTTCGACGACGACCTCGCACAGGTGCCCACTCACGTGCTCACCCAGGGCCTCGGAACCATCAGCG
This sequence comes from Nocardia sp. CA-136227, assembly GCF_050955695.1. Classification (NCBI taxonomy): domain Bacteria; kingdom Bacillati; phylum Actinomycetota; class Actinomycetes; order Mycobacteriales; family Nocardiaceae; genus Nocardia; species Nocardia sp. CA-136227. The sequence goes on from NZ_CP192081.1 coordinate 3,401,477, forward strand.
ACGCGGGCCATCTGCTGATGATCGCCACCGGCGATGGTAAGGCCGAGGCGGTCGCCGCCGCCGTGGAGGGCCCGGTCTCGGCGTTCTGCCCGGCCTCGATCCTGCAGATGCACCCGCACGTCACCGTCATCGTCGACCCGGCCGCCGCGGCGAACCTGAAGGCCGTCGACTACTACCGTTTCGCGGTCGCGAACAAGCCCTCCTGGCAGAGCTTCTGACCGCTACGCGCCCGCCTGCATGGCCGCGAACGGGGCCATGTCGAAGTAGTCCCGCCACGCCGCGATCTTCCCGTCGCGCACCTCGAACACGCCGGTGACCGGCAGCTCGACCTTGTTCTCGCCCAGGCTGAATCGATCCGTGCGCTCGTTGAGCACGATGTTCCCGGTGACCGCCTGATGGTGGATCGAGAACTCGATCCCGCCGAACGCGCCGATGAACCCGCGCAGGAACTCCAGGATCGCGGCCTTGCCGACGAACGGATCCATCGGAATGTTGTGGTACACCGCGTCCTCGGTGAAGAACTCCGCGATGGATTCCGGTGTGCCGGTGAGCCATTCGGCGCACAACGCGTTGACGACCTCGGCGGGGGACTGGCTGGCGTGTTCGATGCTCACTGCTCCGGGAGACCTTTCCTACGACGGACCTGACCTACAGCAGCCAAACTCCCGCCCCACCCGGGCACTGTCAACCCTCTTCTCGCCGTGAGACTCCACCCCGCCCCCGTCTCACTGACCCGCTCTCGGCCTGCCGCTCCGCGAAATCCCTCCCCACCGCCAATAATGATCTCGTGACCGAGCGCGCAGCGAGCCGCACCGCCATCCTGGTCTGCCAGGGCCGGGCCGTCGCCGACGGCCGACTGGGTATCGGCCGATTCTCCGACCCGATCGCCACCGAACTCCTGACCGACGACGAACGCGGCCTCGTCACGCTCGTCCGATCCCGCGCCGTCCCCGCCGCCTTCGGCCCCCGCATGGAATACGAACTCCTCTCCGCCACAGCCGAAGTCATGGCCGTCCGCACCATCGCCATCGACGCCGCCGTACTGGACGCCGCCAACCCCCAACTCGTCATCCTCGGCGCAGGACTGGACGCCCGCGCCTGGCGCATGCCCGACCTGCGCGGCACCCCCGTCTTCGAAGTCGACCATCCGGCTTCCCAGGCCGAGAAGCGTGCCCGCCTCGGCGACCGCGAATCCATTGCCGACATCCGCTTCGTCGCGGTCGACTTCGCCAAGGACTCCCTCCCCGCCGCCCTGGCCACCGCCGGCCACGACGACTCCGTCCCCACCACCTGGATCTGGGAAGGCGTCGTCCCCTACCTGACCCCGGCCCAGGTCACCGCGACGATAGGCGCGATCGCGCAGCGCAGCGCCCCCGCCAGCCGCCTGATCATCACCTACCCCACCCCCAACCGCGCCTACAAATACGGCCGCAAGGCCATGCAACTCCTCCTCACCCTCACCGGCCGCCCCAACCCGATGGCCCACGAACCCCAACGCTCCACCTGGACCCCCGCAGCCCTGGCAACCCTCCTCGCGACCCACGGCTTCACCGTCACCACCGACCGCGACCTCGAATCCCTGGCCGTGGAAGCAAATGTCGAAGGCAAACACCGCTCCCTCCGAGCCGACGGCCACATCCTCACCGCCGACCGCACCTGACGGGCGAGTGCCTACCCGGCCTTCCCGGCGACGCTGTACGCGGATTCGATGAAGGGGAGGACGATTTCGAGGAAGTCGGAGGGGGCCGAGGAGAAGGGGAGGTGGCCGGTGGGGAGCACGCGGAGCTCGGAGCCGGGGATTCGGTGGTGGGCTTGTTTGCCGTAGCGGAGGCGGGCTATGGGGTCGAGGGCGCCCCAGACGATGAGGGTGGGGGCTTTGATTTCGGAGGCTCGAGGGGTGAGGTCGTAGGCCGGGGAGGCGAAGCTGCGCCAGAGGGAGGAGTAGGTGGCTCGGCCTACTTCGGTGCGGGCGGTTCGGGTGACTCGGTCGATGACCGCCTCGTCCTCAGGGGTCAGGGGCTGTATGTAGTTGCGGATGCTGCGGGGGAGTAGGCGGCGGGCGAAGAGGGTGGAGCCGTAGACGCGGTAGAAGGCTCGGGTCAGGAGGGATCGGGGGATGAGGCCGCCGCCGTTGACGAGGATGAGGCCGGCTATGCGGTCGGGGTGGTCGATGGCGAGGCGGGCGGCGGCGAAGGCGCCGACCGAGTTGCCCAGGTAGACGGCCTGTTTCAGGTCGAGGGTGGTGGTGAGTTCGGCCAGGGCGTCGGCCAGATCTGCGGCGGTCATCGTGGTGTTCGGGGCGGCTGCGCCGTGGCCGGGCCAGTCGACGGCGATCACGCGGTAGGACGCTTCGAGGGTGGGGATGATCGGGTCGAAGTCGTGGTGGTCGTGCAGGTTCGCGTGCAGGAGTACTACCGCCGGGCCTGATCCGGTGTCGGTGTATGCGAGTTCCCCGGCTTTGGTTCGCAGTGTGTGCATGTGGACCCCCTCATGCGATTGTGTTGACCGATCGGTCATTCACTGACCAGTCGGTCGGTGAGATATGCTGACCATACAATCGGTCCGAAACACACGCAAGGGATGTCGTGCCGAATCGCCTGCCGCGCAAGGCGGCACGATCGCGCGCGGTCCCGGTGAGGGTTGAACCATATGAATTTGCGGGAGGATTCCGCCGCGCGCACTCGCGCCGCCCTGGTCGACAGCGGTTTGCGGCTGGCCGAGAGTCTGGGTTTGGCGGGGGTCAGCGTCAACGTCCTGGTCGCGGAATTGGGCGTCTCGAAGGGCACGTTCTTCCACCACTTCGGCTCCCGCGCCAACTACCTCCTCGCCCTGCACCGCGAATTCCACGAGCGCCTGCAAGCCGATATCGACGCCGCGATCGCCCCGCACCCGCCCGGCCGCACCCGCCTGCTGGCGGGCTCCACCGCCTACCTCGACGCCTGCCTCCGCGACCGCGGCGTGAAAGCCCTCCTCCTCGAGGTCCGCGCCGACCCCCTGATCTCCGACGAGGTCACCGCCCGCAACACCCTCACCGCCACCATCGCCGAACCCGACTTCGAAGCCCTCTCCTGGCCCCACCCCGCCCAGGCCGCCCGCCTCTGGATCGGCATGGTCGCCGAAGCCGCCCTCCTCGAACTCCACGCCGACCGCCGCCAACCCGCCGTCCGAGCCGCCCTCACCCACTTTCTGCGCTGAGGGATCAGCGATCGACGGCCGGTACCGGCCCGGGCGCGTAATGGGAGGTCACCGCCTCCTGGCCCGTGTAGTTCGGCCCGGCGGACGGGTCCGCGCCCAGGTAGTGGAAGTCCCACCGGGGCGCGCCGTGGCCGGTCCGGGTCAGACGCCGGGTTCGGGCGGAGTAGCTGAAACCGTTGTGGCGCAGGTCTGTCGAGAGCCGACGGCCCAACGGGGACCCGGTGGCGTCGCGAATCGCGGTGGCGTCGAAATTGATCGCGAGGTGGCCGTCGGGTGCGAGCCAGGACGACATGCGGGTCAGCGCATCGAGTTTGTCGCCGACGTAGTGGATGGCGTGGACGCTGGTGATCAGGTCGATCGGGGCGTCGGGCTCCCAGGACAGGACCGACCCGGTGACGAGATCGACGCCGGGGCGAGGTGTTCCGCCGAAGTAGCCGACCAGGTCCAATCCGGTGACCCGCGCATGGCCCGAGAGCGACTCGGCGGCCTCGAAAAGCGCCAGGGCGCTACCGCATCCGACATCGAGCCACCGCTGCGGCCCGGGCCGGGCGCTGAGCCAGGCCGCGGGGTCGAAGCCGAGTTCACGGCGGTAGGCGGGTAGTCGACGGTCACGGTTCATGGCGGAGTTCGCCACTACCGCAGTCTGTTCCAATCGAGCGTCATCGAGCAGGTCGGGCACACACCCCATCCTGCCGTGCGTAGATGAACTACGCGGCGGCCTGACCCATCGCTGCGGGAGTGGTCGCCGGAAGCGGTGTGCGGGTCCGCATGGCGGCCCACAGGGCGGCGGTGGCGGCGACGCATGCGGCCGCCCCGCCCACGTGGAAGGCGACCAGTACGGCGGGAACGTCGGTGAAGTACTGGATGATGCCGACCAGTGCCTGCGCGCACACCAGCGCGATCACCAGGATCATCCGGTTGCGGAGGGTCTTGTTCATCCCGATCGCGGCGAGGCCGCAGGCCAGACCGACCAGCAGGGCGAGGTAGGCCACGAGTAGTTCGGCGTGCAGGTGCACGAGGGTCACGATCTCGACCTGAAGGCGCTCGACCGGCTTCTCGACGCTCTTGTCACCGGCGTGCGGGCCGGCGCCGGTCACCAGGGTGCCCGCGATCAGGGTGGCGGTCAGCGCGACACCGCTCAGCGCGGTGAGCAGCCGCAGCGGCCGCGGCACCCGCACGGTCTCGACGCCGTCGTCGGGTTCGCCGACCTTGGCCCACAGCAGCGTCGCCAGCCACACCATCAGCATGGACGCCAGCAGGTGCACCGCGACGGTCCACCACAGCAGTCCGGTGCGCACGGTGATGCCGCCGATCACGGCCTGCAGCACGGTGCCGCCGGGCATCAGCCACGCGTACACCAGCACCTCGCGCCGCCGCCGCGCCCGGGTGACCGCGAGCACGATCGCCGCCGCGGCCAGTGTCACCACGAAAGTCAGCATGCGATTGCTGAATTCGACGACCTGATGCACCACCGGCACCTCGGCCACCGCGGTCGGCACGAAGCTGCCGGGGAAGCATTGCGGCCAGGTGGGGCAGCCCAGGCCCGACGCGGTGACGCGGACGACCGCACCGGTCACCGAGATTCCGGCCTGGGACAGGATGACCAGGAACGCGATGAGCCGCTGCACCCGCAGGGAGGGCATCGGGAACAGGTCGGCAAGTCGCTGGAAGGCGCGAGACAGCACGCACCGATCGTAGCGGGGGCCTATAGCGGCCCGTCACCCGCCCTACTACAGCGTGTCGTTAACACGCTCGGACTCAATCGAACTTGAAGAACCGGGTGGCCAGCCACCCCGCGAGACCACCCCAGCCGGCGAGCACCGCCAGCCCGTACCAGTCGACGCCGGTGCGCATCGCCCGATCCAGGCACTCCGACAACGCACCGGAGGGAATGATCCGCGCGATCACGCTGACCGCGCGCGGCAGATCGTCGGACATGAATACCAGGCTCGCGGTCCCGAGCATCACGAACCACAGGATGTTGGCCAGCGCCAGCACTACCTCGGCCTTGAGCGTCCCGCCCAGCAGCAGCCCCAGCGCCGCGAAGGTCGCGGTCCCGAGCCCGATCACCACCGCACCCAGCAGCAGCCCGCCCAGCGACGGCCGCCAGCCCAGCGCGGCCCCGATGCCGCCCAGCAGGATCGACTGCAACACCACCACGATCAGCACCGCCGAGCACTTGCCCGCGACGATGCCCCACCGCGGCAGCGGAGTCGCCCCGAGCCGCTTCAATGCCCCGTATCGCCGATCGAAGCCGACGGCGATGGCCTGCCCGGTGAAGGCGGTCGACATGATCGCCACCATCATCACGGCGGGCACGACCCGATCCACCCGATGCTCGCCCAGCCCGCTGACCGGCAGCAGCGTCAACCCGATCAGGAGCGTGATCGGAATGAACATGGTGAGCAGCAGCTGTTCCCCGTTGCGCAGCAACAGGATCAGTTCCATGCGCGTCTGTGCCGCCAGCATCTTCGCGCGCGTGGTCGGCTGCGGCGCGGGGGAGAAGGTGCCCGCCGCGAATCGGTTCTCGGTCTCGGTCACCCGCGCAGCTCCCGCCCGGTCAGTTCGAGGAACACGTCTTCCAGCCGGCGCTGGTCGATGCGAATGTCGGTGGGCAGCACGTCGATTCGCGCGCACCACGCGGTCATGGTGGCCAGCACCTGCGGGGTGATGTCGCCTTGCAGCAGGTAGGAGCCGGGCGCGGTCTCGCGCGGGGTGAAGCCTTCCGGCAGCGCGGCTTCCAGCAGCGACAGATCGAGTTTCGGGGGCGCGGTGAACGCGAGCCGACCTTCGGCGCCGTGCGAGGTGACCTCGGCGGGCGTGCCCTGGGCGACGACCCGCCCGTGGTCGATGATGACCAGCTGGTCGGCGAGCTGTTCGGCCTCGTCCATCATGTGCGTGGTGAGCAGCACGCTGACTCCGTCGCGGCGCAGCGCGTCGATGAGCTCCCACACCAGATGCCGCGCCTGCGCGTCCAATCCGGCGGTCGGCTCGTCGAGGAACACGATCTCGGGCCGCCCGACCAGCGCGCACGCCAGCGCGAGCCGCTGCTGCTGCCCGCCCGACAGTCGCCGATACGGTGTCCGCCGCGCGTCCTTGAGCCCGAGCGTGTCCAGCAGCCAGGCCGGGTCGAGCGGATTCGCGGAGTAGGACGCGACGAGATCGAGCATCTCCCCGGCCTTGGACCCCGGATACGCGCCGCCGCCCTGCAGCATCACCCCGATGCGCGGTCGCAGCTGATCGGAATCGGCGATCGGGTCGAGCCCCAGCACCCGCACGCTCCCGGCGTCGGGGGACACGAACCCCTCGCACATCTCGGTGGTGGTCGTCTTGCCCGCCCCGTTGGGTCCGAGCAGGGCCAGCACCTGCGCGCGTTCGATCTCGAAGCTGATGCCGTCGACCGCGGTGGTCTCGCCGTAGCGTTTCACCACGCCGTCGACGCGTACGGCGGGTCCGGAAGCTGCGGTCACGAAGAGACACCGTAAGGCGTGGGCTGCTGTGACCGAGCCGACACCCCCGGCTGATTGCGCCACGGCAGCACATTTCGGGTGAGGAAGATCAGGGAGCCGCCGACGATCAGGGTGGCGATGGCCGATTCGACTATCTGGAAGACGTAGAAGTCGGCGCCGCGCGGCATCACCATCACGGAGACGATCACCGACAGGACGACCGCGGGGACCCGGAAGGCGGGCCGGTTGGCCCAGGCCGCGAGTGGCACGATCGCCCACAGCAGATACCAGGGCTGCACGACTGGGAACAGCAGCACGATCGCGCCGAGCGAAACCCCCAGTGCGCCGATCGCGTTCAAGCGCCCGGTCCACGTGGCGACGAGCATGCGCACGATGAAAAAGCCCGTTATGAGCGAGGCGATGGGCCGGGTGATGTCGAGCAGCGCGGTGGTGTGATCGCCCAGCCCGAGCAGTACACCGCCGAATCCGGTGATGATTCCGATGGCCGTCGGTAGCGACAGATAGCTGCGCACGGTGGTGGCGGTGCCGACGGTATTGACCCAGCCGAAGCCGAGCCCGCTGGCGTAGCTCACGGAAAGCGTGGTGACCACGGCTACGACGCCGAGTATCCCGCCGACAATGAGCACCGGTTTGAGTCCGCCGCCCCACCGTCGTGCCAGGGCCATGCCGACGAATCCCAGGCTCACCAGCGAGATGATCTTCACAGACGACGACAGCGTGATCAGTACGGCTCCGAAAATCAGCAGCGCCCAAGCCCTTTGATCGAAGTCGGGACAATCGTCGATGGCCCGCAAGCAGAACTCCAGCCCCGCCAGCATCAGTCCGAGCATCAGCGCGTCATTGTGCACCCCGCCGACCAGGTGGAACAGCACCAGCGGGTTCGCCGCGCCCAGCCACAGCGCGCTCACCGGCGCGACCCCGCAGCGGCGCGAGAGCCGCGGCAGCGCCCACACGATCAAGGCGACGCCCGCCAGCGCGAGCGCCCGGTGCAGCCACACGCCGAGCACGATGTTGTCGCCGGTGATCTGCGCGATCCCGCGACCCATCCAGAGGAACAGCGGCCCGTAGGGCGCGGCGGTCGAGCGCCAGATATTGGGCACGTTGTTGGTCAGCACATTGTCGAGCCCGAGCCCGTCGACCGGCCCGACCGAATAGGGGTCCAGGCCGCGGTTCGCGATCTCGCTCTGCGCCAGATACGAATACACGTCATTGCTGAACATGGGCGGCGCGACGCTGAGCGGAATGATCCACAGCAGCAGCGTCCGATCCATCTGCGACCGGCTGAGCCGGTGCCGGGGATCCCCGCCCCACCCGCCGACCGCGAAGCGGCCCAGCAGCAGCCACGCCATGATCACCAGGACGGTGCCGATCATGCACATGGCCAGCGTGGACGTGCCCGCGCGGGCGAAGAAGCCGAGCACCCGCAGCCCGGAGGTCGGGTTCTGGTGCACCGGCTGCGCGCCGACACCGAGTGCAGAAATCGCCATGATGACCGCGCCGGTCGCCCCGAGCAGCCGGATACGCATCAGCTGCAGGGTTTCTCGCCGGTCCAGGCCGGGCACGTCGTGGTCGACGCTGTGCAGCACGGCGACGGTGTGATCGGCGGCAGGGACGTCCAGGCCCAGGGCCCGGCGTCCGATATCGATGACTCTGCGCCCCGCGCCTTCCGCTACCGCCACAGGACCGAAGCCTAGTCCGGAGCCGCGGGTCGGACGCCGATCGCATGGCCGTAGCGGGGGTTCGACGGTGTGCCCGATGGTTGCCATCGGTCACACCCGCTTGCGTCAGATACCCCTGGGGGTATAGTTCCTGACATACCCCAGGGGGTATGGAAGGAAGTCTCAGATGCGAAGTACGACAGTCGGCGTCGCCGACGCTTCTCCGAGCACGGCCGCCCCCGGCGGTCTCCTGGGCCGCCTCGGCGCGGTCATGGCCGACCGCGCCCGCTGGGTTTTCGGTTTCTGGCTGCTCCTGTCGGTGGCCCTCGGCGCGGCCGCTCCCTCGGTGTTCGACTCCCTCGCGGGCGCGGGCTGGCAGGCCGACGGCTCCGAATCCGTGCAGGTCCGCGACCTCGCGCAGGAACACTTCGGTGGCAACTCGGCCGCCGCCGTGCAGGTCGTGGTCCACTCCGACACCGCGACGATGGACAGCCGCGAGGCACAGCGCCTGGTCGCCGACCTCACCGCGGTCCTCCAGGCGGACAGCCGCTTCGGCGCGATCGTCCCGCCCACGCCCGGTCAATCGGTGAGCCGTGACGGTCACACCGGCATCCTGCTGGCGGGCGCGAACGCGAGCACCGACGACATGGTCACCGCGGTCACCGACCTCGGCCCGAAACTGAAGGACGTCGCCGCCGACGGCTTCGACATCTACCCGACCGGCGCCTCGGCGCTGTGGAGCGACTTCAACAAGGCCAACCACGACGCCATGATGAAGGCCGAGATGTTCTCCTGGCCGCTCACTCTGGCGATCATGGTGCTGGCCTTCGGCTCCCTGGTGGCCGCCGGTCTGCCCCTGCTGCTGACCCTCACCGGCCTGGTCGCCTCCGCGGGCGGCCTGGTGCTGCTCAACCAGATCACGCCGATCTCGGTGTGGGCCATGAACTTCGCCATGATGTTCGCACTCGCCCTGGGTATCGACTACGCGTTGTTCCTGGTCTCGCGCTTCCGTGACGCCATCCGCGGCGACACCCCACCGCGCACCGCGGTCGCGGTCACCATGGCCACCGCGGGCAAGGCGGTCCTGCTGTCCGGCCTGACCGTGCTGGTCAGCCTGTCGGCGGTGCTGGTGGTGCCCGCGCCGGCCGTGCGCACCATGGCGGTCGGCATCATGTTCGCGGTCTCGTTCGTCCTGCTGGCGACGCTGACCCTGCTGCCCGCCGTGCTCGGTGCGCTGGGTAAGCGCGTGAACGCGGGCTCGCTGCCGTATGTGGCGCGCCAGCAGCATCGTTCGCCCCTCTTCGCCAAGTGGGGGGAGCTATTGCACCGCCGCCCGTGGCCGTTCGCCATCGGTTCGCTGCTGGTGCTGATCGCGCTCGCGATTCCGGTGACGAGCCTGAAGGTGGCCATGCCCTCGATTCAGGTGGTGCCCGAGGATTCGTCCGTGCGCCAGGGTTACGAACTGGTGCAGCGCGAATTCGGGCTGGGCGCACCGGGCATGCTGCAGATCGTGGCCCCGGCCTCGGACGCCGCCGATGTCGCGCGAATCGCGGCCTCGGACAGCCGGATCGGCATGGTCTCGCCACCGCAGCCCGCGGGCGACGGCAGCGGACTGGTCATGATCCAGGCGACGCCGACCGTCGATCCGTCGGATCCGGCCATGGGTGACATCGTCGACTCCCTGCGCACGGCCCTCCCGGCCGACGCGCTGGTGGGCGGTGCGGTCGCCGAGAACCTGGACCTGCAACAGGCCCTCAACGACTACCTGCCCCTGGTCGTCGGCATCATCCTGGTGCTGGGCTTCCTGCTCCTGCTGGTCGCCCTGCGCGCCCCGCTCATCGCGCTGCTCGGTGCGGGCGTCAGCCTGCTGTCCACCGCGGCCGCGTTCGGCGTGGCCAAGCTGGTGTTCCAGGACGGGCACGGCGCGAGCCTGCTCGGCTTCACCCCGCAGGGTTTCCTGGACGGCTGGGGTCCGGTGTTCTTCTTCGCCATGATCTTCGCCATCGCGATGGACTACACGGTCTTCCTGCTGGCCACGGCGAAGGAGCATTACGAGCGCTCGGGTGATCCCGCGGTGGCCCATATCGACGGCATCGCGCATTCGGGCCGGGTGATCGCGGCCGCGGCGGCGGTCATGGTGGCGGTGTTCTTCACCTTCGCGCTGGCCGATCCGCTGCCGCCGAAGGAGATGGGCATCATCCTCGGCGTGGCTGTGCTGCTGGACGCCGTGCTGATCCGCCTGATCCTGCTGCCGGTGCTGTTGCGCCTGACCGGGCATGCCGCCTGGTGGTCGCCACGCTGGTTGCGCAAGGTGCTGCCGGACATCAGCTTCGCGCACTGAACGGTGGGGCCGTGGGAAAACGGTGAGCCCGCTCTCACGGCCCTCGCATACCCCCAGGGGTATGATGGAGTCATCGAACCCAGGGAAGGAACCCTCATGATCGGCGACGAAGACAGCATCGCACTGGTCCTCAACCGCCTGCGCCGCGCCCACGGCCAGCTCGCGGGCGTGATCTCCATGATCGAGCAGGGCCGCGACTGCAAGGACGTGGTCACCCAGCTCGCCGCGGTCTCGCGGGCGCTGGACCGCGCGGGCTTCAAGATCGTCGCCACCGGTCTGCGCGACTGCCTGACCGGCGAACAGGCCGAGGGTTCGGAGCCGATGACGGTCGAGGAACTGGAGAAACTCTTCCTGGCGCTCGCCTGACGCCGGGATCGAAAGGAAGTCATATGACCGCGACCCGCCGCTGGACCATCGACCGCATCGTGCCGGTCCTGGCCGGAACCATGGTGCTGATCAGCATCGCGCTGGTGCTCGCGTTCTCGCCCTGGTGGCTGCTGCTGACCACGTTCGTGGCGGCCAACCTGCTGCTCTACGGGTTCGCCGGCTGGTGTCCGGTGACCCTGCTCCTGTGCCGTCTGGGTGTGCCCCGGACGGGCAGCCCCACGACGGAAAGGACCGCGTGATGACCCTCGCCCTGTCGACCACCCTCTACACCGATTTCGCCACCGCGGTGGAGCGCACCCGGAAGGCCCTGTCCGAGCAGGGTTTCGGCATCCTCACCGAGATCGACGTCACCGCCACCATGAAGCAGAAGCTCGACGCCGACCTGGAGAACTACCTCATCCTCGGCGCCTGCAACCCGCCCCTGGCCCACGCCGCCCTCGAGGTCGACCGCCAGATCGGGCTGCTGCTGCCGTGCAATGTGATTGTGCGCGAGGACCGTTCACGCGACGGCGCGGTGCTCGTCGAAGCCATGGATCCGCAGCTGCTGGTGCAGGTCGCGGGCGACCCCGGGCTGAAGGAGGTGGCCGACACCGCCGCCGCCAAGCTCGGTGCGGCCATCGCCGCCCTGGGCTGATCCGGCCCGGATCCGGGCCGCGCACGCCCGGTTGATCCACTGCCCGAACACGATTCGCCCTGCCGGTGTCGGACCCCGCTCATACTCTGGATGAATGGTGTCCGATTCGAAACGGCGAATCGAGGCGGCCGCGGCCGGGTTGCTAGCCCGGCACGGCTACCACGGATTCGGGCTGAAGAAGTTGAGTGAGGCGGCGGGGCTGCCGTATGGGTCGATCTACCACCACTTTCCCGGCGGTAAGGAGGAGATCGCGGTCGCGGCCATCACCGGCACGGGGGTGCTGTTCGGCCGCATGATCCGGCAGGCCCCCGGCGATGTGTTCGGCACCGCGGCAACGCTGTTCGATTTCATGGCCGGGAAGCTGGACGAGACCGACTGGACCACCGGCTGTCCGGTCGGAACTCCCGCCCTGGACGGCGGCAGCGATGTCGAATCGGTGCGCACGGCGTGCGTTTCGGCATTCGATGCCATGGCGCGCGGTTTCGCCGAACTGCTGATCGAGCTGGGTCTGGAGCCGGGGGAGGCGCGGGGGCTGGCCACCACGGTGGTCGCGGCCTACGAGGGCGCGACCATCCTGGCCCGGGTGCGCCGCACCGACGAGCCGCTGCACACGGTGTCGGAGTCCATGGCCCGGCTGCTGCGCCTGAGTCTCGCCGAAGCCGTTGCCGTCGAAGCGCATTCACCCTGAGGGCGATCCCCGATCATGCGGTGAAATCGGGCACCGTGAGCCGCAGGCGGGCCAGCACCTCCGGCTCGGCGATCACCTCGATGGCGGTGATCCGCCCGGCGGAGATGGTGAAGACCATGACCTCCGGCGATTCGCCGTGCGACACCACCAGCGCGCCCGGCCGCCCGTCGATCAGAATGACCGCCGAGAACTCCTCGCGCCGTGCGAATCCGGCCGCCAGCCGGGCCACCACACGCGTGCCCTGCGCGGTGACCGGCGCCGATCCGGGCGCGGCCACCCGATCGGCGGAGACCATGATCTCCGGATCCAGCACGGTCAGCGCGGCCTCGATGTCCCCGGCCCGGACCGCGGCCAGGAAGGCCCGCACGATCCGGTGCTCCCGCAGCGCCTCGGGTCGCAGCCCGTCGCCGTCGTCGAGCACCCGGTGCCGGGCCCGGCTCGCCAGCAGTCGCGCCGCGTTCGGCGTCCGGTCCAGGATCTCGCCGATCTCGTAGAACGGCACCGCGAACATGTCGTGCAGGACGAACGCGACCCGTTCGGCGGGCGGCAGTCGCCGCAGCAGCACCAGCACCGCCCGTTCCAGCTCGTCGGTGAGAATCGCCCGGTCCTCCGGGGTTTCCAGGATCGCGGCCTCGGGAAACGGCTCCGGCGCGCCGGGCCCGAGCGGGAACCGGTCGTCGACCCGGCGGCCGCGCAGCACGTCCAGGCAGATCCGGGCGAGTGCGGTGGTGAGCCAGCCGTCGAGATTGCGGATGGTGTCGATATCGGTGCGGCTCAATCGCATCCACGTGTCCTGCACCGCGTCCTCGGCTTCACCGGAGGCGCCGAGCATCCGGAAGGCCTGGGCGATCAGGCGGGCGCGCCGCCGCTCGAATCGGGCTGCGGGGGATCCGGAGTCGCTGACCGACATATTTCGTGCTCGCCGAACGTCGCGGTGACATGACTACACACACCATCGTCACACGAATCGTTCCCGACCGCGCTCTCCTCTACTGGACCTCGACCGTGCTGGTCGTCGCCGAACTGCTGGTGGGCGGCTGGTGGGATGTCGCCCGGACCGCGAATGTTCGCGAGGTCGTGACGGCTCTGGGCTATCCGACCTATTTCCTGGTCATCCTGGGTGTCTGGAAGCTGCTCGGCGCGGTGGCGCTGCTGGCCCCGCGGCTGCCGCTGGTGAAGGAGTGGGCCTATGCCGGGACCTTCTTCGTCTATTCGGGAGCCATCGCCTCGCACCTGACCACCGGGGAGAAGCTCATCGAGGTGCCGATCCTGCTCGTCATGGCCTCACTGACGGCGGTCTCCTGGGCGACCCGTCCCGCCGATCGCCGGTTCGCGTCCGGCAAGCCCGCGAAAACGGACGCATCAGCAACTATCTAGCTACCCAACACCCTTGCTTCGGTTACAGTGACCTTCGATCATGCTCGGTCCCGGCACGGCGAACGGAGCGATGATGGGCCGGAACTCGGTTGCCAGTCAATTGGTGGACGCCCTCGTCGCCGCCGGAGTCCAACGGGTGTACGGCCTGGTCGGCGACAGTCTGAATCCCTTCGTCGACGCGCTGCGCCGCACCGAGGGTATCGACTGGGTGCACTGCCACAACGAGGAGAGCGCCGCCTTCGCCGCGGGCGCGGAATCGGTCCTCACCGGCCGCCTCGCCGTCTGCGCGGCCAGCTGCGGACCCGGCAACACTCACCTCATCCAGGGCCTCTACGACGCGCACCGCAATGGCGCGTCGGTGCTGGCAATCGCCTCGCACATCCCGAGCCGCGAGATCGGCACCGGCTTCTTCCAGGAGACCCACCCCGAACGACTCTTCGTGGAATGCAGCCACTTCTGCGAAATGGTGAGCACCCCCGCCCAGATGCCGCGCCTGGCCACCATCGCCATGCAGACCGCCCTCGGCCGCCACGGCGTCTCGGTCCTGGTCGTCCCCGGTGACGTACTCAGCGCCGACGCCGAGAACCGCGGCCGCCCCTCGGATCTGGTGAGGTCCGCTGCCACCGTCGTCCCGCCCGCCGACCAGGTCGACCGTCTCGCCGAGGCCATCAACGACGCCGACACCGTCGCGCTGTTCGCGGGCGCGGGTGTGCGCGGCGCGCACGCGCAGGTCATGGCCCTGGCCGAGCGCCTGCACGCCCCGATCGGCCACGCCCTCGGCGGCAAGGAGTGGATCCAGTTCGACAACCCCTACGACGTCGGCATGAGCGGCCTGCTCGGCTACGGCGCGGCCTACGAGGCCACCCACGAAGCGGACCTGCTGATCCTGCTCGGCACCGACTTCCCCTACGACACCTTCCTGCCGCAGGACGGCCGCGTCGCCCAGATCGACCGCGACCCCGCCCACATCGGCCGCCGCGTGATCGTCGACGTCGCCGTGCACGGTGACGTGGCCGCGACCATCGACGCGGTACTGCCGCTGCTGCACCAGAAACCGAGCCGCGCCTTCCTCGACGACATGCTGCGCCGCCACGTCTCCTCCCTCGAGAACGTGGTCGACGCCTACACCCACGACATCGACCACCACACCCCCATCCACCCCGAGTATGTCGCGTCGCTGATCGACGAAATCGCCGACAGTGACGCGGTTTTCACCGTCGACACCGGCATGTGCAATGTGTGGGCCGCCCGCTATCTGACTCCCAACGGCCGCCGCCGGATCATCGGCTCCTGGCGGCACGGCACCATGGCCAACGCGTTGCCGCACGCGATCGGCGCGCAGTCGGCTTTCCCTGGGCGGCAGGTGATCTCGCTGTCCGGCGACGGCGGCCTGGCCATGCTGATGGGGGAGTTGCTGACGGTGTGGCGGCACCGGCTGCCGGTGAAGATCGTGGTCTTCGACAACTCCACACTCGGCATGGTGAAGCTCGAGATGCTCGTCGACGGCCTGCCCGACTACGGCACCGATCAGGAGCCGGCGAACTATGCCGAGATCGCCGCGGCCGTGGGCATGCCGGCGATCCGGGTCACCGATCCCGCCCAGGTGCGCGGGGCGCTGACCAAGGCGTTCGCCGAACCCGGGCCGATGCTGGTCGACGTCGTCACCGACCCGAACGCGCTGTCGCTGCCGCCCAAGATCGATGCCGCGCAGGTGAAGGGCTTCGCCCTGGCCGCCGGGAAGATCGTGCTGGCGGGCGGCGTCGGGCGCATGGTCGACATGGCCCGATCCAACCTCCGCAATATCCCGCGCCCCTGACGCGGCGCCCCGATCAGCTTCGGGGCGTGACGGATTCGCGCGCGGCGACGGCCGCCCCGGTGAGCTCCACCGACCGCACGCGATCCTCGATGCCCTGCGCGTGGTGGGCGAGGATCAGCTCGTCGGCGTCGATCCCGGCCGCGAAATCCTCGAGGTAGTCGACGACGTCATCGGGCGTGCCCACCGCGGTGTAGGTGGTCATCGCCGCCAGGTGACGGCCATTGGGCGAGGTCAGGAACGCGTCGATCTCCTCGTCGGAGAAGTCCATCCCCGCCGCGCCGCGTTTGATGAAGGCCCGCGTGCGCGCCCGATAGGAGATCGTCTTCTGCTCCTCGGCTGCCTCCCGGTCCTCGGCGGCGAACACGTTCACGCCCGCCATCACATACGGCTCGGCCAACTGCTCCGACGGACGGAACCGCTCGCGATACTCGGTGACCGCCTGGTGCAGCGCGTCCGGCGCGAAGTGCGAGGCGAACGCGTACGGCAGCCCCAGATGCGCGGCCAGCTGCGCCCCGAAAAGCGACGACCCCAGAATGTAGAGCGGCACAACACCTTCCGCGCGCGGCACCGCCTGCACTCCCGGGATCCGGCTGTTGCCGGTGAGGAACCCCTGCAATTCGAGCACGTCCTGCGGGAAGGTGTCCGCCGAGGCCGGATTGCGCCGCAGCGCCCGCATGGTCTCCTGATCACTGCCCGGCGCCCGCCCCAGCCCCAGGTCGATCCGGCCCGGATACAGCGATTCGAGCGTCCCGAACTGCTCGGCGATCACCAGCGGCGAGTGATTGGGCAGCATGACCCCGCCCGCCCCGAGCCGGATGCTCTCGGTGTGCGCGGCCACATACCCGATGAGCACGCTGGTCGCGCTCGACGCGATCGACTTCATATTGTGGTGCTCCGCGTACCAGACCCGCCGATACCCACTGCGTTCCGCCGCCCGCGCCAGCGCCACGCTGTGCTGGAAGCTGTCGCGCGCGGTCTGCCCGGGCGCGACCGTCGCCAGGTCGAGGATGGATACGGCGAAGGGCATGCTGGCACCGGCTTTCGTGGATCGGCTGTTCGGCGGAGAGCGGGCAGGGTGCGCCCACCTCTCAGTACTAATTCGATCAGCGTCGAACTTATGCCCGCCCGCCGAATTTCTCCTGCCCGCGTCCCCGGCCCGCGCCGGCAAGCGACCGGTCGGCTACCGGAATTCCGCCGCGCGTTCCCCGGCCCAGTCCCGGACATCGCGCGCCGGCCGCCCGGTGAGGTCGGCGACCACGCTGGTGACCAGGTCCGAGGGCGGCCGGAACTCGGCCATCGACAACAGCACCTCGATCAGGTGCGCGGGCAGTCCGGCCGCGGTCATCGACTCCCGCGCGACGTCCAGCGGCTGCGCCTCGAATCGCAGCTCACGCCCCAGCGCCGCCCCGATGGCCTCCACCTGCTCGGCCCGTCCGACCACTCGCGGCCCGGTCACGAGGTATTTCCGCCCGGCATGCCCGGATCCGGTGAGCAGCCGCGCCGCCACCGCGGCGACATCCCCTTCGTGCACGACCGCACTCGGCGCGACCGCGAACCCGCGCACCACCGCACTCGCGCGAATCTGCCCCGCCCAGCTCAGCGCATTGGAGGCGAGGGTGTCGGCGCGCAGCACCGTCCACTCCGATGCGTGCGCCTCGACCGCCGCCTCCATCTCCGCGTGCACCAGCGGAATCTGATCCGATTGCGGCCCTTGGTCGTTCACGGTGGTCGACGACAGGTACACCAGCCGCCGATCCGGTCCGCTCAACGCCCGCACCACGCGTTCGGCGTTCTCGGTGTCGTGGAACGGCCAGATGAGTAATACGGAATCGACCCCGTCCGCGGCCGTCGCCAGCGAGTCCGGCTCGGACAGATCGCCGCGCACCACCTCCACCTCCGGGGGAAGCCCGGCGGCTGCCGGATCCCGGACCAAGGCCCGAGTCCGCACCCCCACCGCCGCCAGATCCGCGACGACTTTTCGGCCGACATTTCCCGTCCCACCCACTACGAGCACACTGTTCACACCGTCCAGAACCCCTCATGACCGGCCCTGATTTCCGAATTGCCGGGATGTATGGGGTGTGCCAGCTCACATGTGATGCCATATTCCCAGGTCGCGCATTTTCGGTCAGGGGACCCTTACTGGATCGAGGAATGGAATTCCGTCACACTTGTGTTGTGAAAACCGTGGGTTTGCGGAACGCGGAACAGGCCGGGCACCAGAACGACGGTGCCCGGTCCGTTGTCGTGCCCGGACCGGCGGGTGAGGGACACACGCGCGAAGCTGTCGTCAAGCTGCTGTTGGAGGAGGGCCCGATCACCGCGACCGCCATCGGCGAGCGGCTGGGTCTGAGTCCGGCGGGGGTGCGGCGGCATCTGGACGCGCTCATCGAGTCCGGTGAGGCGCAGGCGACCAGGTCGGCGCCGTGGCAGCAGAAGGGCCGCGGCCGTCCCGCCAAGCAGTACCAGCTGACGGCCACCGGCCGGGGCCGCCTCGCGCACGCCTACGATGACCTCGCCGGAGCGGCCATGCGGCAGCTGCGGGAAATCGGCGGCGATCAGGCCATCGCCGATTTCGCGCGCAAGCGGGTGGCGTCCATCGTGGCCGGGGTCGGCGATCTCGCCGTCCACGCCCCGGCCGAGACCGAGGCCAAGGCGGAGGAGATCGCGGAAGCGTTCACCGATGCCGGGTTCGCGGCCTCGACCCGGAAGGTCGGCGCCGGCGTGCAGATCTGCCAGCACCACTGCCCGGTCTCGCACGTCGCCGAGGAATTCCCGGAGCTGTGCGCGGCCGAGCTGGAGGCTTTCCGCGCGATTCTCGGCACGCATGTGCAGCGCCTGGCGACCATCGCCAACGGTGACTGCGCCTGCACCACGCACGTTCCCCTCATTGCTTCGCTCGCTATGCCCGATACCGCCCCCGAAAGTTCCGCCCAGACCCCCGTTGCGCAGCCCGCAACGACTTCTACACATGACTCCGGAAGGAGTGCCGAATGACGACGACCACCGACCAGGTGCAGCCGCTGTCCCAGGAAGAGACCATCGCGTCCCTGGGTACCTACGAGTACGGCTGGGCCGACAAGGATGTCGCCGGTGCCGCTGCCAAGCGCGGACTGTCCGAGGAGGTCGTGCGCGACATCTCGGCCAAGAAGAGCGAGCCCGAATGGATGCTCGACTTCCGCCTCAAGGCCCTGCGCATCTTCGACAAGAAGCCCATGCCGGGCTGGGGCTCGAAGCTCGACGGCATCGACTTCGACAACATCAAGTACTTCGTGCGCTCGAGCGAGAAGCAGGCCGCTTCCTGGGAAGAGCTGCCCGAGGACATCAAGAACACCTACGACAAGCTGGGCATCCCGGAGGCCGAGAAGCAGCGTCTCGTCGCCGGTGTCGCCGCCCAGTACGAGTCCGAGGTCGTCTACCACTCCATCCGTGAGGACCTGGAGAAGCAGGGCGTCATCTTCCTCGACACCGACACCGGTCTCAAGGAGCACCCCGAGCTGTTCCAGAAGTACTTCGGCTCGGTCATCCCCTCGGGTGACAACAAGTTCTCCGCGCTGAACTCCGCGGTGTGGTCGGGTGGCTCGTTCATCTACGTGCCGCCGGGCGTGCACGTGGACATCCCGCTGCAGGCGTACTTCCGCATCAACACCGAGAACATGGGTCAGTTCGAGCGGACGCTGATCATCGTCGACGAGGACGCCTACGTCCACTACGTCGAGGGTTGCACCGCGCCCATCTACTCCTCGGACTCGCTGCACTCGGCGGTCGTGGAGATCATCGTGAAGAAGGGCGGCCGCTGCCGCTACACCACGATCCAGAACTGGTCGAACAACGTCTACAACCTGGTGACCAAGCGTGCCAAGGCGGAGGCGGGCGCGACCATGGAGTGGGTCGACGGCAATATCGGCTCCAAGGTCACCATGAAGTACCCGGCCGTGTGGATGACCGGCGAGTACGCCAAGGGTGAGGTGCTCTCCATCGCGTTCGCCGGTGAGGGCCAGCACCAGGACACCGGTGCCAAGATGCTGCACCTGGCGCCGCACACCTCCTCGAACATCATCTCCAAGTCGGTGGCGCGCGGCGGTGGCCGTGCCTCGTACCGCGGCCTGGTGCAGGTGAACAAGGGCGCGTACGGCTCGAAGTCGACCGTGAAGTGCGATGCGCTGCTGGTGGACAACATCTCCCGCTCCGACACCTACCCCTACGTCGACATCCGCGAGGACGACGTGACCATGGGCCACGAGGCGACCGTCTCGAAGGTGTCCGAGGACCAGCTGTTCTACCTGATGTCCCGCGGTCTGACCGAGGACGAGGCGATGGCCATGGTGGTGCGCGGCTTCGTGGAGCCCATCGCCAAGGAGCTCCCGATGGAGTACGCCCTGGAACTGAACCGCCTGATCGAACTGCAGATGGAAGGAGCCGTCGGCTGATGGCCGTGGAGAACGTTGCCGAGGCCGCTGAGGCTCGTACCCCTGCCCTGAACAAGGGTGAGGTGTTCGCGTCGTTCGACGTGAACGCCTTCGAAATCCCCTCGGGCCGTGACGAGGCGTGGCGCTTCACCCCGATGCGCCGCCTCAACGGCCTGCACGACGGCACCGCCGTCAAGGACGGTCAGCCGACCGTCGAGGTGACCGCACCCGCGGGTGTCACGGCCGAGACCGTGGACCGCACCGACGCCCGCCTGGGCCAGGGCGGCACCCCCACCGATCGCGTTGCGGCGCAGGCGTACTCGGGCTTCGATGCCGCCACCGTCGTCACCGTCGGTGCGGAAACCGAAGTGGCCGAGCCGGTCATCGTGGCCATCACCGGTCCGGGCGCGGGCAAGGTCGCCTACGGGCACCTGCAGGTCCGGCTCGGCAATTTCGCGCGCGCCACAGTGGTGGTCGACCAGCGCGGCAGCGGAACCTACGCCGAGAACGTCGAATTCATCCTCGGGGACAGCGCGGCGCTGAACGTCATCGTGGTCCAGGACTGGGCCGACGACGCCGTGCACGTCACCGCGCACCACGCCATGCTCGGCCGCGACGCCGTGCTGCGCCACACCAATGTCACCCTCGGTGGCGATCTGGTGCGGCTCACCGGCAATGTCCGTTACGCGGGTCCCGGCGGTGACGCTGAACTGCTGGGTGTCTACTTCGCCGATGACGGCCAGTTCTTCGAGCAGCGTCTGCTGGTCGATCACTCGCAGCCCAACTGCAAGTCCAACGTGCAGTACAAGGGTGCGCTGCAGGGTGATCCGACCTCGGACAAGCCGGACGCGCACACCGTGTGGGTCGGCGACGTGCTGATCCGGGCGGCCGCCGAGGGCACCGACACCTACGAGCTGAACCGCAACCTGGTGCTCACCGATGGTGCGCGTGCCGACTCGGTGCCGAACCTGGAGATCGAGACCGGCGAGATCATCGGGGCCGGACACGCCTCGGCCACCGGCCGTTTCGATGACGAGCAGCTGTTCTACCTGCGTTCGCGCGGTATCCCGGAGGAGGTCGCCCGCCGTCTGGTGGTGCGCGGCTTCTTCTTCGAGGTGCTGCAGAAGATCTCCGTCCCCGAGGTCCGGGAGCGGCTCGAGGCGGCCATCGAGGCCGAACTCGCCGCCGTCGGCGCCTGACACTCAAACTTCCCATCCCGCAAAGGAATCCGATTCGATGACCACCCTGGAAATCAAGGACCTGCACGTCGAGGTCGCCAGCCCGGACGAGAACGCCGAGCCCATCAAGATCCTCAAGGGCGTGAACCTGACCATCAAGTCGGGCGAGACCCACGCCATCATGGGCCCCAACGGCTCCGGCAAGTCGACCCTGTCCTACGCCATCGCCGGCCACCCCAAGTACACCGTCACCCAGGGCACCATCACCCTCGACGGTGAGAACGTGCTGGAGATGTCGGTCGACGAGCGTGCCCGCGCGGGCCTGTTCCTGGCCATGCAGTACCCGGTCGAGGTGCCCGGCGTCTCGGTCTCGAACTTCCTGCGCACCGCCGCCACCGCGATCCGCGGCGAGGCCCCCAAGCTGCGCACCTGGGTCAAGGAAGTCAAGGAGGGCATGGCCGAGCTGGAGATCGATCCGGCCTTCGGCGAGCGCTCGGTCAACGAGGGCTTCTCCGGTGGTGAGAAGAAGCGCCAGGAGATCCTGCAGCTGAGCCTGCTCAAGCCGAAGATCGCCGTGCTCGACGAGACCGACTCGGGCCTCGACGTCGACGCGCTGCGGATTGTTTCCGAGGGCGTGAACCGTTACAAGGAGCGGGAGACCGGCGGCATCCTGCTGATCACCCACTACACCCGCATCCTGCGCTACATCAAGCCCGACTTCGTGCACGTGTTCGTGGGCGGCAAGATCGTCGCCGAGGGCGGCGCCGAGCTGGCCGAGGAACTCGACGCGAACGGCTACGTGCGCTTTACTTCAGCTGCTGTAGGAGCCTGAATATGACCAGCACCGTGGGGACTCTCGACATCGCCAGGATCCGGGCCGACTTCCCGATCCTGAGCCGGACCGTGCGCGACGGGAAACCGCTGGCGTACTTGGATTCCGGTGCGACGTCGCAACGTCCGCTGCAGGTGCTCGACGCCGAGCGGGAATTCCTGCTCGAGCACAACGCGGCCGTGCATCGCAGCGCGCATCAGCTCGCCGAGGAGGCCAACGAGGCCTACGAGGCGGCGCGCGCGGCGATCGCGGCGTTCGTCGGCGCCGGCGCGGACGAGATCGTGTACACCAAGAACGCGACCGAGTCGCTGAACGTGGTGGCCTACGCCTTCTCCGACGACCGCTTCCCGTACCACGTGGGTCCCGGTGACGAGATCGTCATCACCGAGCTCGAGCATCACGCGAATCTCGTTCCGTGGCAGGAGCTCGCGCGCCGCACGGGTGCGACGCTGAAGTGGTACGGCATCACCGACGACGGCCGCATCGACCTGGATTCGCTCGAATTGTCGCCCGCCACCAAGGTGGTCGCGTTCACGCACCAGTCGAATGTGACCGGCGCGGTCGCCGATGTCGCCGAATTGGTGCGCCGGGCCAAGGAAGTCGGCGCGATCGTCGTGCTGGACGCCTGCCAGTCGGTGCCGCACATGGGCGTGGACTTCAAGGAGCTGGGCGTCGACTTCGCCGCCTTCTCCGGCCACAAGATGCTGGGCCCCTCGGGTGTCGGCATCCTGTACGGGCGGCGTGAGCTGCTCGAGGACACCCCGCCGTTCATCACCGGCGGCTCCATGATCGAGACCGTGTTCATGGATCACTCGACCTTCGCCCCGCCGCCGCAGCGGTTCGAGGCGGGCTCGCAGATGATCTCGCAGGTCGTCGGATTGGGCGCCGCGGTCAAGTATCTCGGCGAGGTCGGCATGGATGCCGTTGCGGCGCATGAGCACACGCTCGTCGGCGCGGCGCTGGAAGGTCTGGGCGCGATCGACGGCGTCCGGATCATCGGCCCGACCGAGAACGTGAATCGTGGCGGGGCGGTGTCGTTCCTGGTGGAGGGCATTCACGCCCACGATGTCGGCCAGATCCTCGACGACCAGGGTGTCGCCATCCGTGTCGGTCACCACTGCGCGTGGCCGCTGCACCGCCGATTCGGCGTCGCCGCCACCGCCCGTGCCTCTTTCGCGTTGTACAACACCGTGGACGAGGTCGATCAGCTGGTGGCCGCGGTGCGGAAGGCCCAGAGCTTCTTCGGAGTTGCATAGACCATGCGCATGGAGCAGATGTACCAGGAAGTGATCCTGGACCACTACAAGCACCCGCACCACCGGGGGCTACGTGAGCCCTTCGGCGCCGAAGTGCATCACGTCAACCCGACCTGTGGTGACGAGGTGACGCTGCGCGTGCACATCGACGACGCGGGTGACGTCAAGGACGTGTCCTACGACGGCCAGGGCTGCTCGATCAGCCAGGCCTCGACCTCGGTGCTCACCGATCAGGTCATCGGCCTGCCGGTGCAGCAGGCGCTGAAGGTGGTCGAGGAGTTCGACGCCATGATCACCGGCCGCGGCACCGTCGAGGGTGACGAGGACGTGATCGGCGACGGTGTCGCGTTCGTCGGCGTCGCGAAGTACCCCGCCCGCGTGAAGTGCGCGCTGCTGGGCTGGATGGCGTTCAAGGACGCCGTGGTGCGGATCGCCTCGGCAGAGGAAGCCAAGAAGACGATGGGCAACGGGGAGTAAGAGATGAGCGAAACCGAGCAGCAGACCAAGGAACTCACTCCCGAGGAGCTCCAGCACCTCGACGACATGGAGGAGGCGATGCGTGACGTCGTCGACCCCGAGCTCGGCATCAATGTCGTCGATCTGGGCCTCGTCTACGGCATGGCCTTCGAGGACGGCATCGCCAAACTCGACATGACCCTGACCTCCCCGGCCTGCCCCCTCACCGACGTGATCGAGGACCAGTCCCGCAACGCGCTGGTCCGCTCCGGCCTCGCCGAGGACCTGCAGATCAACTGGGTCTGGATGCCCCCGTGGGGCCCCGACAAGATCACCGACGACGGCCGCGAACAGCTGCGCGCCCTCGGCTTCACGGTGTAGACCGAACGCACTCCGACGATGCGGACCGATCCCTGGTGGATCGGTCCGCATCGTCGTTTCAGCGGCCCAGCGCCTCGTTCAGGAGGGCTCTGGCTGTGGCGCAGAGGATTTCGGCGGCCTCCGGGCGGGGGAGGGCGGCGATGTCGACGAGCCAGATGAAGGACTCGATGCCGGTGGCGGACCGGATGGAAATGGCCAGGCGGCGGATGTCGATGTCCGGGTGCGTGATTCGCAGGGGTTCCAGCGCGTGTTCGAGCCAGCCGATCACCCGGCCGCGGCGTAGCGGGGAGAGGTTTCCCTCGGCCGGGTCCAGGGACAGGCGCAGCGAGGTGCGTAGTTCGGGTTCCCACTCCATGTTGATGCGGACGCATTCGCGCATGACGAGGTCGAGGCGTTCACGAGGGTCGGTCGGGGCGGGGTCGGGGAGCAGTGTCTCGCGGTCGATCTCGGGGCGTACGGCCGCCAGGAGGGCGCGCTGGTTGGGGAAGTAGCGGTAGGCGGTGGTGCGGGAGATGCCGGCGGCCTGGGCGGCGTCCTCGACCGTCGGTATCACGCCCTGCGCCAACAGCTTCCGGGTCGCGGTGACCAGGGCCGTACGGGTGCGGGACTTCTGGTTGGTGCGCCCGGTGTTCTCATATGGTACGGCCATGCCCATGATGGTACTCTGATCCCATATCGAGTCCCGGAGGGCTGCTATGAGCACCGATCCCGCTGTGGTGAATCCGGACCTGTACCGGGTCATCTTCGAGAACGAGCGCGTGCGGGTGCTGGAGTACCGCGACAAGCCCGGTGACCGCACCTCGCCCCATGGTCATCCCGACAGCGTCCTGTACCCCTTGAACTCCTTCCGGCGTCGGATCACGGCCAACGGGGAACGGGTGGAGGTGGAGCTCGCCGCGGGGCAGGTGCGCTGGCTCGGGGCGCAGGAGCATTCGGGCGAGAACATCGGCGAGGGCGAGACCCACGCGCTGTTCATCGAACTCAAGGAGCCCGCGCCGGGGCGCGTGGAGTCGGTGCTGGGACCCTCGGCGGGCTAGACAAGCCATACCGCGACTGGTGGTGTGTGTAGCACATCCGGGTGGCTGCTCGGCTCGGTGCCGGGCTGAAAGATAAGGCCCCGACCCGCATTCGCGGATCGGGGCCGGTGGGCAATTGGGTTTTCAGAACTATCCGCGGCGCTTGTGGCGTCCGAGCCAGAGCCCGAAGCCGCCGGCGATGAACGCGGCCGCTGCGGTCAGCACGGCTGCACCGGCGTGGCCGACCACCACCAGGGCGACGGCGGCGGCCACGAAGAGGATGAGTACCACCAGGTCGAGCGCGGTGGTTCCGCGTCGCGGCCGCCTGGTCGGGCGTTCCGACTGCAGATTGCGTTGGTTCGGGGTCATACTGATGTCGTCTCCCTGAGATAGGTGCACCCGAGGATTTGGCGCGGGTGCGTGGCTGTTGCTTCCCGTGGCACGTGGTCTCCGTACGATCACGTGCCACGGACCGGCTTCGAGGTCTTTCCACCGGAGCGGCCGCATTGCCGCCGTCTTTCACCCAATACCCGGGAGAGCGAGAATGCCACTGTGTCAGTGGGTCCACGCCGGGGAATAGCCGGGGAATCGCGCTTCCTCGGCTACCTGGTCGGAAAGTGTTGTGGACGTACTTATTTCAGTCCCAACCCGTGGCCCCATCGGTGGGCATAGCGGTCGATTCGTATGCCTTGCCCGCGTATCGATCGTCGAATGACCAGCCCTCGGGAACAGATTCGCCGAGGACCAGCTGGGATCGAGTGGTGCCGGGTGGCGTCGCGAGCAGCCAACCGCCCGCCTCACGGGCGGCGCGGTGCATCATCATCCGCCAATTCGACGTGCGTGGTTTCCAGGCATCGTCACCGAGGAAGTGCTGGACGGCGTCGGGGAAGTCCAGTTCCCCGGCAATGAGCTGCGGGCGCAGCTCGGCGTGCGTTTCGAGCAGCTTCAGTACTCGTGCCCCGATGTGCCGATCGTCAAGGTGGCGTACCTGATCATCGGCGAATCCCGGTAGGCCGCGGATGGTCTCGCGGATGGAGGAATGCTGCACGACCGGCCGGTTCGCCGGTTTCGACGATTTCCGTGCGCGGGTGATCGTGTCGATGACCCGCTTTCGCGCCGCCGGCTTGGGGAAGTCCGTGCCCTGCGCCGCGCCGATCAGCTCGGCCATCGTCGTATACCCGTAGGCGCCGGGCTGGAACCCCGTGATCCGTTGGCACAGTGCGGCGTACACGGCCGCACCGGTCGGTTTTCCGTCGCTCGAACCCAGTTCGCCGAGCACCTCCCGCACCACGTCGAGCAGCGCGGTCGAGGCGAGCGGCAGGATATACGCGAGATCGGCGATCCGAGGCGGTTGGGGATACTCGGCGGCCAGAGCGATAACCGAACGGCGCTGGCGGTGCACGACATCCACGACGGCGGTCTGGGCGAGTAGCGAGTCGCCAATGACGATCGTCCTCGGCCCGACACCCTCGGCGCACGTCGCCAAAATCTCGGTGCCCAGCACGACTGACTGGTCCGGGCCGGCGGCCGGACAGTGTCGGACCCGGAACCCGCAGGTTAGGGCGAGATCTTCGGCAATCGACCGTTCGGAATCGCGACCGCAGTCCGCGCAGACCACCTTGTGGCTGAAACCACCCGCGAGGGTGAGCAGCGCGGCGGTCTCCTGCACCCGATCGAGGATGGTGTCCGGATTCCGGCCGTGCGGGGCTATCTGCTCGAAGTATCGGGCACTGACGAACAGTCCGATGTCCTTGACGGTCATCGTGCGTCCTCCTTCGAGCCGCCGCCACTGTTGCTCGGGTCGTTGATCGTCAGACGCACGCCGTCGAACAACCGCTGCGCGTCGTTGCGGCTCATCACTGGCGGTGCGGATCGCAGGATGCGCAACATCCGCTCGCCGGTTTCCCGGCGGACCGCGTCGAGTTCGAACTCGTCCGGTTCGGCGTGGTGCTCGTCGTTGTCGAACAAGGCCAGGTCCTCGTCGGTGATGCCGGTGAAGTCGTCGAGGTCCTGTTCTCCGAATTCCGAGGACGCCGGCGGAGATTCGAGCTCCGCGAGTTTGAACGCGGCCTCCACCAGCACGGACGGTTCTACGATGACGGTCTGCTGTTCGGAGTCGACCAGCGGTGCGGTCAGGACGTCGAGCGCGACGCCCCCGCAGGCGACGATGATGATGCCCTCGTCGGCGCGCGCCCGGGCATCCCGCAGGGTGATCTCCTCCGTAATCGCCTCCACCGTCAGTTCGCGGTCGGAGTCGCCGGTCCCACGCACGCGCAGGGTGCCGTTCCGTCCGTCGGTGACCTGCAAGCCGAGGTCGCGGAACAGCACGGCCAGCTGTGCCGCCGCGCTGGCCGGTTCGGTGTCGCCTAGCAGGCGCACCACCGTCTCGGCGGTGTAGCCCGGACCCTGCAGAACCTTCTTACCGATGCCTTGGGAGAGGGTGTCCGCGTATTCCTTGTTCCGAGCCTCCTGTTGGTGGATCTCGTGGAGAATCTTCTTGTACTCTGCGATTTCGAATTTCGTGTTCCGCAGTTCGTTGTCCTGTCGTTGCGTCATCGCTCGGACGTTCGGGCGGCGAGTATTGCGGCGCAACAGATCTGGGATGTCGTCGTAGGCTCCCTCGTCGATGGCCGGGACCATGTGTACGAGTCGATCACGGTGTGTGGCACGGAGATTGAGTCGTGAAAGCGCCGCCAGCTCGATGGGTAGGCCGTAGGCGACCGCGTCCGACATGCGCTCGAACCGCCGGAAATTGTTGTTCTCGGGCACTACTCCGACGTAGTCGGAGACCGTGTCGAAGATGTAGCTGGTGTTCTCGCCGAGATTTCGTACATCCACGGGGTGGATCGGGGGACTGGTCTCGCCCTTCGGCTTGGCGCGGTCGGGACGGTGCCGTACCAGGACCTCGACGCACTCGTTGATGATCGGGAACGGGCAGCCACGCATCCAAAGCAGCAGGACGCAGGCGCGCAGCAGGGCGCTGGCGTCTTCGCGACGGGGTTCAATTGTGTGCACGTCGACTGTGTGCACGTCGATCAGATCGCGCATCCGGTCGGCGGCGGCGCCCTGCCCCAGGAGGTCCCCAGCTTCGGGGACGAACCTGCGCAGTGCGGCCAATGTCGTAGCGGGCAAACGCACATCGGAGGCATCGGGCGCGCCGGAGATCAGCACGGTGGCCAGTTGGAGGACACCACGGATCTGCTCGCTCTCCGATTCGAGCGGGAGGTTGTTGCGCAGCGCCACCCAGTTGGTGCTGTCGACGACCTGACGTGTCCGGACCGCCGCGTAGAGCAGGGTCAGCTGCCCGGCCCCGGCGGCGAGCGCGTCCGCGATGTCCTCGACCGCCGCCGCGTCGTCGAGCGGAATCCCGCTGTGTCCGATGGCTCGTCCGAGCGCGGTGATGCGCAGGAAATCCGGGCGGGTCTCCTTCAGCAGTTTCGAGCGGATCAGCATGTTCACCACCGCGGCCGCGGAGATATCGTCGCGCGCACCCGGTTGCTGCGCTTTGAGTGACAGCTCGAACATCCGGTTCACCTCGTGCTCGAGCGATTCGCGGTCGCGTTCGTCGAAGATCCGCCGAGAGTGTTCGAGCAGCAGGTACGCCAACGTGTTCTGGTCAAGGCGGGACTGTACGTTGCCGCCGCGCTGGCGGTATTTGATGTAGTGGTTGAAGACGGCGTCGCGATCGGCGAGCGCGGCGAGCGCCCGCTTGCGGATGGTGGTGAGTCCAGGTCGCGGCGGCACGTACTTCGCCAGTTCCTCCTCGTCGTCGGGGGCGAATTCCAGGTCGCGGTCGGGCAACGGCTCCGCCGGGATGACGAGGTAGCCACGTCCGCTGCTGGATATGCCCAGCCGACCCGCGCGGCCGAGGCGTTGCCCGACTGTGTCACGATCGATGACGCTGCTGGTCAGCATATTGTTGGGGGTGGTGACAGAGGCTACGACGACCGCCTCGGCTGGCAGATTGATCCCGAGCTTGAGCGTATCGGTGGCGAACAGCAGCCGGATATTGCCTTCCCGGAATGCCCACTCCACCTCCTCCCGAAGAAACGGATCAAGTCGCGCGGTGTGGAAGCCGACCCCGGATCGGAGCGCGTCGATCACCCCGTTGCGTTCGCGGCTTTCGGGTATGCGCCGGAGCCCGCCCCACCGTTGCTGCGCGATGTCCTCGTCGAGGGTCGAGAATCGGCCCAGGAAGGGGTTCTTGTCGAGCCCGGCGGGGCGCGCCTCCGGCCCCAGGTCCCAACTGTTGAGCGCGGTTTGCGCCGCGGTCGCGAATCGTTGTGCGAGATCACGGTTCTGGACGAAACACAGCACTCCCCGAATGCTGAACTCCTCGGACCCGCTGACCATCGACCGCTCCGCCAGCAGGTCCAGGCACAGGGTCAGTACGCGGGTCTGGTCGCCGTTGAGCCGCAGACCGGTCGGCGGGCGGCCGGTCTTGCTGGCCGAGTCTGGGATCTCGCGGGCGACGGCAGTCTCGCCATCCGAACGCAGCACCATCTCCTGAGCGTCGATGCCGCGCACGATCTTCTCCAGCGGCACCGGTCGGATGCCGGTCTGGATCACCGCCTTCTCCTCTATTCCGAGCCAGTTGCGGATCCGGTTGGTGGAGGACTTGTCGAGCGGAGCAGCCAGCCCGACCAATGGAATCAGCGGGTGTTCGCTGCGCAGCCGCGTGATCAGCATTTCCAGGTTGGTGCCGCGACTGTCGGTGGACAGCATCTGCAGTTCGTCGACGATGATCGCGCCGACGCCGTCGAGCCGCATCCCGCGCCCGAGCAGGGCCGACAGTTTCTCCGGGATCATCACCGCGACGCGGAAATCGCCGCGTACGAGGGTCTCGTCGTGTTGCGGGTAGTCCCGGGAGCCAGGGACTACGCTCCACTGCTTCTTCAGATCGGTTTTGTCCAGCCACTCCGCCCATTCCTGCACGGCCTGGGTGACGAGTGCCTTGATGGGTAACAGAATGATGGCCTTCATGCCGCGATTGGCGATGTGCGAGGCGATGATCCGGCCGGCGTGGCTCTTACCGCTGGAGGTCGGACCCAGCACGAGCATCGATTGCCGGGCCAGCATGCGCCGGGCGAGCTGCGGCAGCAATCCCTCGAGAATCTGCAGCCTTCCGGACGCGCTGATGCCCTGCTGTACATCCGGTTCGTGCGGATATTCCAAACGGAATCCGAGCATCCGTTGCTCGCCGTTCCGTGCCTTCTCCGCGAGGGCTGCGGGCAGGAGGACGTCGAGGTCGTCTGGGCCGAAGCGGCGATCCGAATCATCGCGGCGGAAGGCCTCGAACCGCTGGTCCAGCAGTGTGGTCAGGTAGCGCAGGGCGCGCTGCGAACGTACTGGAAACCCCTCAGGATCGTGCATGCCCTTCTCCCACCGGGCATCTCGCAGCGTGGCGTTGATATCCTTGTAGGTGGCGTCGATTCGCCGGTTGACGGCAGTGCTCGCGTTCTCTTCCGAGCGCTCGTGCAGTGAGTGATACCACCCGAGGAGTGTCTTCTGCTCCCCTCTGATCTGGTCGGGTCCTGGGGTGACGCCGCGGGTAGTGGGAATTCCCTGTTCGTTGGCCTCGGCGACAGCGGGCAGGATCAACTCGTCGAGCAACTTGCGGCCAAGGTCGCGGCGGGATATATCGAGATGGCGGGGGTGGAGTTCGGCGTGGATGAAGCGGGCTGGATCCCCCAGCCACGCGAGGGTACGATCCTCCGCCGCGGTCCGCTGCCCTTGCACGCCTTGATACCTGGCGCGGGTCATGAGCTCCGCGTACATCGTCCAGCGGGCCAGCCAGGAGTAGTCCTCCGGAAAGCGGTCCCGCGCACCTTCAGGGCGGCCTCCGCGTCCGAGGGGCTGCGCGGCCCAGTCGGGCTCCAACCAGTTCGGCCAAGCGGGATACGACATCTGTCCTCCTACGTCTACTGTGATGGCCTCGACGGCTGATCGCGAGAGCCATGTCGAAAGTTGCGGTGGTTAGCGAGCAAAAGTTGTGCGGGCCCCTGTTTTTCACGCACGGGCGCTGCTTACCGAGCGAACTCGGGGGAATGAGGGAAGACAACGGACGGATCGTTTCCGGTCGGGGAATGCCCGAGGAACGCCATTCCCCGGCCCAGGCTCGGATGTGATCGCGGCCGGTCGCACCGACGGATGGATGGCGGGTCGCCGTAAGATTTACTGGTGACCTATGACGACTTCGACGGATTCGAGCATCTCGACACCTCCACGTTGCCCGAACGCCAGCAACGCATTCTGTGCAGCATTCGGGATTGGGTGCAGCGGCACGGGTATTCGCCGAGCACTCGGGAGATCGGGGACTCGGTCGGCCTGAAGTCGGCCTCATCGGTTTCGCGGCATCTACGCGAGCTGGAGGAGCGCGGGTTCCTCAAGCGCAGTGAGTCGGTGACGCGTCCCATGGACGTGCGGCTGTTCCTGCGGGCGTCCGCGCCGGCGCGGCAGCAGGACGAGAACTCGGTACCGGTGCCGGTCGTCGGCGATATCGCGGCCGGTGCCCCGATCCTGGCGGAGGAGCACACCGACGATGTGCTCTCGCTGCCGCGGGAGCTGGTGGGCCGCGGCACCGTGTTCGGTCTGCGGGTGCGCGGCGACTCCATGGTCGACGCCGCCATCTGCGACGGAGACATCGTCGTGGTGCGCAAACAGCACGAGGCGCACACCGGCGAGATCGTGGCCGCCATGATCGACGGTGAGGCAACGGTCAAGGTCTACAAGCGCGCCAACGGGCATGTCTACCTGGAGCCGCGCAATCCCGCGTACCCGGTGATCGATGGTGACAATGCCCAGGTACTCGGTAAGGTCGTCTCGGTCATGCGCCGGGTCTGAGCGTCTGGCATGATGACCGCCGTTATCACCATCCATCCCCGGGGAGTATCGAATGTCGTTGCTGCGCAAGGCCGGTGTCGGCCTCGCCGTTACGTCGATGGCCGCGATGGGCACCGTGGCCGCCGGATCCGCCTCCGCGGCGGAGAACGGCGAGCCGGTCTTCATCGCGACCTCCGGTGACCTGTACGGCGCGTTGGCGCTGTCCAAGAGCACCGGGAACGTCGCGTATGCCGTGAACTACGGCAGCTGGGACGCCGCGGACTCCTCCGCGGTCAGCCAGTGTGGCGGCGGCGACTGTGCCGTCGTCGTGCACTTCGCCAATGCCTGTGGCGCGGTCGCCCAGGGCGCCGACACCCGCTTCGGCTGGGCGTGGGCGCCGTCCAAGGTGGAGGCCGAGTCGGCCGCCATCAATGTGCTCGGCAAGAGTGCGCCGGGTTTCCCGGACACGGGTTCGTCCTCGCCGCGTCAGGCCAAGATCATTCTCTCGGCCTGCACCGACAACGCGAGCTGACGTTCCGCGAAACACGCATGCGCCACACCGGATTCGTCCGGTGTGGCGCTGTTTTGTTTGCGGGAGTCCATTTTCCAGCAACACGCCGGGCTCGGCGGCGATGATTTCCCCGTGGACGACATCACCTACGAGGACACCCGGTTCGCGTTGCACGCGGCGGCCGAACTGCTGATCGCCGGTCCGCAGTATCGCCGGTTCGGCAGCATCCGCATGCGCATCGTGCTGGGCGGATTCGCCGGCATGAAGTGGCCGGTGTCGGTGACGGGCACCGATCTGGTGTGGCCGCAGGGCCGGACCCGCCTGCACGGCACCTACAGTGACCTCGCCTCGAGCGCCGGATTCGAGGCCGACGGCCCGCCCGACGGCCTGTATTCCGATGGCACCCGGATGGATCCGGATGAGCCGTTCAGGGTCGACTCCGAGGCCGCCACCGCCGTGCACGACTGGTTCGCGGTGGGGGACACCGCATTACGCCGCTTCGCCGCCGAACAGCAGCCGGTGTTGTGGCCCGAGCACTTCGACCTGTCGGTGGCGGTCGACGAGGTGAATTACGGTGTCTCCCCGGGCGACTGGGACAACCCGACGCCGTACGCCTACGTCGGCCCGTGGACCCGCCGCCGCGGCGAGTTCTGGAACGCGCCCTTCGGAGCCGTGCGACCCCGCACCGAAGTGGCGACGGTGCAGAGCCTCATGGAGTTCTTCCACGAGGGCAGAGCCCATGCGGCCCAGGACAACTGACGTCAGCGGTAGTGGGCCTTCAGGACGTCCCCGCCCTCGGTGCCGAGCACCAGCGTGCGCGCCGGGGCCGGGGCGACGGCCACGGAGGTCAGCGGCTGGCCCGACAGCACCGTGCAACTGGTGTGCGCGACCGGATCCGCGAGCACCAATTGCCCGCTGCCGGTGGCGATGTAGAGCAGCCCGTCGACGATCGCGAGGTCGTCGGGCAGCAGGGGGCCGGACAGGGGAGCGGGGGCCAGATCCACGGCCACCGTCGCCCGTGCGGGATCGTCGATCGGCAGGGCGACGACCCGCGCGGTCGGGCTCTCCAGCAGCGTCACGTAGAGGACGCCGTCGGCGGCGACGATGCCGTCGGCGCCGAGGCCGAGGGCCGCCAGCGCGGTGCGGCTGCGGGCGGTCCAGTCGGCGTCGATGCTGCCGTCCGGCCGGATCCGTACCACGGAGTTCGCGGAGGTGTCGGCCACGTACAGGGTGCCGTCGGCGTCGAAGGCCGCGCCATTGGCCTGACCGAGCCCGGACACGAACACCTCGGGGGTCGGGTCGGCGGCGGCCGGATCGAACCGCACCACCCCGCTGTCGCCCGAGAGGCCGGAGAGCGGTGAATTGCCGAAGGTCGCGTACATCAGCCCGTCCGGGCCGCGTCGGACCGCGCCCGGATCTCGCACCGGCACGCTGGCGACCAGGTGGGCGTCCCCGTCGTATTTCTCCACCACGTTGCGCTGCGCGCGGGCGACCCAGATGCTCCCGGTCGCCTCGTCGAAGGTGAGGTTCTCCGACCAGTCGAGCAGCGGAGCCCGGGTCGGCATCGCCACGCGCGCCTCGATGGGCGCGCAGGACAGCGAGCCTGCGACGGGTGATGCGGGTGCCTCGGCCGCAGCCGGACCGATCGGCCCGCTTGCCACGGCCGTCATCGCCAGCAGTGCGGCGGCGCCCGCGACCAGGCGGCGTCCCCGGGCATCGGATTGCGGCGCAACGGCATTCGGTAGCGGATCCGGCATCGACGCGTTCCCTTCGCTAGCTGATGATCGCGGCCAGCGTATATCGGCCATTGCGGTCCAGCAATGCGGCTCGGCGGCGTGTGACCGGGCGGTTTTACGCGCCCGGGTGCGTGGGTAGCGCCTCGGTGGACCGGTCGGCCAGCGCCGCTTCGACATTGGCGAGGCCCGCGCGCACGCCCAGCCCGTAGCCGTCCTCGTCCAGGGCGTCCAAGCGGTCGTGGGCGGCGGTCAGATGCTGTCGAGCGGTGTCGAAAGCGCCGAGGCGGCGGTAGTTGTCGGCCAGATTGAGGTGGAGCGAGGGGTAGAAGCCGCGCACGCTCAGGCCCGCGTGGTGGGCCTGAGCGCGCTCGTCGGTGAGCGAGTCGGCGGCGTCCAGGGCGCGGATGTCCCAGGTGAGGGCGTCGGCCGCGTGGTCCTGGAGGTCGGCGAGGAAGTGCGCCAGGGAGACCCGGTGCAAGGGGTCGCCGCCCGCCCCGATCTCATCCCACAACGAGGTCAGCTGTTCGCGAGCCGTCGCCGGATCGCCTTGGCGTCCAAGGATTACGGCGTCGTTGATGGCGGTCATGGTCGGATCGGGGGCGGTCATGCCCCGACCGTAGCGGGAGGGTCCGACAATCAGCGGGCGGGCCGCCCGTGGCGTCCGTCGCCGGTGATGCGGCCGCGCCGGATGAGGTCGCGTTTGGTGCCGGGGCCGAGGGTGACCTGTTCGTCCTCGCCGGCGGCGCGGTCGTCGGGGTTGGGGCGCACGAACAGCGTCACGGTGGTGCCTTCGGTGAATCCGTTGCGGCGCATCATGGCCGCGGAGGCGGTGTTGTGGATCTCGACGTCGGTGACGATGCGGGCCGCGCCGTGCCGGAACAGCAGGTCGCAGCAGGCGGTCATGAGTTTGCTGGCGACGCCGCGCCCCTCCACCTCCGGGGAGACGGCGATCCACTCCAGGTACGCCCAGTCCTCGCGGAGTTCGAATTCCATGGAGGCCAGCACGAATCCGACCACCTGATCCGAATCCACCGCCACCCAGCAGGATTTGCCGGGGCTGTCGAGGTGCTCGGCGACCGAGGTCAGCGACCACGACGTGTAGGGCTTGGCCTGGGTGTCGAACACCTGGTAGCCGAGGTCGATGACCTGCCGCAGGTGTCCGAGCCCCATGGGCACGATGGCGATGTCCGGGTGGATGGATATATCGGGATCCATGCCGACAGTTTGCCAGGTGGCTGCTGAAGGGTCAGGCACCCTTGCGGGTCTGCTTGGCCGGAGCCTTCTTCGCGGCCTTCTCGGCGGGCTTCTTCTCGGCGGCGGCCTTGGCGGGCGCGGCCTTGGCGGCCGGAGCCGATCCGGTCTTGCGCCCGGATGCCTCGAGGCTGCGCTGCAGGGCCGCGACCAGGTCGACGACCTCGGCGTCCATCTCCGGGGCGGCCACTTCCGGCGCCCGGGTGACCTTGCTGGAGCCGCTGGCGATGGCCTCGTCGAGCAGCTTCTTCAGCTCGATTTGGTATTCGTCCACGTAGAGGCTGGGATCGAAGTCGTCGGACAGCGTGTCGACGAGGGTCTCGGCCATCTTCAGTTCCTGCGCCTTGGGCTCGGCGACGCCCTCGAGCTTGTCGAAGGCCACCGACCGCACCTCGTCGGGCCACAGCAGGGTCTGCAACACCATCACCCCGTCGCGCACCCGCAGCGCGGCCAGCCGGGTCTTCTGCCGGAGGGTGAAATGCACCAGCGCCACCCGGTCCACCCGTTCGAGGGTCTTGGCCAGCAGCACATACGCTTTGGGCGTGGTGGAATCGGGTTCCAGATAGTAGCTCTTGTCGAAGAGAATCGGATCGATCTGTTCCGAGGGCACGAATTGCAGGACCGGAATTTCGTGCTTCTCCGCGGCGGGCAGTTTCGCGAAGTCCTCATCGGTGAGAATCACCCGATCACCGTCGGGCGATTCGTAGGCCCGATCGATATCGGAATACTGCACCGGCTGCCCGTCCACGGTGCACAGCCGCTCGTATCGAATACGTCCGCCGTCGGCGGCGTGGACCTGGTGGAACTTGATGTCGTGGTCCTCCGTGGCGGTGTACACCTTCACGGGGACATTGACCAATCCGAACGCGATGGAGCCCTTCCAAATGGACCGCATTTCCCGATGGTACTGCCGAAGGCGTGTCGTGGTCGGTAACACGCCGCCGACCTGCGGGTTTCGGGTGTCTGCTGGTTGTTGCGGGTTGTTGGTAGCGGTCGTCTGACGGCCCCCGGACGGCGACGGCCCCAGCACGGCCCAGAGAATGGGTTGGACCCGCGTCGGCTACCCAGGCTCGCATCTGTATGTGCATCGGCGCGACAACGCCAACGGCGCGTGGGTGAAGTCGCGACGGTCGCGCCCGGTCCCAGTGACGATCTCGTGGTACTGGCCTACGACACCTACGTCCATGAACGTGGTCAGTGCCGATCCGCGCGCGACTGCGACTTCGTGCTGGTCAACCTCTTCCACCCGCCGTCGGGCTCTCCGATGCGCCCAGGTGCGATCAACGAGCTACTGGTTGGCCACGTTCGCCTCGGAGAGCATCCCGTTGACCGAACCGGAGCCGCCCAGCACCTTGCCGCGGGTCATGGGGATGCGTCGGTTGTTGGCGTGGTGTTCCTCAGAGACAATCTCCGGCAGGCGCCTTGTCGGCAACTGCGACGATATAGTCCAGCCAAGGGGCCCAGAAATCGGCGCCTTTTTGGCCGAAGAAGCCCCGAAGCAACGGATTGATTCTCCGCATTTGCGGATGATCGCGCTGACGGCTGACATATTCGGCATATTGCGGGTAGACGTGATCGCGGATGGAATAGACTCGGACATCCTTGAAGCCGGCTGCCAGGAGCGCCTGGCGGTATTCCTCCGCATCGGTATTATTCTTGCGGCCGGTCGTGAATGCGCCGTGCACCACGAGTCGCTTGAGACGCGAGCGCCTGACCTCGCTCGAAACATACTTGTTTGCGAGCGGCACAACGTCGGCAGTCACCAATCGGCCGCCGGGTGCCAGGACTCGGAATGCTTCCTCGAAAAATCGTGGACGCGACGGAAAGTGAAGCGCTGACTCGAGTGCGGTCACCTTTGTCGCGGACGCATCCGACTGAGGTAGGTCGTTTGCGGACCCGTGCACATACTCGACGACGTCGCTGAGCCCCAGTGCGGCGGCCCGTGCGGTCGAGACCTCGATCTGTTTCGCGGATATATTCACACCTGTAATTCGTTTCGGGCCAAATTCTTTCGCCCAGAGAAAGTCTTGGTCGCCCATTCCGCAGCCGACGTCCACCACTACGTCGTCGGACCCGAGGCGCGCTTCGGTCGCTACCAGCCGGGCCAGCGCCGCGCCCGCTTCATCCAAAGTTTGAGGACTGTCCTTCCAGTAGCCCAGGTTGATGAATAGCGACTCCTCACCCAGCGAGTTGTGTCCGGTGATCACTTTGTCGTACACCAGACTGAATCGGTTGGGAATTTTCTGCACAAATAGCAAGGATGCAATCCACCCCCATTCGCGAACCCACCGCACGGTACGTCGGGCCGAACTCTCGGAATCACGAAATTCCAGGACAGTCATCTTTCCCCTTCAAGCCTGTGTATATTATTTGACTGTTTCACTCGCGGGCGTGTTCTCGAAGCGGTAGTCACTCAGCGCGAATCGGGCGCTGCGCCAAGCCGTTTCGAGGCTGAGCGTTGGTCGCAGCGGTACGTCGCCGTTCACGTCGACGTAGTAGGCGTTGGCGAGGCCGCAGGTGTCCTGCCAGAACACCTGCCGCCACCGGCGGCGCAGCATTTCCTCGAAGTACTTCGTGTTGGCCTGCTTCGTGACCTCCACCCGCGTCGCTCCGGTCCGTCGGGCATGGCCGAGGCAGCGGGCGATGTGCTTGGCGCTGGCTTCGATCAGGTTGAAGTAGGACGAACCGTTGTAGGAGTACGGGCCGGACACCGAGAAATAGTTGGGGAAACCGGGCACGCTCACCCCCTGATACGCCTGCGTTCGTTCCCGAGACCAATATTCGTGCAGATCGATCCCGTCGGATCCGACGCATTGGAAGGGCACGCCGGATGTGAATGGCATTTTGAACCCTGTCGCGAGAATCAACACGTCCAGCTCATGCTCGACGCCTTCAGCCGTGTGGACGCCGTCCGTGGTCACCTTGTCGATGGGATCGGTTTCCAGGTACACGTTTTCGCGGTTGAACGTGGACAGGTACGCGTTGGAATAGGCCGGCGGTTTGCAGCCGAGCGCATAACGCGGCGTGAGCTTGTCCCGGACTGCTGGATCGTGCACCTGCGCGGCCAACTCACGCCGCAGGGCGACTGCGGCGAGCTTGGTCAACGGGAACAGCTTGTGATATTGGGCGGGCAACAGGACGACCGTCTCGATATAGGCCTGGCTCAACGCCCGGATCGCGGGCTTCAGCAACGGAACATGCTCGAGCACCCAGTGCAGCCGCGCGGACAGCGGCGCGTCGTACTTCGGCACGACCCATACCGGAGTCCGCTGGAACACGGTCAGCTGCGCCACCTCGGCCGCGACGGCAGAGGCGAGCTGTACGCCGGACGCTCCGGTGCCGACGATCCCGACCCGCTTGCCGGTCAGGTCCACCGCAGGGTCCCAGCGCGCGGTGTGCAGGACCCGTCCCGCGAAGTTCTCGATCCCGTTGAACTTCGGGATGTTCGGTTCGGGAAAGCTGCCAGTCGCGTTGACGACGAACCTGGCGGTCATCGTGTCGCCTGCGGCTGTCGTCACCCGCCATCGATTCGTGTGGCCCTCGAAGTCGATTCTGTCGATCTTGGTATCGAACCGCATCCGTGAACGAAGGCCGTACTTGTCGGCGCAATGCTCCGCGTACTCCTGTACCTCCGAGCCGGGGGCGTAGACGCGGGACCAGTCCGATCGCTGCTCGAATGAGAACTGATAGCTGAAGACCGGGAAGTCGACCGCGACACCGGGGTAAGTGTTGCACCGCCAAGTTCCGCCGAGACCGTCGCCTGCGTCGAGGATCTGGTAGTCGCGCACACCGGCCCGATCCAGTTCGATCGCCGTGCCCATCCCCGAAAAACCCGCGCCGACAATGAGAATCTCGTGATCGACGGCAGTATCCGTCGACGTGCTCATGGTTGCTCCGTTCCAGATTCAGAATCAGTGCGAGGACACGCCGGACCGGATTTCCGGTGGGGTCCAAGTCGTCGCCGCCCGCCGTCCCGTGCGCGCGGCCCACCGCAAAAACCGGTTCGGCATCAATCCCGCCATCGGGGCGGTGATCACGGCGGCTCTGTTTGTCGCGGGTGTGGGCATGCCATACCGCGCCAGCAGACTCATGTACTGCGCGCGAGGACGCCGCGACGCGGTGTAGGCCGCCAGGTCCGGAGCACATGCGGCGAGGGTGACGGCATCTTCCAAGGCTACGGAGGTGCCCTGGCCGTTGTAGGGCACCAGCGCGTGCGCCGCGTCGCCGACCAGCGCTACCCGGCCACGAACCAGCGAACGAGGAACCGGCACGTAAGCCACATCGTTGCGCACTATCCGATCGGCGGAGGCGATCAATTTCGGCACCGGGTCGATCCAGTCGGCAAAGTAGTCCAGGTCGTCGATGCCCGGTCGACCCGCGGCCCACACCATGGTGCGACCACGAGGCATGGGATAGATCCCCATGTCACCGCCCGGACCCCACACCATTCCGGCGTACTCCGTCGACAGACCATCGACGATCCAACGCCAGGCGGTGACTCCGGTATGCCGCAGCGAGAGATCGGGCCACAACTGCTGTCGCGCTACACTATTGGCCCCGTCGGCCGCGACCACCAGATCGAACTCCGCCGTGCTGGAATCAGTTTCCACAACACCGCTTTCGCGCACTGCCCGCACCGCTACGCCCGTGTGAATGCACTCGCTGGGCAGGGCGTCCACCAGGAGAGCGATGAGATCTGATCGCGCGAGCAGAACCATTCCCGGGTAGCCCATCGCGTCACTCAACCGAAAGCTCATCAGCGTGCGACCAGCCGCAGTCTGTATTTGCGCGGTCCGATCAGGTACCTGATGCTCACGGATCCGCTCCCCGAGCCCGAGGGCGTCGAGGGCAGCGATGCCGTTGACGGGCAACACGATCCCGGCCCCCGCCCGGCCGAATTCCGGCGCCTGCTCGAACACCGTGACGTGCCACCCGGCCTGCCGCAACGCGATGGCAGTCGCCAACCCGCCGACCCCGCCCCCGACGATTCCTGCGCGCCTCGTAGGTCCGTTCATCATCCCTCCCAATCCAGATCATCGTGCGGTGAATGCGTAGCCCATCGACGGGAGTGCCTGGCTGGCCACCAAGCCTCTGATTCAGTCGACGGCCGAAGTGGCGGAGTGTTTGCCGAGCTGGTCCAAGTAGGGCTGCTCGCCGTTGCACAGTTGGTGATCGCCGCCGGAAACCAGTCAACCGACGACGAGCACGTCCGAATCCCCGCCCCGACAACCCCTTTGATCCCCGTCCCGATACTTAACGCCGAACTGTATCGATAACAAGTTCCACTGTCTAGCGTTTCGTCGCTTCCGAAAGTTGTGTACAGCTGGAAGATTCGCGACAGTAGCTGCTTGCGCGATTGTGGAACGCGTTCTATCTTGAGGAAGCTGTTCGGGTGGGTTCAGGTGGTCCGGCCGGGTGTTGCAACACGACTTCGGGGGATTGACCGTCGCCCGGCGAGGACACCCGCGCTGACTTTCGGGTTGTGCTCGCCGATTCGGCCGGAGCTTCGGGGGTGGGAAATCAGGTATGAGAGTCGTCTGTTGACCGTGCGGCAGCAAATTTTGGGTTAACAAGCAAGGTGCCGGATCGTAGCGGCGACCGACGCCGTCATGACCGTTTGTGGGTTATCGCAGCCCAGCTTCGCTCGACTTGGATAGGGGACACATTTATGCACCAGCCGATCGCGATCGTGGGTCTTTCCTGCCGGTTCCCCGGTGCTGCTGACCCCCGTAGCTTTTGGCAGGTGCTGCGGGACGGAGTGGATGCGACCTCCGAGGTGCCCGCCGGGCGGTGGCGCCTCGACGAGATTCCCGAGGCGGCTGTGCTGCGCCGCGGAGGCTTCCTTCCCGACGTGGACCGTTTCGACGCTGAGTTCTTCGCGATGTCGCGTCCGGAGGCCGCAGCGGCTGATCCCCGTCAGCGTCTGGCCCTCGAATTGAGTTGGGAGGCAATTGAAGACGCCGGCATAGTCGAGGACCGACTGAGTGCTGAAGGGGTCGCCGTCTACATCGGCGCTGCCGGCGATGACTATGCGGCACTTGTGCACGACGGCGGTCCCGAGGCGGTTTCCGAGCACACGCTGGCCGGTTTGAGCCGCAGCTTGATCGCCAATCGGGTGTCACATGCGTTGGGTCTACGCGGTCCCAGTGTCACGGTGGATACAGCACAATCGTCGTCGCTGGTCGCGGTGCGGTCGGCTGTCGAGAGCTTGTGCTCTGGTCGGTCCGATCTGGCGCTGGCGGGCGGTGTGCACCTGAATCTCGCGGTCGACGGTGGCCTTGCGCTGGCTCGTGCCGGGGTGCTTTCGCCGGATGGCCGGTGCCATGTCTTCGACTCGCGCGCCAATGGTTTCGTCCGAGGCGAGGGCGGTGCCATGGTCGTGCTCAAGCGGCTCGCCGACGCCATTGCCGACGGCGACCCCGTCTACTGCGTGATTCTCGGTGGGGCCGTGAATCACGAGGGCGGCGGCGACAGCCTGACCACACCGACTATCGAGGCGCAGACGGAATTGCTCCGTCGTGCGTACGCCGACGCTGGTGTCGATCCGGCGGACGTGCACTATGTCGAATTGCACGGGACCGGGACGGTTGTGGGGGATCCGATCGAGGCGGGGGCACTGGCTTCGGTGTTCGCGCCCGGTCGTGACGACGCGAACCCGCTGATGGTCGGATCCGTCAAGACGAATATCGGTCATCTCGAAAGCGCGGCCGGTATCGCCGGGCTGGTCAAGGCCGCGCTCGCGATCCGGCACGGATCGCTTCCGCCGAGCCTGCACTACCGCGAGCCCAACCCGAACATTCCCTTTGCGGCCGGGCGGCTGCGCCTCAACGACAATTTGCGTGCGTGGCCTGCTGCGGGCCGGGCGCTGGCGGGTGTCTCGTCCTTCGGCGTCGGCGGCACGAACTGTCACCTCGTGCTGGGCGCTCCGCCCGATCCGGGCCGCTCCGCCGAAAGAGAAGAACCTACTACCGCGGTGGCGGTGCCGGTGTCGGGGCGAACTGCAGAGGCATTGCGTGCGCAGGCCGCACGACTGCTGGACTTCGTCACCGCCGAGCCCGCTGCTGCGCCGGTGGACATCGGCGCTTCGACCGCCCTGCGGCGCACGCACTTCGCGCACCGTGCGGTGGTGGTGGCGTCGGATCGTGGTGAGTTGCGTGCCGGTCTGCGTGCGTTGGCTGCCGGCGGTGGCGCGGCCAATGTGGTCGAGGGCGAGATCGTTTCCGATTCCGGTGTGGTGTGGGTGTTCCCCGGGCAGGGTTCGCAATGGGTGGGGATGGCTCGGGGGTTGTGGGAGTCGTCGCCCGTTTTCGGGGCGCGGATGGACGAGTGTGCGCGTCTGCTGGGGGGTTTGGTCGATTGGTCGTTGCGTGAGGTGCTCGGCGATGAGCAGGCATTGCAGCGTGTGGATGTCCTGCAGCCGGCGTTGTGCGCGGTGATGGTGTCGTTGGCGCAGTTGTGGCGCTCGGTGGGTGTGGTTCCGGCTGCGGTGGTTGGTCATTCGCAAGGTGAGATCGCGGCGGCATGCGCAGCGGGCCTGCTGGAGCTTCCGGATGCGTTGCGGCTGAGCGTATTTCGCAGTCGCGCGATTGCCGATCGACTGTCGGGTCATGGCGCGATGGCATCGATCGCCGTGGCCGCCGGTGAGGTCGGCTATGCGGGTGTCACCGTCGCGGCACTCAACGGTCCCGACAGTGTCGTGGTGTCGGGTGCGGTTGCCGATGTGCACGGCTATGTCGCAGAGTGTGCGGCCCGCGGGATTCGCGCGCGGGTGATCCCGGTCGACTACGCATCTCATTCGCCTCAGGTGGAGATGATTCGAGAGGCTGTGCTGGCGGCGGGGCGCGAGGTCGTGACGCATCCGAGTGACATCGCCTTCTACTCTGCGGTGACCGGCGGTCGGCTGGACCCGTCTTCGATGGATGCCGAGTATTGGTATCGGAATCTGCGGGAGCCGGTCCGTCTCGAGGATGCGGTCCGGGAATTGGCTGCTGCAGGCCATCGGGTTTTCGTGGAGGTCAGTCCGCATCCGGTATTGACGATGCCGGTGCAGGAGACGGTGCCCGAGGCGGTCGTACAGGGGACGTTGCGTCGGGAGGAGGACGAGTTCCGGCGGTTCCTGCTGGCGCTGGGCGAGCTCTTCGCCCACGGGGTAACCGTGGACTGGCGGGCTGTCTTCGGTGGTGCCGGCGCCCGTGTGCTCGACTTGCCTACCTACCCGTTCCAACGACAGCGGTACTGGTTCGATGAGGACCAGGTTGACCAAAACTTTGATGCGCCAGTCGATCTGCTCGAGCTGGGCGACGTGCAGCGCGGGGATGCGGGCAGTGCGCTGCTGGAGTTGGTGCGCGCACAGGCGGCGGTCGTGCTCGGGCACGGCGATGCCACACTGGTGGATCCCGACCGGACCTTCCGCGACCTCGGATTCGACTCGGCACGTGCTGTCGAATTGGTGAGACGGCTCAAACGCTCGACCGGCCTGCCCTTGCCGACAAGTCTGCCGTTCAGCTATCCCACCATCACCGCTGTGGCGCAGCACTTGCGCGATGGGTCCGTCGGAGGCCGGCGCACCGCCGTACGGGTCTCCGATTCCGATCCCATCGTCATCGTGGGCATGGCGTGCCGACTACCGGGCGGAGTGTCCGAACCGGATGAGCTGTGGCGGTTGGTGGTCGACGGTACCGATGCGATCACCGGGTTTCCGGAGGATCGGGGCTGGGAGGTAGCCGACTCGGTACCACAGTTCGGCGGCTTCCTCACCGGCCAAGGCGATTTCGACGCCGAGTTCTTCGGCATGAGCGCTCGAGAAGCGCTGGCCACGGATCCCCAGCAGCGACTGGTGCTGGAAACAGCGTGGGAGGCAGTGGAACGGGCAGGCATCGATCCGGTTGCACTGCGTGGAACTCGCACCGCGGTGTTCGTCGGCGCGATGGCACAGGACTATCTCCCGCGCCTTGCGGACGTGCCGGAAAGCCTTGGGGGACACGCGCTTACCGGGAGCGCGTCCAGTGTCATATCCGGACGCCTGGCCTACGTGCTCGGCCTCGAAGGCCCTGCGATAACCGTGGATACCGCATGCTCGTCGTCGTTGGTCGCACTGCATCTCGCCGTGCAGGCCCTGCGATCGGGGGAGTCTTCGCTGGCCCTGGCCGGCGGAGTTTCCCTCATGGCCACGCCGGGCATGTTCGTCGAGTTCGCCAGGGCGGGCGGGCTTT
Organism: Nocardia sp. CA-136227; assembly: GCF_050955695.1. NCBI lineage: Bacteria > Bacillati > Actinomycetota > Actinomycetes > Mycobacteriales > Nocardiaceae > Nocardia > Nocardia sp. CA-136227. The sequence continues at coordinate 3,446,103 of NZ_CP192081.1, forward strand.
CGGCCGACGGCAGGTGCAAAGCATTCTCCGCCGCGGCGGACGGCACCGGATGGGCCGAGGGCGTCGGCGTCCTGGTGCTGGAGCGGTTGTCCGCGGCACGACAACACGGCCACCCGGTGCTGGCGGTAGTGCGGGGTACCGCAACAAACCAGGACGGGGCAAGCAACGGCCTGACTGCACCGAACGGATTGTCCCAGCAGCGAGTAATTCGTGATGCCTTGGCGAATGCCGACCTGACGGCCGGCGATGTGGATGTGGTGGAGGCACACGGCACCGGCACCCGGCTCGGTGACCCGATCGAGGCCGATGCCGTCCTCGCGACATACGGCCAGGACCGTCACGCGACGAACCCACTGTGGCTGGGTTCGCTGAAGTCCAATATCGGACACACGCAGGCGGCCGCGGGCGTCGCCGGTGTCATCAAGATGGTGATGGCACTGAGGCACGGCATCCTGCCCCGGACCCTGCATGCGAACGCGCCCTCACCACACGTGGATTGGTCTTCCGGCGGCGTAAGACTTCTCGCCACAGCACAGGAGTGGCCGTCGAATGACGTGCCGCGTCGCGCGGGCATCTCCGCATTCGGCATCAGCGGTACCAACGCACACGTCATCGTGGAAGAAGCACCCGCCCTCGACGAGCGCGATACCGCGGAGGCATTGCCCGTCGTCCCTGTCGCGATCTCCGGCCGAACCCCGCAGGCCCTGCGTGATCAGGCTTCCCGACTCCGGAAACACCTGGAGTCTCATCCCGAACTGCGACCGGCCGACGTGTCCTATACCTCGCTCACCGGGCGCTCGGTGTTCCAGCACGGGGCACTGGTGACAGTGTCGAATCGCGAAGGCCTGCTGCACAGCCTGGACGCGGTGGCAGGCGACACGTGGGCGCGCGATGTGGTCCGCGGGCAGCGGTCCAAGGGCCGGACGGCGTTCGTGTTCACCGGACAGGGTGGCCAGCGCCCCGGCATGGGACGGGAATTGTGCGAACGGTTTTCGGTGTTCGGCACGGCCTTGAACGAGGTATGCGACGAACTTCGGCACCACCTGGGTCGTCCGCTGCGCGAGATCATGTTCGCCGCGCCAGGGTCGCCCGAGGCCGAGCTGCTCGACGACACCCAGTGGACCCAACCTGCGGTGTTCGCCCTCCAAGTCGCCCTGTTTCGGCTCGTGGAGTCGTGGGGATTGCGACCGGATTTCGTGGTAGGCCATTCGAGCGGTGAAATCGCCGCCGCCCACGTGGCCGATGTACTGTCCCTGCGCGATGCGTGCGCACTGGTCGCGGCTCGCGGCCGAGTGATGCAGGGGCTGCCCCCGGGCGGACGGATGGCGGCCGTAGCGGCCGCCGAGCACGAGGTGCTGCCGCTGCTGACCGCCGGAGCTTCGCTCGCGGCAGTCAATGGTCCACGCTCCGTGGTGATTTCGGGATCCGAGCCCGCGGTGGCCAAGATCGTCGATCACTTCGCTGCGCAAGGTCGCAACACGGCGTGGTTGCGCGTGAACTATGCCTCGCATTCCACGTTGATGGAGCCGATCGCCCACGAGCTGGCTACCGCGCTGCACGGCCTTCGGTCGAGCGCGGGGCGAATCCCGGTCATCTCCACCCTCACCGGCCGTGCTCTCGATGATGATCGGCTCGGCACGCCGGAATACTGGGTTCGGAACGCTTGCGAGTCGGTGCGGTTCCACGACGCGATTCGGACCCTGGCCGAGCGCGGCGTCACCGGCTTCGTGGAGCTGGGACCGGATGCGACGCTCACCAAAATGATCGAGAGCAGCCGGTTGCCGGACGAAGAATGGCTCGTCACGGCGACAATGCGGCAGGACCGCCCCGAGGACGCTGCCCTGCTCACCGCCATGGGCCGCCTCCACCTGACCGGTAGCGGTCCGGACTGGGGGAAAGTCTTCGCAGGCACCGACGCCGGCCCCATCGAGCTGCCGACGTATCCGTTCCAGCACCGCCGCCACTGGCTGGTCGCCTCCGGCCGTACGGGCTCGGACCGGCTCGAGCACCCGTTCCTCGAAGACGTCATCGCGGTAGCTGACAGTGGGGGCGTCCTTTTCCGCGGGAGACTGTCGGCGCGGCGCGATTCCTGGATGCTCGACCACCGGGTGTGGGACCGGCCGGTGCTGCCCGGCACGGCACTGGCAGAGATGGCCGCGTGGGTCGCCGATCGCGTCGGCTGTCCGGTGGTGGCCGAGCTGACGCTGCGGCAACCGCTGGCAGTTCCCGAAACGACCGTGGTGGAACTGCAGGCGTTGGTGGGTGCCCCCACCGAGGTGGGAGAACGATCATTCGCCCTGCACGCGCGGGTAGCGGATGAACCGTGGCAACTGCATGTCACCGGTCTGCTCGGCTCGGCCACCGAGGAGGTCACCCACCCGGCGGTGCTGCCGTCCGTCGACGCCGTGCCGGTGGATCTCACGCATCGGTATGACGAACTCGCGCAGGTCGGCCTGGAGTACGGGCCGACCTTCCAAGGGCTGCGTGCGGCGTGGCAGCACGGTGCGGAAGTTGTTGCCGCGGTAGCGCTGCCGGAGGGCTTATCCACTCGGTCCGGTTTCCTGGTACATCCCGCGATTCTTGATGCCGTGCTCCATGCAGTGGGACCGGAGGCGTTGGGGGACGGTCAGGGACAGCCGAAAATCCCGTTTGCCTGGACGCAGGTGCAGATCTATCCGACGACGAGTAGGCACCTGCAAGCGCGCATCGTCGCGATCGCCCCGGACCGCTTCGCGGTGACGGTCAGCGAAGCCGAGGGTGGCCGACGGGTGTTCTCGGCCCATGTCACCTTGCGAGCGCAGCCTGCCTCAGGACTCGCTGGGGACTCGCTGTTCGTCCTCGACCGGGTGCAGTTGCCCGCCGTCCGATCGATGGACAGTGCCGGAAACGCGGTGGTACTCAACGCCTTCGGCGGTACTGCGGGTGACGCCCCCGCGACGGTTCGACGACTCGTCCGCTCGGTGCTGGACACGGTGCAATCCCATCTGGCCGCACCGGGGGACGCACCGATCGTGGTGGTCACCAACCAGGCCCTCGACGGCCATGACCTGGCAGGCGCGGCGGTATCGGGAATGCTGCGCTCCGCCCAGACCGAGAATCCGGGCCGGATCGTCCTCGTGGACACCGATGATCCGGACGGGGTCGAAGACCTGCTGTCCACTGTGCTTGCCACCGGTGAGTCCGAGGTCGTGATCCGGGCGAGTCGCATATCCGCGCTGCGACTCGCCCCCGCCCCGGAATCGCATTCGGATGCCGAGGTGTTCGGTCCGGAAGGGACGGTACTGATCACCGGAGGCACCGGTGCGCTGGGCGCAGTGCTCGCCCGGCATCTGGTGACCGTGCACGGTGTACGCAGTGTGTTGCTGGTGAGCCGACGTGGTGGTCATGCCCCCGGTACGAGCGAACTGGTCACGGAGCTTCGCGGCTCGGGCGCATCGGTCAGCGTGTTGGCAGCGGACCTGGCTGACCGAGATGCGGTGGCGTCGGTACTGGCAGAAGTCCCGCCGCAGGCACCGTTGCGGGCTGTCGTGCATGCCGCGGGTGTGCTCGACGACGCCGTGTTCACCGCGCTGACCATGGACTCCGCGGAGCCGGTACTGGCAGCGAAGGTGGATTCCGCCTGGCACCTCCATGAACTGACCAAAGACCTGGACCTGTCAGCCTTCGTGCTGTTCTCCTCGGTGGCGGCCAGCTTGGGTACCGCCGGTCAGGCCGGTTATGCCGCCGCGAACGCGGTACTCGACGGGCTTGCTCGGCATCGGCGCGGGCAGGGGCTGGCGGCGGTCTCGCTGGGGTGGGGTCCGTGGGAGGACGTCGCGGGCATGACGGCCGCGCTGACGGAGACCGACCACCGCAGGCTGGCGGCGCGCGGTCTGCGGCCGATCTCGGCGGAAGCAGGCGTGCGGCTGTTCGACATGGCCTTGGGGCTCGGGCGCGCACACGTTCTGCCGGCACGTATCTCGGCCGCGCGACTCAATTATTCCGTGCGCCAACGTCATTCGTCCGCACCGACTCCGGCGACGGGCACGGTTCGAGATCGGTGGCACGGTGTGGCCGAACGGGACCGGACCGCTGAGATGCGGCGTCTCGTTCAGGCCCAAGTCGCCACGGTGCTGGGTTATGACGACGAGATCGGGATCGATCCGGATCGCGCGTTCCGCGACCTGGGATTCGACTCGTTGACAGCAGTGGAACTCCGCAATGCGCTCGCCGTGGCCACCGGGCTGCGGCTGCCGCCCACCCTCGTGTTCGACCATCCGACACCCGAGGAACTCGCCACCTTCCTGACCGGCCAACTATTCGGTGCCGCACCGGCTCCGACGGCGGACGCGACAGTGACCCGCCACGACGAAGATCCGATTGTGATTGTCGGCATGAGCTGCCGTTATCCGGGAGGCGTCGCGTCGCCGGAGGATTTGTGGCGGCTCGTCGCCGAGGGTGTCGACGCGGTGACGGAATTCCCCCGTGACCGTGGCTGGGATGTCGATGGTCTGTACGACCCCGATCCCGACGCGTCGGAGCGCAGCTCCACGCGATCTGGAGGATTCCTCGACAACGCCGCGGACTTCGACGCCGACTTCTTCGGGATGTCGCCGAGGGAAGCCCTGGCGACCGACCCCCAGCAGCGCCTGCTACTCGAAGTGGCCTGGGAGGCACTGGAATACGCGGGAATTCCGCCGACCTCGATACGCGGTAGCGACACCGGTGTGTTCACCGGCGTCATGTACAGCGATTACGCGACGCGAGCGCTCGAGCATCCTGGTGCCCTGGAGGGATACCTGTTCATCGGCAGCGCTCCGAGCGTCGCGTCCGGACGGGTGGCCTATTGCCTGGGTCTGAAAGGGCCGGCCGTATCGGTGGACACCGCGTGCTCGTCGTCGCTGGTGGCACTGCATTTGGCCGCACAGGCGCTGCGGGCCGGTGAATGCACCCTCGCCCTGGCGGGTGGGGCGACCGTGATGGCCGCGCCCACCACCTTCGTGGAGTTCTCCCGGCAGCGGGCGCTTTCCGTTGATGGGCGGTGCAAGGCGTTCTCGGCGGCTGCCGACGGTACCGGCTGGGCGGAGGGCGTGGGTCTGCTTGTGTTGGAGCGGATGTCCGATGCGCGACGCAACGGTCACCGCGTCCTCGCGGTCCTGCGTGGAAGCGCGGTCAATCAAGACGGATCCAGCAACGGACTCACCGCACCACACGGCCCCTCCCAGGAACAGGTGATCCGGCAGGCCCTCAACAGTGCGGGACTGTCCCCCTCCGATGTCGACGCTGTCGAAGCCCACGGGACCGGGACGCCGTTGGGCGATCCCGTTGAAGCGCAGGCGATTTTGGCGACCTACGGACAGGATCGCCCGGCCGGCGAACCGCTGTGGCTGGGCTCGCTCAAATCCAACATCGGGCACGCCCAGGCCGCTGCGGGTGTCGGTGGCGTGATCAAAATGATCATGGCGATGTCGCACGGTCGGCTACCGAAGACATTGCACGTGACCGAGCCGTCACCCCACGTGGATTGGTCCTCCGGTGCCGTCCGGCTGCTCACCGCGGAACGCGACTGGCCTTTCGCCGACCGGCCCCGGCGGGCGGGAGTTTCGTCATTCGGTATCAGCGGCACCAATGCGCACGTGATCCTCGAAGAACCAACCACTGCCCCGCAGCCGGAAGAGGCGCCACGAGAATCGATCCCGGTTCCCCTGCTGCTCTCCGGCCGGACTCCGAAGGCATTGCGCAGGCAGGCGGAGCGGATACTGTCGACTCTCGACGACCGGTCGGCGCTGGTGAATGTCGCGTTCTCCGCTGCGACCACCCGGTCACATCTCGAGCATCGTGCGGCCGTCATCGCGGCGAATACCGACGAACTACGTCAAGGACTGATTTCGGTCGTCGCGGGCGCGGCCACGACGACTGTCGTGCAAGGTGTGCGGGATCGGGGTAAGACTGCGTTCGTCTTCACCGGTCAGGGCTCGCAGCGGGTGGGCATGGGCGAGGACCTGGCGGCACGGTTCCCGGTGTTCGACAGCGTGCTGAATCAGGTGTGCGCGGAGTTCGATCAGCATCTCGACCGGTCGCTTCGCGAGGTCATGGCCACGGAGGCCGGCCTGCTCGATGAGACCGAGTGGACGCAACCGGCCCTGTTCGCGTTCGAGGTGGCCATGTTCCGGCTGCTCGAGTCCATGGGTGTGCGGCCGGACTTCGTGGCCGGACACTCGATCGGTGAGATTGCCGCGGCCCACGTGGCAGGTGTGCTGTCGCTGCCGGACGCCTGCACTCTGGTGGCAGCGCGCGGTCGGCTGATGCAGGCGTTGCCTGCCGGTGGTGCCATGGTTGCCATCCATGGCACGGAAGAAGAGGTAGTGCCGCTCCTGGCCGGATATCAGGACCTGATATCGCTCGCTGCCGTCAACAGCCCATCATCGGTGGTCGTCGCGGGCGCCGCGGAGCATGTGCATGCGGTGGCCGCCCAAGTCGCGGCTCGGGGAAACCGAACTCGGCAGCTACGCGTCTCGCATGCTTTTCACTCTCCGTTGATAGAGCCGATGCTGCCGCAGTTCCGTTCGATCGTGGCGAACTTCGAGTTCGCTGAGCCCGTGATCGCGCTGGCGGCCGCAGCGCCGCAGCAGCCCGAGTACTGGGTGCGCCATGTGCGTGACACCGTGCGCTGGGCCGACACAGCCGCCTTTCTGGCCGGTGCGGGCGTCACGCGGTTCGTCGAGGTCGGTCCCGATTCGGTGCTCACTCCGATGATCGAGGAATGTCTCCCTGAATCCGCCGATGCTCTGCTCGTACCGACCATGCGGCGCGGGCAGTCTGAGATCGAAGCGCTGGTTTCCGCGTTGGGTCGAATGCACGTCAGCGGTGTGGAGGTGGATTGGTCCACGGTATTCGCCGGCACCGGTGCTCGCCGAGTGGACCTGCCGACCTATCCGTTCGAGCGTGAGCGGTACTGGCTCGATGCCAGTGCCGAGCACCCACTGTTGACCACTGTGGTGGAACCGGCCGAGGGGCTGGGTGTCATTCTCACGGGGCGATTGTCGATACGGACACATCCGTGGCTGTCCGACCATCGAGTGCAGCACCGGGTGATCGTGCCCGGAACCGCGTTGCTGGAGATGGCGCTCCAGGCGGGCGTTGCGGTCGGAGCCGAGGTCGTGGATGAGCTGACCGTGCTGAGCCCCGTCGTCGTACCGAACGGCCACGAAACCGAAATCCAGGTTGCGGTAGGAGATCCCGACGAGTTCGGGCGGCGCCCGCTGCGGCTGTATGCCCGCACCGACGGCGAGTGGCAATTGCATGCCACCGGGCTCTTGACCGCAGCGCAGCCGCAGGTCGCCGTCACCGATCTCGCGCAGTGGCCGCCGGCCGAGGCCGAAACCCTTGATGTCGCAACGTGGTACGACGAACTTGCCGCGGTCGGATTGGAGTACGGGCCCGGATTCCGCAATGTGCGTGCCGCTTGGCGTCGCGGAGCAGAGCTGTTCGTTGAGGTAGAGCTGCGCGAATGGACCGGCAGCTCGGGAGCACGCTCGGCCTTGGTGGATGCGGCACTTCACGCGTTGGCCGTAGCGAGAGGTCCCGTCCTGCCGTTCTCCTTCAGCGGCGTGCACGCTGCGACTACGACCGTCCGTCGATTGCGAGTCCGAATCACCGCCCTCGGCGATGACACCGTGGCATTGAATCTTGCCGATGACCACGGCGTTGAGTGGATGTCCGTCGATTCGTTGACTCTTCGACCGCTGGCGGCGGCCCCGCTCGAATCGATGATGTTTCATGTCGACTGGTCGGAGATAGACCCGGCGATACCAGCCGAAGCGAGTCCTGCGGTGCTCGTTTCCGTGGCGGAGTCGGCTCGTCCGGCAGGCGTCGAGGTGGTGCACGAGGTAGCCGAGTCCGTGCTGGGACAGGTCCAGGAGTTGCTGGCGACAGCAGGCGACGACCGCGTGGTTGTGCTTACCCGGCACGCGGTCGCGGTAGCGCAGGATCACGACATAGACCTCGCGGGTGCGACGGTCTGGGGGCTGGTTCGCTCGGCGCAGACCGAGAATCCCGGACGAATCATGTTGGTGGACATAGACGAAACGGCGGACACGAACGCACTCCTGGCTGCCGTGCTCGCGACCGGCCGAGACCAGATCGCAGTTCGTGATGGGAAGCTGTTCACTCCTGGTCTGTCCCGAACACCTGCTGTCGCACCCGAGGCGGACGTGTTCGATCGCGACGGCACCGTGATGATCACCGGGGGAACCGGCGGCCTCGGTGCCGAAATCGCCCGGCACCTGGTGAACCGCCACCGGGCACGCCATCTCCTGCTGCTCAGCAGGCGAGGCCCGGACGCTGCCGGTGTGGCTGCCCTGACCGCGGAACTCACCGCAGCCGGTGCCGCCGTCGATGTCGTCGCCTGCGACGTCACCGACCGCTCCGCACTGGAAAAGGTGGTGTCGAACCTTCCGGCCGACCACCCGCTGGGTGCGGTGATCCATGCTGCCGGCGTGGTCGACGACATGGTGTTCTCTGCACTGACACCGGCACGATTGCGGGCAGTGCTGGCTACCAAGATGGCCGCCGCGTGGACCCTGCACGAGCTGACCCGTGACGCGAATCTTTCGGCATTCGTGCTGTTTTCGTCGGTTGCGGCAACGATGGGCACTGCCGGACAGGCCGCATACGCCGCGGCGAACGCCTTCTTGGATGCGTTGGCTCACCACCGCCGATACCTCGGCCTGCCCGCGGTCTCACTGGGTTGGGGTCTGTGGGAGCAGCAGAGTGGAATAACCGGGCGGCTGGGCGACACCGAGCTGCGACGGATTTCCCGGTGGGGACTGCGAGCACTGCGGACCGAGGACGGTTTGGCCCTGTTCGACGCCGGAATCGTCGCCGAATCGCCCCACGTGCTGCCGATGCGTCTCGACCCGGCCGGCCTGGGAACCGGAGAAGCGCCAGCCCTGCTGCACAGCCTGCTTCCCAGACGAGTTCGCCGCCCGGAGCACCTTTCCAACGACAGTTCACAGACGTTCCGGGAGCGCCTGGGCGCGCTCCCGGCGTACGAACGCGAGACGGCCGTCCGGCAACTGGTGCGCACCGAGATCGCGGAGGTGCTCGGACATCGAGAGCCCGACGCCGTCCCCGAGGACCGAGGCTTCCTGGAGTTGGGCCTGGACTCGCTCACCGCGCTCGAGCTGCGCAACCGCATCAACGCGGCGACTGGTCTCGCGCTGACCGTCACCGTGATCTTCGACTTCCCGACGCTGTCCGCCCTGGTCGCGCATCTTCTGGAACGGATCGCGGACCGCGAAACACCCAGCCCGCCAACGATTGTCACGCAGCTGGACCGCCTGGAGGCCGCACTGCGATCGGTCGACGACGATCAGGTGCGCACTGCGATCGCCGTCAGGCTGCGCGGAATGCTGGCCGACTTGTCCATGTCCGATCCGCTGGGTTCGGACGTCGACCGAGAACTTGCCGACGCCACGGCAGAAGACCTCTTTGCCCTGATCGACGAAGAGCTGGAGAAGCCCTGACATGAGTGACGAACAGCTCCTCGACTACCTCAAGCGCGCCACCTCCGAGCTGCGCCGCGCGCGGCGACGGATAGACGAACTGGAATCCGTGGCCGCCGAGCCCATCGCCATCATCGGAATGGGCTGCCGCTATCCGGGCGGAGTGTCCACGCCGGAAGAGCTGTGGCAGCTGGTGGCCGACCGAGCAGATGCGGTGGGGCACTTTCCCCTCGACCGTGGCTGGGATCCCGAAGCGCTGCTGCGCAGTACCACTGCTAGCGGCGGTTTCCTCCACGATGCGGCGGAATTCGATGCCGGCCTTTTCGGCATGTCGCCGCGGGAGGCGTTGGCGACGGATCCGCAGCAGCGATTGCTGCTCGAGGTGTCCTGGGAGGCGCTGGAGCGTGCGGGTGTCGATCCGCTGTCGCTCGCGGGCAGCCCCACGGGTGTCTACCTCGGCGTCATGCACAACGATTACGGTTCACGACTGCTCGACGACTCCGGCGACTTCGAAGGGCAACTCCTCACCGGCAGCCTGCCCAGCGTGGCATCCGGGCGAGTCTCCTATTGCCTGGGACTGAAAGGACCCGCGGTAACGGTCGATACCGCCTGCTCGTCCTCGCTGGTCGGCCTGCACCTGGCCGCGCAAGCGCTGCGGTCGGGGGAGTGCGGCATGGCGCTGGCCGGTGGGGTCACCGTGATGTCGACACCCAATGTGTTCCTGGAGTTCTCGCGCCAGGGCGGGCTGTCACCCGACGGCCGATGCAAGGCGTTCTCCACCGAGGCGGATGGCACCGGTTGGGCCGAAGGCGTCGGTGTGCTTGTCCTGGAACGGCTTTCGGACGCACAGCGGCTCGGACACCCGGTCCTCGCGGTGGTGCGAGGATCGGCGATCAATCAGGATGGCGCGAGCAGCGGCCTCACCGCGCCGAATGGGCCGTCCCAGGTGCAGGTCATCCGTGCGGCGCTTGCCGCCGCGGGCCTGCGACCCACCGATATCGACCTGGTCGAAGCGCACGGGACGGGCACTCCGCTGGGTGATCCGATCGAATTGCATGCCCTCGACGAGGCCTATGGTGCGGGTCGCGCTGCCGATCAGCCGCTGTGGCTGGGATCGGTGAAGTCCAATATCGGCCATACTCAGGCGGCCTCCGGTGTCGCGGGCGTGATCAAGATGGTCATGGCGATGCGGAATCGCACGATCCCGCCCACCCTGCACATCGACCGGCCGACAGCGCATCTCGATTGGTCTGCGAGTCCCCTGCGGTTGGCCACCGAGATGATCGCCTGGCCGGAGCAGGGCCGGCTTCGCCGTGCCGGGATCTCCTCGTTCGGCATCAGCGGAACCAATGCACATGTCGTTCTGGAAGAGGCCCCCGTAGCAGTGGAGGCCGGTGCGGACGGTCGTGCCCGCACGCCCGTGCCAATCGTGGTGTCCGGTCGGTCGGCTGCTGCTGTGCGTGCGCAGGCCGTGCGACTGCTCGATCGGATCGAGCGGGATTCAACCGTTTCAACCCTCGACATCGCCTACTCGTGCGCGCTTCGATCGGCACTGGAATATCGTGCGGTAGTACAAGGTTCGGGCCGTGCCGAGATCATTGCCGGGCTGCGCGCACTTGCCGACGGATTCATTCCGGTATCGACCACTGCCACAACGGATTCGGTTGTCTGGGTCTTCCCTGGGCAAGGCTCACAATGGGTGGGCATGGCGCTCGGCCTGTGGAAGTCCATGCCGGTGTTCGGCTCTCGAATGGCCGAGTGCGAGCAAGTATTCGCTGGGCTGGTGGATTGGTCTCTCGAGGAGGCCCTGGCGGACGAACAGCTGCTGGCGCGTGTCGACGTCGTACAGCCGGTGCTGTGCGCGGTGATGGTGTCATTGGCGGCACTCTGGCGGTCGATGGGTGTCACACCGTCCGCCGTTGTCGGACACTCCCAAGGGGAGATTGCCGCCGCATGTGTGGCGGGGCTGTTGTCGCTCGAAGACTCGCTCCGTCTGATTGTGTTGCGTAGCAAGGCTATTGCCGATGGACTGTCCGGCCGCGGTGCCATGGCTTCGATCGGTCTGGCTGCCGCGGATATCGCCTGGGATCGGGTCGGCGTGGCGGCGATCAACGGTCCTACTTCGGTCGTGGTCTCGGGCGATGTGGATGCCGTGCAGTCCTACGTGGCCGAGTGCGAACGGCTGGGCGTACGGGCTCGAATCATCCCCGTGGACTATGCCTCTCATTCCGCCCATGTCGAGGCGATCCGTGCGCAGGTGCTCGCGGCCGGTCGCGACATCACGCCGGGTACCGGCGACATCGACTTCTTCTCCACGGTCACCGGCGGTCGTCTCGACGGGTCCGCATTGGATGCCGAGTACTGGTATCGAAACCTTCGGCAGCCGGTCCGGCTGGCCGAGACGATCCGCACGCTGGCCGACGGCGGTCGGCGAACTTTTCTCGAGGTGAGCCCGCATCCGGTGCTCATCCCCGCGATTCAAGAAACCGTGAACGATGCTGTCGCACAAGGGACCCTGCGGCGCGACGAGAACGACTTCGAACAATTCCTGCAAGCCATGGCGGCGCTGTACACCGGGGGTGTCACCCTCGACTGGCGGCCGCTCTTCGAGGACACCGGCGCACACCTCGTCGATCTGCCCACATATCCCTTCCAGCGCCGACGGTACTGGCTGGATGTCCCGCGGCCGCTTTTGAGCGCTCCCGTCGCGCTCGCGTCGAGCGACGACAGCATCCAGCGCGGACGACTGTCGGTACGAACGCATGGCTGGCTGGGTGATCACCGGGTTCGGGGTGAGCATGTAGTCCCTGGAACGGCCTTGCTCGACATGGTCTGCGGCGAGGAGTGCCTGCTCGAGGAACTCACCCTGCACATTCCGTTGACGCTGCCCGCCGATGGCGCTGTCGAGGTGCAGGTTCATCGGGGGCAGCCGGACGAGAACGGGCGTCAGTCGCTACAGCTGTACTCCCAGGACGCAGATTCCGGTTGGCTCTTGCATGCCAGCGGGACACTCGTCCTGGCCGCGGGCGGCGGCGTGGTTGCCGACCTGACCGAGTGGCCGCCGCAAGGATCGCAGGAACTCGACCTATCGCACTGGTACGACGATCTCGCCACCCACGGTATGGAGTACGGCCCCGCCTTCCGCGGTCTGCGGGCGGTATGGCAGCGCGGTGCGGAACTGTTCGCGGAAGTCGTCCTACCCGGGCCATTGGTGGATCAAGCCCGATGGTTCGGGCTGCATCCTGTCTTGCTCGACGCGGCTCTGCATGCGCTGGGACAGCGCAACGGCGGGATGGTGCCGTTCTCGTGGAGCGACGTGCGGTCAACTGCCGCGTCTCCCACCGCTGTCCGGGTGCGGATCACTCCGCTGGGGACCGAGTCGGTGGCACTCGAGGTCGCCGACGGAACCGGTCGAGGTGTGATGTCGGTCGGTTCCCTCACGCTGCGGCCCCTCGGCGTTCAGCGTCCCGATGCCCTGTTCGAGCTCTGCTGGGAACAGGTGCAGGCTGCCGGGGCGGCGCAGCCCTCGGACGGCGTGACGGTCATGCACTGCCCGGTGGGCGAGGGCGACATGCCGCAGCGCGTCCAGAATGTCGTGTCGGGCGTGCTGCGTGATCTGCAGCAGTGGTTGGCCGACGAGCAAGGGAACGAATCACGCCTCGTTGTCGTGACGCGCGGTGCGGTAACCCTGGATTCGGAGGCAACGGGAGACCTTGCGGCAGCCGCGGTGTGGGGGCTGGTCCGCTCCGCGCAAACCGAGCACCCGGACCGGATCGTCCTGGTCGACAGTGACAGCTCCGATGAACCGGGCGCCGTGACCGACCTCGTACCCGCGATCCTCGCCACCGGTGAGCCGCTCGTGGCCGTACGCGATGGTGCTTTGCATGCGCTCCGCCTGACCCGCACGGTCGGCAGCGAGACCGCGCCGTTCCCGGCCGACGGCACCGTACTGATCACCGGCGCTACCGGAACCTTGGGCCGCGCGGTCGCGCGGCACCTGGCCGATGCGCACGGTGTGCGAAACCTGTTGTTGGTGAGTCGCCGGGGCATGGCCGCCGACGGTGCCGCGGAGTTCGTGGCGGGGCTGTCCGCGCACGGTGTCGCGGTGACGGTGGCGGCCTGCGACATCGCCGACCGGCAGGCATTGAGTGATCTGCTGGCTGCGGTTCCGCGGGACAAGCCACTGTCGGCGGTCGTTCACGCCGCCGGAGTATTGGACGACGGAGTGATCGAATCCCTCACTCCGGAGCGGCTCCGCACCGTACTGGCCGCCAAGGTGGACGCGGCATGGAACCTGCACGAGTTGACCATGGACCGCGGTCTGTCGGCTTTCGTGCTGTTCTCCTCCGTCTCCGCGGTCCTCGGTGGAGCCGGTCAGGGCAACTATGCGGCGGCGAATGCCTTCCTCGATGGGCTCGCGCACCACCGTCGAGCGCAAGGGCTGCCCGCGACCTCCCTGGGATGGGGATTCTGGGCGGAGCGCAGCGGTCTGACCGGTGCGCTCGACGACACGGATGTCGCTCGCATGGCGGACAGCGGTGTGTCGCCGCTCGACACCGGTGAGGGATTGGCGCTGTTCGACCTGGCGCTCGGCGTGGATCGGGCCCATGTCCTTCCGGTGCGCTGGCACCTGCCATCGCTCCGGGACAAAGCCCGCGCGGGGACGCTGGCACCGCTGTTCCGGCGCTTGGTGGCGATGCCGGGCCGGGCGGCGGGCACCGCTACCGAAGGTCAGCACGGACTGGCCGACAGCCTCCGCGCGGCGTCGGCGGTCGAGCGGAGCCGGGTCCTCGACGACCTGGTTCGACGCGACATCATGGCGGTCCTGAAGCACGATTCGATCGCCGCCATCGAGGTGGACACGGCCTTCCGAAACCTGGGATTCGATTCCCTCACAGCACTCGAGCTGCGCAACAAACTGTCGGCTCGGACCGGGCTGCGACTGCCCGCCACCCTGGTGTTCGACTATCCGACGCCGAAGCTCCTCATCCAGTTCCTCGATGAGGAGTTGTCGGGCCCGGCAACCGATGCGCCGATCTCGGAATCGGTGTCGCCGGTGTCGCCGTCGGAGCCGGTGGCCATCGTGGGGATGGGTTGCCGGTTCCCCGGCGGGGTGTCCTCTCCGGAGGAGTTGTGGCGGTTGGTGGCCGACGGTCGTGACGTGATCTCGCCGTTCCCGACCGACCGTGGATGGGGCGAGATCTTCGATCCCGTACCCGGTGCGGCGGGTAAGTCGTACGCGAACAAGGGCGGATTCCTTTACGACGCAGCCGAGTTCGACGCGGAATTCTTCGGGATCAGCCCGCGGGAGGCGATCACGATGGATCCGCAGCAGCGGATCCTGCTCGAAACCGTCTGGGAGGCACTCGAACACGCCGGGATTCGGCCCGCGACGCTGCGAGGCAGCGACACCGGCGTGTACGTCGGCGCGATGTACCACGACTACCCGCAGAGCGAAAACGCCGGCGCGATCGTGTCGGGCCGGGTGTCGTATGTGCTGGGGTTGGAAGGGCCTGCGGTATCGGTGGATACGGCGTGTTCGTCGGGTCTGGTGGCGTTGCATCAGGCGGTGGCGGCATTGCGTTCGGGGGAGTGTTCGCTCGCTTTGGCCGGTGGTGTCACGGTGATGGCGAACCCGGGAACGTTTGTGGAGTTTTCCCGGCAGCGGGGGCTGGCGCCGGATGGCCGGTGCAAGCCGTTCGCCGAAGCAGCCGACGGGACGGGTTTCGGTGAGGGATCGGGTGTCCTTGTGCTGGAACGGTTGTCCGAGGCGCGCCGCAATGGGCATGCGGTGTTGGCGGTGGTGCGTGGTTCGGCGGTGAATCAGGATGGTGCGTCGAATGGGTTGACTGCTCCGAATGGTCCGTCGCAGCAGCGGGTGATCCGGCGGGCGTTGGCCAATGCCGGGTTGTCGGCGGCTGAAGTTGATGTGGTCGAGGCGCATGGCACCGGTACCACGTTGGGTGATCCGATCGAGGCGCAGGCATTGTTGGCCATCTATGGGCAGGATCGGCCTGTGGATCGGCCGGCGTGGTTGGGTTCGATCAAATCCAATATCGGGCACACGCAGGCGGCCGCGGGCGTGGCCGGTGTGATCAAGATGGTGCAGGCGCTGCGGCACGGAATCTTGCCCGAGACGCTGCATGTGGATACGCCGTCCACCCATGTGGATTGGAACACCGGGCGGGTGGAACTACTTACCGCGCAACGTGATTGGCCGGTGGTCGATCGGCCGCGTCGTGCCGCGGTGTCGGCGTTCGGTATCAGCGGCACCAATGCGCACGTGATTCTCGAACAGGCACCGGAATCGGTGACCGATCCCGTCTCCGAGGCCGGTGACGGCGCGGATGGCCCAGTGGTGTGGGTGGTTTCGGGTCGGACGCCGGAGGCGTTGGCGGGGCAGGCGGGCCGGTTGTCGCACTATCTGTGCGAGCGCCCGGACGTCGATCCGGTGGATGTAGCG
Source organism: Nocardia sp. CA-136227 (assembly GCF_050955695.1). NCBI lineage: Bacteria > Bacillati > Actinomycetota > Actinomycetes > Mycobacteriales > Nocardiaceae > Nocardia > Nocardia sp. CA-136227. The sequence goes on from NZ_CP192081.1 coordinate 3,462,051, forward strand.
GCGACCTTGGCGGGTCGGTCGCGGTTCGATCAGCGCGCGGTGGTCGTGGGCGGAGACCGGGCGGCGTTGCTGGGGGGCTTGGACGCGGTGGCCCAGGGGCTACCCGCCGAGCGCGTGGTGTCGGGGACAGCCCGTGGACCCGGCAAGACGGTGTTGGTGTTTCCGGGCCAGGGTGCGCAGTGGCTGGGGATGGGTCGCGGACTGTCGGCCCGGTTCCCCGTGTTCGCGCAGAAGATGGCCGAGTGTGATCGGGCGTTCGCGCCGTTGGTGGATTGGTCGCTGCTCGATGTGCTCGCTACCGATGACGCGGGGTGGCTCGAGCAGGTCGAGATCGTGCAGCCGGTGTTGTTCGCGGTCATGGTGTCGCTGGCCGAGTTGTGGCGTTCGGTCGGCCTCGTACCCGATGCGGTGGTGGGTCATTCGCAAGGCGAGATCGCCGCAGCCCATGTCGCGGGCGGTTTGTCGCTCGAGGATGCCGCCCGGATCGTGATCGGCCGGTCATCGGCGTTGACGGCGTTGGCAGGCCGGGGCGCGATGGTGTCGGTGTTCGCGGCCCCGGACCGGGTGCAGGAGCTGATCGAAGGGTTCGACGGGCTCGCGGTGGCCGCGGTCAACGGCCCGGGATCGACGGTGGTGTCCGGTGCGCTCGAGCAGGTGGATTCTTTACTGAGCGAATGTGAGCGCCGTGATATTCGTGCCCGGCGGGTGGCAGTGGATTACGCCTCGCACTCACCCCAGGTCGACCAGTTGCGTGCTCACCTGATGCAGGTGCTCGAAACCGGCTCACCTACCCGGACCAGATCATCGCTCGAACCGGCCTCGTCGCGGGCGGCGTTCTACTCGACCGTCACCGGCACGGTCCTGGATCCAACCGGATTGGATGCGGACTACTGGTACCGGAATCTGCGGGAACCCGTGCGTTTCGAGCAGGCGGTGCAGGCATTGCGCCGTGACGGCTACCGCACGTTCGTCGAGGCGAGCTCACATCCGCTGCTGGGCGTCGACCTCGAACAGATCTGTGCCGCTTCGGCATTCGACAATGGCAATGACCCGGTGATCGTCGGTTCGTTGCAGCGCGACCAGGACAGTGTTCTCGCGTTCACGCGCTCGATGGCCCGCTTAGCGGTGGCGGGTGCGGATGCGGTGTGGGATGCGGTGGCGCCACGTCGTGGCAGGCGGGTGGAGTTGCCGAGTTATGCGTTCACGCGCCGCCGGTACTGGTCGACCCCGTCGGGGGTCACCGATGCTGCGTCGTTGGGCCTGTCGGGGGCAGGACATCCGTTGCTGGGGGCGATGCTGGCGTCGGCCGATTCGGGCGGGGTGGTGTTGACCGGGCAGTTGTCGTCGGCAATGCAACCGTGGCTGGCCGATCACGCGGTCGGCGGCACGGTGTTGTTCCCCGGCACCGGGTTTGTGGAGTTGGCGATGCGGGCGGGTGCCGAGGTCGGGTGTCCGGTGCTGCGGGAGTTGACCGTGACGACTCCGCTGGTGTTGACCGCCGCGACCCCGGTGCAATTGCAGGTCGTGGTCGATGGACCCGACGGGCAGGGACAAGGTGCGCGCAGAGTGATGGTGTATTCCCGTGCTGCGCAGGACCCGGAGGCGGGGTGGGTCACTCATGCCGAGGCGGTACTCGATCGGCGAGGCGAATTCTCCTCGAACTCGGTGATTGCCGGTCCGGTGCCGGAGATGCCCGCGGTGTGGCCGCCGCGCGGTGTCGTGCCGGTGCCGGTGGACGGTACGTATTCGGTGCTGGCCGATCTGGGATACGACTACGGTCCGACTTTCCAGGGGTTGCGCTCGCTGTGGCGTGATGGTCAGGAGTTGTTCGTCGAGGCCTCGTTGCCGGACTCGGTGAGTGACGCGTCGGAGTTCGGGTTGCATCCGGCCCTGTTGGATGCGGTGTTGCATGCCGCGGTACTGGCCGCGATGGACACCGATTCCGGTGCCGATACCGGGGTGATGTTGCCGTTCGCGTGGTCGGAGGTGACCTTGCACGCGGTCGGCGCATCCACGGTGCGGGCCCGGATCTCACCGACCGGTACGGGGGCGGTCGCGATACAGATCAACGACAGCGCCGGACACCCCGTACTGACGGTCGGATCATTGACGTCACGGCCGCTGTCCACCGGACAGTTGGGCACCGCGACCGCACGCGACCGGCTGTGCGCAGTGCAATGGACCCCGACCCGGACCACTACCCCGACCTCGGTGCCGGTGTCGCGGGTGTTCACCGGTGTCGCGGACTTCCGGTCCTGGACCAGGGACGAAACCGCATCGGTACCACCGGTTGTCGTGTTCGACCTGCGCGACCGCACCGCGGACGATCTCGACGTGCCGGGGCGAGTGCGGCGGGCGGTCGCCGACACGCTGGTCGTGGTACAGGGCTGGCTGAGCGAATCACGGTTCGCCACAAGCACATTGGTGGTGCTGACCGGCGGGGCCATCGCGACGGACGGTACGCAGGTCGAGGATTTGGCCGGTGCGGCGCTGTGGGGGTTGGTGCGTTCGGCGCAATCGGAAGATCCGGGCAGGATCGTGCTCGTCGACACCGACCTTCCCGCGGGCCGCCCCTTCGACGATCTTGCCGGCGTGCTGGCGTGTGGTGAACCCCAGGTCATGATCCGATCCGGGGTGTTGCACACCGCTCGACTGGTCCGGCTCCCGTTGGGGGAGGCCGGGATGGATTCGGGTGTGGTGCAGGCGGTGTCGGCGGGCACGGTGTTGATCACCGGTGGGACCGGCGGGTTGGGGTCGATGCTGGCGCGGCATCTGGTGACCGCGTACGGGGTGCGGTCGTTGGTGCTGGCCAGCCGTCGTGGCCCGGCGACGCCGGGGGCGGCGGAGTTGGTCGCGGAGTTGACCGGGTTGGGCGCGCGGGTGCGGGTCGCGGCGTGTGATGTATCGGATCGGGGGGCCGTGGCGGAGTTGCTGGCCGCGGTTCCCGAGGACGCGCCGCTGACCGGTGTGGTGCAGACCGCGGGTGTGCTCGACGACGGTCTGACGGTGTCGTTGACCCCGGATCGGGTGGATGCGGTGCTGGCGGCCAAGGCCGACGCGGCTTGGCATCTGCACGAGTTGACCCGCGAGCTGGATCCGGCGTTGTTCGTGTTGTTCTCCTCGGTCGCAGGCGTGTTGGGCACCGCCGGGCAGGGCAACTATGCGGCGGCGAACGCGTTCCTGGACGGGCTTGCCGAACACCGCCGCCTCGGTGGACAGGCCGCGGTGTCGATCGCTTGGGGATTGTGGGCGACCGGCACCGGAATGACCGGACATCTCGGCGATGCCGACAACGCGCGGATGAATCGTGTTGGGGTGCTGGCGATGTCGGACGAGCAGGGATTGGCGATGTTCGACGCCGCGCTGACCCAACACCGTGCGGGTGTGGTCGCCGCCAGGGTGGACACGGCTGCGCTGGCCGCCGGTGCTCGCGCGGGCACGCTGCCTCCGTTGCTGGAGGGGTTGCTCGCCACCGTCCGCAGCAGCACGCCGGGCGCGGCGGGTTTGCGGCAGCGGCTGGAGGGGCTGGCACCGGCCGAACAACAAGCGGTGGTCCTGGACGCGGTTCGTGGTCAGATCGCGGCCGTGCTGGGACACGACAGTGGTGCGGCCATCGATGCGGACCGCAACTTCCGGGACCTGGGATTCGACTCGTTGACCGCGGTCGAGACTCGCAACCGGTTGAATGCCGTGACCGGGTTGCGGTTGCCCGCAACCCTGATCTTCGACTATCCGACACCGGACGCGGTGACCGCGCACATCCTCGCCCAGCTCACCGACACCGGTTTTTCCGACGTTTTGGCGCGTCTGGAAAAAGAGGTCATGGAGATGGTCGACAGCAAGACGCTCAGCGATGAATTCTATTCGAAATTATTGAACGTGACCCGAATCGCCGCTCGGGCGAATGGAGATCGGGGCCGATCGGAGGACATTATGGCCATGAGTGACGAATCGTTGTTGGACATGCTCGCGGGTGAATTTGGTATCTCATGACAACATCGCTGATTCGGCAGGGCATCCCGCACGTGCCCGGCCGTGTGCCCCTTTTGGGTGATATTCGCAAAATCGACCGCCGTCGCCCGTTGCACAACGAGATGGCATTGGCCGAATCGCTCGGTCCTATTTACGAACGCAAGGTCGTCGGGTTGCATTTTATCTATGTTGCAGGCGGTCGGCTCGCCGCGCAATGTTCGGACGAGCAGCACTGGGAACGGGAATTGTACGGTCCCGTGACCGAACTTCGGCGATTCATGCCGCGTAGTCTGTTCACGGCAGATTCCAGTGATCCGTTATGGGGACAAGCGCACCGCATCTTCACTCCGGCATTCACGCAAACGGCGATGCGCCGCTATCACCAGGCGATGCAATGGATAGCGGATGATCTCGTGGCGGAATGGTCGGGCAGCGGTGGTGTCGTCGACGCGCATTCGGCCATGACACGCGCTGCGGGAGAAGCTATCGGCCGTGCCGGATTCGGTCGGAATCTGGGGCTTTTCGGTGATACGACCGGCGGCGCCGCCTCTCGTGCGTTTTTCGATTCCATGGCGGCCATGCTGCGAATGACGGCGGACGTCAGCAGTCAGTTGCCCGGGATCGGCGTCCTCCGCAGGTGGCAACGTGAGCCCAGTGCGCGCCGCCATATCACAACGCTGAACGGATTTGCGGACGATATCATCGCCGATCGGCTTCATCATCCGACGGACGATGAAGACCTGCTCAACCTGATGCTCACAGCGAGCGACCCCGAGACCGGTCAACGGTTGCCTCCGGAAAATTTGCGCGCGCAACTCTTGAACTTCCTGGTCGCCGGGTCCGAGACCACGGCGGCATTGCTGGAGGTGGTATTGCACTGTATCGCCGCCGACCGGCAGCTGCAGGAGGAGCTGCGCGCCGAGATTACTGCGCGAGGGGGGTTCGATTACCAGGCGGTGACCGGGATGCGGCTGGTTCGGCATGTCCTCAACGAGTGCCTGAGATTGTGGCCACCGGTGCCCGGCTACCTCCGGAAAGCTCGCAGCGACCAGAATCTCGGTGGTTACCTGATTCCTGCCGGACAAAGGGTTTTCGTCCTGGCTTTGGCCGCGCAGCGTGACAGGGACGTATGGGGTCCGGACGCCGACACCTTCGATCCGTATCGCTTCGAAGCCGACCGTCTCCGGGCCAATCCTGAGCGATTCTTCCAGCCCTGGGGCGTCGGGCCGCGCAGCTGCATCGGTCGTCAGTTCGCGCTCCAGCAAGCCACATTGCTGATCGCTCGAATCCTGTCGGATTTCGAATTGGCCACTGACGGTGAACCTTTGGTGATCAACGAACACGGAACTTTTCGGCCCGCGCCCTATCGGTTGAAGATTACGGCGACTACACGGAAGCGTTGAGCAATGACAGAAATTGTGAATCAGCAGCATCGGGTCGAGTGGTCCATGATTCCCACTCCCACATCGTTGCCCGAGGTGGCGCCCTGCGATTGGGAAGAAGCACTGAACGGGCCCGACAGTGACACCGCCCAGGTCATGGTCCTGGACTGCCGTAGAGACGAATCCGGTTCGTTGCCAACGGATGCGCAGGCCATGACACAGAAAGTGTCGGCAGCTCTGCAGTCCTGGTCCGGACAACGACGCTTCGATTCCAGTCCGTTCCTGGTTCTCACGCGCGGTGCGACGGCGGTATCGGCCGACGAGGTCGTGCACCCGGTGGGATCGGCGATATGGGAGCTGGTGGTGTCGGCGCAATCCGAGCATCCGGGGCGGATCGTGCTCGTCGACACCGACTCCGCCGATAAAGGTCTCGGAGATCTACTCGGACTCATGGCAATACGGAACATGACCGTCACCGCGATCGCCAGCGCCGAACCTCAACTCGCCATGCGCGGACACGCCATGCTCGTACCTCGACACGACGGGGCCGCCTACACCCCTCCCGCGGTGACCGCTCGAGCCGCCGAGCCGACTCTTGTACGCATGTTCAGGCAAGCGATCGCGGACGACAGGTTCAGCGACGGCATGGAGATGCTTCTCGCGGCTGCGCAACTTCGTCCGGCGTTCGACTACCACGCGGACACGGCGGGAATACCGAAGTGCATCGGACTCACCGGCGGCACGCCCGGCAACAGTGGCGGAGATGTGTTGCCGCACATTGTCATGATCTGCACCCCGGCGTTTCTCGGCGGATACATTCAGTACATTCTTCTCGCCGCCCACCTGGGCGCACATCGCCGTTTCTCGGTGATCCCACTGTCGGGATACGAGCCGGGTGAGCCTTTGCCCGCGTCGCTCGACGCCGCCATCGACAGTATCGCCAAGACCGTCCTCGACACCGTGGGCGACGACGAATTCGTCGTGGGTGGCATGTCGGGGGGCGGGAACCTCGCCCACGCCACCGCGGCTCGCCTGCTGGCACAAGGCAATACGCGGCTCCAGGGGTTGATCATCTTCGATTCCTTTATCGCTCCCGAGGCAAATGACCGCCAAATGGACACCGCGCGAGACGCCGTGGTCGATACCGACGCGTCGATCCCCGATCTCGCCGGCTTCACCAGCGATCGTTTGACTGCTCTCGCGTGCTGGATCGACCTGCTGCGGCAAGTGGAGTGCCCGCCGGTCGAATGTAAGGCGCTCGTCATCAAGTGCACGAAACCGTCACCGGCGCACAACCTCCACGAGTGGCCAGTAGAAACCTGGTCGACAACACAGACCGTCCGGACCGTGGACGCGCAACATGTCGAACTGTGCAGCACCGAGGCGCATACGACCGCACAGCTGGTCGACCAATGGTTGAGCCAGGAATAGAGGTTCGAGAATGGTCGATCAGCAAAAGCTGCAACATCTCCTACGACGGGTCACCGCCGAGCTGCAGGAAAGCAGGGCCAAGCTGCGGGAGCTGACGCAGGCGGGCTCGGAGCCGGTGGCGATCGTGGGTATGGGGTGTCGCTTTCCGGGAGGTGTGGGGTCGCCGGACGATTTGTGGCGTCTGGTGGTCGAGGGTCGGGATGCGGTCTCGGCGTGGCCGTCCGATCGCGGGTGGGATCGGTTGGCGGACAGGTCATCTGTGCGGGAGGGCGGGTTCGTCCACGACGCCGGAGATTTCGATCCGGAATTCTTCGGGATCAGTCCGCGCGAGGCGCTGGCTATGGATCCGCAGCAGCGATTGCTGTTGGAGACGGTGTGGGAGGCGTTGGAGCAGGCGGGCATCAAGCCGGATTCGCTGCGTGGCAGTGACACCGGCGTGTTCGCCGGTGTCATGGGGCAGACCTATGGCGGGACATCCGGCGTCGAGGCCGATCACGGACCGGAGGGGTATCGAATGACCGGCTCCGCACCGAGCGTGGTGTCGGGCCGGGTGTCGTACGTGCTGGGGTTGGAAGGGCCTGCGGTATCGGTGGATACGGCGTGCTCGTCGAGCTTGGTGGCGCTACATCAGGCGGCGGCGGCATTGCGGTCCGGAGAATGTTCGCTGGCCTTGGCCGGTGGTGTCACGGTGATGGCGACCGCGGAAACGTTCGTGGAGTTTTCCCGGCAGCGGGGGCTGGCACCGGATGGCCGGTGCAAGCCGTTCGCCGAAGCAGCCGACGGGACCGCGTTCGGTGAAGGCTCGGGTGTGCTTGTGCTGGAACGGTTGTCGGATGCCCGACGCAATGGGCATCGGGTGTTGGCGGTGGTGCGTGGTTCGGCGGTGAATCAGGATGGTGCGTCAAATGGGTTGACTGCTCCGAATGGTCCGTCGCAGCAGCGCGTGATTCGGCGGGCATTGGCCAATGCCGGATTGGCCCCAACCGGGGTCGATGTGGTGGAGGCGCACGGCACCGGCACCACGTTGGGTGATCCGATCGAGGCGCAGGCATTGCTGGCGACCTATGGTCAGCGTGATCGTGATCTGGAACCGGTGTGGCTGGGTTCGGTCAAATCCAACATCACGCACACGCAAGCGGCGGCTGGTGTGGCCGGTGTGATCAAGATGGTGCAGGCATTGCGGCACGGGGTGCTGCCCAAGACGTTGTACGCGGATCAGCCATCCACGCATATCGATTGGACTGCCGGGCGGGTGGAACTGCTGACCGCGCAACGTGATTGGCCGGTGGTCGATCGGCCGCGTCGTGCCGCGGTGTCGGCGTTCGGTATCAGCGGCACCAATGCGCACGTGATTCTCGAGCAGGCACCGGAATCGGTGACCGACCACGTCGCTGAGGCCGGTGACGGCGTGGATGGCCCAGTGGTGTGGGTGGTTTCGGGTCGGACACCGGCGGCGTTGACGGGGCAGGCGCGGCGGCTGCGGGATTTCGTGGCCGGTGACCCGCTGCTGGACATGCGGGATGTGGCGCGCGCGTTGGCGTGTCAGCGATCGCGGTTCGATCACCGTGCCGCGGTGGTGGGCGCGGATCGCCACCAACTGCTCGAGGGACTGACCGCGCTGTTGGCGCAGGCTCCGAGTCCCGCCGTGGTCACCGGCGTGGCTGGAATGCCCCGCAAAACCGTATGGGTGTTCCCTGGCCAGGGCGCTCAATGGCTGGGCATGGGCAGACAACTGCTGGACTGTTCGCCGGTGTTCGCCCGGAAGATGGCCGAGTGCGATGCGGTGTTCTCGCCGCTCGTGGATTGGTCGTTGTTCGCCGTGCTCGAGGGTGCGGACGGTGCGCCGCCGCTGGAGCGCGTCGACGTGGTCCAACCGGTGCTCTTCGCGGTGATGGTGTCCTTGGCCGAACTGTGGCGCTCGGTCGGTGTTGTTCCGGACGCCGTTGTGGGCCATTCTCAGGGCGAGATTGCCGCGGCGTGCGTGGCCGGGGCCTTGTCCCTCGAGGATGCCGCTCGGGTGGTGGTGCTGCGGTCGGCCGCTTTGATCGCTGTGACCGGCCGGGGCGGGATGGTCACGGTGTCCTTGCCTGTCGATCGGGTCACCTCGCTGCTGGCCGGATACGACGAATTGTCAGTGGCCGCGATCAACGGGCCCCAGGCGACGGTGGTATCCGGTGCGGCAGGGCAGCTCGAGTCCTTCCTGGAAGCATGTGCCCGTGACAACGTGCACGCCCGCCGGATCCCGGTGGACTACGGCTCGCATTCGCCGCAGGTCGATGGGCTCCGCGAACCGCTGCGCAAGGTGCTCGCCGAACTTCGGCCCGGATCGTCGCACGTGGCGTTCTGGTCGAGCGTGACCGGTGGCGTACTGGACGGCACCGAGTTGGACGCGGACTACTGGTTCCGGAACCTGCGCGAACCGGTGCGTTTCCAACACGCGGCTCAGGGCCTATTGGTGGACGGGTACAACACCTTCCTCGAGGTCAGTCCGCATCCGCTGCTCACCGTCGGCATCGAGCAACTCTGCGACCTTCGGGCGGGTGCCGATCCCGTGACCGTAGTGGGTTCGCTGCGACGTGACGAAGGGGGCATGGAAGGTTTCCTTCGGTCGGCGGCGCAGTTGGAGGTGTCGGGTGTGGGGGTGGATTGGGCAGCGTTGCTGGGACCTGCTCCTGCGGGCGGGATAGCTTTGCCGACGTATGCGTTTGCGCGGCGCAGGTATTGGTTGGATGGCGACTCGAATAGTGGGGACGCGTCGTCGCTGGGGCTATCGGCGGCTGATCATCCGTTTCTGGGCGCAGTGGTGGTGTCCCCGGACGGGGACCGTGTGGTACTGACCGGCCGAGTCGGCCTGGCGACCCATCCGTGGCTGGCCGATCGCGCTGTCGGCGGGTTTGTGCTGTTCCCAGGGACCGCTTTCGTGGAGTTGGCGTTGCATGCGGCAGCGGAAGTGGGTTGCGCACTGCTGCGGGAGTTCACTGTGCTGACGCCGCTTGTGCTGCCCGACGAGGTCGGGATGCAGTTGCAGGTAGTGGTGGACGATGCCGACGAGCTCGGCTGCCGGTCGGTGTCGGTGTATTCCCGTGCGGAGGCCGCAGACGGCAGGTGGGTGCTGCACGCACAGGGTGTGTTGGGTAACGAGGGTGTGCCGGAACTGGACGCGGGTTTGGTGGTGTGGCCGCCCGCTGGTGCGGTCGCCGTGCCTGTGGATGGTCTATATGACCGGTTGGCTGTTGCCGGTGACGAGTATGGATCGGCGTTCCAGGGATTGCGATCGGTATGGCGTTGTGGTGCCGAACTGTTCGTGGAGGTCGAGCTGTCCGAGACGATGACCGATGTGTCGCGGTTCGGGCTGCATCCGGCCTTGCTGGAGTCGGTGCTGCACGGACAGCTCGTCGATGTCGATCCCAATCCGGGGCGGGTGAGGTTGCCATTCTGCTGGCAGGGGGTGGCTTTGCACGCGACCGGAGCGTCGCTGGTGCGGGCGCGTATCACTCCGGTGCCTGGCGATATCGGTGCAATATCGATCCAGGTCGCCGATGCGGTCGGCCGGATGGTGTTCACGACGCGGTCCTTGACCGTGCAGGAGGTATCTTCCGCAGAGCTGGACGCCTTCTCGGTGCAGGACGGGTTGTATGGAGTGCAGTGGACGCCATTAGCGGCGCAGATTATCTCGCCTGCCGATGCCGAAACCTTCGCCAATGGTGAGGATTTCGGTAGCTGGGTGCGGAACCGGGAAGTGACCGTACCCGCGGTCGTCGTATTCGATCGCGGCGTGGTCGGTGCCGGTGCCGACGAGGATGTGCCGAGTCGTGTCCGCGATGCAACGCATGAGATGTTGCGGGTGTTGCAGGCCTGGATTGATGAGTTGCGTTACATGGCAAGCACGTTGGTTATCGTCACTCGTGGTGCGGTCGGCCGGGCTGGGCAAGATGTCACTGATTTGGCAGGATCTGCGGTCTGGGGTCTGGTGCGTTCGGCGCAGTCGGAGGCTCCGGGTCGTATCGTGCTGGTCGACACAGACACTGACGAGCTGACCGCCGAAGGGCTTGCGGCGGTGATCGTTTCGGGCGAGCCCCAGATCATGATCCGTGCCGGTGTCGTACATGCGGCCCGATTGATCCGGCTACCTGTTCAGGCCAGAGATACCGGGAAGATCGTCCGCACGGCGCCGATCGACTTGTCAAGGCCGGGCGCGACTGGCGTGGTGTCGGCTGGGACGGTGCTGATTACTGGCGGCACGAGTGGTTTGGGTGCGGTTTTGGCGCGGCATTTGGTGACAAACCATGGGGTGCGGTCGCTGGTGTTGGCGAGTCGTCGTGGTGCGGCTGCGCCGGGAGCGTCGCTGTTGGTGACGGAGTTGGGCGAGCTGGGTGCTCAGGTGCGGATTGTGGCTTGTGATGTCGCGAACCGCGATGAGGTGGCCGAGCTGTTGTCGGCGGTGCCCGAGCAGTTCCCTTTGACGGGTGTGGTGCATGCGGCCGCTGTGCTCGATGACGGCGTGATCGCGTCACTGACACCGGACCGGATGGACGCGGTGTTGGCGGCCAAGGCTGATGCGGCATGGCATCTGCATGAGTTGACCCATGAGTTGGATCTGGGGTTGTTCGTGTTGTATTCCTCGGTTGCGGGTGTGTTGGGCAATGCGGGGCAGGGCAACTACGCGGCGGCGAATGTGTTCCTGGACGGGTTGGCCGAGCATCGGCGTGCGAGTGGGCTGGCCGCGACTTCGATCGCGTGGGGGTGGTGGGCTTCCGATACCGGGATGACCGGGCATCTCGCTGATACCGACACCGCTCGGTTGGGTCGTGTTGGGCTCTCACCCATCTCGACTGAGCAAGGTCTGGCAATGTTCGACGCTGCGATCATTCAGGACCGTGCCGGCGTGGTCGCGGCACCGCTGAACCGTGTGGTGCTGGATGCGCAGGTCAGGGCTGGGACATCGATCCCGCTGCTGCGGGGATTGGTTTCGAGTGCGCGACGTCGTTCGGTGCCGGAGCTGTCGCGGGAGCAGGGGGCGGGTGTGCGAGAGCGGGTTTCAGCGCTGGCGGAAGCCGAGCGACTGCCGATGCTGCTGGGCGTGGTGCGAGAACAGATGGCGATTGTGCTCGGCCATGATGGTCCCGACGCGATCGATCCAGCCGGCAACTTCCGGGAGTTGGGTTTCGATTCGCTGGCCGCGGTCGAGGCCCGCAACCGACTCAATACGCTCACCGGACTACGACTGCCCGCGACCCTGATCTTCGACCATCCCACACCGACCACCCTCGCCCGATACATTCTGCAAGAACTGCTCGAAGCCCAGGGGAAGATGGCGGCAGCGCCGACGCGGTTGCCGGACGCTACCCGCGCGGCCACCGACCTTCCGGCGGCAGCACCCGTGGCTCCCGACGAGACTTTGGTCGGTGTCATCCGGCAAGCGATCGAAAACAATAGGCTCAGAAACGGTTTGGCGTTCTTGCGAGCGGCAGCGAAGCTCCGTCCGGTGTTCGACCAATTCGCCGGGGGAATGTCGACTGGCATCGGAATCAGTGGCGGTTCGCCCGGCAACAATGTCGGGGATGTCCTGCCGCACTTGGTATTCATTAATTCCCCGGAATTCCTCGGCGAATCCATTCAGTACACGCAGCTTGCCGCCGATTTGGGCGGTCACCGCCGTGTTTCGGCTATCCCGCTGTTGGGATACGCTCCGGATGAGCCGCTCCCTGCCTCGCTTGATGCCGCTATCGACAGCATTGTCGAGACGGTCCTCGATACGGTGGGCCAGGACGAATTCGTCCTGGGCGGTTACTCGGTAGGCGGAAATATCGCCCACGCGGCGGCGGCTCGGTTACTGGAACAAGGAAATAGCCAGCTGCAAGGCCTGGTCATCCTTGACGGCTTTATCGCCCGCGAGGCGAATGAATACCAACTGAACGGCCGCGGGAACCACCTGCTCGAGATAGACGCGACGCTCCCTGACCTCGCCACCACACGGTTGACCGCATTCGGCTGGTGGTTCGACCTAGCGATGCAGATCGAGCACAAGCCTCTTGAATGCACGACGCTCTTCGTTAGGTTCACGCGATCGGCGCATTTGCGGCAGAGCATCGTTGACTGGCCGATAGAAGCGTGGTCAACCGCGCAGACGGTCCAGACCGTGGATGCGGAGCACGTTGCGCTGTGCGGTGCCGCGGTCCAAGTAACGGCACAGTTGATAGGTCAATGGCTCACGCAGCTGAGCGCTGGCATCCAACCTATTCAGTGAGAAAGTAAAAATGAGCACAATGACAACAGAACCTGATCATGAGATCGTGGTGATCGGGGCGGGTCCCGGCGGTATCGCGGCGGGTGTACTGCTCAAACGCGCGGGGATCGAAGAGTTCACTATTCTGGAACGCGCGGGCGAGGTCGGCGGCAGTTGGCGCGACAATTCCTACCCGGGGATCAGCGTGGATGTACCCGCGCTCATTTACCAGTACTCGTTCGCTCGCAAGGCCGATTGGCCAACGGCGTTCCCGACAGGTGCTGAGGTTCAGGCGTATCACCAGGATGTGGCCCGCCGCTTCGGTCTCTATCGGCATCTGCGGTTCCACACCGAGATCGTCCGCGAAGTATGGGACGAGAAACACCGTCGATGGGCGTTGCACACCGCTGGTAACGAGATCATCACGGCCAGGTTCGTGATCAGCGCGGTCGGTGCCTTTCTGCGCCCCAAAGCCGATGGCATAAACGGCCTCGATGATTTTACCGGCATAGTGCAACGCCCGGCCACCTGGGACCATGCTCTCGACCTGGCGGGTAAGCGCGTGGCAGTGGTCGGTACCGGCGCGAGTTCGGTGCAACTCACGCCCGCGATCGCGCCTGACGTAGCTCACCTCGATGTCTACCAGCGGACGCCGGTGTGGTGCATACCCAAACCCAACTTGCCGGTCCCGCGCTGGTTCCAAGCCGCCCTGCGGGTGCCAGGCGTGGCGGCGGCCCTGCGCGGGATGATGTTGCTGGGGTTGGAACCCATTGCCAGACTGGTCACGATCATGCCCTTGGCTGTGGCGAAACCGATGATGGCCGCATTCGATTCCTTGGCCAAGCGGGCTTACCGAAGGTATCTCCGACGGATCATCGACGACCCCGAAACGGCCGCCGCGCTGACACCCGACTATGGACCCATGGCGAAGCGCGTCACCCTGTCGGCCGGATATCCGGCGGTGTTCAATCGCGACAACGTCGGCCTGGTCGCCGACGACATCGAGCGGTTCACCGAGCAGGGCATCCTGGCCGGCGATGGCACCGAGCGCAAATATGACGTCATCGTGCTGGCTACCGGCTACGAGATGTACACCGATCCGGAAAGCTACGTCGAAGGCGCCGTGGTCGGGCGGGACGGATTCGATCTCGGTCAGTTCTTCGGAGCCCATGGAGTACAGACCTATGAGGGTGTGGCCGTAGCCGGTCTGCCGAACCGCTGGATGCTGGTCGGACCGTACACGATGGCCGATATCGGATGGCACGGGATGGTGGAAACGACTGCCTCACATGCTATTCGAGCGATAGTGGAGGCGCGCCGCCGCCATGCGTCGACCGTCGAGGTGAGCGGACAGGCGCACGCCGCGCACCATGCCGAGATCCGCAGGCGTGGTCGGGTCCTTCGGTACTACGTCGAGACGCAAAACAAGGGTACTCGAACCTACTACCGCAACTCGCACGGTGACGTGGCGTATTTCCGGCCTGCCGGTGCTCTCGAAGCACGGTGGCGTGGCAGGCATTTCCCGTTCACCGACTACCACTTCGACGCGAACAACGGCAACCCTTGCCCGCAAAAATAGCGGGCGCCGGCCATCGATTTCGAGCAATACGGGGGCAACGGCCGAGCAGGCACCGATCACCTTGGCCACGCCACTGCGGCTACCGCGCGGCGCGGTCGGAGTCACGGCGTGCCTGCGGACGGTCGACAGGGCGGATCCGGTGGGATGTCGTGGGAATTCGAGTGCCATTCTGCGTGCCATTTTGCGGCCGAAACGGTGGGAATCCGTAGGTTTCGGCCGGAACGGGTGGGATGCGTTGGGATAGCGGAATGTCAGGTCAGGATAGGTAGAACCCCCAAGATCGCCAGGTCAGCGCATGATCTTGGGGGTTCTACGAGATGATGGGCAAGGACTGGCCGTTCTGCTGGGCAGCGATGTGAACTGCTGACTGGGCAGTCCTTGACGTAATCCTGCACTGTCGGTGCTGCACTTCGAGGTGCAGTTCGTCGTTCGATTGGCTCTGCTGGTGGATCTTGGCGGGGTTTCGGAGCGAATTCCACCGGGGGCCGGGGCTGTGTGTGCGGCCGGTAGGAACAGTGGTGTGGATGGGGAGACGAGTGGGCAGTATCGACGGTTCGCGGAGTTCGAGGCTCGGGGTCATTCGTCATGTTATGAGTTGTGGGCGTTGGTGATTGTCTCGGATCCGGAGCTGCTGAGGTTGATCGATCAGCTGCCGTTGGAGAAGCGGCAGCCGAACCTGGTGGAGTGACATCCCCGAGCGCTGGATCGCCAATGACGACGGCGTTGACTTGCGCGGCTGCCTTCGCCAGTTGGCGATGTGAGTATCGGCGGTGCCGTGAGATCCCCTGCACTCCACTGTGATTACGAGCGCGGGGGCGCCATCCTTGAATCCGAACAGGAAGTCGCGAACGCGATTCCGATTTGCGGCTGACCCTGCCGACTAGGTAGTCGCTGGCCTGTATGGCGACGTCTGCGTGCTGGAACAGCTTATCGATTGCTTCATTGACGTCCATTCTGCCCCCTCGAAGTCGATCTTGCTCTTCCGTCTCGGAAAGCCCGAGGAAGTGTGCCCTCGGGAACGGAAGCGCGAGCAACTGGTCACCGACCGCAGTAGTTAGGTCTATCCCAACCATAAACTGCCAGAGTCGTTTTCGGCGGTCTTGGCACGGCAGGTCAGTACTCGAGGAGGTGGTTGGCCCCAACGGGCCGCTTCAAGTGAGTCGTGAGGCGCTGCTCGACCTGGAGGTGATCGACAATGCTTCTGGTCCGATAACTCGCGTCCCAAACACGTCATTCGGGCCCCTGTCGGGGGAATTGCGTGCCGCATCGAGGTTGGCGAGCACGCTTGGGTGACCGAGGGGCAGTTCGGCACGTTGGTTGCCAGTCCCTTGATGCGCATTTATCCCGCGAGATCGTCGGAAGGCTCATGGGGGTGGGGTGCCGGGCGGGTAAGGCGATTGACGCGCTCTGCTGCCGGGGCGATTCGGCGCGATAATGAGTCGATGGCTCATCGACTCGCCGATTCGAGCACCCGCGCCCGGCTGGCCGCCCCCGACGAGGGGATCGGCATGGACGAGCTCGCGCTGGCGGCGCGCAATCACGGGCTGCCGCTCGAGGCGCTGCGCTACGACGTCACGCCGCCGGGTCTGCATTATGTGCTGACGCATTTCGACATTCCCTTCGTCCCGCCGAACGAGCCCTGGCAGCTGAAGATCGCGGGCCGGGTGCGGCGTCGGCTGCGGCTGGATATGGCCGCCCTGAAGGCGCTCCCACAGGTCACCACGCGGGTGACGCTCGAATGCGCGGGCAATGGCCGGGTCATGCTGACTCCGCGTCCGGTGAGTCAGCCCTGGCTGCTCGGGGCGGTCGGCACCGCCGAGTGGACGGGCGTCCCGCTGGGGCTGTTGCTGAGGGAGGCCGGTGTGGAGGTCGACGCGGTCGAGGTGGTCTTCACCGGCGCGGATCACGGGGTGGAGTACGGGGTCGAACAGGATTATCAGCGGGCGCTGCCGGTCGAGGTGGCCATGGGTGCCGAGTCGGGGGTGCTGGTCGCCTATGAGATGAACGGGGCGCCGCTGCCGCCGCAGCACGGCTATCCGGTCCGGCTGATCGTGCCCGGCTGGTATGGCATGGCGCATGTGAAGTGGCTGCGGGAGATCACGGTGACCGATGCTCCGTTCACCGGGTACCAGCAGGCGGTGGCGTATCGGCTCCGGCAGGACGCCGGTGAGGTGGGCGAGCCGGTGACCCGGATCGCGCCGCGTGCGCTGCTGGTTCCGCCCGGCTTCCCGGATTACATGTCGCGATCGCGGGTGGTGCGACCGGGCCCGGTGCCGCTCGAAGGGCGAGCCTGGTCGGGCCGGGCGCCGGTCACCCTCGTCGAGGCGAGTACCGATGGCGGGCGGAGTTGGCAGGGGGCGCGGCTGGATCCGGACCAGGGCCGCCGATGGGCTTGGCGGCGCTGGCATTTCGATTGGATCGCGACCCCGGGCGACTATGTCCTCAGCGCCCGGGCGACCGATGCCGATGGCAACACCCAGCCGCTCGAGCCGCCCTGGAATCACGGCGGATTCGTCGTGAATCCGGTCCAGCGGGTCCCGGTGCTGTGCCTGGAGGCCGACGAGTGACCGGAACCCGTCGGATCAGGCGACCCGGCGGTCGGGTTCGCTGCGATACCGGGAGTGGTCGCCGTCGATGCCGAGGGTCTTCCAGAGTCGCTTGGTGACCGGGTTCATCAGGCCCAGTTCGTCGGCGAGGGAACGCATGTCGCCGAAGTAGCCGGACAGGATCTTCGACGCGGTCGGCGACTGCCAGAACGCTTCCTTGATGACCTCGCGCGGAATGTCGAAGGTGCGCGCGAATTCCGGCGGCGGGGCCATGATCTCCCCGGCGAGCCAGCGCATGGCGAGCGGGAAGGCGATGCCGCAGAAATTCTGATACATCGGGCTGCGCCGCGGGATGTGCCTTTTCAGGAACTCGTTGGCGAAGGAGATGTGCCGGGCTTCCTCGGCGATATGAATCTCCATGCAGCGCACCACCGCGGGCGGCAGCTTCGCGCCGTTGCGGATGACCGCTTTCTGATAGTGGTCGATGGGTTCCTCGCCGCCGAGAATGCCGATGAACAGAATCGGCCAGGCATATCCGCCGGCGACGCCGATCAGCGGTGAGATCTTCCGGAAGAAGGGCCGCATGCCCGGAACGTCGACGCCGATCCGGTTGACCAGCTCCTGGAACATCTGGATGTGGTTGCACTCCTCGGTCATTTCGTGGAGGCAGTAGCGAAACTCCGGCGACCCGTTGGGCAGCTTCATGATGTACTGCATCATTCCGCGGATCAGAATGCTCTCGAAGGCCGCGCCGACCTTGATGGCATTGGTGATCCGCCACTTGCCGATCTCGATCTGCCGCTCCAGCGGCTGGTCCTGGTACCACTGCGTCGCGCCCAGCGGATCGATATCGGGTTGCAGCACCCAGCGCGGATCGTGCGGGTCGATCGCGAATTCGGGGGAGTCCCAGGGGATATCGAGATACGGATCGAACCGGCGGTACACCGATCCCTCCGACAGGGTGTGCAGCACGTCCGCGTATTCGTGTGCCTCGGTTCCGGTGCCCGACCTCGTCGTCAGAGCCATCATTGCCTCCTCGTCTGTGTACCGCGCCGCCCGGGGCGGGGGCCGTTCCTGTGCGGCGCGACACACTCCACGGTAAGTGCTAACCACGGTTACATACAACCCTGAATGTATGCGTGTCCCCGTGACGGCCGATCTTGTGCTGGTCGGACCTACCGCCCGGACGCAAGCGATTTGCCACGATGTGGGAAATTCGGCCGCCAAAGGATCGCCCTGATCGCAACTCTTCGGCGAGCCCGACCGGCCGCCTTACCGTTCCAGCACCAACTCTCCCGGGAGGACTGTGCCGATGAGCGAACCATGGCAGCTCAGTACCGACGTGCTGGTGATCGGCGGCGGACCCGCCGCGTGCTGGGCGGCGGTACACGCCCGGGAAGCTGGTGCGGAGGTAGTGCTGGTCGACAAGGGCTACTGCGGAACCAGCGGCGCCACAGCGCCTTCGGGCACCGGCGTCTGGTACGTGGCACCGGAGGCGACCGCCCGCGCCCAGGCCAAGGCCAGTCGTGAGGCGCTGGGCGGGCATCTGGCCGACCACTATTGGATGGACCGGGTCCTCGATCAGACCTACGTGAACATGAACCGGCTCGCCGTCGAGGGCCGCTACCCGTTCCCGGCCGATCCCGATACCGGGGAGCCCTTGCTCACCGGCGTCCAGGGCCCGGAGTACATGCGGCGCATGCGCGCCTGGGTGAAACGGCTCGGCGTGCGCATCCTGGATCACGCCCCGGCGCTGGAGCTGCTGGCCGATGCCGACGGCGTGGTACGCGGGGCCGCCGGATATCAGCGGCACGCCGACCGTGACTATCGCGTGGTGGCGGGCGCGGTGGTGCTGGCCACCGGCGGCTGTGCCTTCCTGTCCCGTGCCCTGGGCACCAATGTGGACACCGGCGACGGCGCGCTGATGGCGGCCGAGGCCGGGGCGCGGTTCTCGGGCATGGAGTTCTCCAACGCCTACGGGATCGTGCCCAAGGGCTCGACCATCACCAAGACCGCCTATTACGGCTTCGCGACGTTCTTCCACGCCGACGGCCGCGTCCTGGAAGGCGCGGGTTCCGCGCGGGGACGGTCGGTGATCGCCAGGACCCTGTTGTCGGAGCCCGTCTTCGCGCAACTGGACCGGGCCGACGCCGATGTGCAGGCCCGGATGCGGCTGGGTCAGCCCAACTTCTTCCTCCAGTTCGACCGCCGCGGGATCGACCCGTTCACCGATCGCTTCGAAGTGGACCTGCTCGCCGAGGGTACGGTACGCGGCACCGGCGGAATCGATGTCGTCGACGATGACTGCGCGACAACGGTTCCCGGCCTGTACGCCGCGGGCGATGCCGCGACGCGGGAGCGGATCTGCGGTGGATTCACCGGCGGCGGTAGCCACAATTCGGCCTGGGCCATGTCGTCGGGCAGCTGGGCGGGCCGGGGTGCGGCGCGGTTCGCCCTGAGCGTAGGCGGCCTCGATTCGGGTGCGGTGTATGGCCTCGGACGGGTCGGATTACGTCCGGAGGCAACGGAATCGGTGTCCGCAGACGAGGTTGTGGCGGACGCACAGCGGGAGCTGATCCCGTTCGAGAAGAACTACCTGCGCCACGGCGATCGCCTGCGCCCCGCCCTGGCCGAACTCGATGCCCTCTGGGAGCGGGCCACGCATGGCCTCGGCGGCGAAACCGGTGCGGACCGGGTCCGCGCCCGGCAGGCAGCCGCCATCACCGCGGTCGGTCGTCTGATGTACCGATCCACGTTGGCGCGCACGGAGACTCGCGGCATGAGCAAACGCTCGGATCACCCGGAGTTGGATCCGGGCCAGCACCACCACATCTTGTCCGGTGGTCTCGGCGAGGTGTGGACCGCGACGTCGGCGACCACACCGGCGGCGGTGGCATCGTGATCGAGCTGGTGCGCGCCGAGGACTGCATCGCCTGTGACAAGTGCGTCGACGTCTGCCCGACCGACGTCTTCGACCGCACCGAGAGCGGAATCCCGCTTATCGCACGGCAATCCGACTGCCAGACCTGCTTCATGTGCGAGGCGTACTGCCCGGCCGACGCCCTCTACGTCTCGCCCGAGGCCGCACCGCTCGGGGACCGCGACGCGATCCCCGAAGCCCACATCGGGCGTTATCGCGAGCAGATCGGCTGGGGAAAGGGCCGGACACCGGGCAGTCTCGTCGCGGTCGGTCCCGCCCTGCCGCACGGCGCGCTGCCGCCCCGGCTGATCGAGCCCGGGCGATTGGTCCCATGACCCGGCGCGGGTTCAGCGCAGGGCCAGGGCCAGAAAGAAGTCGACGCGGTCCTCGAGGCGGGACAGGTCGCGGTTGGTGAGTTCCTCGATGCGCTGGATGCGGTAGCGCAACGTGTTCACGTGGACGTGCAGTAGATCCGCGCACTTGGTCCAGGAACCGGAGACCTCGAGGAACGTCTCGAGGGTGTGGACCAGGTCGGCGCGGTTGTCCTGGTCGTAGACGCGCAGCGGGTCGA
Organism: Nocardia sp. CA-136227; assembly: GCF_050955695.1. NCBI lineage: Bacteria > Bacillati > Actinomycetota > Actinomycetes > Mycobacteriales > Nocardiaceae > Nocardia > Nocardia sp. CA-136227. The sequence goes on from NZ_CP192081.1 coordinate 3,482,678, forward strand.
GCAGGCGCACCCGGAACATGCGCCGCACCTCGTCGGGGACGCTCGCCAGCAGCAGCATGTGGGTGGCGAGCTCGTCGTGGCGGACGACGCTGGTGGGTTGCTGGCGTTCGGCGGCCATGCGGCGGGCGTACCGCGCCTCCTCGACCGCGCCGCGCAGCCCCTCGCCGTCGACCGCGCCGCTGATGCCCACGGACAGGCGGCTCAGTTGCAGCCCGGGTTCGAGGGCTTCGATGGCGCGGTGGATGTGGTCGTCGAGGGCCTGTTCGTCGCCGAGCGCGACCAGCAGGATGACCTCGCCGTCCACGACGCCGATGGCAGGGCTTCTGCCGTACAGGATTTCGCGCAGCACCGCGCGCAGTTCACCGGGCCGCACCGCGCCGGAGTCGGCGGTCGCGGCGACGGCCAGGTAGCGGTCGGACAGTCCCAGCCCGGTCAGTTCCAGCCGCGAGATGATGTCGGCGGGTTTGGCCTCGGACATGATCAGTTCGATCAGTTCCTGCGCGAGGCGGCCCTCGGCGCTGTGCCGGTCGTCGTGGCGGGCGCGTTCGAGCGACACCACCGCCGCGAGTTCGCCGATGAGCGCGCGGCGTTCCTCGGGCCAGTCCTTGAAGTCGCTCTCGAAGACCAGGAACCAGTCCGCGATCCGCGAGGTGGCGTCGGCGTCGACGGCGAACAGCGTGTACCGGATCTGGTTGCAGGACAGCACATGTGGCAGCCGCCGCGCGCTCAGGAACGCCGATCGCACCTGCTCGGGCAGGTCGCGGGTGGGCCCGGCGACCACGCGGCCGATGGACGACACCACCCAGCACCGGGTGCCGAGCGTGCGATGGACCAGGTCGAGGACCGAGTCCAGTCCGCCGCCGGACACCAGCTGCCGATGCCGGTCCAGGATGGCGCTCAGGTCCGCGGCCCGTCCCGAGGACAGTTTCCGGTTGATGGTCTCGGTGACGGTCGCGAACGCGATCTGCTCCTCGACCCGGAACAGCGGGATTCGGTGTTTCTTACAAGCCGCGACCAGATCCTCGGGTGCTTCGCCGTAGAGCGCGTCACCGGCGGCGAGCGCGGCGACCCGGGCGCGGGCGAGCGCGCCGACGAAGGTGTCGCTGTCCTCGGGGCTGTGCCGCCATTGCAGCCCGGTGAGCACGAACTCTCCGCCGGAGAGGTACCGGCCCGGGTCGAGCATGTCGGTGGTTACGACCCAGCGTACGAAGCGGTCCAGCTCGTCCTCTCCGGAGACGAGCCGCAGGCCCAGATCGTGCATGGTCAGCAGGGAACGTAACCGCATGATTCTCGAGGCTAACAGTGAGTGACGCGACGGTTACCGAACTTGGATGTAACTACGAACGCGCCCCTGTGAAGCAGGCCACAGGTTCGGAGGTCTCGTCCTATCGGGCATGACCACCCCCCGGGTTTAGTGGTTGACACACGCAGAACACGGATGGAGGTCGGATGTCGAGTCGCCTGGAATGGCTCGGTTCGCTGCCCCTGGAAGAAGCCGAGACGCACCTGCTGACCTGCAACGCGTCCCGGACCTGGGCTCGCAAGATGGTGGCGAACCGGCCGTACGCGGACGAGTCGAGTCTGATCGCCGCGGCCGTGGCCGGGGTCGCCGAACTGAGCTGGGCCGATGTCGAGGAGGCGCTCGACGCGCACCCCCGTATCGGTGAGCGCGAGGCGGCCCGGCACCGGTCCGAGCGTGAGGCGCGGTGGTCGGCCGACGAGCAGTCCGGAGCGTCGGAGGCCGACGCCCGGGTGCTGGCCGAGCTGGCCGCCGGGAACCTCGCCTACGAGGAGCACTTCGGCCATGTCTTCCTGATCCGGGCCGCCGGCCGCAGCGCCGCGGAGATGCTCGCGGAGCTGCGGCACCGTCTGGGCAACCCCGCGGCCGAGGAACACCGCGTGGTGCGCCACGAGCTGGCCGACATCACCGGCCGCCGGGTGCGCAAGCTCCTGGAGGAGCGATGAACGACCCCCGTAACTGAGTCCCCACTCCTTCTCTACGTACCGGGGCAGCCGAGGCTGTCGTACCTGCGCAGAACCGATATCTAGAGGAACGCAATGGATTTCCTACAACCGGGCAGCTGGGCCGAAGCGCTCCAGCTGAAAGCGGAACGCCCCGAGGCGGTTCCGATCCAGGGTGGCACCGATGTGATGGTCGAGATGAACTTCGACGTGCACCGTCCGGACGCCCTGCTGGATCTGAACCCGTGCCGGGAGCTGTTCCAGGTGGACGATCAGGCCGACGGCCGCATCCGCCTCGGCTCCGGTGTCCCGTTCGTGAAGATCATCAACCGGTACCAGGATCGCCTGCCCGGTCTGGCGCAGGCCTCGCGCACCGTGGGTTCCCCGCAGATCCGCAATCGCGGCACCGTGGGCGGGAATCTGGGCGGCGCGTCGCCCGCCGGTGACGCCCATCCGGCGCTGCTGGCCGCGAACGCCGTGGTCGAGGTCGAGTCGGCCGCCCGCGGCACCCGCATGATCGACATCGACGACTTCTACGTCTGGGTCAAGAAGAACTCCCTCGAGCCCGACGAGCTGATCCGCGCGGTGTGGCTGCGGCCCGCCTCCGGTCCGCAGTACTTCTCGAAGGTCGGCACCCGCAACGCGATGGTGATCGCGGTCTGCTCGTTCTCGGTTGCCCTGCACGCGGATTCGCGTACCGCCGGTGCGGGCATCGGTTCGGCCGGTCCGACCCCGATCCGCCCGACCGAGGCGCAGGACTTCCTGGCCGCGAACCTGGACTGGGACAACGGCGGCGCGTTGAGCGATGAGCTGGCCCACGAATTCGGCCGCCTGGTCGGTGCGGCCGCCAAGCCCATCGACGATGTGCGCGGCACCGCCGACTACCGCCGGCACGCGCTGTCGGTGATGGCACGCCGGACCCTCGGCTGGGCCTGGAACGACTACACCGCGGAGAGGAGGGCGGCCTGATGCGTATCGACTTCACCGTCAATGGATCCCAGGAAACCGCCGACGACGTCTGGGAAGGCGAGAGCCTGCTGTACGTGCTGCGGGAGCGGGTCGGCCTGCCCGGCGCGAAGAACGCCTGCGAGCAGGGCGAATGTGGTTCCTGCACCGTCTATCTGGACGGCACCCCGGTGTGCTCGTGCCTGGTGGCCGCCGGTCAGGTGCAGGGCCGTTCGGTCCGCACCGTCGAAGGGCTGGCCGAGGGCGACAAGCTCGACCCGATGCAGCAGGCGTTCGTCGAGGCGGGCGCGGTGCAGTGCGGTTTCTGCACGCCGGGTCTGATCGTGCAGGCGCACGACCTGATCGAGCGCGTCCCCAACCCGTCCGATGTCGAGATCCGTGAGGCTCTCGCCGGAAACCTGTGCCGCTGTACGGGTTACGAGAAGATTCTGGATGCCGTGCGCATGGCGGCCGAGCGGAAGGCGACGGCGAAATGACCAAGCTCGTCATCGAGAACGCCTATATCGCACCGGTCGTCGGTGCGGAGATCCCCAATGGCTATCTGATCGTCGGCGACGACGGCCGGATCGAAGCTCTCGGCGCAGGACCTGCGCCGATGGTGGTGGGTGCTGAACGCCTCTCCGGCACCGGCTGCCTGGTGACCCCGGGCCTGGTGAATACCCACCACCACCTCTACCAGTGGGCCACCCAGGGCCTGTTCCAGGACGCGACGCTCTTCGAGTGGCTGACCGGCCTGTACCGCCTGTGGGCCACCATGGACGCCGAGATCGTCTATGGCGCGGCCTCGGCCGGTCTGGGCTGGCTCGCGCTGACCGGCACCACCACCTCCACCGATCACCACTACGTGTTCCCCCAGGGCCGTGGCGATCTGTTCGACGCCGAGGTGCGCGCCGCCCGCGAGCTGGGCATCCGCTTCCACCCGTGCCGCGGTTCCATGGACCGCGGCCAGTCCCAGGGCGGCCTGCCGCCGGACGAGGTGGTCGAGAACCGCGAGGAGATCCTCCTCAACACCGAGGAGATCATCACCAAGTACCACGACGCGTCGTTCGACTCGATGCTGCGCGTGGCCGTCGCCCCCTGCTCGCCGTTCTCGGTGTCCGAGGGCCTGATGGTGGAATCCGCCGCCCTGGCCCGTCGGCACGGCGTCCGCCTGCACACCCACCTCGCCGAGACCCTCGACGAGGAAGAGCACTGCATCGAGCAGATGGGTTGCACCCCGGTCGAATACATGGAGAAGCTGGGCTGGCTCGGCGACGACGTGTGGTTCGCCCACGCGGTGCACCTGCACGACAAGGACATCGCGGCCTTCGCGAAGACCGGCACTGGTTCCGCGCACTGCCCGACCTCCAACGCGCGGCTGGGCGCGGGCATCGCGCGAGTGATGGACCTGCTCGCCGCCGGCGCCCCGGTCGGCCTGGGCGTGGACGGCGCGGCCTCCTCCGAACTCACCTCGATGGCGGGGGAGATGCGGCAGGCCATGCTGTTCCAGCGCGCCGTGCACGGTCCCCGCGCCATGACCGCCCGCCAGGCCCTCGAGGTCGGCACCCTCGGCGGCGCCCGAAACCTGGGCCGCCAGAACGAGATCGGCTCCCTGGAAGTCGGCAAGCTCGCCGATATCGCGGTCTGGAAGGTGGACGGCTTCCGCGCCGCCATCGAGGACCCGGTGTGCTCGCTGGTGTTCGGCCCGCAGCCGCCGCTGGCGCGCCTGCTCGTGGGCGGCCACACCGTCGTCGAGAACGACGAGCTCAAGACCATGCCGCACGACCGGGTCGGCGCGAACGGCGTGGCCGCGCGTAAGCGAATCATGAAGCAGGAGAACCGATGACCATCGCACGCACCACGCGGTTCCCCGCCGACGTGCCGATCCCGGGCGCCGGCGGCATCGGTGAGAGCCCGCTGCGTCCCGACGGCACCCTCAAGGTGAAGGGCGAGTTCGCCTACTCCTCGGACCTGTGGATCGACGGCATGCTGTGGGGCGCGACCCTGCGCAGTCCGCACGCCCGCGCCAAGCTGATCGGCATCGACACCGCCAAGGTGCTGGCCATGCCCGGCGTCCACGCCGTGCTCACCCACGAGGACGTGCCCGGCCGCAAGGTCTACGGCCTCGACCACACCTGGGACCAGCCGGTGCTGGCCTTCGGCGAGGTGCGCCACCACGGTGAGGCGATCGCCCTGGTCGCCGCCGACCACCCCGAGATCGCGCGCCGCGCCGTGGCCGCCATCGAGGTGGAATACGAAGTGCTGGAACCGATCACCGACCCGATGGCCGTGATCGAGGACCCGATCGGGCTGGCAGTGCAGGAGCGCGGCGGCATCGCCCGCTACCAGCCGGTGCGCGCCGGCGACATCGAGATCGGCAAGACCCTGGCCGCCGTCGTGGTGAGCGAGGAGTTCGAGGTCGGCATGCAGGACCAGGCCTTCCTCGGCCCGGAGTCCGGCATGGTCATCCCCGACGAGGACGGCTCCCTCGACTTCTACGTCGCGACCCAGTGGCTGCATTGGGATCTCACCCAGATCGGCCCCTGCCTCGGGTTGAACGAGGACCAGATCCGGATGACCATGTCCGGTGTCGGCGGCGCGTTCGGCGGCCGCGAGGACCTGTCCATGCAGATCCACGCGGGCATGCTGGCCATGCGCACCGGCAAGCCGGTCAAGATGATGTACAACCGCCAGGAGTCGTTCTTCGGCCACGTGCACCGGCATCCGGCGCGCATGCGCTACGAGTACGGCGCGACCGCGACCGGAAAGCTCACCTACGCCAAGGTTCTCATCGTCCTCGACGGCGGCGCGTACACCTCGGCCACCCAGAACGTGATCGGCAACGCCGCCTCCCTGGCGCTGGGCCCCTACGAGGTCCCGCACCTGGAGATCGACGCCTACGGCGTGTACACCAACAACCCGGTGTGCGGCGCGATGCGCGGATTCGGCGTCGTACAGGCGTGTTTCGCACACGAGTCGATGATGGACAAGCTCGCCGATGCCCTCGACATGGACCCGGTGACCGTTCGCCAGGTGAACGTCGTATCCCAGGGCTCGAAGCTGGCCACCGGTCAGATCGTGCACGCGCCGACTCCGCTGGTGGAGATGCTCGACAGCCTGCGCGAGATGGAACTGCCGGAATCCGTGGATACCTCGGATATCCGCAACCTGCCCGGCGGCGCGTCCCAGACCACCCACGGCGAGGGCGTGTACCGCGGCGTCGGCTACGGCGTCGGCATCAAGAACATCTGCTTCTCCGAGGGTTTCGACGACTACTCGACCGCCCGCGTGCGCCTGGAAGTGATCGGCGGCGAGCCGGTCGCGCTCGTGCACACCGCCGGCGCGGAGGTCGGCCAGGGTCTGATCACCCTCGAGGCGCAGATCGCCCGCACCGAACTCACCATCGACCGCGTGGTCAGCCACCCGTCGGACAACAATGTCGGCAGCTCCGGCTCCTCGTCCGCCTCCCGCCAGTCCTACATGACCGGCGGCGCGGTGATGACCGCCTGCCGCGCGGTCGCCGACGAGCTGTTCGTGCTGGCGCGCACGAAGTTCGACGTGCACGGCTTCATGCACCTCGACGGCGGCAAGGTCGTCAAGAACAACGGTGAGGTGGTCGCGTCGATCGAGGACGTCCTCGGCGACGACGTGATCGACCTGACCCGCGAATACCACCACCAGCCCACCACCGGTATGGACAAGATCACCGGTCAGGGCTCGAGCCACACCCAGCTCGCGGTCTGCGTGCACCGGGCAGTGGTCGATGTGGACACCGAACTCGGGCTCGTGAAAGTCGTTGCCCTGGACGCCGTCCAGGACGTCGGCAAGATCATGAACCGGCTCTCGCTGGAAGGCCAGATCCACGGCGGCTCCATTCAGGGCCTGGGTCTGGCGGTTATGGAGGAAATTCAGGTCACCAACGGCAAGGTGCGGAACCCGTCCTTCACGGACTACTTGATTCCCACCATTCTCGATACACCTCCGCAGAAGCTGGAGATTCTGGAGAACCCGGACCCGCACGCCCCCTACGGCTTGCGCGGCGCGGGCGAACCGCCGACTCTCTCCTCCACGCCCGCGATCGCCGCAGCGATTCGCGACGCCTGCCGCAAGCGGGGCGGCACCGGAAACATCAACCGCGTGCCCGTGCGTCCGGAAGACATCATCCGGAACAGTTGACTAACAGGGGCAGACCGCGCCTCCCACAACAGTGGAGCGCGGTAGGGACCCCACAACACCGAATCCGCGGCCCGGGGATTACCCAGCACCCCCGGGCCGTTGGTCGGCTACGCCCATAGGAGGGCAGCCATGACCCAGACTCAATCACCGATCACCACCCCGGAAACCAGGGGGTCCGCGCTCGAAAAGTTCTTCAGGCTATCGGAGCGCAAGACCACCATAACCCGTGAAATCCGTGGCGGCATCACCACATTCGTCGCTATGGCGTATGTCATATTGCTGGTCCCGCTAATTCTCGGCGGCGTCGCCGACTCGCACGGGGACAAGCTGAGTATCGCTCAGCTGACCACCACGACCGCCTTCTCGGCCGGTCTGACCACCGTCCTCATGGGCCTGGTGGGCAATGTGCCCCTCGCACTGGCCGCCGGTCTCGGGCTGGTCCCCGTCGTCGCCTACCAGGCCGCGCCGCACATGACCTGGCCCCAGGCCATGGGTCTGGTGGTGCTGATGGGCATCGTCATCGTCATCCTGGCCGCGACCGGCCTGCGGACGATGATCATCAACGCCATTCCACTGGCCATGAAGAACGCCATCGGCGTCGGCATCGGCATGTTCATCGCCATGATCGGCCTGGTCTCCTCCGGGGTCGTCGGCCACGGCGCGCCCGGCGGTCCTCCGGTCACGCTCGGCGTGGACGGGCACCTGGCCGGTTGGCCCACCGTGATTTTCGCGGTCGGCCTGCTGCTGATGCTCGGGCTGTTCATCCGCAAGGTGCCGGGCGCGATCCTGATCAGCATCGCCATCTCCACGGTGCTCGCCATCGTGGTCAACGCCATGGCGAAGATCGATCCGAAGGCGTGGGGGACCGTCGTCCCCGAGAAGCCCAAATCGCTGTTCGCCTCTCCCGATTTCGGTCTGATCGGCCACATCGACCTGTTCGGCGGCTTCGCCACCGCGGGCGCGGTGACCGCCACCGTGGTGCTGTTCACCCTGGTGCTGACCGGCTTCTTCGACGCCATGGGAACTGTTTTCGGCGTCTGTGACGAGGCGGGTCTGACCGACGAGAAGGGTCAGGTGCCCGGCATGGGCAAGATCCTGACCACCGACGGTGTCGCCCAGATCGTCGGCGGCCTGTCCGGCGGCGCGGGTTCCACCGTGTACGTCGAGTCCGCGACGGGTGTCGGTGAGGGCGCCCGTACCGGTCTGGCCAGCGTGATCACCGGCGGATTGTTCTGCGCCGCCATCTTCTTCACGCCGATCGCGGCCGTGGTGCCGATCCAGGCCGCGGCTCCCGCGCTGGTGCTGGTCGGCGCGCTGATGATGACGCAGGCCCGCAAGATCGACTGGAACGATCTCGAGGTCGCGGTGCCGGCCTTCATCACGATCGTGCTCATGCCGTTCACCTACTCGATCACCAACGGTGTCGGCGCGGGCCTGATCGCTTACACCGTGATCAAGCTCGCTCGCGGGAAGTACCGCGAAATCCATTGGCTGGTGGCCGTGGTCAGCGTCGTCTTCGTCGCCTACTTCGGTATCAACGGCATCGAATTGGCCCTGGGAGGCTAGCCATGCGCGACATCGCGGCACAACTACTGGAATGGCATGCGGCGGGCAAGGACTACGCCGTGGCCTCCATCATCGGGATCGGCGGCTCCGCGCCGCGGCCGATCGGCGCGGCCCTGGCCGTGGACGCCGACGGCACCGTCGTCGGGAGCATTTCCGGCGGCTGCGTCGAGGGCGCGGTCTACGAGTTGTGCCGCGAGTCGCTGGCCACCGGCGCCACCATCCGGGAGACCTTCGGCTACAGCGACACCGACGCCTTCGCCGTCGGATTGACCTGTGGCGGAACGATCCAGGTGTTCGTCCAGTCGGTGACCGACGCCAACCGCACCGCGGTGGAACAGGTCCTGCGAGCTGAGGGGGAGGCCGTGGCCATGGTCCGCGACCTCGACAGCGGCGCCGTGATGGCGCTGGGCACCTGGTGGAGCTCCGGCCACGAGTTCGACGATCGCGTGATCGCCGAAGCCCAGGCCATGCTCGACGCCGGCGCGACCGCGGTGCGAACCGTCGGTTGCGGCGACGAGGAGATCACGGTCTTCGTGGAATCGCATGTGCCGCCGCCGCGGATGATCGTCTTCGGGGCGATCGACTTCGCGGCCGCGGTGGCCCGGATCGGCAAATTCCTCGGCTACCACGTCACGGTGTGTGACGCGCGGGCGGTCTTCGCGACCCCCGCGCGCTTCCCCGACGCCGACGAGGTGGTCGTGGAATGGCCGGACAAATATCTGGCCCGGACCCGGGTGGACGCCCGGACCGTGGTCTGTGTACTCACCCACGACGCCAAATTCGATGTGCCGCTGTTGCGAGTGGCGCTTCGCCTGCCGGTGGCGTTCGTGGGTGCGATGGGATCCCGGCGCACGCACGAGGACCGCCTCCAGCGGCTGCTCGCGGTCGGGATGACGAATGCCGAACTGGCGCGGCTGAAGTCGCCCATCGGACTGGATCTCGGCGGGCGTACCCCGGAGGAGACGGCTGTCTCCATCGCCGCCGAGATCGTGGCGGTCCGCCGTGGGGGCACCGGAGTGCCTCTCGGTACCCACGGCGGACCCATCCACCGCGACGCGGTCGTGGTGCCGGAAGTGATCGTCCCGGACTCCCCGGACGCCCTGCGGATCACCGCCTGAACTGTGATCGTCCGACCGAGAAGGAGCCCACGGCTATGCCTCTGATCTTCCTGAACGGGGGTGCCATGCGCGGCGAACCCCTGAACTACCTGCTCGAGGGCGCGCCCTGTGCAGGGGAGGCCACCACCGCGCCGCAGTACCGCTTCTACTCGGTCGGCGACCGCTTCCCCGGCCTGCACCCCGTCGCCTACGGCGGGGCGCCCATCACCGGTGAACTGTTCGACGTGCCCATGGAGGTGCTGCGCAACCGGCTGCTCCCCGCCGAGCCGCCGGAACTGGAACTCGGTGTGATTGCCTTGGACGACAGCCGCTCGGTGCTGTCCATGCTGCTGCGGCGCCCCGTCATCTCCGACCCGCAGCTCATCGACATCACCGATTACGGCAGCTGGCACACCTACCGGGAGGAATCGACACGATGAAATACACCGCCGACGGAGCTCTCCGGAAATTCGACGCGCACTGCTCGATCCTGTTCGCCGATCTGCCGTTGCTGGAACGTCCGGCGGCGGCGAAGGCGGCCGGGTTCGACGCCGTCGAATTCTGGTGGCCGTTCGGCGAGAACCCGGTGCCGGGGGACAAGGAGATCGACGCGTTCGTCTCCGCCGTCTCCGACGCCGGTGTGCAGCTCATCGGTCTCAACTTCATCGACCTGGTGCCCGTGGGCCGCGGCCTGGTCTCGGTGCCCGGGCGGGAATCCGAGTTCCGGGACAATATCGACGTCACCGTCGGCATTGCCGAACAGTTGGGCTGCCGGTCCCTGAATGCCTTGTACGGCAATCGGATTCCGGCTGTGGACCCGCGGGCGCAGGATGAGCTGGCTCTCGAGAACCTCCGTCTGGCCTCCGATGCCGCGGCCCGCATCGATGCCCAGGTCGTGCTCGAGGCGCTGAATTCGATCGAGTCGCCCGACTATCCGATCGTCTCCGCCGCCCACGCGGTACGGGTGATCGACGAGGTCGGTGCGCCGAACCTCCGCTTCCTCTGCGACCTCTACCATCTCGCCCGCATGGGTGAGGACCTGTTCGCCGTGATCGCCACCCACGCCGATCGTTTCGGGCACGTCCAGATCGCGGACGCTCCCGCGCGCAGCCGCCCCGGCACCGGGACCCTCGACTTCGAAGCCCTCTTCGCCGCCCTCGACACCGCGGGCTACGACGGCTGGATCGGCCTGGAATACCGAGACCCCGACCATGATTGGAGCTGGATCGCATGACCACCGCCCCGGCCGCCTTGCCGTGGACCCCGCACGGGCACCGCGGCTCCGCGCTGCCCGCCGGATGGGTGATCGAGCGCTTCACCGTCCAGCTCCCGGTCCTGGACCCCACCGTGACCATCCACCCCGCGCGGGGAGCCGCTGACCGATGAGGGGTCAGCGGTTCCCGCGCTCAATCTCGAGGCAGTCGCCGCGGTGGTCTGCCCATCCGCACCAGAAACGTCTTGGCCTGTAACTTGGCCGGGCACACGGTGATCGGGCAATCCGCATGCTCCCGTAACGCCCGATTCGCCGCATCCTCACTCATTACCGCCAGGGCACTGTGCCCGGTCGCTGGAAGTCCGAACATCGGTGGAACCTCCCGTCATACGGGGTACTGGACTGGATCCAGGAAACCACTGGCGAACGCGCGGAACATGCGATTTGGACGGTTTGGGTGTCAGCCGTTGGTGATCGAGCGGACCGAGACGCGCCAGCGGCCGTCGACCAAGACCAGGGTGTCGTGGTATCTGCCCATGCCGACCAGGCGGGGCGCGGTCGTGGTGTCGGCGAAGAACTGCCAAACGGACTCCGCCCGTGCGGAATCCGGTCCCAGCAGCGTGATGGCCGTGCAGCTCGTCACGTGCCGGGTCCTGGTTCCCGGACCGGCGATGCCCGCGTCGCGCCGGGCCTGCGCGCTGGCGGCGATCTCCGTTGCGCCACGGAAGATCTGCGGTGCGATGCCGGACTGCGGGTCGCCCGCGCGCTCCCAGACGGCGTCCGGCGTGTAGTGCTCGAAATAGTCGGCGATGGGCCCTTCGTCGGCGAGATGGGACAGGTGGGCGAGCAGTGATCGGATCTGCTCGGCGTGATCGGTCATGGGGTTGTCCTCGTCCTGGGCGGCTAGACGCCGTATCCGCCGTCGATGTCCAGCTTCTGGCCGCTGATGAAGTCGGCGCGGTCCGAGGCGAGGAAGCAGACCGCCTCGGCGATGTCCTGGGCGTCGCCGAAGCGGCGCAGCGGGATGTTGTTCCTGGTGACTTCGAGAGCGTGGTCGTCCAGGTCGCCGGAAGCGATGAGGCGGTCGGCCATGCCGTCGGTGGTCATGCCCGGGCCGACACAGTTGGCGCGCACACCGAATCTGCCCTCCTCGGCGGCGATTCCACGCACCAGAGCCTCGACCGCGCCCTTGGGGGCGATGGACATGCCGTCCCGCACAGGGAATCGCGCGGTTCCGGCGGTGGTGATGGCGACGATGCTGCCCTTGCTCGCTCGCAGGTGGGGGAGGACCGCGTGGACGGCGTTGAAGAAGCCGGACACGTCGTCGAGGATCTGGCTGCGGAAGTCGGCCGGTTCGATCCTGCTGAGGTGGCGCATCGGCACGTGCGGGCCCGCGGCGTAGATCAGCGTGTGGATGCCGCCGAGTTGCTCGGCCGCCTGCGCGACCACCTCTCCGGTGCGGGTGGAGTCGGCGAGGTCGAGTTGCCAGGTGGCGGCGCGGCGTCCGCCGGCTTCCGCGGCGGACCGGAGTCCGTCGAGTGCGCCGGGGGACCGGTAGTAGGTCAGGGCGAGGTCGCTGCCGCGTTCGAGGAGCATCCGCGCGCACGCTCCACCGAGCCCGCCGCTAGCGCCGAGCACCAGTGCGGCGCCCGCCCGATGACTGAAGTCGTCCACGATTCCTCCTCGGTTGCTTCTCACTGTTCATAGCGAACGAGCTCATACCAAGCAAGTGCTTGATTGTTTACCGGGACGAAGGAGGGTATGCACTACGTCATGCGGGATGCTCTTCACTTCGTGCTCGGGTTTCTGATCGTCCTCACGGTGATCACGTTCGCGAGCGGGTTCGGCTACACCAACCCTTACGGGCGGTTCGCCAAGGACGGTGAGCGATTCGCGGTGCGGGGGCCGTGGGCATGGCTGTTGTTCGAGAATCCGCAATGGTGGGCCTTCACCGTCACGTTCTGGTTGGTCGTGAAGGATCCGCAGCCCCCGGCGGTGGTGCTCTACGTGCTGTGGCAGGTGCACTACCTCTATCGCGGGCTGATCTATCCGCTGCTGCGAGCGTCCAGCAAGGGATTCCCCGTGTACGGGATCGCGTTCGGAATGGTGTTCAACGCGGCCAATGGATTCGTCAACGGATACGCCGTCGCCGACGCGCAGCATCTGCGGGACTCCGGATGGTTCACCGACCCGCGCTTCCTCGTCGGGCTGGTCGTGGCCGTGGCGGGGTGGGCGATCAACTTCCATGCCGACCGCGCGCTGATCGCCTTGCGCAGTGACGGATTCACCGGCTACCGCATCCCCTACGGCGGCGCGTTCCGCTGGGTGTCGAGCGCGAACTACTTCGGCGAGCTGGTGCTGTGGGTGGGGTGGGCGCTCATGTCGTGGACGTGGGCGGGACTGGTGTTCGTGTTGTTCACCGTGGCCAACCTGCTGCCGCGGGCGGTGTCCACACATCGGTGGTACCGCGAGCGGTTCGAGGACTATCCGAGCGACCGCAAGGCGATGATTCCCTACCTGATCTGAGCTATCGGGTCGGGAGAGCTACCCCGGCCGCGAGGACGCGCCGCAGCCGCCAGGGCAGCGCCGCGAACAGTGCCGCCATGGCCGCGGCGGTGCCGCGCAGATCGTCGCGGCCGGACAGATAGGCCCGCTGGGCGGGAACCGGCAGCGCGAAGAAGGCGTCGAAGAACAGTGGCAGCTCGGCGGGGGGAAGCGCCAGCAGGGCGCGTAATCCGGCCAGGCGCAACAGGTGTACGGCTCGGGCCGAGGCGGGCCAGGCTGATTCGCCGATGAGGACGGTGTCGGCCAGGCGCAGTGACGTGGCGACGCTGTAACCGGTCGCGGGGTGGGTGAAGGCTCCCGCCGCGCCGAACGTGGACCGATTCGGCTTGCCGCCCTGGACAGGGAAACGGACGCGTTCGACGGGCTCGGCGCCGGTGAGAGCGATTCCGCGGGAACGCAATCGATGGGTCAGGCGGGCCTCGAGCGTGTGCTGGTCGAGGGCCGGGCGTCCGGCGAGGCAGGTCTCTTCCAGGAGGATGCGGTCGTCGTCCAGGGGAACCGCGTAGAGAAACGAGCGCGGGTCGGTCGGGGTCGCACCGTTGTCGTCACGCCAGTCCATGAACAAGGAGTCCCTGTCGGGGTAGTGGGCGCGGTCGATGATGACGCCGTACGCCGTCTGCTCGGCCAGGGCGGGGGAGCGGGGGATGCCGCGCGCGTCGACGACCCGGCCCGCGGGGAGGGTGTGGCCGGAGGCGAGTCGCACCGAGGGGAGGTCCAGTCCGTCGTGGCGGTGGCGGGCCGCGATGTCGATGGCGGTGACGGAGTCCTGGATCAGGCGTGCGCCGGAGATGTCGAGCGAATCCTGAAGTGCCGCAGTGTCGAACACGAGATAGGATCGATCGATCTCGATGCGGCGGGTCGTCCAGGCGACGGGCCCTTCGATCCGCGTCGCGATCGCCGCGTCGGCGACCCAGGCGGGCAGCTCGTCCGCCCACGCCGCATAGGTGGCAGCCCACCGTCGGCGCGGGTGCGGATCGACCACGGTGACCGTCAGCCCGTGCGCCAGGGCGCGGTGGGCGAGGGCTCGTCCTGCCGGGCCCGCGCCGCAGATGAGCAGATCGTCGGTCACCCCGTGATTGGATCACGCCGGATCGCCCGCATACGCTTCGGGAATCGAATGCCGAGCCGGGGAGGGCTCGGGCCGTCCGCGAAAGGTGATCAGATGACGTATCCACCAGCCGGATCCGGGGGCGATCCCACTGTCCACCGGCAGCCGCGACCCGGCGAGTCGGATGCCGCGTGGTGGGATCAGCCCGCCCAGGGGACCGGTGGACACCAGGTGCAGCAGCCCGGATGGCAGGGGCAGCAGCCGGTCGACCAGGGCTGGCAGCCGACACAGACGAATTGGCCCGCGCAGCAGGGATATCCGCAGGCGGGACAACCGCAGGACGCCGGGTACGCGCAGCCGCCGGGGTTCGCGCAGAGCTTGGCGTACGGCCAGCAGCAGCCGTTCGGGCCGGGCTCCCCGCCCGCGCCCGGTTTCCCGCAGCAGCCGGGTTATCCGCCGCAGCAGCCGAAGTCGAACACCGGGCTGATCATCGGCGTGGTGCTGGGCGCGGTCGTGCTGCTGGCGGTGGCGGTCGGCGCGATCGTGCTCGTCTCCGGCGGCGACGACGCCACCCAGGCCGGCGCCACCTCCACCACCGAGAGCCCGACCCTGGTGCCCGCCACCTCGGCCCCGCCCCGCACCACCGCGACCACCTCCAAGGCCGCGCCCGGCGGCAGCCGCTTCAGCTACACCGAGTACGGCAAGGACTGGAACTTCAAGCTCGGTGACGTCGCCCTGCACGCCACCTACGTGACCGGCCAGGATTTCGACTCCTGCGCCCCGATCGAGAAGGCCGGGAAGATGACCGGCCTGGGCTGCAAGCGCGCCTCGTCCATGGCGTGGAAGGCCGAGGGCGGCGGGCTCATGCTCACCCAGCTGGTCCTCACCATGTCCGACGACGGCAAGGCGTCCGCCGCGCACAACCAGTTCGAGGACACCGACCTGGAGCTGCCCGACGGCAGCTACATCGCCGACTTCGAGACCGGCAAGTGGCGCGACGGCAGCCAGAGCAAGTTCGTCGTCGTCACCGTCGCCACCGCCACCGCGGCGGTCGACGAGGCCACCGTCAGCAAGTACCTCCAGTACCGCAACAGCGACACCCTCGGCGCCCTCGCCTTCCGGTGATCGGCGGCGTTCTCCCGGCATGACCGTGCCCGGCACCGAATCCCGGTGCCGGGCACGTCTTTTCGATTCCGGCGCTCAGATGCCGCCGGTGGCCAGCAGGCCGCCGTCCACGCGGATCGTCGTCCCGGTGATCCACGCCGACTCGTCGGACGCGAGGAACCCGATCAACTGCGCCACATCCTCCGGCGACCCGAGCCGCTTCATCGGGTAGACCGCCGCGGCCGCCTCCTCGTCCGCCGAGTACAGCGCGTCCGCGAACTTGGTCTTGATCACGCCCGGCGCCACAGCGTTCACCCGGATCTTCGGCCCCAGCTGCCACGACAGTTCCTCGGTGAGCCGAATGAGCGCCGCCTTCGACGCCCCGTACGCGGCGATCACGCCGGTCGACCGCAGCCCGGCGACGCTGGCCACGTTCACCACCGCACCGCCGTGCTCACCCATCCACGCCTTGTAGGCCTCCTGTACATACCCCAGCGCCGCAACGACATTCACGTCGAAGATCTTGCGGACGGCCTCGAGGTCGGCCTCCATGAGCGACCCGTACACCGGATTGATGCCGGTGTTGTTGATCAGCACGTCCAGCGACCCGAACTGCGCCACCGCGGTAGCGACTTGTTCGGCCCGGGCCGCCGCGTCCCCGGAGTTCCCGGCGACCGCCACCACCTTCCCCGCATGTCCCAGCCCCCGCAGCCGCTCGGCCGCCTCCTCGAGCGGCTCGGCCTTCCGGGCGGAGATCACCACATTGGCCCCCCGGGCCAACAGCTCCGCCGCCACCGCGAACCCGATACCCCGGCTCGCCCCGGTGACCAGTGCACTCTTACCCGCCAAGTTCTCACTCATGTGATGGCACGTTACTTCAGTCCCTGCCGTCTGTCGGCGGCGAGATTCGGCGGCAAAAATTGCTGACTAGTTGCCGGAGGGTTCGATTCGGTATGGTCGACACGGGAGAAGCGCGATACATCAGGGAACACGCCGGCTCGACGCATGACGCAGGAGGCCAGATGTTGCACACCGATGTTCCGACACGAGGCGAGATCAAAGCGCTGGCCGCCGAGGCCGAACCGTGGAGTGTCGCGATATACACCCCGACCGTGGCCGACACCGCGGCGCCGGATCAGAACCGCATCGCATTCTCGAACCATGTGCGCGAGGCGCTGGGCGGGATCGATGATCGCCAGGCTCGTGCGTCGCTACAGGAAGAGTTCGACGACCTGGTCGACGACGAGGACTTCTGGCGATTCCAGTCCAATACGCTGGTGGCCCTGGCCACTCCGGAACGGGTGCGGACCTATCGCCTCCCGAATCGCTTGCGGGAAGGCGTCTTCGTAGGATCCAGATTCCACCTCAAACCGCTGCTGCGGGCGACCACGTTTCCCCAGGCGGCCTTCGTGCTCGCCCTGTCGGAGGGCGCTGTCCGTCTGATCGAGGTCAGCTCGGACGGTGGCGCCGAGGAGACGCGGATACCGGGCCTTCCGGTGAGCGCCGCCGATCATGCCCGCAAGGCATCGCTGGGCGGCCGTGCGCCCAAGGGCCGGATTCAGGGGACCGAGGGGCGCAAAGTGCGGGTGCGGCAATACGCCAGGGCCGTGGACCAGGGGCTGAGGGATCTGCTGACAGGGCGGGAAGTTCCGTTGATTCTCGCGGCGGCCGAGCCGATCGAATCGCTGTACCGGTCCGTCAACAGCTACCCGGACCTGCTGGCGGAGTCCATTCCGGGCAATCCCGAGCAGCTGTCCGCGGCCGAACTCGGCGCCCGGGCCCGGATCATTCTCGACACTCACTACGCGAGCCAACTGGCCGACCTGCACGCCTTGTTCGACAAGCGACGCGCAGAAGGGCGAGCGACCACCGACATCGCCGATATCGCCCGCGCCGCCACCCTCGGCATGATCGACACGTTGCTGGTCGACATCGACGTGACCGTGCCCGGAGCCGTCGCCCCGGACGACGGAGCGGTGACCCTGGAGAGCGAATCGGATTCCGACGCACCAGGTGTCGTCGACGAGATCAGCAGACGAGTCCTCCTGTCCGACGGCCGGGTGCTGGCGGTTCGCACCGAGGACATGCCCGATGGCGCACCCGCCGCCGCGACCCTGCGATACAGGTTCTGAGTTCCACAGGGTAGAAACACGAACGAGCGGTTCGGGCACGGGGCTACAGTGCTGGTCCCGCACCGGTGCGCGGCGGCGGGATCGTTCGTGGAGAAGGGCGGCGGCCGGGTGCTGGACCGTGGCAAGACATCGCACATCCTGACCGCCGTGGCCGAGCCGCTCTCGGATCGGTTGCCCGGCATCGCCGGTGGACTGTCCGAGCGGATCCTCGCCGAGGACGCCGCGTACGCGGCGCTGATCGCGCCCGGGGAGCTGCGGGACACCATCCTGCGCAACCTGCGGCAGACGGTGGCCTCGATGCTGGACCGGTCCGAGGACCGGCCGGTCGATCTGTCCGACGCGACCTGGACCGGGCGGACCCGGGCAACGCAAGGGCTGCCGCTGTCCTCGCTGCAGGACGCGTACCGGCGCGGGTGCCGGCTGCTGTGGGAGGCGATGATCGAGACGGTGGCGGAACGGGATCCGGCCTCGCTGCCCGATCTGCTGCCGTGCGTGGGTGATCTGTGGGACATCGTCGACCTTCTCATCGGCGCGGTCACCGACGCCTACCAGGCGATGGAATCGGAGCGACTGGCGCGCGACGGCGAGCGACGGAACGCGGTGCTCGACGTACTGCTGGGCGGTCCGGGGGCGGCCTTTCCCGCGGGCGGGGGAGCGGGCCTGGTCGCGCAGGCGTCGGCGGTCCTCGGCCTGCCCGAGCGGGCCCGGTACGCGGTGGCCGCGGTGCGGTCGGTCGGCGGCGCGAGTCTGCCCCGCGACCGCGGGCACCCGGCGACCGACGGCTTCCACATCCTGTGGCGGATCCGGGCCGATCACGAGGTCGGGCTGATCGCGCTCGGCGGCGACCCGTTGACCGAGCCGGCGCGGCTGCTGCGCGAGCAGGGAGTCGCGGCCGGGATCAGTCCCGTCGTGGGCTCGCTGGCCGAATTGGCCAGGGCCCGTTGGCTGGCCGAGATCGCGTTGCAGACCGGCGCACCCGACACTCGGGTGGTGGTGCTGGATCAGCGCCTGCCCGCCGCACTGGTAGCCGCGCAGTCCGAACTCGCCGAGCGACTCCGGACCGTGGTGCTCGGCTCGGTGCTCGGACTGCCCGCGGCCGAACGCGATGTCCTGCTCGCCACCGTGACCGCGTGGCTCGACGCCGGCGGCTCGGCGGCGGGCGCGGCCGCGGCGTTGTACTGCCACCGCAATACCGTGCTGAACCGATTGCGGCGGATCGAGGAACTCACCGGCCGGTCCATCGCCGAACCGCGCGCCATGATCGAGCTCGCCCTGGCCGTGGAGGCGGCCCGCCGATAACCGGTCTGGGCAGGCGAGACAATCTCGCGGTCGCCGTAATGTGCTCGGGCACAAGAATTGCGCCGAGGCGAGAATTCCGGCCGCACACCTCAGGCATGCGCAATAGCTTTCCCGCCAGGCAAATGGCCGAGTCATCAATCGAAAGGGAAGGTGTTTCGCGCATGCGCATTCGCACTTCCAACCTCCGCACCACACTGGCGGCGGTCCTCACCGCCGCGGTCACCGCGCTGACTCTCACCGCCGTCGCGGTCCCCGCCCACGCGGACGGCATCCCGAGCGTCGGCCGGAATTGGGCTGCGGCGGGGCCCTATTCGCCCGAGGTCAGCATCGGCGTCGTGCACACGCTCTACTACCCGCAGACCATGGGCGCGCACGGGGAGAAACACCCGGTGATCATCTGGGGCAACGGCACCGGCGTGCTGCCCGGGGCGTACACCCTGCTGTTGCGGCACTACGCCAGTCACGGCTTCATCGTGGTGGCCGCCAATACGCCGGTGAGCAACTTCGCCATCACCATGCGCAGCGGCATCGACCTCATCGAGAAGCTCAACGCCGACCCGTCCAGCGTCTTCTACGGCAAGGTCAACCTCGACCGGATCGGCTCCGCGGGCCACTCCCAGGGCGGATCGGGCGCGATCAACGCCGCCGTCGACCCCCGGGTCGACGTGGTCACGGCGATCCAGCCCGGACCGCTCAACGACGTCAGCCAGCTCCACAAGCCGGTCCTGTTCCTCGCCGGCCAATTCGACGCCATCGTATGGCCGGCCCTGGTGAAGGCCATGTACAACAATGCCGACCAGGTCCCCGCCGAATACGCCGAACTCCGCGGCGCCACCCATTTCGGCACCGGCATCACGGGCGGCGACATGCGCGGCCCCTCCACCGCCTGGCTCCGCTACTGGCTGATGGACGACGCGAACGCCCGCACCGAATTCTTCGGCCCCAACTGCGGCGTCTGCACCGACTCCCAACAGTTCTCGGACTTCCGGCGAAACGACTTGGCCAACCAGATTCCGGGCTGACGCTCAATGCGCAAGGTGCGCGCCCGAATTCGGCGACAGGGCGCGCACCGACCGAGTACCGTGCATCCCCGGGAGCACGTGTCTTTCCGCATGGTCTGTTTTCCATCGCCACCATCGACTGTATTGACGTGTAGTGGAGCATGATTGGGGCGGCTGGTGCGCCGAGACGTTGCAGCGCAACAACACACAGCCATGGGTATGATCTGGCGACATGCAGCCCGCTGGGGATTCTAGCCCCAACCTCCTCGATCGAAGCCCGGTGCCGCTGTACGCACCCGAGTTCGCCGCCGACCCGCACTCCTTCTACGCCGCCATGCGCGAGAAGTTCGGTTCCCTCGCCCCGGTGGAACTTTCGCCCGGCATCCCCGCCACCCTGGTGATCGGCTATCGCTACGCGGTCGCGATCAACAATGACGCGGATCGCTTTCCGGCCGATCCTCGTGTCTGGGAGCAGGACATTCCCGCCGACTGCCCGATCCTGCCCATGTTGCAGTACCGGCCGAACGCGCTGCGCAGCGCGGGCCACGAGCACGCGCGGTATCGAAAGGCCAGTGTCGACGGCATCGACGCGATCAACCTGTACCAGGTCGACGATGTGATCGAAGGGATCGTGATCCCGCAGGTCAACACCTTCTGTACCGACGGGCAGGCCGACTTGATCAGCCAGTACGCCTTCCCTGTCACCTTCGCCTATCTCAACGTCATGGTCGGGTGCCCCGCGGATATCGGCCAGCAGGTCGCGCAGGGCATGGCGATGATGTTCGAGGGCAACTCGGCCGAAGAGGGCAACGCGCTGTTCGTGGCGGCACTCGGCAAGCTGGTGAGCCTCAAGAGGAGGCAGCCGGGCGATGACGTCACCACGCGGCTGCTGGTCCATGCGGCGGATCTCACCGACGAGGAGTTGGTGCACCAGCTGGTGACGATCTATGGCGCCGGCATCGAGCCGCTGACCAACCTGATCGCCAATACCTTGCTGCTGATGCTCACCGACGAACGGTTCTCCGGAGTGGCCGCGCTGACGACCCGGGATGCGATGAACGAGTTGCTGTTCACCGACCCGCCGCTCGCGAACTTCGGGATCACCTACCCGGTCCGGCCGACCATGGTCGACAACACGTGGCTGCCCGCCAATCAGCCGGTGGTCACCAGCATGGCGGCCTGCAACAACGACCCCGCCATCGTGGGCCGCTACACCGGCAACAACGCGCATATCGCCTGGGGCACCGGACCGCATACCTGCCCCGCGCAGGACGTCGCGTACCTGGTCGCGCAGAACGCCATCGATCAGCTCTTCGACCACCTACCCGAACTTCGGCTGGCTTGCCCCGTCGACCAACTCGTGTGGCGGCCAGGACCTTTCCACCGATCGCTGGCGAACCTGCCGGTGGTGTTCCCGCCCGCGCGTACCCTGTTCTGACCACACCTCGGGATGCCGGGGTGACCGGCATCCCGAGGGCCTGTCAGCCGTGTGCTGTGCGTGTCGTCAGCCCAGCCGGAGCGCCGTCGCGCACTGCTCGATATAGCTGTCGGAGTTGTACACCGTGCGCAAGGAACCGGTTTCGAGCTCGAAGGCCCCGACCAGCTCGGTGAGGTGCGGCGCCAGCATCTCGTGCAGCTGGACACGCATGTCGCGCAACGGTTCACGCGTCTTGGGCAGCGGGCCGTCCGGCAGCAGGTCCGCGCCGTGCGCGAGGAACTGCCGCACCGCGAAGAGCGTGAGCACGTTCTCCATCACCCGTCGAGGACCGGACGGCAGCTCGGCGGCGCGTTCGGCCAGTCGCTGCGCGGCTCGGTGGGCGGTGTGCGCGTCGGCGGCGGCCAGCGCGAGGTCGTAGACCCGGTCCCACCGTGCCTGCCGGTCGCCGGTGGTGTTCGCGTAGGCCTCGAGCGCGCGGTGCTGCAGGAACAGGGCGCGGGCGCCCATCCATTTCACCCAGCTGTCCGGAGTGTCGAGGTCACAGGGCTCGAGTTCGTCCCAGCATTCCTGGGTCCACTGGTCGGGCCCGAACAGCCGGCGGTAGCCCGCGAGCAGGGCGATCACATAGCTGTCGCCTTCGGCGGTGGCCGCGGCATCCCGCAGCGCCCGGTACTCGACGATCTTGTTGTGGGCGAAGACGCCCTGGGCGCCGAGCCGGTCGCGCACCTCGCCGCACACCCGCAGCGCGGTGGACGTGGCGAAGTACTTGGTCAGCGACACCAGATCGGTCAGCGCCGGACCCTGCTCGTCGTCCGCCGCATCGATCACATCGGCGAAGCCGTCGACGGCGATCTCCACCGCGGAGGTGGCGAGATAGGTGTCGACCACGGCCTCGAGCAGCGGCGCGTAGTGCGCCGGCACCTGCATGAGCGGCACCCGCCCGCCCGACATGCTCGCGATATCGCGCTGCGCGGACTGCCGGACGGCGATCGACACCGCGGCCCGCGACACCGCCGCCGCCATGCCCGAGATGCATAGTCGGCCCACGCGCACCCGGCTGATGGCGCGCCACACCTGGTTGTCCCGCGGGATCGGCGAGATCAGCTCACCATTGTCGTCGATGCGGGTTCCGGTGTGCGACAACAGGCATTCGCGCGACACCCGGACGTTGTCGAAGCGGGTCATGGCGTTGTCCATGCCCAGGCCCGGCTTCTCCGGCATGCGGCGGATGGTGAGACCGGGTCGTACCTGTCCATCGGCGTCACACATCCACACCAGGAACGGGTACACACCGTGCGCGGTGTCGCCGATGATCAACCGCGCGAACACGATTCCGAACCGCGCGATGCCCTCGACCGGCGGCGCGGCGGTCGTCGGCATGAACTTGATCGCTGAATCGGTCGGCGTGTTCAGGACGAAGCCGCCACCGTCGGCGGGGTCGTACACCGCGGTCGTCTCGAGGTTGTTCAGGTCACTGCCGTGGCCGACCTCGGTGAGCACGTAGGCGCCGACCGCGCGGCCCGCGAGCAGTTCCGTCAACGCGGTGTCGACTTCCCCTGTGCGTGAATGCTGTTCGAGCAGGGTGCCCAGCACCAGGTTCACCTGCACGGTCAGCAGAGCGCCCAGATGCGGATCGACGACGGTGGACTGCTCGTGCAGGGTCAGGCACTCGCGCAGATCCGACACCGTCTCCACCGCCGACAGGCTCGGCAACATGCGCAGATACCGCTCGTAGGCCCGGGCCCCGGGATCCTTGGTCGCGGCCCACCAATCCTGGTCGAATCCTTCTTCACCGAACAGCTTGTTGTACCGCTGCGCTGCTGCACGACGGCTGCCGAACAACAGATCCGCGAAACTGTCCACGTTTTCCTGAGAGACCATGACTTCGCCTTCTCTTCCACTCATTACCGAATCCAAGCGACATGTCCTGCGTCACTTGGCATCACGCATGGCTCGGTGGCCGGGGTGTGTGGCTACCGAAAACCAGCGGAAGCTGTCGATCGATCGGGAATCAGCGGCCCGATGGAATGACCTGTCGAGAGTTCAACCCATCGCCCACCTTCGGGCGATCTCGCCTGTCGACCGGTCGTCGAGGAAAGTCGTTCGCGCCATCACCTCATGCTGCGGCTCCGAGGGAGCCGCAGTGTTGCGGTAGGGCAAACGAGACACGAAACGTATTGTTGCACAGTGTGCTTCAAATCGAGTCGTCTAATGCGAGGATCCTCGGCCGGGGCGCCTTCGATTCGGGGCCCGATCGGCCGTGGACCTGGACAAATGATCAGCTAACCTCTGACAATTTTCGAGCAACCCGGCGAGGCGGGCCCGTCCGTCCCCCTTGATTCGGGATGCGCGCGATGGTAGCTGCGGGTAGCATCCGAGGAGTGAGCGAAACCTGTTACAGCGGAGCATGTTTAATGGGCAGCCCCGAACGCAGGCGTATCACGGTCGTTCCGCCACGTCGGTAGCATCGCCGCGGGCCGGACTGCCGGATCCGTGAACCTCCGGATGGCGATGTGGCACAGCGCCGATCGCATCCCTACAGCAATCACCGACTGACGTCGTTGTTTTCGAGCTCTTCTCACCGGTCATGTTCCACTCGCTCATGGGAGTTGCACCTTGAAGATGTTCGCGTTGCCGATGCCGAACCATGGCGCGAGGCCGCACGAGTGAAGCTGCACTCGCCGGAATTCGCGGCCGACCCGCACCGCGCCTACGAGGACCTCCGCCGCCGGTACGGCCCCGTGGCGCCCATCGAACTGGCCGCGGGAGTCCCGGCGACGCTGGTCCTCGGCTACCGCGAAGCGTTACGGATTCTCGGTGACCCCCAGCACTTTCCGGCCGATTCCCGCGCCTGGGAACCGACCATTCCGGAGCGCTGCCCGGTCATGCCCATCATGGAGTGGGGCCCTGCGGAGTCCGCCGACACGGGGCGATCGACACACCGCGCGGCCTATCTCGCCGCCATGGCCGACGTGGATCAGTACCGGCTGCGTGGCACCGTCGAATCCGCTGCCCTGCCTCTGATCAACAGTTTCTGCGGCATCGGGTACGCCGATCTGCTCGCCGACTACGCCCGTCCCCTCACCCTGCGAGTCCTCGACGACCTGATCGGCCTGCCGCCCGCGCTCGGCGCCGAAGCCGGTGCCGCACTGATGGATCTGATCGAGGCCGCTGACCCGGCCGCCGCCGACCTCGCCGAGCGCCGATTCCGCGCCGCCCTGGCCGAATTGGTGGCCATGCGGCGCCGCGCCCCGGACCGCGACGTCGTCTCGACCCTGATCGGCCACGCCGTCGGCTTCGACGACGCCGAGATCGTGGAACAACTGGCCAAGCTCTACGCCATGGGCGCGGAACCGACCTGGAATCTCATCGTCAGCGCCTTGGTCCTGATGGCCGACGACGCCAGCTTCCATGACGACTTGCTGGCCGGCTCCCTCCAACTGCGCGATGCCATCGACAAGGTCCTGTTCACCGACCCGCCACTCGCCAACGCGTGCCCCCGCTTCCCGCAGCAACCCCAGGTGGTCGGCAACACCTGGCTCCCGGTGAACCAGCCGGTGCTGATCAGCATCACGGCCTGCAACAATGACCCCGCCGTCTCCGGCGATCACACCGGCAACCGCTCCCACCTCGCCTGGGGCTCGGGCGCGCACACCTGCCCGGCCCAGCCGATAGCCTCCATCATCGCCCGTGAGGCGTTGGATCAACTTCTCGATGCCCTCCCCGACATCAAACTCGCGGTTCCCCTGGCCGAACTGCCGTGGCGCACCAGCACTTTCCATCGTGCCCCGGTCAGGGTGCCGGTCACCTTCCCGCCCTCGCTCCCTCTGGTGCCCCGATCGTGAGAACACCCCGTATCAGCTGAGCTATCGCGCACCGGTTTCGAGGGCCGGGCTGGTGCGGATCAGGTGGTCGAACGCGCCGAGGGCGGCCGTCGCTCCGGCGCCGGCGGCGACGATGATCTGCTTGAACGGGGCCGTGGTGCAGTCGCCGGCCGCGTAGACGCCGGGAACGGACGTGTGGCCGTGATCGTCGATGACGATCTCGCCGCGCGGGGTGAGATCGACAGTGCCGGAGAGCCATTCGGTATTGGGTAGCAGTCCGATCTGGACGAAGACGCCGTCCACGTCGATCGAATGCCACGCTTCGGTGGTGCGATCGGCGTAGGTCAGGCCGGTGACCTTGGCGCCGTCGCCGACCACCTCGGTCGTCTGCGCGCTGAGCAGGATGTCGACATTGGAGAGGCTGCGGAGCTTGCGCTGCAGGACCTCGTCGGCTCGCAGCTCGGCGTCGAATTCGACCAGCGTGACGTGTGAGACGATTCCGGCCAGATCGATGGCGGCCTCGACACCGGAGTTGCCGCCGCCGATCACCGCCACGCGCTTGCCCTTGAACAAGGGGCCGTCACAGTGCGGGCAGTAGGTGACGCCCTTGTTCCGGTATTCGGTCTCGCCGGGAACGTTCATCGACCGCCACCGCGCCCCGGTGGAGAGGATCACGCTGCGCGCCAGCAGCCGCGCACCGCTCCCGAGTTCCACCTCGACCAGGCCCTGCTCCGTGACCGCGGGGGTCAGCGCCGTCGCGTGCTGCGCGTTCATGATGTCGACGTCGTACCGGCGAACGTGGTCGTCCAGCGCGGCGGCGAGCTTCGGGCCCTCGGTGTAGGGCACCGAGGCGAAATTCTCGATGCCGACCGTGTCGAGCACCTGACCGCCGAAGCGTTCCGCCACGACTCCGGTCCGAATTCCCTTCCGCGCCGCGTAGATCGCCGCGGTGGCCCCGGCCGGTCCGCCGCCCACGACGAGCACGTCGAACGGGTCCTTCTCGGAGATCGCGGCGGCGGTGCGTGCCGCGGCCCCGACATCGAGCCGGCCGACGATCTGCTCGAGGCTCATCCGGCCCGACCCGAACGGTTCACCGTTGAGGAACACGCTCGGCACCGCCAGCACCTGGCGATTGTCGACCTCGTCCGGGAACAGTGCCCCGTCGATCGCGGCGTGCGTGATGTTCGGGTTCAGCACGCACATCAGGTTCAGTGCCTGCACCACATCGGGACAGTTCTGGCAGGACAGGGAGAAGTAGGTCTCGAAGTGGAACTCGCCCTCGAGATCACGTACCTGCGCGAGCAGCTCCGCGGCCTCCTTGGAGGGGTGGCCGCCGACCTGCAGCAGCGCGAGGACCAAGGACGAGAACTCGTGTCCGAGTGGGATTCCGGCGAACCCGACCTCGATGCCGGTGCCCACGCGGCGGATCACGAACGACGGCCGGCGCGGGTCGTCGCCGGTGCGCGTGTGGGTGACCAGATCCGACAGGCCCGCGATCTCGTCGAGGAGTTCGGCGAGTTCCGCGGATTTGGGGCGGTCATCGAGGGTGGACACCAGCTCGATCGGCCGAGTCACCTTCTCCAGCAGTGTCTTCAGTTGGTGGGCGAGCGAGGCGTCGAGCATGCGGGTCTCCTCCGATGAGTCGGGAACGGGTGCGGGCAGGCGTCGGCGGATCAGATCTTGCCGACGAGCTCCAGGGACGGGGCCAGGGTCTCCTCGCCCTCTTCCCACTTGGCCGGGCAGACCTCGCCCGGGTGCGAGCGAACGTACTGGGCGGCCTTGACCTTGCGCAGCAGCTCGGATGCGTTGCGGCCGATGCCTTCCGCGGTGACCTCGGTGAACTGGACGACGCCGTCCGGGTCGACCAGGAAGGTGCCGCGGTCGGCCAGGCCCTCGTCCTCGCGGAGCACCCCGAAGTCGGTGCTGATCCGCAGCGCGGGGTCGCCGATCATGGCGTACTTGATCTTGCCGATGGTGTCGGAGGACGCGTGCCACGCCTTGTGCGTGAAGTGGGTGTCGGTGGAGACGGAGAAGACCTCGACGCCCAGGCGCTGCAGCTCGTCGTAGTGGTCGGCGAGGTCGCCGAGCTCGGTCGGGCACACGAACGTGAAGTCGGCCGGGTAGAAGAAGAAGACCGCCCACTTGCCCTGGATGTCCGCGTCCGACACGGTCACGAAGGAGCCGTCCTTGAACGCCTCCGCCGAGAAGGACTTGATCCGCTTGTTGATCAGCGACATGAATTGGCCTCATTCCGAAAGGTGATGGGATCTCCTTTTCGAAACTAGCGAGCCCAAATTGATAGAACCAATCAGAAATCACTCTTTGATTGATAGTGCTAGGCAATAAAGGCAGGGCAGCGTTTCTATCGAGATCCGAGTGGCGATCGGGAGTGTGACCGATGCCTCACCGAAGGCCGACTGTGTGGGTGTCGACGCGGGCTGGAGTTCGGCCGAGACCTTCGATGTACTCGCAGGTAGAGGGCATGAAAGCGGCGGATGGATGCGCCGGTCTCGCAGGCAAATCGGCCGCTCGATGCCAATGTACGTTTTGGCGCGGACCTGTTGTCAAGTTTCGCCGACAAGGCGGTTTGCGTATTCCCGAATTCCCCGCATAATGACTTCAGTTCATGTGACTCACATTGCGAATGCTGTGCAAGAGCAAGGAGCGTCATTTGCGTGCCGATGGCCCCCGGAAGCGCTACGCATTGTTCATCGGTGGGTCGATCTGGTCGCCGGGAATGCCCGAATGCGAGGCGCTCGGAATCGCGGACGGCTGCGTCGTAGCGGTCGGCGCGGACGCCCTGCGGTGGTCCCGAACCGTGCCGGCCGGTGATCTGCGGACCGTCGATCTGCGCGGAGGCTTCCTGATGCCCGCGTTCGGCGAGGGCCACGCGCATCCCGTCTTCGCCGGACTCGAGGACGTCGGACCCCAGGTGCGAACCTGCACAAGCGTTTCCGAGATCGCCGAGGTGCTGCGTCGATGGGCCGGGCGGCATCCCGGCCCCGGCTGGATCGTCGGCGCGGGCTACGACAGCAGTCTCGCCCCCGACGGGCTCTTCGACGCCGCCTGGCTCGACGCCGCGGTCCCGGACCGCCCGGTCATGTTGCGGGCCTGGGACTATCACACGGTCT
Source organism: Nocardia sp. CA-136227 (assembly GCF_050955695.1). Taxonomy (NCBI): domain Bacteria; kingdom Bacillati; phylum Actinomycetota; class Actinomycetes; order Mycobacteriales; family Nocardiaceae; genus Nocardia; species Nocardia sp. CA-136227. The sequence goes on from NZ_CP192081.1 coordinate 3,511,179, forward strand.
GGTGCAATTCGGCGGCGCTCGAACTGGCCGGCATCACCGCCGGCACACCCGAGCCGGTGCTCGGCGAGATCCCGAGGCGACCGGACGGGAGCCCCCTCGGCACGCTGCGCGAGGCCGGGGCGGTGGACCTGCTCCTGGCCGCCGCACCCGCGAGCGAGACCACCGCGCGGGTCGACGCCCTGCGCCGCGCCACCGCGCGGTACGCCCGGCACGGCGTCACCTGGGTACAAGACGCCTGGGTGGAGGCGTCCGACGTCGCCGTCTACCTGGAGGCCGCTCGTTCCGGCGCGCTGTCGACCCGCGTGAACCTGGCGCTGCTGGCCGACCCTCGCCGGTTCGCCGAGGACCTGCCCACCCTGCTCGCCTCCCGCGACCGGGTCCGGACCCTCGATCACCCACTGCTGACCGCGAATTCGGTCAAGTTCTTCGCCGACGGCATCATCGAGAACGAGACCGCGGCGCTGCTCGAACCGTATTGCACGCACCGCCATTCGCACGGCATGCGCACCTGGGAGCCCACGGCGCTGGCCGACGCCGCCGCGGCCGTCGACGCGGCCGGGTTCCAGCTGCACATCCATGCGATCGGCGATGCGGCGGTGCGGTCGGCACTCGACGCGGTCGCGGTATGCGCCGCCCGCAACGGTCCGCGCGACCGGCGACCGGTGATCGCCCACGCGCAACTGATCAGCCCCGACGACATTCCACGCTTCGCCGAACTCGGCGTGGTGGCGAATGTGCAGCCGCTGTGGGCGCAACTCGACCGGGTCATGGTGGATCTGACCATGCCCCGGCTCGGCGCGCGGCGCTCCGCACGCCAATACCCCTTCCGGAGCCTGGTCGAAGGCGGCGCCCGCCTGGCGTTCGGCTCCGATTGGCCGGTGTCGTCGGCGGTTCCGCTCGACGGCATCGCCACAGCGGTGACCCGCCGCACCGCCGAGGGCGAACCGAGCGGCGGCTGGATTCCCGCCGAGCTCCTCGACATCGCCACCGCCCTGGACGCCTACACCGCCGGCGTCGCCCACCAGGCCTTCGCCGATCTCCGCGATGCCCCGTGGGGGACTCTGACCCTCGGCTCCGGCGCGGATCTGGTGTGGTTGGACACCGACCCGAGATCTGCTGCCCCGCAGGCGATCCCGGATATCCAGGTGGTGGAGACCTGGCTGGCCGGACACACCACCTACCGCCGTGCCGCGGCGTCCTGACCCGCGGATTCTGTCGGCCCCGCCCCGCTGACCCTGACGCACCGACCTGTTCGCGACGGCAGGTGACTCCCGTCGCCAATCCTTGACCAAATTTTTAGTCAGGGATACCGTGGCAGCCTTCGAGCAAGACCGGATCTTTGGGAGATTTGTATGCAGCGTCGTCGGTTCGTTCAGACGGGTATCGGCGTGGTCGGCGGGGTGCTCCTCGCCGCCAAGGCCGCCTCGGCCATGCCCGCCACCGGCAGTGGGGGCGGCGACCGGCCGTGGTCGATGCCGGAGGAGGGGGAGCCGCACAAGCGCACCTGGATGGCGTTCGGCGCGAGCGCCGCCTACGGTGACGTGCTGCCCGAGGCCCGGCGCAACCTGGCCTCGATCGCGCAGGCCATCGCGCGGTTCGAGCCGGTGTCGATGCTGGTGCGTCCCGAGGAGATGGATATCGCGCGCGGGTTGATCGGCGGCGCGAACGTCGAACTGGTGCCCGCCGCGCTCGATGATCTGTGGATGCGCGACACCGGGCCGGTGTTCGTGAAAGGCGGCGGCAAGGCCGCGGTCGACTTCAACTTCAATGGCTGGGGCAACAAGCAGGCGCACGGGCAGGATGCGCGGGTAGCGAGCCTGGTCGCCGGTCGTGCGGGGGTGCGGACCGTGTCGACCGAGCTGGTGCTCGAAGGTGGAGGGATCGAGGTCGACGGCGAGGGCACGGCCATCATCACCGAGAGCTGTGTGCTCAACGCCAATCGCAATCCCGGCTGGAGCAAGGCAGATGTCGAGGCCGAACTGGACACATTGCTGGGGCTGAAGAAGATCATCTGGCTGCCCGGCATCGCGGGGCAGGACATCACCGACGGTCACACCGACTTCTATGCCCGCTTCGCCCGGCCCGGGGTGGTGGTGGCCGCGCTCGACACCGACCCGAAGTCCTACGACCACGACGTCACCAAGCGCCACCTCGAGATCCTGAAGACGGCCACCGATGCGCGCGGCCGCCAGGTGCAGGTGGAGGTCATCAAGGCGCCGACCCAGGTCCGGCCCGAGTACAAGACCAAGGACTTCGCCGCCGGCTACATCAACTTCTATGTCTGCAACGGCGCGGTCATCGCCCCGGAATTCGGTGACGCCGAAGCGGATTCGGCCGCCAAGGCCACCCTGGCCCGGCTGTTCCCGAACCGGCAGATCGTGCAGGTGAACATCTACGGCATCGCCTGGGGTGGTGGCGGAATCCACTGCACCACGCAGCAGGAACCGGTGGACTAGACCACCTGCGGGATCACTGAGGCCGCCCCGCGTGCCGTATTGGCTGAATTTTCAGTCAAGATTAGAGTCGGTGTGCGGGGCTTTCGGAAATTACGGGAGAGAAAGCATGGGTATAGGCCGATTCGCGAGCGGTGCGCTGAGCCGCCTGCTGGGAGATTCGCGCGACTTCGAGGACGACGGCCGCCGCTGGTCGATGCCGGAGGAAGGCGATCCGCACCGGCGGACCTGGATGGCCTTCGGCGCGAACGAGGCGGTGTGGGGGAGACGTCTGCTGCCGCAGGTCCAGCACGATCTGGCGCGGATCGCGCTGACGATCGCGCGATTCGAACCGGTCTCGGTGGTGGTCCGCCCCGAGGACCTCGAGCTGGCCCGCCGCCTGCTCACCGATCCCCGTGTCGACCTGATCCCCGCGTCGCTCGACGACATCTGGATGCGTGACACCGGACCGGTCTTCGTACACGGCGAGAACGGCATGGCCGCGGTCGATTTCAACTTCAACGGCTGGGGCGGGAAACAGAAGGCCCGGCAGGATCGCAAGGTGGCCGACTTCGTCACCCGCACGGCGGGGGTGGAGTCCCTGCCGGCCGAATTGGTGCTCGAGGGCGGCGGGATCGAGGTCGACGGTCAGGGCACCGCCATCATCACCGAAAGCTGTGTGCTCAACAACAATCGGAACCCGGGCTGGAAGAAGAAGGACGTCGAGGACGAGCTGCGCTACCTGCTCGGACTCGAGAAGATCATCTGGCTGCCGGGCATCGCCGGCTACGACATCACCGACGGGCACACCGACTTCTACGCCCGCTTCGCCCGGCCGGGTGTGGTCGTGGCGGGGTTGGACACCGACCCCGACTCCTTCGACTACGACGTCACCCACACACATCTCGAGATCCTGCGCTCGGCCACCGACGCCCTGGGCCGGCCCTTGCGGGTCGAGGTGATCGAGGGGCCGTCGCGGGTCCGCCCGCAGTTCGACGGCGAGGACTTCGCGGCGGGCTACATCAACTTCTATGTCTGCAACGGCGCGGTGATCGCTCCCGAATTCGGTGACCCCCGAGCGGATTCGGCGGCATATGCCACCCTGTGCCGCCTGTTCCCGGACCGCTACGTCGCGCAGATCCCGATCGACGGCATCGCCGCGGGCGGCGGCGGCATCCACTGCACCACCCAGCAGGAACCCGCGAACCCGAGCACTCGACCCACACCTCGGGACCCGTATACGTCCGATCATCCGGCACATCCGTAAAGTGAGGTTCCGTGTCCGACCGTCAGACTCAGATCCTGGAAGCAGCCATTCGCGTCATCGCCCAGGACGGCGTGCGCGGGCTGCGTATCGAGAAGCTCGCCGCCGAAGCCGGAGTCTCCACGGCGCTGATCTACTACCACTTCAAGGATCGGTCGGGCGTGCTCGACGCCGCGCTGGGATTCATCAACGAGCAGGCGCAGCGCTACACCGACTCGGCGTTCGCGATCGCCAATCCCCGTGCCGCGCTGGAACATATGCTGCTGCTGGAGATCCAGGACGTTCCCGAGGTGCGCAACAACAGCATCGCCTGGGGTGAACTGCGGGCCAGCGCGGTCTTCTCCGAGGATCTGCGCGAACAGCTGCGCACCACGACCGAGAGCTGGGTCGAGGAAACCGCCACCCTCATCGAGCGGGCCCGCGAGGCGGGACTCGCGGTCCGCGACGTCAACCCGACCGCCGCGGCCGAACGCCTCACCGCCCTCGTCGAGGGCCTCAGTGAGCGCTGGCTCAGCGGCTCCCTGGACCTGGCCCGCGCCCGCGAACTGCTCGCGGGCGCGGTCGTCGCCGAACTGGGCCGGGTCTGACACCGATCAGATCGCGGCGAGCTCGGCGGCGATTGCGCCGGAAAGCAATTCACGGGTCCGCTCGATGGTGCAGGACCCGCTGAGCCACCGTTTGCTCAAGCCTTCCACCAGGGTCGTGAGGCGTTCGGCCGCGCCGGTCAGGTCGGGCGCGGGGGTACCGTGCGCGGTCTCGACCGCCTCCCGCATCACCTCCGCGACATGGTCGACCCATTCACCGGTGGTCGACCGCAATGTCTCCCGCAGATCCGGGGCGAACACGGCGCTGGCCCGCAATTCACCCCATGCGATGCAGTGCATGCGCACGTCGAGCGCGCTCTGCAGTTCCACCAGCAGCATCTGGTCGAGAGCGGCGCGCGGGCCCAGGTCCGCGGGCACCGCCTCCTCGATGTGCGCCGCCGCCCGCAGATCCAGGTATTCGAGGGCATGGCGCAGCACGCCCGCCCGGTCCTCGAAGTAGTGGTAGATCAGTGCGGTCGAGACGCGGGCCTCGGCGGCGACCTTGCCGATGCGCACTCCCTGCACCCCGTCCTCGGCGATCACCCGGACCGCCGCCTCCAGGATGTGCCGTTCGCGTTCCCGCACCGCGCTAGCCGACCGGCTGCTGCTGGGTGGTGCAGTGGATCCCGCCACCGCCCGCGGCGATGCCGTCGATATCGATCTGCACGACCTCGCGGTCCGGGAACAGACGCTCGAGGGTGTCCTTGGCGGCCGCGTCGCCGTCCGGATCGCCGAACTGCGGTGCGATGACACCACCGTTGCAGACGTAGAAGTTGATGTACCCGGCTGCGAAGTCCTTCTCGTTCCGGTACTGCGGGCGGACCTGTGCCGGACCTTCGATCACCTCCACCTGCAACGGATTGCCGCGCGCATCCGTTGCGCCCCTGAGTATTTCGAGGTGACGCTCGGTGACGTCGCGATCGTAGGACTCGGGGTCGGTGTCGAGGCCCGCCACGACGACACCCGGGCGGGCGAAGCGGGCGTAGAAGTCGGTGTGCCCGTCGGTGATGTCATGCCCCTTGATGCCGGGCAGCCAGATGATCTTCTCGATTCCGAGCAGGTAGCGCAGCTCGGCCTCCACCTCGGGCTTGGTCCACCCCGGATTCCGATTGTCGTTGAGCACACAGCTTTCGGTGATGATGGCGGTGCCCTGACCGTCGACCTCGATCCCGCCGCCCTCGAGCACCAGACCGGTGTGCAGCGTTTCGACCCCGGCCCGGCCGGTGACGATCTGCGCGACCTTCGCATCCTGGGCGTGCGCCTGTTTCCCGCCCCAGCCGTTGAAGTTGAAGTCGACCCCCGCGAGCGCCCCGCCGCCTTTCACGAACACCGGCCCGGTGTCGCGCATCCACAGATCGTCCAGCGCGGCGGGCACCAGTTCGACGTTCGCGCCGCCGATCAACCCGCGCGCGATATCCATCTCCTCGGGACGCACCAGCATCGACACCGGCTCGAACCGCGCGATGGCCTGCGCGATCGAGGCCAGGTTGTGGCGGACCACCGGGAGCAGTTCCGCGCCCCAGACCCGTTCGCTCGCGCCGAACGCCATCCAGGTCCGGGTGTGCGGATCGCCCTCCTCGGGCATCAGCCAGGTGCGGTCGTCGTGCGGAACCCGGCTGGGCGGAGTGTCATTGGTCTCCGAGCCGGTGTCGTCGCACGCGGCCAGCAGCAGGCCGCCCGCCATCGCCACGCTCACCTGAAAGAATCGCCGCCGCCGCATCGCGCCACTCCTCATTGTCCGGTCCATTGATGGTTCCGATCGCATGAGCGATCGCAGGGCTACCGCGATGATAGCCCTGACTGAAAATTCAATCGAGAGCGCCCGTACTGGCGCGTCTTGCACTTGTAGTGCGGAATCCGTCGCACATCCAGTGGACGGGACGGCGAATACTGACTGAAAATTTAGACACACTGGCATGGCTATCGGGGGAGTGATGCGGCGCACACTGTTCCCCATCGAACATCCCCAACCGGAGAGATCAGGATGAAGTTTCGCTCGATCACCACGACCGCCGCCCTGGCCGCGGCCGCCCTCGCCACCACCTCGATGACCGCGAATGTCGCTGGTGCGCAGCCGGATTCACCGACCTCGGCGCCCGGCATCCAGTACCGGGCCGCCCTGGTCGACCGCTCGGTCGTGGTGACCACCGACGCCGGTTCGCTGGCCGCCCGGGACGGCCGGTTCGAGGTGCTCGACCGCACTGGCGCACCGGTCGCGGTGCTGCCGCTGAGCTATCAGCGAGAGGGCCTGGTCTGGCCGATCGCGGCCCGCATCGACGGCAATACCGCCACCTTGACGCCCGGCACCGATCCGGCCGCGGCGGTGCCGGTTCTGGCGGGAACGCCCACTCTGACCTCGATCGACGCGACCGCCAATCCCAACTACAACCAGGCGCTGGCCAACTTCTCCAGTGCCGCCACCATCGGCGCGGCGGTCGGCACCCTGATCGGGACCGCGATCGGCGCGGCCGTGGGCTGCGTCGCGGGCGGTGCGCTGCTGGGCGCCGGCGCGGGCATCCCGACCCTGGGCACGCTGGCGATCCCGGGCGCGATCGGCGGCTGTCTGGTCACCGCCGCCGCCACCGCACCGCTGGGCGCGGCCGTCGGTCTGATCGCCGTCGGCGGCCCGATCACGGCGGTGGCCCTGTTCCAGTTCTTCGCCGACCTGGCCACCCCGCCCGCTCCGGTGAACTGACCGCAACCCGCTGACCGGCAGGTATCGCAGCAGGTCCAGCCTGGTCAGCGCCATTGACTAACAATTTGGTCAGTGTGAAGATGCCCCTACGTTTCGACGTCCGAACGAACGGAAGAACGCAAATGGACAGCAGTACAACCACGACCTGGCGAATGCCGGCCGAGTGGGCGCCCCACGAGCGCTGCCTCATGGCGTGGCCGACCCGCGAAAGCCTGTGGGGCCCTTACTTCGAGGAAGCGAAAGCGGAGTACGCCGCGACCGCGAACGCCATCGGCGACTTCGAGCCGGTGCTCATGATCGCCAATCCCGGTCAGGCCGACGAGGTGCGCAAGGCGTGCGGCCGGGCGGTCGATGTCGTCGAAATGCCGATCGACGATTCCTGGATCCGGGATTCCGGGCCGCTGATCGTGCGCGATCGGGACGGCCGGCGCGCGGGCGTCGACTTCCGCTTCAACTCGTGGGGTGAACGATTCCTGCCCTACGACAAGGACGACGCGCTCGCGGGGCGGGTGCTCCAGGCCCTCGGTTTCGATCGCCACGCGTCGGGCATGGTGCTCGAGGGCGGTTCGATCACCGTCGACGGCGAGGGCACCCTCATCACCACCGAGCAGTGCCTGCTCAACCCGAATCGCAACCCGTCGATGTCGCGGGAGGAGATCGAGGACGAGCTGCGGCTGCGACTGGGCATCACCACCGTGATCTGGCTGCCCTACGGGCATTTCGACGACACCCACACCGACGGACACGTCGACGGCGTCTGCACGTTCGTGCGGCCGGGCGCGGTGGTCGCCCAGACCTGTACGAATCCCGACCTGCCCGACTACGAGCGCATGGCCGCCAACCTCGAGGTCCTGCGGTCCTCGACCGACGCCGCGGGCCGGCCGTTCGAGATCTACGAACTGCCCGAATTCCCGGTCACCACCCTGCCGGACGGCACCGACACCATGGTCGCCTACGCCAACTTCTATGTCGCCAATGGCGCGGTGATCACCCCGACCGCCGGACACGAACTCGACGAGCCCGCGCTGGACACCCTGCGCAAGGCCTTCCCCGATCGGGAAGTCGTCGGCGTACCGGGCAATATCGTCGCCTTCGGCGGCGGTGGCGTCCACTGCATAACCCAGCAGATCCCGGCCGCGACCAGCACGGAGGCGAACCTGTGAGCGACCTCGATTCCCACGGACCCGACTACACCGATGACGGCACCTTCGTCACCGTCACGGCGATCGGCACGCCGGCTTCCTCACCGGCTCGCGTCGATCCGCCGACGCGGACCCCGATCCGGGTCGGCGCGGTGCAGACCCGCTGGCACGCCGATCCGGACGAACATCGCGCGGTCCTCTCCGCGGGCGTCGCCCGCGCGGCGCTGCTCGGCGCACAGGTGGTGTGCCTGCAGGAACTGACCCTGAGCCCGTACTTCGCGACCGTGCCCGACAATGCCGAGGCCGCGGCGCACCGGGAGGCCATTCCCGACGGTCCCACCACCACGTTCGCGCGGGAACTGGCCGCCCGCCACGGCATTCTGGTGCACGCCTCGCTCTACGAGCACAGCGACACCGGCCGCGGGTACAACACCGCGATCCTGGTCGCGCCCGGTGGCGAGGTGCTGGCCCGCACCCGCAAACTGCACATTCCCCAGTTCCCCGGCTATCACGAGGACCGCTACTTCGATTCCGATGACAGCGGATTCCCGGTGATCGACGCGGCGGGCAGCCGATTCGGCTTCCCCACCTGCTGGGATCAGTGGTTCCCGGAACTGGCTCGCGTGTATTCGCTGCGCGGCGCGGAGATCCTGGTCTATCCGACCGCGATCGGCAGTGATCCCGAATTGAAGGAGTTCGACACCCTGCCGATGTGGCATCAGATGATCGCGGCCAATGGCCTGGCGAATGCCACCTTCATGGTCGCGGTGAATCGGATCGGGCACGAGGACGGCATCACCTTCTACGGATCGTCGTTCATTTCCGATCCGTACGGGCGGACGATTGTGCGGGCACCGCGGGACCGGGACACCGTCCTGGTCGCGGACCTGGATCTGGACCAGCGTCGGGATTGGCTCACCTTCGGCATGTTCGATACCCGCCGCCCGGCCAGTTACGGCGCTCTCACCGCCGAATCCGCCGCCGTCGAGGCATAACAGCACCACCCCTCCCGTGCCCGGCGGCTCGCCCGCGGCACACCGAGACAGGCCCACGACATTCCGAGGGACGAAATGCGCATCACCACAATGAAATCGGTCGCCCTGGCCACCTGTGCGACAGCTCTGCTGGCCGGGTGTGGCGGACGGCCGGAAACCTCCGCCACCGCCATCTCCAGCTCGAACTTCCTGGGCCTCCCCTCGATGACCGCCGCGGCGGCCGGGCCCGCGGACAGCGCCACCTGGGCGCTGTATCGCGACCCCACCACGATCGATCCGGCCACCGCGTTCGACTACCCGGAGAACACCGTGGTCTCGACGCTGTGCGAATCGCTGCTGCGGCAGCAGCCCGACGGTTCGCTCGCGCCCGGGCTGGCCAGCGAATACCACTTCGCCACCCCGACCAGCCTGGTCCTGAAACTGCGTGCGGGAGTGCGCTTCTGGGACGGTCATCCACTGACACCGGCCGATGTCGTGTTCAGCCTGCAACGCAATATGGACACCCAGACCGGCGGCTTCTACAGCACGGTCCTCAACCGCATCACCAAGATCTCCGTCGATGGTCCCGACACCGTCACGCTCACCCTCAGCAGCCCGGATTACTGGCTGCCCGGGGAACTCTCGTCGATGGCAGGGGTGGTCATCGAGGAACGGTATGCCCGGAGTCAGGGGCAACGCTATGGCACGCCCGACGGCGGCGCGATGTGTACCGGGCCGTACAAATTGGCCGAGTGGACGGCCGGGAAAACGCTGACGGTGGCGGCCAATCCGGATTATTGGGATCCGTCGCTGAAACCGATGACCAACCGGATCGACTTCCGCGGAGTCTCCAACGCGGCCACCCTCACCACCGGCCTGTCGACGGGAGAGATCAGCGGCACCTATCTGACCGACACCTCCACATTTCGGGAGCTCGAGCAGATCAAGAATGTCGAGATCCACAAGGGACCCTCGAGCGAGACCGAATTCCTGATCCCCGCCAATCTCACTGGCGTGCTCGGCGACCTGCGGGTCCGGCAGGCGCTGTCACTGGCCTTCGACCGCAACGCCTTCAGCGCCGCGGTGTACGGCGGCAATGCGGTCGGGCCGCGCATGTCCACCAATCCGGGTACCTGGGGGTACGGGAAGGACGCCTTCACCGCGGCCTGGAACGCGGCGCCCGATCCCGCGCCCGATCTCGAGCGGGCCAAGCAGCTCATCCACGAGGCCGGAGCCGCCGGGAAGCCGTTCGTCATCGCCACCTCCACCGGACTGTCCACGGTCAACACCGCCGCCAACGCGTGGCTGGAGGCGGCCGACTCGATCGGTCTGAACGCCAGCCTGTCCAACGTCTCCCCGCAGAACTACATCAATCTGTTCACCGACCCCAAGGCCCGCGAGGGCGTCGACGCGTTCAGCACCACCACCTACGGTGACTACGCCGATCCCGCGGCATTGATCGCCAGCTACACCGAACCCAAAGGCGCGCAGAACTATTCGGGATACGACAATCCGCAACTGCACACCGCGCTCGAACGCGCCCGCACCCAGGCCGACCCGGACCAGCGGGCCGCGGCCATGATCGAGGCCGACCGGCTGGTCATGGCCGACCTGCCCTGGATCCCGATGGTCCATCCCGCGCTGTTCCTGATCCTGGACAAGAAGCTCATCGGCGCGCCCTCCTCGTTCGCCTACATGCAGGCGCCGTGGCTGGCCAAGCTCGGACGGGGGCGATGACATGCGCGGTTTTCTCCTGCGCCGCGGCGCCCTGCTGCTCGCGACCCTGTTCATCTCCAGCATCGCCGTCTACGCCGCGATGTACCTCGCGCCGGGCGACCCCATCGCGGTGCTGACCGGCGGGCGGCAGATCACCCCGGAGTACCGCGCGGTGCTGACCGAGCGGTATCACCTCGGTGACCCACTGCCGGTGCGCTATTGGTACTGGCTGACCTCGGCGCTGCACGGCGACCTCGGCTACTCCATCGGCACCCGGCAGGACGTGTCGACGCTCGTCGCGCAACGGGCGCCGACCACGTTGCTGCTGGTGGCCTACACCTCGCTGATCATCGTGGTGGTCGGCATCGGCATCGGCATTCTCAGCGCCCTCAAGCCCGGCATTCTCGACACCGCGGCGCTGCTGACCACCACCGTGCTCGCCGCGCTCCCGTCCTTCGTCGCCGCGCTGGCACTGATCAGCCTGTTCGCCGTGAAGCTGCACTGGTTCCCGGCCCTGGGCGACGGCGTCGGATTCGGCGACCAGATCAGACATCTCACGCTGCCGGCGATCGCGCTGGCGTGCTCGTCGCTGGCGCTGGTCGCCCGCATCACCCGGGCGTCGGTGCGGACCGAATCCGCCCGCGAGCACGTCCAGACCGCCATCAGCCGCGGCCTGCCGGCACACCACATCCTGCGCCGCCACATTCTGCGCAATGCCGCGATCCCCATCACCACCGTCACCGGCCTGGCCCTGGCGTCGCTGATCGTGCTGGTGTCGATCGTGGAGCAGGCGTTCAACCTCAACGGGCTGGGATCGAGTCTGGTCACGGCCGCACAGAACAAGGATTTCGCAGTGGTGCAAGCCATTTCGCTGCTCATGGTGGTGGCGTTCGTGATCGTCAACAGCGTCGTGGACTTCCTCTACGCGCTGCTCGACCCGCGGGTGAGCCTCGGAACGGCGGCGGCATGACCATCGTCTCCGGGCCTGTGCCCGCCTCGGATGCCACCCTCCCGACGAGCCGCCGGTGGCGAGTTCCCGGGCTGAACGGCGTCGGCTGGATCGGTTACGCGAGCGCGGCGATCATCGTGCTGGCGATCATCGTCGCCGTGTTCGGGCCGCTGCTGGCCCCGTTCCCGCCGAACGAGAGCAACCTGTCGCACGCGTTCGTCGGCGCCACCGGCTCGCACCCGCTGGGCTTCGACTCCCAGGGCCGTGACCTGCTCTCGCGCCTGCTCGTCGGGGCGCGCTCGTCCATGCTGGGCGCGTTCATCGTCACCGCGGTGGCGATCCTCGCGGGGACCGCGCTCGCGGTGGTCGCGGCGTGGCGGCGCGGCTGGACCGACAGTGTCATCTCCTCGGGATCCGATCTCGTATTCGCCTTCCCGGGACTGCTGCTCGCGGTCATCGGCGCGGCGGTCTTCGGGCCCAGCCAGTGGTCGGCGGCGCTCGCGCTGGCGGTCGCCTATACCCCTTACGTGGCCCGGATCGTGCGCGGCGCGGCCCTGCGCGAACGCTCGCTGCCCTACATCGAGGCGCTCGAGGTGCAAGGGAGTGGCGCCTGGTCCATCGCGATTCGGCACCTGATCCCCAATATCGCGCCGCTGCTCGTCGCGCAGGCCACGATCCTGTTCGGCTGGGCCGCACTGGATCTCGCGGCGGTCTCCTTCCTCGGACTGGGCGTCCAGCCGCCGCAGGCCGACTGGGGCGTCATGGTCTCCGAGGGCGAAACCGGTGTGCTGCAAGGATTTCCCGCCGAATCGTTCATCGCGGGCACCGCGCTGGTCCTGGTCATCGTCTCCTTCAACATCCTCGGTGAACGCCTCAACGACAAGCAGGGCAGGGAACGCTCATGACTACCGCCACCCCCCATGCCGTCCCCGGGGCGCGGGGTCCCGCGTCCGCCGCCGCGCCCCTGGTCGCGATCGAGGGACTGAACCTGACCCTGGACGTCGGCGGCCGCAAACGCCAAGTCCTGCGCGATATCTCGCTGACCATCGAGCGGGGCGAAGCGCTCGGGCTGGTCGGCGAATCCGGGGCCGGGAAGTCCATGACCCTGCGGACGCTGGCCCGGCTGCTGCCGGAGCGGGCCGAGACCACCGGAACCATCCGCTTCGACGGCCAGGACCTGCTAGCCCTGCGCGGTGACGCCCTGCGCCGCAAACGCGGCGATCTGGCGGTGATCTTCCAGGATCCCCGCGCCTACATCAATCCGGTGCGGCGCATCGGCGACTTCCTGACCGAGCAGCTGCGCACGGTCGGCCGGACCGACCGGCACGAGGCGACCCGGCGCGCGCAGCGCATGCTCTCCGAGGTCGGCATCACCGATACCGCCCGCCGGATGCGGCAGTACCCGGGCGACCTGTCCGGCGGCATGCTGCAACGGGTCATGATCGCCGCCGCCCTGCTCGGCGAACCCAAGCTCATTCTCGCCGACGAGCCCACCACCGCCCTCGACGTGACCACCCAGTCGGAGGTGATGGCGATTCTCGACGAGATGCGCCACGACGCCGGGGTCTCGCTGCTGTTCATCACCCACGACCTGGATCTGGCCGCCGCCGTCTGCGACCGCACCGCCGTCATGTACGCGGGCCAGATCGTCGAATCGCAGGAATCCGAAGCGCTGCACCACGATCCGCGGCATCCCTACACCGCGGCCCTGGCGGGCGCCCGACCCGACCTCGACCGGCCCCGGACGCGGTTGGCGGCCATCCCCGGACGCCCGATCGGGGCGTGGGAGGCGGAACCGACCTGCGCGTTCGCCGCCCGCTGCCCCTTCCACCTGCCCAGCTGCACCGAATCGGGCCCGGTGCCACTGACCCACGAATCCGGCGTCGCCGTGCGATGCCTGCGCGCCGACGAACTCGGACCGCGGTTGCGAGGAGACACCGAATGAACGAACCGGCACTGCGAGTCTCCGGACTGTGCAAGAACTTCGGCGCCTTCGCCGCGGTCAGCGACGTGTCCTTCGAACTTGCCGTCGGGTCCTCGATCGGCATCGTCGGCGAATCGGGCTCGGGCAAGACGACCGTCGCCCGCATGATCATCGGGCTGGAACAGCCCAGCGCCGGCAGTATCGTCTGCTGCGGCGGCGACCGATCCCGGCCGTCGCGGTCCACGCGTGCGCGCCGCGCACGGGCCAGGGAGGCGCAAATGGTGTTCCAGGACCCGTACACCAGCCTCGATCCCCAGCGCACGGTCCGCCAGACGCTCACCGAGGCGGTGCGCCTGCATTGCGAGCACGCCGCCACCGCCGAGCGGGTGCGGCAACTCGCCGACATGGTCGCGCTCGACGCGCGCCTGCTCGCGTCCTTGCCCGCGCATCTGTCGGGTGGGCAGCGTCAACGTGTCGCCATCGCCCGCGCGCTCGCCGCCGATCCTCGGGTGCTGGTACTGGACGAAGCCGTTGCCGCCCTGGATGTCTCGATCCAGGCGCAGACCCTCAACCTGCTCGACGACATCCGGGAGTCCACCGGCATCTCGTATGTGTTCATCACCCACGACCTGGCGGTCGTCCGCCAGATCACCGAGCACTGCATCGTCATGCAGACCGGCCGCATCGTCGAAGCCGGGCCGACCGACGAGCTGCTCCGCGACCCTGGACACCCGTACACCCGCGCGCTGCTCGACAGCGTCCCGCGGCCGGGATGGCGTCCCCGGCGTCGCCCGGTCCCGGCCGACACCAACCCCTGAGCTGTACACGACCATCGATCAGCGCACCGACATCCGCCAGGGTGATGCTCCCGCATCCCCTGGCGGATCGGTTTGCGCTCTCGGCCACAGAAGGCACCGAATTGACAACGCTCGCACCACGATCCGCGACCCCGCTGCCCGTGCTGGCCTTCACCCCGGACGCGGAAGTTCGCGACCAACTGGCCCTGACCTTGGGGGACGGAGACCTTCATCGTGCCCGAGGTGCGGTCCACCGACGCCATGATCACCCGGATCGACGATGTCCTGCTGGCCATGAACCGTTATCGCAGAGGCGATCTGGTGGTCATCGTCGCGGGCACCCCGCCGGGTACGGTCGGCTCGACCAACGCCATCACGTCCATCGGATCGGCAAACGGGACTACTGAGTTCCTATTCGCCGGGGACGGGGGAGCCGGCGTCGGACGGGTAGCCGGTGGTCTCGACCGAGTACCCGGTCCGGTAGTCCGGCTCATCCTCCGCGGCGGGCGGTAGCAGGAAGTAGGTGATCGCGCCGATCAGCGCCGCCAGGATCGCCACGCTCGAGACGACACCGAGGACTCGGCGACGCCGTCGGGGCGGTGGGACCGGCAGCGGGACCGGCTGGGGAGGCGGGGCGGGCGGACCGAGTCGCGGCGGGGGCGGGAGGATCCGGGTGGCGGGTTGCCGTGCGCCGCTGCCGGATTCGATGGGCGCGGCGGTGCGGGGAGCGGACTCGATCGCCCGCTTCGCGGCTGCCGCCAGTGCCCCGGCGGTGGGGTAGCGGTGGTCGGGATTCTTCGCGAGTCCGCGCGCGATCACCTCGTCGAAGGCGACGGGAATGCCGGGCCGGGCCAGACTGGGTCGCGGCGGCGGGGTGTTCAGATGCCCGGCCAGTTGCTGTTCCAAACTGTCGCCCGGATAGGGCCGGGTACCGGTGAGGCACTCGTAGAGGACGCACGCCAGCGCGTAGACGTCGGAGCGGGCGTCGGCATGGCCGGTGGTGAACCGTTCGGGGGCCATGTAGGTGAAGGTGCCGATCGCATTGCCGACACCGGTGAGGCCGACCGTTCCGGAGTGGGCGATGCCGAAGTCGATCAGATAGACGAAGTCGCGGCCGTTGATCAGCAGGTTGGACGGCTTGACGTCGCGGTGCACCAGGCCTTCGGCGTGCGCGGCGTCGAGCGCGGCGGCGGCCTGGTCGATGAACGACACCGCCAGCCGGGCCGGCATCGCACCGCGCTGGGACAGCAGCGTGTGCAGATCGGTGCCGTCGATGAGCCGCATGTCGAGATACAGGCGGCCGTCGATCTCGCCGAAGTGGTGGATCGGGACGATGTGGGGTTCGCGCAGCCGCGCGGTGGAGTGGGCCTCGCGACGGAAACGCTCCCGGTACTCCGGGTCCGTCGCGAGGCGCTCGTGCAGGACCTTCACCGCGACGACCCGGTCGGTTTCCGTGTCGTAGGCGCGGTAGACCCGTCCCATACCGCCTTCACCGATGAGCGATTGCAGGTCGTAGCGGCCGAACGCCGATGTATCCATGCGCCCTACCTCCGTTGACACCGGGCCACGATTTCGACTGAAATTTCAGTCAGTGGCCCAGTGTAGCGGTCCGCCCGCTCGCCCATCGCGGTGCGTCAGACCAGGCTGTGCTGCGCCACGATGGCGGCGGCCGCCGCCTTGCCCATCCGGACCGCGCCGTCGACATGCTGGAAGCCGTGGCCGGCCAGGTCCGAGCAGGCGAAGTGCATGGGCCCGATCGGGTCCCGGTGATCGTGGCCGTAGCGGGTCATGCCGCCGAGGTCGAAGCTGACGCCGTAGGCGCCGCGCGTCCATTCCTCGGAGCCCCAATCGGATTCGTAGAAGACGACCGGTTCGGCGGCTTCGGGGCCCAGGTAGCGCACCAGGCAGTCGAGCGCGGCCCGCTTGCGTTCGGCCGGACCCATCGCGAAGTACGCGTCGGCCTGTTCGTGGGCGATGAAGCCGACCATGGCGCCGTTGTCCATGCCGTGGTTGGTGTTGTCGTACACCTCCGAGACCATGTCGGTGTCGCTGAAACCGGTGCCGGACAAGCCCTTCGCGCGCCAGAACGGGGTCTCGTACACCGCGTGCACCTTGACCACGAAGCCGAACGACATGTGCTGGTACATCTGATGGCGGCGGCGCGGCAGCGGGGGATCGAAGCTGATGCCCGCGTACAGGTTCGGCGGCACCGCCAGCACCAGGCGGCTCGCGCGCACCTCGAGATCGCCGTCGGCGAAGGCCGTCACTCCGGCCTCGGACCACTGGATCCGGCGCACCGGCGCACCCAGGTGCAGATCCTCGCCGAGGGTGGCGGCCAGACGCTGCGACACCTGCTGCATGCCGCCGATGACGCGCTTGTCGAGCATGAAGGTGTCGGTGGCCAGCGAGGTGTAGGAGCCCTGCGCGGCGGCCATGTGCAGGGCCTGGAGGGTGGAGAAGGTGTGCGCGGGCTTGGTCAGCATGGCCCCGGCGACGTAGAACGACACTGTCTCGCGGGCGTACTCGTTGTCGGACTGGCGTTCGAGCCAGATGCTGAACGGCACCGAATCCAGTTCCGCCGCTTGCGGATGCGTCCACGGGGCCTCGGCGCCGACCTCGGCCGCCAGTTCGTCGAGCAGCTTGATCAGCCGGTCGATCTCGGCGGCAGTCTCGGGGGCCGCGGGGAAGACGTCGCCGACGAATTGCTGGCGGGTGCCGTCGGCGGCCAGGTAGACCGACTCGCCGTCACGGTAGCGGGAGAAGGTCTCCAGCCCGAGTTCCTGGACGAGCGCCAGCGCGGCGGTGTGGTGCGGCGACAGCCACTGGCCGCCGATCTCGATCATGGCGCCGTCGATGTCGCCGGTCCAGGTGCGCCCGCCGACCCGATCGCGGGCCTCCAGGACCGCCACCGTCAGGCCGGCCTTCCGTAATTCCGCCGCAGCGGTGAGGCCGGAGGGTCCGGCACCCACGATCACGACGTCACGAGTGATGACAGCCACGAGAGCTCCTTAACCGGTAATTCGGGGGACCTCCGGATAGCCCGGAGATTGCTATTTTCAGTATGTGGGCGCGGTCACGATCATGCCCGCGCCGATTCGGCGCACCGGACCGCCCCTCATTCGCCGGAGTGGCGTGACGGTCCGGTGTCCGTGCGGGGTGAGCCCGCTACCGCCCGGCAGGGACCGGCAGCGGTTCGTTCTGGGTGATGCAGTGGATGCCGCCGCCGCGCGCGAAGATCGGCCGCGCGTCGACGGTGACGATGGTCCGGCCGGGATAGACCTCGGCCAGTACGGCCGCGGCCTCGGCGTCGTTCGGGTCGTCGAACCCGCACAGGATGACCGCGCCGTTGCAGACGTAGTGATTGATGTAGCTGTAGTCGACGAACCCCTCCGCGTCGCGCAGCGTGCGCGGCGCGGGCAGCGGGACCACCGTGAAAGGCTTTCCGGCGGAGGTCGTCTCGTTCGCGAACTGCTTCATCAGCTCGAGGCTGAGCGCGTGGTCGGGGTGCTCGCCGTCGCGCTGGTCGTGCACCAGCACCACCCCGGGCGCGGGGAGCGCGGCCACGATGTCGGAGTGCCCGCGGGTGCCGAAGCGCTGCGAATCGCGCCACAGCCCGCGCGGCAGCCAGATCGCGGTGTCGATGCCGATGGTGCGCCGCAGTTCGGCCTCGACCTCGGCCTTGGACAGGCCCGGATTGCGGAACGGGTCCAGCTGCACGGTGTCGGTGAGGATGACCGTGCCCGCGCCGTCGACCTGGATGCCGCCGCCCTCGTTCACCAGCGCCGACTCGACGACCGGGATCCCGGCCGCCGTCGCGACCGCCCGGCCGATCTCGCGGTCGTTGTCCCAGGCGGCCCAATCCTGTTGTCCCCAGCCGTTGAACACCCAGTTCACGGCCGCCACCGAGCCGTCGGCGGCGTGCACGAAGGTCGGTCCGATATCGCGCATCCAGGCGTCGTCGAGCGGCGCCACCACGATGTCTATCGCCGCGGACAGGGTGCGCCGGGCCGCGCCGACGTCGGCCGGATCGACGACCATGGTCACCGGTTCGAACTCGGCCACCGCGTGCGCGACCGCGGTCCAGGCGGTGCGGGCCTCGTCGGTCGCCTCGGGGGTCGCGGTGATCTCCGAACCCTCGGGCGGGAACGCCATCCAGGTGCGGCGGTGCGGCCCGTGTTCGGCGGGCATACGCCAGGTCATCAGGCCCGCCCGAAGGGGTGCTCGGTGTCGACCGGCGCGGTGAGCCGGGCGTAGGTGTCGGGGCGGCGGGTGTCCAGGAACGGGAACAGCGTCAGCCAGTCGCTGCGCTGATCCAGATCCAGATCGGCCACCAGCACGGCGGATTCGTCGCGCGGGGCCTGCACCAGCACCCGGCCGTACGGGTCGGAGATGAAGGAGGAACCGTAGAAGGTGATCTCGCCTTCGTCGCCGTAGCGGTTGGGCACCACCATGAAAGTGCCCGCGGTGATGCCGTTTCCGACGATCACGTGCTGCCACAGCGGCTGGGTGTCGAACGCCGGGAAGGTGGGCTCGGAGCCGATGGCGGTCGGGTAGACGATGATGTCGGCGCCCGCGAGCGAGTACATGCGGGCGACCTCGGGGAACCACTCGTCCCAGCAGGTCGGCATGCCGATTCGCGCCGGGCCGAGATCGGGGTGGCTGTGCGGCCGGTACGCCTCGTCGGTGGCCGGTCCGGCCCGGAAGTAGGTGTCCTCGTAGTAGCCGGCCGACACCGGAATGTGCAGCTTGCGGGTGCGGCCGACCAGTTCGCCGGTGGGGGACACCAGGATCGCGGTGTTGAAGCCGAGCCCGTCGCCCTCGTCGGCGCGCTCGTACAGCGACGCGTGCACGAACACGCCGTGCTCGATGGCCGCCTTGGCCGCGAAGGTGAAGGTCGGGCCCGTGGTCAGGTCCTCGGCGTCGGCGCCCGGATTCTCGCCGCCGCGCACGAAGGCCGGGTACTTGCTCAAGGTGACCTCGGGCAGGAAGACCGCCTTGGCACCCAGCTCGGCGGCGCGTCCGATGCCCTCGTTCAGCTCGGCGATCATGGCCTCGCCGTCGGCCTGCCAGCGGTGCTGGACCAGCGCGACCCGCAGCGGCGGGCGGACCGGATCCTGTACTCGCGCATGCGAAACGGGCGGTTCGAAACAAGTGATGACGTGCATGACTACTCCTGATCGTCGAAAGTGTGCGGCGCGCTAGTGCCCGCTGAAATGGGGCGCCACCGGTTCGGGCATCGGATCGCCCGACACCGCGCGCGGCAAGGTCTTGCCCTGGAAGTACTCCGGCTGACGCCAGCGCTGGATCAGCATGAGCACCGCGCCCAGCGCCAGGATCCCGAAGCCGAGGTAGAACACCAGTCCGATGCCGAGAATCGAAGCGCCGCTGCCGACTTCGGGCTTCAGGCTCTCGCGGACCGAGATGGCGAACACCACCAGCAGCATGGCCCCGCCCAGTAGCGGGAACACGAGCTTGAACACGGTGTCGCGCGCCGAGGCGAACCACCGCTTGCGGAAGTACCAGACCGAGGCGAACGCGGTGATGCCGTAGTACCAGCAGATCATGATGCCGAGGGCGGCGATGGTGTCCAGCAGCACGTGCTCGGACAGCAGCGCGGTGATCGCGTACAGACCGCCCGCCACCACCGCGGCGACCGCGGCGCCGAACCGCGGCACCTGGTACACCGGGTGCACCGACGCGAACCGCTCGGGCAGCGCCTTGAACGTGCCCATGGCGAGCATGGCGCGCGCGGCGGGCAGGAAGGTGGCCTGCAGGCTGGCGATGGTGGAGACCAGGACGGCCAGGAACAGCAGCAGTTCGCCCGCGCTGCCCATCACCGGTTCGGCGAGCGTGCCGAAGACATTGTTGCGGGCCTTCTCCCCGCCCAGGCCGATGCCGGTGTCGCCGACCCCCGCGTACCACATGAGCGCGACCGCCAGCAGCAGATAGGTGCCCAGCACGGTCAGGATCGACAGCAGTCCGGCGCGGCCGGGCGTGCGCTGGGGGTCCTTGCACTCCTCGCCCAGGGTGAGCGCGGTGTCCCAGCCCCAGTACATGAACACCGAGCCGATCAGTCCGATCGCGAAGGCGCCCAGGGTGAGTCCGGTCAGCGGGTTGAACCAGTCGAGGCTGAAGCTCAGCCCCGACGGCGTATCGCCGCTGAGGGCCTTGGCGAGGGCGATGCCCGCGAACAGCAGCAGCACGGTCAGCTGGAATCCGACGAGCACGTACTGCACCCGCTCGCTGGAGCTGATGCCGCGACTGGCCGCCCATCCGGCCGCGGCCAGGAAGACGAGCGTGGTGGCGATATTGACCAGCTTGTTCTCGCCCAGTGCCGCAATGTATTCCGAGTGCGTTATCCGGCCGATGACCAGATAGAGGAACTCCGCCCCCACCGCGGCGATATTGGCGAGCACGATGACCACCGCGATCACCGAACCCCAGCCGGCCATCCAGCCGACGTAGGGTCCCAGCGAGCGCGCTGACCAGGTGAAGGAGGCCCCGCAGTCCGGTGTCTCGGCGCTGAACTCGCGATAGGCGAAGGCCGCCAGGAACATCGGAACGAACCCGGCGATCAGCAGGGCGGGCATCTTCAGACCGACCGCCGCGACGATCAGGCCGACGCTGGCCGTGGTGGTGTAGGCGGGGGCGATGGAGGCGATACTCAGGACCGCGCCGGCCAGGGTGCCGACCTTGTCGGTGGCCAATCCCTTACCGCTGGAAGCGGTGTCGTCCTGAGCGGGCTCTGCCGTCTCGGAAGCGTTCTGTATGAGCATTCAAGCTCCTGGTACGGGGTGTGGCGTGGTCGAAGGCCGGGGCCCTCGACCACACCGCGCCGCGGTGGCGAACCGATCGGCGGCGTCGTTGCCGGAGACCGGGTTGGCACCGGATCCGGCGCAGGGGCCGGGGTGCCGGGGGATGACGTCAGCGGGTCAGCGCGACGTATTTGGTGTCGAGGTACTCGTGGATCCCTTCGGATCCGCCCTCACTGCCCAGACCGGACTGCTTCACCCCGCCGAACGGGGCCGCCGGGTCGGAGATGACGCCGCGGTTCACGCCGACCATGCCGGCCTCGAGCGCGGCGGACACGCGCAGCGCGCGATCCAGGTCCTGCGTGTAGAAGTAGGCGGCCAAGCCGTATTCGGTGTCATTGGCCAGGGCCACGACCTCGTCCTCGGTGTCGAAGCCGTAGACGGCGGCGACCGGGCCGAAGATCTCCTCGCGGTGCATGCGCGCGGTGCGCGGCACCTCGTCGAGCACGGTGGGCTGGAAGAACCAGCCCGGCCCGTCGATGATCTGACCGCCGGTGCGGACCACCGCGCCGGCGGCGACGGCGTCGTCCACCAGCGCCGCAACGGATTTGCGCTGCCGCTCGTTGATCAGCGGGCCGGTGTCGATGCCCGGTGCGTACCCGGGGCCGACGCGCAGCGCGCCGATCTTCTCGGCCAGGCGCGAGGCGAATTCCGCGCGGATCGAGTTGTGCGCGTAGATGCGGTTGGCCGCGGTGCACGCCTCGCCGCCATTGCGCATCTTCGCCGCCATCGCCCCGGCCAGCGCCTGCTCCAGGTCGGCGTCCTCGAACACGATGAACGGGGCATTGCCGCCCAGCTCCATCGAGGTCCGCAGGACATTGTCGGCGGCCTGGCGCAGCAGCAGTTTGCCCACCCGGGTCGAACCGGTGAAGGTCACCTTGCGCAGGCGCGGGTCCGCCAGCAGCGGCGCGGTGATGGCCGCGGCGTCGCTGCCCGGCAGCACCGACAGCACGCCCGCGGGCAGACCGGCCTCGGCGAAGATCCGCGCCAGGGCCAGGGTGGTCAGCGGGGTGTCCTCGGCGGGCTTCACGATGACGGTGCAGCCCGCGGCCAGCGCCGGGGCGATCTTGCGAGCGCCCATGGCCAGCGGGAAGTTCCACGGCGTGATCGCCAGGCAGGGGCCGACCGGCTGCTGGGTGACCAGGATGCGCCCGGTTCCGGCGGGGGATTCGGTGTACCGGCCGCCGACGCGCACGGCCTCCTCGCTGAACCAGCGCAGGAATTCGCCGCCGTAGGCGACCTCGCCGCGCGCTTCGGCGAGGGTCTTGCCCATTTCCAGGGTCATCAGCAGCGCGATGTCCTCGGTGTGTGCGAGCAGGATCTCCCAGGCGCGGCGCAGGATCATCGAGCGTTCCCGCGGAGACGTTGCGGCCCAAGCGGATTGGGCGCGGCTGGCCGAGTCGAGGGCGCGCAGAGCGTCCTCGCCGTTGGCGTCGGCGACCTCGGTGAGGAGCTCACCACCGGCGGGATCGTGGACCGCGAAGGTGCGGCCGTCGGCGGCCGGGACGGACGCTCCGTCGATCCACATCCCGGTGGGGACGAGGGCGCTGATCTTGTCGTATTCCAACATTGGTCTCCCAGCCCTCTATCGGCCCGCGAGCTCGCCGATGGCGGTGCACAGCACCGTCAGCGCCTCGTCGAGCAGCTCGTCGCTGATCACCAGCGGCGGCAGCAGTCGGATGACATTGCCGTAGGTGCCGCAGGTCAGGGTGAGCACACCCTGCTCCAGACAGCGCTTGGCGACGGCGGCGGTGAGCGCGGCATCGGGTTCGGTGGTGCCGGGGCGGACGAACTCGAGCGCCAGCATGGCGCCGCGGCCGCGCACGTCGCCGACGGCCGGAACTTCCTGCGCCAGTGCGTGGAAGCGCGTCAGCGCCGTCTCGCCGATGTGGCGGGCGCGGGCGGGCAGATCGTGATCGCGAATGGCCTCGATGGCGGCCAGCGCCGCGGCGCACGCGACGGGGTTGCCGCCGTAGGTGCCGCCCAGGCCGCCCGCGTGCACGGCGTCGAGCAGCTCGGCGCGGCCGGTGATGGCCGAGAGCGGCATACCGCCCGCGATGCCCTTGGCCATGGTGATGATGTCGGGGACCACGCCCTCGTGATCGCAGGCGAACCACTCGCCGGTGCGCGCGAAACCGGTCTGCACCTCGTCGGCGATGAACACCACGCCGTTCGCGCGCGCCCACTCCACCAGCGTCGGCAGGAAACCGGCCGCGGGCACGATGAATCCGCCCTCGCCCTGGATCGGCTCGATGATGATCGCCGCCACCGAATCCGCGCCGATCTGCTTCTCGATCCGGGTGATCGCCTCACGGGCGGCGGCCACACCGTCCTGCCCGCCGTCGCGGAACGGGTAGGACATCGGCATCCGGTACACCTCGGGGGCGAACGGGCCGAAATGCGACTTGTACGGCATGGATTTCGCGGTGAGCGCCATGGTCAGGTTGGTGCGGCCGTGATAGGCGTGGTCGAAGGCGACCACCGCGGTCCGGCCGGTGGCCAGGCGCGCCACCTTGACCGCGTTCTCCACCGCCTCCGCGCCGGAGTTGAACAGGACGCTGCGCTTCTCGTGATCGCCGGGGGTGAGCGCCGAGAGCTGCTCGCACACCTCGATGTACGCCTCGTACGGGGTGACCATGAAGCAGGAGTGCGTGAACCGCTCGACCTGCTCCCGCACCGCCGCGACCACCTTGGGATGCGAGGCGCCGACATTGGTCACCGCGATTCCGGCGGCCAGGTCGATCAGCGAATTGCCGTCGACGTCGACGATGACGCCGCCGTCGGCATCGGCCGCGTACACCGGCGCGGTGGAACCCACCCCGGCCGCGACGGCGGCCTTGCGGCGGGCGGCCAGCTCCTGCGAGCGCGGGCCCGGTAGAGCGGTGGTCAGCACCCGCTGCTGCGGGAGCCGGTAGGTGATCTCGGTCATCGAAAGTCTTTCTGCGGAAAGGGGTTACGGATCGGGTGGCGGCGGTGCGCTCAGTCGTGCGCGCTCATCACGTGCTTGACGCGGGTGTAGTCCTCCACGCCGTAGGCGGAGAGGTCCTTGCCGTAGCCGGAGCGCTTGAACCCGCCGTGCGGCATCTCCGCCACCAGCGGGATATGGCAGTTGACCCACACCGCGCCGAAGTCCAGCGCCGCCGAAACACGCTGCACCACACCGTGATCGCGGGTCCACACGCTCGAGGCCAGCCCGTAGACGACGTCGTTGGCGAGCTGCACGCCGGCGGCCTCGTCGGCGAAGGTCTGCACGGTGATGACCGGGCCGAAGATCTCCTCCTGCACGATCGGGTCGTCCTGGCGCACACCGGTGATGACGGTCGGGGCGAGGTAGAAGCCGCGCTCGCCGACCCGCTCGCCGCCGGTGACGACGGTGGCGTGCGCGGGCAGCTCCGCGATCTTGCCGACCACCGACTCGAAGTGCCGGATGTTGTTGAGCGGGCCGTAGGCGGCCTCGGGGTCGTCGGGCAGGCCCGGCTTCACCGTCCGCGCCTTCTTCACCAGCGCCTCGACGAAGTCGTCGTGCACCGACTCGTGCACCAGCACCCGGGTGGCGGCGGTGCAGTCCTGACCGGCGTTGAAGAAGGCCGCGTCACCGATGCGGTCGGCGGCCAGCGCCAGATCGGCGTCACCGAAGATCACCACCGGCGCGTTGCCGCCGAGTTCGAGGTGCGCGCGCTTGACCTGCGCGGCGGCGGCCTCGGCCACGGCGATGCCCGCCCGCACCGAACCGGTGATCGCCACCATGTCCAGGCCGGGGTGGCTGACCAGGGTCGCGCCGGTGCTCGCGGTGCCCAGCACCACATTGAGCACGCCGTCGGGCAGGATGCCCTGCGACAGCTCGGCCAGCAGCAGGGTGCTGCCCGGGGTGGTGTCGCTGGGCTTGAGCACCACCGTGTTCCCGGTCGCCAGCGCCGGGCCGATCTTCCAGATGGCCATCATCAGCGGGTAGTTCCACGGGGTCACCTGGCCGATCACACCGATCGGCTCCCGGCGCACATACGAGGTGAACCCGGACATGTACTCGCCGGCGGACTTGCCCTCCAGCATGCGGGCGGCGCCCGCGAAGAAGCGCAGGTGATCGGCGCCGGCGGCGACCTCCTCGGAGGCGACCAGATGTTTGGGCTGGCCGGTCTCGCGGCACTGCGCCTCGACGAGCGCGTCGGAGTTGGCCTCGATGGCCTCGGCCAGCTTCAGCAGCGCAGCCTGGCGCTGACTCGGGGTGGCCGCCTTCCAGGCGGGGAGAGCGCGGGTGGCGGCGGCGACGGCGGCATCGATATCGGCCCGGCCGGAGATCGGGCTGAGGCCGGTCACCGCTTCGTCCACGGGGCTGATCAGTTCGAACGACTCCGACGTGGTGGCGGCCACCAGCCGGCCATCGATGTAGTTGCGGAGCAGCTCATTCGTCATGTGTGTGCCCGATCTCGTTCGAAAGTGCGTTCTGTGGGGTTGCCAGTTAGTGTGCTGCGCAACACACCCCTGCGTCACCTGCCGGATCGGCGTGGGAGAAGAATTCGGTTTCGACAGATCGTCCAGATTGCTATGGGAGCGCTGTGAACGCGGGAATACCTGTCCGATGGGTCCTGTCCCAACCCGAGCTGGGCCTGGTGCTCAAGGGCGGCGCGAGCGGGCTCGGACGGGCCATCACCCTCGTCCTGACCTCGGAGCTGACCGAACCCCAGCAATGGCTGTCCGGGGGTGAGCTGGTGCTGACCACGGGCATGGGTTTGCCGCTCAGTCGCGCCGACCGGTTGCGGTACCTCGAGGACCTCGGCGCGGCCGGCGTCGCGGGCGTCGGATTCGGCATCGGGCTCTCGCACGAGACGGTGCCCGCGGATCTGGTCGAGGCCGCCGACCGGCTCGGGCTGCCGCTGTTCGAGGTGCCGTTGCCGACCCCGTTCGCGGCCATCACCAAGAAGGTCATGCAGCGGCTCGCCGAGCAGGAGTACGAGAAGGTGCTGCGCGCCTCGCGGGCGCAGCCGCGCATGACGCGGGCGGCGGTGCAGGGTGTGCGCGCGGTCATCAAGGAGCTGTCGGTGGCGTTGTCGGCGACGGTGCTCGTGGTCGGCGCCGACAGCGCCGTGACCGAGGCGCATCCGCGCTCACCCGCCGCGGAGACCCTCGACCGCATCGGGGAGTTCATCGCGGCGCACGGCGAGAGCGCGGGCAGCGGCGTCATCCAGGTGTCGTCGGGGCAGTACATCGTGCTGCAGGCCATCAGCGCCGGGCAGACCGTGCACGGGCACCTCGCGGTGGTCACCGCCACCGCGCTCGGTCCGGTCGATCAGGTGCTGCTCGGTCACGCCAGCTCGCTGCTCGCCCTCGACTTCGAGAAGCCCGCCCGGTTGCGAATGGCCCAGAACCACTTGAACTCTCAGGCCATCGCCATGCTGTTGCAACAGCCCGGCGACCCCGACAGCATGTGGCAGCACCTGACAGCGGCCGCCGACCGCACCGGCAGAATCCGCGCCCTCGTGTTGTGGTGCCCCGGGCCCGAGGCCGCGGCGGCCGCCCTCGACGCGATCGACGCGCGGCTGCGCCTGCTCAACCGGCAGCTGTTCGCGCACGTCATGGGCGACCACGCCGCGGTCCTGCTCCGCGGCTCCGACACCGACGAGGTCGCCGAACAACTCCTGGCCGATCTGCCCGCGGACGCGCGGGCCACCGTGCGCGCGGGCCTGAGCTCCCCGCATCCGCTGCGCCGCTTCAGCGCGGCCGTGGACAATGCCGAGCTGGCCGCCTCGGCGGCGGCGCCCGGCGCCCGCCCGCTGGAGCTGGCGGCGCTGGCGGGCCATGCGCTACTGGCCTTTCCTGAGGCCCAGCGGGTGCTGAGCGCGGTGTCGGAAGCCATGCTGCAGCCGCTCATCGACTACGACGACCGGCACGGCACCGATCTCATCGGCTCGCTGCGCGCCTACCTCGAGGCCCACGGCCAGTGGGAGACCGCCGCCACCGCGCTCGGCGTGCACCGCCACACCCTGCGCAGCCGCGTGGCCAGAATCGAATCGATCCTGGGCTGCAAGCTCGATCAGGCGCTGGTCCGCGCCGAACTGCTGCTGGCTGTGGTTTCCCGCCGCTGATCGGCGCAGTGTCCGGCGCGTTCGTGCCGGGCCACACAATGCCGCGAGCGCCGTCGATCCCGATTCGATCGGCGGCGCTCGCGGTGCTGTGGGGACTATTCGTTGCCGAGGGCGGCGGTCGCCAGTTCGGCGTTGACGACGCAGAGCCGGGCGAGATCGACTGTGCCGGAACGGCGCAGGCGCGCGACCAACTCCACCAGCCGCAGCGCCGACGGCGTGGACTTCCAGGCGGCGATGTGGTCGCGGGCCGAATCGGCGGGGGAGGCCGAGGACAGGACCGCCGCCGCCAGGGCGTGCCAACGGGCTTGGAGTTCATCGGCCAGCACCGCGGCGGCCAGCGTCTCCCAGTGGTCGGAGGTGCGGGTGGCGGCGAACGTCGTGGCCAGCCAGTCCAGGCCGATCAGGTCGCCGAGCTCGCGATAGGTCTGGCTGACCAGCGCGACCGGCAGCCCGGTGCGGCGGGCGGTCGCGCTCAGCGGCAGGGCCTGGGCGAGCAGGCGCAGGTTGGCCAGATCCCGCCCGGGATGGCCGCCGGGGCGCGGCAGCACCGTCATCAGTTCGGCGACAACCATTGCGTGGCAGTCGATCTCGGCGGACCAGGTGGCCGCGCTGCGATGGGTGAGCAGCCAGGCGGTGGCCTGTTCCACCGCGTCCTGAATGCCCTTGAGGATGCCCATCCGAATCTGCGGGGAGACGCCCGGCAGCGCCAGCGCGTCCCGCCACCACCGGTCCACGTCCAGGACGGCGTCGACGACGGCGCAGGCCAGCACGATTTGCGGGGTGCCCGCCCCCAGCCGCTCCTCGAGCCGGTGGATCATGCCGGGGCCGACCCGGTTGATCACCTGGTTGGCCGCGGCCACCGCGATGATCTCGCGGGCCACCGGATGCTCGCTCAACAGTCGCTCGCCCAGCAGATCCCGGATGCGGTCGGGGAAGTAGTTCGCCAGCGCGCCGGTCACCACCGGGTCGGTCGGCGCGTCCGAGGCCAGCAGTTCCTCGCGGACCAGGTTCTTGGCGGTGGCCAGCAGCACCGCGATCTCGGGGCGCACCAGGCCCTTGCCCGCGCGGCGGCGCGCCGCGAGATCGGCCGGGGTGGGCAGGAATTCGGCGGCGCGGTCGAGTTCGGTCGCGTGTTCGAGGTTCTCGATCAGGCGGCCGTGCCGGTCGATGAGGAAGGGGGCGTGCGTCTCGGCGAGGCTGATGGCCAGGGCCTGTCGATCGCAGTCGGCGAGCACGGCGCGGGCCACCGCGTCGGCCTCCGCCGCGAGCAGCCGATTGCGTTCGTCGATCGTCGACAGTCCCGCGGCCACCGCGGAATCCAGTGCGATCTTGAGGTTCACCTCGCGGTCGGAGGTGGCCACGCCGGCGGCGTTGTCGATGAAGTCGGCGTTGACCTTGCCGCCGGCGACGGCGAATTCGATGCGAGCCTGCTGGGTGAGGCCCAGATTGCCGCCCTCGCCGATGACCCGGCAGCGCAGCCGATCCGCGGTGACCCGCACCTCGTCGTTGGACGGGTCGGCCACGTCGGCGTCCTGTTCGTCCCGGGCCCGGACATAGGTGCCGATGCCGCCGTTGAACAGCAGGTCCACCTCCGCGCCGAGCATCGCCCGGATCAGCTCGGGCGCGGGCAGTTCGGTGGCGGTGACGCCCAGCCGCGCGCGCACCTCGGGTGCGAGCGGCACCGATTTCGCGGTGCGCGGCCACACGCCGCCGCCCGCGGAGATCAGCGCCGGGTCGTAGTCGGCCCAGCTGCTGCGCTCCAATCCGGCCAGCCGGGTGCGTTCCTGGTGCGAGAGCATCGGATCCGGGTCGGGGTCCAGGAAGATGTGCCGGTGGTCGAAGGCGGCCACCAGGCGGATGCGATCGGTCTCGAGCATGCCGTTGCCGAAGACGTCGCCCGACATGTCGCCGATTCCGGTGACCGTGAAGGGCTCGGTGTCGGGATCGATGCCGAGTTCGGCGAAGTGCTGGCGAATCGAGCGCCACGCGCCGCGCGCGGTGATGCCCAGCGCCTTGTGGTCGTAGCCGGTCGAGCCGCCCGAGGCGAAGGCGTCGCCGAGCCAGAAACCGCGGGCCACCGCAATGGAATTGGCCAGATCCGAGAAGCGGGCGGTGCCCTTGTCGGCGGCCACCACCAGGTACGAATCCGGGTCGTCGTAGACGACGGTGTGCGCGGGGGTGGTGATGACGCCGTCCACGATATTGTCGGTGACGTCGAGCAGGCCGCCGATGAACGCCGCGTACGCGTATTCCGCCGAGGCCGGATCGGTGCGGCCGCCGCGCACGACGAACGCGCCCTTGGCGCCCATCGGCACGATCACCGAGTTCTTCACCGTCTGGGTCTTCATCAGGCCCAGCACCTCGGTGCGGAAGTCGTCGACGCGATCGGACCAGCGCAGGCCGCCGCGCGCGATCACGCCGCCGCGCACGTGACTGCCCTCGACCCGGGTGGAATGCACGAAGATCTCGCGGTACGGCGTGATCGGCGTGGACAGCGACAATCGGGCGGGATCGATCTTGAACGCGGCGACCGCCCGGTCCGGCTGGAACCAGTTGGTGCGCACGACCGCGGTGCAGAAGGTGTACAGCCCGCGCAGCAGCTGATCCTCGGGCAGGGTGGTGGCCGACTCCAGGCGGTGCTTCGCCTCGACGTCGGCGGCAGCCACCGCGGCGGCGCGATCCGGGTGCCCGGGATCGAAGCGCGCGTGGAACAGCGCGACGAATGCGCGCACGAAATCCGGATGGGCGGTGAGGATTTCGGCGATCCGGGGTTCGCTCATGCGCAGCCCGGCCTGCCGCAGATACCGGCAGGCGGCCCGCACCAGGATCGCGTCCTGCCAGGCCAGGCCCGCGGTGGCGATCAGACCGGTGAAACCGTCGATCTCCAGTTCGCCCGCGGTGGCGGCGGTGAACGCCTCCGCGAGCAGCCCGGCCGTCGGCTCGCTCAGCCCGAAGGCCGTGGGCCGGAAGGTGAATCGATGCTCGGTGCACAGCCCCTCGACGCTCACCTCGTGGGTGGTGACGTGCAGGCCCAGGGCCGAGAAGATCTCGATCAGCTCGGTCAGTGACGCCGGGGCGCCGGGCCAGGTCAGCCTCGCGCGGGGCGGCAGTGAATCGGGATCGAAGTGGAGGCGGGGGGCGGCCTCCGTCCGATCCTCGTCCAGCGTGCCGACGGCTCCGAGATGCATCTGCTCAACTCCCTGCGCGTGACCTGTGATGTCGCAGTCAATCTGCCGCAAAGAGAGCCACGACACAGTCGACAAAGCGGAGCGGTCGGTGTGATCCAGCACTCCGGTTCGTCCAATACCGGATCGACGTTCGTGTCCGCTTACGGCGTCTCCAGTGAGCCCAGGGGTGGGTTCACTAGGGGCACTGGTCGTAGCTCTGGCCCCGCGAGATCAGGGTGACGGCGTCGCGGGCGCCGGCGGCGAAGCCGGTGTTCTCGTCGGGTGTCGCGGCGGCGGCGTCGGGGCTGGTCAGCCATTCGTTCAGGAGGTCGTCGGCGGCATTCTGCAACGACCACCGGGGGTCTCCGGAGTGGCTTCTGGCGGCCAAGGCGAGTACCGCGTGCATGCCGACACATGCCGAGCGTCGCGCTGCCGCGGCGGCCGGGGGCATGGACGTCCCCGGTGTGGTCGACACGGCCTGGGTGGTCGTGGACACGATCGTGGCGCTCGGTTGGTCGGATGCGCTACTGCTGGAGCCGCACCCGGTCAGGGCGAGTGCGGCGAGCACGGTCACGCTCGCCGAGAGGGCTTTCACCGACATGATGTGTGGATCTCCCGCCGACTGCGAACGTGATGTGTCCCATCATGATTCGGCCGCGGGTTCAAGGGGCGACTTTGGGGCAGTTACCGGTCGGGAGCCGCCATCCGGATGTTCTCGAAGTCAGGTCGGTGTGGCGGATCGGCGGAGGGCTGGGCGGGCGAACGGGCGGATGAAGGGGGCTGTCCAGGTCAGGGGGAAGGAGGCGAGGATTCCTGGGCGGCCGCTGATGGTCCATTCGATGCGAGTTCCGTTGGCCGAGGGGGTCAATCGGTACTCCTGGGCGTAGGAGTCGACCAGCAGGGAGATCGACGTGTGGACTCCGGCGATGTGCAGGTGCTCGTCGGGGTGATGGTCGATTACCTGCTCGAGCGCTGCGAATACGTAGTTGTGGGCTGTCCTGGATGTACCGGCGCCTCGGTCGGTGGTCGGGTAGGTCGCCACCGCCAGCGCGGGCAGTCCGGCGAAGGCGCCGCGCTCGAGGTTCGCGAAAACCGTTGCGGCCGGGGCATTCACCTCGCAGTCGTCGTCATCGTGAAGGACGGCCGTGCTTGCCGGACCTCCTCGATGCGCGCGGTGGGGTCGGCTGTCGGGGCAGTGCGCTCCGATTCTTACAATGGAGTAGAACTTGCTTTCTACGCTCGCGTAGAAGTTGTGGCAGGAGGGTAGCAGGGCGGTATCCCGGCCGCCAAGGGGTGATGGGAGATGATGCGGGGGTGACGGTGGAGAAGAAGTCGCCCGGGGTGTGGCAGGTCGGAGTCGATCCTGTGGCCGCCCGGCCGCGCCGCCGGAACGCGCCGCGGCTGCCGCCGGACGAGCGGCGCACGCAGTTGCTCGATGCCGCGTTGCGGGTCGTCGAGGGGGATGGGCTGGCGCAGTTGACCATGCAGGCGGTGGCGCGGGAAGCCGGTGTGGCGAAGCCGGTTCTGTACGCGCTGTATCCGACCGCGCCCGAACTCGTGGCCGCGCTGCTGCATCGGGAGCATGCGCGGGGGATGGCGCAGATGCTGCGGGCAATGCCGGAAGACCTGCGCGGCACCGATCCGGACGAAGAGTTCGTCACCGCGGCGCTCGCGTTCCTGCAGGCTGTCGCGGCCGTGCCGGGTCGATGGCGGCTGATTCTGATGCACGCCGACGGCGCGCCCGCCGACTACCGGTCGCTGCTGGCCGTCGCGCGAGAGGACCTGACCGCGCGCTATCTCGAATTGCTGCGTACCGGATTCGCGATCCGAGGCGGTCCCGAGGGCGCCGACCTCGAGCTCATCGGAACCGCGATGGTCGGCTTCATGGAAGTGCTCGGCCGCATGGTGTTGACGGATCCGCAGCGGTTTCCGCCCGAGCGCCTGGAGTCGACCGTTCGTTCCCTGCTGCGCACCCTGCCGCCCGCGCGGGAGCGTGGCTGAGACAGTTCGGCTGAAAGCCTGGTGGGCCGACGGGCCCGGTGCTACCTTGTCTTCAATTCCTACGGCACCGTAGAACTAAAGTTCTACTTCTGCGTAGATTTGAAGAGGAGGCTCGGCATGGCCGGGAAATTTCGCAAGCTCAGTGATCTCATGACGACGCGCGGCCAGGCCGGGAGCGCCCGCACCAAACCGGTGGCGTGGCTGACCGCACCGGTTCAACCGGCCGAGGACTACGGGTTCTTCGGCCCCGGCTCGGTGACATGGAAAGTGTGGGGATACCCCACGTCGATGTCGGTGGGATTCCAGCGGGCGGTGGTGATCGAGGAACTCGATCCCTTCCTCGTCGCGTCGGTCGCGACCACCGGAAAGGTGTACAGCCAGGCCAGGATCCGCTACGACCGCACCCTCGCCTACTTCGCCACCGTGCTGTTCGGTGACACGAAGACGGCCACGACGGCGTCGGCGGTGCTGATGCGGATCCACGCCGAGAACGGCGTCGGGACCGAGCCGGTCTCGGGTCTCTACTACGACGCCAACGATCCCGAGAGCCAGCTGTGGATCCACCTGACGGCGTGGCACTCCATCCTCTACGTCTACGAGACGTTCGGTCCCGGAAGGCTTTCCGAGGACGAGGAGCGGCAGTTCTGGCACGAGTGCGCGGTCGCGGCGGAACTGCAGACCTGCGACCCGGCCCTGGTCCCGCGCACCCGGGAGGGTGTTCGCGCCTACTTCGAGGAGGTGCGCACCCGGCTCGTCGCGAGCGAGGTCACCCAGCGGATGATGAACCACCTGCTCAACGCCGAGGTGATGTACCCGCCCATGCTCGGCAGGATGCGTCCCGTCGGCTGGGTGGCCAATCAGTTCCTGCGCCGCGCGACCATCGCGACCCTGCCCGGCTGGCAACGCGAACTCGCCGGCGTCCGTCAGTCCAAGGCGGCCGACACGGCGGTTCGCCTACTGGCCAAACCGGTCTTCCGGGTGGTGTCCCACAGCGCCCGGATCCAGCTGGCCCTGCTGTCGTGGCTCTCGCCTTCGACCGCGCCGGTTGTCGCCCCCTTCTTCCGCGGCATCCCGCCGGTGCGGCCCGAAACGCTTTCTCCGGCGGACGCTTACGCGCGCTGGGAGGTCCCGACTCCGGCCGAGATGTACGCCAAGGTCCACCCGGACTTCAAACTCACCCCGTACCCGGCCTGACCACCGGAAATGTGTCGCGCCTAGGGTCGGCGAGACGGGCGCGGAATTGACCGGGGGCTTCACCTGGATGTTGAGCGGGGCGAAAGCCTTGTTGGAGTTCGGGATCGAGCTGGGAACCGTCCGGGACGCGCATCCCGGAATGCTCCGGCCGGGCTGGTGATCCGAGGAGTGGATCACCGCCCGAGCGGGTGGAGCGTATCGAGTGGTCAGTACGCCGAGTCGACGTTGTCCATCGAGCCGTAGCGGGCCGCGGCGTAGTTGCAGGCCGCGGCGATGTTGGCGACCGGATCCCAGATGTCCCAGGAGGTGCCGTCGACGTGGTACGCCTCGAAGGTCGGGTCGATCACCTGGAGCAGGCCCTTGGACGGGATGCCCGCCGCGGCGTTGGAGTCCCAGAGGTTGATGGCGCCGGGGTCACCGCCGGATTCGCGCATGACATTGCGGTGGATGCCCTCGTAGCTGCCGGGAATCCCGTGGGCGCCCATGACGCCCAGGGCTTCACGGATCCAGCCGTCGAGGTCGTTCGAGGCGGCGGTCGGCGCGATCTTCGTGGCCGAGAGGTTCACGGCTGCGGGCAGGGTCCGCGCCGGGGCGTCCGGGACGAGTGCCGAGGCCTGGGCGGTTGCCACGATCGAGAGCGAGGCGGCGGCCAAGGCGCAAGCGGCGAGACGGCGGGCGGTCCGGGAGGGGGAGCGGTGTCCGGTAGCCATGGTGGTTCTCCTGATGATTTTCGATGCCGTGCGGTCGCTCGGCGGTGAAACCAGCTTCGGTCGGGGAATACCTGCGCACGACGGTCGTTCTGCCGGGCATATACCTATTTCCGCCGCGCACGTGTAGGGGGAGATAAGCTGATTGGTGCCCGCTTGCTGGCGATTTGCGAGTTACCGATGGTCCAAGCCGATCCATTCGAAGCGCAGCGTGATGCCGGTTCCGACGTCGTCACGGAGCTGAGCGCTGCCGGATTCCAAGGCGCGCACGAGATCGGGCGCGGCGGACTCGGAATCGTCTACCGCTGCACCCAGGTCGCCGCGGAACGGGATGTGGCGGTGAAAGTTCTCACAGGTGACCTGGACGAGGATCGGGAACGGTTCTTCCGCGAGCAACGCGCGCTGGGACGTCTCACCGGGCATCCGAACATCGTCAGCATGCTCGAGGTCGGCGAGACCGACGGCGGCCGTCCCTACCTGGTCATGCCGTATTTTTCCCGGGGCTCGCTGGGTGAACGGCTCCAAGCCGACGGCCCGCTGTCGCTGTCCGACACCCTGCACATCGGGGTGCGGATCGCGGGGGCGCTCGAATCCGCGCATCGCGCCGGGGTCGTCCACCGCGATATCCGGCCCGCGAACATCCTGCTCACCGATTACGACGAGCCCGTGCTGACCGACTTCGGCATCGCGGACGTCGCCAGCTCGGAAGCCGTTACCGCGCCCGAGGTGCTCGACGGGCAGGCCCCCAGCCGCGGCTCGGACGTCTACGGGCTGGGAGCCACCCTGCTCTGCGCGCTCACCCGCCGTGTCACCGTCGAGCAACCCGACCATGAGGACGGGACTCGGCCCGTGCGGATCGCCACCCCCGCGAATCCAGAACTCAGCGAGATCGAGATCCCCTGGGATGTCCGCGCGGTGATCGAAGCGGCCATGTCCCGCGACCCGCACGACCGTCCGACCGCGGCCTCCCTGGGCGACCAGTTGCGCCGGATCCAGATCGAACGCGGCTTCCCGGTCGACGAGATGGCGGTGCGCGACGAACCGGGCACCGAATCCGAATCGCTCACAGGATCGGAAATGATCGCATCGCACCGAGTTCCGCGGCTGCACAGTGACGGCTTGCACGACGGGACCGGCAATCTGCCGCTCGAACTGACCAGCTTCGTCGATCGCCGGACCCAGCTGTCCGAGGTCGTCAACCTGCTGGCCGGGTCCCGCCTGGTGACCCTGACCGGGATCGGCGGGGTCGGAAAGTCCAGGCTCGCACTGCGAGTCGCGCACAAGACCCGGCAGCGGTTCCCGAACGGCGCGTGGCTCGTCGAACTGGGGGAGCTGCACGACGACGCCTTGCTGCCCGATGTGGTGGCCGCCGCCCTCGGAATCCGAAGCCAGGGCGTCATATCCGTGCTCGACACCCTGGTGGAGGCGCTGGCCCCGCACGATCTGCTGCTGGTCCTCGACGATTGCGAGCACGTGATCGACGCGGCCGCCAAGCTGTCGGAGGCACTGCTGCGGGTCTGCCCGAATGTGCGAATCCTGGCTACCAGCCGCGAGGCCCTCGGCATCGGCGGCGAAGCCGTGTATCCGCTTCCGCCGCTGACCGTTCCCGAGTCGAGCAAGGAACGCGCGTCGGCGCAGTCGCACGCCGTGGCGCTGTTCGTCGAACGCGCCGCCGCGGCCCTGCCGGGCTTCGAGATGACCGACGCGAATCAGCCCGCGATCGCGCAGATCTGCGCCCGCCTCGACGGCTTGCCGCTGGCGATCGAGCTGGCCGCCGCGCGCCTGCGCACCATGTCGGTCGAGCAGATTCGCACTCGACTCAGCGACCGGTACGCCCTGCTGTCCCGTGGCGGCCGGGGCACCCCGAAACGGCAGCAGACCCTGCGGTACTCCATCAACTGGAGCTACGACTTGTGCACCCCCGACGAGAAGACGTTGTGGGCCTGCCTGTCGGTGTTCAACGGCGGCTTCGAACTCGACGCGGTCGAGCAGGTGTGTGCCGGTCACCTGCCCGAATACCAGGTCCTCGACACCCTGTCCGCGCTGGTCGACAAGTCCATCCTGGTCCGGCAGGAAACCGACGGGTCGGTGCGCTTCCGGATGCTCGAGACCGTGCAGGAATTCGGCCGGGAGCAGGCCGAGGAGTCCGGCCTGTACCCGGACCTGCATCGGCGCCACCGGGACTGGTGTGAGGGGCTGGTCCGGGAGGCGAACGCCGAGATCATCGGCCCGCGTCAGCTCGACTGGGTCGCCCGCCTCGAACGGGAACTGCCGAATCTTCGAAAAGCCTTGGAGTACAACCTGTCCGAGTCCGGGGAGGGCGGCCTCGGGATGGTCACCGGCATGTACCTGTTCTGGGGACTGCGCGGGCGGCTCCACGAGGGCTGCCGCTGGTACGAGCGGGTGCTCGGCCACCCCGGCGGCCGTACCGCCGATCGCGCCCGGGCATTGTTCGCCGCGGGCACTCTCGTGGGTCTGACCGGTGACCTGGCGACGGCGAACAAGCGCTTCGACGAGCTCCGCGTCCTCGCCCAGCAGACCCCGGACCCGCTGGTCGCGGCCCTGCTCGACCACGTCGACGCCAATGCGGCGCTGGCCCGCGGCAATGTCGGCGAGTCCGACGCGGCCGCCCTGCTGACCGACGCGATCAGCAAATACGAGGCGTGCGGCGAACTCGGCATGCAGTTCGATGCGCAACTGTCCCTGGGCTGGGCCTATGCCCTCGGGGGCGACACCACCCGGGCCGTCGCGTGCCACGACAAGACGCTCGCCATGACGGAGACCGCCGGCGAATCGATCTACCGGTCCTGGGCCTTGTTCGCGGCGGGCTTCGCCGTCTGGCGAGCCGGTGACGTCGACCGCGCCAAGCGCCTCCTGGAGGAGGGCGTCCGGCTGTCCGCCCTGATCACCGAGCCGCTGGTGGCCGCGGGCTGCCTGGAGACCCTGGCCTGGATCGCCGCCGACCGGAACGAACCGCGCCGCGCGGCCGTCCTCATGGGCGCGGCCGACAAACTGGGCCGCCTCGCCGGCACCGCGACCCTCATGGTCCGTGACCTGCTCACCTACCGCTCCGACTGCATGCGCGGCAGCCGCGAGGCGCTCGGCCCGCGCGCCTTCGACCGGGCCCGCCACGAAGGGGAGGCCCTGAGCCTCGACTCCGCCGTACGCCTCGCGCTCGACGAACCGTCCCCGGCCGGCGAGACCGCCCCGCAGGTGCTGACCAAACGGGAACGCCAGGTCGCCGAGCTCGTCGCGGAGGGCCTGACGAACCGGGCGATCGCCTCCCGCCTGGTGATCTCCCAGCGCACCGCGCAGGGCCATGTCGAGCACATCCTGGTCAAACTGGGGTTCACCTCCCGCGCGCAGATCGCCGCCTGGGTGGCGGAACAGTCCTGATCTCGTGGATGTCCGGAATTCCGGATACCGTGGTCTGGGTAAGACGCCTCGGAGTTTCACCCCGGAGTGACCGCCATGACCGAGCCGAACGCGAACGCAACCGCGGTATTCGATCCGTTGGCCGATCGTGCCGCGAATACTTTGCTGCGGCTCGTCGACGCGGTCGAGGAGTTCACGGCCGCATGGGAATCCGGTAGCCTGCCCCCCGATCTCGCGAAATTCGCGCTGACCGGTGACACCGCGCGCCGGGCCTCGCTGATCGCACTGATCAAGGTGGATCTGAAATACCGATGGCTGCGCTACGAGCACCCGAAGCGGCTCGCCGAATACCGCGCCCGGTTTCCGGAACTGGCGTCCGGCCCGATGCCGCGGCAATTGCTCTACGAGGAGTTCCATATTCTGCGCCGCGCCGGCGTCCGGATCGACGTCGCCGAATACGCGCGGGACTATCCCGAATACGCGGAGCAGATCGACGCCATCCTGCGGCCGAACGACCCCTACGAGAGCACCCTCGTGGATCGGACCGGCCCGCCGGTCGCGAGTGAGGAACTCGAACCCGGCGACCGCATCGACGACTTCGACCTGCTGCTGGAACTGGGCCGCGGCGTGTTCGCGAGAGTCTTTCTGGCACGGCAACTCTCGATGCAGCGGCTGGTCGCGGTGAAGGTCTCCACCGACCACGGCACCGAACCGCAGACGCTGGCCCAGCTGGACCACGACTACATCGTGCGCGTCTATGACCAGCGGGTACTGCCGGACCGCGCGCTGAAACTCATGTACATGCAGTACCTGCCCGGCGGAACACTGTCCGCGGTCCTGAACCGCGTGCGCGAGACCCCGCCGGATCAACGCGGCGGGCAGCTGCTGCTCGACGCCGCCGACTCGGCGCTGGAACAGAAGGGTGAGCTGCGAACCTCGGGCGCCCGGGTGCGCGACGAGATCGCCGCGCTGTCCTGGCCGGAGACGATCGCCTGGCTCGGTCGCCGGCTCGCGGAGGCCCTGGACTACGCCGAGGAGCACGGCGTCCTGCACCGCGACATCAAACCGGCGAACGTGCTGCTCACCGCTGACGGCGTCCCGAAACTGGCCGACTTCAATATCAGCGCCAGCGACCACGTCGCCGGCAGCAGTCCCGTCGCCTACTTCGGTGGATCCCTGGCCTACATGTCGCCCGAGCACCTGGCCGCCAGCCACCCGGCACTGCCCGGCACGGTCGAGGACCTGGACACGCGCAGCGACATCTATTCGCTCGGTGTCGTACTGTGGGAGCTGCTCACCGGGCGGCGGCCGTTTCCCAAGCTCGAGGCGAAGGATTCGCAGGCCGCGGTCGAACAACTGCTCGACGTGCGCCGCCGCCCGATCGCCCAGGAATTCCTCGACGACCTCCCCGCCGACACTCCGCCCTCACTGCGCCGCGTGCTGCTGACCTGCCTGGCGCCGAAGAAGGAGGACCGCTGGGCCAATGGCGCGGAGCTGGCTCAGCAATTCGAGCTGTGCCTCGACCCGCGGGCTCGGGAGCTGGTGGACGCGCCGCAGCGCCGGTGGCTGCCGACCGCACCCCTGTGGGCGATCCCGATCCTCGCGCTGGCGATCGCGATTCCGAACCTGATCGCGGTCGGATACAACTACTACTACAGCAGGACGCTGATCGTCGGTAAGCTCACGCCGCAGGCCCGGCACACCTTCGAATATGTTGCGCTGGTGCTGTATCCGCTCGCGATCGTGGTCGCGGCGGTGCTGATCCTGTTCGCCGCGCGCCGCCTCGTGCTGGTCCTCGTCGGCCTGCGCATCGGCTGGGACTTCACCGATGAGACGCTCACCCGCGCCCGCATCGACGCGCTCCGGCTCGGCCCCCGGGTGGTGTGGATCGCCTTCGTGTTCTGGGTGCTCGGCGGGATCGTGTTCCCGGTCCTGCTGAACCTGATCGCCGGTGGCGTGCCGTACGCCACCTACGTGCATTTCCTGCTGTCGGTCGTGGTGTGCGGCGCGATGGCCGTGTCGTACCCGTACTTCGGGCTGACCTGGTACGTGGTGCGGTGCCTGTACCCGGTGTTCCTGGAACACGGCCGCTCCGACGCCGCCGATATCGACCACCTGCACCGGCTCGCCGGGCGCACCGGCTTCTATCTGACCGTGGCGGCCGCCGTGCCGCTGGTCGGCGTCACCGGGGTCACGTTCCTGCCCGGGGTGGATATCGAGTCCATCATCTGGGCGGTGCGGATCCTGTGCGTCGGCGGCATCATCGGTTTCGTGCTCGCGTATCTGCTGTACGGCGTCATCGAGAAGGACCTCGAGGCGCTCGAACGGGTGGCGACGACATCCAGCGTCGTCCTGACGTCCCCGCACATACCGAAACCCTTGCGTTCCAGCTCTGATCGGCGGTGATCGAACGACTCCGGGTCCCGCTATTCCTCAGAATCCAGTCCCGCGCGGGCACATGCGGTGGGAAGATGCGGACGTGGAGCAAACCGCCTCCGTTACAGTCGAGGTGCGCTCGTCCTCGACGCTGAAGCCGCGTGATGCCTTCGAGCAGTGGGAAGCACTGATGGCGGATGCCATCGTGCCTTCAGCGATCTCGCCGCTACACGACGGGTGCTGGAACGGCAAGATCACCAGCACCCAGTTCGATCGAGTGTCGGTGGCGCTCATGCGAGCCAGCGCCCAGCAGGTGAACCGGACGCAGCGGATGGTCGCGCGGTCGCAAGGGGAGTTCCTGCTCGCCAATATCGTGCTGGAAGGGACGAATTGGACAGAGCAGCAGGGACGGACCGCGGAATCGGTGGCCGGGTCCATCGCCTTCTACGACAGCGCGCAGCCCCTGGTCAGCCGCACCACCGACAATGCGATGTCGACGTTGCTGCGTGCGCCCTTGCAGCCGGTCCTCGACTACGCCGGGCTGGCCCGCGACGAATTGCCTTTCGCCGTGCCGATTCCCGCCGACGGCGCCATGGGCGTGGTCACCCGCTTCTTCCGCGACATGGCCGAACTGACCAATGAGGAAGCCGAGCGGGCGAATCTCGCCTTCGACGGGCAAACCACCGGCATGCTGGCCTCGGCGCTCCTGCTCGCGGTCGGGAAAGCCTCACCGGCGCCCGCTGATTCGCTCTACACCCGCCAGCAGATGATGGCCTACCTACGAAAACGGTTCACCGATCCCGACCTCACCGTCGACGAGATCGCCAAGGCCTGCCTGGTGTCCCGGCGCACCCTGTTCCGCATGTGCGAGGGGCTGGGCGGCCCGGGCGCGCTGATCCGCCGCATGCGCATCGAACACGCCCGGCGGCAGCTGCGGTCGGAGCCGACCCGATCCCTCAACTCCATCGCAGCCGCCGCGGGTTTCGCCTCCGACCGGCACTTCTACCGCGCGTTCCAGCTCGAAACCGGTATGACGCCCGGCGAATTCCGCTCCCAGTACGCCATCGACGCCTCCGGCGCCCGGCGCGAGAGCCATCCGGCCGCGGACTAGGACAACAACTGCCCGTGGGCCAGCGCCTCGATCGGCGGGCTGGTGTACCGCGGTGCGCGGTAGTGGAAGTCGAAGTTGGCGCGCACGTATCGGCGATAGTCCTCCAGCGTGTGCAGGGTGTCGTCGCGGGCCTGCCCGGTGACGCCGAGTACGTCGAGTTCCTCGGCGAGGGCTTCCTCCATCCGGCCGATCCGCAGAATGCAATCGGTCAGCATCTCGTTGACCACGCGCAGGGCGTGAGTCCTGGTGCAGCCGAGGTGATATTCGGCCAGCAGCACCGCGTTGTAGGCGTAACCGACCGCCTCGTCCGCGGGCAGGGAATGCACGTCGTTGATCAACCCCATGTGCTCGGTGACCGCCGCGCGCAGGGTCTTCATGGCGGGCAGTTGCCGGACCGTGTCGGGTAGATCGATCCCGTAGGTGATCTCGCTCAGATCCAGCAGCATGTAGATGGCCACCGAGATCTGCCGATGGGTGCGGTATTCGACGAGTTCCGGCAGATCACCGGTGATGGTGCGGACGCTCTCGGTGTAGTAGCTCCACCACCATTCCACGATCTCGGCGCGCACCGCGCGTCGCCACTGCGGTGAGCGGCCGCGGCACAGTCTGCGCCACAGGTCCTGGAAGCCGGTCGCCAGCACCCCGGACGGTGTGCCGTCGAGGTCGAAACCCGTCTCCAGCCGGTGAATGGTGGCCAAACACCTTCGGGGGTCGGGCATTTCGATATCGAACTGGTCGTCCACGATAAACGCCCACGCCGTGAATTCGGCGAGCAGCGCGAGTGATTCGACGTCGGCGTCGGGGCACCACATCGAATACATCTCTACCGGGCGGGAACCCGCCACTCTGCGTCGGGACAACTCCTCGGGAACGAGATCCAGGTTGACCAGCCATTCCCACATCTTGGATTCGGCGGCTCTGGCTCGGGGATTGGTTCCTTCAGGCGGATACGGCATGTAGAAGTCGGGAA
This sequence comes from Nocardia sp. CA-136227, assembly GCF_050955695.1. NCBI lineage: Bacteria > Bacillati > Actinomycetota > Actinomycetes > Mycobacteriales > Nocardiaceae > Nocardia > Nocardia sp. CA-136227. The sequence continues at coordinate 3,553,449 of NZ_CP192081.1, forward strand.
GGATGATTCGCTCGGAAACCATGGGGGACAGCTCCTTCGGCGAGCGTGAATCCGCTTGGCCTCATCCGCCGACCCTGGACTGCGAGCCGGCTCCCCGCCATCCGATCACGCCCGATTCGTCCAGTATCGCCCAGTTTCCCCTGGGACACGCGCTGATTGGGGGGAATGGAAGAATCAGCACACCGGAAGGTTCGTGCGTGGGAGAGGCGGCGATGGAGGAGTTCGACACCGAGGTGGCGGGGGACGGGCTTCCCAATGCGCCCACGTTCGGGTCGGTATTGCGCCGGCTACGCGATGCGCGCGGCGTGTCGCGGGAGCGGCTGGCATTCAACTCGGGGGTCAGCGCCAGCTATGTGAATCACCTGGAGAAGGGCGAACGCGAGCGGCCCACCCGTGAAGTGGTGACGGCGTTGATGCGCTATCTCGATCGCCTGGCGGCACTGGCCCCGGAGGAATTCCGGCAATTATCGGACCTGGCCGGACTGGGTCCGGTGGAGCAGCCCTCGACCGATGACCTGCGCGCCGATCTCGGGCGCGGTATTCCGCAGGCCCTGGCCTTGTACGAGCCGCACCTGGCCGCCTACGTCGACACCCGCCTGAACGTCCTGATGTGGAACGACAGCTTCGCCGCGGGTTTCCCGGGGCTGACCCAGGACGGCAATCTGCTGCGCTGGATGCTCGGGGATCCCCGAGCGCGGCACACGCTGGTCGAATGGGAGCGGGAGCTACGGATCTCGATCCAGTGGCTGCACGGATACATCGCCCAGTTCGGCGACACCAGCTGGTTCGACGACCTGCTGCAGGAGCTGGGCCGGTTCCCGCTGTTCCTGGAGATCTGGTCGGACACCACCGCCCGCTACGAGCGCGCCCGCCCGGTCATCCGGTTGCGGAACGGCGACGGTGCGACGGCGCGGATCGTCGGGCAGCTGTTCAATGTCAACAGCACCGCCTATCCCGGGCGCATGCAGATCTTCATCGGGCTGCGCAGCCCGGGCGAGGATCAGGCGTAGGGGTCGGTGATGTCGCGCAGCTGCGTGAGGGCCTCGCGCAGCGCGCGCATGCGACGTTCACCCAGGTGCGCGGCCCATTCGGCTTCGACGGCATCGGCGATGTCGTTGGAGTACTGGGCCAGCGCCCGGCCGCGGGCGGTGAGCCGGACCAGGCGGGCACGGCCGTCGCGCGGATCCGGCGTGCGTTCGACGTACCCGGCGCGTTCGAGCTGATCCACCAGGAATCCGGCTGTCTGCTTGGTGACTTGCGCCTGCTGGGCCAGCTCGGTGATGCGTGATCCCTCGGCCGCGATCCGGGCGGCCAGTCTGCCCTGCGCCACGCTGATATCCGCGAACCTGGCCGCGGCGAGCGCGCTGAAGATGCGGTCCTCCATGGCCTGGTACGCGATGAACATGAGCAGCCCGGCATTCAGCTCGTCGCCGGACATCCCCACTCCTTGACTTGGTAAGAGACGCTGACCATACTAGTCAGTGTATCTGACTAATCATTGGCATGGGGAACACCATGGACCGTGAGAACAGTTGGCGGCACATCGAACAGCAGCGCCGGGCAATCGCCGCCCTGCTCGCGGATCTGACGCCGTCCGAATGGGAGACGCCATCGCTGTGCGCGGGCTGGCGGGTTCGCGAAGTCGCGGCGCACATCGCGGCACCGCCGAATCCGCCTTCGCCGGGCGTGCTGCTGCGCACGGCGCTCCGCGTCCGCGGCGACTACAACCGGATGATCGACGACCTCACCACCCGGTACGCGCAACGGCCGACCTCGGAACTGGTGTGTGAGCTCCGCGACCATGCCGCTTCGCGGCGGCTGCCGAAACTCACGAACTATCGAAACATCCTGTTCGACACCATCGTTCACGGCCAGGACATCGCGATCCCGCTCGGCCGGGTCCTCGACGTGGATCCCGAGGCAGCCGCCGCCGGAGCCGACACGGCCGCCGCGTGCGGGTGGCCCGTCTGGGATCGCCACCGCCTGGACGGAATTCGGCTCGTCGCCACCGATGTCGACTGGACCCACGGCACCGGTGGCGAGATCAAGGGCCCGATCCGCGCCTTGCTCCTTCTGATCACCGGCCGTACCGCTGCGCTGGATCAGGTTGCGGGAGAGGGTATTCCGATTCTGGCCCGTCAGCTGGCCTGAAATCCCGATCCGTCGTACCGGCCCGTGGCGGAGGGGATCGCGGGCCGGTACGACAATCTCGTCAAGGAACGGGAGCGTCGTCACCGGTGTGCCGGTGCCGTCACCGGCCGAGGATCCGCCGAATCCAGCCGCCGCCGGCGACCTGCTCGTGCCCCGCGCACCATTGATCGGCCGGAACCCCGGCGCGCACCTGGGCGATATGCGCCCCGCATCCGGCCCAGGTGGTCTTACCGCAGGTCCGGCACCGCGTCGCTCGACACATTCGAGAGTCCTCCGTGTTCTCAGGCGGGCGCTTCGCCGGATTCGATGGCGTCGGCGAATTCACAGAACGCGTCATAGGCGCGAGCGCCGTGAATGGTGGCCGGGCCGCCGTGCATCAGGAACGTCACGCCGATCGCCTCGGCGGCCTCCTGCCTGGTCGCCCCGGCCCGCGCGGCCGCCTGACCGTGCGAGGCGACGCACCCGTCGCAGCCCTCGACGACGCCGATGGCGAGTGCGATGAGCTCCTTGGTCTTGCGATCCAGCGCGCCGGGTGCGAACGCCGCCTTGCTGAGCTCGCCGAAACCCTTGTACACGTCGGGAATCGCGCGCCGCAGCTCCCGGTGCAACGGCGACAGCTCGCTGAGCACGGCCTTCCCGTGCGGCGACGCCTGCGTGGTCTCGTGCGGTGCGGACATGCCTACTCCTTCGACTGCTTCACGGATACCCCACCGGGTATAGTAACCACCGTAGCATACCCCAGGGGGTATCCTGGAGGGCGTGGTCACGGCCGGGCCCGGCAACACGAACCGGGCCGTGAACCCGATACCATCCACCCGAACCCATCCGATCGGCCCGAGGAGCAACCATGTGTCAACCGACCCCCTGCCAGACCTGCGGCAAGATCACCTGGGCAGGGTGTGGCGACCACATCGACCAGGTCAAGGCGGCTGTTCCGGCCGAGCAGTGGTGCGACGGCGAGCACGTCGCGAACTAGCTGGACGAGGGACTCTCACGAATCCGGTCGCCCCGCGGCCGGCGCACAGGAAGGGTAGGAACCATGCGGATCTACATCACCAGTGTTTTCGTGGACGACCAGCAGAAGGCGCTCGACTTCTACAGCGGGGTGCTCGGCTTCGAGAAGAAGCACGACATTCCGCTGGGCGCGGCCCGATGGCTGACCGTGGTGTCGCCGGAGGACCCGCAGGGGGCGGAATTGTTGCTCGAGCCCGACGGACATCCAGCGGTGAAGCCGTACAAGGACGCGCTCGTCGGTGACGGGATTCCCGCGGCCTCCTTCCAGGTCGCGGATGTGCGGGCCGAATTCGAGCGATTGAGCGGGCTCGGCGTGAAGTTCACCCAGCCGCCGGTGGAAGCGGGCCCGGTGACCACCGCGGTGTTCGACGACACCTGCGGCAATCTGATCCAGATCGTCACTCCGGCCTAGTCCGGACCTGGGCCGGTCCGAACAGGGCGGCCTCCATGAGGCGAATCACCCACTGGCGCGGATAGATTCGCTCGTCGTCGCCGAAGACGCGGGCGTAGTCCACCACCAGGCCGAGGGCGGCGTGCACCAGGACGGCCGCCTCGGCGGGGGTGAGACCGGGGCGGACCCGGGTGAGCAGGGCCGCCCATTCGGTGACCACCATGCGCTGCACCACTCGCAGGGTCGCGCGTTCGTCGTCGGGGACGTGACCGAATTCGGCGAAGTACACGAAGATCAGTTCGCGTTCGTCGAAGGCCCCGGCCACGTACATGTCGATGAGTTTGGCCAAAGCCTCGGCGGGGCCGGAGGATTCGGCCAGGGTGGGGGCGATGACGGCCGACATGCGGTCGGCGGCGCGGCGGAAGGCGGCCTCGAGCAGATCGCTCTTGCCGCGGTAGTAGCGGTAGACCGCCGAAGTGGACGGCAGGCCCGCCGCGATCGCGATGTCCTCGACGCTGACATTCGGGTAGCCGCGCTCGTAGAACAGCCGCACCGCACACTGCAACAGCAGCTCGTGTTTGAGCGAGAGCGGCGTCTCCACCGCGCGCGGGGCGGGCGGCGGCTGGGCGGGCTCGGGCAGGTCGGCGGCGATGATCGCCCAGCAGGCCGTATTCAGCAGGACGGCAAGGGTTTTGGAGGCGAGCACGACGCGGTGGTCGCCGAGGCAGCTCACCGTGCTGAAGACCCCGATGGCCCGCACCCGTAGTTCGCGCGCGGACAGGCCGGGCCGGACCGCGTCGATGAGGGCGCTCAGGTCTGCCAGCGCGGTGCTGAAATGCTGGTCCACCGTGCGCTTGTCGGGGTCGTCGAGGTAGCGGTGCTCCCACCGGGCCAGCCCGACCGTCGTCCGGTTCACGATGGTCTCCGCGATGATCCCGTCGATCCCGTACCCGAGCCGCCGCCGTGCGGGCCAGCCCGCCGCCACCTCGGGCAGGCTCACCGCCGCCACCGTCACCTCGCCCAGTCGCAGCAGCTCACCCGCGAACAGCGCGTACTTGCTCGGATAGTGCCGGTACAGCGCGGTGGAGGTGATGCCGAGCCGGGCGGCGATGTCGTCCATGCTCACCCGGTGGTAGCCCTGGGCCGCGAATTCCGCGGCCGACACCGCCGCGATCTGGGCGCGCCGGTTCTTCGGCCGTCGCCGAACCGCCCGCGCACCCGGTTCGGGGGCGGGCGTCCTCGCCCGGTTCACGACTGCGGCTGTTGCGCCAGCGGCGAATTCACCTTGTTCACCAGCCACCGGTCGCCGGACCGCTGCAGTCGCATCACCATCGACAGCTGGCCGGGCGCCGGCTTGCCCTGGGTGCCGAGGCTGGTGATGGTCTGGCCGATCACCACGATGGCCTCGGCGGAGTCGCGGTCGACATTGCGGACCGCGCACTGCACGTCGGTGGCCTTGGACACGACCTGGCCCTGGGTGAGCACGTCGCGCAGATCCTTGCTGGTGGCGTCGAATTGCTTGCGCCAGTCGCCGGTCGCGCCGTCGAGGACGCCGGTGAAGTAGGCGTCGAGGCTCTTGGCGTCGTAGGTCGCCAGTATCGGCGCGTAGGCGCAGGCTGCGGCCCGGGCCTGCTCTTGAGCGGCGAGCAGGTCCTTGTTTTCGGCGTCGTGTTGGTAGAGCACGATGCTGGACCCGATCGACGCCGCCAGCGCGAGCACCACGGCGGCGCAGGCGGCGATGCGGCCGCGTGGGCCCAGGGTGGGCAGCGACGTCGTGCGCAGGCGTGACTTCCACGTGTGCCCGGTCGATTTCGGGGCGGCGGTGTCCGCCTCGGTCGCGGTGGTCTTCGGTTCCGGAATGTCGACGGCCGCGGTCTCCGCCTTGTCGACGGGCACGGTCGTGGTCTTCTCGATGTCGACAGGCACGGCCGGGGTCTCCTCGATGCCGGTGGTCTCGTCCGGGTGCTGGTCGATGGTGTTGTCGCTCATGGGAAGTCTCCTAACGGGGGACAGGCTGGGACATTTCGTTGCCGGTGGCCCCCGGCGGTGTGGTGGCCCCGTTGTCGGGCACGTCGGGTCGCGGCGCGTTGGCCGACCCGCGGACCTGCAGGGCCGGATCGCTGGTGACGCAGTAGTTGTAGAGCCGCACCCGGTTGTCGGCCTGGACATTGGTCGGCACCACCGGGATGGTCTGGTAGTCGCAGCTGGGCCGCGGCCACGGATCGACCAGCGTGTTGTACGCGCCGTCGTGCGCGGGCACGCCGAGCGCCTGCGATCCGGCGCGCAGGGCCGGGAACAGCGCGGCGATGGCGGGTGCGCGCAGCTTGGCCGCGCGGGTGACGGCGACGAAGTTGGTCACCAGATTCGTGATGGGGTCCTGGGTTTCGGAGATGAACCCGTTCAGGGTGGCCAGCTGGCCGGGTCCCTGCTGGAGCAGTTTGCGCAATTCCTGGTCGGCGGAGGCGAACTGGTCGAACAGCACGCTGCCCGCCTTGGTGAGGGTGCCCAGGTCGGGCTGCGCGTGCTGGGTGGTTCCGGCGATGACCTCGAGATTCTCGATCAGCTGCCGGGTCTGCGGCAGCAGGTCGGTCAGGCCCGCCATGGCCCGGCTCAGGCCGGAGATCATGTTGCGCAAGCGATCCGGTCCGCCGGCGAGGGCCTTGTCGAGCTCGTCGACGATCACGGTGAGCCGATCCGGGTTCATGCCGCCGACGAGATCGCCGAGATTGCTGAACACCGACTGGATCTGCACCGGCACGCTGGTCCGCGCCCGCTCCACCAGCGACCCGTCGTGCAGGTAGGGCCCGGTGTCGGAGTCGGGCCGGAAGTCCAGATACTGTTCCCCGGCCGCCGAGAGCCGCCCCACCGCCACGGTCCCGCCGAGCGGAATCCGGGCGCTGTCGTCGATCTCGGCGACCGCGGCCACCCCGTCTCCGGCGACGTGCACATCACTGACCTTGCCGACGCGGCTGCCCCGGAACGTGACGTCGTTGCCGGGCAGCAGCCCGCCCGACGACACGAGTTCCACGGTCACCTTGTAGGTGTGCGGAATCGGGTTGAACCGCAGCACGTAGCCGCCGATATAGCCCGACCCGAGGACCAACACCACGATCAGCCCGAGATTGGCGATGGCGATCCGGCGCTGGACCACCCATTGCCACAGTGGCGGATTCATCGATCCCCTCCCTGCTCCGGCAGTACCGGCTGGGTCTCGGGCCGGCCCGGCTGCACGCCGGGCGGTCGCGGCGGGCTCGTGAGCCGCCCGAACACCTTCTCCAGCACCTGGGTCAGGCTGCCGATGAACTGCCCGGCGTCACCGAGTTCCGGCCAGCGGCTGCCGTGCGGATCGGTCAGCGCGCCCACGCTCAGGTACGACACCGTCGCCGCCACCGCCAGCGCGGGACCGCGCAGGCTGGCCATCAGCGACGGATAGATGGCGTGCAGCCCGTCCAGCGCCCCGGTCAGCTGATCGCTCTGCGCGAAGCCGGACATCAGGGCCTGAATGCTGTTGAACAGCCCCACGAAATCGCCGCCGGTGGTGGTGGCGAAGTCGCCGAGCGCGTCGGTGGTGGTGGCCACCTTGGACAGCAGGTCCACGATCTGCTGATTGTTCTCCGTCAGCAGCCCGATCAGCGCCGGGAAGGTGTCCGCGGCCGCGCCGAGTTGCTCCTTGCGCCGGGCCAGCTCACCCGAGAGCGAGTTCAACCCGCCGAGAACGGAGTCGATATCGCCGGTGCGGGCGTTGAGCGCGCCGATGGCGGCGGTCATCTCGGTGATCAGATGCGACAGTTCGGGCGCGCGTCCGCCGAACATGGAGTTCATCTCGCCGGTGATCTTGGCGGCCTGATTGATGCCGCCGCCGTTGAGCAGCAGCGAGATCGACATCATGAGCTGCTCCACCGAGGCGCCCGCCGCGGTGTGGTCGGTGCCGATGGTTTCGCCGTCGCGCAGCGGCTCCCCGGCGTCCGCGGCCGACGGCAGCGTCATGGCCACGAACATGTCGCCGAGCGGGGTGGCCTGGCGCAGTTCGACCGTGGTGCCGCGCGGCAGCCGGATGTCCTCGCGGATCAGCATGCGCACATCGGCCAGGAAGTTGGTGGTCTCGATCTTGGTGACCACCCCGATATCGGTGCCGCCGATCTTGACGTGCGCGTGGTCGGGCAGGTTCAGCGCGTCGGCGAAGGACGCGTGCACGGTGTAGCCGGGCGCGCCCAGACCGGGTTTGGGCATGGGGAGGCTGTCCACGGTGACCGCGCACCCGGTGGCGGTGAGCAGCGTGGCGGCGGTCAGGACCCCGCCGAGAGCCGTTGTGCGTAGTGTCATTTCAGGTTCGTGATCCCCAGTAGTGCGGCGGTGATGCCGAAGTCGGGTCCGAAGTCGGCCACCTTGCCGGTGCGGCAGCCGTCCAGCCGCATCTGGATGCGCTCGCAGAAGGCGGACAGGATCTCGCCGTCGAGCACCGACTTGTCCAGCAGGCCGTGCAGTCGCAGCGCCTGGTGTTCGGTGCTGGTGGCATTGGCCAGGTTCTGGAACATGAGCGGCCCGACGTCCACGATCTCGGTGAGGCCGCGGGCATTCGCGCGCATCTGATCGGAGATGGCCACGAAGCGGGTCAGCGCCCCGGCCAGCTGATCCTTGTTCTGCCCCACCAGGGTCGCGGTATTGGTGACGAAGTCGTCGAGCTGGCGCAGCACCGCGTCGATGCCGGGGGCCTGCTCGCCCATCAGGTTCACCAGTTCGGTGAGCCGGGCGCTGAAATCGCGGACCGTCTGATCGTTGGCGGCGATCACCTGGGTGATGTCATTGAGTTTGACGATGGTGTTGGAGATCTGGTCCTTGTTGGCGAAGGTCACCTCGAACGCGCCCGACAGCTGGTCCAGGGTCTGGCGCAGCTTGTCGCCATTGCCGTTGAGCAGCGGGAACAGCACCCGGCTGGCCATCGGACCGGTGGTGTTGTCGCCCTCGAGTGCATCGCCGAGCTGGGAGAAGGTGGCCAGGATCCGATCCAGCTCGACCGGAACGCGGGTGCGCTGCAACGGAATATAGGCCCCGTCGGCGAGGGTCGGGCCGTCGCCGGTGTAGGCCGGAGCCAACTCCACGTGACGATTCGTGATCAACTGTGGATTCACCAGCGCCGCAATGGCATCCGCGGGAATCTTGACGTCCTTGTCCAGCGACATGGTGACCTGGACGTAACTGCCCTTGGGCGTGACGGTTTCGACGGTCCCGATCGGAACCCCCAGCACCGCCACCTCATTGCCCGCGTACAGGCCCGCGACGCTCTCGAAATCCGCGGTGACCTTCATGCGCGCGCCCAGATACTCCTTGGGCAGCGAGCCGATCGAATCGGGCAGCAGCCCGCACGCCGAGGTGAGCAGCAGCGCGCCGCACACCGCGGCCAACCGGAATCGTCTGCGTATTTGCATCACTTGCACCCCTGCACGGCCTGCGCGAAGCACAGCCAGTTGTCCGGGAACAGCCACGGCGCGTACACGTTTCCGTACGGCCCGTCGCCGAGCACATTGTTGAACTGCCGCAAGGTCACCGGCATGATCTGGTACAGCCGGGCCAGGTTGTCCTTGTTCTTGTCCAGGCCCTCCGACATGGTGTTCAGGTCGGTGATGAGCGGACCGAGCTGGTTGTTGTTCTCGAGTCCCATCTGCTGCAACAGCTTCGACAGCGCGGCGACATTGTCGAGCAACTGCTTGAGCAGCGCCTGCCGCTTCTGGACCGCGCTGCCGATGGCCTCGCCACGGGTCAGCAGCATGAGCACGCTGTTCTGGTTGTCCGAGGCCAGCTGCGAGACGGTGTCCATACCCTGGAGCAGGGTGTCCACCTCGTCGCGACGGTCATTGATCACCTTGGCGAGCGCACCGACACTGTCGAGGGCCTTGACGGTCAGCTCGGGGGAATTGCCCATCTGCTGGTCCACCAGGTCCAGGGCGTTGCGCAGTTTCTGCGGATCCAGCTTCTCGACGCGGTCGAAAGCGTTCTTGTACTGCGGATCCTGCACGACCTTGCCCAGGTTGTAGGGCACCGAGGTGTGGTCGAGCTTGATCCGGTCGCCGGACATGGTCCGCCCGCTGCCGGGGGTGAGCTCCACGTGCAGGCGGCCCAGGATGGTGGACATCTTGATGGCGGCGCGGGCATCGTCGCCGAGCTTGATCTCGCGCTGCACCTTCATGTCCACCAGCACCTTGCCGTTGTCCAGCTTCACGGTGCTGACCTGACCGACCTCGATGCCGGAGACGTCCACCGTCGCCCCCGGACGCAATCCGGCGGCCTGGGCGAATTCGGCGTGAATGGTCTTGTCGCCCACGTGCGCCTGCTCGATCAGGGTGGACCCGGCGAGGAGGGCCACCACGAATCCGGACGCGTACAGACCCAGCCGCAGCGGCCGGTTGGCCAGGAAGCCCGGGTAGCGAATCCGCCTCATCGGCATACCTCCGAATGTGATTGGCCGCCGATCTGGTTGAACAGGCCCGGCGGCAGCAGCACGCCCCACAGGGAGACGTCGAGGCTGCACAGGTACGCGTTGCCGTAGGCGCCGTAGCTGCTGAACCGCGCGACGCCATTGAGGACGTCGGGCAACTCGACGGCCGCCTTGTCCAGTGACGCGCCATTGAGCAGCAGCAACGCGACACCGGCGGAGGCGTCGGTCTGGGCGCGGGCCGCGCCCGGCTTCACCTGGGTGAGGATGCCCACCAGTGAATCCGTCGCCGTCGCGACGCGTTCCACGGACGATTTCAGCGTGCCGCCCTGCGCGTAGAGCGCGTCGGTGAGCGCTCGCGCTTGGGTGATCAGGGTTTCGAGCTCATTGCTGCGGTGGGCCAGGCCGGACACGACGCTGCTGAGATTGCCGACCACCTGGCCCAGGATCTCGTCGCGCTGCCCGAAGGTCCCGGCCAGCTGCGCGGCCTGCGTCACCAGGGCGCTCAACGAGACGCCGTTTCCTTGCAACGCCTGGATCAGGGTCTCCGACAGCGAGTTCACCTGATCGGGTTGCAGCACGCTGAACAGCGGCTCGAACCCGGACAGCAGGGAGGAGACGTCGAAGGATGGCTCGGTCCGCTCGATCGGGATCTGACCGCCTGCGGGCATTGCCGCGCCCGCGTCCTTCCCGGGCAGCAGCGCGATATAGCGCTGGCCGATCAGGTTCTGGTAGCGCACCAGGGCTTTCGTCGAGGTCGTCGGATGCTGCTTGGCCTCGATGCGGAAGTCCACCCGGGCGCGGTAACCGTCGGTGAAGTCGATCTTGTCGACCCGGCCGACCCGCACGCCCGCCATCCGGATGTCGTCCCCGACCCGCAGGCCCAGGACATCGGAGAACACGGCGGAGTAGGAGTTGGTGGAGCCGGGCACCGTGCGTTGCAGGGTGGACCACATCGTGTAGGTGAGCAGGATCGCGACCGCGGCGAACAGGCCGAAGCCCGCCAAGGCTTTTCCGGACTTCACGACGCGCCTCCCGTCTCGGCCGGCACCAGGGCGCCGCCCGCGAGCAGGGGAGTCAGCAACAGCAGCTGGGCCGCGTCCGGCCGGTGGCCGACGATCGCGGCGACGGCGTCGCTGCCGCGCAAACCGGCGGGCTGAACGGCCTCGGGTGCGGGCTGGGTGGCGCTCGCCGGCGCCGTGAGCCCGGGAATCGCGGGCAGGCCCGGAATCGACGGAAGACCCGGAATGGCAGGCAGACTCGGCAGGCCCGGAATCGCCGGCGTGGTCGTCGGTGTCGGCGCGGGACCGGCGGCATTGAGCCAGGTGGGCAGCTGCTGCTGTGGGAACTGTTGCGCCGGAGCGGTATCCGGCACTGTCGAACCGCCGCAGCGCGGTCCCGCGAGCTCCCCGTAGCGGGGGCAGTCCGCCGCCGTGTACTGCTGGAACGGCGTGAACGTCACGTCCATCCGCCACACCATCTGCTTCTTGGGCCCGAAGGTGAAGACACCCTGCAACCGCTGCAGGGCGGTATTGAGATTGGCGATGGCGAACGGGATGGCCTGCGGGTCCTGGGCGAGGCTGCCGAAGAGCTGGTTCAGGCCCGACACCAGGAACTTGCCGGAATCGGGATTGCGGGCGAAGAGCCCGTTCACCGTGTCCACTGCGCTGCCGCCATTGGTCAGCAGGCTGACCAGCGCCGTCCGCTGCTCGGTGAGGGTGCGCGCGGTGGTCACCGACTTGGCCAGGGTCCCCACCAGATCCGGGGCGGACTCGCTCAACGCGGTCGCCGCCCGGCCCAGATTGCCGAGCAGATCGCCGACGCCCTCGATGCCGCGCACCTCGGTGACCCAGCGGTCGAGCCGCTCCACCGTGGACCCGGGCACCCGCGCCGACGGATCCAGCGCCGCCGCCAGCGTCGACAGCACCCGGCCCAGCTTCTCGGGCTGAATATTGTTCAGCACGGTGCGCAGCACATTGAGGGTGCTCTGCAACTGGACCGTCGCGGTGCTGGTGTCCTCCGGGATGGTGGCGCCCGCGCGCAGCGTGTCCTTGGTGGGCGTGGTGTCGACCAGTTCGACCGCGGTCACCCCGAAGATATTGTTCGGGATCACCCGCGCCGCCACATTCGCCGGAATCGTGTTCGCCACCAACGGCTCGAGCGCAATGGCGGCCTCCTGCCGTTCGCCCTTGGCCACCACGGTCACGTCCTCGACACGGCCGACGATCATGCCGCGGAACTTCACGTCGGCGTGGGCGGGCAGCCCGTCACCGGTGCTGGTGAGGGCCGCGGTGACCGGCACCTTGTCCTCGAAGCGGCCGTTGTAGCGCAGCGCCAGCAGATACAGCAGCAGCGCCACCGTGGTGAGCAGCGCGAGTCCGGCCAGCGTGAGGTGGCGGGCCGTGGGGCCCCGCCCGCTGGGATCGAGAATCATCGATACACCTATCCCGAGATGCGGAAGCCGGGGTCGATGCCCCAGATCGCAAGGGTCAGAAAGAGATTGACGAAGACCATGACGACGATGACCATCTTGATGGCGCGCCCGGCCGCCACGCCGACGCCCTCGGGCCCGCCGGTGGCGACGAAGCCGTAGTAGCACTGGATGAACGTCGAGATCATCACGAACACCATGACCTTGAGCAGCGACCAGAACACGTCCGGTCCCAGCAGGAACTGGAAGAAGTAGTGGTCGTAGGTGCCGGCGGTGGTGCCGCCCAGGATCAGCACCGACAGCTTGGTCGCCAGGTACGCCACCGCCAGGCCCACGCTGTAGAGCGGGATGATGGTCAGGGTGGAGGCGATCATGCGGGTGCTGATCAGGTACGGAAGCGGGCGGATGGCAATGGATTCCAGCGCGTCGATCTCCTCGGAGATGCGCATGGCGCCCAGTTGCGCGGTGAACCGGCACCCGGCCTGGATCGCGAACGCCAGGGTCGCGATGATCGGGGCCAGCTCGCGGGTGGTCGCGAAACCGGAGATCGCGCCCGTGAGCGGGCTCATGGTGAGCAGGTTCAACGCGGTGAACGACTCCATGCCGACGGTGATGCCGCCGAACCCGCACAAAGCCACCACCACGCCGATGGTGCCGCCGCCCACCACCAGGGAGCCGTTGCCCCAGCCGACGTCGGCGGTGAGGCGCAGCACCTCCTGGCGATAGTGCTTGAGCACGAACGGAATCGCGATCAGGGCCTGGAAGAAGGTGATGACCTGATGCCCCAGGCGCTGATTGGCCTGCACCGGCACCGACACCACGTTCGCGGCCAGGCGAACGGGTTTGAGCGCCGGGGGAGTGTAGGGACTGCCCATCTCACACCACCTTCGTCGGCAGCAGCGTGTTGTAGAGCTGGGTGAGCGCGATATTGGTGGCGAACAGCATCAGCGCCGAGCTCACCACCGCCGAGTTCACCGCATTGGCCACCCCGCCCGGGCCGCCGTGCGCGTGCAGGCCGATATCGCAGGCGATCACCGCGGTCAGCAGCCCGAAGATGGCGGCCTTGAGCACCGCGATCACCAGGTCGTTGGCCACCGCGAAGGACGCGAACGAGCCGATGAACGAGCCCGGCGTCCCCGACTGGGCGTAGACGTTGAACATGTAGGCCGTCGCGAAGCCCACGAACACGATGAACCCGCACAGCAGCATGCTCACCAGCACCGCCGCCGCCAGCCGCGGCGCGACCAGCCGCCGCACCGGATCCACGCCCATCACCATCATGGCGTCGATCTCCTCGCGGATCGTGCGTGAGCCCAGGTCGGCGGTGATGGCCGAGCCGACCGCGCCCGCGATCATGAGCGAGGTGACCAGCGGCGCGCCCTGGCGGATGATGCCGAGGCCGGCCACCGCGCCGATGAAGGTGGTCGCGCCGACCTGATTCACCAACGCGCCCACCTGGATCGACACCACCACCGCGATCGGGATGGCCACCAGCACCGTCGGCGCGGCCGAGACGCTCGTCATGAAGGCGCACTGCTTGATGAACTCGCGGTACGGAAACCGCCGCGACAGGATCGAAACCACCAGCTGACGCAGCGCGTCGCGGCCCAGATCGACCTGCCGGCCCAGGGTTTCCAGGGACCGCTGCGGATGATCACGCCACAATTGCCGGGCACTGCGGCCCATGCGCTCCAGCTCGGAGGGTTCCGGTGCGCCGGAGGACTTTTCGAGTGTCGTCATCAGGCCATGTCCTCGAGGTAGCGCTGCAACAGCACCAGCAGATAACCGGCCACCGAGAGACCGGCGGCCGCGGTGCACAGCACGGCCACCCACAGGCCCATGCGCAGAACGGGATTCACTTTCATACGCCCACCGAGAATCTTGATCCCGATTACCAGGATGTCGATGAGCCAGACCAGAACCATCATCTACGTCATGCACACATTCGAGAAGGTGAGCACCGGCCAGCACACGATCGACCCGAGGAACGAGATGATCACGTCGAGGCCGTGCAACTGCTTCAGATGTGCGGTGTGGGTGAGCGTCCACACCACCCCCACCAGCCCGTAGGGAATGGCCAGAATGATCAGCGTCCCGAGGAATTCGGACACCTTCATCTCGTAGCTCAGTATGCGATCCAACCGTTTCAGCATCTTGCGAACGTCCTCTCACGTCCCCGACCCGCGCCTCTGTGCACGAGCTGCCGCAGCGACGTATGTTACTCATCATTCTCGCGAATGGAAGAGAATCGGGAGATCTTCTTCGGGGATGAGATTGGGGCGATGCACCGTCTCACGCTGGGGTAATGCGGTAACACGGGTGGGATTAAGTTACTTACGATTCCCCTCTTGAATCCGCGAACGCGCTGCGGAATCCTCGGTAACATAGCCCGCGCCCGATCGAAGGAGATCCATGACCATCGCGGCACCGCAGCCGGCCGGCGACGCCACCCTCACCCTCGAACAGACCCGCATCCACATCCCCGGCGTGCACCGCGCCGACACCAAACGCCCGCCGAAACTCGAGGACGCGCTGGACTTCTGGCAGTTCTCCGGCGCGGCCGCCAATGTCGCCATGCAGATGGCGCGGCCCGGCGTCGGGCACGGCGTGGCCGACAGCAAGGTGCACTCCGGGGCGCTCATGGTGCACCCGTGGAAACGGTTGCGCACCACCGCGTCCTACCTCGCGGTCGCCATCCTCGGCACGCCCGAGGAGAAGGTCGCCTTCCGGGAGGCGGTCAATGTCGCCCACCGCCAGGTGAAGTCCGAACCCGGGGCCGCGGTCCGGTACAACGCCTTCGACCGCGACCTGCAACTGTGGGTCGCGGCCTGCCTCTATATCGGCTTCGAGGACTCGTATCAGCTGCTCAACGGGAAGATGAATCCCGAACAGGCCGAGGCGTTCTACTCCACCTCCGCGCCCCTGGGCACCACCCTCCAGGTCACCGAGGAGATGTGGCCCGGCACCCGCGCCGAATTCGACGAGTACTGGGTGCGGGCGTGCGAGCAGGTGTCGGCCGACGAGAAGATCCGCGCCTTCATCGACGACCTGCTGCACCTGCGCATGATCCACTGGTATCTGCGGGTGATCTTCGGCGGTCTGCTGCGCTTCCTCACCGTCGGCTACCTGCCCCCGTACTTCCGCGAGCAGCTCGGCGTGAGCTGGTCCGACGCCGACCAGCGCCGCTTCGAGCACCTGTTCGTGTTCGTGGGCTTCGTGAACCGCTTCATTCCCCGGTTCATTCGCAACGCGGGCACCCGCAGCATGATGGCCAACGTGCGCCGTCGGCTGCGGGTGCACAAGGCGTTGATCTGATCGTCGGGCTCAGGCCGATCCCTGGACGCTGTTCCAGCGGTCGGTCACGCCCCGCATGGTGCGGGCCGAATCGGCCAGCAGGTGAGTGAGATCGGCGAGCTCGGAGCCGATGTCGCTCAGCGCCGCGGGACACGTCGCGCGGTCCGGGCGGGCGCGGAGGCGGGTCAGCGCGTGATCCGCGTCGTCCGAGATCCGATGCAATTCCAGCCAATACGGTGGCAGCGCCACCGGGTGGCGGACCAGGGTGAGGCCCTGCGCCGTCACCCACGCCGCGTCGGCGCCGAGGCGGATCAGGTGCAGCACCTCGTCGGGGAAGACGGTGAGACAGTGGATCTCGATCATCCGCCCCACCGATTCCAGACGATCGACCGCGTAGTCGATCAGGCTGCCGACCCGATAGAGCTCGGTGCGGTCGGGCACCGCGAACTGCCCGGCCACGAGCAGGCGCACCAACTGCTCGGTGAGCTGACGGCTGACCCGCTCGAACGCCGAGAGCCGGACCCGCAGCGCGTGCGGGTCGGCCGCGTCGAGACGGATCTCCTCCAGGGTGCGGGCCGCGGCGGCGAGATTGTTCGCGGCCGAGGCGAAGTAGAGCTCGACCGCGGGACCCGGCCGCAGCCCGCGCGTCCGATCGGCCCTCACGCGGTGACCGGCCGGGACAGGTCGTACACGGTGCTTGCGCCGACGGTGATCGCGGTGAAGTGGGACTTCACCCAGGCGGCGATCTGCGAGCCGCTCGAATCGGCGTTTCCGCCCATGGCCATTCCACCCTCGACGAAGTAGCGGACCTGGCCCTCGGAAACGTAGGTCTGGAACCGCGCCAGGGTGGGGGAGTCGTCGCCACCGGTGAAACCACCGATCGCCATGACCGACTTGCCGGAGTTCAGGGCAAGGCCCGCGGCCGAACCCGACCCGACCGTCGCGGCCGCCCAGCGAGCGTCGCTCTGCTCGAGCAAGGTCACCAGCTCGGTATCGGTCGAGGATGAGAAGCTCGGGCCGTTCCCGCCGTCCTGCGAGCCGCTTCCACCTTGCTGTCCCGGGGTCTCGCCCCCTTGCTGGGTGCGGCTCCCATCATTCTGAGCGGTCGGAATCCCTTCGGGGGCGGAGCCACTCGTACCGTCCGGTGGCGTGGGTCGCTCGCCGCCGCCGGGCATACCGCCCGGGCCGAAACTCTGACTGGTCGATCCGGACAGCGGATTGCCGCCACTGTGCGGATGGGCCGCGGTCGAGATCGCCCAGGCGCTCGCGCCGCCGAGGCCGAACAGCACGCCCGCCAGGGCCAGGACGGCGGCGTACCGGCGGGATTCCCGGGTGCCGGCGATCACGGTCAGCGCCACCAGGATCGAACCGGCCAGCACCGTCCAGCGCAGCCACGGCATCCAGTCCGGGGTGCGGTTCAGCAGGGCGAAGGACCACGCCCCGGTACCTGCCGCCATCACCGCCAGGGTCGATCGGGCGGCGGGATGGGCTCTGCGCGACCACAATTCACGCACCGACAGCGCGACCAGCGCACCGATCGCCGGAGCCAGCGCCACAGTGTAATACGGGTGCACCGTGCCGCCCATGTAGGAGAAGGTCAGGCCGGTGACCAGCAGCCAGCCACCCCACAGGACGAAGGCCGCCCGGGTCGGGTCGGTGCGCGGTGCACGGCGGGTGAGCCAGAGTCCGGCGGCCAGCCCGAGCAGGGCGGCCGGGAGCAGCCAGGAGATCTCGCCGCCCATGGCGCTGTTGAAAAGCCGGGTGAGGCCGGGCGATCCACTGAACCCGGCGAATCCGCCCATGCCCTCGGGTGCGTCGCCCCCGCCGGGGCCGCCGGAGCCCATATTGCCGCTGCCGCCGAAGATCCGGCCCAGACCGTTGTAGCCGACCGCCAGCTGCCACAGGCTGTTGTCGGTGGAGCCGCCGATGAACGGCCGCGACTCCGCGGGCCACAGATCCACGAGGGCGATGTACCACCCCGCCGATGCCACGACCGCTACGCAGGCCAGGACCAGCGCCCGGATCCGCTGCCGCAGTGGGCTGTTCGCGGCGATGAGGAAGGCCAGACCCAGCCCGGGCAGGATCAGGAACGCCTGCATCATCTTGGTGAGGAAGCCGAATCCCACCGCGACACCCGCGAGCATCAGCCAGCCGGTCGGCGCGGACCACACCCGGTCGCCCGTGGCCTGCATGGCGCGCACCGTGCAGTACGCGGCCGCGACGAGCAACAGCACCAACAAGGCATCCGGATTGTTGAACCGGAAGATCAAGACGGCCACGGGCGTCAGCGCGGCAATGGCCCCGGCAAGCAACCCCGCACCCGGCCCGCTCAGCCGCCGCACGGTCGCCGCCAGCAGCCCAACCGACGCGACACCCATGAGCGCCTGCGGCAGCAGCACCGACAACTGGCTGAATCCGAGCAGCTTCCCGGACAATCCCATCACCCACAGCGCCGCGGGCGGCTTGTCCACTGTGATGGCGTTCCCGGCGTCGAACGACCCGAACAACAACGCCTTCCAACTCTGCGACCCCGCTTGGGCGGCCGCCGAGTAGTACTCGTTTGCCCAGCCCGAGTTCGTCAGATCCCACAGGTAGAGCACCGCGGTCACCACGAGCAGTCCGAGCAGCCCCGGTCGCGCCCAGCGGGGTTGGCCGGTCGGCCCGAAAACCACCCGGGCAAGCCGTGTTTCACCCCGCCCGGCGTCGCCCCCGGCCGGTCGGTCCGCCGCGGCCACCTCCGGCCGCCACGCTGTCGATGTCATATCCCGTCCCTTCGCTCACCGCGACACCGTGATCGCGGCGCGGTCGTCGCAACCGATCCTGTTCGCCGCGGCTCGGGGCGAATGGCGTCCGAATCTGGGAGTCCGCTGGGAGCGCGGTGTGGACCACGACCGAGTGCCCGGCAGGCCGGGGCGACCCGGACTCTCGAGTTCGCCTGAGGTTCGGCGTCTAGCGTCGGGGCGGTTCGCGCGGCGGCGCGGCGGAAGGGAGATCGGCGTGGGCCGTCGACGGGCTGTGTTTAGGTGGGGTCGTGCGTGATCGAGCGGTCGCCTCACCGTCCGCCGGGGCCTACACGGGACGTCGTTTCCCCCGGCTGCGGCGGTGGACGCTGCGGACCCGGCTGCTGGTGTCGGTGCTGGTGATCGCCACGGCGGGGCTGGCGACGTTCGGGGTGCTCACCCTGGCGATGCTCGGCCGCTCCGAATTGGCGCGCATCGATGGGCAGTTGAACGGGGTCGTGGGGGATCTGGCCACCGAGAGCCGTCCGCCCCCGCCGCCGCGGCCCGACGAACCGGTGAAGGGACTGCCTTCGACCTTCCAGATCCTGTTCTTCGACAGCACCGGCGCGCCGTCGGGGCAGATCGGTGTCGGCGGTGTCGAGTTGTCGCTGCCCGCGATGGACAAGGCGGCGGTCGCCGCGCGCGGTGACCGGGTCTTCGAGGTGAACGACTCGCACGGGTCGCCCTGGCGGGTGCGGACGGTGGTGCAGCCGCCGAGCCGGGTGCAGCCGCAGGGCGCGACGGCGGCCGTGGTGATGCCGCTGGACGGCTACTACGCGACCGCCCGGGAATTGCGGACCATCGAATTGGTCTCCGGTGTGGTGCTGATGCTGGTGATGGCCGCCGTGGCGACCTGGGTGGTCCGGGTCGGGCTGCGGCCGCTCTCCCGGATCGAGCACACCGCCGAGGCCATCGCGGCCGGGGATCTGGATCGGCGGGTCGAGCACACCGACGATCACACCGAGGTCGGGCGGCTGGGCGCCGCGTTCAATGTGATGCTCGAACGGTTGTCGACCAGCATGCGCCGGCTCGGGGAATCCGAGGCGCGGATGCGGCTGTTCGTGGCCGACGCCTCGCACGAACTGCGTACCCCGCTCACCTCGATCCGCGGGTACGCCGAGCTGTACCGGATGGGCGGGGCGGCCAATCCCGGCCAGGTCGCGACCATGATGCGGCGCATCGAGAACGAGGCCGCGCGCATGGGACTGCTGGTCGAGGACCTGCTGCTGCTCGCGCGACTGGATGAGCAACGCCCGCTGGACCTGACCGACGTGAACCTGTCGGCCATGGCCGGGGACATCGTGCGCGACGCGCTGGCCCGGCAGCCGGAACGCGTTGTGCGGCTGCGGCTTCCCGACGGCGCCGTGCACGTGGTCGGGGACGAGCATCGGCTGCGGCAGGTGCTGACCAACCTGGTCGGCAACGGGCTCGTGCACACGCCCGCCACGGCCGAGATCGACGTCGGGATCGCCACGGGCACCGTGCCGGACGCGGCCGGAGTGGTCGCCGCGGCCGGGGCCGACCTGCGGGCGGGCGGTCCGGCGGTGATCGCGGAGGTGTCCGACACCGGCCCCGGTATCCCCCTCGAACAGGCCGGACACGTCTTCGACCGCTTCTATCGGGTCGACGAATCCCGTTCGCGCGCAGGTGGTTCCGGGCTGGGCCTGGCCATCGTGGCCGCCGTGCTGACCGCGCACGGCGCGCGGATCGAACTGCTCACCCGGCCCGGGGCGGGCACACTCTTCCGCATCGTGTTCCCGCTCTCGGACCGGTGCGGAACCGAGGCCGCCGGTTCACAGGAAACGCCCAGCTGACGCCGAGCTTGCCCGGTGGGCCCGGCCCCGAGGATGGCCGGTATGACACAGAGCGGCGCGAGTGCGCGCACGAATCCGGTGCGGGAGCGCCTAGGGTGACCATCGTGAGCGATCGCGCCGCGACCCCGGCGGCGACCGTGCTGGTCGTCGACGACGAGCCGTACATTCTCGACCTGCTCTGTTCCGCGCTGCGGCTGAGCGGGTTCGACGTCAGCTCCGCCGACAGCGGACGGGGCGCGCTGGAGGCGGCGACCCGGCGGCCGCCCGACGTCATGATCCTCGACGTCATGCTGCCCGACCTCGACGGTTTCACCGTCGCCCGCAGGCTGCGCGCCGCGGGCAGCGAGGTGCCGGTGCTGTTCCTCACCGCCCGCGACGCCGTCGAGGACCGCATCGCCGGACTCAGCGCCGGCGGCGACGACTACGTGAGCAAACCGTTCAGCCTCGAAGAAGTCGTGCTGCGGCTGCACGCCATCCTGCGCCGCACGAAACCGGCCGACGACGAGGGGCCCGACCGGCTGCGCTTCGCCGATCTGGAACTCGACGCCGACACCCACCGGGTGTTCCGGGGCGGTGAACTGATCTGGCTGTCCGCCACCGAATTCAAGCTGCTGCAGTACCTGATGCTCAACGCGGGCAAGGTGGTGAGCAAGCGGCAGATCCTCGACCGCGTATGGCAGGCCGAGGAAGGGCGAGCCGACCGGGTGGTCGAGACGTTCGTCAGTCAGCTGCGGCGCAAGATCGATACCGACCATCCGCCACTGATTCACACGGTCCGCGGAGTCGGATACACGCTGCGCGACTCGCCCTAGCGCCGCGTCGCCGGGCGTACCGTGAAGGTTCCTGTCTCGACCGCCCGGAGAATCGGGATTCGGCGCGAACCCCCTTGTGGCACTACAAAGATCGCGGATCGCCGCTCCGGATCGAGGGCCTCGGCACAGTGACCGCACTGCTCCTGAGCGGTTCTCCCATGCCGTGAGATATCCCGGGAAAAGGGGTACTGCCGAGCGAATCCCGGTGAGAGGATTGCCTCTGTGGACCATGCCGTTTCCGGCGCCGTCGAGGTCTCGTCCTCCTCGACTCTGTCGCCACGTCAGGCATTCGAACAGTGG
Source organism: Nocardia sp. CA-136227 (assembly GCF_050955695.1). Lineage (NCBI taxonomy): Bacteria > Bacillati > Actinomycetota > Actinomycetes > Mycobacteriales > Nocardiaceae > Nocardia > Nocardia sp. CA-136227. The sequence goes on from NZ_CP192081.1 coordinate 3,574,866, forward strand.
GAAGCCCTGATGTCGGACGCTGTCGCGCCGACCGCCATCGAGCCATTGCGCACCGGACACTGGCACGGCCGCGTGGTATCGGCCCAATACGACGGATTCTCGGTGTCGCGCATGCAGGCCAGTGCGCAACGCGCTCTGCGGACACCGAAGCTGGTGGCGCGGACCACCGGTGACTTCCTGCTCGTGAATATCGTTCTGAAAGGGACGAATTGGACCGAGCAGGGTGGCCGCACCGCCGAATCGAAGCCCGGCACCATCGCCTTCTTCGACAGCGGCCTGCCGCTCGAGAGCCGCACCACCGACAATTGCCTGTCCACCCTGATCCGGGCCCCGATGCGCCTGGTCCTCGAACATTCCGGCCTCACCCGCGAACAGCTGCCCACCGCCACCGCCGTCCCCGCCACCGGAGCCCTCGGCGTGGTCACCGGCTTCTTCCGCAATCTGGCCGAACTCCCCGCCGACGATATCGCCCGCGCGGTCACCGTATTCGGCGGTGACGCCGCCGGGATGATGGCCTCGGCCCTGCTGCTGTCCACCGGCACCGGCACACCCGCCCCGTCGGATTCGCTCTACACCCGCCAGCAGGTTCTCGCCTACATCCGCAAGAACTTCACCAATCCGGACCTGACGGTTGACGAGATCGCCCACGCCTGCCTGCTCTCCCGCCGCACCCTCTACCGGGTGTGCGAGGGTTTCGGCGAGCCGGGCGCCCTGATCCGCAGGACCCGAATCGCGCACGCCCGCCGCCTGATTCGCGCCGATCGCGCCCGCTCGCTAGCCGCGGTCGCCGCCGCCTGCGGTTTCTCCACCGACCGCCACTTCTACCGCGCCTTCCGCGAGGAGACCGGTCTGACCCCCGGCCAGTTCCGCGACCAGCTGGGCCCGGCGCGCTAGCCGCGGTCGGACCTACCGCGGTTCAGAGCTGGTAGCCGTCGATATCGAGATCGGCGGGGGACTCGCCGCCCGCGCGGGTGAAGGCGGTGAGCGCGTGAATCAGCCCGGAGCGGTCGGCGTCGGGCATCCGCTCCACGACCGCGGCCAGTTCACGGCTTCCTGATGTGGACGGCCGGGCCCGGGCGCATCGGCCCGCTGCGCTGGCCCGCCCGGGTGCTGCCCATGCTGGCGGTCGGCGTGCTGGTGCTGGTGTGCGTCCTGGTGAGCAGGCACGGCCGATTCGACGCGCCGCGCCGGTGGATCGCGGCGGCGGTGCTGATCGGCCTGCTGTTCGTCCGATCATTCTGTGCCGCACCGCATCTGGTGGTCCGGCATCTGGTCGCGACCGCCGTGGTGGCCGCGCTGACCGTCGTGCTGGTCCGGCTCGCGCGTACCCGCGGTCCGGCGGCGGCGTGCGCGGTGGCGATCGTGGCCATGTTCCCCATCGCCTACACGCAGGTGCGGGGGCAAGCGCCCACACCCATGTCGTATCACTTTCCCGAGCGGCGTTCGGAGATGACGGCCGCCTTCCCCCGATTCGACGGCGTCACCCTGCAACTGGCCGACCGCGCCCTGGTGCCGCCCGCCGAACAGTCCGCGGCCGGGGCCTGGGGGTCGCTGGCGTTCGGCAACTACGCCAAGAACCTGGGCCTGAACTACGTGGCGGGCGCGACGTCGCCGTGCGGACGGTCGCGAATATCTTTGTCGGCGTCGATGTTCCGCCCGGCACCACCGACGCAGACCTGGTGGTCGAGTGGCGTCCGCCGGGATGGAAGATCGGAATCGCCGCCGCGCTGGCGGGCCTGCTGGGACTGGCCGCGCTGCAGTGGGCCTACCGGCGCGAACCCCGGGAGGGCGACGACCTCTGGACGGTGCTGCCCGCGAACGATTTCGACCCCGTGACCGAGCCGTTGACACCGGTCCTGGTCTGAGTGGCGGGGCGACGGCGGACACGCCGGAGGAATGGCCGTCGTCACACTGTCGGCTCGGATGTGGGCATTCGCTCACCGCGAAGTCGGCGAGCGACCGGGTGATCGACTGGCAGTCCGACCGCAATCGACGATAGCGTGTGGCTATTAACGGGTCTCGTGTCGGGGTCGGCGTTCGGCCGGGACGTCGTGAACAGCGATACGCTGGAATTTCGAGCGGAGGGAGTGTGAGCGTGAACGAGAATCCCGGCACCGCCCTGCCTTCCGGCACCGACACGGAACCGGCCGCGCGGGGTGACGCGGTGGCACGGCTGATGGGCGAGTTCGGACCGTCGGCGGACCGCGCCACGGTCGAGCGCATCCTCGACGGTTCGCTGGACCATCTCACGGCCATCGGACTACCGACGGACCGGCTGCCGGCGTTGGCCGAGCGGTTCGCCCGCGAGCGGCTCACCGCCCTGGCCCGTACGCGGGGGCACGGCGCTCCGACCGGGCCCACGGTCCTGTTCGTCTGCACCCAGAACGCCGGGCGCTCGCAGATGGCGCTCGGATTCTTCACCAGCATGGCCGGGCAGCAGGCCGCCGCGTGGTCGTGCGGTTCGGCCCCGAGCGCGGCGATCCATCCGCTGGTGATCGCGGCCATGGCCGAACGCGGCGTGGACATCGCCGACGAATTCCCGAAGCCGTGGTCCGACGAGCTGATGCGGGCCGCCGATGTGGTGATCGACATGGGTTGCGGTGACGACAACCCGATCATCGGCGGGCATCGGTTCGAGCAGTGGCCGCTGCCCGATCCCGCCGGGGGTGGGATCGAGGAGATCCGCGCCATCCGCGACGACATCGAGCAGCGCGTGCGCCGACTCGTCGCCAACCTCGGGCTGGCGGCCTGAGTTCGCTCCGCCGGGTGTCGCGCGGGTTCTAGGACAGTTCCAGCGTCGCGGCCGTGAAGCGCCACAGGCGTTCCGCGGCCAGGTCGACCGCGGGCCGGGGGTGGGTGCGGAGCTGCTGTCCGATGCCGTGGCGTAGGCCGCCGATCACGTACGCGCCCGCGCTGTCGGGGTCGAGATCGGCGGGGATCTCGCCGGTGGCCTGCCCGCGCCGGATATTGGCGGCCGCGGCGTCACCGAGATTGCGGATGTAGACGGCCTCGATCTCGGTGAGGCCCGGATCGGGGGCGGCGCGATTGAGCAGCAGCGCCGCGAGCGGGTGGTCGAAGTGATAGGCCACGAAACAGTGCGTGCGGGCACGTTCGCGGGTGGCCCAGTCGCCGTCGGGAAGCTGATCGTCGGCGATGGCCCGGCTCAGTCCTTCGTAGAAGTCGTCCCAGATCGCCGCCAGCAGACCGACTTTCGAGCCGAAGTGGTGATAGAGCGCGCCGGTGCTCAGGCCGGTGCGGCGGGTCAGCGCGCTCAGCTCCAGCAGTCCGTTGGCGTGGACCAGTTCGTCGCGCGCGGCGTCGAGAAGTTGTTGACGTCCGATCGGTGCTCGTGCCACAGTCGGAGGATAACAGAACTCAGTTATGTAAAGGATGGCCCGATGAGCACGAAGGTGACCTCGCTACGGGATCTCGACGGTGATCTGGCCGGAACCTATCGGCGCACCGGCAGCAGCGGCGCGACCGTGGACCCGGCGGTGGTCGACGCGGATCTGGCCGCGCTCGAGCGCGACGGCTACGTCATCCTGCCCGACCTGCTGACGGCGGCCGAACTGGACGAGATCCGGGAAAGCGTTGCGCCACTGCTGGATCGGAGCGGACGCAACAACTTCGAGGGGCATTCCACCCAGCGCGTCTACAGCGTGCTGAACAAGACCCGATCCTGCGATCGCATCGCCGACCACCCGCGCGTGCTGGCGCTGCTGGACCGGCTGTTCATGCCCAACTATCTGCTGTCCATGCTGCAGGTGATCAATATCCAGCCCGGCGAGGCCGCGCAGATGCTGCACACCGACGACGGCTTCTACCCGCTGCCGCGGCCGCGAAAGGCGTTGGGAGCGGCGACCATCTGGGCCATCGACGACTTCACCGCCGACAATGGCGCCACCGATGTGGTGCCGGGCAGCCAATTGTGGGGCGACGAGCTCCCGGATGAATCGACGCCGCGGGAACCGGTCGTGATGCGGGCCGGTAGCTGCGTATTCTTCGGCGGCACCCTGTGGCACGGCGGCGGCGCGAATCGGTCCGCGAATCCGCGGCTCGCCCTCACCGCGCAGTATTGCGAGCCGTGGCTGCGCCCGCAGGAGGCGTTCACCCTGTCGATGACCCGCGATACCGTGCGCGCGGTCTCGGAGGACATTCGCCGGATGCTCGGCTACAGCATTCACCCGCCCTTCATCGGGCAGGTCGACGGCATGCACCCCAAGCGGCTGCTGGAACCCGGCGCGCCGGCGCTGTAGCGGCTATTTCGCGAGCTCGCGGGCCAGCTGCACGGCGGCTTTCATATCCGGCGCGTACCCCACCCGCCATTGCAGGCGGTCGATCGGCGTCACCGACACCTTGTAGCGGTGATCGTCCACCCGCTCGAATTTGACCGTGACCGATTCGCTCAGTGGGGCCTGCGTAACCATTGCTTCTCTCCTCACCCTGAGTGGACGTCGGGGGCGGTGGAAACATATTCACGGCGTGGGAGCGGGCTGCTGCTTGCTCTCAATTAACTGTAAGAAATTCCACGCCGTGTGGATACGGACAAAGGTTACATTCTCGGCGCGACCGGAGAACGGTCGCGCCGAGAACCACGAGTAGTGCCGAGTGCGTCAGCCGTTGCGGCGACGACGCGGCGAGCCGCCCGTGCGCGGCGATCCGGACCGGCCGCCCGCAGTGTCGGAAGCGCCCTGGCCGTGGTCGCGCTGACGGGCCGGAGCCGCGGCACGACGATCCGACCGGGTGCGCGACGCGGGCTTGCCGCCCGTCTCGCCGCCACGGGAGCCGTGACCCGACGCCGTGGGAGCGCCCGAGGCCGTGCGCGGCTTGCCGGCGGCCCGCCCGCCGGTGCGTCCGCCGGGACGGCCGTCCTTGACGGTCTCGTGCTTGCGGTCGGCCGGACGGTCGCTGCGCACCTCGTCGCCGCGGCCGCTCGACTTGCGCCGGCGCGGCGCGGCGGGCTTGTCGCCCACCGGGCGGTTGCGCTGGCGGGGCTGACGCGGGCCGCGTACGGGAGCCGCCGCCTCGCCCCGGGCCGGGGCGGTGTCGCCGCCGGCGACGGGAACCAGTGCGGCGACCTCGCCGACCAGCTGGCTCACCTGCGGGGAGTCGGGCGTCACCGACTGCGGGGAGACGGTGATCTTGGCCTTGCGCATGAGCGCGGCGAGATCGCCCCGCTGATCGGGCAGTACCAGGGTGACGACGTCGCCGTCATTGCCCGCGCGCGCGGTACGGCCGGACCGGTGCAGGTAGGCCTTGTGCTCGGCGGGCGGATCGACGTGCACGACCAGTTCCACGCCGTCCACGTGCACGCCGCGCGCGGCGACGTCGGTGGCGACCAGGACCTTGGCCGCGCCGGAGGCGAAGGCCGCCAGGTTGCGGTCGCGGGCGGGCTGGGTCAGGTTGCCGTGCAGGTCCACGGCCGGGATGCCGGCGGTGGTGAGCTGGCGGGCCAGCTTGCGGGCCTGATGCTTGGTGCGGGTGAACAGGATTCGCCGCTCGGTGCCGGACGCGAGGCGGTGCACGACCGCGCGCTTGGCGTCGTTGGTGGGCACCTCGAACACATGGTGGGTCATGGCAGCCACCGGCGAATTCGCTTCGTCGACTTCGTGTTTCACCGCGTTGGGCAGGAAGCGCTGCACCAGCTTGTTGACGCCGTTGTCCAGGGTGGCCGAGAACAGCAGGCGCTGGCCATCGCTCGGGGTGGCGGCCAGGATGCGGGTGACGCCGGGCAGGAAGCCCAGGTCGGCCATGTGGTCGGCCTCGTCGATGATGGTGATCTCGACGTCGTCGAGGCTGATCAGGCCCTGCCGCATGAGGTCCTCGAGGCGGCCGGGGCAGGCGATGACGATGTCGACGCCCTTCTTCAGCGCCTGCACCTGCCGGTGCTGGGACACGCCACCGAAGATCGTGGTCACCGACATGCGGTAGGCGGCGGCCAGCGGCTCGAGGGTGGCCGCGATCTGGGTCGCCAGCTCGCGGGTCGGCGCGAGAACCAGCCCGGCGGGGTGATTCGGCGCACACGGCTGCGGGTCCCGGCCCAGCATGTCGATCATCGGGATGGAGAACGCCAGGGTCTTTCCACTGCCGGTCTTTCCGCGTCCGAGCACGTCGCGCCCGGCCAGCGAATCGGGCAGGGTACCGGCCTGGATCGGGAACGGCTCGGTGATCCTGGCGGCGGTGAGCGCGCGGATCAGGGGCTCGTGGACGCCGAGGGCGGCGAAGGAGGTCGGGGCAGAAGTCATCAGTGCTGCAGTGCCTTTCGGGCATCGGGTGCGTGCCCGAGCCGTGCGGCGGACTTCGGGTCCGCGCCGGGGGCACAAGGTGGCGAGATTGCCAGTGGGCAAAATCGATCGCCGTAAGGAAAGCTAAGCCGCGCAGTGGGGGCTGCTTGGAAGTTGTAGCGATCTACGACGCTGGTGTGACGGTTCGCACCGGCACATCAATGATCAACAACGTGTTCGCTGGAAGTCTACCCGGCCTCGAAATCGGTCCGGTACGCGGGGAGTGCGGGCAGCGGCGGCAGCGGTCGGGCGTGCAGCCAGGCGTCCCAGAACGGCCGCAGCGACTGGTTGCTGTAATGCCCGGCCAGGTCGGTGAATTCGTCGGTGCTCACCGAGGCGTGCCGGTACCGCGCGGTCCAGGCGCGCAGCAGGTCGAAGAAGGCGGCGTCGCCCAGCTGCAGGCGCAGGGCGTGCAGGGTGAGCGCGCCGCGCTTGTAGACCCGGTCGTCGAACATGAACTCCGGGGTCGGGTCGGCGAGCAGGATGTCCTGCGGCAGCCGCGCCAGGTTGCGGTGCGCGGTGCGGGCCAGCTGATCGGCCGACGGCCCGCCCGCGGCCGCGGACCAGATCCATTCCGCGTAACAGGCGAAGCCCTCGTGCAGCCAGATGTCGCGCCACCGCCGGATGGTGAGGCTGTTGCCGAACCACTGGTGCGCCAGCTCGTGCGCGACCAGTCGCTCCGAACCGCGTTGCCCGTCACAGTGATTCGCGCCGAACACCGAAATGCCCTGGGCCTCGATGGGAATCTCGAGGTCGTCGTCGGTGACCACCACCGTGTAGGCCTCGAACGGGTAGGGCCCGAACAGTTCGGAGAAGACCTCCATCATGTGCGGCTGGCGCGCGAAGTCGTGCTCGAAGGGCAGGCGCAGCCGCGGCGGCAGCACCGCCTGCATCGGGACCGATCCGCGCGGCGCGTCGATCCGCTGTTTGCGGTAGTGGCCGATCTGGATGGTCGCCAGGTAGGTCGCCATGGGTTCGGGCTGCTCGTACACCCAGGTGGTCTGGCTGGCCTTGGTCTGTTTGCGCACCAGGGTGCCGTTGGCCTGCGCGTAGTAGGGGGAGTCGGTGGTGATCGAGATCCGGTAGCTGGCCTTGGAACTGGGGTGGTCGTCGCAGGGGAACCAGGAGGCCGCGCCATTGGGCTGGCTGGCGACCAGCGCGCCCTCGGTGAGCTCTTCCCAGCCGACCTCGCCCCACGGGCCGCGTACCGGTGTGGGCGGGCCCGCGTACTGCACGGTCAGCACCAACGCGCCGCCCGCGGGAACGCGCTGGCGCGGGGTGATCACCAATTTGCCGCGCTGGTGGGCGTATTTGGCGGGCTTGGCGCCGTTCACCAGCACCTTGGACACCGACAGCGCCTGGGACAGGTCCAGCGCGAAGCGATCTCGCGCGCCGGTGGTCACCGCGGTGATGTCGGCGCGCCCGGCCAGGCGGTTGCTGGCGACCTTGTAGACCAGCTCGAGGTCGTAGCGCGAGACCCGGTAGCCGCGATTCCCGTTCTGCGGCAGGTAATCGTCGATGGGTTCGTCGATCGGATTCACCATCAGCGGCTCCCGTCCGGCCAGGGTGCGATGGGGTTGCCCCACCAGCGGGTGGACGGCGGGACGCTGTCGCCGCGCATGACCAGCGAGGCGGGTCCGATGGTGGCGCCCGCGCCGATCACGCTGGCGGGCAGGGCGACACAGTGTGGGCCGAGGGTGGCGCCGGGTCCGAGGGTGACGGTGTCCATGGCCATGATGCGGTCGTGGAACAGATGGGTCTGCACCACGCAGCCGCGTTCCACGGTCGCGCCGTCACCGAGTGTCACCAGGTCAGCCTCCGGAAGCCAATAGGATTCGCACCATACCCCGCGGCCTATTTTCGCGCCGAGTCCACGCAACCAGACATTCAGGACAGGTGTTCCGGTGGCGGCCCGCGCGAACCACGGTGCGGCGACATGCTCGACGAAGGTGTCGGCCACCTCGTTGCGCCACACGAACGAACTCCACAGCGGATGCTCCTCGGTGCCGATCCGGCCCACCAGCAGCCATTTCGCGATGACCGAGGACGCGCCCGCGACCGCGCCCGCGGTCAGCAGCACCAGGCCGCTGAGCAGGGCGGTGGGCAGATGGCCGAGGGTCTGGGCCAGCCAGGCCAGGGCGAACAGCACGCCGAGTCCGATGGCGAAGGTCACCAGCACCGGGATCAACCGGCAGGTCTCGACCACCGCGCGGGCGATCCGCAGCCGCGCGGGAGGGTCGAAGGTGCGTGCGGTGTCGGCGGTTTCGGCGGCGCGGCGCAATCGGATGGGCGGGCTGCCCAGCCACGACGAGCCTGCCTTCGCCTTCGACGGCGCCGCCGACAGCACGGCGACCAGGCCGTTCTTGGGGACCCGGCGGCCCGGCGCGGTCATGCCGGAGTTGCCGAGGAAAGCGCGCTTGCCGACCTTGGCCTCACCGATCCGCAGCCAGCCGCCGCCCAATTCGTAACTGGCGACCATGGTGTCGTCGGCCAGGAACGCGCCGTCGGCGACCACGGTGAACTTCGGCAGCAGCAGCACGGTCGACACCTCCACGCGCTTGCCGACCTTCGCGCCCAGCAGGCGCAGCCACACCGGGGTCAGCAGGCTGGCGTAGAGCGGGAACAGGAAGGTGCGCGCCGAATCCAGCAGGCGTTCGGTGGCCCACGCCTGCCAGCCCTGGCGGCTGCGCACCGGGTGGTGGCCCTCGGTAAGCCCGATGGCCAGCAGCCGCACCGACACGATGGTGACCGCCGCGTACACGCCCAGCACCAGCAGCATGGCGACCGGCAGCATGGCGAACGCGCGCCCGAAACCCGCTGTCAGCGTCTGTGTGTCGCGAATCCACCAGGCGATCAGCAGACCGCCGCTGCCCAGCGCCAGGATCGGCACCGAGGCCAGCAGCATGGAGGTGACGCCGAAGATGGCGACCCAGTGCGAGGCGCGCGCGGGGGTGGCGTCGGGCCAGCGGTGCTGGGCCCGGCCGACTTTCACCGCGGGCGAGCCCGCCCACTCCTGTTCGGCCTTGACCTTGCCCGACACCGACGAGCCGGGCGCGATCTCGGCATTGCGGCCGATCCTGGTGCCGGGCAGCAGCATCGACCGCGCCCCGACCACCGCGCCGGGACCGATCTCGATCGGGCCGATGTGCACCACGTCGCCGTCGATCCAATACCCGGCCAGGTCGACCTCGGGTTCGATGCTGCAGCCGTCGCCGAGCCGCAGCATGCCAGTGACCGGCGGCAGGGTGTGCAGGTCGACGCCCTTGCCGACGGTCGCGCCGAGCGCGCGGGCGAACGGCACCATCCACGGTGCGCCAGACAGGTTCTCCGCGCCGCTGGCCTCCGACAGCCGAACGGCCGTCCACAGCCGCAGGTGAACGAGTCCGCCGCGCGGGTAGGTGCCGGCCGCGACGCCGCGCAGCAGCAGCCGGGACCCGGCGACGCACAGCGCCATCCGGCCGGGCGGGGAGATGAACAGCACGAACGCCGCCAGGGTCCACCACCACGACAGGTGCGGCAGCCACGGCAGCGAGCCCGACCAGGCGGCGATATTGCCGACGGTGGCCAGCCAGGTCAGCCATTGCAGACCGGTGAGGGTGGTGAGCGGGATGGTGGCGAGCACCTGGAACAGCTGCGCGGACAGCGGTACGGGCTGGACCACGCGCTCCTCGACGGTCTCGGTCGGGGCGAAGCCGTCCAGGAAGGCGGCCAGCGCGCCCAGGCGCGGATGGTCGTAGAGGTCGGCCACCGCGATGCGCGGATGCCGTTCGCGCAGCGCCGCCACCAGCTGGGCCGCGGCGAGGGAGCCGCCGCCCAGGTCGAAGAAGTCTGCGTCGGGATCGGTGACCTCGGCGCCCAGGATCGAATCCCACAGACCGGCGACCCACCGCTGGGTCTCGGTGAGCCCGGCCTCGGGGGTGGCGGCGACCGCCTTGGGCAGCGGCCAGGGCAGGGCGTCACGGTCGACCTTGCCCGAGGTGCGGGTGGGCAGTTCGCCGACCACGGCCAGGCGCGGCACCAGGGGAGCCGGAAGCTGTTCGGCCAGTATGGTTCTGGCGGCGGTCAGGTCGTAGTCGGCGTCGGGGCCGGTGAGGTAGCCGACCAGGATCTTGTTGCCCGCCTTGGTGGTCCGGATGGCGGCGGCCGCGCCGGTCACGCCCGGCAGATGCTGCAGCGCGTTGTCGATCTCACCCAGTTCGATGCGGCGGCCGCCGAGCTTGATCTGGTCGTCGGCGCGGCCCAGGAACACCAGGCCCTCGCGGTCGTTGCGGACCAGATCGCCGCTGCGGTAGGCGCGTTCCCAGCCCACCGATTCCAGCGGGGCGTACTTCTCGGCGTCCTTGGCCGGGTCGAGGTAGCGGGCCAGGCCGACGCCGCCGATCACCAGCTCACCGGATTCGCCCTCGCCCACCGGGTTTCCGGCGGCGTCGACGACGGTCAGGTCCCAGCCGTCCAGGGGCAGGCCGATGCGGATCGGGAAGCCGCCGTCCAGCAGCGCCGCGCACGCCACCACGGTGGCCTCGGTGGGGCCGTAGGTGTTCCACACCTCGCGCTCGGAATCCTGGTTGCCCGCCAGGCGTTCGGCCAGCTCGGGCGGGACCGCCTCGCCGCCGAAGATGAGCAGCCGCACCGGTTCCAGCGCCTCGGCGGGCCAGGTGGCGGCCAGCGTCGGGACGGTCGAGACGATGCTGATCTCACGGCGTACCAGCCACGGACCCAGGTCCGCGCCGGTGCGCACCAGCGCGCGCGGGGCCGGGACCAGGCAGGCGCCGTGCCGCCAGGCCAGCCACATCTCCTCACAGGAGGCGTCGAAGGCGACCGACAGTCCGGCCAGTACCCGGTCGCCGGGGCCGATCGGTTCGTGCTGGAGGAACAGGTTCGCTTCGGCGTCGACGAAGGCGGCGGCATTGCGATGGGTCACCGCAACGCCTTTGGGGGTGCCGGTGGATCCGGAGGTGAAGATGATCCAGGCGTCGTCGGCGGGGGCGGGGGCGGCCGGTCGCGTCCTCGTGTCGCCGGATTCGCGTGGGACGCTTGTGGTCTCGATGCCGGCGGCGGTCACGATGGCCGATACGCGGGCCTCGCCGAACACCAGCCGGGCGCGCTCGTCGGGATCGTCGGCGTCGACCGGGACATAGGCCGCGCCCGCGTGCAGGACGGCCAGGATGGTGATGTACAGCCCGCGCGTGCCCGACGGCATCCGGACGCCGACCCGGTCCCCGGCGCGCACGCCCGCGGCGGCCAGCCGGTCCACCTCGACGGCGATCTCCGCGAGCAGTTCCGCGTACCCGAGTTCCACCTCGCCGTCGTCGATGGCGGGTGCGTCGGGGTGCGCCGCGGCGGTCGCGGCGAGAATGTCGACCAGGGTGCGGGCTCGCGGCGCGAGGGCGGCCCGCAACATCGGGTTCGCGTCTGTCTCGATATCGGCCTGCGGTCGCGGCATTACGTGCTGCCCACCTCTCATGGAACCATCCGTCGCTCAGGCGTTGGTTGTTTCATACGAGAGTTACCGACAGGCAAACTGTAGGGCGGCCATTGGCCCACGGTACCGGTAAGTCCTGGTTGTCCCGTGTTCGACCGGCGGTTATGCCGAGAATCGAGCGAAGAATCGCCAGATCACGTCGGCGGCGTCGAACTGGTGCGTGACTTTGCCGACAATGGCCTCGGGCAGGTACTGCTGACCACCCGGCCAGGTGTGACCACCGCCGGTGACCGTATAGAGCTGCACCGCGGATCCGTTCCCACAGTCGGCGGACCGCAGCGTGACCGACGTTCCGTCGTCGGTCCGCGGCGGGAGCTGGGTGGTGGTGACGTCGGCGCAGCCGGCGCGCTCGCGCCACCACTGCTGGGTCGCGTCGACCGACAGCACGGGGCTGGTGCCGGCGCCGTGCCGTCCCGAAGTGACCCGGACGACACCGCCGTCGTAGGGGACGATCGGGTCGGCGGTGCCGTGGATCTCGAGCACCGGCAGGGGATGGGCGGGGGTGCAATCGGATTCGTCCGCCTGGGGGAGCGGCCCCGCGACGGGGGCGATGGCGGCGAGCTTCCCCGGCAGCCGGCAGCCGAGCTGTTCGGTGAGCATGCCGCCGTTGGACATCCCGGTGGCATAGACACGGGACGGGTCCACGCCGTCGCCGCCGACCAGCCGGTCGATCACCGCCGCAACGAAACCCACGTCGTCGATTCCGGCCGCGCCCGCCTTGGTGTCCGCGCCGCGGCCGTCGTTCCATGACTTCTCGTAGCCGTCGGGGTAGACGGCGATGAAGCCCTCGGTGTCGGAGAGCTTGTCGAAGCCGGAGGTCTCCGCCAGATTCCGGGCGGTGCCGCCACCGCCGTGGAAGGCCAGGACCGCGGGCAGCAGGCCCTGCGGGCGGTTGGCGGGGTAGTGGACGAGGTATTGCCGTTGCAGGCCGCCGAATTCGAGGGTGACGGTGGTGTCGGCCGCCGCGCGGGCCCGCGGGTACGTGCACCCCGCGGCCAGGAACACGGTGGAGAGCAGGACCGCGGCGACGATTCTCGGTGCGTACACGCCGTCGATGGTAGAGACGCGGCCTGAAGCTGAGCTGAAGCTTCGGGTCAGCTGTGAGGACGCAGGGCGGCCAGCGCGGCGGCGGCGACTTCGGCTGGCGGACGATCGATTTCGAGGGTGATCGCATGTTCGTCCGGGCCGGGTGGCTCCAGGGTCTCGAGCTGCGAGTTCAGCAGGTCCGGTGGCATGAAGTGGTCGGTGCGCGCGAGGAGGCGGGCGCGCAGTACTTCTCGGGAACCCGTGAGGTGCACGAAGGTGAGGTCCGCGTCCGGGTGCCCGGCGCGCAGGATGTCCCGATAGGAGCGTTTCAGGGCCGAACAGGCGACGATTCCCGAACGGCCGGCCGCGAACTCCGCGGACATCCATTCCGCGACGGCCGCCAGCCACGGCCCCCGATCGGCATCGGTGAGAGGTCGACCGGCGGCCATCTTCGCGCGATTGGCGGGCGGGTGCAGGTCGTCGCCCTCCAGCAGATCCCAGCCCAGCGTCCGCGCCACAATGCCTGCGACAGTGGACTTGCCGGATCCCGCCACGCCCATCACCACCGCGATGCGCGGTCGCGCGGCGGCGGTCAATGGGCCTCCCGAATCGGTGCGGTGCTGGTCGCACCCACCCTAGCCAGCGGAAATCCCGCCGCACCCGCGCCCCGCCGCATCCGATCCGAACCGTTCCTCCCGCCGCCGATCGGTCCCGGTATTGTCTGCGGTGCAGGTGAATCGGGAGGATTGTTTGGCTGAGCAGCTCCGGCCGGGAGTGACCTTCGCCGGGTATCGGGTCGAGCGGCTCCTCGGCGTCGGCGGAATGGGTGAGGTGTACCTGGCCCACGACCGGGACCTGCCCCGATTCGTCGCCTTGAAGCTGCTCAATGTAGTGGCGGGGGACAGCGCCGAGACCCGGCAGCGATTCCTGCGCGAGGCCAATATCATTGCCCGGCTCGCCCATCCGAACATCGTCACCATCTATGCGCGCGGTGAGGAACAAGGACGGCTGTGGCTGGCCATGGCCTACGTCGACGGCTCGGACCTGGAGGCCGAACTGCTCGCCGGGCCCCTGGAACCGCGCCGCGCCGCCGCCATCACCGCCGACGTGGCCCGCGCCCTCGACTACGCGCACGACGCGGGCGTACTGCACCGCGATGTCAAACCCGCCAATATCCTGCTCACCGCGCAACCGCGAGAATGGGCGCTGCTCACCGACTTCGGCATCGCCGAATCCAGGCATGAGGTCCGCGGCATCACCGGGCGCGGCGAGGTGGTCGCGAGTTTCCAGTACACCGCGCCGGAACGCTTCAACGACGAGGCCCGCGTCGACCGCCGCGCCGACGTGTACTCGCTGGGTTGCACGCTGTTCGAAATGCTCACCGGCACACCCCCGTACGCCGACACCGACCTGCCCCGGCTGATCTACCGGCACGTCAAGGCCCCCGTGCCCGCGCCGCACGCGCTCAACCCGGCCCTGCCCGCCGCCCTGGACCCGATCCTGGCGCGCGCCATGGCGAAGAACCCCCGCCACCGCTACGCCACCTGCGCCGAACTGTCCGCGGCGGTGAGCGGCGTGCTCACCGAATCACGGTCGGCGCCGGCGGTTCCGCCGCCCAAGGCGAAGAATCCGCGCGACAAGAACCGGCACGCCGCCGTGCCGGAGTCGGAGCCCTGGGCGCGGTCACGCACCCTGCTGGTGGTGCTCGCGGTCGTCGTGGCGGTGGGCGCCACCGCCGCCGCGGTCGGTTTGCTCTCGGCACTGATGGAACCGAGTCCCAAGGATTCGGCCGCGCCCACGACCGGCCCGCGCACCTCGGCACCGGCCCGCACGAGTACGGCCGCGGTGGCCACGTCGGTCAACCCGGCCGCCGCCGCGGCCGCCGACGGCTGCCAGACCCGCCGTACTCCCGACAGCGTCACCGGCACCGATCCGGGTGGCATCGCCAGTGGCCCCGACGCGATCCTGGCATTCCAGTACGCCTACTACGTGCTCCGCTCCGGCTCGGTGGCAAGCCAATTCGTCGCGGGCGACGCCTCCAATGTGGCCAATCCGTCGACCATTCAGACCGGCATCGATTCGCTGCCGGTCGGCACCCGCTACTGCGTGCAGGTCGGCCGCATCGCCCCCGGCGACGACGAGCACTGGGCGGTCAAGGTCATGCAGCAGCGGCCCGGGGAATTGCCGGACGCGTTCACCCAGACGGTCACCACCCGCACGGTGAGCGGCCGCACCCTGATCACCTCGATCGTCGAGGAATAGCGGCCCGCCCGAGGAGCCCCGGCGGCCGTTGGCATTTCACAAAATCGGTAGGTGTGCTGCGGGGCTGCTAGTCTGCGATGTGGTGGCCCGATCGACAAGGCTCGGTGGGGCGCGGTGAAAGTTGTTCGTCGATAGGGAGTTTCGGTCGTGGACACGACAGGGTCGCGAGGCGGGTTCGCGGGGGTTCAGGGATGTCCGGTTCGGGGCGGAGCGGGTGTCGCTCCCGAGGAGCTCAGGATCCTGCTGGGCACACCGGAATTCGCGGCCGATCCGCACGCCGCCTACCGGGAGATGCGGCGACGCCACGGCTCCATGGTGCCCATCGAACTGGCCCCGGGCGTTCCGGCCACCCTGGTCGTGAACTACCGGACCGCCCTGCGAATCCTCAACGATCCGGAGCACTTTCCCGCCGACCCGCGCGTCTGGCAGGAGACCATCCCCGAGGACTCGCCGATCCGGCCGATGATGCAGTGGTACCCGAACGCGCTGCGTAACGCGGGCGCCGAGCACCTGCGCTACCGGCAGGCCTACTCCGCCGCCATCGACGGAATCGACTTGCACGCGGTGCATTCCACCGTCGAGGAGATCGCGGGCCCGCTGATCGCGGGGATCGCCGCCGAGGGCGGCGCCGACCTGGTGTCGAGTTACGCGCTGCCGCTGGTGTTCGAGGTGCTCAACCAGGTGGTGGGCTGCTCGGCCGATATCGGGCAGCGGGTGGCGACCGGCATGGCGGCGCTGTTCGACACCGTCAATGCCGCATGGGGCATGCAGACCCTGGCCGAGGCGCTCATGGAGCTGATCGCCCTGCGCCGCGCCGAGCCCGGCGACGACGTCACCTCCCGCATGGCGCACCACCCGACCGCGCTCAACGACGAGGAGATGCTGTACCAGCTGGTCAGCTTCTACGGCGCGGGCCTCGAGCCGATGCAGAACCTGATCGCCAACACGCTGCTGCTCATGCTCACCGACGACCGCTTCGGCGGAGACATGCTGGGCGGCAGCCTCTCCACCCGCGACGCCCTCGACGAGGTCCTCTTCAACGACCCGCCGATGGCCAACTTCTCGATCAGCTACCCGCGTCAGCCGGTGCTCATCGACACCACCTGGCTGCCCGCCCACCAGCCGGTGCTGATCAGCCTCGCGGCCTGCAACAACGATCCCGAGATCGCCGGCGGCGACCGCACCGGGAACCGCTCGCACCTGGCCTGGAGCGCGGGCCCGCACGCCTGCCCCGCCCGCTCGGTGGCGTATCTGGTCGCGCAGACCGCGATCGACCAGCTGCTCGACGCACTGCCCGACATCGCGCTGGCGGTCGGCAAAGACGAGATCTCCTGGCGTCCCGGCCCGTTCCACCGCGCCATGGTGGCACTGCCGGTCGAATTCCCGATCAGTCCCGCGCTCCGCGCGGTGTAGAAGGAGCTTTTCATGTCCCAGAGCCCGATCGTGCTGGATGTCACCGGCACCGATATCCAGGGCGAATCCGCCCGGATACGCGAGCAGGGCCCGGTCGCGCTGGTCGAGCTGCCCGGCGGCGTCCAGGCCTGGTCGGTGACCGACCAGGAAGTGCTCAAGGGCCTGCTCACCGACGAGCGCGTCTCCAAGGACCCGCGCCAGCACTGGGCGGCGTTCCGCAACGGCGAGATCACCGAGGCCTGGCCGCTGCTGCCCTGGATCGCGGTGGAGAACATGTTCACCGCCTACGGCGCCGACCACCGCCGCCTGCGCAAGCTGGTCTCCCCGGCCTTCACCCACCGCCGCACCACCGCCATGCGCGAGCGCATCGAGGCCATCGTCGCCGAACT
This sequence comes from Nocardia sp. CA-136227, assembly GCF_050955695.1. Taxonomy (NCBI): domain Bacteria; kingdom Bacillati; phylum Actinomycetota; class Actinomycetes; order Mycobacteriales; family Nocardiaceae; genus Nocardia; species Nocardia sp. CA-136227. The sequence goes on from NZ_CP192081.1 coordinate 3,591,722, forward strand.
GCTCGACGACCTCGCCGAGCTCCCAGCGGGTTCGACCGCGGACCTGCGCTCGCTCTACGCCTACCCCGTCCCGATCCGCGTGATCAGCGGGCTCATGGGGGTGCCCGAGCACCTCGACGCCGCCATCCACAAGTGCGTGGACGGCTTCTTCGACGGGTCGCTGACCGCCGAGGAGGCCATGGCCAACTTCCTGGAGATGTACGAGCGGGTCGGCGAACTGGTCGCCTACCGGCGCGAGCACCCGGGCGACGACATCACCACCGCCATGATCGCCTCCCGCGACGAGGACGGCTCGCAGCTGACCGACAAGGAACTCGTCGAGACGCTGATGCTGGTCATCAACGCGGGCCACGAGACCACGGTCAACCTGCTCGGCCAGGCCATCGTGGCGCTGCTCTCGCACCCGGAGCAGCTGGCCGCCGTCGTCGGCGAGCAGGCGTCCTGGAACGACGTCATCGAGGAGACCCTGCGCTACCAGGCGCCGGTCGCCCACCTGCCGCTGCGCTACGCGGTGGAGGACATCGAGGTCGGCGGCGTCGTGATCCCCAAGGGCGAGGCCATCCTCGCCTCGTACGCCGGCGCCAGCCGCGACCCGAAGATCCACGGCGAGACCGCGGACCGATTCGACATCCAGCGCGACACCAAGGACGAGCACGTCGCCTTCGGCTACGGCGCCCACCACTGCCTCGGCGCCCCGCTGGCCCGCCTGGAAGCCGCGATCGCGCTCCCGGCGCTGTTCGAGCGTTTCCCCAACCTCCGATTGGCCACGCCCGCAACGGAATTGACCCCGATCGGCAGCTTCATCTCCAACGGCCACACCAGCCTGCCGGTGGTGCTGAACCCGGGCGAGTGACCCGCCGCTGATCGACCATCGCATCGCCCCGGTGACTCGCCGGGCGGTGCGGTTCTCCCGGGCGCGGGGACCCGCGCGCTGGACCATGGAGACGCCCGGCCATACTGGCTGGGCGTCTTTTTCCGAGTGTGTTCAGTGATTCAGGTCCCTCACCCAGGAGGCATGAATATCCATGGTCACCATCCGGAATCGGTACCGCTCCGCCCTGTCCGTCTCCGCCTTCGCGGCGCTGGGCGTGAGCCTGGTCTGTACCGCCGCCCCCGCGCTCGCCGACAATTCGATCGCGGTCACCTCCGCCGCCGCGACCTCGATCGGGATCGACTACACCTGTGAGTCGTCAGCGGGGGTAGACAGCATTCAAGCCATGGTCGGCGATCCCAATGCCGACCGGCCCGCCGCCACCGGCGCGCAGACGACGTTCAGTTGTGACGGGTCCCAGCACACCGCCACGGTGGCGCTCAGCCCGGCCGCGGGGGAGCCGGCCCTGGAAAAGGGTGCGCCCGTACAGGTTCGGGTCGCGCTGGTCGACCAGAGCCAGACCGTCGTGTCCGGCACGGCGAAACTCCTGACTCTCGGGTAACCCGCCGAGTTCACTGCCGGCTCGGGAGCCGGTGCGCAAGCTGTTCGCTGCGTGCAACGATCCGGCAACCTGCCGTTCGGCAGCCTGTGCCAGACTGTCCGCCGCGTGCCCGATGCGTAGTTGGTCGGGCCGTGGGCGGTCACGGCCGTCGGAGAACACCCCCGCCCGGATTCGAACCCGGCGCGGCATGCGAGAACCAGGAAAACCCCCGACGTGCGATTCCGCTCGATCATGTGCAGTGCGGCGGTGATGGCGGCGACGGGAATGCTCGCGCTGACCTCGACGCCCTTCGATCTCGCGGCCAATGCCGATCCCGACGCGCTGCCCTTCTCGACCGGCAGCGGCGGGGAGGCCGCGGCGGACGGTTCGAGGATCGTGGCAACCCGCGTGATCGACGATCGGCACCTGCAGTTCACCGTGCATTCCGCCGCCATGAACATGGACTTCCCGGTGGACGTGCAGCGCCCGGCCGACACCTCCGTGCCGCGGCCGGTGCTGTACATGCTCAGCGGCGGCAGCGGCGGCAAGGGCGCGGCGTCGTGGGATCAGCGCACCAACGCCTTCGACTTCCTGGCCGACAAGAACGTCAATGTCGTGCAGCCGATCGGCGGCGCGGCGTCGTACTACACCGATTGGCGGCACCCGGACCCGCGGCTGGGCGTCATGAAGTGGACGACCTACCTCACCGAGGAGCTACCGCCGCTCATCGATGCCGCGCTCGGCGCGAACGGCCTGAACGGGCTGGTGGGCGTGTCCATGTCCGGCACCTCGGTGCTGCAACTGCCGATCGTCAAGCCGGGGCTGTACCGGTCGGTGGCCGCCTACAGCGGCTGCGCGCGGATCGCCGATCCGATCGGGGAGGCGTTCGTGCGGATCACGGTCGCCTTCGGCGGCGGTGACGCCATCAATATGTACGGGCCGTCGGGGGACCCGCAGTGGGCGGCCAATGATCCCTACCTGCACGCCGAGGGACTGCGCGGCCTGGACCTGTACCTGTCCAGCGGCAACGGCATGCCCGGACCCCACGACAAGGTCCTCGACAAGCACTTCGCCGGGGCCGGGGACAATCTCGCGAACCAGATCCTGGTGGGCGGCATTCTCGAGGCGGCCACCGATCAGTGCACCCGGGCCATGGGCGACCGGCTCGAGGAGCTCGGCATCCCCGCCACCGTGAAACTGCACCCGTACGGCACCCACTCGTGGGGCTACTGGGACGACGAACTGCCCGCGTCGTGGCCGGTGCTGGCGCACGGGCTCGGCCTGTAGCGGTTCAATCCTGTTCGGGCGGTAGGTTTTCCAGCGCCCAGCGGGCCCATTCGGCCTTCAGGGCGGTGGCGCGCGCCCCGTACTCCAGGGCCAGATGGCCGTAGCGGGACAGGTCGCGTTCGTTCCAGTCGATGCCCTGCTCGAGTTCGCGCAGGTTGGCGTGCTCCCGTTCGGCCCGCTCGGCGATATCGGTCAGATACGCGCGGGCCAGGGTCGGCGGGATGACGCCGAGGAAGAAGACCCGCAACAGCATCTCGTCGCGGTGCACCTCCCTCGGCGTCGTGGTGGTCAGCCACGTGCGCAGGTCCTCGAGCCCGGCGGCGGTGATCGTGTACTCCTTGCGCCCGCGCGGGCCCTCGTCGGTGACGGCGATGAGTTCGGCGTCGGCGAGCTTGGTGAGTTCGGTGTACATCTGGCTCTGCGTCGCGGGCCAGACATTGGCCAGGGACAGCTTGAAGGTGCGCAGCAGGTCGTAGCCGCTGGCGGGACCGTCCGACAGCAATCCGAGCAGGGCGTACCGGAGACTCATGGGCTCAGCTTACATTCCACTCTTGACATGTCGGAATAGGAGGCTCAATCTTGGACATGTCAGAACTGGAATGTCGCAGCCGTGAGCATCCGCTGCTCGGGCAGACAGGTATCGATCATGACCACTCCTCCTCATCTCTCCGGCAACTACGCACCCGTCCCCGACGAGATCACCGCCTACGAATTGCCCTGCACCGGAACGATTCCCGAGGACCTCAACGGCTGGTACGTGCGCAACGGGCCCAACCCGCACGACGCCGCCTCCCCGCACTGGTTCTTCGGCGACGGCATGGTGCACGGGGTGCGCCTCGAAGGCGGACGCGCTGTCTCCTACCGCAATCGGTGGGTGCGGACCACCCGGTTCACCGACGGCGCGCAGGGCATCGACGCGCAGGGCAACCGGGACTACGCAGCGGGCGCGGCCAATACCCACATCGTCCGGCACGCCGGCCGCAGCTTCGCCCTCGTCGAATCCTCGTTCCCCTACGAACTGACCAGCGAGCTGGACACCGTGGGCCCCTACGACTTCGACGGCAAGCTCACCACCGCCATGACCGCGCACCCCAAGACCTGCGCGGTCACCGGGGAACTGCACTTCTTCGGCTACGACTTCCTCGAGCCCTACCTGACCTACCACCGCGCCGACGCCGCGGGCAATCTCGAACTCAGCCGCACCATCGACGTCCCGGCCGCCACCATGCACCACGACTTCGCGCTCACCGCGAAGCATGTGCTGTTCCTGGATCTGCCGGTGGTGTTCGACATGCAGACCGCCATGTCCGGCGGGGCCATGCCGTTCCGGTGGAGCGACGACTACCAGGCGCGCATCGGCGTGCTGCGCCGCGACGACCCGCACGGCCCGGTGCGCTGGTTCGATATCGAACCCTGCTACGTCTTCCACACCCTCAACGCCCACGACGACGCGGGCCGGATCGTGCTGTACGCCATGCGGTATCCGAGCATGTGGCGCGACACCTCACAGGGTTTCGACACCGGCGCGAACCTGTGGCGCTGGACCCTCGACCTCGCCACCGGGTCCGTCCGCGAGGAACGGATCGACGACCGGATCGCCGAATTCCCGCGCATCGACGACCGATTGGCGGGCCTCGACGCCCGCTACGGCCACGCCTCGGTCTCCGACGGCGGCACCGGCGCGCTGCTGCGCTACGACCTGCACACGGGGTCGAGCACGGTCCATGACTTCGGTCCCGGCCGAGTACCCGCCGAGGCTGCGTTCGCGGCGGCCGACGAAACCCCCGGCGGTGCGGGCTATCTCATGACCTACGTCTACGACACCGCCGAAAACCGCAGTGACCTGGTCATTCTCGATGCCGACGACCTCGGCGGCGAGCCGATCGGCACCATCCACCTGCCCCGCCGGGTGCCGCACGGGTTCCACGGGAACTGGCTGCCCGACCTCTGATTCCCCGGTCGGACAGCCGTTCTCCGTCGTCAGTGCGTGCGGGGGAGCGTCACCGCGAGGGCGTCGATGGCGAAGCCGCTCGTGGTGACCCGGACCGCGGTGTCGGTGAAGCGGCGGTCGCCCAGGGCGGTCCGCACGAACCGGCGAACCGTGTCGGGCTGCTCGGCCGGCGTGGCCAGGGTGGCCGTGGGGACCTCGATACTGCCGTCGAAACTCCGTGGCTGATCGGTGATTCCGGCAGCCTGCACGGTTTGGCGGAGTCCGTCGACGGTGTGCAGGATCAGATCCAGCCGGCTGCCGTCGGCGAACTCCAGGCGCAGCGGCGTGGGGGAGACCGCGAGATCGAAGTTCTCGATCCGCGCTCCCACACCCGACGGAGTCTTGCCCGCATAGGTGTACGGGGACACGGGCACGCTGTCGTCGACCGAATGGTCCGCGGGTGTGTTGTCGAGGATCTTGCCCGCCAGTGGCTGGTCGGTGGGCACGAAATCCCACTGCTCGGCGGTCAGCGTCTTCACCCAGTATCCGGTGCGCCCGTCGGCGACGCCCTCCACTCGGAGTTCGCGTGCGGCCGAGCCGATCCCGGTCTTGTGCACCGAGACCCGGTCGGTGATCTGCCCGGGGATCTTGGGCTGCGCGGTCCACTCGGGCGCGGGCAGCTGGATCGCGGCGTAGTGGTCGTCGATGCGCTCCGAGAGCATGGCGGGCGCTTCGGGGCGGCCGTGCTGGTCCTCGTAGGAGTAGCGGAAGAAGACCTTGTCCGCGCCGGAGATGTCGAAGTCGTACAGGCGCGTGTAGAGGTCGCCGAAGCGGTTCACGACCAGGGTGGTCGAGCCGCTGGTGGAGATGCCGACCGCCCGGAACCGGCCGCCGGCCGGGGTGGACATCTCGTAGCTGTGGTCCAGCGGCAGCCACGGGTCCACGTAGTGGATGCGATGACCGTCGTCGGTGAGCGCGTACACGTGCGACACCTTGGCCCCGCCCACCGTGTGGTCGTTGCCCGCGCTGTCGCGCCAGACGTGGTCCTCGTTGGGCGAGAGCACCGACCAGGTCCACGCCGTCGTGCCCGGCGGCAGGGTATTGCCCGGACCGGTCCACAGCGGGGAGCCGTAGCGGCTGGACCAGTTCCAGTCCGCGGGGGCGCTGAGAATGCGGTCCATGGTGAAGAAGCGGCCGTCGACATCGATGGCCATCAGCTCGTCGTCGTCGGCGGAGACCCCGGCGACGCGGCCCGCCAGACAGCCCGGCAGCGGCAGGGTGCGCCAACCGCCCTGCGCGGCGGCTGGTTTGACGTAGATCGCGCCGTCGCGGGTGGCGAAGGACCAGCGGCGGTTGAAGGTCTCCGCGGTGCCGCGCAGCGGGACCCGATCCGGCAGGGCGACGGTGGCGGCGGGGAACGCGTCCAGGCCCGCGGTGGTCTCGTCCGCACCCGGCTCCGGGGTGCCGACGGTGCCGAGCAGGTCGCAGGCGGGAGCGGCGGTGGCGGCCTGCTGGGGTGCGGCCAGCGTGAAGGCGAGTCCGGCGGCGGCCGCGAGCACGCCGTGGCGCAGGGTCCGGTCGGTCATCACAGCCACCCGAGCGTGCCGAAGACGGCGATGGCGAGCGCGTCGACGCCCAGGATCGCGCCGACGGCGATGGCCTTGGCCCGCACGGTCGGCAGGTCGTACACGAAGAAGCAGGCCGCGAAGAACGGCACGTAGCCGACCAGCCAGATCAGGAACGGGAAGCCCGCGTGCCACCAGGACCAGTCCCAGGTCAGCACGCCCATCGCATTGAGCAGCACCTCGACCCCGACCGCGGCCGCGGAGTTCAGCGCGATGAGCACCGGCCGGTTGGGCAGCCCGAGGATGCGAGTCTCCTTGGGCGGCAGCATCTTCGCCGCCGCGATGCCCATGATGGCGAACATGAAGCAGATCTCGATGTTCAACCCGATGAGGATCTGATAGGCCGTCGGCCCGGTCGCGCCCCACACCGGCGCCCGCCCGGTGCCGTGGAAGACCAGCGAATTCCAGATCTCGTTGAACAGGTCCATGCCCCACAGCGCCAGGCCCGCGAACAGCACGTTCCAGTTCCGCCGCTCGACCTCGGTGGCGTACACGTAGATGACGACCAGCAACAGCGGGATCACGTACCACTTGAATTGGCTACTGTCCCGCAGCAATTCCTGCGCCACACGCGCGTGATCGGTCATCGCCGGCCCCTCCCTCATCAGTTGAGCCCCGCGAGTGTGTTACAAATCACCGGTGAATGTCAACATGTAAGCCTGCTGCGTTCCTTCGGTTTCCGGCGGCACCGAGCCGGTAGGCTTCGGGCGCATGGCAGCCCCGTTCCGTCCGGTCCGTGAACTGGCGTTCGTTCTCACTGTGGCCGTGGCGATTCCGACGCTCGCGACCCTCGCGTTCTCCGCCATCGGCCACCCCGAATGCGCCAGCATCCCCGAGGATGTGGGCCCGTGCGGCTACTGGGCCCGGGTGGCGTATTACGGTCCGTTCATCATGCTGTGGGGTGTGATCTTCTGCGGGGGACTCGGAGCAACGCTGTGGCTGATCACCGCCGCGGCCCGCGGTCTGTTCTACGCGGTCCGTCGTCGCCGTGACCGCATCGGCGCAGGCCATACGGCTGACCCCGCCCCTGACCTCGGTGTCTGAGCCGCTTGGGATAAAATCGGTGGTTCTTGCGCGTCGACACGACGCACAATCGTTCAGTTAACCATCGGCATCCGCTGCACCCGAGGAGACGCTTGTGATCACCGCGACCGACCTGGAGGTCCGGGCCGGAGTCCGCACCCTGCTGACGGCGCCGGGCTCGGCGCTGCGGGTGCAGGCCGGTGACCGGATCGGGCTGGTGGGCCGCAACGGTGCCGGCAAGACCACCACGCTGCGCATTCTCGCCGGTGAAGGTGAACCCTACGCGGGCAAGGTCATTCGTTCGGGAGAACTGGGATATTTGCCCCAGGACCCGCGCGAGGGCAACCTCGAGATGCTCGCCAAGGACCGGGTGCTGTCGGCCCGCGGCCTCGACACCCTGCTGCGCGAGATGGAGAAGCAGCAGGCGCTGATGGCCGAGGTCGCCGACGAGAAGGAACGCGACAAGGCGATCCGCAAGTACGGCCGCCTCGAGGAGCGCTTCTCCGCCCTCGGCGGTTACGTCGCCGAGAGCGAAGCCGCCCGCATCTGCCACAGCCTCGCCCTGCCCGACCGTGTGCTGAACCAGCAGCTGCGCACCCTGTCCGGTGGTCAGCGTCGTCGAATCGAGTTGGCGCGCATCCTGTTCAGCGCCTCCGACGGCAGCGGCGGCAAGTCCGACACCACGCTGCTGCTCGACGAGCCCACCAACCACCTCGACGCCGACTCCATCAACTGGCTGCGCGGCTTCCTGCAGAACCACGACGGCGGCCTCATCGTCATCTCCCACGATGTCGAACTGCTCGGTGACGTGGTGAACAAGGTGTGGTTCCTCGACGCCGTGCGCGGCGAGGCCGACATCTACAACATGGGCTGGAAGAAGTACCTCGACGCCCGCGCCACCGACGAACAGCGCCGGGTGCGCGAGCGCGCCAATGCCGAGAAGAAGGCCTCCGCGCTCAAGCAGCAGGCCGCCAAGCTCGGCGCCAAGGCCACGAAAGCCGCTGCGGCACACCAGATGGTCAAGCGCGCCGAGCGCATGCTCAGCGAGGTCGACGACATCCGCGTGGCCGACAAGGTGGCCCGGATCAAGTTCCCCGAGCCCGCGCCCTGCGGCAAGACGCCGCTGATGGCCACCAACCTGACCAAGCTGTACGGGTCCCTCGAGATCTTCACCGGCGTGAACCTGGCGATCGACAAGGGCAGCCGGGTCGTCATCCTGGGCCTCAACGGCGCCGGCAAGACCACCATGCTGCGGCTGCTCGCGGGCGTGGAGAGCCTGACCGCGGGCCAGATCGACCCCGGTCGCGGCCTCAAGATCGGATATTTCGCCCAGGAGCACGACACCCTCGACGACCAGGCCACGGTCTGGGAGAACATCCGCCACGCCGCCCCCGACGCGGGCGAGCAGGACCTGCGCGGTCTGCTGGGCGCGTTCATGTTCTCCGGACCGCAGCTCGAGCAGCCCGCGGGCACGCTCTCCGGTGGTGAGAAGACCCGTCTCGCCCTCGCCGGTCTGGTGTCCTCGGCGGCGAATGTCCTTCTGCTGGACGAACCTACGAACAACCTCGACCCGGTCTCGCGTGAGCAGGTGCTCGACGCGCTGCGCAGTTACGCGGGCGCGGTGGTGCTGGTGACCCACGATCCGGGCGCGGCCGAGGCGCTCAACCCCGAACGGGTCATCATGCTGCCCGACGGCACCGAGGACCACTGGTCGCAGGACTACCTGGAACTGATCCAGCTGGCCTGAGCGTGTGTGTTCCGGGCCCGGAAAAACCACCGTCCGGGCCCGGAAACTCGCTTCCCGCACCGAAAAACGCGTGTTCGCCAAAACTCGGTGATTCACATCACACCGTTTCGTTGATCACAGGCATCCGAGTCTCTACCCTGGAATGAGGCGCCCACGGCGACTCGGAGGAAGCCATGAGTGACAGGCCCGCACAGGGTAAAGCCGTATTGGGTAAAGGCACGCGCGTCACCGGGAAATCCCGCGATCGCTTGCAATCCCAGCTCAAGAAGCAGTACGAGGCCGGAGCCAGTATCCGGTCCCTAGCCAGGGAAACCGGGCGGTCGTACGGCTTCATTCACAACGTGCTCGTGGAGTCGCATGTGCAACTCCGCAGCCGGGGCGGTGCCAACCGCCGCAAGGCCGGCAAGCCCGTCAGCAAGTAGCGTCCCGTTCCGGGAACACGATCGCGGGGACCCGGCCGGTGAATGCCGGTCGGGGACTTGCGATCTCGCTCCGCTCGCGATGGCGTGCGGCCGCTACGGGGTCACGGTCCCGTCGCCGAGCACCAGCAGATTCGCCAGGCTCCGGAAAATCGGCAGACCGGTCTTGATCTCGAGATAGGCGAACTGCCCCTGGGGGTTCACCTCCAGGAAGTAGAACTCGCCGTCGAGCCCCACCCGCAGGTCCAGCACGCCGAAAGCCAGTCCGAGCGCGCCCATCAGCGTGGTCAGTGACTTGCTCACCGAGGCGGGCAGGCGATCGGCGGTGAACGCCACCGAGGTGTCCAGGCGCGAATCCACCCGTCCCACACCGGATTGCGAGTCGATGCGCACCACCCACTCGATGCCGTCCACCCACACGATGCGCAGGTCGCTCTCGGCGTGGATGTAGTCCTGGAAGATGGTGGGGGAGTTGCGGATCGTGGCGAGCCGGTCGAAATCGGCCGGGGTGAACAGGCGGGTCTCGGTGAACGCCCCGCGCCCGGTGCCGGAGCGCTTGTAAACCACTGGCCCGGGCCGGGATTCGACGAAGGAACGCGCCTCGTCGGGATCATTGGTGACGAGGGTTTCCGGAATCGCGAATCCGGCCCGGGCGGCGGTCTCCAACTGCACGATCTTGCGCCCCGCGGTGCGGTCGGCCCCGGGGTCGTTGACCCACAGGGCCGGGATCGACCACAGCAGCCCCTGCAGGAACCCGTCGCACTCGGCGCGGCGGTAGTCGTCGTCCTCGGCGCTCAGCCCGCCCGGCACCAGGGTGGGGTGCGGGCGTCGCCACCACACCGAGGTGACGTCGTCGAGTCCGAAGATGTGCGACAGGCTGCGGTAGGAGCCGTCCGCGCCGAGCCGGAAAGTGCCGTTCTCGCGCGGGAAGTCACGCATGTCGAGCCGAATCGGACTGTGTCCGTGAAATTTACGCAGCGTAGCGGCGAGGGCATCGCCGTGGAGATCCTCGGCCTCGGTGACGATGAGGACCGAGCCCATGGTGCGGGCGGCCATGCGTGCCCGTCAGTCGAGGCTGTCGCAGGCGATGCCGTCGTCGCTGCCGTTGTGCGACCGGGTCTGGCAGCAGGTCATGGTGGCCCCGCCGACCCCCGGCCCCGCGGTCAGATCCAGTCCGCGGGCCCAGGTCTCGGTCTGCCGGCGCAGCTCGTCGTCACCGCGCGCGGGACTCTGCTCCGGCGCCAGCGTCAGCGGACGGTCGGTGACCTCGACGCGACGGCGCTGGGTGAAATCGGCAGTGGCGCCGGACCGTATCCGCACCAGGACCGGACGGCCCTCGCAACCGCTCTGCGCACTCGCAGCGTCCCACCGGGCGATGTCGAGCACATCCGCGCGATCCAGAGTCCAGGTGCCGTCGCCGACGCGCACGCTGATACTTCGCTCGGTGGCTGCGACAAGGTAGCCGGGTAGCGGTGGCGAGGTGTTGGCGAGGGTCGCCGATCCCGTTCGGTGCAGGGCGCCGGTCATGCGGAACTCCGATCTGCTCGGGATTTGCTGCGGGGCCGAGCGTGATCTGAATCATATCCCGCGACGGGTCGAATTCGGTCCGCATCGACAGATTTCAGCCACCTCGGCAAACTTCACCGAGGTTTCGGAAATCGCTCCCGCCGAAAGATTTTCGCTGAACAACCGGGGTGGGTGCGGACGGGCGTCGCGGGGCTAAAGGCCCAGGGCGTCGGGCGAGTCGGCCACGGCCCGCAGTGCCGCACCGGGATCCGCAACAAGTTTGCGGGCCGCGAGGTCGAGAATGCCGGACACGGCGTCGATCTCCGCCGACACGGTACCGTCGAGTTTCACGATGCGCTGGCGCATCCGGAAAATCTTGCCGCCGGGGAATTCGAACTCACAGCTCACCATCACCTCGTCGCCGAGATGCAGTTCCCGCTGGTACTTGATGGTCTGTTCCAGCACCACCGGCCCGATCCCCGCGGCCACCATCTTCTCCCCGGCGATGCCCGCGGCCTTCAGCAGCTCCCAGCGGGCGTGCTCGGCGTACTGGAGGTAGACCGCCTGATTGAGATGCCCGTTGATGTCGAGCTCATAGCCGCGCACGGTGATGGGAACAGAGAATGCCATGCAAGGTCCAACCCGGGACGACCCGATGATCATTCCGCGTTTCGGGTGGCCTACCGCACAGTCGGCCCGGCGACTCCCGGGCTACCCGCCGGGCAGGAGGGCTCGGCGGGTGTTGCGATCAGTTGCCGGTGAACCGCGCCGGCGCTCGGCGAATACGCGGCGCGGCAGGCGAACTCGCGTGTTCAGGCGCGGTTCGCGGTGCGCTCGGCCCACCACCGCGGGGCGTCGATGAAGTAGTTGTCGTACTCCTTCTGCGCCGCCTCGATGTCGGCCGGGGTGGTCTGCCCCAGCGCCAGCTGCTCCAGGAAGCGGAAGTACCCGTGCCGCTCCACGCCCGGCATGAGGGCGATGAACAGGCGGGCCGAGGAGCCGGGGACCGCGCCGAAGGCGTGCGGCATGAACTTCGGGACCACCAGCGCCCCGCCCGCCCCGACCGTGACGATCTCGTCCCCGGCCATGACCTGGAGTTCGCCGTCGGCGACGAAGAACAGCTCGTCGGAGAGCGTGTGATAGTGCGGCGCGGCCCCGTCGGCGCCCTCGGCCAGGGTCACCTCGACGGTGCTGACCGACCCGCCCGCCTCCTCGGAGTCGATGAGCAGGCGCACCGAGGCGGGCTGCCCCGCGCCGATGATCTCGGAGTCCTCCGGGCGGCGGATGGCGGCGGGGCGGGAAGTGGCGTTCATGGCAAGCTCCGAATCATTCGGTGATTGATAATTCGCTACCGAACTATATGGCATCGAATAGAGTGTTGTCCATGGGTGAGAACGAGACCGACGCCGTGGACACCATCGCGGCACAGTGGCGGCGGGAGCGGCCGGACCTGGACGGCGAGGCCATGGAGATCATCGGCCGCCTGGGCAGGCTGGCCGCGGTGGCGGGCGCGAAGATCGAAACGGTGTTCACCGCACACGGATTGCAGCGCGGCGAGTTCGATGTACTTGCGGCGCTGCGCCGTTCGGGGGAGCCCTACGAGCTCAACCCCTCCGCCCTGGCCGACACCCTGATGATGTCGCGCGCGGGCATGACCGGCCGCCTCGACCGTTTGGAGCAGGCCGGTCTGGTGCGCCGCATCGCCGACGCGGGCGACCGGCGCGCCATCAAGGTGGCGCTCACCGACCGCGGCCTGCATCTGATCGACATCGTGGTCACCGACCACTTCGAGAACGAGACCCGCATCCTGTCGGTGCTGAGCGCCGCGGATCGCAAGGAACTCGACCGCATCTCGCGGCTACTGCTCGCCGATCTCGAACGCGAGAGCTGACGAGCGCGGGGCGCATTCGCCCCGCGAGATCACGCCTTGCGGCGGATCGAGGCCTCGACCAGATCGAGTACGGCTTCGAGGTTGTTGCCCGCGTGGCCGGAGGCGATGCGGGCGATGAGACCGTCGAGGACGAGGTCCAGGTAACCGAGCAGTACCTCGGTGGGGACGTCGTCGCGCAACGCGCCGGCGGCCTTGCGGCGCTCCAGACGGGCCACGGTGGCGGCGGTGAGCTCCTCGGAGCGCTCTTCCCAGTTGGCCCGGAACTCCGGGTCGTTGCGCAGGCGGCGGGCGATCTCGAGGCGAGTGCCCAGCCAGTCGAAATCCTCGGGGCGGGCGAGCATATCGCGCATCACCTGGATCAGACCCTGATTGGCGGCGACTTCGGCCATGCGGCCGGCGTCCTCCTGGGCCAGCGCCAGGAACAGCGCGTCCTTGTCCCGGAAGTGGTGGAAGATCGCGCCCCGCGACAGACCGGTCGCTTCTTCGAGACGACGCACGGTGGCGCCCTCGTAGCCGAACTCGGCGAAGCAGCTGCGGGCTCCGTCGAGGATCTGGCTGCGCCGGGCGGCGAGGTGGTCGTCTGAGACCTTGGGCACTGGACTCCTCCGAAACGTGTTGTGCGGGTTCCCCGTATCGATCTTGCGACCAAATCGGAGAACCCGCACGAGCGACGAGCGAAGCGACCCGGTGAGGGGTCGCGTGGCGGGCCCCGGAGCTGCGCTTTCACGCGATTCCGGTGCCCACCACCACGACTCGGTTTCGAAACAGCCCTTCGAGAACCGAGCTACATCGCAGTGACTAGCCGCGAATCATGTTGCGCAGCACGAACTGCAGGATGCCGCCGTTACGGTAGTAGTCCGCCTCACCGGGGGTGTCGATGCGGACGACCGCGTCGAAGACGACCTTCTCGCCGTTCTCCTTGGTGGCGGTGACCTTCATGGTCTTCGGAGTCACACCCTCGTTCAGCTTGGTGATGCCCTCGATGTCGAAGGTCTCGGTGCCGTCCAGGCCCAGCGACGCGGCCGACTGGCCGGCCGGGAACTGCAGCGGCACAACGCCCATGCCGATCAGGTTCGAGCGGTGGATGCGCTCGAACGACTCGGTGATCACGGCCTTGACGCCCAGCAGGCTGGTGCCCTTGGCGGCCCAGTCACGCGAGGAACCCGAGCCGTACTCCTTGCCGCCCAGCACGACGAGCGGGATGCCCGCGGCCTGGTAGTTCTGCGAGGCGTCGTAGATGAAGGCCTGCGGGCCACCCGGCTGGGTGAAGTCGCGGGTGTAGCCACCCGAGACGTCGTCCAGCAGCTGGTTGCGCAGACGGATGTTGGCGAAGGTGCCGCGGATCATCACCTCGTGGTTACCACGACGCGAGCCCAGCGAGTTGTAGTCCTTGCGCGCAACGCCATTGGCGTCCAGGTACTGCGCGGCCGGGGTGCCCGGCTTGATCGGACCGGCGGGGGAGATGTGGTCGGTGGTGACCGAGTCGCCCAGCAGCGCCAGCACGCGCGCGCCCTTGATGTCGGAGACCGGGGTCGGCTCCATCGACATGCCGTCGAAGTACGGCGCCTTGCGGACGTAGGTCGACTTCTCGTCCCACGCGAAGGTGTCGCCCTCGGGGGTGTTCAGACCCTGCCAGCGCGCATCGCCGTCGAAGACGGTGGCGTAGGACTTGGTGAACATGTCCCGGCTGATCGCCGACTTGATGGTGTCGTCGATCTCCTGCGCGGACGGCCAGATGTCCTTCAGGAAGACATCGTTGCCGTCGGTGTCCGTGCCCAGGGCGTCGACCTCGAAGTCGAAGTCCATGGTGCCCGCGAGCGCGTACGCGATGACCAGCGGCGGGGAGGCCAGGTAGTTCATCTTCACGTCGGGGGAGATGCGACCCTCGAAGTTGCGGTTACCCGACAGCACGGCGGTGACCGACAGGTCGTTGTCGTTGATCGCGGCCGAGATCTGCTCCGGCAGCGGGCCGGTGTTGCCGATGCAGGTGGTGCAGCCGAAGCCACCCACGTAGAAGCCCAGCTTCTCGAGGTACGGCCACAGGCCGGCCTTCTCGTAGTAGTCGGCGACGACCTGCGAGCCCGGGGCCATGTTGGTCTTGACCCACGGCTTGGACGCGAGGCCCTTCTCGACGGCGTTGCGGGCCAGCAGGGCCGCGCCGATCATGACCGACGGGTTCGAGGTGTTGGTGCAGGAGGTGATGCCCGCGACCACGACGGCGCCGTGATCCAGGACGAAGTCACCGCGCTCCGGGTCCGACACCTTGATCGGCTTGGACGGACGGCCCGCGTTGCCGTTGGCGGCGGTCGGGACGGCCGAGTCGTCGGAGGCGGTGCCCGGGGCGACCGGGTCGCTGGCCGGGAAGGACTCCTCGATGGCCTCGTCCAGCGCGGTGTGCGGCACCGGGTCGTTGGTGTAGGTGCGGATGTCCTGGCGGAAGGCGTTCTTGCTCTCCGACAGCAGGATCCGGTCCTGCGGGCGCTTCGGGCCGGCGATGGACGGCACCACGGTGCCCAGATCCAGCTCCAGGTACTCCGAGTACGCGGGCTCGTTGGCCGCGTCGTGCCACATGCCCTGCTCCTTGGCGTACGCCTCGACGAGCGCGAGCTGCTCGTCGCTGCGGCCGGTCAGGCGCAGGTAGTTGATGGTCTCCTCGTCGATCGGGAAGATCGCCGCGGTGGAGCCGAACTCCGGGCTCATGTTGCCCAGGGTGGCGCGGTTCGCGAGCGGAACCTCGGACACACCGGCACCGTAGAACTCGACGAACTTGCCGACCACACCGTGCTTGCGCAGCATGTCGGTGACGGTGAGCACGACGTCGGTGGCGGTCACGCCCGGCTTGATCTCACCGGTCAGCTTGAAGCCGACGACGCGCGGGATCAGCATGGAGACCGGCTGGCCCAGCATGGCGGCCTCGGCCTCGATGCCGCCGACGCCCCAGCCCAGCACGCCCAGGCCGTTGACCATGGTGGTGTGCGAGTCGGTGCCGACACAGGTGTCGGGGTAGGCCTGGCCGTTGCGGACCATGACGGTGGGGGCCAGGTACTCGATGTTGACCTGGTGCACGATGCCGACGCCCGGCGGGACGACCTTGAAGTCGTCGAAGGCGCCCTGGCCCCAGCGCAGGAACTGGTAACGCTCGCCGTTGCGCTCGTACTCCAGGTCGACGTTGCGCTCGAGGGCATCGGCGGTGCCGAACACGTCGAGGATGACCGAGTGGTCGATGACCATGTCGGCGGGGGACAGCGGGTTGACCTTGTTCGGGTCGCCGCCGAGGGTGGTGACGGCCTCACGCATGGTGGCCAGGTCGACGATGCAGGGCACGCCGGTGAAGTCCTGCATGATCACGCGGGCCGGGGTGAACTGGATCTCGGTGTCGGGCTCGGCCGACGGATCCCAGGCTGCGAGGGCGCGGATCTGGTCGGCGGTGATGTTCGCGCCGTCCTCGGTGCGAAGGAGGTTCTCCGCGAGGACCTTCAGGGCGTAGGGCAGCTTCTCGGTGCCGGGCACGGCCGAGAGCCGGAAGATCTCGTAAGAGTTGCTTCCGACCTCGAGGGTGCCCTTGGCGCCGAAGGTATCGATACTCGTCACGTTCAGCTCCACTCGTCTGTGAATGGGAGGGCCAGCGGCGGGGCTGTGCCGATGGCCTCGTCGAGGCGCGGGCCTCGTCCGTTTTCCGACATTAACAGTACGCTTGTCCTGTGAGCACATCGGGGGCGGGAACTGTGTGGCGCGGTGAGGCGATCTGACAAGCCGTCCCGTACCCTGCGTTCGTGACCGTCTCGCACCCCTCGGTTTTCACGCCCGTGAAGGCGGAACTACCGCCGAACACCGACTTGAATAAGATCATCGCCGATCTCGACGACAACCATGTCGCCGCCCCCGAGGGACGCGACCAGGAGGCCCTCGCGGCCATCGCCGCCGAGGCGCGCGATCAGGGCGTCGAGCTCGATATCGTTGTGGTGCCGGGCAATCCGGGGATCGAGGCGAACCTGCGCGATCTGGCCAACGAGGTCGGCAAGATCGAGCACGGCACCGTGGTGGTTTTCAGCGACGACTGGGTCGGCACCTTCAGCGACCAGTTCACCCGCGGGCGGCTCGAGCGCGCCGAGGACGGGGCAAAGTATCGCGGGCCCGAGCACACCGCCGACGCCGCACGGGTTTTCGTGGATCGGCTGCAGCAGCCGGAGGCGGTGTCGTGGACGGTGATCACGCTGGTGCTGCTGGGCCTGCTGCTCGCGGGGATCGGCGGGCTGTACGTGGTGAAGTCGCGGCGGGCTCCGGAGGGCGCGCGGCCGTCGACTCCGGTGGGGTAGGGCTTCCACTGCCGACGGCGACGGGGTCGCCGGGTGGGGTTCGGGTTCGTCCCGGGCCCCTTTTTCATTGCCCGAATCCGGGTGCGCGGTAAAGCAAACCGCCCGGTTCGTATGCGACACGCGCGATCAGTGATGCGTGTCGTGTCATGTGACGCATGGTGATTGTGTGGTTCACCTGCAAATATGTGGCTACTGACGAATTACATATGTGTGATTGTGGCGTGGCTGATCAGAGCGATCCTTGACATGTCGTACGGTTTCGCGATGGCACGCCTGGGACAGATGTGCCGAATGGGACTCCAGGGAGGTGCGATGCGACGACCGGCGAAGCGGCGCGGACGTCCAGCGCGAGTCGCTACGGAGTTGCTCGTAGCGGCCGTCGTGCTGGCCTGTGGCATGGCCTCCGGGCATGCGGTCCCACCCCCACCCGCCAATCCCAGCGACGGCGACCTCAATGCCGCCGGAGCCCAGGTCGACGCCGGTGTCGGCGAGGTCGGCGCGCTCATCAACCAGGTCGCCACCGCCGAACAGCAGCTGCAACAGCTCGACGACGCGATCGCCGTGCGCCGCGAAGCGGTGAACAAGGCCCTGGTGGATCTGCAGATCGCCCGCGACGCCGCCGATGCCGCCGCCCAGACCGTGGTGCAGTGCCAGCAGGAGCTGACCGACGCGGGCGCGAAAGTCGATACCGCGCACGGCAATTTCGACAAGTACGTCGCGCAGGTCTACATGCGTCCCGGCTCCACCTCACTGATCAGCTATATGGCCGCGCCGAGCCCCGAGATCGCGCTCAACCGCGCCCAGATCCTGACCATCGCCTCCAAGAACCAGCAGCAGGTCGTCGATGGCCTGCGCCACGCCCAGGTCGACCAGGCCAACAAGACCTCGGCCGCCAAGCAGGCTCAGCAGGCCGCCGACGCGGCCGCGGCCGCCGCCGACGCCAAGAAGGCCGACGCGCAGAACGCGGTCACCACCGCCCAGGCCGAGTTCAACACGCAGAACAATGTCCGCAACGGCCTTGTCTCCCAGCGTGACTCGGCCCAGCAGCGCCTGGACTCCGCCCGCGCCAATGTGGCCGGCCTGCAGAGCCAGCGCGACGCCTTCGTCGCCTGGGATCAGCAGCGTAAGGCCGAGGAAGCCGCCGCCCAGGCCGCCGCTCGCGCCGCCGCGGTCGCCGCCGCCGCCCGCGTGGCCGCCGACCGTGCCGCCGCCGACCGCGCCAACCAGGTCGGTCAGAGCCACCGCCCGCACAAGGTCCAGGACTCCTCCCCACCCCCGCGCCGCCCCCAGCCCAACCGCTCCGACACCCAGACCACCCGTCCCAGCGGCGGCTCCCGCTCCGAACTCATCGAAACCGTCGTCGACCGCGCCATGTCCCAACTCGGCGTCGTCTACGCCTGGGGCGGCGGCGACGAGGACGGCCCCACCCTCGGCATCCGCGACGGCGGCACCGCCGACAGCTACGGCGACTACAACAAGACCGGCTTCGACTGCTCCGGCCTCATGATCTACGCCTTCGCCGGCGTCGGCGTCTCCCTCCCGCACTACTCCGGCTACCAATACACCATGGGCACAAGGGTTCCCGTCTCCGAACGAGCCCGCGGCGACATGCTCTTCTGGGGCCCAGGCGGCTCCCAGCACGTAGCCCTCTACATCGGCAACAACAAGATGATCGAGGCTCCGCAATCCGGCGAGGTCGTCAAGGTCTCCGCGGTCCGAGAAGACGGCATCATGCCCTACGCCGTCCGCATCATCTCCTGACCCACCGGGCTGATGAGTTCCCGGGCGGGGGAGTGGTTGGGCTGCTGGTCTGTGTCACCTACACCCTCGCCGACCCTAAGGCCAAGCTGAATCGGGTCATCGGCAACATCGGCGAACTCGAGTAGCGACGCCCGATTCCCTAGCTGTAACGGCCGACAGCGATGCCCTGGGTCTGGGAGAATCACGTCTGCTGCTGTCCTACGGCTATGGCGGGAACATATGGGAATCGTGGAGCAGGTCGGGGCCTGCCTTTTCGGTGTCGTGATGGGATGGGTCCTCTACTACGTCAACAGGCATCGAGATGACAAGATTGGCGTTCGCGACATCGGTACGATCGCCGGAGCTGTCGGAGGGTCGGCGGTCACGGCGCTATTTCCGGATGGCGGACGACTGTTCGGTTGGTACTGTATCGGTCTCGCGACGGGTTTCTTTGCCTACTTGTTGCTGTTGCTCGTTCTTATTTGGAAATCGAAAGGTTTCACAATCGAGTTTCTTCTCGACGGCCGGGTGCCGGCCTTGATGAAGAAGGAGAAGTCATCTGCGCAGCGCCCCTTGTCGGGTGGCGCTCCTTCAGATTTGAAGGACTGACCGGTGCTGGTCAATCCAGCACACTCGCGATGATCGCGACCTTGTCCGGGTCAAGCGTCTCGGCCAGGATCTGACTGAAGCGCTCGGATCCAAGCGCGGCGCGCTGTTCTGCCAGCAAACCACTGGTGGCACCAACCTCGTGGGACCCCAGGTCGATCGCCAGAAGCAAGCTCATCAGCCCGTACGGCAGTCCGTCTTCCGCTCGGCCGAGCCGGGTCAGCATCCGCGCGATCTCGCTACTGACGCTGGCCACTTCGCTGGTGTCGCCTATCTCCTCGAAGATTGCGAGCGCCTGCTCGAAGTACGTTAGTGCGTGTGCATCGTCCTCGATATCAGCGAACACGAATGCGAGGGACTGCAAACACGCGGCTTCGAGCGTGCGTTCGCCCAGATTCTCGGCGAGATGAAGTGCCCGGCGAAAGTGCGATCGGGCTCGAGGAAAGTCGCGGAGCTGGTACGCGACCAGACCCAGATTTTGCAGCGCGACCGCAGTGCCGTGCTGATCTCCCGCCCGCTGAAGGATTTCCAGTGCTTGCTGATAAAGTGTGGTCGCCTCTTGGTAGTCGCCGCGCCTGAATGTGAGATTGGCGATCTGGTTGTTGCTGAGAGCACGCCGATCGTCGTCCTCGGCGACCGCCACCGCCTTGCGGTACCATTCTTCCGCAGTGTCGTACATTCCTTGAATCTGTGACAGGATTCCGAGCTGGTGATACGCGGCTGCATTTCGTGGGCGATCCGCCTGCTCTGTCGACAAGGCAAGGCACGATTGGTACCAGGACTCGGCTGTTGAGAGTTCCCCTCGCTTTTGATGTACGAGGCCGAGGCGAAACGCGATCCGGCTTGCGGTATTTCGATCGCCTTGGGAATTGCAAACCGCCAGTGCGCGTCGATAGTTGGTCTCTGCTTCGTCGGGGAGCTCGAGCGCGTCAAGCGCGTCGCCCAGGCCGACTGCAAGCATCGCTGTGCGCGGATCGCTGTCGGCGATCCAGGACAACGTCGTGCGGTAGAGGTCGGCCTCGTCGGACAACTTGCCTGCTCTGCGCAGCAGACGACCGAGTTCGACTGTCACATCCAGCGCTTCGTCCATATCGTCGATCTGATGGAGGTGATACCTTGCCTCTCCCAGCGCCATGATCGCCGACTCGCTCGATGCGTTTGACCGCCAGTACGAGGCGGCGCCGGAATGGGCCGCTCGTATCCGGGAAGGATCTGCCCGCGAGCTCTGCAGCACGGTCCTTGTGACAATACGATGCACTGAATGTCGCGGTTCGTGATCACCCGCGACTGTGACAAATCCCTGTGACACCAAATATCTGAGTGTCGCTTCCTGCTCGTTCTCCCACATGGCACGTTTGGGGCCGACTCGAAACACACTCAGCCACAAAAGCAACTCGAATTCCTCGATCGCCAGCAGCTCGATATGCCGTCTGACAGGCTTCACGAGCGTCCATGGTGCCTCGTCGCTGAGTTCGCTTCGCAAGTGGTCAAAAGGCACCTGCTCGCGCTCCATCATCATGTTCAGGGTCAGCAGTACTTGAGGGTTGCCGCCGGCGAGGCGCCCGATGTACATCTGCTCCTCGTCCGTCAAAGTTCGCAAACTGGGCAAATGCCACATCAGTAGCCGAGATTCGGCTTCTGAAAGTGCGCGGATCGGATGCGATGCGGCTCGTGTTCCTCCTAGTGCAGAGAACGCCACCGGGATCTGAGTGGTGACGAGCACTCGACCACCGTGGAGGGTCAACGCGTCCTCGATGGCTTGGCGCACTTCGGCATCCCGGATCTCTCCTGCATGATCGGAGCGACGCAAGTTCCCTTCAAACCTATCCAGGAACAACACCCAGGGTTTGGTCAGCTCAGGGCCGGGCAGCACATCCCGGATCGCTTGCGCGCTGACCCGACCTGGCGGAGGACTCACCGGCACCAGTCCCGATCGTCCGATGACATTGCGAGCCAACGCGGTCTTACCCATTCCTGCTGGCCCGGTAATGACCGCGACCGCGCCTTCTTCCAAGAGAACCGACATCAGTTCTCGCACTTCGGCCTGCCTTCCCACGAAACTTTCGGGTGGGGAAGGAAGATCGTTGTTGGTCTCCGAGGATTCGCTGATTTGGAACAGGATCGAGGGCACCGAGCGCGTCAGCAGTACCGGACGTGCCCACTCGGGCGGACCGACCTGGGATGAGAAGGTCGCCAGGTCGCGGCGTCCGAGCTCGACGCGCCGTCGTGCTTCGGAGAAACATGTCAGCACATTGGGTTCAGTAGTCGTTGCCAGCTCCCGGTAGAGTGCGCTGGCGAATGTTGCGGCATAGTTTTCGCTCACCACGCCGGTCATCGCGATGACAGCTGGAATTCCTTGTGCAAGAAGAGTGTTGGCAAACGATCCGTCCCTGAACCCCTTGGTATCGATCGGGTCAGCGGTCTCGCGGGTAGCGAGCATGACAAGCGATACTCGAGCTGCGATCGCATCGGCGAAGCGGTTGGGGCCGACGATGTCTGCTCCACCGTCTTCATCTTCCAGCAGCAACTCTCCGAATCGGGTCTGGCACGAGATGTGAAGGATATGGCAGGGTTCGGCGCCGAGTGCCGCCGCGATCGAAGGCAGGCTGGCTCTGTTGAGTATTCGAACATCCACGGCGCGGTCGCGTAACGGGGCGAGGCTGTCGAGCAGAAGTTGCAATGCGGTGTCGGCATTGCTGGGCTCTGGTGAGGAGGTCACTGCCAGGACGCGGAGCGGTCCTGCGGCCGTCAGCTGTGGAATTGTTGGTGGGCCGTAGATGCTGCGCCGGTACAGCTGCAGGTGCGGATGCAGGGCGAGAGGGGCCGACACACCCTCGACACTCATCGCCTCCCATGGAAGGGCGCTGAGTTCAGGTTCCGCCACTTCAAGCGCGAGCCGGACCACCGCGTCGCGTCGTTTTGCTTCATTCAATGCGTGGCGCAGACCATCGGCGATGTCGCCGTGCAGCAGGTCCTCTCCCAAAGCAATGCCAAGATCTCGCAGCAGCGCCGGGTTGGGATGGTGGCGAGCGACTACAGCCAGTTCCTGGACTCGGGGATGGGTGGTATGGACCAACGACTCGACCGGTTCTCGGTGGCCGAAGTCCTCGCGCAGGACTGCACGCGAAGCAGTGATCGTCAAGGTGAAACTGGCATGCACAGTATGGTTCTGGCGCGCGACGGCGTGGTGCAAGAAGGCATTGAGCCCAACGTGACGCTGACGACCAGCCTTCTTGATCGCGGCGACAAGTGCGTCGATCAGCTGCTCTTTGGTTTCGCCGTGGCCCTCGCCGCGAAGATCGATCCACTGGCGAATTCTCAGCCAGGTAGGGAACTCGATATCGTCGATGACGGCCGGAAAGATCCGATCATCGCTTGCCACGGACTGTCGCAGCAATGCCGCGTATTCTTCCTGCTGCCACGTGCTGTGCAGGCATGCCGAGCTGATCACCAGGACGACGGCTCGTGAGGCTGCCATCATGTTTTCGATCGAGGACGCCCATCGTTCGCCAGGACGCAGTTTCCAACCGTCGAGCTGTACGACGAGACCACGCCGACGCAGTTGCTCAGCCAGGATGTGCACCCTCGGCCTGTCGCCGTGAGCGTAGGAGATAAAGGCGTCGCACTCAGCCATCAGTTCTCCCTGCCATGTGGGTCGTTCCCGACCGCCGGGCCGGCGGGTCGTGGCGCGGGGAAAAGTATCGGTAGCTGTCGTCGTCCATAGGACAGATCCACAGGCGCGGGCCGCCGCGTGGGGACAGGCAGTCGCTTGATACCTTGCACGATTGGTGCCGCCCGCTGTGCGGTCTTCACAAGCTGTTTCGCAGGTTCGGCGAAGAACGACGGGTACTCGACGATCAGATCGGAAATCTGGGGATCGATCACTGCCTGAAACTTGGCATGCGTGGCGGTTCGGGCGAGGACCAGCAGCATGTGGTGCGCGGTCTGCTCCGTATCCACCCACCCGCCGATCAGCGCCGTGAGATCCTTATCGGCAGACAACATTTCGCCCACCAAGAACTCCGCGATTCGGTCAGGCTCGACGCGCCCGATGGTATCGGTCCCCTCACCCGTCGGCGGATACACCTCACGCATCCATGACAACACATCTTCGTTGTGCTGGCCGGGCACCGACCGTTGGATGATCCGGACGGCAGCGTCGTCATCGACGGGGTTGAGTAGGATCGTTGCGCACAACAAGGTGTCGAGCACCTTCTTGACCTCCACGTCACGATCGAAGTTGTCCACACGGGGCGAGATAATGTCCTTGCCGTACAAACCTTTTCGCCGCGCCACTTGTTCCAGATAGGACTGTTCGTGTCTCACGAACTCGGTGTCGGGATCGTCAGGCTCGGCTGTACGCCCCGCGAGTCCGTCCTCGACGGCGTCGCGCAGATCAAGATAAGCCTTGATCTGCAGAGACAGAGCATTGGTGTAGCTCGTGTCGCTGAGATCGGGCGGGTCGGCCGTGAGGCGTTCAGCCGCGTGGCGGTACCGGGGGTCGCTGTGTCGCTCGGCGAGGCGTCGGCCCAGGTCGCTGACAGCCTGGCAGTAGGCGGTCATACGGGCCTCCATGGCGTTACCGAGCGGTTCCAGAAGTACGTGGCCGTGAACGATTGTCCCACCGACGCTGTCCAGATGTCCCCACCACGAGCCTTTCGACCGTGCCAGCAGCAACAGGCACACACGTCGCTGCGGTGGATCCATCATCGACGCCTTCACCAACTCCAGCAGGTCGCCGGGACGCGACTCGGCGTAGTCGCTGACCAGCACCAGCGGCAGAACACTACGAGAGAGCGTCGCCCAGTGCTGCTGAATGCTGATCGCTGCTTCCACGAACCCCGTGGCGAAGCCAGCCTCGTCACTTCGTTGCAGGAACTCGCGCCCAAGCCGAGTCTTGCCCTCACCGGCAGGGGCGGTCACGAGACAGATGGACAACTGGGGACCACCTGCATCCCGCCAGTGCGCCAGTTCTTCGAGCTGAGAGCCTTTTTCGATAAACCTAACCGCCTCCGTTGCAGCTCGAAGCAGCGATGCGGGACCTCCCTGCGTCAAGGGATGCGGGCGGCGTTGAATGATTCGGGAGAATTCGATCGGAACCATGACCGGCGTCCATCCGGACGACTGTCGAAGATGCTCAACGAAAACGGCATCCGTGAACAGCTGACTCACGCGCACTGCGTAGATCATGTGATTGTCGAACAGCTCGTCGTCCTTGGCGAGGAGCCCGATCACATGATTGGCACAGATCACCGCTGCACCGGATAGCCCTCTCCACGCCGGTTCCGCCTCGTGCGTTTCCTGTTCTGCCCCATCCGTTTCCGGGTCCGGTTTACCTGACGTCGGGGCCACAGCGATCTCGAGGGCATACGTACTCTTCGGCCCCATGGTGAACGGCTTCACTGGCCCCGAGACAACGACCGTATGCCGACGGCCGTCGTAGTGCGCAAATCGCGGGAAGCCGATCGACTCGCACTGTGCGTCATCACTGCACGCGAACCGTCCCCACATGATCGGCCGAGGGTTGAGGCTCGTGTCGATTTCGAGGAGAGCGGCGTCTCGATACCGGTGACGCCACACCACCGTCGCGGTACAGATGACCGGTTTCATGTGAAGTGGATGGCCTACGCGCACTTCAAATTTCGGATGGCACGGGCGGAAGCCATCGCTGGCGTCGTCCCACCCCGGTTCGACAAGGTGTCGTACGGTGAGAACAAGCCGAGGTGCAACCAGGTACCCCGAACCCACGTCCATCACGGCCCCGCGCTCGTCCAGGGACCGGATATCGGCAACTCTGTCGTAGTCCACAACGCCCTCGGTGGTCAGCGTGCGATCGGCACCGATAGTCCCATGATGGAGCTCGAGCGCGGGCCAAAGTGGACGAACTGAGTCCGGCCGTCGATGGATCGTCCGTGAATAGCCGCGCTGCCACCGGGTCTGACCACTGCGAGTGCGCCAATTGTATTGAGGCCCGCGATGACTGATATGTGGGGGATGGAGCGGTTGAGCCGAATTGCCGCGGCGAGCGCCTATCCGGCCCAGCCCGCTGCGCGGCGACGAACTGCCCCTAATCGTCGTCGACTCTTTCGTGCGGGCTGCGGGTCGAGCGCTCCACGCGGGCATGGACGGACTACAGATCCACGCTGCGCACGGTTACCTGCTCAGCCAATTCCTCACCCCGCACACCAACCGGCGAACCGATGAGTACGGCGGCCCGCTCGAGAATCGGGCACGCCTGCTGCTCGAGGTGTTGACAGCGGTTCGCGCAGAGGTAGGAGACTCGTTCCCGATCCTGGTGAAGCTGAACGGAACCGACGATCTGCTGCTGCGCCGGGCCTGCAAGGCCGAACTCGTGCGGGTCGCGCGTTGGCTCCAGGACAGCGGCGCCGATGCGATCGAGGTCTCGCGCGGCCTCTACGAATCCTGGCCCGGAATGGTGCAGGGCAACTATCGCGGCTTCGTCTACAACTCGATGACGCGGGGCCCGATGACATCGAATTCTCGTCTTCGCAAGGCGGTGATGCTTGCCGCAGCACCGGCCGCCGAACGAGTCGCCGGGCGACTGCGACCGCCCACCGAGGGGTTCAACCTCGACTGCGCTGCCCGATTCACCGAAGCGCTCTCGATCCCTGTGATCTGTGTCGGCGGATTCCACACCAAGGAAGGGATCGAGCACGCCATCGGCAGTGGCAAAGTCGACGCAGCGTCGGCGGCCCGCGCCTTCATCGCCGACATGCGAACGTTGCGCGACAGGCAGGTTCGCCGGATGCAGAGTGGTAACCGCGGGATCTGACTTCGACCGCGGAATGCGGAGTGGATATCTCCCACGATCCGGGTCGAGGCCAATCCCTTACTGCTGACCGAGCTTGGCGATCAAGGACAGCGGCAGTTGCCGCAACGCGAGTCCGACTGGTGCCCAGGGCCAAGACGGCACCGTCGCTCGACCCGCCTCACGTTCGACTGCTTTCACGAGGGCCCGCACTCCTTCTTCGGTTGACACCTCGAATGGTCGCCTGGCGTTGGGCGAGCCGAGGTCGGATTGGATATAGCCGGGGTAGATGGTGGTGACATTGATCGGGGTGGCGAGGGTTTCGGCGCGGATCGCCTCGGCGAGGGTCGCGAGACCGGCTTTGGTGGCTGAGTAGGTCGGCGTGCTCGGCATCCCGCGCAGCGCTGCGATCGAGGAAATCACCACCAGGTGACCCTGGTTGCGCGCACGGAAGATCTCCATCGCTGCCTCGCATTGGGCAAGGGCGGCAACGAAATTGGTGTTCGCGATTTCGCGGTTCGTCGCGAACCCACCGGTGCCGATCGGGTGGCCCTGAGCGATGCCGGCGTTGACGATCACGCGGTCGAGGCCCCCCATCTCCTGCGAGAACTGGTGGAAGACGGTGAACACCTGGTCGTGGTCGTTCACGTCGAGTCGCGCGAGCGTGATGGTGATGTCGGGGTGGGAGCGCAGCAGGTCGTCGCGCAGCTTCTCGAGCTCGTCGACACGGCGGGCGCAGAGGGCGAGGTTCCTGCCGCGGGCAGCGAATTGTCGCGCCATGCCCGCGCCGAGCCCTGAGCTGGCACCGGTGATCAAGATGTTTTTGCGCTCGATCATCCGATGGATTCCGGCAGTCGGGGGAGCAGCATCGGTCGTGCCTTTCATCAAGGATCTTTGGTCGCCGCCGGAAGCCGTCTCGAATCAGAACGAGGCTTCGTCGAGCTCCATGACGGAGACGTCGATTTCGTGGTCGCATCGGTGGATCTGGCAGGCGGGGGTTCATCCTTCACGCCATGTCGGCGATCCAGTTGTGCATCCAGCCGGTTGCGGTCTGGCCGTCGCCGACCTGATAGGTGCCATAGGACTCGTGAGTTCCGGTTGCGTAGAACGTGGCCAGCTGCTGCGCGTGATCGCGGCTCATGTCGGAGCCGAGCTGCGTCTGGAGGGCCGCGAGACCGCCATGTGCCCGCACGTCTGCGAGTAGCCGGGCTGCCTGAAGCTCATACAGCCACCTGATGTTCGGGATCGCATCCTGCCGGGCGAGATAGGTGGCGAACCTGGTGAGCACGTCCTGATCATCGGCGGAGCAGTACAGGTCTCCTCGAGCGCAGATGGTGCGGACCCGGTCGCCGACCACTCCGAAGCCCCCCGCTCGAGGCCCGGCCGCGCCCGCGCCGTCGACGGGTGGACCGACCTGGGTATCGGTGGGGGAGCGGCTCGGGTCCGACAGCAAGCCCACACCGGCGAACCGGTTCGCCGGGATGGCGCCCGTGCCGGTGCCGATCTCGGCCGCGACGTCTCCCGCGGCATCCGCGCCCTGGCTGTATCCGACGAGAGCGACGCGGGTGGTGTCACACCTTTGGGCCATCGCCCCGATCAGTGCGCGCGCGTTCTGTACTGCTTGCTTTTTGGATGAGCCGTACATGTCGCCTTCCCAAGGGAAGGCGGTGGCCGGGTAGTCGACGTAGGTGACTTCTGTGGAGTGGGGCAACCCGTCGGTGACTCCCGCCAGCATGCCCGGCCCGTTGGCTATCGGGGCCCTGTTCGCTCCCGTCTCCCAGGTGCCGGGTATCGCGACGACATAGAGCGTCGGGCAGCCGGGTGTCGCGTCCGCGCTGCCTGTACCCAACACGGCGCTGGAAAGGCCCGACGCCGCTACGGCAACCACTGCCGCGACCGATCTCTTCAATCGCAAGGTTCCTCCTCGGGGTCGTGCTGTCCCGTTCGGTGGAGACAAGCGACAGACAGTGATGATTTCATCAACTATCCCCTAATGTAGTTGCTGATCGAATCCGATGAGAAGGTCAGGAATGGTGATGTTGCTCCCAAGCGACATGCAGTACGCACGATGAGTGGCGAATTGCGATGCGGCACAGAAGGATCGGACGGAGAAGCCCGGGTTCGATGAGCGAACCCGGGCTCCGGCGAAGCCGTTTCGGCGGTGTCCTCCCGCTGCGCTGGGCTACTTCTTCCCCTGGTCCTGCCCCTGCTGGCTCTGCTGCTTGTTCGGCATGGGCTGGTTGATGGTGGTGAAGTACTGTGCGGCCGCGGCAATCGCGACCGGCGCGGTGACGAAGACCTGTCCGGCGAGGGTGCCCAGGAATCCGCCCGCGGCCACACCGGCGATGCAGCCCTGGACCTCGCTGGGCAGGCCGCCGAACATGGTCGCGAGCGTCCCGGTCAGAGTCGCGCCGGACACTCCGCCGATGACGCAACCGACGGCACCGCCGCCCACGGCGCCCGCTGTGGTGCCGATGGTGGCTCCCATGCTGATGGTGCTGGTCATGCGGTTCCAGGCGGCCGTTTCGCGCTCCTGCTCGTTCTTCCAGGTCGCCTGGTCCTCGTAGGGGAGGGCCACGGGCTTGTACTGGGCGTGCGCAAGGTCGAACTGCGGGGTCAGGGTCGCGGCTCGGCCGTCGATGGCGGCTTCGATCGGGAACACGAAATCGTCGACCCGGAAATTCAATTCGGTGCCGGCGACGGTGGTGCCGTCGGTGGCCTTGACCTCGAAGACGCCATTCTCTGTCACCAGAGACCCCGCGCTGGTCCGGATCAAGGTGGTCGACTCTGTGTTCGTGACGGTGTAGTCGATGGCCGGGCCGGTCGGCGACTCGGCGTGTGCGACAGCCTGGTTCCCCGCGGTGGCCAGGACGATGGCGGTGCCGACGGTCAGGGCGGTTCCGGTGATTTCGGTGAATCTCACGACGGTGAGCCTTTCTGTGTTTTCCCTTATCAGGCGCGCGTCATCGATGCCGGGAGAAGCCCGCTTACGGCGTTGTGTGGGGGTGATTCGGCGCGGTCCGGCCGCGAGCGAGTGGATCGATATGTCGCCTGCCGACAGTGCGGTTCGCCAGGACTTGACCGGACGGGAGGAACGGTAGGAGAGCGTTAGGCCACCGACAACCTGGAGCGGGGGATTTTGCCGGAATTCTCAGAGTTCTCTTGATAAGAAGCTCAGTTTCTTAGAGGTCTATCAAGGTCGTTCAGAAGATCGAAACTGACCGTTCACGCAATCGGGGGACGGGAGCAGGTCGTTCGTGGCGACCGGTCGCCAAGTTCTGATGGTTTCATCAACTTGCCCTTGACAGAGTAGGTGATCGAAGTTGATGATTTAGTCAACACAAGTTCTGGAGGTAGCTGTGACGAGCATCGACAAAGGTGTCGGCACCGGCCGGACGGTCCGGGTCGGCGAGCGAGAGATCTACTTCGTGGAGGTTGGGTCGGGCCCCGCGCTCGTGCTGCTGCACGGTGGCGGCGCGGGAGCATCCGGGATGTCGAACTACTCGCGGAATGTCGAAGCGCTGGCACAGCGCTTCCGGGTGATCGTGCCGGACATGCCCGGGTATGGACGGTCTTCGAAGTGGATCGATCACTCCGATCCGTTCGGCGATCTGGCGGGAGCGATCGGCGGCCTGCTGGACGAACTGGGCATCGCCTCGGCGCATCTGGTCGGCAACTCCTATGGCGGCGCGGCGGCCCTGCGGCTGGCGATGGAACGACCGGAGAAGGTGAACCGTCTGATCCTGATGGGTCCGGGCGGGGTGGGCACAACTCGCGCACTGCCCACCGCCGGGCTGCAGGAGCTGCTGAACTACTACGGCGGGAGCGGTCCGAGCCTGGAGAAGATCACCAAGTTCATCCGTGAATACCTCGTGTACGACGGCGACGCGGTGCCTGCCGAGCTGATCGAAGCCCGCTATCGCGACAGCCTGGACCCGGAAGTCGTGGCGAACCCGCCACTGCGCCGCCCCTCGGGTCCGCTGGCCCTGCGCACGGTGTGGCGGATGGACTTCACCCGCGACTCGCGCCTGCGTGAGGTCGCCCATCCGACGCTGGTGATCTGGGGAGCCGACGACAAGGTCAATCGACCCACCGGCGGCCGCATGCTCGCCGAGGCGATGCCCAACTGCGACCTGTACTTGGCAGCCAATACCGGTCACTGGGTGCAATGGGAACGCGCCGACCTGTTCAACGCGCTGGCCACCGCTTTCCTGGAGGCGGCGTCATGATCGGTGTCCCGCCGCCCGCCGACGACTCGGTCTTCGGCGCGGTCCACCTGGGATACGTCGTCGTGCAGTCGAATCGGCTGACCGATTGGCGGCGCTTCGGCGCCGACGCGATCGGTCTGCACGTCGACGACGTCGACCCCAACACGCTGCGGTTCCGCCTGGACGACCGGTCCTGTCGATTCCTCATCCGCCGTGGCTCGGCCGAGGACGTCATCGCGCTGGGCTGGCAGGTCGACGACCACGAAACCTTCGACCGCATCATCGCCAGGGTCACCGATCGTGGCGTGCCGATCATCGAGGGCGCCAAGGAGGAAGCGGCCCTGCGCGGTGTGGAACGCCTGTGGCGTTTCGCCGGGCCGAAAGGCATCGCGCAGGAGATCTTCACGGTCCCGGTGACCACGTCCGAGCCGCTGCGCATGCAGAGTTCCGGGTGGGTGACCGGCGAGGCGGGCCTGGGTCATGTGGCGATCCTGTCGCGTGAGCCGGAGTCCATTCGCGGCTATTTCCACACGGTCTTCGATTCCCGGCTCAGCGACTACATCGATGAGAACGTCTCCGGTCTGAAGATGAAGATCCGGTTCCTGCGGGTCAACGAACGGCACCACTCCATCGCGATCGCGAACATCCGCGGGGTCAAGATCGATCCGATCCGAACCTCGGTGCAGCACATCAATATTCAGTCCGCGACGCTCGATGACATGCTCGCCTCGTATCAGCGGGTGAAAGATCTGGGCTTCCGTATGCAGTGGTCGGTGGGACAGCACACCAATGACCGCGAACTGTCGTACTACTGCGTCACGCCGTCGGGGTTCGAGCTCGAGGTCGGGTGGAACCCGATCGTGATCGGCCCCGAGCTCGAAGCGACGTGGGAACCGTCCACATACCAAGGGATCAGCATCTGGGGACACACCCCGGTGGGCGAGACCGTGCTGACCAAATTCGAGCAATTCCGGCAGGGCCTGTTGAGCACGGTCACCCCCGAGATCACCGTTCCCGAACTGGCAGGAGGACTTTCACGATGAACACCGACTACGACGTGGTGGTCGTCGGCCTGGGCCCGGCGGGGCTCACCCTTGCCAATCTGCTGGGGCGGCGCGGAGCGAGCGTGCTGGTGCTCGAACGAGAGCCGGAGTTCTATGGGCTCGCGCGCGCGGTTTACACCGACGACGAATGCATGCGGATCTTCCAAACCGCCGGTGCCGCCGACGAACTCGCCGCCGACATGAACGTGGACTCCACCGTGCAGTGGGTGCGCGCCAATGGAGAGGTGCTGGTGCAGTTCCACCAGACCGACCGGCCGCAGGGCTGGCCCGTGGTGAACTTCCTCTACCAGCCGTACCTGGAGAACACGCTCGAGCGTGCGCTCGGCCGCTACCCCAATGTGACGGTGCGCCGAGGTCGTGAGGTGACCGACTTCGACCAGGACGCCACGGGTGTCAGCGTCGAGCACGCCGCGTGCCGAGGCACCTCGTACGGCAAGAACGCCCCCGAGAGCGACCCGCGAACCGCCGAGCGTGTCCGCGCGAAGTTCCTGGTCGGCTGCGATGGTGGCCGCAGCGTGGTGCGTACCAAGCTCGGAATCGACATGACCGGCACCAGCTTTCCCGAACGCTGGCTGGTCGTGGACCTCGAGGCCAAGGAGGGCGTCGACGCGTTCCGGCATCTGCCCTACTTCGACTTCGTGTGCGATCCGGCGCTTCCGATCGTGTCGTGCCCCCAGCCGGGGAACCACCATCGCTTCGAGTTCCTGCTCAGCGATGATCAGACCAAGGAACAGATGGAGGACCCGGACACCGTCCGGCGCTACATTTCCCGCTTCGTCGACCCGGACGAGGTCGAGGTGCTGCGCAAGCTGGTGTACACCTTCAACGCGGTGGTCGCCGACCGGTGGCGGGTCGGCCGGATCCTGATCGCGGGCGATGCCGCTCACATGACGCCGCAATTCATCGGGCAGGGCATGAACGCCGGTGTCCGCGACGCCGACAACCTGTCCTGGAAGCTCATCGCCATCCTGAAACACGGTGCCGGGCTGGAGATTCTGAACAGTTACGAGGCCGAGCGCCGCCCGCACGCCAAGGCGATGATCGACCTGTCGGTACTGAACAAGAGCCTCGTCTCCGTCGACAACAAGCTGCTGGCAGGCGCGCGGGACCTGGTGCTGACGGCCGCGCTGCACACGCCGGGAGTGGGCGGCTGGATCCGAGCCGCGAAGATGAAGCCGGCTCCGCGGTTCCGCCGCGGAAAGTACCTGGGTCTGGCGCGGCGCGGGCTGTTCGGTGTCGAAGGCGCGCTGGCTCCGCAACCGGAGGTCCGAACCTTCGACGGACATCACTGCCGTCTCGACGATGTACTGGGCCAGGGCTTTTCGGTCCTCGGATACGGCGTCGACCCGCGGAAGGCATTGTCCGCCGATGATCTGGCCGCGCTGCAGACCCTGGGCACGCGGTTCGTCACCGTGTACCCGAGCGGCGGACGCCCCCAGGGCGCGCCCGGCGACGGCCGCATCACCGGTGACGACTACACCGACATCGAGGACCACACCGGCGTGCTGACCCGATGGTTCGGCAAGGCCGGCGTCCGCACCGGCGGGCTGCTCGTGCTCCGGCCGGACCGCTACGTCTTCGGCACCGCCGCCGCCGGAGCTGGCGACAAGCTCGTAGCCGAACTGTTCGGCCGGCTGGCCGCGCCGCGCACCGGTGCCCCCGCTCCGGATACCTCCGCCATCGGGCCGTCCGCGTCGCCGGAGTCCGACCGCGACCTCGAGGAGGCTCGATGACCTTCACCCTGACCGATTCCCCGGCCATCCGCGCCGCGGCCGACCGGCTGGCAGCCGCGACCGCCACCGGTGAGCCCGTCGCACCGGTCCGCGACCTCATCGGCCCCGACGACGTCGTGTCGGCGTACGCCGTGCAGAGCATCGGCGTCCAGGGCCGCCTCGTGTCCGGCGCCCGGATCGTCGGGCGCAAGATCGGGCTGACCTCACCGGCGGTACAGCAGCAACTGGGTGTCGACCAGCCCGACTTCGGGGTGCTCTTCGGCGACATGGATGTATCGGAAACCACTGTGGCCCAGCGGCCCCGGCTGCTGCAGCCGAAGGTGGAGGCCGAACTGGCGTTCGTGCTCGGAGCGGACCTGGATGGTGAGCAGCTCGACCCGATCACCGTGCGCGGCGCGATCGAGTACGCGGTCGCCGCCCTCGAGATCGTCGACAGCCGGATCGCCGACTGGGACATCACTTTCGCCGACACCGTCGCCGACAACGCCTCCAGCGGTTGGTTCGCGCTCGGCTCGCGGCGACTGTCGCTCGAGGAATTCGAACCCCGCGAGATAGCCATGACCATGGCCATCGACGGCGAGGTCGTCTCCACCGGAACCGGGTCGGCCTGCCTGGGCGACCCGCTCAACGCGCTGGCCTGGCTCGCGCGAACCGCTCGCGACTTCGGTAATCCGTTGCGTGCGGGGGAGGTGGTGCTCTCCGGCGCTCTCGGCCCGATGGCGTCGCTACGCCCCGGCGCTCGCGTGCACGCCGAGATATTCAGCAGCGCGGAGACACTCGGCGCCGTCGACTTCGTATGGGAGGAACTGTGATGAGCCGCATCAAGGTAGCGGTAATCGGTTCGGGCAATATCGGCACCGACCTGATGATCAAGGTGCTGCGTCACTCGGAGGTCCTCGAGATGGCGGCGATGGTCGGCATCGATCCCGACTCCGACGGGCTGGCCCGCGCCGCGCGGATGGGGGTGCCCACGACCGCGCGCGGCGTCAGTGGACTCATCGGCATGGAGGATTTCGATCAGATCGACATCGTCTTCGACGCGACTTCCGCGGGCGCTCACCAGGCCAACGCGGCCGCGCTCGAGCCGTTCGGGAAACGACTGATCGACCTGACTCCCGCGGCGATCGGTCCGTACGTCGTGCCCCCGGTCAATCTCGACCAGCACCTGGACTCGCCCAATGTGAACATGGTGACCTGCGGCGGGCAGGCCACGATCCCGATCGTTTCGGCGATCTCTCAGGTCACGGCTGTGCCGTACGCGGAAATCGTCGCCTCGATCGCGTCGAAGTCGGCCGGCCCGGGAACCCGCGCGAACATCGACGAATTCACCGAGACGACATCGCACGCGATCGAGGCGGTCGGCGGTGCGGCGTCCGGGCGAGCGATCATCGTCCTCAATCCCGCCGAGCCGCCGCTGATCATGCGCGATACCGTGCTCGCCCTGATCGGTGACCCCGATCCGGAAACCCATGCGGCCGTGCGGGCATCGATCGAATCGATGGTCGCCGAGGTCGCGAGCTACGTGCCGGGCTACCGACTCAAGCAGTCCGTGCAGATCGTTCCGGTCAACGCGGCCGCGATGCGCACGCTCGTGGGTGATTCGATTGTCACGCACCAGGTTTCGGTGTTCCTCGAAGTCGAGGGTGCGGCCCACTACCTGCCCGCCTACGCCGGGAACCTCGACATCATGACCTCCGCCGCACTGCGGGTTGCCGAGCGGATCGCGACCACCGCCCTGACCCAGGAGACCGTGTAATGACCAAGATCTTCCTTCAGGACGTGACGCTGCGCGACGGCATGCACGCGCTGCGCCATCGGATCACGCCGAAAACCGTTGCCGCGGTGGCCGCGGCGCTGGATGCCGCCGGGGTCGACGCGGTGGAGGTCGCGCACGGCGACGGTCTGCACGGCGGCAGCCTCACCTATGGGGCCGGCAGCCACACCGACTGGGAATGGATCGAGGCCGCGGCGGGGGCGCTGACCACCGCACGGCTGACCACGCTGCTGCTGCCGGGCATCGGCACCATCGAAGATCTGAGGCGCGCCTACGACCTGGGCGTCCGCTCGGTGCGTCTCGCGACGCACTGCACCGAAGCCGACATCTCGGCCCAGCACATCGCCTATGCCCGGGCCCTCGGCATGGATGTTTCGGGCTTCCTGATGATGAGCCACATGAACACGCCGACCGGGCTGGCAGCTCAGGCGAAACTCATGGAATCCTATGGTGCGCACTGCGTTTACGTCACCGACTCGGGTGGCAGGCTCACCATGGACGGTGTTCGCGATCGCGTGCGGGCCTACCGCGAGGTGCTCGACCAGAACACGGAAATCGGCATCCACGCTCACCAGAACCTGTCGCTGTCCGTCGCGAACAGTGTGGTCGCGGTCGAGGAGGGTGTCACCCGTGTAGACGCGTCCCTGGCCGGTCTCGGCGCGGGCGCGGGCAACACGCCGTTGGAAGCCTTCGTCGCCGTGGCTGATCTGACCGGCTGGAAGCACTCCGCGAAGCTGGATCAGCTGACCGACGCCGCGGACGACCTCATCAGGCCCCTGATGGACCGGCCGGTTCAGGTCGACCGGGAAACCCTGACCCTGGGCTACGCGGGCGTGTACTCGAGCTTCCTGCGGCACGCGGAAAAAGCCTCCGCCACCTACGGAGTCGATGTGCGGACCTTGCTCGGCGAGGCGGGCCGGCGAGGTCTCGTCGGCGGCCAGGAGGACATGATCGTCGATATCGCACTCGACCTCACCGGCGGCCGCGCCGGATGAGGGCGGGCGGCGGCACTCGCCCGGCCACGCCCGCCGCGGGGCGGGAGTTGCCGCTACAGCTGCGGCTGGGCGGGCAGTTCGGTGCTGGTCAGCCTCTGCGCGGAGCGCTTGTTCATGCCGAACATGCGCAGCATGTGGTAGGTCATCTCGTCGGCCAGAGCGCCGGCGTCGGCGTCGGGCTGCGCGTCGAGCAGCTGAAGCAACCCGAGCAGCGATCCGCCCGCCGCCATCACCGCCATGTCCGGGTCCATCTGCTCGAAGCGCCCCGCTTCCTGAGCGGCGATGATGTCGCGGCGGGCGCGGGGAGCGAGACCTTCGTCGCGCAGCAGCACCGAGGTGCCGGAATTCAGGATCACCCGGATCATTTCGGGCACTTGCCGTTGCAGCCGCGCGGTCATGCGGAAGCTGACGGCGAAGACCTCGGCGGGATCGTCGTACAGGGCGACGATGCCGTCCCGCATCTCGCTGTAGACCTGCAACACGGACCGGACCGCTTCGTCGAAGAGTTGTTCCTTGGAGTCGAAGTGGTTGTAGAAGGAGCCGAAGCCCACGTCGGCTTCGTCGGTGATCTCCTGGATGCTCACCGCGGAGCGGCCCTCGGCCAGGAACTTGCGGGCCGCTCCGAGTAGGGCGTTGCGCGTGCGCTCACGCCGCCGATCGATGCGATTGCGGACCACGGGTTCGGTAGCCATCAGTTGCTCATCTCCATCGAAAATCGCCCTCGACTCATGTCTGACGAAACGATCAGTGCCGATCGTGATTCTAACCGAAAGGAAGGTCCCCTCGTGACCGACGCCGCTTCGCAATCCCAAACCGGTGTCAGTCGCCGCCGCATGCTCGGCGGTGCGATCGCCGGAACGCTCGGTGTGGCCGCGACGGCCGCGGCGGGCCCACTCGCCTCGGCCGCCCCGATCCGCGGGCGCCAGAGTGCGCCCGAGGGCACCTACCGGATCGATCTCCACGCGCACTTTCTGCCGCCCGACTACCGGGCCGCGTTGCTCGAACACGGCCACTTCACCATCGGTGGCTACCCGACGCCGGACTGGTCGCCTGAGCAGGCGATCGCGTTCATGGACTACTACGGAATCGCGGCCCAGGCGCTTTCGGTTTCCGATCCGGGAGTTTCGTTCCTGTTCGGTCAAGAGGCCAACGACATGGCCCGCTACTGCAACACCTATGCCGCCGGCCTGTTCAAATCCCATCCCACTCGATTCGGCGCGTTCGCCGTGTTGCCGATGCCCGATATCGCGGCGTCCATCACGGAGGCGATCTACGCGCTCGATGAGCTGAAACTGGACGGCGTGATCCTGCTGTCCGCGTACGACGGGGTCTACCTGGGCGATCCGCGCTTCGAACCGCTCATGATCGCCTTGAACCAGCGCAACGCCTACGTCTTCGTGCATCCCGCAGCGATCCCCGACAACGCGAAACCCGCACTGCCGCTGCCGGACTTCCTCGAGGAATTCACCTTCGACACGACCCGCGCGGCCACCATGATGATGCTCACCGGCGTGACGCAGCGATACCCGAACATCCGGTTCCAGCTCGCGCACGCCGGCGGCACCGTCCCGTTCCTGTCCCACCGCATCGGCATCGCGTCCGAGACCGTGATCGGCAAGATGTGGCCCCAGGACCTGCCGAAGGCGTCGCTGCTCGACACTCGCCAGCAGATCGCGAACTTCTACTACGACACCGCCCTGAGCGGTTCGGCAGCGGCCATGTCCAGCGTGCTCGCCGTCACCGCCCGCGAGCACATCGTGTTCGGGTCGGACTGGCCGTTCAGTGCCATGACGCTTCCACAGACCGGCAGCCACGATCCGGCGCCGGGGCTGAGCGATGTATTCAACGCTGATCAGCGGATGGAGGTCGAACGTCTGAACCCGCTGCGGCAGCTGCCGCGGCTGGCTCAGGCGGTCGGCTAGAGGCACCGGAATTCGCCGGACGGATCCGAGAGGCGATGCACACCGAGCTCGACAAGCAAACGCGGTCTCGGGTGCCGATTCTCGGCTGAGCAGCCGGACTCGCCCGGCTATGTGGCGGGTTCGTCCGGCGGCGCGGTGTCGAGCGAAGGCAAAGGGCGCCGGGCAATGTCCTGTGCTTGGTCGGCCGGTAGGCCGAGCATGCGCAGGAGGTCTTCGGTGATCTGATCCGTTGTCGCGGCGTCGTCGCGCTCCGGGTGGTCGTGGAGGAATTTGCCCAGCGCCAGGGCGGTTCCGGAGATGATCGTCATGGTCAGCTGCGGGTCGCGGATCTGGAAACGCCCGGCGCGCATGGCTGTTTCGATATCGCGGAGGGCTCTGGGCTCGAGCCCTTTCTCGGAGCCGGTGAGATTGAGCCCATTGTTGAGCAACACCTTGCTCAGGGTGGGACTCGAGCGGTGCAGGCGGCCCGTGAGCCGAAAGCTCTGCGCGAAGACCTGAGCGGGATCGTCCAGGTCTTCGCACAGGAGATCGAGGAGCGCACCATGCTGGTCGAGCGCCTCCTCGATCGCGGCGTGGAACAGCTCCTCTCGGCTCTGGAAGTGGTTGTAGAACGACCCCATGCCGACGTCGGCGGCCTGGGTGATCTCGAGGATCGGCACGCCGGTCCTATCCGCTGCCAAGAGCGACTGTGCCGCGCGGACGAGTGCTGCGCGGGTCTTCGCCTTGCGGCGCTCCAGCCGGCTGGGCTCCATGTCGTTCCGCGGGGCCATCGTTGCTCGCCTTTCTCTCACATGTCCAGCTCCATGTTAGTTGCTCTTGTCAGTATTGACGAACCTGTCAGAAACGCTTGACTGATTGAATCGGCGTGAGTGACGATATCGTCAGTACTTCGAAGGGAGCGGTCGATGAGCGGCCATCACGATGTGCACAGTGGCCTGCACAGCGAGCACGGTGCGCTGGCGGGCGAGCATCCCGGACGTGCGCGAAACCCGGTGGTGAAGGTTCTCGACCTCGCCTGGCTGGAGTTCGAGAAGGCCGATCTGGACAAGGCCGAAGCTTTCGCGCACGCCTTCGGTTTCGCTACCGCCCTGCGGACGCCCGATGAGTTGCGGCTCCGAGGAACCGACCCGGGTTCACCCTGCGTTCTGATCCGGCGGGGACCTCGGTCACGGTTCGCCGGACCGGCCTTCCGGGCTGCTGACTCCGCGGATCTGATCCGACTTGCGGAAGCCATGGGCGAGCAGGCTGTACCGCTGCCGGAATCGCTTGGTGGGCTGACCGTCGACCTCGCCGATCCGAGTCGGCTGCGCGTCCGGGTCGTCGCCGACACCCACGAACTACCCGCCTCGGCGCCACAGCCGACGCGGGTCTTCAACGTCGGCCACGAGGTGCTGCGGGTCAACGCCACACAACGACCACCGCGGACCCCCGCACTTGTTCAGCGGCTCGGTCACGTGGTGGTGCAGACGACCCGATACCGCGAAACTCTCGACTGGTACCTGAAGAATCTGGGCCTGATCGTCAGCGACTTCCTCTACTACCCCGGCCAGCGCGAGCGCGGACCGGTCATGAGCTTCATCCGCTGCGATCGAGGTTCGGATCCGGCCGATCATCACACCCTGGCGCTGACGCTGGGGCCGTCCAACCGGTATGTGCACTCGGCCTATCAGGTCGCCGACCTGGACGCGCTCGCCGCGGGTGGCGAGTATCTGCGGGACCACGGCTACCGCCGGTCATGGGGGATCGGCCGTCACATCCAGGGCAGCCAGATCTTCGACTATTGGCGTGACCCCGACGGTTTCATGGTCGAGCACTTCAGCGACGGCGACATGTTCGACTGCACCCTCGAACCCGGATGGGCTCCCATGAGCGCGTCCGGCCTTGCCCAGTGGGGACCGCCGGCCACCAAGGACTTCCTCGGCATTTCCCCGAGCCGGGAATCGGTTCGCGAACTGCGCGCGACGCTCGACGCGCTGCGCGAGGACAACGAATTCGACCTTCGCCGCCTACGCGGCCTGTTGAAAGTAGCCAACTCATGAGCATTTCCGTCCTCCGCACCGCCGAAGCCTGGTGGGTGGGCACACCCTCCGGCGCGGCCCGCGTCGACACCGCCGCGACCACCACACGGGAACTACTGGCTGATCGCGCGGCGATCACCGCCGCGGCTGGGAGTTCGGACACCGTTGCGGTGGAGAGTCTTTCGTTGCTGTCTCCGGTGACGGCGCCCTGTCGGGTGGTCGCCCAGATGACGAATTTCGCCTCCCACGTCAAGGATTCCGGCGGGGACCCCGAGACTGTGCCGTTGACGTTCTTCCGGAAGGCATCCGGATCGATCAGTGGGCCCTACGACGAGGTGATCCGCCCCGCGCATGTGCGGCTGTTGGACTACGAGGTGGAGATCGGCCTCGTTTTCGGTGCGGACATGCCGGTCGGATCGGAGATCACGCCGGACAATCTCCCGGACTACGTCGCGGGCGTGGTTGTCACGAACGATGTCTCCGCGCGTGACGTCCAGCTGCCGAAAACTCAGTTCTACGAAGCGAAGTCGTATCCCACCTTCACGCCGGTCGGTCCGGCGCTGGTGCTCCTCGATGCCGACGAGCTGAAGCGCTTCACCGACCTACGGCTGCGGTTGTGGGTCAACGGCGAAATACGCCAGGACATGACGGTCGCCGACATGATCTACCGACCGGTGCGGACCCTGCGCGAACTGACTCGATTCCAGCGAATGGAATCCGGAGACCTGCTACTGACCGGCACGCCGGTCGGCACCGCGATCAGCGCCCCACCCAAGCCGGTGGAGATCATCGGCTCGATGCTGCCGCCGAAGGTCAAGTGGAAGCTGTTCTTCCGAGGGCAGGCCAAGAATCCGAAGTATCTCCAGGACGGCGACGTGATGGAGGTCGCGGTCGGCACCGACGACGGCGTACTGGATCTCGGTCGTCAGCGCACGATCGTGAGATTCACCCGGTGACCAAGAAGCTCACCGTCGAAACCGCGGCATTCGGTCCACCGGGTCAGTTGTCTCTGGGCGGTCTCTGCCTGCTGGTATACAGCCCGTTCGTATTGATGATAGTCTCAGAAATGATTATCTTGTCGCATTAGTTGGCGCTCAGATCAAGCGACGGAGAGCTCGGCAGAGAGGATGTTCGGCATGCCGCTGAACCGAATCGATGTGCACCAGCACATGATCCCCCCGTTGTACGCGGAAGCGCTGCGTGAGCACGGCATCACATCCGCGGGCGGACGGGACCTCCCGAAGTGGAGTCCTCGCGATGCCATCGACACCATGGCGGGTGCCGGTATCGGGTCGGCGATCCTCTCCGTTTCGACTCCCGGTACCACGTTCCTGGCCGATCGCGCGGAGGCTGCGAA
Source organism: Nocardia sp. CA-136227 (assembly GCF_050955695.1). Classification (NCBI taxonomy): domain Bacteria; kingdom Bacillati; phylum Actinomycetota; class Actinomycetes; order Mycobacteriales; family Nocardiaceae; genus Nocardia; species Nocardia sp. CA-136227. The sequence continues at coordinate 3,633,064 of NZ_CP192081.1, forward strand.
GCTGGCTCGAGCCGTCAATGACTACGCTGCGGAACTGGTCGCTGACGCACCGGACACCTTCGGGTTCTTCGCGACGCTGTCGATGCCTGACGTGCCCGCCGCGGCGAACGAGGCCGTGCGCGCGCTGGATGATCTGGGCGCGGACGGCGTGGTTCTGTTGGGGAATTCGCGCGGTACGTACCTGGGCGAGGAAGGGCAGGACGAGTTGTTCCGGGTGCTCGATGAGCGCGCGGCTGTGGTGTTCGTGCACCCTGCGGACCTTCGCGGACCCGCTGTCCCGGGAGTGCTGCCGTTCGCGGCGGACTTCCTCCTCGATACCAGCCGCGCGGCTTATCTACTGGTGCGCAACGGTGTTCGTCAGCGATACCCGAACATTCGGTTCGTGCTCAGTCACGGTGGCGGGTTCGTCCCCTATGCATCGCATCGCATGACGTTGAGCATCTTCACTCAGACCGGGCGCAGTCCGATCGAGGTTCTCGAGGAGCTCGCGAGCTTCTACTTCGACACCGCGTTGACCTCGAGTTCGGCCGCGTTGCCGACATTGCTCGAGTTCGCCGCGCCGGGACATGTGCTGTACGGCAGCGACTGGCCGTTCGCGCCCGAACCGGCTGTGCACTATTTCCAGGCCGGTCTCACCGAGTATCGGGGTGCGGACGAGGCGACCCGCACCGCGATAGCACGCTCGAACGCCACGGTGCTGTTCCCGCGCTTCGGTGGGGGCGGTGCGCCGGTATCGGCGCCCGGGCAGTCCCTGCGCACGCGGGTACGGCGCGAGCTGCGGACGCGTGTGTTCCGAGCGGTAGCGCGGGCTGCCAGTCAGCGCTGACCCGCATCACTGCGCACACCGCCGGTGAACTGCCACGGCCTGATCTGCGCTGATATCGGGCCGGACTCGAGACTGTCAACTAGAGGTCGAGCCTTGGCTCGGATGGCAACACGGACGTGGTCAGCGTCTGCGCCGAGTGCTTGTTCATGCCGAACATCTGCAACACATGCAGCGTCATCTCATCGGATAAGGCGTCGGCGTCGGCTTCCGGTTGCGTGTCCAGCAACTGCAGTAGGCCCAGAAGTGCTCCTCCGGCGGCCATGATCGCTACATCGGGATCCATCGGTTCGAACCGACCCGCCTGTTGGGCGGCGGTGATGTCCCTGCGAGCACGAGGGGCCAGACCCTCCTCGTAGAGCAGCACGGACATACCGGAATGCAGCAGTACCCGCACCAGTTCTGGTGCCTGCCGCTGGAGCCTGCCTGTCATGCGGAAGCTGACGGCGAATACCTCTGCGGGGTCGTCGTATGGAGCGACGATGCTGTCACGAAACTCGCTGTAGATCTGCAGGACTGAGCGCAGAGCGTCGTCGAAGAGTTGTTCCTTGGAGTCGAAGTGGTTGTAGAAGGAGCCGAAGCCGACGTCGGCTTCGTCGGTGATCTCCTGGATGCTCACCGCGGAGCGGCCCTCGGCCAGGAACTTGCGGGCCGCTCCGAGTAGGGCGTTGCGCGTGCGCTCACGACGCCTGTCGATGCGGTTGTGAACCGCGGGGTCGGTCACGGCCCCTCCTTCCGCCTGTTATCGCGCCTTCTATCATAACTGACCAAAGCATCAGATTAGCTGGGTCCTCGTGTGGCGAGTGGGTTCGATCACCGGCAAAGGGCGTGCGCCGAAACCGACCGTGACGGAGCTGCCGAGCTCCCGCTGCGCCTGTGCTGCGACGCAGCGCTCGACTCGATCGCGGTAGTAGATCTCCGCGGCCACGCCACATGCGGCGACGAGCGTGACTGCCAGCGCACTGCTCATGAGGGTCAGTCGTAGTCGGCGTTTCCTGTGGCGGACCGGGAGGTCTGCGGGTGCTGTCGCGGTGTCCGGGTTTCTGTTCACGGTCGGTCCTTCTTCATGTCGGGGCACATCCAGGCGTGGTGCCGGACAAGATTCCGGTCGGTATCCATCATTAGTGACGGTTTCATCATTGCCTTGGTTCGATCATGGCGTCATAATTGACGACATCATCAAGAACAGTTCTCGTGCAGCGGCTGGCAACCACGGCCCGCGTCAACGAGGCAGTCGGATTTGGGAGGAGGGACCGATGGGTTACGAACCATCCGCACCGCCGTCCAGCGAGCAGGCGAGTGTCCTCACCGTTGGGCGGGCCGGAACCGGCGGAGTTCTCGCCGCGATGTGTACGTGCCTTGTACTGGTCGTCGCGTCGGTGTCGGCTCTCAATCTCGCGATGCCGGATCTGGCCATCGACTTATCGGCGTCGACGACGTCGCTGACGTGGATCGCCGACGCCTACACGGTCGCGCTGGCCGCGTTCGTGTTGCCGATCGGCGCTCTGGGAGACCGGGTCGGACGGCGGAATGTGCTGGTTGGCGGGACGATCGTCTTCGCGGTCGGGTCCATCGCGGCAGGCCTGGTCCATTCGACGGAACTACTCATCGGATGGCGTGCGGTCATGGGTATCGGTGCCGCGATGATCATGCCGGGCACTCTGTCCACGATCACAGCCGCATTCCCCGCCGACCGTCGGGACCGTGGCGTCGCGGTGTGGTCGGGGTTCGCCGCGGCCGGCGCGATCATCGGGTTGCTCGCCGCGGGATTTCTACTGCGGCAATGGAGTTGGCGCTCGATCTTCATCACCAGCGCGGTCGTCGCACTCGTCGGGGGGCTACTGGCGGTACTCCTCGCGCCGAACACCCGGGACGAGGAACGGCGTCCGCTCGATCACGCGGGTGCGTGGACGAGCGCGGTCGCGATCGGTGGCCTCGTCTACGGCATCATCGAAGGCAGCGAGGTGGGGTGGACCAGCGGCCGCGTGGTCGCCGGCTTCACTGTGTCCGTCGCGGCGCTGGTGCTGTATGCCGTTCTCGGGTTCCGCAACAGTCATCCCCTACTGGACCCCAGGCTGTTCGGCATTCGGGGCTTCCGGGCGGGGGCGATCACCATTCTGGTGCAGTTCATGGCGGTCTTCGGCTTCTTCTTCGTCGGCCTGCAATATCTGCAACTGATCCTGGGATACAGCCCGCTCGAGAGTGCCGTAGCGCTGATCCCGATCGCGGTCGTGGTCTTGCCGACCAGCGCGCTGACGCCGAAATTGTCTCGGCGCGTGGGGATCAAGACGGTCATGGGTATCGGATTGCTGCTGTTGGCCGCGGGAATGTTCGCGTTGTCCTTCCTGGAGGCCGACTCGGGATACTGGCCCTTCTTCGGCGGCCTGATCGTCTCCGGGCTCGGAGTCGGCATGACGAGTGCCGTCGGTACCGCTGTCATCGTCGGCTCGCTCCGGGCGGAACAGCAGGGCGTCGCGTCGGCGATGAACGACGCCACCCGCGAAGTGGGCTCCGCGGTCGGCATCGCGTTGATGGGATCGGTCTTCGCGGGCCACTACAAGTCGGCCCTGCCCACCCTGCAGGGACTGCCTCCGCAAGCGGCGCATGCCGTGGAATCGTCGGCGGCCGCGGGCATCCATGTGGCCGGGCTGGTCGGGCCACAGGGGCCTGCGGTCGAGGCGGCGGTGAAATCGGCCTTCATCAGCGGACTGTCTCACTCGTTGGTCGCAGTGGCGATCATCGTCGCGGTCGCGGTCGCGGGTGTCGGTGCGCTCCTGTTCGCACCGCACGACCAGACCCCTCCGGAGTGACGGCAAACCGGTGCCGCTGTCCCGTATCTCACGAATTCAACGACCGAATGGAGCTGGTTCGAATGTCCTGTCTGCGCGGGTGGTTGGCGGTTCCCGCGGCAGTTGCGCTGGCCGGAGTGCTCTCGGTGACCGGGTGCAGCGGCATCGGGAAGAATGTGGCGTCGCGCGACTTCGGAGCGTCGGGTATCGGACCGTCGTCGGCCGGAAACGACACGGCCGCACAGGTAGTCGTCGCAGCCGAGCGGGCCGGTCACCAGTGGGCTGCGGCCGGGTCGGCGGCACTCGCGCCCGGCGTGCAGACCTATACGCAGGGCGGAGGTCAGTGCACGGCGAACTACGTTTTCGTCGATGACGACGGCGGCGTATACCTCGGACAGGCCGCGCACTGTGCTGGCGCGGGGAACTCCGCCGAAACGAACGGGTGTATGGCCCACAACCTCCCGCTCGACACCGCGGTGAACTTCACCCACACCGGTTCGCTGCACTCCTCGGGCACCACGATCGGCACCGGACAACTGGCCTACAGCAGCTGGTCGACGATGCGCGCGTTAGGGGAGAGCGATCCGAATACCTGTGCGTACAACGATTTCTCGCTGGTGAAAGTCGACCAGCAGTTCGCCGACAAGGTCAATCCCAGCCTGCCCCACTGGGGCGGCCCGGCCGGCCTCAACACCTCGGGCACCGCCGGCGGCAAGGTCTACAGCTACGGCAACTCCAGCCTGCGTGCCGGAATCGCCGGCCTCTCTCCGCAACGCGGCGAGAGCAGGGCAGATGACAACTCCACCGGCGGTTGGACCCATGCGCTCGTGTCCCGCACGCCTGGGATCCCGGGCGACAGCGGCAGCGCCTACCTCGACGCGGACGGACAAGCCCTGGGCACCCTCTCAACGCTGGGCATCGGCCTACCCGTGGTCAACAACGTCGGAGATATCGGCCGCGAACTGGCCTACGCCCGAGCGCACTCCGGAATCACGGGCCTGCGTCTCGTGCTCGGCACCGAGCAATTCAACCCGAACCGGTAATGCCCGGTGGGAGCCCTTCGGGAGAGGACGCCCCGGCAGGCGAGATGTTGCCGGACCGCAATACGATGATGTACAGCAAGGAGAAGTTCCCATGAGTCGCGCTCACCGCATCGACACTCACCAGCACCTGGTCCCGCCGAAGTACGCGGAGTGGTTGAACTCCAAGGGGGTGCGGCCAGGCGGAATAGATGTGCCGAACTGGTCGGAATCGATGGCGCTGGATTTCATGGACCGGCGCGGTATCCGGGCGGGGTTGCTGTCCCTGTCCACGCCCGGCGTGTACTTCGGTGACGCCGCCGAGGCGCGCAAATGGTCGCGGGAGATGAACGAGTACAGCGCCGACGTGGTCCGGCGGAATCCGGATCGGTTCGGGTTCTTCGCCACCCTCACGCTGCCCGATGTCGAGGGGGCACTCGCCGAGGCGGAGTACGCATTGGACACGCTGCACGCGGACGGCATCGTCCTGCTGGCGAACAACGACGGCCGCTACCTGGGCGATCCCGAATTCGAACCGCTGCTGCAGTTCCTCCACGACCGGCAGGCGGTGGTGTTCGTGCACCCGGGGGAGCTGCCCGCCGCACCAGTGCCAGGCATTCCGACCTTCGCCGCGGACTTTCTGCTGGATACCACGCGCACGGCGATCAGCCTCATACTGTCCGGCCGCCTGAGCAAGTACTCGGGTATCAAGTTCGTTCTGGCGCATGCCGGCGGCTTCGTCCCCTACATCGCCTACCGCGTGAAGCTTGTCATGTTCGCAACGAACACGGTCGTGCCGCAGCTCGATGATTCCGACGATCCGGTCGCGGCGTACAAAGCTGTGCTGCGCCAGTTCTATTACGACATCGCCTTGTCCGGCACCCCCGCCGCCCTGCCCAGCCTTTTGGCCGTCGCGGACCCGTCGCACATCACCTACGGCAGCGACTTCCCGTTCGCTCCCGAGGCAGCGGTCGCCTTCATCGACAACGAATACGAGCATTACCCGCTCGAGGAGGCGCTGCGTACGGCAATCGATCATGGGAACAGCGAAGCTCTGTTCCCGCGGTTGAAGTTCTGACCGAACTCCTTCGTCGTCTGGCGACGGCGGTCGCCGACACTTCCGCACGCTTCAACCGGCCGTTCTGCCGCCGTGGTTCGATCACGCCCTCAGGCGACTTGACGTATATATCGACTGTGACAAAATCATCATATATAGGTGAATGGGCCGCATCCGCTCAGGCTGTGAAGGTGTGAGCGGGGCCGAATCGAAGGTAAGGAAGCCCATGCTCGCATCGCGCGGCGATCACATCACCAAGCTCGCATTTCTGGCTGTGATCGCCGTCGGAGTCGCGTCGATTTCCTCCTGTAGCCGGCCGGGAGCCGACTCGACCACGCCGGACGGCGCACCACAATCGGCCGCACCCACACGTCTGCCGAGCTTCGGGGACGACGTGATCGCGCAAATGATGGTGTCGGCGGACGCTGCTGGACCGCAGTGGGCCCCTGCTGGATCTGCGACCCTCGGGCCCGGCACCCAGCTGACCACCCAGGGGGTGGGGCAATGCACCGCCAACTACGTATTCTTCGACAATGTTGCCAACGTCTACCTCGGTCAATCCGCACACTGCGCCATGACCGCGGAAGTGATGAGCATGAACGGGTGCCGTTGGGGAAACAGCCGGTCACTCGGCACCCTCGTGTCGTTGGAGCGCGGCGGCGCGCCAGTCTTGGATGGTGCGACCCCAGCTGTCGGTCGACTCGTCTACAGCAGCTGGCTGTCGATGCAACAGGCTGGCGAAACCGATAGGAATGTCTGCGCGTACAACGACTTCGCGCTGGTGAAGATCGCGCCCGGGCAGGTAGCGGCGGTCAATCCGAGTGTGCCGTTCTGGGGTGGTCCGGTCGGAATAACAAGCTCCGGCGTAGGTGCGGGGGATCGCGTCTACACGTACGGAGAGACAAATGCCCGGACGGACCCGACAGGGCCGATCGTCAACAATATCGGCGACCTTGCGCACGAACTCGACTATGCCCGAGCGCATTCCGGAATTCCCGGGTTGCGTCTGGTGCTCGGCACCGAAAGCTTCCGGCCGACGCCCTGACCCCTGGCATGCCCCTAATCGCCACGTGCACCGTCTGATTGGGGGTGATCGCGGGTAGTGCGATCAATCCCGTGCGTGCCATCGGCGTAGCGATTCGCGGGCCTGATGAGGCCCGAGGACACGGCTGTCCTCGTAGACCGAAATTGCCCTCTTGCTCGTTAGGCTTTCGAGATGAACAGCTGGATCGTCGAGGGAAGCGCGGTCGACAAACAGGACGTGGTGCACCTGATCGTGGACCCGCACAACACGGGCGATTGGACGCAGCGATGCACGGGACGGCCCGCCACACCTGAAACCGCGCCGGGGCGAGCGCGCTGCCTGCGTTGTGCGCTCAAAGCCGCGGAGGCCTTCCGTCTCGGCGAACAACCATTGGATGTCGTCAAAGAATGGATGCGAGTCGACCACACGGCTCTTCCCCGCCCGGCTTCGATCCAGCTTCGGATGCCTGAACGGCGGACGCATCGGTCGGCCCCTGCCGAGCCGGGAAACCAGGAGCTGGTGCTCGATCTGGCGGACCCGGACATGCGGTATGTCATCACGGATGCGCTCTCGCGATGGGCTGCGCACCAGCGTCGCAAGGCCCGCGCCGAACCGGACACGACCCTGACCGCAACGCGAAACCGTTGGGCCGACCTCGCTGACGTGGTCCGTGTCCGCGCCGATGTCGTGGGAAATGACTGAGTGCCGTTGACCACGCCGCAGCAGACGGGTACGGCCTGGTGGGCGGCATCGGCGAATACGAGGGCATGTGGCGGATGGCCTATGTCCGGGGACCCGAAGGAATCATCGTCTCGTTGGCCGAGCGTATCCAGCAGTAGGGAGTCGCACCCGGGCTCGGCCCGAGTCGGGCGGGTTGTTTCCCGACGGCGTGACGAGGGACGATAGCCGTATGGAATTGACAGCGGTGCCCATCGAGAATCCCGATGAGCTCAATGTCATCATCGGGCAGTCCCACTTCATCAAGACCGTCGAGGACCTTCATGAAGCCCTCATCGGCACCGGCCCGCAACTCCGGTTCGGGCTGGCCTTCTGCGAAGCCTCCGGCCCTCGCCTGATCCGCTGGTCGGGTAACGACGACAGCCTGACCGAGCTCGCCACCAAGAACGCGACAGCCCTCGCCGCCGGCCACTCCTTCATCGTCTTCCTCCGCGACGGCTACCCGGTCAACGTTCTCAACGCGATCCGCCACATCCCCGAGCTCTGCACCGTCTTCTGCGCCACGGCCAACCCCGTCGAGGTGCTCATCGCCGAAACCTCGCTCGGGCGCGGCGTCATCGGCGTCGTCGACGGTGCGCCGCCCCTCGGGATCGAAACCGAGACCGACCGCGCCGACCGGCACCGGCTGCTCCGCGCCATCGGCTACAAGCTCTGAGCCCACCCGGACTCACGCGCGGGGCAAGGACGTGCCCCGAGCGCGGTCATTCGCGCCTATGCGGTGATGATGCCGATCACCGTGGCGACGAGGTCGCCGTCGGGATCGCGCAGGCGCGGTAACTCCGCCCTGCTCCGCAATAGCGATCCGAGCGTGAGATCCACCAGTTCGGAACCGACCTGTTCGGCGGAATTGCGTCCGCCCGGCTCGAACCACGTCCACGCCCACTGTGCGGCGCCGAAAATGAGCAGGCTCCGGATGCTGGTGTCGACGGGATGGAAGTCGCCGGATGCGATGCCCGCCTCGAGCACGCCGCGCAGGATTCCGATGTAATACCTGCGCAGCTTGCGCCCCTCGGAATCCTCTTCCTGCTGGCCGAATCGGGCGACCTCGCGCTGGAATGCGACGGTCCGGTTCCGGTCGTGTACCTGATAGAGCATGGCCGCGTGCAACAACCCGGCCAGCTGCTCGGGTGGCGTCGAGAAGATCGAGACGATTCGTTCCGCCTCGTCGACACGGCGCCGCATATAGGAAACGTGCAGCGCTTCCAGCAATCGCGCCTTCGTGCCGTAATGGTGCACGATCAAGCCCTGCGAGATGCCGAGCTCGCGGGCTACCTCGCTGAAACTCGTTCCGTCATAGCCTTTTTCGGCGACATGGCGTGTGAACATGTCGAGGATTGCGCCCGACTTGCCAGGTCCCGCCGCACGTTCATTCATCGATCCCACCCCTGTTCGTCCACATTCTCCGACACCCCTGGAGAACCGATCGACCGCGCTAACCGTCGTTGACTGAGTGCGCAGTCAGTATTAGCATTATGCCCCGAGTCGCACCGGCGCGTTCTCGACATCAACCATTCATCTCGAAAAGTTGACCTACCGCCCATGTATCAGCACGCCAATCTCACCGAAGTCGTCGATGAGCGACGAGCTTTCGCATGCATCGCATGACCGGCTCGTTCGATAGCCCGACGGGTGGGCGCCCATGAATGCGGGTATAGCGGCAGACGAGCACCCGGCGACCGATTCTGAATCGTTGTTGTCCCCGGAGCAACTCTTGGCCGCGATCGCCGGGCGGCTTGCCGAACCGTTCCCACTCGTGACGTGGGCGAGAGAGCTCGGCGATCTGCACGCCGCGTTGATTTCCGCGGTGCTGAACCCGCGGCGGAACGCACCGGAGGTCACTGAGGCGGCGTTGTGCGCCGATATCGCGAAGGTCATCGACAAGATCAATTCTTGGGCCGCCTCTTCCGTACGCCACAGCCGTTGCGCCCGCCGCCACACCCACACCTTCGGCGAGGTGATCAGTCACGTGGCCAAGACCTACGCCGAAGCGTGGTGGACGGTGCTGCACAGCGACTGCGAGGACCTTCGACACTCGGCCTGGGTCCACCTCGGCGAAGTCCGTGACGGCTACGCCCACCTCATCAGCGACATCCGTGCGGGGCGCGTCCAACTCCCACTCGGCTGGCGAGGCATCCGGCACACTCGGCCCGCGGGCTGAGAACCGACGCGACCGGTCCGGCCCGAGACGGCTGTGGAGCTGTACCCGAGCCTCGAATCACTATGGGGCGGTAGTCAATCTGCGGGCGGCCATCCGCTCGACCAGCAGCGGGACGAAGTCGCGGACGGGACGTCCGTCGAACGTGCGGTGGGCATCGTGGACGATGTCGGCGACGGTCCCCGCGCCGACGGCCGGGAACTTGGTGGTGAGCCGACCAACCAGTTCCTCGATCTGCTGATCTTCATCATTCGCTGCCATACTTCATGGTCGCGCCTCGTAGTCGAGCGCCGTTCGGGAACCGCGATGAACTCCGTATGGCCGTTTGCTCTCTATCTGGTCACGGTGCGCCTATTCCGCTATTCGGCTGTGCCCGCCAGTAATTCGTCGAACACGGGCCTCGTCTACCTGGTGGTCTCGGTTCGGGCCTCGATCGCGGTCACCGAGTTCTTGAACGCCTTGGTCAGCACGCCCCGGCCGACGGTGGCGACCACCGCTCCGAGGAGCCAGCCACGCGGATTCTTGCCCTCGCGTACCACGGTGTAGTCGATATCGGTGGTGCCGTCGGGACGCGGGGTCAGGTCGTAGGTGTGCCCGGAGTGGTGACCCCACGCGTTGGAGTCGGTGGTGGTCAGCACGACGTGGTCCGGGTTGGTCCAGTCGTAGTCGAGTCGCTCCCAGATTCCGGTGGATCCTTCGGTGACGTCCGCGTGCTGGGCATCCTGGGCGTGCACCGCGAGGTACGACCCGGCGCTGTTGCCGAACAGCTCCGATCGGCCCGGGCCGAAGTCGGTGAGGGCCGAGACGAACTGCTCGGGCGTCACACGCGTGTTGGCGTGCATGTGGATGGTGGTCATTGCTCTCTTCTCCTTACTCGGGTAGCTGATCGCCGTGCATGTTCCAGAGTGCGCTTCGCCAGGCTTCATCGGACCGGTGGTGATCCCTGATCTGCCTCGGGAGCGTCCTCGCCACCGCGTCGGTGAACTCCAAGTGGCTGTTTGCTCTCGATACGGTCACGGTGGTCGCCGGTTCGGCTCCGCGAGATCACGGGAACGTGACGATCGTGATGAATCGGACGGTTCAGAGCACGCAGCTATTGCTGACAAGTTGCTGTTCGGCTTAGCGTCGAGTTCCGTCCGGAAAGGTGGGGCGGGTCACACCGGGTCGGGGATTCCGGTCAGCAAGGGATACGTCCATGAACCTTCATCAACTCTCCACAATTCGAGCCAGCCGTCCGCCGATCGACGTGCGGGACGAGATTCGGCCGGCGGCCCGGGTGCTGATCGTCGAGCAACATCCCGCGACCGCCGAGATGACTCTGCTGGTACTCGGCGCGGCCGGTTATGACGCCGTGCACACGTCGACGGCTGCCCAGGCGCTCGCCGCCGTCACCAGCTGGAAGCCGGATCTGGTGCTGACCGATCTGATGTTGCCGGACCTGTCCGGACCCGAGTTCTGCCTGCGACTGCGGGCGGCCTCGTCGGTGCCGATCCTGATCGTGACCACCGAAACCGATCCCGACCTCGTGGGCCTCGCGATCAGCGCGGGCGCGTCGGGGTATCTGCCCAAACCGTTCCGGACCGGCGACCTGCTCGATCGAATCCACACCGGTCTCGGGTTCTGACCGAATGTTTGCCCGCCCGCTGAGCGGTGGGCTGTGATGCCGGGTATTCTCGCCGAGTATTCGAAATAGCGATGAGTGCTTTCGAATAGTCGAAAGGAATGCGGTGGCTGTGTCGGCTGACTCGGGGTCGCCTCCCACGCAGCGGGTGGTGCGGATCGTGGCTATTCTCGCCGCGCACCCGGGACGATCGTTCCCGTTGAGCGAGCTGGCTCGCGCGGCCGAAATCACCACTGCCACATGCCATGCCATCCTCGTGAGCCTGGTCCGGTCCGGGTGGGTGACCCGGACCGATCTGACCTACGGCCTGGGACCGGCGATGCTCGCGATCGGCCGGGCCGCCGCGGCGGGGTATCCGATGGCGCGGGCGGCCGCCTCGGAATTGCCGTCCCTCGCCGCGACCACGGGATTCACCGCCGGGGTGTCGGTGCTGGACGGGGACTCGATCGTGCTGGTCGACGCCGTGGGCCCGGGCGCGGGGGAGTTGATCGGCCGCCGGGTTCCGTACGCGCCGCCGGTCGGGATGGTGTTCGCCGCGTTCGATCCCGCCGGGCACGACGCCTGGATGAACCGCGTGCCCGACACCGTGAATCCCGTTGAGCGCGAGGAGCTCCGGCATGCACTGGAGCAGACCGCGCGGCGCGGATTCGTCCTCGAACGCTTCACCCCGGCCGCCACGAAACTCCGTGACGTCCTGGCCGATATCGCCGGATCGCCGTCGAGTGCCGACGGTCGGTTGCAGGACGCGGTCTTGTCGCTGCTGGCCCGGCTCGGGCCCGCCGAGTATTTTCCCACCGCGCCCGACGGCGACGAGTCGATCGATGTGACGGTGCTGGGCGTGCCCGTCTTCGGGGCGGACGGCCGCATCGACGCGCACCTCTGGCTGCATCCGGGGCGCGAGATGTCGGGATCGCAGATCGCGACGGCCGTGGAGTTGTTGTCGAGCGCGGCCGCGCGCACCACGGCGGGGTCGGGGTCGATCGAAAAAGGGAGAGTGTCTTGAGAATCGGGATCCTGGGTGCGGCGTCGATCGCGCCCACCGCGCTGATCGGACCCGCCGCGGTGGTGCCGGAGGTCGAGGTCACCGCGATCGCGGCCCGGGACCGCACCCGAGCGGAGGCGTTCGCCCGCAAGCACGGGATCGCGCAGGTATACGACTCCTACGCCGACCTGCTGAGCGCGGTGGACGCGGTCTACATCCCGTTGCCCAATTCGCTGCACGCGCGGTGGACATTGCAGGCGCTGGCCGCGGGTCGACATGTCCTGTGCGAGAAGCCACTCACGGCCAATGCCGCCGAAGCCCGGCAGGTCGCCGAGGAAGCGCGGCGCACCGGGCTCACCGTCATGGAGGGCTTCCACTATCGGTATCACCCACTGGCCGAGCGCATGCGGGAGATCGCCGCGACCGAGCTGGGCGCGATCCGGCGGGTGGAGAGCTCGATGTGCTTCCCGCTGCCCAAGTTCGGTGACATCCGTTATCGGCTGGACCTCGCGGGCGGGGCCACCATGGACGCGGGCTGCTACGCGATCCACAGCATGCGACTGTTCGAACCCGACCGCCCGGAGGTGACCGCGGCGCGGGCGCTGCTGCGGAGTCCCGGCGTGGATCGTGCCATGACCGCGGACTTCCGTTTCCGGTCCGGTGCGGTGGGCCGGATCAACGCGTCGATGTGGTCGCGTTCGCTGTTGCGGATCGGGCTGCGGGTCGAGGGTGAGCGCGGAACCATGAAGGTCCTCAATCACGTACTGCCGCAAGCCTTCCACCGCGTGACGGTGACCGTGGACGGCGTCACCCGCCGCGAGCGGATCCCGGGTGAACCCACCTACGTCCGCCAGCTGCGCGCGTTCGCGAGCGCGGTGTCCGGCGCCGGCACCAACCTCACGCCGCCCGAGGACTCCGTCGTGAATATGGAACTGATCGACGACGTGTACCGAGCCGCCGGGTTACACCCGCGCGGCACCGTCGGATGAGCAGCGGCGTCGATCGGACCACCTGTAGTAGGTCGCCTCGGTCATCTGAAGGATTCGATATCCGAGGATGAACAGCATCGCCACCGGCGTCAGCGGCACGGAGACGACGCTCATGCGTGGACTTCCTGCACTGCGGCGTCCAGGATCGCGAGCAGGACCTTGCGGCACATGGACGTGCTCGCCAGATGTCCGGGGAGCGTCAGCACCGTGCAGGCTTCGGCTCGCCGGCATTCGTGGACGAGGTCGACGAACACCGGGGGCAATGTCGCGCTCTGAGGTCCCGGCTCGTGGAAAACCGTGCCCAGCACGTACCCGAGGGATCGGGCCGCGGCTCGCAGTAGCGTGTCGCTGGCACTCGGGTCGCGGTTGGTCAACAGATCGTCGCGCACGTATCCGTAGGCGAGCGGCTGCAAAGTGGTCATCGAAGCACCCGGTTCGTGCGGTCGGCGACGGTGACGACCGGAAATCCGTCCTCGCGGCTCTGCTGGAAGCGCACCCGCACCGGCCCGATGGAGAACAGCGGCACCTCGCCTTCGAGGGAGGTGTAGACCCAGGGTCCCTCGTCGAGTTCGACGATGGCGATGGTCATCGGCGTCGACGCGCCATGCGGATCACCCGTGCGGTGCACACTCCGCGAGGACACGATCGAACCGGACCCGGACGCGGGCACCCACTCGAGGTCGTCGGACGCGCAGGCCGAACAGGCGCCGATCATCGGCCCGAACAGCTTGTCGCAGGCCGCGCATCGCCGGATTGCGAACAGGTCTTCGTCGTCGCTGACACTCGCTGTGTGCTGGGCAATCGGTAGGGACATGGAACCGAACCTCCGTGGACCGGTGCTGGTGGATTTCGGTTTTCAGCATCGTCGGTCCGGGCGTCACACACGACGGTGGAATGGCCACTGGGTATACCTATTTTTGGTCCGCGTCCACGATCCACGCCGCGATCTGGGCGCGTGAGTTGAACCCGAGCTTGGCCAGGATGTGCTCGACGTGCGCGTCCACGGTGCGCTGGGCGATCACCAGCTGGGTCGCGATCTGCTTGTTGGTGAGCCCTTCGGCGACGAGGCCCGCGACCTGGCGTTCCCGTTTGGTCAGAGTCGTCGCGCCGGGGCGTGGTGCGTCGGCCGGCCGTTCCTCGTTCAGGGCGTAGGCGACCGCGGCGTTGACCCGCATCGCGCGTCCGCGTCGCCACGCCGTATCGAAGCGCGCGGCGCCGAGCGCGCCACGCACCGCTCGCTCGCAATCGAGGTGGGCTTCGACCATCTGGGGGAAGTAGATCGCCACGCCGGGGGCGGTCCGCATCATGTTCGCTGCCGCGCCCATCAGCACGGCGGCTCGCTGGCTGTCGGTGCCGGCGGCGATCCACGCCAGCACTTCGAGATCGAGCGCCGCGACGAGCAGGCTGCGCACGCGCCGGTTGAGCTGCAGTGATTCCCGCAGCAGATCCTGTGCGCGGGAGCCCTCTCCCCGGCGGTAGGCCGCGATCGCGGTCATTCCCAGGGCGGTCGAGCGGAACAGCGACTCGCCGCATTCCTCGGTGATCGACAGCATCCGCTGATGGCACTCGGCGGCGCGCTCGGCGTCGCCCTGCTGCGCGTACGCCACACCGAGCAACAGCAGCGCGGAGACGTGCAGGCATCCGCGCGGCTCGGAGCTCAGCACCTCGATGGCTCGATTGATGCACGACACCGCGCGCGGGGGGTCGTCGCGATAGAGCGCCAGATCTCCCTCCGCATACGCGATCAAGGCTTGATTCAGGGGTGTGGGATCGCGCTCGGCGAGCACCCGCCCGTGGGCGAGCAGGGTGGCGGCCGTCTCGAGGTCCCATTGCCGCGTGGCCATGAATACGCTGGCGTGCAGCGCCCGGACCTGGTCGGTTGTGGAGCGCGCGCACGGATGGGCCAGGGCTCGCTCGAGCCAGCGGCGGCCTTCACCGAACAGGCCGCGGAAGCTCCAGAAGGTGAGGGACGCGGCGCTGATGCGCAGCCCCGCTTCGGCCGACTGCTCGGTCGGGTCGGTCATACAGAATTCGAGCGTTGCCCGGATATTGCCCTGCTCGCGGTCGAGCCGGGCCATCCAGTCGCATTGCCGGTCGCTGATCCAGTCGCCCTCGGCGTCGAGCACCAGCCGCCGGTACCAGTCCCGGTGCGCGCGCCGGAATTCCTCGTCGGCACCGGCCTCCCGCAGCTTGTCCTGCCCGTACTCCCGGACGGTGTCGAGCATCCGGAAGCGGACCGCGCCGTCGGGTTCCTCCCTGATCACCACCGATTTGTCCACCAGCGAGGAGAGCACGTCGAGCAGTTCCGCCGCCTCGGCCTCGGCGCCGCACACCGCCTCGACGGCTTCGAGTTCGAAACCACCGGCGAACACCGACAACCGGGCCCACAGCCGCTGCTCGGCCGGGGTGCACAGCTCATAGCTCCAATCGATGCACCACCGCAGGGCCTGCTGCCGGGTCGGCGCGGTGCGGTGACCCCGGGTGAGCAGGGCGAACCGGTCGGTGAGCCGCTGCAGGATCTGGTCCGGCGACATCGTGCGCATGCGAGCCGCCGCGAGTTCGATCGCCAGGGGCAGACCGTCCAACCGGGCGCAGATCCCGGCCACTGCGGCCATGTTCTCCTCGGTCACCTCGAAGCCGGGCACGACCGTGCCGGCGCGATCGGCGAACAGCGTCACGGCGTCGTACTTGCGGAGCTGTCGCAGCGTCGGCTCGCGGTCGGCGGCGGGCACGCTCAGCGGCAGTAGTCGCTGCACCGCTTCGCCGCCGATATCCAGCGGTTCGCGGCTGGTGACCAGCATCCGCAGTCCCGGGCATGCCGACAACAATGTCTCGGCCAGGCTCGCCATCGGTTTGGCGACCTGCTCGCAGTTGTCGACGACGAGCAGCGTTTCCCGGGATCGCAGATACTCGACGAGCGTGTCATGGACCGGTCGAGCCGAATCGGCCCGCACACCCAGAGCGGCCGCGACGATGGGAGCCACCAGCGACGGGTCGCGCACGTCGGCCAGGTCGATCGCCCACACCCCGTCGGCGAAATCGCGTTGCGCGACTGAGGCCGCCCGCAGCGCCAGCCGGGTCTTGCCGACGCCGCCCATCCCGGCCAGCGTCACCAGCCTCGAGACGGTGAGCTGGTGCTTGAGTGCGCTCAACTCTGCGCGCCGGTTGATGAAGCTGGTCAATTCAGGCAGCAGCGGGCGATGGTGCCGGGTAGTTCGCGAGGCGCCGCGTTGCTGTATCTGCCGGATGGTCGCGCCGAGCTCCGCGGCGGAGGGTCGTTGTGCGGGATCGCGGTGCATCGCCGCTTCCACGACGGTGCACACCTCGGTGGGGAAGCCGCGCTCGCGCAGGTCCGGTGCCTGCGGCTCGGAGGCGGCGTGCCCGGTCAGCGCCCAGAACATGGTGGCGCCGAGCCCATGGATATCGGCGTCGGGAGTCGCCGGGCCCTCGTTAGAAGTTCGGGAGCCTTCGGAAGCGCGCGCGATTCCGAAGTCGGTCAGGGCGGCTTCACCGTATTCGGGGAAGAGAACACTGTCCGGCCGCACGTCGCCGTGCACGATGCCCAGCCGATGCGCGCTCTCGAGTGCCCGGGCGATCCCGGCCCCGACCTTCAGCACGTCATCGACGGGAAGCGCGCCCCGCTGCCGGATCCGCGCACCCAGCGAGTCCACGGGGTGATACGGCTGGACGAGATAGGGCCGCCCGCCGCTGCTGACACCGGCCGCGAGCACGGTGACGAGATTGGGATGCCCGGTCAGCCGGCCCAGAGCCTGCTGCTCCCACACGAACCGCGTCTGGCTCTCCTCGTCCAGGTCCCCGGTCAGGACCTTCACCGTGACCGTGCGATCCAACCCCGCTTGCCGACATCGGTAGACCACGCCGAAACCGCCGCGAGCCATCTCTTCGGCATTCTCGAAGCCGAGCTCACGCAATTCCTCCGCTACCGTCAGGTTCACGTCGCGGGGGATACGGTTCGTAGCGTCGTCGATCATCGGCCGCGCGCAATCCTCACGGTACGGCTGCGAGCACCGGCCATTATCGACTCACCTTTCGACTGTGCCCAGCCTATCGCCGATGACGAGCAGATATACAGCTATTCGGCGGTCGGTCTCGATCGTCGATCGCTCACGGCTGCAGCGGCGAGCGGTGCGTGCTGGTGGCGACCGCCCAGCGCAGCGCGGCCCGGCGCATGGAGGACTCGTCGGCGTACCCCAGCAGTTGTGCCTGTTTGCCGCGGCTCAGCGGTCCGGTCGCCTGCGCCGCGCCGAGTCGGGCCGAGCGCGCCCGGTCCAGTTCACGCCGCCACGTCGTCCCGGCTTCGGCGAGCCGGCGCTGGAGGGTGCGCGGGCTCGTGGTGAGCCGCCGCGCGACCCGTTCCAAGGACGCGTCACCCTCGTCGAGGGCGGCGGCCGCCGCCACGGCGACCCGTTCGGGCCACGCGGAGATCAGGGGCGGGGGAGGCGGCAGCGCGTCCGCGAGGGGTTGCAGTACGGCGGCGAGGACCGGGTCGGCGGTGGTGAGCGGCAGGTCCAGATCGGCTGGGCGGAAGGTCATCGCGTCGGTGTCCGCGCCGAATTCGATTGTGGCGTCGCCGAATACGTCCCGGTAGGCGTCGAGCCGCCGAGGTGCGTTGCGGCGCATGGTCACTCGGACGGGGTCCAGGGGGGCGTCGACCACGCGGCGTGCCCGGGTCAGCACGGCGGCCAAACCCCACAGCTGGGTGTGGTCGCGGGTCGCGTCGGCCCCGTCGACCATGTCCAGGCGCAGCGTCGGCCCGCGGTCGTCGTCGACGAGGTTGAAATTGTGGTTGGTGGTGACGGCGCTGACATAGGGGCCGCAGGTCGCCAGTCCGGCGCCCAAGGTCGGTGCGCTGGTGAACAAATAGTCGTAGAGCCCGGTTGCCCGGAGCTGGTACCGGCTCGCGACCCGCAGCGCCACGTCCGGATCGTCGAGCATCTTCGCCCCGGTCTCCCACAGGCGCCAGAAGGTCTCGCTGGGGACATGGACGCCGCCGCCGGTCAGTGTCCACTCCGGCACACCGGATTCCTGGATCAGGCGGTTGCGGTCCAGTCCCATGGAGGTCAGCTGCGAGAGCACAAACTGGTGCAGCAGAGTCAGATCAGTGCGCAATGCCCCTCCTACGCATCGTCGTCCCCCCGGTCGATGGGTGGATCGTAGACGCGGCGGCGATCCGTAACCAGCACCGGGTGGGGCCGCGAACCGGGCGCGACGGTCGGCGTCCACACCCCGCTATCGGCGGAGACCGGGGCCGCGTTAGGGCGGTGTTCGAGCGGAAGATCGGCCGGTGGCTGGGCCGGCGTGGCGTCGCCGCTTGATAGATTCGTTCGGTGACGTCGTCGACCACTCAGCCGTATCATCACGGCGACCTGCCCTCGGCGCTGTTGCGCGCGGCGGTCGAGCTGCTCGAGGAGAACGGCGCCGCCGACCTGTCCTTGCGTGCCGTGGCCCGACGTGCCGGGGTGTCGACGGCCGCGCCCTACCGCCATTTCGCGGACCGCGAAGCCCTGCTGTCCGCGGTCGCCGCGGTCGGATACCGCGATCTCGCAAGCCGTTTGGCCGCCGTGCATCCCGCGCCGGTCTCGCCCGAGGATCTGGCGCTGATCGCCATCGCGTACGTGCGGTTCGCCTTGGATCGGCCGGGGTTGTTCCGGGTGATGTTCGCCGATCCGTGTGATCCGACGAGTCCGGAACGGGTCGCGGCCACCGAGGCGATTCACGAGTACGTCGAGAACATTGTGCGGCAGGCGTTTCCGGCGTCGGATCCGGAAGCGATGGCCATCGCGGTGTGGGCGTTGGTCCACGGCCTGGCGTTCCTGCACCTGGACGGCAAGTTCGAGGCGGTCTCCGATGAGGCTGTCGCCGACCGTATTCGCGCCGCGGTCTTCGCGGTGCTCGGCGCGTCGAGCCAGGTCGCCAACGCGCCTCACGCCAACTGACATACCGACGCGGTCGGGGTCGCCGACCGGCAACAATGAATGTTGACGCTGCTCACACCTTTGGTAATGTTAGCGCCGCTAACTCGACACAGGAGGTGCGCTATGAACAAGAACACGGTGGCAGACCGCGGAGCCAAACTGATGAACTTCGCACACCGGATCGTCCTCACGGTCAGCGGAAACAAGCTGCTGGCCAATCCGTTCGGAATGCCGGTGGTCGAATTGCACACGATCGGACGGAAATCGGGGCAACCGCGGTCGTGCTATCTCACGGCCCCGGTGCACGATGCGCACCGGATCGTCCTGGTCGCCTCGAAAGGCGGTGACGACCGGAACCCCGACTGGTACCACAACCTGCAGACCACCCCCGACGCCGAGGCCGTGATCTACGGGCGACGCCGAAAAGTGCACGCGCACACCGCGAGCCCCGAGGAGCGGGCGGTCCTCTGGCCGCAGATCACCTCGGCGTACCAGGGCTATGCGAACTATCAGAAGCGGACCGCCCGCGAGATTCCGGTCGTGGTCTGCGAATTCAAGGACTGAGACGGGTGGGCGGGCGATTCACCGGACGCCGAAGCGCTTCATCACCTTCAGCCACGTGGTGAGCATGCCCGCCCACGCCCGATACGGCACGGCGCCCGGCGGGGTGAATCCCATGACGCGCTGGTGGGCGATGGTCTGTGCCTCGGTGTACTTGAGAATGCCCTCGGCACCGTGACGGCGCCCGAGTCCGGAGTCGCCCACCCCGCCCATCGGCGCGTCGATGCTGCCCCAGGCGGCGGCGAACGCGTCATTGACGTTGACAGTCCCCGCGTGCAGGCGGGCCGCGACGGCCCGGCCCTTGGCGCCATCGCGAGTCCACACGCTGGCATTGAGACCGTAGGGGGTGGCATTGGCCCGCTCGACCGCGTCGTCGAGATCGTCGAACGAGTAGACCGACACGACCGGCCCGAAGGTCTCGTGCGCGTACAGCGTCATCTCCGGTGTGACATCGGTGAGAATCGTCGGCTCGAAGAACAGCGGACCCAGATCGGGTCGAGCCCGGCCGCCCGCCAGCACCGTCGCCCCCTTGGCCACCGCATTGTCGACGTGCGCGGTGACGGTCTCCAGTTGCGAAGTGGTCGTGAGCGACCCGACATCGCGGCTGAAGTCGTACGCCGCGCCGGTGCTCAGCTTGCGTGTGCGGGCGACGAAGGCGGCGACGAATTCCTCCCGGATCGATTCGGCGACGTAGAGACGCTCGATCGAGACGCAGAGCTGACCCGCCGACGGGAAGCAGGCATTGACCGCGCCGGCGGCGGCCCGAGAGATATCGGCGTCGTCGAGGATCAACATGGCGTTCTTGCCGCCCAGTTCCAGGGATGCCCCGATGAGCCGCTCACCGGCGTCGCGCGCGATGCGGCGACCGCTGGCCGTCGAGCCGGTGAACATGATGTAGTCGGCGTTGTTCATCAGCGTGTCGCCGATATCGCTGCCCCGCCCGACCACCATCTGCCATACGTCGTCGGGCAGACCGGCCTCACGCATCAGGTCCAGGGCCCACAGCGCGGTGATCGCGGTCTGGGTGTCGGGCTTCTGCACCACGGCGTTGCCCGCGAGCAGCGCCGGGATCGCGTCGGTCGCCGCCATGCTGAGCGGGTAGTTCCACGGGGAGATCACGGCGACAACGCCTTTGGGGTGGCGCAGCTCGGTGGTGTGGGTCAGCAGCGGGATCGCGCCGCGGCGGCGCGTGGGTGCGAGCAGCCCCGCGGCACGCCGCGCGTAGTAGCGGGCCACGATCGCCACATCGACGACTTCGAGGAAGGCGTCGCGCCGCGTCTTGCCGCTCTCGGCCTGCATCAGGTCGAGGACCTCGTGCTGACGTTCGAGCAGTAGATCGTGGAAGCGCAGCATGATCGCCTTGCGCTCCCGGAAAGACGTTGCTGCCCACCGCTTCTGCGCGGTCCGCGCGCGGGCGAACGCGGCTTCGACGTCGGTGTTCGTCGACACTGGCAGCTCGGTCAAGGCGGTGCCCGTGTATGGGATCGTCTTGGTCACCGTGGCAGCGTCGGGTGCTGCGGTGACCCGGGCGGCGAGTCGGGGGATGAGCTCGGCGGTCGATGCCGGGGCAGCGGACGGGTGGCCGGTGCCACCGGCTGCGCGGTTGGGCGAGGCGTACTCGAGGGTCATGACGCTGCTCCGAGGGTGGGGACCGAGGTCGGGACCGGCATGTGGAGGGCGAGTTGGCCTTCGGTCATGACATCGAGCCGAATGGTCCGGAACGGTGCCAGCGACCGCAGATCCGCTGCCATGCGGCCGGTCCCGAGTTCGAGGTCGACGCCGCGCGGCAGCAGGGAGCTGCCGGCCGCCAGGGTGTTGGTCTGGCTCAGCGTCGAGTGCCACGCCCCGTCGATCCGGGTGTAGGAGGTGAGCGAGGAGACCTGTGCTCCGGTGCGGTGGGTGGTCTGCGCGGGTGTCGCCACCGACAGCGCGATATCGGTGCCGCCGTCGTCGTTCGCCACCCGGGCGGTGGTCCGATCGGCCCGGATGTCGATGTCGATATCGGTGACCCACTTGGGGAATCCGTAGCCGTCGTGGCCGCGCACCTGGGCAATCTCGCTGCTGACCGGGAGCGACAGCACATACGAGTGCAGATGGTCGTCGGCGAGTCCGGCGAGCAGGTCCACCGTGCCGAGGCGTCCGTGCCGGGCCGGGCGGACCGCGATGCCGACCGCCGCCTCGGTGTAGAAGTCGATATCGCAGACGTCGTAGCGGAACAGCATGAGCGAGACGATCCCGATGCCGGGCACGACCTCGAGCGGTGCGAGCTCGCGGGGGAGTCGGCCCCGGATGGTGCGGGTGCGGGCGAGCATCACCAGCCGGGCGGTCGAGATGCGGTAGTAGAAGTTCGGGGTGAACGTCTTGCCGATGAGGGAGTCGACCTCGGTCTTGGGCATTCGGCGGAAGAAGTCCACGCTGCTCACCCGTGGATCCGCCGCGATGGCGTCGAGGTCGGGCCGCATCCGGTACGTGTCGTACATGCCGCCTTTCGGGACGGTGACGACGCGGCCGTCGAGGGAGACCTTGGCTGTGTCCGGGGAGGTCGATGGCATGTTCTCGGGTTCCTCGCTCTGATGTATGCGGTGTTAACATCAGGCTAGGATCGAATGTAAGCGGTGTCAACACGCCTGCTCAGACGAAGAACTCCCGAAGTGTCGCGGCCACCGCGGCGGCGTCGTGGGGGTGGTGGAACTGCCCCGGCAGGGTGATGGTGCGCGCATCCGGGAGCGTCGCCTGGAGTAGTTCGACGCTCTCGGTGCCGTAGGGGTCGGTGAGCCCGCCCGCGAGCAGGAGGGCGGGGATGTCGATGGCCGACCAGGGGGTGATGTCGGCGTTCATGGCGGTCAGGCATTCGAGGTCGGCCACCAGGCCCGAGGCTCGGAAGGCCAAGGTGTCGGCGAGGGGCTGCAAGGCCGCGCGGGGCGGGGTGGGTTCGACAATGGCGGTGAAGAATTCGATGATCGCGTCCGCAGGGTGCGAGGCGGCCATATGGTCGCGGATCGTGTCGAGGGTCGATGCCAGCGGGGGACCGGCGAGGGACACCGGGGGCTCGTAGAGCGCGAGGCGGCGGACCATCGACTGGTCCCGGTGGAGTGCGTGCAAGGCGACCAGGCCGCCCGCGGAATGCCCGAAGACGAAGGCGGGGTCGTCCAGGGTCGCGAGCACCGCTGCCAGGTCGGCGGCCTGGGCGGTGAATTCGGCGGGGCGCGGGCCGTTCCCGCTCTCGCCGTATTCTCGTCGTTCGACCACGAGGACCCGGTAGGCCGGGGCCAGCAATTCTGCCAGCTGGAAATAGAAGTCGAGGGTGACCAGCGCGCCGGGGACGATAACCAGGGTCGGGCCGTCGCCTCGGGAGTGGAAGACGATGCGGGTGCCGTCCGCCGATTCCACGGCTTCTCTGTATTGCGACATATATCGATGGTGACAGATATCCGCCATCACATCGGCTGGCGGACAGGAGAATTCGCCGCCCGTGGTGGTGTATCGGGTGGGTGGCTAATTGTGGGCACGAGCCCGCGGGAGGTCGGCCGGCGGCGCGCCGAAGGTGGGGGGAGGGCGCGGAATATGGGGTGTGACGGTGGATTTGCTGATTGTGATTTGATATTGGAGTTTCGTCCTTATTTCGCCATGCGCTCCGCTTAAGATCTCTAGGGCATCAAGCAATTGCTCGATGTAGAGCAGTTTTTCGCTCAGGAGGTGCGGAATGCTGGAAGCCAATTGGTGGATCCGGTCGCGACCACTGTTGATTGCGGGTGCTTTGCCGTTCGCCGTGCTGCTCGGCACCGGAGTCGCCTCGGCAGCGCCGGAGAATGACGCGCCGCCGCCCGCCGCGCTACCGGCGCCACCGGATTGGCTAATGAACGGTCAACTACCTGCGATCGATCTGCCCGCGATCGACGCGGCGGAGCCGCTGCCGGGCGTGGATCCGGAGTTCGTGGGTTCGCTGTGCGCGTCCGTTCCGGTCGATGCGCAGCGGTGCGGTGTCACCGTGGTCGACGCGGGCGTCGGCGCCGCCATCGGGGCGGGGATCGGGGCGGGCGTGTCCGCGCCGCTGGCGATCGTCACCGGACTGGTCGGCGCCGGTCTCGGATTCGTCGCCGGAATCCCGTTCCTGCCTACCGGTTTGGTGGTCGGACCGCTCGTCGGGGCGGCTGTCGGCGTGGCCGTCGTGGCCGGACCCGCGGCCGTGCTGGGCGCGGCGTTGGGGGCGTCGGTCGGGGCGATCGTGGGCCTCACGTCGCCGCTGCCGGTGGACGCGCCGGTCGACGACGGGGCCGGCGTGTCCACCGCACTGGAGTAACGAGCGTCCTCAGCGCTCCAAGTGGGTGTTGAGGATGTGGGCGATCTGGGCGACCGCGCCCGGGTCGGTCATCGCGAGGTGGGCCGCATCGATGTCGAAGGCCGAGATCCGGCCGCTGACAACGTCGGCCCATCCGGCGTGTCCGGTGGCGTCGGCCCGCCGGTCGCGGGTGGCGGTGAAGTACATCATGTCGGCGTCGAGGACCGTGGGCTGCCAGGTGCTGGCGGCCCGGATCGCCAGGTTGTAGGCGTCGGTCAGTCGCTCGATCTGCTCGGCGTCGATGCCCATCGCGGTGCCGAGGTGCTGTTCGATCAGGTCGGCGGCCTCCTGGGCGGTCGCGTCGGGGCTGACGTAGTCGACGCCCATGACCGGACCCAGGTTGCTGATCAGCTCGCCCGCGGTGACGGTGCGCAGCGTGGATTCGTCGATCCCGCTCGCCTCGGCGTCCAGTAGCGCCAGCAGCGCGACTTCCTCACCGGCGGCACGCATTTCGACGGCGATCTGGTGGGCGATCGCGCCGCCCAGCGACCAGCCGAGCAGGTGGTACGGGCCATGGGGTTGCACGGCGCGGATCTCCGCGAAGTAGCGTCGCGCCATCTCCACGATCGTGGTCGGTCCCGGGTCCTCGCCGGTGATCTGCGGGGTCTGGATGCCGTAGATCGGCCGATCGCCGGCGAGGTATCGGTCGAAGGTGTGGTAGCACCACGACAGGCCCAGGGCGGGGTGGATGCAGAACAGCGGAGGCTGGTCGCCGCCGGTCCGGATGGGCAGCAGCACGTCGAAGCCGAGCGCGGTGCCGTCGACCGTGCTGCTGCCGGAGCGCATGCCGGATTCGATGCGCTTGGCCAGGTCGGCCGGGCAGGGATCGGACAGCATCCACCGGATCGGCACCTCGTAGTCGATCTCCTTGCGCAGGTGGGTGACCACCTGCACCGACTTCAGCGAGTTGCCGCCGAGGGCGTAGAAGTCGTCGTCCGCGCCGACCCGGTCCACGCCGAGCACCGCGCCGAAGGCCCGGGCGACTTCTTCCTCGAGCCACGACGAGGGTTCGCGGAACTCGCCGACCGGGAGCACCGGCTCCGGGAGCAGCTTCCGGTCCAGCTTGCCGGACACGGTGAGCGGCATGCTGTCCAGGGCCATCACGGTGGTGGGCACCATGTAGTCGGTCAGCGCGCCCGCCGCGTGCGCCAGGACGGCGGCGGTGTCGATGGTCGCGCCCGCGGCGGGCACCACGTACCCGACGAGGTGTTCGGCCGCGCCGGTGTTGTGCACCAGCGCGATCGCGCGGGCGACGCTCGGGTGCTCGGCGAGGACCGCCTCGATCTCGCCGAGTTCGATCCGCAGGCCGCGCAGTTTCACCTGGAAGTCGCTGCGGCCCAGGTATTCCAGTTCACCGTCGTCGTTCCAGCGCACCAGGTCGCCGGTGCGGTAGAGGCGTCCGCCGTCGCCGAACGGGTCGGGCACGAACCGTTCCGCGGTGAGGCCGGGCCGCGACTGGTAGCCGCGCGAGAGTTGGACGCCGGCGAGGTACAGCTCGCCCGCGACACCGGCAGGCACCGGGTGCAACCGGCTGTCGAGGACGTAGGCGCGGGTGTTCCAGGCGGGTGCGCCGATCGGCATGTTCCCGCTGTCGGTGTCCTTGACCGGGTGCGAGGTCGCGCACACGGTGAACTCGGTCGGCCCGTACAGGTTGTGCAATTCCACCCCGGGCATGGTGCGCCGGGCCTCGGCGACCACGTCGGGACCGAACGCCTCACCGCCGACCAGCAGCGTCCGCACCGATTCCAGGGATCCGGCCGGGACCGCGTCGGCGAACACCGCCAGCATCGACGGCACCAGCGCGGTGATGGTGACCCGCTCGGCGGCAATGGTTTCGGCGAGGTACAGCGGATCGGAGTGCCCGTCGGCGCGCGCGATCACCATGCGCGCACCCATGGCGAGGGTCGCGAACAGTTCCCACACCGACATGTCGAAGGTGGCGGGCGACTTGTGCAGCACCACGTCGTCGGGCGACCACGCGTAGGTGCCGCCGAGCCACCGCACCTGGTTCACCACCGAACCATGGGTCACCGCCACGCCTTTCGGCCGACCGGTCGACCCGGAGGTGAACAGGAGGTAGGCGAGGTTGTGCGGTCGCAGCGGCACGATCCGGTCGGCGTCGGTCACCGGACCGTCGTCGAATCCGGACAGGTCCAGGCCGTCGAGCGACGACAGCTCCAGTGCGGGCGCGGCGATCGACAGCATGTACTCGATGCGATCGTCGGGCAGGTCCGGATCGATGGGCACGTAGCCCGCGCCCGCGGTGTGCACGGCGTACATGGCGATCACCTGGTCCAGGGACCGCCGCATCCGCAGCGCCACCAGGGATTCCGGGCCCACGCCGCGGCCGATCAGCCACCGCGCCAGCCGGTTGACCCGGGTGGAGAATTCCGCGTAGGTCAAGGACTCGTCGGCGGTCACGATCGCGGTCCGGTCCGCGTGGGCCCGCACCGAGTCGGTGAACAGCGAGGCGAGCGTCTCGTCGCCGGGGAGCTCGCGCTCGGTCGAATTCCAGTGCCGCAGAACGGTGTCCCGCTCCTCGGCTCCGAGCAGGTCCACGTCGTACACGGGCTGGGTCGCGTCGGTCGCCAGGGCGCCGAGCAGCCGCAGCAGCCGATCGGCGATGGTGCTCGCGGTCGACGCGTCGAACAGGTCGCTCGCGTAGGTCACCGCGCCGGTGATTCCGGCCGGTTCGCCGATGTCGTCGTAGGAATCCTGCACGGACACCAGCAGATCGAACAGCGCGGTGTCGGCGTCGGGCGTGACGCCCGAGACCGAGAGACCCGGCAATTCGAATTCGTTCTTGTCGAGGTTCTGGAACGCCAGCATCACCTGGAACAGCGGGTGATGGGCGTGCGACCGCATCGGATTCAGCTCCTGCACCAGCCGCTCGAACGGCACGTCGGCGTGCCCGAAGGCGGCCAGGTCGGTGCCGCGCACATGCTCGAGCAGCTGGGTGAGGGTCATCTCCGGCGCCAGCCGGGTCCGCAACACCAGGGTGTTGACGAACATGCCGACCAGGTCGTCGAGTTCGGGCTCGCCGCGTCCCGCGTACGGGGTGCCGATCGCGATGTCGTCCATATCGGCGAGCCGGGCCAGCGTGGCCGCGAGCGCGGCGTGGACCACCATGAACAGCGTCGTATTGTGCTCGCGCGCGACCTGCTGCAGTCCGGTGTGCAGGTCGGCGTCGATGCTGATCGGTACGGTCGCGCCGGCGTAGGTCTGCACGGGCGGCCGCGGCCGGTCGGTCGGGAGCTCCAGCAGCGGCGGGAGTTCCGCCAATTCGAGCGTCCAGTAGTCGATCTGAGCTCGGATCAGCGAGTCGGGATCGTCCTCGGTGCCCAGCACCGCGCGCTCCCAGATCGCGTAGTCCGCGTACTGCACCGGAAGTTCGGGCAGCTCCGGGGACTCCCCGGTCAGGTGGGCGGCGTAGGCGGTCATGGTGTCCCGGGCGAGCGGGACCAGCGAGGAGCCGTCGCAGGAGATGTGGTGCGCGACCACGGCCAGCACCCATTCGTGCTGCCCGAGTTCGAACAGCCGGACCCGCAGGGGCGCGTCGACGGTGACGTCGAAGGGCGTCGCGACGAGCGCCGACATCGCCTCGGCCAGCTCCGATTCCGTGGCCGGGATCGGCGTGATGTGCGTGACGGCCTGTGCCGTGGGCAGCACGACCTGCGACGGTTCGCCCTCGGCGTACGGGTAGACGGTCCGCAGCACCTCGTGCCGGTCGACGACCTCGGTGAGGGCCGCGCGCAGCGCGTCGAGGTTCAGTTCTCCGGTGAGCCGCAACACGATCGGGATGCTGTAGGCGGCCGAGTCGGGCTCGAGCCGGTTCAGGAACCACATGCGCTGCTGGGCGTAGGACAGCGGAATCCGCTGCGGCCGTTGCTGTGCGGTCAACGCGATCCGGCCGGTATTGGCCCGCGATTCGGCGCGGGCGGCCAGCCGGGCCACGGTCGGCGCCTCGAAGATGGTCGACACCGGGATGGTTTCGTCGAGCGCGGCGCCGATGCGGGCGGCGACGCGGGTGGCGACCAGGCTGTTGCCGCCCAGTTCGAAGAAGTCGTCGTCGGCGCCGATGGGGGTGTCGATGCCGAGGACGTCGGCGAAGATGCCCGCCACGATCTCCTCCGCGGGGGAGGACGGGGCCCGGAATCGCTTGGCCTGCACCACGGGAGTGGGCAGCGCCGAACGGTCGAGCTTGCCGTTGGGTGAGAGCGGGATGGTATCGAGGATCATCACCGCGGCGGGGACCAGGTAGGACGGCAGTGCCTCGGCCAAGGCCGCGCGCAGCTCCTCGCTGGACAGGCTCGCCCCGGCTTCGGGGACGGCGTACGTGACCAGCTGGGCGGGCCCGGTGTCGGTGCGCCACGGCGTGGTGATCGCGTAGGCGACATCCGGCCGCGCGTCGAGGACCGCGTCGATCTCGCCCATCTCGACCCGGTAGCCGCGGATCTTGACCTGGAAGTCGTTGCGTCCCAGGAACTCCAGATCGCCCTCGGCGTTCCATCGCACCACGTCGCCGGTGCGGTACATGCGGCTGCCGGGCTCCCCGAACGGGTGCGCCACGAACCGGGACCCGCTGGCGGCGGGCTTGTCCAGATAGGCGCGCGCCAGCGACGGGCCCGCCAGATACAGCTCGCCGGCCACCCCGACGGGCACCGGCCGCAGCCGGGCGTCGAGGACCAGCGCCCGCACGGCCTGCAACGGAACACCGATCGTCGGCCGGTCGCCGGGCCACAGCGGACCGGTCGCGGTGGTCACGATCGTGGTCTCGGTCGGGCCGTACAGTTCCCGGAACACCCGGACGCCCGCGAGATCGGTTCCGGCCCACCGGTTCACCAGCTCCGCGGACACCTCGTCACCACCGGACATGACCACGCGCAGGTCGTCGAGCCCGGCCGGATCCACCGACGCCAGCGCGGCGGGGGTCATGAAGGCGTGGGTGACGCGCTCCTCGCGCAGGAACTCCGTCATCTCGGCGCCACCGTAGATGCCGGTCGGCACGATGATCAGCGCACCGGCGCCGCTGACCGCCATCAGGGTCTCCAGCAGGGCGGCGTCGAACGACGGCGACGCGAACCGCAGCACCCGGGAGGTCGGCCCGAGATCGAAGTCGGCGCGGAACGAGGCGAGGAAGTCGGCGACACCGCTGTGGGTGACGGCCACGCCCTTCGGCTTTCCGGTCGATCCGGAGGTGAAGACCACGTAGGCCACGTTCTCGGCGCGCATCGGGTGGAGCCGGTCGGCATCGCCGACCGGCCCGCTCGCCAACCCGTCGAGGCGCTCGGCAACAGCGGCGTCGTCGAGCACGATCCAGTCCACCGACTCGGGCAGCCGGCCGGAGACGGCGGACACCGTGACACCCAGTGTCCCAGCCGAATCCGACACCATCTGCGCGATCCGGCTCTCCGGGTATCCGGCGTCCACCGGGACGAAAGCCGCGCCCGACTTCACCACGGCCCACCACGCGACCACGGTCTCCAGCGAGCGTGAGGCCGCCACCAGCACGGGGGTCTCCGGTCCGGCGCCACGGTCGATCAGCAACCGCGCCAACCGGTTCGAGCGTTCGTCGAGTTGCGCGTATGTCAACGCGGTGTCCCCGGCGACGACGGCGATGCCGTGCGGGTTGTTCCGGACGGCGGTGTCGAACACCTCCGGCAGCAGTCCGGACGGCTCCGGCCTGGTGCCGGTGCGTGCCCCGACCCGGGAGGTGAGCGCGGCGTGCTCGTCGGCGTCGAGCCAGTCGATATCGCCGACCACCACGGCCGGGTCGGCGGCGACGGCTTCGAGGACCCGCACCAGCCGGCGCACGATCGCCGCCGCGGTCGACTCGTCGAACAGGTCCCGGGCGAAGGTCAGCATGCCCGAGATGCCCTGTGCGACACCGGCCTCGGGGGCCGCCTCGGAGAGCACGAGTTGCAGGTCGAACTGGGTCGCCCCGGTGTCGACCTCGGCGCGGGCGATGCGGACGCCGGGCAGCGCCACCTCGACCGCCGCCAGATTCTCGAACGCCAGGGCCACCTGGAACAGCGGATGCCGGGCCGCGGATCGCTCCGGGTTCAGCTCCTCCACCACCCGCTCGAACGGCACGTCGGCGTGCTCGAAGGCCAGCAGGTCGGTGTCGCGGGCGCGCATCAGGAGTTCGGCGAACCGCTCGGTGGTGTCGACCCGGGTGCGCAGGGCCAGCGTGTTCACGAACATGCCGACCAGTTGCTCCAGACCGGGTTCGCCGCGCCCGGCGACGGGGGTGCCGATCACGACGTCGTCGGCGCCGCCGAGCCGTCCCAGAACCGTTGCCAGCGCCGCGTGCATCACCATGAACAGCGATGCTCCACGCGACCGGGCGAGGGTGACCAGCTGCCGGTGCAGGTCCGCGTCGATCCGCACCGGCACCCGGCCGCCCGCCAGGGATGCGACGGCGGGGCGCGGGCGGTCGGCGGGGAGATCCAACCGGTCCGGCGCGCCGTCGAGGGTGGTCCGCCAGTACTCCAGCTGGGCGGACATCAGCGAGGCCGGATCGTCGGCGGCGCCGAGCATCTCCCGCTGCCACCACGCGAAATCGGCGTACTGCACGGTGAGCGGCTTCCACTCGGGCGCGTGCCCGGCGGTGCGCGCGGCGTAGGCCGTCATCACGTCGTGGGCCAGCGGTCCCATCGACTGGCCGTCACCGGCGATGTGATGGACCACCAGCACCAGCAGGAATTCGCCGGTGCCGTCGTCGTGTTCGGCGAGTTCGAACAGGCCCACCCGCATCGGAACGTTCGCGGTGACGTCGAATCCTCGGCGTACGAACTCGCCGACCACCTCGGCGACGACCTCTTCGGGTACGCGCTTCGGCTCGACCGCGGTCGCGGGCTCGTCGAGCACGACCTGCCGGGGCTCACCGGAGAATTCGGGATAGACCGTGCGCAACACCTCGTGGCGGGTGACCACATCGGCGAGCGCGGCCGAGAGGGCCTCGGTGTCCAGCGATCCCGACAACCGCAGCATGACCGGGATGTTGTAGGCCGGGGATTCGGGCTCGAAGCGGTTGAGGAACCACATCCGTTGCTGGGCCAGCGACAGCGGCACCGGGTCGGGATGGGTGCCGGGCAGTAGTGGCAGCCGGTCCGAGTCACTGAATGTCCAGGTGCGGGCCGCCAATTCGGCGACCGACGGCGCTTCGAAGATCGAGCGCACCGGCACCTGCACCTGCAGGGCCGCGCCCAGCCGTCCCGCGACCAGCGAGGCGCTGAGCGAATCGCCGCCCAGTTCGAAGAAGTCGTCGTCCGCGCCGACACCGTCCACATCGAGGACCCGCTCGTAGATCCGCGCGACCAATTCCTCCGCACCCGGTGTCGGGGCCCGGAATACGCGGGTCACGGCGACCGGCTCGGGTAGTCGGTCGCGATCGAGTTTGCCATTGGCGGTCAGCGGCACCTCGTCGAGCACGATCACCGCGGACGGCACCATGATCCGGGGCAGCGACTCGGCCAGCGCCGCACGCAATTCCGTACCCGAGAGCTGGACCCCGGCCGCGGGCACGACATAGGACACCAGCCGGACCGGCCGACCGGGATCGTGGCGCGGCACGGTGACCGCGTACGCGACCTCGGGCCGCGCGCCCAGCGCCGCGTCGATCTCGCCGAGTTCGATGCGGGTGCCGTGCACCTTCACCTGGAAGTCGTTGCGGCCCAGGAACTCGAACTCGCCGCCGGTGGTGCGGCGCACCACGTCACCGGTGCGGTACATGGGACGGCCGGCATCGCCGAACGGGCAGGCCACGAAGCGGGCCGCGGTCAAGGCCGTCCTGGCGACGTAACCGTCGGCCAGGCCCGCGCCGAACAGATACAGCTCACCCGCGACACCGTGTGGCACCGGCCGCAACCAGGTGTCGAGCACCACGGCCGCGACGGGACCGACCGGTCGGCCGATCGTGATGGCGGCGCCCGGCGTCAGCGCGTCGGTGGCCGTCGCCCAGATGGTGGTCTCGCTGGGCCCGTACAGATTGACCATGGTGCGCCCGGGGGCCCACCGCTCGACCAGTTCGGGTCCGAGGGGCTCACCGGCGGTCGCCAGCAGCCGCAGCCCGTCCAGGCCGGCGGTCGGGACCGTCGCCAGCGCCGAGGGGGTCACCACGGCGTGCGAAACCCGTTCGCGGGCGATCAGTTCCGCCAGGTCGGGCCCGGCGTAGATCTCGCCGGGGGAGACGACCAGCCGGCCGCCCGACCCGTGCGCCATGAGCAGCTCGAACACCGAGGCGTCGAAGCTGGGCGAGGCGACCTGCAGCACCACCGACATCGGGTCCACCCCGAACCGCCGCCGCTGCGCCACGACGATATCGGCCAGGCCGCGATGGCTCACCAGCACGCCCTTGGGCGTTCCGGTCGAGCCGGAGGTGTAGCTGACGTACGCGATCTGCTCGCGCCGGATCGGCGCTCCGCGTTCGGCATCGGTGATCGGCGCGCCGGACACCGAGTCCAGCGCGTGCAGCGCCTGGGCTCCGTCCAGCAGCAGCCAGTCGACGCCGTCCGGCGGGCGCTTGCGGACGGACCCGTCGGTCAGCCCGAGCACGGTGCCCGAGTCCGACAGCAGGAACTCGATCCGCTCGGCGGGCAGCGTCGGATCGATCGGCAGGATCGCCGCACCCGTCTTCGCCACCGCCCACAGGGTGACCGTGGCCGCCAGCGAGCGGGGCAGCACCGAGGCGACCACCTGGCCGCGTCGGGCGCCGCGCCGCAACAGGATTCGAGCCAGCCGGGTGGATCGGTCGTCGAGCTGGCGGTAGGTCAGGGAATCCGCGCCGCAGCGGACGGCGACCGTATCCGGGTCGGCGATCACCGAGGCCGCGAGGATGCGATCCAGGGTCTCCGGGATCGCCACCTCGGCAGCCGATTCCGGCCACGCGGGCAGCGGTTCCCGGTCCAGGGGCAGTTCGCCGAGCCGGGTGTGGGCGTGCGAGCCGATCCGGCCCAGCAGGTCGATGAAGCGGTCGAGAATGCGACGCGCGGAGTCGTGGTCGAAGACCCGTTCGTGGAATCGCAGGATGATCTTCAGGCCGTTCGCCTCACCGCGCTCGGACTGCATCGGTTCCACGACCATGCTCAACGGGTACGGGGCGGCGTCCACGCCGTCGAGGTCGGTCACCCGCAGGCCCGCGGAATCGACGAGGTGTTGCAGGGCCGAGCGGTCGACGGGGAACGACTGGTAGGTGATGGCGGTGTCGAACAGCTCCGACAGGCCTGCGCTGCGGTGGATCTCGGGCAGGCCGATGTGGTGGTGCTCGAGCATGCGGGCCTGCCGCGACTGCATCTCGCTCAGCAATTCGTGCACCGTCATGGCGGGATCGAGCGGGACGCGCACCGGAATCGTGTTCAGGAACATGCCGAGCGTCTGGTCGACCATCGGCAATTCCGGGGGCCGGCCCGCGACCGAGGCGCCGAAGATCACGTCGGTCTCACCGGTGAGCACGCGCAGGCTCAGGGCCCACGCCGCGTTGACGGCGGTATTGAGGGTGACGGCCGCGTCCGCGGCCACCCGGCGCAACGCGCCGAAGCGGTCCTCGGTCAGCTCGGCCCCGACCTCGCCGGAGGACGTCGGGCCCGCGTCGGCGTCGCGGGACGCCCGGGTGGGCGCGTCGACATCCGAGAACTCCCGCGCCCAGGCCGCTTTGGACTCGGAGCTGTTCTGCCGCCCCAGCCAGGCCAGGTAGTCGCGGTAGGTGGGGGCCGGTCCGGCGGCATCGATGTGGTCGGGCGAGCCGTAGTAGTCGAGCAGCTCGGCCATGAGCAGCGGCATCGACCAGCCGTCCAGGATCACATGGTGATTGGTGACGAGCAGCCGGTAGGACTCCGCGCCGAGCCGGATCAGGGTCAGGCGCAGCAGCGGCGGGGCCGCCAGGTCGAAGCTCTCGGCCGCGTCCGCCGCGGCGATCGCCGCCGGGTCGGCCGGGCCGTCCTCGTCGCCGCCGGTAGCGAGATCGACCACCCGGAACGGGATCTCGGCATGATCGACCACGACCTGGCACGGGCCGGCCGCGGTGTCCGCGAACGCGGCCCGCAGGATGTCGTGCCGGTCCACCAGGGCCTGCGCGGCCCGCCGCAGCCGGTCGGCGTCGACGGCGCCGGAGAAGCCGATCATGGTCTGGACGGTGTAGCCGTCGTCCGCGTCCGGATCGAACATCGTGTGGAAGTGCATGCCGGACTGCATGGGCGACAGCGGCCAGACATCGGAGAGCCGGGGGTACTGCCGCTCGAGCTGATCGATGTCCTGGCGGGTGAGCTTCACGAGTTGGGTGCCCACGGCGCGATACGCGTGATGCGCGGTGGCCGGCTGCGGGGGCTCCTCGACGGTCTTCGGGGTCGACTCGGCGTCGGCCATCGCGGCCAGGGCGGCAACCGTCTTGCCCTCGAAGACATCTCGCGGAGTGAGCGTGAGCCCGGCGTTCCTGGCCAGCGACACCAGCCGCATGGACACGATGCTGTCGCCGCCGAGGGCGAAGAAGTTGCTGTCGGCGGACACCGACTCCAGGTGCAGCACCTCGGCGAAGAGCCGTGCCATCACCTGCTCGGCGGGGGTCGACGGCGCTCTGCCGCCGGTCGCGCCCACCTCGAAGGCGCGCTGCTGCAAGGCTCTTCGGTCGACCTTGCCCGTGGGCGTGCGCGGCATCTCCTCGAGCCGCACGATCGCGGCGGGATTCATGTAGCGCGGCATGCTGCCCGCCAGATCGCCTTCGATGGCGGTCACGTCGACCGATTCGCCGGGCGCGGCCACCACATAGGACACCAGCAGCGGTTCGCCGGTGGGCCCGTCGACGGTCACGGTGGCGACGCTGGACACGGCGGGGTGGCGCGCGATGTGGGCGTCGATCTCGCCGGGCTCGATGCGCAGGCCGTGAATCTTGACCTGCTGATCGATGCGGCCCAGGTACTCGAGCGCGAGCCGGCCGTTCGCGCGCACCCACCGCACGGAATCGCCGGTGCGGTAGAGCCGTTCACCGCGGGTCGACCGCGGGTCGGCGACGAACCGGGCCGCCGACACCTCCGGGCGGTCGCGATAGCCGCGGGCCAGGCCGGGGCCGCCGACGTACAGCTCGCCCGCGACGCCGACCGGCACCGGTCGCAGCCACGGGTCCAGCACCAGCGCGGACGCGCCGATGATGGGGCCGCCGATCGTGACGGGGTCACCGGCGGCGAGATCGTCGGATCCCGTTGCCCAGACGGTGCATTCGGTCGGACCGTAGTGGTTCATGAGCCTTCGGCCGGGGGCCCACCGGTTCACGGTGTCGGGCCCGACCGCCTCACCGACCACCGCGAGGGTGGTCAGCGACGGCAGGTGGGACGGATCCATGGTGTTCAGTACCGACGGGGTGATGATCGCGTGCGAAACCCGCTGCGACCGAAGCAGTTCCTCCAGGTCGATGCCCGCGTACACCTCCGGCGGGGCGACCACGAGGCACGCGCCGCTGCTGTGCGCCAGCAGCATCTCCGACACGCAGGCGTCGAATCCGGGCGAGGCGACCTGCAACACCCGCGAATCCGGGGTGGGCCGGAACGAGTCGGCCTGCGCCGCGACCAGATCGGCCAGACCCCGGTGACTGAGGTGGACCGCCTTCGGGGTGCCGGTCGAGCCGGACGTGTAGATCACGTACGCCGCGTGGTCGACCGTCAGGTCCACCTCGGGCGGGTGGGGGAGGAGCTCATCGGCGTCGGTGGTCGAAAGGTCCGGCGTCAGCCAGTCCACGTCTGCTGGAATCTGCTGCGCGACAGCGCTTGTCGTGACGCCCAGCCGGGTGTTCGAGGCGGACAGCAACTCGCCGATCCGCGCGGCCGGGTTGCCGGGATCCAAGGGCAGGAAGGCGGCGCCGGTCTTGGCGACGGCCCAGATCGCGACGAAGAGCTCGGCGGAGCGGGGCAGGACCAGTGCCACCGTCGACTCGGGACGTGCGCCACGGGCGATCAGCCGGCGGGCGAACGTGTCGGCGCGCTCGTCCAGCTCCCGATAGGTCCACGTGGTGTCGCCGTACCGGATGGCGGCGGCGTCGGGGTACCGGCGAGCGGTCGCGGACAGGATGTCGCGGAGCACCCGCTCGGGGGCGGGCTCGCCGCCGGTGACCGAGAACAGCTTGGCGCGTTCGGAATCCCAGCAGGGTGAGATCGAGGCGACCGTGGCGGCCGGATCGTCGACGAGCTGCATGAGCAGCAGCTCGAAGCGACCGAGCAGGTGGTGGGCGTCATTGTCGTCGAAGCGGTCGGTGGCGAATTTCAGTGTCACCGAATAGGTTCCGGCATCCGCTCCGCCGTCGCCACCCGGGCGCGGCGGGGTCACCTGCAGGCTCAACGGGAACGGCGTCGCGTCGTGCGCGTCGATCTCGACCAGCCGCAAACCGGCGGCCGAGAGGTCGTGGGCCAGCAGCTCCCGATCGAACGGGTAGGACTCGAGCACCGTCGCGGTGTCGAACATGTCGGTGATCCCGGATACCCGCTGCAATTCCGCCAAGCCGATGTGCTGGTGATCCAGCATCGCGGCCTGCTCGGACTGCACCCGCACCAGCAGGTCGCCGACGGTCTCGCCGGGCTCGAGCCGGATCCGCACGGGCAGCGTGTTCACCATCAGCCCGACCATGCGCTCGACATCCGGAATTCGCGGCGGACGGTTCGAGACCGTATTGCCGAACACCACATCCGGCCGTCCGGCCAGCACGGACACCAGCAGCGCCCAGGCCACGTGCAGGGCGGTATTGGGGGTGACGCCGTGCGTGCGGCCGAGGTCGAGAATCGCGGCGGAGGTGGCGGCATCGAGGTTCAGACCCACCTCGCCGGCGTCCGAGGTGACCGTCCGCTCCGGACCGTTGGTGACCCGCGTCGGCCGGTCGATCCCGGCGAGCATGTTCCGCCACGCGGACGCCGTGGCGTCGGCGTCCTGCTCCTGGAGCCAGCGTAGGTATTCGCGGAACGACCGCGCGGGCGCGAGGTCCGCGGTGTCGCCGTCGGAGCTGTACAGCGTCAGCAACTCGTGGATGAGCAACGGCATCGACCAGCCGTCCAGCACCAGATGGTGATTTGTCACCAGCAACCGGAACTGCTCGACACCGGTGCGCACGAGATGGAAACGCACCAGCGGCGGACGCGCCGGATCGAAGGGCGCGGCGGCGATGCGCGCGATGTCCCGCAGCACTTCGTCCTGCTCGTCGACCAGGCTGACATCCGACTCGGCCCACTCGACCGTGGTGTCGCGCAACACGATCTGACGTGGTCCGGCGTCGGTTTCGACGAACGCGGTCCGCAGGCTGTCGTGCCGATCCAGCAGCACCTGGGCGGCCCGCCGCATCCGCTCACCGTCCACCTGACCGTCGAAGGTCAGCGCGGCCTGGACGATGTAGCCGTCCTCGCCGCCGCGATCGTAGATGGTGTGGAACAGCAGCCCGGACTGCAGGGCGGTCAGCGGCCACACCTCGGTCATCGACGGGTATTCGCGCAGCCACCGGTCGATCTGGTCCTGGGCGACGGGGGCGAGCGGGAAGTCGGAGGGCGTGTAGCTGCGCGTGGTCATGGACCGGACGTGATCGGCCAGCGCCTCCAGCGCGCGGGTCCACAGGTCGGCGAGCTCCTCGACGTCCTCGGCCGCCAGCGCCTGCGACGCGAATTCCCAGGTCACAGCGAGCTCGAGCCCGTCGGCACCCGCTTCGGCGATGGCGTTGACGTCCAGCAGGGCGGCCAGCGCCATGGCCGGATCGCTGGTGCCGGTGAGCGCGGTGAACTCGGTGGTCGGGGCCCACGGCCCGGACCGCTCACCTGAGCCGACGCGCCCGAGGTAGTTGAAGCTGATCTGCGGTTTGGGCAGGTGTGCCAGCTCGGCGCGGCCCATGGGATCGAGATGCCGCAGCATCGGGAAGCCGATGCCGTTGCCCGGCACCGCCCGCAGCTGCTCCTTGACCAGTTTGATCGCCCGGCCCGCGTTCGGGCCGCCGGCCAGGGCGTCGTCGAGATCGAGGTCGTCCCACTCGATGCGGATCGGGAAGCGGGTGGTGAACCAGCCGACGGTGGCGCCCAGATCCGCGCCCGGGACGGCCTGCTCCTCGCGGCCGTGGCCTTCCAAGAGGATGGACTCGCCGGTCGTGGTCACGCCGCGTCGGCGTCGCCACTCCGCCAGAGCCAGCACCAGGGCCGCGACCAGCGGATCGTTGGCGCCGCAATGGAATCGGTCCGGGATGGTGGTGAGGACCGCTTCGGTCACCGCCGCCGGAATTCGTTCGTGGATCCGGCCCGCGGTGGTGCCGGTGTCGACGTTCGGGTCCAGGCGACGCGAGCCGAGTAGTCGATCCTCGTGCGCGAGAACGTCTTTCCAGTGCGCGAGTTCGGTCCCGCGTCTACTCTGTGCCTGCTCGGCCAAACCGTGCACCCACCGCCGCATCGACGTGGAGGTCGGACCCCACTGCGGCTCGCCGCTCTGTGTCCAGGCCTGCGCGAGATCGGTGAGCACGGTGCGCCACGACACCGCGTCGACGGCGAGATGGTGGATCACCAGCCAGAGCAGGTCGGGTCCCGAAGCGCGGTCGTCCCGCAGCCACACGGCTCGAACGAGTGCGCCGTTGCCGGGGTCCAATCGATCCGCGGCGTCCTGGAGATGACGGTCGATCTCGTCGGAGTCGCGCCGGCCGAGGCGCACCTCGTGCAGCGAGGCGTCCGGGTCGACCGCGTCCCGTTCGAGGACCTCGACGTATCCGTCCGCTCCGACGCCCCGCAGGACCGCGCGCAGCATGTCGTGGCGGTCCATGAGGGCGCCCAGCGCGCGCACCAGACCCGCTCGATCGACTCCGTCCGGGAGTTCCACGAGGGCGGCCTGTGCGAACCGGTTGTAGTGACCGCGATCGAGCATCGCGTGCATGATCGGCGACAACGGCATTCGCCCGACGCCGCCGCCCGGCAGCTCGGCCAGCCCGGGTTCGTCGCCGACCTCGGTGGCGGCGGCCGCCAGCCCCTCGACCGTCTTGTGCACGAACACGTCCTGGGTGGAGAAGCTCAGACCCTCGGCCTTGGCGCGCGCCACGAGGCGGATCGACAGGATGCTGTCGCCGCCCAGGACGAAGAAGCTGTCGTCGGCCCCGACCCGGGGCACACCGAGCACCTCGGCGAACAGCGCCGCGATCGTCTTCTCCCGCTCGGTCGCCGGGGCCCGCCCGGAGGCCGCGGTCCCGAACTCGGGCTTCGGCAACGCGCGGCGATCCACCTTGCCGAAGGCGTTCATCGGCAGGCTGTCCAGGGGTATCACGATCGCCGGAACCAGGTGTGGCGGCAGCGTTTCGTGGGCGAAGTGCAGGATCTCGGCCGGGTCGATACCGCGGCCGTCCACCGGCACGACATACGACGCCAGCACGGTGGTGCCGACATTGTTCTGGGCGGGCACGGTGACGCACAGATCGACGTCCTCGTGGGTGGAGAGCGCGGCGTCGACCTCGCCCGGCTCGATCCGGTAGCCGCGGATCTTGACCTGGAAGTCGCTGCGGCCCATCAGTTCGAGGGAGGTGTCGCCGTTCCGGCCGGTCCAGCGCGCGATATCGCCGGTGCGGTACATGCGCGCACCGGTGCCGCCGTACGGGTCGGCGACGAACCGGGCGGCGGTCTCGACGAATCGGTGGCTGTAGCCGCGGGCCAATCCCGGTCCGGCCAGATACAACTCGCCGACGGTGCCCCGTGGCACGGGCTGCAAGGCCCGGTCCAGGACCATGGCCTCCACGCCGCGGATCGGGCCGCCGATCGTATGAGTCTGGCCCGGCTTCAGCATCGCGCCCGCGGCGGTGACGGTGGATTCGGTGGGCCCGTACTCGTTGAACATGGCCGCCGACAGCGTCCAGCGCTCGACCAGATGCGGCGGGCAGACGTCGCCGCCCACCACGACCACGCGCACATCGGTCGGCAGCTCCGGATCCACCGTCGCCAGCATGGTGGGCGTCAGCGTCAGGTGGGTCACGTGCTCGTCGGCCAGCAGCTGGGTGAGCGAGTCGCCGCCGACCACCTCGGGCGGCACGACCACCAGCGTGGACCCGGTCGCGAAGCAGGTCAGGAACTGTTCGAGGGAGGCGTCGAAACTGGGGGAGAGGGCATACGACACACGGGAAGTCGTGTCGATGCCGAACGTGGCCGCGCGGTCGGCGACCAGATTCGCCAGCCCGGTGTGCGTGACCTGCACGCCCTTCGGCGTTCCGGTGGAACCCGAGGTGTAGGTCATGTAGGCGACATTGGACGGCCGCAGCGGATGGCTGCGGTCGAGGTCGGAGATCGGCCCGTCCGCGGCGTCGGACAGAGCCAGGGTCGAGGGGTCGTCGAGCACCACTTGACGGAGGTCCGCCGGGAGGGTGTCGCGCAGCGCGTTCACCGTGATCGCCACGGTCGCGCCGCTGTCGGTGACCATGTGTTCGATCCGCTTGGCCGGGTAGTCGGGGGCCATCTGCACGAAGGCCGCGCCGCTCTTGGCGACCGCCCAGGTCGCCACCACCGAATCGGTCGACCGGCGCAGCATGAGCGCCACCGCCGTGTCCGGGCCACACCCCAGCGCGATCAGCTGCCGGGCCAGCCGCGACGACTGGGAGTCCAGTTCGGCGTAGGTCATGCTCCGGCCGTTGGAGCTGATCGCGCAGCCGTCGGGGTTCCGGCGGGCGCTCTCGGCCAGCATGTCGGGCAGCAGGAGGGTGTCGACGGCGCTGGGCCCGCGCACGGGCAGCAGCTCGTCGCGTTCCTGGACGTCGAGCAGCGGCAGGCCGCCGACCCGGCCGTCGGATCCGACCGCCAGGAATTCGTGCAGGAACATCTGGAATCGCCGATGGTGACCGGCGAGTTCGTCGTGGCTGTAGGAATTCGGATTCCCCTGGAAGTCGATAAGCGTGCTCTCTTTGCCCGCGCCCGGGTAGATGTTGACGAAAAGGTCGGAGGTGGGGCCGGAGGTGAGCACGTGCAAACGGCCCGTGGTCTCGCCCAGGACGACTTCGTTCTCCACCATCATGAGATTCACGGCGGGGCCGAACGAGGCGGCCTCGTCGCGCGCGATTCCCATGTCGTGGAATATGTCCTCCTGGCGATACCGCTGCCGCCGGAGGGCGCTCGTCAATTCGCTTTTCACCGCCGCGATCAGTTCGCCGACGGTGCGATCCGCGACCTGGATGCGCAACGGGACCACATTGGCCACCATGCTTCCCGAACGCCGCAATACCGCGGAATGCCGGCCCGACACGGGCAGGCTCAGGAGAACTTCGTCGTTGCCGGTCATTCTCGCCAGATAGGCGGCGAACGCGGCGACGATGATCGGGGTGACGCTCTTGTCGTGGTCGAGCGCGACGGTGTCGAGCAGATGCGCGGTGTCGTCGGCGAGTTCGGTGCTGACGAGCGTCGGATGAATGGTGGGCCTGTTGACGTGGGCCGCCAGACTGGCGACCGCCGGTGCGCCCGCCAGATGCTCCATCCAGTGGGCGCGATCGTTCTCCATCCGCGTCGAATCGCGGTACGCGAGATCTTGTTCGGCGACCAGCCGCAGGTCCTGGGCCGCGCACGCCGGGGGCTCCGCGGACGTGATCCACGCGTTGTAGAGCTCGGTCATGCGGTGGAGCATGGTCACCGCGGCGAATCCGTCGAGCGCGATGTGGTGTGCCCGCTGGTACCACAGGTAATGGTCGTCACCGACGTGGAAGACAATGGCGGTCACCAGGGAGTCACGCACGAGATCCAGAGGAGCGGAATAGTCCTCGGTCATCCTGCGATGCGCCGTCGCCACCGGATCGGCTTCCTGTCGCAAATCCTCGACCCACACCGAGGCGCCGTTCTCGGCGTCGACGTACTGGAATGGCTCGCCGTCGATCTCGACCAGACGAGTATGCCCCGACCCGAACTCCCGACCGGCCGTTCGGCAGGCTTCGGCCAGGAGTTCGGCGTCCAATTCGCCGACGATCTCGACGTATTGGGCGACGGATATGGGTGTGTTGACCGCGAGATGCTGGGCGAACCAGATTCCCCGCTGCGCGGATGTGAGCGGAAAGACCTCGTGTGATGAATGAAATGTGCCGCTTGGCAACGATTCTGGCTGGTCAGGATTGCTTCCGATGCCACTGTGCAATTGGCGCATTTCGACCTCCAGCAAACAACGTGA
This sequence comes from Nocardia sp. CA-136227, assembly GCF_050955695.1. NCBI lineage: Bacteria > Bacillati > Actinomycetota > Actinomycetes > Mycobacteriales > Nocardiaceae > Nocardia > Nocardia sp. CA-136227. Next base: position 3,675,214 of record NZ_CP192081.1, read on the forward strand.
TGTCAGGAACTCAAAACGCCCGAGGGCCGGTTGTGGATGCGCTCACACGCGCCCGGCCCGGGGACCATGGAATATGGCGGCAAGGTGTGACTCCGACACCCGCATTGCTGTGTACGTCGGGTCCGCCACCGAGATCATTACAGCGAGTACCAACCGGTTCGTATGCGCCAACCTCGGCGCCTGATGCCCGGCATTCGGTCGCTACATCGCGTCCACCCCGACCCCCGAATCACCCTCCAACCTCCCGGAAAACTGTCCAGTATGCCCTTGATCGCAGTGTCGACTGAGACCATGTCGAACTTCCCTACTCGAAAAGCGACTGTCCAGGATGATTCTGCGCCCCGATGCCGCAACCGGTCGGTTTATTGATCAAAATGTTGGAAAAGGTTGTGCCTCACAGCACGGAATCCGTATGGGCGAGCGTTGCTTCATGGGGTCTGACCTGCGATATTTAGGTATTTTAGTCGTGAAAATTGCAGATCGGCGAGCCGAGACCAGATCGAGAGCTGACCTCTCCCGAGCTCTGAACCCTCAACGAGAGGGTCACTGGCGAACATGGCGCAACCTGTCAATCGGCCCCGCGAAGCGGGATGTTCGGTGGAGACCGAGTACGCGAGCGTCGGGAACAAGACCGCGCTGCTCGAGACCGTCCTCGCCATCGCGGTGGTCGGCGACGACGCGCAGATCGCGCTCGACGATCGCCCGTGGTTCGGCGTGGGGGAGGGTCCCCTCGCGCCCCGCGTCGCCGCACCGGCGGAGGTCATCGCCGGGATCTACCGCCGCACCGCCGAACTGCGCCGTATCCTCGACAGCGCGGCCCGGAACAATGCGGAACTCGCCGAGCTGGACGCGAGAAGCCGTGCACAGGAACGCATCTCGCGCACCGCGCTGGTGTCCGCGGCGGCCACCGCCGCCGAGTGGCGGCACCGGGATCTCGAATACAACGTGAAACCGTTGGGGCCCATCGATTTATCGATGTGGTTCGACCGCGTCGTGTGGTCCGCCGGCCGTTCGGTCACGGGTGGTCGGCGGCCCAGGCGCAGATGGCGGCGAGCGGGGTCTGCAGCGACTTGCCGAGTTCGGTGAGGGAGTACTCGATGTGCTGCGGGGCGGTCTCCTTGAAGACGTGGCGTTCGACGAGCCCGTCGGATTCCATGCCGCGCAAGGTTTCGGTGAGCACCTTCTGGGTGATGCCGGGCAGGCGGCGGCGCAGCGCGGCCGGGCGCTGGGCGCCGTCGAGCAGGGCGTAGATGAGCAGGATTCGCCACTTGGCGGCCAGGCGTTCGAGGGCCTGGCGGGTGGTGCAGGATTCCTCGAGTACGTCGGGGATCACCAGGTCCATCGCGCCTCCGTTCGGAAGGGCACTTCGAAGTGCCTTCTATCGGTGGCGGGGGTCCGCGCCTACCGTCTTGTTTCACCGTAATGCGACGACTTCGAGGACGAGAGCACCAGATGACTGTCAGCACAGTTCCGTTCACTTTCACCCGCGCCGGAGACCGACTGGTCGGCACGCTGTACCTGCCGACGGGCGAGCCCACCGGTGTGGTGGTCACGACCGGCCCGCTGACCTCCGTCAAGGAGCAGGCGGCGGGCGTCTACGCCGAGGCGCTGGCGCGCCGCGGTTTCGCCGCCCTGGCCTTCGATCACCGGACCTTCGGCGAGAGTGCCGGGGAGCCGCGGCAATTGGAGGACCCGCTGGGCAAGGCCGCCGACATCAGCGCCGCCGTCTCGGCGCTGGAAGCGGACGCGCGGTTCACCGGTAAGTCCGTGGTCGCGCTGGGCGTCTGCGCCGGCGGCGGCTACATGGCCCGCGCGGTCGCCGACGACTCGCGCCTGCGCGCCTTCGCCGGTGTCGCGGGCGTGTACGCCGACGCGGCCGCCAACCCGGCCGATCCGGCGGTGGTCGAGCGCGGCCGCCTGGCTCGGGAGCGCCGTCTCGCCACCGGCGAGGTCGAGACCATCCCGGCGGTGGCCGCCGACAACGGCGATGTGGCCATGCCCCTGACCGAGGCGTTCGAGTACTACGGCACCCCGCGCGGCGTGGTCCCCAACTACACGAACGGTTTCGCCGTCGAATCCTTCGAGCACACCGCGGGTTTCGACGCCCAGGAGGCGGCGGCCCGGCTGTCGGTGCCGTTCCTGCTGGTGCACTCGGAGAACGCCCTGGTCCCGCCGTGGGCGCACAAGTTCTACGCTGGGGTGGCATCCCCGAAATCGGAGCTGTGGCTGGACTCGGTCGGCCAGATCGACTTCTACGACGATCCCCGGCTGATCGAGCCCGCCGCCGACGCGGCCGCCGAATTGTTCCGCGGCGTCTGCTGACCCGCGTGAGGTGAGCCGGATGTGGTCGAGACGAGCCGGGTGGGCGCTGACCGCGATCGCACTGGTCGCGGGCTGCTCATCCGGCCCGGCCACCACCGGCGGACCGCTGCCGCTGCGGAAGGTCGCCCAGGTTTCCCTGCCGGGCGGCTCGGCCCGATTCGATTACGCGAGCTTGGATTCCGGTCGTGGGCTGCTGTTCCTGGCGCACATGGGGGCCGGTGAGATCGTCGAGGTCGACGTCCGCGCGCACCGCGTGGTGCGCACGATCGCCGATACCCCGGATGTCCATGGCGTGCTGGTCGTTCCGGAGAAGCGCCGGGTGTACGCGACGGTGACGGGGCGCGATCAGCTCGTCGCCCTGGACGAGGACAGCGGGTCGGTGCTGTTCACCGCGCCGACCGGGACGTATCCGGACGGGTTGGCCTATGACCCGGTGCGCGACGCGGTCTGGACCACCAATGAGCGCGCGGGCAGCGAGTCGGTCGTCGACGCCGACACCGGAAGGTCCCGCGGCACGGTCACTCTGGGCGGCGAAGCCGGCAATGTCGTCTACGACCCGGGTCCCGACCGCATGATCGTGGCGGTGCAGGGCCGAGGCGATCTGGCGGTCGTCGACCCCGGCGCGCTGTCGGTCACCGACCGCATTCCGACGCCCGGCTGCTCGGGACCGCACGGTCAGGCGCTGGACACGGCCCGGCGGTTGATGTTCGTCGGCTGTGAGGACAACGCCACGCTCGTCACCGTCGATCTGGCGAAACACGCTGTCACCGACCGGAACAGCGTCGGCCGGACCCCCGACGTACTCGCCTACGATCCCGGCGCGCAGCGCATCTACGTGGCCGCCGAGAGCGGCTGGGTCAGTGCGTTCGACGCCCGCGCCGGGCACCCGGCTCCCATCGGGGCCGAGCACCTGGCCGACGGCGCGCACATCGTGGTGGTCGATCCGGCCGATCATCACAGCTACTTCCCGATCCCCACGGCAGCGTCGGGGCCCGTGCTCTGGGAGTTCGAGCCCTCGGCGTAGCCCGGCACCAGCTGCCGCAGGCCCGGCTCCCACTCCGAACGCTGCTGCGGGAAGCACCGTTCGAGGAGTTCGATCATGATCGCGGGCGCGGTCGACGCGCCGGGGGACGCGCCCAGCAAGCCCGCGATCGTGCCGTCGGCGCCGGTGACCAGTTCGGTGCCCATGGTCAGCACACCCACCCGGTCGAGGTCGGGCTTCACCAGCTGCGCGCGTTGTCCGGCCTGGACGAGATACCAGTCGGCCGGATCGGCCTCGGGGTAGAAGCGCTGCAGCTGAGCGAACTTGCGCCGCCGGGTCGCGAGCAGCTCGCCGATCAGATAGCGGACCAGCGGCAGATTCTGTAGTCCCGCCGCCACCAGCACCACGATGTTCGTCAGCCGCAGCGTGGTGAACAGGTCGATCAGTTTGCCGTGCTCGAGCAGCCGCGTGCTGAACGTCGCGTACGGGCCGAACAGCAGCGACGACTCGCCGCCGACATTGCGCTTGTCCAAGTGCGGCACCGACATCGGGGGAGCGCCCAGCAGAGCCTGGCTGTAGACCTTCGCCTCGTGCCGGGCCACGACCTCGGGGTTGTCGGTCCGCAGGAACTGCGCGCCGACCGGGAACACGCCGTAGCCGCGCACCTCGGGGATGCGGGCCCGCTGGAGCAGCTTCAGCGCGTATCCGCCCGCTCCCACGAACACGAAACGGGCGCGGACGGTGAAGCGCCGCTTGCCGTTCCGATCCCGTCCCGTCACGGTCCAGATCCCGTCGGCGTCGCGGCGCAGTCCCCGCACCTCGTGACCGGTGCGCACCTGCGCGCCCGCGTCGGTCATGGCCCGCACGAGCGACCCGGTCAGCGCCCCGAAATCGACGTCGGTGCCCGCCTCGAACCGGGTGGCCGCCACCGGTTGCCCCGGGTCCCGGCCCGCCATGAGCAGGGGAGCCCAGTCCGCGATGACGGCGGGATCCTCGCTGTACTCCATGGCCGCGAACGCGGGCAGGATGCGCAGGGTCTCGAATCGCCGGCGCAGATAGGCGACATCCCGCTCGCCGAACACCACATCCATATGCGGTGTCGCCGTGACGAATCCGGTGTCGGCCAGCGCGCCCCGGTCGGCCAGTCCCGCCCAGAACTGCCGCGAGAGCGCGAACATCGACGCGATCTCGGCCGCCTTGCCCCCATCGTCCGGATCCGGCATGTAGTTGAGTTCGCACAGGCCCGAGTGCCCGGTGCCCGCGTTGTTCCACGGATCGGAGCTCTCGGCCGCGACCCGGTCGAGCCGCTCCAGCAGGGTCATGGACCAATCCGGTCGCAGCGCCGCGATCATCGCGCCGAGGGTGGCCGACATGATGCCGCCACCGATCAATACGACGTCGAGAATCTCTGTGTCCGTGGCGGTTTCGGTGGGTGCGGTGTGCTCGTCCATCTACGTGACCTCCTGGTCGGCGGGTACTCCGTCATCGTCACGCCGCGCTTATCCATCCGTCCAATGCTCATTCCGCGCAGCTATGATCCGAATATGGATGAATTGCCGTCGTCGCAGGTGGAGGCCCTGATCCCGCTGCTCGCGGCGTTCGACGCGGCCGCGGGGGAGGGGCACGTCACGCGGGCGGCGCAGCTCCTGGGCGTACCGCAGTCGTCGGTGAGTCGCCGGTTGAAGGCGGTCGAGCAGGCGGTCGGGGTGAAACTCTTCCAACCGGTCGGTCGCCGCATCGCCCTCACCGCCGCCGGTCAGGAACTGCACGAACGCACCCGTGGCCTGGTCCAGGCCCTCACCGACGCCGTCGACGTGGTCCGCAGCGACGCCGACCCCGACAGCGGCCTGGTCCGGTTCGGTTTCCCGTTCACCCTCGGCCCGGTCAGCATCCCGTCACTCCTGGCCGATTTCCACGCGGGCGCACCCCGCATCCGCCTGCACCTCGTGCAGGCCCACGGCAGCGCCCTGACCGACATGGTCCGCGACGGCCGCCTGGATCTGGCCGTCACCATCCCGGCCCCCGACGACCTGCCCGCGATCATCCTCGGCCACCAGCGCCTGCACCTGTACGTAGCCGACGCCCACCCATTGGCGACCCGCACCGAGGTCGAACTCGCCGAACTGGCCGACGAGCTGTTCATCGCCAACCCGCCGACCTACCACCTGCGTCGCCTGGTCGACTCCTGGTGCGCCGAGGCCGGATTCACCCCGCGCGTCGGCTTCGAGATCACCGAGTTCGAGACGCTGCGCGCCCTGGTCGCCCAGAATCTCGGCATCGCGGTGCTGCCCGCCCCGGAGGTCGCCCACCCGGGCCTGTCACGCGTGACCCTGGCCGATGCGCGGGATCGCAGCATCGGCCTGGTCTCGGGCGGCCACCGCCCGACTCCCGCGGTGGCACGCCTGCGTGATCACGTTGCCGCGCAGGCCCTGTCGTATCTCGGGCGCGGCGCGGACCCGGCTACTCCTGATAGGTCGTGAGGATGCGCCGGATCGACGAGGTGACCGGCAGATCCCCGGTGAGCGGCACCCACCGGTATTCGGCGTAGTTGGTCACCCGCACCGGTCCGGCGCTGGCCACCACCGCGGCGAAATGTTCCCGGCGCACCGGTTTCCCGGCGCTGGACAGGTAGTCGAAGCTGCCGAGGTGGCGCACGATATCGGTGACCGCCAGACCGGTCTCCTCGCGCACCGCCCGCACCACCGCGCTGGCCAGCGACTCGCCCGGGCGCACGACAGTGCCCGGTAGGTGCAGCGGACTGCGCCCTTCGACGTGCTCCTCGTGCTCGAGCATCAGCACCGAGTCATTGTGCTCGACGACCACACCTACCCGTAGCGCGACTCCCTCCGAGGCGGCCCGCTCCCGCAGTTCCTGCAACACCGTTTCGCCGATGGACTGCCCGGGCGAAACTTCGAAATCCCACACTGCACACCACATCCCGTATCACCGGACACCGTCGACCGATACGGATAACGCTACCGGCGGAGAAACGGTCGGCGGCAGAGACATTCGCAAGAATAGGCGCACTTCCGTCCCAGCGATCCAGGGTCCGGAAACTTTCTCGACACCGGCCCGAAATGCCTGCGTGCCATCGCCGCGGCGGGGGTTGTCAAGTGTTGGGTGGTTTGTGACGGTTCACGTCGTTGCGTGTTGGAGTGTTGTGGCGGGAGGGTCGGGCGACGGCGTGGTTGCCGCAATTCGATTGGCGTGTCTTCGGTTTCGGTGCTGTCGTGTCTGGTCCGGTTTCTCTACTGTCGAACAGGTGAGCGAACCATGGTCGTCGAACGATCGCCCCGAGGAGGGGGCGAAGCAGATTCAGGCGTACCGATTCGCGTTGGAACCGACCCACGACCAGGCACAAGCCTTGCGTTCCCATTGCGGGGCAACACGGTTCGCCTACAACTGGGGGCGCCGCAAAGTCCTCGCCAACTGGGCGCAACGGCAGGCCGAAGCCACCTACGGCATCCCCGACGACGAACTCACCCCGTGGATCAACCAATCCGCCTACAGTCTCCGCAAAACGTGGAACGCTGAGAAGGGCACGGTCGCGCCGTGGTGGGCGGAGAACAGCAAAGAGGCGTACTCATCCGGTATTGCGCGCGTTGCTGACGCGTTCGCCAACTACTCGAAGTCCAAGCGCGGGACCCGGGCCGGGGCACGTATGGGTGTCCCGGCCCGGAGGAAGAAGCATTCCCACCAGTCGTTCACCGTCACCACCGGCGGTTACGGACTCGGCGACGGATCGCGGCAGGTCAAGATTCCCCGTATCGGGATCGTTCGGACCGGGGAATCGACGCGCAAGCTCGCGCGGCGGCTGCGCAACGGGACCGCGAAACTGGGCAGCATGACCCTGTCAGGTCGGGGTGGCCGCTGGTGGGTGTCGTTCACGGTCCGGGTCCAGCGCAACGATCCCAAACCCGTGCGGCCCGACGCCGCGGTCGGGTTGGATGTGGGCGTGAAGTCCCTGGCCGTTCTGTCCACGGGCGAGATTGCCCCGAACCCGAAGCATTACCAAAAGACCCAGAAGCGGCGTCGCCGGCTTGCGCGGTCGCGGTCTCGCCGCCGAGGCCCCGACCGTAGCCGCGGTGTGGGGTCGTCGCGGCGGTGGGAGAAGGCCAACGCCAGAGCCAATCGCCTCGAGCATCGTGTGACCGCGATGCGCCGTGACGGGCTCCACAAGCTCACCACCCGCCTGACCCGCGAGTACGGGACGGTCGTGGTGGAAGACTTGAACATCGCGGGGATGCTGCGCAATCGGTCCCTGGCGCAGGCGATCTGGTCGGCCGGGTTCTCGACACTGCGTCGGCAGCTCGAATACAAGACGAGTTGGCGCGGCGGGGTGCTGGTGACCGCCGACCGCTGGTATCCCAGTTCCAAAACGTGTTCTTCCTGCAAGGCAGTGAAAGCCAAGCTGGCCTTGGGTGAGCGCGTATTTCGCTGTGATCATTGCGGTCTGGTGTTAGATCGTGATGTGAACGCTGCCCGCAATTTGGCGGCGTTGGTGTCCTCGGCGAGTTGCGTCGGGACGGTAAAGATGCCCGCTGGAAACCGTGTAGGACCCGGCTAGCCGGGCGATGGTATCGCCACGGGAAGACCCGAAACTGCGGTTGCGGGCCAACCCTGCTGGAGCAATCTCGCAGGTCACGGAGCAAAACAACACACTCTGTGAACGGAAGCTGGACCGGTACCGCCCCCCTACGAGAGGAGTCATCGTGAAGGTGTTCCAGATCGGCGCGGCCGGCGGCATCGGCCGCCGCCTGGCGACCCTGCTCACCGCCCGCGGTGACGAGGTCACCGGGATGCACCGCGGCCCCGCGCAGGCCGAGATCATCGCCGCCACCGGCGCGACCCCGCTGCACGGTGACCTGATCGCCGACTCCGTCGACGAGTTGGCCGCCAAGTTCCACGGCCACGACGCCATCGTCTTCTCCGCCGGCGCGCACGGCACGGGCATGGACCAGACCAGCCTGATCGACGGCCGCGGCCTGGAGAAGGCCGCCGACGCCGCCCGCTTCGCCGGAGTCGCCCGTTTCGTCCTGGTCTCGGTGTTCCCCGACGCGGGACGCGACCGCGAGACCAGCCCCGGCTTCGAGCACTACATGCGGGTGAAGAAGACCGCCGACGCCTATCTGGTCGGCACCGATCTGGACTGGCTGATCGTCCGCCCCGGCACGCTGCGCGACGAGCCCGGAACCGGCCTGGTCGCAGCCGGACTCGCGATCGAATACGGCGATGTCCGCCGCGACGACGTGGCCGCCTTCATCGACGTGGCCCTGCACCGCCCGGCGCTGAACCGGGTGATCCTGGAACTGACGGCCGGTCACACGGCGGTCGCGGAGGCCGTGGAACTGGTGTTGGAGCGCTCGACCACGGCCAGGAAATAGCCGAATCCCGGATTTCGCGGCCGAAATTCGCGCCCCGATCGCGGGCGGGTGCGGCAATCGCGCGAGATACCTGGAATAGTTGGGGCGGAACGCACAGGACCAAGGCGAAAGCGGGGATGTTGGTGACTTCGACTGACGGTGTGAGCGGGGTAAGCACGGTGAAGGACGCACCTTCGGCTCCGAGCACCCTCGAGCGCGATGTCCAGACCCTGGAAAAGGCGATCTACGAAGTCAAACGTGTGATCGTCGGTCAGGATCGGCTCGTCGAGCGGCTGTTGGTCGGTGTTCTCGCCAAGGGGCACGTGCTGCTCGAAGGTGTGCCGGGTATCGCCAAGACCCTGGCCGTGGAGACCTTCGCGACCGTGGTGGGCGGCAGCTTCTCGCGCGTGCAGTTCACTCCTGACCTGGTGCCCACCGACCTCGTCGGTACCCGCATCTACCGGCAGGGCCGCGAGGAGTTCGACACCGAGCTGGGCCCGGTGGTCGCCAACTTCGTGCTCGCCGACGAGATCAACCGCGCGCCCGCCAAGGTGCAGTCCGCACTGCTCGAGGTGATGGCCGAGCGGCACGTGTCCATCGGCGGCAAGACCTACCCGATGCCGAATCCGTTCCTGGTCATGGCGACTCAGAACCCGATCGAGTCCGAGGGCGTGTACCCGCTGCCCGAGGCGCAGCGCGACCGCTTCCTGTTCAAGGTCGTCGTCGACTACCCCTCGGTCGAGGAGGAGCGCGAGATCATCTACCGGATGGGTGTCACCCCGCCGGAGCCCAAGCGGGTGCTGGACCCGGCCGAGCTGGTCCGGCTGCAGAACGTCGCCGCCAACACCTTCGTGCACCACGCCCTGGTCGACTACGTGGTCCGGGTGATCGCCGCGACCCGCAAGCCCGCCGACTTCGGCATGCAGGACGTGGCCGGCTGGATCTCCTACGGTGCCTCCCCGCGCGCCTCGCTGGGCATCATCGCCGCCGCCCGCGCGGTGGCCCTGATCCGCGGCCGCGACTACGTGGTCCCGCAGGACGTGGTCGAGGTGATCCCGGACGTGCTGCGTCACCGCCTGGTGCTGTCCTACGACGCGCTGGCCGACGAGGTCAGCCCGGACGACGTGATCAAGCGCGTGCTGCAGACCGTCGGCCTGCCGCAGGTCGCTGCCCAGGCCAACGCCCCGGCCAATGCCTCCGCCGGCGCGCCCGCCCCGGTGCCCGCCGCCATGCCGCAGCCCGGCATCCCGCAGCAGCCGGGGGTGCCCGCGCAGGGTATTCCGCAGCCGCCGCAGCAGGGCATCCCGCAGCCTCCGAACGGTCAGATGCCCGGCGTCCCCGGTCAGCCGCAGCCGAAGTAGGTGGCCACGGAATCGACTGCGCCCGTGACGATCTCAACTCCCAGCGACTCCCCGCACGCCCCGCCCTCGTTCCGGCAGGGTCAGCTCACCGACCCGCGGTTGTCGGCGGCGCTGCGGACGCTCGAACTCACCGTGCGCCGGCGCCTGGACGGCGTGCTGCACGGTGACCACCTGGGCCTGATCCCCGGCCCCGGCTCCGAGCCCGGCGATGCCCGCATGTATCAGCCGGGCGACGATGTGCGGCAGATGGATTGGTCGGTCACCGCCCGCACCACCCACCCGCACGTCCGGCAGATGATCGCCGACCGCGAGCTGGAGACCTGGCTGGTGGTCGACCTGTCGGCCAGCCTCGATTTCGGTACCGCGCTGTGCGAGAAGCGGGATCTGGTAGTCGCCGCGGCGGCCGCGGTCACGCATCTGACCAGCGGCGGCGGCAACCGGATCGGCGCGGTGGTGACCAATGGCAATGAGCTGATCCGCATTCCGGCCCGCAGCGGCCGGGTGCACGAGCAGTCCATGCTGCGCAAGATCGCGACCACCCCGCACGCCCCGGACGGTGTCCGAGGCGACCTGCGCGACGCGATCGAGGCATTGCGCAGACCGCAGCGCAAACGCGGTCTGGCCGTGGTCATTTCCGATTTCCTCGGCGATATCGACTGGCAGCGGTCGCTGCGCGCCATCTCCGGCCGCCACGACCTGCTCGGTGTCGAAGTACTGGACCCGCGTGATCTGGAGCTTCCGGATCTGGGCGATGTGGTCCTGCACGACCCGGAGACCGGACGGACCCGGGAATTCAGTGTGACCCCCACGCTTCGCGCCGATTTCGCGCGCGCCGCGCAAGGCCATCGGGATCAGGTCGAGCAGGCGTTGCGCAGTTGTGGTGCGCCGGTGATGACCCTGCGCACCGACGGCGACTGGATCGCGGACGTGGTTCGATTCGTGTCCACCCGGCGCCACACCTTTGGCGCCCCGAATGCCGGACGGGTGCCGCGGCAGTGACTATCGGCGAGCTGACCTTCAGCCTTTCGCATTTCGCCTACCAGTATTGGCTGGCCTTCCTGGCCGTGATCGCGCTGGCGGCGCTGATCTACATCCTGATGCAGCAGCGGCGTCGCAAACAGATGCTGCGCTTCTCCAATATGGAGATGCTGGAGAAGGTGGCGCCCAAGCAGCCGAAACCGTGGCGGCACATTCCCGTCGCGGTGACCCTGGTGGGACTCATGTTCCTCACCTTCGCCGCGGCCGGTCCGACCGCGGCGAAGAAGGTGCCCCGCAACCGCGCCACGGTGATCCTGGTGATCGACGTGTCGCTGTCGATGGAGGCCACCGACGTGCCGCCCAGCCGGATCCAGGTGGCCAAGAAGGCCGCCAAGGAATTCGCGGACAATCTGACGCCGGGCATCAACCTGGGTCTGGTCACCTTCGCGGGCACCGCGTCGGTGCAGGTGTCGCCGACCACGAATCGGGAGGCGGTCAAGGCCGCCATCGACACCATGAAGCTGGCCGAGCGCACCGCGACCGGTGAGGGCATCCTGACCGCGTTGCAGTCCATCGACACCCTGGCCTCGGTGCTGCCGGGTGCGGAGAAGCCGCCGCCGGCCCAGGTGGTGCTCATGTCCGACGGTAAGCAGACCGTCCCGGACGACAAGGATGTCGAGAATCCCCGCCACGGCTTCACCGCCGCGCGTCTGGCGAAGGAGAAAGGCATTCCGGTGTCGACGATTTCGTTCGGCACCACGTGGGGCACCGTGGAGATCCCCGACCAGGACGGCAAGGGCTCGCAGCGGGTCCGCGTCCCGGTGGACGACGATTCGCTGCGCGAGATCGCGAAACTGTCCGGCGGCGAGTTCTTCACCGCCTCCACGCTGGAAGAACTCAAGAACGTCTACGCGCACTTGGAAGAGCAGATCGGCTTCGAGACGACCGTCGCCGACGCCAGCCGCCCGTGGTTGCTGCTGGGTTTGGTGGTGACTGCCGCCGGGTTGGTGGCCGCGTTGCTCTATCGTCAGCGTCTGCCGTAAATCGGTACCGCGCGCCGAGTCCCGAACACGAACAGATAGGTTTGCGTCTATGTCGAACATCACATCCCGGTCGGTCCTGGTGACCGGCGGTAATCGCGGCATCGGGCTCGCGGTCGCCCAGCGCCTGCTCGCCGACGGACACAAGGTCGCCGTCACCCACCGCGGGTCCGGCGTTCCCGAGGGTTTCTTCGGCGTGAAATGCGATGTGACCGATAGCGAATCGGTCGATCGGGCCTTCTCCGAGGTGGAGGAGCACCAGGGTCCGGTCGAGGTACTGGTCGCGAACGCGGGCATCACCGATGACACGCTGCTGATGCGCATGACCGAGGAGCAGTTCACCCGGGTCATCGACGCCAACCTGACCGGCGCCTTCCGCTGCGCCAAGCGCGCCAACCGTGCCATGCTGCGCGCCCGCTGGGGCCGCATGATCTTCCTCGGCTCGGTCGTCGGTCTGGGTGGTGGCCCCGGCCAGATCAACTACGCCTCCTCCAAGGCCGGTGTGGTCGGCCTGGCCCGCTCGGTGACCCGCGAGCTCGGTTCGCGCAACATCACCGCCAACGTGGTCGCGCCCGGTTTCATCGAGACCGACATGACCGCCGAGCTGCCCGACGACCTGCGCGACACCGCCAAGAAGTTCATCCCGCTGCAGCGTCTCGGCCAGCCCGAGGACGTCGCCGCGGTGGTCAGCTTCCTGGCCTCCGAGGACTCCGGTTACGTCTCCGGCGCGATCATCCCCGTCGACGGCGGTATGGGCATGGGCCACTAGGTCCACCCGAACCCGCTCTCGCCCCTGACATTTCGAACGAGGAGAACCCACCACCCCATGGCTGGATTGCTCGCAGGCAAGACCGTACTCATCACCGGCATCATCACCGACTCGTCCATCGCCTTCCACGCGGCCGCGGTCGCGCAGGAGCAGGGCGCGAAGGTGATCATCACCGGCATCCCGGAGCGGCTGCGCCTCATCGACCGCATCGCCAAGCGTCTGCCGCAGGAGGTGCCCCCGGCCATCGGTCTGGACGTCACCAGCGAGGAGAACCTGGCCGAGCTGCCGGCGAAGCTGCGTGAGCTGGCCCCCGAGGGCATCGACGGCGTGCTGCACTCGATCGCCTTCGCGCCCAAGACCCTGATGGGCCCGGACGCGGTGAACTTCCTCGACGCCCCCGGCCCGGACGCGGCCAAGGCGTTCGAGATCTCGGCCTGGTCGTACGCCTCGCTGGCGCGCGCCGTGCTCCCCGCCATGAACGAGGGCGGCTCCATCGTGGGCATGGACTTCGATCCGCGCACCGCGATGCCGTTCTACAACTGGATGGGTGTCGCCAAGGCGGCCCTGGAGTCGGTGAACCGCTACGTGGCGCGGGAGGTGGGCGCCGCCAAGAAGATCCGCTCCAACCTAATCGCGGCCGGTCCGATCAAGACCCTCGCGGCCAAGGCCATCGCCGGCACCGCCACCGATGACGCCAAGCAGCTGAACATGCTCAACGAGTACTGGGACGGCGCGTCCCCGATCGGCTGGGACGTCGACGACCCGACCGTGGTCGCCAAGTCCGTGTGCGCGCTGCTGTCGGATTGGCTGCCCGGCACCACCGGTTCGATCATCTACGTCGACGGCGGCGCCAGCCACAACACCTGGTTCCCGGAATCCGGTTTCGGCGCCAACTGATCGTCAGCGGTTCGATTTCCCAGGAGGAGAGCGGTAGTGGGTGAGCCCGCGGCTCGTGAAGTGGACGCCCTGCTACTGCTGTCCTTCGGCGGTCCCGAGCGCCCCGAGGACGTGATGCCGTTCCTGGAGAACGTCACTCGGGGCCGGGGCGTGCCGCCGGAACGCCTCGCCGAGGTCGCGCAGCACTACCTGCACTTCGGCGGGGTGTCCCCGATCAATGCGCTGAACCTCGACATCATCAAGGCGATCGAGGCCGAATTCGCCGCGCGCGGTATCGATCTGCCGGTGTATTTCGGCAATCGCAACTGGCATCCCATGGTCGAGGCGACCGTCGAGGGTATGCGCGCCGACGGGATTCGCTCGGCGCTGGTGTTCCCGACCTCCGCGTGGGGCGGGTATTCGGGCTGCCTGCAGTACCAGGAGGACATCACGCGCGCCCGCGCTGCGGTCGCCGATGCCCCCGAATTGGTCAAGCTGCGCCAATATTTCGATCATCCGCTGTTCGTCGAGGCGTTCGCGGACGCGATTCGCGCGGCGGTCGCGGAATTGCCGCAGGACAAGCGTGATTCGGCCCGCCTGGTCTTCACCGCGCATTCCGTGCCGGTCTCCGCCGATATCGCCTCCGGTCCGCCCGCCGAACAGCGTCTCTACAGCCGTCAGGTCGCCGAGGCGGCCAGATTGTGCGCGGCGGCAACCGGATTCGAGGCCTACGACCTGGTGTGGCAGTCGCGCTCGGGCCCGCCGCAGGTGCCCTGGCTGGACCCCGACATCGTCGACCATCTCGACGCGCTCGCCGAACAGGGCGTGGACTCCGTGGTGGTGTGCCCGGTCGGTTTCGTCTCCGACCACCTCGAGGTCATCTGGGACCTGGACAACGAGGCGAAAGAGCGTGCCGCCGAACTGGGTATGGCCTTCGCCCGCGCCGCCACCCCCGGCCCGGACCCGCGTTTCGCGCGCATGGTCGCCGATCTGGTGCAGGAGTACCTGTCCGCCGCCGCTCCGGCGCGTCTGAGCGACATCACCGGTCTGGGCTGCACCGTCGACGGCGCGCCGTGCGTGGTCGGCTGCTGCGCTCTGCCTCCCCGCAGGCCCGCGGTGGCACCGGCGGCCGCCGAATTGTAGTCTCGCCCAGGTGACTACACCCGGACGCGGAACCCCGCAACGCCGTCAGCCCGCCTCGGGCGGCACCGCCGCCCGCAAGCCACAGCGCACCTTCGGTGCCCCGGACATGTTCGTCTGGGCCCCCGTGCTGACCTTGTTCCTGGCCGCCGGCATCGTCGGCACCATCGGCCAATCCATCATGTTCGCCGCGGCGTTCGTCGCCATCGCGGTGGTCATGCTGGTCGCGGATATGTTCTTCAACCGCTGACGGGTTCGCCCGTCAGTTCAGGACGTTCACCGCGCGGGCGACGACCAGGCTCACGGTGACGAGGGAGATGCCGGACTGCACCATCATGAGGAGCTTGGCCCAGCGGGTCATGGGCATCACGTCGGTGGGGCTGAAGGCGGTCGCGTTGGTGAACGACAGATACAGATAATCCGGAAATTGCGGTTCCCAGTCGGGGTCGGCGAGATTCGGATTCTGCATCTGGACCCACAGGAAATCCGGATACGGCTTGCGGGCGTGGGCGCGCGCCGCCGGGCCGCCCCGGTCGAAATCCCAGTACCAGAGCGCGAACACGAGCACGTTGGACAGCCACACGGCCGCGCCCGAGCCGAGCAGTCCGGCGGCATTGTCGGCGGCCGTGCCGTTGATCAGCGATTTCACCAGGTGGGACACCGACCACACCATGCCGAAACCGAGCAGCCCCATCAGCAGCAGGCTGAATCGCCGCAGCCGTTCGTCCTCGCGGTCGAGCCGGACCGGGTTGGCGATCACCAGGATGATCAGCAGCGCGAATCCGACGATCGGCACGACCCAGTTGGGTCCGGCCGAGTATTCGGCCGGCAGCAGGTATTGCACCAGCAATATCCCGACGACGGCCGCGGTGGCCGCCCAGCGCGATTCCCCGGCCGTGCGCCGGGCCCACGCGGGTACCTGATCGTCGTCGGTTTCGTTCCCCGGTGCGCTCACGTTCGTGAGTATGCCCAAAGGTGACAGAAGTATGACGCGGGCTCGCGGACGGACTTTCCGTCGGGCAGGGTGGGTTGTAGCTGAGGCCTACCAAGGAGGTCATGTGGCACGGGAGTACAACCGGAATCCGGCGGCGGTGGCGGCGCTGTCGCCCGAGCAGTATCACGTCACCCAGGAGAACGGCACCGAGCGGGCGTTCACCGGCGAGTACTGGGACAACCACGAGCCCGGTATCTACGTGGACGTGGTGTCCGGGGAGCCGTTGTTCGCGTCGACGGACAAATTCGAGAGCGGATCGGGGTGGCCGAGTTTCACCAGGCCGATCGACGCGACGAATGTGGCCGAGAAGCGCGACGTCAGCCATTTCATGGTGCGCACCGAGGTGCGGTCGGTGCACGGTGACAGCCATCTGGGCCATGTGTTCCCCGATGGCCCGCGCGACGCGGGCGGGCTGCGCTACTGCATCAACTCGGCGTCGCTGCGGTTCGTGCATCTCGACGATCTGGAATCCGAAGGCTACGGACAGTACAAGACGCTGTTCACGAAGGAGGAAGCGTGACCGACACGCGCAAGGCGATTCTGGCCGGTGGTTGTTTCTGGGGCATGCAGGATCTGATCCGGCGCCAGCCCGGTGTCCTCGACACCCGGGTCGGATACAGCGGTGGCCGCAACGACAACCCGACGTACCGCAATCACCCCGGGCACGCGGAGGCCGTGGAGATCGTCTACGACCCGGCGCAGACCGATTACCGTGCGCTGCTGGAGTTCTTCTTCCAGATCCACGATCCGAGCACCAAGGATCGGCAGGGCAACGACATCGGCTCGAGCTACCGCTCCGCCATCTTCTACCTGGATGACGAGCAGAAGCGGGTCGCCGAGGACACCATCGCCGACGTGGACGCCTCGGGCCTGTGGCCGGGCAAGGTGGTCACCGAGGTGACCCCGGCGAGCACGTTCTGGGACGCCGAGCCGGAGCACCAGGACTACCTGGTCCGCTACCCGAACGGCTACACCTGCCACTTCCCGCGTCCGGGCTGGAAGCTGCCCCGCCGCGAGACCACGGCATAGCAGTGAAAGGAGGGCCTCACCGCGGCATTCGCCCCGGTGAGGCCCTTCTTTTCGCTTGATCCCGGGATTAGACTGAGGCCGAACCGAGCATCGATCTTCCGTGGGCCGCGAGCGGCGGCCCCGGATCCCGTGCCACGGTCACGAATCCGCCAGTAGAGCGCAGTGTGCGTGGTTTTCCACGCGGGTCGAGGGTGCACCTTCCTGACGCCTTTATGGCCGTGCCCGACCCGAGGTATGGCCATGACCATCTCCGAGAGGACATCCGCACGCCACCGGCTGGCCCGGGCGGTCGTGCTGGGCTCGCTCCTCGCCCTTCCCCTGGGCTTCGCCGCCCCCGCCCTGTCCGAGCCGCTGACTTTGTCGGATCCGCTGACCCAGTCCGACCACGACAACAACTGGTACAGCGATTGCGACCACAACGGCAACTGGGGCTGGCAACAGAACCGAGGCCGCTGGCAGAACGGCGACTGCGACAACAATCGCGGCCACTGGGAGTACCGCGACCGCGACAACGGC
Organism: Nocardia sp. CA-136227; assembly: GCF_050955695.1. Lineage (NCBI taxonomy): Bacteria > Bacillati > Actinomycetota > Actinomycetes > Mycobacteriales > Nocardiaceae > Nocardia > Nocardia sp. CA-136227. The sequence continues at coordinate 3,692,584 of NZ_CP192081.1, forward strand.
TGGGGCTGGCGCCGCGATTACGACGACAACTGGGGCGGCCAGAACCGCGGCAGCTACCAGCAGTCGCCCTTGTGGTGCCAATTCGGCAGCTGCTGACCGTCTTTCACAGCCGTCCCGCGTCCCCGCGCGGGACGGCTGAACCCTGCCGTTCGGATGCTCAGTCGCTGGCCAGCGACCGAGCGATGACCAAACGCTGGATCTGGTTGGTGCCCTCGAAGATCTGGGTGATCTTGGCTTCGCGCATGTAGCGCTCGACGGGGAAGTCCTGGGTGTAGCCGTAGCCGCCGAGGACCTGGACGGCGTCGGTGGTGACCTTCATGGCGGCGTCGGTGGCGACGAGTTTGGCGACGCTGGCCTGGCGGGAGTAGGGGAGTCCGGCGTCGCGGCGGCGGGCGGCGTCGAGGTAGGTGGCGCGGGCGGAGTCGACGGCGGCGGCCATGTCGGCGAGGACGAAGCCGAGGCCCTGGTGGTCGATGATGGCGCGGCCGAAGGCTTCGCGCTGCTTGGCGTAGGCGACGGCGTCGTCGAGGGCGCGCTGCGCGATGCCGGTGGCGACGGCGGCGATGCCCAGGCGGCCGGAGTCCAAGGCACTGAACGCGATCGGGAGACCCTGACCCGGTGCGCCGAGGAGGCGTTCGGTGGGCACGAAGGCGTCGTCGTAGGCGGCGCTGGTGGTGGGGACCGCGCGCAGACCCATCTTCTCCTCGGGCTTGCCGAAGGTCAGGCCCTCGGTGCCGGCGGGCACCAGGAAGCAGGAGATGCCGCGCGAGCCCTCGCCGGTGCGGGCGAACAGGGTGTAGTAATCGGCCTTGCCGCCGTTGGTGATCCACGCCTTGGTGCCGGTGATCAGGTAGCCGCCCTCGGTCTCGGTCGCCCGGCAGCGCAGCGCCGCGGCATCGGAACCGGCATGGGATTCGGACAGGCTGTACGCGCCGATGAGGTTGCCCGACAGCATGTCCGGCAGCCAGCGCTGCTTCTGCTCGTCGGTGCCGTACACGAACAGCGGGTGGCACGACAGGCTGTGCACGCTCACCGCCACGGCGACCGCGGCCCACCGCGCGCCGAGCTCCTCGAGCACCTGCAGGTACACCTCGTAGGGCTGGCCGCCCCCGCCGAACTCCTCCGGATACGGCAGGCTCAGCAGCCCCGCCGCGCCGAGCGCCCGGAACGCCTCGTCCGGATAGCGCTCCTGCTTCTCGTACTCGGCCGCGATCGGTTCGAGCACCTTGTCCGCGATATCGCGGGTGAGCTCGATGAGGTCGCGGGCTTCGGACGTGGGCAGCAAACGATCGACGGACATGAGGTCACAGTACGACCGACACCCAATTGCGTGCAAGGCAGCACGCAATTTCGCAAGGCGGCTAGACTGACCAGGTGGTATCCGGTCTACCCCCGAACAAGCACCAGGAGAAGAGCCTCCGCACCCGAGCCCTGCTGCTCGACGCCGCCATCGACAGCCTGGCCGAGGTCGGGTACGCGAGCGCGTCGATCGCGGATATCACCGCGCGGGCCGGGGTGACCCGGGGTGCGCAGCTGCACCACTTCCACACCCGGCAGGAATTGTTCGCACAGACCATCGAGCATCTGACGCAGCGGCAGGGCGAGGCGCTGCGACGGCGGGAGCGGACACTGCCGGGGGCGTCGTCGCCGGGCGAGGTGCTGGTCGAGCTGGTGACCGCGCCGTTCGCGGGCAAGCTCGGCAAAGCCGCGGTGGAGTTGTACGTCGGCATCGCCAATGACAAGGACCTGCGCCGCAACATGCTGCGCGTGCAGCACGACCTGACCGCCGAACTGCTCGACGCCTGCGGCCGTTTCGTGGACGTCCCGCGCGAGCGTCTGGAAGCCGCCTTCTGGCTCACCATCAACTTGGTGCGCGGCGCGACCCTGGACGAGATGGTCGGTCGAGATCGTCTGCGGCGCAAGCAGGTTCTCTCGGACTGGGCGCGGCTCGCCGACGGCATGCTGGCGTAAACGCATCGGTCGCGAGGCGCGATAACGAACCGTTGAGTGGTTCGTTATCGCGCCCGGGCAGTCGGGCGTGACCTCGGGGGAGGTGCGCCGTCATGGCGATCAATCGTCGAAACCTGTTGCGGGCGACCGCGCTCGGAGTCGGTCTGGCCGGATTGAGTTCGGTGACCGGCTGCGAACCGGAAGGTATGCCACGTGCGGAAACACCTGCCGGGCAGGTCGATTGGGAAGGTCTGCGACAGAAGCTGGCCGGGACGCTGAACCTGCCGTCCGATTCCGGTTATGGAACAGCCAAACTGGCCTTCAATCCGGTGTTCGACAGTCGCCGTCCGGCGGCGGTCGCTCAGGTGACCAACGCATCCGATGTGCAGGCGTGCGTGAACGCCGCGGCGAGCGCGAGGATCCCGGTGGCCGCGCGCAGCGGCGGACACAGCTACGGCGGATACTCGACACCCGACAACGGCCTGGTCGTCGACCTGGGTTCCATGAGCGGTGTGGAGGTGAAACCGGACGGCACCGCGGTCATCGGCGCGGGCGCCCGGCTGATGGATGTGTACTCCGGCCTGGCCAAGGCCGGTCGCTGTCTGCCCGCGGGCTCGTGCCCGACGGTGGGCATCGCCGGCCTGACTCTGGGCGGCGGCCTCGGCGTCTTGACCGGAAAGTACGGATTGACCTGCGACAACCTGATTTCGGCGCAGGTGGTCACCGCCGACGGCACCGTGCGCACCGCCTCGGCGACCTCCGAACCCGACCTGTTCTGGGCGCTGCGCGGCGGAGGCGGCGGCAACTTCGGCATCGTCACCTCCTTCACCTTCAAGACCGTCGCGGCACCGCAACTGGCCGTCTTCCAGGTCCGCTTCCCGGCCGGGTCACTGACGGATGTGCTCGGGGCCTGGCAGACGTTCACGGCCTCCGCACCCGACGAATTCTGGTCCACCCTGGGCATTTCCGCCGGGAGCCCGCCGACGTGCCGGATCAACGGATGTTATGTCGGCTCGGAGAGCAATATGAATGCCCTCCTCGACAAACTGGTGGCGGCCACGAAGACACAACCGTCCAACCGGTATTCGATTTCCAAGGATTACCTCTCGGCGATGAAGTACTTCGGCGGTTGCGCGAATTACTCGGTCGAGCAGTGCCGGCCGGACTGGAATGGCGGGGGAGTGCTCGGACGGGAGTCGTTCACCGCGTCCTCGCGAGTGCTGACGAAACCGTTGGCGGACCCGAGCCGATTGACCGCATTGCTGACCGGACGCAGCGGGATGGATGTTCTCCTCGACAGCATGTCCGGCGCACCCGCGCGAATCGGCGCGAAGGACACGGCTTTTCCCTATCGAGGCGCATTGGCCACCGCACAGATTTATGTCGGTGCCACCACACCGGAGGCACGGACCGCCGTGAATGAGGTGCGTGACGGCCTCGGCGCCTTGACCGGCAACACCGCATTCGTGAACTACATCGACCCCGGCCTAACCAACTGGGCGACCGCCTATTACGGCGACAATTCCGCTCGATTGCGTGGCATAGCGAAACGCTATGATCCGGCCGGCGTTTTCGTCTTCGACCAATCGGCAGCCAAGGCTTGAGGCTCTGCTGGTCCAGGTCAGCAGGTTTCGAGAGTGTGCAGGATCGGGCGCAGGCGGGCGAGAGCCCGCTCATCCTCGACGGCGATATCGCCCGTGGAGTCGAAGCGTTCGTCGCGGTCGGCGAAGGCCCGGAGCTTCGTCGCGACCGAGCGGCGGACCACCGCGGGCGCGGCGGTGAGTCGCTCGGTGAGTCGGATCCCGAGGTCGCGAGCCCAGCTGTCGGCTACCGCGCGCGCCACGACTTTCGTGATGCGTGCGGGAGTTCCGGGCAGTGGCAGCCCGAGGTCGAGGAGTGCGATCGCGGCCACCACGCTGGTTTTGACGAGCGGGCCGTTGTAGTTCTTGCGGTCGGTGACGACCAGATCGGCGAGCAGCGCCTCGAGGTCGGTCACGGCCTCGGCCGGAAGTAGCTGCCTGGCACGCCAATCGAGCGCCAGCCCGATAGCGTCTTCGATCGGTTCGGTACCGGCGTCGAGAATGCCGCGCAGCGCGGGCCAGCCGGTTGCGACGTGGCCCGAGTCGAGGTCCGCGAGGATGCGCAGAGCGGTGACCTGGTTGCCTCGCTCGAACACGCTGACCGCGACTTCGGTGCCGACGAGGCCGCGACACCAGTCGAGGAACCGGGGATCGGTGCGGTCGGCCCAGTGCTCGAGGACGGCGGACTCCGTATAGCGGAGGTCGGCGTCGAGGACAGGATGGAAGTCGGCCGGGTCCCGCGTCATTCGTGCGAGAGCCAGCAGAACGGTCGCGTCCCCGCCGTGGCTCGCTGTGCGAACGTGGTCGATGCCGGCGGTATCGCCCCACGCCGCGAGTGCGCCGGCCGCTTGTTTCGGCGCGACCTCCAGGAGCTCCCGGACCGCGGGCAGCGCGTCGGCAGTGGCCTCGGCGGGCCAGCTGGCGAGCAACGCGACGAGGTGTCCGGCTCCGTCCTGGGATGGCTCGGTCGGCGGATTCTGCCGCAGCGCCTGCAGGATCGAAGCGACCAGCATGCTTGCCGGGGGTGCCTGTTCGCTCACGAGTGCGTGGCCGAGCGCGGATCGTCCGGATGCCGAGGTGGCCACCATGAGGCCGCGCGCGGCCGGGTTGGTGAGCAGGGCTCGGGCCATCGGGCGCGACCATCGTCCGTCGCCCGCGCGTAGCAGGGCGAAAGCCGCATCCGCACGAGCATCGGTGTGAAACGCGGTCGACCCGAAGGTGGAAATGCCACCGGTCGTGACCCGTTCGGCGAGGGCGGCGAGCGCATCCCGGACCTCGGGCGTCGGCGGGCATTGGCGCAGTGCGGCGATCATCGTCTCCGGCGTGGACTCGGGCAGTGTCGCGAGAGCCAGCAAGCGGCGAACCGCCGCGGCGGCATTGCCCCGGGAACCGAGGACGACCTCGACGAGTCCCGCGATCGTCGCCTCGTCCGGTGTCGGCAGCGCCGCGAGCACATGGGCCGCCGCGCCGGAGTCGACCGCGCTCAACCACTCCGGCAGATTGTCGACACCGAACGCCACGTTCGGCGCGACCTCGACGGCGAGTTCCCACCCCGCCACCAGTAAGTCCAGGTCGGCGGTCGCGCCGTCCCCGGCCCCGATCCGAGCGAGCGTGGCCGCCATCGCGAGGCCGGGATCCCCGTCGGCGAGCACCGCCGTGACATCGGCCCCGAGAGTCGTGAGCGTGGCAACGCAGGCCTGTTCGACCTGTCCCGCGGGTCTGACGCCGGCCCGCGCCGCGAGCATCTGCGGCACGGCGGAATCGACTGTGCGTGAATCGGCTTGGAGCAGCGCCGCGGCGGCCGCTTCGGGGCCGTCGTCGGAGATCAGCGGCTGTACCAGGGCGGCGATCGCAGTCAACGAGTCTCGGGCCGACCGGACGATGACGGCTGTCTCGGCGTCGTCCATGTCCAGCTGTTCGTAGTCGCGGACCGTGTCGGCGAACATCAGAAGCAGCCACGCCGTGTTCTCCGCGTCCGCGGTCTGCCGTGCCCCGAGTAGTGCCGCGATCGCCATCATCGCCGGTGGGGTGGAGTCGTAGAGGGTGCCCTGGTGCAGCACCGCTCCCCACAACTCGTGCAGCGCCGCCTCGACGGTGTCCGCCTCGGTCAGTCCGTCGATCCAGCCGGGTACGTCGCTCGCGTCGCCGTACGCGTGCTCCAGTGCTGGCCAGTCGACTTCGGCGACAGGGGTGTGCCGGGGCACGCCGTGCATGAAACTCCTCGTTGTCGGACGGCCGGACGCCGGGCAGGGGTGTCCTGCCCGCACGGGTTCGCTCAGAAGTGTGGGTCGCGCTCAGAAGTCCGCGGGCAGCCGGGAGTACACACCCGGGTACCCGTCGAGCGCGACGCCACGGGCCCACGAGGTGATACCGACCAGTTTTCCGTCGATGAGCAGTGGTCCGCCGCTGTCGAATTCGCCGGTGTCGGCCGTGGTGGAGCCCGCGCACACCATCTCGGTGGCGTCGAAGGCACCTGGATAGGCGGCGGCGCAGGCGGCGTCGGACACCATGGGAACCGTGGCTTGCCGCAAAACGGTGTTGAACAGATCGCCATCGGAGGTGCCGCCCCAGCCGAGCACGGTGCCCGTATCGCCCCGGGGTGCGGCGATCGGAACGGTCGGGCGGGACTGCGGCTGCGCGAGCGTCAGGATCGCGAGGTCGTGATGGTAGACATCGACGCCGTCGATGGTGTCGGAACGAAAGCCCGGGTGCAGACGGACTGCCGTGACTTTCACGGTCGTTCCGTCACGTGAGGCCAGATCGCTGCGGTCGAAGGTGACGGTGAGCGCCTTCGGCAAGAGCTGTGCGAATTGCACGCAGTGCGCGTCTGTGAGCACCTGGTCCGGTGCGATGAGCGCGCCGCCGCAGAACTGGCCGGACGCGCGGGGGAGGAACAGGGGTGTGCCGACCGCGGCGAGCCAGGGATAGTCGCCGGCGTTTGCCTCGGTGCCGCCGACGACGGCATGGGCGGGGGCGGGCACTGCGCAGCCGATGAGCGCCGCGGCGAGGACGGCGAGCCGGCGGGAGTACGACATCGGGCCATTCAAACAGAAAGGGCCGGGTTTCGGTGGCCGGACATGTCGGACCCTCCGCGTACGGTCGCGGTCATGACGTCTTGGAACGAGTTCGCTGCGGCCGCCCCTCGCATCTCGGGAATCTTCACCCGTCGTCACGCCGCCACCGGCAACCTCTGCATGCTCGCCACCCTGCGCAAAGACGGCTCACCGCGCATCAGCCCCCTGGAACCGCGCATCTTCGAGGGTGAGCTCTGGCTCGTGGGCATGCCCGGCACCACGAAGTTCGCCGACCTGGCCCGCGACCCGCGCTTCTGCCTGCACACGGCGACAGTCGACACTCAGGTGAGCGACGGCGACGTGAAGATCTTCGGCAGTGTGCGTGATGTGCAAGATCCGGAGCTGCAACGCCGATGGGCGGAAGGCCTCTTCGCCGAGAGCGGGTTCGACCTGCGCGGCCGCAAGTTCGAGCCGTTCTACGCGGTGGAACTGACCGGGGCTTCGTCGGTGGAGATCGTCGACGGGCGCATGGAAGTGACGGTGTGGAAGCCGGGACAGAAGGAGCACGTCGTCGAGGTCTCCGACAGCTCCGAACCTGCGGCTACATAGCGTGCAATATTGCACGCAGTGCAAGAAGGCATCTCGTGCAACAGTGCACGAGGTGCCGAATATTGCTGATTTTCAGCACATTTCGAGGTCAGCGCCCGGTCGGGTGCGTGTGTCATGACGACTGTTCGCGCCCTGCAAGGCTATCGGGAGCGGCCGTCGAGTGTTGGCGGCGCGGTGGTCTGGTGTCGCGACGGCATCTCCGCCGCCGATTCGCCGGTGCTGCCGGACGGCTGCATGGATCTGCTGTGGCTCGACGGCCGACTGTCGGTGGCGGGCCCGGACACTCGGGCCTACCGTCCGCCGCCCGGCTTCGCGGACCGGATAGCGGGGATCCGCTTCTACCCGGGGACGGCGCCGTCACTCCTCGGGGTGCCCGCGTACGAACTCCGCGACGCCAGGGCCGATCTCGCCGACCTATGGTCGCCCGCCGATCTGCGCACGGCTTCGGAGTTGATCGCACGAGCGTCGAGTCCGGCCATCGGGCTGGAAGCGATCGCTCGCTGGCGCGCGGGCCGAACCGATGCCGTCGATCCCGTGGTGCGATTCCTGGTGGCATCGCTGAGATCGGGCAGCTCGGTCGCGGCCATTGCGGCAGAGTTGGGGACGGGGCCGCGCAGGTTGCATCGAATATCCCTTGCGGCGTTCGGGTATGGGCCCAAGACGCTGGGGAGGGTCTTGCGGATGCAGCGCGCGTTGGCATTGGCGCGCGGCGGAATGGGGCTTGCGGACGTAGCGGTCGCTTCTGGTTATGCGGATCAGGCGCATTTGACGCGGGATGTTCGAGAGTTCTCGGGCATGTCGCCGATGAAGTTGCTGGGGTTGGATTTGGAACCGCTGTCGTTCTGAATATTGTTATATCACTTCGTGATTCGAGCGTGTGTGCGATGAATCGGCGATAGAATTGATGCATGAATTCGATGGGGGTGACACTCGACGACTGCGGTATCGCTGAACTGGCGGCCGCGGTCTCGACCCTGTCGGAATCCATTCAGGGCGGGAAGATGACGGAGTTCTCCGACGAAGACATTGTGACGTTGATGCAGAGGATTGAAACCTGCAAGCGTCAACTCGCCGCGTTGGATACTCCGCTGATTGTCGAAGCGGGAGAGCGTTCGCTGCATTCACGTAGCGGGGCCGGGAAGATGGTGCCGTTCCTGCGCCACACCCTCGGGCTCTCCCGTTACGACGCGTCGGTGCGGGTGAAGATCACCCACCACTGCGGGGAATTCGTGCAGCAGACCGGGCACGTCGCACCACCGGTATTGCCGGTGACTGCCGAAGTGTTTGCTGCGGGCAAGATCTCGCGGGATCACGTGCGCCACATCATGGACGTGATGAACCACCTGCCCGTCGACGTGCCCACCGAGGCGCGGGCCGAGGCAGAGCAGATCCTGGTCGACTACTCGCGCAATGGGTGGCCCGATGACTTGTTGAAGATCGGGCGTGACATCCTCGCGCGGCTGGATCCTGATGGGAAGGTTGTTTCCGACGCTGACCGTCGCCGCCGTCGCGGGATCACGCTGTGTCGCTCTGGTGTGGATGGGATGACGCGGATCGAAGGGTGGATCACCCCTGAGCTGCGTGCGTGCCTGGATGCGGTGTTCGCGAAGCTCGCCCGGCCCGGGATGTGCAACGTCGAAGATCCTGAAAGCCCTTCCGCCGCGGGTGGGTTCATCGCGGACAGTGTGCTCGATGCTGCTGCGCGTCGTGATCGTCGTGATGCCGGGCAGCGGACCCACGACGCTGTGCTGGCGTTGGTGCAGCCGGGTGTGAACATGCGGACCCTGGGCATGCACCGTGGCCTGCCGGTCGAGGTCGTGCTCACTATGAGCCTCACCGACCTCGAAAACGGCACCGGCGTCGCCACCACCGCCTCCGGGACCCGGATCTCCATCAACGAAGCCTTGAAGATGGCCGAAGGGACCCGACCGGTGATCGCGGTCCTCGACGGGGACGGGATGCCGCTGTTCCTGCGTCGCTCCCGCCGCACCGCCAACCGCGCCCAACGATTGGCGCTGCTGGCCCGTGATAGGGGATGTACTCGACCGGGTTGTGAACAACCCGCCAACATGTGCGCCGCCCACCACGTCACCGACTGGGCCAAGGGTGGGCCGACCGACATCAACAACCTGACCTTGGCGTGCGACCACTGCCACGCGCTGGTCAACGACAGCCCCGATGGCTGGAAAACCGTTGTGATGAGTAAAGACTCACCCCACCCCGGCCGGACAGGGTGGATTGCGCCGAAGAGTGTCGACCCCACCGGCACCCCACGCGTCAACGACCGCCATCACGTGGGGCAGGCGATCGCCGCCGCCATCGATTCCAGCTGCCGAACGTGGCGCTCACCGGCAGCATGACACCCGGCTGCTCGTGTCCTGCCGGCGTGCGCAAAGCAACGGGGAGTGTGGTCACCTCGCCTGCCCTGCCGCACCGGCGCTGACGCCGGGCTGGGATCCGCTACCCGCCGACCCCAGCCCACAGACTGCACGCATCACCTACCAGAGACCAACCGCTCCGGCGTCTTCAGCTCTTTGGCTCTTCGTCTCTTTGTCTTTTCTTCTCTTCTCCAGGCGTCTTTTATCTTTTGGTCTCTTTGTCTTTGAGTCTCGAGCTTTGAGCCGCCTCACCCCAACGCCGCGTACAGATCCACCCCATGCCCATCCGGATCAAGCACAGTCGCATACCTCTGCCCCCAAAACGCATCGAACGGCTTCAACTCACCCCGATACCCAGCCCCCACCAACTCCGCGAACTTGGCATCCACCCCAGCCGCATCCCCACAGTCACAGGCCAACCCGATCCGCCCAGCCCCAGGCACCGCAACCCAATCCGGCCGAAACGACCGAACCGTCTCCTCGGTATCGAGCATCAACTTCACACCCCCACCAAGCTCCGCGTCGACATGCGGCTCCGTCTCGGCCCCATCCGCGAACCCCACCCCGAGCCGCCGATAGAACGCCAGCGACGCGCTCATATCCGCCACCACGATCCCGATCACATTCAGTCGAATACCCATGCCCGAACCCTAGGCCCGGCCCGCCCGCATTCTCTTGAACGAATCGGACACTCAGCGAGCGTGCACAGCCGCCAGCCGCGCGGCCCGAATCGCATTCCACAACGGCCGCAGCAACGCCTCCTGAGCAGCCACCGCGGTCGCCGAGGTCGGCGCCGAAGCCGGCTCCCGCTCGGCGACGGTCAGGATCGCGGCGACCTGATCGGCGGTATCGAGAATCCGCCGCGCCCGCAAAGGCATCGAATCCGGGTACTTGTGCCGGGAATGCCCGGCCAACTCGGCCTCCACCAGATCCCGAGGCGGCACCCCGCCCGACCCGAGTCGGGTGGTGTGCATCTGTGCCAACGCGTCCGCCGCATCCCGCACGGCTTCCCGCATCGTGTATTCGGCCTCACCCAACGGCATTTCCGGCGCGAGGGTCAGCGGTACGGGCGTGGAGTACACCCGCCACTGCAATGCGTCCTCATCGGTCCACACCGGTACGAGTCCGGTCCCATTGGTTCCGGGCGCTCCGACGAGAATGCCTTCCTCGGCTTCGGTTGCGGCGGCCGCGAACTCGGTGCCGACGGGTATGCCCCGCACATCTCCCGGAATCGGCAGCACCAGTCGAACCTGTGCCTCCGGCCCGGTGTAGGCCTCGCGAATAATCTTGAGCAGCACCATGATTCCCGCCCCGGCTACCGAAGCGGGGTCTTCGTCGGACGCCCACGGCAGCCCCGTGTGCCCGCCGGTGACGGGGTCTCCGGCGGCCACGGTCTGTCGCGGAGCCCAAGCGCGCAGTTCGTCGAGCACATCGTCGGGGGCGCTACAGCCTGCCAGCCAGGAACCGGCCCAGACCGTGAGCGAGGCGCTTGGGGAACTCATGTATTCGAGGATAACTGGCGGGCTACTCCTGCTCGGTGACGAAATCGATCAGTCGTTCGACCGCACCGATGAGGGGGGTTTCCAGGTCGCGGTAGGAGTTGACCGCGTTGTAGACGCGCCGCCACCCGTCCTGTGGGGTGCCCCAGCCGAGGCGTTGGCAGATACCGGTCTTCCAGTCCTCGCCGCGGGGTACGTCCGGCCAGGCGGGGATGCCGACGGCTTTGGGCCGGACGGCCTGCCACACGTCGATGTACGGGTGGCCGGTGACGAGGACGTGCGGCCCGAGGCCCTGGGTGAGGCCGGATTCCTTGGAGCCGGTGACCAGGTGGTCGACGAGGACGCCGACGCGGTGGTTCGGTCCGGGCTGGAATTCGGCGAGTTTCGCGCCGAGGTGGTCGAGGCCCTCGAGTTGTTCGACGACGACGCCTTCGACCCGGAGGTCGTGGCCCCACACGCGTTCGACGAGGGCGGCGTCGTGGATGCCTTCGACCCAGATGCGGCTGGCGCGGGCGACGCGCGCTTTGTGGCCTTCGACGCGGGTGGATCCGGAGGCGGATCGGGTGGGTTTCGTGGGTGCGGTGGCCGTCGGCTTGACGAGGGTGACCGCCTGGCCGTCGATGAGGAAGGCGGCTTCTCGCATCGCGAACAGTCGCACGCGTCCGGCGCGGTCCTCGAGTTTGACGAACTCGCCGTCGTAGCTGCGGTCGAAACCGACTACGGCGCCGCAGAATCCGGTGGCCGCGTCCTCGGCGACGAGGTCGCGTTCGGCGACCACGCGGGGCACCTCCCGCTTCTGTTTCCGTGCGTGCCCGGTGAAGATGTCGCCGTACTTCTGGTGCCCACTCACCGCGTCGAGGTTACCGGCGGCGGACAGGAATCCCGCTCGCGCCGCGCCCATTCCGGCGGTCGGGGCGGCTGCTGGGCAGGTTGTGCACGGATTCCGCTGATCGGTGTCCGATGTGCCCGGTCGCGGGGCTCGGAGTGATCACGAATAGCAGCCGGGCCCCGCAAATACAGTTACTGTTGTGGCGTGGCCGCAATAGTTTGGCTGGTCGCGGGCATCCTGCTCGCGGCGGCCGAGATGCTCACGGGCACTCTTGTGCTGATCATGCTGGGGGTCGCCGCACTCATCACCGCGGGCGTGAACGCGCTCACGGGGGCCCCGGTGCTGGTGGACGCGGTCGTGTTCGGTGTCACCTCGATCGCGCTGCTGGCGCTGGTGCGCCCATTCCTGTTGCGGCGCTACGCGACTCCGCCACCGCATCAGACGGGGGTGGACGCTTTGCCGGGTAAGACCGCCAAGGTGCTCGAAACGGTCGACGAGCACGGTGGTCGCGTGAAGCTCGGCGGAGAGGTGTGGAGTGCGCGCCCGTACGACGCCTCGGAGACCTATCCCGTCGGTTCGACCGTGTACGTCATGAGGATCGACGGCGCGCACGCCGTCGTCATGAAAGGGCAGTGATGGCTGTACTGATAGTCGCCGTCGTACTCATACTTCTGGTCGTAGTGGTGGTCTTCAAGTCGGTGGCGCTGGTGCCGCAGGCGGAGGCCGCCGTGATCGAGCGGCTGGGCCGCTATTCGCGGACCGTGTCCGGGCAGCTGACCTTCCTGGTGCCGTTCGCGGACCGGGTGCGCGCGAAGGTGGACCTACGCGAGCGGGTGGTGTCCTTCCCGCCGCAGCCGGTCATCACCAAGGACAACCTGACCGTGCAGATCGACTCGGTGGTGTATTTCCAGGTCACCAGCCCGCAGGCCGCCGTCTACGAGATCTCCAATTACATTGCCGCCGTTGAACAGTTGACGATCACCACGCTGCGCAACGTGGTCGGCGGCATGACCCTCGAGGAAACCCTCACCTCTCGCGATCAGATCAACGGTGAACTGCGCGGCGTCCTCGACGAGGCCACCGGCCGCTGGGGCCTGCGGGTGTCGCGCGTGGAACTGAAGGCGATCGATCCGCCGCCGTCGATTCAGGAATCGATGGAGAAGCAGATGAAGGCCGACCGCGAGAAGCGCGCCATCATCCTCACCGCCGAAGGCCAGCGTGAGGCGTCGATCAAGACGGCCGAGGGCCAGAAGCAGGCGCAGATCCTCGCGGCCGAGGGCTCCAAGCAGGGAATGATCCTGACTGCCGAGGGTGAGCGGCAGTCCCGCATCCTGCGCGCCCAGGGTGAGCGAGCGGCCGCGTATCTCCAGGCGCAGGGCCAGGCCAAGGCCATCGAGAAGGTGTTCGCCGCCATCAAGAACGGCAAGCCCACCCCCGAGCTGCTGGCCTACCAGTACATGCAGACCCTGCCGCAGGTCGCCAAGGGTGACGCCAACAAGGTGTGGCTGGTGCCGAGCGACTTCGGCAAGGCCCTCGAAGGGTTCGCGCGCGGCTTCGGCAAGCAGGGTGAGGACGGCGTCTTCCGCTACGAGCCGGCCCCTGACGGCGCGGAATCCTCGACCGAGGACGACTCCGACGAGGTCGCAGACTGGTTCGATACGGCCACCGACCCGGCCACCCAGCAGGCCGTGCGCGCCGCGGAGGCCGACGCCCGCACCCCGGTCGAGCCGATGAGTCTGCCGCCGACGGTCGCGCCGCAGCAGCTGCCGCACACCCAGCGTCCGACTCCGCCCGTGCAGCCGCAGTACCGGCCGGAACCGCCGGACCAGCGCTGGCAGAACCCGCCGCAGCCGCCGCGCCCGCAGGGTCACTGACGGATTTCCCGATCGCGACATCGAGTGAGGCCCTCCCGGCAGTGCCGGGAGGGCCTCGTCGTCGGTAGCGGTCAGTTCGTGGAACCGTCGAACCGTTCGCCCGAGATCGAGCGCGACGGCTCGCCGTCGACGCCCACCGGCACCTCACCCTCGAGGGTGGTGCGGTACAGCACCCGCGTCACGTCGAGATGGTCGAGGTCGCTGGGCGCGAGATGCGCGGTGGCGCGGTTGTCCCAGAACGCGACACTGTCCTTCTCCCACCGGAATCGGACCGTGTACGCGGGGTCGGCGATCTCGGCGTACAGCAGCTCGAGCAGCGCGTCACTCTGCCGCGGGCTCAGGCCGACGATGCGAGTCGTGAAGCCGGGGTTCACGAACAGCACGCGTTCCCCGGTCACCGGGTGCACGCGGACCACCGGATGCTCGGTGACCAGCGGCGCCGCCGCGACGCGCTTGGCGTAGTCGCTGTCGGCGTCCCACACGGGCAGTTTGCCGCCGAACCGGTGTTCGGCGCGCAGCCCGTCGAGCAGCGTCTTTAGCGAATCCGGCAGTCCCGCATAGGCGGCCGCCAGATTGGTCCACTGGGTGTCGCCGCCGCGCTCGGGCGCGATGTCGGCCCGCAGCAGGGAGGCGGCGGGCGGGTTGATCAGCGGCGAGATGTCGGTATGCCACTGGTTGGTGTAGCTGAATTTCTTCTTCCCGAAACGCTTTTCGTAGAGCCGGCTGTCGACGGCGAGGATCTCGGGGTGCTCGGTGGGCGCGTCGTCGTCGTAGGGGTGCGAGGGCGTGACCGCGCCGAAGCGGCGGGAGAAGGCGATCTGCTCGGCGTGCCCGATGCGCTGATCGCGGAAGAACAGCACCTTGTATTCGTGCAGTGCCGCGGTGAGGACCGCGATCTGCTCGTCGGTGAAGTCGTCGCGCAGGTCGATGCCGCTGATCTCGGCGCCGATGTGCCCGGCGACGGGAGTGATCTGGAAGGTGCCGACGGGGTGCTCGGTGACGGTGGTCATGAGGGTTTCCTTTCGAGGGTCAGGCGGTGGCCTGGGTGCGGACGGGAGTGAACTGGCTTTCCACCGGGGCGAGGCCGTAGTGGCCGCGCAGCGTGGTGGCGGTGTACTCGGTGCGGAACAGGCCGCGCTGCTGCAGGATCGGTACGACCTGGTCGACGAAGTCCTCGAGCCCGCCGGGCAGGTACGGCGGCATGATGTTGAAGCCGTCGGCCGCGCCCTGCTCGAACCAGGTCTGTAGGTCGTCGGCGATCTGTTCGGGGGTGCCGGCGAGGGTGCGGTGGCCGCGGCCGCCGCCGAGCTTGCCGATGAGCTGGCGCACGGTCAGCTCCTCCTTCTCGGCGAGCTCCTTGACGAGGGTGAATCTGCTCTTGCCGCCTTCGATCTCGCTTTCCGGGGGCAGCGGCGGGAGCGGCGCGTCGAGGGCGTGTTCGGTGAGGTCGACGCCGAGCAGCGTCGACAGCTGCCGCAGGGCGTAGTCGGGGGAGATGAGGTCGGTGAATTCCTGTTCCAGCGCCCGCGCTTCGGCCTCGGTGCCGGCGATGAACGGCACCAGGCCGGGCAGTACCTTCAGGTCGTCGGCGGACCGTCCGTACTTGGGCAGGCGGGCCTTTAGGTCCCGGTAGAACGCCTGGCCTTCGGCGAGTGTGCGCTGAGCGGTGAACACGGCCTCGGCGTGGCGGGCCGCGAATTCCTTTCCGCTCTCCGAGGATCCGGCCTGCACGAGCAGCGGCCGCCCCTGCGGGCTGCGCGGGGAGTTCAGCGGCCCGCGGACCCGGAATCGCTCGCCGCGGTAGTCGAGGGTGTGCACCTTGTCCGGGTCGGCGAATACGCCGGTCTCGGGGTCGAGCACGACGGCGTCGGATTCCCAGCTGTCCCACAGCTGCACGGCCAGATCGACGAACTCCTCGGCCCGCTCGTAGCGGCGGGCGTGTTCGGGGATGGCGTCGAAGCCGAAGTTGAACGCCTCGTCCTCGCTGCCGGAGGTGACGATGTTCCACCCCGCGCGCCCGCCGCTGATGTGGTCCAGGGACGCGAATTTGCGGGCCAGATTGAAGGGTTCGTTGTAGCTGGTCGAGGCGGTGGCGATGAGGCCCACGTGTTCGGTGGCGGTGGCGATGGCCGCGAGCAGGGTGACCGGTTCGAAGACCGCCAGGGCGTTGCGCTTGATGCGCGGTCCGGCCGCGAGCCCGTCGGCGAAGAACACCGAGTCGAGCCTGCCGCGTTCGGCGATGCGGCCGAGCTCCTGGAAATGGCCGACCTCGAGCACCTGGTGTTCGCGGGTGCGGGGATGCCGCCAGGCGGCCTCGTGGTGGCCGACGCCCATGAGGAAGGCGTTGAGATGGAAAGTCTTGCGGGGGTTGGACATAGGGGAGTGATCCTTCGATGGTGTCAGGGGTGGCGGCGGCTAGCGGTGCGTGCGCCAGCGGGAGAGCCGCCGCTCGATGGCCACGAGCACACCGTTGTAGGTGAGCCCGACCACGGCGATGGCGACGATCCCGGCGTACATGTCCGGAATCTGGAAGTTCTGCTGCGCGGCGGTGATCAGGTACCCGAGCCCGGCGCGCGCCCCGAACATCTCCGCGGCGATGAGCACCAGGATCGAGCCCGAGGCTGCCATCCGGATACCGGTGAAGATGGACGGCACGGCCGCGGGCAGGATCACCTTCTGGAAGAGCCACAGCGGCGAGAAGCCGAGTGAGACGGCCGATTTCACGAGCAGCGGGTCCACCGTCCGCACGCCGCTGATGGTGTTGAGCAGGATCGGGAAGAACCCGGCGTACACCACCAGCGCGATCTTCGAGGTCTCACCGATGCCGAGAATCAGGATGAACACCGGCAGCAAGGCGAGGGCGGCGGTATTGCGGAACAGTTCCAGCACCGGGTTCAGGAATTCCGCGACCGGCCGGTACCAGGCGATCGCCACACCCACCGGAATCGCGGTCACGAGTGCGATGGCGAAGCCGATGAGCGAGCGGGTCAGGCTGGTGGACACGTGTTCCCAGAGCTGACCGTTGCGGATCAGCTCGAGCCCGGCCCCGACCACTGTGGAGAACGGCGGCAGGAAGATCTCGTCCACGAGGCCCAGCCGCGGTGCGGCCTCCCACACCGCGAGGAACGCCGCGATCACCACGGCCGGTTTGCCGATCCGCCAGCCGATGCGGGCGATCGTGGGCAGAACCGAGGCGGCCCGTTTCGGCCGCGGCGTCGCGCGATCGGCGGTGCGGGACGGGATCTCGACGGGTGCGTCGACCAGTTGCACAGCGCTAGACATGGGAATTCCTCCGATCGGCGGTGAGCGCGGCCTGCTCCAGGTCCTGGGCCCGCGCGACCTCGTCGTGCAGCAGCGACCACACGTGGTGGCGCAGTTCGCGGAACCGTTCACTGGACCGCACATCCGGGTCGGCTGCCCGGTCCAGGTCGATATCGACCACGGCCTTGATCCGCCCGGGCCGCGAGGTCAGTACGGCGACGCGCTGCCCGAGGTAGACGGCTTCATCGATGCCGTGGGTGATGAACAGCACCGTCTTGCCGGTGGCCCGCCAGATCCGTAACAGCTCGTCCTGCAACGACTCCCGGGTCTGGGCGTCGAGCGCGGCGAACGGCTCGTCCATCAGCAGCACTTCCGGATCGAAGGCCAGGCTGCGGGCGATGGCGACACGCTGCTTCATGCCGCCGGACAATTCGTGCGGGTACCGGTTGCCGAATCCGGCCAGTCCGACCAGTTCCAGATAGTGTTCGGCGATTCCCTTGCGGGCGCGGCGGGGAATGCCCTTGGCCTCCAACCCGAATTCGATATTGGCCCGGGCCGTGCGCCAGGGGAGCAGCGCGTACTGCTGGAACACGATGCCGCGATCGAGTCCTGGCCCGGTGACGGGTGCGCCGTCGAGCAGGATCTGCCCGGCGGTCGGCCGATCCAGCCCACCGAGCAGGTCCAGCAGGGTGGACTTGCCCGAACCGCTGGGCCCGACCAGGACCAGGAACTCACCGTCCCGGACATCGACGGAGATATCGGAGATCGCGGTGAGCGGTTCCTTTTCGCCCCGCACCGGGAATTCCTTCCGGACCCCCGACAGCGCGAGTTTGACCGCGGCGGTGCTCATTTCGCCACCGCCTCGCCGCTCGGGCCGCCGGTCGCCGGGTACTTCCCGTTGGCGTACGGATTGTCCTTGTTGGTGTAGAGGTCCTTGGCGGCGAGCTTGCCCGCGGGCAGTTCGCCATTGCGGACCAGCCAGTCGATCCAGATCTGCAGCTCCCGTTCGGCGACCACGCCGCCGGGGACCGGGACGCCCGAGCTCTTGTAGTACTGCAGCAGCGAGGTGTTCTCGTTGCGCCCGCGCTTGTGGATGATGTCGGCAAACTTGGCCACCACCTCGTCGCGCGGTGTCACCTGCAGCCAGCGGGTGGCGCGCGCGGTGCCCTGCACGAAGTCGGCCACCGCGTCGGCGTGCGACTTCAGATAGTCGTTGCGGAAGACATAGGTGCCGTAATCGAATTGGCCGAACAGATCCTTGTCGGTGTAGAGCGGATGGATCCCGCCGCGCCCGATGGCGGTGTCGCGGAAGACGCCGCCGAGCGCGGCCACGTCGATCTGCCCGTTGCGCAGCGCGTCCTCGGTATTGGCGGGCGGCAGCACGACGAGCTGCACCTGCTTGATCTCGGCGTCGCTGAGCCCTTGATCGTGCAGCCACTGACGGGTGATGAATTCGTGGTGCGCGCCCAGGGTGTTGACGCCGACCTTCTTGCCGATGAGGTCGCGCGCCGAGGTGATGCGGGAATCGTCGCGCACGAAGTAGCCGGTGAAGTTCAGTTCGTCGGCACCGTAGGAGCTGAGCACGGAGGTGACGGGCGCGCCGCCCGCGATGAGCTTGATGACCGCGCCGTTGAAGGCGCTGCCGAATTCGACCTGTTTGGTGGCGGCGGCCTGGATATTGGCCGGGCCGGAGGTGGTGTCGCCCTCCCAGTGCAGGTCGATCTTGGTGAAGTAGCCGAGGTCGGCCGCGAGCTCGAAGGCCGTGACCTGGCCGGTGCTGCCCTGATAGCGGACGACGGTCTTACCGTCGGCGGTCGTGCCCGCGTCGGTCTTGGCGCAGCCGGTGAGCAGGACCGCCGCGCTGGTGACCGCGATCGCGGCGGCGACCGAGCGTCGCACCCGCGCGGGGCGGAGAGAGAAGGCCATGGGGATGTCTTTCGGTGAATGTGTCCGTCGCGGAATGGGTTTCGTGGCGGGGACGACAACAGAGCCGCATGGGGATTCCTCTTCGGGGGGTGGGGACGGTCGATCGGAGTGCTCACATGCTGCGATGGCCGGGAGGCCCCGGCAACCGCCATTTCACGATGTGGAAATCAGCGTGAGCGAAACTCGGCGGCGGAAAGCATTGTGTCGCCGGTGTTTTGGAACAACGGCGCGATCCGCCCGGCCGCGATGCGCATGGCGGGGACGACGGCACGGATCAGCTCGCCATCCAAGCGCGCCGAACGGGCCTGCACCGCCAGCGCGCCCCGCACCTGCCGGTGCGGTCCGACGATGGGCACCGCGAGCGCGCGGATCGGATCCTCGGTCTCGATGAGCTCGCTGGCGAACCCCCGGTGCCGGACCCGGTCGAGGTCGACATCGGCCGCGGCCCGGCCGGCGGAGTAGGCGAGCAACGCGTGGCCCGTCGCGCTGGCGTGCAGCGACTGCCGGGCGCGCGGCACCTGATGGTGGCAGAAGTGCACGGGCGGGCGGGCCTGGAACACCGTGACCGCGTCGTCGGCCTCGGGCACGCTCACGCTGACGGTGATGCGGATGCCCGCTGCCAGCGCGTACAGGTGCGGCGCGATCGAGTCCAGGCCCAGGCGGGCCAGCGCGGGCCGGGCCAGCGTGGCCAGCCCCTGTCCGACCCGATACCGGTCGGTGGCCGGGTCCTGCTCGAGCAGCCCGCCCCGGACCAGCGCCTGGGCCAGCCGGTGCGTGGTGCTGACCGGCAGCGCGGCCCGCTGGGCCAGTTCGCTCAGCGACAGCTCGGGATCGTCGCCCTCGAGGCAGTTCAGGACGTGGATCGCGCGGTCGACAGCGCGGGCTCCGGACCGGGGTTCATCGATGGCGGCCATGGTTCCTCCTGGGGGACCCGAAACGACGTTCCAGGCACTATCCCTAGTGCTCTGACCTGGGGCAACGGTTGCGCGCAGCACGATCCGAGCCGGTCACGCCGCGTTTTCGCGCGCGAATCGTTCTGTGTCGCGTTTGTATTACGCGATGGGGGTCACCTTTTATGCGTGACCTCGCTCACAAATTCGTGCCTGAATTCCAGAAATGTCATTCTCCGACTCTCCGCGTCGAACTGCGTAAACCACATAAAGTGCCGTCGCAATCGTTTCGTCAACTGCTCGTGATCGATACGTGATTTGCGGAGATCTTTCCGTTACCGTCGCTAGCGGCTCGGAGAAACCCGGGCTCCAGCTCGAATCGACGAACACCGGCAACTCCGTCCCGCGATTCGAGAGCAACCGATACCCCTGGGGACGGGGACCCGCAGCGAGCAGCACGGGCCGGTGGGAGCGGGGCAAGGAAACAAACTTATGCATCGCAACCGGAAGCTCACCACCCGCACTCGTATCGCCGCCGCCACCGCGGCCGTGGGCGCGCTCGTGTCCGTCCCGTTCGCGCTGTCGACGGCGACCGCCTCGGCCGCCTCGGGCAACTGGGACGCTGTCGCGCAGTGCGAGAGCAGCGGCAACTGGGGCGCCAACACCGGCAACGGTTTCTACGGCGGCCTGCAGTTCACCCAGAGCACCTGGAACGCCTACGGTGGCGCGGGCAGTGCCGCCAACGCCAGCCGTGAAGAGCAGATCCGCGTCGCGGAGAACGTGCTCGCCGGCCAGGGCCGGGGCGCCTGGCCCGTGTGCGGCGCCTACCTGTAATAGGCGTTCCGCTCAGCCGGAATTCACAATGGCCCGTGCCGCAACGATGCGGCACGGGCCATTGTCGTATTCCATGCGATCACGCGTGGGCTTCGTAGATCGCCTGCGCCAATTCGATCTCGAGAGCCTGGAATTCGGGCGTCGCGGTGACAGCTAACTCTCGGGTACCGCCCGTGTCGTCGCCGGGCAGGGTGATGGCCCGGTCCACGATGACGCGCCCCGGCCGGGCGCTCATGACCAGGACCCGGGTGGACAGGAATACCGCTTCCTCCACCGAATGGGTCACGAACACAATGGTTTTCCCGGCCTCGCGCCACAGTCGCAGCAACTCCACCTGCAACCGCTCGCGGGTCAGTTGATCCAGCGCGCCGAACGGCTCGTCCATGAGGATGATGCGCGGATCGTTGGCCAGCACCCGCGCGATCTGCGCCCGCTGCTGCATCCCGCCGGACAGCTCGTAGGGCCGCTTGCCGCCGACGTCGCCGAGCCCGACCAGCGCGAGCAGCCGGTCCGCCGCGACCCGCCGCGCCTTCTTGTCCACGCCTCGACACTTCGGGCCGAACTCGACATTGCCACGGACGGTCAGCCACGGGTACAGGGTGGGCGATTGGAAGACGACCCCGCGTTCGGGGCTCGGCCCGTCGACGCGGTCCTGGCCGACCAGCAGGGTGCCGGTGCTGGGTTCGAGGAACCCGCCGAGCAGTTGCAACAGCGTGGTCTTGCCGCATCCGGACGGCCCGACGACGCTCACGAACTCGCCGGGCTCGATGACCAGATCGGTGGGGGACAGCGCGACGGTGCTGCCGGTCGGGGTGTCATAGGTCTTGGAGACCTCCGTCAGCACCACCCGGTCGCGCTGGTCGACCACGGCGGTCATTTCGCGCTGACCTTGGTGGCCGCCCCCGCGTAGACCGCCCCGGCGTACGCCTCCGGCGCCGCCAGGCCCTGGATCTCGCCCTGGCTCAACAGGAAGTCGGCCGATGCCTTCAGATCCGCGCCCAGCTGCTTGCCCAGGTAGGCCGGACCGGCCTGGGCCGCGGCGTCGAGGTAGCCGTACTCGCCGAGCTGCTTGCGGATGTCGGCGACCGGAACGCCGAGCTGCGCGGCGATCCGGGTGGCGGCGCTGTCGGGCGCGGTGTTGATGAGGGTGACCGCCCAGTTCTGCGCCGCGGTCCACACTTCCAGGAAGCGCGGGTTGGCCGTCACGAACTCGGTGCGCGCGCCCGCCAGGTCATAGGTGGGTTTCCCGGCCTTGGCGGTCTCGGCGGCGGTGGTGACCACGTGCCCGTTCTTCACCAGCTCCGACAGCGTCGGCTCCCAGATGAACGCCGCGTCGATATCGCCGCCCCGCCAGGCCGCGGCGATGGCATCGGGCTGCATGTTCACCAGCGTCACGTCGCGCTCGACCCCGGCGGCGGTGAGCGCCGCGAGCAGGCTGTAGTGCGAGGTGCTGGCAAACGGCACCGCGACCTTCTTCCCGCGCAGGCCCGCCACCGAGGTGATGGCCGGGTCCTTCACGACGAGCGATTCGGCCGCGCCGATCACGTCGTGGATCCACACCGCCTTCATGCCGATGTTCAGCGGCGCGGACAGGGCACGGGCGGCGGCCGCGCTGCCGAGCAGACCCAGATCCAGGGAGTTCGACCCGAACGCCTGGATCACGGTCGCGCCGGAGGCGAACTTGCTCCACGTGATGGTCGCCTTGGGCAGGCAGGTCTCGAGCAGTCCCGCGTCCTTCACGATCAGGTCCCCGTTGGGGATCTCCTGATAGCCGAGTCGCACCGTGCCGGTGAAAGTTTCGTCCACCGCCACCGGGCACGCCACCTGCTCCCCGCCGCCGCGGGACTGATCGGTGCGCCCGGACTGGACGCACGCGGTCAGGGACGCGGTGAGCAGCCCGGCGACCGCCAGGGCCGCGGCTGCGCGTACTGAACGGGCAACGCGTTTCATGCTTGGCCTTTCCACGGCACGACCAGCGCGCCAATCCAACTAATAACCGCGTCGAGCGTGAGCGCGGTGAGACCGATGACGATGATGCAGGCCATGGTCAGCGCGGTATTGAGCTGCTGCCCGGCCAGGAAGGCGAGCCCGCCGATACCGGGGATGCCGTTGTTCAGCTCCGCCGCGACCACGGTGGTCCAAGCGAATCCGACCGCGACCCGGATCCCGCCGATGACCTCGGGCAGGGTGGCGGGCAGCAGCACCCGGGTGACGACCTGCAACCGGTCGGCCCCCAGCGAGCGGGCGGCATTGATCCGGTCGGCCGAAACCTGGTGCACGCCCGCCATGGTCGCGATCACGATGGGCGGGAAGGCGGCCAGGAACAACAACCAGATCTTGGAGGTATCGCCGATGCCGAACCAGACGATGAGCAGCCCGATGTAGCCCAGCGGCGGCAGCGTCCGCACGAAGTTGAGGTAGGGCCCGACGATGGTCGCCGGCGTCCGGGAGGTGCCGAGCGCGAAACCGGCTATCGGACCGAGGATCACGGCCGCGCCCGCACCCGCGGCGATGCGTTGCAGGCTCGCCAGCAGGTGTTCCCACAGGAAGTAGTTCTGCTCGCCGGGCACCTCGCGCGGGACGCCGGGCGCGAGCTGATGCCAGCTGTTGGCGCGCACGAAGGCGTCCCACACGGCCTGCGGACCCGGCAGGAACTGCGGGTCGACGAGTTTCACGGCGGCGACGGCCCACCACAGGGCCAGGAATCCGGCCAGCGATGCCGCGCGCACGGCAAGGCCGCGAATCGGTCCGGCGGGCAGGGCGATTCGGGCCCGGTCGGCGGGGGTGGTCGTGGATCGGGTCGCGCCGATACTGATCATGCGGGTGTTCCGGGCACGTGGTGGGGACTCACGTGGGTGTGCCTCTCTGTCCGACGGGTGGGCCTGCGGCGCCGGTGCGAGACCGAAACCGTCCGGCCCGATCCTGTCGGGGCGGCAGCGCGCCGAACAGGGCCAGGATCAGCGTGATTCTGAAACCGGGTCCGCCAGCGGCCGGGTGGGGACCGTCGCGGTGAGCCGGGTGCCGGTGCCGGGGCGGGCGTCGACGCGCAAGCTGCCGCCGATGACCGCGAGCCGGTCGCGCATGTTCGTCAGCCCGGTGCCGTCGGTGGCGCGATCGGGGTCGAACCCGCCGCCCGTATCGGTGACGGTGACCACCAGCCCGGCGTCACCCTGGTGGGCGGCGATGGTGACGGTGGCGGTGGGCCCGCCGTGTTTGGCGCTGTTCTGCAACGCTTCCAGGCAGCAGTAGTAGAGGGCTGTTTCGATGTCCGGCCGATACCGCCCGATCCGGTCGGCACGCACCCGTACGGGAATGGGGGAGCGGGCGGCCGCGGCGGGCAGCGCGCCCGGCAGGCCTTCACGGGCCAGCAGCGGCGGGTAGATGCCCTGGGCGAGGCGGCGGATCTCGGCGATCGCGGTTTGCAGCAGTTCGCCTGCCTCTCCGATCAATTCGACGCCCGCGGCCGGATCGGCGGCCACGGTCTCGCGGGCCAGCTGCAGCGTGATCGCCACCGCGACCAGCTGTTGCTGCGCCCCGTCGTGCAGATCCTGTTCCAGCCGCCGCCGTTCGGCGTCGGTGGCCGCCACCAGGCGCGCGCGTGAGGAGGTGAGCTGGTCGGCGCGTTCGGCGAGCAGCCGCTGGGAGGAGCGCAGCGCGTCGGCATTGCGGCGCGCGATCACCGCCATATCGCCCATGGTGGCCGCGGTGTGCCAGACCACCAGCAGGATCGGCGCGGTCACGGCCGGAAACCCGATGGTGGCAAAGTATTCGGCGACCATCGGCGCGACGACCGAGGCGACCACCGGCAGCGCCAGCGCCGCGCACCCGAAGGTGGTGGCCAGGGTCGCGAGGCAGTACAGCAGCAGACGGCGGCGCTGCACGTACGGGATCGCGCTGATGGCCGGGATGATCGCGGCGACCACGTGCAGGTGCAGGGTGAACGGCGACAGCCACGACGCGGCCAGCGCTCCGGTCCAGATACATACGGAGAACGTGGCGATGGCCGCTTCGAACGCGCCCCGCGCGGCGATCCGCAGCGCCACCACGAAGACCGCGCATTCGACGGCCAGCAGCGCCAGCATCGCGAACACCCAGATCGTCGGCCGCCCGATCGCCACGGCCACGGTCAGTCCCATGAGCACGCCGTTCGCGATCAGCAGCGCGAAGATGAGCTGCCGCAACCGGATCCGGGCCAGGACGTCGGTGCCGTCGGAGTCCACCCCGCTCCCGGCGTTCAGCCCGCCGGTGTCGAGGGTGGCGTGAGCCCGCTCCAGATGCTGCGCAACAACTGCGGGCTCAGCGTCTCCTTGTGTACGTAACCTGCTGCGCCGCACCGGTATACCTCGTGGGGGAGATCGGATGTGTCGTAGGTCGACATGAGCAGCACCGCCACGCCGGGATGCGCCCGCCGCAGCCGCCGGGTGGCCTCGATGCCGCCCATGCCCGGCATGTGGATGTCCATCAGCACCAGTCCGGCGCCCGCGCCGCGGGTCAGTTCGAGGGCCGCTTCGCCGCTGTCGGCCTCGCCCGCCAGCACGAATCCGGCGCTCGCGGCCACCATCGCCGCGGCCGCGCGCCGGAAGGTGGGCCCGTCGTCGACGATCCACACCCGCACCTGCTCGGTCATGTGCGCCCCATGCCTGTCATGGTGCGACGCGGGGCGGGCCTCGGGAAAGGGTGCACACACCCCTACCCGGAGTGCGCCGCCAGATACAGCAGCACCGCGGTGACCCGCTGGTCCAGGGTGGGATCGGAAGTGAGGCCGAACTTGGCGAAGATCGAGTTGATGTGCTTCTCGACCGCGCGTTGTGACAGCGAAAGACGTTGTGCTACCACCCGATTGCTACCGCCGCCCGCGATCTCGGCGAGCACCTGCTTTTCCCGGGCGGTGAGGCGTCCGACCAGTTCGTCTTCGCGGCGGCGCGAAAGCAGCGTCTCCACGATCACCGGGTCCAGCATGGAGCCGCCGCCCGCGACCACGTGCACCGCGCTGAGCAGCTGGTCGAAATGCGCGATGTGCTCCTTGAGCAGGTATCCGCGCCCGGCGGACCCGCCGTCGAGCAGTCCGGTCGCGTACCGGGGTTCGGCGTAGTGGGACAGGGCGATGACGCCGGTGCGCCGCCCGGTGGCGCGTAGCTGCCGGGCCAGTCGGATGCCTTCGTCGGTCCCGGTGGGCGGCATGCGGATATCGGTGATCAGGACGTCGGGTTCGTGCCGGTGCACCAGTGCGGTGGTGGCGTCGAAATCGGTGGCGGTGCCGACCACCTCGATGCTGTCGTCGGTGGCCAGTACCCGCAGTACCCCGTCGCGGATCAGCATCGAATCCTCGGCCACGACGACCGTGACCGCTGTACTACTCACGGTATCCAAGGATCCTCCGGCCGTCGCCCCCGTGCACGGGTACCGCGCTACCCGATCACGCCGCCGCGGATCCGGATGCGCCAATCCCGGTGTGCCCCTTGCCCGTGAGGGGGTGCAGGCACCACGTTGATCAGTGGTATCGGCAGGCTGCCCGGGGCAGGCGCGGCGGCCGACCATGGAAGACGCGAGGGCGGTGGGGAGGAGGGGACCTCACCGTCCTCGCGCGGATCACGCGGGTGGCCGGTGGACTGTGAGCAGGTGGGGGCAGGTTGGTAGCGTGGTCGCAGGAAAACGATCGGTTGATCGGATATGTGCTGAGCCTGGAGGAGAGTGTCGTGACGGCCGTACGGCGGACTCAGGCCCAGCGGCGCGCCGAGACGCGAGAGGCGCTGATCGAGGCCACCATTCGGGCGATCGTCGAGAAGGGCTACTCCAAGCTCACGGTCAACGAGGTGTGCCGGCGTGCCGGCGTCTCGCACGGTGGACTGTTCGGCCGCTTCGACTCGCTGTTCGACCTGGTGGCCGCCGCCGCGGCCGAGGTCGGTCGCCGCCAGATCGAGCGTTTCGGCGCGAACGTGGCAGAGCTGCCCGACCCGCGCGACGTCGACGCGGTGCTGGCGATCTGGCTCGACGCCGCCCGCGACCCCATCAATACGGTGTGGCTGGAGCTGACCATCGCGGCCCGCACCGATGAGCAACTGCGCGAACACCTCTCGGCGGTCCGCGACGAGTACGCCGCGGCCCTGCTCTCCGGCGGTGGCCTGCCCGCCACCCGTGGACTCACCCCCGAACAGAACCTGGCCCTGGGCTCGATCGTGGTGTTCTGCTTCGACGGCTTCGCCATCCACACCGGCACCTTCCCTCAGCCGGAACTGGACGCCACGCGGCTGGCCGCCCTGACCACCATGGTCCGCCAGTACCTGGACACCCACCTCGTATCCGACCGGGCCGCAGCGCGAGACTGACCGGCCTCCGGGTCACCGACCCGCGTCGGCCGTGTCGAAATCAATATATCGAGTGGGTGCAATATTTCTTAGGTCGGGTCCACCTGACCGACCGTCATGCGAGCGTCCACGACCAGGCCGATCACGCCCACCGCCAGGCATGCGACAGTGACGATGATCTGCGCGGGGGAGGTCCGATTGGTGAGCGCGTCACCGAGCAGCACGGTCCCCACCGTGCCCGGGATGATGCCGAGGAAGGTGGCCGCCAGGTACGGCGTGAACCGGATGGAAGACAGTGCCGCGCAATAGTTCACGATCGAGAACGGCGCGAAGGCGATGAGCCGCAACGATCCGATCGCCAGCCAGCCCCGCCGCGCGAGCCGCGCGTCCACCGCCCGCACCGTCGGATGGGTGAGCCGGGCTCGGACTCGCTCGTGATCGAGCGCGCGCACCAGCCACAGTGCCAGCACCGCGCTCACCGTGGTGGCGGTGATGGCGAGTGTCAGCCCCTCCGTCGACCCGAACAGCATGCCCGCGCTGAGTGTGAAAATCGTTCGGGGAAACGGCGCTACGCACACCAGTGTGTGCACCGCGAAGAACACCAGCGGCAGCATCGGCCCGACCGAATCGGCCCACTGCCGGATCTGCTGGGGTGCCGGATGCGGCGCGAAGGCCGCGAGCGTGAAGAGTAGTCCGCAGCCGATCAGCAAGGCCAGGGTGCGGGGTTGGCGCAGGCGGTTGAGCAGCCCGGATACGCGCTCGAGCGGGGAGCTCACGGTTGTTGGCACCGCGCCAGGTTACCCGCTGGTAGCGAGACTCCGGAGACGGCAATTACCGGGGTGCCGCTAGCATCAGGGGAAAGACGAGGAATGCTCGTTAACCAAAGTGACCGTTGATCTGCGCGAATGCCGGCCCAACGGGCACCGCGGTCAGGGAGTGGAAGAAGGAACAGCAGCTATGCCGATTGCTTCCGACTCGGACACCGATCCGGTGCCCGAGTATGCCGCCTGGCGCAAGGGTGTCGCCGGGGTGCTGGCGAAGGCCCGCAGGGTGGATGCGAGCGAACTGCCGGACGAGCCGGAGCAGCTGCTCGCGGTCACGACCTATGACGGTCTGACGGTCAACCCGCTCTACACGCGCCGTGACGAACTGCCCGAGCAGCCGCTGCCCGGGCAGTTCCCCTACGTGCGCGGTGGCGACGCCACCCGCGACGTGCACCGCGGCTGGTTCGTGAGCCAGAAGTTCGCCGGTAAGGACGCCAAGGCCGTCAACGCCGACATCCTGTTCGCGCTCGACAACGGCGTGAGCGCCGTGCAGCTGGGCGTCGCCGAGCGGGGCGTCCCGGTCGAGGGCCTGGCCACCGCGCTGCGGGGCCTGCTGTTCGAGCTGGCCCCGCTCACCCTGGACGCCGGTCCGGCCGCCAATGAGGCCGCCGCCCAGCTGTTCTCGGTGCTCGACGCCTACGCCGCGGCCAACGCGACCACGGTCCCGAACCGCGCCGACATCCGCGTCTCGCTGGGCGCGACCCCGCTGACGAGCCTGTTCGCGGGCACCTCCGCCATCGACCTGGACGGCGCGGTCGCGCTGGCCCAGCAGGCGGTGGCCCGCCCGGAGACCATCCGCGCGATCACCGTGTGCGGCGTGGCCTTCCACAACGCGGGCGCCTCCGACGCGCAGGAGCTGGGCGCGGCCGTGGCCGCCGGCCTGGAGTACCTGCGCTCGCTCACCGACGCGGGCGCCGACATCGTGGATGCGCTGGGGCAGCTGGAGTTCCGTTTCGCCGCCACCGACGACCAGTTCGAGACGGTCGCGAAGTTCCGTGCCGCCCGCAAGCTGTGGGCCCGCGTGGCCCACGTCTGCGGCGCTCCGTCCGCCGGCAACGCGCCGCAGCAGGCCGTGACCTCCGCGGCCATGATGAGCCAGCGCGACCCGTGGGTGAACATGCTGCGCACCACGCTCGCCGCGTTCGGCGCGGGCGTCGGCGGCGCCGACATCGTCACCGTGCTGCCCTTCGACGCCGCCCTGCCCGCCGGGGAACTCGAGGTGTCGCAGGCGTTCTCCGAGCGCATGGCCCGCAACACCCAGCTGCTGCTGCTCGAGGAATCCCACCTCGGCCACGTGCAGGACCCGGGTGCGGGCTCCTGGTACGTGGAGTCGCTCACCGATGAGCTCGCCGCCAAGGCGTGGGAGTTCATGCAGGAGATCGAGGCCGCCGGCGGCTACCTGGCCGCGCTGCAGGCGGGTCTGCTCGCCGAGCGCATCGGCGAGACCAAGGCCCGGCGCGATTCCGATGTGGCGCACCGCAAGACGGCCGTCACCGGTGTCAACGAGTTCCCGAACCTGGGCGAGAAGCCGCTGTCGGAGGCCGCGCGCGCCGACGAGACCGCCCGCTACGGCGCCGCCTTCGAGGCGCTGCGCAACCGCTCCGACGTCTACCTGGCCGCCAACGGCGACCGCCCGCGGGTGCGCCTGGTTCCGCTGGGCCCGGTGTCGGAGAACAATGTTCGTGTCACCTTCTCCACCAACCTGCTGGCCTCCGGCGGCATCGAGGCGGTCACCGAGGCCGGTCCGTCGATCGCGGTGCTGTGCGGGTCGGACAAGCGGTACGGCACCGACGCCGCCGCGGCGGTGGAGGAATTGCGGGCGGCCGGTGTCACCACCGTGCTGCTGGCCGGACCCGAGAAGGCGGTCGCGGACCTGACCGGCGCCCAGCGCCCCGACGGTTTCGTGACCGCGCGCATGGATGCGGTGGCGGCTCTGTCCGGTCTGCTGGAGAAGCTGGGAGCGTAGAGATGAGCGATATCAAGCACCGGATCGGCAATTTCGCCGAAGTACCGCTGGCCGAGGGCGACACCGCCCCCGCAGAGGTCAGCGCCGCGCAGGTCGAGGAGTTCGTCAAGACCGCCGCGACCGCCAATCACTATGCGCCCGAACAACTGACCTGGTCGACCCCCGAGGGCATCGACGTGCCGCCGGTGTTCACCAAGGCCGACCGCGACGCCATCGTGGCCGAGGGCTACCCCCTCGACAGCGTGCCCGGCATCGCGCCGTTCCTGCGCGGTCCCTACCCGACCATGTACGTGAACCAGCCGTGGACCATCCGCCAGTACGCGGGCTTCTCCACCGCCGCGGACTCCAACGCCTTCTACCGCCGCAACCTGCAGTCGGGTCAGAAGGGCCTGTCGGTCGCCTTCGACCTGGCGACCCACCGCGGCTACGACTCGGACCACCCGCGCGTCACCGGTGACGTCGGTATGGCCGGTGTCGCCATCGACTCCATCCTCGACATGCGGGAACTGTTCGATCAGATTCCGCTGGACCAGGTTTCGGTGTCGATGACCATGAACGGCGCGGTGCTGCCGATCCTGGCGCTCTACGTCGTCGCCGCCGAGGAGCAGGGCGTCGCGCCCGAGCAGCTGGCCGGAACCATTCAGAACGACATTCTGAAAGAGTTCATGGTCCGCAACACCTACATCTACCCGCCCAAGCCCTCGATGCGGATCATCTCCGACATCTTCGCCTACACCTCCGCGAAGATGCCGAAGTTCAACTCGATCTCCATCTCCGGCTACCACATCCAGGAAGCCGGCGCGACCGCCGACCTGGAGCTGGCCTACACCCTCGCCGACGGCGTGGAGTACATCAAGGCCGGTCTGGACGCGGGCATGGAGGTCGACAAGTTCGCGCCGCGCCTGTCGTTCTTCTGGGCCATCGGCATGAACTTCTTCATGGAGGTCGCGAAACTCCGTGCGGGCCGCCTGCTCTGGAACGAGCTGGTCGCCAAGTTCGAGCCGAAGAACTCCAAGTCGCTCGCGCTGCGCACCCACTCGCAGACCTCGGGCTGGTCGCTGACCGCGCAGGACGTGTTCAACAATGTCGCGCGCACCTGCGTGGAGGCCATGGCCGCCACCCAGGGCCACACCCAGTCGCTGCACACCAACGCGCTCGACGAGGCGCTGGCCCTGCCGACGGACTTCTCCGCCCGCATCGCCCGCAACACCCAGCTGCTCATCCAGCAGGAGTCCAACACCACCCGTCCGGCCGACCCGTGGGGCGGCTCGTACTACGTGGAGTGGCTGACCCACCAGCTGGCCGAGCGCGCCCGCGCCCACATCGCCGAGATCGAGGCGCACGGCGGTATGGCGCAGGCGATTTCGGAGGGCATCCCGAAGCTGCGCATCGAGGAGGCCGCGGCTCGTACGCAGGCCCGCATCGACACCGGCCAGCAGCCGGTGATCGGCGTCAACAAGTACCTGGTCGAGGAAGACACCCCGATTGAGGTCCTCAAGGTCGAGAACTCGCGCGTGCGCGCCGAGCAGAACGCCAAGCTGGAAAAGCTGCGCGCCGAACGTGATTCGGCTGCGGTCGAGCAGGCGCTGGCCGAGCTCACCCGCGCGGCCGCCTCGACCGAGGGCGGCATGGAGAACAACCTGATGGCCCTGGCCATCGCGGCGGCCCGCGCCAAGGCCACCGTCGGTGAGATCTCCGATGCCCTGGAGAAGGTCTACGGCCGCCACCAGGCCGAAATCCGTACGCTCTCCGGCGTCTACCGGGAGGAGGCGGGCAAGGTGACCAATATCAGCAAGGCCATCGAACTGGTCGAGGAGTTCGCCGAAGCCGAGGGCCGTCGCCCCCGCATCCTGATCGCCAAGATGGGTCAGGACGGCCACGACCGCGGCCAGAAGGTGATCGCGACCGCCTTCGCCGACCTCGGCATGGACGTCGACGTGGGCCCGCTGTTCCAGACCCCCGAGGAGGTGGCGCAGCAGGCGGCCGACAATGACGTGCACGTCGTCGGCGTCTCGTCGCTGGCCGCGGGCCACCTCACGCTGGTGCCCGCCCTGCGGCAGGCACTGGCCGATGTCGGCCGGCCCGACATCATGGTCACCGTCGGCGGTGTCATCCCGCCCGGTGACTACGACGAGCTGTACGCCGCCGGCGCCGCGGGCATCTTCGGCCCCGGCACCATCATCGCCGACGCCGCGATCGACCTGATCGGCAAGCTGGCCGCACAGCTGGGCCACGAGATCGGCAGCGGCGCAACGGAATGAGCGACGCCGCACGCGCGACCGGGGGTGGCGAGAACCACCCCCGGCTCGGCACCACCGCCGGTGTCGGGGTCCCCGGACCCGGCCCCGGCGTCCGGCCCGCCACCCCCGTGGCGCGCCGGGTGATCGACGTCGACCAGCTGGCCGCGCAGGTGCGGGCGGGGGAGCGGGCCGGCCTGGCCCGCGCCATCACCCTCGTCGAATCCACCCGGGGCGACCATCGGGAACTGGCTCAGCAGCTGCTGCTGAAGCTGACCCCCGACGCGGGCAAGGCGCTGTCCAATCGCGTGGGCATCACCGGCGTTCCCGGTGTCGGCAAGTCGACCTTCATCGACGCGCTCGGCATGTACCTGATCGGCCAGGGCCATCGGGTGGCGGTGCTGGCCGTCGACCCGTCCTCGACCCTGACCGGCGGCTCGATCCTGGGCGACAAGACCCGCATGGAACGGCTGTCGGTGCAGCGCGACGCGTTCATCCGGCCCTCGCCGACCGCGGGCACCCTCGGCGGCGTCGCCAAGGCGACCCGCGAGACCATCGTGCTGCTCGAGGCGGCGGGCTACGACGTGATCCTGGTGGAGACCGTCGGCGTCGGCCAGTCCGAGGTCACCGTCGCCAATATGGTCGACGTCTTCTGCTTCCTCACCCTGGCCCGCACCGGCGACCAGCTGCAGGGCATCAAGAAGGGCGTGCTCGAACTCGCCGACCTGGTGGCCGTGAACAAGGCCGACGGCCGCCACGAGCTCGAGGCCAAGGCCGCCGCCCGCGAACTGCAGGGCGCCATGCGGCTCGTGCACCCGCGCGAATCGCTGTGGCGGCCACCGGTTCTCACCATGTCCGGCCTCAACGGCACCGGCCTGGACACGTTCTGGGACGCCGTGCTCACCCACCGCCGGGTGCTCACCGAGGCGGGGGAGTTCGCCGAGAAGCGCCGCCGCCAGCAGGTCGACTGGACCTGGACCATGGTGCACGACAACCTGCTGCGCCGCCTGTCCGACAGCCCGGCCGTCAAGGCCCTGAAGGCCCCGGTGGAGAAGCAGATTCGCGACGGCTCCCTCACCCCGGCGCTGGCCGCCGAGGAGATCCTGCGGGCCTTCGACGAACGGCCCTGATCGCCATGACCATCCGGATCCGCCCCGGTCTCGCCTCCGACGCGGACGCGGTCGCCACGCTGCACACCGCCAGCTGGCGCACCGCATACGTCGGGATCATGCCCGGGGCGTATCTGGACGGGGCGCTGGCCGCTGACCACAAGGCCATGTGGCTGTCCCGGCTGACCGCCGAGGTCGCGCCCGGCAGCCTCTTCGTCGCCGAATCCGGTTCGGAACTGCTGGGATTCATCTATCTGGCGCTGCAACCGGACGGTCGCGTCCTGATCGACAATCTGCATGTCGGCCCGGCCCTCAAGCGCGGCGGCATCGGGACGCGGCTGCTGCGTCACGGATTCGAGTGGGCCGCCGCCGAATTCCCCGGCCACCCGGTGTATCTGGAAGTGCTGGAAGACAATACGGCCGCCATCGCGTTCTACGAACGCCATGGCGGCCGGGCCGGTATGCCTCGCACCTATCGCTTCCCGCAGGGCTTCGAGGTTCAGGACCTCGAAATCACCTGGCCTGTCACGCCCGCCGGCTAGACCCCGAGGGCGTCGGCGATCAGCGGCCAGGAATCGTGCACGTCATCCTGCCAATACGGCCAGGCGTGCGTGCCGTTCCGGTAGGCGACCTGTGCCGGAATCCCCAGTTCCCCGAGCCGGGTGACCAGTGAGTC
Organism: Nocardia sp. CA-136227; assembly: GCF_050955695.1. NCBI lineage: Bacteria > Bacillati > Actinomycetota > Actinomycetes > Mycobacteriales > Nocardiaceae > Nocardia > Nocardia sp. CA-136227. The sequence continues at coordinate 3,726,345 of NZ_CP192081.1, forward strand.
CGTGCAGCCGCGGACCACCGTCTCCATGACCCCGCCCACCGCCATGCGATCGGTCAGCGTGGCCACGTTCCCGGCGATGCTCGGATCCGCGAGGGAATCGTGCACGCCTGGCGCGCCATTGCCCGCCGAGACGTAGAGCGCCACCCCGCGCAGCCGGTCGGCGTTGATCACGGGGTCGTGGGCGTCCCAGGCCGGATTGTTGTCAGGCCCCCACATATTGAAGGCATTGGCCCGGAACAGCCCGAGCTCGGACCGCACGAAATTGCGCGCCACCGCGTCGGTGGTGCGCGGACAGCCGCTGTAGGCCCCGACGGCCTGGTACATGCCGGGCGCCTCGATGGCGAGATTCAGCGCCGAGGTCGCGGACATGGACGCGCCCGCGATCGCGTTGCGCCCGGTCATCTGGAAGCGGGACTCCAGTAGCGGCGGCAGTTCGTGGATCAGGAAGGTGGACCACTTGTTGCGGCCCAGCGTCGGATCGTCGGAGATCCAGTCGGTGTAGAAGCTGGCGCGCCCGCCGATCGGGGTGATGACGTTGACCGGCTTGTCCGAGAAGAATTCGGCGACATCGGTGCGATTGGACCAGGGGCCGCCGGATTCCCCGCCGTCGACCGCGTTCAACAGATACAGCGCCGGTGCCGGGGCATCGGGGTGCGACACCCAGACCGGGATATTGCGTCCCATGGCCGCGGAGTAGACGGTCACCTCGTACTGGCGTCCGCCGAGCGGCCGCACGTCCACGATGCCGGAACCTCCGCCGGGGTCGGCGTGCGCCGACGCTGGCATCAGGGCGGCAAATATGGCGATCAGGGCAACGAGGGAACGCGTCAGCCGATGCATGACAGTGAGTATCCCGCCGCTGACCTCGATTTTTTGACATCAGCACGCGTGTTCTCCGCGGACGGTTTCGCGGCGGGCGGAAACGGGTACCGGACGGGCGGTCCGACAGCCGCATACGTGCAGCTATCGGACCGCGTCGAGGACGTCAGATCATCATGCGCAGCGGGCCCTCGGGCTCCAGGCCCATCGTGGTCAGCGCCGTCGAGTGGTAGATCGATCCGGGCGTGTGGATGGCGTGCTGCAACCCCACGTGCGCGTCGCGCCAGAACCGCTGCATGACGTTCTGCCGCCGCGCCGCGTTGCCGCCCGAGCGCGCGAAGATCTGGTCGACCGCCGCCACCGCCCGCCACGCACAGCGAACTTGATTGCGGCGCACCACGGATCGGTCCTCGAACGAGATGGGCTTACCGGCGTCGGCGAGATCGTAGAGGCGGCTGATGCCGTCGAGCAGCTGGCCGCGGGAGGCGGCGATGTCGGCGGCGGCCTCGGAGATGGCCGACAGCACGATCGGGTCGTCCTTGATCAGGGTGCCCGTGGCGGTGACGCGATTGCGCTGGTAGTCGAGGTGGGCCGCGAGCGCGCCCTCGGCGATCCCGATGACCGCGGCGGTGATGCCGAGGGGGAACATCGACCAGAACGGCAGTTTGTAGACGGTGTCGGTGCGGCCCGCGCGCTCAGCGGCCAGCTCGCCCTCGGCGACCGCCTCCATCTCGATGGTCCGGTAGGCCGGAATGAACGCGCCGTCGACGATGATGTCCTTGGACCCGGTGCCCTGCAGCCCGATGACGTCCCAGGAGTCGTCGACGATGGTGTAGTCCTTGCGCGGCAGCACCACGTGCAGCACGGACGGGGGCATCACCGGATTCCCCTCGGGGTCGGCGAGCAACGCGCCCAGGAAGATCCAGTCGCAGTGGTCGGTGCCGGAGGAGAAGGCCCAGCGCCCGTTCAGCGTGTAACCGCCGTCGGTCTGCTTCGCAACGCCCATCACCGCGTACGGCGAGGCGATCCAGGCTTCGGGGTTCTCGCCCCACACCTCGTCCTGCAGCCGGCGGTCCATCAGCGCCATTTCCCACGGGTGCGCGCCGACCACGCCGGTCACCCATCCGGTGGAGCCGCAGTGCTTGGACACGGCCATGACCGCCTCGGCGTAGTCGCGCGGGTGCGCGGCCAGGCCGCCGTACTCGGTCGGCTGCAGCATCCGCATGATGCCGGTCTGGCGGAGCAGCTTCACGCTCTCGTCGGAGAGCTTCCCCAGCCGCTCGGTTTCCGGGGCAGTCGCCGCGAGCTGTCCGGACAGCTCCTCGATCCGGCTCACTACCTCATGCGTCATTTGCAACTCCCCGCTGTTCGGCGTGCCTCTATTGGAACGCGTTCCAGGGCAACGTATCCCGAATGTCCGCGGTTTGCCGGACAAACCCGATAGCTATCGCCATGCATCGTCTCCGCGCCGCCGGTGTGACGGACCAGACCGACAGATAGATTGTGCACAATCTAATTGCTGGCTACCGTGTTGTACGTGACCGATGAGCAGGCACTGGAGAACCAGCTGTGCTTCGCGCTGTACGCGGCGTCGCGGGCGATGACCGGGCTGTACCGGTCCAAGCTCGACGCGCTCGGCATCACCTATCCGCAATATCTGGTCCTGGCCGCGCTCTGGCAGCGCGACGAACGAACTGTCGGCGATCTGTGCGCGGCACTGGACCTGGACTCGGGCACGCTCTCACCCCTGCTGAAACGCCTCGAAACGGCGGGCTTCGTGACCCGCCGCCGATCCACGACCGACGAACGTCGCGTCCGGATCAGCCTCACCGACCGCGGCCGCGACCTGCGCGCGGCCGCCTGCCACATCCCCGGACGAGCCGAGGAGATCTCCGGCATGTCCACCACCGAACTGGCCGACCTGCGGACGACCCTGCAACGGCTCACCGCGGCCCTGGCCGCCCACCCCCGATCGAAGGAGAACCCCTGATGAACGCTCCCATGCGCGCGGTGGTCATCGAAGCATTCGGCGAGCCGAAGGACGTGCTGACCACGTCCGAACGGCCGGTGCCCGAACCCGGCCCGGGCGAGGTGCGCATCGCGACCACCCTGGCCCCGATCCACAATCACGACCTGGCCATCATTCGCGGCATCTACGGCTACCGGCCGGAGCTGCCCGCCGTCCCCGGCACCGAGGCCGTCGGCCGCGTCGACGCCCTCGGCGAGGGTGTCACCGGCCTGGAAGCCGGTCAGCGCGTGACGGTCTCGGGTGCGCAGGGCGCATGGGCGGAGTACTTCGTCGCCAAGGCGGGCGGGGTGGTGCCCGTGCCGGACTCGGTGTCCGACGCGACCGCGAGCCAGCTGCTGGCCATGCCGCTGAGCGCGCTCATGCTGCTCGAGGACCTGAATGTCGAACCCGGGCAATGGATCACGATCAATGCCGCCAACGGTGCGGTCGGTCGCCTGCTGAACCTGATGGCCCGGGCCCGCGGCGTGCGGGTGCTCAATCTGGTGCGCAGCGAGTCCGCGGCGAAGTCCTTGCGGGAGCTGGGTTTCGAACCGGTACTCGACACCGAGTCCGCGGACTGGGTCGAGCGGGCCGCCGAGGTCACCGGCGGTGAGCCGATCGTGCGCGCGGTCGACCAGGTAAGCGGCAAGGCCGCCGATGATCTGCTCACGGTGCTGGCTCCGCGCGGCGAGCTGATCACCTTCGGTGCGCTCTCCGGTCAGCCGCTGGTGCTCAACCCCGGCCCGATCATCTTCAAACAGGCCGTGGTGAAGGGCTTCTGGGGCTCCAAGCGGGCCGAGGAGATCGGCGGCGAGGAGCGCCGCCGCCTCATCACCGAACTGGTCACGCTGGCCGCGCAGGGCGTGCTGGATCTGCCCGTCGAGACCGCCTACCCGCTCGAGCAGGCCGCCGAGGCGGCCGCGGCCAGCGAACGGCCGGGCCGCAACGCCAAGATCGCGCTCAGCGTCTCCGGCGGCTAGCCGCTACCCGGCCAGCAACACCGCGGCCAGCGTGATCGCGCCCGGCACCGCCTGGGCGAACAGGATCCGCCGGCTCGCGGTGGCCGCGCCGTAGAGTCCGGCCACCACCACGCAGGCCGCGAAGAAGATCTTCGCGGCCTGCCCGACCGGATCGGACGCGATCAGGCCCCAGATCAGGCCCGCGGCCAGGAAACCGTTGTAGAGGCCCTGATTGGCGGCCAGCACCTTGGTCTCCTCGGCGAACTCGGCGGTGGTGCCGAAGCTCGCGCGAACCCGGGGCGTGGTCCACAGGAACATCTCCATGACCAGGATGTAGACGTGCAACGCGGCGAGCAATCCGACGAGGATTTCCGCGACCAACCGCATGACCGGCCCGCCTTTCTCGATATCGCCAGGATGTGAGGTGCTATCCGAGAGGGAACACGCGTGCCGCGTTATCGTGACAGACCGCGCGCAGCCAGTCGTCGCCGAGGTCCAGGCGTTCCAGTGCGAACAGCGCGTGCCCGTACGGGTAGGGGATGTTCGGGAAGTCGCTGCCGAACAGGATGCGGTCGCCGAGATCGCGGACGCGGGGGAGTTCGGCGGCGGGGAAGGGGTCGGCGGCCTCGAAGAAATCGGTGAAGTTCATGGTGGTGTCGAGCAGGACGCCGTCATGAGCCTGGGCGATGTCGAGGAACTCGCCGTACTCCGGAGCGCCCATGTGCGCGATGATCAGCCGCAGTCGCGGGAAGCGCCGCAGCAGGGCCTCGATGGGCTCGGGACCGGTGAATTCCCCGGCGGCGGGCCCGGATCCGCAGTGGATCACGACCGGCGTGCCCGCGTCCTGGATCAGGCCCCATACCTCGTCCAGCAGCGGATCGGCCGGGTGGTAGTGGCCGACCTGGATGTGCAGCTTGAAGATTCGCGTTCCGGCCTCCAGCGCCGCGCGCACGTATTCGGGCGCGCCCGGCTCCGGATAGAAGGTCGAGGTGTGCAGGCAGTCCGGCGTGCGGGCGGCGAAGTCGGCGGACCAGCTGTTGAGCCAGGCCGCCATGTCCGGTTTGTGCGGATAGATCATCGAGGTGAAGGCGCTGACCCCGAACCCCCGCAGCGTCTTCAGCCGCACCTGCTCCTCGTCGCGGTAGGTGATCGGCCATTCGCGGTGGCCCACCAGCGGTCCGGCGGTGTCGAAGTAGGTCCACACCTTGCGCAGCACCTGCTCGGGCATGAAATGCGTGTGCACGTCGATGAATCCGGGCAGCCCGAGCCGCTCGCGGAATCCGGTGACGTAGTCGAGGTCTGTTCCGCCGGTCACCGGTCGGTATCTCCTTCCGCGAACACCGTTCGCGCGTAATCGCCGACGCGGCCGATCAGCCGCTCGAAGAACTCCTCGGGCCCGGTCGCGACCACGATGTCCGCGTTGGGTTCCCGGCCCCACATCCCCGCCCAGTCGGCCACCGTGGTGGCGCGGGTGAGGGTTCCTGTCAACTCCACGTCGACCGTCGCGGGCTTGGTGACCGCCAGGCTCGGGTCCAGTGCCACCGCCGCCGCGAACGGGTCGTGCATGTGCGCCAGATAGCCCTGGTCGTAGAGCTTGTGGAAGTCGAAATAGAAGCGCACCGCGTCGGTGAGGAACCGCACCAGCGGATTGCTCGCCTTCGACCGGGTGTGCGGCGGATCGTCCTCGGTGACCAGCTCTACCGGTGTGCTGCCGGCCCGTTCGGCCAGCAGCGCCAGGTGCGGGGGCTTCATCTCGATGGTCTCGGTGATGTCGAGGGCGCACACGATCGGGCGGCGGTCGGCGGGCGCGGCGGAGAAGGCGTCGAAGACCTCCTTGGCCGCCTCCGGGTCCACGTGCACGTTCCACTCGTTGGTGGGGGTGGTGTTGCCCGGGTGATTGAACGCCCCGCCCATGATGACCAGCCGCCGGAGCAGCTGCGGCAGTTGCGGTTCCATGCGCAGCGCCAATGCGAGATTGGTGAGCGGACCGGTGCACAGGCCGACGATCTCGCCGGGGTGCTCGCGGGCCAGGTCGACCCACAGCTGCGCGGCCGTCCGATTCGACAGGGTCCGCTTGCTCGGCGGCAGCTCGGCGTACCCGACCCCCTGCGGCCCGTGCGTGTCCTCGGTGGTGCGCAGGGGCACCGCCAGGGGCGTCAACGCCCCTTGTGCCACTTCGATTTCCGGGGCCCGCGCGAGCTCGAGTAGCGCCAGATTATTGGCCGCGACCTGCGGTGCGGGCACATTGCCCGCGGTGGAGGCGATTCCGATGATCTCGGCCTCGGGGGAGGCGAGCAGGTAGAGCAGACCGAGGGCGTCGTCGATGCCGGTGTCGTTGTCCATGAGGATCTTCTGCCGCACAGGTCCGAGGGTAGCCGGACGGATGCCACCCGACTTTTATACGGGTGTCTGGAACGAATGTCTAAGACGCTGCTAGGGTGGGGGGATGGGAAATCGAGAAGACCTGCTGGCGGGTGCGCGTCAGGCCGTCCTGGAGCGCGGCCTGGCCAAGGTGACCGCCCGCGACATCGCCACCGCCGCCGGTGTCAGCCTCGCCGCCATCGGTTATCATTTCGGCTCCAAGGACCAGTTGGTCACCGAGGCCATCACCATGGGCGTCGGCACCGAGATCGGTGACGGCATGGAGGCGGCCATTCGCGACGCGGGGGAGGGGCGCACCCTCTGGGAGTCGTTGGCCGCCACCTGGAACGGCTTCGTCGACGTGATCCAGAGCAATCGCGACGGCCTGCTGCTCAGCACCGAGAACGGTCTGCAGATCGCGCGCGATCCCGCGCAACAGGTCTTCATGGCCGAGGCGAGCGCGGAGGCGCACCGGGATATCGCGGCCTCGGTTCAGGCGGTGCATACCGACCTGAGCGACGATCAGGCCGCCGCGGTCGCCAAGCTGCTGTTCGTGCTGTTCCAGGGCTTGGCCGTGCAAATGATCATCGCGCCCGGCGCGGATTGGATCGACGGCGACGAACTGACGACCGCGGTCGCGGCGATCCGCGGGAAGTGATCTCAGCTCGGCGGTACGTGCCGCAGCCGGGTGACAGCGATGACGGCCAGCAGTAAGGCGGCCCCCGCGGCGATCGCCGCGGTCAGGTGCATGCCGGTGAGGAAGGCGTGCTTGGCCGCCTCGGCGACGGTGCTGCCCAGCTTGCCCGGCATGGTGCGGGCCACCTCGAGCGCCGCGCCGAGCGTGTCGCGGGCCGCGCGGGCATCGGGGTCCGACATGCCGTAGGGCAGACCGGCATTGAGCTGGCTGCGGTAGATGGCGATGCTGATGCTGCCGAGGATGGAGATCCCGAGCGCGCCACCGAATTCGGCCCCGGTCTCCGAGAGCCCGGAGGCCGCCCCCGCCTGCTCCGGCGGCGCGGTGCCGACGATGAGCTCGGTGGTCACCCCGAAAACCGGTGCCAGACCGAACGACACCAGCAGCGACGCCACGATGGTGAGCTCCACCCCGCCCGAGGTGGTGATCTGGGTGAGCAGCAGCAGTCCGCAGGCGGCCAGGGCCATGCCCGCGCCGATCATGTACGCGGGCCGCACCACTTTCATGATGCGCGGCCCCAGCTGCGAACCGACCATGAAGCCCAGGCCGGCCGGGATGGTGGCCAGGCCGGCGCGCAGCGGCGACATGCCCAGGACCAGCTGGAAGTACTGGCCCACGAACAGGGCGTATCCGAACGCGACGAAGATGGCCACCATATTGATGGTCAGCGCGGTCCGGAAGCTGCCTAGTCGGAACAGGCGTAGATCCAGCATCGGCTCCGGCGTATTGAGCTGCCGCCGAACGAAGATCACTCCGATCGCGATGCCCGTGGCCAGCGCCGCCAGCGCGATGGGTCCGGGTCCGTCCTGCGCGGCCTGTTTCATGCCGAACACCACCAAGAGCACGGCTGCCGTGCACAGCGCGGCGCTCACCGGATCGAGGCGGCCCGCGTCGGGATCGCGGAATTCGGGCAGCACCCGGGGCGCGAGCACGATCAGCAGCACCATGACCGGCACCGCGAGCAGGAACACCGACCCCCACCAGAAGTGTTCGAGCATCAGCCCGCCCGCGAGCGGCCCGATGGAGCCGCCGACCGAGTAGGAGCCCACCCACACCCCGACGGCCACCGACCGTTGCCCCGGGTCGCGAAACATGGTGAAGATCAACGAGAGTGTGGAGGGCGCGAGGGTGGCCCCGGCGACGCCGAGCAGCGCCCGGCAGGCGATGAGCACCGGCGCGGACGGCGCGAAGGCCGCGATCACCGAGATCGCCGCGAACGCGGCCGCTCCGACCATCAGCAACCGGCGGCGTCCGATGCGGTCGCCGATGGTGCCCATGGTGAGCAGCAAACCCGCGACGAGAAATCCGTAAACGTCGATGATCCACAGCAATTGGGAACCGGTCGGCCGCAGGACCTCGCTGATCTGCGGTACCGCCAGGTGCAGGACCGTCAGGTCCATCGAGTAGACCAGGCACGCCAGTGCGAGCACCGACAGTCCGGCCCATTCCCGTCTCCCTGCCTTGGTGGCGCCGGCGTCGCTGGCGGCGGTGAGCAAGGGAGCAGGTGTGTCCACGGTGACGTCCTCCATCCGCATGTCGACATACGGGTCGACAATTTTGATGTCGGTTTCAGGGTCTCATTTATTAACGCCGTACGTGGGACAAGTGGGGCGTGTCGAAAACGCTGCATTGCAAGGCAATTCGACTATTTCGCGGATGTACTTACGGGTGTGCGTGCAGCAGCTTGTATACATTCGGCGAAGTTACGAACCGTCCGGTCGGGCTTTCCATTCGGGAACGCTCGATCCGTAGGCCGGAGCGGGCCACGGAAACTCCGGATACTCGCTCAATGCCGGGCCCGCGGTGTCCACCGCGGCGTGCGTCACCGCGTAGCGCGGATCCGGGACCTGCGCCGGCGCGTGCCCGGGCGTCCGGCCCGGCGCGGTGATCAGCCAGGACGCGGTGCGAGCCAGCGCGACCCGGACATCGCGTCCGCGACCGTCGGCGCGACGCGCGCACAGCGCGTCCAGCACGCCCGCCGCGAGCAGGTACCCGCTGGCGTGGTCGAGGGCCTGTGCCGGGAGGGCTCCCACGACCGGTTCGATGCGTGAATTATCCCGCGTGCCTTCGATCAGAGAAATTCCGGATGCGGCCTGCACGATGCTGTCGAAACCGCGCCGATCTCCCCACGGACCCTGTTCGCCCCACGCCGAAACTCGGCCGTGCACAATTCCCGGTCGAATATCGCCGGGCCGCACTCCGAGTCGTTCCAAGCTGCCCGGTCGGTAACCCGAGATGATTATGTCTGCATTGCTGATCAATTCGCGGAAGACCGGAAGTCCGGTGTGCAAATCGACTACAGTGGAACGCTTCCCCTGACACGTGTCCAGGAACTGCCAGTCGATCTCCGGCAGTTCCGGCGGGTCGATCCGCAACACATCGGCTCCCAGCAGGGCCAACGCCCGCGTCGCCACCGGACCGGCGATCACCCGGGTCAGATCCAGCACCCGGACCCCGCGCAGCGGCAGCATCGCCGTTGCCGCGCTGAGTGAGTCGAGCGCGCCCCGATCGTCGCGGGCGTCGAGCGCCACCAGCGGGCCGGACGCGGCGGCCTTGCCCTGCGGGCTGTCGGCCCACTCCTGCTCGGTGCGCACCCGGAACGCGATGGCCGCGTGCTCGGCGGCGCGCTGTTCGATATCGGCGGCCGTGAGCGTCGCGGCCCGCCGGGTGAAATCCTCGGCCCCGGCCTCGGCGGGCAGATCCAGCGCCGCCAGCAGGCGCGTCCGATGGTGCGGGTAGTTGGCGTGCGTGCGCACCCAGCCGTCCGCGGTCCGGAAGAAGCCCGACAACTCCGCGAACATTCGCGGCTGCCGCCCATCGATCCGCAGCAGCTTGTCGCTCTGGAAGGCCGCCGCGACACGGCCGGGATCGACGACGCTGCGCAGCGGCGTCACCCCGCAGACGTCGCGCCACCGGTCGGCCGCACCGGCGAAGGCCGCGACCGCGCCACCCGCCAGCGCCCAGACCGGCAGCGTCGCAGCCAGATTCGCGCCCGGATCGAGCGGCGGCCCCGGTGTCCCGGCGACCCCGATTCCGGTCTCGTAGTCGCGAATCAGTGCGTCATAGGTGGCCACGAGCCGACTCTAACTCCGGGACCACGTGCGAGCCCGACGCGAGATCTCGGGGCATACTCGTTCGGATGAGCGCCCATCGACTCCCCGGAACCACTTGGTTGCGCGAACTGAGGCCCGATCCCGCCCCCGAGACCGTGCTGGTGTGCTTCCCGCCCGGCGGTGGCTCCGTGGGCGCCTATCGGCAACTGGCCCAGCGCTTCGGCGCGGGCACCGCGGTCTTCGGCGTGCAGTACCCCGGGCGGCAGGACCGTCTCGGCGACCCGCCCGTCCCCGCGCTCACCGAACTGGCCGGGCACGCCGCCACCGACCTGCTGGCGTGGCCGAAAGACGTGCGGCTGGCCATCTTCGGGCACAGTATGGGCGCGACCGTCGCCTACGAGACCGCTCGCCGGGTCGAGGCGGGCGGGCGCGAGGTTACGCACCTGTTCGTCTCCGGCCGTCCCGCACCGGTGCACGAGGAGGCGGGGCGCCTGCACGAGGGCCCGGACGAGGGCCTCATCGCCGAACTCGAACGCCTGTCGAACGATCCGGCGTCGGTGCGCATCCTGCGCGACGAGCCGGGGCTGGCCGATCTGGTCCTCCCGGCGGTCCGCACCGACTATCGCGCGGTCGAGACCTACCGCCACCAGATCGGCGCACCGCTGCGCACGCCGATCACCGCGCTGATCAGCTCCTCGGACCCGACCACCTCGGCCGACCAGGCCGGGCAGTGGCGCGACTTCACCACCGCCGATTTCGATCTCGCCACCTTCGAGGGCGGCCACTTCTATCTGGATCTGCCCGAGAACATCAAGGCCCTCGCCGACTCGATCACCCGCGCGCTGGCCACGGCGTCGCCCGGCCACTCGAGGTGAGTCGGCCGGGCTGCCGCGGACGGTGCTCTCGCCGCCGCGGCGAGTTCGCCGTCAGCCCAGGTATTCCGACTCGAGCACCCGGTCCTTGAGCAGGGACTGGTACTCGATGTGGGTGTCGTGCTCCACGGTGCGCCAGGACTTGCCCTCGGCCTCCCGCATGTAGGCCAGGTAGTCCGGCGCGCCGGGAATGCGCATATTGTCGGCCACCACGATGGTGCCCGGGTGCAGCCAGCCCGCGTCGAGAATGTGCTTCAGGTCGGCGAGATACGCCGACTTGTCGTGGTCGACGAAGACGAAATCGACCGCGCCCTCGGTGATCCCGTGCTCCTCGGCGAGCGTGCGGATGGTGTCCCCGCCGTCGCCGATGGTGCCGACCACCACCGTCACCCGATCCGCGAACCCGGCGTGCGCGATGATGGCGCGCGCCACCTCGGCATTGGCGGCGCTGAACTCGACCGAGATCAGGCGCGCGCCCTCGGGCAGCACCCGCGCCGTGCGAACCGCGCTGTAGCCGACGTACGTGCCCAGCTCCAGGGCCAGCGTCGGATTCGCCCGGCGCACCGCGGCATCCAGCAGCAGGCCCTTCTCGTCGCCGACGTTGACCAGATTGGTGCGCGTGCGCGCGAACCGGTCGATCGCGTCCAGCACGCTGTCCGGGTTGCCCTGCTCGGCATGGGCCAGCACGTGATCGCGCACCGCGACCTCACGCCCGTCACCGAATTGGCCCGTGCGGGTGAACGTCCCGATTCCCCGGACGGTGCTGATCGCCGTGCGCACCGGATACACCACCCGCTGCAGGAACACCGACGCGATCGATGAGCCACCCATGAAAACCCCTTAAGTCACTTCGACAACCAGCGCGATTATGCACGCCCCGAAGCGGATTCGCCCGCGGCGGCCGGATCGGCCTGCTTGCGTCGTTGCCGAAGCGCGCGCATCGACACCTGCGATCCGCACCCGGGACTGCAGTAGCGTGCCGCCCGGTTGCGGGTGCGATCGACGAAGCCGAAGTGGCACGGGGGATTGCAGCATGCCTTGATCCGCATCCAGTCCCCGCGCTGCGCCGTCTCGGTCACCGCAGCGAGAACACTGCCCAGAACGCCGGGGACACCGGACGAGCCGGCGAGAAGTTGTGCCGTTTGCGCGGTGACGACCGTCGTCAGCGGATACCGGATACCGGCCTGCCGCAAGTACCGTTCCGCTTCGACGACCTGCGCGTCACCGATATCCGGATCGCCCGCGTGCGTCAGCAATGTCGTGACCAGTGCGTCGCGCAGCTCGCGTGCGGCCACCGCATCGGAGTCGGTCACCACGGTGGCCGTGTCGAGCAGGTCGCGCTGGGTCGCCCACCGCGCGAATCCCGCAGCCGTGCCGAAGATCTCGACGTTCCCCGCGCCGTCAGCTCTGGTGTTGACGAACGTCAACACCAGAGCAGCCGCATCGTCGTTCCACCGCGGTGTCTCCATGCCTTCACGATACCAACGCCTGATCGAGGTTAGCTCATTCGGTCGCAACTTGTTCGCGGAAACCTCTTGAAGAGTTGCGTTCTAAACCGCTACGGTCGCAACATGACGAATGAAGGAACTACCTCGCGAGTCTGGTTCATCACCGGCGCCTCCTCGGGCATCGGCCGCGAACTCGCAATTCAGGCGCTGGCGGCCGGTGAAGCCGTTGTCGCGGTGGCTCGCCACACCGAAACCCTTGCCGGACTGGCGCAATCCGACCAGCTGCTCGCCATCGAGGCGGACGTACGCGACGAGACGGTCGTCGCGAAGGCGGTCGGGCAGAGCGTGACTCGCTTCGGCCGTATCGATGTCGTCGCCAACCTCGCCGGCTACGGGCTCTTCGGAGCGGTCGAGGAAGCCTCCGACACGCAAGCACGGGCGATCTTCGACACCAACGTCTTCGGTGTCCTCAACGTCCTGCGCGCCACACTGCCGGTGCTGCGGAATCAGAGATCGGGGCACATTCTGCAAGGCTCGTCCTATTACGGTCAGACCGCCGATCCTGGCGTCGGGCTGCTCGCCGCGACCAAGTACGCCGTCGAGGGGCTCTCCGACGCGCTCGCCGCCGAACTGGCGCCACTCGACGTCCACGTCACTCTCGTCCAGCCCGGCCTGGTCGCGACACCGTTCCTGTCCAACCTCGCCGCGGCGACGGCAACCCACGCCGATTACGACCAGACGGTCCGTACCCTGCAACAGGCGATCGGGGCTCTGCCCGCCGAGGCCTTCTCCGCTGTCGAGCGCGTAGCGGCGGGCATCCGAACCGCCGTTGCCAGTGACAATCCGCCTCGCCGCCTCGCCCTCGGCGTCGCGGGATCCGACAGCATGCGCAGCGCCCTCGCCGCGCGCCTCGACGATCTCGACGCCTGGGCCGCCGTCACCGAACTGGTTGACGCCCACGCGGGATAGACGACTTCGGGCCGGGATCGCGCGGGCCGGCGACGACACCGATCCGCGCGATCAAGGCCCCGAGGCGACGGCCCGCCGCCGCGACAGCAGGTAGAGACCCACCCAGGAGACGACGACGCACACCACGACCAGCAGCCGTACCTCTGTCAATGCGCTGCGGGGGTAGAGCACGCCGGTGATGTAGTGGTCGATGAACCCGCTCGGTGGCAACCCCGCCTCGCCCGCTCGGTGGCGCGCCCAGTTCTCCAGATTCGTCAGCGGGCACTCGACCTTGAACAGCACGGTGCTGAACCCCCACCCGAAGGCGAGCAGATGCAGCCAGATCGTGCGCGGCCAGCGCCAGGCGATGAAGCCGCCCACCACGACATAGGCCACGAACGCGAAGTGCACGACCGCGGTCGCGTCGGCCAGCAGCCGGTAGACCATGACCCCAGGATAGGTGCGGGTCAGCCCAGGTACTCCGACTCCAGTACGAGATCTCTCAGGAGCGACTGGTATTCGACGTGGGTGTGGTGCTCGACGGTGCGCCACGTGGCGCCCTCGGACTCGCGCATGTACCGCAGGTAGTCCGGTGCTCCTGGAATGCGCACATTGTCGGCGACGGCGAGGCTGCCTGGGTGGAGCCAGCCGGCCTCCAGGATCGTCTTCAGGTCCGGCAGATAAGCCTTCTTGTCGTGGTCGAGGAAGACGAAATCGAGTGTGCCGCGGCCGAATCCGTGCTCGGATACCAGACGCTTCACAGTGTCGCCGCCGTCGTCGATCGTGCCGACGACAACGGTGACCCGATCGGAGAGCCCCGCGTGCGCCAGCAACGTGCGCGCGATCGACGCGTTGTCGGCATTGAGCTCCACCGACACCAGCCGCGCGCCCGGCGCCAGCGCCCGCCCGATCCGGACCGCGCTGTACCCGCAGTAACCACCCAATTCGAGGGCCGACGCGGGACTGGCTCGGCGCACCGCCGCGTCCAGTATCAGCCCCTTCTCGTCGCCGACGTTCACCAGCATGCTGCGGGTCCGCGCGAAGCCGTCGTACGCGGCGAGCACACTGTCCGGATCGCCGACCGTCCCGTGGGCGAGCACGTACGCCCGCGCCGCCTCCTCCCGGCCGTCGCCGACCTGACCCGTGCGTACGAAAGTCGGCCCGCCCAAGGCGAATCGGATCACCGACCAGCGCAGGAACGGCAACCGCTCCCGCAATGCATCAGCCACAGACTTAGCGCTCATGAGATCACCCGTCCTGGTGGGGGAGTGCGTGTGTCGATTATGGGCCGCGGTGGGAACGCGGGGTGGGGGAGCGCACGTGGATCGAATTCGGGAAACCCGCAGGGTAGGGGAGTTTCTCGTCCAATTCTGGCGGCCGCCCGATGCTCGGAGGAGCTGATTTCGACAATTAAGTCATATGATTACGTACATATGCGCATCTAAACATGAATGCTCACCTTCGCGAAAATGGTCGAGAAACAACCCCTCGCCTTCAAAGACAGCAAGGAGGGGAGGGGCTGGGTCGGTAAGGGAGTCGGCTACCAGTTGGAGGGTTCGTAGTCCTTGAGGAAGCAGCCGTACAGGTCGTCACCGGATTCGCCACGGACGATCGGGTCGTACACGCGGGCCGCGCCGTCGACCAGGTCGAGGGGTGCGTGGAAGCCCTCTTCGGCCAGCCGGATCTTGGTGTAGTGCGGTCGCTCGTCGGTGATCCAGCCGGTGTCGACGGCGGTCATGAGGATCTTGTCGGACTCGAACATCTCGCGGGCGCTGGTGCGGGTCAGCATGTTCAGCGCGGCCTTGGCCATATTGGTGTGCGGGTGGCCCGCGCCCTTGTAGCCGCGGGCGAAGACGCCTTCCATGGCGGAGACATTGACGACGTACTTGCGGCGGGCGGGGGCGGCGGCCATGGCCGGGCGTAGTCGGGAGATGAGGATGAACGGCGCGACCGAGTTGCACAGCTGCACCTCGAGCAGTTCGGTGGCGTCGACCTCGCCGACGTTCTGCACCCAGCTGTTGGTGTGGGCGAGGTCGGGCACCAGGCCGCCCGCGTCGATGGCGACGCCCTGCGAAATGCGTTCGGGGGTGGCCGATCCCGCGATCAGGGCGAGGTCGGTGATGTCGGCGGCGGTGAGGTTGGGGGTGAGGCTGGCGGTCAGCGCGGTGGGGTGGGCCTGCATGGTCTTGCCGAAGCTGATCACGTCGGGCAGTTCGCCGGCGGGCAGCGGTCCGTTCTCGGCTTCGACGAGGGCGCTGTAGGCGCCGACCGAGCGGCGCACGGTCTGCGCGGCGTTATTGATGAGGATGTCGAGCGGGCCCTGGGCGGCGACGTCGTCGGCGAGGGCGACGACCTGGGCGGGGTCGCGCAGGTCGATGCCGATGATGCGGAGCCGGTGCAGCCAGTCGGCGCTGTCGGGCTGGGCGGCGAAGCGGCGGATGGCGTCGTTGGGGAAGCGGGTGGTGATGGTGGTGTGGGCGCCGTCGCGCAGCAGGCGCAGCGCGATGTACATGCCGATCTTGGCGCGGCCGCCGGTGAGCAGGGCGCGCTTGCCGCTGAGGTCGGTGCCGGCGTCACGCTTGGCGTGGCTCTTGGCGGCGCAGTCCGGGCAGAGCTGGTGGTAGAAGGCGTCCACGCGGGTATAGCGCTGTTTGCATATGTAGCAGGGCCGTGCCCGCAGCAGGGTTCCGGCGCTGCCGCCTTCGGTGGCGGAGCTGATCGGGATCCCGGCGGTTTCGTCGTCGATGCGGTTGGGTGAGCCGGTGGCGGTGGCGGCCACGACTTCCTTGTCGGCGGTGGCGATGGCGTCGCGGGTGGCGATGCGCTTGTTGCGCTTGAACTTCTTGAACATGTGCCCGACGGCGCGCTGCACGGCGACGGAGTCCGGGTGGTCCTTGTCGAGCTGTCCGGCTTGTTCGAGGACGCGCAGGCAGGTGGCCAGGTCGGCGGGGTCGATGGCCGGGGCGTCGGTCGGGGTGGTCTGCTCGGCCATCGGAGCTGCGGTGATCCTTCGTGTGCGGGGCGGTGGACCGAGCCATTCTCCCAGAGCGCCGGGTGTGACGGTCGCCCGGCCGTGACCTGGGGCCGGGCGTGGTGGGTGGCGGCGGGGTCAGGTGGTGGCGATGCCGAGGGGTTCGAGCTGGGTGGCGTGGTGGTCGTGGCCGAGTTCGCGGGCGCGGTCGGCGAGCCGGGTGAGCAGGTCCGCGGGGATCTGGTCGCGGGCCTGAACGAGGGTGTGCCACACCGTGTCCAGGGTGTCGGGGGTGAGGGCGGCGTCGACGAGCGGGAGGGCTTGGGGCCAGAGGTCGTGGGTGGCGGTGGCGTCGATGATGGCGGTGAGGATGTGTTCGTCGTGGATGGCGGGGCGTTGGGCGAACAGGCGCAGGCTGTCGGGGCTCATGGCGCTGGTGATGGGCAGCAGGGTGGTCCAGGCGTCGAGTTCGGCGACGGCGGTGATGAGGCCGTCGAGGACGTCGTCGCCGAGGCCGGCGGTGATGTCGCCGATCCAGGCGCGGTTGTGGGGTGCGATGTTGTCGAGCAGGTCGATGCCTTCGGCCCACATCTGCTGGTCGTGGGCGGCGCGGATGATGCCGGGGACGCGGTCGGCGACGATGTGCAGGACGCGGTCGAGGGCGGTTTTGTCCTCGAGCAGGAAGCCGATGCGCAGCAGGTCGGGGTTGCTCATGACGGGGGCGGCGGCGCGCAGGGCGGGTTCGGGGATGACGTGGACGAAGCGGCCCATGGTGATGTGGTCGCCGCGGGACAGGAGTTGGCGTGCGACGTCGGTGACCAGGGTGGCGGGGACCGCGGTGATGATGGCGGCGGTGCGGCGGGGGTCGAGTTGGACGGCGGCTTCGGCGAGGAAGGCCGGGGTGAGGTTCTTGGCGATGTCGACCGCGCGGCGGGGTTCGACGGCGCTGGCGACGGCGGCGCACAGGATGGGTCCGAAGGCGCGTTCGGCGATCTTGGAGCTGATGGCGACGGGGACGATGGCGCTGGCGGTGGCGATGGCCTTCATGCGTTTGGCGTCGCGGTCGAAGAGCAGGTCGGTGACGCGTTCGCGGTATTCGCGCAGGGCGGCGGGTGGGAGGTCGACGAGGAAGTCGAGTTCGGTGGGGTCGTCGAGGCCCAGGACGCGGGCGAGTTTGGTGGTTTCGGCGACGGCGGCGAGGTGGTCGCTCATAGACCCAGTGCTTTCTTGACGGCGGGGCGCAGCAGGCGCGGGACGAAGTCGAGGGAGGAGCCGAGGGCTGCGTCGAGGGTGTCGCGGCGGTGGGTCTTGGCGGCTTCGAGGAGGCGGTGGAGTTCGGCCAGGTCGCTGTCGGGGAGCTGGTCGAAGGCTGCGGGCAGGGGTGCGCGCAGGGTGTCGCCGAGTTGGCGGGCTGGGTCGGACATCGTCGTCTTTCCGGTTGTGCGTACTGCCGGTACGGGATTCGATACTGGCAGTACGCTCGGTCCGAAATCAAGTGGGATTGTCGTGCGGAACTGCCGTACCGGCGGTACATGTATGCTGCGCGGGTGGTTCGTAGCAGTGCCGGGGGGACTCGGCTGGTGTCGCGTGAGGAGATCGTGGACGCGGCGATCCGGGTGATCGATCGGGCGGGTCCGCGCCCGAGCATGGATGACATCGCGCGCGAGGCGGGGATCACCAAGCCGCGGTTGTACCGGCAGTTCGCGGACAAGGGGGATCTGTTCACCGAGATCGCGGCGCGCATGTCGCGGCGGGCGTTCGCGGCCGCGGGCGCGGATATGACGTTGATGCTGCAGCCGCCGCGGGTGGCGTTGACGCGGGTGTTCGGTGAGTACGCGCGCGGAATCCTGGAGCATCCCAACGTTTTCCGGTATCTGGGGCAGGCCCCGGTGATCCAGCAGTCGGGCTCGGGGGTGCTGCAGCTGGATCTGGGGCGTGAGGCGGCGCTGCGGTTGGAGAAGCTGGCGCGGACGGTGGCCGAGGCGGTGCCCTTGGACACGGCGGGGCTGGACTATCTCTCGCGCGCGTTGACCGGTGCGATGGTGTCGATCACCGATCTGTGGCTGTCGGATTCGGATACGCCGTCAGCGGCGCAGACCGCGGAGTTCGTGGGGCAGGCCACGGAGTTGGCGTGGGGGTTGATCGACGGTTTCCTGCGGCGTCAGGGGATCGCCGCGGATCCGGACGTGCCGATTTTCACGACGTTCGCCGAGGTGAATCAGGCCCGCTCGGCCGAGTATTGACACGTTGTTGACACCACGCCAATAGCCGTGCACCCTAGGGGCGAGGCGCATTTGCGCACCCCCGTTCAGGCAAGCGAAGGATCTGCGATGGCACGCCCCGCATGGAGCGACGACGAGGTCGAGGCGGTACGGACTCTGGCGACCACCTTCTTCGAGAAGGAGGTGATCCCGCACACCGAGAAGTTCATCGAACAGGGCCACCCCGACCGCGCCCTCTACAACCGGGCCGGCGAACTGGGCCTGCTGTGCGCGGCCATCCCCACCGAATACGGCGGTGGCGGCGGCACTTTCGCCCACGAGGCGGCCATCATCGAAGCCCAGACCCACGCCGGGGACGGGTCCCTGGGCATGTCGGTGCACTCCTCGATCATCGCGCCCTACATCCACGAATTCGGTTCCGAGGAACTCAAACGGCGTGTGCTGCCCCAGGCGGCCAGCGGCGAGATGGTGCTCTCCATCGGCATGACCGAACCCGGCACCGGCTCGGACCTGCAGAACATCAAGACCCGCGCGGTGCGCGAGGGCGACGAGTACGTCATCACCGGCTCGAAGATCTTCATCTCCAACGGCTGGCTGTGCGACGGCATCATCATCGCCTGCAAGACCGACCCCACCCAGGGCGCGGCCGGCGTCTCGCTGATCTTCGCCGAGGTCTCCGACGAGACCCCCGGCTTCAAGCGCGGCCGCATCCTGTCCAAGATCGGCGGCAAGGCCCAGGACACCGCCGAGCTGTTCTTCGACGGCCTGCGGGTGCCCGCGTCGAACCTGCTCGGGCAGGCCGAGGGGCAGGGCTTCTATCAGATGATGCAGATGCTGGCCCAGGAACGCCTGGTCACCGCGATCCTCGCGGTCGCCATGACCGAGAAGGCCGTGCAGCTGACCGTCGACTACACCAAGGGCCGCGAGGCGTTCGGCAAGCCGCTCTACGCCATGCAGAACACCCGGTTCGAACTGGCCGAGTGCGCGACGATCGCCAAGGTCGGACGCGTGTTCCTCGACGACTGCATCAGCAAGCACCTGCGTGGGGAGCTCGATATCCCCACCGCGGCCATGTCGAAATACTGGTTGACCGATCAACTCGGTAATGTGGTGGATCGCTGCCTGCAGTTCTTCGGCGGCTATGGATACATGACCGAATACCCGATCTCGCAGTTGTACACCGGCGCTCGGGTCCTGCGAATCCTCGCGGGAGCCAACGAGGTGATGAAGGATCTCATTGCCCGCTCACTCTGACCCCACCGCGCCGCCAAGGCCCGGCGGTAACTCCGACCCCACCGCGCCACCCCGGCCCGGCGGTAACTCCGACCCTTCGGCAGACGACGGCGCCACGCGCCGTCGTCGCCTCGAGCCCGACGAACGTCGCGCGCAGATCCTGTCCTGCGCGATCGACATGTTCGGCGAGCGCCCCTACGCGGCGGTGTCGACCGCCGAGCTGGCCCAGCGGGCCGGGGTGGCGCGCGGGCTGATCAACCACTACTTCGGCAACAAGCGCGACCTGTACCTTGCGGTGGTGCGCCGCATGGTCACGCTGCCGCGGCCGGAGAAGATGGCGGTGCCCACCGGATCGCTGCGGGAACGAGTGGACGCCAGTGTCGCGTGGCTGCTCGACACCATCGGCGAGCACGGCAGCACCTGGGTCAAGGTCACCGGCCACGAAGGCGTCGGCGACGATCCGGAGGTGCAGCGCATCCTCGACGAGGCCGACTACGCCGCCGCCGATCGCATGGTGGCGATGATGGGTCTCGACGATTCGCTGCATTCGGCCGAATTGCGGGCGCTGGTGCGCTGTTACGGCGGTCTGGTCAAGGCCGCCGGGCGCGAGTGGATCGTGCGCGGCAGCCTGACCCGCGAGCAGGTGCACCACCTGCTCGCCGACGCCCTCACCACGCTGGTGGCCGAGACGTTCCCGAAGGTCGACGCGAACCCCTAGCGCACGCGAGAAGCCCTAGACGCTTGTGAGCTCCTCGACCTGCCAGTGAACCCCCGTGGTGGCGAGATGGTCGAGGAAGCTCGCGGCGTCGAAAGCCTGCGCGGGCGCGAGGGTTCCGGCCGGAGCGCCGTCGAGCGCGAGACGGCGTGCGGCCTCGACAGCGATGACCGCGGTGGCCGCGTACGGGTCGAACCCGCTCACCCAGCCCCGCGCCCGGCTGCCGTCGACACCGGTCGCCTCGGCCAGGACCAGCCAGCGCGACGCGGCCAAGGCGTCGGCGTCGGGGATCTCGGGAATCGTCTCGGCGACGTCACCACCCAGGCCCGCGAAGATCTCACCCATCTCGGTGCGGATCACCCCGCGCACGATCGGGGTGTCGAGGTGGCGGGGGATGGTGTAGACGCCCGGCAATGCCAGCGGCGTCACCGACACCGGGTCCGGTTCGCCGGGCTCGCTGAGGGTGGTGGCCGATGCGTTGGCCGATTGCCATGTCCGGTCGCGGTATTCGACCTGATCGAGCACGGCGATGGCGGCCATCGACCGGGCCGTGCCGCGCGAGGCCGCGCCCGGGCGGCGCAGATCGGCGATACGGACCTCCCGCAGCGGCGCGTCGAGGCGGGCGGCGGTGAGTGCGGCGATCAGGTCACCGGGCACCCCGTCATCGGTGACGGCCGGAACGACCGCCACCCCAGCCTGTTTCGCGGGCTCGTCATAGGTGGACAGGATCGTGTGCAGGTAGCCGGGTTCGCCGGTGGTGTCGATGTAATGGCCGCGGGCGGCGATCGCGGCCCGCACCACCGGCTCACCCCACAGGGTGAACGGTCCGGCGGCGTTGACGACGGCGTCGCTGTCGGCGAAGGCGGCGGCCAGGGCGGCGGTGTCGTCGAGGATGGCCACCCGGATCTCGGCGTCGGGGACCCCGGTGCGGGCGGCGACGGCCCGCAACCGGGTCTCGTCGCGGCCCACCAGGATGGGGGACAGGTCGCGGCGCGCGAGTTCGGCGACGATGAGCGAACCGGTGAAACCGCTCGCGCCGTGCACGGCAATACGCATGAGGGGCAACTCCATCGGGTGAAGGGATGCGGCCGGGAATCGACTCGCAACCCACGCTAGGCACGGCTACTCGGACGATCCATGCTCGAAAGTCCGGTCCCGATGTCCGATCGTCCGGGGCCGCGGGCGCCGCCGGTACGGTGGGATTCGTGGACATCCTCAGTGACGCGGTCGCCGCGATGCGGCTGGGCACACCGCATTCCAACCGCACCGTCCGGCACGGCAGCTGGCGTACCCACTTTCCCGCCGCCGGTAACAGCGCCGGTTTCCATGTCGTGCTGCAGGGTTCGTGCTGGCTGCTGCCCGACGACGGCGACCCGATCCACCTCCAGGTCGGTGACGTCGCGTTCATGCCCCGCAGCCGCGGCCACGCCATCGCCGACCGCCCCGACAGCGACCCCGGCCCCGCCACGGCCGGACCCGACACCGTATTGCTGTGTGGCGCTTACTCTCTCGACGACGCCCGCCCGCACCCCGCGCTGGCCGAACTGCCCGATGTGATCCATCTGCCCGCCCGCGTCGGCCACCACAGCCCGCTGCGCGCCGCGATCGACCTGCTCGGCCACGAACTCGACACCGCCGACGGATCCGGGGCCATCGCGCCCCTGCTCGAAGTGCTGCTGCTGTTCCTGCTGCGCGCCTGGCACCAGGCCCACCCCTCCGACACCGGATGGGTCGGCGCGCTGCGCGACCCGGCCGTGCACGCCGCGCTGCAAGCCATCCACGCCGACCCCGGTCAGCCCTGGACCGTGCAATCGCTGGCCGACCGCGCGGGCGTGTCGCGATCGGTGTTCGCGCAACGGTTCACCGCCACCCTGGGCATCGGCCCGCTCACCTATCTGACCTGGTGGCGCATGACCGGCGCGGCCCGGCTGCTGCGCGACACCGACCTGCTGCTGCGCGTCGTGGCCGAAAAGTCCGGATACGCCTCCGAATACGCGTTCGCCAAAGCGTTCAAACGCGAATTCGGGGTCGCACCGGGAAGATTTCGCGCCGGGGAATGCAATCCGATCATGAACCGTTGAGGCCCGGTATGGCATTCGACGGCTTGGGAACATTCGGCGTGTGGCAGCCCTATCCGCAGTTCACCCCGGAATCCGCGCGGGAGATCGAGGAACTCGGCTACGGCACGATCTGGCTGGGCAGCTCCCCGCCCGCCGACTTCGACGGCTACGAGCAACTGCTCGGCGCGACCGAATCACTGGTGGTCGCCACCAGCATCGTCAATGTGTGGGCCTCGGCGCCCGAAGCCGCCGCCGACACTTACCTGCGCCTGGACGAGAAATTCCCCGGCCGCTTCCTGCTCGGCATCGGCGCGGGCCACCGCGAACACACCGCGGACTACACCAAACCCTATGACGCGCTGGTCGACTACCTCGACGTCCTCGACGCCCGCGGCGTCCCCCAGCACGGTCGCGCTCTGGCCGCACTCGGTCCGCGGGTGGCGCGCCTGGCCCGCGACCGCACCGCCGGGGCGCTGCCCTACCTGACGGTCCCCGAACACACCGCCGAACTGCGCGGCATCCTCGGCCCCGAGGCCCTGCTCGCGGTCGAACACAAAGTGGTCCTCGACGACGACCCGGCCCGCGCCCGCACCCAGGGCCGCGACCGCGCCGGCTTCTACCTCGGGTTGAGCAACTACACCAACAACCTGCGCCGCTTCGGACTTGACGACACCGACCTCACCGCCCCCGGCAGCGACCGCTACGTCGACGCCGTCGTCGCCCACGGCGCCACCGACCAGGTCGCCGACCGGTTGAACCAGCACCTGCAGGCCGGAGCCGACCACGTCGCCATCCAGGTCCTCGGTGACGACGCCACCGCGGTCCTGCGCACCCTGGCCCCCGTTCTCACCACCAACCGGGACTGACACCGATTCCGGGCGACAGACATGATGCCTGTCGCCCGGAATCAGCCGCTTTCACTGGTTTTCGAGCCCGCTCACGGCCTTCTCCAGCCGGGAAGCCCGCGTTTTCGCCGTTCTCGTGCGCAGCACGTCCAACACGATCAGATACTGACCTGTGCGGTCGAGCGCCTCGAACGCGGCTCGCGCCCGCGGCCGCCCTGCCAAGGCCGCCGCTAAATCCTCGGGCACGGTGAAGTTCGCCTGCGACGGATACGCCGCCGCCCACCGCCCGTCCGCGCGCGCCGCCTGCACCTCCGCCAGCCCCGGCCCCCGCATCCGCCCCGCCGCCGTCAACGCCGCCACCTTGTCGACGTTCACCTGCGACCAGAAGCTTCCGGGCCGCCGCGGCACATACTTCTGCAGATAGAACTCGCCATCGAGGCCCTTGCGCTGCCCGGAGATCCAGCCCCAGCACAACCCCACATCCACCGCCTCGTCCTCGGTCAGCGACGCGATCCCCGACCCCTTCTTCGCCATCCGAATCCACACCCCCTCCGCGCGTCCGTGATTGACCTCGAGCCAGGCATCGAACGCCTCCGCATCACCGAACGCCACCGAATCCATACCCGCCACTGTCGCAGACCGCACCGACACCACCGCCGATCGCGGCTACCGGGCCACGCGACGCGACATCACCGCCTGCCCGAGCACGAGCACACCCGACACCAGCACCGCCACCCCGACCACCCGGAATCCGGCATCCGCGCCCGAAACGAACGCCGCGACAATCGCATCGGCACGCTCGGGCGCGAACGCTCGAGCCTGCGCCACGGTGTGCGCGCCGCCCGCGCGGACCTCCGACGGGAGAGCGGCCACGAAACGGGAGGTCAGGACGGTGCCGATCACCGCGACACCCAACGCGCTCCCGAACTCGCGGGTCGTGGCCTGCAATCCCGCACCCACCCCGGCCAGCGACTGCGGCAACGCGCCGGTGATCGCCGCCGACAAGGTCGGAAGAGCCAGCGTCACACCGATTCCGGTGACCACCAGCCACACCGCGTACACCAGGTAGGAGGTGTGCAGGCCGGTGGTGGACAGACCCAGCAGACCGCCGCCGACGAAACCGAACGCGATCGCGATCGTCGCATCCACCCCGATCCGGCCCGACAGCCGTCCGACATGGCGCGCGCCCACGATGACCGGAACCGTCAACGGAATGATGCCCAGCCCGGTGCGCAGCACCCCGAACCCTTTGGCGTACTGCAGGAACGACGCGTTCACATAGAACAGCGCGAACATCCCGAAGAACACCGCGGTCATGCCCAGGCAAGCGCTGCGCAACCCCGGCGACGCGAACAGTCGCGGATCCAGCAAGGGATGCTCCACCCGCAACTCGACCACCGTCCACACCGCGAACAGCACCGCCGCGCACCCGAATCCGGCGATCACCACGACACTGCCCCAACCCGCGACCGGGCCCTCCACGATCCCGACCAGCAGCGCCACCGACGCCGCGACCAGCAACACCGTGCCCACCGGATCCAAACGGCGATCGTGGCGGCCCGACACCGGCGCGACCCATGCCACCAACGCGGCCAGCACCCCCGCCAATGGTGCGGCCGCCACGAACAGCCACCGCCACGATCCGCCCGAAAGGACCGCGCCGCCACCGACATTGCCCAGCACGCCGCCGATTCCGGTCATCGACGCCCACGTCGCGATCGTCGCGGGCTTGCGATCGGCCGGCACCGCGTGCAACAACACCGCCAACGTATTGGGCAACACCGCCGCCGCCCCGGCGCCGGTGATCGCCCGGCCCGCCAGCAACACGCCCACCGACGGCGCCAGCGCCGAGACCAGCGCGCCGACCGCGAACAATCCCAGCCCGGCCAGCAGCACGCCCTTGCGCCCGAACCGGTCACCGGCCGCGCCACCGGGAATCACCAGGCAGGCGAACACGATCACGTAGGTGTCCACGATCCACACCAGCGCCGACGCCGACGGCCGCAGCGGACTCGCCGCCAGCATCGGAACGGCCAGATTGATCGCGGCCACCATCCCCACGACCAACACCACACACGCGCACATCAACGACACGAGCCCCCGCCGGACAACCGCATTGGGCGCGGTCACGGCCTGGGGGAGAAGGTTTGTTTGCATACAGTGCACGCTATGGACCAGGCTTACATCCGCGCGACGCAACTTTAGTAACCCAGAGTTGCATACGATGCAACAATGACCGAGCAGCTCGACCTGAACCTGTTGCGCGTCTTCGACGCCCTGCTCCAGGACGCCAGCGTCACCGCGGCCGCCGAACGCCTGCACCTGTCGATCCCCGCCACCAGCCGCGCCCTGGGTCGACTGCGCCGCGCCATGGGCGACCCCATCCTGGTGCGAGCCGGGCGCGCCATGGCCCCCACCCCGTTCGCGCTGCGCACCGCACCCCGCGTCCGGTCCCTCCTCGAAGAGGCCTCCGCCCTCATCAGCGCCGACCGCACCGTCGACCTCGCGGCACTGAAGCGCACCTTCGCCATCCGCATCAACGACGGCGTCGCCGCGACCCTGGTCACCGCCGCCGTCGCGGCCACCGCGGCCGCCGCACCCGGCGTGGTCCTGCGCTTCGTCCCCGAAGGCGACGAAAGCCTCGAAGCGTTACGTGACGGCACCATCGACCTCGACATCGGCGCCGACACCGCCGCCGCCCCCGACATCCACACCGCCGAGCTCTACCGCGAACACCTCGTCGGCATCGTCCGCGCCGAGCACCCGCTGGGCCGGCGCCGCCGCCCCACCCTGGCCCAACTCTGCAAACACCCGCACGTGTCCGCGTCGCGGCGCGGCCGCGCCCGCGGCCCCCTCGACGACGCGCTCACCGCCGAAGGTCTGCGCCGCCACGTCGCCGCCGTCGTGCCCACCTCCGCCCTTGCCGCCCTGCTGGTTTCACAAACCCCCTACGTCGGGCTGGTCCCGCACCGCCTCGCCGCCCACTACGGCGACACGTTGGGCCTGCGCTGGTTCGACATCCCCGCGCCCCTGCCCGAAGTCGACATCCGGCTGCGCTGGCACGCCCGCCTCGACGCCGACCCCGCCCAACGCTGGCTCCGCGACACTCTGCGCACCGCGCTGGGTTCGCCGGGCGCATAACGGTTCCCACTTCGCCAGGTCCGAAACCCCCAATCCCGCCCCAAAATTGTCCCAGACACACCTTGCCGGGGTGGTGGTGGCGCCGCTACCGTGGATCGATGACGACCCACAGCTCCGCCACCGCTGCCGGACTGCCCGCCGGAGTACACGGCGCCGCCGACCCCCGATTCGATTCCGCCATACGGACATTCGCCCGCGTCCTGGCCGGACGCCGCGGCAACGGCGGCGCACTCGCGGTGTATCAGGACGGCGAACTGGTCGTCGACATCCACGCCGGCGCCGCCGACGCCCACGGCACACCCTGGACCGCCGACACCGGCGCCATGGTGTACTCCGCGTCCAAAGGTGTCTCGGCCACCGTCCTCGCGCGCCTGGCCGATCGCGGCCTGCTCGACTACGACGCCCCCGTCGCCGAGTACTGGCCCGAATTCGCCGCCAACGGCAAAGGCCGGATCACCGTCACCGAACTGCTCAGCCACCGCGCCGGACTCTCGGGCCTGCCCGCCGTCACCCCCGACGAAGTCCTCGACCACGAACTCATGGAACAACGCCTCGCGGCCGCGAAACCCGATCACCTGCTGGGCAAACCGATCTACCACGCACTCACCATCGGCTGGCTCATGGCCGGCCTCGCCCGCGCCATCACCGGCCACGACATGACCCGCCTCTACCGCAGCGAGGTCGCCGAACCCCTCGGCGTCGACGGCATCCACCTGGGCCGCCCACCCGCCGGATCCCGCACCCGCCCCGCCGACCTGGTCGGATCGCTGAAAAACCTGGCCGAGCACACCATTCCGGGCCCGGTCGCCACCGCCGTCCCGCAACTGCCGCGCCTGCTGCGCTCCCCGATCTCCTCCATCTACGTCCCCGGCCTGGAATCGATCTTCCGCGGCGACCGCCCCACCATCCTCGACACCGCCCTGCCCGCCGGCAATGCCGTGTGCACCGCGCCCGCCCTGGCCAAGATGTACAGCGCCCTCGCAGGCGGCGGCACCGTCGACGGCCGCACCTACCTGTCGCCGGAAACCGTTCGGGGCCTGCAACGAATCCGCACCTACCAGCTCGACCGCGCCCTGGTCATCCCGTTCTGGCACGTCGGCTACCACAGCTTCCCGTCCCCGCACGCCCCGCGCGGCTACGGGCACATGGGGTTGTTCGGATCGATGGGCTGGGCCGACCCCGACTCCGGTGTGGCCGTCGGATTCGTGCACAACCGCATGTCCGCGGGCTGGAGTCCGGTCGACCAAACCCTGTTCGTGGCCCTGCTGCACCTGATCCTGCGTGGCGCCCGCCAACCCGCCGCGCTCGCCGTCGAGCGCACCGCCGGAGCCGCCTGACCCGCGAGTCGATCTTGCCCACTGCTGCAACGGGTTCTAGATTGGCTGCATGCAGGGGGAGTCGAATCACAAGCTGGCCATCCGAAACGTCCGAATCTTCGACGGCCACACCATCACCGCACCGACCACGGTCGTCATCGATGGCACCGTCATCGGAACCGACCCCGTCGGCGCCGAACACCTCGACGCCGACGGGGCCATCCTCATCCCGGGCCTCATCGACGCCCACATCCATCTCGACAGTCCGCACGCGCTGGATACCTATGCCGCCCACGGCGTCACGACCGTACTCGACATGGGATCGGCCGACACCGCCCTGATCGAGCAGGCGCGCGCCCGCACCGCCACGACCGCCCTGCGCTGCGCCGGGGCGCCGATCATCGGTTCCGCGGGCGTGCACGCCCACGTCCCCGGCATCGCCGACGTCGCCGGCATCGCTCACCCCGACGACGCCGAAGCCATGGTGGCGCAGCGCGTCTCGACCGGCAGCGACTACATCAAGCTGGTCCTGGAAGCCCCCGGCGAAGGCGGGCCCGACGCCGACACCACCAAGGCCGTCGTCACCGCCGCCCACGCCCGCGGCCTGACCGTCGTCGCCCACACCTCCACCCCCGGCGCGTACGCCATGGCGATCGACGCCGGAGTCGACGCCCTGACCCACGTCCCCATCGGCGCCCGCCTGCCCGCCGCCGACATCGATCGCCTGGCGACCGGCGCCCACGTGGTGATCCCCACCCTCGTCATGATGGAAGGCGTCGCCGACATCCACGGCGTCGCACAGTATTTCCCCGCGTCACTGAAGACCGTCGGCGTCCTGCACGCCGCGGGCGTCCCCATCCTCGCCGGCACCGACGCCAACCAGATGACCGGCATCCCCGTCCACCCACCCCAGGGCGCGAGCCTGCACCACGAACTCGAGCTCCTCGTCCAGGCCGGCCTCAGCCCCGCCGACGCCCTCAACGCCGGCACCGCGCTGCCCGCCCGCCACTTCGGCCTCACCGACCGCGGCGCCATCACCCCGGGCCTGCGCGCCGACCTGGTCCTGCTCGACGCCGACCCCCTCGCCGACATCACCGCCACCCGCGCCATCCGCACGATCTGGTGCGCGGGAACCGAACACGCACCCGCGCAGACACTCTCGGCCTAGCCCATGCCCGCCACCCGTCGGCGTCGCGCCCGCGGGTGGGCACTGTTCCTCGTCGGATCGGCGGTGACGGTCGCCGCGGTGCTGTGACGAGCCGACCGGAAGCTAGTCGGCGTCCTTGCGGGCCTTGCTCGGCTGCACGCGCGGCGGCTCATTGGGCATCTTCGGATACACCGGCGGCCACGGGGCGTCCATCAAGCCCGCGGCCATGTCCTTGTCCGACATCTCCAACAGCGGGGCCAGTGACTGCGGGGTGCGGTCGGCCCACGGATCGCCCAGTTCGGCGACACGGGCCGGGACGGTGGCGATGGTCAGGTCGTCGGGCACGATCGTGGCCAGCTCGTCCCAGGAGATCGGGGTCGAGACCTGCGCGCCGACCTTCGGGCGCGCGCACCACGCGCCGAAAACCGTTTTGTGCGGGGCATTCTGGTTGAAATCGACGAACACCCGCGAGCCGCGCTCCTCTTTCCACCACGCCGCGGTGATGTCGTCGGGATGGCGGCGTTCGAGTTCACGCGCCAGCGCGACCGCCGCCGCCCGAACCTGGTAGCCGTCCCACTCCGGCTTCAACATCGCGTACAGGTGCAGGCCCCGCGAACCGGAGGTCTTCACGCGCACATCGATACCCAGTTCCGTGCACAACTCGCGGGTCGCGAACGCCGCGGCCCGCAGATCGTCGAAACCGATGCCGGGGGAGGGATCCAGATCGATGCGCAGCTCATCGGTGACACCGGTCGGCGGCAGCACATTCCCCGCCGCGTCGAGCACCGGCGGGAACGTGGACGCCGCCTCGGCACCGGCGTGAGTGGGCCAGACGTGGAAACCCAAGCAGCCCAGGTTGACCGCCCACACGATGTGCGCCATATCGACCGCGACCAGCGCGTCACTGGTGGTGCCGTTGGGGGTGGACACGACCGTGGTCTGCAACCAGTCCGGCGCCGAGGACGGAACCCGCTTCTGGAACCACGACTTGCCCGACGCCCCGTCCGGGTAGCGCTCCAGCAGCACCGGCCGCCCGCCGATGGTCCGCATGATCGGATCGGCAACGGCCAGATAGTAATTCACCAGATCCAGCTTGGTGTCCCCGCGCTTGGAGAAATACACCTTGCCCGGATTCGACACCGGCACCGTGCGCCCGGCGACCTCGATCTGCGCCGAATCACTCACCGCGCGGTCCCTTTCGAGTTTCTGGCCTCGGCGAAGATATCGGCCAGCTCGGCGGGCGCGACCTCGTCGAGCTGAGCGTAGGTACACGATTCGGGGGTGCGGTCACTGCGGAACCGCACCAGCCGCCCGCCGTGGCGGAACCGCCCGGCCATCACATGCTCGTAGCGCACCTCTGCCACCAGCTCCGGACGCAACGCCTCCCACGACAGATCCTTGCCGCCGGTCCAGCGGCTCACCCCGCCCGGCATCTTCCCGTCGGCCTTGGCCTGGGCGGCGGCATCGGCCCAGGAACGCCACGGGTGATTCTCCAGGGCGTTCTCCCGCAACGGGGCCAGCTCGTCGACCAGTTCCTTGCGCCGGGCCGCGGTGAACGACGACGCCACCCCGACATGATGCAGATTGCCCTCGTCGTCGAACAGGCCCAGCAGCAGCGATCCCACCCCTTGGCCGTCCTTGTGCCAGCGGAACCCGGCCACCACGCAGTCGGCGGTCCGCTCATGCTTGATCTTGAGCATCACCCGCTTGTCCTGCAGATACGCCAGATCCGACGCCTTGGCCATCACCCCGTCGAACCCCGCGCCCTCGAACCGGGTGAACCAGTCCGCGGCGACATCGGGATCATCGGTGATCGGCGTCAGATGCGTGCCCGGATGTGAACCGTCGAGCACCGTCTCGAGCAGGGCGCGCCGCTCGGCGAACGGCCGCCCGGTCAGATCCTCGTCACCCAACGCCAGCAGGTCGAAGCCCACGAAACTGGCGGGGGTCTCCGCGGCCAGCTTCTTGACCCGCGACGCCGCCGGATGCAGCCGCTGCTGCAGCGTGTCGAAATCCAGGCCGTTCTCGGTGACGACCACGATCTCCCCGTCCACCACGCACCGCGGCGGCAGCGCCTGACCCAGTAGTTCCACCAGTTCGGGGAAATACCGGGTCAGGGGCCGATCATTGCGGGAACCCAGCTCGATGTCGGGTCCGTCGCGGAACACGATGCAGCGGAAGCCGTCCCATTTCGGTTCGAACCGCAGCCCCGGATCCCGGGGCAGCTCCGACACCGATTTGGCCAGCATCGGTTTCACCGGCGGCATGACGGGCAACAGCACACGGCCTCCTCGGTTCGCGGCGGATCCGAGACCGATCGTAATGCGAACCGGTCAGTTTTCGAGCCACCCGTGCGCGTCGGCGAACGAGGTGAGCCGATCCCGAATCGTGATGATCTCCGCCGCCGTCAGCTGCGGCGAGGCGTCCAACAACAGTTCGGTGATCAACCGGCGATGCTCGGCCGCGGTCATCTGGCCCGCCGCGCGATGCTCCTTGGCCTTGTGCCGCACCGGCGCGGCCGCCTGACCGGGCACCACCGCCAGATTGATCGCCTTCGGACCCCGATCACCCTCGGTCACATCGAATTCGAAAACCCGCCCCTGGCGCAGCTCGTCCTCATCCAACCCGATGTCGTTGACATGCACGAACACATCCGGGCCGCCGTCTTCCGGACGGATGAACCCGAAACCCCGAGAGCTGTCGAACGACACCAATTTCCCGATGGACACCTAAACACCCGCTCCTCGTCGCCGCGTCCCTCTGGCGGTCACTCTAGTCCGCGGGCTGATCATTGTTGGAGGAAAGTGCCTTTTGCAACGAATTGAAGACCGTCAACCCCTGGCCCACCATCCCGTTGACGATCTCCGACACCCCGTCGGGACCATTGAGCACCGTCAGGTTCGCCTTCGACAGCCCGCCCGCGGCCTGCTTGACGATCTCGGGCAACTGCTCGATCAACAGCTGATCGAGCGCGATCCGATTGTTCGACGCCGCCGCCTCGGCCTGGATCCGGGTGCGATCGGCTTCGGCCTCGGCGAGAATTCGCACCCGATCCGCCTCTGCCAGAGCGGGTTTGACCACCTCGGCCTGCAGCTGCTGTTCCCGCAGCTCCGCCTGCTTGCGCGCCTGCTCGGCCTGGGCGGCGAGCACCTCCTGCATGGCGGTGGCCTGCGCGAGCGGGCCCGCCTGCGCGGCTTCGGCATTGGCCTTGTCGATATCGCGCTGATACTGCGCGCGCAGGATCGCGGTCTCGCGCTGGTATTCGGCCTGCTTGCGCTGGGACTCCTGCTCGGCCTGGGCGGCCAGCTGGGCGGCGGCGGCCTGCGCGATCTGCGCGTCCCGCTGCACCGCGGCATTGTGCGGGGCGGCCATGGCGGTGATGTAGCCCAGATTGCCGTCGTCGATGTGCTGGATCTGGAACGAGTCCACCCACAACCCGATATTGCTCATCTCCACCTTCGAGGCCACCAGCACCTCGTCGGCCAGCTTCTGGCGCTCGCGAATGATCTCCTCGACCGTCATCGACCCCACGATCGAGCGCAGGTGACCGGAGAAGATGCGCCCGGTCAGCACACTCATCTCCTTCTCCTGCTCGGACAGGAACCGTTGCGCCGCATTGACGATCGACTGCTCGTCATTGGCGACCTTGAACGCGATCACCGCCCGCACATCGAGCTGGATGGCCTGCTTGGTGACGCAGCGTTCCCCGATCTCGGCCTCGAACATCGCCAGCGACAGATACCGCACCTTGCGGAACAACGGCACCACCCAGGCGCCGTGACCGATGATCACCCGGAACGGCGCGCCGCCGTCCTTGCCGTGACGGCCACCGCTGACCAGCATTGCCTCATCGGGATCGGGTACGTGATAACCCAGCATCGTGTGTGACTCCCCTCGAACGTGGTTCGAACCATTTCCGAACAATCAATCGCCCGGAAGCGGGACCCACGCAACAACATCGACGACACGACCGGGATGAACGGCGACCACCAGCACCGACGCACCGGCGGACAGCGGCTCGCGGGCACGCGCGATGTAGAGCTCGGTTCCCCCTCGGATGGCGACCTGCACCTCACCCAGAGCTCCCTCGCCCCGGATCGGCGAGGTCAGCGTACCGGTCAGGCCCACTACCGGGTCGGTCATCGAGAGTGTTCTCCTCGCCGTACTTCGCTGAGAACGCCAGGGTACGCGCGGTGCGCGTGGGGTTCGGCGGTCCGCCACGAACTTGCTCCAAGGTTGCTACTGCTCGGTATGCTTTGGGAATCCGACTCCGAAGCGACCTGTCCGCGGTAGAGAGGACCTGCGCATGGGCACCGAGAGAAAAATGTGCTGGTTTCACGGCCGACCGGCTGGCAGGCTGAAGCGGTGACCACCCCTCCGGATACCAAGGCGGCCGACTCCGCCGACGACAAGCTGGACATCGGCGTCTTCAAAATCGCCGGTGTCGTGGTGCTCGGCGCCATCATGTCGATCCTCGACGTCACGGTCGTGACCGTCGCCATCCCCACCTTCCAGCACGACTTCAACACGACCTACGCCATCGCCGCCTGGTCCATGACCGGCTACACCCTCGCGCTGGCCACCGTCATCCCCCTCACCGGCTGGGCCGCCGACCGATTCGGCACCAAACGCCTCTACATGATGGCGCTGGTGTTCTTCGTGATCGGCTCGGTGCTGTGCTCGACGGCCTGGAACATCGAGTCCCTCATCGCCTTCCGCGTCATTCAGGGTCTCGGCGGCGGCATGCTCATGCCGCTGGGTATGACGATCATGACCCACGCCGCGGGCCCCACCCGCATCGGCCGCGTCATGGCCGTGCTCGGCGTGCCCATGCTGCTGGGCCCCATCGGCGGCCCCATCCTGGGCGGCTGGCTCATCGACTCCTTCAGCTGGCACTGGATCTTCCTGATCAACCTGCCCATCGGCATCATCGCCCTGGTGCTGGCCTACACGATCTTCCCGCGCGACAATCCCGAACCGTCGCAGAGCTTCGACTTCCTGGGCATGCTGCTCGCCTCGCCCGGTCTGGCCGCCTTCCTGTTCGGTGTGTCCTCCATCCCCGGTGAAGGCACGATCAAGTCGGCCAAGGTGCTCATCCCCGCCATCGTCGGCGCGGGTTTGCTGATCGCGTTCGTCTTCCACGCGCTGCGCACCGAACACCCGCTCATCGACCTGCGGCTGTTCAAGAACAAATCGCTGCGCTACGCGGTCATGACCATGACCCTGTTCGCCATGGCGTTCTTCGGCTCCGGTCTGCTGCTGCCCTCGTATCTGCAGCAGGTGCGCGGTGAATCCACCCTGGCCGCCGGTCTGCTCATCGCACCGCAAGGCTTGGGTGCGATGCTGACCATGCCGATCGCCGGCCGCCTGGTCGACAAGATCGGGCCCGGCAAGATCGTGCTCACCGGCATCTCGATCATGACGCTGTCGATGGCCGCGCTGACCCAGGTCAAGGCCGACACCCCCTACCCGATGCTGTGCGGGGTGCTGTTCATCATGGGTCTGGGCATGGGCTGCACCATGATGCCGACCATGACCGCCGCCATCCAGACCCTCACCCACGGTGAGGTCGCGCGGGGTTCCACCCTGATGAACATCGTCAACCAGACGGCCGGATCCATCGGCACCGCAACCATTTCCGTGGTGTTGACCACCCTGCTCAACCACCGGCCCGAAGCCAAGATGGCCATCGGATCGCACTACGATCCGCGCATCTCCCAGCAGGTTCCGCCGCAGGTCCTCGCCGACGGCTTCGATCAAGCCGCCCAGGCGTTCGCCCACACCTTCGTGGTGGCCACCGTGCTGCTGCTGGCGACGCTGATCCCGGCGTTCTTCCTGCCGCGCACCAAACCGGCGACCCCGGCCGCGGCCGACGCACCCGCGGTCGTGCACTGAGCTGACACCGTCGAAAGCCCACCCGGAAACCCTTGTCCCGGGTGGGCTTTCGCGTTTCTCAGCGCCGCGGCCCCGACGAGGCCAGGTGCTCGGCGTAGAAGAACAGCAGCCCCGTCGCCGCCGAAATCGCCGCCAGCAGCCAGAACCGGATGATCACCGTGGTCTCCGGCCAGCCGGTCAGCTCGAAATGATGATGGAACGGGGCCATCTTGAACACCCGGGTGCGGGTGGTGCGGAACATGACGATCTGCAAGGCCACCGACGCGATCTCGGCCACGAACAACGCGCCGACCGCGACCATCAGCAGTTCGGTGCGCGTGGTGATCGACAACCCGGCCAGCAGTCCGCCCAACGCCAGCGACCCCGTGTCGCCCATGAAGATCTTCGCCGGAGCCGCGTTCCACCACAGGAATCCCACGCACGCCGCCGCGCCCGCCGCGCACACCACCGACAGATCCAGCGGATCACGCACCGTGTAGCAGCCCGGCACCGCCCTGGTCGCGCACGCGTGCGCATACTGCCAGAACGTGATCAGCACATACGAACCCAGCGCCAACCCCACCGAACCGGCCGCCAAACCATCCAGACCGTCGGTGATATTGACCGCGTTCGACCACGCCACCACGATGATGCACGCCACCAGCAGAAACCCCGCCACCGCCAGCGACACCGTGGAAATGTCGCGCACGATCGAGATCTGCTTGCTGCCCGGCGTCAGCCCCGACCCGCCGCGGAACCGCAACGCCAGCACCCCGAACACCACCGCCGCGCACAACTGCCCGACCATCTTGCCCGACGCCGTCAACCCCAGCGAGCGCCGCTGCGACAACTTGATCGCGTCATCGGCGAACCCCACCGCCCCCAACGCCGTCGCCAACCCCAGCACCAGCAGCCCCGACGCCGACGCGCCCCGCCCGTCGAAATGCCGCCCCACCAGCGACGCCGCCCCGTACCCGCACCAGATCGCGACCAGGATCGCCAACCCGCCCATGGTCGGGGTGCCCCGCTTGGACAGATGACTCGACGGGCCGTCCGAGCGGATCGCCTGCCCCCACCGCTGCCGCGTGAACAGCCGAATCAGCAACGGCGTCACCGTGATCGACACCACCAGCGCCACCAGCGCCGCCACCAGAATCTGCCGCATCGCACCCCCTCGAAACCCGAAATCCGGTCACATGCTAACCGCCGCCGGAACGAAAGGGGCCCCGTGATTGTTAGCGTGAGATATGACCACCCCGGGTGCGCGCCGCGACCAACTGCGAGAGTTCCTGCGCGACAGACGCGCCCGCATCACCCCCGACCAGGTCGGACTCCCCACCGCCGGCCGCCGCCGCACCCCCGGCCTGCGCCGCGAAGAACTCGCCCTCCTCGCCGGAGTCGGCGTCTCCTGGTACACCTGGCTCGAACAGGGCCGCGACATCACCGTCTCCACTGACGTCCTCGACGCCATCGCCGCCGCCCTGCTCCTCGATGACACCGAACGCGCCCACCTCTATGTCCTTTCCGGCCTCAACCCGCCCTGCCGCGGCGGCGACACCGGCAGCGACATCACCCCCGAAACCCGCAACCTGCTCGACGCCTGGGGAACCCGCCCCGCCGTCCTGCGCAACCGCTACTGGACCGTCCTGGCCTACAACGATGCCGCCCGCGCCGTCTTCGGCTACGACGGCCCCGGCCACAACTGCCTCAACACCTACTTCACCAACCCCCGCTACCTGGCCATGACCGACCACTGGCAGCAGGCCGCCCCCGCCGTCGTCGCCGCCTACCGCGCCGACACCGCCCCCTGCCCCGACGACCCCGGCTTCGACGCCATCATCACCGACCTGGCCCACCGCAGCCCCGAATTCGCGGCTTTGTGGTCCCGCCACGACGTCGGCACCCCCACCCAAGCAGTCAACGCCCTCCAACACCCCGAAGTAGGCGAACTCCACTTCGACACCACCACATTGACCTTCGCCGACCGCCCCGGCCAACACATGGTCCTCTACAACCCCCGCCCGAGCACCGGCACCGCCGAAGCCCTCGACCACCTCCACCGCCTCCGCCTGGCACCACCCGCGTGACGGGCATGTCGACTGGCGCGCCCTGGATGAACGTCTAGGGGTCCGGGCGGTCGTCTGTGGTGGAACGGGTTGCGGGGAAAAGTCTTTCGACAGCGGTCACGATGGCCGCGCGGCGCGCGAGGGCGAACTCCGACGGCGTACCGGTGGCGGCGGAGTTGTCCAGGCCCGGCTGGTCGGCCCAGGCCATGGCGAGTTGATTGACGAACATCAGGATGTCGAGCGGATCCCAGGACGGATCGAGGTGTCCATCCTGCTGGGCGCGGCGGATCTGCGCGGTCTTGCGGATCACCGTGTCGCGGGTGGCGTCGTCGGGATCGGTGCCGGCGAATTCGAGTTGGCCCCAGCGCATCAGGCGCAGGTTCTCGCGGTGGGCGGTGAAGTAGTCGTGGATCCGGCCCGCGTAGCCCGGTAGGTCGGTCGGGTCCAGGCGGGTGGCCTCGGCGACGGCGTCGAGTTCCTGAGCGGCGATGAAGCGGTAGAGCTCTTCTTTGCTGCGGAAGTACGCGTAGACGCGTTCCTTGCTGGTCTTGGCCGCTTTTGCGATGCGGTCGACCCGTGCGCCGGCGATCCCGTACCGCGCGAATTCGCTCTTGCCCGCTTCGAGGATGCGGTCGCGGGTCGAGTCGGCGCGGGAAGGGCTGGTCATGTCCCTGATCCTAGCAAACCGAACTGTTTGGTTTGACGGGTGTGGCGACCGCGTGTAGCGTCAAACCAAACAGTTCGGTTTGACTCGGTGAGGTACGTATGGAGCGCAGAAAACTCGGCACGCAGGGCTTGACCGCCTCGGCGATGGGCTACGGATCGATGGGCACGGTCTTCGCCTACGGCCCGACCGACGACGAGCGGTCGGTCACCGCGATTCGGCGAGCACACGAGCTCGGCGTCGACTTCTTCGACACCGCCGAGATGTACGGGTGGGGTGAGGGGGAGAGGCTGCTGGGCCGCGCCCTGGCCCCGGTGCGCGACGAGGTGGTGATCGCCACCAAATTCGGGTTCACTCGCGAGTTCGGCACCGATTCGCGCCCCGAGCACATCCGCGAGGTCGTGGAGAACAGTCTGCGCAACCTCGCCGTGGACAGCATCGATCTGCTGTATCAGCACCGCGTGGACCCGGCGGTCCCGATCGAGGACGTCGTGGGCGCCATGGCCGAGCTCGTCGCGGCGGGCAAGGTGAAATACCTCGGACTGTCCGAGGCCGGGCCCGAACAGATCCGCAAAGCCCATGCGGTGCACCCGATCTCAGCGTTGCAGACCGAGTACTCGATCTTCGCCCGCGACGCCGAACCGCTGTTCGGGCTGCTCGAGGAACTCGGCATCGGATTCGTCGCCTATTCCCCGCTCGCCCGCGGCTTCCTCACCGGCGCCGTGCAACCGATCGACGACTACGACCCCACCGACTTCCGCCGCCGACTGCCCTGGTGGAGCCCGGAGCACTACGCCGCCAACATCGACATCGTCGAGCAGCTCACCCAGCTCGCGAAATCCCACGGCGCCACCGTGTCCCAGCTGGCGCTGGCCTGGCTCCTGGCGCAGAAGGACTACATCGTCCCGATCCCCGGCTCCCGCAATCCGGACCGCGTCACCGACAACATCGCGGCCGCGGACCTCATCCTCAGCGCCGCGGACCTCGCTCGAATCACCGACATCGCACCCACCGGCGGACACGGAGGCCGCGGCACACCCTCACCCTGGCTCTGACTCACTCGCTGTTGGCGCGTCGGGGCCATCCAGCAGGAGCGCAGCCACGTGAAGGTGGTGGTGTCACACCCACGATAAGCACGCACTGTTTGCCCACTGCGTCGCCCGGCACGCTGAAGGCATGACGCACAACGGGTCCCGCTTCGAGAACAAGATCGCACTCATCACCGGGGGTAGTAGTGGCATGGGGCTGGCCACGGCGCAGCGCCTCATTGCCGAAGGTGCGGAGGTGATCGTCACTGGGCGGGACAAGAGCCGGCTCGACGCAGCTGTCGCTGAGCTGGGGGAGCGTGCCATCGCCGTGCCTGGCGATGTGACCGACAGCGAGGATCTTGCTGCGCTGGCCCGTACTGCCACAGAGCGGTTCGGGCGGCTGGATGTGGCGTTCGTGAATGCGGGGGTTGGGGCGTTTCAGTCGTTCACCGACGTCACTCCCGATGAGTTCGATCGGATTGTGGCGCTCAACTTCAAGTCGGTGTTCTTCACCATCCAGCACGTGCTGCCGTTGATGTCGGCGGGTGGTGCGATCGTCATCAATGCCTCGTTCGCCACCTATCGGGGTGCGCCTGGTACCGCTCTCTATACCGCCACCAAGGCCGCGATCGATTCGCTGGCGCGTACGCTCGCGGCGGAGTTGGCGCCCAAGGGGATTCGGGTGAATTCCATCAGCCCCGGCTACACCGATACCCCGGCCTTCCGTGCCGAGACCACGCCGGAGACCCAAGCTGAGGCGGCTTCGCGGGTGGCGCTCGCGCGCATCGGCACTTCCGACGATGTGGCCGCCGCGGTCGCGTTCCTGGCCTCCGCCGACGCCTCCTACATCACCGGCCAGGATCTACTCGTCGACGGCGGACTCACCTCTGTCATCCCCTCGGCCATGGTCTGAACCTGGCCCGGTGGCCGGAACCTGGTGTGGTGCAGAGCATCCGCTATTGCTGAGATCGCCGCTGCGGCGGCTGCGATGCGGTGTTCAGCATCGCAGCCGCCGATTCTGGATTACTGAACGGCCGCCGTCAGCGGTGCACCGAACCAAACTCCGAGTGCTTCGCGCAGCGATGCCGCCGCAGATTCGGCGGGTTCCTCGATGGGCGCGGCCCAGGCGATATGGCCGTCCGGGCGGATGAGCAGCGCGGCGTCGGGCCGCTCCTCCGTTGTGGCGGTGTGGATTTCGACGCGGTCCTGCCAGGCTTCGGCGATCTCCCGAAGCTCCGGGCGCTCAGCGAGGATCAGCAGAATCGGCCGGGCGGTGCGCATGAGCACGGCGACGCTGCTCTCGCCCTGCTCGGTGTGCAGCACGAGATCGGGCGCGAAAGCGCCGATCAGGGCGTGCCGGTCGGATCCGGACTGGGGGTACCGGGTGCAGTTGCCCGCGATCAGGTCACCCACCCGCCGCAACGCCGGCTCGTCGGTGGTCAGTTCCTGGAACAACTGCCGCAGGCCTTCGGACGCGGCATCCTGCCCACGCCGCAACGCCACCTGCGCCCGAGCCTGCATGCGGGTGCGCGCACCGGCCGCGTGCCGCTCCTCGTGGTAGGTGTCCAGCAGACCTTCCGGCGCCCAGCCATTGATCTCGGCGCCCAGCTTCCACGCCAGGTTCACCGTGTCGAGCATGCCCGCATTGAGCGCGACACCGGTGGATGGGAACAGATGCGCGGCGTCACCGGCTACCATGATCCGCCCGGCCCGGTACTGTTCGGCCTGCCGATCCTTGAAGGTGAAGCGCGACAACCGCTTCGCGTCCCTCATCGGAATCTCCGCACCCAGCACCCGGCGAATGCTGTCCTGCAGTTCGTCCAGGGTCATCGGTACATCGTCGTCGTATTCCGCGGTCTCGTCCTCGGTGGTCGACAGGTGCAGCGCTCCGTCCGGCGTGCTCGCGAAGGCCAGCTGACCGTTCTCGGTCCGGGTGAATCCCGCTGCGACCCGCCCGAATCCGGGCACCTCGAGGTCGCCGTTCTCGTACACGGTCACGCCGTCGCCCACCGACACCTGAGCCAGCCGCACGACCTCCGGATAAGTGGTGCCGGAGAAAACGATTCCCGCCATCTCGCGAATACGGCTGCGCCCACCATCGCAAGCGACCAGATACCGCGCCGTCACCGTGTACGCCCCGTCCGGCCCGGTCACCTCCGCGGTCACCGTCTCATCGTCCTGCCGCACCACGTCCACCCGATGCCCACGCCGGATCTCCGCCCGCAATTCGCCGGCGCGTTCAGCGAGCAGTCGTTCGATCTCCATCTGTGCCATCGGCAGCACCTTCATCGGCGCTTCCGCCATCCGCGTGAAGTCCATGTGCATCCCGCCGAACGGCAACCGCAACGGCGGATACGGATCGGCGCTGGCGGCCTCGAACCGATCCAGCAATCCGCGATACCGCAGCAAATCCAGAATCCGGCCACCGATCCCACTGGCCTTCGGCACATCCCAGAGTTGCGGATGCCGCTCCAGCACCAGCGGCCGTACTCCGGCCAGGCGCAGTTCACCGGCCAGCATCAGCCCGGTCGGGCCGGCGCCGACGATGATCACATCGGTGTCCATGACTCGCAATCCACACTCCTGTTTTCCGCGGTTGATCGACTACGAGCAGCGATTCTGCGGCATGCCCCCGGCCTTGCGGCAAGCCCCCGGGTGCGCTATATGTTGGAAGGGGAAAGAGAACCTCCGGTTTCTGGTTTGGCCCGATGGGTGCCGAACCTCCTGTACGACAAGATGAATCCCGCGTCGGGACACTGTCGAATTCGATTGAGCTCACTGCTCGGCTTCCACCGGCCGCGGCACCGTGCGCCAGCCGACGCTGGTCACCGACGGCTCCAGACTCAGACGGCTCACCGCGGACTCCATCTGGCGATCGTCGCGACGATCGCCGGTGAGCTCGGCCCGCACCTGCACCCGCCCCGGGGACGTGTCATGACTGGAGATGGACACCAGCCGGAAGTCGGTGCGCGTCAACGACTGCACCAGCAACGCCCGCACCTGTGCCTCGTGCGCGTCGTCGGTGTCGGCGTGGAAGGCGTACAGAGCGTCCTGCGCGTCGGTGCCGTCGGCGAGCGGACGATCCACCGACCGGGCGACCGTGCGCAGCGCGGTATTGACCACCACCACCGCGACCGTGCCCGCCGCGGCCGTCGAGTACATGCCCGCACCCGCCAGCGCGCCGACCGCGGCCGAACACCACAGCGTGGCAGCGGTATTGAGGCCGCGGATATTGAACCCGTCGCGCAGGATCACGCCCGCGCCCAGGAAGCCGATACCCGAAACAATCTGCGCCGCAACGCGAGTCGGGTCGGCGGTGGCGCCGTTGAAGCCGTGCGCGGACAGCAGCACGAACAGGGTCGCACCGGCGGCGACCAGTGCGTTGGTGCGCAGCCCGGCCATGCGAGCCCGGAACTGGCGCTCGAATCCGATGATCGCGCCCAACCCGACACCGGTGGCCAGGCGGAGCAGCATTTCCCAGGTGGTCATCTCGATCTCCCAGCGGATGACGGCGCACTCGAAGTCGGACGCTACCGGGTGTGCGGCAGCGGCCGGAGGATTAATGGAGTGTCGCCTGGTGAACGATTGGCTAACGGAACTCGGTCCGGTCCATCGGGCACGACCACCACCTCCTCGACACACAGGCGCAGCGCGACCACCAGGTCGCGTACATGCCGGGGGAGTGGGACCGGCGGGGAATCGCCGGCACGGGTACCACCCCTCGTAAGACCTTCAGCACTCCACGGCGTAACCCGCCACCAGGGCGGGAGCCGGTCGGGGCATCCCCTTAGCTCGGGGAAGCCTGTCCTGATCCGGGGCGTCTCTCGACGTTCGGGATCGCCGGCCTGTATCCGTGAAGGAGCCTCAGCTAACGACGGCACCTTGCGTCAGCGAGTAAACACCTCCGCGCCGCGCCTCGCAACCCGATGTGACCGCGGTCGCCCGCATCCACGCCGCAACCGGGCCGGTGGGAGAGTCAGCGATACATGCCGCGATAGGCGTCGATGGTCGCCACCAGATGGTCCACGATCTGATCGCGCGTGGCGCGCAGCGTGCCATTGAGCCACGCCGAGAACATGCCCGCATTACCGCTGGCCATGGTGACCGCGGCCAGCCGCCGCCGCACCGGATCGTCGATGTGGGCGAACAGGTGATCCTGGATCAGGCGGGTGAACGCGGGCATCACCGCGATCGTGGTCTGCCCCAGCCCCGTCGACGAATACGGCTCCACCAGGAACAGCCGTGACTTGCGCGGATCCTGCAGCACCTTGTCCACCAGCGCTTCCGACAGCGCGCGATCCCGATCGCGATCATCGGCGACCGCGAACGCCGTCATCGGATCCAGGAACTCGTCGGCGATCTGGCGATACAGCACGTCGAGCAGTTCGTCGCGGCTGGCGAAGGATTCGTAGAAGTAGCGGTCGGTCAGCGTGGCGCGCCGGCACACCGCGCGCATGGTGAC
Organism: Nocardia sp. CA-136227; assembly: GCF_050955695.1. Taxonomy (NCBI): domain Bacteria; kingdom Bacillati; phylum Actinomycetota; class Actinomycetes; order Mycobacteriales; family Nocardiaceae; genus Nocardia; species Nocardia sp. CA-136227. The sequence goes on from NZ_CP192081.1 coordinate 3,769,251, forward strand.
CGCGCCCGCCCCGGATTCGCCGATCAGGTCCAGTGCGGCCTCGAGCAGCGCGGTGCGGCGCGCCTCACGGCGTTCGGTGAGGGTCGTTCCGCCCCAGATGCGGGGCTCCTCGGCGGGAGGCTGCTCGGTCTGCACCGGGTCAAGAGTAATGCCCGGGCCCGGGTGTGAGCGCACACCCGGCCCCGGACCGGCTCACTTGGTGACCACGCACGCGCTGCCGAGGTTGATGCCGGTGCCGACCGTGACCACCGCCCACTGCGAGCCGTTGTAGGTCCAGGCCTGCACGTAATGGGTGCCCGTGGAGGTCGGCGTCCAGCTCGAGGTGGCGGTGCCGCCGCTACCCAGGCTGAACTGCTGCGGACTGAACGTCGCCGAGGCGCTGTCGTAGAGCCACACGTACTCGTTGGGGCTGCCGTTGACGGTGACCGTGTAGGCGCAGTTGGTGCCGTAGCCGCCGCCGATGCTGGTACCGGTCGCGATGGTCACGCTGCTGACGTAGGCCGACGCGTCGGGCGCGGCGAGCACGAGCGCCGCGGCCGCGGCGCTACAGGTGGCGAACACGGACACGGCCGAGGTGCGTGAGCGGATCATTGTCGATCATCTCCCCAGATGAACGGGATGAATGAGAAAACTGCGACGCCATTGGCGCATAGAGGCAAGTGTCCGGGTTCAGCACCCCCGACATGCGCGTATCGGGACTACTCGGTGCGAACCGGTAACCCCGCCAACGCAATTCGCGATCTCCGGCAATCAGTCGGCTGTCCAGGATCGAGGCCGAAAGGCGGGGGTTCCCCTAACAATCCCCTAATTCGCTTGCTCGCAGCGCAATTCAGCTACTACATCGCTAACGTTCCGATTGTCCGAATCGCCCGGGTGACGAAGCGCAGACACCCACCGGCGATCGGACACCGCGCGAGTCCTCTTCCCCGAGACTCGCCTCCCGCGTCCCCGCCGCGCAGCGGGCGCCGCGAACCCCGGCGTCGCCGGGCCGACCCCGATCCCGGCCCGGCGACGCCGTCTCATAAGCGCCGATTCCGCCACAAGGACGACGCGAATGCCGAGACGCTGCAATGATCGACCCAGTTCGGATTCAGTCGGGTAGGCATTGCGAATCAACCTGTGCCGGTGGACTGTTCGAGGAGCAGAAGGATCGTCCAGGATGACCGCAAGCCGGTATGCCAGTAACTCCGACGTAGCCGAGCCCATCGAGCCGTCGGGCTGGGGCCGACATCTCGGCGTCGGGGACGATATCGCGGACAGTCTCGGTTCCGGACAGCTCGGCGCGCTCATCTTCGCCCGAAAACTGGTGCGCTGCTGGTACATCGCCAACTTCCTGCTCGCATCGACCGTCGGCTCGGGCGTGGGCCTGTTCGCCTGGGAGTACGGCCAGCGGACCTATGGCGACTGCACCGGCACCGCCACCTGTTACCCGCGCTGGGAGTTGCTGGTGCTCGGCGTCGGCTCCGGATTGCTCGCCGCGGGAGCGATCTTCCTGGCCGCCTCATTGCCCTGCTTCTGGGTCGCCTACGCCATCCGGTGGTCGGCGCGCGCCATGGCCGACCGCAACGGCGGGCCCGAGCATCCTGAGGCCGAGCACTACGAACTCGCCGAGCATCACCAGTGGCGCGCGGCCGAGCAGCCGACGCGCCGCCAGTCGCGGACCGAGGAACCGCCGCGCCGTCCGGCTCGCGCCGAGGAGCCCCAGCGCCGCCAGGCGCGCCCCGAACAGCCCCAGCAGCGCCGCCCCGCGCACGGCGAACAGGCCGCCCGCCGCCCGGCCCGCACCTGACCAACCGCGCCCGCCTACCCGAGCGGCTCGCCGGGCGCGGTCGCGCCCGCCACGATCTCGCGCAATGCCGCGATGTGCCCGTCGAAGGCGCTGCGCCCAGCGGCGGTCAAGCGGGCGCGCACCTTGCGGCGACTGCCCTCGAGGCGGCGCTCGGTACTGACGTACCCGGCCTCCTCGAGGGTCGCCAACTGCTTGGACAGTGCCGAATCCGACAGTCCCAGGCGCTCTTTGAGGAACGCGAACTCCGCCCAGTCGGCCGCCGCGAGCGTGGCCACCAGCGTCAGCCGCGTGCTCGGGTGGATCAGTTCGTCGAAACGGGCCTCGCTCACGCGCGCACCCACCGCCGCCCCGCCGCCAGCAACTCCGGCCCGCCGAAGCCGATGACCGCGGCCACCAGCAGCGCCGACCAGATGCGCGGATGCCGCGCCCCATCGGCGTCGAGGGCGATCGCCGCGGCCACGGTCAGCGCGACCAGGCCCACCAGCATGCCGATCACGACCAGGGGCGTGCGCCGCCCGGCGACCTCCGCGCTGACCTGGACCCCGCCGGTGCGGCGGCGGCCGTCGAGCAGTCGCGACGCCACCGTCGCGTGCCCGGCCCCGAACACCAAGGTCGCGACCGCCACCAGCCAGTCCGGGCCCAGATCGCCCAGGACTCCCAAAGCCAGCCAGCCGCAGGCCATTCCCCACCAATAACCGCGGGGCAATCCGACCTCGGCGGCGATTTTCCGGCGTGCCTGCCCGGCCGCGTCGAGTGCCGAACGCGCCTGCTCCGGAGTGATGCCGTCCATGATGACTCCTCACTTTCCTACTTGGAAAGTAAGACTCCACTTTCCCGGTGGGAAAGTCAAGGGGTGGGTCAGCCCAGCAGCTCGTCCAGATAGCACCAGCGCCACGATTCACCCGGCTCCACACTGCGGATCACCGGATGCCCGGTGTTGTCGAAATGCTTGGTCGCGTGATTGCCCGGCGAGGAGTCGCAGCACGCCACATGCCCGCACTCCAGGCACATCCGCAGGTGCACCCACACCAGACCCTCGTCGAGGCATTCCCCGCAGGCGTCCGGGGTATCGGGCACCCGCACGCACGGCGCCTCCCGCAAGTGCTCGCACGCGCCCGGCGGCATCGGCGCCCGCAAAACCAGCCCGTCGTCGTCCTCGGCCTCGGCGACCCGGTCGATGGTGGACTCCTCGATGTCGAGGGCGGCCATCACCGCCTGCAACACTTCCTGATCGACCTGCCCCGCATCGCGGATCCGCAGCACCGTCTCCCGCTCGGCCGCCAGCATCGCCAGCCGCAGCCGCCGATACTCGCCGCTGGGGGTCACCCGCTGGGATTCGGAGCGCCCCAACAGCTCCCACGCCGACTGCGCCCGCACCACCACCCGGTTGCGCAGAGAGTCCACCACATCCGGCGGCGTCTCGGGCGCGATGTTCTCCTCGAGCGCCTTCAACCCCGCCGTCGTCGCCTGCTGCAGCAGATTCGCCTCCTGCAACAGGTCCTCGGCCCGGCTGGGTCCGCGCAGGCGCAGCATCCGCACCAGCCACGGCAGTGAGAGTCCTTGCAACAGCAGCGTTCCGCCCACCACCACGACCGCCAGCAGCCGCAGCGTGTCCAGTTCCGGGGTGTCGGCGGGCAGCAGCAGCGCCGCCGCCAACGTCACCACGCCGCGCATGCCGGCCCACGCCACCACCGCCGGTCCGGTCCACTCCGGCTTGGGTTTCCCCTGCCGCCGCCCCTCGACCTGCCAGGCCGCGTACGTCGCCGGGAACACCCACACCGGCCGCACCACGATCACCGTCACCAGCACCGCCGCGCACGTCCACAGCAGCGTCGAATGCGGCAGGTCGCTGTGCCAGGCGGCCTCCACGATGTGGCGCACCTGCAATCCGATCAGCAGGAACACCGCGGACTCGAGAATGAACGCGATGGTCCGCCAATTGGTGTGCTCGGCGATACGCGAGGCGGCGCTCTGCCAGTGCGGCGCACCGTGACCCAGGATCAGACCGCAGGTCACCACCGCGATCACGCCCGAGGCGTGCACCGACTCCGCGGGCAGATACGCGATCCACGGCGCCAGCAGCGACACGCTCGTGTCCAGCACCGGATCGGTGATCCGGCGGCGCAGGAACGCCAAGATCATCGCCGCGGCCACCCCGATCAGCGCGCCGCCGCCGGCCGCGCCGATGAAACTCGCGCCCGCCTGCCACAGCGTCACACTGCCCGCCATGGCCGCGACCGCGGTCCGCAGGGTCACCAGCGCGGTCGCGTCGTTGAACAACGACTCGCCCTCGAGCAGGGTCACGATCCGGCGCGGCATCCCCACCCGCCGCGCCACCGCGGTCGCCGCGACCGCGTCCGGCGGGGCCACGATCGCGCCGATCGCCACCGCCGCGGAGAACGGCACCGGCAGCAGCCAATACACCACCGCGCCCACCGCGAACGCGGTGAACAACACCAACCCCACCGACAGCAGCGTGATCGAGGTCTTCTTCGGCCGGAAATCCACCAACGAGGTGCGGATCGCCGTCGTGTACAGCAGCGGCGGCAGCAACCCCAGCAACACCAGTTCGGGCTCGATGTCGAACTCGGGCACGAACGGCAGATACGACGCGATTACCCCGGCCACGGTGAGCACGAACGGCTCACCCAACCCCAGCCGGCGCGCACCGGCCGCCAGTGCGACCGCGACCGACACCAGCACCACGAGTCCGAACGCCCACTCCACGTGATCATCGTGCCAGTCGTGGTGTCCGATTCCGGCAGCGGCACCGCGGAAGGGTCAGTCGGCGTGGCCCGAGCGTGACCGGGTGATCGCGAAGACCCCGATGCGCGCGGCCAGCGCCACCACCCACAGCACCACGCCGACCATATTGAGCATCGGACCGGCGCCGGTGTAGGAGCCGACCAGGATGGAGACGACACCCGCCGAGAAACACAGCACGGTGGCGGCATGACAGACGGTGAGGGTGATGCGCAGGTCGGTTTCCGGACCCGCGGCGCGCTCGATACTGATGGTGAAACTCCTGGCAACACTGTTGAATTCGACCCCAGGCACCATAGCGCCCCGAAGCCGGAAGTGCAGAGTCCAGCAGCTCACCGTTCCCGCCGGGTTCGCGGGCGGCGCCCGGTGGCGGTGGTGCTCAACGGAATTCGCGTGTCGGATCAGGGCGTCTGTTTGACACAGATCCAGGTCTCGCCGTCCTTGCGGGCCTCCACCTTCGGCGATTGGTATTGCCAAATGCACGCGATCTGCATGTCGATCGGTGCTTGGCACACCCAGGTGGTCTTGTCGATGACGGCCGGTCGCACCTCGTTGCTCGTCGGGTACGTCGCCTTGCAGTAGCCGGGCATATCCCGGATGCCGCCCTTGGCCGCCTGTTCGGTGGTGAAGCACATGCCGCTGTAGGGGTCGTTCATCGAGAAGGACATGTGCAGACCGGTCTGCTTGTACTGCCAGTCGCACGCCTTGCCCAAATCGATGACCGCCTCACACGACTGGCCGTCGACCTGGCCGTACCCGTAGGAGACGCAGTACTGCGCGAGATCCAGCCCGCCGATCGAGGTGGACGCGGGCACGCTCGGCGCGGTCGAGGACTGGGTGCGATCACCGACGACATTGACGATCAACGGTGTGACGATCACCGCGGCGGCCACCGCCACCACGATCACCGCCAGCGCCCACGCCGGTACGCGCTTCAGCAGCGGTGCGAGCACCCGATTGGAGAACGGGGTCCACAGCGGGGAGAAGAACTGCGAGAACTGTTCGAGCACGAGCGCCCCTCGTTCCGTGCATATGCGGCAGCACAGCAATCGTATCGCCCGGGCTGTGTCGCCACAGCCGAAATTACTGGGGCTCCGCCACATTGGCGTCAACTGTGCCGAGGCGCGGATTCCATCGGTTTGCCCGCGTCACGCCAGGCCGTGATGCCGCCCGCCAGACTGTGCGCGTCGTACCCGGCCCGGCGGGCCAGCGCCGCGAACCGCAACGACACCTCGCCGACCGGGCAGACGAAGACCACCGGCCGCGACCGCGAGAACGGAACACCCTGGACGAGCATGTCGTCGAGCTGATCGTCGCGGATGTTCAACGCGCCCGGCACATGGGCGATCCGATAGGCCATCGCGCCACGAGTGTCGACGATGGTTGGACGGGCGGTGCGATCGAGCTGCTCGAGCTCGTCGGGAGACAGCACCGGGGTGGCGGCGAGTTCGGCCGCGTCCGGTGCCGGGGCGCGCCCGGGCTTGCCGAACAGTTCCGGGCGGCGCTTGCGGATGTAGGACAGGTACGGCTCGAGCCGATCGCACACGATGATCACGGCGACCATCGGATCCGCCTGCGCCGAGGGCGGTTCCACCGAAGCCAGGAACTCCAGCGCCGCGGCATAGGTCGCCCCGCTCGTCGGCCCGGCGAGCACCCCGTGGCCGGTGGCCAGGCTCAGCGTGGCGTCGACCGCGCGCCCGGCCTCCACCGCCATGACGCGGTCGTAGAAGTCGGGCTGGAACAGGCCGACATCCCACATCTCGGTCTCCGAGCGGATACCGGGAATGAAGTCGCCGCGTTCGGAGACCACCGCGACGGTCTTCAACTCCGGATTGTGTTTGCGCAGAAAGGTCGCCGTGCCGCGGGTGGACCCGGTGGTGCCGAGCCCGCCGATCAGATAGTCGACGCGGGTGATGCCGTCGCGCGCCAGGTCCTCGTGGATCTCGCGCCCGGTTCCGTGATGGTGGGCCTCGATGTTCTTCTCGCTCGTGTACTGCGAGGGGTGGTACCAGGCGCCGGGTGCGCGGGCCATGGTCGATTCGATGACCGAGTACACGTCGTTGGGGGCTGTCGGATCAGGACATTCCGACAAACCCGGCAATTCTTCGATATCGGTCCCCAACAGCTGCAACAGGTCTCGCACCTCGGCGACCTTGATCCGATTGGTGACCGCCCGTAAACCGATCCCGTGCAAGGCCGCCAGCACCCGCAACGCCTTGGCGGTATTGCCGCTCGACGCCTCGATCAACGTCCGCTTCCCGGCGATGATCTCGTCGAGGTCGTCGCGGATCATGCCCCACGCCACCCGATCCTTCACCGACCCGAACGGGTTGTAGAACTCGAGCTTCGCGTAGAGCTCCACACGCGCGAGGCCGTGCACGGCCGGATCGAGCCGCAGCAGTGGGGTATTGCCGATCAGCTCGGTGATGTGGTCGTAGCGCATCAGTTCACCTCGTGCCAATCAACGTCGCGGCACACCGTGAACTTCCCGGATTCGCGCGACACCGCCACCTTCGGCGGCACCGGATGCATCGAGGCCCGCGCGGCCGACAGATCCATGTGGTAGGCGGCGGTATTGGGGAACACCACGAAATCCCCCGATTGTGGATACCGCGGTAGCCACACTTTGTGATTGGTGATCAGGTCCCTTTCCAGGCACAGCCGCCCCGCCAGGAACACGCCCGCCGCACCGGGATTCGGGTCGCCGGGGACGGAATCCGGCCGGTCAGAGCCTGTTCGGGCGGGGATGAGGATCGGGTCGACCATCACCTCCTGATCGGCCGGGGTGACGGTGTCGCGGCTCAGATCCAGATTGACCAGGGTCGACCCGTCGGCGGTCCGCTTCACGAATTCCACCCGCGCCACGGTGATTCCGGCGTGGTCGACCAGGGCCTTGCCCGGCTCCAGCCAGATGTCGAGGAGGTTCTCCCCAGCCACCTGTGCAAAACTGCGGCCGCCCTGCGATTCCAGGCCCGTATCCAGGAGATCGGCGAGCATGCGGTCGGCATCCACAATGTTGGCGTATTTGTGAAAAACTGGTGTCCCGTGCACCGCGCCGTCCTCGACGTGGAAGCCGAAAGTGTGGGCGCCCCAGGCCATCTGCTCGCCACGACCCACCAGCGATTCGCGCAGCGCGTGCACGTATGCATCGAATGCGCCCGCGTCGGCGGTGAACACCTGCCGGAAGCCGCCCCCGATATTCAGCACCGTCGGCGTCAATCCGTACCCGTAGGCCCGCTCGGTCAACTCCAGGCAGCTCTCCACCGCCCGGACCCGTTCGGCCGGTTCGCCCGAATCCAGGTGAAAGGCGAACCCGCGGAACTCGATCCGATCCCGCCGGGTCGACAACATCCGCAGGAGCTGGTCGCTCTCGGTCAACGGCACCCCGAACCGGCTCACCGGCGTCCCCGGGAATCCGCACATTCGCACCAAAACCGGCACGGGGATATCCGACAGTGCCGCAATGCGTTCCAGCTCCCACAGATTATCGACATTGATGGTCACCCCGGTGCCGACCAGTGCGCGCAACAGCCCCTCACCCTTGGGACCGGTAACTTCGATGCGATCGGGCTCGAATCCCGCCTTCAACGCCCCCAGCAGCTCCGCCTCCGAGGCCACATCGATGCCGATACCCGCGGCATGCGCGGTCGCCACGAACGCGCACGACTGATTCACCTTGTGCGCGTAGCAGATCCGGAAACCCGTGGTCCGCGCCGCCAGCACCGTCCGCAAGCGGTCCAGGTTCTGCGCGAACACCTGCGGAAACACCAGGTGCGCCGGTGATCCGAACTCGGCGACCACGTCCTGGACCACGCCCGGCGTGGCCAGGAATTCCGACACCAGCGCATGCATCTTCGCCGGCAACCCCGGCGGCGCCGCAGCCGTCATACGGCGGTTTCGCTGGTCGCGGGCGCGGGCGTGACCAGAGTCGGGTTGTAGCCGCTGTCGCGCAGCGCCTCGAAGGCGCGATGCCGGTTGCGGGGACTGCGGAACTCCGCGACCACCCGCTTGCTGACCAGATCGATGTCGCCGACCCCGATGCCCATCGCGTCCAGCACCCCGCCGATGGTGCGCACGCAGTGCTTGCACGTCATGTCCGGGACATAGAACACCTGGTCCTCGGCGGCCAGTTCACGGGTCTCCGACCCGGTTTCGGCCGCCACCTGGGCCACCGTGATCCCGTCCACGATATGGGTGAACACCTCGGTGAACCGGTCGACGACCAGCGGCAGAATGCTGTAGTGCGCGCCGTCGAGCTGATGCGGCATGGCGGCCAGACACGCCGGGCGGGTGCCCGGCGGCAGCAGCGCGTACTGGCGCGAGATCAGATCCAGCTCGTCGTGATACTTCGCGATCGCCTCGGCGACGCTCAATCCCTCGACTTGGGTGGCGCGGCGCATGACCCGGTGCGCGTCCTCGATGGTCATGTCCTTCATGGCGCGCAGCGTCGCCACCGTCTCCGCCGAATACCGCACGGTCCCATCGGGTTGGGTGGTCAGGGTGACCGCGATCATGCCGCGCCGGTAGCTCGAGGCCTGTAACTCCCAGAACCAGCGCGTCGCCACGGCGGCGTAGATGCCCGAATCGCGCATGCCCACCGCGAACTCGGCGGGGGTGCGATAGGGCGTCTCGCGCGCCAGCAGCGCGTGCTGGGCCAGCGCCCGTCCCGCCGCCTCGATGCCCACTCGGAAGATCTCGTGTGGTTCGTGATCGGTGGTGGTGCCGTCGAGCACCGCCTGTTCGCGCGGGCCGAGCTTGGTCATGCGCTGCGCCAGTGCGGGATCGGCGTCGAGGGCGTGCCACAGTGTCAGCACCGTCTCGCGCATGGCGATCGGCACGACCGGGCCCAGCCCGCCGGTGCGGAAATGCCCGGTATTGGGGATGCCGTCGCTGTCGGTCCAGGTGATGCGGTGGGTCGCGCTGGTCACCTGGTCGGCACGGCACGGGCGCATGAACCGTTCCAGATACAGCCGCTGCGACAGCGTCAGATGCGAGCCGGACTCCGAAGCCAGCGGCGTGCAGGTGTATTCGACGCGGCGCGGGGGCGGCGGCACCGGAGCCACGCCCAGTCCGGGCCGGGCCAGTCCGGCCAGCACCCGGGAGGCGGCGCGGCGTTCGTAGCGGGGTTCGGGGCCTGACTTGGTCACGAGACCTCCTCGGCAATCGTGGCGACACACTCGGTGAACCGGTCGATCTCGTCGACGGTGGTGTAGACGTGCGTGCTCACCCGCACCGAATCCTCGTCGGCCGCCGCACCGCCGGTGGGGACGCAGTGGGCGCCGGTGCGGACCAGGAAGCCCAGCTCGCTGAGCACGAACCCCAGGTCGGTGGCGCTGATCCCGGCGACGGTGAAAGACACGATCCCGTACCCGGTTTCGCACGGCGCGTACGCCGGGCCGGGCGTGAACTCGACGCCGGTGATCGGGCGAAGGCTCGCGATCAAGCGCTGCGTGAGTGCCCGATTGTGGGCGGTGATCGTGTCGAGGCCCAGTTCGCCCAGCACCTCGAGGGCCGCGCCGAGGGCGAGGATCCCGGGCAGGTTGTGGGTGCCGCCCTCCAGCAGCTGCGGCATCGCCCCACCCACCAGGCCCGAATCATCCAGTGACACTCCCGAATTGCCACCGGGTAGAAACGGCAGCAGTTCACTGTGTCGGCGGCGGTGGCAATAGAGCACGCCCGTCCCCGGTGCTCCGAACATCTTGTGCGCGGCGAACACCGCGAAATCGGCGTTCAGCTCCGACATGTTCACCGGCAGATGCCCGCCGGACTGGCTGCAATCGAAACACAGCGCGATCCGCGGATCGATGCGCCCGCGCAACTCCTCCAGGGTGGAAAGCCCGCCGAACACGTGGTGCAGATGTGCCACGGTGATCAACCGCGTGCGCGGGGTGATCCGCGCCGCCACGTCCTCGACATCGGCCTCGCCCAGCGCGTTCACCCGGTAGGGCACCAGCTCGACACGCCGCCCGAACCGGGCCAGCAGGCCGCGCAGATGCTGCCACGGATACACATTGGAGGCGTGATCGCGTGGGCTGTAGAGGATCTCGTCGCCGTCACGCAGATTCGCCAGCCCCCACGACAGCGCCACCGCGTTCAGCCCGGCCGTGGCGCCGCCGGTGAACACCACCTCATCCGGTGCGGCCCCGATGAATTCGGCCATCGCCGCGCGCACGGCGGCCACCTCGGCGGTCAGCGCCCCGGCCCACGGATAGGTGCCGCGTCCGGCATTGGCGGTGCGTTCGCGGTGATAGCGGTGCACCGCCTCGATCACCGGCCGCGGTTTCTGGGTGGTGGAGGCGGAATCGAGGTAGACCTCGGCGGCCTCGGTCAGCGCCGGGAACAGCGCGCGCACGCCGGGGTACGCCGGTCCCCGGGCGGCAGCGGGCGGCGTGGGCGTAGAGGTCTCGGGTGCCGAGGCGCGCACCATTGCCCTCCCTCCCAGGAGTGAGCGCTGGACGTCACCAACGATACGCACATTTGGCTATCGGCTGGAAGGTTCTGGCGGGCAACCGGTTTCGTTACCGCATCGAACAACCGCTCAGCGTTCGGGACCGCCGGGGTTGCACAGCGCCGACACCGTCGCGTCGTACCCGACCGCGGGCCGCCACGGCTCGATGTTCCAGCTGGTCTTGTCCGGCGCGACCGCGCGCGCCCACTCCCAGTGGCATCGGAACTGGTCGTACATGCCGGGGGAGTCCGCGTCGGGAGCCAGCGCCAGCACCTCGCCCCAGGCGCGCTCCCCGGCCGTCGGGAACAGATCGATGCGTCCGGCGCGGGTCGGGAAGATCTTCAAACGGCGGCCGTCGATCTCGTCGGTCCACTCGGTGTGATCGATGAGCGCCTGATCGGCCATCGGGTCCACCGTCGGCGTCACCGGGCTCGAGATGGCCGCGGCGCTCGTCGCCGCCGCCGTGGGCACCGGTTGCACGGGTGCGACGGTCGCCGCGACCGGCCCCAGCGAACTGACCACCACCGGCGCCGAGTCCTCGGCCGCACCGCAACCGGTCAGTACCAGTGCCAGCGCGAGCACGGGTGGGCCACCCGCGAGTTTCCAGCGCCGCCGCATGGGCATACGCCCCTTTCGTTCGATTCGTCCGGCCCGGATCCGAAACTACCAGCGATAATCGCGCACACTCGGAACACGCAGGGCAGACCCGCACTTCGGTGCTCCGGTTTTGCCCGCGCTGGTGTATTGGCCCAGACAGCCCCTACGATGTCACGCGCGGGGCGGTTCGTGAAAGAGGGGACCGTCCGGCACCCTTGGTACCGGATGGTTGCTGACTGGTAGGGGAACGATGAATGCCGCGAACGTGAAACTGCTTGTGTGGGAGTGCGACAACACCCTCTGGGATGGGGTGGTGTGCGACTCCACCGCCGGAGCGCTGCGCGCCGAGGCCGCGCGCTCACTGCGCATCCTCAACGAGCGCGGGGTCATGCACGCGGTCGCCTCCCGCGGTGAATGGGCCTGGACGGTCGAGCAACTGCGCCGCCATGGTGTCGCCGACCGCTTCGCCGCCGTCGAGGTCGGCTGGGGCCGCAAGTCCGCCGCCATCGCCCGTATCGCCGAAACCCTCGGTGTGGGCCTGGGCCAGGTCGGCTACATCGACGCCGAACCCCTCGAACGCAGCGAGGTCGCCCACGCCCTGCCCCAGGTCCGCTGCTACGCCGCGCGCCACGTCGACGTCCTCGCCGCGCTCCAGGAATTCCGCGCCCCGATCGGCGACGTCCCGCCTCCGACCTCCCCGATGGGCATCTCCCACATCCACGCCCACTGAGCCGAATCGCCCCGTAGCCTCGGTGCGATGTACCGACTCTCGATCCTCTACGGACATCCGCAGGATCCGACAGCATTCGACGAGTACTACTGGAATACCCACATCCCGATCGCTCGGGAGATGACCGGCCTGAAGAAGTGGACCATCGGCCACGGTGAGAGCGCCGACCCCAGCCTGCCTTCGCCCTACTACCTCGTCGTGGGCCTCTACGCCGATTCGCGCGCCGAACTCGAGGCGGTCCTCGCCAGCCCGCAGGGGCAGGCGGCGGTCGCCGATGTGCCCAACTTCGCCACCGGCGGTGTCACTTTCGTCTACAGCCACGAGCGAGACCTGCTCTGATGACGACATGGGTAGGGCCCCGGCCGTCGATCGGCCGGGGCCCTACCCATGTGCGGGATGTCAGGCGGGCGTGGATTCGGACCTGCCGCCACGGATTTCGACGATCGGCAGCACCAGGGCCGCGGGGGCCGAGGCGGGGACCATCGGCTGCAACGGTGCAACGGGTGCAATCCGGGCGTAGCCCGCGGACTGGTCCGGGCGGGTGTCGACCTGACCCTTGTTGGGCCACATGGCCGCGGCGCGCTCGGCCTGGGCAGTGATGGTCAGCGACGGATTCACACCCAGGTTGGCCGAGACCGCGGCGCCGTCGACGACCGAGAGCGTCGGATAGCCGTAGACGCGGTGGTAGGCGTCGATGACGCCGTGGTCGGCGTCCGCGCCGATGGCCGCGCCGCCCAGGAAGTGGGCGGTCAGCGGAATGTTGAAGACCTCGCCCCAGGTGCCGCCCGCGACACCGCCGATGGTGTCGGCGACCTTGCGGGTGACCTCGTTGCCGGCCGGGATCCAGGTCGGATTCGGTTCGCCGTGGCCCTGTTTGGAGGTGAGCTTGCGTCCGAACAGCCCGCGCTTGGTGTAGGTGGTGATGGAGTTGTCCAGATGCTGCATGACCAGCGAGATGATGGTGCGCTCACTCCAGTTCTTCACCGATATGAACTGCAGCAGCATCAGCGGGTGCCGCAGCACGATGCCCAGGAAGCGCAGCCAGCGCGGGATGCTGCCGCCGCCGTCGACCATGAGCGTCTGCAGCAGGCCCATCGAGTTGGAGCCCTTGCCGTAGCGGACCGGCTCGATGTGGGTGTCGGGGGTCGGGTGGATGGAGGAGGTGATGGCCACACCGCGGGTGAAGTCGACGTCCGGGTTCACCTTGCGGGTGGCCGCGCCCAGGATGGACTCGGAGTTGGTGCGGGTCAGCACGCCCAGCCGCGACGACAGCTGCGGCAGGACGCCCTTGTCGCGCATGGCGAACAACAGCTGCTGGGTGCCGCGGGTGCCGGCGGCCAGCACCACGTGCTTGGCGGTGTAGGTCTTGGGCTGCTTGCGGAACCAGGCGCCGGTGCGTTCGGTCTCCACGCCCCAGGTGCCGTCGGGCAGCGGGCGCACGGTGGTGACCGTGGTCATCGGGAACACCTGCGCGCCACCCTTTTCCGCCAGGTACAGGTAGTTCTTGACCAGGGTGTTCTTGGCGTTGTGGCGGCAGCCGGTCATGCACTCGCCGCATTCGATGCAGCCGGTGCGCTCGGGGCCCGCGCCGCCGAAGTACGGGTCGGGCACGGTCTTGCCCGCCTCGCCGAAGAACACCCCGACGGGGGTCTGCACGAAGGTGTCGCCCACGCCCATGTCCTCGGCGACCTGCTTGAACACCTCGTCCGCGGGAGTCATGTGCGGATTGGTGACGACACCGAGCATCTTGCGGGCCTGCTCGTAATAGGGCATCAGCTCGTCGTGCCAGTCGGTGATCTCGCGCCACTGCGGGTCGGCGAAGAACGGGGCCGGGGGCACGTAGAGGGTGTTGGCGTAGTTGAGGGAGCCGCCGCCCACGCCCGCGCCGGCCAGGATCAGCACATCGCGCAGCGGGTGGATGCGCTGGATGCCGAAGCAGCCCAGCTTCGGGGCCCACAGGAACTTGCGCAGGTCCCAGCTGGTGTCAGGGAGCTGGTCGTCGGCGAAGCGCTGACCGGCCTCGAGCACGCCGACCGAATAGCCCTTCTCGGTGAGGCGCAGTGCGCTGACACTGCCGCCGAAACCGGACCCGACGATGAGCACGTCGAAATCGGTGTCGCGTTGGGTCATGAGAACTCCCTTGTCGTCGTCGACAGTGTGGCGGCGGTTACGCTAATGCGGACAGTTGTGGCTGTCAACGTTGGGCCGGGTTGCGGTATCTATGCTGTTCGCGTGGACCGATACAGCCGCCTGCAACTCGCCGAACTCAGCGGTGTCGCCGCCCGCACCATCCGCTACTACCACTCGGTCGGCGTGCTGCCCAAGCCCGGTCGCGCGGGCAAGGAAGCGGTCTACGGTCCCGACCACCTGGAACGACTGCGGGCCATCACGGCCATGCAGGCGCGCGGGTTGCGCCTGGACGCGATCCGCGAGGTGTTCGAGGCCGAGGTCCCCGGTGACGGCGACTGGCGGGAGGTCTTCGATCCGCGCTACAGCGGCGACCTCGACACCGGCACGGTCCTCGACGACGACGCCCTGACCGAGTTGCTCGGTGATCGCCGCCCCGAGATCCTCGACGACCTGCTGTCCGAGGGCTACCTCGAACCGCTCGGCGCCCGCTGGCGGGTGCCCGAACCGGCCATGCTCACCGGCGCGCTGATCCTCTACGACGTGGGCACCGACATCGCGTTGTCGGGCGTGCTGCGCAAGCTGATCCGCACCCACATCGCCACCCTGGCCGACGAGATGATCCGGGTGGTCCGCGAGGCGTCGGGCCGGGAGTACACCGGCGAGGGCATCGATCTGGATCTGGATCGCTTCCGGGACCGGTTCCTCGCCGCGGCCCGCGAGGTCGGCGGCGCCACCCTGGCCGAGGAGGTCGAACGCGCGGTCCGCCGGCGCTGAACCGCGCCGCGCCCGCATCAGGGCGCGGGGACCGCGGTGGGGACGGTGACGGGGTTCTCGCAGCTGGCCGGGGGATCGACCAGCTTGCAGTCGGACGGGAAGCGCACCGGTTCGTAGCCCGAGGGCACCCCGCCGGCGGTGATGATCTGCCGGTAGGTGTCGACCGCGTCGGTGGGCTTGCGGGTCAGGCTCGGATCGGTCTGCACGTCCACGGTGTAGAGGCCGAAACGCGGTGCGAACGAACCCCACTCGTAGTTGTCGGTGAGGCTCCAGTAGTTGTAGCCGATCAGGTTCATGCCGTCGGCCTTGGCGCGCTGCAGCCAGTACACGGTGTCGCGCAGATGATCGGAGCGGGTGTAGCCGTCGGCGCGGGGCTTGCCGTTGTCGGTCGGCATGCCGTTCTCCACCACCCACAGCGGCTTGCCGGGGAACATCTTCGAATAGTGCTGCAGCGCATAGTAGATGCCCTCGGGGCGGATGGGCAGGTCCCACATCCCGGCGGGCGGTGCGACCGACCCGTCGGGCATATTGACCGTATTGGCCTTGGGCGGCTCGTAGCCGAAGTAGTAGTCCACGCCGATGAAGTCGAGCTTGTCGCCGATGCGTTCCATGAGCGGCCCGTTGACCTGCGCCTCGGCCCCGGCCACGTACCCGACATTGCTGGTGACCAGCGCCTTGGGCTGCACCTGGTGGATGTAGTCGTAGATCTCGTTGTGCACCCGGGCGACCCGGTCGAGCATCTGGTCGGCGTCGGTGTCGTTCTGGCGCACCTCGTGCATGATGTAGGCGACCGGCTCGTTCACCGTCACCCACACCGGATTGCGGGCGGTGTAGCGGTCGACCACCTTGCGGGCATTGGCCAGCCAGTCGCCGACCATGGCGTCGTCGTTCCAGCCGCCGCGTTCGGCGGCCCAGCCCGGGTACACCCAATGGTCCAGCGTCAGCATGGGTTCCATGCCGTTGGCCACGATGTCGTCGATGACGCGGTCGTAGAAGGCGAAGCCCTCCTCGTCCCAGACCCCGGGTTCGGGCTGCAGGCGCGCCCATTCGATGCCGATGCGGAACACCTTCGAGCCCAAGCCCGCCGCCAGCGCGATGTCGGTCTGGTAGCGGGAGCGGAAGTCGATGGAGTTGCGGTAGCGGTCCCAGTCGGGATTGGCGTCGATGTAGTTCATCCAGTTGCTGTCGGGGGCGTGCCCTTCGGACTGGAAGCCGGACGCGGCCACGCCCCACAGGAAGTCCGGGCCCATTCCGCCGTGGGTGCCCGGGGTCGCGGGCGGCAGCGCGGGAGTCGCGTGGGCGGAGGTGGCCACCGGCAGCAGCGTCGCGGCGGCAGCGAGCCCAGCTAGGACTAGTCGGTGCAGGCGACGGCGCATCGGGGCTCCTTCTCCGGGACGCCTGGTCGGAATGTCCCATTCGGAGCGTAGCTGTCGATTAGCTGAATTCCGGGGCAGTGAGGGGCGTGTCGCGGGGGCCGGTGCGCGCGGCTGACCCGCCGAAAAGCGCCGGATTTCCGGTCCGGAAAACCGGCGCACGGCCCTCACCTGCTGCGATAACGGTCCCGTTGATGATCTCGGTGTCGAGCCGCACCCACGCCGCCTACCGTTCGTGATGTACCGGCCTGTGGCCCAAGCGGTTCCAGGAGGGGGAGTCACAGTCCGGTGCAACCACCCGGCGACGCTCTAGCGCGGAAGCGTCACCGGGTCGGCACAGCTGGCGAGGGCATCGACCAGCGAGCAGCCCGCGGGCGGGCGGGTCGGCAGGTAGTCGCTCGGCACACCGGCGTCGTGGGTGATGGCGCGATAGGCGTCCACGGCGTCGGTGGGCCTGCGGGTCAGGCCCGGATCGGTGCGCACGTCCACGGTGTAGAGGCCGAAACGCGGTGCGAACGAACCCCACTCGTAGTTGTCGGTGAGACTCCAGTAGTTGTAGCCCATCACGTTCATGCCGTCGGCCCGGGCGCGCTGCAGCCAGTAGATGGTGTCGCGCAGGTCGTCGGCACGGGTGTAGCCGTCCGCGCGGGGCTGACCGTTGTCGGTGGGCATGCCGTTCTCGACGATGTAGAGCGGCTTACCGGGGAGCCGCTGCGCGAAGTGCCGCAAGGTGTAGTAGATGCCGTCGGCCTGCAACGGCAGTTTCCACAGCTCCGAGGACGCGAACGCGCTGAACTGGCCGGCGGTGTCGGGGGACAGGCCGTAGTAGTAGTCGATGCCCACGAAATCCAGCTTGGCCGCGATGGCGTCGAGCATGCCGCCGTTGACCAGCGGATCCGCGGCGGGCACGTAGGCCACATTGCTGGTCACCATCGCACCGGGCTGCCGGGTGTGGATGTGGTCGTAGATGCTGTTGTGCGCCTGGGCCAGTCGCGCCTGCATGGTCAGCGCCTCGGCGGCGGGCAGCCCGCCGTTGCGGACCTCGTTCATGATGTAGGCGAACGGCTCGTTGATCGTCACCCAGATCGGGTCCGCGCTCGCGTACCGGTCGACCACCATCCGCATGTTCGTCAGCCAGTCCTCGACCATGCCCGGATTGCCCCAGCCGCCGCGATCGGCCTCCCACCCCGGATACACCCAGTGGTCCAGGGTGATCATCGGCCGCATCCCCGCCGCCCGGACCGCGGCGATGACCTTGTCGTAGAACGCGAATCCGTCGGCGTCCCACTCGCCCGGCCGCGGCTGCACCCGCGCCCACTCGACGCCGAGCCGGTAGGTGTCCACACCCAGATCCTTGGCCAGCGCGATATCGGAGGCGTAGCGGTTGTAGAAGTCGACGCTGTCGCCGTAGGGGTCGTAGTCGGGATGGGTGGCCACGTAGCGCCGCCAATTGCTGTCGGGCGCATGCCCTTCGCTCTGGAATCCGGACGCGGCCACGCCCCAGTGGAAGTCCGCGCCCAGGCTCGGCAGCTCCGCCGGAGCCGGGGCCGCGGTGGCCGGGGTCGCCGCGGCCAGCAAGGCGGTGGCGGCCGCCAGGACCGCGAGGGCGTGACGTCGGGTGTGCACGGGCATGGCACTCCTCATCCGGCGAACAGTGGATCGGTCAGGCGACCAGCATTATTGCGCGACCCGCGCTCGAACCATGCGGGGTTCGACCGAAAAGTCCTGTCCGGCCGCGACATCGAGATAGCGAGAGGCTAGCGTGTCGGCGCTCAGGTCCTCCTGCACCACCCACCCCGTATCGCGCACCGCGCGGGCGACGCTGGTGACGCCCGTGGGAGGCACCTCGAGCACGATCTCCGCGCCGCCTTGGCAACTAGCTAGCAACCGCAACACTGTAGTGGTCGCTCCGGGACATGTGGGGCCGCCCCCGAGGTCGGTTGCGGTACCGCCCGAGCCGCGGCGGCCCGGGTCGTCGAGTCGGATGGCGAACACCGGGTCCCCGGGCTCGAATCCGGGTGCGAATCGGACGAATTCCGCGAGTTGCTTCGGCGTGGCTCGGCCGCCGGACTCGGAATCCCCTGGTGGCGGCACGATTCCGCCATCATGCTCGGTGACCCGGATGACTCGCACGTCACGGTACGGATTGTGCGCGATGAAAGTGTCCAGGGCAGTGCCGAAAACGAGGACCTGACGGGTCCCCGCCGATACCGCGTCGGCGAGTCGGTCCTCGGCATAGCGCTGCCGGGCCGCCGCGAGCAGTCGGCGGTTCCGACCATCGGATGGGTGCGCGACCTCGTGGCCCGCGGCGGCGGCTCTCATGCGCCCGGCTCGTCGTCGCGCGGCTCGGGCCCCGGAGCATTACCCGGACCGTGCGGACCGGGGCCGCGATGACCGTGCGGTCCATGGTGCCCGGGTCCGGCGAACGGACGTCCCGGCGCGGGCGGCATGCCGGGACCCTGGGGCCATTCGGGCATGCCTGGCATGGAAGGCATTTGAGGCATGGAGGGCAGGGGTGGAATGCCCGGCATGGGCGGAATGGTGGGAACCGGCGGAATCGGCGGCGTGGAGTGCAGCGGCGGAATCGGGATCCCGGCGCCGGCCCCGCCGAAGCGTTGAAACGCGGCTTGACGTGAGGTGCCGAAGATCTCGCCGATCTCGGCCCAGGTCCGCCCTTCGTCGCGGGCCTGGCGCACCAGCGACCGCAGCACATCGTCGACGACCCCGTCGAGACTGCGCGCGGCCCGCAGCGCGGCCATCACCGAGGGCGGCGGAACGCCCTGGCCAGGGCGTAATACCTCGACCACGACATCGGCATTGGTGGACAACAGCTTTGCCAGGATCGCGCGCTCGTCGGCGGGATCCCGGTGCGGAGAATCACTCATATGTAAATGCTGCCTTGACGCGAATTCCGCTGTCAAGGAATGATTTACACACCCCCGCTTACTGAGCATTAGCTGAAAGAAATGCGGTTTGTTTGCCGTCCCTATAACGTGTTCGTCAGCGATCTGGAGGTGCAGGGCGGAGGACACCTGAAACATGACCGATCCAGAGAGATCCGCGGCCGAATACGAGCTAATCGAGCTGGTTCGGAAGGCCGGATTCGAGGGACCGGCCTGGAAGCCGTTGGCGGACAGTCTGGTTCGCCACGCATTGGCCGTCCTGGGGCCGTGGGTACGCAGCGGCTGGATTTTCGCTGTCGCCGAACGCGAGGGAATGCCCTTGCGTCCGACCGCGCAGGAGCGGCTGCTGGTGGAGACCCGCTTCGCCGAGGACTTCGTGCGCGAGACCATCACCCGCGCCCTCGAACGCTTCCGCCGCGCCGCCCGGGACGGTGACGGCTGGGACGCCGACAGCGGACAGAGTCTGGGCGGCTACTTCCTCGGCGCGTGCGTGCGCGCCTTCGTCGAGCACTTCCGCCGCAGCCGCCGCGGCGGCGATCTCTACCGGTACCAGCCCGCGTCGACGGTGGCGGTGGTGAGCGCGGACGGCCCCGAGCTGTCCGAGGTCCTGGCCGCCGCCGAGGACGTCGCCGGATCCGTCGTCTCCCGCCTGGCGTTCCGCAGCCGCCTGGAGGGCCTGAGCGACCGCGACCGCGCGCTCGCGTGGGGCAAGGCGATGGGCCTGAGCGCCCGCGAGATCGCGCAGCTCTTCGCGTTCCCGTCGGTCCCGGCCGTCGAAGTGCGCTGGGCCGGACTACGCAGTGACCATGATTGGATGACCGGCCTCGACGGCCAGGAGGTGGCCGAATGAGCCCCGATCACACCCCCGACCCCGTGCTGCGCATCGCAGACCTGCTCGAACGCTCCTCCCTCAATGACCCCGCCCTGCACCGTCTCTACGCCCGCATCCCGCATCGCACCCCGACCCGGCGCAGCACACCCGAACCGATCCCATCGGCCGTCACCGGATTCGCGGCCCGGATCAACGAGCTCTTCGACGCCATGCCCGCCCCCGGCGGACGCCCGCACACCAACTCCGCGGTCGCCGCCCAGCTCACCGCCTGGGGCCACCCCATCTCCAAGCCGTACCTGAGCCAGCTGCGCTCGGGCGCGCGCACCAACCCCTCCCGCGAGACCATCGCCGCCCTGGCCCGCTACTTCCGCGTCCGCCCCGACCATTTCGCGACCGCCGCCCACCCCGTCCCGCGCGGCCACGACCTGGACCTGCTCGCCCGCCTGCAGTTCCCCGGCCTGCGTGGACTCGCCATCGCCGCCGTCGATCTGAGCGAGGAGTCCCAGCACCTGCTCATCACCATGGCCGAACGGCTACGCCTCACCGAGGGCCTGCCGGAGGTGGGCGCGGGCGGCCTCGAATAGCCCGGCGGCGGTATATACGAAATATCTTGTGCTGAGCCCGGCTTCGGAAAGCCCTGGTCTGGCACTGTGACCGGGTGCCGACCCCCGAACCGCCCGTCCTCGCCGCCTACCGCGCCGTCCCCGACGCGGGTCCGCTGCCGCTCGGGCGTCGCGCGGTGGCCGAGTTCTCCGGCACCGCCGCCCTCGCCGCCGTCGTGATCGGTTCGGGCATCGCGGCCGACCAGCTCTCACCCGGCGACCTCGGGCTGCGACTGCTCGAGAACTCGACCGCCAGCGCGCTGGGGCTGGCCGTGCTCATCCTGATCTTCGGCCCGATCTCGGGCGCGCACCTCAATCCGGTAGTGTCGCTGGCGGATTGGCTGGGCGGTCGCCGAGACCGCCGGGGGCTGTCCACGCGGGCGTTCGGCGTCTACGTCGCCGCCCAATTCTCCGGTGCGATCGTCGGTGCGCTGCTGGCCAACACCATGTTCGACCGGTCTCCGCTGCAACTCGCGACCCAGCAACGCGTCACCGGCGGCCACCTGCTCGGCGAAATCCTCGCCGCCGCCGGACTGGTCGCGATCGGCTTCGCGGCCGCCCGGCTCGGACGCGGAGCGAGCGCCGCCGCCGTGGCCGCCTACCTCGGCTCGGCCATCTGGTTCACCAGTTCGGGATCGTTCGCGAATCCCGCGCTCACCCTGGGGCGCATGCTGTCGGATTCGTTCACCGGCATCGCCCCGTCCTCGGTGCCCGCGTTCACCGCGGCCCAGATCCTCGGCGGCCTGGCCGGTTCCAGCCTGATCACCCTGCTGTACCGCCCGGCCGTCCGCGGCGTCTAGGCTCCGCGCGTGGTCGAGGGGACCGCGAACGAGGTGCGGTCGCCGGACCATCCGTCGGCCGGCACCAGCTTCTCGAGCACGGCGAGCTCCTCGGCCCCGAGCTCGACCGCGGCCGCCGCGGCGTTCTCCAGAATCCGCGCCGCCCGGCGGCTGCCCGGGATCGGCATCACATCGGGTCCCTGCGCCAGCAGCCACGCCAGCGCCAGCTGGCCCGCCGAAATGCCCAGCCGCGCGGCCATCTCGCGCAACGCTGCCACCTGTGCGAGATTCTCGTCGAGGTGTTCGCCCTGGAAGCGGGGGTCGTGACGGCGGAAATCGGCGTCGGCGGCCGTGCCGGCATCGAGTGTGGCGGTGAGCAGGCCGCGACCCAGCGGGCTGTAGGGCACCAGCCCCACCCCGAGTTCCCGCGCCACCGGAACGATGTCGCGCTCGGGCTCGCGCCACAGCATCGACCATTCGAACTGCACCGCCGCGATCGGCGCGACGGCGACCGCCGCCCGCAGCTGCTCGGGCGACGCCTCCGAGATGCCCAGGTGCCGCACCTTCCCGGCACTCACCAATTCGGCCATCGCCCCCACGGTTTCGGCGACCGGCACCTGCGGATCGACCCGGTGCAGGTAGTACACGTCGATGACCTCGCGCCCGAGCCGCGCGAGCGACGCCTCGCAATACCCCCGCACGTTCTCCGGCTTGCCGTCGAGCCCGACCCCCGCGTCGGTGCGCACGATCCCGAACTTCGTCGCCACCAGCGCGTCGGTCTCGGCCAGCGCCTGCCCGACCAGCCGCTCGTTGTGCCCGAGCCCGTAACTCATCGCCGTATCGAACACCGTGATGCCCGCCTCGTACGCCGCCCGGATGGCCGCGGTCGACTCGGCGTCGTCGGCCGCGCCGTATCCCTGGGAGAAGCCCATGCACCCCAGACCGATCGCCGACACCGTCACGCCGTCCCCGAGCCGCTGCATTCGCATGCCGTCATGCTCGCAGCTCCGCGCGAGCCCCGCCAATCAGCGGATCGATGAAAGGTCTTGGCCGCCCGCTGGAACGCGTCCGCCGAGGTGAAGCGGGGGAATAGCTGAGCCGGGTGGGCTCGCGCGCGGCCGTCGGCGGGGCATCCGAGCGGTGCCGGGCGCGGCGCCCGAGGTCGACGCCCACCTTGATGGTCGAGTGTCCAGAATTCGGGGTTCAGACCTCGGGTTCGGCGACCCGGATCGGCGGGTGCTCACGCAGCGAGCCCTCGGCCTGCAAGAGTGCGCTGAAATGCGATGAGCTGCATGGACTCCGGTCGGCGGTTTGCTCGGAGATACCGAAAGGTTCGGGGACACAGACGATTCTGCTATGGTGGCTCCGCCGATTTCAGGATCGGCCGGACGACAAGAGAATTGATGAATCAAGACAACGCCGTGCTGCTTTCCTGGGTCCTCGCCGCCGCTCTCGTGCTCGCGGTGGTAGGGGTGGTATTCCTGTGGCGCGCCGTGCGCGCCGAACGTGGGCGTGTCGCGGCCGTGCGCGAGGAGCAGTCTGATCGCGAGGCCGCGGTCGAGGCCATGATCGCGAATCTGACCGAGAATGTCGTGCCCGCCATCGGTGCGGCGGTGCGCCGCTCGGACCCCGATAACCCGACCGTGAACCTGCCGGTGGTGCTCGAACAGTCGCGTATCGCGGAGCTGGTGTGGCAGTGGACCGCCCGCTGCGGCGAGGAGCTGCAGAAGGTCGCCACCGAGACCGCCGAGCGGGTCGCGCGCGAACGCGCCAACGAGACCCAGCTCGCCCTCGCCGAGGCCGAATCCTCCCGTGAGACCGCGATCGCCCAGGTCGAGGAGATGGCGCAGCTGGCCATCGCCCAGGCCGAGGAGGCCGCCCGGGTCTCGGTCGCGCAATCGAGCGAGAGCGCCCGCGCCGCGGTCGCCGACGCCGCCGACAGCGCTCGTGCGCAGGTGGAAGGCGCCGCCCGCGACGCCACCTCCGCGGCCGTGCGAGCGTTCGGCGCGTCCGTGGTGAGCCTGGGCGCCGACGTCAGCCAGGTGGTGAGCGCCGCGCTGCGCCGCCACCGCAATGACGAGACCTTCGAGACGCTCACCCGCATCGACCATTCCGTGCAGCAGATGATCCGTCAGGCGCAGTCCTACGTGATCGTCTGTGGTGGTCTGCCCGGCCGCCGCTGGCCGCAGCAGTCCCTCACCGACGTCGTGGGCGGGGCCACCGGCCGCGTGCGCGACTACACCCGGGTGCGTTCGGGCGAGCTGGACCGCCCGGTGGTGAGCCGTGTGGTCGAGCCGCTGGTGCACACCATCGCGACGCTGCTGGACAACGCGCTGCGCTACTCGCCGCCGACCTCGTTCGTGGACATCGGGTTCCAGGAGGGCCACCACGGGGTCACCGTCATCGTCGATGACGCCGGCGTCCGGATGAACCCCGAACAGCTCGAGGAGACCCGCCGCGTGCTGGCCGGCGACCAGGTCGTCGACATCCACGCGCTGGGCCCGACGCCGCGCGTCGGCTTCCCCGGTGTGGCCGCGCTGGCGCGCCGCTACGGGTTCTCGGTCTACATCGACGGCCCGAACATGTACGGCGGTATGCGTGCCATGGTGTTCATCCCCGAATCCCTGCTGGCCGCACCGGCCGCCGCGCAGCTGACCGCCCCGGCCGCGGTGCCCGCGCCCGCCCCGGTGCCGATGACCGTGGCGCCTCCCGCCCCGGTGGCCGCACCCACCCGGCTCCCCGCGCCCGACCCCGAACCTACTGTGGTGGCCATGGATTCGGTCGCACCCCAGGAACTGACCTCCGGCGGCCTGCCTCGACGGCGCCGCCGCTCCGCGACGGTGGCCCTGGCTGCCACCGCCGGCCCGGACGCCGCGGACCCCACCGCCCCCGCGCGTCCCGATATCGCCGCTGCCTGGCACAGCGGCTCCCAGCGCGGCCGTGCGGCCGCGTACGAGCACTCCGAAGGGATGACATCGTGACCGGTACGCCCGCGACGGCAGTGAGTGATACCAACCGGCTGGCCTGGCTGCTCGAGGATCTCGAGGCCCCCGGTGTCCGGTTCGCCGTGCTGCTGTCCGAGGACGGCCTACGCATCGCCCACACCAGCGGCGTCAGCATCGACGATGCCGAGCGGTTCGCCGCCGCGGCGTCGGGTCTGCGGGCCCTGGGCAAGGCGCTCGCCGAATTCTGCGGCGGCTCGCCCGGGAACTCGGTGCGCCAGAACATGACCGAATACGCCGACGGGATGATCTTCATCACCGCCGCCGGAGCCGGTGCGCTGTTGGGGGTCTCGACCACCCAGGACGTGGACGTCAGCCTGATCGCGCACCGGATGAACGAACTGGCCGGGCGGGTCGGGCGTGAGCTCGGCAGTACGCAGCGGACCAGAGTGGATCTGCCGCGGTCATGAGCCGGCCACGGCGCGATCCCGACCTGGTCCGGGCGTACGTGCGCACCGGTGGCCGATCGCGTCCGAGTCGGGCGCTGGATCTGGTCAGTCTGGTTGTCGCGGTAACCGATCCGCCACCCGGTGCGTCCCCGGACGCTCGCCGCATCCTGCAGATCGCTCGGCGCGGCGTGCTGACTCCCGCCGAGCTGGCGGCCTACCTGGATCTGCCGCCGTCGGTGGTGAAGATCCTGGTAGCCGATCTGCTCGACAGTGGCCATCTGGCCCACCCTGCCCCGGTGGAAGCGCTACCGGGACAAGCCCTCTTGGAGGAGGTACTCCATGGACTCCGCGCTCTCTCCGCATGAGCGCGTCGTCGACTATGTGCCGGAGACCGTCACCCGCACCGTGAAGTTGCTGGTGGCGGGGAACTTCGGCGTCGGGAAGACCACGTTCGTAGGCAGTGTGTCCGAGATCCGGCCGCTGCGCACCGAGGAGACGATCACCGAGGCCAGCGTCGGCGTCGACGATATGGCCGGGTTGCCGGGCAAGACCACCACCACGGTGGCCATGGACTTCGGCCGTATCACCCTCAATCCCCGCTTGGCCCTGTATCTCTTCGGCACGCCCGGCCAGCGCCGGTTCGTGCCCATCTGGGAGGACCTGGCCATCGGCGCGCTGGGCGCGCTGGTGCTGGTGGACACCCGCCGCCTGGACAAGGCCGACGAGGCGCTGTCGATCCTGGAGGAGCGCGGCGTGCCGTACGCGGTGGCCGTCAACGACTTCGACGGAGCGCCCCGCCACTCGCTCGAGGAGATCCGGGAGGCCCTCGACCTGGATCCGGACACCCCGCTGCTGCGTCTGGACGCCCGCGACCGCAACCCCTGCCTGCAGGCGCTGATCACTCTGGTCGAGTATCTGCTGGAGCCCCGCGTCTAGCCGTATTTTCTACGGGCAGAACATCATTCGTGGTGAGAGGCCCGGCGGAGCGGGCTGCGTGACGGATCTCGCAAGGACGGTCACCCGGTGTGGAATCTGCTGTACGGTGAGCGATTCCTGCAGGGTGAACTGAAGGAGTTTCGGAATGCCGTTTGCGAGCAGAGGATCGGTGAAGATCCACTACACCGATACCGGCGGGCCGGGTCCGGCGGTGGTGCTCGGGCACGGGCTGTTCATGGATCAGGCGATGTTCGCACCCCAGATCGAGGCGCTCGCGCCCGACTATCGGATCATCGCCATCGATTCGCGCGGGCACGGCGAGACCGAGGACGACGACACCCCGTTCAGCTATTGGGATCTCGCCCGCGACGCCTGGGCGGTGGTGGACGAACTGGGTCTGGACCGGGTTGTGGTGGGCGGCGTCGGGCACGGCGGGTTCACGGCCCTGCGTATGGCGCTGCTGGCGCAGCCGCGGGTCGCGGGTCTGATCGTGGTCGGCTGCAGCGGCACCGCCATGACCGCGCAACGCCGCGCCGGGTACCGGGAGGTGCTCGAGCAGTGGACGAGCAGCGCCACCCCGGGGCCCACGATCAAGATGGTGGGCTCGCTCATGGTCGGCGGCAGCGTCGAAGAGCAGCAGCCCTGGCGGGACAAGTGGGCCGCCGCGCCCCGCGACCGGATCCGGCTGTCCGGGGAATGCCTGGTCAACCGGGACACCGTGATCGAGCTGCTCGGCGAGATCCGGTGCCCGGCGCTGGTGCTGCGCGGGCTGGCCGATCAGGCGATCAGCGCCGAGCAGGTCGAGGAACTGGCCGCGGCCCTGGGCAATCCGGTGCCGGTGCACACCATCGCCGGGGCCGCCATGACCCCCTCACTCACCCATCCCGACGAAGTCAACGCGCTGCTGCGCGGGTTCCTCGCGGGCGTGCCCGTCTGATCACGGCTCGAGCAGTCCGATGAACAACTGGTGCGCCGGCCCGGGGGCGGTCGCGCGGTAGCGCTGCACCCGCACGTCGAACACGGTGGCGGTGCGGGGGTTCCGCAGCGTGAAGGTGGGGTCCTGGCGGCCGATGTGCACGTGCCCCTCGTTCCACAGCCGCCGGAAGTCGTACTGCTCGCCCAATTCCCGCAGCAGCCCGTCGAGGTCGCCGCTGACCGGCGCCCCGGCCGCGTAGGCGCGGAAGCGCCCGACCATCAACCGCGCCTCGCGCTCCCACTCCTCGAGCACGATGCGCGCCCGCGGATCGGTGAACATCCAGCGCAGCACGTGCCCCCGGCACGCCAGTCCCGGCAGCGCCTCGTCGAAGGCGCTGTTGCAGGCCACCACATTCCAGGCGTCGTCGATCGCGGCGGCCAGATGCGGCAGCAGGGCGTCGAGCGTGGTGCGCACCGCGGCGGCCGCCGTGTCACCGTGACGCAATGCCCGCGCCGACGACGCCGACGGGCGCTGCTGGGCCAGGTGATACAGGTGCACGCGTTCGGCCGTGTCGAGCTCGAGCACCACGGCCAGCGAATCCAGAATGGCCGGACCTGGATTGAGCGCCTCACCCTGCTCGATCTTGGCGATGTAGCCCAGACTGGCATGGGTGGCCTCGGCCAGCTGCTTACGGGTCAGCCCCGCCGGATAGCGCGTACTGGCCCGCGCCCGGCGTTCGCGCACGAACTCCGCCAGCGTGGGCGCGCGCAGCACCTCGACGGTCGGCAGCCCGAATTCGTTGTCGGCCAACGGCATCCCTTCGCACACGGTCATCTGCCCCCAGCCTAGGGGGCGGCACCGGCCCGGGCCGCATGGAACGACGACCCGGGGTGGCCGGAGGCGCCAGTACCACCGGCGGTGGTGGCGGCGCAACACCGTGTTTCGCACAGTGGTACTCGTGAATTCCCTTGCACCTGACTGGGGAATCCCAGCGGTTGCCAAGTGGGGAGCGCGCATTCGATATTTGCCGTGCGAGGGTCGGCAATGGCGCCGGCAAGGGAGTCGATGGGGGATCGGCCAATAGCGAGGAGCGGCACCGGAAATGGCCAATACTTCATTGTCGCGCGACGAATCGGGTCTACGGTCGCGCACGATAGTGATCGGCGAACAATCGTTTCCCTACTATTTCGGCCGCGACTGCGTCGCCGAGATCGGTGCGGCGATCACCGCCCTGGGACCCGACAAACTGGTGATCGTCACCGACGACGACGTCCGCGCCCGCTACCGTCACCACCTCGACACCCTGGCCGGATCCATTCCCGCGCTGATCCTCTCGCATCCCTCCGGCGAATCCATGAAGACGCTGACCTGCCTGTCGGGCCATCTGGAGACCGCGTTGCGGGCGGGTATCACGCGGCGTTCGGTGGTGGTGTCCTTCGGCGGCGGGGTACCCGGCAATCTGGCCGGGCTGATGGCGAACCTGCTGTTCCGGGGCGTGCGATTGGTGCACGTGCCGACCACCACCATCGCGGCCATGGATTCGGTGCTGTCGCTCAAGCAGGCGATCAACTCCGGGGTCGGGAAGAATCACATCGGCACCTATTACGCGCCCGAAGTGGTATTCACCGACGTCGAACTGTTCACCAGCCTGCCCGATCGGGAATTGCGTTCGGGGCTGTGCGAAATGGCGAAGAATTGCCTCGCGATCCAGCCGTCCGCGCTGGACGGATTGCGGCGGGTCATCGCGGCGGGCGAATTGAGCAGCCCGCATTCGCTGCTGTGGTTGCTGGACGCGAGCATCGCCGCGAAATCCGCGGTCACCCGGTCGGACACCTTCGAGCGCCGCGCCGGGCTGGTCCTCGAATACGGGCACACCACCGGGCACGCCATCGAGATCTGCGATCACCGGGTACGCGGGGTCGCCGGACTTCCGCACGGCGCGGCGATTGCGCTGGGAATGCTGGTGGCCGCGCATATCTCGCACGCGCGCGGGTGGCTGTCCGATGACGAGGTGAGCGTCCACTACGAGATCGTCACCGGGCTGGGCGTGGAGCCGGCGCTGCCCGCGTCGGTGAGCGTCGACGATGTGCTCGCGGTGATCGCCGACGACAACAAGAAGGGGTACCTGCCGCCGCGGCCGGGCACGGTGCCGTTCGTGCTGCTGCGGTCGCTGGGTCGCCCGGCGCTCACCGGCGACCTGCCGCTGGTGCCGGTCGAGGTGTCGGAGATCCGGGCCGCGCTCGATGTCGTCGCGCGGGCCTCCGCGCCGGTCGTGGTCGGGTAGGCCCGCGATGCTCGCACTGCACGGGGGTGCGGCGGTCCGCGGGGGACGGACCTGGCCGCGCTGGCCGCAATACGACAATCGGACCGCGGCGGAACTGCTTGCCGCGCTGCACTCCTCGCGCTGGTCGGTGACCTGGTACAGCCCGCGCGGCGGCAAGTCCCGCGAGCGGCTGTTCGGTGAGGCGTTCGCCCGCTACAACGACGCGGCCTACGGGGTCAGCGTGGACCACGGGTCCAGCGCGCTGGTGATCGCGTTGGAGGCGCTGGGGATCGGGCCCGGGGACGAGGTGGTGGTACCCGCCATGACCTGGGTCGCTCCCGCGACGGCGGTACTGCGTGTGGGCGCGGTCCCGGTGCTCGCCGATGTCGATCCCGATACCGGCTGCCTGACCGGTGATGAACTGCGCGCGGTCGTCTCGGCGCGCACCCGGGCGGTCATCGTGGTCCATCTGGCCTGCACGGCGGCCGAACTCGACGACATCGCGGCGGTCGCCGGTGACGAGAGACTCGCGCTGATCGAGGACTGCTCGCAGGCCCACGGCACCCGGTGGGCCGGGCGCGCGGTCGGGACCTTCGGGGCGATCGGGGTGTTCAGCCTCGGCGCGGCCAAGCCACTGGCCGCGGGCGAAGCCGGGGCCGCGATCACCGACCGCCACGACCTGTACGAGCGAATGCTCATGCTGCGCGCCGACTCTCGCGCATACGCGCAGGACGCGCCCGGTGCAGGGGAGTTCGAACTCGTCGAACAGGCCACCGTCATGGGCGCGAACTACTGCATGTCCGAACTCACCGCGGGACTCCTGCTCGACCAGTTGCCACGCCTCGACGACCAGCACGCGCTGCGTGAGGCCAGGGCCAAGGATCTGGAAGCCGGACTGCCCGACATTCCCGGCTTGGCACGCATCCCCGTCCCCGCGGCGGTGGATCGGCGCGCCATCTACGAATACGGAATCCGGCTGCAACCCGGTGCTTTCGGTCTCGCGACCGTCGATCAGGTGGCGGCAGCGCTCACAGCCGAACTCGGAACGAAGGTCTACCCGCCCCGCGATCCGCTGCACCGCAGCGCCCTGCTGCGCCCGCAGACCAAGCCCCGCTTCGCGCGGCGCTGGGCCGAGGCCGTCGACCGCGCCACCGGCCGCGACTTCACCGGCGCCGACCACTACCGCGACCACACCCTGCTCATGCACCACAGCGTGCTGCTGGGCGAGCGCGCCGACATCGACGACATCCTCACCGCGCTGGACAAGGTACGCACCCACGCCGCCGCCCTCGACCCGAAAGGCCTGGCATGACCTCGGAACTCATGGCCGACTGGCAGAGCCGCACCATCGACGGGATCCGCACCCGCCGCGCCGCCGAATCCGATTGGGAGGCGCTGCGCGGACGCTACGACCGCGCGTTCGGGGGCGTGAAGACCCACGATTTCGAGGCGTGGAAACGGCAGTTCCGGCTCGAGGACATCGCCGTGGTGGAAGACGTCACCGAGGCCGGGGAGCCGCGCATCGTGGGGACCGCGGCCATCATTCGCACCACGGTGACCGCGCCGGGCGGGGCACAGCTGACCGTCGCGGCCTGCGCGCAGGGCATGGTCGCCACCACCCATCAGAAGCGCGGAATCTACGCCAAGGTGCAGGCCGAGCTGATGGCCATCGCCATGGAGACCGAAGCCGACGTGTTCGCGGCCATGCCCGGGCCCGGCGGCAGTTATGCGTATGTCGGCGTCACCACCCACACGCGGCATCTGCGGATCGACCGTGGGCGGGCGAAACTCCGGGCGGCCGAACCGGATTCGGGTCGGGTGCGGGAGTCCTTGTACATCGAATCGATGGGGGAGTTGCGTCGGCTCTACGCCCGATGGCAGCAGGCCACGCCCGGGGCGCTGGATCGCGCGGAGTCCTGGTGGCCCAGCGCGTTGAACCCGCGGGCGTTCGTCCTGACGCACGCCGACGGCTATGTCGTCTACGAACTCGCCGGAGACACCGTGCATGTGCGCGACTTCTGCGCGCTCACTGTTCCCGCTCATCGCGAGCTGCTGCGCTGCCTGCTCGGACAAGGCGAGTACGCCCGAATCCTGCTCGACACCGCCATCGACGACCCCACCCCGCTGTTGCTCGAGGATGCCCGCGCGGCGGCGGTGACCGGCGTCGACGCCGGGCTGTCGACGTGGATCCTCAATCTGCCCAAGGCGATCGGCGCACGAGAGTTCCGGGCGGACTTCCACGGCGTCATCGAGGTAGCCGATCCGTGGGGGTTGAGCGCCGGGACCTACCGGCTCGACATCACCGGCGGCAACGGCACCTGGACGCCCGCCGAAGGCGCTGCCGCCGACGTCCGCATCGGGCCGCTCGAGCTCACCACCGCCTACTTCGGCACCCACTCCATCAGCGAGTTCGAGCGCGCGGGCCGCGTGCGGTCACTCACCGCCGGTGCCGCCGACGCGCTCGACCGCGCCTTCGCCACCACGCGGAAACCCTTCAACACCACACCTTTCTGAACGCACCCGAGGACACCACCGATGACAACCACCCCCGCCGAACCCCTGCCCGCCGACGGCACCGCGCGCGACACGACCCCGTCGGTCTGCCCGGTGACTGGCGTCGTCGGCTCCGGCATCACCCGCACCACCACCCCCACCGGCGATTCCGCCTGGCTGGCCACCGGCTACGACCTGGTCCGCGACCTGTTCACCGACCCGCGCCTGGGCCGTTCGCACCGCACCCCGGACACCGCGGCGCGCCTGGGGGAGTCGGCGTTCTCCGGCGGCCCGATCGGCAACTTCGACACCGAACTCGACGACCACGCCCGCATGCGCACCCTGCTGCAACCACACTTCTCACCCAAACGCATGCGGGAACTGCGCCCACGCGTGGAACAACTCACCACCGAACTCCTCGACGCCATGGAGGACCAGGGCCCGCCCGCCGACCTGCAAGCCGCTCTGGCGCTTCCGCTTCCGCTGCTGGTCATCTGCGAACTGCTCGGCGTCCCCTACGTGGACCGCAACCGCTTCCGGGACTGGGTCGACGCCGTCGGCAATGTCGCCGACCGCGCCAAGGTCGAACAGGGCGTCGCCGAACTGTTCGCCTACTGCCTGCACCTGGTCGGCCGCAAACGCCGCGACCCCGGCGACGACGTGGTGTCGCGCCTGTGCGCCGTCGACGGCGTCACCGACGACGAGATCGCCACGCACGCCATGGTTCTCCTGTTCGCCGGCCACGAAACCTCTGCCGTCCAGATCGGCGTCGGCATCCGCATGCTGCTCGAGAACCCCGCCCAGTTCCAGCTCCTGCACGAGCGCCCCGACCTGGTCGCCTCCGCCGCCGAGGAACTCCTGCGCGCCTGCAACGCCAGCAGTCTGCCCCGCTACGCCCGCCACGCCCTCGCCGTTGGCGACACCGACATCGCGCCCGGCGATCTCGTCCTGCTCGGCGTGGCCTCCGCCAACCACGACCGCACCACCTTCACCCACCCGGACCGGGTCGACATCACCCGTCAGGAATCGGCCCACTTCATGTTCGGCTACGGCCCCCGCTACTGCCTCGGCGCGCCGCTGGCCCGGCTCGAGCTCCAAATAGCGTTCTCGCAGTTGGTAACTCGTTTCCCGACGCTCACCTTCGCGGTGGACCCGGCCACCCTGACCGAACGCGACGACATCTTCACCGGTGGGCTCACGGCGTTGCCGGTGCGCTGGTAGCCGAGCGCTGGAAAGCGGTTCTGTACTCGCCGGGCGCGCACCCGGTGTGCCGTCGGAAGAGTTTGGCGAAGGTCGCTGCATCTCGATAACCGACGAGATGGCTGATCCGCGCCACCGAATGGTCGGTTTCCTCCAGGAGCAGGCCGGCCCGACGCACCCTGGCGCGCTGAAGGTATTCCAAAGGCGTCTGCTGCGTTTCGCTGGTGAAGCGGCGCAGCAGTGTCCGCGGGCTGACCCCGATGACCGCGGCCAGGGCGTCCAAGTCGTAGCGCTGGTCGAGATTTCGATCCAGGTACCGCGTCACCTCTCGCGACAGCTGGCCACCGCGGCGGGCGGGAACGAGTGCTGGATCGACGTAGGGCGTTTGCTGAGTCCGAGTGTCATCGAGCAGCGTCAGCCTCGCGGTCGTCCGCGCCACCCGATCTCCGTGGTGTTCACGCACCAGCGTCAACGCCAGGTCGTACATCGCGCTGAACGCGGCAGTGGTGATCACTTCGGCCTCGGCGACCACCACCGTGCGCTCGGCCACGACACTGACATCCGGGTACGCCTCCGCCAGATCATGCGTGTACAGCCACGAAGTGGTCGCCTCGCGACCACCGAGCAGCCCGGCCTCGGCCAACAGGAACGCCCCGACGCAGATCGAAACCACCTTCGTCCCCTGCGCGCGAAACCGCTGAATCGCGGCGATCTCCGGCACCAATCGCGACCGCACACCCGCGAACGCCGCGCCAGACCCCGTGTCGAACCCCGGCACGATCAACACATCCACCTCGCGCAGCGCCGACACCGCGACCCGCAGCCCACCCGCCGCCACCACCTGCCGCCGCGGCGACATCACCACGATCTCCGGCGCCTGCCCCGCCGGCGCGACCTGTGCCGCGATCGTCAGCAGATCCGGCACCGAGTACACATGCGACGCGAAGCACCCGTCGTACGCCAGCACCCCCACCCGCAACCGCGTCACACCACACCTCCCGATCCGATGGCCAGATCACCCTCATACCTGGCGATCCAGCCTATGTGACAGCCCGCCCGCACGCCCTACCTTCCTCCTCATGGACCACGACCCCCTCGACGACTTCACCCCACGCGCAGTAACCGTCGACGACATCACCAAGATCGTCCACGTCGCCGGATCCGGCCCCGCCGTCATCCTCATGCCCGAAATGCCCGGCATCAGCCCCGACGTAGCCCGCTTCGCCCGCTGGATCCGAGACGCCGGCTTCACCGTCCACATGCCCTCCCTCTTCGGCGTGGACGGCGCCTACCCCACCGTCGAACTGGGCAAGCGCGTCTACAACCACATCTGTGTGAGCGCCGAATTCCGAGTCCTCGCCGGAACCGGCACCAGCCCCATCGTCAGCTGGCTCCGCGGCCTCGCCCGCCAAGCCCACCAACAATGCGGCGGCCCCGGAGTAGGCGCCATCGGCCTCTGCCTGACCGGAAACTTCGCCCTCACAATGACCCTCGACCCCGCCGTCATAGCCCCCGTGATCAACCACCCCTCCCTCCCCTTCGACGACCCCGCCGCCCTCGAACTCTCCCCAGCCGACGCCGCCGCGATCGCCGCCCGCTTCGAACGCGACGACCTCCGAGCCCTCGGCTACCGCTTCGAAGGCGACAAATGGTGCACAGCAGCCCGATTCACCGCCTACCACTCCCTCCTGGGCGACCGCTTCGACGCCCGAGTCCTCCCCGCCACCCAAGCCAACCCAACCCCACCCCCCTTCTTCGCCCAAGTAGTCCAAACCCCCCACAGCGTCGTAACCGCCCACCTCGTAGACGAACCCGGCCACCCCACCCTCCAAGCCCGAGACGAAATCCTCTCCTTCCTAACCACCCGCCTGACCGCCCCCGCGCCATAACGGTAAGAACCGTGTCACCTGGTACATGAAGCGTCGCCGCCGAGATCGGCCCCGTAGGTAACTCGCGGCATCGAAAGGCGGTGTTCTCGCAGCGGCAGATGGCGCATCAGCGATGCGAATCGAGATCAGGCTGCGCTGGTGAACATGCCGTTGACCGGTTCGTTGGCGGGCGCGGACAGCGCATCGAGACGTTCGGTGAGTTCGGTCGGCAAGTCGATCTCGGTGAGATTTTCATCGAGCTGCTCGATGGTGCGAGGGCCGATCAGGGTTGAGGTGATGTCCGGCCGACCGGCTACCCACGCCAATGCGACGGCTGCCGCGATCGTGTCCAATTCGGTTGCGGCACGCGCCACTTCGTTGGCGATGCTGAGGTTGTGGTCGGTGAGCAGATCGCCGGCCCAGCGTTGGGCCATCGGCGCGGGTGAGGCCAGTAGCCGACCGAGTCGGCTATCGCCCTCCGCGACTGTGTCACGGTAGCGGCCGGTGAGCACGCCCGACCCCAGCGGACTCCAGGCGGTGACGCCCAGTCCGTGACGGTGGCAGGCCGGGAGTATCTCGGCTTCGATGGTGCGCGCGATCAGCGAGTACTGGGCCTGCAGCGCGGTGAACGCGGTGCCGCCGACGCGCTGTGCGGCCCATTGCGATTCGACGATCTGTGCGGCGGTGAAGTTGGAGCAGCCCAGGTAGCGGACCTTTCCCGATCGGATGAAACCGTCCAGGGTCGCCATGGTCTCCTCGATCGGGGTGTCTGGATCCCATTGGTGGCAGTAGTAGATGTCGATGTAGTCGGTGTTCAACCGGCGCAGACTCGCCTCGAGCGCGTGGGTCAGATGTGCCCGTGACAACCCGCGCTGGTTGGGGCCGTCACCCTGGGGCAGAAACGCTTTCGTCGAGACCACCACCCGGTCACGGCGGCCACGCAGGGCGTCACCGATGATCTGCTCGGATTCGCCGGAGGTGTAGCCGTCGGCGGTGTCGATCAGGTTGTGTCCCGAGGATAGGAATCGATCGATGATGCGCCGTGCCTCGGTCCGGTCGCAGCCGGCGAAGTAGACCGAGTCTCCGAAGTTCATGGCGCCCAGGCTGATCGGTGAGACCTTCAGTCCGGATTTGCCCAGTGTTCTGTAGTGCATCGTGCCCTCCCCGATAGAATCGGAATCATGATTCCGATTAGAAAATACGGAATATGGATTCCGTTTGTCAACGGATCTTCGTCGTGACGGGCGAGCGAGTGCTGCGCGCCGATGCCCGGCGTAATCGAGCGCGGGTACTGGAGGTGGCCGAGTCGGTCTTCGCGGCACAGGGAGTCGAGGTGCCCGTCGAGGAAGTGGCACGCGCCGCGGGAGTAGGGGTCGGCACTGTGTATCGGCACTTCCCGACCAAGAAGGATCTTGTCGAAGCGATCGTCGCCGAACGTATGCGGCGGCTGGTCGACAGGGCGCGAACGCTTGCCGCCCATACCGATTCGCCGGAGGCATTGTTTCAAGTCGTGGACTGGATCGTGGCCGAGGCCACGGTGAAAAAGCACCTCCAGGCTACGGACACTGCGCCCGGCGCCGACAAACCCGCAGCCCTCGAAGCCCTCGCCGCGGACCTGCGAGCAGTGCTTTCCCAGTTACTGGCCGCCGACCAGGCCGGCGGCACTGTACGAGCGGACATCGAGCTGCCGGATCTTCTGATGGCCCTATACGGCTTGAGCGCCGCCGCCGAACACTACGGCTGGGACACGGCCCGCCGCCACCGCGCGATAACCACCGTCTTCGAAGGTCTGCGGCCACGCGAGAGATCCCAGAACTCTGGCCAACCCGGCAGCTCTGCGTGCATCGAGCGCTGAAGCGCATTCGTACGCCGACATGCGGTGTTCGTGCACGAGGGCTTGGCGGAACGTCTTGGCGTTGTAGTGTCACCGCCATGGCGAAAGCCGTTGGGGAAGCGATTATTCGGGGGTAGTCATGGCGTCGATTCTGTCGGGAAAGCTCGTTGAACTGACCGAGCTATCCCTCGATGATGTGGCACCTCTGGCGGCCGCGGCCGCCGAGAACCGCACCTCCTACACGCAGCCCATGTCCCGGTTGACGTCGAGGCAACGCACCGGCGCCAACCGCGAAGCCAAAATCCTCCTCCTGGACTACGCCTTCACCGACTGGCAAGTCCACCGAGTCCGCTTCCGCACCGACGTCCGCAACACCCGCTCCCGCCGTGCAATCGAATCCCTCGGCGCAACCCTCGACGGCATCCTCCGAGCCGATTTCTCCGACCCCGACGCCACAGTCCGAGACTCCGCCTACTACTCCATCCTCGCCACCGAATGGCCCACCATCCGCTCTTCATTGGTCACCGAATGACGGCCGCCAACTCCGGCTCAACCGTGCCTCGCAGTGTGTAGGCAGCCATATTTACGCATGTACGAATCCAGATGGGGTATCTGAATGGGATTGGTCGCACGCCTGTGGGACGCAGGCCTAGTACCGCTCTGTGACGGCATCTACCGGCCGGACGACACCGGCTTGGAGTTGGACCTCGACGGTCCTGGCGCTTATCACCCGGATGCCGGGCAGCCCATTCCTTTCGATACTGATGACAGGCGGCGGCTACGCAGCGAGGGGTAACAACGGCTACATCGCACGGGTGAACTCCGCCGGCTCGTTGCAGTGGGTCGCCCCCATGTTCGATGCGAACCCGTTCATCGGCGTGCACTACGAAGGCATGACCGCCGTTCTCACGAACAACTGGCGAAACCACCTGAGGCTCGACCTCACCCACCCCGCACTGCGTTGACGCACTGAGTGTTCTGTTACCCGTCGACGTACCAGTCCGGTGCCGGTTCGACGGACTGCAGCAGTCCCCAGTCGATATGGGCGAAATAGCGCTGCGAACATCCGGTGTCGGGATCGGTTGCGGTGAAGGTGACTACGTCTCCCGCCGCACCGAATCCGTCGACGTACTCGACTGGTCCCACGCTGGAATCTCGTAACTCTCCGGACGTGCACGACCAGGGAGTCAGATCGGCGACGGAGTCGATCCGCGGCGGTGGTAGCTCGGGTCTGCGAAGCAGTCGCCTGACCATGTTGTGTCCACGGTGAAGTTCCATGAACTCGACCTGCAATCCTGACCAGAACGACAGATCCCACCGCGCATATCGGATCTCACGGCCGTCATGATGTTCACTCCACCCCGAAGTCGCTGCGCCCCAAGCTGTTACGTACTCGTCGATCGACCTGAAGTTGTTGGTCGCCTCGCCGTAGAACCAACGCTTCTGCGCGATCGCGGTATCGATGCGGGTCGCGCCGATTCGACGAAGCAACTCTGCCGCCTGGGCAGGGGCGCTCCGACACATCGGGTGAAGCATCGCCAGTTGATAGTCATACAGCGCCGTGACAGGTTTCCCAGCCATCATCCCCCTCGGCAGAATCCCATCAAACCTACCAGCGGGGCGACCACTCACTGACATGCCGCGTTCCGCGCTGGCCGGACCGGCCAGCGCTGGCAGTCGTCGGCGGGACCGGCCACGGAGCTGGGCTTTTGCTCCACTTTCGGTGCCTCTGAGTCAGGAAACTGCGTGAAACCACTCGAGAATGGAGCAGCAGCCCAGTCCGCCGCCGAAGGCCGGCCGCCATGCAGCTTCGCGAACACGCCGCCATGCCGCCGATCGCGCGATTCATGGCGGCCGCAGCGCCTGCCGGCGAACGCACTGATCTGCCGAGTTGATGCGTCTACCGCAGTCGGCGGTGGGCTGATTGTCGGTGTGGTTGGCTAGGATTCGCGTCGTGTCACAGACGATGAATGGCGGCTGTCTCTGCGGCAATGTCCGGTTTTCCGCGACCGGCGACCCCGACTTCCCGCATTTGTGCTCGTGTGCGCACTGCCAGCGGCTTTCAGGCGCGCCGGTGATGTCCTGGGTGTCCTTCCCGGAAGATGGATTCGAATGGACCGGGCCAGGTGGGGAGCCGACTTGGTTCGAGACTTTCCCGCAGATATGCCGAGGGTTCTGCCCGATGTGCGGGTCGACCGTGGCATCCAAAGGGGACGAAGCCGGACTGGTCGGGGTCACGATGATGGCGTTGGACGATCACGCCGGTCTGATACCAGTCAAGCAGAGCTTTGCCCACAACGCAGTCCCGTGGCTTCCGCGGTTGGTATGACTTCGAGCCTCGCATGAACGTCCGCTTCTGCCGCATACCCGCTGACCAAACCGGCCCGGCACGGCCGTCTGCAGCTGGAACTTGGCGTGGCGCAGGACGTCCGCAAGTGGCCGAATGCGGGACACCGCGAGCGCGTCTAGCTGGGGGCTCCTGACTGAGAGAGATCCGGCGGAGATTTAGTTTTCGGGGTCGCCGATCTTGCGGTGCGCGAGGATGATCCCGCCGAGTGGGCTTTCGGCCGAGGTCAGAGTCTTGTCGGCCTCTACGACGAAGCCGGCATCGTCGAGCCACCTGCGCATTCGGCTGTGCTGGCGACGGTGGACATGGAGATGCATGGGGTGTCCGCCGTAGCCCTGGGTTTTCAATTGCGAGTCGTCTCCGACGTGGAAGCCGAGTAGTAGTGGTCCGCCTGGGCGAAGCACTCGCTGGAATTGGTCTAAGACGGAACCGATCTCGTCGTCGGGGATGTGAATCAGTGAGTACCACGCGACCAGGCCCGCTATCGAGGCGTCCGGGAGGGCGAGGTTCGTCATGGAGCCGACTTCGAATCGGAGGCCGGGGTGATCACGGCGGGCCGCTTCGATCATCCCGGCTGAGAGGTCGATTCCGAATGCGTCGATGTCCAGTTGTCGTAGGTGGGCGGTAATCCGCCCCGCCCCGCAGCCCACGTCTGCGACCAGGCCGCCGCCCTGGGCGCGTACTCGTTCGGCGAACGACGCCAAAGCTGAGCGTTCTTCGGGTGTTTCGTCCAAGAGGTGACGGGTGAGGTCCGCGTAGGCAGTCGCGACGGTGTCGTATGACCTCTGCGTCGCTTCCAGCCAGCCGACGGCGTCCAGTCCCGTTCCCACGGTCGAACACTATCCCGACCCGAAGAGCGAAGAGTCGGCCCTTCCTCTGTGACAGTCAGTCCGGTGCTCGTCTGTGATACCGATAGAGGTGGAGCGGTCCCAGCGAGAGGCTGGGCCGGAAGCCTCGGGGGAGCTATGACTGCAATTGCCAGGTTCGGTGCGATCGCACTCGACAGCCGCGATCCACGTGGACTCGCGGTGTTCTACCGCGCACTACTGGATTTCGACCTGCGCTACGAATCAGACGAGTTGGTCGTGCTGCAGGGCTCGAAGGTGACGTTGACGATCGAGCATGTGGCCGACCACAGGCCACCGGACTGGCCGAACAATGCGGTACCCAAGCAAATGCACCTCGATCTGTTCGTCACCGATCTCGACGCCGCAGAGCGGGCAGCCATCGACTGCGGTGCAACCAAACCCGACTTCCAGCCCGCCCCCGAACGCTGGCGGGTGCTTATCGATCCTTCGGGCCATCCCCTCTGCCTGACCATCGCGCCCGGCACCGATCGATGATTCCGCGCAGGACCACCTGAAAGTGCTGGCCATCCGTTCACGCCGCTGACGGTTCGCGGTGCTCAACCTGGTGCGGTTTGACGTGAGGCTCGATGCCACGCAGGATCGATTGTGCGATGGGTGATTCATGCTGGTAGGGCTGTTGGGTCCGGTGATGGTGGAGGCTGCGGACGGGGCGCGGGCGTCGGTCGGGGGGCCTCGGGTGCGGGCGTTGCTGGGGTTGCTGGCGTTGGAGGCTGGGCGGGTGGTGCCGGCGGCGCGACTGGTGGATGGGGTGTGGGGGGAGGATCCGCCTGCGGGGACGGGGAATGCGTTGCAGACCTTGGCGAGTCGGTTGCGGGCGACGATGCCGGGTGTGGTGCGGAGTGATGGGGGCGGGTATGTGCTCGAGCTTGCGCCCGAGGATGTCGATGCGCATCGGTTCGCTCGTGAGGTGGAGGCGGGGCGGGCGTTGCTTGCGGCTGCGGAGGCCGAAGCGGCAGTCGCGCGCTTTGATGCCGCGTTGGCGTTGTGGCGGGGGGAACCGTTCACCGATGTGGGGGAGTCGGAGGTATTGCGTGCTGCGGCACTGCGATTGACCGAGCAGCGGCTGGACGCAATCGAACTGTGGGCGGACGCTTTGCGAGCCTCGGGTCGCGGCGGTGAGGCGCTGCGTGAGCTCCACGCGGAGGTGGTGGCGCATCCCTACCGTGAGACGCTGGCCGCGCGACTGGTGCGGGCATTGGCGTCAGCGGGACGAACATCTGAGGCGGTGCAGCAGTTTCAGCGCATTGAGTCTTTGCTGCGAGAAGAACTCGGCACCGCGCCTGCCGAGGTGCTGCGCTCGGCTTTGTCTGAGATCCATACCACCGCGCCTCGGGATCGCGTGGTCGCCGAACCTGCCATCGAGACGAAATCGGGCTCGAATTCGACGGGAGTCGCGGAAGTATCCAGCACCGGTGGTACATCGAAGATCGCCGCGTCGCTGCCCCGGCGGCACACCAGTTTCGTTGGACGCGGCCACGATGTGGAAGGGGTGCGGCTGGCGCTGCGCGGGAATCGGCTGGTGACGCTGTCAGGTTCCGGGGGCGTGGGGAAGACCCGACTCGCGGCCGAGACGGTCGGGGCGCACGCCGTGGATTGGGCGGATGGTTACGCCTTCGTCGAACTGGCCGCACTCGAGCGCGAACGAGCCGACCGGTCGGCTGTGACAGCGGTCGGAGTGGCGATAGCGAATGCCCTGACCCAATTCGAGCGACCCGACGAGCTGTCCACGGAGTGGGCCGACGTACTGGAACGGACGCTGTCCGGCCGTCGAATACTGCTGGTACTCGACAACTGCGAGCATGTCGTAGAGGCAGCCGCCCGTCTGATCGACGATCTCTTGCAGCGGCTGCCCCTGCTGCGGGTGCTCGCCACGAGCCGGGAACCGATCGGCGTGGACGGCGAGCGGCTGTATCCGGTCCGGACCTTGGATCTGCCTGAAGCCGATGCCGATTTCCCCGCGGCCGTCGCATCACCTGCGGTCCGTTTGTTCATCGACCGCGCCACGGCGGCGCTTCCGGATTTCGTTTTGTCCGAAGGCAATTCGGCCGGTATCCGGGCCATCGTGCGCGAACTCGATGGCATGCCGCTGGCCATCGAACTGGCCGCCGCTCGCCTTCGGAGCCTGCCGCTACCGGAGCTCGAGGCACGGCTCACCGATCGATTCCGGCTGCTCACCAACAGCACTCGTCACGCGGTCGCGCGCCATCGCACCCTGCACGCGGCGGTCGCCTGGAGCTGGGAGCTGCTCACCGATGCGGAGGCCACCGCGGCGCGGCGCTTCTCCCTCTTCGCGGGTGGTGCGACCTTGGACGCCGTCATCGGCGTGTGTGGTCCCGACGCCATCGACACGGTCTCCTCGCTGGTGGCGAAGTCGCTGGTGGACTTCGATGGGCAGCGCTATCGAATGGCCGAGACCATCCGAGCCTATGCGACCGCCGAACTGACCGCGGGCGGCGAGGCGGACGCGGTCGCCCGCATCCATGCCGACTACTTCCTGGAATTCACGGACGCCGCCGCGCGTGGATTGCGCACGACCGCGCAACCGGATTGGCTCGCGCGCCTGATCGCCGAACACGGCAATGGTGAGGCCGCTCTGCGCTGGGCCCTGGAGGTCGGCGACGGCGAGCGCGCGGTTCGCCTGTTCGCGAATCTCGTCTGGTACTGGCTGCTGCGCGGATTGCACGCGGACATCTCCGAACGCCGCCGCGAGGTCCTCGCCCTGCTCGGCGACACTCCACCGCCGGGCTGCACCGGGGCCTACCTGGCCTGCCGGTACGCGGAGGACGTGCCGGCATACTTCACCAACATCTGGTGGGGTCAAATCCGGGAGCACACCGGGGAATTCGAGCGCCTGACCCGCGCGGCCCTCACCGAGGACCGGCCCCCGCACCCGATGTTCGTCTTGATCCTGGCGCTGCGTGACCTGCTCGGCGAGGATGACCGCCTGCTGGCCGCGTGCACCACCTCCGACGATCCGTGGTTGCGCGGAAATGCGCTGATCGCCAAGGGTTTCGATGAACTCGGCGGCGACCATCCGGCCCGCGCGCTACCGACCCTGGAGGCGGCCCTGGCCTGCCTGAGCGCGCACGGCGACGCCCGGTCCCACAGCCGCGCCCTGATCTCCCTGGCCAGCTACCGGACCCGGATGCTCGGCCTGGACAGCGCTCGCCCCCTGATCGCGAGCGCGCTGGACCTACTGAGCCCCGATCTGGGCGCCGGCGAGCGCATGGGCGTGCTGCTGTTCACCGCCGACATGTACCTGGTCGGTGGCGACGCGGATGCCGCGGCGGCCTACATCGATCGGGCCGAAGCCGTGATCACGCCGCACATCATTCCCGCGCCCGGGCGCTTCCTGACCGCGATGCAGGCGCACCTGGCGCATCTGCGCGGCGACGACGACGGTGCGATAGAGCTGTACCGGCGCATGGCCGAGTATCCGCTCCCCATCGGCCCGCCGCCCGCGGGCCGCCATGACACCGTCCGCTTCGTGAACCTGGTCTTCGTGACCACCGCCCACGCGGCGGCCCTGGTCGCGGCCGGTCGGCCGGACGACGCGCTGCGGGAGCTGGCGGTGCCCCGCGATCTGGCCGCCCAATCCTCGGCTGCGCTGCTGGCCGAGATCGGAATCGGTTATGCCCTGGTCGCGCTGGCGAAGGACGCTCCGGGCAGCGCGGCGCGGATTCTCGGCGCCACCGACCGGATCAACCGGCGGGCCGGAGTGATCCGCATCGGCCCGTTCCGGCGGCGCGCACTCGACCAAGCGGAGGCGGCGCTCGGCGCGGCGCGCCTGGGCGCGGAGTTCCTCGCGGGCGCTCGACTTCCGGACGAGGCGGTGCTCGAACTGCTGCGTACCGTTCGCTGACAACGACTGTCAGCGGACGGTACGGGCCGCACTGGATGCTCGGGACGCGAATCCCACCGATCCAGGAGTGCACATGCCCGTCCCCTCGAACACGGAATCCATTGGTTCCGTGCGTGGTTCCCGCCGACCAGGTGGCCACCATCGCCGCGGCTCGACCGCGACCGCCCTGTCGGTGCACGGTCTCACCGCCGCGATGGTGGCCACCAGCGGCGTGCTGGTGCTGCGACATGAGAACCGGTGAGCGCCCGATGAAGACGCTGGTCACCACCGCCCACATCTACATGATCATCGGCGTGTTCTCGGGGCTGTACTACCGCGAGATCACCAAGATCGAACATTTCACCGGGCAGACGCAGCTCGGTGTCGTGCACACCCATGTGCTGGCGCTGGGGATGCTGTTCTTCCTCATCGTGCTGGCTGTGGAGAAGCAGTTCACGCTCAGCGCCTGGAAGAGCC
This sequence comes from Nocardia sp. CA-136227, assembly GCF_050955695.1. Taxonomy (NCBI): domain Bacteria; kingdom Bacillati; phylum Actinomycetota; class Actinomycetes; order Mycobacteriales; family Nocardiaceae; genus Nocardia; species Nocardia sp. CA-136227. Next base: position 3,813,406 of record NZ_CP192081.1, read on the forward strand.
TGTTCGCCTGGTTCTTCTGGCTGTACAACACCGGCCTGGCCATCACGATCGCGGTCATGACGCTGCACGGAACCCTCACCGTGCTCGGCAAGAACAGCAACGAAGCCATCGCGCTGGTCGCCGGTCTGGGCCACATTTTGCTGACCGCCGGGCTGATCGTTTTCTTCATCGCTCTCGGCAAAGCCGTCGAAGCCAGCCGAACCGTGCGCACCGCAGCGGTATTCGCTGAGCAGGAGGCACCGTGAGCACCAGTCACGACGCCCTCTGGACGCACGATGCGGTCTCGCTCGCGGCGCTGATCGCTGCGGGCGCGGTCACCGCGTCCCAGGTCGTCGAGGCGCACCTCGAGCGCATCGCGCAGGTCGATTCTGAAATCGGTGCGCTCACTACAATCTTCGCCGACACCGCGCGCACGGAGGCCGACGCGGCAGACCGCAGTGCCCCGACCGGGCCACTGCACGGGGTTCCGGTCACCGTCAAGAACAACCTCGATGTCGCGGGCAGCCCGACCACCTGGGGCGTCGCGGGCTTCGGACAGTCCATCGCGACCGCGGACGCACCCGCGGTGGCCGCGCTGCGGCGAGCCGGGGCGATAGTCATCGGGCGAACCAACATGCCGGACTTCGCCACTCGCTGGCACACCGACAACGACGCGGCGGGCCCGACGGTGAATCCGTGGTACCCGACACGCAGCCCGGGCGGTTCCAGCGGTGGCGACGCGGCCGCGGTGGCGACGGGCATGACGCCCCTGGGCCTGGGCACCGACTTCGGCGGTTCGCTGCGGGTGCCCGCCGCGTTCTGCGGGGTCGCCTCCCTGCGCACCACCCCCGGCCGGGTGGCGGTGGCGTCCAGCCTGCCCGGGCCCGCACCCGCGCCGACGAACCAACTGTTCGCCTCGCCCGGCCCCTTGGCGCGTACCGTGCGTGATCTGACGACGGTGTTCGAGGTGCTGAGAGACAGCGCCGACGTACGCGATCCGGGATGGATTCCGGTGCCGGACGCGACGGACGCCACCCCGCCCGCGGTCGCGATCACCCTCGGCGACGATATCGATCCGCAGGTGCGGTCCGCGGTGCTCCGCTGCGCCGAGGCCCTCGAACAAGCGGGATATCCAGTGGCCGAACTGGATCCGCCGCACCTGGGAGACGTGGCGGCCGACTATGGCCGACTGGTGTCCACCGAAGTGGTGGTGCAGCGCCGCGAGGCCATGCGACGCTTCGGCAGCGCCGGGCTCAACACCTTCGTGGACGCGGCGATCAACCTGTTCCCGCCGCTGGACCTGGCAGGCTACATGACCGCGTTGGGTGAGCGCCTCACCCGCCGCGCGGCCTGGTCCCGGTTCCTCGCGGAGCACCCCGTCGTGCTCGGCCCCGTCTCGACCGAACTGCCTTGGCCGGTCGACTACGACCTCGGCGGCACCGCACAGGTCGCGACCATGTATGCGGCGCACCGCCTCACGATCGCCGCGAACTACCTGGCCCTGCCCGCGGTGACGGTCCCGGCGGGCGTCTCGGTCGAAGGTCTTCCCATCGGGGTCCAGCTGATCACCGCCCCGTTCGCCGAGCGTCGCGCGCTCAGGGCCGCCGCCCATATCGAGGCGGCCTTCCCGATGCCCACACCGATCTCCCCGGCAACCGACCCGACCATGCAGTGCCCCGCCTTCGGTCGGGCTACGGCCGGTGGCTCGGGCTCTGCCCTCTGAACATTTCGTAACAAAGGAATCCTCATGTCACACAACACATTGCGATCCACTGTGCGCGGACGAGTACTGCTGCCGGGCGACGCGGAGTTCGACAACGCACGTACGCCGTGGAATCTGAACATCGACCAGCCGGTCGCGGCGGTCGTGGAGGTCGAGGACGCCGACGATATGGCCGCCGTGGTCGGGTACGCCCGGGGTGCGGGCCTCTCGGTGACCGCGCAGCCCAACGGCCACGGCGCCTCCGGTAGTACCGCGGACAGCATCCTGATTCGCACCGGCCGGCTCGATCAGGTCGAGGTGGATCCGGTGCGGCGGCGTGCCCGGGTCGGCGCGGGAACCAACTGGGGTCAGGTGCAGGCGGCGGCAGCGCCGCACGGCTTGACCGGGCTCGCCGGAAGCTCCCCGGTGGTCAGCGTGGTCGGCTACACCCTCGGCGGCGGATTGTCGTGGTTCGGCCGCAAACACGGGTGGGCGGCCGACAGCGTCCGGGCTTTCGACATCGTCGACGCCGAAGGCCGTCCAGCCCGGGTCACCGCTGAATCCGATCCGGAGCTGTTCTGGGGATTGCGCGGCGGCGGAGGCGATTTCGCGCTGGTGACGGCCATGGAGTTCGATCTGTTCCCGGCACCCGCCCTGTTCGGCGGTCTGATCGCGTGGTCGGCCGCGCGGACCGATGCCGTCCGCGCCGCCTTCCGCGAGATCACCGACAACGCCCCGCCCGAGCTGACGGTCTGGCTCAACCGCCTGGAACTGCCGCAAGCTCCGCCAGTCATCGCGGTCGCCACCACCTATCTGGGCGAACCGGCGCACGCACGGGAACTGCTGCGACAGCTGGACGCGATCGACGGCGCCCTCGCGGACACGCGCCGGGAACTGTCCCCGGCCGAGCTCGGCGCAATCGTCAACGAACCCACCGCCCCCGGCCCCGGACTGATCCGCACCGAGTTGCTGACCACCCTCGACGAGACCGCCGCCGAGATCCTGCTCCACACACCGATCGACCCGCTGATGGGCATCCAGCTCCGGCAACTGGGAGGTGCGCTCGCCGAGCCCACCGACGGCGCGGTCCCATCGTTCGCGGAGCCCTACACCTTGTCTCTGCAGGCGATCGGCTCAGCCCCGGACACCGTCGCCGCGGTACAGGCCACTCAGAAGCGCATCATCGCCGAACTGGGCGCACGAGTCAGCGGCCGCAAACCGTTCACCGTTCTGTCCGCCGGCGACAGCGCCACAGAGGTTTTCGACGCCGGCACCTTGGACCGGCTCCGAAAGCTCAAGCACACCCGCGACCCACACGGCATGTTCCGCTCCAACTTCCCGATCCTCCACTGACCCTGCGGTTTCGAACCCGCCGCCCTGCTGTGCCCCGCGGTTCACGATCGGCGAGGCACAGCACGGCCACGTGGCTGTCACCAGGGCACGGCTCCCGCGTCGTCGATGAATTCGCCGGTCGGGCCGTTGTCGGGCAGGGTGGCGAGGTGAATCGCGACGGCCGCGCCCTGTTGTGGGGTGCGGACGCCGCTGAAACCGTTGAGGTCGGTGGCGGTGAAACCGGGGCAGCCGCAGTTGATCAGGATGCCGGTGCCACTCAGTTCCTTGGCGTACTGGATGGTGACAGCGTTGAGGAAGGTCTTCGACGCCAAGTACGCGGCAGGAACCGGGCCCATATCGATGCTGGGTGTGGTTTGCAGGCTCAGCGAACCGACACTGCTGGACATGTTCACAATTCGCGGCGAAGCCGAGGCTCGCAGCATCGGCAGCATCGCGTTGGTCACCCGGATGACCCCGATCACGTTGGTTTCCACCACGATTCGCACGGTCGCAGGATCGACCGTGGTCGGTGTCTGCGGCATACCGCCGGTGATCGCGGCATTGTTGACCAGGACATCGAGCCCTCCGGCTTGCTCGGCGATCAACTCGGCCGCGGCCGCAACACTCGCGTCGTCGGTCACGTCGAGCGGTACTGCGAACGCATCGGTCCCGGCCGCGCGCAGCTTCTCCACCGCGGTCTCGCGGCGTTGCCGGTCCCGCGCGCCCACACCGATTCGCCAGCCCAGGGCGCCCAGGCCCGCGGCGATCTCGAATCCGATTCCTTTGTTCGCGCCGGTCACCAGCGCAATCGTTCGTTCACTCACACCGCCGATCGTGCTGCCGACTCGGGTGAGGCGTCCAAGACCGATTGGGTGGGCGACGATACCGCACGGGTATTCGTCCTGTTCAGCGCCCGATACGATGACGTGGTGGAGACCCGGGAGTTGCGATACTTCGTCGCCGTCGCCGAGGAGTTGCACTTCGGGCGGGCGGCACAACGGCTCGCGATGGCGCAACCACCGCTGTCGCGGGCGATCCAGCAGCTCGAACGGCGGCTCGGAGTCGTTCTGCTGCACCGCGCTTCGCGCGCGATCACGTTGACCGAGGCCGGGTCAGTGCTGCTGCGGGAGGCCAGGCTCGCCCTCGAAGCGGTCGAGGCCGCCGAGCGCCGCACCCGCCGCGCCGCTGCCGACCGGCCCGGTCTGGTGCTGGCCACCAAGGCGGGAGCGTCCAGAGAACTGTTGTCGAAGCTGCTGGACGCTTTCGCAGCCGACCCCGGCGCGGTCGACGTCGAGGTAATGCTGTGCGGGCCCGGCGAATCGGAAGGCCTGCTACGCAACGGGAGTGTCGACATCGCCCTGCTCCAGCGGCCCTACGACACGACAGCCGGATTCGACACCGAAGACCTTTACACCGAGCAACAGGTCCTGGTCCTGCCTGCGGGGCATCCCCTCTCCAACCGACCCCATATGTCGATGGCCGAGGTCAAGACCCTGACGGACCTGCCCCTGCCGCGCTGGCCTCGACGGGATGGGAGTTATCCGGACGGCCCCGGCCCGCAGGTTCGCGACCACACCCAGTTGACCCAACTGATCACTCTCGGACGGGCCTGCGCGCTCATGCCCGAGTCGCTCCGAGCCCAACTACGCGACGATCACGCCATCGTGCCGGTGCCGGACGCACCGGCCGTCACGACCGTCATCGCCTGGCCGCCACACAGCAGATCCAAAGCCGTCGCCGACCTCGTCCGGACGGCGACGCGCCTGTAGCCGATGCGATCGGCGAATGCCGCGTGCTCACGCGGCATTCGCTCAGCGCCAGCGGTTCTCCAGCAGCTGCCAGGTGTCGCTGACCGATTCCATGGCCTCATAGCTGCGGGTGTAGCCGGTTTTGCTGATCCGCCAGACTCCGTCGTCGCAGCGGCGGTATTCGTCGGAGTAGAAGGCGGCACCGGAGAGGATTTGGCGCTGTTCGGTGAAGATGACCTGGTCGGTGAGATACCAGGTGCCCGTGGCGGTGTCGCCGTCGATGTCGATTTCGGGGTGGTGGCAGTTGTGGACGGTGATGATCGCGGCGGTCAGGCTATTGCGCATGTGGCCGACCAGGGCGTCACGGTCGGCGAATGAGAGGCGGTGACCGTATTCCGCGGTGACATCGGGGGTGAGGGTATCGGCGAACTCGTCCCAGTTCTTCAGGTCCAGTGCCCGAAGGTAGCGGTACTTCAGCCGGCGAATCGATTCGATCGTATCCATGATCTTCTCCTCGGGATTTCAGAGCGCCGCGATGACCGCGGCCGCGTACTTTTCGATCTGTTCGATCCGCTGATCGAGCGCGCGCTCGTCGGGGCCGCTCTCGTGAACCCCGCGGAACCCCACCACCACATCGGTGACCCCCGAATCCGCCAGTCGCCGCACCCCGTCGACCGTGAACGCCTCCCGAGACGCGGCAAAGGTCCGGAACTCCTTCTCCGGAGCCAATTCTCGGCGCAATTCACCCAATCGCCCGAGTATCCTGTTCAGCTCTTCACTGCTCCCACCCGCGCTCATCCACCCGTCGCCCCGCACCACCGACCGCCGCAACGCCGCCTCGCTGTGCCCACCGACCAGAATCGGCAACGGCTGCGCGGGAACCGGATTCATCTCGATCTCGGGAATGTCATAGAACTCCCCGTGGAATTGGAACGCCCCACCCCCGCACAGCCCGCGAACGATATCGATGCACTCGTCGAGCCGCTTGCCCCGCTTCTCGAAATCCACACCCATCATCGTGAAGTCCTGCGGCCACGGACTGATCCCGACGCCCAACGACAACCGGCCCGCACTCAAAGCCGCGACCGACGCCGCCTGCTTGGCAACCAGAACAGGTGGCCGCACCGGCAACTTCAACACGAATGGCGTCACTTCCAGCCTGCTGGTGGCCGCAGTGACCGCGGCGGCCAACACCAACGGCTCGATAAACGGCTTCCCCCGCAAAAACTCCCGCGTCCCGTCCTCCGTATACGGATATCGCGCGTCCGACTCCGTCGGATAAGCAAGGCTGTCCGCCAAACAGATGCCGGTGAATCCAACCTCCTCGAGCGATCGCGCCAGCGGGAGCCAATGCGCGGGGTCGCCCGCAGCCTCAGCGAAGTGGAATCGCACGACGGTCAGACCTCCTGGATGGCACTGTGACAGGTGCCACCACCATCACCCGCCACCCCAGCTTCCTCACCGCACAGTCTCAACCTCCGGGAACAGCAACCCTGCCGATGGGACCGTCGCGCGCGCTCGTCACGCAGTGGTTCTGCGCCGGCTCGCGATCTGGAAGACGTTGCCGAACGGGTCGCGAACCATGGCTCGGAAGTCGCCGTAGGGCGTGTCGAGGGGCTCTTCGATGGTGATCGCGCCCGCCGCGTGTGCGCGTTGGTAGGTGGCGGTCACGTCGTCGACGTAGATGTACAGGAAGGCGGGGAATGCTTCGCGTTCTCCGGCGGCCGAGACCATGACCAGGGAGTCGCCGATGCGGAGCTCGGTCGGTCGGTTCGGCTCGACGTTGCCGACGGCATCGAAGACCGTCTGGAGGAAGGCGACTGCGGCATGTTGGTCGTCCACCACCATGCGGGGCGTCACCGAATGGAATCCGGGCGGGGGAGGTTGGGCCGCAGGCATGGGAACAGTGTCGCTCAGGGGCGGCTAGACGAGTTCTACTTCGTCGAAGCGGACGGTGAAGGTGTGGCGGCGTTCGTGGAGGACGCCGCCTTCGCGGTGGGTGAGGCCTTCGGCGAAGTCGATGCGGAGTTCTTCGCGGCGCGGGTCGACGGTGCGGACTACGGCGCAGATTCCGGAGAACGGCCCGGACGGGAAATAGACGACGTCACCTGGTCCGTATTCGGTGGTTCCCACGGGGGTCAGCGTAATCGCGGATGATCAACTGGTGTGGGAAGAACATTCGGGCCCGGCGGATTCGATCCGCCGGGCCCGAATTCGGAGCTGTCGGGAACGGTCAGCGCACGACGTCGAAGACGTTCTTCTGGATGCCGTTGGCGTAGGTCTCGGACTCGACCAGCTTCAGCTTCTGGACATCCTTGTCGGTGTCGGAGAACAGTCGCTTGCCCGCGCCCAGCAGCAGCGGGAAGACGAGCAGGTGGTAGCGGTCGATGAGGCCCGCGTCGGACAGGCCGCGGTTGAGGGTGGCGCTGCCGTGGACGATGATCGGGCCGCCCTCGGTGTCCTTGAGCTTGGCGACCTCGTCGATGGAACGCAGGATGGTGGTCTCGCCCCAGTTGGACACCAGGTCGTCCTCTTTGAGCGTGGTGGAGACGACGTACTTCGGCATCACCTTGTAACCGGCGAAGTCCTCCATGTCCGGCCACACGGGGCTGAACGCCTCATAGCTGGTGCGGCCCAGCAGGATCGCCGCCGACTCCTCCTGCTCGCGGCCCTTGATCTCGTAGGCCTCGGGAACGAAGTCGATGTCCTTGAAGGTCCATCCGGAGTTCCGGTACCCGGGTTCGCCGCCGGGGCCCTCCACGACGCCGTCGAGGGATACGAAGGCGGTGCTGATCAGGGTGCGCATGCTGTTCTCCTTGATATGTGGTGTGCAGGGTGATCGTCGTGTCGGGTTCAGCTCACCAGGGCGGTGAGCCAGTGCTGCCAAGCGGTTTCGGCGCCGTCGGTGTCGGGTCCGAACAGATGGTGGAACATCAGGGCCAGACCGGTGGGGGCCTGGTGGAAGGTGTAGAGGCCGTCGGCGGTGCGGATCTCGAACCGTTCGTCGTCGGCCCACACCACCTCACCGTCGATCGAAGGCAGGCCGGTGGGGGAGGCGTGCACGGGCGCGCCCGCCACGAGCGGCGTCGGCAGGGTCAAAGCCTCGATGAGCGCATCCCGCACCGCGCGGCCGGAAGAGCCTGTCGCGACACCGAATACGGGCACCGCGATCCGCCCCGGGAAGTAGCGGAGGTACTCACGCAACGTATTGAGGTGGAACGGCCAGCCCCGCCGCAGCGCGTCGTACTCGTCCTGCCAGTCGTCGCCCAGCACGCCGCTGTGCACGACCCGCAACACGGTACTGCCGCCCTCACGCCCCTCGATCAGATACTCGAAGGCCATGAACCGCCCGTCCTCGTCGGTCCCGGTGCGGGTCGCGAGCCGCTTACCCGGCTCGTAGGCGGTGATCACGGCTTCTTCCCGCTGCCCGCCGGTCTCCATGGCCGAGATCCCGCCCTCGCGCGCCTCGATCTCATTGCGGCCCATGAACCAGGAGTCGACTCCCGGCCCGGTCGCGATCGCCTCCCACACCTGTTCCGGGGTGGCCGGCAGGTGCTCTTCCAGTTCGAGCTCGAACGGATGTCCCATGGTCAGTTCCCCTGTTCTGCTGCGGTTTCGGTGGCGGCGTCGGGGATCTGATGCATCCCGACCACCACCCGATGATTGCGGCCCGCCGGTGCGGACTCGTCGTGATAGCGGCTCACCAGCGAGGTGACCGCATCGGCCAGCTCCTCGGCGAACGCGGCCCGGTCGGCGGCGGAGGCGAACCGCACCTGCGCGTCGATCCCGAATGTCGCGACCCGCCGCTGCGCCCGCGCGGCGCCACTGAGCAGCGACCCGACCTCCTGGACGAGCCGTGACCCCAGCGCGAGCAGCCACCGGGCCGACAGCTGATCGGGCGAGCGCGCCGGATCGGGACTGACCGCCCCCATCGCACTGGGCGAGATCACGTAAGACGCTGCGGTAGCGCGATATACACGCTCGGTGACGTTGCCCTTGCGGCGTTCCTCCACCAACTCCACCAGCTCGTGCCGGGCCAGTTCCTTGAGGTGGTAGTTGATCTTCTGCCGCGGCAACCCCAGCCGTCCGGCCAGCATGGCCGCCGACCCTGGTTCGGCGAGCGCGGCGAGGATCCGAGACCGGATCGGGTCCAGGGACGCCTCTGCCGCTGCGGGTTCTTCGATCACTGCGACGTCGAGCATGGCTCAACCTTCGCACCGACAAATTATTTTGTCAAGACAAATCGAGTTGTCGGTTGAACCCGCTTGCCCGACTCGTCAGGCCACCGACTTCATACCCGGGAGGGCCTGGACGTAGCGGCCGCCGGCATCGGTTTGGTCGGGACGGCCCAGGCGGATGAGCGCGTGCGGGTAGGCGCACTCGTGAAGGAGGGTGTCGCGCAGGCCGGAACGGACTTCGGGGATCTTCATCGTTTGCGACAGCAGCGAGCTGGCCAGGCCGTTGCGGGCGGCGGTCAGCAGGATGGAGCTGGCCGCCTCGCCGGCGTTCAGGTGGGAGATCGCGTCGTCGGAGGGCGTGCAGAGGATCAGGAGTTCCGCCGAGTCGGGGGCGCGATCGTTGAACGGGTCGTCGGAGTCCGGGACGGGCGCGAGTAGCGGGCGGGCGGAGGCCCAGGTCTGCCGCTCGGGCTTGGCGGCCAGGTCGCGCTGATCGATGCGGCCTGCGACGCCGGTGAGGAAGTCCCCGTACTCGGTATTGCGGTCGGCGGCGGCGCGATACACGGTGGACAGATTGCGGCGCAGCCCGTCGGGAACGTGTCGGGCTGCCGCACGAGTGCCCGCGGTGCTGCCGCTGATGGAGCGAATCAGGTTGGGCGGCATGGCCCAGGGCCGGAAGCGGCTGTGCTGGAACTGCTGCTGGAAGATCGCGCCCGCCAAGGTGATCTGATCACGGTTGGCGGTCGCCGGTGCGAGATGAAGAATCGCAAGGTAATTCGCATCCAAGGGGTCCGGCATCCGCACGGCGGCCGAGGACCAGCCGAAAGCCGTCAAACCCGTCCGCAGATGATGCAGCGCCGCACCGTGACCGAGCATGCTCGCACGATGCGAGGCCGGATCGATGATCTCGGAAGTTGGCGCGTCCTCGATGCGAATATGCAGGGACGCGCCTCTCATCCACCAGATCCACGGCAGGGCACCGTTCATCAGTGGTGCTTCCCGCGCCATTTCCAGCGCGGCGCGAATTGTTTCCTCCGACGGTGCGGTCATCAGACGCATGACTATGGATTCCTGTTGCTTTGGGCCGTCGGCGGAATGGAGATGCCGCGGCGGCGGAAGGCATCGGCCCGGCGATCGATCCGGGACCCAGACAATCTGAAACGAATCTACGTCATACATAAGACCAGCTCACAGCCGGTGACGTCCACCCGCGGTGAGCTGGCTCACTGGCCGAACCCGGCGTTTTCTCATTCAACGAGTTGCGCGTCACAGAATTCGTGCTGTGTATTCGGCAATGGTTATAACCGGCCGCGCGACGCGCGGAATTCTCGATTCCTCAACGGAAGGCAGTGATGGTGCGCGAAACCCAATCGCCGAATGTATGAGGCGGCCGTCCGAGCAGTCGTTCGACATCCGGGCTGACGGCCTGTTCGGCGGCGGACGGCGTGCCGAGCGCGCCCAGCGTTGCCTCCACGACCGGTTCGGGCATGTACCGCAGCATCTGGGTCCGCGCTTGCGCACGGCTCTGCTCGACGAAACGCACGGGCTCGCCCAACGCCGCACCGATCGCCTCGGCCTGCTGTCGCGGCGAGATCGGTTCCGGCCCGGTCAATGTATAGACGTGGCCCTGATGGCCGGGCTCACGGAGCGCGATGGCCGCCACCTCGGCGATATCGGCCGGGTCGACAGCGGGGACGGCCACATCACCGAACGGCGCGGCGACCATCCGCTCCGTCCGGACCGTCTCGGCCCATTGCAGCGCGTTGGAATCGAAGTTGCCCGGCCGCAGCATCGTCCATTCCAGGCCCGATCGCTGGACGGCGTCCTCGAGCACCGACGGATGCCGGCCGGTGCCGACGCCGTGGGAGGACAACAAGACCACGCGCGGAACCTCGGCCGCGCGAACTTCATCGAGGACGGCATCGATATCGCCGTTCGCCATGAATTCCGGTGAGGTGAGCAGAAACAGCGCCGCCGCACCGGGGAGGACCGGCCCGAGGGTCCGCGGCTGGGCCAGGTCGGCCCGGTGGTGCCGGACTCCGTCGGGTACCCCGATCTCTTTCCGGGACACGGCGATCACCGATTCCCCTGCGCGCGCGAGTGTCTGGACGAGCGGCACCCCGACATTGCCGGTCGCTCCCGTGACCACGATCATCACTATCTCCTGTTCGGCGATTGTTCTACGCAGTCGGCGACGCTACTATCCCTGGGCTAGTAGGTACCTAGAGGAAAGTGGCTTGCAAGTGACCGAGACCACGTCACAGCTCCCTCCAGAACTGGCTTGCCCGATCACACCGGTGGTCGATCTCGTCTTCAGCCGCTGGACCACGCCGATCCTGTGGACGCTCAACGAGTTCGGCAGGCAGCGGTTCAGCGAGCTGGAACGCCGCATCACCACGATCACACCGAAAGTCCTGACCCAGCGGCTGCGGCAGCTGGAACGTGACGGCCTCGTGCTGCGCACGTATCACGCCGAGGTGCCGCCCCGGGTGGAGTACGAGATCAGCGCGTTGGGACGCAGTCTGGCACCGCTTTTCGCGACCCTCGCCGAGTGGTCCGTCAATCTCGACGAGGTCGATCGGGCCCGGCAGGAGTACGACGCCCGCGAACAGGCGCCGCATCGCCGGTCCGGATCGATGCCCCGCTAGAGGCCCAACTTGGTCACGGCGTTGTCCTCGAGCGGATTCGCGGTACGGATGTAGCCGTGCACCGTACGGGGATTGGACCAGCGGCCCTGGCGCATGATCTCGCGGTCGCTCGCACCACCGAGGGCGGCCTGGGTGGCGAAGCCCGCGCGCAGCGAGTGGCCCGAGAACAGCGCCGGGTCGAGGCCCGCGCGGGCGGCGTAGCGCTTGACGAGCTCGGCGACCGCACGGCCCGACATGGCGGTCGAGGCGAGCCCGCCGTGGCGCGAAATGGACGGAAACAGTGGCAGATCCGGGTCGGTGAGGGTGGTGCCGGTGAAGCCGTGGCAGCGGTGCAGGTTCGGATCGGCGGCGGGCGTGGTGCGCAGCCACGTGCGGAGATCGCCGGAGGCGTGCGCCTCCCGTAGCCGGGTCCAGTCGGCGTAGGCGCACACCGGGCAGGTGTGCGGGCGTTGCCCGCGGGGGAGCGCCACGCGCTGCTCGTTGACGCCGGTCGCATCGGTCTTGGTGGCGGGCAATTGGATCAGCAGCAGGGGCTCGCCGGTGGTGTGGTCGGTGGCCACGCTGACATCGGTGACCCGCAGCGCGGCGATCTCGCTGCGCCGCAGCGCTCCGGCGAAGCCGACCAGCAGCAGCAAGGTATCGCGGCGGCGCGCCGGTTCGGTGGGCCATTCGGCGGGCGGCAGTTCGCCCAGCAGTTGGTCGAGCGTGTGCAACAGCACCGGACGCTTGCGTTTCGGACGGGTGCGACGGGTGCGCCGCATACCGCGCAGGGTCAGGCGCACCACGTCGGCGCGCGTCGGTGAGGGCAGCCCGTTGGCGGCGTGGACCGCGGCGATCGCGGCGGCCTTCCGTTCCAAAGTGGCTGCGCTGAAGGCCCATTCACCGTTCTCGCGGCGCGCGTCGGCTGCCGCGGCCAGATAGACCGCGACATCCAGGGCGTCCGCGGGCAGCGCCTGCCGCGATTCGGCCGAGCACCACGCCGCCCAGGCGATCCAATCGGTCCGATAGGCACGCAAGGTGTTCGCCGACTGCGACGCTTCGAGATACCGGCGCAGCGACTCCGCCTGCACCTCGTCGAACCGGTCCCGCACCAGCCGCAAAGCCGCCGCGTCGACCAGCACGCTGCGTACTCCGCGCCGCAGTTCGCCGCGCACCTCGTCGGGTACCGCGATCACCGCGGACTGATCCCCGGGCGGGCGTTCGCTGATCTCGGTCGGTTCCGGCATGCCCTCGACCCTAGATCGAGCGGGCGTTCCCGTTGCGGCAGACCCCGTTTCGCGTGTCCGGCGCCGGGTCAGGGCTGTAGTCGCCAGGCCGCGTCAGGTTTTGGGAGCGGCCAGCCCCAGCCGTGCTGGGCGCGCAGTTCGAGCAGTTGCGCACGTCGTCCACAGGATTGCTCGGTGTCGCCATCGCCTTCTACGCAGTTGCGGTGTGTCCAGAGCATGGCTTCCACCGTGCCGGACAAGCGCATGGCGTCATGCTCCGGCATCCGATGATGCTTGAGCACAGACGGCGTGTCCGACATGGCCCAATCATCCCCCAAAGGTGGCGGACTGTCGTGCGGTCTGCGCGTCTTCGCAGCGCCGGAAGGACATCCGCGGTCCATGGGGGTGTTGATCGCCGTTCGCGACGCGACCCGGTTCAGGCGCCTGACCGGCGGCGATGTGGGTCATAGTGCGTCCTGTGAGGCTCGCGCCAATTCCACTGTCGCCGCGCGCAATTCGGCGATCGCCTCGATCGGCTGGAGGTAGCCGATCCGCGTCACGGCGATGCCGCGCGGCGTGGTCACCCGCAGATCCAGTCCGAACCGGTCGGCACGCTCGCAGACCGCGGCCGTCGCATCCGGGTACCCGCCGCGCGCGTGCGCCATATCGAGGAGGGCATCCGCGTGATCATCGTTGAGGTGAGCGATCGCCCGCGCCGCGGCGGGAATGATCGGATCGGCGTGAGCCGCCGCGTATTCCTCGGCCGTCGCCGAATCCATCCGGCCGTAGCCGCCGACCCAGCGGGCCCGCTGCACGCGCAGGACCCACACCGTGAAATCGCTGAAATCGATGTAGGTCTTGGCCGCCGGGACCGCCGCCAGATGTGCCTCGCGCGCCGCGACGGCCTCCGCGCCATCGGGCCGTTCGGCGACGCCGGCGAGCGTCAATCGCGTTCCGGCCAGCGGATCCTCGGGCAGATCCGGGGTGACGATCGAGACGCTGGCCCGCGGGTCGCCCGCCAGATTGCGGCCGTGCTCGGCCATCCGGGACACGCACAGCACCGGCTGACCCTCGAGCAACCCGTACGTGACGAAACTGGCCCAGGGTCCGCCGTCGGCGGACAACGTCGCCAAGGTCGCCGTATTCGTCGCCGCGGCAACCGTTCTGGCCTCATCGGCCGCGGACGGCCGCGTGGTGTTCACGATCGGGGTCAGCGGCGGCGGAGTCGAGGGAGCGTCGCCGGGGTCACCGTGGTCGAGAGCCATATGTCACAGGCTACCCGCGCCGCCAAACACGACTGATCAGTCCGGAAGGATCGGCACCGACAGCCCTTCGCCCTTCCGCAGCAGCGCCGCGCGGGTGACCGTGCCCGCACCGAATCGATCCCGCAGCGCGTCCAGCGTCGAATCCAGGGTCGATTCCGCGCGCGCCTCGAACGGCAGTGACAACTGCATGCTGTCGGCCCGATCGAGATTGGTCAGGGTCAGACCGATGAGCGTGAGCCCACCGCGCTCCCTGATCAGGGGCAACGCCGTCTCCAGCAGCGTGCGCGCCGCACGCAGGATCGCCGTGCCGCTGTCGGTGGCCTCCGGGAGGGTGTGTGAGCGGGTGGCGCGGGTGAAATCGTCGAAGCGCATGCGCAACACCACTGTTCGGCACACCCGTCCCGCTTTGCGTAGCCGGTGCCCGAGCCGATCGGCCAGTCCGTGCAGATACGCTTCGAGCTCCTCGTCGCTGCGATACCGCCGCCCCATGGCCCGTTGCGCGCCGATCGACCGCCGCCTCCGGCCGGTGTCCACCCGCCGCGGATCACGCGCCCACGACAGCGCGTGCAGGTGCCGTCCGACACCCGGGCCCAGGACCGCGGCGAGCGGCCCCTCACCCATATCGGCGAGCTGACCGACCTTGGTGATTCCGCGCTCGTGCAGCTCGCGGGCGGTCACAGCGCCCACGCCCCACAATCGTTCCACCGGCAGCGGATGCAGGAACTCCAGCTCCTTGTCCGGCGGAACCTCCAGCAGCCCATCCGGTTTGGACACCGCACTGGCCACCTTGGCGAGGAACTTGGTCCGAGCCACCCCCACCGAGATCGGCAATCCGACCTCGGTCCGCACCCGCTCCCGCAGTCCGCGCGCGATATCGACCGGGCTTCCCGCGATCCGCCACAGGCCCGCCACATCGAGGAACGCCTCATCGATGGAGATGCCCTCGACCTCGGGCGTGGTGTCCCGGAAGATCTCGAACACCGCCTTGCTGGCCTGGGAATAGGCCGACATTCGCGGCGGCACCACGATCGCGTTCGGACACAGGCTCATCGCCTGACGCAGATTCATCGGCGTCCGCACGCCGAACGCCTTCGCCTCGTAGCTGGCGGCCAGCACGACGCCGCCGCCCACCAGGACCGGTCGACCGCGGAGTCGCGGATTGTCCCGCTGTTCCACCGACGCGTAGAACGAGTCCAAGTCGGCGTGCAGAATCGCCGCGCGCTCGTGGCGGTCAGCGCTGCTCGGGTCGATGTCGGACACGAACATATGTTCGCATACCGCATGGTCTGGTGGTTGCCGGAATCCGCATTCCGCCCGAATTGCCTGGTCACGCACTGGCCGTGTCCTTGCATTCGCCGTATATCAGCTTCAGCTGATATTTGCCCAGGTGGACTACTCTGGTTGTATGACCGCAAAAGACCCGGCACTGACAGCCCTCGCCAGCGGCTGGGCTGCCCTGTCTCTGCTGCACGGCCGGATCGAGTCGCACATCGAACGCGCCTTGCAGTCTCGCCACGACCTGAGTGTGCGCGAGTACTCGCTCCTGGAGGTGCTGAGTCGCCAGCACGACGGCGATGGTGGCCATCTGCAGATGAAGCAGGTCGCCGACGCGGTTGTGCTCAGCCAAAGCGCCACAACGCGACTGGTCACCCGGCTCGAAGATCGCGGCCTGCTGGCTCGCTACCTGTGCCCGACCGATCGGCGTGGCATCTACACCAATGTCAGCGAGGCGGGCCTGGCGCTCCTCGCCGAGGCGCGGCCGACTCATGACGCCGCGTTGCGGGAGGCGCTGGACAAGGCGGGGGAGAATCCCGAGCTGGCGCCGCTCGTGGCGACCGTGCGTGGGATGGATTCCCCGGCTCACGTGGGCTGATCCCGGAGTCGCGACCTGCGGTGACGGCCACGTCACATTAGATGCAGTTGCATATATGCCGCGTCTGCAATTATTGTTGAGGAGCACTAAGGGCTTCCTCAAGTAATCGCGGAAAGGTCGCGCATGCCCCTCGCAATCTTCGCCCTGGCCATCGGGGCCTTCGGGATCGGAACCACCGAGTTCGTGATCATGGGCCTGCTGCCCCAGATCGCCGGTGACTACGGCGTCACCATTCCCACCGCGGGCCTGCTCGTCACCGGGTACGCGCTCGGCGTCGTAGTGGGTGCGCCCGTGATGACCGTCCTCGGCACGAAGATCTCCCGTAAACGAATGCTCATGCTGCTCATGGGTTTGTTCATCGTCGGCAATCTGATCTCGGCGGTCGCGCCGAGCTTCGCGGTCATGCTCACCGGGCGGATCGTCGCCTCACTCGCCCATGGCGCTTTCTTCGGCATCGGCTCGGTCGTGGCGGCCGAACTCGTCGCTCCCGACAAGAAGGCCGGCGCGATCGCCACCATGTTCACCGGACTCACCGTCGCGAATATCGTCGGCGTGCCGCTGGGCACCTTCATCGGCCAGGCGATCGGCTGGCGGACCACCTTCGTCATCGTCGCCGCGCTCGGTGTGGCCGGTCTGATCGGCATCGCGAAGCTGGTGCCCGCCCTGCCGCGGCCCGAAACCGCCCGGCTGGGACAGGAATTCGCCGCGCTTCGCAATGTCCAGGTGGTGCTGGCTATGGCGATGACCGTGCTGGGCTTCGGCGGCGTCTTCGCCGCCATCACCTACATCGCTCCGATGATGACCCAGGTCGCCGGATTCTCCGACGGCTCGGTCACCTGGCTGCTGGTGCTGTTCGGCATCGGCATGTTCCTCGGCAACCTGCTCGGCGGCCGCTACGCCGACCGCCACCTGATGCCGATGCTGTACGCGACGCTCGGCGGCCTCGCCGTCGTGCTCGCACTGTTCACCGTCACCGCCCACAGCGAAGTGCTTGCGGCCGTGACTATCGTGCTGGTCGGTGGGCTCGGCTTCGCCACCGTGCCGCCGCTGCAGAAGCGGGTCCTGGATCAGGCGCACGGCGCGCCCACCCTGGCCTCCGCGATCAATATCGGCGCGTTCAACCTGGGCAATGCCCTCGCCGCCTGGCTCGGCGGACTCGTCATCGGTGCGGGCCTCGGATACACCGCCCCGAACTGGGTCGGCGCGCTCCTCGCGGCCGCGGCCCTCGGCCTCGCGTTCGTCTCCGCGGCGCTGGAACGCCGCGACGCGGTCCGCGAGCAGCCCGCCGCATCCCGTCCGCTCGCCTTCCAGCACTGACAGCTGCCCGGCGAACCACCCTCGGTATTTCGGGAGAATCACCATGAACGACAACGCAATTCCCACCGTCACCCTCAACAATGGCGTCGAGATCCCGCAGCTCGGCTTCGGCGTCTTCCAGGTACCCGACGACGAGACGACCGCCGCCGTCGCGTCCGCCCTCGACGCGGGCTACCGCAGCATCGACACCGCCGCCATCTACGGCAACGAGACGGGTGTCGGCCGCGCCCTGGCCGATTCCGCGCTGTCGCGTGCGCACCTGTTCATCACGACGAAGGTCTGGAACGCGGATCAGGGCTACGACAGCACGCTGCGCGCCTTCGACGCGAGTCTCGCCAAGCTCGGCCTCGACTACGTCGACCTGTACCTGATTCACTGGCCCACGCCCGCAAGGGATCTCTACCTCGACACGTGGCGTGCCCTGGAGCACCTCACCGAGCAGGGGCGTATCCGCGCCGCGGGTGTCTCCAACTTCCAGCCGGCCCACCTCCAGCGGCTGCTCGACAGCAGCGGCCTCGTGCCTGCCGTCAACCAGATCGAACTGCACCCGGCCCTGCAGCAATCCGAACTCCGTGCCTTCCACGCCGAGCACGGCATCGCCACCGAGGCCTGGAGCCCGCTCGCCAAGGGCGGCATCCTGACCGACTCCGCGATCACCGCCATCGCCGACCGAACCGGAAAGTCTGCCGCCCAGGTGGTGCTCCGCTGGCATCTCCAGCTCGGCAATATCGTCATCCCGAAGTCGGTGACCCCGTCCCGGATCCGAGACAACCTGAACGTCTTCGACTTCCAGCTCACCGACGAGGACATGGCGACCATCGCCACCCTGGATCAGGACCTGCGTACCGGCCCGCACCCGGACACCTTGAACTGATCCGGGCGGACTCAGTGGGCCTGTTCGGTCAGGTCGTAGACGGCCATGTCGCCGAAGTGGTGGGTGGCGGTGTAGTGGTCGGTCACCCAGGCGAGGATCTCCTTGTTGCCTGCCGGGCGCCAGACGCCTTGGGGCCCATTCGGTTGCGCGGGGCCGGAGGTGTCTTCGGGCTTGGGGTCGACGCGCCAGGAGTCGGGGAGCTTGACCTCGGGGATCAGGTAGTAGGTGATGGCGTGGTCACGGACCATCTGCTGGAACTGAGGGAGGGTGGGAACCGGATCCTCCGAGGTGAAGCCGCCGATCGCGAGGACGGGTGTGCGGCTGGCCAATTCGAGGCCCGCCGCCGGGGAGGAACGGTCGATGGCGGCCGACCACTTGGTACTGGTCTGCTGCAGCAAGGTCACGAGCTGGGGATCCGCTTGCCCGCCCATCAGGGTCGAGAGCTGGCGGCGGAACTGGTCGGCCGGACCGGACTGTTTCGGACGGGCCGGGCCCACGGTGGGGCTGCCACCGGTGTGGGACTGCGGCAGAGTGGCGGCGGCGTAGGCGGCGGAACCGGCCAGCGACGCGAGGACTCCGGCGATCAGTAGGGCGGTCGTCGCGCGAGTACGCTGCCGGTCCCAGCGGGCCACGGGCGGAAGCGACAGGACCAGCAGGGCCACGGCGACGATCACCGTGGCGGCGAGGATGGTCCAGCGCAGCCACGGCTGCCAGTCGGAATTGCGTTGCAGCAGGGCGAAACCCCAGATGCCCGCGCTGAGAATCAACGCCGCGGCCCCGACCCGCCCGAACGCTTCGGTGCGGCGACGCCACACCTCGTACCCGCCGATCGCGACGCAGCCCGCGATGGCGGGTGCGATGGCCAGCGTGTAGTAGGCGTGCATGCCCGCCTTCATGCCGGAGAACAGCGCGCTGTCGATCACCAGCCAGAGGCCGAACACCAGCGCGGAACCACGGATCAGGTCGGTGCGCGGACGTCGGCCTCGCGACAGCAGCACCAGGGCGAACGCGACCAGCGCCGCGGGCAGCAGCCAGGAGATCTCGAAGCCGATCTCGCCGGTGAACATGCGGTCCGGGCCCGAGCCGAATCCGCCGCCGAAACCACCCTGCTTCAGCACCTCCGGAATCTGATAGCCCTCGGGCAGTTCGAACGGGTTCTTGTTGTTGCCGCCCATGTGGTTCTTGCCCAGGTAGCGGGCGAAACCGTTGTAGCCCAGCACCAGATCCATGAACGTGTTGTCCTTGGACCCGGCCAGGTACGGGCGAGAATCCGCGGGCCACAGGATGGTGAGCAGCACGAACCACCCCGACGACACGATCAGCGCGCCCAGGGCGGCCAGCGAGTGCAGCAGACGGGTGCGAATGCCCGTCGGGGCGACAATCACGTACGCCAGTCCCAGCGCGGGCAACACCATCAGGCCTTCGAGCATCTTGGCCAGGAACGCGAATCCCAATGCGACACCGGCCAGCACGATCCAGCGCAGACTCGCCCGCGGCAGCGCGCGCACCGTGCAATAGGCGGCGGCGGTCATGAGCAGGACCATGACCGCGTCGGGGTTGTTGAACCGGAACATCAACGCCACCACCGGCGTCACCGCGAGCACCACGCCCGCCAGCAGTCCCGCGCCGCGGTTGCCGGTCGCGCGAACCAAGGCCGCGTACATCAGCGCCACCGCGCCGACCGCCATGATTGCCTGCGGTGCAAGCATGCTCGCACTGCTGAATCCGAACAACTGCCCGGACAAGCCCATCACCCACTGCGAGACCGGCGGCTTGTCGACGGTGATGAAGTTGCCCGGATCCAGCGATCCGAACAGCAGCGCCTTCCAATCCCGCGATCCGGACCAGACGGCCGCCGCGTAGAAGCTGTTGCCCATCGCGTTGACGCCGATGTTCCACAGGTAGGCGGCCGCGGTGCCGAGGAGCAGCACCGTCAGCGCGATCCGTTCCCAGCGTCGGGCGGGGGCGAGGCCGTCCGACTTCGTGGTCGGCGGGGTGGTCGGTTCGGACGGGGCCAGCTCGGCAGTGGTCACGCTCACCGCGGGAGTGTGTCCGGCCAGCCGGTGAACACCCTGGCTCCGAGCTGGGAGCTTCCTGGGAACCAAGATCTCCCTATGCTGGTCGCATGACCCCTCCGATGACGGCCCTGGTGCGGATCGACCCCGACCTCGACGCCGTGACCACGATCGGTCCCGAATCCGACCCCGCCGACGCGGGCCTCGCGGGCGGCGACATCGAGGCGATCTGGCGGTCCGTGCAGGACTGGTATCGGATGGGCACCACGCCCGCCATCCAGGTGTGCCTGCGCCACCGCGGGCACATCGTGCTGAACCGGGCCATCGGGTACGGCTGGGGCAACGCGCCGAAGGACGCACCCGATGCCGACAAGCGACTGGTGACGCCCGACTCGCCGTTCTGCGGTTTCTCCACGGCCAAAGGCGTCGCCGCCGCCGTGATGTTCATGCTCGTCGAACAGGGCGCGTTCGCCTTGGACGACCGGGTGTGCGACTACGTGCCCGAGTTCAGCAGCCACGGCAAGGACCGCATCACTATCGGCGACGTCATGTCGCACTCCGCGGGCGTCCCGTTCATCACCCCGCCTTATCGCGGCTCCGAACTCGTGCTCGACGAGGAACTCGCCGTGCGCGGCCTCGCCGATCTCGTTCCGAGCTGGCGGCCCAACCGATTCCGCGTCTACCACGCCATGACCGCCGGCCTGATCCAGCGACTCCTGGTCCAGCGCGCCACCGGGCGGGCCATGCGCGACCACCTGCGTGAGCAGGTCCTCGAACCGCTCGGCTTCCGCTGGAACAACTTCGGTGTCCGGCCCGAGGACGTCGACAGCGTGGTCCCCAGCGTGCGAGTCGGCCCCGGACCGTCCAAGGTGTGGCGTCACCTCGCCGGGCGCGCCCTCGGTGGCGGCCTGTCCGGCCCCACCGACGAATCCGCGGCCCGCGCCTTCCTGACCGCGGAACTCCCCTCCGGCAACCTCGTCACCACCGCCACCGAGCTGTCGCGCTTCTACGAAATCCTCGCCCGCGGCGGCGAACTCGACGGCGTCCGGATCATGCGCCCCGACACCCTGGCCGCCGCGACCCGCCCGGCCCGTTGGCTCCCGGGCGTGGCGGGCCGGGTCTCGGTGGGCGGCTACGAATTGGGCGCCCGCCGTTCCAAATTCGGCCCCGACACCGGCTCCCATTTCGGCCGCAGCGGACTGACCACCCAGTACGGCTGGGCCGATCCGGCACGCAGCCTCTCCGGCGCGATCCTCACCAGCGGCAAGGCCCAAGCCGACATGGACCGGCCATCGCGGTTGGTCGCGCAGATCTCGACGACGATCCGGTCCGAGGGCTGACTCGAGCCGCTTCGCCCCCAAGTCTTGACCTTGCCCCTAGGGGCAGCGTTTAGATTCACCACCATGCGGATTGGTGAACTCGCCCGACTGGCCGAAGTCAGCCCGAAAGCGATCCGGCGCTACGAGTCCCTGGGCCTCGTAGCCCCCACCCGCCATGCCAACGGCTACCGCGAATACGACGACGACACCATCCGCCTCGTCCGCGAAATCCGCTCCCTCAACCGCCTCGGCATCCCCGTCGAGGAAACCCGCCCCTTCCTCGACTGCCTGGTCTCGGGCAGCGAACACGGCGATGACTGCCCCGAGTCCCTCGCCGAATACCACCGCGCCATCACCGATCTCACCGCCCAGATCGACATCCTCACCGCCCGCAGAGACGGCCTAGTCCAGCGACTCCACGAGGCCGCACGCCGAACCGCGGGCCCACTCCCCGAAGCGCCGACGCACAAAGGACCCCAGATGACCGAGATCGCCTCCATCACCGACGACACCTTCCAGCAGAAGGTCCTGAACCAGCAGGGGACCGTGCTGGTGGACTTCTGGGCCGAATGGTGCCCGCCCTGCCACATGATCAAGCCGGTGCTCGCGGAGGTCGCCTCGGAACGAGCAGACGCCCTGACCATCTACAAACTCAACACCGACGAAAACCCTTTGGCAGTCCGCGAATACGCCATCATGTCGCAGCCGACACTCTTACTGTTCCGCGACGGCGAGCTCGTGCGCACCCTCGTCGGCGCGCGATCGAAGAAGAAGCTCCTGTCCGAACTCGACGCCGCGCTCCAACCCCAAGACCGCGCTTGATCCGACGAGGAACAGGTCAGGACGCGGCGTCGTTCGCCTCGAGCCACTCGCTGATCGTGGCGAGGTCGCTCTGCCGCAACCCGTTCCGCGGGTTCACCCGGTAGAGCAGGGCGGGCCCACGGTGATTGTCGGAAACCCATTCCTCATCGCCATCACCGATCTCATCGTCGATCCAGACGAAAGCGCGGCCGTCCGCACGCGCTACCAGCCCACGGGTCTTCCAGTGCAGGCCGAACCAGGCGTCGATGCGTTCGTCGTCGGTATCCGGCCACTGCATGACCGGCAGCGTCGGCAACCCCAGGATCGGGGCCAGGTACCGATTGGCATCGTCCATCCAGGTTGTCGCCCAGATGAGTTCGCATGGCAGGCCCGCCAGGGAGGGGCCGAGCTCCGGATCGAGGCGGTCCTCCAGCGGGTTGGAACCGCTGTCGGTGTGGGACAGCAGCGAATCGAGGGTGCCGGGCTGCTTCCCTCCGAACGGGATCAGCGGTCCGTCTACGTCCAGGAACACGAGTGGACGGTTCATCCGGGTCATGACGTTCGCTATCGCTCGCGGGCTGCCAGGGCCTTGCGGGCGGCGGTGAACCATTCCTGGGTGCCGACGAGCCCGGCGGCGATGTCCTTGCGGGCGCCGTTGAATCCGTAGAGGTTGCCGGCGTAGCGGGTGAGGACCGAGCCCTCGGGCTCTTCGAGTTCCTCGAGGACGGCCGTGTCCTGGAGGAGGTAGGCGACGTCGGCGAGTTCGGTGCTGGTCCACGTGTCGCGATAGTCGTCCCAGCCGTGCTGTTTGACCGCGAGGGCGCGGTCTACCAGGGCGGTCTGGAGGGCGCTGCGGTCGGCGTCGGTGGGCTGGCGGGATTTGAGGTGGTCCCAGTTGATCCGCTCTGCGTCGGTCATCGGCCGATTATGTCATCGCGGTTCAGGGGCGAGTCAGGAGAGCATCGAGTTCGGCCGCACCCGCCAGGAGGGCTCGGGAGCGGGATTCGATGGCGTGCTCGCGGGCGGCCAGGCGGGTCAGGACGTCCTGCCGGCGGCTGGCGTCCCGGAGCTCGGGCATGAGAGCGCGCAGGGCTGGGATGCCGTAACCGGCGCGTCGGAGTTGGTGGACGATGCGGACGTCGCGGACATCGGCGGGTGTGTAGATGCGGGCGTCTCGGGTGTCACCGCGCTGCGGACTCGACAGGCCCATGGCCTCCCAGTGCCGCAACGTGGAGGGCCGCACTCCGATCGCATCGGCCAGCTCGGAGATGGTCATCGAATCCGACTGGCGCACATCGGTGATCGGTTCGTCGCTGATATGCCGTGCGGCGGCCTGGGTCGCCGCGAGATCGCGGCGTTCGGCGTGCAGGGCGGCGTGCGCGGCGTCGAGGAGTTCGAGCATCGCGGTGGGGGAGTCGTGGTGAGCGGCGCGCATGATCGCTTTGGCGTCGACCGGCCCCACACCCGCGGCGAGCGCGCGATAGGCCCGCGCCGACACCACGTGAACCTCGTGGTACGCGCGATACCCGGTCTCGCTGCGGGTCGTCGGCGGCAGCACCCCGTCGCGTTCGAGATTGCGGATCTGCTGCACCGAGTACCCGGACATACGGGCGACATCGGCGGTACGGAACGACCCCGAGTTGCGACTTTCCACCCAGCGACCTCCACCCTGACTGCCCAAGTCTCCACAAGCACTTCAAGGTGACGATAGAACTCATGGATATCGACGAGATCACCGAGTTCATCGAGACCCTGGACGGCGTCCTGACCCTCGCGCCCGGCCCGGACAGCGGCTTCCCGGAACTGGCCTGGGGTGACAAGTTCTTCTACTACGCCCCCGACGGCCAGGTACCCACCCGAACCCAGCCCTTCGCCACCATCGTGACCAAGAACTACCCCGACGACACGACGTCGGACCTCGACCGCCCCGACACCTTCCGCCTGAACATCAACGCCGGACGCGAAGACTTCAGGGCCACACTCGGATACGGTCCCCGAGACCTCGACGACCATCCCGTCGACGCGACCGAGTTCGACACCTGGATCCCGCACCCCGTGTACGGCACCGCGGGGTGGCTGTCGGTGGTCAACCCGGCGACCGCCACCGCAGCGGCCGCCCGAGATCTGCTGCGGACAGCACACCGACGCGCCCGAACGGGATACGAACGACGCGCCGACCAGCGGTCTTCTTGATTGCCGCTTCGCCGAATATCGACCTGAACCGTTGCCTTCCGGTGTCACCCTGAGACGATGGAGCTCAACGATGAGCAGGGCACCGGATCCTTCTACGACGCGGGGCAGGCGCCGGCCGCGGTCGCCGCGGCCGAGGTCGGTCCCACCGCCGTGGTGGTCAACAAACCGGCTGAGGCCGCGCCGCCACTCACCGCACCCGAACCGCGACCCGACCTCACGATCATGCTGGATCGGACCTACAACGCGGCGACCCGTCGTGAATCGTTCCGGCTATTGCGGCGCATCGGATATGAAGACGACGCACCCGATGGGTTCGGCACCATCCTGGTCCCGGCGGACCTCGAGCATTGGACCACCGACCTCACCTCGGTCCCGGCCTTCCTGACCTGGCTGGTGCCGAAAACGGGCGCCCACCTGCCCGCCGCCATCCTGCACGACGGCCTCGTGCTCAACGGCGACGAACCGGCCAGCTACATCGCCGAGCGGATCATCCACCGCGACGACGCCGACCGCATCTTCCGTGACGCCATGGCCAAGACCGGCACCGGCCTGATCCGCCGCTGGATGATCTGGGCCGCGGTGACGGCGGCGACCATGCACCTCGGACACCAGGTCGACTGGTCCCCGCTGCGCAAGTGGCACTACCGAATCGCCTTGTGGGGCACCGGCTTGCTGATCCTCCTGATCGGCCTCTGGTGCACCCTGGACCTCATCGACGTCCCCGGCATCCCGAGCGTGCCCTGGCTCGGCAACGACATCTGGCATGAGCTGATCGGAGGCTTCTCCGGAGCCGTCGTGATCCCGCTGCTACTCGGTTCGACGTGGGGCAAATTCCGAAAGGCCGGATGGATTCTCGGGCCTCTGGTGGCCTTGATCATTCCCGCGGTGATCCCGATCCTGCTCATCAGTGCAGCCTTCCTCGGCGTGGATCGTCTCCAGCGTTGGAACACCCGGCTGGCCGCTGCCGTGGCCATCGCTTTCGTCGCCCTGTCGTTCGCGGCGTTCGTCACGTCCTGGTGCACTTCCTGACCGCAGACGAGTCGGGAGCCGTCGCAAGCGATTTCGGGGATCCGATGGGCGCCGGCTCCCGCGTCCGGCTAGGCGCTGCGGCTGCTTCGCTCAATCCGATGCGGGCATGCAGTCGGCGCAGCGGGCGCGGCGCCCACCAGTTCAGGTCTCCGGCGATCCGCATGAATGCCGGAACCAGGACGCCACGGATCAGTGTCGCGTCGATCATGACGGCCAACGCCGTGCCGATTCCGAACATCTGCATGAACGACAGGCCGTTCGAGAACGACAGCAGCGTCACCGTGAGCAGTGCGGCGGCGCTGCTCACGATCCGCCCGACCCGGCCGAGGCCCTCGATGGTGGCCGTCGTGGTGTCGGCGCCGGCGTTGTAGGCCTCCTTGATCCGGCTGAGCAGGAACACCTCGTAGTCCACCGACAGGCTGAACGAGATGCAGCACAGCAGCACCACCATGGCGAGGTTCAGCGGTGCCGGGGTCACGCCGAGCAGCCCCGCCAGATGACCGTCCTGGAAGATCCAGACCATGGCCCCGAGCACGGCGGCGAGCATGAACACATTGAGCAGCAACGCCTTGATCGGCACCACGATGCTGCCGGTGAACAGGAACAGCAACACCAGGGTCGCCGCCGCGATGATCGCAAGGGCCGGACCGAGCCGCCCGGTGATCGCCGCGCGGCTGTCGATCAGGGACGCCGTGTCGCCGCCCACCGACATGTGCTGCGCGGTGACGGCGGGTAGTTCGCGGATCGACCGCACCAGATCCTGCGCGGCCGCGGACTGCGCGCCACCCTTCAGCCGCACCAGCATGAATCCGGTGCTGCCGGAGGTGAATTCGGCGCTCCCGAGCCGCGGGTCGGCAGTTCGCACCCCGCGTGCGTACTGCCCGAATCCGCCCTCGACCGCCGCGACGCCGTCCATCGCGGAGATATCTCGCGCGACGGCCTCGAGCGCCCGAGGGTCTCGCTCGGTCAACACTGTCACCGCGTCCGACATGTCGACCGGGTAGTCCGTCCGGATGGCCTGGGTGACCTGCCGGGCGGCGGAATCGGTCGGCAGCGCCCGCTCGTCGGGCGTCGCGAATTGCATGTGCAGGAACGGGATTCCCATCGCCAGCAACAGCACGATCACGGGCAACGCCATGCGGATCGGCCGCCGGGTCACCGCCGCCGCCGTGCGCCGCCAGAACCGCGACGGCATGGCGAGCCGAGTGCGGCGGCGGCGGATCGCCAGCGCGTCGACCCGTGGACCGAGCAGGCTCAGCAGCGCCGGCAGCACGACCACCGCGGCCAGCGCCGCCAGCAGCACCACCGCGATCGCGGCCATGCCGACCGAACGCAGGAAGTAGGTGGGGAAGATCAGCATTCCGGCCATGGCGACGGTCACGGTGGCGGCACTGAACAGGATGGTGCGCCCGGCCGTGGTCACCGTCTCCACCACCGCCTGTCCGGGCTCGTGGCCCCGGTCGCGCTCCTCACGGAACCGGGACACCATGAGCAGGCCGAAGTCGATGGCCAGCCCCAGCCCGAAGGCGGTGGCCACGGTGAGCGCGTACACCGACACATCGGTGACCTTGGCCAGCCAGTACAGCACCAGTGTGGTGGACAGGATCGAGAAGATGCCGACCGACAGCGGAAGCAACGCCGCCGCCACGCCACCGAAGACGACGATCAGCAACAACAGTGTCGCGGGCAGCGCGATCGATTCGGATTTCACGAGATCGCTCTTGACATGGTGCTCGATCTCGTTGGTCAGCCCCAGGATCCCGCCGGCCCGGACCCGGATGGCGGGATCGTCGGTGGGCAGTTCGTCGACGATCGTCTCGCCGACCCGCGCCCGCTGCTCCGGAGTGCCCTCGGTATGCAGCAGCGCCAGCCCGGACCGGCCGTCCGAGCTGCGTAGCTCCGGAACTCCCTGGGACCAATAGGACCCCATGACCACGACATCCGGTTCCGCCGCGAGGTCCCGTGTCAGGCTTCGCGCGGCGGCCGCCACCGCAGGACTGTCGGCATCGCCGTCGCGGGCGGTCACCTCCAGGATGAGATCGGGCGATCCGCCGAACTCGGTGTCGAGGACCCGCTGCACGTGGGCGGACTCCGACCGCGGATCCTCGAACCCGCCGACCTTCAGCTGCGAGGACGCACCGGCCCCGAGCAGTCCGGCCAGAACGAGCACGGCGATCGTCACGGCGAGAACCGGTTTGGGGTGCGCGATCGTCAGGTGCGCGAGTCGCCTCAGCATGAGGCCACGAGCGAGAGTTCCTCGGCCAGCACCTTGACCGTGTGGCGGATCTGCTCCTCGCTGTGGCATGCGGTGACGAAGAACCGCAGCCGGGCCTTGTCCTCCGGCACCGCCGGATACACGATCGGATTCACGTTGATTCCCCGCCGCAGCAAGGCATTCGACAGCGCCAGAGTCTTCATCGAGTCGCCGACGATGCACGGGATGACGGGAGTGTCGTGGCTGTCGCCGGTGTCGATTCCTGCCTCCCGGGCCAGCCCCAGGAACAGCCCAGACATTTCACGGAGCCGCTCCAAAAGCTCTGGCTCCGAACGCATCTGGCGCAGCGCCGCGAGAGATGCCGCGGCATTGGGCGGGGTGATGCCGACGCTGTAGACGAATCCGGGAGTGGTGTATTTCAGGAACCGGATGAGCTCCCGGCTGCCCGCGACGTATCCGCCGCAGCCCGCCAGCGATTTCGACATCGTGCCGGACCACAGCTCCACATCGCCGCGGTCCACGTCGAAGTATTCGCCGATGCCGCCACCGGTCGCACCGAGCACACCGATGCTGTGCGCCTCGTCGATCATCAACAGTGCCTGGTGCTTCTTCTTCACGCCGATGATCGCGGGCAGATCCGGGATATCGCCGTCCTGGCTGTACACGCCCTCGATCACGATGAGCACCCGCCGATACTGGTGGCGGATGTCGGTGAGTATGCGGTCGAGCGCGTCGTGGTCGTTGTGCGGGAACGGGCGCCGGGTAGCACCGGAGAGCTTGCAGCCCTGCAGGATGCTGTCGTGCGCCAGGCTGTCGTGGATGATCAGATCGTCCGGTCCGACGATGTGCCCGATCACCGTGACATTGGTGGCGTGGCCGCTGACCAGCGCGATCGCGTCCTCGGTGCCGAGCAGCGCGGCGAGCTCGTGCTCCAGCTCGGTATGGATCGGCTTCTCCCCGGAGAGCACACGGCTGGCCGACACGGAGCTGCCGTATCGCGCCACCGCGTCCTGCACCGCGGTGACGACCGCCGGATTCCCGGACATGCCCAGGTAGTTATAGCTGGAGAAGTTCAGCGCCGGCCGGCCCTCGATGATCGAGGTGTCCCGGGTGACCCCGTCGTTGATCAGGAAGTAGGGATTGGACACGCCGAGCGACTCGGCCAGTCCGATCCGGTCGGAGATCGCTTTGACCTCAGGGAAGTCCGCGATGCGGCACTGGGGTTCCACCACGGCCCGTGGTGGCGCCAGGGGCTCGGGGGCCGCAGGAGCATCCTCCGGTCCCGAATTTCCCGCCACGAGCGCGATCACATCACCGAGAGTCGTTTCGGGCGTGAACCAGTCCGGTGCGATGACGAGCCCGGGAGTAGTGCGGGCGATGCCGTTGAACAGATCGGCGATCATGATCGAGTCGAATCCCAGGTCGCCGCTGATGGTTTGGCTGTCGGTCAACTTCCCGGCCGGAAAGCCGCTGACTCGCGCGGCCTCGGCCCGGATCGCAGCCGCGACATCGGAGTTCGTGCCGTCCAGACCCGGGCGAGTCGGTCGCGGGTCCGTCCCGGGCCGCCCGTTGGCGGCCGCCGCCAGCACGGCGGCCTGCTCTCGGAAGAGTGCGATCAGCTGCTCCATGGTGGTTTCCTCGGTGTGTTGCGGTGCGGGGGTGGGTGATTCGGTGGCCGGGGCGTCATCGGTTCGGGTCCAGAAGCGATGGGTGGTGTCGAACTCGTATCCACCGACACGCTGCCGGAGCCGAGCGGCGGGCTCGTACAGCGCATCCCAGTCCGGATCGAATCCATCGCGATACAGCGCGGCGACGGTGGCGGCCAATTCGTGGCCCGTCGCCCGGGGTCCCGGGCACGGCGTCAGGGTGGGCACCTGTGATCCCGCTCGGGTGAGCATCGGCGCGAGCGTACGCTGCGGGCCCAGCTCGATCAGATGCGTCGGTTCGGCGGCGAGGGCGGCCGCCGCGGCGTCGGCGAAACGCACGGTCGCCTCGATGTGTTCGACCCAGTAGGCGGCGTCCATCGGCTCGTCGGCCGCGAGTAGGCGGCCGCGCAGCGTCGAGTAGATCGGGATGCTCGGCGGCCGGTAGACGCACTCCCGCGCCACCTCCGCGAACGCCTGCCGCATGGGTGTCATCAGCGGCGAATGGAAGGCATGCGAGACGGTGAGCGGCCGGACGGTGACGCCGCGGTCGGTGAGCACCGTGCCGAGGCGGCCGATCGCGTCCGCCGCACCGGACAGCACCACATCTCGGGGGCTGTTGATCGCCGCCAGCGCCACCTCGCGCTCGTCCGCGATCAGTTCGCCGACCGACTCCGGTGTGGCGCGGACCGCGAGCATCGCCCCGCCGTCGGGCAACTGCTGCATGAGCCGCCCGCGGGCGGCGACGAGACGGCAGGCGTCGTCGAGGCCGAACACGCCGGCGATGGCGGCGGCCGCGAATTCTCCGATGCTGTGGCCGAGCAGCCATGCGGGCCGGACGCCGATGTCGGTGAGCACCCGGGCGAGTGCGTACTCGACCGCGAAGATCGCGGGCTGCGCGAATTCGGTGCGATGCAGGATCTCGTCGTCGCCCAACAGCAATTCGGCCACGGAACGGTGCAGATGTGCCGACATGTGCTCGTCCACCTCGGCGAGCGCCCGGCGGTACGCCGCGGACTCCGTGTACAGGGCGCGCGTCATTCCGGGGTATTGCGCGCCCTGGCCCGTGCACAGCCATCCGATCGAAGGCCGCCGCGCGACACCGGAATTCGCGTCGAGCACGGTGTCGTCGCCGGCGCAGGCGCGCAGCGTCGTGACCGCCTCGTCCCGGCCCCGCACCACGAGTGCCAGCCGGTGGCGGCCCGAGGACTTGACCTGATTCGTCGACCAGCACACCGGGCCCAGCGCGGCGGTATCCTGGGCCAGCTGCTCCGCGAATCGAGCGGCGTTGCGCCGCAATCCCTCTCGATCGTTCGACGACAGGGTGAGCACGCCACCGCCGAGCGCCTCGGGCGCCGGCTGCACCAGGGGAGCGGTCGCGAGCAGCATGTGCGCATTGGTGCCGCCCATGCCGAAGCTGCTGACCGCGCCGTAGTTCGGCCCATCCGGCAAGGCCATCGGCTCGGTGAGCAGTCGCAGCCCGTGACCGGCCAGGCGAAGTTTCGGATTCTCGTCGGCCGCGTACCGGGTGGGCGGCACGACGCCGTGGTGCAGGCTCAGCGCCGCCTTGATCAGCCCCGCGATACCGGCGGCCCCCTCGGTGTGCCCGAGATTGCCCTTGATGGAGCCGATCCCACAGGGCTGCGGCCGCGGCACCGCGTGCACCGCACCCAGCGCCTTGACCTCGATCATGTCGCCGAGCACGGTTCCGGTGCCGTGCGCCTCCAGGAACGCGACCTGATCCGCGCTCACCCCCGCGCGCCGGTAGGTCTCGGTGACCACCTGCTGCTGCGCCCACCGGTTCGGGGCGGTGATCCCGTTGCTGCGGCCGTCATTGTTCACCGCGCTGCCCGTGATCACCGCGTAGATCGGCAAGCCCTCGGCCTGCGCGTCCGCGAGCCGGCGCAGCACCAGCACCGCGACGCCTTCGCCGCGGCCGATGCCATCGGCCTTGCCGCTGAACGGTTTGCAGCGCCCGTCCGGCGCCGACAGACCGGCCTGCGTGTAGAAGATATTGAGCGTGGGTGTGACCTTGATGTTGACGCCCGCGGCCAGCGCCTGATCGCATTCCCCGGCGCGCAGCGCGACGCAGGCCTGATGCACGGCGACCAGCGACGACGAGCAGGCGGTGTCGACGGCGATGCTCGGACCCTTCAGATCGAGCTGGTAGGACAGGCGGTTGGCGGTCATGAAATACCCGTTGCCGGACCCGAGTTGCGGCGTGATGCGCGCGTAATCGCGCAGGTGGACGGTGGCCCATTCGTTGGCCATGACACCGACGAAGACGCCGGTGTTCGAGCCCGCCTGCCCGCGCGGATCGAGGGTGGCGTCCTCGAACGCGCGCCACGCGGACTGCAACAGCAGCCGCTGCTGCGGATCCATCGCTTCCGCCTCCCGGGGCGTGATGCCGAAGAACTCGTGGTCGAATGCGTCGGCGTCACTGAGGAATCCGCCGCTGCGGTTGTTGACCGCACCAGGACCGCCGTCCGGGTGGTAGAGATCGGCTGCCCGCCACCGCTGGGCCGGAACGTCGGCGATGGCGTCCGCCCCCGCCATCAGCAGCCGCCACAGTGCCGCGGCATCCGGCGCCTGCGGAAAGCGGCAGTCCAGCCCGACGATCGCGATGTCGGTCATGCGGCGCGCTCGCGTTGCGTGCCGACCTCATCGGCGATGTAGGCGGCCAGGTCGACGATCGCCGGGTAGTCGAACACGATCGTCGGATCCACGTCCAGGCCCCACTCGTCCTCGATCTCGCCGCAGATGCCCACCGCCGACACCGAATCCAGGCCCAGTTCGGCGAGCGGGACCGTGGGGTCGATGTCGTCGGCGGGGCGGTCGAGGTGATCCGCGACCCGACGGGCCAGCCAGTCGGCGATGAGGACGTGTTCCGGGGTGCTCATGAGTGCCTTCATCTGCGGTGATCTCCTGATAGTTCGGTTCGTGGGGTCAGACGAGAGCGGGGACGGGTGTGCGCGCGTGCTCGACGGCCGGTTCGATCTCCTCGTGCAGCACGGCGTCGAGCGTGCGGTCCAGGAACGCGGCCCGCATCGAGGCGCGTTGCACCTTGCCGCTGGTGGTGCGGTGCACCGCGTGACGTTCGACCAGCACCACGCTCGGTGCGGGCACCTCGAAGGCGCGGGCCACCGTGGTCCGGATTCGGGACGCCAGCTCGGCCGGGTGCGGCTCACCCGACGCGTCGGTTCGCACGCCCTGGATCACCAGCAACCGCTCCTGACCGCCGGTCTCGATCGACAGCACCGCGGAATCGGCCAGCGCCGGGTGGATTTCGCGCACGGCCTCCTCGATGTCCTGCGGATACAGGTTGCGGCCGTTCAGGATGATCAGGTCCTTGAGCCGTCCGGTGATGTAGAGGTCACCGGCGTGGCGGGCGCCGAGATCCCCGCTGCGCAGGTACGGTCCGGCGCCTTCGGTATAGGCGGCGAACCGGTCGCGGGTTTCCTCGCCTCGTCCCCAATAGCCCTGTGCCACACTGGTTCCGGCGATCCAGATCTCTCCTACGTGACCATCCGGGAGTGTCCGCAGGGTGACGGGGTCGACGATGCGGATGTCGAGCCCCGCTACCGCCGCGCCACAGCCGACCAGACGAGTGCCGTCCTCGGCGGGGACGAGCCGGTTGCGTTCCAAGGCGCCGGGATCCGCGGCGAGGCGAACCGTCGGCCGGCCGACCCGGCCGGCGGTGGCGATCAGCGTCGTCTCCGCCAGGCCATACGCGGCGAGGAAAGCGTCCGCGCGGAACCCGGCGGGACCGAGCCGCTCGATCACCGCGTCGAGGGTGCGCGCGCGGATCGGTTCGGCGCCGGTGAACGCGACACGCAGTGAGGAAAGATCGAGTTCCGCGAGCGTCGCATCCGTCACCCGGCGGGCCATCAGCTCGTAGGCGAAGTTCGGGGCCGCCGTGATGTGCGCGCGATAACGATCGATGGCTTCGAGGAGCCGGACGGGCCGCTTCAGAAAGGTCAGCGGCGACATGTAGACCAAGTTTCCGCCGACGAACATCGGCTGCAGCAGCATGCCGATCAGCCCCATGTCGTGGAAGTGCGGCAGCCAGCCGACGCCGACACTGGTGTCATCGGCCGCGGTAGCGGCGGCGATGGCCGCCTCGTTGTGCATGAGGTTGGCGTGCGAGACGACCACGCCCTTGGGTTCGCCGGTGGAGCCCGAGGTGTACTGCAGGAAAGCGATGGTGTCGCCGCTGATATCGGGCATTGCCCAGGCGTCCGGATCGCCGAGCGGCTCGCCGTCGGTCGCCGCGACCGAGATCGAACTCGTGAAGGGGCCCTCGTCCTCGCGAATCCACGCGGTCAATGGCTCACCGAGCTCGGCGGTGGTGAGCACCAGCCGAACTCCCGCATCGCCGAAGATCCCGAGGACGCGTCGCAAACTGCGCGCATCGTGCGGCGCGGGCGCCGGTACCGCGATCACTCCGGCGTACAAGCAGCCGAGGAAGGCGCGCAGAAACTCGGGGCCGGGCGGGTACAGCAACATCACCGGCCGGTCGGCCTCCTCGCGCCGCGAGAGCCAGTCGGCCAGCGCCCGAGCGTCCCGGTCCAGGTCCGAGAAAGTATCGATATCCTCGATCAACTCACGACCCGCCTCCCGCAGGTACGTATACGACCGGGTGCTGCCATAGGCGGCGACCTGACGGCGAACATGTGCGACAAAGGTGGCATGCATGTGAGTGAACTCCTGGCGAGGTCGCCATCAGGGTTGGTGGGGTAGGCCTGGAATCTGCCTCGATAGATATCGTCGCTCGGCAATCTCCGCGCAAATAGCCACCCAAGGTGTCGGTCGGACGACACCCCTGGAGCGGTGTCCGGCCCCGAGGGTGTGGACCCTCCCGCACGTCGGCCATGGGCACCAGCGGTGCGCTCTCGCCCAGCGATTCCACCGACGCGACCCGGCCCCGGATCACGCGACGTGGATGATGTTGTCGCGTCGAGCCTTTCGCCGACGAGCTCTACCGCGTCGCGTCTGGTTGGACGGCCGCACCCTGCACATCCCCTACCCGAATTCGGGCGAATATGCCGTCAGTGACGAATCTTTCGCCAGGGTAGAAGGCTCTCCCTATCCAGCTCGTAGATGACTTCTTCGGCGTGGCGCCTGGTATCGGTCGCTGCTTACGCGGAACCTGCCCTGACGTCCGCGTCGTCGAGTGCGGGCACGAGCGGAGCAAGTGCGGCGCGCAGCAGATCAGGCAGTGAGCCGGACACCACGACGAAGCCTGCGAGGGCGGTGTCGGAGGCGGGCTGTAGCCATTGTTCGAGGGCGACTCGGATGGCGGCAGCAACGCCGGCCGCGAGTACCGGGGCGGTGAATTCGTCTATAGCGCCCAGACGTTCGGTGATCGCGTCCGCGAGACCGACTTCGGGCGCGCGAGCGGTGACCGCCGCCCCGACCCGGACCTCCCGTTCGGTGGTGACGGCCGCGACGATCGCCTGGTCGCGGCTGGAGAAGTAGTTGTTGTAGGTGCGCGGTGAGACGCCGGCCGCCTCGGCGATGTCCTCGACTCGCACATTGTCCGGCCCCTGCGAACCTCCGGATCGACAGAAGGGACCACACATGCGAGCCAAGGGGATGACCTACGACACCGGGTTCATCGCGAACGGCCACACCTCACGACGGGACTTCGACCCCGAAGTCGTCCGCCGGGAGCTGAAGATCATTCGAGATAACTTGCACTGCACGGCCGTTCAGATCGTCGGAGGCGATGCCGATCGGCTGGAATTCCTGCTCGGCGACCCCGAGACTCGTGGTGAGCGACTGACCGAGGTCATCGCTCGACTCGACAGCTTCTTGGGGGAAGCCGTAGCCATGGTGCGTGAGCACTTCGGAGGCAAGCTCACCTACTGCGCCATCCCGTTCGAGCGGATCGACTGGACCCCCTTCG
Source organism: Nocardia sp. CA-136227 (assembly GCF_050955695.1). Taxonomy (NCBI): domain Bacteria; kingdom Bacillati; phylum Actinomycetota; class Actinomycetes; order Mycobacteriales; family Nocardiaceae; genus Nocardia; species Nocardia sp. CA-136227. The sequence goes on from NZ_CP192081.1 coordinate 3,848,650, forward strand.
ACATCATGTCGATCGAACTCATCCGCTCCGCCGAGGTGGCCGAGCAGTTCCAGGCCGGGGTGCGCGAACTGGTCGCGCAGGGAAAACCGTTGGCGATCACCGGTTTCGGCACCGCGACCTGGAAAGGCGCGGCCGATATCGCGCCGCGCAGCAACGAGATCGTCGAATACGACGCCGGCGGTGCCCCGATTCGATTGAACGGCAACTTCGTTCGGGACGAGGCCGGACAAGCCGCCTACCTGTCCGAACTGCTGGATATCTTCGACAGCGAAGGCGTCGACAGCGCCTTCGTATTCCTCTTCGCGCTGCACAGCCACCCGCACCGGCCCGACGGTGATCCCCGTGACGACTTGGACCTCGCCAGCCTCGGCATCGTCAAGGTCCTGGAGGGCGGATACGGCGATACCTATCCGGACATGGCATGGGAACCGAAGGAGGCCTTCACCGAGGTCGCCCGTTCGTACAAGGCCTGAAACCCGGAACTGGAACGGGTGAAGTCACTCCGGGTGGGTGTCGCGCCGGCAGACGAAGGCCCGTTCCAGCAACGCGTACAGATGGTCCCGGTCTTCGCTGCTGAGTCTGTCCAAGCAATCTCGAGTGGTGTGCATCTTCGCCCGGATGGCGTCGGCGACCTGTTCACCCTCGACCGTGATCACCAGGTTCGTGACGCGCCGGTCCGAGCCGCTGGCCTCGCGGCGCACGAGGCCGCGCTTCTCCAGCCGGTCGATAATCCCGGTCACGTTGGAGGCGTCGCAGGCCATGATCTCGGCCAAGGCGCGCATGGCGCTGGGTCCTCGGCGCAGCACGATCAGGGCTTTGCCCTGACTCGCGGTGAGATTCTCACTCGCCGCCGCGACGGTGAAGTCCCCGTAGTAGACGCCGAGTGACACCGAGAGCAACTCCATGAGCTGAGCGGTGTCTACGCGGGTCGTTTCGGGCATGGGAAGAATCTTATCCGCAGAAACTTGACTATCTCAAATATTCACCACTAGCGTTTGTCGAAATTGTTTGAAGTTCTCAACTATCAAGGTTCACAAGTAGGGGAGCGCCCAGTGACCGTCACCACCTCCGATGCCGCCCGCACGGCCCACCTTCTGTCCCGGCCCATCACGCTGAACGGGCTGACCGTTCCGAACCGCATCGTGATGGCGCCGATGACGCGCATGTTCTCCCCGGGCGGCGTGCCCGGCGAGGACGTGCGCGGCTACTACGCCCGCCGCGCTGCCGCCGGCGTCGGATTGATCGTCACCGAGGGCACCTACGTCGGCCACGATTCGGCCGGACAGAGTGATCGGGTGCCGCGCTTCCACGGTGAGGAACAGTTGGCGGGGTGGGCGAAGGTGGCCGAGGACGTGCACGCGGCCGGCGGCACGATCGTGCCGCAGCTGTGGCACATCGGCATGGTTCGCAACCACGGCGATGAGCCGTATGCCGATGCCCCCGCCGTAGGCCCGTCGGGTATTCGCGTCGACGGCACCGAGGGCGCCGGCAAGGCGATGACGCAGCGCGACCTCGACGATGTCATCGGCGCCTTCGCCGATGCCGCCGCGGCCGCCGAGCGCATCGGCTTCGACGGCGTCGAGGTGCACGGCGCCCACGGCTATCTTCTCGACCAGTTCCTGTGGGAGCGGACGAACCGCCGAACCGATGTCTACGGTGGCGATTCCGTGGCCCGCACGAAGTTCGCGGCCGAGATCGTGGCGGCGATCCGGGCGGTCGTCTCACCCGGTTTCCCGGTGATCTTCCGCTACTCGCAGTGGAAGCAGGAGGCCTACGACGCGCGGCTCGTCGAGACCCCGCAGGACCTGGAAGCGATCCTGGCACCACTCGCCGCGGCAGGCGTCGACGCCTTCCACGCCTCCACCCGCCGCTACTGGCTGCCGGAGTTCGAGGGTTCGGACCTGAACCTGGCCGGCTGGACGAAGAAGCTCACCGGCAAACCCACCATCACCGTCGGATCGGTCGGCCTCGACGGCGACTTCCTGCGCGCCTTCACCGGCGTCGGCGCCGAACTCGGCAGCCTCGACAACCTCCTCGACCGGCTGGAACGCGACGAATTCGACCTGGTCGCCGTCGGCCGAGCCCTCCTTCAGGACCCGGAGTGGGCGTCCAAGGTCCTGTCGGGCCGGATCGAGGAGCTGAAGCCGTACGACGCGGCGGCACTGAGGACGCTCAGCTAGAGCGTGTCTCACGCACCGCCGAGCGACATGGACGGCACCGTGCGCGTCGAGCAACCGTCTGGCGCGGCCTGCCCCGCCAGACGGTCATCGATCCAACGCAGCACCGGGGGACTCGCGCTGACCGCGAGGCTGACGTGCTCGCTCGAGCGCGGCGTAACCCGGCTGTTTCGGGGTGAACAGTGAGCCTTTCGGCCCCTCCCAGTCGGGTACGGAAATCGAGTGACCGGACGACAAGATCTGGTCGATCTGCATGAGATCCAGACTGGCGTCGTTCTTGTCCGGCCCTCCTTGCCGGAGCACGAACGAGGGAGCGCACTGCGGGGCCGACGCATCTTCGGCGGCCTGACAGGTAGAACGGGTCGTTCTGCGGGGTAGGCAGCGGATCCGCACTCCCGACAGCCATGGGAGTGACCGCAAGGCACAACATGGCCGAAGCTGCGATCAGCACGAGCGCAGTTGACCGCGCCTGACCACTGAACTCGTTGCGTCACAGGCTGATACGACACTGCCCACCATTTGGATTCCCTCCCCGGCGGGGACAGCCTCGCGCGAATCCCCCTAAACGCAGCGGGGTACGGCAGAACTGGTACGCGGGTACATGCAAGCACAGTTTTTGAGTGGTTTCGTTGAGCTTTAGTAGCGTTTGCGCCAACCAAACGTAAACGAAAAAGATTCAACGGTTTTCAGGGGAATTGGGGACCCTGACCTCCGATAAGGTTCACTTATCGGAGGTCAGACTCGGTTGATTGATTTGGGGCAGTTCAGGTTTCGTTTCGTGTTGTTCCGTTGGAAATGACGAAACCAACGCTACGATTTGCGGCGTGACGAGTACTTGCAACTACCCGGGGTGTACGAAACCGATCACGCGCGGCGGAGGGCCGGGGCGGCCGTCGGAATACTGTGAGCACCCCGAGCACACGCGGTGGCGGGCTTGGCGGGAGCGGCAGCGGCAGCAGGCGGGGGAGGGTGATGGGCCGGTCGCGAATGTCACTGTGACGCAACAGGGGCCGGTGACCGTGGCCCGTCTACGGGCGGATGAGCTGCTCGGACAGTTTCGGGCGATCGCTGAACAGCTGGGCACGACGTTGAATACGGCGGTGGCGGAGCTGTCCACCCTGGCTGATCCGGCGGTGGCGGAGGCCCAGGTCCAGGCTGTGCAGGCGGATGCGGCGCGGCGGATTGCCGAGGCGGAGATGGCGACCGTGGCGGCCGAGCAGGCGCGGCGGGAGAGTGAAGAGGCCAGGGCTGCGGCGGAATCGGCGGCCGAGGATGCGGCGCTCGCCGCCGAGGAAGCCGAGGGGCGGATCGCGGAGGCGCTGGCGGCACGCGATGACGCGCTGCAAGAGGTCGCGCGGGTGACCAAGCAGGCGGCCGATGATGTGTTCGCGGCGCGGGCCGAGGCGGAGGCCGAGATCCGCACCATCCGCCGGGAATCCAGCGAGGATGTCGAGCGGGCCCGGCAGCAGGCGAGCGAGGACATCGAGTTGGCGCGGACCAAGGCGGCGGCCGAGGTCGAGCAGGTGCGGCGGGATTCGGCGCAGCGGATCACCGCCGCTGGCGCGGAGCGGGATCTGGCCGTGCAGCGGGCCGCCGACGCCGAGCGCACCATCGAACGCGCGGAAGCCGCGGTGGCGGAACGCAGTCAGGTGGTCGCCGAGACGCGGGCGGTGCTGGAACAGACGCGCACCGACCTCGACCGCACCAGGACCGAACTCACCGATGTCCGCCGGCAGGCCGCCGCCGATATCGGCACCGTCCGCTCGGAAGCCAAAGCCGCACTGGAACAGGCGCATCAGGAGTCCGCGGCCCGTATCGCCGCGCTCGACGACGCGCGCGCTCAGACCCTGGCGCGCGCAGCCCGCGCCGAGCAGCAACTCGACGCTCTCCTCGCATCCCGAACCGAACAGCCCGAGCCCTCCAAGTAGCCCCTTACACCATGCAGCCCCGTTGCGGGGGACAGAGAAATTGAGGGCACCCGTTCCGATGGTGAACCGGAGAATCGCCTCCTAAGGTCGGAGCGGGGCCTTCGCCCCCGAGTTGTCTTGTCGCGCAGCGGATGTGTCGGGGCTGGGGCTGCGGTAAATTCGGGAGGAAGAATGTCCGCGATTGCGGATCGGTGTGGCGGGTTGCGTGCGGGGAAGGGTGCCGGTGCGGCGGCGGTGTTGGTGTTGGCGGCCGTGATTGCGCTGGCGTCGGGGTGTTCCTCGGGTGATTCGAAGACTTCGTCGGCGACTACGACCAAGCCGTCCACCAGTGTGACCACTACCAGTGTGGTACCGACGAGTTCCGGTGCGCCGGTGGCGAGTCCGGGTGGCGGGAACCCGGGCGGCGGTAACCCGGTAGCGAACTCAGCGCAGCAGCCGCAGGACGTGGCACCCGGTGACGCACCGCCGCCCGAGCCCGCTCCGGCGCCCGGCGGTGTCGACCACTACGTGAAGTGCACCGACAAGATCAACTACGCCGGCGACCCGCGCAGCAACGCCGAAATCAATCTGCTCGGTGAGCAACACGGTGGCGACTGCCCGGTTCCGATTACCGCCACCGCAACCGCGACGACAACCCCACCGGCCACGACCACGACCGATCCAGCACCGGCCGTCACCTCCACCACGGTTGCTCCGACCACCACAGCAGCGGAGACGACGTCTGCGCAAACCACAACGGTCGCAGCGCCTCCCGCCGCCGATCCGGCCACCACGCCGGCCGCCGCGACCGTCCAGAAATAGCTCGGGCCCACCCCCTTGTGACACCTGGTGCCGTTTGCGAATATGACGCAAGATTTCCTGGTGGATAGCGGTATCGTCGGTGGGGGAAAGAGGGGTGTGACACTTGAACATCAACGCCATGCGAGCACGGCAGTCCCGGCCGAGCGTGGCACGCGTATACAGCTACGTCCTCGGCGGGCGCGACAATTACGGTGTCGACAAGGATCTCGGTGACTACTTCATCGAAGACCTACCCGGGTCGGAAAAGTTGGCCATCACCAATCGCGACGCAGTGCTGCGCGCCGCGAAGGCCATGGCGGACGCGGGAATCCGGCAGATCATCGATATGGGTTGCGGGCTACCGGCGGCCGTGAACGTGCACGAGGTGGTGCGGCAGGTCTACCCGGAGGCCCACGTCGTGTACGTCGACGACGACCCGTTCGTGGTGGCCCACGGCCGGGCGCTCCTCGCCGTCGACGAGGGAATCACGGTGCTGGAAGCCGATATTCGCGATCCGGCGGGCATCGAGAACAATGCCGAGGTGCAGCGGCTCATCGACTTCGACGAGCCGGTCGGCCTGCTCTTCGCCATGACGCTGAGTTTCGTCAATGACGAAGAGAATCCGACCTCGGTGGTCCAGTACTGGGCGGATCGGATCGCTTCCGGCAGCCGGATCTACCTCTCGCACTTCCGGACCGGAACCTCGCGCGAGGCGATGGCCACCGCGAGCAAGATCCTGGAAGCCTTCGGCCGCGGACGCTTCCGCACCGACGACGAGATCCGCGCCTGCTTCGGCACGCTCGCGCTCGACGAGGACGATCTGCGCCCGTGTGTCCAATGGCGTGGTGAGGACGCTGAGGGGCACCAGCCGGAACTGACCGTCTGGGAACAGCTGGTGGTCGGCGGCATGGCCCGCAAGCCCTGATCGCCGCATACGACGAGGCACCGGTAGCGACCAGCTGCCGGTGCCTCGTCGTTTCTGCTCGAGGCACCGATCAGTCGGTCCGCCCGACTCCATACCGGCCCGGTCGGTATCCGATCTGTTCAAGGTCGACCGGTCCAGCCTCGTCCCGGCGGAAGTGATCGACCCAGGATCGATCGAGCCGGTGCGGGCGTGCGGCGCCCGGGCGGCCGACGCGATCATGACCTGTCCGTAGGCGCCGCCGAGCCGATAGTTGCCCGGATCGACGCGCGAGCTCGCCCGCAGCGGAAACCCGACCCGGTCGCCGTCGGCGCGAGTCTCCTGGTCCCGCACCAGCCACCAGGCCCGCTGCACGTATTCCGGCAGCCCGGCGTGGAGCCACAGCGCGGTGGTGAGCTGGGATCGCCGGCCCCGCCCAGAAGTCGATGACGGGTCGTCAGCGGGGCGTACGCCACATCGGCCACAGCGGCGGGCCGCCCCGGGTGGCGTCCAGGGTGCCGGTGACCTCGAAACCGAACCGCTCGTAGTACGGCACATTGTCGGGTTTGCTGGATTCCAGGTAGGCGGGCAGCCCGTCCGCGTCGCAGCGATCCAGCCGCGAATTGAGCAGGGCCCGCCCGAATCCCTGTCCGCGAACGCCGGGCAGGGTTCCGAGGACGGCCAGATACCAGTGCGGTTCGCGGGGGTGCGCCCGCGCCATCGCCTCCGAGAGCCGGCCAGCGGTCAGCAGCCGGTGCCGGAAGGCGAAGAGCAGCCCGGGCAGCTGACGCCGGCTCGCGTCCTCCGGGGCGTGCCACTGCCCGGGCGGCGCCCAGAGTGCCGCGCCCACGATGGAATTGGCGTCGTTGCAGGCCACCTCCACCCCACCCAGGGGGATGAGGTGGTGGCGGGCCATACCGGTGAACAGTGCGGCGGCGCGGCGAGCGCGGGTGGCGTCGTCGCGGATGAGCCATGCGGTGATCGGATCGTCGGAGAAGGCGATGCCGAGCACTCGCGCCAATTCCGGAATATCGGATAGCTGGGCCGGACGTACGGTGATCCCCATGGGTTCACGGTAGCGGCTCGGCGACCTCCGCATCGGGCGCTGCCAGCAGCAGGGCGGCGTCGTGATCATGGGTGGGGATCACCGGAACGAGGCGTTGTGCCAGGTGGAGCCGGTGCAGGGTTCTGAAGGTGGCGTCGCGGTCGTGGTCCATGAAGACGCCCGGATAGGTGGCCTTCTGACGGATTCGGTCGATTTGCAGGGTGTGCCAGGCGGCGTCGCCGGCGAGGAGTTTCCAGCCGTACGTCGTATGGGCGAGAACGCCGATGCTGCCGGGGGTGTGTCCGGCGAGGTCGACCAGGACGACGCTGCCGTCGCCGAAGAGGTCGTGGCTGCGGGTGAAGGTGAGGATCGGGGGACCGTCGAGGTCGTACTCCTGGTGGGGACGGTCGACGAGGGAGTCGCGGACGCCGCCGACCGGCGCGACGGGACCGGCCAAGACCCAGTCCCGCTCGACGCTGTGCAGGTGGACGGGCAGCCCCGGCAGGTCGAGCAGACCGCACACGTGGTCCCAGTGGGCATGGGTGGGTAGCGCGAAGTCCAGTGCGGGCAGGCCCGGTTGGGCTTTCAGCGCGGTGGCGGTCGCGATGGTCTCGGCCGGCGGACGCGCGACGGGACGGATCACCGCGGGCAGTTGCGCGATGGCGCGATGCTCGGCGTCGATGCAGAATCCCGGGTCCACGATGAAGGTCGCTTCGGGGTGCTGGATGACGAAGGAGCTCAGCGCGCTGGTGATGCGGCGCGGAGTGGAGACGCCTTCGACGACCACCTGGGTCGGCACCGGTCGCGGGAAGTTGGTCAGAGCCGTCACGGTGACGGTGCGCTCGGCGCGGGGGAGTCCCGCGTCGGTGATCGAGCGCAGGAACCGTTGGTCGGCGGGCCTGGGCCGGACCGCGCCGTGGAGGGAACCGATTGCGGCGGTGCAGCATTGCAGGAGCGTGGGCTTGCGGACTGGATCGGACATGAAGGAACGCTAATACTTAAGGTCGACATGAAGTAAAGGGGAGAATCGTGACCACAGCGCAGGACATGAGAATCGGTGACGCCGCCGCGGCACTCGGTGTGGAGACGCACGTGCTGCGGCATTGGGAATCGGTGGGCCTGCTCGCCCCGCCGCGCAGCCCATCGGGTCACCGCAGCTACAACGAGGACATCCTCGACTACGCCCGCGCGATTCTGACTTTGCAGCGAACCGGTCTGTCGCTGAGCCAGATCCGGCAGCTGGGGCTCAGCGAGCACACTGATCGCCGGGCCATCATCAACGACCGTCGCGCCGAGGTTCGTGAGCGCATCGCCTTGCTCGAGGCCACCGACCACTTCCTCGAGCATCTGCTCGCCTGCCGCCACGCCATCATCAGCGAATGCGACGAGTGCTCGGCGTACGTGGCACAGGCCCACGTGCGAAGAGCACCCGACTTCCCGGACCGCGGTTAAGGGAGCGGGGAGACCACGACCGGAGCGCCGTGGGCCGGAACATGCGTGATGTTCCGGATCCGCACGGGCTCCCCGGTCTTGCCCTGCGGCAGCGAAAGCCGGTAGCGGGTGAGGATCTCCCGCAGCACCGCTGTTCCCTCCATCAGTGAGAACCCGGCTCCGATGCACCGCCGCACGCCGCCGCCGAACGGCAACCAGGTGTTGGGTGCGACCGATCCGTCGAGGAATCGTTCGGGCCGGAACGTGACGGCGTCCGGGAAGGCTTCGGCGCGTTCGTGCGCCAGGATGATCGAGGTCGCGATGACCGTGCCCCGCGGCAGGTCGTATCCGCCGATGGTCAGGTCGCGAGTGAGTTTGCGGCCCGTGCCCGCGATGACCGTGTGCAGCCGCATCGACTCTTTGAGCACCGCTTCGAGGTACTTCTCGTCCCCGTCGTGGGCCGCGCGGCGGGCCTGGGTCTGGATCTCGGGATTGGCGGCCAGCTCGTGGCAGGTCCAGGACAGCGCGGACGCGGTCGTCTCGTGCCCGGCCAGCAGCAGGGTGATCAGCTGATCGCGCAGTTCGGCGTCGGTCAGCGGCGCGTCGTCGGGGTTCTCGCCGGATCCGGCGGCCAGCAGCCGCGACAGCACGTCGTCGCGCGCGTCCAGGTTCGGCTGCACCCGGCGCTCGGCGATCTCGCGGTAGAGCAGCTCGTCGATGGCGGATTGGGTGGCGCGGAACCGTTTCCACATGCCGCGCCGCGCCAGGAACGGGTACTTCCAGCCGAACATGATGATCGGGCTGACGTTCACGACCTCACGCAATCGCGGCACCAGCGCGGCCCGGCGGGCTTCGTCGGCCATACCGAACACCACCTGCATGATGACATCGAGTGTCAGATCGTTCATGCGGTCCAGCGTGTGCACGGTCGCGCCCGGAACCCACCGGTCGACATGGGTTTTCGCGATGTCGTCGACCAGCGCCCGGTATCCGCGCAGTGAGGACCCCACGAAGGCGGGCATGAGCAGTCGCCGCGCGCGGGCATGCTCGTCCTCGTCGGTGATCAGCAGTGAGTGCTCGCCGAGGATCTCGGCCAGCAGCCGATTGCCCTCTCCGGCATGCAGATCCGCGGGGTCTCCGGCGAAGATCTCGCGGATGTGCTCGGGCCGGGTGAACACGACCAGGTTCTCGGCGTACGGCGCGACCAGATGCAGGGTGAAGGTGTCGCCGTGCCGGCGGGCGGCCGATCGGACCAGCGGTCCGCGCCATTTGGTGTAGATGGCGGTCTGCAGGAGGGGCGGCAGGGCCGGTCCGGGTGGAAAGGTGGTGGTCACGTAGCCGGTTCCCTCCAGTCGCGCCGCCTCGCCGCGGCTGAAACGCTTGCGTACCAGCCTAGAACGCGGGCCGCCGCAGCGGAATCGGCGCACGGATTAGGACCGCCCCTGACCTAGTTGATTCCTACCGTGGAGACATGACGGTTTTCGAGCCCTTCCGAATCGACATTCCGGCCTCCGACATCGACGATCTGCGGACCCGCCTGGCCCGCACCCGCTGGCCCGCCGACCTGCCCGAGGTGGGCTGGTCCTACGGCATTCCGACCGCCTACGTGCGTGAGCTGTGCGAGTACTGGGGCGGCGGCTACGACTGGCGCGTCCACGAGGCCGAACGCAACCGCCATCCCCAGTTCGTCACCGAAATCGACGGTCAGCGACTGCATTTCACGCACGTCCGCTCGCCCGAACCGGACGCCCTGCCGCTGGTGCTGGTGCACGGCTGGCCGTTCGAGGATTTCACCGGCATGATCGGCCCGCTCACCGATCCGCGTGCGCACGGCGGCGATCCGGCCGACGCCTTCCACGTGGTCGTCCCGACGCTGCCGGGGTTCGGCTTCTCCGGGCCGACACGGCACGCGGGGGAGGCCGCGACCGAACGGTCGGCCGAGCTGATCGTGAAGCTCATGACCGCCCTGGGCTACACCCGCTACGGCACGCACGGCGGGGACGCCGGATCGTTCATCGCTCCCGGCATCGGCCGCCTGGCGCCCGATCGGGTGGCGGGTGTGCACCTCAACGACCCCATCACGATCCCGTCCTGGAACGACGACGGCTCCGGCTACAGCGAGGCCGATCAGCAGAAGCTGGCGCGGCTGAAGGATTGGAGCAGCAGCGAGACCTCCGGGTACGCGGGCATGCACTCGACCCGTCCGCAGACTCTCGCCCCGGCCGTCGCCGACTCCCCGGCGGGACTGCTGGCATGGGTGCTCGACGTGGTGAACACCTTCACCGATCCGACCCGCGAGACCCCGGACGCGGCGATCGACCGCGATCTGTTGCTGACCAACCTCGCGGTGCTGTGGTTCACCGACACCGCGGGTTCGTCCATGCGCCTGTACAAGGAGTCCCAGCACTGGGGTGCCGAGCTGCCCGACTCCGGCGTGCCGACCGGGGTCGCGGTCTTCCCTGGTAACGGCACGATTCGCGGCCTGGCCGAGCGGCAGAACACCGTCGTGCAATGGTCGGAATTCGATCGCGGCGGCCACTTCGCCTCGATGGAGACCCCCGATCTGCTGACCCGGGATCTGCGTGACTTCTTCCGAAAGCTGCGCTGACATCGGCGAATATCGGTCCGCCGCAAAGGGTTCGGCCGCGATCCGGCCGGACTCTGGCAGGATGGCTCTATGGCCGAGATCCACGAGACGACCATGCAGCCCTCCAAACTGGAATTGCTGACGGCGTGGCTACCCACCCGGCACTGGCACGTCGGCGCCGGGACGCCCGCCCTGGTCAAGTCGGGCGGATTCCGGCTCGACGACCCCGACGGCGCGGTCGGCATCGAACTCATGGTCGTCACCGACCTCGCGGGTCCGGTGCCGGTCGCGTATCTGGTTCCGATGACCTACCGCGGCGCCCGCGTCGAGGGCCTGGACCACGCGCTGATCGGTACCTCCGAACACGGTGTGCTGGGCATGCGCTGGCTCTACGACGCCGCCCACGACCCGGTGTTCATCGAGCAGGCCGCCCTGCTGCTGACCGGCAAGGCCACCCCGCAGGATCAGAACACCAGTGACACCCCCGACCTGACGGTGCACGTGGTACCGGGCGATATCCTCACGCCCGCACCGGGATTCCGGCCCACGGTGATCGACACCGACGCCCAGACCGATATCGCCTTCGACTCCGACCGCTCCACCAATGCGGGCGCGGAGCTGATCCGCGTGCACCGGCGTCTCGCCACGGGCCGGTCGCTGGGCCGTGACCGCAGCCATCTGGACGCGCCGTGGTCGGCCCCCGACGGCACCACGCCACGCGGGGTCTTCCTCAGCGCTCCCTGATCCGGGACTGCCCCGACGCGCCGAGCGCACACGCAAACATCCAGTTACCTGGACTGATCGGCCATATCATGAATAGGTGCCCGCCAACCGGATAGAAGGGCGAAGCGAGGTCTTCGCCGATTGGGCTTGGCAGTCGCTGGTCGTCACCGGCGGCTGCTCTGTGGTGCTGGGGGTGGTCCTGGCGGTCTGGCCGGACAAATCGTGGCAGGTGGCGGGGATCCTCTTCGGGCTGGTGCTGCTGGCGACGGCGGCCTTCCAATTGGTGATGGCGTTCGGCGCCCGGATCCACACCGCCCTCAAATGGCTCGAGGTGTTCAGCGCGGTCGTCTCCCTCGTGCTGGCGCTGTGGACCCTCGACGGTGGCGAGTGGGTTGCCTTGCTGTCCTTGTGGATTGGGATCGGCTGGGTGCTGCGGGGGATCGTGCAGGCGATCGTCGGGGTGTGGTCGGAGGAGTACGCGGGCGCGGGCGGACTGGAGCTGATCGGGCTGGCGACCGTGGCCGCGGGGGTGGGCGTCGCGGTCGCGCCGTTCACGACCCTGCCGCCGCTCTCGATCACCGTGGGGCTGCTGACGGTCGCGCTCGGTGTCTCCGAGATCGCGATCGGCCTGCGGGTGCAGCCGGTGACCGTCGGAACTGTCTGACGAATCCGCCGCGCGACCTACGTCTTTCTCTCGGATAACTAACCCTCGCGAAATTCTGCAATTGCCCGAGATTTGCCAGTAGGTTCGGATTGTTCGTGTGCTCGGGTATCGGAACGCGCGACGGGCGCCGCCGCGTCACGCTGAGAGGCAGAGGTAGATGGCGCGCAACAACGGCAGCGGCGTGGTCGACAGTGAGCTCACCGAGGCGCTGATCCGGTCGCGCAGGTTCTTCACCCGCGCCGAGATCTCGCCCGACGGACGCACCGAATACCTGCGCGGCGGACGGCAGGCCGACGACTTCTACCGCGACCGCTGGTCCCGCGACAAGGTGGTGCGCTCCACCCACGGCGTCAACTGCACCGGCTCCTGCTCGTGGAAGGTGTATGTCAAGGACGGCATCATCACCTGGGAGACCCAGGCCACCGACTACCCCAGCACCGGCCCGGACCGCCCCGAGTACGAACCCCGCGGCTGCCCGCGCGGCGCGGCCTTCAGCTGGTACACCTACTCGCCGACCCGCGTGCGCTACCCCTACGTGCGCGGCGTGCTGCTCGAGCTGTACCGGGAAGCCAAGGCGCGCACCGGAGATCCGGTGCTGGCATGGGAGTCGATCGTCTCCGATCCGGAGCTGGCCAAGCGCTACAAGAGCGTGCGCGGGCGCGGTGGACTGGTGCGGGCGACGTGGGCGGAGGCTGTCGAGCTCGTCGCCGCGGCGCACGTGCACACGGTGAAGGCGTACGGCCCCGACCGCATCGCCGGATTCTCGCCGATCCCGGCCATGTCCATGGCATCGTTCGCCGCCGGCTCACGCTTCATGTCCTTGATCGGCAGCTGCATGCTGTCGTTCTACGACTTCTACGCCGACCTGCCGGTGGCCTCCCCGCAGGTGTTCGGCGACCAGACCGACGTGCCCGAGTCCGGAGACTGGTGGGACGCGGGCTATCTCGTCATGTGGGGCTCCAATGTCCCTGTCACGCGGACCCCGGACGCACACTGGATGGCGGAGGCGCGCTACCGCGGCCAGAAGGTCGTCTCCATCGCCCCCGACTACGCCGACAACGTGAAGTTCGCCGACGAGTGGCTCGCCCCGCATCCGGGCACCGACGGCGCGCTGGCCATGGCGATGGGGCACGTGATCCTGCGCGAGTTCTTCGTCGACCGCCAGGTGCCGTACTTCGAGGAGTACGCACGCAAATACACCGACCTGCCCTTCCTGGTGCGCCTGGAGAAGTCCGGCGACGGCTACCGGCCGAGCAAGTTCCTCACCGCCTCGGACCTGCCCGAGTACTCCGGCGACGCCAATGCCGCGTTCAAGACGGTGCTGCTGGATCAGAGCGGAAAACCGGTGGTGCCCAACGGTTCTCTGGGCTTCCGCTACGGCGAGGAGGGCGCGGGGAAGTGGAACCTGGAGCTGGGTGGCATCGAACCGCTGCTGTCGATGGACGGCCGGAGCGCGGTCGCGGTCACCCTGCCGCGCTTCGACACCGGTGACGGCAGCGTCGCCGAACTGCGGCGCGGTGTGCCCGCCCGCACCATCGGCGGCCACCTGGTCACCACCGTCATGGACCTGATGCTGGCCCGCTACGGCGTGGAACGCCCGGGCGGCCGGGAGAGTGGCCCACCGGCTACGACGACGCCTCGCAGCCGGGCACCCCGGCCTGGCAGGAGACCATCACCGGCGTCCCGGCCGAGCAGGCCGCCCGGATCGGACGCGAATTCGCCGCCAACGCCGAGGAATCGCGCGGCCGGTCCATGATCCTGCTGGGTGCGGGCACCAACCACTGGTTCCACTCCGACACCATGTACCGCGCCTTCCTCGCCCTCACCACGCTGACCGGGTGTCAGGGCGTGAACGGCGGTGGCTGGGCGCATTATGTCGGCCAGGAGAAGTGCCGCCCGGTGACCGGGTGGGCACAGGTGGCCAATGCGCTGGACTGGACGCGCCCGCCGCGGCAGATGATCCAGACGGCCTACTGGTATCTGCACACCGACCAGTTCCGCTACGACCCGTTCACCGCGAATCAGCAGACCGGTGCGCGATGTGGTGGCAGGCGTGAAGGAGTTCTGGTGGGTGCAGGTCGGTGAGGTCGGTGTCGAAGGTGGCGAGGATTCCGGCGATGCCGGCCCAGGACCAGGCCCCGAGGGTGAGGCGGCAGTGGTCGGCGTCGAGGTGTTCGACGACGGAGCCGCCGGGTGCCCAGCGGGCCACGATGTGGGCGGGCAGGTTGAGGCGTGCGCTGCCGGTGCATTGCCAGGCTGCGGGGGTGTCGCCGCGGTCGTGGCTGCTCATGACGAAATGCGCGAGGTCGCCGCCGGGGAGTTCGCGGGGTGCGAAGCCGCGGGTGGTGGGCCGCGGGTGCAGTCGGTCCACCCGGTGTACTCGCCAGTGGTGGTCTTCGAGGTCGTAGGCGATGAGGTACCACCGTCCCGCCCACACCACGAGGTGGTGAGGCTCGATCCGGTGAGCTGCCGCGAAGTCCGGCTCGCCGGGGGCCGGGCGCGTCCCGTCGGGGCGGAGAACCTCGGTGATGAGGATGTGGCGGAGTCGCACGGCGGTGCCGACGGCGGTGAGCGCGGTGGGGTACCCGCCGATCCAGCGAGCTGACCGCCACAGCAAAGTGTTTCGGCCACCAGCACTCTCTAGCGCCAGTTTCCGCTCAACTGGACCCCACATGCCGAGACAGGCCTAGTCCGAGGCGGCTCGCGCGGTTGCCAGGACGCCTTCGAGGACGCAGGACAGACCGAAGGCGAATGTCTGGTCGGGAGTGGGGTCTTCGGCGTCGCGGATGCGGCGGGCGAAATGGGGGTAGTCGCCGGTGGCGATGGCGGTCCGGAGGTAGGGGCCGACCGCCTCGCGCCACTGGTCCTCGGTGAGTCCGGTGCGCCGTTGGGCGCGAATCTCGGACAGTTCCTGGATGGCGGCGCCGGCGACGTAGGACAGCACCGTGTCGACGATATTGGCGGCCAGCGTGATGTCGTCGGTGAGCTCCAAGGCCGCGGCCATGGCGATATCGAAGCGGCGCAGGGCATTCGGGCCCAGGGCGGGTCGGCCGGACAGGACGCGGCCCAGCCAATGATGGCGGAGCAGGAGATCCCGGAAGTGGTGGGCGACCGCCGCGAGGTCGGCGCGGGCATCACCCGTGAGGGCCGGTGGGGGGATTTCGGCCTGGGCGGCGTCGATCATGAGGTCGAGTAGTTCGCCACGGTCGGTGATGTAGCGGTAGAGCGAGGCGGTGCCGGAGCCGAGTTCGGTGGCGATGCGGCGCATGGATACCGCGTCGAGTCCCTCGGTGTCGGCGAGGGTCAGGGCGGTGTCGACGATGCGGTCGACGCTCGGCGCGCGGCGGGCCGGCTCCGGGCGCTCCTTGCTCCAGACCAGCATCGGGTTCTCGTTCGTCATCGCGCTCCTGTCCGGATTCTCGCGCCTCACTCCGCCATTGCGCTGAGCCTAGCACTGCGGTTACGGTGTATCCACTACGGCTACAGCGTATCCATAAGGAGTTTCGCAATGACCGAACACCGAGTTCCGGTCCTGATCGCCGGGGGAGGCACGGTCGGACTCGCCGCCGCCGTCTTCCTGTCCGGGCACGGCATTCCGACGCTCGTGGTCGAGGCACAGCCCGGCCCGTCACCACATCCGCGCGCCACCGGGCTGTCGCGGCGAACCATGGAGATGCTGCGCGCCGAAGGGCTCGAAGACGCGGTCAACGCAGTGAGCATCGATATGCGCGCCGGGCTCGGCAAGGTCTACGCGCGCACACTGGCCGAGGCCGACTTCGCCGCAACCGATCTCGCGGGCACGGCGGCTGCCACCTCACGCACGGACGATTCGAGTCCGGCGCTGGTGCGGGGTACGTGCCCGCAGCACCGGCTGGACTCGGTGCTGCTGCCCGCCGCGCGGGAACGCGGTGCGGTGGTGCGGTATTCGACGCGACTGGAATCGTTCACGCAGGACGACGACGGCGTGCGCGCGGTGTTGTCCGATGGCTCCCTCGTGCGAGCCGACTATCTGATCGGCGCGGACGGGGCGCGGAGTGATGTTCGCGGCCTACTCGATATCGAGCTCGAGGGGCCCGGACCCTTGGGAACGCCCATGATCAGCATGCTGTTTCGCGCTGACCTCACCCCGTATACCGGGGGCCGCTCTTTCGCGACCTGCACGATCGAAAACCCGGACGTCTCCGGCCTGCTTGTCACCGTGGACGGTTCCGGCGAGTGGATTCTCCATGTGCCCGCCGATGATTCGGACGGGGGATTCCCCGATGCCCGGTGTGTGGGGCTGATCCGGGCGGCGGTCGGTGACCCGGGCGTCGAAGCCGAGGTGGTCAGCGTGCTGCCCTGGCGGCCGCGTGGACAGCTGGCCGAGCGGTTCCGGTCCGGTCGGGTCTTCCTCGTGGGCGATGCCGCCCACACGGTGCCTCCGCTGGGTGCTTTCGGACTGAATACCGGTGTGGCCGATGCCCACAACCTCGCGTGGAAGATCGCCGCCGTCCACCACGGGTGGGCCGAGCGCGGACTGCTGGACAGCTACGAGGCCGAACGGCGGCCGGTCGCGGCGACCACGCTCGAGCAGGCCGTGCTGCGGCTACCGGATTCCCGGCTGCACTGGGAGAACTCCCCGGAGATCGTCGCGGCTCGCCGACGGGCTGGAGTGCTCAATGCTCCCGTCGTGCATGTGGGCTATCGCTACGAATCCACCGCTGTCATCGGCTCGAATCCGATATTGCCTTCCACCGAGGACATTTCGCTGGTCCTGGACGGCACGCCCGGCTCGCGCCTGCCGCATCGATGGGTGTCGCACGACGGAGAGCGGGTGTCGACGCTGGATCTGGTCGGCAAGGATCTCACCGTCCTGACCGCGGACGAGGACTGGGCTGATGCCGCGCACGCCGCAGCCGATGCACTGGCGATTCCCTTGACCGTGCAGCGAATTCCTGTGGTGGACAGCGATTGGACCGGCGGCATCGGGCTGCGCCCGAACGGCGCGGTCCTGATTCGCCCTGACCATGTGGTCTCCTGGCGCATGATCGACCAGCCCCTCGACCCGCGGACCGCCCTGATCGACGCACTGAGTGAAATCCTGTCGCTCGACGGCCGAACGATGCGGCCGGTAGCCGGGGCTGGGTAGGGTTCGGCTCGTGGTGAGGATCGCGTTTCTGGGGTTGGGCCGGATGGGTGCGGGGATGGCGGGGCGCATGGTCGCCGCCGGGCACGAGGTGGTGGTCTACAACCGGACCGCCGCCAAGGCCGACGAACTCGTCGCTCAGGGAGCCACATTCGCGGCCACGGCCCGCGAGGCCGCCCGGGACGCCGAGGCGATCTTCGCCATGGTGGCCGACGACGAGGCGTCGCGGGCTGCCTGGTTGGGGGCGGACGGCGCGCTGGCGGGGGAGTATGCGCCCGGCGCATTCGCCGTGGAGTTCTCGACCGTCTCCCGGCCGTGGGTGCTGGAGCTGGCGAAACATGCCGCCGCCCACGGTCTTCGGTATCTCGACTCACCGGTGACAGGGCTCCCTGACGCGGCGGCCGCCGGGCGACTGACCCTGTTCGTCGGCGGGTCCACCGCGAACCTCGACGCGGCGCGCCCACTGCTGCAACCTCTCTGCACCGATATCGTGCACTTCGGTGAGGTCGGTGCGGGCACGAGCTACAAGCTGATCCAGAACCTGCTCGGTTCCATTCAGATCGCCGCCACCGCCGAGGCCCTGCGCACCGCGGAACTCGCGGGCTTGGACCTGGCGGTCGTCGCCGACACCCTCTCGCGTGGCGGCGCGGCCAGCCCGACGGTGATCCGCATGTGCGCGGAGATGATCGGCGGCGTGCACGACCGCGATATCGCCTTTACCGCGGCCCTGCGCCTGAAGGACACCCGGATCGGGGTCGAACTGGCCGATGCGGTCGGCACTCCCGCGGCCCTGGGTCATACCGCCGAGCGGATCTTCGAGCGTCTGGTCGCGGAAGGACATGGCGATCTGTCCGAAACGAAGCTCATCGACCTGCTGAGAGGTCCTGCCATGGGATGACTTCCGGGCGTGTCAATACCTCGGAGGTCGGATAGGGAATCCGGGGCCGTGGTGGATGTGGCGGGGGCGCTGCCGGAAATAGCGTGCAGGCATGTCCGAACAGCTCGAAACCCAGGTAGCCGGTGTGACGCAGAGGCAGCGCATCGGGGTGGTCGACAGTCTGCGCGGATTCGCGCTGTTCGGGATTCTGGTCACCAACACCGTGGTGGCGACCATGCTCTGGTCGTCGCCGGGCGCGGGCGCCGATCCGCAGCCGATGTTCGACGGCACGCTCGACCGGTTCGCCTACGGCCTGATCGACGGGTTCTTCCTCGGCAAGTTCTATCTGCTGTTCGCGTTCCTGTTCGGGTACTCGTTCACCTTGCAGATCGCGGCCGCCGGGCGTGCGGGCGTCGCGGCCACGCCCCGGCTGTTGCGCCGTTGCCTCGCACTGTTCCTGATCGGCCTGGCGCATCTGCTGTTGCTGTGGATCGGCGACATCCTCACCCTGTACGCCGCCCTGTGCCTGATCCTCGTGGCGCTGCGCTGGATTCGGCCGCGCCCAGCCCTGATCACCGGTCTCGTGCTGTATTTCGCGTTCGCGTCGCTGGCGTTCCTGCCGGGCAACGGGGGACTGGCCGGGCTGGGCGAGGTGTTCGATTTGCAGCGGATGCATGATGGCTACACCGGCAATGCGGGTGACACGCTGCGCGCCCAGCTGGAGTTCGGCCCGAAGTTCATGATCTTCACCTGGATCGGTCAGGGCATTCCGGCGCTGGGGATGTTCCTGGTCGGCCTGGCGGCAGGCAAGCGCCGCGTGTTCGAGGACGCGGACTGGACGACCCGGTGGCTACCGCGGGTGCTGGCGGTGGGATTCGGTGTGGGACTGCCCGTTTCCGCTGTCACAGTGACGTTGATGACGCTGCACGGGGAACTGCCGTCGTTCTGGTACGGGGTGCAGGAACTCGCGAATCCGTTGCTGACGCTCGGGTACGCGGCGGGCATCGTGTGGCTGGCCCGCTACCGATGGGCGGGCGCGGTGGGCCGGCTCGCACCCGCCGGGCGGATGGCGGCGACCAACTACATCGGGCAGTCGGTGGTACTGATGCTCATCTACACCGGATACGGCCTGGCTCTGGCCGATCGCGTGCCCCCGGTCGGGGTCGTGCTGCTCGCGGTCGCCACCTATCTGGTGCAGATCCGGCTGAGCGCAAGGTGGTTGCGGACCCACCCGTACGGCCCGGTCGAGTGGCTGCTGCGCGCGGCGACCTACCTGTCGATCCCCGCGTGGCGGAAACCGACAGCGTAGGCGCGCCGTTCAGGGCAGGTCGTACGCCGTGGCGTGCCGCGGCTGGTAGAGGCCGATCTGGCCCGCGCCCGGCACCTTCAGCATGGTGAGCAGGCCCCACCCGGCATCGGTGATGTCCGAGGCGAATTCGACGCCCTGAGACCCCAGGTCGGCCACGGTGGCGGTCAGGTCGTCGCACATGAGGTACAGCTCGGCCTTGCCGCTGTCGGGGACCTGTGCGGGATGCACGGCGAGTTCGGCGGGCGGCGACTTGAAGATGAGCCACCCGTTGTTCGCGTCGACATGGGCCAGACCGAGGACGTCGCGGAAGAAAGCCCGTGCCGCGTCGGCGTCCTCGGCGTAGAGGATGGTGTGCGCACCGGTGATCATGTGCCGACGCTAACAGCGTCCGGCCGCTCCGGCGCGCAGGTGCGCGGTCAGGATGTCGCCCAGTCGCGCGGCGAATTCGGGGGCCTCGGTGCGCATACCGTTGTGGGCGCCGGGGAACTCGGTGACCTCGATCCCCAGCCGGCGGGCGATCTCGACGGCGGGGCGGTACGGCAGGCAGCCCTTGGTCTCGCGCCCGGCGGCCAGGACCAGTCGATCGGCCACCGGGGCGAGCGCCGCGAAATCGGGCAGGTACGAGGTGAATTCCCGCAGCTCGTGTTCGAGCATCAGTGGGCCGTTGGCCGCCAGTCGTGCCCACATCTCGGCGGCGCGCGGCGGCAGTTCGTCGGGCATGGGAGACGGTTTCATCGCATTGCCGATGCCCGCCAGGAAGCGCATCGACGCCGGGCCGGGGCCTTCGGTGCGGAACAGCGTGTAGACCTCGTCGATCATGGCGGTCTGTTCGGCGGCGTCGGGAAGGACGGCGAAACACGGTGGTTCGTGCGCGATCAGCAGCGACACCTGCTCCGGATGCCGGGCCAGCAGCTCGAGTCCGACGATCGCGCCATTGCTGCCGCCGACGACCAGCGCGGGCTCGCCGGTGAGGTGGCTCAGCAGCCGGTGGACGTCGTCGCTCTGCACCTCGACCCGCTGGGTCCGCTGCGGACCGTCGAGGACACTGCGCGAATAACCGCGCTGATCCAGCGAAACCACCGTGAACCGGTCCTCGAGAACCTCGGCGATCGGGTCCACCGAGGCCGCGTCGCCCCCGCCGCCGGGCAGGAACAGCACGAGCGGGCCGCTGCCGCGCACCTCGTAGTAGATGGTCGCGCCCGGTACCGGTAGTGTCTCGGATCTCATTGCGGGGTCACCTGTTTCGATGTCGGCCACTGGGTCAGCAGCAGATGGAGGGCGTCGAGGATGCGCGCCCAGGACCCGTCGGTCTCACGGGAGTGGTTGAAGCCGCCGACGGTCTCGAGCGTCGCGAAACCGTGGAAGGTGCTGCGCAGCAGGCGGCCCGCGTCGATGAGCTCTGGGCCGTCGAGGTCGTAGCCGCGAAGCAGGGCTTCGGTGAGCTGCACGCTGCGGACCGCTCCCGGGGCGTCGGCGATGGCCTCGATGTCGAGCTTGCGCTGGGTCGCGTCGTAGCGGCCGGGGTGTTCGCGGGCGTAGTCGCGGTAGGCGTTCGCGAAGGCAATCAGCGCGTCGCGACCCGCCCGTCCCTGGACCGCCACACCGATCCGGTCGGTCATCTCGACCGCCGCCTGCAGGGCGATGCGAGTGCGCAGATCCCGCAGATTCCGGACATGCGAGTAGAGGCTCGGATCCTTCACCCCGAAGTGCTTGGCGACCGCGGCCAGCGTGACGTTGTCGAGTCCGATGGCATCGGCCATCTCGGCGGCTGCCTGCGTGATGCGTTCGGCGTTCAGACCCACCCGCGGCGACATCAGCCACTCCTTCCTAAGACTATTAGGTTTAAACCTAATATACATAGGTTTGGCGGCGGGCGAAACCCGGCGAGCGGCTCGAGAACTCGCAAATGTCGTTACCCCAGTTGTCTCTTACGTCGAGTTACCGTGTGCGCGTTCACAATCGAAGGGTGACGTGGTACACACCTGCATGGGGGCACCGCACTGCTCGCCGGTTTCGGTGCCGGTCTCGCCTTCGGCGCGCAGGTCGTCACGTTGCCCGCGCTGTAGCCGCTATTCGATTCCGCGCGGAGGTATCCCGCCTCCACGACGGCCGGGCCTTCACCGGGGCGGCTGCTCGCCATCGAGACGAACCTCGGCCAGCACCGCGCGCAGTCGTTCCAGTGCCGGATTCCGGTCGCCGCCGCGCCACACCAGTCGCAGTGTCGTCCGGGTGCCGGCCAGCGGCCGGGCGATCACTCCGACCCGGCGCAGCGCGCGGTGTGAATCCGATAGCACCGCCCCGCCGAATCCTGCCGCGACCAGTGCCAGCACCGTCTGCACGCTGCGGCCCTCGGCGCCGATCCGCGGCACCACACCGGCTTTCGCGCAGAGGGCGAGGATCTCGTCGTGGGACTGGGACTTGGCCATCAGCTCCAGCAGGCTCGCGCCGGCCTCGCCGAGATGGGTGAGCACGGAATGCCGGAGCTCGTGCAGATCCCACCCGGTCCCCGGCCCGTCGACGGCGGTCCCGGCGTCGAGCAGGTCACGGGCCTGGTCGTAGGACAGCCGGGCCAGCGCTAGTCCAGGCGCGTGGCGGTCACGGCCCACACGGGCAGGTGCACCCGATTGTTTTTCAGCAACGGCCCAATGACCTGGAGTTGTTCGAGCATCGGCTTCATCCGATCGGCCCATCCGGAGTCCTCGCTCATCTCCTTGGTCATATAGGTGAACGTCTCCGGGCTGAAATTGCCCTGGTAGGTGGTGGTTCCCAGGTGGTCGAGGCGCCACCCGGCCGCGGGAAGCACGCGGTCGAAATTCTCGGCCGGCAAACCTTCGAGCTGCAAGCCGTTGACGTTGTGGCGGCCGAATTCGAACATGAACAGTCGCGCCCCCGGCCTAGTGGCCCGGTGCAGGGCCTGCAGGTACCGGGTCTGGATTTCTTCGTCGTCGAGGAACACGTGGTAGAACGCGCTGTCGACGACGGTGTCGAACCGGTCCTCCAAGCCCTCGAGTTTGGTGGCGTCGGCCACCTCGAAGTCCACCGTCACCCCGGCGCGCTCGGCGTTGCGCTTGGCCCGCTCGATCGCCGACGGCGACGCATCGATACCGGTGGTCGAGTAGCCCTTGGATGCGTAGTAGATCGCGTGATGTCCCGGGCCGGTTCCGGGGTCGAGCACCTCGCCCCGCACGGCGCCGTAGGCCACCAACTGCTGCACGACCGGTTGTGGGCCGCCGATGTCCCAGGGGATCAACGCGGGAGCACCCGGTTCCGATGACGCGTCCCGGTACAGCGCTTCGAAGTCCGGCTGATCGTCGTGGTTCGGTTCCCTGCTCATGACTCCTCCTTCTATTGCGGACGGGCAACACCTGAAGGGTCGTGCCGGCGATGAGACCAATGGTTCCGATGGTGGCGGACAAGTTCTCGGATGCTCAGTTTATTTGGTGGACCACCAAGGCTTGCTCGGTGCTGTTGTTCGTTCCGCTCGGGTGCCGAACGCGCTGATCTGACGAATTGAAATCTTTTGACGTATTTGGCTTTTGGCGGAACTTCCGGATCGAGCCGAAGTCGCCGATCACGGCCCGGCTGTGCGCCGATCGCCGCCGGTGAACTGACCTGCGGCTACCCGAACTTCGTTGGTTTCTGCGCCATTACTACCTGAACCCCTTCACCCTCGGGCGCCGCGCTCGGCGCACGTCGCGGTCAGCAGGTGCCCCTGATTCTGGGGCCGGCGGGCAGGAGAGGGGCTGGCCAGCGTCAGTCGTGGCTCGCCGCCCTGGCACAAATTGCTGCGCCCACCCTTGTGGTGCGGAAGCGCGGGTCCAGGGGGCGAGCCACTTCCCTGCGCGCGACCGCGACGTTCGCGGGCCGGGTAGATCTACGGATACGCTGGGCGGCGCCGGGCGGTGATGCTGGAGGAGTGACGACCAGAGCCGGGCGCCGCCGCCCGATACCCGAGTGGGACAAGGGAATCGCCGCGATATGCCTGTTCCTGGCTTTCGTAGCCGCGGCCTTCATGGTCGAGCAATGGACTCGGCCGACCACTCCGCCGGGGTGGGCAGCCGGAACCGCCCGATCGGGACAGCTGAGAATGTCGGCCGAGAAGTTACAGCACCCCTGTTCCCGTCAACAGTTGCTGGGTGCGGGCTCGCCGCGAACCCGGCCGTTGAGCCACGCCATCACCTCCGGGGCACCGATCACCGCTCCCGACAGATGCTCGGGTGCGGGAACGCGCATCGTCTGCACTGGAACACCAGCCGCACACCAGCGGTGATCGGTGTTGTCGATCGCCTGGACCGGAATCAGCGGGTCGTCGGGTGAATGCCATTCGAACACCGGTGTTGCCGGCACTTCGCCGAAGAGCTCCAAGCTGTTCTCCTCCAGCACCGCCCGGCCTTCACCGACGTCGAAACCCGAGGTATCGGTCATGAATTCCCGCGCGCTGCCGCCAAGGCCTTCTGCGAGGATCTGATTGGTGCAGTCGTTGGCCATGGCATCGCGGATCGCCAAGCCACGCTGGTTGAGGTACGAGCTGATTGGCAACTGGCTCGGATATTCACGCTCGAGGCCGATCGCCGCCGCCATAACCAGCCCGAAGGCCGGGTGCGGGTTGTAGCCCAGCGCCTCGACCATCGTCAGCAGGTTCATCGGGGCACCGCCGATGGCCGCGCCCGCGAGTTTCAGTTCCGGTGCGTACGTGGGCTGCATCGCCGCCGCCGCCCCGGTGGCCATGCCGCCGCCGGAGTAGCCGGCCAACGCGACCGGGCTCTGCTGCGACGCGAGTTCTGGCACCTGTTTCACCGCTCGGACGCCGTCCAGAACGATCCGGCCGCCCAGACGCGTCGCGCCGAATGCGAAGTACGGACCGAGATGATCCGGCAGCGCGATGCTCCAGCCCTGCGCCATCGCCACATTCAGAATCGACGCCGTCGTCAAGAGATTCGGATCGTCGGAGTACAGCTGATGCGACACCGCACAGCGAGTGCCGAGCGCATTGATGAAGTGCTGATACGACATCAATGGGCCGTCGGGCCGGTGACCGGCGGGGGTGAGGACCGTGGTGGTCGCCGCGATCGGCTCATCCCGGGAGTTGGCGGATCGGAATTGCACAAGAGTAACGGTGGCGCCCGGAAATACGGCCACCGGCGGCATTGCCCGCACGCGGAGCACGTCACCGGGCTGGTGTGCCGCCAGATCCGCCGGGGCGGCGTAGAACGGATCCGGATCGGGTATCGGATAGATCGAGTCCGCCCCGGCGGGAGTCACCATTGACAACCCGAGAACTACGCCACCCAGCGCAGCCAGCACTTTCGCCGACCCGCTACGAAGAACAAGAGGAAACTGACCAAGCACGTGTCCGACCTCCATGAATAGTTCACTTCGTTCGACAAGCCAGTCCGAATTCTCAGGAGACTATAGCGATGAACTCTCAGAGACACGCGCGTTTGCTACACCTATTCGCAGCGGTTCGTGTTCGTGGTTCGATACCCCATAACGTCCCGCAGGTAACCCGGCGTGGTGACTCGTCAACTTTCTGTCGCCGGTGTGGCTGATTTGCTCGCGGCATGTCCACCGCCTGGTCTCTGTGCACGGTCTGACCCGACAGAGGTGTGTCGGCAACAGGTTGCGGCCCTCTCGCTCGAACAACTCGGCACCGACGCGCCGCTCCAATCCCGCAGCTGGCGGCTGAGCGTCGGCTGGGTCAGATTCAGGTTCCGGGCTGCGGCGCTGATGCCGCCGGCCGGCCGCGTCATCCGACGGGTGCGGAAGTTGTCCGTTCCGGTGTGCAGCCACAGGTTTCGCCGAGGCTCAGGCGGACGCCGAAGGGTATCGGGGGAGCGGTGGGGGAGTTCGCACTTCCGGCCGCGTCGAGCACGCGGGCCAGGGCGGTGCGGGCAATGTCGTCGATCGGCTGTTGCACGGTGGTCAGGATCAGCGGGGCGTAGGTGTTCGCGGCATCGGCGTCGTAGCCGACGACGGCGACGTCCTCGGGAATGCGCAGGCCGAAATCGGCGACCGCGCGCAAGGTCGCGGCGGCTTGAGCGTAGGTGCCGACCACGAGTCCGTCCGGCGCGGGATGGTCGGCGAGGTAGCGCCGCACGGCGTCGTACGCGCCGGCCGGGGTGAGGTCGGTGGGAATCCGTTGCGCGGCAGCGGGTCCGACGACGGAGGCGTACCCCTCGTAGCGCTGGGCGACGGTTTCGCGGTCACCGTGCGGGACCTCGTCGGGGGTGAATCCGCCGACGAAGACGATGGATCGGCGGTGATGGTCCCGGGCCAGGTGGCTCGCGGCCAGCCGTCCCGCCTGCACGTGATCGGCGCCGACCATCCCCGCGTCGACGTGGTCGCGGTTGTTGTGCACCCAGACGATGGGAATGCGTGCCTGCCTGCACAATTCGGCTGTCGCCGGACCGTTGGCCCCGCCGACCACGATCAGCCCCTCGATACCGGAATCCACGAAAGCCGCGGCGAACTCGATCTCGCGTTCGGGGTCGTAGGCGGTATTGCCGATCAGGGTGAGGTGGTCGCGGTGGCGGGCCTCGATCTCGATGTGGCCGACCAGGGTGCCGAAGAGGGGGAGGCGGACGTCGGGGACCAGCAGGCCGAGGTGCCGCCAGCGCCGCGGCCTGCGCAGGGCGCGCGCGGCGCGGTCGGGGCGGTAGTTGAGTTCGTCGAGGGCGGCGGTCACCTTGGCGCGCAGAGCATCCGAGACCGGGCGCGGGCCGTCATTGAGGACGTAACTCACGACGGCGGTCGAGGTACCCGCTCGCCGGGCCACATCGGCGAGGGTGGCGCGTTTGGCAGTCACGTTGGTCCCAACTCTCGTCGCTCGCGGGCCGGTTGCCCAGGCTTGAAATCGTTCTGATTCTTACAGTCTCCGCACCGGTTCCGTCCCGCGCAAATCGATTAGATTCGTTACATCCGTGACCCGACCGCTTAACAGCCGACTGATGGAGTGAATGCATGGCCTTCGTACGACTCACCGGTGTCACCTTTTACGAACCGGAATCAGCCCATGACAGCTACATCGTCTTCACCGGCGCGGACTCCGTCACCCGGCTCATCGACATGCACGGCACGGTGCGCCACGAATGGCCCTGTGCCGGTGTGCCGCCGCGCATCCTGGATCCGGCGCTGACCGGGCGGCTGGGTGACGTCGGGGTACAGCTCTCGCTCAGCGGCGATCCGCGCGGCGGGATCTACGCCAATGGCACTGTGGGACAACTGACCTGGGACGGCGACCGGGTGTGGGAGTGGGGCACGCAGGCTCCGGGCGGTGCCGCCCGGCAGAACCACGACTGGGAACTGCTGGCCAATGGCAACCGCCTGCTGCTGGTGACCATTCCTCGGGTGGTTCCGCAGCTGGGCTCGAATGTGGTCGGCGACCAGGGGCTCTACGAGGTCGCCCCGGACGGGTCGATCGTCTGGGAGTGGCGGGCCGGTGACCATCTCGAGGACCTCGGATTCTCCGACGCCGGGTGGGATGCCCTGCGCGAGACCGTCGCTCGCGACCCCGACGATGCCTGGGGTTATCTGGAGATCAACAGTGCGAAGACGCTGGGACCCAACCGCTGGCATCGCGCCGACCCCGACAGTGTGTTCCAGCCCGACAACATCCTGATCAGCAGCCGCAAGGCCAATGTGGTGGCGCTGATCGACAAGGCGTCCGGTTCGATCGTGTGGAGGCTGGGCCCGTACTTCGACGCCGAGGCCGGGGCGCAGCACCAGCGGATCAACGCGCACAAGGTGCCGCGGCCGCTGGATCAGATCTCCGGGCAACACAATCCGCATCTCATCGCCGACGGCCTGCCGGGTGCCGGCAATATCCTCGTCTTCGACAATCAGGGCGGCGCGGGGTATCCGCCCGCGGCCCTGGGCATCTACGCCGGATCCCGGGTCCTCGAGATCGATCCGACGACCCGGCAGATCGTGTGGCAGTACACGGCGGAGGATTCCGGGCTGCCGTCGTGGACCTTCTTCAGCTCGTTCGTCAGCAACGCCCAGCGCTTGCCGAACGGCAACACCCTCGTCACCGAGGGCATGACCGGCCGCCTGTTCCAGGTCACCCCGCAGGGCGATGTGGTGTGGGAGTACGTGTCGCCCTATGAGGGTCGCGGCGTCGCCGGGGAACCCGAGGTGCACGAGCCGCGCGTGCCGGGCGTGGACCGGCTCAGCGACACCCCGCTGGTGTATCGCGCACAGGCCGTCCCCGCCGAATGGGTGCCGCTCGAGCCGCATCCCGATCTGGCCGCCGTCGATCTGCGGACGACGGTCCGTCCCACCACCTAGCTCTGCCGAATTCAGGTGAATCCCATGACATCGAGCGTGCACACCACATCGGACCGCCCCGCGGCGCAACCGACCGCCGCGGTGGCGGACGAACCGCGCCGGACGCGGCGGCCGTACCCGCGCTGGTCGCCGCGATGGCGATCGATCGGCGGCACCGCGGCCGGAATCGGATTGGCCGTGCTGGCCTGGTCCCTGGTCGCCGCAGCCGAACCCTTTCCCCGCCAACTGTTTCCGACCGTTCCCCAGATCCTGACGGCCGGGCACACGCTGTGGGCCGAAGGGCTGCTGATCCCCGATCTCACGGCGAGCCTGCGCCGGGCGGTGTTCGGTCTGCTGCTCGGCGCGGCCGCCGGTGTGTTCGCGGCGATCCTCACCGCGAGTACCGGGATCGGGCGGGCCTTGTTGCAGCCGGTGCTGCGCTTGTTGTCGCCGGTGCCGACTATCGGTTTGGTGCCCTTGGCGATTCTCTGGTTCGGCATCGGCGAGAACAGCAAGATCCTGGTGATCGCCCTGGGTGTGTTCGTTCCGGTCTGGATCAACAGCCATTCCGGGTTCTCCGGAACCCCGGCCGATTACCTGCAAGCCGCACGCTGCCTCGGCGCGGGGCGCTGGCAAACGCTGACGCGCGTCGTCATCGCCGAGGGGCTGCCCGATGTGGTGGCCGGTGTGCGGGTCGGCGCGGCCATGGCGTTCGTGCTCATCGTGGTCGCCGAGATGACCGGCACCACGGCGGGTCTCGGATATCGGATCTATCAGGCGCAGCTGTTCTCCCAGGCCGACCGGCTGATCTTCTGCCTGCTGGTGCTCGGGGTCCTGGGTGCGATCGGTGACGCGGTGATCGCGGTGATCAGCGCCCCGGTCCAGCGCTGGGCGCGGGAGGTGAGCTAGCCATGGCGATCGCCACCCGCGACCTGACGGTCCGCTTCCCGAACACCCCGCAGCCCACCCTGCACAACATCGATCTGACCGTTCCGGACGGCTCGTTCACGGTGCTGGTGGGCGCGTCGGGCAGCGGCAAATCGACCCTGCTGCACTGCCTGGCCGGGCTCATCACCCCTACCTCGGGCACCATCACCGACGACGGCGTGCCGGTGCTCGCCCCCGACCCGCGCCGCGGTGTCGCGTTCCAGCGGGACGTGCTGTTCCCGTGGCTGAGCGTGGCGGGCAATATCGACTTCGCGCTGCGCGCCCATAGGGTGCCGGTTCGCCTGCGCGGCAATCGGATCGACGAGCTGCTCGACCTGGTCGGACTGCCCGCGGACGTGCGGCGCAAGCGGCCCGCCCAGTTGTCGGGCGGGATGCGTCAACGCGTCGGGATCGCACGGATGCTCGCGGGCGAGCCCGAGATCATGCTCATGGACGAGCCGTTCGCGGCGCTGGATGCGCTGACCCGGCTCAATATGCAGGACCTGCTCATCGATCTGTGGACCCGGCTGCAACGCACCGTCGTCTTCGTCACCCACGACGTCGACGAGGCGATCCGGTTGTCCGACACCATCAGCGTGCTCGCGGGCGGGCGGATCACCGATCAGATCCCCAACCCGCTGTCCCGGCCCCGGCCCGCGGACGCTCTGGCCGATCAGCCCGGCTACAGCGAACTGCGCCGGCGGCTCCACCACGAACTCGGTATCCAGCACGCGATTTGAAGAGAAGAAGAGAACAGTCGTGAAGAAACTCCTCCGCCCCCTGACCACCGCCCTCGCCGTACTCGCGCTGGCCCTGCCGCTGACCGCGTGCGGGTCCTCCGATGATTCCGACCCGAAAACCCTCACCGTCGGATTCGTGGTCGACCCGTCGTGGGCGCAGATTCCGGTCGCCCAGCAGGCCGGACTGTTCACCAAGCACGACGTGAAGGTGAAGGTCGTCAACTTCTCGACCGGTGTGGAGGCGTTGCAGGCGCTCGCCGCCCACCAGGTCGACATCGCCACCGCCGCCGATGTGCCCACTTCGGCCACGCTGACCCGATCGCCCGCACTGCGCGTGGTCGGGGACGGATCGCGGTGGCAGGGTTCGCGGATCATCGCCCGGCGCAGCGCCGGGATCACCTCGGTCGCGAACCTGGCCGGGCATTCGATCGGCACACCGTTGGGCACCAGCGCCGCCTACTTCGCGTCGAATGTGCTCTCGCACAACGGCATCTCGGCGAACCTCGTGCAGGTCGCACCGTCCGCGACGCTGACCGCGGCGACCCAGCACAATGTCGACGCCGTCTCGATCTTCCAGCCCTACCAGGCCCAGGTCGCCGAATCCCTGGGTGATGACGCCGTCGAGCTCACCGGCAGCACCTACAACCAGCACAGCCTGTACCTGGCGACCGATACCGCCATCGCGTCGAAATCGGCTGCGCTGACGGCGTTCTTCGCCGCACTGGGGGACGCCGGGACCCAACTCACCGCCCGCTCCGACGACGCGGTGTCCGCGGTCGCCACCGCCACCCAGCTGAGCCCGGCGTTGATCAAGAAGATCCTGCCCGAATTCGACTACACCCTGCAGTTGCGGCCGGAGCTCGCCGATACCCTCGCCGAGCTGGGGACCTGGGCCAAGGACCAAGGGAAGGTTGACCGTTCGACGCCGCTGCCGGACTACAAGACCATGCTCGACGCCGGATTCGTCACCCGCGGCAACTGACCGGTCAGAGTGCGGCGGTGTCGCGCGAAAGTGTTCTCATGGCAATCGGATTCGCCGCGATCGCCGGCGGCATCCAGGTGGTGTCGCGGCCGGCCGCGACACCACCTGGAACGTCGTGGCTAGGCGAGTCGGACGTCGGCGGTGGCGAGACCGAAGATCTTGCGCCCCGCCGCCTTCGCGACGATGACGACCACGGCCGTCCGGGTCTCGGGATCGAGCGACTTGATGCGGCCGGTGAATTCGACGACGCCCGCCGTGGCGGCTTCGATCACCGTGTAGTTCGACAGCCGGACTCCGTAGCGGAGCATGGCGCCCGGGTCGCCGAGCCAGCCGGTCACGAATCCCGCGCCTAAGCCCATGGTGAGCATGCCGTGCGCGATCACGTCGGGAAGGCCCGCGAGCGTGGCGATCTCGGGATGCCAGTGGATCGGATTCACGTCACCGGAGACCCCGGCGTAGTTGACCAGGTCGCCGCGCGTGAGGGTCACGGTCCGAGGGGGAAGCTCGTCACCGACCGCGACGTCCTCGAATCGCACCGACGTGAGCGGGGTCCGCAGGCGCGACACCGGAGAATGCCGTGCGTCGTCACCCGGCTCCGGCACGCGGCCCGCGTCGGCGGCAGCGGCGGGCGTCGATTCGAGCCCGCTCATCATGACCCGGTCGATCGTGGCGCTGATGTCGGCGTTGACGTCCTCGCCGGTCAGCCCCACGACGGTGGTGTGCATGACCTGCATGATGTCACCGGCCATGTCGCTGAACGTGTTCGTGATGGTGAGCAGATCCTTGCCGCCGATCCGGCGCACCGAGGACAACTCGACATCGCTGACCAACCGCTCGCCGGTCACCACCGGCTTGTACATCTCGAAGACCTGATCGGTCTGCACGATCACGTCGTAGCCTTCGAGCACGGTCTCCAGCAGCTTGCGATTGGCCAGCATCGCCGCGGTGGAGATGAACGTGGTCGGGGCGATCAGCCCGGCGTATCCGAGCCCCCGGGCGGCGTCCTCACTCCAGTGCGCGGGGTGGAAGTCCTGGACCGCTCGCGCGTACTCCCGGATCTTCTCCCTGCCCACCTCGTAGTAGTCGTCCAGGCGGTAGTGATGCCCCACCAGACCAGCTACGTCGAACGTCGCCTCCACCAAGCCCTCCTCCATCCGGATTCCTTCCACACGGTAACCGGTGGCGGTCCACCGACATCATGAGTGAAACGACACCTTCTCACACGATTCGGCACCCGTGGCGGAAAACATCAGAAGGGGTACTCCGCACACAACTGCCCTGAGAAACTACGGACGGCATGTTCCCGCATCCGCCGCCCGTACACCGCATCCGAGCTCAGATCCGTATAGGTCTCGAACTCGCACTGGACGAATCCTGCCACCTCCGCCACGTATACATCGAAGCCCGGGTACATCAGGCCCGCGTACGGCATGTCGTCGACATCCAGAGCGAGCACAGGGTACTCGCCCAGCGAATCGGCCGCGCCCACCGCCAGCACCCGCCGCGAGTCCGACCCACCCGGCAGCAGGAAACACTCCGAAAAGCGTTCTGCCAGTCCCTCGAAGGTCTCACCCCAGGGCTGCCCCAGCTCATCGCCGACCAGCTCGTCCAACGGCCGCGGCGCGAATCCGCCGTCTTCCGCGAACCATCCGCAACGCTCGAACAAGGTGGTATCGAACGCAAGCCACTCCCGAAGGCTCGGCGACAGCGGCCGCCCGGACGGAAATACCGCCGCGGCCAACGCTTCCTTATCCATGGGCCGCGGCTCACCCGCCACCCACGGCGTGTAGCCGACCCACGCAACAGGCTCGAACATCGCCCGCCCGGGCTCGGTCCGCACCGACTCGATCACCCGCCGAGTCAAGCCAACCCCGTGCCGCACCTCTTCAGTCATGGCGCGCAAGCTAACAGGACGGTCCGACGAAATCACCTGCCATCAACGGTGATCCGTCGTTCCCGTGGGTCACACCACAGGAACCGGGGGAGTGGCGATGGCGGGTAGGCGCAAGCTGGTGCGGCATCCGGTGGGAAGTGTCGCGGGCGGTAGATGTAGATCACTGAAATCGGACACGCCTTGCTACTACAAGGCGTCGCAGGATCGGCCTAGGCTGATACGCAGGGAAGATCCCGCGAAACGCCATGGGGAGGCATCATGCGCGCAATTGCCCGAATCACTAAATACGTCAAGGCCATCGGTCGAGCTCGCAAGAATCAGACCGATCTGTTCGGCTGGCTCCTCCGGCGGCCACAGCTACTGATCAGCACCCTGCTCCACGAGACGATGCTGCTGTTCTCCAACAAACTCGACCCGACCCTCAAGGAGCTGGCCGAACTCAAGACCGCGGCACTGGTCAACTGCCAGTTCTGTCTCGACATAGGCTCCACGCTGGCCCACTTCGGCGGGCTGACCGAAGCACAGGTCAGCGACCTGCCGACCTATCAGGACAGCGATGCCTACAGCGACACCGAGAAACTGGTGATCGCCTTCGCCGAGGCCATGACGGTTACACCGACCTCCCTGGATCTCGACCACCTGCGCACCCAGCTGCTGAGCCGGATGAACAAGTCCCAGTTGACCGAACTGACCGCCGCCATCGCGTGGGAGAACCAGCGGGCGCGGCTGAACCAGGCGCTGGGTGTGCGCCCGCTCGGCACGGCCGAGGGTGTCGCCTGCGCGCTGCCCGAATCCCGGCGGCAGGTCGGCTGAGGCTCTTCTGTTCTCGCGGCGATGAATTCGGCGCGGTCGTACCGTCAATTCAGGTGTCCCGTTCCGAGCCACTTGGAGAGACCATGACCTCGACCGCACCTATCACCTCCGGAACCGTCGCGGTGCCCGACGGCACCATCTACTACGAAGTCCGCGGCAGCGGCCCGCTGATCGCATTGGTCGGCGCCCCGATGGACTCCGGCCCCTTCGGCGCGCTGGCCGAACTGCTCGCCTCCGACCACACCGTCCTGTGCCCCGACCCGCGCGGCCACGGGCGCAGCACCGTGACCGACCCCGACAAGGACTCGACGCCGGAGCTGCGCGCCGACGACCTGGCCCGGGTGATCACCCACATCGGTCAGGGCCCGGCCGTGGTGATCGGATCCAGCGGCGGCGCGATCACCGGCCTGGCGCTCGCCATCGACCGGCCCGAGCTGGTGTCGACGCTCATCGCGCACGAGCCGCCGCTGCGTGAACTGCTCGACAACCGGGACGAATTGCGGGCGCGGACCGACGAGATCGTGGACGTGTACAACACCGGTGACGTGATCGGCGCGATGCGCAAGTTCGGTGAGATGTCCGGTCTGTACATGCCGGAGGAGATGCTGCAGCAGATGTTCGGCGGCGAGCGGGACCCGCGGGCCATCGCCTCCGACGACTTCTTCTACCGCCACGAACTGCACACCACCTCCGGCTGGCAGCCCGCCCTGGACGCGCTGCGCGCCACCCCGACGACGATCCTCATCGGCATCGGCGACGAGTCCGCCGACCTGTTCTGCGATCGCACCTCGCGCGCCCTGGGTGCCGAGCTGGGCATCGAGCCGACTCTCTTCCCAGGCGGCCACGCCGGGTTCATGGAACAGCCCGATGCGTTCGCCAAGAGAGTTCGCGAGGTCATCGAGGCCGACTAGCGGGTTCATTGACGGCCATGTGCCGAGCTCGAGGGCCGGCGCATGGCCGTCGCTGATTGACAGCGAACTGCCCCCGTCGTAATTTACCGATTAGTCAATTCGTGTGGGTCGAGATCCAGCTACCCGCATCCGCCGACCTCGCCACCGACGACGGGTACCGCTATGAAGAACTATCTGGCCTCCGCGCTGCTGCAGCCGACGCCCTCGATCCGATCGATCGTCGGCGCGACCAGCACACCGGATCTGCACGGCCGTACCGTGATTCTGACCGGCGCGTCCTCGGGCATCGGCGAAGCGACCGCGCATCTGCTGGCCGACCGCGGCGCGCGGATCCTCGCGGTGGCCCGGGACCGGGAGCGGCTCGAGCAGACCTGCGGGGCGATCACCGCCGACGGCGGCGTCGCCCACCCGATGCCCTGCGATCTCACCGATCCCGACCAGGTCGGCGAGCTGGCGGCCACCGTGCTCGAACATTTCGGCACGCCCGACATCGTGGTCAACAATGCGGGGCGGTCCATTCGACGCAATGCCTTCGACGCCACCGATCGGGCCCACGACTACGAGCGCACCATGGCCGTGAACTACTTCGGGCCCGTTCGCCTGACCCTGGCCCTGCTGCCCGCACTGCGGGAGGCGAACAGCGGCCACATCATCAACATCGGCACCTGGGGCACCACCGCCGGCGTCATGCCCAAGTTCAGTGCCTACCACGCCTCGAAGGCCGCGCTGGCCGCGTTCGGGCGCAGTCTCGGCGCGGAATGCCACGACACCGGAATCGCTGTCACCACAATCGGATTCCCGCTCGTGCGGACGCCGATGATCAGCCCGACCAGTGACTACGACGCCCAGGCCGCGCTGACGCCGGAGCAGGCCGCCGGCTGGGTGCTCACCGCGGTGCGTGACCGTCCGGTCGAGCTGTATCCCACGTATGCCGCGGCCTTGCGGCTGCTGTCCACGGTGTCGCCGCGACTGGCGGACAGTTTGGTGCGCGCGGCAGGCATCTGACGCACTCCGGATCATTCCACCGGCGGAATCGCCCAGCGCGCGTAGGTGTTTTCGGGGCTCACCGTGATGATGTCGGCGACCTGGACGATGTCATCGGGGATGTGGCCGTCGAAGTGCGCGAGGCTCGGGATGATCACCGCGTCGGCCTCCATGCGGGAGACCAGGGTGCGGACCCGGACCAACGGCCGATCGGTCTCGGGACCGAAGACCACCGTCTTGCACAGGTCATAGCCGAGCCGACGAGCCAGATGCTGGATCTGAGCCTCGTCCCACTGCTGCTGTGCCCCCGACACATCGTGCCGGAGGTATCCGATCGCTGACGGTTGTGGCCGCATCCTGCCGCTCTCTTACCCGATCCGCTTGGCACCGAAGACAACGCTACGGCCAACCCGCGTCGCGCATGGCCCGAATCCACCGAGAATCTGCTTGTCGCAAACGTGTCGCGATCGCCGTGTCGCGGATCACCCGGGGTGTAGACCACTCCGAAAGCCCTTGATATGCAATGCATTACCTAATTTCGGTGAGCCTTTCTTTGCTGGCGGCAAACGTTGTGAACTACTACCGTTCCCCTGGTGAGGGACGAAATGACCGGTTCGGTGGCGCTCGCGCATCCCGCCGAACCGCATGCGACAGGATTGGCCACTCGTCTGAATTGGCTGCGTGCGGGCGTTTTGGGCGCGAACGACGGAATCGTCTCCGTCGCGGGCATTGTCGTCGGTGTCGCGGCCGCGACGAGCAACAGCACCGCGATTCTGACCGCGGGCGTGGCCGGACTCACCGCGGGTGCGGTGTCGATGGCCCTCGGCGAGTACGTCTCCGTCAGCACCCAACGCGACAGCGAACGCGCCCTGCTGGAAACCGAACGCCGCGAATTGGCCGAACAACCCGAAGCCGAGCTCGCCGAACTGGCCGCCATCTACCGAGCCAAGGGCCTGTCTCCGGCCACCGCGCAGGCTGTGGCCGAAGAACTCACCGCCGCAGACGCATTCACCGCCCACGCCGAGGCCGAACTCGGCATCGACCCCGACGACCTCACCAACCCCCTCCACGCGGCCCTCTCCTCGGCCCTGTCCTTCACCCTCGGCGCACTGCTCCCGCTCCTGGCAATCCTGACGCCCCATGCGATCCGGGTTCCCCTCACCATGGGCGCGGTCCTGGCCGCCTTGGCCCTGACCGGCGCGGTGGGCGCGCGCCTCGGACAGGCTCCCGTCGCCCGCGCGACCATCCGCGTCCTCGCCGGCGGCGCACTGGCGATGGTCACCACCTACGCCATCGGCCACATCGTCGGAATCACCATCTGACCCACCCGATCACCAGGCCAGCGGGCCCTGCGCGTCGAAGAACCCACCCGTCGGCCCGTCCGCCCCGATCTGCGCCATCCGCACGATGATCTCCGCCGCCTCCCGCACCGTCTGATGCCCGAGGTTGTGGTTCAGATCGGTACTGGTGAATCCCGGTTCCACCGAATTGATCCGAATACGCGGAAAAGCCTTGGCGTACTGAATCGTCAGCACATTCACCGCGGTCTTCGACGCCGGATACGCGACTCCCGGATACCGATTGACCATATCCCCTTCCGACGCGAGCCTGTGCAACGACGCGAGCCCGCTACTCACGTTCACCACGACCGGCACATCCGCCTTCTCCAGCAACGGCAGGAAGGCTTCCAATACCCGAACCGTCCCGAAAACATTGGTCTCGAACGTCTCCCGCATGATCTCGGCAGTCATCTCCCCAGCCCCCAACACACCCCCGTCCGCACTCATCTCCGCCTGAATCCCGGCATTGTTGATGAGCACGTCCAGCCCACCCTCGGCTTCGATCTCCGCTGCGGCCGCGCGCACGGACTCATCATCGGTGATATCGATCCGAACAGCCCGCGCCCCAACCGCTTCCGCCGCCGCCAGCCCCCGCCCGGCATCCCGGCTCCCGAGATACACCGTATGCCCGTCCTCCACGAGCCGCCGCGCCGCCTCGAACCCGATTCCCTTATTGGCACCCGTAATCAGAATTCTGCTCATGCCCCAAACCTAGAATCTGGAGCGCACTCCAAGTCAACCGTTTATCCAGCCTTCGACCGGCCCGTTCCACAACTGCCGATCGTCGTTGGATCGAGACCGTAGGACTCGTTGACATCCAGGATCGGCGGTGGTTCCATCAGCAATAGCAGGGAGTTAGCTATGGATACTTCCGACTACGGGTCAGTTCCCACCCGGACGTGCGACGTATGCGTCGTCGGGGCGGGGATCGCGGGGCTCAACGCGATGTTCGTCGCGAGCCGGTATCTGCGGGCCGACCAGACCATCGCGCTCGTGGATCGGCATCCGGGGGTCGGCGGCATGTGGGTCGACGCGTATCCCTACGTCCGGCTGCACCAGCCCCATCCGCTGTTCACGGTCGGCGACATCAAGTGGACGCTGCGGAAGGAACCTTCCTACCTTGCGACGCGGACCGAGGTGATCGAGCATTTCGAGCACTGTCTGCGAGTCATCGGTGAACGGGTGCGCGTCGCGGAGTACTTCGGCTGCGATTACGTGTCCCATGAGGAAGCCGCCGACGGTGTGCATGTCACCTGCACGCAATCGGACGGGTCGCCGCTGATCATCAAGGCGGACAAGCTGATCAAGGCGTTCGGCATGAATGTGGTGCCGATGGAACCGTTGCAGGTATCCAGCGACCGTGTTCGCTCGGTGTCACCCAACTACTGCGACGTGCGTAGCGATGAAATAGCGAGCAGTGACGCTCCGGTGTGGATCATCGGCGGCGGCAAAACCGCCATGGACACCGCCGCGGCGCTCATCACGAACCGCCCCGACCGGCAGGTGAACCTGGTCGCCGGGCCCGGCACCCTCTTCGTCAATCGCGATCGGATCGTGCCGCCGGGGATCCGCCGGTGGTGGGGCGGCGTCATGCCGAACCGGCTCTTCATCGACATCGCACGCCATTTCGACGGCACCAACGAGGCCGCGGTCCAGGCCTGGCTGATGGCCACCGCCGGATTGTCGGTCACCCCGCAGGCCGATGGCTTCTTCGTGGGCCTGCTGTCGGAATCGGAGCAGCGGACCATCCGCGAGGGCCTGCACTCCGTCGTCATGGACCACCTCCGCGACGCCGTCGACCATAACGGCTCGGTCGAGCTGGAGTTCCGTAGCGGCGAGACCAAGGCCATCCCGCCCGGCAGCTGGATCATCAACTGCACCGGCTACCTGCTGCATGCGAACACCCCCTACGAGCCGTACCGATCGCCCAGCGGTTCCGTGCTATCGGTCCAAACCCGTTCCTC
Source organism: Nocardia sp. CA-136227 (assembly GCF_050955695.1). Taxonomy (NCBI): domain Bacteria; kingdom Bacillati; phylum Actinomycetota; class Actinomycetes; order Mycobacteriales; family Nocardiaceae; genus Nocardia; species Nocardia sp. CA-136227. The sequence continues at coordinate 3,887,017 of NZ_CP192081.1, forward strand.
GACATTCGGATTCCAATCCTTCGCCGGCTACTTCCTCACCCACCTCATGTTCCGGAACAAACTCCGCGACTTGCCCCTCTACGCCGCCGACGCGGACGACATGCGAACCAAGACACGCATCGCCAGCGTCATTTCCTACGCCGGCCTCACCCTGCACCTGTACAATCTGAGCCTCGTCTACGACGCGCTAGGCCCCTCGGCCTTGCTGCACTGCGGCCTCGACTACGACCGCTGGTACCCACCCCACCGGCGCCTCACCGACACCGCCCACTTCCTCCGAACCCACCACCGCGACGAGGAGCACTTCCGCCACACCCTCGACACCGTCCGCGACCGCTTCGACGTCCGATGCGGACCGGTGTAACCGAAACGCCCTATCCTGCGAAAAGCACGGCGGCAGCGAGTGTTCCGCGAGCTTCTGTTCGTTTTTCGAATTTGGACACTGAGAAGTCCCCCGGTTCAGGAGGCGTAGCGGTCCCGAGGCTATCGACTGTGAAGCGATCGCATGTCAGATTGTGTGCCCCGATTCTTGGGGCGACTGGAAGCCGTTGGGCCCGCTGCGAAATTCGCGGCGGGCCCAACGGCTTGTCTGTGTTCGGGTCAGTGAGTGAGGGATGCCGCGTTCTTGGCGAGGTCGAGGAGGGGCTGGGGGAAGATGCCGAGGACCAAAGTGGATGCGGCTGTGAGGGCGATGACCGTACTGGTCAGGGTCGGGTAGACGACGGTGGGGGGGTTGGTGGGGGGGTCGGTGAAGAACATCAGGACGATGACGCGGATGTAGAAGAAGGCGGCGATGGCGCTGGAGATGACACCGACGATGACCAGGGTTGCCGCTTCGCCGCCGGTGGCTGCGGCGAAGACGCCGAATTTGGCGATGAAGCCGCTGGTGAGGGGGATGCCGGCGAAGGAGAGAAGGAACAGGGAGAAGGTGGTGGCCAGCCAGGGGGAGCGGCGGCCCATCCCCGCCCAGGCGGGGAGAGCTGTTGCCTCGTCGCCGTTTTCATCGCGGACCAGGCTGACCAGGGCGAAGGCGCCGACGGTGCCGAGGCCGTAGACCGCCAGGTAGAAGAGGGTGGAGGAGATGCCGGCGGTGGTGGCGGAGACGATGGCGGTGAGGATGAAACCGGAATGCGCCACCGAGGAGTACGCGAGCATGCGTTTCATGTCGGTCTGGGTGATGGCGAGGATCGCGCCGACGACCATGGTGACGATGGCGACCGCCGCGAAGACCGGGCGCCAGTCGTTGCGGAGGTTGGGGACAGCGACGTACAGCACGCGCAGCAGGGCACCGACTGCGGCGATCTTGGTGGCGGCGGCCATGAACGCGGTGACCGGGGTCGGCGCGCCCTGATAGACGTCGGGAACCCAGGACTGGAACGGGACCGCGCCGATCTTGAAGAGCAGGCCGACGGCCAGCATGGCGACGCCGATGACGGCCAGGGTGTGCGACTTGCCGTCGTCACGGGCCACCGCGTCGGCGATACCCGCCAGCCGGATGGTTCCCGCGTAGCCGTAGAGCAGTGCCATTCCGTAGAGGAAGAAGGCCGACGAGAACGCGCCCAGCAGGAAGTATTTCAGCGCGGCCTCCTGGGAGAGGAGACGGCGGCGGCGGGCCAGGCCGCACAGCAGGTACAGCGGCAGCGACAGCACTTCCAGCGCCACGAACATGGTCAGCAGATCGTTCGAGGCGGGGAAGAGCATCAACCCGGCGAGGGCGAACATGGTGAGCGGGAAGACCTCGGTGGTCGCGATTCCCGCCTTGGTGGCGGCGATCTCGTCGAGGCTGCCGGGTGTGGAGGCGGCCTGCGGGGTGAAGGCGTCCACCCCGCCGCGGGAAGCCGTGAGACTCCAGGTGCCGGGTCCTTCGCGGCGCACCGGCATCCGGTCGGCCCGCCGCTCGGCGATGAAGAGCAGTCCGAGAATGCCGACCACCAGGATGGTGCCCTGCAGGAACAGTGAAACCCCGTCGATGGCAACGGCTCCCACCACGGCGGTCGCCCGGACATCGCGCAGTCCGATGACCGCGCCCAGCGCGACCGCCATCCCGCCGAGCCCGAGCACCAGGTGGATCACATAGCGCGACGCGCGCGGCGCGAACGCCTCCACCAGCACCCCGGCGACCGCGACACCGAACACGATCAACATCGGTGACAGGTATCGGTATTCGATGCTCGGTGCCGGGACCGTCGCGGCGAGCAGCAGACCTCCACTCATTTGTGGGCACCTCCGGTGTTCGTCTGGGCGGCTTCCGGCTGCACCGCCGGGGCCGGATTGTGCTGTCCGATGGTGGTGAGGGTGCGGGCGACGGCCGGATCGATCCGGTCCAGCACCGGCTTGGGGTACGCGCCCAGGAACAGCAGGGCGACGATGAGCGGGACCACGACGACCAATTCGCGCGGCAGCAGGTCGTAGAGCCGCTCGTTGCCCTCCTTCACCGGGCCGGTCATCATCCGCTGGTACATCCACAGCACGTACACCGCGGCGAGCACCAGGGCGGAGGCCGCGATCACGGCCGCCACCGGGTAGCGGGTGAATGTGCCGATCAGCACCAGGAATTCGCTGATGAACGGGGCGAGCCCGGGCAGCGACAGCGTGGCCAGGCCGGAGATGAGGAAGGTGCCCGCCAGGATCGGCGCGACCTTCTGGACGCCGCCGAAGTCGGCGATGAACCGGGATCCGCGCCGCGACACCAGGAATCCGGCGATGAGGAACAGCGCGGCGGTGGAGATGCCGTGGTTGATCATGTACAGCGTCGCCCCGGTGCCGCCCTGGGTGGTGAGCGCGAAGATGCCCAGGATGATGAATCCGAAGTGCGAGATCGAGGTGTAGGCGATCAGCCGCATCACATCGGTCTGCCCGATGGCCAGCAGTGCCCCGTACAGGATCCCGATCACCGCGAGCACGCTGATCAGCGGCGCGTATGTCGATGTGGCCGAGGGGAACAGCAGCAGGCAGTAGCGCAGCATGCCGAAGGTCCCGACCTTGTCGACCACCGCCATCATGAGCACCGCGCTGGCGGGGGTGGCCGCCACCGCGGCGTCCGGCAGCCAGGTGTGCAGCGGCCACAGCGGCGCTTTCACCGCGAACGCGAACATGAATCCGAGGAACAGCGCGTTGAGCACCGCGGGCGTCGCCCCGAGCTGCCCGGAGTTGGCGGCCTCCATGACGGTCCGGAAGTCGAAGGTGCCGCCGCCTTGGCTGCCCAGCTTCTCCCGCGCGGTGATGACGTAGAGCCCGATCACCGCCGCCAGCATGATGAGTCCGCCGAACAGGTTGTACAGCAGGAACTTCACTGCGGCCCGCGCCCGCTGCTGACGCAGCGCCATGTCTCCGGTGCGGGGGCCGAAGCCGCCGATGAGGAAGTACATCGGGATCAGCATGACCTCGAAGAACACGTAGAACAGCAGAATGTCCAAGGCGGTGAACGAGACCAGCACCATGGATTCCACGACCAGGGTGAGCGCCACGTAGTAATGCGCGACCCGCGGCCCGGTGCCGACCTCCCGCTCGTCCTGCCAGCCCGCGATCAACAACAGCGGCACCAGTCCGGCGGTCAGCAGGACCAGTACCAGCGCGATCCCGTCGAGGCCGACCGTATAGCCCGCCCCGAAGGCCGGGATCCACTTCCGGTCCTCCACGAATTGGTATTGCGCCCCACCGGTTTCGAACCGTGTGGCCAGCCAGATGCCGATGCCGAGCGTGCCCAGCGAGACGATCAGCGCGAAGGCTCGCACCGCGGCCCGCTGTCCCGCCGGGAACAGCAGCGCGAGTGCCGCCCCGCCGAGCGGCACCGCCCACAGCAGGGTGAGCCAGGGAAAGTCGCTCACGGAGTTCATCGGTGCGTTCGCAAGCTCATTCACAGGAACCTCACCGCCAGCAGGGCGGCGACCACGAGGGCCGCGCCGGTGAACATGGACAGGGCGTAGGAGCGCACGAATCCGGTTTGCACGCGCCGGATCCGGGCCGACAGCCCGCCGATCACCGCGGCCGTGGAGTTGACCAGGCCGTCGATGCCGCGGTTGTCGACGAACACCAGCGACCGGGTCAGGTGTTGGCCGGGACGCATGAACGCGGCCTCGTTGGCGGCGTCGCCGTACAGGTCGCGGCGCGCGGCCTCGACGAGTGGGTTGCCGGCCGGCGCGGTCTCGGCGATCGGGGACTTCGCGTACTGGTCGTAGGCCACCCAGACACCGGCCGCGACCACCGCGAGCGCGAAGAAGGTGATGGCCCAGGCGGGAATCACCGGTTCGCCGTGGTGTTCGCCGACCACGGGGGCCAGCCAGTTGGTGAGCGAGGACCCGTAGGCGAAGATCATGCCGGAGAAGACGGATCCGAAGGCGAGCAGGATCATCGGCCCGGTCATCGAGGCGGGCGCCTCGTGCGGATGCGTGCCTTCGTTCCAGCGGCGCTCACCGAAGAAGGTGAAGATCATGACGCGGGTCATGTAGAACGCGGTGATGCCCGCGCCGCACAGCGCGGCCAGACCGGTGATGATGCCGCCGACGCCCCCGTACGCGAACGCCGCCTCGATGATCCGGTCCTTGGACCAGAATCCCGCGAACGGCGGAACACCCAGGATCGCAAGGTATCCGAGCCCGAAGGTGACGTAGGTGACGGGCAGCAGCTTGCGCAGTCCGCCGTAGCGGCGCATATCGGTTTCGTCGTTCATGGCGTGCATGACCGAGCCCGCGCCGAGGAACAGTCCGGCCTTGAAGAAGCCGTGGGTCAGCAGGTGCATGATCGCGGCCGCGTACCCGACCGGGCCGAGTCCGGCCGCCAGCACCATGTAGCCGATCTGACTCATGGTCGAGGCGGCGAGCGCCTTCTTGATGTCGTCCTTGGCGCAACCGATGATCGCGCCGAACACCAGAGTGACCGCGCCGACGGCCATCACGGCCGCCTGCGCGCCCGGCGCGAGATCGAAGATCGGGTTCGAGCGGGCGATCAGATACACACCCGCGGTGACCATGGTGGCGGCGTGGATGAGCGCCGACACCGGAGTCGGGCCCTCCATGGCGTCCCCGAGCCAGGACTGCAGCGGCACCTGCGCGGACTTGCCGCAGGCCCCGAGCAGCAGCAGAAGCCCGATGGCGGTGAGGGTTCCGGTGCCCGCGTGGCTCGCCGACCCGAACACGGTCTGGAAGTCGATGCTCCCGAAGGTCGCGAACATGACCATGAGCGCGATGGCCAGCCCCATGTCGCCGACCCGGTTGACCACGAACGCCTTCTTGGCCGCCGTCGCGGCGGAGGGCTTGTGGTACCAGAATCCGATCAGCAGGTAGGACGCCAGGCCGACGCCTTCCCAGCCGAGGTACAGCACCAGGTAGTTGCTCGCGAGGACCAGCACCAGCATGGCGGCCAGGAACAGGTTGAGGTAGGCGAAGAATCGCCGCCGTCCCTCGTCACCGTTCATGTACCCGATCGAGTAGATGTGGATCAGCGATCCAACACCGGTGATCAGCAGCGCGAAACACATCGACAGCTGGTCGAGTTTCAGCGCGAAGTCGACCTTCAGCCCGGCCACCGGCACCCACTCGAACAGCGTGTAGTGCACGGCCCGTTCGGAATTCGGCCGGTCCAGCATGTCGGAGAACGCCCACACCGCGACCACGAACGAGGCCAGCGCCAGCGCGGTGCCCGGAATATGGCCCCACGTGTCGCTGATCCGGCCGATCAGCAGCAGGAAGACGGCTCCCGCGAGCGGGAGCGCGGGCATCAGCCACAGCAGCATCTGTACGGTATCCATGTCAGTACCGCAGCAGGTTCGCGTCGTCGACCGAGGTCGAGCGGCGGGCACGGAAGATGCTCATGATGATGGCCAGGCCGACCACGACCTCGGCGGCGGCCACCACCATGGTGAAGAACGCGAAGACCTGACCGTCGAGGTTGCCGTGCGTGCGCGCGAAGGTGACGAAGGCCAGGTTCACGGCGTTGAGCATGAGCTCGATGCACATGAACACCACGATGGCGTTGCGCCGCACCAGGACTCCGGCGGCGCCGATGGTGAACAGCAGGGCCGAGAGGTACAGATAGTTGTCCGGATTCACCGCTGGCCTTCCTCGTGAGTGTCGTCGCCGGGAACGTCGCTGCCGTCGCCGACGGTCAACACGACCGCTTCGGTGTGGGCGCGATTGCGGCGGTGCCGCAGGATGGTGCTGACCGACAGCTCCTCGAAGGAGCCGTCCGGCAGCCGCGCGGGCGCGTCGACGGCATTGTGGCGGGCGTACACGCCGGGCGTGGGCAGCGGCGTCACCCGGGTGCCCGCGCGGAAGCGTTCCTTGGACAGGGTGCGCTGATCGGTGGGCGGCCCGAACCGTTCGCGGTGCGCGAGCACCATGGCGCCGATGGTCGCGGTGATGAGCAGCGCGCCGGTGAGCTCGAACGCCCAGACGTAGCGCACGAAGATGAGTTCGGCCAGCGCCCCGACGCTGTAGTTGCCGCCCAGGCCGGGACCGGTCTCGGCGACGCTCTTGTCGGCCATGCCGCGGGCGATGCCGCCGATGAGCAGCATGCCGAAGCCGATGCCCACCACCACGACCGCGAGCCGCTGCCCGCGCAGCGTCTCCCGCAGCGACTCCGCGGAATCCACGCCGACGAGCATGAGCACGAACAGGAACAGCATCATGACCGCGCCGGTGTAGACGACGATCTGCACGATGCCCAGGAACAGCGCGCTCTGCGCGATGTAGAACGCCGACAGCGTGATCATGGTGGCGGCCAGGCACAGTGCCGAGTGCACGGCCTTGCGCGCGCAGACCATGCCGAGCGCGCCGAGCACCGCCACCACGGCGAGGATCCAGAACTGGACGGCCTCGCCGGTGGAGGTCTGGGTGACGATCTGCTGGGCGGGCTGGGCGATCCGGTCGGTGATCATGATTGGTTGTTCCCTTCCGCTCCGGCGAGTTCGCTTGCCGCGCCGGGAACTTCGCCGCGGTAATAGGAGCCCTCGTCCGCGCCGGGGTACATGGCGTGCGGCGGGGCGACCATGCCCGGCTGCATCGGGGCGAGCAGATCCTGCTTCTCGTAGATCAGCCCGGCGCGGTTGTCGTCGGCCATCTCGTACTCGTTGGTCATGGTGAGCGCCCGGGTCGGGCAGGCCTCGATGCACAGACCACACCCGATGCAGCGCAGGTAGTTGATCTGGTAGACGCGGCCGTAACGCTCACCGGGAGAGAAGCGTTCGTCCTCGGTGTTGTCGGCGCCCTCGACGTAGATGGCGTCGGCGGGACAGGCCCAGGCGCACAGCTCGCAGCCGATGCACTTCTCCAGCCCGTCCGGATGCCGGTTGAGCTGGTGCCGGCCGTGATAGCGCGGCGCGGTCGGGGTCTTGACCTCGGGGTAGAGCTCGGTGTTGGGCTTCTTGAACATCGTCGAGGCGGTGACGACGAATCCGCCCAGCGGGGCCAGCAGATCCGGCTTCGGCGTGGACGCCATCGGCGTCGCGGGCATCGGCGGCACCGGGAAGTCCGAGTACGCCCGTGTCGAATCCGGGTCCGGCGAGGCTTTGGAACGGTCGTAGCCGGCGTGCCCGGCCCGGATCACCAGCGCCAGCAGCACGGCCGCGACCACCAGCCCGCCGATCACCATGCCCGCGGTCTGGATGTGGGTGCCGTTGTTCTGCAGCACCTTCAGGGTCGCGACGAACATGACCCAGGCCAGCGACACCGGGATCAGCAGCTTCCAGCCCAGATTCATGAACTGGTCGTAGCGCAGGCGGGGGAGCGTGCCGCGCAGCCAGATGAACACGAACAGGAACGTCCACACCTTGGCGGTGAACCACAGCATGGGCCACCAGCCGCTGTTCGCGCCCGCCCACAGGCTGATCGGGAACGGCGCGTGCCAGCCGCCGAAGAACAGCGTGGTGGCCAGCGCGGACACGGTCGCCATATTGATGTACTCGGCCATCATGAACATGGCGAACTTGAGCGAGGAGTACTCGGTGTGGAAGCCGCCGACCAGCTCGCCCTCGGCCTCGGGGAGGTCGAAGGGCGCGCGGTTGGTCTCGCCGACCATGGACACCGCGTAGATCAGGAACGAAGGCAACAGCAGGAAGACGTACCAGGTTCCCTCCTGCGCCTTGACGATTCCCGAGGTGGCCATGGTGCCCGAGAGCAGGAACACCGCGGCGAAGCACAGCGCCATGGCGATCTCGTAGGAGATGACCTGCGCGGTGGAGCGCAGCCCGCCCAGCAGCGGATAGGTGGACCCGGACGCCCAGCCCGCGAGCACGATGCCGTAGACGCCGACCGAGGCCATGGCCAGGATGTAGAGCACGCCCACCGGCATATCGGTCAGCTGCAGCATGGTCCGGTGCCCGAAGATGCTGACCTGCGGACCGAACGGGATCACCGCGAACGCCATCACGGCGGGGATCAGCGAGATCACCGGCGCGAGAATGAAGATCGGCTTGTCCACGATGGCCGGGATGATGTCCTCCTTGAGGAGCATCTTCACGCCGTCGGCGATGGACTGCAGCGAGCCGCGCGGCCCGACCCGGTTGGGTCCGACGCGCATCTGCATGAACGCCACGATCTTGCGTTCCGCGTACACCGCCAACATCGGGATGAGCAGCAGGAACACGAAGATCCCGATGGATTTCACCAGTACCAGCCACCACGGATCGTGGCCGAACATACTCAGGTCACTCACGGTGGTCCTCCCGTCGGATACGCACGAGGTGGCCGGGTGTGGTGCCGAGCTGCACCAGCACGTCGGAGCCGGGGGAATTCATGGGCAGCCACACCACGCCGTCGGGCATCTCGGTGATGACCAGGGGCAGGGTGATGTGGCCGTGGTCGGTCGCGGCGGTCACCGGATCACCGGTGGTGGCGCCGATCTCGGCGGCGGTCCGGGCGGACAGCCGCACCACGGGGGTGCGGGCGGTGCCCGCCAGGTTGGGTTCGCCGTCCTGGAGACGACCGCGGTCGATGAGCATGCGCCAGGACGCGAGCACCGCTGTGCCCGAATGGGGTTGGGCCGGTGGATGCGGTCGGTGCACCGGTATCGGGGCCGACGTGCCGTCCCAGACTCCGAGGTCGGCCAGTTCCGCGCGGGCGGCGGCGGCGTCGCGCAGGCCCAGCCGCACCCCCATCTCGTTGGCGATGGCGTCGAGGACCCGGTATTCGGGCATCGGCGCGGCCTCGCGGCGGACGGCGGAATCCCGCAGGGCGGCCTCGAATTGGCGGTGGCGGCCCTCCCAGGTGAGGAAGGTGCCCGCCTTCTCCATGGCCGAGGCGACCGGGAACACGACGTCGGCGCGCTGACTGATGTCGCTGCGACGCAACTCCATCGACACCACGAAGCCCGCCGCGTCGATGGCCTGCAGGGCGGCGTGCGCATCGAGCATGTCGCCGACCTCGACGCCGCCGATGAGTAGTGCGCCCAAACTGGGTGCTGCGGCCAGGATGCCGGCGGTGTCACGGCCGGGCGTGCCCGGCAGTTCGTCCACGTTCCAGGCGTCGCGAACCTGTTTGCGCGCGGCGGGATCGGCGACCGGTCGCCCGCCGGGCAGCAGCACCGGCAGTGCCCCGGCCTCGAGCGCGCCGCGCTCCCCGGCGCGGCGGGGGATCCAGGCCAGCATCGCGCCGGTGTCGTCGGCCAGCCGCGCCACCGCGGACAGGCCGCCCGGAATGCCACCGAGGCGTTCACCGGCGAGGATGAGCGCACCGGGCTCGCGCAGCAGGTCCGCGACCTCGCGCAGCCGGGCGTATCCGGCGGTCAGCTCATCGGTTTCACCGGTCCGGATCGCTTCCAGCACATGCGGTTCCGCGCCCGGTGCGGTCGGCAGCAGGGTGCCGGACAGCTTCTGCAGGCCGCGGGTCACATACGGGGCGAGCGAGTAGATCGGCGTGCCGTTGCGGCGTGCGGCCTTGCGCAGCCGCAGGTACACGATCGGCGATTCCTCTTCCGCCTCGAATCCCACCAGCAGCACGAACGGCGCGCGTTCGAGGGCGGCGTAGTCGACGGTGATGCCCTGCCCGGCCACCCGCGCGGCCAGGAAGTCGGCCTCCTCGGCGGAGTGCTCGCGTGCCCGGAAGTCGATGTCGTTGGTGTTCAACGCGACTCGCGCGAACTTGGAGTACGCGTAGGCGTCCTCCAAGGTCACCCGGCCGCCGACCAGTACGCCCGCCTTGCCGCGAGCCGAGGCCAGGCCACGGGCGGCCGCACCGATGGCCTCCGACCACGACGCGGGCTGAAGGCTGCCATCCCAGCTACGCACCAGCGGCGTGGTGAGCCGGTCGGACTCGGTGAGGTAGGTGAACGCGAAACGGCCCTTGTCGCAGTTCCATTCCTCGTTGACCTGCGGATCGTCACCGGCCAGGCGTCGCATTACCTTGCCGCGCCGGTGATCGGTGCGCTGGGCGCAACCGCTCGCGCAGTGCTCACAGACCGCCGGACTCGACACCAGGTCGAAGGGGCGGGCGCGGAAGCGGTAGGTGCTGCCTGTGAGCGCGCCGACCGGGCAGATCTGCACGGTGTTGCCGGAGAAGTAGGAGTCCAGCGGCTCCCCGGCGGCCGTGCCGACCTGTTGCAGCGCACCGCGTTCCATCAGTTCGATGAACGGGTCACCGGCCACCTGCTGCGAGAACCGGGTACAGCGGGCGCACAGCACGCAGCGCTCCCGGTCCAGCAGGATCGCCGAGGACAGCGGAATCGGCTTGGGGTAGGTGCGCTTCTCACCCTCGAAACGGGATTCGGCACGCCCCGCCGACATGGCCTGGTTCTGCAGCGGGCATTCGCCGCCCTTGTCGCACACCGGGCAGTCGAGGGGGTGATTGATGAGCAGCAGCTCCATTACGCCCTCCTGCGCCTTGGCGGCGACGGGGGAGGAGACCTGGGTGCTGATCACCATGCCCTCGGCCACGGTCTGGGTGCAGGAGGCGACGGGCTTGCGCTGCCCCTCGACCTCCACCAGGCACTGCCGGCAGGCGCCGACCGGGTCGAGCAGCGGATGGTCGCAGAAGCGGGGGATCTGGACGCCGATGAGTTCGGCGGCCCGGATCACCAGGGTTCCTGCGGGCACCGAAACCGGGGTGCCGTCGATGGTCACGGTCACCATGTCGGTGGGGGTCACCCCGCCACCGGTTGTGGAGCTCACTGTCGAGGTCATCGTGCTCCTTGGGTGGCCCAGGCCGTGGTGCGGGCCGGGTCGAACGGGCAGGCGCCGAGGCGGATGTGCTCGGCGTACTCGTCGCGGAAGTACTTCAGGGAGGAGAAGATCGGGCTGGCCGCGCCGTCACCGAGAGCGCAGAAGGACTTGCCGTTGATGTTGTCGGCGATATCGGCCAGCTTGTCCAGGTCGGTCTGGTGGCCCTGGCCGTTCTCCAGGCGTTGCAACAGCTGGACCAGCCAGTAGGTGCCTTCGCGGCAGGGAGTGCACTTGCCGCAGGATTCGTGGGCGTAGAACTCGGTCCAGCGCAGCACCGCCCGCACCACGCAGGTGGTGTCGTCGAAGATCTGCAGCGCCTTGGTGCCGAGCATGGAGCCCGCGGCCGACACGCCCTCGTAGTCGAGGGGGACGTCGATGTGCTCGGCGGTGAACAGCGGGGTCGACGAACCGCCGGGGGTCCAGAACTTCAGGGTGTGCCCCTCGCGGATGCCTCCGGCGTAGGTCAGCAACTCGCGCAACGTGATTCCGAGGGCCGCTTCGTACTGGCCCGGTCGCGTCACGTGACCGGAGAGCGAGTAGAGGGTGAACCCCGGTGACTTCTCGGTGCCGAACGACCGGAACCACTCCACGCCATTGGCGAGGATCAGCGGCACGGACGCAATGGATTCCACATTGTTGACCACGGTCGGGCAGGCGTAGAGGCCGGCCACGGCCGGGAACGGGGGACGCAGACGCGGCTGGCCGCGGCGGCCCTCGAGCGAATCCAGCAGCGCGGTCTCCTCACCGCAGATGTAGGCGCCCGCCCCGGCGTGCACCACGATCTCCAGGTCGAAACCCGAGCCCTGGATATCGCGGCCGAGATAGCCGGCCTCGTAGGCCTGCCGCACCGCGGCCTGCAATCGCCGCAGCACCGACACCACCTCGCCGCGCACGTAGATGAACGCGTGCGAGGCGCGAATGGCGTAGGCCGCGATGATCACGCCCTCGATGAGGGTGTGCGGCGTGGCCAGCATGAGCGGAATGTCCTTGCAGGTGCCGGGTTCCGACTCGTCGGCATTGACCACCAGGTAGTGCGGCTTGGTGACGCCGTCGGGGCCGGGGCCCTGCGGGATGAAACCCCACTTCATGCCGGTCGGGAAGCCCGCGCCGCCGCGGCCGCGCAGGCCGGAGTCCTTGATGGTGGCGATGACCTCGTCCGGCTGCATGCGCAGCGCCTTGGGCAGGGCGCGGTAGCCGCCCTGGCGGCGATAGGACTCCAGGGTCCAGCTGTCCGGATCCGCCCAGTGCTTGGTGAAGACGGGTGTCAAAGCAGTCGTCACCGTGAGCCTCCGTCGGTCGAATCCTGTTCGGCGGCACGCAGACCGGCCAGCGAGGCGGGCCCGGCCACGCCGTCGGTGGCGCCCGGCCGCTGGTCCGGGTAGCCGGCGAGAATGCGGGCGGTCTCGCGGAAGGTGCACGGCGGGATGCCGCTGCGCGAACCCGTCGGCGGCTGCTCACCGCGCAGCGAATCCACCAGCGCCTTGGCCGATTCCGGGGTCTGATTGTCGAAGAACTCCCAGTTCACCATGACAACCGGCGCGTAGTCGCAGGCGGCGTTGCACTCGATGTGCTCGAGGGTGACCATGCCGTCGGCGGTCGTCTCACCGTTCTTGATACCCAGGTGCTGCTTCAGATCGGCGAGGATCTGATCGCCGCCCATGACCGCGCACAGCGTGTTCGTGCAGACACCGACGTGATAGTCGCCGGTGTTCGTACGCCGGTACATGGAATAGAAGGTCGCCACCGCGGTGACCTCGGCATCGGTCAATCCCAGCTGCTCGGCGCAGAATTCGATGCCGGTGCCCGACACGTACCCCTCCACCGATTGCATCAAGTGCAGCATGGGAAGCAGAGCCGAACGTGGGTGCGGGTATCGGGCGATGATCTCGCGAGCCTCCACCTGCAACCGGTCGTGCGCCTCCGGCGGGAACGGAATCGGCCGCGCGGTCAGGTTCAACAGGATCTCTGTCATCGGTCGACACCTCCCATCACCGGGTCGATGGAGGCGACGGAGGCGATCACGTCGGCGACCAAGCCGCCCTCGCACATCGCCGCCACCGCTTGCAGATTCGTGAACGAGGGGTCGCGGTAGTGGACCCGGTACGGGCGGGTGCCGCCGTCGCTGATCATGTGCACGCCCAACTCACCGCGCGGGGACTCCACCGCCACGTACACCTGGCCCGGCGGGACCCGCAGACCCTCGGTCACCAGCTTGAAGTGGTGGATGAGCGATTCCATGGAGGAGCCCATGATCTTGCCGATGTACTTGGGGGAGTTGCCCAGACCGTCCGGCCCGAGCTCCAGGTCGGCGGGCCAGGCAATCTTCTTGTCCTCCACCATGACCGGGCCCGGCCGCAGCTTGTCGAGGCACTGCTCGACGATCTTGACCGATTCCTTCATCTCGTTGACGCGAATCACGTAGCGGCCGTAGCAGTCGCAGCCGGTGTCGGTCTGCACCTCGAACTCGTAGTTCTCGTAGCCGCAGTACGGCTGGGACTTGCGTAGATCGTGCGGCAGACCCGTGGAACGCAGCATCGGACCGGTGATGCCGAGCGCCATGCAGCCCGTCAGATCCAGGTAGCCGACATTGCGGGTGCGGGCCTTCCAGATGGGGTTCTCGTTGAGCAGCATCTCCATGTCCCGCAGGCGGCTCGGCAGCAGGTCCAGCAGCTCGCGGACCTTCTGCACGCCGTCGTCCGGGAGATCCTGGGCCAAGCCGCCCGGGCGGATGTAGGCGTGGTTCATGCGCAGACCGGTGATGGTCTCGAACACGTCGAGGATGAGTTCGCGTTCGCGGAAACCGAACAGCATCGGGGTCAGCGCGCCCAGCTCCATGCCGCCGGTGGCCAGCGCCACCAGATGCGAGGAGATGCGGTTCAGCTCCATGAGCATCACGCGAATGACGTTGACGCGCTCGGGGATCTGATCGGTGATGTCGAGCAGCTTCTCCACCGCCAGGCAGTACGCCGTCTCGTTGAAGAACGGCGACAGGTAATCCATGCGGGTGACGAAGGTGGTGCCCTGCACCCAGCTGCGGTACTCGAGATTCTTCTCGATGCCGGTGTGCAGATAGCCGATGCCGCAGCGCGCCTCGGTGACGGTCTCACCCTCGATCTCGAGAATGAGGCGCAGCACCCCGTGCGTGGAGGGGTGCTGCGGGCCCATGTTCACGACGATGCGTTCCTCGGCGATGCCGTCCAGGGTCGCGGAGATCTCGTCCCAGTCGTTTCCCACCACGGTGACCGAGCGTTCGGGCCGTTCCCGGGGGTCACGACGGGACTTGGTGTCGATGTCGTTCATTAGGAGTAAGTCCTCCGCTCGTCGGGCGGCGGGATGCGCGCGCCCTTGTATTCGACCGGGATTCCGCCGAGCGGATAGTCCTTGCGCTGCGGGTGGCCACGCCAGTCGTCGGGCATGGCGATCCGGGTCAGCGACGGGTGACCGTCGAAGAGGATGCCGAAGAAGTCATAGGTCTCCCGCTCGTGCCAGTCCACCGTCGGGTAGACCGAGTACAGCGAGGGCAGGTGCGGATCGCCGTCCGGCACCGAGACTTCCAGCCGCAGGCGGCGGTTGTGGGTGATCGAATTCAGGTGGTAGAGCGCGTGCAGCTCGCGCCCGGTGTCCTCCGGATAGTGCGCGCCGCTGGCGCCCAGGCACAACTCGAAGCGCAGGGCTTCGTTGTCGCGCAATGTCTTCGCGACCAGCACCAGGTGCTCGCGGCGGATGTGCAGGGTGAGTTCGCCGCGGAACACGACGATCTTCTCCACCGCCTCGTCGAAGGTCTTGGCCAGCGCCAGGCGCAGATGCGCGATGACCTCGTCGAAGACCGGGCCGTAGGGGGCGGGGGTGCCGCCGGGCATGGAGACGGTCTGGACCAGGCGGCCGTAACCGGAGGTGTCGCCGGTGCCGGAGACGCCGAACATGCCCTGCCGCACGCCGATCACATCGTCGGCGGGCGGTGTGGACTCGGCGGCCGGAGACTCGGCGGCAGCGGATTCCGTTGTGTCCGTCGTCTTCTCAGTGGGTTCCACGGCCGCCTCCGGGGGGCTCTCCGTGCCGACAGGTGCATCGAAGCTCATCGCAGCAGCCCCTTCAGCTGAATGGTCGGGGTGCTGGCGAGCGCGGCGGCTTCGGCCGCGCGCACGGCCTCTTCGCGATTGACGCCGAGCGGCATCTCCTGAATCTTCTCGTGCAGCTTCAGGATCGCGTTCAACAACATCTCCGGCCGCGGCGGGCAGCCGGGCAGATAGATGTCGACCGGGACGATGTGGTCGACGCCCTGCACGATGGCGTAGTTGTTGAACATGCCGCCCGAGGATGCGCAGACACCCATGGCCAGCACCCATTTCGGTTCGGTCATCTGGTCGTAGACCTGGCGCAGCACCGGGGCCATCTTCTGGCTCACCCGGCCCGCCACGATCATCAGATCGGCCTGGCGCGGCGAGGCGCGGAACGCCTCCATGCCGAAGCGGGCGATATCGAATCGCCCGCCGCCGGTGGCCATCATCTCGATCGCGCAGCACGCCAAGCCGAACGTCGCCGGCCAGAGCGAACTCTTGCGCAGATAGCCGGCAAAATCTTCCACCGTGCTCAGCAGGAACCCGCTGGGCAGTTTCTCCTCGAGACCCATGTCGGACTACTTCTCCCGGATCGGGACACCCCGCCTCGCACGGGGTGTGTGAATGGAAATCCCCTGTGCGCCGCTCAATCCCAGCTGAGACCGCCGCGCCGCCACTCGTAGGCGTAGGCGACCGAGACGTTGAAGATGAACAACGCCATGGCGGCCAGCCCGAACACTCCGAGTGCGTCGAAGTGCACGGCCCACGGGTAGAGGAAGACGATCTCGATGTCGAAGATGATGAACAGCATGGCGGTGAGGTAGTACTTCACCGGAAAGCGCTGGCCCGCAGTGTTTCCCGGACCACCCCCGACCGCGTGCGGGGTCGGCTCGATACCGCATTCGTAGGCCTCGAGCTTGGCCCGGTTGTAGCGTTTGGGGCCGATCAGGGCCGCCAGGAAAATGGAGAACACCCCGAACGCGGCGGCGACCGCGCCGAGAACCAGGGTCGGTACCTCGATATTCACTTCAGCACTACCCCTCCTGCGAGCTGGACGACGCACTACGGACGGCAGCGGGCGCGGAGGGATGATGTCAGTGGTGCATGGCAGTCATGCATCTCCCCGCGCTCCTGTGAGCTACGGCACAGATTACAACTCGGACGAGAAGATACATGACGATTCGCGATCGCGTTTGATCGAATTCGGAACGGTCTTTTATGACCGATTGGACGTAATCCCGAATGTCACGTGACATGGGTTTGCCCTGATCACACGGGCGAAGGAAGATCAGGCCGCGAAGCTATTACCGAGCACACCCAGGACAGCGTCGGTCAACCGGATGGGGTCGATGGGGTGCGGCACCGCCGCTTCCGCGCGCGACCAATTCGCCAGCCAGGCATCATCGGGCCGGCCGGTCAGCACGACGATCGGTGGGCAGTCGGCGATTTCGTCCTTGAGCTGCTTGGCCAGGCCGAGACCGCCTTCGGGGGCCGACTCGCCGTCGAGGATCAGCAGATCCAGTCCACCGGCGTCCATCTTCTCGAGGACCACCGGGCCCGTGGCCACCTCGACGTAGTCGATGGGCGGCATATCGGGGTGCGGCCGTCTGCCCAGCGCCAGCATGACCTGGCTCCGGGTATCGGCATCACTGCTGTAAACGAGGACCCGCACGGCGGCGGGACGTTTGGCATCGGCCACGTTCCGCATGCTACGTCGCAGATGGGGCGGCGCGGGGCAGCTTCGCGAGAAGTCCGCGTACGCGTCGCGGAATCGCCTGTCGCGCAATACGTCGATGGCCGTTTGTTCGTAATCCGAGACCGGTACGATCCCGCGAATGAGGGGAGACGTCACCCAACGCCTCATCGAAACCGACGCGTGGACCGACGAGTTGGTGGGGCGAGCCGGGATTCCGGTCTTCGATGTGCCGCTGGTGAGCGCCGGCAGCGGGCTGGGATCGTTCACCCTGTTCGACACCTTGCGGATCTACGGGGTACCCGGGACGGCGATGGCGGTGCTCGGGCCGCAGGACGTGCCGTGGGGGTCGTACGAATACTTGACTCGGGTGTCGCAGATTCCGCGAGAGGAACGGCTGCGCAGTGATTCGGGCGGAACGCCGGACAATATCTGGGGATTTCCGTCCTATGCCCTTCGCGAGGCAATAGCTGAAAAGTCGCTATCCGCTTTGTGGAATGTCCTGACGGAGCCCGTTCTCACCGAGTACCACACGCCTCGGGCGGGGCAGGTCTTCGCGGCGCTCGAGCGCGAATTCCAGCGGGTCGAATATGCGCGATCCCTGCACAAAGGGCAGGTTCGCATGGTGCGCAAACGGAACGGCGGCGGGTACTTCACCATCCTCACGCCACCGGAAGGGGCGTCGGCGACCAAGCGAATCGCGTTTCGCAGCAGTCATGTTCACATCGCCGTCGGGTACCCCGGGCTGCGGCTGCTGCCGGATCTGCAGGAGTACCGCGAACGGTACCGGGATCCGACGCGAGTGGTGAACGCCTACGAGCCGCACGAGCACGTGTACGAGGCATTGCAGCGGCGGCCCGGGACGGTCATGGTGCGCGGCAGCGGGATAGTTGCCAGCCGGGTGCTGCAACGACTGATCGACGATCGGGATCGGCTGCGGCTCAACACCCAGATCCTGCATCTGTTCCGGACCTATGTGGCGGGACCGCAAGGGGACAGCGTGTTCGGGCGGCGGGCGGGCGCGAACGGGTGGGCGTATCAAGCCTTCAACTTTCCCAAGGCGAGCTTCGGCGGGCAGATCAGGCAGCGGCTGCGGAAGCTCGAGGGGCGGGAACGGGCGGAGGCGCTGAAGACGCTGGGCGGGACCACGACGCCGCGGCGCAAGCGGTGGGAGGAACAGCTGGCGCGGGGACGCGCGCAGGGCTGGTATCAGATCCTGGTGGGGTCCGCGCGGAATCTGCGGCCCGATCGCACCCGGCCCGGGGTCGTGACGACGGTGGCGCCCGAGCCGGACGGGCCGGGCGGTTTCGCGTCGACCGACCGGCCGGTTGACGTGCATGCCGATTACGTCATCGATTGCACCGGGCTCGAAGCCGACATCCGGGAGCATCGACTGCTCGCCGATCTGCTCGATCACACCGGGGCCCGGCGCAATCCGCTCGGGCGGCTGGATGTGGACCGGACCTTCGAGCTGTTCGGGACCCGCAGCGGGGCCGGGCGGGTGTACGCCTCGGGTAGCGCGACGCTGGGCGGGTATTTCGCTCCCGTGGACTCGTTCGCCGGATTGCAGTACGCGGCCCTGGAGATCGCCGACGACCTGGCGGCGAACGGGTTCTGCCGGCGGCTGGATGCGCTGCGGTCGGTGCGGCAGTGGTGGTTGTGGGTCACCGATCGGCAGATTCCGGTATGACGCCGACGTTGTGGGGGCGGATTCAGACTCGCGTGATCGTGCTCGGGGTGATCGGGGCGGTGACCACGCTGCTCGTGACGCCGGCGCTGCCGATGGGGAAGTTGTCGCTGGAGCAGGGCTATCGGGTCACGCTGACCATGTTGGTGGCGGTCATCCTGCTCGGAGTCGGGTGGGAGCTGGCGTATCACGGTCTGCAGCAATTCCGGTGGGACAAGGACTGGCCGACAGTGTTCGGTCTGGTGACCATCGTGAACGAGGGACTGCTGCTGTGGCTGCTGGTCCGGTACACGTCAGCTTTCGTGCCCCGTGATCTGCGGCCGTCCGCGCCGGCGTTCGGCATCGATTTCACGCTGACCTGGCTGGCGTACTGGGGATTCGTCAACGGCCCGATCCGGGTGGTGCTGCCGCGCTGGCGATATACCGGGGGCCGGGTGCTATGACCGCGCGGGTCGAGGTGGTGCCGGGCCGCCACCTGGTGGCCTGCGTCGACGGGGTGGTCGTGGTTGTCGCGCACCGGGATTCGAGCGTGATCACCGCGGCGTCCGAGGCTATTGCCGTGCTGGACAAGGTGTTGGAGATGGTGGCGGAGGCGTCGTCGCGGGAGACTCGGCGCACCGGACGCACCTTTGCACGGCTGGCAAGCACGTGGCTGATGGGTCGCGCGGACGAGGAGCAGGTCGAATTCGGGGTGCTCACACCGGGAAAGCGGGGGCTGGCGGTCTTTCTGCACGGCCGGGTCACGGCGATGCTCGAGGGGACGGATGACCGGGAGGTGTTGCACGGCCGCGATGCCGGATTCAGTGTCGATCGGGTGGTGAGTCCCGCGCCGGGGCGCGCGGCCGCGGTCTTCGTAGACGACGGCGAGCCGCGGAAGAGCCTGCCCCGGGAGAGCGTGTGGTCGCTGCGCGACGGGCGGGTGCCGGGTTCGGGAGCGGTGATGTGGTTGGGGGAGAAGGCGAATACGCCCGAGGCCGAGATCGCAACCGGAGGTCGGGACCCGGTTCCGCGCGATTCCGGCAGTGCGCGCACCATTGCGCCCACTGCCATTCCCGCAGGAATCGAGACCACTCCCACCGGTGTCGTGGTGCACGGATTCAGGTGCGCCCGCGGGCATCTCAACGACCCCCGCGTGTCCTTCTGCGTCGTGTGCGGGATTCGTATGGAGCAGCTGACCTGTGTCCTCGCCCCCGGCATCCGGCCGCCGCTGGGCGTTCTGCTGCTCGACGACGGTACCTCCTACGTCCTCGACAGCGATCTCGTGATCGGCCGCGAACCCGCCCGCTCACCGCAGGTGCGGCGTGGCGCGCAAGCGATCCGCATCCCCGACCCGACCGGGGGCATGTCGCGCGTCCACGCCGAGATCCGCCTCGTGGACTGGGATGTCCTGGTCATGGATCGCGGGTCCGCCAACGGCACCCACATCCGCCCGCCCGGCCGCCCCGACTGGATCCGCGCCGCACCCGGCCAACCCACCGTCCTGGCGCCCGGCAGCCAATTGCTGCTCGGAGGACGCGTCTTCACCTTCGACTCGCCGCACGGACGCTGACGGCGGGGGGTGGTTCGGTCCGGCCGGATGTGGGGATAGCGTCACTGGGAGCTGACGAGCGAAGGAGCACGCGTGACTGCCGAATCCGTTGATGTCGTGGTGATCGGGATGGGGCCCGGAGGGGAGGACGTGGCCACGCGGGTGGCGCGGGGCGGACTCGCCGTCGTCGGGGTCGAGGGGCGGTTGGTGGGCGGGGAGTGCCCGTATTACGCGTGTGTGCCGACCAAGATGATGGTTCGGGCGGCGGGGGTGCTGGCCGAGGCTCGGCGGGTGGAGGGGCTCGCGGGGTCGGCCACGGTGCAGGCGGATTGGCGGCCGGTCGCGGCGCGGATCCGGGAGGAGGCCACTGACGATTGGGACGACCGGGTGGCGGTCGAACGGTTCGAGAAGGCGGGTGGGCGGTTCGTGCGCGGGTGGGGGCGGATCAGTGCGCCGGGGGAGGTGACCGTGGCGACCGATGGTGGAGAGCGGGTGTTTCGGGCGCGGCGGGGGATTGTGCTGAATCCGGGGACGGAACCGGCCGTTCCGCCGCTCGACGGGCTGGCGGGGACGCCGTTCTGGACGAATCGGGACGCGGTCCCGGCTACCGAGGTGCCGGAGTCGCTCATCGTGCTGGGCGGGGGACCCGTGGGGGCGGAGTTCGCGCAGATCTTCGCGCGGTTCGGGGCGCGGGTGACCGTGGTCGTGCCGCGGCGGCTGTTGCCGCAGGACGAGCCGGAGGCGGGGCAGCTGCTGGCGAAAGTGTTCGAGGAGGAGGGGATCGAGGTCCGGGGCGGGGTTCGGGGGACTGCGGTGCGGCACGACGGGCGCGAGTTCGCACTGACGCTCGACAATGGCGAGGTGTTGCGTGCCGAGCGGTTGCTCGTCGCGGCGGGGCGGCGAACCGAACTGGCGGGCTTGGGAATCGGGGCGGTCGGCTTGGACGAGTCGGCCAGGTCAATACCGGTGGACAATCGGCTGCGAGCGGCCGAAGGGGTGTGGGCGCTCGGCGATATCACCGGGCAGGGCGCTTTCACTCACGTGTCCATGTATCAGGCGCGGATCGCGGCACAGGACATTCTCGGTAGCGGGGACGAAGTCGCGCGGTATCACGCCGTACCACGGGTGACATTCACCGATCCCGAGGTCGGGGCGGTCGGCATGACCGAGGAGCAGGCCCGCGCGGCCGGCCTGACGGTCCGGGTCGGAATCACCGAAGTACCTGCGTCCACGCGGGGTTGGATCCACAAAGCGGGCAATGCCGGGTTCATCAAACTGGTCGAGGACGCCGACCGCGGGGTGCTCGTCGGCGCGTGCTCGGCCGGGCCGGAGGGCGGCGAAGTGCTCAGCGCCCTGTCGGTAGCCGTCCACGCCCAGGTCCCGACCGCGACCCTGCGGGAGATGATCCTCGCCTACCCGACCTTCCATCGTGCCATCGAATCGGCGCTCGATGCCCTCGCGTCCGTTTAGGCATCGAATCGCAATCGTTGCTGTTCACACCCGTGTAACAGCGGCATCCTGGTAACCATCGATAGTCCTAGCTGGTTGGGCGGTGGGCACATGCGAATCTCGGAAATCCTGCGCCGGAAGGGCGGCGAAGTCGTCACGATTGCACCCGATGCAACCGTGCGCGAACTGCTCAGAATCCTGGCGGCACACAACGTCGGCGCGGCCATCGTCTCCCCGGACGGCACCGCCATGGCCGGCATCGTCTCCGAACGAGACATCGTCCGCCGCCTCGACCGCGACGGCGCACCCCTGCTGGACGCCCCGGTCTCCACCATCATGACCGCGGCCCTCCACACCTGCTCCCCGGACGACAATGTCGAGACTCTCAACGCCATCATGACCGAACACCGAATCCGCCACCTCCCCGTCCTCGAGGACGGCCAGATGATCGGCATAGTCAGCATCGGCGACGTGGTCAAAAGCCAGATCTCCGAACTCGAAACCGAACGCGAAGCCCTCGTCCGCTACCTCCACAGCTGACCGGCACCGCGCCGCCATCGCGGCCGGAAAACATTGACCTCGAGTCGAGTTGAGGTTGCAGGGTAGGGGATTGTGCAGACAATCCCTGTGGAGATCGGTGTCATCCTGCCTTCGGTGGCGACACAACGGGCTCAGAAACTTGATATAGGCGCCGCTGCTCGTCATGCCGAGGAGGTCGGGCTGGATGGGGTTTGGCACGGGGATCACCTGTCGATCGGTGTGCCTGTGCTGGATTGCACGATTGCCCTGGCGGTCGCGGCGGCCGCGACCGAACGGGTGCGGATCGGCACCAGTGTCTACGTTCCGGCGCTGCGGCCGCTGACCTGGGCGGCCAAGCAGGTGGCGAGCTTGCAGCATGTCAGTGATGGGCGTCTGATCCTCGGTGTGGGGTCCGGGGGCGGTCCGGGTCAGTGGGCGGCGGCAGGGATTCCGTTCGGGGAGCGGGGTGCTCGCACCGATACCGCGCTGCGTGTGTTGCCTGAGTTGTTGGCGGGCAAGCGGGTCGCTCTCCCCGATATCCCGGAGCCGATCGAGATCGAATTGGCGCCATCCGTTCCGGTTCCGCCGGTGTTGGTCGGAAACCACTCGGCTCCCGCCCGGCGGCGGGCCGCGGAGCTGGCGGACGGGTGGTTTCCGTCGCTGATCCCACCGGCCCAGGTGGCGGCAGGGCTCGCCGAAATCACCGAACTCGCCGCGCAGTATCAGCGCCCGGCACCCACGGTCACCATCGGCGCGACCGGAGTTCTCGGCACCGGTACGGATCTGCCCACCCGCGCCGAGATCGCCGCTGGAATCAGCCAGAACTACGGGAAGTCGATCGAGGAGACCTTGCCGATTCCGATCACCGGATCCATCGAGCAAGCCGCCGAACGCATAGCCGCCTACCGGGACGCCGGCGCCCACCGCCTCGTCGTCGGTATTGCCGGAGGCGACTGGCGGCGGCAGTGCGAGTTGCTGGCGCAGGTGCGTTCCGCGCTCAGTTGACCTGCCGAGAAGGCTACTACCGGGCTGGTAGCCAGTCCGGCGGGCTGCCTACGGGGTCAAGGGCTTTCGGCGGGGGATCACTCGGCGGTGGGTGATGCGCCAGCCGTGGCGGGTGCGGTGGAGGGTGTCCTCGTAGGTGACGCTGGTGGTCGTGGCGTCGGTGTTGACGGCCAGGCCTTTGGAGATCGCGTGGGCCGTGTCGCCGTTCAGGGCTGTGACCATCACATTGGTGACGTGGTGGGCGAGGGGGTTGGCGTCGCCCAGTTCGCGTGCCATGTCGCGGAGGGCTTCCACTCCGGGCACGGTGCCTGCGCCGAAAGCGGTCAGGTCGTAGGTGACGTCCTCGGTGAATACCTCGGTCCATCGGTCGAACTCGCCTGAATCGCTCAGATGTCCGTGCAGGGCGAGCAGTTCGTGGATTGCCAGTCTGTCCGCAACCGAATCCGTCATCCCCACACCAGATCACGAATCGGCGCGGTCAGCCACGGATTTTCGCGGCGTTCGGCGGGCGGGCCAGCCCGAGCCGGAGTGCGCGGGCTGGTGCCGGACGGATCAGTCGGTCCAGATGGAGAGGTACCAGAGACCGTCGGCGCCCAGTGTGCATTCGTAGATGTCGTCGCCGGGGACGAGCTGGGTGCCGTCGGGGCGGGTGAAGGTGCCGGTTTCGCCGTCGGCGTCGCAGGCGGCCTCGGTGGGGTAGTTGCCGTCCACCTGCCACTCGGTGTCCTTGCCGGCGTGGGCGGTGCCCATCGCGGCGATCAGGCCGAGGGTGACCAGGGACGTCGTTGCGAGCTTCTTCATATGGTGTTCCTTTTCACGAAAGAGCCCGGTCGACGGTCTCAGGTATGACCGACTGGCCGGGCTGCCA
This sequence comes from Nocardia sp. CA-136227, assembly GCF_050955695.1. Classification (NCBI taxonomy): domain Bacteria; kingdom Bacillati; phylum Actinomycetota; class Actinomycetes; order Mycobacteriales; family Nocardiaceae; genus Nocardia; species Nocardia sp. CA-136227. Next base: position 3,910,973 of record NZ_CP192081.1, read on the forward strand.
CACGATACTTCAGCACGGGGGTCCGACAAATCCGGCAGCGGCCGGACCGCTTGGCGCTCAGCACGTTCCGCTACCGGCTGCGCATGCCGGGGTGGCCGACCTAGTCTGGAGCGATGAGCGGCGACCTTGGTCAGCGGCTGCAATCGGTTCGGAAGCGGCGGGGGCTCACGCAGCGGGAGCTGGCCGCGAATTCGGCTGTCTCGGTGTCTCTGATCCGGAAGATCGAGCAGGGGGAGCGGGACGACACACGGATCGAGACGCTGCGGCGGTTGGCGGTGGCCCTGGGATGCCCGCTGACCGCGCTCATCGGCCCCGCGCCCGGCGCGCCGGAGAGCAGGGACGGCGAGCTGTGGGCCGCCACCAGGCGAGCGATCGATGCGCCTCGGCCGGACGTGGCGGTGGAGCCGCACACGGAACAGGCTGTGGCCGAATCCCTTGTGGCGGCCATGCGGTTCTACCACGACAACCGGTATGAGCTGCTGGCGCGAGTCCTGCCCGATCTGGTGGACGCGAGTGACCGTGTCTCGCCCGTGCTGCGCGCGCGGATTCTCCAGCTGACCGGCTCGGTCATGGTCCAGACACGGCAATTGGGAACGGCGCGCAGAGTGCTCGATCGCGCGCTGGCGGCGGCGCAGGCGAGCGATGATCTACTCGACGCCGCGTCTGTCGTCGTCACGCTGTGCTGGCTGCTCCTGGTGGAGCGGCGATTTCAGCAGGTCGACGACCTGGCGATCGAATGGGCCGACCGGATCGAGCCACGGATCTCGACCGCCACCGAACGCGAGCTCTCCACCTGGGGCTGGCTGTTGTTGCGTGGGTCGGCGGCGGCGATCCGCGACAACCGGCCCGACGACGCCGATGACATGATGCGGTTCGCGCAATCCGCCGCAGTGGCGGTCAAACGCGAACCGATTGGCTATCAGGACTATTGGACGGTCTTCGGTCCCGCCACGGTGGCTATGAAGCGCGTCGAGAACGCGGTCATCGACGACCGGCCCGACCTGGCACTGCGGTTGGCCCAGGACGTACCGCCCGGACTGCGGCCCACCTCCGACAACCGCAATCGGCATCTCCTCGACGTCGCCCAAGCCCACCTCGACCTCGCCCGGCCAGATCCGGCCCTGGACATCCTGCTTCGGCTCTCCGGCGAGGCCCGCCCCTGGTTGATCGAGCAGCGTTTGGCCAAGGACCTACTGGCCAGGCTGATCGGCAGACGCCGAACCCTCAATCCGGAGACGCGCGCCCTCGCCGATCTCATCCGCCTCGAATACTGATCGCTCCGTGGCACTTCCGCTGTCGGACCCCGGAAAGTGCCATTGCCGCAGAATTTCCACGGCCCGATGCTTATTCGGAATCCGCTGGAAGCACACTCGACGATCGAGAGGGCGAGCAATGAACCCCGGGGCCCTGGGATATCTCCGCGAAGGCGTGTCCGGCTCGCGACGGCAGTAGGATGAGCGGCGGATTCGGGCGTTGGCGGAACGGTTCGGGTACGACCTTCGGCGGACGGCGGTGTTCGGGCCGCATACTGATCGGCCGGTGCACCGGTTGCGGGTGCTGGTCGCGAATTTGGGGGTGGACGCGGTGATCGTGCCGAGTCTGGAGCATTTCGAGGGTGGGGAGGTGCCGGGAGAGTTGGTGCGGCGGGCGGATGTGATCACCGTCAGTCCGGAGGAGACGTTCGCGCGGTGGATCGTTCCGCCGGATGCGGTGGCCGACATGTGGTCCCGGTAGGCGGCATGCCATGGACACACCAGCACCCGTTTCGACGAATGAACGGTGGGTGAACCATGATCAATTGGTGCCGTGTCGTTCGATGGAAACAGGTGGGTCGCGAACTTTGATGTCGAAAACGAATAACTCGGCGGCACAGCGGATCTCCGGCAGATCGAGGGGGCTGGTGTGAGACCCCAATTCTCGCGCAGCGTGTTTCTGCGCGGAGCTCTCGGAATCGCGGTCGCCGGTGTAGGTTTCGCGGGGGCCACGCGGCTGCCGACATCGGTCGCGACACCGGATACCGGGTCGTCCGGCGCGAACGCCGGAGACCTGGGCAGTGCTTCGGGATCGGGCAGCGGCAGCGCCGACCCGAAATGGCGTGAGCTGAAAGGGAAACTGCGCGGCCGGGTCGTCCTGCCGGGGGACTACGGATACCCGGGCGTGAAAGAGGTCTTCAACACTCGCTTCGACAACGAGATGCCCGAGGCGATCGTGCAGATCGCCGACGCGCAGGACGCCGCCGCCACCTTCGAGTTCGCGGCCGAGAACGACCTCCTGGTGGCGGCCCGCGCCGGCGGCCACTCCTATGCGGGAATGTCCACGGCGACCGGCACACTCGTCATCGACGTGCGGCGCATGCAGGGCATTCGCGCCGAGGGCGGTAAGGCGGTCATCGCACCCGGCCACACCCTCTACGACATCTATCGCGAGCTGGATCGCGGCGGGCTGAGTCTGCCCTCCGGCATGTGCCCGGGCGTCGGCATCGCCGGTCTCACCCTGGGCGGCGGACTCGGCAACGAGTCCCGCGCCCACGGCCTCACCGGCGACCGGCTCACCGCCGCCACCGTGGTCCTGCCCGACGGCACCATCACCGAGGTCTCCGCCACCACCCGCCCGGATCTGTTCTGGGCCTTGCGCGGCGGGGGCCCGCACTTCGGCGTCGTCACCTCGTTCACCTTCGAGACCATCCCGTCGACGCCGAAAGACGTAGTGCGCCTGACCTTCCAGGGCGACGAGGCGGCGACTGTCATCGCGGGCTGGCAGGAGTGGCTGCGCTCGGCCCCGCGCGAGCAGTGGGCCGATGTCAGCATCGACGCCGACGGCTTGGGCGGCATGCACTGCTGGATGCAGCTGGTCTGTCCCGCGGGGACTTCCGAAACCGTCACCGCCGAACTCGTCGACGCCATCGGCGTCGCCCCCGGCATCGTCGAACCCCGCACCCTGTCCCACCTGGAAGCGGTCCTCTACCTGGCGGGCGGCACCGCCGATCAGCCGCGTGCCGCCTTCACCAACGGCTCCGACATCGTCGCCGAGCTCACCCCCGACACCATCGGACGCATCCTCGAGGTGGTCGCCCGCTTCTCGAGCGTCGGCGGTACCGGCTGGGTCCAGATCAACGCCCTCGACGGAGCGATCCGCGACCTGGCCCCCGACGCCACCGCTTTCCCCTGGCGCGACCACGCCGCCCTCGTGGAATGGGGAGCGTACGAACCCATCCCGCACGAATCGGCGCTGGCCTGGCTTGCCGACGCGCACGCCACCATGGCCCCCGACTCCGTCGGCGCCTACATCAACTACCTCGAGCCGGGCGACCCGCTGTCCCGCTACTACGGCTCCAACTACCCCCGCCTGGCTGAGCTCCGCGGCCTGGTGGACCCCAACAACCGCATCCGCTCGGTCCTGACCGCCTGACCCCCGCCCTCCGGGGCGGGGGAGTCCCCCGCTACTGGTCGAGGGCCTGGATGAGGGTGTTGAGGCCGGAACTGACGGATGCGCGCTGGGCGGGAGTGAGGGTTTCCAGCGCGGCGGCGAAACGCTGGATGCGGGCCGAGGTGAGGCCGGTGACCAGATTGTGGGCCGCCTCGGTGGCGGTGAGCAGCTGGGCCCGGCCGTCTTCGGGATCCGCGTCGCGGGTGAGGTAGCCGCCCTTTTCCAGACCCGTGACTATGCGGGACATGGTCGGTGCGCTCACCCGCTCGATCGAGGCCAGGTCGCCCAGCCGCAGGGGACCCGAGCGGGCGACCGTCGCGAGGGCGGACGCCGCGCCGGGGCTCAGCGCCCCGAGGTCGCCGGAGTGGCGCAACAAGCGCAGCAGGCGGCCGATGGTGTGGTACAGGTCGGCGGCCTCGGTGAGCTGGTCGGGGTCGGCGACGCTCGTGGGCTCGGACAGCGTGATCTCCTCCGTCAGATTCCCTCGCGGGCGGCTTCACGCAATTCGGCCGCCTCGTCCGTGACAGTCGGGCTACCGGCGAACCAGGAGGCCGCCGCGCCGATCAGCATCATAATCGCGGCTCCCAGGAAGACCACGACCAGACCCGAGTGGAACGGTCCGGAGATCAAGTGCGGGAAGAACTCCTGACCGGTGAGCACATCGCCGTGCACGCCGGGGTGGTCGAGAGTGCCGGTGGGGCCGAGCAATTCCTTGATCGGGTTGTAGCCGAGGAAGGCCGCGAACAGGCTGCCCACCGGAGGCATGTCCGAGATCGCCTCGGCGGCCGGCGCGGGCACGCCCTGCTCCTGCAGGCCCGAATTCATGGCGTCGGGCAGCGTATTCGACAGGCCGACGATCATCAGCGAGAAGAACAGGCCGATCGACAGCGCCATACCGCCGTTGAACAGCGTGCCGCGCATACCGGAGGCCACACCGCGCTGCGCGGCGGGCACCGACGACATCACCTCGGCGGTGTTCGGCGACGCGAACATGCCGGACCCGAGGCCGTTGAGGGCGATGACGAGCGCGAACACCCAGTAGTCGAAGTCGACCGGCAGCACGACGAGCAGCACGAACGTCAGAGCGGTGATCAGCATGCCGACGGTGGCGAACAGCCGCGCGCCGTACCGGTCCGACAGCTTGCCCGACACCGGTCCGGCGATGAGGAATCCGACGGTCAGCGGCAGCAGGTAGATGCCCGCCCACAGCGGCGTCTGCTCGAACGAGAACCCGTGCAGCGGCAGCCAGATACCCTGCAGCCAGATGATCAGCATGAACTGCAGACCGCCGCGGCCCAGCGAGGACATCAGCCCGGCGATATTGCCCAGCGCGAACGCCCGGTTCTTGAACAGCGACATATTGAACATCGGCTGCGCGACCTTGGACTCGATCACGCAGAACACGGCCAGCAGGATGATGCCGCCGATCACGGCGCCCAGCACCCACGGGTTGGTCCAGCCGGTCTTCGAATCCCCGTGCGGCTGAATGCCGTAGGTGATGCCGGTCAGCAACGCGGTCAAGCCCAGCGCGAACGTGATGGTGCCCGGCAGATCCAGCGATCCCGGATTGCGCTGGCCATTGTCGTGCAGCGAGCGATAGGACCAGATGGTGCCGATGATGCCGAACGGCACGCTCACCCAGAAGATGGCCTTCCAATCCCACTGCGCCAGTACGCCGCCCATGAGCAGACCGAGGAACGAGCCGGCCACCGCCGCGACCTGATTGATCCCGAGCGCGAACCCGCGTTCGTCGGCCGGGAAGGCGTCGGTGAGGATCGCGCTCGCGTTGGCCATCAGCATCGCGCCGCCGACGCCCTGGATCACGCGCCAGGCGATCAGCCACACCGCGCCGCCGCCGTGCGTGAACGGATCGAACGACAAGGCCACGGCCGCGAAGCTGAACACCACGAACCCGTAGTTGTAGATCTTCACCCGCCCGACCATGTCGCCGAGCCGCCCGAACATGACCACGAGCACGGCCGAGGACAGCAGGAAGCCCATCATCAGCCACAGCAGGTAGCTGACATTGGCCGGTTCCAGGGGGTTGAGCCCGATGCCGCGGAAGATGTCGGGCAGCGAGATCGTCACGATCGAGGAGTTGATGGTGACCATAAGCATGCCCAGCGTCGTATTCGACAGGGCCACCCACTTGTACCGGGGGTGATCGTGCTCGATCCGGAGTCGTCTCCGAATGGTCTGGACGTCACCGGCATCCAATCCGGTGGTAGGGGCCGCAGCCATCAGAGCCTCCCGCGAGTCTACGAACGAACTTCCCCAATATAGTTGCATGTTGCTAACTAACGAAATCGGGCGTGCCTCACTCAGCGGAATGCCTTGCGGTCAAAAACAGAGCGTTGTACGGGTTTCGCGGAGGGGAATTCGAGCACCGTGAGCACTGGACGACGGCGGACGGCGATCATGATTCTGGCGACCCGGCGTGCTGGCGGGCGTGTGCCTGCCGACCGCGCTCGCGGACGCACCCCCGGCCACCGGCAGCCAGTTCATCCGCCACCTCAACGCCGCGGGCGACACCGACCCCGGCATCACCTACACCGTGATAGCCAGCCGCGCCGACCAGGTCTCCACCCCACCGGAGGCCACCTTCCTCACCGCCGGCCCCGAGGCCCCCGTCCGCAACATCCGGGTCCAAGACCTCTGCCCCGCAGACACTTTCGACCACGGCATCCTCCCGCGGTCACCCGCCGTCGACTACCTGGTCGAACAGGCCCTCGACCCCGCCCACTCCGGCGACGCCTGCCCACCCGGCAACTGACCGCGGGCAACCGGAATACGTATCGTGCCGACTTCTCCTGCGCGGCACGGATTCCCGGCTGATCGCAAATGTGAAACCACCGATTCCCGCCGGTCGACACGCGAGCCGCAGCGCACCAGTCCGGCACGATTTGCAGTTACGCTGCTATTCGGGACATGCGCCTGCGGTATCGAGCTCGTACACCTCTTCGAGAACGAGAACAGGATCCGGTTATGCGACATGCGCTCATGGCCTCCGCGGCAGTAACAGCCGTGGCCGGTGTCACCCTGGCGAGCCTATGGGCCTGGGGTGCCGATGCGGTCGGGGCTCAGCCGCCCGGCGGGGACGTTTCCGGCGCGGGAGTGCATATTGTCGCGTCGGTCGACAGCGTCGAGGTGAATCCGCCCGGAAACCGGACACCGAACTTCCTGATGACGTTCTCCCATGCCGCGCAGATGTCGGGCAATTACTCGGTCACCGTGGACGGTGGCCCGATCACATCCGGTCAGGCCGTCGCGGGGTTCATCCTCGGCTGCGGAATCAGCGTGGCCGGCGGCGTCACCGTCGGCATCGAACCCAACCAAGGCCTGGCTGCCGCCATCGCCCCGTCGGTGACCCCCGGGAGCGCCTCCGCCAGCCCGCCGAGCGGGACGGTCACGCCCAGCGCTTCGGTCACCGCGCCCGACATCAGTCTCGGACCCAGTGTGGGCGGGGCGCTGGGTGTGACGGAAGTCTTGACGGCCACCATGGGGCCCGGCCAGGTCACCACGGCGACCACGGCGACCGCCGCCTTGGACAGCGGCACCATGTTCCCGTTCCAAATCATGTTCAACAACGCCGCATTGAACGTCGCGCAGTGCGCTTCGCCGGTGTCCGCGGTCCCCTTCGTCACCACCACGGTGAGCACTGCGCAGGGTGTCATACAGACCACCGGCTACGGCGACCAGTTCACCTTCTGAACCCGGCCGGTCGCCCAGGCCTACTGTGAGGGCAGTTCCGGCCGGGATTTTCCCGGGGCGACGGTGCGGGCGAGAATGCCGAGGGTGGCACGGAGGGCGCTTTCGGGGATCACCGGGAAGATATCGGCGTCCTTGAATTCCTGGGGGACCGCGGACCAGTCGTAATAGGACGTCACGAGAGTGCCCGCTGCGATGGGCTCGAGGTAGTAGCCGTAGACGTGGCCCGGCTCGACTCGGCCGCGAACGGTCCAGGCGATCTGCTTGTCCCGTTCGAATGCGACGATCTCGACCGTCACGTCGTACAGACCGAGCGGGTAGTCGTTGAGAGCCTCGCGATCCATGTGCACGACGAACGTGTCGCCGGTGGCGGTGACGAGGTCTCCGCTGGCCGCCATCAGCATGCCGGAGCTGTCGATGGAAACGTGGCCTTGCGGATCGCTCAGGATGGCGAAGATCTCGGCCGCCGATGCGGCAACGGCCCGCTGCACTCTAAATTGTTCTGACACAACAGGATTCTACGCACCCGCACCGAGGCGGGCGACCCGCCACCCGCTCGGTCCCGAAACCCACCGGAAGCGTGCACTACAGTGGTGTCGCGACTGGCGTGACGTGGACAAGACCACGAGGAAGCGCATAATCGGAGCGTCGTCCGCCTGGGTGCTCCCGAACTCGAGTTCGGGAAGTGGGCACCATCATGGATCTTCGGTACGGCATGAATCCCCATCAGCGAGCCCGCGTGGTCGACGGCAGCGCCGAACACATTCGCGTGCTGCACGGTTCCGCGTCGCTGATCAACTACCTCGACCTGATCAACGCCTGGCAGCTGGTCGCTGAGGCACAGGCCGCGACCGCCCGGGTGGCGGCAACCTCGTTCAAGCACGTCTCACCGGCCGGGGCGGCGCTCGACGGGGAGCTCGACGAAACCCTCCGCGAGTCCTGGGGTTTGGGTGACACCGGCCTCGGACCGGTTGCCGCCGCCTACATTCGCGCTCGCGACGCCGATCCGCGCTCCTCGTACGGCGACATGATCGCGGTGTCCGCGCCCGTGGACGACGAACTGGCCGACCTGCTGGGCGGCGTGGTGTCCGACGGCATCATCGCGCCGGGCTACGCGCCCGGGACCGTCGCGAAGCTGGCCCGCAAGAAGGGCGGCCGCTTCCTGGTCGTCGAGGTCGATCCCGCGTACCGGCCGCCGGAGACCGAGAGCCGCACCGTCTTCGGCGTCATCCTCGAGCAGGACCGTGACCGGCAGCCCATCACCGCGGAGCTGATCCGGGTGGCCGATGGGCCCGCCCTCACCGAGGCGGTGGTCTCGGACGCGCTGCTCGGCATGATCACCGCCCGCTACACGCAGTCGAACACGGTGGTCCTGGTGCGCGACGGCATGACCGACGGCGTCGGGGCGGGCCAGCAGTCCCGGGTGGACTGCACCCTGCTGGCCGGGGCCAAGGCCCGCACCTGGTGGAACCGCCGTCACCCGGCCATCCGCGCGCTGCCACTGCCCGCGTCCCTACCCCGGCAGGAGCGCCTGAACTGGCGGATCGCCCTCGCCGCAGGCACTCTCACCGCCACCCAGCACACCGAACTCGCGGACCTGCTGACCAAGCCGACCTCCGCCCCCGACCTCAGCGCCTGGACGCGTCAGCTCTCGGGCCTCACGCTCGTCTCCGACGGCTATCTGCCCTTCCGCGACAATGTCGACGTCGCCGCCGCCCACGGCGTCACCGCGATCATCGAACCCGCCGGAGCCCTGCGCGCCGACGCCATCATCGACGCCTGCCGCGAACACCGGATCACCCTCGCGCGCACCGACCTCCGCATGTTCCACCACTGACCGGTTTCCCGGCGACCGGCACCTGACCGCGGCACAAGCGATGCCGCAGTCAGCGTGGCCGGGTCGGCAGGACCGGGGGGACGAGCGTCGGTAGGCGACTGTAGGGGAAGGTGGGCTGGACGAAACTGGGGCGGTCGAGGGTGAAATTGGGCTGTCGGGCGGGCGGGTCCGTGTGGGGCTCGCGTAGCGCCATGGCGAGTACGAAGACGAATATGCCTGCTATGGCCACCGCCGCCAGCATGATCAGGTTGGATTCGCGCTTTCCCGGTTCTGCGTATGGCGCCGGGCGGTGGGGGACGTTCCTCGTTCGAGGGGCGGATGGTGCCCGCGGCGGTGGCGGCGGACGGTGAACCGGCTGCGCGGCATAGGGCGCCCCACCGGCCTCGCGCAGCACTGTCGGCAGCGTGTACTCGATGCCGTCGAGCATCGAACCCAGCACATCCGACTGCACGCGGTCCAATAATTCGCGGCGTTGCAGGCCGCTGTGCAGCGCGCGGGCGGCCGCCGCGGACTCATCGGCGATCAATCCGAGAACGACCAACCCGACGGGAATCGGCCAGAGGCGGTACCGGGTCGCCAAGCGGCCGGAGACATCCAGGGCGATCGCGCACTGATCGGTGAGGCGCGCGTTCTCCCACCGGCCCGCGCCGCGGCTCGGGCGGTCGATCATCCCCTTGCGCTCGATCGCATCGGCATCGCCGGTGTCCAAGCAGATTCGCGACCAGTCACCCGATCCGTCCGCTCGCATCAATGCCACCAGCAGGTCACCCGTGTCGACGGGAGCCGGAGCCCTGGCGACCGCGGCCAGTCGCAGCGCGACGACCACCGTCGTATGGAAGCGGGCACCATCGAGTACGCCAGCCATGAATCATCTCCCCCGGCTGGGCCGAAAACCGGAGTACGTACCGCTCCGTTTGCGAGGAGAGTACAGCGTCGACAGTGTCCTGTCAGGGAATATTCGACGACCTCAGACACCACGAAATGCTTTGTCGCCGACTCGATCCGGGTCCGTGATGTGGGAGAGGAACAGACGCGCGGCGGGGGTGGGGGTGCGGGTGGTGACGGCGTGCCAGGGGCGGGTGAGGGGAGTGCCCTCGACGGGCAGGATCTCCAGGCGGCCGGTGGCGAGATCGGCGGCAACGGCGTCGGAGTGGATGAGGGTGATGCCGAGACCCTCGCGTGCGGCGGCCAGGGCGGCGCCGTGGGTGCCGAGAGTCAGTGTGGGCGGATGGATTTGGAGGCGGTCGAAGAGGGCGAGGGTGGTGTCGCGGGTGCCCGAACCTTTGCCACGCAGGAGCCAGGTGGCGTCACAGGGGTCGGGCCAGCGGGAGGGCGCGCCGACGACGACGAGTTGGCAGGGGCGGCGGGCGCGGGTGACGAGGCCGGTGTCGCGGGGCGGGCGGCCGGCGACCACGAGGTCGGTTTCGTGGTGGGTGAGTTCGAGGAACAGGACGTCGCGGGGGTGGATCGACAGGCCCAGTTCGATGTCGGGATACCGGGTTCGGAACGATGCCAGCAGGTGGAGCAGGACGTATTCGCCCGCGGTGGCGACGACGCCGATGCGCAGCCGGCCGGTCTCGGCCTCCCGGACGGCGGCGTGCGCTTCCTTCATCAGACCGAGGATGCTGCGGCAGTAATCGGCGTACACCCGCCCGGCTTCGGTGAGCGCGATGCCGCGCCCGGATTTGGTCACGAGTTTCGCGCCGAGTTGTTTCTCGATGTGTGCTACGGCCGCGGAGGCGGCGGCCTCGGTGATGTGCAACTGGGCGGCGGCGCGGCGAATGCTGGAGTGCTTGGCAACGGCGAGAAAGGTTTCCATGCGCACCGCGCTCACCGTACCCATACTCAACGGTAGCAAACCCGACGAAAAGGTTGAGCGAGAACAGAAACAATCGAATTGTTTGTCGTTAACGGGCCCGTCATCCTGGGAATCGCAAGTGACCCAACCCGGTTCGCAGGAGGAAAGATGGCCGGATCTGACGATGATCAGCGCAGCCGGTGGGATCCGGGCGTGCAGTCGTATGCGTCGATGGGATACTACAACCCGGACTACGAGCCGAAGGACACCGACGTCCTCGCGGTGTTCCGGGTGACGCCCCAGGACGGCGTCGACCCGATCGAGGCGTCGGCGGCCGTCGCCGGTGAATCCTCCACCGCCACTTGGACAGTCGTCTGGACCGACCGCCTCACCGCGCACAACCGGTACCAGGCCAAGTGCTACCGCGTCGAGGAGGTGCCGGGTCGCCCGGGCGAGTACTTCGCCTACGTCGCCTACGATCTGGACCTCTTCGAGGAGGGCTCCATCACGAACCTCACGTCCTCGGTGATCGGCAATGTATTCGGTTTCAAACCGCTGAAGGCATTGCGGCTGGAGGATATGCGTATTCCCGTGGCGTATGTCAAGACCTTCCAGGGTCCGCCGCACGGAATCGTGATGGAGCGCGAGTACCTCAACAAATACGGCCGACCGCTACTGGGCGCGACGGTGAAACCGAAACTCGGGCTCTCCGCGCGCAACTACGGCCGTGTGGTGTACGAGGCCTGCAAGGGCGGACTCGATTTCACCAAGGACGACGAGAACATCAACTCGCAGCCGTTCATGCGCTGGCGTGACCGCTACCTGTTCGCCATGGAGGGCGTCAACCGCGCCATCGCCGAAACCGGTGAATTGAAGGGCCATTACCTCAATGTCACCGCCGCCACCATGGAGGACATGTACGAGCGCGCGGAGTTCGCGAAATCGCTCGGCAGCTGCATCATCATGATCGACCTGACGGTCGGCTACACCGCCATGCAGTCCATCTCGAAGTGGGCGCGCACCAACGGCATGCTGCTGCACCTGCACCGGGCCGGGCACTCCACCTTCACCCGCCAGAAGACGCACGGCGTCAGCTTCCGGGTATTGGCCAAGTGGTGCCGGTTGATCGGCGTCGACCACCTGCACGCGGGCACGGTCATCGGCAAACTCGAAGGCGACCCGCACACCGTGCGCGGCTTCTACGACACCTTGCGCGACAACCACATCCCCACGAACCCGGTCAACGGCATCTTCTTCGACCAGGACTGGGCCAGCCTGCCCGGCGTCATGCCGGTCGCTTCCGGCGGCATCCACGCAGGCCAGATGCACCAGCTGCTGGACCTGTTCGGCGACGACGCCATCCTGCAGTTCGGCGGCGGCACCATCGGACACCCTATGGGCATCGCGGCGGGCGCGGAGGCCAACCGGGTCGCGCTCGAAGCGGTGGTCAAGGCACGCAACGAGGGTCGCGATCTGCTCAAGGAGGGCCCGGACGTGCTGCGCCGCTCCGCCGAGAGCTGCCGCCCGCTCGAGGTCGCCCTGCAGACCTGGGGTGACGTCACCTTCGAATACACCTCCACCGACGCCCCCGACGCCGTCCCCACGGCCTCCCGCTGAAAGTCGAGCCACCATGCATCTGCGCCAAGGCACCTTCTCGCACCTGCCGGACTTCGACGACACCGAGATCGCCGCCCAGGTCCGCTACGCCCTGCTCAACAACTGGCCGGTGTCGATCGAGTACACCGACGATCCGCACCCGCGCAACAACTACTGGGAGATGTGGGGCCTGCCCCTGTTCGATCTGGACGAGCCCGACGGTGTGCTCGCCGAGATCAACGCCTGCCGGGCCACGTTCCCGCGGCACTACATTCGCGTCAACGCCTACGACGCCTCCTACGGCCGCCAGACCACGGCGCTGAGCTTCATCGTGCAGCGCCCGGCCGACGAACCCGGTTTCCGCCTCGACCGCACCGAGGGCGCGGACCGCAGCCAGCGCTACGGCTTCCACGCCTACTCGTCGGATCAGCGATCCGGCCAAAGATACGGCGGCTGAACATCTTTCGGATCAGGAGGTTATCGTGAGCTCGGAACACCCCGCGGCATCGGACGGCCGGCAGCCTGCAGCCGGCCGCCCGGCGGGCGGGTTCCAGATGCATCGGCCCGGGGCCACGAGCCCCGGCCCGCTGCGCGGCACGGCCGCCGACGCGTCTCCCCGACCAGAGGACACCGTGGCGGCCGGCCACCTACTGGAACCGCTGGCCGACGACGCCGTCCTGGACCTGTCGACCGACGTCGCGGGCAAGGACGTCGAGGACACCCTCACCCGCCTGGACGCCGAACTGGTGGGCCTGGCCAATGTCAAACGCCGGGTCCGCGAGATCGCCGCCCTGCTGCTCATCGATCGCGCCCGCCAGCGCTTCGGCCTGCAGGCCACCCGCCCGACCATGCACATGAGCTTCACCGGCGGCCCCGGCACCGGCAAGACCACCGTGGCGCTGCGCATGGCCGAGATGCTGCACGCCCTCGGCTACATCCGGAAACCCAAGGTGCACACCGTCACCCGCGACGACCTGGTCGGCCAGTTCATCGGCCACACCGCGCCCAAGACCAAGGAGGCGCTCGCGAAGGCGGCCGGGGGAGTGCTGTTCATCGACGAGGCCTACTACCTGTTCCGCCCCGAGAACGAGCGCGACTACGGGCAGGAGGTCATCGAGATCCTGCTGCAGGAGATGGAGAACGAGCGCACCAGCCTGGTGGTCATCTTCGCCGGCTATCCCGACCGGATGGACACCTTCTTCTCCGCCAACCCCGGCCTGTCCTCGCGGGTTGCCCACCACATCGAGTTCCCCGACTACACCCACGAGGAGCTGCTGGCCATCGCCGAGCTCATGGTGCGCCAGGAGAACTTCCGCTTCGATCCCGAAGCCGCGCAAGCCTTCTCGCGCTACCTGGAGCTGCGCATGGCCCGCCCCCGCTTCGCCAATGCCCGCAGCGTGCGCAATGCCCTCGACCGCTGCCGGCTGCGGCAGGCCAAACGCCTGGTCGAACTGCATCGGCCGGTCGGCCGCACCGATCTGATCACCCTGACGGACAGCGACGTCCTCGGCAGCAGTGTGTTCACGGACGCCCTCGCCGACGAGGGGGCATCTCCATGAGGGAATGAGAGGGATTGTGCCCGAAGGATTGAAGACCCTGACCCGGTACACCATCGAGCAGGAGCACAAGCATCCCGGCTCCTCCGGGGAGTTCTCGGCGCTGCTGAACGTGCTCGCCACCGCCACCAAGATCATCGCGAATCAAGTGACCCGGGGAGCGATCGTCGGCTCCCTGGGCGCCTCCGATGCCGACAACCTGCCGGTCACGGTGCACCGCAAGATGGATGCCATCGCCAACGACATCATGGTGTCGGAAAGCCAGTGGACCGGACCGCTCGCCGCCCTGGTGTCGGAACAGATGCGTGAATGCCATCAGGTGCCCACCGAGATCCGGCGCGGCAAATACCTGCTCGCCTTCGATCCGCTCGACGGGTCGAGCAATATCGACGTGAACCTGCCGGTCGGCACGATCTTCAGTGTGCTGCGCGCACCCGAGGACGGGCGCGTCCCCGCCGGGCACGACTTCCTGCAGCCGGGCGTGCAGCAGGTCTGCGCGGGCTTCACGCTGTACGGGCCCGCCACCATGCTGGTGCTGACCACCGGCAGCGGCGTGGACGGGTTCACCCTCGACCGCGAGGTGGGCGCGTTCGTGCTCACCCACCCGCGCATGCGCATCCCCGACGACACCTCCGGATTCGCGATCAACGCCGCCAACGAGCGGTTCTGGGAGCGCCCGGTGCGCCGCTACGTCCACGAATGCCTCGAAGGCGTGGACGGGCCGCGCGGGCGCGACTTCAATATGCGCTGGGTCGCCTCGCTGGTGGCCGACACCTTCCACATCCTCACCCGCGGCGGGCTTTACATGTATCCGCGCGACACCCGCAATCCCGAACGGCCGGGCCGGGTCTCGCTGCTGTACGGGGCCAATCCGATCGCCTTCGTGGTCGAGCAGGCCGGGGGAGCGGCCTCCACCGGGCACGAACGCGTCCTGGACGTGCGGCCCGAGGAACTGCATCAGCGGGTGCCGTTCATCTTCGGCTCCCGCAACGAGGTCGAGCGGATCGAGCGCTATCACCGCGAACCGGAGGAGGGGCCCAGCTTCGACGCCTCGCTCTTCGGTTCCCGCTCACTGTTCCGCGCGGCCCGTCATTGAACGGCCGGGCGCGCGAAACCTGCTGTCCGGCAATCGAGGAGGTGCCATGTCGGTCAAACATCCCGTGGTCGCGATCACCGGGTCGTCCGGTGCGGGGACGACCAGCGTCACGCGAACCTTCCAGGAGATATTCCGCCGCGAGGGAATCAACGCGGCCATCGTGGAAGGGGATTCGTTCCATCGCTACGACCGCAACGAGATGAAACTGGCCATGGCCGAAGCCGAACAGCAGCGCAATCTCACGTTCTCGCATTTCGGGCCGGAAGCGAATCTGCTCCCCGAACTCGAGACGCTGTTCCGCGACTACGGGGACACCGGCGTAGGGGCGGTGCGCCGCTACCTGCACGACGACGAGGAGGCCAAACCCTACGGACAGCCCGCGGGCACCTTCACCCCGTGGGTGGAACTGCCGCCGGGCAGCGACCTGCTGTTCTACGAGGGCCTGCACGGGGCCGCGGTCGGCGAGGACGTCGACGTCGGGCAATACACCGACCTGCTGGTGGGCGTGGTGCCGATCATCAATCTGGAGTGGATTCAGAAGGTGCACCGCGACAAGACCGAACGCGGCTACTCCAGCGAGGCCATCATCGACACCATTCTGCGACGCATGCCCGACTACGTGAAACACATCTGCCCGCAGTTCTCGCGAACCTATGTGAACTTCCAGCGGGTGCCGACCGTCGACACCTCGAATCCCTTCACCGCCCGGACCATTCCGACCGCGGACGAGAGTTTCGTGGTGATCCGCTTCGCCGACCCGAAGGTGATCGACTTCCCGTATCTGCTGTCCATGCTGCACGACTCGTTCATGTCGCGGCCCAACAGCATCGTGGTGCCGGGCGGGAAGATGGATCTGGCCATGCAGCTCATCTTCACGCCGCTGATCCTGCGGCTGATGGACAAGCGGCCCAAGCGGCCGCTGCGCTGAAACGGTGTGCCCGGCAACGAGAATGGCGGTCGCCCCGAATCCGGGGCGACCGCCATTCTCACTGTCGAAGGGTTATAGGTTGGCCGCGACGCGCTTGGCCGTGCTCTTGACCTGGAACGCCGAGATCACCTCGAAGATGCCGATCACGATCAGCCAGCAGCCGACCACGACGACCAGGGTGGTGATGGAGCGGAACGGCTCGACGATCAGCAGACCGCCACCGACGATCAGCAGGATGCCGAACAGGATCTGCCAGCCCCGGCCCGGAAGCGCGGAGTCCGATATCGCGGCCACCAGTACCGCGGTGCCACGGAAGATCCAGGTGATGCCGATCCACAACGCGAGCAGGCCGATCGCCTGGAACTCGTTGCGGAAGCAGAAGAAGCCCAGGATGAACGACAGAATGGCGGTGATGAACGACAGCACCCGCATCCAGGCGCTGACATGCAGGCCGAATGCCGCGATCAGCTGGAAGACGCCGGACACGAGCAGATAGATACCGAACAGGACGCCCGCGACCACCAGGGTCGGTCCGGGCCACACCAGGATCAGGATGCCCAGCACCACCGAGAGAATGCCGGTGACCAGGATCGACTGCCACGCGCTGCGGGCCAGTGTTTGAACCGGCCCCTCGAAAACTCCCTCTTTGCTGGTTGTCATGTTTTGCAGAATATGACCAGTTCGCCGCATTTGCGGTCAATTAGCCATGTGTTGTGTTGCTGTGACCTGCCCGTGTCGCGCGGTTCAGCTCTCGTCTACGGCCCGGCGGACCGTGCGGCGCACCCAGCGGACGTCGGCTCGCCAGGTGTAGGAGGCCACCAGCAGTGACCCCACGACGGCGGCGTTGAGCATGTAGGCGCCGTCCACGACCACCGCGACCAGGCCGCCGATGAGCGCGCCCAGACTGAACGAAAAGTATTGCGTCGCATAGCCGAGCCAGTCGCGGACGGTACCGCCGCCGAAGGCGTGCCGCTCGATGCCCTGCGCGAGTTTCACCAGCGTGCCGGTGATGTAGCTGACCGGGATCGACACCTCGCCGTTCTTCACGAACGAGGTGTTCAGCGCGCCCATGCCGAAGGCGACGAAGAGAATGGGGGCCAGGCCGATGCCGCGCTCGTCGAGGATGTTGTCGACGATGGCCGCGCCCGCCAGCGCGACGGTGGTGAGCATGGTCGCGCCGTGCGGATGGTTGGTCCACCAGTAGCGGCGACAGATCGAGGCGATGAAGACGCCGGCCAGGAAGCACGCGATGATCGACGCCGCACCCACGGCCAGGGTGTGATCGCCGGCGAAGTTGCCGAGGATGGCGCGTTCGGTATTGCCGGTCATGAAGGTGACGAAGTAGCCCTCGGAATGGGCGTACGCGGCCGCGCCGATGAATCCGGCCAACACCGACAACACGGCGGACAGCCGCATCTCGAGGTCCCAGAAGGGGGCGGTGGTCGGATTGCTGGTCGTGGTCACAGCAACAGGTTAGCAATCGAAAATACGGCGGCCGGGAGGCCGAAATCCGGCTACTGACGGCGTGGCCAGTCGTGCGGTACAGTGCGTATGTTAACCGGAATTCGCACCCGGATCGTCCATTGGGAACAGGGAGAAGTCATGACTTCCGCCGTCATCGTCGACGCCATTCGCACCCCGTCCGGAAAGGGGAAATCCGGTGGCGGCCTGTCGGAAGTCCATCCGGCCACCCTGCTCGCGGGAGTGCTGGGCAGCCTGATCGAGCGCACCGGAATCGACCCGGCACTCGTCGACGATGTGATCGGCGGTTGCGTCACCCAGAGCGGTGAGCAGGCCTTCAATATCGCCCGCACCGCGGTGCTCGCGGCCGGCTTCCCGGAAGCGGTGCCCGCCACTACGGTGGACCGGCAGTGCGGATCCTCACAACAGGCCGCCCATTTCGCCGCCCAGGGTGTCATCGCCGGGGCGTACGACATCGCCATCGCGTGCGGCGTGGAGTCCATGTCGCGGGTGCCGATGTTCTCCAATGCCCAGGGCCAGGACGCCAACCGCGGCCCGATCGCGCACCGATACCCGAACGGCCTGGTACAGCAGGGCATCTCGGCCGAGGTGCTGGCCGCGCGCTGGAAGCTGGACCGGACCGCCCTCGACGAGTTCGCCGCGCGCTCGCACCGATCGGCCGCCGGCACCGCCGCGGCCGGCGGCTTCGACAACGAACTGGTGCCCGCGGGCACGATCAGCGCCGACGAGACCATTCGCGCCGGCACCACCGTCGAGGGCCTGGCCGGACTGAAGCCCGCCTTCGTGGACGCCGAGTTCAAGGCCCGTTTCCCGGAGATCGAATGGTCGATCACCCCGGGCAACTCCTCGCCACTGACCGACGGCGCGTCCGCCGCGCTCATCATGAGCGAGGAGAAGGCCGCCCAGCTCGGTCTGAAACCGCGCGCCCGCTTCCACTCCTTCGCCGTCACCGGCGACGACCCGCTGCTCATGCTCACCGCCGTCATCCCCGCCACCCGCAAGGTGCTGGCGCGCGCCGGGCTGTCCATCGACGACATCGACGTCTACGAGGTGAACGAGGCCTTCGCGCCGGTGCCGCTGGTGTGGGCGCAGGAGCTCGGCGCCGACCCGGCCAAGCTCAACCCGCGCGGCGGCGCGATCGCCCTGGGCCACCCGCTCGGCGCGTCCGGCGGCCGCATCCTGGCCACCATGCTCAACCACCTCGAGCAGACCGGCGGTCGCTACGGCCTGATGACCATGTGCGAGGCCGGCGGCCTGGCCAACGCCACCATCATCGAACGCCTCTGAAAAGGCGCTCCTGACACGGGAACCCGTGTGGGATGCCCGCACCCGTGAGATCGCGGATCGCGTCGGTCGACGGTCGTATGCCGCCGCCGACCGCCGAGATCACCGCTCAGTTGCCGACGGTCGCCGAGGCGACCGGGCAGCAGATCATGGACGTCCGGGCCGCTGGACTCCGGTGTTGGTGTCGTTCAGTTCGATTCGACGACCGGATCGACCCACACCCACCACCCGGTGTCGGCGATGGTGACGGTGATCGCGCGTCCGTCCACCTCGACCTCGGCGGCGCCGGGGCGGTCGGCGCGGCCGTAGGCCCATCGCACGCCGCTCACGTTCGAGCCGTAGCCGAGCACGTAGACCGAGCCGCGACTGCCCACGGCGATGAATTCGCCCGCGCCGACGCTCATCCCGGCACGCCATTCGCCGTCGTCGAGGATCAGCTCGTCGAGGTCGATCTCGGAACCGTCGCCATTGGTATCGACGAGCGCGAACGCGAACGCGCCATTGCTCGCCAGCGCCAGCACCCGCGAATGTCGCGGATGCCAGCCGCCGACCGACAGGACGGTCTCCGGGCTCGGCCGGGTCGATTCACTCGGTTCAGCGGGACGCACCGCCACCACCTTTCTTCCACTGTCGCGGGAACCAGCTGAGGAACCAGAACACCGCGGTGCAGGCGAGGGCCGCCTGCGCAAGGTACCTGGTCGAATTGTCCGGGTGGCCGATATTCAGGATCAAGCTGACCCCACCGGCGAGCACCAGGCCCGCCGAGAAGGTCAGCGCGACCAGGAACGTCCAGGTCCACCGTGTCCGGCGCAGGTCGGACATGTCGAGATCCCCCCGAATCCGTTGTGCGCGACCCACTTCTATCGCGCCCTCGGAGTCCAGGGCACGCATCGTTCCGCGGCCCGGAGGGTTTTTCCCCGCGCGGCTCCCATCGGGCGACCGTCAGCGGCCCGGGAGCAATGCCGGATCGTGCGCGCCCGGGCCGAGCTGGAGACGCAGGTCCCGGGAAGCGAGGTGCT
Source organism: Nocardia sp. CA-136227 (assembly GCF_050955695.1). Taxonomy (NCBI): domain Bacteria; kingdom Bacillati; phylum Actinomycetota; class Actinomycetes; order Mycobacteriales; family Nocardiaceae; genus Nocardia; species Nocardia sp. CA-136227. The sequence continues at coordinate 3,930,703 of NZ_CP192081.1, forward strand.
CGCCGCATTCCGAGCACACCGGCCGCACGGTCGTGACATGCCCGCACTCCGTGTGGACGGCCTCGATGGGCGGGCCGTCGGGGGCGGCCCATTCGTCGCCCCACTGCCGCATGGCAGCCAGGATCGTCCACAACGAGCGCCCCTTATCGGTCAGCACGTAGTCGTAGCGGACCGGATTGTCCTGGTAGGGCGTCTTTTCCAGGACCCCCTGCTCGACCAGGTGTTCCAGACGCTGGGTGAGCACATTGCGGGCGATGCCGAGGCGGGAGCGGAAGTCGTCGAAGCGGGTCACCCCGAACAGGGCGTCCCGCACGATCAGCAGCGTCCACCACTCGCCGACCACCTCCAGGCATTGGGCGATGGAGCAGTTCATGTCCTCGAAGCTGGTTCGCCGCATGGTTCCAGCATAGTCAGTTGCTTCAACGAACTCACTGCCCTATGGTCCGTCTTATGAAGCAACTCACTAGGACCGTCCGCGAGGCACAGGGGGAGACCCGATGAATACGGCTGTTGTGCAGGAGGATCGGCGGGCGACCGATCCACGGATGGTGCTCGGCATCGTCGCGGTGGCGGTGCTGCTCTCGAGCCTGGACCTGTTCATCGTCAATGTGGCGTTGCCACGGATCGCGGAGGACTTCTCCGGCGCGCGGATCTCGGGCCTGTCCTGGGTGCTCAACGCGTACGCCATCGTCTACGCGGCGCTGCTGGTACCGGCCGGGCGGCTCGGCGACCGGAACGGGCACAAGACCGCCTTCCTGACCGGGCTCGGTGTCTTCGTACTCGGATCCGCGCTGTGCGCGGTCGCCCCGAACAGTGCGGCGCTCGTCGCGTTCCGGGTGGTTCAAGCGGCCGGCGCGGCACTGCTCACCCCGTCCTCGCTCGGTCTGCTGCTGGCCGCGACACCGGCGGAGAAGCGGGCGACCGCGGTGCGGCTGTGGGTCGCGTTCGGCGGCCTGGGCGCGGCCCTGGGTCCGGTGGCGGGCGGGCTGCTCGTCGAACTGCACTGGCGCTGGGTGTTTCTGGTGAACGTGCCACTGGGGATCATCGCGGTGATCGTCGGCATCCGGCTGCTGCCGCGGCCCGCGGGCACCGGGGGACCGCTGCCGGACGGGGTGGGCGCGCTGGCGCTGATCGGCTCGGCGGGCTCGCTGATCCTCGCGGTGGTGAAGGGCCAGGACTGGGGCTGGGGTTCGGCGGGCGTGCTCGGCGCGTTCGCGGCGACCATCGCGTTCGCGGCGGTCTTCGTGGTCTCCTCGCGCCGCCACCACAGCCCCGTCGTCGATCCGGGTCTGCTGCGGGTCCCGAATTTCGCTGTCGTACTCGGCAATTCCCTGTTGTTCAACTTCGCGTTCGCGGGCATGCTGCTCTCCGCGGTGCTCTGGATGCAGAACGTCTGGGGCTGGTCCGCGCTGAAGACAGGCCTGGGCATCGCACCCGGCCCCCTGGTGGTGCCGGTGGTGGCCATCGCGGCGGGCCCCTTCATCGCCCGCGTGGGCGTCGGCCGAGTGCTCGCTCTCGGCGGACTGGCCTTCGCGGCCGGGATCGTCTGGTGGGCCCAGGCCGTCGCCCTGCATCCGAACTACGCGACCGGACTGCTCGCCGGCATGCTGCTGACCGGGCTCGGCGTCGGTCTCACCCTCCCGACCGGCACCGCCGCCGGCACCTCGGGCCTCCCACCCCAGCAGTTTGCGACGGGCTCCGCCGTGCTGACTATGGCCCGGCAGATCGGAATGGCCGTGGGCGTAGCGGTTCTGGTGGCAGTGCTGGGTTCCCCGCTCGGGGGACCGGCGACCCTGGACGCCTTCCGACACGGGTGGTACGTGATCGCGGCCGCCTCCTTGGTGGCGGGCGCGCTGGGTCTGGTCGTGCGGATGCCCAAGCCTGCGGCCGGCTAGACCCGAGCCCCGGCATGGTCGAGTAGGGCGAGGATCTCGGCGGTGCGTCCCGTCTCGCCGAGCTTCGGGAAGATCCGTTCGATGCTGTTGCGATGGGCGTCCATGTCCAGATCGGCCATGGCGTCCGTCGCGAGCGTCACGTGGTAGCCGTGCTCGTAGGCGGCTCGGGCGGTCGACTCCACACCGACGCTGGTGGTCAGGCCCGCCAGCACGATCTGGGTGATGTCACGGCGGCGTAGGTGCAGGTCGAGGTCGGTTCCGTGGAATGCGCCCCACGCCCGCTTGGTCACCACGATGTCGTCAGGGTGACCGGTCAACTCGTCGACGATCGCGTCCCAGCCCTCGGGCAGGGCGCTGGGCTGCCGCGGGATCTCGTTGCGCCCCGGCGGCGCATCGGATCCGTCCGCACGTGCCGTGACCCGCACCAGGACGATCGGGGCGTGGTGCTCACGAAAGGCCCGGGCCAATTCGACTGTGCGAGCGACCACCTCGGGGCCGGAGTGCGGGACCACGGGAGCGGCGACGAGGGCCCGCTGCACATCGATGATGACCAGTGCGGTGGAAACATCCAAAGCGGTGACAGTCATGAGGGTGCGCCTTTCTGCGGTACAGCATGGGAAGGAGCCGCGGCCGGGTCGACCGGGGTGATGGGATCGGTTCGGCGGGGGAGTAGGAGCGGGCTGGCCAGGATCAGCAAGCCCGCAGCAGCGATGGCCGTGCGCGGCGTGGTCAGGCTCGCGAGCAATCCGCCCAGGGCGCTGAGCACCGCGATGGCCGCGCCACTGCTGATCGACCACGCCGAAAGAGTTCGGGCGACACGATCTTTCGGCGTGTGTTCCAGCCGGTATGTGGCCAGTACCGGGTTGTACAGGCTCATGCTGATGATGATCGCGAGCTCGACGGCGATCACGGTCATGAGGCCGAGAGCGCCAGGATGGATGAAGACGAGGCCGATCAGCCAGATCGCGCGCAGGGTGCCGACGGTCCGGAGCACCCGGAGTTGGCCGTAGCGGGCCACCACGCGGCCCGCCAGGCGCGAGCCGATCAGGCCGCCGAGGCAGGGGGCGGCGAAGGCGAGACCGTATTGCCAAGGACTGAACCCGAGTTCGCGTAGCAACACGACGGCCAGTAATGGCTCGGTGGCCATGATCAGGCCGCTGACGAGCAACTGGTTGAGGTAGAGGGCCCGCAGTCCGGGGTGATTCAGCAGATGGCGCCAGCCTTCGAGCAGGTCGGCGGTTCGGAGGGGGCTAGCGGTGGTGCGCTGGGGCCGTTGCTCGGCGCCGCGAATCGCCGTGACGCACAGCGCCGAGAACAGGTAGCTCAGAGCGTCGGCGATGACGGTGACGACCGGTCCGAACAGACCGATCGCCGCGCCGCCCAGCGGCGGACCGACCGCGATCGAACTCCAGTTGGTCGACTCGAAGCGCGCATTCGCGACGAGCAGGTCGCCCGGGCGGACGAGGGCCTTCAGATACGCGCCACTCGCCGCGCCGAAAGCGATCTTGGCCGAGGCGACAACCGCCGAGACGATGATCAACTGGATGAAGCCGAGATGGCCCAAGGCGTAGGCGATCGGAATGGTCGCCATGACCGCGAATCGCATCAGGTCCATCGCGATCATCACCGGGCGTTTGGGCTGGAACTCGACCCAGGGGCCGAGCGGCAGGGCGATCAGCGCGCCCACCGCGGGCCCGACCGCCGCGAGCACGGACACCTGAATCGGACTGGCGTGCAACACCGTGACGGCGATCAGTGGAAGTGCGCCGAATCCGAGCCCGGAGCCGTAGGCGCTCACCGCGTAGGACGCCCACAGCCATCCGAACTCGCGGCCCAGTTCTCGTCTGGCCATCACGCTTCCGCACCTCCTGAACAACCTGCTGTTGACACCGGTGATCCAAGCAAGACCGGGAATTCGAGATCAAACAACCGATCAGTCGGCGAGCCACAACCAGGCGTTGTGGGGGGTACGGTGTGCCGGTGGATCTGACGAGTGTGCGAACTTTCGTCGTGGCCGCGGACGCGGGCCAATTCCAGGAAGCCGCCTACGAGTTGTCGATCACCCAGCAGGCGGTCTCCAAACGCATTGCGGCGCTGGAGAAATACCTGGATGTGCGCTTGTTCCACCGGACCGCGCGCGGCGCCGAACTGACCATTGACGGGCGGACTTTCCTGCCGCACGCCCGGGAACTGCTGCGGGTCGCCGACCGCGCCGATGCCTCGGTGCGGCCTGGTCGGCGCGCGCTGCGCGTTGATGTGGTGAATCGACGCGTCGTCATGGCGACACTGTTGCAGGACTTCCACCTCGCACACCCCGATATCGCGCTCGACATCGTTACCCTCGAGGGCGATGCCGAAGCCGCGATCGCGGCAGTCGAAGCGGGCATGATCGACGCCACCTTCCATGCCGTCCCGGCGCGACAGCAGCTGCCCGCGGCGATCAGCAGGGCACGCGTGGTCGACGAGCCGCACGAACTGCTCGTCGGCCCCCGCCATCGGTTCGCCGATGCTCGCGCGGTGACGCCTATGCAACTGGCGGGACATCGCATCTGGATGCCGGGACTGCCCACCCACGGCGAGGTCGCCGACTATTTCGCCGAGCTCACCGAAACGTTCGGGTTCACGATCGACCGGCTCGGCCTCGTCTTCTCGAAAGAGGCCCTACTGGAGGAGATCGCCGACTCGTCGAACCTTGCGACCCTGGTCGGCGAAGGCACCCGGTACCTGTGGCCCGACCGTTTCGACCTCCGACGCATCCCCGTGAGCCGTCCCTCGCTGATCTACCCGCTCTCCATCATCTGGCGTAGTGACAATCCGCATCCCGCCCTCGGCAAACTCCGCGACCATCTCGACTCCCGCCGGACGGTTACGCCCGACCACGAGATCTGGCTCCCGACATGGGCATAACACATCCCGCTACCAGCGGCGCGGAAGTTGGCTCTGCAGGTCCTCGAACATCACGGCGAGCTTGACCGGATCGGTCAGAACCAGCGCCTCGGTGTGCTTGTTCCAGCCAACGTACCGTCGGCCCGACCAGTCCAGTCGCAGCTCCTCGATCACGCTGATCTGCTGCCAGTCCTTGTCGAAATGGACGATCAGGTACACCGGAATACCTGCGCGAGCATACAATTCACGCTTGATGCCGATGTCGTCATCGATAGTGCTGTCGGATGTCACCTCGACGACCAGTAGCGTCTGGTCAGCGACGTGCCCGACATCGTATGGTCCGTCGGAGCAATCCCGCAGGATCAAATCCGGATAGCGTGCCCGCAACCGACGTCGCGGTTCGCCCTGATCGTTGTCGGCCAGTCGCATCGGCGTATCGCTGTGCACCTCCCGACAGGGCCCGTCCGGGTCGATGGCGTACTCGAGTGCGGACCTGAGCCGATGCACGACCCGATCGTGCCCCGGGCTCAGCGCCATGCACTCGAGCAGCACGCCGTCATGGATCTCACCGAAAGCATCGGCGGGGCCGGCGAGAAACTCCTCGACCGTCACGAGTCGAGGCGGCTCCTGGCCCGGCTTTGACATGGCGACAGCCTACCTCCGCTGACGCCGCGCACTCGGGCGTCGGCACCACGCGCGCTATGGTGCGCGAATGCGGACGGAGCGGGAGCAGCGGCTGATCGACACGGTGGCGTGGGTGCGGATCGAGGGCGGGAGGATTCTGTGCGCGCGGCCGAGCGGCAAGGACGTCTTCTATATCCCGGGCGGCAAACGCGAAGGGGACGAGACCGATCTGCAGACGCTCGTGCGCGAGATCCGCGAGGAGCTGACCGTCGAGATCACCGCGGAGACAGTGGCTCACGTGGGCACCTACGAGGCTTTGATTCCCGACGCCGTCGTACGCATGGCCTGCTATACGGCCGAATACTCCGGCGATATCGCGGTCAGCAGCGAGATCGAGGAGATCGCCTGGTTCAGCTACGCGGACCGGCCGCACGTGCCGCCCGTGGACCAGCTCCTTTTCGATGATCTGCATGCCGACGGGCTGCTCGCGCACGGCTGACATTCCCGGCAACTAGAACATGTTGTTGACAGTTGCCTAGGCGTGGGCATCGAGAGACTGGTCCGAATGTAGAACATGTTCTAGTGTGGTGGGCACAACATTTCCAGTGTCGGAAAGTTCAGAGGAGCCCACCACACCATGCGTACCGAGATCTGTGATCGCCTCGGCATCGACGTGCCCATCTTCGCCTTCACCCACTGCCGGGACGTGGCCGCCGCGGTCAGCAACGCGGGCGGTCTCGGTGTGCTCGGCGCGGTCGGGTTCACCGCCGAGCAGCTCGAGGTCGAGCTGCAGTGGCTGGACGAGCACGTGCAGGGCGTCTACGGCGTCGACCTGGTCATCCCGTCCAAGTACGAGGGCAAGGGCGTCGAGGGCCTGAGCCCCGAGGAGCTGGAAGCCCAACTGGCCAAGCTGGTTCCGCAGGGCCACCGCGACTTCGCGGAGAAGATCCTCAACGACCACGGCGTGCCGCACCTGCCGCCGGAGGAGAAGCACAACCAGCTGCTGGGCTGGACCGCCACCACGGTCGCCCCGCAGATCGAGGTCATCCTCAACCACCCCAAGGCCAAGCTGGTCGCCAACGCGCTCGGCACCCCGCCCGACGACGTGATCAAGCAGATCCAGGACTCCGGCCGCCTGATCGGCGCGCTGTGCGGTTCGGTCAAGCACGCCATGAACCACAAGAACGCCGGACTGGACTTCGTGGTCATGCAGGGCACCGAGGGCGGCGGCCACTGCGGCGAGATCTCCTCGGTGGTGCTGTGGCCGCAGGTCATCGACGCGATCGGCGACATGCCGGCGCTCGCGGCCGGCGGCATCGGCGACGGCCGTCAGGTCGCGGCGGCCCTGGCCATGGGCGCCGCGGGCGCGTGGACCGGCTCGCTGTGGCTGACCGTCGAGGAGGCCAATGTGCCGCCCGCGCAGATGCAGACCTACATCGACGCCACCAGCTCCGACACCGTGCGTTCGCGCTCGTGGACCGGCAAGCCGTGCCGCATGCTCAAGAACGACTGGACCGAGGCCTGGGAGGCCGAGGACACCCCGAACCCGCTCGGCATGCCGCTGCAGATGATGGTCGCCCTCGACGGCGTCAAGCGCGGCCACCGCTACCCCGAGCAGGCCAAGGACGTGAACTTCAACCCGGTCGGCCAGGTCGTCGGCATGATGAACAAGATGGAGCGTTCCGCGGACGTGGTGCAGCGCCTCATCAGCGAGTACCTCGAGGCGTGCGAGCGACTGAACAAGCTGAACAACGCCTGATCCACACCGCCTGATTCTCAGGACGATTCGGCGCGCCGGGTAGCCACTACCCGGCGCGCCGTCGTATTTCCGCAGGTGGCGGCACGGGAGAGGCTGCGGCGCCATTGTTTTCGATCTTCGCGGGACCCACCATGGAGTCACGGCGGGTGTGACACAGGTCTCCGAACCTCACGCGCGACTTGCCGTTTCGGGTCGCCGATTGCGAAGGTTTGCGGGATATGTTGCGCACAAATCCATTACGCCTGTCGGATCGCCTGTCCCCGGCCCAGCGCCGCCTGCTGCAAGCGGTCGTATCGCTCTTGATCGTGGTCGCACTGGCCGTCGCGATCACCGTCCTCGAAAAACGCGGCGGCACAGACAAACCAGAATCGAGTGGCCCGCCGATTCCGGATCGCGGCGCACAACCGGCCGGATCGGCCAAGGAGATCAACGCGCTGCTGGGCAAACTCAAGGTGGCCGACGAACTGCCGATGACCGGCTATTCGCGCGATCGGTTCCCGCACTGGGACAGTGAGAAGCCCGAGCACGGATTCGGTGACAGCTTCGCGCAATACAGCCGCTGCACCACCCGTGAGGTGGTGCTACTGCGCGACGGGACCGGACCGGTGAAGCTGGATCCGAGCAGCTGCAAACTGAGTCTCGGCACCGATGCGGGCTGGCGCGATCAGTACGGGGTCATGGACAAGAAGACCAATGCCCTCAAGCCCTACAAGTGGACCACCGATTCGTCGGGCCTGGACATCGACCACATCGTGGCGCTGGCCGAGGCATGGCGGTCGGGCGCGGCGAAACTCGATGACGACACCCGCCGCCATATCGCCAATGACGCGCTGAATCTGGTGATTTCCGATCCCACCGCCAATCGTTCCAAGGGCGATCAGGATCCGTCCAGTTACCTGCCGCCCGGAAACTTCCGGTGCGCCTATATCGGGCACTACATCCAGGTGAAACTAAAGTACGGATTGAACGTCGACACCAAGGAACAGTCCGCATTGCAGACAGCGGTGAAGGACTGCATCAGCAAGGGAGAGTTCACATAGTCGCCATCGTCGAAATCCAGAGCGAGGCAGCCGTCATGACCCGGGAAGAGGGAACGGTCTCCGGGGATCTCGATGTGACGCTGGACTACTCGGGCCACGGGCTCGTCCGCTATCGCGGTACCGCCACCTGGTACACCATCGGAAATCTGGAGGACGAGGAGCCGCGCAGCTGGACCAGCGTGCAGGACCTGGCCACCGCTATCGAGCACGAGAGCGGTGGCCGCGACGCCGCCGGCAATGTGACGCCGTTCGAGGCGTGAATGCTAGTCGCGCACGGCTTTCAGGGCCTCGGCCCGCGTCTTGACCGCATCGGTCATGCCGGTGAAGCCCTTGCGCAGCGCGCCGCCGAGCAGGCCGCCGACCACCACCGACAGTGGGCCGTTGAGCTGGAAGTGCGAGTCGTAGCGGGTGCGGCCGTCACCCAGATCGGTGATCAGGTGCGAGCGTTCGCTGCTGAGCACACCGAGCGGCGCGGGCTTCATGTTGTAGCTGAACTCGCGTCCCGGGGTGCAGGAGCGGATGAACTCGCGCTGCTGCTTGGGCGGGCCGACCAGCTGCACCCGCATGTCGATGGGGGAGCCGGGTTCCAGGGTGGTCTTGCACTCCAGGACGAAGGGATTCCATTCCCCGTACACGTCCACATCGGTGAGCACCTGCCAGACCAGCTCGGCGGGTGCGTCGATCTCCACACTTTTGTCGATGACGAAGGCCATGGGGGAACAATACTGACACCAGTTCTAGACGGTGGGGTGGGTCTCACTCCGCGGAGCCACCCGCATCTCGCTCCGGCGGGGGATCCCGGTGACCGGCAGGTGACCCTACGGTCCGGGCATGACGGTTGAGCAGGCCCCTCTGGCGGTGCCCAGACTGCGGGAACTCGACGCGCTGCGTGGATTCGCCCTCGGCGGAATCCTTCTGGTCAATATCGAGATCATGTCGGACCCGAGCGGATTCGCGCCCGGCGCCGCGCGGACCCTGTCAGAGGCGCTGTTCCACAACAAGTTCTATGTGCTGTTCTCGTTCCTCTTCGGTTACTCGCCGACCATGCAGTTCCGATCCGCCGAACGAGCCGGGGTGAGCGGGCTCGGGGACAGCGCGGCTGCTCGAATCGCCCGAGCGCTATCTGCCGTGGCTGCCTCGCGTGCAGTGGGTAGGTTTCGGTGCCGGACTGCCGATTTCGGCATCTAATGCGCTGACGCAGTGGCCGCCCCTCGCGGGACCCGCCATGATCGCCGGTCCGCTGGTGGCCGCGGCGTACGGGGCCACGCTGCTGCGGATCAGCCACAGCAATCCCCGGGTGGCCGAGGTCTTCGCACCCGCGGGTCGGATCGCCGCCACCATCTATGTCGGCCAATCGTTGATCACGTCACAGATCTTCACCGGCTACGGGCTGGCCCTGGCGGGCCGCATGGCGGACTGGACGGTTCTGGCGATAGCGGTCGTCCTGTACGCGGCGCAGTTGGCCCTCGCATCCTGTTGGACCCGGCAGCACAGGTACGGCCCGATCGAATACCTGCTCCGCGCAATCACATACGGCCCCGGCCACTTACGCCCCAGCCCCCGTACCGTCGACTCATGACCCTCGCCGAGCGCTACCCACTCCTGCACGCCCCCGCTCGCTGGGAGTGGGGCGGGCTCGACGTCCAGTTCTCGACCGAGCTGCCACCCGACGACCTCGTCACCAATATCCACCTCGTCTGTTTCGTCGGCGACCGCATCGTCCTGTGCCGCGACGAGCGCGATGTCTGGATCCTGCCCGGCGGCACCCGCGAGGCCGGAGAATCCATCGAGTCCTGCGTCATCCGGGAACTCGCGGAGGAGGCGGGCGCCGAACTGGACGGGCCCATCCGGCAATTCGGTGCGCACTACGCGACGACGGACCGTCCCGAGCCGTATCGCCCCTGGCAGCCCCATCCGCACAAGGCCTGGCTGTGGTGCATCGCCGAGGTGCGACTGACGGGCGCAACGACCAATCCCGAGGACGCCGAACAGATCCAGGAGGTCGGACTGTTCACTCTCCCGGAAGCCCTGCGCCGAGTCCGCACGGACGGCCACTATCTCCCCGAACTCCTGAAGCTGGCGGTGGAGCTCACGCGTCCGAACGCCTGAACGGAACCGCGGCCGAATACCCTTGCTGGGAAAAAGTTCGGCGCCGGTGTCGATTTCGCCTGTGGCTTTTCGTGTAGGAGGTGAACGGTCGCGGAAGAGCGGTCAACTCGAGCGAAGGAGCATCTCATGCGCAAGGTCAACGCCACGTTGTCCGTCACTCTCGACGGAGTCGTCCAAGGCCTGGGACGTCCGGACGAGGACACCCGCGGCGGCTTCACCCACGGGGGCTGGGGCGGCAAGTACAACGACGAGGTCATGGCCGCGGAGATGGGCAAGGGTATGGCCGAGCCCACGGACATGCTGTTCGGGCACCGGACCTGGACGGACTTCATCACCGCCTGGGCCACCCGCACCGACGACAACCCGTTCACCACGCACATGAACGCGGCCACCAAGTACGTCTGTTCCAGGACTCTGGTGAACGCGGACGCCTGGCAGAACTCGATCCTGTTGTCGGGCGATGCCGCCGAGACGGTGGCCAAGCTCGTGACCGAGGACGGCAGGGACCTGACGATCATCGGCAGCGCCTCGCTGGTTCGCGACCTGCACGCCGCCGGCCTGGTCGACAGCTACACGCTGCTGATCCATCCGCTCACCCTCGGCACCGGCACGCGACTGTTCGAGGGCAACGCCCCGCTGACCGAATTCGAGCTCACCAGCAGCGTCACCACCACCAAGGGCGTGATCATCGCCCACTACACCCGTCTGTGAGGTCGGAATCCATGCAGAAGTACCTGCTGTCGATCTACCAGCCCGAGGGCGAGGCGGATCCCGCGGCCATGGTCCGAATCGTGGCCGATCTGCACCGGTTCAACGAGGAACTGCGTGAGAGCGGCTCCTGGGTGTTCACCGGCGGCCTGCACGCGCCCGGCACGGCAACCGTCGTGCGTCCCGACGGCATGCTCACCGACGGTCCCTACGCCGAGGGCAAGGAACACGTCGGCGGGATCTGGGTGATCACCGCACCCGATCTGGACGTCGCACTGGAGTGGGGCCGCAAGGCTGCCGCCGCGACCACACTGCCGATCGAAGTCCGCCCGTTCCAGGACGTCGAACCGTATTGAGTCCGACACCGGAGGAGATCGCGGCCGTGTTCCGCGCCGAATACGGCAGAGCCGTCGCCGTACTCGTGCGCGGACTCGGCGATATCAGCACGGCCGAGGACGCCGTCGCCCACGCGTTCACCACCGCCCTGCGACTCTGGCCGGTCGAGGGCATGCCGCCCAGCCCGGCCGGCTGGATCATCACCACCGCCCGCAACCGGGCCGTCGACGAGCTGCGCCGCGAATCGGTGCGCGCGCACAAACACGCCGAGGCTCAGCGCCTCCACGGCCCGGACGAACCCGCCGAGGAGGGCCCGGTGCGCGACGACCGTCTGCGGCTGATCTTCACCTGCTGTCACCCGGCCCTGGCTCTCCCCGCGCGGGTGGCCCTCACCTTGCGGCTTCTCGGCGGGCTCACCACGACCGAGATCGCGCACGCCTTCCTGGTGCCCGAACCGACGATGGCGCAGCGCCTCGTCCGAGCCAAGGCCAAGATCCGTGACGCCAAGATCCCCTACCGGGTACCCCGCGACGCCGATCTGCCCGACCGCCTCGGCGCGGTGCTCGCGGTGCTCTACCTGATCTTCAACGAAGGCTACGTCGCCACCTCCGGCGCCGAACTCGCTCGCGCCGAACTCTGCGCCGAGGCGATCCGCCTGGCGCGGCTGCTGGTCGAGCTCATGCCCGACGAGCCCGAGGCCGCGGGACTGCTCGCGCTGATGCTGTTGATCGAGGCCCGCCGCGGCGCTCGCACCGACCCCGCGGGCACTCTGGTCCCGCTGGCCGAGCAGGACCGCTCCCGCTGGAACGCCGATCTGGTCACCGAGGGTCGCGCGATCACCCGCGCCTGCTTGCGCCGTGATCAGCCGGGCCGCTACCAGATTCTGGCCGCGATCAACGCCGTGCACACCGACCCCGTCACCGACTGGACGCAGATCCTGGCGCTCTACGACCAACTCGTGCACTTCGACACCGGCCCGGTGGTCGCACTCCACCGTGCTGTCGCGGTCGCCGAGGTCCAGGGCCCGGCAGCGGCTTTGCCCGTGGTGGATGATCTGAATCTCGGGAAGTACTACCTGTTTCACGCGATCCGCGGTGACCTGCTCGCCCGCCTCGGGCGCACAACGGAAGCCGGTCAGGCGTTCGGGACCGCGGCGCAGCTCACCGAGAACCAGTCGGAGCGCACCTTTTTGCTCGCTCGGCGTGACCGACTCGGTCGAACGGGCCACTCCCGCAACGACTGACAGACAACTTCTCAGCGTCCGGCATCAGTCGGCTGCGCCACTACCCCGGCTACGAGGAGGGCGACAGCGCGTTCGACGCGGTCGGTGTCGCCGGTGATCCACCAATCCATGATCAGGCCGCGGACACCCGAAACGAGCAGCGTCGCCGAGGCTTCGGGGTCGGGCAAGCTCGGGTCGATGCGATGCAGGGACTCGGCCATCGGGGTGACCAGCGCGGTGATCGCGTCGGTCGCGTAGGGCCGGAAGGGGCTGCCGGGAACCGTTGCGGCGCCGAGGACTTGGAGCAGGGCGCGCAGGCTGACCGCGCTGTCGCCGGCGGTGTTCAGGTCGAAAGAGCTGGTCAGACGGGCGGCGAGGGTGGCAGTGTCGTCGATGCCGGAGAACATCGCGCCGATGTCGGGGCGGTGGGATTCCAAGGCGGCGACCAGCATCGCCTCCTTGGTGCCGAAGTAGTGGATGAGCATGCGGGAGCTGGTGCCCAGGTATTCGGCCAGCGGGCGCAGCGAGAGTTCGGTGAGGCCGTGGTCGGCGATGTAGGCGATGACGCCTTCGAGGAGCTGGGCGCGGCGGGCGTGGTCGAGTGGGCGGGGCACCGGTTGACTGTAGCGGGTGCTACAGGTATTCATGTCTCCATGAGTGTAGCGATTGGTACAGAAACTCGACGGGACGTGGTGGTCACGGCGATGGCGGCGACCACCTGCCTGGGGGCCGACCTCGACGCCACCTGGTCACGGCTGCTGGCGGGGGACAGTGGGATCCGCACGCTCACCGACGATTTCGTCACCGAGAATCAGCTGCCGGTGCGGATCGGCGGACGGCTGGTGACACAGCCGGGGGAGCGGCTGACCCGGATCGAACAGCGGCGGATGTCGTTCGTGCAGCAGCTGGCGCTGGTGCTGGGACGGCAGGTGTGGCAGGACGCGGGGACGCCGGAGGTCGAGGCGGAACGACTTGCGGTCGCCGTGGGCACCGGACTCGGCGGCGGGGAGGCGCTCATGAATGCCGTGGACCTGATGAAGACCGGCGGCTACCGGAAGGTGCCGCCCATGACGGTGCCGATGGTCATGCCGAACGGACCGGCCGCCACGGTCGGCCTGGAGATCGGCGCGAAAGGCGGTGTGTACGCGCCGGTTTCGGCCTGCGCGTCGGGCGCGGAGGCCATCGCCCACGCGTGGCGGCTGATCGCCACCGGTGAGGCGGACATGGCGGTCGCGGGCGGCGTCGAGGGCCATATCGACGCGGTGCCGATCGCCAGTTTCGCCATGATGCGGGCCATGAGCACCCGCAATGACGAACCCGAGCGCGCCTCACGGCCTTTCGACCGGGACCGGGACGGCTTCGTCTTCGGCGAGGCGGGGGCGCTGCTGGTGCTGGAGTCGGCCGAGCACGCGCGGGCGCGGGGTGCGCGGGTGCTCGGCCGGGTACTGGGCGCGGGCATCACCTCGGACGGCTATCACATCACCGGCACCTCGCCCGACGGCGACGGTGCGGCCCGCGCCATGCGCAAGGCGCTCGCGACGGCGGGGCTGACAGGCGCGGAGGTCGATCACGTCAACGCGCACGCCACCGGCACTCCGGTCGGTGACGCCTCGGAGGCGAAGGCCGTCATGGCGGTGACGCCGCACGCGTCGGTGTACGCGCCCAAATCGGCGCTGGGACATTCGATCGGCGCGGTCGGGGCGCTGGAGGCGATCCTCACGCTGCGCACCCTGGCCGAGCAGACCGTGCCGCCCACACTGAATTTCGAGAATCCGGACCCGGGGATCGAGCTCGACATGGTCGCCGACAAGCCGCGCGAGCAGCGACTGCGGTACGCCCTGAGCAATTCGTTCGGCTTCGGCGGCCACAACGTCACGCTGGCCCTCGCGCCCGCCTGAGCGGAAATTCGCTCGGCACAATGCGATTCAGGCAGGTCAGGGCAGTTTGTCGGTCTGGACGCGCGGGTCCAGTTTGCGCAGGGTGTCGGGCCGGTCGGTCAGGCACGGCCAATCCCGGCTCACCGCTTCGAGAGTGGCGTGCCCGGCCGGGATGAGGGCGTCGGCGTCGGGCCGATCGGCCAGGGTGTCGCCCAGCTGATCGCTGGCGGGACGGTCCAGCGGCTGGATGACGGTGTTGGGCAGGTCCAGCAGCACCGTGAGGATGTCCCAGCGGCCGGGCGGGATCAGGGCGCGGGCGGCGGCCAGCGCGGTGGCCGGGACGATGATGGTGTGCCCGGCGTCCGCGGTGGCCCACACCACCGATTGCACGTAGGCCACGCGGTGGGCCCAGGCGGTCAGCGCGGCGGTGTCGAAGACGACGCCGCCCAGGGTCGGGGCGGCGGGGCTCATGCCGCGCCGGCGTGATCGCCGGGGGCCTCCTCGTCATCGGATAATGGTGGCAACCCCTGCACCGCCCGGGCGCGATTGATCAGATCCAGCGGCGGGCGGCCGCCGAGCGCGTTCTCCAGGCGGGCCAGTGAGTCGGCGCGGTCGACGCGCGCCTTCACGGACTCGGCGACGAACGCGGAGATCGAGGCGATGCGTCCGGAGCTGCGCCAGTCGTCGAGAGTGGCGGCGATCTCCTCGGGCATCGTCACGGTTATCTTGCGGGTGCGACGCGGTCTCGCCATACCGCGATAGTAAAGCGGTATGCGCGGCGGGCAAAAGCTGACACCCGCGCCGAGCGCCGGAACCGCAGGGGCGCAATCCCGCACGAAATCGGGCTATTCGGATCGGCCTGATCGGAAACCTGCCGGTCAGGCGCGGGGGCGGGTTCGATACGGTGGAGTGTGCCCACCGCCGTGGGCATCGCCGCAAATCTCCAGTCAAGAGGACATAACTCGATGGATCAGAGTTCGATCGTGTGGGCCGACGGTGCCGTGGTCACCATCGACCAGCGAGCCCTGCCGCACCAGGTGCGGGAGCTGCGGCTCACGACGGTCGACGAGGTCATCGACGCCATCAAGACGCTGGCCGTGCGCGGCGCGCCCGCCATCGGCGTGTGCGGCGCGTTCGGTGTGGTGATCGCGGCCCGGGCCGCCACCACCGACGGCGTCCTCGACGAAGCGCTGGTCGAGTCCGAGGCCGCCCGCATCGCGGCCGCCCGTCCGACCGCGGTGAACCTGGCGTGGGGTGTGCAGCGGACGCTGTCCGAGCTGGCCGGGGGTGTCGAGGCGCTCGAGGCGGAGGCGCTGGAGCTGCTGGCCGAGGATGGCCGGGTGAACCTGGCCGCCGCCACCGAGGCCGCCGATCTGATCCAGCGACTGTGCGGGGACCGCCCGCTGCGGCTGCTCACCCACTGCAATACCGGCCGCCTGGCCACCACCGCGTGGGGAACCGCCATCGGCGCGCTGCGGGTACTGCATCAGCGCGGCGCGCTGGCCGAGGTGATCGTCGACGAGACCCGCCCGCTGTTGCAGGGCGCGCGCCTGACCGCGTGGGAGATGGCCGAGGCCGGGATCCCGCACCGGCTCACCATCGATTCGGCGGCGGCCTGGGCCATGGCCACCGAGGGCGTGGACGCGGTCGTCGTGGGCGCGGACCGGATCACCGCCGACGGGGCCGTGGCAAACAAGATCGGCACCTACATGCTGGCCATCGCGGCCGCGCACCACGGCATTCCGTTCATCGTGGTCGCGCCGGAGTCGACGCGCGACATCTCCACGGCCCGCGGCTCCGACATCGTGGTGGAGCAGCGCGCGGCCGCCGAGGTGACCGGATTCGGCAGCGTCGCAACGGCTCCCGAGGGCACGGCCACCTTCAACCCGGCCTTCGATGTCACCCCGGCCGAGCTGGTCACCGCCGTGGTCACCGAGTTCGGGGTGCTCGAGGACCCGTCCGCCGCCCGCACCGCCGCCGGTGCGGCGACCACGCCGGGATCGGCCGACACCGCCGGCGCCGAGATCGCGGACATCGCGCGCGGCCTGTACGCGAGCGGCTGGATGCCGGGCACCGCGGGCAATATCTCTGTGCGCCGGGGCGATACGGCCGTCATCACCGCGAGCGGGCTGTCCAAGGGCGAGCTCACCGCCTCGGACATGGTCACCGTCGCCGTGGTCGACTCGAAGCCCGTGGGCGACTCCGGCCGGAAGCCGTCGGCGGAGACCACCATCCACACCGCCGTCTACCGCACCCGCGGCGCGGACGCCGTGGTGCACGTGCACCCGCCGCACGCCACGGCCGTGTCGATCCGGACCGGCGGAAACGGTGTCACCACCGCACGTTTCGCCGGATACGAGCTGATCAAGGGCCTGGGCTCGGCCCGCCCGGATCTCATCGACATCCCGGTGTTCCCGAATCACGCGGATGTGCCTCGGATCGGCGCGGACATCGAGAAGTATCTGACCGAGCACCCGGAGGCCCCGCCGGTGCTGTTCATCGCCGGGCACGGCATCACCACCTGGGGCGCGTCGCTGGCGCAGGCCCGCGACCGCGCCGAATGCCTCGAGGCGATGTGCGAACTGACCACTCTGACCGGGCACCAGGAGCTCCCGGTGCGCGACCATGTGTGAAACGAATACCGCGTTCCGAGAAGGGAACTTCCGATGACCCTGTTGCAGATCATGTCCGACACCGACGCCGGTGAGGTCGTCCTGCGCACCGATGACGACGCGGTGATCGCCGCCGAACTGGGTAAGCGCGGCATCACCTTCGAGCGCTGGCCGCTGCTGGAGGGCTTCAGCGCCGCCACCACGACCGAGCGGCTGCTGGCCGAATACCAGGGCCGCATCGACGAATTGAACGCCGACGGCCGCTACAAGTTCATCGACGTGGCCCGCATCCACCCCGATGACGCCGACCCGGAGTGGCCCGCCAAGGCGGTCGCCGCACGCACCAAGTTCCTCGACGAGCACCGCCACGCCGAGGACGAGGTCCGGTTCTTCGCCGCCGGCGCGGGCTGCTTCTACCTGCACCTGGGCAACGAGGTGCTGGCGACGGTGTGCACCGCGGGCGATCTGGTGTCGGTGCCCGCGGGCACGCTGCACTG
The DNA here is from genome assembly GCF_050955695.1 of Nocardia sp. CA-136227. Classification (NCBI taxonomy): domain Bacteria; kingdom Bacillati; phylum Actinomycetota; class Actinomycetes; order Mycobacteriales; family Nocardiaceae; genus Nocardia; species Nocardia sp. CA-136227. Next base: position 3,948,268 of record NZ_CP192081.1, read on the forward strand.
GTTCGACATGGGCACCCGCCCGGAGTTCGTGGCCGTGCGCTTCTTCGAGGAAGAGGACGGCTGGATCGGCGATTTCAGCGGCGACAAGATCTCCGCGGGCTTCCCGACCCTGGACGAATTGCTGGCCCCGGCATGATCAAGGTGGTCGTGCTCGATATCGAGGGGACTACCAGCCCGACCAGTTCGGTGCGGGAGGAGCTCTACGGCTACACCCGGGAACGGCTCCCGGGCTGGCTGGCCGAAAACCGCTCCACCTCTCAGCGCTTCGGCGGCGACGCCGATCCCATCATCGAGGCCACCCGCGCCCAGGCGGACCGCCCGGACGCGGACGCCGCCGAGGTGGCCCGGATTCTCATCGAGTGGCTGAACACCGATGTGAAGTCCGAGCCGCTCAAGGCCGCCCAGGGCATCATCTGCGCCGAGGGTTTCCGCAACGGCGCGCTGCACGGCGAGTTCTTCCCCGACGTCGCCCCAGCCCTGCGGGCCTGGCGTGCCGCGGGGCTGGAGCTCTACATCTATTCGTCGGGTTCGGTGCGCAATCAGAAGGATTGGTTCGAATTCGCGCGCGGCGGCGATCTGTCCCCGCTCATCAGCGGGCATTTCGACCTGTCGACCGCGGGCCCGAAGCGCGAGGCCGCGTCCTACGAGAAGATCGCGAGCGCCATCGGCGTTCCGGCCGAACAGATCCTGTTCCTGTCCGATCACCCGGACGAGGTGGACGCGGCGGCGGCCGCGGGCTGGCAGGCCGTCGGCGTGACCCGCCCGGGCGAGCCGAACAGCCCGCGCGGTCCGCACCGTTGGATCAGCGATTTCGCGGACGTCGTCCCCAACTGACAGTCGCCGCAACGGCATTGGCGCAAGCCATGACAGAGATCGAGCCCGCCCGGCATACGCCGGACGGGCTCGATTCGTCTTCGCCGAAGAACCGCTCAGCGCACCCCGGCGGTGGCGGCCCGGTCGATGAGGTACTCGACCAGCGTCATCAGCACGTTCTTGGCCGAGCCGCGATCACGAGCGTCGCAGAGCAGCACCGGGATTCGCTCATCCAGGTCGAGGGCGTCGCGCACCTCGGCCGGGGTGTAGAGCGGTGCGCCCTCGAAGCAGTTCACGGCCACCGTGAAGGCGACGCCGCGACGCTCGAAGAAGTCGATCGCCGCGAACGAGCCCTCGAGCCGGCGGGTGTCGGCCAGCACGACCGCGCCCAGGGCGCCGCGGGCCAGCTCGTCCCACAGGAACCAGAAGCGATCCTGTCCGGGGGTGCCGAACAGGTAGAGGACCAGGTTCTGGTCGATCGTGATACGGCCGAAGTCGAGCGCGACCGTGGTGGTGGTCTTGCCCTCCACCCCGCGCAGATCGTCTACGCCCGCGGACAACTCGGTGATGAGTTCCTCGGTGCGCAGCGGAGTGATCTCACTGATCGCCCCGACCATCGTGGTCTTGCCCACGCCGAAACCGCCCGCGATGAGAATCTTCACCGAGGCGGCCATGGGCGCGGCGGAATCAAAGTTTTCGGATGCCATCGAGTACCGCTCGCAGAATGTTGAGGTCACCGGGCGCGGCTTCGGGGGAGGCCGGGGCCCGGAACTTGAGGATGTTGTCGGAAATCAGGTCCCCCACCAGAATTTTCGTCACCGCCAATGGCAGCCGCAGAGCAGCCGAGACCTCGGCCACCGTCAGCGGAAGCCGGCACAACCGCACGATTTCCGTGTATTCCGGCTCGCTGCGCCGCAGTGGTGGGGCCGCGTTCGGCACCACCACCACTGTCAGCATGTCCAGATCGTGCCCCGCGCCCATGGTTCGGCCACCGGTCCGTGCGTAGGGACGCACGAGCGGACCGGCCGCGTCATCGAACCACTGTTCCCCCGGCCCCGCGCTCATGACAGCCGCGGATTGCCTTGTCCGGCCAGGTTGTGGCGCGGTGTGGTGGACAGGTAGTTGCCGACCCGCTGCACGGTCAGGTTCATCTCGTAGGCGACCATGCCGAGGTTGGCCTGTTCGGTGGCCTGCAGCGCGAGGCAGGCGTGGCTGCCGGCGGCGGTCACGAACAGCACCGCGCGCTCGAGTTCGATGACCGCCTGGCGGACGCCGCCGCCGTCGAAGCGGCCGCCGGCGCTGCGCGCCAGCCCGTAGAGGGTGGAGGACATGGCACCGAAGTGCTCCGCGTCCTCACGGCTCATGGCGGATGAGCGGCCCAGCAGCAGTCCGTCGGTGGAGTGCACCACCGCGTGACGGACGCCCGCTAGCCGGTCGACCAGATCATCGAGTAGCCAGTTGAGATCACCAGCGTTTGAGGTGGTCACCGTCGCCTTCCTGTCGTTCCTGCTGGGTGCCTTCGAAGAAGGCCTGGGACTCAGGCCCGAACGAACCGGGATCGGCCTGCCGGCCCTGCCTGGTTCCGTTTTCGATGGCGGAGAAAAGGTCTCGGGCCTGCTCGGCCGTGCGGGTGGCCTGGACCGCCGACTCGGGGGTCGACTGCTCCTTCGCCAATTCCGGTGCGAGACTTGCCTGCCGGTGCCGTCGCGGAAGCGCGGGCCGGGCGTCGGAGCCAGTGTAATGGGACCGATCGTGTTCGCGAGCACGGAAGCCGTTTTCGGACGGCGGGACCGCACCGTTCTGCAGGTCCAGTCGCGGCTGCTGCGGCGGTTCGGGCCGCGGCGGCGAGGTGGGCGGGTCGAACGGGGTTGCCGCGCCGAAGGACATGACCGGCGGCACGGCCGAGTCGGTCGTGGGGCCGAAGGTGCCGGCGGGCGGCGCGAAGGAACTCGTCGGCGGGGTGAAGGAGCCGGTCGACGGGGCGAACGAACCCGTCGACGGACCGAAGGGCTCCGGCTCCGGCTCGGCCGGGATGACCGGCGCCTCGGGCGGAGTCGTCAGCGGCGCATCGTAGTTCAGCAGCGGCAGGTCGTAGCTCGAGGTCATCGACGGCGGGACCGCCGGGGCGGCGGGCAGCTGCGGCAGCGCGGCCACCGCGGCCGAGGCGGCGGACAGCCCGCCCGTCTCGAGCTGACGCGGCGCCACCGGGATCTCACCGGTGCGGCCGGAGGCCTGCACGGTCAGGACGGTGGGCACGAGCACGATGGCGCGCACGCCGCCGTAGTCGGATTCGGTGAGCCGCACCGTGATTCCGTGGCGCGAGGCCAGCTGGGCGACCACGAAGCGGCCGAGGCGGAAGTCGTCGGGCAGCATGGCGACACCGAAATCCGGGGCCTCGCGCAGCACCACGTTGATCCGCGCGAGCTCTTCCTCGGGCATACCCATGCCCTGGTCGATGATCTCGATGGCGACGCCCTTGCCGACCACGTTGCCGCGCACCTCGACCTGCGACTGCGGCGGCGAGAAGTGGGCGGCGTTGTCGACCAGCTCGGCGAGCAGGTGCACGAGGTCGGCCACCGCGCTGCCAACGATCGACACCTCGGGCAGTCGGGCGATCTTGACGCGGGTGTAGTCGGCGGTCTCGCCGACGCTGGAGCGCACGATCTCGAGCAGCTGCACCGGGTTTCGCCACTGCCGGCCGGGCTGACCGCCCGCGAGAATGATCAGGTTCTCGGCGTTGCGGCGTTCGCGGGTGGCGAGGTGGTCGAGACGGAAGTAGATGTCCAGCAGCGCCGGATCCTCCTGCTGCGACTCCGCGGCGTCGAGGATCTCCAGCTGGCGGTGCACGATGACCTGGCTGCGGTGGGCGATATTGAGGAACATCGCCTTGACGCCCTCACGGGTGCGGGCCTCGGTGATGGCGGCCGACACGGCGGAGGCGTGGGCGTGGGTGAACGCCTTGGCCACCTGGCCGATCTCGTCGTGGCCGAAGTCCAGGATCGCCTTCTCGTCGGCCGGGTCCAGCGGGCGGCCCTCGCGCAGCTTGGCCATGATCTCGGGCAGCCGCTCGTCGGCGAGTACCAGCGTCTCGTCGCGCAAGCCCTTGAGGCGGCGGATGATCCGGTTGGCGAGGATGAGCGAGACCAGGAAGGCCAGCGCCGACACCGCCACCATGGCGCCACCGACGAGCGCGGAGTTACGGGCGTCGGTGTCGGCCACGTCGGCCGCGGCGCGCTCGTTGTGCTTGCTGTTCTTGTCCCACAGCTTCAGGACCTGGGCGTTGAGGCGCGACACCGTGTCCCGCCATTCCTGCGGGGTGAAGGTCAGCGGCGCGACCACCGGGGGAGTGCCGGGCTTGACCGGAGGCAGCGTCATGGGATCGAGCGCCCGCGAGAGCAGGACGTTCTCCATCATGACGACCTTCGTCCAGTCGGGATCGTTCATGAGGGCCTGCATGTCGGCATTGCCGGCGCCGCCGTCACCACCGGCGAGCACGCCGAGGTTGACGCGGTAGGTGCCTGCCACACGGGAGAATTCGATGGCCAGCTCGGGCGGCAGCGCACCGCCCGCGAGCAGCACCTCGGCCACCGCGGCCTCGCGGGACAGCATTTCGGCGGACTGCACGATCTGCAGGCCGTTGATCATCTCCATGGCGACCGCGGCGTTGGGCGCGCGGTCGGCGACGATGCGGGTGCCGATCCAGATGAACTCGAGCACCTTGCCGTAGAAGTAATAGGTGTCCGACACCGACGCGCCGTTGGTGTCGATCCCGGTGCGCAGTCCGGCCAGCTGGCGGGTGAGGGTCAGGAACCCGCCGACGTCGCCGGTGACCCCTTCCGGACCGGATTCGCGCATGGAGGCCGATACCGGCGCCATCCCCAGCAGGGCGTTGTCGAGCCGGGTTCGCGCCTGCGTGAGGGCCTTCGGGTTGGCGTCGTCGCCACCGGCCATCTGCGCCAGCGAGAGCTGGCGCTCCTGCTCGACCGCCGCGATCAATTCTCCGGTGGGCGCTCCGGCGGCGGACAACGCGTCCGCCCATTCCCGCGCCTGCTTGCTCTCGACCACCAGGTATCCCGCGCCACCCACGCCGATCGCGAGCAGCGCCAGGCTCGGGACGAGTGCGATGGCAAGCACGCGGGTGCGGACCCCGAGCCTTGCTCTGAACATCGGGCAAAGGTAACGGGACGTAGGTCACATATGCCGCATCGATCCCGTTGGGCGGGAGTGCGTTTGACAGTTCGGGTCATGCATGCCGGTGCATCGCATTCGAAGCCGTCGGACAGCAATTAGATAGCTACCCTAATAGACGGCGGCACAGGACGATTCGAGCCGCTCAGGCGTGTCGCCGCGAATTGACGGCATGGGACGAATCCGGCGTGGCGCCCAGCGGTTCGCGCTCGATCAGGACCGTGGGCAGCAACACGATCGCGCGCACGCCGCCATGATCGGAATCGGACAAACGCACCGAGATGCCGTGGCGGGCGGCCAGCCTGGAGACCACGAACAGGCCCAGCCGGGAGTCCTCGGACAGCCGGTTGACCGCGAAGTCCGGTGCGGCGCTCAGCAGCTCGTTGCGGCGCTCCAGGTCCGCAGCGGGCATGCCCATGCCCTGATCGCTGATCTCCACGACCACGCCGCGCGCCACCGCCGTGCCGGTGATCTCCACCCAGGACTGCGGCGGGGAGAAGGAGGCGGCGTTGTCGACCAGTTCGGCCAGCAGGTGCACCACATCGGCCACCGCCGCGCCGACCAGGAAAACCGCTGGCAGACGGCCGATTCGAACCCGCTGGTAGTCGGCGGTCTCGCCGGCGGCGGAACGCGCCAGTTCGAGTAGGGGGACCGGGTTGCGCCACTGGCGGCCGGGGCGGCCGCCCGCCAGGATGATCAGGTTCTCGGCATTGCGGCGTTCCCGGGTGGCCAGGTGGTCGAGGCGGAAGTAGATGTCCAGCAGCGCCGGATTCTCCTGTCGCGCCTGCGCGGCGTCGAGGATCTCCAGCTGGCGGTGCACCACGACCTGGCTGCGGTGCGCGATATTGAGGAATACCGACTTCACGCCCTCGCGGGTGCGGGCCTCGGTGAGCGCCGCGCCGACGGCCGCGGCGTGCGCGTGCCCGAACGCCCGCGCCACCTGCCCGATCTCGTCGTGCCCGAAGTCGAGGACCGGTGCGGCGGCCTCGATCTCGAGGTGCTCGCTCGCGGCGAGGCGTCGCATGGTCTCGGGCAGTTCGTCGTCGGCGAGCGCGAGGGTGCGGTCCCGCAGTCGCCGCAGCCGGCGGATGATCTGGTTGGCCAGCGCCAGCGCGACCAGGATCGAGATCGCTCCGAGCCCCACCATGCCCGCCCCGGCCCACACGGACTTGCGGGTGGTGTCGGCGGCGGCGGCCACCGCCAGCCGCTGGGCCTCGTCGTTCTCGGCCTGCCAGAGTTCGGCCAGCCCGTGGGCCACCTCCGCGGCGCTGCGCTGCCACTGGTCGACCGGGACCGGAAGCGGTTGCGGCGCGGACCGTTTGGCCGTCCCCTCCGGCGCGGCCAGGGTGCGCTGGGCCAGCACCGGTTCCACCTGGCCCAGGTGCAGCCAGGCGGCGCTCCACACCAGGGCGCGCGCCGCGGCGGCCTGCTGCTCGTCGGGCGCGGCCACGATGGCGGCGACCCCGGTGCGGTAATAGCCGACCAGGCTGAGGTATTCGGCCCCGAGCTCGGGGGAAAGATGGTTCCCGTCGAGCAGCGACACCGCGAGCGCGTTGGCGCGGCTCATCGCCTCCAGGCAATGCAGCACCTCCGCCGCCTGCATGAGCTCCACGGCCGTGGCCGAGTCCGGCGCGGTGCGCTGGGCGACCTCCACACCCGCCATCACCGACTGCGGAATGCGGTTGTAGAAGGCGTAGGCATCGGCCGCGGGCACGGTGCCCGCGTCGATCCCGGTCCGAATCCCCGCCAGCCGCTTACTGGTTTCCCCCATCGCCGTCGTGGCCTGCCCCATGGAATCGGGCCCGAGGCGCGACAACTCCGACTGCGCGGGCGCGAGCAGCCGCACCGCCGTATCCAGCCGCTGCCGCGCGGTCGTCAACTGCCGCACCTCGACATCCACCCCGGCCAGCCGCCACAGCGTCAGTTGCCGCTCGGCCTGCACCGCCTCGATCAACTCGCGAGTGGGCGCGATCCCGGCCTGCATCTCACCCGCCCATGCTCGGGCTCGGGAAGCGCGGTCCATCAGAACACCCGCCGCACTGTTACCACTGACCGCCAGCGCCAGGCTCGGGACCAGGGCGATGGCCAGGATCCGAGTCCGGACGCCGAGCTTCGGGAAATGCATCGCCGCAACGTAGCCGGGCGCCGGATCCGCCGTCGGCGCGAGTCCTTTTGTGCGGGATGGTGTTTGACAGCGCTCCGGCGCGTCCCGTAGGCCCTGGCCACGGGGAATCCGTTAACCTGCGAGCCAACTGTGAGATTTCTGCGAGTCGGAAACGAGCAAACCGGCAGCACTAGCTTCAGCCGCGCCCGGAATCGCGGGCCGCGCCGCCGGACCTCGGGGGACGCGACGACGGAGGAGACGAAGTGCAGCACAGGAAACGCGCGTGGTCGGTCGCGATCGCGACGGCGACCGCCGCGATGGCGGCCGCGACGCTGGTCGCCGGATGCGGGTCGGACAGCAAGGGCGACAACGAGGTCCACAACATCATCTACCTGCTCGGTGACGGTATGGGGCGCACCCACGTCACCGCCGCGCGCCAGCGGTTCGAGGGCGCGGGCGGGCAGTTGCAGCTCGAGAAGCTGCCGTATGTGGGCGCGGTCGCGACCTACGCGGTGGAGCCGAACAGCGCCAAGCCGTCGCTGGTGACCGACTCCGCGTCCGCGGCCACCGCGTGGTCGTCGGGCGTGAAGACCTACAACGCCGCCATCGGCGTGGATGCCTACGGCAAGTCGGTGCCGACGCTCATGGAGCAGGCCAAGGCCGCGGGCTTCGCGACCGGCAATGTCAGCACCGCCGAGATCACCGACGCCACCCCGGCGGGCATGTTCAGCCACGCGTTGCTGCGCGGCTGCCAGGGCCCCACCTTCAGCGACTCGACCTGCCTGCCCAAGAAGGCCGACGGCAGCTACGAGGCGCAGCCGGCGGACAAGACGCTGGTCACCCCGATCGCCGAGCAGATCGCGCGCAACAACACCGCCGACGTCATCTTCGGTGGCGGCCTGGCCCGCTTCGAGCCCGACGACCAGAAGGCCATGCTGGACAACGGCTATCAGGTGCTGGGCTCCATGGGTGATCCCGCGCTGAAGGCGCAGACCGCCGAGAGCCAGAAGGTGGCCACCGCCGCCGACCTGAAGTCGGTGACCGCGCAGAAGGTGATCGGCCTGTTCAACCGCGGAAACATGACCGTCACCAATGCGCGTAACGCGCTACCGGATTCGGCTCCGCAGAAGCAGGAGCCGACCCTGAAGGACATGACCACCAAGGCGATCGACCTGCTGTCGGCGCGCAACGGCAAGGGCTTCCTGCTCCAGATCGAGGGCGCGCTCATCGACAAGCGCTCGCACGCCAACGACGCCGCCCAGACCCTCGACGAGGTCAAGGCGTTCGACGACGCCGTCGCCGCCGCCATCGACTTCGCCAAGAAGGACGGGCACACCATGGTGATCGTGACCGCCGACCACGAGTGCGCGGGCTTCAACATCATCGAGAAGAACACCTTCACCAACGCCGAGGCCGTCGCGCCGCCGACGAACGTGGACGCCACCAACCCGGCCAACAACAGCAAGCCCGGCCGTGACGGCAAGGACAACGTGAAGGACCCGGTCCGCTCGCCCGGCCTGGTCAACGGTGCGGGACAACAGGATCCGCGCAACTTCGCCCCCGCCACCTTCCGCACGCCCGACGATCCGGCCGAGGTGAAGGACGGCACGCCCGAGGCGAGCCTGTGGCTGACCTACCTGTCGGGCAACCACACCGGCGCCGACGTGCAGATCTACGCCTACGGCCCGGGTGCGCAGGTCTTCTCGACCAGCCAGGACAACACTTCGCTGTACACCAAGATGCACAAGGCGCTGCTGCCGTGACGCGGCGAACCGGAGCGGTGATCGCGGGTCTGCTGGCGGTGGCGGGCCTGAGCACGGGATGTTCCTCCGCGCCGCAGCCCGCGAGTCCGGCGCCCGCGGCCGCTCCGGTGGCCGCCCCGCGCACGACCGAGCCTCCGGCCGCGACGCTCGCGATCCCGGCGGGGGAGGTGCGCCTGGCGGCCGGGCCGTTCACCGATCGGGTGCGGCTCAGCGGCACCCGTCTCGAAGGGTCTTCCGTGCGTGGCACTCTGGCGATCACCTCCGATGTCAGCGATGTGCTGGCGCTGGAGGTGAGCGCGGCGTTCTACGACGCCAATGGCCGACTGGTCGGTACGGGGATGTTCCAGCACGCCGACGAGGAACCCACCGGCGGCGGGTCGCACGTGCCCAGTGTGAACGGCATTCCCTTCACCATCGTCTCGGCTCCGGCCGATGCCCCGGTGTCGGCGGCGGTGCTGTCGATTCCGGTGCTGGTGAACGAATAGGGCTGGGCCGCACGTCTTTCGGTGATCCCGCGCACGCACCCCTCGCACGTGCGCGGGATCGGGGCCCGACCCGCCGGCGCTGCCTTCACCGGCGGGAGATTCCCTGCCCGGGGTAGTACTGGCTGTTTCTTCGCTCGCCGATCACGATCGGTTACAGAATTCGCAGCAAAATCCTGGAATTCCGGCAATACGGACAAAATAAATGCGGCACTCCGTCCGAGACGGAGTGCCGCATTCGCCCACGGCCGGGCGGTCGCCGATGCGCTTGTCGTCAGGTACGTTTCGCGTACTGGGCCGCGCCGGCCCAATCGAGCATCACGCACGGCTCGTCGCCCAGGACCCAGGCGTCGTGACCGGCCGGGCAGAACAGGTAGTCACCGGGGCCGAGCTCGGATTCCACGCCGTCGTCCATCCGGATCCGCAGCCGGCCGGAGATGCAGTAGCCGACGTGCATGGCCTGACAGGTGTCGGTGCCCGCGATCGGCTTGACGTGGGTGGACCAGCGCCAGCCCGGTTCGAAGACCGCGCGGCCGAACGCGCCGAACGGCGTCTCGATCAGGTCCATCCGGCCCATTCCCGCCTCGAAGGGGCGGGTTTCGTCCGGAGCGTCGAGGCTGCGCACGACCATATTGCGGCCCTGGCCGTCGGCCATATTGTCCTCGCGCAGCAGATCCAGGTTGTGGAAGACCGCCGGGCCATCGCACAGTGCGGCGAGCTCCTGGGCGAAGCGGGTGGTCTCGGGCAGGTCGGAGTTCTTCATCGCCTCTTCGTAGGAGGGGAACTCGACCATCTGCATATAGGTGTTCGGGTGATCGCGATCCTTGGCCTCGAGACCGCGGACGGCTGTGCGCTTGCCCGCCGTCGCGGTGAGCCACGCGTCGAGTTTCTCGTTGAACTCATCGATGTGAGTGGTCGTGAACTCGATCGTCTGAACGAACTTGGTCATTGTGAGCACTCCTTCGAAAAGGGCACCCCGCTGAGAACATTACTCTCGGATCGCTGGGCGATTTGGCAATTTTGTAGCAATCACCAGATTTCCCAGTCCGGGCCCCGCGCCGAGGTCAGGGGGTAGATTGTGTGTATCCAGAAGTTACTCACAAGTAGGAGGCGATGATGCCGGTGCCGGCTGCCGCGGTGTTCGAACGGCTGCGCTCGTTCGCGGCCGTGGATACCACGCAGGACCACGCGACCAGAGCGATCACCGAGGTGTTCACCGGTGACACGCTGGGCGAGGTGCCGGTCGGCACCGCCGCCGATGTCGCCGCCGCCATCGCCAAAGCCCGCGCCGCCCAGGCGGACTGGGCCGCGCGCACCCCCAAGCAGCGGGCCGAGGTGCTGGACCGCTACCGCGCGCTGGTGATCGAGAACCGCGAATACCTGATGGACGTCATCCAGGCCGAGACCGGCAAGGCGCGCTGGGCGGCGCAGGAGGAGGTGATGGGCCTGTTCCTCGCGGCCCGCTACTTCTCCCGGGTCGCGCCGAAACTGCTGGCGGCCCAGAGCGTGCCGGGCGCGTTCCCGGTCCTGAACCGGGCCTCGGTGCGCGCGGTGCCCAAGGGCGTGGTCGGGGTGATCGCGCCCTGGAACTACCCGATGCTGCTCGCGGTCGGCGACTCGATTCCGGCGCTGATGGCCGGGAACGCGGTGGTGATCAAGCCCGACAGCCAGACCCCGTACTCGGCGCTGGCCAATGCCGAACTGTTCGCCCGGGCCGGGCTGCCCGCGGATCTGTTCGCCGTGGTCACCGGTCCCGGCACGGTGGTCGGCACGGCCATCGTCGACGACTGCGACTATCTGATGTTCACCGGCTCCTCCGCCACCGGCCGCACCCTGGCCGAGCAGTGCGGCCGCCGCCTCATCGGCTTCTCCGCCGAACTGGGCGGCAAGAACCCGATGATCATCACGCGCGGCGCCGACCTGGACAAGGCCGCCAAGGCCGCGGTGCGCGCCTGCTTCTCCAACGCGGGCCAGCTGTGCATCTCCATCGAGCGCATGTACGTCGAGCGCGCGGTCGCCGAGCAGTTCACCGAGAAGTTCACCGCCGCGGTCAAGGCCGCGAAACTCGGTGCGGCATACGACTTCTCGAAGGACATCGGCAGCCTGATCTCCGAATCGCAGCTGGAGACGGTCACCAAGCACGTCGCCGACGCGGTCTCCAAGGGCGCGAAGGTGCTCACGGGCGGCAACCCCCGCCCCGACCTGGGCCCGCTGTTCTTCGAGCCGACCGTGCTGTCCGAGGTCACCGACGCCATGGAGTGCGGCCGCAACGAAACCTTCGGCCCGCTGGTCTCCATCTACCCGGTGGACTCGGTCGACGAGGCCATCACCCGGGCCAACGACACCGAGTACGGCCTCAATGCCAGCGTCTGGGCGGGCAGCAAGGCCGAGGGCGAGCGCATCGCCGAGCAATTGCACGCGGGCACAGTCAATGTCGACGAGGGCTACGCCCCGGCCTGGGGCTCCACCGGCGCCCCCATGGGCGGCATGGGCATCTCCGGCGTCGGCCGCCGCCACGGCCCCGACGGCCTCCTGAAGTTCACCGAACCCCAGTCCATCGTGGTCACCCGCTTCCTCAACCTGGACGCCCCGCCCTTCATCCCCCAGGACACCTGGCAGCCCTTCCTGATGACCATCGCCCGCAGCCTCCGCTTCCTCCCGGGCCGCTGACCCGGGAACCGTAGGGCTGCAACAGGTTGTACGGTGGCGCGGCCGACCCGGAGAAACCGGCCGCGCCACCCTCCTTCATCCGGCCAGTTCGTTGCCGCGGAGCGGGGCAGGAGCCGCTTCCAGCACCGCTGTCTCGGCATCGGTGAACAACCGTGACCGGATGACGAATCGGACACCCTCGGGCGCTTCGAGGGAGAAGCCGCCGCCGCGGCCGGGGACCACGTCGACGGTGAGGTGGGTGTGGCGCCAATATTCGAACTGGTCGGCGCTCATCCAGAACGACGTGTCCGGGAAGACGCGGCCGAGTAGGACATCGGCCGCGCCCACCCGGAATTCGCCCAGGGGATAGCACATCGGGGAGCTGCCGTCGCAGCAGCCGCCCGACTGGTGAAACATCACCGGGCCGTTGTGGTCGATGAGCCGTTGCAGCACATCCGCCGCGGCCTCGGTGATGGTCACCCGGGATACCGGACCCGCCGTCATATCGCCCCCCGGTTCAGAAGAATCCGAGTTTCTTCGGGGAATAGGACACGAGCAGGTTTTTCGTCTGCTGGTAGTGGTCGAGCATCATGCGATGGTTCTCGCGGCCGATGCCGGACTTCTTGTAGCCGCCGAAGGCCGCGTGCGCGGGATAGGCGTGGTAGCAGTTCGTCCACACCCGACCGGCTTTCAGCGCCCGTCCCACCCGGTAGGCGATGCCGCCGTCGCGGCTCCACACGCCGGCGCCGAGGCCGTAGAGCGTGTCGTTGGCGATGGTTACCGCTTCGACCTCGTTGTCGAAGCGGGCCACCGCTACCACCGGCCCGAAGATCTCCTCCTGGAAGATCCGCATGTCATTGCGGCCCTCGAAGATCGTCGGCTCGATGTAGTACCCATTGGGGAAACCCTCCACCTTGCGCATCTCACCGCCGGTGAGCACTTTCGCGCCCTCCTGACGGCCGATATCGATGTAGGAGAGGATCTTCTCGTACTGGTCGTTGCTGGCCTGCGCGCCGATCATGGTCGCGTCGTCGAGCGGATTGCCGCCCTTGATGGCCTTGGTCCGCTCGATGCAGCGGGCCATGAACTCGTCGTAGATCGACGAATGGATGAGCGCCCGGGACGGGCAGGTACACACTTCGCCCTGGTTCAGCGCGAACATCACGAAACCCTCGACGGCCTTGTCGAGGAAGTCGTCGTCGGCCGAAAGCACGTCGGGGAAGAAGATATTGGGGCTCTTGCCGCCCAGCTCCAGGGTCACCGGGATGATGTTCTCGCTGGCGTACTGCATGATCAGCCGCCCGGTGGTGGTCTCGCCGGTGAAGGCGACCTTGGCCACGCGCGGGCTCGACGCCAGCGGCTTGCCCGCCTCCACGCCGAAACCGTTGACCACGTTGACGACTCCGGGCGGCAGCAGGTCCGCGATGAGCTCGATCACCAGCAGCAGCGAGGCGGGCGTCTGCTCGGCGGGCTTGATGACGACGCAGTTGCCGGCGGCCAGCGCGGGCGCCAGCTTCCAGGCGGCCATCAGGATCGGGAAGTTCCACGGGATGATCTGCCCGACCACGCCGAGGGGTTCCTGGAAGTGATAGGCGACGGTGTCGGCGTCGATCTGGGAGAGGTGACCCTCCTGCGCGCGGACGGCGCCGGCGAAGTAGCGGAAGTGGTCGACCGTCAAAGGCAGGTCGGCGGCGAGGGTTTCGCGGACCGGCTTGCCGTTCTCCCATGTTTCGGCGACGGCGAGGCGCTCCAGGTTCGCCTCGATCCGGTCGGCGATCTTGTTGAGGATGTTGGCACGATCCGTCACCGAGGTGGCACCCCAGGATTCGGCCGCGCGGTGCGCGGCCTCCAGGGCCATGTCGATGTCCGCCGCGCTGGAACGCGCTACTTCACAAAAGGTCTCACCGTCGATCGGGGAGGGATTCTCGAAGTATCGGCCCTCGATCGGCGCTTTCCACTCGCCGCCGATGAAGTTGTCATAGCGGCGGTTGAAGCTGACGATGCTGCCTTCTGTGCCTGGTTTGGCGAAGATCATGACGCGGCTCCTGATCGCATTATCTGCGGTGACGGGGGCCACTATGAACCGCGAAGGTTGGCGGGAGGTTGGCGCCGGGTTGGCGGAACGTTGCCGCGTCGGTACCTGCGGAATCAGCTGCGGTACCGGACATTTCGGATGCGGGACACGCTGTGCAACCTTGCACGCCCCGCAGTGTCGCTAGCGTAGCGCGGTGTGCAGACGCGCGGTCGCGAGCGCGCGGCGGCTGTCGCCGTGCGGGAGCAGGCGCAGGGCGTGCTCGTGGATCTCGATGTCGTCGGGGCAGCGCTGGCCGAAACGCAGGGCGTGCTCGGGATTGTGGTCGGCCAGCACGGCGGTGCGCAGGCAGACGTCGAGGTGTTCGCGCCACTGCACGATGCCCGGGACGTCCGAATCCGGCAGCAGCGGACCGCGGTACAGCCGCACGGCCGTGGTCAGGTCGCCCGCCTCCAGTGCGGCCAGCAGTTCGACGGCGTCGCAGGCGAGGGGTTCGGTGAGCATGTAGCGGCGGTCGGCGATGCGGCCGTCGGTGGCGGCGCGCAGGCGGGAGACATCGGATTTGAGGGTGCTCGACGACACCGACCGGTCGCCATAGACGGCCTCGTGCAAGCGTTCCGGGGTGAAGCCCTCGGGCTCGAGCGCCAGCAGGGTCAGGATCTCGAGCTGCCGCGGCCGCATCGAGACCTGGCGGCCCTGCTGGTACAACCGGGGGACACCCAGCGCTTCGAGGCGGGGCGTGGCCGGGGGGCGCTGCTGTTCGGAGCGCACTCGGGATTCGATGGCGGTCACCAGGGCTCGGACGGTGGTGAGGATCAGCGGATGCGAGCGGTCCCAATACGTCGATAGATCGAGCACGCCCAATTGGCGGCCGTCGGCGGCGCGGATCGGCGCGCAGTAGCAGACCCAGCCGTGCAATGCCTCGACCAGATGCTCGGCGGCCCACACCTGGGAGGGGCGGCCGCTGTGCAGGGACAGGGCGATGCCGCTGGTCCCCATATAGGGCTCGTCCCAGCAGCCGCCGGGGGCGAGGTTCACCGATTCGGCCCGCCGCCGCACCGACCGGTCGCCGCAACTGAAGAGCACGGTCCCGACCTCGTCGGTGACGACCGCGATCATGCCCGAGTCCTCGGTCAGCGCCCGCAGCTCGCCCGCCATCTCGGTGACCGGGGA
Organism: Nocardia sp. CA-136227; assembly: GCF_050955695.1. NCBI lineage: Bacteria > Bacillati > Actinomycetota > Actinomycetes > Mycobacteriales > Nocardiaceae > Nocardia > Nocardia sp. CA-136227. Next base: position 3,963,472 of record NZ_CP192081.1, read on the forward strand.
GCGCAGCGGCGATTCGGCCCAGCGCGAACCCAATTCGTCGCGGTCGGTTCCCGGGGCCACCGCCCGCGTCGGATCCACCGTGCGCAGCGACCGCTCCCACGACGCGGCCACCTCGCCGCGCAACGCCACCTGGGCGCCGGGCGGACGGCCGGGGGTGGACGTGGTCCACCGCTCCCAGGCCTTCTCCAACTCCGCACGCTGATGCGACGCGGCGGGCAGCTGTGTCATGGCGCAAACTCCTCGCGGTGCCTCCGGACCGAGCGATATCCCATGATGGCGCGCGGTCGCACCGCGCGGGCCGCATTCGCCGCAGTAACCTGCGCTAATTCGTGCCCGGCCCCTTCGCAGCCTTCGCCGCCGGCTCCCGGGCCGTCCGATCAGCTACCCGGGAGTGCGTCGGGCGCCACGAACATGTAGCTCTTCTCCTCGACGCGCTGCTTGATCCGCCACTCACCGTCGACCCGGACGAAGGTGTCGTGGTACCAGAGGCCGCACAGCATCAGACGGCGTTCGCCGTCGGCGGCGCCGACCATCATCGGGTTGTGGCACATGGTCCGCGCGGTGGCGTTGTCACCTTCGACGCGGATGGAGGAATTGCTGATCATGTGTTGGAACGCCGAGAAGTTGGGCATGACCGTGGCGAGGAATTTCTTGGTGGATTCCACGTCACCGGCCGGGCCGCCCATGGCGGTGTAATCGATGTGGGCATCCGGGGTGAAGATCTCGTCCAGCATGTCCCACTGGTGGGTGTCCACGGCGTGGGAATAGCGGACCATGAGGTCCTCTATTTCCATGCGATCCGAAATCTCCTGCAGGGACAACATGCTGCCTCCGGGTATGGCCGATAACTCTTCAGTGACGGTGGGCCACCGTATGCCTAGGGTCGTCGTTGATCTTGCCATTTCCGAAAGACGAGGGGATGCGATTGATCTCGTTCACCGGTCCGTCATTGCGGGCCGGAGTGCGTGGCGGCGGCAGCAGGGCCGCCGCCAGCCACCCGAGCAGCGCGGGCCACACGAAACTCACCGTACCGAGGTCAGGCCACGGGGTCCCCGATCCGGTAATCCTTGACCGCAATGGTCCGCGCCACCTTCTGCGGGGCGCCGCCGATCAGTCCGCGCCAGGGCAGGTAGGGGAGCAGGCGCACGTTCAGATTGCGGAAGGCGATCATCGCCTTGCTGTTCGGGGCGTACCAGCCGCCCACGCCCTCGGCGAACGTCTGGCAGGCGTCCACCATCGGCCGCATCTCCGTCTCGTAGCGATCGAAGGCGACCCGGTGATCGCCTGCGGCCGCGGCCAATTCACCGGCCAGCACATACGCCCCGACCAGCGACAGGTCCGCGCCCTGGCCCGACAGCGGGGACGCGCAGTATCCGGCGTCGCCGACCAGCGCGATCCGGCCCTTCGACCACCGGTCCATGCGGATCTGCGCCATGGCGTCGAAGTAGAAGTCCTGGGCGTTCGGCAGTTCCGCGAGCAGGCGCGGCACTTCCCAGCCCTGGTCGGCGAAGGTCTCGGTGAGGATGCGCCGTTGGGCGTCGGCGTCGCGGTAGTCGTAGTCGAGTGGGCCGGAAGCCCAGGCGAAAATCGCTTTGGCCTCGGTGTTCTCACGGGCACTGTAGGAGCCCGCGATCTTGCCGGGCGTGTTGTGGTCCAGTTCCCAGTGATCCAGATTCAGCAGATTCGGTGTCGTGAAGATCGCGATGTAGTAGCCCATGTGGCGGAGGAATTCCGATTCCGGGCTGAAAGCCAGTTTGCGGGTGTGGGAATGGACGCCGTCCGCGCCGATGACCAGATCGAAGGTGCGGGCGGGGGAGTGCTCGAACGTCACGTGCACGCCTGATTCATCCTCGTGCAACGCGGCAATCGAGTCGCCGAAGAGGTATTCCACATTCTCACGGGTCGCCGCGTAGAGAACCTCGGCCAGATCGCCGCGCTGAATCTCGGTGTCGCCATTGGCCCCGACCCCGTTGAACACCTCGCTGGAGATGGAGGCGCGAGCCTTCCCCTCGGCGTCGACATACGAGGTTCCGCGCTTACCCGTGCTGCGAGCGTGCACCTGCTCGAGCAGACCCATGCGCCGGACCACCTCGGTGGCGCTGCCCAGGACATCGATGGCCTGGCCGCCCGGACGCAGGGCCGGGGCCTTCTCGACCACGGTCGGTTCGAATCCGTAGCGCCGCAGCCAGAACGCGAGGGCGGGCCCCGCGATGCTCGCGCCGGAGATCAGGACGTTCTTGGTGCTCATCTGCCGCATGTCTCGACCATAGATCCGATTTGGGCAAACGCGCAAGACATTTGTCTCAGGCGTTCGCGCTAGAGTGTGGGCATGGGAAACCGTGAGGATCTGCTCGCCGGCGCACGACAGTGCCTGTTCGACAAGGGCTATGCCCGCACCACCGTGCGCGATATCGCCACCGCCTCGGGGGTGAGCATGGCGGCCATCGGCTACCACTTCGGATCCAAGGAGGCGCTGCTCACGGCCGCGCTGACGGAGGCCACCGAGGAGTGGGGAGACCGGTTGGCACGGACGGTGACGGCGACGGAACCGAGTCTGGATCCCCTGCGGCGCTTCGCCTCCCACTGGGATGCCATCCGCGAATCGGTGACGGCCGATCGCGGGCTCTGGGCCGCGACCTTCGACGCGCTCTCGCATCCGGAGACCCGGGCCCAGCTGGCGCAGCGGACGGAGGACGCCCGGGCGGGACTGGCCCGATTATTCGAGGGCGATGAGGAGGACGATGCCGGACGGTCGGTCGGCGCGCTGTACCAGGCGCTGCTCATCGGGATCGCCGCGCAATCGCTGATCGACGGCGAGACCGCCCCCAGCGGAAGCGAACTCGCGGAGGGACTGCGGCGGATCACCGGGGTCCGTGACGCCGCGCCCGAGTAGCCGAACGGATCGCAGGAGGGCCGCGCGGGGTCAGGCGGCCCGCAGATTCCTACTGACTGGGATTCCAGATGCGAGTGCAAACGTCCGAAATGCCGTTATCGTTACGGTGTCCTCGGGTAATTAGTTGGGGGGTAGGCAGTTTCGTATGGAAGCTCTCGAAGTCTTCATGCCGTTCGACCCGGCGGGGCTCAATCCCGCGGAGCCGCAGGCGGAAGCGGGAATGTGGGCCTGGCTGGAAGCCTACTCGCTGGTGCCGACCGAGCCCACTCGGCGGCGCATGGAACGGACCCGACCGGCCCGTATGTACGCACTCTGGTGCCCGGGCGCGAGCGCCGAGGAGCTCACGCTGCTGAGCCAGTACACCGCGTGGGCCTTCATCGTGGACGACCAGTTCGATATCGAAATCCCCGAGCCACCGCGGTGTTTGGCGGCGATCCTCGCCATCGAAGCCGTACTGGACGGTATCGACAAGCCGTCCGGCGTACTCGCGATCGCGTTCGCCGAACTGTGGAAACGGCTGCGCCAGGACCGGTCCCCGGCGTGGCGCGAGAGCGTGCGCGGCGAGATCCGGGACTGGCTGTGGACCTACTACGCCGAGAGCGTGGGCCGGCTCTCCGGCAACCTCCCCGACCTCGAGGACTACCGCGCGCATCGGCGAGATGGCGTGGCGCTGTTCGTGTTCCTCGATATCAGCGAGCGCGCCGAGGGCGTCGACCTGAGCCCCGCGACCCGGCACCTGCCCGCCATGCGCAGTCTGCGCGCCGCGGCCGTCGAGCACATGGGCCTGTTCAACGACGTGCTGTCGGTCGCCTCCGACGAGGCGTCCGGCTATCTGTACAACTCGGTGCTGCTGGCGCAGTATCACCACGGCCACGATCGAGCTCAAGCCCGGCAACTGGTGAACGGCATGCTGTCCGAGTGCGTGGCGCGCATGACCGACGCGGTCGAGCGCCTGCCCACCGAACTCGACGACGCCGGCATCACCGGCCGCGAACGCGCCGACGCCCTCGCCACCGCCGCGAATTACACCGTCTACGTGCGCGCCAACCACGACTACCACTACCAGGCCGCCCGCTACACCAGCGCACCCGCCGAGGCGCTCGAACACGGGCTGCCGCTGACCTGACCACGCCCAACCGCGCACCGTTGCCGAACTGAAATTCGCAGGCAACCCCCGGGTTTCAGTTTCCGATGGGACGATGGGGTTCTTCTGAGCATTGCTACCCAGCTGCCACCGGGTGGCTGCGGTAACCGTGTCCGAGAGAGCGGGGCCGATTATGCGAGCGTCGAAACCGATCCGTTTCACCGTGGGAGCGCACGGGGAGAGCAAGCGCCGGTGGGGGCTGTCCCGCCCGGCCGTGGCCGCCCACGCCGGGCACGACGAATCCCGTGCCCGGGCAGCCGAATCCATAACGCGCCCACTCGACACGACCGCGGAGCGAAGAGCCCGTAGACAATTGAGCGAAGCCAGAGCGGCCATAGACCCGGTGTTGCGGACCGCGGTCAGTGGCCTGACCGAGCCGCTGGACCTGATGGCCGGGTACCACTTCGGCTGGTGCGATCCCGAGGGAGCGGCCGTCAGCGGCGTGCAGGGCAAAGCACTGCGCCCGGCGCTCACCTTCGCGGCCGCGACCGCGTGCGGCGGGGACCCGGGCAAGTCGGTGCACGCGGCGGCCGCGGTCGAACTGCTGCACAACTTCTCGCTGGTCCACGACGACGTGATGGACTCCGATGCCTTCCGCCACGGCCGTCCAACGGTGTGGCGGGTCTGGGGTGAGACCACCGCGACCCTGCTCGGCGACGCGCTGCAGGCGGTGGCGCTCGGCGCGCTGTGCGACGGCGTGCCGGAGACCGTCACCGCGGAGGCGGTCATCCGATTGACCCGGGCCACGGTCGACCTGTGCCACGGGCAGTACGCGGACTGCGACTTCGAGACCCGGTCCGCCGTCACCGTCGACGAGTACCTGGGCATGGCCGCGGGCAAGACCGGCGCGTTGCTCGGCTGTGCCTGCGCGCTGGGCGCGCTGTGCGCCGGCGCCGACGAGCGCGTGGTGGCCGCGATGCACACCTTCGGCGCGGAACTGGGCCTGGTCTTCCAGCTAGTCGACGACTACATCGACATCTGGGGCGATCCGAAGGTCACCGGGAAACCCGCGCACAGCGATCTCATCCATCGCAAGCAGTCGTTCCCGGTGGTGTGCGCGCTGGAATCGGGCACCGCCGCGGGTCGCGAGTTGGCTCGGCTCTACCGCACCCGGCATCCGTTGACCGCGGCACGCGCGGCGCGGGCCGCGGAGCTGGTCGAGCGGGCGGGTGGCAAGCAGCGCACGCTGCGGCGGGCATCGACGGCATTGGAAGCGGCTTTCGCGGCGCTGCCCGGTGATCTGGTGTCGGATGATCTGACCGCATTGGCTCAGCTGGTCGCCCATCGCGATCACTGATCCGGAGTACGGCCGTGCGGGCGGGGCCTGAAAAACAAAGTACGTGTAACCGGCGGTTACACGTACTTTGTTTTTTGAGAAATATCTGATGAGGTACGCCGACTGTATCAGAGCCATCGACAATGTGGTGATGGCGAAGCCTTGTCTGCTGTTGCAGCTGCGACCCGAGCAAGCGGCCTCCGACCAGGAGTATGAAGCGATCCTCGACGCAGGCGGTCTCGCGCCGCAGGAGGTGACCCGGGTCGAGATGAATCGCGGCATGCCCGATCTCGACCTCGACGACTACTGGGCCGTCATCGTCGGCGGCGGGCCCAGCAATATCAGTTACCCCGAGGACCGCAAGTACGACTACCAGCGGGTCTTCGAACCAGAACTGCGGAAGCTGCTCATCGAGGTGGTGCGCCGGGACTTCCCCTACCTGGGCGCCTGCTACGGGTTGGGCGCGCTGGCCGATGCCCTGGGCGGGCAGGTCGGGACCGGCCGCTACGCCGAATCACCGGGAGCGACCACCATCGAACTGACCGGCGACGCCGACGACGATCCACTGCTGCGTGGCCTGCCGGACGCCTTCCGCGCCTTCGTCGGCCACAAGGAGTCCTGCCAGGACGTCCCGCCCGGCGCGACCCTGCTGGCCAGGTCCGCCGGCTGCCCGGTCCAGGCGGTCCGGGTCGGCGAGCACGTCTACGCCACCCAGTTCCACCCCGAACTCGACGGCCACGGCCTGGCGCTGCGCATCGAAATCTACCGCCACGACGGCTATTTCGACCCGGACGAGGCCGACTACCTCACCGAACTCGGCCACCGCGAGCACATCACCGTGCCCCAGGAGATCCTGCGCCGCTTCGTCGCCCGCTACCGGGAGTGACTGGCGATCACCGCTGTTCCCGCACCCGGCACCGGATCCCTCAGGGCACGGGCCCGACCGGGTGCAGCACGAGGTCGGTGGTGAGCGGGATTTCGCCCGGGGGAGTGGTGAATTCGAAGTCCCGGATGAGGGTCGCGACCGCGATGCCGGCCTCGAGCATGGCGAAGCGCTCCCCGATACAGCCGCGCGGGCCGTGGCCGAAGGGCAGCCAGGCGAACTTGTGGCGGCCGGCGTCCGCGCCGGGGACGAAGCGGTGCGGGTCGAACCGGAACGGGTCCGGCCCTCCATCTACGGATCCGCGGTGGAGCCGTCGACCTGGCCCGCGACGCTGCGCGAGCTGGTCGACGCCTTCGGGGCCTACGGGGCGGTTGTCGTGCGGGCGACGGGACCGGACCGCGAGATCACCCAGGGTGTGGGGCTCGATCTCGACGCCGCCGCGCGCTGGAACCAGTACTACCGCGCCTTGGATCCGGTCGCCGAGCTCGTCGAGCGGAGTCCGGCCGGGACGGTCGGCCGGGTGGTCGACGCGATCACGGCGACCGAACGGTCCCGGAGCGAGTTCTTCGTCGACTGGGCCCGTCCCACCGGTGTCCGCGACGCGGTGTTCGCGCGATTCTCCGAGCGCTGTGATGGTCCGACCTGGCTGTGCCTGCCGTCGGAATCGACGCATCGGTACAACGAGCCGTGGCCGACGGAGCTGATGCGACAACTCGTTCCGCATTTGCGGGCGGCGGCTGGGATCGAACGCATGGTGTCCGAGCAGGCGCGGGAATTGCGGCTCACCACGGACATCCTCGAACAGCTCGATCGGGGTGGGCTGCTGATCGACCAGCACGGGTTCGTGCGGCACATGAACTCGGCCGCGCACGCGATCCTGACGCGTCGGGACGGGCTGTCGGTGGACGGACGCGGCGAGCTCAGCGCGGCCGCACCGGGAACTCGGACGGCCTTACGGGCCCTGATCGCGTTGGCCTGCGGCGGGGACGATGCGGTACCCGCCGCCGGGAGCCTGCGCGTCCCCCGATCCGGGCCCGGGCAGTACTACGTCCTGCACGCGGTGCCGATTCGACTGGGCGACAGTGCGTTTCAGTGCCCCCGGCTCGCGCTGATCACCATCGTGGACCCGGAGGACGCGTTGCGGCGTTCTCCGGTGGAGATCTGGCGGATGCTCTACGGATTCACCCCGCGCGAGGCGGCCATCGCCGAAGGCGTGCTGCGCGGCGAGGGGCTGCAGGCGGTGGCCGATGCGCTGGCGGTCACGCTGCCCACGGTGCGGGTGCATCTGCAGCACATCTTCCAGAAGACCGGCACCCACCGTCAGGCCGAACTCACCCGGCTGTTGCTCGCGACCGGACCGGTCTTCACAAGCCCTCGAGTCGTCGGCCGCGCACGGTGACGGGTCGCGATCGCGGCGGCGACCAGGAGTGCCACGGTGAGCCAGATGTAGGCGTTGTGAACGATGACAGCGAAATGGCCCGGGTCCGCCAGGCGCAGAATGCTTTCGGAGGGCAGGCCGAGGAACGGGAAGACACCGCCCGAGCAGAGGAGGAAGATCGCGATCAGCGCCGCGGCGGTCAGCGCCGAGCGGTGGCGAACGGTGAGGTCGGCCGTGCAGATCAGCAGGGGTGCGAGCCAGACCCAGTGGTGAATCCAGGTGTAGGGGGAGATGGCGGCGGCGGTCATGCCGCACAGGGTCAGGGCGGCGAGTTCCTGGCCGGTCGCGGAGAGGCGGCGGGCCACGACGAGACAGGCCAGGGCGGTGGCGAAGGCGGCTGCGGGCCAGAGCAATTGGGCCAGGCCGCCGGAGCCGAGGGATCGGGCGAGCAGGCCACGCAGCGATTCGTTGTCGGGGTTGCCGGGGACGCCGACGCGGGCCGGGTCGGCGAAGGCGCCACTCCAGAAGGTGAGGGAGTCCTTCGGCATGACGGCCAGACCGATTGCCAGGGTGGCGGCGCAGGCGCCCGCCGCGGCCGCGGCGGCGCGGAAGCGACCGGTCACCAGCAGGTAGAGGATGAAGAAGGCGGGCGTGAGTTTGATTCCGGCGGCGATACCGGTCAGCGCGCCTTTCCAGCGGGAGGAGTCGGGCAGGGTCATATCGGCCAGGACCAGCAGCAGGAGCAGCAGGTTGACCTGGCCGAGGCCGATCGTTTGGCGGGTCGGCTCACACCACAGCAGCACCGCGGTGGCGGCGGGGATGACGATCAGCAGGCGCCGGTCGCGACGGAAACCCAGCAGCGACAAGGCCGCCCACACCGATCCGGCGAGCAGTGCCACGTTGCCGAGCGCACCGGCCAGAGTGAGCGACGCACCGTGCAGCATCACCAGTGGCACGAACAGCAGAGCCGCGAAGGGCGTGTAGACGAATTCCCATTCGCCGCGCGCGTGCCCGCGCAAGGGAGTGTCGTAGACCGAAACCCCTTGCACCACACGGTCGGCCGCGACCCGGTAGACATCGAGATCGTCCAGCGGGAACATCGCGCGCGGCGGCAGCAGGGCCTGGCGCAGGTACCAGTAGGCGGCCAGGACGCCCAGAGCTCCGATCAGCCACACCACCGGCAACGGCACCGACCGCCCGGGCGGTGCGACTGGATTCAGGGAGGCCGCGTCGCCCCTCGTCGGAACGGGCATGCGGACTCCCACGGTGGTTCGGGCTGGCGTGTGCCCGAACCACCGTAGTGGCGATTCAGTTGTCGCGCAGGGCGATCAATCCCGGGATGACACCCAGATAGGCGGTGCCATCAGGGCCGATGCTGATTCCGGCGTAGTTGTTGTTGAAGCCGGGACCGGTGCCGGCGAGGTGCTTCCAGACCGTGGCCCCGGTCCGGAAGTCCAGCGCGGTGAGGTACCAGGGGTCGCTGGGTTCGGAGCCTTTGGTGTAGCTGTAGATCAGGCCGGTCGCCAGTGAGAGCTTGGGGACGACGGTGGGCGCGGCCTCGGTGGTGTTGGCCCAGACCTGGTGGCAACCCGCGCCGTCAGCGTCGATGTCGATGCGGGCGAAACCGGGCGTGGTGGTCTTTCCGAGCAGGGTGGCCTCGGGACCGGTGTACCCGTAGTTGTTCTCGACGATCAGCGAATTGCCCGCGCTGATCAACGAATTCTCGGTATCACTGGCTCCCGCGCCGAACACGGGGACGGCGCACACCTGTCGCTGTGCCGCCCCGGGCGCGGTGCGGTAGACGACGACGTTCATCGGATCGGCGTTGTCGGTGATGGCGACATAACCGCCCGACAGGATGGTCGGTGTGGTGCCGGTGCCGTCGTCGACCTGGCCCGGTTTGCGTTGTCCGCTATTGGCGTAGGTGGTGCGCCAGGTGATGGCGGGCGCACCGCCGGGTCCCGAGTCGAAGCGGAGCAGTTCGCGGTTGGTGGCGATGTAGACGTCGCCGTCATTGCCCACCGCGAAGGAGTTCTCGATCTCGCCGTTCGCGCCGTCGCCGAGCCGGATCACCTGTGCCGCACCGGTGTTCAGGTCCAGGGTGCCGACCACGCCGTTGGTGCGGGCCACGAACCACAGCAGCCCGTTGCTGTCGGGCAGCGCCGAGTTGAAGGTCTCGCCGGGCCGCAGCAGCCCGGTCAGGTCGTGGTCGTGCACGACGGTGAAACCGTCACCGGCGCTGTTCACCGCGAAGACGCGGATGTGGCCGTCGCGGGAGGCGACGACGGCGCGATCCTGATCGTCGAGGTAGAAGTACGCGCCGCCGGTGAAGTTGCCGAACGCGCCCGGCCGCAGGAAGGCCCCGGGGTCACCGGGAAGTGCGCTGCGGCCCAGCACAATCAGGGTGACCGGGTCGAGCAGGTACAGCGCGGGCGACGGCCCGATGCAGGTCGTGATGATCCGACCGGCGTGATCGAAGGTGAGCGATCCGCACTCGCCGCCGATGACCGCCGACACCATGCGAATATCGTGGCCGAGCGGTCCGGGGCGGGTGGTGGTGTTGCTCATCCAGCCGTCGTCGTGGATGCCGGAACTGCCGTTGGGCGCCAGGTAGGGGTGCTGCGGAACCGGCGGCAGACCGGTGACCGGTTGCGCGACAGCCGGATTGCCGAGGAATACCGGCGGTGCGCCGGGTACGGCCGGGATGGGCAGGGCGGCCGCGGTTCCGGCGACCGCGGCGAGCAGGGTGGCGGCGCCGCCGATGACGCCGCCCCGGGAGCTATTTCGCACCGATGCCGTCCCGGAGGAAGTCGGCGAGCTGCTCCCCGAAGGGTTTCGCGGTCTGGGTGAAGTAATCGTTCCATCCGTCCTGCTGGGCCTGCTGCAGGTAGGAGGGTAGCGGCTGCTGCAGTTCGGTACGCACGGCCTCGTCGTGAAGCCGGCTCATGGTGTCCCGCAGAGCTCCGCCGATGGCCGCTGTGTTGTCGAGTTCGAGCCGACCATCCGGGGTGGAGTAGTCGTAGAGCTCGTACTCCTCCTGCTGCGCGGCGTCGATGCGTAACGTGCCCGCTGCCCAGTGCGAGTAGCGGACGAATTTGGCGTCGGCGGTGCGCAGCGCGATCACGTGTCCCGGTGCGTCACCGTTGAATCGGACCGCGGCCTCCTCGATGGAGTGCTCGTCGGTGGTGTGCAGGATCCACGGCCGTCCGGGCGCGCGGGGATCGCGGGCCACCGCGGCGATATCGTGCCGCCCGGCCAGGTGCGCGTAGCGATCGTCGGAGCGCCAGCCGGTGCCGCCGGTGCCGATGGTCAGCAGCAGGGCTGCCAGGTCGACGCTGGAGGTGAGCTGGTCGCGTACACCAGGGGACGGGGTGAGCAGCCCGCGCGGGTCGTGGATGTAGAGCGGTACCCGAAGGGCCTCGTCGTACGCCCCGCCGCCCTTGCCGTGCAGGCCGTGGGAGCCCGCGTAGTCGCCGTGGTCGGAGGTGAAGACCACCACCGTGTTCGCGGCGACCTCGGGCCGGGACTCGACCGCGGCGATCACGCGGCCGATCTGGATGTCCACCTGCTGCTGGAACCACAGGTAGAGGTTGCGCAGCTCGATCCATTCCTGGTCGGCGCCCGGCGTGCCGTAGGGGGCCAGACCGAAGGTCGCCGCCGACACCTCGACCAGCGCCATCTGCAGTCGCGGCTTACGGGAAAGCTGGTCGAGGGTCTCGAAATTGCCGGGCAGGTCGTTGATCCAGCGCGGAATGTTGTTGTTGGCCAACGTACGTCGCGTCCAGCGCGGCCACCATTGGATGTCGTGCGGATTGACCAGCGACACCGTCGTGCACCACGGGCCTTGCGCCGCATCGGTGTCGAGCCACTGGACGAATTCGTCGACGATGCGGCCGTCCATCTGCAGTCCCTGTTCGGGCGCGCCATTGGGGGAGGGGTAGGTGCCGCCGTCGAAGCCGTAGCGGTCCAGGCCGCCCGGGGTGGTGTCGGCGTAGTGGCCCAGATGCCATTTGCCCCACCAGGCGGTGCGGTAGCCCTGTTCGCGCAGCATCGAACCCCAGGTGGGGAAGCCCGCCGCCAGCTCCGACTGCGAAGTCGACAGGCAGCCGGTCTGGTGGGCGTACAGGCCCGTCACCAGGGCGCCGCGGGAGGGGGTGCAGTCGTTGGCGGCGGTGTAGTGCTGTTCGAACGAGACCGACTTGTTCCGCAGCGCGGCGGTATTCGGCAGGATCGTGTCGAGGACGGACTGCTCGGGGAACCAGATCGGGGCCCGCATCTCGTCGACGATGACGACCAGGATGTTCGGCTTGCCCGGGTCGTTGTCCCGGCGGTCGGGTTCCGCGGTGGCCGGGCCCGCTGCCGCCACTGCGGCCGCCGTGGCGCCGGCCATCGCGCCGGTGCCGAAAAACCCTCTCCTGCTGATCATTCGGTCACTCCTGTGGTGGTGCCGGTGGCGGCGATGAACGCGCTCACCACGGCGGCGAGTTCGGGTCCGCGGTCCTCCTGGAGGAAGTGACCGGCGTCGGTGATGGTGGTGTGTGCCTGACCGGCGGCGCCGGGCACCTTCTCCTGGAAGGGCCGGTGACCGCCGGCGGTGATCGGGTCACCGTCGGAGAAGGCGGTCAGCACCGGCTTCTCGAACCGCGCCAGCTGTTCCCAGGCGGCCCGGTTGGCCGGGGCGGCCGGATCGTCGGGGCGGGTGGGGACCAGGAGCGGGAACGCTCGCGCGCCCGCCTTGAAGGTCTCGTCCGGGAAGGGCGCGTCGTAGGCGGCCACCACCTCGGGGGACAGGGTGGTGCGGCAGCCGCCCGCGATGATTCCGCCGACGGGGAAGGTCGGCGTCTCCTGGGAGAAGCGCTGCCAGGCGGCGAAGGCGTCGGTGAGTTTCGCGTCGCCGGTGGGCAATCCGGTGTTGGCGACCACCACGCGGGCGAACCGGTCGGGGTGTTCGGCGACCAGCCGCAGGCCGATGAGGCCGCCCCAGTCCTGGCAGACCAGCGTGATGCCGGTCAGGTCCAGGCGGTCGAACAGGACCTCGCGGATCCACTCGACATGGCGGGCGTAGGTGTAGTCGGCGCGATCGGCGGGTTTGTCGCTGCGGCCGAAGCCGATGAGATCCGGTGCGATGCAGCGCGATCCGGCTTTCACCAGCACGGGGATCATGGTCCGGTACAGGAAGCTCCAGGACGGTTCGCCGTGCAGCAGCAGGACGACGTCCCCGTCGCGGGGACCCTCGTCGAGATAATGCAGCCGTAGCCGGGTCGCGCTCCCGTCCCCGGCGGCCACGTCGGTGTAGTGGGGTTCGAAGTCGAAGTCCGGCAGATCGGCGAACCGGTCGTCCGGTGTCCGCAGTGCGTGCATGCTGCCGACCCTAAAACTATTTGCACGTGGAGTGCAACAATCAATTTTCCTGTGTAGGGTCGACCGTGATGGACGGACGTACAGCACGAGCGGCGAAGAACCGCCAAGCGGTCCTCGAGGCCGCCCTGGCGCTCATCGACGAGGGCAATCTGCAACCGACCGCGCAGGCGGTCGCCGAGCGGGCGGGCGTCGCCACACGGTCGGTGTACCACCACTTCCAGGACCTGGAGACGCTGTATCTCGACGCGGCGCAGACCCAGATCGCCCGGCATTGGATCGCACTCCTGGAACCGGTGACCGGCGACCTGAACCAGCGCATGGACACCCTCGTGACCCTGCGCTCCGACCTGTTCGAGAACGTCACCAACACCCGCCGGGCCGCGCTGCTGCGCGAACACGAATCCGCGGTCCTCTCCGAACGTCTGAACGAGAGCCGCGCGGCGCTACGCGCCCACCTGCGCACCAATCTGCCCGAAATCGACGCGCTCGAACCAGCGTCCCGCGAGGCCGTCTTCGCGATGTGTTCCTGGGAGACCTGGGACGCCCTGCGCCGCCATCAAGCCCTCCCCGTCGACGCCGCCCGCGCGGCCGTCACCGCGGTCCTGACCCGCATGCTCACCTGAGTCGCCAAGAAGGAACATCCCCATGGCCATCGTGCCCGACGCCGATCAGTTCACCCCCTTCCCGACCCCGTGACCAGGCCCCCGGGGCGCGACTAGGCTCTGCCGGGTGCTGTTCCTCCGAGTGCTCGGCCCGATCGAGGTCGAGGTGGACGGTCGGCTCGTCGACATCGGCGGGCCCGTTCCCCGGCGGTTCCTCGCGGCCCTGTCGACCACGCTCGGCTCCGCGATGTCCGACGAAGCGCTCGGTGAGCTGATCTGGAGCGCCGAGCGGCCACAGCAGGTGGGCGGCACACTGCGGGTGGTGGCTTCACGGCTGCGGTCGGCGTTCGGTCCGACCGCGCGGGATCTCTTGCAGCGCAGCGTATCCGGGTATCGACTGGACGTACCTCCAGAGTGGACCGACAGTGGGCGCTTCGCGGCATCGGTCACCGAAGGAGTTCGGGCGCTGGCGGCCGGTGAGCCGGCGCGCGCTGAGCGGCTCCTGGCGGACGGGCTGGCGTCGTGGCGCGGAGAACCGTGGCCTGAGCTGGATCATGCGCCCGCGTTGCCCGCCGAACGGACGCGTCTCGCCGAGCTGCGCGATGTCGCGGTCGAAGAGTTGCAGGCGGCGCGACTGGCCTGCGGGCAGACCGCGGCGGCAGTCGCGGAATTGAGCGAGGCGGTGGCGCGAGCCCCGTTCCGGGAACGGCGGTGGGAGCTGCTGGCGCTGGGGCTGTATCGCGGCGGGCGGCAGGCGCAGGCGCTGGCCGAGCTACGGCGAGTGCGGGAACTACTGGTCGAGGAACTCGGCGTCGAACCCGGGCCCGCGCTACGCCTGCTCGAGCAGCGGATGCTCGCGCACGATCCCGGACTGCTGGCCGCGACCACGGCCCATCCTCGGCCACCGGTCGACGGCGTGGTTCGCGCTGTGCCGCAGCCCGTTTCGAGGCTGCTCACCTCCTTTGTCGGTCGTGACCGAGAACTGCGGCTGCTGACCGAGCTGATGGGGGAGCAGCGGATGGTCAGCCTGGTGGGGCCCGCCGGAGTCGGCAAGACCAGGCTGGCGGTCGAATACTGTGCGGCGCGGGAGGATACGGTCGACCGCTGGATCGTGCGCCTGGGTGATGCCCGCCGGAGCGATGCGGTCGCCATGGCGGTCGCATCCGCGCTCGGGCTCATCGATCACACGGGCGAGCCTGCCGCTTCGGTGCGGCGCGCGCTCGCGGTACGGCCGGGGCTGCTGGTGCTCGACAACTGCGAGCATCTGATCGAGCCCGTCGCCGAGCTGAGCGTGCTGCTGCTCGCCGGCTGTCCTGAATTGCGGATTCTCGCGACCAGCCGCCAGCCTCTGGGCATCGACGGTGAGCAGGTGCTGACGGTCGAACCCCTGCCCGTGACCGGCCCGGACGGTAACGATGGCAGCGCGGTGCAGCTGCTGATCGACCGAGTTCGGGCCGGTCGATCGAATTGGCAACCGGCCGAGGATGATCGGGCGTGCGCGCGGGAGATCTGCGCGACCCTGGACGGGCTGCCACTGGCGATCGAATTGGCCGCCGCCCGGGAGCGTGCGTTCGGGCTGCGCGACATCGCCTCCCACATTCGCGATCGGCTCGACGTGCTCGGACCGACACCACGGGGATCCCTCTCACCACATGCGGGACTCGAAGCCGCCATCGGATGGAGCGTCGAGCACCTCACCGACGCCGATCGCGCGATGCTGTTGCGGCTGTGGCCGTTCGAAGGCGGATTCACCTGGCAGGCCGCCGAAGCGGTCCGGCCCGCGGCGGCCGGAACCGCGGTGCTCGCCACCTTGGCGTCACTGCTGGATCGGTCGGTCATCAGCGCGGACACCACCACCGGCCCGACCCGGTATCGGATGCTCGAGACCATTCGCCGCTACTGCCGGGACGTCGATCCCGATCCACAGGCCAGTCGTGCCGCACACGCCGCGTGGGTGCACGACTTCGCAGCAGCGCAGACCGCACTGCTGACCGGGCATGGGGCCGGGCCCGCCTACCGCGCCTTGGCGGGGGAGATGCCCAACATTCGCACCGGCATCGACCACGACCTCGATCACGATCCCGTGCGCACGCTGAGGACCACTGCCGCACTGCAATTCGCGTGGACGACCCTCGGAGTGCTGGCGGACGGTCGCCGTCTGCTGCGGACCGCACTGGACCGCGCCGCACCGGCGGAACACACGGATCGGGCGCGCGGGCTGGCCGCCCTGTCCATCGTGTCCTTCCATGCCGGGGATCCCGCCGAGGCACTCGCGCACGCGGACGCCGCCCTGGACCTCCTGACCGCCCCGGAGTCCGAGCGCGATCTGATGTTGCACGCGTTGATGTTCCGGGCATTGGCGCTGACCGCGCTCGGCGACCCGACATCCACCCGGGCGGCGGTCGACCGCCTGAACGCGGAGGTCGACCGCCTGCCCACGCCCGAGTGGATCCGCGGCTGCGCCCAGTTCGGCCACGGCATCACCCTGCTGCTGGAAGGCGACAGGACCGAGGCCCTCCGATGGCTGCGCAGTGCGCGACAGCTCAGCGCCGACTGCGGTCACCTCTGGTGCCAGGGCATGGCCGATGTGGTGGTCGCCTGGTCGGTGCTCTCGCCGGGTGACGACAGGGACGCCGCCGCGGAGGCACTGACCGCGCTCGATCGGGCCTTGGGCGTGTTCGCCGAACAGTCGAATATCTCCGATGCTCTCGGCGCGATCTACGCGGCCGCGCACGCCCTCGTGCTGACCTCCGAACCCCGAGCGGCACTTCAGCTACGGGCGGCCGCACTGCACCACTCCGAGCGGGTCGGAGCCGACCCGCGCCGCTATGCGCAGTTCGCGCATCCGGCGCTGATCGAGCGGATGAACCGGCTGCTGCCCGCCGCGGACGCGGCGGCCGCCGAACAGGCCGGGAAGCGGATGAGCTGGACGGATATGGTCGATCTCGTCCACGACGCCGCGGGGAAGCCGCTGTAGCGGATTTGAAACACCCGTCGGCGACGGTGAACCGGTGACCACCTTCGACCTGTCCGCCGAGACCACCGTCGATTGCCCGGCCTCGAAGGTCTGGGCGATCCTCGCCGACTACGCGAACGACACCGCCTGGCGCTCTGGCGTCGTCGCCATGACCGCGAACCCGCCCGGCCTCGTCTCACCCGGCACCCGCACCGCCGAGGAACTCCGATTCGCCGGACGCACCTGGCGCAATGATGGCGAAGTCCTCGCGGTCGACCCCGGCACCCGGATGACCTGGCGCACCACCTCGGGAGCCGATGCCGAGGGCGCGCGCACCGTGACCCCACTCGGTACGGATCGATCTCGGATTCGCTTGGAACTGCGGGTCACTCCGCACGGCATGCAGCGGCCGTTCGGCGCGCTGCTGGCCCGCATGCTGCGGCGGAATCTCGATCGCGACGTCGCCGCACTGCGGGCGCTGATCGAGCGCACGAGTGTGTGACGTTCCCAGCGCTCACCCACTTCGATCGGCCGAAGCCGTTGCGATGCAACGGCTTCGGCCGTCCCCTCTTATCGAAGCGGTCACCGTGCGTGCGCGGTGGCCTTCGCGGCCGGGTGGGGTGTGCCCACCAGGGTCGCCGGGTAGAGCGTCTGGGCGAACTTGCGGTCCTGGGGGTCGATGTCGAGGCCGCCGGGAACGGGCTTGCCGTCGCGCATGATCGAGCCCGGCAGCTGGTAGCACATGATCGACAGGGTGTCGGCCGGTGTGGCGATGAGGCTGACGTCCTCGAGCGGGGTCAGCACCTGGGCGCGGGTGGTGTCCGGGCTCCAGCCGTCGGTCGCCTGGAAGTACTTGATCGCCTTCTTGGGGTCGATGTCATCGACGACCTCGCGGCGCAGGTGCTCGTGCGGGAAGCCCAAGGTGTGGCCGGTCTCGTGGCGCACGACCCGCTTGTACTCGCTCTCGGGGGTGTCCATGGAGAAGGAGTCCAGGTTCATGGTCGGCTGGTCGGCGGCGATGTGCAGGATGTCGGTGCCCAGATACGACCAGTAGCCGTCGCCGGGGGTGCGCGCGATCCGCACTTCCGCATCCTTGCTGCGGCTTTCGGAGAACTTGATGTTCGCGCCCGGCGACCACGCGTTCATGTGGCTGACGATGCGCTTCTTGAGGTCGGCGTCGTCGGTGTCGAGGAACCGCACCGCGAGATGCACGCCGCCACTGCGCCAGTACTTGGTGGTCATGGCGGAGATGAATTCCTTGTTCACCGTCCCCGGCGCGACCAATCCGGTGACCGGACGCACGTACGGGCGGTTCGCGGGATTGATCTCCACGGCCGTCCTGGCGGCCGCGAACAGGGTGTCGCCGGGCAGACTGCGCGGCGTGCACACGATGATGACGTCTCCGGTGGACATGTCTTTCACTCCTGATGGTGGTTCGTTGCGGTGAGGGTGACCTCGGTCCAGAGGTCGCCGTGCACGGCCAGGTGGCCGGGTACGGCTTCGGGCGGCTGGTCCGCGCGGACCACCGTGTGATGGTGCTGTTCGAGCGACTCGACCAGCGACTTCTTGGGTATGGTCTTCACCCATCGCTGCACCGGCCCGAACGGGACCATCGCGTACCCCGATGTCTGCCAGTCCTTTTCGACGAATCGGCGAGGAGTGGCGTTGTGCGAGCCGTGATGGCCGACCTTGTACAGCGCCAGGTCGGTCAGCAGGTCGACATTGCGGGCGTCGGAGAACACGTACTCCCACGCACCTTGCTGCGCGTCCCCGGGGAACAGCAGCCGCGTTCCGGACACATCGAGGACGAAGAAGACACTGGTGTTGTTCACGGCGTTCTCCAGAATCGCCGCGGCGCGCAGCAATCGGTCGTCATCGTGCACCAGATTCTCCAGCGCCAGATCCGTTTTCGCCTCCGGAAGCCGGCCCGGCAACTGACCGGTGCTGATGTACCGCGCGTGGAACAGCGGCGTGAGCGGCCCGGCGGAGCCGGTGCCGGCGCCCGCGCGGACCAGCGGCCACGACTGCTGGGCCGGCGGATCCATGCGCTTGAGGAACTTGATGTCGCGGGAGGGCCCGAGAATGTGGGCGATCACGCCGACGCGGTCCACGGCGATCCGGTTCTCGGCCTCGGTCCGGCTGGGCAGGAACCGAACCCGATGCGGGGCGGCGAACCCGCGCTGATTGCGGCCCAGCAGCCGATCGGTCGCGGCGGCATTGCCCTGCGCGTTGAGCGCGAACATGCGGGCCTGTTCGACACCGGCGGGCAGGCGGCCGTCGAGTTCGGCGACGCGCCGTTGGCTCAGCGCCAGCAGGCCGTTGGCGGCCTCGGCCTGACCGCCGCGGATACGGCGCGCGTCCGCGTCGTCGGGATCCTCGACGAACGGCACCCACACCTCGTCCACCAGCACCTGTTCCCACTCCTCGCAGGCGAATCCGGTGATGTGGTCGGCGTGGTGGTGGGTGGCGACCACGACATCGAGGTGCGGGCGGTGGTCGGGCGCGGCCTCGGTGAGATCGGCGATGATGGCGCGCACCGAGTCGCGGATCGGGCGGGCCCGGCCCTGACTGTGCACGCCGCAGTCGACCAGCATCCGCCAGGTGTCGTCGCCGCGGCGGACGGTCACCGTGAACGCGTCGCCGAAGCCCACGTTGTACATGCGGACCGAAATCGTTGTCCGGGTGGCCATCTCGCACCTACTCCCCGGTGTCGGAATGGATCGTGGCGAAGCCGAGACGGTGGATCGCGTGCTCGGCCGTGAAGTCGCTCAACGGGTCCGCGGCCTCCAAAGACTCGAACCATTGGGTCATTTCGGCGAGCCGCTGCTTCCCGGCTTCATGGAACTCTCTGGCGTTGTCGTCGGTCGCCACCGCCGGATCACTCAGGGGCAGCGGCTTCGCGATGATGTATTCGACGCCGCCGTCCACCCGGACGACCAGGGCGGTGCCGGCGCGGATCGCCGGCGGCTTGTACTGCTTCGGGTCCTCGAGGTCGGTGCGCCGCTGCAGTAGCTGAATGGCCAGCTCCGGGCGCGGCAGCCGGTCGCCCGCCCGCCGGTAGGAGACGTGGATGCCTTCGCAGCTGATCGGCAGCTTCGGATCGAGTCCGATTTGCAGGGCGTTCACGCGGGCCCAGGCGGTGATGCCGATGGCGACCTCACGGAAGACCACACTCGTCGTCGGGAGCTCCAGGGCGCGGGGACTGCCATTGCCGTCGGGGACCGGCGGCGTGCGCAGTTCGCCCGCCGCGCCGCCCGGGTCTAGGTCACGGGAGGCCGACAGGATGACCTTGGACAGGTCCACCGCGTGCTTGCCGCGGCTGACGTTCAGGCCGGTGTCGGGCTGATGCCAGACCAGCGCCTCATCGGTCAGCGAGGCGACGCTGGTCGGCCAGATGCCGCGCCGGCGCAGCGCCTCCACCAAGGTGGCGCGCAGATGCTCGCGGTCCTCGGGGTAGAGGCCGCGGTCGGCGGTGACGATCGCGCGCACCACATCGCCGAAGCGGACATCCACCACCGGCAGATAGTCGAAGGCGCGCACCACCATTCCGAGTAGGCGGTCCGCGGTCTTGACCGCCTCGTCGGCGATGCGGGACACCAGATCCGGATGCAGGTGGCCGGGCGGCAGCACGCCGGTGCCGCCGGTCGCGATCCGCAGCAGGTCCGCGATGGCGCTCTGATAGGAGTCGAGGTAGGCGTCGAAGACCGCGGCCACGAAGCACGCGCCCAGTTCGTGCGGCTCCTGCGCGGCCAGAAACTGATTGGGGGTGCGGTCCGGGCTGCGGATCGCCGAGCGCAGAGCCGCGCCGCGGCCGGTGGATTCGCCGAATTCCCGTGCCAGATCCAGGAGTCCGCCGCTCTTGCCGAGCTCGCCCGAGGTTTTCGTGATGGCGTCGACGACGACGTCGCGGTGGGTGAAATGCTGGAACAACGCCATCAGATCGGCCACCGCCTCGTGCCAGGCGAAGACGTCCCGATGCGTGGATTCGCTGTAGAGACGGCGGATTCGGTGCACGATCGCGTGGGTCACCTCGTGGGCGACGATATCGCTCGACAGGCAGGTGAAGATGATCTGACTGGGCAGATTCGCGCCTGGATTCTCGGCATCGGCCCGGTAGTAGCCGAACAGGACCGCGCGGCGCTTCGGATCGAAATAGGCGTTCTGGCCCTCGAAGGCGTGCGGAACCAGGCGCAGGACCTGCTCGCGGTGCCAGCGGAAACGGCGGCCCATGAAACGCTCGAAGCGTTCCAGGACGCTCATCGCGACGGCGTAGACGACCTGCTGATGGGCGCGGGGATCGCTCTCGGTCGGGCGAATCCCGTCCTGCGCCAACAGATACGGGTCGTCGAGGTCGATCGGGGCGTACCACTTCTCGCGGCTGGCGTCGTAGTCGACGACCTGCACGAGTCCACCGTCCGGGCCGGGGCCCTTGAACTTCTCGAACGGGATGTCCAGGGTGAGGAAGCGGCCGGTCAGGCGCGTCGACATGGGGTCGAAGGCGAAGGTCCGCAGTCGCCGGCGTGCGGGCGGGCAGATGCCGCCCATGCTGTAGGCGACTACAGGTGCGGTTTCGTCCATTGCTCGTCCTCCCACCGGACTGCGCGCGGGATCCGCTTGCCGTAGTTCGTATCCGTCTCGCACCGGGTCCGCACGCTCGCGTGCAACAGGGCATCCGCGGGAATGCGGCGGTGACGGTAGGTGAGCAGTGCCCAGATCCAGCCCATGCGGTGCACTCGGCCGCTCGCATGGTTCTCGGTCAGGGCGCAGACATCGCGGTAGGCCTTGGGCTTCAGGGTCAGTCCGGCCTCGATCGCGCCGTCGGCGATCCATTTCAACGCGATCCCGGCCAGGCGCGGATCGTCCTCGAAGGTGCCGCCGACATCGGAATGGACCCCGGCGAACCAGGCCTCGGTGAGGACGGGCCGTTCGCCCTTCGGAACGACGAGATATTGCTCGTACGGGCGACGCTTCTCGTCGATGGAAACGGCGTGCCGGACGCGTTCGACATTCGGGATCTGACGGGTGAAAGGCCAGTGCAGATTCCAGCGGAACAATCCGGCCGCCTTCACCGTGTCCCAGACCCCCAGATATTCGATGGGAATCGAGAATTCGCGCTCGGGGGTCTTCGAGCAGAAGGAGCGGGCATAGCGGCGCAGTTCGGGCCAATCCGTCGTCTTGCGCGTATAGGCGCTGACGACGTATTGGACGAGATTCTCGCTGCCGGGCCGCAGCAGCCCGGGCTCGTGCAGCAGCCCGGCCAGGGCCCGCGCGGTGTAGGCGCCACGGCTGAAACCGAAGACGAACACCCGGTCGCCCGGTCGCCAGTGTTCGATCAGATAGGTGTAGGCCTCGGCGAGATTCGAGCGCAGACCGCTGCCCACGGCCAGGCCGAGCATGCGCGACACCCAGCGCGCGGGCGGTGACCACGCGCCCCGGGCGCTGAAGGTGCCGACACCCGGATCGTAGAACGCGATCTGGCGGGCGGAATCGCTCAGATCGAGCATCTCGAACAGACGGACGACATTCGTGCTGCCGGTGGCCCGGAGTTGATTGCCTGTCCCGTCGAGACAGATGACGATGTTCTTCGCCGCCGATTCTGTAAACACCTATCGAGTGTCGCGCCGAAGAATCGCCAGGTATCGAGTAGTGGCGTACTCGAATTTCGGTAAACGGAGGGGTCAACTACTGAATTCGCGTACCCCAGGTGAGTGCTTTCCTATCGCCGGGGCCCGCACGGGCGCGGAACCGACTCCTTGGCGGGGCCGGCAGCGCACTCCCTGCCCAGGCCGTAATCGTACATTTGCCCCATTGTCCCGGCGACCATGATCAAACGCCCGAAAACGGCAATACCGGCCCATTCTCGATCACGAGTTCCGTTGCAAGCCAACCGGTTTCGCGGATTCCAGCAAGCACGATTCGGGACCAAAGACCCTTTCCCCGGCGGGATCGGATGCCGTCCACTGAAATCACCGGCTCGGACGAAATCGCCACCAGCGGAACAGATTCCGAGCCGGGCAGGGGATAAGCCGGACGGAAGAAGGCTCACCATGCCATTGTCAGCAGCCGAGCTCGCCAGCCTGGGGAACACACCCATCACGCTGCGATCGACAGCCTTCGCGAACGTGTACCTACGGTTGGACGGGTCGGCCTCGACCACTTTCACCGACAACGGGAGCGGGACGGTCAACTGCCAGTACACCGCGGGGCTCTACGAGAAATTCCGGGTGCGGCCGCAAACCGACGGCTCGTACGCCTTCGAGTCGGCCACGTTCCCGAACGTCTTCCTGCGGATGGACGGCACCGGGGTGACCTCGCAGACCGCGTCCGGCGGCGGAACGGTCAACTGCCAGTACAGCACCGGCGGCCCGGGTCCCTTCGAGAAGTACCATCTCAGCCCGCAGTCCGACGGCTCGTTCTCCTTCGAATCGATCGGCTTCCCGAAGGTGTACCTGCGGATGAACGGCACCGGGGTCACCTCGCTGAGCAACAATGGGGGAGGCGTCGTCAACTGCCAGTTCGCCGCCGAGGGTGGCATCCACGAGAAGTTCTTCCTCGAACTGGCCGACCAGCGCCTCGACTTCCAGATGCAGCATCAGCAGCAGACGCAGTGGTGCTGGGCCGCGACGTCGACGAGCATCGCGGTCTACTACGAGCCCGGGACCCCATGGACGCAGTGCACGGTGGTGAACGCCGAGGTGGGCCGCAACGACTGTTGCGGAGGCGCCGGATCGGTCGCGCCCTGCAATCAGGCGTGGTGGCTGGATCGGGCGTTGCAGCGGGTCGGGCACTACAACACGATCGTCGGATCCCAGCTGACCACCGCCCAGCTGGGTCTCGAACTCGCGGCCACGCTGCCGGTCGGGACCCGCGTCGGCTGGGCGGGCGGCGGCGGGCATTTCATGGTGTTGCGCGGCCGCTTCGTGTCGAACGGCGTCGAATACGTGAGCGTCGCCGACCCCTGGTACGGCGACTCCGACGTCACCGACGCCACCTACCGCAACGCCTACCAGGGCTCCGGCACCTGGACCCATTCCTACAAGACCAAGCGCTGAGGAGTCCGTCATGCCGTTGCATCTGCCCGAGCCGCCCGCCGACGTCCCCGACAAGGTGAAGGGCCGCCTGCACGCCTTCGCCGACGGCGGCAAGTTCTCCACCAAGGCGCTCAAGGGCGCCCGCAAGGAGAACCTCGACTTGTCCACGCCCCACGAGGTTTTCACCATGGGCCTCGACGACCTCGCCGCCGGCGCCGGCCTCGACCACGCCCAGCCCGTCGGCTGGCGCTACCTCATCACGGACGGCACCCAGATCATCGCCAGCGCCGAAACCGTCCCCGCCCCCGACGGCACCCAGGAGGTCTCCCAGTTCACCGAGGGCCCCTTCGTCCTCGGCACCGACAAAGCGGTCAAAACCCTCCGCAAACTGCCCCAGCTGGAGAAGAAGGGCTACGAACTCCGCCTCCTCCGCATCCCCGCCCTCTACGTGATGGCGTTGTGGCTCCACTCACCGACCGACGACCTCCTCGTCCCACTGGAACCCTCGCCCATCGGCAAGGAAGGCAAACCCGTCCCCACCGCCGACTTCCTCGCCGAACTCTCCGACCTCGCCCGCAACACCACCACCCCACCCGCCTGACCCCCGCCCCGACCGAGAAAGCCGCTGCACCGCAGCGGCTTTCCTCGTGACTGCGCCAACGGCATCACTCGCGAAGGAACTGAACAATTCTGTAGGTGATTTTCCGGCCTACCGGCCCGGCGCTGCGCGAGGTATCGGGCCACTGACGCCGGTGACGCTTCCCGACGCTGGACTACCTCGGCTTTGCCCTGCAGGGTGTTAGCTGACGGCGAGAATGGCGCAATTTGTCATAGGCAAACTGGGCCTATCGGTTTGCTGTCTGATTACCATGCCGCTTGTCGGTTCAGATTGCCAGGGCGCGCAGGTCGGCGCGAACCTGGCACTGGCGGGAAGTGAGCCCGGTGATGGACGTGACCATGAACCTGCTGAGCGAGATCCGGTGCCGGTATGGCAGTTTGGACGAATTTCTCGCGCGACTGCATCGCGCGCTCGACGAACCCACGGTCGAGTTGCCCGCCATGCGCGACACCGGGGCCGCGACCGGAGGGCGGCACCGCATGCGCGCTCGCGTGTGAGGCGTCAACCGACCGCCTTGTCGGACGATACGGCGGCCGGATGGGTGACCGAGAGGACGACGTCACGGCGAGTATCCATGAGCGCCCGCAATGTTCGCCGTCCCCAGGTCCGAAACCCGAACGCGACCACGCGCGTACCGGTTCCCGTCTTTCCTCAGTAGAGGCTGTGCGCCATCACCAGGCCATGTTCGCGTAGCTCGCGAGCATTTCCTCGCTCTCGCGCGAGAGCTTCCAGGTGCCGCCGACGTCCTTCCAGGTCACCGAGAACGGGAAGGCATAGGATCCCAGCCGGCTGTTCAGCGTGGCGGACAGGACGTCACCGTCGACCGAGATCGGCCCCGACACGTCCCAGCTGTACCCCGGAATCCGCTGAATCACCTGATTCACGTTGCCGATCTGGCTCGCGTCGCCGGACTCCAGCTCGGCGGCGGACCCGTTCAGCGCAGCCTGCAGCTTGCCCTGCAGCTCACCCGCGGACGGCGTGGCCGGCGCGGCCACGGCGGCCGGAGCGGTCGCGACGACGGCGACGGCCGGCGCCAACAAGCTGGCGGACAGCATCGAGGCCACGACGAACTTGCGAATCATGAGCAGATCTCCTTCAGGTCAGGTTAGGCTAACCATAGCCTATGGCTGAGGGGTTGTGTCCACTCCTTCGTCGGAGAACGGTCTGTCCGAACGGGATTCGCCAGCTTCGATCAGCGGGTCGCGGCTCGAGCAAAGCCCTCACGACTGCGTCACGACGTAGTCCGCTGGGTCGAAGCGGGCGGTCACCCGACGGAGCCGACGCGCCGACCAGGGCCAGGAGAAGCCGTTGCGGCCGTTCTTGTCGAAGTAGTAGCTGCGGCATCCGCCCGAGTTGTAGACCGTGTTCTGCAGCGCGACCTGGACGTCGTCGTTGAACTGCCGCATCACGTAATCGCGGACCTCGAGCGACACGGCGCCGCTGCGCCGCAGATGAGCCAGTGCCTGAACCACCTGCTGCAACTGGGATTCGATGATCAGGAACCCCGAAGCGACTGCCGAGACGTTCGGCCCGAAGAGGATGTAGAGGTTCGGGAAGCCGTGCACGGTGGTCCCGAGGTAGGCCTGTGGGCTGCCGTCCCAGTGCTCGGCCAGACTGCGTCCGTCGATGCCCCTGACCCTGCCCGCGATCGGCATGTCGAGGATCTTGAACCCGGTCGCCATGATCACGACATCGACCTCGGTCTTGGAGCCGTCTTCACCGATGAGGGTGTTCCCGCGGACCTCCGTCAGGCCGGTCGAGACGACAGAGACATTCGGGCGCGCCAGCGCGGGGTAGTACTCACTCGACATCAGCAGCCGTTTGCAGCCGACGGACCACTCGGGCGTGAGGGCCGCACGCAGTTCGGGATCATCGATGGCCGCGTGCAGGTTCTGCCGTCCGATCCACTTGAAGGCAGCCTGCCCCCAGGGACGGTTGAACGCGATGTTGGTGAGTTCGAGGAGCAGTTCCTCACGCCAACGGTTGAAGCGATGGACCGACCCGAGTCGATGCAGACCCAGGCGGCGGACGACCCGGGATGGCCTGGGCTCCGCCTTGGGCACGACCCACTGCGGGGTCCGTTGCAGGACATGGAGTTCGGCCACCTGCTCGGCGATGCTCGGCACCACCTGGATCGCCGAGGCACCGGTTCCGACGATCGCCACCCGCCGTCCGGTCAGATCGACGTCGTGATCCCAGCGCGATGTGTGGAACACCGGCCCGGGAAAGGCGTCGAGGCCCTCGATCTCGGGCAGGCTCGGCTCGTGCCAGGGGCCCGCGGCGGCAACGAGCGAGCGCGCACGGATCTCGCCGCCGCTGGTGTCCAAGACCCAGCAGCGCTCCACGCTGTCCCAACTCGCATCGAACACCTCGACCCCGAGACGGAGATGCTGACCGACGCGGAAGCGATCGGCGGTCTCGCGCAGATAGGACAGGATCTCCGGCTGCGGGGCGAATTTGCGACTCCAACGGTCGTGGGGCGCAAAAGAATATGAGTAGGCGACCGAGGGGATGTCGACCGCGCAACCCGGATAAGTGTTGTCCCGCCAGACACCGCCGACGCTGTCGGCCTTCTCCAGAATCACGAAGTCGGTGATCCCCGCCTCGCGCAGCTTGATCGCGGTGCCGAGGCCGGAGATGCCGGCGCCGATCACAGCGACCTCATGGATCGGGGTCATGCGTTCTCCAGAACGAGTTGGGCGGCGCGCTCGCCGATCATCATCGAGGGTGCGTTGGTGTTGCCGCCGGGGATGGACGGCATCACCGAGGCGTCGGCGACGCGCAGACGCTCGATGCCGCGCACCTTCAGGTTGGGGTCGACCACGGCTCGCTCATCGACGCCCATCCGACACGTGCCGGTCGGGTGGTATACGCTTGAAATCCGTTGGCGCACATCTTCTCTGACGGCCTCGGGGGTGGTTGCGGCTCGGCCGGGCGCCACTTCGGCGCGGACGTAGGAGGAGGCCCGCGGGTGTGCCATCGCCTCGCGAACGAACTCCACGCCCGACATCAGCACGTCGAGATCCGCGGATGCGCTCAAGTAGCGAGGATCGATCACCGGCGCCACGTGCGGATCGCGCGAGGCCAGCCGGACTGTTCCCGAGCTCTTCGGATAGAGCAGCACGACGTAGACCGTGAAGCAGGCGCCGTCGATGTCGGGGTGAACTCCCGGGATCGTGGCATCGGCGCCTCGGCGACCGAGCGGAGTCGCGAAGAACTGCAGATCTGGAACGGCGTCGGCGTACTCCGACCTGAGGTGGGCTACACCCTCCATGTAGGAGCCGGCCAAGAAGGTCGAGCTCGGCCGGATGCGCTCCTTCGCCATCGCGGTCAGAAGCTTCGCCGGACCGAGAACGGGACCTCG
Source organism: Nocardia sp. CA-136227 (assembly GCF_050955695.1). Lineage (NCBI taxonomy): Bacteria > Bacillati > Actinomycetota > Actinomycetes > Mycobacteriales > Nocardiaceae > Nocardia > Nocardia sp. CA-136227. Next base: position 3,990,979 of record NZ_CP192081.1, read on the forward strand.
GGTCACGTTGTAGACCACGGGAACAACGGGGTGGTCCTGCAGGCCTTCGCCGACCGGGAGGTCACTGAGTGTCGGGATCCCGTGTCCGGCAAGGTGTTCGGCGGGTCCGATTCCGGAGAGCATGAGGAGCTGAGCACTGCGGAACGAGCCGGCGCTCACGATGACTTCCTGGTGCGCGATGAGCCGCTCCGTGCCTCGCTTGGTGGCGACTTCGACGCCGACGGCGGTGCCCTTGTCGATAATGATCCGTGTGACCTGCGCACCCGTACGCACATGCAGGTTCGGCGGCGCATCGCGCAGGTACGCCTCGGCCGAGCTCTGACGACGACCGCCGGCCGCATTCCACTGGGCGACCGAGACGCCCTCCTGCTCGGCGGCGTTGTAGTCGGCGTTGTGGGCGACTCCCGCGGTCGTGGCGAGTGTGTCGAGGAAGGCTGTCGTCACCTCGGCGAGATCGCGCGCCCGGGTGACACCGATCGGGCCTGAGCCGCCGCGGTATTCGTTCGCGCCGTCCTCGAACGCCTCCATGCGCTTGAAGATCGGGAGAACGTCGGGGTGACTCCAGCCGGCGCAACCGGCGGCCGCCCAGTCGTCGTAGTTCTTGTGGTGCCCACGCGACCAGATCATCCCGTTGACAGCGCCCCCTCCGCCCAGCCCGCGCCCGTGCATCTGCGATACCCGGCGTCCCGCGGCATCCGGCTGGGGGCTGGTGCGAGGCTGCCAGGTGACACTGCGTTGCAGGCGGCCGACCCCGTGCATCGGCCCGACCATGCCCGGAACCCGGACGAGCTGGGAGTCGTTGCGACCGCCGGCTTCGAGCAGCAGGACCTCGGCGCCGGCATCGGCGATCCGACGTGCTGCGGCCGCTCCGGCGCTGCCACCACCGACCACGATGTAATCCGCGGATGTTTCGGGCGGGAAACCTCTAGCCATGGGTCATTTCTCCTTGTCGAGTCGCTCGACGGCGACGGACGGGTAGTCGCGGCGAAGCTCGACAAGGGCATTGATCAGCTCGGTCGCCGCTTTCAAACGGGCGTCTTCGAGTTCGGGTCGCGGGTAGACCTCTCGGAGGACGGCCTCTCCGTCGAACATGTGCACCAGCGACGTGCCCATCAACTGAAGCAACGCGGGAGCGACTCCTGCGCCCGACGACGGCACCACGGCGAGCTCGTCGATGGCGGCGTAGAGCCGGCTCGCCACCGGAGCGAGTTGCTCGCGCAACTCGGCGTCCGTGCGAGCGGCGACCAGCAACTCGAACCAGACCGCGTTGATCTGCGCTCGCGACTGGCTTCGCGTCAACGCGAGCATGTCGCCGACGGGCGCGTCGCCGAGCGCGCGAAAGCCCGCGAGGTTCCGGCGACCGACCTCTTCGGCGGCCTCGACGACCAGTGCGAGTCGCGAGTCGAAGTGGCGGAACAGTCCACCTTTGGATACGCCCGCCCGTGCGCAGATCTCTCCGGCGGAAGCACGGTGGTAGCCGATCTCGGCGATGGTCTCGATCGTCGCGTCCACCAGCGCTGCCTTCGTGGATGCGGTGCGCTCCGCCTGGGTGCGGCGCACACGTGGGTTCTCGGTCACACCGAAGATTGCAACCAATCGGTCGCTAAATGTCAATAGCGCCGATGGGCCGCGGACCGCGAAGCTCACGGCGATGCCCAGGCACCCACGCGCTGATCGAAGTCCAACTGCTGCAACGACATATGTCCCGCCAGCTGCTCGTCGCCGCCCTGGCAGCCGCGCTGCAATCGGGTGCGCTCACGGATCGGCGGAAGCTAGCATCGCCAACGCGGGTGATTCGCACGGTTTCGCTCGTTGTCTGGAGGTTTCGCTGTGAGCGCGTTGTCGAACCCGAACACGTTGCCGCCCTACGCCACACTGCCCGACCTGCCTCTCGATGCGGCCGGTCGCGAAGAGCTGGCCGGGCAGATCTGGGATCAGCTGATCGCCGGCCGAGGCGACGCCGACGATTTCGTGGACAGCTACGGCGAGGACTACGACCTCACCGACGAGCAGCTCGGGGCGGCTTTCGCCGCTCTCCGTGCCGCGCGGCTGCTCCAGCAGGCGGAGATCGGCGCGCACACCTCTCGCACGATCGCCGCGTTCGAGGAGCTCAATGCCAACGGCGTGGTCGCGCGAGCGGACTTCTCCTGCTGCGGCACTTGCGCGTCCGGCGAGATCTGGGACGAACGCGACGACAGCCGCCACTGGAAGGGCTACGTCTACTTCCATCAGCAGGACACCAGCCGTCTCCTCGAGGACGGCGCGACGTACATCGGCTACGGCGCGTTCCCGCCCGAGGACTTCGACGAGGCCGGCTACGACGCGCTCAGCGATGACGCGAAGGCAGACCTCTACACCGCCGATGTGACCCGGCTGCTCGACGACGTGGTGTTTCCGATCTTCCGGCGCCACGGCATCGAGCCGGAATGGGACCGCGACCTGGGCACGAGGGTGCTGCTCGAGAACGCCGACTGGTACGCCCCGATCGAGGCGTAGCGCCCGGCCGATTGGCCCGGTCGATGCGGGATACTGCTGACTTCTCGTGACTGGCAAGCAATCCCGGGGACGGGATCGGCGGCGCCGCTCGCCGCGGCGCTGCCCGCGACCCGATTCCCGGCAAGCTCGGTGGCTGAAACAAGGAACACCCGAATGCTGTGTGGTGCACAGCATTCGGGTGTTCATGGTGTCCGGAGGGGGACTTGAACCCCCACGCCCTAATACGGGCACTAGCACCTCAAGCTAGCGCGTCTGCCATTCCGCCACCCGGACCGGTGGTGCGGGACAAGATTAGCGGAGGGGTTGGCGGAAACGGAAATCGGGGCTGGGCCAGGCGAAATGGGGTGCGCGGGGGAGGGTTTGGGGCTAGTGGAGGATGCCGAGGAGGTTGGCGTTCTTGATGGGGGTGTCCTTGTTGGCCTGGATCTGGCAGAGGCTCTGGACCGCCGCCATGGAGAGGTCGACCTGGGTGCCGGAGGGTTCGTTCTGGGTGCCCTGCTGCTTGATGAACTTGGTGATGGTGACGCGCTGGGTGTCGGCGCTCTGGATCAGGTAGTCGCTGCACTTGGTGTCGCCGCCCTGGTTGAGCGCCTTCTCGACATCCGAGCAACCCGAGAGCAGGGTTACGGCCAGTGCGGCGGCCGCCACGGCCGTCCATCGCGCGGTGTTCATCATGCGTTCCTCGTGGGTCGTGCGCGGGGCCGAGGCGGCCGCGCGATCGACCGCCACTGTAGATGGGCGCGACCGCCCCGCAATCGGGGGCGGACCCGGAGATTCAACTCCGGGTCGGGTGAATTGCGTCACAGCACACGCCGGGAGTCCTCAGCGGTAGTCGGTGGCGCCGGCCGTGCGCCAGGCCTGCGCCTCACCGGGGCTGCCGCGGCGACCGCGCAACTCGGCCAGGCCCGCCATCGCGCGCGGGTCACCGTGGGTGGCGGCCGTGCGCCACCAATGTTCGGCTTCCGGGTAGTCGCCGCGGCGGTAGCGGACCACACCCAGGTCGTAGGCCGCGCCCACATGCCCGAATTCGGCTGCCTGCGCCCATAGTTGGCAGGCCTGCTCCTCGTCGCCGCGGCTCTGCATCGCCACACCCAGCTCGTAGAGCGCGTTCTGGTAGCGACTGGCCTCGGCGGGCAGATCGGGACGCGGCGGTTTCCTGGTGGTGGTGAGCTCGACGACGAGTTCTCCGAAATCGGGCGGTCCGACACCGGTGGAACAGTGCAGGACGGTCATGGCCGGTTCGCGGGTGATGAGCATCCCGTAATTGCCGACCCAGGAGACGGTCGCGCCGCTGTCGTCGACCCAGACGGGGGTCAGCGTGATCGCGGCGTCGGTGTCGGTGGGGCACACCTCGAGGTCGATCCCGCCGTCCATCGCGTCACTCCAGACGTCAACCCCCCTGATCTGGCGGCCACCCAGCAACACATTCCCCCGGTCCACGGCCAGCCCGATGCCGAGGCTGTGCACCCCCACCCGCGCGACGGCCGTCCGCAGGGTCAGCCGGACGGTCGCGGGGGCGTCCCCGAGAGTCTCCGAGTGCAGCGGGTAGACCTGCGCTCCGTTCCAGGTCACGGGGTCCGCGCTGGCGTATCGATCGGCCAGGGACGGCACGGTCGCGGCGGGTTCGGCGTACGGATACGACCCCTGCATCTGCCCCGCCTTTCGCCGGTGCCCGGTGATGTTCGCGCCCACCGTAGTACCGATGCCCGGCGTGGGGTCGGGTATTTGCCAGCTACGTCCGTCAGCAAACTTCTGGTCAGTCGACCGGTGTCGTGGGAGGCTCGAGACGGGCCTCCCGTGTCCAAATTTCGCCGGTCGGTCGACGTGTCGGCCACGTCCACGCGGTGTGTCGTACTTGCGGAGGGCCCACTGTCCTGTTGAATCGTCGGCGAAATACCAGCGAACGAGTGAAAGGTAAGGACATATGGCTCTGCCCACCATGACCCCCGAACAACGCTCCGAGGCGCTGGCGAAGGCCGCGGCGGTTCGTAAGGCCCGCTCGGAACTCATCGCGCAGGTCAAGAAGGGGTCTGTCAGTCTCGCCGAGGTGCTCAAGCGCGCCGACGCGGAGGACTTGGTCAAGAAGACGAAGGTGGCGGCGGTCATCAAGGCGCTGCCGGGTATCGGCCCGGTCAAGGCGGCCAAGCTGATGGACGAGGCCGAGATCCCCGCCGACCGCCGCATCGGCGGCCTGGGCTCCCGGCAGCGCGCCGCGCTGCTGGAGGCGCTGAAGGCTTGAGATCGGGGGGTGGCCTGCCGGGCCGGCATCCGGCCCGGCGGCAACCACTCCCACCGCCTCCTCTTGCTCGGCAAACACGCACTACATCGACCGATTTGGTCCGCGCGGCCCGATCCGATAACCTTGCTGAGCACCACCGGTCCGGGTGGCGGAATGGCAGACGCGCTAGCTTGAGGTGCTAGTGCCCGTATTAGGGCGTGGGGGTTCAAGTCCCCCTCCGGACACCATCACGAGAAGAGCCCTCCCAGCATATGGGAGGGCTCTTCTCGTATGTCGCCACACTATCGACGCAGCCACCACGGATCCGGACGTACCAGGTCCCAGCGCAGCTCCGATTCCAGTTGCGCCGCCGTCGAAATCAGCAGGGGCTCGGAGTTCGCCGGGCCCAGGAGTTGGGCGCCGATCGGTAGGCCCGCGTCGGTGAAGCCCGCGGGTACGTTCACCGCCGGCCAGCCCAGCACATTCCAGGTCCAGGCGTAGGGGCAGCAGCCGGCGATCAAGTGGTCGGTGGCGAAGCTGCCCAGGTCGTCGGGGGAGTGCACCGGGATCGGCGGGGTGGCGGTGGTGGGCGCGAGTACCAGGTCGAATTCGCCGAACATCGCGCCGATCCGGCGGTGCAACAGCGGTTCGGCTCGGCGGGCGGCGGTGAGTGGCGGGCCCGCCAGCAGCCGCCCGGTGCGGACATTGGCCAGGGTGCGGCGGCCGACCCGGGCCGATGGGGGCATCCGTTCGTGCCAGGCCGCTATTCCGGCCAGTGAGCGCGGGAGGAAGGCGGCGGTCAGCAGTGTGCTGTAGGGCAGGTCGGCCTCGACCACCGCGTGCCCCGCCGCGCGCAGCCGGGCCGCGATGCGCTGTGTCGCGGCGTGGATCTCGGGATCGAGCCGGGTCGGAAACCCGGTGAATGGCGCGCGCAGCGACACCGCGACACGCAATCTGCCGGGGTCGCGGCCCACCGCCTCGACGGCTCGGATCGCGGGCGGGCGGTGCAGCTCATCGGGGTGGTTCCCGGCGCACGCGTCGAGCAGCAACGCGGCATCGGCGACCGTGCGGGCCAGTGGGCCGTTCACGGTCAGACCGTTGAACGCCTCCGGCTCCGGCCAGGTCGACACCCGCCCGCGCTGGGGCTTGATACCCACCAGATTCGTCCACGCCGAAGGGATCCGGATCGAGCCGGCCCCGTCCGAGCCCAGCGCCGCGGGCACCAGTCCGCCCGCGACGGCCGCCGCGCTGCCACCCGAGGATCCACCCGGGGTGTGCCCGGCGCTCCACGGATTGCGGGTGTGCCCGAAGGCTTCGCCGCTGGTGAACGGATATTGGCCCAGTTCACAGGTATTCGTCTTGCCGACGATGACCGCACCGGCGGCCCGGAGTCGGCGGACCGCCTCGGCGTCGGCGGAGGCGGGCGGGTGCTCGCCGCCGCAGCCGAATGCGGTTGGCTCGCCGGCGATATCGGTGTCGTCCTTGACCGCGATCGGCACCCCCAGTAGCGGCAACCGCTCTCCCGCGGCGATCCGCGCGTCCGCGGCGGCGGCCTCGACGAGCGCACGGTCGCGGCGGACCAGGCGGAAGGCATTGAGGTCGGGCTGAGCCGCGTCGATGCGACCGAGGGCCGCGGTGACCGCGGTGACCGCGCTGATGCGCCCGTCGCCGATAGCGCGCGCGAGCTCACCGAGTCCGAGTTCGGTTGTCTCCATCGGTGTCTTCTCGTCCCGATCATGTGAACCGGTCATCGCGCGCCGTCCGTGTGCAGGTAGACGATCGGCCCTCCGGCCAACGCACCCCGCCGGTCGAGATCCAGCACCGCGGCCATGGCCTTGGCGGTGTAGACCGGCTCGAGCTCGAGCCCGGCCTGGTCGTGGGCCAGTTGCTGTGCGGCCCGGCCGGATTCGGTGGCATGGCCGTAGCCGGCGCCGAGCTGATCGCGCACCAGCAGCAGCCGGTCCGGGGTGAGGTCCAGCTCGGGCAGTCGTGCGCCGCGGGCCCGCAGCAGGTGTTCGGTGCGCCGGGCCGCGCGCAGCAGACCCGGTTCGTCCAGGCGCAGTTTGTCATTGACCACCACGCCCACCACGCGCGTGCGCAGGCCGGCCATGGTCAGGCCCAGGACGAGCCCGGCGGCGGTGCCGCCGGACCCGATGGCGGTGACGATATGCGACGGTTCGGGCATGGTCCGGTCCGCGACCTGGGCCGCGAGTTCCAGCGCCACCTCGACATAGCCGAGCAGACCGACACGCGACGATCCGCCGGCGGGCAGGAAATAGGGCGGGGTCGTCCCGCTGCTGTGGCGTGCCAGCAGCCACGGCAGGCTCAGCGCGGTGCGCGCCACGGTGTGCGTGAAATGCACCGTGGCGCCGGAGTTCCGGATCCGTTCCAGTTGGGCGCGCACATGCTCGTCCACGGGCTGGTCGACCAGCGCCAGCGCGGTGGCGAACCCGTGTGCCCGCCCGTACAGGGCGGTGGCGAGCCCCCAATTGGTGCCCAGCCCGCCGACGGTGAGGATGGTGCGCCGGCCCCGGCGCAGCGCGTCGGGCAGGAGCCATTCGAGTTTGCGGACCTTGTTGCCGCCCCAGCCACCGTCGCCGAACGCGCCCTCGTCCTTGATCCAGATCTCGGTACCGGCAGCCGGGAGTAGGGGAATCCGGCGCAGCGGGGTCGGGGTCGCGCCCAGGGCCAGGTGCGGCAGAGTGTCACGCAGGGCCGGGTAGTGCTGGTGGAGTAGAGGCACGCTCACTCCCCCAGTACGCGCGAGACATAGGCGTTGGTGAAACGCCGCTGCGGGTCCAGCCGGTCGCGGACCGCTGCGAATTGATCCCAGTGCGGGTATTCGGGAGCCAGGTCGGCTGCGGTGCGGAAATGCCGCTTCCCCCAATGCGGTCGCCCGCCGTAACCGATCATGATGTCCTCGACGGCGCGGAAATACGGCTCCCACTCCATCTTCTCGAATTGATGCACCGCGATATAGCAGCTGGGACGGCCACCGGCGGGGCTGAGGAAGGCGTCGTCGGGCGCCACGAACCGCACCTCGATCGGTACCGGGACATCGAATCGCGATTCCTCGGCCAATGCCAGTACGCGCCGCACCGCGTCCGCGGCGTGCTCACGTGGAATGGCGTATTCCATCTCGGTGATGGGTACGCGGCGGGGCGTGGCGAAGACCCGATAGGAGCGATCGACGGTGCGCGTGGTGCCCGACAGCCTGCTGCACAGTCGATTCAGGGCCGGAATCCATTGCGGCCGGGCGCGTCCCATGCGGCACACCGCCCAGAAGGCGTAGTTGGTGAGCAGTTCCTCGTGAATCCACTCGGCGGATTTCGACCGCGGTCGGGGCGGCTCGGTGGTCCGGTTCCAGGTCTTGGTCATCACCAGGGGGCTGTGCGTGAAGGCGAAGAACCCGAAATGATCGTTGCCGTCGGCCAGTTCGTCGATCCTGTCGAGCACCTCGGCGCGCGAGGCCAGCGTGTCCACGCCCGAGAGCGTGAACGCCGGCACCGCCTGCAGGGTGACCGCGCTGACCACGCCGAGCGCGCCCAGGCTCACTCGCGCGGCCCGATAGGTCTGCGGATCATTGCCGGCGTCGACTTCGATCCGGCTGCCGTCGGCGAGCGTCAACTCGATCGAGCGCAGGCTCGCCGACAGATTCGGCAGGCCTGTGCCCGCGCCGTGGGTGCCGGTCGCGGTGGCGCCCGCGATCGACTGCACGTCGATGTCGCCGAGGTTGGCGAAGGCGAGTCCGCGGTCCCACATCGCGGCGCTCAACGCGCCCAGGGAGATTCCGGCCTCGCACCGCACCAGTCCCGAGCCGCGGTCGATGTCGAGTACCCGGTTCATCCGATTCAAGGTGACGAGGGTGCCGTCGGTGAGCACCGCGTCGTTGAACGAATGCCCCGACCCCGCTACCCGCACGATGTCGCCGTGCTTGTCGGCGCGTTCGAGCACCGCGCTCAATTCCGCAGCGCTGCCCGGGTATTCGATGGCACGTGGGTGGCACACCTGATCGCCCGCGAAGTTCCGCCACATTGATCGACTCATGCGGGCAAACGCTATTGCCCCCGGCAGACGCCGGGGAAACACTCAAAACCCGCTGTTCGACAAAATCAGGTTGTGAATCCTCAGCCGAGCATCGAGGGCGGGGTGCGGTCGGTGAAGTCGGGTTCGGCCAATGCCCGCACCAGATCGGGGCGGTCGTCACGAACCGCCCGCGACAGGTCCACGAACGATCGCACCAAGGCCGAGGCCCGGCCGCGCCGCCAGGCCACCGCCACCCGGCTGGGTGCGGCGTCGGCGATCGGCACGAGCGTCACGCCGGGGAAGGTCAGCCAACGGCAGGCGGCGGCGGTGACCACGAACCCGACCCCGGTCAGCACCTTGTGCATCTCCTCGAGCAAGGTGGTGGAGCGTGACACCACCGGCGCGGGACGTCCGGCGCGGTGGGATTCGAGTTCCCAGAAACCGTTCCAGGTCCGGTCGGCGCAGGCCGAACCCAGAATCGGTTCGTCGAGCAGATCGCTGACCGAGACCGAAGGCCGGGCCGCGAGCCGATGCCCCGACGGCAACGCCGCGACCACGGGCTCACTGAACAGCGGCTCGACCTCGATGTCGGGCGTCGATATCGGCCGCCGGACGAAGGCGACGTCCGTGGTGCCGTCGGCGAGTCCGGCCGAGGGATCGTCGTAGCCGAACTGCCGCAGTTCCAGCTGTACTCCCGGATGCCGCTGCCGGAATGCCGAGAGGATGGGGTCGGTGAGGGTCAATGCCGCGCCCTCGAGGAACCCCAGGGTCAGCCGCTCGTGTTCACCGGCTTGAATCGTCCGTGCACGGTCCACCGCGGCGTCCGCGTCGGCCAGCAGGGCCCGCGCGTCGGCCAGGAACACCGTCCCGGCTGCGGTCAATTCCACGCTGCGCGTGCTGCGCACGAGCAACGTCACCCCCGCGGCCTGCTCGAGCTGCTTGATCTGCGCGCTCAACGCCTGCTGCGCGATGTGCAGGCGGTGGGCGGCGCGAGTGAAGTTCAGTTCCTCGGCCACCGCCACGAAGTAGCGCAGGTGTCGCATGTGCAGGTCCACCGGGAGAGTGTAGGCACTGCCCAGCGGGTCCGCGGTCCGCTATTTCCGGTTCAGCTGCCAGTCCGGCGGCAGGCCTTCGACCCGCGCGTCCATGCCGCAGGCCTCGAGGGTGATCGTGGCCGGGCCCAGCCGCAGGTCCGTCAGCCGGATCGTGCCCGCGCGGTCGGGCAGGCGGGGCGCGATGGTGAGGCTGCGGTTGGGGACGTCGGGCGCGAGGCCCAGGAACGATCGCATGAGCAGCAGTGGCGCCGCGCTCGCCCACGCCTGCGGCGAGCAGGAGGTGGGATAGGGCACCGGGGAACGGAATTCGTCACGCGCGAAGCCGCAGAACAGTTCCGGTGGGCGGGCGCCGAACTCCTGGATGGCCTCGAGCAGTCCGCTCGCCAGTTTCACGCTCAGGTCGAGGGCGCCGGGGATGTGGCCGTAGCGCATGAGGCCGGCCACCGCGATGGCCGTGTCGTGCGGCCACACCGAACCGGTGTGGTAGCCCATGGGATTGAACCGGCGCGCGGTGGAAGACAGGGTGCGCAAACCGAATCCGCTGTTCAGGTCGGCCGCGCCGAGCCGCTCGATCAGTTCGGCGGCGCGCTCGTCGGGCACGATGCCGGTCCACAGGCAGTGGCCGGGATTGCTGGATCCGACGTCGACCGGCTGCTTGGCGCCGTCGAGGGCCATCGCGTAGCAGCCGCTCTTCGGCATCCAGAAGGCCTCGTCGAAACGGGCTTTCAGGTCGGCGGCCTGGGCGCGCAGCCGTTCGGCGAGCGGGTGGTCGCCGGACTCGTCGGCCAGTTCGGCGCGGCCGATGCGGGCGGCGTAGACGTAGCCCTGCACCTCGCACAGCGCGATCGGCGGGTCGGCGAGGCGGCCGTCGGCGAAGCTGATGGCGTCCCAGCTGTCCTTCCACCCCTGGTTGGCCAGACCGCGGTCGGTCTTGCGCCGGTACTCGACGAAGCCGTCACCGTCGAGGTCGGCGTCGGTGTCGATCCACCCCAACGCCGCGTCGGCGGCCGGGATCAGTTCGCGTACGGCCGCGTCGCCGACACCCCAGCGATGGCATTCGGCCAGCAGCATCACGAACAGCGGGCTGGCGTCGGCGGTGCCGTAGTAGACGGTGCCGCCGAGCACCCGATCGCTGCCGGGCCCGTGCCGCCGCTCGTGCATGATGCGGCCGGGTTCCTCCTCGGTGATCGGATTGGTCTCGGTGCCTTGCAGTTTCGCCAGCTGGCGCAGCGTGCCCACGGCCAGGTCCGAATCCAGCAGCAGCGCCATCCAGGAGGTGAGCAGGCTGTCGCGGCCGAACAGCGCCATGAACCAGGGCGCGCCGGCGGCCACGTAGGAGGTGCCGTCGGCGGGATCGTCCAGGCGCAGCGCGCCCAGGTCGGTCTCGGTGCGCTGCAGGATGGTGTTGAGGCCCGCGCCGCTGGCGGTGAGCGTGGTGGTGCTGGCGCGCCAGCGGCGGATCTTGTCCTCGGGACCGTCCTCGTGGCCGTCGTCGAAGTTCATCGGGACGGCCCGGTGGTCCTCGATGGGCTGACAGCGCACCACCGTCTGCCAATTGCTGTGGGCGGGGATCAGGGTCCGCCAGGTCAGCGACCCGGATTGGATCTCGGGCTCCTCGGTGGCGGTGATGACCACGCCACGGCCCTGCAGCGCGCGGTCGGTGATGCGCAGGCCGTGCTCGGTGGCGGTCGTTTCACCGCCACCACTGCCCACGCGGCCCTCCTTGACCGCGAACAGGTCGGCGAAATCGGCCTCGGCGTCGAGGACGATCGTCAGCGCGGTGTCCTCGTCGCCGAGGTTGAGCACGCTGATGATCTCCTGCATGCCCTCGCCGACGATGCGACGGCGCTGGATCAGCACCGTCGCGTCGGCCACCCCGTGCGGTGGCGGTTTGCGCGCCACGAACCGGGCCCGGAACGGCTCGCGCACGACCACCGAAAGCTGTTCCGGTGGAAGACCGTCCACGCGCAGCTCCCAGCGGGTCAGGATGCGCGTGTCCCGGTAGAACAAGCCGTGCGCGGTGCCCGGGTGGATATCGCCGAGCTGATCGGACAGGCAGAAGGTGCCGGCCTCGACGAGGGTGACGACGCCCGCGCCACCCTCGATGAGCACCGGCGGACCGGCGTTGAAAACACTCACGCGCGACCACCCGGCACGTGGGTGCTGAGGATCCGCGGGTCACCGGGCAGTCGCACCCGGACCGAGCCGGCGATCGTGCGGGACTTCGCGAGTTCGATCGCCTTGCGGTAGGCCGCTTCGTAGCCTTGCGCGAACAGCCCGGTGGAGAACAGTCTTTCGACCCGTTCCCGGCAGGCGTAGGGATCGATCTCGTGGGCGCGCGCGATCGCGCCGGGCAGTTCGGCCGGATCGTCTAGAACGAATCCGGTCACGCCGTGTTCGACGACCTCTTCCACCGCGCCGCCGCGCAGTGCGATCACCGGGGTGCCACAGACCATGGCTTCGATCATGACAATCCCGAAGGGTTCTTCCCACCGAATCGGGAACAAAAGGCAGCGCGCCCCGGCCAACAGCTGGCGTTTCGCGGCGGCGTCGGCCTCGCCGAAGACATCGTCGGACTCGGTGAGCCGCGGGGTGATGTACTCGTTGAAGAACTCGTGCTCGGGCGGCTCGTTCAACTTGCCCGCCAGCACCAGCCGCACGCCCGCGGCGTGCGCGGCCTCGAGCGCCAGGTGCGGCCCCTTGTACGGCGCATAGCGGCCCAGGAACAGCGCGTAGTCGAGCTTCTCGGTGCGGAACGGCCACTCCGAGGGGCGAATCGCATTGTGCACGCGGCCGATCCAGTTCAGGTCCGGCGCCAGCTCACGCTGCCGGTCGCTGATCGCCACCAGCTTCACGCAGCGGTCCAGGGACCGGTAGTACTCGTCCATCTGGGCGTCGACCGGGCCGTGCACGGTGACGACGGTGGGGATCCCGAGCATCTTGTACGCGGGCGCGTTCCCCGGACCGGCGAAGGTGTGGTCGTGGATGATGTCGATCGGGTCCGACGCGTGCAGCGACTCGATGATCTGCCAGGCCTTCATGGCGTTGACGATCTCCGGGTACGGCTCACCCAAGCGCTTGGTCTGGACCTCGTCCCACACCCGGATGAAGTCCGCCTTGGTCCCGGCCCGGCCCGCGCCGAGCAGGGTCACGCGGTGGCCCTGGTCGACCAGCTCGTCGGCCAGGCTTGCTACGACCGCCTCGATGCCGCCGTACCCGACCGGCGGAATGTCGAAATACGGGGGAGCGACCAGAACGATATGCAGAGATCGGTTCCGCGAATTTTTCCCACCGTGTACGGCGGAATTGTCGGTCTGAACCTGCAGAAAGTCGAAAGCGTTCCCGAGCGACGCGTCGTAAGAAAGGTTGTTCCTCATTTCCAAACTCCTCGTTGTGAGTTGAACTGAGTCAAACCGTCGTATACGGTGCCACGAACGCCGCTGGTCGGCAAGAAGTTCTGGGTGTCGCAATTCAAAAGTTACGGCAATGTTCTGTCAACCGGACTTACGAGTATTCCGAGCGACCCGTCGACAATGAAACATATTTGAATCCTTACTTATTCGCCCAGGTCGGCAATTATTCGCCCAGGTCGGCGGCGTTTTCATAGGGTGTACAGCCATAGTCCGGTGTGCTCGGCGCCGGTTCCGGCCACCAGTAGTCCCACCGGCAGGGTGGCCATGCGTGCCTGATCGGCGGGCGCAGGGAGCGAGATCTGTTGCCAGTCGGTGCAATTCGAGGAAACCGACACCAGGCTGGCACGGTGGTCGAACGCGATGAGGGCCAGCATTCGGGAAGGCGTCGGAACCACCTGCTGGACATCGACGTTGCGCGCGGCAGGCCCCGGCAGGGGCCCGGTATCAGGCATGGGCCAGCACAGGACGTGCGGGTCGGCGCCGACGGATTGGCCGAAGACCGCGCAGGTGGCCACGCAGCCGATGCCGCTGGCGACGGCGTTCGTGCCGGGCAGTTCACGGCGCTGCCATCGGCTGCCGTCGGGAGAGGTCCATTCCACCGGATGAATAATGTTGTCCCGCAGCGTTTCCCCGACTATCACAAAGCCCGGGGAACCGGTGCCGATAGCGGCCGCCCCGGTCTGTTCGCCGGGTGCGGACGACAGCGCCGGGTCGTCGGCGTGACGCTCCCAGTTCGCACCGTCGACCGAGATCCAATAGGCGGCGCCGTACCGGCCGGTCGGGCCGTCCCAGTCGCCCACGAGCAGGTCGACGCCGCCGAGCGCCGCCGCGGCGCTCACGGCGATGGCGTGCGAGCCGCCGAACATCTCGAAGGCCTGCTCGTGTTCGGTCAGGCCGTGGGTGCCGCCGCTCCAGACACTCATACGCGGATTGCTGTGCGCGCCACCAAAAGCCCGTCCCAGGATCACGGTGTGATCGCCGGCGCCCGCCGAAATCAATTCCGCCCGTGCGCCGTACGGGGTTTCCGGGTGGACTGGGACGGGGATCCAGTGGGTGCCGTCCGTGGTCGACCAGGCGGCGGCGGCCCGGACGTCGGCGGCGGGGATCGAGCCGAGGGCCAGCACGCCGCCGCCGGGCGTGGGAGCGAAGGCGAGGATCCGCGCGCCGGGCTGGGGGAGCGGCAGTTCCCGCCACGGTGAGTCCGGGGTTCGGTCGACGCAGCCGACCGCGAGGGTCAGCACCGCCACCAGGACGATTGACCATCTCATGGGGACAGCGTGCCAGAACCCGCCGGTCGCGGTGCGGTTCCGGGATTCCGGCCCGCACGGGACCCGCCGCACCGAGCCAAATCCGGTGGTCCGGGCCGTTTCCGTGTGAGGATTCCTGGCCGTGGCAACTCGCCGGTCAACACGGATCCTGATGCTCGCAGCGCTGGTTACGACGCTGCTGCCGCTACACGCGCAAGCCGACCCGTTCTCGGAGCTAATCAGCCCGAGCCATGATCTGGCGAGCGTGCTGCCGACGCCGCCCGCCGACCCGTTCTTCACGCCCCCGCCGGGCTTCGAGAACACGTCGCCGGGCACCGTGCTCAGCGCACGCCCGACCGGCGGCATGTTCTTCACCGCCGACGCCTACGAGCTGCTGGTGCGGTCCACCGATTCCCACGGTCAACCGGTCGCCATCACCACGACCCTGCTGCTGCCGCGCGCCGCCTGGACGGGGCCGGGGCCCCGACCGCTGGTCTCCTACAACATTCCGATCTCGTCGATGGGGTATTCGTGTGCGCCCTCGACGGAATTGAAGAAGGGCGTGTCGGCCGACGTCGTCGCCATCTCACTGCTGCTGGCCAAGAACTTCGCGGTGGTCGTGCCCGATCATCAGGGACCGAAGCAGGCGTACGCGGCCGGGCTGATGGGTGGGCACGCGGTGCTCGATTCCATTCGCGCGGTGACCCATTGGACGTCACCGGAGCTCAACCCGGACACGCCGGTGGTGATGACGGGCTACTCCGGCGGTTCCATCGCGACCAGCTGGGCCGCGCAGCTCGCGTCGACGTATGCGCCCGAGATCCGATTGGCGGGCACCATCATCGGCGGCGAACCCGCGGATTACGACATGCTGATGCCGGCCATGAACGGCAACTGGGGTACGGGTGTGATGCTGGCGGCCGCGCTGGGGCTGGCCCGTGAATACCCCGAACTGCTGAGCATTCTGAACGACAACGGCTGGCGGATCGCCCATATGTTCCGCGACATCTGCATCTCGCAGGAGACGATGCTCGGGATCATCGCGCCCCTGCGGGTCGAAGATCTGACCGTGGTCCCGGATCCGCTGAAACTGCCCATGGTGCAACAGATTCTGAACGAGAACCGTCCCGGCGGAATGGCGCCCGCCGCGCCGGTCTACCTGTTCCACGGCGTCAACGAGATCTTCGTGCCGTTCGAGGGCGCGAAGGAGCTTTTCGACGACTGGTGCGGGCTCGGCGCGCGGGTTCGGTTGCAGCCGTTTCCCGGTGAGCACTTCGTCGCGGGCGCGCTATCGATTCCGTTGACCACGAAATGGGTCGAGGAGCTGCTCACCGGCGAGCTGGTGCCGCAGGGATGCACCGGGCCGGGGCACTGAGAAACGATGCAGGGGAGTGGTGATGTATCCGACAGCCGGCGAGATCGGTGCGGCGTCGCTACCGCTGGATCACCTACGTTTCACTTAGCATTCGAGTAGCCCGTCCCGGGCGCTCCCATCGTTTCCGATTCAATGCCGCGCCCGATGAATGGACATCGATGAATGCAAATTTTCGTGCCGCCGCGGCCGCGGCCATCACCTTCGTCACAATTCTGATCTCCGGAACCGGTGCGGCCCACGCCGAACCGGCCGGGGAATCCACCATTCTGAGCGCCACCGACGCCGATCCCTCGCGCACCAGGATCTCGGTGTACTCCGCGGCGATGGACCGCGCGGTGACCGTGGACGTGCTGCATCCCGCCGATGATCAGCCGCGACCCTCCTATTACCTGCTCGACGGTGTCGATTCCGGTGCGATGGAGACGAATTGGACGCAGAAGACCGATATCGTGTCGTTCTTCGCCGACAAACGGGTCAATGTGGTGCTGCCGGTGGGCGGCAAGGGCAGTTTCTATTCCGATTGGGAGCGACCCGATCCCGTACTCGGCGGGGTGCAGATGTGGGAGACGTTCCTGACCCAGGAACTGCCGCCCTTGATCGATCAGCGGTTCCACGGCAGCGGGCGCAATGCGATCGCCGGGCTGTCGATGGGCGCGCTGTCGGCGGCGGCGCTCACCACCCGGTATCCGGAGCTGTATCGCGGATTCGCGGCGTTCAGCGGCTGTCTGGACACCATGAGCACCAATGCCAAACTCGCCATCCGGAATTCGGTGAGCTGGGTCGGCGGTAATCCCGAGAACATGTGGGGACCCGACGGCGACCCGGACTGGGCGGCCCACGATCCACTCACCAACGCTGACGCGTTGCGCGGTAAAGCGGTGTACGTGTCGACCGGCAACGGCACACCGGGGCCGGAATCGCTGACCGATCCGCTGATGCCGCAGGCGGTGACTTTCGGTGCGGTGCTGGAGTATCTCGTGCGCGGCTGCACCGAATCGTTCCGGCGGCGGCTCCAGGAGATCGATATTCCGGCGACCTTCGTCTTCCATCCGCGCGGCACGCATTCGTGGCCGTATTGGCAGCAGGATCTGCACGACTCGTGGCCTCTGATGGAAGAGGCGCTGGCGGAGTAGCGCCGCGTGGTCAGCCGGGGAGACTATCCGCGAAACCGAAGAGGGCTATCAGCGCGGGATCGTGGAACGCGATCACGCGGGAGACGCCCGTCGGCGTGGGAGACAGCACGACCACCCCACCCGCCCGAAGAGTTCCGTCCGAATCGCGCCGGTAGAGGGCGGCGGCGGGTTGTCCGTTGGCGGTGGTGGCGGTGAGCCGCCATTCGCCGGGCGCGTCCAGGACCTGCGAGTCGAGCATCCGGATACAGTTCGCCAGCCCCGACTGCCAATCGCGGAACGGGGTCGCCTCCAACGTGGCGTCGGTGCGCAGGACCTGTTCGAGCAGGCTCGCATCGGCGCGTTCGAAGGCCGCGATGTAGCCGTCGAGCAGGGCGCGAGCCCGTGGATCAGCGGGTTCGAGCAGTTCCGCCGGCTCGGGTTCGAGTTCGTGCAGGCGGGCGCGGGCCCGTTGCAGACCGCTCTTGACCGCGGCCGTCGTGGTGCCGAGGATGGCGGCGGTCTCCGGTGCGGAGAAGGCCAGCACGTCGCGCAGCAGCAGGATGGCGCGCTGGCGGGCGGGCAGGTGCTGGAGGCTCGCGATGAGGGCCAGCCGCAGGGATTCCCGTGCGACGACGACCGCTGCCGGATCGCCGGCGGCCGGGGCGATCCATTCGTCGGGGAACGGCTCGAGCCATGAGACCTCGCCCGGAGCAATCGGATTCGATCCGTGTTCGGGACCGGAGGCCGGGCCGTCCAGTCCCGAGGGCAGGATCCGGATCCTGCGTTGCCGCAAGGTGGTCAGGCAGACGTTGGTGGCGATGGTGTAGAGCCAGGAGCGGATCGAGGAGCGACCCTCGAAGGACGGGTAGGCGCGCCAGGCCCGCAGGTAGGTGTCCTGCACCAGGTCCTCGGCATCGTGCGCGGAGCCGACCAGGCGGTAGCAGTGGGCCAGCAGCTCGCGGCGGAACCGCTCGGTATCGGCGACGAAGCGGTCCCGGTCGGCCGCCTGCCGCAGCTGCGCCGTCATGTCGTGAGTGTAGGACTCGGGGGTGTCGCCGATCGATCGGTCATGGGCTGCTCCTCGCGCGGGTGGGTCCCGCCGGTCGAGACCCTCACCCATGACGACCGCCGGGCCGCGGCAAAGGAATCTAATACCTGGTCAGAGGGCATCAGGGTGGGGGAGCAGGGCCAGCTTGCCGACGGTGGCCCGGGCTTCCAGTTCGGCGAGCGCCTTGGGGCCGTCGGCCAGGTCGTAGGCGGTGCTGACGCCCGGCTTCAGTACCCCGGCGGCGATGAGCGCGAACAGGTCGCCCATGATTTCGCCGAACAGCTGCGGGGCCGCGTCGATGAGGACGCCGATATTGAGTCCGATCAGCTGGATCTGATGCTTGTAGACCAAGTCCCGGTTGGTGATCGACGCTTCCCCGCCCGCCAGGCCGAAGACGACCACCCGGCCGGTGACCCGCTTGGCGGCGGCCAGGCTGTGTTCGAAGGTGGATCCGCCCGCGGACTCCAGCACCAGGTCGACACCCGTACCCCCGGTCAAGCGCTTGACCTGGACGGCGAGATCGGTTGCGCGCGAATCGAGTACGTGGTCCGCGCCCAATCCGAGCACGGTCGCGTGTTTGCCCGGTGAGGCCGTGCCGATGACCGTCGCGCCGTAATGCTTGGCGAGGATCGTCGCGGCCTGCCCGGTCGCGCCGGCGGCGGCGTGGATCAGCACGGTCTGTCCGGCGGCGAGGCCGCCGAGTTTCAGGGCGGCGAGGGCGGTCGGCAGGTTCACCAGGAGACCGAGTGCCTGTTGGGAGGTCCAGCCGTCCGGGACCGGCACCGCCGCGGCAGCGGGCAGCGGCATGTAGTCGGCGAACGCGCCGTCGCCTATCCCGACCACCCGTGCGCCCAGGGCGGGACCTACGACCGACTCGCCCAGTGCCACGACCTCTCCGGCGGCTTCGAAACCCGCGGTGTAGGGCGGCTGCGGACCGTCGCGGAACGTTCCGTGCGATTTCGACAGATCCGCGAAGTTGATTCCGGCGGCCGCGACCCGGATGAGTACCTCGCCCGGGCCCGGTCGCGGCACCGGCGCGTCGGTGATCAGGGACATGTCCTGCGGGCCGCGCAGGGAGTGCTGGCGCAGCGCGCGCATCGTGGCGGGAACGGTCATCGCTGAGGTCCTTTCGTTTGTTCAGGTAGACCTCGGGCGCGGGCCAAAGGAATCGGCCGGGTGCCGCCGGGCCTTCACAGCGAGGGCTACGCCGAGAGTGAAACGATCACGCACGCGCGGTTTTTCGCGGTGACAATGGGTCGCGGGCCGTCCGGTCCCCTGATGCTGTGGAGGCTGTGGGAGATGGAAGAGGTGCTGCTCACGCCGCCGGATGCCGCCGAGGTGCGGTTCCTGGCGCGGGGCGTGGTGAGTGCGGCGACCTGCGATCTAGGGCTCACGCCCCTGCAGGAGTTGCTGATTCCGGCGCTGTTCCTGTCGATGACGGGGCATCCGGTGGAGTTGGCCGAGGTGACGCCGATCGGGGCGGCGGAGTTCGCGGCGGGGATGGCGCGGCGCAATCGGATCTTCCGGGAGCGGATCGTGCAGACCATGCTGCTGTCCGCGCTGGTGGTGCGACCGCTGCCGGCGGCGACCGGGAACAAGTTGCGGGAGTTCGCCGACGCGCTCGGTGTCGACGACGACATGATCGCGGTGGCTCAGCGCTACGCCGAGGGCGCGGTGGATCTGGCCGCGGTCGATTTCACCCGCAATGGATATCTGGGCAATACGGACACGCTGCGGCTGGACGCCCTGCACACCGCCGGACTGGACAGTTCGTGGAGCGCGGTCACCGACGACACGGGCCTGGCCGGGCGCTGGGCCGAGCTGTGGGAGCTGCCGGTCGGCACCCTGGGTCGCGGTGTCGCCGACTTCTACCGGGACCGCGGCTTCGTCACCCCCGGCCTGCCCGGGTCCGCGCCGCCGCTGCTGGCCCAGCACGATTGGGTGCACGTACTCGCCGGGTACGGCACCACCCTCGAGAACGAGATCGAGGTGTTCGCGTTCATGGCCCGCGCCAATGACGATCCGCGGGCCTTCAGCCTGCTGGCCATGGTCATCTCGCTGTTCGAGACCGGCTACCTGCGGGCGGGCGCGGGCCTGTTCGAGGCCGATGCCGGGCACCTGAGCACCTCGGGCATGGCCACTCGGCTCGGTGACGCCATGCGCCGGGGCGCGCTCACCCGCGGCAGCCACGACTTCCTCGACCTGGACTGGTTCAGCCTCGCCGACCGCCCGATCACGGTGGTGCGCGACGAGATCGGGCTGGTCGCCAAGGATGGGTCGGCGGTGGCGGCGGGCTCGGCGGGGCCGTGGCAGCCCGGCGGAATCACGCCGTATCAGCTGAATTCGTCGAAGAACGCGGCCGTGGCGGACGGACGGGACTACGTCCCGTGGCAGCCGGACCCGACGCGCGACTGACCGCTGTCCACGAGCTTTGCGGGCGGCAACGTCCAGCGCCGCCTTGCGGGTGGGGTCAGGTTTCAGCTCGGACCCAGCAGGTCGAGCATCCCGGAAACAGCTGCGGGCCAAGTGAATTGCTCGGCACGACTGCGGGCGGCGCGGCGGCGTTCGGCGCGCGGGCGGGCCAGGACGTCGGTGACGGCGGTGGCGAAGGCGCGCGGGTGGTCGGCGGCGACCGCGCCCGCTTCGGCAGTCACGATGTCGGCCAGCGCCGAGGAGCGGCTCGCCACCACCGGGGTGCCCGCGGCCAGGGCCTCGAGCGCGGCCAGGCCGAAGGTTTCGTGCGGGCCCGGGGCCAGGGAGACGTCCGCGGTGGCCAGCAGGGTCGCCAGAGTCGTTCGGTCGTCGATGAATCCGGTGAAGTGGACGGCGGGCCGGCCGTCGGGCAGCGGGGGGATCAGGCGGGCGCGGCGTTCCAGGGCCTCGCGGCGCGGTCCGTCGCCGGCCACCACCAGGCGCGCGTCCAGGCCGCCGCGGCGCAGTGCCCCGACCGCGGCGATGCTGCGGTCGACGCGCTTCTCGACCGAGAGACGGCCGCAGTGGACCAGCAGCGGGTAGCCGTCCGCGCCGAGGTCGGTGCGCAGGCGGTGGTCGTGGCGGTCGGGCCGGAACATATCCAGGTCCACGCCGAGGGGGACCAGTTCGACATTGGCGGCGTCGATGCGCTGGAATTCCTCGCGCGCGAACTCGGTGGTGCAGACGACGACGTCATAGGTCTGGGCGGTGCGCCGGTTGGCGGCGTCGGCGGCGCGGCGGGCCAGCGGGCCGGGCAGCACCTGGCCCAGCAGACGGTCGAGGCGCTCGTGGGAGATCATCACGCCCGCGATGTCGCGGCGGCGCGCCCAGCGGCCGAAGCCGCGCAGCGTCAACCGGTCCGACACTTCCAGCACGTCGGGCCGCAATCCGGTGAGGGTGTCGGCGACGCGGCGGGGGTCTGCCGCGCGGTAGCCGCCGGTCCACGGAATCTCCGGTGCGGGCAGCGTGATTCGCAGGACTCCGGTGGCGAGCACCTCCTCGGCGCGCCGGGTACCGGGCACCACCAGCACCACCTCGTGTCCGGCGGCGGCATAGCCCGCGCCGAGGTGATGCAGTGCGGTTCGCAACCCACCCGAGCGCGGACCGTAGAAGTTCGCCAGCTGAACGATGCGCACGAGGCCGATCGTGCAGGGTACCGGGTTACCTTCGGCACCTCCGACGCCAACATCACGTGAACACCCGCGAAAGACCCGGCCAACCGGGCATGGTCGGCATCGTGCGTCCGCCCGGACCGGTTCTCGCACGGTGCATTCCACACCACGTGCGGACCCGCGCCCCACCGAACTGCATGCAGTCGACCTCAATTGGTGTGCGCGGATTCCCCCGCAGGTCTGGCGCAGTGCCATCGATCTTGGTAGAGATTGGTGTACGAACGATCGGGGTGATTCGAGTCATTCCGGGGGATGGGGATGAATCAATGAGCGCCAGAGCCGAACTGGAGCGGGAACTGGGCGGGCCGCTGCCCGCGCTCGACCTGCTGAACGAGGCCGAGACGGCCGACCTGCTGGCGGTGTTCCAGCAGGCGCAGCGCACCGAGAACCTCGCCATGGTGGAGGCCGTCGACAAGACTGTCGGCGCGCTGCCGTGGCCATTGCGCACCGCGGCCAAGAAGATCATGTTCGGCAATAAGCTCGGGTAGGGGCAATGAGCGATCTGGTGACCCGCGCACAGATCACCCTGCTGTCGCGGACGCTGCACGTACCCGAGGAGAAACTGGCCCACCTCGAGAAGCTGGGCGCCGCCAACTTGCACGAACTGCAAGAACGCATGGCGAAGGTGATGTTCGCCGAACACAACGCGATCTTCTCCAGGCTGTCGTTGCTGGTGCCGATCATTCCGTTCAGCATCTCGATCCCACTGGTGCAGCGCATGGTGCCGCCGGTGATGGCCGGGCGCGCGGCCGGCGCTATCGGAGTGGATCATCCGAAGAAGTCCGCCGAGGCCGTCGCCCTGTTCGATCCCGGTTACGCCGCCCAGGCCGCGCCCTACATGGACCCGCACGCCGTGGGCCAGCTGGCCGACATCGCTCCGCCCGGACCGGTCATGGCCATCATCAACGAGCTACTGCGCCTGCGGGACTACGTCACCGCGGGCCCGTTCCTGGCCTATGCCACACCGACATTGGTACAGGCGGTCGAACGCGATGTGCACGACGACGAGGGCATGATCCGGTCGGCGTCGTTCGCGTACTCCGGGGAGAACATCAGCGTCATTCTGCGCCACCTGCTGTCCGGTGAGGGCAAGCGCATCCCGAAACTGGTGGACACCATCCTGTCCGGGTCCGAGGAGCTGCGGCTGGCCGCGCTGTCGGTCTTCGCGCGCTGCGACGACGACGTGATCCCGGCGATCGGCGACATCCTGTTCGATCAGGGTTCACCCGAGCAGATCGCGGATCTGATCCGCACCTTCCTCGACGCGGGAGCTGTCGGGGAGACGCTGCGTTTCGTCGCCGGGTTGAGCCCGGAGGCCTTGGATCGGCTGGCCGCCAATCCCGTTGTGGCCGAACCCGACACTCTCGCCGCGCTCACCGATGCGGTCGACGGGTCCACCGATCCCGCGGTGTGGCAGGGTCTGCTGTCACTGACCAGCCGCACCGAACCTGCCGTGACCAGTGAGTTCGCCGCCGTGATCGCGCTGTTCGATCCGGCGACGCTGGAGCAGGTCGCCGAATTGGGGCTGGGCGAGGAGTTGACCACGCTCACCGCGCAGTCGAAGGAGTAGCGCACCGCAGGAGTGCGGGCCGGGGATTCCGGCCCGCACCAACGGTTATCGCCGCGCGGGCGCGCCCCGCAGCTCCTCGATGGTCCGCTCGAACGCCGCGGTGCCGTGGCCCGCGTCGACCTGCCGGTCCACGAGGGCGGCCAGCCCGCCGAGGGGTTCGTCGGTGATTCCGGCGTCTGCCGCCGCGCCACGCAAGGCGTCCAAGGCGGATTTGGTGAACACCAGGTCCTGGAAGACATCGGCCGTGTAGTCGCCGCCGTCGATGATCTTGGCGTAGGCGGGCAGGGTGTTGGTCATGGCGGTGAGCCACCCGGCGGCGCGGGTGGCGAACTCCGAGGCCGTCACTCCGGCCGAACCGACCAGCGCCGCGCCCTGGAAGAAGCCGCCGAACATCGTGTACATGGCGGTCAGCAGCGCGAAGTCCCACAGCGCGGCCAGGCCCGGGTCGGCTCCGAGATAGTCGGCGGCGCCCAGCGATTCGAGGGCCGGGCGCCACGCTTCGAAGACGGTGGCCGAGCCGCTGTAGAGGATGCTCGCACCGGGGCCGCCGATCATGTCGGGGACCGCCATGATGCCGCCGTCGAGGAATTCGATGCCGTGCGTGGCCGCCCACGCGGCGAGCTCTCGGGACTGCTCGGGTGTGGTGCTGGTCAGATTGAGCCACTGCTTGCCGGTCAGGTCCGCGGCGATGGGATCGAGGGTCTCGCGCACCGAGGCGTGGTCGAGCAGGACCGTGATGATCAGTTCGCCGCCGCGCACGGCGGCTCCGGCGGTCGCTGACGCCACCGCACCCGCGGCGACGACATCGGCGTCCCGGCCCGGCGTGCGGTTCCACACCGTGGCCGGGATTCCGGCGTGCACGAGTCGGGTGGCCAGCGCGCGGCCCATCGCCCCGAGCCCCAGTACGGTGACCGGGCTGTGCTGGGTGTTCGTCATTGCGGGACAACTCCTTCTGGCAGGGTCGAGGACTTTCGGCGCGCGCTGTATCGAGGTTGCCGGGCTCCTGGCCGGGCGACAAGTACGCACTAATTCCTCAGACACTGACCGGAAGGTATGTGTCCAGCTCGCAGGCGGCGACGGCATCGCACGCACATTTGCACCGAGTGCAGAATTCGGCCTGTTTGCCGAATTCCGTGCGGGCGAGGCGATCGCGGCGTGGGTTACCGCCTGTCGGTGGTGCGGGCGGCGGCCCGGGATCCGGCGACACGGCCGAAGGCGAGGGCGTCGGCGATGTGGAAGCCACCGTCCTTGCACCAGGAGTAGGTGGAGCTGACATTGCCCGCCGCGTAAAGGCCGGGGATGGTCGCGCCGAAGGGGTCGAGCACTTCGGCGTGCTCGTTGCGGCGGGGGCCGCCATTGCTCCAGGCCAGGATGGGGGCGCTGGTGAAGGCGTAATAGGGCGGCTCCGAGATCGGGGCCAGAGTCTTTGCGGGGCGGCCGAACTGGTCGTCGGATCCGGCGGCGCAGGCCGCGTTGTAGCGGTCCAGGGTGGCGCGCAGGACCTTCGGGTCGACGTGGATCAGCTCGGCCAGTTCCTGGACGGTGTCGGCGCGGTGGATCCAGCCCTTGCCGATCTCGGCGCTGTTGTCGGAGCTCCACTCGTAGCCTTCGATGAGGCTGGCCCAGCCGACGGCGAGGCGTTCGCGCCCGGGAACGATCGGGCCCGCGCGGCGGGCGGACTCGTCGAAGACGATGTGCATCGGGATGGTCGGGAACAGCTGGTAGCTGCCGTTGATGCGGGCGTGGCCGTGACCCAGGGCGACGCGCTCGTTGCACAGGCGGCGGCCGTCGAATCCGAGGTAGACGAAGGCGTTGGTGGCGGGGAAGGCGGTGTAGAAGCCGGCTTCGTAGCCGGGGGCGCGCAGGCCGGGCAGGGTCATCATGTTGGACATGTGCCACAGGTCGGCTCCGGCCTTGACGGCCATGCGCAGGCCGTCACCGGTGGCGGCGGGGGTGCCCCACACGACGGGGTCGGTCAGGCGCAGGTGGTCGCGGACCAGGTCGGGGTTGGCCTCGAAACCGCCGGTGGCCAGGACGACTCCGCGCGCGGCCCGGATTCGCAGGGTGGTTCCGTCGGCGGTTTCGGCGAGTACGCCGAGGACCGTGCGGTCGTCGGTGACGAGTTCGCGGGCCGGGGTGCCCAGACGAACCTCGATGCCGCGGGCGCGGACCGCATCGGACAGGGCCGCCCACAGCAGTCCGTCGCCCATGCGGCCCTCGACGCCGATCCAGCCGCGCATGACGTCGCTGCCCTCGAGGTCGGGGAACTCCGCGGGCGGCGCGACCGCCAGACCGATCGGGATGCCGAGGCCTTCCATCCAGGCGCTGTTGCGGGCGGTCTCGTGCGCCCACACCTCGATCACCGGTTCGGGGATGGGCCGTCCGGCGCTGAGACTGCGCAGGTAGACGGCGGCCCGCTCGGGGTCCTGGTTGTCGAACCACACCGCGCCCGAGACCCGGGTGCTGCCGCCGGCGCGGGCGCCGGACTCCTTGTCCAGCACCAGTACTCGGGCCCCGGCGTCGTGGGCGCTGATGGCGGCCGCGCACCCGGCCCCGCCGAAGCCCACGACCACCACATCGGTCTCGACATCCCACGACATTCCCGCGTCGACCACGACCGCACCGTCCTTCCGTCTCGTCCATCGCGAACGGTCCCAGCACCGCGCGCGGACCGAAAACGCCTGTCCCACTCACCGGGTGCCGACGCCGGAGACCGGATGCCGCGCCCGGGGTGCGGTCGATCGGGTGCGGCCAGTCGTTCGACGACCAGGACGTCCACGCCCGCCAGCCGCAGTTCGCACGCCAGCATGAGTCCGACCGGTCCGGCCCCGGCCACCACCACTTCTCGTGTCTCGTTCATGGGAATCACTGTGGTGGTGGCCGATTGCCGGAGTCTTGCGTCGGCTTGCGTGCGGCTTACGCGGTCAGTTCCAGCCGCGCTGGTCCTGCTTGAGGGCGGTGTCGATGGCCAGTCCGGACGCGACCACCATCGACAGCAGCGGCTGGGGCAGCTGGCGGTGGATCTGCACGACGTAGTTGTCGGCGGAGGTGAACATGGTCTTGAGCAGGCCCTCCCACGTCTTGGTGATGCGGGCGACCTCCTGACCGGTGTGGTCGTGGATGGCGAAGTTCCAGGCCCGCCAGTTCTCGGCACGGATGCCGCCGATCTGCTGACCGTTGACCATGAAGGCGAAGTTGATCTTGCCGATCATGTTCTCCTGGATGATCTCACCGATCGGCGCGCCATTGCCGTGCTCGAGCAGGAACTTCGACTTGAACACCTTGGCGGGCCGGGTGATCCGCATCAGGCACTGGCCGTGGGCGTCGCGGATCTCCAGTTTGTGGGTCATGAACTGGTCGTAGCTGGACAGGAAGCGCACGGCCTTCTTCAGCGCCGACTGCCCGACCTCGGCGACCGCGCCGATCTGACGGCCGTGCTGGTCGAACACGCTGTACTCGTTGACCATTTCGATCAACTTGACCTTCTGGTTCACCACGAGCACGGGCTCGGTGAACACGGTCCCGCCGCCGTTCTGGGCCGGCGCGACCCCGGCCTGCTGCTGCACCTGGCGCTGGATGTCGCCGGGGTTGTTCGCGCTGCCGACCTCGATCTCCCAGGGGCTGGCCTCACCGCGCGGGGCGAACTGCTGGGGCTGCTGCGGGGCGTAACCCTGCTGGGCGTGGGGCTGTTGGGGCGCGCCTTGCTGAGGGAACTGCTGGTGAGGTGCACTCTGCTGCGAGTATTGCTGCTGGGGCGCGCTCTGCTGCGCGAAATGCTGCGGGCCCGTGCCTTGTTGCGCGTATTGCTGCTGGCCGGTGCCCTGCTGGTGATGCTGGGGAGCGTATTGCTGCTGTTGCGGCTGCTGCGGCCGGCTGGGTTGCTGGGCCGGGGGTGCGGGTTGCTGTTGGGGCTGCGTGTGATTGGTCCATTGGCTGCCGTCCCACCAGCGCAGAACTGGGGATCCGGGACGCTCGGGGTACCACCCCGCGGGTTGACTCATGGCCCGAATCCTATCGTCGTACAGGGAGTCTGCACTTTTTGCACTTTTTGCCGGGTAGTCACCTCTATGATGGGCGCTCGACATCGGGAAGCCGGGTCCACGCCACTCGAGGAAACGGGGAAAACATGTCCGCCACAGTCGAATTCGCGGGTTGCCGGGCGGACACGGAGCGGACGCGATTATGACCGACCTGGTGACGCGAGCCCAGCTCGTCCTGCTGGCCCGGACCCTGCACGTGCCGGTGCAGCGGCTCGCCCACCTCGAACACCTCGGCCCGCACCGGCTGCACGAGCTGCAGCAGCGCATGGCGGCCGACCTCTTCGACCGGCACGCGTCCGTCTTCGACCGCATCGCCAAGCTGGTCCCGATCATTCCGCTGGCCATCTCGCTGCCGATCGTGCAGAAACTGGTGCCGCCCACCATGACCGGTCGCGCGGCCGGCGCGATCGGGGTGCAGTATCCGGCCAAGGCCATCGAGGCCCTGTTGCGCATGGATGTCGGCTACGCCGCGGACTGCGCGCCGTATCTGGACCCACGCACGGTCGGCCAGCTCGCCGACGACGCTCCGCCCGAACCGGTGGTGGCGATCGTGAACGAGTTGCTCGCGCGCCGCGACTACATCACCGCGGGACCGTTCCTGGCCTATGCCACACCGGAGTTGATTCGTGCCGTCGAACAGGGCGTTCCCGACGACGAGGGACTGATCCAGTCGGCGGCCTTCGCCTATTCCTCGGAGTCGATCAGCGCCGTGATGCGGCAACTGCTGGCGGGCGAGGCACGGCGGGTGCCGCGGCTGCTGGGCGCGGTCATCAACGGTTCCAAGGAGTTACGGCTGGCGGCGCTGTCGGTGTTCGCGCGCTGCACTCCCGATGTGATCGCCGCGGTCGGCGACATCCTGTTCGAGGTGGCGCCGCCCTCGGCGGTGGCCGATCTGCTGTCGACGTTCATCGCCGCCGACGCCACCGACGACATGCTGCGGTTCGTGGGCCGGCTCAGTCCGCACGCGCTGACCCGGCTGGCATTGAACCCGGTGCTGCCCGAGATCGCCGACGCCCTGGTCGACGCGGTCGACGGCAGCAGCGATGTCGGGGTGTGGCGCGGGGTGCTGGAATCGCTGGCTCGCACGCCCGACGACGTGCGCCGCCGCGCCGGACTGCGGCTGGCCCGCCTCGACGCGGCCACCCTGCTCACGCTGCCCGCGCTGGCCCAGGCCGCGCGACTGTGGCCGCCACTGCTGTGGGTGCTGGCCGCCACCGATGTCGATGTGCAGTCGCGCATCGGGGAGCTGTGGGCCACCGCGAGCCGCCTGGACCTCGACGTTCTCGAACGTCGAATCGCCGATCAGCGCCTGGATTCGCTGCTTGCCACCCTCACCACCACGATCCGGGTGCTGCGCTGACCCGGGAATCCTTGCGTGATCACTGATTTCAACCGCCGGCGGCGGCCCGACCTGCGGCGCGCCGTGGTGCTGTGGGCGGCGGGCCGACACCCGGGCGCGCGGAGGTGGTAGGAAAGTGACGTGCCCGAAACCGCCGAAACCCACACCCCCCGTGCCGTGTCGGAAGTGGTGAACCTGGTCAGCAAGCTGATCCAGTTCGATACCTCCAACACCGGCGAACTGGAGACCACCAAGGGCGAGCGCGAATGCGCGCAGTGGGTGGCCGAGCAACTCGAGGCCGCCGGGTACGAGACCGAGTACGTCGAATCCGGCGCGCCGGGCCGCGGCAATGTGTTCGCGCGCCTGAAGGGCGCGGACTCCTCGCGCGGGGCGCTGATGATGCACGGGCATCTGGACGTGGTGCCCGCCGAGGCCGCCGACTGGAGTGTGCACCCGTTCTCCGGCGCGGTCCGCGACGGCTACGTGTGGGGTCGCGGGGCCATCGACATGAAGGACATGGTCGGCATGATGCTGGCCGTGGCCCGCCAGTTCAAGATCGAGGGCACGGTGCCGCCGCGCGACATCGTGTGGGCGTTCGTGGCCGACGAGGAGAACGGCGGCCGCTGGGGCTGCCAGTGGCTGGTCGAGAACCGCCCCGACCTGTTCGAGGGCGTCACCGAGGCGGTCGGGGAGGTCGGCGGGTTCTCGCTGACCGTGCCGCGGCCCGACGGCGGTGAGCGGCGACTGTACCTGGTCGAGACCGCGGAGAAGGGTCTGGGCTGGATGCGGTTGCGCGCCAAGGCGCGCGCCGGGCACGGCTCGTTCCTGCACGACGACAACGCGGTGACGATCCTGGCGCAGGCGGTGGCTCGGCTGGGCACCCACACCTTCCCGCTAGTGGTGTCGGATTCGGTGGCGGAGTTCCTGGCCGCGGTGTCGGAGGAGTCGGGGCTCGAATTCGATCCCGCCGCACCGGGTATCGAGGATCAGCTGGCCAAGCTGGGCACCATCTCGCGCATCATCGGCGCGACGCTGCGCGACACCGCCAACCCGACCATGCTGCGCGCGGGCTACAAGGCCAATGTGATTCCCCAGACCGCCGAGGCCGTCGTCGACTGCCGGGTGGTGCCGGGGCGTCAGGCCGAGTTCGAGCGGGAGGTGGACGCGCTCATCGGCCCGGATGTGGAGCGCGAGTGGATCACCAAGCTCGACTCCTACGAGACCACCTTCGACGGGCATCTGGTCGACGCCATGAACGACGCCATCCTGGCCCACGATCCGGCCGGGCGCACCGTGCCCTACATGCTCTCGGGCGGCACCGACGCGAAGGCGTTCGCCAAGCTCGGGATTCGCTGCTTCGGGTTCGCGCCGCTGCGGCTGCCGCCCGAACTGGACTTCTCGGCGCTGTTCCACGGGGTCGACGAGCGGGTTCCGGTGGAGTCGCTCGAATTCGGCGCCCGCGTGCTGGAACACTTCCTGTTGCACAGCTGACGATTCGAAAGGACTGCTCGTGCCCGACTATTCGTACGACCCGTACGCCGCGCTGCCCCAGGTGCCCGGCTTCACCGTCACCTCCGCCGATGTCACCGACGGTCAGCCGTTCGCCAACGACCAGGTGTCGGGGGTGTTCGGGTCGGGTGGCAAGGACATCTCGCCGCAACTGTCGTGGTCCGGATTCCCGCCGGAGACCAAGAGTTTCGCGATCACCGTGTTCGATCCGGACGCCCCGACCGCGTCGGGCTTCTGGCACTGGGCCGTGGCCAACATTCCGGTCTCGGTGACCTCGCTGGCCAGTGGCGCGGGCAGCGAGGGCGGCAGCCTGCCCGCCGGTGCGGTCCAGCTGCGCAATGACGGCGCGTTCGCCGGGTTCGTGGGCGCGTCCCCGCCGGCCGGGCACGGCTACCACCGGTACTTCATCACCGTGCACGCCGTGGATGTGGAGGCGCTCGACATCGACGCCAACGGCACCCCTGCCTACCTGGGCTTCAACCTGTTCTTCCACACGCTGGGGCGTGCGCAGATCGTCGCCACCTACGAGGAACCGGCCAAGTAGCTCTCGAAACCGTTGTGGGCCCGGACGATACGTCCGGGCCCACACGTCGTTTCCGGGGTGGTCTAGCGGCGGACCGGGCGCTACCCGGCCGACTGTTCGGCCAGGCCGCGCAGTCCCGCCGCGAGGTCCTCGGCGGCGGGCGCGTGCTCGGGATCGATGAGGTACTGGACCAGCAGGCCCGCGATGAGGGTTTGCAGCACCGCGCCGACCGCGGGGTCGCCGCCGCCCAGGTCCTGCGACAGACCCGCGCGCGCTTGTTCCTGCGCGGCACCGATTTCCGTGCGCAGGCTGGGGGAGTGCATGGCCTGGGCCATGGATTCGACATTGGCCGCCCAGATCACCCGGTCGCTGGTGAAGGAGTCGATCAGGCGCTGCCAGAAGGTGTTCAGGCGCGCGGCCGGGTCCCCGACGCCGTCGGCGGGCAGGGAGTCGAGGATGTGCGACACCGCCGCGGCGGTCGCCTCGAGCATGGCCTGGTTGAGCAGCCGGTCGCGGGTGCCGAAGTGGTAGTTGATGGCGGCCAGGTTGGCCCCGGACGCGGCGACGATGTCGCGCACGGTGGTGCGGGCGTAGCCGCGTTCGGCCAGGCAGTGCTTGGCGGCGGCCAGCAGGTCTTCTCGGGTTCCCACGCGGGTCAGCCTAACAGCGGGGTGAACGGTTGTTTGTAACGCACGTTTCAAACATTTGTTTTGAACATACGTATGAAACGTGTGTATGGTCGGTGATGGCACGATCCCAACGCACGGAAGACGAGTCCGATATGACCGCACGACCGTTGTCTCCCTTCGAATCCGGATATTTCGCCGCGGACGCCCGGCTGGGCAGCGTGCCCGTCGGCGGGATGCCGCTGTTCATCGGCACCGCCGTGCGCGGCAAGGTCGACGAGCACATCCTGCGGCGGGTGCTGGGCGAGCTCGCCGCCGGACATGTGCTGCTGCGCAGTCGCGTGGACACCGTCGGCGGGGTCGCGCGGTTCGTGGCCGGGGAACCGGTGATGCCGACACTGACCGTGCGCGAGGGTGGCGTGGACGAGTACTGGGAGCTGGTGAACAGTCCGCAGGACTGGGCGGCGGGACTGTTCCGGGCGGTGCTGTTGCGCGGGGTGCGCGAGAGCCGGATCGTGCTGGTCATCCATCACGGGATCAGTGACGGGCGTTCGGCATTCGCGCTGCTCGAGGAGATGTGGCGGCGGTATGCCGCGCACGCGGCGGGTACCGAACCGCCGCTGCATGATTCGGACGACGCACTGCTCGGCGGGGTCGACGAGCTGCTGGCCGCAGTGGTCGGTGAGGCGGAGGTCGACGGGTTCCTGGCACACCTGGCGCAGGAGATCGCCGAGGCCTCGCCGGCGGACGCGCCGCACACGATGCCTCACGACGGGGACGGGGTCGGGGACGCGGGAGGGCGATTGGCGTTGCGGCGCATCGAGTTGTCGCCGGGGCAGACCGCGGAGTTGGTCGAAGTGGCTCGGGGGCGGGGGATCTCGGTCAACAGTGTGCTGGCCGGGGCCGCCTTGGCGGCGGTGCGTGGGGAACTCGCGGGGGACGGTCCGATTCCCTTGATGTGCGGGCATGCCGCGGATCTGCGGCCGGATCTGTCGCCGCCGGTGCCGGTGTCGACGATCCTCAATTGCGCTTCGGGCGCGGGGACTCCGGCGCTGGTCGATCGCGATGCCGATCCGCTGGCGGTGGGCGCGGTCGTCGACGCCACCATGCGGGTGCTGCGCGAGAGCCGGTTCCCGGCCTTGTTCATGCGCGCCGCGCAGCGCCCGCTGGCGCCGCAGGTGGCCGCGATGCTGTCGCAGCCGCCGGCGATCGCGTTGTCGAATATGGGCCGGCTGCCCGCGCATCCGATGCCCGACGGGCTGGAGTTCGTGCGCGACGAGGTGTTCGCGATGGCGGCGGGCATGCCGCCGAAGATGACGATCTTCACCGTCGGCGGGCGGTTGACGGTGCAGGTGGAGTACGACACCGCCGAGCACAGTCACACCCGCATGGGCCGGGTCGCCGAGGCGATGAGTGATCGGCTCGCACGGGTCACCCGGGTCGCGGTGCGCGGCTGAGAGTCACCAGGCCCGGCTGGGAACGGCTGTGGGCCCGGACATCACGTCCGGGCCCACATCGATTCCGGGGGTGCAGCGCCCCGGGATCAGCTCAGGTTGATGACGCCCTCGGGTGCGGGGGTCAGATACAGCGCGGCGATCTCGGTGGCGTACTTGGCCGCGATCGGGTTGCGCTTGAGCTTGAGGGTCGGGGTGAGTTCGTCACCGCCGGGCTCCCAGCCCTGATCCAGGATGGTGAACCGCTTGATCGACTCGACCCGGTTCAGCTTGGCATTGGCCTCGGCGATGGCGCCCTTGATCTCGGCGATGATCTCCGGGTGCGTGGCAAGGGTTTTCAGGTCGGCGTCGGGCATGCCCAGCGCCTTGGCCCGCACCACCGCGATATCGGGGTCCAGCACGATCAACGCGGAGATGAAGGGCTTGGCGTCGCCGATCGCCACCACCTGACCAACCAGCGAGGACGCCGCCTTCACGGTGTTCTCGATATTGGTGGGAGACAGGTTCTTACCCGCCTCGGTGATGATCAGTTCCTTCTTGCGGTCGACGATGGAGACGTAGCCGTCGCCGTCGATGGTGGCCACGTCGCCGGTGTGCAGCCAGCCGTCGGCGTCGATGGCCTCGGCGGTCTTGTCGGGCATCTTGCGGTAGCCGTGGGTGACGATGCCGCCGCGCAGCAGCAGCTCCCCGTCCTCGGCCAGGCGCACCTCGACCCCGCGCAGCGGGATGCCGACGGTGCCCGGCTTCGGCTTGGCCAGCGGCGTGTAGGTGCCGACACCGCTGGTCTCGGACATGCCCCACACCTCGGTCACCGTGAAGCCCAGGCCCAGCAGGTATTCCAGGGTCTCCGGCGGGATGGCGGCCGCGCCGGAGGCGGCCACGCGCAGCTCGTCGAAGCCCAGCGCGTGGCGCAGCTTCGACAGCACCAGCGCGTCGGCCAGCTTGTGCTGCACATCGAGCAGGGCGCCGCGGCCGGTGCCGGCCAGATCGGCGCGCGCGGCCTGCGCACCGACGCCGAGCGCCCAGTTCGCGAGGGCCTTCTTCACCGGGCTGGCCTCGGTGGCCAGCTTGGCGTCGATACCGGCCTTGATCTTCTGCCACACGCGCGGCACACCGAAGAACGCGGTCGGGCGGGCGTCGGGCAGGGCGGCGGCGATCTCGCGCGGGTCGGGCACGCACGTCATCTGGACGCCGGTGAACAGGTTGGCGCAGTGCCCCGAGATCCGGTCGGCCACATGGGCGGCGGGCAGGTAGGACACCGAACGGTCGTCGAGGCCGACGGTCAGCGGGCCGTCGACCAGGCCCACGATCTGGGCGACCACATTGCGGTGGGTCAGCTCCACGCCCTTGGACGGGCCGGTGGTGCCGGAGGTGTAGATCAGCGTCGCCACATCGTCGGGCTGCACGGCCCGCCAGGCGGCGTCGAAGTCGAAATCGGGATGCGGGGCGGCCTCCACCTCGGCCAGCGTCAGCGTGCCCGCGGCCGAACCCTCCACCAGCACAATGTGTTCCATCTCGACGCCGGCGCCGCGCACCACGTCCAGGAACGCCGGTTCGGTGATGACCACCCGGTTCTCGGCATTGGTGAACAGGTGCGCGATCTGCTCCGGGGAGCTGGTGTTGTAGATCGAGAACGGCGTCGCACCCAGGTGCAGCGCCGCGGTGTCGACCAGATTGAACTCGGGCCGGTTGGTGAGCATGATGCCCACCGCGTCCCCGCGCCCCACCCCGAGCGCCGCCAGCCCGGCGGCGATCGCGCGCACCCGCTCCCCGTACTCCCGCCAGGTGACCTGCCGCGTACCCCCCACGGTCCGCAACGCCACCTGCCCCGGCCGCAGCGTCAAGGTTTCCTGGAACGCCTCCGGAATCGTGTGAACGGTCTTGCCCGATGCGTGCGCATACCCGATGTCAGTCGTCATAAGCCCTTTTCCCGATAGCCTCTCGCTTCGCCGTCCACCCGCGCGCCCACCAGCGCGAACCTTCGAAGTCCGAGACCACGACCAACCCGTCACGCGATGGCCACGCGTCACCTGTGGCGCGGCTCACTCATCGTAACCAGACTTTCACGACTGTGTCGCGGGCTACATGGGCCAGAAGCGTGGCCGGAATTGTCAATTGCCTGATCGGTCGACCGTACCGGCGTCCGAACCGCGCCGGGGACGGTGCTCAGATGACGGGGGTGGGGGCGTTGTGTGGACGCTGGGTGAGTTGGCGGCGCCATGCTCGCAGTCGGAGGCGGATGGAGGTGCGGGCGGGGTGCCAGGTTGCGGCGGTTGCGACCAGGGTTATGAAGGCGAGGACCGCGAGTTCGCGTGGGGCCCAGTAGATCGCGACGGCGGTGGCCACTACGCCGAGGGTGAAGCAGGTTTGCTCTATCTTTCGGCCGATTCGGCGGAAGGAGAAGGGGGGCAGGCGATGGCCGCGGTGGATTCGCTTGGCTTCCATGTACTCCCGTGCCCAATGGCTGCGGGGCTCGGTGATGAGGGGCACCCGGGTGACGGTGATGTCGCCTCGTCGCAGGGCGTGCACCTTATCGGGGTTGTTGGTCAGCAGGCTGACCGAGCGCAGGCCGAGCTGGTCGGTGAGGAAGCGGGCGGCGGTGTCGAACTCGCGGTAGTCGGGGTCGAAGCCGAGGGCGCGATAGGCGTCGAAGGTGTTGCGGCCCTCGGTTTGGGTGAGGCGCAGGCCTTCCGCTTTGACTTCGAGGCCCGCGCCCCGGCCTTCCTGTTCGAGATAGAGCAGCACGCCGGCGTCGGCGCGCTGGATCATATCCATGGCCTGGTCGAGTTCGGGGCCGCAGTCGCAGTCGTCGGAGTGCAGGGCGTCGCCGTAGAGGCAGCGGGAGTGGATGCGCACCAGCGGGGCGGGGAAACGACCGATATCGCCGAAGATGAGGGCCTGGCCGCCGTCGCGTCCCGGTATCGAGTGGACCCGCACGCGGATCTCGGCACCCTTGCGGGTGAGTAGATGACTGGTGCAGGCGAGTTTCTGTGAATTCACCAGACCCGCAACAGCAATCGACTCGTCCGCAACGCTCACGTGACCGCCTCGTATCCCCGCGGGCCGCGATCCGCCGCCCGACAGTGTCCGTTGGTGTGTGGTAACCGCCGGTCAGGACGGTGCGCGGGGGCAGCGATCCGACCGTTGCTGCGGAGTTGCCAGGCGGCACACGCAGACGGTGCCGAAGCCTACCCTTTCCCGGCGATCACGGAGCGTATCCGGAGAGAATTATCGGCCACCGATTCCGGCGCGCGCCGCTATGCCCTGTTCAGCGATCCGGACAATCAGGACGGCATCGGGACATACCATTCACTGATGGGTTCTCGGCCGGCGAAAGACGTTAGCCGACAAGCGATATGGGCCAGCCTCGACCACGCCAGCCACTGGATCTCCCGCAAGGGCCAGGAGCTCCGCGTCCGGGTCACCGACCTGCCGACCGACGCCGAAACCGGGCACATTCTGGCCTTCGGGTCCATCGACGACGACTGCCTGGTCCGCATCCACTCGCAGTGTCTCTACGGTGAATCGCTGTCGTTCCAGGACTGCGACTGCGGGCCGCAACTCGAACGCTCCCTCGACCTGATCCAGGCCGCCGGATCAGGGATCCTGGTCTACCTCGAGCAGGAAGGCCGCGGGTACGGGCTCCTGGCGAAGGCGCGCGGCTACGAGATCAGCGAGCGCAACCGCCTCGACACCTACGACAGCTACCGGACTTTGGGGTACAGCGAGGACAAGCGGGACTACACCCACGCCGCGCAGGCGCTGGTCGCACTCGGACTGACCGAGGTGCGGTTGATGACCAACAATCCGCACAAACTGCAGGCCGTGCGCGACGCCGAGATCCACGCCACCGTGATCCCGCTGCGCACCCAGCCGCGGACTCGCCGGGAAGCCGACTATCAGCAGGCCAAACGCCGTCACGGGCACTGGATTCCAACCGACGACCCACCGTGGTCGCCCGACCTCTAGGACGCGTCCAGGGTCGCGTCGATCGCCTCGCGGGTGGGCATGGAGTCGGGGATGCTCGTCTCTTTACTGGCGCGCGCCTGAATCGCCGCGGCGGCCCACACCAGGTTGGCGTGCCCGGCCTGTCGGCGGCGGGCCGGATCGGCGGGCCGGGGCTGGGTCATCAATCGGGCAATGAACGCGGAGGCGAACGCCGATGAGGCCCCGGGCGCTCCCGGGCGATCGGTTTGGATGTCGGCCCACACCGGCTCCGCGGCGGGATCTTCGGCCGAGTACATCGCACAACTGTCGCCATACAGCACCACGACCGACCCGACCCCGTGCTTCACCAATTGCCTGGCGATGTCGGCGGATTCGACCCCGGGTCGCAGCGCGGCGAGCTCGCCGACCGAGGCGATCAGGTAGTCCACCGTCTGGAGGTAGCCGGGCAACAGAGCGGGGAATCGTTTCGGTGGTGGGGTGGCACTGACGAACAGCCACGGCCGCGACTCCCGGTCGGCGATCGCGTCCGCGACCGCCGCGAGCACTTCGACGTTCTGTTCGAAGGTCAACAGCACGGCGTCGGCGTGGACGAGCGCACGCGTGATCGGGATATCGGCGATATCCCTGGCGTCGAAGCGGATCCGATCGTCCTTGCCTGCCACCGAGTAGTTCCCGCCGTCGCGGGCGACAGTCACCGCCGCGGTCGGGGTGGGTCCGCGCCTCGCACGCAACAGGCTGGTATCGACACCGCGCGCACGCAGGTAGTCGACGATCAGCCCGGCTTTGTCGTCGTCACCGACGGCGGCGAACAGACGCGCGTCCACTCCTAGCCTGGCCAAGGCGACCGCGCGGTTCAGTCCTTTGCCTCCGGCGTGCTCGGAGAATTCCCCGTACAGCGAGTCCCCGGCCTGCGGCAGCACATCGACGGTGCAGATACGGTCCCAGGCGGCGTCGCCGATCACCACGGCGCTCGGCCGTATCGTCGCACCGGGAAGGCCTTCGGCGGCAACGGACTCGAGGGTGAGCCCGCGTGCCAGCGCCGTGAACGCGTCCTCTTCCCGCCGACCGCGCAAGGCGCGATTATTGCGCGGCACCTGAGCGACCGGCACGCCCAGATGTTCGTGCAGTGTCATCCAATGCAGGGCGAGACTGTCTCGTCGCTGCCCCAGTTCAGGGCCGTAGAGCTCTTCGGCGATCGATGTCGGCAGCTGGTCGGCGAGCATGGACAGGTTCAGTTCCGCGTCGACGATGAGGCGGTCGGCCGGGTCGAGCGTGCCCGCGATGAACCGCAGCGCTTCGGGCAGTGCCGCTTTCGGGTCGCGGCCGGTGAGGTGAGCGACGCGGCGGACGATGACCAGGCCGAGTAGCGCGCCGAGGTCGACCGAGCGGTCGCGGTCACCGCCCATGGCCCAGCGCTTGCGCAGTTGCAGCAGGGTGTCACGCACGGCGCGCACGTCGTTGTCCTGCGCGGCCGTGTCGGCGCCACTGCTTCCCAGGTTCGGCTGCATCATCATTCGCCCCAACCATAAGACCGTCCACGTT
Organism: Nocardia sp. CA-136227; assembly: GCF_050955695.1. Taxonomy (NCBI): domain Bacteria; kingdom Bacillati; phylum Actinomycetota; class Actinomycetes; order Mycobacteriales; family Nocardiaceae; genus Nocardia; species Nocardia sp. CA-136227. The sequence goes on from NZ_CP192081.1 coordinate 4,029,164, forward strand.
TGAACGTCGGCGGAAACGGCAATCCAATTGTGACAGCGTCAAACTGCGATTCGGAAGTGCCAAATGCCATCCTGGAATTGGCAAATGAGCGCCGCCCGACCAGATATACCGGGAGGTTCCCGATGACCGGACTACCCACGATCCGGCGGATCCAGCGGCGCGCGCCCCGCGCCTGTGGTGCGGCCGATCCCGAACTCCGGGCGAACATCCAAGTGCGATAGGCGAATTCGCCCGTCCAGGTCGCCTCGGCCCTGCTCCGCGTCACACTCGATCCGGCGGTGACGCCTCCTCGTCTCATCGGAGGCCATCATGATTTACCCGAGTGCCAGCTCGATCACCAGCAGCATCACCGGCGAGTGCGCCGAACGGCTGCCCCGCCACCCGGAACCTGCCTGGCAGCTCAGCTGGCGGCAGTCGCCGCTGCTGACGCGGGAGGAAGCGCTCGCGGCCATGGAACTGACCGAGCTCCTGCGGCGGGAGCCGGGTCATCACGGCGCGGCCTGGGAGCGCGCGTGCGCCCTCGGCGCCGCCCTGGGCATCGATCTCGAGGATGCCCGCATCGTCTTGCGCGCGCGTCGCAGGGAACGGGGAGAGTCATGACCATCTACACCACCGACGACTGGGCGATGACCAGCGATCTGACCGAGGAGAGCGCGGTCCGGGTGGCCGACCGCTGGACGCTGGCGTGGCGGTGCAGCTGGATGCCGGATCGGTTGCTGACCCGCGCGCAGGCGCTGGCCGCGATGGTGCTGGCCGAGGTGGTGGCCGTCGACCCGTATCCGCGCGGGGAGGCCGCACAGGGGCGGATGGTCGCCGCGGCGGGCGAGTTGGGGATTCCGTTGGAGCAGGCGGTGTTTCTGCTGCTGCGACGGCGGACGGCTTGAGGTACCGACCGATCGGATCCGAGGGGTGGGGCAGAGTCGATGAGGGGATGGCAGGGCCCGCGGCGGCGACCGGTCGCGGCGGGCCGAAGACGGTGGACGGACGGAGATCCCGTGGCGTGCGCCGATGGCCTTGGGAGGTCCTGATGACGATCGATATCACGACGCGGGCGATGACCAGTGACATCAGCCCCGAATACGCGCTGCGCGAATACCGGCGCGGAGAGGTGGTGTGGCGGTTGAGTTGGCTTCCGGCACAGCACCTCACCCACGATCAGGCCCGGGCGGGGATGGAGCTCGACGAGGTGCTCTCCGATCCGGAGGTCGTCTACGACGAGGCCGCACACCTGTGGGCCGCCGATCTGGCGACCCGGCTGGGGATCGGGGTCGAGCGCGCCGTGATTCTGCTGGCACAGCGATTGGCCGAACGCCTGCACCGGGAGCTGCTCGACGAGGAGCCCGGGCCGCCGGCGGCGATGCTGTCGGGTTGGGGCACCGCCGCGCACGGGGCGGCGTCGACGGGGGCCCGCTCCCAGCATCTGTGGGGCTGACCGCACGACCAACCGGCCGTGCGGTCTCCCGGGCGATTCGAAAGGTGTTGCCCGCGAACGGGTCAGGCGCGGGCGCGGTGTTCGGCGCCGACGGCTTCGGAGAGGTTGGTGTAGCCGTGTTCGCGGAGTTTGGCGGCGAGGCCGTGGTGGATGTGTTTGGCCCAGAGGGGGCCGCCGTAGATGAAGCCGGTGTAGCCCTGCAGGAGGGAGGCGCCGGCGAGGATGCGGGACCAGGCCTGGTCGGGGGTTTCGATGCCGCCGACGGAGATGAGGGCCAGTTTGTCGCCGACTCGGGTGTAGAGGCGGCGCAGGACCTCGAGGGAGCGGTCGGCGACCGGGGGGCCCGAGAGGCCGCCGGCGCCGATGGGGTCGACGGTGGCGGCGGGGGTGGCCAGGCCGTCGCGGCGGATGGTGGTGTTGGTGGCGACGATGCCGGCGAGACCGAGTTCGACGGCGAGGTCGGCCACGGCGTCGATGTCGTCGTCGGACAGGTCGGGGGCGATCTTCACCAGGACCGGGACCGACACCGAGTCGAGCACGGCCTGCAGGATCGGGCGCAGCGAGGCCACGGCCTGCAGGTCGCGCAGACCGGGGGTGTTGGGGGAGCTGACGTTGACGACCATGAAGTCGGCCAGCGGGCCCAGCAGTTTCGCCGAGATCGCGTAATCGTCGGCGGCGTCCTCGGGTTCGACGACCTTGGTCTTGCCGATATTGGCGCCGATGGGGACGCCGCCGGGCAGCCGGTGCGCGAGATGCTCGGCCGCGGCGTCGGCGCCGAAGTTGTTGAACCCCATGCGGTTGATGAGCGCCCGGTCCGCGGGCAGGCGGAACAGCCGCGGCGCGGGATTGCCGGGCTGGGCCTGGGCGGTGACGGTGCCGATCTCGGCGTAGCCGAAACCGAGCGGGCCCCACGCGTCGACGCCGTCGGCGTTCTTGTCGAAGCCGGCGGCCAGACCCAGCGGCGCGGGGAAGTCCACGCCGAACACGCGGGTGCGCAGGATCGGATCGTCGGCCACCAGGACCTTGCCGGTGAAGGCGCGGCCCGGGGTGAACCGGGTCGCCAGCCTCATCGCGGCGAAGGCCAGATGGTGGATGCGTTCCGGCGGGAGCAGGAACATCAGCTTCAGCAGCAGGGCGTACAGGCGCTCATACATAGGGGGTTACATCACCGCCTCGGGTGTCGGGGATAGCAGGGGAGTGGTCTTGCGGCGGCGCAGTAACACGCGGCGGCTGCCGTCGGTGTAGGCGCGCACCCGCGAGAGTTCCCAGCCGCCGAATTCGGCGTGAATGGACAGTCGCATGGTGGCGGTGACCCTGGTGATGCCGGGTGGCAGCCGCAGGGGCACGTACTCCCATTCGTCGCTGGATTCCTCCCAGCCTTCCGGTAATGTGCGCGATTGGTGCGCCGATCGTGAGGCCCGAGCCATCACTGCCCTCTCTTCCGCTGGTCCGCGCCGATCCGCTGCAGACCGTCGCCGGTCGCGGATCCCACGAACAGGTCACCGGTGCGGGCATCGACGGTGACCGAGTTGGGCTGGCGCACCGTCGGGTAACGCCCCACCTCTACCGGTATACCCGTCGACAGCTCGTAGCCGACGACTTCGTTGCTGCCTGTCAGCGTCACCCACACGGTCTCCGACCGCTGATCGTAGGCGAGTGCGTAGGGCGAAGAGCCTACCGGGAAACGCTGGTGCAGGACCAAAGGATCAGCGGTGTAGACCAGCAGTTCGGCGCCGGCGGTGTCGGTGACCAGGCGTCGGCCGAAGTGGTCGCCGATCATGTTGGTCACCCCGTCACCGGCGCGCAGGGCCAGGCCGAGCTTGTGGGCGTCGAGATCGAGCTCCACGATCGCGGACTGACGGCGGTCCACCACGACCACCCTGCCCTCGCCGGTGTCGATCGCGTCGGCGGCCGACAGGCCCGTAATGGTGTGGCGCACAGTGCCGTCCGCGTCGAGCAGCAGCACCCGGCCGTCGGCCAGCCCCGCCACCAGCGACCCGTCGGGGCGCAGACCCACCGAGTGCAGGTCGCCGTCGACGGCGACCGTGGTCAGCGCGCCGCTGGCGACGTCGACGCGAACGATCTTGCCGGGCACCGCGATCAGCACCTCGCCGGGCTTGCCCGCGACCAGGGCGGCGGCCTTGCCGGGCAGGGTGACCGGGCGGGTGACGCCCTTGTCGATCAGGTTCAAGGTGGTGCCGGAGTCCACGACCGCGGCCAGGATGCCGGTGGCAGGTTCGTCGAGCAGCAGCGCGATGGGCGCGCTCGCGCTCACCTGCCCCGCCGGGGCGGGGGTGGCGGTGGGCGCGGCGGCCGGGGTCGCCGGGTCGCGGGTGGCGTTGTTCGCGTTGTCCGGCTGGTCCGAACATCCGGTCAGCAGGGTCACCACGGTCACACCCGCGAGGGCTGAACCGATCCAGCCGCGACGGCGCATGCAGCGAACTCCTTACTGACCGAACTGACCGACGAAATCATGCGTGCTCTCTAATCTGACCATGTCCCGGGTTCCAACCGTGTGACCGGGGGTCCGCGTGCCGATCTCCCGCGTGCATCCGGCGCCGACTTGCATGATGTGACATGGGGATTCGGTGGCGGTGTCGGGGCATGCGGTTACCGTGGAGTGCAAAAGCGGTCTGTATCAGGGAGATCTGTTGGTTGCCGACCAGAGCGCGGGGTTCACCGTCGAGGACGTGACCGTCGGGCGCTACGCGCACGGCTTCGGTGTCACCGGGGACGGGCGGTCTTTCGCCTTCCGAACCCATCGATCCACCCTCACCGTGGAGATCTACCGCCCGGGCGTGACCACCGCGGTTCCGGCGGCGGAGGACGTCGAGGCGATCGCGGTGGCTCCGGTCACCGATATCGATCTCGACGACGAACGCAGCGTGGTGGCCCTGGTCCGCGACCTGATCCCGCAGGCCGTGCCGGTCCCGGCCGCCCAGCCGCGGGAGGCGACGACGGTGCGTGCGCTGCTGGGCCGGTTGGGCGCGGTGATCGAGGGCCGCTGACGCCCGTGGGCGGCGCTGTCTGTGACACAGAGATCACTTCCGGGCGCGGGCCGTGCCAAACTAACGGCACACAACCGCAGTTCGAACTCCCGAGGATGTTGATGCGACTTCGACGACCGGCCGCCACCGCGCTGCTGCTGACCGTGCTGGGCGCATCGCTCGCCGCGTGCGGCGGCTCCGACGACGAATCGAAGATCGCCGAAGCGCGGTCCTCGGCGTACGCGGCGTTGAGTTCGTCCTCGCAGGCCGCCGCCGCGCAGAGCAGCGTCAACCGCCCCGGGATCCCGAGCGCCGCGGAACTGGACTCGCAGATCAAGCGGGCGCTGGACCCGAACCTGCCCGACAGCGATCGCACCGCGCTGATCGAGGACGGGGAGGCGTTCAAGGACGCGATCCCCGACATGTACAAGGCGCTGGCCGACAATCCGCGCGCGGTGTACGGGGTCAAGGACCCGGTGTTCGACAACCATGACGGCACGCTGACCGCGACGCTGAGCCTCGACAAGGACGGCACCGGCACGAACGTGCGCACCACGGTCGTGCATTTCGTGGCCAAGGACGGGCACTGGAAGATCTCGCGCACGGATCTGTGCGGGATTCTGCGGTCGGCCGACTACAAGACCGCGGCCTGCGGCTGATGCTCGAGGCCGGATCCCTGCGGTGGGGGCGTCTGATCCACCGCTTCCGGTTCCTGGTGTTCGCCGTGTTCGGCCTGGCCGTGCTGGTGTCCGGGTTCTACGGGCGCGACCTGGGCGATCATCTGACCCAGGAGGGCTGGTTCGACGAATCCAGTCAGTCGGTGGCGGCGTCGAAGCTGGCCGACTCCACCTTCGGCCGCGACACCGACGCCGATCTGATCGCGATCTACACCGCCCCGGCGGGGATGACCGTCGACGACGAGCCGGTGCGGTCGGCGGTGGCGGCGGAGTTGACGCGGTTGCGCACCGAGCACGCCGACCGCATCCTCAAGATCGACTCGTATTGGGACGGCGCGCTGATGGGACAGTTCGCCGACGCCTCCCGCACCCACGCCTTCGCCAGTATCGGGTTGCGCGGTGACGGCGGCACCGACACCGTCGACAACTATCTGGCCATCAAGAACGAATTCCATGCCGGCGCAACCGGTTCCGGCCCGGGCGGCACGACGGTGCAGCTGGCGGGCCTGCAGCCGGTGGTGGAGGGCATCAACACCGGCATGCAGCGCGATATCGAGCGCGCGGAGCTGATCGCGCTGCCGCTGGTGGCGATCCTGCTGTATTTCGTGTTCGGCGGCGTGGTGGGGGCGCTGCTGCCCGTGCTGATCGGCGGCATGACGATCCTGGGCAGCCAGGGCATCATGCGGCTGCTGACCAATCATCTGCAGGTCAATGTGTTCGCCTCGGCGGTGGTGACGCTGGTGAGCCTGGGTCTGGCCATCGACTACGGGTTGTTCGCGGTGACCCGGTTCCGCGAGGAGCTGGCGGCGGGGCGCAGCGTGGAGGAGGCGACCGCGCGCACGATCGCCACGGCCGGGCGCACGGTGTTGTTCTCGGCGGCGATCATCGCGGTGAGCCTGGGCGCGTTGTTCATCTACCCGAACGGGGTGCTGCGGTCGGTGCCGTTGGGCGGCATCTCCTCGGTCCTGCTGGCCGCGGTGCTGTCGGTGACGGCATTGCCGGCGGTGTTGTCGATCGTGGGGCCGCGTATCGATCTGTGGGGCTGGCATCGGCTCGCCAGTATCCGCACCGCCGAGCAGATCGATCGCGGATTCTTCTCGCGGCTGGCGGTTTTCGCGATGCGCAAGCCGTGGCTGGTGATCGTGCCGGTGGTGTTGATGCTGCTGGCGTTGATCCTGCCGTTCCGCAGTATCGAGTTCGGTGGGTTGAGCGAGCGGTATCTGGCCGCGGACAATCCGGCGCGGGTGGCACAGCAGGACTTCGACGGGCTGTTCCCGCATTTCCGCACCGAGCCGCTGAAACTGGTGGTGGTGGGCGCCAATCCGCAGCAGCTCTCTGATATCCGCTACGAGGCCAACCAGCTGGTCGGTCCACGCATGACCGGTCCGTTCGATCCCGCCGCGCCGACCAAGGATCAGGTGACGGTACTGGCCAGCGGCCTGTCCGACAAACGCGACGCCGACTCGGTGATCGCGGCGCTGCGCTCGATCCCGCAGCCGGACGGGGTCGCGGTGATGGTGGCGGGAGTGCCCGCGCTGGAACGCGACAGCATCCAGGGGTTGATCAAGGGTCTGCCGTTGCTGGTGCTGATCCTGGTCGCGGCGGCGATCGCGTTGATGTACGCGGCGTTCCGGTCGCTGGTGCTGGCGATCAAGGCGGTGGTGATGAGCGCGCTCAGCCTCGGCGCGACGCTGGGCGTGCTGACCTGGATCTTCGTCGAGGGGCACGGGGCGGGACTGTTCGACTTCACGCCGGGCCCTTTGATGTTCGCGGTGCTGGTGCTGATCGTGACGGTCCTGTTCGGCCTGTCAACCGACTACGAGGTGTTCCTGCAATCGCGCATGGCCGAGGCTCGCGCGTCCGGCGCTGACGCGCCCGAGGCGATCCGGTACGGCATCGCCCACACCGGTGGCGTGATCACCTCGGCGGCCGCGATCCTGATCGTGGTGACCGGTGCGTTCGGGTTCTCGGATCTGGTGCTGATGAAATACATTGCCTACGGCATGATCGCGGCGTTGGTGTTGGACGCCACCGTGATTCGCATGCTGTTGACTCCTGCGGTGTTGAGGTTGGTCTGGCGATGAACGTGCTCGAGGGCGCGAACCTGCTGTTGATGTTCCTGCTGGAACTGGGGGTGCTGGCCGCGGGCGCGTGGTGGGGTTTCACCGTGTCAACGCCGCTGGTGGTGCGGATCGTGGCGGGGCTGGCGGTTCCGGCGGTGTTCATCGTGGTGTGGGCGCTGTTCGGCGCGGCCAAGGACGCGCGGTTCCCGCAGACCGGGTGGCGGCGTATCGCCCTGGAGGTCGTGTGGTTCGGTGCGGCGGCGGTGCTGCTGGGTCTGGCGTGGACGCCGGTGGCCGGGATCGTGTTCTTCGCGATCTGGCTGGCCAACGGCGTCCTGCGGCTGGTGTGGGGTCAGCAGCAGCTCTGACCCCGGGCGCTCAGCCTCTGACGGGCAGTACCAGTTGGGCGCCGGTGACCGGGTGGTCGAACACGTCGACCGGATGCTGGTAGACGCGGGTGAGCAGTTCCGCGGTGAGGATCTCGCGAGGCGGGCCGTCGGCGGCGATATGTCCGGCATCGAGCACGGCGACGCGGTCGGCGTAGGCGGCGGCGACACCCAGATCGTGCAGCACGACCACGACTGCCGCGCCCGCGGTGGCGCGCTCGCGGGCCAGGCGCAGGACCTGTTCCTGGTGGCCGAGATCGAGTGCGGCGGTGGGTTCGTCGAGCAGCAGCGTCGCGGTGTCCTGGGCCAGGACGCGGGCCAGGGCGACACGGGCACGCTCACCGCCGGACAGGGCCGGGAACGGGCGTGCGGCGAAGCGTTCGACGTCGGTGGCGGCCATGGCCGCGGCGATGGCCCGCTCGTCGTCCACCTGACGCGGCGTGCGCGCCCACGGGGAACGACCCATGGCGACGACTTCGCGGGCGCTGAACGGGAATCCGACGGTGTGCGACTGGGGTAGCACCGCGCGGCGGCGGGCCATGTCCAGATGCGTCCAGTGGGTGAGGGCGTGGCCGTCGAGTTCGACACTGCCGCCACTCAATTCGAGCTCCCCGGCCAGTGCGGCCAGCAGCGTCGACTTGCCCGCGCCGTTGGGACCGACCAACGCCACGATCTGCCCGGCGACGACATCGAAGTCGATGCCCTCGAGCACGGTGCGTTCGCCACGTTTGGCGCTGACCTTGCGGGCGCGCAGGGTCGCCGCACCCGGTTCGGGGGTTTCCGGCAGGGCGGGGGTGCGCCCGAAGATGGTGGTGAGCTCGCGTAGGCCGCTCATGCCCAGCCTCCCGATCGTGAGCGGGTGCGGCGCAGCAGCCAGAAGAAGAACGGCCCGCCGACCAGTGAGGTGATCATGCCCAGCGGCAGGTCCGCGTTGTGGACCAGGGCGCGGGCGCCGATGTCGGCGGCCACCAGCACCACCGCGCCGACGATGGCCGACAGCGGGATCAGCACCCGGTGGCCGGGCCCGACCAGCATGCGCACCAGGTGCGGCACGATCAACCCGACGAACAAGATGATGCCGGTGAACGCGACCCCGGCGGTGGCCAGCACCGCGACCACGACGATCACATTGCGCCGCAACCGTTCCACGTCCACGCCCAGATGCCGGGCCGCGGACTCTCCCAGGGCGAGCAGGTCCAGGCGCGGGGCCATCCAGATCGCGGCGGCCAGGCCCAGCAGCGTCAGCGGCCACACCACGTTCACCGACTGCCAGGTGGCGCCGTTGAGACTGCCCATCTGCCAGAACACGATCTGGTCGCGCGCCGCGGGCGAGGCGGAGAACAGCAGGAACGAGATCAGCCCGCCGGCGAAGGCATTGATGGCGACACCGGTCAGCACCAGGGTCACCACTTCGGTGCGGCCGTTTGAGCGGGCCAGCAGATACACCAGCAGGGTGGTGGCCAGTCCGGCGGCGAACGCGCCCGCCGCGACCGACCAGGCGGCCACGAACGCGCCCCCGGCCACGATCACGGTGCCCGCACCGACCGCCGCGCCCGCGGACACGCCGATCACGCCGGGTTCGGCGAGCGGATTGGCGAACACGCCCTGCAGCAGGGCGCCGGCGGTGGCCAGGGCCGCGCCGACGAGCATGCCGAGCACGACGCGCGGGAACCGCACCTCCCACAGGGTCACGTATCCGGCGGGGTGGGCGGGCATGGGACCCCAGTCCAGCCCGATGCGGTGCAGGAACGCGCCCGCGACCTCGGCGGGACTGGTGGGCACCTGGCCGATGGCGGCGGAGATCAGCGCGAGCACCACCAGCGCGGCCAGCGCGCCGGTGAAGATGACCGCGTTGCGCGACCACTTGCGGCGTGCGCTGGGCAGCGCCTTGACCGCCGACTCCGCGGTCATCGCCTCGTCGCCGCTGATCGGTGCGCTGGACCCAGCCGGCGTCTTCGCCGCCGCATCCGTTGCCTGTTCGGCACTCCCGCCGGACGAGCGCTCGGCCGAGCCGTCCTGCGCGCGGGCAGCCGGGCCGCCGTGCTCCGGATCGGCGGGACCGCCCTGTCCCGCATCGGCGGGACCATCGTGTGCTGAGTCGGCGGGCGCATCGTGTGCCGGGTCGCCGGGGCCGAGCGCGGTGGCAGCGCCGTTGTGCGCTGCGGTGCGGTCGTCGTGTGTGTTGCTCGGTGAATCCATGTGGGGGCCTTGGTTGTCGGCCGCTCCGGGGCGCTTGCTCATGCGGCGGCGGGGCCGTAGACGGCCTTCACGAGGGCCGACAGCACGCGGCCGGTGTTGGGGCCGAAGGACAGCAGGATGGCGTCGGACATGTCGATGACGCGGCGGTCGCGTCCGGCGGGGGTCTGGGCGATGCCGGGGACCTTCTCGAGGCCGTCGACGCCGCCGACCGAGGCCAGGCCGTCGCTCATGAGCAGCAGGGCGTCGGGGGCGGCGGCGATCATGGCCTCGCTGGTGATGGGCAGGAAGTCCTTGGTGATGCCCGACGCGGTTCCGGCGTCGATGCCGCCGATCGCGGTGATCAGCGAGTCGGCGCCCGAGCCGGGTCCGGCGATCATGGTGATCGCGGCGCTGCGCAGGTACAGGAAAGCGATCTTGGGTTTGGCGTCCTGATGCGGCACCGAGGCGATGGCGGCGTCGATCTCGGTGCGGGTGCGCTGCCCCAGCGCCTTGCCCGCGTCGGGCACACCGAGCGCGGCGCCGACGGCCTCGATCTGCGGGACGACTCCGGCCATGGTGCGTCCGGTGTCGAAGTAGACGACGGTGATGCCCAGGGCGCGCAGCTGGTCGCGCAGCGCGGGGGTGACGGTGGTGGTGTCGGTGAGGAACACCGTGGGCCGCAGTGCCGCAACAGCTTCCACGCTCAGGGTGCCGCTGCCCGAGGACACGGTGGGCAGGTCTCGCACGGCGGGGAACGCCGCGGAGTTGGAGCGCCCGATCAGCTTCGAGCGCAGCCCCAGGGCGACGACGGTTTGGGCGAGGGTGCCGTAGCGGTCGGCGGCGATGATGCGGGAGGTGTCGGTGACGGTGACCGGGGTGCCGTCGAAGGAGGTGACCGTGACCGGCAGCGTGGCAACCGGTTCGGGACCCAGCGTGACCGGGTCGAGGTCGCCGATCTCGGCGGTGACGGGTCCGCGGCCGCCGGTGCTCGTGGTGGTGCCCGAGCCGCAGGCGGTGACCCCGGCGACGAGACCGACACCGAGCAGCAGGATCACCAGCGTGCGGGCGGCGGTGCGGGCATTCACGAGACACCTCATGCAGGCAAGGCTAGCCTGGCTCATTCTGTGCGTGCGCTCACGTCTCCGAGGGCCGCGGCGATGGCGCGGGGCAGTTCGAGGGTCTCGGCGGCCAGAATGCCGGTGAGCTGCCCGATGTCGCGGGCCCCGACCAGCATCGAGGCGACCGCGGGCTGGTCTCGGATCCACGCCAGCGCCACCGCCAGCGGCGAGGTCCCCAGCCCGTCGGCGGCCGTGACGACCGCGTCGACCACCCGCACCGCCCGGTCGTCGAGATGGGCGGTGATCTCCGCGGCCGTGGACTCGTCGGCGCCGCGGGAATCGGCGGGCACCCCGTCGCGGTATTTGCCGGTGAGGATCCCCCCGGCCAAGGGTGCGGTGGCGATGACGCCGATGCCGTGATGCTGTGCGGCGGGCACGAATTCGTGCTCGACGCCGCGCGCCAGCAGCGAGTAGGGGGTCTTGGCGGCGGTCAGCGGCGCGGCGGCGGCGAGGGTGGCCAGCTGCCAGCCGTCGTAGCCGCGCGCTCCGGCGTAGCGAACGCGTCCCGAGCGCACCGCCCACGACAAGGTGTCGGCGATCTCCTCCAGGGGGGTGTGCGGGTCCCACGCGGCGACTGTCCACAGGTCGAGGTGGTCGGTGCCGAGCTGGGTGAGGGTGTGGTCGAGCTGGCGGCGCATGGTGCGCCGGGAGGCGTCGACGGTCCAGCGCACGGCGGCGGGCGCGGCGGCGGCGGCGTCGCTGAGTATCGGTGTGTATCCGGCACTTCCGGACAGCACCAGGTCCTCGCGGCCGACTTCGGCGATCAGCTCGCCGAGGATGTGCTGGGCGGCGCCGTCACCGTAGGCCGGGGAGGTGTCGACGAGGTTGCCGCCGGCTTCGACGAACGCCAGCAGCTGGGCCGCGGCGTCCTCGGCGTCGGTCTCCCTGCCCCAGGTGTGGGTGGCCAGCCCGAGCCTCGACACCCGCAGTCCGCTGCGGCCGACCGTCCGTTGTTGCATCACCGCGCTTGCCCTTTCGTCACACGCGTCAGCCTAGGCGCACCGACGGCCCGCGCCCGGCTACGGCCCGCGCCGAGCGCGGCGAATTCCGGCGCGCGCGAGCCGGAACCCGATTTCACCCGGGGGTATCGGGCGCGCCATCACGGCCCGGTAGGGTCGCAGCGTTGCGGCGGGGCGCGAACGCCGCGCCGGTGGCGGCCCGGGGCATCGAAATGCTCACCGGGAGCTGATGATTCGGGACTGGAGGCTGCGTGGGCGAGTCGATGACGTGGGTGCAGGCATTGGTACTGGGCCTGGTACAGGGTCTGACGGAATTTCTGCCGATCTCTTCCTCGGCGCATCTGCGGATCGTCTCGGCGGTGTTCTTCGGCGATGACGCGGGCGCGTCGTTCACCGCGGTCACCCAGCTGGGCACCGAGGCGGCGGTGCTGGTGTATTTCGCCAAGGACATCTGGCGGATCCTGGTGGCCTGGTGCACCACGGTGTGGATGAAGGTCGCTGGGCGTCAACGCGATTCGGTGCCGCTGCACGAGCGCGCCACCACGCAGCTGCCGGTACTGACCGAGGACGGCTCCTTCGCCTACGGCCCCGATCCCGACACCCAGCGCGAATTGGACTACCGGGTCGGCTGGTATGTGATCATCGCCACCATCCCGATCGGGGTGCTGGGTCTGCTGTTCAAGGACCAGATCCGTACCGGCGCACGGAATCTGTGGCTGATCTCGATCATGCTGATCGTGTTCGCGCTGGTGATCGCGGCGGCGGAGTACTACTCGGGCAAGACCTACGGGCGCGCGCGCCGCCCGATCGAACTGCTCACCACCCGCGACGGCCTGATCATGGGCCTGGCCCAGTGCCTGGCCCTCATCCCGGGCGTGTCGCGTTCGGGCGCGACGAGCTCGGCGGGCCTGTTCTGCGGTCTGACTCGTGAGGCGGCGGTGCGGTTCTCGTTCCTGCTGGCCATTCCCGCGGTGCTGGCCTCGGGCCTGTTCAGCCTCCCCGATGCCTTCGAACCCGCTGGTGAGGGCCTCAATGCGTCGGGACCGCAGCTGCTGGTGGCCACGGTGCTGTCGTTCGCGGTCGGCTACGCGTCGGTGGCGTGGCTGTTGAAGTTCGTGGCGCGCCATTCGCTGGACTGGTTCGTGGGCTACCGCATCGTGCTGGGGTTGACGGTGATCGCGCTGCTGGCGACCGGCGTCGTGTCGGCGACCTAGTCGGTAGGCTGTCCCGGTGACGGTGATCCTGTTGCGGCACGGCGTGTCCACGTCGAACATTGCCCGCACCCTGGCCGGGCGCAGCGCCGGCGTCGATCTGACCGACCGTGGCCGTGAGCAGGCCGCGAGCCTGGTTCAGCGGCTGGGATCGCTGCCGATCGAGCACATCGTGTGCTCGCCGCTGCTGCGCTGCCAGCGCACCGTCGCCCCCCTCGCGGACAAGCTGGGCATCGAGGCCGACCCGGACGAGCGGCTGCTCGAGGTCGACTACGGCGACTGGACGGGCAAGGCGCTCGCCGACCTGGTTACCGAGCCGTTGTGGAAGGTGGTGCAGCGGCAGGCGTCGGCGGCACGGTTCCCCTCGGGTGAGTCGCTGGCGGAGGTGCAGTTCCGTGCCGTGTCCGCTGTGCGCGAACGGGATCGGCAGTTCGCCGAGCGGCATGGTAGCGATGTGTTGTGGATTGCGTGCACGCACGGCGATGTCATCAAGTCGGTGCTGGCCGACGCGTTCGGCCTTCACCTCGACGGCTTCCAGCGGATCGTGGTGGAACCGGCGTCGATCAGCGTCGTCCGCTACACCCCGAACGCCCCTTATGTGTGGCGGCTCAATGACACGGGTACCGATCTGTCCGGGTTGGCGGCGATTTCACCGCGAACTGGCGGCGAATCGCGCTCGGGGCCGGTTCCCGGCGGAGAAACGGGTACCACCGACAGTACGGATAATGGGGCTGGCGAACGCCCCGATTCATCAGTGTGAGTGAACCGAATGGAGGTGCAATGGGCCGGGCAATCCATATCTTCCGCACCCCCGATCGTTTCGTCGCCGGCACCGTCGGCGAGCCGGGCGACCGCGCGTTCTACCTGCAGGCGGTGCAGGAGCCGCGGGTGATCAGCGTGCTGCTCGAGAAGCAGCAGGTGAAGGTGCTGGCCGATCGGATGGGTCTGCTGCTCGACGAGGTGCAACGGCGCTTCGGGACCTCGGTGCCCCCACAGGCCGCCGACGTGGCCGACACCGCGCCGCTGGTGACGCCGATCGACGCCGAATTCCGGGTCGGCACCATGGGTTTGGGCTGGGACGCCGACGCGGGCGCGGTGGTGGTGGAGCTGTTGGCGATTACCGAGACCGAGGTCGACGAATCGGTGGTTCTCGACGACACCGAGGAGGGTCCCGACGCGGTGCGGGTGTTCCTGACCCCGGTGCAGGCGCGGGAGTTCGCGTTGCGGTCGGCGCGGGTGATCGCGGCGGGCCGCCCGCCGTGTCCGCTGTGCGGGGAGCCGCTGTCCACGGCCGGGCACATGTGTGTGCGGACCAACGGCTACAAGCGCGGCGACATCTTCGGGGCCACCGAAGCCGACGACTCCGACGACGATTCCGAGGACTGATCCGGTGTCGGCCTCCAGCAGCCCCACGGCAGACCGGTCGTGGCAGACCGCCGAGTTGACGGTGATCGGTCAGGTCACCACCGCCAGCAACGTCACCCTGGTGTGCGAGGCGGGCGCGGGCGGGCAGCGGGTGGTGTACAAACCCGAGCGCGGGGAGCGGCCGTTGTGGGACTTCCCCGACGGCACCCTGGCCGGGCGGGAGGTGGCCTCGTATCTGGTGTCGCAGGCGCTGGGGTGGGGCGTGATCCCGGAAACGGTGTTGCGGGAGGGACCTTTCGGGCCCGGCATGGTGCAGCGCTGGATCGACACCGCCGAGGACGAGCCGAGCCCGGGTCTGGTGGATCTGTGCCCGGTGAGCGCGATCCCCGACGGGTATCGGGAGGTGCTGCGGGCGCTGGATCCGGGCGGGCATCCGGTGTCGCTGGTGCACGCCGACGACGAGCGGCTGCAGCGGATGGCGGTGCTCGATGTGCTGATCAACAATGCCGACCGCAAGGGCGGGCACGCCCTGCTGGGTCTGGACGGGCGCGTGTACGGGGTGGATCACGGGATCTGCCTGCACACCGAGCCGAAGTTGCGCACGGTGTTGTGGGGGTGGGCCGGCGAGCCGGTCGCCGACGAATTGCTCACCGACATCACGGTTTTGGTGAAGGCGCTGCCCGGGGAGCTGGGTGAGCGGCTGGCGGGGTTGATCACCGACGCCGAGATCGACGCGCTCGAGGCGCGGGGGCGGGCGTTGCTGGACGAGCCGGTGATGCCGTTGCCCGCCAGTCAGCGGCCGATTCCGTGGCCCGCGTTCTGACCCCCGGCGTTCGGGTCGCCGCGGCGTTCTCGTCGCGCTGATTGCAAGCATTGACACCGCCGGGTCGGCGACTAGGGTGCAGGTCGGCCCGGTCGGGCGCGTGTCGTGGGGCACACCGGTGCGGGGGCGGCGACGTCGCGGCCCGATCCCAGGGATAACCTCGGATCATGCAGTCCTGGTCCGATACCGCTGTCCCGACCGTCCCCGGATCCGGACCAGCGTTGCGTTTGTTCGACACCGCCGACAAGCAGGTGCGCCCGGTGACCCCCGGCGCGACCGCGACGATGTACGTCTGCGGCATCACCCCCTATGACGCCACCCACCTCGGCCACGCCGCCACCTACCTGACCTTCGACCTGGTCAACCGGTTGTGGCGCGACGCCGGCCACGAGGTGCACTACGTGCAGAACACCACCGACGTGGACGATCCGCTGTTCGAGCGGGCCGAACGCGACGGCATCGACTGGCGTGAGCTGGGCACCCGCGAGATCAACCTGTTCCGCGAGGACATGGCGGCGCTGCGGGTGATCCCGCCGCGCGACTACATCGGCGCGATCGAGTCGGTGCAGGAGGTCGTGGAACTGGTCGACAAGCTGCTGGCCTCGGGCGCGGCGTACGTGGTCGACGACCCGCAGTATCCCGACATCTACTTCCGTCACGACGCGACCGAGCAGTTCGGCTACGAGTCCGGCTATGACCGCGAGACGATGGACCGGTTGTTCGCCGAGCGCGGCGGGGATCCGCAGCGGCCGGGCAAGCGTGATCCGATCGACGCGCTGTTGTGGCGGGCCGAGCGGCCGGGTGAGCCGTCGTGGCCGGCGCCGTTCGGGGCGGGCCGTCCGGGCTGGCACATCGAGTGTGCGGCGATCGCGGTCAACCGGATCGGCACCGAGTTCGATATCCAGGGCGGCGGCAGCGACCTGATCTACCCGCACCACGAGTACTCCGCCGCGCACGCCGAGGCGCTGGTGAAGGGCCGTCGCTTCGCCCGGCATTACGTGCACGCGGGCCTGATCGGGCTCGATGGCGAGAAGATGTCGAAGTCGCGCGGCAATCTGGTGTTCGTGTCCAAGCTGCGCGCGGCGGGCACCGATCCGGGCGCGATCCGGTTGGGCGTGTTCTCCGGGCACTACCGCAGCGACCGGGAGTGGTCGGATGCGGTACTGGCCGAAGCGGTTTCGCGGCTGGCGCTGTGGCGTTCGGCGGTGGCGCTGGACTCGGCCCCTGATGCGACCGACACGGTGGCGCGGGTGCGTCGGCACCTGGCCGATGACCTCGACACCCCCAAGGCGCTGGCGGCGCTGGACGCGTGGGCGCAGCAGGCGCTGGCTTACGGCGGCCCCGACGCGACGGCTCCGGCGTTGATCACCGACACCGTCGACGCGCTGCTGGGTATCGCTCTGTAGCGCCGCTGCCGCGACCTGTCGACGCGCGAGCCCGGATGTCCGGGCTCGCGTGTTCTTGTGTGCGGCGCGGGCGTTAATGAGTCGACCCGGCGGTGGTGGACGGCGCATCCTGGGAGCGGTGTGTCGTCGATCGAGGAGGGCTGTTCGGTGGGTGCGGCGGAGTCCGGTGTGGACGGGTTGGCGGTGGGTGCGGCGCGGTTCGCGCGCGCGACGGCCCGGCTCGACGAGTGCGCGGCGTTCTATCGGGAGATCGTCGGTCTGACACAGCTTTTCGCGTTCTCCGATCACGCGGGTTACAGCGGGTTCGTGTTCGGGTTGCCGGGGCCGCGCGCCCAGCTCGAGCTGGTGCGCCGCGACGACGCGCCCGCCCCGCCGCCGGTGGACCCCGAGGACGCGGTGGTGCTGTATCTGCGCGGCGGGTTCGAGGCGTTGCGCGAACGGCTGGCCGATCATGGTGTGGCCGAGGTGATTCCGGACAATCCGTATTGGGTGGCGGCGGGCGCGTTCGCGGTGCTGGATCCCGAGGGATGGATGCTGATCGTGGTGCCACCGGACTCCGATGCCGACGCGGTGCGGATCGAGAAGTTCACCGGTGATCGCGAGGAGATCGCGTGGTCGTTCCGGATGGCCGAGGATTCCGAGCCGCTGCTGGCCGGGTACATCGGGCGCGGGCGGGTGTGGGTGGCGCGCAACGCGTCCGGGGATGTGGTCGGCCATATCCAGGCGGCCCCGGAGACGGACGAGTCGACGTGGGAGATCGTCAATACCGCGGTGGTGCGCCCGTTGCGCGGGTCCGGGGTGGGACGGCGGATGATCGACACGGTGGTGGCGGCCGCGACGGCGGCGGGGGTGCGGCGGCTGGAGGTGGCCACCGCGACCGCGGATGCCGGGAATCTGCGCTTCTACCAGCGGTGCGGCTTCCGGATGACGCGGATCGTGCCGGATGTGTTCACCGCGGCGGCCGGGTATGAGGACGTGGTGATGGTCGACGGGATCCGGATGCTGGATCAGGTCTGGTTCGCCCGCGAGTTGTGAACGGCGATTCGCGCCCGAATATTGCTGGGGGTGCGAAGTTGCGTTGACTCTTCCCGTGGTGGGTGAACGGCCGATACCGTGAGGGCCGGATGGTGTGGACCCTCAGCGAGGAGGTGGGCCGTGAGTGCGGTGCCAGGTTTCGATCGTGTGCGTGCGGTGGTGGAGCAGGGACTGGGCAAGGGCGCGTCGCTGCGCAAACAGGTCCGCGCCGGGGGCCGGTTACTGGACACCGTGCGCCGCGATCCGCGGATCGTGCGGGAGTTGATCGCGGGTGTGACCGGCCAGGGGGCGCCGGTGGAGGCCGCGCCGGTCGAGCACACCCTGCCCGAGGGCCTGTCGGACTATCTGCGCACCGCGCACGCGCATCGCGATCTCGAGACCGGTGCGGCGGCGACGCTGGCGTATCTGGCGCAGTTGCAGCGGCTTCCGGAGTGGGTGAGTTTCCATGCGGGCTGGCGTGGGGAGGCGCCGGGGTCGGCGGCGGTCGGCGTGGAGTACACGCAGGTCGCCAAGTTCATGGGTATTCCGGCCGATGTGGAGTGGCTGGTGACCGAGGTCAGCGACTCGCGGCTGGGGTTGCGCGGGCGCGGCCCGCAGGGTTTGGGCCTGGGGTTGTGGATCACGGTGGCGCCCAACGGTTCCGGGTCGAGCGTGTACATCGACGCGGGGTTGTCGGGGCAGCCGATCGAGGGCCCGCTCGGTGGCACGGTGGCCCGCGCGCTCGGTGACGCGTTGACCGAGTCCCTCGACAGGTTGCCGGCGGTGCTGGCGGGGACCGCGCCGCGAGCGGGGCGCGCGGAGCGGAAGGCGGTGCGGCACCGGGCTTCCGGGGTGGTGTTGGCGCCGACGACGCCGGTGCTGGTGGGTGTCGGGCAGATCGTGCAGCGAACCCCCGACGCGTCGTATGCCGATCCGTCGCAGTTGGCGGTGCGGGCGTTGCGGGCCGCGGCCGCCGACGCCGGGGTCGGGGACGGGTTGCTGGGGCGGGCGGACGCGGTGTTCGCGGTGTCGCCGACGTCGTGGCAGTACCGGGATCTGGGTGCGCTGGTGGCGGCCGCGGTCGGCGCGGACGGGGTGGACACGGTGCAGTCGAGTCCGTTCGGTGGTGACGGCGGCCAGTTGGTGATCAACGAGGCGGCCGCGGCGATCGCGGCGGGCGACTACGACCTGGTGTTGGTGACCGGCGCGGAGGCCGGGGCGACACAGGCGGCGGCGCAGCGGGCCGGGGTCGAGGTGGCGTGGCCGGTGCAGGACGGCTCGGTGTCGCCGACACGGACGGTCGGGATCGACAAGGCGGCCAACAATGCCGCGGAGTCCGCGGCCGGGTTGCAGGCCCCGATCAATATGTACGCGCTGCTCGAGTCGGCGAACCGGCACCGGATGGGTCGCACGCCGGCCGAGCACGCGACCGCGGTGGCGGAATTGTGGTCGCGGTTCTCGGCGGTGGCGGCGGCCAATCCGCAGGCGTGGCAGCCGCAGGAGTTCACCGCCACCGACATCGCGGCGGTCACCGAGGCCAATCGGATGATCTCGGCGCCGTACACGAAGCTCGAGTGCGCGAATCTGACGGTGGATATGGCCTCGGGCATCATCGTGGCCTCGGCCGCGGCGGCGGAGGCGGCGGGGATCCCGCAGGACAAGTGGGTGTTCCTGCATGCGGGCGCGTCGGGCACCGATGAGTGGTTCGTCAGTGAGCGTGCCGAGTTGGCGGCGTCGCCGGCGATCGGGGCATTGGGGGCCGCGGTGTTCGAGCATGCCGGGATCACGGCCGAGGATCTGGGTCCGGTGGACCTGTACGCGTGTTTCCCGGTGGCGGTTCAGATCGCGGCGCGTGAGCTGGGTTTGCCGGTCGACGACCCGAAGCGGCCGCTGTCGGTGACCGGTGGGCTGACCTTCGGCGGCGGTCCGGGCAACAATTACGGCGGGCACGCGGTGGCGTCGCTGGTGGGCCGGTTGCGCGCCGAACCCGAATCCTTCGGTCTGGCCACGTCTCTGGGCTGGTATCTGACCAAGCACGCGATGGGCGTGTATTCGGCGACCCCGCCCGCACAGCCCTATCGGCACCTGACTCCGGTGATCGAGCATCCCCCGGCCCGCCCGGCGCGCACCGGCTACGACGGCGAGGCCGTGGTGGAGGCCTACACGCTGCCCTACGGTCGTGACGGTCATCCGGAGGCCGCGATCGTGAGCCTGCTGACCCCGGCCGGTGATCGAGTGCTGTTGCGGTCCACCAATTCCGCGCTGCTGGCCGCGTTGACCGAGGACGACTGGCTGGGGCTGCCGGTGACCGTGGTCGGTGACGCGATCACCCCGGCCGGGGCGCAGCGTCCCGAGTCGGGTTCGGACGCCGAGGAATCGGCAGCGGGAGAATCGGCAGCGGAGCCGGTGTTGAGTACGGCGGGTGTGGCGCGGGTGCCGTTGCCGCCTCCGCCGCCCGCGCCGGTGCTGATCGAGCGCCGCGGCCACATCATGATCATCACGATCAATCGCCCCCACGCCCGCAACGCGATCAATCTGGCGGCGGCGCTGGGTTTGGAGCGCGCGATCGACGCCTACGAGGCCGACCCGAACGCCCGGATCGCGATCCTGACCGGCGCGGGCGGCTATTTCAGTGCCGGAATGGATCTCAAGGCGGCCGCGCGCGGTGAGGTGCCGGTGACCGAGAAGCGCGGCATCCTGGGCATCGTGTCCCAGCCGCCCCGCAAACCGCTCATCGCCGCGGTGGAGGGCCCGGCGCTGGCCGGCGGCTGCGAACTGGCGCTGGTCGCGGATCTGATTGTCGCCGCGAGCGATTCGACCTTCGGTATCCCCGAGGTCAAACGTGGCCTGGTCGCGGTCGGTGGTGGCGTGCTGCGCCTGTCGCAGCGCCTACCGCGCGCGATCGCCATGGAGTTGTCGTTGACCGGCGACCCGATCAGCGCGGCGCGGGCCGCGCAGATCGGGTTGATCAATCAGGTCGCCGAACCGGGCAAGGCACTCGATGCCGCGCTGGAGTTGGCGGCGCGGGTGGCGGTGAACGCGCCGTTGAGTATCGACGCGAGCAAGCAGATCATCGAGCAGGCCCCGGATTGGTCGGTCGCCGAGGCTTTCGGCAAGCAGGGCCAGGTCGCCGCGGCGGCGCTGTCGTCGATGGACGCCGGCGAGGGGATGCGGGCGTTCGTGGAGAAGCGTCCCCCGGTCTGGCAGGGCCGCTGACCCCGAGCCCCGGTACGGGCGGTGCGGCGCGCGGCGGTCAGTGACCGCCATGGGTGCCGGATCCGCCCGCACCCATGGGCATGTCGCCCATCGGAGGCGGGGTGAAGGCGGGGGCCTGGCCGGGGTCGAGGATCAGGAATTGGCCCATCATGCCCTGGTCTTCGTGGTGGAGCAGGTGGCAGTGGTACATGAACGGGTGGGCGGGGTCGGCGGGGCCGAGGAAACGCATCGCCAGTTCGTAGGTGCGGGCGGGTTCGGTGTAGACGGTGTCCTTCCAGCCGGCCAGGTGTGGGGGCGGGGGTGTGCCGTCGATGGCGCGGATCTGGAATTGGGTGTCGTGGACGTGGAAGTTGTGGGGCCAGTCCTCGCGGTTGGTGACGGCCCAGACTTCGGTGGCGCCGGTGGGGACGGTCAGGTCGATGCGGGTCATGTCCATCTTCGCGCCGTTGATCATGAACCATTTCAGGTCGAAGGTGCGGGTGACCGGGAGGTCGGGGGCCAGTGGGGTGAGGGCGGCGAGGACACCCGGTAGGGCGGGTGCAATTGGCGCGACCGGCGCGATGGTGGTGGCGCGCAGGGTGAGGATGTCGAAGGTGTCGTCGAAGCCGAAGCGTTCGGGGCGGTCGATGCCGGTGCGGGTGGTGACGGGGTAGGCGCGCAGGGTGGCGATGTGGCCGGGGTCGAGGTCGACGAGGATCTCGGCGCGTTCGCCGGGGCTGAGCAGCAGGCGGGTACGGGTGACGGGGGCGGGAAGCAGGCCGCCGTCGGTGGCGATGAGCGTGAATTCGCGGTCCTCGCTCAGGCCGATGTCGAGCAGGCGGCCCGAGGATCCGTTGAGCAGGCGCAGGCGGGCGCGGCGGGCGGGCAGGTCGTGGTGGCCGGGGACGGCGCCGTTGACGATGAGGGTGTCGCCGAGCAATCCGTAACTGCTGGAAGAGGTTTCGTCGAGGCGGCCGTCAGGGGAGAAGCGGCGGTCCTGGATGACGAGGGGGAGGTCGTCGATACCGTAGCGCGAGGGCAGGTTCAGGTGGTCGCCGTTGTCGTCGTCGAGGTAGAACAGTCCGGCCAGTCCGCGGTAGACGTGTTTCTCGGTGGAGCCGTGCGGGTGCGGGTGGTACCAGAGGGTGGCTGCGGGCTGGTCGATGTGCCAGCGCGGGGTCCAGGTGGCGGCGGGGGCGATCATCTGGTGCGGGCCGCCGTCGTCGGCGGCGGGCACGTGCATGCCGTGCCAGTGCACGCTGGTGGCTTCGGGCAGGGTGTTGGTGATGGCGATCTCGACGGTCTCCCCACGCCGAGCCCGCAGGGTGGGGCCGAGGATGGAACCGTTGTATCCCCAGGTGGGTGTGTGGGTGCCGGGCCGGATCTCGTGGCTGCCCGCCTGTGCGGTCAGGGTGAACCGGCGGACTCCGTCGGCGTCGACGCGCGATGGGGCCAGGGGCGGGATGGGCAGGGCCCGGGTCCCGGTTCCTGTGCCGGGTCCATTCGTGCTGGGTCCGGGTTCGCCGCTGGTGCAGGCGGTGAGGCCCAGGGGTATGGCGGCGGCGGTGAGGAGCAGGCGTCGTCGCGAGATCACAGGGTCCCTCCTCGGGTCGATGCGGCGCGGGGTTGATGCGCCGGTCCCAGCCTGCTGATCGCGGTGGTGTCGTTTCCCCCTCCCGTGAGCCGCGTTCACGGCCATGGATGCGGCCTGGCGAGTCTTGCGGGCAAGCTATCTCTGTGCTAACGCGACCCGTGTGTGCCGGGTCGGGGTGCGGTCTCTACGGTGGTTTGGTGCCTGCTCCCCACTCTCATCCGATCCGCTGGAAGATGGCACGTTTTGTGCCGCTGCTGCTGATTCCGTTGTTACTGGCGGCGAGCACGTTCCCCGGTGAGTACCACGTCCCGTTAGTTTACTGGCTGATTGCTGTGTCGGCGGGAGTGTTGTTCGCGGTGGGTGGCCGGTGGCCGGTGGCGATGTCGCTGGTGTTGTCGGGGCTGGCGGTGGCGATGTTCGTGATCCCGGCGTGGGGG
The DNA here is from genome assembly GCF_050955695.1 of Nocardia sp. CA-136227. Taxonomy (NCBI): domain Bacteria; kingdom Bacillati; phylum Actinomycetota; class Actinomycetes; order Mycobacteriales; family Nocardiaceae; genus Nocardia; species Nocardia sp. CA-136227. The sequence continues at coordinate 4,052,009 of NZ_CP192081.1, forward strand.
CCGTCGGAGTTGGTGCCGTATCTGGCGGCCTTGGCCGTGGTGGAGGCGGTGACGCGGCGCGGGACCCGGGCCGCGGTGCTGGTCGGTTCGGTGTGGGCGGTGGCGTGGCCGGCCGGGCATTGGGGTGGGCATACGCCGTCGTTCTGGCGGGGCGCGACATTCGTGGAAGCCCTCGCCTATGTGGGGTTGCCGGTGCTGCTGGGCTTGTATCTGCGGGGGCAGCGCGAGCTGACGGCCAGTCTGGCCGCGCGGGCCGCGGAAGCGGAGGTACGGGCGCGCGCGGAGGAGCGCACGGCGCTGGCGCGGGAATTGCACGATCTGGTCGCCCATCACATGGCCTCGATCGTGTTGCGGGTCAAGGTCGCCCGCCGGGTGCTCGGCGGCACGGATCCGCGGGTGGCGGAGGTTCTCGATGACGTGGGTGAGACGGCGTCGGGGGCGTTGACCGATATCCGGCGGCTGCTGGCCGCGCTGCGGGATCCGATGGTGGGGGCGGTGCCGTTGCTGGATGCGACGGTGGCTCGGGCCGAGATCGAGGCGGCGGTGGCCCGGGTGCGTCAGGGCGGGTTCACGGTGCATGGCGATATCGACGCGCGTCTGGACGGGGTGGACGCGATCACCCGGCTGACGTTGCTGCGCTTGGTGCAGGAGTCGCTGACCAATGTCATGAAGCACGCCGACCGCGCCCACCCGGTGCGGGTCGCGGTGTCGCGCACCGATTCCGGGGTGACGGTGTCGGTGCGCAGTGGCGGCGGGTCGGTGGCGGCGGTGCCGGGGCACGGGGTGGCCGGAATGCGTGAGCGCACCCAGATGGCCGGAGGCAGCCTCGAGGCGGGTGCGCGCGACGGGATGTGGGTGGTGCACGCGGTGCTGCCGGTGGCGGAGGCGGTGGTGTCGCGGTGATCCGGGTGTTGCTGGTCGATGATCAGCGTCTGGTGCGGGCGGGGTTGCGGATGCTGGTCGAAGAGACCGCAGACCTGGCGGTGGTCGGAGAGGCCGCCGACGGGGTGGCGGCGGTGCGCGCGGTGGCGGAACTGTCACCGGATCTGGTGCTGATGGATCTGCGGATGCCCGGCATGGACGGGGTGGAGGCGACGCGGCAGATCACCGCGGGCACGGATGGGCCGAAGGTGTTGGTGCTGACCACCTTCGACGACGACGAGCACCTGTATCCGGCGTTGGCGGCGGGTGCGAGCGGCTATCTGGTGAAAGACACCGAGCCCGATGCGTTGCTGTCGGCGATCCGGCGGGTGATGGACGGGGAGCTGCTGTTCTCCCCTTCCCTGTTGCATCGCCTGGTCCAGCGCGCCCTCGACACGCCCACCGAAACCACCTCTGCCCCAGTGGATCTGACGCCGCGGGAGCTGGATGTGCTGAGTTTGGTCGGGGAGGGTTTCAGTAATGCCGAGATCGCGCAGCGTCTGAATCTGGGGGTGACGACGGTGAAGAAGCACCTGGTGCAGCTGATGGACAAGACCGGCTGTGACAACCGGGTGCGGCTGGCGGTGTTCGCGGTGCGCCGCACCCGGTGACCCGGGGTCAGGCGTTGTTGAGGGCGGAGACGGCGTCGGCGAACATGGTGGCCTTGATCGCGCCGAGGGTGTCCTGGTCTTTCGCGCCGATCGGGCCGAGCATGCCCAGCGCGGTGTCGGTGAGGGTGTCGAGGTCGCCGATCGCGTCGACGAGGTCGTAGGCCAAGGCGTCGGATCCGCCGAAGCGGCGCCCGGTCGTCATGGACGCGACGGCCGATCGGGGGGTGAGTTTGGCTTGGATGAGCGCGGACATGCCGCGGGTGAACGGGATACGGATGTCGGCTTCAGGGAAGCAGAAGTAGCCGCGGTCTTCGCGCATCACCCGGTAGTCGTGGGCCAGCGCGAGCATCGCGCCGGCGCCGAAGGCGTGGCCGGGCAGGGCGGCGGCGGTGGGCAGCGGGAAGGTAAGCATGCGCGCCAGCAGTGACTGCACTTGCGCGACATACCATTCGGCGCGCTCACCATTGTTGGACAACCAGTCCAGGTCGAGGCCGTTGGAGTAGAACTTGCCCGACGCGGTGGTGACCAGTGCGTGAGCACCGTCGGCGATGACGGTGTCGAGAAGGTCGCCGACGGAGGTCAGGAAGTCGGGTGAGAAGCGGTTCTCGTCGCCGCCGAGGTCGAGGACGGCGATCTTGTCGCGGTAGCTCAGAGTGGGCATGGGGGTTCCTTCGCGAAAGTGGGTCAGGCGGGTGCGGGCCCGATGTCGAGGACCGCGCGGACCGCGGCCCGCAACTGCCGGCGGGCTGTGGGATCGGCGAGCCGGTCGCGGTCGAGCAGGATCGCTGTCGGCAGGTCGACCAGGCAGATGGTGAGGGTGTCCACGGCGTGGGCGTCGCGACGTTGCCACAGCCGGTGGGCGAGGGTCTTCATCAGCTCGACCAGGGTTTTCTGGGTGGCTGCGAGTTCGGTGCGGACGGTGTCGGGCAGGTCGTCGCCGAGCAGGTCGTCGCGGCGGACGGTGAAGAACAGTCGGGTGGAGAGCGGGTGGCGGGCGGCGAATTCGGCGGGGGCTTCGGCGGCGGCGATGACCGCGTCGACGCCGTCGCTGGCGGCGGCGACCATCTCGGCTTGCAGGGCGAGGAAGCGGTGGGCGGCGCGAATCCAGGTGCGGCCCAGCAGTTCCGCGCGGGAACCGAAGGTGTGGTAGAGCGCGCCGTTGGAGACGCCGGTGGCGGTGGCCACGGCGCGGATGGTGACCGCGGCGGGTCCGGAGCGCACGGCGAGCGCTTCGGCGGCGTCGAGCACCCGGTCGGGGTCGTGGGTGCGGGGGCGGGGCATGCACCGACCATAACAGAGCACTTGCTCTGTTATGAAGGGGTGAATCCGGCACCCCAGCGCTACCGCCGGGTGCCGGTGTCACAGCAAGGGGTCAGGCCGGTCCGGGTTGGTGGACGCCTTCGACCAGTTCCGGCTGGTACATGCGGTCGATGTCGGCGAAGTACTTCTCGGCGATCGGTTTGCGCCGCAGCTTCATGGTGAGTGTGATCTCGTCGCCGCCGGGCTCCCAGAAGGTGGGCAGGATCGTGAATCGTTTGATCTGTTCCACGCGTGAGAGTTTCGCGTTCCCGGCGGCGATCCCGCGCGCGATCTCCGCGATCACCGACTTGTCCCCGGCCAGCGTCGCCGCCGAGGCGTCGGGGAGCTCGTGCTGGGCGGCGTAGGGGGGCGCGGATTCGGCGTCGAGGACGATGAGGGCGGTGTTGTAGGCGCGATTGTCGCCGATGGTGGCCAGCGCCCCGATGAGCGGGGCGGCGGCTTTGATGGTGTTCTCGATATTGGCCGGGGACATGTTCTTGCCCGCGGAGTTGATGATGAGTTCCTTCTTGCGGTCCACCACCCGCAGATACCCGTCGGCGTCGCAGGTGATGATGTCACCGGTCGCCAGCCACCCGTCCGCGTCGAGGGTGTCGGCGGTCTTCTGCGGTTCCTTGCGGTACTCGCGCATGACCAGCGGCCCGCGCACCAGGAACTCACCGTCCTCGGCGATCTTGGATTCCAGTCCCGGCAGCAGCCGCCCCACGGTGCCCAGCCGCGCCTGCCCGGGCGGGGCGACGCTGACGATGCAGGTCAATTCCGACATGCCCCACACTTCCGAGATCGGGATGCCGAGGCCGAAGAAGAACCCGAGGGTTTCCGCCGGGATCGGCGCGGCCCCCGACAGCGCCCATTTGAGTTGATCCAGGCCCAGTTTCGCGCGCAACGCCCCCAGCACGGCGGCGTCGGCGCGCGCCCATTCCTCGGCCAGCCCGTCGAGCGGCTGCCCGGCCAGTTGCGCCGCGGCCTTGCGGGCGGCCACGTCCAGCGCCCACACCAGTGCCGCCTTGCGGGTGGGGTCGGATTCGGCGGCGACCGAATACTCCACGGCCGCTTTGAGTTTCTCCCACACCCGCGGCACCGCACCCCAGATGGTGGGGTGCACGTCGGCGAGGGCGGCGCCGAGCTGGGTGCGATCGGGGACGACGGTGATCTGGGTGCCGAAGTACTCGTGCAGGTACAGGCCGGTGACACGGTCGGCCATGTGCGCGGTCGGCAGGAACGAGGTGATGCGGTCCCCGAACTCGACCGGCATGACCGAGGCATAGGCGCGGCATTCGAACGCGAGACCCGCGTGGGAGATCTCCACGCCTTTCGGATTGCCGGTGGTGCCGGAGGTGTAGCAAAGGGTGACGATGTCCTCGCCGGTGATCGCCTGCCAGGTGGCGTCGAAATCGAAGTCGCTGCGCCCGAGCTGTTTCAACTGCGCGACGCTCAGCGTGCCCGGCGTGGGGGTGTCCACGCACACGATGGTCTGCATGGGCACCCCGCACGCGCGGATGCGGTCCACGTATTGCGCCTCGCACACCACGACCCGGTTGCCGGCGTTGCTGAACACGTAATGCAGTTGTTCGGCGGACAGCGTGTTGTACACCGAGAACGAGGTGGCGCCGGTGTGCTGGGCGCCGACCTCGAGGGGGTAGAACTCGACGCGGTTGGCCATCATGAACGCCACCGTGTCCCCGCGGCCCACGCCCAGCGCGGCCAGGCCCGCGGCGATCTCGCGGACCTGGGCGGCGTAGTCGCGCCAGGTGAGGGTCAGCGTGCCGCCGATCGAGCGGACCGCGATCGCGGCGGGGTCGATCGCGGCGGTCGCCTGGAACACCGCGGGTGTCGTATTCGGTTCGCTCATCACCATTCTCGATCCACTCCCACCGTCGAGGCCTTCTCAGACGGTATGACGGCGCGTGGGCGTGGCGGGGCCGAATGACGACACCCGACGCGTCAGGATTGTCCGGTTTTGCGGATGGCGGTGATGATGTCGGACAACTGCGCCACCACACTCGCCAATCCCGTGGTGTCCCCGCCGATCTGCACGGTCCGCAACTCCGTCGGGGTGGGCAGGTTGTCCACGATCTCGGGCAGCGCCTCGATCAGCTGGGCCTGCATGGTGGCGGCATTGCGGTTGTTGGCGTTGTCGATGCCGACCCGTTCCCGATCCAGTTCCAGCAACGCGGCCTCGTGCGCGACTCGGGTTTTGGCCTGCGCCAACGCCAGATCGGCTTCCTGACGCTGCGCGGCCCGCTCGGCTTCGCGGCGGGCGTTGTCGAGCTTCTCGGCGTGCTGTTCGTGTTCCAGGCGCAGCGTGTGCAACGCCGACTGCTGGGCCAGGTCGGCTACCTCCCGGTTCACCTCGTGCTCGCGTTCGGTGCGGCGCAAACGTTCGGCGGATTCGCGGTCGAAGGACGCGGCGTCGTTGCGGGCCCGCAATTCGGCCAGCTCCCGCTCGTTCTCGATGCGCCGCTGCTCGGCGGCCCGCCCGGCGGCGGCCTCACGCACCGACACCGCTTCCTGGGCGTCGAGTTCGGCCAGGCGCGCGACCCGGTTCTGTTCGCTGCGGTAGGGCTTCTGCAGGTTCTCCCACAACGTGTTCGAGGAGACGACGGCCTCCTTGATCTGCACGGTCACGATCGACAACCCCAGCCCCCGCGCACCGTCGCCGGCGCCCTCGGCGACGGTGCGCAGCCGCGCGGTGAGCTCCTCGATGATGGGCTGCTTGTCCGACAGCACGTCGCGCACCGCCATCGTGGACACCTTGTCCTTGATCGCGGCCTCGGCCTGTTCACGCAGCTGCACATTGACCAGCCGCATCGGATCCTCCGGGTCGGAGAAGTCGAGTTTGCGGTAGGCGGTGGCGAAATCGTCGATGATCCACTGCACGTACCCCTGCACCAGCACGCCCTGCAGTTCACTGCAGATGCAGTAGGCGTTGATCAGGATGGTCTGGATCGCGCCGGGCACCACCAGGTAAGAGTCCTTGGTGGGGTCGAACCGGAACGACACACCGAGTCCGATGTGCAGGGGTTCGGCCGCGCCGCGGCGGGTGTGCACGACGAACGCGTTGGGCGGCACCAGCACCGTGCGCCACCGCCACCAGCCGCTGACCCGCACCTCCACCGGACCCTGCGGGGTGTTCTCCCGCACCGACCCCACGCGCCCGGCCCGTTTGGCCAGTGCGCCCCGCGGTCCCGGGGCGCCCGGCGGGATCGGCATCGCCGCGGGTGCGGGTGCGGACCGCGCGAACGCGGGCCGCAGGTCCTCCTCCAGTTCGGCCTGTTGTGCCACGACCTGATCGAGATAGCTGTTGTTCTTCGCCGCCATGGCGGGCAGGCTACCGGCGAAAGACCGTTCGGCCCATCGATATTCGCGCAGCGACTCGTCCGCGAACGTCGCCCGGGCATCGGGGAGTGACGGGGTGCGCGAGTCGCGGCGGGTCCGGTGATGAGGAGTCTGCGGAACAGACCCTCCCGGTGTCTGGGTTAGTCGGCGGCGGGGCGGCCGAGAATGCCGTAGAGGAGCAGGTCCTCGAGGGAGGCGGCGAAGCCGTCGAGATCGTCGATATCGCGGATGCACATGGCGAACAAGGCCGCCCCGGCGATGGTGTCGAGCACCGTGTTCGGGTCCAGGCCCGGGCGGGTGTCCTGGCCGGGCAGGTAGTCGCCGAGTTCGTCGCGGGTGGGGGAGTCCAGGCGGGCGGACAGCTTCTCGTAGAGCCCGGAATCCTCCCGCATCTCGGCCATGAGACCGGGCATGGCGGCGCGGGTTTCCGCGGACCCGAACAATTGGATGGTGCCGCGGATGACCTTGCGGATCTCCCCGAGCAGATCCGGCGCCACCACCGCCGAGCCGACATCGGGGAACACCGCCTGCGCGATCAGGTGCGCTTTGGACGGCCAGCGCCGGTAGATGGCCGGGCGCGACACTCCGGCGCGCGCGGCGATGGCGTCGATCGAGGTTGCGGCATAACCCTGTTCGACCACCAGGGCGCGGGCGGCGTCGAGGACCGCGGTGTCCACCGCCGGATCGCGGTGCGGGCCGAGCCGGTGGCGTGTGGTCACGGATTTCGTCCTTGTCGCTGCGGGCACGAGTCGTTACAGTCTGTCACAACTAAGTCGTTACGCTCTGTAACGGCAGAGGACTCGAGGAGGAGTCGTGTCAGCCGCCCCGCACATCCCCGACACCTATCGCCCGGTACCGCTGCTGGCCGGAAAAGTCATCGTCATCTCCGGCGTCGGCCCCGGACTGGGCCACTCCCTGGCCATCGAAGCCGCCCACATGGGCGCCACCCTCGTGCTGGCCGGACGCACCGAGAAACGCCTGCACGAATACGCCGACGAAGCCCGCGCCCTCGGCGCCACCGCCCACGTCGTCCGCGCCGACATCACCGAGGAAGACCAGCGCCGCGCACTCGCCGAACGCGCGGTCGCCGCAGCCGGCCGCGTCGACTGCCTGATCAACAACGCCTTCGCCATCCCGCCCATGTACCCGATCACCCAGATCGACGTCGAAGCGCTGCGCGACGCCAACGAAACCAATGTGTTCGCGCCGCTGCGGCTCTCGGCCCTGTTCGCCGACGCGCTCGCCGCGTCCCGCGGGTCGATCATCATGCTCAACTCGTGCGTGTCCTACAGCTCGCAGCCCGAATACTCCGGTTACAAGCTGTCCAAGGGCGCCCTCGCCCATCTGGCCTCATCGCTGGCCACCGAACTGGGCCCGCGCGGCATCCGCGTCAACTCCGTCGCCCCGTCGTATGTGTACGAGGACATCAACAAGGCCTACTTCGACTGGCTGGCAAGCCAATCCGGGGTCACCCACGACGACATCTACCGGCAGAAGGCCGCGCCCACCGACCTGGGCCGCCTCGCCGGACCCGAAGAGGTCGCCCGCGCGGCCCTGTTCCTGGCCAGCGACCTCGCCACCGCGGTCACCGGCCAGATGCTCACCGTCGACTGCGGCGAATTCCACCGATGAATCCAGGAGTCACCATGACCACCAAACGCATCGTGCTGTGGGGGACCGGCGTCGTCGGCTCCATGGTGCTGGCCGAGATCCTGCGCCACCCCGCCTTCGAGCTCGTCGGCGTCGGCGTCAGCAACCCCGACAAGGTCGGCAAGGACGCCGGAGACCTGTGCGGGGCCGCGAAAACCGGTGTCCTGGCCACCGATTCGGTCGACGAGCTCATCGCGCTGCGCCCCGACGCCGTCGTCCACTACGGGCCCACCGCCGCCTTCGCCGAGGAGAACATGCGCGTCATCGGCGCGTTCCTGCGCGCCGGCATCGACGTGTGTTCGACCGCCATGACCCCGTGGGTGTGGCCGCAGATGAAGCAGCTGCCCGCGGTGTGGCGCGACCCGATCACCGAAGCCTGTCAGGCCGGGGGAGCGTCGTGCTTCACCACCGGCATCGACCCCGGCTTCGCCAACGACCTGTTCCCGCTGACCCTCATGGGCCTGTGCGGTGAGGTGCAGTCCGTGCGCGCCTCCGAACTGCTCGATTACACCGACTACGAGGGCGACTACGAATTCGAGATGGGCATCGGCCACCCGCCCGAGTTCAAAGCCCTGCTCGAACACCCCGACATGCTCATCATGGCGTGGGGCGCAACCGTTCCCATGATCGCGGCGGCCGCGGGCATCGAACTCGACGCCATCACCACCACCTGGGACAAATGGGTCACCCCGACCGACCGTCCCTCCGCCAAGGGCGGCGTCAAAGCCGGCACCGTCGCCGCCATCCGCTTCACCATCAACGGCGTCTACAACGGCCGCGAGGTCATCACCCTCGAACACGTCAACCGCATCGGCCTCGACGCCGCCCCTGACTGGCCCGCCGGCACCAAGGACGACGTCTACCGCGTCGACATCCTCGGCAGCCCCTCGATCGCCCAGGAAACCTCGTTCCGCTTCACCGACGGCTCCGGCCGCACCCCCGCGGTAGCGGGCTGCCTCTCCACGGGCATGCGAGCCCTCAACGCCGTCGCGGCCGTCAACGCCCTCCCGCCGGGCTGGGTCACCCCCCTGGACCTCCCACTGATCCCCGGCTTCGGCACCATCCGCTGAACCTGACGAAAACCGCTGCTTCCGGGGCGAAATCTCTCACTTCGCCCCGGCAGCAGCACATTGCGTCGATGCCGGTCATCTACGGCGTGGTGTCCTTCGCTGTCTCAGGTCCAGCGTCATGATGCCGGGGTGACCTCGAGTGAGCCGACGTCGTCGGAAGCGCCGAAAGCACCGGGAGCACAGCGGCCGCCACGGACCGTGGCGGGTGCTGTGCGCGGCTGGGCCAACAAGGACTTGTGGACCGCATTGGCGGCCATCACCACCGCGACGGCGGCGGTCGGGGCGCTGGTCTTCACGGGTCTGAATCTGCGCGAGACACGGCACCAGTACGGTCTGTCTCAGCAAGTGGAAGTCACCGATCGTTTCGGTAAGTCCGTCGAGCATCTGGGTTCCGACCAGCAGACTGTGCGAGTAGGCGGGGTCTACGCGCTGGAGCGCATCGCGAGAGATTCCGCGGCCGACTCGCAAACGGTGGTCGAGGTACTCAGCGCGTTTCTGCGGTCGCGTGAATTGACCAATTGCCCGGATGTCGAGCTGCCGGTAGACACCTTGCCGGTTGCGGAACCGGCACCGGCCGACCTGTGGGCCGCCGCGGCGGCCATCAGTCACACGTACACGCCGTTCCCGGACCACCAGCTCGATCTCCGGAAGACCTGCCTGGTCATGATCGATCTGTCCGGCAAGCGTTTCAGCCATACGGTCTTCATGCATGCGTGGTTGACATGGTCCAAACTCTGCGCGACCACACTGGATGGCACCAACTTCCAGGGCGCGCGAATGGACTTCGCAAACCTGGAGGGTGCAGATCTTTCCGGCGCCAACCTCGAGTTTGCGAATCTGTCCTACTCGAGGTTGGACCGTGTGAACTTATCGGCGCCGGACGGCAGAGGTGCTGACTTGGCGCACGCGGATCTGCACGCGACGTCGTTGCGGGGCGCGAATCTCTCGCGCGCCAATTTCTTCATGGCGGATCTCAGTGACGCCCATCTGGAAGGAGCGAACCTCGCGGATGCCGATCTCCACCACCTCATGAGCACCGACCATCTGACCTACGACGACAAGACGGTGTGGCCCGAGGGGTACAAACCCCCGCCCAGTGCCTCCGCGCCCGATTTCCAGTCCAGTCAACAGTGCTGATTCCGTCGAAGTCAGCGCCGTCGCCCCATCAAGGCCCACCCGATAATGAATGACAGGATCGTCCAAATGACAATAAAAAGGACGATAAGTTCTGCAGTTGCCAACCACTGACCTCCGTCAAGGGGACAATTACTTTGCGTGCCGCCATTCGAACCTCACAGGTCGTTGGCGATCAAAAGACTTCGTACGCGCTCTTCCATGAGCCGGCGAGCACGCACGGCGGACCATCGGTCTTTGGCATACAGCCCCGGGAAATCCGCACTGAAGGCTATGAAGAGAGACCTCTCGCTGCTCCATACGACCTGAACGTTGCCGAACGTTACGCTCCCCGACGTCATCGTGTTGTCTTCCTCGACTCGCGATTCGATGCTTCGGAAGAGTGGCGGAAGGGGACATGCCGAAATAAAACTCTCAGATGGCGACGCAGGGCTTGTCGGGCGGTGCCCGCGTAGGACGGCGCCGTCGATGGCGTAACGACCATTTCCTCTTCCTGTTCGCTTCGTATCGTACGGTTCGGAAGCCCGGACGGTGGTGCCGCTGGACTCGGCGGCACCACCGCACAACATTGGGGGCGTGGGTGGGCACGTTCCCCAATCGGGGATCCGCATTGAGGGATTGCGGATCATTCGCCAGATTACCGCTAGAGAGCTCATTTTTAAACATTAACCGCAAGAAATTCCGATTTGTCCATTTAATGACCGGCCCATAACGGGCAAAATGGATGCCATGGGGCTATATTTCCGCAGTTGAACGCGAGGGCCGGCGTCGCATACGACACAGGGTCAACGCTCCAGTATCGTTGCCATGAAATAGCCAAATTCGTGGTAGCGGTGCCCAGCGAGTGAGACCGATCGGCCCGGGCAGTGATATCGACAATTCTGAGAATGACGCACTGCGTGAGATCACCAAAGGAAGCTCTGAGCAAGAGGCGACCGGCCCTTCGCCGAACTCGAGAAGGTCTTCATTTCCCGCAGTAGGCCGCCGAAAGCACTCCGCATGGACAAGGTCCGGAGAATGCCTGCCTGCAACAGTCCTCGATCAAGCCGAGCTGGAGGGCGGCGGACCTGGCCGGCTTCGGCAGGGAACCCTGACAGCCCTCAGCGATCACTCATGAACAAACGGTAACGACGAAGCCGCCCGCCGTCTCGGTGCAGTTCGTGCCCGAGGCGACGGGTTGAGATCGCTTGCGCGGCGATGGAATTGGTCCTGCGCCCGAGGCGCAGGCAGGCGCTGACCGAGTGCTACGTCAGTGCCACGAGTGTCGGCCTGTTCGGCTTGTGCGGGCGACCAGGCGGGCGGTGACCTCGCCCAGCCCGCCGACTTTGACCTTGACCAACTGGCGGGCGTGCGTGGCGAACACCGGCAAGGCCCCGCCGACGTCGTTCGTCGCCCGACGGGCGATCAGGCGGAACGGTCGCTTCGATGGAATCGCGACGAACGCTGTTGTGGTGCCGCGCAACACGACAGCGGCGGGAGTGCTCCGAGTCAGACTCTCGAGGCACTCCATCAGAAGCTGTTCGCGCTCGTCGCCGGACAGCGTCGTCGTCCGACCGGCAGGGGCCGACGAGAGAACGCGGACAACTCCGCTCAACTCCACGTCCATCCCCTTGGGGGATACCAGGGTTGCGAGGTGCTCGGCTACTTCCGGTGAAGTCATCAATCCGTCCCAAATCTGCTCACATGTTTCTTGGAATTCTCATGAGGCTCCTCGCGCGACTGCCGCCGGCTTCACCGGCGCCCGCAGAGTCTCGAGACACTCGATCGGCACAGCGGCACAACGCGGCGGGCCAACAGCCGCCGCTAGATGATAGGCACAGCATGTGGCAACTGTCTCGCAATTTGACATGATCTGGATCCTCTAAATCTCGCGGGACACACACACGCTGCTTGCAGCACATCAGATGCGAATCCGCGGAGCGTCAGCGCGACATCCTCTCGACAGTGAAGCAAGGTTGATTCGGTGGCAAAGCGTTCGCTAACAAGGACGTTGCGGCGGCGCAGGCCGCCTGGCGGTGCCGTTCAGAGCGACTGAAGACCAGACCAAACGGACATACTTGATCAGATTTAATGCGACCCTTTCCGGTAAATACAGGACGCGAGTCGTCGCGAGGGCTACAGTGACCCGCTAGGTGTACGACGACCGTCGACGCCGGGCTGCGGGGTTCCGGCGATTCGAAATCTGGTCGTGGTTCGGTGTATCGGCGCGGTGGATCCGATACGTGCCATCGCGCACGGGACCGAAAGCGGTCCCGGCGCGGCACCGTTCGAGGGGGCTCATCGAGCTTCGATACGACGAAGGTCCGGGGTCGGGGTGGCGACCGCCGGGTAACTCGCTGCGGTGGGCGGCGACCGACTCTTCCATGGGCTCAATAGTTTTCGCATGGCGGATACAGCCCTGTTGGTCCGGTTCGTCACGTTGAGGGGTTTTCGACGCAGCAGTCGTGAACGCGTGGCGGCGCTTCATCAGCGGCCATATCTGCCACACCGTCGTCGATACGCGTCACCCGAATCGATTCACCCCACAATGCCGGCCGAGATCGGCCCTGTTCCGGAAAGGTGCTTGGCGAATGTTGACTTCTCTCAAACGACTGACCCTCAAGGACGGCAGGTCGGTGACCTGCACGAGCCCCGCCGAGGCCCGGATGCTCTGGGACGAGATGTCGAGCCAGGGGTACTACCGACGGGCGGCCGCTCAACTGCACCCCGACGACATCGTGCTCGATATCGGTGCGAACATCGGTCTCAGCGCAATAGCGTTCGCGGATACCTGTCCCGGGGTGCGCGTCATCGCCGTCGAGCCCGCTCCACTGACATTCGAGTGCTTGCGCCGCAACATGGTTGCGCACGTCCCCGACGGCATCGCGCTCGAAATCGGGGTCGGCGCGGCGAAGGGCACCGCACAGTTCACCTGGTACCCACGGGCGTCAGCGAACTACAGCCTGTACACGGACCGTCAGTGTGACAACCAGTCGACGACGATCTTCCTGCAGAATTGTGGCCTCGATCAGAAGGCGATCGCTCTCGTCACCAACGACCTGCAGGACGGGGAACAGATCGACGTGGAGGTCACCACGGTGTCGGCATTGCTGGCGGACCAGGCACCGGCAGGCGAAATCGGTTTGGTCAAAATCGATGTCGAGCGAGCGGAACTGGATGTCGTCCGCGGCATCGCCGAATCGGACTGGGCTCGGATGCGAACCGTCGTCGCCGAAGTCCACGACTGCGGCGATCGCCTGGCACAGTTCTGCGCGCTGTTGCGCTCCCAGGGTTTGGTTACGGAGGTGCGTCAGGACGCCTTCCTACGCGGAACGGAGCTCTACGAGGTCTTCGCCTTTCGGCCTCCAATCTGGTGACGGAGTGACGAGCTGTCCGGGTCTGCCGTTGGCCGCGCATACTCGGAACCCTTTGCTCTGCAATGGATCTTCCTGAGCATCGACGAGTACTGACCACTGTCGATCGGGACGGCGGAGGGGTGCTGAGGTCCCCGAACCCCGTGAGTGAATGTCCGTTATGTTCGATTTGTGAATATTGATGTGACTCCCTTGCCCGGCATCGGCATACGGAAGGAGTTCGAGCTGTCCGGATCGCGTCGCCGCGTCGGCGTGATCGACCACAAGGATGGATCCATCGATCTGCTCATCGGCCGCGTCGGCAATCCCGATGCCTCGGAACAGATTCCGATGAGCGGTCCCGAGGCCGCGGTGCTCGCCAACCTCCTGGGGGCACCGCAGCTGATGGCCCAGCTCGACGACGAACACCGGGAATTGACAGGTCTGGCGACCCGGCAGCTGCCGTTACGTGCCGGATCCCCGTATGACGGACGTCCACTCGGTGATACCCAGATGCGGACTCGCACGACCACCTCCATCGTCGCTGTCATGCGCGCTGGTCACGTGCTGCCCTCGCCCGGTCCCGATTTCGTGCTGACCGCCGGTGACATGCTCGTCGTGGTCGGCACAGTCGACGGACTCACCGCGGCCGGCCGGATCCTGACGGACGGCTGAGGACTGATGGCACACGAAACAGCCCTGTCCCTGATTCAACTCGGTGCGGTCTTCTTCGGACTCGGCCTGCTGGGCCGCCTGGCCGGCCGGATCGGTATGTCGCCGATCCCGCTCTACCTGGTGGGCGGTCTGGTGTTCGGCACCGGCGGTCTCATCGAACTTCATCATGTCGACGAATTCATCGAACTCGCCAGCGAGATCGGTGTCATCCTGCTGTTGTTGCTGCTCGGTCTCGAGTACACCGCCTCCGAACTGGTGACCGGACTGCGCAATTCGTGGGCGGCGGGACTGGTCGACGTCGTGCTCAACGTCACCCCCGGCGTCGCGGTGGCGTTGCTGCTGGGCTGGGGCGTCACCGGTGCCATCGCCATGGCCGGTGTCACCTACATTTCCTCCTCGGGCATCGTGGCGAAGGTGCTCAACGACCTGGGTCGAGTCGGGAACCGCGAAACCCCCACCATCCTTTCGATTCTCGTGTTCGAGGACCTCGTCATGGCCGGCTACCTACCGGTGCTGACCGCGGTGCTGGCGGGGGTGGGTTTCGTAGCCGGATTGCAGACGGTCGGCATCGCGCTGGCCGCGGTCACCCTGGTGCTCGTAGTGGCCTTGCGCTTCGGCCGCTACGTGTCGTTGATCGTCGACAGCAGTGATCGCGAGATCTTCCTGCTCAAGTTGCTGGGCTCGGCGCTGCTGGTCGCGGGATTCGCCTCCGCGTTGCAGGTTTCGGCGGCGGTCGGCGCGTTCCTGCTCGGCATCGCCATCTCCGATTCCACCGCCCACAACGCCACCAAGCTCCTGGAACCGATCCGGGACCTGTTCGCGGCGTTGTTCTTCGTGCTGTTCGGGCTGAGGACCGATCCGGCGAGCATTCCGCCGGTGCTGGGCTGGGCAGTGCTGCTGGCGGTGGTCACGGCGGCCACCAAGATCGCCACCGGCTGGTGGGCCGCCGGGCGGGCCGGGGCTTCCCGCTACGGACGTGCTCGCGCTGGATCCGCGCTCGTGGCCCACGGTGAATTCTCCATCGTCATCGCCGGTCTCGCCGTGGCCGCGGGCGCCGCACCACCCGAGTTCGCGGCACTGGCGACGACCTATGTGCTGTTGATGGCCATTCTCGGTCCGGTCGCCGCCCGCGGGCTCGAACCGATTCTGCGTAGCGTCGATCGGCTACGGGTACCCACGGCCTGACAACGGGCTCGCACCGGCGATCACCGCTGGCGTGTTTCCGTGCCGGTGGGTCGAGCTCGGCCCGCGGGGGAGGAGCGAGCTCGACCCACCCCTCGCCGCGACGGGGCGACACGGACCACCCGTTCGCTGGAATACGCCCGGGGCGGGAGCTGTGAGTGTGGTGTGAGTGACGGGTGCGTTCGTTTGCACTGCTACCGATCGTGGTAAACAGTCCGCTGTCCACTTTCCGTCCGCCCTGCATCAGCCGACACGTTCGCTGCATCGCAGGACCTTTGCTGTCAGGGGTAGCCGATGAGGTTGTCGACTCGCGTCCGCGAGGAGAACCAGCATGCGCCGCGTCGAACGGCGGGCGCGGAGTACCGGCTGGACCTGGACGGATTGCGTGGACTGGCGGTGGCGCTGGTCGTGATGTTCCACATCTGGATGGGCCGCGTGTCCGGCGGCGTCGATGTGTTCCTGGTGCTGTCTGGCTTCTTCTTCACCGGGATGCTGATACGTCGAGCCGAGTCGACCGGGTCTGTCGACGTGGTCGCCATGGTGCGACGTACGCTCGCGCGGCTGGTCCCGGCAATGGTCGCGGTACTGGCCGCGGTGGTTGTCGCCGCGTTCTACATCAGCCCGTACACGCGGTGGTCCGACATCGCCACCCAGACGATGGCTTCGATGTTCTACTACCAGAATTGGCAGTTGGCGCTGTCGTGGTCGAACTACCTGGCCGCAGACCCGAGCGTGAGTCCACTGCAACATTTGTGGTCGATGTCGGTGCAAGGCCAGTACTACCTGCTCGCCATCACGGTCGTGGCCGGCGTGACCTGGGCGCTGTCCCGTCGCCCGGGCACCGCCCGTTTGCTGCGCCCCGTGCTGCTGACCGTCATCACCTCTGCTGGTGTGGCATCTTTCGCGTATGCCACGCATGGTGCGGCCACGCATCAGGGCTGGAACTACTACGACAGTTTCGCGCGGTTGTGGGAGCTGCTGGCCGGTGCGGCGTGCGTGATCGTGGCCCCGATGATCTCGCCGCCGCGGCCGATGCGGTGGCTGCTGGCGATAGCCGGTGTGGCCGGGGTACTGGTTTGCGGAGTGGTCCTCGACGGCGCCGATCTGTTCCCGGGCCCAGCCGCGTTGCTTCCGGTCGGTGCGACCATCGCGTTGATCGCCAGCGGCGCCAACACCGATCCCGCGTCGCGGCCCCTGCCCAACAGGCTGCTCGGCACTCCGCCGGCGGTTCGCCTGGGAGAGCTGGCCTACGCGCTGTATCTGTGGCATTGGCCGCTCCTGATCTTCCTGCTCGTCGAAACCGGCCGCCCGCGGGCGGGATTCACCGACGGTGTGTTGATCATCGGCGCTTCGCTCGTACTCGCCTGGATGACCCATCGGTGGATCGAGCAGCCGCTGCGTTCGGGGACACGGACCCAGACCCTGCCCACCGGAATTCGGCGGGCCGCATGGTCGATGATCGCGGTGCTCGGCGTAGCGGTGATCGGCGTGACCTCGGCGTGGCATTTCGTCATACGCACCCAATCCACATCGGCCGTCAGTGCATTTGCCTTGGATCCTGCGATCTACCCCGGCGCTGAGGCATTGGTCAGCGGTGCAGCCGCACCACTCGCGAAGATGCGGCCCACCGTGTTGGAAGCGCCCTCGGAATTGCCGCCGCCCACCCTCGATGGCTGCATCGCGGACTGGAACACCCGCGACGTGGTGACTTGTACCTACGGAGACGCCACCGCGGAGCGCACGCTGGCGGTGGTGGGCAGTTCACACGCCGAGCACTGGCTGCCCGCCCTGCAGATTCTCGCCGCCGAGAACGATTTCCGGATCGTCGTCTACTTGAAGATGGGCTGCCCGCTCACCGTCGCCGAGGACGCCATGTACAAAGGCCAGCCCAATCCGGACTGCCGAGACTGGTCCCGTGAGGTGATCGACCGTCTCGGCGCCGACCGCCCGGACTGGGTGTTCACCACTGGCACCCGGCCCGTGGACGACGGTGGTGACGAAACGCCCCAGGACTACCTGGATGTGTGGTCCCAACTGTCCGCCCGCAATCTCAATGTCATCGCCGTCCGCGACACCCCGTGGTTGCGGCGCAATGGGATTCGCTACAGCGGGATCGACTGTTTGAGCAAAGGCGGCGACCGGCTCAGCTGCGGCATGAAACGCGACTACGCCCTCAATCCGGTCGACCCGGCTCTCGAGCCCGCGGCGGCCTACCCCAACGTGTTCCCGATCGACCTCACCAATGCTGTTTGCGAACCTGATATCTGCCCGGTGGTCGAGGGCAATATCCTCATCTACCACGACGAGCATCACTTCACCGCCAGCTATTCCAGGTCGCTGGCCCCCGCGCTCGGCCGGGAACTCCAGCCGATCCTGGGGTGGTGGTGACCGGCCTACCGGTGGCTCCAATTCGCCCGAACACCAACAACTTCCACCACCCAGCCAGCCCACCACAATACGTCACAGTGACGTATTAATGGGATCTCGCGAGTCCGGGGGAGCGGCCCAAAGGAGGTCAGCGCTTTCGTGATTCTGGTGCGTTCGTCGACGACGGTCGGTCAGGCTGATCGGTCACGCACGGGAGGCGGCCGGTCAAGCGCGTTGCTCTCGGACTCACTGATGTCGATTGCTCGGTGAAGTAGTCGTTCGTCGTGTCGGCTGCCGTTAAGCCGTCTGGCCTGCTGGGTCAGCAGTTCGTCGTAGCGGGCGGACAGCTCAGCGGCGCAGCCGTCGATCGCGACCGCGGTGACCTTTCATCAAGTCGTCAACGCGCCGATCCCGGAAGGGTCTCCGCTCGGGCGAAACCAGGGGCCTACGCGACGTTGGCGTCGATCAGCAGTTTCCAGATGTCGGCCTGATCGACCACCTCCACCTCGAGTTTCGCTGCCTTGGCGATTTTGCTGTCGCCGACACCGGCACCGGTGATGAGCATGTCGGTGTTGGCCGAGACCGAGGAAGCGGCTGTGGCCCCAGCTTTTTCGCACAGGCGCTGGAAGGTCGGGCGGGCGACTTTCTCCCCGGAGCGCGGGTCGCTGATCGCACCGGTGATCACGACGGTCTTACCAGTCAGGGGAGCGCCGGCGGCGACGACAGGGGGCAGGTCCTCCTCACGCACGTCAAGAGAAACGCCGTGGGCCCGCAGCCGCTCGAGTTCTGGACGCAGGCGGGCGAGGTGCGTGTCGAGGGAGGCAGCGACCTTCGGTCCGATGTCCTCGACCTCGACCAGTCGTTCTTCGCCGGCGTCGGCGACCTCTTCGAGGGAGGCGAATCCGGCGCGGGCCAGGCGGGCGGCGGTGCCGTCGGAGGCCGTGGGGATCGCCAGGCCGATGAGGGCGCGGCGCAGGCCGACGGGGCGGCTGTTGTCGATGGATTCGATCATGCGGGCGGCGGAAACCTCACCGACACCATCGAATTCGAGCAGCTGCTCCTTGGTGAGAGTGTAGAAGTCCGACGGATTCTCCAGCAGGCCCGCCTCGGCGAGGCGTTCGATCCACTTCTGTCCGATCGCGTCGATGTCGGCGGCAGCGCGTGAGGCCCAGTGGATGAGCCGCCGCACCGTCTGCGCGGGGCAGGAGACGTTGGTGCAGAACAACTCCCGGCTGTTGCCCTGCTCGGTCACCGGCTGCCCGCAGGAGGGGCAGATGGTGGGGGCGACGATGTCGAGCTCGGCGCCGGTGCGCGCGGCCGCGTCGAGCACGCCCGCGACGAACGGGATCACATCGCCCGCCCGGCGCACCAGCACGGTGTCGCCGATCTTGATGTCGCGGGCGCGGATGACCTCCTGGTTGGCCAGGGTGGCTTTGGTGACGGTGGTGCCGCCGACGAACACCGGCTCGAGCCAGGCGACCGGCACGATCTTGCCGGTCTTGCCGACGTCCCAGATGACCTCGCGCAGCAAGGTGGTCTTCTCCTCGGCGGCGAATTTGAACGCCAGCGCGCCGCGCGGGGAGTTGGAGCGGGTGCCGGCCGCGGCGTAGGCGTCCCGGTCGGATAGGCGCAGGACCGCGCCGTCGATGTCGTAATCCAGTGTGCTCCGGCTATTTTCGATGTCGGTGATCGCGGCCTGGGCCTTCTCGGCGTCGGCGCAGTGCCGCATCGCCGCGCCGGTGAAGCCCAGCGCTTGCAGCCCGTCCTCCAGATCCACCGCGGTGTCGGCGGCGGGGGTGTCGAGGTCGAAGCCGAAGAACTGCAGCCGCCGCTCGGCCACGGTGGCCGGATCCTTCGCCCGCAGCGTGCCCGCGGCGGCGTTGCGCGGATTGATCAGCGGTTTGTCGGGGTGGGCGGTGTTGTAGGCGGCGAAGGTGGAGCGCAGCATCACGGCCTCGCCACGCACCTCCACACGGCCCGAAGGCTCGATGCGGTCGGGGACGCCGTCGACGAGGGCCCGCACGAGCGGGGTGACGTCGTCGCCGGTGGTGCCGTCGCCGCGGGTGACCGCGCGGGCCAGGCGGCCGTTGTTGTAGACCAGCGACAGCGAAAGTCCGTCGAGTTTGGGCATCACGACCACCGACTGGCCGGGGAAACGCGCGAAGAACGCGGCGACCTGCTCGGGCGTGGTGGACTTCTCCAGCGACAGCATCGGACGCGCGTGCCGGACCGGGGCGTGCAGCACGCCCGGCGCACCGACCTGGTCGAGCGGGTTCGGATCCGGAGTCAGCCCGGGATGGGCCAGGATCAGACCACGCAGCTCGTCCTCGATGACGTCGTAGTCGGCGTCGGCGACCAACGGCGCGCCCTCGTAGTAGGCCGCGCGCAGCACGGTGATGCGGTCGGCGAGTTCTTGGATTCGTACCCCAGGTTCCACGACACAGGACGGTACCGATACCGGCCGACAGTTCACCGGGGTTGGTGCGGCGCTACGCGGTGGTCAGCTGCAACGCCTGACCTGCCAGCCGGGTGCTCGCCTCGTAGCGCGGGGCGGGCACCGCTATGCCGAGTCGGGCGCCTTCGACGGCTCAGCGTTCAGCGACCACGTCCGCGCGCTGGCTCCCGGAGGGGTTCAGCACGTAGTGCTCTTCGTGTACGACGGAACGGGCGCGAACCTCCTCGGCGAGCTGACCCCACCTGGTTTCAGCAGTCCAGGTCACCTCGGAAATGTCCTCCCATCGGGGCAGTTTCGTGCCGGTGAGGTCGGCGTCCGACAGGTCGGTCCTGGCCATCTGCGCGCCGGTCAGGTCCGCGCCTCTCAGGTCCGCACCTATCAAAGATGCGAGTCCGACTCTCGCGCTGGTGAGATCAGCTTCGGCCAGGCTCGCGTAGTGCAGCCAGGCCCCGATCAGGTTGGCGCTGTGCAGGTTCGCGCTGGTGAGGTCCGCCTCCGGCAGCCGCGCGTTACCCAGGTCGGCAAAACTCATCTCCGCGCCGGTCAGGGTTGCGCGGTGACCGTGGGCGTCGGCCAGGGTGGCGCTGGTCAGGTTAGCGAGGGTGAAGTCCGCGCCGGCGAGGTTCGCCTGGCCCAGTTCGGCTTCGGTGAGGTTCGCGAGGGTCAGTTTCGCATCAGACAGGTTCGCGCGGTACAGGAATGCCAGAGTCAGGTCCGCGTCGTGCAGGGTCGCGTGGGTGAGATCCGCACCCATGAGGTTCGCCTCGTGCAGGTTCGCGCCGGTGAGGTCCGCATCCTGCATCCGCGCACTGCGCAGGGCAGCGTTGGTGAGTCGTGCGTATCTGAGGATGGCGTGGCCGAGGTTCGCACCGTCGAGCTGCGCGCTGGTCAGATCCGCGTTGACGAGTTCGGCCAAGTACAGGTTCCTGCCCCGCCACGTGGGCTTGGTGTAGGGATGAGCTGGGGTCACGTCCACCGCGCTCGAGTCACGCGGTGTCGCGATGTCGCGGTCCACCGTCATCTCGGGCAGTCGATAACGCGTCAATGAGGCCCAATAGCGTTGCAGCAGAGTGTATCCCGCTCGTCCGCGCGGAGTTGCCGACCCTCTGTTGAGTGGCGAGGTGATCGAACGCCAGTACCGGCTACGCAGTGGGGGGTTGGTCATTGCGAGTTCTTCTGTTCCGCGGCGGCTCCGGTCGCCTCGTTCAATTCTCTCATCGACCGCGCGGCTCCGAACTGCCCGAACAGCGCAGGCGCTGCAGCACCGACGGCGACTGCGGCGACGACGGTCGTTACCTGGCCATGGAACGCCGCGCCCGCCCCCGCGCCGAGCAGCAGACGAGTCGCGGCGGCGAGCGCGTCCGGCAGCGGGTCGAAGTACCTGCTCCACGGCGGCATCGCTCTCCGGCGGCTGGCAGCGCGGACTTGTCGGCGTGCCAACCGGTACTCGTTGAGGTTCGCCAGGAACGCGACAGCTTCGACAACGAGACCGCCCCCAGCTCCGGCGAGAATGGTGACCTGCCAGTTCACCGGCGCTCTCCTCGATCTCAGCCAGCAATAGCGGATCCATCAGCTCCGCCTGAGTCGGTAATCTATCGCCCCGCAATGCAATTGGCCGCGACTCACGCCAAAGAGGGCGGTTTGGGCGGCGTGCACTTCCGGTGCCGGCGCTCAACAGAGTCCTCCAGCCGAAGCCGCCGATTTCACCGCATCGGTCAGCCTCCGGCCAGTGAGGAGCGTGGCACCGATACTCACGTTCTCGAAGAATTGTCGGTCAACCTCGGCGTCGGCGACCACCATCAATCTGTCGTCGTCCGTGCCCCACACCAGCACCTCGGTCTCACCCCGCCACCGAATGACACCGGGCCACGCTGACGCGGATTCAACGGTCTGTGGCGCGCATCCGGTCGCTATCGGGCAGGAGGGTGGTGATCGTTCCCGGGCGGGACAAATTCGTCGACCTCCACCAGATTCCCGCCGGACTGTTTGGCCCGGTACATGGCGGCATCGGAGGACTGCAGCAGCCGATCGGTGGTCGGGCGGGGGCACTGCGGGCAGGTCGTCGTGTCGAAGACCGCAACTCCGATGCTCGCGGTGACCTGGACTCCGGTCTCCGACGGTTCGGCGACCGCGCGGCGCAGCCGTTCGGCCTCGGTGCGTGCGGCGGCCGCGGTGATCGGAGCGGCGACCACGAACTCCTCACCGCCCGTGCGTGCGACCACGGCTGTTTCCCCGGCAGCATCCAGCAGCCGCCGGGCGGTCGAGACCAGGACGGCGTCGCCGACGCGGTGGCCGTAGGTGTCGTTGATCTTCTTGAACTCGTCGAGATCGAAGGTCATCACACAGACGGCGGGATGGCTGTCCACCAGCGGGGGCAGCCGGATTTCGAGACCCCGCCGGTTCAGCAGTTCGGTCAGCGGATCCGACAGCGATTCGGTCCGCAGCAGCCAATTCATGATCTGATACGCGAGCGCGCTCACAACTGCCGCGAGTAGCAGCAGTCCGACTGCCAGGGCCAGGCGGACGTCACCGCCGCCGGTCACGATACGCACCGAGAACACGATTACCGACAGCACAGACCATGCCGAGTGCACGGCCAAGGCCCGCGCGCCATGGAAGAAACTGACGTAACTGCCGGTGACGACGAGCAGCACCACGCCCATAGCACCGAACAGCCGATTCGGCAGTAGTAGGAACTCGGTCGTGAACAGCAAGTCGGCACAGCCGATCAGTACCAGCGACTCGGTCCTGCTCGGCCAGGGCAGCAGCCACCAGCGCAGCGCCCACAAGATTCCCGACGCCACCCCGATCGTCGCGGCGATGCCCGGTTGACCGGGCGGCCCCACAGGCGTGCCTGCGATCACCGCGCCCATCACCGCGATCGCCGCACCTGCCAAGCCGATCAGGACCTTCACCGGACCCAACGTCGACCGTGCTGCAAGGGTGCGGACCAGCCACCGGTAGTC
The DNA here is from genome assembly GCF_050955695.1 of Nocardia sp. CA-136227. Taxonomy (NCBI): domain Bacteria; kingdom Bacillati; phylum Actinomycetota; class Actinomycetes; order Mycobacteriales; family Nocardiaceae; genus Nocardia; species Nocardia sp. CA-136227. The sequence continues at coordinate 4,075,028 of NZ_CP192081.1, forward strand.
GACCGGGTCATGCCACCAGGCACCGAGTGTCTTGCCCGCATTCATCGACTCACCTCCGGTCCTGCCCGCGACGTATTGACACCCGGCATACCGGTTGGCTGGCGGACGTGAACTCCGGGCAGGTTAGGCTGCCCCAGCTGTGACGTCCGTAGCGGCGAGAATGTTACCGCGCAGAGCCTTATCGACCTGCTCTGCGGCGTGCGGTGCCAGCCGCCAGGAATCACCAGACGGACGGCCCGGCCAGCTCATCTCCGACGCCACCATGCCAGTATTCGCCGTCGGTACCGCCGTGCAGGCATTCTGTCCGGCGTCGGTCACGAAGAGTAACCGTGGCCGCGTCCGGTTGCGTTACGCAACGCGTGGGATGACAGCCATCGAATCGTCAGGGTGGGTGGCCGACCACACGGGTTGTTCTGCTGCTGCCGCCTTCTGACACGTCAGTCTGGGACTGCTGATCGCCAGGGGCGATCGAGTGTCACGATCTCCAACCAGCCGCCGGTTGCCTGCGGCGTGAGCGCCACACGAGCGTGAGCGCCGTCGAGCGGATGGCGACACGAAAGCTGTACTCCACGGCTCGCTGATCAGGGGCTCGGGTGAGCGAGCCGGATCCAGAGGAGGCGCAGGCACGGGTGTTCCTCGCCGAGCTCGAACACCATATGGGCTCTCTGATGCGACGGCGCGGCCAATGGCGCAGCGGAGAACCGAATCAGGCGATCGACGCCGAACTCGAGCGGATTCGACGACAGATCCGCACCATCCACCGCCGGTTTCCACTCCTGAACCCAGTGCCGCCCAACTGATTCGGTGCGCAGCTCGCACCGAAGCTCATCGATGACGTGATCGGTGGGCCAGGTCGGCGAGCAGAGTTCAACACGACCCGATCGGCCTGGGTGATACGCGCCGAGCCGCTGCTTGTCCCAATTCGCCTCGGCCAGTGGGCTGTTCGGGTCTATGCGCTGGGAGCAACAGCGCGTACTGCCAGACCGCGCTGCGCGGACACGGTGTCGATACCTCGATCACCGATGTGGGCCCGGCCGACCACAACGGTTCCGGCATCGGCGGAACCGCCTTGGCCGTGCGCTGGTTCATGGACTCGACGGCAGATCGCCGTCCGCGGTGAACCGGCGAAGCACCAGCCGATCCGCCCCGTTTGTCTTGGCTTCGTAGAGCACCCGGTCGGCGGCATCGAGGACCTGGGTCGGATCGTGTCCGGTCATCGGGCCCAGCACCGCGCCGACGCTGACGGTGATGCTGAGGTCGTGGCCACCGATATGGTACGGCTCGCGCAGCGCGGCCTGCAGGCCCGAAAGAATCGCATAGATCCTGTCGGTGTCCGTCCCCGGCGGTATCACCGCCACGAACTCGTCGCCGCCGACCCGGGCCAGGAACCAGTCAGCGCCCACGACCGCCGCCTGCATCCGATGCGCGACCTCGACCAGCAACTGGTCACCGATGAGGTGACCGTGCCGGTCGTTCACCGGTTTGAACGCGTCCAAGTCCAGTGCGCACACCCCGACCGTATCCAGAGGCCCGCACGAACCGGCCGTCCGTCCCAGATGCTCGAGCAGATGCCGGCGGTTCGCCAGCAGAGTGAGGGGGTCGTGCAGGGCCTGCCACTTCAGTTGTTCGGTAGCTTTTCGCTGCTCGGTGATGTCCTGGCCGAATCCGAGCATGTAGTGCCGGCCGGACCTCGACGTCGCCGGAAGCCCGGTCCAGGCCATCCAGATCTCGGTCCCATCGGCCTGTGGCAGCGGTCCTTGGGATGTGAAACGTTGCCCCGATCGGAGCGTGCTCAGGACCCGCTCACGCTGGTCCGGCGGCAACAGCCGATATCCCGGGGTGCCGCGCAGATCGCTGGCGCGAACCCCCATCAGCCGCTCGAATGTGGGGTTGACCTCGTAGATCATGCCGTCGGTGCTGCCGATCACGATAGCCACGGGCGTGTTGAGGTAAGCGGCCTCCATCGCTTCGAACCGGGCCTCGGCGGCCTCGGCCGCCGCCCGGGCGAACCCTTCGCCGAATGCGCCCACGATCGCGGCGACCCGATCGGCCGCGCCGTGACCGGCCCGCTCGGCCAGGCCGCACAGGCTCGGTACCGAGCGGGCGACGACCACCGGGTCCGCGGCGCCGGCCGCCACGAGATCGGCCGCGACCTGCCGCACGACCTCAATATCGGGATACTCGCCCGCAAGGGCGGCAGTGAGCCGGCCGACCGCCGTACGAACTGCCTCGACGAGCTGCGCAGACTCGATCTGCGGCAGGGCACAGTGCGAGAGGCTCTCGATCCACTCGGCATCAATGGTCGCCGGAATGTCGCGTAACCTCCGTCCGGGGCCGACCCCGACCTTGGCCATCCTGCTGCCGCCTTCGGCAGCCGGGCCAACTGTGTGCCCGGCGACGGAAGTCTAGTCCGTCCAGCACCCAGCCGCCACCGTTCCGCGAGGTCATCGGTGCCGCGGACTCGTCGTGATCACCGGCGCGGCCGCGCCTACCGAGACGGCCGCCCTGGAAATGATCGCAGTCGGTCTGGCCAGGTGGATCCGCGTGCCGATCGAACCGACGCTCTGAGCCCCACCCGCTCCATCATCGGCCCGGGGGACTGAGCGAGCGGGCCGGGCACCACTGCGTCATTTCCAGACGCCCGTGATCATTGCCAACCGGTGGAGTGCATGTATTCGGGATCTGCGGTATTCCAGCGGCGCTGGTCATGCCTCGGTCCTGCGGTCGGCGCGGGTGCCGAAGGGCCACGGGTCACTGCAAACTCCAGGCAGCGGTGGACGTAGGGGCTCGGCTGGAGGACGCCTTCTTGGCGGTTGCTTGGTGACAGGTTGGTGCGCGCGTGGCGGACTGGCTGAAGATGATGTGTCGCTGGCACGATCGCCCCGATGAAGGTGCGTGATGTCACGGTGGGTGGGCCAGGAATCTCACCAGCCGGTATGTCTTCGGAAGAGGGTTTCGATCTGTGGGCGACCTTCCAGCGCGAGTCGATGGCGCCGTGCTCGGTGGAGCCCCTGCCCGGCAAGCCGTTCCAGGCCATGATCGAACCGTGCGTGGAGTCGGACCCGATATCGATTGCTCGGTTCGGGGTTTCGGGCACTATCTCCGCTATCGAACCTGCCTTGACGACTGGTGTCGAGACACTGGTGGTTGCTGCGCCGACCTAGTTCGAGAACGTGTCGTGTCCACCATGTGGGCGACAGCCGGATGCCACGGCCGATCGGAGGGGCCGCAAAGGTACAGGGACCGTTCGAGATTGTGTTCGATCGGAACCAAGACCAGGTCCTCACCTTTCATACCCGCAGCGGACCCGAGTACCACGGTCACGCCGATTCGGCCCTTCCCTGACGGTTTGAACACCGCCCGTCGCAACCGCTCCATATCGATGACCTTGCGCCGGTGCTCCACCCGAGGCTCCAACATGCCCAACAACAGCCGCTCATCCGCCGGGGTCAACGGGGCACCGAGCTGCGCCCACAACCGCTGATCTGCGGTTTGACGGCCCGCCGCGACCAGTCTTTCCAGGGTCGTCACCCCTTGCGGCAGCAGGGAATTACGATTCCGTAGCCACGTGACCGCGCCGTCGAGGATCGCTTTCGGGCCGTCGCCGGTCATCCACGCCTGATCGGCGATCCACGCCACCAACTCGGCCTCGACCTCGGCGAAGGGCACAAGGTCGCACTCGCGCTGGATCTCCCAGGCGTGCTCGAGTTTGGTCTTGTCCCGATCGGTGTAGGACGTCACACACGCCGGATCCGCGATATCGAGCTGGGCGGCCAGGTACTCCACCAACTCCGCAGGCACCTCGAGCGGATCGGGCAGGAACATCCCTATATGACGGACAGTAACCAGTTGTAGGGCAAACCCGAGCCGGTTCGAATCCCGGCGTCGGGCCGCGATCAGCTTGCGGTCCTCATCGTCCAGATCGAAAAACCGTTCCAACTCGACCCGGGACAACGCACCGTACCGGCCATATGCCGCCGCGCGCCCTCATCCTGCACAGCCGCAAATGAAACTACCAGCTCCACAACCATGCTCGCGATTTCCGAATCAAAACAATTGGTTCGCTCACCGACCAATCCGTAGCGCCGGATCCCGAAGGCTTAGCGCCGGATCCCGTTCAGTTACACCACTACTGCCTATCCGACCTTTGTTGGATTCATCGGCGGCCGAAGCAACGCTCAGTTCAGCAGTTTGATGGTCACGGCCTTGGCCAATCTGCCTGCCTCGCACATGGTTTGCAGGCCGTAGCGGCCGTCGGCCTGATCCAGCGCCGATAGGGCCGCGCCGACGGTGGGCGAGGCCATCGCGGATAGTGGCCACCTTGCTCGCCGGCTTCGGAAAGCCGTGTGTGCCGCCCGAGCATGCGAGCGGCACACAGGGTCTCACTGGAGCGTCGCCGCGGCCTTCTTGATCAGGTCGGCGACCACGCCGGGCTGCGATACGTAGATCGCGTGGCTGCCGGGTGTCTCGGCGACGGTGGCCCCGATGCGTTGCGCCATCGAGGCCTGGGCGGTCGGCGGGATCATGCGGTCTTCGGTGACGTGCAGGTACCAGCTGGGCTTCGATTGCCAGGCGGCCTTGGTCACGACGCCTCCGAGTGCGTCCAGCCCCCACGGCACTTGGGAGTCGGCCATGAACGCCGCCTCCTGTTCGGAGACGTCGGCTGCGAACGATGCGGCGAACTTGTCACGGTCCAGGAACAGGTAGCCGTTGACCGGCGGCAGGATGGGGGGCTGGGGCCCGTCGGTCGGGAAGGTGCCGAGCAGGGTGTTGACCGATTCGCCTTGGTCGGGGGCGAAGGCGGTCACGTAGACCAGCGCGCCGACTTTGTCGTGGTTGCCGGCCTCGGTGATCACGGCACCGCCGTACGAGTGGCCGACGAGGACGACAGGGCCGTCGATGCCGTCGAGTACATCGCGCGTCGTGGCCGCGTCGTCGGCCAGCGACTTCGTCGGGTTCTGCACGATGCGGACATCGAAGCCGTCGGCGGTCAGCCCGTCGTATACCCCGCGCCAGCCGGCGCCGTCGACGAAACCGCCGTGTACGAGAACGATGGTGGCACTCATCTTGTCTCCTTCGAAACCTGGTGGACAGCAGTGAATCTACGAACTCCGGCAGCCACTACGAATCGGTCAAATGACTGTCTTTGGCAGTCCGAACGCCGTCCCGCCGGTAGTAGGGTCTGGATGTGCAGGGTTGGGTGTCGCCGGGACGGCTGGTAGGACGTGCGCGCGAGCTGGGCCTGCTGTACGGATTCGTCGAATCCGCGGTGGCCGAGGGCGGGGCGCGGCTGGTGGTCGGCGAAGCGGGCGTCGGGAAGACCGCGCTGCTCGGCGCGGCGGCCGCCCACGCGGCCGAACTCGGTGCGCGTGTGTTGCGTGCCTCCGGCGTGGAATTCGAGGCGGAGGTGAGCTTCGCCGGCCTGCACCAACTGATCGCTCCACTGTCCGCCGAGGTCGCGGCAATCCCGCCCGACTCTCGCCGCGCGGTCGGCGTTGCCGTCGGCGTCGAGGAGGGCCCTGCGCCCGATCAGCTCGCGCTGACGAACGCACTGCTTGCCCTGCTGTCCGCGGCCGCGGCCGAGTCCTCGGTACTGGTGGTGGTCGACGACCTGCAGTGGCTCGACCGAGCCAGTGCCACGCTGTTCGGCATCCTCGCGCGACGGCTGGACGGCACGGGCGTCGGCTTGCTCGGTGTGGTGCGCGCGGGGGAGGACAGTGTGTTCGAGGGTGCGGGGCTTGCGGAGATCGTCGTCGGACCGCTCGACGACGACGCCGCGACGGAGCTGCTCACCGAGGCTTTCCCCGAGCTGCCGCCACGGGCGATGCGGCAGGTACTGGCCGACGCGCAGGGAAACCCATTGGCGCTGATCGAACTTCCGACGCCCGCCGGCCCGGCCGCTGCCAACCTCGGTCGCACGCCCGTCGGCCGACGACTCCGGCAGACCTTCGCCCGGCGTATCGAAGGGCTCCCCGCCGAGACCCAGCGGATTGCGTTCGACCGCACCATTACCCGGCGAGACATCGAACAGCTTCACCGCAGCGCCTGGCCCATCGGTCAACACGACTGTTCGTCGACCTACCTGGCCGTTCCGAGACCGTCCTGTGCACCGACTACCGCATCGTTAGGACGGCGGCCGGAGCTCCGTGACGATGGTATAGAGCTCGGCGATGCGACCGTCCTCGATCCGGGCGATGTCCATCCCACTGACCATCGGGGGCCGGTCGGGCGGCCCGTAATGGAAGCCGAGGTGACCGATGTCGTCGAGTCCGGACGCCGAGCCCGCGGGCCAGAAGACCCAGTCGGGGTTCTCGGCCAGCATCTCCGCGGCCCGCCGCTCGAATTCGGTGCGTCCCTCATTGATCCGATCCGGTTCGTGCCACACCACATCGCGGGTGTACGTCTCGGCGATCACGGCGGCCCGGCGACCCGGGTCGGGTTCGTTGAAGACATCGAGCAGGTTGCGTCGCATGAGCTCGGCGGGTGAACTGGTCATGGCGAATCCCTTCCGATCCCGGTGTCAACGTCGCTGCCGATCATCCATCACCGGGTCGGCACGGCCAAGGACCATGCCGCCTTCCATGCCTTATGGGCGACCTCAAGACTGTTGCCACCTGCGTCGCGCAGACATTAGCGGTGAGGAAACCGGGAACGAACGCTTCGACGCGCAGCCGGCCTCGTCGCCGCCTCGTACCAGGCGTGGCAACCGGGTTGCCGCCCAGCGACGCCCGAGCAACACCCATGCCGTCACAGTGACGTAATGCGCCCAGGGTGGTCCCTGCTCACCACCCCGCAGTGGGCAACTCGCCCGAATCCGATCCGCAGCCGCACGGAACCCAGACCGAAGTCCAACGTCCCACCGACATCGGAAAACGAACCGGCGACGCCCAACCGGCCGCAGCGCGTAGATCTCCAGCACGGGCAACGCAAGCTGACGTCGACGACCAAATCCGCAGTGTCTGTTCGCAGTTTAGTTGGCAGTCCTGACCTGGTAATTGACAGGTTGGATGCGACAGATTCCGCCCTTGTTGTCGCGCTTTAGTTGTCAGTTCCGGAGGGATTCTCGCTCTATTTGTCAGTTCCGGAGGCGTTTGGGGTCGTTGGCGGCTCACTGGTGAGAATTCGAGGGGGCCCCTGCTGGGAAGTTAGCGTCACTGTGACGGAAAGTTGGGGTGTTTGCCTCCTTCGGTGACCCGTTGGCTCCCGCGACTGAGCGGAACCGGCTCGCACGGGCCTGCATCGAGAATCTGATCAGCGCCGAGCAGGCAGGTATCGGCTGCGGGCCGTTCACGGCGCCGACTCCGAAGTCATGATGAAGTGCCGAACCGTCAATCAGCAGCTGCGCGAGGTGATTCGGGCGGCGTTCCCTGCCGCCAGCCCGGTGTTGCGCCACTTCCTCTGGAAGGCTCGGCTACCCGGTACTTCGAGACTATGGCGGCGGCTGCGGGGAATCGGTTCACGGGCAGGGTGGCAGTCGAGGCTCCGGGGTGCCGCCACCCCTGATCTCCACGCGGTTGAAGGCTCAGAGCGTTCGCGTGGCGGAAAACCACAGGCCGCGTCGGCTAGGTAGCGGTATTATCTTCGGCGGCAACAGGTTTGGCTCCAGATGGTGCAGGCGTGGCCGTCAGTGAGTGCCGCGCGATACGGAGGGTCCGGTGGGTGTGGAGGCTGTCGGGTCCGGTCGAGGGGTCATCACGGACGCCGATGTGCACGCGGCCAGCAAGGCCTTGGCAGCCGCGCTGGCCCTCGCCCGCGACGCCCGGGTCGGCGCCGGCGTCCCGGATGTGGTCTTGACTGAATTGAGTAACGCCATCGAGGCAGGTGACGAGTTCACTCGTCGACTGCATACCGAACCGACCCGGGTGGCCACCGAGATTGCCCTGCTGTTTTTCACCGAACATTCACGGTGCGCGCTGCAGTGGGTTGAGATGAGTTACCAGATCATCAAGATGGACTCCGCCCGCGACCAGATCATCTGGCGATACCGCCACCACTGCCGTGAGGTGATCGTCGGCGCGAAAATACTGGCAGGGAAACAAGCTTCGGCGAGCTACCCGACACGACGTCTGGCCTTGCTCGAGTTCGACGCGATGATTCTGGGCTGCGAACTCGCTCTGGTGTTGAGGAATCGCCCGCCGGACGAAGGCGCGTTAGCAGGCCGACCCGGCCGCGCGATCCGTGAACGCGCCCACCGCTTGGTGAGTCGTGTCAACGCGTTGGCCGATGTCGATGACCCGAGCCGGGTGTTCGGGTGGTCGATGGTGGCCGCCGCGCGGGCACTGTCGGTCTGTGGTGACGAGACCGGGGCCGCACAGGCGCGAGCGCTGGCGTGGCGAGACGCCTATCGTGATCACCACCTGCTGATGAATCTGTTGATGACCGAGCTCGATCCGACGTTGCCGACGCCGCGACTACTCAAGTCCGTGCGACGCCTGGACACCATCTTGCTCACCCAACCCGATCCGATGTACAGCCCCGTACGTGCCGGCTACGTCGCGCGGGTACGAGATCACTACACCGGTGTGATCGCGGCCCTGGCCGAACGTCCCGACGAGCTCTCACGGCAAGGCGCGGCCCAGTGCGTGCGGGCGACGACCTGCTGGTGGACTCAGCGGCAGCAACACCCGTTGCAGGACACGGTGTGTCACACCTTCGTCTCCGGAACTGACGTGGTCGCCCTCATCGAGCACCGTGGGCAGGTCGAGGTCGTCACCGCGCCGCTGCCCAGGGCCTCTACCCGACAACTGCTCGAGATCGGTCTCAAACCTCCCACCGACGAGGTCCTCATCTTCCGGCCGTTGCGGGAAGCGCTGAGTGCATCGCTGGCCCCGATCCTCGACGCTCTCGAGGCCCATGATCGCGTGCGTATCAACAGCCTGGGATTCACCGGTTGGATTCCGTGGGAGACCCTCAAATACCGCGGCGGCACCCTGATCGGTGCTCGCGGGATCGCCCGATTCCACCCCCACCACCGCGCGATCGAACAACGCGAGCCCGACCCCACTGGCCCGCCGCGGGTCGAGCGGGTGTGCATCATCGACGATCGGGCGGTAGAGCTACCCGCAGCGGTCAGCAAGGTATTTCGTGCGCTGCCGGTATCGCTGGTGGAGTTCGACTCCGAATCCGACTCCGCGGCACTGACCATCGAACAGATCCGGAAAGTTGCCCGGCCCGGCACCGCGCTGGTGTTGTTCTGCCACACCCGCAGCGATGTGTTCGACTATGCCCGCGCCGGTATCAAAGCCTCGGCGTCGTCCGCCCTCGGGCTCGGTGAACTCAGCCGCCTCGACCTGACCGCAACACCATGGGCGGTGGTGGCCTGCGAATCCGGGCGGGCCAACACCTTCACGCCCGCGACGTCGGTCGCGCACGCGCTGGCCTACGCCGGTGTCGCGACCGTCGCGGGAACGCTGTGGGAGATCGCCGCCAAAACCGTTGGCCCGCAGTTCCTCAAACAGCTCCTCAAAGCGCTCAACACCGACTCGGACGATCTGGCGCGGGCGGTCACGACCTGCGTCTCGGCCGATCCCACGAGGATGATGCCGTTCAGCCTCATCTCGTCCTGATTCGGGTAGGGTGCCCGCAACCGGACCCGACTGCGAGGTCGGTGATGAAAAGGGTCGGGTGTGTCGCGGGATTGGTGGGGGAGACCATGGCACCGTATCCGCACGATGGCATGTGTGCGGTGCGAGGGTGACTGTGCCCGACCCGGTTGACCTTGATCAGGGCGACGTTGGCGATCCTGGACGTCGCAGCGGCGCCGATCAAGTCCGGGCTCTCATGCAAGAGACCTGTCGGCGCGCATGCGCCCGAAGCTCCGAACGACGGTCGTGCTGTACGCCGTTCGCTTGGTTCGTACCTCCTCGTCCTCGTGTTCCCAGCGCCGTAGCGCGGATTCATGACCCTCACCGGTGAAAGCGGCGGCCCAAACCGCGTCGACTGATTCCCCGAATTTCATGGTGGCGGTATGGAGCATGGTTAGCTCAGCGAGAATTTCTTCCGGGCAGGCAAAGTGTGCGGCGCTGTGTGCTTCTGCGTAGGAGAGCCACTGCGCTAGGTAGACGCCGTGTAGGAGCCCAGCGTTCTCATTACGGGCCAGGTCGCCGTCATGGGTGACTGCGACGACCGCGTTGGCCGCCTCCATCATTCGCGTCGAACGAAGCAAGTATTCACGGTGATCAGCGTATTGGCGGTCGAGGATCGTCTGGTCCCGCGCGTCTCTTGCAAGCGCACGCTGGGTGCGTACCGTCAACGCCGTCACCGCAAGCGTGCCAGCCGAGCCCAGGAAGGCCCCGGCGAGTGTGAATATCCCCGTCGTAACGTCAGAAGGCATGCACCACAACATATCTTGCACTGGTTGCGTCAGGTACAGCTGCAGCTTCCGCCCACCCAGATAGCGGTGGGGATTCACCGAGAGTTGGGGTACTGGGTCGGCGAGGTACCCCTGGTGGCCGTGGCGAGGCGCGGTGGCCGCGCAGTGCGCTACATCAACCTACGGGGGGCACCAGATTTGATCTCGTTGGCCATCGACCCGCAGGTGATCGCGCGGGTTCGGGCCATCCGGCTGCCAGCATCCGCCTTGCTCGCCACCACCGCCGCACAGCGGGCAGTCGACGACGCTGTCGCTGAGATGGCTGCCGCCCAACAGCTTCGCCCCGACACCAGCGCTCTCGCCGACAACGACGAGATCTACCGCTCGCCGATGGCGATCGTGCTCGCAGAACTCTCTGGTCGCGTCGTTAGTGAGCCAGCGCGCAGAGCCAGCGAACAGATGACCGTCTATCGAGTCCGATGTGACGACGTCCGGTCGAGTCTTCAGGCGGCCCTTGCGCAGGAGTATCTCGCGAACATGGCTGTGCAAGTGCGGGATCGACTGCTCGGCAAGATCGCAACCTCGACCGGACGGATGCCACCGTCAGATGTGTGAGCTGGCCGAGCTGATCGTGACACCGACAACAGTGGTCGCAGCGTTCGACGCGCAGCCATGGCGGTCAGCACTCCGAGCCTGACCTGTACCCGGGCCGGCGGGTCGCTGCCGACGGTCTGTTTGCTTCCGAGATTCCACCTACACTCGACCCTCGCACCGTTCCTAGTGTCGGCCGGAGTTGGCTAGTTCAGCGTCCTCATCGCTGCCGCGTCGTAGGGCGTCAGCTCGCCGATCCGACCTGCTAGGACCTTGGAGGCCCACTCCGGGTCCTGAAGTAGAGCGCGGCCGACGGCGACCAGATCGAATTCCTCACGCTCGAGACGGTCGATGAGGTTGTCAAGGCTGCCGAGTTCGGCGCCCGCCCCAGCGAACGCATCGAGGAAGTCGCCGTCGAGGCCGACCGAACCGACGGTGATGGTCGGCTTGCCGGTGAGCTTCTTGGTCCAGCCAGCCAAGTTCAGATCTGAGCCCTCGAACTCTGGAAGCCAGTAGCGGCGGGTCGACGCATGGAAGGCATCCACGCCAGCCGCGGCGAGCGGGGCCAGAATCGCTTCCAGCTCCTGTGCAGTATCGGCGAGCCGCGCGTCGTAGGCGTCCTGCTTCCACTGCGAGTAGCGGAATATCACCGGGAATCCAGGCGATACGACGGCTCGGACCGCCTCCACGACCTCTGCCACGAACCTGGTTCTCGCCACCGAGTCGCCACCATAGGCGTCGGTTCGGCGGTTTGTTCGCGTCCACAGAAACTGGTCGAGGAGATATCCGTGTGCACCGTGCAGCTCGACGCCGTCGAAGCCGATTCGCTCAGCAGCCGCAGCGGCTTCAGCGAAGGCACCGATGACGTCGTCCATATCGCGTTGGGTCATCGCGTTGCCGGTCCCTTTGGTTCCGTCGACGCGGATGCCAGAGGGACCGACCGCAGGGGCCTCGGCGCAGGGCGGTTCGCCGTGCTTGCGGACCATTCCGATGTGCCACAGTTGCGGCACGATCGCACCGCCCTCTGCGTGTACAGCCTCGGCGACCTTCGCCCACGCCGCCAACTGCTCATCACCATGGAACCGCGGCACCTCATCGCTCTGCCCGGCCGAGTCGTGGCCGACGTAGGTCCCTTCAGTGACGATCAGGCCGACGCCGCCGGCAGCGCGGCGGGAGTAATAGGCCCGTACGTTGTCACCGGGAACACCGCCCGGGGAGTACATGCGCGTCATCGGTGCCATCACGATGCGGTTTGGAACTGTCAAACCGTTGAGCGTGACAGGCCGGGACAGGGCACGGGCCACACGGGAGGTGTCGGAGGCGGTGACTGTCACGGGATGCTCCTTATTTACGGCCGAGAAATCAAATCAATCTGCTCGGACGTTAATGGTTGGGGCCGGGCGTCGCCAGGCCAGGTCATGAATGGGCAGTCATATGCCACGGTGGTGGCATTTTCCTGCCGCCTCGAAACCTTGCTCCGGTGCAGACCAGCGTTGGACACTCGTTTCGGTTCATCAGTTCTGCTATCGCCGAAGGAAAAACTGATCGAATGGCGAATCCGCTACTTGTACGGGGTATGTCCCCAGCTGGAGATCCGGCATGGATTGTGAAGGATCACAAAACATGCCGAGACTTACTCACCGACGATCGACTTCGACGCTACCCCTGTCATGACATAGTCGACTCTTCACGATTCACGACATCGGTTAGCCTTCAATTTCGGCCGGGTGATTCCAATCCGTGGCCGGACGACCTGGTCCGTCGAGTGCTCGGATCCTCGTTCTCGCCGCTGCGAATGAAAGCGCTGGAGCCTGCGATCGCCAGCATCGCGCGAGACCTGATCGATGACATGCGTAGGGTGGGTCCACCCGGTGATATCAGGGAGAGTCTGGCAGAGCCTCTTGCGGCGTCGGCCATCAGCCTGATCCTGGGTATACCTCGAGAAGACCACGACAAGGTTCTCGATTGGTCCGAGGGCTGCCTCGACATTCGGAATATCGATCGGGCCACGGAATCGGATATGCAGCTCACGGAGTATATGGAGCGGCTCCTGGACCAGAAGCTTCGCAACCCTTCCGAAGACCTTCTCTCTGATATGAGTATCTATATTCGTGACAATCCGCACGAGTCACGAAGAGAGATCATCGGACTGGCCGCAGGCCTCCGGTTCGCCAGCCAGTTGAACACTCCTGCGGCGATCGACCGGGCCGTGTACCTCTTTTTGACGCATCCGGAATACCTGGACGAGCTTCACAGCGGATCAGCCGCGCTGAAGCGGGCGGTCGAGGAAGTTCTGCGCCACCCCCATCCGGTATCGCCGAGAGTGGCGGGAATTCCGCGCTATGCGCACGAGGACATCGGGGTCGACGCGCATACGATTCAGCGAGGGGACCTCGTCATCTTCGACCTCGACGAGGCCAATCGTGACTCCAGCGTGTTCGACAGCCCCCTGGAGTTTCACCCCGATCGTCGGGCCAACCAACACTTGGCGTTCGGCTATGGGGGGCATTACTGCGTCGCTGCGTCTCTGGCGAGGCTCGAACTGAAAGTCGTGTTGGAGACAATTTTCGAGATGCTGCCGAATCTTCGCCTCGCTACAGATATAGACAATCTATCGCGGAACAGCGAGCGGCTGTCGGGCGGGTTGACAAAGCTACCTGTCAGCTGGGATCAGGGATAGCCGGCATGGAGATGAATGCAATGGACGAGATCGCGGCCGAGGGTCGGCGAAATGTCGTGGTCACAGGTGCTGGTGGCAGCCTCGCTCGCCACCTGGTCGAATCGCTAGCCCAGAACGGGTTTGCCGTGCATGCCGCGGTACACAGTCCTTCGCAGGTCGACCTGTACTCCGGAATACGACACGTTCGTACCGGTGTGATGGACGTTCTGGACGCGGATAGTGTCAGTGACTACTGCAGTCAGGTCATCGGTCGATCGGGCGGCCTCTACGGCCTGATCAACTGCGCCGGATACGCCGTTCAGGGGCCGCTCGAACTGATGACTCGAGAAGAGTTTCAGAACGTGATCGGCGTCAATGTCGGCGGTGTTCTCCAGGTTACCAATGCGCTGTTGCCGGCGCTTCGTGCATACACCGGACCAGGGAAAGCCCGGGTGCTCAATATCAGCGCAGGCACTGCACGCACGGCCGTGCCGATGTTCGGGCTCGTATCTGCCAGTAAATCGGCTCTCGACTCGATCAGTGCAGCGTACCGGATTGAACTTGGCCGCTGGGGCATCCGCGTGACTTCGGTGGCGTTGGGTGCTACGGAGAGCGCGATCCACGAAAAGTCCGGGCTCGCATTGATGCGGGCGGCTGAACGATCCTCGGAGATCAGCACCGCGCATTATGGAGCAACGATCGAGAAGCTACTCGCACGATTGGACGGCTACACGCTCATGAATCCAGCGCACGCCGCCCGCCAGGTCATCGATATCTTCGAGAAGCCTAATCCGCGGGGCCGCTACATCGTCGGTCGCGATGCACGTGTTCTCGCGGGAATTGCAGTTCTCCCGGACAGCCTTCGAGATCGCATGATGGCCGTCGGAATGGGAATCGAATAGTCGATGACAAACTCCTACTAGTACAGATTGGGGGAGACATGGCATTCTTCGAATGTCGAAATGGGGACTTCTATCCCTTGGCGCTTGCTTCAAGCCAATGGTCGGCCGATCGTATCAACGGTGCGGCAGTCGCCGGGCTGGCCGCGTATGTCGCCGAGCATGAGCATTCCGATGGTGACGGGCTGATCCCGGCCCGGTTCACCGTCGACATCTTCCGCCAGGGCCGCTTCGAGGCGACCAGCGTCACTACCACTCGAGTTCGCACTGGACGCAACGTCCTGATCGCGGACGCGCTGGTGACCCAGGCCGACCTGCCTATCGCCCGTGCGACAGCCGTTTTCGTGCGACCGTCGCGGGAACCCGGTGGTCAGCGGTGGCATCCTCCGACCGGCTCGTATGCTCCGCCTGGACTGATTCGTCAGGCAATGCCTACACCAGGCATCTGCTGGGGCAGTGATGCCCACGAAGACAGGTGGAGTCTGATGATGTCCGAGCATCAGAACGCCAGCCGCAAGCGGCTGTGGATCAATCAGACCAATCTTCTCGACAACGAGGATTCCTCCCCATTTGTGCGGACGGCGATGGTGGGCGAGCTAACCAATACCCTGACCAGTTGGGGCGACACCGGCATCGGATACATCAACCATGACGTCACCATTGTGCTGGCCCGTACACCCATCGGGTCGTCGATTGGTTTAGAGGCCGACAGTCACGCATCTGGGGTCGGTATCGCCGTCGGTACCGCGAGTTTGTACGACGAGCGGGGCCGTTTCGGTTCTTGCTCCGTTGGTTCGCTCGCCTACGCTACCGGCAGTCTCGATGTTTCGGGTGCGCCGAGTCAGGCGGAATGGGGATCGCGTCGTGGCCGGGCGCCCAAGGCCTCGGCCTGAGTTGGTGGCGACATGACCCCTGCGGTGAAGAGGTCGGATCGCTTTCTCGCAGTCCAGCAGACGGCCTCGAACATATTCTTCGAGGTATGGGCGAATGCAATCGACCACATTCTTGAGGATATCGACAACACGGAGATAGAAGATTCCAATGCCTGAAATACCTTTGCATAAATTTCCCTCCCGATCGCAGCGCAGTCTGGGCTTGGACCCAGTACTTGACGAGGTCCGCAAGAGCGATGGGCTGGCACGGCTTCAGTTGCCCTTCGGTGATCCATGCTTCGTTGTCACCGGTTACGACGACGCCCGTCAGGTGTATTCGGACAAGCGATTCAGTCGCACGGGGATGGCGAGCGAAGCTGCGCCCCGGCTCACGGCCGGCGTCTTGCTGCAAGGTGCGATCGGCGGACAGTCCGACAGTGACCATCTCAAGCTCCGAAAAGCGACCCTGCGCGAGATGGACTCCGCGCGGATCGATCGACTGGAAGCACGAGCCGAGTCGATTATGGCCGAGCTCCTCTCGTCGATGGCCGCGAACGGGGGTGGCGACTATGTCTCCGAGATCGCCAAACCCTTCGCAGTCGCCGTGCTCTGTGAGCTGCTGGGACTTCCGCGAAGTGACCACGATCGCCTGACGTCCTGGGTTTCCGCTCTGCTCAACGATTCCTCTGTCGGCGATGCCACCGTCGAGAATCATGCCGCGGTTGCCAAGGACGTTGGTCAGTACGTCTTGGCTCTGATTCGTGAGCGACGTGTCACCCCCGGCGACGACCTCATTTCGGCGTTGGCTGGACGACGCGATGAGCTGAATACCCGTGAGGTTGCGACCATCGTCTTCGCGCTGATCATCGGCGGATTCGAGACGACGGCTCACATGTTGAGCAAGTTCGTGCTGCGGCTGCTGAGCCAGCCGGACCTGTGGGCGACGCTGCGCGCAAGACCGGAGTCCATCGCCGCCGCGGTCGAGGAACTACTGCGAACGACATCCATCGCGGGTGGCGAAGCACTGCCTTGGGAGGTTCGGGAGCCGGTTACGCTCGCAGGCGTCGAGATGTGTCCGGGGCAGTTCGTCCTGCCCGCGGTGGGCGCCGCGAACCTGGATCCGATCGTTTTCGACGAGCCAGAGAAGGTCGATTTCGATCGAGCGCCGAAAGGCCATCTGACCTTTGGTTTCGGATCACACTTCTGCCTCGGATCGACGATTGCGCGGATGGAGCTTCGTGTCGCCCTCGAGGCGCTCGTGAAAGAGTATCCGGGCGCCGCGCTGGCTGTTCCTGCCCACGATACTCGGTGGCGGCAAGGGTCGGCGGTGTGGGAACTGCTGAATTTGCCGATCGGGTTGCAGCAGTACGCAGAGCTGTCCAATACGGAATCCTGAGGAAGAAGCTCATGCGGCTTGCTTACACCACGGAGCAGCAGTTACTCCGGTCTCAGATCCGGACCTACTATCGAGAACTTCTCGACGAGACGACGGTACAGGCATTGCGGGAGGATCCGGCTGGTCCGGTGATGCGCGGTGTTGTCAAGCAGATGGGTGCCGACGGCTGGCTGGGATTGGGTTGGCCCTCGAAGTACGGTGGTCAAGACCGAAGTCACATCGACCAATTCATCTTCTTCGACGAATCCATGCGCGTAGGTGCACCGGTCCCCATGTTGACGACCAATACTGTGGGTCCAGCGATTATGGAATTCGGAACAGAGGAGCAAAGGAGCTTCTATCTGCCGGCGATCCTGCGAGGAGATGCGCTCTTCTGCGTCGGATACTCCGAGCCGAGCGCTGGGACTGATCTTGCGGCTCTACAAACCTCCGCGGTGCGCGACGGATCGGATTTGGTTATCAACGGGCAGAAGATGTGGACGAGTTACGCCCGCACCGCCGAGTACTGCTGGCTGGCGGTGCGCACGAACCAGAGCGTATCGAAGCATCAGGGCATTTCAATCGTGATCGTCCCGATGAATGCACCAGGGATCACCGTTCAGCCAGTCTCCCTGGTCGGTGATCATGAGATCTCCGCCGTCCACTACGACAACGTCCGGGTGCCGCTGACCAATGTCGTGGGCGGTATCGACAACGGATGGTCGGTGATCATCACGCAACTGAACAGAGAACGTGTCACTTTGTGCAGTCCAGGAATGGTGGATCGCGCTCTGCACGAGGTGCTCTCGTGGGCTCAGACCACGGACCTTCCCGACGGTAAGAAGGTCATCGATCAGGAATGGGTCCAAAGAAATCTCGCGCTCGCGTATGCGGGATTCGAGTTTCTTCGGATGATCAACTGGAAGGTCGCGTGCGATGCGTCCGAAGATGTGCTTCGGGTGGAGGACGCAAGTACCACCAAGGTCTTCGGAACGGAAAAGTACCTGGACGTGATCCGGCTGCTGATGGAGATCGTCGGTGAAACCGCCTACTTGAAGAGAGGCTCTCCCGGGGAAGTGCTGAGTTCGCAGTTGGAGAGCCTGTATCGCGATCTGGTGATCCTAACGTTCGGTGGCGGTGTCAACGAGGTTCAGCGCGATCTGATCAGCGCCTTCGGGCTGGGCCTCCCGTTGTCGAACCGTTGAAAGGGCATCATGGACTTCTCATTCACCGACGAACAGCAAGCCGTTGTGGAGTCCGCGGCGCGGATCCTCGAATCTCAGGCAACCAAGGACCAGCAGTTGGATGCCGGGACCAGATCGGATGCGCGCGAGACGGTGTTATGGCAGCAACTCGCCGGGGCCGGACTACTCGGTGTCGTGGTGCCATCCGAACACGGCGGACTGGGCCTGGGCTTCGTGGAACTGGCACTGCTCCTCGAACAGGTGGGAAGGAGCGCAGCACAGGTGCCTGTTCTGCCTTCCGCCCTCGCAGCCATGACACTGGCGAAGTTCGGCACAGATGCACAGCGTTCAACACTGCTTCCCGACATCGCAGCGGGTGATGTCGTTGTGGCGCCGGCACTGATCGAGGCGCTCGGTGAGCCACTAGTCCCTTGGACGAGCGCCCGTCGCACGTCGTCGGGGTGGACTCTGGACGGGCTGAAGACGTGTGTTCCCGCCGGACTGTCCGCTGATCTATTGCTTGTGTCGGCGAGGGTGAATGCGAGGGAGACCGGACTGTTCCTGGTGGACCCGACATCGACCGGTGTTGCCCGAGTCGGCCAAGAGACCATGACTGGTGTCACAGAGGCGCAGATCGAACTTCGGAACGTCGAGGTCCCCTCCAGTGCGCGGGTCGGCGATCGTGCGGCCCTCCAGTGGTGCGTCGAGCGGGCGACGGTGGCTGTCTCGATGGTCATGGCCGGCATCTGCGGCGAGGCTGTCAGGCTGACTGCGGACTATGTGAAGAGCCGAGAACAGTTCGAGCGTCCTATCGCGTCCTTCCAAGCCGTCCGACAGCGGCTCGCAGACAGTTTCATCGACGCGACATCCATTCGGATGACCGCGCTCAGAGCCGCATGGCTGTTGAGTGACGGCGACCTCGCATCGAAAGAGGTTGCCGTGGCGAAGTTCTACGCTGCCGACGCAGGGCCACGTATCGCCCGTGCCACTGTCCACCTGCACGGTGGCATTGGGGTAGACCGCAATTACCCACTGCATCGGTACTATCTGTGGGCCAAGCATCTAGAGCTCGTACTGGGCGGCGCCGAAAGGCAATTGCGGATCCTGGGTGCATGCCTGGCAAAGGAATGCGTGAACAGCTAGAACCGGCGACGGCTCCGAGATCACACGCTGACTCGGAGCCGTCGCCGTTTCTACCCGTAGTGCCCAGGGCCCGTAGCCGGAAGGGCTCAGAAGTGGACCTCGCGATGGGTATTCGCGATCGCGGTGATCGACGAGACCCCGACGATCCCGTACTCGTCGTAGAGAGTGGCAGAGCCGATGGCCGTCCCGTTGGCGACGTGCTGTCCGTTCGACTCCATGCCGATGCCCTCGGATTCGGGCATGCGACACAGATTGAGTGTCACATCGGCGTTGATGAAGGGAACGCTGTCGCCGCCCCAGTTCGTGACGAAGCTCGTAGCCTCCGACAGCGTGGCGATGCGAGTGAATGGGGTGGGCTTCTCACCGCGAACGGCGGGGATCATCGTCGGTGTCCACATCCGCTTGCGCGCCGTGTTCCTGTGATCGGCGAAGTTGGATGACCAATCGTGCGGATAGCCGGCGCTGCTGATCATCGGAGCCTGCTCCATTCCATCGGCGGGGCTGGTCGACCATGCCGGCCGGGAGAATTCCAGCTCGGGCGACCATGCATTGGCTCCGGCCTTGTCCGTCGGTGCGGGGCGAACGAACAATCCAGATGCTCTGACCACCACTCGCTCGGACTGAACGAGCTCAATCTGCACCAGCGCCAGTCGCTTGCTCGATCGGATGAGTTCGGTTCTCGTCTGGACCACATCGAAGGTACTCGGCCGGATGAAATCGACTGTGAGTCTGCATCCGGCGGGTTCGACCGGACAGTGGCGCTCCAACTCCCGGGCAGTCAGGGCGGTCAGACCTTGGCCGCCGATCGTGTCGCGTCCCCATGGTCCGCGGGCCGTCTCGAGCGGAACGAATCTATCTTCCTCGGCTACAAAGAATCCGAGTGAAGTCTCGTCGGTATGTGGCATCGTGGATCCTCCCTGTTGCGCGACAATCTGCCGCGATACTAGAACTTGTTTCATATGTGGCCGGTCTCCATCGGGCTGGCACTCGGCGGGGCGAGCCAGAGGGGAGGGCGTGGGGGCTCAGGGCTCGGGCGGAGTGACGGTGCTCGTCGCCGACCGAGACGGGGCCGCGATCGGTGCCGGTTCGGACGAAGGCCTCGATGCCGACCGCCGTCGGAGCATCAGTGCGGGCACGAGGGCGATCGCGATGAAGATGAAGGCCCACCAGTAGGTTTGAGAGAACGCATGGGCGAATGCCTGTGCGGCATCGGCGGTGCGGCCCGGGCGTGAAAGTGCCTCCGCGCCCCCACCGGCATCGGGGACCCTCGATACGATGTTGTGCTGCAGAAGCATGAACAGCGCCGCGACGCCGAAGGAACTCGCAGCCCGGAGGTTGACGTTGGTGGCGGTGGTCGCTGCGGGGATCTCCGATGCCCGCAACGTCAGGTAGCCAGCGCTCATCACCGCTGGCATCATCAGGCCGTGTCCGAGGCCGATCACGAAAAGTGGTAGCAATCTGAGCAAATCGCTGGCATCGGCAGGGACCTGCGCCACACCGACGACGCCGCCCAAGATCACCGGCAGCCCCATGAGGATGAGCAACCATGGCGAAAGCTTGTCGGTCAGTTTTCCGCCGATCATCATCGTCGCGATCGCACCAACCCCCAGCGGCGCCACCATCACACCTGACCGGAGTGGGCTATCGGCGTCGACGGTTTGGAAATGCAACGGCAGCAAAGCCATCAGGCCGGACATGGTGCCGATGTAGGCGAACATGATGAGGTTGACCAACGCGAAGTTACGATCCCGCAGCAGCTGAACGTCGACCAGCGCCGCAGTGCCCTTCCTCGCGGCGTGCAGGACATAACCAGCGACCAATGCGATTCCCAGTAGCAAAGCCGCGACCGTACGAGTATCGGTGAGGCCCGTACCACCGCCGGCTTGCGATGTGCCGTAGACCAGCGCACCCAGTCCGGGAGAGAGTAGTCCGAGTCCGAGAATATCGAGCGAGACCGCGCGGTCGCGTACGTGATCACGAGGCAGCAGCCGAACCGCCGCGACGACCGCGATCGCGCACAGCGGGACGTTGATGTAGAACATCCATCGCCACGACAGATGGCTGAGGATCAGGCCGCCCACGACTGGCCCCAGAACGGGGGCGAGCATCGCTGGGACCGCACCCACGCTCATGACCCGGCCCATCCGTTCCGGCCCGGCCGCGTGGGCGAGCATGGTCTGCCCGATCGGCAGGATCATTCCGGCACCCAACCCCTGCAGTAGCCGGAAAACCACCAGACTGACGATGTTCCACGCTAGGCCGCACAGCACCGATCCCGCGATGAACAGCACCAGCGAGAGAATCCACATGGTCTTGGTTCCAAACCGCACGACCGCCCATCCAGACAGCGGAATGCTCATGGAGAGCGCCAGGGTGTATCCAGTCAGGACCCACTGCACGGCGGACAGGGTTGTGTCGAACTGGGTACCAAGGGTGTGAACGGCGACGTTGGTGATCGTTGTGTCCAGGACCGTCATAGTCCCGCCTAGGACCACCACGAACATGAGTTTGCGCAACGCCGGATCGAATCCTGTTGTTGGCCGCGGGTCTGTCATCGAAGCTACCTATCATCGTTATCGATACACTGTTCTGTGAACAATACGGTGTATGGCCAATGGTTACAGCGTATCGAGTAGACTGCGGGCTGTGGAACAGCACGAGTCCGGCGAAGGCGGGAGTGTCAGCACCCCCATCTGGGCGCGTCCGGCGCCCCAACGTCGACCTTCGGTATCCAGGGACGACATCGTCTCCGCGGCAATGGATCTCGCCAACGAGGAGGGCCTCGACTCGGTATCGATGCGGCGGGTCGCGGCGCGTCTGGGGATCGGCCCTATGGCGCTCTACACCCACATCGACACCAAAAACGACCTGTTCGACCTGATGGCGGATGCGCTGGCGGGCGAGATTGTGCTCGACGATGCCGAGTTCACCGCGGACTGGCGTGAGTCGCTCACCCGAGTTGCGCGCCGCGAACGAGCTTTGATCAAGCAGCACCCATGGGCCACCGAGTTGGTCGGCCGGCGCACCAGCGTCGGACCGAAGGTGCTCCTGCAAGTCGAGCAGTCGCTCAAAGCTCTCGACGGGCTAGACATTTCTCCCGCCACCGCGATGCAGATCGTGAAGGCGGTCGACCAGTACACAACCGGGTTCGTTCTCCGTGAGATCCTCAGCTACTCGCCCGAGGCCTTCGGGCTGGGCTCGCCGGAAGGTACCTACGTTCGCGAGGCGGCCACTCTGGCGGGGCACTCACGGATCTTGAAGCTCTTGGACCACAGCCCTTCCGACTTCCCTGACAATGACACGAGTTTCGAAATGGGACTGAGATGGCTTCTGGAGGGCATCGCGCAGGATCTCGCTGCCCGATGAGCTGCACGCTCCCGGCGCGATGGCCGAAGGTCGGGACACGGTTCACGATCAGACGCCTACGCGCTCAACTCGTGCGCCAGAATCCCCAACTCTGCCGCTCTCATCCCAAGCTGAAACCGGGTGGTGACACCGAGCTGGGTCATGGCCTCGGCCACGTAGCGGCGGTACGTGCGCAGTGAAACGAACAACCGTCTGGCCGCGACCTCATCCGTTTCACCGACACTCAGAGCGTTGATAACCGCGACCGTCGGACCGTCCAGCAGCGGCAAATCGGCTTCCGCGACTGGCGGCAGGCTGGTGGAGTTGCTCCACACCATGACCATGTAGCGGTAAAGCGCTCTCAACACGGCTGGCTCGGTGATGACCGATGCGGAACGCGACGAATCGTCGAGCATGTTCCACACCACGGCAAGTCGGCGATCAACGATAATGGCGTTGTCGAACTCGCCGTCGACGACCCGTACATGTGGTCGGATCCTCGGGCTGTCCCACTTCGAGTCCCGTGAACGCGCATAGGTCGATGACCTCAGCAGTTTGATGCGCCGACCCCCTGCCAGCAACGCCTCCAGCAGTGCCTGCTCATGGTCGTGGTGTCGCACGACGGTGGAAGCCTTCGACACCGCTACGACCACTTCGTCATTGGCGTCGTACAGGATTCGCTGGAGGCTTGCGCTCCAGTCGTCGTCGAGGGTGTCCGGTGGGTTGCAGGCTGCCGCGCCGTTCACGGTCCACGCGATGGCCGCGGCGTCCAGGATCCTCCTCGACTCGATGAGCAAGCGGCCGATGTCGTGCTGAAGTGACGTCACGGAAGCCAGGGTGTGTTCTTGAGTGCGATGGTCCGGTCGATCTGTCATTTCAAATCTCCCCCTTTTCAAGATCGCCGCACTCAACGTATCCAGAATCCGCCCGACGTGCCAACAGGAACGGTCGCGATGCGACCGAACTGTCCACTGGCAGAACGGAAGTCACGTGGTATCCCCAAGACGCGCAGGTGCGATCCGGTTGTATGAAGACCGCTGCCGGACCAGGTCGTAGCGCTCAGCGACGCCGCCATACGGACGCGGTGACAGGTACCGGACACAGTTTCGGTTCCAGATGGCAGCTTCTGTCCTCATCGATGAATCCCCGCGTGCGCGTGATCCGGACCGTGTCACGATCGGTCGTACTACGCATCGTGCGGAAGTTGCGGGGGAGGGCTGGAGTCGGTGTTCAGCCGCGACACGAGATTTGCTCGTCCTCCGAATCGCTCTCCTATTCGGTGGTTGGATCCTCGCCCTTCGTGGCCGAGTAGTGAACCTCATCTCGTCAGGAGCTCGTATGACCATGGTTCAGCGTCCGCTGACCTCCGGGGAATCCGCGACCGTCAGGTCTGGCACCAGTCCGATCTTCGCGGTTCTGACCGTGCAAGGGTCCATTGATTCCGCGCTGCTCGAGCGCGCTTGGGAGTCGCTCGCAATGGAACATCCGTTGCTGCGCAGCCGAATTGTCACTGACGGCCGTGGTGGATACGTCGTCGCTGTCGGCGCCGCCGCAGCCGAGCCAGTCGAATACAGCGGCAGTGAGGACCAGCTCGTCGAGTTACTGCACCGTCGTTGGGCAGTCGGTGACCCGGTCGCCCAAGCCATTCTGTTGCGGGGGTCCGAAACGTGCTTGCTGGGGGTAGCTCTCCATCACGCCGTCGCCGACGGCCGACTCACTGTCACGCTGCTACACAAGCTTGCACACCGTTTCACTCTGCTAGCAACGGCCGCGCCACTGCCACCGATCTCGGCCAGACAGCTCGAAACACCGTTGGAGGACCGGCTGACGCATTTGCGCGGCGCGGACACCGCGCGCGCCGCTTCACCGATCGGCGTCGCGCGCTTGCCTCATCCCGAACACGGTGATGCACGGGAGTCCGGCACGTTCGAGATCCGCAACATCAAATTCACCATCGCCGAAACAGATCGCGTCGAGACGGTCGCGAAGGCCTGGCAGGTGTCGGTCAACAGCGTGCTCAGTGCGAGCGTCATCACTGCGTTGCGGTCGATGTTCGACTCCTCCGGCCCTGTCCCACTCGGAATCGGCTATCCGATCGACCTGCGCAACCGCTTGGATCCACCGCTTCCACCCGACGCTGAACTGTGTTGTGTTGCCTCCTGGAGCGTGATCCTGCAGCCCACAGCAGCAACCAGCGTCGGTGAATGCTCGAGCGCGATCCAAGAGGCACTTGAGCACGCCGTCGCCGCGGAGGCTCCGCAGCGGGCAATGGCCAACGGCTCCTCCGACACCTGGCGCACGAACTCGGTCAGCCTGTCCAATCTGGGACGTCTCGAGCTGCCCGCGGCACCGCCCGGGATGCGCTTCACGCATACGCGGTTCATGGCTATCAGCCCGGTGCCGCATCCTGCGATTTTCGTGACCAACACCGAGAATCGCCTGAACCTGGACGTGGTCTACGACAGGGGCATCGTGTCGGATCGGGATGGCCGGCGTCTCGTCGACCGGGTCGAACGGACGATCCGAACTCTTCCGGGAAACACATCCGGCCAGGGCTGCCCCTTCGGGGCTGCTGATCTCATATCGAAGTAAGGAACTGACAGTCGATGACCACCATGAATACAGTGCCCGAGTATCCGTTCGGTGTGGCGACCCGCCTGGACCTGCACCCCAACTATACGGAACTCCGTGGCAGCGGACCGACCCGTGTGCGGATGCCATTCGGCGGTGAGGCCTGGTTGGTGACCAAGTATCAGGATGCGCGGGAAGTTCTGTCGGACAACAGATTCAGCCGCGCACGCACACTCGGTACAGATATCCCGCGGACCCGGCCGATTATCCAGCAGACTCGTGACATCTTCACCATGGACCCTCCTGATCACGCCCGCCTGCGAAGGTTGGTCGCCAAGGCCTTCACACCGCGGCGCGTCGCGACGCTAGAGCCGAGAGTGTCGGCACTGGTGAATGAGCTGCTGACAAACCTGATTGCCCGAGGTGCACCGGGCGACCTGGCAGCGGGTCTAGCCTGGCCGCTGTCGACGCAAGTGATCTGCGAGCTCATGGGAGTTCCAGTCAACGATCAGAAGCTGTTCCGAGAGTGGGCGGACAAGCTGCTCGCGCTGGGCGACACCGGTCTTGCGGATATGGAGAGCGCCCGCACCGAGATCTATGCCTACCTGACAAAACTGATCGGCCACTATCGGAATCATCCCGCCGACAACCTGCTAAGTGCGCTCGTCGCAGCCCGCGACGAAGACGACAGTCTCATCGAGGACGAGATCGTTTCGTTCGCGGTGACTCTTCTGGTAGCCGGATACGAGACGACAGCCAGTCAGATCAGCAACTTTGTCTACCTACTGCTCACCCGTGCGGGGCTGTGGGAACGACTGCTCCGAGACCCCTCGCTCATCCCCGATGCCGTTGAGGAGTTGCTGCGCTTCGTCCCATTCGCCGCCAGCGCAGATTTTGCGCGAGTCGCCACAGAGGACCTCATGCTGGGAGGAGTCAAGATCTCTGCAGGCGACGCGGTGGTCGTCCTCGAGGCTGCGGCAAACCGAGATCCAGCGGTCTTCGATTCCGCTGATGACATTGATTTCGACCGCCCGACAAATCCACACCTGGCCTTCGGCCATGGCGTACACCAGTGCATCGGATCAGCCTTGGCCCGAATGGAGCTACGGGTGGCGCTCGAAACGCTGGTTGA
Source organism: Nocardia sp. CA-136227 (assembly GCF_050955695.1). Lineage (NCBI taxonomy): Bacteria > Bacillati > Actinomycetota > Actinomycetes > Mycobacteriales > Nocardiaceae > Nocardia > Nocardia sp. CA-136227. Next base: position 4,101,111 of record NZ_CP192081.1, read on the forward strand.
CAGGCTCCCAGGTCTAAGCCTGGCGGTGCCCGCCGAAGCGGTGGAGTGGCGAGAGAATCGTCTCGTCCGCGGTGTCCAGCAGCTGCCCGTCAGATGGTGAACCCATCGGCTGATTCGGTACCCCCGAGCAAATCGAATGGATCCGGGATTCAGCGTTGACGGTCCCGCCCGCGCCAGGAAACTGCCTATCTGTCGAGAGCAAGGTGTGTCGTGCCAGACGTAGCGGCGGGGGGGTGAAGACGTGCGGCAGGATGTCGGAGGGGGCAGGGCTGCGGTAGCTGCCGGTCGGTGGGCTGATGAGCCGCGCGGCGGTGCCGTAGTTGGTGGTGACGGTCGCGTCCAGCGCGAACGACAGGACGGTGGCGAGGTCCTCGATGATCGCGGTGCCGCCGGTGGAGATCATGAACTCGTCGGTGCCATCCTCGCGAACCGCTTCGAGGCGTTCGGTGAGGCAGGCAAGCATGGTCGCGACCTGTGCGGTGTAATCGGTCGTGGGAACCAGATGCCCGATGCCGAGGTCGATCCGGTCGCGTCGCCACGGTCCCCCTACATTGGTGTAGAGGGTCTGGCGATGGTGGGTCGCGTGCAGTTCGACGTCTCGGAAGTACATCCCGGTGATGACTTGCAGCATCGTGCCAGCATCGCATGGGGCACAAGCGGTTTGATCATCCGCCGGGTACCGCAAACGACGCCAGGTGCCGCAGGAGGTCGGGCGGTGGGCGGGAGCGAGCCCGCACCGCTCGCGACCGGTCATGCTCTCGCACACGTCGCGGAGTGTCAGCTGCACAACAGAATTGGGCAGCCAAGCCCGCCGGCCGAGCACCCGCCCGCAGCGACAGGTTCCAGCAGACCGGTTTACGCCCAGACGGAGGGTTCTCCACATAGAGGGTCGAAGTCGTCTTCGAGGGCGCGGCCGGCGCTGGTGAGGGCCTTGCGGACGGCGGTGAGGTCGACGGTGCCGGCGGCGACTGTGTCGAGCAGCGCCACGACCACGTGAAGACTCGAAAGCCTGTCCAGGGGAGGGGTGCTCCAGAATCGGGGCATCCATACTCGCTGACAACTAGAACGCGACAGTCACAGCGAAACCGGATCTGCCGACAATCTCACCGCGACAGCGAGCAGGGGAACCCGGAGACGCTGACAACTACAACGCGACAACCCGCTGGCGGAGGAGCGCTCCGTCTGGCTCGAAAGGGCCAGGCCGGATGGGCAATCCAGCGGATCAACTAGGCTCCAGAAGGGATCACAAGGCCTGGGGGGTGACGGTTGATCCGGATCCGCTGCCAACTGTGTCGCGACAACGGCATCGAAAGCGGATCTTCTGACAACTACACCGCGAAAACAAGCACCGATTCCGGAGGCTGACCAGCCTCAGATCCCATAGTCATGCGCATCGCGAATTTCCGCAGGTCAGATTGGTCGTGACGATCGGGGCGTGACTGACGTCTATGCTGCGACAGCGGCCTCGAAATCCGGAGACTGACACGTTCTGTGCGAAAACTGACAGATACAGTGCGAACGGATGTCCGTTCGCAGTTAAGTTGGCAGCGTTGACCTGGGGATTGACAGATTGGATGCGACGGATTCCGGGTACACTGTCTCATCCTATTTGTCAGTTCCAGACGAATTCGCGTTCTATTTGTCAGTTCCGGCGGGGTTTTGCCGCCGAGATGTGTCACTGTGACGAAAGCTGATGGCCTTCCGGGTCTGCCTGGTATCGGGATCGAAATCTGCGCGGTGGCAACTCGTTTCGGCCTGGCCGAACTGTTTGGAGCGGCGGAGGTCGATGTGGGGTGTCGGGCTGTTGAGCGGGTGCCGCGGTGTATGGCCATGTGTCGGTCCGTGCGGGCAGCCCCAAAAGCACAGGTCGACGGCCGATCTCGCAGAGGAGCTCCATGGCCAACTTGACTGCGACAGCCCGCTGAATTCCGGAATTGGTCACGTTCAGTGCGAAAATGGCCACCTACAACGCGAACGGACACGCAGATCCATTGTGGGGGAGTCCGACTAGACACTCAGAGCACGGATCCCGACACTTCAACTTGACATAGTTGCCTATTATCGGCGAAAAATGTTGCAACACAACACAACCCAGGGGAGAGGAGGCCCCCAACGCAGTCCAAAAGGACCCGAGAGTGCCGAATCTGTGCCCGATTCCGTCCAGAAAGACATGAGACCGCCGAACCCAGCCCGCCCGATCCACGCCACGAACAACCCGGCGACGGCGCAGGATCCACACACAGTTGAGAGTCCCGAAGGCCTAAAACACCAGGAAGCGAGAAGGGCCGGCCCCAACCAGCCCGGCAATCCCGACCAAACTGAGAGCTCCATACGCACCGCCAAATGACAACTCCAGTCACACCAGCTACATACGTCACAGTGACGCAACTGGATCCCGAATGACTATGCGCACCCATGAATCAAACCGAGCCCAGCACTCAGGTTTTCCCGGATTCACACCCGACGCCGAAGCACTCTCACAACTTCGTGGATTACTCTCAACTTTTCCTGGACCGAACAAACACGCTACGCACACAACATCTTTCAAGATCAACACCGTCGCCGTAAGCGCGCCGATAATCAACATTATGTTAAGTCGAAGTGTCGACCCCCGGGTCTGGCGCTCACCCATCGCCTCTCCTGCGCTGGCGTGGTCGAGCGAAGTTTGCTGGGTTCAACCACCGCTCAGGTTCGCCGCGTGCCGGCCTTTACCCGTATCGCGCGACGATTCCTTGGGGAATCCACCCTCCTACTCATCGCGGACTGCTCCGGAATCCACCCCAGCCTCCGGCGCGTTCAATCCAGGCCGACCAGTGATCAATCCCGAGTTCCAGGCCATATTACATGGCAAGCCATGTAATATGGGACTCTGAACCCGCCGACGAAGGGCAGGCATGAACCCGATCGAGAAGCAGCCGATCAATCGCACAACCTCACTGGGATACCTGGTCAACCACCTCGCGCGACTCATGGAGCAGGCATTGCGCGATCACATCGCCGAACACGGCGTAGTGCCCGGGCAATTCGCGCAGCTACTCGCGCTCTACGAGAAAGAGGGTGTCACCCAGAACGAACTGTGCGAGAAGGTCCACATCGATCAGTCGACCATGGCACACACCCTCAAACGGATGGAACGCGACGGACTGATCCAGCGCACCACCGACCCCGCCGACGGTCGGCGAGCGCAGATCCACCTCACCGACCGAGCCCGAAACCTGCACGCCCCCTTGACCACTGCCGCCGCCGAGGTCAACGCGATCGCCACCGCCGGGTTCACTCAGCAGCAGGGCGAGCAGCTATTGCGCTTGGTCGCGCAGGCGATCGGCAACCTCGAACACGCCCGCACCACCTGACCCACCGAAGAGAGGTACACCATGCTCTCTCGCATCCACCCGCTGGCCGGCGTCCTCGGATTGGCCACCAGCCTCACCTTCTGGCTCGCGACCGTCGTGACCGAGCTCAGCGGATCCGAACACGCCGTCACAACGGTCAAACAAACCATCCCCTGGGCACTGCCCATCCTGGTGCTCACACTGGCAGTCACCGGAGCCAGCGGTCTTCGACTGGCCGGAGATTCCGCCAACCCGATAATCCTGGCGAAGAGACGCCGAATGCCGATAATCGCGGCCAACGGGCTCCTGATCCTGGTTCCCTGCGCGATAACCCTTGCCATCCTCGCCGGCCGCAGCCAGTTCACGCTCGCCTTCTACTGCATCCAGGCGCTCGAACTACTCGCCGGCGCGACCAACATCGCCCTGATGTCGCTCAATATCCGCGACGGCCTCCGGCTGACCGCCCGCCGAGACGAACGGTCGGCGGCCGCCGGCGAAAGGACGGCCGCGAGCCCGAAGTGAGGCCTCTCCCCTACTACATCGGCGTGATCGCGCGGACGACGAGCATGCGCTGGGGGCTCGGGCAGATCAGGTTGTCCCAGGGCAGGGACAGGGATTCGGTGTTGTCGGGCGGGTAGACGCGCAGGGTGTTGGAGCGGAGGGCGGCGCAGTCGTTGACCTGCTTGGGGTAGCTGATGAATTCGAACTGGGCGGCGCCGCCGTTGGCGGTCAGGGTGACCAAGGTGGGCGTCGGAGCCTGGGGGCCCTTGTCTCGTTCGGCGGGCTCGCCGACCGGGTCGCCCTGGGGGCCGTTGGTCTGGGAGACGCCGGGGAAGCCTTCGAGGGTGCAGGGCGTGGAGCTCTTGTTGATGAACTTCAGGAACCAGGTTCCGCCGATCTGGCCGCCATGGCCCTTGTCCAGGATCAGTTGGGACGTTGTGCATTTCGCGGTGCCGGTGGGGGCCGTTGTGGTGGGGTCCCCTGCCGGGGCTCCGGTCGTCGGGGCCGGGGCGTCGGTGGTTCCGGGGGTGTTGCCGCCGGGCTGGGTGGGCTGGCCCGGTTGGGTGGGTTGACCCGGCTGGCCCGGTTGGGCGGTGGGTTGGGTGGTCTGGCCGGCGGGGGCCGTGGTGGGCAGTGGCTTGGGTGTGTCGGACGGGTCGCAGGCGGTGGTGCCGAGAGCGACCCCCGCGGCGAGTGCGGCGACAACCAGTGACTTGATTCCCATGAGAAACCTCCAGATGCGAAACCCGACCAAAGACATGCATGGTCCACATCAGTGGGGTCGGAGCGGCCGTTACGGGGCTTCGGGCAGGGAATCCGTGGAATCGCCTGTGGGTCAACGTGGTTCGTCGTAGACTGCCGCGAAAACCCCTGATCCGGGTGCGCTTCGCGAAACCGTTAACAGGCACCTGATCTTTTTGTGCCCCCAAAAGATGGGGCCGAACGGGGTGCTTCTCCCCCGCCACCGCCGCACGACGCGCGTGGACATCGTTCACCCTCCCCGGCCACAAAATCACCTACTGTCTGGAACAGGCCCTCAGATCGGCCGCTTCCCCGGGAATTCCCCCACACGCCGAAACCAATACTTGATTGATTCCAGAAAAAGGGGCAGACTTCGTGCTGTGCCCACGTCCACCGATTTCGAGCGCATGTTGCGCGGGGCCGCTCTGCGTGTGACCGCACCGCGGCTCGCGGTACTGACCGCTGTGCACGACCACCCCCACTCCGACACCGACACCATCCTCGGCTTCGTCCGCGAAACCCTGGGCGGGGTGTCCCACCAGGCCGTGTACGACGTACTCAAAGCCCTGACCACCGCGGGGCTGATCCGCCGAATCCAACCCATGGGATCGGTCGCGCTCTACGAAACCCGCGTCGGTGACAACCACCACCACGTCGTGTGCCGCACCTGCGGCGTCATCGCGGACGTGGACTGCGCCGTCGGCGAGGCCCCCTGCCTCACCGCCTCCGACACCAACGGCTTCGCGCTCGACGAAGCCGAGGTCATCTACTGGGGTTTGTGCCCCGAATGCTCCAAAACCGCTGCCACACAAAACAAGTAGCGGCCACACTCGTGGTCGACAACAAGATCACATCCATGGAAGGACGACACACCGTGCCTGAAACCCCGCCCATCGGTGAAGCCAATACCGAACCCGCCGCCGGTGGCTGCCCCGTCTTGCACGACCGGAATTCCGACCCGGCCGAGGGCGGTAACGCCAACCGTCAGTGGTGGCCCAACCAGCTGAACCTGAAGATCCTGCAGAAGAACCCGGCCGTCGCCAACCCCATGGACGAGGGCTTCGACTACGCCGCCGAGTTCAAGACCCTCGACCTGGCCGCCGTCAAGGCCGACATCGTCGAGGTCATGCACACCTCGCAGGACTGGTGGCCCGCCGACTTCGGTCACTACGGCCCCTTCTTCATCCGCATGTCCTGGCACGCCGCCGGGACCTACCGCATCCACGACGGCCGCGGCGGCGCCGGAGCTGGCATGCAGCGCTTCGCGCCCCTGAACTCCTGGCCCGACAACGCCTCCCTCGACAAAGCCCGCCGCCTGCTGTGGCCGGTCAAGAAGAAGTACGGCAAGAAGCTGTCGTGGGCCGACCTCATCGTCTACGCCGGCAACGTCGCCATCGAGGACATGGGCCTCCCGACCTTCGGCTTCGGCGGCGGCCGCGTCGACCAGTGGGAGCCCGAAGAGGACGTGTACTGGGGGCCGGAGACCGAATGGCTCGGCGACGCCCGCTACACCGGCAAGCGCGACTTGGAGAACCCGCTCGCCGCGGTCCAGATGGGTCTGATCTACGTCAACCCTGAAGGCCCCAACGCCAACCCGGACCCGATGGCCGCCGCGGTCGACATCCGCGAGACCTTCGCCCGGATGGCGATGAACGACGAGGAGACCGCCGCACTGATCGTCGGCGGCCACACCTTCGGCAAGACCCACGGCGCGGGCCCCGCCGACCACGTCGGCGCCGAGCCCGAAGCCGCACCGCTCGAGGAGCAGGGCCTGGGCTGGGTGTCCAGCTACGGCACCGGCGTCGGCAAGGACGCCATCACCTCCGGCATCGAGGTCACCTGGACCCCCACCCCGACCAAGTGGGACAACACCTTCCTCGAGACGCTCTACGGTTACGAGTGGGAACTGTCGGCCTCCCCCGCCGGCGCCAACCAGTGGGTCGCCAAGAACGCCGAAGCGATCATCCCTGACGCCTTCGACGGCCCGGCCAAGCTGCCGACGATGCTCACCACCGACCTGTCGCTGCGCATCGACCCGGTCTACGAGCAGATCACCCGCCGCTGGCTCGAGCACCCCGAAGAGCTCGCCGACGCCTTCGCCAAGGCCTGGTACAAGCTCATCCACCGCGACATGGGCCCCAAGGTCCGCTACCTCGGTCCCGAGGTGCCCGAGGAGACCCTGCTGTGGCAGGACCCGATCCCGGCCGTCGACCACGAGCTCATCTCCGACGCCGACGCCAAGGCCCTCAAGGCCAAGATCCTCGACTCGGGCCTGACCGTGGCGCAGCTGGTCTCCACCGCGTGGGCCGCGGCCTCGTCCTACCGTGGCTCCGACATGCGCGGCGGCGTCAACGGCGGCCGCATCCGCCTGCAGCCGCAGGCCGGCTGGGAGGTCAACCAGCCCGACGAGCTGGCCCAGGTGGTCCGCGTCCTCGAAGGCATCCAGGCCGACTTCGGCAAGCCGGTGTCCTTCGCCGACCTGGTCGTGCTGGCCGGTAACGCCGGTGTCGAGAAGGCCGCGCAGGCAGGCGGTTTCGACGTCGAGGTGCCGTTCCGCGCTGGCCGCGCCGACGCCACCCAGGAGCTGACCGACGTGGAGTCCTTCGCCGCGCTCGAGCCGGCCGCCGACGGCTTCCGCAACTGGGTCGGCAAGGGCACCCGCGTCCCCGCGGAGTACCTGCTGCTCGACAAGGCCAACCTGCTGACCCTGTCCGCGCCGGAGATGACCGTGCTCGTGGGTGGTCTGCGCGTCCTGGGCGCCAACCACTCCGGTTCGCAGCTGGGTGTGTTCACCGACAAGCCGGGCGTGCTCTCGACCGACTTCTTCGTGAACCTGCTCGACATGTCCACCAAGTGGGCTCCGGCCGACTCCGAGGACAGCAGCTACGTCGGCACCGACCGCGCCACCGGCAAGACCGTGTGGACCGCCTCCCGTGTCGACCTCGCCTTCGGCTCCAACTCGCAGCTGCGGGCCCTGGCCGAGGTGTACGCCGAGGACGACTCCAAGGAGAAGTTCGCCAAGGACTTCGTCGCGGCCTGGACGAAGGTCATGGAACTGGACCGCTTCGACCTCGCCTGAGGTTGATCCGGCCGGTGTGACCGGTTGAGACGATGCCCCCGAACCGTCCGGTTCGGGGGCATCGCGCGTCTCGGGGATCGGTCAGTCGACTACTTGGGTGCGGACGCGGCCGACGAAACGGCGCGCCACATCGGTGCCCTCGTGGTTGTAGGCGTTCATCAGATCGGTGAGTTCATCGACCAGGGCGCGCAAGGCCGCGGAGTCGAAACCGTCAGCGTCGGTGGCCCACTCGCGGGGCACAGCGCCGACCGTGATCAGAATGCCTGTCTCGGCAGGAGCTTCCACCGCGTAGGTGAGCTGGTCCGGAGCATCGTGCACAGCGTTCAGCACCGCGATGTCCTCGGTGATCATCTCCGCGATGCGCGACAGGCTCGCGTGTCGACCCGGACGCGCGTGGCGCGCACCGTAACTGCGCTCCCCCGGGCGCGCGGCGGACCGACTGGTCTTGGCCAGTATCCGATCCAGCATGCGTTGCGCGGCCGCGCGTTCGGCCGCACCGGTGCGCGGATGCTCGATCAGACTGCGCAGCCGCTGGATTCGGCCGATCGTTCCCGTGGGCATGCCCTCCCCTTTCGCCGTGGAACCTCGATCATGCCAGCGGGCCTGCCCTGTCGTGGCCGGGGTTGTCGGCCACGATCTTTCGAGTGGACAGTGACGCATACGCATGTCTGCATGCGACTATAAATCTTTTGCCGACATATCGGTGACATAACAGTGAAACCTGTTCTATCGTGGTGGAGTGGATGTCACATACGAGAACACCCGACGCGAAATCGCCACGGACAAAGGCGTTCTGCGCTACCACGAAGCCGGAGACGGCCCTCCCCTACTGCTGCTCCACGGATCCGGGATCGGCGTCAACGGGTGGCGGAACTTCCGCAACAACCTGGGCTTCTACGCCGACCACTTCCATTGCTACGTCCTGGAATTCCCCGGATTCGGCGTCAGCGACCCGGTCCCCGGACACCCCGTGCTCACCGCCGTCGACGCCGTCATCCGCTTCATGGACGCCCTGGACCTCGACTCCGCGGCCATGATCGGCAACTCCATGGGCGGCGTCGTCGCCTTCAATGTCGCCATGGCGCACCCGCAACGGGTCGAGAAGATCATCGCCATCGGCGGCGTCGGACAGAGCCTGCTCGCCATGACTCCCAGTGAAGGCACCCGGCTGCTGTCCGAATTCGCCGACGCCCCCTCGCGCGAAGGACTCATGCGGTGGCTGCGCTGCATGATCTACGACCCCAAGATGATCACCGACGACCTCGTCGAGGAGCGCTGGGCCGCCGCCACCGATCCGGCGGCGCAAGCCAGCCTGAAGGCCATGTACGGGTCGGAAGCGCTTGCGCTGCAACAGCAGTTCCTGGAAAACTCCCCCACCCCGCCCTACTGGTCCATGCTGCACAAGATCAAGAGCCCGGTCCTCATGACCTGGGGCGGCGACGACCGCCAATGCCCCACCGACATGGCCCTCATCCCCCTGCGACAGATCCCCAACGCCGAACTGCACGTCTTCCCCAAGTGCGGGCACTGGGTGATGTACGAGGCCAAGGAAGCCTTCGAACGCGTCACCCTCGAATTCCTGCATCGCTGAACAGGACCACCGGGTGGGCCGCGACCAGCCCACCCGGATCTCGATCAGCGGCTGCCGAACACCGTGGCGTGACACGAGGTGAGCAGCGCCGCCAGCTCGTCGCCCTGCTTGTCGTCCAGCACCGCGAACGCGGGCGCGATCAGATCCTCGGTGATCTGCTCGGCCTGCATCCAGCGGCCCTTCAACTCCGCGGTGATCTCGTCGAACGGCTCCGGCCAGCCGAAATTGCGCGCCTGATCCGGACCCGGCTTCAACGGCGAGCCCGCGATCAGAACCGCCTGCAGCGGGGTCAGACCGCTGCCCAGCACGCCGATCAGATGCAAGCCGCCGCGCAGCTCCCGCAGAATGTGGATCAGCTGCAGCACCAGGCCCGGCGCGTCCTCCGCCAGCGGCAGCGCCCGCCACCCGGCGAACAACGGCACACCCGCCGGATTCGCCGCGGCCACCACCGGTAGCAGTAGCTCCGCCAGCCGGCCCGAATCATCGAAGTCGGCCAGCTTGCGGCGGCCGAAGTCCTGGCAGGCCTTCAGATAGCCCGCCGCGCCCGCCTCCGCCGTCATCCCCGCGGTCGACTCCCACGCCTGCCGGATGGCATCGGGACGGAAGAACCCGAACGCCGCGGTCACCACGTCCGCGTCCACATCACCCAGCACACCGCCGCGGCCACGCGTATAGCCCGGCAGGAAGCCGGGGACACCGGTGCTCTCGGCGAAGGATCGGGCCTCCCGGGAGAACATGAATCCCCCGCCGATCTGCTGAATCTGATCCTTCACCGCGGACGCTACCGACATGTCCGATCCTCTCTGAACGGAAAGCGCAATCGATCCGAGACTATTGGAGGCCCGCCACCCCCTGCACCCGGGTCACCCGAAAGCGATCCGGAACACACCCCGAAAACCAAACCGGCTGCCCTGAAAAGGGATTCGAACCCGTACGTTAACCTTCAAGTGGTGCTAGGACATTCACATGCGACCAGCGGCGCGCTCGCCTGGTCGGCGGCTGCCGCGGCGCTGCCGCTCACCGTCTTGACCTATCCCGCAGTGCAATCCGGGGCCATCGGCTCCGTCGATCTGGTGATGGGCACCTTCCTCACCGCGGGCGCGGCGCTGCTCCCCGACGCCGACCACCCCTCGGGAACCATTTCCCATGTGCTCGGGCCGGTCTCGCACTACGCGTGCAAGTTCATCTCGTGGATCTCCGGCGGGCACCGCCACGGCACCCACTCCTTCGCCTTCGTCGCCGCCGTCACCTACGGCACCTGGGCCGGGGAACACCTGCTCGGCCGCAACTTCACCCTCGCCCTCGTGTTCTTCCTGCTCGCTCTCGCGGTCAAGGCGCTGGGCCTGGCCCCCAGCGGCGACGGCCTCAAATCCTGGGGCACCGTCGTCATCCTCGCCGTCTGCGGCACCTTCGCCATCGACCACTGGATCAGCGACAAACCGCTCTGGCTGCCGTTCTCCGTCGGCCTCGGGGCTCTCGCCCACCTGATCGGCGACTGCCTCACCGACCGCGGCTGCCGGCTACTGTGGCCGCTCAAACTCCGCACCCGCGTCCCGATCATCGACCGCACCGGCAACAAGGTCGAAACCATGGTGCTGGTACCGCTGTTCGCCCTCGCCACCCTCGCCCTGCTCTGGTACACGATCACCCACCAGCCCTGACCCCGGCTCGTATGATCACGAAGACCACCGCAGCGGCCAGAACGGAGTCGAGCATGAGCGATCGCGAAGAACTGAGCTGGGAACTGTTCGGAAACGCCGGCCGGGAACTGGCCCAGCTCATCGCCGACGACGGCTTCGAACCCGACCTCATCCTCTCCATCGCCCGCGGCGGGCTCTTCGTCGCCGGCTCCCTCGGCTACGCCCTCGACGTCAAGAACCTCCACGTCATGAACGTCGAGTTCTACACCGGCGTCGACCAGCGCCTGGACCTGCCGGTCATGCTGCCGCCCGTGCCCAGCGCCGTCGACCTGACCGGCGCCACCGTGCTGGTCGCCGACGACGTGGCCGACACCGGTAAGACGCTGAAACTGGTGCGCGACTTCTGCTCCGACCACGTCGCCGAGGTCCGCTGCGCGGTCATCTACCAGAAGCCGCATTCCGAAGTGGACTGCGAATACGTGTGGAAACGCACCGACAAATGGATCAACTTCCCCTGGTCGGTACAGCCGCCCGTGGTGGAACGCAAACACCGCGTCCTGGACGCCTGAGCCAAACCTCGTACGCGGCAAAGACAACGGCCCGGAACCATCAGGTTCCGGGCCGTTCGTTGAATTGTCGCGAGTAGGTCAGACCAGCTCGGCGGACAGGATGGTGATGGCCTCGACCGGGACATCCTGGTGGCCGGACTTGTTGCCGGTCTGCACACCCTCGATGGCGTCCACGACGGCCTCGCCGTCGACGACCTTGCCGAACACCGCGTACCCGAAGCCGTCCTGGCCCGGGTAGTTCAGGAAACCGTTGTTGCTGGTGTTGATGAAGAACTGCGCGCTGGCCGAATGCGGGGCCGAGGTGCGCGCCATGGCGACGGTGTACTTGTCATTCTTCAGGCCGTTGGCGGCCTCGTTCTCGACCGTCTGCGGGGCCGGCTTCTGCTGCATGTTCGCAGTCAGGCCGCCACCCTGAATCATGAAGTTCGGGATCACGCGGTGGAACACGGTGTCCGCGTAGTGGCCCGACTTCACGTAGTCGACGAAGTTGGCAACGGTCTTCGGTGCCTTGGCGTCGTCCAGTTCCAGGGTGATGTCCCCGGCGGAGGTCTTCAGGAGCACTTTGGTCATGTTGCCCATCGTATGGGAGCGCCCAATCCAGCGACCGAGCGGCATCGAATACCCGCTCCCCTCTTCGAGGTTCGCTGGTGATGGGTGTGGTCAGGAAGGTGCGCGCGGTAGTGCGTACCGGAGGTGGTTCGAAACGGAGCTACATGCGTAGATGCGCATAGTTCCATTTCCTAATGGTCGAGTTAGAAGGTCCCGGCGGGGCCGGGATCCAACCTCATGCTTCGTACAGTTCGAGCGGCAGTCCGTCGGGATCGGCGAAGAACGCGAACCGCTTCCCCGTGTACTCGTCGACCCGCTCCTCCTCCACGGCCACTCCCCTCCCCCGCAGCTCGGCCAGGGCCTCCCCCACATTCGGCACCACGAACGCCAGGTGCCGCAGGCCGGCCGCCTCGGGGCGCGAGGGGCGTGGCGGCGGCTCCGGAAACGAGAACAGTTCCAGCTGCCCGCCATCCGGCAGGGCGAGATCCAGCTTGTACGAGCGCCTTTCAGCCCGATAATTCTCCGCGAGAATCCGCAGGCCGAGAATTTCGGTGTAAAAGGACTTCGACTTCTCGTAATCCGACGCGATGATCGCGACGTGGTGAATTCGCAGCAGCTGCACCTCCGCAACGCTAGCGCACACCATTTCGCAAGGCGGGAATGGCGAGGTCGAGGAATTCGCGGACGAGTTTGGCCGGGTCGGCGGCGACGGCCAGACAGGTTTCGGAGCCGGGAGCGTCGGCGACGGGGCGGTGGACGAGGTCGGGGCGGACGTAGGCGCGGGCGACGCTGCGCGGAACGATGAGGAGGCCGTGGCCGGAGGCGATGAGTTCGAATTTCTCCTCGAGGGTGGGGGTTCGGCGGGCGGCGACGTCGAGCATGCGTTCGCCGTCGAGGTCGGCGAGGGTGAGTTCGGGGCGCGCGGCGAGGCGGTGGGCGGCGGGGAGGCAGGCGACGCCGGGGTCGTGGCCGATGGGGATGACGCGGAGGCCGGTTTCGTCGAAAGGCCGCCGGAGGTAGGCGATCTGGGCGCGACCGTCGCGCAGGGGTGCGTCGCGTTCCCACCAGCGGGCAGGCACGACGTCGGTTTCGACGTCGGGGTGGCGGGTGGAGAAGTCGCGGAGGATCTCGGAGACGTGGAGTCCGACGGAGAAGGCGACGACGAGGCGGCGGACGCCGCGGTCGGCGTTGTGGACGCGGCGGAGGGCGGCGTCGACGGCGGCGAGGATGCCTTGGGCTTCCTCGTAGAGCTGGTGGCCGGCGGCGGTGAGTTCGACGCTGCGGGTGGTGCGGATGAGCAGGGTGCAGTCGAGTTCGCGTTCGAAGGCCTTGATCTGGCGGCTGAGGACGGGTTGGGCGATGTAGAGCTGTTGCGCGGCGCGGCCGAAGTTGCGGTGCTCGGCTACGGCGGCGAAGTAGCGGAGCTTGCGCAGGTCCAGATCCATACCCTCACGGTATCAATTGCTGGAAAGGGTCTTGGACGTCGCGACGGCCGGTCACGAGACTCGAAGCATGATCGTTCTTACCGCTCCCACCGGGCACATCGGTGGCCAGTTGTTGCAGATACTCCTCGAAACCTCTTCTCGCACCGATGAATTACGTGTGATCGTGCGTGATCCGGCGAAGTTGCCGGAGTCGGTCCGGTCCCGGGTCGATGTCGTCACCGGGTCGCACGGTGATCCCGATGTGGTGGATCGGGCGTTCGCCGGTGCCGACGCGGTCTTCTGGCTGGTTCCGCCGGATCCCGCCGGGGCGAGTCTGGATGCCGCGTTCTCCGGGTTCACCCAGGCCGCGGCGAAGGCGTTCACCGCGCACGGGGTCGGGCATGTGGTGGGTGTGTCCGCGCTCGGACGCGGGACTGCGGTGGCGGGTCGTGCCGGGCATGTGACGGCGTCGCTGGCGATGGACGACCTCATCGCGGGTTCGGGTGTGGCGTATCGGGCGCTGGCCAACCCGTCGTTCATGGACAACCTGGTGTGGCAGGCGAACTCGATCCGCGAGGACGGGGTGTTCACCGGCACGGTGCCGGCCGATCGCAAGGCCCCGACGGTGGCGACGCGTGATATCGCGGCGGCGGCCGCGGGTCTGCTGCTGGACCGTTCCTGGTCGGGCGCCGGGGAGGTGGCGTTGCTGGGGCCGGAGGATCTGTCGCCGAACGATATGGCGCACATCGTGTCCGAGGTGCTCGGCCGGTCGGTGCGGTACGAGCGTCAGTCTCTGGAGCAGGCTCACGCCGTGCAGATCGCGCGTGGGGTGAGTGAGGCGATGGCGACCGCGTTCGTGGACATGATGCGTGCCAAGAACGAGGGTCTCGATGATGGTGTGCCGCGCGCGGAGGCGGCCGCGAGCCCGACGACGTTCCGTGCGTGGTGCGAGCAGGTCCTGGCTCCCGTGGTCGGTGCCTGACCGATCCGCGAGAGCTGAGACGTCAGCCCGCGAGGGCTGAGGCCGCGGCGGCGAGCAGCATCCCGCGATAGGACCCGCCGAAGAGCACCACGTGCACCAGCAGGGGATGCAGCTGGTGCAGTGGGACCCGTTGCCGCCAGCCCGAACTCAGGGGTGCGGCGTCCTGGTACGCGCCGAGGATGCGGTCGAGGTAGGGCGCGCCGAACAGGGCGAGCATGGCGAGGTCCGTCTCCCGGTGTCCGCCGTGTGCGGCCGGGTCGATGAGCAGTGCGCGGCCGGCCGACCACAGGATGTTTCCGGACCAGAGGTCTCCGTGCAGGCGGGCGGGTGGTTCGGGTGGTCCGGCGAGGTCGGTGATGCGCTCCATGACGCGTTCGATCAGGCGTTGGCCGTCGCGGCCGAGTTCGGGGGCGGCGGCGGGGAGGTAGGGGGCCAGGCGGTGTTCGGCGTACCAGGTTCCCCACTCCCCTGTGCCGGGTGTGTTGTCCAGGGGCAGGGTCGCGATGTATCCGGGCCAGGGCGCTCCGAATGTCTCGGGGTGGGTCGTGTGCAGGGTGGCGAGGTCGTGTCCGAGGTGTTCGGCGGCTGCGGGGTCGGCGGGTTGTGGTGGCTGCCAGGGCAGGACGAGCATGCGTTCGTCGGCGGCGACGACGGTGGGGACGAGGCCGGCGTGCCCGGTGGCGAGCCAGTGCAGCCCGGCGGCTTCGGCGGTCAAGATTCCGTCGATGCCCGGGTCGTTGTCGTCGACGGCTTTGACGAACAGTTCTCGTCCGTCGGTCATGTCGGCGCGGTGGAGGGTCCAGGCGTGGCTGTGGCCGAGTGGGTGCAGGTGCGCGACGGGGGTGCCGGTGAGGTGGGCGAGGTGCGCGGGCACGTCCATGGATCCTCATTGTGCGGTATCGGACCACCCGCGCGGACCGACTAGTCGGATGGAGTGAGTCGTTCCCGGAGCAGGGCCGCGGTGGCGGCGTCGGCGGGCAGGAACGCTTCGATGGCGAGTTCGGCGACGGTCACGTTCATGGGTGTGCCGAAAACCGTGGTGGCGCTGAGGAAGGCGAGTTCGTGTCCGTCGAGCCGCATCCGCAGCGGCACCACGGCCTGGTCGGGTTCGGGCAGGCCGGGGCCGTCCTCGCCGCCGGGGTAGGTGCGCATTTCGTCGAGCAGGTCGGTGAGTTCGGGTGATCCGGTGACGTCGATCTGGCGTTGCAGCCGTTCGAACAGGTGGCCGCGCCATTCGGCGAGGTTGATGATGCTGCCCGCGAGGCCGTCGGGGTGCAGGGTCAGTCGCAGGGCGTTCACCGGTGGGCGCAGCAGCGCCGGGTCGAGTCCGTCGAGGAACAGGGCGATCCCGGCATTGGCGTCGATCATGGTCCAGGCGGCGTCGATGGCGAGGGCGGGGTGGGGTTCGAGGCCGGTGAGGATCTGCCGGACGGCGTCGCGGATGGGGCGCATGGCGGGGGTGTCGAGTTCGGGTTCGGCGTACACGGGGGCGTATCCGGCGGCGAGCAGCATCCGGTTGCGTTCGCGCAGCGGGATGTCGAGTTCGTCGGACAGGTGCAGCAGCATGTGGCGGCTGGGGGTGGCGCGGCCGGTTTCGATGAAGCTCAGGTGCCGGGTGGAGGTGTCCGCGCGGCCGGCGAGTTCGAGCTGGCTGAGCCGGCGCGCGGTGCGCCAGTGTCGCAGCAGGTCGCCAGCGGTGGGTGTCGCCATCCTCCGATCCTACGAACGATCAACCACGCCAAGCCATTACCCCGCGGGTAATGCTCACAGTTCGCGGATGACGCGGGCCGGGTTGCCCGCGGCGAACACCTTGGCGGGCAGGTCGCGGGTGACGACGCTGCCCGCGCCGACGACGGTGTTGGCGCCGATGGTCACGCCCGGGCAGACGATGACTCCGCCGCCGAGCCACGCGTTGTCGCCGATGCTGATGGGTGCGGCGGTTTCCCAGCGGGCGCGGCGCAGTTCGTGGTCGTCCATGGGGTGCAGGGCGGTGAGCAGTTGGGCGCGCGGGCCGATGGAGACGTCGTCGCCGATGGTGACCGGGGCGCAGTCGAGGATGATGGCGTCGTAGTTGAGGAAGCTGTTGCGGCCCAGCCGGATCAGGTGGCCGTAGTCGCATTGGAAGCGCGGCATGATCCAGGAGCCCTCGCCGATGGCGCCGAGCAGTTGTTCGAGTACGGCGCGCCGTTGTGCGTCCTCCCCGGCGCGGGTGGCGTTGAAGGTGTCGAGCAGTTCTTGGCAGCGGCGGCGTTCGGCGACGAGTTCGGGGTCGTTGTCGCGGTAGAGCTCGCCGGCGAGCATGCGGTCCTTGTGTTCACCCACGCTCCCATCCTGTCTGGTATCACCGGAGGAGTGAAAATTGGTTTCTCGCTTCCACAGTTCGGTGCCCAGGCCCGGGAGGGCGCACGGATCGCGCAGTACGCGACGGCGTTGGAGGAGGCGGGCGCCGACAGTTTGTGGGTGGGTGACCGGCTCATCGCCGCGACCAACCCGTCGGTCGGGTACGGCGGGACCGACCGGATTCCCGACGAGTTCAACGCGGTGCTGGATCCGTTCCTGGTGCTGGGGATCGCGGCGGCGGTGACCGAGCGGGTGCGGTTGGGCGCGAATGTGCTGATCGCGCCGATGTATCGGCCCGCGCTGCTGGCGCGGTCGCTGACCACGATCGATGTGGTGAGTCAGGGGCGGCTGATTCCCGGATTCGGGATCGGGTGGTCGCCGGAGGAGTACGCGGCCGCGGGTGTGCCGTTCGCGCAGCGCGGGGCGCGGCTGGACGAGACCCTGGACGCGCTCGAGGCCATCTGGTCCAGCGACCCGGCCGGGTACGAGGGCCGGTTCGTGTCGGTGCCCGAGCATCGCAGCGAGTTGAAGCCGGTGCGGCGGCCCCCGATTCACCTGGGCGCGTTCAATCCGGCCGCGTTGGCCCGCATCGGGCGGCGCGGGGACGGGTGGCTGCCGGTGGTTCCGGTGCCGGGTCCGCCCGGATGGGGCAAGCAGCTGCTGGCTCTGCGGGGGATGATCGACGACGCGGCGGTGGCGGCGGGTCGTGATCCGGCTGCCATCGGGACGGTGCTGCGGGTGAACGTGGCGGCGGGCACCGATCTCGAGCAGGTGGCGCAGACCGTCGAAACGGTCGCGGCCGATACCGGATTCGACGACTTCTTCATCGACCTGCTCTACGTCACCGACTCCGTCGACGGCATGCGGGACGCGGCGTTGCGGCTGCTGGAGCGGCTGAACGGCTGAAACGCCTGGCATCGGTCCGGTGCGGGCGGACGGCCCGGTACCGTCGAGTCGGACGAAGCTCTCTCCCCGAGCTACGGAAGGGTGGCCGTACATGACAGAGCCCGAGACCGTCGACGACTATCTGGCCGCCCAGCCCGCCCCGGCCCGCGCCGCCCTCGAGAAGATTCGCGCCACCATCCACGCCGCCCTGCCCGACGCGTCGGAGACCATCAGCTACCAGATCCCCGCGGTGCAGGTGAACGGCAAGGCCGTCATGTATTTCGCGGGCTGGAAGACCTTCCTGTCGGTGTACCCGGTGCCCGCCGGTGACGACGGGTTCCAGCGGGCGATCGCGCCCTACCTGAAGGGCAAGGGCACGTTGAAGTTCCCGCTGCGCGACCCCATCCCCTACGACCTCATCGGGGACGTCGCGGTCCGGCTGGCCGCGCAGCGCGGAGGCCGCTGACCTCGGGATGGGCGTAACCGGCCGGCAACGGGCATACTCGATCCCGTTGTGCCACAGGGCCGCCGGGCGACCGTCCGGGAACACGGCCCGGGTTCGTGTCGAAGGGAGTCCCGACCGGTGCGGTTGCGGGCGAATCCGGTCGTACTGGCCGGAGTCATCGGGGTCGGAATGCCGGTGCTCGCGGCGGGGGTGATCGCGGGGCTCACCATCGACGACGGTGACAGTGGGCCGGACTCGGCGAGCAGAACCACGACCACACCGGAGGCGGCGACTCCCCAACCCACATCTGCGGCGCCGACCGCGACTCCGGTGGCCACGCTCGCCGCGGACCCGGATCCGGTGGGCTTCCAACCCGATTCGATCAACTTCGTCTCCGCGGACGAGGGCTGGGTGCTGGGCCGCAGCTATCCGTGCCCGGCCCTGCTGTGCCAGGCGTTGCGGCACACCACCGATGGGGGGCGCACCTGGCGGGAGATGCCGCTCCCGGCACCGCTGCGCGACGCCGGTCACCATGGTGGATGGGTGAAGTTCGCCGACGCCCGCAACGGCTGGATCGGGACCCGCGACAAGCTGTTCGCCACCCACGACGGCGGAACCAGCTGGCGTGAGACCGATATCGACATCAAGACGGCGGAACCGGCCTGGTCGCTCACCGTGTCCGAGGGCGCCGTCTGGGTGGCGGCCGCGCGAGCCGATGAGCAGACCGCGGTGTTCACCAGCCCCATCACTCGCGACGCGTGGACCGGACCGATCGAGGTCGCGGTGCCCGGCGCCGGCGGCCCCTACCCGGTCCCCGTGGTGTCGGCTGCCGGAAGCCGTGCCTGGATGGTGGTCACCGGCCGCGGCAGGAACGGCGCCCGCATGGTCGACGGCACCTGGACGCCGTGGCAGTTGCCGTGCGGGAGCAGCGGGCCCGCCGACTGGCACGCGGTATCGGAGAAGCGGCTCGTGGCGCTGTGTGGTCTCCCGGCATCCGCTGACGGCAGCGCCACCCGGGTGGTGACCTCGGTCGACGGGGGCGTCACGTTCACCGAGACCGGGCAGCTGTCCCCGTCCCGGTCCGCCAAGGCCGTGTTGCTGCCCGCCGATGCCGCCCATCTGGTCGCCGCCGTCGACGAACACCTGCTGACATCCACCGACGGCGGCGAGACCTGGACCACCGCCTACACCGCACCCGACCGCGGCTGGCAGCCGGTCTCGGGTGAGTTCGTCACCGAGACAACCGGTTTCGTGGTGCTGAGCCGCCCCGGAAACGGACCGGTGCCCACCATGATGCTCGTCACCCGCGACGCGGGTCAGAGCTGGACACCGGTCGGCTTCGGCTGATCAGCGGGTCGCGGTCGCGCGCGAGAAGTTCCAGCCCTGCCAGGAATCGTCCTTCAGGCGTTCGCGGACGGCATTCGCGATGGCGGAGCGCTGGGGCTCGGGCAGCCGGTCGGTGGCGGGCAGCACGTCCGGGGACAGGTCCGACAGGTAGTAGGTGTCGAGGGGCTTGCCCGACTGCCAGCGCGCGATATTGCGGTCGGCGACGAAACCCTCCGGGTTCAGGACCGACAGGGCGAGCAGGGTCGTCAGGGCGGCGCCGACGGCCACGCGCGGCACCCAGTACCGGCGCAGGCGCACCAGGCTGGCGAGCAGCATCAGGTACACCAGGGCGATCCAGCCTTCGAACACCTGCACCAGCAGCCGCAGCAGGGTGAACCCGTACGCCTGCTGATAGGTCCACATGCGGTGCATCGCCGACGCCACGATCACCAGCGCCAGGCCGATCACCACGGCGATCGCGATCCGCAGCCAGCGGCGCTCGGTGACATCGTCCTGCGCGGCGAAACGCAGCACGACACCGATCACGGCGAGAGTCAGCAGGCTCACGACCAACAGCTGCCAGAAGCCGCTGCGCGCGTACTCGGCGTAGGTGAGGCTCGCGGTGCGCTGCACGTAGCCGTCGCCACCGAACAGCACCGCCACCTGGGTGGCCACGAACGCCGCGAACACGATCGTCAACGCGCCCACCGGGATTCCCCACTCCAGCGGCGAGAACCGGCGCACGCCCCGGCCCTGGCCGGAGTGCGAGTCGTCGTCCACCGCCGCCGGAGGCGGACCGGCCAGCAGGTACAGCGCCCCGGCCACCCCGGACCCGGCGACCAGGAACACCGCACCCCACCGCATCACGGCCGGAACGTCGACGGCCGGGATCAGCCCGTCCACCAGACCCGCGAACACCGCGTCGGCCCCCGCCAGCAGCGGCACCATGATCAGCAGCAGCGCGGCAGCCGCACCGATCGACCACCACACCCGCGCGGTGCCCGTTCCCACCCGCTCCCGAGTGCGGGTCATGGCCCGATACAGCCACGGCCACGAATTCAGGCCCGCGAACGGCACCGCGAGCACGTCGAACCAGGCCCCGTACGCCGACCGCGGCACCACCGCCAGCGACCCGGCCACCGCCGCACCGGCCAGGCACAGCACGAAAAGCCAGGGCGCGGCCCGGAAAGCACCCACCGACAGCAGGGCCAACGCCACACCCGTCCACCAGACACGACCCCAGGGCACGTCCCCGAGACCGGCGGGCAGCAGGCCACCGATACCCGTGACAGGCCCGGTGTTCGCCGACGACGGTGTTTCGGCCGCTGCCTGATCGGCGCGGGCCGCGCGGTCACTCGCGACATCGTCGCGGGCGTCACCGGGTTCGCCCGCTCCGCTCAGGCGCGTCTGCGGTCCCTCGTCCACGCGGTCGACGTCACTCCGGTCCGAGTCGTCCTCGGCGTTCCGCGCCGCGTTCCGCGCCGCGCGATCGACCGCGTACACCGTGCCGGTGATCGCGATGCCGGCGAGCAACCATCCGATGCCGGGACGATCCAGGGGTACCAGTACCGCGGCCGCACACCCCGCAGCGGCCGTGGCGGCAAGCAACCCGTTCGGCGCCGGAACACGCTCCGACCGCGACGGAATCCGTTGCGGCGCAGCACGAAACGGCCACGGCTGAGCGGATGGTGGAACTGCGGCGGTACGGGGCTGCCACGCGCCCGGCCACGCGGCCGGCCACTGCGCGGGACCACCGGCACCCGTCGGCGCGGCACCCGCCATCGCAGGCGCCTGCTGCGGTACCGCGGCCGCCGAGACCAGAGGCCGGGTCGGATCGGCGAGTGCGGGATCGGCGATCGCCCCTCCCACCACGGGCACAGCCGCGTTCTCGGTGGCCATGGCCGGTTCGGGAACCGGCGCGGCGGCACGCTCGGCCGACGCCGCCGGATCAAGGGCGGCCGATTCGACAGCCGGAGTCTCGGTGGCGGAGGAGCTCACCGATGCCGATGCCGTGGGATCGGGAGGTGGTGTTGGTGTGGGTTTGTCGGGCATAGGTTCCTCCATCGGGGTGTGCGGGACCGGCCCGGGGAGCGCGGTGCGCCGCCGGGACACGGTCGGGAATGGGTGAAAAGACTGTCGGTCAGGATGAGGGCAGGGTGATGCGGATGCGGGAGCCCGGGTCGGCGACGGCGATGGTGCCGCCGTGCAGGTCGACGATCCAGCGGGCGATGGCCAGACCCAGGCCGGTGCCGCCGCCGCTGGCGCGGCCGCCGCGGGTGAAGCGTTCGAAGACGCGGGCGCGTTCGGCGGCGGGAATGCCGGGGCCGTCGTCGGAGACCTCGATGACGACGCGGCCGTGGAAGGTATGGGCGTGGACGCGGACCTCACCGTGGGCGGGGCCGTGACGGGTCGCGTTGTCGAGCAGGTTGAGCAGCACCTGGTGCAGGCGGGCGGGGTCGGCGTGCACGGTCAGGCCGGGGGCGACGGCGACGGTGAAGCGGACCGGCCGGTCCACGGCGGCGGCCATCACCTCCGCTTCGGCGACCACCTCGCTCAGCAGCGGCTCGAGCTCCACCGGTTCGCGGTCCAGACGCACCGCGCCCGCCTCGATGCTCGACAGGGCGAGCAGTTCCGAGACCAGCAGGCTCAGCCGCTGGGTCTGGGCGAGGGCGGTGCGCAGGGTCGCCGGATCCGGTTGGGCGACACCGTCGACCAGGTTCTCCAGCACCGCGCCCAGGGCGGTGATCGGGGTGCGCAGTTCGTGGGACACATTGGCGATGAACTCGCGCCGCTGCTGATCGGCGGCGGCCAGGTCGGCGGCCATCTGGTTGAACGCCACCGCCAGCTGACCGACCTCGTCGCGGGAGGTGGCGCGCACCCGGCGCGAATAGTCGCCCTGCGCCATGTGTTTGGCGGCGGCGGTCATCTCCCGCAATGGCATCGTCATCCCGTGGGCCAGCACCTGGGAGATCAGCAGCGCGAACACCATGGCGACGACGGTGGCGCGCGGCGGCAGCACACCGATGCGGATCGCGAAGTAGCCGAACGCGGCCGTGCCGGAGCCGACCATGAGGATCGCCAGTTTCGCCTTGATCGACGGCACCCGGTCCAGGGGCCGCGGCAGGCGGGCCGCCACCCGGTTCGCGAACGCCCGCACCCCGCTCGCCGGAGCCGCGGTCTCGCCGATCACCGGGTCTCCAGGGCGTAGCCGACGCCGTGTACGGTGCGAATGAGGTCCGCGCCCAGCTTGCGGCGCAACGCCTTGATGTGGCTGTCCACCGCACGCGTGCCCGAGGCGTCGGACCACCCCCACACCTCGCTGAGTAGTCGTTCGCGCGCGAGCACCGTGCGCGGCCGCCGCGCCAGGTGCACGAGCAGTTCGAATTCCAGTGGTGTGAGCTGGGTTTCGCTGTCCGCGCGCCACACCCGCCGCTGATCGGTGTCGATGCGCAGGTCACCGACGAGGATGGTGGCCACGGTCGCGGCGGTGCGTTCCACCCGGCGCAGCAGGGCGTGGACGCGGGCGGCGAGCACCCGCATGGAGAACGGTTTGGTCAGATAGTCGTCGGCGCCGACGCCGAGCCCGACGAGCATGTCGGTCTCGTCGGTGCGGGCGGTGAGCATGAGCACCGGGACCGGGCGGCGCGCCTGGATGCGGCGGCACACCTCGAGTCCGTCGAAACCGGGCAGCATCACATCCAGCACCACCAGGTCCGGATCCCCGGCCGCCTCGGCCGCCACCCCGGCGGGACCGTCGTGGGCGATGTCGACGACGTAGCCCTCGGCGCGCAGGCGGGCGGCGATCGATTCGGCGATGGTCGGCTCGTCCTCGACCACCAGGATCCGGCGCGCACTGGTTTCCATGCAGCCGACATTAGGCAACCGGCGTGGAGATCGAACGCGCCGCGTGTGGAGATGTTGTGGAGACCCAGGTCATACCACCTGGAAACATCGACGACGACACGACGTCGTAGCATGACGCGGTGCGCTCACCGACGGATCACACCGCGCGCCTGCGCGGCGCTGCCGTCGGCGCGTCCTCGGGGGCGGTCGCCATTCTCGCGCACGGACTCGGCGGTGGCGCGACCCTGACCCAAGGCTCCGCGCTACCCCTGCTGGTGGGCGCGTGCACGGTGATCGGGGTCGTGGTGGCGACGCTGCGGCCACGCTACGGGCTCGCCGGGACCATGGGTCTGCTGGCGGCCGGGCAGGCCCTCGGGCACGCGGCATTGTCGATGCCGCCCGGGCACCATCATCATTCGACGCCCGCGGGCATGCTGATCGCCCACCTGGTGGCGATCCCGGTGGGCGCGCTGGTGATTCGCGCCGCCGAGACCGGCCTGCGCCGCGCTGTCACCGGTGTGCGGCGGTTCCTGCTCGCTCTCGGCGCGGTTCTCACCCCGCCGACACGGCCCGTGCACGCGCGGGTGGCCGATGATCGGGCCGAAGCGCGGCGTCTGCTGGTCAGTCCGGGGATCGGACGTCGCGGCCCGCCGGTGGCCGCCGCCTCGTCCATCCACCTCGCGCCGATCTAGGTCCGCGACACCCGTTTCCCGCGCCGTCGATGAGCTCCACGGGCTCGCTCGACGAATCAGCGCTGCGCCGAACGGGGTTCGCCCGGGACCGATCCGGGGTGGTCCTTCCTTCACCCCTGACCTACGGAGTACCCCCATGTCCCAGATGCCCTTCTGCCACGGATTCCGGTTGCGCACCGGCGGGTTCGCGCGCCGCGTGGGCGCGGCCGCCGCGATCTCGACACTGGCCCTGCTGCCCGTCGCCTGCTCGAACTCCCCGTCCGCCTCCGACACCGCGGGCACCGCCGCCGAGCAGATCACCCTGACCGATCAGTGGATCAAGGCCGTCCCGACCGTGAACCCCGCCGAGCACCCCATGTCCGGCGCGTTCGGCGTCTTCCACAACAAGTCCGACAAGCCGGTCAACCTGGTCGCGGCCACCAGCCCCGCCTCGGAGACCGTCGAGATCCACGAGACCGCGCCCAACGGGGCGGGCGAGAAGATGATGCGCCCCAAGGCCGGTGGCCTGGTCATCCCCGCCCACGGTGACGCCACCCTCGCACCCGGCGGCGACCACCTGATGTTCATGGGCCTCAAGGCCCCGCTGCGCACCGGCTCGGAAACACCCATCACGCTGACCTTCTCCGACGGCTCGACCACGACCGTCACCGCGCAGGTGCGCGACTTCGCGGGCGGCAAGGAGAGCTACCAGCCCTCCGGCGACGGCGCGGGTTCCGGAGACAAGGCCGCCCACGGTGGCTGACCCGGCACAATCCCCCGCGCGAGTGTCGCGGCGGCGACTACTCGGCGGCGGGGCCGTCGCGGCGAGCGCGGCCGGCGTCGCCGGGATCGGCTGGGGCGCGGCCACACTCACCCACCGTGAACACGACCGCGACCCCGGACTGGACACCGTCGCCTTCCACGGCCCCCACCAGGCGGGCATCGCCACCGAACCGCCCCGGCACGCCACCTTCGCCGCCTTCGATCTCGCGCCGGGCGCGGGCCGCGAGGACATCATCGGGCTACTGAAGATCTGGACCGATGACGCCGCGCGTCTCACCCAGGGCAAACCCGCGCTCGCCGACACCGAACCGGAACTGGCCGCCCGGCCCGCCCGGCTCACCGTGACGGTCGGGTTCGGGCCAGGACTGTTCACCGCCGCCGGGCTCGACGCGCACCGCCCGTCCTGGCTGAAACCCTTGCCGCCGTTCACCATCGACCGGCTCGATCCCGCCTTCTGCGGCGGCGATCTGCTGGTGCAGGTGTGCGGGGAGGAGGCCACCACGGTCGCGCACGCGGTGCGGGTGCTGTCCAAGCACGTGAAATCGCTGGTGTCGATCCGGTGGGTGCAACGCGGGTTCCGGGACGCGCCGCGCGGGCAGACCATGCGGAATCTGATGGGGTCGGTCGACGGGACCGTCAACATCGCCCCGGCCACACCGGATTTCGATCGCCTGGTGTGGGACGACGGGGCGCGGCAGCCGTGGCTCGCGGGCGGCACGTCGATGGTGTTGCGGCGCATCGCCATGAACCTCGACACCTGGGACGAGCTCGACGCCGACGGGCGCGCCCTCACCGTCGGGCGCACCGTCGACACCGGCGCGCCGCTGTCGGGGACCCGCGAATTCGACGAACCCGATTTCGCGGCGACCGACCGTTACGGCATCCCGAAGATCCCGCCGTCGTCGCACATCGCGCGCGCCCACCACGCGCACGACGGGGAACGGTTCCTGCGCCGCGGCTACAACTACGACGACGCGCCCGCACCCGGGCAGGTGTCGAAGTCAGGGCTGCTGTTCGCGTCGTTCCAGCGCGACGTCGACGCCCAATACCTGCCGGTGCAGCAGCGGCTGGCCGAGTTCGACGCGCTCAACCAGTGGACCATCCCGGTCGGTTCGGCGGTGTTCGTCATCCCGCCCGGGGTGCCCGGGCCGGGCGGCTACCTCGGGCAGCGACTGTTCGAGAACGCCCCGGCGCGACCGTGATCGGCCCCGGCCGGACCGCACGCGAGGCGGTCCGGCCGGGGATCGCGCCCGGACTCTAGGGTGTGCTCCCATGACCGTGTTGCGATCGATCGTGTTGTTCGGGCTGGCCGCCGTCGCCGAAATCGGTGGCGCCTGGCTGATCTGGCAGGGGGTCCGGGAGCACCGCGGCTGGGCGTGGATGGGCGCGGGCGTGATCGCGCTCGGCTGCTACGGGTTCGTCGCCACCCTGCAACCCGACGCCCACTTCGGCCGGATCCTCGCCGCCTACGGTGGCGTGTTCGTGGCGGGATCACTGCTGTGGGGCATGGTATTCGACGGATTCCGGCCCGACCGCTGGGATGTGATCGGGGCGCTGGTGTGCGGGCTGGGGGTCGCGCTCATCATGTACGCGCCACGCCCGGCATGAAATACACCGGCGCATTGCTCCACGTGAAACCGGCTGCGCCCGAACTGCATTCACGCACTCCGCGCATTCAGGTCGAGGGTTGGCGATCAGTGCATCGAGTGCAATAAAGCCATGCGCGAACCGATCACGAATTCCCGCAGGTCACAGCCATGATCACCGCTGAGGCGCGGAACCGAGCAGGCCGTCGATGATCGCGCGCGCCGTCGGCAGTGCCGCCTCATCACCCAGACGGGTCGCGGTGTTCGCCGCCGACACCACCGCGTCGAACTGGAACGCGACTGCCCGCGGATCCAGTCCGGTCATCGCGCCCTGCTCCTGGGCGCGGCCGATCTCCTTGGCCAGCACCGTGAACCAGTCCGCGCGATCGGCGGCCAGCGCGTCACGCACCGGGCCGGGACGGCTGTCGAACTCCGGCTGGCAGGCGCCCCGGAAGCAGCCGCCGGGCAGCACCGGCTCACCGATGTAGTCGAACCAGCGGTCCATCAGCGCGCGCAGCCGCGGCAGGCCCGGGTCCGCGGTGAGGGCCGGGCGCACGACATTGTCGATGAACACCTCGCGCGCGGCGGCCACCGCGGCCAGTTGCAGGTTCTCCTTGCTGCCGAACAGGGTCGCCACCCCGGACTTGCTGACCCCGAGGTCCTCGGCCAGCCGGCCCAGACTCAGCCCCGTCAGCCCCTCGACGGAGGCGACGTCGGCGGCGTGGCGGGCGATGCTCGCGCGGGCCCGCGCGCCCTTGAGCCGACGCTGATCGGAAATCTCCTGGTCGGAAGCGCGCACCGGTTCGTCCATGAATCCATCCTCGCATCACCTGTTGCGTAAACGCACGATCGGTCGTACTTTTCAACAATACGAACGATCGTGCGTACTGTTTTGATCCCGCTCCCGACCCTCACGCAGAGAGCCCGTCATGACCGACACCACCCACCGTCCGAGCGCCGACGCCTCCCCACCCGCACCCGCCACCACCGGCACCCCCGCGACCGCCCCCGCCGACTCCGGCCGCGCGGCCAAACTCGCCCTGCTCGTCGCCTCCGGCGCGGCCTTCATGTCCTTCCTCGACCTGTCCGTGGTCAATATCGCCTTCCCCGAGATCACCCGCGACTACCCCGACACCGCCGCCGGCACCCTCACCTGGGTGGTCAGCGGCTACGCCGTCGCCTTCGCCGCCCTGCTCACCCCCGCCGGGCAACTCGCCGACACCCTCGGCCGCGGCCGCGTATTCCTCACCGCCCTGACCGGATTCGCCCTCACCTCCCTGCTGTGCGCCCTCGCACCCGGCGCCGAATGGCTCATCGCCGGACGGTTCCTGCAAGGCGGCACCGCGGCCTTCCTCATTCCCGCCGGTCTCGCGCTCGTCCTGAGCAGCAGCCCACCCGAACGCGTCGGCATGGCCATGGCCGCCTGGACCGCCGCGGGCGGATTCGCCGCGACCGTCGGCCCGGCCGTGGGCGGGGCACTCGTGGACTGGTTCGGGTGGCGGTCGGTGTTCGTCATCAACGTGCCCGTCGCGGCCGTGCTCATCGCCGCCGGATGGCGACTGGCCCGCGGCGAGCACCGGCAGCCGCACGGACTGCCCGATCTCCTCGGGGCCGTCGCCACCGGACTCGGCATCGGCACCGTCGTCGCCGCGGTCACCCAAGGACAGCAATGGGGGTGGACCGACGCCCGCACCCTGGGCAGCGCGCTGATCGGAGTCGTCCTGCTGAGCCTGGCGTTGTGGCGGTCGCGGCGGCATCCGCGCCCGGCCATCGCCATCGGACTGTGGCGCAGCCGCGCCTACGCTCTCGTCAACGCCGTCTCGTTCGTCTTCGGCGCCACCATGTTCGCGTGGCTGCTGGCCGGACCGCTGTGGCTCGACGCCATCTGGCAGTACTCCGTGCTGGAGTCCGCGGCGGCCATGAGCATCGGCGCGGGCGCATCCATGATCACCGCGGTCGTCGCCGGCCGCGCCCCCGTGCCGTGGCAGCGCTGGCTCGGCGCGCTGGGCGCGTCGATGTTCGCCGCGTCCACCTTCTACATGAGCACCGGGGTCTTCGACACCGAGCCCGCGCTCTGGTCCGGGTGGGTGCCCGCCGGAATCCTGGGCGGCGGCGGCATCGGCATCCTCGTCACCGTGCTGGGCACCGCCGCCGCGCGGGCGCTGCCGCCGCAGCGGTTCGCGGCCGGGGTCGGCATGAACATCACCGCCCGCCAGTCCGGCGGCGCGCTCGGGGTCGCGCTGCTGGCCGCGGTGTTCGCCGCCCATCCCGGGCAGCCGCTGACCGCCTTCCACACCCTGTTCGCGTGCTGTGCCGCCATCGCCGTCGTCACGGCCGTGCTCGCGGCGCTGCCCATCCGCAACGAGGAGACCCCCTCATGACCGACCGCACCGAGACCACCGATCCCTACACGCTCTCCGATGCGGCGGCCGTCGCCATGATGCGCGCGGTGCCGTTCCGCCGCCTCGCCGTCATCGGCGACTCCACCGCCGCGGGCACCGGCGACCCGTGGCCCGGCTACGAAACCGTGTCGTGGGCGGACCGATTGGGCCGCTGGCTGCATGCCGCGCACCCCGACGCCGCCTACCTCAACACCGGCGTGGTCGGTGCGGTCATCGCCGACGTGCGCGCCGGGCAACTGCCCGCGCTCGAGGAGTTCGGGCCGGATCTGGTGGTCGTCTCCTGCGGCGGCAACGATCTGTTCCTGCGCGACGCCGGCCCGCTGACCGTGGAAGCCGATCTCGACGATCTGTGTGCGAGCGTCGCCGCCACCGGCGCGCGGCTCGCGCTGTTCACCCTCGCCGACGCCTATATCGGGCGACTGGCCCCGCTGCGGCCGCGGTTCGCCGAATTCGCGCAGTCGATCCGCCGCATCGCCCACCGCCGCGACGCCGTCCTCACCGAATTCTGGGACCACCCCGCGCGGCTGCGCGAGGACTGGCTCTCGGCGGACCGCATCCACCTCACCATGGCCGGGCACGCCGTGGTCGCGGCCGAACTCGCCAAGAGCCTGGCCCGTCACCACGCCCGCGAGGTTCCGCCCGAACTCATCGGACGGCCCTGACCCCGAAACGACCGATGCCGCATCGGGTGCACGTACGCACCCGATGCGGCATCGCCGTCATTTCGCTATGTCGTCTCGCAGGCCCTCTCGCGGAGGATCACTTCCAGAGGGCGGCGATCAGCACGTTCAGGATCGCCAGGCCACCCGCGGCGTGGGTCATCCACGCGACCTCCTTGCCGCGCTTGGCGTCGGCGCGACCCATCTCGGCGAACGCGGCCACCGCCACGGCCACCACCAGCTTGGTGATGATCTTCGCCATGTTCGGGTCCTTGTGCAGCGAGTCGATCGACTCGGCCATGCCCACCAGGATGACGCCGGTGAGGACCTGCACGCGCGCGCCCCACACCATCAGTTCCGACACGCGCGGCTGCGCGGCGGCGTATCCGCCGACCACGGCCGCCATACCCAGCAGATGAGCCGTCACCATGAGGTTGTAGACGAAGGTCATGAGTGTCACGGTAGTCGATCGGAACCCCACAACGACAGCCGGTAGTACCCGCGATTTTTCGCGAATCGGACACGGAGGCACCGACTGTCCGTGCGGACCGGTCCGAGGGTTTCGCCCCCGGACAGGCCGGGTAGTCCTCACCCGATGGTCCCCGCACGTGGTGGATCAAGGCGTTGTGGGCAGCGTGGCCGGCTAGGAGAGGTTCAGTGGCGGTTGTACTAGTGCTGCGAGCACGTGGACTCGGTGATCTGCTCACCGCTGTTCCCGCGTTGCGCGCGTTGCGCCGGGCCCGGCCCGGTGACCACATCGCGCTCGCCGCCCCCCATCGCCTCAAACCGATCGTCGACCTCATCGCCTGCGTCGACGAGATGATCCCGGTCGGCGACTTCGGGCTCCGCTGGGACGGCCCCGCGCCCGCGCTGGCGGTCAACCTCAACGGCCCCGGCGCCGAGGGCATCGTAGAACTCTCGCGCACCCGCCCCGAACGCATTCTGTCCTACCGCAATCCGGCCTTCCCCGACCTCGCCGGGCCCGCCTGGGAGCCCGATATGCACGACGTGGACCGCTGGTGCCATCTGCTCGAATACGACGGCATCGCCGCCGACCGCCGCAACCTCGGCCTGGTGCCCCCGGTCGCCACCACCAGCCACCGCGACGCCGTGGTCGTCCACATCGGCGCGGGCGCACCCGCCCGCCGCTGGCCACCCGACCGGTTC
Organism: Nocardia sp. CA-136227; assembly: GCF_050955695.1. Classification (NCBI taxonomy): domain Bacteria; kingdom Bacillati; phylum Actinomycetota; class Actinomycetes; order Mycobacteriales; family Nocardiaceae; genus Nocardia; species Nocardia sp. CA-136227. Next base: position 4,131,626 of record NZ_CP192081.1, read on the forward strand.
GCCGCGGTGGTCCGGCATCTGCTGGTGCAGGACCGCGAAGTCGTGCTGACCGGTGACGAATCCGAACGCGAGACCGCTTTCGGCGTCGCCTCCCGCGCGGGACTCTCACCGGCACGAGTCCTCGCGGGGCAGCAGAACCTCATCGAACTGGCCGCCACCGTCGCCGAAGCCGCGCTCGTGGTCTGCGGCGACACCGGCGTCGCGCACCTGGCCGCCGCTTTCGGCACCCGCACCGTGCAGCTGTTCGGACCCAACCCGCCCAGCCGCAGCGGCCCGCCCCCGCATCTGCTCGGCCGCCACGCCGTGTTGTGGGCCGGACAGTCCGGCGACCCGGACGCCGACGCCATCGACCCCGGACTGCTGAAGATCGGTGTCCCCGAGGTGATCAACGCCGCCGACAAGCAACTGCGCAAACGCCCCTGGCCCGGCACCGGCCTCGACCGCCGCGCCCAGCAGGCCTACCGGCGCGTCGGCTAGACCCCCGTATCGGCGGCGGGCACCCGCGGATCCCGTTGCCCGGCACTGATACTCAACGCCGCCATCACCAATCCGATCCCGGCCAGCTCCGCCGCGCCGGGCCGCTGGGCCAGCGCGACCGCCCCGATCACCGCCGCCGTCGCGGGCAGCAAGGCCAGCAACAGCGCGAACCGGGCACGACCCACCCGGCGCAACACCACCTGATCCAGGGCATAGGGCACCGCGCTCGACAACACCCCGACACCCACGCCCAGCAGCCAGGTCCGCGGATCGGCGAAAACGGCCGGGGCGAGCGCACATTGGCGGGTCACCAGGATCGGGGCCAGCACGATCGCCGACACCGTCGTCCCGATCGCCAGCGCGTCCATCCCCGAACCCGTATCGGCCACCCGCTTGCCGAGCAGGATGTAGCCCGCCCACAACACACCCGCCAGCACCGCGAACCCGACACCGCCCGGCCCGGCTTCCGACGACACCCCCGCCAGCAGGAAGACACCGGCCCCCACGAGCGCGACGGCCAGCAGATCGCGGGCCCGGCGTGAACCCAGCGCCGCCACCGCGATCGGGCCCAGGAATTCGATGGCCACCGCGGTCCCGAGCGGAATCCGCGCGATCGCCTCATAGAAGGCGATGTTCATACCGAGGGTGACCACCCCGAACCCGGAGGCCACCAGCACCGCGCGACGCGTCCAGCGGGCGCGCCACGGCCGCCGCCAGATCAGCAACGCCACCCCGGCCGCCGCGGCCCGCAGCCAGGCGACCGTCGCCGGCTCGACCGTATCGAACAACCGCACGCCGATCGCGGCGCCCGCGTACAGCGACACCCCGCTGACGATGAAGACGAAGGGGACCGACCAGCCGGGCAGACCCACATGGCGTTGCCGCTGCACTCCGACCGACGTACCCACCTCGACACCGTATCGCCCGCTCGAGCAGGCGGACCGCGGCACGGCCGCACGTTCCCGGACTGCGGGACGCCACCGCGTCGGCGCACGGGCCCGGCGGTCTACTCCCCTTCCGGTGCGGCCTTCGCCTCCGACAGCGCGGCCGAGTAGGCGGCGATGGCGCTGGGCCAGAACTGCTCGAGATAGTCGCGGGCGTCGGCCAGGCCGCGCGGGTCCAGGGAGTACAGGCGGCGGTTGCCCTGCGGGCGCATCATCACCAGACGGGCCTCGCGCAGCACCTTCAGATGCTGCGAGACCGCCGAGCTGGTCACGCCCAGGGCCTCGGCGATCTCCCCGACGGCCTTGGGGCCTTGCGGCAGGGACTCGAAGACCGCGCGCCGGGTGTCGTCGGCGAGCGCACTGAGCACCTTCACTCCATTAGTGGGCACTTACATAGAGTGCCGCCAAGTCGATCGACGGTCAATACATGCGTTATCAACACAAGCCAACGTCATCGCAAAATTACCTGCGTGTCGTTATCAATCCGTAACAGTCGAACTGGGCTTTTGTACCAATGTGACGGTCGCAACAGGGTTTCTGAACGGAAGCTGAGATCTCGTAGCTTCGAGACATGCCCGTAACCGATTCGTTATCCCGCTTCCGGGGAACCAGCCGATACCGAGCAGCCGCGACCCGTGCCGTTGCCGTGACCGCCCTCGTCGGCGCGTCCATGGCCGCCCTCGTCGCCACCGACCCCGACGTCGCGCACGACTCCGTCGCCAACGCCGCCGTCGTGGAAGGCCAGTTCACCGCGTTCACCCCGCCCGAGGCCCAGCAGCCCCAGATCGTGCCGCAGGAAGTCATCGACTACCTCAACGGCCTCAACATCCCGCTGCCGCCGCTGCCCGGCATTCCGCCCGCACCGGCCCGGCCCGCCACCGTGCGGCCCGTCGACGGCCCGCTGACCTCCGGCTTCGGCATCCGCTGGGGCGCCATGCACGCCGGCATCGACTTCGGCGACGGCTTCGGCACCCCGATCCGCGCCATCACCGACGGTACCGTGATCGAGGCCGGCCCCGCGTCGGGCTTCGGCCTGTGGGTGCGCGTGCAGCAGGACGACGGCACCATCGGCGTCTACGGCCACATGCAGGACATCCTGGTCGGCGTCGGCCAGCAGCTGCGCGCCGGCGACGTGCTCGCCACCGTCGGCAGCCGCGGCTACTCCACCGGCCCGCACCTGCACTACGAAGTGCACACCGCCCCCGGCGCGCCCATCGACCCGATCGGCTGGCTGGCCGACCGCGGCGTCGACTTCGGTTTCGCCCCGGCGGACTAGACCCACCCGAACCCCTCGGCCACTCCGAGCACCGATGAGGGGTGCACGGATCGGTTTGTGCGACAACGTCGTCCGCACGATGGAGAACGGCCCCGGCGCTACCGCCGGGGCCGTTTCTCATACCCGGGTACGGGGTGCCCACACCACCGCCGGGGGACGTGCGCCGGCGGATCGCGAACCTACCGTCAGCCTCATGACCACGCTCGATCGTCCGACGCTCGCGCCGCTCACCGACTCCGCCCCCGGCCGCCGACTGCACCGGCCCCTGCTCGCCACCACCGCCGCCATGGCCGCCCTGGCCCTGTTCTGCCTGTGCGCCATGGTCTTCGACGACCGCGCGCTGCTCGGCGAGACGGTGTGGCTCAAACCCCTCAAGTTCGCCATCGCCATGGTCCTGTACTGCGGCACCCTGGCCTGGCTGGTGTCCTTCCCGCACCGCGGGCAGCGCCTGACCTGGTGGATGGGAACGGTCTTCGCCGCCACCGCCGTCGCCGACGTCGGGTTCGTCGTCGTGCAGGCCGCGCGCGGCACCTTCAGCCACTTCAACACCGAGACCGACGCGTTCAACACGATCGGCCAGAAGGTGTTCATGACCGGAGTACCGGGACTGTTCCTCGCGAATCTGGTGATCGCGGTGACCCTTTCGTGGCAGCGCGTCACCGACCGCCCCACCTCCATGGCCATCCGCACCGGCCTGGGCATCGCGGTCTTCGGGATGGCGCTGGGCTACACGATGGGCTACAGCGGCAAACAGCACACCACCGACGCCTACGGGCACCCGGTCACCCTGGCCGCCGGCCACACCGTCGAACACGGGCAGCCGACCGTCCGCGACGGGGTCGCGGGCATGCCGGTCACACACTGGAGCACCACCGGCGGTGACGTGCGGATCGCGCACTTCGCGGGCCTGCACGGCATCCAGCTGCTGATCATCGCCGCCATCGTGCTGGCCCGCCTCGCCCCCACCGTGGGGTGGCTGCGCGCCGAACGCACCCGCGCCCGGCTGATCGGGGTGCTCGCGCTCGGCTACACCGGCCTGGTGGCGACGCTGCTGTGGCAGGCGCTGCGCGGACAGCCCGTGACCTCGCCCGATGCCGAAACCCTCACCGCGCTCGGTCTTGTCGCCGCCGTCACGGCCGCGGGGATCGCGATCGTGTACGCGCTGAGCGGACGCACCGGCGAGCTCAGCGCAGCCGTTCGGCCTCACGGGTCAACGCCACCAATGTCGCGGTGAGATCGGCGAGTTCGATCATCTCCGCGCCTTCGGAGACGGCGGTGGCCACATCCTCGGCGGCACAGCGGGCGGCGAACCAGCGGTCGGACAGATCCGACACCTCCTGGGCGCTCAGGACCACCGAATCCTCGGGAATACCGGTGCCCTTCACACTGTTCCGATGCTCGTACGCCCGCTGGCGACACGATTGCCGGCAGTACCGGCGGCGGCGTCCGATCTCCGATTCGGCGATCTCCCGCCCGCACCACTGGCAGCAGGACAGCACGCGTCGAGACATGGTCCGAGACAATAGCGGTTTCCGGCCCCGACCGGGTGCAGTGGCACGCCGCAGCAAACCGGGCGACCCGCACGGGTAGGATGGCAGGGTTCTCCCCACGGGAACCGAAACGTGCGCGGCGGCGTTGACACTACGTACCGCAGCTGCAGAAACACTGAAGTAGAACATTGCCGACAGGCGAGAAGGGACCGCACTCATGGCAGATCGCGTACTCCGGGGGTCTCGGCTCGGAGCGGTGAGCTACGAGACCGACCGCGACCACGACCTGGCGCCGCGTCGGATGGCGCGGTACCGCACCGACAACGGCGAGGAATTCGACGTCCCGTTCGCCGACGACGCCGAAATCCCCCCGACCTGGCTGTGCCGCAACGGCCAGGAGGGCACCCTCATGGAGGGCACCACCCAGGAGCCCAAGAAGGTCAAGCCGCCCCGCACCCACTGGGACATGCTGCTCGAGCGTCGCAGCAAGGAAGAGCTCGAGGAGCTGCTGCAGGAGCGCATGGACTTGATCAAGTCCCGCCGCCGCGGCTAGCCGCCCAGCGACACGACGACACGGGTCCCCCGCACCATCGGTGCGGGGGACCTTGTTCTGTGTCGGGGGTCAGTGGGGTGAGCCGTAATGGGCGGCAAGCAGATTGGCCACCAGATCGCGGCGGCTGCGCACCCCGGACTTCTCGAAGATCGACTTCAGGTGCTGCTGCACCGTCAACGGTGAGACCACCAGGGTGTCGGCGATCCGGCGGGTCGAGTTGCCCGCCAGCACCAAGGCCACGATCTGGTGTTCGCGCGGGGTCAGCGGGTAGGCGGCCAGTTTCAGGGGCGCGATCTCCGGGGCGCGGGCCGGTTCGAGGATGACCGCGATCGGGCCCTCGGGGTCCGCACCCGGGTCCGTGTGCAGCCGGGAGGCGTGGGCCACCAGCCAGCGACCCGCACGGGTGCGCAATCGAACACGGGGCACCGCAGGCGAATTCGGGTCCAGTTCCAGACTGCGCAGGCGCATGGCGACCGCCACGATCGCCTGCGGCAGGGTCTCGCGCGCGGGTTGGTCGGCGAGCTCGGCCAGCAGGACGCTCGCCTCGGGGGTGCGGGCCAGCACGGTCCCGGCGTCGTCGAGCAGCAGCAGGCCGGGCGTGGGCTGCCCGTCCGCGGTCTCCACCTCCGACAGCAGCACCGCCGCGCGCAGGCCCTCGGCCAGATGCGCGGTCATGGCGTGCACGAAACCCACCTCATCCGCGCGAAAGCCCTCCGGCGAGGGCTCCCGATGCAGGCACAACACACCCCAGCAGCTCTCCCCGGTCCGCAAAGCCGCGCGCAGTTCGTCGCCCATACCGAGTGGGGCGAGGATGTCGCGATAGCGGGCGCTGGTCTCGGGGAGGCCCCGGGTGGCGTCGAACAGGGTGCGGACCGGGTCGGGGGCGGCGGCGAGCGCCCGGAAGTGGTTCACGTCGTCGTCGAGGAACTCGTTGGCCAGGAACAGCGGGGTGGCCGCAGCCGGGATCTCGTCGATGACCGAGCCGGTGAACAGGACGGTGGCCGGGTCGGTGGTGGCCGCCCAGTAGGCGGCGATCGGGACGGCCGCGCGCAACGCGCTCAGCGATTCGGTGAGAACCGTGCCCGCGTCCAGCCCGGAGTGGCACAGGCGGACGATCTCACGCCGTGCCCGATCCGTCGATCGGTGCTGCCCCACCATCTCAGGCTACGGCCGCACCCGCGCCGACGGGATACCAGGTTTCTGGAATGTTCCCGGCGGCCGCGAGCGCGCACAGTCGGTACGAGGGCTCACCGCGAGCCCCGACCACCGATCGAGGAGTGATCATGTCCGAGTCGAACAAGGCGCTGATCGAGCGCTTCGTGAACGAATTCTGGAACGCGGGCCGGCTGGCGGTGGCCGATGAGCTGATGGCCCCCGATGTCGTCATCCACGCCCCCGAGGTCGGCGGGATCGAGGGCCTCAAGGCGTTCAACACCGCCATGCGCACCGCCTTCCCCGACTGGCATTCGACGCTGGAAGAGGTGGTGGCGGAAGGTGATCGGGTGGCCGAACGCTGGACCGGCCGCGGCACCCAGCTCGGCGAGTTCCAGGGAATCCCGGCGACCGGCCGCACGGTGGCGGTGCCCGGCGTCGTGTTCTACCGGGTCCGCGACGGCCGGATCACCGAATTCCGTGGCTCTTTCGACATGTTCGGCCTGCTGGGCCAGCTCGGAGCCGTGCCGCAGGCCCAGCCCGCTCAGTGACTGGCGACCTTGCGGTACTGCACCAGGGCCAGCGGCACCGCGATCGCCAGGATGCCCACCGAGCAGAGGATCGAGTACTCGACGCAGTGGTCGGCGACCCAGCCGGTGGCCGGGGTGAACGAGGGCGGTGACCCGTTGCCGAACAGTTTGCGCCCGGCCGCCGACACCGCGGTGATCGGATTCCAGGCGGCCACCGTGCGCAGCGGACCGGGCAGCGTCTCCCCGGAGATGAACGCCGAGGAGATGAAGGTCAGCGGGAAAAGCCAGATGAGCCCGGCACTCTGGGCCACCTCCACACTCGGCGACATGAGCCCGGTGATCGCGCCCACCCACGACATGGCGAAGGCGAACAGCAGGATGACGGCGAAGGCCAGCACCGCGTCCATGATCGCCCCGTTGATCCGCCAGCCGACCACGTACCCGCACGCCACCATGACCGCCAGCGCCAGGATATTGACCACCAGGTCGGACAGGGTGCGGCCCATCAGCACCGCCAGCCGCGACATGGGCAGCGTCCGCATCCGGTCGATGATGCCCTTGTGCAGATCGTTCGCCAGGCCGACGGTGGTGAACGCCGCGTTGAAAGCGACTGTCTGCGTGAAGATTCCGGCGAGCAGGAACTCCCGGTACTGGCTGCCGCCCAGCGACGCGCCGAAGATGTAGGCGAACAGGAACACGAACATCAGCGGCTGGATGGTGGCGGTCACCAGCAGGGTGGGCACGCGCAGGATGGTGATCAGATTGCGATAGGCGACGATCGCGCTGTCCCGCACCACCCGCGGTAACAGGATGGCGGGCCCCTCACCGGCCGGGCGGACGTTCTGCTCCTCGGCGGTGGCCGCGGCTTCCTCGCCCGGAGGCGCTTCCGGGTCGGCGGGCAGGGTCGTCACGACAGGATCTCCTCTTGAACTGACTCGGTGGCGGGCACATCGATCTTGCGGTCGGCGGATTTGCCGGTGAGAGACAGGAATACGTCGTCGAGGCTGGGGCGGTGCACGGTCGCGTCGAGCACGTGCACCCCGACGTCGTCGAGCCGGCGCAGCGCTTCGACCATGGTGCGGGTGCCGTCGCTCACCACCACGGTCAGCCCGTCGGTGGACTCGTCGTACTCGGGTTCGCCGATGCCGACCCCGGCCAGCACGCGGCGGGCGGGGGCGGGATCCTGCCCGGCGGCCAGGGTGACGGTCAGCTTGTCGCCGCCGATGGAGGTCTTGAGTTCGTCGGCCGAGCCGCGGGCGATGACCCGCCCGCGGTCGATGACGGTGATGCGGTCGGCCAGCAGATCGGCCTCTTCCAGGTACTGGGTGGTGAGCAGCACGGTGGTGCCGTCGTCGACGAGTTCGCCGATGACGCGCCACATGTCCAGTCGCCCACGGGGATCCAGCCCGGTGGTGGGCTCGTCGAGCACCACCACCGGAGGTCTGCACACCAGCGCCCCGGCGAGGTCGAGACGCCGCGCCATACCGCCGGAGTAGGTGCCGGCCCGCCGCCCGGCCGCGTGGTCGAGCCCCAGCGCCGATAAGAGCTCGGTGGCGCGGTCGGTGGCCTTCTTGTGGTTCATGCCGTACAGCCGGGCCACCATGCGCAGGTTCTCGAAGCCGGACAGATTGGCGTCGATGGCCGCGTACTGGCCCGACAGACCGATCCGGGTGCGGGCGCGCGCCGGATGCTTCAGCACGTCGACGCCCGCCACCTGCACCGTGCCGGAGCTCGGGCGCAGCAGGGTGGTGACGATCCGCACGGTGGTTGTCTTGCCCGCACCGTTGGGCCCGAGCAGTCCCATCACGGTGCCGCTCGGGATCGCCAGATCGATCCCGTCCAGCACCCGCACCTTGCCGTAATACTTCACCAGCCCTTGGACTTCCACGGCCAGACTCATCGCGTACCCTCCCGCCGGGCTTCGATCTCCGCCAGCTGATCCCGCAGCACCGGCCCGATGACGGCGAGGGATTCCGGCGTGGTCATGCCGGCGTGCGTGCAGCGCACCAGCTGGTCGTGCACCATGCCGGTGACGTGGGGTTGCCAGGCCGCGGCGCAGCGCGCCGGGTCCGCCCGGTTGATCTCGTCGTCGGCGGCGGTGAAGAACACCAGGTCGCCGTCGAAGACCCGCGGCCGGAAGCCGTGCGCCTGGGCCGTGCCGTTCTCGTATCCGGTGTAGAGCCGTTCCAGGTGTTCGATCGTGAGTGCCGCGAACGGCCCGGAGCGACCGCGCAGCAGTTCGGCGGCCTCCTGCAGGGTCAGGCGCGGATCGATGTCGGCGTCACCGCCGAGCAGGTCGGATCCGAATTCGGCGATGATCGACGCCACCGACGGCATGGCCTGCTCGAGCCACCGGTCCGAGAGCTGGTAGCTGTCCATCATGCCGAGCAGCGCCACCTCGTCGCCGCCCTCCTGCAGCTGCACCGCCACCTCGTGGGCGATGAGTCCGCCCAGCGACCAGCCCAGCACGTGGTACGGGCCTTCCGGCTGCACCGATTTCATGTGCGCCACATAGTATTTCGCGGCTTCGGCGATGGTCCGGTGACTTTCCTCGCCCGCCACGTGCGGCGCCTGCAGGCCGTACACCGGCCGTTCGGGTGGCAGGTGCGACAGCAGTCCGGCGAAGCACCAGGACAGGCCGATCGCCGGATGCACGCAGAACAGCGGCGGCACCGTCGAATCCGTGCTCGGTCGCAACGGCAGCACCGCGCCGAGCGCCGCGGTTAGCGCCGCCCCGACATCGCCGTCGGCTGAGGACAGGCGGGCGGCGATGTCGGCCGGCGTGGATTCGCCGAACATGGCCTGCACGGGCAGGTCGATCCCGGCGGCCCGCAACTGCGCGACCACCTTGGTGGCCAGCAGCGAGTTGCCGCCCAGTTCGAAGAACCCGTCGTCCACGCCGACCTGGCGTTCCTCGCCGAGGCCGAGCACGTCCGCGAACGCCGAGCACAGGGCGGCCTCGATCGGACCGGTCGGCGCCCGGTAGCCCTCGCGGGCCGCGAACACCGGCGTCGGCAACGCCTTCCGGTCGAGCTTGCCGACCGGCGACAGCGGCACCCGGTCCAGCAGCATGATCGACTGCGGCACCATGTAGTTGGGCACCACGGTGGCCATGTACGCGGTGAGTTCGGCCGGGGTGGGCGCGGTGCCGGTGCGCGGCTTCACGTACGCCACCAAAGCGGTGGACCCGGCCGGGGTGCGGTGGCCGATGGTGGTTGCGAACTCCACCGCCGGATGCTTGGCCAGCGCCGCGTCGATCTCGCCGAGCTCGATGCGGAAGCCGCGGATCTTGACCTGGTGGTCGGTGCGGCCCACATAGTCCAGATCCCGTGCGCTGCCGTCGCGTTCGAGCCAGCGGACCAGGTCGCCGGTGCGGTACATGCGGGCGCCCGGCTTGCCGAACGGGTTGGCCACGAACCGCTGCGCGGTCAGGCCCGGGCGGCGCAGGTAGCCGCGGGCCAGGGCCGCGCCCGCCAGGTGCAGTTCACCGGTGACCCCGGCCGGGGCCGGGTGCAGGCGCGTGTCCAGGACGGTCGCGCCGACACCGCGGATGGGCCCGCCGATGGTGATCTGCCCGCCGGGCGTCAAGGGCTGCGAGATCACCGTCACGATGGTGGTTTCCGTCGGCCCGTACACGTTGTAGAGCTTGCGGCCGGAAGCCCACCGGGTGACCAGGTCCGGCGGCAGCGCCTCGCCGCCGACCAGCACGTGGCGCATCGCGGTCACGGCCGACGGGTCGACGGTGCCCAGCGCCGAGGTGGTGATGAAGGCGTGGGTGATGCCCTCGTCGACGAACACCTTCCCCAGCTCCTCGCCGCCGACCACGCCGGGCGGGGTGATGACGAGGGTCGCGGCGCCGCCGAGCGCGAACAGCAGGTCGAGCATGGCGGCGTCGAAACTCGGTGTGGCGAAATGCAGCACGCGGCAGCCGGGTCCGACGTCGAACCGCTGCGCGGTCTCGGCGGCGAAGTTGGACAGGCCGCCGTGGGTGACGACCACGCCCTTCGGGATACCCGTGGACCCGGAGGTGTAGATGACGTACGCCGGGTTGTCCATGCGCAGCGGCGAGATCCGCTCGCTGTCGCGGATGGGCGCGTCGGAGGTGGCCAGCACGCGACGCCGGAACGACGGCGCGTCCAGCACGGTCCAGTTGGCGCCGTCGGGCATGCGCTCGCGGTGCGTGGACAGGGTGATGCCCACGGCCGCACCGGAATCCAGCAGCATGTGGCTGATCCGCTGCTCCGGGTACCCGGGGTCGACGGGCACGAAGGCGGCGCCGGCCTTGGCGATGGCGAGGGTCACCGCCACCGATTCGGCCGACCGCGGAATGCCCATGGCGACCAGGGTTTCCGGCCCGACGCCGTAACCGATCAGGACCCGGGCGAGCCGGTTGGTCCAGCGGTCGAGGGCGTCGTAGGAGATCTGGGTGCCCGCCGAGCGGACCGCGATGGCGGCCCGGTTCAGGTTGGCGGCGGCCTCGAACACCTCCGGGAAGGTGATCGGCAGACCGGGTTCCGCGCCGCGCACCGGCGCGAGGTCCGTCCATTCGGTGGTGTCGAGCAGGTCGAGATCGCCGATCGCGGTGGCCGGGTGCCCGGCGGCCGCGCCGAGCAGCCGCACGAACCGCTGGGCCAGTCCCTGGGCGGTGTCCTCGTCGAACAGGTCGGCGGCGTAGTTGACCGAGACGGTGATGCCGTCGGGTTCGCGTGCCGCGGTCCAGGATTCGGTGAGGGTGAACTGCAGGTCGAACTTGGCGATGCCGGGGTCGGCGTCGTCGGCCTCGATCCGCAGGCCCGGCAGTTCGAGCACCCGGACGGGCTGGTTCTGCACCGACAGCATCACCTGGAACATCGGGTGATGGGCCTGCGAGCGGACCGGGTTGAGCACCTCGACCAGCCGCTCGAACGGCACGTCGGCGTGCGCGAAGGCTTCCAGGTCGGTGTCGCGGACCCTGCGCAGCAGATCGGCGAAGCTGACGCCGCCGTCGATGCCGGTGCGCAACACCAGGGTTCCGACGAACATGCCGACCAGCCGGTCCAGCGCGGGGTGGCCGCGCCCGGCGATGGGCGTGCCCACGGCGATGTCGTCGGCGGCGGTCAGTCGATGCAACAGTGCCGCGAGCGCCGCGTGCAGCACCATGAACATGGTGACGCCGTGCTCGGCTGCCAGCTCCTGCAATTCGCGGTGGGTGAACGAGTCCAGCGCGCATTCCACCGTGCCGCCGCGATAGGTCGGGGCGGGCGGGCGCGGGCGGTCCGACGGCACCGCGAGCAGCTCGGGCAGACCGTCCAGGGCGCGCCGCCAGTAGTCGAGCTGGCCGCTGATCACCGATTCCGGATCGTCCTCGCGGCCCAGCACATCCTGCTGCCACAGCGTGTAATCGGCGTACTGGATGGGCAGTTCGGGCCATTCGGGGGCCTGCTTGGCGACGTGCGCCCGGTAGGCGGCGGCCACGTCGGCGGCGAGCGGTTGCAGCGACCAGCCGTCCATGGCGATGTGGTGCACGACCAGCACCAGCACGTGCTCGGTCCGGTCGCCCGGCAGCCGCAGCAGGGCCGCGCGCAGCGGCACGCTGGTGGCCAGGTCGAACCCGCCGGCGGTGACGCGGCGGATCTCGCCCGGCACCTCGGCCTCGGTCACGGACCGGATCGGCAGCCCGACGGAGGCGTCACCCGGTTCCAGGATCTGCTGGCAGGGTTCGCCGTCGATCTCGGGGAACACAGTGCGCAGGGTCTCGTGCCGTTCCTGCACCTCGTGCAGGGCCGCGCGCAGTGCCGCGACGTTCAGTTCGCCGTGCAGGCGCAGGGCGACCGGAACGTTGTAGGCGCCCAGTGCTTCCCCGTTCTCCCCGGAGGCGTTGAACTTCTCCAGGAACCACAGCCGTCGCTGCGCCGCGGAGAGCGGGATCCGCTCGGGCCGGGTGCGCCGGCGCGGTTCCGGGCGCAGGTCGTCCGAGGCGGAACCGGCGTCCAGCGCGGCCGCGAGCCCGGCCACGGTCGGGGTGGCGAACACGGCCCGCACCTCGAGCCGCACCCCGGTGGCGGTGGCCAGCCGGGCCACCAATTGGGTGGCAAGCAGCGAGTTTCCGCCGACCTCGAAGAAGCTGTCGTCCGCGCCGACCCCCGGCGCGCCGACCAGTTCCCCGATCACCTCCGCGACCAGGCGCTCGGTGTCGGTCTCCGGTGCGCGCGAGACCGAGGCGAGCAGCGCCGCGGGCGGCGGCAGCGCGTCACGGTCCAGCTTGCCGACCGGGGTGAGCGGAATGTGGTCGAGCACGGTGAGCGAACTCGGAACCATGTGCGCGGGCAGATGTCCGGCGCAGTGGCCGCGCAGCTGCTCGAGGTCGGGCGTGCCGCCGTCGGCGGGCAGCACGAACGACACGATGCGCCGCACGCCCGCGATCTCGCGGACCTCGGTGTGCGCGAAGCGGATCGCGGGATGCGCGGTGAGCACGCCGTCGATCTCGCCGAGTTCGATGCGGAAACCGCGCACCTTCACCTGGTGGTCGGTGCGGCCCAGGTAGACGATGTCGCCGTCGGCGCTCCAGCGCACCACGTCACCGGTGCGGTAGACCCGCGACCCGGGCGGGCCGTACGGGTCGGCCACGAAGCGGGCCGCGGTCAGCTCGAACCGTTCGAAATAGCCGCGCGCGCCACCCTGTCCGCCGAGGTACAGCTCGCCGGGGACGCCGACCGGGACCGGCCGCAGGCGTTCGTCGAGAACCAGCGCCCGCGCGCCGCGCACCAGCTTACCGATGGTGACCGGCTCCCCGACCGCGAGCGGCCCGGCGATGGTGATGACGACAGTGGTCTCGGTGGGCCCGTAGCCGTTGAACATCATGCGGCCGGGAGCCCAGCGCGCCACCAGTTCCGGACCGCAGGCCTCGCCGCCGACCATGACCGACCGCAGGTGCGGCAGCGGCCAGCGCTCGCGGTCGATGGTGGCCAGCGCGGCCGGGGTCATGAAGGTGTGGCTGACCTGTTCGCGGTCCATGAGCGAGGCCAGTTCGTCGCCACCGTACACGTCGGGCGGGACGATGATCATGGTCGCGCCGGAGCCGACCGCCAGCAGCAGGTCGAAGATGGCGGCGTCGAAGCTCGGGGACGCGAAATGCATGGCCCGCGAGTCCCGTTCGACCCGCATGCGCTCGCGGATCTCGTCGGCGAAGTTGGACAGGCCGCCGTGGGTGACGGCCACGCCCTTGGGTTTTCCGGTCGAACCGGAGGTGTAGATGATGTAGGCGAGGTCCACCGTCCACAGGGTGGCGGTGCGCTCGGCGTCGGTGATCGCGGTCTCGTCGAGCACCTCGAGCACTTCGAGCAGCTCGTGGTCGTCGAGCAGCAGCCAGTCCACCGGGTGCTCCCCGGCGGCGGCGTGCAGCGCGTCCGCGTGCTCGGTCATGCTGATCCCGACCCGGCAGCCGGAGTCGGTCAGCATGTGCCGCACCCGATCCGCCGGATAGTTCGGGTCCACCGGCACGAACGCGGCGCCGCACTTCGCGACGGACAGGGCCGCCAGCACCGATTCCACCGAGCGGGTCAGGCCGAGCGCCACCCGGTCGCCGGGGCCCAGGCCGCGGTCGATCAGGGCCCGCGCCAGGCGGTTCGAGTAGATGTCGGCTTCGCGGTAGGTCAGTTCGGTCTCGTCGAGGCGCAGGAACACCCGGTCCGCGTGGAGGTGCGCGGTGGCCGCGAAGTAGGCGGCCAGACTGCACTGCGGTTCGGGCACCGGACCCCAGGCCGGGGTGAACATCTCGCGCTCGAGTTCGGTGCGCGCGTCGATGTCGCGGACCCGCACCCGCGCGTCGCCGGTGACGGTCTCGAACACCCGGACCAGGCGTTCGGCCAGGACGGTCACCGTCTGCTGCTCGAACAGCTCGGCGGCGTAGACGAATTCGAAGACACGTGCGTCGGCGGCGAGGCCGGGCAGCACCCGCAGTTCGAGGTCGAACTTGGCCAGCGCGATGTCGAGTTCCTCGGCGTGCAGCGACAGGCCGGGCAGCCGCAGCACAGGCGCCGGGGTGTCCTGCACGCTCAGCGCCACCTGCAGCAGCGGGCTGGCGCCGAACCGGCGGTGCCGGTCCTCGCCGGACTGCAGTTCCTCCACGACCCGCTCGTAGGGCACCTCGGCGTTGGCCATGGCGGCCAGTTCGGTGTCGCGGTCGGTCTGCAGCAGTTCGGCGAAGGTGCGGTCGGGGTCCACGTCCGAACGCAGGATCAGCGTGTTGACGAACATGCCGACCAGGTCGTCGAGGCGGGTGTCGGAGCGCCCGGCGACCGGGGTGCCGATGACGATGTCGCGGCCGCCGGTGACCACCCGCAGCATGACGGCCAGGGTGGAGCGCAGCACCATGAACAGGCTGACGCCGTTGGCTCGCGCGACCTCGGTGAGCCTGCGCTGCAAGGCTTCCGGCACCTCGAACCGCACCGTCCCGGCCCGCCCGGTGGGTTCGGCCGGACGTGGACGGTCGTAGGGCAACGGCAGTTCCTCGGGCAGGTCCGCGAGTGCGGCGCGCCAGTAGGCGAGCTGCGCGGCGGCGGCGCTCTCGGCGTCGGTGTCGGCGCCGAGGATGTCGCGCTGCCACAGGCTGAAGTCGGCGTACTGCACCGGCAGCGGCGTCCACGCGGGGGCCACGCCGCCGTGGCGGGCGGCGTACGCGATGACCAGGTCCTGGGTCAGCGGACCCAGCGACCACCCGTCGGCGGCGATGTGGTGCAGCGCGATGCCGAGCAGGTGCCGGCGGGTTCCGGTGCGCAGCAACGCCATCCGCAGCGGGATCTCGTGCGCCAGGTCGAACCCGCGCCGGGCCAGCGAGCGCAGCGCCTTGCGGGCGCCGACATCGTCGGTCTCGACGACCTCGGGCACCGGCAGGCAGCCCGCGGTGTCGAGGACGACCTGGTAGGCGCCCTGCTCGTCCTCGGGGAAGACGGTGCGCAGCACCTCGTGGCGTTCCACCACGTCGGCCAGGGCGGCCCGCAGCGCGTCGATGTCCGGATCGCCATCGATCCGCAGCACGAATGCGATGTTGTAAGCACTGGATTCCGGGGAATATCTGTTGAGGAACCACAGTCGCTGTTGCGGCAGCGACAGTGGTACGCGTTCCGGGCGCGGCGAGTGCACAGCCAGCGCGACACGCTGCGCCCGGGGCGCTTCCGCCAGACGCACGGCCACCCCGGCCACGGTGGGCGACTCGAAGATGTCGCGCACCGGCAGCTCCACCCCGAATTCGGCGTGCAGCGCCGCGGTGAGGCGGGTCGCCAGCAGCGAGTTACCGCCGATCTCGAAGAAGTTGTCGTCCGCGCCGGGCGCGATCCCGCCCAGGATCGAGCCGAACACGAGCGCGACCTGCTGTTCCAGTTCGGTTTCGGGGGCGCGGGAGGCCGCGGCGGCCATGAACTCGGGCGCGGGCAGCGCCTTGCGGTCCAGCTTGCCCGACGGGGTGACGGGCATGGCGTCGAGCACGGTCAGCGCCGAGGGCACCATGTAGCCGGGCAGTCGTCCGCGCGCGGTGTCGAGCACCCGGGCCGCGTCGACGGCGATGTCGGCGGTGAGATAGGAGACCAGGCGCGGGATTCCGCGCTCGTCGTGGTGGACCAGGGTGAGCGCGAACGTGACGCCCGGGTGCGCGGCCAGCACGTGGTCGATCTCGGCGAGTTCGATGCGGAAGCCGCGGATCTTGATCTGGTCGTCGGCGCGGCCCAGGAAGCGCAGCTGCCCGGCGCCGTCGGCGACCACCAGATCGCCGGTGCGGTACATGCGTTCGCCGCGGCGGCCGTGCGGGTTGGCCGGGAAGCGTTGCGAGGTCAGGGCGTGCCGGCCCAGGTAGCCGCGCGCCAGGCCGGGCCCGGACAGGTACAGCTCGCCCGCCACGCCCGGCGGCACCGGGTGCAGGCGGCCGTCGAGCACGAACAGCCGCATCCCGCGCACGGGCAGGCCGATCGGCACCGGCTGCCCGGCCACCATGGGTCCGGTGGCGGTGGCGGCGACGGTGGCCTCGGACGGGCCGTACATATTGTGCATGCGCCGGGCGGGCTGCCCGGGCCGCGATTCCGGTGCGGTCCACACCGTCACCAGGTCCTCGGGGCAGGCCTCGCCACCGACGATGACGGCTTCCAGCTCGGGCAGGTCGCCGGCGGGCACGGTGCCCAGGGCGGCGGGGGTGACGAACGCGTGCGTCACGTGCTCTTCGCGCAGGATGCGCGCGAGCTCCTCACCGCCGAAGACGCCCGCGGGCACGACCACGATGGTGGCCCCGGCCGCGAACCCGAGCAGCAGCTCCAGCACCGAGGCGTCGAAGCTGGGTGACGAGAAGTGCAGGGTGCGAGCCGAATCGGTGACCTTGAACAGATGCATCTGCTCGTGCGCCAGCGAGGCGATGCCCGCGTTGGTGACCACCACGGCCTTGGGCTTGCCGGTGGAGCCGGAGGTGTAGATGAGGTAGGCCGGGCCGGCGGTGCGCAGCGCGTGGTGGCGTTCGACGTCGGTGACCGCGGTGTCGGGGAACTGCGCGCATTCCGCGCCGAGCTGTTCGGAGCCGAGCAGCAGCCAGTCCACGTAGCTCTTGCGGTGCCGTCCCCGGTTGCCGGGCCAGGTGGTCGGCATGTCCGGTCGCCGTTCGGCATTGGTGATGCCGAGCATGGCCCCGGAGTCGGCGAGCATGTGGGCGATGCGGTCCGACGGGTAGTCGGGGTCGATGGGCACGTAGGCGGCGCCGGTCTTGGCGACCGACCACACCGCGAGGATGCTGTCGAGGCTGCGCGGCAGCGCGACGGCGACGACCACCTCGGGCCCGGCGCCGTGTTCGATCAGCACCCGCGCCAAGCGGTTCGAGCGTTCGTCGAGTTCGCGGTAGCTGGTGTCCTCGCCCAGGTAGCGCACGGCCACCGCGTCGGGGACGCGTTCGGCGGTGTCGGTGAGCAGCCGGGCCAGGGTGGTGGCGGGTTCGCCGGGCGCACCCATGATGGGCACCAGTTTCGCGGTCTCGCGCACGTCCAACAGCGGCAGATCGCCGACCGGCAGTGCGGGCTCGGTGACCGCGGCGGCCAGCAACGCGCCGAAGCGGCGGGCGATGGCCGCGACCGTGGCGTGGTCGAAAACATCTGCGGCGTAACCGAACTCGGCCGACAGCCCGGCGTCCTCGGCCGGGGTCCCGGACGGCTCGTGCACGGTCAGCTGCAGGTCGAACTTGGCGACGTCGGTGGCCATCGGCACCACTTCGCTGTCCACGCCGGGCAGGTCGACCCGCGTCTCGGGGCCGTTGTCGTAGGACAGCATGACCTGGAACAGCGGGTGCCGCGACGCGGATCGCTCCGGGTTGACCACCTCCACGAGCCGCTCGAACGGCACGTCGGCGTTGGCGAAGGCGTTGAGGTCGGTGTCGCGGACCTCGGTGAGCATGCGGTCGAATCCGGCGGCCGGATCGACCCGGGTGCGCAGCACCAGGGTGTTGACGAACATGCCGACCAGGTCGTCGAGCGCGGGGTCGCTGCGCCCGGCGATCGGGGTGCCGATGGCGATGTCGGCGGTGTTGCACAGGCGCGAGAGCACCACGGCCAGCGCGGCATGCAGCACCATGAACGTGCTGACTCCGCGGTCGTGGGCCACGGTGGCCAGGGCGCGGCGGACCTCGGCGGGGATGGTGAATTCGACGGTCCCGCCGTCGGTCGAGCGCTGCCGCGGACGCGGGCGGTCCAGGGGCAGGTCCAGCTGGTCGGGCAGGTCGGCGAGGGCGGCACGCCAATAGGCCAGCTGCCGGGCCAGGGCGCTGGCCGGGTCGGTCTCGTCACCGAGCAGTTCCCGTTGCCACAGCGCGAAATCGGCGTACTGCACCGGCAGCGGCGTCCACACCGGGGCCTCGCCCTGGGCGCGGGCGGCGACCGCGGTCATCAGGTCCTTGGTCAGCGGGTCGATCGACCAGCCGTCACCGCTGATGTGGTGCAGCACCACCAGCAACAGGTGGGTGTCGGGGCCGGTGCGGTACAACGCCACCCGCACGGGGGCCTGACTGCGCAGATCGAAACCGTACCCGGCGAATTCGGTGGCCAGCGCGACGGCGTCGGCGTCCACGGTGGCGTCGATCGGATCGAGGGTGAGCGGGATCTCGGCGGCCGGGTGGATGAGCTGGCAGGGCCCGTCGGGGGTGTCGGGGAAGGTGGTGCGCAGGCTCTCGTGCCGTTCCAGCACGTCCAGCAGTCCGGCGCGCAGAGCCGGAATGTCCAGCGGCCCGGTCAGTTTCACCGCGAACGGCATGTTGTAGGCGGCCGCGTGCTCGGCGAACCGGTTGAGGATCCACAGCCGCTGCTGGGCCAGGGACAGCGGAATCTGCTGCGGCCGCGGCCCGGCCGTCAGCAGCGGTTCGGGGCGCGCGGTCCCGTCGAGCTGCGCGGCGGAGAGCCGGGCGGCGAGCGCGGCCACGGTGGAGGTTTCGAACAGGTCGCGAATGGTGAGCGAGACGCCGAGCGCCGCATTGACGCGCGCCATGGCGCGGGCCGCGGTCAGCGAGTTGCCGCCCAGGTCGAAGAAGCTGTCCTGGACGTCGAGTTCGTCGGTGCCGAGCACCTCGGCGAAGATGCCGAGCAGCTGGCGTTCCATATCGGTGCTGGGCTCGGCCGCGGGCCGGTCGGGGCGTCGGGCCCCCGCGTCCGGCTCGGGCAGGGCCTTGCGATCCACTTTGCCGTTGGCGCTCAACGGTAGTTCGTCGAGGACCATCACGACCGAGGGCACCATATAGCCGGGCAGGGTGCGGCGCAGCCCGGCGGTGAGCTCGATGGGGTCCAGCACCTCGACGCCGGGGCCGGCGACCGCGTAGCCGACCAGCTCGTCGCCGCCGCGGCCGCGGCGGGCCACGCACACCGCGCGCGCGACGCGGGGGTCGGCGAGCAGGGCGGCCTCGATCTCGCCGAGTTCGATGCGCAGGCCGCGCACCTTGACCTGGAAGTCGCTGCGGCCCAGGTACTCCAGTACGCCGGAGCTGCCGTTGCCCCGCCAGCGCACCAGGTCACCGGTGCGGTACATGCGGGCGCCGGGGGTGAAGGGGTTGGCCACGAACCGGTCGCCGGTGAGGGCGGCGCGGCCCAGGTACCCGCGGGCCAGCTGTACGCCCGCCAGGTAGAGCTCGCCGACCACGCCGGGGGCGACGGGCTGCAGGCGGGCATCGAGGACATAGGTGCGGGTGTTCCAGACGGGCGCGCCGATCGGGACGTCGGTGGCGCCGGGCGCGCAGTGCCAGGCGGTGACGTCGACGGCGGCCTCGGTGGGCCCGTAGAGGTTGTGCAGTTGCGGCGCTTCGGGTCCGGTGCCCAGGGCGGCGTGGAATTCGGCGACGGTGGCGGCGGGCAGCGCCTCACCACTGCAGAACACCCGCTCCAGGCCGGTGCAGCCGCTCACCTCGGTGTCGGTGAGGAACACCGACAGCATGGACGGCACGAAGTGCGCCGTGGTGACGCCCTTCTCGGCGATGACGTGGGCCAGGTAGGCCGGATCGCGGTGTCCGTCGGGGGCGGCGATGACCAGACGGGCGCCGATCTGCAAGGGCCAGAAGAACTCCCACACCGACACGTCGAAGGTGGCGGGCGTCTTCTGCAGCACGACGTCG
Source organism: Nocardia sp. CA-136227 (assembly GCF_050955695.1). Taxonomy (NCBI): domain Bacteria; kingdom Bacillati; phylum Actinomycetota; class Actinomycetes; order Mycobacteriales; family Nocardiaceae; genus Nocardia; species Nocardia sp. CA-136227. The sequence continues at coordinate 4,151,642 of NZ_CP192081.1, forward strand.
GAGGGGTCGAGCGGGTAGGCGTGCTGCATCCAGCGCAGACGGTTCACGATGGCGGCGTGGCTGACGCCGACACCCTTGGGCTTGCCGGTGGAGCCGGAGGTGAAGATGACGTACGCCAGGTGGTCGGCACGCAGCGGGCCGGTGCGATCGGCATCGGTGACCAGGCGGCCGGAGTGCGCGGACAGATCGGCGGTGTCGATGTCGAATCGCGGTGCGAGATCGGGCAGTTCGATGCCGTCGGCGGCGGTGGTGAGCACGCACAGCGGCCGTCCCTGTTCGAGGACGGCGGCGATGCGGTCGGCCGGGTGGTCGGAATCGATGGGCAGGTAGGCCGCGCCCGCCTTGATGACGGCGTACATGCCGACCAGCAGGTCGAGGCTGCGGCGCATGGCCAGGCCGACGAGGGTGTCGGGACCCGCGCCGCGCGCGACGAGTTCGCGGGCGAGGCGGTTGGCGCGCTCGTCGAGGGCGCCGTAGGTGAGGGTCTCGCCCTCGAAGTCCAGCGCGATCCGGTCGGCGGACATGGCCGCCCGGTCGGCGAACAGCCCGGCCAGGGTGCCCTCCTGGCGGGCGACCTCGGTCGAATTCCATTCGTGCAGGACCTGTTCGCGTTCCCCGTCGGTGAGCACCGGCATGTCCACGACCACGGATTCGGGTGCGGCGGAGACGAATCGGCCCAGATAGTCCAGGAACCGGCCGTGGTGCATGGACAGTTCGGTGTCGCCGTAGAGGCGCGGATTGGCCTCGAAGTCGATGTGGGTGCGGTCGCCCAGGCCGTTGTAGAGGTTGATCGAGAGGTCCTCGACCGGGCCGGTGGACAGCACGTTGATCGAGCCCATCAGGCTGCCGAACTTCAGCTCGCTGTGGAAGAGCATGAGGTTGACCATGGGCCCGAAGAAGCCGCGCGAATCGCGCGAATAGCCACAGTCGCGGCGGATGTCGTCGCTGCGGTAGCGCTGGTGGCGCAGCGCGCCGGTGATCTGCAGTTCGACCGCGCGCACGGTGTCGGCGACGGTCTCGGTGCCGGTGAACTGCACGCGGATGGGCACCACGTTCGACACCACACCGGCCGAACGCCGCAGCGCCACCGTGGTGCGCGCGGAGACGGGCAGGCTGAGCACCACGTCCTGGGTGCCGGTGACCGCGCGCACGTAACCCGCCAGGGCGGCGACGAACAGCGCGGAGGAGTTGGAGCCGAACGCGGTGGCGGCCGCCTCGATACCGGCCTCGACCTCGGGGGTGAGCACGGCGGTGGCGCTGCGGCGTCCGGCGTCGGAGATCGGGGCCACGGTGCCGTTGGCGGACAACGTGAGTGGTTCGCCGACGCCGGCGAGCTGGGCGCGCCAGTAGTCGCCGTCGGAGACGAAGCGGGTGGTGTCGCGGTAGCGGTTCTCGTCGCCGTAGATGGTGGCCAGCGGCGTGGCGCGGGAGACCGTCGGTTCGGTGTGGTCCTCGAGCGCGGTGTAGATCTCGGCGGCGCGGGTGGTGGCGTTCATGGCGCCGTAGCCGTCGATCACGATGTGGTGGCCGCGGGTGTACCAGATCCAGTCGGCGTCGCCGATCTGGATCACCACGTTGGTGGTGAGCGGGTCGTGCTCGATGTCGATGGGCGAGCTGGCGTGCTCGTGCATCCAGGCCTGGGCCGCGGCGCGCGGGTCCGGCTCGCCGCGCAGGTCGACCCGGCCCCAGCCGGGGCGGCGCTCGAGGTCGACCACCTGGTGCGGGACGCCGTCGATCTCGAGCAGGCGGACGTGGCCGACCTCGCTCTCGGCGCCGAAGCGTTCGATGGCGTAGAGCAGGCGGCCGACGTCGAGGTCGCCGTGGATCTCGACGAACTGCGCGATGGTGAGGGGAATATCCGGCCTGATTCGCTGGGCGTACCAGAGGGCTGTCTGCGCTGGGGAGAGCACGAAAGGTTGGGCCGAGAATTCACCCGAAGAACATTGGTCGACACGGTCGGTGGCCAATGAACTCATCAAACACTCCGTTCTGACGCTGTAGACGCAACTCCCCGAGCCCCGAAAGAGTGATCACAAGGTCCTGGATGCCCGGCGTGCGCGCGCATGCGCGAGCCGTAGGACGTGATCCACGTCCTATGATTCGGAGCATCCCGCCGAGTGGATCGGTGGTGATCTCGAGTTGCCGCAACGAACAGCGTTGGCGGAACGCGGCATTAGTTCAGTTACCGAACAGCAAACCTCACACTATGCGTCCAGCTCGCATAATGGAACGGTTTTGATTCGGACCTATCGGGACATTAAACAAGCCCTGGCAAAGAACTGGCGAATCTCAGTCGCCGAGTACGGGAACGGCCCTCACACACGTGCCCGCGGTACCGCGCCGGATGAATTGTCCGGCCGTCCGGTTTGGTTATGACCGATTCAGATATCACCCGCGCGGGGTGCTATAACGCCTCCGGAACAGCGCGGCCGCTGTAGCAGCCGCGGCCAGAATACACACAACAGTCTCGGGCGTGGGGCCCAAACGGGACGCGAGTGTCGTGTTGTCCCGCAGCGGCAACGTCGCGACCAGCGCCGCCGGTTCGAACTGCGGCGTCTGCTGCTGGATCACGCCATCGGCGGTGATCATGGCGCTGACGCCGGTGGTCACCGACACCACCACCGCGCGGCCGTGCTCGACCGCGCGCACCCGTGACATGGCCAGCTGCTGATAGGTCATCTCGCTGCGGCCGAAGGTGGCGTTGTTGGACGGCACGGTGAGCAGTTGCGCGCCCGCGCGCACCGATTCCCGGAAGGCGCGGTCGAAGGTGACCTCGTAACAGGTGGCCACGCCGATGGCGACCGGGGCGCCGCCGCCCGCGGGCCGCACGTGGACCACGCCGTCGCCGGTGCCGGGCACGAAATAGCCCGCGCGGTCGGCGTATTCGGAGAAGTGGCGGAAGAACTCCCGGTAGGGCAGGTATTCGCCGAAGGGCTGGATGATCTTCTTGTCGTGCCGCTCGGCCGGGCCGGCATCGCCGTTCCACACGATGACCGAGTTGGTGGTGGTGCGGTCGGCGTTCACGAGCACCGCGCCCACCAGGATGGGGGCCTTCACCGCGACCGACGCCTGCGAGATCTCCTGCGCCGCATCGGCGTTGCGCAGCGGATCGATATCGGAGGAGTTCTCCGGCCAGATCACCACGTCCGGTTGCGGGGCCTTCCCGGCCGCGATGTCGCGGGCGAGTTCCTCGGTGCGCTTGACGTGATTGTCGAGAACCGCGCGGCGCTGGGCATTGAAGTCCAGGCCCAGGCGCGGCACGCTGCCCTGGATGGCGGCGACCGTGATCGGCCGGTTGCCGTCCTCCGGGCCGGGCAGCGCGGTCCGGAGGATCACTCCGGCGAGGGGAACTATAGCCACAAGCATTGCCGCAGCAACAATCCGGTTCCACGATGTGAGATGCGATGCTCCCCATCTGGGAGAATCCGATGTGGCCCCGGCCACTCCTCCGCTATCGCCGGCGCGGGCGGTGAGGCGACCCGGCAATCCCGCGGCGAGCGCGGCGAGTCCGGTGCCCGTGAGCGCCACCGCGAAACTCACCAGCGGCGCACCGCCCACCATCGCGTACGGCAGGTACCAGCCGTCGGCCTGACCGAAAGCCAGCTTCCCCCAGGGAAACCCGCCGAACGGGAAACTGGCGCGTCCCCATTCGGTGAGCGACCACACCGTCGCCACCCACAGCGGCCACCCCGGCAGGGTCGCCACCCACCGGGTCAGCAGCCCGAAAAGCCCGACATAGACGGCACATACCGCCGACAGGGCGAGCCACGGCGCGGGTCCGACATAGATCCCGGTCCACGGCAGGAGTGGCACGAAGAACGCAAGCCCCGCCACGTAGCCGTACCCGAATCCCGCACGCGCCCGGCCGGTTCCACGCACCACGAGCGTCAGGATCGCGATCCCGACCGGCGCGAGGAACCACAAGGTCCGCGGCGGGAAGCTCGCGTACAGCAGCAATCCGGCCACGACCGCCGCGAGGAGCCGCGCCGACCTCGGCCACCGCGTCGCCACCGCGGTGACCGCCGCGATCGACCTGCCCACCCGCGACTCCGGCGGCGCGGTGCCGTCGGCCGAACCGTCGGCGCGCGAGCCGGATTCGGGCGCACCGCCCGGATCGGCGGCGGAATCCGCTGCGCGGAGGTGGTTCTCGGGATCGGTGTCAGGCTTCATGGATGGTGACCCCGCGGTGCACGGTGCGCAGGCACTGCGGCAGGGTGGCGTCCGGGCTGAGCGGCGGCAGGCCGGGGACGCGGGAGCGCGGGTCGGTGGACCAGCGCTGGACGGTGTCGGCGGCGGCCGCGACGACCAGTTCGCGGGAGTCCCAGATCGCGTAGGAGGCGGGTGCGCCGGGGACCAGGGTTCCGGCGACGCCGTCGCGGACGCCGCCGGCGCGCCAGGCGCCCCGGGTGGCGGCGGCGAAGGCGGCGCGCGGGGAGATCTGGTGGCCGCGGGTGCGGTGGTTGACCGCGGCGCGCAGCGCTTCCCACGGGTTCAGGGCGGTGACCGGGGCGTCGGAGCCGATGGCGAGGGAGATGCCGGCGGCGGCCATGGCGGCGAAGGGGTTCAGGGTGGCGGCCCGGTCCGCGCCGAGGCGGGTGGCGTACATGCCGTCGGGTCCGCCCCAGACGGCGTCGAATCCCGGTTGGACGCTGGCGATCACGCCCCAGGCGGCGAGTTGGGCGATCTGGTCGGGGGTCATCATCTCGGCGTGTTCGAGCCGGTGCCCGCGCGAGGCGACGGCCGGTCCTCCGAGGGCGTCCACGGCCCGTTCGAATCCGGTGACGACGGCGTCCATGGCGGCGTCGCCGATGACGTGGAAACCGGTCTGGATGCCGGCTTCGGTGCAGGCGAGCACATGGGCCGCGACGGCGTCGGCGTCGAGGTAGGCGGTGCCGGTGCTGTCGCGGTCGGCGTAGGGTTCGCGCAGCCAGGCGGTGTGCGAGCCGATGGCCCCGTCGACGAACAGGTCGCCGCCGAGGGCGTGCACGCCGAGTTCCTTGACCAGGGTGCGGGCTTCGTCGGCGGTGCGGACGGCCTGCCCCCAGTAGGCGCGGACCTCGACGCCGTGGGTGAAGTCGAGGAGTTCGCGCACGTCGTCGGCGCCGGAGATCTCGGGTCCCGCGCATTCGTGCACGGCCACAACCCCGTTGGCGGCGGCCGAGTCCAGTGCCGCCTGCCGGGCCGCGTCGCGCTGCGCCCGGCTCAGCGCGCCGAGTGCGGCCCCGCGCACCCGGTGATGGGCGTCGCCGCGCAGCGGCTCGCCGCGGGTGAACCCGTCGGCCTCGGTGATTCCGGCGACGGCGTCGAGCAGTGCGGTCGAGGCGACGGCCGAATGCGCGTCCACGCGAGCCAGATACACCTGTCGTCCCGGCGCGGCCGTATCGAGTTCCTCGCGGGTCGGGGCCCGGCCCTCGGCCCAGCGGGTCTCGTCCCAGCCCTCACCGAGGATCACGCCGTCGGGGTGGCCGGAGGCGAAGTCCCGCACCAGTTCCAGGCAGTCCCGCAGTGAACCGGCTTGCGCAAGATCGAGTCCCGTCAGCTTCAACCCGAGTGCGGTGACGTGCACGTGCGGGTCGACGAATCCCGGCGCGACGAACGCCCCGTCGAGGTCGATGATCTCCGCGTCCGGATGCAGCGCCCGCCCCGGCTTGTCCAGCCCGACCCACACCACGGTCCCGTCGGTGACGGCCATGGCCGTCGCGTCGGGATTGCTCGAACTGTAGATACGGCCGCCGACCAGCAACTGGGTACTCACGACTGCCCAGTCTGCCGCACGGCCCGCCGGTCCCGGCAATCGCACTCGCCGACTGTGACCAGGACCCCTGCCATGACGCCGCGGGGCCGATCACCGGGTAGGTGATCGGCCCCGCGGGCGGTGGGGATCGACGTGTGGGTTCCCGCTCAGCGGGGATCGATCATCTTGTATCCGTTGCCCTGACCGTCGTCGTAGTACTCGGTGACCACGGTCGCGTCGATGACCTCGCCGTCGGGATCGATCACCACATTGCGGTACCCGTACGGTCCGACGGCGGTGGCAACCCGGTTCAGCCGGCGCGCCGCGAAGGCGGCCACGATCGGGCGGAGCAGGAATCGGGTGAACGGCAGCAGTGCCAGCAGGCCGAGCACGGTGGTGAGCAGGCCGGGCACGAACATCAGGACCGCGCCCACGCCGACCAGCGCGCCGTCGGCGACGGCGGTGCTGGGTTCGAGCTCACCGCGCGCGGCGCGTCGGAATCCCTCGAACACGCGGCGGCCCTGCGAGCGCACGAGCACCAGACCCACGGCCGATCCGGCCAGCAGCAGCAGAATCGTGGGGAAGACGCCGATGAGGTGGCCGACCCCGATCAGGGTGGCGATCTCGGCGGCGAACCAGGCGAGGAACAACAGGGCGGGCATCAGGCGATCCTTTCGATCGGTCTACCCGTGACAACGCGCGAGGTCCCGATTTTTCTCCCGGGTGCGGTCCCGGTCACAGCGGTCAGGCGCCGCCGGGCCGGACCAGGCCGGTCTCGTAGGCCAGGACGACGGCCTGGACCCGGTCGCGGAGGCCGAGTTTGGTGAGGACGCGGCCGACGTGGGTTTTGACGGTGGCCTCGGAGAGGTAGAGGGCGCCCGCGATCTCGGCGTTGGAGCGGCCCGCGGCGATGTGTTCGAGGACCTCGCGTTCGCGGGCGGTGAGGACGTCGAGGACGCCGGGGTCGCGCCCGGCGGCCGGGTCCTCGGCGATGAGGCGGTCGAGCAGGCGTTTGGTGACCTTCGGGGAGACGACGGCGTCGCCGGCGGCGACGCTGCGGATGGCGGAGATGAGGTCTTCGGGCGGGGTGTCCTTGAGCAGGAAGCCGCTGGCTCCCGCGCGCAGCGCGCCGAGGGCGTGTTCGTCGAGGTCGAAGGTGGTCATGACGAGAACACGGCTGCCGCAGCCGGATTCGATGATGCGGGCGGTGGCGGTGACGCCGTCGGTGACGGGCATGCGGACATCCATGAGCACCACGTCGGGCACGAGTTCGGTGGCGCGGGCGATGGCGGTGGCGCCGTTGTCGGCCTCCCCCACCACGTCGATGTCGGGGTGCGCGCCGAGCACCATTCGCAATCCGGCGCGCATGAGTTCCTGGTCATCGACGACGAGCACGGTGATCGGCACGCCCCCAACCTATCCGGCGCCGGGATGCGTGCGGATAGCCGGGCGTCGGCCCCTGGCGGTCGGTGCGGGTGGGCGGCTCAGTCCTGGATGTCGTCGCGATCGAGGGGGATGGTGGCGCGGACGGTCCAGCCGCCGTGTGGATTCCGGCCCGTGGTGAGGGTGCCGCCCAGCACGGCGATGCGTTCGCGCATGCCGACCAGGCCCAGGCCGCTGCCGGGGATGCGGCTGGCGAGCACGGGCGGGGCGGTGGTGGATCCGGTGGCGCAGCCGCTGTCGGGGGGCGCGGTGAGTGGGGTGCCGCCGGTGTCGGTGATCTCGAGCAGCACGTCGGTGTCGCGGCGGGTGACGCGGACTTCGGCGCGCGGGTCGGGTCCGGCGTGGCGCAGGGTGTTGGTGAGTGATTCCTGCACGATGCGGTGGATGCCGAGGCTGACCTCGGGGGTGACGGTGTCGAGTTCGCCGCGCAGTTCGAGGGAGACGTCGAGTCCGGCGCTGCGCATCATGTCGGCGACCTTGGCGATGCCCGCGGTGCCGTGTTGCGGAAGTTGTTCGGGCGCATGCTCGGTGCGCAGCAGCTCGACGGTGCGGCGCAGTTCGCGCAGGGCTTCGCGGCCGGTGCCGGCGATGGTGGTGAGCGCTTGCTCGGCGGTGTCGGGGTCGTGGCGCAGGGCGTAGCGGGCGCCGTCTGCCTGCACGATGATGACGCTGACCGCGTGCGCGACCACGTCGTGCAGTTCGCGGGCGATGCGGGTGCGTTCGACGGCGACGGCGTCGTGGGCGCGGCGTTCGCGGTCGTAGTCGGCGACGGCCAGGCGGGCGGCGACCTCCGCGTCGTAGGCGTGGCGGGCGCCGACGAATTCGGCCAGGGTCCAGCACAACGCGTAGTAGAGGGCGTTGAACAGGATGTCGGTGCCCTGGGGTTTGCCGATGGCGGCCGCGGCGACGACCCCGTCGATGAGCAGGATCACCAGGTAGACGAGTCCTTGGCGGCGGCCGACGTACGCGACGAGGGTGTAGAGCATGATGCCCAGGCCCAGCAGCGCCGGGTGCACGGCGTGGTCGCTGACGCTCCAGTGCACCAGCGACGCGGTCATGGACAGCACGACCATGGCGGCCGCGGCGGCGCGGGTGTGGGTGCGGCGGAACACGATCGGCAGCGGCAGCAGCACGCTGAGCACGAGATAGGTGGGTTTGTACTGGCTGTTGCTCAGGGCGAGCACATCGATGACGAACAACAGCAGCGCGACCGCCGAATCGGTGATCAGCGGTTTTCCGCGCAGCCAGAGACTGAATCGGCGCACCCGTCCACCCTACGGGCCGGTTCGCTGTCGACTCGCTGACAGACCCGACGGTTTGAACCGAGGTGGCGGCGTCTGGTTGGGTCGCGGAGTGAGCATTGCGGACTGGGCGATCCTGTTGACCGCGGCGACAGCGGCCGGCTGGGTCGACGCCGTGGTCGGCGGCGGCGGGCTGATCGTGCTGCCGACGCTGTTCGTGGTGCTGCCCGGGCTGGCCCCGCAGACGGCGCTGGGCACCAACAAGATCGCGGCGTTCTCGGGCACCAGTGCGGCGGTGTTCACCTTCGCCCGCAAGGTGCCGATGCGCTGGAAGGTGCTGATCCCGGGTGCGCTCATCGCCGCCGTGGCGGCCGCGTGCGGTTCGGCCGCGGTGGCCCTCATCGACCGCGAGTACTTCATCCCGATCGTCATGGTGGTGCTGATCGGGGTGGCGGTGTTCGTGACACTGCGCCCCTCGATCGGGGTGACCATGGCCACCCATCCCCCGACCCGCCGCAAGACCATCCTGGTGGTGGCGCTGGCCGCGGGCCTGATCGGCCTCTACGACGGCATTCTCGGGCCGGGCACGGGCACGTTCCTGATCATCACCTTCGCCACCCTGCTCGGCACCGAGTTCGTGCGGGCCGCGGCCATGGCGAAGGTCGTCAACTGCGGATCCAACCTGGGTTCGCTGCTGTTCCTGGCGAGCACGGGTCACGTGCTGTGGGCGCTGGGCCTGTCCATGGCGGTGGCGAACGTGGCCGGTTCGGTCGCCGGGTCCCGCATGGCCCTGGCCAAGGGCGCCGGTTTCGTCCGGGTCGTTCTGCTGGTGGTGGTCACCGCCATGGTGATCCGCCTGGGCTGGCAGCAGTTCGGCTGACCGGATTCAGACGCGAGCGAGCCGGTGCACCGAGCTCAGGGGGCGAAAGGCTTCGGGCTCCGGGCGTAGTGGAACGTCGGCGATCACCGGTAGGTGGTCGGCGGGCAGCTCCGGGGCGGGCTGGGACAGCCACGGCGCCAGCACCTTCGAGGTGGTCTCCTGGATCTTGCGTTGCAGCGCTTCGCCGTCCTCGAGGCCGGGCCGCTGGAACAGCACGGTCAACGCCCCCGACACCGCGCCGACGACCGCGCCGACCAGGGCGGCCGCGCCGACGTCGTCGAGTTCCTCGGGGAACGCGGCGCGCAGCTGACGCGCGATCTCCTGCTGGGACGCGAGCTGGGCGTAAGCGGCCCGGCCCGACACGGCGGGCACGGTGCGCGACACCTGGGCGCGGAGGACGGCGATGCGGGCGGCGAGGTCGTCGCCGAGGTGGTCGCCGGGATTGTCACCGGCGGCGCGCAGCGCGCGCAGCAGCACCTCGACGGGGCGTTCACCGGGGCGGCGGGTGGCGATGGCACGCACGGCGGCCTGCACACGTTCGTCCGGCTCGGGGAACAAGAGTTCCTCTTTGCTGGCGAAGTAGTTGAAGAACGTCCGGGTGCCGACTTCGGCGGCGGCCGCGATGTCGGCGACGGTGGCCGCCTCGTATCCTCGGCTCTCGAACTGTTCTACGGCGGCTTCGAGCAGGGCTCGGCGGGTGCGTTCCCGTTTGCGATCGCGGAGTGCGGATGGCGGCACGCGGGCAGACAGTACGGCATCCGATCGGCAATCCGCGGAATGTCAGGCCGTTGAGCGTGCCGTTTCCCGGTGTGCTCCTTCGCACTTCACGCATCGTTGCAGCGTATGCAGATTTGCGCGTCATGAATTTCGTTCGGGCTGCGTGGTTTCTTGAACCCCCGGCGTGTCGCCCTCTAGCGTGGTGCGGGTGAGCATCGCTACCAAGGTCATCGACGGCCAGTTCCGCGCGCTGCCGCTGTCCGCGCTCGCCGACGCCGCGTTGAGCGCGGCCCGCGCGGCCGGGGCGGAGTACGCGGACCTGCGGGTGCATCGACTCGTGCAGCAGTCCATCAGGTTGCGCGACGGCCGCGTCGAATCGGTGTCCGACAGTACCGATCTCGGGTTCGCGGTGCGCGTGATCGTCGACGGCACCTGGGGTTTCGCCTCGCACGCCGATCTCACCGCCGAGACCGCCGCCCAGGTGGCGCAGCGCGCGGTGACGGTGGCGCGGACCCTGCGCGCGCTCAATCGCGAACGCGTGGAACTGGCTCCGGAGCCGCGCTACGACGACGCCGAATACGTCTCCGCCTACGACGTCGACCCCTTCGAGGTGCCGACACCGGAGAAAGTGGCGCTGCTGCTGGACTATTCGGAGCGGCTCAGTTCCGCCGACGGCGTGGATCACGTGACGGCGGCGGTGCTGCAGGTCAAGGAGCAGACCTTCTACGCCGACACCCTCGGCTCGCGCATCACCCAGCAGCGGGTGCGGCTGCACCCGCAGTTCGAGGCCATCACCGTCGATCCGGCGGCGGGCGTGTTCGAGACCATGCGCACCCTGGCCGCCCCGGCCGGGCGCGGCTGGGAGTACGTGACCGGCGCGGACGGACGCTGGGACTGGGCGGGCGAACTCGCGCGGATGCCGGAGTGGCTGGCGGAGAAGGTGAAGGCCCCCACCGTCGAGGCGGGCCCCACCGATCTGGTCATCGACCCCAGCAATCTGTGGCTCACCATCCACGAGTCCATCGGCCACGCCACCGAGTACGACCGCGCCATCGGCTACGAATCGGCCTACGCGGGAACCTCGTTCGCCACCCCCGACCAGCTCGGCACGCTGCGCTACGGCACCCCGATCATGCACGTCACCGGTGACCGCACCCAGGAGCACGGCCTGGCCACGGTCGGCTGGGACGACGAGGGCGTGGCCGGGCAGCGCTGGGATCTGGTGCGCGACGGCGTGCTGGTCGGCTACCAGCTCGACCGGATGTTCGCGCCCAAGCTGGGCCTGGAACGCTCCAACGGCTGCTCCTACGCCGACTCCGCGCACCATGTGCCGATCCAGCGCATGGCCAATGTGTCGCTGCAGCCCGATCCCGAGCGCGACACCAGCACCGCCGAGCTCATCTCCCGGGTGGAGAACGGCCTCTACATCGTCGGCGACAAGTCGTGGTCGATCGATATGCAGCGCTACAACTTCCAGTTCACCGGTCAGCGCTTCTTCCGGATCCGCAACGGCGAGCTGGCCGGGCAGGTGCGCGATGTCGCCTACCAGGCCACCACCACCGACTTCTGGGGTTCGATGGAGGCCGTCGGCGGGCCCTCGACCTGGGTGCTGGGCGGGGCGTTCAACTGCGGCAAGGCGCAACCCGGTCAGGTGGCGGCGGTCTCGCACGGCTGCCCGTCGGTGCTGGTGCGCGGCATCACTGTTCTCAATACCCGCGCCGAAGCCGGGCAGTAGGAAAGGACCGACACGGTGAGTGTGCTCCCCGCCCCCGAGGTCGTCGAACGCGCGCTGCGGGCCTCACGCGCCGACGAGACCATGGTGATCGTCACCGACGCGCACGAGGCGTCGCTGCGCTGGGCCGGAAACTCCATGACCACCAACGGTTCCTCGGTGGCGCGCGAGTGGGCGGTGGTCTCGGTGTTCCGGGAGGGCCCGACCGTCGCGCGGGTCGGCAGCGTGAGTTCCACCAGCGTGGATCCCGCCGAGATCGAGGCCGTGGTGCGGGCCGCCGAACAGGCCGCCCGCGACGCCGAGTCGGCGCGCGACGCCATGCCGCTGCTGGATCCCGACGCCGTCGACGCCGACACCCTGGACCGGCTGCTGGACTGGGACGGTGACCCGGCGACCACCGACATCGGCGTGTTCACCACGCTGGCAAGCGATCTCGCCGCCGGTTTCGACGGCTCCGACCGCCTCTACGGTTTCGCCCACCACCAGATGCACTCCACCTGGCTGGGCACCTCCACGGGGTTGCGGCGGCGCTGGGTGCAGCCGACGGGTTCGGTGGAGATCAACGGCAAGCGCGGTGCGGGTGCGGAGCTGGCCAGCGCGTGGGTCGGCACCGGCACCACCGATTTCGCCGATGTCGACACCCCCGCTCTGCTGGCGGAGCTGTCGCGGCGACTGGACTGGTCCAAGCGCCGTGTCGAGCTGCCCGCGGGCCGCTACGAGACGCTGCTGCCGCCCTCGGCGGTCGCGGATCTGATGATCTACATGGCCTGGTCCATGGAGGGCCGCGGCGCGCACGAGGGCCACACCGCCTTCTCCCGCGCGGGCGGCACCCGAATCGGGGAGCGGCTCACCGGGATTCCGCTGACCCTGTCCTCGGATCCGAGCGCGGCGGGTCTGGAGTACCGGCCGTTCGTGGCGACGCCGTCGTCGTCGGAGTCGCTGTCGGTGTTCGACAACGGCCTGACCGCGCAGCGCACCGACTGGGTGCGCGAGGGCGTGATCGAGTCGCTGGTGTACCCGCGCGCCACCGCCGCCGAATTCGACGCCCCCGTCACGTTGCCCGGCGAGAACCTGCTCATGACCGGCGGCGGCGACGCCACCCTGACCGACATGATCGCGCGCACCGAGCGTGGTCTGCTGCTGACCTGCCTGTGGTACATCCGCGAGGTGGATCCGGCCACGCTGCTGCTCACCGGCCTCACCCGCGACGGCGTCTACCTGGTCGAGAACGGTGAGGTGACCGGGGCGGTCAACAACTTCCGCTTCAACGAGAGCCCCCTGGACCTGTTGCGGCGGGTGTCGGAGGCGGGCCGCACCGAGATCACGCTGCCGCGCGAGTGGAAGGACTGGTTCACCCGGACGGCCATGCCGCCGTTGCGGATTCCCGATTTCCACATGTCCTCGGTGAGCCAGGCGACCTGATCCGGTCGCACCGGTCCGTTTCCCGGAAGAATTCGTCGCGCGACAACGATGATTTCCGGGAGGCTGCGCCGACTTCCAGGCAGAGACGGCGAAGCACGCCGATTCGTTCCCCTGCTGAAGGAGTACGGCCATGAGCAAGGTAGTCACCGGCGCGAGCATGTCCCTCGACGGATTCATCGCGGGCCCCGGCGAAACCGGTTTCGAGCACCTGTTCGCCTGGTACCAGGCCGGCGATGTGCCGATCGCCAGTACCCACCCCGAGATCCCGTTCACGCTGACCGCCTCCGATGCCGAATACCTGCGGGCCTGGCTCGACGGGGTCGGGGTGTACGTGGTCGGCAAGCGGCTGTTCAGCCTCACCGACGGCTGGGGCGGGGTGCATCCGGCGGACAAGCCGATCGTGGTGGTCACCCACACCGTGCCCGAGCAGTGGATCGCCGAGCATCCCGACGCCCCGTTCACCTTCGTGACCGGCGGGGTGAAGGAGGCCATCGACGTGGCGCGCGGCATCGCCGGAGACCGGATGGTCGGTGTCAGCGGCGGCGATGTGGCCCGGCAGTGCCTCGACGAGGGCCTGCTCGACGAGGTCTGGGTCGATCTGGTGCCGGTGCTGCTGGGCAGCGGGGTGCCGCTGCTGGGTCAGCTGGCGAATGCGCCGGTGCTGCTGGAGGATCCGGAGATTCTGCCCGGTTCCCGCGTCACCCACCTGAAGTACCGCCTGCGCTGATCCGCGTTCCCGGTTTGCGCTGTCGGCGAACCGGTTGTCGCGGTGCCCCGTGCGCGCGCATCCTGGGGTTACGCACTGTAATCACGTAATCGGATGGTGGTCGTCGTGGACGACGAAGCTGCCCTCTCGCCTTGGGACGAGAATCCCGACCCTGTGCCGCCGCCGGGCTTCGGCGATCCGGACCCCGCGGCCATGGACGCCTACTCGCGCACCGTGATCGCGGTCGCCGCCTCGGTGACCCCGCACGTGGCCAGCGTGCAGACCCGGCGCGGCGGCGGATCGGCGGTGGTGTTCACCGCCGACGGATTCCTGCTCACCAACGCGCACGTGGTCGGCGAGGCGAGCCAGGGGACCGTGGTGTTCGCCGACGGCCTCGAATCGGCCTTCGACGTGGTGGGGGTGGATCCGCTCTCGGATCTGGCGGTGCTGCGCGCCCGCGGCGGCGCGCCCGACGCGGTGCGGCTCGGGGACGCCGACAGCCTGGTGGTCGGGCAGCTGGTGGTGGCGGTCGGTTCTCCGCTGGGGCTGGCCGGGTCGGTGACCGCGGGCGTGGTGAGCGCGCTGGGCCGGTCGGTCCCGGTCGGCAATCGGCGCACCGCACGGGTCATCGAGGACGTGATCCAGACCGACGCCGCCCTCAATCCCGGCAATTCCGGTGGCGCGCTGGCGGATTCGGCGGGCCGGGTGGTGGGGATCAATACCGCGGTCGCCGGGATCGGGCTGGGTCTGGCGATTCCGATCAATGTCACCACCCGCCGCATCATCAGCACGCTGCTCACCGAGGGCCGGGTCCGGCGCGCCTATCTGGGTGTGGTCGGGGTGCCCGCTCCCCTGCCGACCGCGGTCGCCGCCCGCACCGGGCAGGACGCGGGACTGCGGATCGTGGAGGTGGTGCGCGGCGGGCCCGCCGAACGGGCTGGTCTGCGGCGCGGGGATCTGGTGCTCAGCGTCGCGCGCGCCGAGATCCGCGACGCGCAGGGGATCCAGCGGCAGTTGTTCGCCGATGCCATCGGGCGCACGCTGCCGGTGACGGTGCTGCGCAATGGCGCGATGGTGGATGTGCTGGCGGTGCCGGTCGAGCTGACCGGCGACTGAACCGGCCGGTCACGGTCCCCGGCAAGCGGTTACGAGGCCGAGCGCTGCTCCGTGTCGCCGGGATGCCAGATCTCGGCCAGCTCGTCGAGGGGAATGTCGAGGGTGCGGCTCAAGGCCACCACGGTCCCGAACGCGGGGGTGGGCAGCCGCCCCGATTCGATCTTGCGCAGGGTCTCGGGCGAAATGCCGGCGCTCGCGGCCACGTCCACCGGGTCGCGGCCATCGCGGGCGGTGCGCAGGGCCGCGCCCAGGCGGCGTCCGGCTTCGAGCTGGGCGGGCGTGAGCGGCAGTCGGACCATACCGGTCACCCTACGTTTGGTATTTAAATACCGCAAGCCCTATGGTCGGTATTAAAATACCGATTGATGGAGGTAGTCATGGTGGAACTCAAGGGCCCCGCCGAGATCGACAGCATGCGCGTGACCGGGCAGTTCGTGGCCGGTGTGCTCGCCGAACTGCGGGAGCGGGCCCGGATCGGGGTCAACCTGCTGGAGCTGGAAGCCGTGGTCCGCGAACGCATCCGGGAGCGCGGTGCGGTCTCCTGCTACTGGGACTACTCCCCCAGTTTCGGGCGCGGCCCGTTCCGCAACACCGTCTGCCTGTCGGTGAACGACGCGGTGCTGCACGGACTTCCGTTCGACTACACGCTGCGCGACGGCGACGTGCTGAGCATGGATCTGGCGGTGAGCATCGACGGCTGGGTCGCCGACTCCGCGGTCACGGTCATCGTGGGCAGCCCCGATCCCGAGGACGAACGGCTGATCCGCGCTACCGAACAGGCCCTGGACGCGGCCATCGCGGTCGCCGAGCCGGGCAACAGCATCGGCGACCTGTCCGCGGCCATCGCCGCCGTGGCCCGCGACCACGGCTACCCGATCAACACCGAATACGGCGGGCACGGCCTGGGCCGCACCATGCACGAGGACCCGCACGTCCCCAATGCCGGGCGCGCCGGACGCGGTTTCCGGTTGCGCCCGGGCCTGACCCTCGCGATCGAGCCGTGGTTCGCGCGCGGCACCGACCGTATCGTCACCGACCCCGACGGCTGGACCCTGCGCTCGGCCGACGGTTCACGCACCGCGCACTCCGAGCACACCATCGCCATCACCGAGTCGGGCCCGCAGGTGCTGACCCGCGTCGGGTGACGGGTCAGGCGAGCGGTGGGCCGAAGGTCTGGCGGCCCATGAGGTAGGTGGCCTCGACCCGCAAGGCGCGCAACGACTCCGGCGGCACGGCGCGCGGATTGCCCGACAGCACCACCAGATCCGCGCACTTGCCCGGTTCCAGACTGCCGATCTCGGCGTCGAGGTGCAGCTGCCAGGCGGCGTCGAGGGTCTGCGCCTTGATCGCGGCGTCGACGCTCAGGCACTGTTCGGCAGCCAGGACGCGGCCGCTGCCGCGCGCGGTGCGGGTGACGGCGGTGGCGATATTGCCGATCGGGTCGGGCGGGGTGACGGTGCCGTCATTGTGGAACGAGATCCGCAGCCCCGCGTCCAGCGCCGATTTCGCCGACATCCAGTGCGCGCCGTGTTCGGGGCCGAACAGCTCGTCGATCAGCACGTCGCCCCAGTAGTAGACGTGCTCGATGAAGAAGCTCACCGTCACTCCGAGTTTGGCGGCGCGCGCGAACTGGTCGGGCCGCATCGCCCCGCAGTGCTCGAGCCGCGGCCTCAGGTCGCCGGTCTTCCCGGCGAGGGCCTTCTCGTAGGCGTCGAGCACCACGTCCACGGCCGCGTCGCCGTGCACGTGGCAGGCGGGCTGCCAGCCCTGCCCGACAAACGCGGCGGACAGGTCGGTGATCTGCTCGGGGGTGTAGTTCATGCCGCCGTGGTGGTGCGGTTCGAGACCCATGCGGGCGGTGGCCTCGTTGGTGAGATACGGGAACGTGGTGAAAATATTGCCCTGCCAGGGTGATCCGTCCGCCCACAGCTTCATGCCGATGACTCCGAACAGGGCGTCCCCGCCGACGGCCGGGCCCGGGACATTGGCGGCATCGGTGGCCAGTTCCGGGGTTCCCATGGTGTAGGAGCGAATCCGGATCGGGCAGGCCGGGTCCGCGGCCACCGCGGTGTACAGCTGCCCGGAGTCGGCGCTGCCGGTGTGCTCGCTGGCGGTGGCGTATCCGGCGGCCGCCAATTCCCTATAGGCCCAGCGCAATCGGTCGGGCATGCCGCCGCTGACCGACGCCTGCAACGGCTCGGTCAGGGTCAGGATCGCGGCCGCCTCCCGCACCTCGCCGGTCAGTTCGCCGTCGGGTCCGTGCACGTACTCCGCCCCCGGCGGGTTCCGGGTGTCACGAGTGATCCCGGCCTGTGTCAGCGCCGCGGTATTGCCGTAGGCGGCGTGCCCGCTGTTGGATACCACCACAACCGGATTCGCGGGCGCAGCGGCGTCGAGGCTCCGCACGGTCGGCAGCACCAGGCCGGTCTGCAACAGCACATCGATCCCGTACAACAGGATCGACTCCCCCGGCTGCGCGTTCCGCACCGCCTCGGCCAGCTTCGCGTTCACCCCGTCCCCGGTCGGCACGGTGAACGGCCGCACGTCGACCGCGGGCGGGGCGAGCGCTGCGGCGATCTGCGAGGGATGGCTGTGCGGTTCCACGAACGCCGGCAACAACGCCCGCCCCCGCAGATCCACGAGCTTCGTGGCGGGACCGCGGTGTGCCATCACCTCGGATTCGGTGCCCACCGCGCTGATCCGCCCGCCCGTCACGGCCAGCGCCTCGACCTCGGCCGCTCCGCCCGCGACGGTGACGATCGGCCCGCCGGAGAAGATGACATCCGCCGACGCACCCGATCCCGAGTCGCCGGTCCCGCACGCCGCAGCCGCCGCCGAGGCCGCCACGGCACTGCCCACCACGAAACTCCGCCTGCTCATCGCCATGCGTCCCTTCCCTGACCGTCCGCCCCACAAAGTGGGTCCGACCACCAAGTTACGGTCGCCGACCCCCGCGACGAGCCAAGCGCTGTGGCGTGTGTCGGCTCGAACAGAAGCCGCCGGGCGAAGGCCGCCAGCGACAACAGCTATCATTCAGCTATCTCAATGGGCGTGGATTCAACCGCCCGTCCTGCCGTCCCGAGCTCCCCGCTGATCGAGCGTCACACCCGGATCACACACTCGGACAGGAGATGTCATGAATCTCGCCGACCTACGCTCGGACGCCGATCGCGCCTTCGGCGTCGGCACGCCCAGGGTTCTGGCGCGCGAAGCCCTCGGCACGATCCGCGATATGGGTATCGCGGCCCGCCCGGCGCGCGGCGGCAGCCGGGTTCGCGCCCCGTTCTGGATGGCTCGCCGTTTCCTCGGCATGGCGGGCACACCACTCGCCGGCGACGAGCTGATCGGCCTGCGGTTCGCCACCCCGCGCGGCGACGCGCCGATCACGGTGCGCCGCAATCAGAGTGACCTGCTCATCCTCTGGCAGATCTTCCTGCACCGCTACTACGAGCTCGACCAGGTCTACGCCCTCGACTCGGAGATCGACGTCCTCGACACCGTCGTCGACCTCGGCGGCAACACCGGGCAGGCCGCCGCCTACTTCACCGCCCGCTACCGGCCGCGGCGGCTGCTCACGGTGGAGCCGATCACCGAGAGCCGCCAGGTACTGCACCGCAATCGGTCGCTGTCGGGCCTGGACTGGATCGTCGAGGATTGCGCGGTGGCCGGCGCGGCGGGTGAGCTGGAGTTCGCCGTCAGCGCGTTCTGGGACACCTGCACCGCCGTTCCCGAGGTGTACGAACTGCGCCGCTCCCGGCCGTGGCGACTGGAGAACAGCCTCGCCCGCCCGCCGCGCATCCTGCCCGCACGCACGGTCGATGAGCTGCTGGACCGTCACGGTCTCGACCACGTCGACCTGTTGAAGGTCGACGTCGAGGGCAGCGAGGCCGACATCTTCGCCGCCCCAAGGCCGTGGATGGATGCCGTCGACCGCATCGTGCTCGAGATCCACGATAAGTACATCGACGGCGACATCGTTCGAAGCACCATGAAACAAGCCGGGTTCCACCGCATCGCTCCCCGCCGGCCCGACCCGGCCGGGTTCAACCCCGTGGAGCTGTACTGGCGCGACGGACTTCCCGAATGATCGGCATCGCGCCCTCGCGATCGAGCCGGCAGCGCCGGCGCCGGGAGATCACACGGTTGTCCCCCGGCCGGTGAGCGGTCGAAACACGCTCTGGGCGATACTCGTTCGATGGGTATCGACGACCGAGCGGCAGGTGATGCGCGCGGCACCGCCGCGGTCGCGCATCAGGAGCTCACCCAGCGCCGCTTCCCCGAGGGCCAGCGCCGCATCTTCCTGGCCGCCATCGACGCCTTCGCCGAACGCGGGTTCCACGCCACCACCACCCGCGACATCGCCGCCCGCGCGGGTCTGAGCCCGGCCGGGCTGTACGTGCACTTCGGTTCCAAAGAGGAAGTCCTCTACCGCATCTCGCTGTCGTCGATGCGGCTGACCGAACAGGTCGCCACCACCGCGGCCGCCGGAGCGGGCACCGTGGCCGACCGGCTCGCCGCCGTGGTGCGCGACCTGACGGTCTGGCATGCCGAGCACGCCGCCTCGGTCCGGGTGGTCCTGCACCACCTCACCGACCTCACCCCCGAGCACCGCGCCGAGGTCACCGACCTCCAGCTCGCCATCCACCGCCTGGTCCGCGACCTGGTGGCCCGCGGGGTCGGCGAGAGCGTGTTCGATGTCGCCGACACCCACGCCGCGACCCTGGCGCTCATGTCGCTGTGCGTGGACACCTCCCGCTGGTACCACGGCGACTACCGCCGCACCCCCGACGAGATCGGCGCCGACTACGCGGCCGTGGCCCTGCGGATAGTCGGCGCCCGCCCCGCCTGATCACTCCCCGGCGGCGGTGATCGCGTCCAGGTCTCCCGCCACCGCCGCACGATCGGGGTCGGACAGTCCCAATCCCTCGATCTCAGCCAGTAATTCGGCCACCCGCTCGGCTTCGCCTGCGACAGTGGCGATTTCGGCGAGCATCGCCAGGGCCCGGGCTCGGTCGACCAGTGGTGCGGTGTCGGCGTGGCGGCGCAGGCCGGTTTCGAGGACGCGGACCGCGGTGGCGTCGTCGTTCTTCGAATCCCGGAAGATGCGTGCGTTGTCGAGCACCCGGGCCAGGCCGTCGAGCTGTGTCGAGCCGCCGTATTCGGGGTCGGGTTCGTCGCGCTGGATGTAGATGACGGTATTGCCGACCGGGTCCACGACCGTGAAACGGGTCTGCCCGGTGCGGAATCGGGTGATGCGCGGGGCGCCGCGCGCGGGCACCTTGCCGTAGCGGGCACGCAGCGCGGCCTTGAATTCCGCGTGCCACGGCTCGACCTCGTCCACGAGCACCAGACAGCCCACATGGGCTCCTTCCGCGGACAGATCCTTCGGTGTGGGCCCGAAATGCAGCTGGAAGCCATCGCGTTCGACGATTCCGTAGGTGTAGGGCCGGGTCATCTCGTAGGTGACGGTGTATCCCAGTGTCCGGTAGAAATCCAGCGTCTCGGGTAGCTCGCCACCCCAGAGCATGGGAACCGAAACTGCCGCCATCGTGCGCCTCCTCGTGCTGTTCGGGTCGTCGGAACCCAACGTACGGATCGGGGCGAGCACGCGCCTATGGCCCGGCGCCGCGCCCGGTCAGCCCGCCCCGGGCAGCCCGTCCACCACGAGATCGACCGCGCCGGACAGATATTCGGGTGTCAGCGGCTGTCCGCGCAGCAGCAGCCGGAACCAGATGGCCCCGGCCAGCAGATCCATGATGGCCGCGGGATCGCAGCCGGGGTCGAGTTCGCCGCGCGCCACCGCCCGCTCGAACACCGGCTGCTCGCGGCCGAGCCGTTCGGCGAAGAACGCGGATCCGACCGCCGCGAGCTGCGGCCGCCGGGGCGCGGCGGCCAGTACCGCTGTCGCCACGGGCGCGGTCGAGGGGTCGGTGAGCAGTCCGGCGATGGCCCGGGCCAGGTCCAGCAGATCGCCGCGCAGGCTGCCGGTGTCCGGCATCGGGAAGCTCAGCAGGTCGGAGTCGGTGAGCGCCGCGGCCAGCAGCGCGTCCTTGGCGGGCCACCACCGGTAGAGCGTGGTCTTGTTCACCCCGGATCGCGCGGCCACCGCCTCCATGGTGAGGCCGTCATATCCCTTGTCCGCCAGCAGTTCCAGGGTCGCGGCGAAGATCGCGGCCGCCTGCCGCGGCGCGCCCGCGCTTCGCCGTTCCGGTGTCGTCACCCCACCAAAATACAACACAACGTTGCGTTGCGAACCGAACCGTGGTGCGATTGCAACGCAACGTAGCGTTGCATTCGAGTTGGGAGGACGCCATGACGACGACACCGATCCTGCTGGTGCACGGCATTCGATTGAGTTCCGCCTGCTGGGGGCAGGTCAGCGAACACCTCGCCCCGCGGCACCCGGTGCTGGCCATCGACCTGCCCGGACACGGCAGCCGCCGCGGCGAACGATTCACCCTGCCGGGCGCGATCGACGCCGTGCGCGCGGGGATCGATCACCTCGGCGGCGAGGCGGTGGTCGTGGGCCATTCACTGGGCGGCCAGGTCTCGATCGCGGCCACCGCGGCGCACCCGGAGCGAGTGGCAGGACTGGTCGTCGCGGGCGCGAGCGTGACTCCCAACCGGGCCCTCGCGACCCCGTTCCTGCTCATGCACCGCGCCCTGACCACCCGCGCCGACGGCGGAAAGGCCTTCAGCGAGCGGGTCTTCGACCAGGTCCTGCCACCCCGGGTCGCCGCCGACATCGCGCGCGGCGGCATCGCGACCGAGGCCATTCCCGATGTGATGGCCGCCCTCATCGCCTTCGATCCCCTCGCCGCGCTGGCCGCGTATCCCGGTCCGGTGCGCCTGATCAACGGCGGCCACGACCACTTCCGGATCGGCGAACAGCGCTTCCTGCACACCGCCCCCGACGCCCGGCTGCTGGTTGTGCCGCGATCCGGGCACTATCTCCCGCTCACCCACGGTGCGGCCTTCGCCGACCTGGTCGCCGATTTCTCCGCGTCCCGCGACCTCGTGCGCCTGGGAGCGTCCGGCGGCCAGACCGGATAGGCTGCGGGCGTGGACAACCCGTTCGGGCCTGTGGGCACCGCGAGCTACGTCAACCTGACCACCTACAAGAAGGACGGCACCGCGGTGGCGACACCGCTGTGGGCCGCGCTCGACGGCGGCCGCCTCTACGTGTGGACGGTCACCGACAGCTGGAAGGTCAAGCGCATCCGGCGCAATCCCGACGTGACGCTGCAACCCTGCGATGTGCGCGGCAAGACGCACGGCGAGATCGTGAAGGGGCGCGCGACCGTGCTCGACGACGCGGGCAGCGACCGCGTGCGCGATCTCATCAAGCGCAAGTACGGGATCCTGGGCTGGCTGACCATCACCGGAAGCAAGCTGCGCCGCGGCAATGCGGGCACCATCGGCATCGAGATCCTTCCGGCATAAGCGCATTCACGCCACGTCGCCGAACCGACCGGTCCGGCGACGTGGTTTCGCGCTACTTGCTTCGGGATCAGGCGATCAGGGCTGGTCGTTCGCGATGATCGCGCCGATCAAACCGCCGACACCGCAACCGATCACGGCGCCGACCACGAAGAAGAAGACGCCGATCACGGCCCCGACCACACAGCCGATGAGCGCCCCGGCGACGACCGATCCGGCATTGGCCACGTTCTGCAACGCCACGACATCACCGTTGGGTGCGGCGACATCGGCCGGATTCGCCGGGCGCACCGTCAATTCGGTGGCGTCGGCGTTCACCTCGGGGACGACGGTGACAGTGCGGTCGGCGGCCTGGTAGACCAGCGGCAGCGCCGCGAGGGTCTCCCCCGAGGGCGCGATGATGTTCACCGCGCCGCCGGCGAGCTCGAAATGACCCGAGGCCAGCGTGGTGGTGACCGCGCTGCGGTCCTGGGCCAGGGAGACGGAGTAGTCGACACCCCGGTCCGCCCCGCTGATTCCCGTTGCCGCGACAGCGGGTTCGCCGTGGGCGGTCACCGTGGCAACACACAGCGCGGCGACGGACAGCAGAGCGGTAGCGGCGATCTTGGCGATTCTCATGATGGTTCCCTACGTCGAGGGACCGATTCACCGCATCACCGAGTGAACGTCCGTACCATCATGGGACGTCGTGATCTACGACTCGGACGCACGCACGCGGACCGCAGTGAATCGGGGATTCCCCACTTCGAATTATTCGGTCCGGCAGTATGACTCGCATATCACCGGAGGCCCCGCCGCTTCCCCGAGCCCGACGCCGGGTCCGGTTCTCATACTCCTCTTACGAACCGGCGGTGGGAACCCCCCTGTACCGGGGTTGTCCGCTGCTGTCCTGCGGGCCACCCCGGTCCGGGTACGCGAAATCGCCTACTCCAGTTCGCCTTCGGTCTCCAGGTAGACCTGCCGCAGCCGGTCCAGGGTGGCGGTGTCGGGCTGCTCCCACAGCTTCCGCTCCGCCGCCTCCAGCAAACGTTCCGCGATACCGTGCAGCGCCCACGGATTCGACTGCTCCATGAACTTGCGGTTGGTCTCGTCGAAAACGTAGGACTCGGCCAGCTTTTCGTACATCCAGTCGGCGACCACATTGGTGGTGGCGTCGTAGCCGAACAGGTAGTCGACGGTGGCGGCCATCTCGAACGCGCCCTTGTAGCCGTGCCGGCGCATGGCCTCGATCCAGCGCGGGTTCACCACGCGCGCCCGGAACACCCGGGTGGTCTCCTCCGACAGGGTGCGGGTGCGCACCGCGTCCGGGCGGGTGCTGTCGCCGATGTAGGCCTCGGGGTTCGAGCCGGTGAACGCGCGCACCGCGGCCACCATGCCGCCGTGGTACTGGAAGTAGTCGTCGGAGTCGGCGATGTCGTGTTCGCGGGTGTCGGTGTTCTTGGCCGCCACCGCGATTCGCTTGTAGGCGGTCCGCATGTCGTCGGCGGCGGGCGCGCCGTCGAGGTCGCGGCCGTAGGCGAAGCCGCCCCACGCGGTGTACACGCGGGCCAGATCGTCGTCGGTGCGCCAGCTCTTGGAGTCGATGAGCTGCAGCAGGCCCGCCCCGTAGGTGCCGGGCTTGGAGCCGAAAATGCGTGTGGTGGCGCGACGTTCGTCGCCGTGCTCGGCCAGGTCGGCCTGAGCGTGGGCGCGCACGTAGTTCCGGTCGGCGGGCTCGTCGAGCCCGGCGGCCAGGCGCACCGCGTCGTCGAGCAGCGCCAGTACGTGCGGGAACGCGTCACGGAAGAAGCCGCTGATCCGCACGGTCACGTCGATGCGCGGACGGCCCAGCTCCTCGAGCTCGATGGCCTCCAGGCGGGTGACGCGGCGGCTGGCCTCGTCCCACACCGGCCGCACGCCCAGCAGCGCGAACACCTCGGCGATGTCATCGCCGGAGGTGCGCATGGCCGAGGTGCCCCACACCGACAGGCCCACCGACCGCGGGTACTCGCCGTGGTCGGCCAGGTAGCGGGCCAGCAGCGAATCCGCCATGGCCTGACCGGTTTCCCAGGCCAGCCGCGACGGCACCGCCTTCGGGTCGACGGAGTAGAAGTTGCGGCCCGTGGGCAGCACGTTGATCAGACCGCGCAGCGGCGAACCGCTCGGTCCGGCCGGAATGAAACCGCCATTCAGCGCGTGCAGGATGCGGGCGACCTCGACACCGGTCTGCCGCAGTCGCGGCACCACCTCGGCGGCGGCGAAACCCAGCACCCGGCGCGTCTCGTCCAGGCGCGCGGCGACGTCGGTGAGGCCCGCGGCCGCGGCGAGCTCCCCGCCGAACACGCCCTCGGTCACCGCATCGATGGAGTCGACGTCCCAGTCGACTTCCTGCATGCCCGAGACCAGTTCGCGCGCCAGCTGCTCGAAGGCGTCCACCCGGTCGCGCTTCTCGTCACCGGACTCGCTGAGCCCCAGCGCCTCTCGCAGACCCGGCACATTGACCTCGCCGCCCCACAGCTGGCGGGCGCGCAGCATGGCCAGCACCAGGTCCACCTCGGCCTCCCCCGCCGGGGCCTGGCCGAGCACATGCAGGCCGTCGCGGATCTGCACGTCCTTGATCTCGCACAGCCAGCCGTCGACATGCAGCAGCATGTCGTCGAAGACCTCTTCGTCCGGGCGTTCGGTGAGCCCGAGGTCGTGGTCCATCTTGGCCGCGCGCATGAGCGTCCAGATCTGCTGGCGGATGGCCGGCAGCTTGGCCGGGTCCAGCGCGGAGATATTGGCGTGCTCGTCGAGCAGCTGCTCGAGCCGCGAGATGTCGCCGTAGGTCTCGGCGCGCGCCATGGGCGGAATCAGGTGGTCGACCAGGGTGGCGTGGGCGCGGCGCTTGGCCTGCGTGCCCTCGCCCGGGTCGTTGACCAGGAACGGGTAGATCAGCGGCAGATCGCCGAGCGCGGCATCGGTGCCGCAGGAGGCGGACATGCCGAGGGTCTTGCCGGGCAGCCACTCCAGATTGCCGTGCTTGCCCAGGTGCACCACGGCGTCGGCGGCGAAGCCCTCCGCGGCGGCCAGCCAGCGGTAGGCGGCCAGATAGTGGTGGCTCGGCGGCAGATCCGGGTCGTGGTAGATGGCGACCGGGTTCTCGCCGAAACCGCGCGGCGGCTGCACGATCAACACCACATTGCCGAAACGCAAGGCGGCGATGACGATCTCGCCCTTCGGGTCGGCGGAGCGGTCCACGTACAGTTCGCCCGGCGGCGGGCCCCACGCCTCGACGACCGCCTCGCGCAGGTCCTCGGGCAGGGTCTCGAACCAGCTGGTGTAGAGGTCGGCGCCGATGCGAATCGGGTTGCCCTCCAACTGTTCTTGACTCAGCCAGTCCGGGTCCTGCCCGCCCGCGGCGATAAGCGCGTGGATCAGGGCGTCACCGTCGGCGGCCTCCAGGCCCGGGATCTCGCCGGGCGCGCCGAGGTCGTAACCGGCCTCGCGCATCTCGCTGAGCAGCCGGATGGCGCTGGCCGGGGTGTCCAGGCCGACGGCATTGCCGATACGGGCGTGCTTGGTCGGGTACGCCGACAGCACGATCGCGACCTTCTTGCGCTCGGACGGAATGTGACGCAGCCGCGCGTAGCGCACCGCGATACCCGCCACCCGAGCCGAACGCTCGGCGTCGGGCACGTACGACGACAGCCCGTCCGCGTCGAACTCCTTGAACGAGAACGGGACCGTGATGATGCGGCCGTCGAACTCCGGCACCGCCACCTGGGTGGCCACGTCCAGCGGCGACAGGCCGTCGTCATTGGCCTCCCACTGCTCGCGGCCGCTGGTCAGGCACAGGCCCTGCAGGATCGGCACATCCAGGTCCGCGAGCGCGCCCACGTCCCACGCCTCGTCGTCGCCGCCGGCCGAGGCGGTCGCGGGCTTGGTGCCGCCCGCCGCGAGCACGGTCACCACCAGCGCGTCGACGGTGCCGAGCGTGGCGAGCAGCTCCGGCTCCGCGGTGCGCAGCGAGGCGCAGTAGATGGGCAGCGCGCGAGCGCCCTTGGCCTCGATGGCGGTGCACAGCGCGTCGATATAGGCGGTGTTCCCGGCCAGGTGCTGGGCGCGGTAGTAGACCACGGCCACGGTCGGCGCGTCGTCCGGGACGGGGCAGGCGTGGCGTTCCAGCTCGCCCCAGCTCGGCATCTCCACCGGCGGCTCGAACCCCTCGCCGGTGAGCAGCACCGTGTCGGACAGGAAGTTGTGCAGCTGCAGCAGGTTTCGCGGGCCGCCCGCGGCCAGGTAGTTGTGGGCGTCGGCGGCGACACCGCCGGGCACGGTCGAGCACTCCATCAGCTCGGCGTCGGGCGCGATCTCACCACCGAGGGCGACCACCGGAATTCCGCTGGCGCGCACCGTCTCGAGGCCCTCCTCCCAGGCCCGCTTACCGCCCAGTACGCGCACGATCACCAGCGACACACCGTTCAGCAGGACCGGCAGATCCTCCGGCAGCAGCCGGGCCGGATTGGCCAGCCGGTAGGCGGCGCCGCTGGCGCGCGCGCTCAGCAGATCGGTATCGGAGGTGGACAGCAACAGGATCAAGGGTCTCGGCCTTCCTAGGGTGACGCGCCCAGCACGGTTCGGCGCTCGCCGGGAAGGTCTGACTGTCACAGTGGCGCGACCGCACCGGAATTGCACCGGCTTTCTTCCGTTCGACGAGCTCGCCGATGCTATCGCGCCGCCGTCGCGGGCCCGATATCGCGCCCGCGTCGCCGCGTGCGGGCGCCGATCACAGTGCGGCCAAGGCTGGCTCACATCCCTGGGGAACCGACTGGTCGGCGCGTACGCTGCCGGTATGCCACTCACTCCAGGATGGGTCAGGCGGAACCGCTTTGCTGCCTGGTCGGGATACTTTTGCGTACTGGTTGCCTTCGCAACGCTGGCCATGGCTCTCACGGCCGCCGGCTCCGGTCATTCGCAGTGGGCGCTCGTCGCCGGGATCATCTGCGCGTCGACCATCCTGTTCGGTCTCACGGTCATGAGCACCACCGTGCACCGCGACCACGCCGACCACCACAACGTTCCCAGCCTGCTCAACGACACCTGGGAAACCACACCCGCCTTCGCCCGCCGCCGCGGGGCGCCGGCGGCCATCGAACCGCACCGCGCGGGCTGAACCGCCCGGCGAATCGACCGATTCGGCAACCGGACTCCGGGACTCCCCCGTCCCGGAGTCTTTTCTTTGCTTTCGGCCTCGCCATACTCGGGGACACATAGTTAGATTGCAATATCTCCAAATGTAGATAGAAGCGGAGGCGAACCCGACCCCGGGCGGCCGTGCCCGGTCTCGGCATCCTCCGTACGCTGGGTGGCGTCATGACGCGAACCGATCCCGACTCCTGCCCGGGCGTGCTGCGCCTGCACGAAGCAGCCGACGGTCCCCTCGCCCGTATCCGGGTGCCCGGCGGACTCCTCTCCCCCACCCAGCTCCAGGCCCTCGCGACCGCGGCCGCCGACCTCGGGGACGGGAACATCGAGCTCACCTCGCGCGGGAACATCCAGTTCCGGCAGGTCCGCGACGCGGCCGCGCTCACCGAACGGCTCACCGAGGCGGGACTGCTGCCCAGCGCCACCCACGAGCGGGTGCGCAACATCATCGCCTCGCCGCTGTCGGGACGCGTCGGCGGCTGGACCGATGTGCATCCCCTGGTCCCCGCTCTCGACGAAGGGCTGCGCGGACAGCCGCGCTACGCGGACCTGCCCGGCCGGGTCCTGTTCACCCTCGACGACGGCCGCGGCGATGTCAGCGGCCTGGGCGGCGACATCGGCGTGCACGCGCTCAACGAGCACACCTACGCACTCCTGTTGGCGGGCAAGGACTCCGGCCTCCGTCTCCCCGCCGACGCGGCGGTCGACATGATGCTCGCCGCCGCCGACGGCTTCCTCGACCTGCGCGATGGCCACTGGCGTCTGCACGAGATCCCCGACGGCGCGGCCCGCCTGACCGACCGCCTCCGCACCGCTCACCCGGACCTCGACGTCTCCGACGACCTCCTGGAAACGCCCGGCCCCCAAGACATTCCGATCGGCTGGATGACCCAGTCCGACGGCCGGGTGGCCCTCGGCGCGGGCGTGCGCCTCGGCTCCCTCCCCGCCCGCACCGCCGAATTCCTCGCCGCCGTCGAATGCCCGATCATCGTCACCCCGTGGCGCAGCCTGATCCTCGCCGACCTCGACGAATGGCCCGCCGAACAGGTGGTCCGAGTCCTGGCCCCCATGGGCCTGATCTTCGACACCGCCTCCCCGTGGCTCCAGGTCAGCGCCTGTGCCGGCATGCCTGGCTGCGCCAAGTCCCTCACCGACGTCCGCGCCGACGTCGCCGAGGCCGTCGACTCCGGCCGCGTCCTCCCCACGGACGCACCGGAATTCGCCCGCGAGGGTCTCGACGCCGCCGACGTCGTGGTCGCCGGCCGCCAGCACTGGTCCGGCTGCGACCGCCGCTGTGGCCGCCCGAAGGGCGCGGTCACCGACGTCATCGCCACCACCGACGGCTACCGCGTCATCCCCGCCGGCTAGCCGATCCCGCCGAATCGGCGGGATCGGCGCTCGGCGCGCCCTTCAGACAGTGACCTCGACGATGTCGCGGATCCGGAAGCGACCACCGGTGATCTCGATCGTCTGGCGGGCGACCAGAGCCGCGTCGTCACGGTCGTAGCGGTAGCCGATCTCGCGGGAGTCGGGGACGACGGCGAGACGGGCACGGCCGCCGAGGCATTCGGCGCGGGCGGCGGTCGCCTCGGTCAGCGCCGTGCAGGCATCGGGGTCGTCCGTGGTGGGCGGGTGGCCCTGCTCGGCTCCCAGGATCGGGACGGTGGTGTCGGAGATCGAGCAGAGCCGGCCGGTCGGGTCGAGGGTCAGGGTGAGCTGACCGTCGCCGCCCGCGACGGCCGGGACGCCGTCGTAGAGCTGGCGGTAATGCAGGGTGTAGTCGGCCACCGCGGCCGCGACGCTATCGCCGTCGCGGCTCGCGCCCGCGTGGAAGGTGGCCGACATTCCGGCCAGGGCGAGGTCATGGCCGAGGTCCAGGTCTCGCAGCGCCCGGTCGGCGAGGTCGCGAATCTCCTCCGGCGTGCGGCCGTTGGCGCTGCGGTCCGGCTCGGCGTAGAACGCCTGGTAGCTGCCGTCGGGATGCATGACCAGCCGGGGTTCGAATTCGGCTCGCGCACAAGACTCCTCGGTGACCGGGGACGCGGGCTCGGCGAGTACGCCCCGCAACCCGTGCCGTTCACCCAGCGCGGACACCGTGTCGGCGTCAGCGTTTCGGCGGGCCAGGCGCAGTGACATCGGTTGGCGCGGAAGGGGAATGCTCAGGTCGACTTCGAGGGGGAACTGACCCGCCCAGCGCCACCAGTACCAATCGTCGGACACCGCGCCGCCGTAGAACAACCGCTCGTTCCAGAGCCGGTCCTGCGCCTCACGGTCGGTGGCGCCGCAGGCCGCCGACGACACCCGGTGGTTGTTGTGGAAGATCGACAGCGCCGCGTCCTGCCACGCCTGGCTGAACGATTTGCCGGCGTTCCATTCCTTGAAGAACCGTGTCCCCTGCTGATCGGTGTCGAAGGTGAGGCTGTCGAATCCGAACAGCATCCGCGCGCCCCGGTTCGGCGTGTGCCAGGTGCGGTAGGGGCTGTGTCCGAAGTTGGTGCGCAGCGATTCGCAGCCGTGCAGGAACAGGTAGCGCAGGCGCTGATCGCCGAATCCCATCCGGTCGGATTCGGCGTAGATGGTGTTGTCCCAGGTGCGGCCCATCGAGGTCAGATACACGCCATTGCTCGTGGTGGTGCTGTGGGCGTAGTGGTAGAACACCCGCACCGAGTCCATGCCGAGGCTGTCCTGCCAGTTGTCGTACTCCTGGTCGTACCGCCATTCCCGGACATCGTCGTCCTTGGCGTGGAAGTTGATGCCGTTGAACTTCGCGACGTAGTCGAGGAAGCCGCTCACGCACGCGTGCGGGTAGGTCAACGTGGCATCTTTCGGGTACACCTGCACCGACGCGCCGCCGTACATGTTGTCGGACATTGTCGAATGGTCACCGATGCCGGACGCCCGGGCACGGGTACCGGACTACTCGATTCCCCCGCCGGCCGGCACGCGACCGGCCCGACCGGTCGGTGACAGGTGCGGGGTGCACGCGGCGTGGTTGCTGGTGCACAGTGGGTTATCCGCGCTGCGACGACCATCGGATGCTGGAGGCGGCCATGACCATCGCGAAGCTCAGCGATCAGGAGATCCTGGCGATGTCCGATGAGGAGCGTCGCGAACTGATCCGGCGGTTGCAGCCGCCGCCGGAGCGGGTGCTGCCGCGTCCGGAGGTGGTGCGGCTGCATCGGCGGGTGCGGCTGGCGCTCATGGTGGGCGGCTGTCTGGGGCTGATTCCGTGGATCGTGTACCTGGGGTTCTCGCTGCCGGCGGAGTATCACGCCCGCAACTGGCCACTGGCCTGGATCGGGTTCGACATCGTGCTGGTATTGATGATGGCGACCACCGCCTACCTGGGCTGGAAACGGCGCGTGGTGTTGCTGCTCCCGGCGTTCGGCACCGGCATCCTGCTGATGGTGGACGCCTGGTTCGACATCGTCACCGCGGACGCCCGCGATTTCTGGCTGTCACTGGGCACGGCGATCATCGGCGAGATCCCGTTGGCGGCGTTGCAGATCAGCGGCGCGATCATGCTGCTGCGCTTCCTGATCCTGGCCCATCCGCTGCACGATCCGCAGGTCAGTCCGTTCCGGACGCGACTGCCGTTCTGACCGAGTGCCATTCCATGGTGCAGCACTTGACGCTGCCGCCGGATTTGAGCAGCTCCGACAGGTCGATCCCGACCGGTTCGTAGCCGCGCGCCCGCAATTGCGCGGCCAGGTCGACGGCCTCGTCGCTGAGGAACACGTGGTAGCCGTCGCAGACGCCGTTGAGGCCCAGCACATTCGCGTCGGCCTCGGTGGCGATGATCGCGTCGGGGTACAGGCTCGCGAGCAGTCGCGCGCTGGGTCCGCTGAAGGCGGCCGGGTAGTAGGCGATGGTGTCGTCGAGGACCATGAGCGCGGTGTCGAGGTGGTAGAAGCGCGGATCCACCAGATCCAGTGAGACGACCGGCAATCCGAAGTACTCCGCCACCTCCTGGTGCGCGCCGCGGGCGCTGCGGAACCCGGTCCCGGCGAGGATGCGGTCCGGCGCGATGGCGAAATCGCCTTCGCCCTCGTTGGTTTCGCGGGCGCGGGCCACGCTCGTGAAGCATTGGGCGGCCATCCAGCCGTGGTAGGCCGGACCTTCCTGTGCGCGTTCGGGATTGGCGAAGCGAGCCGAGAGCGCCCGCTCCCCGATGGCCAGTCCCCCGTTGGCGGCGAACACCATGTCCGGCAGCCCCGCGACCGGTTCGATGACGTCGACCCGGTGTCCGCGCCCCTCGTAGGCGACGCGCAGCGCCTCCCACTGGGCCAGGGCGCGGGTCCGGTTCACCGGGTCGGCGGTGTCCATCCACGGATTGATGGCATAGGTGACGTCGAAGTGGTCGGGGCGGCACATGAGGTAGCGGCGGGGCACGGGCCGGCGGGCGGCGGGATCGCGGGCCGGCAGCGTGGCTACGGACGTCAACGGGACTCCCTCGGAAGCGGCGCGGACGGGTCTGACACGAAGGTAAGTGGCGTACCGTTGTGTCAGGAATAGCGAATCGTTGCGTTGATCACCCCTCGAGCAGCGATTCATTGCGTCTGAACGATGCGTGTGCATCATTGCGCCGGACGTGCGCGCATCCCGCGAAGGGAGTGACCGTGGACGATCTCGATCGCCGGATCCTGGCCCACCTGCTGAAGAACGCGCGCGCCTCGTTCCAGGACATCGGCGCGGTCATCGGCCTGTCCGCCCCCGCGGTCAAACGCCGCGTCGACAAGCTGGTCGCCGCGGGCCAGATCACCGGCTTCACCGCCGTGGTGAACCCGGCCGCCCTGGGCTGGCGCACCGAGGCGTACGTCGAGGTCTTCTACCGCGACAACATCTCCCCCGCCGAGCTGCGCCGCGGGCTCGAACCGATTCCCCAGGTCGTCGGCGTGTGGACGATCGCGGGCGAGGCCGACGCGCTGGTCCACGTGATGGCCACCGACATGGCCGAGATCGAGGCCACCGTCGAACGCATCCGCGAGAACGCCCGCGTCGGGCGCACCCGCAGCAATATCGTCATGTCCCGCCTGCTCGAACGCCCCCGCACCTGACCCGGCCAGCCGGAAAGCACCGGCCGCGCGCACGATAGACCGTCCACTGTGGCCGGGCGCACTACCCGCTCAGCGCCGCTCCGGCGGCGAAATCTATGGTGGAGCGCATGTCCGACGTGCGTGCCAGCTACCTCAAAGACGGGGCCGAGATCTATCGGCGCTCGTTCGCGACCATCCGGGCCGAGGCCGATCTGGCCCGGTTCCCGGCGGACGTGTCACAGGTGGTGGTGCGCATGATCCACGCCTGCGGGCAGGTGGATCTGGCGGGCGACGTGGAATTCAGCACCGATGTGGTGGCCAAGGCCCGGGCCGCCCTGCGGTCGGGCGCGCCGATCCTGTGCGACGCCAAGATGGTCGCCTCCGGTGTCACCCGCAAGCGGCTGCCCGCCGACAACGACGTGCTGTGCCTGCTCGACGACCCGCGCGTCCCGGACCTGGCCGCGCGCATGGACAACACCAGATCGGCTGCGGCCCTGGAACTCTGGAGCGACCGCCTCGACGGTGCGGTGGTGGCCATCGGCAATGCGCCGACCGCGCTGTTCCACCTGATGGACATGATCGACGCGGGCGCGCCCCGCCCCGCCGCGGTGCTCGGCATCCCGGTCGGGTTCATCGGGGCCGCGGAATCCAAGGAGGCGCTGGCCGAATACGGCGGCGTCGAATTCCTGACCGTGCGGGGCCGGCGCGGCGGCAGCGCCATCACCGCCGCCGCCCTCAATGCGATTGCGAGCGAACAAGAATGAGCAAGCTCTGGGGTGTCGGGCTCGGACCCGGCGATCCGGAACTGGTGACGGTCAAGGCCGCCCGGGTGATCGGCGAGGCCGACGTCATCGCCTTCCACAGCGCCCGGCACGGGCGCAGCATCTCGCGCGCCATCGCCGCCCCCTACATGCGCGAAGGCCAGCTCGAGGAGCACCTGATCTACCCGGTGACCACCGAGACCACCGACCACCCCGGCGGCTATCAGGGCGCGATCGACGAGTTCTACGAGTCCGCCGCCGCCCGTCTGGCCGAGCACCTCGCGGCGGGCCGCACCGTCGCGCTGCTCGCCGCCGGTGACCCGCTGTTCTACAGCTCGTTCCAGCACATGCACCGCCGCCTGGCCGACCGGTTCGACACCGAGATCATCCCCGGAGTCACCTCGGTGAGCGCCGCCTCCGCGGCCCTGGGCACCCCGCTGGTGGAGGAGAAGCAGGTCCTCACCGTGCTGCCGGGCACGCTGCCGCCCGAGGAGCTGACCCGCCGCCTGCGCGAGACCGACGCCGCCGCGATCATGAAGCTCGGCCGCACCTACCCCGGTGTGCGCCGCGCCCTCGCCGACTCCGGCCGCCTCGACGACGCCTACTACGTCGAGCGCGCCAGCTCCGACCGGCAGCGCGTGCTGCGCGCCGCCGACGTCGACGAGTCGAGCGTCCCGTACTTCGCGATCACGGTGGTTCCGGGCCCCACCCCGCAGACGCGCATCACCCTGACCGAATCCGCCGTGCGGGACGGCTCGGAATCGGTTGTGGCGGAGGCGACTTCCACCGGCGCGTCGAGCACGGTTCCCGCCGAAGCAGTTCCCGCGTCGATCGGCGAAGTGGTCGTCATCGGGCTGGGGCCGGGCGACGAGGCCTGGACCACGCCGGAGGTGTCGCGCGCGCTGGCCGAGGCGACCGACATCGTCGGCTACACGACCTACGTGAACCGCGTGCCCGTCCGACCGGGTCAGCGACGCCACGCCAGTGACAATCGCGTCGAATCCGAGCGCGCCGGAATGGCTTTGGACATGGCCAAGCAGGGCGCGAAGGTCGTGGTGGTGTCGTCCGGGGATCCCGGCGTGTTCGCCATGGCGGCCGCGGTGATCGAGGAGTCGGCGGATCCGCAGTGGCGCGAGGTGCCGGTGCGGGTGCTGCCCGGGGTGACCGCCGCGAGTGCGGTGGCGAGCCGGCTGGGCGCGCCGCTGGGCCACGATTTCGCCATGATCTCGCTCTCGGATCGCCTCAAGCCGTGGGAGACGGTGGCGCAACGGATTTCGGCGGTGGCTTCCGCGGATATGGCGTTCGCCGTCTACAACCCGGCGTCGTCGCAGCGCACCTGGCAGGTGGCGGCCATGCGGGATCTGGTGCTCGAGCACCGCAAACCCGAGACGCCGGTGGTGATCGGCCGCGATGTGGGCGGCCCGACCGAGTCGGTGCGGGTGGTGACGCTGGGCGAGCTGGATCCCGCCGTGGTGGACATGCGCACGCTGCTGATCGTGGGCGCGTCCACGACCACGGTGTTCGAGGCGGCCGGCGGTCCGCGCGTGTTCACGTCGCGTCGCTACGAGGCCTGAACGCCCGGCCCCGTAATATTCCTATGTAGAACGTAGGCTGTGGAAGGAGTGCCGGTGCCAGAAGATCACGCTCGACGCCCGCTCAACTCGACGGCCGCGTCCCTACTCGGATTCCTGCACCAGGGCGAGATGTCCGGGTGGGATCTGGTGGCGTTGGCCCAGGACCGCATCGGCGACTTCTGGACCATCACTCAGAGCCAGGTGTACCGCGAGCTGGCCACCATGCACGGCCTCGGCCTGGTCGAGAAGGGCGCGTCGGGCGCCCGCGACCGCACGCCGTACCGGATCACCGAGGCCGGCCGGGAGGCCTTCGCCGAATGGATCGCCCGCGATCCGGGCGCGGAGACCATCCGGGTGCCGCTGCTGCTGACCCTGTCGTTCGGGGAGTTCGTGGACGCCGCCCGCCTGGAACGCATCGTGGCCGCCGGCCGCACCGTCCACGAACAGCGGCTCTCGGGCTACCTGTCCGGCCAGGACGAGCAGCGGATGTCGCCCTACGAGCGGGCCACACTGGATTTCGGCATCCGCTACGAACGGGCCGTCCTGGAATGGTTCGACCGCCTGCCGGAGCTGTTGGACCGCACCAGCCGCCTGTCCTGACCGGATCCGCGCCCGGCCGATACCGCTACGCTTCGTCGCGCCGGGCGCGCAGCCAATCCCACGCGGCCGCAACGGTTTCCACCTGTCGCGCGCCTTCGGGCAGCGGCGGCCGGTCGATCATCACGACCGCCAGGCCCAGTTCCCGGGCGGCGGTCAGCTTGGCCTCGGTGAGCGCGCCCCCGCTGTCCTTGGTCACCAGGACGTCGATGCGCCGTTCGACGAGCAGTGCGATCTCGTCCTCGACGCTGAAAGGCCCACGGGCGAGCAATAGTTCGTGCCGCGCGGGCACCGCACCCTCGGGCGGGTCGATCGCCCGGATCAGGAACCACTCGTCGGAGTGCTCGAAGGCGGCCACCCCCTGGCGGCCGATGGTCAGAAACACCCGTTTACCCAGCGCCGCGGCGGCTTCCGCCGCCAACTCCAGATCCGGCACCCGCACCCACCGGTCCCCGCACCGCTCGATCCAGCCCGGCCGCCGCACATGCAGCACCGGCAGTCCGAGCGCCGCCGCCGCGACCGCCGCATTGGCGGTGATCCCGCCCGCGAACGGATGGGTGGCGTCCACCACGGCCTCGATGCCGTTGCCGGACAGCCACTCCCGCAGCCCCTCGACACCCCCGAATCCGCCCACCCGCACCTCGCCGACCGGCAGGACGGGCGCGCGCACCCGCCCGGCGAGCGAGGACACGATCTCGAATCCCCGCTCGCCGGACGCGATGTCGGCGAGTTCCCGGGCTTCCCGGGTGCCGCCGAGGATCAGCGTTTTCAGGGCTGCCCGCTGAAGTAGGCCGACCCGGAATCGATCAGCGGCTGCCCGCCGACGACCAGCAGCCCGATGATCGCGCCCGGGATCGCGCCGATCCCGAACAGGAACGCGCCCAGGATGCCGCCGATGATCCCGCCCAGCGCCGCGTGCTGCAGCTGCCCGAAGAAGTCACCCTGCGAGTCGATGTCCTTGGCGGTGGCCAGCGGCGCCGACACCGAGGTCAGCGTCAGCTCGGTGCCGGTGGTGTCGATGGCCGCGGTCAGCCCGTACTGCTTGCCCGCCAGCGTGCCGGTCAGCGGCACCTGGGTGACGACGTCCCCGGCCTGGTTCTTCAGGAACACCGTCTGCCCGGTGGCGTCCAGGCTGAACTGCCCGCCGGTCACCTTGGTGACGATGTCGTTGGCATCGCTCACCACGACGTCATAGCCGACACCCTGCTGGGTGCCGTGCAGCGGCGACGCGGCCTGCTCCACCACCGGAGCCTGGTCGAGCGGAACGGCGTATCCGGTGCCCGCGGCAATGCCGGTCGCGGCCGCGGCGACGAATGCGGTAGCCACGAACTTTGTGTACTTCATCGATCTCCTAATAGAGCAACATCCGAATCCGATAACCCTCGGATTCCAGCTCGTAACCCTACCGTTGACGTACTGATGTTTCAGTTTGGATGGCTCAGGCAGGACACGGATTCCACTGTCATGCACCTTTGTCCACCGACGCAGGAACCGATCAAGCCTGGTCATTGAAGTGCCCGGATCTAAACCTCGCACCACTCGGATGTCCCAATTGCGCACTCGCCCAGACCTTGTCCCCCGTCTTCCCTGCGACGTGGGTAGCAACCGTGTCCCGGAGGTTGGCCCACGCCGTCCCAGCACCCGGTGAGTGAGATCTGCTCTTGTACGCTGTCCATCGGCCCCGATTCTCGATGCCTCCCCATGCCGACAGAAGAACTTGTCGTACTGCATTTTCGGTTTCTGATTGCCTATTGCCTATTGCCTGTTGGACCGCGACAGGCTACTTGCGGATTCCGAAGCATGCGAGAATCTTTCGGGCATCGGTCGATGGCGTTGACAACACGCGGTGCACGCGATCATGGAGCACCCGAAACCGCCTGCGCCGCTGGCTATCCGGATTTTCACAGGAGCCGCGCCCCGGGGCGCGACCGGATCGGTCGCTCCCCGGGAAATGGCGTCAGGCTCCGCCGTACTCGGCTGCGACGTCGAGGATCCAGGTGATGCCGAAGCGATCGCGCAGCATCCCGAACCCGGGTGCCCACGGCGCCGGGCCGAATTCCTCGATGACGCTTGCCCCGTCCGCGAGACGTTCCCACAGCGCGCCGACCTCCTCGACCGTGTCGCCGCGGACGGAGAGGAAGAACGGTTCCGCGGTGAGGGTGGTGCCGTTCTCGCGGCGGGTGGTGGGCGCGCCCTGGGCGACCGGTGCGTCCGTCCCGGGCACGTCGTAGGCCATGACCCGGAACCCGTTGTCCGCGATGACCTGGCCGAACACCACCTTGGCGGCGTCGGGCAACTCGGCGGGCATCCCGAAGTCGCCGTAGGTGGCGATGGTGGTCTGCCCGCCGAACACCGACTGGTAGAACACCAGGGCCGCACGGGCCTGACCGTGGAAGTTCAAATGGGCGACAGCGTGTACCGACATCGTGATCGCGTCCCTTCGGAGGTGGTCTCGCCGCCGGACGGTTCCGGCGACAACGCCACCCTGACAGCAGTACCGGACAGGGAACGTCCGCTATTTCTGGCAGCCTGGTGAGCATGCCAACCGCGTCTTCGAAGGTCACCTCTCACCGCCTGCTCTCGCTGCTGTCGTTGCTGCAGGTCCGCCGTGACTGGCCGGGACCGCTGCTCGCGGAGCGGCTGGCTGTCAGCGAACGCACGGTTCGCCGCGACATCGATCGGCTGCGCGAGCTCGGTTACCCGGTCCGGGCGGTCAAGGGACCCGAGGGCGGTTATCGGCTCGAGGCGGGCAGCGAGCTGCCCCCGCTGCTGTTCGACGATGAACAGGCGGTCGCACTCGCGGTGGCGTTGCGGATCGCGATCGGGACGGGTGCGGGTATCGAGGAGGCCGCCGCGCGCGCTTTGGCGACTGTGCGGCAGGTGCTGCCGGCCCGCCTGCGGCAGCGTGTCGACGCCCTCGACGTGACCGCGGTCGAATCGGCCGGTCGCGGTGCCGATCCCCAGGTCGACACCGCCATTCTGCTCGCGCTCAGCGGCGCTGTCCGATCCGCGGAGGAGGTGCGGTTCGACTACCGGTCGACGGCCGAGCCGGATGGCCTCGGGTTGCGGCCGGCGCGGCGGGTGCAGCCTCATCACCTCGTGGTCCGGGGTGGACGCTGGTATTTGATCGGATGGGATCCCGAGCGCGAGGATTGGCGGATCTATCGTGCCGATCGGATGGTGCTGCGCGTCCCCAACGGGCCGCGCTTCAGCCCCCGGCAAGTGCCGGGTGGCGATGTCGCCGCGTTCTTGTCCGCTCGGTTCAGAGGCTCCGGCAGTACGAACGTCTGGCCTTGTCGCGGTGAGGTGGTCCTCGACCTCCCCGCCGCACAGGTGGCCGCGTTCGCCGGCGACGGAATCGTCGAGGAACTCGGTCCCGCCAGGACCAGACTGCTGACCGGTTCCTGGTCCTGGGCCGCACTCGCCGCGACGCTGGCGCGTTTCGACACCGAGATCGAGGTCATCGGCCCGGACTTACTGCGTGACGCCTTCGCCGCTCTGTCTCGGCGCGCCGCACGCGCAGCAGGGTGATTGCGGGACCGGCTCAGAAGGACGGCATGATCCCCGAACCAGTGCGAGATCGCACAGTGGAGGGGACCGCAGTAGCGGGCGGGCTCAGTGGGTCAAACGGAGTACGCCGCTCCACGGGATAACGGTGCCCGGCTTGCGTGGATTCGGTTGCGGCAGACGGGAAAAGAATCGATACATCGGAGACACCCGCCGAAATCGGCTCGCCGCCTGCAGTATCGACTCTATTTCGAGCACTTCCCATCCTTCGTCCTCGAAGAACGCGACGCCGTTCGCCGGCGTGAAGGTGAAGGGCGCGTTCTTCAACAGGCCGTTCCCACTACGCTCCAACCGCTCGGCGATCACGACTGACACGATGTCGACCACCCACCAGGCGATCTCCTCGCGCCGGAGGTCGACTGCCAGCTGTCGGACCTCGTCGGGCTGCAGATACATGACCAACCCTTCGGTGATCACGAATGCGCGCGAGGCCCCGGCCAGGGCGTCGTTCAAGAACGCCCGCCGCGATACCGAATCAGAGAGGTCGACGGCGCGCCTGATGAGTCGACATCTCGGCCGGTACCAGTCGAGCGCCCGCTTCTTCTCCTCCAACAGCGCAGGCAGATCAGCCTCGATCCAGGTCAGGTCTGCCGGCAGATCGAGTCGGTAGGGTCTGGTGTCCAAGCCTGCCGCCAGGTTGATCACCCGGTCGCAACCGCCGTCGATCGCCGATCCGATCATGTCGTCGATCAACTTGGTACGGGCGACGATCGGCCAGCCGTGATCGCCCATCACGCGGGTCGTCTCCGCCGCGATCACGGGCCCGACCCTACCTGCGAGCATGCCTGCCAGTGGATCGTGGAACAGTGCGTCCGGGCGCTCCGACTCGATCGCTCGATATACTGCGACCCACCGTGCGGTGTCGGACACGGTGGAGATGATCGGTTTCATTTCCGTCATGGGAAGCCTTCCTCCTTCTGGCTCGAAGTTCGCGCGCTCCCGACGCTCACGCTTGCCACGCGGTGGCGACGGCGTCGGCGATGCGGGCGCGGAGTTCAGTGGCAGTGATGACCGCGTCGACCGAGCCGACCTCGACCGCCCGCTGGATGCTGTGCACTCCGTCGAATTCGGCCCCGAGGGCCGACAAGTGATCGGCCCGTACCAGTTTCCGTTCGGCCGCGAGGTCGGTGACCAGCTCGGCCCGCTTGCCGGCGTCTTCGGTCGTCGCTATTTCCTCTTGGAGAGCACGGATCCGTGGATCGGCCGAGGTACGGGCGTCGACGGTGCGGGCGAACACCACCGCCGCGGCGGGCGCACCGCCGATCACCGACGCGAACGAGCCCTCGACAGCCAGCACCGTCATATTCGGGTTGAGCGCCTTGGAGAACACCACGAAGGCTCCGCCGTGATAGCGCGAGATCACACAGAAGACGATCCGTCCCTCGAAATTGACTATGGCGCGGCCGATTTCGGCGCCGTACTCCAACTGGAGCCGCCGCATGGACTCCGGCGACCCATCGAAACCCGACAGGTTCGCCAGCACTACGACCGGGCGGTTTCCACTGGCGGCGTTGATCGCCC
The DNA here is from genome assembly GCF_050955695.1 of Nocardia sp. CA-136227. Taxonomy (NCBI): domain Bacteria; kingdom Bacillati; phylum Actinomycetota; class Actinomycetes; order Mycobacteriales; family Nocardiaceae; genus Nocardia; species Nocardia sp. CA-136227. The sequence continues at coordinate 4,192,295 of NZ_CP192081.1, forward strand.
GCGCGACCTTCTTCGACGACAGCGGAAAGAGGGTTCCGGCGGTGAAGGACTCGGGACCGTCGGCGGGCGGGAACCCGTGCCGCGCGACCGGCGCCGATTCGATTCCGATCAGGCAAGCCGACCATCCGTCGATCCGAGCATCCGTGACGACGGCGTTCTCCGCCTCGGCCATGTCCGCCCAGCGCTCCGAGAGCGGATAGTCCTGATCGGATATCGCCCGGAGCACGCTTCGGATCGAGAACGGCTTCTTGCGGTCGGGATTGGTGTCGGACCCGAATATCTGCCCGACCGTGGTGAATTCGCTGTCGGGGTGGTGGTGCGGGAATGCCGTGATATCCCGATCCACGGGGTCTGCGGTCACTACCCGCCGCGGACCGGAATCGCCGGCAGCGACATAGGTGTGCTCGTAATGGTTCATCAGAATCTCGCGCGCCGCGCCGAGATCCGGAGCGAAGTACTGCGCCTGGCCGTTGGCACCCATGACTCGGGCGTATCCGCCGATGCCGAAGTTGTCCTCCGCCGAGACCCCGCCGGAGAAGTCCAGGGACTGCTTGCCGGTGAGCACCATGGCGCCGGCCGGTGTCATCACCAGGATGCCGCGGGTGTGCATCAGCATGGTGGCCTCGGCGTTCCAGTACGGCTGGGCACCCACATTGATCCCCGCGACCACGATGTTGATCTCGCCGCCAGTCTGAGTGAACCGCACGATGCGGCGCAGCACCCGAGCCACCCAGTCCATGTTCTCGGTGCCGGAGTCCATCGAGATTCGCGCACCCGAAGACAGCGAATACCATTCGAGCGGAATCCGTTCGCGCTCTGCCAGCACGAGCGCGGCATCGATGCGGGCGCATTCCGGCTCCCCGAGCGCGCCCAGCTCCCGATAGGGATCGCCGAAGAGGACGATTCGACGAATGCCTTCCGGATGCAAGCGGGTCGGCGTGCTGACCGTACCGACGACAATGCCGACCTCGTTGAGACCGCGTGGACGGTCGACCTCGATCAGCTCGTCCCGCTCGGGATGAAGATCCAGCTCGGTGAAGCTTCCGTTCGGGCCACGCACCAGGTCGATCAGCTCGTAAGGATAGACAGCACCGCGACGCCGGACGCGCAGCACCTTCTGGTCGTAGTCCCGTAGCGGTACGAGGGGTTCCGCGGGTGGCGCGTCGACGGTGACTTCGGTGCCGCCGGTCACGTCGTACCGGAAGCGCGTCACCTGGAAGTCGTAACTGCCGTCGGGTTGACGAACTCGTCCGTGCACCACCACCTCCTGGATACCGGCTCGCACGATCTGCGGGGCGGTGTCGTGAAGCCAGTCGGCCAAGGCGGCGGTATCGACATCGATCACCGGGCGGATATCGAGCCACACGTGGTTGAGCGCCAGTCGCGTCCCCACCGGATCCAGGTCTCTGCGGGCCCGCGCCACCACTTCGGCACACGCGTTGAGGACCGTTTCCGCACCACGCGCCGTGACGATGGCGCCGGAGCCGTCGCGAATCGGCTCGAACCGGCGAACCTGCGCGAGGGCGACGAGACGCTCGTCGGAGGCATTGTCCTTGGCGACCGCGTGGTACACGATCATGTCGGGCGGCGCCGGCAGTCGGTCGAGGTGGAAGTTGCGCAGCCGCCACAGGTGCAGGCGACGGCCCACCAGCGGGTGCACCCCGCGAATCACAGTGTCTTCCACCAGTTCACCGGCTCGGGCACGGAAGGTGAAGTGCTCCAGGGGACCGTCGTGCGGCGGTGCCAGCGCCACGGTGATGCGGCGCGTGGCCGGCGCCAGTCCGGCGCGCTGCAACGCGTCCAGCAATCCACGCGCCCGTTCCTCGATGGAATCGGGCGCGTCCTGCCAGGACAGCAGTAGATCGACGACCCTGACGTGGACGGCGGGCGCTCCCTCCAGCAAGCCGAGCAGTGCGGACGTGAGGGCACCTGATGGCCCGTCCCGCAGTTCGCTCATCCGTCCCATCGTGGCTACACACGTCGTGGGCACAGTGTTGCCAGGCCGGAGCTCGAGCTCGTAATCGCAGATCGCGAAGGCCCGGCCCGCGGTGATGACCGTGCGAACCTCACCCAGGTTCTGCTCGCCGTAACGGCGGCGGCACAACACCTCCAGCAGCGGATCCACCGGGAAATGGACATTGCGCTGGAGTCGGGCCACCACGAGGTGATCCAGCGACTCGGCGATGTCCGCGATTGCCACGATTCGCCGCGTCCGTTCGGGGGCGTGCGGCAGTCCGGCAAGGATGCGCAGTTCGTCGGGCACCCCGGCCAGCGCCCCGGCTTTCGCCGCCTCGGCCTCAGGGTGCAGGTACCACCGGAATTCGACACTGCGAGCCAGGTCGGCCAGAACTGGCGTGCGCGCGGCTCCGACACGGATCATCCGTTCGAGCGCGGCCCGAGGCCGGTCGTCATGTGGACGAGGCTCGCTGAGCCACACCTTCAACAGATCCTGGATCGCGTGGGTGGATTCATCGAAATGCTTGGTAGCCAGCACGATTCGGTAGACCGCCGCTTCCAGCGCCGGGGTGCGCTCCAAATCATCCACCCGGTAGCGGTGCAGCGTATCGGTCAGCACCTGCTGGAAACTGGCAGTCAGTGGACCCCGGTTCGCGTCCAGGCTCTGCAGATAGACGTGCAGCTGCTCACGCCGGGACCGGTGAGTGTCGTGTTCCGGGCGCGGGTCGCACAGTTCCGATATGTCGCAGAATGATTCGATCAGCTCGGCCTCGGTCGGCAGAGGCGCTCCCGCCTCGAAGACGAGGCTGCTTCGGTCCCGCAGATAGCGCGTCACCGCCGATTCGGTGTCGGGGGCGCGATCGAACCCAAGTATGCCACTGGATATCTCGCGCAGGGCCGCCGCCGCACGCGCCGGGGCGGAGGGCTCGTCGAGCACGGGCAGCAGCAGATCGATGGGATCCTGCGGTGCCTCGGTGGCGTTCTCGTCGAGAACCTCCAGTTGTGCCAGCAGGGTTCCGGTCGACACCTGGCTGCCCACCGCCACCAGGAGCCGGCGAACTCGTCCGTCGAACGGCGCGGGAAGCACCGTCTCCATCTTCATGCTCTCGAGCACGAGAACCGGTGTGCCCGCGGTGACTTCGACGCCCTCGGCGACAGGCGTCGCGACCACCAGTGCGGGTGCCGGCGCGCGGACGGCACCCCCTTCATCACGACTCACACGGTGCGTGATGCCATCGATCTCGACCAACTGCACAGTGCCGTGGGTCGCCGACACGACGCGATAGGTCTGATCGCCGACACCGAGCCGGCTGGTGTACGAATCGATCCGCACGATGTCGACATCGAAGTTGGTGTCGTCGCCGATGCCGATGCGGAAGCTGTTCGCACCGGTCCGGGCCGCACTGACCCGATAGCCCCGGCCTGCCAGCTTCACCTCGACAGCGCGCAGCGGTTCCTCCAGGATCTGCGGACGACCCCCACGCCCGGTCTCCCACAACCAGATCCGACGCGCTTCCTCGTCCGCTTCGTACCCGGCGATGGCGGCGGCCGCGAGAACGACGCCGGTTCGCTGGGATGTGAACAGGCCACCTTCTGCGCGAGCCCGGTCAACCCAGCGGGTGTCGGCGGTGGCGTTCACCACCTCACTGGACTCCAGCAGCGACATCAGCAGGCCCTTGTTGGTGGCGCCGCCTTCGATGATGACTGTCGTCTCCGAGACTGCCCGGCGCAAGCGGGCGATTGCCTCGCCGCGAGTCCGGCCATAGGCGATGATCTTCGCGATCATCGAATCGAAGTCCGGGGGGATCTCGTCACCTTCGACGACGCCGGTGTCGATGCGGATGCCGGGCCCCGCGGGCCAGCGCAGCAACTCGATCCGGCCCGGGGCGGGGGCGAAATCGCGGTCGGCGTCTTCCGCGTTCAGCCGGGCCTCGATCGCGTGGCCACGCTCGACGGGCTTCCGACCGCGCAGCGGCAATCCGGCCGCCACCTCCAATTGCGCCTTCACCAGGTCGATTCCGGTCGTGACCTCGGTGACCGGGTGCTCCACTTGCAGCCGTGTGTTGACCTCGAGGAAGGCGAACAGCTCTTCCTGCGGCTGGTAGAGGAATTCCACCGTGGCGGCCCCGCGGTACTCGACCGCCAGGGCGAGACGCTCGGCCGAATCCTTCACCGTTGCTATCTGATCCGCGTTCAGCAACGGTGACGCGGACTCCTCGATGATCTTCTGATTGCGCCGCTGCACGGTGCAATCGCGCACACCCAGAGCCCAGGCCGTCCCGTGGGAGTCGGCGATCACCTGTACTTCGATGTGCCGCGCGCCCGAAACCAGGCGCTCCAGAAACACAGTCCCGTTGCCGAACGACCGCGCTGCCTCCGCGCTGGTTCGCGAATAGGCCTCGCGCAGCTCCTGTGGAGTCGTGACGATCCGGATGCCACGACCACCACCGCCCGCGGTCGCCTTGAGCATCAGCGGGTATCCGATGGTTTCGGCAGCGGCCAACGCGTCGTCGAGTGATCGAACCGGGCCGCGGCTCCAGGCAGCCACCGGCACACCGACTTGTTCGGCCAGCAGCTTTGCCCCGATCTTGTCCCCCAAAGCTCGCATCGCCGTGGCGCTCGGGCCGATGAACGTGATCCCCAGGCGATCGCACAACTCGACGAAGGCCGGATCCTCGGCCACGAAACCCCAGCCGACCCAGGCCGCCTCGGCTCCGGATTCGGTCAGCGCCCGCTCGAGCACTGCCATGTCCAGGTACGGTCGGGCTGAAGCCGGCCCCAGGCAGTACGTCTCATCCGCGGCGAGAACGAACCCGGCCTGCCGCTCACCATCGGTGTAGAGCGCGATCGTGCGCAGTGGCTCCCGATCGCGATGCTGGGCATTGAATTCCCGAACTGCGTGGATCAGACGGCGGGCCGCCTCTCCACGGTTGACGATGGCGATGCGCGTGAACATTGAACTACTCCAAGCAGGAACGTCGAAGAAGTGATCGGGAGTGTCAGCGACGCAGCAAAGCCACGCCGAGACTTATCAATCCGGTGGTCAAGGCGGCGACTCCCAGCCACAACACAATGACCAGCGAGTTCGGCTGGGTGCGGCCGCTCCCGAGAGCCGAGAGGAAGAATCCGGCCGAAATCAGCACTGCGGCAGCCGGAATCGCCAGCCGCGACACCCAACCGAACCATCCGGTCAGCCGCAGCGCGTCGGCCAGCAGCAAGGAAACGAGCGACAGCATCAACAACACGGCCGCATGCGCGTGACCGGCACGGTCGAAGCTCTGCTGGAATGCGGTCTGCGGCACCTTTCCGGTGTCGACCAAAGTGAGGAAGTAGCCACCGAATTCCACCGACGGCATGACCAGCAGGAGAATTCCCGCTATCCGGCATGTCGTCCGCGACAGCGTCGGCGCGAGAGCGTCATTCGAATGTGTTCGAGTTTCGATCGACATCGGAGTGGTTCCTTTCAGCAACAGTATGTCCGGATCGAGATCGATCAAGCCACCCAGCTGTCCGCATCCGGCGGGAGCAGGGCACGCAGCCGATTCAAGGCGCGTCCACGCAAGGGCCCGATCGATCCACGCGGAACCCCCAATTGGGCACTGACACAGTCGTAGCTCGGTTCCGTGTTCGCCATCAATGTCCGGAGTAGACGCTGGTCCCGGACCGGAAGCCGACGCAGCGCGACGCGGACCTCGCGCACCGCGACACCGCGCATGACATGCTCGACCATCGAATCGTGCTGGACGGCAATATCGGGTACAGCATCCAGATCGGCTGTGATCCTGCTGATGTCCCTCGCGGTGTGCTTCAAGCATTCTCGGCGCGTGGTTGTCGTCAGCCAGGCGGCCAAATGTTCGGTTGATCGCAGATCACCCAGGTGACGCACAACGTTCACCCATGTCGACTGGTAAATATCTTCAGAATCGTGCTTCGACAATCGAAATGATGCGATAACGGTCCGCATCAGCGGCGAATACTCGTCGACCAGTTTTCGCCACGCTTCCGGACAGCCGTGCACACACGACGAGACGAGTTCGGCAACCCGCTCGTACCCATTGTCCTCGGCCATGTCCAACCTTTGTCGTTCGCAACAAGACTTATTCAGGCTATGGGCGCGGACGCTAGGACTGGAGTCCACTTTGGAGGTAGTCGCAATACCTCCAAAGAGGTACGCACGAAGAAAGTCATGACACGCGAGTCGGCACATGGATGGTCCGGACCAACATCTCGCCCAACAGCGCGTTCACGCTGGACACATCGCCGCCGAGCAGGTCGAGCAGCAGGACGGACACCCGGGAGAATCCTTCGCTCGCCACCGAGTGGATCTCCTCGTCGACGCAGGCCAGGCCGTAGAGCTGCACGAGGAAGCGTGCCGTGGTCTCGTCTTTCAGAAGTCCCCGACAGTTCTCGAGCGGCGCCGAGGCACCCGCCACGCTGGATTGGCCCAGCAGATCGAGCAGCCGCTGTTCGATCTGGTCGAACACATACTCCGCGGCCGCCACGAAGATTGCCGTCTTCGTGGAGAACAGGCGGACGACATACGGCTGCGAAACACCCACGGCGCGAGCGATCGCGTCCGTTGTGGTCGTGCCATACCCGTAAGCGCCGAACACCTCGACCGCCGCGACGGTGATCTGCTGCCGACGTTCATCGGCCGTGAGTCGGGGAAGGCTCACCGCGTCACCTCCTGGTCTCGGTCCTGCCTCTCACGAATACAGAGCCCCGACCGCCCAACTCAGATACAGCTGTTGATCACATGGGCGATCTCCGCAGGTCGAGCATCGAGATAGAAGTGCGAACCGGGGAAGATGTGTAACTCGAAGGCCCCGGTGGTGTGTGCGCGCCATCGTTCGAGTTGGACCGGTGAGACCACAGGATCGTCAGCGCCGGTCAGCCCGACGATGGGACAGTTCAGCGGTTCGCCGGGGATGTGTACATAACTCTCGATCGCGTGATAGTCGTTCCGGACCGACGGCAGCACGGCGGCCGCCAGCGCGGCGTCGGTTCTCAGCACGGCTACCGACCGGGGGTCGTTGGCCAAACGCTCCATTTCGGTGATCAGAGTGGCGTCGTCGGTCTCGATCGTCTTGTCCGGTGGCGGCTCGGAGGGAGCAGTCCGGCCGGAGACGAAGAAGGGACTCAACCGCCGGCCGCGCGCCTCGAGCCGCAGGGCGGTCTCGAAAGCCACTGTGGCACCCATGCTGTGACCGAAGAAGGCCAGCTCAGCGCCGAGCAGTGGTTCCAGTGCCTCGGCCACCTGGTCAGCCAGTTCGGTCAATGATCCGATCGGCGCTTCGCCGATACGATCGCGGCGGCCCGGATACTGAATGGCGTAGACCGCGACACCGTCGACAATGTGGTTCGCGAGGGCCCGCCAGCCACCGGCTGCCCCGCCGGCGGGCGGAAAGCACACCAGGGTGGGCTGTCCCGGCTTGCCGGCGCGCATCCTCCGCGTCCAGGTGGCGAACATGTCACGCGCCACCGGGAGCCTCCTGCACGCGTGACTTCAGCCAGCGCTCGGTGAACGCGTCCACCGCGCCCGAATCCTCGATGACCCCCTTGGCGATCTCGGCGGCAATCAGCCTCCCCGCCATCGGGATTCCGGATTCGACCGTCACCACGTACTCACAGATGCTGCCATCCGCACTGTCACGCAGTTCGAAGACACCCGACATCGAGCCGATCGCGGAAATGGCACCCCGCACCTCGGCCTGTGCCAACCCGTCGGAGAACGGCGACCAGCGTTCGGAGTAATTCAGACGCAAGCCGGCCGGCCACGCCTTCGACAGCCGAGGTGGGATACGGTCGGGAGCAAGGGGTTTGGACACCGCGGCGATGAGGTCGCCCTCATCGTGTCGAACAGACAGCTCGGCGAACGGTCCGTCCAACTCCGCCACCCTCGCTCGCCAGTATTCAGGACTGACCATCGCCTCGTGGAGGAGTCCGGCCGAGAAGGGAAATTCAGTGATCAAACGAATCTTTTGAGTCACAACTACTCCTGGATCTACCGGGCTCGGGGCAGCTATTTCTGGATTCGCGCCCGAGCGTCGACCCAGGACAGCGGGATGTCCTGAGTGTTCGCCGCCGAATCCACGAAGCTCGGGTCGCCGATCCGGCCCTTCATGTCGGCGAGCATCTTCGCGTGCGTACCGCTGTGCGCGAAGCTGTCCATGGCCGCCTTGTCCGACCAGGCGGACAGGGTCCAGAAGGTCTTGGTGAGCAGCTTCGCGTCCAGCGCGAAGCCGACGCAGCCGGGCGCCGACTGCAATTGGGTGCGGATCCGCATGGTCCAGTACAGAAATCGGGGCACGTCGGCGTAGCTGCGGAGCGGCAGCCGCGAGGTGAGAACGTGGAGTTGATCGCCGGCCGCGGGGGTGTGGGTTCCGGTCGTCCAGGGCAGAGCGGGCATGACAGGCCTCTCCTTCTTGTTGGTGTTCTGTGATTACGACGGGGTGCCGGAGGCTGCGCGTTCCGGTTCGGTGACGGGCTGCTCGACCTCGATGTCGCCGTCCGACTCGCGGATTCCGAAACGGTCGTAGATGCGTCGCAGCGGGCCCGGGGCCCACCAGCCGAGGTGGCCCAGCAGCCGCATGATGGCCGGGACCAGCAGGATGCGAACCACCGTGGCGTCCAACACGATCGCGACGACCATGCCGACACCGAACAGGATCATGGTGAGGACCTTGCTGGAGGCCATGGCTGCCAGCGGAACGCACATCAGCAGCGCGGCGCTGGTGATGAGCCGGCCCGTACGCTGCACGCCGGTGGCCACCGCCGCGGTTGGATCGCCGAGCGCGTCGTACTGTTCACGAACCCGCGACAGGAGGAAGACCTCGTAGTCCATGGACAGTCCGAAGATCAAGGCGAACAACATGATCGGCATGTTCGGTTCGATATTGCCCGTCGGCTGGAAGCCGAGCAGATCGGAGAAATGGCCGTCCTGGAAGATCCAGACCAGCGCTCCGAACGTCGCCGAGAGCGACAACAGGTTCATCACGATCGCCTTCAGCGGCAACAGCACCGAGCCGAACGCCAGAAACAGCAGCAGGTAAGTGGATATGGCGATGTAGATCAGCATGGCGGGCAGCGCATCACCGAGCCGATCGAGGGTGTCGTCGTAGGTCGCGGTCTCGCCGCCGAAGTACACCGATGCGCCAGCGGGTTTCGGCTGATCACGCAGCCGGTGCAGCAGCTCGCGGCTCGGCTTGGACACCGCCGCTCCCTCATAGGCCACCGATACGCGCGCGACCGTCCCCTGGGCGCCGGTGATCTCCGCGCGACTCGCGCCGGGAACGCCGGCCAGTCGGTGGGTGTAATCCGTCAGCGCCGCTTGCTGATTCGGCGTGTCCGCACCCGCGGGCAGCACCACGACCGCGTCGATGGTCTTCGCCGCGCCGCTGGGAAAGTCCTTCTCGAGCATGTTGAAGACCTGGCGGCCCTGCGCGGAGTCCGGCAGCTGCCGCGCGTCGTTCACACCGAACTCGATGCGCAGCAAGGGCGATGCGAGCACCAACAGCAGGGCGATGGCGGCCGTCGCCACGATCACGGGTCTGCGCATGACGCCCTGAGCCAGGCGGTACCAGAATCCGGTGGCACTCGGGATCACCGAACGCTGCTTCCACAACGACAGCGCATTGATGCGCCGGCCCAGCAGTGACAAGGCCGCGGGCAGCGCGACGAGTGAGAAGAACATCGACAGCAGCACCGCAGCGACACCGCCGTAGGCCATCGACTCGAGGAACACGAACGGGAAGAAGCTCATCGAGGCGAGTGCGACCGCGACCGTGATGCCCGAGATGGCGACGGTGCGTCCGGCGGTCGCGAGGGTGCGAGCCAGCGCGTCGCCGCCCGTATGGCCCTGTTCCATCTCTTCGCGGTAGCGGCTCACGATGAACAGGCCGTAGTCGATGGCGACGGCCAGGCCGAGGATGGTCACCAGACTCATGGCGAACACAGAGATGTCGGTGAAGTGGGCGAACACCCGCAGTACAGCCATCGAGCCGAGAATCGAGAGACCACCGACCGCGAGCGGCAGGCTGGCCGCGACGAATCCACCGAACACGATCACCAGGCAGATGAACAGAACCGGGAACGACAGCCCCTCGGCCATGCCGAGATCCTTGCCGACCTGATCGCCGGCCTCGTAGCCGGCGGGTGTGTTTCCGCCTCGGAAAGTTTGCAGGCCCGCCGCCGACAGCTGGTCCTTGATCTTCAGGTAACTGTCCTGTTTGGCATTGTCGTCGCCCCCGACGAAGTTCAGCAGCGCGTAGGTCGCGTGCCGGTCATGACTGACCAGCTCCTCGAGGCCGGTACGCCAGTAGTCGACCGAGCCGGTGACCGCCACGCCAGGCAGGCCGTCGAGCACATCCTCGACGGACTTCCGAAACGCAGGGTCGTCGACGGTGCGATCCGCGCTGCGGTAGATGACGACCGCGTCGGGACTGCGCTGCGCGAACGACTTGTCAGCCAGTTCGGCGGCTTTGCGACTGTCGGATCCGCGCGCCTCGAACCCGTTCGGCACCATGTCGCCGAACACCCCGAGCCCGTAGACGCCGGACAGTACGGCGATTGCCGCCGATACCGCCAGCACGACCAATCGCCGACGATTGATGAAGTAGCCCAGTTTTTCGAACACTGTTACGCCCCTTTCGCACAGTAGAGATCAACGAGCCGTTGCTGATTCGGGCACATCCGAGGGTTCGGCGACCACGCTGGCCGTGGACACCCCGCTCTCGGCCCGCTCGGGTCGGCGCGGAAGCAAGATCGCGACGATCGCGCTCAGGGTCAGGAAGCCGCAAGCCCACCAGAGGGCGGGCACATAGCCGTCGGTGAAGGACTGCCGGTCGGCGTAGCTGCCATGGGCGGCGAACACCGCTCCCAGGACGGCGATTCCGAGCACCGTGCCGAAGTAGCGGATGGCGCTGGAAACGCCGGAGGCGACGCCCTCGAATTGCGGCGCGACGTATTCGAGTGCGAGCCGCGCGATCGGGGGGAAGAACAGGCCCATCCCGGCGCCGCTGATCACGAAGGAGGGTACGAGTACCGCGAAGGCGACATCGGGGGTCGTGACCGCCGCCAGCCATCCCAAGCCGATCGCCTGCAGCACGAGACCAACGACCAGCACAGGCTTTCCGCCGACCTTGTCGATCAGGATGCCGGCGATCGGAGCCGTGAACGTCGGCATGGCCGTCCACGCCAGGGTGTGCACACCGGCCGACAGCGCGGAGTAGTGCTGGACCGACTGCAGGAACTGCACCAGGAAGAACACCGCGCCGAACATGCCGACCGACATGCCGAGTGCCGCCAGTGCGGTCAATGTGAATCCGCGGCTGGTGAAGATCACCGGCGGCACCATCGGCTCGGCGACGCGATTGATCCACACGACGAACGCGATCAGCAGCAGCCCGCCGCCGATCAAGGAGCCGAGCACCCCGGTGCTGCTCCATCCGTGATCGTTGCCCCGGATCAGGCCGAAGACAATGCCGAGCAGACCCACAGCGATCAGTGCGTTGCCCACCAGGTCCAGTCGGGAACTCGTGCCGAAGCTCTCCCCCACCAAGGCGATGGCGAGCGGAATGAGCACCGCGCCGATCGGCACATTGATCCAGAAGATCCATTGCCACGACGCGTAATTCGTGATCGCGCCGCCGACCACCGGTCCGAGGCCGACCGCCAGACCGCTCATGGCGCTCCACATTCCGATGGCCGCGCCACGCTTGGCGGGGGGAACCGCCTGGGCGAGCAGCGTCAGAGTCAGCGGAATGACGATGGCCGCACCCACCCCTTGCACCGCACGGGCAGCGATCAGCGCGCCGATCGACGAGGACAGGGCGCAGGCCGCGGACGCTCCGGTGAAGATGACCATGCCGACCGCGAAGGTGCGCTTGCGACCGAACCGATCACCCAGCGACGCGCCCGCCAGCAGCAGCACGGCTTCGGTCAGAGTGTAGGAATTGATGATCCACTGCAGGCCGTCGAGGCCGGTGTGCAGTTCCAAACGAATTGTAGGAAGCGCGTTGAAGACGACCAGATTGTCCAGCGAGACCATGAAGATCGCAATTCCGCTGACAATAAAGGTCCACAACACACGTCGAGAGTCGATTTTCGACATGGTGGTTCCTCATGGGAAATTGTGGCGTAGTACGTAATTCGACTGCGCTGAGAAACCGCCAGAAACCCGGAAGCTACTCGTCAGCTTCCGGGTTCAACAGTTCCAGTTCCAGCACACTTGTGACATTCAGCAGCATGCCCTGAGCCATGAAATCGAACGCCCCTCCGGCATCACTGCCGGACAGCTCCCGCACGGTCTGATAGAGCCGATGGAATCGTTCACGCGCCAGGGCGCGGATCTCGTCATCGAGAGCCGACGCAGCGTACACCTGTAATTGGAAGGTCAGCGACTGACGGTCGCCCAGCAGATCGATGTAGGCCTCGGCCATCGCGTCCATGCGATCGGCTTCCACGCTCCTCGCTGCCGCGGCGCGAAAAGCTTCCTCCACCGCGTCGAATCCTTGATTCGTCGCGGCGAGGAAGACCGCTTTCTTGGTCGGGAACAATCGGAAGAGATAGGTCTGCGAGATACCGGCCCGCAGGGCGATCGACTCCGTTGACGTCGCCGCATAGCCACCGGCAGCGAATTCGGCTATGGCGGCGGCCAATACCTGTTCGCGTCGCGCGCTCTTCGACATGCGCGTCCTTACCGGTGAGCTCATGTCGCTAAGTTTAGTGAGCACTCACCCAACTAAGCAAGGTGCTGGGCAGACAGTTCAGCTTCCGTTAACAATCCCGACAGCAGCCTCGCGACGATCTGACTTCCGTTGCGAGACATCACAGATGCCGGATGAAACTGCAATGAGGCGAACCCGTCCCCGCGCAGCCCATGGACCTCTCCGGTGTACCGGTCGCGCGCCACCATCACGCGCCTGCCGTATCGAGCCTCGAACACGTCACTTTCGCTGTGCGCCTCGAAGGCGTTGTAGAAGTACACGGGCTCGGCGGCGCCGAACAGGTCGACCACTCTCAGGACGCCCTGATTCGACAGCGCCCTGCGACGAATCGGCAGACCCAGCACAGTACTCAGCACCTGATGGCCCAGACACACCGAGAAGAACGGCCTCCGGGCCGCGAGCAGTTCCTCGGTGACCTCGCGCAGCTTCGCGATCTTCGGATCGCGCAAGTCACGTGGATCTCCGGGCCCCGGCCCGACGACAGCGAGGTCGAATCGCGAAACATCGAGCGGCACATCGAATCTGCGGACGGTGATGTCGAATCCGAGCCCGCGCAGCATCCGCGCACCCATCGCGGTGAAGGCGTCCTCACCATCGATGATCACGGCGGTGCGACCGGCATAGTCGGGTGCGGCCGGACCCGGTTCCAGCCAGAGCGGCGCCAGCGGGGTGTTCCGCGCACGCAATGCCTCACGCACGGCAACGTGGTCACCGATGCCCGCGTACCCCGGAGGCGCTGCATTGCGGCGCAGCGCATTCAGCAGGCCCGCGGCCTTGGCTCGCGTCTCCAGCGCCTCGGCGGCGGGATCCGAATCGCGAACGATCGTGGCGCCCACGCCGATTCGCATCGCGCCTGTCGAGTCGATATCGGCGGTCCGGATCAGAATGGCAGAATCCATTCGCCGCGTGCCGCTGTCGTCGCGGCCGACCAGTGCCACCACGCCGGCGTAATAGCCACGGCTGTCCGGCTCGAAGCGAGCGATCACCCGGCACGCGTTCTCCAACGGACTCCCGGTGACCGTGGGAGCAAGCAGCGTCTCCCGCAGCACCTCTCGATAGTCTCGGTCGCTTCGGCCGGTGATCAGATAGCGAGTGTGGGCGAGGTGCGCCATCTCCTGCAGTTCCGGGCCCTCGACGTAGGGCTCGTCGCAGATTTGGCACATCATCTTCAGCTCTTCGTCGAGCACCATGTACAGCTCATTGGCTTCCTTGCCGTCGGCAAGGAAGTCCAGAACGCCCGCGGGGGTCGGCCCACCCTCCGGATAGCGGTACGTGCCGCTGATGGGAGTCATGGCGACGGTGCCGCGGTCCACGCTGACGTGGCGTTCCGGGCTCGCGCCGATGAGCATCCGGTCGCCGGTGTAGACAAGGAACGTCCAGTATGCGCTGCGCTCGGTGGCGAGCAAGCGTGCGAACAATGCCAAACCCGACGCGATGTCCCAGTCGTCGATCTTGGCCCGCCAGGTCCGCCGCAGCACGAAATTGGCTCCCGCGCCGTGGCCGATCTCCTCGGCGACCACGCGCGCGACCAGGGCGGCATAGTCCTCGTCACTGATGTCGAACTCCCCCTCGCCCAAGTCGATTCGATGATCGGCGACGGCCTTCCGGAACGCGTCGGGCTGCAGCTCGAAGCTCTCCGCGACCTTCAGATACGACACCTGCTCCGCGTCGGGCCGGTGAGCGAACCCGCGTTCGCCCACCACTCGATAGGGCAACAGCGCGAGCAGTTGATGACAGTCCACGCCGCCGACGTCGGCGTCGGGCAGATCCGCGGTACTCCCCACCTGACGCATGTCGCCCAGCAGGACCTCGATACGCGTCTCGGGGCCGCTTTCCGGGCGATACAGCAGCGCGAACGGTCGCCCGCCGAGGCCCAGTTCAGCGATCCGCTGCTGGTTCGTCGCGGTCAAGGCACTCTCGTCTCGGAAAATGCGATGTCGGCCGCCACCTGTGACGTCAGCACCACGCGGCCACAGCGGGTCGCCACGTATTCGGTCGCCATCTTGTGGTGTTCGGGGGTGAAGTCGGCGACCGCGTCGGCGATCATGAAAGCCTGAATATTGTTCGCGAAGGCATCAGCGGCAGTCAGCAGCACGCCGACGTGGGCGTACACACCGCAGATGATCAGCTGGTCGCGCTCCAGGTAGTGCATCCGCTCGAGCAGATTGGTGTCATGGAACGCGCTGGCTCGCCACTTCGTGAGGACGGGGTCGCCGAGCGCCGGGGCGATCTCCGCGGGTATGCCTCGATCCTCGAGCCGCGCTGACATGCCCGGACCCCAGAAGTCCAGGAGCAGGCCCCGCTCCTGCGGGGTCATGCTGCCGGGCTGAGCCGTGTAGATGACCGGAACATCCAGCCGCTCACAGCGTTCCCGTAGCCAGCGCACGTTTCGCATCAGCGCACTGCGCGGCTCGCAGCCCTCCGCGAACGGCTGCAGGAAGTAATGCTGCATGTCATGGACGAGCAGCACGGCTCGTTGGGGCTCCATCGCCCAGTCGACGAGATTGTCCGGCAGATCCGACTCGGCCGGCATGGGGTAGGGGGCAATAGGCGAAATCGCCACGGAGACACTCCTGCTCGGTCAGACACCCAGGGTCGCGCCGCCGTCGACGACGAGCTCCTGCATCGTGATGTGGGCTGCGGCATCGGACAGCAAGAAGCGGACGGCCGCGGCGATGTCGTCGGGCTGCGCGACCCGGCCCAGAGGAATACCGACTCGGAATGCCTCCGGAACCCCGTCCACCGCGATGCGTGAAGCCTGCTCGTGATTCCACAACGCGGTCAGCATCGGTGTGTCGGTGGAACCGGGAGCCACTACGTTGCAGCGGATCCCGTACCTGGCCAGCTCCAGCCCGAGACAGCGGGTGAACATGGTCGCGGCGGCTTTCGACGCCGCGTACCCGGCCATGCCGACCCGTGGGGTCGACCCGGCATTCGAGGACACGGTGACAATCGCTCCGCTCGACCGGCGCACCATGTGCCTGGCGGCTGCGCGGCTCATGTGAAATACGCCGCCGACGTTGACCGCCATGGTGTGATGCCAGTCGTTGTCGGACATTTCGGTAATCCAGCCGGACTGCAGGACACCAGCGGCATTGACGAGATAGTCGATCCCGCCGAGGACATCGACGGCCTGAACCACGGCCTGCTCGGCCTGTTCGGCGTTGCTGACGTCCGCGACCAAGGGCAGCAACTCGCAGTTCTCGAGTCCGAGCCCGGATGCCACCCGTTCCAACGCGTCTCGATCTCGGTCGACCATCGCGACCGCGATTCCGGAGAAGGCCAGTTCGCGGACGATCTCCTCGCCTATGCCGCCGGCCGCTCCCGTCACCACCGCCACCTTCATCGCGCCACCCCATCGAGGATGCCGCCGACCACGTCGCCGGGGACGCGCAGGCAGCGCGTCGTGAAGGAACCCAGCGCATCGAGGTAGCCGTCGCGCAGCTCGGCATAGGAGACGCCGACCGGCTCTCCACCGGCGATCAACGTCCGTCCGGCAACCATCACGGTGTCCACATCGGCGGAGCCACCGAGCCAGAGGAAGCTCTCCAGCGGTCGAGGATTGAGCACATAGCGCCAGTCGTCCGCGCGCACGAGCACCAGGTCCGCCTGCTTGCCCGGCTCCAGACTGCCGAGCTCATCGGACCATTGCAGGCCCTTCGCGGCAAGGCGGGTCGCCATGGCCAGCGCGTCGGTGGGCAGTACCTCGATCTGGCTCGCGGCCATCTCGTTGTAGGCGAGCCATGCGGCGCGCATCGTCTCGACCATTCCGGCGTTCGGAAGGGAGGCTCCGTCGGTGGAGAGTGATACGTCCAAGCCCGCGCGCCGCAGCGCCGGCACGGCACCGGTCTCGGTGATCGCGGATTCTCCTGCGGGACCGTACTTGCCAGGTGAGTGGCTGATATGGACGCCCGCCTCGAGCAGCAGGCGCCGCTCCTCGTCGTCGACGAATGCGCAGTGCGCCGCCATCAGCTTGTCGTTCAGCAGTCCGAGGTCGTGCAACCGTCGAACGCCGGTCGTGCCGTAGTACGTGCGGAGCAACTCGGGTTCATTGCGTACCGCGCCGACGTGGGTTGCGAAGCCCACGTTGTGGCGCCGGGCGAGATCGGCGAAGCCGAGGCCGAGTTCGTCGGTCATATTGGTCACGTAGGCGATGCTCGGACGGCATCGGATCCGGCCCGTCGTGTCGGAGTCACACTGTCGCAGCAGGTCTTCGACCTCGGACAGCACTGAATCGGTGTCCCGCGTGCGCTCGTACCGATCGCCGCCGAGCGGGCAGACCGCGTCACCCGCCCACGTGGTCGTGCTGTATCGAATCCCGAGATCGAGTGCGGCCCTGACCATTTCATGCGGGCGATTGAGCGAGCCGACGTCGCCGATCGTGGTGACGCCACCACGCAGCTGCGTCCACATGGAGTACTGAGCGATGGCGTACGCCTCATCGGGTGTCATCGCCTCGATCAGTCCGCCGAAGGAGTCGAACGTCCGCGAGATGGTGTGCATATCGCCGCCACCACCGAAGAAGCCGATCTCATCGGCTCGATCAGCCGCGGGACGTAGCGCGCCACGCAGCGGGAAGCCCATGGCGAACATGTCGTGCCAGTGACCGTTGACCAAGCCGGGCAGCACCATCATCGCGCGGGCGTCGACAACCTCGAGATCGTCGCGAACAGCCACGTCGAGTCCGGCGACAGCGCTGCGGACCTCTTCGACGGATCCGACCGCGCTGATGTGCTCACCCACGACGAGTACCGAGCCACGGGAAATGACAGAGTCGCTCCGGTCGGCCGGGTACACACAGCCGCCTTCGATCAGAACCGCCCGCTCGGTCATCGGCTGGACTCCAGCTCGGTAAAGTACGTCACCCAGGCGCCCAGGGTGGGGACGTCGATCAGCACCTCGAAGTCCGCGGGAATGCCCGCCTTGTTCCAGTGCCCCACCATCCGCATGATCTCGAGTGAACTCAGGCCCAGCAGAACGAGATTCGCATCGGCGTCGAGTGCGGCGGGGTCGGGCATCTGCAATGCGATGGCCAGAATCATTCGAAGTTCGCGCTCACCGGGGACCGGTGAAACACTTTGAACAGCACCGTTCGTCACGACGGCACTCCTTTCCCTGTGTGTGCCAGCGCCTTTTTGTCGACCTTGCCCAGCGGAGTCAGCGGCAGCTCGTCGACGAACCGGACCTCATCGGGCAGCTTGTAATCCGCCACGCCGCGCGCATGCATCGCCTGTCTCAGCTCCGCGGGTGTGGGGGCGGCGCCCGCCGCCACGACGAACGCGCAGATACGTTCGCCGAAAAGCTCATCGGGCAGACCGACAACCGCGACCGCCGCGACCGCGTCGTGGGTGAGCAGATGTTCTTCGACCTCGGCAGCGTTGATCTTGTCGCCGCCTCGGATCACGACGTCCTTGATCCGGCCCTCGATCACCAGATCACCGCGTGGCGTCAGCCGAGCGAGATCACCGGTGCGATAGAAGCCCTCCGCGGTGAAAGCGCGCGAGTTGTGTTCGGGGGCGGCATAGTACCCACGAATCGTGTACGGGCCACGTGTGACCAACTCACCGATTCCGCCCAGCGGCACCAGCTCGACTCCGTCCACGATTCTGATCTCATCCGCGTACGACACCGGCCTGCCCTGCGTGGTCAGCTTCACCTCGACCGGATCCTCCGCGCGCGTGAAGCAGAGCAGGCCCTCCGCCATCCCGAACACCTGCTGAAGATCGCAATCCAGGGCGGGCATCACCTTCGCGGCCAGATCCTTGCCCAACTTCGCGCCACCAACTTGTACCAGGCGCAGGCTGCTCAGATTCGACGTAGTCCACTCCGCGACCTCGATCCACAGTGCCAGCACCGACGGCACCAACGAGGTGAAGGTCACCCCTTCGCGCTCGACAAGCGGCAGGCAGGCCATCGGACTCGGTGTATCCGACAGCACCACCGTGCCGCCCGCTGCCAGAGTGCCGACGACGCCAGGACATCCCCAGGCGAAATTGAACTCGATGGGCAGCGCTGCCAGATACGTATCGCTATTGGTGATTCCGCACAGCGACGTCGTCTGGGCGATCTGGTAGGCGTAATCGTCATGGGTCCGCGGCACGAGTTTCGGCAATGCTGTGGTGCCTCCGGAGAGCAGGAAGAAGGCGACGTCCGAGGGGTCGGCCGGCGGTGGCGTCCAGTTCTCGTCCACGTCGAGCGCATCCACCGCCACCAAGCCTTCGGCAGCCTCTCCGACCACGAAAAGCGTTTGCAGCGAGGAGTTCTCACGCTGAATACGGACCGCCAGTTCACGATGGTCGTAGTTGCGGTGTACATCCGGGAACACGTAGTGGGTCGCGCCGGACAGCTGCACGAGGTGGGTGATCTCCGCGTGCCGATGAGCGATCAACGAGAAGACCGGCTTGGCGCCCAGTTTCAACAGCGCGAAGACGACCGCAACGAATTCCGGGACATTCGGAAGTTGCACGAGTACGCGTTCACCGGGGGCCACACCCTGGCGCGCGAACCCGGACGCCAGGCGGAAGACCCACTCCTCCAGTTCGCCGTAGGTGTATCGGCGGTCGTCGTGAACGAGCGCGATGGCCTCGGAGTCGCGTCGGGCGGCGTGAGTCAGCAGAGCGTCGACGGGCTCCCCCCGCCAGATTCCCAGTCGCCGGTACCGATTGGCTGTTTCCGTGGGCCACGGGGTGCATCCGGTCAACATCGCAAGCTCCTAGGCGGCCGGTGCCGGAGTGAGGATCTCGACGACGGCCGCGCCGGCTTCCATGCCGACCGCTGTCGCGATCAGCAGCACATGATCGCCAGGCCCGACCTGGCCGGTAGCCCAGACGTGCTCGAGTCCGAGGAACAGGTCCGCCGTACCGGTGTGCCCGATCGTCCGGACGAAGTCCCAGACCTCCTGTTCCTGCTCGATGCCCAGCGGCAACAGGAACATGGCCTCCAAGGAGTCGCGGGCGAAACCGAGATGGCACACCTTCACGATCTTGTCCATGCCGACCCCGGCCTCGTCGAGCGTCCGCTGGGCGATTTCGGCCACCCGCAGACCGAAGTTGCGGATCGGCGGCGCCTGGCCCGCGGCCCACTGCTCGCGCACCTTCGCCGAACGGTCGTCGAAGTTCAACCCGACTCCGCGAGTGACGCCGGGCGGGAAGAGTTCCTCACCGGCGCGGTGCAGCACCTCCATCGAGGAATCGGACAGCGAGCCGACCGCCAGCACCTTCGCGAAGCCACCGCGGCGCGACACCACAGCGGCTGATCCGGCGTCCGCGAGCACGAAGAGCTTCGAGGCGCGCCAGCGGTCGACCAGTGGGGTCGAGAAGTTGTCTCCGGTCGTGATCAGGATGGCGTCGTGAGAGGGGTTGGCCGCCAATCGATTCGCCGCGGCCTCCAGGCCCGCGAGCATGCCGAGACAGCCCTGTTTGATCTCCAGGGCCGGGATCGGGCGATCGACCGTGTTGTTCAGGACGTAATGAGCCGCCGACCAGCCGTCGGGTCCCTGATGGTGGGTGTAGCTGTGCATCAGCGCACCGAGATCGTCGGCCTGGTGTCCACTGGCCGACAGTGCCTTCCGGGCAGCCGCGATCGCGAGTTCGGGTGCCGGAGTGTTCGCACTCACCGCGATCGACTCGAGGCCGGAGACCGCCAGTGCCGCCTCGTCATACCAGCCCGCCGCGACAGCCGACGACATCGGAATCAGTTCCGGCACTTCGCTTCCGATGCCCGCCAGATACAGGTCTTGGGTCCGCATGCCAACCATACGAACATTTCACCGGCCGGATCTCATGAGTAGTCGGTACTCAATTTTCTCGCTGTGGACAACTCCTCGCAAATTTGAGTAGCCCCGGTCCGACTTTGAGTAGCCTCGCCTCTGGTGAGGCCGTCCACCCAGAGCAATCATGAAATGCGTTCCGCTGAAGGAGTACTCATGACGCATGTGTCGGCCGTCCCCGCGCAGACTCGCCGCCCGGAGCTGGGTGACTGGTCGAGTTTCGAAGAGCTCGCGGAGCTCCAGCGAGCCAGATTGCCTCAACTGTTCGATCGCGCAGGTAAATCCCCGTTCTACGGCAACCGATACGCGAGCGGTGGCGCTCCGGTCGCGGCCGCTGACTTCGAGTCCCTGCCCCTGACCACCAAGCAGGATCTGCGGGACTGCTATCCGTTCGGACTCCTGGCCGTCGACCGCAGGGAACTGGCCACCTATCACGAATCCAGTGGGACCTCGGGCCACCCCACCGCGTCCTACTACACCAACGAGGACTGGGTCGATCTCGCCGAGCGATATGCCCGCAAATGGGTGGGAATCACACCGGACGACACCTTTTTGGTACGCACGCCGTATGCGCTCGTCATCACCGGGCATCTCGCACAGGCCGCTGGGCGGCTGCGTGGCGCGACGGTCGTCCCCGGGGACGCCCGCTCTTTGGCACTGCCACTATCCCGGATTGTGCGACTGCTCGTCGCTCTGGACGTCACTCTCACGTGGTGCAACCCCACCGAGGCCGTGATGATCGCCGCGGCGGCCAAGGCCGCCGGCCTGCGCCCCGATACCGACTTCCCGTCTCTGCGTGCCATGTTCGTCGCCGCCGAGCCGATGACCGCCGCCCGGAAGCGCCGATTGAGCGAGATCTGGGGCGGAGTGAAGATCGTCGAGGAGTACGGGTCGACCGAGACCGGCACGATCGCCGGTGAATGCCAGGACGGCCGGCTGCATCTCTGGGCGGACCGCGCGATCTTCGAGGTGTACTCCCCCGATACGGGGCAGATCTCCGCCGCGGGTCACGGACAACTGGTGGTAACGCCGCTGTATCGCGAGGCCATGCCGCTGCTCCGCTACAACCTCGCCGACGACGTCGAGGTCAGCTACGACCCCTGTACCTGCGGGTTGATACTGCCGACCGTGCGCGTTCTGGGGCGCGCGGGCTTCGGCTACCCGGTGACCGGCCGGACGGTGACGCAGAACCAACTCGAGGAGCTCGTCTACTCCCTGCCCCGGGAATTCCAGGTGATGTTCTGGCGCGCACAGGCGACTCCGGAAGCGCTGCTGGTGGAATTCGAAGCGCCGGACGATGTCCGCGACTGCGCCGCGGTCGAGTTGGGCGCCGCGATCGACTCCGCCCTCGCCATCCCGCACCGGATCACTCCACTGCGGCCGGGCACGCTCGTGCCGACCGACGCATTGGTCGCCGAGCGCGACATCCTCAAGGCCCGCTACCTGTTCGGCCCGGACGAATCCTGGGACAAAGCCCTGATGTACCAGTGACCAGCCGCGAGCCGGCTGGGCCACGGAAGAGAACGACGGAGAAAGCACGTGACCACAACAGAGTTCGCCACCACTGACACTGTCGCCGACCCGGTGGCCGCTGTCAGCCGCATGGCGCGATCGGGACTGTTCGGGGACTATGTCGTCTACGAGCGCCCCGGCGCTTGGGTTTTCGCGGCAGACCCCCTGGCAACGATCGAGCTGGATACCGACAAGGTACGGATCACCGCGAGTGGAACAACTCGGGAGGAGCCCTGGACGGGCCGCCCCGTGACGGCCCTCGAACGGGCTCTCGACCGAATCCGCCTGGAAGATCCCATCGCGGCGACAGCGTCGGCCTATGGCTGGATCGGATTCGAATTCTGCGCCCACGCCCTCGAGGCGAAGCATCATCTCGCTCCCGGGATCACTCTGGCGCACTTGATGATTCCGCGTATCGAGGTCACCATCACCGCGTCAGCGGTAACGGTCTGGGGAGCCAGCGCCGAGGAAGCCGCTCACATCGACGAGATCCTGTCCGCGGCAGCCGATCCCCTGCCGGTGGCCGAGGCCGTCGATGTTTCGGGCGACGCCACTGGCTATCGGCGGCGCGTGGCGACCGCGATCAAGGAGATCCGGTCGGGCCACTACGACAAGGTCATCCTCTCGCGCCGGGTCGACCTGCCTTTCGCGATCGACATCTCCGAGACCTATCGCCTCGGCCGGGCGCACAACACGCCGGCTCGATCGTTCCTCCTCCAGCTGGGCGGCCTCGAGGCGGCGGGCTTCAGCCCCGAGCTGGTCGTGGCCGTGGACGTCGACGGCACCGTGACCACCGAACCGCTCGCCGGAACCCGCGCCTTCGGCCGCGGACTCCCCGCCGACCGAGCCGCCCGCGACGACCTCGAGCGCAACCCGAAAGAGATTGTCGAACACGCGGTCTCGGTTCGCGCCTCCTGTGCCGAAGTCGCGACGATCGCCGACCCGGGCACGTTGTCCGTCACCGACTTCATGTCGGTCCGCGAACGAGGCAGCGTCCAGCACCTCGCCTCCACCGTCCAGGGCCGCCTCGCCCCCCACCGCACCCCTTGGGACGCCCTCGAGGTCCTCTTCCCCTCGGTCACCGCTTCCGGCATCCCGAAACGCCCCTGCGTCGACGCCATCTTCCGCATCGACGGCTCCGCCCGCGGACTCTATTCCGGGGCGGTGGTCACCCTCTCACCCGACGGCGCCCTGGAGGCAACCCTCGTCCTCCGAGCCGTCTACCAGTCCAGTGGCACCGCCTGGCTCCGAGCCGGCGCGGGCATCATCGCGCAATCGAGCCCCGAGCGCGAATTCGAAGAGACCTGCGAGAAGCTCGGCAGCGTGGCGCCCTACCTGGTCCCACGCACATAGCCCGATCGTCCACTCACCGGAAAACGCCGGATTGCCTTGTGTCAGACCACAGCCTGGCACAAGGCAATTCGGCATGACACCGAGGTGGCTGCTCATACCGTCCGCGTTGCGATTCCTCGCCGAGTCCGGCGGGTGACGTCGCGTGAACGGTAGGGCATCCCGCGGATGCGCGGAGCCGGATGCCCTACCGCGGATCCGCCGTCGGATACAGCCCGGCCGGCAGATCCGGACCTCAGGTCAAGGACCACTTGCGGGCACGGTCGCGTTGTGCCCAGAATCGCGTGTAGCGGCCGTCGGTGTCGAGAAGTTCGCTGTGCGTGCCGCGTTCGGAGATCGAGCCGTTGTCCAGGAAGAGGATCTGGTCCGCATGCATCACGGTGTGCAGGCGGTGAGCGATCACCAAGACCGTGCGGTCGGCGGTGAGGGTGGACATCGCGTCGTACACCGCCCGCTCGTTTTCGGCGTCGAGCGCCGCCGTCGCCTCGTCGAGCAGGACGACAGGCGCGTTCTTCAGAATCGCGCGGGCGATCGAAACTCGTTGCCGCTCACCGCCTGACAAGGTCGAGCCGCCTTCACCGACACGGGTCTCCCAACCGTCGGGCAGGCGATCGACGATCTCGGTGACCCGCGCGGCATCGGCGGCGGCCCGGACCTGGGCATCGGTGGCACCCGGTCGACCGAGGCGAATGTTCTCCTCGATGGTGTCCTCGAACAAGTAGACGTCCTGGAAGACCACCGAGATTCGAGACATCAGATCGACGCCCGCGATGGAGCGGATATCGACACCGCCCACTGTGACGCGGCCGGCATCGACGTCCCAGAAACGCCCGATCAGGCGGCTGACCGTCGTCTTGCCGGACCCGGAGGGGCCGACCAGTGCGGTGGTTGTGCCCTCGGGAATGACGAAGGAGACGTCTCGCAGAACCGTTTTGTCACCGTAGCCGAATTCGACCGCCTCGAATCGAACCTCGTTGCCCGACGGGGTCGACGGCATGAGCGGCTCGGGCAGTACGGGTTCGTTCAGGAGGGCCAGCACGCGATCCAACGCACCGCCCGCGGACTTCAGCGTGGATCCCAGCACCGCCAATTCGGTGATGGGCTCGGTGAATCGGGCTGCGAGCACCAATACCGCCACCAGCGTCGCGGCGGCGAGACCATGGTCCAGCACGAGGTAGACGCCGAGCGCGATGACCGTGGTGAAGGTTGCCTGAACAGCGACGCTCAGCCCGATCAATCCGGGTACCGCGGTCGCCAGCACTCGTCGCGCCGCGCGGTGATCGGTCTGGATTGCCTCCTCCAGGAGCCTGTCTCCGGCTCCACGCCCGAACACCCGGAGTACCGGCTGCAATTGCGCGAACTCGACCACCCGGCCGCTGCTCTCGGCGCGCGAGGCGGCACGGACGGCATCGGCGCGAGCACCCAGCGCCACACTCCAGCGGTAGACCAGGATGATCACGGGAATCGTCAGCGTCACGGCGATCGCCAGACGCCAGTCGAAGAGATACAGCGCCACGACGACCGTCGCCGGGGTGACGACGGTGTTCACCAGCGGGCGCAACAAATGCGCGGGAACACCCATGATGTCCATGACGCTCTTGGTGGCCAGCTGGCCGAGCATGCCGACCCGGTCGGCGCCGAACCAGCCCAGCGGCAGCGACGCCACAGTATCGCCCAACCGAGTGTGCAAGCTTCTCGACAGCGCCCCGCCCACCCGAACGCCCAGCTGCAGACTCACGTAGTACTCGATGGCGTAGACCGCGAGAACGACCAGCAGCAGGAACATCCACGGCCACAGGACCGAGGCCGGGTCGGGTCCGAAGAGGGTTTTCAGGATCGGTACCAGCAGAGCGAAGGCGATGCCCTGCATCACCGCGCCGATCACGAGCGCGACGAGCATGTGCCGCAAGGCGCCGCGGTGCTCGGGTCCGACGACCGTCAGCAGTTTCCGGATCATCATGCGCCGGTCCTCTCCTCGATGCGTTCGTAGTCCGCCCACATGCGGGCATACCGCCCACCGGCGAGCACCAATTCGGTGTGCTTGCCTCGCTCGGCGATGGTGCCGTCGGCGAGAACGACGATCTGGTGGGCGCCTGCCACCGTGGAGAGTCGGTGCGCGATCATGAGCACTGTCTTCTCGGCGGTGAGCCGAGACAGTGCGTCCTGAACGGCGGCCTCGGACTCCGGGTCGGCGTAAGCGGCGGCCTCGTCGAGGACGACGATCGGGGTGTCCGCGAGCAGCGCCCGCGCGATCGACACCCGCTGCGCTTGCCCGCCCGACAGTTGGGCGTCCATTCCGACGACAGAGTCGTAGCCGCGCGGAAGTGCCTGGATCTCATCGTGGATCGCGGCTGCGCGCGCCATGGCGATGATCTCGTCGCGGGTTGCATCGGGCCGAGCCAGCGCGATGTTCGCCGCGACGGTGTCGCGCAGCAAACGAACGTCCTGGAACACGAACGCCACTCGACGGTAGAGCTCGTCCGCTGCCATCTCCCGCACGTCCACACCACCGATGGTGACCGCGCCGGCGGTCACGTCGCGGAACCGCGGCACCAGGGTCGCGAGTGTGCTCTTGCCCGCGCCCGACGGCCCGACCAGGGCCGTCACCGTACCTTCCGCGAGCTCCAGGTCGACGCCGGCGAGCACCTCCACCTCACCGTCGTAGGAGCAGCGCACACCCTCGAGCCGGACAGTGTTGTCCAGCGGCACGCGCGGAGTCTCGGACACCGGCAGAACGGCTGTATCGAGCGTCTGGCGCACCTGCTCGGCGGCGGTCTTCGCCATGCTCAGTTCGTAGCTTGCGTAGAACAGCGACAGCACCGGAGCGGTGAGTCCGACGCCGAGCAGGGCGAACGGAAGCAGGTCGACCGCGTCGAGCCAACCGCGAGTCACGAAGATCGCCCCGCCGCCGAGCACCACGGTCAGTACGACCACCGGCGACAGCACCACCTCGGCCACGGTTTTCGATGTCAGTGTGGAACGGACCCAGGCGGTGAAGAAGCTGGAGAAGTCGGAGGCGGCCCGGGTGTAACGTTCGTGTGCCCGGCGGGTCTGCCCGAAGATCTTGACCACACCGATGCCTTGCACGAATTCCACTGCCCGGCTGTTGATTTCGGCCATCGCCTGCCCGTACGCGGGCATACTCTTGCCGATCGCGGCGGCGGTGACGGAGTACAGGCCCAAGCCGATGATCAGCGGCAGCAGCGTCACCGATGTCATCCGCCAGTCGACCCAGATCAGATATGCCACCGAAGTGGCCGGAACCACTATGGCGGACGTGATTTCGAGCATGGAATGCGCCACCAGATGGTGCATGGATTCCACGTCGTCGGTGACGACCTTCTTCACCGCCCCGGAGTTTCGGTCGGAGAACCACGCCAGTGGCACCTCCCCCAGCCGCCGGACCAAACGCTGCCGGATGTGCAGCTGCAGTTCGTTGTCGGCGAAGTGGGTGATGCCACCGGCGGTGAGCAGCAGGATGGTGCGAACGAACAACGCGACGACGGCCACCGCCACCCACAGCCAGGCATCCGCGGACCGGTCCGGTCCGGGACCGACGAGCGCGCGTCCGAGTTCCGCGATCGCGATGAAGGGCACGACTCCGGCGGCGGCGCCGAGCGCCTGTGCCAGGACAGCCGCTCGCAGCCGCCAGCGAATCGGTTGTAGGAGTCCACTCAGTGTCGAACTGTTCTCTGCCATCACCTTTCCCCGTTCATACGGCGGCGTGCACGCGCGCGGCGAGGTCACCGAGTTCGCGCCGGCTGTGAACGCCGAGCTTGCAGTAGCTGCGCTGCAGGTGGTTCTCGACTGTCCGAATGGAGATGAACAATCGCGCGGCGATATCCCGGTTCGACATCCCCTGTGCCGCGAGGGCCACGATCACACGCTCGCGGCGGGTGAGCGACGCGGAATGCCGGCTGTAAGTGGCGAACGATACGGTGGTCATCGAACTCTCCTGCTGCTCTGTGTCTTACGGCGCGGGCAGGAACCCGCGGCGGACGAAATAGTCCGTGTAGGTGGCGAACAATGTCGTGTCGATCGGCGGGCACGTGATGTCGGTACCGTCCGATCCCGCCCCGCGCAGGAATCCGCTCGTGATCTCGTCGGTGAACGGCGGCTGTTCTTCCTGCTCCATCAACATCGTCGTGCGGATCAGTGGGAACATGGCGTTGTCGACGTCGGCCGAGATCGCCTTCAGCCACTTGATGATGCTGACCTCTTTCAGGTCATACCCGGCGGCCGCGATGAATCCCTGGATGGTGGCCGAGTCGATGGCCTCGGGGCCGATCGCGTGGTAGATCCCGCCGATCGCGTCGTCCTGTCGCGCAACGGTCACGATTGCCGCGCACACGTAGTCGACCGGCACGAGGTTCATCTTCAGCCGGAACCTGCGCGGGTAGACCCCCGCCTGGATGGAGCCGATGACGAAGCGCCAGACGAAGTCGTTGCGCTGACACGCACCCGAGCGGGAATCGCCCCACACCTGGGTGGGCCGATGCACCGTAACCGGCACTCCCCGTTCGCGAGCGTGCTCGATCAGCTGCTCGGCAACCCACTTGCTCTTGGTGTAGCCCAGCGGCATTCCTTCGGCGGGTCCGGTCGGATGCCGCTCACCGCGCGGGGTGACGTTGTCGCCGGTCTGGCCGCTGAATACACCGGTGGTCGAAACATGGTGCAGAGGAGCTGAGGCCGCACACGCGAAGCGCAGCACCTCGTGGATTCCGCTGACGGTCGACTTGCGCAACCACTTGTAGGGCGTGAGGAAGTTGACTTTGGCCGCGGTGTGGAAGACCGCGTCGACTCCTCCGGCTAGGTCCTGATAGTCGGATTCGGACAGCCCCAACCGCGGCAGCGTGATGTCGCCGAGAACGATCTCGATGCGTTCCAAGGCGACCTGGCCGGTCAGGTCGTAGGACTCCAGATTGGCGAGCAGCCGCTCCCGGCCCTTCTCGACCGAGTCCGCTCGGACCAGGCAGTGCACCGTCAGGTCGGCCGCGAGCAGTTCACGAAGCAGGAACACACCGAGGAATCCGGTCGCGCCGGTGAGCAGTACCGACTTCATCTGCGCGCCCGGAGTTCGCGCGGTGAAGCCCTCGATGTCGTCCGCGAGCACCGTGTCCTCAGCGAACTGCGCTGCGTCGCCTTCGATTTCGAGCGATGTCATGTCCTTGCCTTCCCGTT
The DNA here is from genome assembly GCF_050955695.1 of Nocardia sp. CA-136227. Lineage (NCBI taxonomy): Bacteria > Bacillati > Actinomycetota > Actinomycetes > Mycobacteriales > Nocardiaceae > Nocardia > Nocardia sp. CA-136227. Next base: position 4,220,789 of record NZ_CP192081.1, read on the forward strand.
CTGGCGGCTACGCGACTGCGGCGCGCGCCTGTTCGATCGATCCGCGCAACAGGAACAGCGCCTGTGCGATGTCCTCGGAGCCGGCGATGATGGGCGGAATGAGGCGCAGCACCTCGGGGCGGCTCAGGCAGGTGGAAACGATCAGGCCACGCTGGGCCAGACCCACCTGCACTTCACCGACGAACTCCGCCGAGTGGAAGTCGATACCCCACAGCAGACCTTTGCCCCGCACCTCGGTGACGACCGCTGGGTGGTCGGACGCGATCTCCGCCAGCCCGGCGGCCATTTCGGCGCTGATGCGCACGCCATCCTCGACGTGCGCTTCGATCGTCGCGAGCGCGGGCTCGATTGCCGCGGTGCACAAAGGATGTCCGGAGAACGTAGCGGTGTGCAGCACCGGGTCCGCCGCCAGCGGGGCGTACAGCGCCTCGGAGCACACCAAGGCGGAGACGGGCACGACACCGCCGCCGAGCGCCTTACCGAGCAGGACCGCGTCCACCGGCAGCCCGGCTGCCATGGCGGCGGATCGTTCCCCACAGCGACGCAGCCCGACCTGGATCTCGTCGGCGATCACGAAGACTCCGGCCGCTTTCGCGTCGGCACACCACTGTGCCAGGATTGCCGGATCGAGTACGGTCACACCGTTCTCACCCTGGACGGGTTCGAAAATCAATGCCGCGACATCGGTTTCGGCGACGACCCGCGCGACCGCACCAGCGTCGGCCGGGTCGATATGCACGGAGCCGGTGAGCAACGGGCCGAGGTTGCCCTTGAACCGATCGTGGTGGGTCAGCGCCAGCGCGCCGAGCGTCTTGCCGTGGTAGGAACCCGCTACGGCGATCACGGTCTTCCGCCCGGTCGCCAGGCGGGCCAGCTTCACCGCGGCCTCGACCGCGTCCGCACCGCTTCCGCCGAGGTACACCTTGGGCAGGGCGCCGCCGAGATGATCGACGATCGTCTCGGCGGCCTGCGCGGGAAGCGGGTTGAGCACCGAGCGGGTCGAGGTGGGCATCGTATCCAATTGCCGGCGCACGGCCTCGACGACCGCTGCATTGCGGTGACCGAGCAGGGCGACCGCGTACGAGCCGAAGTCGAGGGCTTCGCGACCGTCCGAGAGGGTGATACGGCAGCCGTCGGCAGACGCCTCGACCGCGCCCTGGCCGGTGAACTTGCCGGCCAGCGCCATCGACGGTGAGAAGTGACGCTTGACCCGCTTGAAGGTCGTCTTGGCATCGCTTGTCCTGATGTCACTCATCGCATTCCCCTACTGCTCGGCGCGGGCCACGATGGACCCGGCGTATCCCTCGAGCGCCTTGGCGATAGCCGGGTGGATCATCTCCGCCACCAGCGGCATCCCGATGTCGAACTCCACGCTCAGCTCCAGCTCGTTCGCGTGGACCTGCCAGTAGCCCTGATATTCGGCGAGGTCACCATCGAGCTGACGGAAGTCGATCCGGCGCTGCTCAACGGAGATGACATCCTCCTGGTCCCACTCCATTTCCGACCCCTTGAGCTCGACCAGCCAGCTGCTGGTGCGGCGCTCGCCTTCGTCGTCGAGGATCTCCACCTCGTTGACGCCGGTCATGTAGTCGGGGTAGGAGGTGCAGTCCAGCAGCACATCCCACAGGTGCTCCGGCGGGCACGTCAGGGCATGCCGAGAGGTCATCGAGTACACGTGTTCGTTCCGTTCATTCGTCGGTTCCGGACTCGCCGGATGCCAGTACCTGGATCTGCCAGTGCGAGAACAGCTTTCGCTCATCGTGCAGTCGCAGGAGGACTTCGGTGACGTGATCGATCTCGACCACGCCGGTGCGGGTCTCGGTCGGCTGGAAGGTGCGCCAGACACGTTCCAGGCACAGCAGCAGGACCGCACCGTCGGGGAACGGATCCTCCAGCACCGCACCGGAATTGACGGTCAGGTGGATGATCGCCGCAGCCGCGTGCAGGGCGCAGTACCGCTCGGCCAGGCGATACAGTTCTGCGGAGGGTCCATACTCACGGCCCAGTCGCACCTGCAAATCACGCTGGTCGGTGGCCAGCCGGTCGACCTCACTCAGCAACAGGTCCGCCAGGTCTGCCGATTGACCGAACCAGGCTCGCTGGTCACCCTCATGGGTATCGGCCAGCTCGCGCAGCTTCTGGATCGCCGCGGGCAGGGCCACCAGTACGACGTCACCGTCGCGGCTGAAAAGCTGCTGCCGTGCCGGAACCCACGCATCGAGCTTGGCGTCGATGTCGTACATGAGCGCGACCTTGGCCTGCGCGGCCGCGCGCTGCTCCGGCGTCGCGGTCGCACCGCGGGTCAGGATCGTCTCCAGCTGCGCTCCGACGCTCTTCAGGTTCACGACGGTATTGCCGTCGGCGAAAACCGAAACCAGGATGTCGCGCAGCATCTTCTGGAAGATGCCGTAGTGCGGGTGCTCACGCAGGTACAGCCGCGCGCCGAGAACCAGCGACAACTGTGACAGCGTGCGTTCCAGGGAGGTCGGCACGAAGTACTTGACGATGGCGGAGAAGATGCCCGCTTGTTCCGGACATGCCTGCAGGCCGCGCACGCCACCTGTCGCGACCGCCTCGGCGAGCAACAGGTCGGCGAAGCTCTCGGCCACCTGGCGCCGGGTGTAGGGGATCTGGGCGACCTTCTGTCCGAAGATCTCACGGGAGACAATGAAGTCACAGGTCACCCGTAGCGCGGTATCCGCCGCCCCGAGGGCGATGCCGCTGATCGTGGTGCGGGCCACCTGAGCACTTTTGAGGACCAGTTCCAGGCCTTGACCTTCCGCGCCGATGCGGTGGCTCTCGGGCACGAATACCTCGTCGAGCTGAATTCCGCTCAGATCCAGCGCGCGCAATCCGTGGAGCCGCTCGTTCGGCACCTCTCGCACGGATCCCGCAGGGCACAGACGCTTTTCGACCGCGAACACCGACCAGTCGCCCGGCCCGCCGCGAGCTCCGGTGCGCGCGTGCACCGTGACCACGTCGGCGAGGGTCGCGACGCCGATGAGCCACTTCTCACCGCTGAGCAGGTAGCCGCCGTCGGTCTTCTCGGCGCGCATGTCATTGGACAGCACATCGCTGCCGTGATGGCGTTCGGACAGGCCCCATGCCATCTTCGCGCCGTTGTTGATCATCGAGACGAACCGGGTGCGCTGGTCGTCGCTGCCACCGATCCAGGTCGGCATGAAGGCGAGGTCGGTCAGCATGAGCGCGCTGGCGGTGGTCGGGTCGCGACGTGCGACCAGGCGCAGCAGTAGGAAGCCGGTCTCGACGTCCCCGGCGCGCCCGCCCCATTCGGCCGGCAGACAGTACTCGTGAACAGCCTGCCGCTGCAGTTCGCCGACCAGTTCGTGCGGGAACTCCTCCAGCTCGTCGTAACGCAGAATGCGCTGGAACGACAGCAGGGTCGCCGGATCGTGAGGATCGCCGAGATGGCGTTCGAGTCCCTCGGCGAGGCCGATATTGTGCTGAACGGTCATGCCGGCGTCCGTCCTTTCTCGTCTTCCAGGTCTGTTCGGGGTCCGGCCAGCTGGATCGGAGCCGCGGAGAACAGCCGCTGCTCCCGCCACAATCGCGCTGCGATCCGGAATGCGGTGTCCGCCAATGGCATCGGAAGCCTGGCGGTACGCTCCGAAGCCCTCTCCAGCAGCAGCGACAAGGCTGCCGTCAGCCACCCGACCGCGCCGGGCGGACAGCCGTACAGCGAGTGGTGCCGGTTGAACCACCACAGGTGCACACACGCCGCGGCCGCGTGCAGATGGGCGATACGGGCGGCCAGGTCCAGCTGCACCGGACCACGTTGCGCGGACGGCTGAGCAGCTACCGCGCGAATGTCGGCCGCGGCCGAGCGCAGCTCGACCTCGAGCAGCTCGAGTTCCTGGAGCAGTAGTGCGGCATCGGCTTCCAGGACACCGCGGTCGAGCACGACCGGGTCCAGTGCCGCCCGCACCCGCGCCAGCACGCCGGCCAACTCGCCGGTCACCACATCGCGGCCACGTGCGCTCAGGGCCAGCCGATCGAACTCCAACGGCGGCAGTTCGCGACCCAAATCGAAGGTGGCAGCCAGCAATTCAGGGTCACGATCACTGTGCTTCGCGTCCGCGAAGCAGTTCAGCTGCATCGATACCAAGCGCAGATTCGCGGTGGGGCTGGTGTCGAAGTACCGGACCGCGGCATTGTCGGCACGCAGCACATCGAATGCTCCCGCGGGCCCTTCGCGAAGCACGCTCCTGGTGCCGAGAACATCGGCGCAGCGCGCGAACACCTCTTCGGACAACCCCGTGAGTACCGTCTTCAGCGTCCCGGACCACAGGCTCTGTGCCTCCGGGAAGGTGTGCATCGCGCGCACGCACGCCAATGCCGCAGCGTCGCAGGCGATCAGGGCCGCCGCCGCGGTGCCCAGCTCGCGGCGGTTGACCAGGTGGTGATCGACCGGGCGGTTCGCGACCACGTGCCCTCGCGCGAATTCCAGGGTGAGCCGCAACGCGCTGTCGGCGCCGGCCAGGTTGGCGGCGGTGCTGGTGGCTCGTACGATCTGCATCGCCTTCATGGCCGTTTCCATCCCACGACCGAGCTGCCCGACCAGTGCGTCAGCGGCGACGGGTACCTGACCGAAGTGGATCTCGGCGAACTGCGCGCCGCGCATGCCGGCGACGCGCTGGAAACGGATGGAGGTGGTGGGCTCCTGTTCCGAGGAAGGAAGGTCGAGTGGATTCTCGATGAGAACCGCGCTGAACGCGGCCGGGCCCCGGCCTCCTGTGTGGCCGATCACCAGGGCCGCTTCGGCCCGGTTCCCGAAGCCGGTGAGCCACTTCGACCCGTCGAGGTGCCACCCGTTCGCGGAGGGCATCAGGGCGCACGTGTTCGCGAGCAGGTCACTGCCGTGGTCGGGCTCGGAGAACGCGAAACCGATGGATCCGCCACCGCGCAGCAGCTCGACGACCCGCTGCCGCTGCTCTGCCGAGCCGGCCAGCAGGACGCACGAGGTTGCCGTGATGTCGATCATTGTCGCGGGCATGACGGTCAGGTCCCGCCGGGCAGCGACACGGACCAGCGCGAACGTCTCGTCGTAGCGCACCAGGTCCCCGCCCGCCGCCGCGGGCACGTAGGACAACCGCAGCGCCGGGCCGGCCGCGTCGGTCAGCGCATCGGGAAAGGAGCCGCGCTCAGCCCGGGTGATCATCGCGGCGAAACCGCAGTCGTTGTCCGGGTCGGTGGGATCTCCGAGCGCGGCATCCAACTCCGCCGCGGCCGAATACAGCTGGGCGGGTGCGAAATCCGCTACCGCGGTCACAGCTCGTTCCCGCTCTGTTCGGTCGGTGCGGGGCGAAAATCAGCGGTGCCACGGGGCATCCGCACCCCGGCGAGCGCCAGTTGGTGCACGCGGGAGGTGAAGGCCGCTCCCTGCATCAGGTTCCGCGCGACATCGGCGACGCGACGGTTCTCGGCGGCCGCCAGGTAGGAACCGCGAACCCATTCGTTGAAGCTGCCCATCGCCGGGCCGCACCAGATCTGGTAGTCGAGCGTCCGATCACCGTCGCCGACGACCGCCCACCGCGAGGCCATCCCCAGGTACCACCGGAAGATGAGTGCCATCTTCCGCTTCGGGTCGTCGGCGGCCCGCGTCAGCTGGTCGGGGTCACGGCGGGTGAAGTACTCGACCACGTCCTGCCAGACCTCGTCCACGGTACGACGCAGGATCTGTCCCTCGAGCCGGGTCAGCTCCGCCTCGGGCAGTGCGTCCAGACCGGAGTAGGCGCAATAGATTTCGTACAGGCGCTTGGCCCGCATCGCGAACATCGTGCCCTTCTTCAGCACCTGCAGCTCCACGCCGAGCTCGAACATGTCTGCCGCCGGGGCCATGTCCACATCGGCGACACCGGACTGGGCCAGCAGATGCCGGACTTCGCTGGACGTACCTGCCTCGAGACAGGATTGGTTCACCGAACCGGTGACGATGTAGTCGGCGCCCATCGCGAAGGCCGCGGCCGCGGCGATCGGCGTACCGATGCCACCCGCGGCGCCGATTCGGACGTCCAACGGCAAACCGAGTTCGTGTCGCAGCTGGTCACGGCGACGCACCAGCGATGGAAACAAGGTGGTCAGTGGACGGCGATCGGTGTGGCCACCGGAATCGGCCTCCGCGGTGATGTCGTCGGCCAGCGGAACCAGCCGGGCCAGCTCGGCCTGTTCGGCGGTCACCAGACCCGCGGCGACCAGCTCGGCGACCATGGCCTCCGGCGCCGGGCGCATGAACTTCTCGGCGACCTCGGCGCGAGAAACCTTGGCGATCACCCGATTCGCGGTGATCACCCAGCCGTCGGCGGAGCGAGACAGTCCGGCCACCCGGTAGCGGACGATGTTCGGGGTGATGTCCATGAAGGCCGACGCCTCGACACAACGGACGCCGTAGCGCAGGAACAGCTCCACTGCGGCGCGCTCGAGCTCGGCCTCGCTCGGGCTGTGAATCAGGTTGGCGGCGTAGGGAAGACCGGGGATCTCCGCCGCGAACCGCTGCAGGGCCGCCTCCACCCGCGACGGCAGCAGGCCGGCCGCGCCGAATGAGCCGAGATATCCGGCCCGCGCCAGCGCGATGACATAGTCCTCCGAGGCGATGCCACCCGCCATCGCGCCGCCCATGTAGGCGTACCGCACTCCGTGCTGCGCACGAAACGCCTGGGAGCCGAGGCTTTCCGGGACCAAGGGGCCAACCGCGGCGACAACGGTCGCGTCGTCCAGCGGCCGGTGCACGCTGAGCCCGACGCCCTCGGGCGTGCGCACCACGTAGACGGGAGACTCGAGGTCGGTGAGGGTGTCGTACAAGCCCTCGACGGTCGTGTGGACAATCGGTTCGACGAAGTCGTCGGTTCCGAGGGTGATGCTCATCGTTCGTCCTCTCGACGGTTGTGCACCTCAACGGCGATGTCGGTGATCTCGTAGATGCGCATGCCCGGCTTCCAGACATTGGCGTCGGCGATCACCAGCGCCCGGCCGTCCTCGCGCCGGATTTCCTTGATGTGCAGGTCGAAGGTCATCGGGCCCTCGGTCCGCAGAATCTGGCCGCGGTACTTCCAGGTCATCGGTACCCCGACCGGCATGGCGAAGACCGGGTCGTCGAACTCCCCGCCGATCCCCTGTTCGATGGCGTAGACCTGCAGTGCCTGGATCAGCGCCTCGACACCGAGCGAACCGGGCATGACCGGGTCGCGGTAGAAGTGGCACTCGAAATACCAATCGTCGTGATCGATTTCGCGGTGGCCACGCAGGTATCCCTGCTCGAACTTGCCTCCGCCGTCGACGATGTCGACGGTGTCGACCATGCGCAGATGTCCATCGGCCAACCGCAGCCCCGGCCGGGAGAACCAGTCGTCCGCGCCGCGCACCGCGAGCGTGCGAATCGCACCGGCCGGCAGGCTGTCCTGCTCGTCCAGCCAGGGCGCCACGTACTTGCCCGCGTCCAGGCCGACCTGGTTGGCCAGTGCGTCGGCCGTGTGATAGCCGAACATGGACTCGCCCTGGTAGAACAGCTCGCCATCCGCGAACAGCTCGTAGCTGAACTTCTGCAGCGACGTGCCGGGCATGACCTGGTTGAAGGTCATCCGGGTGTGCTGGCGAATCGTCTTGCCGCGCAGATCGATCTGTTTGACGACACCCGCGGTGCCGTCCAGGTTGCGAATGTTCAGCTCCTGCTCCGGCGTCGCCAGGGTGGCCCCCAGGTAGTAGCCGAGCAGAATGGCCGCCTGCAGCGAGGACTCCATGTAGACACAGTTCGGCATGCCGGGGAAGGCGTTCTCGTGGAAGTACCAGGCTTCCGGCGGGCAGTCGTACTCGGTCTCCATGGTGGCGCCGGACTTCAATTGGCCACGGACGCCATTGAATCGCATGATCCGGTCGACGAAGCGGAAGTCACCGTTTGGGATGTAGGGCGCCTTGCGGTCGGCGTAGATCTCGAATTCCGGCCCCATGGCGGTGGCGAGGTCGCCCTTGGCGGCGTGGGCCAGATGCAGCTCGTTGATGAACGCGGGCTCGCCGTGGACGTTCCGCCGGCCGAGGAATGCCGGGATGCCACCGGTTTCGGGCCGGTAATGGGTGCCGGGCTTCTCACGGACCTGCACACCGAAGTTCTGCATGCTGATCATCGCCTTGTCCCCGTCGTAGACGACGATGTCGGCGATCACCGCCGGGCGCGGCAGCATCGTCAGCTTCGTGATTTCGACGTGATAGCGGAGGCTGCGCTGGTTCGGTGTGATCTGTCCGCGAACCTTGACCTGCGTCTTCAGACCCGGGATGGATTGGAATTCGCCATCCGGAAGCACCAGGTGCATGCCCAGATACATCGCGTAGACCTGCAGCAGCTGCACGCCGCCCTCCGCGACCAGTGAACCGGCCAGCACCGGGTCACCCGGGAAGTGGCACTTGAAGTACCAGCCCTCGGGGTCGAGGTGCTTGACCGCGCTCAGTTCACCGATCCCGCAGGGGCCGCCGAGCCGGTCGATCATCGTGATCTCGTCGATCATGCGCAGCATCGAATCCGGCAGCCGCAGTGAGCGATTGCTGCCGTCCGCGGTCTGGTCCCAGGCCGGGCCGAACACCTCACCGGGCCGCCCCTGGGCGAGCAGTTCCAGATCGCTGCTGGACAGCGACGTTCGCGCGGTTCGAGCCAGCGGCTTGAACCAGGTGTGGCTCATGGCCTCTCGCCGCCTGCGGTCGGCCGCGCTGGTCACCACGCCGAGGGAGTTCTCCAGCTCGGCGGGGGAGAAGAAGCCCGCGCAGGCGTTGAGCAACTCGAGAATGAGCATGCCGTCGGCGTAGCAGCGGTAGTTGAAGAAGAACAGCAGGCTGTCGCCGTTCCAGACGAAGCGCGCGATATTGATCTCGTAGCGAAGCGTCTGGCCCTCACGTGGGAGGCTCCCGTGGAATACCAGCTCGCTGTCGAGCAGCCGGTAGACGCGCTCACCCTTGTTCCGGAAGTCGATGCCCAGGTAGCTGATCAGCAGCAGGTCACACTGGCCTGCCTCGATAGTGACGGCGCAGGGAACCAGGCCGTCCACCGAGTACCACGCGCCGACCGGCACGTCGTATTCGGTGGTGATCGACGAGGGTTCGTAAACCCCTGGAGTGCCGTTGATTTCGGTGACGCGAGTGACGAAGTGGTAGGGCGGCTCGGGCAGACGTACACGGACCGGGTAGGTGTCGTACTCGGCGAAATCAGGGCCGAAGACGTTCACCACCTTGCCGGCGGCGAACTCCAGCAGCTGTGCTTCATCCCAGACCACGGGTCGGGTCGGGGCTGCCGGGACGGGCGAGTTCGGCACAGGTGGAGGTACCAGTCCGCGACTCGCTTCGAGTGCGTCGACACTGGCCAGCGCCAAGGCATTCTGCGCGCGCAGGAAGGATGTGTGCGCGTCGGAGACGCTGTACCGCATGGGTTGGAGAACTCGCATGCGCGCCGCGATCACTGGTGCGGCGGCAACGGCCGGCTGCGGCCGGCGGATGGTCGGCTCCGCGATGGCAACAGGTGCTGCGGCAAGCTCGGCGGGCTGACGGGACGGTAGATACACGAACGGCTCTCCCTCGATGACGATGGCATCCGGTTCGACGGTGATCGGAAGCAGACTCTGCACCTCGGCCTCGAAGGCACGGCGCGCATTCACCTCGGCCAGAATGGGTTCCGCGCGGTCCCGGACCCGACCGACCAGTGATTCGCCACCGCAGGTGACCGACGCGCGGAACACCGGCCGGACCGGCGCGGGCTCCGCCGGGAACAGGCGGTCCAGCCGGACCTCGACCCCGTGGCTGACCAGCCGGGCGAGTGCGGCGCATACCGACTGCCCAGTGGACATTCCCCGGCGATCCACCGATACGGCGGCATGCGGACGGTCCCCGAGTGTGTCTCCGATCCATCGGGTACACGTCGCCCCCGGACCGACCTCGATGAACACTCGGAATCCGCGGTCGTAGGCGGCCTCGGTGAGCCTGGCGAAATCGACCGTGGTGCACAGAGTGTCGGCGATGCGGCGGGAAATCACCGAGCGGTCCGACACGTCGACCAGGCCGTAATCGAAGCTCGACAGCAACTCCAGACCCGGCGCGGGCGCGCCCAGCGGGTGGTCGTTGAGGGAGGCGAACTCCGCGAACTCCGATTCCACCACAGCGCAGTGCATGACGTGGTTCGCGGGAGCCTTGGCGGACTTGCAGTCCAAACGGGCGATGAGCTCGCGGACCTGCTCCGGGAATCCCGCCACCACCACTTCGCGCGGAGTATTGATGTGAGTCAGGTGAACCCGATCCAAGCCCGACAATGCCGCTCGCACCCGCTCGGCGTCGGCAAGCACCACCTGAGTGGTCCACACCTCACGGTCGGGCATCGAATCCGGCAACCCCCACGCCGAACGGATGAGGCGTTTGGGTCCGCGCAGCTGGTCGATGAACAGCGGGGACGCCGTCAGCGGCGTGTCATCGCGGACCGCGGCATCCCACACGTCCATCGCGAAGAGCATGCTGCTCTCCCCCAGGCTGTAGCCGAAGCCGCCGTCCGGTCGTATGCCCAGGGCGTCGCGCAGCATCCGGGTCGCCAGCACCGCGGCGTTGGTACCGAGGGCGAGCATGGTCGGGATCGACTCGATCAACTCCCCCTCGTGCTTCATCAGGGTGGCACGGTCGACACCCAGCGCGGCGGTCGGGAACAGAGCGGCGTGCTTGTACTCGGTCCAGGGCGCACGGGAATCGCGTTCGAACTCCGACAGCAAGCCTGGAAAGAGCGTGAACAGCTCGCGGCCCGCACCCGGGTAGGCGGTGAAGGCACCCGGATAGACGAAGGCGATCCGTCCGTCTGCTCCGACCGGGCGCGGCGTGCAGTAGCTGCCCGCCGGTGTTGTCCAGTCTCGTTCCGCGGCGATCGTTTCCGGAAGGTGCTTCACGGCCGCCGACAACTCCCGGCGAAGCGCGGCCGCATCGGCGGCGACGATGGCCGCGACATATCGTCCGCGGCGCTCGGTAGTCGCTTGGCGCCGTGCCAGATCCAACGGCGCGGTGCCGCTCTCGAGCGCGTCCAGACATTCCTGGGCGGCGTCGGCCAGGTCTCGGCCGCTGTCGCCCGACAGCGGCACCAGCATCGGCGCGACGGAACCCGACCAGTCGAGGGTTTCGACCGCAGGGCGCGACGGTGGCGCGGAAAGGATGATGTGCGCTGCGGCGGCGCCGTCGACCGCGTGCACGGCGGCGACCAGACGGTCGTCGACGCGGCGTCCGAGCCACGGGACAGGACCGTCCAGGAGCCGCAGCGCGGAATCGGTGAATCCGGCTGTCGAGTCGGCCGTCTCACCGATCTCGGCCGCGGCGGGAGGCAATTCCCGATACCGCAGGCTCAGCGCTGCCGAAACCACGCCCACCAGAACGCTCGCCTGCTGAGTATCGCCGAACAGCGGCACATGGCCGGCCAGCGCGCAGCCCGGTACATCCGTGCCGCGCTCACCATAGAGCTGGGCGAGCTCGCCGAGCTGCTCCGCATCCAGATCGGCCGCAAGCTCCAGATATCCGACGTCAGCCGGGGTCAAGCCATAGTCGGTGAGCGCCGAGCACACCTTGCCCGCCAGCGATGTGGGACCGCCGGCGTCGGTCACCACCGCGTCGATCGTCAGCTGGGAATCCGCTGTCGCCCGAGTGAGCACGACAGCCGCCGCGCCATCGCCCAGCACCGGGCGGACACCGTCGGCGAGCATGGTTCGGACGAGAGTGTTCTCGTATCCCGTGGCCAGCTCGACACCGCCGACCAGGACGGCCTCCACAGTCGGATCGAGCAGCAGCAGGGCCGCGATCTCGAGCGCGCGTGCGCCGCCCGTGGCATCGGCCGACACCGTGAAAGCCGGACCGGTGAAGTTGTGCGCGGAGGCGATACGGGCCGCCATCACGTTCCCGATGTAGCTCAGCACCTCGTTCGCGCCGATCGGGTCGTGCACCCCGGCCCGGACAGCGGTCTCCAGGCGTTGGAGCTCGTCCGCGGTCAGATCCATTCCGGTACGGGCGCATTCGGAACGCACGTGAGCGCCGATGTCGAAGCGGGCGCGGTGTGCGTGCGAACGCGGCTCCATCTCCATGGCGATCACCACGCCGATGCGGCGCTCGGCACGATCCTTCGAAGACGTGGCGGCCAGTCCGGCATCGGCCAACGCCTCGTCAGCGGCTTCGAACAGCAGCAGATGCTGTGGGTTGGCCTGGGCGAGTTCGGCAGGCGGCATGCGGTAGCCCCGCACGTCCACCTCGACGGTGTCGACGTAACCGGCGTCGGCGGCCGACTCGAGCTCGGCGATGCCGAGCGATTCCGCTCCGTACCATCGTGTCTCGGGGCGCTCGACCAGCGCGGCGCGTCCGGCGCGGCGAGCACGACGCAGCGCGGGCACGCCGGCGACTTCACCCACCCGCACACCGAGTCCGCCGACTGCCATCCGAATCGCCTGTGGCGCTGCCGTTTCAGGGATGGACGTCACTGTGTCGGTCAGGACGAGATGGGCGTTGGTACCACCGAATCCGAAGGCGGACACGCCCGCACGGCGGGGCCGATCCGCAGTGCCGGGCCAGGGCTGATTCGCTGTCACGATACGGTCGGCGGCGTGTTCCGCACCGGTCGGCCGGATGGGCTCGGTCGCGGTCGGCGTGGCGGGAATGATGCCGTGTCGCATGGCCAGGATCGCCTTGAGGACACTGGTGAATCCCGCGACGGTCAGCAAGTGACCGACGTTGCCCTTCACCGACCCGAGCAGGGGAACCTGGTCCTCACCGAAGAACTCCGTGAGCCCGCGCAGTTCGATGGGGTCACCCACGGGGGTGCCGGTCGCATGGCATTCGATGTAGTCAACCGACCGGGGACTCACGCCCGCGCCGTATGCCTGACGATAGGTGGCGAGTTGCCCGGAGATATTGGGCACCAGCGGATGAGCGCCCGCGCCGTCATTGCCGAGTCCGATGGATTCGACCACCGCGTGGATCCGATCGCCGTCGCGCACCGCGTCGGCGAGCCGCTTGAGTACCAGCACGCCCGCACCCTGGCCGGTGACGATGCCCGTGGACGCTGAGTCGAAGGGCTGGCTGACGCCATTACCGGGGTAGGCGTGCAGGTCGCTGAAGGACAGGTGGATCAGTAAGGGGTCCGGGGCACATACCGCGCCGGCGAGGACCACATCGGCAGCGCCGGTGGCGAGGTAGTCGCGGCCCAGGCTCATGCTGTACAGCGCCGAGGAGCATGCCGCGTCCAGCGCCAGGCGCGGTCCGCCCAGGCCGAGTGCGTCGGCTACGACGGTTGCGGGCAATCCGGACGGCCAGACCGATCGCACCGGTGCGTCCGGTTGCCACGACCGGGACTCGCTGTCCGGCAAGGGAAGTCCGGCCAGTCTCAGTCCCCTGCTGACGCCCTCGCGGAACATCGGCAGACACAGCCTGACCGATTGCTCGGTCGGAAAGGAATAGTTGCCGAGGACGAGTCCGGTGCGGTCGAGCGCCGGATCGTCCTCGGCGATCCCGGCATCGGCCAGTGCCTGCCGGATCGCATACAGCGGCCACTGGACCACCGCGCCGAGGCCCTCGACAGTCTGCGCGTCGATGCGCAGGCCGTCGTGGTCCATCTCGGGTTCGGTCACGAAACCACCGCGCACAGAGGTGATTCCGTGGGTCTCGTCACCCCACGCGCCCGGTGTTGCCGGATTCGCGCCGAAGGTGTCGGCGGTGCCCTCTTGGCGCAGGTCGGCGCCGGCGAGCAGGTTGGCCCAGAATTGCTGGGGCGAATTCGCGCCCGGGAGCAGGCAGCCGATGCCGACGATGGCGATCGGCGTCCCGCTGTATGTGTCCGACATGGATGTCACACTGTCCGATCCGATTGATCCGTCAGGAATGGAATTTCGCGCCCAGAGCGGCATCCGTCACCAGTTGCACGGCCTCGAAGCGCAACAGCACACGGCCGTCACGAGCGCAGGCGGTGACAGTGCCTCTGGCCACTGAACCGTTCACCTGGAGGGCATCCACGACCACCAGGAATTCGCCCGTCTCGGGCAGGGCGTCGTACACCTCGACCGCGCCGATCGCTGTCGGCAGACTGTTGAGCCCGACGGTCCGATGCACCTGCACCAGGGCCGCCTGAAGCAGCAGATCGGCCGACTCCGGCGAGTACTGCCCTGCGGAGAATTCACCGGCGCCGAGCCGTGGCTCGACCGGGCGGCACACCGCCACCAACCGCCCGTCCGGCGCCGCCACCGTGCCGGTGATCCCGGCCAGCGACGGTCCGTGGAACAGGATGCCGTCGGCATAGGCCGTAGCCGGATCGATGGTGCTCAGATCGGGCAGCGCGAGAGTCGGTGCAGCACCGGCTGATTCCGTCCCAACCCGCGCCCGGAAGCGCGGCCGACCGGAGGAGTCGGTCACCAACACCTGCTCGCCGGTCACCGCCAGATCCAGGTGCAGCGGTGCGTTCTCGTCGAGAACCACGCCCTTCAGCACCGAGAAATCGGTCAGCCGGGTGACCGGGATGCCTCGCAGACGCTGCGCCGCGCCCAGGATCGCACCGACCGCCGCCGTGGCCGGCAGCACCGGGATCCCGCCTATGGCGTGGTCGGACAGAACTTCGTTCTCTGCCAGCCCTGCCATCGGAAGACGCAATACCGTTGTTCCACTGTCGATCTCCCGCGGAGGCTTCGCCGACAGCGGCTGGTTCGGCCCGACCACGACCACCACATCGTGGGAGCGGGCCGTGCTGAACTGCTCGGCGAAGAAGTCCACGCCCGTTGCCAGCGGAATCAGCGTGACACCGCGTTCGGCGAACATGCGCTCGAGTTGCGGAGTCACCATGCCGCCCGCCCAGGCTCCCCAGTTCACCGAGGTGACGCGGGAGGCCGGGAGGCGGCGTCGCAGGGCCGCGGCGACGCGGTTGAGCGCCTCGTTCGCGCTGGCGTAGCTGGACTGCCCGCGGTTACCGAAGAATCCCGCGATCGAGGAGAACAAGACCACATGGTTCAGGCGGTCCTCGCCGATGGCGTCCAGTACCGAGCGCAACCCGGCCAGTTTGGTCGCCAGCACCGGACCGACATCAGCGCCGCGCTGATCCACGATCGCCTTGTCCGCGAGGACACCCGCGCCGTGGATCAGACCGGTGATCCGGTCCCGATACGGATCCAGCACGGCCGCGGTGGCCTCGGCATCGGTCACATCGACGGCCAAGTACTCCGCCGATGCCCCCGTTGCGCGGATTGCCGCCAGGGTTTCCCGGATCTCCCGGCTCGCGATGAGCCCGCGGTAGATCCGCTCCACATCGCGCGGCGTCGGCTTGGCGCCGGCCGACCGCAGCTCGCCGGCGATCACACCCTTGAGGGCGCCGTCGGGAACGCCTGTGGCCCACACGGGTTCTTCTCCGAGTGCGCTGCGGCCCAACAGCAGCATGCCGCTGCGGTAGCGCCGAGCCAGGCCGATGGCACACGCCGCGGTGACGCCACGTCCGCCGCCGGTGACCACCAGCAGATCCTCCGTGGTCGGTTCAGGAACCGAATCGCCCAGTGGCAGTAGCGGATCAGTGCCGTCCTCGATCGTCGCCGCCAGCGTTCGGCGGCTCATGTCCGCGGATACGCCGACCTCCACGATCGCGGCGTCCGCATCGGCGATCTCGGCGATCAGCTGGGCCACCGCCTGCTCCCCGGTGAGTTCCGGGCTCAGGTCGACAGCGCGGCAGAACAGTGAAGGAGCCTCGATCGCAAGGGTTTTCACGAGGCCGGGCAGGCCGCCGAGGAGTCCGGCGGCGTCGCCGCCGCCGGACAGGCCCAGGAGCCCATCGATCCGGCTGACCGTGACGAAAGCCGCGCGTCCGTGCTCGGCACTCCGCTCCAGCAGGCGCTGAACCGATGCCGCAGTCAGAAGCGCGGATTCGAGGGTCACGATGGACTCCGCCCACGCGGCCGGGGAATCTGGCGCCAGGAACAACACCAGATCCACCCGGCCAGGAACCTCCGTGCCACGCTGCACGGTCCAGCCCGCCGCCGAGAGAGCGGCGGAGATCGGGTCGGTCAAGGCGCTACCGTCACCGGCGACCAGCGCTACCGGCTGTTCAACATACGCCCCGACCAGAGAGAGGACAGAAGGAATCTCGACAAGGCGCGCCTGCATCCGGCCAATCCGGGACGCGCCGTCAGCTTTTGGGAGAACCGCCTCCGCCCCATTGACACCGGCGATCGCACCGCTGATGAAGGTGACAATGCCACCCAGGGTCCGCAGCTCACCCATCTGCTCGGGTCCGGCCTGCGGGCTGTCGGGGAAGCGCTCCTGCAGGGCACCCATGATCTCGACTCGCTTGATGGAGTCGATGCCGAGGTCGGCCTCGACGTCCATGTCCATGTCGAGCATGTCGGTCGGGTAGCCGGTCTTCTCGGCCACGACCTCCAGCAGGGCCTGCTGGACAACCTCGGTGGGGTCACCGGCGATGGCGGGGGCCGGGGCGGCCGGCACGGCCGGAGCCACGGGAGCGGCAGCCGGCGCGACGGGGACAGCGACCGGGGCCGCGGGAGCAGCCACGGCGACCGGCTGCGCGACCGGGACGGACGCGGGGGCCGGAGCGGCGATGGCCTGGGTGTGGGCGGACTGTCCCACCGTCAGCTCAGGGCGCGGCAGTCGCTCGACCGGTCGACGCACGGCCGGAGCGGCACCGCCCATACCGGCCTCGAGGTAGGCGAAGCCCAGGAGCACCTCGCTGGCCTGGCTGTGCGCCTGGCCGATCGCGACGCTGTGGTCACTGACCGAGGTGAGACCGGCGACGGTCAGCTCGGTCAGGGTGCCCTGCCGGGCGTCGTATTCCAGGATGCCGCTCAGCCTTTCGGCCACACGAATCTGGCTGCTGAGATATTCACGGTGCAGCACCAGGTGGTCTGCGGCCATGGTCTCGGGCACGGGCGCCACCGGCGCCGCGGCCTGCACCGGAGCGGGCGCGGGGTGGCCGTTTCCGTTGCCCGGGGCGGGCGCCGGGGCGGTCTCCGACTGGGGCACCTGGTATCCGTTCTCGAGTGCGTCCCGATAAGCGCCGCGACGCTCCTCGGAGACGTAGTTGATGCCGTTCAAGGGAATCCTCATTCCTTTGGTTTCGACTACATCGGGGGCTACGACGCTGTAGCGGTTGAATCCGGCGAGCGGCAGGCCGAGCACTGCGAGGCGTGCGGCGAGCTGCTTGAGCGAGCGGTCACCATCCGCGCCGGGGCCGGCGTCCGCGGCCAGCACCACGACGTCGTCGCGGTCGGTCAGGATCTTGCGCACCAGTCCGGAAAGCACCGACTTGGGACCGAACTCAACGAAGACCCGGTAGCCCGCCTCGTACATCTCGAGCACGCGCGGCGCGAACGAAACCGGCTGTGACAGCTGCTCGACCAGCACCGATCGGTTGATCTCGAGGTCCGTTCCGTACTCCGCGCCGGCGGTGTTCGCGAAGACCGGAACCGACGGAGCGGAGCACACCGCCTCGGCCACCGCTGCGCGGAAGGCCGAAACGCCATGTTCGACATAGGAGGTGTGGAACGCCGCTGACACCGGCAGCAGGCTCGCGCCCAGACCGAGCCGGTCGGCCGCCTCGGCGAAGGCGCGCACCGCCTCGGTGCCGCCGCCCACGACCGTCTGCTCGGGGGCATTGATGTTGCAGATCACCACATCCGGGTGAGCGGCCAGCAGCTCGGTGAGCTGCTCGGCGCCGCAGCGGAGCGCCGCCATCGTGCCCCGATCGGATGCGCCTTCGGGCAGCTGGGCCATAGCCTGCCCACGCGTCCGGGCCAAGCGGTGGAACGTTTCGTCGTCCAATGCCCCGGCCGCCCACAGCGCGGTGAGCTCACCGAAGCTGTGTCCCAGCGTGCCTTCCGCGTGGAAACCCAGTTCCACCATGTACCGGTATTGACCGGAGGACAGCGCGCCGATCGCGGGCTGCGCGAAGTCGGTGCGGCGCAACGCCTCTTCCTGGCGTACGGCCGTCTCGGTATCGAAAGCCTGCGGAGGGTAGACCACACGGCTGAGCGGCTCGTCGGGCTCCGAGATCCGGCTGGCGGCATCGAGCGTGGCGCGGACCGGCGGTACGGCCAGCGCCGTTCGCACGCCCATTCCGACGTACTGGCTGCCCTGCCCGGCGAAGAGCGCCGCGATCTTGCCCGGCACCGCCCCCTGCCGGCGATACCAGGCGCCGCCCGGCAGCTCGAACGATTCGACCCGCGGCTCGGAACGCAGCCGCTCGATCGCCTTGTCTCGCAACGTCTCCAGCTCGGCCGCATCGCGTGCGACCACGGCCAGCCGGGCATGCGCGGCCGCGATCGGCGCGTCGACATCGCCTCCCGTGGGCCGGTCGGCGACCGCGGCCAGCAGGGCGTCGACGTCCGCACCCTGCCAGACATGCACCTGGTAATCACGGTGCAGCGCACGAGTATCCGCCCCGACCGGGTCGTACTCCTCGAGCACACAGTGGAAGTTGGTGCCACCGAATCCGAACGACGAGCTCGCCGCCCGACGCCATTCACGATTCGGCTCCAGCAACCACGGCCGACTGGACGTGTTCACCCAGAACGGCGAGTTCGGGAAGTCGACAGACTCTTTGGGCTTCTCGACATTGATCGTCGGCGGAAGGACCTTCTGGTGCAACGCCATCGAAAGCTTGATCAGACCAGCCGCACCGGCCGCCGCCTTGGTGTGGCCGATCTGCGACTTCACGCTGCCGACCGCGCAGAACTGCTTCTCTTCGCTCGCCTCGGCGAAGACCTCACGCAGAGCAGACAATTCGGTCACGTCGCCGACAGCCGTGCCGGTGCCGTGGCATTCGAGCAAACCGATCTGCTCGGGACCGAATCCGGCGTCGTCGTAGGCGCGCTGCAGCGCGACGATCTGACCTTCTTTGCGCGGCGCGTAAATGCTCTTGAATCGTCCATCGCTCGAGCTGCCGATTCCGCGCAGCACCGAGTAGATTCGGTCTCCATCGCGTTCGGCGTCGGCCAGTCGCTTGAGGGCGAGCATGCCCATGCCCTCGCCGATCATGGTGCCGTCGGAGTTCTCATCGAACGGGCGGATCATGCCGGACTTGGACAGCGCGGGGGTCTTGCTGAAGCACAGGTACATCAGGATGGTGTTCTCGGCGTCACAGCCACCGCTGATCATCAAGTCAGCACGGCCGGAGACCAATTCGGCGACCGCCATGTGCACTGCGGCAAGCGAACTCGCGCAAGCGGCGTCGACGGTGCAGTTCGTGCCGCCCAGGTCGAAACGGTTGGCGATGCGGCCGGCGACGACATTGCCGAGCATGCCCGGGAAGGAGTTCTCCTCCCAAGGCGCAAAGGCCTTCACGAACTTCGCCGCGATCTCCTCGGCGTCCTGATCACTGAGCCCGCAGCTGCGCACGACCTCTTTGAGGACCGGAGTCTGCAGCCGGGTGGCCAGCGGCTGGGTGAGCGAGTTGGCGCCCGTGATTCCGAGGATCACGCCGGTCCGGCTCGGGTCGTACCACTTCGAATCGGGTGCGCCCGCATCCGCGAGGGTCTGCTTGGCCACCACCAGACTCAACAGCTGGAGGACATCGGTGACCTCGAGCTGGTTCGGCGGCAGGCCGAATTCGAGCGGGTTGAAGTCGATCGTCGGAATGAAGCCGCCGCGTTTGACGTAGGTCTTGTCCGGCGCGCTGGGATCCGGGTCGTAGTAGTCCTCGATCCGCCAGTGCGATTCCGGCACGTCCTCGATGCAGTCGGCGGCTTCGACAACATTCGACCAGAAGTCCGAGAGATCGGCGGAACGCGGGAACAACGCGCCCAGGCCGACGATGGCGATAGGTGTATCGCTGAGCTTCATCCGATTGTCCATTGCACTTTTCCTTGGCTGGAGCGTCCGGTCAGGCCGCCGCGAGGCGGTCCTTCTCGTCGACGATGTAGCGGGCGAGCTCGGCGATGGTCGGGTGGTACCACAGCGCGGTGGTCTCCAGTTCGAAACCGAGCCAGGATTCCAGTTCATTGCCCAGCACCAGGGCCTCGGTGGAATCGAGACCGAAGGAATCGAAGAAGTCGTCGAAGGCAATCTCGGAAGGCTCGGCCTGCAATTTGAAGGCAATCTTCTCGGCCAGCCAGTCCTGAACCTGCTCGACGGTGAGATCGGGGGTGTCAACCGTGTCGGTCATGATCAAACTCCACAAACTGTAGGTAATCGGGTCAGCGAGCGTTCTCGACGGAGAGGCTCCGCACTACCGCATCGGCGGCGGCCGCACCGGAATCGAATGCCGACTCGTGGCTGCCCACGATATCGATACCCATCTTCCGGGAGTGGAAATAGGAGCCGGCGAACTTCACTCGGGAGTCGCCGGAGTTGATGGTGTGAATCTTCGACTGGAGGGCCCGCGCCTCGACCGTGAACACGGGGTGTCGATAGTCGAATTCGCGAATCAACTTCTCGGGCGCGATATCGAACGGATAGTCGAGCGTCAGGAAGTAGTCGGTCTCACTGGTGAAGTCGTGCAGCTGGTTGAGGTAGTAGACGACCCAGGTACGCAGATCATCGTTGCTGCCCGCGCGCGCATAGTTCCAGCTGCGCCACTTCTCACGCTCATCAGGCATGCAGGCGGCATCGGTGTGCAACGCGGCGCGCGTGTGGTTGTAGCGGATCGCCTCGAGCATGCTCTGCGACGGTGTCGGGTCGGCCAGCAAGGCCAGTGCGTCGTCGGCATGCGCCGCGATGATCACTTCGTCGAATCGCTGCGTGCCCGCCGCGGTCGTGACGAGCACGCCCTCGGAGTCCTCGGCGATCCGGTCGACACCGGCGCCCAGCAGCACCTGCTGGCCGGCTTCCCCCAGGCGTGCCAGCGCAGCGCGGACGTAATTGACGCTGCCGCCGGTCACCGTTCGCCAGGGTGCGGTCCGTCCGCCCAAACCCTCCCGGCCATGGCCGAGGAAGAAGGCGATCACGGTCGCGGCGGGCATTTCCCAGATCCGGTCCGCGGGCACCGACCAAGCGGCGGTCGCCACCAGGACCACGAACCCGTACCGGAAGGTGTCGCTGTAGCCGTTACTGGTCAGATATTCGCCGAGCGGCATCTCGGCCTGCTTCCGAATGAAATGCTTCGGAGATTCTTCGTAGAACCGCTCGGCCTCGGCCCACATCTGCACGAAATCCGCGGGGTACTTGGCGCGAATCGCGGCCTCGTCCAGTTCGAAATCGTCCGATACGTAGCATATGCCCGTATCCGCGTTGTTGAAACTGAAGCGGCCCGGATGATCCTGGCATGCCACTCCGAGTTCCGCGAAGAACTTCGTGATCTTCTGGTAGTGCGCCTCGTTGTACACGATGAATGCGGTATCCAGCCCGAGGGTCCGGCCCGCATCGGTCACCTCGACAGAATTGGCATGCCCGCCGGCATTCGATTCCTTCTCGAATACGGTCACATCGGCGCGCCCACGCAGATGATAAGCGGCCGAGATACCTGCTATGCCGGCGCCGATCACAGCAACCTTTGCCATGCCCATCCCTTCACGGTTGATCACGATCAGATATCACCATAAACAGGAGAGGCACCGATTTAGAACGCCACA
Source organism: Nocardia sp. CA-136227 (assembly GCF_050955695.1). Taxonomy (NCBI): domain Bacteria; kingdom Bacillati; phylum Actinomycetota; class Actinomycetes; order Mycobacteriales; family Nocardiaceae; genus Nocardia; species Nocardia sp. CA-136227. Next base: position 4,242,340 of record NZ_CP192081.1, read on the forward strand.
AAGGGAGCACTCGGGCATGTATCGAAAGTGGTATTCGAGGCGAGGTTGGATTCTGCCAGACTCCGACCATGGCGATCCACAGAACTACGTCTGGACACCATCGGAAAACCAAATCCTATCTAAATGTTAATCCAGCACGAACTTTGTATCTATGTTTCGTCGAAGCAAGACCATTCGTTCAATTCATGTTCGCACTACGTTTTGTCGCCGCATCGGCGCTGGCCACAGCGCCGTTCACCGCCATACCGATCTCTGCCTGGATCGACTACTTGTGGGCGGTCGCGACGTGGCTTCTCACAACGACGTGCGTCTATCTGATGAACGGCATGGCCGACCGTGAGAACGATCGGATCAATGGGGTTGGGCGGCCGATCGGCCGCGGCGATCTGCACCCCCGCGACGCGGCGACCGTCACCGGGCTACTAGCAGTCGCCGCTCTGGCCCTCGCACTCCACGTCGGGATCGGTATGGCCGCATTGGTTCTGGCCTTCCTCGCACTCGGCTACCTCTACTCCGCACCCCCTTTCCAGCTCAGTCGCACCTGGGCCGGCTCGAGCTCGATCGTGACGCTCGGGGGAATATGCACCTATGCCGCGGGTGGCGTAGCCGTCCGCGCCCAACTCGTTCCGGACCTGGTGATATTCGCGGTCGTGATGTCACTGTGGATGGGATTGATCGGCGCGGTGGTCAAGGACTTCTCCGACGTCGCCGGTGATCGCGCGGCTCAGCGGCGGGTACTCACCCTGGTCGTCGGTGAAATGCCGTTGCGCAGATCTGTATCGATCGTCGCTCTCGGCGTGGCAACGGGTCTCGCGGTCGGCGCATCGCGTCTTCCCGCGCTCCAGTGTCCCTGCGTCCCAATGCTGTTCGGAGCGATAGCGGTGGCGTGCTGCACCCTCACCACCCGCTATCGCGATCCGCGGCCGGTGAGCCGACGACCTTACCGCGCCTTCATGGTTACTCAGATAGCCGCCAACTTCGGTGCGTTGATCGGTTCTGTACCGGTGTGATCACTGCGGCGGAAAGGGCGCGATCAGCTTGGCCGCCGTGGCGCGCTTGACCATATCCAGTCGCGACACGGCACCGAGTTTCCTGAAGATGTTCCGCAAGTGCCTCTTCACGGTCCCCTCGGTGATCCCCAGGGCCTGCGCTATCTGCCGATTACTCAAGGCGCTCGCGACTCGTTCGACGACCTCCAACTCCCGGTCCGTGAGCGGCTGGCCAGGCAGGGTCTCCCTCCCACCCTCGCTGGGTCGCTTGTCCTCCTGCCACGAGACATAGACGACCACCTCACCACCCGCGGCCGCGGCACGAATTGCCGAGAGCAGCGTCTCGCGCTTGGCGCTCTTGTGCAGATATCCCGCTATGCCGTATTCGACCAGGTCACGGATGAGGACCGTGTCCTGGTGCATGCTCACGATCAGGACTCGCGACTGGGGGCTGACCTGCCGAAGTGTGAGAAGGTTCTGCACCACATCACTTCCGGGGATCTCGACATCGAGGATCACGACTCTCGGGTGCAGCCGAGCGGCGCATTCCGCGCCGGCGCGGCCGTCGGCCGCCTGACCCACGACAGTGATATCGCTTTCGCGATCGAGGATCTCGCACAGCGCACCGCGCAGCATGTTGTGATCGTCGATCACGAACACGGTTATCATCGAGCCGCTCACTCCATTCCGATCGGCAGCGGTATCCATACCGCGACCCGTGTTCCACTGCCGGGAGATGAACTCAGAGTGACCGATCCGGACAGCAATTCGGCCCGCTCCCGCATCGAGTGGAGCCCGTTCGCTCGCCGAGGCACCGTCAGGTCGAATCCGATCCCGTTGTCGACCACCCGCGCCCAGATCTCGTGCGGTGCGATGTCGACATCGACCACGACGCACGTTGCCTCAGCGTGAGTGAAGGCATTGCGCAGCGCCTCCCGCAGAATGAGGAACGTCTCGTCCATGACTTCGGTGGACACCCACGACTGCGACCCGTTGACCCGGATCTCGATAGGCGTCGTTCGCCCGACGGACCGCACGAAGGCAGTCAGAGCGTCTCGCAACGAGTTTCTACCCTCCGCAGACCGCAAGCCAGTCGTGATTTCCCCCAGTTCCGCGATCGCATCGGACAGGACGTCCACCGCGGCGGTAATCCCGTTCGCGCCCTTCGGATCTCCCGCTGCGACGATCTCCAGCTGGTGCATGGCCAGACTCAGCGTATTCCCGAGTCGATCATGAACATCTCGCGCGAGCTTCCGTCGGTCGGCGTCGTTCACGATTCGGATCTGTTCCAGCAGAAACGCGTCATACCCTTTCGCACCGGCCTCCAGCCGGCTGAACAGGCTGAGGCCGAGAGCCGTTGCCAGCGTGACGATCCGATCCGGCTCGTCAGGGCCGGGACCGAGCGCATCCGCTGCTTCACCGAGTACCAGTTCGTACAGGATCAGGGCCGCGCGTACAGAGCAGTCAGGACGGATCCCGCGGATACCTCGCCGCTCGGCCATGTTCACGAATCGATCGAGTGCGACCTCAGCTACGTTCGCCTGTCCGGTCGCCAATGACTCCGCGCAGTCCGCAATGATCTGCCGTGCCTGAGTGACACATTCGTCCCACACCGCGCCATCTGCGACCAGCGCGCTCCCGATGCGCTCCAACTCCCGATGATAGGAATCGATCATGTACTGCTGGCGGTCCCGCAAGCGCGCGGCCGCACGCTGCGGCAGATTCGAACTCATACATCGTCCCCGCCATACCTCACAACGCCAGCAATCTTGCTGCTATCGTGATCTCGCGGAAGTGTCCGGTGCCAACGCCATGTTCGTGCCACGATAACCATCGCCGATTTCCCTCAGGATTCCCACACACACTGCGCCGGAGCTATCGCTCGAGGGGATATCCCCGGGTTAGCCCGTACTGTACCCAAGAGTTCCCCTGGTCATCGACCGATCGAGCGCCGACCAGGGGCCTACCCATGAGTACTCGATCCATGAAAACACCTGGTCAGCCGACCTATTTGGACGTGATTCACCCGGCGTTCACCACAGCCGCCTCGATTTCATCATTCTCCGGCGTAGAACCTGTTCTGCCAGCGCAATTTTGGGAGACAGCCAGTCGATCTCGCGCGTCCAGGCCAATTAACCCTTAACACCAGAAGGCTTTTGGACAAAAAGAACATTCACCCTGATCCGGACGAAAATTGAGTAGCAGCGGATGAGCTGCCGCCGGTTAGGGTCGATGCGTGTTCAGCTGCGGCAAGGTTGGAGTACTGGCAATCGGACTCATGGTCGCCCTCGGACTCGGTGCGTGCTCAGCCACCGATGCCGGCGACACCGCAGCCAGTGGCAATGTCACAGCTACACTGGGAGATCCCAATCCTCAGCCCATAGCCTTGGAACCGCGCCCAACGCTCCCGGTCGCCGTTCGCAGCTTCGACGGCGCCGAGGTAATGGTCCAGGACGTGAGCCGCATCATCGCCGTCGACAGGTTCGGCACGCTCGCTCAGACGGTCTATGCGTTGGGCCTCGGCGATCACCTTGTCGGGCGCAGCGCCTCCGCCAAGATTCCCGCGATCGTCGGCTTGCCCGACGTCACCCCGAACGGCGAGGCCATGAGCGTGGAAGCCGTTCTGGCCCTGCGCCCGACCGTCCTACTGACGGACACGACCACTGGCACTCCCGCGGTATTCGCGCAGCTCCGCGCCGCAGGCGTGCCGATCGTCCACTTCGACCCGACACGGACGATCGACAGCACCAGCCCACAGATCCAGGCAATCGCCGATGCATTGGGTGTACACGACCAAGGTGCCGCACTCGCCCGGCGCACAGCGGCTGAAATCTCGACCGCGACCGCCACCCTTCCTGCGGTGGATCGGAAGCCGCGAATCGCATTCCTGTACCTGCGCGGCACGGCGCTCACCATGCTCGCCGGCCCAGGTTCGGGCGCAGACGCGCTGATCACCGGCCTGGGTGCCGAGGACGCCGGAACCGCGGTCGGGCTCCGCGAGCCCTTCGTCGCAATCACCAGCGAAGCCATGATCGCGGCCAGCCCGGACATCTTGCTGGTGATGACCGACGGACTCGAATCGATCGGCGGCACAGCCGGATTGCTCGCGCTCCCGGGCATCGCACAAACCCCCGCCGGGCGTACCCGCCGGATCATCGACATGTCGGACAGTGTCCTGCTCAGCTTCGGGCCCAACACCGGACGAGTGCTGACCGCACTGCGTTCGGCAATCTCTCGCTGAGCCGTCCTGAGCTCGAGCCGGATTGGGCAATGTCGATATGAGCCTCGAGCACGCCCTGCTGGGACTGCTGTCCGAGCGTCCGGCAAGTGGCTACGACCTTCTGAAGCTGTTCGATACGTCGCTGGCCAACGTCTGGCACGCGACACAGAGTCAGGTCTACAGTGCGTTGATCAGGCTGTCCGATACCGGAATGATCGAAATAGTCGCCGAAGGGCCAAGGGGCCGCAAAACGTATGCCTTGACCGCCGACGGACTGACCGAGCTGAGACAGTGGCTGACAGCAAGTAGTCCACGAGATGAGGTTCGCAACAACATTCTGTTGCGGGCGTTTTTTCTGGACGTCGTGGACTCCGACCAGGCACGGGCCTATTTTGCCGACGTGATCCAGATGTCCAATGAAGGTCAGCGGGAACCAGAAGAACCCAGCGAAGATTACGAGGAAGTCTGCCCAGACTACCGATCGATGGTTCTCGAGTATGACCGCAGATTGACCGCGATGCGCCGAGATTGGGCCGAATGGGCCGGGACCCAGATCAAATAGTGGCCACGTGTCGTCAGGACACGTTGTACGTGTAGCGCGAGCCTATGCAGGTCATGCCCATCCCGGCCGAACGGATGGCCCGCCCCTCCTCCATGTGCGTGCACCGTCCACGAGGTGGTGCGGGCGTGTCAGTGAACAGGCAGGTCAGTTCCGGGTGTCGAGAACGATGCGGAAGCGGGCCCGGCCCGAGAGCATGCGCTCATACGCCTTGGGCGCTTCGGACAACGGCACGATCTCGTTGTAGCTACGGATCCCACGCTGGTGGGCGAACCGCAGGCTGTCCTCGTTGTCGATGGCACTGCCGGTGAGGGTGCCACGGACGGCGCGGGTACCGAAAATCAGGCTGCTGGTACCGATTTCGAGCGGATCGGCGGCCGCACCGACGACAAGCAGCTCCCCGCGGGGAGCCAGCCCGCCGATGAGCGGGGACATCGATGCGCCGCTGGGCGCGGTGGCCAGGATCGCGGTCGCGCCGCCGACCCGCTGCAGGGCGGCGGCGGGATCGCCGGTGGTGCTGTCGATGTACTCGTCCGCGCCGAGTTCGGCTGCCAGCGCGGCCTTTTCGGGGCCTCGCGCGATGGCGGCCACTCGGTAGCCCAGCGCCTTCGCGTACTGCACGCCGAGATGGCCGAGACCACCGATGCCCTGCACCGCCACCAGGCTCCCGGGGCGGGCACCGCTGGACAGCAGCGCGCTGTACATCGTGATCCCCGCGCACAGCAGCGGGGCCACCTCGAGCGGGTCCGCGGCCTCGGGAATCCGAACCAGACCGCTGGCCCGCGCATACGCGACCTCGGCGTAGCCGCCGTCGACGGTGGTGCCGGTGGCCGGTTGGTTCGCGCAGTTGACGAAATCACCGCGGCGGCACTGTTCACACTCACCGCAGTGCCCGTTGAGGAAGCCGACGCCGACCCGGGTTCCCGGCGTCCAGGCCGTCACCCCGACGCCCACGGCGTCGATCACGCCGACGATCTCATGGCCCGGCACAACCGGAACGAGTGGGTCGGCGCGCATGCCCTCGACGGCGACCACATCCGAATGGCAGACCCCGCAGGCTTCGACCCGGATCCGTACCTGACCGGGCAGCGGATCGCGGACCTCCCGTTCGACCAGTGCGAAATTCCGTGAGGATGTCACCTCGAAAGCGCGATAAGTGTCCATCAGCGATTCCATTCCTTCGAGTCGATGGTGTGGTTCGGTGACCAGGAAGTCGGCTGCTGATTTCCCGCGGCACGCCTGTCGGTTGGTGTCCGCGGGGCTTGGCCGCCTCCATCACCACCATCCCTCCGCACCCGGAGTGTTCGCGCCCGTGAAACACCCTGGTCGCTTCGAAGCCCGGGGATTCCATTTCGATACCGCGAGGTAGACGGAGCTGGTCGGGGAGAGATGCCTCCTGGCACGCCGACTCGGTGCGGAACCAGGGACTCGCCCTGGGTGTCGACCAGGGTTCAGCACTGGTTCGACGACGTCTTACGAAGCGCACTCTCGGATAGGAAAGCAAAACCGCTGCTAGAGGAAACGAGGAGCAGGCCATGACATCCACAGGGATTCCCGCGCTGAAGCTCGAGGCGGTCGTCATCCCGGTCGCCGACGTGGACCGGTCGAAGAAGTTCTACGACGGTCTGGGCTGGCGCCTCGACGCCGACTTCGAATTCGACAACGGCTTCCGGGTCGTGCAGTTCACGCCCCCGGGCTCGCCGACCTCGATCCAGTTCGGCACCAGCATCACCACCGCGAAGCCGGGCACGACGGAAGGCATCTACCTGGTCGTCTCCGATATCCAGCAGGCACGCGACGCGCTCGCGGCCCAGGGCGCCGACATCAGCGAGATCTTCCACCCCGGCGCACCCGGTGCGCAGTTCCAGGCCCTGTCCGGCGACGAACGCGTGGCGGGCGCCGCCGACGAGCACGCGAGCTACGGATCGTTCGCGACCTTCCGCGACCCGGACGGCAACACCTTCCTGCTGCAAGAGGTAACCACCAGGATCCCGGGCCGTGTCGAGGCCACCGAGACGTCCTACGCCACCACCAGCGACCTGGTCGACGCGCTCGTGCGCGCGGCGGCCGCTCACGGCGAGCACGAGGCCCGCCACGGCGGCCAGTACGACGCCGAGTGGCCGAAGTGGTACGCGGCCTACATGGCCGCCGAAGCCCACGGCGATCAGTTGCCCGAGTAGCGCTCTTCCGCAACGTCATTCACACCATCCACCAGAGAGAAGAAACCGATGACCACCATCCATATGCACGCGAACGCCCAGGTGACGCCCGAGCAGTTCGTCGCGGCCCTCACCGACTTCGGCCCGAACCGCTCGGAACTGTTCGGCAACAGCGAAGGCGCGTACCTGCAGGTGCTCGCTCGAGACGACCAGCACGCGGACGTCACCGAAGGATCCGGCGGAGTCTGGGAGAGGCTCCAGTACGACTGGACCGACCCGAACCACATCGTGCTGACCACCACCGACTCCAACGTGTGGGGCCACCACTCCGGACACACCTACAACCTGACCCCGCTTCCCGACGGCACCACCGACATCGACTACGTCGTGGTGCGCGAGGGCAAGAACTCCCGCGGCTGGTTCCTCGGAGCCGTGCTCGCCACCGTCGGCAGGAGCGTGCTGACCAAGGCGTTCAAGAATTCCGTGTCCGCGATCGAGGCCCGAACCGAGGTACGGAGATGACCAACCCGAGCCCGTTCGCGACGCTCGACGAGTTCCTCACCGGCCCAGTCGAATAGCAGCCGTGTAGCGCGACGACGGTGGCCTAGTGTGGGGTAATGGCCGCGCAGACCACCGCCCTTCGCGGACGCACCGAGGAACGCGAACGCCTCGACAACCTGCTGCACCGCGTTCGACACGGGGAGAGCGGTGCGCTTGTCCTGCGGGGGGAAGCCGGAATCGGCAAGACGACGCTGCTGGAGTACCTCGCCGATCGGGCGACGGGGTGTCGAATCGCGGCGGTGACCGGAGTGGAGTCCGAGCTGGAGCTGCCGTTCGCGGCGCTCCATCAGCTGTGCTCACCCATGTTCGACCTGATTCCCGGCCTCCCCGAACCACAGCAGCGGGCTCTCCAGGTGGCCTTCGGGCACGTCGCCGGCGATAGGCCCGACAAGTTCGTCGTCGGACTGGCGGTCCTCGGCCTGCTGGCGGAAGCGGCGGCCGACCGACCGGTCGTGTGCTCGATCGACGACGCACAGTGGCTCGATGAAGCATCGATCCAGGTTCTCGGTTTCGTCGCACGGCGATTGGCAGCCGAGTCGGTGGTGATGGTCTTCGCGGTCCGCGAGCCCGCCGGTGAGCACCTGCTCGCGGGCATCCCGGCACTGGCCGTCTCCGGCCTCGGCCACGATGACGCGGTCGCGCTCCTGAGCGCGACCCTGCCGGGCAAGCTCGACCGCCGGGTCCGCGACCGGATCGTCACCGAGACCGACGGGAACCCCCTGGCACTGCTGGAATTGGCCCAGCGCGGAAAGGCCGAGCTGATGGGCGGATTCGCGTTTCCCGCGATGACAGCCGGCAGTCTCCACGACCACTACGTGCGTCGCATCCGGGCGCTGCCCGACCCGACCCGCCTGCTACTGCTGCTCGCCGCCGCGGAACCCACCGGAGACGCCGCCCTACTCTGGCGGGCTGCACAGTCGATGGGCCTCGAGCGCACCTCCGCGGAGCCCGCCATCGAGGAACGGCTGTTCGAGGTCGGAGGACAGGTGCGGTTCAACCACCCGCTGGTGCGCGGTGCCGCCTACGCCGCTGGGACGCCTGACGAGCGTCGCGCGGTGAACGCGGCGCTGGCGGCTTCGCTCGATGCCGAGACCGAGCCCGAACGCCGGGTGTGGCACCTCGGCGCCGCGACCATCGGTCCCGACGAACAGGTCGCGACCGCGCTGTACGAGGCGGCCGCGCGGGCCCGGGCACGAGGAGGAGTCGCCGCGGCCGCATCGTTCCTGGAGCGGGCCGCGGCGCTCACCGCTGACGCGCGACAACGCACCGAGCGAACCCTCGAGGCTGCGCAGGCGAATCTCGACGCCGGCCGTTACGACGCGGCGCTGGGTTTGGTCGCCGAAGCCGAGGCGGATGCGGTCGACGATCTGCAGCGCGCCCGCGCGGATCTGATGCGAGGTCTGACCGGACGCGCCGCAAGGTCCGGCGCCGATGCTCCGGCGGCGCTCGTGCACGCGGCTCGGCGGCTCGAGTCCCTCGATCCCAGGCTGGCCTGCGACACCTATCTGGATGCGTGGGGCGCGGCTTTGGTCGCGGGGAGCCTGGCGTATTCGAGCGGCGACCTGGCATCGGTCTCGCAATCCGCTCGCTCCGCGCCGACGCCGACAACCCCCGGCGCGGGCGACGCGCTGGCCCTCGGGCTGGCGACGCTGATCACTGCCGGAACGGCCACCGCGGCACCCGTGCTGAGGGAGGCCGTGACGAGTTTCCTCGATGACACCACTCCGACCGAGGTCTTCTTGCGCCGCGGAGTGTTGGTCGCGAACGCGGCTCTCTCGCTCTGGGATTTCGAGGCGTGGGATTCGGCGACCAGCCGGCACGTGGCGTTGGCGCGCGAGGCCGGCGCACTCGCGCCGCTTGCCAACGCGCTCAACGCACATCGAGTTGTCGCGTTGTGGCGCGGCGACGTGGACGACGCGCGCGACCTCGGCCTCGAGGAGCAAAGGGTCAAGGAGGTCACCGGAACGCTCAGAGCCTCATACGGCGATCTCTTCCTCCTGGCCTACCAGGGCCACGCCGCCGAAGCCGCACCGCTCATCGCCGCTGTGCGCGCCGAGTCCACGGCTCGCGGTGAAGGGCTGGGAGTGCAGATCACCCAGCGGGCCACCGCGTTGCTCCACCTCGGCCTCGGCCACTACGACCTGGCATTCGAGGCCGCGGTCCACGCGGCCACGGGTGACCTCGGCCCCTTCACCGCCCAGGCACTGCCGGACCTGGTCGAGGCCGCCGTGCGCAGCGGCGATATCGACACGGCGACGGCGACCGTGGACAGGCTGATCGCCTATGCGGCGGTTCCCGAATCGGATTGGGCGGCAGGTCTGTTGGCGCGCTCGCAAGCCCTGGTCAGCGTCGGCGAGACGGCCGAGCGGTGTTATACCGAGGCGGTCGAGCGGCTCGGTCACACGCGCCTGCGGTTCGAGCTGGCTCGTTCACGACTGCTGTTCGGCGAGTGGCTGCGGCGTGAACACCGACGCGGCGATGCCCGCCACCAGCTGAAAGCGGCGTTCGAAGAGTTCGTCGCCATGGGAGCCGATGGATTCGCCGAACGCACTCGGCACGAATTGCTCGCCACCGGCGAAAAGGTCCGCAAACGGACCGCCGACACACTCAACGACTTGACCCCGCAGGAACAACAGATAGCCCAGATGGCGCGCGACGGCCGAACCAACCAGGAAATCGGCAACGAGCTCTACATCAGCGCCCGCACAGTCGAATGGCACCTGCGCAAGGTCTTCGGCAAGCTGGGGATCAGCTCTCGACGCGAATTGCGTGACGCCCTACCGGCTCGCGACATCGAGCGGTCCACCTGATCGCGGAAGTCGGACCGGTACGGCATTGGTTCGGGCCGCTGACTCGCGACCGCTCCAGGGCGTGCGGCTGGACCGCGTCGGCCGCGAGGACACACGTGCCGGGAGCTGCCCTGGCCGTGCGACCGGGCAACGGCCAGGGGTGATCACGGGCGCGAACGACGACCCATCCGACGGAAGGTGAGTCTGTGCCCGGCGAATGACGTTCGGGCTACTCGGTCGAGATCTCGGCGAATTCGCCTGCAGCCCACGCCGCGGGTCGAGAGCTGAGGGCCTTGCTGAACGGCAGGGAAATCCCGGATGGACGATCCATGACATACTTCCCGCACCCGAGTGTCCGGTGCCGAGGCCGGACACCTTTGTCGATGCGAGAAGCCATGCTTGATGACCCTGAGCTCGTCCAGGCGCGAAACTTTCTGGACGACTTGCGCCGGCACGCGCGGACGCTGACGCGTCGGCTGCAGTCGGTGCCCGCGGCCGCGGCGGTCCCGCATTCCCGCACGGTCGAGGCCGAACTGGCCGCCGTGCACGACCAGATCAACCTGTTGTATCGGCGCTTTCCCGCACTTCAGGATCCAGCGCCGGCACCGGCCGGGTAGCAGCCCGAATCAAGAATTCCTTTAAACCGCATGCCTTTTGGCGAATCGTGGCATACTTCGCGAATCGTATCGAGGGGCGGTTGACGGTGCGGGTGACAGCACGCGACCATGACGTATGGCAGCGAATGATGAAGATCAGCAGATCACGGAACGTCCTGTGCTGGACACCATCCCGCCGCTCGTCGAGCGGATGGCCGCGCGCAGACCGGCTTCCACCTCGCACTGATTCGAGGCTCGGGTGACTACCGAGGATCACGAACTCGCCCAGGCACGGGTATTCCTGGGCGAACTCGACCTCTACGCGCAACAGTTGGCGCGTCGACGAGGTCAGTGGCCGGCGGACTCCCCCGGCCAGACCATCGAAACCGAATTACGGCAGGTAGGGCAGCAGATCGATAACCTCTGCCGCCGATTCCCGCAGCTTCGCGCACTCAGATCGTGGTGATCATTCCGCCGTCGACGACGAAGTCCGATCCGGTGATATTGGCCGCCCGTGTGCTGGCAAGGAAGACAGCGAGATCGGCGATCTCCTCGGGTCGGGTGAACCGTCCGGTGGCGGTCTGCGCCACCGCGGTGCGCGCGACAGCATCCGGATCACCGCCCGCGTTGTCGGCGATCGTGCGGGCTACGCCGTGCGCACCGAGCCACAGGTCCGTGGCGACCGGGCCGGGACTGATGGTGTTGACCCGGACACCCTGCGCGCCAACCTGTTTCGATAGCGACTTGCTGAAGTTGGTGAGGGCGGCCTTGGCGGCGCTGTAGTCGATGACCGTCGGGTCCGGCAGCTTCGCGTTGACCGAACTGATGGTGACGATGCTGCCTCGTCCCGCGTCGAGCATGGCCGGCAGTACCGCACGGGTGACGCGGATCGCGGAGAACAGATCGAGGGTGAGGGTGGCCAGCCAGTCGTCGTCCCCGATGTCGAGGAAGCCGTTCAACCGCGGCGTCACGCCGCCGACATTGTTGAACAGCAGGGCTGTCGTCCCGAACTTGGCTGCGACCGCGCCCAATTCGGTCGCCCCCTGCTCGGTGGACAGATCCACCTCCACCGGGTGAACGCGGCCGGTGTCGGCGAGCGCCAGGAGGTCGTCGCCGCTGCGGCGAGCCGCGGCCACCACGACCGCGCCCTCCTCGACGAGCGAACGGGTGATGGCCAGCCCGATACCCCGGCTCGCGCCGGTCACGACCGCGAGCGTGTCGGTGAGTCCCAAGTCCATGGCCGCGCCCTCCTCGGTGTCAGAATCCCTTGTCCGCCAGCCAGGCCAGCACCGCGTCGGCCACGTCCTTCCAGCCGCTGTCGACGGTGAGCGAATGGCCGCGACCCTCGAACTGCCGCAGTTCGGTCACGGCGGTGGAATCGCGGTACTGCTTCAGCGTCGAGCGGGTCACCACGTCGGGGACGGTGTGGTCCTCCAGACCCGAAATGAGCAGCAACGGGCCACGATCGGCGTTGCCGGTGTCGACCGCGGCCTGCGAGTGCAGGACGAAGTTCGCGGCGGCGGCCTGGAAGAGCGGGCGCGCGGGTGAGGGCACCGTCCACTTCTCGAACAGCTCGTCGGACTCCTGCTCGCTGACCGCGTTGCCGAAGCCGAACCGGAATTCCTTCTCGGTCAGTGACACGGATTTGTGCAGGTTGGCGGGATTGCCCAGCGCGGGGAGTCCGGCGCGCAACTGCGCGAGCGGCAGCGGCAGCACCCCTTTGATCTGAGCCGGATCGATCGCCACGCCCGCGACTCCGAGGCCGCGGCCCATCAGTTTCTCGGTGAGCAGCCCGCCGAAGGAGTGGCCGATGATGATCGGGGCAGCGGGCAACGTGTCGATGATGTCGGCGTAATGCGCTGCGGCGTCGTCGATTCCGATGTTCGCCACCGCCTCGGGATGCGCGCGAGCCTCGGCGACGGTGTCGGGCTCGTGGGGCCAGCCGGGCGCGATCGGGGCATAACCCGCGGCGCGGAAATGGTCGAGCCACGGCGCCCAACTGGTGGCGTGCAACCACAGCCCGTGAATGAAAACCACCGGTGTCGGTGTCTGCGGCATGTCGCTCCCCTTTCGGACCCTGATCCACTTCACCACCGCGATCCGCGGAGCGTCCAAGTCGTATCGCGCCCCGATCGATAACCCAGCCCGCATACTTGCTGGTGACGTGCTTTCGGACCGCCGTTGGCGGGAACAGGGGCAACCATGGATCTCGATCTGCGGCAGTTGCGTTACTTCGCTGTGCTTGCCGAGGAGCTCCATTTCGGCCGGGCGGCCGCGAGGCTGTTCATTACCCAGCCCGCGCTGTCGAAGCAGATCCGCCGACTCGAGGACCACCTCGGCAGTCCGCTGTTCGAGCGCGACAGCCGCCATGTCGCGCTCACTGCCCGGGGGCGCCGCGTCTTGGTGGACGCGCGGGAGATCATCACGCTGGCAGCGCGTATCGGCCACGGCCCCACCGATTCCGACGAGGTGCGGATCGCACACATTTTCGAATTGCAGACCAGCCGGACCGTGGCCGACGAGTTCGCCGCCGCCCACCCCGCCGTCCGGATCGTCGAGCGGTCACTGGACAGCGTTCGGCAGCTGGACGCACTGCTCGACCACCGCCTCGACATCGCCATCCTGCGGGTCACCGACGCCATGACCGCCCAACACCCGACGGGTTGGCATTTCCGCCGCCTGCGCCTGGAACCCATGCTGCTGGTCGGGCGGTCCAGCGATCCGCCGCAGACGGAAGTCTCGCTGTATGACCGTCCGGTGGAGGTCTTCGCCGACGGTCCGGACTCGGGGCTGTACAACGCACACGGCGACTACATGACGACGCTCGAACGCCACGCCGATCTCGGATTGCGCTGGCTGGGCAACCCGGGCGCTTTCGGACACTGTCTGGCCGCCTGGCATCGAAGGTCGCAGCCCGCCCGGATCCTCGAGTTCGAGAGCTATGCGCGGCGTTACGCGGAGTTCGGCGCCCCGATCCACCAACCGCTGGAATTCCAGCCGTATTACCCGTGGTCGATCGCCTGGCGTGACGAACCGCCCGCTTCGCCCGTCGCCGAGTTCCTCGACATCGCCGAGAAGATCGCGAGCGATCGGCAGTGGCGCGTGCCTTCACCTCGGTTGGCACAGCCGTGGCTACCGCCCGACGCCGCCTGGACGCCCCCACCCTCGTGGGGCTGACTGCGGATTCCCGGGTGCCTCCGCCGGTCGATTTGTATGCCCAGGGCATCGGGGCGGGACTCGTCGCGGGATACCGCAAGCTCGCCCTGACAAGAGAGGCTCTGCGCGAATGCGCTTTATGGGACGACCCGCGCAAATTGGCTAGGCCCAGCGGACAGCGCCACCAGTAGTGGGATTCCAGGGGATTGAGCCCGCCTTGTAAACACCGCGAAAACAGCTCGCAGAATTATTGCTGCCGGATTGCTGATTGTCATAAGGTCGAAGCACGTCGATCGCGGTGCCACCATTGCGATAACAGGATTGCCTCGATTCAGCTTCACAACGCTGCGGATTCGACGATCGAGGACCTGTCTGCGAAGGATCCATTTTGAGCCGATTCCCGTGCTCTGCAAAAGAATTCACACTGCCGTCGACCCTTGCGACCAAGCCCAGCAAGGTCCTCGTCGTCGAGAGCAACCCAGCGATGGCAGAGATCGAGGGACTTGTGCTGGCAAGTGCCGGCCATGTGGTGGTTTCCGCCCGCAATGCGCAGCGCGCTTTGACCGCCGTTCGGCGATGGCATCCAGACTTGGTGCTGCTCGAGCTGGACTTGCCCGATCTGCCGGGCGCGCATCTTTGCCGACAGCTGCGGAATTCTTCATCAATACCGGTCATCGCCATCTCCCTGGATTGCAATCCCGACGCCATCGATGAGGCCTACGCGGCCGGCGCGTGCGACTACCTGCCCAAACCGCTGAGAAGCCGTCACTTGCTCGACTGCATCGACGCCCATCTCGCATCACCGCAGCTGGTCTGAAACGTCCATCAAAGTCTGCGCCCCCTTGGCCTCGCGCCCTGCACTGATCGAACCAGCCGACTCGGCCTGTACCGAGCAAACCGACGCCCGATCGACGGCGTAATCGTCTACTTCGAGTAGCGCTTCGCTGCGGCGGTGTGGTCGACGAGGGTTTGGACTCCGTCGAAAATGCGATCCAGGCCGAATGCGAGGGGATCGATTTTCGCGGTGGTCTCGGCGAGTGTCCTCGCCAGGGCGGGGAAGCGTTCGGCGTGGCGGTCGATTAGTTCGCTGGTGAGCTGCTGCCATTCGCGGGCATGGTCGGCGTCGAAGTCGACGTGCTGCTGGGCGATATTGCGGACGTGTCCGGCGATGAGCAGGAATGTTTGATGACGTTCGGCCGCCTGGAGGCCGGTGGATTCCAACACCGCCAATGCCGCGTCCATCCAGCGGAGTTGGTGCGGGCCGAGGAGTTGTCGGCGCATGGCGATCGCGGTGAGCAGCCACGGATGCGCTCGATAGATCTCCAGCAACTGACGGGCCCACGCGAGGAGTCGGATGCGCCAGCCCGTGCCGGCCTCGGGTAGCTCGGGTTCGACGGCCAGCACGGCCTCGACCATCAATTCGACGAGTGCCGACTTGCCGGGGATGTGGCGGTAGAGGGCCATCCCCGAAACACCGAATGCGGCGGCCACCTTGTTCATCGACACGGCCTCCAGTCCGTCGAGGTCGGCGCGCGAGACCGCCGCCGCAGTGATGCCGTCGACGGTCAGGCCAGGTTTGGGTCCGCGGACGGACTCACCCCAGAGCAGCGCGGCAGCGGTGCGCAGATCACGGAGTTTGTCCTCGGCGCTGCGGGCCATGACCGGTTCTCCTGCGGGGTCGTAGTTGACAGACTCGTCAACTGTTTATACCTTAAACCTCGTTGTTTATGACATAAACAGTTGAGGAGTCATCATGCGGATCCCGGGCACGAAGCACGCGCAGCGGCTGCGCATCACCACCCCGGACGGCATCGACGAAGCCGACTTCGTCGAGATCGGCGGGATCGCTCAATGGATCTCGATCCGCGGCGAGCATCGCGACAACCCGGTCCTGCTCGAAATCCACGGCGGCCCCGGCGCTTCCAACCTCATCTACGCCGCCCGCACCCGGGAATGGGAACGCCACTTCACCGTGGTGCGCTGGGATATGCGCGGCGCCGGCAAGACCTTCGGCCACACCGGCCCGACCGGTCAGGGAGAGATGAGCCTGGCCCAGCTCGAGCGCGATGGTGTGGAAGTTGTCGAGCAGGTGCGGGCTCGGCTCGGTGTCGACAAGGTCGTTCTGATGGGCTGCTCCTTCGGCTCCTTCATCGCGCTGCGTCTGGCCCGCCGCCACCCCGAATTGTTCTCTGCCTACGTCGGCACCGACCAGAACATCAACGCCGGCGGCCGTGACCGCACCGCCTACACCGGACTGCTCGAGCGGCTCGAAAAGTCGGGCAAGCACAAGGATCTCGCAGCTGTCACCGCCATGACCGCGGACAGGTCGGCATGGACCACGTCGGACTGGTCGCAGTTCAACAAGCACACCGTCGGTTCCGATCCGCTCACCTTCGACACCGTCAAGAAGGTCGTGATGGGGTCGCTGCTGACCTCGCCACTGCACTCCCTCGGCGAGGTCCGTACCTACACGCAGGCCATGAGTTTCTCCGAATGCCTTGCCCCGCAATCGGTCACGATCGACGAATGGGCCGAGGGCACCGACTTCGCGATCCCGTTCTTCCTCTTCCAAGGTGAACACGACGTCATCACCCCGGCCCAAACGGCCGAGCGGTTCTTCGACGACGTCACCGCCCCGATGAAGACATTCGCTCTCATCGAGGACGCCAGCCACTTCGCGGCCTTCCGCCGGCCCGATCGGTTCCTCGACCTCTTGCTGAACCACGTCCGCCCCGCGATCACAGCACATGTCACACCTGCGACCGCTGCATCGTCGATCGACTAGACACCCCAGGCACGACAAGAAGAACGAGGATTGAGAATGTCCATCGAGAACCTGCGCACCGTCGTGCGCGGTGGTGTGATCCTGCCGGGCGATGCCGATTTCGAGCAGGCGGCGCAGCCGTGGAATTCCGCTGTCGCGCAGTCCGTGGCGGCCGTGGTCGAGGCGGCCGATGCGCCCGACCTCGCGGCGGTGCTCGACTACGCCCGCCGCGCCGGCCGGGCAGTGGTCACCCAGCCCACCGGGCACGGTGCGACCGGAGATATCGACGGTGCGATCCTGGTGCGCACCAAGCACTTCGACCGCATCGACATCGACCCCGAACAGCGCGTGGCACGAGTCGGCAGCGGCATGCGATGGGGACAGGTGCAGGCCGCTGCCGCCGCGCACGGTCTGGCGGGGCTCTCCGGGAGCAACCCGGTCGTCGGTGTCACCGGCTACACACTCGGCGGCGGCTTCGGCTGGTTCGCCCGCAAGTATGGCTGGGCCTCGGACGCGGTGCGAGCCCTCGAGATCGTCGATGCGGCCGGGCGTCCCCAGCGTGTCACCGCCGACTCCGATCCGGACCTGTTCTGGGCGCTGCGCGGTGGTGGCGGCGATTTCGGGATCGTCACCGGCCTGGAATTCGAATTGGTCGCGCTGCCCCGGCTCTACGGCGGGCGGGTGATGTGGCCGGCCGACCGCACCCGAGCGGTCTTCGAGCTGTTCACCGAACTCACCACCGACGCACCCGCCGAACTGTCGGTGTGGTTGCAGCGCTACCAGATTCCCGGCGCCGCGCCGACGGTCGCCATCGACTTCGCCTACCTCGGTGATCCCGCAGAGGGACGACAACTGACCCGCCGGCTCGACACGATCGGGGGCCACATCGCCGATACCCGCGGCGAGCTCAGCCCGGCCGAGATCGGCAAGATCACCGCCGAACCCACCGACCCCAGCCCCTCGCTCTCGCGCGGCGAACTGCTCACCGACCTAGGCGACGCGGTGGTGAAGACCCTCATCGACGCACCCGTCGCACCACTGCTCAACGTGCAGATCCGTGGCCTGGGCGGCGCACTCGCACGGCAGCGGCCCAACGGCGGCGCACGCGTCCCGGTCACCGAACCGTACGCGTTGTACCTGCTCGGGCTCGGGTTGCCACACCTGCTCGGCGCCATCGGTGACCGATTCGAGGAGATCATCGACGCGCTCGGCGCGAGCATCACCGGTACCAAGCCCTACACTTTCCTCGCTCCGGGTGAGTCCGCCGCCGCGGCCTTCGATCCCGACACCCTGACGCGGCTGCAGCAGATCAAGCGAACCCGTGACCCGCACAACGTCATTCGTGCCAACTTCCCGGTACTCGGCCGTCCCTGAGATGCGGTAAAGGCGATCGAGTCTGCGGTCATCGCGGGTGGGGCGCGCTTGCTCTCGATATGCGGTGTCGCCGGGAAGGCATGCGTGCGCAGCGACATCCGAAGTTTGGTCAACGCGCCCTGCCGTCCGTCGGTGAGCGACTGGTGGACAACGGTTTTCAACGACAGCGACTTCCTCATCATGTCGCTGATCTACGATCCGCTCACGGTTCCCGGAACTGACCCGAACGTCGCACCGCGCCTTGCGTCGCGGTGGGAATCCGATGCCGGACAGCGCAATCGACACGAATGTCGAGGTCGAACCAAGCGATTCGAGGTTGCGCTGTGTTGAGATCCTCGCCGTTCACCCCACCGCCGATCACCTGTGGTTGGGACACGTCCGCAGTCGGCCGCTCGATGCTGCTATCGATGACGCTTTCTCAAACGCGGAACCACGACCCAGGCTGTAATCACGGCCATCAACGCAGTGATCATCAGCAAGGGCACAGTGGCTTGACCTGCTACTGGATACACCACGTCGACGATGGCATCGGCGATGGACCTGAGAATCTGGCGGACGACATCACGCCGATCCGGGTCATCGGTCGCAGTCACCGTCCACCACACCGTGCCATCTCAATCCTCGGCAGCGTCGAGCCCGATGCTCGGACAAGTGTTCATATCCAGCGAGTACAGGTTCACCGTCGTACCACCCAAATCAACTTAGGTCCCCCTGACGACAGGGGCGCTTCTCCAGTTATGGTTCGCATCACCTAACGCCGAACCTGAGCGTTTGCTGTAGTTGCGACCTGTCCTCGAGGACGGTCGTGTAGCGGCTCGGCGCACACCGTGTACGCCGGAAAGCAATCCGTACGAGGGCGTGGCTCGAATCGCACGCGAACAGGGCCGTCCGAGGTCGGCGGAACATCGCCTTCGATCGTCGTGTGAATCCACGGACCTTCGTCCAATTCAACGATGGCGATCAGGGCCGGAACGACATCGCTGGATCCCTGCTCCGGTGCCCGATGCACCGATCGCCACGAGACGATGGAACCGAACCCGGAGGAGTCGGCCCACTCGAACTCCTCCGACCGGCAGGACGAACAGGTCGCGATGAACGGTGAGTGCAATGCCCGGCACCCCACGCAACGGCGCAGCATCAGGCTCTCAGCGCCTGCGGCATTTCGACTGACGAACTGTTGGAGATCGCTCATGACTACTACCTCGGGGCGCTGTGATTTATCCGGCCGAATCCAGACTCACCCTCGTACCGCAAAACTGCGACGGTAGAACGGCCCAAGGCATACCTATTTGCGGATACCAGCCCGTTGTCAGCATGGCGGCTCGATCACCGCACCTCGTGAGCCGCTCGTGCAGGGAAATCGTCGACCATCACTGTGCCGCGCCGGTGATATTGCGGACCATGCCGCCGAAGATCAGGGCGTGGAACGGGGCGATGGCGTGCCAGTAGAGGTGGCCGGCGAGGCCGTGGGGTTCGAAGAGGGCGCGCTGGTGGTAGTGCGCGCCGCCTTCGGGGGCCGGGGAGACGGATAGTTCGAGCCAGGCGCGGCCGGGGACTCGCATTTCCGCGCGGAGCAGGATTCGGTGGCCGCGTTCGAGGCGTTCGACGCGCCACCAATCCAGGGCGTCGCCTTCGCGGAGCCGGTGGGGGTGGCGGCGGCCTCGGCGCAGCCCGGCGCCGCCCATCAGGCGGTCGATCCAGCCGCGCAGCGCCCAGGCGGGCGGGAAGGAATACCAGCCGTTGGCGCCGCCGATCGCCTCCAGCACCGACCACACCGCTTCCGGGGTGGCGGACGTATCCTGTTCTCGCACATCGCAATACATCGAGCCGCCGGACCATTCGGGGTCGGTGGGCAGTGGATTGGCCGGGGCGTGGGGCGGATTCGCGTCCGACCAGCGGGTGGGCACGTCCAGAGTTCGGACCCGCTGCAAGGCGAGGGCCACCGCGCGGCGGTACGGTGTCGACCCGCCCGGTGGGTCGGCGATGACCGTGGCGATCCGGTGGTCGGCGCAGATCACGTCGTTGACCAGTGATTCCATCAGCGGTACGGCGATCGCGCGCGGCACCGGGGTCACCAGGTTCACCCACTGCGCCGACAGCCAGGGCGTGAGGACCGGGACCGGCACGATCAACCGGCGGGGCAGCTCGGCGACGGCGGCGTAGCCGCGCATCATGCCGAGATAGGTGAGTACGTCGGGGCCGCCGATGTCGAACGCGTCGTTCACCTCGTCCGGTAGACCCGCGGCGGCGACCAGGTAGTAGAGCACGTCGCGCACCGCGATGGGCTGGATGCGGTTGCGCACCCAGCGCGGGGTCACCATGACCGGCAGGCGTTCGGTGAGATAGCGCAGCATCTCGAAACTCGCGGAGCCGGAACCGATGATGACGGCGGCCCGCAGCACCACCGTGGGCGTCGCCGCCCGCGCCAGGATCTCGCCGACCTCGGCGCGCGACGCGAGATGCCGTGACAGCTCCTGGTCGGCGGGCGTGATGCCGCCCAGGTAGACGATCCGGCGCAGTCCCGCGTGGTCCGCCGCCGCGGCGACCGTGCGGGCCGCTTCGCGATCGACATGCTCGAAATCGGTGCGTGCCAAGGAATGCACCAGGTAGTAGAGGACGTCCTGCCCGGCCAGGGCGCCGCGTACGTCGTCGGGGCGGGTCACGTCGCCGCACACCACGTCCACTCGATCGCGCCAGGGCACGTCGTCGAGTTTTCCTACGTCGCGGGCGAGGACGCGCACACTGTGCCCGGCCGCCAGCAGTTCCGGCACCAGGCGGCCACCGATATATCCGGTGGCTCCGAACACCACACACCGCACCGTGATCACCTCTTCCGATCATGAACAGGCACAATCAAGGCATGTCGCACCGCCCGATATCCGCCCCCGAACAGACCGGTTTCTCGGTCCGCGCGGCGGCCGAACGGCTCGGCATCCCGACCGCGACCCTGCGCAGCTGGAACCGCCGCTACGGCATCGGCCCCGCACAGGATCGACCCGGCCGCCACCGGCTCTACACCGAAGGCGATATCGCACTGCTGACGCGGATGGTAGAGCTGATCCGCGCCGGATCCACGCCCGCCGGCGCGGCGGCGGCCGCCCGCGGTTCGGCCCTGTCCCACGGTGATGCGGCCGCGCTGGTGTCGGCGGCCTTCGATCTCGACACCGATGTGGTCTGCGATCTGGTCGAGAAGCACCTGCGCATGTACGGGGTGGTCGACACCTGGGATGGATTGTGCCGTCCGGCTTTCGCGAACATCGTCGGCCGCCAGCTCGCGGGCGAGGGCTGCGTGGATGTGGAACATCTGCTGTCGTGGGGCATCGTCGCGGCCCTGCACCGGACCGTGCCGCCGGCCACCGCCCGGCTGTCCGCGCCGCTGATCCTCGCTTGCACCGGCGGTGAAACCCATTCCCTGCCATTGGAAGTGCTGCGCGCGGCGCTCGCCGAACGAGAAGTGGGGGCGCGCATGCTCGGGCCGGATGTCCCGACCGCGGCCCTGGCCGACACGCTGGCCCGCGTCTCGGAGCCCGCCACGGTGGTGCTGTGGTCGCAGCAAGAGGCGACGGCCCTCACCTCCGCGATCCGCGCCTGTGCCGACGCCCAGGCGATGGTCTATGTGGGCGGTCCCGGCTGGGACACCCTCATCCTGCCCGAATCGGCCCGGCGGCTCACCGACCTCACCGAAGCGGTCGAACTGCTCAGCGCGTCCGTGGCGCAGTAAGCGCATCGAGCGCCTCCTCCAACGAGCGCAATCGCGAGACTCCGGTCTCGCTGCCGGTGTGTGCCCAGCCCGGCCCGGCGACGAACACCGATCCGGCCCCGGCGGCGGCCACCCGGAGCGACGCGGGCGACGCGGTGCCCGGCGATTGCGACCACAGCACCACAGCGGCCGGGCGGTCCCGCCGGGACAGAGCGCGCTCGAGGGCCTCCGGCGGAACCGACGCACCGAGCAGCAACGCCGCGGTTCCACCCTCGGCCAAGGCCGCGCGCAGGACTTCGAGCGGCAGCACATGCTGCTCTCCGGCGGTGCAGGCCAACACGATTCGCGGCTCCCCCGCCGCGTGGGCCACCGCCGGAACCGCCCGGTGCAGGCTCGTCGTGGACGCCCAGGACAGCAGGTGCTCGACCTCGATATAGCCCTCGCCGCGGCGCTGGCGATCGACGATCTCCGCGAAGGCGGGGCGGCACAACAGATTCCAGGTGTCGCCCACCCCGTGATGGGCCACGTGGGCCGACAGCAGCGTCAGCAATCGGGCCACATCCATGCTCTCCGCCGCGGCCAGCACCGGCCCGACATCGCCGCGGCGCGGGGCGGGTTCGGCGACGGCCCGAGCGGCCCGCGCGGCACTGCCGGGACTCGCGCCGGCCCGGACCAACTCGACCATGCGGGTGACCATCGCCAGGTCCGTCGAGGTGTAGGACCGGTGCTCTCCGGGCCGATGCCGCTGCGGGCCGATGCCGTAACGCCGATTCCAGCTGCGCAGGGTCGCGACGGGAACGCCCACCCGCCGCGCGACCGCGCCCACGGTGAACTCGGCCACCGCGCCCGGCTGCGTCCCGCCCGGCCCGGACGTCACGTCCGCACCGCACCATGCGCCGCGATCCGGTGACGCTGCCCACGGCCTCGACGCCACTCGTGGAGCGCGCCGGCCGCGCACAACACTCCCCAACCGCCGGTCACCGCCAGCGTTTTCACCCGTTCGGGCCTTCCGCGCAGGGCGTAGGCGAACACCAGGGTGTCGGCAGCGTCCGAAGCGACACGCACGGCCATCGCGGTGCGCCGTGCCCGCGGATCGGAGGTCACCACCATCGACACGCCCGAGGCCAGGTCGCGCAGGGCGATCAGCCGTGCCGCGGCTCTCGGCTCCGATTCGAGACCGGTGCCCAAACCCGTGGGCCGCAACAGGATCTCGGGCCGCAGCGCGACGGCGAGTCCGTAGGCGGCCGTCGCCGCGCCGAGGATCCGGGTGGGCGTGGTCGGATTCATCGTGCGCCGCCGTCCCGCTCGCATAGCACAAGGTGTACGACGTCGAGGTAGTCCGAGCGGAATCCGGCCTCGGAGTAGGCCAGGTACAACCGCCACATCCGCTGGAAGACCTCGTCGAATCCCAGCTCGGCGACGTGGTGGGCGGCGGCGGTGAATCGATCCAGCCACAGTCGCAGCGTGTGCTCGTAGTGGTGGCCCAGACTGCGGCGATGTGTGATCCGCAGGCCGGTATGCACCGAAAGGAGCTGGTCCAGCAGGGTTTCCGAGGGCAGGAATCCGCCCGGGAAGATGTACTCCTGGATCCAGGTGTGCGTTCGCCGCGCGGCCCGCAGGCGGTCGTGGGGCATGGTGATGACCTGTAGGGCGATGCGCCCGCCGGGCGCGAGCACCCGTTCGAGGGTGGCCAGGTAGCCGGGCAGGTAGTCGTATCCGACCGCCTCGATCATCTCCACCGACACCACGGCGTCGTAGCGACCGTCGACGCGACGGTAGTCGAGCAGCTCGATCGTTACCCGGTCGGTCAGCCCGGCGGCCGCGATCCGCTGCCGGGCGTGACGCTGCTGCTCGGAGGACAGGGTGAGCGACCGGACCGTCGCGCCCCTGCGTGCCGCCCGCAGCGCCAATTCGCCCCAGCCGGTGCCGATTTCGAGCACGGTGCTGCCCGGCCCGACCCCGGCGTCGTCCAGCAGCCGATCGATCTTGCGATGCTGCGCCGAGGCGAGATCGTCCCAGGTCGGTGCTGGTTCCAGGCGTTCGAATAGCGCCGCCGAATAGGTCAGGGTCTCGTCCAGGAAGGCCGCGAAGAAGTCGTTGGACAGGTCGTAATGGTGGGCCGCGTTGCTGCGGGCACCCTCAGCGGTCGCCCTGGTCGCCCGCGGGTGTCGCGGGAGCAGCAGTGGCCGGAACACGTGCAGCGGCCGGGGCACCAGGGCGCGGATGTCGGTGGCGAGCACGGTCAACACCGCGGGCAGATCCGGGGCGCTCCACTCCCCGGCCATGTACGCCTCGCCGAACCCGATGAGACCGGAGTCCGCGATCCGCCGGGCGAAGGCGTCGGGATCGTGGAGCGTCAGCCGCGCCGCGGCGGGATCGTCGAGCGCGCCGCCCCACCATTCGCCGCCGGGCAGCTCGATCCGCAGCGGAAGGCGTTGCGCCGCACGCTCGAACAGGGCCAGGACGATTGGGCGGCCGAGTCCGGACCGCACCCCGATCGGCACCGGCGGCGGTGCGATTCGGTGCGCGCCGGGGAGGATGGGCGGCGGCGCGAACGAGGATCGTCTCATGTCAGGACCTCCCGGGAGACAGCGGACGGGCGGGGAGTGATGGGCAGGCCCCTGCGCCACAGCCGCAGGCCTTGCCAGCGGATGAGGGCGCTCACCCGCAGCGTTTCGAGCGGGTGCGCTGCCAGCACCCGGGCCAGGGTGCGCCCGTTCGCGGGAACCACCCGCCCGCTGACGGTCCCGGCGAATACGGCGCGGCCGTCGGCTCCTTCCAGGGTGATCGCCACCCGGACCCGATCCGTGGGTTCCGGAGCCCGCAGCCGGTATCGACCGGCGGCCGGAGTGAACGGGGAGACGTAGAACTCCTTGGGCACCATCGCTTCCGGCTGCGCGGGCACCAGGTAGCGGTGCCGCTGGCCGTAGGTGTTGTGGACCTCGGCGATCACCCAGCGCAGTGTGCCGTTCGCGTCGTGGCACCAGTAGACGGTGAGGGGATTGAAGACGTATCCGAGGATTCGTGCGTTGGCGAGCATGAGAATGCGTCCGTCGCCCAGTTCGATCCCGGCGGCGGCCAGGTAGTCGATCACGTTCGCGCGCAGGGTGGCATCGGGGGCGCCGAGGTGGTCGCGAGCACGGAAGCTCGCGAACCAGCGCCACGGCCACGATAGTTCGGGCAGTTCGTCCAGGTCGACCAGCCAGCTGTAACTGCGATAGGTGAAGGCGTGCCGCACCGGTTCCAGTCGCGTGTGGTGAATGACGGTGCGCGCCAGCCTCGCCCGGGTCATGACGGTTCCCGAATGGCGGCGGCTGGAGTCGATGGGCTCACGTGCCACCGGCCGCCGATACGTTCGGCGGCGCGCAGCCCTGAGAGCGCGCCGTCCTCGTGGAATCCCCAGCCGTGGTACGCCCCGGCGAAAGCCACTGTGTGGTCCCCGATTTCGGCGAGCCGACGGCGTGCGGTCATGGATTCGGGTGTGTACTGGGGATGTTCGTAGTCCATGGTCGCGAGCACGGTCTCGGGTGCCACCCGGCCGTCGTCGCCAAGGGTGGCCAGGAACCGCCGATCGCCCGGACCGTCGGGCAGGCGTTGGAGCCGGGTCAGGTCGTAGCTGACCTGGACTCGCTCCGGGGTCGCGGCGCAGTGGGGCAGGCGATAGTTCCACGAGGCGCGCGCTCCGGACCGCCGGGGCAGCACCGAATCATCGGTGTGCAGCAGCACCCGATTGGCCGTATAGGGCAGCCCGCCGAGGATGTGCGACTCGGCGATCGTCGGCGAATCCAGCAGGCGCAGCGCCTGTTCCGGGTGCGTGGCGATGACCGCGGCGTCGAAGAACTCCACCTCGTCGGCGTCGTCGCGCACCCCGACCGTGTGCGCGCCACGGTGCACCGAGCGGACCGGAACCCCGGCGCGCACCTCGTGCAGCCGAGCGGCCACGGCCCGCACATAGCTCGCCGAGCCGCCGGCGACGGTGCGCCAGGTGGGCGATCCGAACACGGTGAGCATGCCGTGATGGTCGAGGAACGTGAACAGATAGCGCGCCGGATAGCGCAAGGCCAGCCGTGGCGGACAGGACCAGACCGCCGCCACCAGCGGCACCATGAAATGCGCCGTGAAGTAGGGCGTGAAAGCACAGTCCGCGAGGAACTCGCCCAGGGTGCGTGGTTCGCCCGCGCCGGTGGCCAATTCGGCCCGCGCCAGCCGGTGGAAACGCGTGATCTCGCCGAGCATGCGCAGATAGGGCCGCCGCAGCAGGGCGGCGGGTTCCGGAATCAGTCCGCGCGGCCCCTTCGC
Source organism: Nocardia sp. CA-136227 (assembly GCF_050955695.1). Lineage (NCBI taxonomy): Bacteria > Bacillati > Actinomycetota > Actinomycetes > Mycobacteriales > Nocardiaceae > Nocardia > Nocardia sp. CA-136227. The sequence goes on from NZ_CP192081.1 coordinate 4,268,506, forward strand.
GCCGGCGTATTCCAGGCCGCAGCCGTCGCAGCGCACCGACATCGACATGTCGGATTCCTGTGTGCGCACGCCCAGTTCGCCGAACAACCGCAGCAGCGTCGGGTAGGTGCGGTCGTTGTGCACGATGAACCCGGAGTCCACGCCGAGATGATCGCCGGAGCCGTCCGTGCGCACGGGCACCCGATGGGTGTGGGCATGGCCGCCGAGCCGCGAATCCGCCTCGTACAGCACCACTTCGCAGTCGCGGGCCAGCACCCAGGCGGCGGTGAGGCCGGACACTCCGCTGCCGATCACCGCGACGCGGCGGCGGGCCGCCCCGGTCAGCGCGCGCACAGCGGCTCGATTCCGTCGAAGCCTCCGGTCACCGGCGAGGTCAGGAACAGGCAGGGATCCATGCCGGCCGCGTCGATGCCCGCCCGGATGGCGCTCCACTGCCCGGCGTCGGGCACCGGCGTGCGGGAGAGTACGAAACCGGCTGTGCGGCTGGGGTTCACGACGACCGACCAGCGGTAATCGGGATCCAGCGCGGTGACGATGTAGTTGGTCGCCGGATCGGATTCGCCGCGGAAGCTCACCCCCAGTTGCGCATTGGTGGCCGGATCGGTGATGCGCGCGGTTCCGGTGATCTCGTCGCGGGTGCCGAGCCAGGTGGTGCAGGAGTTCCGCACGGTCAGCCCGTCCGGTGTGGGGGTGTAGTCGGCCTGGGTGTCGCGCGCGCAGGCCAGATTGAACGGCTGCGGGATCGCCGCGAGCTGCAGCCAGGTTCCGGTGTACCGGGTCACCTCGAGCGTCGGCACCGGCGCCGGAGGCGCGGCGGCGGCTCGGGCGGCGAACGGCCAGCAGGCGGGCAGGACCGCGGCCGCGGCCGCGGCGCGCAGCCATCGGCGGCCGCGCAATGGATTGGTGTGCATGGTTCCTCCGCCGGTTGGGCGTGGGCCGGTCGGTTGTTCCCGGCTCCAGGCTGTCGATGCTAGCATTCAATCGATGCAAAAACGATGCATCTTTCCGAATCGACGCCCGACATCGAGCGAGACGAGCGAAAGGCGAGTTGACGGCATGAGCGCGCAGCACGTTCTCGACGACCTCCTGGACCGCTCGGTCCTACTCGGTTACGGCCGCCTCGGTCACCGGCTGCGGCGTGGGTCGTGGCCACCCATCCCTGCTGATGCGCTCCGCGGCCGCACCGCCCTGGTCACCGGCGCGAACTCCGGGATCGGCAAGGCCATCGCGACCGGGCTGGCGGAGATCGGCGCGGCGGTCACCCTGGTCGTGCGCGACCGCGCGCGCGGCGCCGCCGCGGCGGCCGAGATCGCCGCGGCCGCGCCCGGCGCGACGGTCACGGTCGCGCACTGCGATGTCTCCGACCTGGCGGCCGTCCGTGAATTCGCCGCCGACCTGGCCCGGCAGGTCGATCGCGTCGACGTGCTGGTCCACAACGCCGGAGTGCTGCCGCCGCGGCGCACCGAGAACCCCCAGGGCCACGAGCTCTGCCTGGCGACCCACGTGCTCGGCCCTCTGCTGATGACCGAGGCGCTCGCACCACTGCTATCCCGCTCGGCGGCGGCGCGGGTGATCCTGGTGTCCTCCGGCGGCATGTACACCCAGGCCCTGCACCCCGGCGACATCGAGTACCGGGCAACCCCCTATCGCGGCGCGACAGCCTACGCGCGCTCGAAGCGCATCCAGGTGGACCTCACCCCGATACTCGCCGATCGGTATGCACCGCAAGGCATTTCCGTGCATTGCATGCACCCGGGCTGGGTGGACACCCCCGGCATCTCGTCGGCGCTGCCCCGCTTCCGACGGCTGGCCGGACCGCTGCTGCGCACGCCCGAGCAAGGCGCGGACACCGCGGTCTGGCTGGCGGCCATGGACGTGCCGTCCGGGCGTTTCTGGCACGATCGCCGGGCCCGGCCGGAGCACTACCCGGCGCGGACCCGCACGTCGGCCGCCGCCCGGGAGCAGGTGTGGCAGTACTGCGCTGCCGCGGCGGGCCTACCCGCCCGGTGAAACCATCGAGGCTATCGATGCATAAACAGTTCACTCCGCCGTGCCGACCACGTCCAGTGGCCTTGCCGCGCGGGGTCGGCGGAGTCTACGGTCGAGGAACCCGGGCCGCAGGGAGTCAGCCGTGGCGTCGACAGTGCAGCGACGTGGCCCGATCGGCTTTCTGACCGATCGGTTCACCATCACCAGGCAGGAATGGCTCCGCCTGGCCGGGATCATCGCGGTAGTCGTCGGGTTGCATGTGATCGGCTGGGGCACGCTGATCGGACTCGTGGCCCCACAACATTTCAGCGTCGGTGACCGGACGCTCGGGTTCGGGGTCGGGCTCACCGCCTATGTGCTGGGCCTGCGGCACGCCTTCGATGCCGACCATATCGCCGCCATCGACAACACCACGCGAAAACTCATGCACGACGGGCAGCGGCCGTTGTCGGTCGGGCTGTACTTCTCGCTCGGGCATTCCGCCGTGGTGTTCGGGCTGGCGCTGCTGCTGTCGGTGGGCGTGAAAGCGGTGGCCGGTCCGGTGGCCGACGATTCCTCCGCGCTGCACCACTACTCCGGCGTGATCGGCGCCGCGGTGGTGGGCGGCTTCCTCTACCTCATCGCGATCATCAATCTCGTTGTGCTGGCGGGGATTCTGCGGTCGGTGCGCGGGTTGCGGTCGGGCCGGTTCGACGAGGCCGAACTGGAGGACCGGCTCGCCGAGCGCGGGTTCGTGACCCGGCTGCTGGGCCCGGTGATGAAGTCGATCTCCCGGCCGTGGCAGCTGTTCCCGATCGGCCTGCTGTTCGGCCTGGGCTTCGACACCGCCACCGAGGTCGCGCTGCTGGTGCTGGCCGGGACCAGCGCGGCGGCCGGGCTGCCCTGGTACGCCATCCTGTGCCTGCCGGTGCTGTTCGCGGCGGGCATGAGTCTGCTCGACACCATCGACGGCACCTTCATGAACTTCGCCTACGGCTGGGCGTTCGCGCAGCCGCTGCGCAAGGTCTACTACAACCTCACCGTGACGGCGCTGTCGGTGGCGGTCGCCCTGATCGTGGGCACGGTCGAGCTGCTGAGCCTGCGCGGCGCGCGGTCCGACCCCGGCGGGATCGATTCGACGCTGCTCGGCTGCCTGGTCGTCGGGGTTTTCGTCGGCGTCTGGGTGATCGCGCTGGCCGGGTGGCGCTTCGGCCGCATCGAGCAGCGGTGGGCCGGTGCGGCCCGGGTGGAGAGAACCGCCCGCACACCCGAGGCCGGGGAGTAGCGTGGGTCTTCTCCGATCGTCGAATCGAGGCCCGTGTGCACGAGATGGCGATAACCAGCAGCCTGGTCGAGGCGGTGTGTGAACACGCGGCCGGTCGGCGGGTGCACAGTGTGACCGTCGAGGTCGGGGTGCTGTGCGCGGTGATCCCCGCCGCGATGGAGTTCTGTTTCGAGATCGCCACGGAGGGAACCGTGGCCGAGGGCGCGCGGCTCGAGATCGCGGTGATCGCGGGCAGTGCGTCGTGTCGATCCTGTGGCAACCGTTTCGAGGTCGCCGATCCGATCCTGTTGTGTCCCTGCGGCAGCGCCGACGTGGAAGTCATCGCGGGGCGCGAGCTGCGTATCCGGTCCCTGGAGGTGAGCCGGGAATGTGCGCCACCTGCGGCTGCGGTGATGACGGATCAGCCGTGATCACCGTTGTCCCCCACCATCATTCACACGAGCACGATCACGAGCACGGTCATCCGCACCGGCACGACGGCGACGCGGGCGACCACGTGCACGGGCACGGCCCCGGAGAGCACGTGCACCTCGCGCCGACCGAGACGATCACCCTCGAACAGAAGGTGCTGGCGAAGAACGACGCACTGGCCCAAGCGGTCCGGCGCCGGCTGGCCGAGCAGGCCATCCTGGCGATCAATCTGACCAGCTCCCCCGGCTCGGGCAAGACGACCCTGCTCGAGCGCACGCTGCGCGACCTCGCCGACACCTCCATCGCGGTGATCGAGGGCGATCAGGAGACCATGCTCGACGGCGAACGCATCCGCGCGACCGGGCGGCCGGTGGTCCAGGTCAATACCGGCGCCGGATGCCATCTGGACGCCGCCATGATGGACACCGCCCTCACGGCGCTCGCCCCGGCCCCCGGCACGCTGCTGTTCATCGAGAACGTCGGGAATCTGGTCTGCCCCGCCCTTTTCGACCTGGGCGAGCACGCGAAAGTCGTCGTCATCTCGGTGACCGAGGGCACCGACAAACCGTTGAAATATCCGCACATGTTCGCGGCCGCCTCGCTGGTGCTGGTCAACAAAATGGACCTGCTGCCCTACGTGGATTTCGATGTGGAGCGGTGCCGCGAGTACGCGAATTCCATCCATCCCGGCATCGATGTGCTGACGGTGTCCGCGACGACCGGAATGGGCCTGGACAGGTGGTACGAATGGCTGTTCGAACAGACATCCGCGCTGCTCAGCGATCTTGAGGAAGGTCTGCGCCGAGAATAGACTGGCGTGATCAGGGTCACATTTCGACGCGATTCCGGGCTGTATGGGAACCACGCAGGTGGCCACCAGCTTCTGAAGGGCGGCATTCATGCCAACTGGCGAAGCAGTCAAAGCCGAAGAGACGCTGATCCACGTCCTGTGGATCAACGCAGGCCTCAGTTGTGACGGTGACTCGGTGGCGTTGACTGCCGCCACCCAACCCAGTGTCGAGGAGATCGCTCTCGGATCCCTTCCGGGACTGCCGAAGGTCGCCGTCCACTGGCCGTTGATCGATTTCGAATGTGGCCCCGCCGGGGGCGCCGATGACTTCCTGGAATGGTTCTTCAAGGCCGACCGCGGTGAAATCGAGCCGTTCGTGCTGGTCGTGGAGGGCTCCATTCCCAACGAGCAACTGCACACCGAGGGCTACTGGTGCGGGTTCGGCAACAATCCCGAGACCGGTCAGCCCATGACCACCAGCGAATGGCTGGATCGCTTGGCGCCCAAGGCAACCGCGGTCGTGGCGGTGGGCACCTGCGCCACCTACGGCGGCATCCACGCCATGGCGGGCAATCCGACCGGAGCCATGGGCGTCCCGGACTATCTGGGCTGGGACTGGAAGAGCAAGGCCGGGATCCCGATCGTGTGCGTGCCGGGCTGCCCGATCCAGCCGGACAATCTCTCCGAGACTCTGACCTACCTGCTGTACATGGCGACGGGCCAGGCGCCGATGATTCCACTCGACGAAGCGCTGCGCCCGAAATGGCTTTTCGGCGCGACCGTGCACGAGGGTTGCGACCGGGCCGGCTATTACGAGCAGGGCGATTTCGCGCACGAATACGGTTCGCCGAAGTGCATCGTCAAACTCGGCTGCTGGGGTCCGGTCGTGAAATGCAATGTTCCCAAGCGCGGTTGGCTCAACGGCGTGGGCGGGTGCCCGAATGTGGGCGGTATCTGCATCGGCTGCACCATGCCCGGTTTCCCGGACAAGTTCATGCCGTTCATGGACGAACCACCGGGCGGAAAGCTGTCCTCCGCCGCCTCCGGACTGTACGGATCGGTGATCCGCAGCCTGCGCCACATCACGGCGCGCACCGTGGACAAGGAGCCGCACTGGCGGCATCGAGGCACCGAGCTCGAGACGGGTGCGCGACGCACCTGGTAGGAGAATTCCGATGACTCAGATCATTCCGGAACCCTCGCACAAACTCATCGAGCCCGATTCGCTCGTGGAAATGGCGTGGGATCCGATCACCCGCATCGTCGGCAGTCTGGGCATTTACACCAAAATCGATTTCGCGAATCGCGAAGTGGTCGAATGCCACAGCACGTCGTCGATCTTCCGCGGCTACTCCATCTTCATGCGCGGCAAGGATCCGCGTGACGCGCACTTCATCACCAGCCGCATCTGCGGCATCTGCGGGGACAATCACGCCACCTGCTCGTGCTACTGCCAGAACATGGCCTACGGCGTGAAGCCACCGAACCTCGGCGAATGGATCGTGAATCTGGGCGAGGCCGCCGAATACATGTTCGACCACAATATCTTCCAGGAGAATCTGGTCGGCGTGGACTTCTGCGAGAAGATGGTCTCCGAGACCAATCCCGGCGTGCTCGCGCTGGCGGAGAAGACCGCCGCGCCGCACTCCGACGCGCACGGCTATCGCACCGTCGCCGACATCATGCGCGCGCTCAATCCCTTCACCGGCGAGTTCTATCGGGAGGCGCTGCAGGTCAGCCGGTACACGCGAGAAATGTTCTGTCTCATGGAGGGACGTCATGTCCACCCGTCGACGCTGTATCCCGGCGGTGTGGGAACCGTGGCGACGATCCAGCTGATGACCGACTACATGACGCGGCTGATGCGGTACGTGGAGTTCATGAAGAAGGTCGTGCCCATGCACGACGACCTGTTCGACTTCTTCTACGAGGCCCTGCCCGGCTACGACAAGGTCGGTCTGCGGCGCACGCTGCTCGGCTGCTGGGGCTCCTTCCAGGACCCCGAGTTCTGCAACTTCTCCTACCGTGACATGGAGGACTGGGGTCGGCACATGTTCGTCTCACCGGGCGTGGTCGTGGACGGCAAGCTCCTCACCACCTCGCTGGTCGACATCAACCTCGGCCTCCGAATCCTGCTGGGCAGTTCGTATTACGAGGACTGGACCGATCAGGAGATGTTCGTGACCCAGGATCCGCTGGGCAATCCGGTGGACCGGCGGCACCCGTGGAACCAGCACACCAACCCTCAACCGCAGAAACGCGATCTGGAGGACAAGTACAGCTGGGTGATGTCGCCGCGCTGGTTCGACGGCACCGACCATCTGGCCCTCGATACCGGCGGCGGACCGCTGGCCCGGCTGTGGGCCACCGCGCTGGCCGGGCTGGTCGACATCGGCTACGTGAAGTCCACCGGCCACAGCGTGCAGATCAACCTGCCCAAGACCGCCCTGCGCGGGCCGGTCGAATTCGAGTGGAAGATACCGGCTTTCGGCTCGAACACCATCGAGCGGAACCGGGCTCGCACTTATTTCCAGGCCTACGCTGCTGCCTGCGCCCTGCATTTCGCGGAGCAGGCGCTCGTCGAGATCCGGGCGGGCCGGACCAAGACCTGGGAGGCGTTCGAGGTCCCCGACGAGGGCATCGGATGCGGATTCACCGAAGCGGTCCGCGGGGTGCTGTCGCATCACATGGTGATCCGCGACGGCAAGATCGCCAACTATCACCCGTACCCGCCGACGCCCTGGAACGCGAGCCCGCGCGACAGCTTCGGCACGCCGGGTCCGTACGAGGACGCGGTGCAGGGTCAGCCGATCTTCGAGGAGAACGACCGGGAGCACTTCAAGGGGATCGACATCATGCGCACCGTGCGCAGTTTCGATCCGTGCCTGCCGTGTGGCGTGCACATGTATCTGGGCGGTGGCAAGTCGCTGGACCTGCTGCACTCCCCCACCCAGACGCCCGTCACCGAGTGACGAGGACCCCGACCGTGAGGAGGGACATCGATGGGAGACGATCGTCCGGCGGCGCGCGACGACCATTGGCGGCACGCCGGCGACCGGATCGAAGACCTCCTCGACGCGAGCTCCGCGGGCGGGCCGATCGCCCGCGAGCGCGCCGAACAACTCGTCGGTGAACTCGTCGAGTTGTACGGCGCCGGGCTGCACCGGATCGTCGAATTGCTCGCCGACGACGCGGTGCGGCGGCTGGCCGCGGATGAACTGGTGGCCAGTCTGCTGATCGTGCACGGGCTGCATCCCGACGACGTCCCCACCCGGGTGCGCGCCGCGCTCGACAGCGTCCGCCCCTATCTCGGCTCCCACGGCGGCGATGTCAGCCTGGTCCGGGTCGAGGACGGTGTGGTGTGGCTGGAGCTCTCGGGCAGTTGCCGCGGCTGCCCGTCGTCCTCGGTGACCCTGGAACTGGCGGTCGAGGAAGCCGTCCGTGCCGCGGCGCCGGAGATCGAGCGCATCGAAGTCGTTGCCGCGCAGACCGATTCGACCGCGGCCGTGATTCCGGCCGAGTCCCTGTTCACCCGGGTGCACGCCGCGCCCGCCGCCGACTGGGTCGCGGTGCCCGAGCTGGCGGAACTGCGTCCGGGCGAGGTCGCCGGATACGAGGTCGCCGGGCAGGCCCTGCTGGCCTGCCGCGTCGGCGACAACCTGCTGGTGTACCGCGACACCTGCCCGGCGTGCGGCGGCTCGCTCACCGGCGCCCAGCTGCATCGGCGGCCCGGGTACCCGGTCGGCGACGCCGTGCTGCGCTGCCCGTCCTGCCGGGCGCACTACGACGCCGTGCACGCCGGGGACCGGCTGGACGGCGAGGGCCACCTGCGGCCCCTGCCGGTGCTGCTGCGCGACGGCGTGCCCACGGTGGCGGTGCCCGCGCTGGAGCCCACCGCATGAGCGCCTCGTTCTCGGTGCTGCGCCGACTCGCGAACCGGCCCGATCCCGGACCGGCCGGTGAGCGCTGCGAGATGTGCGCCGAGCTCATCGGCGCGCCGCATCGGCATGTGGTCGATGTGGAGAGCCGCCACCTGCAATGTGTCTGCACCAGTTGCTATCTGCTGTTCACCGAGCCGGCGGCGGCGCTGCGCTACCGCGCGGTCCCGGACCGGTATCTGGCGTTCGGGCAGACCGCGATCACGGCCGCCGAGTGGGACGCGCTCGAGATTCCGGTGGGTCTGGCGTTCCTGTTCGCGAATTCCGCGCAGGGCCGGACGGTCGCGTTCTATCCGGGCCCGGCCGGCGCGACCGAGTCGGAATTGCCGCCCGAGCACTGGCGGGACCTGTTGCGCAACCATCCCGAGCTCGACGTGCTGGCCGACGATGTCGAAGCGTTGCTGATCCGGATGCCCGGCAGCGCCGGCCGCGAGAGCCCCGGCGACTGCCTGCTGCTGCCCATCGACACCTGCTACGAGTTCGTCGGGCGAATGCGGTTGCTGTGGAAGGGATTCGACGGCGGCTCCGAGGCCCGGCACTACATCGACGAGTTCTTCGCCACCATGAACGCCCGCGCTCTCGCCCGGGGCGGTGGGCGGCCGTGAGCCCCGCCTACTCGATCACCTTCGCGGTGCTCGACATCAAACCCGAGCCCTACGCCATCGGGCCGACGCTGTCGGCGCGCGTCGGGATCGCCGCGCTCGGCGAGGAACCGGTGCACGCCATCGCCTTACGGGCCCAGGTCCGCATCGAACCCAATCGGCGCGCCTACACCGAGGCCGAGGGCAGCGGGCTGCTCGACCTGTTCGGCACCCGCGACCGCTGGCACGACACCCAGCGAACGTTCCTGTGGATGCACACCACGACGACGGTGCCCGGCTTCACCGGCGGCGCCGAGGTCGATCTGCCGCTGCCGTGCACCTACGACCTCGAGGTGACCGGATCGAAGTACCTGCACGCCCTGCGGGACGGGACGGTGCCGCTGTTGTTCCTGTTCAGCGGGACCGTGTTCTTCAAAGGCGCGTCGGGTTTCTCGGTGCAGCAGATCCCGTGGGATCGCGACGACCGCTTCAACATGCCCGTGTCGGTGTGGCGGCAACTGATGGACACCCACTACCCCGACACCGGCTGGGTGCGGATGCGACGCGAGACCGTCGACGCCCTCACCGCCTACAAGTCCGGGCACGGATTCCTCGACTACGACCAGGCGGTCACCGAACTGCTGTCGGCCCCGTCGCGGGAGCCGTCGTGAGCGGGCACGAGCCCGGCAGCGTCCGCGACCAGGCGCGGGCGGTCGCCGATGCCGTGCTGTACGAGGGCTACCTGCTGTACCCGTATCACGCGAACGCGCGAAAGAACCAGTCCCGCTGGCAATTCGGGGTCCTGGGTCCCGAGGGCGCGGACGCGGCGGGCTTCGGTGAGGAGTCCGCGCTCGCCGCGCAGTTCCTGGTCGACGCGGGCCCCGCCGCGACCCTGCGCCTGACCGTCCGGTTCCTGCAACTGCAACGCCGCACCGTCGAGGACGTCACCGGGCAAACGGTGCCGGAACTACGCGCGGGCGCACGAGTCTGGACCGGCTGGGACGAGGCCGTCGAGCAGGAGATCGACTCGGGGCCGAGACCGTTGTCGGACACCACGTTCCGCATCGACGTGGACGGCGGGGTGGACATCGAGGACTTCGCCGACGACGACGGCACCCCCTTCGGCAGCCTCGTGCGCACCCGCCGCACCCTGACCGGTCTGGCCGAGACCGTCGTCGAGCCGGTCGGCCGCTATCAGCGGATCAGTGTCACCGTCCGTAATCTCGGTGTCCCCGCGATCGACAAGGACGACGCCGTCACCCGATCCTTCCTCGGCGCGCACGTGCTCTGCGAGCTGCGCGGCGGGGTCTTCCTGTCGCTGATCGACCCGCCGGAGGACGCCGTCGACGCGGCCGAGGCCTGCACCCAGCGCCGCTGCTTCCCCGTGCTCACGGGTCCCGAGGGCACCGAGGACCTGCTGCTGATCTCACCGATCATTCTCTACGACCATCCCCGCATCGCCGAGCAGAGCGCCGGTCCGCTGTTCGATTCCACCGAGATCGACGAGATCCTGACCTTGCGCGTGCTCACCCTCACCGACGAGGAGAAGGATCAGGCCCGGGCCACCGATCCGCGCGCCGGCGAGCTGATCGACCGCTGCGAGGCCATGACACCCGAGAGCATGCAGGGGCTGCACGGACTGCTCCGCGACGACAGCCTGCTGCGCGACGACAACCAGCTCGTGGACGCCGTACCGGGATCGCCACGCGTCCTGCCCGCCCTCGACCCGGACACCCCGTGGTGGGATCCGTTGTCCGACAACGCCGTCGACCCCGACTCCGACACCGTCGTGATCGGCGGCACGCCCGTCGCCCGGGGCAGCCGGGTGCGGTTGCATCCCTCCCGCCGCGCCGACGCGCAGGACCTGTTCTACGCGGGCCGCACCGCGCGCGTCGCCTCGGTGCACGAGGACGTCGACGGGCAGCTCCACCTGGCGGTGGTCGTCGAGGACGATCCCGCCGCCGAGATGCACGAATGGTACGGCCGCTACCTGTATTTCGCGCCCGACGAAGTCGAACCGATCGAGAAAGGAATCCCGCCATGGAAATCGTAGGTGTGATCGCCGTCGTGCTCGTGGCCCTGGCAGCGCTGTTGGTGGCAGCGGTCGGCATCCGGTCGATACCGGATGTGCGCCGATACTTGCGAATCCGGCACATGTAGCGGGGTGATTCCCACGACGAGAGTGCTGGTCGCCGGCATCGGCAACATCTTCCTCGGAGACGACGGGTTCGGCTCCGAGGTGGTGCGGCGCATGCCCGCGAGCAGCGAACCCGAGGTGCGCGTGACCGATTACGGCATCCGCGGCCTGCACCTGGCCTACGACCTGCTCGACGGCTGGGACGCGCTGGTGCTCGTCGACGCGCTGCCCGACCGCGGCGCGCCCGGTCAGGTGGACGTGTTCCACGCCGATCCGGGCGGCGGCGCCGTCGGCCTCGACGCGCACGCCATGCACCCGGACGCGGTCTTCGCCGTAGTACGGGCGATGGGCGGAACCATCCCGCCGACGGTGATCGTGGGCTGCCAGATCAGCTCGGTCGCCGACCGCATCGGCCTGACCGAACCCGTGGCCGCCGCGGTGGACCCCGCGATGGCCGCCGTCGAATCCGTGGTGACCGCGCTGCGGCACCCGCAGGAGGTGTGAGCGATGTGCCTGGGCATCCCCGGCCGCGTCGTCGGACCGGTCGAGGGCTATCACGGTCAGATCGCGCTGGTCGACGTCTCCGGCGAGCAGCGGACCGTGAATGTCGGCCTGCTGGAGGATGATCCGGCCGAGCCCGGCGACTGGGTGATCATCCACATGGGGTTCGCGGTCGAGAAGACCGACGCGGCCGGGGCCGCCGCCGCGCTGGCGGGCCTGCGGCTGATGGGGTCGGGTGAGGAGCCGTGACCGGGGCCCGGGTCCGGCGGCGGATCATCGTCGGCGGCGTGGTGCAGGGCGTCGGGTTCCGGCCCTTCGTGTACACCACGGCGGCCGAGCTGGCGCTGACCGGATCGGTGTGCAACGACAGTTCCGGGGTGGTCATCGAGATCGAGGGCGCGGCGGACGGCGTGGACGCCTTCGTCGCTCGCCTGCGGGACCGCCCGCCGCCGCTGGCGGTCGTCGAGACCGTCGAGCAGACCGCGATCCCGGTCCGCGGCGGGACCGGATTCCACATTGCCGGCACCACCCGGGGCGAGGGGCGCACCCTCGCGTCGCCCGATGTCGCGATCTGCGCGGAATGCGCCGCCGAACTCCAGGATCCGGCCAACCGGCGCTACCGGCATCCGTTCATCACCTGCACCAACTGCGGCCCGCGGTTCACCATCATCGCCGCGCTGCCCTATGACCGCCCGCAGACCTCGATGGCCGGATTCGCCATGTGCGAGACCTGCGCGCGCGAGTACGCCGATCCCGGCGACCGCCGCTTCCACGCGCAGCCGATCGCCTGCAACGAGTGTGGGCCGACCCTGACCTTCTCCGACCCCGAGGCCGGGGAGCCGTTGCGCGCGGCACGGAACATGCTGCGCGACGGCGGAATTCTGGCCGTCAAGGGCATCGGCGGCTATCACCTGGCCTGCGATGCCGCCGACAGCGCCGCGGTGACGGAGCTGCGCCGCCGGAAACGTCGCGGCGACAAGCCTTTCGCGGTCATGGTGCCCGATCTGGCGACCGCCGCGGCCATCGCCGAGGTGGATGCGACGGCCGCCGCCCTGCTCACCGGCCCGGCCCGGCCCATCGTGCTGCTGCCGCGCCGGACCTCCGCGCCCGAGGACCCCGACGCGCCGCCGCTGCCCGTGGACGCGGTCGCGCCGCACAACCGCGATCTCGGGGTGATGATCGCCTACACGCCGCTGCATCTGCTGCTGTTCGGTCTGCCCGGCGACGCCCCCGGCCCGCGCGTACTGGTGATGACGTCGGGCAACCTCGGCGGAGAACCGATCTGCCACACCGACTCCGACGCCCGGGAACGACTGTCCGGGCTCGCCGACGCCGTCCTGTCCCACAACCGCCCGATCCTGGTGCCGTGCGACGACTCGGTGGTCAAGGTGGTCGACGGCGTCGAGGTGCCGTTCCGGCGCTCGCGCGGCTACGCGCCGCTGCCGCTCGCCCTGCCGATGCCCGCCGCGCCGACCCTCGCCGTGGGCGCGGACCTGAAGAACACCTGCGCCGTCGCCGACGGCCGCTACGCCTGGCTGAGCCAGCACATCGGCGACATGGACGACGTCGCGACCCTGCGCGCGTTCACCGCCGCCGAAAGGCATCTGGAGAAACTCACCGGCGTCGCCCCGCAGCAGCTCGCCGCCGACGCCCACCCCCGCTACCGGTCCACCGCCTGGGCCGCCGAACACGCGGGCACCCGGCCGATCCGGCTGGTGCAGCACCATCACGCGCACGTGGCGGCCGTCATGGGCGAGCACGGCCTCGACGCGAGCGCGACCGTCCTCGGATTCGCCTTCGACGGCACCGGTTACGGGCCCGACCGCGCCATCTGGGGCGGGGAGGTGCTCGCCGCGAGCTACAAGGGTTTCCGCCGCCTGGCGCACCTGCGCTACGTGCCGCTGGCGGGCGGCGACCTGAGCGTGCAGCGGCCGTATCGAATGGCGCTGGCGCACTTGCGGTCCGCGCACCTCGACTGGTCGCCGGATCTGCCGTGCGTCCAAGCCTGCCCGCCGCGCGAGCGGCAGGTGCTGGCGCATCAGCTCGACACCGGGCTGGGCTGTGTGCCCACCTCCAGCATGGGCCGATTGTTCGACGCCGTCGCCTCGCTGTGCGGGGTGCGGCACGAGGTCGACTACGAGGCGCAGGCCGCCATCGAATGGGAGGGCCTGTCCCGTGACGCCGACCCGGGCGAGGTCCCCTACCGGTTCGCCCTGCCCGGCAACCCCGGCGACGAGACGGCCGCCATCGATCCGGCGCCCGTGCTCGCCGCGGTGATCGCCGATGTGCGCGGCGGGGTGCCCGCCGATGTCGTCGGCGCGCGGTTCCACGCGGGCGTCGCGCATCTGGTCCTGGATCTGGCGTTACGCTACGGCGATCCGGAGCAACCGGTCGCGTTGTCCGGCGGCGTGTTCCAGAACGCGCTGCTGCTCACGACCGTGCTGCGGCTGCTGCGCGAGCACGGTTTCCACGTCCTCACCCACCATCGCGTGCCACCCAACGACGGTGGGATCGCGTTCGGCCAGTTACTCGCCGTCGCGGCGAGCTGAGCGGAAGGAGAACAGCGATGTGCCTGGCAGTTCCCGGCAAAGTTCTCAGCGTCCACGAGCGGGACGGCACGCGGATGTCGGTGGTCGACTTCGGCGGCGTCCAGAAGGATGTCTGCCTGCAGTACATCCCGGACATCGCCGTCGGCGACTACGTGATCGTGCACGTCGGCTTCGCCATCCAGCGGCTCGACGAGGAGTCGGCCATGCAGACGCTGGCCGAGTTCGAACACCTCGGCGTGCTGAAGGAGGAATTCGGCGACGGATTCGCGATCGCCGCAGCCCAGGCCGGAGTGGCCAACCCGGACACCACCCCGACCGCCGATCCGGAGGTGACACCATGAAATACCTCGACGAATTCAGTAATCCGGAACTGGCGAAGCTGCTGCTGGATCGGATCCGCTCCACCACCACGCGGCGCTGGTCGATCATGGAAGTCTGTGGCGGGCAGACGCATTCGATCATCCGCCACGGCATCGACCAACTGCTGCCGGAGCAGATCGAGATGATCCACGGCCCCGGCTGCCCGGTCTGCGTGACCCCGCTGGAGTTGATCGACAAGGCGCTGGCCATCGCCGCCCAGCCGAATGTCATCTTCTGCTCGTTCGGCGACATGCTGCGCGTGCCGGGCAGTTCCAAGGATCTGTTCCGGATCAAGAGCGAGGGCGGCGACGTCCGCGTCGTCTACTCACCGCTCGACGCGCTCGAACTCGCCCGCGCCAACCCCGACCGTCAGGTCGTGTTCTTCGGCATCGGGTTCGAGACCACCGCCCCGGCCAACGCCATGACCGTCTACCAGGCGCAGAAGCTCGGCGTGCACAACTTCTCGCTGCTCGTCTCGCACGTGCTGGTGCCCCCGGCGATCGCCGCCATCATGGAATCGCCGAGCTGCCGGGTCCAGGCCTTCCTGGCCGCCGGGCACGTGTGCACGGTGATGGGCACCGCCGAATATCCGCCGCTGGCCGAGAAGTACCGGGTTCCGGTGGTGGTCACCGGATTCGAGCCGCTCGACATTCTCGAGGGCATCCGGCGCACCGTGGACCAGCTCGAACACGGCCGCCACGAGGTGGAGAACGCCTACCGCCGCGCGGTCACCGCCGAGGGCAATCCGGCCGCCAAGGCCATGCTCGAGGACGTCTTCGAGATCACCGATCGCGGCTGGCGCGGCATCGGGGTGATCCCGCAGAGCGGCTGGCGGCTCTCGCCGCGCTACCGCGAGTTCGACGCCGAACACCGGTTCGCGGTCAGCGATCTGCACACCGAGGAATCGCCGATCTGCCGGTCGGGCGAGGTGCTGCAGGGCCTGATCAAACCGCACGAGTGCGCGGCCTTCGGCAAGGAGTGCACACCGCGTAATCCGCTCGGCGCCACCATGGTGTCCTCCGAGGGCGCCTGCGCGGCCTACTACCTGTACCGGCGGCTGGACCTGCCCGCGGAGGTGGCTCATGCCTGACGTGGTCGGAACTGGCAATGGCGCCGTCGATTTCGAGAACTGGGTGTGCCCGATGCCGTTGCGGGACTCACCCACCATCGTGATGGGGCACGGTGGTGGCGGCGCGATGTCCGGCGAGCTGATCGAGCATCTGTTCCTGCCCGCGTTCGGGGCGGCGGCGCAGGCCGGGCTCGGCGACTCGGCGGTCGTGACGGTCGGCGAGACCCGGCTGGCGTTCAGCACCGACTCGTTCGTGGTGAAGCCGTTGACGTTTCCCGGCGGATCCATCGGCGATCTGGCCGTCAACGGCACGGTCAACGATCTGGCGATGTCGGGCGCGCGGCCGCTGGTCCTGTCGACGGCGTTCATCCTCGAGGAAGGCACGCCGCTGGTGCGGATCGCGGAAGTGGCGTCCGCCATGGGCACCGCGGCGCTGGGCGCCGGCGTCGCGCTCGTCACCGGCGACACCAAGGTCGTCGACGCCGGGCACGGGGACGGCATCTACGTCAATACCGCGGGCATCGGCGTGCTCGATCCCGGAGTCGACATCCGGCCCGAACTCGCCGCGCCGGGGGACGTGGTGATGGTCAGCGGGGAGATCGGATTGCACGGTGTCGCGGTACTGTCCTGCCGCGAGGGACTCGAGTTCGGGACCACCGTGTGCAGCGACACCGCTCCCCTGCACGGTCTGGTCGCGGCGATGCTGGCGACCGGCGCGACCGTGCACACCATGCGCGACCCGACACGCGGTGGACTGGCCGCCAGCCTGAACGAGATCGCGCGCGCCGCGGGCGTGGGAATCGCGCTGGACGAGAACACGATTCCGATCCCGCCCGGGGTCCGCGACGCGTGCGGGCTGCTCGGACTGGACCCGCTGTACGTGGCCAACGAGGGCAAGCTGGTGGCCTTCGTGCCCGCCGCGGACGCGGATCGAGTACTCGCCGCCCTGCGCGCGCACCCGCTCGGGGTGCACGCCGCGATCATCGGCCGCTGTGTGGCCGAGCATCCCGGCATGGTGACCGCGCACACCGCGCTCGGCGGCACCCGAGTCGTCGATCTACCCGCAGGAGAACAGCTTCCCCGCATCTGCTGACCCCCTACTCATGGAGGCCCGCCATCACCGTCCCCCACCCCGATTCCACCCGGTCCCAGCCACCCGCCCCGGGGGCCGGGGAGACGATGTTCGCGCGTTACGCCTACCCGCCGAACGCGCTGGGCTACTGCGGACCACCCGACACGACGGCTCTGTCCGACGGATCGCCCGCGCTGATCCGCGCCGCCGCCCGCCGCTTCACCGGCGCCTGGCCCTACCTCCAGGTCATGTCTGCCATGACCGGCATCGCCGACCCCCTCGACCTGCGCCTGGTCGAATCCTATTGGCACGGCGGCGGAATCGGATCGACCCTCGATCCGGCAGCCTTCTGCGCCGAACTGCTCGCCATCCTGGGCCCGGCCGCAGGCCTGTACTGGACCCACCTGACCCCCCGGCTCGCCCCCGAAGCCGCCCCCAACCACTGCTTCCACGTCTTCGGCGTCTACCCGTGGAGCCGCCTGCTCGGCACGGCGGCAACCCCCACCGCCCTGGAGGTCCTCGACAAATGCCGCATCACCCCGGCGCGCGTCGCGGCCCGCGACGGCTCCCGCGTCCGGCTGGAAGCCAGCCACCTGACCTGGGACGGCCACCACCTCGACCTGGGCCCACCCGGCACCCGCACCGCGACCCTCACCGCCGACGGCCGCCTGACGACGGACCCACGACCCGGCGATCACGTTGCCCTCCACTGGGATCGTCTGACGGCGCTGCTGGACAGCACCCAAACCGCGAACCTGACCGACAGCACCCTCCGACAGCTGGCCGCCACCAACCATCGCCTAGACATCGACACATAGCCGTGTCGGTACCGCCGACCGCTATCGAAACATCCGGGAGCAACACGACAATGGGAGCATCAGTGGTGTATTTCAAGCGATCCGCCACCGTCATCACCTGCGTGATGGCCGGGGCAGTGCTTTCCCATGCCACTGCCCTGTCGGACCCGCCCGTGTGGATCGGAACCGGCTCGTCCCAGGGACCCGACGTCGGTTCGGCGCAGCCGCCCGCTCCGTCCGATCCACAGACCGACGCGGCGCGAGCCGGTGTGCTCGAACTCGTGAACAACGAACGCGCGCAGCACGGATGCGGCGCACTACGGCCCGACGGGCGCCTGCAGAACGCGGCACAACGCCATTCCGATGATATGGCCGCTCGCAGCTACTTCGATCATCGCGACCCTGACGGGTGGATGCCGCACCAGCGAGTCGTGGCCGCCGGCTATCTGTGGCGCACCATCGGCGAGAACATCGCCCACGGCCAGGCCGACGCCGCCGAGGTGATGGCCGAGTGGCTGTCGCGCCCCGGCCACCGCGGCAATATCCTCAACTGCGCATACACCGATATCGGCATCGGAGTCCACTTCGGCACCGACGGACCCTTGTGGACACAAGATTTCGGCGCCCCGCTATGACCCGCCACTCCGATCACGGTGGGATCGTCACTGCCCAGGATTCCTCCATCTCTCAAAGCAACTCGTCGATCGCGTCCACGTCGTCGAGGTCATCCGCGACGAGCAACGCCCGCTCCTGCTCCGCAGTAATGGCGAAGTGCACTCCCAACATGGATTCGACAGTCCTCCGAGCGAATCGACGCAGCTTCACGAGACATGTTCGACCAAGGAGGTTTTCCGGAGGTCTCACATGCCGAAATGCGTTCGCTCGACGGCGGCGACGGCCTGTTCCGGTCCGGTCACCTCGATCCGTGCCGCGGCCCGTCGACCGAACAGATACAGCAGAAGCTCTCCTGGGGAACCGCTGAGCCGAACGGTAGGGCCGGCGCGGTGGATCGTTCGAGTGTGGGCTGTTCCGGTCCAGGCGATCTGCAGGTCGACCCCACGCAATCGGCGGCTCAGGTAGCGGCTGCCGCGATCGACGTTTCGCCACAGCGCGGCGTCCATCGCAGGGGGCAGGGTGCGAGGCCCCAGGGCATTGGCCCGGCGCAGGTCTTCATGGTGGACGAAGAACTCGTTGAGGTTCGCCAGTGAGCGGACCCAGCCGACGCGGAAAAACCCGCGAGGCGGACCTGACCGGATTCGGGCGACCAGCCATCCGAACTCGTGTCGCCGTGACAGCCGTACCCGTCGCCGCTCGGCCACCCGTTGGAACGGTCCCGGCAGTACCAGGCAGGGGCCGGCGAGGAGGTCATGCTCACGCAGCACGAGGTGGGCGGCGAGGTCTCGCGCGGTCCAGGTTCCGAGCAGTGTGGGCGCCTCGGCGCCGAGCGTCTCGAACAGGTCGCACAGCGCACGCCGTTCCCGGGAATCGAGCGGAATATCCACCATTCCTCATGGTGACAAACTGGTCCGGTTCCCATGCCTGGAACGGTTTCCGATTACATGAAGATCCGAGCTGCCCGGAGAGCTGTCAGCGGCGGTATTGCTCGCGCCAGCCGTCGATGAGCGGCGGCAGCTCACGTTCCATGTAGGCGTAGAAATCCTGCATCTCGTGCAGCCTGGCCGCGGTCGGACTGTCGTTGCCGGTGACGTCGAGGCCGTCCTGGGCGGCCTCGCGCATCACCTCGAGCATGATGTTCTGCTGCGAGAACAGATCCGCCCACACACCTTTCGGGAATCGGTAGTGCTCGCGCCGACTGCCGGGAGCCGGTACCCGTTCGACCATGGCGGACTGGGTCAGCTGCTTGATCGCGGTCGACACCGCGCCGGTGCTCACCGACAACTGCTCGCACAGGTCGGCGGCGGTCATCGTGTCCTGCTCGGTATACAGCAACGCCGTCATCACCCGCGCGGTGGTCTTCTGCATCCCGCCCTGGGCCAGGGTCAGCGCCAGCCGTTCGGCCGCGTCTCGAAGTCGCTGCTTGGAATCCACATCCCCCACAGTACAGACAACTCCGAGAATTTTGAATCTTCACACATCTCTGAAATTTCGATAAGTTGTGAGGCATGCTCAACGCCATCGAAATCCGCGACCTCACCAAGACCTACGGCAGCCGCCGCGGTCTGGCCGGGCTCACCCTCGACATCCACCGCGGAGAAGTATTCGGCTACCTCGGCCCCAACGGCGCGGGCAAGTCGACCACCATCCGGCTGCTACTCGACCTCATCCGCCCCACCAGCGGCACCATCAGCGTGCTAGGCCTCGACCCACGCCGCGACGGCCGCGAACAGCGCCGCCGAATCGGCTACCTCGCAGGCGATTTCGTTGTCGACGGACGGCAAAGCGTGCGCGAATGCCTGCGCTTCCTCGCTCAGCTCAGCGGCGGCGTCCCGGTCGCGCGTATCGACGAGCTTACCGACCGGCTGGGCTTGGACCAGACCGCCACCATCAAAAACCTGTCCAAGGGAAACCGGCAGAAACTCGGCCTGGTGCAGGCGTTCATGCACACCCCGGAACTGCTGATCCTCGACGAACCCACCTCAGGGCTGGACCCGCTGCTGCAGCAAACCTTCCTCGACCTCGTCACCGAAGCGGCCCGCAACGGGCAGACGGTGTTCATGTCCAGCCACATCATGGACGAAGTCGAAGCCGTCGCCGACCGCATCGCCATCCTGCGCGACGGAAAGCTGGTCGCCCTCGACACCGTCACCGACCTACGCGCCTCAGCCACCCGACGCATCGAGATCCGCTTCGCCACACCGGTTTCCCTCGACCAGTTCCACGACCTGCCCGGCGTGAGCGAACCCGAACTCGACACCACCGGCACCATCCTGTCTGCACGGCTCACCGGCACCCCGGACGCGGTCGTCAAAGCCGCAGCCCACCACACCGTTACCGCACTGCGCACCAGCGAACCGCACCTCGACGAGATCTTCCACGACCACTACACCGACCCCACCCCGCGCAACGCCGCGTGACCCGCCCAAGCACCGACTCCCGAGGACAACGATCGTCATGACCATCATCACCGACACCACACCGAACGCTGAGACCAGCACTGTCATCCACACCGAGGTGCTCGTCAAAACCTTGCGCGATGGCAGGCGCGGCCTCACCGGCTGGGCCCTCGGCATCACCGCCGCAGCCACGATCTACGCCGGGTTCTACCCACAAATGGCGAAAAATGGTGCCGCGCAAGCCCAGAACCTGCCCGAAGGGTTGCGCGAGGCACTACGGATGGACGACATCACCTCCGCACCCGGATACCTCGGATCAACCGTATTCGGACTGATCGTGCCGCTGGCGGCAATGTTCTTCGGCGCCGCGGTCGGTGCCCGCGTCACCGCCGCGGACGAGGAAACCGGAACCCTGGACCTACTGCTCGCGCACCCCCTCACCCGCACATCGCTGATCCTGCAGCGTTTCGCCGCTCTGGTCCTGGCCGCGGTCGGCATCAGCGCGCTCATCTGGCTGGCGATGCTCGCCATCCGCAGCGGCGCCGACCTCACCACGATCACCCCCACCCGCTTCGCGGCCCAATGCGCGAACCTGGCCCTGCTGATGATCGTGTTCGGCGCTCTCGCAACCGGAATCGGCGCGGCCACAGGGCACCGAGGCGCCACGTTCGCCCTCACCGCGGCCGTCGGCGTCGCCGGCTACGCAATCCATTCCTTCGCCACACAACTCGGCATCGACGCAGCCGCCAACCTCTCGCCGTTCCACTACTACATCGACGGCGAACCCCTGCGACACGGATTCCAATGGACCGACATGGCCGCACTCGCCCTCACCGCAACGGTTCTCGTGGCCGCTGGCACGTACCGCTTCAACAACCGCGACCTCCGAAACTAGAAGGATCGCGGCCAGGGTGCGAGGACCCGCTGACCGCGGCGCCGATCGGTTCGACCAGATCCTTCTCTATGTCGTGGGCCTGATAGTCATCTGCTCGGGAGAATTCGGCGCGACCGGTGACGACGTCCCGGATGACATCGCCGATGCATATCGTGCTGCGTTGCCCGAAGCGCTGACTCTGGCCACCGAGCAACTGGCTACCCCTCAGCCGACAGCCACCACCCGCTATCTACTCGCCGCCACCGCGGCTCTGCAGGGGCAGGTCGACCTGGGCGAATTCCTCAACGACCTGTATCCGGGTGCCGAATGCGAATCCTGCGGGGAGTCCTACTACCCCGCCGGGCGCCCATGATTCACCAACCGGGACGGACCAGACCGGTTTCGTAGGCGTAGACGATCGGGCTGGGAGCTCGAGAAGGTGGTGAATCCGGTCCGCACCATGGCCTGGTCGTCGACAAGAAGAACGGTGATCATCGGCGTGCGTCGGATTCGATCGGAAGCGTTGCGGTGACCACGAATTCGTCACCCATGCGCCCAGCCTGGAAGGTGCCGCCGAGCATGGCGACGCGTTCTCGCATGCCGATCAGGCCGTGCGCGCACGAGGTGCGGGAGAACTCCGGCCGGTGTGACCGCGAACCGCCGACTCGATTGCGGACTCGCAGATGGCGGCCGTCACCGGAGTGCGTCAATTCCACCGCGATAGCGGTTCCCGCCCCGTGCCGCATCGCATTGCTGACCGACTCCTGCAGGATTCGGTACGCGGTGAGTCCGACCGTCGCGGGCACATCGCCCACTATGTCGGGTGCGGAGCCCGGTGCGACACCCGACACAGCGACGGTGACTTCGAATCCGGCATGAGACGCGGTGGCAACCAGCTCCTCGAGCAGATGCAAGCCCGGCTGTGGCGCGCTGGGGCCCGCGTCGCCGTGATCGCGCAGGATCCCGAGGACCTGGCGCATCTCCACCAGTGTCCGCAGCGACAGTGCCCGGATCTCGGCCAGTCCCTCCGCCAATCGGCCCGGATCGGCCTCGGCTTGCAGCGGCACCGCCTCGGCTTGGATGGCGATCACCGAGATGTGGTGCGCCACAACGTCGTGCAACTCGCGGGCGATTCTGGCTCGTTCGGCCAGCACAGCCTGCTCGGCCAGCGCGTCCTCGGCGCGCCGTTCCTCGTCCGCCAGTTTCCCGGTGGCCAATCGTCGCGCCCGGACATTGTGGCCGAACAGGACCGCGACCGTCAGCGCGATGGCGGCCGGCAGCGCGGTCCTCGAGTCCACGAGTGCCGCTACCGCGATCGAGATCAGCCATACGCCCGCGGTGACCTCGCCGCCGCTGCGGACCGCGGCGGAGTAGGTCACCAGCACCGCGACCGTGATCACCCCCGGCGTGTGGGGCGGGTGCAGGAAGTCGCCGACGATCCACGCACCGGCGAGCACGGCCACCACTGCGAACCGCCAGGCGGCCAAGGGCCAGCGGGTGCGCAGTGCCAGCGGCAGGGAGCAGCTCAGCGAGACGAGTACCCAGATAGCGCGCATCAACCGGCCCGGACGCGGCGGCCGAACCTTCCATGTAGGCGACTCCCCCGGCGAAGCACACGAAAGCCAGCACGCAGTGGTGATGAACAGCATGATGCTTTGCAGGGTTATGCGCATTTCGGATCCATTTCGAAATCCAAGGCTCGAGGCTGCGAGCTCGGCATGATTGAAGATTCAAGCGAATTGAACTTTTTCAAACGGGGTTTTGACGTTCACAATGAAGGGACTCCGTCGACGCCGAAGGGGGTATCCGATGAACTCGATGCGAGCGTGGCGGGTGCGGAAACCGGGCCGGATCGACGGCGAGCCGTTGAAGGCGGAGCCCATCCCGGTGCCGGAGCCCGGTCCGGGCGAATTGCAGGCGCGGGTGCTCGCGTGCGGGGTGTGCCGGACCGATCTGCACGTGACCGAAGGCGACCTGGCCGTGCACCGACCCGATGTGGTGCCGGGCCACGAGGTGGTCGGTGTGGTGACCGCGCTCGGGCCCGACCCCGGGACCGAGTTCCACGTCGGTGACCGGGTGGGGATCGCCTGGCTGCGGCACACCTGCGGGCGGTGCCGGTTCTGCCGCCGCGGTGACGAGAACCTGTGCCCGCGTTCGCGATACACCGGCTGGGATGCCGACGGCGGCTACGCCGAGTACGCGGTGGTTCCCGCCGACTTCGCGTTGCCACTGCCGACGGGCTACGCCGATATCGAACTCGCTCCCCTGCTGTGCGCCGGGATCATCGGCTATCGGGCGCTGCGGCGCGCCGCGCTCCCGCAAGGCGGGCGGCTGGGGATCTACGGGTTCGGCGGCAGCGCGCACCTCGCGGCGCAGGTGGCCCTGGCCCAAGGCGCGCAGGTGCATGTCATGACCCGCGACTTCGCGGCCCAGCGGCTCGCGCTGGAGCTCGGTGCGACCTCCGCGCAGGGAGCGGTGGAACCGCCTCCGGAACAACTGGATTCGGCGATACTCTTCGCACCGGTCGGCGAGCTGGTGTTGCCCGCGCTCGAGGCCCTCGATCGCGGCGGCGTCCTCTCCATCGCGGGTATCCACCTCTCCGACATCCCGTCGCTGAACTATCAGCGACATCTGTTCCAGGAACGCGAGATCCGCTCGGTGACCGCGAACACCCGCGCCGATTCGCGCGAGTTCCTGGCCTTCGCCGGCGCGCATCACCTGGAGGTCATCGCGCACCCGTACCCGCTGGCGGAAGCCGATCGCGCACTGCGGGATCTGGCGCACGGGCGGTTCGCGGGCGCGGCCGTCCTGGTTCCCTGAACCGGCGCCGGTACTGCCACACTGCACGGGTGACCCTGTTGCGCCGCGTCATTCGCGTTCTGTCGGCCTTCCTGCTGGTGACAGCCGTCGGTACGATCGGCTACCGGTTACTGGGTTTCGGATACCTCGACGCGCTGTACCAAACCGTCACCACGATCACGACGGTCGGTTTCCGCGAGGTCCATCCGCTCGGTCCCCTCGGCCAGGTATTCACCATGGCGCTCATCCTGTTCGGCGCGGGCACCGTGTTCTATATGTTCGGTGTCCTGCTCGAGGCACTCATCGAAGGTCATGTACACCAACACCTGGAACGGCGGCGCATGAACAACCGGATCGAACGACTGCGCGGACACGTCATCGTCTGCGGCTGGGGCCGCGTCGGGCATTCGACAGCGCAATACCTCAGCGGTCTCGGCAAGGAGATCGTGGTGGTGGATCGTGACCCGCAACGCCTGGAGAACCTCGAATTCCCGTACATCCTGGGCGATGTCACCGATGACGCCGTTCTGGAGGCCGCGGGCATCCGGCACGCCCAGGCCCTCATCGCCGCCCTGGACAGCGATGCCGACAATGTCTACGTCACCCTGTCGAGCCGGGCGCTGCGCGGCGATCTCATCATCATCGCCCGCGCCCGCACCGAGAGCTCCAAATCCAAACTGCTGCGCGCGGGCGCCAATCGCGCGGTCAATCCGCAGCTCATCGGCGGCAGTCGCATGGCCGCCTTCGCCCTGCAACCGAATGTCGCCGAATTCCTCGATGTGGTCATGCACGACGAGAATCTCGAATTCCGCATCGAGGAGATCGAGATCGGCCCCGACTCACCGCTGCTGGACCGCACCGTCGCCGATGCCGTGCCCCGGCACGGTGGCGGCGCGCTCGTCCTCGCCCTCCGCGCCGACGCCGGCCGATTCGTCGCGAACCCCGTCGGCGACAGCCGGCTTCGGCTCGGAACCGTCCTCATCGCGCTCGGTACCCAGCCGCAACTCGATTCGATCCGTGACAGCACCCGGGCCACCGACGGGGCGAGGTGACCTCCCGACCGAACCGGCCGTCCAGGCTCCCTCACACCCCCGAGATGTCCCGGCGGGTGAACACCGGCACAGCCAGCGCCAGGAACACGACGGCGGCCGCGATCAGGGCGAGATGACCCAGGCGCACGCCACCGCCCATCGGGCCGTCGGCGAGCGCCTGGTGAAACGGCGACCACGGTCCCCACGGCCGCACCGCCTCCACGATCCTCGAGGCCGCGAACAGTACGTAGGCGCCGACGGCGGCGACACTCGCGCCCGTGAGGGCCACCCGCCGTCGGCCGGTGGCCGCGCCGATCGCCAGGGCCAATCCTCCGAACGGCGCGGCCAGTGCGATCATCGCGACCGAGCCGGTCGCGGCCGCGCCGATGCCGACCTGCATCCCGAACACCGCGGAACAGCCGATCACGGCGGCGAACAGGACGGCTCCGAGCACGGTGAGCCCGGTCAGCAGCACCGCGCTCTGCTCCAGCAGCAGGCGCGTCGGCGTCACCCGGGTGATCAGCAGCACCTCCAGCGTGCCCGACTCCTCCTCGCCCGCGATGGCGCGAGCGCCGCGCGAGATCGCGAACACCAGGAACAGGATGGGCAGCATCACGCTGTACAGCTCGGTATTGAGAAATCCGGTGCCGCTGGTGAATTCGTCGATCGCGAAGAGCTCGCGCAGGGATTCCGGATAGCTGTCCAGCATCTCCTTCAGGCCCGGGATGCGTGAGATCGACGGCCACAGCGCCGATTCCAGCAGCACCAGCGCCACGATGCCGATGCCCCAGCCGATCAGGCCGCGACGTTGATCACGCAGACATTTCAGATACACCGTGGCGAACATCAGCGATCCTGTCCGTAGTAGGTGAGGAAGACGTCCTCGAGGTCGGGTTCGTGGCTGACGATGTCGGACACGCCGTACGGGGCGACGACCTTCAGTAGCTCCGCCGTCGATCCGTCGACCTCCAGGTGCAGGACGTGGCCGGCCCCGGGCTCCACCGATCGGACCCCGTCCACCGCCCGCAGCAGCGTCGGATCCGGTAGCGCCGCATCGAAAGTCAGGTCGATCCGGCGCAGCGACTGCGCGGTCAGCTCAGCGACCGACCGCACCTCCACCAACCGGCCGTGACGCAGGATCGCGACCGTGTCCGCGACCGCCTGCACCTCCGAGAGCACGTGCGAGGACAAGAACACCGTGCGCCCGGAATCCCGGACTTCGCGCAGCATCGTCAGGAATTCCCGCTGGACGAGCGGGTCCAGGCCCTGCGTGGGCTCGTCGAGCACCAGCAGGTCCGGCTCGGTCATGAAGGCCTGCACGATGCCGACCTTCTGCCGATTGCCGTGCGACATGGCGCCGATCCGCACCGAGGTGTCGAGATCCAAGCGCTCGACGAGGCGCTCGAGCACCGCGGCTTCGACGCCGCCACGCAACCGGGCGAGGTAGCTCAGGTACTGCCGGGCGGTCAGGTCCGGATAGGCGACGAACTGGCCTGGGAGATAACCGATATGGCGCTGCGCTCTCGACCGCTCGCGCACGACGTCGGCCCCGGCCACGGTGATCGAGCCGCGTGTGGGGCGCATCAGTCCGACCAGCATGCGAATGGTCGTCGTCTTGCCCGCGCCGTTGGGTCCCAGGTAGCCGAAAACCACACCGGCGGGAACCTCGAGGCTCACCTCCGCCAGCGCGGGCGAGCGGCCGTAGGACTTGGTCAGGTCCCGCATCACGATCATCACCGGAGTCTGCCCGGGCCGCCGCGCGGTGGCCGGTAGCGGCACGCCACTCGGCGCCGAACCGTGAGGATGGTCCTTCGGGAATTCGCGCCGGTAGGAGGTCTGGGAGCCGTCCACCCCGACGACGATGGGCCACGGGTTCGAATCCGATCGGGGGGCCGCGGTGTCCGGCATGATTCCTCCTGGTCACGATGGATGTATCGAGCATCTCGCCGGCGCGGATCGGGTCCCAGAGACCAAGGTCACGGCCCGTCCGGGTCCTCGGGCTCCGATTCCGGGGCAGCCCGGCCGTCCAGAGGCGCCGCGGCGGCTGCTGATCGGCGAGGTTGTCGCGGGTGGTGGCCGGCCGATGTCAGGACCGACATCGGCCATCTACTCGGGTTCCGGCGGGAAATGTTCTGACGCAGCCGATTTCACGCCCGGTCGGGGTCGAACGGTAGGGCACGGGGTAGTCCCCGGCCGGGACCGTCGTCGTCTCGGGAGGGACCGAAGTCCTCTGTTTCCCCGGCGACCCGAGCGCGACGCTGAAGGCATGGATACCGACTGCCGGCGCGACTTTCCCGACGTCGGATTCCGGCCGGTGACCGTGGTCGGTGATGTGCCGAGCGCGGTCGAGCGGTTCAGCGCCACCGCCCAGCTCGTGGTGGTCACCCACGATGGCGAGGCCATCGCGCCCACGCGGCTCGGCCGGACGACCCAGGATCTGGTCTGCCATGCGTCCTGCCCGGTGCTGGTGCTCCCCGACGGACCCGCCCCGGACGTGAACTCCGAAGCGGTCCAGCGATGACCGCCACGACCGAGCCGCCACTCGACAAGGCCGACCGGACCCAGCTGTCGCCGGAGATGCGAGAAACCCACACCGGGCTCGTGGTGCTGTTCGGCGACCGCGCGTACAAGGTGAAGAAGCCGGTCTCCACCGACTTCCTGGATTTCTCCACCGTCGTGGCCCGCGACCGCGCGCTGCGGCGGGAACTCGAACTGAACCGGCGCTGGGCCGCGGACGTCTACCTGGGACTGGCCCATCTCACCGATCCGCTGGGCGGTCCGGCCGAACCGGTGCTGATCATGCGGCGCATGCCCGAATCACGTCGCCTGAGCACACTGGTGGCCACCGGGGAGATCGGACGCGATCACCTCGCCGAACTGGCCGTGATGCTGGCCCGATTCCACCGCACCGCGGCCCGCGGCCCCGCGATCGATCGCGCCGGAACGCCCGACGCGCTGCGCCGGCGATGGGAAATTCTGCTGGACGGCTTGCGATCCCAGCCGCCGGACGAGCTCGAGACCGCAGTCGTCACCCGGATCGAGCGGCTGGCACTGCGATTCCTCGACGGCCGCGCGCCGCTGCTGGCGGGGCGCATCGCCGCGGGCCGGATCCTCGACGGTCACGGCGATCTGCTGACCGAGGACATCTTCGCGCTGAGCGACGGATTCCGGATCCTGGACTGTCTCGACTTCGACGACTCCCTGCGCTACGTCGACGGTCTCGACGACGCCGCGTTCCTGGCCATGGATCTCGAATTCCGCGGGCGGACAGCGCTGTCGGAGGCCTTCCTCGACGAGTACCTGCGTGCCGCGGGCGATACCCCGCCCGCCTCGCTGCGCCACCACTATCTCGCCTACCGGGCCACCGTGCGCGCGAAGACCGATCGCATCCGGTCCGCACAGGGCGAACCGGAATACGCGGCCCACGCCCGCCGGCACGTGGATCTGGCGCTGCGGCATCTGGCAGCGGGCGCGGTGCGGCTGGCGCTCGTCGGCGGACTGCCGGGAACCGGAAAGTCCACCATCGCAGCGGCTTTGGCGCACGAGACCGGCGCGGAGGTCATCTCCAGCGATACCGTGCGCGCGGAGCTTCGCGCCCGGGGAGCGATCACCGGAACCGCCGGCGTCCTGGACGAAGGGGCATACGTCCCCGAGGCGAAGGCGCTCGTCTACTCACGCATGCTCGAACTCGCGCACCACCGACTCACCCACGGTGTCTCGGTCATCCTCGATGCCGCGTGGATCGACGCGAAGGAACGCGCCCGCGCCCTGGCCCTCGCCACGCGGACCCATGCCGATCCGATCGAACTGCGCTGCGCATGCCCGCCGCCGATCGCCGCCGCCCGCATCGAAAGCCGCCCCCGCGGCGACTCGGACGCCACCCCGCACATCGCGAACGCCATGGCCGCCGGCGCCGCACCCTGGCCGACGGCCACACCGCTGGACACCACCGCACCGATCGACGCCACCATCGCACGGGCGTTGCTCGTGTGGAACGTGACCGGCACCGTGCGCGAAATTCCCCGAACCGCGTAGCTGACCTCGAGCTGACCGATACCGTTGTCGAACGGTTGTCGTGGCTCTTCCGGAGCCCTGAAAGGTTCGGTGTCGTATGACCGCTTTGGGCCGCGATCAGGACTCGACGTTCTTCGGATTCATCCAAACTTCCGACGGCGAATGGCTCGCCATCGACGACAACGGCACACCGGTTCCAATCGAGGATGCCGAGGAGTGGGCGCTGGAAGTCGCCGCCGAGCGCGCCGAACTCGAAGCGATGCGCCACCGGCAACTCGGGCTACCCGTGGTGGACGTGGAGCCGCTCGCGGTATACGACAGAGAACCGCGTGACAGTGATCTGTGTTAGACCCACCGGCACGTCGGATTCCCTTCCCGCGTATCCACGGTTGGCGGGAGTGGTTGCATCGCAGAGGCTACAGCCGCCATGCCCCCTAGGACGTATCACGTCACCACGATGAAGCGCTGGCGGATCCCTGGGACTCGAATTTGGTTGCGGCCTCTCGACCTCGAACGGGCCGATCGGGTGCCGCGCAGATCGATCCCATCGTCCGCCCGGCCGACGAACCAGAAATACCCCGTCCAGACAGCGGCGCGCGGACTCCCAGGTGAATTCCCGGCACGCCATCTCGTACGCCATGAGATTGGCTTCGGCTCGCTCGCGCGCGGTCTTGTCGATCGGTTCCCAGCGCATCGTCTCTCGCACCGGCCTGCCCTGGTGGTTCGCGGTCTTCATCGGTGCCTCCCGTAACCAGTCAACGACCGCGACCCCGGCGGGTGGCAGGGCGTAAAGACCATCGCCGCGAGGACCTCCGTCGCCGGTGCTGTGGCACGAGTCCTCTGCCCGGTGCGTCGGTGCGCGGCGCAGGCTCGAGCCAGTACTCGACTGCCCGATCACCGTTCGAAAGGCCGTGTCCGATGAGCCATCACACCGATCCGTTCGCACCCAGCGTGCACACCGCCCACGAATGGCTGGCGGCCGTCGCCGAGGGCATCGATGCCGAGGACCGCTTCGTCGCCCACCGTGCCCTGCGGGCGTGGCTGCACACCGTGCGCGACCGCCACAGATCGAGGCGCTCGAACGCCGCGTGAACGCGCTCACCGAGGCGGTGACGGCGCTGGTGCACGGACTCGAGTTCCCCGCCGAGGGCGAATTCGACACCGGCGCGGGGTTGTCGGCGGCGCAACGCGCCCACCGGATCCTGCTCGCCGAGGGCCTCGCCGGCCCCGGCCACTGACCCGGACGAGGACATCATGCCGATCCGATCCACCCTCCCGCTCGGCCACGTCGCCGGCATCCGCCTCGGCGCGCACTGGTCGGCCGGGGTGACCGTGGGACTGTTCACCTGGGTGCTGGCCTCCTACCTGCACGGCACCGCCGGCACCGGAATCATCTGGGCGGCAGCGGTTCTCGGGGCGCTGACGCTGATCGCGTGCCTGCTCGCCCACGAGCTGGCGCATTCGATCGTGGCCACACGGCACGGAGTCCGGGTCGAACGCATCGTGCTGTGGCTGCTGGGCGGGGCGTCCGAGCTCGCCGACGAACCCCGCGACGCCCGCACCGATCTCCGGGTCGCGCTGGCCGGGCCGGCCACCAGCCTGCGGCTGGGCATCGTGGCATACGGCGCGGCGGCGCTCGCCGCCGTCTTCTCTCCCGGCGGGCCGGTGACCGCCACCCTGCTCTGGCTGGCCACGGTCAATGTCGTTCTCGCCGTGTTCAATATGCTGCCCGGAGCGCCCCTCGACGGCGGCCGGGTGGTGCGCGCGCTGTTGTGGCGCCGCAGCGGTGACCGTCTGCGCGCCGAGACCACCGCCGCCCGCATCGGCCGATTCGTCGGCATGATCCTGGCCGGTCTCGGCGTCGCCGAGATCCTCGCCGTCGGCGACTTCGGCGGCCTGTGGCTGATGCTGCTGGGCTGGTTCCTCTACACCGCCGCCAACAGCGAACTGATGCTCGCGGGTCTGCGACACCGCTTGGGCGACACCACGATCGGCGAGATCATGACACCCCATCCGATCTCGATCCCCGCCGATCGCACCGTCGAACAACTGCTCGGCTCGGACGTCGTCTACACCCATCACCGCGTCTTCCCCGTCGTCGACGCCGACGGCCGACCCCGCGCCGTCCTGGCCTGGGCCGATCTGCTGCGCCCCCGCACCGCCGTCCACCCCGGCCTGCGCGTGTCCGAATTGGCCCGCCCCCTCCAGCCCGCCGCGATAGCCGGGCTCGACGCTCCCCTCAGAGATGTGATCGCCCGAATAGTCCTGCGCCCCGATCTGGACGCCATCGCCGTGGTGCACCCCTCTGGCCGGCTCGCGGGCGTGGTCACCGCCACCGACCTCGCCCTCGCCTGCGACCGCTCGGCCCTCGGCCTGCCCGCCCACCCCACGCAGACCTCCTCCTGACCACCACCCAAGCTCGCGAGTGGTTGGACTCCGCGATGCCGTGCCAGTCAGCTCACGCCGGGCGGAGGTGCGGATTCGGGCGGTGCTGCATTGAGGACAGGCGCGCGGACTCGAGATCTTCCCGGGTTCGCAGGTCCTCGGCGCTCAGCACGTAGGAGTCGGGCCCCGGAAAGATCAGGGTTCGGTGCCCGGTATCGGTCCAGTGCACCAGGTAGGGCGGTTCCCCGTCCTTGCCGTGGACTTCCTCGATGAGACCGCGGCGAGGCGTGCCGCCGGTGGTGCGATGCTCGGCGATCAGCCAGTCGCCCTGTGTAGCAAACATGATTCGAACCTTCCTGTCTCCTCGGCACTCGATGTCATCCTCGTCCGGCTCCCGATTCGGGGGAAGGGCCGGAGGTCCCGGCGCGGAGGTCAGGCGGCACTGACGCCGCGACGCTGTTCCTGGCGGCTCAGGATTGATCCACCGGCGCCGGGCTTTCGTGTCCACCGCCGTCGAGCTCGGCGACCACACGGAATCCGCCGGCCAGACACTCGGCCAGCACCGCCGGATCGGGCACCGCGGCGGTGTCGGAATTGATTCCGATACAGCAGGTTCCGGTGTGCGAGATCAGAGTGATGTTGAACGCGGTGCCGGTCGTGGGCCCGAAGGCGAAGACGCGCTCGACCTTCGCGCCGGCGACATAGAGCGCGACCGGGGACCCCGGGACGTTGGAAGCGATGAAATCGACGTGTTTGAACATGCTCGTGAGCAGGCCGACCGGCAACCTGTTGAAGGCGGCCGCGACGGCGTTCGACAGCGGGATCGCGGGTTCGCGTCGCCACCGCTCGACCGTGCTGCCGAGGGCGCGCATGAGATCGACCACACCGTCCACAGCGACGGGGACAACGAACCGGGCGATGGTGATGCGGTTGCCGCCGACCGGATCGCCGGTGCGCCGCAGGCTGATCGGCATCGCCACCCGTAGCTGCTCGACCTGATGCCCGTGCCGGCTGTGGTAGACGCGCAAGCCGATCAGAATCGAAGCCAGAAAGGCGTCGTTGACCGTGCAGCCCGCCCGGCGCGCCGCGCCGTGCAACGGCTCCAGCGGCACCTCCAGCACCGTCAGCCGCCGCCCCAGACTCCGCCCGGTCATCTGGGGTGACAGCGTTCTGGTGATCGGCCGGGCGAACCGGAGCAGCGATTCGGCCATCGCGACACCGTCGCGGACCGCACCGACAGGGTTGGTGACGGCCCGCCGGGCGATCGGCGGTAACGCCGCCCAGCCCGCGCGCACCAGGTCCGCGCCCGCCGACCAGTTCCACGCGACGATGTCGCCGAGCACCCCGCCTTCCGATCGCGCCGGGGCGGGGACCGATGCGTGCGCGGTGCCCGCACGGCTGAAGTCCAGGATCTCACCGGCTATCTGGATGCCGCCGACACCGTCGGTGAGGCTGTGGTGCACCTTCAGCACGAGCGCGCCCCTCCCCCCGTCCAAACCGCCGAGCACGGTGAGCCGCCACAGCGGCCGGGCCGGATCGAACGCGGACATGACCTCGGTGCGGGCGAACTCGATCACCGACGCCAGGTCCGCGGGCTCCGGAAGGGCGAAGTGGCGAACATGCCAGCGCAGGTCGAAATCGGGATCGGGGGTCCACCGCGGCGGTGTGAGCCCCCACGGCGCCGCGACCAACCGGTGTCGGAATCGCGGCACCACTCGTGTCCCTCGATCGAGCATGCGCAGCAACCGATCCCAGTCCGGTTCGGTGTCGAGGAGCATCACCGTCACGATCGTCGAACGCAGATTCGGGTCCTGTTCCATGCTCCATGCGAACAGGTCCGACTGGGTCATGTGCGAGTCGTGTGCGGTCATTGTCCCTACCATCCCGGAATGCGCGAATCCTTTACTCGCCGGGCGATTTCACTGTCTTCACTGTGACGGGCCGACCGGGTGATCGGCAGGGGCGAAGGTCATCCCGACAGCGAGCCTTCGGCCACCGCGGCCCCGGCTCGGGGAGTGCCGGAGCGACGACCGGATGGGGACCATCGGCCCTACGGCACGGAATGCCGCCGCGCACGACGCTGGTCGACGCCGGGCTGGAACTGTCGGACAAGCCCGACAGCGACCAGCGGTGATTCACACCGCGAGCACCCATCCGTGAGGGACGCGCGGTGGTCGCGGCCGTTGGGTCGGCGGCCTCCGGGCGGTGTCACCGGTTCCGGTCGTCGACCACCGCCGGGCAGCCGGGTGCCGAAATACCCTGTCACACAGGAAGAACGACCGTATCCGCCGGATTCGGACCACCCCGACACTGATGATATGAGCGTCAACGATGATGTAGGCGGCCGCCCGGCGCCCGATCCGGTCACAGTCTCCGCGGTGATCGAGCTGGCGGCGCGGGCGCCGTCGGTGCACAACTCCCAGCCCTGGCGGTGGCGGTTCGACGGCATCCACCTGAATCTGTTCGCGGACGCCGAGCGCCTCCTCTCGGCCGCGGACCCGCTCGGACGCCAGCTGGTGATCAGCTGCGGCGCGATGCTGCATCATGTCCGGGCGGCCTTCGCCGAGCGCGGCTGGCACACCGACATCGTCCGGGTGCCGCAGGCGAAGCGCCCGGACCACCTGGCGGCCATCGGATTCCGGCCGTGGGTGGATCCGCCACCCGAGAACCGCGCGCACGCGCACGCGATCGCCCGGCGCCGGACCGATCGGCTGGCGCTGCTGGAGCCCAGCGGCTGGGAGGACCTCGTTCCCCGGCTGCGCCAATTGGCCGCGGCACAGGACGTCCGGGTCGACGTGCTCGCCGAATCCGCTCGCCCACGGCTCGCCGCCCTGTCCCGCGAGTACGCGACCCTGCGCGGTCACGACCAGTTCTACGACCTCGAACTCCATGCGTGGGCAGGGAATTCCGACACACGCGACGGCGTTCCGGCGGCGGCCCTGGCCTCGGACGCGGAGTTCGCCCGGGTCGGCGTCGGCCGGGTCTTCCCGGCGGGTTTGCGTTCCACCCGCCGCGGTCCGCGCACCGACCACGCCCGGCTCGTGGTCCTCAGCGCGTTGCCGGACTCGGTCCCGCAATGGTTGCGCATCGGCGAGGCCCTCTCCGCGGTACTGCTCGAGTGCACCGCCGCCGGCCTCGCCACCTGCACCCTGACCAACATCACCGAATTGCCGCCCGGCCGAGACCTTCTCGCGCGCATGATCGGCGGTCCCGGCATTCCGCAAGCGGTCATCCGGATCGGCTCCGCCCCACCCGATGAGACCCCCACGCCCCCGCTGACCCCCCGTCGCCCGGTCACGGACATCCTCACCGTCGGGTGAGGCCGCGGCCGGGCCGGGTGGAATCACATCGTCATCGGGTGCAGGATGCCCTGCTGGTGCAGCCACATCATGACCGTGTGGCACATCCGCATCAGCGGCGACGACATATGTTTCCCCACCCGAACGCGAGGAGTTGAGATCGATGGACATGAACACCATGGAAGACCACTGATCCGTCGGTCGCGACGATGACCGACGGATTCAGCTGTCCGCCTGGGGAATCGGCGGCAGCGCTCGCCGGGTCGGTCCGCTGCTCATTGCCGCGCACCCGATGCCCGCAGCGCGGTGAGCCGCGACGTGTACTCGGCCTCGTCGATCTCGCCGCGCGCGAAGCGCTGCGCGAGAAGTTCTTGCGGCGACGGGGATTCGTAGCGCGGCGCGCCGTCCCGGTCGGGGACCGCGAACCGGATCGCCAGGACGATCCCGCCGATGACGAGAGCCCAGAAGATCAGCATTCCGACGCCCATCCCGGCGTAACCCCAACCACTCAAATCGTGGTCGTTCCAATACATCATGGCGACGCCTCCTTCTGTCGTTCCGCCATCACCGGTAGTCGGCACCGGATGCTTCGAGGACCCCGGCCTGGCCGGTGGTCGCGCCGCCGTCGACCACGAATTCCGAACCGGTGGAGAAGGTCGCCTCGGTGACCAGGAATCGCACCATCGCGGCGACCTCCGCCGGCTCGCCGAACCGCGGCAGCGGCTGGGTGGCGGCGACGGACTCGTCCATCCCGGCGGTCATCGCGGTGTGGATCGGGCCGGGGTGCACCGAGCACACCCGGATGCCGGACGAACCCAGTTCCAGCGCAGCGGCTTTGGTCAACCCGCGCAGCGCCCACTTGCTCGCGACGTACCCGCTGATCCCCGCGTAGCCCATGAGCCCGGCGGTCGAGGACACATTGACGATGGTCCCGCCGCCGGCGGCGCGCAGGCGGGGCGCGGCCAGCCGCATCCCCAGCCAGGACCCGACGACGTTGACCTCCAGGACATGCCGGAACAGGTCGGGCGATTCCGTTTCCACGGTCCCGAAGTCGACGATTCCGGCGTTGTTCACCAGCGCGGCGAGTGGGCCGAATTCGCGTTCGGTCTCCTCGATCACTCGCTGCCAGCGGGCCTCGTCGGTGACGTCGAGGTGATGGAACCGCACCTGCGGCGCGAAGCTCTCGGCGAGTTTCAATCCCTCCTCGGTCAGCAGGTCGGCGATGACCACGCCGAAGCCCGCCTTCACCAGTTCCGCGACCACCGCCGCCCCGATTCCCCGCGCCCCGCCCGTGACGATGGCGCTCCGGTCCGCGAACTCGGTCATGGCTGGTCCTCCGATCCGTGCGAAATCCGTTGTTCGGTCACAGCATCCCGCGTGCGCCCACCGGCCCGAGACGGCCGAAAGTCACCGGTTGTGAGGGCGATTGCCGGGCCTTCGGTCCCTGCGGTAATCGCATCGGGCGGCCCAGGATCGATATCGACGCCCATCGAGAGGAATCCACCCCATGAGAACAGCGACCGCGACCGGCATCGGCATGGCCTCGGCCCTGGCCGGACTGGCGATCGGCTATCGGCTCTTCGCCCGGAAGACGTGCGTGACCTGGGGCTCGACCGCCGAGGAGGTCGCTCGCGTCATGCCCGGTGACGAGCTGCTCCCCGATGCCGGCACCGTCACCACCCGCGCGATCACGGTCGCGGCCACGCCCGAACAGATCTGGCCCTGGCTGGTGCAGATGGGTCCCGGCCGCGGCGGGGCGTACACCTATGACAGGATCGAGAACCTGCTCGGCCTGGACATGCACAGCGCCGACGAAATCCTGCCGGAGTACCAGCGGCTCGCGGTCGACGACGTGCTGCCGATGGGCGCGTCCGGTCCCGGCATGCGGGTGGCCGTGCTGGACGGCCCGCACGCCTTCGTCCTCGCCTCGACCGACCATCACTGGGTGTGGGCGTTCGGGCTGTATCCGACCGCCGAGGGCACCCGGCTGATCAGCCGCAATCGCATCGCGCTCCCGGACGCCGGTCTGCCGCGACGCCTGTTCTACATGCTGATCATGGAGCCCGGCAGCCTCGTCATGGAGGCGAAGATGCTGCGCGGGATCAAGGAGCGCGCCGAACGCACCGTCGCGCCACTCACCCCGGTGACCAACGTCCCTGACCAGCGGGCGGAAAGCCCGTATGTTCCGCGCCGGCCGGCGAGAACACTCGGAGGATGACCACCATGAACGCCACCCCGCTCGTCCCCGACCATCGCACCCTGATGTCCGCGATGCGCCTGGCGTCGCGCGCGCCCTCGGTGCACAACACTCAGCCCTGGCACTGGCGCTTCGACGGCGCGCACCTGCACCTGCACACCGACCCCGACCGGGCGCTCGTCACCGCCGACCCGCAGGGCCGGCAGCAGGTGATCAGCTGCGGGGCCATGCTGCACCATGTGCGCACCGCGTTCGGCGCGCACGGCTGGCACACCGACACCACACGCTTGCCCGACCCGTCCGATCCGGGCCGCCTCGCCGAGATCGGCTTCCGGCCCTGGCCCGACCCCCCGGCCGGGCTGGTGGCGCGGGCGCGCGCGATCGACCATCGCCGCACCGACCGCCTGCCGCTGGACCCGCCCGAGCACTGGGATGACGTGGCCCGCCGGCTGCGCATGCTGGTGTCCCCGCATTACGTGGACATGGAAGTTCTCGACGAATCCGTGCGGCCCAGGCTGGCGGCGGTGTCCGAGCAGGCGGCCGCGCTGCGCCGGCACGACCAGATGTACCAGGCCGAAATCGGCTGGTGGGCCGGTCATTCCGGTTTCCCCGAGGGGGTCCCCACCGACGCGCTGATCTCCGACGCCGAGCGCGCCCGGGTCCGGGTGGGACGGACGTTCCCCTCCGCGCCGCACTCCGCGCGCCGTCCCGACATCGAGGACCGGTCGCGGCTCGTCGTCCTCAGCACCCCCGCCGATTCGGCCTCCGACTGGCTGGCCACCGGCGAGGCGCTTTCGGCGATTCTGCTCGAATGCACCGTGGCCGGTCTGGCCACCTGCGCCCTCACCCACATCACCGAATTGCCCACGGGCCGAAACATTCTCACCGGATTCCTGCCCCGGCCCGGCCACCCACAGCTGGTCGTGCGCATCGGCGCCGCCCCCGCCGACGAACCCGAGCACCCGCCGACACCGCGTCGACCCCTCGCCGACACCCTGACCATCGACCGGCACTGACCCGGTCACGATCCTCACCGCGCAGCTCTACAGCCCCGGCGATATCGTCGCGATCGGCCTGGCCGACAGCCGATTGGCCGCCGCCGCGATGATCGCCCGCACTCCCGGATCCGGTCAGGTGGCGAGGATCGCGAGCAGGATCGCGCCGGCCAACACCACCACGAGCGCTGTCGCGAAGGCGATGAGGGCCCAGTGTTCTTGTGTGCGCGGGAATTTGATTGTCACGGCAGTTCTCCTTCGGCGGTGGCTTCGGCCCGGTGGGAACCGCTCAGCCGACCGGGTGTTGTGGCCTGGCCCGCGCCGCGGCGAGCAGGTCGGCGATGGCGGTGTGGATTCCGTCGGCAATCTTCTCCAGATCCGGGGTCGAGTCGTAGTCGCCGGTGATGCCGAAGGTCAGTTGGTCGCCGTAGCTGAGGATGGCGATGCCGGTGCGCAGGCGCATGGCGATGGGGATGGCCGGAATCAGTTCCAGCACTTCGCGTCCCAGCACCGACAGGGTACGGCGGGGGCCGGGGATGTTCGTCGCGACCGCGGTCACGCCGCGCTGCGGCAGGCGCGACCACAACCGCATGCCCCAGGCGACCGGCGCGAACGGTAGCCGCCCGGCCAGGTCGAGCAGTGACTTCTCGGCCTGCGCGGCGCCGCTCGACTTGTGCCGGGCCATACGCTGATGGATGGTGATCAGGCGTTCCACCGGGTCGTCCAGATGCAACGGCAGCAGGGACAGGACCGCGGAAACACGATTGTCCAGCAGGGATTTCGCATCGGCGGCCCGCATCGACACCGGCACCAGAATGCGCACCGTCTTGCCCGTGGGTTGCTCCCCGCGGCCCAGCAGGACGCCCCGATACGCCGAGGTCACCGCGGCGAGGACGACATCGTTGACCGTCGCGTCGAGACCGCGGCCGATCTCGCGGATCTCCGTGAGGGAGGCGCGGGCGATCGTGTAGCGCCGCTGGCGCCCGATCGGGCCGTTGAGCGAGGAGGCCTCGGGTACCGAGACGAACGCGGCCACCACCGGGATCAGGCTGCGCATCATCCCGACCGCGTAGCGCGGCACGTCCAGCGGCAGTCGCAGCCCGGCGACGACGCGGTCGAACCAGTCCGGTCCCGCGGCCGTGTCGGCCGGGGGCGCCGCCCGCAGCCGCGGATCGGATTCCTGTGCATCACACAGCCTTTCGAACAGACTCACGCCGGAGACGCCGTCGACGAGGCTGTGGTGCGCTTTCACGATCAGCGCCCAGCGCGCATCCGCCAAGCGCTCGACGACGACGCATTCCCACATCGGATGATCGCGATCCAGGCGTTCGACGAGCTCGCCGGCGACGAACTCGCGCAATACCGTCTCGTCGGCGGGTTCGGGCAGGGCGGCCCATCGAATGTGGTGGGCCAGATCGAAGTTCGGGTCCTCCTCCCGGACCGGGGCGGTCAGATCCAGCGGCGCGCGCCGGATTCGCTGTCGCAGGCGCTGGTTCGCCGCGACACGCTCGGCCAGCATCGCCGCGAACTCGGCTCGTGCGGGTGGCCGCCCGGCC
The DNA here is from genome assembly GCF_050955695.1 of Nocardia sp. CA-136227. Classification (NCBI taxonomy): domain Bacteria; kingdom Bacillati; phylum Actinomycetota; class Actinomycetes; order Mycobacteriales; family Nocardiaceae; genus Nocardia; species Nocardia sp. CA-136227. The sequence continues at coordinate 4,308,128 of NZ_CP192081.1, forward strand.
AGGATCGCCACCGCCGCGATGCCGAGGCTGACGCGGCGGTCGGCATCCTCGAGTTCGATGAATCCCGCGTCCAGCGGCTGTAATTCGGTCATGACCGACACCTGATCCCGGTTATGCGCGGACGACGATCGTCGGGGTTTCGACGTTGTGCAGAACGGTGGAACTGGTGGATCCGAGCAGCATGCCCGTGAAGCCACCCCGGCCGCGGCTGCCGACCACGACCAATTGCGCGTACTCCGACTCCCGCAGCAGCGCCTGGTGCGGGCGTTCCATCACCAACAGGCGACGGACCGCAACGCCAGGATAGCGTTCACCGAATCCGGCGAGCCGCTCGGACAGCAGTTCGTTCTCCTGCACGCGCAGCGGCTCCCAGCCGATCAGCGGCACGTACGAGCCGAGAATGTCGGTCCAGGCGTGCAGTGCGGTCACCCCGACCTTGCGCGCGGCGGCCTCGGCGAAGGCGAGTTCGAGCGCGGGCACGCTGTTCGGTGTGCCGTCGACGCCGACCAGCACCGGCTTCTCGGCGGAGAGCGGATCGGTCGCCGCGGTCGCGTGGATCACCGCCACCGGGCATTCCGCGTGCCGGACGACCGCATCGGCCACCGAACCGAGCAGCCCGGCGCGGATCGCGCCGAGACCGCGGCTGCCCACGACCACCGTTCGCGCGGTCCGGGACTGCTCGATCAGGTGTCCCACGATGGGTTCCCAGATCACTTCGGTCGTGATGGTGACCGCCGCCTCCGGCGCTCCGGCGCGGGCGACGCGACTGGCCTCATCCACGATTCGCTGCCCGTCCCTGGCCAGGAACTCCCGATCGTCGGGCCCGAGCACGTCGACCGGGACCTCGCCGACAGGCAGTGAGATCGAATTGACGATGTGCAGCTCGCAGCCGTGCAGTCCGGCTGCCACCGCGGCCCACACGGCGGCCTGATAGGAGGTGGCCGACCCGTCGACGGCGGCGATGATCCGTGCGGCCCGGGGTTCGAGAGCAGCGGTCATGGTGGGTGTCCTTTCGATTGATCCGGGGGGCTTACCTGCCGATGGGACGGTCGAGCCCGCGTAGCTCGGCTTCCCAGTGCAGGCCGTGCAGGCGTTCCAGCAACCGGGTCAGACACCAGAGCATCGCCAGCAGCGCGAAGCCCACGCCGACCAGCAACGCGAGGCCGGTGCCGATGCCGTCGAGCACCGCCGATCCGGGTTGCCGGGGCGAGGCGCCGGGCAGGCCGTCGGCTCCGAGCCAGGTCTGCACGGTGGAGCCGACCTTGGTGTCACGGCGCGCCTCGACGGTTCCCTTCCCGAGGCTCCCGTCGTGTTTCCACTGGATCTGGACCTCGTAGTGCGCCGCCTGCGCGGGCCCGGCGGCCGCCACGGTCTGCTTCGGCTCGGTCAGCACCGTCGCGAGCACCTCGGTCTTCGCGGCGTTCTCGGCGCTGATCCGCTCGGCGGATCCGCTGTAAGCCGCGGTCCCGACAGCGGCCGCCACCGGGATCGCCAGCAGGAACAGGGCCACGGCCAGTAGGTGGCCCAGCGCCTCCCAGCGATCCGAGGCGCGCATGAGCGGGTTCGAGTTCCACGGTCGCAGCCGCCACACCCGCCACGCCAGTGAGCAATTGCGCGACATGGTCTTTCACCTCGCCTCCGGAGAACCGATCCGTCCATCCAGCATCGCGTGACCGAGCCCACCGGAGACGGGCCTAAAGTCACCGATCCGCCGGTCCGAGGTCGTCGGTCTCGCGCCGATAGGCGGCCAGGGCGGTCGGCAGTGTCGGGAACAATCGCTCGGCGCCGATGCGGTCGGTGAGTCCGGCGGCATCGAGGGCCGCGCGCAGATCCTTCTTGACCCGCGCCATCGCGAAAACGATGCCCCGGGTATGCAATTCGGTTCTGAGCTGCTCGACGGCGTCGAGAGCGGTCAGGTCGACCTCGACATTGGCCTCGGCATTGAGGACGAACCAGCGGATCGGGTCCGCCGCGTCGTCCACGGCCGCCAGCGCACGGCGGCGGAAGTCCTCGGCGTTGGCGAAGCACAGGGGTGCGTCGTACCGGTAGATCACCAGCCCGGGAACGGTCGTCGCCTCCGGATAGTCGTCGATGTCGTGTGCGACTGCCACTACAGCTGACCGGAAATCCCTGCGAGACACCGGCGGTCAGGTTGACCGCGCCCATCGCGAACAGTTCCCGGTTCGCGTCGACGGCATCGCCGTGGCGGGCCGCGAACGCCCGCGCGACCAACACCATGTCGGAGAACCCGACCAGGGCGATGCCGACGGCGGGCAGCAGCAGCCTGCCCACGTCGCCGGCGGCGATGTCCGGCAGGCTCGGCGCCGGTAGCCCCGACGGGATCGCGCCGACCACCCGAATTCCGTGCTCCCGCAACGAGAAGACAGCCACCACCGCCGTCGCTCCCAGTACGGCGATCAGCGGGCCGGGAACCCGCGCGGCCCACGTCGACGTCAGCAGTAGCACCACGAGCGTGGAGGCGGACAGAGCGACTGTCGGCCAATGCAATTCATCGAGGTTCGAGGCGAAGGACCGCAACTGGGCCGACAGGGACTCCCCCTCCACACGCACCCGGCTGACCCGCCCGAGCTGGCCCACGATCATGACGCCCGCGGTCCCTGCCAGGTACCCCACGAGCACCGGTTTCGACAACAGATCGGCGAGCACCCCGAGCCGGGCCGCCGCACCGGCCACACAGCAGACTCCGACCACCAGGGCCAGCATGGCCGCGAGCGCCGCGTACCGGCTGGAATCCCCCGCGGCCAGCGGGGCCAGCGCCACCGCCGTCATGAGCGCGGTCGTCGACTCGGGCCCGACCGACAGCTGCCTGGACGTCCCCAGCAGGACGTACACCGCCAGCGGCCCGAGCGTCGCCCACAAGCCCGCGATCGGAGCCAGACCCGCCACGGTCGCGTAGGCCATGACCTGGGGAATCAGATAGGCCGCCACGGTGACTCCGGCCACCGCGTCCGACCGTAACCAGGCCCGCCGATAGCCCCGGAACTGTCGTGTTCCGGGCAGCCACCGTTCCGCGGCCGCGCCCATCACTGCACGGTACCGCGCGCGATCACCCCACCGCGGGTTTCGAGACGAGCGCGCTTACGGCATCACACCGGTCAGGACCAGCACGCCCGCGGTGAGCAGGGCGACCGCTTTCACCACTTCCAGCGCGACGTAGGCATAGTGGCCGCGCGACCGCGGGCCCTCCGCGCCGGCGAGTACCGCGTCACTGCGCCGGGTCAGCCGGGGACGGACGAACAGCAGCTGGATCGCCAGCGCGACGATCGCCACCGCGAGGGTGATCGTTGTGGCGAGTCCGGGCGGATCCGCCCAGACCGCCGCGAGAATCAGTATGGCGAACAGGGATTCGACGCCGTTGAGGGCACGGAAGACCAGGCGGCCGATGCCCAGGCCGATCGCCAGGGTGACGTTCGGGGCACGGAACTTCAGCGGCGCCTCGATGAACGAGATGGCCAGCACCATGCCGAGCCACAGGAAATCGGCGGCGGTGAGGAAGGCACGGGCGGTGGTCATGGCTATCTCCCTCTCGAGACATCCGGTCCCGCGACGAGTCCCAGATCACCGTCGTAGCGGCGGTACAGCAGGCGGCCGCGGTGGTCGGACGGGTCGGTGAAGAACAGGAACGGCAGGCCGTAGGCGCACAGCCGGGCCGCCGCCTCGGCTTCGGTGAATTCCCTTGTCGGACGGGGGTTCATGGTGACCGGCCGCCAGGTGGCAGAGGCCGGCGGACGCGTTCGCCGTTGCCGGGCCATCCGGACGCCCAGTGGCCCCGCCCAGTACACGATCGCGTCCTCGCCGGTCTCGACGTCGGTGAACAGATGGACGTCATAGTCCATGGCATCCATGGCCGCGGCCGCGCCGACCGGATCGAGGACCTGAAGACAGCACTGCTTGCGCCGGACGATGGGACGCGCGTCGCTCACGGCCGCCAGCGGCGCGCGGCCGGGATCGGGAGACCACCGCGGTTCGGCCTTGCCGGTGAGCCGGTCGAGTTGGCGGTCGAGGCGCTCGGCGGCGAAGGTGAGTGCGAAGCCACCCGGTCCGTCGGCCTGCACCCGAATCGCGTTGCCGGCGAACCGCGCATTCACCTCCGCCACGGTCGTGTTTCCGAAACTCCCGTTCCGGGTGAGCCGGACAGTCGCGGGCGACTCGAGGTGGTGGCGGCGCAGCACCCGCCGGATCACGCGGTCGGCCCGGCTCTTCTCGGCAGCGGTGATCGGACCGGACGACTGCACCGCGACCCCGGGCGTCATCGTCGCCACTCGCTTCGTATTCATCGAAGAATGCCCCTCGTTCCTTGCCGATTCCGCCGAATGACAACGCCCATGCCATCATCCGGCGATCGGCCCGGAACAGGGTCCAAGGTCCTCCCGGGTCACTTCCCGGCGGGCCACCGCCAGTCGGCGATCTCGGGCGGGTCGATGCCGTGGTGGCGGGCATAGGCGTCGGCGGCTTCACGCTGCGTGGTCAACCGCTCGGTCAGGGGCGCGAGCCGGTCGGCGAGGCGGGGCACCTCGGCGAGGGCGGCGGCCGCGAGGGTGAAGCGGTCGATGCCGTTCATCGCGCACATGCTGAACGGCGTGGTGGTGGTGCCGTTGTCGGTGAAGCCGTGGACGTGCATGCGATCGTGGCCCGGACGACGGTAGGCGATGCGGTGGACGAGCCACGGATAGCCGTGGAAGGCGAAGATCACCGGGGCGTCGGTGAAGACGGCGCGATAGTCCTCGTCGGCGATGCCGTGCGGGTGACGATCCGGCGGGAACAGCCGCGCCAGGTCCACGACATTGACCACACGAACCGCCAAGTCCGGCACCATGTCCCGCAGCAACGCGGCCGCGGCCAGGGTCTCCTGGGTGGGGACATCGCCCGCACAGGCCAGCACGACCTCGGCGGGACGACCGGAATCGCTGCTCGCCCACTGCCAGACACCGAGCCCGCGTTCACAGTGCACGCGCGCCGCGTCGTCGTCGAGGTATTGCAGCGCGGGCTGCTTGCCCGCGACGACGACATTGACCCGGCCCCGGCTGCGCAGGCAGTGGTCGAAGACGTGCAGCAGGCAGTTGGCGTCCGGCGGCAGATACACCCGGCTCACCTCGGGCCGCTTGCTCAGCACGTGGTCGATGAAGCCGGGATCCTGATGGGAGGCACCGTTGTGATCCTGCCGCCACACATGCGAGGTGATCAGGTAGTTGAGGCTGGGAATGGGCTCACGCCAGTCGAAGTCGGCCGCCATGTGCAGCCATTTCGCGTGCTGCACCACCATCGAGTCGATGACGTGCGCGAACGCCTCGTAGGTGGAGAACACGCCGTGGCGGCCGGTGAGCAGGTAACCCTCGAGCCAGCCCTGGCACAGATGTTCCGAGAGCACCTCGAAGACGCGGCCGTCCGGAGACAGCCGATCGTCGCCCACGATGCGTCGCTCGCGCCAGCGACGGCCGGTGACCTCGAGGATGGCGTCCAGACGGTTGGAGGTGTGTTCGTCCGGGGAGAAGAACAGCAGATTGCGGGGGTTCTCGACCAGGGCGTCGCGCAGATAGCGGCCGAGCACGCGGGTGGCCTCGGCCGATTCTGTTCCGGGCGTTGCGAATTCGACCCGGTAGTCGGTCGGGCACGGGAGCCGCAGGTCGACACTGTCATGCCCGTGTGCGGCGCGGTTCGCGCTCATGCGCAGGTGCCGCGGGTGCAGGTCCGCGATCCGGCCGACCGGGTGGCCGGCGGCGTCGAAGAGCTCCTCGGGCCGGTAGGAGCGCAGCCAGTCCTCCAGTTGCGCAAGGTGTTCGGGGTTCTCTCGGACGCCTGCCAACGGCACCTGGTGGGCCCGGAAGGTGCCCTCCACACGGACGCCGTCGACCATCGCCGGACCGGTCCATCCCTTGGGGGTCACCAGCACGATCATCGGGCGGCACGGGTCGCGCGGCCCGAGCCCGCGCTCGGCGTCGTCGCGGATCTCGCGGATTCGTTCCATCGCCTCGTCGAGCACCGTCGCGTAGCGTTCGTGCACTTCGGCCGGATCGGCGCCCTCCACGTACATCGGCTCCCACCCTTGCGCGGTGAGCAGAGCGTCGAGGTCCCCGCGCGACATACGTGCCAGCAGTGTCGGATTCGCGATCTTGTAGCCGTTGAGGTGCAGGATCGGCAGCACGGTCCCGTCGGTCACGCGGTCCAGGAACAGCGATCCGTGCCAGCTGGTGGCCAGTGCCGCGGTCTCGGCCTCGCCGTCGCCGATCATGCAGGCCACCACCAGATTCGGATTGTCCAGGGCCGCTCCGGTGGCGTGCGCGAGCGAGTAGCCCAGTTCGCCGCCCTCGTGGATGGACCCCGGCAGATGCGGCGAGGCGTGACTGGGCACGCCGCCGGGGAAGGAGAACTGCCGGAACAGTTCCCGCATTCCGGCCAGATTCTGCCCCACCTCCGGATGCCGCAGCGAGTAGGTGCCTTCGAGCCAGGTCGCGGCGGTGAGCGCCGCCGCGCCGTGCCCGGGGCCGAGCACGAACAGCATCTGCTGCCCGGTGCGCATGATGACGCGGTTGAGGTGGGCGTAGGTCAGGGTCACCCCGGGCACGGTGCCCCAGTGCCCGATCAACCGCGGCTTGATGTGTTCGGGCCGCAGCTTTTCGGTCAGCAGTGGGTTGTCCATGAGGTAGATCTGGCCGGCGGCCAGATAGTTCGCCGCCCGCCACCACGCGTCCAGATCGACCAGGTCGTCCCGGATGCGGGTCGCGGAACCGGGCATGGTCCTCGTCATCGCTTCGTCTCCTCGGGGTCGGCGTGCACCACCATCACCGGGCAGTGCGCGTGCTGTACCAGGTGGTGGGCGGTGGATCCGAGGAGCAGGCCCGCGAATCCGCCGCGGCCGCGGTTGCCGACCACCATCAGTTGCGCGGTCTTCGACAGCTCGGTGAGCTGGGCCGCGGGCCCGGCGGTGCAGACCTCCCGGGTCACCTCGACGTCCGGGTACTTCTCCTGCCAGCCCGCCAGCCGCTCGGCCAGCACGGCCGTCTCGACATCGTCGAGGTTCCCGGTCATCGAGGTCACCTCGCCGGCGAACTGCCCGGTGTCCCAATCGCTCCAGGCGTGCATCGCGACCAGGCCGGTGCGCCGCTCGGCGGCCTCGGCGAACGCCGCGGCGATGGCGGCCTCGCTGGTCCGGCTGCCGTCCACACCCACCACCACCGGCCCGGAGGTCCGGACCGCGTCGCCGGTGTCGGGGTCCGGCCGCACCACGATGACCACGCCGTGCGCGTGGCTGGTGACCGCCAACAGGGTCGAGCCCAGGTGCGCGAGGGTGCCGGCGGTGCCGGACGCGCCGATCACCACCGCGAAGGCGGTCGCGCTGTCCTCGATCAGCAATTGGGCGGCGGTGTCGCCGGACATGGACGCCGAGAGCGGGACCTGGGGGTCGTACTCGCCCGCGGCCGTCACCGCGCGCGCGACCATCGCCCTGCCCGCCGCTTTGACGCTGTCGATCAGCGGCTGCGTGGCGACCGCGTAGGTTCCCACGCCGCGGCTCACGCCGACCAGGTCCAGCCCGTGGACGATGTGCAGCCGCCGCCGATGCTGCGCGGCGTACTCCACCGCCCACCGCAGCGCCCGTGCCGCACCGTCCGAGCCGTCCACCCCCACGACCACGGGCGCGGAGGCCAGCCGATGCGGATCGTCGTACTGCTGCTCTGTCATCGTGACCTCCGGGGTGAGGTGAAATCATCGGCGCCCGAACCGGGCTGGTCCTCTCACGGTAGAAATGCCCCCGCCCCCGCTGCTGCGGGCGATCGTCCTCGAACCGGGGACCAAAGGCCTCTGCGCTGCCGTCCGCGATCACCGAACCGGGACTTCGCCGCCGTTGGTCACTCCCGGGTCGGGAACAACGGCCCTGCTGCCCGCCTCGCGCCGGGACGAGACTGATCACCATGGATTCTCCCGCACCACCGCACGCCGTGGCGATAGCGGCGCTGGTACTCGGTTCGGTGATGGTCGTCGTGATCCCCGCGGCTACCGACTCTCTGACCGCCTGGGCGCGGTTGTACGGCGCGGTGCTGGTCTACCTCGCGTTCGCCGAATACCTGGCGGTCGCGGTCGGGCTGGTCCGCTGGGGCGCCGCTCAGCTGCGTTCCTGATCGCGGCCCGCCACGAAATCCCGCGCGTCCAGCGGTACCCGCACGGTCGCCCCCGCCGCCAGCATCTCGGTGACGCCGTCACAGTGGATCTCGACCGGATCGGCGCGTCCCGGATCCGCAGCGACCTCCAGCGCGCGAGCGGTGATCCGGATCGCCAGACGATGTCCGCGATAGACGATCGAATAGCGCAGCTCCCCCAGCTCCGACGGCCAGCAGGGGTTGAAGATCAGCCGGTCGGATCGGATCTCCATCCCGGTGAAGCAGCGCTGCACCAGGTCGATGCTTCCGGCCATGGCTCCCAGGTGAATTCCCTCCTCCGTGGTGCCGCCCTGGATGTCGGCCACATCGGAGTCCAGCACCCGGTCGAAGAACTCCATCGCCCGCGCCCGGTGCGCGCGAGCCAGCACCCAGGCGTGGACCAGCGCGCTCAGGGTGGAGCCGTGCGACGTCCGGGCCAGGTAGTAGTCGATGGTGCGGGGAATCATCTCCCCCGGCAGTTCGTATCCGAGGCGCTCGAGCAGGTCGCGCAATTCGTCGGCCGAGAGCAGGTAGAACAGCATCAGCACGTCGGCCTGTTTGGCGGCCCGATACCGGTTGACGTCATCGCCCTCGGCCTCGAGGATCCGATCGAGCCGCTGGATCTCGCCGTAGCGCTGTCGATAGCCATCCCAATCGAGTTCGGCCAGGAGCTCGTACCCGTCGAACTGACTGAGCACACCGTCGTGGAACGGCACGAACATGCGGCGGCTGACGTGCTCCCACCGGGCCAGCTCTCGCGGCGAGACGCGCAGTGACTCCAGCAGTTCCGCGCGGGCCCGCGGCGTCAGCCGGTCCAGGGCTTCCTGAGCGCGCACCAGCGTCCACACCGCCATCATGTTCGTGTAGGCGTTGTCGTCGACACCGGTCCCGGGCGCGGTGGGCGAACCGGTGTGGAATTCGTCGGGCCCGATCACACCACGCAGGTGAAAGCGATCGTGGCGCGGATCGTACTCGGCCGCACTCGCCCAGTATCGGGCGATCTCGACCAGCAGTTCGGCTCCGTAATCGGTGAGGAATTCGATGTCACCGGAAGCCTGATAGTACTGCCACACGGTGTAGGCGATCGCGCTGCCGATGTGATGGGCGCGCGGGCTCGGATCCGGATTCCAGTGCCCCGACAGCGGATTCAGATGCAGCAGTTGACTCTCCTCACGGCCGTCGGAGCCCGACTGCCACGGGAACATCGCTCCGCGCTGACCCGCCGCGGCCGCGGCGCGGCGCGCCTCCGGCAGCCGCCGGTAGCGGTAGCGCAGCAGCGCCCGCGCCAGGCGTGGGAAGCGCGGGTTCACGACCGGGTAGACGAACAGCTCGTCCCAGAAGACGTGCCCGCGGTACGCCTCGCCGTGCAGGCCGCGCGCCGGGACGCCGACATCGAGATCCGCGGTGTGTGGTGACAGGGTTTGCACCAGATGCAGCAGGTGCAGCCGGAGCACGCGGGTCGCCCGATCACCGCCGTCGAGGTCGATGCGCAGCCGATCCCACAGGTGTTCCCAGGCGGCCGTGTGGGATTCGAGCAGATCCGCGAACCCGCCGGCCGCGTGCAAGGACCGCGCGGCCTCGTCGTCCGGGGCCGAGACGGCGTGGTCGCGACCGGTGACCACGGCCGCGATCTTCTCCAGCACGACGGTGTCCCCCGTGGTCAGCACGACACCGTGGTCGTGTCCGATCGAGTCCTCCGATTCGACGAGTTCGGTTGCGGGGCACAACTTCACCCCGTCACGGTGCAGGGTTCCGCGCGCGGCGGTCGCCACCGGAATTCCCGACTGCCCGGTACGCACGACCAGCAATACCGATTCCGGCGACAGTTCGCGCGCCGACACCGGCACGAGATGATCACCCGACAGGTCGCGATACCGGGCCACCAGCGCATTGCGCACGCCGCCGTCCACTGTCGAGCGGAAGATCACGGTGCCCGACCAGTTCTCGGCGGTCACCTCCGTCTCCAGCGCGCACAGATGCGGGGCGTGCATGGCCGCGAAGCGACGCTGCCGCACCCGCGTGACCCGCCCGGTGGCGTCGCGGAAACGGAACCGCCGCGACAGGACCGCGCGGCGCAGATCGAATTCCTGCCGATAGGACAGCAATTCGACGGAGTCGATGTCGAACCAGTCGCCGTCGCCGACCCGGAAGGTCACCGGCAGCCAGTTCGGCAGGTTCACCAGGCTCTCGTTGTCGACGGTACGCCCGGCGACCTGATCGAAGAGCCGGTTGTAGGTCCCCGCGACATACGTCCCCGGATAGTGATGCTCGCTCGCCGCGCGGTCGGGCGCCGCGCCGCGGGTGGCGAGGTAGCCGTTGCCGACCGTGCACAACGCCTCCCGCAGCCGCTCGTGCGCCGGGTCGTAGCCGTCGAAGGCGAGCACCCACGAATCCGACACCGCCCCGGACGATTCGGCTTCGAACAACCCGGCCAGGTCGTCGAGGAACACGCGCACGCCTTCCGGGCCCGACAGCGCGAACCGGGCGGCGGTCCGGCGGTCGCCGTTCTCGTCGTGGCGGACGACCACCGGCAGTCCCTCGGCCTCGATCGAGTCGAAGGCGTCCTCGTCGGTGAGATCGTCGCCCACGTAGATCGGCAGGGTGGAGGTGGTGAGGTGGCCCAGGATCCAGTGCAGCGCGGTTCCCTTGTCCCAGTTCACGTCCGGTCGCAGCTCCACGACCTTCCGCCCGCCCGTCACCCGCAGGCCCCGGTCGTGGGCTCGAGCGTGAACCGCGGCGGTCACCGCGGGCACCTGTTCCGGCGACACGCGCCGGTAGTGCACCGCGACGGCGAACCGCTTGTGCTCCACCAGAATTCCCGGGACGTCGCCGAGTGCCCGCTCGAGTTCCGCGGCCGCCGCGGCGAGAGCCGCCTCCGCACCCGGTGCCGCGTCGTGCACATAGGTCGTTCCGTCCGGGGCCAGCAGCTCGAATCCGTGACACCCGGCGTACCAGAGTCCCTCCACGCCCACCCGATCGCGCAGGTCCGCCAGTTCACGCCCGCTGATGATGGCCACCGGGCACCGCGTCGCCAGCCGCTCCAGGGCCGCTACCGCGCCGTCGACCAGGGTCGCGGCGGCCGGATCGGGCACGATGGCCGAGAGCGTGCCGTCGAAATCGAGCAGCACCGAGGCCTTTTCGGTGTCGAGTAGGTCGCCCAGGCGCGCCACGGCCGCCTCGGGCAGTTCCGACATCCGCCGGAAACCGTTGCGCAGCCCCACCTGTCCGAGATCGGCGACCACGACATCGGCGCCGTGTTCGGCGAGCCGGTCCCCGTTCCCGCCCCGATCGACGCCGATCACCAGGCCGAAACCACCCGCGCGCCCGGCGGCCACGCCGGCCTCCGCGTCCTCCACGACAATGGTCCGCGCCGGTTCGGCCCCGAGCCGGCGCGCGGCCTCGAACAACATCGCGGGATCCGGTTTGCCCGCCAACCCCAGTTCGTCGGCGACCACCCCGTCCACGCGCACACCGAACAGATCACCGATGCCGGCCGCACGCAGGACCTCGGCGCAGTTGCGGCTGGCGGAGAAGACCGCGACGCCGAGTCCCGCGGCCTGCAAGCGGCGCACCAACGCCACCGTGCTCGCGAACGCGGGTATCCCGTCTCGGGTGAGCCGATCCAGGAACAGCCGGTCCTTGCGATTGCCCAGCGCACAGACGGTCTCCACGTCATCACCATCGCCGGGATCCCCATAGGGCAGTGAGATACCGCGAGCGGCAAGGAAATTCGTGACGCCCTGGTATCGGGGGACGCCATCGACATATCGCAGATAGTCGTCGGCGGAGAACGGTGACCTATCCTCGCCGGGCACGATGGGACGGTGTGTCAGGAAATCGTCGAAGGTCTCCTGCCACGCCGCCGCGTGGACCGCAGCACTGTCGGTCACCACGCCGTCCATATCGAAGATCACCGCATCGTGACGCCGCGCATCGATCAGCGGCGTGGCCTGTGTGTGCTCGTCCACCCCTTCAGCGTGCGTCGCGCCCGGCGTGTCGCCAAGGGTCCTGTAGCACCGCACCGAGGACCAATGGCCCCTGCGGCCATGACCGCGCGCGTCCTAGCGTGAGTCCATGAGCCCACTACCCAGCGGCGACACGATCGAGCAGGCCGTCCGGCTGTCCGGTCGAGCGCCCTCGCTGCACAACAGCCAGCCCTGGCGCTGGGTCTTCGACGGCGCCGCCCTGCACCTGTACTCGGTCCGCGAGCGCATGCTGCCCGCCACCGACGCCTCCGGACGGCAACTGCTCCTCAGCTGTGGTCTGGCCCTGGGTCACCTGCGGTCCGCGCTCGCCGCGGCCGGGTGGCAGACCCGGGTCGCCTACTTCCCGAATCCGACGCGCCACGAACACCTGGCGACGGTCACTTTCGAGCCCGCGCGCATCGTCACCGACGCCGACCTGGATCGCGCTGCCGCCATCGAGGTCCGCTACACCGACCGGCTGCCTTTCAGCGCGCCGAACGACTGGCGCGACTTCGAACCGGTGCTGCCGGTGATCGTCGACCCGCGCGACGCGGTGATCACCGTGCTGCCGCCCGAGGCCCGCGCCGAGCTGGCCCACGCGTCGCGGCTCACCGCCGCGGTGCGCCGCTACGATTCCAGCTATCAGGCCGAATTGCAGTGGTGGGCCGGGCATTCACTGGCAGCGGAGGGCATCCCTCCGGAAGCTCGGATCTCGACCGAGGAGCGTGAGCGCGTCGAGGTGAGCCGGGTCCTGCCCGCCATCGGGGGCGAATCGCGCCGCACCGAGATCGACGAGGACCGATCGGTCGTCGTGGTCCTCTCCGGCGGCGACAGCGCGATCGAATTCCTGCGCTGCGGTGAGGCACTGTCGACGATTCTGCTCGAGTGCACGGTCGCCGGCTATCACACCTGCCCGCTCACCCATGTCACCGAACTGCCGCGCAGCCGTGCCATGATCCGGGCACTCACGGGCCGCGAGGAGCAGCCCCAGGTCCTCGTCCGGATCGGGAGCGTCCCCGTCTCCGAGCGGCGGCAACCCCCCACGCCGCGACTGCCGCTCACGCAGATCCTGGCCGTCACCGCACCCGCCACCGCGGTATCGGAGTGAGTTCCGGCGTTTCCGGGCCGCGAGGCCCGCGAGCTATCGTTGACCTGACCACCCAAGAAGATGGGAACCGGCCATGACCACCGTTTTCCTCGTGGACGACCACGAGATCGTCCGCCGGGGGCTCGTCGACTTGCTCGAGAGCGACCCCGACATCACCGTCGTCGGCGAGGCCTCCGACGCCGCCCAGGCGCTGGCGCGGATTCCCGCCCTCAACCCCGATGTCGCGGTGCTCGACGTTCGGCTGCCCGACGGCAACGGCATCGAATTGTGCCGCGATCTGCTATCCCGCCTGGACGGGCTGCGCTGCCTGATCCTCACCTCGTTCACCGACGAGCAGGCCATGATGGACGCCATCCTGGCCGGGGCCAGCGGCTATGTCGTCAAGGACATCAAGGGCATGGAACTAGCCAAGGCCATCAAGGAGATCGGGGCCGGCCGCTCACTGCTGGACAATCGCGCCGCCGCCGCCCTCATGGACCGGCTGCGCCGCAGCACGCAGACCGACGGCCCGCTCACCGGACTCACCGAACAGGAGCGCAAGCTCCTCGATCTGCTCGGCGAGGGCCTGACCAACCGTCAGATCGCCGAGCGGATGTTCCTCGCCGAGAAGACCGTCAAGAACTACGTCTCCCGGCTGCTCGCCAAGCTCGGTATGGAACGTCGTACCCAGGCCGCCGTCTACGCCTCCAAGCTGCGCGGCGACCACCCCCATCCGGTGTAGCCCGAGATCGACGACCCCCGGGGCCGGAGCGATTACGCAGCGAAGGCGCCCGGAAGGGCGTCTCCGGCTGCGCCGGTCCGGTCACCGTCTCCCGTGACTGCAGGTGTCACGTCGCGGCGGAGACTCGATTCGACCGGTGTACAGCGCAATCCGGTGTGCGGACCACCCATGCCTCGCTCCTGGAGCCACCCCTGCCCCCGGGGATCGACCTGCCAATCATGCGGGGCACCGCCCGGTCGCCGCAGCGGCGGCAAGTCCTCGGCTACAGGGCCTTTGGTCCTCGACCCGCGTGCGGCCGGGCCCTATCGATTCCCGCGTTCCAGCGCAACCCTCGAAGGCATGTCGATGCACGCTCGCGCGACTGTCGCGAATACCGGCCCGCGCCAACCGGTTCACTCCCTCTCGGCCACGCTCGCCGCGTCGCGACCGATCGAGCAGGTGATGACCGCGCTGGACAGCGGCGATACCGGTCTGACCGAAGCCGAGTACACCCGCCGGGCGGGCGTGTTCGGCCCCAATGCCGTTCGGAACCATCGGGTTCGGCTCGGATCGGTCGTCACCAGGCAATTGCGTTCCCCGCTCCTGCTGCTGCTCGCCGTGACAGCCGCGGTCGCCTTCTTCCTCGGCGAGCGCACCGACGCGGTGGTCATCGGCGTGATCGTGGCCATGTCGGTGGGTCTCGGCACCGTCAACGAGTTTCGCGCCGGGCAGGCCGCCGACGCGCTGCGCGACCGCATCCGGCACCGGGTCGTGGTGGTGCGCGACGATGTGGCCCGATCGATCGACCTGGTGGAACTGGTGCCCGGAGACATCGTCGATTTGCGGGCCGGGGAACTGGTGCCCGCGGATCTGCGGCTGCTGTCGTCCACCGGGCTGCACTGCGATGAATCGGTGTTGACCGGCGAGCCCGAACCGGTGCGCAAGTCACCGGACGCGGTGCCCGCGGGCAGCCCGATCGCGGAACTGACGTCCTGTGCGCTCATGGGTACGGTGGCCGCCTCCGGCACCGGCCGCGGCATGGTGATCGCGACCGGTGGTGACACCGAATTCGGGCGTATCGCGGCCGGTTTGGCGCACCGGGAGCCCGAGACCGAGTTCCAGGTCGGACTGCGCCGGTTCTCGATGCTGCTGGTCCGAGTGGCCGCCGTCCTGACGATCGGCATCTTCGCGGTGAACCTGGTCCTGCACCGTCCGCTGCTGGACGCGCTGATGTTCTCGCTGGCGATCGCGGTCGGGATCTCACCCCAGCTGCTCCCCGCGGTGGTATCCACCGGCCTGGCGGCCGGGTCGCGACTGCTGGCCCAGCGCAAAGTGCTCGTGAAGCGGCTGGTCTGCATCGAGGACCTCGGCGATATCGAAGTGCTGTTCACCGACAAGACCGGGACGCTGACCGAGGGCCGGATCGAGTTCCTGCGCGCGGTCGCCGCGGACGGGGCGGACAGCGCCGACGTCATCGCGCTCGGCCTGGTCTGCACCGACGGCTCGATCGAGAACGGCGCTCTGGTCGGCGGCGACGCGCTCGACACCGCACTGTGGGCGGCGCCGGGCGCGCCCCGGGCAGCGGTGCGGGAGTATTCGTGGTCGGCGACACTGCCTTTCGATCATCGGCGCCGCATGGTGTCGGTGCTCGTCGATTCACCCGCGAGCGGACGCGTCATCGTCACCAAGGGCGCGCCCGAGGCCGTACTCGCCCGCTGCGAGCAGGTGCCCGAGTCCGCGATCAGAGCCCTCGACGCGGAGTTCGCGGCCGGGCACCGGGTGGTCGCCGTGGCCACCCGTGCCGCCCCCGGGACGACTTCGTTGAGGGCCGCCGAGGAGACCGGCCTGCGGCCGGCCGGCTTCCTGGTCTTCCTCGATCCGCCGAAATCCTCTGCGGCCGCGGCGATCAGCCGCCTGACAATGCTGGGAATCACGGTCAAAGTGATCACCGGTGATCATCCGGGCGTGGCCGCGCAGGTGTGCGAACGATTGGGTCTGCCGGTGAACAGCGCCCTCTCCGGCGCCGAGGTGGACCGGCTCACCGACCGCGAGCTCGCCGAGAAACTGCCCACCACCACGGTTTTCGCGCGCATCGACCCCGAGCAGAAGGCGCGCATCGTGCGCGCGCAACGCTCGCTCGGCGTCGACGTCGCTTTTCTCGGCGACGGCGTCAACGACGCGCTCGCCCTGCACGCCGCCGATGTCGGCATCTCCGTGGACGCGGCCACCGATGTGGCCAAGGACGCCGCCGATGTGGTGCTGCTGGAGAAGGACCTGCAGGTGCTCGCTGACGGCGTCACCCAGGGCCGCCGCGTCTTCGCCAACACCATGAAATACGTCCTGATGGGAACGTCCAGCAATTTCGGCAATATGTTCAGCGCGGCGGGCGCCTCGGCGTTCCTGCCCTTCCTGCCGATGCTGCCCTCGCAGATCCTGCTCAACAATCTGCTCTACGACGCCGGGCAGCTCGCCATCCCCACCGACCATGTCGACGAGGAGCAACTGGCCCGCCCGTCGCGCTGGGATATCGCGCTGATCCGGCGGTTCATGCTGGTGTTCGGCCCGATCAGCTCGATCTTCGACTTCGCCACCTTCGGCGTCATGCTGTGGGTCTTCCACGCTGGCGAAACCCTGTTCCACACCGGTTGGTTCGTCGAATCGCTGGCCACCCAGACCCTGGTGTTGTTCGTGATCCGTACTCGCAGAACGCCGTTCTTCCGCAGTCATCCCAGCGTCGTGCTGCTGGCCGCCGCTCTGATCTCGGTCGGGATCGGCGCGCTGCTGCCCGTGACTCCGCTGGCGCCCGCGCTCGGTTTCGCGCCGCTTCCCGCCGGATTCTTCGCCGCCCTCCTCGTCATGATCATGGTGTATCTCGCGCTCGCCGAGGCCGCGAAACGCTGGTTCTTCCGAACGCCCCCGCCCGTCCCCACCGCCCGCGACCGCCGCACCGATCACCGATTGCGCCGTCGCGCAGCACGTTTCGCCGCCGGAGCCCATTCCGGGCCGGGGACTTCCGCACAGCCGGTACAGGCATCTGGTCCCTAGAGCCTCCGTGGCCGGGTGCGGCGTGCTTCACGCATGAACTAGCCCGCCCGCTTCGCCACGAGCCGCACCCCGGTCACCAGGGTCGGCTCGATGGCGACGATGGAATCCATCGTCCCGTCCACCCACGGCTGCAGCATCTCCTCATACCGGGCGACGCGTTCGGGATCGGTCACCGGGCGGGCGATACCCGTCACCACCACCGACCATCCGAGCTGCTCGACGGGATCGATGTCATCGGCTTCGTAAGCTACGACGACATTCTCGTCCGCGCGCACCGTCGAGGTGAGGCGTGAGGTGAGGCGAGTTCGCACGATGACGATCTCGCCATCCTCGACCAGGTGGTTCACCGGCCGCACGGCGGGCAGCGCGTCACGGGTGAAGATCACCCGCCCGAACGGCACGCTCGCCAGCAGCCGCAGCGCCTCGTCCCGCCCCATGGCCACGGTCGCGCGGGGACCGAACGAACGCTCGGCGGGCCCGTTCACGCGAAAGCTCCGGACACCCGGCGCGCCCGCGGGCCGAATGCCTCCGGCCACAAGCGCATTCGGACCGATAGAGCTTCGTAGGCGCGCATGAACTGACAACCCTTTCTCACGGCCCCTGGCATGATGCGTTCCCCCGGATCAATGTCATCACCGATACCCGTCGGCCCCACAGGGTCGAAGGTCCCATCTCGGACGTCCTTCCGGCACCGGGCGCGTTCAACGAACACCCAACCCGTTCCGGACTGCGGGCCGCGCGGTCGATCACCGGCCGACGGGTCCAAAGGCAGTCTTTCCGAGGGACTGTGGCCCTGTGGTGTGCCGCGTTCGTGCGATGCACTTCAGAGGAACACGATCCCGGCGGGAAGGGAGCATCCTGTGCCCGATCCAGAAGAACGACACCGGTGGGAGCGGTACACCGGTGTCGCGAGCGCGTTGCTGCTGGCCGGCACCATCGTGCCGCTGCTGGCGGGTGTGATCGCCCGGGTGGCCGGTGCGATCACCGTCGCCGACTGGTGCTGGGCCGCGGGCACGGTGGTGGCCATAGTGCCCGCGCTGTGGTGGGTGGTCTCGGCGCTGCGGCGCGGGCGGGCGGGCGTCGACCTCATCGCCGTGCTGTCGCTGGGCGGCACGCTGCTGGTCCACGAATACCTCGCCGGGGCGTTGATCGCGGTCATGCTCAGCGGCGGGCACGCCCTCGACGCGGCGGCCGAACGCCGGGCGACGCGGGATCTGCGAGCGCTCCTCGAACGGGCCCCGCGATCGGCGCGGCGCCGACGCGGAGCGGTGGTGCGGGTCGTCGGCCTCGACGAGATCACCGCGGGCGACATCCTGGTCATCGCTGCCGGAGAAGTGGTGCCGACCGACGGCAGGATCCTGGATTCGGTTGCGGTACTGGACGAATCGGCGTTGACGGGGGAACCGTTGCAGGTCGAACGGGCCGCCGGGGAACCGGTCCGCAGCGGCGTGCTCAACGCCGGTGCGGTATTCGAGATGCGGGCCACCGCGACCGCCGAGGAGAGCACCTACGCCGGCATCGTACGGCTTGCCCGGGAGGCCGGGGCCGACACCGCGCCCACCGTCCGCCTGGCCGACCGCTACGCCGCCTGGTTCCTCCCCCTCACCCTGGCCGTCGCCGCCGCGGCCTACTGGTTCAGTGGTTCCCCGACTCGCGCGGTGGCGGTGCTCGTCGTCGCCACGCCTTGTCCGCTGTTGCTGGCCGCGCCCGTCGCGATCGTGTCGGGACTGTCCCGCGCCTCCCGCGTCGGCGTCGTGGTCCGCGGCGGTGGGGCATTGGAGAACCTCGGCCGCGCAACCACTCTGGTGATGGACAAGACCGGAACCGTCACCGCCGGGCGGCCCGTCGTCACGGAGGTGGCCGCGGCCCCCGGCACGGATCCGGCGTCGCTGCTGCGGCTGGCCGCCTCGGTCGATCAGCTCTCACCGCACGTGCTGGCCGCGGCGATCGTGACCGAGGCGCTGACGCGGGGCCTGCGATTGGAGGTCGCCACCGAGGTTTCCGAGCGGGCGGGGCACGGCGTGAGCGGCGTGGTCGACGGTCGCCGCGTGCAGGTCGGCAAGCTGCCCGACGCCGCGGCCGTTCCGGGCTGGGCCCGGCCGGTCATGAATCGCGCCCGGCTCGATTCCGCCGCGATCGCCTGGATCACCGTCGACGACGACCCGCTCGGGGCCGTGCTGCTGCGCGACCCGTTGCGGCGGCACGCGCCCCGCACGCTGCGGCGACTGCGCGAGGCGGGACTGAACCGGCTCGTCATGCTGACCGGTGATCGCCCCGAACCCGCCCGGGAAGTCGCCACCGTGCTGGGCCTGGACGAGGTGTACGCGAACCAGAGCCCCGCCGACAAGGTCGAGGCCGTCCGGCCGGAGAGCGACGAGCACGTGACGGTGATGGTCGGCGACGGCATCAACGATGCCCCGGCGCTGGCGGCGGCGACGGTCGGCGTGGCCATGGGCGCACGCGGATCGACCGCGTCGTCGGAGGCCGCCGACATCGTTCTCACCACCGACCGGTTGGACCGGCTCGCCGATGCCATGGACATCGCCCGCCGCTCGCGCCGCATCGCGGTGCAGAGTGCGACCGTCGGGATGGGGCTGTCCCTGCTGGCCATGGTCGTCGCGGCGGGCGGGTGGCTGCCACCCGCGGCGGGCGCGCTGCTCCAGGAGGCGATCGACGTCGCCGTCATCCTGAACGCGCTGCGGGCCTTGCGCTCCGGTCCCGCGAGCGGGCACGCCGTGCCGGTCGACACCGACGAACTGCTCCGGCATTTCGCCGCCGAACACGAGACCCTGCGCGACACGCTCGCGTCGCTGCGGGCGGTGGCCGATCGAATCGCGGAACGCCCCGATGCCGAAGCGCTGAAGGCGCTCGAGACCGCGCACCGCTTCCTGGTCGAGGATCTGCTGCCGCACGAGCGCGCCGAGGAGACGAAGCTCTACCCCGCGCTGGCCGGGCCGCTCGGCGGATCCGAGGCGACGGCGACCATGAGCCGGGCGCACGCCGAGATCCAGCGATTGACCACGAGAATCGGGACCCACCTCGAATTGGCCCGGGCGCGTGGCGATTTCGATCCCGACCAGATCGACGATCTGCTCGCCTGCCTCTACGGGCTGCACGCCGTCCTGCGCCTGCACTTCCTGCAGGAGGAGGAGAACTACTTCGTCCTCGCCGCCGACGAACGGCTGTGATGGTGGCCGGCGTGCGCGGAGCTCTCGACCTCGCGCGCAACTCCACGGTGGGCATGATCCCAGGACCTCGGCCTCTCGGACACTCGGCACGGCAAGGTCATCGACTTGTTCCCGCCCTGCCGGGACCTTCTCCTCTGGAACCACGACCGGCCGATGCGCAGGCTGATGGGACTGCTATCGAAGGAGGCGTGCGATGGAATACCGGGTCAACGTGTGCGAGACACCGCCGCAGGCGATCCTGCGCATCCCGTTGGAGATCCGCCCGGACCTGTTGAGCGAGGGCATCGTCAGCGGGATGGGCCAACTGAGCGAGGTCGCCGAGAAGGCGGGTCTCACCGCGAACGGCGCACCGACGATCACCTTCCATCGGGAGCTACCTGCCGAGGACGCCATCGTCGTCGACTTCGGGCTGCCGATCGAGGCGGCCCCGGCGCTGGGACCGAGTTCCGGGGCGGAACTGGTCATCCAGTCCCCGATCCTGGTGGCCCGCACCAGCCACCGTGGCGGCTACGGCGATATCGACGCGGCCTATCGCGCCCTGCGGGAGTGGCTGCGGCTGGCCGGTTATCGTCCCGTGGGCCCGCCGACCGAGGCATATCTCGTCGGGCCGGACGAGGTGAGCGATCCCCGGCTGCTGATCACCGAGATCCGGATCCCGGTGGCGCCCGCCCCGGCCATCGCGGTCCATCTGGCCACCACGTTCTCCGAAGCGGTGGACCGAACCCGGACAGCGTTGCGAGAGCGCGGATTCGAGGTCGTCACCGAATTCGACGTGCAGGCGTCGCTGCGCGAGCGGACCGGCGAGCACATCGAGGAGTACCTGATCCTCGGCGTCTGCAATCCCCAGCTCGCGGGTCTGGCCCTGGCCACCGACCGCGAGGCCGGGCTCCTGATGCCCTGCACCGTGGTCATCCGCGCCGAGGACACCGGCGTCCTGGTCGAGGCCGTCGATCCGACCGTGCTCGTCCAGGTCCTGGCCCGGCCCGAATTGGCCTCCTCGGCCGAGGAGATGCGCCGGATGCTCGCCGGGGCGCTGTCGGGACTGGATCAGCCCGCCGCCGCGGCGGGCTGACGGCGAGGCCGGGACCATGGTCCCGACCGACGCGGGTACGAGTCCTCTCACCGAATTTCGCCCGCACGAGCACGCTCGACACATGGAGACCACAGCCCCCCGCATCGCCGTCGTCTACGCCTCCGCGCAAGGGTCGACGCGCGAGATCGCCGATTTCATCGGCGCCTCGCTCTCGGCCCGCGGCGCGACCGTCGAGATCGCCGACGCCGAACACGCCCCCGACCCGACCCGCTTCAACGCCCTGATCCTCGGCAGCGCCGTCCACGACCGCGCCCTGCTGCCGGAGCTGGAGGGCTTCGTCCGCGACCACCGTCATGAACTGCGCGCACGGCCGGTCTGGCTGTTCAGCGTCGGCCTCGGCCCCGCCCTGGTCGGCCCGATCGGGCACCTGATGGGCCGGGCCGTCCCGAAGCGGATCGCCGAGGTCCGCGACGCGGTCATGCCGCGCGGATACCGCGCGTTCGCCGGTCACTACGAACGCGCGGGCGTCTCACTCCCGGCCCGCGCCCTGTATCGCCTGCTCGGCGGCAGCCGCTACGGCGACCTGCGCGACTGGACCGCCATCACCGCCTGGATCGACACCGTCGCCCAGGACCTGAAACTGCCTCGGCCGCAGGCCATCCCGACCCACCCCTGACCTTCCCTCCGCGAGAGAGTCCACGCCGATGAGCCATCACACCGACCCGTTCGCGCCCACGATCCATACCGGCCGCATCTGGCTGCGCACCATCGCCGACCGCCTCGGCACCGACGACCGGATGGCCGCGCACCAGGCGCTGCGCGCCTGGCTGCACACGGTGCGCGATCGCCTCGACATCGGTGCGGCAGCGCATCTGAGCGCACAACTGCCCACGCTGCTGCGGGGCGTCTACTGCGAGGGCTGGATGCCCGGGCGGGTGCCGGTGCCGCACGATCCGCCGTCGTTCCTGCTCCAGTTCGCCCGGTCGGCGGACCTGTCGGAGGAGGAGGCGCGGCGGTCCGCCGCCGCGGTGACCGACGCGCTGGCGCAACTGTTCTCCCCCGGCCAGCTCGACCACGTCCTCGCCCAGCTGCCCGCCTCGCTGTGCCGCGTGCTGCTCGGCTCCGACTTCGGCGGCATCCTCACCGCGGCAGGCGTTTTCGAATCCCCCGAGGCCCGTCCGTGACCATCCGGCACGCTCCCCTGTTCGTTGTCGCACTGCCCTTCGTCATCACCGGCCTCGAACTCGCCGGCGCAGCACCGACGGTGCTGCTGGGCGCGTTACTCGTCCTCACCATCCCGATCCTGCTGTTGCTGCTGCTGCCGGGGTCGAAGAACACCTGGAGTAATCATGGGTGACTATGTCGCTACCTTCGACGAACTGCGACTGACCGACGCCGACCGCGCCGGCGGCAAGGGCGCCAATCTCGGCGAACTGGTCGCCGCGCGGCTACCCGTGCCAACGGGTTTCGTCGTCCTCGCCTCCGCCTACGAGGAGGTGATCCAGACCGGCGCGCACGGCCCCGAACTCGACGAGTTGCACACTCGGGGGCTCACTGTGGCGGCCGGGGCTTCGCGCATCGACACGCAGCAGCTCGACGAGCTGTGCCACCGCATGCGCGAACTCGTCCACGACACCCCGATCCCGCCCTCGGTCCGCGACGCGGTCCTGTCGGCGTACCACCGGCTCGGCGACAACGTCGCGGTGGCTGTCCGATCCTCGGCCGTCGGCGAGGACAGCGCGAACGCGTCATTCGCGGGAATGAACGTGTCGCGCACCAATATTCACGGCGACGACGCGGTGATCACCGCCCTGACCGACTGCTGGGCCTCCCTGTTCACGCCGCGCGTGCTGACCTATCGGGCGCGACGCGGCATGCACGATCGACCGGAGATGGCCGTGGTCGTCCAGCGCATGGTCACCGCCCGCTCGGCGGGAGTCGCGTTCACCGCCGACCCCGCCACCGGCTCGCTCGACCGCATCGTCATCGACGCGGCGCGAGGCCAGGGCGAGGTGGTGGTGTCCGGGGCGGTCACACCCGATACCTATGTCCTCGACGCCGCGGGGCCGACACTGCTCACCGGCCAGATCGGCCGTCAGAGCTTCGTCATCGTGCCGGGTCCCAGCGGCGACCGGCGCATCCAGCTCTCCGAATCCGAGGCCCAGGCCCCCGCGCTCACCGAGGACCAGGCTGTCGCCGTGGCCCGGCTCGCGCTCGAGGTGCAGGCCCACCACGGCGGCCGCCCCCAGGATGTCGAATGGGCCTTCGACGACGAGCACCTGTGGCTGGTGCAGGCCCGGCCGATCACCGTGCTACCCGACGACGCCGACGCGAAGCCACCCATGGCGCATACGGTCGAGGGCCGGGTCCTGGTCCGCGGCCTGGCCGCCGCGCCCGGCCGCGCCAGCGGACCGGTCCGCGTATTGCGTTCGCCGGCAGAGGGTTCCGCCCTCGGGGACGGTGAGATCCTGGTCGCTCCGATGACCAACCCCGACTGGCTGCCGACGCTGTCGCGGGCCGCCGCGGTGGTGACCGACAGCGGCGGCATGACCTGCCACGCCGCCATCGTGGCCCGCGAACTCGGCATTCCGTGCATCGTCGGAGCCCGCACCGCGACCGCTCAGCTGGCCACCGGCGAGGAGGTCACCGTCGACGGTTCCGCGGGCCAGGTGTACACCGGAAACCCGCTCCCGGCCTCGATCACGGCCGTCCCGCGCCCGGTCGCCCCGGTCGCCGCACCCGAGGCCACCGCGACGCGCGTCTACGTGAACCTGGCGCTGCCCGAAGCGGCCGAACGCGTCGCCGCCACCGGTGCCGACGGCGTCGGCCTGCTGCGCGCGGAGGTCCTGCTGACCCAGGCGCTGGGCGGGCGGCACCCGCGTGACCTCATCGCCCGCGGCGAGGACGAGAAGTTCATCCAGAGCATGACCGCCTCGATCCACCGGATCAGCTCCGCGTTCGGCACCAGGCCGGTCATCTATCGCGCCAGCGATATGCGCAGCAACGAATTCCGCGCACTCGAGGGCGGCGGCCGCTACGAACCCACCGAGCACAATCCGATGATCGGGTTCCGGGGCTGCTACCGCTACGTCCGCCAACCGGAGATGTTCCGGCTGGAGCTGGCCGCCCTGGCGCGTGTGCGCGAGCAAACCCCGAACGTGCACTTGATGATTCCGTTCGTCCGCACCCGCTGGGAGCTGGAGGCCTGCCTGGAGCTCGTCGACGCCAGCCCGCTCGGCCGCCAGCGCGGACTGCACCGCTGGATCATGGCCGAGGTGCCCTCGGTGGTGTACCGCATGCCCGAGTACGTGGGACTGGGGATCGACGGGATCTCCATCGGCAGCAACGATCTCACCCAGCTCGTGCTCGGTGTGGACCGCGATTCCGAGGAGTGCGCCGAACTGTTCGACGAATCCGACGAAGCCGTGCTCGACGCCATCGAACAGATCGTCACCAGCGCGCGCACGCTGGGCATCACCTCCTCGCTGTGCGGCCAGGCGCCCTCCACCAAACCGGAATTCGTGGAGCACCTGGTGCGGGCCGGGATCACCTCGGTCTCGGTCTCCCCGGACGCGGTCGAGCGCACCCGGCGCGCGGTCGCGGCGGCCGAGCGCCGAGTCCTGCTGGACCACGCGCTATCCATGCCTTCCGGCAGGTGATCGCGGCTCGGCCTTCGATGTACGGGACTCGCGGCGCTCCGCACTAGAATCGGGACCGACCTAGAATCGGGGCAGGCCGTAACGGACAAATCGTGCGCGGATCCCTCACGTACAGGAAGACGATATGACCGTTGAGCCCCAGGACGGCTCCTACTCGGTGCGCGATACCCTCTCGCAGCTCCGGCTACGGGAATTGCTGGTAGAGGTCAAGGACCGGGTGGAGCTGATCATCGACGCCCGCGACCGCATGGACGGTCTGGTCGAGGCCATGCTCGCGGTCACCTCGGGGCTCGATCTCGATCAGACCCTGCGCACCATCGTGCACACCGCCATCAGCCTCGTCGACGCCCGCTACGGGGCTCTGGGCGTACGAGGACAGGATCAGCACGGGCAGGATCCGCTCGAGCAGTTCATCTACGAGGGCATCGACGAGGCGACCCGCGCCGAGATCGGCGAACTGCCCGAGGGCCGCGGCGTGCTCGGGCTGCTGATCACCCAGCCCAAGACCATCCGCCTGGACAACATCGCCGACCATCCCTCGTCGGTGGGCTTTCCGGCCAACCACCCGGCGATGCGCACCTTCCTCGGCGTCCCGGTCCGGATCCGCGACGAGGTCTTCGGCAATCTGTACCTGACCGAGAAGGCCGGCGGGCAACTGTTCACCGAGGACGACGAGGTGATCGTGCAGGCGCTCGCCGCGGCCGCGGGCACCGCCATCGACAACGCGCGGCTCTACCAGTCCAGCCGCACCCGCCAGGCCTGGATCGAGGCGACCCGCGATATCGCCACCGAGTTTCTGGCCGGAACCGCCCCCCAGGAAGTTCTCGCACACGTCGTGGCGCACGCGCGATCGCTCACCGACTCGGTGTGGGCCTTCCTGGCCGTCGACGACGAACCCGACCGCGACCCCGGCGATGTGGAAGGCCTGCGGATCAGCCAGTGTTCGGGCCCCGACGGCAAGACGCACAGCGGATTCGTCCGGACCTCCGGGACGGTGGTCGGGCAGGCGTTCCGGAAGGGCCTGCCCCAAAGCCTGGACCGCAGTGACGATCTCGGCCTCGACATCGCGCTCGACGCCGGGCCGGCGATGGTGCTGCCGCTCCACGCACAGGACTCGACGTTCGGGGTGCTGGTCATGGTCCGCCCGGCCGGGGCTGCCCCGTTCTCGGACGAATTGCAGGGGTTGGCGGCGGCTTTCACCGATCAGGCCGCCCTGGCCATCCAGCTGTCGGAAGCGCAGCAGCGCATGCGGGAACTCGATGTGCTCACCGACCGCGACCGCATCGCCCGGGATCTGCACGATCATGTCATCCAGCGACTGTTCGCGGCCGGGCTGAGCTTGCAGGGCACCGTGGCCCGCGCCCGGTCCGCCGAGATCCGGGAACGGATCTCCGACGTCATCAACGACCTCCAGGATGTGGTGCAGGAGATCCGCACCTCCATCTTCGACCTGCACGGCGGCGCCGAGGGCAGCACCCGGCTGCGGCAGCGGATCGAGGACGTCATCCGCAAGCACACCGCCGACACCGGACTGCGCACCTCGTTGCGCATCTCCGGACCGCTGTCGGTGGTGGCGGCCGAGTTGGCCGATCACGCCGAAGCCGTTGTGCGCGAAGCGGTCTCCAACACGGTCCGGCACGCGCACGCCGAGACGGTCGCCGTGACCATCGACGTCTCCGACGATCTCACCGTGCTGATCGCCGACGACGGCCGCGGCATTCCCGCCGCCATCACCCCCAGCGGTCTGCAGAACCTGGCCCGCCGAGCCGAACAGCTGGGCGGCACGTTCTCCTTCGGCAGCAATCCCGACGGCGCGGGGACCCTGCTGCGCTGGGCAGTGCCGTTGCAGTGACCGGACCCGAGCGCGGGTGCGCCGCCGACCCCGTACCGGGTTGACCGCGCATCCGCTGCGGCCGGATCACTCGCCGCGCACGACGATGATCGGGCAGTCCACGGCGTGCAGCAGGGCATTGCTGGTGGAGCCCAGCAGCATGCCGAGGAACCCGCCCCGGCCGTGGCTGCCCACGACCACCAGCTGCGCGTGCTCGGCCTCGTCCACCATCGAGCGAACCGGCCTGTCCTTCACCAGGATTCGCCGGACGGGCACATCGGGGTAACGCTCGGCGTATCCGGCCATCTCCTCGGCGAAGGTCGCGTGCTCCTGCTCCTCGACCGTCTCCCAGCCCGCCATCGGCATATAGGGCCCGCTGACGTCGCTCCAGGCGTGCAGGGCGGTCAGGCCGGTCTTGCGCAGCGACGCCTCCTGGAACGCGAGCTCGAGCGCGGCGACGCTGTTCGCGGATCCGTCCACGCCGACCAGCACCGGCTGCCGGGCCGAGATCGGATCCGCCGCCGCGGTCGAGTGGATCACCGCGACCGGGCAGCGCGCGTGGTGGGTCACCGCGGTGGTGACCGAGCCCAGCAGTCCGCGCCGCAGCGCTCCGAGCCCGCGGCTGCCGAGCACCACCATGCGAGCGTGCCGCGAGAGCGCGATCAGATGCGCGATGATCGGCTCGGTCGTGACCTCCGAGGACATCGGAACGCCTTCGCCGGGCAGTGTCTCCGAGGCGATCCGGGTCGCCTCGCCGACGACCCGCTCGCCTTCGGATTCCAGCCACGCCATGTCCTCGGCGCTGAGCACGACGGTCGGCGACGGCCCGACCGGCGCGCAGATCGAGGTGACGATCCGCAACGGGCAACCGTGCCGCGCGGCGTCGAGCGCCGCCCACGCCACGGCCTGGTACGAGACGGCCGATCCGTCCACCGCGACGACGATCGCGGGATTCGGATCCGCCTGCGGGACAGTGTTCTCGGTCATGATGATCTCTCCTGTTTTCTTGTCCGTAGCGGGTTCTCAGCTCTCGCCGGACGGGATCACGGGCTCGAGCGGCCGCACCACGTCCTCCAAGGGCAGCCGGGGTGTGGCCGGTACCGGATCGGCGCTGGTCGCCGCCCAGCCCAAGCGAATGATCAATTGCGGATAACCGAAATCACCCAGCAGATCCCGGCGGATCCTCGACCGCACTCCGGCGATCTCGAGCGGCTCACTCAGCGCGCAGGTGGCCAGTCCGCGCACCGTGGCTTCGAGCAGCACCGCGCTGGCCGCTTCGCCGGCGCCCAGCCAGGCGTTCAGGTCGTCGGCGGCGGTGCACACCAACAGCATGCGGGCCTCCTCGTCGGTGTCACGAACCACCGCCTCGCGCAGGCGCGGGTCGCCGAACGGCCGCACGGTCGGGTCCGAGGACGCGACCGCGTTGCGCGCGGGAACGCCCTGCGGGTCGGCGTGATGCCCGCTCCACTGCGCCAGTTCGGCGCTGTAGGCCGCATCACCACGGTGTGCGGTCGCCGCGTCGACGAACGCGCGCAGCAGGCGGGCGTGCTCACCGTTCGCGTCGACTTCGCGGACCTGGACCCCGGATGCCTCCGCACCGGCGGCGGCGATCGCCGACACCTGCGCCGACGGCACCTCCCACGAGGTGAAGCGGCGACGGTCGCTGCGTCGCTGCGCGATCGCGCGGGCCGCCCGGACGGCTGTCTCGTCGACGGTGCCCGGCCGCAACTCCACCGATGCGAGGTGCCGCGGTTCCGCGGGGTTCGGGAACCGGTGCACGACCGGCTCCCAGCCGAACGCACGCAACGCGACCTGCAGATGGTGCAGTGCCGCACCACAACTCACGACGAGCTCACGACTGTCGGGGTCGGTGTAGGGCAGGCGCCGGCTGTCGTCGGCGTACAGGTGCACCGTGGTGTCCCCGACCCGCCACAGCCACGGCTGGGTGTTGTGCACCGACGGCGCCCGCACCGCCAGCGCCAGGGCGGCGCGGACGGTATCGGGATCGGGGTGTTTCGACATCGCTTGTCCTTCCTCGGAATTCGCGTTGCTGTTGCCTTCAGCATGGCCCGATCACGGGCGGCCGGTGACGGCCGAAGGTCACCGTCCCGCGGGTTCTTCGGCCCGGTTTCGCGAGGGCTGACGGACCACCACCACCGGGCACGGCGCGGTGTGCAGCAGGGCGGTGCTCACCGAGCCCAGCACCATGCCGGTGAACCCGCTGCGGCCGTGGCTGCCGACCACCACCAACTGGGCCGACTCGGCATGGTGGAGCAATACCCGAGCCGGGGTGTCCCAAGCCACCACCCTGTGCACCGTCACCTCCGGCCACCGCGCGGCGTATCCGGCCAGCGCCGATCCCAGCAGCACGTCTTCGGTCTTCTCGATCGACTCCCAGCCCATGACGGGCGCGTCGAAGCCGGTGGCGTCGTTCCACGCGTGCACCGCGATCAGGTCCACCTTGCGGCGCGCGGCCTCCTCGAAGGCGAACTCGACGGCCGGAGCGCTGTTCGGCGATCCGTCCACGCCGACCACCACCGGCTTGGCCACCGACTCCGGCTCGGTTTCCGAAACACCGTGCACGATGACCGCCGGGCACTGCGACTGCCGGGCCACCACGGTGCTCACCGACCCCAGCACCGCCCGCCGCAGCGCACCGAGCCCCCGATTGCCGACCACCAGCACCTGGGCCCTTCGCGAACGGTCGAGCAACGCCGTGGTGATCATGTCGAAGATGAGTTCGGTTCCGATGTGGAGGCTTTCGCCGGGCACGGTGTGGCGGGCGATCCGCGCGGCGTCGGCCAGGACCTGCTCCCCCCGCACGCGCAGATCTCGCGTTTCGTCGGGCCCCAGCTCCGCCGCTCCGGGCACGATCGGATTCGCGTACGAGGTGACGATATGCAGCCCGCACCCCCGCAGATCCGCTTCGGCGGCGGCCCAGGCCACCGCCTGATACGAGATCTCGGACCCGTCCGTGCCGACGACGACCCCCAGGTCGTCGTCACCGGCGGGGTCGAAAGTCGTTGCGGGGCGGGCGCTGTCTTCCATGGCATCTCCTGAATCGGTGGTGCCCCGAGCATCCCGCCCGCGCCGGATCGGCCACAGAGAACAACGTCACACTCCGGCGGGACGTCCTCCCCCACCGCCCGGGGACCCGGCCGCCACCCCGGACTCGCGCAGGTTCGCTGCCACTTCGGCCTCCCACACCTCGTTGGCCCGGGACGTGTCGACCTCGAATTCGAAGCGCTGCCGCGATCTCGGGTCGACGGCGGCGACATCGGTGTAGAACTGCTCGTACCAGCGTCGCAGCTGGTAGATCGGCCCATCCTCGTCGCACAGCAGCGGATTCTCGATCTTGGTCTTGTGCTTCCAGATCTCCACGTCCTGCAGGAAGCCCGCGGCGATGCCCTCGGTCATCTTGGCGGCCAGGCGGTCGGCCGCGTCATCGGACAGGCCGCGCGGCTTCTCCAGGCTGACGCCGTACTGCAGGACGAACGAGTCCTGGCCGACCGGGTAGTGGCAGTTGACCAGGACGCTGCTCACCTCGAACCCGCCGTAGTTGTTGAGCAGTGTGTTGATCATGTACGAGGGCCCGAAGTAGGACGCCTGCGATGTCAGCAAGGTGTCGCCGCCGTACTTGGCGCCGGTCGCCACGTCGGGGCGACCCTTGGTCTCCAGGTACTGGGTGGCGACCTCGCCCTCGAAGACGTTCTTGAAGAAGGTCGGGAAGGCGTAGTGGATGTAGAAGAAGTGCGCCATGTCCACGATGTTGTCGATGATCTCGCGGCAATGGGAGCCCTCGATGCGGATCGAGCGCCAGGTCCACGGCGTCCAACCGGGGTTCATGGCGTCGAGGTTGCCGCCCGCGGCGTCGATGTACGCACCCGGGGCGTAGGGGATCGTCACCCCCGGCGCGGGCGGATTGCCTTCGTGGTCGTGCCACACGAACAGCTGGCCATTGCGTTCGAGCGTGAGCCACGAGCGCGTGCGAGCCAGAGGCGGGACCCGCCGCGCATAGGGGATGTCCTTGCACTTGCCGTCACCGCCCCAACTCCAGTCGTGGAACGGGCACGCGATGTTGTCGCCCTTGATCTTTCCCGTCGCGAGGTCCCCGCCGAGATGGCGGCAGTAGGCATCGAGCGCCCGCAGTTCGCCCGTGCTGTCGGCCCAGACGACGAGCTTGGTCCCGAACGCCTCGACCGGATGCGGTCGACCGTCGCGGAAGGAATCGGCGAGGCCGAGGCAGTGCCATCCCCGGGCGTACCGGCTGGGCGCGGAGCCCACGTCGATGTCGCGGACCTTGCCTCCGTAGCCCTGAGGGTTCGCCACCATCACACACTCCTCGCAATTAGAACATGTTTCAGAACAGCGTCAGCTTCGAACACGATCGACCACGGCGACAATGGCCTAAAGTCCCTACTATTCGGTCATTTGCTCCACTAGCCCTTGCCGGAACCGTGCTCGATATTGACGAGAACGTGTTCTACAAATGGCGGCCGGACAGCCGCCCGACAGTCAGGAGCATTCCGCGACATGACCCAGGAAATCACCGACCGCGTCGCAGCGGCACTTCCGGCACTGCGCGAACGAGCCCATGAAACCGAGCGGCTGCGCCGGATCCCGGACCAGTCCATCAAGGACCTCCAGGAGACCGGGTTCTTCACCTTGCTCCAGCCCCGTCAATGGGGCGGAACGGCAGCCGACCCGGTCCTCTTCTACGACACCGTGCGCACGATCGCGAGCGCCTGCGGTTCCACCGGGTGGGTGGCCGGCATCCTCGGCATCCACAACTGGCATCTGGCACTGTTCGAGCAGCAAGCGCAGCAGGATGTCTGGGGTACGAACACCGACGCCCGCATCGCCTCCTCCTACGCGCCCCTGGGCGCGGGCACGAAGGTCGCGGGCGGCTACCTGGTGACCGGGGCGTGGGCGTGGTCGTCCGGCTGCGATCACGCCGACTGGGTGTTCGTCGGAGGCCCGATGCTCGACAACGGCAAGCCCGTCGACTTCGGCTCGTTCCTCATCCCTCGCGACGACTATCGCATCGAGGACGTCTGGCATGTGGTCGGACTGCGCGGCACCGGATCCAATACCGTGGTCGTCGAACGGGTCTTCGTCCCCGAACACCGCTTCCTGAGCTTCCAGACCATGAGCGAGCTGAAATCGCCCGGCCTGCAGGTCAATCCCGATCCGGTGTACCGGATGCCCTGGGGCACCATCCATCCCACCACCATCTCCACGCCCATCGTCGGCATGGCGTACGGCGCCTACACCGCGCACGTCGAGCATCAGGGCACGCGGGTGCGCGCGGCGTTCGCGGGCGAACAGGCCAAGGACGATCCCTTCGCCAAGGTGCGTATCGCAGAGGCCGCCAGCGATATCGACGCCGCCTGGCGGCAACTGTCCGGCCACGTGTCCGAGGAATACGCCCACCTCGTCGCGGGCCGCGACATCCCGTTCGCGCTGCGGGCCGCCGCTCGTCGCGACCAGGTCCGGGCCACCGGGCGGGCCATCGCGTCCATCGACCGGCTGTTCGAGGCCGCGGGGGCGACGGCACTGACCGAAGGTACGGCGCTGCAGCGGTTCTGGCGCGACGCGCACGCCGGGCGAGTCCACGCGGCCAACGACGCCGAGCGGGTCCACGTCATGTACGGCAACCACGCCTTCGGGCTGCCGCCGGGCGACACGATGGTCTAGCCCGGCGGCGTTCACGGTCAGACCCGGGCCGCGTCCCGCGCGAGTGCGCGGTCGCGCTGTTCCTCGAAACGCGGAATCTGGTTGTTCGCCAGGTTGTCGAGGAATCCCGCGAGGCGTTCCCGGGCCTGTTCGCCGCGCGGCCCGAAATCGTCGCGGCCGAAGATGTTCCACTGCCGCATGACCGGCTCGAGCACTTCCTCGAGATGCTGGCGCAAATCGTAGATGCCGTGCTTGGCCATGAGCACGCCGTGCCGCCGGAAGTTCGGCATCCCGGCACCGGGCATGCGGAAGTTCTCCACAATCAGATCGATGGCCTCCATCGCCTGATCGGGAACGAGATCCAGGGCGGCACCGCACAGGGTGCGGTAGAAGATCATGTGCAGGTTCTCGTCCAAGGCGACGCGCTGCAGCATCCGATCGGCGATCGGGTCGTCGCACACCGCGGCGGTATTGCGGTGGCTGATCCGCGTTGCCAGCTCCTGGAACGACACGTACGCGACCGAATACAGGAATCCCGCCTGCCCCTGTGCGGTGAGCTGATCGACGGGCGGGGCGAAACCGTTCGTCATGTGCGCCATCCGGTCGTTCTCGAGCGCGACGGGATCGACGCCACGCGTCACGACGAGATAGTCGCGCAGCACGATGCTGTGCCGGGCTTCCTCGGCGGTCCATCGCCCGACCCAGGAGCCCCAGGCGCCGTCCTGCGAGAAGTTCTCCGCGATCTCCCGGTGGTACGAAGGCAGATTGTCCTCGGTGAGCAGATTGGTGATCAGCGCCGCCTTCGCCACCTCGGACAGCTGCGATTGCTCGGGCTCCCAGTCGGTTCCGCCCAGTTGCGCGAAGTTCCGGCCTTCGTCCCACGGGATGTAGTCGTGCGGATGCCAGTCCTTGGCCATCGACAGATGCCGGTTCAGCGCCGCCGCGGCATCGGATTCGAGTTCGGTCAGGATCTCCAGCTGAGTCAGATCTCGCGCCAATGGATTGTCCGCCTTTCATTTCCGGAAACAGGAATGGGAGTGGGTGAAGCACGGCCGCCTACCCCGCATGCGCGTGCGAAGCGGACACGCATCGGGGTGTGACAACCGATATGGGAAGAGAACTGTGAGGCTCGAGGCTCGCGGTTACCCGCCGTCAGCGGTGACGAGACCCAGATCGCCGTCGTAGCGGCGGTACAGCAGCCGACCGCGACCGGTGGCCGGATCGGCGAAGAACAGGAACGGCAATCCGCTCTCGCAAACCCGCTGCACCGCATCGGCTTCGGTGAGGGTGGGGGCCGGGCGGGGGTTCATGACGAACGGGCCGGCCACATCGCCGTCCGCGCGCGGCGGATGGACACTGCGTTGGCGCGTGAGCCGGAGCCCCGAGGGACCGGCCCGGTAGACGACGGCGTCCTCGCCGGTTTCGATGTCGGTGAACACGTGGGCGTCGTAGTCCATCCGGTCCATCATCATGGCCGCGTGCGACGGCGAGAGAGTCTGCAGCGGAACCGATTTGCGGCGGGCGACGATTCCCGGCCCGGGCGCGTCCAACGGTCGACGATCAGGCTCGGGCCAGGTGCGCGGCTGCCATGCCGTGCGCAGAGCCAGAATCCGGCGTTCCAGCCGCACGACCACCGGCAGGGCGTCTCCCGCGCCATGGGTCAGTGTCTGAACCCGCACCGGGATTCCACCGACCGACAGATTCACCTGAGCCAGATAGGGGCCGATATCGCAGTTCGGCCCGGTGATCCGCAGCCGCGCACCGTCTTCCGCCCGCATCCGCCGCAGCTGCCGGCCCACCGCCCCGGCGTACCGCTCGCCTTCGAGCACCGGTACCCGGCCTCGGGCGACGACGACCACTTCCGGAAAAGCCATCGAGGTCCACGCCTCGGACGCCCGTAGCATCGCACCACCTCCACCCTCTCGGCACACCGGACACATCACCGTTCCTGCCGAGAGTGCCGGTCCTCGCATGGTGCCGAGAAGGGCCGAAGGTCACCGATGCGCGGACTTTCTGCATGGCCTTCTTCTGCGATCAAGGCGGAGTGGAGTTGCCTGGCGGCTGCGGTTCCGGCGGTCCTGGGACGGCTTCACCCGGTCGCTGCTGGGACTGTCGTTCGTGCGGTTGATCCTGCTGGCGACCCCGTTCAACAACTGGGACAAGGACGAAACCCCGGAAGGCTACGGCGTCGACCGCAACGTCCCGCTGCTGGCCGTGGGCGCGAGCGAGATCTACCTCATGCGCCGCGAGGCCACCCGCACCGGCGACCGCACCTTCCGTTTCCTCTCCGACGCCATGGCGGCCTCCTTCGCCTGCTACCTCCCGGTCATCCTGTGGGCCCGCCGCATCCCGCAACTGGGACTGCTGATGATCCCCAAGACCATCGCGTACCTGGCCATGGCTTTCCGGGTCTACCGCGACTTCTTCAGCGGCGCAACAGAATCGGCGAATCCAGAGTCACAGCGGTTCGATCGCCCCGATTCCCGTGATCAGGGGAAGGTCCTTCACTCCGAGGGCCGTTGACCAGAGCCACCGCGGCACGCTGCCGGGCTGCGCCCGGCATTATTGTTAGCCTTGGCAATTAACTACTCGGAGGGCCGCCACCGTGTTCCTCGCCGCCGCCATCGGCGCGATCCCGGCCGCGGCCGATCCGGTCGACACCACGCGGGTCCGAGCTACTCCGGCGGGGCGGTGCGGGTGCGGCCGTCGTCGGTGCGGTAGCCGAGGGCGTAGCTCGGGCAGCGGTCGATCACCTCGACGATGTCGTCGACCGAGGCGGCGGACGGGTCGATCCAGGGGCGGCGGTCGCGGTCGAAGACCGAGGGGAGGCCGTGGATGCACTCCTGGGCGTGGCGGCAGCGGCCCGGCTCCCAGGTGATGGTGACGCCGGGGGCGGAGTACTCGCGAATCGCGTCCGACTTCTCGTGGGGCATGGGATCTCCTTCAGTCGGCGGAGCCTGGGCGAAGGTGGTGCGCACTTCCCGGATCAGCATGCCCGAACGCTCGCTGTCGAGGTTGCCCCGGGGTGGCCGGACGCGGGCACAAAAAAGCCCGCGCGGTGATGCGCGGGCTTCCTCGTGGTCGACGACTTAGATGGCGCGGACCTGCTGGGCCTGCGGGCCCTTCTGGCCTTCGCCGATTTCGAACTCGACGCGCTGACCCTCATCGAGCGACTTGAACCCGGAGCCGGTAATCGCGGAGTAGTGGACGAAGACATCGGCGCCGCCACCGTCCTGGGCGATGAAGCCGAATCCCTTTTCGCCGTTAAACCACTTCACAGTGCCTTGCGTCATTACTGAATGCGTTCTTTCTGTAGCGAGCCGGGCGATCAGTTCGACAGCCCGTTCTCAGCCTTAAAGAATGCCACCTTTCGGAAATAATCTCTAACAATCGTGCCTGAGCACACACTCAGGCAAGTGCGGTATGCATCTCCCAGATCAGCACCTCGGCAGGCTCGAGCGCGGTCACAATGTGCCCGCCACCTGCGGATATGCGCACCGCATCGCCCTGCGACAGCCTGCCGGAGCCCTCGAAATCCACCGATCCGCGGGCCACGAAGACATGGCCGTACGGCGCGTCGGGGACCTGGATGGCGTGGCCGGGGTCGAGCCTCGCCACATGGAAGGCGGCTCCACTGTTGCCGATCGCGATGGCCGTCCGATCGCGGTCCCGGCGCATCCCGGACGCGACGGTGACCAGACTGTTACCGGTCAACCGGTCGGCGATATCCAATTCCTGATAGCCGGGGGTCACCCCGGACTCGTCGGGCGGCACCCACATCTGCACGACATGCAGCCGCTCCCGCTCCAGATAGCCCGCGCCATTGCGCTCCGAATGCATGATTCCGGCGCCCGCGCTCATGCGCTGCGCCATGCCGGGATGGATCAGGCCGGAATTGCCCGCCGAATCCTGGTGCACGACAGTGCCTTCCAGCACCCAGGTCACGATCTCCATATCCCGGTGCTGATGGGTGTCGAACCCCTCGCCGGGAGCGACGATGTCCTCGTTGTGGATCAGGAGCAGGCCGTGCGCGTTCGCCGCCAGATCGAAGTTGCCGGTCGCGGGAAACGACTGCCGGGAATCGAGCCACCCGCTCCGCCACCGCCACCGATCCGCGGCCGGGACCACCCGGACCTCCGATTCACGCACCGCCATCGCTCACCTCCACCAGCCGACCCCTCCCGCCTCTGTAAGCCGGACGGGCGGCCGGGCATTCCCGGCCGAGCCACGCCTCACACCGCACCACGGCGGTGATCGCCGGCGTGGCCCGGCGCGGGCGCGGCGGCTCAGGACAGATCGGCCCGCAAGGAGGCCAGTATGTCGGCGGACCGTTCGACGAACAGCAGGTGGCCGGCTTCGGGCACGAGGTGCAGGCGGGCTCGCGAGAGGGCCGCGGCCAGGCGGGTGCCATCGGCCGCGGGGACGTTGCCGTCGGCTTCGCCGTGCCAGACCTGGACGGGGGCGGTCACCTCGGTCAGGTCGAAACCCCAGTCACGGGTGAAGACCAGGCGGATGTCGGCGGCGAAACCGCGGCTGCCCTGTTCGAAGCTGCGGCGCAGGTTTGTGTCGAGTTTGGCGGAGAGCTCCGGGTCGGCTTCGACACGGTCGCGGTCCACGGGGGCCATCTGCGAGACCAGGCCCGCGACGCCGTTGCGGCGGCGGATGACCACCGACATCTCGAGGGCCATGGGGTGGACCAGGAATGGGACGCGCCGCAGGACGTTCAAACCCTTGCGCCGGCGCAGCGCCACCGGGTCGAGATCCTCGGCGGCGGGTTGTTCGCTAGTCGGGGCGGGAGCGGACACGAGGGCCACGCCGGTGACGCGATCGGGCAGGCGTGCGGCGATGGCGAGGGCGAACGGGCCGCCGCCGCTCACGCCGATCACACCGAAACGGTTGAGGCCCAGCCGGTCCGCCAGGGCGGCCACGGTGGCCGCCCAGTCGGCGACCTGCTCCCCCGCCGGTAGCGAGGATTCCGCCATGCCGGGGCGGTCGACCGCGATGACGCGGACCCCGGCGGCGGCTCCGGCTTCGTCGAAAGCCTCACCCTCGACATGCGTTCCGGGGACGCCGTGGCAGTACAGCACCGGCATCCCATCCCCCGCACCGTACTCGGCGTAACTCACCCGGCAGTGCGGCAAAGCAATCGTTCGCGACACGGCAGCACTCACGTCGGCCAGCCTAGGCGAAACCCGCCCCCAACAGGTCAAACAACGTTGTTCCACACGGGGGCAGGGCAATTCGGACCGAACGGACAGCCCGGCGCGGGACCTCACCGCGGCTCGAGCAGCACCACCGGAATCAGCCGTCCGCCCGCGCGCTCTTGATAGAACGCGAAGTCCGGCATCGCCGCCACGAACCGCGGCCACCACCGCTCCCGTTCGTCCGCGGTCGCAACGCGCGCCCGCACCGGCCGCGCCGTGCCGCCGACCCGCACGACCGTGTCCGGGTGCGCGAGCAGATTGTGGAACCAGGCGGGATTCGCCGGCTCCCCCGCCTTGGACGCGGCGACCGCCAGCACGTCATCCGCCTCGACGTACATCAGCGGGGAGGTCCGGCGCACGCCGCTGCGCGCGCCGATGTGGTCCAGCAGCAGGATGCGGCCACCCCGCCAACCCGGCACGCGCCCGCCGATCCGGCCGCGCGACCACCGATAGACGCGCACGTGCACTCTCGTGGATCGACGACCCAGGTAGATGCCGCGACGATTCGCGAATCGCGAACCGGCCGAGACCATTCGACCGAACAGCGCCATACCGTCAGTAAACACGACACCCGGCCCCCGAGCCCGGCCCCCAGCCAGACCGACCTGTTCCGCCCACCGGGGATTCGAGACACGTCACCAATGCGCCTGCGTCCCACTGACGCCGCCTCGAGCGACTTTTCCGTTACCGGCGCACATGCGCCTGACCAGTGTCGTTGCCGGATCCGCGAAACACCGGGACTATCGAAGAGGAGGGCTCAGTGCCGTCGAGATGCGTTGGGGCAGGGTGGCCCGAAGGTGACGAGTGGCGAAACTCAATGAGCGGCCCAGTGTGTCGCTCTTGCGCGGACCGGTTGGACCGACCGACAGTGAGAGGGTCGCCGCCTGATGAGCGAATACACGGCAAACGCCGTGTTGGTGCCGAACCGCACCGGCTCGCGCGCGCCCGACACCGAGCCCTGGCAGAGGAACCGGCACGGAAGGATCGAAGGCGATGACCGATATGACCATCGACGCGGCGGTCGGCCGCACCCCGTTCGCACGACCCACGGTGGCCGTGTCGGCCATACCGGACCGGACCATACCGGCCCAGGCCGCGGCGGCACGGCCGTCGACGGTCTGGGAGAAGGCCAAGACCGCACTGGTCACCCGGACTCTCGGACACCGCCAACTGGTCACCGCCCCGCGGCTGGTGATTCCCTTCGGCGACAACGGCCTCGCTTTCCGCGTCTCGTCGTTCGCCGCGGAAGCCGAGCAACTCGCCCTCGACCCCCGCGTCCTGGTCCAGCCCGGCGACTGGCGCGGCAACCCGGCCGTCGGCAGCCGTCAGCTCATGGGCCACGCCAACCTGGTCCCCGAGGGTGATCTCCTCACCAAGGTGGAGGCGGCGATCGACGCGAAGTACGGCTGGCGCACGTCACTGGCCAAGGCCGCCCACCGCCTCGCCAACGGCTCCGCCCCCTACGGCAATATCGTCGTCCTGGTCACCGTTTTCGAACCCGGCCCCCTCGCACTCCCTCCGGTCGGCTGACCGCGCGGGCCGACGCCGCATCCAACCACCTCGTCACACTCAACCCACGCCGCGCCCAAACTCGCGGCGTGGGTGGCCGCGCGTCACGCACCGCCTCGCATCGCGCCGATTTCGAGGCGACGCGCACCGCACGTCAGGAACCTGCCCACGACACCGCCGACATTGCGGCGCCTATTTCGCTGCGCACCATGGAGCCTCGCGGCGTGGCTAATCTTGTGGCGCGGCGGGTTTCGTCGTCACCCAATGGGTGACGGGGAGTTGGGGGCGCCAGGCGGTGAAGCCGCCGAGGGGTTCGGCGCGGTAGATCTGGAAGCGGCGCAGGATGCCGCCGTGCTCGTCGGCCAGACGCAGGAGCAAGCTGTCGGATTCGGCGGTCACGGCGCTCGCGACCAGACGGCCGCCGGGACGCAGGCGGGACCAGCAGGCGTCGAACATTCCGTCCTGGGTCAGGCCGCCGCCGATGAAGATCGCGTCGGGGGCCGGGAGGTCGGCGAAGGCGTCGGGGGCCGGGAGGTCGGCGAAGGCGTCGGGGGCCGGGCCGTGGACATCGACGCCGGGGACGCCGAGGGCGGCGGCATTGGCGGCGATCTGCTTGCGGCGGCTCTCGACCCGTTCGAACGTGACCGCCCGGCAGGACGAGTGCGTGCGGCACCATTCGATCGCGATGGTGCCGGACCCGCCGCCGACATCCCACAGCAGTTCGCCGGGCGCGGGGGCCAGCGCCGACAGGGTGAGGGCCCGCACCTCCGATTTGGTGAGCTGGCCGTCGCCGTCGTACACCTCGTCGGGGAGGCCGGGCAGGCGAGTCAGCCGCGGTGCCGACGGGTCCGCCACGCAGTCGATCGCGATGATGTTCAACGCGTCACCGAGAGGGTGATCCCAGCGGGTGGCAGTGCCAGCCACCAGGCGTTCGGCGGGACCGCCGAGCTGTTCCAGGACCGTGAGAGCCGACTCGCCGAATCCATTGCGCGCCAGTAGCTCCGCCACCGCGGCCGGGGTGTGCTCGTCGGAGCTCAGGACGAGAATCCTGCGGCCGGACGACAATTCCGGGAGCACGGTCTCCACGCGACGGCCGACCGCGCTGACGACCGGCGTCGCATCCAGCGCCCAGCCCAGGCGGGCGCACGCCAGCGACACCGACGACGGCTGCGGCAGCACGCGCAGCGCCTGGGCCCCAACCAGTTTCGTCAGGGTCACGCCGATGCCGAAGAACATGGGGTCACCGCTGGCGAGGACACCCAGCTTGCGGTCCGCGTACTCGCGTAGCAGGCCCGGGAGGGCGGGCACCAGCGGCGAGGGCCACGCCACCCGCTCCGCACCGGTCTCGCCCTCGGGGATCAGCGCCAATTGCCGTGTGGAGCCGAGCAGTACGTCGCAGGCGGCGATCTCGCGCCGCGCCGGACCGCCCAGGCCGTCCCAGCCGTCGGCCCCGATCCCGATCACGGCGATCGGGACCGACGGCACGGGCAGGTCGGTCATCGGCGGGCCCGCCGCCACAGCGCGTGCGGGGTGAAGCGCATGGCGATGAACAGCAGCCGAATGCGCCGCGGCACATCGACGTTGCGGGCGCGCCGGTACAGGCTCGCCACCACCGCGTCGGCCACCTGGTCCGGGGTGCTCGACATGATGGCGGGCTTCATGCCCGCGGTCATGCGGCCGATCACGAACCCGGACCGCACCATCAGCAGGTGCACACCGCTGCCCTCGAGCGCCATCTGCAGGCCGGTGGCGAAGCCGTCCAGGCCCGCCTTGGCCGATCCGTACACGTAGTTGGCGCGCCGCACCCGCACGCCCGCGATGGAGCTGAACACCACGATCTGCCCGTCGCCCTGCTCGCGCAGCAGGTTCGCCAGACTGGTCAGCACGCTGACCTGCGCCACGAAGTCGGTCTGCACGATCGCGACCGCGTGTTCGGGATCCTGTTCGGCCAGTTCCTGATCCCCGAGGATTCCGAAGGCCACCACCGCGACACCGATGCGCCCGTGCTCGGCGATGATCTTCTCCAGCAGCGGCTGATGCGAGGCCATGTCGTCGGCGTCGAACTCGACGCAGTGCACCGCCGCCGCCTCCGCGATCAGCAGCTCCTTGGTCTGTGCCTGTAACCGGTCGGCGCCGCGCGCCGCGAGGATGACCTCCCGGCCCGGCGACAGCCGGCGCGCCACTTCCAGCCCGATCTCACTGCGCCCACCCAGCACCAGTACGACGCCCTTGTCGACGTCCCGCGATCCGAAACCCATGGCCCACAGTGTGCCACCCGGGCACCGCCGCCCGATGCGCCCGACGGTGGATTGCTAGCGTCGAATCATGACCAGCACCGCCGCACGCCCCGAACTGTCCCCCGCCGCCGCCGACTTCGTCACCGAGCGTCACCTGGCCACCCTGTCCACGCTGCGCGCCGACGGCACCCCGCACGTCGTCGCCGTCGGCTTCACCTGGGATCCGGAGGCCGGGATCGCCCGCATCATCACCAACGACGGCTCGGTGAAGGTCAACAATGTGCGCCGCTCCGGGTACGCGGCGGTGAGCCAGGTCGACGGCCCGCGCTGGATCACCCTCGAGGGACCGGCCACCGTGCTCGACGACCCGGCCGCGGTGGCCGACGCCGTCGACCGCTACGCCGGCCGCTACCGCCAGCCCCGCGAGAACCCGACCCGCGTGGTCATCGCCATCCAGGTGCAGCGCGTGCTGGCCAGCAGCGTGTTCAAGCCGGGAGCCCCCGCCCTCGGCCACTGACCTGCCGCGGGGGCTCGGCGGTCATAGCCGGGTCAGCCCGTGGGGACGCTTGTTCATCGACTCGCAGCCGTCGGCGGTGACGATGACGATGTCCTCGATGCGGGCACCCCACTGGCCGGGGAAGTAGATGCCCGGCTCGATGCTGAACGCCATGCCCTCCTGCAGGACCAGGTCGTTGCCCGCCACGATGTAGGGCTCCTCGTGCACCGACAGGCCGATGCCGTGGCCGGTGCGGTGCACGAAGTAGTCGGCGAGCTCGGCCGCGGCCAGCACGTCGCGGGCGGCGGCGTCGATGGATTCGGCGGTGACGCCCGGGCGGACGGCCGCCACCGCGGCGGCCTGGGCGCGTTCCAGTTCCGCGAACTGGGCCGCCACCTCCTCGTTCGGCTCACCCAGCACGTAGGTGCGGGTGGAGTCGGAGAAGTAGCCGGGTTCGACCGGTCCGCCGATATCGATGACCACCACGTCACCGGGCTCGATCACGCGGTCGGACACCATGTGGTGCGGGTCCGCGCCGTGCGGGCCGCTGCCGACGATGACGAAGTCGGCCTCGGTGTGGCCCTCCTCGACGATGGCGGCGGCGATGTCCGCGCCCACCTCGGCCTCGGTGCGGCCGGGGCGCAGGAACTCACCCATGCGGGCGTGCACCCGGTCGATGGCCGCGCCCGCGCGCCGCAGGGCCTCGGTCTCGCTGGGGTCCTTGCGCATTCGCAGTTCACGCAGCAGCGGGGTGGCCGAAACCGGTAGCGAGCCAAACTGATCGGCGATGGGCAGCAGGTGCAGGGCGGGCATCACATCGGTGACCGCCACGCGCGCACCGGCATTGAGCACGTTCTTGACGATGCGGTACGGATCGACCCCGTCGACCCAGTCCACGATCTGCAACCCCAGCTCCCCGGCCGCCGACCCCTTCAGCGAGGCCAGCTCCAGCTTCGGGATCACCACCGAGGGCGTCTCCCCGCTGGCCGGGATCACCAGGCACGTCAGCCGCTCGAACGACTGCGCCCGCGACCCCATGAGAAACCGCAGGTCAGGCCCGGGGGTGATGAGCAGCGCGTCCAGATGCGCATCCCTGGCCAACCGCGCGGCGCGCTCCAACCGCGCCCCATAGACCTCCGCCGCGAACCGTGACTCGTCATGAGAGCTCATGCCATCCGACGCTACTCCCCCGCCCCGCCACCCTCCAGCCACCACCGAACTTCGCACCCCCACCGCCGGGTGCCACCACCGCCGCAGCACCCGACCGCCCTGCCGCCGAGCAGCTTTCGACCCGCGAATGCCCCACGTGTGCGCCGCGTCGTACTGTTCGGCCCGCCCGCGGCCCATGCGCCGCAACCAGCCCGCGAGCCCGCCGACTCCCCGCGGCGCTGTCCCCGCGTTGTCGGCGGCGAACGGTAGGGTCGTGCGCTATGAGCAACCCTGCCGCCGGTCCGCTGTTGCTGCTCGATGGGGCCAGTCTGTGGTTCCGGGCGTTCTACGCGATCCCGGAGAAGATCACCGCGCCCGATGGGCGGCCGGTGAACGCGCTGCGCGGGTTCACCGACATGATCGCCGCGCTGGTCAAGCAGCACGCCCCGAGCCGGCTGGTGGTGTGCCTGGATCTGGATTGGCGGCCGCGGTTCCGGGTGGACCTGCTGCCGTCGTACAAGGCGCACCGGGTGGCCGAGGACGCGGGCGAGCCGGTCGCGGGCGTGATCGCGGAGGAAGTCCCCGACACCCTGACACCGCAGGTCGACATGATCATGGAGCTGCTCGAGGCCGCGGGGATCGCGACCGCGGGCGCTGAGGGTCTCGAAGCCGACGACGTCATCGGGACGCTGGCCACGCGGGAGGGCGTCGACGAGGTGATCGTCGTCAGCGGCGATCGCGATCTGCTGCAACTGGTCCGCGATACGCCGACGCCGCCGGTGCGCGTGTTCTATGTCGGGCGCGGCCTGGCGAAGGCCGAGCTGTGGGGTCCGGCCGAGGTGTCGGCCAA
Organism: Nocardia sp. CA-136227; assembly: GCF_050955695.1. Taxonomy (NCBI): domain Bacteria; kingdom Bacillati; phylum Actinomycetota; class Actinomycetes; order Mycobacteriales; family Nocardiaceae; genus Nocardia; species Nocardia sp. CA-136227. The sequence continues at coordinate 4,351,931 of NZ_CP192081.1, forward strand.
ATACGGTGTGCCCGAGGACATCGCGGGTCCCGCGTACGCCGATATGGCGACGCTGCGCGGCGACGCCTCCGACGGCCTGCCGGGTGTGGCGGGAATCGGCGACAAGTCCGCCGCCCAGCTGATCACCAGGTTCGGCTCGGTGGAGGCGCTGCGGGAGGCGGCCGCCGACCCGGACTCCGATCTCGCGAAGGGTGTGCGCGCGAAACTCGTTGCCGCCGATGACTATCTGAAGGCCGCGGCCCCGGTGGTCCGGGTCGTCCGCGACGCCACCGTCGAATACTCCGGCCCCGACCTGTTGCCGCTCACCCCGGCCGATCCGGAGCGACTGGCCGCGCTGGCCACCGCCTACAACGCCGAGAGCCCGGTCAAACGACTGCTCACCGCCATGGCCAAGCGCTCCGCCTCCTGACCGAACTCGTTCGCTGTCACACAGCGGTAGCGGGCCACTCTGGTGTGCGATCGGCGGCCGTGGTCGAGCCGCCCGCGATCAGCGGCGAATCGGTCCTACCGGCCAGGTTTCGGGCTTGCCGTCGAGATCGGTGATGGCGGCTTCGGTGAAGTAGCCGTCCTGCACCTTGCGCAGCGTCACGTGGGTGGCGCCGCTGGCCGTGTGCCCGGCCGCGCAGCTGGGCTCGCACACCCGCCGGTATTCGGTGCCGTCACCCTCGGCGGTGTCGGGACCCCAACTGCTCCAGGTGATGTCGCGGACGCTGAGCCCGCCGTCACCGCAGGCGAGCAGCATGCCGCCGGGTTTCTCCACGGTGTGGTTGGTGATGCAGTCGTTCACGACCGGGGCGGGTCCGTCCGCCCCCGCGAACGGCGTGGATGCCAGGCCCACACTCGCGACGACAGCCGCGGTGGCGGTCCAGCCGATGGTTCGAAAAGTCGAGTTCATAACGCCCCCCGATCACGATCAACCGAAAGAATTTCGGCCCACATTACCCGCCGAGCGCGGTCAGACAACCCCTGGCAAACAAATAGGCCCGGCCGCGATCCCAATCGCGCCCGGGCCCAACGACTTTGCCCCGAAAATCAGTTCGGGCGGCCGACCTCGTAGGTGCCGTCATCCTTGGTGATCTTGATGGTGACCTTCTTGCTCTCGCCACCCACCTTGAGCGTGCAATCGAAGGTCTTGTCGACCTCGACCTTCTGCCCCGACGGGCACTTCACGTCCTGCACGTCGTCGATGCCGTAGGTGTCCTTGAGGACCTTCTGCACCCCGGACTGCACGGCGCTGTTGTCGAGCTGGTCCTTGCTCAGCAGCCAGGCCAGACCGCCGCCGACCGCGGCCAGCACCACGACGACCGCGGCCACCACGCCGATGATCACACCGGTCTTCTTCTTGCCCGCGGGCGCCTGCTGACCGGGCTGCGGCCACTGCTGCCCGGCCTGCTGGTTCCAGTCCTGCTGGCCGGGCTGACCCTGCTGCGGCCACTGGGGCTGCGACTGCCCCCACTGCTGATCACCCTGCGGCTGCTGCCACTGCGGCTGGCTCTGCCCCCACTGCTGGGCCGGCTGCTGCGGCTGCGACTGCCCCCAGGGCTGGGCGGGCTGCTGCGGCTGGGACTGGCCCCACGGCTGCTGGCCGGGCTGCTGCTGAGACGGATCGCCCCACTGCGCGGTCGGCTGGGCCGGCTGCTGACCGCCCCACTGCTGAGTCGGTCCGGCGCCGGGCGCGGGCTGCTGTCCGCTCCACTGCAGGGTCGGATCGTTGTTGCCCCCCGCCGGGGCGTCATTCGGTCCGTACGGGCCGCTCATCTGCTTGCCTCCAATAGCAATCCGTTGTACTCACGCTAGCCCCCCGAGCGGGAACACGCGCATGCTCCCGCTGCGGTCGGTACATCCAAGAATCAAAGCACAGTCGTATCTACTACGCCGCGTCCACGGCTACGACACCCCGGCGGATGGCGCGCACCGCCTTGCTGGCCGTCGCCGCCACCTCGACGTCGTCGGCGGTGCTGTGAATCTGGTCGAGCAGGTCGATGACCTGGCGGCACCAGCGCACGAAATCGCCCGCGGAGAGCGCGTTTCCGCGATCCCCGCTGGCGAGCAGGGCGTCGGCGAGGTCGTCGCCGCGCGCCCAGGTGTAGACGCCCGTGACGAAACCGAGGTCGGGTTCCCGGGTGGGCTGCAGCCGGTGCCGGGACTCGTCGGAGCGCAGCTGCGACCACACCCCGATGGTGGCGTCCACGGCCCGCCGGATGGGCGCGGTGGGCCCGGACGCCCCCAGGTAGCCGCCCTCCTGCCGGGACTCGTACACCAGGATCGACACCACCGCGGCCAGCTCGGCCGGGCCGAGCCCGCGCCACAGCCCCTGCCGAAGGCTTTCCGCGACAACCAGATCCGCCTCGGCGTAGATCCGGGCCAGCCGCCGCCCGTCCTGGGTGACCTCGCCGTTCTCGACGTAGCCGCGTTCCTCGAGCAGCCCGAGGATGCGGTCGAAGGTGCGCGCGAGGGAGTTGGTGGTGGCCGCCACCTGCTGGCGCAGGTGCTCGGTCTCGCGTTCGAGGCGGTTGTAGCGTTCCCCGATGCGCGCCAACTGCTCTCGATCCGGCCGCGAGTGTGCCGGATGGTTGCGCAGCGCTCGCCGCAGGGTCTGCAGGTCGCGGTCGTCGGCGGCCTTGGACTTGCCGGCGGTGCGGGGGCGGCGCGGCATGGTGATGCCGGTGCTGCGCAGCGCCGAGGCCAGGTCGCGGCGGACCCGCGCGGTGCGGTGGTCCACGTGCTTGGGCAGCCGCAGCCGGCCCAGCGATTCGGCCGGGGTCGGGAAGTCGGCGGCCGAGACGCGACCGGCCCACTTGTCCTCGGTGAGCACCAGCGGACGCGGATCACCCGGTGTCGCATCGGGTTCCAGGATCACCGCCAGCCCCTGCCGGCGGCCCGACGGAATCGCCACCACGTCGCCGCGCCGCAGCGCGGTCAGCGACGACACCGCGGCCTGCCGCCGGTCGGTGCGGCCCTGCCGTTCCAGGTTCCGTTCCCGGTCCCGGACGCGTTCGCGCAGCTGGATGTATTCGAAGAAGCTCTCGTCCCCGAGCTGCGAGCGCAGCTTGCGCAGCTGCGCCTCGTTGCGTTCGATGCCCCGCACCAGGCCCACGACCGACCGGTCCGCCTGGAACTGGGCGAAGGAACGCTCCAGCAGCGCACGCGATTCCACCGCGCCCATACGATCGACCAGATTGATCGACATGTTGTAGCCCGGCCGGAACGACGACCGCAGCGGATAGGTGCGCGTCGAGGCCAGACCCGCGACCGCGCTGGTATCGACCTCGGGCTGCCACAGCACCACCGCGTGACCCTCGACGTCGATGCCGCGCCGCCCCGCGCGCCCGGTGAGCTGCGTGTACTCCCCCGGCGTCAGTTCGGCGTGGCTCTCGCCGTTGAACTTGACCAGGCGTTCCAGCACCACCGTGCGCGCGGGCATGTTGATGCCCAGTGCCAGTGTCTCCGTGGCGAACACCGCGCGCACCAGTCCGCGCACGAACAGGTCCTCGACGGTGTGCCGGAAGGCGGGCAGCATGCCCGCGTGATGCGCGGCGAAGCCGCGGTGCAGCGCCTCGCGCCACTCCCAGTAGCCGAGCACCTCGAGGTCGCTCTTGGGCAGGTCCCCGGTGTGCTTCTCGATGATCTCGTCGACCACCGCGCGATCGTCCTCGCGGGAGAGGTCCAGGCGCGAGCGCACGCACTGGGCCAGTGCCCCATCGCATCCCGCGCGGCTGAAGATGAAGGTGATGGCGGGCAGCAGCCCCTCGTCGTCGAGCCGGGCGATCACCTCGGGGCGCGGCATGGGCCGGAACGAGCGCCGCGGCCCGCCGCGACCGCGCCCGGGCACACCCCAATTGTCCATCCGGTCAACGGCTTCGCGGTGCTTGATGTAGCGCTGCAGATCCTGGTCCACGACCACCTTGGCGTCGCTGGACTTGGGGTCGAACAGGTCGAACATGCGCTTGCCGACCATGACGTGCTGCCACAGCGGCACCGGCCGGGTCTCGTCGACGATGACCGCGGTGTCGCCGCGCACGGTCTCCATCCAGGCACCGAACTCCTCGGCGTTGGAGACCGTGGCGGACAGGCTGACCAGGCGCACCTCGGGCGGCAGGTGCAGGATGACCTCTTCCCACACCGCGCCGCGGAAGCGGTCGGCCAGGTAGTGCACCTCGTCCATGACGACGTAGGAAAGCCCGCGCAGCGCATCCGATCCCGCGTAGAGCATGTTGCGCAGCACCTCGGTGGTCATCACCACCACCGAGGCGTCCGGATTGATGGACTGGTCACCGGTCAGCAAACCGACCTCGTCGCGCCCGTAGCGGGCGGTGAGGTCGGCGAACTTCTGGTTCGACAGCGCCTTGATGGGCGTCGTGTAGAAGCATTTGCCGCCCGAGGCCAGGGCCAGGTGTACCGCGAACTCGCCGACCACCGTCTTGCCGGCGCCGGTGGGCGCGCAGACGAGCACACTGTGCCCGCCCTCGAGCGCCGCGCACGACTGCCGCTGGAACGGATCGAGCTCGAATTTCAGTTCGGCGGTGAATGCCGCCAGTTCGCCAGTGAGCGACCTTGATTTGACTTCCCCCCGGCCCTCGAAGACCGGGACTTCCGCCCTCGCGGGGGTGCTTTCCTGTTTCATCGACGGTTGCCTTCCCGCATCAGCTGCGGGGCGGTCTCACACCATCTCCGCAGGCCAAGACCGCCAGCCCGGCGGCCTGTATGTTCTTGGCGGCATTCACATCCCGGTCGTGGACCGCACCGCACGGGCATCTCCATTCGCGAACACCGAGTGGCAAGCGATCGACGATACGGCCACACGCCGAGCAGGTTTTGCTCGACGGATAGAACCGGTCGATCGCCACAACGGTGCGGCCGTACCAGTCCGCCTTGTACTCCACCATCGACCGGAACTGGGACCATGACGCGTCCGAGATCGCTCGCGCCAGTGAACGATTCCGAACCAGGTTCCGCACACTCAGATCCTCGATGGCGATCACTTGGTTTTCGCGCACCACACGAGTCGAAAGTTTGTGCAGATGATCCCGCCGCCGGTCCGCGATCCGAGCATGGATGCGAGCGACGTTCGATCGCGCCTTCGCGCGATTGTTGGAGCCCGGCTGCTTCTTCGCCAGCACCCGCTGCGCCTTCGCCAACCGAGCACGGTCCCGCTTCTCGTGTCGAGGATTGGATACCTTCTCCCCCGTCGAGAACGTGTACAGCGACGAAATGCCCGCATCGATTCCGACTGTCACATCCGTCGGCGTGTGCTCGCGGACCAAGTCCTCCACCAGGATCGAGATATGGTAGCGACCCGCACCGTCGCGACTCACCGTCACCTGTGACGGCGCCGCACCCTCGGGCAAGGGGCGAGACCAGCGGATGTTCAGCGGCTCCGACTGTTTCGCCAGCTTGATCCGGCCGTCGCGATAGCTGAAGCAGTTCGAGAAGTAGGTGGCCGAGTCCGTAGACCTCCCCTTCTTCTTGAACTTCGGGTAGCCGGATTGCTTGCGCCAGAACTTGTCGAACGCACCCTGAAGATTCCGCAGTGCCGCCTGCAACGGACCCTTGGAAGGCTCCACCAGCCACTCTGTTCCGGGGTCGCGCTTCCACCCGGTGAGCATCTTGTCCGACTCCGCGTACGACACACGCCGCTGCTCCAGCGTCCACGCGCGAGAGCGTTCCGCCAACGCCCGGTTGTACACGTAGCGGACGCAACCGAACGTTCTCGACAACTGCTCGGCTTGTTCCGAGGTCGGATAGAAGCGATATCTGTACGCCCGCTTGACTCCCCGATTCCCCATGAGTGACATGATAGCGCGCTTGCATGTCACGAGATCGACGCGCGCTACATCCCTCGGTCACGCGTCAGAGGGTATCGGAGTAATCCGACACGACTCCCGTGGTTTTCTCCACCGGTGTGGCGCTGACCGGCTCGGCCCCGGGCACCGGGGTCGCCGCGTCCACGCCGCCGGGCGCGGTGTCGAGCGGGGAGGCCTCGTCGTCGGCCAGCTTGTCCCAGGCCTGCGCGTTGCGGGCCTTGCGCTTGTCGTTGATCCGCGCGACCTGCACCGCGATCTCGAACAGCACGGTCAGCGCGAACGCCAGCGCCAGCATGGAGATCGGGTCCTGCGGGGTCACGATGGCCGCGAACACGAACAATCCGAAGATCAGCCCGCGCCGCCACTTGGTGAGCCGCTCGTAGGTGAGCACCCCGAGGAAGTTCAAACCCACGATGAGCAAAGGCGTTTCGAAGCTGACGCCGAAGATCACCAGCAGCTTGATGATGAAGCTGAAGTACTGCGAACCCGACAGCGCCGTGATCTGGACATTGTTGCCGATGGTCATCAGGAAGCTGAGCGCGTGCGCGACCACCCAGTAGGCCAGCACCGCGCCCGCGATGAACAGCGACGCGCCGGCCGCCACGAACGCGATCGCGTACTTGCGTTCCTTGGCGTACAGGCCCGGGGTGATGAACGCCCACAGCTGGTACAGCCAGAACGGGCTGGCCACCACCACGCCGGCGGTGGTGCCGACCTTCAAGCGCAGCGTGAACTGCTCGAACGGCGCGGTCGCCAGCAGTCGGCAGGCGCCGTCGGAGCTGAGATTGGCCCGCGAGGAGGCCGGGAGCGCACAGTAGGGGCCGCGCAGGATCTCACCGAGGCTCTCGATCCCGAACAGGGTGTGCGAGTACCAGAAGAACCCGAACAGGGTGCCGATGGCGACCCACGCCAGTGCGATGAGCAGGCGTTTGCGGAGCTCCGAGAGGTGCTCCACCAGGGACATGGTGCCGTCGGGGTTCGTGCGGCGCTTGCTGCGCCGAGGATCGAACGGGATGCGAATACGCATGTGAGTGTGACTGCCTCCGCCTTACGGCCACAGAAGACGTGGGCGCGGGTGCGCCCCCGGACCCGGACAACACCACATCCGGGATGAGCCCGCGCTCATCCCGGACGGTGGCCGATTCAGGCCTTCTGCTGGTCGTTCGGCTGTGCCGCGGGCTGCTGCACCGGCTGGGCGGGCGGCAGCTGCGCCGGCGGCTGCACCGGCTGGGCCTGGGCCTCGGGAGCGGCCTCGCCCGTCTTGCCCTCGTTCTGCATCTGGCTGACCTCGGTCTTGAAGATGCGCATCGAGCGACCCAGGCTGCGGGCCGCGTCCGGCATGCGCTTCGAGCCGAAGAACAGCAAGAAGATCAGCACAACGATCAGCAAGTGCCACGGGCTGATGGCGCCTGTCATTCCATTACCTCCAAAGACTTGGTGAGTCCGATGCTACCGGACCCGCATACCGCGAACCTCGTTGTCAACCCTCGTTCGCCGCGTCGTCACCCGCGGCGCCCTCGAGTTGTGCCAGCAATTCGGCTCCCGACCAGGTGCGCCGGTCGCCGTTCTCCGCGGCTGTCACGAGTTCTATCAGCTTCTGGTTCACCGGTGTGGGTATTCCTACCATGGCACCGAGGCTGACGATTTCTCCGCACAGCCAAGGGATTTCGGTGGCGCGCCCGGCGGCCAGGTCGTCGGCCATGGACGAGCGGGCCACCGGATCGATGGCCAGCACACGTCCGGCAACCCGGCGGAAGACGCCGTCGGGGGCGGTCAGCAGCCGCGCCATCAGCTCCGGCGGCAGCGGGGTGAGCCGGGCCGGGCGGATCCGGGCGGCGGCCATGGCGGCCAGCGCCTCGCGCTGGGCCAGGGCCAGGCAGCGCCGGTAGTCGCGGGACCCGAGCTCCTCGCGCAGCGGACGACCCGACAGCGCGTTGATCGGGTTGTTCAGGTTGAGCAGCAGCTTGGCCCATTGGATGGACAGCAGGTCGGCGTGGCGTTTGAAGCCCAGACCCGAGCGGGCGAAGACGCCGGTGAACCGGGTCAGCACCGGATCGTCGGCGATGTCGACGGTGCCCGCGGTGCCGCGGTGGAAGCGGCCCTCGCCACGGTGGACCACGTTGAACATCACCATGCCGGGCAGCACCACGCAGGTGGGCAGGATCTCGCGGATGACCGCGTCGTTGCCGATGCCGTTCTGCAGGCTGAGCACGACGGTGCCGGGCGCGAGCACCCCGGCCAGTTCGGCGGCGGCGGTGGCGGTGCCCGCGGACTTGACGGTGATCAGCACCAGATCGGCCTCGTCGGTGGGCTCGGTGGCCGTCCGGAACGCGGTCGGCTCGACGGTGACGTTCTTGCCGTCGAGGTCGGTGAGCCGCAGGCCGTGCGTGTTCAGCTCGTCGAGGACGCGCGGGCGGCCCACGAAGGTCACCTCGGCGCCCGCCGCGGCCAGCCGCCCACCCACATAACACCCGATGCTGCCCGCGCCGAGCACCGTCACCCGGAAACTCAAGCGGGACCGACCTCCTCGAGCCCGGCGCGATTCCCGAGCCCGGTGTCGTCGAGTCCGGCGTAGGCGGCCAGCGCCGAACTGGACCGCTCGCGCACCGCGGTCACCAGTTCGGCGGGGCCGAGGACGGTGACGCCCGCGCCGAAGCCGAGCAACAGTCGCGCCATCCAGTCCAGGGTGGCGAAGCGCATGGTGGCCTCGAGGCTGCCGTCGGGGTGGGTGGTGACCTTGTGCATCGGGTACTGCTCGAGCACCCACGCGTAGTCGGGGCGAATCAGCAAGCGTGCCAGCGGGACCGCGGGATCGTCGACGAACAGGTCCAGCGCCGCGGACTCGTCGAGGGCGGCCTCGGCCGGCGGGCGCGCGGGCTCGTCGAGCTCGGTGGCCTCCTCGATCCGGTCGAGGCGGAACAGGCGCACGCCCTCGGCTTGCCGGCACCACGCCTGCAGGTAACTGTTGTTGTCCACCAGCACGATTCGGATCGGATCCACGACGCGCTCGGACACCACATCGCGGCTGGCCGAGTAGTAGACCAGGCGCAGCGCGTGGTCGTGCTCGACGGCGGACCGGACGGTCGCCACGGCGGGCGCTTCCACCGGCGCGGGTAGCTCCGGGCCCGCGAATTCCCGTCCGGAGATGGCCGATTCGATCTTCGCGGTGGCCGCGTGCGCGGCGCTCGGATCCACCATGCCGGGCAGATCCGCGATCGAGCGCAGCGCCACCAGCAGCGCGGTCGCCTCCAGCGAGGTCAGCCGCAGCGGACGGTCGATGCCCGCGCTGAAGGTGACCTCGATGCTCTCCTCGGAGAACGACAGGTCGATCAGGTCACCGGGCCCGTAACCGGGCAGACCGCACATCCACAGCTGGTTCAGATCGGTCATCAACTGCTTGGTGGTGACGCCGAGTTCGGCCGCCGCCTCCGCCGCACCGATGCCCGGGTTGGCCTGGAAGTACGGAATCATATTGAGCAGCCGGGCCAGCCGGGTCGACAGGCGGCTGCTCGCCGCCGCGCTCCCCCGCCGGTCCTTGGCCCCCTCCGACGCCCGAGCGCCGTCACCCTTGCGGGCAGTGTCGATCACGCTGTCTCCCCGGCGTTTCCGCGACGCGTCCGCACTCACGCCGTCACCTCCGTCCGCTCCAGCACCGACTTCAGGCGCGCGATCACGTTGTCGCGCAGGTCCTCCGGCGCGAGCACCAGCGCGTCCGCGCCGAGTCCGGTGATGAGCCGAGCCAGCCAGTCCCGCGACCGGATCGGCACCTCCACGATCGAGCCGGGCCGCCCGCCCAGCACCCGGTCCTCCATGACCGGTCCGAGGCGGCGGATCTCCTGGCCACGGCCCTGGGCCACCCACACCGTGGCCGATCCGGTGATCGGCGACTGCGCGGTGACCTCGGCGACCACGGTACGCAGGTCCAGGTCCTCGGGCTTGTGCACGGCATTGGCCGGTCCGTACTCGGTGACGTCCTCGTCGATGCGGGAGATGCGGAACACCCGCTGCGCGGCGCGCACATTGTCGTGCGCGACCAGGTACCAGCGGCCGTGGTGGGTCACCACACCCCAGGGCTGGACATCGCGTTCGACCGGATCCCCGTGCGACTGCCGGTGTTTGAACCGCACCGACCGTCCGGCATCGATCGCGGCGAGCAGCTTGCCGAGCACCGGCTCCGAGCCGCGCGTCCGGGCCGGCACCGCGGGCACCGCCGACACCCCGGCGTCGGGCTCCACGTGAATACCGGCCGCGCGCAGCTTGAGCAGACCGCCCTCGGCGGCCGCCGCCAGCTCCGGCGACTCCCACAACTGCACGGCCACCGCGACCGCGGCCGCTTCCTCGCTGGTCAGATCGATGTCCGGGAGCTCATAGGCATCCCGGTTGATGCGGTAGCCCTCGACACTCGACAACCGGCTCACCGGTCCGATCTCGAGGGGTATGCCCAGATCGCGCAGCTCGTTCTTGTCGCGCTCGAACATCCGGCTGAAGGCCTCGTCGCTCGCGGACTCCTCGTACCCGGCGACCGACTCCCGGATCCGCTCCGCGGTCAGGAACTGCCGGGTGGACAGCAGCGCGATAACCAGATTCATCAACCGCTCGACCTTGGATATCGCCACCCCGTAGAGAGTAATGGGAGTGTCGCCGAGGTGACGCATGGGCGGTCGCGTTTTTCCCCTATCGACCCCGATCCTGCCGGGTCCGGACGCGGAACGGGCCGCGAACCCTCGGTTCGCGGCCCGTTCCCGGTCCTTACATCGAGGCGATGAGCCGGTCCACGCGCTCGTCGACCGAGCGGAACGGGTCCTTGCAGAGCACCGTCCGTTGTGCCTGGTCATTGAGCTTGAGGTGGACCCAGTCGACGGTGAAGTCGCGGCCCGCCTCCTGCGCGGCGGTGATGAAATCGCCGCGCAGCTTGGCCCGGGTGGTCTGCGGCGGCGTGGTGACCGCCGCGTCGACCGCGTCGTCCTCGGTGATCCGCTTGGCCAGACCCTTGCGGGCGAGCAGGTCGAAGACCCCGCGGCCGCGCTTGATGTCGTGGTAGGCCAGATCCAGCTGGGCGATCTTGGGATCGGACAGCTCCATGTTGTAGCGGTCCTGGTAGCGCTGGAACAGCTTGCGCTTGATCACCCAGTCGATCTCGGTGTCGACCTTGGCGAAGTCCTGCGCCTCGACCGCGTCGAGGGTGCGGCCCCACAGATCCACTACCGCGTCGACCTGCGGATCGCGGTCACGGTTGCGCAGGTGCTCGACGGCCCGGGCGTAGTACTCGCGCTGGATCTCGAGCGCCGACGCCTGCCGCCCGCCCGCCAGCCGCACGGGCCGACGACCGGTGAGATCGTGCGACACCTCGCGAATGGCGCGAATCGGGTTGTCCAGAGCGAAGTCTCGGAACGCGACGCCCGCCTCGATCATCTCCAGCACCAGCGACGCCGTGCCGACCTTCAGCATGGTCGTCGGTTCGGCCATGTTCGAGTCGCCCACGATCACGTGCAGGCGGCGGTACTTCTCGGCGTCGGCGTGCGGCTCGTCGCGGGTGTTGATGATCGGCCGCGACCGCGTGGTCGCCGACGACACCCCCTCCCAGATGTGCTCGGCCCGCTGCGACAGGCAGAACGTCGCCGCCTTCGGCGTCTGGAGCACCTTCCCGGCCCCGCAGATCAACTGCCGGGTAACCAGGAACGGCAACAGCACGTCGGAGATCCTCGAGAACTCCCCGGCCCGGACCACGAGGAAGTTCTCGTGGCAGCCGTAGGAGTTGCCCGCGGAGTCGGTGTTGTTCTTGAACAGGTAGATATCGCCGCCGATACCCTCCTCCGCGAGCCGCTGCTCGGCGTCTATGAGCAGATCCTCCAGGACCCGCTCGCCGGCGCGGTCATGAGTGACCAACTGCACCAGGCTGTCACATTCGGCCGTGGCGTACTCCGGATGGGAACCGACATCGAGGTAGAGCCGGGCACCATTACGAAGGAACACGTTCGAGCTACGGCCCCAGGAAACTACCCGGCGGAACAAGTACCGGGCCACCTCGTCAGGACTCAACCGACGGTGACCGTGGAACGTGCACGTCACCCCGAATTCGGTCTCGATCCCCATGATTCGTCGCTGCACCCTATCGACATTACAGCGGAATAGTGCCCGGTAACGGCCTTGTCGGAGCACTGATGCAAACGTATTCACAACGATTTAGCACGGGGTGCAACGCGGCACGCGCTCTACCCTGCGAAAAAGCAAGGCTCCTTTGCACTCTGCTATTGAGAGTGCAAAGGAGCCTTATCCCGAATAGCGGGATTTGCGGGCGTCGCCGGGGCCTTAGGACGGGTCCCCGCCCGACGGCTTGTCGGCTTCGGCGGCCGCCTTCGCGTTCGGCGCCTTGCCGGTGATCAGCTCCGACAGCGCGGAGCCCTGGACCCGGCGGAACGCCCGCCGCGGCCGGGACTGCTCGAGGGTTGCCACCTCCAGGGAGGAGACGCCCACGGTGCGCTGCTTGTCCTTGTCGCCCTCGGGCACGGCCTTCTGCAGCGCGGCCACCGCCGTGGTGATGGCCGAATGCAGGTCCATGCCCGGCTTGTAGGAAGCCTTGAGGGCGGTGGTGATGGGGTCGGTGTTGCCGCCCATCACCACGAATTCTCGTTCGTCGACGATGGATCCGTCGAAGTTGATCCGATACAGCACCGAGTTCGTGTCCTGCTCGGGGAAGCCCACTTCGGCGACGCAGATCTCCACCTCGTAGGGCTTGAGCTGGTCGGTGAAGATGGTGCCCAGGCTCTGGGCGTACAGGTTGGCCAGGAACCGCCCGGTCACGTCGCGGCGATCGAACTGGTAACCGCGCAGGTCGGCCTGCAGGATGCCCCCGCGGCGCAGCGCCTCGAACTCGTTGTACTTGCCGACCGCGGCGAAACCGACCCGGTCGTAGAGCTCACTGATCTTGTGGAGGGTGGCCGAGGGGTTCTCGGCCACGAACACCACGCCCTTGTCGTAGACCAGCACGATGACCGAGCGGCCGCGCGCGATGCCCTTGCGCGCGAGCTCGGTCTTGTCGCGCATGATCTGTTCGGCCGACGCGTAATACGGCAGTGTCATGCTTCGCCGATCCCCTCTGCCGCCAGCGCGGCCCGCTCTTCCACCATCGCCCGGGTGATCTCCTTCAGGCGCTCGTCGGTGACCTCCACGGTGCCCTCGGAGTCGATGACGATGGCCGTCGGGTAGATATTGCGCATGGTGTCCGGACCGCCGGTGGCGGTGTCGTCGTCGGCGGCGTCGAAGAGCGATTCGATCGCGATCCGCAGCGCCCGGTCCTGGTCGAGGCCGCGCGCGTAGGTCTTCTTCAGCGATGACTTGGCGAACAGGGAACCAGACCCCACCGCGGTGTACCCGAACCGCTCCTCGCTGCGCCCGCCGACCACGTCGTAGGACACGATCCGCCCGGACTTGTCCGGGTCCTGCGCGTCCGGGTCGAAGCCGACCAGCAGCGGGACCACCGCCAGCCCCTGCAGGGCGGCGGGGAGGTTGTCGCGCACCATCTTCGACAGCTTGTTGGCCTTGCCGGCGAAGGTGAGGGGAACGCCCTCGATCTTCTCGTAGTACTCGAGCTCCACCGCGAACAGGCGGATCATCTCGATCGCCATCCCCGCGGTACCGGCGATGCCGGCCGCGGAGTAGGTGTCGGTGATGTACACCTTCTCGATGTCACGCTGGGCCAGCAGGTTGCCCTGGGTGGCGCGGCGGTCGCCCGCGATCAGCACACCGCCGCGGTAGCTGACCGCGACGATGGTGGTGCCGTGCGGAGCGATATCCGACGGCACGCCCGGATTCGGGTGCGTGCCGCCGGATCCGATTCCGTTGCCGGGCAACAGTTCCGGAGCGTGTAAACGCAGGTACTCGGAGAAAGAGGATTGGGCGAACCCCAACTGGAGCCGCAGGGGGTCACCTTGGGTCACTGGCCGCCCTTCTGCACATATGCGCGGACGAAGTCCTCCGCGTTCTCCTCGAGCACGTCGTCGATCTCGTCGAGCAGGTCGTCGGTTTCCTCCGCCAGCTTCTCGCGACGCTCCTGTCCCGCCCCACCGTCGCCGACCGGGCCCTCGTCCTCGTCGCCGCCACCGGCGCGCTTGGTCTGCTCTTGTGCCATAGCAGCCGACCTCCTCTGTGATCATCGGCGAGCACCGGAGAAGACCCGATGCTCGTGCCGTCAACAGTACCCACCAGCGGGGACAACATGCCGGATTAAACGTCATTGTGCTGTCCCCGCGATCTCTCCGCCGCCATGTCGCGGACACGAAAAAGGGGTACGGGGTTCAGTTCCCGCACCCCTCTCACGTGGGCCTAGTGGGTCAGCTGGCGCACCAGTTCCGAGGCGGTGTGCACGCCGTCCAGGAGTTTGCCGACGTGGGACTTGGTGCCGCGACGCGGTTCCAGGGTGGGGATCCGCACCAGCGAGTCGCCGCCCAGGTCGAAGATCACCGAATCCCAGCTGGCCGCCGCGATATCCGCGCCGAACCGGCGCAGGCACTCGCCGCGGAAGTAGGCGCGGGTGTCGGTGGGCGGGTTGGTCATGGCGTCGGTGACCTGCTGCTCGGTGACCAGCCGCTGCATGGAGCCGCGCGCCACCAGGCGGTTGTAGAGGCCCTTGTCCAGGCGCACGTCGGAGTACTGCAGGTCGACCAGGTGCAGCTTGGGGGCGGCCCAGGACAGGCCCTCGCGCGAGCGCATGCCCTCGAGCAGGCGCAGCTTGGCGCACCAGTCCAGCAGGTCGGCGCATTCGAGCGGGTCGCGCTCGAGCAGGTCCAGCACGTGGGCCCACTTCTCGATGACGTCCAGCACCCGCGCGTCGTCGTTTCCGGTGCGGTCCATGAACTTCTCGACCCGGTCGAGGTAGATGCGTTGCAGCGCAAGGCCGGTCAGCTCGCGGCCGTCGGAAAGGGCTACGGTGGCACGCAGAGTCGGGTCGTGGCTGATGGTGTGCACGGCGGTGACCGGGCGGGCCAGCTGCAGATCCGAGAAGTCCTCACCGGCCTCGATCAGGTCCAGCACCAGCGAGGCGGTGCCCACCTTGAGGTAGGTGGACCATTCGGCCAGGTTGGCGTCGCCGATGATGACGTGCAGGCGGCGGTACTTGTCGGCGTCGGCGTGCGGCTCGTCGCGGGTGTTGATGATGCCGCGCTTGAGGGTGGTCTCGAGACCGACCTCGACCTCGATGTAGTCCGCGCGCTGGGACAACTGGAAACCGGGGGTGTCACCGGACTGGCCGATGCCCACCCGCCCGGAACCGCACACCACCTGCCGGGAGGCGAAGAACGGGGTCAGGCCCACGATGATCTGATTGAACGGGGTCTCCCGGCTCATCAGGTAGTTCTCGTGGGTGCCGTAGGAGGCGCCCTTGCCGTCCACATTGTTCTTGTACAGCTGCATGCGGGCCGCGCCCGGCACGCTGGAGGCGTAGCGGGCGGCGGCCTCCATGACCCGTTCACCGGCCTTGTCCCAGATCACGGCGTCGAGGGGGTCGGTGACCTCGGGCGCGGAGTACTCCGGGTGGGCGTGGTCGACGTAGAGGCGGGCCCCGTTGGTGAGGATCATATTGGCCGCCCCGACCTCGTCGGCGTCGATCACCGGCGCGGGCCCGTTGAGCCTGCCGAGATCGAAACCGCGCGCGTCGCGCAGCGGCGATTCCACCTCGTAATCCCAGCGTGTGCGCTTGGCGCGCGGCACGCCCTCGGCCGCGGCGTAGGCCAGCACCGCCTGGGTGGAGGTGAGAATCGGGTTGGCTGACGGCTCGGTCGGCGTCGAAATGCCGTACTCGACCTCGATTCCGATGATGCGCTGCATGGCTTCGAGCCTAGGCGAAAGGCGGGCCCCGACGCGGCCGGACTGTCCGGGTCGTTCTCATTCGCGAGTCGTACGCCGGATCGTCCTCGCGGGCGATCCGCCCGGGACCGGCGCGACGGCACAATCACCTGCATGGTCGAATCGGCTCCCCTCCCCCGCCCGCCGCACCCGGTCACCACCGTCGCCGACGACACCGATCCCGCACCCGCCCAACCTGTTTCGAGCCGGGTGGCCGCCCTCGACGTGCTGCGCGGCATCGCGATCCTGGGCACCCTGGGCACCAATGTCTGGATCTTCACCAATGCCGAAGGGCTGCTCGGCTACATCGCGCGCAGCGACGAGCCGCACGGGGCGTGGCTGTGGATCGAGCGATTCCTGCAACAACTCGCGCAGGGCAAGTTCCTGGGGCTGCTGACCATCATGTTCGGCATCGGGCTGGCTATCCAGCAGCGATCGGCGGCGCGGAGTGGGCGCACCTGGCCGGGCAGCTATCCGGTGCGGGCGGGGCTGCTGTTCCTCGACGGCATGCTGAACTTCTTCCTGGTCGCCGAGTTCGACGTGCTGATGGGGTACGCGGTCACCGGCCTGGTGGTGGCGTTCATCCTGGCCACCGGTCCGAAGGCGCAGCGGCGCTGGCTCATCGCGCAGGCGAGCGTGCACATCACGCTGTTGTCGCTGTTCGCGGTGGCGATCGCGGTCGGATCGCCCGATGATTCCGGCCCGCGCCAGGCGCTGGATCCGAATCCGTACGCGGATGGCTCGTTCTGGGATCTGGTGGCGTTCCGGTGGGAGCACCTGCTGGTGTTCCGGCTCGAACCGCTGCTCATCTTCCCGATGTCCATCGCCCTGTTCCTGCTGGGCGCGCGCCTGTTCCGGGCCGGGATCTTCGAGCCGGGCGGCGCGCGAATCCGCAAGCGGCTCATGCTGATCGGGTTCGGCATCGCCGCCCCCGTCGACCTGACGCTGGGCCTGATCGGCGGCGATCTGATCCTGCTGGCCCGCTACGGCACCGCACCGGTGGTCTCGCTGGGCCTGCTGGCCCTGGTCGCCGAGGTGTACGCGCATCGGCCCCGGCCGGGCTGGGTGGGCCGCCGCTTCGGCGAGGTCGGGCGAATGGCGTTGAGCTGCTACATCCTCCAGAACCTGGTGGCGGGATTCCTGTGCTACGGCTGGGGTCTGGGCCTGGCGAGCCTGGTGTCGGCGAACGCCCGGGTGCCGTTCACGGTGGGGATCTACGTGCTGGTGTGCGCGCTCATGCTGACCTTCGCCCACTTCTGGCTGCGGCGCTTCGAGCGTGGGCCGGTCGAGTGGCTGTGGAATCGCAGTTATCTGGCCCTGACCGGCGGGGTGCGGGGCTAGTCGACCTCGTCGATGGAGCGCAGGTAGGGCGCCTGGCCGTCGATGCAGGAGGAGAGCCGGTAGAGCGAATGCGCCGGCACGAAATCGACGAACTGCTCGCTGCCGGAGGAGCCGCCGCCGTCCGAGTCGTGGTACTCGCACTGCATGTAGCCGGAGACCACGTATTCGGTGTCGGTGTCGTTGCGGCAGTCCAGGACGTCGCAGTGCAGTCCGGCGGGAAGTTCGGCGTCGGCGCCGGCGGACGCGGCCGGAGCCAGTGCGGCCCCGGCGATTCCGGTGAACACGGCCAGGCGGGCGAGAGTGCGTGCAGCCATCGGAGTCCTCGGATCGATCGACGTCACGCCCGCGCCGCCTCGGTACGCGAGAGCAGGTCGGCGACGACGGTGTCGCGGGTCAGCGGCACGTCCAGACTACGGGCATTGCCCTCGAGCAGCGACAGCACCGATTCGGTGAGGATGCCCTCGATGTGCTCCGAGGACAGCCCGGGAGCCGCGCGCCAGCTGTTGACCACGCCGTCGACGAAGCCGACCGTGCCGAAGGCCATGGGGCGGGCCCGGTTCCGGTCGATGCCGAAACGGTGCAGGGCGTCGGCGAACAGGTCCGCGAGCCGCCCGCCGATGCGGTCGCGGGCCCCGGCCAGCGCGGTGGAGGATTCGCCGTGCGGGTCGGCGGCGGTGAGGAAGCGGTGCAGGTGCGGATGGCGTTCCACCCAGCCGACGTAGGTGCCGACGGCTCCGCGCACGAGGTCGCGGACGGTGCCGTCGGGGTGCAGGCGCGGCATGAGTTCGGCGGTGAGGCCGTCGAGGATGTGGCGGCGGATGGCTTCGTCGAGGTCGGTGCGGCCGTCGAAGTGCCGGTAGACGACCGGGCGCGGGACCGACAGGCGGTCGGCGATCTGCTGGACGGAGATCTCGGTGCCGTGCTCCTCGATCACGGCCAGCGCGGCGTCGAGCATCTCGACGCGGCGGCGGGCCTTGTGATCATCCCAGCGCGTACTGCGGCCGTCGGCGCCCGGCGGCGCGGGTTTGCTGCGTCGGGTCCCGGTCACGCGCCTCACGATACCCACCTCCGCATTGACCGTGACAGCCTGTACCACTAATCTGAGTGTAACAGCCTGTATCAGTAATAGTCGGGAGCTGTCATGGGCGACAACGCGGTCTCCACGCCTGCGCGCGGCCCCTCCGGGCGCGAATCCTTCGCCCAGCGTTTGCTGGCCGGATCGGTGAAGAAGTCCTACGACCCCGTCGTCGATCTGGACTGGGACGCCCCGCTGGATCCGGACAAGCTCTTCCTGCCACCCGAGGTCGTCTCCCTCTACGGCACCCCACTCTGGGACGCCATGACCCCCGAGCAGCGCCGCGAACTCTCCCGCCAGGAACTCGCCAATGTGCTCTCGGTCGGCATCTGGTTCGAGAACCTGCTCAATCGCCTGCTGCTGCGCGAGCTCATGGCCGGTGACCCGACCTCACGGCACGCGCACTACACGCTCACCGAGATGGGCGACGAATGCCGGCACATGATGATGTTCGGCAAGCTCATCGACCGCATCGAGGCGCGGCCCTACTGGCCCAACCGGTTCGAGCGCTGGATCATCAGCGCATTGCAGCAGGTGCTGCGCGGATCCATGGTGTGGGTGGGGGCGCTGGTCGGCGAGGAGATCTTCGACGCGCTGCAGCGCCGCACCCTCGACGATCCGCAGTTGCAGCCGCTGGTGGCGCGGGCCATGCGCATCCACGTCACCGAGGAGGCGCGGCACATCGGGTTCGCGCGCGACGCCCTGGCACACCGGGTGCCGGGGATGTCGAAGACCGAAATGCATTACACGCGACTGCGCGTCGCGGTGGCCGCTCCCCTGTTCGTGCATCTGATGACCAACTGGCACATGTACGCCCGCGCGGGCATCGAGGACGGGCGGGCGGCGCGCCGGATGGCCCGCGCCAACCCGCATTCGCGGCGCGCGCTCGGGTTGGGTGCGGCGAATCTCGGTGCGTTCCTGGACAAACAGGGCCTGATGGGGCCGATCGGGAAGCGCGTGTGGCGGCGCCGGGGGCTGCTGTGAGATTCCGGCGGGGCCGCCGCGATCCCCGGCCTGCGGCCGAGCCGGACGACTTCACCGAACCCGAACCGGCGGCGGACTATTCGGGTCCGGCGCTCCTGGACGCGCCGGGCATCGAGGTCGCGGTGCGGGTCGCGCTGACCGGGCATCTGGATCCGACCGACGGCCAGTTCCATTGGTACGGGCGGGTTTCCGCCGACAACGGCGCGGCGCTCCCTGAACCCGGGCGGGGTCAGGTCTTCCTGACCGTCCCGGGCCGGGCGCCGGCGCCCGGCGTCCTCCAGGAGCGCGATCCGTGGGGCAATCTGCGCATCGCCGGGATCGGCGCGCCGCCGTTCACGTTGTAGCGCAACACTGTTCGACTCTCTAGCGGGTCAGGCCGATGAAGTCGGCCATGGCCTCGACGGAGTAGGCGAAGAACGGTCCGGCCGGGTCCATGCTGTTGTCGAGCTGGCCGAACAGTTCGAAGGTGACCGTGCCGTAGAGCTGCGTCCACGCCATGACCGCGCGGACGACCGCGACCTCGGGCAGGCCGGGCGCGACCTGCTCGGCGATGCCTGCGGACTGGGCGGCCAGCACCGGATCGACGGGACCCTCGGGCAGCGTGAGACTGGCCGACTTCCACGCCCGGTTGACCACGCCCAGCGCGGCCACCGGCACCCTGGAGGCAGGGCCGACCGTGGATTCCGGGGCCCGGTATCCGGGCACCGGCGAACCGTAGACCAGGGCGTATTCGTGCGGGTGGGCCTTGGCCCAGTCGCGCACCGCGTGCGAGATCCCCCGCCATTGCGCTCGGGGCGTGTCCGCGGCCGCGACCGCGTTCTCGACCGCGTCCGCGATGCTGTCGTACGCCTCGATGATGAGCGTGGTCAGCAGGTCGTCGCGACTGGGGAAGTAGCGGTACAGCGCCGAGGACACCATGCCCAGTTCGCGGGCGATGGCCCGCAGCGACAGCGCGGGGGCGCCGGATTCGGCGAGCTGCCGGCGCGCGGCGTCGGTGATCTCGCGGGTGATCTCGGCTCTGGCCCGGGCGCGGGCGGTTCGGGGGACGCTCATCCCGATAGTGTGCCACGTTTCGGATCACCAGAATATTTCGAGAGCGCCGCTCTTGACATTCCGTGAGGCGTGCATGCACACTGATCACAACAGAGAGCACCGCTCTCGTAGAGTGAAGGAAGATCCCATGGACGCCCACACCGCCGCCACCCGCTACATCGGCCCGACCGGTCTCGACCCCTACATGAACCGCTTCTTCAACATGCTCCCCAAGCTCGGCATCAGCGTCGCGGGCTCGCGGCTGCTGGCGGTGCGCGGCCGCAAGTCCGGCGAATGGCGCACCACCATGGTCAATCTCCTGACCGTCGACGGCACCCGCTACCTGGTCGCCCCGCGCGGCCACACCCAGTGGGTCCGCAACCTGCGCGTCGCGAAGACCGGCGAACTGCGCCTGGGCCGCAAGTCCGAGGCCTTCACCGCCATCGAACTCCCCGACGCCGACAAGATCCCCGTCCTGCGCGCCTACCTCGACCGCTGGGGCTGGGAGGTCGGCCGCTTCTTCGAGGGCGTCACCAAGGACGCCACCGACGCCCAATTGGCCGATATCGCACCGGGATTCCCTGTCTTCGTCCTGAACTGACCGGTCACCCCGATACGAAACGCCCCGGCAAGGCCGCTGCCTTGCCGGGGCGTTTCGCTGTCCCGATGCGAATCCGCGCGCGCCGATCACGGGCTCCGGATCGGTGCGGGCTGGTGGGCCGTCAGCGCAGTTCGTCGAGGGTTTCGTCGTCGCGGGCGACGAAGGCGCGGCCGTCGGCGGTGAAGACGATGGGGCGCTGGATGAGGCGGGGGTGGGTGGCCAGGGCTTCGATCCAGCGGTCGCGGTCGGCGGGGGTGCGCCCCCAGGAGGCGACGCCGAGTTCCTTGGCCTGGGCCTCGGCGGTGCGGGTGATGTCCCACGGTTCGAGGCCGAGTTTGGTCAGCGCGGCGCGGATTTCGTCGGCCGAGGGCGGATTGTCGAGGTAGCGGCGCTCGACGTAGTCCGAGCCGGTTTCCTCGAGCACCGCTTTGGCCGTGCGGCTCTTGGAGCACTGCGGGTTGTGCCAGATTTCGGTCGCCATGCCGCCAGCCTAGGCCGCGGCGCCGACTCCCCCGGTCACCGGCACGGTCAGGACGTACCGACCGGCACGCTCAGGCGCCGGGCGACCCGACGGTCAGAGCCAGTCGACGACCCAGCGGTAGGGGCGCATCCAGTACAGACCACCGTCGGGAATCGGCGCGCCCCAGCGCTGTTCGGCCTGGGTCAGCTGCCAGCGGTATTCGGGAGCGGGTTCGCCGCCGTGGATCTCGAGCAGGTGCCGCCGCCAGCTGCCGATCATGGCGGGGACGACCTGGCGGTCGTTCTCGTAGGCCCACTCCACGTTTCGGGTCATGAGGCTGTCGACCGCGTGGTTGGCGGCGTTCGGGTCGCCGGTGCTCAGCGAGTGCAGGAACGCGGCCACCAGGTTGTAGGCGATGGCGTCGTGCACCGAGGTCTGGCCGTTCTCGAGCGACCAGATGCCCAGGTAGGTGGGCCCCTGCTCGTCGATCCACACCGAATGCGCCTCGCCGACCCGATTGTCGAAGATGAGCGCGGTGAGCAGGCCCAGGGTGGCCTTGCCCATGATGAGCGGGTCCGGCCGCCCGGTGCCGACGGCGTCGTCGATCAGCGCCCGGTAGGCGGAGGCGGCGATCCCCGGGCGGTTGGCGTCCATCAGCGCGTCGGCGGTCGCACCGCCGGCGAGCTGCTCGGCGGGCGGCTGCGCCGGGCCGGCGGCGAGCTGCGGCGCGCCGTCGCCGACCCGCAGGTACTGGGTCGCCATGGCGTCGAGCCCGGCGGCCGGGTCGAGCGGCGGCAGGCCGGGCACCGGGCCGGACTGCGCGGCACCGAAATCGGCTCCCGGCGCACCGGGTTCGAGCTGCGCGCCAGCGGGTTCCAGCGGCGAGAACGCCTGATCAGGCTGTGCCGAGCCGGGTTCGGGGAAAGCCGGGCCGGGTTCGGGGAACAGTGCACTCGGATCCGGGAACAGTGCGCCCGGTTCGGGGAACAGTGCGTTCGATTCCGGGAAGGGTGCGCCCGGTTCGGGCAGTATGGCGCCGGGCTCGATCAGCGGCGCGCCGTTGCGGAGCGGGTCCGCGAGGCCGAGGTCGATGGCGAGCGGGTCGCGCAGGGCGGGGGCGGTCTGCAGATATTCCAGTGCCACCCGGGCGAATTCGTTGTCCTGGGTCTCGAGCCATTCGCGCCCGGCCCGCAGGGTGTCGATCAGGTGTCCGCCGACGCCCTGTTCGATGGCGGCGCACAGCGCGTAGTACCCGTAGCCGCGGTAGTCGTCGTGGCCGACACCCTCGGTGATCAGCAGTTGCGCATATCTACTTGCCAGGTCGTGTCTTTCGATGTCGCCGAGCAGGGTGCAGGCGGTCATGGCCGCCATCAGTACTTCGGCGTGTTCGCCGTGGGCGCGGCGCAGGTCGATGCAACGGTCGGCCATGAGGACGGCGCTGTCGGGCAGGTCCTGCTGGGTGGCTGCCTCGACGGCCATGGAGTACATGGTGGCGAGGGTGGCCGGCGGGATGTCGGCCGGGTAGCGGGCCGGGCCGTGTTCGGCCAGGTGCAGGGCCTGGGCGTAATCGCCCGCGGCGAAGGCGGATCGGAAGCGGTAGGAGACGATCCAGCCGTATTCCTTGGGATCGGGGACCCCGGCCAGCTCGTCGTCGAACGCCGACAACCGCGCCAGCGCCTCCTCGGCCCGGCCGGTCTCCAGCATGCCGCTCGCCTCGTTCATCACCTCGACGAACGCATTTCGATCCATGGCCTACTCGCCTTCCCGCATATGTCAGCCCCGGATCGTATGACCGCACCACGACCCCGCGCGGTCACTGAGGTCAAGGTCATAGTTTGACGCCACCCCACATGACCACGCGTTGTCATCCGCGTGGCACGTTGTGTCACAACGATATTCCCGCACCTCGACACGAACCCGCCTCCCTGCGGGCCACTCTCGTGTCGCGGCCGATCCGTCCTGCCCCCAATCTAACGACAACACACCGAACGAACCCGCAACCACCCTCGGCGCGTCTCGTTGGGCGATTCCGGATCGGCGAGCCGCCGCGCACCGGCGCGGATATACTTCAGGGACGATTTATATATCCCCGTGGAGGTGACCATGACGAAAACCCTGATCGACATTCCGGATGACCTCATGGAACAGGCCCGGCAGGTCACCGGTGGGGCCACGAAAACCGAGACCGTTCGCACGGCGCTGCGCCTCCTGGTCCAGCAACGTCAGCAGCACGACGCCATCGCGTGGTTCGCCGACTCGGCACCCTTCCTACCCGAGGCCGAGCCGACCGGGGAGGCCGAGCCGCCGCAGCCGCGATGACCGGCGGCGGAAATCTCGCGCTGTACCTCGCCGATCACAGTGCGGTATCCCGAATTCAAACCCGCCCGGCCGTGCGCGCGGCATTCGACCGCCTGAACGCCGCCGTCGGTGTCCTGTGCTCGAATGCCGTCACGCTGGACGAGGCCTGCTACAGCGCCCGCAATGCCCAGGACCTGGAACGCATCATCACGATCTATACGGGAGTGTTCCGTTTCCTCCCGATGGATCCCGCGATCGACCGGTTGGTACGCACGATCCGGCAACAACTCTGGGCGCACGGCCACGGCCGTTCCGCCCAGGCGACGGATGTCCTGATCGCGGCGACCGCGGTCCATTACGACGCCACGGTTCTGCACTACGACAGGCATTTCGAACTGATCGCCGACGTCTTCCCGACCCTGCGACACCGGTGGATCGTTCCGCGCGGAACCACGGAGTGACCGCGCGGTCCGTCACAGGACCGGCAGGGTGGTGTCCGAGGCGGGGGTGAAGGTGACGATGCGGCGGCGGGGATCGCCGGGCAGTTCGAGGTTCTCGTAGGCGAAGGTGAGATCGCCGGAGTGGGGGTGACGGACGCGTTTGCCGCCGTGGGTGCGGTGTTCGACGTCGCCGGCGCGCCAGAGGGCGGCGAATGCGGTGCTGCCGGTGGCGAGTTCGTCGATGAGAGCGGTGGTGGCGGGGTCGTCGGGGTAGCGGCCCGCGACGCGGCGCAGCTGGGCGACGGTGGCGGCGGCCACGTCGTCCCAGTCGAGGTAGAAGGCGCGGGCGGCGGGGTCGAAGAACAGTGAGCGGGCCATATTGTCGCCGATCAGGTCGCCGAAGACGTAGTGCGCCAGCGGATTCGCGGCGAGCACGTCGAACAGGTCGGTGATGAGCGCGGCGGGGGCCTTGTCGATCAGGTCGAGCATGCGCAGCAGTCCGGGACGCGGCGCGGCCCCGAGGGCGGCAGTCCGGTGTCCCGCGGATCGACGCGCGCCCGCCGGGACTTCAGGAATTCCGCCAGATCCTCGCGCACGGCCATGTCCGCAGTGTGACACAGGAACCGGGTGGCCCCGGGGGTACGAGGCACGGCGTGCACTGGTTGCCGCCGGCGCGGGCGAGCAGGCTCGGTGGCGAGAGTTCACCACGGCCGACCGGCGCGTAGCGGCTGCGGGAAGGGGAATCGGGGAGGACTGTATCTCTCTCCCCTTTCAACATATAGCGCAGTGGGGGGCTTGCGGCAAGGCCCCCGTGGTGGCGCACAATCGCTGGCCGAGGGCTGCGGCCTGCGCGAATGGCGCGTGGGCGGCGGCCGGGGACCGGCTGGGCGGAAGGTGTGGTGCTGATGTCTGATCAGGGGTACGAGAACGAACTGCGCTCCGAGCGCGAGTACGTGGCCGGGCTGTACGCGCGGTTGGACGCCGAGCGGGCGCGGGTGCGCGGCCGGTACGGCGAGACGCTGACCGTGCGCGGCAATGCGACGGTGCTGGTGGAGCGGGATGCCGAAGCGCGGGCGCTGGCCAAGGAGATGACCCGGCTGGGTGTGGCCGACAACGGCCTGTGCTTCGGCCGTCTCGACAGCGAGACCGGCGAGCACGCCTACATCGGCCGGATCGGCATCTACGACGAGACCAACGAATTCGAGCCGCTGCTGCAGGATTGGCGCGCCCCGGCGTCGCAGGCGTTCTACACCGCGACCGCCGCGACCCCGGAGCACATGCGCCGGCGTCGCCAATTCCACACGCGGGGCCGGGATGTGGTGGATTTCACCGATGAGGTGTTCGGTCGTCCCGGGGACGGGGAGCGCGGTGACGCGGCGTTGCTGGCGGCGGTCAACGCGCCGCGCGGCGAGGGCATGCGCGACATCGTGGCGACGATCCAGGCCGAGCAGGACCGGATCATCCGCCTCGATCACCCCGGTGTGCTGGTGATCGAGGGCGGGCCGGGCACCGGCAAGACGGTGGTGGCGCTGCACCGGGTGGCGTATCTGCTGTACACGCAGCGGGAGCAGATGGAACGCAACGGCGTGCTCGTGGTGGGCCCGAATACGGCTTTCCTCAGGCACATCGGGCGGGTGCTGCCGTCGCTGGGCGAGACCAACGTGGTGTTCACCACCACCGCGGATCTCATGCCCGGCGTGCACGCAACCGCCGAGGACATTCCGGAGGTGGCTCGGCTCAAGGGCGCATTGGGCATTCTCGCGGTGCTGAAGGCGGCGATCGCGGACCGGCAGCAAGTGCCCGCGGAGCCCGTGTCCCTCGAACTGTCGGATGTGACGGTCCGCATCGGCGCGGATATCGCGGACTGGGCGCGGTCGGAGGCTCGCGAGAGCGGCCTGCCGCACAATCTGGCCCGCGCCACGTTCGTGGAGGTGCTCACCTGGGCGCTGACCGAGCGCGCGATCGCCCGCATCGGTCAGGGCTGGCTCACCCGCGAGGACCGCGAGGCGTGGGAGAACATGCGCACCGACCTGCGCACCGAACTCGCCGAGCACGAGGGCTTCACCGCGCTGCTCGACGAGCTGTGGCCGGCGCTCACGCCGGAACAGCTACTGGCGGAACTGTTGTCGTCGACCGACCGTCTGCGCGCGGCGGGCGCCGACCAGTCGCTCTGGCGGGCCGGGGGCGAGGCGTGGACGGTCTCGGATGTCCCGCTGCTCGACGAGCTGGCCGACCTGCTGGGCCGCGACACCTCCGCCGAGGAGGCCGCGGCCGAGCGGGAACGCAAGGCGCAGGCCGCCTACGCCGAGGGCGTGCTGGATCTGCTGGTGAACCGCGCCGACCACATGGACGACGAGGACCACCTGTTCGCCACCGACATGCTGTACGGCGAGGACCTGGCCGAGCGTTTCATCGAACGCGACACCCGCGAACTCGCCGAACGCGCTGCCGCGGACCGGGATTGGACCTACCGGCACATCGTGGTCGACGAGGCCCAGGAGCTGTCGGCCATGGACTGGCGGGTGCTGATGCGCCGCTGCCCCGGCCATTCCTTCACCGTGGTGGGCGATCTCGCGCAGCGTCGTTCCGCGGCGGGCGCGACGTCGTGGGCCGAGATGCTGGACCCGTACGTTCCGGGCCGCTGGCAGTACCGCTCGCTCACCGTGAACTACCGCACCCCCGCGGAGATCATGGCCGTCGCCGCCGCCGTGCTCGCCGACTTCTCCCCCGACGTCACCCCACCGGATTCGGTCCGAGCCTGCGGCGTCCAGCCGTGGGCCCGGCAGCTCTCCACCGACGACATGCCTTCGGCCATCGAGGAATTCGTCCGCGACGAGGCCGGCCGCGAGGGCACCAGCATCGTGATCGGCCCGCCCGGCATGCCGGGCACGGTCCCCGCCTCGGAGACCAAGGGCCTCGAGTTCGACGCCGTCCTGGTGGTCGAACCCGAGCACATCCTCGCCGACGGCCCGCGCGGCGCGGCCGAACTGTACGTCGCCCTCACCCGCGCCACCCAGCGCCTCGGCGTCCTGCACCGGGGCCCGCTCCCCCGCGCCCTGGCCGGTCTCTACACGTCGAAGTAGAGCCAGGACTTCCATCGGGTTCTGCACAGAAGCGTTGAGACACTGCTTCTTTGCGCCCGGGAAGCGCCTGATCGGCTGGACCCCGTTCTGATCGAGCCTGCCCTCCTCGGGCAGCCATCGCGAGCGCGCCCCGGAGCGGGCAGGCTCGATCAGCCGATCGGTGGTGCGAGGTATTCCAGCGCATATCCCTCGCCGGAGGGGGTTACGCGGGCGATGCCGGGTGAATCGAGGTGGGCGCCGGCTACGAAATGGCGTGGCCGGGTCAGTTGTTCGAGGAGGGCCGCGCGCGCGGCGCGGGCCTGGGACTGGTTGCCGTCGAACTCCCAGGACACGGTCGGCCGATCGAATTGCAGCGTGGGAACGTGAACGGTGTCGCCCCAGACGAGAAGGTGGCCGGTGCCGCTCCTGACCTCGTAGACGGTGTGACCGGGGGTGTGGCCCGGTGTCGGGATCGCGGTGGTCCAGTCGTTGATCGCGACCTGTTCCGTCACGGGGACGATTCGGTCGCGGATCGGTTCGAGCCGCCCCGTGAACACCGAGGTGTCGCCTGCGCCGATCCATACCCGTTCGAGTTCGGTGAACGCCTCGGAACCGTCCGGCGCGATCAGGCCGCTCACATGGTCTTCGTGGTTGTGGGTGATGGCCACATCGGTGACTTGCGCACGGTCGATTCCCGCTTCGCCGAGTGCTTCGTAGATCAATCCCATGGTGGGGTCGTGCCAGACGTTGGACGCGCCGGTGTCGATGAGCACCGACCGTGTGCCGTCGGTGACGAAGAAGGCGTTGACCGACAGCCGCAAGTTGTCGCCGACCAGCGGCACGCCGGCCGGCAGCTCTTCGAACGCGCATCCATCCTCGTCGCGGAGCCGGGTCGGCGGCATGTCGATGTACCCGTCTCGCAACGAGATCACCCGCAGATCGCCGAATTCGAAGGTGGCGTGGTGCCGGCCACTCGAGATCAAACGCATGGAACCTCCGTCATGTCGGGCGCATATCGCCCGTCTCCTATAGAAGACTCTGTCTTCTATAGGAGAAACATACACTGTGGGCGACGAGATACCCATCGATCGAGGAGCACGGTGGTCGAGCAAGACGGATCCGAACCACAGCACGGTGACGACCTGGCCGGCGCGTTCGGCGGTAACGTGCGGCGACGCCGCGAGGAAGTGGGCCTGACGCTGGAGCAGCTGTCCCTACAGTCGTCGGTCAGCCGGGCGATGCTGTCCAAGGTCGAACGCGGTGAGAAGAGCCCGACGATCGGCGTCGCGTCCAGGATCGCCCACGCGCTCGACGCGTCGCTCTCGGACCTGATCGGTGGCGCGACGGCGACCGCATCGGGCGTGGCCGTTGTCATGCGCAAGAACGATCGCCCCGTTTTCCGCGACCCGGAAACCGGCTTCGAGCGGCACATGGTGTCAGCGGCCCCGGGCGTGGGCGGAGCCGAGATGGTTGTCCACTATCTCCCAGCACAGGTCTCCACCGGGCTCCTGCCCGCGTATCCACCGGGTACCGAGAAACAACTCGTGGTGCTCGGAGGGACACTGACCGTCGCGATCGGCGGGATCAACGAGACCTTGAACGCGGGCGACTCCCTGTTCTTCCAGGCCGACGCGGACCACGGCTTCGCCAACCGAACGAACGCGCCCTGCGAATACATCATGATCATCTCGCGCAGAACCTGATCGGCCCCGGCCATCACCCGAACAGACCACCACTTCCGGGGTTCGACCAGGTTCGCGCGGGTCGGGCTCAAACGTCGAAGTAGAGCTCGAACTGGCTGCTGGGGGTTTAGGTTCGTTGGTTGGTGCCGATGTCAGCCGGGCAATCTGCTGATCAACGATTGATAGCGTTTGCAGGAAGCGGTGCCGGTGGAGGCTGCTGCGGACGTACTGCGGACGTTGTGGACACCTGTTCGAGCCTGTCGTTATGACTGGGCCTGCTTGTTCTGGCGAGCCCTGAATGCATCGAAGCGAGCGCGAAGAACGTAGAGATGATCGAGCAATGCTTCTGCGAAATCCAACGCATCCTGAGCGTCCTGAGAGGAGCCCTTGTCTCCTGTGAAGTGCGCTCCCTTGTTGCCGACAACTCGCAGCAGGTCGGCCCACTGGGCTAACAGCCCGTCGATCTTCCCCTGCTCCTGGAGTTCCTTGAGGCTCTGAGCCAGAGTCTTCTTCGTTGCCCCTTGGTCGGCGCATGTTCCTTCCAGGGTTCGGCGCACCATGACCAGGGTTGCGCCGTATGCCTTCGCCTCGAAGCACTTCTGAGCTTCCTCGAACTCATCGCGGAGGGCGTCTGGGACGCTGTCGCTGAGCCGTCGCTTCGATGGGTAGAAGATCTCGGGTCGATCGCGGTTGAACTCGTCGTCCCAGAGCACGGCGCATTGGACGACGGGAGCTAGGCACTCCTGGTGGGTGCACATCAGCAGGGCGAACTCATTGGGTGGAAAGTTCTCGCCGTCATCCTGCACGACCTTGCCGTGTACATCACTTCGGGATGCTTCGCCGCAGAGCGGGCAAATGAAGGCCCGTGCTTCGTTGGTCACAACGGCCAGTATTCAGCGGCAGGGCGGATCCTGTGGCCGCTTCGTCCCGAAGAAACGGGCATTGATCTCAGGCGGTCACAGCTGCGGCGGTTCGGCCCGCTCGTGACCGATTGGTGCGTCTCAGCTGTACTGCGGAGTCCAGGGGCGTTCGGGCTGTTTCGCTGCGTTCGGTGATGTCGAGGAGCATCCGGTGCCGCTGCGGACTGGTTGCGGACCGGATCGGTTCTCTCCGGCTCAGGTCCGCTTTCCGAGTCCCGGCAGGCCACCGCTGACGGTGTGGATCGAACTGCCGCCGCCCTGGCTGACGGTAGCGCGGGCTGGTTGCCCAGTGCGCTTCCGGTATCTGGCCCTTGCGATCTGTTGTTCCCGTACGCATTTGACGCATGTGCTGAAGCTGCTGGTCGGAGTGACAACGTTGCTTCTAATCACGGTTCGTCCGCACCGTGTCATGTCCCCGGTGGCCGGATGCCTCAAGTGGCGAAGACCGCCAAGTCCGATCCAATGATCCCGCGGGTATTTCATGGTTCCTCCCTTTGCTCGGATCGTATCGGTCAAATCGGCCTTCGGCGCGCCCTATGGCCCGGTGACTTTTCTCCTCCCTGCTTCCTCATACAGGCCGCCCTCAGCGGAAGGAGGTCGGGTCAAGGGCGCTTTTTCCCTTGACGCGGCCTCCTGGAGCGAGACAATCGGGCCGATGAGGAAGCAGGGAGCCCAGCCGCAGCGTGGTCCATCTCGGGAAGGTGCCGGCACCTGACTCGGCGAGGTGGGATCGACCGGTGTCCTCAGTTGATCGGGCCGGGACTCGTACGTCCAGGACGAGACTGGGCGGCTCCCTTCCCTGATCCTGTCTCCCTTCCCACTCGCGGAAGTTCTTGGCCTGGAGAGCGATTCAGGCACTAATGCGGTGCGTGGCGTGTGCCGCAACGCGCCGACGCGCCCGCGGCGAGCGAGGTACGAGGGAGCTGCGGTTGCGCGTCGTAGCGCGGGGCGGCGCGCGTAAGCGCGCCGCTCTTGAGTCTGTATAGCTAAATTGGGCAAAGCGTGGGATCGCAACCGGAGATGCCTACGGAGACGGGAACCAGGGGGCGGGTAGACGACCTATCCGCGGATCGCGGAGGCGGACACCTCTCGGACGACTCGTGCTTGTGGAAACTGAGGCCAGCGGCGTGCGTCCAATCGAGCATGGATCACGAACGACGGCAACGACTTCAGTGCGCTGGCTACAATCCCGACTGCCCCGCCGACCGGTGGCGGTTCCATCAGATCCGGATGCTGATCATTCTCACGATGGTCACCGGCAACTGGATGACAAGGCGAAGTCCGGTACGCCGTCACCAGCGCCGGGTAGCGAAGCGGGTCCGGGCACACAGAACGAGATGCCGGCGGCGATTGCTCCTCAGTCGGCATCCGGCCACGAGTTCGGTCGCCGTCAATGGATGTAACGAAACGCCGCACCATTCATACTGATGCGGTATGGAGCAGAGAACGCCCATCGATCATGTGGTCACTGTGACGACAGAAAGCGGCGGTAAGCCAGAGCGGGTCATGCTGGAATCCCGTGCCGCACAGAAGGTTTATGTCAGGGCGGTCGATCCGTGCGACCCCGAACCTGACCCCGTGCCTCTGTACGAGGGGGACCAGCTGATCATGATGACTCACATCTCACACCTGAGTATCCACACGAGCCCTACAGGAAGCGACGGCTTTCTAATGCCACAGAGAGTCGTTCCTATCCGCCGCGAAGAAGGCAAGGTGTACGCACGTCCCTTGGCACACGGGGAAACCGATGACGGTCGGCGCGTACACATATACCCGGGTGAGGAACTGGTGCTGGAGCCCAGGGTCGAGCTCGATGCTGTCGACGAGTGGGAAGGCGCCGGTGTCAGCGGCTACGTCCCGCTGACACCGGTGCTCTTCACCTGGATGCAAATGGCTCCGCCGCCCGCCGTCAGTACCGCCCGCTACCTCTTGGCGGCAGCCCGTCGACTCGATCTGGCACAGATGCTGTTTTCGCAGGTTGACGAATACCGTCAAAGTGAGCACGAGGGCGCACCTGCAACACGCCGCGCAATTTTCGCCCTCATCGGAGCTACAGAACTGGCCCTCGTCTCATTGGCGCGGGCAGTGGACATGTGCGTGGAGGCGTCCAGCAAAATCGGCACATCGGTACCAGTACCAGCAGATGTCAGCTCGCGCGCCGATGCGGTACGCGCTATCCGCAACGCCTATGAACACATCGAGGACCGAGCGCTGGGCAACGTCCACGGTCGACCTCACCCTGATGCTGCAACCATCTTCGATCATTACGAAATCGTCAAAAATGGAGCGATCGTCTACGGAAACCACCGCCTAAGCCTTGAGACGGACATTCCGCCGATCATCGCCGCGGTGCGCCGATTCCTCAAGGATGTGGCTGGACACTAGGGCGCGTACTTGACCCGAGCGCTCACAGTCCCCAGGTTCCGGCCTACCCGCCGGATGCTCAGCCCAGCGAGCGAGCCAGCTCAGCGAGCGCGCGTATAACTTCGGCTGTGTCCTGCCGGCGAGCCCGCCGAAGACCTCGACACCTCAGCATCAGAATCGTCACCAAGCGACCGGTGTAGCGGACGCTCCAGAACGTCGCAGCTGCCCATCCCAGGTCGGAAAAGTGCATGACTGTACCTCTCGATGAGAGGACCAGTCACGCGAGAAATTAAGGTGGCCCACGGTGTTAGGCCGGCACAGCGCGTGAAGTTAGTCCGTTGACCGACCGGAACCCAGAAGCCGTATGTGGTGACCACGGAGCAAATGTGGCAGCTGCACGATGCGATGCCGGCACACCTGCGGGCGGCGGTCCTGCTGGGAGTGTTCGCGGGCCTGCGGGTCGCTGAGATCTCGGCGTTGCTGGTCGGCGACATCGACTTCACGCGGGGGTCGTCTACCCGAAGCGGCAATGGCCAGCCAAGCCGTTGAAGACGGACAAGAGCACCACACCGGTGCCGATACCGCGGGAACTGGCGTTGCTGCTGTCGGCCTCGTTGAAGCAGTGGCCACACGATCACATGGTGACCAATGGGGAAGGGAAACCCGCGCCGCCGTGGCTGATTCAGCGGAAGCTGCGGGAGCTCCGGAACTCCGGGACGGTGGCGGGCCTGCCCGAGGAATTCAGTGTGCACGATCTCCGGCACTACTTCGCATCGCTGCTGATCTCCAAGGGCGCGGACGTCAAGATGGTGCAGGCGCGGATGCGGCATGCCAGCGCGCGAACGACGCTCGATACCTATGGGCATCTGTGGCCGGACGCAGACGAGTCCACCCGTTTCGCGGTCGGTGAAGTGATCGCGGAACGGATGGACTCGTTGGCTACTGCGGACGAGCTGCGGACGGAAGACCTCGGTTAGAGGCTCCGCCGCAGATCAGAGCGGCAGAACGACTTAGACGTCGTAGTACAGCTCGAATTCGTAGGGGTGGGGGCGGAGGTTGATTTCGGCGATCTCGGTGTCGCGCTTGAGGCGGATCCAGGTGTCGATGAGGTCCTCGGTGAACACCCCGCCCTGGGTGAGGTAGTCGTGGTCGGCCTCGAGGCGGTCGATGACCGCTTCGAGGCTCGCGGGGGTCTGGGTGACCTCGGCGGATTCCTCGGGGGTGAGTTCGTAGAGGTCCTTGTCGACGGGCAGGGCGGGCTCGATCTTGTTGGTGATGCCGTCGAGTCCGGCCATCATCATGGCGGCGAAGGACAGGTACGGATTGCCCGAGGAGTCGGGGCAGCGGAATTCGAGGCGTTTGGCGCGGGCATTGGTGCCGGTCACCGGGATTCGCACGGCGGCGGAGCGATTGCGCTGGCTGTAGACCAGATTCACCGGGGCCTCGTAGCCGGGGACGAGACGCTTGTAGGAGTTCACCGTCGGGTTGGTGAAGGCCAGCAGTGAGGGCGCGTGGTGCAGCAGCCCGCCGATGTAGTGCCGGGCCAGGTCCGACAGTCCGGCGTAGCCCGCCTCGTCGTAGAACAGCGGGGCGCCGTCCTTCCACAGGGATTGGTGCACGTGCATGCCGGACCCGTTGTCGCCGAAGAGCGGTTTGGGCATGAAGGTGACGGTCTTGCCGCCCGCCCAGGCGGTGTTCTTGATGATGTACTTGTAGAGCATCAGGTCGTCGGCGGCGGCGAGCAGGGTGTTGAACCGGTAGTTGATCTCGGCCTGTCCGGCGGTGCCGACCTCGTGGTGGCCCTTCTCCAATTCGAATCCGGCCTGTTGCAAGTGCGTGCACATGCGGTCGCGCAGATCGACGTCGGCGTCATAGGGGGCGACGGGGAAATAGCCGCCCTTGGGCCGGACTTTGTAGCCGCGGTTGGGAGTTCCGTCGGGATTGATTTTCGCGCCGGTATTCCAGTCCGCCGACGACGAATCCACTTCGTAGAAGGCCCGGTTCATGGTGGTGTCGTAACGGACCGTGTCGAAAATGTAGAACTCGGCCTCGGGGCCGAAATAGGCGGTGTCGGCGATTCCGGTGGAGCGCAGGTATTCCTCGGCCTTGCGGGCCACATTGCGGGGATCACGGCTGTAGGCGGCGCGGGTGTGCGGGTCGTGCACGAAACAACTGATATTGAGGGTCTTGGCGGTGCGGAACGAATCCAGTTGCGCGGTCCGCAGATCCGGCAGCAGCAGCATGTCGGATTCGTGGATGGCCTGGAAGCCTCGCACCGAGGAGCCGTCGAAGGCGATGCCGTCCTCGACCAGTTCCGGGCCGAACATGCTCGCCGGGATCGAGAAATGCTGCTGGATGCCGGGGACGTCGCAGAAGCGGACGTCGACGTATTGGACTTCCTCGGCGTCGATGTAGTCCTGTACTCCATTGGTGGTAGGGGTGATCACCGCTGCCTCCTCGTGGCCGCGCACGCCTACCCGATCGGACGGCCCGGTCGGGGTCCGGCGGTCCTGTTCGTGCTAAACACGATACGTCGCGGAGATACCCGCACGGACGCGAATGCGCTTGTGTACCAAGATCATTCGACAGCATGATCGGCGCGCGGAGGGTGGCGCGGGATTCACGGCTCCGACCTGCCCTGCCCACTCCCCCGCTTTTGGCACAGTGCACAAATCGCCTGTCACAGTTCTTCTCCATTGCCCCTGGTCCGCCCCATATGCTGTGCGATCTGCTGGAACCGTGAGTTCAACATCGGTAGCGGGAACGACCCCGCGCACCATGGTCGAGGCGTTCCAGGCCACCGCTGCCCGCTATCCGGACGCGGTCGCGTTGCGCACGCTCGGCGGCGCGGTCTCCATCACCTGGCGCGAGTACGCCGACCGGGTACGCGCCATCGCCACCGGCCTCGCCGCGCTCGGCGTCGGCCGGGGCGACACGGTGGCGCTGATGCTGACCAACCGGCCCGAATTCCACCTGTGCGACACCGCGATCCTGCACACCGGCGCGACCCCGTTCTCGGTGTACAACACCAATCCGGTGGAGGTGCTGGCTTACCAGTTCACCAATGCGGGCAACCGGGCCGTGATCTGCGAGGCGCAGTTCGCACCGCAGGTCCGCGCCGCGGTGGCACTGGCCGCCGAGCGGGGCGCGACCGTGGAGCACGTGATCTGTGTCGACGAGGCGCTCGCGGGGTGCGTCGCGCTGACGGAGATCGAGGCCACCGAGCCGGGCGGCGTCGACTTCGAATCCGCCTGGCGCGCCGTGGCTCCCGGGGATCTGCTCACCATCGTCTACACCTCGGGCACCACCGGCCCGCCCAAGGGCGTGGAGCTCACCCACACCAACTTCCTCGAGAACGCCCGCGTGGTGGACGAATTCGGCGGCGGCTCCCCCGCCGACCGGGTGATCTCCTATCTGCCCGACGCGCACGCCGCCAATCGCTGGCTCTCGCACTATCTCTCGATCCTGACCGGCGGCCAGATCACCACCTGCCCGAACCTCACACAGGTCGCGGCCGCGCTCTCGGAGGTGCATCCGACGGTGTTCCTGGGTGTGCCGCGGGTGTGGGTGAAAGTCAAAGCGGCGCTGGAGGAACGCTTCGCCGCCGAACCGAGCCCGATCAAACGCCGCCTCATCGCCTGGGCGATCGCGAGCGGCCGGGCACGAGCCCGCGCGGCATCGGACGGACTCACGCTGAACATCCTCGACACCTGGCAGTTCCGGCTGGCGGATCGCCTGGTGCTGTCCGCCGTTCGAGAGCAGCTGGGACTGGACCGGATTCGCATCGCCGTCACCGGCTCCGCCCCGATCCCGAAGGACACCCACGAGTTCTTCCTCGGTCTGGGCCTGCCGCTGTGCGAGGGCTACGGCATGACCGAGTGCACCGCGGGCGCGACCATGGACCGCCCGGCGCGCATCAAGATCGGCACGGTCGGCACCGCGTTCCCCGGCACCGAGGTCGCCATCGCCAAGGACGGCGAGGTGCTGGTGCGCGGCGGAAGCGTGATGCGCGGCTATCGCGGCGAGCCCGCCAAGACCGCCGAGACCGTGGACGCCGACGGCTGGCTGCACACCGGCGATATCGGCGAACTCGACGCCGAGGGCTTCCTGCGGATCGTGGACCGCAAGAAGGAGCTCATCATCAACGCGGCCGGCAAGAACATGTCGCCGACCAATATCGAGAACACCGTCACCGAGCACACGCCCCTGGCGGGTGCGGTGGTGGCGATCGGCGAGGGCCGCGCCTACAACACCGCGCTCATCTGCCTGGACCCCGACCTGGCCGCCGCGTTCGCCGAACGCCACCAGCTAACCGAGCGGGACATCGCGGCCCTGGCCCGCGATCCGCGCGTGCTCGCCACCCTGCAGGACGGCGTGGACGCGGCGAACGACAAGCTCTCACGGGTGGAGCAGATCAAGAAGTTCGCGGTGCTGCCGGATGTGTGGGCCCCGGGCTCCGATCACCTCACGGCGACCGGAAAACTCAGGCGCAAACCGATAGCTATCACCTACGCCGCTACTATCGAGTCGCTGTACGGGTAGTAGGAGAGTTATGCACGCGCGATTACGGGATCGGACGCTCGAGGAGCTGTACCAACGCGCCGTCGTGGCGCGCGCGGAATTCCCCGCTCTCGCGCCGCCCTACCCGAAGCTCCCGGAATCCCTGGTGACCAGCGGTTTCGAGCGCGGCACGGCTTTGAACGTGGACCTGTTCTTCGAATTCCTGCGCACCGGCGTGCCACCCTCGCCCGAGGACACCGCCGAGGTCGTGCAGATCGCGTTGAGCCGTATCCGCGACGGCGAGACCCTCGAGGAAGTGCTCAACCGCTACAGCCTGGGCGCGGAGCTGATCTGGTCGCGGGTGCGCGAGACCGCCCACGGACCCGAACGCGAACTTCTCGACGATGCCGCGATCTCGCTGCTGCGCTACATCACCCTGCTCACCACCCGCATCGCCACCGCCTGCGTGCAGCGCGCCCACGACCCGCGCTGGGAGTTGCTGGAACGCCGCCGCGCCATTGCCGACGCGCTGCTCACCGGCCGCGACCCCGTCGAGTGGGCGGGCGAACCCGCGGTGGCGGTGCCCGACGCGTTCCTGCTCGCCGCCTTCCGGCTCGGGTCCGCCCGCGGCGGCGACACGAGCGAACTGCGGCACCGCATCGAAGCCATCCCGGGCGTGTTCCTGCGCCTGGACAGCGGCGGCTGGACGGCCCTGCTGCCGCTGCACTCCGGCGACGACGGCACGGCGACCCTGGCGGCGCTCGCCGCGCGCCTGCCCGGGCCCGGCCGGCTCGCCCTCGGGCAGACTGCACAAACCGAGCAGCCGCGTTCGGCCGCGCCCGCCCCCTTCTGGGTCGGCGTCGCCACCGCGGTGAGCCGCGCCGCGATCCCCGAGGTGTTCGCCGAGGCGCGCACGCTGGCCGAGCTCGGCCGCTGCCTGGGCCGCCCACAGCCGGTCTGCCGACGCGCGGACCTGATGTTCGAATACACCGTCGCCGCGGGCGGTTCCGCGCGCCCCGGGCTGGCGGCGGTGCTCGAGCCGCTCGACAGCCAGACGGTGCTGACCGAAACCCTGGACGTCTTCGTCGACACCGGCTTCAACCAGCTGGCCACGGCTCGCCTGCTCAACGTCCACCGCAACACCGTCACCTACCGCCTGGCGCGCGTGCACGAGCTGACCGGTCTGGATCCGCACCGCCCGACCGATGCCATGACCCTCTCGGCCGCCCGCATCGCCCGGCGCCTCGAAACCGCCTGCTTCGCACCGTAGTTCGCGACCGCCCGCCCCTCACGCGCCGCGTTGGCCACTGCCCGCGGCGCGCCGCGTCCTGCTCGCCTGCCCCGGCACGCCCGGGTGGCGGTCGGCCCGGGGTTTGGTCGGCTGCACAATGCCCTCGTCCGCACTCTTGGCGATTGCCGATACCGGCGCGCGGGCTCTGTGCGGTGTGCTGAACACCGACGACGAGGTCATGCGGCGCGGCATCCGGTCCGCGCCCGCCGGGACCTCCCGACCATCCGCAGAGGTACTTCGTTGAGTAGCACCTTCCGGCCGCGCCGCTGCCGCCTCGCCCCCTGGGCAGTGGCCGGCTTCTCCGCGCTGGCCATGACCATCGCCGCCACCACGCCGACGGGGGCCGCGCCCGTGTTCGGGCCGGTGCCCGACGCGCCCGCCAATTTCGGCCTGCCCTCGGACTACCAGCCCACGCCGGCGCGGTACGGGGTGGGTTATCAACTGGGACAGGTGGTTTCGCTGTCCGACGGCACCCAGTTACAGGCCGAGGTGCGGTATCCGACCGATCCGGCGACCGGGCAGCGGGCCGCCGGCGAGTTCCCGGTGGTCGTCAATTTCACCACCTACGGCGCGGTCGCCAGCGCGCTGACCGCCGCCATCACCTCGGTCATCGACGAACTGCACATCCAGCTGCCCGATCAGCTGAAGGACGCCCGCCGGGTCGTCAATCAGGCCACCTCCATGCAGGACGTGCTGGTCCGGCACGGCTACATCGAGGTGACCGCGGACGTGCGCGGCACCGGCGGCTCGACCGGGGCATGGAGTCCGGCGTCGCAGCAGGACGGCAAGGACGGTGTGGAGCTGGTGGACTGGGCGGCCAAGCTGCCCGGCTCCAACGGCAAGGTCGGCATGTACGGCTACTCGTTCCCGGGCCTGTCGGCCATGCGCACCGCCGAGACCATCGGACCGGATTCACCGTTGAAGGCGATCGTGCCGTTCGCGGTGCCCAACAATATCTTCGACGAGGTGCTCAATCACGACGGCATGATGAGCCCGCTGCTGCTGACCGTCATCTCGCTCATGGTCCCGTACCTGAGCCTGATCGGCCCGTTCCTGACCGCGCCGCTGTCGCCGCAGACCTTCCTGAAGTCCCTCGGCGATCACCTCGCCGCGCTGGTCGGCCCCGGCACCAGCACCGTGAAACTGCTCTTCGACGCCTACACCGGCGGCCCCACCGCCTACGACAACTCCTGGTGGCGCGAGCGGCGTTTCGAGACCGACCTGCACAACCTGGTGGACAACGGCATCGCCATGTACCAGGTGGACGGCTGGTGGGACCTGTATCAGGAAGGCGCGGTGCGCAATTACGCGCAGTTGCAGAACCTGGCCGCCGGACGCGACCAGTTCGCCCCGATGGCCGCCGACCAGCCGGCCGATGGGCGCTACCAGTTGCTCATGGGCCCTTGGTATCACGTGGGCCTCGGCCTGGGCCCGGGCTCGCGGATGGACACCGACCAGATCACCCTGGCCTGGTTCGACCGGTGGCTCAAGGACATTCCCAACGGCGTCGACCAGACCCACACGCCGTTGCACGTCATCGACGCGAACAACACCGCCGCCGACACCGCGCGCTACCCGTTCGAGCAGACCTCCGTCGAGCAGCGCTACTTCGACGGCGACCGCCTCGTCGCGGACAGACCGACGGCCGTCGACGCCTCGGATCGACTGAGCTACACCGGCATCGACACCATCTGCAATCGCGAGACTCTGGGTCAGTGGGCGGCGGGGCTGTTCGACTTCGTGTTCCGGGTCTTCACCGTCTCCAATCCGTGCACCGAGTGGGTGCAGAATCCGACCGCCGGGCTGCGCTACACCATGGACCCGGTGACCGAGCCGACCATGCTGGCCGGGCCGTCGGCCGTCACCCTGTACGCCTCCTCGACCGGTTCCGACGCCGCCTTCCAGGTGTGGCTCGACGATGTCGCGCCGGACGGGACGGCCGTGAACATCACCGGCGGTTCGCAATTGGCCAGTCAGCGCACCCTCGACGACGGCAAGACCTGGCGCAGTGGCGACGGCACGGTGTACGCGCCCGAGCACACCGTGCTGAAGGAGAACGAGCAGCTGCTCTCCCCCGGCGACGTGGTGCGGATGGAGATCAAGATCCGCCCCGCCTTCCACCGCCTGGAACCCGGCCACGCGCTGCGTCTGCGCATCACCAGCGGCACGTTCCCGTCGACCATCCCGAACCCGGCCGATCTGGGCCGCCTGCTGGGCACCTCGCAGCAGATCCAGCGCACCGCCGCGTACCCGTCCGCGCTGGTGGTGCCGCTCGGTCCGGCCGCGGCGTTCGGGCACTAGGCCCGTCGCGGTGGCCGGTCCGGTCCTTGCGGTCACCGCCGCCCAGCCGCGAAGATCGACACCGTGACACAGTGAGGCTCTCGACGTTTCGGAGGTTCTCGATGCTCGAACCGCGCCAGGGCGGTTTCCAGCGGGCGCGCCGCCGCTCGACCGGCTCGGCCGACGGCCTGCCGACCCGTTCCGCGGCCCGCACCGCCAAGATCACCGCACTGCCGGTGGCCTATGCCGCGCGCCGGGTGGGCGGGCTCGGGCGGCGGGCGCTCGGAACACCGTCCCGCGAGGTCGAACTCGATATCCAGGCGCGCACCGCGCAGCACATGTTCGAGGTGCTGGGCGAACTCAAGGGCGTCGCGGCCAAGCTGGGTCAGCTGCTGGCGCTCTACGAACTGGCGTTGCCGCCGGAGCTGGGCGAGCCGTATCGGGAGGCGTTGACGCGGCTGCAGGATGCGGTGCCCGCGATGCTGCCCGCCGCGGTCGAGCGGGCCATGGCGGCGTCCATGGGCGACGAGTGGCGGGATCGGTTCGCCGAGTTCGACACTCGCGCGGCGGCCGCCGCCTCGGTGGGCCAGGTGCATCGCGCGGTGTGGCCGGATGGGCGGCGGGTCGCGGTGAAGCTCATGTATCCCGGGGCGCGGGCGGCGGTCGCGGCGGATCTCGAGCACATGCGCCGGCTCGCGCCGCTGGCCAAGGTCTTCGCCCCGGACCTCGACACCCGGGCGGTGACCGAGGCGTTCGCCGCCTGCATCGGCGCGGAACTCGACTACGCCGAAGAGGCCGCCACCCAACGGATCTTCGCCGCCGCCTTCGCCGACGACCCCGACTTCCACATCCCGGCGGTGGTGGATCAGCAGGGCGACGTGCTGGTCACCGAATGGCTCGACGGCATCCCGCTGCACCGGGTGATCGCCTCCGGCACCCCCGCCGAGCGCACCCGGGCGGGACTGCTGGTGGCGCGTTTCGTCATGGCGAGCTTCGCGCGGACCGGGCTGCTCTACACCGATCCACACCCGGGCAATTTCCGGATGCTGCCCGACGGCCGCCTGGGCGTGCTGGACTTCGGCGCGTGCTCACCGTTCCCGGCCGAATTCCCCACGCTGGTGGGCGATATCGGCGAGGCGGCCCTCAACGGCGGCCCCGCCGATCTGGAGGCGGCGCTGCGCACGCACGGATTCGTGCGCCCGGAACGGGAATTCGCGATCGCCGACCTGGTCGGCATGGTCGACCCGATCGTGGACCTGTACCGGCACCGCGACGCGCACCTGACCCAGGCGTGGCTGCGCGCCCAGGTGCGGCGCGCCACCGAGCCGAGCCTGTCCAATGTGTCGCGCCACCTCACCACGCCGCCGGAGTACGCGCCGATCGGGCGCACCATCCTGGCTGTCACCGGCGTGCTCTGTCAGCTCGGTCTGCACGGTCCGCTGAGTGACGAACTGGTCGCTCCGCTCCCGCGATTGGCGGCGGCGGTGCGCACCTGCCGCGAACGCGAGGCGGCCGCGGCGGCGGTGGTCCGGCCGATCAGAGGTGCATCCACTGCGGCCACACCTGTGACCACGGCTTCTTCCGGCCCGAGCACTTCCAGATGGTGACGTCCTGGGTGTTGCCCTTGAATCCGAGGCGGGTGTCGACCTTGCCGACCGGGTCGACGTGCTCGAACTGGCTGCGCAGCACCGCCTCGTAGCCGCCGACGGCCAGCACCGCCGAGGCGTCGTCGGGCGGGGTCCCGAAGTAGCCGAAGCCGCGGCTGGGACTGTAGAGCGGCGGCAGGTGCGTGCGGCCGAACTCGTCCAGAGCGCTGGCCTGCCAATAGGTGTCGGTGATGATGACGGCGCGCTCACGCTCGGCGGGGCTGAGCGCCTCGTGGGCGCGGGTCACCTCGTCGGTGAGCTCGTGCCAGCCGAAGGACCCGTAGACGCCGATATTGATCGCCGCCTCGGCATCGTCCTTGGGCGGATGCACCTCCTCGGCGGGCCGCCACGGCGTCGAGTACAGCGTGAAAGCCGTTGCGCCCACGGCGAGTACGGCGATGCCCGCGGTCAGCACCCGCCGCCACGGCGGTGCGATGCGCTCGGCGGTGCCGACCACGCCGACCGCGCCCGCCGCGAGCATGACCGCGTACATGCCCGCCGCGTAGTAGATCCGCCCGCCGGTGACCAGGAAGGCCGCGAACAACAGCAACAGCGTCACGCCCAGGAACCGGTAGGGCCGCAGCACATCCCAGCGCAGCAGCACCCACAATCCCCACAACAGCAGCAGCGCTCCGAGGTATCCGGCCAGGCTGATCGACATGGGCAGGAACAGCAGCCGACCGCCCAGGATCCCCTGTTCGGAACCGATCACCCCGCCCATCTTCAGCTGCGGCCACGCATGGCGTTCCTGCCAGACGAGTTCGGGCACGGTTGCCAGCACCACGATCGCGCCACCGGTCCACAACAGCGGCCGGCGCACCAATTCCCGCGGCCCGCACAGCATGCTGCTGATCACGACCGCGATCCAGAAGAACGGGATCAGCCACTTCACCTGCATGTCCACGGCGGTGACGAGGGCGGCGGCCAGCAGCAGCCAATCGTTGCGGGTCCGCACCCAGCGCACCACCAGCCAGGTGATGATGACCCACAGCGCGGTATCGACGGCATTGGTGGTGAGCATGGTGCCCTGCAACAGCAGGAACGGTGAGCTCGCGTAGCCGATGGCCGCCAGCAGCTGCGCCCAGCGGCCGCCGTCGAATTCACGGGCCAGCAGGGCGCACAACACGATCGCGGTCACCGTCAGCGCGACCGCGGGCAGCCGCAGCACGAAATAGGACTCCGGCGCGATGGTGTCCATCAACCGCGCCAGCAGGGGCAGCACCGGACCCTGGTCGGCATAGCCGAACGCCGGGCGGCGGCCCGCGGCCAGGAAGTACAGCTCGTCGCCGAAGTAGCCGTAGCGCCGCGCCGACAGCAACAGCACCACGGCGGCGGGCACCGCGACCGCGGCCACGCTCAGCCACGCGAACGGCGGCCGCTCCGCGGGCTTGGCATGCCGTCCACCACCGTTCGACCGGGCCGGTCGATCCACCACATCGGTCACCGCGCGCTCCTCGCCACCGGATCAAGCTGCGAACACTCGAAATCTACAGCTTCTTTACAGCAAATTTCGGACGTGGCACCGCGCCGTTCGCCTGTTTCAGAAACGCGACCGTGTCGCAATGCCCGCTCTCTGGGTACCGTGGTTACGTGAAATAGCCGGACGCTCTGAGTGGCAATCCCCTGCGGCGAAGAGTCACACGGATCGAACAGACTCCTGCACTGAGCGCGGCGGTCATGGTCGTGGCGGGTGAAGGGTGTACGGCGGCGGCGGATTCTTCGTGCACGCCAGGTCCACGGCGTTCGGGTCGGCGAAGAAGGAGGCGATGATCGTGCTCCCGCACGGTTCCGCCCACGAGCCGTGGCCTTCTCCGGGCACGACGGCGACGGTGGATCGTGAGAGATTCTTCGCGATGTAGTCGCCCCACACCGCGCCGGTCCGAGCGTCGTAACTGCCGGACAGCACGAGGGCGGGCAGGTCGCTCACGGTGATGTCGCGGATGGAGGCCGGGCCCCTCGGCACGTTCCAGGCGTCGCAGGCCTCGCGCAGGAAAGC
The DNA here is from genome assembly GCF_050955695.1 of Nocardia sp. CA-136227. Taxonomy (NCBI): domain Bacteria; kingdom Bacillati; phylum Actinomycetota; class Actinomycetes; order Mycobacteriales; family Nocardiaceae; genus Nocardia; species Nocardia sp. CA-136227. The sequence goes on from NZ_CP192081.1 coordinate 4,395,547, forward strand.
CAGTTGCGGCGCTTGGGCTTTCACCGAGTCCGGGAAGCTCGGGAACGCCTTGTTCGCTTGCGCCAACTGGTCGTCCCGAGTCTCGAAGGGCACCCATTCCCGGCACCAGATGCTCAGGGCCAGGCCCCAGGCGAAGACGCTGACGGGTACGGGGGTGGCGAACGCCATGGCCATCTGCTCGGCCATCGGCCGCGGATTGCCGTGTGCCAGTTCGTCGATCACGAACGGGAAGTCCGCGGGCAGGTGCGTCGCCACCGGTACGAACCACGCGAGCATCGAGCCCCCGTCGATGACGACTTGCGTGTCTCCGACGGTCGTGGTGACGGGATTCGCCTCGACCTCGCCGACCAGCCGCACGAAGGTGGCCTCCAGGTCGGGATAGCGCTGCGCGCAGCCCGGCTGATCGGTGCACGCCCGCACCATGGCGTCGAGAGCCTGCCGGGCGCTGGCCCACGTCCAGCCCAGGGCCGCCACCGACGGCGGTGTCACCCCGTCGAACGCGACCGCGCTGACGGCCGCCGCGTCCGAGCGCAGATAGATCAGGGCCAGATCGGTGCCGTAGGAATGGGAGAACACACTCCACTTCCCGATCGCCAGGGCCTTGCGCAGATCGATGAGGTCGGCGGTGCTTTCGGTGGAGTTCATGGCCGTGAGGTCGGTGCCGCGGGCCAGCCGGTCCCGGCACTCCCGCACCGCCTGGACGTACGCCTCCCCCGTCGCCGGTGCGTCGTAGCGCATCCCGATCCGGCGCGCGATGAACCGGTCCAGCTCCGGGCAGATCATGTTCCGGCTCGAGGTGATGTCCCCGCGCTGCCCCATCAGGATCAGGTCGCGGTCGCGGTTGATGCCCACGTCGGCCGGTACCGGCGGATCGGCGATCGCGTCTGTCGGCCGCGCATACCCATCACCAACCGTCATCACAGTCGATCGGTTCGGCTATTGCTCAGAGGTAGATCGTCGCACAGCGGGCGTCCTCGCAAAAGATCTTGTCAAGGTGGAGCCGAGCGACGATGGTCCGGCCCACTCGGCCGCGCCGCCTATACTCGATGCCGGGTGTGACTGCCGTGCAACGCATTTCAGCGAAGGAGGTCGGCATGACCGACCAGAAGCCTGCCACCGATCCCTACGGAACCCCGAGCACCACCGGCCCCGAGCCCATCCGCGGGCATCAGAACCTGCTCAATGCCTTCATCCGCGGCCTGCTGCGCGTGCCGGTCCTGTCGGGTCAGGTCGGCAAGCGGTTGTGCGTGCTGCACGTGGTGGGCCGCAAGTCGGGCAGGCAATACGACGTGCCGCTGGCTTACACCCGCCACGAGGGCGAGATCCTGATCGGCACCGCCAAGCATCCGTGGGTGAGCAATATCCGCAAGGACGTCCCCCTGAAAGTGTCGTTCGGGGGCCCGAAGCGCATCGCCGACGCGGAGGTGCTCGCTGACGAGGACACCGTCGTCCGACTCTCCGAGGCCATCGCCCGCCACAACAAGCAGTGGGCGAAGTTCAACGGCATCGGATTCGACGCCGACGGCAATCCGAATCGGGCCGACGCCTACCAGAGCTGGCAGCAGGGCTGCGTCATCATCCGGCTCCGGGTGCGCTGAACGGTCGCCGCCCCGCCTCGAACCACCCCCGGCAAATTTCGAGCATGCCGCCCGTCAGCGGTCCACGGGCCGGGCCTGGACATAGTCCGCGGCGTTCAGGCCCACCAGCACCTGCCGCACCAGCGGCGGCGCCCAGGACGCGCTGGCGTCGTGCCCGAGCACCGGATCGGTGAGGGTGACGGTGCGCCCGCGGGTCTCGAACTCGAAGCTGCCCGCGGCGCGAATGTTCTTCAGCCAGTCCGCGTTCCGCCCGTAGGTCAGCGCGATCCGGTAGCCGTCCTCGCGCCGGAAGACCATGACCGGGGACCGGTACACCCGCCCCGACTTGCGTCCCCGGTGCACCACGACCCCGAACAGCGGCGTGACGCGAGCCGCGATCCCCAGCACCGGATTACTGATCCGGCGATTGATCCTCGCCAGTGTCCGCGGCAGTGGCATGGTCTCGTCCTCCCTGACGAAAACGGTTGCGCCCCTGAGGCTACGCCGCCGCCCGGGCCCCGGCGGCCCCCTCACGACAGCCGGTGGAACCGCGGCGCGCCGGATACCCGACCGTATCGCTCGCCCGCCCGGCGGCATCACTAAAGTGCTGTTCAGAGCGCCGGGTCCCGCGGCGCGGCAGCGAGGAGGGCCCGGAGATGCCGGAGATGATCGCGGTGTACGACGCGGTCGGACACGAGGTCGGCGCACAGGAGCGCGCCGCGGTGTACGAGCAGGGCCTCTGGCATGCCAGCGCGGGGGTGCTGGTGCGGTCGCTCGACGGGTCGAAGGTGTACGTGCACAAGCGGACCGACACCAAGGCGGTCTTCGCGGGCATGCACGACTGCCTGGCCGGCGGTGTGCTGGGGCCGGGCGAGGATCCGGCCGAGGCCGCGGTCCGCGAACTGGGCGAGGAACTGGGCATCGTGCTGGGCCCGCACGACGACCGGCCGCTGCCACTGGCCGCCGCGGCCTGGGACGGCGAGTGGGAGGGACGGCCGATGCGCTGCCACCTGTTCGCCTACGAGCTGCGCTACGACGGCCCCATCACCCATCAGCCCGAGGAGATCGTGGACGGCTGGTGGTGGAGCGACGAGGAGCTGCGCTCCTACCTGGAGGACCCGCACTGGCCGTTCGTCCCCGACACCCGGGTGCTGATCGGAGATCTGCTGCGCTGAACCGGCGTCATCGGCCGCCCGCGGGCGCGGCGCAGTCTCCCGTGGCAGGCTCGCCGCGCAGGCGTCGATCCAGCCAGTCCATGGTCGCGCCGTAGGAGCTGACATAGGCGGCGAGGTGCTCACCACCGACGATGTTCTTCGTCGCCGCCACCCCCAGCCCGCACTGCTCGCGCCACAGTTCCTCGGCCTCCGACACGGGGACCCACGGATCGTGGACGCCGTGGTAGATGAACAGCGGCACACCCGATTTCCGGCCCTGCATGCTCAGCTGCTGGAACACCGATTCGGCCGCCGCGCTGTCCAGGGGCTTGTCGACCTTGGCCATGATGTCGACCGGGATGGGCGCGATCCCGAGCGCACCGAAACTGCCGCTGCAGTTGTCCTTGATCGGCGAGGTCGCCAGCCACTGCGCCGCGTGGTTCATGAGGCCGAGGATCTCCGGGTGCTCCCGGCCGAGCGCGAGCACGGTGCTGAGTAGGAACGCGGAGATGTAGGAGCCGTCGAAGGTGTGGGCGAAGCGGCGATAGTCGCTGACCAGTCCCCCGAAGCTCGCACCCGCGTAATACGGGAGCAGCTCCGGCGCGTAGTCCGACACCAGCATGGCCGCGGCGTTCGACGCGATCGCCCCGCCGGAGTAGCCGGTCGATGCGAAACGACTGCTGCCGAACTGATCCGGGGCGAAGCCGCGCACCGCGCGCATCGAGTCCAGCACATTGTGCCCGGCGACCGACGGCTCCGAGTAGGCCATCAGCGGCCCCTCGTGGTCGGGGATGATGAGCGCGTACCCGTGCTCGAGCGCCCAGGTGGTCGGTGACGGCGTGAAGTCGTTGCCGGTCGGCACCTCCATGCCGTGGGCCATCACGTACCCGGGGGTGCACCGCTTGTTGAGCGAATTGGTGGCGGGCGCGTTCACCAGCACCGGCTGCGGCCCGGGCCCGGCCCATTCCTTCGGCGGCAGGACCAGGGTGGCGGTGCCGATCGAGGGCTCGCCCGCGGAGTTGGTGGTGCGGAACTTCAGGAGCGTGGCGCGCGAGATGCCGGTGAGGTTCAGCAGCAGCATGGTCGGCCGCGCCGAGTCCGTCACGTCCCGCGAATCCAGAATCTCACCGGGCTCGTAGCGGGCGAGATCGGCGGGCCAGGCGTCGAACAGCGGATCCCCGGTCGGCGGGGACTGCACGGCGCTCCACAACGCCGTCAGCTCGGGCGGCAGATCCTCCGGCGCCGCGACCGGCCGCGACGCGCGCGGAACCATGTTCAGCGGCGCGGGCACGTGCTCGTCGATCCACTGCTGTAGCGGATTCGGCACCCCGGCGGACGGCGCCACCACCCCGGGCGGCGGCGGATCGGTCTCCGCTCTCGCGGAGACCTGCCCCAGGGTTGTCGAAAGAACCAGAACCACTGTCACTGCGGTCAGCTTCTTCACGAGTGATCAAGCTACGACATGACACCCCGAGAATGCGGGAGGCGGCCGCGGAAATGCCGAAAGCCCACCGAATCCCGCGCGATTCGATGGGCCCTCGGTTTCTTGCTACGTTCAGGCGGTCGGCTGGGTGCTACCACCGGCGCTGCCGCTGAACAGACCCGTGATGGTCTTGATCAGAACTGCAGCCAGGAAATCCTCAGCGGATCCGGTCACTTGCTACTCCTCATCTATCCATGACATGTCGGGCATGTGAATCATCCACGGTTCACAATCAAAGGGAAGGCCTTTGTCCGGGGAACTTTCAGCAACCCGACCGGAGTTACACGGTAGAACGTGTTCCATCTGCGTTTATATCGGTTTGATAAAACTGTGATCTACATCACAATCAGTCGTGGACTGTGGCATCGGTCGCGGGCGCGAGGCGCGGCAGGACCGATTCGCCGTACGCGTCGAGGGTCGCGGTCTTGGCGTCGTGCTGCAGATAGACCGCGAACTGGTCGACGCCCAGCGCCTCGAGTTCACGCAGGCGGGCCAGGTGCTGGTCGGGGGTGCCGAGCACGCAGAACCGGTCCACGATCTCGTCGGGCACGAAATCGGCGTGGGTGTTCCCGGCCCGGCCGTGCTCGTTGTAGTCGTACCCGTGGCGGCCCGCGATGTAGTCGGTCAGCGCGGCGGGCACCTCGGAGTGTGTGCCGTAGCGGGCCACGATCTCAGCAACATGGTTGCCGACCATCCCGCCGAACCAGCGGCACTGCTCGCGCGCGTGGGCCAGAGCCTCGGGCGTGCCGTCGGTGACGTAGGCCGGGGCGGCCACGCAGAGGGTGATCTCGGCCGGATCGCGGCCCGCGCGTTCGGCGGCCGCGCGCACGCGGGCGATGGTCCAGGCGGTGATGTCGGGATCGGCGAGCTGCAGGATGAACCCGTCGCCCACCTCCCCGGCGAGTTCCAGGGCGCGCGGCCCGTATCCGGCCACCCACACCGGCAGCCGCGACCGGCTCGCCCACGGGAAGTGGATCACCGTGTCCCCGATCCGCGCGCTGCGGCCATTGCCCAATTCCCGGATGACCCCGATGGATTCGCGCAGCGTCGCCAGGTTCACGGGCCGGCCGCCCAGGGTGCGCACGGCCGAATCGCCGCGGCCGATCCCGCAGACGGTGCGATTGCCGAACATGTCGTTGAGGGTGGCGAAGGTGGACGCGGTGACCGTCCAGTCGCGGGTCGCAGGATTGGTCACCATGGGCCCGACCACGACACGCCGGGTGGCGGCGAGGATCTGGCTGTGGATGACGTACGGCTCCTGCCACAGCAGGTGCGAATCGAAGGTCCACACGTGCGAGAATCCGTGCGTCTCCGCGATTCTGGCCAGTTCGATCACCCGGGAGGCGGGCGGGTTGCACTGCAACACCACACCGATGTCCATGCCGGAACTCTCCCCTCGTAGCCGATGGGTCAGATGAGACTCTGCGACAGACCGCGTTTCAGGAATCGGCCGTGCCCGGCGCTGCCCAGGTACTGCCCGCCGTCGACGATCACCCGGCCGCGCGCGAGCACGGTGTCCACGTGGCCGTCGATCTCGAAGCCCTCGTAGGCCGAGTGGTCCATGTTCATGTGGTGGGTCTTGCCGACCCCGATGCTGGTGTGCCCGTTCGGGTCATATATCACCACATCGGCGTCCGCGCCGGGGCTGATCACACCCTTGCGCGGGTACAGCCCGAACATCCGGGCCGGGGCGGTGCAGCACACCTCCACCCATTTCTCGAGCGAGATCCGACCGTCCTTCACGCCCTGGAACATCAGGTCGAGGCGGTGTTCGACGCCGCCGATCCCATTGGGGATCTTGCTGAAATCGCCGAGCCCGAGTTCCTTCTGGTCCTTCATGCAGAACGGGCAGTGGTCGGTCGCGACGGTGGAGACGTCGCCGGTGCGGATGTAGCGCCACAGCTCGTCCTGATGCCCTTCGGCGCGGGCGCGCAGCGGGGTCGAGCACACCCATTTCGCGCCCTCGAATCCCGGTGCGTCCAGGTTCTCCTCCAGGGACAGGTACAGGTACTGCGGGCAGGTCTCGCCGAACACGTTCTGCCCCTTGCCCCGCGCCTCGGCGATCTGTTCCAGGGCCTGTTTGGCGGAGACGTGCACGACGTAGAGCGGCACACCGGTCAACTGCGCCAGCATGATCGCGCGGTGCGTGGCCTCCTCCTCCATCTGCCACGGCCGAGTCAGGCCGTGATACACCGGGGCGGTCTCGCCGCGGGCGAGGGCCTGCGCGACGAGCACGTCGATGGCGATCCCGTTCTCCGCGTGCATCATCAGCATCGCGCCCAGGTCACCGGCGGTTTGCATGGCGCGCAGGATCTGCCCGTCGTCGGAGTAGAAGACGCCCGGGTAAGCCATGAACAGTTTGAAACTGGTGACGCCCTCGGCCACCAATTCGCTCATGCCCTTCAGGGATTCGGCGTCCACCGAGCCGACGATCTGGTGGAACCCGTAGTCGATGGCGCAGCGCCCGTCCGCCTTCTCGTGCCACTGCGCGAGGCTGTCCTGCACCCGCTCCCCCGGTTTCTGCACCGCGAAGTCGACGATGGTGGTGGTGCCGCCCCACGCCGCGGCGCGGGTCCCGGTCTCGAAGGTGTCGGAGGCCTCGGTGCCGCCGAAGGGCAGCTGCATGTGGGTGTGCGGGTCGACGCCGCCGGGGATCACGTACTTGCCGGTGGCGTCGATGACGGTGTCGGCGGCCGCGGCCAGGTCGGCGCCCAGCGCGGTGGAGCCCGGCCGGACCACCGCGGCAATGGTCTTGCCGTCGATGAGGACGTCGAGGGGTTGGGTTCCGGTGGCGGACACCACGGTTCCGCCGTGGATGAAGGTGATGCTCACGGCTCCACCAGCTTTCCGTAGGCGTCGGGTCGGCGGTCGCGGTAGAAGGCCCAGCGGTCGCGCACCACCTTGATCAGGTCCATGTTCAGATCGCGCACGAGGAGTTCGGGCGCGGTGTCGGAGGCCACCTCCCCCACGAATTGGCCCTCCGGGTCGACGAAGTAGCTGGTGCCGTAGAAGTCGTCGTCCCCGTATTCCTCGATGCCCACCCGGTTGATGGCCCCGATGAAGTATTCGTTGGCCACCGCCGAGGCGGGCTGCTCGAGTTTCCACAGATAACTCGACAGGCCGCGCGAGGTGGCCGAGGGGTTGAACACGATCTCCGCGCCCGCCAGGCCCAGCGCCCGCCAGCCCTCGGGGAAATGCCGGTCGTAGCAGATGTAGACGCCGATCCGGCCGACCGCGGTATCGAAGACGGGCCAGCCCAGATTTCCGGGCCGGAAGTAGAACTTCTCCCAGAATCCGTTCACGTGTGGAATGTGGTGTTTGCGGTATTTGCCGAGATAGCTGCCGTCGGCGTCGACCACCGCCGCGGTGTTGTAGAGCAGGCCGGGCTGTTCCTGTTCGTACACCGGCAGCACCATGACCAGGCCGAGTTCGCGGGCCAGCGCCGCGAATCGCTCCACGGTCGGGCCCGGCACCGATTCGGCGTAGTCGTAGAACTTGGTGTCCTGCAATTGGCAGAAGTAGGGCCCGTAGAACAACTCCTGGAAGCAGATCACCTTCGCCCCGGCCGCGGCCGCCTGACGCGCGTAATCCTCGTGCGCCTTGATCATCGACTCTTTGTCGCCGGTCCAGCTCGTCTGCACCAGCGCCGCTCGCACATTCGCCATCTCCTGATGTTCCACCTCCCGCGATGGCGGGCAGGTAAAACACGGCGACATTTGGGGAACAGTTTCCCGGCCAGTGGGCCGGATCGAATACCGGGCGACCGAACGAGCGTTAGGAAGGGACATGGACAATCTGCCCGACCGCCTCGCCCTGCGCGAACTGACCGAGCGTTATGCGGCCCATGCCGATCGCCGCCGCGACGCCGCCATCGCCGAACTCTTCACCGAGGACGGCACATTGGTCATCGACTGGGGATCCGGCCGGCCCGCCACCACGGTCCGCGGGCGCGCCGGGATCGAGGCGGCCATGGAACCCCTCGACCGCTACCGCGTCACCCAGCACCTCATCGCGAATCAGCTGCTGGACTTCGCCGGCGACGCGGTTCGCGGCGAGACGTATTGCACCGCCTCCCATGTCTACGACGACGCCACCGGTTCCCGGATTTTCGTCATGAACATCCGCTACGCCGACACCTTCGCCCGCGACGGCGAGCGGTGGCTCTTCCGGGAACGCCGCCTGCACGTGGACTGGACCGAGGATCGCGCGCTGGTGTGATACTGATGCGCGCAGTGTCTATCGACGTTCCATGGAGGGGTACATGAACACGATCACCCGCAGCGTCACCCGGCTGGCCACGGCCGCCGTCGTCACCGGAGCCGCCTTCACCCTCGGCGCCGGCACCGCCTCGGCCGACGATTGGCCGGTCCAGCAGCCGAACAGCGCGATCTACGTCTTCGAAGCCAAGGGCTTCCTGACCCCCAGCGACCTCGACTACTGGAACCCCCTGGTCGACCGCGCCCGTCTGACCTCGCCCTTCGGCAACTCGACCCGGATCGTCTGCTCCGGTTTCCACGGCGTCACCACCAGCTGCTTCCAGGCCGACGCCGACGGCAACCCGCACCAGCTCAAGCGGCTGTCGATGAACTTCCCCAATGTCACCGGCTACCTGGCCCCCGGCGGCGGGGTCAGCCACTGGGTCTACCCGGGCTTCGTCCCCGGAAGCTGAGCCGCGGCTTCGGCTTCCCCGCAGACGAAGAGGCCCGCCTCCGAAAGGAGACGGGCCTCTTGGCTTTTCCGAACCCTACAGGTACTGACCCGTGTTGGACTCGGTGTCGATGGCACGGCTGGCGCTGGCGTTCTTCCCCGTCACCAAGGTGCGGATGTAGACGATGCGCTCGCCCTTCTTACCCGAGATGCGAGCCCAGTCATCGGGATTCGTGGTGTTGGGCAGGTCCTCGTTCTCGGAGAACTCGTCCACGATCGAATCGTAGAGATGCTGGATGCTCAGACCCGGGTTGCCGGTTTCCAGGACCGACTTGATGGCGTACTTCTTGGCCCGGTCCACGATGTTCTGGATCATGGCGCCGGAGTTGAAGTCCTTGAAGTACAGGACTTCCTTGTCACCGTTGGCGTAGGTGACCTCCAGGAAGCGGTTGTCGTCGCTCTCGGCGTACATGCGGTCCACCACGCGTTCGATGGTGGCCTGCACGCACTTGCCGCGATCGCCGTCGAACTCGTTGAGATCGTCGGAGCGCAGCGGGAGCGTCTCGGTCAGGTACTTGGAGAAGATGTCCTGCGCCGCTTCGGCATCGGGCCGCTCGATCTTGATCTTCACGTCCAGACGGCCGGGCCGCAGGATCGCGGGGTCGATCATGTCCTCGCGGTTGGAGGCGCCGATCACGATGACGTTCTCCAGGCCCTCGACACCGTCGATCTCCGAGAGCAGCTGCGGCACAACGGTGGTCTCCACGTCGGAGGAGACGCCCGAACCGCGGGTGCGGAAGATGGAGTCCATCTCGTCGAAGAACACGATCACCGGGGTGCCCTCGGACGCCTTCTCGCGGGCCCGCTGGAAGATGATCCGGATGTGGCGCTCGGTCTCACCCACGAACTTGTTGAGCAGCTCGGGGCCCTTGATGTTGAGGAAGAACGACTTGGCTTCCTTGGCGTCCTCACCGCGCGCCTCGGCGATCTTCTTGGCGAGCGAGTTGGCGACGGCCTTGGCGATCAGCGTCTTACCGCAACCGGGAGGACCGTAGAGCAGCACGCCCTTGGGCGGGCGCAGCGCGTATTCGCGGAACAGATCCTTGTGCAGGAACGGCAATTCGACGGCGTCGCGGATCTGCTCGATCTGGCGGGACAGGCCACCGATGTCCTCGTAGTTGACATCCGGGACCTCTTCCAGCACCAGGTCCTCGACCTCGGCCTTGGGGATCCGCTCGAAGGCGAAGCCGGCCTTGGTGTCGACCAGCAGCGAATCACCCGGGCGCAGTTTGCGAATCGGGCGATCCGGGTCCTCGAGGTCGTCCACGTCCACCAGCGCGGACAGCGGACCGGAGAGCCAGACCACGCGCTCCTCGTCGGCGTGCCCGACGACCAGGGCCCGGCGGCCGTCGTCGAGAATCTCACGCAGCGTGCCGATTTCGCCGATGGCGTCGAAGTGCCCAGCCTCCACCACGGTCAGCGCCTCGTTCAAGCGAACGGTCTGGCCGTAGGTGAGGGTGGTGGTGTCGATGTTCGGCGAACAGGTCAGCCGCATCTTGCGTCCGGAGGTGAACACATCGACCGTCTGATCGTCGTACACACCGATGAGAACGCCGTAGCCCGAGGGTGGCTGGCCGAGGCGATCCACTTCCTCACGGAGAGCGACCAGTTGCTGGCGCGCTTCCTTGAGGGTGTCCATCAACTTGGTGTTGCGAATCGTCAGCGAATCAACACGCGCTTCCAATTCCCGTGTGCGATCGGGCGTGTCGGCGAGTTGCCTCCGGAGTGCAGCTGCCTCGGCACGTACGGCCTCGAGTTCCCTCCAGGCTGCCGAATCCGAATGTTCGATGGGGCTCATGATGCTGCTCCTCCCAGTCCCGGTCTATCAACGCTACCGGGCTCTAACCGTTCCCGCTTTCCGACATGGTTTCGTCGTGATCACATCTAGGCTGCGGCCCACGGGCCGGACAGGCATGTTAGCCTGCCCTAACCTGTTTCCGGCGAGTTAACGCCGGCCCGAGCCGAAAGGTGCCGTTGATGCTCCTTCCCACCAGTCGTACTCCTGGTATGCGCAACGTCTCCCGGACGCTTCGTGTTTCCCTGGCTACCGTGGCGGCCCTCGCGGCCGTTACCGCAACTGTGACCGCATGTAGCTCCGACGACAAGGGTTCGTCGCCCACGAATACGTCCGTGTCGTCGGCCGCCGCCGCGCCCGCGCCGACCGCGGAGAGCCTGCAGAGCGTCCTCACGGCCTTCGCCGACCCGGCAAAACCGGCCGCCGACAAAGCCAAACTAGTCGTCGACGGCGACAAGCGTCTCGGAAATATCGAGACCATGAACCAGGGACTCGCTCATTACCAGGTCAGTTTCACTGTCGGCGAGATCAAACAGGACGGCACCAAGGCCGACGCCAAGGTCGGCGTGACCTCCCCGCACGGCACCATGCCCGACGTCCCGATGGCGTTCCAGTACTCCGACGGCGCCTGGAAGCTCTCCGACGCGGGCGCCTGCACCGTCCTCGGAATGGCCCGCGCCGCCTGCCAATAACGGCAGGCCGGCAAACCGATGGCACCTCGGGGCGGGCATCACGTGATGCCCGCGCCGAGGTGCCATCGTGCGTTCGAATCAGCCCTTGGACGGGCGGCGCTGCGGGCGCGGCGCGGTGACGCCCTCGGCCAGGCGGCGGGCCTTCACCAGGAAGGCGGTGTGGCCCTGCATGCGGTGCTCGGGGCGCACGGCCAGGCCGACCACGTGCCACGGGCGGACCATGGACTCCCACGCGGTGGGCTCGGTCCAGCAGCCCTGGCGGCGCAGACCCTCGACCACCTCGGACAGCTGCGTGGTGGTGGCCACGTAGGCCAGGAAGACACCGCCGGGGATGAGCGCCTTGGAGACCGCCTCGAGGGCCTCCCAGGGCTTGAGCATGTCCAGGACCACCCGGTCGACCTGCTCACCGGCGTACTCGGTCACATCGCCCAGGGTCAGTTCCCAGTTCTCGGGGCGTTCGCCGAAGAATCGCTCGACATTCTTGACGGCGTGCTCGGCGTGGTCCTCGCGGATCTCCCAGGAGATGACCTTGCCCTCGGGGCCGACCGCGCGCAGCAGCGAGCAGGTCAGCGCGCCCGACCCGGCCCCGGCCTCGAGCACCTTCGCGCCGGGGAACATGTCGCCCTCGTGCACGATCTGGGCGGAGTCCTTGGGGTAGATGACCGCCGCGCCGCGCGGCATAGACAGCACGTAATCGGTGAGCAGGGGGCGCAGCGCCAGGTAGGGGGTGTTCTTGGCGGAGTTCACCACACAGCCCTCGTCGGAACCGATGAGGTCGTCGTGCTTGATGTGCCCGGCGTGGGTGTGGAACTCCTTGCCCTCCTCCAGGATCACCGTGAACTTGCGCCCCTTGGCGTCGGTCAGCTGTACCCGGTCACCGATCTGGAAAGGGCCGGTCCGTCTGGCCGTCATGAAACTCCGTTCTGCGTGTTGTCGTGAAACGTGCGTCGCTGCGATTGTGCTGCGGCGAATTCGTGCGCACCTTGTCGGTGCCTGCGTTTAGCCTGCCAGGTATGTCGGTCGACGCGATCAGTACCCCGGAGACAGAGCGGTTCGCGCCGCGGGGACCCGCGCTGTCCCCTTCGCGCGCAATCGATTTCAAGCAGTGCCCGCTCAAGTACCGGCTGCGGGTGATCGATCAGATCCCCGAGCCGCCCTCGCGGGCGGCGGTGCGCGGCACGGTGGTGCACGCCGTGCTCGAGGCGCTGTTCGGGCTGCCCGCCACCGAGCGGGACGTGGCGGCCGCGGCCGCGCTCGTCGAACCCGCCTGGACCGGGGTGCGCCAGTCCCGGCCCGAGGTGGAGTCGCTGATCCCGGACGAGGAGCTGCCCGGGTTCCTGGCCGAGGTGCGCAAGCTGGTGGACGTGTACTTCCGGCTGGAGGATCCGGCCGGGTTCGAGCCCGAGTCCTGCGAGACCTTCATCGAGGCCGATCTGCCCGACGGCACCCCGCTGCGCGGCATCGTGGACCGCATCGACCGCTCGGCCGACGGTGAGCTGCACGTCATCGACTACAAGACCGGCCGCGCCCCGGGCCTGGCGTACGAGACCCGGGCGCTGTTCCAGCTGAAGTTCTACGCCCTGGTCCTGCTCCGCACCCAGGGCCGGGCCCCGGCGCAGCTGCGGCTGATGTACCTGGCCGACGGCGTCACCCTGACCTACGCCCCGGATCCGGAGGAGCTGCTGCGCTTCGAGCGGATCCTGTCGGCGCTGTGGGCGGCCATCGTCACCGCCGCCGAGACCGGCGAGTTCCCGCCCAGCCCGGGCTGGATGTGCCAGTACTGCGATTTCAAGCGACTATGCCCCGAATTCGGCGGCACGCCACCGCCTTTCCCGTCCGGTCAGGACGAGCCGGAACCCGGCCCGGCCTGACCCGGCTGCGGGATCAGAAGGCGCGGCAGGACCGGATGTCGGTGGCCAGGATGGCCTTGGCGCCCAGGTCGGCGAGCCGGTCCATGAGCTCGTTGCCGTTCTTGCGCGGCACCAGCGCGCGCACCGCGACCCAGTCGGGGTCGGTGAGCGGGGACACGGTCGGCGACTCCAGGCCGGGGGTGATCTCGACGGCCCGGTCCAGTAGCGCCTTGGGGCAGTCGTAGTCCAGCATCAGGTACTGCTGGGCGAAGACCACGCCCTGGATGCGGGCGACGAGCTGGTTGCGGGCCTTGTCGTCCTGGTCCGCGCCCTCGGCCTCGATCAGCACGCCCTCGGAGTCGCACAGCGACTCGCCGAAGGCGACCAGGTTGTGCTGGCGCAGGGTGCGGCCGGAGCCGACCACGTCGGCGATGGCGTCGGCGACGCCGAGCTGGATGGAGATCTCGACCGCGCCGTCGAGGCGGATGACCTCGGCCTCGAGGCCGCGCGCCTTCAGATCGCCCCGGACCAGGTTCGGGTAGGAGGCGGCGATGCGCTTGCCCTGCAGGTCCTCGACCTTCCATTCGCGCCCGGCGGGGGCGGCGTAGCGGAAGGTGGAGCGGCCGAAGCCCAGGGCGAGGCGCTCCTGCACCGGGGCACCGGAATCCAGGGCCAGGTCGCGGCCGGTGATGCCGAGGTCGAGCTCGCCGGAGCCGACGTAGATGGCGATGTCCTTGGGCCGCAGGAAGTAGAACTCGACCTGGTTGACCGGGTCGAGCACGCTCAGTTCACGGGAGTCGGTGCGCTTGCGGTAGCCCGCCTCGGTGAGGATGCCGACGGCGGATTCGGACAGGGCGCCCTTGTTCGGGACTGCGACGCGAAGCATTGGGGAGGTCCTTTCGGAATGGGAAGGGAAGACGGGGCCGACGGGGGACGGAACGGTCGCTCCGCACGGGGTGTGCGGAGCGACCGGGGCGTCACAGATGTCGGTACACGTCCTCGAGCCGCAGCCCGCGGCCCACCATCAGCACCTGCACCCAATACAGCAGCTGCGAGATCTCCTCGGAGAGCTCGTCGTCGCTCTGGTACTCGGCCGCGATCCAGACCTCGCCGGCTTCCTCGAGCACCTTCTTGCCCTGCGCATGCACGCCGGCGTCCAGGGCGGCGACGGTGCCCGACCCCTCGGGGCGGTTGGCGGCACGATCCTGCAGCTCGGCGAACAGGGCTTCGAAAGATTTCACGGGGAGTGATTCTCTCAGACGAGCGCACACTCCCCGCAATCGGTTATACGGTGAGCAGTTCGGTGAGTTCGGCCACGGCCACCCGCAGCTGGTCGGCGAACTCGTGCATCTGCCGCGCGACGTGCTTGGGCGTGGCCAGGTAGAGGTTCCAGCGGTCGGGCAGCAGCACGTAGGCGATGCCGATGCACTTGGGGCTGGTGGAGCCGAAACCGAAGTACTGGATGTTCACCGACGGCGCGGAGCTGGTGCTCAGGTAGTCGTCGCGAGTGATGGTCCAGCCGGGGCTGTCGAAGAACGGCATCGCCTCGGTCGCGCCGAGCTGTTCGCCGCGGCGGCGCTGGATCCACTGCAGCTCCCACAGGTGCTGTTCGGGGGCCTCGCCGCGCTGGCATTCCTGGGCGCGACGCACGTGCGCCTCGGCGGCGGTGCGCAGGGCCACCAGTTTGCGGTCCCGGTCCACGGACGGATCCTCCATGGCCGCAACGAAATCCAGCATTTCGTGGGTGATGACGCGCATGGCCTCGGTGCGGCCGTTACGGAACTGGCGGGTGGCAATGGACTCGTAGGTCGCCCCGTTGAGGCCCTTGCTGCGGCGGTGCGCGAGCTGGTAGCTCAGCTGGGCCAGCGCGTCCGGGGAGATGCCGAGCTTCTTGGCGCGCTGGGTGCCGAAGTCGAACGACACCGTGGAGGTGGCGGTGTCGGCGGCGAACTGGGCGAACGAGGCGGCGGCCGAGGCGATCTCGGTGCGGGCCTCGGGGCCGAAGGTGAACTCGACGGGTTCGACGGCGGGCAGGCCCTGCGCCTGCGCCCCGGATTGCGCGGCGTGGTCGCCGACGGGCGCTTCGAGCAGGGTGTCGACGAAGGACAGGATGGTGGTGCCGTCCAGGCCGCAGTGCTCGACATTGATGCCGGCCTCGCCGTCGGCGAAGACGATGAACGACACCGCCTTGTCGAACCAGCGGTTGCCGCTGTCGCCGTGCAGCAGCTGGTCGCAGGCGTGCAGGGTGTCGCGGGGCGCGAAGTCCTCGAGGCAGACGCAGAACAGCGCAGTCTCGATGGTCTCGAAGGCGGCGGCGTTGGCGGGGCGCAGGGCGGTGTACAGCGGGGCCCAGTCGGCGCGCGCCATGGTGGTGAGGTGCCCGGCGGCGGAGTTGGTGGCGGCCCGCCGCGCCCCGGCCTTCATGACCGCGCGCAGGCCGTCGGTGAGGTCCTCGGGGGTGTGCGGGACGCCGCCGGCGCCGATGACGTCCATCCGGAACATGTTGCCGCGGTAGAAGACCACGATGTGGCGGGCTTCGGAGTGTCCGGGCCAGTCGTCGCTGTAGGGCACGCGCACGGTGTCCTGCGGTGCGCCGGGAATACGCGTTTCGGAGAACAGGAACTTGTTCTGCGCCATATTGAGTCGCGTGCCGCGCTGGGTGGCGGGCGGGATCTCCTCGGCGTCCAGGCGCAGCTTGTAGTTCACCGCCGCCGAGATCAGGGCCGCGGCGCGTTCGCTCTGCTCGGCGCCGGTGGAGCTGGCCAGCGCGGTGTCATCGCGGAACAGGAAGAAGAAGTTGGCGTTCAACGCGATTCGGTCGCGGCGGCCCAGATAGCGGGAGGGCCAGAACTCGTCGAGCCAGCTGCCGACGCCCGGGGTGGCGTCGAAGCGCTCCAGGTCCGCGTGCAGGGTGCGGGCGGGGCCCTCGGGGCGCAGCAGGTCCTCGACGGTGGCGGCGGTGGCCGCGTACTCGTCGGAGGTCAGCAGCGGCGCGCACCAGTGCAGGAAGCGGGTGCAGCTCTCCTCCAGGGTGGGCAGCGGGACGCGGGGCAGCTGCTCGTCGAAGGCGAAGGTGCTGTCGCTCAAGGGGTGTCCTCATGGTCGATGGGGTTGGGGCAGCCTGGCTGTGCACACGTGTCACCGTCCCCCGGCGGTCACGCCACCATTCTTGCCATCGTTGCCGTCCGGGCGCCACATTTTCGCGCGAAACCGCCACGGACCGACCAGGATGTGGTTTTACTGCGCGACAACAGTTTTCATGCGGCTATCCGGTTCGCCCGAACCGACCGGTCTCGTTCACACCGGGTCGCCCAGTTCCTTCACCACCCGCGGCACCTCGTCGGCGGGCAGGTAGCACCCGGATTGTTCGAAGCCGCCGATGGTGTGGACCTTGTGGTCGGCGTACCCGATGCGCAGGAAGTCGTCACCGGCCAGACCGTGCACGGCCCAGTCGAAGGCCACCCGGGCGCGGGCGACGATGGTGCGCAGCGCCATGAGGTGGTAGCCGCGCGCCACGAATTGTGCCGGCACGCCACGCAATCCGAGGCCGAGCGGCCGGGCCAGCGCGTCGCGCCCGCCCAGATCGACCACCATGCCCAGGTCCGGATGACGGTAGGGCGAGGGCGTTTCGCCGCGCAGCGTGGCGACCAGGTTCTTGCCCAGGTGCCGTCCTTGGCGCATGGCGTGCTGCGCGGTCGGCGCGCAGACCTGACCGTCGCCTTCGACGGTGTCGGGGACGGCGGCCGCATCACCCATGGCCCATACGCCGGGCAGGCCCGGGACCGTCAGGTCGGCCTGGGCGACGATGCGGCCCTTGTCGGTTTCCGCGCCCAGATGCGCGGCCAGCGGGCTGGGCGCGACCCCGGCGGTCCACAGCACCGTGCGGGACGGGATGAATCGGCCGTTGGTGAGTTTCACGCCATTGGCGGTGACTTCCGCGGCGGAGGCGCCGGTGATGAGTTCGATGCCGCGTTCGGCCAGAATCCTTTTCGCCTCCGCGCCGAGCTTGTCGCCGAGTTCGGGCATGATGCGGTCGCCGCGGGTGACCAGGTGCCAGCGCACCATCCCCGACTCGACCTCGGGGAAGAAGCGTCCGGCGGCGGCGCGGCAGACCTTGTTGAGGACGGCGGCGGTCTCGGTTCCGGCGTAGCCCGCGCCGATGGTGACGAAGTTCAGCCGTTCCTGGTCCTCGTCGAGGCCGCCGCGCATGGCGGCGATATCCAGCTGCCGCAGTACGTGGTCGCGCAGGTACATGGCCTCGGCCAAGGTCTTCATGCCGAACCCGTGCTCCTGCAACCCCGGAACGTCCATGACGCGGGTGATGGAGCCGGGCGCCAGGACGAGATGGTCGTATTCGAGGGCGGTTTCGACACCGGAGGTGCGGGTGCGGCGCACCACCACCCGCCGGGTGCCGGGCTCCACGCCGACGGCCATGCCGGGCACCACTTCGGTGCGGCGCAGCAGCCGGCGCAGCGGCACCGACACCGAGCGCGGGTTGAGGGTGCCGGAGGCGACCTGCGGCAGCAGCGGCAGATACAGCAGTCCGGCGTCCGGCGAGACGAGTTGGACGAACGCCTCCTCGGGCCGGAGGCGTCGCTCCAGATAGCGGGCGCATTCCACGCCCGCGAATCCACCGCCGATGATCACGATCTTCGCTGGTGCCACGACTTCACCGTAGCTCGCCCCGCCCGTTTCGAGGTGAATCCCGCGATTTCCGGGTCCGCGGGATCAGTCTTCGCGCTCGGTACCGGGTTTCGGCCGCGACAGGTACAGCTGGGCGTAGAGCCAGCCGTCGGATTCGGCGTCGGCGGTGTCGATTCCCTTGTCCGCCAGGGCGTTCAGCACCCGCGCCTGTTCGTCCGGGGAGGCGAAGCGGCGCTGCCGGTACGCGCCGGGGGCCCGTTCGGTGTGGTAGCCGAGGGTCTCCAGGTGGGCGGCGATCGGGTCGAAGGCGAACATCCGCAGCACGAAATGCGCCATCCACGGGAGTTTCCCGCCGTGGGCGCGGGCCACCCGCAGCAGGGTGTGCTCGGTGATGTAGCCGACGCAGCCGGTGGAGATGATCAGGTCGGCCCCGGCCAGCGTCTGCCGCTGGGCTTCGGTGGGTTCGGCCGATTCCAGGTCGGCGTGCACGACCTCGTCGAGGAAGCCCGCGGCGCGGCCGTAGTCGAGGGCGGGGCGGGAGGCGTCCATGCCGATGAAGCGGACTCCAGGCAGCCGGTCGCCGGAGCGCAGCAGGGTGCGGTCCCGGTCGATCAGGGCGGCGGTGTCGTCGGCGTCGCGGCCGCGGTAGTGCCCGGACAGTTCGGTCATGGTGGTGTCGAGACGCAGCAGGGCCGCGTTGACGCCGTAGGAGCAGCCGAGGTCGAGGACCGCGGGGGCTGCGATGCCGGTGGCGGACCGGTATTCGTCGAGCAGTTTCTGGAAGTGCGGCTTCGCCAATTCCGGTATCTGGTAGTCCAATTCGGCCATGCGGGCGTAGTACTGGCGAGGATCGGGCCGATCGTAGATGTCGTCGAAGGAGGCTTTTCCGGTGGAACTGTGCAACGAAACCGGCACGCGCTGGTCCCCTCTCAGTCGAGCAATCGGTCGCCGCGGATCTCGCCGACCGCCAGATGATCCGGCGTCACCCGCCCGAACAGCTGCCGGGTCCGTTCGGCGGTGCCGATCAGTCCCGGACTGTCGCTGTAGGCGAAGATCGCCGAATGCCGTTGCACCGCACCGTGTACCGGTGCGACCCGGTGCAACGAGAACCTTCCCTGGAACAACTGCAGGTCGCCGGGCCGCAGGGCCAGCCGGCGGATGAACCGTTCCCCGTCGCCGGTGAGCACGGCGCGCACGTCGGCGAAGTTCTCCGCCTCCCGCGACCGGATGCCCGGGCAGTACTCGAACACCCCACCGTCTTCCGGCTCCTGGGTGAGCATGCTGACGGTGAATTCGTTGGTGTCGAAGTGCCACGGATGCGACTGGCCCGGCGCGACCACATTGAGGCACAGTCCCGCCAGCGGATCGCTGTACTCGTGTAGTTCGGCCAGCCCGAAGCAGTCGGCCACGAACCGCTGGAACCGGGTGTCGACGTAGAGCCGATGGATCAGCGCCTCACGTGGAATGAGATCCCGTGCGACGAAAGCGTTTCCACGCTGCAGCACGATCCGCCCCGGATGATCGGTGGGCAGCCCCGCGTCGAAGGGAATGTTGTACGCGTTGACGTTCTCGACGGTGTAGTGCGCCCGCGGAGCCAGCTCCTCCCCCTCGCTCCGCAGCGTCTCCACCAGCTCGGGCCGGATGAACCCGCGCAGGACGCAACATCCCCCCGCCGCCAGCTCGGCCCGCGCCCCCTCCACCGCCCGCAGCCACCCGTCACTCCCCGGCGAATCCAGTGGATACCGCCCGACATCCACCCCCGGTACGCTCCCCTGCCCAACCGCAACCATGGGCCCATTCTTACGAACCGACCGCCCGACACGCCCGAAAAGCTCCCCGATTGTGAATTGCCACTTTTCCTGCGCCCCACCAGTTTTGATGTGGTATTGGCACCGCAGGGCAACGTGTCGCACACCGTTTGACAACCGCGTTCAGAGGGGTACACCGGTTAGCGAGAGGACCGGTCGCATGGGCAGTCACGGATCGTGGGAGACCGTCAACCGGGCACTGAATCGGGTGTCCGGGCCGGGGAGGCGCGGGACCGAGTGGACGACCTATCTGTGCCCGGTGCACGAGGCGGACGGGCGTCGGCATCGGGCCTCGCTGGGGGTGGTCTACAACCTGTCGAGGCAACGGACGGTCGTGCGGTGCTTCGCCGGATGCTCGGATGTGGAGGTGTTGGCGCGCATCGGATTGCGGGTGCGGGATCTGTTCGACGCGCCCCCGGAGCCGAGGACGGGACAGCGGCGGAGCGCACCGGAGCCGGCCGTGGCGGATCGGGCGATTCTCGCTGCGGGGCTGGCGCTTTCGGTGCATCGGAAGGACCTCGGGCCGCCGATCGGGAGGCCGCGGCGAATGGCGGCGTACGTGTATCGGTGGCCGGACGGGAGTGCCGCCGGGTGCGTGGTGCGGGTGCGGACGTTGCATCGGCAGGGGTATGTGAAGTCGTTCTATCAGCGGCGGCTGACCGAGAACGGATGGGAATTCGGAGGTTTCGAGCGGCTGCCGTTCCATCTGCCGGAGGTGATCGAGGCGGTGGCGGAGGGGCGGGACATCTTCGTGTGCGAGGGCGAGGCGGATGTGTTGACCGCGACGCGGGCGGGGTTGACGGCCACCTGCAATGCCGGGGGTGCGAGCGGGTGGTATCGGGAGCACGCGGAGTGGCTGCGGGGCGCGCGCCGGGTGTGGGTGGTGGCGGATCGCGATGCGCCCGGGTATCGGCACGCGGCGCGCGTGGCGGAGTCGCTGGTCGATGCGGTGGCCCGGGTGCGCGTGGTGCAGGCGCGGGACGGGAAGGATCTGACCGATCACTGCAATGCGGGGCATCTGGTGTCGGAGTTGGATCCGGTTCCGGTGCTGGACGCGCATTTTCGCGGGGAGTGAGTCAGCCGGCGGTGGTGACGGCGCGCTGGTAGCGGGTGATCAGGGTGCGCAGGGCGGTGACCAGTTCTGGGGAGTCGACGATGTCGAAGTCGGCGTCCAGCAGGCCCAGGTAGAGGGCGAGCATCTCGGGGTGGTCGGAGCCGGGCTCGAAGGCGCAGCGCCGCTCGTCGAGTTCCTCGATGTCGATAGGGATCGGGATGCGGGCGCGGACGTGGGCGGCGGGCGCGTGCACGATGACACGGGCACGGAAATGCCAGGTGGCGGAGCCGATTCCGCGTTCGACGAAGGCGGCGATCTCCGGATCGGGCGGCAGCGGGCGCGGGGTGAAGCGGGGGCCCGCGGGGGTGCGGGGGTCCATGCGATCGACACGGAAGGTGCGCCAGTCGTCGCGGTCGAGGTCCCAGGCCAGCAGGTACCAGCGCTGGCGGTGGTTGACCAGGCGGTAGGGCTCGACCGAACGGCGGGAGGCAGCGCCGCCGTGGGTGCGGTAGTCGAAGCGGAGGCGTTCGTGGTCGCGGCAGGCGGCGGCGATCGTGGTGAGCGCGTCGGGGCTCACGCGCGGACCGCGCAGCGGGACGGGCAGGGCGTGCTGGAAGGCGCTCACGCGGTGACGCAGTCGCGACGGGAGGATCTGCTGGAGTTTGGTCAGCGCCCGCAGTGAGATCTCCTCGATACCGAGGATGGAACCGCTTGCCGCGGTGCGTAATCCGATCGCCACGGCGACGGCCTCGTCATCGTCGAGCAGCAGCGGCGGCAGCGCCCCGTCGTGCCCGAGGCGGTAGCCGCCGTCCACGCCGGGCCGCGCCTCCACCGGATACCCGAGTTCGCGCAACCGGTCCATGTCCTTGCGGATGGTGCGCGCGGTGACCTCGAGGCGGGCGGCGAGTTCGGACCCGGTCCAGTCCCGGCGGGATTGCAGCAGCGAGAGCAGTCGCAGCAGGCGGGCGGAGGTTTCCAACATGCGCCGATCCTATCCGCCTATTGCGGAACGAACCGTTCCTCAATTGCTCCTACCGTGGGTGCCAAGCGCAAGATGAAGAGCCTCGGAAGAGATCTTCCCAGTGATCGGAACACCTTTATGAGCACCGAGATTCGCCCCTTCCACCTCGATGTCCCCCAGTCCGAGATCGACTATCTGCACGATCGTCTGGATCGCGCCCGCTGGGCCGCCCAGCTGCCCGGCACCGGCGGGGAGCGCGGCATCCCCGAGGCCCGGCTGCGTGAGCTCGCCCGGTACTGGCGCACCGAATTCGATTGGCGGGCACAGGAAGCGAAGCTCAACGCCTTCCCCCAGTTCACCACCGAGATCGACGGCCGGAACATCCACTTCCTGCACGTCCGCTCGCCGCGCCCGGACGCCCGTCCACTGCTGATCACCCACGGATTCCCGAGCTCGGTCGCCGAATTCCTGAGCCTGATCGGCCTGCTCACCGATCCGGCCGAGGGCCCGGCCTTCCACGTGATCGCCCCCTCGCTGCCCGGATACGCCCTGTCCACTCCGCTGTCGGGAACCGGCTGGACCATGGCGCGCACCGCCCGCGCGTGGATCGAGCTGATGGCCCGCCTGGGTTACGACCGCTACGGGGTGCACGGCGGCGATGTGGGCAGCGGGGTGTCGGGTCTGGTCGCGGCGCTGGACGGCGAGCATGTGACCGGCGTGCACGTGGTCACCGATCCGCTCACCGCTGCGAATGTCGCCACCTTCCTGCCGGGCATGGCGGAGGGCCTGGACCCGAACGATCCGGTGGACAAGGTGGTCCTGGATCGGATGGACGCCTTCCGCCGGGAGGGCTCGGGCTATCTGGCGATCCAGAACTCCCGCCCGCAGACCATCGGGTACGGCCTGGTGGATTCGCCGCTGCTGCAATTGGCTTGGATCGCCGAGAAGTTCGAGGCGTGGACCGATCTGCCGATCGACCGCGATCAGCTGCTGACCACGATCAGCCTGTACTGGTTCACCGGTTCGGGCGTCTCGGCCGCGCACACGCTCTACGAGCAGGCGCATTCCTCGGAGTGGGGTGCGCCGCCCGCGGTGCCGCAGGGCTTCGCCATCTTCGGCGCGGATGAGACCGTGCGCCGGGTCGTCCCGGCCCCGGCCGATGCCCACTGGTCGGAATTCGAACGCGGCCTGCACTTCCCGGCCATGGAGGACCCGGCCGGCCTGGCCACCGATCTCCAGGCCTTCTTCGGCCCCTTGCGCTGAGCCGCTCAGGTGGCGGCGATGCGCCGATCCAGTTCCGCGATCAGGCGTTTCGTCGCCACCGTCCGGTAGGCGTCCTCGACGATCTCGGTGATTTCGTCCCAGTCCACGTCGACGTCCAGATACACCCCGAGCCATCCGCGATGGCCCACGTACGGCGGCCGGTAGAACCGTCCGGGCTCGGCCGCCACCAGTTCCGCCTGCACCCCGGCCGGTGCGGCGCACCAGAATCCGACCCGTTCGTCGTGGTGGTGGTCGGCGAACATGACGAACATCTTCTTCCCGCCCGCGAACCACGCGGGTTCGCCGTGGCTGACGCGTTCGCCCACCTCGGGCAGCCCGGCGCACACGCCGCGCAGCGATTCCAGCACCCTGTCCATATCCGCAGGGTAGGCGACCCGGCCCGGCCCGCCTTGGACGAATGGGAACGGGTCAGGAATTCGCGCGCACGAGGTCCTTCAGGTGCGCGAGCTCGAGCCCGACCAGGCTGTCGCGGAAGGTGCGGCCGGGCGCGTCCGGGACCGGGACCTCGCACGGCACCACCAGCAGCGCGCAGCCGGCTTCCTGCGCGGCGATCGATCCGGTCGGCGAATCCTCGATGGCCACGGTGAATTCCGGTGTGACACCGAGCAGCCGCGCGGCCCGCAGGTACACGTCCGGCGCGGGTTTGCCGTGCGGCACCTCGTCGGCGCACACGGTGGCCCCGAAGTATTCACGACCTATGGTGTCGAGCCCGTACTCCGCCAGCGACCGCTTGGTATTGGTCACCAGGGCCATCGGCACCCCGGCCGCCCGCAGCAGATCGAGGGCTTCCCGCGCGCCCGGCCGCCACGGCACCGGCCCCTGGAACAGCTCGGTCACCCGCGCTTCCATCCACTCCGAGGCCCGTTCGACCGCTTCGGGGGTGTGCTCGATGCCGAGCCCCTCGAACAAGATGCGGTACGCGTTCGGGCCGGACGCCCCGATCAGCGCGTGCCGCACCGCGTCGGTCAGCTCGCGCCCGTACTCCCCCGCCAGCTCCCGCAGTGCCATGTCCCAGAGCTTCTCCGAGTCCAGCAGCGTTCCGTCCATATCCCACAACACCGCGTCCAACCGCGCCACCGACCCGAGCTCCTTCCGCACACCCTCATCCAGGAGCGACCGCAGAACGCGGCGCACCGGCCCCGCCGCGCGCGGAGCCGGTCCAGCCTATCGGGGCGCGATCACCGGCCCCGGGCCCGCGCTACAGGCCCGACGCCGCGATCGTCAGATGCCCGCCCGAGGAGTCGGTCTGGATCCAGCGATTCTCGGAGGACACCTGCCCCGACTTCGACACATAGGTGAGCGCGACCACCGCGCGATTGTCGCCCTGCGGCGTCACCGCGCCCACGCTCACCGAGCGAATGCCGCCCCAGAACTGCGCGTAGCTGTTGTAGCCGCCGGTCGACGCCTGATAGCCGGGCGACAGCATCGCCCACGCGCCGCTGACATTGCCGGGCAGCATGCCGTAGTAGCCCTGGATGAACGAGGCGACCGAGGCGGCGGACGGCGGACCGGCCGGCGTCGTGGTGGCCGGGGTCGTCGTCGGATGCGCCGAGGAACTCGGGGCCGCCGACGAGGACGGGGCGGGCGTGGTGCCCGGGGCCTGGGTGGCCGCGCCCGCGCCGCTGTTGCGGGTGGGCTGCTGCCCGCCGTCGGCCGGGCCCAGGTTCTCCGGCGAGGTGGCCGGGATCGACGCCGGGGCCGAACCGCCCTGGTCCGCCTGCGGCGTGCCGCCGCCGCCACCGTTGTTGACCGCCAGGGCGATCACGACGGCCAGCACGATCGCGCCGACGACGCCGACCGCGACCAGCACCAACTGGCGCGGATTGCGTTCCCCGCCACCGGTTCGCACACCCGAGCCGATTCCCGGCGGCGGCACGGTGCCACGCCCGCCGGTCGACATGTCGACGTGCATGGTGGGGTCGGCCGCATTGCTCGGCGCACCCGTCCGCGAGCCCGGCAGCACGGTCGTGGCCGCCGAAGCGTCCACGGCGGCAACGGCATTCACCGACGGCAGCACCTTGGTCGGCTGGACCGGCACGGCCGGAGCCCGCCCGTCGGCGACCGCGTGCAGCCGTTCGGCGGCCTGTTCCATGGTGGGCCGGTCGGCCCCGTCGGCGGCGAGCAGATCCATCAGCACCGGCGCGAGGGTCGCGGCGTGCGCGGGCCGCGGCACCTGCGCCCGCGCCACCGAATGCAGTACCGCGAGGGGGTTGTCGCCCTCGCCGAAGGGCGGCTTGCCTTCCACGGCCGCGTACAGCGTCGAGCCCAGGGCGAAGACGTCGGAGGTCGGTTCCGGGTTCTCCCCGCGCGCCACCTCGGGCGAGAGGTAGGCGGGAGTGCCCGCCAGGAACCCCGTCGAGGTGACGGTCACGTCGCCGGTGGCCCGGGAGATGCCGAAGTCGGTGATCTTCACCGTCCCGTCGTCGGCGACAAGGATATTGGCGGGCTTCACATCGCGGTGCACGATGCCGGCCTTGTGGGCCGCGGCCAGCGCCTCGGCGACCTTGGCCCCGATCCGCGCGACCTCGACCGGCGGCAGCTGCCCCTTCTCCCGCATGCGCGCGGCCAGGCTGGCCGCGTTCACGTACTCCATGACCAGCCAGGGCTGGCCGTCCTCCTCGGCCACGTCGAACACGGTGACGGCGTTGGGGTGGTGCAGGCGCGCGGCGATGCGCCCCTCACGCATCGCCCGCATCCTGGCCTCGACGGCCTGCGACCGGGTCAGGCCCGGCGTCAGCAGCAGCTGCTTGACCGCGACGGTGCGTCGCAGCCGAACGTCGGTCGCGCGCCACACGACCCCCATCGCACCGGTGCCGATCGGATCCGTTAGTCGGTACCGCCCCGCAATCAGCCGGTCTGAGCTCATGTGGTTGTACCCCTCCTGCTGGCTGTCGCGCCGGGCGCCCTGCCACCCTGCGCGAAAGCCCGAAACCTGGTGAAGATATTAAGCGTTGAAGTACTTGGCTTCCGGATGCAGCAGCACGAACGCGTCGGTCGACTGCTCCGGATGCAGCTGCAGCTCCTCGGAGAGAATCACGCCGATTCGGTTGGCGTCCAACAACTCCACGAGCTTGGCCCGATCCTCCAGTTCCGGGCAGGCCCCGTAACCGAACGAGTACCGTGCGCCACGGTAGCCGAGTTTGAAGTAGTCGAGCACATCGGCGGGGTCCTCGTCCGCGACAGAATGTCCGTCCAGAGTCAGTTCTTCCCGGATGCGGCGGTGCCAAAACTCCGCGAGCGCCTCGGTGAGCTGCACGCCGATGCCGTGCACCTCGAGGTAGTCGCGGTAGTTGTCCTCCTTGAACAGGACATTGGCGAAGTCCGCGATGGGCTGGCCCATGGTGACCAGCTGGAACGGCATCACATCGACCTGGCCGGTCTCCAGCGCGCGCTCACGCGAGCGGATGAAGTCGGCGATGCAGAGGAACCGGTCGCGTTGCTGCCGCGGGAATGTGAACCGGAAGCGTTCCGGCGCATCGGGTTTCGGCTCGGTGAGAACAATCACATCGTCGCCCTCGGACACCGCCGGGAAGTACCCGTACACCACCGCGGCGTGCTGCAGCACACCCTCGGCGATCAGCCGGTCCAGCCAATACCGCAGGCGCGGACGGCCTTCGGTCTCCACCAGGTCCTCGTAGGACTGGCCCTCGACGCCGCGCTGCCCGCGCAGGCCCCACTGCCCCAGGAACAGCGCCCGCTCGTCGAGCAGGCCGGAGTACTCGCTCAGCGACAGACCCTTGATGATGCGCGAGCCCCAGAACGGCGGCGTCGGCACCGGCAGGTCCGCGGCCACATCGGAGCGCTCGGGCACCACGACCGGCGCCTCGGCGGCCTTGCGTTCGGCGGCGATGCGCTTGGAACGCTCGTGCCGCGCCTTGCGTTCGGCGGCCTTCTCCCGTTCGGCGATGGCCTCGGGCGAGTTCGGATCCAGACCGCCGCCCCGCTTGCGAGTCATGATCTCGTCCATCAGGTGCAGGCCCTCGAAGGCGTCACGCGCGTAGTGCACGTCGCCGGCGTAGACCTCGGTGAGATCGTTCTCCACGTACGCGCGGGTCAGCGCCGCACCACCGAGGAGCACCGGGAACTGCTCGGCGACACCGCGCGAGTTGAGCTCCTCGAGGTTCTCCTTCATCACCACGGTGGACTTCACCAGCAGCCCGGACATGCCGATCACATCGGCCTTCTTGTCCACGGCGGCGTCGAGGATGGTCGAGATCGGCTGCTTGATGCCGAGATTGACGACCTCGTAGCCATTGTTGGACAGGATGATGTCGACCAGGTTCTTGCCGATGTCGTGCACGTCGCCCTTGACGGTGGCGAGCACGATGCGGCCCTTGCCGGAGTCGTCGGTGGCCTCCATGTGCGGTTCCAGGTAGGCGACCGCGGTCTTCATGGTCTCGGCGGACTGCAGCACGAAGGGCAGCTGCATCTGACCCGAACCGAACAGCTCACCGACGGTCTTCATGCCCGACAGCAGCGTCTCGTTGATGATCTGCAGCGGCGGCACCTGCGCCATCGCCTCGTCGAGATCGGCTTCCATCCCGGCCTTCTCGCCGTCGACGATGCGCCGCGCGAGCCGCTCGAACAGCGGCAGCGCCGCCAGCTCCTCGGCCCGGGAAGCCTTGGAGGAGGCGGTCGAGACACCTTCGAACAGCGCCATCAGCTTCTGCAGCGGGTCGTAGTCCTCGGTGCGGCGGTCGTAGACCAGATCGAGCGCGACCTGCCGCTGCTCCTCGGGAATCCGCGCCATCGGCAGGATCTTGGAGGCGTGCACGATCGCCGAATCCAGACCGGCCTGGACGCACTCGTGCATGAACACCGAGTTCAGCACCTGCCGCGCGGCCGGGTTCAGGCCGAAGGAGATGTTCGAAAGACCCAGCGTGGTCTGCACATCCGGGTGCCGCTTCTTGAGTTCGCGAATGGCTTCGATGGTTTCGATGCCGTCGCGGCGCGACTCCTCCTGACCGGTGCCCAGGGTGAAGGTCAGCGTGTCGATGATGATGTCGGACGCTTCGAGGCCCCAGTTGTGGGTGATGTCCTCGATCAGCCGCTCGGCGATGGCCACCTTGTGCTCGGCGGTGCGGGCCTGGCCCTCTTCGTCGATGGTCAGCGCGACCACGGCCGCACCGTGCTCGGCGACCAGCGCCATGGTCTGCTGGAACCGCGAATCCGGTCCCGCGCCGTCCTCGTAGTTGACCGAGTTGATGGCGCAGCGGCCACCCAGATGCTCCAAACCGGCCTTCAGCACCGGGGTTTCGGTGGAGTCCAGCATGATCGGCAGCGTCGAGGAGGTCGCCAGCCGGGAGGCCAGCTCGGTCATGTCTGCGGCGCCGTCACGGCCCACGTAGTCCACGCACAGGTCGAGCATGTGCGCGCCGTCGCGAGTCTGGTCCTTGGCGATGTCGAGGCACTTCTGCCAGTCGCCGGCCAGCATGGCGTCACGGAAAGCCTTGGAGCCGTTGGCATTGGTGCGCTCACCGATCATCAGAATCGAGGCGTCCTGCTCGAACGGGACCGCGGAGTAGATCGAGGACACGCTCGGCTCGTGGACCGGGTTCCGCTTGGCCTGCTCGACCTCGCGGACCGCCTCGGCCATCTGCCGGATGTGCTCGGGCGTGGTGCCACAGCAGCCGCCGACCAGCGACAGTCCGAACTCGGACACGAACTGGGTCATCGAGACGGCCAGATCCTCGGCGCTCAGCGGGTACTCCGCGCCCTTGGCGCCCAGCACCGGCAGACCGGCGTTCGGCATCACCGACACCGGCAGCTGCGCGTGCTTGGACAGATGGCGCAGGTGCTCGCTCATCTCGTCCGGACCGGTGGCGCAGTTCAGCCCGATCATGTCGATGCCGAGCTTCTCGAGCGCGGTCAGCGCCGCCCCGATCTCGGAACCGACCAGCATGGTGCCGGTGGTCTCCATCGTCACGTGCGTGATGATCGGAATCCGGCGACCGGCCTTCAGCATGGCGTTGTGGCTACCGGTGACCGCGGCCTTGACCTGCAGCAAGTCCTGGCAGGTCTCGATGAGAATGGCGTCGGCGCCGCCGTCGAGCATGCCGAGCGCGGCCTCGGTGTAGGCGTCACGCAGCGAGACGTAAGGCGCGTGACCCAGTGTGGGCAGCTTGGTGCCGGGGCCCATGGAGCCCAGCACGTAGCGCGGGGTGCCGTCGCCGGAGGGGCCCATCTCGTCGGCGACCTCGCGGGCCAGGCGGGTGCCGCGCTCGGACAGATCGCGGATCCGGTCGGCGATGTCGTAGTCGGCGAGGTTGGGCAGATTGCAGCCGAAGGTGTTCGTCTCGACGGCGTCGGCACCGGCCTCGAAGTAGGCGCGGTGGATGTGTCGCAGCACGTCGGGGCGGGTTTCGTTGAGAATTTCGTTGCAACCCTCGAGGCCGCGGAAATCGTCGAGGGTGAGATCCGCGGCCTGTAGCATCGTGCCCATCGCACCGTCCCCGATAACGACACGCCGTCTGAGCGTGTCCAAGAAGGTGGTGTCGAATTCGGCGCGGCTGCGTACAGACATGTACTCAAGAGTAGTGGGAAGCAGCGACAAGCTGAATTTGACTGCCTCCGCTCCGCTCCGGCGGGTTCGCGGCCCTGGAGGTCTCGTTCTTCCCTCCCTCCGCTCCTCCGCTTCGCTCCCCCGCCCCACTCAGTCCAGAACGAGACGGGCCGCGAACCACCGGGCGATCAGGAGGGACAGCGGCCATTGTGCGATTGCGCGTCGCATGCACACCGGGTCTGCGTACACCGTAGGCTGACCGGGTGAACGCCAGTGAATCCCCGGTGCCACCCGAATCGGACCTGCCCACGCTGCGGGATCCGGTGCTCGTGGCCGCCTTCGAAGGCTGGAACGATGCCGCCGACGCCGCCAGTGGCGCGGTCGAACATCTGGAACTGATCTGGGACTCCCAGCCGCTGGCCGAGCTCGATTCCGAGGACTACTACGACTATCAGGTCAACCGCCCGACCGTGCGCCAGGTCGACGGTGTGACGCGCGAGATCGTCTGGCCCTCGGCCATGCTCTCGGTCTGCTCTCCCCCCGGCAGTGACCGGGACGTGGTGCTGCTGCGCGGGGTGGAACCGAATATGCGGTGGCGCAGCTTCTGCAATGACATTCTCGAGTTCGTGGAACAGCTCGGGGTGTCCACGGTGGTGATCCTCGGCGCATTACTGGCCGATACCCCGCACACGCGGCCGGTTCCGGTCACGGGGACCGCCTATAACAAGGAAGCCGCGGAGCGCTTCAACCTCGAGCAGACCCGCTATGAGGGACCGACCGGTATCACCGGGGTGCTGCAGGACGCCTGCGTGCGTGCGGGTGTGCCGGCCATCTCCTTCTGGGCCGCGGTGCCGCACTATGTGTCGCAGCCGCCCAACCCGAAGGCGATCATCGCGCTGCTGCACCGGGTCGAGGACGTGCTCGATGTGGAGGTGCCACTGGGCGCGCTGCCCGAGCAGTCCGAGGAGTGGGAGGTCGCGGTCAACGAGATGACCGCGGGCGACGAGGAGATCGCGGAGTACGTGCGCTCGCTCGAGGAGCGCGGCGACGCCGAGGTCGACATCAACGACGCGATGGCCAAGATCGACGGCGACGCGATCGCCGCCGAGTTCGAGAAGTACCTGCGCCGTCGTGGTCGGGGTGGCTTCGGCCTCTGACCCCTTCATCCCACTATGTCCGCTTCAGGGTGAATGTCCCGAAGTAGCTCGAAAATCATTGCCGCACCCGCGTTCTCGACGCGGGTGCGGCCGCGTTTCGGGCGGTGTGCCGAGCTAGTGCTCGACGGTCCAGACCTGAGCGGAAGCCTCGTGGGCCAGTTTCGCGATCAATAGGTCACGCGGAATGGTCTGCCCCGCAAGGTGTTCGAGCGACGGCACCACCACGTGGTGCGCGTCGGCCCGCTTGAGTTCGGCGGTCAGCTCCGCGAACGCGGTGCCATCGCCGGCGGTCGATTCATGGAAGGTCGCGGCGAAGCAGAGGCCCGCGGACTGAGCGAGCCCGCACATGGCGTTCTCCAGCTCGTCGCTGCGGCCGTCGGCCAAATCGTCACGCACGTACCCATAGATCAACGCTTCCACCCGAACCTCCGTTGGATTGGGGATCGCTGTCCTGATGTGTGCCCTGGTAAACAGTTTGGCGTTTTTGCGAATGCAATTGCAGATGTCAACCCACTGACATCCAGATGCCCTATCCGGGTCCATCCGCCGTTAACTGGTGAGATACTACAACTCGTGTCCGCCGGTGACGATCGACCTGTCTGGGCTGTCCGAATGCGTGCCGAACGTGATGCTCGGGGGTGGTCACAAGCCGACGCGGTGCGCGCGATGCGCGCCAAGTCGAGCCACAACCTCCCCACCGACAGCACACTGTTACGTAACTGGCGGCGTTGGGAATCCGGGGAATCGCGGCCCGACGATTTCTACGCCCCGATCATCGCCGCCTCTTTCGACACTGTGACGGCGGCGTTCTTCCCCAAGACTCGGCCCAATCGGGACGACGAGATGCTCTCGGCAACCGGACTGGACACCCTGGAATTCATTGGGCGGCTACGAATGTCCGATGTGTCGGCTTCCACACTGGACGCCATCCGCATCACCGCCGACCGGCTCTGCTCGGACTACCCGTGCGCCGATCCGCACGAACTGCACGCCGAGGGCACCGCCTGGCTGCGCCGCATCACCTCGCTGCTGGACGGCAGACTCACACTGGCCCAACACCGCGAGGTGCTGGTGCTGGCCGGATGGGTCGCCCTGCTGGTCGGCTGTGTCGACTACGACCTGGGCTGGCGCACCGCCGCCGAGGCCACCCGCCGCGCCGCGCTGTCGCTGGGCCAGGAGGCCGACCACGCCGAGATCATCGGCTGGGGAGCGGAAATGGCCGCCTGGTTCGCCCTCACCCAGGCCAACTACAAGGGCGCCATCGACGCGGCCGAGGCCGCGTACGCCACCACCGGCCACCTGGGCGTGGGTGTCCAGCTGGCCGCCCAGCGCGCCAAGGCCTGGGCCCGCCTGGGTGACCGCCGCGAGGTGGAAAAGGCGCTCACCCAGGGCCGTTCGATCCTCGAGGCGATCGAGCACCCGGCCAATCTGGAGAACCACTTCGTGGTGGATCCGCAGAAGTTCGACTTCTACGCCATGGACTGCTGCCGGGTCGCCGGGGACGACCGGCTCGCGGAAACCCATGCCCGCCAGGTGATCGCGACCTGCACCCGCCCCGACGGCAGTATCCGCAAACCCATGCGAGTGTCCGAGGCACATCTGACCCTGGCCGTGGTCGCGGTGCGCGATCGCAATCTGGAACTCGCGGTGGACGAGGGCATGCGCGCCTTCACCGGCAAGCGGCGCTCGCTGCCCTCGCTCATGTGGATCGCGGGCGAGGCGGCGCGGGAGATGGTCGCGCGCTTCCCCGGAGATCCGCGCACCAGAACCTATCTCGACCAGCTGCGCTCGCTCGCGGGCTGACCGCGCGCCCCGGCCGTGTTCCACGGCGGCTGTCGCGGGGCCTGGGTACGCTCCAGCGCATGGACTTCAGTCTCTGGACCTGCGCTGCCCGAGGGCACGAGACCTACGCCCCGACCGAGCCCGAGCTGAAGGCACGACTCCACGTCGCCACCCCGGCGGGCGAGTCCTGGCGCTGTCTGCGCTGCGGCGATTTCGTGCCGGGCGAGCCGCGCCGCAGCGGTCCCGCCGACGACGCGCCGGAGGTGCCGCGCGGGCACCTGCTGCGCGACCGCATCATCATGCGACTGCTGGCGGCCGAGCGGGTCGGCCGCGCGCTGGTGCTGATCCTGCTCGGCGCGGGCGTGCTGAAGCTGCGCGGTTCGCGTGAGCACTGGAAGGCCAGCTGGGACAAGGACCTTCCGCTCATCCGCCAGCTGGCCGACCAGATCGGTTTCAACCCCGACCATTCCAAGATCATCCGGGGCATCGACACCGCCTTCACGCTCTCGCCGACGATTCTGATCTGGATCGCGGTCGCGCTGTTCGCCTACGCCACCATCCAGCTCGTCGAGGCCGTGGGCCTGTGGCTGGTCAAGCGCTGGGGCGAGTACTTCGCGGTGGTGGCCACCAGCCTGTTCCTGCCGCTCGAGGTGTACGAGTTGACCGAGAAGGTCACCTTCCTGCGGGTGGCCGCGCTGCTGGTGAACCTGGCCGCGGTGATCTGGCTGCTGTGGAGCAAGTCCCTGTTCGGCCTGAACGGCGGCGCGGCCAAGTACTACGCCGAGCACCACTCCGAGAGTCTGATGACCGTCGAACGCGCCGCCGTCGCAGCCGAATCCGACCCGCATGCCGCGAAGGCCGGTGCCCCACAGCGGTCCTGATCAGGCGGGCAGGTCCAGTCCCTTGGCCGGCACCGGCCAGGACTTCAGCAGTTCGTCGCGGAATACGCCTCAGGAGTGGGTGCCGTTGGCCGGCAGGTCCACCGTGGCCGGAATGCCGAGTTCGGTGAGCTTGGCGGCGAGGTTGCGGGTGCAGTAACCGGTGGCGGCCTCGATGGTGCCGTCGTAGATCAGGCGTCCAGGTGCACCGTCTTGTCCATGGCCGCCGAGTACACCTCGAGCGACAGGTTGCGGTCGTCGACGATGTCCGCGCTCACCACTTTCGACGCGTCGACGGTGGTCGCGGCGGTCAGCTGCGCCGCGGTGTCGGCGATGGCGCCACCGGCCGCATCGGGCTCCGCGCCCGCCGTCCCCGGCACGGTCGCGGCGATCGCCAGACACCCGACGACCACCGCGTTCCGCAGTCGATTCCGCACAGCCACTCCCACTCTCGTCGAGCAGTGAGCGGGACTCTGCCATATCCGCCCGCGATCAGGGCGTGACGATGTTGAAGTTGGGGTCGGGCTTGTCCATCACGTCCACGAGCTGCTTCAGCTTGGCCGGATCACCGGTGGCCTTGATCGCCCCGGAGGCGACCTCCTTCACGAAGTCCTTGCTGCGCGTCATCACCGCGATGAGTTCGAGGCGCGGCAGGGTGAAGGTGGCGTCGGCGGCCGGGCCCTTGAAGTCCGGCGGCACCACGTAGTGGATGAGCACGCCGTTGCGCAGTTCGGTGCGGTAGGTCTTGTTCTCCTCCGGGATCACCCAGTCGTTGACCAGGTGCAGGTCCCACGCCTTGGGCCCGTTGATCTGGAAGGCCGCGGCGTCGAAGACCTGGTCCACGCTCAGCGCGCTGATCATCGACGCCGAGTTGGCCTTGGTCGGGGTGCCGAAGTTGCCGTTGCGCAACTCGTAGGCGCCGGAGAGGAAGAAGTTGCGCCAGGTGCCGTTCTCGGAGCCGTAGCCGAGCTGCTCGAAGGCGCTGGCCTGCAACATCTTCGCCTTCTGATTGTCGGGCTCGGCGAAGATCAGGTAGTTGAGCACCTGGACGCACCAGCGGTAGTCGCCGTCGGAGTAGGCCTTGCGAGCCACCTTCAGCACGCCGCTCGCGCCGCCCATGGCGTCCACGTGCCGCTTGCCCGACTCGACCGGCGGGTGCTCCCACAGATGCGCGGGATTGCCGTCGAACCAGCCCATGTAGCGC
Organism: Nocardia sp. CA-136227; assembly: GCF_050955695.1. Lineage (NCBI taxonomy): Bacteria > Bacillati > Actinomycetota > Actinomycetes > Mycobacteriales > Nocardiaceae > Nocardia > Nocardia sp. CA-136227. The sequence goes on from NZ_CP192081.1 coordinate 4,430,079, forward strand.
TGGTACACGGCTTTCACGTCGTGGCTGACCGACCCGTAATAGCCGTGGTTGTACCACTTCTGCTCGATGGCGGGCGGCATCTGGATCTGCTCGGCGATCTCGATGCCGGTGTAGCCCTGATTGAGCATGCGCAAGGTCTGGTCGTGCAGGTAGGCGTAGGTATCGCGTTGCAGCGACAGCCATTCGGTGAGCTTGTCCGACCCCCAGGTGGGCCAGTGGTGCGAGGCGAAGGCGACATCGGAGACGCCCGCGAACATGGTGAGGGTCTCGGTCAGGTACTGCGACCACACGTGCGCGTCGCGAACCAGCGCGCCGCGCAGGGTGAGCAGGTTGTGCAGGGTGTGGGTGGCGTTCTCGGCCATGCACATGGCCCGGAAGTCCGGGAAGTAGAAGTTCATCTCCGAGGGGGCCTCGGTGCCGGGCGTGATCTGGAAGACCATGCGCACCCCGTCGATGGTCTCCTCCTGCCCGGTGCGGGTGATGTCGCGGTTGGGCGGGACCAGGCTCACGGTGCCGGTGGAGGTGGTCATGCCCAGGCCCGCGCCGACCTGGCCCTTGTCCCCGCGCGGCAGGGCCGCGCCGTACATGTAGGCCGAGCGGCGCGCCATGGCGGTGCCCGCGAAGATGTTCTCCGCGACCGCGTGTTCGACGAAGCCCTGCGGGGCGAGCACCGGAATGCGGCCCGAGGCAGCGTCTTCGGCGGTGATGACGCCCAGCGCGCCGCCGAAGTGGTCGACGTGCGAGTGGGTGTAGATCATGCCGGTGACGGGTTTGTGCCCGCGGTTGGCGAAGTACAGGTCCATGCCCGCCTTGGCGGTCTCGGTGGAGATCAGCGGGTCGATGACGATGACGCCGGTGGCGCCCTCGATGATCGTCATGTTCGACAGGTCCAGGCCGCGGATCTGGTAGATGCCCGGAACCACTTCGTAGAGGCCCTGTTTCACCACCAGCTGCGACTGCCGCCACAGCGACGGGTGCACCGAGTTGGGACAGCTGCCCTGCAGGAAACCGTAGGAATCGTTGTCCCAGACGACATTGCCCTTGGCGTCGGTGACCCGGTCGGGTTGCAGCTTGGCGATGAAACCCTTGTCGGTGTCGGCGAAATCCTGGGTGTCGGAGAACGGCAGCGAGGACTGCGCCTTCGAGTGCTGATCGGTGATGTGACCGCTGGGATCGACCGAATTCTTGGACGCTTTCTCGGCGGCGGACCCGTTGTCGCTGTCGCTGTCGCAGCCGGTCACGGCCGCGCCGACACCGACCACCGCCAGCGCCGCCGCGCCTACCCCGAATACCCCGCGTCGGGACACCGTGAATCGGCCCTGCGTGGTGTCCCCGTGGTCCGTGCGGTTGTTCTCGGTCATCGGCGCGCTCCTGTCTCCATCCGGCTGACGTGCGTGGCAAGATCGGTTAGCTGAATATTCGCCAACCTTCTGGCCCGAGCCTCAGCCTACCTCGCTATTGCAGTAACACTGCAATATCATGGCCGTGTGACCTGACCCATACGCCGGGACCTGCGCGTGAGTGGCCCGGCCCGATGTGATCGGATTCCCCCATGAGCGAGGGCAAAGGCGACGGCCCGCGGCGCCGGCGCAATCCGCCGCAGACCCGCAGGGCCATCATCGAGGGCTTGCTGTCGGCGGTGCACGAGGGCGAGTTCGACCCCACCACCCGCGATATCGCCGAACGGGCCGGGGTGTCCGAACGCAGTATCTTCGTGCACTTCCCGTCCCGGACCGCGCTGCTCACGGCCGCGGTCGACCAGCAATCCGAGCAGGTCGAGGCGTTGATCGCCGACATCGATCCGGACCGGCCGCTGGAGCAGCGCATCGACGCGGTGGTGCGGCAGGGCGAGGCGATCTTCCGGTTGCAGCGCGAGCCGCGGGTGCTGGGCCTGATCGAGTCACTGCGCACGCCGGCGGTCGATGAACGGATGCGGCTGACCGACAAGCGGATTCGCGAGGCGCTGGCCCGCGGCTTCGCCCCCGAACTGGCCGCCGATACCAGTGAACAGTTGCTCGACCTGCTCGACGCCACCATCGGCTGGCCCTACCGCCACCACCTGATCGACCGGCGCGGGCTGTCGGCGCGGGCCGCGTCCGAGGCGGTCCGCCGCACCCTCGCCACCCTGCTCACACCAGCAAACTGAACCGACCGTTCGGATTCCGTGGCGTCCGAACAGGTTTCGCCCCCGCCCGAGTGGTCTCGACCCACCTGCCTAAGTGATAGCCGGAGGTGCGCCGGGGACGAAGAACGCAATGAACACGGACACCACGCACACGATCAGGACCACCACCGTGGCCATGGCGATGGCGCGCGGCCCGTGCTCGCGATGCCCGTGGTGCAGGGAGTTGTTGCGCGCGAAGCTGATCCCCGCGAGGAACAGCAGCCCGACCGCCGCCAGCGCGGGACCGATGGCCGCCGGCCGCCAGCCGCTGACGACCGCGTGGTTCACGAACAAGCCGGCGGTGCCCATGGCGGCGATGGCGGTGCGCCGCCAGGCCAGCGCGGTGCGCTCGGAGTAAAAGGTGGGTGCCTCGGTCATGTCCACACCGTCGCGACGGCCGCGAAGATCGACACGATGGCGATGCCGCCCGCCAGGATCGGCACCAGCAGCGTGTTCCCCAGCGCGTCGCCGCGGGTCATGCGGGCCTGCACGTCCCGCCAGTGCGTGTACGCCCCGACCGCCAGCGTGACCGCGAGCACGATGCAGCTCAGCGAGAGCGCGCGCCGGATCCCGGCGTGGTGGAACGACTGCACCAGGGTGTGGACCGCGACGCCGGCGGCGAGCAGCCCGAGCGAGGTGCGGATCCATGCGAGGTAGGTACGTTCGTTGGCGAGGGTGAAGCGGTAGTCGAGCGGCTGCTCCGCCTCACTCGCCGGCTGGCCCTGGTCTTCCACCCTCACCACCTGTCCGATAGCGCTGTCGCGGTCGTGGCGCACGAGCCCGCCGCCGACCCGATCATGACACGAATCGGGGCGAAAACGACGACACCGCAACTGCGGGCATTCGCCCGCAATTCGGGGCCGGGGCGCGTCGCGATCCCGTACGATCCCGATTTACCTGCCGAACAACCGATTTCACGGCGGAGGCACGCCATGCAGTATCGGCCCACCGCACCACAAGTGCTGACGGCGCTCGCGGAGCTCCTCGAATCGAGGCTGCTGCCCGCCCTGCCGCCGGAGCTGCGCCATCAGGCCCGGGTCGGTGCGCATCTGGCCCGCGTGCTGGAACGGGAGCTCACCCTCGCGCCGCCTCCCGAATCCGACACGCCGGTCGACGAGTTCGACGACGCGGCGCTGTGGGCCGCGCTGGTTCCCGTGGTGCGCGCCGATCTGGCCGTCGCCAAACCCGGTTACGACGCGTGCCCGTGGAGGTCGAGGCGGGCGTCCGCGAAGTGGCTCGCGAGCACGGCGTTCCGGTCCCGCACGTGCTGGCGGTGTGTACCGATACCGGCTATACAGCCGAGCCGTTCCTGCTCTCCGAGCGTCTCGACGGTGAGACCGTGCCGCGGCGGGTGCTGCGCCTGGTCCACGACGCCGGGATCGGGGACCAGGTGGCCGGGCAGCTGGGTGCGGCGATGGGGCTGCTGCACGCGATCGACCCGGCGCGGGCCTCCCCCGCCCTGCCCGGCGACCCCGACGGCCGTCCCTCGGAAGCGTTTCTGGCGCAGGGTGCCGCTGGAACGGTCCGGCGACAACAGGCGCTTCTTCGACCACCGTCGTGAGGACGCCCGCACCGACTGGGAGCGCGGCGGCCTGCCCAGCGCCGAATGGGAGGCGCTGCTGGCCGAGGCCCGCCACCGCGCCGACGGGCATCTGCGCTACGCCTATCCCGCCGAGTACGGCGGCCGGGACGGCTCCAATCTCGATATGGCCGTGATCCGGGAGCATCTGGCCCGTCGCGGCCTGGGCCTGCACTGTGATCTGCAGACCGAGCACGCGGTCGTCGCCAACAATGTGGCTGCTGCTCATGCACGAATACGGTTCGCCCGCACAGAAATCGGCGTGGATCGACGGTCTGGCCACCGGCGACCGGTTCTTCGGCTTCGGCATCACCGAACCCGCCCACGGCTCCGATGCCACCTTCATGGAGACCACCGCCGTCCGCGACGGCGATCACTGGATTCTCCACGGCGAGAAGACCTTCAATACCGGCATGCATCACGCCGAGGCGGACCTGATCTTCGCCCGCACCTCCGGCAGTCCCGGCGACGCCACCGGCATCACCGCCTTCCTGGTCCCGGTCGGCACCCCCGGCTTCACGGTCGCCGAATTCCTGTGGACCTTCAATATGCCCACCGACCACGCCCACGTCGTCCTCGACGATGTCCGAGTCCCCGATACGGCCGTCTTCGGCCGGGAGGGTCGCGGCCTGGCCGTGGTCCAGCACTTCTTCAACGAGAACCGGCTCCGCCAAGCGGCATCCAGTCTGGGCGCCGCCCAGTACTGCATCGACGCGTCCATCGCCTACGCCAACCAGCGCACCACCTTCGGCACTCCCCTGTCGGCCAACCAGGCCATCCAGTTCCCGGTGGTGGAGTTGAGCACCCAGTGCGAGATGCTGCGCACCCTGATTCACAAGACCGCCTGGTCCATGGATCTGCACGGGCCGTTCACGCAATCCGCGCAGGTCTCCATGTGCAACTACTGGTCCAACCGCCTGTGCTGTGAGGCCGCGGACCGCGCCATGCAGATCCACGGCGGCCTCGGCTACTCCCGCCACACCCCGTTCGAGCACATCTACCGCCACCACCGCCGGTATCGAATCACCGAGGGCAGCGAGGAGATTCAGATGCGCCGCGTCGCGGGTTACCTGTTCGGTTTCATGCGCCAGTCCGCCCCCAAGGGCGTCTGACAAGCTACTTCAGCAGCCGCTGTTCGTTGGCGACCGCGACCGCCGCGGCCCGGGTGTCGACGCCGAGTTTGTCGTAGATGCGGCCCAGGTGGGTCTTCACCGTCGCCTCGCTGACGTGCAGGGCGCGCGCGATCTCGCGATTGCCCAGACCTTGGGCGAGCTGGCCGAGGATGTCGAGTTCGCGGGCGGTCAGCGCGGGCTGCGGGTTGCGCATGCGCTCGAGGACGCGGTCGGCGATCGGCGGGGAGAGCGCGGTGCGGCCCTGGGCGGCGGCGTGGATGGCGGCGAAGAGTTCTTCGGGCCGTTCGGCTTTGAGCAGATAGCCGGTCGCGCCCGCGGCGATGGCGCGGGTGATGTCGGCGTCGGTGTCGAAGGTGGTGAGGACCAGGATGTAGGGGGCGGGCCGCACGGTGGTGGTGATGCGGCGGGTGGCCTCGATGCCGTCCATGTCGCCGCCGAGCTGCAGGTCCATCAGGACGACGTCGGGGTGCAGGCGTTCGGCGAGAGCCACGGCCTCGGGGCCGCTGCCCGCCTCACCGACCACCTCGATGTCGGAGGCGCTGCCGAGCAGGGCGCGCAGACCCGCCCGGACCACCGCGTGGTCGTCGCAGAGCACCAGGCGGACAGGGGTTTTCACGTCGGTCACGGCCGCTCCAAGGGGACTTCGGCGGAGACGACGGTGCCGTCCCCGGGGGCGGATTCGACGGTGAGGACACCGCCGAGCTGGCGCAGGCGGGCGCGCATGGCGGGCAGGCCGTGGCCGCGGTCGGCGGCGATGGGCAGCGTCGCCGGGTCGAAACCCGTTCCGTCGTCGGCGATGTCGAGGACCAGGCGGTCGCCGAGATCGGTGAGGGTGATGGTGACGGTGTGCGCGTCCGCGTGCTCGCGCGCATTGGCCAGCGCGCCCTGCGCGATCCGCAGCAGCGCCGCCTCCACCCCCGCGGGCAGGCCCACCGCCGCGCCCTCGACGTGCACGCGCACGGTGAGGGTGTCGCCGCCCTCCCGCCGCGCCATCGCCTCCAGTGCCGCGACCAGGGAGCCGCCCGCGGCGAGGTCGGTCGGCGCGAGGTCGTGGACGAAGCGGCGGGCCTCGGCCAGATTGTGTTCGGCCACCCCGGCCGCGCCGCGCACGTGCTCGCGAGCCGCGCCCGGGTCGCTGTCCCAGATCCGGTCGGCGGCCTGCAACAGCATGCGCTGACTCGAAAGCCCTTGCGCGAGGGTGTCGTGGATCTCCATGGCCAGGCGCTGGCGTTCGGCGAGGGTGCCCGCGCGGCGTTCGGTGGCGGCCAGTTCGCGGCGGGTCGCGCGCAGGTCGTCGATGAGCGCGGCCTGCCGTTCGGTGGTGCGCAGCAGGCCCAGGAACAGCGCGGTGGTCAGGGCGGCGACCGCGGGCGGGGCCAGCAGCAGGTTCGGGTCGATCCAGCCCGCGAGCTTCAGCTGCGCCCACACCACGAACGCAGTCAGCCCGGCGACCAGGGCCAGCGCCACCCGCACCGGCAGGATCCGCAGCCCGGTGTAGAGCAGCGGGACCGCACACCACGCGAAACTCGGTGCGAGCACGACCAGTACCGCCCAGCCCGACACCAGCAGCGCGAACCACACCAGCCGTTCGGAGGCGCGCAGTTCGCTCACCACGTAGAGCACGGCCAGCGCCAGCGAGAGCCCGATCACCCACGGCATGCGCGGACTCTCGGGATGCCGCAGCACGAATCGCAGCAGCGACGCGGCCAGCAGCACATAGAAGGCGCTGTGCACGATGGTGCCCAGCAGCCGGGTGTCGTCACGGGACGACGGCATGCGAACACCTCCTCGGCGACAGCGACGGGCAGACACCCTCATTCTGCCGTGCACGCGCGGCCGTCCGGGTCATCCGATCGGTTGATACGGGGTTCGGCCGGACCGCGCGCCGAATCCCAGCCGGTGCGCCGATGTGCCGGGACGTTCCGGGCCGCACGCTGGATGACGAACCGAGCGAACAGCTTTCACCGGAATCCCAGGAGGATGTCATGACCCCCGAGCAGCCCGCGAACCCCACTCGCAAGCGCCTGATCATCGGCGGCGCGGTCGCGGCCGTCGCGGCGGCCGGGGTGATCGGCGTGGTGTCGGTCAACGCCCAGGATCCCGACCCGGGCACGAAGACCCCGGTCGCGGCCGATGTGGCCAATGGCAACCTGGCGCAGAGCACCCACCTGACCATCGCCGCCGCCACCAAGGCCGCGCAGGCCGCCCTGGACGCCGCGGTCAAGGAGAACCAGCACGTGACGGTCGCGGTGGTGGACCGCGACGGCAATACCGTCGTCACGCTGCGCGGCGACGGCGCGGGCCCGCAGTCCTACACCTCCGCCCAGCAGAAGGCGTTCACCGCGGTGTCCTGGAACGCCCCGACCTCGGTGCTGGCCAAGCGTCTCGACGGCGCGCCGCACCTGGCCGACATCGACGGCACCCTGTTCCTGGGCGGCGGCGCGCCGGTCACCGCCAAGGGCGGCGCGCCGATCGCGGGCATCGGAGTCGCGGGCGCGCCGAGCGGCGATCTGGACGAGAAGTTCGCGCAGGCGGGCGTCGCCGCGCTGGGCAACTGATCGTCCGGATCACACCTCGCCATCAGGACCGTGAGCAGCGGAACCGGTCACCCCGGCCGGATCGGGCGCGCCGACACTCGGCACGATTCCGAACCGGTCGGCAGGGGGTACTAACCTTCTCCCGGTGACCGAGTCCGCTGACGGATTGCTGCCCGACCCGAAGGGGGCCGGGTCCGAGGAGATTCCAAGCGCGGAGAGGCGGAGCGACGTCGACCGGCTGCGGTTGTTCTCCTTCGCCACCGCCGAGAAGCGGGCCGACTACCTGTGGGTTCTCCGGGCCTTCGACACCGCCCGCGCCGCCTATGTGGTGCTGCTGCACGCCTCCGACGTGGCCGACACGCTCGAACGTTGCCCGGGCGCGACCGCGCTCACCGCCACCGAGGTCGGGCCGCTGCTCGAACAGCTGCATCACTGGGGCGTGCTGGAACGCAGTTACGACGGCACCCGCGCGGCCACCCTGGCCGAGTACCGGAACCGGCACTTCGTCTACCAGTTCTCCCAGGCCGGATATCAGGCCTTCCGCGCGGTGTCCGACGTGCTCGACGCCCGGCTCGACGAGGCCGCGCTCTCGCGGCTGGTGCTGCCGGAACTGCTCGCGGATCTGCACACCCTGGCCGAGGCCAACAAGAGCGCCGACGCCCCGCGCGTCTACCGGGTGCTGAACCGACTCGACCGGGCGCTCACCGATCTGGCCGAACGAGCCGCGCACTTCTATCTGACCCTGGGCGATCTGGTCCGCACCACCGAGGCCACCCCCGAGGCGTTCCTCGCGCACAAGGACGCGCTGCTGGCGCACATGCGCGAATTCTCCATGGACCTGGCGCGTTTCGCGCCCCGGCTGGCCACCGCCATCCGCGAGGTCGAGGACACCGGAGTCGAGGACCTCATCGAACGCGCCGCCCGCTGCGACGAACGGGTGCTGCTCGACCCCGAAGAACGCCAAGCGGATTGGCGAGCCCGCTGGCAGGGCCTGCGCGGCTGGTTCATCGGCGACGACGAGGGCGGGCTCACCGAATGCGAGCGGCTGCGCGAGGCCACCATGAGCGCCATCGCCGCCGTGCTGTCGCTGCTGCGCCGGGTGACCGAGACCCGCAAGGGCGGCGTCAGCCGCGAATCCGCGCTGCGGCACCTGGCGGGCTGGTTCACCGCCGCCCCCAGCGCGGACGCCGCGCACGCCCTCTACGACGCGGTGTTCGGTCTGGGACGGCCACGGCACCTGGCCATGCAGCATCCCGACGCCGGCGTGATCCCGGCCATCCGATCCTGGTGGGACGCACCGCCGTTGGAGATCGCCCGCACCCTCGCCGAGACCGGGCGGCCGCCCACGCCGGGCGCGCCCGCGCGGCTGCAACGCAATGACGCCGGCATCCGGCGGCTGCGCCAGGCCCAGCTGGACGCTCAGCGCGCCCGCGCCGAGGCCGCGCGCTCGTTGGCCACCGCCGACCTCTACGACCGCGAACTCGACGAGGGCGAGACCGAGGTCCTGCTGAAACTGCTCGACGCCGCCTCCACCGCGTGGGTGCCGGTGAGCGGCCGGGTGCCCGGCACCTCCGGTTCCGACAACGGCGTCACCCTCACCGTCTCCGAACACGAGGGGTCCACGCTGGTCCGCACCTCCAAGGGCGTGCTCTACCTGAACAACCGACGCCTGGAAGTGCGCGAGACGGCCTCCCTGCGGGGACGCAAATCCCCTGCGGTGCAGAAGGATCGGATCGACTCACCGCCACCGGGCGACGAGCCCGGCGGCCAGGGCGGGGAGGTCCGCTGATGCACGCGCGCACCATCGATTCACTGGCTCTGGACAGCTACCAGCGCGCCGCCCGGGTCATCCTGGCCAACCATCTGGTCACCCGCACCTACCCCGATCGGATCGCGCTGCCGCTGTTGCGGCGGTGGGCGACCGAACTGCGCGAGGATCTGGCCGAACTGTTCGGCTATCGCCTCGAGGTCACCGAGACCACCGCGCGTCTGTTCCCGGTCCTCGACGAACTCGACGCGGGCCGTCCCGCCCGCACCACCGGCGACCGCGTCTTCGACCGCCGCCGCTACGCGTACCTGGCGCTGGCGCTGGCCGCGCTGGGCCGCGCCGGGGATCAGATCACCTTGTCGGAGTTGGCCGATCAGGTGGCCGCCTACACCGAACGGGTCGACGGGCTCGAGCTCGCACCGGACCGGGCCGCCGATCGGGACGCCTTCGTCGACGCGGTGGGCTGGCTGGCGGCGCGCGGCGCGGTGACCCTCGCCGACGGTGACGCGGGCGGCTGGGCCAGCGACCCCGAGGCCGGGGAGGCGCTCTACGACATCGACCGGTCCATCGTGTTCGCCCTGTTCCGGCCGCCGCGCGCGCTCCAGCACCTGCAGAGCGTGACCGGGCTGCTGTCGGAGGCGGCGGGCGGCGGGGCCGAAACCCGTTCCCCCGCACAGGCCGCCGCGGCCCGCCGGGTGCGCCGGGCGCTGGTCGAGAAGCCGGTGGTCTACGCCGACGAACTCGACGAACCCGAACGGTCGCTGCTGGCGCAGGAGAAACTGGTCACCGAGGTCGAGTCCCTGACCGGGCTGAAGGCCGAGCGGCGCGCGGAAGGCGTTGCGCTGATCGACAGTTCGGGCCGGCTCTCCGATGTGCGCTTCCCCGGCACCGGCACCCTCGCCCAGGTGGCGCTGCTGCTGGCGGGTGAGATCGCGGACCTGGTCCTCGACATCGACAATCCGGTCGAGCGCAGGCCGCGCCCCGAGCGTCCGTACACCGATCTGGTGGAACAGCTCGACAGCGCCATCCCCGCCAGCACGGTCTTCGCGCCGCTCGCCGATCCCCTGGATGTGTTCGGCGCCCAGGAGGATTCGGACGAGCCCGCCGAGGAGCCCGAGATCCCGGAGTTCCCGTTCCTGGAATCCTCGTGGATCCGCGACACCGTGAAGATGCTCACCGACCGCTACGGCAATACCTTCGCCGCGCAGTGGCAGGCCGATGTCGCGGGGCTCACCGGCGAGGTGGTGTCGCTGCTGGAACGGCTACGCCTGGTGGAGCTGGTCGACGGCGGGCTGCTCATCCTGCCCGCGCTGGCCCGCTACCGGGGCGCGATCGTGACCATCCGCACCCGCGCGGAGTCCGAATTGTTCCTCTCCCCCACCGAACTCGGCGCGGACGACGCGCCCACCGACAGCACCGCGGGCACTGCGCCCGACAGCACAGCGAAGGGATCGGGGAACTGATGGCCGACCACATTCACGGTGGAGTGCGCTTCGTCCCGACCCGGGCGGGCATCATCAACCTCTGGGACTACCGCGACCAGGAATTCTGTTTCGCCGACGGCCGCCTGGTGCTGCGCGGCCCCAACGGCTCCGGCAAGACCAAGGCCCTCGAGGTGCTGTTCCCGTTCGTGCTGGACGGCCGCATCGAGCCGCGCCGCCTCAACCCGTTCGCGGGCGAGGAACGCACCATGAAGTCGAACCTGCTGTACCGCAAGCAGGAATCGGCCTACTCGTACGTGTGGATGGAGTTCGCGCGCGGTGACTGGGACTCCCCCGAGACCGTCACCATCGGCATCGGCATGCGCGCCACCCGCTCCAACGACAAGGTGACCCGCTGGTACTTCGTCGCCGACGGCCGTGTGGGCGTGGACTTCTCACTGCTGGGCCCCGACGACCGGCCGCTGACCCGCAAGCAGCTGGCCGAGCAGATCGGCTCCGACACCATCGTGGACCGGCCGGTCGAGTACCGGGCGGCCATCGACGCCCGCATGTTCGGGCTCGGGCAGCAACGCTACGACCAACTGATCAATCTGATCCTGACGCTGCGCCGCCCACAGCTGGCCAAGAACCTGGACCCGCGCGGACTCTCGCAGGCCCTCACCGACGGCCTGCGCCCGCTCGACGAACAGCTGATCCTCGACGCCGCCCGCTCCTTCAGCGATATGGAGGAGGTCGGGCGCACCCTCGAGGGGCTGGTGCAGGCCGACACCGCGACCCGCGATTTCGTCACCGTCTACCGGAAATACCTGGCCGTGCAGGCGAAGACGGACGTCGACCAGGTGCGGACGCGTCTGGACACGGTCACCCACACGGGCACCGCCCTGCACGCCGCGGCGGCCCTGCGCACCCGCCGCGACACCGAACGCGGCGCCGCCGAGACCCGCGCCGAGGACGCCGACCGCGCCTACGAACAGGCCCTCGCCGACCGCGAGACGTTGCAGCGCTCCAGCGCCTACGAGGGCAAACAGCAGCTCGACGACCTCGCCGACGCGGTGCGCCGCCTGGAGACCTCCGCAGCGGTCCACCACGACAAGGCGCTGAAATCCCGTCAGACCGTGGACCAGCGGCTCGAGGAGGCCGAGCGGGCGCAGGCGGCGGTCGCCCATGCCGGCTCGGCGCTGTCGCGCGGCGAGGACGAATTGCGTGCGGTCGCCGAGGAAGCCGGCATTCCCTGGACCACGCTGCCGGAATCGGCGCGCGCCGACCATCTCACCACCACGGTCCGCTCGCACGCCGAGGAACGCGACGGCGACGTCCGCGCGGTCCGGCGGGCGCTCACCCTGGTCGACCAGGCGGGCACCGAACGCACCCGCGCCGAGCGCGCCTCCGGCCGCGCGGCCGAACTGCGTGATGCCGCGGCGGCCGAGCTCGCCGAGGCCGAAGCCGCTGTCGCGCTGGCCCGTTCGAATACCGCCATCACCCTGCGCGACTGGTGGGACACCCATCGCGAGGTGTACACCCCCATCCGCACCGGGCTGTTCGAGTCGCTCAACGAGGCCCTCGGTGAAGTCGGCACCGAACCGCTCACCCGCGGTGGCGGCGCACCGAACGGCCGCGCCAAGAAGACCAAGAACACGTCCGGCACCGAGACCACCGCGACCGGCGAATCCGCCGGGGCCGCACCGGGTGCCGAGGCCACGCTGGAAGACCTCCCCGTCCCCGCCACCCCGGCGGAGGTGCTGGCCGAGCGCACCGAACCGCTCACCGAGGAGATCCGCGGCCGCCGCCAGGAGGCGCGCGCCCGCGCCGCCCAGGCCACCGCCCGCGCGAGCGAACTGCGGGCCGAGCGGGAGCGGGTCGCGGCCGAACGCGACGACGCGCCACCGGCTTTCGCGGCCCGTACCGACGCGCGCGCGGAGCGTCCCGGCGCGCCGCTGTGGCGTCTGGTCCGCTTCGCCGACGGTGTCGCGCCGCAGCAGGCCGCCGGGCTCGAGGCGGCGCTGCAGGCCGCGAACCTGCTCGACGCGTGGGTCTGCGCCGAGACCGAACTGCCGCCGCACGCGTCCGACCAGTTCCTGGTGCCGCTGCCGCCCGAACAACGGCCCGGCGGGCGCACGCTCGCCGATGTACTGGTTGTGGAGGACGATTCACCGTCACTGACGGTTCCCCGGGAGACCGTCGCCGGGGTGCTCGCCTCCATCGCCCTCTACGAGTCTCCGCACGCGGCGGCCATCGGCGCGGGAGCGGACAAGGCGCACATCGTCTCCGGCGCGGCCGCGCAACCGGTCGGCGTCGAGGGGCAGCTGACCATCGCCACCGACGGCCGCTATCGCCAAGGCGTCCAGTCGGGTCGGCACGTCAAGACCGACGCCGAATTCGTCGGCACCACCGCCCGCGCCCGCCGCCGCGAATCGCGGCTGGCCGAATTGGCCGCTGCCATCGAAACGGCCGTCGCCGAGGCCGAGACCGCCCAGACCGATGAGCAGGCCGCCACGGCCGAGCTGGGCCGGATTTCGGCCGCCGCCAAGGCGCTTCCGCGCACCACCGCCGTGACCGCCGCCCTGCGCGGCGTGGCCGAGGCGGCGGGCATGCTGCGCTCGCGCTCGGAGGCGGCCGCACAGGCCGAGCGGGATCTCGATCAGGCGGTGGCCGAATACACCAACGCGGACAAGAAGGTCCGGGCCATCGCCGCCGACCACCGCGCGCCCCGCGATCCGGTCGAGCTGGACGCGCTGGCGGCCGCGGTGCGGCACTTCGAGAACGCCGGAACCGCGCTGCTGCGTCTGCGCGGCGACCATCAGCGCGAACACGAGCGGGCCCGCGAGGCCGGGGACCGCCTGGACGAATCCAAGGATCTGGCCGAGGCGTTCGCCGAGGAGGCCGAGGCCGCCCGCTCCGGATACGAAGAGCAGCTGCGCAAACTGGAGACCCTGCGCGAGGCGCTCGGCGCCGGAGCCGCCGACATCGATCGCGAACTGGAACTGGCCCACGAACGCATCGACGCCGCCCGGACCGAGCAGAAGGCCGCGCGCAAGGCCGCCGCCGAGGCCATCGAAGCGGTCGGCGCCGCCGAGGGCGCGCACCGCGCCGCCCACGACACCCTGGGCACCGCGCTCACCGAATTGCTCGCCGACGTCCGCCATCTCGCCCCCTACGCGCGCCCGGACCTGCTCAGCCTGCTGGGCGCGCCCGCAGACAGCCGCTGGCCCGCGAGCGACGCCGCCTGGTCCACCCCCGAGCAGCTGCTGTACCGCATCGAGAACGGCGATCCCGAGCAGGAACCGGCCGTGTTGCCCGCCGAGGTGGCCGCGCTGTTCGAGAACCTCGCCACCGCAACCGCTTCGGTGCGCGCGGGCGAGGCGGCCCGCAAGGCCACCCGCAGCGCCGTCACCACCGCCCTGCAGGAGTTCGACGCCGCGCTCGCCGCCGCGCGCCAGGACTACCGCCTGCACTGGGACGCCGCCGACGGCCTCACCGTGGTGCAGGTGCACGACGACCACGGACTGTCCTCGCTGGCCGATTTCGCCGAGCGCATCGGCGGGGCGCGGCGCGATCAGGAACTGCTGCTCACCGACGCCGAGCGCCGCATCCTCGAGGACGCGCTGCTGACCGGGCTGGCCCAGCAGATCCACGAACGCACCTCCGACGCCCGCGATCTCATCTCCCGCATGGGCGCGGAGATGAAGCAGCGCCGCATGTCCTCGGGCAACACCATCGGCGTGCACTGGGTGCTGGCCGACAACCTGTCCGAGCCGGCGCGCGCGGTGTGCAAGCTGCTCGACCGCGACTCCGCCGATCTCACGCCGGAGGACCTGTCGACCGTCCGCGCCTATTTCGCGGCCGAGATCCGCACGGCCCGCGCCGCGCACCCGGAGCGCTCGTTCCCCGAGATCCTCGCGGCCACCCTCGATTACCGCACCTGGCGGGTGTTCTCGTTCACCATCCTCACCGCCGACGGCACCGAGGACCGCCTGACCGTGGCCCGCCACAGCGCGCTCTCGGGCGGCGAACAGTCGGTCTCGCTGCACCTTCCGCTGTTCGCTGCCGCGCACGTGATGCTCGACTCCGCCGACCCGCAGGCGCCGCGCCTGCTGGCGCTGGACGAGGCGTTCGCGGGCGTCGACGACAACGGCCGCAGCGAACTGCTCGGGCTCTCGGTGCAATTCGACCTCGACCTCTTCATGACCGGCTACGACCTCTGGATCACCTACCCGCACGTGCCCGCCTGCGCGCACTACGATCTCGCGCACTCGGCGGCCGAGAACACCGTCAGCGCCACACTGCTGGTGTGGGATTCGGACGATCTGCTGGCCGAGCACGACGGCACCGACCTCACCTCCGCGCTCGGCTCCCCCAACCGACGGCGCCTGCCACACGGCCTGGAGGGCGCGATCCCGATGGACGAGGAACTCGAGCTGACCGATTGACCCGATCCGGGCGTCGGCAACCCCACTGGACACCGGCCGCGGCGGCTGGTTCGTCCTGCCCGGACGGACACCCCAATCCGCGTGTCGCAGTGCGGCGCGCCGTAAGGATTGGACCAACGGCAAACCAACAGTTTCGCGGTTGGGCGTGTATCGACTAGAAATGTCTTCCGTGCCTACCGGAATCACGTGCCAGCCATCGGGAGTCCCTGGACGGGGGACCAATTGACGATCGACAACCCGCGCGAGGACGACGTCACCCAGCTGGCCCTACGGGTCGAGAAGGCCCGCGGCCGGCTGGCCTACCAATACGATCCCGCGCTGACCGACGCGCTCTCGGAGAACGAACTCGTCGCCGAGCGTGAGCTGGCCGAACGCATTCGCGAACAAGAGCGCGCGCAGCGCTGGAAGTACGCCGAAGCCACCGCGGCCGCGGCGGATCGCGCCCGCCAGACCACCACAGAGATTGAGAAGGCCGACATTCGCGACTTGCTGCTCGCCCGCAAGGCGATCGCCGCACAACGGCGGGAATCGAGCCCGCACGCCAAACTGGCGTCGCTGTACAAGCATCGGGCGTGGAGCCAGCGCGCGCTCGCCGGTGTCGTCGCGGCCGGCATGCTCTGGTCCGCGGTCAACGTGCAGCACAACATCGCCCCCGGCGGCCCCTCCGATCCCCTCTACTGGTTCAGCTACCTGCTCGAAGGCATGATCTCGGTCTGCCTCGTGATCATCATGATCGGCACCAACAAGGTCGCCGAGTGGGGCGTGATCGACAGCCGCCGCCAGGTCGTGGTCGCCGAGATGGCGCTGCTGAGCCTGACCGTCATCCTCAACACCTACCCGTACCTGAAGAACGGCAGCTGGTACGACGTGGCCGTGCACGCCATCGCGCCGGTGATGATCGGTGTGGCGCTGCTGATCCACAATGCCGCGGCCTCCCGGTACGGTCTGGCCATCGTGCGCGCCACCGACCAGATCCGGGACCTGCCCGATCCGGGTGAGCAGATCCGGCGCGCCATGCCGACCGTCGTAGCCTGGCCGACCCGCCCGACGCCGCCGTCGGCCGGCGGCACCGCTACCGGGCCCGCCGCGCTGACCGCGGGGCCCGCCGAGGCCGAGAAAACCGTTGACGCAGAAGCACAAGTGGTCGAACCTCGGCCCACCGCCAAGGCCGAAAGCCAGGCGGAACCCGCGAAGTCTGCGGACAAGGAGCGTCGCTCGGCGACGGGCAAAAGTCGCAAGCCCGACGAGGACGAACGGTCACCGCTCGCCGATCTGACCGATCCCGTCCCTCCGCTGAATGTCTATGACACCGGCCAGTTCCGGATCGCCGAGACCCTGGAGCAGGAACTCGCCGAACTGCAGGCCGCCCGCCGCCGGGCTCGCGCCGCGTCGCGCCCCCGCAATGGCACCGCCGTCGACGACTGAGACGCGAACGACCGCGCTCGTGACCTGACGAACGACATCGACCCCGGTACCGCCGATGCGGCGCCGGGGTCGATTCTCTTGCGGATCAGGTGGATCGGATGATCGGGATCCCGCCGATCGGATCAGTGCCCGCCCGGCCGGGCCGGATCGACCGGCACCACGACCGCCGAACGCGGCTGGGCCGGGGTGCCCACGTGCTGGAGGTACCCGAGCCAGCCGGTGCCCACGAAGACCGCGAGCAGCACCGCGGTGGGGAGTTCGAAGAACAGCCAGCTGGTGGCGAAGAAGATGTCTCTCCACGGGTGAACGGGTCGCTGAGCGATGCGGACGGGCGGGCGCTGGTGCCGGAGCGTGCCGTGATTCGAACGGTACTGCCTGCCCTGCCTGCCCACCGTGCCTCCGTTGCTGAAGAAGTGCCGAACCAGGATGTCGAGCCCGCGCCGTGCGCACACCGGTGAACGAGCCGTCGCCGTGCGCACTCGCACCAGGCAGTATGCCGAACAGAACGAACATTCGGGTCGTAATGACCGAATATTCCGGTGCGTCGGACGGATTGCTCCCAGCTAACCGGACAATCCCGAAAAATTGCGCAGGACAACGTGATTACGATCGGCACAACTGCCCAGCGCGTGATCCGGGTGCAGTCCAAGATATTGGCTGCGCGTGCGAGTGCTCCAACGCCGCGCCGCCTCGGACCGCGTCTTGTAGAAGTTGACCGCGTAGCCGCCCTCGTAGACGCGGATCAGGGTGTACCCACCCGGATACTCCTTCACCGCACCCACTTCCAGGAATTCCACGCCGATCCCGGAATCCGGGCGGGTGCGCCGATTCCGGTGAGTGTGCCCGCTGTGGTGCAGGAACACCCCGGGCGCGCTCGCGTACAGGGCGTGCAGCGCGGCCGCGTTGGAGCGGTCCAGCACGAACCCGGGCCCGCCCGGATTGCTCACGGCCGCATGCCGGGTGACCGGGTGGTGGCCGAAGATCAGTGTCGGCCGGTCGGGTTCACCGCGCAGCAGTTCGCGCAGGTGGGCCAGTTGCGGCGCGGCGAGGGTGCCGCCCGCGCCGCGCACCCGGGTGGTGTCGAGGCCGACGAGCCGCAGTCCGCCCGCGAAGTACTCGACCAGCCGGTCGCGCGGCTGGAAGACCTCGCCCCAGTGGTCGGGCTCCTCCGGCGGCCGGACATCGTGATTTCCCCGGCACACGAAGTAGTCCCGGCCCAGCTCGCCCCATTCGTCGAGGCGGGCGCGGACGCCCCGCGACTGCTCGGCGGTGCCGGAATCGGTCAGGTCGCCCGCCACCACCAGCTGATCGGCGGCCCGGTCGGGCAGGCGCAGATCCTCGAGCAGAGCGGTGAGCATGAAGTCCGGATATTCGTCGGTGCCGTGGCGCAGGCCCTCGAACAGGCCCGCGAACAGCCCGCTGGCCGGTTCGCCGTAGTGCAGGTCGTTGGCGAGGGCGATGGTGCGGATCAGCCGCCCGGGCGGCGGGGTGGCGGTGGTGAAAACACCGGTGGATTCGGGTGTTCCGGAACGCCGGGTCACCAGGGTGCGGGCGGGCACGGCCCGGCGGCCGTCGGAGTACGCCTCGAACCGATAGGCGCGGCCCGGTTCCAGGCCCCGGATCTCCGCGTAGTGGTAGGGAGTCCGGCGCCCTTCGGACAACCAGGTGCGCGGTTCCCCGCGTCCGTCGGCGGGGGCCAGGCGCACCTCGGTGTCGGCGGGGACCGGCCGCAGCCGCCCGGCGCGGTTGCGGGCCCGGGTGGTCCAGGTCAGGATGGCCGAATCAGCGGTCACCGTCACCAGTTCCAGATCCGAGGCCACCACCGTCTCCTGCGGTGTCCGGATCCGGTCGGCGAAGATCGGGCGCGGTGTGCGCACGGCGACCGCCGCCGCCCCGCTCGCCGCATTGGCCAGCCACATGGTTCGAAGTCGCGGTTCCAGCATCACATCTCCGTCCGCTGTGCTCCCCCACGGACGACGGTAAGGCGGCCAGTTGAACCGCCAGATGCCCGGACATGACCGAACGGCTTCCGATTCCGGACATTCAGGCCATGTCCCGGCAACGGGGACGTCGAGCGTCAGAACGGCTTGGTCGGCAGGTACTTTCCGTCCAGGGTGATGACCGCGCGCTCGCCGCCCTCGGGGTCGGCGACCTTCTTCACGTCCAGGCGGAAGTTGATGGCGGAGATGATGCCGTCACCGAACTGCTCGTGCACCAGGGCCTTCAGCGTGGTGCCGTAGACCTGCAGCATCTCGTAGAAGCGGTAGATGGTCGGGTCGGTGGGGACACCGCCCGGGATCGAGCCGCGCAGTGGGATGGTCTGCAGCAGCCGGGCCGCGTCGGCGTCCAGGTCCAGCAGCTCGGCCACGGCCAGCGCCGACTTCTCCGGCAGCGGGTGCTGGCCCAGGATGGCGGCGGTGGTGAAGGCGGGCGAGAGCCCGGCGGCGTCGGCGATCTGCTGCCAGGTCAGGTCCTTGGCGATCTTGGCGGCGACGGCGGCGTCGGCCAGGGCTTCGCGGGCGGTGGGATCGAACTGTGCGTGCACCATGGGAGGTTCCTTTCGAAGGGAGGGGAATCAGGCGGCGAGAGTGGAGAATTCGCCGGCGGCATCGAGCGCCTCGACGCGCCCGGAGCCGATGTCGTACACCCAGCCGTGCAGGGTGAGGGTGCGTCGGGCCAGAGCCCGGGCCACCGCGGGATGGGTGGCGAGATTGGCCAGTTGCGCCACCACATTGTGGCGAACCAGCGCGGATACCGCTGCGGCGCCGGTGATCTCGGGATCGACGGCTGCGCGGGCGGCGTCGGCGTGCCGCAGCCAGCCCGCGACCGCGGGCAGACCGGACAGGTCCTGGCCCTCGGCGAGCGCGGTCATCGCCCCGCACGCCGAGTGGCCGCACACCACGATGTCGCTGACCCCGAGCACGCCCAGCGCGTACTCGATGCTGGCGACCACGCCGCTGGCCGCGCCGGGCGTGTGCGGCGGGACCAGATTGCCCGCGTTGCGGATGACGAACAGCTCACCCGCTTCGGCGGAGGTGATGAGTTCGGGCACCACACGGGCGTCGGAGCAGCCGATGAACAGCGCACCCGGGCGGTGGTCGCCGGCCAGGCGGGCGAACAGCCCCGCCTTGCCGGGGAAGACATCGCGCTGGAACCGTCCGAGACCGTCTGCGAGGTTCGGCACAGGAACTCCTTCCGAGTGTGGCGGCCCCGTTCGGGCCGATGCCATTCACCCTGCCCGACCTGTGGCTATAGTGTCCAAGACTTGATATCGATGGACATCATTGCTGTCATCTATAGTCGTGCTGTGACCCCGGAACTCCGGCATCTGCGCTACCTGCTCGCCGTCGCCGAGCACGGCAACTTCACCCGCGCGGCCGAGGACCTGCACCTGTCCCAGCCCACACTCTCCCAGCAGATCCGTCAGCTCGAACGCCTGGTGGGGGTGCCACTGCTCGACCGCACCGGACGGTCGGTCCGCCTCACCGACGCGGGCGCGGTGTACGCCGAGCACGCCCGCCGGGCGCTGCGCGAGCTGACCGCCGCCGACCGCGCGGTCCACGATGTCGAGGACCTCGCCCGCGGCACCCTGCGCCTCGCGGTCACCCCGACCTTCACCCCCTACCTGGTCGGCCCGCTCATCGCCGAATTCCGCGCCCTCCACCCCGGCATCACCCTGGAGGTCAGCGAAAACGCCCAGGAGGCCATGGAATCCGCGATTCTCGCCGATGACATCGACCTCGGCATCGCCTTTCTCGGCACGACCCCACCCGGCGTCGAGGCCACCCCGCTGTTCGAGGAGGATCTGAGTCTGGTGGTCGGCGAGCACGATGCCGCCCGTTCCCCGATGCCGATCGCCGACCTCGCCGACGCCGAATTGGCGCTCCTGAGCCGCGATTTCGCCACCCGCGGCCACATCGACGACTATCTGCGCGCCCACGGCGTGACCCCGCGCATCGCGGTGCAGGCCAATGCCGTCCAGTCCGTGATCGAGATCGTCCGCCGCACCGCCCTGGCCACGGTGCTGCCACCCGCCATCGCCGCGGCCTACCCCGGCCTGCGCGCGATCGACCTCGATCCCCCGATGCCGACGCGCACCGTCGCCCTGCTCCGCCGCGACCAGGCCTACCGGACGGCCGCGACGCGCGCGTTCACCCGGCTGACCACCGCGTGGGTCCGCGACCGGCTGCCACCGCCGCGAATTCCGCAGCAGCAGAACGACACCAGCCGCTGAGGGAAGCCTCGGTCAGCGCTGACTGGCGTCCGGCAGACGGGCCGGGCAGGGGCCGTCGGGGACGGTGGCCAGTTCGAAATGCCACCACTCGTTGTCGTACATGCGGCACAGGCCCCAGTGGGAGCCGTTGGCCTCCAGCCACGCAGCGCCCTCGATCGGGCCCACGTCGATGGCCTGGCCGGTGACATGGGTGGATTCGCCGGGCGGCAGCACCCAGCGGCGCGCCGCCTCCGGGCTGCCGTAGGTCTGTAAACCGTCCTCCCAGAGGGCTTCCTGCTCGCCGGGCGTCCGGTAGCCGGAGGTGATCCAGAGGGTGACGCCGGCGGCGTCGGCATCGCGCGCGGCGGCGGCGAAGGCAGCAGCCAGCCGGGGGTCCAGGCCCTCGGTGCCCGCCGCGACGGCCTTGGCGGACGGGATGCCCTCGAGGGCCTGGTCCGGAAGCTGCTCGGCGGCAGCGCGGGTCGCGGTCACCACCGTGACCGAACCGCCGACCAGTCCCGCGCCGGCGAGCACGGCCAGGGCCGCCGCCCGGCGGGTTCCGGCGGGCCGTCGCCGCCGCTCGACCAGGTCAGGACCGGCCACTCGCATCCACACGCCTCCAGGTTCGAAGTTCAACCTCGGGTATACCCGAACCTGCCATCCGATTCGATCGCTTCGCGAATTTTCCTACCCGCCAGTCGATTCCGCGATTCAGCGCTGACTCGCGTCGGGCAGCCGCGCGGGGCAGCCGAAGCCGGGCACGGTCGCCAGCTCGAAGTGCCACCACTCGTTGTCGTACATCCGGCACAGCCCCCACCGATTCCCGTTGGCTTCCAGCCACGCCGCGCCCTCGCGCGGCCCGACATCGATGGCCTGCCCGCTCACGTGTGTGGACTCGTTCGGCGGCAGCACCCACCGGCGCGCGGCCTCCGGACTCCCGTAGGTCCGAATCCCGTCCTCCCACAACGCTTCCTGCTCGGCGGGCGTCCGATACCCCGACACGATCCACAAGGGCACGCCCTGCGCCTGTGCCTCGCCCTGCGCGAGCCGGTAGGCGAACGCGAGCAGCGGATCGAGACCGTCGGTCTCCGCCGCGACCGGGGCGACCGATGTAGTGGACGACGCGACAACGCCTGCGGGAGCGGTCATGTCGTCCGGGGCGGCGTGGGCGACCGCCGGGGTCAGCGCCGCCACTGTCAGCGCGGCGGCGCACCCGAGCAGGGTGGCCCCGCGCCGGAAGGATCGGGGCCCGAGGGCGGCGGGTGCGGTGGCCGTGCGCCCGGCGGTGTTCCACCGGGGCTCGAGGTTGTCCGAATACCGCATCCGCCTGCCTCCTGCTGGTTAGACGCGCTCCTTGGAGCGCTCGCGCACGCGCAACGCGATCGGCTTCGAGGTCTCGGCGAAGAAGTCGTTGCCCTTGTCGTCGACGACGATGAAGGCGGGGAAGTCCTCGACCTCGATCTTCCACACGGCTTCCATGCCGAGCTCAGGGTATTCGAGGACCTCGACCGACTTGATGCAGTCCAGCGCCAGGCGCGCGGCGGGGCCGCCGATGGAGCCGAGGTAGAAGCCGCCGTGCTCCTTGCACGCCTTGGTGACCTGCGCGGAGCGGTTGCCCTTGGCCAGCATGACGTGCGAGCCGCCCGCGGCCTGGAACTGGTCGACGTAGGAGTCCATGCGGCCCGCGGTGGTGGGGCCGAACGAGCCCGACGCGTAGCCGTCGGGGGTCTTGGCCGGACCGGCGTAGTAGACGGCCATGTCGCGCATGTACTGCGGCATGGGCTCGCCCGCGTCGAGGCGCTCCTTGATCTTGGCGTGCGCGATGTCGCGGGCCACGACCAGCGGGCCGGTCAGCGACAGGCGGGTCTTGACCGGGTACTTGGAGAGCTCGTCGCGGATCTCCGACATCGGCCGGTTCAGGTCGATCTTGACGACGTCGCCGCCGAGGATGGCGTCGGTCTGCTCCGGAAGGTACTGCGCCGGTTCACGTTCCAGCTGCTCCAGGAACACGCCCTCGGGGGTGATCTTGGCCAGCGCCTGACGGTCCGCCGAGCAGGACACGGCAATGGCGACCGGGCAGGACGCGCCGTGGCGCGGCAGGCGGATGACACGCACGTCGTGGCAGAAGTACTTGCCGCCGAATTGCGCGCCGATGCCGAAGGACTGGGTCAGCTTGAAGACCTGCTCCTCGAGCTCGAGGTCGCGGAAGCCGTGCGCGGCCATCGAGCCCTCGGTGGGCATGTTGTCCAGGTAGTGCGCCGAGGCGTACTTGGCCGTCTTCAGCGCGAATTCGGCCGAGGTGCCGCCGATCACGACCGCCAGGTGGTACGGCGGGCAGGCCGCGGTGCCCAGCGAGCGGATCTTCTCGTCCAGGAACTCCAGCATGCGATCGGGGTTCAGGATCGCCTTGGTCTCCTGGTACAGGAACGACTTGTTGGCCGAGCCGCCACCCTTGGCCATGTACAGGAACTTGTAGGACGGCTGCGCGGGATCGCCCTGGTTGGAGTACAGCTCGATCTGCGCGGGCAGGTTGTTGCCGGTGTTCTTCTCGTCCCACATATTGATGGGCGCGAGCTGCGAGTAGCGCAGGTTCAGCTTGGTGTAGGCGTCGAACACACCGCGCGAAATCCATTCCGCGTCATCGACTCCGGTGAGCACACCCTCGGACTTCTTGCCCATCACGATGGCGGTGCCGGTGTCCTGGCACATGGGCAGGATCCCACCCGCGGAGATATTGACGTTCTTCAGCAGATCCAAGGCCACGAACCGGTCGTTGCCGCTGGACTCCGGATCGTCGATGATCTTGCGCAGCTGCGCGAGGTGCGCGGGCCGCAGGTAGTGGCTGATGTCGTGCATCGCCTCCGCGGTCAGCATCCGCAGCACCTCGGGATCGACCTGCAGGAAGGTGCGCCCGTTCGCCTCGAACGTGCTCACGCCCTCGGTGGTGAGCAACCGGTACGGCGTGTCGTCCTTACCGATGGGCAGCAGATCCGAGTACAGGAAATCAGGCGCGGTCACGAATCGGACTCCTCGAGCAGGGCTGGGGCTGGTCAGCCGACGGTTCAAGCACAGTGACTCTATCCAGCACCCGCCGCGCCCCCGCCGACAGGTACGGGTTGCGGGCCCCGCACAGGTACAGGTTGCACCTTCAACCGAGCAGGTGTTACCTGTCCATGATGTGCTTGTCGGCGGCGGGGAGGACTTAGCATGGTGGCGGAACCCTGGAGTGGAACTGTGGCGCAGACCCGTTGGCTCGATGATGTCGAGATGCGCGCGTGGCTCGGATTCGTGTTCACCCGCGATCTGATCGCCGCCGCGGTCGGACGCGATTCCCTACGCGAATCCAATCTGACCTATGTGGAGTACACCGTGCTGGCCCGGCTCGCCGACGCCCCGGATCACCGGCGCTCCTTCGCCGAGCTGGCAGCGGTGCTGGAGTGGTCGCAGAGCCGGTTGTCGCATCAGATCACGCGGATGGAGAAGCGCGGGCTGGTGGCGCGCGAGTCGATTCCCGACGACGCGCGCCGCACCGCGGCGGTGCTCACCGACAAGGGTGTGCACGTGCTCGATTCGGCCGCGCCCGCGCACGTGGACAGTGTTCGCCGCCACATGGTGGATGTGCTCGATCGTGGCCAGCTGGCCGCATTGGCCGACATCTACGACACCCTGCTGGCCCATCATCGCGGCACCGAACCCTCACTCGGCCGGGCCGAGACCCGTGAGCAGCACACCTGACACGAAATCGCCTGCCCACCTCGGTTTGGTTTGGCACCCATCGGGTAGTGGGTAAGACTAGGCTCGGCACCGGCTTCCCATGTGGGTCGGCACCGAGCACACGGCTGGCTACGGTCGTGGAAGTGAGCACCCGACCTGGCCTTAGCGAAAGGGGCAGGAGTTTCCATGTCCGACGTGTCCATCGGTCTCTCGGCGGATTCGCTGCCCGCGAATTCCGTCGACAATCTGCTCCCGCAGCTCGTCGAGCACTTGCGGCAGAACCGCACCGAACTGCGCGAGGAGTGGGCCCGTCGCATCACCGATGCCCAGCTGCTCACCGCCATGACCCCCGAGGAGATCTTCTCCGAAGCGACCTCGGTCTACGACAACTACGTCGAGGTGCTCGAGACCGGTAGCGTCGAGGCGCTGCAGGCCTACGCGCGCGACCTGTCCGAACGCATCATCCCCCGAGGCGTCGAGACCGACGAGGTCGTCGGAATCGTGCTCCTGCTGCGAGACGTGCTGGCGCGCAGCCTCTTCGAGAAGTACCAGTCCGACTTCGAGCTGCTCAAGCTGGTGCTCGACGCCTACGAACCCGCCGCGAACCGGATCGCCAACACCGTGGCCGTGTCCTTCGTGCAGGAGCGCGAGCGCGTCATCCGCCAGCAGCAGGAGGCGATTCGCGAGCTGTCCACCCCGGTGCTCCAGGTGCGTGAGCAGCTGCTCATCCTCCCCATCATCGGTGTGCTGGACTCGCAGCGCGCCCGGCAGCTCACCGAGCAGCTGCTGCGCGCCATTCGCGCCAACCGCGCCAAGGTCGTCGTCATCGACATCACCGGTGTGCCCGCGATCGACTCCACGGTGGCCAACCACCTGGTGCAGACCGTCGACGCGTCGGGCCTGATGGGCGCCAATGTCATCATTACCGGCCTGTCTTCGGAGATCGCGCTTACCCTGGTCACCATCGGCCTGGATCTGTCGAAGATGAATGCCGTCGGTGACCTCCAGGGTGGCATCGAGGAAGCGGAGCGGCTGCTCGGCTACGAAGTGTCGCGCGTCACCGACCGCGACGGACGGTAACCAGGGCGGGGCACATGCCGGTACCCATTCTGAAGCAGGGCACCTATCTCATCGCGTCGGTGCAATCAGCGCTCACCGATGCCGATACCGAACGCCTGCAAGACGATTTGATGACCTATGTCAGCAGATATCGCGCACAGGGCATCATCGTCGATGTCACCGCAATCGACGTAATGGACTCCTTTGCCGCCAGATCGCTGCGTACCATCGCCCACATGACCAAGCTGCGCGGCGCGGAGACGGTCATCGTCGGCCTGCAACCCGAAGTCGCTTTCGCCATGGTGCAATTGGGACTCACCTTCGAGGGCATGCACACCGCGCTGGACCTCGAAGAGGGCTTGTTCTGGCTGAACGACAAAATCAAGGGCAGAGGTCAACGAGACGGTCGTGATCGTGGCCGCTGACGACGTGGTGATCGCGGTGACCGTGTCCAACGACATCGTGACCGCTCGGCAAGCGGGGCTGGAGTTGGCTGCCAAACTCGGCTTCTCGCTCTCCGATCGCACCATGATCGCGACGGCCATTTCCGAAGTGGCGCGCAATATCACCAGTTACGCCGGCACCGGGGAGATCCGGCTGGCCGTACAGGATCGGGACGGCCGGCGCTCGATGGTGGTGCAGGCCAAAGACAATGGTCCCGGCATTCCCGACATTCCACGTGCCATGGAGGACGGTTATTCCACCGGACGCGGTCTGGGCCTGGGCCTTCCGGGCTCACGGCGCCTGATGGACGGCATGGTCATCAATTCCCAGCCCGGCCAGGGCACCCTCGTCGAGATGTGGAAGTGGGTGCCCAACGGTGCGTGAGGACGGTTACGTCGGCGCGGTCGAATGGGCCGTCGCCGGACGCGCCCTACCCGGGCAACGGGTTTCGGGCGACCGCTCGGTGGTGCTGGACGCGGGCGGCGGTTCCGTGCTCTTCGCCGTGCTGGACGGTCTGGGCCACGGCGCGGCCGCGGCGGACGCCTCGGATCGGGCCGCGCAGGTGCTCTCCGAGAACCGCGCCGAGCCCCTGGACGTGCTGATGCTGCTGTGCCACCGGGCCATGAGCGACACCCGCGGCGCGGCGGTCTCGTTGGCGCTGTTCGATTCTCGCGACCGGGTGCACTGGCTCGGGGTCGGCAATGTCGAATCCCGCATCGTGGCCGCGGCTCCCGGCAAGCCCGCCATCCGGGCGACGGTCCTGCTCTCGGGCGGCATCGTCGGCTATCTGCTGCCGCCGAACCTGCAACCGCAGACGGTGCCGGTGCGACCCGGCGACTTGCTGCTGATGTCGACCGACGGCATCACCTCGAACTTCGCCGACGCCGTCGACCTGTCCAAGCCGACCTCGGAGATCACCGCCGAGATCCTGGCCCGCCACGCCAAGGACACCGACGACGCGCTGGTGCTGGCGGCCCGCCACCGCGGGCAATCCCATCCCTCCCAACCCATTCCGAGTGTGAAGCCATGAGGCCGTAGTGAGCGCGGTACTGGCCGCTTTCCGCGAGGCGTACGCCGCCGCGCTGCGACTGCACCTGCGCGCCCCCGATCAGAACACCCTGGCCGAGGGCTACGAGCTCGGCCGCCGCGCACTGGTGGAGGGGGTGAGCATCCTCGACCTCACCGAGCACCACTACCGGCTGCTCGAACAGGAGGGGCTGGGTCCCGCGCCGGACGGCACCGATCGCGGTGAGGCCGCCCTGGAGTTCCTGCTCCAGACCATGGCGGCGCTCGACGTGGCCACCCGCGGCTTCCTCGACGGCACCCGCCGCTACGAGCAACAGCGTTCGCGCGCCGACGATCTCGCGGGCCGCGACGCCTTCCGGACCGCGCTGGTGGAGTCGCTGCAGGACGGGTTCTTCGTCGTCGACGCCGAAGGCACGCTGATCGAGGTCAATTCGGCGTTCGGCGCGCTCACCGGCTACGGCCCCGACGGCATCCCGTACCCGCTCCCCCATCCCTGGACCGTCCCCGAGTCGCCGCGCTACCCGGACCTGGGCACCGAGGCCGCCCGGTTCGTGATGCCCATCCGGCACCGGGACGGGCGGCAGCTGTGGCTGGCGGTGTCGACGTCCTCACTGGTGAAACCCGAGAACGGGGAACGGGTTTTCGTCGGCACGCTGCGTGACGTCACCGCCGAGCACGACGCCCAGGCCCGCGATCAGGCGGTGTCGCGGCTGGCCACGGCGGTCGGCGCGGCCACCAGCGTGGTCGAGGTGCTCACCGTCGGGCTCGAGGAGCTGCGCCGCGCGGTCGGCGCGGAGGCCGCGGTCGTCTCGGTGTGGCCCAGTCACCACACCGGGCCGGAACTGTATGTGTCCGAGGACAATCAGTACACCGCGACGGGCCTGGCCCCGCACATCACCCAGCCCATCCGGCGGCCCGGCAGCGGCGACGCGGAAACTCTCGGCGGCGCCGAGTCGCGCCGCGTGCTCGACGCCCGCGCCCGCGCCCTGCTCGACCGGGCCCGATTGCAGCCCGGCCGCAGCATGTTCGCGATCCCGGAGGACGTGTCCAGCTCCGAGGGCATCGTCGCGCCGCTGGGCGAGAGCGCGGATTCGGCGCTGTGGCTGCGCTTCTCCGCGCCGCGGGTGATCACGCCCGGCGACTGGGCGCTGTTCTCGCTGCTGATCGGGCATCTGAGCCTGGCGGTGCAGCGGGCCCGCAACTTCGACCAGGCCCGCTCCACCTCCCTGACCCTGCAACGCGCCATGCTCGGCCCGATCGAACTGCCGCCGCGGTTCTCGGTGCACTACGAGCCCGCGCTGCCGCCGCTCGAGATCGGCGGCGACTGGTACGACGTGGTGCGGCTGGAGGACGGCGCGATCGGCGTGGTGGTCGGCGACTGCGTCGGACGTGGCCTGTCCGCGGCGGTGGTGATGGGCCAATTGCGAACTGCCGCACGAGCCCTGCTCCTGCGCGGCGCGGGCCCGGCGCAGCTGCTGGCCGAACTCGACACCGTGGCCGCCCGGATTCCCGGGGCCATGTGCACGACGGTGTGCGCCGCCATCCTGGATCCGGTGCGCGGGCTGGTGCGCTACTCCAATGCCGGGCACATGCCGCCGGTGCTGGCCGAGCCCGGCAAGCAGGGCCGGCTGCTGGAGGGCGGACGCGCGTTCCCGTTGGCCACCTTCGACATTCCGCGCCGCCCGGAGGCCACCACCGCCATGGCGCCCGGCGCGACGCTGGTGCTGTTCACCGACGGTCTGGTGGAGCAGCGCGGCGTCGACATCGACGACCGCTTCGTGGAACTGGCCGACGAATTGTCGCGTGTGGCAGCGCAATTGCCGCGCGAGGTGTCCGATTCGGTGCTGTCGCGGCTGCGCCCCACCGGCGGCTACGACGACGACGTCGCCATGGTGGTGTACCGGCAGCCGCCCAAGCCGCTGCGCTTGGACGTGCCCGCCGACGCCCGGGAGCTGTCGCAGCTGCGGCGCGCGCTGCGCACCTGGCTGACCGCCGCGGCCGTTCCGCACGATCTGGCCGTGGACCTGGTGTCCGCGGCGAACGAGGCGTGCAGCAACAGCATCGAGCACGCGTACCTGGGCGGCGAGCCCGGCCGGGTCCGGCTGTGCGCCGACAGCGGCGTGGACACCCTCACCATCGAGGTGTCCGACACCGGCGTGTGGCGGCCGCTGCCCGCGGACCCGGGCAACCGCGGCCGCGGGATCGCCATGATGCGGGCGCTCACCGATCAGCTCGATATCGACCATTCCGGGCCGGGCACGCTGGTCCGGATGTCGGTGAGACTCGTGGCCGCGTCCTTCTCCGCGGCCGGGAGAATGTGAATCAGGGCCTGCCGTCACGCCTTCGGCAGGCGGCCCACCTGCGAGCCAGTGCCGATGTGGCAAACGATGCAGCACGAACGGACGGATCATGGCAGATTTGAACAACGTGACCACTAATTCCGCAGACGGCCACCCCTTCGCCGAAACGATGACCACCTCGGTCACCCGCACCGACGAGGCCACCGTCCTCACCGTGACCGGCGAAGTCGACCTGGCGACCGCCTCCGCTCTGGAGAGCGCCCTCGACACCGCCCTGGCCGCCGCGCCCGCCGCCCTCGTGATCGACCTGACCGCCGTCAGCTTCCTCGCCTCGGCGGGGATGGCGGTCCTGGTCAGCGTGCACAAGCGGGCGGGCGGCACCCGCCTGGTCGTGGTGGCCGACGGGCCCGCCACCAGCCGGCAGCTGAAGATGACCAGCCTGGACCAGGTGTTCACGCTGCACTCCACCCTCGACGACGCGCTGGGTTCGCTGCGCTGAGCCGGTGCGCCCGGCGTGTGTGGCGCGGGCGCACCCCTCCTCCGAACGACGAAGCCGAGTCCGGATCACCCGGACTCGGCTTCATTGTTCATACGGAGCTGTCAGAGGAGCTCGCGCAGCTGCTCGATGAGCTTCACCCGCTCGGCGGGGGTGCCCGCCATCGGCACCACATTGAGGACGGTGACGCCGGCCTCGCGGAACGCGGCGACCCGCTCCTTCACGAACCCGGCCGAGCCGATCAGGTTGACGTCACGGACCAGATCGTCCGGCACCACCTTGGCGGCCTCTTCCTTGCGGCCCGCCA
The DNA here is from genome assembly GCF_050955695.1 of Nocardia sp. CA-136227. NCBI lineage: Bacteria > Bacillati > Actinomycetota > Actinomycetes > Mycobacteriales > Nocardiaceae > Nocardia > Nocardia sp. CA-136227. The sequence goes on from NZ_CP192081.1 coordinate 4,460,113, forward strand.
GGTACAGCTCCTGGATGCGGTCCGCCTCGGCGCCGTAGCCGTACTTGGTGGCCAGCGCGTGGTAGAAGTTCTTGCCCTTGGCGCCCATGCCGCCGATGTAGAGCGCCAGGTGCGGCTTGATGCCGTCGCGCCAGCCATCCACATTGTCGCCGATGGCCAGGGCCGGACCGGCGTAGATGTCGAGGTTGCCCAGCGCCGGATCACGCTTGGCCAGACCGGCTTTCACCGAGTCGCCCCAGACCGCGTCGGCCTTCTCCGGCAGGAAGAAGATCGGCTGCCAGCCCTCGGCCATTTCCGCGGCCAGCTCGACGTTCTTCGGGCCGAGCGCGGCCAGCAGCACCGGAATGTTGTCGCGCACAGGGTGATTGATCAGCTTGAGCGGCTTGCCCAAGCCGGTGCCCTCGCCCTCGGGCAGCGGGATGTTGTAGTACTTGCCGTTGTATTCCAGGCGCTCGCGCTTCCACACCTTGCGGCAGATCTCGAGCACCTCGCGGGTGCGGCCGATCGGCGCGTCGTAGGGCAGGCCGTGGAAGCCCTCGATCACCTGCGGGCCCGAGGCGCCCAGGCCGAGGATGTAGCGGCCGTCGGAGACGTAGTCCAGGCCGGCCGCGGTCATGGCGGTCAGCGTGGGGGTCCGGGTGTAGAGCTGCAGGATGCCGGAGGCCAGCTGCACCCGCTCGGTCTTCGCGGCCAGGTAGCCCAGCGCGCTCACCGCGTCGAACGAATACGCCTCGGGCACGAACACGATGTCCAGGCCCGCCCGCTCGAGGTCGGCGACCTCGGCGGCGATCTCCTTGAAGCCGTCGGTGTAATTGATCGACAGTCCGATACGCATGGTCCGGACAATACCCAACTATTTGCATACCCCGAGCGGGCGGGTCGCCGTATTGGCGAAGTGACAGCGGGCGGGTTGCCGACGGTGGCGCGGCGGCCGGTAGCGTGGGCGGCGAAATCACCCGAATTCCGGGTATTGCCAGCAGGACTGCCAAGGGAGGCCACCCCGCATGACTCAGGACACCACCACGTTCGGTGACTCGACACTGCGGGGGTACCTGGACCAGCTGGCCGCCAAGGTGCCGGCGCCCGGCGGCGGCGCGGTCGCGGCGCTGCACGCGGCCCAGGGCGCGGCCCTCGTCGCCATGGTGGCGCGCTACACCACCCGGGCCAAGGACGCCGACAATCGCCCGGTCATCGACCGGATCATCGCTGCGGCCGACACCGCCCGCGAGCGCTCGCTGGCGCTGGCCGACGCCGACGCCGCCGCCTTCACCGCGGTCGGGGCGGCCTACAAGCTGCCCAAGGAGTCCGAGGCCGAGCAGGCCGCCCGCGGCGAGGCCATCACCGCCGCGTTGCTGCAGGCCGCCCGGGTGCCGGCCGCCGTGGTCACCGAGGCTGACGAGATCGTCTCCCTCGCAACGGAACTGCTGCCCATCGGCAACCCGAACGTGGTGACCGATATCGGTGCGGCGGCCGACTGCGCGCGTTCGGCGGCCGCCAGCTCGCAGCTGAACATCGCGATCAATGTAGCTTCGCTCGACCCGGGCGCGGGCGCGGAGTTCGCTCCGGTGCTGAAGCAGATCGAGGAAGTCATCGCGCGCGCCGACGCGCTGCACGACGACGTTGTGGCGGCCATCACCCGCTGACCACGCGAATCCGCCTGTAGCGGTGCCCCGTTCCGAGCCGGAACGGGGCACCGTTTCGTTGCACCACCTGCGCGGTTGCTTCCGGACCCTCCACTACCCCCCTACCCGAAAACGACAAAATACCCACGCCGGTACAATTGTCACGAACCGGAAACATTTCCGGATGGAACTCAAGATCAAGTCATAGTCTGAGTAACCAAGCCCCACACCCTCTCGAAGGGACGGAAGAATGCGGAAAGCGATTCGCTCTCTGTTCGTCGCAAGCCTTGTCGCCGCGGCGGCCGCGTTCGGTTCCGGAGCCGCCGGCGCGGCCCTCCCGGCATCCAATCTCCCAGCGGTCCAGGCGATCTCGCCGGGCCCCGGCCAGGTGGTCGGTATCGCAGCTCCCGTGACAGTCCAGTTCGCGGAAGCCGTCACCGACCGCGCCAAGGCCGAACGCTCGGTCGACGTGAAGGCCGAGAATTCCCTCGCGGGACAGTTCTCCTGGCTCGACGACCGGCAACTGGTGTGGACCCCCACGCGCTATCTACCCGTGTCCTCGCCGATCACGGTCTCGGCAGGTCACGATCACATCAAGTTCCAGACCAATGGCGGCACCACCGCGGACGCCGACATGTCGGCGCACACGTTCACGGTGTGGGTCAACGGCGTGGCCCGCACGATGCCCGCGTCCATGGGCAAGCCAGGCCGTGAGACCCCGGTCGGCACCTTCCCGGTCATGTCGCGCGAGCGGTCGGTCACCTTCGACTCGCGGACCATCGGCATCCCGCTCAACGATCCCGAGGGCTATCTGATCACCGGTGAGTTCGCCGAACGGCTGACCTCCGGCGGCGTGTACGTCCACTCCGCCCCCTGGTCGGTGGACTCGCAGGGCAACTCGAACGTCAGCCACGGCTGCATCAACCTCGCACCCGCCGACGCCGAGTGGTACTACGACAACGTCTCCGTCGGCGACCCCGTCACCACCCACTGGTGAGGCACCACCTCTAGAAACGAGTTCAGGGAGCGCCCGGCGCGCGGAATCGGACCGATTCCCGCGCCGGGCGCTCCCTGATTTCTATCCGGGATCAGCGGCTTCCGCCCGGGATCAGCGGCCGGATTCGGCGGCCTGGACCACGTGGCGCATGAGCAGCGCGGTGGTGACCGGGCCGACGCCGCCGGGGACCGGGCTCAGGGCCGCGGCCTTGCCGGTGACCGACTCGGCGTTCACGTCGCCGGTGATATTGCCGTTGTCGTCCTCGTTGGTGCCGACGTCGATGACGACCGCGCCCTCGCGCACGTGGTCGGCGGTGATCAGGCCCGCGCGGCCGACCGCGGCGACCACGACATCCGCGGCCGAGGTGACGGCAGGCAGGTCGGTGGTGCGGGAGTGCGCGATGGTGACGGTCGCGTTCTCGGCCAGCAGCAGCTGCAGCAGCGGCTTGCCGACCACGTTGGAGCGGCCGACCACCGCGACGTGACGGCCTTCCAGCGGCACCTGGTGGAACTTCGCCAGTTCCACGACCGCCTCGGAGGTGGCCGGCGGGAAGCCAGGCAGACCGGCGGCGAGCAGGCCCAGTGACAGCGGGCTCACGCCGTCGACGTCCTTGCCCGCGGCGATGGCGGAGCTGACGTCGTCGAGGCCGACGCCCTTGGGCAGCGGGGTCTGCAGCATGATCGCGTCGACCGAGGCGTCCCCGGAGAGCTCGATGAGCTTGGCGCGGATCTCCTCGGCGGTGGCGTCGACGCCGAGATCGATGTTCTCGCAAGTGATTCCATTGCGCTCGGCGGCGCGGTTGAGCGACTTCACGTACCAGGCGCTGGCCGGGTCGTCGTTCGGGATCACGAGCGCCAGGCGCGGTGCGGCGCCCTGCTCGGCGAGGGCGGCGGCGCGCTGCTTGGTGTCGGCGTTGATGGCGGCGGCGAGTTCCTTGCCGATGAGCGAAGTCGTATCCACGGGTGCACAGCTTATCCGGCGCCGGGACCGTCCCCGTCCCACGTGTCCGCAATGTCCGTCCGGAACGCCGATATGTCCGGTCCGGTGCGTCCGCATTGTCCGGAGCGCGGGCGGCGCGTTCCCGGGCCCGCCGGGACCGAACTCGCGAATTCAAATGGGCAAATACCCGACAACCGCCGTGTTCAGTCGTATCGTGTCTCCATCCAGCACTGGGCCAATAACTAGCTACTTCATTGATTTGCCAGCAAACGCATGCGTGACACCCTCCGAAAGGTCGACAGCAGTGCAGATCGCCAGGCGCTTTCCCACCCTGCTCGCGGCAGCGGCCGCGACCATCGCCATCCTCGGCACCGGCACCGCGCACGCGGATCCCGCGGCGCTGTTCAACTCCGCACAGGACAACTTCACCAGCGGCAACGAGGCGGCCGGCCTGGCCGACCTGCGCCAATTGCTCGGTGAATCACCGGATGACGCGCAGGCGCTGGCCCTGCAGGCGATCTGGTCGGACTACGCCGGCGACATCATCACCCGCGAGCTGGCGATGAACCGCCTCAACGGCGTCGACGGGCGACTCGCCGACGGCACCCGGAACCTGTTCCGCGCCATCGGCGCCGCCGTCGGCACCCTGCCCAACCCGATCCCGGCCATCGCGGGCCCGCAGACCGGCATCGCGGTGCTCGGCTACGGCCTGCTCCCCGACGGGGCCATGCGCCCCGAACTGGTGAACCGCCTCCAGGCCGCCTGGCTGCAGGCCCTCGCCTCCCCCTTCTCCCCCATCCTGGTGACCGGCGGCAACCCGCAGAGCGGCGTCACCGAGGCGGCGGCCATGCAGGGCTGGCTGATCGGCCACGGCATCCCCGCCAACCGCATCCTCACCGACCACCGCGCCGGCTCCACCGTCCAGAACGCGCTGTTCGGCGTGCAGATGCTGCGCGACGCGGGCGCGACCAGCGCCATCGTGGTCACCTCCCCCAACCACATCCGCCGCGCGGTCGCCGACTTCATCGTCGCGGGCATGCCGGTCGTCGGCGCCACCACCTCCCTCGAGCAGCTCGTCTCCCAGCTGCCGCCGCCCGCCCGCAGCGGGCAGCGCGGCATCTACCTCGACACCACCCGGACCCTGCGCATCCCCACCGAACGCTGACCCTCCCGTCCGGACCCGCTCGCGCGCCGCGCGGGTCCGGACGTGCACAATGACGCGGTGACCGCTTCCGACACCGACACCCTGGTCGCACGCCTGCGTGCGGCCGGTTGCGTCTTCGCCGAGGACGAGGCCGCCCTCCTGCTCGGCGCGGCAACCGACGGCGACCACCTGGAAGCGCTTGTCGCCCAACGCATCGCCGGATTCCCCCTCGAACACCTGCTCGGCTGGGCCGAGTTCCGCGGCCTCCGCGTCGCCGTCGCCCCGGGCGTCTTCGTACCCCGCCAGCGCACCGGATTCCTCGTCGAACAGGCAGTAGCTTTGGGCCGCACCGTCATCCGATCCGACCGAGTCGGCGCCGCTGCCGACGAGCCGCTGATCGCGCTCGATATGTGTTGCGGCTGTGGGGCGCTCGGCATGTCCTTCGTGAGAGAGCTCGCGGAGCAAGGGATTCGGGTCGACCTCACCGCATCCGATATCGAACCGGCGGCCGTGGCCTGCGCGCGGGAGAACCTCGCGACGGTCAGCGCGCGCGTGGTCGAAGGCGACCTCTTCAACGCGGTCCCCTCGGATCTTCGTGGGCGCGTCCACATCCTGCTCGCGAACACGCCCTACGTGCCCTCCGAGCACATCGCCGGGATGCCGCCGGAAGCCCGGGATCACGAACCTCGCCGGGCCCTGGACGGCGGCGAGGACGGGCTGGATGTCCTGCGACGCATCGCGACCGTCGCGCGCGACTGGCTCGCTCCCGGCGGCCATCTACTGGTCGAGGAGAGCGAGGAGCAGGCTCCGGCCGCCGCGGTGATCATGCGAGAGCACGGCCTCACCGCTCGAATCGCGGAGTGCGAAGACATGGGCGCGACCGTGGTCATCGGCACCCGGGCACCGCGTTCGGCAACCGATCCGGCCATGAAACGCTAGCCGGCGACGTACAGGCCGCCGGCCGGCGGTGTCGTTCGGCCCGGATCCGTTCGTCGCTCAGTCGGTTTCGAATGCTCTGGCCGCGTCGCGCTGCAGGTCGCTGTAGGACTCCTTGCCGACACTCACGATGACGCGGTAAACGGTGCCTCCGGTGAACGTCCCTGGGTGCCGGTATTGCTGGGAGACGTTGTCCCCGCTGTCGTAACCGACGCAGAGCCCGTCGCCGGTCAGGGTGAAGGTGCCGGCCTGGGCCCGCATCGGTCCGGTCGCAACCGGCTTGTCGTCGACGTAGAGCGTTGTGGTGCCCAAGGATTCGCCGTGCTGGCCGGCCTTGTCCCGCACGAATTCCATGCCCACCGTGTGTTTGCCCGTCGGCAGCGGTGGCGAGACGAAATCCTGCTCGGGCGGGATGCCGAGGAAGTTGTAGACGTAGTGCAGCACACCGTCCTTGACGAACAGCACATGCCCACCGAACCGGGAACCGTGCGCGAAGATCACCCCTTCGGACTGCGGGGTGAGATCGACATCGGCGACGATCTTGTAGGACTTGCCGCGGATATTCACCGCGATGGCCTCGGGCACGGGCGCGGCATCGGGGTAATAGGTGTAGGTGTCGCGGGGCGGCTCCGGATTCGGCCGCTCGACGGCCAGGAGTTCGGTCGCGGTGCGATCGTCGAGGGGCAGGACGAAGTTGTCCCTGGCCTCCTCATCCCAGGCCGCGATCAGCTCCTTCAGCTTGTCCGGATGCTGATCGGCGAGGTTCTTCGATTCCGAGCGGTCCTCGTCGACGTGGTACAGCTCCCACTTGTCCTGGTCGAAGTGCCCCTTGTCGCTGATCGGCGCGTGCAGCGCCGATGCCCGCCAGCCGTTCTCCCAGATACCGCGGGTGCCCAGCATCTCGTAGTACTGACGTTTTCGGGTGGTGGGTGTGTCGGCGTTGTCGAAGGTGTACCGCATCGAGACACCGTTGAGCGGGTACTGCTTGACACCACGGTATTCCTTCGGCATCTCCAGTCCGATGACATCCAGGATCGTGGGCGTGATGTCGATCGCGTGATGATATTGGTGCCGGATCTGCCCCTTGGCCTTGATTCCTTTGGGCCAGTGGATGATCAGCGGGTCGCAGGTGCCGCCGGAGTACTCCGAATAGCGCTTGAACATCTTGAACGGGGTGGAGAACGCCACCGCCCAGCCGGTCGGGTAGTGATTGTAGGTGGCCGGGGTGCCCAACTGGTCGAGCAGCGCCATGTTCTCGGCGAGATCGTCGGGATAGCCATTGAAGAATTTGTTCTCGTTCACCGAGCCGTTCGGCGAGCCCTCACCGGAAGCGCCGTTGTCCGCGCAGTAGAAGATGAGGGTGTTGTCCATCTGGCCGGTCTGCTCCAGATAGTCGATGATGCGCCCGATCTGCGTGTCGGTGTATTCGGAGAATCCGGCGAACACTTCGGCCATGCGGGAGAACAGACGCTTCTCGTCGGCATTGAGGGTGTTCCACGGCCGCATCGCGTCCGCGGGAACCGCCACGTCCTCGGGTAATGGGTTGATCGGGGTCATCGCCGTGCCCTTGGGCATGATGCCCTTGTCGATCATCCGGGCCAGCACCCAGTCGCGGTAGGCCTCGTAGCCGTCGTCGAACTTGCCCTTGTATTTGTCGGCCCATTCGGTGGGAACTTGGTGCGGCGCATGATTCGCGCCCGGGCAGAACCACATGTACCAGGGCTTCGACGGATTGGTCGACCGCTGGTCGCGCAGCATGCGGAGCGCGTTGTCGGCGAGGTCCTTCGACAGGTGATAGCCCTGCTCGGGGCTGTAGGGCTGGTCGATGAACCGGTTGTCCTCGACCAGGTCCGGGTACCACTGGTTGGTTTCGCCGCCGAGGAAGCCGTAGAACCGGTCGTACCCTTTCTGCAGCGGCCATTCCGATTTGCTGCCACCACTGGAGACATCTTCTATAGGCACGTTGTGTTCCTTGCCGAGCCAGAAGGTGCTGTAGCCGTTGTCCTGCAGGACCTGCCCGATAGTGGCGCATTGGGCCGGCAGCCGCGCGGCCGAGCCGGGGAATCCGGTAGAGCCCTCGGTGATCGACGCGAAACGGTTGACGTGATGGTTGCGGCCGGTGAGGAAGCAGGACCGGGTGGGCGAGCACAGCGCGGTGGTGTGCCACTGGGTGTAGGTCAGGCCGTTGTCGGCCAGCTTCTGCAGGGTCGGCATGTTGATCCGCCCGCCGTACGGCGACCAGGACGCCAGACCGGTGTCATCGAACAGGATCACCAGGATGTTGGGTGCGCCATCCGGGGCTTTCTTCAGCTCGAACGGCTTCCAGTCCGGTGTGGAGTCGCGGACGTCGAGTTCGATCTTGCCGTCGAAGCCGTCGTTGATCCCGGTCCCGTATCCGGGTGGCCCGTCGCTTTTCGAGTTGCCGCAGGCGGCGAGCAGTGGTCCTGCAACCGCGGCGCCCGCCCCGGCCGCCGCGATACCGCGCAGCATCCCGCGCCTGGACACTTTGGCGCCCGGATCCCCGGTCTCGCGGCCAGATCGGACCTCTGGGTTCTGATCCTCATCGCTCGGCTGCATTACTGCAGGCTAGAGGCGAATCGGAAGCAAGCGTGCAAGGCACACCGGGTGGTTCGGGTAGTGCAATGGTCGTCCCCGGCTGGAGACGGTGTGTCCGCTGCTTCAGCCCGCCTCGAGGGATTTACGGATCTCGGCCTGGATGTCGAGTTGCGCCCGCGCCGCCGTCAACCCCGCGTTCACCTCGGCCGCGGTGCGCTGGGTGGCGGCCGAAACATATTGCGCCACAGCGGCTTCGATGGATTCGACGGCCTGGGTGGCGGTCGCCCGTTGCTCGGTCAGCGCGGCGGCGGGCAGGGCCGCCATGGCGACCAACCGGTCGTCCCAGGCCAGTGCGGCCTGCTCGAGTTCGGCGCGCAACACGATGGTGGTGGCGTCGTCGAGGGCGTCGGCGGTGTGCAGGGCCCGGATGGCGTCGCGCAGGCGACGGTGCAGGCGCGGCTCCGGGTCGTGCGAGCCCGCCCACGAGGCCGGGGCCCGGGTCGGCATGCCCGGCACCACCTGGTTGGCGGTGGCGGTCGAGGCCCGCTGGCTGCGCGACACCAGGACGATGCCACCGGCCACGGCCGCGATCAGGATCAGCGCGACGGCTACGAAGATCAACACGGTCGGTTCCGCTCTGCTCGGCTATCGATGGGTGGTGGGGCGCGTGGGCACGACGGTGGAGTGGCTCGGCCCGCTCGGATGACGGCTCGGCGTGTGATGCCCGCGCGCGACCGCGAACGCCACCACCACCGCGACGATCACCGCGAGCACGGCCACGATCGCGGCGATGATCTTCGCCTTGCTCCACGGCCGGTCGCCGGACACCTGCCCGGTCAGGCCGTTGATGTACACCTGGTAGGTCTTGTCCATGTAGACGACCGTCAGCAGCCAGATCGGCAGCAGCACATGCTTGTACGCCAGCCAGTTCCAGTTGGTGTTCAGCTCGTGGATGCGCTGATGGTCGCCGCCGATGTCGGCGCGCACGCTCGACTCGATGGCCGACTCGATCCGCTGCTGCGCCTCCGGGAACGACTCCTCGGCGTCCTTGTCGTAGGTGCGGCACAGGTGCCCGGCCACGAACTCCGGCGAGTAGGCGCGCGCCTGCTCCACCGGCCACGGCTCCAGCGACCGGATCCGGTCCCGGTTCAGATTCTCGTTGGCCAGCACCGGCAGATCGGCGAACTCGTTGCCGACCTCACCGGCCACCGAATGCCATCGCGTGTGGGTCTCGTAGATCGGATCGCCGTCCTCGTCGGTGCCGACCCGCACCTGATAGTCGTCGCCGCGCTCACCCTGATACCAGCTCGCGGTATCGGCGTCATAGGTGAAGTACGCGGTGTACAGACTCGAGAAGGCCCCGATCCGCCGGTACTTCCGGAAGTTCGACGGCGCGAACCACCGCTTCGACACCCACTTCTCGACCAGTTCCCGAGCCTGCTTCTCCCCCACCAGGAACGGCACGACACCGTCCACCGGCAGCCGGGCGGGCGCATTGTGCACGTCATCGCGCTGAATCGGGGTCGCGCAGTAGGGGCATCGAGTGGCGGTCAGACTCCCATTGAATCCCGTGGTCCCACCGCAGTTCTGACACTTCACCTCCCACTCGCCGGTCACCCGCGGCCCCGCCGCCTGCCCCTGCAACTCCCGCAGCGCCGCCATCGCGGGCCCCAACTCCCGAGCCTGCACCGGCACGTTCGGCGCGGTCACCGGCGACCGGTTCCCGCAACTCGGGCACAACAAATCCTGGCCCGCCGGATCGAACACCAGCTGCGCCCCGCACGCCGAACACGGATACGTCCGAGTCATCTCGGTGCCGTGCAACATGGCCCGATCCGGCGCCACCGGCTGCGCCTGCGGCCCAGGACCTCCCGCCCCCTGCTCGGGCTCGCCCACCGCGGGAACGAACACCGGAGCCACGACCATCGGCTGCGGCATCGCACCCATCGGCGCCTGCATCGGCGTATGGGGCGCGAATCCACCTGGAAGCGGCGGTGGCACTGCTCCCCCCTGGGCCATCGACGGAACTCCACTGTGGCCGACTCCCGAGCTCGGAAGCGGCGGGGGCACAGGGGATCCCGCTGTCCCCGGCAGGGGCGGAGGGGCGACGGCACCGTGCGGGGGCATCCCGGCACCCTGGGGCATGGGCGGGACACCGGTCGCGCCGCGCGGCGGAAGCGGGGGCGGCACAGGGTTTCCCGCGCCGGGCATCGGCGGTGGCATCGTCCGTCCGGGCTGTGCGGCGCCCGGGAGGGGCGGCGGGCCGGACGGGGTCGCCGCGTCGCCGGGGTCGGCCGCGACGGGAGGGGTCCAGTGGCGGGGTTCGGCGGTGTGCGGGGCGGCGTCGCCGCCGGGGAGCGGGGGCGGGCCCGTGGGGCGCTGTGGGGGCTGGTGGTCGTTCATGTGCGCTCACTCGGTGCGGCGGACTCGACGGTCACGCCATTGCGGTGGAAGGTGTTTCGGGACGCACCGAGTCGTCGGGCGTTCGATCGGGCGGGTGACCGGATTCGGGTACGGCGAACCGACCCGTCGGCTGTCAGGGCCGACGGGTGGTCCGGGCGGATCCGGGTGCGGTGGTCGCCGTTACTGCGGGGGCAGCGGCGGCGGAGTGCCGGGCAGCGGCGGCGGGGTCGCGAAGAGCGACTGCAGCGCGGGGACGGTGGCGGCCGGGGCCCAGCCCGGCATGCCCTCCGCCCACACATTGGTGTCGCGGGTCAGCTGTCCGCCCGAAACGTACTGGCGTAGCTGGTCGATCGGGAACGGGCCCGCGGCCTGGCCGCCATTATCGAAGTGGAACTGCTGCTGGCCCGGCAGCGGCGGCGGGGCCTGCTGCGGCGCGGGCTGGGCGTAACCGCCCTGCTGGGGCTGGCCGTAGCCGGGCTGCGGCTGCATGCTGCCCTGCATGGCGCCCGCCATCTGCCCGCCGAGCACGACACCCATGCCGGCCTGCATGGCGGCTCCCATTCCCCCGCCGGGGTTCTGGGCGGCGGCGAGCATGGCGTCGGCGGCCTGCATCTGCTGGTACCGGTTGAGGTCGACATTGTTCATGAACCCGCCGGCCTCGACACCGCGCGCGACGCCGCGCGTCATGGCCTGCTGGATCTCCTCGGGCAGCGAGATGCTCATGGTGACGCCCTCGACCCCGACACCGAAGCCGGACAGTCGCTGGCCCACGAATTCGCGCAGCTTGTCGGACAATTCGACCTGGCGGCCCTGCAGGTCGATGGCTCCCAGCCCGCTGGCCAGCACCATGTCGGAGAACGCCAGCGCGACATTGGCCCGCAACTGCTCGCTGAGCGCCTCGGCGTCGACCTCGGCATTGGTGCCGATCATCTGCCGCAGGAACACCTCGATATCGGTGACCCGCACGTTCGCGGTGCCGTTGGCGCGGATCTGCACCATCCGGAAGTCGGGGTCGCGCACGGTGACGGGCTGCGGTGTGCCCCACCGCATATCGGTGACCGCGCGGGTATTGACGTAGTACACCTCGGACCGGAACGGCGAGTTGAACCCGTGCCGCCACCCCTGCAGGGTGGACATGATCGGCATGTTCTCGGTGGTCAGCGTGTAATGCCCGGGACCGTACTTGTCGGCGAGCTGACCCCGATACACGAAGACGGCCTGCTGCCCCTCCCGGACGATCAGCTCCGCGCCGTTCTTGATCTCGTTCTCATACCGCGGAAACCGCCACGCCAGCGTGGTCCGGCTGTCATCCAGCCATTCGATGATGTCGACGAATTCGCCGCGAATCATGTCGAACAGACCCATCGAGTTCTCTTTCCTCCCTCGGGCGCGGCCCTCCGCCCCGGCCGAGTATGGCACAGGACGGCGACGCGCCAGTCACCGTCACGTGGCTATCGAGCGAACCACGGGCAGCGTTAATGATCCCGTACGACCCTGTGCCCCACACCCTTTCCACCCGGGTCGCCTATCAGTGCCCGCGCGTCGACGCGGACACGGCCGATCCGGATCGAGCACCTCGCCGGGGCATACCCACCGATGGCCTGTCACCCGCGGTTGATCGCGGTGTAGACACTGGCGAGTGTCAACACGGACAAGAGACAGAGAAACTTCTCAGCAACCCATATTTCCGGTGTTAACGTAGCGCTCACGGCCCTTTTGGCCTGTCATACGCCACTGACAGCAACCATCTGGCGCCGCCATAGTCGCGACCTGGAGGAGTAGAACCCAGATGCTGGCATCCATCGCCCGCTCGGCAGCAGTAGCCGCACTCGCAGTTCCGCTGCTGACCCTCGCAGCCCCGTCCGCCTCGGCGGCCGAGCCCGCTGCCCCGGCCCCCGCCCAGCCCGCGGCGCTGCAGAACATCGACGCCCCCTACATCTCGATCACCATCTGCCTCCACATCCCGACCCCCGGCTCCGCCACCCTGGACTGGTGCTGGCCGTAACCCCGACTGCCGCACCTGCGACGGCCCGCCCGATTCCGATCGAGCGGGCCGCCGTCATTCCCGGACCAACCCGCGACCGCCGGAACACCGTGCGGCAGCGACCCGTTCGTGGCGCGGGCGCGATCAGGGGGTGGGTACCTTCACCTCGATTTCGCCGCCGAGGTGGTAGCCGTCGGCGAGACGGAGGTTGTCTCCGCTCCAGAACCTGCCCGGGTCGTACCAGTTCGGACGCTTCTCCGGCAGGAGACCCATGGCCTGGTAGGTCATGGCGACGATCTCCGCGCAGTACGCGTTCTCCAGTCCCGCAGTGGTTTCGGGCGTACCGGATCGTTTCGGCCGGGGGACTCGGCCGCGCAGCCACCGGCCAGCGAGCGCGGTCGTGGAGGGAAACGGCATGCCATCGAGCCGGGCCACCGTGCGCAGCGCGGCGTCTTCCATCTCGCGGGTGACCGGGCGATCCAACTGCCGGGTCCAGGCCTGCTGCTCATAGTCGTTGCCCCAGCGCATGACCGCGGCCCGCAGGTCGTGCAGCTGCGCGCCGCGGTGGTTGTTTCCGGACCAGACGTCGGGCAGCGACCGGCCGAGCTCGGCGTGCCAGATCAGCGCCGGAAGGTCGTCGATGACCACCGCCATGCCCACGTGGTTGACGGGGCTGTTGGTCAGTCCGCGGATCGCGCGGTCCGCACCGGAATGCCCACGGAACAACCACAGATCCCCGGTCCTGGTGAGTTCCGCCGCTTCGTCCAAACCGATACTCGACACCGCTTCGCGTGACACAACAGCTAGCCTAGGCGCATGCGATGGTGGAAGGTGCTCGGCTTGGCCGGAGCCGCGGGAGTCGCCGCGACCGGAGTGGTGATCGTTCGCTCCGAACGCAAACGCCGCGCCTACACGCCCGACGAGATCCGCGACCGGCTCCACGCCCGCCTCAACGATCGCCCCGAATAGGGCCGAGACCGTTCTGGTTCACCGCTTTTCGGCGCGCGCGTAGTGCGCTTGGCGCATGAGGTCGAGCAATTCGGCGGGCATGTCGGTGATCGGGTGGGCGTAGTCGGCGGCGAGGTCGACCGGTGTGGTCATGTGGACCGTCCAGCCGTGCCGCGCCAGCCAGTCGCACGGATCGGCACGGGCGTCGTCGTACAAGAGGTCGCTGACGTCCAGGCTGCCGAACGGGTTGCTGCCGAAGAACTTCTCCTCCGTATCGGCGAAGTTCTGCGGGTCCACGGTGCGGGCGAAGTCGTCGGTGGCCACGCTGCTGCCGGGCGCGGACAGCGCGTCGATGCGTTCGAACAACGCGTCGTGCGCGGGACCCGGCAGGAACGGCAACAGCCCCTCGGCCGACCACGCCGTCGGCTGACCCGGATCGAATCCGGCGGCAGTCAGCGCGGCGGGCCAGTCGTCGCGCAGATCGACCGCAACCACGCGGCGATCGGCCTTGGCCACCGCGCCGTGCTCGGCGAGGACCCGGTCCTTGAACTCCAGCACCCGAGGCTGATCGATCTCGAAGACCACCGCGCCCGCGGGCCAATCCAGCCGGTACGCCCGCGCGTCCAGACCGGACGCCAGGATCACCGCCTGCCGCACACCCTCCTGGAACGCCGCGGCGAAGAACTCGTCGAAATACCTGGTCCGGACACCCATGAACCGCCCGAACCGCCGGACATCGCCCACCGACTCCGGGTCGGCCAGGATGCCCAGAAAGTGCGGTTCACCGGCCGCTTCGACGAACCAGGCCGCGTAGTCGTCGCGGATCATCGGCTCGGGATCGATCGTCTCGAGCGCGCGGAACGTGGCGACGCCCAAGGCGGTCAGGCCCACGCTCGTCACAATGTCCCAGCTGTCCCCGTCGGTTCGCATCAAGGTCACCCCACTGGTGTCAGAGATCGTCCGAACTAGCCCGGGCGAGGCATCGCCCGATCACCACCCAGTCGATTCTGCGCCCATACGGAAGCTCCGGCAACCGACTGGACACCCACCGCGGCCAGATCTCGTGCGATCCGATACGGAATTCAGCAATATTCTGGCAATCTGCACGATGGGAGGCGTGCGAGGCCCGGGTGCGTTCCGTATCGATCCATACCGGGACCTGATAGCGAACACCACCCGACCTGACGGACGGGTGGTGTCGGTGCGTCGCGCCGCAGCGCGTTCGTCGTTCGGCGCGAATCCCTACTTGCGCCCGGTGAATTCGTCCATCGAGTGATAGACGCCCACCGTGTTGAGGTAGAAGTCGCGCAGCTTCAGCGGCAGCAGGCCGGAAATGGCGCGGTTGAGGCGGGAGGTCCAGGGCAGGACCACCAGGGCGGAGCCCTTCTTCATCTCCGACCAGGAGGTGTCGACCACTTCCTCCTGCTCCAGGATCGGGGTGAACCAGAAGCCCTTGGCGCCGTCGAACATTCCGGTGTTGATGTAGGTCGGGCAGACGGTCGTGAACCGCACGTGGTCGGTGCCGGACTGCTCGAGTTCCAGGCGGACCGAGTCCGACCAGCCCAGCGCCGCCCACTTGGAGGCGGCGTAGACGCTCATGCGCGGGTTGGAGACCAGGCCCGCGGAGGAGGCGATATTGAGCACGCGCGCCTCGACGCCGGTGTTGGCGACCATGGCGGGCAGGAACTCGAGGGCGATGTACATGGGGGCGAGGGAGTTGATCGCCATGGTCTTGTCGATGTCGGCGCGGTTGTCGGTTTCCCAGAAGTAACCGTTGCCGCGCACGATGCCCGCGTTGTTGACCAGCACGTCGATGCCGCCGACCTCGGCGCGCACCGCCGCGCCCGCCTCGGTGATGGCGTCACGGTCGGACACGTCGACCACGTAGTGGTGGATGCGGCTGCCACCGAGGGCCGCGAGCTCTTTCGCGGTCTCTTTCAGCGTCACCTCGTTGATGTCCCACAGCACCACGTCGGCGGCCTGTTCGGCCACCGCCCGCTGCGCGAACGACTTGCCCAGACCCATGGCGGCGCCCGTGATCAGGACCCGCTTTCCGGCAACGGTCTTCATAACCCCTTGTTCCCCTGTCGAATGGTCGGCGGAATCACTTCTGCCGCAGTGCCTTCATGACGTTCAGGTAGAGCGTCATGGTCTTGGCCCACAGCTGCTCCGACATGCCCGGCAGCGGCGCGATGGGCAGCACCCGCTGCACCGCGATGGTCTGGGTGTCGATGTACTTCAGCAGGCCCTCGGGTCCGTGGCGGCGACCCGTGCCGGAGATGCCGAGCCCGCCCGACGGCGCGGCGACCGAACCCCAGGCGGCGATGAAGCCCTCGTTCACGTTCACCGATCCGGCGTTGACGCGGGCGGCCACCTCGCGGCCGCGGGCGATGTCGCGGCTCCACACGCTGGCATTGAGGCCGTAGGCGGTGTCGTTGGCCTGCGCGACGGCCTCGTCGTCACTGTGCACGCGGTACAGCGACACGACCGGTCCGAAGGTTTCCTCGCGGTAGACGGTCATGCCTTCGCGCACGCCTTCGAGGATGGTGGGCTCGTAGAAGTACGGGCCCAGGTCCGGGCGTGCCTTGCCGCCGGCGAGGACGGTCGCACCCTTGGCGACGGCGTCGTCGACGTGCGTGGAGACATTGTCGATCTGGCGCGGGAAGGTCAGCGACCCGATCTCGTAGCCGAAGTCGAGGGTCTTGCCGAGCGTCAGCTCCTTGGTGTGCCCCGCGAATTCGCGGACGAACTGGTCGTACACCTTGTCGTGCACGTAGATTCGCTCGATCGACTCGCACAGCTGCCCGGCGGAGGCGAAGCAGGCGCGCACCGCGATCTTGGCGGCGGTGGAGACATCGGCGTCCTCGAGCACCAGCAGCGGGTTCTTGCCGCCCAGTTCGAGCGAGTAGCCGATCAGCCGCTCCCCCGCCTGCTGGGCGATGGTGCGGCCGGTGGCGCTGGACCCCGTGTAGTCGACGTAGTCGGCGCGCGCGATGACCTCGGTGCCGACGACCGCGCCACGCCCGAGCACGGCCTGCCACAGGCCCTTGGGCAGACCCGCCCGCTCGGCGATGTCGATGGCCCACAGCAGGGTCAGCGCGGTCTGATTGTCCGGTCGCCCGATGACGGCGTTACCGGCGAGCAATGCGGGCAGCGCATCGGAGGCGCCCAGGGCGAGGGGGTAGTTCCACGGCGAGATGACCGCGACCACGCCCTTGGGCCGGTTGCGCACCTCCACCTGGGTGAGCACCGGCATGACGCCGCGCGGCTTACGGTGCGCCAGAATCGATTTGCCCTCGGCGGCGTAGTAGCGGGAGTTCACCGCGACATCGGACACCTCGTCGAAGGCGTGCACCCGGGACTTGCCGGTCTCGAGCTGCACGATGTCGAGGATGGTGTTCTGCTCGGCCAGCACCAGATCGTGGATGCGGCGCAGCAGGGCCGCCCGTTCCCCGACCGGCACCTTCGCCCATTCGGCCTGCGCGGCGCGCGCGGTGGCGAAGGCGGCCTCGATATCGGTGACCGAGGATTGCGGCAGGTCGGCGATCTTGGCGCCGGTTGCGGGCGCGAACACCTCGACCGAGGGCGCACCGCCCGCGACGGCATGGCCGAGCAGGCGCTGGACCAGGTCAAAAGGCAGCGCATCGGCAGTGGCGAGCTGCGGGGCAGTCGTCATTGGTCGCCCTCTCGAAGAGTCGGATCCGGTGGAGCTCACTATTAACTGAACACCAGTGTTACATGAACACCAGTGTTAGATTAATAGACGTGACGCATGCGATGTCAAGCCCTTCGGCGGACAAGGCCGCCCCCGCCCGCCGCGGCCGCCCCCCGCAGACGGAGCAGCAGGCCGACCAGGTGCGCGCCCGCATCGTGCTGGCAACCGCCGAGGTGTTCGCCGCGCACGGGTCCCGCGGGCTGAGCGTGGCCCGCATCATCGAGCAGGCCGGACTGGCCCGGCCGACCTTCTATCGGTATTTCGCCAATGCCACCGAACCGCTGCACGCGGTGCTCACCGTCTCCAACGACGACCTCGTCGGGGGTATCCGGTCGGCCCTGGAGCGCACCGAGGAGCCGGTCGAGCTCGGTATCAACATGATCGAGGCGTATCTGCACTGGGCGGGCGGGCACGGCTCGATGCTGGCTCCGTTGTTCGCCGAGCTGCACGATCCGAGTTCGCCGGTGTCGGAGTACCGGAATCGGGTGGTCGACGACATTCGGGTTCTCGTGCGCAACAAGATCACCGGGCTCGGGCGGCCCGCCCCTACGGACCTCGATCTCGATACCGCGCTGCACACGTGCGAGTACGTCGTCTTCCGCATCTCCGCGGCCGCCCCCCACGGCGAACCCGATCAGGCCACCATCGACGCCGCGCGGTTGACCATGATTCGCGCCGTACTCACCACGCTCGGCACCCGCCAGGACGTCGAGTACGCGCTCACCGTTCCAGGATTGTTCGAATCCGCCTGATCCGGGCCATCTCGTTGGTTGACCCGGGCCGGCGGTCGAATGACGTACGCACTGAACCGATTCGAAGCGGGTTCAGTAGGCGTCGAGGTGGGCTTCGATGGCTTTGACCGCGGTGCCCGCACCGTCCTCCTGGGCGATCTGTTCCGCGAGCCGGGTGGCGTTGTCGCGGTAGAAGCTGTCGGCGGTCATCGCGTGCAGGGCGGCGACCAGGCCGTCGACCGAGAGGTCCCGCTGTGCGATGGTCGCCGGGCTGACGCCGAGTTCGCGCATCCGCCGCGCCCAGAAGCCCTGGTCCGCCTGGCCGGGGACGGCGGCGAAGGGCATGCCCGCGCGCAGGCTGGCCGAGGTGGTTCCGGCGCCACCGTGGTGAATGGCGGCGGCGACCTGCGGGAACAGCCAGTCGTAGGGCACGCTGCCGATGGTCATGACGTCGTCACCGCTGATGTCGAGGTTCATCCAGCCCGTCTGCACGAGGGCGCGGCCGCCGAACCGCCGCAGCGTCTCGTTCAGCAGCTCCGAGAATTCGGCGCGACGGTCGCGACCTTCGGTGGTGCTGCCGAATCCGACGAACACCGGGGGCGGTCCGGCTTCGAGGAAGTCCACGAGTTCGGTGGGCGGCTCCCAGTCGAGGGGCCGCGGCGGCCACCAATAGCCGGTGACCTCGAGCCCCGGGCGCCAGTCCGCGGGCCGTGGTGACACACTCGGCGAATAGCCGTGCAGCACCGGCCATTCCGACGCGGTGCGCCGACGCCGCAGTGTGCGGGCGGACACCTTCGGCAGCCCCAGATCCCGCCGGAAGTCGGCGACCGGGCCGCGATACACGGTGTCGAAGACCCATGCCCCGACGTCGGCCGTCAGCCGGTTCCGGAACCCCCCGAAGTCCTTGTCCCCGACCAGACTCGGCGGATGCTGCGTGGTCGCCGACAAAGGGAACAGCCGCAATCCGATCGCCGGAATCCCCTTCGCCTCGGCGAGCTGGAATCCCGAGAACTCGGTGATCGGACTGAGCAGCAGCGCATCCATCGGCTCGTCGATGAGCGCCTCGATCAATCCGTTCCCCAGAAACCGCTGCCCCTCCGGCCAGGCCAGCTTCTCCGGCACCACCAGATCCTCGTGCCCGCTCAGATCCACATTGAACGGATCCGACTCGTCCACCTTGACATCGGCCCCCATCAGCCGAAATTCGAGCCCCGCCTCGGTAATCAACTCGCGGAACAAACAATGCGCGGCAACCACTACCTCATGCCCCGCATCCCGCAACCGCAACGCCACATCCAACAGTGGCGCAACGTCCCCCCGGGTCCCCATCGCCGCAATTACCAACTTGCTCACGCGTCAACTCCTGCCCGACGAGACCCGATCGATTTCACCCCTCGAATATCGAATGCGCACTGCCACTTGGCAACTGATCGAACGCCCCAGTCATGCGCGCATCTGGAACCCGCCACCACCGGCCCGTCCACCGCTCGCCGCCGGTACCCCTGGCGGGGGTATCCGCGGACGACGAGCACCCCTGGAAATCCACTGGCCGAGCTCGTGGTGCCGGGTTCACAATCCAGCCGTGGCCATCACGGAAAGGACAGGCCGGATTTCGATCCGCGTTCAGGCGACCGGGTGGAGCCTGCTGTCGTGGGTGTTGTTCGCCGGCTCGGGCCCCTTGGCCAAAGCCATGATGGTGTCCGGCTGGAGCCCGGCGGCCGTGACATCGGCGCGAATCGTCCTGGCCGCGGCGCTGCTGTTGCCGATTGTGGCCTGGCTGCGTCCGCACGCGCTCCGGTTCCCACGGTCGGACCTCTGGCTACCGTTCGCTTATGGGCTGCTCGGTGTTGCGGGCGTTCAGCTCTTGTTCTTCGTCGCGGTGGCCGAAATCCCGGTCGGAGTGGCGATCGTTCTCGTCAACCTCGCCCCCACATTCGTCGCCTTGTGGATGCGCATCGCCCGCGGCGCGCGCCTGCGCGGGTCGGTATGGGCGGGAATCGCATTCGCCATTGCCGGATTGGCCATCGTTGCCCAACCCTGGCAGTCGGCCAGCCTGAATGTCGTCGGCCTCATGGCAGGACTCGGTTCGGCGATGTGCTCGGCTGCCTACTTTCTTCTCGGTGAGTACGGCGCCCGCCGGACCGACCCGTCCGGGCTCACCGCGACCGGGCTGCTGGTCGGAGCTGTTGCGGTGTCCGTGATCGCTCCTCCGTGGGCCGTCCCTTTCGACCTGCTCACAGCCCCCACCGCGCTCGGCGACCGGCACCCGCCCGCATGGCTGGTCCTGCTGATCCTGGCCGCCTTCGGCACCGCCGTGCCCTACCTGGCGGGGCTCCGAGCCCTCCGGGAGCTGACTCCGATCGCGGCCAGCGTGCTGGCCGTGGTCGAGCCCTTGGCCGCCGCCGTCCTGGCGTGGCTACTCCTGGGCCAATCCCTCCACCCGGCCCAGGTCATCGGCGCGGTCATCATGGTGATCGGCGCGACGGCGGTGCAGGTCGGCGGTGTCAGTGGCGGAGTTGTTCGGCGATCGACTGGACCCGGGCGCGGGTGATGCCGGTTCTGTGCTCGACGGCGAGGGGGTGGTCGGTGGGCTCGAGTTCGACGAGGGGTCGGGTTCCGAGTGGCTGGGTGTGGAGTTTGGTTTTCAGGTTGATGGTTGTCGGGGCGTAGATGGGGATTTGAGTGGATAGCCAGCCGAAATAGGGCGGTTCGTCGACTCGGGCGGGGTCGTCCCATAGTTCGGGCATGCGGTGGAAGTTCTGTTCGCTGAGGGAAATCCAGACGCCCCAGACGAATTCGTCGTCGCTGTCCAGGATGGGCAGGACGATGCGTGCGCGGACGAAGAAGTGTTCGCCGGCGATGACGCACTGCTCGTCACCCAGAACACTGCCGGGCGCTTCGGCTACCTCGTCGTTCCAGTAGGCCGGCGCGGGAAAGGTGAAGCTGAGCGGCGGGCCGTCGTGGAGTTCATCGCAGCAGGTGCAGGTGAAAGTGGAGCTGGTCACGACAGGAAGCGTAGGCGGGTCAGCCGATCGGTTGATGTGGGTGTCGGCCGGATGGGGGTGGGAGAAGGAGCCGGTGCACCGATTCGGGGGTGGGTGGGGGTGCGGAGCATGGGAGGGGAAGGCGATTCGGTCGACGGATGGAGCTGCGGTGATGGGGACCTTGTGGTGGCGTGCTCGGGGAGTCCGGGTCGGGGTGGCGGTGGTGGCCGGGGCGGTGGTCGTGGCCGCGTGCTCGGCTGAGCCGGGGGCGAAGGATGGCGCGGAGACGAGTCGGCAGACGCAGAACGGATCGGTGATGATGTCGGACAACAGTGGTTCGGGGCCGGTCGATGTGCCGGTGGAGCAGGCGAACAAGGCGTTGCTCGAGGCGGCGAAGGACGGGGACGCGGACGGGGTTCGGGCGGCGTTGAATCAGAAGGCGCAGGTCGAGACTCGGGGTGGGTCGGGGCGGACTCCCTTGATGATCGCCGTGCTGGATGACAATGTGCCGGTGGCCAAGGTGCTGATGGAATTCGCGGCGGATCCGGACGCGAAAGATGATCGCGGGGAGAGCCCCTGGGTGAATACCGGGGTCACCGGCAGCGTCGCCATGATGGAGTTGCTGCTGCCCGCGCAGCCGGATCTGACATTGCGGAATCGGTTCGGCGGCAACGCGCTGATCCCGGCGGCGGAGAAGGGGCATCTCGACTACGTGCGAGAGGTGTTGCGGCAGAACGATATCGACATCGATCACGTCAACGATCTGGGCTGGACCGCGCTCCTCGAAGCCGTCTACTACGGCAATGGCAGCGCGGTGTACCGCGATATCGTCCGGGCGCTGGTGGACAATGGCGCGAACGTCTCGATTCGTGATGCCAAGGGCCGCACGGCTTATGACCACGCGGTGCGTCGCGGATTCACCGAGATCGCGGCACTGGTGAAACCCCGGTGACCCCACACGACACTAGGCGCGCTCGAAGTGGATGGCGGGGTCGGTGATCTTGCCGTAGCGGAGGGCGGGCAGGTCGCGGAGGTAGTTCATGTGGAGCTTCCAGGGGGCTCGGGTGCCCTGTTTGGGGAGGACGTCGAGGGAGCGGAGCACGTAGCCGGGCTCGAAATCGAGGAAGGGGGCCGGGCCGACGGCGGGGTCGCGGACCGGGGTGGCCTTGGTGTAGCCCTCGGCGTCCATATGGCGCAGCAGGCGGACGACGTATTCGCACACCAAGTCCGCTTTCAGGGTCCATGAGGCGTTGGTGTAACCGATGATGAAGGCGAAATTGGGGATGCCGGAGAGCATCATCGCCTTGTAGGCCATGGTGTCGGGCAGGTTGATGTCGTGGCCGTCCACGGCGAGGGCGACACCGCCGAAGGGGATCAGATTGAGGCCGGTGGCGGTGATGACCATATCGGCGTCGATGTCGCGGCCGGATTCGAGGCGCAGACCGGATTCGGTGAAGGTGGCGATGCGGTCGGTGACCAGGTCCAGCTTGCCCTGGCGGATGGCCCGGAAGAAGTCGCCGTTGGGTGACAGACACAGCCGCTGGTCCCACGGCTTGTAGCTGGGGTTGAAGTGGGTGTCGATGTCGAAACCCTCGGGGAGCCAGCGCTGCTGCCAGCCGCGGATCCACGCGCGCATACGCGTCGGATAGCGTTGCGACAGTTGATACATCGCGGTGCTGAGGGCGACGTTCTTGGCGCGGGCCACCGCGTACGCGGCGTGGGTGGGCAGGAGTTTGCGGGCGCGGTCGGCCAGGCCGTCGCGGGCGGGCATCGAGATGATGTAGGACGGGGAGCGTTGCAGCATGGTCACGTGCGCGCCCTGCTCGACCAGCGCGGGACCGAGGGTGATGGCGGTGGCGCCCGATCCGATGAGAACGACCCGTTTGCCCGCCACGTCGACCGACTCCGGCCAATGCTGCGGATGGATGATCGGTCCCGAAAAGCGTTCCGTGCCCGGGAAATCCGGGGTGTAGCCCTCGTCGTAGCGGTAGTAGCCCGAGCAGCTGAACAGGAAGTCCGCGGTCAGGGTGACCGGTTCCCCGTCGTGGTCGGCGGTCACGGTCCACCGGTTGCGCGGCGAGGACCATTCGGCCCGCACCACCCGATGCCGGTATCGGATGTGGCGGTCGATGTCGTTCTCGGCCGCGGTGTCGCGCAGGTACGCCAGGATGTCGTCGCCGTCGGCGATGGCCTTCTCCCCCAGCCACGGACGGAATCGATAGCCGAGGGTGAACATGTCGGAGTCCGAGCGAATGCCCGGATAGCGGAACAGGTCCCAGGTGCCGCCACTGGCCTCCCGCGCCTCCAGCACGGCGTAGGTGCGCCCGGGAAAGGCGCGCTGCACATGGTAGGCGGCATCGATGCCGGACAGCCCGGCCCCGACTATGAGCACGTCGACGTGCTCCGGCATGGTGGCCATTCCCCCAGCGTATTCTTCCCGCCGCGAGCGCAGTGCCCGATGCCGCTACGAACGCGACAAGAATTCCCCGATCACGCCCGCCACCCGGTCCGGCGCCCCCTTGTCGATACCGAAGTGGTCCAGCCCGGGCACGGTGACGCGCTCGTTGTGCGGGATCACCGAGGCGAGTAGCTCCTCGTCGGAGGCGGTCCATGCCCGCCGGTCCCTGTCCCCGTAGACGAGCAGCACCTCGGCGCTGATCTCCGCGTAATTCCGGTACGTGCTGTCGAACCTCTCGTACTGCCGATGCTCGACCAGATTCTGCGGGAGCTGCGCGATGACCTCGTCCTTCTCGGGCGCTTTCATCATGATCGGCATCATGCGCCGGAACATCCACCGCGGCGTCTTCCGGACGGCATCCGGCCCGATCGCCCGCAGGAACTCGATGAAAGCCTCGAGGGGTTTGTCCTGGGAGAGGTATTTCTCGTAGGCGTCCATCCATCCCAACGGCATGGACCCGTTCACCGACAGTCCCGGCTCGTACACCGCGACCTTCGCGATCCCCGTGTTCTTCCGCGCCGCCTCGAGCGCCACGAATCCCCCGTAGCTGTGCCCGACCAGAAATGCCGCGCCCGTCTTGTCCTGGAGCGCTCGCACATCCGCGCAGTCGTCCTCGACCCCATGCCCGGGGCGTTGCGGCCCGCTCTCCCCGTGCCCCCGCCGCTCGATGGTGTGCACGGTGAACGCGCCGGCCAGGGCCGTCGCGAACCGCTCGTATCCGCTCGCCAGGGCCAGCACTCCCGGAATCACGATCACGGCGGGCCCGCTGCCCCTGCTCAGGTACGTGATCCGGGTCCCGTCCTCCGACACCACGGAGTCCACGCTCGGTTCGGCGTCGAAATCGACCATGACAAGCCCTCCCCTTGTCGGGCCGCCCGGCTCAGAAGGACCACGGCGACAGCGGCATCGAGCACCGCTCACGCTACGCCGCCCCGGCCGCCGCGCCCACGCCCGGGGAAACTTCGCACCCCCGCAGCGTGTCCCGGCCCGGGATCACTCCCGATTGCGCAAGCCGCTCGCCCGCAGGACCCGGCGCGCGATGCCCGACCGGATGGATTCCTCGGTCCCGAGGATCCGCACATGCTTCCGGGCCCGGGTCACAGCCGTGTACAGCAGCTCTCGCGTGAGCAGCGTCGATTCGGGCCCGGGCAGCACCGTCGACACGGTGTCGTACTGGCTGCCCTGGCTGCGGTGAATCGTCATGGCGTACACGGTGGTCACCCCGGGGAACTGGGTGGGATGCACCAGGTACGGCTCGGTGCCGCGCTGCAGCGCCGCGCGCAGCGTCCCGTCGGGCACGCGCACGATGACACCGGTGTCGCCGTTGTAGATCCGCGCCTCGTGGTCATTGGCGGTGACCAGCAGCGGCTGCCCCGGATACCAGTGCCCGGCACCGGGATCGGCGCTGATCCCAGCCCCGATCACCCAGCCCGCGGCCAGCCGGTCCCAGCGTTCGACACCGGCCGGACCCTGCCGGTGCGCGCACAGCAGTCGATGCGATTCGAGGGCGGTGAGCGCGGCGGTCGCGTCACCCTCCAGCGCCGCGTCGGTGGCTTCGCGGGCGGCCCGCAGCACGTCCGCGCGCACGCCGGCGATGTCGTCGGGCGCGTGCAGCGACAGTTCGTCACCGCCGTCGGCGAGCAGGGCGAGCGCGCCGTCGGCGTCACCCGCGCGAATGGCGACCGCCAGCTCCGCGATCCGTCCACCGAAGCGGCGACCGCGCGTCAATCGGACGATGCCGCCGCGCAGCCGTTCCCGTTCGCGCCCGGAGAGCGCGTCCGGATGCGCGGCCGTCGCCCGCAGGTCCCCGCCGAGAATGCGATCGAGCGCCGGATTCGCCTGTCCCGGAACCGGTCCGGCCACCAGGTCGGCGAGCACCGCGCCCGCGTCGACCGATGCCAGCTGGTCCGGGTCACCGACCAGTACGAGCCGCGCGTCCGGCCGGACCGCGGGCAGCAGCCGGCTCATCATGGTCAGCGACACCATGGAGGTCTCGTCCACCACGATCACGTCGTACGGCAGCCGATTGAACTCGTTGTGCTTGAACCGTCCCGCGCCGCCACGCTGCCAGCCCAGCAGCCGGTGCAGCGTCGCGGCCGTGAGCTCGGGCAACCCGATCGCCCCGGCCTGTTCGCGCACCGCTTCCTGCATGCGTGCCGCCGCCTTGCCGGTCGGCGCGGCCAGCGCGATCCGCAAGGCGGGGGCGCCGGGCACGGCCTGCTGGTGCGCCACCAGCAGCGCCAGCACCCGGGCGATGGTGTGGGTCTTACCCGTACCGGGCCCACCCGCGACCACGGTCGTCCACTGTGTGGTGGCCAGCGCAGCCGCCAGCCGCTGCCGATCCGGCGGCTCGCCGGGCCCGCTGTGATCCGGGAACAGCCGATCCAGTTCGCGCCGCACCAGTTCCGCGTCCACCATCGGATGGGAGGCGGCCCGCTCGGTGAGCACCCGCCGGATGGTCTCCTCCTGCCGGAAATACCGGTCGAGGTAGAGCAGCGGCCCGGCATCACCCGGCGCGTCGATGAGCCGCAACGGCCGCAACGGCCCCGCCGGACTACCCGTCACCAGCGGACTCACCCGCAGCGCCGCGATCACGGACTCGACTTCGGGCCATGGCAGCGTCGCCGGATCGATGGCCGATTCCTCGGTCCCCTCGGCGTCCACGCCGATCTCGTGCATGCGCCGTACTTCCAGGCACACCGACCCGGATCGCACCGCGCGGACCGCCAGCGCGGTCGCGAACACGACCGCCTCGGACCGTTCCCTGCCGAGCCGCGCCAGCCGCAACGCCACGTGCACGTCCGCCGCCGAGAGCACCCCGGCGGCATTGAACACCTGCAGCAGTCCGGTGCCGCGCTGCGCCAACTGAATCGAGGTCATCGCACCACTCCCGTGTCACCGGCGAGCAGCGCCGACAGGTCCTCGACCAGGGCGGCGGGCGGATGCCAGTCGAAAACGCCGCAGCCGTCCGGGGTGTGGGGCCCGACCATGCCGCGCACGAACAGGTACCGGATGCCGCCCAGGTGCCGCGCCGGATCGTAGCCGGGCAGCCGCCACCGCAGATACCGGTGCAGCGCAACCGAATACAGGATCGCCTGCAACGGATAGTGCGAGCGCATCATCTCCGCCGCCATGCGCTCGCGGGTGTAGTGCGCCACCGTCAGATCACCGACGCCGAGCCGGTTGGTCTTGTAGTCGACGACCAGGAATCGCGGCCCGTCCGTCCGCAACACGGCGTCGATACTGCCGGTCAGGTAGCCGCGCAACGGGGTGTCGTCGAGGTGCGCGAGCTGGTCGGCGTAGGGCGCGAACACGTCGTCGTCGGGCAGGTGCCGACGCAGCAGATCGGCGATGCGCGGCACGGTCACTCGCGCGGCGACCGGATCGTCGCCTCCGGCGAGCGGCAGCTCGAAATCGAGTTCGCTCAACCGATCCCGCGCCGAGAACCCGGCGAGCGTCCCGTCCCCGATCGGCGTGTGCATGACCGCCAGCAGCGCCCCCGACAGCACCTCGGGGTCCGCGTCGAACATCTGCTCGTTCACCGCGTGCAGGCAGCGGGCCCGGATCTCGGCGGCCAGGTCGGCGGCGTCGGTGTCGACGTACTCCAGCACCTCGTGCACCAGGGTGCCGAACTCCGCGCCGTAGGGCAGCGAATTCATCAGCGACGGCGCGGCTCCCGCGAACGCGCTCAGATCGTCGGCGAGCACCGCCGGGTCCGCCGGTTCGTCGGAGACACCGCCGCCCTCGGGCAGATCGGCGGCGGGCAGCGCGTCGTGCGCGCCCGCGGTCAAGGCCGAATAGGAGGTGCGCCGCCACGCCTGATCGAGCGCCCGGTCGAAGCGGGCGGCGGCCAAGGGCTCGGAGGCCGTGGTCGTATCGTCGTGCGGCAGCCGGGCGCGGGCGATCTCCCGCACCGGCTCGACGGCGATGACGCCGGGTTCGGCGGTCGACGCCCAGTCCCGGATGCGTTCCAGCACTACCGAATCCGCGGGCACCGGCACCTTGTCCGCGACGGCGGGGCTGCCCGGTTCGCGCCCCAGCAGCATGCGGTGCAGCGGCGCGGTCTGGGTGTCGTAGGCCGGCGCCCACCACGCCACCACCTGTGCGCCCGCCCGCGTCAATGCCACGTACAGCAGCCGCAGTTCCTCGGCCTGCTCCTCGGTTTCGGCGCGCAGCCGCCGGGAGTTGTAGCCCGGCGCGTCGGAGCCGCCGACATCGAGGACGCGGCGGCCCTGCTCGTCATGGAACAGCAGCGTCAGCGGATTGCGCAGTTTGGCCGCGTCCCACGCGAAAGGCAGGTACACGACCGGGAATTCGAGCCCCTTGCTGGCGTGCACGGTCGCCACCTGCACGGCCGCGGCGTCGCGGTCGAGCCGACGGCTGCGATCGGCGACGCTTCCGGAGGCCGGGTCGCGTACGCGGTCGGCCAGCCAGCGGGTCAGCGCGGACAGGCCCAGGCCCTCGCGCAGGGCCGCGTCGTCGAGCAGCTGCGCGATCTGCCGCAGATCGGTGAGCTGCCGTTCCCCGCCTTCGAGGGCCAGCAGGCGCGGCGCCAATCGGGTTTCGGCACTGAGCTTCTCGGCGACCGCCGCGAACCCGGCGCGAGCGAACAGCCGGGCCGCGTCGCGCAGATCCGCGCTGAGCCGGCCCACCAGATCGGCTCCCCCGGCGTCGATGTCCGCCGCGCTCACCCCGAGCAGCGCCGTCCCGGCCGCCAGCCGCACCCGGTCCCCGCGATGCGGCTGCTCCACCGCCCGCAGCACCCACAGCCATTCGGTGGCCGCGGGCGTCCCGAACACACTCGCGCCGCCGGCCAGCACCGACGCGACCCCGGCCGCCTCCAGCTCGGTCCGCACCATCTCCAGTTGCGCGCGATTGCGCACCAGCACCGCGATATCGCCGGGCCCGATGGCCCGTTCGCGGGGAGTCCCGGCATCGATGAGCACCCCGGACCCGAGCAGCCCGACGATATCGGCGGCCACATCGACGGCGACCCGCTCCCGCTGCCGCCCCACCGTCGGATACCCGGACTTGTTGAGCGGTCCCGCCCCACTGCGCGGCAGGCACCGCAGCCGCAGTGGCGTCACCCGCTCGGGCGCACCCGACAGCCGCGAGAACGGCCGCGTCGCCGCCACGCGGTGCACGGTGATCTCCTTGTGCCCCAGGGCCGCACCGCCGTGCACGTGCTCGAGCGCGGCCAGCAGGCCCGCGTCACTGCGCCGGTTGGTGGTCAGTTCCCGCTTGCTGTCGGCGTGCGCCACCGCGTCCAGGTAGCTGAGCACCTCCGCGCCGCGGAAGGCGTAGATGGCCTGCTTCGGGTCGCCGACCAGCACCAGGGTGGCGTGCCCGTGGAAGGCGCGGCGCAGGATGTCCCACTGCAGCGGATCGGTGTCCTGGAATTCGTCGACCAGCGCCACCCGATACCGGTCCCGGATCCGCGCGCAGGCGCGCGGGCCGTGCTCGGGATCGGCGAGCACCTCGTGCAGCAGCACCAGCAGGTCGTCGAAGTCCCGCAAGCCCGAAAGCCGTTTGCGCCGAGCGGTTTCCACCCGGACCGCCGACGCGAACGCCACCCGCTCGGCGGCGGGATCGTCGTCGTTCTCGGCCTCCGGCATCAGCAGCGCGTGCGGGTCGCCGACCGCCGCCGCGGCCAGCCGCTGCGCGTCGGCGGGCCCGAACACCGATCCGCTGCGCGCGTACCGGCTCAGATACAGGTCGTCGGCGACCGTGGACACCACATCGGCGACGCTCTCGACCAGCCGCACGCCCGGGTCCTGCTCCCCCGACAGCCCCAGTTCGTCGAGCATTCGCTGGCAGAAGCTGTGCGTCGTGGCGATGGTTCCGGCGTCGAAGTCCGACAGCGCCGTCAGCAGCCGCTCCCGCCTGGTCGCGATCTCGCCCGGGTTGCCCTGCGCCAGATGCCGGATCAGCTCGTCGCCCGACGCGAGCGCCCGATCCGGCTCGGCCAGCGCGGCCGCCACCGCGACGAACCTGTCCCGGGTGCGCTCCCGCAATTCCTGGGTCGCGGCCCGGCTGAAGGTCACCAGCAGCAGCTCCGAGACATCCACGCCCAGTTCGGCGACGAATCGCACCGCCAATCCGACGATGGCGTACGTCTTTCCAGTGCCCGCGCTGGCCTCGAGGACGGTCGTCCCCGTCGGCAGCGGCCCGGTCAGCTCGAATCGGTTCCCCGAATCCGCGAAAGTCCCTGGTGCGTCGGCGGTTCCGGGCTTAGCGCCCTCAGGCACCGCACCGGCGTCTGAACGCGGCGCCGCCGAGGCGTCGTCCCACAACCCTTGTCCTGCTAATTCATCACCCGAACCCGGAGAGACGCTAGCGTCCACGGCATCCGAATCGTGGTTGGGCTCCGACGGATCAGCGAGGTGCGATTCCTGCCGGCCGGTCACCTCAGGAGCGGCGGCCCACAGCCCCTGCGCCCCGCCGGAATCGGCCTCCTCGGAGACCGTTTCGCGCACGTCGGCACCGGAGTCCAGCCCGCCCGGCAGTGTCGGTTCCGCCCGCAGCAGCCTGCGCGGCGCGGGCCGTGGGGCCAGGTCGGGATCGGTGAACGAGAACAGGTCGTCGGTCATGCGGGGCTCCCGGGGACGGTCACGGGCAGGAGAGTCCTCCTCGGGGTGGTCATGGCTGACCCTGATTCTCGTTGGTCAGCAGGGGATTCCAGAGGCGACGCGCCAGCTCACCGAAACGCGTCGGTTCGGATTCGACACCCGGCGACACGGCTGCCGCGGCCTCGGTCAGCTGATCGAAGCGCGGCGACCGGCCCAGAATGTGCCGGAAGTAGCGGTCGGTGTGTTCGCCGAAGCGATCGTCGAAGTCCTGGCTCGCCGCGTGCAGCGCGTCCTCGGGCGACGCGCCCGCGAGCCGACGCTCGGCATAGGTGGCCGAAGCCGACGGCGCGATCGGCAGCGGTTCGGTGAGACCCTCGTCGCGCAACAACGCCAGCTCCCGCAACAGCCCCCGGGCCAGGGGCGCGGGCGGCGCGGTGAGCGTCGACTGCCAGGCCGGACGATGATGCTTGCCGCGCCCGATGGTGATCGCGCGCCACGACTGATGGGTCCCGGTGGCGGCCAGCGCCAGCAGGCGAATCCACGCCGCCATCCGATGCTTCGGGGCCAGCCGCGAGAACGTCGTGCGCAACAGCGCGTCGTCGTGGACATCGGGCACGGTGCCGGTCAGCCGACGCCCGTCACCCAGATCCACCGCGATATCGATAGTGCGCGAAGGGATCTCGTGCAACGGCCGCGCCACCCGTACCAGCTGGTCGACGGTCCCCTCGACCTCGTCGAGCACGGCCGCGCCCATCCCGAACGGCGGCAGCGTCCCACGCCGCCACTCCGCGGCCCGCAGCACATTCGGGTCCACGCCGGTGAGCCGCGCCGACAGCATGCGCTCGCCCATATTCCACTTGGTCAGCCCGTCGAGTTCGATGGGGAGCCGGTCGGCGAT
The DNA here is from genome assembly GCF_050955695.1 of Nocardia sp. CA-136227. Lineage (NCBI taxonomy): Bacteria > Bacillati > Actinomycetota > Actinomycetes > Mycobacteriales > Nocardiaceae > Nocardia > Nocardia sp. CA-136227. The sequence goes on from NZ_CP192081.1 coordinate 4,490,997, forward strand.
CTCCTCCTCGTCCTCGGGCACTCGAATTCCCAAGCGCTGCCACAGGAACGCCCGCACCGGATGCTCGGCGAAGGACACCAGATCGGCCAGCTCCACATCCCCGGGCTCGCGGGCCGGCAGCGTGGCCGGCAGGAACAGCGGCCGTGGCTCCGGCGCACGGCCCGCCGCCACCGCCCCCGCCAGCGCGACGGTGTCGAAACTGAACGGATTCTCCGGCCGGAAGTTGCGGCGATCGAAGGGCTGCAACGGATGCCGCGTCACCACCTGGTCCATCGCTCCCGCGCCGATGTGCGCGCGCACGGTGTCGAGGAGTTCGGCCAGCGGGATCGCGGGCGGACGGTGCGCGCCCGAGACCGGATCGGATCCGGTGTGCAGCAACACCAGCCGCTCCCCCGCCGCCATGATCGCGTCGAGCAGCAGCTGCCGGTCCTCGCTGCGTGGATCCCGATCCCCGGGGCACCGGTGCCGGGCCAGCACATCGTCCCCGTCCACGCCGCCCGCGCGCGGGAACACCTCGTCGTCGAGACCCAGCAGCACCACCACCCGGTGCGGCACCGACCGCATCGGCACCATGGTGCACACCGTGAGCTCCCCGGTGCGGAAGTTGGCGCGCGAGGGCCGCCCGGCCAGCCTGGCCGTGAGCAGTGCGCCGATATCGCTGAGCCGCAAGGGAATCGAACCCGCCGGTTCCAGCGCCGTCGCCAGTTCGCGACGCGCCTGCACCGCCATCCAGCCCTGACCGGACGGCACCTCGGTCAGCAGATCCAGCGCGCGTCCCAGCACGGCGGCCCATTCCGACGCGGGCCGCGCGCTGCCCGCGGGCTCGTCCAGGGTGGAGCCCCGCAGGTCGCGCAGGCACACCGCGAGCCGGTCCACGAATTCGGCGAACCGGCCGCCCAGATCGATGTCATTGCTGTCCACGTCGTCCAGCGGCAGCACCAGATCCAGCCAGTCCTCACTGGATTCGCCCGCCGCGACCCCGAGCAGGATCCGGTCCACCGCGGCATTGAGCGTGTTCTGCGGGAAGTCGCCCAGCCCGAACGCCTGCCGCTGCCGCTGCCCGATCCCCCAGCGCGCCCCGGTCTCGGCCGCCCACTCCCGCAGCCGCTCGATATCGTCGTCGTCGAACCCGCAGCGCACCCGAACCGGTTCGGACGCACACAGATCCAGCGCCTCGGTCACGGTGACGCGGCCGTCGGCCAGCTCCAGCAGCGTGCCCACCACGTCCAGCACCGGATTGACCGCGCGCTGGGCGCGATCGGCCAGCCGCACCCGCAGCCCGTGCGCGGGATGCCCGGGCTCGGCCCCGTCGAGGGACCACTGCCCGAACGCCGCCCGCACCAGCGGCGCGTAACTCTCCACGTCGGGGCACAGCACGATGACATCGCGCGGTTCCAGCGTCGGATCGGCGGCGAAGACGCTCAGCAGCGCATCGCGCAACACCTCCACCTGCCGCGACGGCCCGTGGCAGGAGTGCACGGTGACCGTCCCGTCGGCAAGGCCCGGGTCGGGCATGAGCGACCAGCGGTCCTGACGCACCGCGGACTGCAGCTCCGACAGCAGCGTGCGCGGCCCGATCTCGTCCGGTCCGGGGTGATAGGTGTCGATGTGGTCGTAGCCCCCCAGCCGCTCCTGCAGCTCCCGCACATCGCGTCCCAGTGCCGCCAGCAGCGGATGCCGCACGCGCACACCGGAATTCGGGATGACCTCGGCGTCGGCCAGCTTGGTCCACAGCGCCGGGCTGGGGTGCACCAGCCACAGGTGCACCTGCCGCCCGGCCGACAGCGCCGACAGCACCTCCAGCTGATCGGTGGTCAGCCGCGTCACCCCGAACAGCGAAATCCGTTCCGGCACCGACACGATCGACGGCTCGGCCCGCAGCCGCGCGCACGCCGCCGCCAGCCGCTCGGCGGGACTGGGCACCCCGACCACGCCGCGCACCCGCCGCCACAGCATCGCCTGCCACACCAGATCCGGCGGGAGGTCGTGCCCCGCGCCGTCGGTGTCGCCGCCCGCGGCCCACTCGGTGATCATGGCCGGGCGCTGGGTGCCGTAGCTGTCGAACAGGGCCGCGATCCGCGCCGCCGTCGCGTACCGCCGTCCGACCCGGTGCCCGCCCGCGTCGCCGTGGCCGAGGTGGCGGGCGAGCACCGCGCTCCACGGTTCGGACAGCACGTCGTCGAGGACCGGCAACAAGGTCCAGACCAGTCGCTCCGGCGACCACGGATCCTGCTCCGGATCCACGCCGGTCGCCTCGGCGAGGATCGCCGACACCAGCGCCGCCGGATCCGCGAAGTCGATATTGGCCGAGATCCCGTCGGTACCGAGCCCACCGGCCGCACCGCGGCCAGGGCCGCCGCCCGCGCCGAGTACCGTGGCCAGCCGCTGGGTGAGCCAGCGCTCGATCCCCTTGGCGGGAACCGCGACAACTTCCGGGGTGAACGGATCGCCGAGCGGTTCGATCAGTAGCCCGGCGAGCGCGTCGGCGAGCGTGTCCGCTCGTTCCGCCCGGTGAATGTGCACGACCTGTGTTTATACAGTCGGCGAACGACATGCAAACACCGGGCTGTGCGGCTCGCCGGGTGACACCTGCCACACGCCGGATATTTGCTAGGGCGCGTCACTGCGAATTTCGAGTGTGGTATGCGACAGTGCCTTTCGGGGTGGTTCTCATTTCTCGCTGAAAGGCTGGTCCGCGTACATGTCTGCGTCGGTGATTCCCCTGGTGCCCAGAACCGGGTTCACGGTGCGACGGGTGGGAGAGCGCTGGGAGTTGGTCAACTCCCGACATTACGGACGCGGCGTGGTGCTGCAGTCCTGGCCGCGCGACCGCCACACCGAGGCCTTCGAGCATTGCTACCGGCTCAATGGCCGCGGGATCGAAGAGCTACGGGCAGCTTTTCGCTGATCCGGACGAAACTCGCAAGCCGTACACGAAAATCCGTGCGACAGTGTCGATTCGATAACAGACAACCCGATCACCTGCAAGACGTGCGAATCGGGCATTGTCCCCTCTATTGTGATCCCTCGTGCGTTCCCCCAAGGCCCGGCGCGTGGCCTCCTCCGCTTGTGTCCTCGCGGCCGCTGCCCTGATTCCGGCCGCGCCCGTCCTCATTCCCGTCGCCGGCGCGGTCCCCGCGCACACGCAGGGCCCGATCACGGGATTCGACGCGGATATGAGCAGACGCATCGCCGCGGTCGACGACTATCTCGCCACCCGCCCCGGCGTCACCGGTTATGTGATGCGCGACCGCGTCACCGGCGGCATTTACCGGAATGGCAACGCGGACACCAACTTCTGGACCGCGTCCACCATCAAGCTGGCGATCGCGGAGGATCTGCTGAATCGCGCCCGGGTCGGCGCCATCGTGCTCGGTCCCGACGACCGCGCGCTCATGGAGTCGATGCTGGCAACCTCCAACGACAATGCCGCCGACATCCTGTGGAACAAGTTCGCGGGCTTCGACCGCATGGCGTTCAACAACGCCTTCCGGGCCAACGGCATGGTCGGGCTGATCCCGCTGCCGCCGACCACCTCCATCGAGCAGATCAAGCTGTTTCCGGACTGGGGCTTCCAGCAGTGCTCGCCCGCCGACCTGGACCGGCTGATGGACAACATCCTCACCCGCATGCACCCCGACGACCGCGCGTACCTGCTCGACCGCATGCGCCGCGTCGACACCAACCAGCACTGGGGCGTGTGGGGCGCGGGCGCGGCCATGAACCCGGGCCTGAAGAACGGCTGGTCCGACGAGCAGGGCGGCTGGGTGGTCAACTCGGTCGGCTTCGCCGGACCCGGTGAGCGCTACACCCTGGCGATCATGACCGAGCAGGGCAACCAGGGCGGATATCTCGAAGGCTCCGAAACCACCACGCGCGTCGCGCAATTGCTCTTCCAGGGACGCTGAGCCGCCTCCCCCGATCACGAGCGCGGGCGGCCGCCCCGGCCGCCCGCCACCGGGCTCGCGCCAATCCGCACTGAACGACCGCCCATATTGTATTTTCGGGTCAGCTGTCTGGAAGGTCTGTTTTCGGTCGGTCCTGATTGGGCTGCGCTACTCACACTGCATTACCGTTGTGCGTGAGTTGTCGTAGTTTCACCGTCTGGCGAGGAGCAGGAACTAGATGAACGCCGAGAATTCCGTCGCGCAGCGCCATCGGGTGGTGGTGATCGGGTCCGGGTTCGGTGGACTGTTCGCCTGCAAGCACCTGCGCAAGGCCGACGTCGACATCACACTCATCTCCAAGACGTCCACGCACCTGTTCCAGCCACTGCTGTACCAGGTCGCGACCGGCATCCTGTCCGTCGGCGAGATCGCCCCGGCCACCCGCATCGTGCTGCGCAAGCAGCAGAACACGCAGGTGATCATGGGCGAGGTCACCGATGTCGACCTCGAGGGCGGCACCGTCACCTCGCGCCTGCTCAACCGGGACTACGTCACCCCGTTCGACAGCCTCATCGTGGCCGCGGGCGCGCAGCAGTCGTACTTCGGCAACGACCACTTCGCCACCTACGCCCCGGGCATGAAGACCATCGACGACGCCCTCGAACTGCGCGCGCGCATCCTGGGCTCCTTCGAGGAGGCCGAGCTGGCCACCGACCAGGAGACCCGCGACCGGTTCATGACCTTCGTCGTGGTCGGCGCCGGCCCCACCGGCGTCGAGCTGGCCGGGCAGATCGCCGAACTCGCCGACCGCACCCTGGACGGCACCTTCCGCAATATCGACACCCGCGACGCGCGCGTCATCCTGGTCGAGGGCGCGGGCGCGGTGCTCGCCCCGATGGGCCCCAAGCTGGGCGCCAAGGCGCACAAGCGGCTCGAGAAGATGGGCGTGGAGATCCAGCTCAACGCCATCGTCACCAATGTCGACGCGCGCGGGGTCACCGTCAAGGACAAGGACGGCTCCGAGCGCCGCATCGAATCCGCCTGCAAGGTGTGGTCGGCGGGCGTGCAGGCCAGCGGCCTGGGCAAGATCCTGGCCGACAAGTCCAAGGGCACCGAGGTGGACCGGGCCGGACGCGTCATCGTCGAACCGGACCTCACCATCAAGGGCTACCCGAACGTGTTCGTGGTCGGCGACCTGATGTCGGTGCCGGGCGTGCCCGGGCAGGCCCAGGGCGCGATCCAGGGCGGCACCTACGCCGCCAAGGCCATCAAGGCCGAGACCGAGGGCAAGCAGAAGGTCGAGGACCGCAAGCCCTTCAAGTACTTCGACAAGGGCTCGATGGCCACGGTGTCGCGGTTCAGCGCGGTCTGCCAGGTGGGCAAGCTGGAGTTCAGCGGCTTCTTCGCGTGGCTGGCCTGGCTGGGTCTGCACCTGTGGTACCTGGTCGGCTTCCGCAGCCGCTTCGTCACGGTGCTGGAATGGTTCGTGTCGTTCCTGGGCCGCCACCGCGGTCAGATGGCGGCCACCGAGCAGTGGGTGTTCGCGCGGCTCGCGCTCGAGGCGCTCGACGATCCCGCCGAGGCGCTGGAACTGGCCAAGCAGATCGGCGCGGCCGAAAACGCCTCCGGCAACGGCAAATCCGTGGCGAATTCCGAATCGGCGAAATCCACCGAACAGCGCGCGGGCTGACGACTCGGCCCGGCCGTCCTTCGAATGAGGGTCTGACCGGGCGGCGTGTCCAGACCAATCCGGCGCACCGGCCGGATCCGAATGTTCGGCGTCTGTCGATATTCGGAAGAAAGGTCATTCATGGGCAAACGCCAACCGGTCGATACTGTTTCGCCGCGGCGACGGCGCCTGGGCACACTGGCGGTCGCGGGCGCGCTGCCGCTGGTCGCCGCCCTCGCCGCCGCCGGAACCAGTGCGGCGGAACCGGTTTCGTCCGACGACACCCAACCGGCGGTGGTCGACAACCAGCCCGGCACCACGCTGCCGGGCGGCGCCGACACCCAGCCGGGCGTGGTCGTCGACACCCCGTTCGGCAAGCTGGCCGTGCCGATGCCGCAGGCCATGGCCGACGGCGCGCACACCTACCTGTCCGCCACCGCGGCCGAGGTCGGCCCGGACGAGCTGATCGAGCCCGCCGCCGAGGTCGTCCTCCCCGTGCGGGTCGGCCGCAACGCCACCACCGGCCTGCGGGACATCCCCGACGCGCCGCTGACCCCCGTCGACAACGGCAAGCTGCGCCTGGGCGACCCGCTGGCCGCCCCCGAGGTGGCGCCGATCGCGGCGCCCGAGGGCAAGCTGCGCCTGGGCGACACCCAGCTCGACATCCCGGTCTGGCTCGACGCGGACCAGGCCGCCCAGGTGAACGCGCTCGCCGCGGGCGCCGAGGCCGATCTGGCCCGCACCTACGACTCGGCCGGCTTCGAGCCGAGCCGGTCGGACCGCATGGCCGCCGCGACGGTCGGTTCCGCCGCCGTGGGCGCGGCGGTCGGCGTGGGCGTGGCCGCCCCGCTCGAGGTCGCCGGTGCGGTCATGGGCGGTGTCATCGGTGCGATCGCGGGCACGCCGTTCGCTCCGGCGGGCTGGGCCTTCGGCCCGGCCGCGGGCGCGACCGCCGCCGTGAGCCTGATCGCGGTGCCGGCGGCGACCGTCGGGGCCGTCATCGGCGGCGCCGTCGGCGCGGTGAACGGGTACCTGGCTCCGGCCACCCCGGGCGCCGTGGACCGGGCGACCGGCATCGACGGTGCTACCCCGGCCGACGCGCCGAACGCCGATGAGGCGTCCGTTCAGGAGTGATCGCCGAGCTAGCGAGGCCGGAATCCATCACCAGGATTCCGGCCTCTTCGCTATTCGAAACCCGCTTGAATGGCTACTTTTCGGTTATCTAACGGATTCTCGGTCGTCCATTCAGCTCACCAATCCAGGTGGTCGGTGGGTTCGAATGTCGGTCGTCCCGATGTTCCCCCTGACCAGAGAGGTCATGTATGGCCGGAGGTAAGCACCGCGCGCTCAACCCGCACCGGAACAAGGTCGGCAACGTGGTGGCAGCGGGTGCCGTCCCGCTAGTCATGGCGATCGTCGGATCCGGTGCCGCCAACGCCGCCCCGTCCGAGATCGCTCCCGGAGTGACGCAGCGTGACGACGCGCCCAAGGCCCAGTGGCCGGCGGCGGCGTCCCCGAATGTGATCGCGTTCAACGGATTCAACGCACCGCCCCGCGTCGTCGGCGACTGATCCCTCCTCGACGAGGCCGCTCGACCAGGTAGATGTGCGCACGCGGCGGGAACCGGCGGTGAGGTTGGTTCCCGCCGCGAACGCGACCCGCCGTGTGCGGATGGCTGTGCGCAGGGTTCGAAGTTCTTGCGCGACAGCGGTTTCCGATGTGCCGGTCAGGCCGTCAGCAGTCGACCGGTCCGCGTGAACAGTGTGCCGCCCGCGGCAAGCGGCAGCAGCGCCTGATCCAGGCCCGCCGTATCCGCCGGGCGATCGTCGGGATAGGTGAGCACACTCTCCAGTGCCCGCGGCTCCGACAGCGCGTCGTCGGTGATCGCCTCGGAGCCCAGTTCCAGACGGTGCCGCAGCAGCGGAATCGCACCGACATCCGCGATCAACTCCCCGGTCCAGTGACCGTGATCCTCGCCGGTGCGGCCGATCTGCACCCGTTCCCGAAGTCGCAGCCGCGCACCGTCTTCCAGACGCACCGTGGTGAACGTGTCGTGTTCCGCGCCGCCCGCGACCACGGTCGGTTCCGGATCGAAGTCCAGCTCCCCGCCCGCGGCCACCTCGAAACGCCAGTGCGCCACCGACTTCCGGGTCTCACGGCCCGGCAGCGCGATGGTCGCGGCCACCGACCGCACCCGCAGCAGCGCGCCCGCGCCGACCGAGATCGTGATGTCCAGGACGTCACCGCCCAGCGGTGTGGCGGCGGTGCCGATCAGGTGCACCGTGTCCGGGCCCGTGTGCCGCGCCGCCAGGCCGCCGACCGCGTGGATGCGCGGCAGCGTCCCGGCGGACGCGATGATGCGGAGCTCAGTGCGAATGGGCAACGCCCGCATCCTGTTCGGCGGCCAGCCGCAGCTGCTCGCGCACCCAGGCCAGCACCGGCGTCGCGGCCGGGTCCTGGGTGAGGGAGGTGAACACGAACGGCCGGCCCTCGCGCACGGTCGTCGAATCGCGTTCCATGACCGACAGATCCGCGCCGACCATCGGGGCCAGATCGGTCTTGTTGATGACCAGCAGATCCGACCAGGTGACGCCCGGGCCGCCCTTGCGCGGCACCTTGTCGCCGCCGGCCACGTCCACCACGAAGATCTGGGCGTCGATCAGGCCGGAGGAGAAGGTGGCGGTGAGGTTGTCGCCGCCGGATTCCACCAGGATCAGATCCAGCGGCGGGTTGGCCTCGATCAGGTCGTCGATGGCATCCAGGTTGGCGGTGATGTCGTCGCGGATGGCGGTGTGCGGGCAGCCGCCGGTCTGCACGGCGGTGATGCGCTCGTCCGGCAGCACCGCGTTGCGCCGCAGGAAATCGGCGTCCTCGGTGGTGTAGATGTCGTTGGTCAAGACGGCCAGCGACAGCTCGTCGCGCAGCTGCCGGCACAGGGCCGCGGTCAGCGCGGTCTTGCCCGATCCGACCGGACCGCCGATCCCGATCCGCACCGGTTCCCCGGGCGTCCGCTCCCGCTTGGGGCGGTCGTGACTGTGATCGTGCGGTTCCCCGTCGATGAGGTGAGGTGGCATGTGCGCTCCTTTCACCCCCATCCTGACCCAGTCACGTAAACCGGGTGTTACCTGGCCCGTGACCGGCTACGACGCGAACAGCGGCATGTCCCGGCGGGGGTGACGTTCGGCGAGCACGTCCTGCAGCGGGTCGGAGAGCGCGGCCAGCGATTCGGTGGCGGCGCGGGCGGTGGCGTCGCACACCGGGGCGAGGCGGATGGTGCAGGCGGCCACGGCGGCCGGATCGAGGGCGAGCAGGCGCTGCGCGGCGGTGGCCGCCCCGGTCATGGTGGTGTAGACGGTGACGGCGGCGATATCGGCGGGGGTGGCCTCGCACACCGTGCCCACCACGCCGAACACGGTCGACAGATGGGGGCGGGTGCCGAGCGCGCGCCACTCGGCGTGCGGCCAGACCTGTTTGGCGAGCCGCAACAGGCCGCGGCCCTGGGCACGGGAGGCGGTGCGGGCGGCCGGGGACGGGGTCCGCGCGTCGGCCTCGAGTTCGGCGCGCTGCGGGTCGAGGGTGCCGGCGCAGACGGCCGCGGCCAGCGAGGCCGCCACCAGTCCCGAGGTGCGGATGCGCCGCCGCAGGAACAATTCCACGCTGGGCACGTCGCGCAGCAGTCCGGAGGCGATGGCCTCCTCGACGCCGCCGGAGTGCACGTGCCCGCCGATCGGCAGCCGGGAGTCGGCGAGGGTCAGCAGGGTGGCCAGGCTCATCGCCGCACGTCCGGGTGTCGCATGGGTCGATCCTAAGCGGCACCCGGCGCGGCGGTGTCGACTAGGTGAGCAGGCAGGGCATGGCCGCCGAGATGCTCTGCAGCGCACAGGTGATGGAGTTGGACAGCCCGGCCGAGCCGGTCATGGGCACCAGTCCGGCGACCGGGGCGGCGCCGGTGTCGGTGACGGGCACCAGCTCGACCGGGGCGGCCATGGCCGGGGCGGCACCGATGCCGGAGGCGATGGCGGCGACGGCAAAGGCTTTCAGTGCAACGTTTTTCATGAATATCCCTTTCTCACACAGCATCCTCACAGGATGTGATCGCAGCGAGACTAACCCACGTTCCACAGGTGTGAACGGTGTTTGTTTCAAAATGCGTGATTTGACCTGAACATTAGTTGAGGTTTCAGACTGGGCGGGCAGAACGTCACCGAGGTAGAGGAGTCGCCGTGCACGCCATCCGTCTTCACGAGTTCGGGCCCGCCGAGAACCTGCGGTACGAGACCGTCGCGGACCCCGAACCCGGGGCCGGGCAGGTCCGGATCGCCGTCCGCGCCGCGGGAGTGCACCTGCTGGACACCTCGATTCGGCAGGGCGTGGCGGGCGGCCCGCTGCCCCTGCCCGAGCTGCCCACGATTCCGGGCCGCGAGATCGCCGGGACCGTGGACCGGGTCGGGCCCGGCGTCGACGAAAGCTGGCTCGGGTGTGCGGTTGTCGCGCACATCGGGCAGGCGCCGGGCGGGTACGCCGAGCTCGTGGTCACCGAAGCCGAACGGCTGCACGCGATTCCGGACGGCCTCGACGCGGGCGCGGCGGTGGCGATGATCGGCACCGGCCGGACCACACTGGGCATTCTGAGTTTCGCGGAGGTGGGCCCGGAGACGGTGGCTCTGGTTCCGGCCGCGGCGGGCGGCATCGGCACCCTGCTGGTGCAGTATCTGGTCGCGGCGGGCGCGACCGTCATCGGGCTCGCGGGCGGCCCGGTGAAGACCGACCAGGTGTACGAGAACGGCGCGGATCTCGCCCTGGACTATCTCGATCCGTCCTGGCCCGAGGCCGTGCGCGCCAAGTACGGGGACCGGCCCGCGACCCTGCTGTTCGACGGGATCGGCGGAGACGTCGCGCGCACCGCGGCCGAGCTGCTCGCCGACGGCGGCGTGCGCCTGGTGTTCGGCTGGTCCGGCGGTCAGATCGACCTCGACGAGCAGGCCCTGGCCGCGCGCGGCATCACCTCGCAGGTCGTGCTCGGTCCGCCGCTGCTGCAACGCGGGGGCGGCTTGCGCGCCTTGGAGACTCGCGCGCTGGCCGAGGCCGCGGCGGGCCGGTTGCGTCCGGCGGTGCAGTCATTCCCGCTCGCCGAGGCGGCGGCCGCGCACCACGCCCTGGAGACCCGGGCGACCACAGGCAAGGTGGTGCTACTCCCCTGACCTGCGCCCGAGGCTGCGTTCCATGAACCGTTGCGCGGCCCCGCGGCGCAGATCCGTCCAGGCCTGCACTGGGCCGGTCCACCAGGGCGAGATCTCGAGGGGCCGGGCGACCACGGCGTGACAGACCAGGTTGGCGGCCTCGTCGGCGGTCAGCCCGGGCACGCCGGAGAAGTCGGTGGGCGCGCTCATGCGGGTGTGCACCAGCGGCATGTACACCGAGGTGGTGGTGACGCCGTCGGCGGCGATCTCAGTGGCCACCGTCCGCAGCCAGATGTCGAACGCGCCCTTCGACGCGCCGTACGCCGACCAGCGGGGCGCGGGCGGCATGCGCAGGCCCCAGGTGGAGATGTTCACGATGTGCCCGCGGCCGCGTTCGCGCATACCGGGCAAGAGGGTCAACAACAGCCGCACCGGGCCCAGATAGTTGACGTCCATGGTGCGGGTGAAATCGTGGAAGCGGTCATAGGATTCGTCGATCGGGCGGCGGATCGAGCGGCCCGCGTTGTTGATCACCACATCCACGCGGCCGTGCTCGGCCAGCACCTGGCGGCCGAGCTCTTCGACGGCGTCGAATTCGGTGATGTCGGACTGGTAGACGTGCGCGATCCCACCCGCGGCGGTGATCTCGGCGGCCACGTCCTCGAGGTCCTCTCGCGACCGCGCGACCAGCAGGACCGTCGCGCCCGCCGCGGCCAGTTTCCGGGCGGCCGCCTTGCCGATGCCGTGCGAGGCTCCGGTCACCAGGATCACCGTGCCCGATACCGCCTCGCGCAGGGCTTTCTCACGCGGCCGGGAGGTCGGGTAGAAGATTCGGGTCGCCACGCGTTCGGCCAGCGGTCGGCCGTTCGGCTCGGCCGGCTGGTTCGGGGCGTCGTGCTCAGCCACGTTTCCGAGCCTAACCGCCGGACCGGTATGTGATCGCGAATGAGTGGAAATACCCTGGCCGCACTGCGGATTCCTGCACCAGGATGAGGACCATATCCCGGGGGAAGGAAACCGATGACGACTACTCGAGCGCCGGAGCGGCCGACGCCGGAGCAGGTGACGTTCTGGGGCTGGTGCGCCCGCGCGGTGGTGCTGGTGGTGTTCGTGCCGCCGCGACTGCTGTGGGAGGGGATCACCCGCCTGCCGCGGCTCATCGCGGCGGCGTTCCGGCTGTTCACCGATCATCTCGCGAAACCGCTCGCGATCCTGTTCCGGGACTGGGTGTTCCGGCCGCTGCGCAATTTCGTGCGCGATTACCTGTGGCATCTGCTGATCCAGCAGCTGTTGTTCGGCATGGTGCTCACACCGATCGGCGCGTTCCTGCTGGCGTATTTCCTGCGCCCGATCCAGCGCGCCATCGAGGAATGGTTGTGGCGGCGGGTGCTGAAGCCCGGCATCCCGTGGCTGTTCCGCACGTTCGTGAAACCCATTGCCGAGGCCATCGTCTGGACCGTGGCGAATCTCTGGAAATGGCTTGTCGCGGTGCCGCTCTCGGCGCTGTGGCGGTATGTGCTGAGCCCCGGTGGCCGCTGGCTGGTGACCGCCGTCATCGAGCCGCTGGTCGAGTGGCTGATCGTGTGGCCCGCGAAGCAGCTGTGGCGCCGGCTGCTGCGGCCTCTCGCCTACGCGATCGTCGCGGTGATCGTGTTCGGCTGGCGGGTGGCCACCGCCGTCGTCGCGGTCACGGTGGTGGCTCCCTGCCGATGGCTGCGTCGCGCGGTCCTGCGACCGTTGTTCGCGGCCATCGCCCGGGCGTGGCGGGCCCTCGCCGATCCGGTGCGCCGGCTGTATCAGCGGGTGATCATGCCGTGGCGCGCCCGGATCACCGAGGTGTGGACCGGTCTGTTCGGCTAGTGCGCGGAACCGGCTTTCACCGCAGCGTCTTTCGCGGGTGTCCCGGTCTTGGCGAAGAACGCGACCGCGGCCATCGCGGCCAGCAGCACCGCGCCGGTGGTCGTGGCCACGTGCATGCCGGTCACGAACGACTCGCGCGCCGAATCGATCAGGGCGGTGTCGCCCCCGGCCTCGGCGACGGTCTCCCCCAGCGTGGATCCGAAGTCCCCGCCGGACCGGAACACCAGCGCGGCCAGCGAACCCAGCAGCGCCAGGCCCAGGCCGTTGCCCAGTTCGAAGCTGGTCTCGGAGATGCCGACCGCCGATCCGGCGCGTTCGGGCGGCACCGAGGACACCGCCACCTCCGACACCAGGGTGAAGGCGATGCCGAAGCCCGCGCCCGCGACCACGGATCCGGCCACATACCAGCCGATTCCGCCGTTCACGCCGACTCCGAGCAGCATGAGGTTGCCGAGCGCGGCCATGCCGAGGGCGAGCACGAAGGTGGTCTTGGTGCCGAACACGCGCCCGATCCGCGCGCCGCTCATGGAGAACACGAACACCACGACCGCGCCGGGAATCCCGAGCAGCGCCGCGGCCAGCGGGTCGCGGCCGGTCACCGATTGCAGGTACACGCTGGTCAGGTAGCTCATCCCGGCCAGAGCGAGCATGCCGACCGTGCTGGAGCCGATGGCCACCGAGAACAGTCCGCGCCGGAACAGGCTCAGATCGAGGAGCGGTTCGTCGAGGTGGCGCTGACGGCGGACGAACGCGGTCAGCAGCAGCGCGCCGACGATGCCGATGCCCACCGCGGGCAGGTCGAAGCCCTCGGCGGCCAGGCGCTTGATGGCGTACACGATCGGCAGGATGCCGCCGATCGACAGCAGCACGCTCACCCAGTCGAGGGGTCCGCGCGCGGCGGCGCGGTGTTCGGGGAGCAGCAGCGGCCCGAAGACCAGCAGCACCACCAGGACCGGAGCGTTGATGAGGAACACCGAGCCCCACCAGAAGTGGTGCAGCAGGACGCCGCCGATGATCGGCCCGACCGCCGAGCCGCCCGCGAAGAACGCCGTCCACACGCCGATCGCGGTGGCGCGGGGGCGGTCCTCGGGGAACAGGGTGGAGATCAGCGCCAGCGAGGAGGGCAGCAGGGTCGCGCCGCCCAGGCCCATGAGCGCCCGCGCCGCGATGAGCACGCCCGCGCTGGGGGCGAAAGCGGCCAGCGCCGAGGCGATTCCGAAGACGGTGGCCCCGGCCAGCAGGATATTGCGTCGCCCGATGCGGTCACCGAGATTGCCCATGGTGATGAGCAGGCCGGCGATCATGAAGCCGTAGATGTCGAGGATCCAGAGCTGTTGGGTGGCGGACGGATCCAGGTTCTGGGTCAGGGTGGGCATGGCCAGGTAGAGCACCGACATGTCCATCGAGACCAGCAGCACCGGGAGCAGCAGGACGGCCAGACCCACCCAGGCGCGGCGCGGCGTCTTCGCGCCGGGGCGCGCGAGGGTACTCGTCATGACCTATCCTTCGGGCTGCTCGGGGCCCACCGGGCCCTGTCCATGGAATGCGCCCGGGCGTACAACGTACGCTCGAGCGCGGGTACAGTGTACGCACACCCCGCGCCGGAAGGGAACAATTCGTCCGATGACCGAGGCCAAGCTCACCCGGGCCGCCATCGTCGACACCGCCATCGCCCTCGCCGACGAGTCCGGACTCGACGCGCTGTCCATGCGCCGCATCGCCGAGCGGATGAACGCCGGGGCCATGTCGCTCTACCGGCACGTCCCCAACAAGGACACGCTGCTCGCCGCCATGACCGACGAGGTCGCCCGCCGCAACCCCTACCCCCCGGCCGAGGGACAGGGCTGGACCTGGCGTGACCGGGTGCACATCGCCGCCGAGGTGGATTGGCGGCTCTATCAGCAGCACCCCTGGGTGCTGTTCACCTTCGCGGTGCCGCGCTACAACTTCGGCGAGCACAGCCTCACGGTGCTGAGCTGGCTGGTGGAGGGCTTCGCCGAACTCGGCGTCGACGCCCGCGAGGCGACCCGCATGTCGCTGTCGGTGTGGAGCTATATCGCCGGGGTCGCCCTGCAGGAGGTCAGCGCCCGGCTGCTGCAGGGCCGTGACAGCAGCGCCGACGAACGCTCCGGGCTCACCGCCCTGCTCGACGGTGACCCGCGCTGGCCCACCCCGCCCTCGCTGGCGGGTCTCGTCGGCAGCGGTGACATCGCCCTGCTGGATCCGGAGCACCTGCTCGACACCGGGCTCACCGCACTCTGCGACGGTTTCGAGGCGCGCGCCGCGCTCTGACCCGACCGAGACCGTTGTCCGCTCGAAAACCGTTCGGCATCGGGCTCGTTCAACCCCCGCCACAAGTACATTCCGGTCGGTACTCTTTGAGAGGTGCGAAAGGTGGGTGATCCGCACGGGTTCCGGACGCCGAGTCCCGGAACCGCGTGGTCACCGACGCGTCGATGAACTCCCAGCGGTCACGCCGGAGCTGGGTCCCTACCAACGATTCTCCTTTTCCGAGGTGAATGAATGGCCAGGAAGTTCGAAGGACATATCGCCCTCGATATTCGTGATTCGGTCGCCGACTGGGGACCGTACGCGGAACCGACCGCCCCGCCGGGCGCGCCCAATGTGCTGTATCTGGTGTGGGACGACATCGGCATCGCCACCTGGGACTGCTACGGCGGCCTGGTCGACATGCCGAACATGAAGCGGATCGCCGACAGTGGCGTGCAGTTCACGCAATTCCACACCACCGCACTGTGTTCACCCACCCGCGCCTCCCTGCTGACCGGGCGAAACGCGTCGTCGGTCGGCATGGCGACCATCGAGGAATTCAGTGACGGATTCCCGAGCCTGTCGGGACGCATCCCCGCCGACACCGCCTTGTGCTCGGAGGTGCTCGGCGAACGCGGGTGGAACACCTACGCCGTCGGCAAATGGCATATGACGCCGTTGGAGGAGGAGAATCTCGCGGCATCGAAGCGGCACTGGCCGCTGGGGCGCGGATTCGAACGGTTCTACGGTTTCTTGGGCGGCGAGGCCGACCAGTGGTATCCGAATCTCGTCTACGACAATCACCCGATCGCGCAGCCGTATTCGCCGGAGGACGGCTATCACCTGTCGAAGGACCTGGCCGACAAGTCGATCGAGTTCATTCGCGACGCCAAGGTGATCGCCCCTGACAAACCGTGGTTCATGTACCTGTGCCCGGGCTGCGGGCACGCCCCGCACCACGTCGCCCAGGAATGGGCGGATCAGTACCGCGGCAAGTTCGACATGGGCTACGAGAAGTACCGCGAGATCGTGCTCGACAACCAGAAGCGCATGGGCCTGATTCCGGAGAACACCGAGCTGTCGCCCATGAACCCGTACAGCGATGTCACCAGCGCCGACGGCAAGCCGTGGCCGGCGCAGGACACGGTACGCGCCTGGGACTCGCTGTCGGAGAACGAGAAACGGCTCTTCGCCCGCCAGGCGGAGGTGTTCGCGGGATTCCTGTCCTACACCGACGCCCAGATCGGCCGGGTGCTGGACTACCTCGAGGAGACCGGTCAGCTGGACAACACCATCATCGTGGCCTTCTCCGACAACGGCGCCAGCGGCGAGGGCGGCCCGAACGGCTCGGTCAACGAGATGAAGTTCTTCAACGGTTACATCGACACGATCGAGGACAGCCTGGTCAAGCTCGACGAGCTGGGCCTGCCGACCACCTACAACCACTACAGCATCGGGTGGGCGATGGCCTTCAACACCCCGTACAAGCTGTACAAGCGGTACGCCTCGCACGAGGGCGGCATCGCCGATCCCTGTCTGATGGCGTGGCCGGCGGGCATTCCGGCCCGCGGCGAGATCCGCCACCAGTACCTCAATGTCTGCGATGTCACCCCCACCGTCTACGAACTGCTGGGCATCACGCCGCCGGACACGGTGAAGAACGTGCCGCAGCGCCCCCTCGAAGGGGTCAGCTTCCGGGCCCTGTTCGAGGACGCCGACGCCGATGTCGGCAAGCACACCCAGTTCTATTCGATGCTGGGCACGCGCGGCATCTGGCATCGCGGCTGGTTCGCCGACACCGTGCACGCGGCCTGCCCGTCCGGCTGGGGACACTTCGATCAGGACCGCTGGGAGCTGTTCCATATCGATCAGGACCGCAGCCAGATGCACGACCTGGCCGCGGAGCATCCCGAGAAGCTGGAGGAAATGAAGGCGCTGTGGTTCTCCGAGGCGGAGAAGTACAACGGGATGCCGCTCAATGATCTCGACATCGTCTCCGCGCTGGTGCGCTTCCGGCCGACATACGCCAGGGGCATGGACCGTGCCGTCTACTACCCGGACAGCGCGGAGGTCGGGCCGGGTGCGGCGCTCGAGATTCTGGGCCGCTCGTTCGCGCTGCTGGCCGAGACGACGATCGTCAGCCCGGACGCCGAGGGCGTGCTGTTCGCCCACGGCGGGCGGCTCGGCGGGCACGCCCTGTTCGTCCAGGACGGTCACCTCTGCTACGTCTACAACTTCCTCGGCGAGGAGGAGCAGGCCATCGTCTCCGACTGCCGGATACCGCTCGGCGATCACATCCTCGGGGTGCGCTACGAACGGCACGGCACCCGGCCCGACCATTACACGCCCACGGGTGAGGCCGTCCTCTACATCGACGAGAACCCGGTGGGTTCACTCGATGACATGCGGATCCAGCCGACCGTGTTCTCCGGTGTCGGGGAGGGCGTCCGGGTCGGCCGGGACACCGGGCAGTCCGTGTCGGCCCGGTACCACTCACCGTTCCCGTTCACCGGCGGAACCATGCACCAGGTGATCGAGGACGTGACCGGAAAGCCGTACCGGGATCTGGAAATGGCTGCGGCCGCCGCGTTCTCGCGCGACTGAGCCGCGCGCTCGGGGCGGTGTTCCCGTCGGAACTTTCCGCTGGTCGCCGCCCCGAGCGCAGCCGTCGTGGCACGCTGTGCACGATTGCCGATCGTGCACAGTCACGCGGTGTGCGAATACGCAGGGGCGGCAAGGAGTTACGGCTCGGTCAGCGCTCGATGTCGCCGTCGAGGTACACCCACTTCCCCTCGTCCCGGCGAAATCGGCTGTTCTCGTGCAGTTCTCCCGCCGCCCCGTGCGCGCGGTAGTGGGCCCGGAATTCCACGGTCCCCTCGGTGTGGAACGGTCCCCCACCCGTCGTGCCGAGGATCTCGAGCCGATCCCAGCGCATGCCCGGATCGAAATCGACCTCGGCGGGCCGGGTTTCGGGGTCCCAGCTGCGCAGCAGGTACGCCTCGTCCTGGACCGCGAAGGCGCTGAATCGCGACCGCATCAGTTGTTCGGCGGTGGTGGCGGACCGCTCGCCGCGGTGCAGCCGCCCGCAGCAATCGGCGTAGGCGGCGGGCAGCCCGCACGGGCAGGCCTCGGGCGCGGGACGGTTCTCGCGGCGCTTCGACATGGGCCTAAGCGTAGAAGCTGCGTCCTTCGGCCCCGCCGGACACCGACCACACCTCCACGATCTGCCCGTTCTCGGCGCGCAGGATGTCGGTGCCGCTGAGTTCGCGCACGATGGTTCCATCCGGCGCGGTGATCCGCGCGCCGTAGGGGCGGGCGATGATTCCGGTTCGGGTGTCGTCCATTTCGACGACCGGGGTGCCCTGCGTGGAGAACTCGAGGCCCAGCCGCTCGGCCCGGAAGGTGTCGATGGCGGCGGCGAAGGTCGCGCGGTCCTTCACGCTGTCGTAGGCGTCCGCGCCCGGCTGGGCGTAGCGCAGGGTGAAGGCGGGGGCCATGATCTCGTCGGCCAACGCGAGGTCGCCGTTCCACATCTGGGTCCAGCGGTCGAACAGGTCGATGGCGTAGTCGCGCATTTCCACTCCAATAGTCTCATTGATACCGTATGACTGGCACCAAGGTATAGTCTCAGCGATACGGTGTCAAACGAGAGAGGGGATTCCGAATGGCCGAGCTAGGCCCGCAGGACCACATCGTGCTGGGGCTCATCGCCCGCCACGGACCGCTGACCCCCTACGACATCAAGGCGCGGCTGGAGGAGAGCGTCGACAAGTTCTGGCCCATCCCCCACGCGCAGCTCTACCGCGTCCCCCCGCGCCTGGCCGATCAGGGCCTGCTCCGCGAGGAGGCCGAGGAGTCCGGCCGCCGCCGGCGCATCTTCCACCTCACCGACGCCGGGCGCGCCGAATTGACCCGCTGGCTGGGCGATCCCACCTCACCCCAGCCCGAGACCCGCGACCCGGCGCAGCTGAAACTGTTCTTCGCCGATCTGGGCGAGCCCGGCGACGTGGTGGCCTTGGCCCGCAATCAGGTTGCCGAGCACCGGCATTGGCTGGACCTGTACCGGGCGCTCTACGACGAGATCGACGCCACCGACAGCATCCGCGCCACCTCGCGGGCCCGTATCCTGCGCCTGGGCATCATGCACGAGCAGGCGTACGTGGACTATTGGGAGGAATTGGCCGCGAACCCCGATCCGCGGCCGTGACCGATCAGTCGTCGTCGCCGACCACGACCGCGTACGCGAACCCGTCCCAGCCCTTGCCGCCGACGGTCTGCACCACGGTCCCGTCCAATCGCGGCTCGGCGGCGATGAATTCGATGACCTCCCGGCTGGCCCGCACCGCCGCGTCACCCGAATCCGCGTCCACGATCCCGCCGTTGCGCACCACATTGTCGACGACGATCACCGACCCGGGCCGGGTCAGCCGCAACGCCCACCGCACATAGTTGGTGTTGTTGACCTTGTCGGCGTCGATGAACACCAGATCGAACGGCTCGGGCCGCTCGGCCTCGAGCTCGGGCAGCGAGTCCAGCGCCGCGCCGACGCGAATCTCCACCCGATCCCCCACCCCGGCCCGATCCAGGTTCTCCCGCGCGACTTCCGCGTGCAGCGGCTCGAATTCGAGCGTCACCACCCGCCCGGACTTCCCCACGGCCCGCGCCAGCCACGTGGTGCTGTACCCGCCGAGCGTCCCGATCTCCAGCACCCGCCGCGCGCGCACCGACTTCCCGAGCAGATACAGGAACTTCCCCTGCGGCGGCGACACGTCGATGGCGGGCAACCCCGCCGCCGCGTTGGCTCGCAACGTCCCCGAATCCTCGTCCCCCACCAGGGTTTCGACGAGGTAGCGATCCACTCCGGCCCAATCGGCAGTCGTCATACCTCGCAGTCTGCCAGCAGTTCCCTCGGCTGCCCAGGATTGAGATCACGCCGAGGGATACCCGTCCTCAGAACAGGAAGTAGCGCTGGGCCATCGGGAGTTCGGTGGCGGGTTGCTCGCTCCAGACCTCGCCGTCGATGCGGACGGTGAAGGTGTCGGGTTCGACCTCGATGCGGGGCATGGCCTCGTTGTTGGGGAGGTCGGCCTTGGTGCGGCGGCGGACATTGGCCACGGGGACCAGTTTCCGGTTGACGCGCAGGCGGTCGGCGAGGCCGTCCTCGATGGCCTGCTCGGAGACGAAGTGCAGGGACGTCGAGGCCGTCACGCTCGGGGCGGCGCCGAACATCGGGCGCGGGAGGACCGGTTGCGGGGTCGGGATGGAGGCATTGGCGTCGCCCATCGCGGCCCAGGCGATCGCGCCGCCCTTGATGACGGCGTGCGGGCGGACGCCGAAGAAGGCGGGCTCCCACAGCACCAGATCGGCCAGTTTGCCGACCTCGACCGAACCGATCTCGGCGTCGAGGCCGTGCGTCACCGCCGGGCAGATGGTGTATTTCGCGACATAGCGCTGCACACGGTTGTTGTCGGCGGCGCCGTCGTCGGGCAGGGAGCCGCGGCGGCGCTTCATGACGTGCGCGGTCTGCCAGGTGCGCATGACGACCTCGCCGATGCGGCCCATGGCCTGGGCGTCGGAGCCGATCATGGAGATCGCGCCCAGGTCGTGCAGGAGGTCCTCGGCGGCGATGGTCGAGGGGCGGATGCGGGACTCCGCGAACGCCAGGTCCTCGGGGATGGACGGGCTCAGGTGGTGGCACACCATGAGCATGTCGAGGTGCTCGTCGAGGGTGTTGATGGTGTGCGGCCGCGTCGGGTTGGTGGAGCTGGGCAGCACGTTGAGATGCGAAGCGACGGTGATGATGTCGGGCGCGTGGCCGCCGCCCGCGCCCTCGGTGTGATACGAGTGGATGGCCCGGCCGCGGATCGCGGCCAGGGTGTCCTCCACGAAACCGGCCTCGTTCAAGGTGTCCGAGTGGAGAGCCACCTGCACGCCGGAGGCGTCGGCGACGGTGAGGCAGCGGTCGATGGCGGCCGGGGTGGTGCCCCAGTCCTCGTGCAGTTTGAAACCGCCCGCGCCGCCGCGCAATTGCTCCCACAGCGCGTCCTCACGCACCGTATTGCCCTTGCCGAGCAGCAGGATGTTCACCGGCCACGAGTCGGTGGACTCCAGCATGCGGGCCAGATGCCAGGCGCCCGGGGTGACGGTGGTGGCCTTGGAGCCCTCGGCCGGGCCGGTGCCGCCGCCGACCAGGGTGGTGATGCCGCCCGCCATGGCCTCGTCGAGGATCTGCGGGCAGATGAAGTGCACGTGGCAGTCGATGGCTCCGGCGGTGACGATGCGGCCATTGCCGGCAATGATCTCCGTCGACGGACCGACCACCAGGTCCGGGTGCACACCGCTCATGGTGTCCGGGTTCCCGGCCTTGCCGATGGCGACGATGCGACCGTCGCGAATACCGATGTCGGCCTTGATGATTCCCCAGTGGTCGACGATCACCACACCGGTGATGACGGTGTCCGGGGTGCCCTCGGCGCGGGTGGCGCGGGCCTGGCCCATGGATTCGCGCAGCACCTTGCCGCCGCCGAACACGGCCTCGTCACCGGCGAGTCCCGGTCCGCCGCTGCGGTCCTCGGTGATCTCGATCAGCAGGTCGGTGTCGGCGAGCCGGATGCGGTCGCCGACGGTGGGCCCGAACAGTTCGGCGTATCGGGCGCGAGAGAGTTCGGCCATCAGGCATCCAGCTTTCCGGGAGGGGTGAGGCTGATTCCGTGCACTTCGCGGTCGCCGCCGAGCGGGACCAGCGAAACCCGCTGCCCCAGACCGGGTTCGAAACGCACCGCGGTACCGGCCGGGATGTCGAGACGGTGGCCGTGCGCGGCGTCGCGGTCGAATTCGAGCGCGGAGTTGGCCTGCGGGAAATGCACGTGCGAGCCGACCTGCACCGGCCGGTCACCGGTGTTCACGACATCGAGTTCGACGCGATCCGCGCCGGCGTTGAGCTCGATCGTGCCCTCGGCACAAAGGTATTCACCAGGAATCATCGCGCGTCATCCGATCGGGTGGTGGACGGTGACGAGCTTCGTGCCGTCGGGGAAGGTGGCCTCGACCTGCACGTCGTGGATCATCTCGGGAATCCCGTCCATGACGTCGTCGCGAGTCAGCACGGTACGCCCGGAGGCCATCAGTTCGGCTACCGTGCGCCCGTCCCGCGCCCCCTCGAGCACATGATCGGTGATGAGCGCGATCGCCTCGGGATGATTGAGTTTCAACCCGCGCGCCTGCCGCCGCCGCGCCAACTCGGCCGCGTAACTCAACAGCAGGCGTTCCTGCTCGTGCGGCGTCAGTCGCATGCGGGCTCCTCGGCAATCACGGGGACGGATCGTCGGTCATTCTGGCACGACCCGCGTTACCAGCATGTTTCGGAGATATACGATCTTCCGTCCCGCGTCCGGACCGCCGAATCCGGCTGCGCCCGACTCAGTTCTGCGGAGTGAGGTTCTGCAACCGCACCTGCCCGCGAGCCACCGTCCGCTCCTGCTCATCGGTGATGACGACCTGCCACAACTGCTGCGACCGCCCCCGATGAACGGGCGTCGCGACCCCCGTCAACTTCCCCTCGCGCACCGCCCGCAGGAAGTCGGTGTTGTTGTTGACCCCGACGACGGTCCCGCGATCCCCCAGCCACGCGCCACCGGCCACACTCGCCAGGGTCTCGATGACCGTGCAGTACACGCCACCGTTCACGATCCCCGCAGGCTGATACAGCTGCGGCGTAACCACCCATTCCGCCGCCACCCCATCCCCGCTCAACTCCGTGAACTTCAGCCCGATGAGGTCGGTGAACGTCCCCTCACTGAGCTTGTTCATCAGCTCGGGCGTCACATCAGCCAGCGATTTGATCGAAGAGAAGTCGTCGCTCATATGCACACATTTGCACATCCGCGCGACCCACCCGCTACCGGGGACCCCGGGCTCGGGCGCAACTAGAGCCGCTTGCTAGTTAGGTAAGCCTGACCTATACTCGGTTGCGGCGTCAGGATCGTGGGAGGCCCCGAGGGCTGCGGTGGCCCCCGATCCCCTGCCGGTGGTGGGTTCTGTCGAGAGTGATCGGTCGACAGAGCCCACCACCTTCGTATTGGGGTGGCGGCTGAGCCCGGCCATCCGAAGCGTTACCGGGGAACTGACGCATCTCGAATGCCGGCCAGTTCTTTTCGCGTCAGCCGAAGATGCTGGGCAAGCAGCCGAAGCTGCCTGTACTCGTGGCCGGGCCGACCTGCACGGTCAACGGCACCAAGGGCTCCGAGAGGGGGCCGCTCTGCGCCGTTCCGGTGAGAACGTGCTGCCCAGCGGTTTTCGGAGTCCACGACACCTTCGCCTGACCCCACCCGTTCGGGTCGCCACCCACCGTGCCGGTGCCGATGGTGACCCCATCGTCGAAGAAGGTGACCGCAAGGCCGCCACCCGCGAAGTTGTCCCTCGCCTGGTCACCGGCACGCAACCGGTACAGGGAACCGCTGTTCACCTCGTAGGCGCATCCGACCTGCAGATTCGACTGCTTCATGGTGACCTCCCCCATGGTGGATCCGGCCGTGGCCGGGGCGGCGAACACCAGTACCGGGGCCGATACCGCAGCCAAAGCCCTAACGCCCCAACCGATCCGGCGGTCCAGCCCAACACGTGAAGTCATCTGCGCCTCCTGTACTTCGACCTCGAACGACGAGTCCGAAGAAAGCTATCCCCACAGGAAGTGAAAAGCTCTAATTTCAACAAATCGGCTTGCCCCTACTTCCCGGGGCGCGCCGATCCGGCATCGTGTCCGCCGTGGGCGCGATCGGTGATCGATACGACGAGAGTGAGTCGGCCGGCGGGCGTCCACGCGCCGATGGCGACTTTCCCCGAACCCAGAGGGGTGAAGCTCTCGATCTCCCCCTCGTCGACGAAGTCGATCGGCAGTGGGATGCGTTCGGGCGAGCCGAGGTTCTCGTCGGTGAGGATCAGTGCGTCCTCGGTCGCGTACACGGCGGCTCGGTCGTCATTGATCCAACATCCGGCGAGCCCGAAACCGCACTCGGCGTCGACATCACTCGCCTCGAGCCGTGAGATCTCCTTCAGATCCGGCCACGACAGCATCCGCACGGTCTCCGGATCACTGGGATACGGGGTGATGAGAAGCCTTGCGCCCGAGGGGCTGAAGCCCCCGATCACCGGGTCTTCTCCTGCGAGGATCTCGGTCATATGTAGGCGCGAACCCTCGACATCGACGCGATAGGCGAGAACGCCATCCTGCCCCATCGCGAGCTCGAGAATCGCCGTGTCCTCGACTGGATGAAGATGCAGGAAAGCGCGAGCATCATCGGCGTCGATCGCCTGGTCGTCGAGGATCGCCCCGGTCGCGGGATCGAGCGCGAGCAGCCGGTGTCTCTCGCCGTTCGGGACAGCTACGGCGAGTAGACCGCCCAGCAGCGCAGCCGCGTCGGCGGGTATTCCGGCCACCGTGACGACTTCACCTCCGGCGATGACGAGCCCACCGGAGGAGGAGAGTACGAGCAGATCCAGTCCGGACGCCGCAAGGACGCGGACGTCACCCTCCAGAGGGAGCACCCGCTGCGCGTTCTCGGCGAGTCTGTCGTCGAGCAGACGCACCGCCCCGTCTCGCCACACCGCGAAAGTCGGACGCCCGCCCGCCTCGCCGGCGAAGACGAGACCCGACATCGGGTCCAGGATGTCGAGCACGTCAGCGGAAATGAGCATTCGAGCACTGTATCGAGCACGCGCGGTCATCGACTGGACCAAAGACTTTGCCAGCCACGCCCTAGTCGGCGTCGAGGTCGGTCATGCCCCAG
The DNA here is from genome assembly GCF_050955695.1 of Nocardia sp. CA-136227. Lineage (NCBI taxonomy): Bacteria > Bacillati > Actinomycetota > Actinomycetes > Mycobacteriales > Nocardiaceae > Nocardia > Nocardia sp. CA-136227. The sequence continues at coordinate 4,515,649 of NZ_CP192081.1, forward strand.
AGCATGCGGATCCAGCCGGGGTACCGGGCGCTCTCGACGTCGTAGAGCTGGACGTCGACGGGAATGGACGTATCCATGCGATCACGTAATCGGACGATGCGGTCACCGGGGGACTCGAGGTCCTGGGATTGCGACCACAACCGCCGGAATTCCGGGCTCCGGCCGAGTTCGGCGAGGAACTCCCCCGACCAGTCGGGGACGTCGAACGCCGCGAGGCGGGCCCGTAGGACCCCCACCGAGGCACGCGCCGCCGCATCCCGATCCAGCAGGGCGGTCCTGGCGCGGGGGTCCGCCAGCAGCCAGGTCAGCCAGTTGCCGCCGACGGTCAGTCCCGGAAAGGCCTGGCGGGCGGCGTCGTTCAAGGCCAGCACATGCCAGCGGGCGTCGAAGTATCCGGCGGGATCCGGTCCGAGCCGGTCGAGCCGGCGCAGCTTCGCCGGGGTGATGGCCGCACGCAGCTCGTCGAGTTCCGGCGCGGCCGGGTCCGGCAACCCGGCCAGGTCGAACAGGAAACGACGCGAGCGGTGCGAGACCGGGTGGACTCGATTCAGGCAGCCGAACAGGGCCTCCACCACGGCTTGGGTGGGCCGACCGCGGCGGCCCAGTTCCAGGTGGGTGATGTAGCTGGCGCTGACGCCCGCCGCCATACCCAGCCGCTCCCGTGACACCCTGCGTTCGTCCCGCAACCGCCGCAGCACCGCACCGAAGCTGGGCGGTTGCACAGCGGCGCGGTCGACATCCGATACCAGTAGGCCCCGCAGCTCCGGCTGCTCGATCGAAATGGCCACTACGCCTTGCCTGTTCGTCATGCTTCTCCCGCTTCTCTCGGCCATGACTGTGACCCCGACCACGAACCAAGTTATGTGCACGCCCCGGGAGGAAAGGGTGCTGTACGTGCCAGCCAATCGGCTGACAGCGACAGAACGGTTTGACACCGGGCGCGGCTGGGGAAACGAATGGCGCGCAGACACTCTGAGTCGAAATCTGTGCACTGACGGTCATGGGCACCCGTGGCCGCGAACCCTAGGGTCGAATCCGGGCGGGCGACGCAGTGAGCCGCCTCCCCGCCCGGTTCCACCCCCGCGGCCGGCCGTCGGTGAAGACCCACCTGCAGGGGTCCATCACCCGGCCGGCCGCGAGAAGAACCCCGCGTGGAATGTTCTCCACGCGGCGGGCATCGACGCCCTGACATCGGCCCGACCTGGTCCGCCCTCCGGATCCCGCGGAAGCACTCGAACCGATCGAGTTCCGCACCGGCACAGCACGATCCTCACGGATCAACCCGCCGTACTTCGGCCCCATCATCATCCGGAACAGGGGCCGCTGCGCGCCCTGCGGTCGCTCGGGCGTCCCCGGTCCGGACCGCGCGGCGGGCGTGCCCTGCCTGCCTCGAATCGGCCCACAGCGCACGCGAATCGAAGGCTCACCAAGCGTTAGCTGACGCATATTTCGACACGTCGGACGCCGCCCGCAGTTTTGCTGTGGGCGCACGATTGTCGCCTCTGCGTGCCGCGCACGTGGCACCGAGAGCCGATTCTCCGGCGCGAATTCACTGGTCGATTGACCGGCAGGTCCTTTTTGCACGACTTTTCAGCACTGCGGTCCTCGTAATGCCCCTCTCACGCATGCATGGAGTTTGCCGTGAACTTTCTAAAATCAGGCGGTTCGCAATTGTTCAGCACGAAACTGGGACTCGGGAGGGGCGGGTTCCGAGGGGAGTTGAGATGGCTGTCCTTTTGGACGCGCAGTCGTACCCGATCGAGAATCGGCACGGCCTGGTCACCGACCTCGCGAAATCGGTCGCTCTCCAGGTCGACGCCGAACTGCTCGATCCACCCGAACGCGTCATCACCCGCCACGAGAAGTGGCGGCTGGGCGTGGCCACCCTGCACCGGATCCAGATCTCCGCGGTCCGCGTGCGGCGTACACCCGCGCACGTCCATCGGACACCGTCGTCCGCGGTCGCGGTCGTCCTGCAGAAGCAGGCGGTCCGGCATCACTACCAGAACGGCCGCCACACCGTGACCGCCCCGGGCGAATGCGCCCTGTGGGACTTCGCCACCCCCTTCGAGGTGGGCTGGGACGGCATCGGCGAATCCTGGTGCATCGCGGTGCCGCGGGATCGGCTGGGACTGTCCACCGAAACCCTGGCCGCCGCCACCGGACGGCTGCGGCACAGCCCCCTCCACGATATGGCCGCCGGGCAGATCACCGAGCTCATCGAGGGCGCCGAAGCCCTGGAACGCGACCCGGCCGCGGTCATGGTCGGCCAGTGCTGCGTGGAAATGGTGCGGGCGCTGCTGCTCTCGGCGTCCGGACCCGCCACCGGCGACGAGACTCCCGCGCATCAGCAGGCCGTGGTCCGCGAGGTGCAGAACTATGTGCGCCGCCACCTCAACGATCCGGACCTGCGGGTCGAGCAGATCGCGGCGGCCCACAACATGTCGGCCCGGTACCTGTACCGACTGTGCGCGACCGCCGGAATCCGCTTGGAGCAGTGGATCATCGGCGAACGCCTCGCCGCGGCCCGCGCCCTGCTGGTGGATCCGGCCCACGGCGGACGCACCATCAGCGCCATCGCCCACACGGTCGGCTTCCGTGACGCCACGCATTTCACTCGCCGGTTCCGGGCGGCGTACGGCATGACCCCGCGCGACTGGCGCTACGCCGCCGCGACCGCCTGAGCGGCTAGCTCACCGACCCGCCGACACCCCGTGCCTCGGCCCGCCATTCGCTCGGGCCGACGCCGTAGGCGGCGCGGAAACGGCGGGTGAAGTGGCTCGCGTCGCGGAATCCGGAAGCGCGCGCGATCCAGCCGATGGTGCGCTCCGCGTGCCGCGGATCGGCGAGCATGCGGCGCGTCAGCTCCAGGCGCTCCCCGATGATCCACTGCTGCATCGACAGCCCCTGATCCGCCCACAGCCGGTACATCCGGCGCACCGAGATGTGGTGCGCGGCGGCGACTTCCGCCGCGGTGAGGTCGCGACGGCGCAGGTTCAGTCGCAGGTAGGTCTCCATCTGGCGCAGCAGCAGTGGAGCGGGCAGTCCCGCCCCGATCCCCTCCACCGGCTCGGCCCCGGCCGCCGACAACAGCAGTGCGCGAGCGATATCCACGCCCGCGCGCCCCAGATCGACAGCGCCTGGATCGTTCTCGATCGTGTCGGCGCGTGCCACCAGATCGGCCATGAATGACGACACCAGCGAGCACAGCGGACTGCGGCGCAGACTCAACGCCGCGCTGCGCACGATGTCGCCCGGCAGCTCCAGCTCGTCCACCGACATGCGCAAGCTCACGCTGATCGAGGCGCCGCGCATCACCGATACGAACGGGTTGTCATGGTCGACAGCCCCGCAATCCCCCGGTGCCAGCGCCTCTTGAATGCCGAAATGCTCGTGGATACGCGTGCCGCCGACCTGTCTGGTCACCGAGAACAGGCCCGCCGGGCTGGTCCGGACATGTTTGGGGGTCCGGAGCACGTCGAGCCCCGTGGTCTCGGCCCGCAAGACTTCCAGCGGCCCGAACAGCCACGATTCCATGCGCCCGTGGGCCCGGCCGCGATCGGCGAAGCGGACGTCGGCGGCGGCCACGGTCTCCGAGGCGACGGCGGCCAGGGCGTCCGCGCGCTCGTGCCGGGCCAATGCCGCGGTATCGAACACGACCGCCATCCACGCCTCCACCAGTTCGATCCGACGACGCGGTGCGGGCACCCCTCGGGATACCCGCACCGCGGTCGGAACAGTAGCAGCGGCAAGTGGGCAGCACACCATCGTGCAGATGGCCCGCCCGTCCTCGGCCACGGTCCACGAATTGCACCGTCAATGCATCAAGATCGATTGCCGCACAGTCTACTTGCGAGACCCCGGCGGGCGCGATGCATGATCAAATCGACGGCTACAGCAAACCGGTGGCGTGGCTTTCGGGCGGACCGGCAGGCCTACCTGACGCACACCCGGCGCACCGGTAGACCCCGGTCCTCGAAGGCCGCCAGCATGGCCTGGCCACGACGCGCGCCCTCGGTGGAGGACGTATTGGCCAGGGCCGGAACGTAGGTCGCCGCACCGACCACCGATTCCGCGACCAGCCCCCAGAAGCGCCGCACGCTCAGCCCGGAGCAGTGCGTCATCGCCTCTTGGATGAGGGTCAGCGCGGGCAGGCAGCGGTGCGCGAGCCAGACGTAGAGCGCCGGCTCGCACGGCAGCGCCACCACACCGTCCTCGCCGACGAGCCGGTTGCCGTCCAGCACACGAATGGTGGTGTCGGACAGACCGGCCCAGTCGATGCCGCCGTCGTTGTCGGTGTGGATCCACAGGTTCTCCAGGCCCGGATCCCAGGCGCGGCCCTCCGACACCACCATGGCCATCACCCGGCCCACCACCGCGTGGATCAGCGCGGTGGCCACCACCTCGGCGGCGATGTCGGCGTTGCTCATCTCCGCGGCGTGGCGCCGGTACATCAGCTCGATGCGGCCCTCACGGATGCCGTCGGCGAGTCGCCACCATCTGCGTTTGCCCTGGTCGACCATGGCGGCGACGGCGTAGACACGCGGGTGGTCGGGTTGCAGGGCGCGCAGGCGGTGGCAGGCCGTCCCGAAGGCGAGCCTGGAATCGCGCGGCGGGCACACGGTTACGGGTTCGAGCATCGAACCTCCTCATTCATCGACTATTCGGCCAATGTGGGGACCAAAGGCGTGGAGCATGGACAACGCGTACGAGAAGATAGGTTAGGCTTACCAGACTTATCGACCATAGAACGTGTCAGGAGTAGTTCGTCACCGTGCCCGCCGTAGTCACCACCAGACGGCGACGTCTGTCCGGACTTCTCGTTCTAGCCGTGCTCCTGCTCGGCGCACTGGCCGCCAGCATCGCCCTGGGTACCCGCAATCTGGGACTCGGAACCGTCTACGACGCGCTCATCTGCCCTGGTGGACTGCCGCTTTCGTGCCCGGCCACCGACACCGCCGCCCAGATCGTGCGCGAATTGCGGCTCCCCCGAACCGGACTGGCCCTCATCACCGGACTCGCGCTCGGCATGGCCGGGGCGCTCATCCAGGGCTACACCCGAAACCCCCTCGCCGACGCCGGATTACTCGGCATCAACGCGGGCGCGGCGTTCCTCGCGGCGCTGAGCATCCACCTGCTCGCCCTCACCAGCCCGGCGCAGTACATCTGGTTCGCCTTCGCGGGGGCGCTGCTCGCGGGCGCGGTCGTCTTCGGCATCTCCGCCCTCGGCGGCGGTAAGGCCAGCCCCCTGAGCCTGGTCCTCGCGGGCGCGGCCGTGACCGCGTTCCTGCAGGCCATGACCAATATCGTTGTCCTGCTGGACGGGACGGCCCTCAACACCTACCGCTACTGGGTGGTCGGTGACGTGGCCGGGCACGACGCCACCACCTTCCGGCAGGTCCTGCCGTTCCTCGTGGTCGGCGCGATCCTGGCCCTGACCTGCGCTCCGACCCTGAACCTGCTCGGCCTCGGCGACGACGTGGCCCGCGGTCTCGGCGTCGACATCACCCGCAGCCGCGCCCTCGGCCTGGTCGCCGTCGTCCTGCTCGCGGGCGCGGCCACCGCCGCCGTCGGACCCATCGCCTTCCTCGGCCTGATCGTCCCCCACCTGGCCCGGGCGTTCACCGGCCCCGACTACCGCTGGCTGCTCCCCTACTCGGCGCTGCTCGGCGCGATCGTCCTGCTGCTGGCCGACACCGCGGGCCGATTGATCGCCCGCCCCGGCGAACTCCAGGCCGGAGTCACCCTCGCCGCCCTCGGCGCACCCTTCTTCCTCCTGCTCGTCCGCCGCCGAAAGCTGGTGAGCCTGTGACACTCCCGACACCTCCCAATACCGCCCCCGACGCTGTGAGCTCGGGCGACTCACCGGCAAACCCCGCAGCAGCGGACGGATTGCGGGCGGTTCGACCCGCCGTCCGGGCGGGCGGATTCTCGTCCGTGCTGCGTCCGATGGCGCTGATCACCGTGATCTCGCTGGCGGCCTTGCTGTTCGGATTGTTCGCGCTGGACATCGCGGTGGGCGAGTTCCGGATTCCGGTCGGGCGCGTGCTGGATGTGCTGGGCGGCGGGGGGACTCGGGCGCAGCGGTTCGTGATCATGGATTCGCGGCTGCCCCGCGCGCTGACCGCCGTGGTGGTCGGGGCGGCGCTGGGGCTGGCGGGCGCGGTGACGCAGTCGATTCTGCACAACCCCCTGGCCAGCCCGGATCTACTCGGGATCACCTCGGGTGCGAGCGTCGGCGCGGTCGCGGTGCTGGTCGGACTCGGCGGGGCCGGGACGGGGACGGCTGCGGCACTCGGAGTTTCGGGGGCGGCGTTGGCGGGCGGGCTGCTGACCGCGGTGCTCATCTACCTGCTGGCCTGGGGACGGACCGCGTCCGGGGACGCCGGGGTGATGGGATTCCGGTTGGTGCTCATCGGCATCGGCGTCAACGCGGCGCTGCTGTCGGTGGTGAGCTGGCTGTTGACGCGGGCGACGCTCACCGACGCCGCGCATGCCCAGCAATGGCTGACCGGGTCGCTGAACATGGCCGACTGGTCGAGCCTGATCCCCGCCTCGATCGGCTTGGGTGTGGCGCTGCTCGTCACCGCCGGGTCGGCGCGCACGCTGGCCGCGCTGCGGTTCGGCACCGACACCACCCGCATTCTGGGCGTCCGCATCCAGACCCAGCAGGCGATCCTCATCGCCGCCGCGGTCGGCTGCACCGCACTGGCGACCGCCGCGGTCGGCCCGCTCGGCTTCGTGGGCCTGGCCGCGCCGCAGATCGCGCGGCGGCTGCTGCGCACACCCGGTGAACCGGTCATCGCGTCCGCGCTGGTCGGGGCAATCGCGGTGGTGGGCGCGGACCTGCTCGCGCGCACCGCGTTTCCGGTGTCGCTGCCCGTCGGTGTGGTCACCGCGGCCGTCGGCGGACCGTTCCTGCTGTATCTGCTCGTTCGCACCAACCGGAAGGCGACACTGTGACTTCGACGTCGGCTCCCGCGACTTCTAAGGTGGCACTGTGACTCTCGCTGCGGAATCCCTCACTCTCGGCTACGGCGAGCGGATCATTGTCGACGGACTCTCGGTCGACATCGAGCCCGGTCTCATCACCACCGTCATCGGCCCCAACGGCTGCGGCAAGTCCACCCTGCTGCGCTCCCTGGGCCGGCTGCTGCGCCCCAAGGCGGGCCGGGTCCTGTTGGACGGCAAGGCCATCGCCACCATGAAGACCAAGGACATCGCCCGCGTGGTCGGCATGTTGCCGCAGACGCCGGTCGCGCCCGAGGGTCTCACCGTCGCCGACCTGGTCGCCCGCGGCCGCCACCCGCACCAGTCGTGGCTACGGCAGTGGTCCGCCGACGACGAGACCGAAGTGCTGGCCGCGCTCGAACAGACCGGCATCGCGGACCTGGCCGGGCGCACCCTCGACGAGCTCTCCGGCGGCCAGCGCCAGCGCGCGTGGATCTCCATGGCCCTGGCCCAGGGCACCGACATCCTGCTGCTCGACGAGCCGACCACCTACCTCGATCTCACCCACGCCCTCGAGGTGCTGGACCTGGTCGACCGCCTGCACGACGACCTGGGCCGGACCGTGGTCATGGTGCTGCACGACCTGAACCTGGCGATCCGCTACAGCGACCGCCTGATCGTCATGCGCGACGGCCGCATCGAGGCCCAGGGCGCGCCGACGGACATCATCAATGCCGAGCTGCTGCTGGATGTGTTCAATCTGCGGGCCGAGGTGCTCGAGGATCCGGTGTCCGGGCGGCCCATGATCGTGCCGATCGGCAATCGTCACGTCATCGTATGAGGAATCCCACACCAGCAACCCGCCGGTTACGACGACCTGTAGTACGCATTGCTGTCGTTGCCTCCGTAAGCTGGTGGGATGGCAGGTCTTGGTGAACTCGAGAAAGCGGTCATGGACCAGTTGTGGTCGGCCGACGAACCGCAAACGGTCCGGCAGGTCCATGAAGCCCTCGCTGAGCGTCGTGAACTCGCGTACACCACGGTGATGACCGTTCTGCAACGCTTGGCGAAGAAGAACCTGGTGGTCCAGCAGCGCGACGACCGCGCACACCGGTACGCACCCGTGCACACCCGCGACGAACTCGTCGCCAGCCTCATGTTCGACGCCCTGCAGCAGGCGGACGAGGTGGGCAGCCGCCGCGCCGCGCTCGTGCACTTCGTCGAGCAGGTCGGCGCCGACGAGGCTGACGCATTGCGGGCCGCACTCGCTAAGCTCGAAGCCACCGAGGTGGCGCGCAAGGACAAACCCGAGTCCAAATAGCTGTACCCTCGGCCCGAGCCCCACAACGCAGTGAGCTGAGGACATGGACTGGACAGCGCCGGTATTCGCCGGTCTCGCCTTGTTACTGGCGGGACCGGTACCAGCGCTGCTCTCCCGGGCCACCTGGCCCTTCCGCAGTCCCCGTGCCGCTCTGGTGCTCTGGCAGGCCATCGCGCTGGCCGCGGTGCTCAGCGCCTTCGGCTCCGGCCTCGCCATCGCCTCCCGCCTGCTGGTCCCCGGCCCCGACGGCCGGCCGACCACCACCCCCAGCAAGGAAATCGATGTCCTCGGCCTGCCGCTGTGGCTGGGCCTGGTGCTGGTGTTCGCGCTCACCCTGCTGGTCGGGGCGCGGCTGATCTGGTCGGTGATCCGGGTCGGGATCCACACCCGTCGCCGCCGCGCCCGCCACCGCATGCTGGTCGATCTGCTCGATCAGTCCAGCGTGCAACGCAAATCGGCCGATATCCGGGTGCTCGCGGCCACCGAACCGATCGCCTACTGCCTGCCAGGGCTGCGCCGCCGCGTGGTGCTCAGCCAGGGCACGGTCACCAATCTGACCGACGAGGAACTCACCGCCATCGTCAGTCACGAACGCTCGCACCTGCGCGCCCGCCACGACCTGGTGCTGGAAGCCTTCACCGCCGCGCACGAGGCCTTTCCCCGCGTGGTCCGCTCCAAGTCCGCGCTGGACTCGGTGAAACTGCTCATCGAACTGCTCGCCGACGACTCCGCGGTCAAGGTCACCGGCCCCACCCCGCTGGCCCGCGCGCTGGTAGCCTGTTCGAATTCACCCGCGCCGCAGGGCGCGATGGCCGCGGGCGGACCCAGCACCCTGATCCGCATCCAGCGCCTCGCCGGTCCCATCGGCGACCTGCGCATCGCCGTCGCCGCCTACCTGGCCGCCGCCGCCATCCTCGTCGTGCCGACCCTCGCCGTCGCGATCCCCTGGCTGGTCGAGGTCAGCCGCCTGGTCAGCCGTGCCTGAACCCGCTCCACCCGCCCGCGAATCCGACTCGGGCGCGGACGGTTCCGCCGTGCCCGCCGAACGGTCCGGCAGCACGCCGAACCCGACACCCACCCGCCGCGGGCCCGCGGCGACGCCGAATCCCGATCCGGAGGCCACCATCCACACCGACCCGACATCCGCACCGACATCCATGGCGCCGACCCGATTCGCGGATCTCGGTCTGCCACCGGTGCTGGTGCAGGCGCTGCGGCGGGGCGGGATGGATACGGCGTTCCCGATTCAGGCCGCGGTCGTTCCCGATATTCTCGCGGGCCGCGACGTGCTGGGCCGGGCCGCGACGGGGTCGGGCAAAACGCTGGCGTTCGGATTGCCGATGCTGGTGCGGCTGTTCGGTGCGCCGAGCGCCCCCAAGCGGCCGCGCGGTCTGATCCTCGCGCCCACCCGGGAACTGGCGATCCAGATCGAGGCGGCACTGGACGAACCCGCGCTGTCGCTGGGCCTGCGCCTGGCCACCGCGGTCGGCGGGCTCCCGATCAAGAAGCAGGAGGAGCGGCTGGCGCGCGGCGTGGACGTGGTCATCGCGACGCCGGGCCGGTTGACCGACCTGCTCGGGCGGAAAGCGGTGCAGCTGGCCGACATTCGCGTGGTCACCGTCGACGAGGCCGACCACATGGCCGAACTCGGCTTCCTCCCCCAGCTCACGGCGCTGCTGAACAAGGTGCCCGACGACGCGCAGCAGCTGTTGTTCTCGGCGACGCTGGACGAGACCGTCGACGGGCTGGTGCAGAAGTATCTCCGCGATCCCGCCACCCACGCGATCGGCGCGACCACGGGGAACGTGGCGAATACGGCTGCGGCAAGCCGGGATTCAGACGCGCTCGCGGCGGATTCCGCGTCGGGCGCGCAATCGGCGGCGCTGGTCACAGGTTCGGCCACCTCGAGCACGGGAGACAACACACCGGGCACCAGGTCGGCGGCGGACTTGCCGGTCGGCACGGTCACGGGCGACCTCGGGAGAGTCGCCGCAGGACCGACGATCGCGCACTACGCCCTGCACGTCCGGCGACCCGACAAGCGCGCGGTGGTCAGTGAGATCGCCGCGCGGCAAGGCCGGACGCTGCTGTTCGTGCGCACCCAGCACGGAGCCGACAAGCTGGCGCGCAAGCTCCGCGAGATCGGGATCGGCGCGGTCGCCCTGCACGGCGGCAAGGCGCAGAACCAGCGCACTCGCATGCTCGCGGCCTTCGCCGACGGAACCGCCCCGGTGCTGGTCGCCACCGATGTGGCCGCCCGCGGGCTGCACATCGACGACATCTCGCTGGTCGTGCATGTCGACCCGCCCGCGGATCCCAAGGACTACCTGCACCGCACCGGCCGTACCGCCCGAGCGGGCGCCTCGGGCACGGTCGTCACCATCGTCACCCCCGATGACCGCGAGGAGGCGGCCCGGCTGGCGGAGCGCGCCTCGGTGACCCTCACCGACGTCGAGGTGCGCCCTGGTGATCGCCGCCTCGTCGAGATCACGGGAGCCCGCCGCCCGAGCGGCCGTCCGATCGCCGATCCCTCGGCCCCGCCCGCACCCGAGCGGAAGGCCGACAAGGAGCAGCCGCGCTTCCGGCAGCAGCGACCACAGGGCGAGAGCCGCGTGCACAACAAGAAGCGCAAGCCGGGCGCGGCCCGCCGTTCGTCCCGATGAGGGCGACACGTTTGTAGGTTCCTACGACACGCGGACACAAAGGGCACGACCTTTCCGGCAAATCCGACGAGATTGAGATAACTCGGAGCCGGAAAGCAGGCTCGGCAAATTTCTAGCAAACGTCAATAGGACCTGTGTAGTGCCTCAGGAATCGCCCTCTCCATTCCCAGCGGGGAATCGCGCACCAGGCGGCGAACGGCGAGCATCGAGACCATGCCCGAGCGAAACACCCTGCGCTACACCGTGATCACCTCCACCCCGGACGGCGGATCGGCCTTCACCGATGCCGAAATCCCGCTGGCCGATCGGACTCTCGCCGCCGGCGTGCCCGCCATGGCGGTGGGCCCGGTGCCCTCGATCCCGGGCGTGTCCTATCTCCGCAGCGGCGGCTTCGACAGCGCGCCGCATCCGGCCCCGACCAGGCAATGGGTGGTCATGTTGCGGGGCGCGATCGAGGTGACCACCACCGACGGCGAGCGCCGGCGGTTCGCACCCGGAGACCTGGTGCTGGCCGCCGACACCGAGGGCCTCGGTCATACGACCGTCGCGGTCGGGGCACCACCGTTCGAGGCGCTGTTCATCCCCACCCCGTCCTGAACCGACGGGATCAGATCAGGCCGGCGGTGCTGTCGACGACCTTCAACCGGTATTCGAAACGGTCGATGCGCCAGCCCTTTTCGGTCGCCGCAACCCCAGCACGTGGCTGCCGACGAACCACCGGTGGTGCCGCCGGTGGCATCGGTCTTCACTTGCACGGCGACGGCGTCGGCGTGCGCCGGCACGGTGTCGCCGGTGATCTCGATGAGCTGGTTGCCCGCGGCAATCGGAATTTCTTGGCAAGTCGCTGGCGAACGCACAGCATTCAGCTACCATGGTCCAACGTGCAGTTTCTTCCCGGGCAGACCCCGCCCTATGACCTGACCTACGACGACGTCTTCCTCGTCCCCCGCCGGACGGATGTGGCGTCCCGTTTCGATGTCGACCTGTCCACCTCGGACGGGACCGGCACCACCATCCCCCTCGTGGTCGCGAACATGACCGCTGTCGCCGGCCGTCGCATGGCCGAGACCGTGGCCCGCCGCGGCGGCATCGTGGTGCTCCCGCAGGATCTGCCGATCGCCGCGGCGTCCGACACCATCGCCTTCGTCAAGAGCCGCTCGCTCACCGCCGACACCCCCGTCGTGCTGGATCCCGAGCAGTCGGTCTCCGACGCGCTGGCCCTCATCCACAAGCGCGCCCACGGCGCTGTCGTCGTGGTCGAGAACGGCAAGCCGGTCGGCGTCGTCACCGAGGCGGCCTGCGCCGACGTGGACCGCTTCGCCCGGCTGAGCACCGTCGCCAACGACGACTTCGTCTCCGCCCCCGCCGACGCCTCCCCACGCGACGTCTTCGGCCTGCTCGAGGCCCGGCACGCGCACCTCGCGGTGCTGGTCAACCCTGACGGCACCCTCGCGGGCGTGATGACCCGCACCGGCACCATCCGCGCCGGCATCTACACCCCGGCCACCGACTCCGACGGCAAGCTGCGCATCGCCGCGGCCGTCGGCATCAACGGCGACATCCCGGCCAAGGCCAAGGCTCTGGTCGACGCGGGCGCCGACGTGCTGGTCATGGACACCGCGCACGGCCACCAGCAGAAGATGCTGGAGGCGCTGCGCTCGGTCGCCACCCTGGATCTGGGTGTGCCGCTGGTCGCGGGCAATGTGGTCGCCGCCGAGGGCACCCGGGACCTGATCGAGGCGGGCGCGGACATCATCAAGGTCGGTGTCGGCCCCGGCGCCATGTGCACCACCCGCATGATGACCGGCGTCGGCCGCCCGCAGTTCTCGGCCGTCGCCGAATGTGCCGCGGCCGCAGCGGAATTCGGCAAGCACGTGTGGGCCGACGGCGGCGTCCGCCACCCGCGCGACGTGGCCCTGGCGCTGGCCGCCGGCGCCTCGAACGTGATGATCGGCTCCTGGTTCGCGGGCACCTACGAGTCGCCCGGCGACCTGCGTGTCGACCGTGACGGCAACCGCTACAAGGAGTCCTTCGGCATGGCGTCCAAGCGGGCCGTGGCCGCCCGCACCGCCACCGACTCGGCGTTCGACCGGGCCCGCAAGGCGCTGTTCGAGGAGGGCATCTCGTCCTCGCGCATGCGGCTGGATCCCGAGCGTCCCGGTGTCGAGGACCTGATCGACCACATCACCTCCGGTGTGCGCAGCTCCTGCACCTACGCGGGCGCGCGCACCATCGGCGAGTTCCACGAGCGCGCCCTGCTGGGCATCCAGTCGGCCGCCGGTTTCGCCGAGGGCCGTCCGCTGCCCTCCGGTTGGTGATCGTCTCCCGCTAGTACTGCACAGCCCGAACCCGGCGGGTCCGCTCGGATCCGCCGGGTTTCGCGTGTGCGGACCCCTTTCCGCGTGTCACCGCCGGGTCGGCGCCGGATGATTCCCGGCGACCGTCCACTGTGATACGGCCCCGCTGTGCGGAAACCGGCGAAGCCGCCCGGTAGCATGGCCTGACCGGACCCAGGCACTGGGTATCCGTGGCGTACTCCGCCAGCAACCCCTGCGAAAGGAACCAGTTGTCACCCGCGTCCAAGGGCGCTTCACAGGAGGGCTCCTCTACCGAGCCGGGTGACAAACCCGGCTTCCCCGCAATACCGGCTTCGGAAACGGCCGGGTGGTGCTGACCGTGTCGGTTCTGCTCACCATTCTCAGTCTGCTCGGATTCATCGCTCTGACTGCCGGCACGGCCTTGTTCGTGGCCGCGGAATTCTCGCTCACCGCTCTGGAACGCTCCACCGTGGAGGCCCACGCCCGTGACGGCGACCGTCGGGCCCGGCAGGTGCGCCAGGCGCATCGCACCCTCTCGTTCCAGTTGTCGGGCGCTCAGCTGGGCATCACCATCACCACCCTGATCACCGGTTACATCGCCGAGCCCGTGCTGGCCCGGCTGCTGGAGCCGATGTTGAGCGCGTTCGGGCTGGGCATCGGGACCACGAAGGGCATCTCCCTGGCGCTGGCGCTGATCATCGCGACCTCGCTGTCGATGATCTACGGCGAGCTGGTGCCCAAGAACATCGCCATCGCCTCCCCGCTGGAGACCGCGCGCTGGACCGCGGGCCCGATGATCGCCTTCTCCAGCGTCTTCAAGTGGATGATCAATTTCCTGAACGGGGCCGCCAACTGGGCGGTGCGCCGAATGGGGATCGAACCGGCCGAGGAACTCCGGTCGGCGCGCTCACCGCAGGAATTGGGTTCGCTGGTGCGGACTTCCGCACTGCACGGGGCGCTCGATCAGCGCACCGCGCAGGTGGTGGATCGGTCGCTGCAGTTCGGTGATCGCACCGCGGAGGAGTTGATGACGCCGCGCATGACCATCGAAACCCTCGATCAGGACTGCACTCTCGCCGACCTGATCGACGCCGCGCGCGAAACCGGGTACTCGCGGTTCCCGGTGGTGGACGGCGATCTCGACAACACGCTCGGGTTCGTGCACATCAAGCAGACCTTCGTGCATCCGGTGAAGGACCGCCGCCAAATCACCTTGAAGTCCATCGCGCAGCAGGTGCCGGTGGTGCCGGCCAGCCTGGACGGCGACGAGGTGCTCGAGCGGGTGCGCCGCGACGGCATGCAGGTGGCGCTGGTGGTCGACGAGTACGGCGGCACCGCGGGCATCGTCACCATGGAGGACCTGATCGAGGAGATCCTCGGCGACGTGCGCGACGAGCACGACGAGGAGGAACTCGATGTGCGCCGCACGGCCAACGGCTGGAACTGCTCGGGCCTGATGCGCATCGACGAGGTGTCCCGCACCACCGGATACGACCCGCCCGAGGGTGAATACGAAACCTTGGGTGGCCTGGTCCTGACCCGTCTGGGCCGGATCCCCGAAACCGGCGACGAGGTGCTGCTGCCCGAACCCGGCAACAGCCAGCTCGAGCACACCCACACCCGGGGCGGCTGGATCGCCACGGTCGAGCGCATGGACGGGCGGCGCATCGACCGCGTCCTGATCCGGCCGATCGACGCCGAGGCCCTCGCGATCTGGGAGCAGACTCATGGGTGACCTGTACGCCGTCCTGTTGACGTTCCTGCTGCTGTTGGGCAACGCGTTCTTCGTCGGCGCGGAGTTCGCCTTGATCTCCGCGCGCCGCGACCGGCTCGAAGCGCTTGCGGCGCAGGGCAAGCGCAGCGCCAATACCGTCATCGAGGCGGGCCAGAACCTGTCGATGATGCTGGCGGCGGCGCAGCTGGGCATCACCATCTGCTCGATCCTGCTGGGCCGGGTGGGTGAGCCCGCAGTGGCGCATCTGCTGGAGAAGCCGTTCGATCTGGTGGGCGTGCCGGATTCGCTGCTGCATCCGGTCTCGTTCGCGCTGGCGTTGACGATCGTGGTGATCCTGCACATCCTGCTCGGCGAGATGATTCCGAAGAACATCGCGCTCGCCGGTCCGGAGCGCATGGCGCTGCTGCTGGTTCCGCTGCACCTCATGTGGCTGCGGCTGGCCAAGCCGTTGATCGCGGTCTACAACTTCGCGGCCAATATCTCGCTGCGGGCGTTGCGGATCGAGCCGAAGGACGAGCTGGATTCGACGGTGTCGTCGGACGAGCTGGCCGAGATGTTCGGTGAATCGCGCTCCGAGGGTCTGCTGGACGAGGAGGAGCATCGTCGCCTCACGCAGGCGCTGGGCTCGAGCGACCGGATCGTCGCCGATGTGATGGTGCCGCTGGCCAAGGCCCGCTCGGTGCCGTTGCGCGGCGACGGGACCACCCTCGGTGACATCGAATCCGCTGTCGCCGAGACCGGGTTCTCCCGTTACCCGGTTCGGGCGGACGACGGTTCGCTGGTCGGCTACCTCCACGTCAAGGATGTGCTCGACCTGACCGCCGACGAGGACGCGGGGCCGGGCACCCCGATCCCGCGCACCGATATCCGTCCGCTGCCCACCGTCAGCATGGGCACCACCTTGTTCGAGGCGTTGGCCCGGCTGCGCCGCACCAACTCCCATCTGGGTCGTGCGGTGGACAGTCGCGGCAATACCGTCGGCATCGTGGCGCTGGAGGATCTGGTGGAGGAGTTCGTGGGCACCGTCCGCGACGCCACCCACCGTCTCGCCGAATGATGAACGCCCGCATCGATTGCTCCGTGCTGTCCGGTCCCGCGTGGCGGGACCGGGCGGCCGCCCACCGCGCCCGCGTCGACGCGCTGCTCGGGCCGTACCTCGACCGGCGCGCGGCGGGCACCAAACACCCGGTGATCGACTTCCTGTTCACCTATTACGGCAACAAGCCCGCGCAGCTGAAGCGCTGGCATCCTGGTTTCGGTGTGGCGCTGACCGATGCCGAGGAGTACACGGGGTCCCGCGGCTACCGCCAGATCTCGGTGGACTCCCCCGACGGTCCGCCCGTGACCGGCTGGACCGCCGACCCGGCCTTCCTCGAAAAGCGCCGCGACACGGTCGAATTCGTCGTATCACTGCTCTCCGCGACCGCGGCCCGCCCCGCGCAACTGTCCTGCTTCGGCCTCCACGAGTGGGCCATGGTCTACCGCACCGACGATGTCCGCCACCAGCAGGTCCCCCTCCGTCTGGGCTCCTCCGGCACCGACGCCGTCGTCGAATCCATGCAGATCCGCTGCACCCACTTCGACGCCTTCCGCTTCTTCACCCCCGCGGCCGTCCCCCTCAATATCGAGCCGCTCACCCGCGACTCCCAGATCGCCCGCGAGCAACCCGGCTGCCTCCACGCGAATATGGACATCTACAAGTGGGGCTTCAAGCTGACCCCCTTGATCAGCTCGGATCTGCTGTTCGACGCCTTCGAACTGGCGTGCGCCGCCCGCGAGCTCGACATGAAGGCCAGCCCCTACGACCTGCTGGACTACGGCTACGAGCCCATTCGCATCGAAACACCTTCCGGCAGAGCTGAATACGTGCGCGGCCAAGCCGATATCGCGGCTCGATCGGAACTCCTGCGCACTCGCCTGCTCGACGCCGCCCGACAGCTGCTGAGCAGATAGCCGCGAATGACATCCCGGATTCGATGCGTTTGCAAACAAATGATATTCGTGACCGTTGTGACGGATTAGTCCGGCTTCCGAATGGCGCTGACGTGCACTATTATCAGAAAATCTCGACTGCACACTGGCCGATTGGCACATTCGACTACAGGTTCGGACGGCTAAGGAATTTGGGGGGCAGGGTTGGATAGGGCACCCGGTCGGCGCATCTGACAGGAATAGTGCCACGTATCCGTCCCAGGTCGGCGGATCGGTCACACTCGTCGTCATCTTCGACAGTTCCTGGTGTCGCCCGCGCGCGCTCACGCCCAATTAGAAGACCGACTGGCATCGTTCACGAACGACGGGGGGGATCACGGGGGCTCCGAGGTGCTGCCCCACCTCGAAATGCAGCCCAATAAACGGAATATGCGACATGCCGTTTATTCAGAATGCTCGTTCGGCGACGCACGCAACGGAATCTTTTCGCGATCACGCGAATTCTCGAAGGGTGCGCATCTGCTTTCGACATAGGAGGGGCAAAGCTATGACACGGGATCAAGTCGCCCAAGCGATTATCGTGGAGGGGCAGCGACGCGGAATCAGTCAGCGCGGCATCGTGATCGCACTGGCGACAGGGCTCGTCGAGTCGAACTTGACGATCTACGCGAATCCCGCGGTGCCGGAGTCCATGCAGCTCGAACACGATGCCGTGGGGACCGACGGCTACTCGGTGGGCGTGTTCCAGCAACAAATCCGGCAGGGCGACAACGGCGAGTACTGGTGGGCGGATTGCGCGACCTGCATGAACCCGACCACGTCGGCGGGGCTGTTCTACGAGCGGCTCGCGAGGCTGGACTACAACGGTCCGGATTCACCCGGTTCGTATGCCCAAGAAGTGCAGCGGTCGGCATTCCCCGATCGGTACGACGAACGCATGGCCGACGCCCAGGAGATCTATGACCGGCTGGCTTCGGTATCGCCGGGTGGGGTACCGACGGAGAAGGAACTCCCCTACGACAGGTCGATCGTCCCGCAGGAGAGGTTCTTCTGGTGCGGTCCGGCGGCGACCCAGATCGTGTGCAATTCGTGCGGGGTGAATCTCTCCGAGCAATATTTGGCCACCGAGATCGGGACCACCGAGAACGGGACCGATTACGTCGGTTTGATCACTCCGGTGTTGAACAGGATTCTGCCCGCCGCGAAGTATGTCGACACGTACATGCACGATGATCCGCCGACCGGCGCTCAGAAGGATCGATTGTGGAACGACATCGTCAGTTCGATCGACGCCGGCTTCGGTGTGGTCGCGAATATCGATGCCCCGCCGAACAACTACCCGCAAGGCGTCAAGGGTTCGGTATCGCCCGTCTACGGCGGCGGTGAAGTATTCCATTACATCGCGTTGATGGGCTATGACAGCGCGTTCCCGCGTGCGGTGTGGGTCGCCGACAGCGGATTCAGCCCGTACGGGTATTGGATCGGCTTCGATCAGCTCGCGACACTGATCCCGCCGAAGGGCTATACCTCGGCTACCGCGGCCCCGATGCCCACGTTGCCGATCGGAGACGTGTGGATCCAGCTCTTCGGCGACGGCGGCAACAACGCACCCGGAACGGGTTGGCCCCAGCTGGGCGGGCGAACCGTCGTCGACGAATTCGCCGCGATCGGCCAGAAGCTGAAGATCAGCGGCTTCGCGGCTCCCACCGCCGCGGTCAACGTGCCGTTCCCGGTGGGCGTCGACGGTCAGGTCCGCGACGTGTGGATCCAATTCTTCGGCGACGGTGACGACTTCACACCGGGAACGGGATGGCCGCAGCTCGGTGGCCACACCCTCGTCGACGGTGTCGCCGCCATCGGCCAGAAGCTGAAGATCACCGGCTTCGGCGCTCCCACCGGTGCGACCAATGTGCCCTTCCCGACCGGCGCCGGGGGGCAGATCCCCGACGTGTGGATCCAGCTGATGGGTGTGGGCGGCACCGGCTGGCCGCAGCTGGGCGGGCGGACGTTGGTCGACGGCGTGGCCGCCATCGGCCAGAAGCTGGCAATCGACGGCTTCGCGCCTCCTCCCGGCCCACCCCAGGTCTCCTTCCCCTCCCGGATCGCCGACCAGGTCAGGGACCTCGAGATCCAGTTCATGGGCGTTACCGGCAATGGATGGGAACAGCTGGGTGGCCACACCCTTGTCGACGGTCTCGCCGAGATCGGAAAGGCGACCAAAACACCCTGACGCGCACGACGTAGTACTGCTCGAGCGAGGCGGCCGTCCGAGGCAGCGGCCGCCCCGCACGAGAGCTGCTATCCGGTGAAACCCACTGTCACTCAGCAGTCATCGCGCGACGTCCTCCCCCATCCACCACGCTTGGAGTTCGTCCTCCTCGTAGTACTCCGGCGGCGGGCGCAGCCCGGAGGGCAACTCGAGTGTCGTCGCTCCCGTCCGCACCGCGATCGCCCGAATCTCCCTGAGCGCGGGCATCTCCCAAGGCTCCTCGGTATAGAAGTCCGGCAGCAGAGCGGTCGGCCCCAACGCGTGCCACGTGCCGATCACCCCGACCTCCCCCTCGGCTTCGGCCGCGACCACGACCTCACGAACCACATCGGCCAACGCCACTCGACATGAAGGGCGGCCCCTACGACCTCCTCCGCACCCGCCTGCTCGACGCTTCCGCGAGCTCCTCACCACCGAGCACTAGACCGTGTGCCGACCGGTCTCGTTGTTGCGGTGCTCACGAATTACGTTTGTTTACAAACGATCTCGTGATTTTCGGATGAAACAACGCCACCCGTTCGAGCGATTCACTGAGCACGTTGCTGTTGTGTCGATACAGGGGGAGGCCGGCATGATCGAGGTTTCAGCAATCGTCGCCTACCTTGCGGGTGCAGCCGGACTCGCCGGCGGGCGCTGGGTAGATAAGCACTTCGATCTCGCGCTCACAGCACTGACCGACGCCGTGATCCGGAAGATTGGGCGGCAATCTGTCTCACAGCTACGTGAGAACCCCGATAGTGTCAGGGCCCGCAACCAGGTTGCCGATGCGATCACCCGTGAAGCGGCAACCGACGAGAAGTTCGCTCAGGAACTGAGTGACATCCAGCGAAGGCTCGACAGCCTCGACGGACGGTCATGGATCGCACACATCGACAACTCGACGCACACCGTGTCCCAGACCGTGCACACTGGTTTCGCCGTCGGCAGGGACAACCACCAAACCGTCAACAACAACGTCGACATCCCAGACCCTGATGACCTGTCAAGGGCTCCGCACTGGACGCGAGTACTCATCTGGATCGGCTATATCATCGGCTTCTCCGGCTTCTTCTTCATGATGGCCTCGATGAACCACAGCGCCACAGACAGCGACAGACAAACAGGATTCGCGATCTTCGCCGTAGGTGCGGTCATAGTCGCGTTCGCCCAACTCGGAGCACAAACGTCCAAGCCGCGACGGAGAGACCGGCAGTAGCCTCGAGCTTCGATGCGCCCAAGGCGACTATGCCGACTCAGCCCGCGCGGTCCCGGGCGTAAGCTCCCGACGATATGACGAAACCTGTGAATCTCGACGGCGGCTTCGGCGCGCTCATCGGTTTGGATATGGTCGAATTCGATCAGCCCGGCGCACGCAGTGTCTGCCGGATCGCCGTCGCCGATCAGCACCTCAACCCGCACGGCGTGCTGCACGGCGGGGCGATGTATTCGATGGCCGACCAGGGCATGGGCGCGGCCGTGTACTGCGTGCTCGCCGAGGGCGAATCCTGCGCCACCATCGAGATCAAAATCGTCTACCTCGCCGCCGTCCGCGACGGCGTCGTCGAATGCGAATCCCGCGTGATCAACCGAGGCCGACGCGTCATCACCCTGGAATCGGAAATCCGAAACGCAGGCCGCCTGGTGGCCAAGGCCCTGGGCACCTACGCCGTCTTCCCCGCTAAAGTGCGCGACTGAGCCCGAGGCTCTTGTCGGACCCAACCGACGCCTGCCGCGGCGGGGGTCAGCACATGCCCGACCTCACCCCGTTGCGAGACGTCGACAACCTGCACTTGGCCCGCGCCCTCGCGGATTTCGACGCCCGGGCGTGAGACCGGGCCGGGCGTGGTGCCCGGCCCGGTTGCTCGGCTAGCCGGGTTCAGCCGCAGGCCGGGGAGGTTTGGTTGGCCAGGGAGAGGAGGTTGCAGATCCAGTCTTTCTGGACTTTCCATTTGCCGTCTTCGGCGACGAAGGGGACGACGGCCTGTTGGGGAGCGCCGCCGCCGATGGCGGCCTGGGCGTCGGCGGTGAGGGTGCCGTTGCCGAGGTCGACGACGTTGGTGACGGTGATGGAGGCGTTGTTCTGCTTGTAGGCCTCGATGATTCGGGTCGGGAGGCTCGGGTCGGCCTGCATGCCCTGCATGAGGTCGAGCTTCTCGGCGTCGGGGACGGCGGGGTCGAGGACCTTCTGCATGGCGGTGTTCAGCTCGGTGGCGGACGGGGCGGGCGGGTATGCCTGTCCGGAGGCCGTTTTCGACGTCGAGGACTTGGCGGGGGTATGGCCCGGGTGCTTCTCACCACTGCCACATGCCGACAGACCGAGCACGGTCACGACAGCCAACGCCACCACGGCGAGACGTCCACTCAGACGGAGCTTCACTACACATCCTTCACACATTCCGAATACTTCCGTCACACAAGATGACTGGGAGAAGCTCCCGGAACAAGTCGAGGGGGGCGCTTTCAGTCCGAACCCTCATAATTGCCGCTGATCATCGCGACCGACCCCGGGTAGGTTGGAGCGGTGGCGGTTGAACGGGAACAGGTCGAGCTTTTCCTCCGCGATCTGGGCGCGGAACAGATTCCGCACCCCGGGGGCACACTGATGACGCATCTCGCGCGGGTCGCCGACCTGCTGGCCCGGTGGGGCGCGGACGCTGATGTCCAGTACGCGGGGCTCTGTCACGCGATGTACGGCACCGACGGATTCGATCGGTCACTGCTCGAGGTGTCGGAGCGGGCGAAGCTGGCCGCCCTGATCGGTTCGCAGGCAGAGGAACTGGTCTACCTTTACGGCAGTTGTGACCGGTCCGCGGTGTACCCGCGGTTGGGCGCGACGCCCACCGTGTTCACCGACCGGTTCACCGGCCGGGAACACGACGTGGACGACGACGCGCTACAGGCGTTCCTGGAGATCACCGCCGCCAACGAACTCGATGTCATGGTGCACAACACCGAGCTCGCCGCTATGCACGGAGCCGCTCTGTATCAGCTGTTCGCGCGAACGGCGGATCATCTGTCGCCGGCGGCCCTGCAAGCGTGGCGAAACCGGTTCGGGCCACGGTGATCCGAGGCGCTTCCGTCGCGGGTGCCGTGCAGAGCCGGAACAGCAGCAGGAACAGGCAGTCGATGAGGAACGGGACTGCCAGGAATGCCACCGCGGGGAACGCGATCAGAAGGAAGCGCAGCCATTCGCGGACTCCGGCACCCGCCATGCGCCCGCCGAAACGGACGGCGGCCCACATCATCCACCGCTGAGGCGTCGAGACACCGCATTCGCGGAGCATGCGCCGGAAGATGCCGTCGGCATCGGAACGGCCGACGGGCGCGACCTCGCACAGGTAGTCGTGCAGGATCGCCGCGCGGGTGTAGGCCCCGTAGCGGGGGATCAGCCAGATCAGGGGCCTGGGGACAGAGGCGAAGTCGGTGATGAAACCGACTGGCACGCTGAAGGTGTCGGCGACCGCGCGGTAGGTCAGCGGTGCTTGCAATCGCCACCGGAGCGCGTCGACCTCCTCGACGACCACGGCTTGTTCACCGAGGAACGGCATCGAATCCTCCTCGCCACGATGCGGTGCGGTCGGTCATCGCGGCAGCTCCTGGTTCAGAGCGTCGGCGAGCGCTTTGCAGTGGCCCTCGGCGAGGTAGGCGGTGGTGTGGCGGCCGTCGGTGAAGTAGCCCTTCATCCAGGCCAGCGCGCCGCCCCAGTCCTGCCATCGATCGACGTTCCACCACGGCTGCATGCTGCGGTTCGTCGCGGTGTCGATCATGTGCTGCGCCCAGCGCGTGGCGGCTTCGGGGGAACTCAGCGAATAGAACTCGGTCATATCGGCCAAGCTGCGCAAGGGATTTCCCGCCGGGAGCGACGTGATCGGGTCGCCGGCGGCGGCGACCCACCAGGTCGGCAGGCCGGTGTCGCGTTCGCCGGAGATCCCCCAGCCGCCCGGGTCGATACCGACGCAGCGACCGCGCGGACGGGACGGGTCGGCGATCAACGCCACGCCGCGCACATCCAGTTCCGGATGCTGTCCCGCCGAAATCTCGGCCGCGACATCGCCCGCGATCTGCGCGCCCTGCGAATATCCGCCGAGCACAACGGGATTCGGGCTCGCACCGATCGCGCCGAGCAGCGCCTCACGGCCCGCCGCGCGGCTGTCCGCGTAGGTGCCGGGACTGCCGTACTCGGCGGGATAGTCGACGATGCGGGTGGTGAATTCCGCGGGGTCCAGGTCGCGCAGGAACTCCTCGCTGATGTTGTCACCGCCGTGCGGGCAGAATGTGCCGGGCACCATGAGAACGTCGATCATGACCGCACTCCGGTTCGCGCGGTGACGATTCCGCAGGCGGCCGCCAATTCGTCGGGCGACAAACCGTCGGCGCTGTTCATGTCACACGGCCCGAACGGGTCGCAGCCCTCGGGCAGTCCGCCACCCCACCCCTGTCCGTCGGTGTATTGATGCGCGACCTGTCCCGGCAGTTGCGGATCGTTGCCGTAGCCCGCCGCCACCACACGCAATCCCTCGGGCCGGGTGGGCCACATGGATGCGAAGTCGGAGGCATTGGCGTACCCGATGACCCGGCGCGGATCACCGAGCCAGTCGGCGGCCGCCCAATAGGCGCGATTGACCCCGTCGGATTGGTCGCCGGACGGATTGCCGCCCTGTTCGACATCGAGCATCACGATCATCCGCGGGTGCGGTCCCCCCGCCTCGGTGACCATGTCGATGCAGGTCCGCACCGTCTCCTGCCAATTCGGACGCCAGTAGAAATAGACGATGAAGCACGCGAGTCGCCCGGAATCGGCTGCGGCGGTGGCCCATCGATAGTTGTGCGCGAAGTGGTCGTCGCGGAATGTGCCGTCATTGCTGCGAAACGACAGCACTTCGTACGGATAGTCGTCGTTGACGGGCGCCTGAAAAGTGGACACGTCAGCGAACAAGGTGTCGGTCATGAAGTTCTCCCCCAGTACAGATCGGCGGTCTCTCCCACCGCCGATCACGAAGGTAGAACCCGATGCCCCCGATCCACCACGCATTTATTCCGAACCATCGAAAAAGACGCGGTCACACCGCTTTTCCGAGTTTCCGGACCGGACGAATCCGGCGGGGACCATGCCCGCCGCACCGGTCCCGCGGAGTCAGGAACCGAACCAGCGCCGCCGCCGAGCGGCCGCGAATTCGGCTTTCTCCTCGGCGAATTCGGCGGATGGCCCGAGGAATGGGGCGACGGGCGCTGGGCCGGAGAGGAAGTCCGCTTCGACTTTCCCGACGAGGCCCCCGCCGAACTCGATGTGGCACGTGCCCTGTCCCAGATACCTGCCGTCGCGGGGACTGTCGTGCAGGCGGGCGATGATGTCGGCCGCGACGGTTCGGGCCGCCGTCTCGGCGAATACGCCCGCGCGGGGCACGGGGGCATCGGCGCAGTCGCCCAGTGCGTACACCCCGGGGTAGGGGGTGGCCAGGGTGGCCGCGTCGACATGGATCCAGCCGTCCACTCCCCCGGCGGTCAGCCCGGACACCTGCACGACCTCCGGAACCCGGTGCCGGGGAATGCCGATGAACAGGTCGTAGGGCAGGTCCCCGGCTCGCGTCGACGCGGTGTGCGTCGCCGGGTCCAGGGCACGTACCCGCGTTCCGGGCGTGTACTCGATGCCACGGTCGGCGAGTGCGCCGAGGATCGCGGTATTGGAGCTCGGCGACACCGGAATGGGTGAGTCCATCGGGGTGATCAGTCGCATGCGGGTGGCCTCGCGCAGGTCGCGTCGCACGAGCTCCTCATGGAGCAGCAGCGCGCCTTCGTACGGTGCCGGCGGGCACTTGAAAGGGACGCTCAGGATCGACATCAGGATGGTGCCGCCGGTGAAGGCGTCGAGGCGTCGCCGCAGCCGGTGGACGCCCGCGAGCGAGTAGTACTCGTGACCGTCCTCGACGAATCCGGGGGTGGCGGCGCAGTCGTACTCCGCACCCAGCGCGACGACCAGCGTGTCCGGCGCGTACCCACCTCGATCGGTGGTGACCGTGCGGCGGGCGGGGTCGATGGCGGTGACCGTTTCACGCCGGAACTCCACGGCCGGAAGGTCGATGGCGTCATAGGGAGTCCGGACCTCGTCGACGGTGCGCCCCCGGAACAGGACGTCCAGCTTGGCGAAGCCGAAGACGAACCCTTCGGCGCAATCCAGCAAGGTCACCCGGACCTCGTCCGGTACGGACCCGGACAGACCCGCGGCGAGTTCGAGCCCACCGAACCCCGCACCGAGGATCAGAACGGTGTGCATCGTTCGAGTATGCGCCCGATCGCGTCGACCGTGTGCTCAGAATTTGCGGTACATGATTGCCGGCCCGTGATCACCGACGATGACGCAGCCTGGCGGCCTAAGCCGTGACCGGGTGGATCTTCAAGTTGCAGGTGTCGAGGGCCTCGTCCACCACTCGGGTGTCGGTCGAGTTGGGCGGGGTTACTTGGGTTTTGACGACCTTGGATTCAGGTTTGCCGTAGACACCACAGGCCACCGATTCGGCGATGGCTTTGGCGGGGTGACCGGACTTGACGACCACGGTGGGTTCGGGGTCGCCGGAGGGTTGCGGGCTCATGTATCCGGAGGCGGTGCGTTCGGCGTGGATGACCTCACCGGTGGAGGTGGTGAGGTCGAGCCCGGGGTAGCCCTTCAGGGTGCAGGCCTGCGCGGGATTGGCGATGGAGAAGGTGAGGGTGATGCCGTGGTGACTCATGGCCGCGCCCAGCCCGGTGGCGGTGACGTCGACCTGTCCGGGGGCGCAGGCGGCGATCGGGGTGTCTGCCGGCGCGGGGTTCCCGGTGGGGGCAGTGCCGGGGTTTCCGGCACTCGGACTGCCGGCACTGGGTGAGACGGCCGGGATCGCCGAGCTCGGCGTCGCGGTCGGGGTGGCCCCATCCGTGCAGCCGGTGACGCCCGCGATCACCGTGCAGGCCAAGAGCATCGCGAATCCCGTAGAGCGCATCGCCCACCTCCGTCGTCGAATCATCGCAGCCTTTCAAGATCGACTGGGCGACCGGCTCTGTTAACCGCTGCGGCAACGGGTTTCGGATGCGCGCGACGGACCCGAGCACCCACTGGCAGCGACTGTCACAGACAATTTTCCCTCCGGATCTACCGAGCGGTCAGTTTATGAGTTAGCGTTCGAGATGTAACCGTGACCACATCGCACAGGAAATGTGCCTCCGGTCACTGTCGGTCGAGCACGCGAGAAGACGGGGGTACCGCGATGGGGCGGTTCACGAGTATCCGGCGGTCCAAGCCCGCCGTGGTGCTGGCGGTGACGCTGATGGGGGCGGCCGTGCTGCCCATGCACGGGGCGTCGGCGGATCTGCAGTCCGATATCGCCAATCAGGTGCAGCAGTTCCTCGATGTCGGGCGAACGTCGGTGCCGCGCGCCGACTGCGGACCGGACTCGCTGCCGGAAACCGGTATGCAGGGCGATGTTCCGGCCGACGACCGCAACAGCGGGCGCAGCACGCTGGGGTATCGGTGCAATATGTCGTTCGTCGGCGGGTACGTCGGCAAGGGCGCGGGCATCACCTCGACCACCTACGACCACTGCTCCTACACCGGATCGCTGTTCCCGGGCAATATCCTCGGTCCCGCCCAGGGCGTGCAGGTGCTGGACGTGTCGGATCCGGCGAATCCGGTGGAGACCGGCAGCCTCACCGAGCCCGCCATGCTCGCGGGCACCTGGGAGTCGCTCAAGGTCAATGCCGAACGGAAACTGCTGGTGGGCACCGGTGTTCCGGTCGGCATCGGCGCGGGATTCCTGTCGGTGTACGACATCTCCGACTGCGCGCACCCGCGACTGCTGAACCCCGGCCCGGGCACGAATCTGATGATGCCGCTGCCGATCACGACCCACGAGGGCGGCTTCTCCCCCGACGGGCGCACCTATTGGGCCTCGGGCATCGCCCCCGGTTTCGTCAGCGCTGTCGACCTGACCGATCCGACCAACCCGCACGTGATCTGGCAGGGCCTCACCGGCATCGAGGCGCACGGGTTCGGCATCAGCCCGGACGGCAACCGTATGTACCTGTCCGCCCTGGGCGGCTTCACCGTCCTCGACATCAGCGCCGTGCAACGCCGCGACCCGAATCCGCAGGTCCCGCACCTGGGCCGGGTGTTCTGGACCGACGGCTGGGCAACCCAGCACAGCATCCCGGTCACCTACGACGGCAAGCCCTACCTGTTCACCGTCGACGAGGGCGGCGCGGGCGGGGTGAAGCTCATCGACGTCTCCGACGACACCAATCCGTCGGTGGCGGCCAAGCTGAAGCTGGAGATCAACCTGCCGGAGAACCAGGATTCGGCGATGGCCTCGGCCATGGGCGGTTCGGTGTTCTCCTACGACGCCCACTACTGCGCCGCCGACCGCCCCAACGACCCGACCGCCCTGGCCTGCGCCTGGGAGGAGTCCGGCATCCGGGTGTTCGATGTGCGGGATCCGTTCCACGTCAAGGAGATCGCCTACTTCAACCCGCCAGCACGCAAGGGCCGCAACCTGGAGTTGTGGAACTCGCCGCACGCGCTGGCCTCGATCATCGGCGTGCCGGTCATGGAGTTCCCGTCGGCGGCGCGGGCCATGCTGGAGGGCAAGTTCGATCCGAACCAGGCGCTGTCCTCGCGGACCGGCATGCTGGCCTTCGGCGACCTGTCCACCGACTGGTGCTTCTCACCGCCGGAGTGGCACGGCAACCAATTGTGGGCCACCTGCAACGACAACGGCTTCATGGTGCTGCAGCTCGCCGACGACGCGTACACCCCGCCCGCCGACCAGCACTCCGTGGTGGGGTCGTGACGGAAAGTCCCGCACCACTGCGTGATCGAGCACGGCGGCCGCTCTCGATCGCCGTGCTCGCCCTGGCCCTGCTCGCGGCCGGGATGCTGTTGCGGCCGCTGCTGATTCCCGAGAGCCATTCCGCCGCACCGGTTCTCAACCCGGTCGAGATCGGATTCAGCCAGGACATGTGCGCGCACCACGAGCAGGCCCTGATCATGGTCCAGCGCCTGGATTCCGGGGTCGACCCGACGGTGCGTCAGCTGGCCCAGCAGATCGCCGACGCCCAGCGTCTGGAGATCGGCACCCTGCTCGGCTGGCTGCGCCTGGCCAATGCCGCACCGCAGTCCTCGCATCCGATGACGTGGATGACCACGGATTCGGTGGCGGCGCACGATCATTCGGCGATGGCGGACGGCGCCTCGATGCCCGGGATGGCCACCCAGGCCGAGCTCGACGCCCTCGCCACCGCCCGCGGCAAGGACGCCGAGGTGCTGTTCCTGCAGCTCATGCTGCGTCATCACCGCGGCGGCGTGGCCATGGCGAAGGCGGCCGATCAGCGGGTCGCGTCGGGTCCGGTGAAGGAGTCCGCGCGCGGCATGATCGCCTCGCAGTCGCAGGAAGCGGGCCTGATGACGATCATGCTCGCGCAACGCAATGCCCAACCGCTGTCGTGAGATTCCCGACCGCCCCTCGCGGCCGCGTCGTGTGCTGTACTGACCGCATGATCGAATCCGGTGGGTCGACCGAGATCGTCGACGCGGTGGTCGAGCGGTCGCTGTTGGGCGGGCCGCGCCGGTACACCCGCACCCAGGTCGCCGAACTGTCCGGAGTGCCCGTCGAGCAGGCCCGGAAATTGTGGGTGGCCCTGGGTTTCCCGGCCGCCGCCAGTGACGACGAGGTGGCGTTCACCGACAACGACGTCGCCGCGGTCCGCGCCTTCGCGGCCCTGAGCGCGGCCTCGCTGACCAATGAGCAGAGCCAGGTCGCGGCCGCCCGCACCATGGGCCAGGCGATGGCGCGCCTGGCCGAGTGGCAAGCCGATCTGATCACCCGCGAGGTCGGCGGCCGGCTCGCCGCCGCCAATGGCGCGACACCGGAGGCGAGCCGGGAAGCCACCGCGCACACCATCGCGGTGCTGGCCGAACTGCACGACTACGCCTGGCAGCGGCACCTGGCCGCGGCGCTGAGCCGCGCCCACGAATCCGGTACCGCCACAAGGCCGTTGCTGGTCGGGTTCGCGGACATGGTCGGCTACACCCGCCTGTCGCGGCACCTCGACCCGGACGAGCTCACCGAACTGCTCGACGCCTTCGAGACCACCACCACCGAGGTGATCACCGCCCACGGCGGCTGGGTCATCAAGAACGTCGGCGACGAGGTCATGTTCGCCGCCGAGCACCCCCGCGCCGGCGCGCGCATCGGCCTGGACATGCAACAGGCGATCGCCCGTGCGGCCCAGACGATCCCGGAGATGCCGCAGATCCGCGTCGGCCTGGCCTACGGCCCGGTCCTGACCCGCTTCGGCGACCTCTACGGCACCGTCGTCAATGTCGCCGCCCGCCTCACCGGCGTGGCCCGCCCCGGCACGGTCCTCGCCGACGACGGCGCGGCCGCCCAGCTCGACGCCGACCCCGACCTGACCCTGCGCCACCTGCGTAGCGTCCGCGTGAAAGGCATCTCGCGCCTGCGTTCCCACGTGGTCCGCGAGCGCAAACGCCGCTAGTCCCCGAGCGGCCACGGCTCACCTCGCCGGGTGTGAAATGTCACGGGAACGCGTGATCGCGGCCTGGGTATCGTCAGTCGTGATGATCGGCCACGGCGGCCGGGAAAGGCTGGGCCTCCCACGATGACGCAGGCGCAAGCGCTCACCCTTCCCGCGCACATCCACGGCTACCCGCAGATCGTGTTCGGCGGCTACCTCGCGGGCCTGCTGGCCGAGCGGTCCGGCGCGGACACCGTGCGCGTCGACTTCCGGCGCCCGGTCATGGTCGGCACCCCGATCCTGCTGTCGCGTCCCGAGCACGGTCACGCGATCTGCACCGCCACCGACGACACCTTGCTGGTGGAGGCCACGCCCACCACCCTGGCCCTCGACCCGCCGCCCGCCCCGTCGTGGGCGGCGGCGAAATCCGCTGTCGAGCTCAGCCTGTCGGGCGATCGGACGGTCACCGACTGCTACGGCTGCGGGTTGGCCTGCGAACCCGGCCTGGGTCTGCGCTTGTTCCCGTCGGAACTGCCCGGGCATCAGCAGATGGCCGCCACCTGGACTCCCGACGCGCGGCTGGCCGACGAGTCCGGCGAGCTCCCGCCCGAGGTGGTCTGGTCGGCGCTCGACTGCCCCGGCGGGCGCGCCGCGTTCGTGTTCTCCCACATGCGCGGCGGCGCGTTCACCGCCGCGCTCAGCGCGACCCTGCTCCGGCCCGTGTACGCCGGGAACGACTACATCTCCCACGCCTGGGTCATCGCCCGCGAGGGCCGCAAACACACTGTCGGAGTGGCGCTCTCGACCGCGGACGGCGACCTGTGCGCCGTCTCCGAGGCGCTCTGGATCGAACCGCGCCAGGACTGATCGCCACCCCGCTCCACGGAGACAGCGACGGGGCGGGCAAGTCGCCCGCCCCGGCACCGGATCAGAGGTTGCCGACGGTGTGTTCGAGCCGTTCGGCGACCAACTGACGCGCCTTCTCGCGCAGGATGGGCCGATATCCGCTGGGGTACACCGGATCCGCGGGCGCGTACCCCTTCAGCACCTCCTTGGCCAAGGTGATCTTGTGGACCTCGGTCGGCCCGTCCGCGATGGCCATGATCTGCGCGTAGGTCATCATGTCGGTGAACGGCAGGTCGGTGCTGACGCCGATCGCACCGTGCAGGTGCATGGCCCGCTGGGCGATGTCGTGCATGACCTTCGGCATGGCGACCTTGATGGCGGCGATGTCGTGACGCACCTTGCGGTAGTCCTGCTCCTGGTCGATGCGCCACGCGGTGCGCAGCACCAGCAGCCGGAACTGCTCCATCTCGATCCAGGATTCGGCGATCTTCTCCTGCGTCATCTGCTTGCCGCCGAGATTGCCCTTGCCCATCGGGCGGGACACGGCGCGCTCGCACATCATGTCGAAGGCCTTGCGCACCAACGCGACCGTGCGCATGGCGTGGTGGACGCGGCCGCCGCCCAGACGTGTCTGGGCCACGATGAATCCGAGCCCCTCCGCGCCCAGCAGCGAGTCCGCGGGAATGCGGACATCGGTGAACCGCAGGTGCCCTTCGTGCTCGCTGAAACCGGGCACCGTGAAGTTCTTCACGATCTCCAGGCCGGGGGTATCGGCGGGCACGATGAACATCGACAGCCGCTGATGCGGCGGCGCGTCCGGGTCGGTCACCGCCATGACGATGTGGAAGGTGGCGAATTCGGCGGCGGAGTTGAACCACTTCTCGCCGTTGATGACCCACTCGTCGCCCTCCCGCACCGCGCGGGTCCGGAACGCCGTCGGATCCGACCCGCCGGTCGGTTCGGTCATGACGTAGCAGGAACCGATCTCGCCGTCGAGCAACGGCCGCAGGTACTTCGCCTTCTGCTCGGGCGTGCCGAAGTGCGCGAGGATCTCGGCGTTCCCGGAATCCGGCGCCTGACAGCCGAACACCAGCGGCGCCCACTGCGAGGTCCCGAGCACCTCGTTGAGCAGCGCCAGCTTCAACTGCCCGTAGCCGGGGCCGCCGAGTTCGGGCCCCAGGTGGCAGGCCCACAGCTGCTGTTCCTTCACCTTCTCCTGCAGCGGCTTCATGAGCGCCCGGATCTCCGGGTCGGTGCGGTCGTATGGGTTCGGGTAGATCAGGTCGAGGGGTTCCACCTCGGTCCGGACGAACTCCGCGACCCAGTCCAGTTTCTTCTGATACTCCGGATCGGTGCCGAAATCCCAAGCCATGGTCAGCCTTTCGTGGTCTTGCGCGGTTGGATGAGTCCGTCCAGGACGGTGGTGCAGAGGATGCCGGCGATCTCGTCGGGCGTGTGCTGCCCGCCGGGCCGGTACCAGAAGGTCACCGAATTGAGCATGCCGAGCACGCCATTGGTGACCACGTGGTCGGCGGTGCGCAGCACGCCCGCCGCGGTGCCCGCGTCGATGACCTGCTGCCACAGGTGCTGGATGCGGTCGCGCAGGTCCTGGAGTTCGCGCGCCCGATCACCGTTGAGCGCGGACACGTCGCGCAGCTGGATGGCGACGGCGGCGCGGTTCGCGATGATCATCACCACGTGCGAGTGGATCAGTCTGCGCAGCTTGGTGACCGGATGGTCGGGACCGTGCGCGATCTGCTCGGCCTCGCCCAGCATGAGCCGGGTGTAGTCGCCGAGGATCTGCCACAGCAGCTCCTCCTTGGACCCGATGTGGTAGTACAGCGCCCCGCGCTGCACCCCGGCCCGATCCCCGATCTCGGCGACGCCGGTGCCGTGGAAACCCTTCTCCGCGAACAGCTCCAGCGCCGCGCGCACGATCCGCTCCCGGGTCTCCCCCGGCCCGGCCTCGGAGGCGGGCGGGCGGCCGCGGCGGCGGGCCGGGACGGCGGCGGTCACCGGAATCCACCGTCCAGGGCCAGTGTCGCGCCGGTGCAGTAGGCGGAGGCGTCGGAGGCGAAGAACAGCGCCGCCCCGACCATGTCGGCCGGGACCCCGAGGCGGCCGAGCGCGGTGTGCCGCGCCAATTCGGTGCGCATCTCCGCGGGCCAGGCCTTGGCGATATCGGTGTCGAAGGGCCCGCAGCGAATCGTGTTGACCCGCACCGCCGGTCCGTAGGTGTGGGCGAAACCCCCGGTCAGCGTCTCGAGCCCGGCCTTCGCGGCTGCGTAGGGCACCGCGAGCGGTTCGGGGTGGGCGGCTTCGATCGAAGATATATTCACGATCGATCCCCCGCCCGCCGCCGCCATGCGCGCGCCGATGAGCGCCGAAAGCCGGAACGGCCCCTTCAGATTGGTGGCGATCACCTTGTCGAACATGGCCTCGGAAACCTGGTCCAAGCTGGGATAGAGCAGCGACATCCCGGCGTTGTTGACCAACACGTCGACACGCCCGAACTCCTCATGGGCCGCGTCGGCGAGCGTCTCGCACTGCCCCCAATCGCCCACATTGCAGGCCACGGCCAGGACGCGCTGCCCTGTGGCGTCGCGCACTTCCCGTGCCAGTTCCTCACACGCGTCGAGCTTGCGGCTGGCGATCACGACATCGGATCCGGCGGCCGCGAACGCCCGCACCATCTCCCGCCCGAGCCCGCGGCTGCCGCCTGTTACCACAGAGACCTTGCCCGACAAGGCTTTTCCCATGAATCGCACCTTCGCGTCGCGCCCCCGGAAAATGTTCCACCCAGTACATTAAATGTACCGATCGATACAAACAACCCCCATCGCCCGAGGCCTCCACCCCGAGGCCGGGGAATAACGCCCCGTACCGGCGAGTAATATGACGGGCGTACTTTTTCACCCGGCTTCTCGAAATGAGGCAGTAGATGACAGAGCGGATTCAGGTCGGCGGGCTGCAGGTTGCCAAGGTGCTCCACGATTTCGTGGAGAACGAGGCCCTCCCCGGCACCGGAGTTGATTCCGCCGCGTTCTGGTCGGGTGCCGAGGCCGTCATCAATGACCTCGCCCCCCGCAACCGCGCACTGCTGGCGGAACGCGACGACATCCAAGCCAAGATCGACGAGTGGCACCGCGCGAACCCGGGCGCAGGCTACGACAAGGCTGCCTACAAGCAGTTCCTCACCGAGATCGGCTATCTCCGTCCCGAACCGGCCGACTTCCAGATCGGTACCGAGAACGTGGACGCCGAAATCGCCACCCAGGCAGGACCGCAGCTGGTCGTGCCGGTGATGAACGCCCGCTTCGCCATCAATGCCGCGAACGCGCGCTGGGGCTCGCTCTACGACGCCCTGTACGGCACCGACGCCATCTCCGAGGCCAACGGCGCGGAGAAGGGCTCGGGCTACAACAAGGTCCGCGGTGACAAGGTCATCGAGTGGGCCCGCAACTTCCTCGACGACGCGGTGCCGCTGATCACCGGCTCGCACGTCGGCTCCACCAAGTACTCGATCGAGGACGGCGAGCTCGTGGTCGGCCTCGAGGACGGCACCGAGATCGGCCTGGCCGACAACGATGTTCTCGTCGGCTACCTGGGCGACCCGGCCAACCCGACTTCGGTGCTGCTGAAGCACAACGGGCTGCACATCGAGATCCAGATCGACCCGTCCTCCCCCATCGGCTCCACCGACACCGCCGGTGTCAAGGACCTGGTGCTGGAGTCCGCGGTCACCACGATCATGGACTTCGAGGACTCGGTCGCGGCCGTGGACGCCGAGGACAAGGTCCTCTGCTACCACAACTGGCTGGGCCTGATGAAGGGCGACCTGGCCGAGACGGTCACCAAGGTCGGCAAGACCTTCACCCGCACCATGAACCCGGACCGCGTCTACACCGCGATCGACGGCGGCGAGCTCGTGCTGCACGGCCGTTCGCTGCTGTTCGTGCGCAACGTCGGTCACCTGATGACCTCCGACGCGATCATCGACGCCCAGGGCAACGAGATCCCCGAGGGCATCATGGACGGCCTGATCACCGTCCTGATCGCCAAGCACGCGCTCGACGCCGCGGGCGACGAGTCCGCGAAGCGCAACACCCGCACCGGCTCGATCTACATCGTGAAGCCGAAGATGCACGGCCCGGACGAGGTGGCCTTCACCAACGAGCTGTTCGGCCGCATCGAAGAGGTCGTGGGCCTGCCGGTCAACACCCTCAAGGTCGGGATCATGGACGAGGAGCGCCGCACCACGGTGAACCTGAAGGCGTCCATCCACGCCGCCAAGGACCGCGTGGTGTTCATCAACACCGGCTTCCTGGACCGCACCGGCGACGAGATCCACACCTCCATGGAGGCCGGGCCGATGGTCCGCAAGGCCGAGATGAAGGGCCAGCAGTGGATCAAGTCCTACGAGGACTGGAACGTCGACACCGGTCTGGCCACCGGCCTGCCCGGCAAGGCGCAGATCGGTAAGGGCATGTGGGCCATGCCGGATCTGATGGCCGAGATGCTCGTCCAGAAGATCGGCCACCCGAAGTCGGGCGCCAACACCGCCTGGGTGCCCTCGCCCACCGCCGCCACCCTGCACGCCACCCACTACCACCTGGTGGACGTGTTCAAGCGGCAGGCCGAGATCGCCAAGGGCGGCCCGCGCGCCACCGTCGACGAGATCCTCGAGATCCCGCTCGCCCCGAACACCGACTGGTCCGCCGAGGAGATCCAGCAGGAGCTGGACAACAACTCGCAGGGCATCCTCGGCTACGTGGTGCGCTGGATCGACCAGGGCGTCGGTTGCTCGAAGGTGCCCGACATCAAGGACATCGGCCTCATGGAGGACCGCGCCACGCTGCGCATCTCCAGCCAGCTGATGGCCAACTGGCTGCGCCACGGCATCGTCACCGAGAAGGACGTCATCGCCTCGCTCGAGCGCATGGCCCCCGTCGTCGACCGCCAGAACGCCGGCGACTCGTCGTACTTCGCCATGGCTCCGGACTTCAACGCCTCCATCGCCTTCCAGGCGGCGAAGGAACTGGTCCTCGAGGGCACCACCCAGCCCAACGGCTACACCGAGCCGATCCTGCACCGCCGCCGCCGTGAGGCCAAGGCGTTCAACAAGAGCGTGTAGGAATCAGCCGCTTCGGCGCATGACAGGGAATCCCCGGTCGACCACGGTCGGCCGGGGCTTCCCCCTTTTCCCGGACCTGCCCCTGAAATCCGGGGCGGCCGAGCCAGGTGTGAAAAGCGTTGATTCCAAATATGATCCGGCGATGATCAACTCCTCGCGGATCGCTCGCGCCGGGCTGCTCGGCGCGCCGGCGCTCGCGCTGCCATTGCTGTTGACCCCGACCGCCCATGCCGCCATCGACTCCTTCGGCGCCGACTGCGGGACACCCGCGGTTCCCTGCAAGGTGTTCATAACGACCAAAGGGACCGACCGGCTCAGCCCGGTGACCTTGACGGTCAACGGCACCGTAATCGGCCAGGACACTCCGTACACCAGCGCGGACGGGCTCAATGGGTTCGCGCAGATCACCTGGACCCCACCGGCTGTGGGCGCGTACGCCCTGACAGTCACCCAGGGCGCCTCCTCGCGTTCGGTCAATGTGAGCATCTGCCCGAAGAATCCGTCGACCTATCCCGACATCTCGTTCTCGCCGGGATCCGCCGTGTCGAGCGCGTGCGGCATCATCGGCAGCGCCGTGAACTCCGGCTCCGCGTCGGGTTCGGCCGCGGCCGTGCTGCCGATCTTCAGCGGCTCCGCGGGCATGTGATCGCGCTTCGACTTCGTTTGAGCTGCAACGGAATCCCCGGTCGATCCCCGTCGACCGGGGATTCCCCATTTCGGAGCAGGTCGGATACGCTGCGCAGCGTCAATCACCCCGAGCATGAGGATTTATCGATGGGTTCTGCCGTTCTCGAGATCGTCAATGTCATCCTGACCCACGTCAACGCGACCGTGTCGTGGTTCACCTCGGGCTCGGCGGGCCCGATCCCGCTGTAAGACCGCGCGGACGACAGCGCGAACCCCTCCACCGTACGGACGGCGGAGGGGTTCGGGCGTTTTCGGATCAGAGGGCGGCGGAGGCGGTGGCGAATTCGCCGGCGGAAGCCAAGGCGGCGTCCTCCTCGACCTCGTGCGGGGTCAGGCGGCGGCCGGTGTGGCCGAGGCCGAAGCCGGCCAGCAGCGCTGCCACCGCGAAGAAGGCCGCACCCGTCAGGAAGGCGATGCGGTAGGCCTCTTCGGCAGGGAGCGCGATCACCGCACCGTTGGGCAGGGCGTGGCCGAGAGTGTCGCTGGTGAGGATGGTGACGACCAGTGCGCTGCCGATCGCGCCGCCGACGGTGCGCATGATCGAGTTGATCGAGTTGGCGATGCCGGTCTCGTGCGGCGCCACATTGGCGACCAGGAGAGCGGGCATGGCGGCGTAGGCGATCGCGATGGCGGCGTTCGCGATGATCAATGCGACAACGACTTCCGAGCTGGTCGTGTGCAGCAGCGCCAGGGCGGTGAGCGCGAACAGGCCGATGACGCAGGCGAGCAAGAGGACGTAGCGCGCCCCGATCCGCCCGACCAGGCGGCCGGCGATCGGGCCCATCACGACCGAGACCACCGCACCCGGCAGCATGAAGGCCACGCTGGTGCGCAGTACGGAGGCGTCGAAACCGAAGCCCGCCAGCGCCCGCGGCGTCGCCACGAAGTAGGTCGCCCCGAGGAACACGCTGAACATCGCGAAACCGACGCAGAAGCTGGCCAGATTGGTCACCGCGACCGGGCGATGCGCCAGCAACGAGGTCGCCACCAGCGGCGAACGCAGCTTGGACTGCAGCACCAGGAACCCGGCCAGCACGACCACCGCGGCGATGAACAGTCCGATCACCCGGGCGCTGCCCCAACCCCATTCGTGGCCTTGGGAAATCGGCAGCAGCAAGCAGACCAGACCGACACCGAGGACGGCGGCGCCCACATAGTCGACGCGACCTCTCTGGCCCGCGCGCCGCGGCAGGGTGAAGAACGCCAGCGCCAGCACCACCACCGTCAGCACGACGCACAGCCAGAAGATGCGACGGTAATCCGCGCCGCCCTGCGTCAGCAGACCCGTGGCCACCAGCGCGACACCGCTGCCCACACCCAGCGTGGACGCGGTGACGGCCAGCGCCCCGGTCAGGCGCTCGGCGGGAAGTTCATGGCGCAGCACGCTGATCGCCAGCGGGAACAGTCCGAAACTGGCCCCCTGCAAGGCCCTTCCGACGATGAGCAGATCGATGCTGTGCGCCGAGGCCGCGATCAAGCTGCCGGCCAGCGTCACCGCCAGCGTCGCCAGGATGACCGGCTTGTGTCCGTAGACATCCCCCAATCGCCCGAGCAGCGGCGTCAGCGCCGAGGCGGCCAGCATGGTCGCGGTCGTGACCCATCCGACGGTGGTCGCCGAGACACCGAGCTGCACACCGATCTGCGGCAGCGCGGGCACCGGCAGGGTCTGGGCCATGGCCAGAAGGAACACGGTGCTGGCCATGGTCAGCATGATCGCGGTCGGCGAGGGGGAACGCCGATGCTCGAGCGGGGAGGTCATTCGTGAAACCCTACGACGGAATCGACACAGTGTCGATTATGATAGACGCCACGTCCATTGCAGGAATGGAACTCGAATAGGGTGAACACATGGCGCAGCAGGGCGGACGCAAGGTGAACCAGACCCGAGTCACGACCGAAGGACTGCGCCGCCGCGGCGCCGTGTCGAAGGGTGATCAGCGCGAGGCCGAGATCCTCGACGCGACCCGCCGACTGCTGACCGAGAAGCCGATGGCCAACTTGACCGTCGACGACATCACCACCGCGACAGGCATTTCGCGCACCAGCTTCTACTTCTATTTCCCGTCCAAACACGCGGTTCTCGCGCGCCTGATGGAGGACGTGAGCGACGGCTACGCCAAGACCCACGTCTGGCTGCCGTCCGCCGGCCCGCAGCGCGAACTCCTGCGCACCCAACTCGCGGGGACGGCCGCGATCTGGCACGACAACAGCACGATCCTGGTCTGCTCACTGGAGGGTTACGACAACAACTACCCGCCACTGACCGAATTCATCGCCACCATCCAGAACCGATTCACCAGCGCGCTGGCCGCCAAGATCGAGCGCGACCGCGCGGCCGGCCTCGCACCCGAGGGCATCGACTCGGCAACGCTGGCGACTCTCGTCACCCTGATGCGCGACGGCCGGCTGTCGCAGTTGTCCGCGGCGCCCCCGAACGAGGTGACTCGCGGCCTCGACGACCTGACCGAAGCGATCCTGCGCCTGATCTACGGCCGACTGGACTGACCCTGCCGACGGATGCCCCCGATGGCGTCTATCAGGACCACGGCCCCGCGCCAGTCCGCCGACCTTGCTGATTCACCTGTGCGCCGGGCAGTGTCATGGCCGGAGCCGATCGGCCGTTTTCCGAGTCAGCTGACCACGATGACCGATTTGCCGCGCGAGTGGCCGGCGGCCAGGTGCGTGATGGCGGCGGGCGCTTCGGACAGGGCGTAGGTGCGGTCGATGTGCGGGACGACCGCGCCCGCGGTCGCGAGTTCGGCGAGCGCGACCAGGGCTTCGGGCTTGGGCAGGACAAGCAGGGCGCGCAGACGCTGCCGCGCGAAGGGCGAGAGCAACTCGGCACGCACCGAACGGCCCAGGCCGCCGAAGAAGCGGCCGCCGCCCTCACCACCGCCGAGCACCAGGGTGCCGGTCTCGGTCAGCAGGGAGCGCAACAACGCCAGCGGGCGGTTTCCGGCCATATCGAGGATGAGGTCGTAACGGCCGCTGAGCTTTTCGGTCCGGTAGTCGATGACGTGATCGGCGCCGAGCCCGGTGACGAAGCCCGCGGACGCGCCCGAGCACACACCGGTCACCGCCGCGCCGTAGTGCTTGGCAAGCTGGACCGCCAGGTGACCGACACCGCCGGAGGCGCCGATGATCAGCACGCGCTGACCGGCTTCGATGCGGCCCGCGTCGCGCAAACCGGTGAGCGCGGTCGTGCCCGAGATCGGCAGCGCCGCAGCCTGTTCGAAGCTCAGGTTTGCGGGCTTGTGTTGCAGCTTGGCCGCGGGGGCGGCGGCGAATTCGGCGAACGAACCGGGGACCGTCCCGAAGACCTCGTCTCCGCGCTCGAATGCGGTGACCTGCGGGCCGACCGCTTCGACGATGCCCGCGACGTCCCAGCCGCGCACCCGCTCCCGAGGTTTGCCGGGGCCCAGCGCGAGCCGGGCGACCAGCGGTTCGCCGGTCATCATGTGCCAGACACTGGGGTCCACACCCGCGGCGCGGACCCGGACGAGAACCCCGTCCGGGCCCGCCTGCGGGGTGGGAATATCACTGTAGGACAACACATCAACGGTGCCGTAGACGTCCTGGGTGATAGCTTTCACGACTCTTCTTCTTCCGGATACTCGAAGATCTCGTCCAGTGGTGCACCGAACACCCGGGCGATCTGGAACGCCATCTCCAGCGACGGTGAGTACTTGCCCTGTTCGATGGCGTTGACGGTCTGCCGGGTCACGCCGAGCCGGTCGGCCAGCTCGGCCTGGGTCATCTCGCCATGCGAGAACCGCAGGGCGCGAATGTTGTTGGTGACCTTCGTGGGTTTCACCATGGCCACATCCCCCGCCGGTAGGCGACGAGTTTGGCGGTCGCGCCGACGACCGCGGACAGCGTGAACCCGAGGTAGATGACATTGGCGATCCAGAATCTGTCGCCGTTCGCCAGGGCCAGCACCAGCGCCGCCACCGCCCCGAGTACGACGAAGGCCTGGCCGATATGCGCTCCACGCAGATCGATTTCGCGGTCGCGGTCGTCGCGCCGGTCCCGATCCCGGGATCCGATCGCGACGGCGATACCGGCCACGATCGAGGCCGCGACGGAGCCGCCGATCGCCCACAGCATGGGCGAGACATAGGCGACGTCCACCAACGCGGTCTGCCGCGCCCGCGCCAGCACGACGATCAGGTAGATCGCATACGAGACGACGGCCGCGACACCAGGATCCAGGTTCGCTTCTCCTCGTAGGGCATGGCATGAGTGTAAAGAAAATACGACACTATGTACAGAATTCTTTACATAGCCGCGAAACAGCCTTCGCCGCAACAGATTCCATCGGCTACTGTCGAAACCATGGCCGATCTCGAAGCCCTGGACCGTATCGAATCGCTCGGTCCGGAATTCTTCGCCGACCCGCACGCCCACTACCGTCGCTGGCGCGAGGACGGCCCGGTGCGGCAGGTGCGATTCCCGGACGGGATCGTGCGGTGGGTCGTGCTGGACTACGCGGCGGGGCGGGCCGCGTTGAACGATCCGCGGTTGCACAAGGCGGCGGCGGTCAACGACGAGCTGCTCAGCCGCAAACGCGGTGCGCCGCCGTCGGATCCGAAGCAGCTGGCGGTCCTCACCCACATGCTGAGCACCGATCCGCCGGGGCATACACGGTTGCGGAAGCTGGTGACCCGGGCGTTCACCCCGCGGCGGGTCGCCGAGCTGGCGCCTCGAATCGAGGAGATCACCGACGGGCTGCTGGACGCGCTGGCGAGCCGGGACGAAGTGGATCTGCTGCGCGAGTTCGCGGAACCGCTGCCGATCACGGTGATCTGCGAGTTGCTGGGAGTGCCGCTCGGGGATCGCGACGATTTCCAGGAGTGGACTCGGGCGCTCGTCGCGGTGGCGGGGCTGGAGGAGAATCGGGCCGGCGCCGCGGCGGCCATGGCGGACTATCTGACCGGGCTGGTGCGGGCGAAACGGGAACGCCCCGAATCGGATCTGCTGTCGGCGCTGGTGCTGCCGGCCGACGATGGCGACACCCTGACCGAGACCGAACTGGTCGGGATGGCCACGCTGCTGTTGATCGCGGGCCACGACACCACCGTGAACCTGATCGCGAACGGCACCCTCGCCCTGCTGCGCAATCCGGAACAGTTGCGCGCCTTACAGACCGATCCGGAGGCGATTCCGGCCGCCATCGAGGAGTTCCTGCGCTTCGACGGACCGGTGAACATGAGCACAGTCCGCCACACGGCCGAACCGGTCACCATCGCCGGAACCGACATCCCCGCAGGCGAATTCGTCTTCGTCGCACTCCCCGCCGCCAACCGCGACCCGGAGCGCTACCAGGAACCCGACGCCCTGGATCCGACCCGCGACACCGGCGGCCATCTGGCCTTCGGCCACGGCATCCACTTCTGCGTCGGCGCTCCCCTGGCCCGGCTGGAAGCGCGAGTCGCCTTCTCGGCCTTGCTCTCCCGATTCCCGGATCTGCGGCTGGCGCGGCCGGCACAGGAGCTGGAATGGCATCCGAGCACCCTCATGCACGGGCTGAAGGAGCTTCCCGTCCAGCTCTAGACGGGTCCATAGGCGGCCGCGCGGATCGGGGATTTCCGCGCGACTCGCCCATCGCCGAAGCGACGAGCATCACAAAACTGGTCGGTCGACCATAGTTAATGAGCGGCGAATGACGAGGCCGGGCGAGAAAACGCCGCGATCCATGCGCGACAGAACAAACCGAGTGGTCACCTTTCGATAAAACTTCACCTTCCGAAACCGTTCGATGCGCTAACGTCACTCAGGCCGTACTGGTGGGACCGCATTTTCGGACGATGTGGAGGTGTCGCAAGAATGGTCGGGACAGCAACGCCGCCGAGGGAAAGCCAGCGCTTCGCTGCATGGTTCGACGCGGTCAAGCAAGCCCCGCCACAATCAATATTATTTGCTATTGGTTTGCTGTCTTTAATACCGGCGCTCCTGACCAGCGGTCCCATTCTGGCGGCCATCGCGATCTGGTACCACAGCAGCCGCAGTCTCGAGGCCAGCGCGACGCTGTTCTTCGCGACGCTGATCCTGATGGCGATGTTCGCTGTCTCGGCGCTGTCTCTCGGCGCGGCCTGGCGCCGCAGCCGCACCACCCCGATGCCGGCCGACGTGCAGGGTTGACCCCGCCGCGAAGAGAACGAGCTGCCTCATGACCGTAGTGATTGTTCCTTCCGCTCCCCGCCCGATCGCGCTGCCGCCCTACCGGCGGATCACGCTCAGCTTCCAAGCCGAGCAGACCCGATTGCGCGACACCGCCTCGCGGCTCGCCCTCCTGTGCCACCGCCGCTGGCTGGGCCGCTCCGACTTCGACATGTTCCCGCCGCTGCACCGCTGGGGCGCGGTCCCCACTCTGCCGTTGCCGCAGGGACTTCCGACGCCGCACAGCCTGATCAGCGCGGCGGCCCAGGGCGCGCGGCTGGCCGCGGCCACCCCGGTCGAATTCCTGGCCGCCGCGATCATGCTGTCCACCGGCTGCCCGGCGGCCGCGACCACCGACCCCCTCGCTCCCACGCCGGGACCGAGCCTGACCGCGCAACCGCTGAGCCTGTCGATCCTGGCCATGGACGAGGACGATGCCGCCCTGGCCGTCGACCTCGCCGTCACGGCCATCGCCGTCGCCGGCGGGCGGATCTCGCAGCGGCACGAGGACTGGATTCCCCTCGACGAGGAGCTGCCCCAGCACACCGGGACCCACGGCTCGGTCGCCGGTCCGGCGCCCGCCGCCTGATATCGCACGACCCCCGCGCGCCGCGTCAGAGCCCGAAGACGCGACGCGCGTTGCCGTCCAGATACAGCTCGCGGGTCTCGTCGTCCAGGCCCAGCGCGTCCAGACCGTCGAGAGCGTGCTGGGGCAGGATCATCGGATAGTTGGTGCCGAACAGCACCTTGCGCCGCCCGCTCGCGGACGTCAGATACGAGACGAGTTCGGGCGGCAGCCTTTTCGTGGTGTAGGCCGAGGTGTCGATCACCACGTTCTCGTGTTTGCGGGCCACCGCGATCATCTCCTCGGTCCACGGATAGCCGACGTGACCACACACGATGGTCAGCTCCGGGAAGTCCAGGGCGACGCGGTCGATATAGGGAATCGGGCGGCCCGGCTCCGAGGGCCGCAGCGGACCGGTGTGCCCGACCTGCGTGCAGAACGGGATCCCGAGGTCCACGCAGGCGGCGTAGAGCGGATAGAAGCGGGCGTCGGTCGGCGGCACCTCCCACAGCCACGGCAGCACGCGGACCGCCGCGAAGCCCTCGTCGCGCACCCGATGCCGCAGCTCACGCACCGATTCCATGGGTTTCCGCAGGTCCACCGAGGCCACGGCGGTCAGGCGGTCCGGGGCCTCGGCCACCCACGCGGCGACCTCGTCATTGGAGATGAGCGTGCCCTCCGGCGCGCACCACGCCGAGATGAGCGCCCGGTCGATGCCGCCCGCGTCCATGGCCGCCAGCGTCGCCTTCAACGGGATCTCGCCGGTGGGAATCGCTCCCCCGGTCCACCGTCGCAGCGAATCGAAGATGTCGCGCGCGAGAAACCGCTCCGTCGGATGCTGAGCCCAAGCGTCGATCGTCACCTTTCCAGTGTGGGGAACAAACGGCCGTCGCGGATCGTTCTCCATGCACCGGGGGCGGAAAAAATCAGCCGACAACGCAGCGTCGTTGTGCCACCATGTGATTCATCGAAGATCAGCCGACCGACACGGTCGTGACCAGCAGGAAGGGGGAGACGGCTTTGAATCCGAGTATCGACGAACAGTACCGGGGCTTCGGCCGTCTCCGGGCCCATTCGTAACCGGCCGGCCCCCTTTTCCTGTTCGATCCCTTTCACGAAACATGGTGACCCCCATGCTGTTCCGTCATGCCGAAGACCCGGAGATAACCACCGACAATTGGATACACGCCGGAGTGCTACTGCTCAACGCCTCCTACGAGGCGCTGACCACGATCCGCGCCGAGCGCGCGGTGGTGCTGCTGCTCGGCGGGGC
Source organism: Nocardia sp. CA-136227 (assembly GCF_050955695.1). NCBI lineage: Bacteria > Bacillati > Actinomycetota > Actinomycetes > Mycobacteriales > Nocardiaceae > Nocardia > Nocardia sp. CA-136227. Next base: position 4,559,981 of record NZ_CP192081.1, read on the forward strand.
CGCCGAGACCGTCGCCGAACGGCAGCCGCACTTCCCGATCCGCTCGCGGCACGTGGAGGTGGCGCTGCCGGAGACCGTCCGGCTCACCCGCTACATCTACCTCGAGCACCGGATCCTGACGCACGACGACGACAGCCGCGCCACCCTCCCGGCGGTGCTGCGCCGCGACCGGTACCGCTGCGGGTACTGCTCCGGCTGGGCCCGCACCGTGGACCACATCCGCCCGCGGTCGAGGGGCGGGCCCAATACCTGGGCCAACCTCATCGCCGCGTGCGGTCCCTGCAATACGTACAAGGCGGACCGGACTCCCGCGGAGGCCGGCATGCGCCTGCTGTGGGAGCCCAAGGCCCCCAATGACAGAGAGCGGGCCCAGCGCCAGATCTGGAAGGAACTGGCGGCTTCCTGACTCGAGGAACGACACACAGCCATCACGCGTGATCGGACATGAAAGGAGCGAGATCCGATGACGAACATTGCACTGCAGGAGCAGACCCTGGCGGATCTGCTCCCCATCTCCGACTCGAAGGACTACTGGGCGCGCGCGGCCTGCAAGGGTGACCCGAACCACGAGGCGTGGTTCCCGTACCCGTCGCAGGACTTCGACTACGCCCGCGGCATCTGCGCGGGCTGCCCGATCCGCCGTGACTGCGGTGACTTCGCGGCCCGCACCGGCCAGTCCGGCGTCTGGGGCGGGCACGAGTACGACCGCGGCAAGATGATCCGCGACTAGCCCAACTCTCGGGACTCTCAGGGCTTCGCCCCCGAACCCCCGGGGACTGCGGGGGCTCTGCCCCTGAACCCCCGATGTGGGAGTTGGTAGCACGGGCGGTCACCTCGCCAGAACGGGGTGGCCGCCCGTTCTCGTGCCGGTCGGGATGGGCGTTACCGGCTGGAACCGGTGGGGTGGTGGGCGTCAACATAGGATGGGCGCTCGTGGGTACTCATCGCGCCGCGGGCGGGTCACGAGGTGTCAGCAAAGGACCGGTTATCGCAGTCGTCGCGGTGATTGTCTTAGTGCTGGCGGTCGTCGGCTGGGCCTGGTTGTCGAATCGGTCGAAGGAGAAGGACAGCCGGGCCGCGTCGTCGTGCGTGGAGGGGACCGCCACGCTGGCGGTGACCGTCGATCCGGACATTCTGGCACCGGTGAAGGCCGCCGCGGATCGGTTCAATGCCACCGCGCCGCATGTTCGCGATCACTGCGCGCAGGTGGCGGTGACCGCACAGCCGTCGGCGGCGATGGTGGCGGCGTTCGTCGCGAACAAGTGGGACCCGGCCTTGGGTCCGCAGCCCGCGCTCTGGATCCCGCAGTCCTCGCGATCGGTCGAGCAGATGCGGGTGCCGGGTTTGATCGCGGGCACACCGGCCCCGGTCGCGGTGAGCCCGGTGGTGCTTGCCGTGCCCGAGGAATTGCGCCAAGCCCTCGATACCTCGAAGGTGCACTGGGCGGATCTGGCCAGGCTGCAGACCGGTTCGCTGGCCGATGCCGGGCTGCCCGCGTGGGGCAAGCTGCGCCTGGCCATGCCCGGCGGTGACACGACGGTCGCCGTCGCGGCCGCGGTCGGGTCGGGCGTCTCCGGTACCGATCCGCTCGACGAGAAGGCGGTCGCCACCGGACAGGTCGTCTCCGCGATCTCCGGTCTGGCCGCGAGCGCGCCCGCCGTGAAGGACGCTTCCGGTGCGCTCGCCGATCTGGCCGGCGCGGCCGACGCCGCCGGGCCGGTGCACGCCGTGCCCGCCACCGAACAACAGATTCGCGCCCACGCGGGACTGACCGCCTACCGTCCCGACAACGCGGGCCCGGTGGCCGATTTCCCCGCCGCACAGCTCACCGGCCCCTGGGTCGACCAGACCCAGAACCTCATCGCGGGCCTGTTCTCCGACTTCCTGCGCGCCCCCGACCAGTCGAAACTGTTCACCGACAACGGTTTCGGCGCGGCCGCCCCCGCGACCACGAAGGCACCGTCGAAGGCCGTCCTGGACAAGGTGAATCAGATCCTGGCCCACCCGGTGCTGGGCGTGCAGGCGACCGTCCTGCTCGACGTCTCCTCCTCCATGTCCACCACCGAGGGCTTCGGCACCCGGCTCGGCAATGCCGTGGCCGCGCTGTCGTCCACGATGACCGTGATGCCACCGGAGTTCGGGCTCGGCGTGTGGGAGTACTCCAAGAACCTCGACGGCGCGAACGCGCACAAGGTGCTGACCCCGACCGCGCCGCTGACCGACGCCCAGCGCAACGCCCTCGCCCAGGGCCTGACCACGGTGACCGCGAGCCAGTCCAAGCAGGACCGCACCTACCCCACCCTGGAGGCGGCCTACAAGAGCGTGCTCGCCAACTACGCCGCCGCGCGCACCAATTCGATCCTGCTCATCACCGACGGCCCCGAGGACGACTCCCCCGTCACCGGTGACCAGCTGCTCGCCGATATCGCCGCCGCGACCGATCCGGCGCATCCGGTGCGCATCGACGTGATCGTGGTCGGCGGCGCGGGAACCCAGACCCTGCAAACGCTCACCCAGCGCACCGGCGGCACCTACACGAAGGTCAACACCACCGCGGATCTGCCGTTCGGCACGGCGGTCTCGCAGGCGCTGACGACGCCCTGACCCAGCGGGCGGATCCGGACCGAGCAACAGCACGGCAACACATGGCCGTAATGTCCGGATCCGCCAGCTAATTCGTGGCATATTCGGCGGATGGCACACAGTACGGGTCCCGAACCCACATTGAAGCAGGGCCTGGCCGCCGGAACGACCATCGGTGCCGGCATTCTGCTGCTCGTCATCGGCGTGCTCTCGGTCCTGCAGGGCATTTCCGCGGTGGCGTCGGACGATCTGCTGGTCGTCGGCTACGACTACATCTACAAGCTGAACACCACCGGCTGGGGCTGGATCCACATCGGTGTCGGCATCGTCCAGATCATCGTCTCGATCGGCCTGTTGAAGGGCTCCACCTGGGGCCGCACCGCCGCCCTCGTGCTGGCGGCGCTGTCCATCGTGGAGAACTTCCTCTGGATCCCCTACTACCCGGCCTGGTCGCTCCTCATCATCGCCCTCGACGTCGTGGTGATCTGGGCGATCTCCACCTACAAGCCGGTCCACGCCTGACCCGTTTCACCTTGCGCCACAACGACGAGCGCCCCATCGGTTCGGTAAACCGATGGGGCGCTTGCCTGTTCAGCCGGGGCGGATCACTCCGCGTCGGCGTAGGAGTCCATCGGCGGACAGGAGCAGACCAGGTTGCGGTCGCCGTAGGCGCCGTCGATGCGGCGGACGGACGGCCAGACCTTGGCGCGGGTGTGCTTGACGCCCATCGGGTACACGGCGGTCTCGCGGGTGTAGGGGTGGTTCCAGTCGCCGACCAGGCATTCGGCGGTGTGGGGGGCGCCGCGCAGCGGGTTGTCCTCGACGGGCCAGACGCCGGCTTCGACCTGGTCGATCTCGCCCTTGATGGCGATCATGGCCTCGATGAAAGCGTCGAGTTCTTCGAGGTTCTCGCTCTCGGTGGGCTCCACCATGAGGGTGCCTGCGACGGGGAAGCTCATGGTGGGGGCGTGGAAGCCGTAGTCGGCCAGGCGCTTGGCGACGTCGTCGACGGTGACGCCGGTGCGCTTGGTGATCTCGCGCAGGTCGAGGATGCACTCGTGGGCGACCATGCCGTTGTCGCCGGTGTAGAGGACCGGGAAGTGCGGGTCCAGCTTGCGCGCAATGTAATTGGCCGACGCGATGGCGGTGAGAGTGGCGCGGCGCAGGCCGTCGGCGCCCATCATGCGGATGTAGGCCCAGGTGATCGGGAGGATCGACGCCGAACCGTACATGGCCGCCGACACCGCGTGCGAGCCCTTCACCAGCGGGTCGCCGGGCAGGTACTGGGCCAGGTGCTCGCGCACCGCGACCGGGCCGACGCCGGGACCGCCGCCGCCGTGCGGGATGCAGAAGGTCTTGTGCAGGTTCAGGTGGCTGACGTCGCCGCCGAACTTGCCCGGACGGGCCAAGCCGACCAGGGCGTTGAGGTTCGCGCCGTCGACGTACACCTGGCCGCCCGCCTCGTGCACCAGGCCGCACAGCTCGGCCACCTCGTGCTCGTACACGCCGTGCGTGGACGGGTAGGTGATCATGATGCAGGCCAGCCGCTCGGCGTGGTCGGCGATCTTGGCGCGCAGGTCGTCGAGGTCGATATCGCCGTTGGGGCTGGTCTTGACGATCTCCACCCGCATGCCGACCATGGCCGCGGAGGCGGCGTTGGTGCCGTGCGCGCTGGACGGGATCAGGCACGTATCCCGGTGGGAGTCACCACGATCCAGGTGGTAGCGGCGGATCGCGAGCAGGCCAGCGTACTCGCCCTGGCTACCGGCGTTGGGCTGCAAGGAAACCCGGTCGTAGCCGGTGACCGCGCACAGCCAGCCCTCGAGGTCCTCGATCAGCTTGATCAGGCCGGGCGCGTCCTCGACCGGCGCGTACGGGTGGACCCGGTTGAAGCCGGGCCAGGTGATGGCCTCCATCTCGGCGGCCGCGTTGAGCTTCATGGTGCAGGAGCCGAGCGGAATCATGCTGCGGTCCAACGCGATGTCCTTGTCCGAGAGCGCGCGCAGGTAGCGCAGCATGGCGGTCTCGGTGCGGTACTTGGTGAACGCGGGCGCGGTCAGGTATTCGGAGGTGCGGACCTCGATGTGCGGGCGCTGCTTGCCGTGGAACAGCGCGCCCTCGGGACCGACCGGAACCTCCGCGCCGAAGCAGTCGAGCACCGCGACCACGTGGGTGTCGGTGGTGACCTCGTCGCAGGCGACGGCCACGTGGTCGGCGTCGACGAGACGCAGGTTGATGCCCTCGCCCTTCGCCTTGGCCACGACGGATTCCGCGCCGCCGGGCACGTTCACCAGGACGGTGTCGAAGTAGGTCTGGTGCACCACCGCGTCGCCGAGACCGGCGGCCAGCCACTGCGCGTGCCCGTGCACGCGGCGCGCGATCGACCGCAGCCCGTCCGCGCCGTGGTAGGAGGCGTACATGCCGGCCAGGATCGCCAGCAGCACCTGCGCGGTGCAGATGTTGGAGGTCGCCTTCTCGCGGCGGATGTGCTGCTCACGGGTCTGCAGCGCGAGCCGGTAGGCCAGGTTGCCGTCGGCGTCGACGGAGACGCCCACCAGACGGCCGGGCAGCTGCCGCGCGTGCGCGGTGTGCACGGCGAGGTAGCCCGCGTGCGGCCCGCCGAAGCCCAGCGGCACGCCGAAGCGCTGCGTGGTGCCGAAGCAGGCGTCCGCGCCCTGCTCGCCGGGCGGGGTGACGAGGGTCAGCGCGAGCAGGTCCGCGCCCACCGCGACCAGCGCGCCGCGCTCGTGGGCGGCCTCGATGACCGGGGCCCAGTCCACGATCCGGCCGGACGCGCCCGGATGCTGCACGATGACGCCGAAGAAGTCGCCCTCGGGCAGCCCGCCGTCGGCCAGGTCGGCCTCCACGATCTCGATGCCCAGCGGCTCGGCGCGGGTGTAGAGCAGGGTGCGGGTCTGCGGGAACAGGTCGGTGTCGATGAGCAGCCGCTCGGACTTGGACTTGCGGTTGGCCCGCTGCAGCAGGGTCATGGCCTCGGCGGCGGCGGTGGCCTCGTCGAGCATGGACGCGTTGGCGACCTCCATGCCGGTGAGGTCGCCGACCATGGTCTGGAAGTTGAGCAGCGCTTCGAGGCGGCCCTGGCTGATCTCGGGCTGGTAGGGGGTGTAGGCGGTGTACCAGGCCGGGTTCTCGACGAGGTTGCGCAGCAGCACCGGTGGGGTGAGGGTGTCGTAGTACCCGAGCCCGATCATGGAGGTGGCGACGGTGTTCGAATTGGCCAGTGCCGCAAGCTCGGCCAGCGCGTCGTGTTCGGAGACGGCGTCGGGCAGCACGGTGAGGCCATTGCCCTCGGGGGCGTCCAGGATGCTGGCGGGCACGGCCCTGGTGGCGAGTTCGTCCAGCGACTCGACGCCCACGGTCTCGAGGATGCGGCCGGTTTCGCCGCTGTCGGGGCCGATGTGGCGGTCGGCGAAGGATCGAGTCCAGATCACGGCTGCTCCAAGGGGTGGGCGGGGGTCGACCATGGGGTCGACGTGTCGTCTGCCCTCCCCCTCTGTCCTCGATGCCTGAGAGATTCGGACCCCGGCCTGGCGACCGGTGACCTTTCACCATGGGCGGACGGCACGCGGCCATCACTTTCCAGAGGCGTCGAAACTCCGCACGGTCCCTTGTGCCTGAGAGATTGACGGGGAGGTGCTGCTCCTTCGGCGTCCGAGACTATCCCCGGAACTCTCCCGCACGGCTGCGACGCACTGTCAGTCTAAGCGGCCGCAGGTTACAAGAATGTTGCCGACCGGACTAACCGGTCTTGCTCATCCGCGCCTTGCGCCGGAACGAGAGCTCGTCCTCGGGGCGATCCGTGGCGGACGCGGTCTCCGCGCGCTCGGCCGGGAAATTGGCGATCGCTCCGGTGAGCTCGCGCATGGCGCCGCTCACGGCGATGCCGAACACACCCTGGCCACCCTGCAGTAAATCGACCACCTCTTCGGCGGAGGAGCATTCGTAGACCGTGGTCCCGTCGCTGAACAGGGTGATTCCGGCGAGATCCTCGACACCGCGGCTGCGCAGGTGGTCCACGGCGATGCGGATGTTCTGTAGCGAGATACCCGCGTCGAGCAGCCGCTTGACGATCTTGAGGACCAGGATGTCCTTGAACGAGTACAGCCGCTGGCTGCCGGATCCGGTGGCGCTTCGGATGGAGGGGACGACCAGTCCGGTGCGGGCCCAGTAGTCGAGCTGCCGGTAAGTGATTCCGGCCACCTGGCACGCGCTGGGCACGCGGTAACCGACGAGTTCGTCGGGCACAGTGTCATCGGGGAACAGCCCTGGCTGCACCACATCGCGAGGTTGCGGTTGATCTCCCACTGACTTACTCCCTTACTGCGCGCCTATCAGGGCTGGGCTCTTGATCGACTCTGGAGCGTTGGCCTAACAATCGAGGCTACTCCCCTGATTGTGGCCGCAAAATCGGCACCGTTAAAGCATGGCCGAGCGCGTGTTTCTCACCCTAAAGCTGAGGTAGAGACTAGGAAATGTCTCATTTCGGATGCTTTGCCCGGTCAAGAGTTGGTCAGCTGTCCGTGGCCTTGAAATCGTCCGGCGATACCGATTCGAGAAACTCCTTGAACTTCTCGACTTCGTCCTCGCGCTCGTCGGGCATGACCAGTCCGGCCTCCTCGAGCACCGGCTCCTCGGCATAGATCGGGCAGCCCACCCGCAACGCGATGGCGACCGAGTCCGAGGGCCGCGCGGAGATGCGCAGATCGTTCTCGAAGACCAGGTCGGCGTAGAAGGTGCCCTCCTGCAGATCTACGATCCGCACCTCTTTGAGGGTGTGGCCCAGCTCCTTGATCAGGATCTTGATCAGGTCGTGGGTGAGCGGGCGGATGGGCGTGACGCCCTCCTGCTCCAGCACGATCGCGGTGGCCTCGGCCTGCCCGATCCAGATCGGCAGGTACCGGTCCCCGGACACCTCACGCAGCAGCAGCACGGGCTGATTCTGTGGCTGTTCGACACGGATGCCGATCACACGCATTTCGCTCATCGCACTGCCTCCCAGATCCTCACCAGGCCGCCCAACCCGGCTGTATTACCGAGTCTAGGCGAAGAATTCAGCCGCCGAGGGAAGCGCGCACCGAGGTCTTCACGAGGCAGGTGTGCAGCGTCAGCGACAGTGCGGCCAATTCCCGGACCGTCTCCTCGGCGCGAGCGCGGGCATCGGCGTCGCGACTCTTGGCGATCGGCGCGGCGATCTGGGCCACCATGGCGGCCTCACGGTCCGCGGCCAGCTTGAAGGCGCGCAGATGCCTTGCCTCCAAACCGAATTCGCTCAGCGCCTTGGCGGTGCGAGCGAGCGTGACGGCGTCGCCGTCGAAGTACCCGGCGGCGCCGGGGGTGATCAGGTTGGCCCGGATCAGTTCGGTGAGGAACTTCTCGTCGATGCCGGCCTGATCGAGCAGATCCGCCCGGGTGATCCGGATTTCGTGATCGAACCGGAGTTCCTCGGGCGACACCTCACCGGGCACGGCGTTCAACCGGCGTAGCCGGCCGCTCCCGTTGCCGGACAAGGCATCCGGGGTTTCCGGGATGCCTCGGGATTCGGGCACGATGCCTCCCACGGCGTTCGCCCGGGCCCGCGCTTCCCGGACTCCGAGCGTCGCCGCCCCACTGTCGATCGCTTCGAGCTGTTCCTTGATCACCTTCAACGGCAGGTACTGGTCCCGCTGCGCGGTCAGCACGAAGCGCAGGCGCTCGACATCCGCCACATGGAAGCGGCGGTATCCCGAGGGCGTGCGCTCCGGGCTGATCAGGCCCTCCGATTCCAGGAATCGGATCTTGGAGATGGTGATGTCCGGAAAATCCGGACGCAGGAGATCCAGCACGGAGCCGATCGACATGCCTCCGCGCGTCCACTGCGCTGCGCCAGTCATTCCGCTCGGTCCTATAGCGCCGAGTCGCTCGTCGCCGGTCGCGGACCCGTCAGGAAGACCAGACGGAACTTGCCGATCTGGACCTCGTCGCCGTTCTGCAGCTCCGAGGAGTCCACCGGCTCACGGTTGACGTAGGTGCCGTTGAGGCTGCCCACATCGACGACCTGGAAGGTGTCGTCGTCCTGGCGGAATTCCGCGTGGCGACGGCTGACCGTGACATCGTCCAGGAAGATGTCGCTGTCGGGATGGCGTCCCGCCGAGGTGGTCGGCTGGTCGAGCAGGAAGCGCGAACCGGCGTTCGGACCACGCTTGACCACCAGCAGGGCCGCGCCCGCGGGCAGACCCTCCACCCCCTGCACCGGCTGCTCGCCGGTCTGCTCGGTGCGCGACGTGTCGACCTCGTTCAGGAAGTCGGCACGGAACACCGAAGTGGTCTCTGCTGCCGTTTCCTGGTAACCCGGGTCCTTGTTCTCGCTCACCCTTGCTCTCCTCCTCGAACCGAATAATCCATGCAAGCAATTGATGCCCTCAGCGATGCGGCGCTCCGGCCGCTCCCCGCCTCGGGTGGGTTCCGGAAATTCCGGGCACCGGCTGCGCGCACTTCTGTTGGCATTGACCGTACCCTGCCAGGGCGTACCCGTGCAGGTAGAACTGTGAAGGCTGCTTCAGCCTCCGATAACTCCTTGATAACCTGCGGCATCGAGGAGCTCGCCGAGCGCCGCGTCGAGGGCTTCGGCCGAGTCCGTCTCGATGTCGAACAGCCAGCCGTCACCGTAGGCGTCGGAGTTGACCGTCTCGGGCTCGGCGTCCAGAAGCTCGTTCACCGCAACGACTTTGCCCGACAGCGGCGCGTAGATGTCGGACACGCTCTTGGTGGATTCGATCTCGGCGATGCTGTCGCCGGACTTGACCTCGGAGTCCACCGCGGGCAGCTGCACGAACACGACGTCACCCAACTGCGACTGCGCGTAATCGGTGATGCCCACCCGCACCCGGGTCGGACCCACCTTGCTCACCCACTCGTGCTCCTCGGAGTAGCGCAAATCCTCGGGTACTGCGGTCACTGGCAGTGTCCTTTCAACGGGCGGTTCCTCTCGGGATCGTCGTCGATCCGTCCGCCGCACACCCTATCGGGAGTGATCATGGTGTGGCACGGGCGGTATCGCTCGGGCCACGGCGAGGGCTTTGCCGAGGTACAGGATTCCGGTCCAGACGTAGACCGCCGTGCCCCAGATCAAGAATGCCCCACCGAAGGCACGGCCGAAACCCGCGGCGGCCCAGTCCATCTGCCCGGCCAGCAGCCAGGGCAGCGCCGACATGAGCGCGAAGGTGGCGGCCTTGCCCAGGTAGATGACCTCGGGCGGGGGCAGGTCGCGGCGCTTGTAGATGCCCAGGGTGAGGGTCAGGATGCCGTCGCGGGCGACCAGGATCAGCACCACCCACCAGGGCAGGATGCCGCGAATCAGGAAGCCGCCCAGCGTCGCCAGCAGGTAGAGCCGGTCGACCAGGGGATCCAGGATCGCGCCCAATTTGGACGACTGATCCAACAGCCGGGCCAGCTTGCCGTCGAGGAAGTCGGTGAAACCACTGGCGACCAGCAGCGCGAAGGCCCAGCCGTCGGCCTTCTCGACCAGCAGCAGCCACAGGAACACCGGTACGCCGATCAGCCGCACCAAGCTGAGCACATTGGGCACGGTCAGGATGCGGTCGCTGTACACCGGTTCGGCGTTCCGCTCGGTTGTCACAGTCCCCGTCCTACCCCAATCGGCGCGCCATCACCATCCGGGCACGCCGCCGCGCCGGACGCGAACCTACTCCCTGAGAGAGTTGTGTGCAATCCTTCTCACATCTGGTTGGGACCGCGAGAGGAAAGACCATGCCCGACTTCGACTATGACGTCGTCGTGATCGGCTCCGGCTTCGGGGGCAGCGTCAGCGCGCTGCGCCTGAGCGAGAAGGGCTACCGCGTGGCCGTACTGGAATCCGGCCGCCGCTGGAACGCCGAGGACATCCCCAAGACGAACTGGAATGTGCGCAAGGCGATCTGGGCCCCACGGCTGGGCCTGACCGGCACCCAGCGGATCAGCGTGCTGGGCAAGTGCGCGGTGTTCTCGGCGGCGGGCGTGGGCGGCGGGTCGCTGATCTACGGCAATACCCTCTACGAGCCGCTCCCGGCCTTCTACACCGACCGCCAGTGGGCCCATATCACCGACTGGCGCTCCGAGCTCGCGCCCTACTACGACCAGGCCCAGCGCATGCTCGGCGTGACCGAGAACCCGCGCATGACCCCGGCCGACGACGTGATCCGTTCGGTGGCAGCCGATCTGGGGGTGAGCGACACCTTCCACCCCACCCGGGTCGGCGTGTTCTTCAACGAGGCCGCCCCGGGCGAGGAGGTCGAGGACCCCTACTTCGGCGGCGCGGGCCCGCGGCGCAGGGGCTGCATCCACTGCGCGCGCTGCTTCACCGGCTGCCCGCACAACGCCAAGAACACCACCCCCAAGAACTACCTGTACCTGGCCGAGCAGGCCGGCGCCCACGTGTTCGAACTCACCACGGCCACCAAGGTGCGGCCCATGACCGGCGGCGGCTACGCCATCGAGACACAGCGTTCGGACCGCTGGGTCCGCAAGGGCCGCAAGGTGTTCACCGCCGAGCAGGTGGTGTTCGCGGCGGCCGCGCTGGGCACCCAGAAGCTGCTGCACAAGATGCGTGACGAGGGCGTGCTGCCGAACCTGTCGCCGCGGCTGGGCGAGCTGACCCGCTCCAACTCCGAGGCGATTCTCAATGTGGTGAGCAAGTCCCGCGACGATTTCGCCGAGGGCATCGCCATCACCTCCTCCATCCACCCCGAACCCGACACCCACGTGGAGGTCTGTCACTACGGCAAGGGACAGAACGGCCTGTTCCCGCTGTCGGTGCCGATCGTCGACGGCGGCGCGTTCCGGTTCCTGCGCTTCCTGCTGGCCATGCTGCTGCATCCGGTGGTGTTCGCGCGCAGCCTCAACGCGCGGCGGGCCTCGGAGCGCTCGGTCATCCTGCTGGTGATGCAGTCGCTGGACAATTCGCTGACCTCGTTCCGGCGCTGGGGGCAGCTGAAGACGAAACAGGGTATGGGCAAGCCGAATCCGACCTGGATCCCCTTGGCCCACGAGGTCGGCCGCCGCTTCGGCGAGCACGTCGACGGCGATGTGCAGATGCTGGCGATGGACGTGTTCAACATTCCCGCCACCGCGCACTACATCGGCGGCTGCGTCATCGGTGAGGGGCCGGAAAGCGGTGTGGTGGACCCGTATCAGCGTGTGTTCGGTCATCCGGGCCTGCACGTGGCCGACGGTTCGGCGGTCACGGCGAACCTGGGCGTGAACCCGTCGCTGACCATCACCGCGCAGGCCGAGCGCGCAATGGCGTTCTGGCCCAACCGAAACGACGTCGATCCGCGACCGCCACTGGGCGCGGCGTACCGTCGGATCAGCCCGGTCGCACCGAAGTCGGCGGCGGTGCCGGAGTTCGCCCCGGGCGCGTTGCGGCTGCCGATTTTCCCGGCGGACCACCGGAACTGAGCGCGGCGGCGCGCCCGGCGGTAGTTTGGGGCGTTGTGCCCGTACCATTCGCGGTACCGATCCGACGAGGAAGGTGAGAGCCGATGCTCGTCCGTGTGCAGAACGCCGCCGGCACGCACGCCGAGAGGGTGCTGATCGACTGGCTGCGAACCTGGAAGGGCAGCACCGACCCCCAGGGTGTCGCGACCGTCAATTGCACTCTGTTCCACGGAGATAAGCTGCATCCCTTCGACGCGGTGGTGTGGACGCCGACCAGCTGCGTGGTGATCGAGGCCGAGGCGCTGGGCGAGCGTCTCGACGGCGAGCTGCAGGTGCCGGTCAACGGCCCGTGGCGGGTCGGAGACCGGATCGTCACCTTCGAGGGCGGCGACAAGCGCAGCCCCCTGGACAAGTCCCGCGATCACACCTTCGCATTGCAGACCTGGCTGGCCGAGCGGGGACTCGGGCAGCGGGTCATCCACGGCATCGTGCTCGTGGTGCCGCCGCCGGGGTCGAATCTGAAGGTCACCCAGTTGTGGAACGACCCGAGCTTCCAGGTGCTGCTGGGCGACGAGCGGCGGCTGCGCGACCACTTCACGGGTCTGCTGTCGCGGGGGCGCCCGCAGTGGTCGGCCAATGACGTGGCGTGGGCGTTCCGCGGCCTGGGGATCCTGCCGTATCTGCCCGCTCCGCAGGATCTGCTGAACGAGGGCTTCCTGGGTCCGGTCGATCCGACCCTGTGGCACGGCGGCCCCCAGCAGGCGCAGGCCGAGGCGTACGCCCTGGAGCAGGCCCGCTTGGAGCAGGAGCACGCCTCGGCGGGCCGCGGTTTCGTCATGCCCTCGCCGTGGTTCAGCCCGTGGAAGCTCTATCCGCGCCGCAGCGACCGGATCGAGGTGGGGCGCGGGGCCATGCGGGTGATGCTCACCCTGGGCTTCATCATCGCGGCGCTGTGGGTGGTCTGGTTCATTCTGGCGGGGGCGGCGTCGCTGTTCTAGCCGCCCGCCCCGCGGTGGTTGCCGCGAGGTAGCGGCACGGCAGGTAGAGGGCCGTCACGAGCGCCACGGCGGCCGCGGTGCCGCCGACCACATCGGTCGGATGGTGGTATCCGAGACCGACCATGCCGATCATGACGGCGGGCAGCACCACCGCCATGACGACCACCGTGCCCCGGCGCACCCGCGCGGATTCGGTCACGAGCGCGAACGCGGTCACCACGGCGACCAACTGCACGGTGTGCCCGCTCGGGTAGGCCAGATAGTGCTCGAGCTTGCGTTCCCAGAACGGTTTGAGCGCATAGGTATTGACCGCCACCACCAGTTCCGGGGCGATCAGCGCGAAGCCAGCATGCCACCACAGCCGCTGGTAGGCCAGCCACGCGGCGGACACGGCCAGCAGGGTCAGCACGACGGGACTGTTACTGGGGAACACCAGCACTCGGTACACCCAGGTGTGGGCGTCGAGCGCCGAGTGGATTCCGTTCTCGAGGGTCAGGTCCGCGCTCGTGGAGCCGCCGCCGGACGGAAAGGTCAGCGGCACAAGCAGGGTGACGATCACCCCCGCCAGGATCACGGCGGGCAGGGTGGCCGGGTGGGGCCGGGCCGCCGGGAGCTCGGGGACGGGGGTGGTCGGTCTGCTCACGTCTGCACGATAGCGTCCGCGCTCATTCCCGCAGCGCGGCCCGTTCCAGCAGCGGCCGCGACAGGGGCGGGGCCCACCAGTTCGCGGTGCCCATGACCCGCATGAACGCCGGGACCAGCACCATGCGCACCAGGGTGGCGTCCATCAGCACGGCCAGCGCCAGCCCCCGGCCCAGCATTGCTGACGCCGTCGTGGGTGCCGGTGAATTCGTCGGCGAGGTCGCGGGCCGCGCCGGGCGAGACGTTCTCGTCGCCGCGCACATTGGCCACGATCAGCCCGATCCGGCCGTCGGTGCTCAGCAGCGCCGTGGACAGCGTCGGCTCGGTCCACGGCGAGACCGCCTTGGAGATGCGCGAGTCACCCTTGAGCCGTTGCGCGATGTCCTTGCCGCGGGCGGCGGTCGCGGGATCGTGTGCGCCGCCGGGTGATTCGACGGTGAGCACGAGTTGCATGCCGGACAGGCCGTAGTCACGTTCCAGGATCCGGCCGACCTGGGCGGATTCGGAGTGGGTGGAGACGAAGCCGCCGTTGGACAGGCGCGCGGCGGCCTGGGTGCCGATCGCCCCGCACACCACGAAGGCGATGGCGATCAGGGCCAGCACCAGTTTCGGTGTGCGGAGCGCCGGTGCGATCAGTTTGTCGATCATCGCCTGGCCCTCGGCGGGCGGGCGAGAACCTACCGGGATCATGATTCCCCCTCGCAGCGTTGCGAATTGCCGTCCGTACCGGACGGCCCGAATCACATCCTCAATTACGACAGCATGTAGTAGAGGCGAGTGTGGGCAACCTCTCAACGAGGCAGCGCCGGGGAAAGGTCCAGTGCGGCAGGCCGGTTCAGCCCAGCCATGCTGTTGTCAGCCCAGCATCGCCGCGCGCAGCAGACCCTCCGGCACACCCAGGCCCTCGACCAGCGTGAGCGCCTGCGGCCGTAGCCGATCCACGAGTTCGTTCACCCCGCGCCGCACCGACTTGGCCCGCTCCACCGACATGAACCGGTGCATGATGTACCAGGCCTGATGCTGCTCGATGGCCGAGTACACGAACAGATCGCAGACGGTGTCGGCCAGCGCCCGCGCCTCCGGATCCTCGATGGCGGCGATGCCGTCGATGAAGGCCTCCAGCACCAAGCGCTCGATGTGGGCCGTCCCCGCGGCCAGGATGTGATCCTGCGCGTTGTTGAAGGCCTCGAACGGCCCGGTCTCCTTCGCGCGGGCGCGCAACCGGTGTCCGGCCGTCCGGACCAGGTAGTCCTCGCGGTCGGCGAACAGCTGCAACTGGATCGAGCGCCGCGACAGGTCGCCCTCGTCGACGGTGTCGTCGCCGCGGTCGCGCAGACGCTGAATCATCTGGCGCACACCGGATCGCTCGCGCACCACGTCACGGGCCATGGTGGCGGCGAACTTCACCCAGCCGAGCGCGTCGAGATCGCGGACCTCGTCGGCGTAAGCGGTCAGCAGATCCTTGGCCACCAACTGGGTCAAGACGACATTGTCGCCTTCGAACGTCGTGAACACGTCGGTATCGGCCTTGAGGCCGACCAGGCGGTTCTCGGTGAGATAGCCCGCGCCGCCGCAGGCTTCGCGACATTCCTGAATGGCGGCGGTGGCGAATCGGGTCTGCGCCACCTTGAGTCCGGCGGCCCGGTTCTCCAGCGCGCGCCGAGCCTGCGGGTCGGTCTCCTGCCCGGTCTGCACCAGATGCATGCGGTACACGAGGTCGTTCTGCGCGAAAGCCAGTGCGTAGGAGCGGGCTACCAGCGGCAGCAGGCGGCGCTGATGACTGCGGTAGTCCATCAGCACCGTCTCCTCGCCGGTGTCGGGGTCGGCGAACTGCCGGCGCTGCTCGCCGTAGCGGACCGCGATGCTCAGCGCGACCCGGGCCGCGGCGGCCGCCGCGCCGCCGACGCTGACCCGCCCGCGCACCAGGGTGCCCAGGGTGGTGAAGAAGCGGCGGCTGGGGTTCTCGATCTCGGAGCTGTAGGTGCCGTCCTCGGCCACGTCGGCATACCGGTTGAGCAGGTTCTCGCGCGGAATCCGGACCTGGTCGAACAGGATTCGGCCATTGTCGACGCCGGGCAGGCCGCCCTTGTAGCCGCAGTCGGAGGTGGTCACGCCGGGCAGGTCGCCGCCCGCCTCGTCGCGGATGGGGACCAGGAAGCAGTGCACGCCCTGGCTCTGCCCGCCGGTGATCAGCTGCGCGAAAACCGCTGCCATGCGGGCGTGTTCGGCCGCGCCGCCGATGTAGTCCTTGCGCGCCGAGGGAGTCGGGCTGTGCACCACGAACTCCCGGGTGGCCGGGTCGTAGGTGGCGGTGGTCTCCAGGTTGGCGACATCGCTGCCGTGACCGGTCTCGGTCATGGCGAAACAGCCGAGCAGTCGCAGCGGGATCAGCTCGTCGAGGTACTCGCGGTGCCGCTCGGTGCCGAGGTTCTCGACCGCGCCGCCGAAAAGCCCCCACTGCACACCGCTTTTCACCCACAGCGACAGATCGGTGTAGGCGAGCATCTCGAGCGCGGTGACGACCCCGCCCGCGTCACCGGGGGTGCCGTCGGCGTGGCGGAAGCCGGATTCGACCCAGCCGAAGGAGGAGACCAGCCCCATCTGCTCCAACACACGTGCTCGCGCGGCTTTCAGATCGAGGCTCGGATCGCCGAACAGGCGGTCGTCGTCGAGGACTGCGCGGGCCCGTTGGCGAACCTCCCGCCAGGGGCCGTCGAGTGCCGTGCGTAGCTCTTCGGAGATCGAAACGCCGCTCGTCGCCATACCCAAAACACTACTGCCACGGCTGTGCTCATCCAGGTGATCTGGATCGCCCGTGTACGTTTCTTACTGTGAGCAATGAGGTGGCCGTCGAGTCACCGGGTCTGCCCGCGGGGCTGCGCACCCGGTGGTGGCGCCGCCTGCTCACCACCGTCTCCGATCACGTCGTCGCTGATCAGCGCGCCACCGTGGACACCGTCGTGGAGGCGCCCGCCCCGGTCCAGCCGATCGATCTCACCGACGACGCGACCGTGACCGAGGTGCTGGATCTGGCCGAGCGGGTCGGGGAAGTCGTGCTGGCCTCGGGCACGGCGGTGATGGACACCACCACCCAGATCGAGTTCATCGCCGCCACCTACGGGCTGTCCAACTGCGATATCGACGTCACCTACAACTCGATCCGTATCTCCGCCGACCGCGGCACCCGGCTGCCGCCGGCCACCACCATGCGGGTCGTGCACTACCGGTCGCTCGACTTCACCCGGCTCGCCGCGGTGGACCGGCTGACCCGGCGCATCCGCAGCGAACTGGTACCGCCGCAGGACGCGCTGTCCGCTCTCGACGAGATCACCTCCGCGCCGCACCCGTACCCGCGGTGGTCGGCGACGCTGGGCTGGGCGCTGATGGCGGCGGCCGTGGCGCTGTTGCTCAACGGCGGCTGGCTGATCGGGCTGCTGAGTTTCGTGACCACCATGCTCATCGACCGCACCAACCGGCTGCTGAACCGGCGCGGGCTGCCGTTCTTCTTCCAGCACATGATGGGCGGTGTCATCGCCGCGACGCCCGCGGTACTGGTGTCCACCTTCGCGTCCGGGTTGCATCTGGACCCGGCGCTGATCATCGCGGCCGGAATCGCGGTGCTGCTGGCCGGTTTACAACTGGTAGGCGCGGTGGAGGACGCGATCACCGGGGCGCCGGTGACCGCGTCGGCGCGCATGCTGGAAGTGATCATGATGACCGTCGGGATCATCGGCGGGATCGCGCTCACGCTGCGGGTGGCGGAGGTGTTCGAGGCGACGGTCCCGACGGTCGAGATGATCTCGACCCGCGACCTGACCAATCTGCCGCTCAAGCTGTTCGCGGGTGCGGTGACCGCCGGCGCGTTCGCGCTGGCCTGTTATGCCGAGCAGCGGGCGCTCGCGGCGGCCGCGTTCAGCGGTGGCGCGGCGACCGTGGTCTATCTGCTGGCCCAGCATTTCGGGTTCGGGCCGGTCGTCTCGTCGGGTGTGGCCGCCACCGTGGTGGGTCTGGCCGGTGGTCTGCTCGCCCGGCGCGCGCTGACGCCCCCACTGGTGGTGGCGGTCGCGGGCATCACTCCCCTGCTGCCGGGTCTGAAGGTCTATCGCGGCCTGTACGCGTTGCTCAATGACGAACTGCTGATCGGGCTGAACCAATTGTTCAGCGCGTTCGCGGTCGGTCTGGCGCTGGCCGCCGGCGTCACCCTGGGTGAATGGATGGCCCGTGACCTGCGGCGTCCGCGCATCATCCGGCGCATGGGCTCATTGCGCCGCCCCCGGCTCGCGGCCGGTTGATTCGCGACCTCGATAAATACCTTTCATCTATCATGAAATCACGTTTCGTGTAATTCTAATTGTATTGCCAGACAAGGCTTTTAATTAATTCTGATCATGCCTGTTACCGTGCAGTATGACCACGAGCCGCCGCCCGCGCGAACGCGATGTCTTCGCGCTATGGGGACAACTCGTCGCCCGCTATCGCTTCCTCGTTCTGGCCGCGGTCGCGGCCGCCCTGCTGGCCCTCGGCGCGTACTCACTGGGGTTCGAGGGTCGCCTCAGCGCGGGTGGTCTGGACGACCCGAATTCGGAGTCGGTGCAGGCCGCGGAGCTGGCGGCCGGCGCGTTCGGGCCGAACCACGCCGCGGACATGGTCATCATCTATCACTTCCCCGACGGGACGACGGTCGACGACCCGACCGTGAATCAACCGGTGGTGGACAGTCTCAACAGCCTCACCACGCGGTTCCCCGACGCGGTGCAGGCGGTCAACGCCACCTACTGGCCCGGGGTGACCACGACCCTGGGCTCGCAGTCGGGCCTGGCCACCAAGGACAAGACGCGCGCGGTCGCCTCCATTGCCCTCAAGGGTGAGACCGGTGATGCGCTGTCGGCGCACTACGTGCAGGTGAAGAACGCGTTCGCGGTGCCGGGCATCGATGTGAAGGTCGGTGGGCTGCAACCCATCGGGACCGCGCTGACCGACACCATCTCCGCCGACACCCATCGCATGGAATTGCTGGCGATCCCGGCGGTCGCGATTCTGTTGTTCTTCATCTTCGGCGGCGTGGTCGCGGCGGCGCTGCCGCTCATGATCGGTGTGCTCACGATTCTGGGCGCGAACGGCATCGTGCGGGGGATCACCAATATCGCCGAGGTGAATTCGTTCGTCGCTCCGGTCGTTTCGATGATCGGGCTCGGCTTGGCCATCGACTACGCGTTGTTCATAGTGAGCCGCTTCCGAGAAGAGGTGGCCGCCGGGTACGACACCCCGACCGCGGTGCGGCGTTCGGTGACCACTGCGGGCCGCACGGTGGTGTTCTCGGCGACCATGATCGTCGCGAGTCTGGCCGGGATGCTGCTGTTCCCGCAGGGTTTCCTGAAGTCCATCGCCTACGGCGCGATCGCCACGGTCAGCCTGGCCGCGTTCACGGCGGTCACGATTCTGCCGGCGATGCTGGCGATCCTGGGCCCGCGGGTGAACGCCCTGGGCATCGAGCGCTTCCGGCGTGCCGACGCGGCCCGCGATGTGGAGCAGAGTTTCTGGGGCCGCTGCACCTCGTGGGTGATGCGGCATCCGCGCAAGATCACCGCGCTGCTGATCCTCGGCCTGCTGGTGCTCATCCTGCCGGTGCGCAATATCGCCTTCGGCGGTTTCAGCGAGAAGTATCTGCCGCCGGACAATGCGGTGCGGGTGGCCCAGCACGAGATCGACACCTATTTCCCGCTGCGCAAATCCGACCCGATCGAATTGATCATCGTCACCGGCGACAGCACCGAGGTGGGCCCGTTGGTCGAGCGGGCGAGCTTCGCCCCCGGTCTGCTGCCCTCTGGTTTCGAGATCCCGACCCGGTCCCAGACCGATCCGACGATCTACAAGACCCAGGCGTATCTGGTCGATTCCAGTAAGTACGACAAGACGATCGACTTCCTGCGCAATCTGGAGACCGCCGACGGCACCACCCTCATGGTGTCCGGCGTCCCCACGGTCCAGCACGACACCATCGCCGCGCTGCTCAACCGTCTCCCCCTGATGATCGCGCTGGTCCTGGCCGCGACCACGATCCTGATGTTCCTGACCTTCGGCTCCCTGGTGCTGCCGCTGAAGGCCGCGTTGATGAGCGTGCTGGGCCTGGGCTCCACCCTCGGCATCCTCACCTGGATCTTCACCGAGGGTCACGGCGCGACGCTGCTCAACTTCACGCCGCAGCCGATTCAGGCGAACATCCTGTTCCTCATCATCGCCATCATCTACGGCCTCTCCACCGACTACGAGGTCTTCCTCCTGTCGCGCATGGTCGAGGCCCGCGCCCGCGGCGCGAGCACCGAGGAGGCGATCCGCTCCGGCACCGCCCACACCGGTCGCATCATCACCGCGGCGGCGCTGATCCTGTTGGTCGTCACCGGCGCGTTCGCCTTCTCCGACCTGGTCCTCATGCAGTACATCGCCTACGGCATGATCGCGGCCCTGATCATCGACGCCACCGTCCTGCGCATGATGCTGGTCCCGGCGGTTATGAAGCTGCTGGGCGACCGCTGCTGGTGGGCCCCGGCCTGGATGAAGCGCATTCAGCAGCGTATCGGCCTGAGCGAACCCATCCTCGACGACGAGCGCGCCCCCGCCGAGCCCCCGGTGGCCGACATGGTCGGCGCGGCAGGAGGTTCACGCCTCAGCGTCTGACGCTGACCTTTTCGGCCACACCCGACGTTCGCTAACAAACTATCCATTCGATAGACACGGTGTCAGCTAGGCTCCCGGCTGTCCCGGCCCGGTGTTGTACGCACCGGCGGGTGCCGGGGCGTCTATCGAAGGGAACACCCATGATTCGACCTCGTACGATCGGCGCGACCGTGGTACTGGCCGCCGCCTTGACCTTCGGGGTTTCGCCCGGCCTGGCGCTCGCGGTCGATCCACCGGTCGCGACCGCCAATGTCCTGCTCGATCCGGCCGCGCGCTCGCTGAACCTGTCCGGTGTGCAGAACGCCCGCGACGCGGGCGGGTACCGGACCACAGACGGTCACAGCGTCCGCACCGGTGTGGTATTCCGCACCGCCGCACTGAGTTCGGCGACCACCGCTGACGTCGCGTCGCTGGCCGCGCACAATGTGGTCTCGGTGCACGATCTGCGCACCGGCTACGAGCAGTTGCTCGCGGGCTCGGACAAGATCCCCGCCGGAGCGGCCGAGCACCATGACGACGTCCTGGGCGGGCTCTCGCCGATATCGGGGCTGAGCACGGCGTCGTCGGCGGCGAACGCGTATCCGCAGTTCATCACCGCTCCGGGCGCGAACGCCGGCTTCGCCGACGTGATCCGCGACATCGCCTACAACAACGGCGGAGTCCTGTTCCACTGCACGGCGGGCAAGGACCGCACCGGCTGGGCGGGCGCGGTGCTGCTGACCCTGCTGGGGGTCGACAAGGACACCGTGTACTACGACTTCATGCTGTCCAGCTACTACCGCGACGCCGCCCCCGGCGACGTGAACAACGGCGTGACCACCGCCGAGCTCGACTCGGCCTTCGCCCAGGCGAACAAGTCCTACGGCAGCTTCGCCAACTACGTGAGCAACGGCCTCGGGCTGACCGCGGCCGATATCGCCGCGCTCAAGGCCAAGATGCTGGCCTGACCGCGGCGACCGACCAGTGGCCCGTAACCGGATCGGTTGCGGGCCACCATGGTTCCTGACGCCAGGGTCAGCGCGCCACGAGGCCGATGCCGCGGCCGATATCGGCCAGGGTGGAGTCGAAGAGCACGTCGGGGTGCGAGATCTGGATCGGGTAGTTGCCGAAGACCTCGAGGGTGACGTGGCCGTAGAGGCGCGCCCAGAACTGGATCATGACGTAGCTGACACCCAGGTCGAGTTTCTCGGCGGGGAACTTCTGGCCCGAATCCGCCAGCACGCGAAGCAGTTCCGTTTGGAAGGTGATCAGGTCGTCGCGCAGTTCCGGCGGGATCAGCTCGGTGGGGGTGGTCACGACCTGGTAGTCGGTGAGCAGGCGGCCCGCGGCCCCGAGGAAGATGCGGCCGACCGGTTCGCCGAATTGCTGCATGGCGCTGGTGATTCCGGCGGTGACCGGGGAGGCGAAGACCAGGGTGAATTCGCGCGAGTGGGTCAGCGCCCAGCGGCGGAAGCCGCGGCAGATAGCGAAGAAGCGGACCCCGGCGTCGTCGGGGAGACCCTCGACCGACGCCTCGAGATCCTTGGCCAGGTCGAGGCAGACGTCGGTGCGGACGGCCGCGACCAGGTCGTCGCGCGATTCGTAATAGCGGTACAGCGCGGGGGCGGTGATGCCCAGTTCACGGGCGATGGCCCGGAGCGTGATCGCGTCCGGGCCGTGGTCGACCAGTAGTGACCGCGCGACGCGGCGGATATCGGCGTCGCTGACCGCCGGCGCTCGTCCGCGTCGGCGAGGTTCACTCATGGTTGACTCCAATGTAGAAACGAGCAGGGCCCCGGATGGGGTATCAAAAGTTACCGCGTCCGGGGCCCGATCGCTCACTCGTAGGCGACTTCCCAGCTCTTGATGCCGTTCAGCCAGCTGGAGCGCAGGCGAACCGGCTCCGAGACCTGGCGCAGATTCGGCATCACGTCGGCGATCGCGTTGAAGATCAGATCCAGCTGCAGGCGGGCCAGGTTGGCGCCCACGCAGTAGTGGGTGCCGGTGCCGCCGAAGCCGACGTGCGGGTTCGGGTTGCGCAGCACGTTGAACTGCTTCGGGTTCTCGAAGTGCTTCTCATCGAAGTTGGCCGCGCTGTAGAACATTCCGATGCGCTGCCCCTTCTTGATCGAGGCGCCGGACAGCTCGAGGTCCTCGGTCGCGGTGCGCTGGAAGGCGATGACCGGGGTGGCCCAGCGGACGATCTCGTCGGGAGCGGTGCGCGGACGCTGCTCCTTGTAGATCTCCCACTGATCCGGGTTGTCCACGAACGCCTTCATGCCGTGCGTGGTGGCGTTGCGGGTGGTCTCGTTGCCGGCCACCGACAGCAGGATCATGAACCAGGCGAACTCGTCCGAGGCCATGGACTCGCCCTCGAGGTCCGCCTGCAGCAGGGTGGAGGCGATGTCGTCCATCGGGCAGGCGCGCTTCTGCTCGGCGAGGTTGTAGGTGTAGCCCATGACCTCGGCGGTGGCGACCTTGTGGTCACCGTCGAACTCGGGGTCCTCGTAGCCGATCATCTGGTTGGACCAGTCGAAGATCTTGCGGCGGTCTTCCTGCGGGATGCCGATGAGCTCGGCGATGGCCTGCAGCGGCAGCTCGCAGGCGACCTGCTCGACGAAGTTGCCGGAACCGTTCTTCTTGGCCTCGTGCACGATTCGCTCGGCGCGCTCGCGCAGGGCGTTGCGCAGCGACTCGACCGCGCGCGGGGTGAAGCCCTTGGAGATGATGCGGCGCAGCTTGGTGTGCTTGGGCGGGTCCATGTTCAGCAGCAGGTAGCGCTGCACCTCGATCTCTTCGCGGGCGATGTCGCCGTAGAAGCGGATGACCGAGGTGTTCTCCTCGGAGGAGAACTGCTCGGGGTTCTTGGAGATCTCCTTGATGTCATCCATCTGGGAGATCGCCCAGTAGCCGCCGTCGTCGAAGCCGGTCAGGCCATCGGCCTGCGGCACCCAGAACGGAGCGGCTTGCTTGCGAAGAGCTGCGAACTCCTCGACCGGCAGGCGCTCGGCCAGCAGGTCGGGGTTGGTGAAGTCGAAACCGTTGGGAATGGACGGCGCGGACACGGAACCTCCTTTGGAACACGTTCGACGTCGAGTGAACCACACCACAGGCCGGTTTGTGAACACGTATTACTAAATAGCGTTCATTTGATCTGTCACCAGTTCGGCGCGATGCCGTAGACCTGGCGATATTCCCGGTCGAAGGTGCGACGGCCGAGCAGCCGCCACGCCAGGCGCGCGGCCCTCGGGAGCTCCGCGAGAACCTTGCGCCGATCGGGCGCGGAGGCGGCGTGCAGGAGGAAGCCGAGGAAGACCAGCTGGCGATCCTTGGGCATGTGCGCGCGGCCGCGTTCGCCGAGCGCCCGCCACTCCGGCACGGTCATGACCTGCTCGACGACCGACAGGATGTGAGTCTCCTCCTCGGCGAGGTGCTCGTCCAACGCGGCCGCGAGGGCGGTGGCGGTGGCGGCGAACCGGTCCCGCGCGGCGGGGTCGGCGGCCGTGGCGAACTCGGCGGCGTCGCGCTGCGCGCGGGCCGAGAGTTCGGCGATGCGTTCGTGCTGTTCCTCGAGGCGCAGGACGAGGTTGGCGGCCATGGGGGCGCGTTCGAGCAGCAGCGGCCACATCAGTTCGTCCTCGCCGGTGTGATGGCTGTGCAGCCCGGTGCCCAGCTCGGCGAGGAAGTCGGCGAGGACGCGGGCGCGCTCGACATCGCCCGGGGCGACGGCCGCCGCCAGGGCGGGCAGGGCGCGGAAGTGGCGGCGAAAAGCGTTGTGCACGACCACCATGTCGTAGGTGTCGGGCCGGGCCTGCGCGATGTCGGTGTTCATGGCTGCTCCTGTCGAAGTCGGTGATTGCGACGAGAGTGCTTCGGCGCGCTTGGAATCGACTCGAGGCGGACTTGGGGGCGGCCGTCCTAGACTTACGCGATCATGGTTCGGATTCGGGTACTCGGCGCACTGACCGCGACCGGCGAGCGCGGGGAACTCGATCTCGGCGGGCCGCGGCAACGTGGCGTGCTGGCGCGACTGCTGGTCGCCGGGGGCGATGTGGTGCCGGTCGATCGGTTGATCGATGACCTGTGGCGCGGCGAGCCGCCGCCCCGGGCACTGGGCTCGCTCCAGGCTTACGTCTCCAATCTGCGGCGGCTGCTGGAACCGGATCGCGCGCCACGGACACCGGCGACGGTGCTGATCAGCCGAGCTCCCGGATACGCGCTGCGACTCGACACCACCGAGGTGGACGCGTGGGCGTTCGGCGCCGACCTGGACGCGGCGGCACGACTGGACGATCCGCGCGAACGGCGGCGCGCGCTCGAGCGGGCGCTGGCCGCGTGGCAGGGACCGGCGTACGGGGCGTTCGCGCAGGAGTCCTGGGCGAACGCGGAGGCCGTGCGACTCGAGGAGCTGCGGCTCAGCGCGCGCGAACAGCTCGCGGTGGCGCTGCTCGAACAGGACGAGCCGGCGTTGGCGGCGGCCGAGGCCGAGGTGCTGTGCCGGGAGCATCCGTTGCGGGAGGAGGCGTGGCGGCTCACCGCGCTGGCCCGGTATCGCGCGGGCCGTCAGGCCGACGCGCTCGCGGCGCTGCGGCAGGCGCGCGAGGTGCTCGCCGAGGAGTTGGGCATCGATCCGGGACCGGCCCTGGCCCGGCTCGAAGCCGACATCCTGGCCCAGCGAATCCCGGTGCAGGAGCAGGTGATCGCCGTTTCCGCGCCGCCGCGCGATCCGGTTCCGGGTCGGGCGGTCCCCGAGTTCCTCGGGCGTGCAACCGAACTCGCGTCCCTGCATGCGGCGGCCGCAGCCCCCGGTCCGCGGACGGCGACCGTGGTGGGTGAGGCGGGCAGTGGCAAGTCCTCGCTGCTGCGCCGACTGCGCGACGACCTGCGGGACTCGGGTTATCGCGTGGTGCTGGGTCATTGCCCCGAGGACGAGGCCGCGCCCTCGGCGTGGCCCTGGGTCGAGATCCTGCGCGCCCTGGCCGCCGAGCACGACCCCGCCGGGCTCGCGCCCACACTCGCTCCCCTGCTCACCGACGCCGCGGGCGCACCCGAGACCGACCGCGCGCACGGCCGGTTCCTGCTGCACCGGGCGGTGTGCGACTACCTGACCGCCGTCGCGGCCGAGGGACCGCTGGCGATTCTCTTCGACGACGTGCATCGCTGTGATGCCGAGACCGCGGCCCTGCTCGCCGCCGCGGCCACCCGGGCGCCGGTGTTCGTGGTGATCGGCTTCCGGCCCGACGAGGCGCCGCCCGCACTGACCCAAGCCCTGGCCGGTCTCGCGACCACGATCCGGGCGCGAATCCAGTTGCGCGGTCTGGGCCTCGAGGACAGCGCCCGGCTCGTCACCGCGCTGACCGGGAGCGCCCCGGCGGACTCGGTGCTGGCGACCCTGCACGAACGCACCGGCGGCAACCCCTTCTACCTCACCGAGACCGCGCGGCTGCTGCGCAGCGAGGGCGAGCTGGTCGCCGCGTCGGAGGTTCCCGAGGGCGTGCGAGATGTGCTGCGCCGCAGACTGTCCCGATTGCCGGAGACCGATGTGGCGTTGCTGCGCCTGGCGGCGGTGATCGGCCGGGAGTTCGATCTCTCGGTGCTGCTGCGGGCCGCGGAGGTGGGTGAGGAGGACGTGCTCAACGCGGTCGAGGCGGGCAGCGTGGCGGGTCTGCTCGACGAACCCGCCAGCGGCCGTGCCCGTTTCACCCACGTCCTGGTCCGCGACACCCTGCTCGGGGATCTGTCGCGGGTGCGCCGCGATCGCTGGCATCGCCGGATCGGGGCCGCGCTCGAGGAGATCGCTCCGGACGATCTAACCGCTCTTGCGCATCATTTCGGCGAATCGGTGACCCCGGAGACGGCGCGGCGGGCTGCCCGCTACGCGGTGGCGGCGGCCGACCGCGCCGAGCGGCGATTCGCCTACGACGTCGCCGCGACCGGTTACGAACGCGCGGTGGCCGCGCTGGAGCGACTCCCCCGCGACGAGACGGTCGACGAACGAGTCGCGTTGCTGGGCAGGGCCGGTCACGATCACCTCTCCGCCGGGTCCGCGCTGGCCGCACGCGCCGCCCGTGACCGCGCGGTGCGGCTGGCCGAGGACGCCGATCGGCCGGACCTGGTGGTGCGGGCCTTCACCGCCTGGGATGCACCGACCCCGTGGATGAACCGTCAATACGGCGTTGTCGAGCACCCGATCGTCGCCCGGTTGGAGAACGCGCTGCGCTTGCCCGGCCTGTCCCCGGCGGATCGCTGCCGATTGCTGGTGGCGCTGGTCGACGAGATCGGCGGCGAGGCAGGCGAACAGGCGAGCCCGGCGGCGGCCGAGGCCGAGGCGATCGCCCGTGAACTGGGCGACGACACCCTGCTCGCACCGGTGCTACAGGCCCGGGCTTCGTTGTACGACAACCCGGATCGCGGCGCGCTGGGCGCCGAGCTGATCGAGATCGGGCGGCGTACAGGCGATCACACGTATCAGCTGCTGGGCCACACCATCGCGCTGCAAGCTGCCGCCTCCGCCGGGGACCTGGCCGCGGCCCGCGAGCATCTCGAGGCGACCACGGTGACGGCCGACCGCTACCAGTGGCGGCAGGCTCAGCTGGCCAACGCGATGGCGCGCGGGCTGCTGGCGCTGGCCGCCGGTGACCCCGACGACGCCGAGCGCCATTACCTGCGCGCCGGTGAATTGCTCGCCGGCGCGGGCATTCTCAATGCGGACGGCATCGTGCTGATGGCCATTTTCACGGTCTATCTGGGCCGCGAGCGGCTGGGCGAGCTGGCGCCGGTGATCACGACGTTCGTCGAGCAGGCCGACGCGGTGTCGTTGGACGCCGTCGTCGACTTCCATGTGCTCGTCCTGCTCGCCGCCGGTGATCGCCCGGCCGCCGAATCGCTGTGGCGCCGAGCGCAACCGATCCGCCACGACCGGTTCCGCTCGTTCTTCCTCACCCTGCGCGGCATGGTGGTCGCGGAATTGGGCACGCCACAGGAGGCGCACGAGACCTACACCGACCTGCTGGTCTACCGGGGTCGACTGGGTGGCGCGGACACCGGCGCGTATGTCGTCGGTCCCGTCGACGCCGTGCTCGGCGATCTGGCGGCCCGCCGTGGCGAAGCCGCCCTGGCCGCCGAGCACCACCGCGCCGCCCTCGATATAGGGCGGGCGTGCGGAAACCCCACCTGGGTGACCGCCGCCCGGGCGCGCCTCCGCCACTGACCGGTCACTGGTCGTCTACTAGTGGGTGGCTCGATCGTTGTTCCCGACCGTCCCACCGACCCGAGGAGCCCGCCGTGCCCGACCTCCACCGCACCGCCACCGAGCTGTTCCTGAAGACCTCGACCACCCTGCACCGCCGCCTGATCGACGTCACCGCCGGCAAACTCGGCACCCGCTTCAAGAACATGCCCACCCTCACCCTCACCACCACCGGCCGTCGCACCGGCCGCTCCCGCACCGTCGTCCTGACCGTCCCGATCGTCGACGGCCCCCGCTACCTGATCGTCGCCTCCCGAGGCGGCGACGAAATCTCCCCCGCCTGGTTCCACAACCTGTCTGCCAACCCCTCGGTGGACGTGTCCTTCCAGCACGGCCCGTCCCAGCCCATGACCGCCCGAGTCCTCCCCGCCGCCGAACGCGAAGCCCGCTGGCCCCAAATCCTCCAGGCCTACCCCGGCTACGAGACCTACCAGAACCGCACCACCCGAGTGATCCCCGTCGTCGAACTGTCCCCGCGCACCGGCCACTGAACCGCGTTCAACGGCACAGTGATTCGCTGAACATGACGCTCGGCGATCTGCGAACGAGGTCATCGGCGGGTCGGGAAGCCGTGGTGGCGGGCAGCGGCCGTGATGGTCAGGGCGAGGGCCAGCAACGCCGGGGCCGACCAGGGCAGAGAGCCCGGGCCGGTGTGGTCGAGCAAGACGCCGCCGGCAAACGCGGCGGCGGCGATGCCGAGGTTCCAGCAGGTGACCAAGAGGGACTGAGCAAGATCGGCGGCAGTGCCCGCGGCGTCGGCGACGGCGGTCTGCAGCAGGGTGGCGGCAAGTCCTTCGGCGGTCAGCTGACGCGGGCGGTGACGGCACAGTACGGGGAGCAGGTGCTCGGCGCTGCTGGTGCCGGTGGTGCGCTGGGGCGACGACCGGACTCTGCCCGGGGAATCGGTGCTGGAACGCGACGAGGAACTGCTCGACCGCCTCCCGGCCGCCGACCGCGAGCTCTTCGGCTACGTCATGGCCCACCTGGACAAGCCCGGGTGGGAGCTGTTCGAGCGGTACGTGCTGCCCGGCTGGCGGGCCCACGACAAGGCGGCCGCCGCCGAGCTCGAGACCGACTTCCTGCTGCCGCATTGGCCGGAGCACCAAGCCGCCGTGCACCACGGGCGCCATCTACTGGTCACTACGCGGCAGGACGCCCTGGTGGGCTGGCGCGACCAGTTGGCTCTGCTCGACCACTACCCCCGGATGGCCGCGACGGTGCTCGATGCCGCCGGGCACAACCCACAGGTGGAGCGCGCCGAGACGGTACGGGCCCTGGTCGGGCACTGGCTCGACGGAATCACGCGCCCCTGCTGAACATTTCGGCGATCGCGTACCGACACCTAGCGTCCCTCGGTCGAATCAACGGTCACGATCGCTCAACGGCACAGGGATTCGATGAACGCCGAGAAGCCGGGGAACTCGTCGCGGGCATCGGCCACAATCTGTGCGGTCGGACGGCCTGCCCCCGGCGCGTGACGCTCGGCGATGGCACGGAACTCGTCGTTCGGCTCGGTGTCGATACTCGGGTAGAGGTACGCCTCCGCCGGCCCCGAACCGTTGGCGAAGATCCAGAGCAGGTCGCCGAGATTCCGTGCGATCACAGCCGTTTCACCCTCGGAGCCGACGTAGACGATGGGCTGGTCGGCGAGCGGCGCATCCGGCCGGATCAGCCAGCAACCAGCGTAGTCTCCGGCACCGGTGGAACCGAAGAACCGGAATTCGCCACCGTCGACCTCGTCGTTGCCCGTCCAGAGCCGGAACCACCACGCCGTACGATCGGGCGCTTCGAATTGCTCATACGGTTCGAAGTCGCAGCCGGTGGTTTCGTCGGTCTCCTCGTCCCAGTTCCACTCGAATCCGATGGCGAAAACCTCCGCCAGGGCAGGGGGCAGGGTCAGGTCTGCGATATCGGGCACTGCGACAGCATATTTCGCGGCGCGAGGGTCCTTCATTCCGAACCGTCGAGCGCACCTCCGATCACGCCGGCTGTGAAGGCATCCCACTCCCCGGCGCTGAACACGAGGGCCGGGCCGGTCGGGTTCTTGGAGTCACGGACTCCGACCCGGCCTGCGGCAAAGAACGCGACCTCCACGCACTGGGATCCGGTTTCGCTGTAACTGCTCTTGAACCAGCGGCCCTCGGTCGAATCAACGGTCACGATCGAACTCCCTTGCTACCTGGCGGATCAGATCTCTGGTTCGTACTTCATCCAGGGTTTCGGCCCGGATGGCCTGGGTCAACTCGACGTAGCGTTCGACGTCCTCGCGCCTCTCGACGTACAAGTCACTGGTCAGCCGGCCCTCGACGTAGACGATCGGCGGCTCGATCTGGGTGTTCCTTGCGTCGACACCGAAATCCAGCAGCACGAACGGACCGTGTTGGAAACCCCACATGTACCCGGACGTGTACGGCTGAACCCGCACGGTCACATTCGGCCGGGTGCTCGCGTCGGCGAGATGCTGTAGCTGCGCAGCCATGACACGCTTGCCGCCGACTACGCGACGCAGCGCCGCTTCGTGCAGCAGCACTTCGACAGTGAGCGGATTGGCCTTGCGGGTCACGATGATCTGACGTTTCGACCGAATCTCCACACGTCGCTGGATGTCTTCCTCGTTCTCGAAGCCAGGGAAGGAACGGAAGACCGCGCGCGCATAGTCGGCGGTTTGCAGGAGCCCGGGTATCTGCTCCTGGTAGGTGATCAGGCGTCGGGCGGATCGTTCCATGCCGACATACATGTTGAACGCGTCGCTGAAAAGCCCACCGAGGGAGAAGATCCCACCCTCGTCCTTGGCGGTGGCCGCACGGAAGGCCAGACCAACCGCCCGCTCGGTGTCGTTGGCGTCCACCTCGTAGAGCATGCACAGCTCTCGCACATCCTGCCGTCGCGGCTTGACCGTGCGCCCCGTCTCCAATCGCTGTAATGCGTTGAAGCTGAGCTGAACCTGGACTGCCGCCTGCTCGAGGGTCAACCCCGTGGCCTGACGGCGTTCACGCAGGAATCTGCCCAGTTGCCGCCGCAAGAGGGTCGGCGATACGTCCTCCACCATGGCTGCTCCCCTGAAAAGTGAATACAGCTGACAACGGAATCCGAATGTTGATGCAACTACACCTCGGGTGCGGGGTTGACACCTGTCTGGTGCGATCGCGTGCACGAGACGCCCTCGTGGCGGCGGGACGGATGGTGCTCGACAAACGGGCCGTTCGGTCCCCCGCTGAGGCGAGGCGTTCGTTGTCGACGATCGTGCGAATGGCGATAGTGGGCTGCGGTGCACTGTTTTTGGGTGGTCACCATGCCTTGCGATGACTTCGATGCAATCGAGATTCAGGTCATCCAGGATGTTCTCGACATTGTCGAGGCACGGCTGCGTGAAGGTGAACGGTGCGGCCGGCGGTTGACCGTTCCACGGTCGCGGGTTCATGCCGCCGTGTTGCACGCCGTCATCGCCAGCGCGCGGGAGTCCTACGGATGCCGCGCCACGCTGGACCGCGCCGGGATTCTCGACGCGATTTTCGACGGTGTCGAGTCCACCTCTGCGACGAACGCCATGGACCCGGTCGACTCAGCCATCGAGCGGCACATGGTCAATACGAACTGAGCGTTCGTCGAGCGGACCCACTCTGGTTGCCGCTGTTCGACGTTCAGGGATTGGTCACGCGTTCCAGGGAGTCCAGGCGCAGGGCCTCGTCGGTGATGCCGACCAGGAGGACCGGGTCGAAGCGGGCGACGGTGTCCAGCACCGAGGACCAGGGGGCGACGCTCCAGGCTTCGGCGAGGAGGCGGCGGATGCGGCGGCGGGCGAAGCCCTGGGTGGCGGGCGGTACGTCGGGGTAGGTGCGGACCAGGGTGTCGGCGATGCGGGTGAGGAGGTGGCCGCGGATTTCGCGGGTGGTGCCGCGGGCGAGGTCGACTGCCTGGTCGAGGGCGCCGATCGTGAGGGCGGCGTCCACGAGGCGGGCGGCGGCGCGGTCGCGGGTCTCGGCCGGGGGGAGTTGGGAGAGGAGTTCGGTGGCGGATGCGAGCGCGGTCTTCGAGCGTTCCGAGCGGTCGCCGTCGGCGAGGGCCGGGATCGCTTGTGCCATGGCGTGGATTCGTTCTCCGGTCACCGGAATCGAGTGGCGGCGGGTGAGCACGTTGGGTTCGCGGCCCGCTTTCACCTGGGCGGCCAGGATCTCTCGATAGGCGATGGATCGGGCGAGGTCGCCGGTGAGTTGTTCAGCGACCTCCAGTGCCCGGTCCACCGTGCCGGCGCGGGCGGTCGAGCCGGCGAGCATGGACAGCACGCGTTCTTCGCCGAGCGGGGTCATCCATCGGGTCGCAAGGAGACTGGCCACCGCGTCGGCATCGCCGAGGGCCGCGGAGAACAGGGCGCTGATCACACGATTCGTCAGCAGGTCGGGTGAATCGCGTGCGGTGGCGTCTCTTTCGGCCTCGTCGCGCACTCGGGCGGTGACCAAGGCGGCGAGGTCGCCGCTGCCGTCCTCGACGACGGTTCGCAGCGCGATCGCGATCTGCTCGGCATCGTCGAGCAGTTCCGCGACGGTGGCGGGTTCGCTCCAGATCGCCGCGCCCGCACGGATTCGCGAGGTCAGCCAGACCGGGAGCAGGGTGATCCCGTCGATGAGCTCGCGAGCCATTTCGAGCTGCCCGCTGTCGGCGAGCAGCACCGCGAGGCCGCCGAGCCCTGGAGCCAGACCGTCGACCGGATCGAGCGAGCCGTGATACATCACGACGAGGTGGTCGATCAGATCGCGCACCCGCTCGACCGCCGCATCGGCCAGCAGCGCGCTAACGAGCGCGGCCAGCGGCGTGCTCGGCCGCGGACCCGCGGTGCCGCCGAGCCAGTCGGTGGCGAAGACCGTGGTGAGGAATGACCGGTCGGTCCGCAGGTAGCCGCCGTTCGGCAGCGTGGTGCCGACGCGCATGGCGCTCATCGCTCGTTCGAGGAAGACGCCTCTGCTGGTTGCGGATTCGGATGAATGCGTCGCGAGATAGGTGAAGGCGAGGATCCGGTGGTCGTCGCCGTCGATCCGGTCGGCGATCGCGACAGCGCGGGTCATCTCGCCCGCGACGGCCAGCGCCCGCATCATCGTGTACAGGACCAGGTCGCGTTCGCGCGGGTCGATGCTCTGGTACGCGCGGAGTTCGATCTCGGTGACGAGCCGCCGGGCATCGGCCGTCCGATCCGCCGCGAGCAGGGCGGTCAGCGCGCGGACCGCCACCTCGAGTCCGCCTGTCCCCCGGGTGAATCGGCGAGCCAGCACGACCACTCGATCGGCTTCCCCCAACGCGACGAGGCACTCGGCCAGCTGCACGACCGCGGCCTCGATATGACCCCACGGGTAGTCGGAGATGCCACTGATCGCGTCGTTGAACGCGGTCTCGAACCCGGTGTCCGACGCCTCCAGCTGGGCGAGCCAGGCCTCGATGTCGACCAGCACGGCGTCGGTCTCCGCGCGCAGTACCTCGCCGAATCCGGCCGCGACGAGATCGTCGGCGATGGCGGCCAGCACGTGCGATCGGACCACCTTGCTGCTGATCGGCGCGAGCTCCGACCGGATCGACCGCACGTGCGGGGCTGCCGATTCGGTGTCGCCCTGCGAGACGAAGGAACGGGCGATCGCAGCCAGGGCGACCACTCGCACCCCGACGGATTCGGTGGCGCCGCTCAGCTCTTCGACGCGGTCGTGATCGTCGAGCGCCGCGTAGGCGCGCACCGCGGGCCGCAGGATCTCGTCGCGTTCCGCGGTGCGCGCCCACACCACGTGGCGGTCGATCTCGGTCTTCGCGGCCTCGATCGCCTCGTGAGAGCCGATCGACCGCCAGGCCGGAATCAGTCGCGCGAGCACCCGAACCCGTTCCACGGGTGTGGTGATCTCGTCGGCCAGCAGTTCGGCGCTCTCGATATCGGGGACGGCGATGAGGGCGTCGACCAGGCGAGCGAGGTCCGCGTCGCGCACGATGGAGGTCTCCGACTCCCGCAGCGAGTCGATCACGGCCCGATTGTGTGGCGGATCGTCGCGGAGAAACTGAGTCGAGGCGACGCCGATCCGGGCGCGCAGGCGGCGGTGCGGGTCCAGCAGGCCGTCCGCCAGGCTTCGCGCGCGCACGAGTTCACCCATGTCGGCCAGTGCCGCGGGCAATTTCGCGGGAATGTCGCGTCCGCGCCGGGTCAGCCGGTGCCGCCGCAGGGCGAGTTCGCCGACGGCGACCAGGTCCGGATCCCGCTGTTCGAGCCAGACACCCGATACGGTCGCGATCTCGGTCCGCGCGATCTGGTCGCTGCCGGAGAGCAGCAGCAGCCGATCGTGGCGGGCGGTGTCGAGCGCGAGTTCGGTCATCCGCACCATGTCGCCGTGCCTGCGCAGCATCGAGAAGTATCGCGTCAGCAGATAGGTCGGCGTCTCCACCGGCCACCCGCGGTCGCGGAAGCGGTCGGCCCAGGCGTGGAAGCGGTTTCGGTATTCCGCGAGCAGCGCGCGCCCCAGCGTCGCTTCGGCCTCACGTTGCAGGGTCTCGTGCGCGAGCAGGTACACGTGGTCGGACCCGAACCGGCTGGTCCGGACCCGGAAGGTGCGCCCGGTGACGCCCGAGAGAATGGTCTCGATGCGGAACGGCGGCCACCCGGTCAGATCCTCGAGCTCGGCGCGGGTCAGCCCGCGCGCGGCCGTCACCAATCCGAGAATCTGCTGGTCCGCGTCGGAGCGTTCCAGAATCCCCCGCAGTTCCAGCTGCGCGGCGTCGCGGATGTCGAAGGCTTTGGCCGACGGTCCGAGTTCGCGGCGGCGGCAGTGCCGGAGCGGATGGTTGGCGGGAACATCCAGCGGGAGGGTGGGATTCGGCCGCCCGGAGACCAGGACCCGCAGGCCGGGTCCGGGGTTCTTCGGCAGCAGCGAGGCGATGCTGGTCCGCCCGCGATCCTCGTCGAGCCCGTCCACCAGCAGCACGATCCGATGCCCGAGCTCCGCGGCCCGTTCGCCGGCCAGCGCGAGCATATGGCGGCGCAGCCCGTCCCGGCTCCCGGTCGCGCTGGCCACGGTGGCGGCCTGATCCGGCAGCAGGGCCGAGAGCTGTTCCAGCACAGCGTCGGTGAACGCCCGATGATCGTCCTGGTCGGCCATGCGCGAGGTTATGAAGAAGGCCACCACCCGTACCCGCGGCGGCGGATTCAGGGCGAACCAGGACATCAGGGCCGTCTTGCCCGCCCACGGTCCGGCCCGCCACCACAGGTACGCCTCGTCGCCGGTACAGAAGTCGGCGAGCTCGGCCAACTCCGCGTCGCGATCGGACAGGCCCTCCGCGGGCGCTATGTCGCGGATCGTCGCCCGGTACGGGGTATCGCCGATACCGGGGAGCGCGGCGGGTTCGGTGCGACCGGTCCATGCGGGATTGGCGGCCAGCGCGATTTGCCCCGCCGTGCCCCGTTCCAGCGCTTTCGGTTTCGGCATGTTCGCGGCGGGCAGCCGCGTGCGGAGCTCGCGAAAGAGGACGGTCATGGTGAGGTACCGCTCGGCTGTCGGCACCCCGGCGCGCAGGGTGTCGAGCATCATGCCGGTGAAGGCGGTGCGGCCGCCGCCTCCGGTGGCCCGCGCGAACTTGGACTTCTCGTCGGTGGCGGTGAGGACGAACGCGCCGTCGATATCGGTGGCCTCCCGCAACGGCTCGCCCTCCCCGGCGAGAACGTCACGGCCGAAGGCTCTTCCGCTGTGGCAGCAGTCGAGGATCACGACGACGGGACCGCGCGCGTTGGACCTGATCCGCGACCGCAGCACCGGATACGGCAGCGCGGTGACGTCGGCGTCGGCCGAGCGCGAACCCGTGTGGGTCAGATGCAACTGGTTGTCGACCGCGACCCCGTGGCCGACGTAGTAGACGAGCAGCAGCCCGGTCGCGGCGCGAGCGGCGGCGGTGACCCGGGCCGCGATGGTCGTACTGTCCCCCGGATCGAGAACCACATCGATGTGATCCGCGGGCAGTCCTGTTTCACCGCGCAGGAATTCGGCGAAGTCGAGCAGGCTGCGCTCCACCTCGGGGAAGGACTCGAAGCCCGAATCCGGAGCGTAGCGCGCGGTTCCGATGAGGATCGCGCGCGCGGCGACCGGATCTGGAAGCGTCATCCTCCCCTTGCCCTTCCCCCCGAACGTGACTGTTCCAGAGAGTCTGCCACGGGTTGCGGACGAAAGGCGCGCACCGCTGGATGCGATGCGCGCCTTATATATTGGTCGCTTGCCTCAGTACGCGCCCTCGCCGCGGGTCACCGCGCCGATCGTCTTCGCGATCAGCAGCAGATCCAGCACCATGGACCAGTTCTCGACATAGGACAGGTCCAGGCGCATGGCGTCCTCGGGCGTGAGGTCGGAGCGGCCGCTCACCTGCCACAGCCCGGTGACGCCCGGCTTCACCAGCAGACGCCGTCGCATGACGCCGTCATAGGAGTCCACCTCCCGCTGCACCTGCGGCCGGGGGCCGACGATGCTCATCTCACCGCGCAGCACATTGAAGAACTGCGGCAGTTCGTCGAGGGAGTACTTGCGGATCACCTTGCCGACGGTGGTGACGCGCGGATCGTCGCGGACCTTGAAGAACAGCGGGTTGCCGCCATTGCTGTCGATGAGCGCGTTGATGTGCGATTCGGCGTCGACGTACATGCTGCGGAACTTGATCATTCGGAACGGTTGCCCGTCCCGGCCGATCCGCTCGGACAGGTAGAAGATCGGGCCCCGGCTGGACAGCTTCACCGCGAGCGCGATCAAGACCAGCGCGGGTGCGATGGCCAGCACGGCGGCGACGGCGAAGCAGAAGTCGAACACGCCCTTGCGAATCGACTTCGCCCGGTCGTATTGCGGCTTCTCCACGTGCAGCATCGGCATGGACGCGACCACCCGGTGGGTGAGCCGGGTGCCCGCGATGTCGACCAGTCCGGGCGTGACGATCAGCTCGGCCCCGAGTTCGTCGAGCTCCCATGCCATGCGGCGGAAGTCGGCGGGCCCGAGATTGTCCGTAGCGGTCACCGCGACGGTGTCCGCCCCGGTGCGCCGCACGGCGTCGATGACACCGTGATCGCCTGCGACCACGGGGATTTCCCGGCCGCCGACCTCGAGCACCGATTCCGCCGGCTGCGCCTCGGCGCGGGTGCAGACCCCGATCACCTGATAGCCGGAGTCACGGTCCAGGGAGAAGGCCGACACCATCGCTCGCGCCGCCTCGGGACTGCCGACCACGAGCATGGCGGTGCGGTAGGCGCCGCGAGCGCGCCGGCCCGCGACCCAGCGCCGCCAGATCCGCCGTTCCACCATGAGCAACACCATGCCGAGCGGCAGGGCGATGGCGAGGTATCCGCGAGCGATATCCACGCGCAGCAGCAGCGAAACGATAGCTATTCCACCGAAGAGCTTGAGTGACGCGGACACCACGCGACGGTATTCCTCTGTGCCACTGCCGATTACGCGCGGCGAGCGGGTACCGCTGAGCGCCAGCGTCACCGACCAGGCGAGCGCGAGCACGGCGGACACCATGGTGTAGCGAACCTCGAGCGGCAGCTGGGATGCCAACGGGGGCTCCGCACCGGATCCGCCGAAACGAATCCACTGGGCGAAACCGACGGATAGGATTAATACGCAAAGGTCGCTGATAAATAGCCGACTGGCGTAATCTGCTTGCCAGCGTTCACGATCCGAGCGCGGCTCGGGACGCGGCGGCCGGTGCACGCGCACGGCGCGACCGGCAGAAATTTCATAAGACATGAAACGAACGCACCTCCCCCACGGGAGAACTCGGTTCCGATCCCCGCTGATCAGTTCCACGACCAGGCTGACGCCGGTTTCCCAAGGGCTTTCAGACCATGACAACCGATGATGCCGTCGAGTCTTTCGGCGGCCAGAAGGCGAATGTTACACACCCCGGATGTCATACACCCCCAATCTCGTACGGCCTCAACGTTTCCGGAAAGTAACGGGTAGGAACCTGACCGGTTCCCCCCATCGATCCCCCTATTTCCCCTATTCGCAAAATCGCAGGTTGAACTACGCAAGCCACACGGTGTGAGCTGGTCGAAACCCTTGCAGCGCAAGGCCCGACGGTTTGCCGTCCGGACGCCCGGTTCTGCGGGTCGCAAATTTACAGTTGTTTTGGCACTATCCGTCCGTCGTCGGGCCCCGAAGCACCGCTCAATCCTGTTGTAACGTAAGGCCGGACCGAGCCGACCCACTGGTCATCCGGTGCTGCGCGGGCAGCCCCGGACTCGGTGAAAGATGGGGAAAACTTCGTGCAATGCCGTCTTTGCGATTCGAATCGATTGCTCAGCGTTCTTGATCTGGGTGCCACGCCGCCCTGCGAGAAATTTCTCACCGCCGACGAGCTGGACCTGCCCGAAGCGACATATCCGCTGCACCTGCGGCTCTGCGAAAACTGTCTGCTGCTACAGATTCCGGCGCTGATCACCCCGGAAGAAACATTCACCGAATACGCCTACTTTTCGTCGTTTTCCGACAGCTGGGTCCGGCACGCAAAACTCTTCGTGGACCAGGCTATCGAACAGCTAAAACTGAACGACAATTGTTTCATAATTGAGGTGGCGAGCAACGACGGCTATCTCCTGCAGCACGCGGTGGCCGCCGGCATCCCGTGTCTGGGCATCGAGCCATCGGTGAATGTCGGTGCGGCAGCACGGAACAAAGGCGTACCAACCGAAACGGGCTTCCTCGACGAGGAGCTGGCCGCCCGCCTGGTGGCCGAGCGCGGACCGGCGAATCTGGTGGTGGCCAATAATGTCTATGCCCATATCCCGGATCTGCTCGGCTTCACCCGCTCGCTGCGCGCGCTCATGGCCGACGACGGCTGGCTGTCGATCGAGGTGCACCACGCCCTGAACCTGGTGGCGCTGGCCCAGTTCGACACCATCTATCACGAGCACTTCCAGTACTACACCCTGCTGTCCGCCCAGCGCGCCCTGGCCACCGCCGGGCTCGAGGTGGTCGACTGCGAGCTGATCGGCACACACGGTGGCTCCCTGCGCATCTGGGCTCGACCGCAGGGTGTGGGCACCCTCACCGATCGGGTCGCCGAGGTCCTGCGCCTCGAGGCCGACGCCGGGCTGCACGAGGTCGCCGGCTACCTGGAGCTGCGCCCCGACACCGAGCGGGTGCGCCAGGACCTGCTGCGATTCCTGTTGGACGCCAAGGCCTCCGGCAAGCGGGTCGTCGGCTACGGCGCCCCCGGCAAGGGCAACACCCTCCTCAACTACTGCGGCATCCGGACCGACCTGCTGGAGTACACGGTCGACCGCAACCCCTACAAGCACGGGCGGTTCACGCCCGGCACCCGCATCCCGATACACGAACCGGAGCGGATCGACGCCGATCGCCCCGAGGTGGTGCTGGTGCTGCCGTGGAATCTCGAGCGCGAGATCACCACGCAACTGCGTCACGTCCTCGAGCGGGGCGGCGAGATCGTCTACCCGCTCCCCCATCTTCATCATGCGACGCTCGACGACGCCGCCGCATCCACACCTGCCGAAAGGTAAAGCTCGTGAAGGTCGTACTGTTCTGCGGCGGTTACGGCATGCGCATGCGCAACGGAACCGAGGACGTCATCCCCAAGCCCATGCAGATGGTGGGCCCGCGCCCGCTGATCTGGCACGTGATGCGCTACTACGCGCACTTCGGGCACAAGGACTTCGTGCTGTGCCTGGGCTACGGCGCCACCCACATCAAGAACTTCTTCCTCACCTATCAGGAGTCGGTGTCCAACGACTTCGTCATCCGCGGCGGCAAGGTGGAGCTGCTGCAGTCCGACATCAGCGACTGGACCATCACCTTCGTCGACACCGGGGTGGAGTCGCCGATCGGCGAGCGGCTGCGCCGGGTGCGCGGCCACCTCGAGGGCGAGCCGTACTTCCTGGCCAACTACGCCGATGTGCTGACCGACGCCCCGCTGGACGAGATGATCGGGCAGTTCCAGGATTCCGGGGCGGCCGCGTCGATGATGATCGTGCCGCCGCAGTCCTCCTTCCACTGCGTGGACGTGAACTCCGCGGGCGAGGTCAAGAACATCACCCCGGTCTCGCAGCTGCCGATCTGGGAGAACGGCGGCTACTTCGTGCTGACCCAGGAGATCTTCGACCACCTGCCGCCCGGCGGGGACCTGGTGGAGGACGCCTGCGGCGCGCTGGCCGGGCAGGGCCGGCTGTTCGGGTATCAGCATCACGGCTTCTGGAAGCCGGCCGACACCTTCAAGGAGCGCGCCGAGCTCGACACCGGCTACCAGCAGGGCGATCGCCCGTGGATGGTGTGGGAGCGTCCCGGCGCATGATCGGCTTCGACACCGGCGCGATCACCGAGATCGCGCTACTGGCCGCGCATTGCGACGATCTGGCCATCGGAATGGGCGGCACCCTGCTGACGCTGGCGCAGGCGCGGCCGGGCCTGCGGGTGCGGGCGCTGGTGCTGACCGGCGCGGGCACCGAGCGGGCCGAGGAGGAGCGTGCCGCGCTCGAATCCTTCTGTCCCGGAGCGGAACTCGAACTCACCATTCTCGACATCCCCGACGGCTACGCCCCCGCGCACTGGGCGCGGGCCAAGCAGGCGGTCGCCGCGCTGGCCCGCGGCGGCTCGGCGCAGGTGGTCTTCGCGCCGCATCGCGGCGACGCCCACCAGGACCACCGACTGCTGGCCGAGCTGGCCCCCACGGAGTTTCGCGACCACCTGGTGCTCGGCTACGAAATACTCAAGTGGGAGAACGACACTCCCCAGCCGTCGGTGTTCCATCCACTCGCCGAGGGGCTGGCCGAGACCAAGGCCGCCCTGTTGCTGAAACACTATCCCTCGCAACACAATCGGGACTGGTTCGATGAGCAGTCCTTCCTGGCCCTCTCGCGGCTGCGCGGGGTGCAGTGCCGCGCCCGGCACGCCGAGGCGTTTCTGCTCGAGAAGGCCGTCATCACTTTCGGAGGTGCGTAGTCATGCGGGTGCTCGTCACCGGACATCAGGGGTATCTGGGGACGGTCATGGTGCCGTTCCTGCAGCAGGCCGGGCACGATGTGACCGGTTTGGACATCGGCTATTTCGCGGACTGCGTGCTGGGCGACGCTCCGCCCCCGCCGCCGGCCCTCGCGGTGGATCTGCGCGAGGTGACCGTCGATCAGCTCGCCGGGTTCGACGCGGTGGTGCATCTGGCGGCGCTGTCGAACGACCCGCTGGGCGCGCTGGCGCCGCGGATCACCTACGACATCAACCATCACGCGTCGGTGCGGCTGGCCCGGTTGGCCAAGGAGGCCGGGGTGCGCCGGTTCCTCTACGCCTCCACGTGTTCGGTGTACGGCGCGGCCGGTGACGGCCTGGTGACCGAGGACGCGCCGCTGCGTCCGCTCACCCCGTACGCCGAGTCCAAGGTGCGGGTCGAGGACGATGTGGCCGCCATCGCCGACTCCGGCTTCTCGCCGGTGTTTCTGCGCAATGCCACCGCCTTCGGCTTCTCACCGCGACTGCGCGCCGACATCGTGCTCAACAACCTGGTCGGGTACGCGGTGCTGACCGGCGAGGTGAAGGTGCTCTCCGACGGCACGCCGTGGCGGCCGCTGGTGCACGCGCAGGACATCGCGCTCGCCTTCGCCACCTGCCTGGACGCCCCGCTCGAGGCCGTGCACTGCCGCGCCTACAACGTGGGGACCGAGACGAACAATCTGACGGTCGCGGAGATCGCGCGGGCGGTGGTCGACGTGGTCCCGGAGTCCACGCTGGCCATCACCGGTGAGAGCGGCGCGGATCCGCGCTCCTACCGCGTCGACTTCGGGTACGCCCGCAAGGAACTGGGCTTCGAGGCATGCTGGAGCATTCCGGACGGCGCGGCCGAGCTGTATCGCGAGTACACCGCGCGCGGGCTCACCTCGGAGGCCTTCTTCCAGCGCTTCACGCGCCTGGCGCACCTGACGTCGCTGAAGGAGGCCGGGGTGCTCGACGACGAATTGCGCCGGATCAGGACCGGGGTGTGAGCTGATGGGCGGCGAGCAACTCGCGCCACGATCCCGCACCCGCGTCCCGCTCCGACACCACCGTGACCGGCTGCGGCCAGGCGATGGCCAGGTCGGGATCGTCGTAGGCGACACCCAGGTCCTCGGCCGGGTCGTGCGGGCGGTCGATGCGGTAGCAGACGTCGGCGACCTCGGTGAGGGCCTGGAAGCCGTGCAGGAAGCCCGGCGGCACGTAGAGGTGCCGGAAGTCGTCGTCGTCCAGCAGGAAGGCCTGCCGCACACCGAAGGTCGGCGATTCGGGCCGGATGTCGACGAGCACGTCGTGCACGGCGCCGTGCGCGCACCGCACCAGCTTGGCCTCACCGCGGCCGGAGCGCCCGTGCATTCCGCGCACCACACCCCGGCGCGAGCGCGACTGGGAGTCCTGCACGAAGCTCGCGGCCAGGCCCGGCCGGCCCAGGTGCGCGTCGAATTCCTCGGCGTCGAAGGTGCGGGTGAACAGGCCGCGATCGTCGCGGAAGGGTTGCGGGGTCAGCAGCAGGACGTCGGCGAGGCCGGTCGCTTCGATACGCACCAGGCCATGCTGCCATGAGCGGGACGGCGGCGGAGGCCGTGCGGACGGAACCGGCCCGGGGGTGCCGCGGCTGCGGGCACGGCCCGCTGGTGCGGGTGCTCGATCTCGGGAAAATGCCTGCGGCGGACGACTTTCCGAGTCTGGACTCGATGTCCGGCGGCGACGAGGCGGCGCATCCGCTGGCCATGGACCTGTGCGCCGGCTGTGGGCTGGCGCAGCTCGCCGAGGACGACACCGTCACCGCCGAACCGCGCGGCGTGGAACCGCGGGCGCTGCGGGATCAGGCCGCGGACGCGGTGTCCCGGGTGGCCGCCGGGGGCTGGTTGCCCGGCGGCGGCACCGTGCGCGAGTTCGGCAGCCCGCACGGCGGCAGCTGGCTGCCGCTGCTGACCGACCGCGGCTACTCCGTCACCGAGGGCCCCGCCGACGTGGTGATCGACTGCTTCGGCATCATGCACGAACCCGATCAGCGCGCGGCCTTCGCGCGGCGGGCGGCGGCCGTCGCGCCGGGCGGGGTGCTGCTGATGCAGTTCCACTCGCTGCGCGCGATCGTCGATCAGGGGCAGTGGAACGCGTTGCGGCACGGGCATTTCGCCTACTACTCGATGGACTCGCTGCGGGCCTTGCTGCGGTCGGCGGGCCTGGCGGCGGTGACGGCGTGGGAGTTCGAGCTCTACGGCGGCACCGTCCTGGTGGCCGCGGTCCACGCCCCCGCCGACGCCGATCCGGCGATCGCCCGGATCCGCGTCGCGGAGGCGGCGGTCGCGGACCCGGCCGTGGTGCGCGGACTCCAGTCGGCCGCCGATGAGCAGGCACGGGCCCTGCGTGCCTGGCTGGAATCGGAGAACGCTTCCGGCAGCACCGTTTACGCCTACGGGGCGGCCTCCCGCGCGGTCGCCCTGCTCCATCTCGCGGGCGCGCACCGCGGACTGCTGGCCGGGGTGGCCGACGCCTCCCCGGGCAAGCAGGGCCGCCGCATGCCCGGAACCGACATCCCGATCCTGTCGCCCGCCGAACTCGTTGCGGCGCAACCGGATCGGGTCATGCTGACGCTGCCGGACCTGCTCCCCGAGGTTTCCTCCCGGTGGCCCGAACTCGACGGGAAGTGGGTGATCGACGTGCGGGAATCGCTATGAAACCCAGCAACTCTCGTCCGGCGGCCGCCTGAGGGGCGCCGCGCACGCGACACGTCGGTCAGTGAGCGCGATCATGCGATCGCGGCCGCACGCAGGGTAATCGAGTGGGATAGTCTCAGCGTGGGGTAGATCACCGGCCGAGGGGGACGGGTGGACGTTCACCCGTGCCCCTGAGTGCACAGGGGAATCATCAAGCGAGCGTACGCAATTACGCAGCAATACCTGATGAGGGAATGAGAAGTATCATGCGCAACACCAAGTCCGTGCTTTCGCGCACCGCGGCCGTGGCGGTCGCGAGCACCATCGGCGTCGTCCTGAGCGGCGGCGCGTCCGACGCCGCCATCGACGGCAACAATTCCGTCGTCGATCAGCAGGGCCGGACCGTCGAGGCCCTGTCGGCGGACACTCGTATCGATTTCGTGCCGCCCCTCGACGGCAATCCGCTGACCCGGGAGTGGTTCCACAGCGGCAAGGCCTGTTTCAAGGTGGCCCTGCCCTCCGGCGATCCGTGGAGCGGCCACCTCACCATGGGCTACCAGGTGGGTTACCCGGCCACCCTGTCCGGCAAGATCTCGTTCCAGTACCAGACCCCGGGCCTCGAACTCGAGATCGGCGGGGACGGCCCCAAGCTCGACATCTACAACCTGATCCCGACGCTGGGCATGCAGCTCGATGTCGGGTTCGGCCCGGGCATCCAGTCGGTCGACGTGGCGGGCGGCGATGTCTCCGGGTCCGACGGCTGCATCATGATGTCCGGCTTCCACGGCACCGTGACCGGCGTGCTGGGCACCACCACCATCCGCCCGTTCGTGCGCTTGATCAGCAGCGCCGGCGACACCGTGGTGGCCTACGGCCCGCTGGCCCGCATCTGATTCCCCGGGTCCGGGCGGTCTCGCGCTTCGCGACCGCCCGGATCCGCGGAGCGGATCATGGTGCGGCACACCGTTGTCCGCGCGCCTTGCCCTCGCTCAGTGCAGGAGATCGGGGCGGCGCAGCGCGGTCGCGACGGTGCGCACCCGGACGCGTTCGGCGGCGGCGCGGGCCAGCCGCCAGTCCCCGCCGAGCACCGCGCCGCGGCCCACGTATTCCGGGTATTCCGACCCCAGCCGGTGGTGGAAGCGCAGCATCTCGGTGAGCTTGCTGACCGTCGAGGTCTGGCTGCACAGGTTGAAGCTCGAATTGCGCCAGGCCGCCAGGATTTCCGCCGTGCCGAAGAAGTCCCCGAAGGCGCTGACGCGGGCGAACAGGTCCACGTCCATGGGGAAGACCAGGTCGCCGCGGAAGCCGCCGACCCGGTCGAAGTCCTGACGGCGGAAGACGGCCGCGGCGGTGGGCCCGAAGTCGGCGGGGCCGCGGTGCAC
Source organism: Nocardia sp. CA-136227 (assembly GCF_050955695.1). NCBI lineage: Bacteria > Bacillati > Actinomycetota > Actinomycetes > Mycobacteriales > Nocardiaceae > Nocardia > Nocardia sp. CA-136227. The sequence goes on from NZ_CP192081.1 coordinate 4,604,576, forward strand.
GATGGTGCGCATGAGGGCGCGGGCGTCGCGGCGGCCCAGTAGATCGGGCAGACCCAGATCGCTCTCCTCGACGCGGCCGTTCTCGTCGATGACCTGGAATTTCGAGGAGCAGATGGCGATGCCGTTGTCGCCCATGATCTCCAGCTGCTTGTCCAGCGAGCCGGGCAGCAGGATGTCGTCGGCGCAGACGACCTTGACGAAGCGGCCCGAGGTCAGCGAGACGGCCTTGTTCCAGTTCTCGCCGATGGGCAGGGTTTCCTGATTGCGGTGGATGACCACCCGCGGGTCGTCGAAGGACTTCGCGATGGCGCCGGTGTCGTCGGTGCTGGCATTGTCCAGGACGACGACCTCGATGTCGGTGTCCTGGTCCAGAATCGAGCGCAGCGTGGTCTCCAGGGTGCGGCCGGAATTGTAGGCCGGGACGCACACCGAAAGGTTCTTCATCATTCCCCCTGAACTGGTTCGGCCGGTTCGCCGGGTGAGCCCTCACCTCCCGCCACGAGCCGGAACACCCGATCCAGGCCCGCACGGCCGGCGTCGATCTGCTCAACTGCCTTCTGCTGCAGGGTATCCCGCAGCTCCGGCGCGGACTCCCACAACTGGCGAATCGCACGTGTCAACTCGGCGTCGAGATTGTCCACGTCCAGGTGCACGATGCGCAGTCCGGCGGCGGTGTCGGCGTCGAACATGTCGGCCAACCCATAGAATTTGTCGTCGTAGTACTGCGAGGCCGTTACAGCGACGGCCGGAATACCCTGGGAGAGCGCGAAAACCGCGAGGTGGTAGGCGCTGGTCACCAGGACCCGGCAGCGTGAGACCTGTCGCGCCACGTCCTGGGCGGTGCCCGCGCGGCCGATGACGGGCCGGGTGCGGGCGGCGCCCTCGAGCAGCGGCAGCGTGTGGCGGCGGTCCTCGTCGTCGTATTCGGAGATGATGAGCGGGGCCAGCGCGGTGTGCAGGGCGGCGGCCTCGCGGCGCAGCACCTCGCCGAGGGTGTCGCGGGCCGAGTCGGTCACCTTGGAGTAGTCCGAGATGCGCAGGCACAGGCCCAGATCGGTGCCGATGCCCGGGCGGCGCAGCCGGTAGGAGAACTCCACCGCGTCGTCGCCGGTGACCAGGATCTTGTCCTCGGGCACGCCGAGCTCGGCCAGCAGTTTGGGCCCGCGCCGACCCTCGCGCAGGGCGATGAGATCCGCTCCCGGCAGCACCTCGGCCGCGCGGCGCAGCAGGTCGGCGTCGCGCATGGGGCCCAGCCCCTGCCCGATCATGACGTTCGGAATGCCGTGGCGCTGCGCGGCTTCGAGCAGGTTGAGGGTGCGATGCGCCTGGTACAGGTCGACATCGGTCATATAGCCGCCGCCCTGCGCGATGACCAGGTCCGCTCCGGCCAGCGCGGCGGGCACCGGCGGTAGTTCCGGAATGCCGGTCGGTTCGGGCCCGGGCTCTCCGGTGGCGAGCGCGTGAACTTCCTTGCGCGCCCAGTTCTTCACGCCGCGCAGATAGTGTTTGGGCACCTCGGTGGCCGATCGCCAGCGCAGCGCCGCCGGGCCGAGCACGTGCACTCCGGCGGTCTCCTCGAGCCGTCCCGCGAGCCCGTCGCGCCCCCACGGCCCGCCCGCGTGCGCCACCACCGGCTCGGCCTGCGGCAGCACCCCGCGCAGAATGTGCGGCTCGTCGGTCAGCATGCCGATGCGGGCGTGCGGCCAGTGTTCCCGCAGTCGTTCCACGGTCATCACCATCATGGCGATGTCACCGCGATTGCGGAGCCAGTACTCGCCGTTGTCCACGAGCACCTTCAACGTCCCGGCACCATCCCCCGCGCCAGAGTTCCCCACGCGATTCCTTCCGACGCCCGTTCCGAGCACGAATCCGGTGCGAATCTATCGCACGACCAGGCCTTCGCGCTACACGAACGCAGCGCCCGCGCAGCGCGAAATCGATTCGCCCGCAAGATCATAACTGGGCGCACGACCATTTAGATCAGCTCGGAAACAGGGGGCTGACCCACTTGCTGCACAGCCACTTTCCGTCCGCGTAATCCATCGACATGGTGATGTTCTGGTGCTTGGCCTTGCCGGGGGTGTTCTTGGTGGCGGCGGTCAGCTCGGTGATGTCCACCGCCAGCTCGTAGTGGGTTCCGCCGCCGGAGGTCACCGTGCATGCCGCGGTGTCGGACCAGGTGTGCTCGGCGTCGTTCTCGAGCAGCAGCCGGATGGTCGGCAACAGCGTCTGGGCCTGCGACTTCCACTGGCCGGTCGCGCCCGCGATCACCTTGGCCTGCCAGCCGTCGCCATTGCTGTAGTCGTAGGAGCTCATGAGCTTGCCGTAGTCACAGGCTGCTTGGACCGCGGCCTCCTTGGACGCGGCCGCGGGCACCGGCGTCTCACCGATCGAGCTGCCACCGCCGGTGGCCACGGAACGGAACGCGCCGGTGCCGAATCCGAGGCCGACGCCACCGGCCACCACGAGCGCGACGGCGAAGGCCGCGATCAGTCGCTTCCGACCGCGACTCGGGGCGGGCGCACCCGTCGCGAACCTATGTGGGGCGCCATCCATTTGATGCGGTCCGCTGCCGCCCACGATCGGATAGTGCGGTCCCGACCTTGCACCGAGCTGGGTCGGCAGCTGCTCGAACCGCTCCCGCGTCGACCCGGGCTGTCCGATCGGGCTGGGCTGGGTCGTCGCCCCGGTGAAGGTGACGGGAACCTCCTGCCGCACCCACGGCCCGTGCGCCGTGCCGGTGGCGGTCAGCGCCGCCTCGGCCGCGGCGGCCAGTTCACCGCAGCTGCCGAAGCGGTGGTCGCGGTTCTTCGCCAGCGCGCGTTCGATGACCGCGTCGAAGGCCGGGGGCACGGTGCCGTGCACCTGGCTCGGCCGCGGAATCGGCGCGCCCAGGTGGGCCGCGACCAGCTGCGCGGTGCTCTCCCCCGGATACGGCAGCTGTCCGGTGAGCATGTGGAACAGCGTGCAGCCCAACGCGTACACGTCGGCGCGGTGGTCGGTGTCGCCGCGCAGCTCGAACTGTTCGGGGGCGGCGTACTGGAAGCTGGCGTACATCTCACCGGTGCGGGTGAGCGTACTGGTGTGGTCGACCGCCTTGGCGATCCCGAAATCGGCCAGGAAGACCTGCTGTTCGGTCCCCCAGGCCAGCAGGATGTTGGCCGGTTTCACGTCGCGGTGCAGCACACCCGATCGATGCGCGTGGTCCAGCGCCCGCGCGGTCTCGCCGATGATCCGCACCGCGTGGTCGGGCCGCACCGGGCCGTCGCGCAGGATGGCCGCCGCGTCGGTGCCCTCGACGTACTGCATGGCCATCCAGAGCCGGTGGTCGTCGTTGCCGCGCGCGTACATCGCGACGATGTTCGGATGCGACAGCCGCGCGGCGGTATCGGCTTCCCGCAGGAAGCGGGCCCGGACCTCGGGATCGTCGGCCTTGCCCGCGGCCAGCAGTTTCAGCGCGACCGATCGGGGCAGATCGCGGTCCGTCGCGAGGTACACCTCGCCCATTCCGCCGACGCCGAGCAGCCGTTCGATGGTGTACCCCGCGAATACCTGCCCTTGCGCGAGTGTGCGCCCCACAGCCTGCCTGCCCTCTCCGACCACATCATTCCCGCCGATCACCGTAACCCAGATCTCGTTCGGCGACGCGCGCGTTAATCACCCGGGACGCTTTTCCGGATGGAAACGAATTACTTATTCTGTGTCACAACATAATTCGTAATTCGTTCCGGCCGACCTCGGCGCGACTTGATCTTTCTCGCCATACGGACTGGTCAGTCGCAGGATAGCCGTTCGTTAGCCCTCCTCCACCCCCGGATTGGCATACACTTGCGCTGCAAGGGCGTTCGGATCGGGATGTCGGTCCGAATGTGGGTGACGGACCCGGGGGTGAGGGTTTTGACACGGCCCATTCGGGTGTTCATGACGGGGTCGGAGTGGTTCACGACCGCTCACGGGGGACTGAATCGGTACTTCACCGATCTCTACGAGGCACTCGCCCGCGACAGCGGAATAACGCTCAGTGCAAGAGCTTTCGGCGACGCCCCGGCCGGGGCGCGCTCCTGGGGACCGACGGGCGGCTCCACCCTCGATCGCGCCCGCACCGCCTTCCTCGATCGGGACGCGCTCACCCGCGACACCGTGATCGACCGGCACTTCTGCCTGTACGGTCCGGCAGCGGTGCGGAACCCGCTGGTGGTCCATTTCCACGGACCGTGGGCCGCCGAGAGCCGCATGGCGGGCGAGGGCCCGCGCGCGGTCCGGGCCAAGTACCTCGTCGAGCGTGTTCGGTACGCCCGCGCGGACCGATTCATCGTGCTGTCCGACCATTTCCGGCGTTTGCTGGTCGGCGACTACGGCATCCGGGCGGACAAGGTCCGGGTGATTCCGCCGGGCGTCGATCTGGACCGCTTCACCGCCACCGAGCCGGACACGGACTCCGGGATCGTGCTGTGCGTGCGGCGGCTGGAGAAGCGCATGGGCATCGACGTCCTGCTCCGCGCCTGGTCCGCGGTCGCCACCCGGCATCCGGACGCGCGGCTGGTGATCGTCGGAACCGGTACCGCCGAGGCCGAATTGCGGGAACTGGCGGCGAACCTGTTCGGCGACGACGCGCACTCCCCCGTCCGCTTCACCGGCACGGTGTCGGACGCGGAACTCACCGACCTCTACACCAGGGCCGATCTCACCGTGGTGCCGTCACTGGCCCTCGAGGGCTTCGGCCTCATCGCCCTCGAATCCCTCGCCGCCGGACGCCCGCCCGTCGTCTCCGACTGCGGCGGCCTGCCGGACTCGGTCCGGGAGCTCGATCCCTCGCTCATCGTCCCGCCGGGCGATGCCGAAGCGCTCGCCGCCCGGCTGGTCGCGGCCCTGGACGGGGTGCGACCCGACCCGAAACAGTGTCGCGCCCATGCGGAGACCTTCTCCTGGGCCGTCGCGGCCCGGCGGCACCGTGACCTGTATACGGAGCTCACCGCGCGATGACCCTGAAGGCCGTCTTCCTGGCACACACCGCCGCCCCCTCGGGGGCCGAACTGGCGACCCTGCGCCTGGTCTCGGCCATGCCGGCCGGTCGCACCGCCGTGGTGTACACCGAGGACGGCCCGATGCTGCGGCTGATGGCCGAGCGCGGTATCGAAACCCGCGTCGTGCGCAATGGTTTCGACTCCCGCGCCATGACCATCGACAAGGCCGGGGTCCGCAGCTTGCTGGTCGGCGCGACGGGCCTACTGCGCCTGGGCTGGACTCTGGGCGGAACCGTGCGCGAACTGGAGGCCACGGTTCTGGTCGCGGGCAGCACCAAGGCGATGCTCATGGGCGCGGTGGCCGCGCGCCGGGCCGGGGTGCCCCTGGTATGGCATGTGCACGACCGGGTTTCCCGCGACTACTTCGGCCGCGTACTGGCGCTGATCATCCGGGTGCTGGGCTGGGTGGTGGCTCACGGCGTCATCGCCAACAGCCGCGGCACTCTCGCCTCGCTCTACACCTGGCGACGCCGGGCCGTGGTCGCCTACCCGGGCGTCGAATTCCCCGCCGGTGACGAATCAGGGGAATCCGCTGCCGATTCGGGGATCCTCGGCGACGCCCGCCCACAGGGTCAGCGTCCCGCCACCGAGACCGTCATCGCCGTGGTCGGCCGTCTCGCCCCGTGGAAGGGCCAGGACCTGTTCCTGCGCGCCCTCGCCGACGCGACAACCCTGCCGCGCGAGGTGTTCCTGGTCGGCGGCACCTTCTTCGACGAGCAGTCCTACCGCGCCGAACTCGAGGTGCACGCCACCGCCCTCGGCCTCCCGGTGACCTTCACCGGCCACGTGGACGACCCGGAATCCTATCTGCGCCACGCCGATATCCTCGTGCACTGCTCGGTGCTGCCCGAGCCGTTCGGGCAGGTCGTGGTCGAGGGCATGCGGGCGGGCTGCGCCGTCATCGCGACCCGGCCGGGCGGCCCGGAGGAGATCGTCGATCCGGGCGTGAACGGCCTGCTGGTGACCGCCGGCAACCGCGGCGAACTCACCCGCGCGCTGGATCGCCTGATCGCCGATCGGGAACTGCGCACCAAACTGGCCGACGCCGCACGACTGCGCGCACGGGACTTCGACGTGGCCGCCTCGGGCCGGACCGTCACCGCTTTCCTGACCGGCTTGCCCGGAAAGCGGTGGCGTCGTGGATGATCCGACCGACCCGTTCCCCTACGACCCGCCCACCGTGCAGATGGAGAGCCTCGGCACGCTGGGCAAGTTGCGGCAACGCCGCCACCTGCGGCACCGCATCCCCGAAGTCGACCAGCAGGCCGCCGCCTTCGAACACGACGAATCACGCCACGACCACGGCCTGGCCGCGCACCGGCCCGCCCACCCGGCCGGATTCGACCGCGGGCCCGCGTTCGGCCGGGCATCGTTCGAGGAGACCCGCGCCGCCCGCTACGCGGCCCCCGCACGGGGACCGGTGCTGCCCACGTTCTACGGCGACCCCATCGAACCGCCGACCGTCCGGCTGCCCGTCATCGTCCCGCAGCGCGACGCGTCGGGCGCGTACCGCCCCGCCGACGGCGAATCCGATTCCGCCGCAGATCATTCCACCGATACCGGTAAACACCGTAAACAATCGTCCTCGGGCCTGGGCGGCGTCGGCGGCATCATCCGCGACATCGGACTGGTGACCTTCGGCAAGTACGGCCAATACGTCATCACCCTGGTCACCGTCCCGCTGCTGGCCCGCATGCTCGGCCCGCACGGCACCGGCCTGCTGGCCATCGGCATGTCCTCGTACTTCATCGGCTCGCTGGTGGTCGACCTCGGCGTCACCTCGTTCCTGGCCGCCAAGGTCCCCGAGGACGATCCGGGCCACCGCGAGGTGAACCGGCTGCGCGGCACCTATCTCGCCATTCGCGCCACCACCCTGACCATCATCGGCGCGGCCCTGTTGGCCACCATGACCGTCGGGGTCTCCCCCAAACTGCACATGGTGCTGCTGGGGCTGTTCGCCGGCGGCTTCTGGTCGGTGTCGGAGGACTGGCTGCTGATCGGCCAGGGCAGGTTCGGGACCTCCACCATGTATCAGGGCGTGGGGCGCATCGGCTATCTGGCACTGCTGGTCGGACTGTTACCCCGCTTCCCGAGCGCGTCCATGGCCGTGCTGTGCCTGCTCATCTCCTCGATCGCGACCGTGTCGCTGACCTGGTGGGATTCCTTCCGCAGGTTCGGCCCGCCCGCCCGGCCCTACGGCGTGAAGGCCGTACTGCGCATGGCGGCACCGATTTTCACCTCCCGGCTGCTGGTCACCGGTTACGGCCAGGGGTCGGCCGCCGTCTACGGCGCGGTGCTCGAGGCGGCCTCGCTGGGCCTGTACTCCGCGGGCGACCGCCTGGTCCGCGCCATCCAGTCCACCCTGGACCCGATCGGATTCGCCCTGCTGCCGCGCATGGCCCGGCGCAGCGGCGACGATCAGTTCTGGCGCAATCAGATTCAGATGATCGTCGGCTGCGTGACCCTGGCCTGCCTGGCGGTGGTCGCCGTCTGGATCATGGCGCCGACCCTGATCCACCTGATCTACACCGACGACTTCACCGGCGCGATCTCGCTGCTTCGCGTGGAGATCCTCATTCTGCCCGCCACCACCATCACCTCGTATGTGACCACCGCCGTGCTGCCGGTCAAGGAGGACACCATGGGCGTGCTGATCGGCGCGATCATCGGCACCTGCGTCGCGGCGACGGCCCTGGTGGTGGCCATGCGGACCGGCTCGGTGTGGAGCCTGGTCTATGGCACCGTTTGCGCGGAATTCGGTGTCGCGCTGTGGTACATCATCCGGGTGCGCTGGCTCATGGTCCGGGAACGGACCCGGCGGGACAGGCCGATCGAACCGGCCACCGCATTGCTGACCAAGGGGGATGTGGCGTGAAGGTGCTCTTCGTCGGGGATGACTGGGTGGGCAGCAACGCGCGCTCGCTCGCCGACGGATTCCGGCAGGCCGGACACGAGGTGGTCGTCATCGACACCACCGCGGTGACGCTGCCCGCACGGCTGTCGCCGCCATGGGTGTACTCGAAGTTCGCGCACCGCCGCGCCCCCTGGGACGTGGAGGCCTTGCACCGCGAGATCGACAGCGCCGCACAGGCATTCGCACCGGATGTGCTGTTCGCGTTCAAGTCCGTGCACCTGGATCAGCAGCGGCTGCTCACGGCCCGCGCCGGCCTGCATGTGCACTACAGCCCCGACGACGTCTCCAATCCGTACAACACCAGCCCGGACTACCTGGCACACGAGTCCGAATGGGACCTCATCGTCACCACCAAGTGGCACAACGTCCCCGAGCTCACCGCGCGCGGCGCACAGAACGTGAAATTCGTTCGTAGTGCTTATGATCCGGCGCTGCACCACATCACCGCCCGGCGCACCGTGCGTCCATATCTACTCGGCTTCATCGGCGCGGTCCGGCCCGATCGGGAAGACCTCCTGGTCTCCCTGGCCCGCGAACACCACGGGGACATGCTGCTGCGCGGCCCCGGCTGGCGGCGGGTGCGCGCGCTGTGGCAGACCGGCGCGGACGTCGGCGGCGCGGTCTACGGCGAGCACTTCTCGGCGGCCGTCGCCGCGGTCACCGCCAACCTGGTGCTGCTGAACTCCGACAACCGCGACACCCACACCTGCCGCACCTTCGAAGTCCCGGCCGCCGGTGGGCTTTTCGTCGGCGAACGCACCGACGAGCACGCCGAACTGCTCCAGGACGACGCCGAGTGCTACCTGTTCTCCGGTCCCGCCGAACTGCGCGAGATCCTGCGCCGCTGCACCAAGTATCCCGAGCAGGCCGCCAAGGTCGCCGAGGCCGGGCACCACCGGATCATCTCGGGCGCGCACAGCTACGCCGACCGCGCCCGCGAGATCGTCGACGCCCTGGTATGAACCGCGCGGTCTCGGCGAAAAAGACCTTCCCGCAAGCGGGTAACGCCGTGGCACGCCCGGCGACATAAGGGGGTGATGGGAGAGTGATGGCCTCCGCTCAGTTCGCCGTATTCCTGGTCGCCGCCGCGCTGGCGGCAATCGTCGTGGCCGCGATGTTCCTGCCCGGGGTGGCCCGGGTGTTCCTCATCGCGCAGACCGCGCACTGGTCGCTGTCGTTCATCGCGCGGCCGGTGGTGCTGCTGTGGGTCAAACCCGTGCCCGGCTTCGGCGACAATGTGCCCGATCCGCGGCTGTACGAGTACGGCTACGACGACGGCATCGCCGCGGTGCTGCAGCCGGTGATCTTCGGCCTGTGGTTCTACGCGGGCCTGATCATCGCCTACGTCCTGTGGGTGCGGTCGCGGCCGCCGCGGAACCCGCCGCGCACAGCGCCTTTCGCGGGCGACCCGGTCTTCACCCAGACCCTGTTCCTGCTCTACGGCATCGGCACCCTGGGCCGGCTGGCCGCCTACGCCACCGGCTCCACCGGCAAGGCCGGCGAACTGGAGAGCCCCAACCCGCTGATCAACCTGGTCACCATTCTGGCCACCCTGGGCGCGGTCGGCCTGATCGTGTTCTTCCGCAGCGACTCCGGCCGCACCACTCTGCTGGTGGTCGGCGCGCTCGTCGGCGGTGAACTGCTGTGGACCGCGACCGTGCAGTCCAAGACGCCGATCATGGGCGCGGCCCTGGCCATCGCCGTACGCTTCGCCATGACCGGCTGGACCCGCCGCAATGTGATCGGCGTGCTGAGCATCATCGCCCTGGCGCTGGGCGGCTTCGGCTGGCTGCAATCGCTCAAGACCGATTCCGCCGCCAAAGCCGAAGCGGCGCAGGTGGATGCGCAGTATCCGACAGTGGTGCACCCGTTCCTGAGCATGCTGCGCCGCTTCGATCTGCTCGAGGCCGCCACCGACGCCTGGTTCGCGGGCCCCCACTCGTGGCTCACGCCGCAGCAGGTGGCGGTGCACGCCTTCCAGAGTCTGATCCCCACCCAGCTGCTGGGCGCGGAGAAGTTCCGCTCCGGCGCTGCCTGGGCCGAGCAGGTGCGCGGCGGGTCGGTGGACATGTCGACGGTCGAGGTGTCACTGGCCGAGGGCAATATCAACGAGGGCTATGTGCTGGGCGGCTACATCGGGGTGGCGGTGGGGGTCACCATCACGTTCGTGCTGCTGCTGATCTGGATCCGGGCCCTGTACAGCAAGTACCTGGCCATGGCCATTCTCGGCTTGTCGGTGATCGAGGTGCCGGTGCTGTTCGAGCGCGGCGTCCTCGGCACCGTCGAGATGCTCGGCAAATACCTGCAGGCCGTGGTGCTGGCCTGGACGGCGTATCTGGTTGTTGGTGAATTCCGAAGACGAGTGGAGCAGCCGCCGGGGGCCGGTGTTCCATCCGGGAAAACGAGGACAGCGCAATGGGTTTGATCGACTACTGGCGACTGCTGCGGCGGCGCTGGCCGATAATCGTCGCCGCGGTGGTGATCTGCACGGGGGCGGCCTACGGCTACGCGAGCACCCTGCCGACCGAGTACACGGCGACGAGTTCGGTGTACGTGTCCATGGCGACCGGAACCTCGGTCAACGACTCCTATCAGGGTGGGCTGGCCGCGCAGCAGCGGGTGCGCTCGTATGTCGACCTGGCCAACTCCGTCACCGTCGCCACCTTCGTCCACGATCAGCTGGGCCTGAAGGCGTCGGTGAATGATCTGCGCGGCCGCATCTCCGCGGTCTCGCCGCCGGCCACCACGATCATCGTCATCACGGTGAAGGACTCCACCGCGGGCGGGGCGCGCACCCTGGCCGACGAGGTGGTCTCCCAGTTCCGCGCGCTGGTCTCGCGGCTCGAGGTCACCCAGACCGACGCCGCGCCCGCGGCCCGCGCCGAGGTGATCGACAAGGCGCAGACCCCGACCCAGCCCAGCGCCCCGCAGAAGAAGCGCTTCTACATCCTCGGCGTGCTGGCCGGGCTGATGCTGGGCCTGGGCGCGGCGGTGGTGCGCGACAAGCTCGACAAGCGGGTGCGCACCTCCACCGAGCTGGAAGCCTTTCTCCCGGTGCCGATCCTGGGCATCGTGGACGACGGGCGGCCCGGCGCGGCCGGGGAGCTGCGGCGGCTGCGGACCCGGCTCACCGAGGATCCCGAACTGGTCAGCCTGCTGATGACCTCGCTGACCCCGCATTCGGAACCGGACGTGTCGATCGGCCTGGCCCGCACCTTCGCCGACACCGGCGCGCGGGTGGTGCTGGTCGACGCCGACACCACCGGGCACGGCTCCACCCGGCGCACGCCCGCGGCCGCGGCGGCCGGGCTCTCGGAACTGTTGCGCAGCAACGGGAATCCCTCGGCCGCGGTCATGTCCTGGCCCGAGGTGGGGATCAATGTGCTGCCGCTGGGCGGCGTGGATTTCCGCACCCCCGACCTGCTCGACTCGGAGCGGTTCGCCGACATCATGTCCAAGCTGCGCAGCGAGTTCGACCACATCGTCGTGGAGTGCGCGCCGGTCACCGCGGCGGCCGACGCCATCGCGCTGGCGCGACGTTGTGACGGCACCATCGGCGTCATCGAACTCGGCCAGACCACCTCCAATCAGGTGCGCGGCGCGGTGGCCACCTTCGGCCTCGACAACAAGCGGATGATCGGGACCGTGGTGTTCTCGCGGCCGCACAAGAGCGTCGGCGAGCTGGTCCGGCATCCCCTCGATCTGGTGAAGCGGTGATCGAGGGCGGCGGGGGGACGGACCAGGCCGGCACGGACGGCGAGGCGAATACCAGCAGCGGCGTGCGGCGTCGGCGCATGCTCATGGCCGGGCTGGGGGCCGCGGCCATCCTGCCGGTGGCGGCGGCGTGCTCGAGCGGGGATTCCGGGGACGGCACCGAGTTCCGGTCCCCGCAGGTCACCGATCAGCCCTCCGCCCGCAATGTCAAGGACTTCGGCGCGGTCGGGGACGGGAAGGCCGACGACACCGAGGCTTTCGAGAAGGCCGCGGCGGTGAGCGGGCGGCCGCTGGTGCTCTACATTCCGGCCGGGCAGTATGTGCTCACCCGTTTCCCGGCGCTGTCGGACTACGCGACGGTGCTGGGCGACGGCGCGGACGTGACCACCATCAACTACGACGGCGATGACACCTTCATCGCGTTGCAGCGCAAGCAGCGGGTCCGCTTCTCCCGCCTGGGTTTCTACTTCTCGGGCGCGAAGGTGACCGCCGTGCGACTGTCGGAGTGCTTCCGCTGCACCTTCGACTCGGTGGTGCTGCGCGGCAATCACCTCAGCGACAACGCGCCCCGGTTCCAGGAGCAGCGGGGGCTGGTGCTGGACCGCAATACCGGCGGCACCACCGTCATCAACTCCGACATCAACAATTTCGGCTACGGCATCGTCACCTCCTGCATCCAGAACTATGTGACGTCGTCGAAGCTGACCAACAATCGCATCGGCGTGCTGGGCACCGGCGGAGACCACAATGCCGGATTGGCCATGGCCAATGTGGAATTCGTCTCCGACAACGACCCCCGCACCACCGACAAGCACGTATTCGTCGACGGCCCGGCCAATGACTGGTGGCTGACCAATGTGTGGTTCGAGGGGGCCGACACCGCGCTCGCCATCGGCGGCCCGGCCGGCGGGCCCGCCCAGTTCGGTCTGGTCAACTGCAAGGTGGCCGCACGAAAGGTGTGCCTGGACCTGATCCGCTGCCGCCAGCCGTATCTGGCCAATGTGCAGTTCGATCCGGATCTGGACGCGCCGCCGATCGAGGTGCGGGTCGATCCCAAGGGCGTGGCCGAGGGCACCGCCATCAATCTGATCTCCGGGTCGTTCGAGGACGTGGACCCCAAGTCCTTCCCCGACGGCTGGCATGTGATCGGGCGCGGGGCGATCCACGGGGCGCGCTTCGCCGGAACCACAGTGGCGCAGGCCTTCCAGCCCGGCGCCGACATCTTCCAGGTCCAGGACCGCGACGGCACGGTGTTGTCGGCCGTATTGAACAGTGGGGCTTATCTTTCCGATCGCAGCGAAGGGGGAATCGTGTTGAAGGATGCGGCCGGGGTGTACTGGCGGATGTCGGTGGGGACCGACGGCGCGGTCAAGACCACCTCGCTGGGAAAGCAGCGGCCACACTCGTGAGCGGGCAGCCGACAGCACTGCGCCTGGGACCGGCGCGACTACACGGCAGCACCCTGCTGCTGCGGCTGCCGCGCTACACCGACTTCCCGCAGTGGCGGGCGCTCCGGCTGCGGGATCGGGCGTTCCTGGAACCGTTCTGGCACACCTCGCCGCTGTGCTGGGCCGAACGGCACACCGAGAAGGCCTGGGTGCGTGAATGTCTGGAGGCGGCCACCAATGCCCGCACCGGGCATCGCGTGGCCACCGTGATCGAGATCGACGGGCGCTTCGCCGGGCAGGTGGAGATCGGCAATATCGACGATCGGGCCAAGCAGGGCGAGATGGGGATCTGGATCGACGCGCGGCTGGGGCGGCACGGCTTCGGCGGCATCGCGGCGGGGCTGATCCTCGACTTCGCCTTCGACGCACTCGGTCTGGAACGCGTCAACGCGCCCATCTCGCCGGGGAACGCGGCCGCCACCAGTGGCGCGGTGCAGATCGGGTTCGTGCGGGAGGGCCGGATGCGGCTGCACTTCGACGTCGGCGGGGCGCGGGCCGATCACGATCTGTGGTCGATGACGCGGGCGGAGATCCCGCCCAAGGGGTTCACCGAGATGTGGACCGAACGGACCCTCGAACACCGCACCCCGCCCGCGCCGCCCTGTAAGCCCGAAGATGCTCTGCCGACCCCGGTAATGCCCGATACCGCAATGCTTTTCGGCGTCGAGGCACGCTATCGCGCCGGACAGATATGGCGGGCCGCACAGCGACTGCTACCCGCCCGGCGGGTGACCTTGCGGCTGCCCGGTCACGACGGGATGGTGCTTCGCTCCGCGCGGCCCGCCGACGGCCCGATGCGGGCCACGGCAGTGCGTAACGCGGGACCCGTGGCCGCCGACGGAATCGGTAGCAGCGGAACGGCGTGGCTACGCGAAATCGCCCTCAGCGCAGCGGGTGTCCGCTCCCCCGCCGGTCTGCTGTTCGTCCTCGACGTCGCGGGCGCCTACGCCGGCACCGCCCGGCTGTTCGACCTCGACCTGTTCGATCGCAATGCCCGGATCCAGTTGTGGACCGATCCCGCCCGCGCCGATGACGCCGTGCGCACGGCCGCCACTCGGGCACTGCTGGCCTACGCCTTCGACCGGCTCGGACTGTTCCGGGTCAGTACGGCCGTGGCGGCCGGGGACACCGCGTCCGCCGCCGTCGCCGCCGACGCGGGCCTGCACAAGGAGGGAACCATGCGCAGCTACACCGGACTCGACGGACACCGCGGCGACCACGACCTGTGGGCCATCACCGCCGGGGGTGATCACCATGCGTGACTACCGGCGCAGCACCGCGATGCAGGCGCGCCTGCACGAACTGGTGCCGGGTGGCGCGCACACCTACGCGCGCGGCGCGGACCAGTATCCCGAGGACATGGCCCCGATCCTGGTGCGCGGCAACGGCGCCCGGGTCTGGGACGCCGACGGCAACGAGTACGTCGAATACGGCATGGGCCTGCGCTCGGTGACCCTGGGCCACGGCTTCGCGCCGGTGGTCGAGGCGGTCGCGCGGACCATCGCCGACGGCGTCAACTTCTCGCGGCCCACCGAGCTGGAACTGGCGGCGGCCGAGGACTTCCTGAGCCTGGTGCCGGGCGCGGACATGGTGAAGTTCGCCAAGAACGGCTCCGACACGACCACGGCGGCCGTGCGGCTGGCGCGCGCGGCGACCGGGCGGGAGAAGGTCGCGATCTGCGATCAGCCGTTCTTCTCGGTGGACGACTGGTTCATCGGAATGACGGAGATGAACGCGGGGATCCCGGCGGCCCCGACGGTGAAGTTCCGGTACAACGACCTGGAATCGCTGGAAGCCGTGCTGCGCGGCGAGGACGTCGCGTGCGTGATCCTCGAACAGGCCACGGCCCTGGCCGATCCCGCGCCCGGCTTCCTCGAAGGCGTGCGCGCCCTGTGCGACGGGTACGGCAGCCTGCTGATCTTCGACGAGATGATCACCGGGTTCCGCTGGTCGGCCGGTGGGGCGCAACAGCTCTACGGCGTGGTGCCGGACCTGTCGTGCTGGGGCAAGGCCATGGCCAACGGCTTCCCGCTCTCGGCGCTGGCCGGGAAACGCGAATACATGGAACTGGGTGGCCTGCGCACCGACGCGGACCGCGTGTTCCTGCTGTCCACCACGCACGGGCCGGAAACCGCGTCGCTAGCGGCCTTCCGGGCCGTCGTCCAGGCCTACCGCGACGGTGATCCGGTGGCGCGCATGGAGGCTTCCGGCCGCCGGCTGGCAGCCGGGGTGAACGCCATCGCCGCCGACCTGGGCATCGCCGACCATCTGGAGGTGGCGGGCCGGCCGTCGTGCCTGGTGTTCCTCACCCGCGACCCGGAAGGCGTTCCGTCCCAGCCGTTCCGGACGCTGTTCCTGCAGGAGCTGCTGGATCGCGGGGTGCTGGGCCAGTCCTTCGTGAACTCGGCCGCCCACACCGACGCCGATATCGACCACACCGTCGACGCCTGCCAGTCGGCGGCCAAGACCTACCGCAAGGCGCTCGAGCAGGGCACGGTCATGGGGCTACTCGCCGGGCGGCCGGTGGCTCCGGCGCTGCGGCGCACGGCCGCACCGCGCCGGCTCGCGGATTGATCGAGGAGTTCAGATGTCGGCACCCCGGATCGCGCTGGTCCACGAACGCTTCACCGAATACGGCGGCTCCGAGGCGGTGGTCGCGGAGTTCATGAAGACCTGGCCCGGCGCACCGGTTTTCGCGCCCATCACCGACCCGCGGTGCACGCGGACGCTGCTGGAGGCCGCGGGACTGAGCCCGGAGACTCCTGGCGCCGGTGGGCCAGGGGCCATGTCCTCACCGGCGAGCGAGTTGGTGCGCGACACCTGGCTGTCGCGCGCGTACGCCGCCAGTGGGCGGCGCTCGCACGCCCCGCTGCTCCCGTTCGCGCCGAGGGCCTTTCGCACCCTCCCCCTCGACGACGCCTACGACGCGGTCGTGGTGAGCCACCACGCCTTCGCGACCCAGGCCGCCTTCGCCACCACCGCACCGGTCATCGCCTACGTGCACAGTCCGGCCCGCTGGGCCTGGGACAGCGCGTTCCGGGCCCGCGAGGCGGGCGGCCGGGCCGGGCAGGCCGTGCTGACCGGACTGGGCGCGCTGGCCCGGCGCAACGAACTGCGCGCCGCGCCCCGGCTCGCGCACGTGGTCGCCAATTCCCAGGCGGTCGCCGATCGGGTCCGCGACTGGTGGGGTCTGCCCGCGTCGGTGGTGAATCCGCCGGTGCGCGTAGCCTGTTTCGCCCCCGATCCGAGTATCGAGCGCGAGGACTTCTTCCTCTTCGCGGGCCGCCTGGTGCCCTACAAGCGACCCGACCTCGCCATCGCGGCCGCCCGGCGCGCCGGGGTGCGGCTGGTCATCCTCGGCGGCGGCCGCTACCGCCAGCAGCTCGAGGCGATGGCGGGCCCGGAGACCACCTTCCTGGGCGCGGCCTCCGACGACGTCCTGCTCGACATGTACCGGCGCTGCCGCGCGCTGCTCATGCCGGGCGTGGAGGATTTCGGCATCGTCCCGGTGGAGGCCATGGCCTGCGGCGCGCCGGTGCTCGCGGTCGGCGCGGGCGGCGCGCTGGACACGGTGGTGCCCGGCATCTCCGGCGAGCACGTCCCGGCCGGGACCGACGCGGAGGTGACCGACGGATTCGCGAGCGCCATGCGCGATTTCGACCCGGCCGCCTATCCCGCCGACACCATCCGCAAGCATGCCGCGACGTTCTCCCCGGAGGCGTTCCGCACCCGAATCGCCGACATTGTGTCGCACAATTCCCGCTGACCGACTATTCATGGATCTGCAACAGCCATCGCGCTCGATAGCGTCAGCGCCGGCGTCATCATGGTCCAGGAGTAGCGAACATGCCCACCGTCCCCCTCGTCGATGCCCACATGCACCTGTGGGACACCAGCGCACACGCCTGGTACCCGAGTTTGGCGAGGTTCGTCGATGCCGGAAAACCCGAGATCGCGCAGAACTTTCTACCGGCCGACTTCGACCGCGGCCTCGGCGACATCCGGGTGGACGGGCTGGTGCACGTGTCCGCGACCACCGCGCCGCACGCCTATCTGGCCGAAACCCGGTGGGCCGACGGCATCGCCGACGCCGACCCGCGACCGTTCGCCCTGGTCGGCGGCATCGACCCGACCCTGCCCAAGGACGAGCTGATCGACCACCTCGACCAGCAGGCCCGCACCCCGCGGCTGCGCGGCATCCGGGCCTTCGCCGGGCTGTCGCCGAACACGCCCGCCGCCGACACCATCGCGGGCTGGCTGCAGGAGCACGACGCGGTCTTCGACCTGGTCGCCCAGCCCGGCGAGATCCTGGACTGGATCGACTTCCTGGCCGGCTACCCCGATCTGCGGGTGGTGCTCGAACATCTGGGCTTCCCGCAGGGCCGTTCCTCCGAGGCCCGCACCGCCTGGCACAACGCGATCTCCCTGGCCGCCAAGGAGACCCAGTGGTTGTGCAAACTGTCCGGGTTCGGGCTGATCTGCCGGGACCTGTCCTGGCCGACGGTCGAGTACTGGCTGGAATCGAGTGTGGCGCTGTGGGGCTGGCGGCGACTGATGTTCGCCTCCAACATGCCGGTGGACTCGATGGCGGGGACCTACACCGAGCTGGTCACCACCATCGATCAGGCCGTCACCACCGATGCCACCGAGCAGGAGGCGGAGTACTTCTACCGCACCAACGCCCTGGACACCTACCGGCCGCAATAGACCCGGGGTCGACGGGGCGGCGACTCGACGCCGCCCCGTTGCCCGTCAGGTCCTGTACCGGAACAGGATTCGTCCCCTGGTGAGGTCGTAGGGGCTCAGCTCGACGAGCACCCGGTCCTCGGGCAGGATCTTGATGTAGTTCTTCCGGATCTTGCCGCTGATGTGCGCCAGGACCCGATGCCCATTGGGCAGTTCCACCGTGAACGTGGCATTGCGCAGGCACTCGACCACGGTGCCCTGGATCTCGATGCCCTTTCCTCTCTGACCAGGATTCGTCATCGCAGCACCAGTTCCAGGTTGCCGCCGACCCGACGCGCGCCGACGCTGTCGAACAGCGCCAGGGCCGCACCGTTGGATTCGTTCACTTCGGCTGTCGCGGTGGTTATTCCGCGATCGTGCAACGCGCCCAGCGCCTCGGACAGCATGGCCCGGCCGATGCCGCGACGCCGCGCATCGGCCCGCACCGCGATCAGTCCGATGCGCGGCAAGCGCGTCACCTGGACCACGCGCAGCAGTCCGACATAGCGATCGACCTGCGCCGCGGCCACGTACAGCTTCGGATCCACCACGGTGTCACCGCCGGGGCCGCGCAGGATCTCGGCGGGCATCTCCTGCCAGCCGATCGTCGATTCGACTTCCTCGCGAATGAACCGGTCCACGACGCGCAGCGGTTCCTTCTCCGCGCTGCCCGCGGGCACCACCGCGATGTCCGGGGGCGGTGTCACGGCCCCCAGTCCGGTGGTGGCGGGATCAGTGGGCACGAGATACTCCCACTCCCGCCTGCGGGTCACGAAACCCGCTCGGCCCCAACAGGACAGCAGTCCATCGTCGCCCTCGTCGACCACGGTGTGCAGCGGCCGTCGCAGGGTGGCCAGCATGGCCGCCGCGATCTGATCGAAGACGTCGTCGTGCCACGCGTCGATACTGGCGAACAGCCGCCCATCGGGCCGTCGCGAAACCTCGCCGGACGCGACCACCAGGTCGTTCTCGACGGCTTCCCACCGCGTCAATTCGACCCGGCGGATATCTACAGAATTAGTGTTCATCGGTCGTCACCTTTCGGGATTGCCTACGCAGAGAGGCGCTCCCGGCGACGACTAGTTCGTTCGCCCATCCGCGACCACGAGGGGGAGCCCCCACATCGGTACTGTCTGCACGGGTCTCACCTCCTCGCCTGATGTCACGGTGTCCAGCACGCTAACAGGCCGCCCCCACACCTGCCCACCGATTTTTCTACCTGCGGCTTTCCCGGCCCGCGGCGATCGCGTTACCTTCGCGCCGCGGCTTCCGTCATAGGAGAGACGGCCGAACGCGGTCGTCGAACCGATGAATGGAGGACTCGATGCTGACCGACATCATGTACGTGACGGTCTACGTGACCGATCAGGACCGCGCGCTGGCGTTCTACACCGACGGCCTCGGACTCGAGAAGCACAGCGACTATCCGGGTCCCGACGGCCGCTTCCTGACCGTGCGCGCCCCCGGGAGTCCGGTGGAGATCATCCTCTGGTCGCACCCGTCCGCCGCCGGGCAGCCGGGCGGCGGCCCCGAGGTGCTCGCGCCGGGCCCGGTTATCCTCGAGTCCGATGACCTGCGGAAGGACTTCGAGGTGCTGCGTGGCCGAGGCGTGACGTTCCTCGACGAGGAACCCGAGGAGTACCCGTTCGGGATGCGCGTCGAGGCCGTGGATCCGGACGGCAACCGGATCTCGCTGCGGCAGCGCCGGGGGCGGTAGGGATATGGCCGAATCCGGTTCGACGGCCGAATCCCCTTCGGGGACTGTGGCCGAGGCGTTCGAGGCGCACCGCGACCGGCTGCGGGCGGTCGCGTTCCGCGTGCTCGGCTCGCACGCCGACGCCGAGGACGCGGTCCAGGAAGCCTGGCTGCGGCTGGCCCGCCAGGATGCCGCGACCATCGACAATCTGGCCGGGTGGCTCACCACGGTCGTCGGCCGGATCAGCCTGGACACGCTGCGCGCGCGACAGGCGCGGCCCGAGGTGTCCCACGACGGCACGCCCGCGTTCGCCGTCACCGCCGACGACGGCCCGGAGCCGGGAGACGTTGCCGCCGTGGCCGATTCGGTCGGGATCGCACTGCTGATGGTGCTGGACTCACTGGGACCGAGCGAGCGCCTCGCGTTCGTGCTGCACGACATGTTCGCGGTGTCGTTCGCCGAAATCGGCCAGATCCTGGGCAAATCCGCCGACGCCACCAAGATGATCGCGAGCCGCGCGCGTCGCAAGGTCCGCGCCACCGACCGCCCGGTCGCCTCGCGCCGCGAGCACCGGGCCGTTGCCGAGGCCTTTCGCGCCGCCGCGATGGGCGGGGACTTCGAAGGACTGCTGCGCGTCCTCGATCCCGATGTCGAGCTGACCGTGGCGACCCCAGGCGGCGTATTCGTCACCCTCGGGGCCACCGACGTCGCCACCCGGGCACGGATGTTCTCCGGTGAGGTGGTCCGCCACCAGCCGGTCCTGGTCGACGGGCTGCCCGGGTACATCTCGTGGCGGGCGGACGGCACCGCCCAGTCGGTCATGTCGTTCACGGTCACCGGCGACCGCGTCACCGCCATCGCACTGCTCGTCGACCCGGCCCGGCTCGCCGCGCTGCGACCTGCCCCGGCCCCGACCCCGACCGGCGACCGGGAGGGCACCGAAGGCTGATAGTCATTCGCCGGAATCGGCCCCGCGGTTGATCTTCGGCCGATACGTTGGCCGAAATGTCCATTTGGGTCGGGTGATGGTGGTCGCTATGGCGTCTCGTGGGTGGGGTGTGTGCAATGCCGGTGTCGCGGCGTCGGTCGCGGTGGCCGCGATAGCGGTCGGCGGACCGGCGGGGACAGCCGCGGCCGAGACACCGGGATGCGATGCGCCGCAATGGGTGAGCGGATGGATGGCCGCGCCCTCGGACGCCTTCGGGGCGGTGGATCCGTCGATGGTGCCGCAGGCGCACGTGGGCGGGCAGACGTTCCGCCTGGTCGCGACACCGCACCTGGGCGGGTCCGTGGTGCGGATTCACCTGAGCAACCAGAATCGGCCGGTGCCGGTCGAATTCGCGCACGTCACCATTGCCGAGCAGGCCGCGGGCCCGGCGGTGCGCGCCGAGACGCTGCGGGAGGTGAGCTTCGACGGGAGCTCCCGTGTCACCGTGCCCGCGGGCGGCGAGGTGGTCAGCGATCCGATCGAGTTGACGTTCGAGGCTTTTCAACCGCTGGCGGTGAGCGTGTACGCGCCGGGACTGGCGGTGCTGCCGACCGAGCACTTCAATGCCAATGCCACCAGCTACTACAGCCTGCCGCTCGCGGGCGACGCCACCGACGAGCCGTCCGGTGCGGCCCTGCCGCTGCCGACCACGTCGATGCCGTTCCTGTCGGGCCTCGACGTCCAGGCGCCCGGCACCACGTCGACCATTGTCGCGTTCGGGGATTCGATCACCGACGGCTATGTCGGCGCGACCTACCTGAGCGTGCCGCAGGATCCGACCGTGGTGGACCGCAATGTCCGCTACCCCGACTTCCTGCAGCGCCGCATCGACCAGGCGGGCCTCCCGTTCACCGTCGTCGACGCCGGGATCAGCGGAAACCGGGTCACCCGAAACGGATTGATCCCGCAGTTCGGCCCGGCGGGCGTGACCCGGGTGCAGCGCGACGCCATCGCCAAGGCCGGAGTCACCGACGTCATCATCCTCGAGGGCATCAATGATCTCGGCGTCCCGATCGGCGTCGATGCCGACCAGCTGGTCGCGGGCTACACCGACCTGATCGCGCAGCTGCACGCCGCCGGGCTGGCCGTGCACCTCGGCACGATCATGCCCGCGGGCAACGCGCTCTCCGACGGCATCGCCACCCTGCCCCTCGCCGGGCCGGTGCGGCAGCGGGTCAACGCGTGGATCCGCGCCCAGACCCTGTCGGACAGCGTCATCGATTTCGACGCCGCCCTGCGCGATCCCGCCGACCCCGACGTCCTCGCGCCCCGCTACGCCGGCGCCGACAATCTGCACCCCAATCCGGCCGGATACCAGGCCATGGCCGAGGCCATCGATCTGAGCGCCTTCCGCGGCCGCTGCCGCTGACCCCGCGCCGCCCTCCCGTGTGACTCGAATCATGGCGGGACGGCGGCCGTTCCCCGGTCGCGGCAAGTGTGACTCTTGTCGGCTTCACTCCGTAGTAGACCGATCGTCATACTGAACTCGGTACCTACTGATGAGTAACACCGAGGAAAGGTGGAGGTCGATGAATCGCCGTCGAGTGGCGACCGGGATTGTTGTCACTGGTATCACGTTGAGCGCACCCCTGCTGGGCGCGGGCTCCGCGGGAGCGACTCCGGTGAGCGCGAGCTGCCATTCCGGCGACCGCGTGCCGACCTCCGATCCGCACACCTACGACTCGTGCATCGAGGGCGAGTGGGGCAACCTCCGCCAGTGTCCGCCCTTCACGATCGTGACCCAAGCCGCCGACGGCGACGTCCGTTGCGTCAACGAATAACCGCAATCAATTCGCAATCGAAACAAGTGAGCGGCCGCTCAGGACAATTGACCAGTTGCCTGTGAATTGCCGAGTGCGCCTCCGAGTTACATCAAACCCTTTGTTACACACACCAACTCGAATTGCCCCGAGGTGACCAGTCACACAGGGCCGGAACGGCTATTCGGCTTGAATGGCAATTCGCGGAACCGTAAAGTTACCGACCAGTTAGGCACGATGGTGTTCCTACCTCGGCCCGACATTCTGCTAGGGGGCCGATCACACAACGTCCGCATCCACCGACGCATGTCGGACGAACCCCGTTGGGTATCAACAGGTTCGTAATAAGGAGGGGACGATGACTTCCTACATCGTCACGGGCGGAACCGGATTCCTCGGTCGGCGGCTCATCGCCGGACTGCTGGAACGCGACCCGGAGGCCGTGGTCCACGCACTGACGCGGGAGGCCTCGGTGGCCAAGCTGCGCGAGATGGCGGCGGGCTGGGGGGCCGAAGACCGCGTGTTCCCGCTGGTCGGCGACCTGACCGCGCCCGACCTGGGACTGATCGACGACGCGCCCCGCGCCGACCACGTGATCCACCTCGGCGCGGTCTACGACATGACCGCCGACCCCGAGGTCACCTACGCCGCAAATGTGCGGGGCACCGCCTCGGTGATCGCGCTCGCCCGCGAGCTCGGCGCGGTCCTGCACCACGTGTCCTCGGTCGCGGTCGCGGGCGATCACCGCGGCAAGTTCTTCGAGGACGACTTCGATCTGGGCCAGGGCCTGCATTCGCCCTACCACCGCACCAAGTTCGAGGCCGAGAAGATGGTGCGCGAGGCCGCCGACCTGCGCTGGCGGGTGTACCGCCCGGCCATCGTGGTCGGCGATTCCCGCACCGGCGAGATGGACAAGATCGACGGTCCCTACTACTTCTTCCCCGCCATCGCCGGACTGGGCGCGCTGCCGTCGGAGCTGCCGGTCCCGATCCCGGATCTGGGCGCCACCAATATCGTTCCGGTCGACTACGTGGTCGCGGCCATGCTCGAACTCATCGCCAAGCCGGGCCTGATCGGCCGCACCTTCCACCTGACCAACCCGGAACCGCAGCCATTCACCGAGATCTACAACGCGCTGGCGCGCGCGGCCGGGGCCCCCACCGCGATCGGCACCGTTCCGGGCTCGCACACCGCGCTGCACGCCCTCGGCGGCCTGCCGGGCGTGCCCACGGTGCGCGATTTCCTGTTGGAGCGCTTCGGCATTCCCGCCGAGGTCGCCCCGCACACCGCCTTCGAGTCGACCTTCGTCTCCGAATCCACCCGAGCCCACCTGCGCGGCACCGGTATCGAGGTCCCGGCCTTCGAGGACTACGCCGAGACGCTGTGGTCGTACTGGCGCACCCATCTCGACCCCGACCGCGCCCGCCGCCACCACGGCGGCCTCGGCGGCCGGGTCGTGCTGATCACCGGCGCGTCCAGTGGCATCGGTTTGGCCACCGCGCACGCCGTCGCCAAGCGCGGCGCGACCGTGCTGATGGTGGCGCGCACCGAGGAGGACCTGGAGGCCGCGGCCGCCGCGGTGCGGGCCGACAGCGGTGCGGCGCAGGCGTACGTCTGCGACATCACCGAGGAGAAGTCGGTGGAGCTGCTGGTCAAGCAGGTGCTCGCCGACCACGGGCACGTCGACTACGTCGTCAACAATGCCGGGCGCTCGATCCGCCGTTCGGTGCTCAACTCCACCGACCGCATGCACGACTTCGAGCGGACCATGGCGGTCAACTACTTCGGCGCGGTGCGGCTCATCCTGGCGCTGCTGCCGTCCATGCGGGAGCGCCGCTTCGGGCACTTCGTGAACATCTCCTCGATCGCGGTGCAGACCAAGGTGCCGCGTTTCGCCGCGTACGTGGCGAGCAAGTCGGCGCTGGACAACTTCAGCGAGATCGCCGCGGTCGAGAACGCCGACGCCGGAATCACCTTCACCTCGGTGCGCATGCCGCTGGTGCGGACCGCCATGATCGCGCCGACCGATCTGTACAAGTCGATTCCGGTGCACAGCCCGGATCAGGCCGCCGACATCGTGGTGCGGGCACTCGAGCACCGGCCCAGCCGCATCGACACCCCGATCGGTACCTTCGCGCAGTTCGTGGACACGGTCATGCCGTCGGTGAAACGCGCCATCCTGCACCAGGGTTACCGGATGTTCGGCGAGTCCAAGGCGGCGCGTTCGCAGCCGAAGACCGGGCACCCGGCGGTGGACGCCGAATCCAGCACGGCGACCGGCGAGAGCGCGGCGGAGGTCACCGCCAAGCCCGAGTCCCGCAGTCCGCTGCTGGCGCTGGCCCCGATCGTGCAGCCGCTCATGGGCCTGCCCGCGCCGGCGGCGCGGATCACCAACCGGATTCCCGGCCTGAACTGGTGATCCCTCTGTCCGGCAACGGTATTCAGATCCGTTCGGCGGAGTAGTAGCGCCTCACACAGAGTTCGGCCCGGTGCGGGACAGCGCACCGGGCCTACTCGTGCGATACCCGCGGCTCACTGTGGGATGAGGCCCCGAGTGCCGTGACACCCGACGCCCCGCGAACCGCGGGTACCCGGACCCCGCTCCGGGGTCTCGCGGGCGGGTCCGCCGAGACCGCCCGGGAGCCGGGCCCTTCCCCTCCCCGGGGTCAGATGTGGTCCGCGGCGAAATTGGCCGCGGCCACCAGATCACTGCCGTAGGCGACGTGCGCGTTGGCATTGAGGCCGGAACCGCATACCGGGTCGCCGCCGACGCACCAGTCCCCCGTGCGGGACAGGAACTCGCCCGGCACATTCCAGCCCAGGCCGCGGACGGGGTCGCCGAAGAGCAGGACCGCCGCCACCCGATCGCCGAGGTAGCCCGGCAGCTGGACGCGGCCCGGGTACCAGGACACGACGCCGGTGCCCAGCGCGGCCTGCACGACCGCCGCGCCCTGCGAGTAGCCGACCAGGACGAACTGCTGACCCGGGCAGGCGGCGGCGCGAATGATCAAGTGCCGCACCAGATCAGCGCTGCCCGCGCCGACGTCGAAGCTGTAATCGGCGGGGTAGTTCACGCGGTAGGCGGACATCGAGACGGGCAGCCGGTCCTGCAGGACGCCGAAGAGGGGGTCGCCGATCTGATCGCCGAGCCAGCCGGGTTCGCCTGTGCCCCTGGCCACTACGACGTCCACATCGGCGCAGCCCTGCGCGTGGGACCTCGGTTGCGGCACGAACACGGTCGCGATCGTCAGCATGATCGCGAAACCCCACGCCGTACGCCATCTTCCGGGCAGCAGCACCTTCCGGTCGCCCATCGTCCTCACCTCTCACGTCGTTGTGAGAAGTCCGGTGACTCTTGTCATTGACTAGAGACCGATCACCGGACCATGTGACCCACGGTAAGAACGCTCCGGAAGGGCGGCAACGAATTCCACTGGAGAGACACCTGATTGGTACCCAACCGTTTCATCATGAAACTTGTTATCTACGTGCAACTTTGGGGCAACAAAACGAGCTCGGACCGGTTCCGGAGCGCACCGCGAACCGCACGCAAAATACAACCGGTTCTCATAGTGTGTTGGTATGGAACGACTTACCGGGCTCGACGCGAGCTTCCTCTATTTCGAAACAGACACCCAACTCCTGCACGTCTGCGCATTGCTGATACTCGACCCCGCCGCCGACGGGGTCACCTATGAGCACGAGGCGTTCAAGGCCGAACTCGGCCGGCGGCTGCACCTCATCCCGGCCATGACGCGGCGGCTGCACGCGGTCCCGTTCAACCTCGATCATCCGGTCTGGGTACGGGATTCGAACTTCGACCTCGACTACCACGTGCGCCGGCTGGCGCTGCCCAGCGGGGCCGGGGACCGTGGGCTGGCCGAACTGGCCGCCGACATCGCCGGACGCCCCCTCGACCGCGCCCGCCCGCTGTGGGAGATGTGGGTGGTGGAGGGCCTGCCACACGGCCGGGTGGCGGTGGTCTCCAAGTACCACCACGCCATCGTGGACGGCATCACGGGCACCAATATGATGATGCACCTGTGCGATATGCAGCCGGGCGTGACCTACACCCCGCCCGCCGAGGACACCACCGCCGAGGCCGAACCCACCGATCTGCAGCTCGCCGGTGAGGCGCTGCTGAACCTGCCGGGGCGCCTCGGCATGGTCGGCATGGTGCCCAAGACGGTCGGCATTCTGGGCGGGCTGGTACAGCGGCGGCGCGAATCCGGCAGTCGCGGTATGCCGTTGCCGTTCACCGCGCCCCGCACGCCGTTCAATCGGGCAATCACCCAGCATCGGGCAATCTCCTTCGAACAGACCGAGTTGTCGGATATCAAGGAGATAAAGACCGCCTTCGGGGTGAAGGTCAACGACGTGGTGCTCGCCGTGGTCGGCGGCGCGCTGCGCAGCTACCTCGAACTGCACGACGAACTGCCCGAAACCTCGCTCATGGCCTCGGTTCCGGTGTCCACCCACGACACCTCACGCCACGAGGAGGGCACCAACAAGGTGTCGACCATCTTCGCCCGGCTCTACACCGAGATCGAGGATCCGGTGGCGCGGGTGCTGGCCATCGCCGAGGACAATCGCGGGGCCAAGGAGGAGCACAACCTGATCGGCGCGGACTTCCTCCAGGATTGGGGAAAGTACGCCCCGCCCAACACCTTCCAGCTCGCCGCGCGGGCGTACTCCTCGCTCAAACTGGCCGATCACCACCCGGTGGTGCACAACCTGGTGATCTCCAATGTGCCCGGACCCAACTTCCCGATGTACTTCCTCGGGGTGCGGGTGTCGTCGATGTATCCGTTCGGACCGGTGTTCCACGGCGCGGGCCTGACCGCCACCGTGATCTCCAACAACGGCCACCTGGACTTCGGCTTCATCGCCTGCAAGGAACTGGTCCCCGATGTCGACAAGATCGCCGACGCCGTCCCCGAGGTGATCACCGCGCTGCTCAAGGCCGCGCGCGAAAAGGGCTGAGCCCGAACCGAGTGGCTACCGTCTAGAGCCGCTCCGCCACCGACTGCACGGCCTCGAGGAACACCGGGACAAAGACGTCCGCCTCGAGTGCGCAGGCCGCGTGGCCCGCCCTGGCGAGGAAGATCTCCGCTCCCGGAATCGCTTTCGCCATCTCCAGCTGACGGAACACGGGCAGCGCCCGATCCCGCGTGGTGATCACCACCGCCGTCGGCATCTTCAACGTCGGCAGCCATTCCGACGCGTCGAAACGCCCCAGCACCGCGAGCGCCTGCGCGAGCGCCCAGCCGCTGGTGGCCCGCAGTTCCGCCATCGCCCAGCGATCCATCCGGCCCACCGGCCACGAGGACTCCGGCAGCGTGGGCAGCTTGTCGCGACGCAGCTCCGCCCGGCGGAACGACCACTCCGAGAACAGGGCGGCGGTCGCCGACCAGCCCCGATGGAAGGCGCGCTCGCGCCACTTCTCCTGGAAACGGTAGGTGGTCGCGGCCAGGACCAGCCCGCCCACCCGTTCCGGGTGCCGGTGCGCGGCCAGCTGGGCCACCACGCCGCCCATGGAGTAGCCCGCCAGGATGGGGCGCTCGACGCCCACGGCGTCGGCGACGGCGATGACGTCGTCGGCCAGATCGTCGAGATCGAAACGCTCGGAACGGATTCCGTGGCCGTGCCAGCGCTGATCGAACAGGACCACGCGGTAGTGGGCGTTCAGCTCACGCAGCGACGGGAACCAGTTGAGCATGGCGGTGGTGGCCATGCCGTGCAGCAACAGGACCGTCGGCGAATCCGCGGCCGGGCCCGGCAGGTCCACCACGTAGGTGGCGCCGCGGCCGGGCAGCTCCACCATCTCGCCCTGCGGCACCTCGGTCAGCCGGGAGATGCGCGGTGACAGGCGGCGACCGCGGCGCGGCACGGCAGTCGTGGTCGGATCCGAGCTGGGGTTCGTCATCGAGGGCCTCCCGGCACACCGTCGCGGCGGTCGAACTGGAACACGTTTCACTCGATGATGCCATACCGCGGGCGCGGCGGCGGGTTACGGCGTGCAGGGCGCGGGGGCGGCGACCACCGTGGTCACGACCACCGGGCCCGGGGGCTCGGGCGGGGCGGGGGACGGCTCGGCAGTTATGTCGTAGAGCTGAATTCCGGTGCGGCGCAACTGTCCCGGCTCGATCGCGACCCCAGGGACGTACGCGACGTGGCCGTAGATGTCGGTCACCTGGGCGGTGAACGGGCCCCTGCCGATGCCCGACACGGTCCAGTAGTTGTCGTAGCCCCGGCGCATCGGGCGGTAGTCGCCGCCGGAATCCGGGCGCAAGGCTACTTGCGCGAGGGGATTGCCGGTGCCGGAGAACAGGATTCCGATCCAGCTGGTCGAGGAGCTCTGCTGGACGCGGTAGAACAGCTCCGGCGCGGGGTTCGGGTCGCGAACGGTGGTGATCTTGACCGGCGCGACGCCGTCGACGGAATTGGCGATCGCGTCGAAAGCCGAACGGCTCAAATCGTATTGGTCCGGGCCGCAGCCGGGGCAGTGGTCGACGACCTGAGCGCGGACGCTGCCGAGCGGGCCGTCGATATCGACGTAGGAGCCGCAGGGGGCGGAGCCGTCGTAGCGATTGGTCGGCACCCCGACGTAGTAGCCGTCCAGCGGCAGGTCCGGCAGTGAGCAGGCGCCGCCCTGACCGAAGGCGTAGAACCGGGCCTCGGCCCGTTCCTGCGGCGGTTGCGCGTCCACGGCGTGCATCTGCTGAGGAGTAACCGAAATCGGCGCGGGTGCGGCGGGCAGCATGACGACGGTCGTCGTCGGCTCGGCCACGCTGCAGCTCAACGACTGCGGTCTGATCCACCACGTGGCCAGTCCCACCACCACCGCTCCCACCAGAATCGTCCACAACCACGGCCTGCCAGGATGGACCTCTTCGTGTCCGGTGCGGTGCATGGCCGGTCCCCAACCCTCCGAATTGTGTTTGCTGAAACGATGCTGAACTCCCCTTCAGGAAAGCAGCCGGGGCCGCTACGCTGAGGTCGAATGGCAATTTCGGAATGAAAAGCGCGGCGTGTTGGCGGTGTGTCCGCGATGTAGAACCCAGGGCCGACCGCTACGTATATCCGGATGTCCAGATCTCCGACGTCACCACACCCGGGGAGAGATGCCATGGCCCAGCTCGCGCCCTTCTACCGGCAGGTCCAGGCTCACTACGACCTGTCCGACGACTTCTACGCGCTGTTCCTCGACCCCTCCATGACCTACAGCTGTGCCTACTTCGACCGTGCGGGCCTGACCCTGGAGGAGGCGCAACTGGCCAAGATCGATCTGGCACTGGGCAAATTGGGTCTGGAACCCGGTATGACCCTGCTCGATGTCGGCTGCGGCTGGGGTTCCACCATGATCCGCGCCGTGCTCACCTACGGTGTGCGCGTCATCGGACTCACCCTGAGCCGCAACCAATTCGAGTACGTCCGCACCCAGCTGCGCGAACTCGGCATCTCCGAAGCCGAAGTGCGCCTACAGGGTTGGGAGGAATTCGACGGCAACGCCGACCGCATCGTCAGCATCGGCGCCTTCGAGCACTTCCGCAAACAGCGCTACCCCGAGTTCTTCACCCGCTGCCACCGCATGCTCCCGGCCGGCGGGCGCATGCTGCTCCATACCATCATCGGCCACAGTCTCGCCGACCTGCGGGCCGCCGAGATTCCCGTGACCCGTGAGGACGCCCTGTTCCACATCTTCGTCAAGCGGGAAATCTTCCCCGGCGGCCAACTCCCCCAGCAGAGCACCGTCCCCCAGGAGGCCGAGGCGGTCGGGTTCCGCACGACCCGCATCCAAGCCTTGCGCCCCCACTACGCGAAAACCCTTGATCTGTGGGCCGAATCCCTCGCCGCCCACCATGCCGAGGCCGTCCGGCTCACCTCCGAAGAGGTCTATCAGCGCTACATGAGATACCTGACCGGGTGTGCCCAGCACTTCCGCGCGGGCCACCTCGACGTCATGCAGTTCACGCTGCAGAAGTAGGCCGGCCGAGGAAGGCCAGCAGCCGCTGGTGAGCGGGCGCATCCGCGGACGACGGTTGCGCCAAGCCGAACATGCCCGGGCGACGGAAGGCGTCGAAGTCCATGGATCGCATGACGGTGAACAGGTAGTCGGCCTGCCGCTCGTCGACGAGGTGCTGCTGCCCGGTGACGACGGCCAGATCGATTCCGTGGACCAGGATCTCGGTGAGGTGGATCAGGGCGGCCATGGGGCCGGGTACCGGTCCGAAGCCGAGCCGGACGGTGGTGTCCAGCGCACTGGGGCGTGACCAGGCGTCGCGGTCGAGGTGCGCGGCGGCGGCGTAGGCGGTGCGGTGGTGGGTGCCGAGCCAGTCGTCGTGGTGGTCTCCGCCGGGATCGGTGTGGGTGAGTTCGGCGGCGAAGACGCGCAGGCCGCCGACCAGATGATTGAGCTCGAATCGGACGTCCCAGCCGGGGCAGAGCGAGGGCAGACCGAGCTGCGTGTCGTCGATGCCGGCAACGATCGCGCCGGTGGTGTCGAGGGCGTCGTGGATTCGGTCGACGAGGGTGGGGACCACGGTGTTCATGGTGGTGTCTTTCGATCGGAGGACCGCTCGAGTCCATCGAGTCGGAACGGTTCCGTCTCGGCTATGTCGAGAACGGTACAGCCCGGTCCAGTCGATACGCAACCGTTCCGTCTCGTGTTAGCGTGGATCACATGCCCCCTTCCCCGCGCCGCACGTCCGGTGGCCCGGTCCTACAGGACGACCTGACCGAGGCGCTCACCACCGCCTTCTTCGAGGAGCTCGCCGCGGTCGGCTACGGCCGCCTCTCCATCGAGGCCGTGGCCCGCCGCGCGGGCGCGGGCAAGGCCGCCGTCTACCGCCGCTGGCCCTCCAAACAAGCCATGGCCACCGACCTCATCACCAAGGTCGCCGTCGACGCCGCCGACACCCCCGACACCGGAACCCTCCGCGGCGACCTCCACGCCTTCCTCGCGGCAGCCGCCGAAGGCCTCCGCCACCCGTTGGCCTCGAAAATCATCCCCGACCTCCTAGCCGAAGCGGCCCGCGAACCAGCCCTCGCCGCCACCCTCACCACCGGCATCGCCACCACCCGCCGCGACCGCGCCACCACCCTCCTCCGCCGCGCCATCACCCGAGGCGAACTCCCCCACGACCTCGATCTCCCCCTCGCCCTGGACTTCCTGGCCGGCCCCCTCTACTGGCGCCTCACCATCACCGGCATCCCCCCCGAACCCGCCTACCTCGACGACCTCACCACCATGCTCCTGACCGCCTACCGCGCCCGCATCTTGTCGACGTAGCGGCGCCGCATGACCTCCAGCACCGCCGGATCAGCGGGAGCGATGGTCACATCCTGCGGCGAGTTCCGCGGGAAGGTCCAGGTCAGCTCCAAAGTGCTGGTGGCAACCACGAATTCCGCATCGAGCGTGACGTGATGGAAGGGATTGGAGGTCCCCGACACCGCGATCCACCGAAGCGTGTTCTGCTCGTCATCGTCGGTCAACGCGACCCACCCGATGCTCCCGTGCGACGCCGACTCCCCCACCATCGCGCGGCTACCGTCGTGCACCGCCGTGTCGAACGTCGGGTCCACGTCGATCCACTCGGCAGCCGACCAAGCCGTAGCCCGAAAATCCTCCTGCCAGTACCACTTGTCCGGATTCGGCGGCTCACCCTTCGGCTGATGGAATCTGCTCCGCACCAACGCCATCGTCACCAGCGTCCCGTCGGCGAACACGATCGAGTCCCCATCCGGAGCCTCCCGCGCCCGCCACCGCTCGAGCACCTGCCGCGCCGTCGCGTCTCGACTGTTCATCGCCAGCGCCCCTTCGAGCCTGGTCCACATCTGGCCGACAGCAGTCTCGCCCGCGAGGATCGGCCCGAGGTGTGCTCGAAATGCCTGCTGTTCAGCGGCATACATCGCAAACCACCGCGTCCCGGCACTGGCCTCGACGTTCGCGATCCGATCGGCCAGCTTCAGAATCACCGCCGACGGACAGCCCGCGATCTTGCCGTAGATGTCTCGGTTCCGCTCCTCCCGCGTCCCCCCGATCCCGGTCACCGCCCACACGAGTTCGGTGACCCCCGCACCGAATGCCGTCTCCAGTTCCACCCGGGTAACGGCCGTGTCCTCCAGCACGTCATGCAGCCACGCTGCCACCCCCAGATCCCCCGCGAAACCGAAGTCGTCCAGCACATCCCGCACCGTCGCCAGATGAACTGAATACGGTGCGCCACCGTATTTTTGGTCACCGTGAGCCGCTCGCGCGAAGCACCGCGCGGTCTCCTCGATGTCGTCGTCGATCATGAAGTCGAAGCTACCCGTGCGGGTCGGCGAAGGCGGTGCGGAGGAAGGCGACCAGTTGGGTGCGGACTCGGGGTTGGGTGAGGCCGTCGGTGCCGGCGCGGAGGGCTGAGAGGAGGGCGGAGACGAGGAGGGAAAGGAGGACTTCGCCGGCTATGGCGGGGTCGAGGGTGGGGTCCAGGTAGCCGTGGGCGATGCCCTCGCGGATGCGGGCCACGGATTCGGCGGCGTAGGCGCGGGCGTTGTGGAGGCAGCGGTCGAGGACGGCGTCGTCGATCGAGGAGGCTTCCAGGAGAAAGAAATTCACCAGGCCGGGTTCGGTGGCGACCAGGTCGTAGCAGCGGTCGATGACTCGGGCGTAGCGGTCACAGAAGGCGTCCATGGTGGTGGGGGTGACGTCGCCCTCGGGGCCCAGGAGGAGGTCGCGGATGTGGAGGAAGCTGTGGTCGATGACCGCGTCGAGGATGGCGCGTTTGTTGGGGAAGTAGTTGTAGAAGGTGCCGTGGCTGACGCCCGTCGCGGCGGCGATGTCGTTGACGGAGATGGTGCGGAAGCCTCGGGTGACGACCAGTTCGTAAGCGGCGGTGACCAGTTCGGCGCGGCGGCGGTCGGCTCGGGACAGGCGGGGGCGGTCGCGGTGGGGGTCGGGAGCCGGGGCGGCGGTCATGGGGGCGGGCTCGGGGGCGCCAGGGGGCGCAGGGTTCGGTCGAGGTAGGCGAGGACCGCGGTCATGCTGCGGTCGCGGATGGCCGGATTGCCCGCGCCCAGCAGTTCCCGCATGAGCCACGGGCCGACCAGGGTGGGGATGGTGTGGCCCAGCACTTCCGGATCGATGTCGGGACGGATCCATCCTGCCTCCAGGCCGCGGGTGAGTTCGGCGGCGATCAGGGAGGCGGTGAGGGCCTCCAGGCCGAGCAGGCGGTGCGCCAGTTCGGGATCGATGGCCCCGGCCTCCACCACCAGCAGCCGCAGTACGCGCGGCTCACGTTCGAGCAGGTCGTAGAGGCGGGCCACGGCGGCGCGGACCGCGGCCACCAGGTCGTCCACGGTGTCGGCCGCGCCGAACACGGTGTGCAGTCGCATGGCGTCGGTCACCTTCTCGATGCCGAGATCGATGACGTGGTCCAGGATTTCGCGTTTGCTGCCGAAGTAGCGGTAGACGGTGCCCTGGCCGATGCCGGCGCGGGCGGCCACCTCGGAGATGGCGGTGGCCTCGTAGCCGTGCGCGGTGAACACCTCGTAGGCGGCTTCGATGATCTCCCGGCGGCGGCGCGCGGGGAGTTCGCGCTGCGGCGGGCGGCCGATGCGTGCCGAGGCTATTTCGCGGCCCCGCCCTTCACACCGGCGTCCTTGGGGCCGTAGTCGGTGACCAGCCACTCGCCGTCGTGCCCGGCCACCGTCACCACCAGCAGGTTCGGGACCGTCGCCGGATCGGGCTGCTGCACGTTCTGGGTGCGCTGGGTGGCATACACCGTGACCGTGTACTGGTCGTTGTCCTTGGCCTCCACCGAGGTGCCCACCACGTCGCCGGACGCCACCACCTGGGCATCGGTCATGATCTTGGCGAGGGTGTCGTGGAACTGGGTGTACTTGTCGCGCAACGGATCCGATGCTCCCCGCTGCACGCCGTCGAAGAAGGCGGGCAGGTTGCGGTAGTCGTAGGTGAGTGAGCGCAGCGTGTAGTCCTTCGCCACCTGCGCCGCGCGATCACGATCGGCGGCGCCGGCCTTCAGCGCGTCGTAGTCACCCGAGGCGTTGTGCCACAGCACCCCCAGCACCACGGCCGCGATCGCGAAGACCGCCGCGGCCGCCGCCACGAACGGATTGAGTAGTTCACCGATCCCCTTCGGGGACTCCGCCTTCGGAGAATCCTCGACGGTCTCCTCCGCGTCGGGCTTGTCGGTCTCGGTCTGCTCGGTCTCGGTCACGGTCTGCCTTCTCTCTAGCGAGGAATCTCGATGCCCACGTGCGCCGCGCCGTCGCCGGGGAACACCGCGGACAGCAGGTCCACGATCGATCCGGCGTCCACGCGCAGCGGTTTGATCACGCTGGTGGCGGGTTTCAGGACGGTGGCGATCTGCCCGAGGTCGGGCCCGATCAGGCGCAGGTATTCGTCGATCTTGATGACCAGCGGCCCGATCGGATCGTCGAAGATGTGCTCGCCGATGTAGGAGTAGTTCTGGAACGCGGCAATGATGTGCAGCAGTTCGGGCAGCGCGGTGGTGAGATCCCCGGCGGCCGCGCTCAGCATGGGCGCGCGCCCGTCGAACTTGTCGCCGAGGGTCTGCACGTTCGAGTACAGCCGCCCGATGGCTTCCCGCTTGTCCCGCAACAGATTCGCGGTCCCGACCAGCGCCGTGGTGAGGTTGGCGACCTCGGCGTCACGACCCTCGAACCCGGCGGCCACGGTGGTGGCCAGATTCCGCAGCTTCGCCGGATCCAGTTGCGCGGTCAGGGCATCCAGTTTGGCGAGCGCGTCCCCGACGGTGGTCGCGACCCGCACCTGGCGGTTGGGCACCACGCTGCCGTCGCGCAGGAACGGCCCGGCGGTCCCGGTGGGCCGGAAGTCGAGGAACTGCTCCCCCGCCGCGGACAGGTTGGCGATCTGCACGACGCTGTCCACCGGAATCCGGTACTTGGCGTCGTATTCGAGGGTGACCGCCAGTCCGTGCGCGGTCGCCCCGATATCGCGCACCTTGCCGATGGGCAGCCCGCGCAGCGTCACCTGGGAGGTCTTCATCAGCCCGCCCGATCCGTCGAGCAGCACGGTGACGGTGTTGTTCTGGCGGCGTGGATCCAGATTCAGCACGCCGACGGCCATGTAGCTGCCGCACACGAAGGTCAGCACCAGCAGCATGACCAGCGACACCGGCCCGGACAGTGAGAGCTTCATCAGGGCACCATCCCGATCCCGCGCAGCGTGCCGATCAGCTGATCGGCCTGCGCGTCGGCGGCGGATACGTTGCGCACCTTCACATCCGGCGCGTTCAGGAAGGGAATGATCTTCTCCTTCAGCAGCGTGTGGAAGATGTCGAGATTCGCCGCCAGCGTCAGGTCGGCGTATCCGGCCGTCACCGCGGTCGGCGCGAGCACCGACACGATCGACCGGAAGTCGCCGATGTGCGGCAGCAGCAGATCCCCGGCGTTCTTGGCGAGCGGGCCGCCGCTGATGATCAGATTCACCACGGCCAGCAGCACATCCGACAATCCGGCCGCCCGATCCGGCCCGAGCGTGAGGATCCGGTCCACCGCCCCGCGACCGGATTCCAGCTTCGCGGTGATCTGCTGCGCCGAGGTGAGGATGCGATTCAATTCGTCGGTGTGGGTGGCCATATCGTGCAGCGCCGCCCGCCCGGCCCGGTTGACCCGGTCCAGTTCGGCCGGGTCCGACGGGAACGCGGCATTCACGTCGGTCACCAGCTTCTGGATGTCCGACCAGCGCCCGCCGGTGATGATGTTCGACAGCGCTCGCAGAATATCCTCGACATTGGTGGCCGGAATGGTCTGCGACACCGGAATCACGTCACCGTTGCCGAGCAGCGTGCCGCCGGCGTTCTTGGGCGCCTCCAGCGCGATATGGATATCGCCGAGAATGGTCGACTGCCGCAGTTCCGCCGTCGTGGATTTCGACAGTTTGGCGTCGGTGTGCAGTTTCACCGTCGCCACCGCGGTGGTCCCGATCAGCTCGATGTGGTCGAGCATGCCGACCTCGACACCGTCGGAGATCACCTTGGCGCGGTCGGGCAGATTCAGCACCGACCCGAATTCGATACGCACCGAATAGGTGTCGCCGGAGGGATAGGTGCCGGGAATCGGGATATCGGTCGCCTTCACCCCGCAGCCGGTCAGGACCAGCGCGGCCGCGGTGACCACCGGCAGCAGCCGGACGACCGCCCGCCTCACCGCGCACCCGCCTGCGGAAGCTGCGCGGCCAGCGGCGGCAACGCGGTGAGCAGCGAGGTGATGTCCCCCTGATGCTGCTGCACGAAGGTGTGCGCCTGCGGCAACACCACATCCAGCAGGCTGTAGATCTGCTGATCGTATTTCCCGGCATTGCGCGCGATCACCGGCAGGAATTCGACCGCGATATCGACAGCTCCGGAGAATTCCGCCGAGAACTGCCCGATCAGTTGCAGGCCGTTGCGCAGATTGTTCAGCACCTGGGCCATATCCGGCCAGTTGGTCACGAACATGGTGGTGAGCTGGTCCAGATTGTCGACCAGCCGCCGGAACGCGGCATCCTTCTGCGCGGGGTCACCGACGACCGCGGACAGCCGCTGCAGCAATTGATTCCACTGCTGCCCGGTCCCGTCGATGGCCTTGTCGGCCGCGGTCAGGGTGTCGTCGAGCAGCGAATCCGGTGTGCCGCCGCCACCGGTCAGGTCACCGGCCAGCTTGCCCATGGCGTCGAGCGCCTCGCTGATCCCGATGGGCGTCTTGGTCCGTGCCAGCGGAATGCACTTCGCGGTGTCGAATCGCGTGCCGCCGGTGTACGGCTTGGTCAGTTCCACGTGCCGGTCGGTCACGATGGAACTCGACATGGTGACGGCCGCGATATCGGCGGGCAGTTTCACCGAGTCCTTGACGCTCATGGTGACCCGCATGCGGTCGCCCAGCGCCTCGATCTTCGACACCGTGCCGACCTCGACGCCGAGCATGGTCACGCTGTTGCCTTCGTACAGTCCGACGGTGTCGGTGAACTCGGCGCACACGTTCTGTTTCGGATCGCGGACGGTCGTCGCCCACGACACCCCCACCGCCCCGGCGGCCACCACCACGACGGCGACACCCGCGGCGAGTGCTGTTCTGCCCCAGTTCATTCAGCACGCCTTGCCTTCGAAGGGAATGCACAGCCGGACGCCGGCGGCCGGGTCCGCGATCTGCACCTGAGTGCCCAGCAGCCCGCTGAGCCGGTTGATCACCTCGCGCATCCCGTTGATCACGGTGTCGAGCCGGTTCGGGTCCTCCATGAGCTTGGAGAACAGCTGCTCGAACTGGGTGACCGACGGCTCGATGCTGTCGTAGGCCATGAGCGGCCGGTGCAGCACGATCAGCAATCGCTCGAGCAGGGCGAACATGCTCACGATGTCGTTCTTGCGGTTGCCCAGCCGGTCGGCGACCGTGCCGAGCTGTTTCACGAAGTCCGCCAGCAGCGCCTTGTCGTCGGCGATGGCGGCGATGTACTCGTCGGAGACGGTGAGCGCGCCGTTGAGCTGATCGGTGCGCTCGGCCAGCATCCCGGTGAGCTCGTTGGCATTGCCGATCACCCCGCGCAGCGCGTCGGGCTGTTGCGCCAGCGCCGAATTCAGCTGCCCGATGGTGTCGCGCATGGTGGTGGCGTCGACCTTGCCGAACACCGGGGTGCCCTTGTCGAGAATGTCGCTCAGCTCGAACGGGGTGGTGGTGCGCTCGGGCGGGATGTGTTTCGACGCCAGGTCCTTGTCCCCGGCGGGGGCCAGCGCCAGGTAGTGGCCGCCGATCGGGGTCAGCATCTTGACCTCCACCGCCGACCGGTCCCCCACCCGCACATCGCGGTTCACGGTGAACGCGACCTCCACGTGATCCCCGACCAGGTCCACGGCGCGGATCTTGCCGACATTGATGCCCGCCACCCGCACCTCGTCGCCGGGCCGGGCCCCGCCGGAGATCCGGAAGTCGGCCACGTACGTGCGCTGCCCGAACGGGATCACGTACACCGCTCCCGCGACGGCCAGCGCGATGACACACACCACGACCCCGGCGATACCCCAGCGCAATTGCGTGTTCTGGTCCCCGCGACCGGTGAGCACGTCCCGGATCAGCTCGCCCATCCGGGCGATCAACGCTCTCATCAGTTGCACACCACCAGGTTCTGGTTGGACAGGATGACCCCGGCCACTGCGGGCAGCGCGGCCTCACCGTGGGAGCAGGTGATGCGCGGCTTGAACCCCTGCCCGGGAACCGTCTGATTCAGCCCGGTCACCAATTGCGGTGCGAGAGCGAGGATCTGGGTCAGTTCGTCGGTCTGCGGCACCAGTCGCCGGAGCAGGCCGTCGACCGGACCGTAGGCGGTGTCGTAGGCGTCGCGGGTCTCCTCCAGCAGCGGAACCACGGGCGCCAGCAGGGTTTTCGCGGTGTCGACCGCGCTCAGCATGGCCTGGGTCTTGGCGGTGAACTGATGCAGGATGCCCGAGAGCTGCTGCACCAGGTCGCCGACCGCCTTCGACTTGCCGCCGATGGCGTCCGCGACCACGCCCAGATTGCGGATGAGCAGCACGATCACGGCCTCGCTGTTGCGGGCGTGCTTGGTGAGCGTGTCCACGTCCGCCAGCACCGGCCCGATCCCGGAGCCGTCGCCCTGGATGACGCGCAGCAGGTTGGTGCCGAGCTGGTTGAGCTGCGCGGGATCGAGCGTGTCGAACATCGGCTTGAAGCCGTTGAACAGCTTGGATACGTCGAAGCTCGGGATGGTGCGCTCGACCGGGATCGTCGTCCCGGCGGCGATTTTCGTGCGCCCCGGCCCGTCGGTGAGCAGTTCGACGTACCGCTGGCCGATGAGGTTCTGGTATCGCACCGCGACCTTCGTGTTGTCGTACACCGGCCGCTCCCGATCCACGGTGAAGTGCACCCGGGCCCGGCTGCCGTCCAGCGACACCGTCTCCACCTTCCCGACCGCGACACCGGACATGCGCACCGAGTCTCCGGCGAACAGGCCCGACACATCGGTGAACACGGCGTCATAGGTGACCTTGTCGCCGGGAATCGGCGTCCGCAGCGCGGTCACGATGAAGGTGGTGCACCCGGCCACGACCAGCAGGAACACGACCAGCTTGAGAGCAGATCTGGTGACCTCGCTCATTTGGCCCCTCCCCCCAGCGAATCCGCCAGGTACGGCATGGTTTTCGCGATCAGTTCCACCTGCAGCTGCACCCGGCCGTCGACCACAGGGAAGGCCCCGTCCATGGCCCGCAGCAGATTCGGGACCCGATTGTGGGCCGCGGCCACCGAGCCCACGGACACGCTGATCGGCACCGCCACGTCGAGAATGCCGTCGAGGATCTGCTCCAGCTCCGGATTGTTCTGCTGCAGCAGATTCGAGATCCCCACCAGCACGGCGTCGTTCACGCCATTGGTGGCCCGGTTGGTGCGCGCCCGGTTCTCCGGATCCCCGAAGTAGGCGCTCTGCTCGAGCACCGCGAGGATGGCGTGCCCGGCCGCGGGCGTCACGTCCCGGAACGCGCCGGTCATATCGCCGCCGATGCGCAGGTAGTGCGCGAGGCTGTTCTGCTGGCCGTCGGCCAGGGTGCGCGCGGTCTCGAAGAACGACCGCAGCACCGGGCCCATGCTGGCGGCATTGTCGAGCATCAGATCGAAGAGCCGGTGCACGGCCGCCGAATCCAGCACCTGGGTCAACCGCGCCGCCCGCCGGAACACTCCGGCGACGGTGGCGTTGGTAGCGCCCTCCCCGATCTGGAGCACCGCGTGCTCACGCAGCTTCTTGCCGTCGGTGCCGGGCACCAATTCGATGGCGCTGGAACCGAACACGTTCGACGAGGTGAACCGCGCGGTGACATCGTCGGTCAGGGCGTCGGCCTGTCGCCGGTCGATCCGCAATCCGATGCGCTGATGCCCGTAACCCACGGTCTCGACGGTCGCGACCGTCCCGATCGCGTACCCGCGGAACTTCACCTCCGCGCCCGGCGCCAGCCCCTCGCCGAGGGTCGCCGCGTCCACGGTGACCTCGAACCGATCCGCGAAAGAGCCTCGGGCATAAGAACTCACGACAATCGTCACAGTGACGAGGACGACGGCGACCACCAGACCGCGCAATCGCAGAAGCCACGGTCCGGCGCTACGGCCGGAATGATCCTTGAAGACGGCCATGTTTCACCCCGAGATCCGGATGCCGACATCCAGGCCCCAGATCACGATCGTCAGGATCATGTCCAGGATGACCACCAGCACCAGGCTGGCGCGAATGGCGCGACCCGAGGCCCGGCCCACGCCCTCCGGTCCGCCCGAGGCGTAGAAGCCCTGGTAGCCGTGGATGAGAATGATGGTGACCACGAAGATCGTCGCCTTGATCAGCGAGGCGATCACGTCGCCGGGCTGCAGGAAGGCGTCGAAATAGTGGTAGTAGGTGCCCGAGGACTGCCCGTGCAGGACGTTCACCACGGTCGCGCACGACAGGTACGACAGGATCAGGGTCAGCAGGTGCAACGGCACGATGGTGATCGCGCCCGCGATCACACGGGTGGTCACCACGAAGGGCATGGGCCGGATGCCGATGGCCTCCAACGCGTCGATCTCCTCGGAGATGCGCATGGCCCCGATCTCGGCCGTCATCCGGCAGCCCGCCTGCGCCGCGAAACCGATGGCCGCCACCATGGGCGCCATCTCGCGGGTATTGGCGTAGGCGGAGACGAACCCGGTCAGCGGGCCCATCCCGACCATGTTGAGCGCGGTGAAACCCTCCACGCCGATGGACCCGCCGACCGCGATGCCCAGGAACGCCAGCACCGCCACGGTGCCGCCGCCGACGATGAGCGAGCCGGAGCCCCAGGTGATGTCGGACAGGATGAGCATGGTCTGCCGCCGGTACACCCGCAGCGTGTGCGGGACGGCAGCCAGCACCTCGTAGACGAAAGTCGCTTGGTGGCCCAGGGATTCGATCAGGGACATCGGCGCCTGCGCCGAAGCGCCGATCGCCCGCCCCGCGGTTCCGAGTGGCGTGTACTTCGCCGGTACCTGGGTCATCAGCCCACCTGCGTCGGGATGAACATCGACACCAGCTGCGTGATCACCAGATTCACGCCGAAGGCGGCGATCACGCCGATCACCACCGCCGCGTTCACGGCATTGGCCACGCCCTTGGGGCCGGCGGTGGCCTCCAGCCCGCGCTGGCACGACACGACGAGCACGATGACGCCGAAGATGATCGACTTCACGATCGCCACCCACAGGTCGCTCATCTTGGCGAAGGCCGCGAACGCCGACAGGTACGAGCCGGGCGTCACGCCTTGGAAGCCGACGGCGATCACGTAGCCGGTGAACACGCCCATGAAGATGATCAGCATGCACAGCAGCGGCGTCAGCGCGATCATGGCTGCCAGCCGCGGGGCGACCAGCCGCCGCACGGGGTCGATTCCCATGACGCGCAAGGCGTCCACCTCGTCGCGAATGGTGCGTGCGCCCAGATCCGAGGAGATGGCCGACCCCGCGGCACCGCCCAGCAGCAGCGCGGTCACCATCGGCGCGCCCTGCCGGATGACCCCGAGGCCGCCGGCCGCGCCGGACACCGAGCTCGCGCCGACCTGCTGGGTCAGGCTCCCCACCTGCACCGCCACGATCACGCCGAACGGAACCGACACCAGCACAGCGGGAATCGCCGTCACGCTGACGATGAACCAGCCCTGCTGGAGAGTGTCACGCCAGGGATGGCGAAGTTTGACGATATCGAGGATCAGGAATCGGAACGCCGCGATCGCCAGCTGAATGGTGCGGCCGAACGTGCGCAGCCCCGAGAGTACGAATTCGACTGCCTGCCATAGCGATTCCGGCCCCCGAGCAACTTTCTCGACCAATGTTCACCACCCCACAGCCCCTACTGTTTGGCCGATG
Source organism: Nocardia sp. CA-136227 (assembly GCF_050955695.1). Lineage (NCBI taxonomy): Bacteria > Bacillati > Actinomycetota > Actinomycetes > Mycobacteriales > Nocardiaceae > Nocardia > Nocardia sp. CA-136227. Next base: position 4,646,741 of record NZ_CP192081.1, read on the forward strand.
CCGACCGGTCCCTCTGTTGACCCGGTTCCGACTGACCGAGACAGTAATACAGATTTCGGACTGACGTGTCAGTCTTCACCGAAATAACCAGGGCCTTGACAGGGGTCGCGAAGGCGGAGAAAGATACACGCGCCGCGCGAATAGCACGTATTACCAGCACTTTTCAGCAATGAGTCGGCAAATGCGAAATGCCACCGGACCATTCGGTTGGCCCGGTGGCATTTCAGATATTGCGAGGTGTTAGCTCAACTGCGGGCGTCTGCCCTCACGACTGTCCGGACAGTGCGAGCGCCTCGGCCAGCGGCAAGGATTCGTCGGCGCACGCCCCCGCGTCCAGCGCCACTCCCCGGCCGATCAGGTCCCGCGCGACCCGGAACTCCGCCGGGCGGGCGATCGCCACCACACCGACCGGACGGCCGTCGCGCAGCGCCAGCACCGTCGCGTCACCGGACTCCGCGCTCCCCCGCACGATCAGCTGGTCCTCGGCCTGAATCATGCCCGCGAACTGCACGTTCCGGCCGTACTGCATCGACCAGCCCCACGGCACCTCCGCGGTCAGGGCGGGCAATCCGAGCATCGATCGCGCCGCGGCCGCACCCTGCGCCTGCGCGCTGTTCCAATGCTCCTCGCGGCGGTAGCCACCCGATTTCGGATCCAGTCGATTCACCGCGTCACCCGCGGCGAACACCCCCGGAGCCGACGTGCGATACCGCTCGTCCACCCGGATACCGTCGTCCACGGCCAGCCCGCCGGTGACAGCGAGCCGAGTGTCCGGGACAGACCCGATCGCGACCAGCACCGCCGCGGCGGTCCAGGTGCGGTCGTCCTCCGCCACGGCGACCACGTCGTTGCCGGTGTAGGCCAGGTGCGAGAGCCGCACCTCGGTCGAGATGGCCACCCCGTTGTCCGCGTGCAGCTTCCGGATGTAGTCGCCCACGACGGCGGGCGCGACCCGCTCCAGCGGCGCGGTCCCGGCATCGAGCACCGTGACCTCCGCGCCCAGACCCCGCGCGGTGGCGGCGACCTCGCAGCCGATGAGCCCGGCCCCGATGATCAGCAGCGACGGATCCCGCCCGAGCGTCGCCCGCAGGGCTTCGGCCTCGGCCCGGCCCCGCAGGGTGTGCACCGGGAACGCGGCGTCGGGCGCCACGGACCGGTCCGCGGTCACCGCCAGCTGCCGCGACCGGGCGCCGGTGGTCAGCAGCAGCGAGTCGTAGCCGATGGCGGTCCCGTCGGCCAGCCACACCAGACCCGGTCCGGGATCGATGGATTCGACCGGCACGCCCACCCGCAGGTCGATGTCGTTGCCCGCCCAGAAGTCGACGGGATGCAATAGCGACCGCCGGTCCTCGACCGCGCCGGCCAGCAGCTCCTTGGAGACCATCGGCCGCCGGTAGGGCGCCACGGGTTCCGCGCCCAGCAGCACGATCTCCCCGGTGTAGCCCTCGGTGCGCAGGGTGCGCGCGGCGGTGGCCCCGGCCACGCCCGCGCCCACGATGACGATGCGCCCGCTCACGCGCGGCTGACCTCGACCATCTCGAAATCGCTCTTGGCCGCACCGCAATCCGGGCAGGACCAGTCGTCGGGGATGTCATCCCAGCGGGTGCCGGGCTCGATGCCGTCCTCGGGCCAGCCCAGCGCCTCGTCGTATTCGAAGCCGCACTGCAGGCAGCGGAAGAGTTTGAAGTCGGTGCTCATGTCAGTGTCCCTTCTGAGCGGAAGCGGGTTCGAAGTCGATCTTTTCGCGCACCCCGCAGTCGGGGCAGCACCAGTCGTCCGGGACGGCGGACCAGGCGGTACCCGCCGGGAAGCCCTCGCGCGGCGCGCCTTTCGCCTCGTCGTAGACGTAATCGCAGATCGGGCAGCGGTAGGAGGCCATCACGCCACCACCCCGTACTTGGCGAACACGCGGTCGCGCTTGCGGGGCTGGACATTGGCGCGGGTGATGTCACCCGAATAGTGCTCGAGCACGCGGTGATCCATCACCTTGCGCCACAGTGGCGGGAAGTAAGCCAGCGAGATCATGCTCGCGTAACCGCTGGGCAGGTTCGGGGCACCGTCCATACTGCGCAGGATCTGATAGCGGCGGGTGGGGTTCGCGTGATGGTCGCTGTGCCGCTGCAGGTGGTACAGGAAGATATTGGTGACGATGTGGTCGGAGTTCCAGCTGTGCTCCGGGGTGCAGCGCTCGTAGCGGCCGCCGGCGGTCTTCTGCCGCATCAGGCCGTAGTGCTCGAGGTAGTTCACCGTCTCCAGCAGGGCGAAACCGTAGATCGCCTGGATCACCAGCCACGGCAGCACCGCCGGGCCGAACACCGCGGCCAGCACGCCGAACAGCACCACCGACATCAGCCACGCGTTGAGCACGTCGTTGCGCAGCGTCCACGGACGCTTGCCGAGCCGCTCCAGGCGCTTGGCCTCCAGCTCCCACGACGAGCGCAGGCTGCCCCACACACTGCGCGGCAGGAAGCCCCAGAAGGTCTCCGCGAAGCGGGCGCTGGCCGGATCCTCCGGGGTGGCGACGCGGACGTGGTGGCCGCGGTTGTGCTCGATGTAGAAGTGGCCGTAGAACGTCTGGGCCAGCGTGATCTTGGACAGCCAGCGCTCGAGCTCGTCCTTCTTGTGGCCCAGTTCGTGCGCGGTGTTGATGCCGACGCCACCCATCACGCCCATGCTCAGCGCCAGGCCCAGCTTGGAGATCAGGCCCAGACCGCCGTCGACGCCCAGCCAGGACAGGTCGCTCGCGGTCCACAGGTAGCAGGCCACGGTCAGGCTCAGCAGCTGGAACGGGATGTAGGCGTAGGTGCAGTACCGGTAGTACTTGTCGTTCTCGAGGTACTCCATCACCTCGTCGGGCGGATTCTGCCCGTCCGGGCCGAAGAAGCGGTCCAGGATCGGCAGCAGCACGTACACGATCAGCGGGCCGATCCACCACCACACCGGCGAGACCGCGGTCCAGCCGAACTCGTTGAAGGCCCAGACCAAGGCCATCGCCAGGAACAAGGCCGTCGGGGGAACGAGACCGAGCAGCCACAGATAGCGCTTGCGGTCACGCCACTGCGGGCGTGCCGTGGCCTCTTCCGCGCTGAAATGAGACGTCGTCATTGCCGTACTCCTAGCGTTTACACTTTCTCAAGAACTGTATTCATTAGATACACTGTGATCCAGTCTGTCAACGACGAGACGAAAGTTGAGCCCATGTACGATCGGGACGTGGTTGAAGCACCGAACTTCCAGACCGAGATGCGGCTGTTGCTGCGCGAGCGGATCATCGAAGCGGGCCGGCGCATCGTCATCACCGAGGGCTGGGGCGCGGTGAACATGTCGCGGCTCGCCAAAGAGGTGGGCGTGAGCCGTCCGGTGCTCTACAAGGAATTCGCCAACAAGCACGAGCTGGCCGAAGTGGTGGTGCAGCAGGAAGTCGACGGCTTCCTGGTCGGCATCGCCGAATGCCTGGCCGCGCATCCGACCGAGGTCGCGACCGGGATGACCGCGGCGGCCGAGTTCACGCTGCGGACCGGCGCCGACAACACACTGATCAAGGCGGTGCTGGCCGGACGATCGGAGAACGACAGTTCACTGCTGCCGGTGCTGATGACCGAGACCGAGCCGGTGCTGGGCCGCGCGGTCACCGCACTCTCGGCGGGCATCCGATCGCAGTACGGACTGCCGGCGATGAGCGACGCCGAACTGACCTCGATGACCGAGGTGCTGGTCCGGCTCGCGCTGAGTCACCTGTTCCAGCCGACCGGGCCGATCGACCGAGCCGTGGGGCAGATCAACAAGGTGATCGTCGGGGCCTACGGCTCGGTGCTGTAGCGATGGCGCGGCACGCGAAACTGCCTGCCGCGCCGCCGAATCGGGCTACGCGAGCCGCGCCGCCAGGCGGGTCGCGTTCATGTAGGCGATGGCCTCGATGCTGACCATCGGGTTCACCCCCGACGAGGTCGGGAAGCAGGAGGCGTCGGCCACCACGATATTCGGCACATCCCAGGTGACACCGTCGGGATTCGTCGCCGAATCCGCGGCGGAACCGCCCATCCGGGCCGAGCCCATGATGTGCAGCGCGCCCATCGAGCAGCGGCCCGGCGCGTACCCGGCGGCGGCCGCCCGGGCGGCGAAGTCCTCGTGGCTGCCCTCGACGCCCGGCGCGTAGCCGACGCCCGCCTGGTGTCCGGAGGAGATCCGCTGCGCGCCCGCCGCCTCCAGAATGCTTGCGGCATTGACGATTCCGGTGTGCATGTGGGCGGCGTCGCGGGCCGAGAGCCGGTAGCGCACCACGGCCTCGCCCTGCTTGTCGGTCTCGACCGAGCCGTGGTCGCGGTCGCGGGTGATGACGCCGACGGCCACCGTATCGGCCAGTTTCAGCATGCGGTCGCGATGCGCGGCCGCGCCCGTCCAGGCCTGGAAGCCCACCGACATGCCCGGGGTCATGGGCCCGGTCTCGTAGATGACGCCGTAGCCCTTGCCGTCCAGGTCGCGGTCCTGTTTGGAGTAGCGGGTCTGCAGGCCGCCCTCCCACGGGCGGATCTCCTCGTCGAAGACGCCGAACACCGCGGTGGCCGGATGCAGCCGGAGATAGTCGCCGATGGCACGATTCGTCAGGCCGGAGCGGCGCAGCAGGGCGGGGGTCTGGATCGCCCCGGCCGCGACCACCACCGCGCGGGCGCGCACCCACACCGAATGCCCGTCCGCCGTCACGGCTTCCACGCCGGTCGCGGTGCCATTGCTGACCTCGATGCGCCGCACGTCGGTGCCGACGAACAGGCGTGCGCCCGCCGCGGCCGCGTCCGCCAGCCAGGTCTTGACCGCCGACTGCTTGGCTCCGATGCGGCAGCCGAAACCGCAACGCCCGCATTCGATTCCGGCATCGCAGTCACGGACGTTGCGGGGCAGCGGCTCGACGTGCCAGTCCAGCTTGCGCAGGCCGCGTTCGAGGATCTCGTCGCGGCGCGAGGCGGGCGAATGGTCGAGGTTCACCCCGAGCCGGGACACCACCGCGTCGAGGGCGTCGGTGTACTCCTGCTCGGCGAACTGGCTCGCACCCAGCCCGGCCCATTCCGCGCGCACGTCGTCCGGGGTGCGGAAGGAGGTGGTCCAGTTGACCACCGTGCCGCCGCCCAGCGCGCTGCCCGCCACCAGGCTCAGCTGACCTTCGGCGGTGGCGGCCGGGCCCGGCGCGTACAGCTTCAGGAACCCTTCCTTCTCGCCGATCCCGAAGTCCGGGTCGTCGAGGTAGTCGCCGCGTTCCAGCACAACGACATCCAGGCCCGCCTGGGCCAGGACCGCCGCGGCCGTGCCACCGCCCGCGCCCGACCCGATCACGACCACATCGCACACGACGGTCGTGTCGGAGTCCGGCCGCTCCGGGCTGAGCCCGCGTTTCGCACCCTCCACCGGGCCGAACGCGGGCGGGAAGCCCATCTTCTCCCACATCGGATTCACCCCGGTCGGCCCCGGCGTCAGGTAGTAGGAGGTGACCGCCGCCCCCTTCAACGCCTGGAACAGCGCCCGCTTCTGCTCGATCCGGGAGTTGGCCATCCCGAGCAGCATTCGCTCCCGTTCCTCGGCGCCGAGCCGCGAGAACTTGCGCCACCCCGCCCCGTTGAGCGCCCCGAACACCCGCGAATCCCACACGCGCATGAGCAGTTCGAACTGCCGCCGCTCCGCCTCCCGAGGATTGCGTCCGAGCAACTCGGTGACCGTGTCGACGACCCCCAACGCGGAAGCCGCCGCCACCTCACCCCCGTCCCCCGGCGCGAAAGTGTCACAAACCATCTCGAGTACGGCCCGCCGCGCCGCATCTGAACCCATACCGCCATCATGCGCTACCCACCCGCCCCTGTCCCGGCAATTGCGGCACACCGCCCTCACATGCCGACCGCCCGCATCCACCTACTCTCGAATCGTTCAGTCAGCCCCTATCGAACAGGACCGGTCGTGACCCTCGAACAGAACTGGGATCGCATCCGCGAGACCGTATCTCGCGCCGCCCACTGCACCCTCGCCTCCACCGATCCGGACGGCACGCCGACCATCGCACCGATCGGCACGGTGTTCCTGCGCGACGACACGACCGGCTTCTACTTCGACCAGTACGCCGAGGCGCTGGGCCGCAACCTGGACCGCGATCCGCGGGTCTGCCTGCTGGCCGTGAACGGCCGTGGACTGTTCTGGTTCCGTTCGCTGCTGACCGCGCGCTTCCCGTCGCCGCCCGGAGTCCGGCTCTACGGCACCGCCGGGCCCCGACGCGCCGCGACCGAGGACGAACTGCGGCGGGTGCGGGCGCGAGTGCGACTTCCCGCGCGGCTCCCGGGCGGGAAATTGTTGTGGTCGGACTTCTCCCACGTCCGCGACATCAACTTCACCGACTACCGACCGGTTCGGTACCCGCACATGATGTCCCACCTCTGGCAATAACGCGCCGTCCGCTGCGCGGAGTTGGCACGAATCGACACTTCTCCGGCGCACGCCGGCGTGCGACAGTTGCTCGGCCAATGCTGTCGGTGCCGACCGAATGTGGGTTGAAGGCATGCTTATCGCGATCTGGGTGGTACTGCCGTATGCGGCTGTCGTGTCGTGCGCGGTCGGTCACCTATGGCGGTACCGGCGCGACGGTTTCCGCGGTTATCTGTACGGGCCGCACATCGACAAGGCGCAACGGATCGGGATCGCGGCTGTACGTATCGGATTCCCCGTGGTGTTCGCGGTACGGGTTGCGGAGATGCTCGCATCAGGACCACATACGCGGCCCGAGCACAACATTCACGTACTGCTGTCGGCGATCCAGATCGTGGCCGCGCCCGTCACCGTCGCCGGAGTGGCACTGATCCTGATCCCCCCACTGATCTCCGCCGACATACGACACCGAGTCACCCCCCTCGACCGGCTCACGCTGCCCCTGCTCAGCGCCGCACTCCTCTCGGCAGTCCTGGTCACCTTCGACGGCAGCGCCACCGACGGCCGCTACCGCGCCGCCGAAACCCTCTTCCCGTGGGCGCGTTCACTGCTCGCCCTGCACCCCGATCCCTCCGGCATGGATCACGCACCACTCCTCTACCAGGCACGTGGACTGATCGTGGTGGCGATCATCGCGATCTGGCCGTACACGCGCCTGGCCGGCATCCTCAGCGTCCCGCTGCTGCGCGTCGCCCGCCAGGCCGCAGCCGCCCCGTATCGGTCCGCGCCAACGGCCTGATCCCTCCCACACCGCGATGTCCGGGAGGTAGCTCCCATTCCTCAGAACGGCCCTTGCGCGCTCGGCAGATCGATTGCTCGAACATGCGCGTGCCATCACCTTGAATGCGAGTAATGCGGTACTCATGAAGTTGCGGGCGGAAGCGCCAACACTCGAGGAATGGCGCGCATATTCCTCAGCCATTCCAGCCGGGACAACCGGCAGGCCATTGCGCTGAAGGCCTGGCTCGTCGCACAGGACCCCGCTCTCGCCGACGAGATCTTCCTCGATCTGGACCCGGACACGGGGATAGCCCCCGGAGTTCGATGGAAAGACGCCCTGGTCCGAGCTACTTCTCGCTGCGAGGCCGTGATCTGCCTGCTGTCGGAGAACTGGGATTCCTCGCCGGAATGCCGCGCCGAGGCGCGGACTGCGGAGAATCAAAACAAGCGGATCTTCGCCGCCCGCCTGGAACCGTTCGTGAGCCGCGAATCCACCCGGGACTGGCAGCAATGCGACCTCTTCCCCACCGGACCGACAACAGCGATACCCGTCACCGGGGGCCCGCCCGTCGAATTCTCGACCGACGGGCTTCGACTGCTGCGGCGGGGTTTGCTGGAAGCGGGAATCGGAGCCGAATATTTCGAGTGGCCGCCGGACGATGACTCCGGGCGGGCGCCCTACCGGGGATGGGCCCCGTTCGAAGCGGTCGACGCGGCCGTGTATTTCGGCCGGGACGCGCAGATCGTGCGCGGCCTGGACATGCTGCGCGGCATGCGGGCCTCCCGCGTGGAGAACCTGTTCGTCATCCTCGGCCCGTCGGGCACGGGCAAATCGTCGTTCCTGCGCGCCGGACTACTCCCCCGCCTGCGGCGCGACGACAGGCACTTCCTGGTGCTCGACATCGTCCGCCCCGAACGGGACGCGGTCACCGGCCCGGTCGGCCTGGCCGCATCCCTGTACGCGGTGCGCCGGCGGCTGAGACTGGCGAAACCAACCCTCGGTGCGATCAAGGCGGCCTGCGCGGCCGACCCCGCGCAGGTCACCAGCTGGCTGCGGGAAGCGCGGGACGCCGCGACGGCGGCGACGCCTGATTCCAGCGACACCGTGCCTCCGACGATCGTGCTCCCGGTAGATCAGGCCGAGGAGCTGTTCGGCAGTGAAGCCGGCCGCGAGGCCGGTCTGTTCCAGTCGCTTCTCGCCCATCTGGTCGACGACGGCCTGGATATCATTGTCGCACTGACCATTCGGGCCGATCGCTACGAACCGCTTCAGACCTCACCCGCCCTCGCCTCGGTGAAGAGCGTGGTGTTCGACGAGTTGCGACCCCTGCAGCCGGCGCGGTTCGCCGAGGTCATCCAAGGGCCGGCGGAGCGCGCCACCGCAGCGGGCAATCGGCTCGCGGTGCGCGAGGATCTCGTGGAACGACTGCTCGCCGACTGCGCGGACAGCGCCAACCCACTGCCACTGCTGTCCCTGACACTGTGGCGGCTCTACCTCGACTACGCCGCCGCCGGCGCACTTACCAGCGCCGACTACACGGCCATGGGCGGGATGGCGCACGTGGTCGAATCGGAGATCGATTCCATACTCGCCCAGGACGATTCGGAGAAGCAACAACAACTCGCGCACTTGCGCGCGGCCTTCGTGCCCTGGCTCGCCACCATCGCCGCGGACAATGATCAGCCGCTGCGGCGGATCGCGCGCCTCGCCGACCTGCCGGCCACCAGCCGCCCGCTCATCGCCGCGTTCGTCGACCACCGCCTGCTGGTCCAGGACGAACGCCGCGGCGAGACCACCATCGAGGTCGCGCTGGAAAGCCTGCTGAGCGAATGGCCCGCACTCGCCCAATGGTTGCGCGAGGAGGCCGCCGATCTGCGGACCGCCGACGGCCTCGACCGCGCCGCCACCGAATGGGAGAGCAGCGGGCGCGACGACGCCTGGCTGATCGAAGGCACCCGGCTGAGCGAGGCCGAGAAGGTGTCCGCCACTCCGGGTTTCGCCGATCGCCTGGCCTGCGCTCGCGAGTACCTCACCGCCTCCCGCCAACGGCAGGACGCCGAGGACGCCGCCGAACGGCAGCGGCGCGAGAAGGAACTGAACGACGCCCGCGCCTACGCCGACGGGCTGCGCCGACGGACGCACATCCTGCGGGCGGTCCTGGCACTCACCGTCATCGCGGCCCTGGTCGCCGGATTCTTCGCGGTACGAACCACGCTGGCACAGAACGAGGCCGATCGGCGGCTGCACGAAGCGACCGCCCTGCGCCTGGTCTCCGAAGGGCAAGCCATGCTCGCCGGGATCCGGCCCGGTGGTGACACGCGAGCCATCCAGCAGATCCTCGCCGCACGCCGGATCGGATCGCACCCCGACGACGGCGCGGTCCTCGACGCGCTGACGACCGCGGCCGACACCGTGAAGATATTCGACACGCCCGCACCGAGTTTCAACTCGGCATTCACTGTCAGTCCCGACGGACGGCACGCGGCATCGGCAAGTAGCGGAACGATACAGCTGCGCGACGGCAGCACCGGGCAAGCCACAGGGGCGCCATTCACTGCGCGCAACAGTCAGGTGGACAACTTGGCATTCAGTCCGGATGGGACCCGCCTCGCGTCGGCGGGCAATGGCGGAACCATCGACGTGTGGGATACCGAGAACGGCTCGCATGTCGCTGGTCCGTTGGAGACTGGAGAGACGTCGGTCGTGTCGGTGTCCCTGAGTCCGGACGGGCGCCGCCTCGCCGCGGGGATCAACCCCGGCACGATTCAGATCTGGGATGTCGTTACCGGACGACAGCTCCACGTGATTCGTACTACCTCAGCACCGTTACAGACGACCTTCCTGTCCGGAGGAACGCGCCTGATCGCCACCACAGACTTCGGACTGGACAGTTGGGACATCGAGACGGGCGGCGTGGTCGCACGAACTCCAGATCAGAAGGACGCTTCCCCATTCGCCGTCACAGTCGATCCGAGCGGAAGCGTGATCATCTCGGGCGGCACCGACCAACTCGTTCACTTCTGGGACGCAACAACGTTGCAGTCGGCGGGCCCGGCGTTGAGCGGCCATGGAAACGCCGTGGGAGCCGTGGCGTTCAGTCCGGATGGGCGTCGCGTGGCGTCCGGCAGCTACGACGGATCGGTCCGGGTGTGGGATGCCGTGTCCCGCCAGCCGATCGGACACCCTCTGGTCGGACATCGCGGCAGCGTCACCGGCGTGGGTTTCAGCAGCGACGGGCGCGAGGTGCTGTCGGGTGGCGATCACAGCGTCCGGGTATGGGACGCCGATGCCGCCGCCATCATCGGCACCGTCCTGACCGCCGACGATGACGCGGTGATGTCGGTTCACTACAGCGCCGACAGCACTCGCCTGGTGTCAGCCGGCACTCGACACAATCCGGATTCGGGTGTCCCCGGCGTCATTCGCCTGTGGGACGCCCGCACCGGAACGCTGCAAAAGACCATCGCAACCGACCCGACGATTCCCTACGATGCGTCTCTCAATCCGGACGGCAACCGAATCCTCGCGTACGAAGTCGGAAGTACGGTGCCATCCGATCGTGTTGTAGCCGACTTCGGCATGCATCTCACGTACGCCCTAGCCGCCTTCGACGCCAACACCGGCGCACCACTGAACAAATGGAGTATCGATCCTCAGAAGTCCCGCAGTGCCACGGCGCTGAGCGCGGACGGCTCGATGCTCGCCACCGTCGGCGACGCGGTGCAGGAGAACACCCCTACGGAGGGGAGCCGGGCGGACAACCAGAATTCGCCGCCATCGAGGTTCGATTTCAGTGTCTACCTGTGGGATTCGAACACCGGAATGCGCCTCGGCACTCCAATCGATAACCATTCGTTGGTCACTGCGGTAACGTTCAGTCCGGACAGTCGGCGCATGGTGACCAATGGCGGAGTATCCAAACTCCGGATGTGGGATGTGGCATCCCATCGTCAGATCGGCGAGCCATTTGTCGACACCGACCTTCCCACGGTGCTCGCGTTCAGTCCCGATGGCCGCCGACTCGCCACGGCGGGAGAGGAATCCATCCGCCTGTTCGATATCGACTCCCGCAAAGTTGTCGGCGATCCGGTACGAGACCCCACGTTGAAGATCAATGCCATGTCTTTCAGCCCCGACAGCCGGTACCTGATCGCGGCTGCGGGCAAGACGATTCGGATCTGGGATGCGACCACCGGTCTACCCGTCGGAAAGCCGATCATCGGCCCTGCTGACCCCATCACCGCATTGGCCGTCAGCCCCGACGGCCGCCAAGTGGTTACCGGCAGCGATACGGCGGGAATCATCGATGTCTGGCCGGGACCCTCCGTCTGGACGGACCGCTTGTGCGACAAGCTCACCGCGAACATGAGCCACTAGGAGTGGAACGAATGGGTGTCCCCGAACATCCCTTACCGCAAGGCCTGCGACAACCTGCCGATCGCATCGGACGCCGGCACGTGAGAGAGGACGCCGATCAGGTCGTCGCCGAATTCTGGGCCGATCGATTGCGCTGGTCACAGGCGGCTGGTCGGCTCAAGCGCAGGCTCGATCGAGCGCGGATCACGGCGTTCACGGCCAGCACCATCGGCGCGTTGTGCACGACCGCGGCTGCGACGGTGGTGCATTCGGGCGGTGCGGTGCGGACCTGCGTCGCGGCGGTCGGCGCGGTGTGCCTCGCCCTGGCAGCCTTCGTCGGCTTCCAGTATCTGACCCCGGATGCCGTCCGAGCGTGGACGCGGGCGCGTGCGACGTCGGAGGGCATCAAACGCGTGATCTTCGAGTTCCGTGCGGGCGCCGAGACCAGCGTCGATGCCCTGCGCCACGAGATGACCGAAATCGTCACCGCTGCGGCAGATCTGCTGCCGTACGTCGACGACGCCACGGCACAGCCGACCCCGCCCCCGCCCACCCTGACACCGGAAACATATGTCCGGCAAAGAATCCAGGGGCAGATCGAGGACTACTACCGGCCGATGGCGCGTCGATACACTCGGTGCGGGGCGCGCTGGCGCAAGTTCGCCATTGCACTGGGTATGGCGACCGCGCTCGTCGCGGCCGCGGCGGCCATCGCCCCCGGTACCGGACCCACCTCCATGGCCCCCTGGGTCGCGGTCCTGACGACCGCCACCGCCAATATCGCCGCCTACCTGACCGCCCAGCGCTACGACTACCTCGCCATGACCTACCTCACCACCGCCCACCGCCTCCACGCCCTCGCCGACGAGTGGGCGGCCGGAGCACTCTCCGACTGGCCCGCGTTCGTCTCCGCCTGCGAATCGGTGATCGCGACCGAGAACACGGCCTGGATGGCCAAGTGGACCGAGAGCACCACCGCTGCTTCCTGATCGCACTCCCGGCCCGAGTCACATGGTCCGAACTGCCCACGCCAGCGGTCCGATCATTCCCGGAGGCGGGCCCCGTGGCGGCTAGAGTCGGGCGGAGACGGTTCGCCGGTCACGCCCGATGGGAGCCACCGTTATGCACGATGACCGCCGGTTGATCGAGGGCAGGCTCGGGCGGGTGCTCGACCGCATCAAACCCGCCGTATACCCGGAATCGACGCCGATGCGGGTATCGATCTGGGAGGCGCCGGGCGAACCGGTGCCGGTGGCCGAGGGGATCGCCGCGCCGCGCACGCCGACCGCGCCGGGCACCCCGTGGGGCGCACCCTGGGGCACCAGCTGGCTGACCGTCGAGGGCACGGTCCCGCCGGAGTGGGCGGGACGCACCGTCGAGGCCATTATCGACCTCGGGTTCGATGCGAACCAGACCGGATTCCAGTGCGAGGGTCTGGTGTATCGGCCCGACGGGACACCGGTGAAGGGGCTGCATCCGCGTAATCAGTGGGTGCGGATCGCCGCCCCGGCGCGCGGCGGCGAGCAGGTGCTGTTTCATGTGGAGGCGGCGTCGAACCCGATCATCCCGTTCTTCGGGCCGACCGGGCTCGGCGACCTCGCCACCGCGGGCAGCGGTCCCCAATACCGTTTGGGGCGAATGGATCTCGTCGTCTTCGATGACGATGTGTGGCAGCTGGTCCAGGATCTCGAGGTGCTCGGCGAGCTCATGCACGAGATGCCCGAGGACCCCGCTCGCCGGTACGACATCGTGCGGGCCATCGAACGCGCCCTCGACGCCATCGACCTGCAGAACGTGAACGCCGGGGCTGCGGCCGCCCGCGCCTGCTTGACCGAGGTGCTCGCGCGCCCGGCCGTGCCGTCCGCGCACCTGATCTCCGCGGTGGGGCACGCCCACATCGACACCGCCTGGCTGTGGCCGCTGCGCGAGACCGTGCGCAAGGTCGCGCGGACCACCGCCAATATGACCGCGCTGCTCGACGCCGAACCCGACTTCATCTACACCATGTCCCAAGCGGCGCAATACGACTTCCTCAAACAGCACCGGCCCGAGGTGTACGCCCTGGTCAAGGAGGCGGTGGCCGACGGACGCTTCGTGCCCGCCGGCGGCATGTGGGTGGAATCGGACACCAACATGCCCGGCTCGGAGGCCATGGCCCGCCAGTTCGTGCACGGCAAACGGTTCTTCCTCGAGGAATTCGGCGTCGAGAACGACGAGGCGTGGCTGCCCGACACCTTCGGCTTCGCCGCCGGACTGCCACAGATCATCAAGGCCGCCGGATCCAAATGGCTTCTCACCCAGAAGATCTCGTGGAGCCAGACCAACACCTTCCCGCACCACACCTTCCTGTGGGAGGGCATCGACGGCACCCGGATCTTCACCCACTTCCCGCCCGTCGACACCTACAACTGCTCCATGCAGGGCCGCGAAATCGCCCACGCCGCCAAGAACTTCAAGGAGAAGGGCCGCGCCAACCGGTCCCTTGCCCCGACCGGCTGGGGCGACGGCGGCGGCGGGACCACCCGGGAGATGATCGCGCGCGCCGCCCGACTGCGCGACCTGGAGGGCTCACCGAAGGTGACCTGGGAGCGGCCCGCCGACTTCTTCGCCGCCGCCGAGGCCGAATACGCGAACCCCGCCGTCTGGGTGGGCGAGCTGTATCTGGAACTGCACCGCGCCACCCTGACCAGTCAGGCCAAGACCAAACAGGGCAACCGGCGCAGCGAGCACCTGCTGCGGGAAGCCGAACTGTGGGCGGCCACCGCGGCCGTCCGCACCGACTTCGAGTACCCCGTCGCCGACCTGGACCGGCTCTGGAAGACGGTGCTGCTGCACCAGTTCCACGACATCCTGCCCGGCTCGTCCATCGCGTGGGTGCATCGGGAAGCCGAGGCGACGTACGCGCGGGTGGCCGCCGAACTCTCGGCCATCATCGAACGGGCGCAATGGGCGCTCGGCGGGGAACGGTCCGGCTCCCACGTCTTCAACCCGGCCCCGCACACCTGGCGGGGCGTCCCGGCCGGCGGCGCGGGACCGGTGGTGCCCGGCCGCGGCGCCACGGTGACCGAGCGGCCGGACGGCGGATTCGTGCTCGCCAACGACCGGACCCGCGTCGAGGTCGACGCGCGCGGACTGGTCGTGTCGGTTTACGACCTCGGGCAGCGGCGCGAGACCCTGCCGCCGGGCGCGGCCGCCAATCTGCTCCAGCTGCACCAGGATTACCCGAACTCCTGGGACGCCTGGGATGTCGACCAGTTCTATCGCAATACCGTCACCGACCTCACCGAGGTGGACTTCCTGGTCGCGGAGTCCGGCGCCACCACCGACGTCTCCCTCCGCATCGGCCGCTCCTTCGGCTCCTCCGCCGTCGAGCAGGTCCTCACCCTGCGCCCGGACACCGGGGCGCTGGAGATCGCCACCACGGTCGACTGGCACGAGACGGAGAAGTTCCTCAAACTCGCCTTCCCCCTGGACATCCACGCCGACCGCTACGCCTCCGAAACCCAGTTCGGGCACCTGTACCGGCCCACGCACACCAACACCAGCTGGGAGTACGCCAAGTTCGAGGCCTGCAATCACCGCTTCATCCACCTGGCCGAACCCGGCTGGGGCGTGGCCCTGGTCAACGACTCCACCTACGGCCACGATCTGACCCGCGCGGTGCGGCCCGACGGCGGCACCACCATCACCGTCCGCGCGTCCCTGCTGCGCGCGCCGCGGTTTCCCGATCCGCAGACCGACCACGGCGCACACCATTTCCGGCACGCGCTGCTGCCGGGCGCCTCGATCACGGATGCCGTGCGCTCCGGGTACCGGATCAATCTGCCGCCGGTCACCCCGGGCGTCGCCGAACCCGTGGCGCCGCTGTTCACCGTCGACAATGACGACGTGGTGACCAGTGCCGTCAAATTGGCCGAGGACGGATCCGGTGATGTCGTGATCCGGCTCTACGAAGCGGGCGGCGGTCGCGCGACCGCTTTGCTCACACCGGATTTCGGGTACACCGGTTATCGCCGCTGCGACCTGCTGGAGCGGGCTTTACCCGAGGAAAACGTCACGGAATCCGCCGAGGAGGGAATTCGACTGCGCCTGCGGCCTTTCCAGCTCGTCACGCTCCGATTCACCCGGTAAACCATTGCCGTCACCGGCTTTTCAGGCGGACCTCACATAATCGAACCGGCGGCTGCTCTGATCCAGTGAGCGGAAATTCCCGACCTGCGTTCCCTGGGTCGGGCAGAGGAGGATCGTGCTCTTGACCATCGAGGTCGTATTCTCGGGCCGCGCCGCGTCTTCACCGCTGTCGGCCATGCGCAGGGTGGCGGTGAATCCGCCCGACGGAATGACCGCGTACAGGCCCTCGCCGTTCCCGAACCGGGCGCTGTGAAAAGTGAGACCGCCCGCTCCGTCGAAACTCAGCACGGTCCCGGGTTCACCCTCGACGGCGAATTCCCCGCGGTAGTCCCCCAGGCTCGATCCGCAGGTGCCCACGGCCGCGCTCATCGGCGCGTTCGCGGTCACCGCGGCGGAAACCGCCAGCATGAGCGCCGCCGCGACGGCGATCCTCGAACCAGGTCCAGCAGCCATCGTGCATCCCTCCCGGTCGGGTCCTCCCGGCAGTCCACAATAGAAGCGGACGAAACACCCTCAGACACGCCGGTTCGTAACCGAAACGTGGTCTGGCACAGTCCATAACACAAAGGACTGAAAACACGCCGTTCCGACCGATTAGTTTGTCTGTGCCACAGTGGAATTCACCGAACTATCCACACGATCAGCAGGTCGCGACATTCCGGTGATTCGGCAATACCACCAATTGCTCGGAGCTGGTTGTAGCGTCGTACGACATGACGCAAAAGAAAGCGATCGGCCTGCTCGTCAGTGCGTTCGTTTGTGCGGCCGTATTCACCATGAACCCGTCCGCGGCATGGGGATCCGGCGACGTCGGGACCCCCGCGGCTCCCGGAGCAGTAGCGCCCAACGGCCCGGCCGGACCCGCCGGAGTCGCCCCGGAGCGGATCGTCCCGGCCCCGCCGCCCGCCGGTGCCTTCCTCTGCCCGACTCCCTGATATCTTCGTCCACCACTACCCCCGAAAAGTCCACCCAGACCGGCTCGTGCCGCGCCCGCCAGAAATCGGGTCCGCGGCACGAGCCATTCGGGTTCTACGGGGAATTCAGGCCGCCAGGGCCGACGACAACCGCCGCAGCTCCGCGGCCGGTTCGGCTACATCCACCACCAGGCGCGTGAAATCCGCGCCCGCCAGTTCGATCAGCACGCCGTGACCGTCGAAACGGGTGTCCCAGAACTCCTTGCGGCCCTTCCCGCGGAAGATGCCCGCGGCGATCACGCCCGGGAAGAACGTGCCCGGCGTCCGCAGCCACGGCGGGCGCAGATCCACGGGGGCGGGCGCGACGGCGGTGACCTGGGCCAGGTCGAAGCTCACGTGGTCGCGCAGCGCGAGCAGTTTGTGCGCACCGGTGACCCGCGCCGTCACAGTGGTTCCGGTGACCTCGAATTCGACCATTCCGCACCTCGCACGCTCGCCCGACACTGTCTGCCATCCACATTGCCGGGCGAATCTGGTCGTAGCCTGAGGGTTTCCTGACGCTTCTCTCAGGCTTGCCAGACCCGCCCGGGCGTTCACCCCCGGGCGGTCAGATCCGCGACCAACCGCTTCGCCTGGGCCCGCGCCTCGGCACGCAACTCCTTGACCTCGGCCCGGGTCAGGTGCGCCGGCATCGCTCGCTCGTCGGCGGCCGCCTGGGCCAGAGCACCGGCCCGGGCCACCGACGCGGCCCGCATGCTGCGCTCGGCGCGGGTCCTGGCCTCGGTCAGGTGGCCCGAGATCAGGTCCGCGAGCACGTTCTTGTTCGACATCGTCGTTCTCCTTCTCCGGCGCCGGAACGGGTGCTTCCGGCTATGAAAAGAACGATGACGGCCGCCGCTGACAGACCGCCGACAGTGCGCCGACAGCCCGCTCGGGCCCGCTGTCAGTCGGTCGGCAGGGTGATGTTCTCCGCGGCGGCCTTGGCGGCCACCTCGGCGGGGAAGATATTGCGGAACAGGTACAGGTCGCGGCCGAGCTTCCAGCCCGGCGCGAGCGCTACCGCGTACCGCTCGAAGTAGCCGAGCTGCTTGCCCATCAGCACCAGCTGCTGCGGGCCGGACGCGCCGCGGCGCTTGCCGAACTCCAGCAGCCGCGCCGAGACCAGGCCCAGATCCAGCTTGTCCAGGCTGCCCGAGAGCACCGGGCCCAGCGCCGTCGCGAGCTGACGGCCGATGGTGGCGTCGTCGCCGCTGTCGTCGGCGACCAGGTCCAGTGCGCGCAGCGCGCGAGCCACCGGGCGGAAGTCGTTGTCGATGGAGCTGGCGTAGAACAGCGCGCGCACGAACTCGCGCCACTCGGCCTCCATCCGGCCCACGATGCCGAAGTCGAGCATGGCGACCCGGCCGTCGTCGAGCAGCCACAGGTTGCCCGCGTGCACGTCGCCGTGGAAGACCCCGTGCACCGCAACCGATTCCATCCACGCCTTCACCAGGCGGCGGATCAGCAGTTCCGGTTCCGGGTGGGCCTCGCGGATGTCGTCGAAGCGGTCCAGCGGCATGCCGCGCATGCGCTCCATGCACAGCACCCGGGGGGCGCAGAAGTCCCAATACACCTCGGGCACGGCCACATTGGTGTTGTCGCCGAAGGCCGACAGGTGCTCGCGAGCGCGGGCCTGGTTCTCGGCCTCGATCAGGAAGTTCAGTTCCGCGACCGTGGCCTCGTACAGATCCCGCACCACCGCTTGGGTATTGGCGACCCGGGCGTTCTCCGACCGCCTCTCCAGGGCGCGCGCCAGCTTCATGGCGGCGCGCAGGTCCACGATCATGCGACGGGCGATCTCGGGCCGCTGCACCTTCACCACCGCGGGGCGGCCGTCGGGCAGCACGCACGCGTGCACCTGGGCGATGGAGGCGGCCGAGAGCGGTTCGTCGTCGAACTCGAGGAACAGCTCCGAGATCGGCTTGCCCAGATCGGCCTCGATGATGGCGCGCGCGTCCGCGGCCGCGAAGGGCGGGACGTCGTCGAGGCAGCGCAGGCAGGCGTCGGCCAGCTCGCGCGGGAAGGCGCCGGGCGAGGACGCGATGAGCTGGCCCAGCTTCACGAACATCGGGCCGAGCGTCTCGAAACCGTTCACCACGCCCTCGGCCGCGGCCCGCTTGCGCTTGGCCGGGCGCAGGCCCCCACGCAGCACACCGGCCACCACCGAGCCGCCCAGCACCGCGCCGACGACCGCGGTCCGCCGCCACTCCGAGAATCCGAAGGTGTCCAGGTCTGGCCGGATCACCTCGGGCGTTCCCGATCGCACAGTCATAGGTGAGCTCACGGGCGGCAGTGTATCGCTGACGGCGGCGGAGTTCGCGTCACGGGCGGGGCCTGGCGCGGCATGAGACCGAAGCTCGACCGGCGCGAGACCGGGCACATTACCCAGGCGTTCGCTGGTTCGGAAGGGGACACGCACGGTACCGTGGGCGGTCGAGTCGCGATCCGGCTCGACGCGGGCGCCGATCGAGCCCGGCCATTGAAGGTGAAAGGCAAGACCTACGTAATGACGGGTACAGCGGAAAAGCTGGCGGAACTGCGCAAGCTCCTGGAGATCGCCGAGGAACCGACCGGTGAGAAGGGTATCCAGAAACGACTTGCCAAAGGCGTCGCCAGCGCCCGAGAACGGGTGAACATACTGCTGGACCCGGGCAGCTTCGTCGAAATGGGCGCGCTCATGCGCTCGCCGGGCCAGCCGCACGCGCTCTACGGCGACGGCGTGGTCACCGGTCGCGGCCTGATCGACGGCCGCCCGGTCGTGGTCATCTCCCACGACTCGATGGTGCAGGGCGGTTCGGTCGGCGAGACCTTCGGCCGCCGCGTCCGCCTGGTCATGGAGTTCGCGTACAAGAACGCCTGCCCGGTCGTGGTGATCAACGACTCCGGCGGCGCCCGCATCCAGGAGGGCGTGACCGCCCTGGCCTGGTACGCCACCATGTGCCGGTTGCAGGAGGACCTGTCGGGCTTCGTTCCGATGGTCGCGGTCATGTTCGGCAAGTGCGCGGCCGGCTCGGTGTACGGCCCGGTCAATATGGACGTGCTGATCGCCACCGACGACTCCTACATGTTCGTCACCGGCCCCGAGGTCATCAAGGGCATCACCGGTGAGGACATCAGCGCCGAGGAGCTGGGCGGCGCGGCCGTGCAGGCCCGCAACGGCCTGCTGCACCACGTGGCCCGTACCGAGGTCGACGCGCTCAACTGGGCCCGCGAGTACCTCAGCTACCTGCCCAGCAGCTGCATCGAGGAGCCGCCGGTCATCAACCCGGGCCTGGAGCCCGAGATCACCGACTCCGATCGGGAACTGGACCGGATCATCCCGGACTCCGATCGCCAGGGCTACGACATGCACGAGGTGCTGCTGCGCATCTTCGACGACGGCGCTTTCCTCGAGGTCGGAGAAGCGGCCGCGCAGAACCTGATCACCGGATTCGCCCGCGTGGACGGCCGCCCGGTCGGCGTCATCGCCAACCAGCCCATGGTGCTGGGCGGCGCGCTCGACGCGGCCTGCTCGGACAAGGGCGCGTACTTCATCCGCCTGTGCGACGCGTTCAACATTCCGCTCGTCTACGTCGTCGACACCCCGGGCGTGCTGCCCGGTGTCGAGGAGGAGCGCAACGGCGTCATCAAGCGCGGCGGCCGCATGTTCCGCGCGCTGATCGAGGCGACGGTCCCGATCGTCACCATCGTGACCCGTAAGGCGTACGGCGGCGGCTACGCGGTCATGGGCTGCAAGCAGCTCGGCGTGGACATCAACCTGGCGTGGCCGACCGCCCGCATCGCGGTCATCGGCGCCGACGGCATGGTGACCGTCACCGGCAAGAAGACCCTCGCGGCCACCCCGCCCGAGCAGCGCGAGACCGTCCGCAAGCAGATGGTCGACTTCTACAACGCGCTCATCGACAACCCGTGGGTGGCGGCCGAACGCGGCTACATCGACGCGGTCATCGAGCCCTCGGCCACCCGCCTCGAGATCCGCAAGGCCCTGCGCCTGCTGCGCGACAAGAACGCGGTCCGTAAGCCCAACCCGCGCAAGCACAACCTCTTCCCGATGTGAGAAGGGCTGCCCGCGTTCAACATTCGTTGGGCGCGGGTACGCCTTGCAATCTCTCGTCGAGCCAGGTCAGGGATTCGGGGTAACCGGTGAAGGCGGCGATGAAGTGTTCGCCGAGGACGCTGCGGTAGACGGCGGGCACGCCCAGGTCGCACTGCTCGCGGTAGAGGTTCTTCGCGCCTTCGGCGGGGACCCAGAATTCCTGTTCGCCGTTGAAGATGAACAGCGGCACGGGTGACTTCTTGCCGTCCATGCGGGTGATGGCGTAGATCTCGTGCGCCAGCTCGCTGTCGAGCGGATCGGGGATATTGGCGGCGATGTCGATGGGCAGCTGCAGCACGCCCGGGATCCCGAACACCTCGCTGCACTGACTGTTGATCAGCTGCGAGGTCGTCACCCATTGCGCCAGATGGTTCATCCGGGCCAGGATCTCGGGCCGCTCGCGGCCGATGCCGAACACCGCGCCCAGGAACACCCCCGAGGCGAGATTGGCGTTCATCGAGCGCGCCAGGATGCTGAAGTCCGCGGGCACCCCGCCCAGCGCCGCGCCGACCACCACCTCCGACAGTTCGGGGGCGTACTCGGACATCAGCTTCACCGCTCCGTTGGTGGCGATGGCCCCGCCGGAGTATCCGATCATCCCGAACCTGCTCTCGCCCAGCTCATCCGGCAGGTAACCGCGGGTCGCGCGGATGGCGTCGAGGATGGCGTGCCCGGCCACCGTCGGCTCGGCGTAGGCCATGCGCGGGCCCTCGTGGTCGGTGATGAGCACGCCGTAGCCGCGCAGCAGCGCCAGCTGGGTGGTGGGCAGGGCGTAGCCGGTCAGGTTGGCGGCCCGGGTAAACCCGTGCGCGAGCGTGTATCCCGGGTTGCAGTCTCGGCCCAGCGCGTCGATGGGCAGGTTGTTCATCACCACCGGCCGCTGTCCCGGCCCGGTCCACTCCCCGACCGGCAGCACCAGGCTGGCGATCGCGTAGGACGGCTCGTCGTGAGAGTCGTTGGTGCGGTACTTGAACTGGAGCACCTGGCGCACCGGCACGATCAGAGTCGGTGCGGCCGTGGCGGTTACGTCGCGCACCGCGACCATGCCGCCCGGGTCCAGGGCGTCGAGGCCGGCGGGCCAGTCGTCGATGAAGGGATCACCGATCGGCGCGGGCATGGTGGCGGCCCGCAGCGCCGCCAGATCCGGTGCCAGCTCCGGAGTGTCGACCAGTGGCGACTCCGCGGGGGCCGGGGGGAGAGCGGGCGCCGGGAGCAGCTGATCGATCCAGCGCTGGATATCGGGCAGGGAGATGCCGGGCGGGTTCGGCGCGGTTCCGGGCTCGGGTGGTTGCGCGAAACCCGGTGCGGCGCAGTACGTGACGATCACGCAGCAGCCGATCGTCAAGGCGGCGGCCAGTCTTCGCAAGCGGCGCGGCACAACACCCCCCACGGATCTGTCGGTCGGTGGTCCGCGAAGCCTACGGGGAAGCACCACTGCGACACTCGGGAGTGGTCGGTTCGACGCCACTTCGAGACCGGTCCGTGCCCTGACCGGACCGCGTGTCACGCCCATCCCGTCATCGATCCGCGATCTCGCGGACCGATTGCCGAGGGCGCGAGCGGGTTACAGCCGCTTGCGCATCACCATGTCGAGCTGGGCGTTGCTGATCTGGCGGCCCGCGTTGGACACCGAGGTCACCATGCAACTGCCGAACGAGCCGAGCCGGTCGAACAGCGTGGCCACACCCACCGCCAGGCCGTGCTCGCTGAAGTGGCTGTCGGCCTCCACACCGATCTCGGTGCCCTCGGGCTGCCGCGAAAGGCCCAGCGTCATATCGGTATTGATGAACCCGATGCCCTTGTCGCCCCAGTTGGTCATCATGCTGGTCGCCTCGGCCACCACCGCGACCCGCACGAACGGGCTCAGCTCCTCCCCGGTCACCACCCGGATCGGGTTCTGCCAGGTGCGCTTGCGGTCGGCGTTCTCGTGGTCGGTGGGCACCGAGTTCCAGACCGGCGAGCCCTCACCGCTGTTGAACAGCGGCGTCTGCGGCAGCGCCGAGGGCGGGGCGACCTCGAGCGAGGGCGGCTGCGGTTCCCGCTCCCGCCGCCACAGCTCCCCCGGCGGCTGTTCGGACGGCTGCAGCAGCACGGCGGTGGCGCGCGCGGCGACGGTGCCGCCCTGCACCACGCTCACGTCGGCGACGCGGATCCGCTTGCCGTCGCGCACCCGCACGACCGGCGTCGTGGTGTGCTCGAAGCGGGCGGCGCTGAACAGGTCCACGGTCAGCCGGACGGGTACGAAACCCTCGGTGGCCTGGGTCCGTTCGAGCTCGCGCGCCAGCAGGCCGGTCAGGGCCGGCCCGACCACCTGCGCCGAGGACCACTGGCTGGCCGCGAACGACGTCGGGAAGAACCCGCCGTCCACCTCGTCGAAATACGCGGGCACATCCACCACGGCACCGGCTCCCGTCCACTCGAATCGATCAATCCACTGTTTTCAGAGCTAACACAGGCGTAAAACCCGTTTCAATCCGGGGCCCGCTGGGTGGGTGATCGAGTCGCGGATTCAGCGGGCCGGGGCACGGGTACGCCATCGACATGGTCCGCGCCATCGACCGGCTACTCGACACCCTGACCCTCGCCGTACAGACCCTGCAGGACAACGACATTCCCTGCGCCCTCACCGGGGAGTGCGCGGTGTACGCCCGTGGCGGTCCGGTGACCGACACGCCTCCGGAGGTCGACGTGCTGCTGCGCCCGGCCGACCTGCCGCGCGGGGTGCTCCTGCTGTCCGCCGCCGGCCTGCGGCCGCCGCACGGCACCGAGGCCGAGCGGGCCACGCTCTACGACGGCGGGGTGCGGTTGGATCTGGTGTTCGGCACCGATCACCGGCCCGTCACCGACGCGCTCCTGGCACGCGCCGAGCGGCTGCCCATCGGGCCGATCGCGGCGCCCGTGGTGACGGTGGCCGACTTCCTGGTGGACGAACTGACCGTGGCCGATCCGCAGCGGCTGGATTTCACGCGGCTGCTGCACATCGCACGGGAGTTGCGCGCACAGGTCGACTGGGAGCTCGTCAGGACCGGGACCGCGGTCTCACCCTACGCAGGCGCGTTTCTCGGCCTGCTGGACGATCTGGGCATCACTGACGGCCACGACGGTGTGCGGGCGGGCCTGTTGTGATGGCCGCGCGGCCGGGGGGTGGTTGTGCACAGGGAGCGATACCGCGTGATTCGGCCGCACCTGGCCGGGTATCCGCTTGTTATCGGTTCTGCATTACTTCCGGAGAAAGGACAGTGATGTTGCCTGTCACTCCGTACGCCTACCCCGTCGCCCACATTCCGCCGGGTGGCGCCCACATTCCTCGCGGCGGCACCCGCAATCGGCCGGGCGACACCGGCCGGCCGCCGGACCGGACCCCCTATCGACCACCGGCCATCCAGAATCTGCCGGGCCCGATTCTGACCGCCGCCGGAATCGTGTCGATCGCATTGACTTTGACCACCGCCGGGTACGGTGAGCTCGCCTGGAGCGTGCTGTGCGGGCTCACCGGGGCGCTCTGCCTGCGTTTCGGAATCGGCCTGATGGTCCTCGAACAGGACCGGATCAAAGCTGCGAAGGCCCAGAACAGGGCTGATCACGGCGATATTTGATCTTCAGCGAATTCCTGGATAAAGCGGAACAGTCGTTCCCCTCCAGAACTTTCGATCGGAAGTACTGGGAAAGCCCTGTTCGGGGCGCATTACAACCTTTCGCCAACCATGGTTTCGCAAACTCATAGCATCCCGAAAAGCACTCTGACACTGCGAATTCGATGTTGCAGATGTACTTGCATCTGCGCAACGCACGGTCATAGACTCGTCGTTGCAAGGCACCAATAAGGGGACAACCAGAGAGCCGAGCGGTGAATCACCGGCGATTCTTCGCCCACGGTCAGCCGTCGGCCTGGCGTCAGGGGCGTTCGAATGAATCAGCCAATCAACCTCAGCCGACTCGGGTTTGCCGACAGAAGTCAGCCGGAGCAAACCTATTCACGCGAGACGGCAACCGCTTTCGTCATCCGCCAGGTCGAATCCACTGGAGCGGCCACTCGGTATGATTTTGACATCGAGCGGATCGTCACCACGGCTCACGCCATGGTGAACGACTGGGATCTGCACCATATGCAGCCGGAGGCATTCTGGCGGATCGCTTCCAGCTTCATCAGGCAGTAACCGAATCCGGCCGTGCCGCAGACCCACCCGGTCCGCGACACGCTGATAGGGGCCCCGAGAGGGGCCCCTTATCCGTCTGCGGGGGTATCCGCAGGGCAGCCGGCGCTGGTCCTAGGGACCAGCGCGGCGGTCAGTCGAGCTTCTCGGCGATCTTCGCCAGCTCTTTGCGAGAGCGCTCCGGCGGCTCCGCCTGCACGCTCAGCTGGTCCATCACCTGCCGGTACAGCTCGAGGTCCTCACGGCGGTCCAGGTACAGCGCGCTCGTGAGCTGCTCCAGATACACGATGTCGGGCAGTTCGGACTCGGCGAAGCGGAGCATGGTGAACGAGCTTCCCGCAGCCGCGTGGCCGCCCGCCCCGTACGGCAGGAACTGGATGGTGACGTTCGGTCGCTTGGAGATCTCGATGAGGTACTCGATCTGACCGCGCAGCACGCCCGGCCCGCCCACGGGACGGTGCAGGACCGCCTCGTCGAGCACGGCCCAGAAGCTGGGCGCGCCATCGCGGGTCAGTAGCTCCTGCCGACGCCGGCGCAGCGAGACGCGGCGCTCCCCATCCACATCGTGCCCGAGGGCAACGATCGAGCGAGCGTAGTCGGGGGTCTGCAGCAGACCCGGAACCAGCTGTCCCTCGTAGGTGCGAATGGATTTCGCCGCGTGCTCGAGCCCCAGATAGGTTTCGAACCAGGAAGGCAGCAGATCGCTGTAGCGGTGCCACCAGCCCGGCTGATTCGCCTTGCGCACCAGGTCCAGGAACTGCTCGCGCTCGCCGGGATCGTCAACGCCGTACAGCGTCAACAGATCCCGGATATCGCGCTCCTTGAATCCGGTTCGCCCGAGTTCCAGGCGACTGATCTTGGCGTGGGAGCCGCGGATGTGTTCACCCGCGGCCTCCCGCGTGATTTTGTTGAACTCCCGCAGCTTTCGTAGCTGGCTGCCCACCGCGATCCGCAGTGCGGTCGGGCCGCGTTCGGCGACAGCGGAATCCGCCTGCAGGTGGGCAAGGGGTTCTGCGATCATGAGGTCCACTCCGATGCTCGGGTTTGCCGGCAGTGGACTCACAACGGCTAGTCGCGAACCACCGCGCCGATTGCCAATGCTACCGCTCAGCGCGCGAGGTCGTCGAACTCTCCACTCTTCGCGCCTTGCAGGAACGCATCGATCTCCGGGCGCGTGTACACGATCAGCGAGCCTTCGGGGTCGCGCGAGTTGCGCACTGCGACCTGCCCGTTGGCCAGCGGGGCGAGTTCCACGCAGTTTCCACTGGGATTGCTGAAGGTGCTCTTGCGCCACAAGAGATTCGAGCGATCGATCGAGGTTGCCGAGATGTCCGTCATTTCAGACTCCTTGCCAGTACCGCCCGCAGACGGTGGTCCCAGTACTTGCAATTGTTCGATCAGATGTACTTACAGTTGCAACCGCAAGCACGACGATAGCACGCAGGTAGCCCATGATCGATGGCCTCGGGGAGGCACATCCTTTGCAACACAACAGATTTGATCTTGGAACCCGCGCCCAAGAGCGAAGTTGCGAAGGGGGAGCGGAGAATTCGGGTCAGTTCGCCCCGTTCGCCCGATTGTTCCGGAACCCCATGCCCGAAAGGTCACGTGACGCCGGAATCTCTCCTCGATACCCGTGACGAGCGTGCAGATGTGCTTGCATCTGCACGATCCGAGCTCCTAAACTCGGTGCACCAATCCCCCACTCGGCCAGAGGCATCCCATGACGCAGATGCTCGTCCGTCCCACCGATGCCGCCGCTCGCGGCGACCAATCCGGTGACTGCGAGGCGGAACCACGCACCCTCACCTACCGCCAGGCCCGCGCCGTCCTCCGCGCGCACGACCAGCACTTCGCCTGCCGGCAGTATCTGGCGGCAATAGCGTACCTGTCCGCCGACAACGACGTGGACTGATCGCATCGGGCGCGCGCACTATTGCGTTCGCGTCGATGCCCGATGACGAACAAGAACACGACTTCCCTTGCGTGACAGTGGGTCCGGCGAGTACCCCGGAGGGTGAATTGCCCCCGTGTGGAAGAGCGCCGAGATGTTTCTTCTTATTGCCGCCCACGAGCTGCTGACCCAGATTCAGCACGCGCAGATCGTCGATCCCACGCCCGAGACCCCGCCCGCGGCCGACAAGCTGATGCGGCTGGTCCGGTATTTCACCTGGTTCGTGCTGCTTTCCGGAGTCCTCGCCATCACCTACGCGGGCGGTCGCTTCGCGTGGGAAAAGTGGAGCGGCAGCGGTTTACAGTCGCCCAAACAGGTGGCCGGCGCGCTCGTCGGCGGCATCGTGGCGACGAGCGCGGGCACCATCATGAACGCGGTAATCGGTCAATAGCTCCCAATTCGGGCGCTGAAAATTACCGAGAACTCTGCCAAGAGGGGTTGTCTGAGACGAGACCGACCCGTCGGCCCGAACTCACGCGGTCGCGGCCACCACACCGGCGGCGCCGGATCCGGCCGCACCGACCAGTTCCTCGAAGCGCGCCACCACTTTCCGGTGGTACATGCCGAAAAGATCCTCGAACAGCGCCAGTTGCGCCTCACTCGGACCGGCGTCGGATTCCCACACCGCCACCAGCGCCCGCCACACCAGCACGTGCAGATCCGGGGAGACCGCGAAGTACGCCTCGACCGCCGCCGGCACCTCGAGCACCATCTCACCGATCGAGTTGAGCACCGCGCGCTGCACCGAGAGGCCGAGCGCGGTGAGCATCCGGCGCAGCAGCCCGAGTTCGATGCTCAGCATCCGATGGGGGTCCGGGTCCGTGCCGCGCGCAAGGGTTTCCAGTTCGTCGATCTCGGCCTTGAGTTCGGCCGGATCGAGCGGGCGTTCGCTGCCGGTGTAAGCGAGCAGCGCCTCGAGCGCGATCCCGCGTTCCTCGTCGACGATATTGCCGAACATCTCCGCGGCGATCTCCGGTTCCGGCATGGACAGCCGGAACAGCCGCCCGTACACGTCCACACCGCCCTCGGAGCGCACATCGCGGATCACGAATCCCTTGCCGCGGTGGGCGTCCACGAAGCCATAGGACTCCAGCCGGCCCAGAATCAATTGCGCTGTCGCACGATTGAGGTCGAACTCCTCGGCGACCTGGCGGACGGACGGCATCAGACCACCGGGCTCGTACTCCCCGGATGCCACGCGGCGCGCCAATTCGTCGGCAACGTCGGCGACGACCGTCCGGTCTCCCATCGTGTCACCTCTCCAAAAACCCTCGATTACGTCCCAGACAGTCTAGGTGGTTGTTCGATCAACCGCACAAGTCTTCGAATCCGCAGGCAGCGGGGCCGGACAGTTCGGTATCTTTACGAATTCTCTACGGCATGGGGCTCCGATTCGACCGGTTTCCAGACCTAGGCTGCGAGCGTGGTTTCACCGATCGACGTAGCCAAACGACTCGTGCTCGGACGGCCGTTTCGCAGCGATCGGCTCGGCGAGACCCTGCTGCCCAAGCGGCTCGCACTGCCGATCTTCGCCAGCGACCCGCTGTCCTCGGTCGCCTACGCCACCCAGGAGATCCTGCTCATCCTGACCCTGGGCGGGCTGGCCTACCTGCACCTGACCCCGGTGGTCGCGGCGGGCGTGGTGGTCCTGCTGGCAGTCGTGGCGCTGTCGTATCGGCAGGTGGTGCAGGCGTATCCGTCCGGCGGCGGGTCCTACGAGGTGGTGGCCGAGAACCTCGGCGCGCTGCCCGGCCTGGTGGTGGCGGCCGCGCTGCTGGTCGACTACGTGATGACCGTGGCGGTGTCGGTGTCGGCCGGCGTGGACAACATCATCTCGGCGGTGCCCGACCTGAACGCCTACCGGGTGGTCATCGACCTGGGGTTCATCATCTTCCTGACCGCCATGAACCTGCGCGGCGTGCGAGAGTCCGGCCGCGCCTTCGCGATTCCCACCTACGGATTCGTCCTCGGGGTGTTCGCGCTCATCGTGGTCGGGCTCGGCCAGACGCTGCTCGGGCACACCCCGGTCGCGGAGAGCGCCCACTACGAGATCCACGCCGAGCAGGTGGGGCTGTCCACCGCCGGGGTCGCCTTCCTGCTGCTGCGGGCCTTCTCCTCCGGGTGTACCGCGCTCACCGGCGCGGAGGCCATCTCCAACGGGGTGCCGGCCTTCCGCAAGCCCAAGGCGCTCAATGCCGCGCGCACCATGACCGCCATGGGCGTCATCGCCATCGCCATGTTCTCCGGGGTGACGGCGCTGGCCATGATCACCAAGACCCGGGTCACCGAGAACACCTGCGACATCATCGGATTCGCCGGGGACTGCCACAACGACGCGCAGAAGACCGTCATCGCGCAGATCTCGGCGGCCGTGTTCGGCGGCAATTCGCTCGCCTTCTACTACCTGATGGTCACCACGGCGCTCATCCTCATCCTGGCCGCCAACACCGCCTACAACGGCTTCCCGCTGCTGAACTCGATTCTCGCGCAACACCGCTACATGCCGCGCCAGCTGCACACCCGCGGCGACCGGCTGGCCTTCTCCAACGGCATCATCCTGCTGGCGGTGGCGGCGGGGACGCTCATCTACGCCTTCGACGGGTCCACCACCCGGCTCATCCAGCTCTACATCATGGGTGTGTTCACCTCGTTCACCCTGTGCCAGACCGGCATGGTGCGGCACTGGAACCGGGAGCTGCGGACCGCGCAGACCTCCGGCGAGCGGCTGCGAATCCACCGGGCGCGCTTCATCAATGCCTTCGGCGCGTGCTTCACCGGCGTGGTGCTGGTGGTCGTGATGATCACCAAGTTCACCCACGGCGCGTATCTGGTGGTCATCGCCATGCCGATCCTGGTGGTCATCATGTGGTTGATCCACCGGCACTACACGTCGGTGCGCGGCGAGCTGGCCATCGATCCGCACGACACGGAGATGCTGCCGGGGCGGGTGCACGCGCTGGTGCTGGTGTCGGGCTGGCACAAGGCGACCCAGCGGGCGGTGCAGTTCGCGCGCGCGACCCGGCCGGACACGCTGATGGCGGTGACGGTCAATGTGGACGACGCCGATACCCGCGACCTGGCTCGGGACTGGGAGCGCTTCGGGGTCGGCATCCCGCTCAAGGTCATCGAATCGCCGTACCGGGAGATCACCCGGCCGGTGCTGGACGAGATCAAGCGGCAGCGCAAGTCGCGGCCCCGGGATGTGGTCAGCGTGTTCATTCCCGAATACGTGGTGGGTCGCTGGTGGGAGAACCTGCTGCACAACCAGAGTTCGCTGCGATTGAAGGCGCGGCTGCTGTTCGAGCCGGGAGTGATGGTGACCAGCGTGCCCTGGCAGCTGCATTCGTCGCGCTTCCGCGCCGTACCGCGCGAGGAGCACACGCCGGGTGAGATCCGGCGGGGCATCACCGGATCCGGCGACCGGGTCTGATCTACCGGCGCCGCCGAGCCCTTACCCGCCTTCGGTGTCGCGTGTGCCCTCGAGATTGTCGGCCCACCGCTCCGACCACTCCCACACGCCTTCCAGCGCGCGGCCCAACTCCGTACCGGCGGTGGTCAACTCGTAGGACTTGTCGGGCCGCTTGAGCACGACCCCCGCGTCGGCGAGCCGCTGCAGGCGCACCGACAGCATGCTCGACGAGCAATTGCCCATGCGCCGGCGCAGTTCCAGGAAGCCCAGTGCGCCCGGCTCCAATTCCCAGATCACGCGCAGGATCCAGCGCTGGCCGAGCAGGTCCATGGCGGCCAGGAGCGGGGCGGCCGAGTCGTCGGCGCGGCTGTTGGCGGGCGGTGGCTGACTTGCGCTTCTCATTTCGAAGTACCAATGTAGTACTTCTGAATTAGAAGCACTCTGGTGGATGGAGGTCGCGCATGACTACGACGACAGGGACCGGGCAGCGCATCGTGCTGGTCACCGGGTCCTCCCGCGGGATCGGCGCGGAGACCGCGCGGGTGCTGGCGGGCCGGGGCGACCACGTGGTCGTGAACTACCGGGAGAAGCGCAAGCGGGCCGAGACGCTGGCCGCCGAGATCGCGGCCGCGGGTGGCAGTGCCTCGGTGGCGGGCGCGGACATCGCGGATCCCGAGAGCGCGCGGGCGCTCGTCGAGGGCGTGGTGGCCGAGTTCGGCCGCCTGGATGTGCTGGTGCTCAACGCCTCCGGTGGTCTGGAGCGCGATGCCGCGCCCGACTACGCCATGCTGCTCAATCGCGACGCCCAGACCGGGCTGGCCGCGCTCGCGCTGCCGCATCTGCCGTCGGGCGGCCGGATCGTGTTCGTCACCAGCCACCAGGCCCACTTCTCCCCCACCCGCCAGGCCCCGCCGGGCTACGAGCAGATCGCCGCGAGCAAGCGAGCCGGTGAGGACGCGCTGCGTGCCATGACCGGTGAGTTCGCAGACCGCGGAATCGGTTTCACCGTGGTGTCCGGCGACATGATCGACGGCACCATCATCGTGCGACTGCTCGAACGCCGCGACCCCGACGCGGTCACCGAGCGTCGCGACCAGGGCGACCTGCCGACGGTCGAGGAATTCGCCACCGCCGTCGCCGACGCCACCACCCTGGACGCGCCACTGGGCCACACGGTCTACGTCGGCGGCCGGGACTTCCTGTCGACGCCTGCCGCACCCGGCTGACCTGGGCTCGGCGGCCCGGTGCGGGTCAGGTCAGCGGGCGTCGGCCGCGAGGCCCAGGCCCAGCGCGACCAGGATCGCGGCCAGGGTGCGTTCGATGCGGTGGCGAATGCCGGTGCGGCGCAGCCAGGTTCCGGCGCGGTCGGCGGCCAGGACGACGCCGACGCACCACAAGGTGTCGATGACCAGCTGGATGGCGGCCAGGATGAACACCGTCGGCAGCACCGGGCCGCTGCCGGGTAGGAACTGCGGCAGGATCGTCAGGCCGAAGACCGCGGCCTTGGGGTTGGCCGCGATGGAGATCAGCGAGGCGCGGAAGGCGGCCGCGGGCGTGCGGCCGCCGGGCAGCGCGGCGGTCAGCGCCGCACCGAAGGCGTCGTCGGCCCGGGCCCCGCGATCGCCGCGGGTGCCACGCCAGGCCTGGATTCCCAGCCAGATCAGGACCAATGCGCCGATCAGGTGGATGCCCACGTTCAGGATCTGGTTGGCCACCAGCAGCGCCGACAGTCCCGCGCCTCCGGCGACCGTCCACCCGAAGATGCCGATCTCATTGCCCACCACGGCCGCCAGCCCCGCGGCCCGACCGTCGCGTACCGACCGCTGCAGGAACAGCGCGGTGGCCGGTCCGGGCAGCGCGGCCAGGATGAGCGAGGCCAGGGCGAAGGCGGGCAGCACCTGAATCCAGTGGGGCATGCCTCGATGCTGACATACGACCCCACCGCCTCGGCCAGCGGTTTTCGCCAGAATGCCGTACTTCACACCCCTGATCGGCTGGTCGGGGCGTGCCACGCCGCCGTCGCGGGGACGATCATGGTGGTATCCAGCGCGGAACGGGTAACGCCAGGGTGAGGAGGTGCGGCGATG
The DNA here is from genome assembly GCF_050955695.1 of Nocardia sp. CA-136227. Lineage (NCBI taxonomy): Bacteria > Bacillati > Actinomycetota > Actinomycetes > Mycobacteriales > Nocardiaceae > Nocardia > Nocardia sp. CA-136227. Next base: position 4,679,061 of record NZ_CP192081.1, read on the forward strand.
GTCAACGACGTGGAGAAGCGGTGGAACGATCCGGAGATGCTGCGGCAGGCCACCCGTTATGTCCTGAGTGTGCTCGGGATCGCCCTGGCAGCCGGCGTGATCGTGCTGGTGTGGGCGTCGGCCCGAGACAGCTGTCTGAACGCCGGATCGGTGCTGTGCGACGGGACCTCGAAAGTGGTGGTGGGCCTGGTGCCGGGCGGGGTCCTGCTCGCCGGTGGCATCCTCGCGCTGGTGCTGGCGTTCCGCGCGTGGCGGGCCGGGCGGGCGTGGCCGATCTGGCAGGGCGTGGGCTGGTTCCTGTTCACGGTGATGGTCGTGTATCTGGGCATCGTGGGGTCGCAGGGCTGACCGATCACACCGGGCAGCGCACGGTGTCCGCGGTGCTGTCGTGGTGGTCGAACGGAGTGCCGCGGATGCCGGCGCGGGCGGCGAGGTAGCGCGCGACGCGGGTGTTGCGGTCCCACATGGGGTCGATGTGGAGGGCGCGCCGGATCATGCGGGCGCGAGCGCCGGGCAGCCGGTCATCGAGCGCGCGGAGCCGGACCTGTGTGGCCGCGGCGAGCGCGGTGAGCCGCGAGAAGGGTTGCAGTGGGACCGAATTCAAAGGCGTGTCCGCGAGCAGAGCCCGGACCAGAGGCGCGCCGCTGTAATAGGCAACTGCGCCCAGCAGCGGTGCGGTGGCGGCGATTTGGAGGCGACCGATCGGTGTGCCGGTGGTGAAGCGCCGGGTGGCTGCCCCGGCCATGGCTGCGGTCCACTGCGGAGCCACGCCCGCGGTGGCGACCATGTAGTCGGCCTGCTCCATCCCCTCGGCCGCCGTGCGCGGGATGAGTTCGTCGGCCACACCGAAGACGTGCGCGATATAGGCCCAGTAGTGCATGACCGCGTCGAGCTGCCGGGTGGTGCTGTGCCGCCCGTGGGCGTGGTCGAAACAGATGGGCGACAGACCGAAGGTGACCGCCGCGCCCATGGTGGTGGCGTTGGAGATGGGATTGCCGTGCTCGGCGAAATGCTCGTCGCCCCAGGTGCGCCGGAGCATGGCTCGCACCTGGGCGTGCATGAGCCGAACCCGCACGGTGTCGTGGAAGATCGGGTTGCGGCGGTCCAGGGCTCCGGGTGCGGTGACGCTGCGAAACCAGACCGAGGATTCCAGGCCGCGCCGGTACGGATCCCGCACGAACCGCCCGGTCTGACCAACGGCGGAGGCGACTTCCGCACCGACGAAGGTGCCCATGAAGTCCTGCACGCCCATCGCCATCTTGCCCGCGAGCGATACGTTGATCCAGAGCCGGCGACCGTATTCCCACAGGTCCGGGTCGTACCAGTCGGGCGGATCGTCCAGCAGCGCGAACAGATTCACCAGTTCCGGCAGCGGGTCGTCGAGGCTGTCGATGCCGTGGGTGAGGGCCTGGTTCAGCATGCGGCGACCGCCCGCGGAGCCGAGGCGGCCGAACGCCGCGACGAGCGCGTCCATCGGTTCGTCGCCCTGCCACAGATGATCGGCCATGAGCCGGGTGCGTGGCGTCTCGACGGGTTCGCGGCGCACGTCGATCCACGCGCCCAGCAGGGCTTTCCGCGGTTCGAACCACAGGTCGGAGGCCACGGCCCGCGGCGGCGCCGGGCGCAGCGGCATCCCCGGCCGGTAGTAATAGTCGTACGGGTGAGTCATGGCGTCACAACCCTGTCAGCTGGCGGAATCTGGTGATCGGGTCCGAGCCCCGATCGGCGTGGACCGGGCAGTAGTGCTTGCCCTCGGCGCGGTGTCCGGCGGCGGGCCACAGCACTTCGGGTGCCTCGGGCGGCGCGAGCCAGGCCGGGCGTCTCCCCGCGATTCGGCGGCGGGCGGCGTGGATACGCGGGAAGAAGTACTTGACCGCGTCGGGTGTCACCCGGTTCATGGCCGACAGCGTCCGGCAGAGGCGCTCGAACCGCCGCTGGTCGTGGTCGGTCCAGGTGAAGCCCATGGTCCGGCGAATCTCCGGATCGCACAGCCCGATCGTCACGAACCGATAGAACTGCCCGCCCGCCGGCCGGACGAGATGTTCCCACAGTGGTTTCGGCAGCCGTCGCACCAGCGGGAACGGTGGTACGGGCACGGTGTCGACGAGGTGGAAGACGTCGCGGGCGGCCTTGGTCGGTTCCAGGGTGTCGCGGCACATGTCGGCCCAATAACGTTGGAAGGCGGGCCAGCTCGTCGGCACCACCCGCATGCTCATGCCGTACAGCTCGTACCAGCGATAGTGCTCGCGCCAGAGCTGTACGCGCTGAGCCTCGCTCAGGCCGCCCATGAAAAAGTCGGCGGCACGCAGGTTCTGGACGAAGAACACCGCGTGCGCCCAGTAGAAGGTGCCCGGGTCCAGCGCGTGGTATCGGCGGCCCTGCCCGTCGACGCCCTTGATGTCACGGTGATAGCCGACGATCTCCCGTGCGGTCCGCCCGGCGCGCTCGCCGTCGAACACCACCCCATAGATCGGGTACAGCGACCGCAGAATCCGTTGATAGAACTCGTCGTGGATCTCGGAATGGAATTCGACTCCCGCCCCGAGCCCCGGGTGCATGTTCTGCACCATCCCGACGAACAGCGCGCTGGGCAGGAAGTACAGCGACCCGAAGGTCTTCCAGGTCAGCGAGTCCGGTCCGAGCGGGCCCGCGGGCTCTCGGATCTCCTGCGGCCCCTGGTCCGACACCGCGTTGTGTGACACCATGTCCCAACGCTGACACGACTTTTCGCTCGCCTTCAATTCGCATTTCCGGATCTCGCACGAATCGCCATGACATCGAAACGCCGCACCCCGAAATCACCGGTGCCGCCGCCGCGCCGGACCCCGCAGCAGGATCGTTCGCGCGCCATGGTGGCCCGCATCGTCGACGCGGGCCAGCGGGTGCTGATCACCCACGGCTACGACGGCGCGTCGACCAATCGCATTGCGGCGGCAGCGGATATCAGTCCGGGCTCGTTGTATCAGTACTTCCCGAACAAGGACGCGATCGTGGCCGCGGTGATCGAGCGCTACACCGGCGAGGTGGCCGAGCGGGTCCGCGCACGAGTGCTGTCGAATATCGGCCGTCCGCCGGAAGTGTCGGTGCCGGAGACGATCTCGTATCTGATGGATGCCCTGGGCAATGACCGTGAGCTGTTGCGGGCCGTGGTGGAGCAGACGCCGCGGCTGTCGGCGGCGGGCCCGGTGGTGGCGTTCGAGCAGCAGATCGGCGAGCTGGCCCGCGTCGCGCTGTCCATGCGGCAGTACCCGATTCCGGCCGAGGTGGATGCTGATGCGGCGGCGTGGATGCTGGTGCGGACGGTCGAGCATCTGACCATCCGCTATCTGCTGGACGGCCCGCCCATTCCGCGTGAGCGCTTCCTCGCCGACATCACCCGGCTGATCCTCAACTACTTCCGCGAGCCCGTGTCGCGAGCCGAACGCGAGTGATGGTTCGCCGCCTCAGCGCCGCATGACCTTGCGCCGATTCTGGGTCCGGACGGCGGGGAGGGCGAGCAGCAGGTCGACGGCCTTGGCCGCGCTCTGCGCCGCGCTCTCCATGGTTGCCGACCAGTCGGTCCGGGTCCAATCCCCCGCCAGCACCAGCGTGGGCACCGAGGTAGCCTGGTCCGGCCGCAACCCGTCGGTGCCGACCACCTGCGAGAACGTGGCTCGCGGCATCGGAACCACCTGCGCGTGCAGCACTTTGGCTTCCTCGGCGGCCGGGTAGTAGCGCCGCAGCAGCGCCATCTGCTCGTCGACCACCTCGTGGTGCGGTTTGTGGATCTGCTCGTACGCGCCACTGGTGGTCAGGCAGTACAGCCAGCCGTTGAGCGTCCCGCGCCCGTGCATGCGCTGCCGGTCGAAGACCTCGTCGATGACACCGGTCCCGCCGATGAGGGCCTCCATGGCGGCCTTGGTGCCGAGCGCGCGGTCCAGGTACAGGTTGGTGCTGACAATCGGCGTGTAGCCGAGTTTGTCGGCGGCCGAATAGATGCGGTCGTGCTCGGGCAGCTCGTCGAGCAGTCCGCCGATGTAGGAGTTGGGGACCGCGCACACCACCGCATCGGCGGGTTGCACCTCGCCCCCGGCCAATTCGACGCCGGTGACCGTGCCGTCGGCGATGTGGATGCGGCGCGCCACGGCCCGGTACTTCACGTCCACCCCGTGCCGGTCGAAGACCCGCTGCGCGCCGGAGACCAACAGGGTGTCCAGGTCGGTGGTCGGGTAGCCGATGGTGACCGGCCGCATCCGCTTGACGCCCAAGCGGATTCCGGTCGCCAGCACGTCGGCGAACACCTTGGCCGATTCCTGCCGCACCGGTTCGGCGGCGATGCCGAGGGCCAGCCAGTCCCACAGCGCCTCGCGGGCGGTGTCAGGCATGCCGAGGCGGCGGAACCATTGGTCGGTGGTGAGGTCGGCCAGATCGCCGGGCTGGCGCAGACTCTGCCAGCCCATCTTGACGGTGGCGGCGGCCGCGCGCACCCGGTCGGCGGCGCTCGCGTCGGGGTGGGCGCCGAGCAGGGCGCGCACGGCGGGAAATCCGGTGGTGCCCATGATCGCCGTGCGCCCGCCGGGCCAGCGCAGCACGCCCTGCTGCGGGAAGCTCACGTACTGCCGGGTGCCGACGCTGGTCAGGTATCGGAACAGATGTTCGTAGCCGCTGGCGATCACATGCTGGCCGTTGTCGGGAATGTCGCGCAGCGGAGCGACTTCCAGCGAGTGCGTGCGCCCGCCGAGCCGTCCGCGGCGTTCCAGGAGCGTGACCTGTTTCCCGGCTTCGGCGAGCCAGACCGCGGAGGCCAATCCAGCCAGTCCCCCGCCGATGACAACGTAGCGTCGCGGATCGTTCATGTTCACCCCTGGAACTAGCCTGCACCAAGCAAGCTACGCCCGCCGCGCGCTCCGCATGCCCGGATTTCATTACCTCGCACAGGGAATGAGACCCGGGGCGAAACGACGACGCCCGCCCGGCCACCTGTAGGTGGCGGGGCGGGCGTCGTCTCGAACCCGTCCGGAGTTACTGGTGGACAGCGTTTTCCGCGGATTTGCGGGCCATCAACGGGTAGGCCGCGCACACCAGCAGACCCCACACCGCGCCGACCACGAGCGCGCTGCGGCCGTCCTCGGTGAAGAACAGCAGCACCACGACCAGCGCCAGGAACGCCAGCGCCAGCGCCGTGGTGATCGGGGCGCCCGGCAGCCGGTAGTCACTGCCCGGCAGCACGCCCTGCTTGACGCGGACCCGGTAGATCAGGTGGCAGATCAGGATCATGCCCCACACGAAGATGATGCCCATGGTGGACACCGAGGTGATGTAGCCGAACGCCTTGTCCGGCGAGAAGTAGTTCACGGCGACGCCGATCACCATGACCGCCGCCGAGACCGCGATACCGGCCGCCGGCACCGACCGGCCGCTCAGGTTCGCCAGCGGGGGCGGCGCGTCCTGGCGCTGCGACAGGCTGCGCAGCATGCGACCGGTCGAGTAGATGCCCGAGTTGCACGACGACAGCGCCGCGGTGAGCAGCACGAAGTTGATGATCCCGGCCGCGCCCGGAATGCCGATCTGCTCGAAGACCTCCACGAACGGACTGCGGCCCGCGTGGAAGGTGCGCCAGCTCGACACCGACATGATGACCACGAGCGCGCCCACATAGAACAGGCCGATCCGCAACGGCAGCGAGTTGATGGCCTTGCGCAGCGTGCGCTTGGGGTCGCGGGCCTCACCGGCGGTCACGCCCACCAGCTCCACGCCGACATAGGCGAAGACCACGATCTGCAGGGCCAGCAGCGCCTGCCCGAAGCCGTTGGGGAACACGCCGCCGTCGTTCCACAGATTGGTGACGGTCGGGTTGGTCGCGTGGCCGAGGTGGAAGATCAGCACGCCCAGGCCGAGCACGATCATGGTGACGATGGCGGTCACCTTGATGGTGGAGAACCAGAACTCGCCCTCACCGAACAGTCGCACCGACACCAGGTTGGCGACGAACATGATGCCCAGCACCACCAGCGCGGTCACCCACTGCGGAATGTCGAACCAGTACTGCACGTACTTCCCGGCCACCGTGATCTCGGCCATGCAGGTGGCAACCCAGACCGCCCAGTAGGTCCAGCCGGTGGCGAAGCCCGCGAAGCGGCCCAGGAATTCGTGCGCGTAGTCGGCGAAACTGCCCGCGACCGGGCGGTAGGTGAGCAGTTCGCCCAGCGCCCGCATGATCACGAAGATGGCCAGACCGGCGGCCAGGTAGCACAGGATGAGCGCGGGACCGGCCTTCTGGATCGCGCCGCCCGCGCCGTAGAACAGGCCGGTGCCGATCGCGCCGCCGATGGCGATCATCTGGATGGTGCGCGGGGAGAGGCCGCGCGAATATCCCTCGTCCGTGGGTGCGGCGCCGGTGTCCGGTAGCTGCCGTTCCGAGGCTGTCAAATGGTGTTCCTTCCGCGTGCCGGCGGCCGGAACCCCCCTGTTCGCACCTGCGAGACACCGGCCGCGTCGAGCTTGCCGACGAATTGCGACGCTCGATCCAACGGCGTGTCACGCTACCGGAGTGGTCCGCGGCTCACAGTGACCCCGGCGCGTGGTGTCGGATCAGCGCGGTGCGGTGTGCCGGATCAGCGCGGCGCGGGGCGCTGGGGCGCGGTCCAGTCGCCCTCGTCGATCAGCTCCAGACCGGTGACGATCTCGGCCTCGATGCGGATGACGTGGTCCATCGGCATATTGATCCACGGGTCCAGCAGCGTCTCGTAGCGCTGCACCTGTTCGGGATCCATGACCACCCGCGCCACCCCGGTGACGATCACGCTCCAGCCCTGCCGGGTGTGCTCGTCGAACGAGTCGGCCTCGTACGCCACCACCTGACCGTCACCGCGCAGCAGGCTGGCGCCCAGGTGCGCGCGCACCACGACGACATCCTCCTCGACGATGTGATTGACCGGCCGGATGATCGGAAGTCCCCGGCGCGAGTAGACGATTCGCCCGTATTGCGCGCCCGCCAGTCGTTTCAGTGAATCGGCAGCCGAAAGCTCGCGTAGCTTCCGTGCCCCTACGCCGCCCATCCCTCCGATTGTGGTCGATCGCTACCGATAACGCCAATTGCCTTGCCCCATCGCGAGGTTCGCACGGGTGTCAGCGCCGTGGCGGGACCGATACCAGGGCGGGCGGTTTGTCGGTGCGCAACCCCTTCCAGCTGGGCATGCGCAGGCGTTCGCCGGAGTATTCGCGATATTCGACGTCGGCGACGAGGATCGGATCCACCCAGCGCCAGCCCGCCCCTGCCGCTTCCGGTGGCGGCGGGTCGAAAGGGGCTGCGGAGATGGCGATCCCCTCGAGTGCGCCGCGCAGGACGCGGCGGGCGGCCTGGGTGAACCCGGTGCCGACATTGCCGATATAGACGAGCCGACCGGTCTCGTCGTGCGCGCCCATGATCAGCGAGCCGAACGTGGTCCCGAACGCGCCCGCGCCCGGCGTCCACCCGGCCACCACGACCTCGGTGTTCTGCCGCAGCGGCGTCTTGATCCAGGCCGGTGACCGGCGGCCGGGCAGATACACCGAATCGGTCCGTTTGGACACGATGCCCTCGATCCGATGCTCCCGCGCCACCTCCAGCAACTGCGTCGCATCCACGTCGAGCCAGTGTGGGGGCGCCGAGAGCGGTTCGTTCAGCGGCAGATCGGCCAACCGCTCCCGGCGCTGGAGGTAGGTCTCGCCGGTGACGTCGAGGTCGTCCACGCGGAGCACGTCGAAGACGAAGAACCGCACCGGAACCTCGGCGATCAGCTGCTCCCCCGGCCGCACCACGTGCATGCGCCGCTGCAACCGCCCGAACGAGGGCGCTCCCTCGCGGTCCGGCGCCACGATCTCGCCGTCCACGATCAGAGATCCCTTGCCGGACAGGTCTTTCAGCGCCGTCACGATCTCCGGATAGGCCGCGCTGACATCATTGCCGTTGCGGCTGAGCAGCGCGCATTCCCCGCCGTCGCGGATCGCGATGATGCGGACCCCGTCCCACTTCATCTCCACCGCCCACCCGGGCCCGCCCGGCGGCGGTCCCCCGGTCGCCAGCATGGGCGACGGGCCGCGGCGGACCGAGGCGGCCACCCGGGCCGCTATCCGCGCCGATATCCGGGCGAACGGGACATGCCCGAGAGTTTGCTATCGAGTTGCCTTCCCGCCGCCGCGGCACGCCGGGGACGCCCGGTTCGTTATGGTCCGCGGGCCCGGCGGGTTACCGGGCCGGGCGTTACTTCGCCGACAGGCCCTGGCCCCGGATGGCGTCGAGCACCTCGCCGTAGGTGAGCGAGGAGGTGACCGTGATGGTCTCGGCCGCCCGATCGACGGTGACCGCGCTGGTGGAATCCATACCGCGCAGGGCACGTTCGGCGAGGGTCGCCTCGGAGGCGAAGTGCGGCATTTCGTATGCGTAGGTCGACATCGGGTCGCTCCCGTTCCTAGTGCGTGAGTTCGTATTCCGGGCTTAGCCACGGATTCGGCGGACAAACGGGCAGGACTCGCCGGACAACCTGCCGAATCGGGGTTTGGCCTGGGCGACAGCGGGCATTGCCCCGATATGTTCACAATCATCGGGCTCATCGCTCTGCTGGGTGCTGTGACCGTGGGTGTGGCCGGGGTCGCGGCCAACAGCGGTGACTCGCACGCACTTCCCAACGGCTTCACCGTATTCGATCACACCTATCACGGCTCGAGCGGACTGTTGTTCGCGTACGGGATGGCGATCGGCGCGGCCGGCGCGGCCGGAACGATCCTGCTACTGGCCGGAATCTGGACCACCTCACGGCGCGGGCAGGTGGCGCGGCGCGAGCTGCGTCAGTCGCGGCGGGAAATGGCCGCCGCGCGAAAGGAACTCACGAAACCAGCGCCCCCGTCCAAGCCCGCGGGTACCGTGGAGCCACCTCGGAAGCCGGTGGTTCCCCTGGCCAAGATGGCGCCGAAACGTGCCCTCTCGAAGCCGAACTGGTCGGTCAACCGGTTCCTCGGTCGTCCGAGCGGGTCCCCCGCACCGAAAGAATCCGCCGCCAAATAGGAACCCTCCGAATGTTCGTCGTGCTCGGCCTGGCGCTGCTCGACGCCGGCTGGCTGCTCGCCACCCCGGCTCTGTCCTCGCTCGGAATCATCGCCATGGCCGTCGCCCTGTTCCAGTGGCTGATGGGTGCGCCCGCCCGCTGGCTCGCGCACCCGCGCTATTGACTCGCGCACCCGCGTCATAGACCGGACACCGAGGTCCGGTGCCACCACGCCGACCGGGATCCCGCCCGGTCGGCTAGCGTCGTTTTCATGACGGTGACGGTGCTGGTGCCCGACGAACACGGCTTCGCGGCGGTCTCCCGGCTGCCCGGTGCGCGGCCGCTGCGCTACACGCTCGGCGAACCGCTCCCCGCCGGGGCGGACGAGGCCGAGGTGTTCGTGCCCGCGTTCCTGGCCAGCCGCCCCGAGAATCTCGAACTGGCCCGCGCGCTGCCCAAACTGCGCCTGGTGCAGCTGCTCACGGCGGGCGCGGAAACCTGGGTGGGGCGGCTGCCCGAGCACGTCATGATCTCCACGGGCCGCGGGGCGCACGGGGCCAGCACGGCGGAGTGGGCGATCACCGGATTGCTCACGGTCTACCGGGAATTCACCGAATTCGCGCTCGCCCAGCGTGAACACCGCTGGACCCAGCACCGCACGGATACCTTGCACGGCAAGCGCATTCTGATCGTCGGCGCGGGCGACCTCGGCACCGAAATGCAGCGCATGCTGCTGCCTTTCGGCACCACGGTCGAACTGGTCGGTACGCGAGCCCGCCCGGGTGTCCACGGCATCGACGAACTTCCCGCCCTGCTCCCGCATTTCGACGCGGTCATCCTCATGGTTCCGGTCACCTCCGACACCATCGGCATGGTCGACGCCGCCTTCCTGTCCCGAATGGCCGACCGCGCCATCCTGGTCAATGCCGCCCGCGGCCCCGTGGTCCGCACCGACGACCTGCTCGCCGAACTGCGATCCGGCCGCCTGCGCGCCATTCTCGACGTCACCGACCCCGAACCACTTCCCGCCGACCACCCGCTGTGGGACGCACCGGGCCTGCTGCTCACCCCGCACGTCGGCGGCAGCAGCACCGGAAACCTGGAGCGCGGCTGGACCATCGCCACCGCCGAGATCGCGCGCTACCTCGCGGGTGAGCCGCCGGAGAATCTCGTCAGCGGCGAATACTGAACTCGCACTGGGGATTCCCTGGCAGTCGCGAGAGCTACAGCGTGTCCTTGCCGATCGGCCGATTGATCCCGCGCCACTCCCGCTCCCAGCGCGCATACCGCCGGGCGTCGAGCACGGTCCCGGTGAACCACACGGTCGCCGCCGCCGCACACCAGGTTTCGACGAGTATCGCCAGCCCGGTCCCGATCCCCTCCGCGGCCGCGGACCCGGGCCGCGACGGCGCGACGGTCGGCTGCCCGTTCTTGGTCCACAACGTCACCGTGGCCCCCGCGACCTGCGGCCCCGGCACATCCACCGTCGCGGTCGCGATCTTCCCGCCGTTGTCCCACTGCACGGGCGCCTGATACCGCACCTGATGCGTCGCGTACCGATCCGAATCGGGCACCCGCACCGCATCCGCGGTCTCCGTGGCCACCACCCGGACCTTCCCCGAGTCCTGCGCCACGATCCGGGCCTCCGCCCCCGTATAACTGACGGTCCCCACCGCCCCCGCCACCGGCACCGCCGCGGCCACCACCACCACGGCCAGCGCCCGCAACACCACCTCCGCCCGATCCGACACACGCATCAGCGGACTGGAGTTCCACGGGCGCACTCGCCACAGCCGCGCCGGCCACGAAGGACGCATCGACACCTGGACCACCTCTCCCCACGCGCCGTCGTACCGCTTACATCGGTAGCTGTACCCAGAGGGATACGCCATGAACCAATGAACGTCAAGGTCAACGCATGGTCACGTCCGATGCCGTAGCGCAGCAGGACGACCTGCGGTTCTCGCCCGGCGGTAGCGCCCGGAGTCGCGGGAACTATAGGGTCCGATTTCCGCCGGACGCGTGATCACGGTGTTTCTAGCGTCGGAATCATGGAACTCGATGTCATTCCGTCCTCGCGGGAACGGGTGCTGCGGACACCCACGGTGTGGTTCATGGCCTTCGCGGCCGCGCTCGGGACCGCGAGCATGTATCCGCTGCATCCCGCGATCGCCGAGTTGGCCGGATCGCTGCATGCTTCGACAGCGGCCGTGGGCACGGCCCTGGCGTGCGGGCCGATCGGATACCTGGTGGGGCTGGCGTTGCTGGTGCCGCTGGTCGATCGGTACGCGGCGCGCGCGGTGGTCTCGGTTCAATTCGCTGTGCTGGCAGCGGTTCTGGCCGCCACGGCCGCGGTCGGTTCGCCGTGGCTGCTCGGTTTCGCGGTGGGCCTCGTCGGAGCGGGATCCTCGATCGGCGCGCAATTGAGTTCGGTCGCGGGAAGATTCGCGGCCTCGCACGAGCGGGCCACGGTGCTCGGGATCGTGACGGCAGGCATTTCGGCGGGCATCCTCGCGGGCCGAATCATCGGCGGCTGGCTGACCGATCTCCTGGGATGGCGGGGAATGCTGCTCGTGTTCGCCGCGGCGTGCGTCGCCTGTGCGGTCGCCGCCCGCGTCGCCCTGCCCGCGGCGGCGGGCACGGCCACTTCGAGCTATCTCGCGACCCTGCGCGGCATGCCCGCCCTGTTCACCCGGCATCCGGCGTTGCGCCTGGCGGCGATCCGAGGCTCCCTCTGGTTCTTCGCTTTCTGCGCGATCTGGGCCGGACTCGCGGTCGCCCTGTCCCAGCCGCCGTTCTCGTACTCCCCCGAACGGATCGGTCTGTACGCCTTCGCCGGACTCCTCGGCATTATCGCCACCCGAATCGCGGGAACCTGGACCGATCGCATCGGCGCACGCCGGGTGATTCTGCTCGGCCTGCCGCTGGCGATCGCCGGCACCGCGATCCTCGCCGTCACCTTGTCGAACACGGCGCTGACCCTGCTCTGCCTCGGCCTCTTCGACGCCGGACTGTTCGCCGCCCAGGTAGCCAATCAGAGCACCGTCCTGGCCATCGACCCCACCAGCCCGGCCCGTTTCAACAGCGCCTACATGGTCGTCTACTTCATCGGCGGCAGCCTCGGCACCGCGTTCGGCGCGGCGGCGGTCGGCTGGTTCGGCTGGACCGCCACCGCGATGGCCGCCGCCACGGCGACCATCCTGGCCGCGGCCATCACCGCCCGCACCGGACGGGACAGCACACGGCCGTCATCCCTGAAGCGCCTTCACTAGCACCACCGCCGTCTCGACGCCGGCTCGGCGGTCTTCCGAGATCCGTTGATAATCATCCGATTCCGCCCACTCCCGAAACGCCGGCTCGTCGGGAAAGCTCATCAACACCACCTTGTCCCGATCCCACTCCCCTTCCACGACCCGCGGCGCCTCATCCGCCACCAGCAGCGAGCCATTTCACCGAATTGCTCACCCACATCGCCGTACACACACCGGTACACGACGCCTCTGTAGGCCCGTTCTGACGCGCTTGCAAGACTGTTTTCACGGCCCGCGAGCCGTCAGTACGTCAAGTCCAGGTTCTCAATGCGCTGTGAACTGCTTCAACTCGCATTGGAAGATTGGACTCCCCTGTTCTGACCGGAACTTGGAAGACAACCGAGCTGTGCTTTGCGTCGCGCTTGTCTCCCCCCAGGACGATGAACGGCAGTTTTGCAGGATCCTGCCGTGGAACGAAGATGCCGAACACCTCCCCCAGAGCGCTGGCCGTACGGCACATCCGTAACCCCTCGACACCTGGAAACACCAACGTATCGATCGCTTTTCGGTACCGTGCCTCCGCGCCACGGTCGATGTCGCAGCCGCCGACCTCCGCGAGGATATCGCGCCCGAGCACGTCCTTGACAGTGCGTACCCCTATCGCGAGCACTCCACCTTGGCCCGAATTAGCAAAGGAAGCAACGTCGATGGCCAACTCGAGGTGCCCGTTCTCCCTCTTCGCGTAGTGAGTTCGCTTGGCATCGAGCACCGACGATTCCGCGACACCGATGAGCGAGTCGACATCTCCTCGTTCCAGACAAGCGAACAGCTCCTCGCTCGAGGCAAACACTGGTGAGGCCATGACGACATCACGAAGCAGGCACGCTGCATACACCAGCTCCTCCAGCGTCGAGTCCAGGTCGGGCAGCACCTGTACCTCGCAGTTCTCGCTGTTGGATTCCTTCGGAAACAGCTTTAGCGCAACGAATGTCAGCCCGAAGCGTGCAAGGTGCGGCAGCAACAGGCTCTCCACCGTCGTTGCATCGCGCACGAGTGAAGCCGGAACGATCACCCCGATCTCGGCGGTAAGTGCCTGGTTCTTACGTTTGATCACCAACACGTCGTCACAGTCACCGACATAGCTCGCTGCCCAAGCCGAGCGCCGTACGCGTACGTCTGCCGGTTTGAAACCGATTTCCAATGTTGCCGATTCTCGGTGTGCGTTTCTGGACCCAGCGGTCCGTTCTGTGTCGAGAAGGGCGGCATCGATGTCGCGCATCCACACACGTCGGCATCGGTCGAAATCCAGTGTGTGATCGTCGCTGCTACTCGGCACGATCACGGACACACCCTCTGGCCCGACAAACGTCTTCCTCGACTCCGACCAGCGAAACGATCCGCGATCTGCCGTCATTCGTTGTACCACCTCGGTCGGTGTGCGGAGGGAATCTTCGCCAGCGAAACACTGTGCCCGGCAACAATAGAGTTGAGCAAGTCTGCGTGGAACCGGATTTCAACATCGCCCGGGTATGCAGCTTCGACGATCGATCCGAACATCTGCGCGATCGGTCGGTGTCCGCCGAGTCTGGTTTCGTCTGCGCCAGCATCGTTGATCTAGCAGCCGGATTGAGTCAGGGAACGTTCAGTCAACTTCCGATCGGTGCGCCCAGGTCCGCGCCGACCACCGAGACCCATTCCGGCAAGGTGCGCTAGTAAAGGGCAATGGTGCCGACGTCATGGAAAAGAACAGCCGGGCCTTCTCCAGCTACCCTTCACCGACGTAGGGCCCTGGCTACCGCCCAACCCCTCAGCGGGACGCCGCGGTGGGCGAGGCTGAGACAGCACTGTCGACTGTCCGGTATTCACGTTCGTCACGTACCGATGCGTACCGTCGTTGTCGCCGAACTCGCTCGGCGGAACGATCACGGACCTCTCGAGTACCTCACCATTGAGGTAGGCCTCGTCGAAATCGGCCTGTTCATGGAAACAAGGCGCGACGTAGTAGACATCGCCGAGTTGTCGTCCAGCATGATCCGGCCGGTTCAAGACCATCGGCGAGAAGCGCTCACCGCCGCGGCAGCGAACGCACCGAGAACGGGCACTGGGATCCTCGGTGCTGTGGCACAGCAATTCGCGCCATCAGGGGTGGGCGGGTGCGCTTTTGTGGCATGTGGGCTCGTATCCGATCTTGTCCGATACCCATTCGGACCACTGCTGATCGGTCACCTCGGCGGTGAGTTTCGAACACAGCTCGTCCACCCAGGCCGCAGGGCCGGGCCACACGTGGAAACCGGTTTGCGAGCCGTTGACCGACTGCCAGACGGTACGCACCGTCCGACCATCGGGCGCGATGCGGATTTGCAGAATCCAGCCATTGCTGCCCTTCAGCGGATCTCCGACCGGCTCGCCAGTGTCGGCACTCCAGAATCGCAGCGTCTGATCCGCGCCGCCGGAGAGGATGTACCGATTGTCGGGTGTGACCGCGAGGCCCGTGACCATCGCATCGGTATGACCTTGCATCGGTCCGCCGATCCGGTTGCCGGTGAGTGCGTCGAAACGCTGAAGCTCGAGGCCCTGTGCGACGACGAAGAACCGCCCACTCGGGCTGATCGCAAACTGGTCGACAGTGAAGGTTGCGTCGGTCCGCGAGACCTGCCGTCCGGAGTCTGCATCCCACAAGGTCACAGAGCCTCCGCCGCCGGCGATGACACGCCGTCCGTCGGCGCCGAACGAGAGGTACTGGACATTCCACTTCTGACCTTTCAATGGCCCGCCGATGAGGCGGGCGGAATCCAGGTCCCAGATCCACACCGACTTGTCGGCATCCGCGACCGCGAGCCGGTCCTCGTTCGGGCTGAACGCCAGCTTTTTCACGGCCCCTGCCAGTCCGGTCAGTGGTGCGCCGATCGGCTCTCCGGACTCGACGTCCCATACCTTCACCGACTTGTCCTCGCTGCCCGCAGCGATCCGACGACTATCAGTGCTGAGTTCGAGTGTCGAGATCGCGCCGCCGAAACCTGTTGTTATGGTGCGAACCACCTGCCCGGAGTCGGCGTCGAACACCACGATCGACTGGTCATCGAGGCCGACTGCGATGCGGCGGCCGTCTTCGCTGTAGTCGGCATCGACGACAGTGCCGTGGCGGGTGGACGCCTGCGCCCTCACCATGGTGCCGCGGTCGAGATCGACCACCGACATGCCGACGCCGCTCGGGTCGGCCACCATCATGCGCCGCCCGTCTGGTGCCATCACCACCATGCGTCCGCCCGGGGGACCGACGGACGCGAGGCGCGATTGGTCCCATTCAAATCCGGCGCCGTCCTGCCGGTCGTCGCGCCACACCCGCATCGTTCCGTCCCAGGCCGCCGAGACGATGCGGCCGCGCCCATCGATGGTGCCGTAGGCGACGCTCTTGACGGCTCCGGTGTGCCCGCGCAGGTCGGGTCCGATCTGCTTACCGGTCTCGACGTCCCAGAGGCGCACGCTGTCGCCGGTCCCTCCCGAGACGATTCGGTGGCTGTCCGGGCTGAACGCCAGACTGGTCACGGCGCCGAAAGGGCCCTCCAGGGGCTGCCCGACCAGTTGGTGGGATTCGGCGTCCCAAAGCGCGATCGACTCGGTGATTCCGCCGGGTATGCCCGACGCGACGCGGTGACCATCGCCACTGAACGCCACGGCCATGACCCCGTTCCGATCCGGTGTCGAAGAATGAATCTCCGTCCGTTGCCGCATCGGCTCACCGACCTGTTCTCCCGTGTCGAGGTCCCAGATCCGGACCGTTCCGTCGGCGCCGCCGGAGACCAGTCGATTGCCGACGCCGCTGAACGCGATACTGTGGATGGCACCGTCGTGGCCCTTCAGCACCGGACGCGGCAGGCGGGTCGCCACATCCCACACCCCGATCGTTCCGTCGGTGCCCGCAGCCGCGACACGATGGCCGTCCGGGCTGAATGCCACGGCTTCCGCGGGCGACTTTCCGGTGCTGATGGATTCCCCGACTGTCATTCCCGTGTTGGCGTCCCACAGCTGGATGCTGCCCTCCCCGAGGGGGGTGCTCGCGATTGTGCGCCCGTCCGGACTGTATGCGACGGCACCCGCTCCATGTTCCGTGCGGAATGGGAGATCCACACGCGCGCCTGTATCGGCGTCCCACACACGCAGTTGCGTTCCGCCGGTTGCGATGCGGTGACCGTCGCGGCTGAGTGCAACGCTCATAACAGGTTCGGCGACTTCAACCGCACGCCTGATTTCTTCGACCGGCGGAAGGAAGGTTGGCTTGTATGGCAGACCTGTCTTGATGATTTTCTCGGTCGGCGCCAGTGCGTTTACGGTGCGGAGTAGCGCACCGGGATCGGCACTCGACGATATCCGCTGTGCCGCGAGCACCTGCTCGATTGCACGCACATCGTCTCGGCCTTTACCGCCATTCAGCATGAGGCCGGCGTCGGAGACGAGCCTAGCGGCGGTCGCCTCCCGGAATCGGCCCTGCGCCTCCCGTTCCGCGCTGCGTGCCCCGACGAAATTGACTGCGGCGACCAAGGCGACGACCAGTGTCGTGGCCAGCAGCGCCTGCAGGATCCGCGCGCGCGTGCGCAGCGCCTTTGCATGACTGATGGCCGTCTCCAGCTCTGCCTCTTTGCGGCGCCGTTCGGTGTCGGCCTGCTCATCCTCACGCGCCCGCGACGCGCTCAGGTACGTGTGCGCGTCGGCGAGCCGCGCGCCATAGCGGGGCTTGTCAACGAGGGCTTCGGCGTCGGCCAGGCGGGTGCCCTGCAGGAGCCACGCATCGTCGTGCCCGCTGCGTTCCCAGCCGTCGGCGGCCCGCTCGATGGAGTCGGCAGCCTGGAGGTCTTCCCGTTCGTCGCGCAGCCAATCGGCCAGCGTCTTCCAGTGGCGCAGTAGGCTTTCCAACGCGACCTCGACGACGGTCGAACCCTCCCGATCGTCGCTGATGAGCAGCCGTCTCGCCACAAAAGCGTCGATGAGCGGCCGGGCGTCCGGTGGCAGCTCGGACAAGCGGGCGACCCGCCGCCGAGGCTGATCGGTGTCAGGATCGATGCTCGCCAGCCAAGGGACGAATGTCTCGTGCAGCAACTGCAGCTCACCCGCTCGTGTTGCCTCGTCGCGGGAGAGAATCGAGTCGATCTCCGATTCGACGACGCGCGCCATCCCACCCATTGACTTGTAGTCCGCCACGGTCAACTCGCCGCTGCTGCCGTAGTCCGTATACAGCCTGGCCAGCGTGAGTGAGAGCAGTGGCAGCGGGTCGGCGCTGGCCTCGCACTCCCGCAACAGCCGCTCGATGAGGTCGGGGTGTACCCGCAGCGGCGAACCCGATTCCGTCGCACGGGCGGCGGGCCCGCGGATTACATCAGCGAACTCGGCGGGCATGAGCGGCCGTAACTCGTCGAACACCGCCCGCTGCAGCGTCGCGAGCGCAGGGGCGGTCTGCAGCGGTTCGTAGCGGTCGGCCCGGATCGTCATTGCGACGATCAGGTCCAGCGGCGAATCCGCGTCACCGATCAGCTCCGCCAGAATCCGCAGCAGTCGTTCGGCTTCGGGACCGGCGTCGGAATTGAACAGCTCCTCGGCCTGATCGATCGGCAGCACCAATGTCGGAGGGACGGCGGGGAGGTCGAGCTGACGCTCGGTGGCCGCGCCACGGGCCCGCAGTAGCATCGATCGGATCGCGCCGACGTCCGACATGCAGGCATCCTTGATGCTGCCCAGCGTCGGCGCCCGCACGCCCAACCGCGCCGCCAGAGTGTGCACGGCATGCGCGAACCCACGAGGCCCGGTGATGGCCGCCCGCTCCGGCCGGACGATGTCGAGTACCAGGAATCGGCGATCGTCGCGCGCGAGCCGTGGCAGTAGTCCGGACCGCAGGAACGACGACTTGCCCACACCCGATGGGCCGAGCACGACGAACAGCTTCTCCACACCCGTCGAACGCATGCCGCGAAGTGTGTCCATGCCGCGCACGATCTGGGTGTCGCGACCGAAGTACACCGCGGCGTCCGCGGCGTCGAAGGGCTCCCACCCGCGATACGGCGCACGGGTCGGGTCCTCGGCAGGCGGCCACGGGAAGTGCTCCGCGCTGATTCCGGCCGCCTGCAAGGCATCCCAGAGTCGTCGCAGGCCCTCGGTCCGGAACTCAACCACGTCCCCGGATTCGATCCGCACCGCCGTTGTCGGCCCACCGCCGAACAGATCGACCTGCTGCCAGTCACCGGCGGCCTCACGGCTGTCGAGCTCCTCCAGCCGCAGGCAGTAAATCGGTTTGTGCAGGCTCTCGGCGGTGCGGAACTCGGTCCGGCACTCCGGCGAGGCTTCCCAGTGACGCGACAGCAGACAGACCACGGCCTCGCACCGGGCATTCGCCAGGGTGAGCGCGTCTTTCCACCTTATGCCCGGCCGAATTCCGCTTCGGCGATCGAGATCGAGGAACACCTCGTCGGCGAGCGTAGGGTCTTGTTCGGCCATCCACTGCTTGAGCGCGATCGCGGCTCGGTTGTCCCGGCTGGAATGGCTCAGAAATATTCGCGTCACGGCTCGAGTCCTCCGCATAAAGGGTGGTGCAGCGGATCGTGCACTACGGCCACGATGTAACTCGTCGTCAGTGTGGCGCTGATTCGCACCTTCGGCGCGGGTATCGCACTACTCGAATCCGGGCAATTTCCTGATGGCGCTGGGTCTGCTTCTACGCATTCGGCGGCAGAGCTCCGCCGTCATAATGCGCTGCGCTTCTCAGTCGGTATCGACCCGCCACCTGCCGCGCACGCGGTATCCGGTGTGGGGACACCGGCGTGACAATTCCCGGGGCCCTGTTCAGTAGGTCCCCACCGCCGCCCCGCCCCGGCGAAGAACTTCTCGCCGCCCGCGACGTCTGCCCCGCGACAGCCTGCTCGCGCTGGTGGCCAAATCGCGGAACCGCAAGGCCGACAACCTGCGCCGCTAACACGGCCGCTGCGAATCTGCCGCTCACGATTTCGTGCCCGCCGCTCCCTCACCGCGTTTTGAGGTGGGCGAGCGCCACATCGGCGGCGTTCGCGCCGCACATGCCGTGCGCGCCGGGTCCGGGCGGTGTCGCGGCGGAACAGATGTACATGCCGGGGATGCCCATCGTGTACGGGGACAGCGTGATTCGGGGGCCGAAGACGAGCTGGCGGATGTCCTTGGATCCGGTCATGATGTCGCCGCCGGTGAAGTTCGGGTTGTGGATGGCGAACTCGCCGGTGGGGCGGACGGTGTAGCCGATGACGCGATCGCGGAAGCCGGGTGCGAACTGCTCGATGCGGGCGATGATCGCCGCGGTGGCGTCGCCGGTGTAGCCGTGCGGGACGTGCGCGTAGGCCCACACCGGGTGGATGTCGCCCGCCGAGCGTTGCGGGTCTGCCAGGTACTGCTGGCCGACCAGGACGAACGGGCGTTCGGGCAGACGTCCGGCGTGGGTGTCGCGCTCCCCGGCAGCGATTTCGGCGTAGGGACCGCCGAGATGGACCGTGCCGGCGCGGCGGGCGTCGGGGTTGGTCCAGGGCACGCCGTCGGACACCGCGAAGTCGACTTTGAAGACGCCGGGTCCCCGCCGGAATCGCCGGTAGGCGTTGGCGATTCGTGATGGCAGCCGGTCGCCGAGGATCGCGGCCACCGATTCCGGCGCGAGGTCGAACATGGTGATGTCGGCTTCCGGCAACTCGACCGCGGTCCGCACGCGGACGCCGGTCTCGATCTTGCCGCCGAGGTCCGAGAGCAACAGGGCCAGTGCCCGGGTGATGGATTGCGAGCCGCCCGCGGCCACGGGCCAGCCGTATCGATGGCCCGCGGTGAGGATGCCCATGCCGATCGCCGAGGTCAATGGCAGGTGCAGCGGCCGGAAGGCGTGCGCCGCAACACCTCCGAACAGAGCGCGTGCCTCCTCGGTCCGGAAGTACCGGGCCAGAGCCGAGGCGGGCAGTGGGGTCGGTGCGCCGAAGCGGGCCAAGGTCAGCGGGTGGGTGGGGATCCGCAGCAGGGGTCGCAGGATGTCCTCGGCCAGGGCGTCGTAGCGGGCGGAAGGCTTGCCGAACAGGGTTTTCCACCGCTGTCGGTCGCGGCGGAGCCCGACGGCGGTGTCCTCGACCGAGCGGTGCAGCACTCCCGCCCGCCCGTCGGCGAGCGGATGCACGCAGTCGATCTCGGATGTGCACCAGGACAATCCGTAGTCCTCGAGCCCCAGACCGGCCAGGAACGGTGAACCGACGGCCATGGGGTGCACCGCCGAGCACTGGTCGTGCAGCAGGCCCGGGACGATGGCTTCTACGGTGCGGGTGCCGCCGCCGACCTCGGTGTCGGCCTCGAGCACGGTGACCCGTACGCCTGCCCGGGCGAGGGCCACGGCGGCGGCGAGTCCGTTGGGCCCGCCGCCGACGACGGTCGCGGTGCTCATGCCAGCGCTCCGTGTCCGTGATCCTGGCGCCGGTCTCGCATCTCGGCCACGGGCCGGGCGTTCGGCGTGGTCCAGGTGACGGTGAGCGGGATGGGCCCGTTGGGCAGCCACGGCTGTTCGGCCACGGCGTCGGCCACCCGCCAGGTGCCACGCTCGATCACCCCGAGCGCCGCGTCGATGACCTGGTAGTGCTGCACCGCGCTGCCCCACGCCTGGGACTCGACCCACACGACGACCGCCTCTCCGGGTTCGAAGCAAGCCTCGCGCTGCACAGCGGCGATGAAATCCGCGTTGTGCAGGTGGCCGTCGCCGAAGTTGAAGCCGATCACCGAGTTGCACAGGAATTCGCCTTCGCGCACGGTGCGGGAGTCGATGTCGGGCAGGTTCTTCAGCAGCACCGAGAACAGGCCTCGACCCTGGCTGTGCATGGTGCGCCAGGCGGTGACCTGTTGCATGGTCACCTCGGCCCACTGCGGTTCGTACCCGAATTCGACGAACTGGTCGACCTGGTTCTTCGCGGTGCGCGTCACCCGATCCAGTTTGCCCTCCGCGCCGGGGGTGAAGGCCCACACCGCCGAGGCCCAGTTTCCGGCGTACTGCCGCATCGACGGCAGGAACGAAACCTTGTCGGGCCGGAAATTGCCCAGAATCGGGAAGAACAGCAGCCCCGCGATCAGGGCGGCCGCCAGCCACGGCGAGGAGATGTCGAACAGGCCGTAGCCCTGCCAGTTCGGGAAACCCAGGAACAGGAACACCGTCGCGTAGGCGAACAGCACATTCCATTCCAGGGGCACCGCCAGCGGGAAGGTCGACACGATGAACAGGTGGAACACCACCATCACCGCGACCGCGGCCAGGGTGAGCCAGCGGTTGGTGGAGAACAGCAGCACCAGCGGGGTGATCACCTCGACGGTGGTGCCGCCCACGTGCGCCATCACGTCGGCGATGCGGGACGGGCGCAGATCGCGCGGGAAGTCGCGGTAGTGCGCGCGTTTGAACCAGGTGAACGGCACCGACGGACTGTTGCTCACCATCGGCGGCACCACCAGCGCGAAATGCTTGCCGAACTTGGACACGCCCGCGCCCACCCACACCACCACGATGAGCAGCTTCAGCGCGATGATCATGTCGACGAAGGGCAGCACGACGAAGAAGAACAGCGCGGGCAGGTACTGTTCGCCGCGGGCGCCGAGGAAGATCGTCTTGTCCCGCAAGCCATTCAGGATCAGCAGCACGATCGGCGCGATCAGCAACACGGGATTCACCAGACCGGAGGTGTTGTCCGGCACCGCCGCCGACAGCGAATCACTGTGCACGCCCGGCGAGACCAACGCGACGATCACACCGACGAGCAGACCCGCGTACAGGGTGATGTCGAACCAGCCGCGCCGATCCCCCGCGGTGAACGGCACCCAGGCCCAGGGCCGCAGCCGGATGGTGCGCGGCCGTGCCCAGAACAGGATGCCGCCGGTCATCGGTTTCACCTTGCCCGCCAGCGGACCCCACGACCCGGCGATGCCGATGCTCTCGAGCAGAACGGTCCACAGGATGGCCTTCTGGTAGACGATCGGCTGGTTCCACCACTGGCTCACGTGCCAGAACGCGGGCAGGTGCGAGGTGGTGGTGGCGACGACGATGCCGCCGAGGGCGTACAGCACGATCAGTTTCAGGATGTAGATCGTGTGCACCATGCGCGGTGAGCCGAAGCCGTGTTCGGCCCAGTTGACGGCCAGAATCCGCATGCGCTCCATGAGCGGCAACCGCAGGAACTGTTCGGGTTCGACGGCGGGCAGATCGGGTTCGATGAATCCCATGACGATGCTCCTTGCTGAATAGTGTCGGGAATCAACGCGTTTGCGCGTCGAGGTGACGGAGCGCGGGTTTGTCGATCTTGCCGACCGCGTTCTTGGGCAGTTCGCCGAGAATCGTGATGGCGACCGGCAGCTTGTATTTCGCCAGTCCCGTGCGGGTGTGCTGGTGAATCCGGTCCGAGTCGAGGATCACACCGCTGATCGGCGCGACGAACAGGATCGGCTCTTCGCCGAAAACGGGGTCGGGCCGGCCCACCACGGCCGCCTCGGCGATCTCGGGCAGCTGGTAGACGACGGTCTCGATCTCCTTGGGGTAGATGTTCTCGCCGCCGCGGATGATCATGTCTTTGGCGCGGTCCACGAGCACCAGGTAGCCGTCCTCGTCCAGTCGCCCGATGTCGCCGGTACGCAGCCAGCCGTCGATCACCGTGGCGGCGGTGGCTTCCGGACGGTTCAGGTAGCCGCGCATGATGTTCGGCCCCGCGATCACGACCTCTCCGGACTCCCCCGCCCGTGCGTCGCCGCCGTCGGCGCCCAGGATCCGGACGCGCTGACCCGGCAGCGGCAGTCCGACGGTTCCCGGCTTACGGTGTCCGGCAATCGGATTCAGTGTGCTGGCGCAGGTGCCCTCGGACAGGCCGTAGCCCTCGGCGATCGGAATGCCGTAGCGCGCCTCGAAGGCCGCGAGCAGCCCGGCGCTCGCCGGCGCGGCCCCGCAGATGCCGAAACGCACCGACGAGGTGTCCGGCCGGACGTCGGAGGGCAGCCCGGCCAACATCGCGTACATGGTCGGGACGGCGGAAAAGTAGGTGGGCCGGGCCTTTTCGATCCGCTCGAAGAAGGTGCGCGCGTCGAACCGGCCCGCCACGGTGGTGCGCCCGCCCGCCAGCAGCGGGGACAGCACACTCACCACGATGCCGTTGACGTGGAACAGCGGCAGCACGAGCAGGCTGTGGTCGGTGTCGTCGAGGGCGAGCGCGTCGATGACCATGCCGCACATGGCGAGCAGGTTGGCGTGGTCGAGCATGACGCCCTTGGGCTGCCCGGTGGTGCCGCTGGTGTAGATGACCATGGCCAGCGCGTCGGGACCCGGGTCGACCGGCGCGGCGTCGAGACCCGGACCCGCGAGCAGCTCGCCCACGGGCACGATCTCGCAGTCCACTCCCTCGCACACCGTGTCGGTGATCAGCGCCTTCGCCCCGGCGTCGGCCACTTGGTAGGCGATCTCGGCAGCGACCAGCGCTGGATTCACCGGCGTGACCGCCGCGCCCAGCCGCCACGCGGCGAACAGCGCTACCACCAGATCCGCGGTATTGGGCAGTTTCACCGCGACCACGTCACCCGCGCCGACGCCGTGGCCGTGCAGGGTCGCCGAGGCCCGCCGCACCGCCGTCAGGAAGCCGGTGTTGTCGAGAGCGATGCCATCGTCGGCCAGGGCCGGGGCGGTCGGATCGGCGGCGGCTCTGCGGTCGGGTAGTGCCTGAAGATTCATGAGCGGTGTCCTTGCCGGGAGGGAAGCGCTGGGTCTGGAGGGAAATCGATGCCGACCACGGTAGGAATCGGCGTGCCTCACGCCACCGTCGTGCGTGAACGAACTTCCTGCCCGCCCTTGTCGCCAAGAGACAAACCGCCGGGCGAATCCGCCGCCACCGCGGGCTGCCGGAACTACCGTGGAGGGGTGACGATTGCGCGGCGCGACGGTGATGTCGCGGTGGGCCGCTATGTGGAAGCGATCGCCACCCGGCTGAGCACCAGGGTGACGCAGGTGAGCGCCGCCATCCGCGATGCGCTCGAGGACGACATCCTGGATCTGCGCGGCGATTCCCGCACGGTGGATCTGCTCGGCGCGAGCGTCGAGTCCAATGTCGACACCCTGCTGCACGCCATGCGCCACGACATCCCGGTGGACCGCATCCAGGCGCCCGGCGCGGCCGTCGAATACGCCAGACGCCTCGCGCAGCAGGGCGTTCCGTCCAACGCGCTGGTGCGGGCGTATCGGCTCGGACAGCGCCGCATGATCGAGATCGTGTTCGCCGAGCTGCACGCCATGGACATTCCGGCGGCCGAACGCGTCACCGCCATCGAGCGAATGTCGGCGATCCTGTTCGAGTACATCGACCGCATCACCGAGCAGGTCGTGGTGATCTACGACGAGGAACGCGAGCGCTGGCTGGAGAGCCGGAACAGTCTGCGTGCGGTCCGCGTTCGCGAGCTGCTGACCAGCCGCAAGGCCGTCGACACCGACGCCGTGTCCACCACCATCCGGTATCCGCTGCGCTGGCATCACGTGGCGCTCGTGCTGTGGGTCTCCGGCTCCGAGGACGACGAGATCCCGCGGCTGCAGCAGTTCGTGCGCGAGCTCGGCCAGGAGCTGGGCGTGGAGTCGAGTCCACTGTTCGTCGGGACCGACCCCGCCGGGGGGTGGGCGTGGCTTCCCTACCGCACCGACCCCGGCGACCTGGTCGCGAGAGTGCGTACCTGGGTCTCCCGTCGACCCCATCCGCCCGGCATCGCGATCGGTCCCGCGCGCCCGGGTCTCGACGGGTTCCGCGCCTCCCACGCGCAGGCCGAGCGGGTCCACAGCGTCGCTCTGGCCCGCGGATTGCCGAATCCGTTGCTGGCCGCCTCGGAGCCGGGCCTGATGACGGCGGCCTTGCTCGGCGGCGACCTCGCCGACGCCCGCGACTGGGTGGACGAGGTGCTGGGCGAGCTGGCTCTCGACACCGACCATGACGAGCGCCTGCGCGAGACACTGCGCGTCTTCCTGTGCACCGGTTCGAGTTTCAAGGCCGCGGCCGGCGAACTCGGCCTGCATTTCAACTCGGTGAAGTACCGCGTGGGGCGGGCCATCGAACGCCGTGGCCGACCGATCACCGCGGATCGGCTCGACGTCGAACTCGCACTGCTGCTCTGCCACTGGTACGGCCCGGCGGTGCTGCGGCCGCATCAGGGCTGACCACCGCGAGCCGGAGACAAGTCCGGAGCCGATCTTCGTCTTCCCGGAACAATGGCAGCCGCTCTCGCGCGGCCTACCTTTCTCGGCATCAACCAACGCGGGGACAGCACACGACAACGCCGTCACACGCCCCGAATCCCCCGAATTCGAGGAGAAGTGAACTCATGGTGACCCATTTCGACCACGCCGACGGCCCGAACCCGGCCGACGAACTGGCCACGCCGCTGGATCTGCTGCTGACCGGATCGGCCCTCGGCATGGGCCGGCGCATGCTGCCCAACAACTCCTGGGCCCGGCTGGCGGTGCACCTGGCTCAGCGGCCCCGCGTGGTCGGGGCGCGGGCGTCCGCCCTGCGCCACGAACTGACCGATATCGCGTTCGGCCGTTCCCGGCGGGCTCCGGTCAAGGCGGACAAACGCTTCGCCGATCCCGCGTGGCAGGGCAATCCGATCCTGAAACGCAGCATGCAGGCCTACCTGGCCGCCGGTGAGACCGCCGAAGAGCTGCTCACCGACGCGGGATTGGACTGGAAGGACGAGCAGTGGATGCGCTTCGTGATCGACAACATCCTCGAGGGACTGTCACCGAGCAACAACCCGCTGCTGAATCCGCTGGGCTGGAAGGCGTTGGTGGAGACCGGAGGCGGTAGCGCCATCCGCGGGCTGCGGCGCTTCGCCGGCGATATGGCCAGTGCGCCGCGGGTTCCCGCCATGGTGGAGCCCGACGCGTTCACCGTCGGCTCGGACGTCGCGGCCACGGCGGGCTCGGTGGTGTTGCGCACCGAGGTCTTCGAGCTCATCCAGTACACGCCGCGGACTCCGCGCGTGCGGACGGTGCCACTGCTCATGGTGCCGCCGGTGATCAACAAGTTCTACATCATGGACATCGCGCCGCACCGCAGCATGATCGAGTACTTCCTCGCGCAGGGGCAGCAGGTGTTCGCCATATCGTGGCGCAATCCCACCGCCGCGCAACGCGATTGGGGCTTCGACACCTACGGGCAGGCGATCATCGACGCGCTCGGCGCCGTCGAGACGATCACCGGAAGCGACCGCACCCACCTGCAGGCTTCGTGCTCGGGCGGCATTCTCGCGGCCATGACCGCCGCCCATCTCACCGCGATCGGGCAGGACCACCGTCTGGCCGGGCTGACCCTCATGGTGACCGTTCTCGACCAGGCCCGGGCTGGATTCGCGGCCGCCGCTATCGACGAGGAGACCGCCAAGGTGGCCATCGCGGCTTCTCAGCGCAAGGGCTACCTCGATGGCCGATCGCTGGCCGAGGTGTTCGCCTGGCTGCGCCCCACCGACCTGGTGTGGCGGTACTGGGTCAACAACTACCTGCAGGGCCGCGCGCCCGCTGCCTTCGACGTGCTGTTCTGGAACGCCGACACCACCCGGATGGCGGCGGCCCTGCACCGCGACATGGTGCTGATGGGGGTGCACAATTCGCTCACCGTCCCCGGCGCGGTCAGCATGCTCGGCACACCTGTCGACCTGTCGACGGTGACCGTGGACAGCTACGTGGTCGCCGGGCTCGCGGACCATATCTCGCCGTGGCAGGCCTGCTATCGCAGCGCACGACTGCTGGGCAGCAAGGACTCCCGGTTCGCGCTCTCCACCAGTGGCCACATCGCCGCCCTGGTGAACCCGCCTGGGAATCCGAAGGCCGCCTACCGGATCGGAGCGCCCGCCGCGGCGGATCCGACCGCCTGGGTGGATGACGCCGAGCAGCGGTCCGATTCGTGGTGGCCCGATTTCGCGGGCTGGCTCGCCGACCGCAGCGGACCCGAGCGCGACGCACCGGCCGCCCTCGGATCCGCCGAACTCCCGCCCCGTGAACCCGCCCCCGGCACCTACGTGCTCGCCCACTGAAAGACACGCCATGACAACACGACTCGACTCCCCCGCCGACCTGATCGGCCTGACCGGACAGCAACTCGGCACCACCGACTGGATCGACGTCACCCAGTCGCAAGTGGACCTGTTCGCCGACGCCACCGGAGACCACCAATGGATCCACACCGACCCGCGGCGCGCCGCCTCGGGGCCGTTCCAGGGCACCATCGCCCACGGCTACCTCACGCTCTCCCTCGCACCGGTCGCCATCGCCGACGTGCTCGAGATCCGCGAGCTCACGGCGGCGCTCAACTACGGGCTCGACAAGGTGCGCTTCCCCGCGCCGGTGCCGGTGGGCTCCAAGATTCGGGCGGTGGTGACGCTGAATACCGCCCAGCGCAAGACTTCCGGAGTGGAGGCGGTCTTCGGACTCACCTACGAGATCGACGGGCGCACCCGTCCCGCCTGCGTCGCCGACGTCGTGGTGCTCTACCCGTGAGCACTCCGGACTCCGGTGAGGCCGCGTCGCACCGTCTCATCGCCGCACTGGGACAACAGATCCGGGTGACGGTGCGTCGCGGCGAGGGTGTTCCCCTGGTGCTGTGCAATGGGATCGGGGCGGCGTTCGAGGTGCTGGATCCCTTGGTCACCGCCCTGGACCCGAGGACCACGGTCGTGCGTTTCGACGTCCCGGGCACCGGCGGATCGCCCGATTCGCCACTCCCGTACGGCTTTCCGTACCTCGCTGCGGTCCTGGGCGATCTGTTGAGCCGGCTCGGCTTTACCGGGCAGGTCGACATCCTGGGTCTGTCCTGGGGCGGTGCGCTGGCCCAGCAGTTCGCCTTCCAGTATCCGCGCCGGTGCCGCGCCCTGATCCTGGTCTCGACCGGCACCGGCGCCCTCATGGTCCCGGGCCGTCCACGCATCCTGCTGAAGATGCTGACCCCGCGCCGCTTTCTCGACCACGGGTACGCCGCCCGGATCGCCGGTGACCTCTACGGCGGCACCGCCCGCCACGACGCCGCCCGGGTCGCGCGGCTCTTCGACCGTCAGCTGATGGCCGGTTCACGCATCGGCTACCTCCACCAACTGCTGGCGGGCTCCATCTGGACCAGTCTGTTCGCCCTCCCGCTCATCCGGCAGCCCACCCTCATCCTGGCCGGCACCGACGACCCGATCATCCCGATCGCCAACGCGCGTATCATGGCCCGCCTGCTCCCGCACCCGACCCTGCACTTGCACCCGGGCGGACACGTCGACCTAATCACCAATGCCCGCGAACTCGCACCGGTCATAGACACCTTCCGCGCCGACCTCGAGTTCGTCGATGAACCGTGATGCGCCGCAACGAGACCGGCGATTGCTGTCAGGATGTGCGGACACTGAATTCCGCGGTGATGGCGTCGATGAAATCGGGGAGATCGTCGGGTTTGCGGGAGGTGATCAGGGTCCAGCCTTCGGCGTCGCTGCGGACGACCGGCGCGTCGACCCAGGTCGCCCCCGCGTTGACCAGATCGGTGCGCAGCGAGTGATAGGAGGTGAGGGTTTTGCCGGTCACCACCGCTGCCTCGACCAGCAGCCACGGGCCGTGGCAGATGGCCGCGACCGGGCGGTCGGCGGCGATCGCGGATCGGACGAGTTCTCGTGCCGTGGCATTGGTTCGGAGTTTGTCGGCATTGACCGTGCCGCCCGGAATCACCATGGCGTCGAACGAACGGGGATTCACATCGTTCAGCGACATGTCGGGCCGCACGGGTTCGGAGGGGATGAGGTCGTGCCGAAAAGTGTGCACGTCGATATCCTCCGCGGCCGCGTGGGTCACGTGCGCGCCGCGAGCGCGTAATTGGTCTCGGGGAACCAGTAGTTCGTCCCGCTCCACCCCGGTATTGGAGGTGACGATCAGGACGCGAACACCGTCGAGTTCTACTGACACCGATCTCTCCTCTCGCCCTCGGATTCGCGATTCGCGCGGACCTCTCCATTCAGACACCGTCGCAATACCCGCGTGCGGACGTCTCAACCCTTTCCCCGAACGAACTTCCCGGCTTCCCGAACGGTTTGAAGACCGATACGCCGGGAATTGCGTGAAGGCCAGACTTGTCTCCACGAAGGAATTGTCATGATTATCCTGGGCCTCGTTCTGCTGATCCTGGGGCTGGTTCTCGGGATCGGCATCCTCACGACCATCGGCGTCGTTCTGCTGCTCATCGGCGCGGTTGCCTGGCTGCTCGGAGCGGCCGGACGGCCGATCGGCGGCCGCGCTCACTACTGGTGATCAGCCGATCCGCAAGGCGCACCGCGACTTCCGACATCTCCCAGCCCGTTCTGTCAGCGGACCGGGAGATGTCGACTCGTCAATCACTTCGATGTGCGAGGCGCAACGCGATCCAGACGCGGCTACCGAAGCTGTTCGGCTGCCTGGACTCCCGATCGGACGCCCGGACTCGCGGTGTTACGCCACTCAGGGCATCGGCGTACAGGCGGCGCCGATCGTCCGTGCGATTTCCAGCTCGGAGTCCTGGCCACAGACCTCCAGCAGCCGGTCCACGCACCGAGTTCCGGTGACCACCCGCAGTACTCGCCGGCGGCCACGAGCGTGGTCGTCGGCATCCAGAATGGCCTGCAGCCCGGCGATGCCGAAGAAGGTCAGCCGCGACAGGTCGATCACCACGAGCCGAGTACTGGTGGCGATCGCGTAATCGAGGTGTCCGCGGAATTCTCCGACGTTGAAGTAGTCGATCTCGCCGGTGGCGGTCACCACCGTCGTGGTCGGCGATGGTGTGCTGTGCGTGATTCCCAGTAGCGCGTGCTGTCCGCGCCGCTCGACGATCGCCGGTCCACCAGCGACGATGAATGAAGTCGGCATCAGGATCAGATCCTTGTCCGTATTCATGCGGCGTGCCCGAGCCTGAGGCCGTCGCATCATGAGACGCCCCTGCCGCAGGGCACAGGCTGGGCTGCTGGTTTTCAACCGTGACCTCAGGGTACCCACCCCGCCGCGAGATACACCTATGACCGGTTCCAGGCCTAGTGCACGAACTCCAGGCGGTTGCCGTCGGCATCGCGGACATTGGCGGCGTAGTAGCCGCGCGCGAAGTAGGTTCGGTCGGCTCGCGATCCGCGAACTGGTCGACGCGTACGCGCATTGCGCGGATCGCCGTGACGCCAAGGGCCAGCGCGATCTGTTCACCGCCGACACGCATTTCGTGGTGTACATGGACGCCACCTCGGATCAGCCGTCCCAGGACCTCCACGGCCGCGATGCGCTGATTCCCGTCTTCGACAACCTGAACACCTACACCGCCACAACACATTTCAACGGGCAGAGCACCGTCCACCTCGACGGGGATCACGCATCCGGCGAAAGCTACTGCCTGGCCCATCACGTCTACACCGACTCGTCGGGGCAGCGCATGCTGATGATCGCCTCGATCCGCTACCCCGACCAATTCGTCAAGCAGGACGGCGAATGGCTGTTCGCCGAACGCCGCCTCATGGTCGACTGGACCGATACCCGCGTCTCCCAGCCGTGACGGTTCGTCAGACCTCGATGCGCTCGCCGAGGGTGACCGTGCGGTGGCGGGGCAGGCGGAAATAGTCGGCCACATCGGCGGAGAGGTGGCTGGTGGCGATGAAGAGCCTTGTGCGCCAACGGGACATGGTGGGGTGGTCGGCGGGGCGGAGTTCCACTTCGGAGAGGAAGTAGGAGGCGTGGGGTAGGTCCAGTTCGCCCTCGGTCTCGTCGGTGTCGAGTCCGGCCAGGGCGGCGGGGACGTCGGGGGGTTCCATGTAGCCGACCCGGACGGTGACGTGGAAGATGCCGTCGTCGCGGTAGTCGAGGTGGTCGATGCGGACCCGGTCGTCGGGTGAGATGCGGGGAACGGGTTCGGTTTCCACC
The DNA here is from genome assembly GCF_050955695.1 of Nocardia sp. CA-136227. Lineage (NCBI taxonomy): Bacteria > Bacillati > Actinomycetota > Actinomycetes > Mycobacteriales > Nocardiaceae > Nocardia > Nocardia sp. CA-136227. The sequence continues at coordinate 4,710,242 of NZ_CP192081.1, forward strand.
GAGGCGATGACGGTGTGGCGGTGGCGGACGCTGTTGTGCTCGACATTGGCACGCAAGGCCAGGGGGACACTCTGCTTGCCTCGGTTGAGGAAGACGGCGGTGCCGTCGACGATGGTCAATCGTGCGGGGTCGTGCCACAACTCGTCGACGAACTCGCGCAGGGAGCCCTCGAGGCGGTCGCGCTCGTCGGCCACCACGGTGCGCCCACGTTGCCAGGTCGTCATGACCGTGAATGTGGCCAGGCCGATCAGCAGCGGCAGCCAGGCGCCGTGCAGGAGTTTGGTGAGGTTGGCGGCGACGAACAGCAGGTCCACCGTCAGTAGCGGGATCCAGACCACGATGACGAGCCACAGCGGTAGTCGCCACATCGCGTGGGCGAGGTAGCCGAGCAGCAGCGTCGTGATGGTGATCGTGCACGTGACCGCCATGCCGAACGCGAAGGCCAGAGCGGTCGAACTGCGGAAGGCGAGGACCAGGGTCAGTACCGCGACCAGCAACAACCAGTTGACCCACGGCACGTAGATCTGCCCGGGCGTCGACTCCGACGTGTGCGCGATGCGCAGTCGCGGCAGGTAGCCGATCCGCGCGGCTTGGGAGGCCACCGAATACGCGCCGGTGATCACCGCCTGCGACGCGATGACCGTCGCCGCGGTGGCGAGGGCGACCATGGGCAGCCGACCCCAGTGCGGGACCAGCAGGAAGAACGGGCTCGCCACGTGGGCGCGGGTCCCGAGGACCAAGGCGGCCTGCCCGAAGTAGCTGAGCACGCAGGCGGGCAGCACCAGCAAAAGCCAAGCGGTGGTGATGGATCGGCGGCCGAAGTGCCCCAGATCCGCGTACAGCGCCTCGGCTCCGGTGACCGCCAGCACGATGGCCGCCAGCGCGAAGAACGCGATGGTGAAGTGCCCGGAGAGGAAGCCGAGCGCGTAGCCCGGCCACAGCGCCTTCAGAATCGCCGGATGCTGGCGGATTCCGCCGATCCCGCAGGCGCCGATCGCCAGGAACCACACCACCATCACCGGCCCGAACAGCCGGCCCACCGATTCGGTACCGCGATGCTGAAAGACGAACAGCAGCACGATGATCAGCGCCGTAGCCGGCACGATCGCCTTGGCCAGAGACGGTTCCACCACCTCGATCCCCTCCACCGCGGACAGCACCGAGATGGCGGGGGTGATCATGCTGTCGCCGAAGAACAGTGCCGCGCCGAAGATTCCGAGGGCCGCCAATAGCGCGGCGGGACGGCGGCCGCGGGCGGCGAAGCGCCGAACGAGCGTGATCAGTGCCATGATCCCGCCCTCGCCGTCATTGTCGGCCCGCATGGCCAGCAGCACGTAGGTGACGGTCACGATGATCATCACCGACCAGAACACCAGCGACGCGACGCCGCACACGTTCGCGGGCTCCGCCGGGACCGGATGCGGATCCGATGGATCGAACACGGTCCGCAGCGTGTAGATCGGACTGGTCCCGATGTCCCCGAACACCACTCCCACCACCCCGATCAGCAGACCGGGCCGCACGGCGTCGCGCATCGAACCGCGAGGGCCCGGCGCACCGGACTGCCCGGCCGACCCCTGGTCGTCCGACACCGTCGAATCCTGGCGCTCGGGCATCCCTCACCACGCCCGATCGTGTGCCGAATCGACCCCGATCGCCGGGTTCGGCCCGCCGCTTCCGGGTACTGCGACCATGTCCCTACCCTCCTCGCCGAGTGCTGATGCCTTCGGCGTACCCGCTCACAGAGCGGAGACACAGCATCGGAGAAGTCCCATGCCCAAGGAATGGACGAAGAAAGAGGAACGACAGTACGAGCACATCCGCGACTCCGCCGAGGAGCGTGGCGAACGCCCGGCCCGGGCCCGCGAGATCGGTGCGCGGACCGTGAACAAGAATCGTGCCCGCGCGGGCGAGACCAGGACCGCCAGTCGCACATCCTTGCAGGGCAAGTCACCGCAACAGCGCGGCGGCGAACGCTCCGGCCGGCGCGGGCCCGAGGGCCCGACCAAGGACCAGCTGTACAACGAGGCCAAGCAGCGAAACATCAAGGGCCGCTCGGGAATGTCCAAAGCGCAGCTCGCCCACGCGCTCGGCCGAGCCTGACTCGCTCAGCAACGGTTCGCCATGACCGAAGTCTTGGCGGCGCGACTGTCGAGCAGTACCCCGCTGGGCCGGACACAGGCGAATACCAGGTTATTGACTGGGTTGCGGCACATCGACGTGGCAGTCGGCGATCTTCGGGTTCAGACCGAGATAGTTCAGCGGACCCGCCACGATCGTCACCGCGATTGTCCCGGCGCTCGCGCAGTTCGTCGGCGCGCTGTCGTAATAGTGCCGCTGCCCGGCGGCCACGGCTCCGATGATCAGCCAGGCGACCACCACCAGCAGCATCAGGCTGCTCGCACGCGTACGTCGCCCGCCGCGCCACACTCGACGGTCATTAGTGAAAGTTCTCATTTCTCATCACGCCTTCGATGCCTTCCCGGGGTCCGCTCTTGTCGTGCTCTGACATGGGATATACCTCCGTATATCGATTTCAGGGACATTCGGGACCTACCCGGGTCTTCGCACCCGAAACAGGCTGTCGGTCAATTCGTTTCGAGGCGAGGAAATCGGCTGCCGGGCGATGGCGTTGATCAGGCGGCGAGGCGGATAATGGGGCGATGGAGTCTTCGGCCGAACTTCCCGCGGAATCGCTGGTGTGGGCCGCGGGGAAGTATCCGGGCCCGCGGACGGGGAGCTTCCGGTTCTGGTTCGCCACGCAGCGCTGGGAGTGGTCCGCGGAGCTGTACCGCATGCACGGCTACACGCCCGGCGAGATCGAGCCCACCACCGAACTCCTTCTCGCCCACAAACATCCCGAGGATCGCGGCAAGGTCGCCGAGGCGATCACCCGCTCGGTCTCGCTGGGCGAGCCGTTCTCGAGCCGGCACCGGTTCATCGACACCCACGGGCACGAACACCACGTCATGGTGGTCGCCGACCGCATCCTCGACCAGGGGCGCGCGGTCGGCACCGCGGGGTTCTACATCGATCTGGCCGGCACCCTGATCAGCGCTCAGCGCGAGGCGCTCGAAGAACGGATGCCCGAGATGGTGGAGGCGCGAGCCGTGATCGAGCAGGCCAAGGGCGTGCTGATGCGCATGTACCGCATCAATGACGAGCAGGCCTTCAAACTGCTGGTGTGGCGGTCCCAGGAGACCAACACCAAACTCCGCTCCTTGGCCGAACAACTCCTGCGCGAACTGCCCAATATCCCGCCCGCGCAGCCCGGAACCGTGTCGGCGTTCGATCACATCCTGCTGACCGTGCACGAACGCATCCACGAGTGACCTCCGCGGCCCGGCCGTAGATCGAAAGCTAGCGGTGCACCCCGAGGGTCCGTTCCCAGATCGTCGACAGGACGTCCACGAGTTCGGTGAGCTCGGCGTCGTCGGCGTCCGGGCGCAGGTCGAGGAGCATGTGGATGTTCATGGTGGCCAACGCGAGTGCGCTGCCGCGGGGATCGGGCAGCGGCGCACCGACTTCGGTGATCTTCTCGGTCGCCACGTCGACCACCGCCGCGACGAGGCCGTCCCGTACCGAGCGCACCTCCGGGTCGTCGGTTCCCGACCGGAAGATGGCGCGCAGGACCGCGCCGTGGCGGCGGTAGGTCCGGGCGGCGGCGAGTAGGGCCGCGCGACCCCCGGCGACCGGGTCGTCGGAGTTCCGCCAGTCGGCCAGCCCCGCATCCGCCTCGGCGCGCAGGGGCTGGATCAGGGTGGTGAGCAGCTCGGAGCGATCACGGAAGTACACGTAGAACGACTTTCGGGACAGCGTCGTGCGTTCCATGATCGCCGCCACCGTCGCCTCGTGCGCGGGGCGCGTCCGGAGCAATTCCGTTGCCGCGTCCAGGATCTCGGCGCGGGCCTCCTGCGGTTGCCGTCGACGGCGCGGTTCTCGACCGCTCGCTACTGCCACAGTGGCAGTATAGTGGTGCCCGTTAATGCCACCGTGGCATTAACGGGCAGTCACGCACCTGCAGAACGGGTTTCACCATGAGTCGATTACGACCGACCACCTGGTATTGCTTGCTCGTCACGATCTTCCTGACCGTCCGCGCCACCACGACTCTCGCGGCCGGACCACAGTTCTCGATGCCCGGCACGGGCTGGCGAGCGGCCTGGCAGCTGCTACTCGCCGCCGTACTGCTCGCCGGTTTGCTCCGCCCGCGCATCGCCCGCACCGCCGTCACCCTGGTCGCGGCGACCTATCTGCTCGCGACCATCAGCGAGGCGCTCAACCCCGCCGATCTGCTCGGCTTCATCCCCGTGGACATGCGTGACCGGATAGTCCATCCGGCCCTCGCGGCGGCGGGCCTGGCGTGCGTCGCCGCGAATACAGCACTCACCCGTACGCGCCGAATCGGGTTCACTTCCCGTTGATTACGACGCTGTTCCTCGCTGTCGACGGTCGCGGCGATTCCACGGTGCCTCGTTCCCTACGGATTCGGCGGTAGCCGTACAGAATTCCGGCGACCAGGACGGCGAGCAGCACGGCGGACGTGCCCCACGTTCCGAACCCCAGACCGCCCTTCACGTGGGGTTTGGACAGCAGATCGCCGACGGTGGCGCCGAGCGGGCGAGTGAGGATGAAGGCCAGCCAGAACAGGAGGACACCGGAGACGCGGGTCAGGTAGTGGGCAGCGAGCAGGGCCGCCATGATCGCGGCGATGAGGGCGGCGCTGCCCCAATATCCGAGGCCACTGGTGTCGGACAGGTAGTCGCCGAGCGAGGTGCCCAGCGTGTTGGAGAGCAGAATGGCTGTCCAGTACAGGATTTCGCCGCGCACACTGCTGATGCCGGTGACGTCGTAGGTCTGTCCGCTGAGCTTCCAGACCGCGAAGACGATGGCCAGCCCGGTGACGAGGATGGCCGCACCGGCGCCGTAGCCGATCCCGCCGTCGGTGGACGTTCCCGAGCCCGGCCCGCGGTTGAGGAAGTCGGAGATGGTGGTGCCCGCGGTACTGGTCGCGGCGATCACCGTCCAGTACAGCGCGGGGTGGAAACGACGCGCCCGCAACTGCGCGATCAGGCTGACCGCGAAGATCGTCAGGAACAGCACCGAGGCGGTGGCGTACCCCAGGTCCAGCGTCTGCGCGATCAGGTCGCCGCCGGTCTCGCCGAGAGTGGTGGCGGCGATCTTCAGAATCCAGAACAGCGCGGTGATCTGTGGAAGCTTGTAATCGGTACGGGCGGACGCCGAGTCCATGCCGGATTTCCCATCTCGATGGAGGCGAACGAGCAGGTCGCCACGCAGCCTGCCAGCCGATCGCTGAGAACACGCTGAGATCGTTTTCTCGTAGCCGGCGCCGTGTCCGATGATGAGCGAGTGAAAGGGCTCACGAGGTGGCTCGCGCCGGCACGCTGGGGCCTGCGCCTCAGATCCGCGTTGGCGGCCGCGCTGGTCGTGGGTGCGGTCGTCGCCGTCGCCGCGGCGGCGATGCTGTGGGTGCTGCAGCGGTCCCTGATCAGCGAGGTCGACACGGCCGCCGAATTCCGGGCGAATCAGATCGCGGCGGAATTGCGGCGCGAGCCGGCGACCGCGCTGCCCGAGACACTGCTCGACGCGGACCGTCAGATCGCCGCCGTGCAGGTCTTCGATTCGACCGCACACCAGGTCGCGGCATCGCGCCACGCGCTGCCCACGCCATTGACCGGCTTGCCCATCACAGCGGCGAACGATCTGCCCGCGGCCGCCGGCTACGACGAGGATTGGCGCATCGTGGCCCGGACGGCCGACACCTCGGCCGGAACCTTCACCGTGCTGGTCGCGGCCGACACCGAGAACAGCGAGCGTGCGGTGAAGAAGGTCGCCGCGCTGCTGGCACTGGGCGCCCCCGCGGTGGTCGCGGCCGCCGCCGCCGCGACCTACCTACTGGTCGGCCGGTCCCTGCGCTCGGTGGAGGACATTCGGACCCGAGTCGCCGGGATCGAGGCCAGCGACCTGTCACGACGAGTGCCGATCCCGCCGACTCGCGACGAAATAGCGGGATTGGCCCGAACCATGAACGAGATGCTCGCACGCGTCGAAGCCGGTCACCGAGCGCAGCGGCGGTTCGTCGGCGACGCGTCGCACGAGTTGAGAAGCCCGCTGGCGACGCTCACCGCCGCACTGGAATTGGCCAGTCACCGCCCGGAAGCCCTCAACCAGGAGTTGATCGACGCGACGCTGCTACCGGAAGCCGAGCGCATGCGAAATCTGGTGGACGATCTCCTGACCCTGGCGGCCGCGGACGAACACGGTCTCGAATTGCGGATCGGCGAGGTCGATCTCGACGACCTGGTCGCCGAGGAAGCCGCCGCGCTCCGGTTGCGTGGCACCGTGACGGTCCGGACCGTCGTGGAGCCGGTACGCGTCCTCGGCGATCGGCTGCGCCTGAAGCGGGCGCTTCGCAATCTGGTCGACAATGCCGCCGCCCACGCCCGCTCCACCGTGATCCTTCACCTCGGCCGCCACGACAGGCGAGCTCGCATCATCGTGGACGATGACGGAGCGGGAATTCCCGCTACGGAACGGGTTCGGATCTTCGACCGGTTCGTGCGCCTGGAGGACGACCGCGCGCGAACCAGCGGCGGATCGGGTCTCGGCCTGGCGATAGTCACAGAAATCATGGCCGCGCACCACGGTTCCGTTGTCGTCACCGAATCACCCTCCGGCGGAGCACGATTCATTCTCGATCTGCCCGGAGTCGATTGACGGTCAAGCGTGTTCCGGTACCCCGGATCCGGTGGCCGGCCCGGCGTCCGGGTCGAGAAGTCGGTAACCGGCACCCCGAACGGTCTGAATGCTGGCCTGCCCGAAGGGCGCGTCGATCTTCTTGCGCAGATAGCCCACATAGACCTCGACCACGTTTCCCGGGCCGTCGTAGTGGGCGTCCCATACGTTCCGGAGAAGGTCGGTCTTGGTCAGCACGATGCCTTTGTTCTGAAGGAAATACTCCAACAGCGCGAATTCCCTGGGCGTCAGCACCAATTCGGTGTCGCCACGGTGGGCGGACCGGCGGCTCGGATCCAGCGTGAGGTCGCCGGCGGCCAGGATGGTCGGCCGCTGTGGTGCGCGCCGGCGCAGCAGCGCGCGCAGACGCGCGATGAGGACCACGAACGAGAACGGTTTGGTCAGGTAGTCGTCAGCGCCCAGGTCCAGGGCGTCCACCTGGTCGTAATCGCCATCCTTGGCGGTCAGCATCAGTACCGGGGTCGCCACGTCGTGGGCCCGCAGCCTCCGCAAGACCTCGTAGCCACTGAGTCCCGGCAACATGAGATCGAGCACGATCACATCGAAATCGTCCTCGAGCGCCCACCAGAGTCCGTCGGTGCCGGTGGCGGCGAGCTGTACGACGAAGCCTTCGAGCTCGAGGCCTCGTCGCAGGGTGAGAGCCAGCCGTTCCTCGTCCTCCACCACCAGTGCTCGCACCGCACCAGCATGCACGAGGGCGTCGTGGTGCCGGTGCGTCGCCCTGGCGGTCACCGTTCCGACGGTCGCGTTCACATCCCGTTGAATTCGACGATCGGTGGCGGATAGTCGGCGGCGAGGACGCCCGCCCGCCACGGGCGTTGGATCTCGGCGCCGGGCAGTTGGGCGAGTTCGGGGAGCCAGCGGCGGACGTAGTCGCCTTCGGGGTCGAAGCGGTCGGCTTGGCGCAGGGGGTTGAGGACGCGGCTGGAGCGGGTGTCGGTGCCGGTTCCGGCCATCCACTGCCAGTTCAGGCGGTTGTTGGCGACGTCGCCGTCGACCAGCCAGCGTTCGAAGTGCTCGGCGCCGATGCGCCAGTCCACGCGGAGGGTTTTGACCAGGAAGCTGGCGGCGATCAAGCGGGCCCGGCCCGGCATCCAGCCCTCGGCGAGCAGTTGCCGCATGCCCGCGTCGACCATGGGGTAGCCGGTCTGCCCGGCCTGCCAGGCCGCTACGCCACGCGGATCGGACCGCCAGGGCTCGGCTGACACCGCCTTGTAGTCGGCCACGGCGACGCGGGGTTCGTCGGCCAGGACCTGGTGGTAGAAGTCGCGCCAGGCGAGCTGACGGAGGAAGGCGAGGGCGCCGGGGTCGGTGGCGGGGGTGCGGGTCACGATCTCGGTGACGGACAGGCAGCCGAAATGCAGGTAGGGCGACAGGCGCGAGGTGCCGTCGGCAGCGGGGACGTCCTTCTCCTCCTCGTAGCGGCGGACCGGGCCGGACAGCCACTGCTCGAGCAGTTTTCGACCGGTGGTCTCACCACCGACCGCCAAATGCGGCGACCCGGGACCCGCGTCGAGATCGGCCGCGCCGGGGATCGCCTCGCTCTCCACCTCGGGCACGGTCACGGTGACCGGTGGCGGCACCGGACGACGCAGTGGCGTCTCCAGCCAACGGTTGAAGTACGGCGTGAAGATCGCGTAATGCCCGCGTCCGGTATCCGGCCGGATCGCACCGGGATCCACGGCGGTGATCGAGCGGCCGTGCACACGGAGCTCACATCCGGCCGACGAAAGCTGTTCCCGCAGCGCGTCCTCCCGCTTCCGGCTGTACGGGGTGCCGTCCGCCGCGAGGTGCACCGCCTGCGCCCCGACCTCGCGCGCGGCCCGCACGACCTCGTCGACCACCCGGCCGTGCCGCACCACCAGCCGCCCGCCCCGCGCACCCAGCTCGTCGTCGAGCTCGCTCAGCGCCGAGCACAGGAACCGCAGCCGGTTCGCCGCGTCCCCGATCCGGGCCAGCAGATCGGTGTCCAGAACGAACAAGGGAACCACCGACTTGTCCTCGCGGCACGCGGCCGCCAGCGCCGGATTGTCGTGGACCCGCAGATCCCTGGTGAACAACACGATCGACGTCGTCATGCCCGCACCCCGCCTCCTGATCGATGGTTGCCTGATCGATGCGACAGTACGGTCCGGCGGCCCGGCTCGCCCGTCCCGCAACGCAGGGCCGGTCGACGCGGATCATGATCAGCGTGCAGAATCGGACATATGCCTCACTCAAATCCGATCAGTGCCTGGAAATCGCTCCGCGACGGCAACGACCGCTTCGTGTCCGGCAGTCAGGTCCACCCCTCCCAGGGCTCCGGTCACCGCGAAGAACTGGTCGCGGGCCAGCACCCCACCGCCATCCTGTTCGGCTGTGGTGACTCCCGGGTGGCCGCCGAGATCATTTTCGACCAGGGCCTCGGCGACATGTTCGTGGTCCGGACCGCGGGTCACGTCATCGACTCCTCGGTGCTGGGTTCCATCGAGTACGGCGTACAGGTCCTGAACGTGCCGCTGATCGTGGTGCTCGGCCACGACAGCTGCGGCGCGGTCAAGGCCACCCTGGACGCCCTGGACGGCGGCGCGGTGCCCGGCGGGTTCATCCGCAGCCTCGTCGAGCGCGTCACCCCATCGATCCTGCTGGGCCGCCGCGAGGGTCTGAGCACCGTCGACGAGCTCGAGGCCCGCCACGTCGCCGAGACCGCGCACGTTCTCATGGAGCGCTCGCAGATCATCTCGCAGGCCGTCGACGCGGGCCGCCTGGCCATCGCCGGCGTCACCTACCAGCTCAGCGACGGCCGCGCCCACCTCAACCAGGTCATCGGCAATATCGGCGAACAGCCCTGAGTTCGGTCGTGCGGAAATCGACAATTCCGCATTGAAATACCAACGGGTCCTGAGGCTTTCGCCGTGGTCACCGCGATAAAAGGGCGGCGCTATTCCGAATCCAATTTCGGGATAGGCGCCGCCTTTTTCTGCGTACACTCTCCCGCGATAGCCGACACCTATACAGCAGGGCTCAACAATGACAAAGCTCGACTGGACCACCACCGTGACGACCGGCCCCGGCGGCATCCGCACCGAGGAAGCCGGAACCCTCGACGGTGAGATCACCCTCCGCACCTTCTGGTCCGACACCGACAACCTCGCACTGGTCACGGTGCAACACAATGAAATCCGCGAGTGGTACACGGTGGCGGGCAGCCCCGTCCCGGCCAACTCGAAAGAACTCGCCGAGGGCGTCCACCAGGCCGCCGTGGCCGCCGCCCGCGAGGGCGGCGACGCCACCGCCGGGTAGCAATTCCCCAGAGCGCCCAATCCACCACGGTTTTCGCCCGCACATCAATTCCCATGGCTCGCCCGACGGGTTCGGCGGCGAAGACCTGGTGGATCAAGGTGGAACAGATTTAAGTCAGATGCATTCGCGCGCCTGATCATTCGACATGTGTCGATCTGTTCACCCGTGGAACATCCTGTAGCTCCGGAACATTGGGTTCGGCGCTACGAGGCGCCTCCAGGATATGCCGGTCCTGGCAGAGGCCCAGGTCGGTGATGTTCCAGGAGGATTCGTGGTGACGATGCGCGACGCGCGCCGGTATCTGCCCAATACAGCGGCCACCATGGCATTGATCGCGCTCGCGGTCGGCGGGGTCGCGATCACGGCGGATTCGCCGCAGAACGACCGGGCGGGCACTGTCGTGGCGTCGTCGAAGGTCTCCGATACCTCCACCGAGGCGGACCCGGCCACCGAGACCGGACCGGTCACCGAGCTCGCGGACGTGACCGAGACGCCGGAGGACGGGACCGTGCCGGACGATACGCCGGTCGCGGACACTCCCGATGGCGGAGACGTGCCCGGGACCGAGACACCGATTCCCGACACCACCGATCCCACTACCAGCACGCCGGTCACGACGACGACCGAAACTCCGACCACGAGCCCGTCGTCGGGTCCGACCATCAATGTGAATGTGAGTGCGAGTCTGGGGATTTCGGCGCAGGTCTCCCCGCCGACCGACGTCGTCACGACACTGACGCCCGGCCTCACCACGGTGACGACGACTCCCACGCCGACCACCACGACCACCGACCCGGCTACGCCGATGCCCGTCGCGGCAACGACTACCACCACGACCACCCCGGTCCCTGCCGCCGCCGTGACGACCACGACAACCCCTGTCCCTGCGGCACCGACGACGAGCATCACCACGACCCCGGTTCCTGCCACCGCGACGACAACGACCACCCCGGTCCCTGCGACCACGACGACCACCACCGTCCCGCCCGCACCGACACCGGCCAAGGCGACGACGACCCCGACTACGGTCCGCACGACCACCCCGTCCGCCAAGCCGACGACACCGCGCCGCAGCACCCCGCCGTCGACCACGGCCACCAAAACGACCGCGCCCAAGCCGGTTCCGTCCTCGGCCCGCCCGACGGTCGCGCAACCGCCGACCACGACGCACCGCCCGGCGGCGACGACCACGACAGTGGCTCCCACCACGCCCAAGCCCCTCCCGGCCAAGTAGCACCGATGGCGATGACAGCGCGTCCGGCGCTGCTGGTGGCCGCGGTCGCGGCAGTACTCGCGGGCTGCGGCGTCTCCGGCGAATCGTCCGATCCGCTGCCGCCGCGCGCGAGCGAGTCGATTCCGGCGATCCGCCTCGACGCGGCCGAGTCTCCGATCGACCAGCTCCGCGAGTGGGCGCGTGCGCGTTCCGAAACGAGCGGCATCCCGATGCGGGCCCTACAGGCGTACGGCTATGCGACAGTGGCCATGTCGAAGGCCCAGCCTGGTTGCCATCTCGGCTGGGTGACCCTGGCCGGTATCGCCCGCGTGGAAAGCAATCACGCCCGTTTCGGCGGCGCGACCATCGCGGCCGATGGATCGGTGCGCCCGCCGATCCGAGGGATCGCGCTGGACGGCACCGGCGGCAATGCGCAGATCGTCGACCCCAATGCCACCACCCGAGCGGGTCATACGGTGTACGCGCGCGCGATGGGCCCGTTCCAGTTCATCCCCGATACCTGGAAACGCTGGGGCGTCCACGCGGCCGTAGGCTACAACACCCTCGCCCCCACGCTGAAGGCCGCCAAACCGGCTGCCACCAGCGGCCTTTCGGGCAGCCCGGACAATATCGACGATGCGGCCCTCGCGGCCGGTCGATACCTGTGCGCGGCGGGCGGCGATCTGGCCACGGCGCACGGCTGGCGGCAGGCCATCCTGGCGTACAACCACTCCGCCGTATACGTCGATCAAGTGCGCAGCACCGCGCTCGGCTACCAGAAATAGCCGAGCGGCGGGAACCGGACCGTCAGCCGGCCTTGGGGGTCGTGGTGGTCCGGCCGGTCGATGTCGGGGTCGTCGTCGGCATGTCGATCACGTCCGGCAAGCGACCGCCGCCGAGGACGGGTACCGCGCTGGTCGGGGACGGCGGGACCAATGGGGTGCTGCGGTGATCGCCGCATCCCGTGATCGCCGCCGCCACCATCGCTATCGCCGCCACCGTGATCAAGTGCTTGGGCACGAGTCAACCTTTCGAAGAGGGACCACCAATTCTGGTACACCCGCGGCGCAAATGTGGCGCGAAAGATCAACTTAGGCACGCAAAGTCGGCCCCGGTGGCACAGCGACGCCCGATTAGTTCCCCGAGTCCGGTTCTCCGACAGCTAATTTCGTGGCGAATCAGCAGCGAACGCCAGTGATGGTGAACCGTTCGACGTCGGCGACGTGACCTCCGGTGGCCGCGACGATGGTGAGCGTGGCCGGACAAGCATCGGACACGGACACCGTGGCACTCCAGGGTGATTCGGTACCGCCCGCGGGAATCGGAGCGGATCGACCGACGGGCTGATCCCGATCCGAGCGCAGAATCCGGACCCGGATGCTCTCGTCCACGCCGGTAATGGTCCCGCCCACGGCCACCGGCGACGAGACCGCGCCGCCGTAGCGCGGCGTGGTCAGCTGGAAGGTGGTGTCGTCGGTGCCGACGACCTCCCACGGCGCGGTGTCACCGTGCCCCATCCGGGCCAGATGCACGACGGCCGCGACAACGGGCACACCGTTCGGATTGTCGAACCCGACGCTGACCCGCGACTGGTCCCCGTCGGTGGCCACCTTCACGATCTTGTCCAAGCTCGAGAACCCGAGGTAGTGCTGGGTGAAGGACTGCGCGGTGGCGGCGGGGTCGAGATGCCAGGGTTGATGCCCGGACCCGGCGTCCCGCTGCCAGGCCGCGGCTTCGGCGCTGTCGCGGAACGGCCACAGCGGTTGGTAGGGAAAGTCCGCGGCCGGGGAGGTCGTGGGGGCGCCCGACCCGCTGCTCGCCGGCGCGGAACTGCCCGGTGCGGTGGTCGTGGACGCGCCGCCCGGCGCGGCGGTGGTGGTGGCCGAGGGCCCGCCTCCGCTGGAACAGGACAGCACGACCGCCGCCGGAATTGCGGCCATCGCGAGGAGGGTCCGGCGGCGATGCCCCCGAGAAGTTTCCGTGGTCATGCCCGGCCTCCTACCAAGAATGGGCCCTTTGTCGGATTATCGGATGAATCCCCGGTGATCGCCATGATTCCGCGAGCATGTCCGGAACCGAATACCTCGGGCGTCGCCGGGTATGCGGGCGGTATGGAACCTCAGAACGTCGGATCCGGTATCGGGTCGGACGGAACCCCGGTTCCTCCGGTGCGACCGCCGGAACCGGTCCCACCGCTGGAGCCGGGCGAACCTGTCCCGGAGCCCGTTCCGCCCCTGCCCCTGCCGACACCAGGCCCGCCGATCCCCCGGCCCCCGGATCCGATTCCGGACCCGCAGCCACCGCTGAGACGTTTCGGTCCGGCGCAGCCGGTTATTCGACCGACTGCCGGCAGTCCGTCCGGCACTCACGACAGCGGAAGGAAGACCTATGCTGATGCTCACCCCCACTGCCGTCGAGGCGGTACGCGGTATCACCTCCGGGGAAGGCGCCCCGCGCGACGCCGGACTGCGGATCACCACGCCGGATGACGCCGAGAGTTTCCAGCTCGCGGTGACGGACGGGCCGTCCGAGGACGACGCGGTCCTGACCGCCGAAGGCGCGCGGGTCTACATGGACCGCCGGTCCGCGGAATTCTTCGACGACAAGATTCTCGACGCGGGCCTGGATGCGACGGGCAACGCCACCTTCGTCGTCGGCCCGCAGGCCACCAGCGGCTAGTCACACGTCATGCCCGGCAATCTGGCGCGCACGCTGATCGCCTCGCACCTGGTGTCGGGTGCGATGACGCCGGGCACCGAGATCGCGATCCGGATCGATCAGACGCTGACCCAGGACGCCACCGGCACCGTGGTGATGCAGGAGCTCGAGGCCCTGGCCCTCGATCGCTCACGCACCGAGGTGAGCGTCCAGTACGTCGACCACAATCTGTTGCAGACCGACGAGAAGAACGCCGAGGACCACGAGTATCTCCGCACGGCCGCCCAGCGCTTCGGCCTGTGGTTCTCCAAGGCGGGCAACGGCGTCTCCCACCCCACCCATATGCAGCGTTTCGGGGTGCCAGGCAAGACGCTCGCGGGATCTGATTCGCACACGCCGGCGGCGGGCTCGCTGGGCATGCTCGCCATCGGCGTGGGCGGATTGGAAGTGGCGCTGGCCATCTCGGGTCAGCCGCTGCGCCTGCGGATGCCGAAGATCTGGGGTATCCGGCTCGAAGGCGAACTGCCGCAGTGGTGTTCGGCCAAGGACGTGATCCTGGAGATGCTGCGCCGGCACGGCGTCAGCGGCGGGATCGAGCGCATCATCGAATACCACGGGCCGGGCCTGGCGGGACTGTCCGCGATGGACCGGCATGTGATCGCGAACATGGGCGCCGAACTCGGCGCCACCACCACGGTTTTCCCGAGCGACGAGGCCGTCCACGCGTTCCTGCGCGCGGAGGGCCGCGAGGACGACTGGGTCGAACTGGCCGCCGACACCGACGCCGAATACGACATCGAGGAGACCATCGACCTGTCCACGCTCGAACCCCTCATCGCGCAACCGTCGTCGCCGGGCGCCGTGGTGCCGGTGCGCGAGGTGGCGGGCACCGAGATCGCGCAAGCGGTGATCGGGTCCAGCGCCAATCCCGGACTGCGTGACTTCGCCATGGCGGCGGCCATGGTGGCCGGGCGGCAGACCGTGCCGCAGGTCAGTTTCGACGTGAACCCCACCTCCCGGGAGATCCTCACGGATCTGACCCGGATGGGCGCGGTCACCGACCTGATCGAGGCGGGTGCGCGCATCCACCAGGCCGGATGCCTGGGCTGCATCGGCATGGGCCAGGCCCCCGCGGTGGGCCGCAATTCGCTGCGCACCATGCCGCGCAATTTCCCGGGCCGTTCGGGCACCAAGGAGGACTCGGTCTGGCTGTGCTCGCCGGAGACGGCGGCCGCCTCCGCGCTCACCGGTGTGATCACCGATCCGCGGGAGTGGGCGCGCACGGTCGGCATGGACTACCCGAAACTCGAACTGCCCGTGCGGGCCTCGGTCAATACGGCGATGCTGGTCCCCCCGCTCGAGCCCGAGCGGGCACGGCTGGTGCGGCCGGTGAAAGGGCCCAATATCTCCGGTCTGCCGGAATTGACACCGCTGCCGGACCGGATCATCGCGCCCGTGTTGTTGAAGGTCGGCGACGATATCTCCACCGACGCGATCTCCCCCGCCGGAGCCCGCGCCCTGCCCTACCGATCCAATATCCCCAAGCTGGCGATGTTCGCCTTCACCGCGATCGACGAGACCTATCCCGAACGGGCGCAGCGGGTTTCCGACACCGGGCACATCGTCGTCGCGGGCGAGAACTACGGTCAGGGTTCCTCACGCGAGCACGCGGCCATCGCACCCCGCTACCTCGGTCTGCGGGTGGTCATCGCCAAATCCTTCGCCCGCATCCATTGGCAGAACCTGGCCAACTTCGGTGTCCTGGCCCTCGAATTCGAGGATCCCACCGACTACGACCGTATCGACCGCGATGACGTGCTGCGACTGCTCGATCTGCACGCCATCGCCCGCGTCACCACGCTCGAGGTGCTCGATATGAGCAAGGAATCCACTTTCACCGTGCGACACCGGCTTTCGCCGCGTCAGGTGCGAGACGTCCTGGCCGGTGGCCTCATCCCCCGGCTCGCGGCGCGCGACCTCGCGTTTGAGGACGAGGACGCCGGGAACAGCGACGACATCAGCGCCTGCTGAGACAGCCTTCCGGAAAGGAATCACCATGCTGCGACGCATTGCCCACCCCCTGCTGGCGACCGCTTTCGTCGCCGACGGAATCGACACGCTCACCCACCCCGATCCCCGGATCAAGACCGCGAACGAGGCGGTGCGGCAGGGCGAGCAGCGGTTGCCGGCCAAGCTCGCGGCCTATCTGCCCGACGATCCGGCCACACTGGTCCGGATCAACGCGGCGGTCCGCGTCGGCGGCGGCGCGCTGCTGGCCCTGGGCAAACTGCCCCGGCTGTCCACCGCCGTGCTCGCCGCGACCGTGATCCCGGCGGCCCTGACCGAACCGGGGTTCTGGACCGAGGAGGACCCCGAACGGCGTTCGGCCCGGCGCAACGCGCTGCTCAAGGACGTGAGCCTGCTCGGCGGACTGCTCATCGCCTCGACCGATCGGCAGGGCAAACCGTCGCTCGGCTGGCGTGGCCGCCGGGCCCTGGAGAAGCTGCAGGCCGACGACTCCGCCCCCACCCGGCTCGCCGACGCCGCGAAGGTCCACGGACCCGAACTCGCCGCGGCGGTGCGGACCCGCGGTGAGCACCTGGCGGAGACCGCCCGCGAACGCGGACCCGAACTGGCCGCGGCGCTGCACGATCGCAGCGAGCGACTGGCCGACGCCGCCCAGCACCGCGGCGCGCAGCTCGCGGAATCCGCCCGCGAGCACGGACCCGAACTCGTTGCGGCACTGCACGATCGTGGCGAGCGACTGGCCGAGGCGGCCCAGCATCGCGGCACCCAACTCGCGGGTTCGGCCAGGGAACTCGGCGCACAATGGGGCGATGTCGCCGCCGACCGCGGTGGTCATCTCCTCGACACCGCCCGCGACCAGGGCGGCCACCTCGCCGAGAAAGCCAAGCGGCGCGGTGAGCGGCTCGCGGACGCGGCCCGCACCGCCGCCGACCACCGACGCTGAAGACAACCGAGCGCACTGAAAGGGCCCTCCGTCATGGCATCTCAGCACTCTCGCGCCCGCTGGCCGGTCGTGGCCGTGACGGCGGCCGCGCTCGCCGTGGGTTGCTCGAACAGCACCGAACCCGGTGTTCCGGGAACCGGTTCGCCGCAGCAGAGCTCCGGGTCACCGACCATCTCCGCGAACGCCGCCAAGCAGCTGTGCGACATGATGCGGCCCGAAGTCGACAAGTGGCGCGCCGAGGGCCCCACCGAGGCCCGGCTGAAATTCAATATCACCGTGCAGGATTGGGCGCTGCGCAACAATGGCGTCAATATCGCGGTGATGCGCAATCGCTCGGTCATCGACCAAACCACCACCGCCGCGTGCCCGGACGTGCGGGACGCGGCGGTGCAGGCGATCCGGATGCCGGATCTGGCCTCGGGTCTGGCAGGATTCTGATCAGATGGCCAGCGCCTCGGCGCGCAGCCGGCCGAGGGTCTTCGCCAGGATGCGTGACACCTGCATCTGCGAGACCCCCAGCCGCTGCGCGATCTGGTTCTGGGTCATCGAGTCGAAGAAGCGCATGGTGAGCACCCGCCGCTCCCGTTCGGGCAGTTCCGCGATGAGCGGGCAGACGGCGAGGTACTGGTCGACGTGTTCGAAGCCGGGCTCTTCGGCCCCCAGCGCGTCCAGCATGGCCAGCGGAGTGTTTTCCCCGTCATCGGGACAGGCGGCTTCCAGCGACGAGCTCTGGTAGGCGTTGGCGGCCAGCAAGGCCTGGGTCAGCTCGGACTGGTCCACCTCCAGTTCGGCGGCCAGTTCGCGCGCCTTGGGCATGCGGCCCAGGCGCTGGGCGAGGATTTCGACGGCGGCGCCGACGCGGATCTGGGTCTCCTTGACCCGGCGCGGTACGCGCACGGCCCACGTGCTGTCGCGGAAGTACCGTCTGACCTCGCCCATGATGGTCGGCACCGCGAAGGACAGGAACCGCGAACCACGCTCGACGTCGAACCGGTCGATGGATTGCACCAGCCCGAGCCGGGCCACCTGCACCAGGTCCTCGAACGCCTCGCCGCGCCCGGAGAACTTGCGCGCGATGTGGTCGGCCAGTGGCAGACACCGGTCGATCGCCTCTTCGCGCAAGGCCTTTCGCTCGGGAGCATCGGTTTCCACGGCGACGGCAAGCTGTTTCAGCAGCGGCTCGATATCGTCATAGCTGTCACCCGTCATCGGTATCACCCCGTATTCGGCTGAACTGCATAACAATGGTGTACCCATTTCGGCCGCTGGGGAACCCGTTTTCACCGGCCGACTGCGGTGTTCACCGCATCATCGCGCGATCCGCCAGGTCAGAGACGTATTGCCACAGAATGATTCGCACGGACCCATGCGACACCTCATCGTGCTCCAGGGGCGTTTGACGGCCGATTCAGCGGGAACTGCGGGAATGTCACAATCGCTCCCCACAAAGGAATAATCATGATCGTCCTGGGCCTCGTAATACTGATCCTGGGAATTATCTTCGGCATCCATATCCTCACCACCATCGGGGTCATCCTGATGCTGATCGGCGCGGTCGCCTGGCTCCTCGGCGCGGCCGGACGCCCGATCGGCCGACGCTCCCACTATTGGTGATCCGGTCAGCGATTGGTGAACTCCCTTACACCAGCATGCATTTCACCCGTCACACGACAGTGGGCCGGCCGCAGCCGCTTTCCGGAGCGGCCGGCGAATTGTCCTCGCCGATGGCAGGACTCGCGCGACGGTTCCACCGCGTCGGCCGCATCGATCGCGCCGTCACCGCCGCGGTCGCGCGCATACCCGCCTCCGCGCTGGATTCGGGCCTGCTGCGGCTGACCCGCGGCGCGGATTTCGGCGCGCTCTGGCTGGTCATCGCCCTCACGTTGGGAACCCGTGGCGGCGAGTACCGGCGGGCCGCGATCCGTGGCGTCGCCGCCCTCGCCGCCACGGAGGCGATCGTGAACGGCGGTCTCAAGCCGATCATCACGCGCCGCCGCCCCGCCGCCGAGCTGCTGCCCGCATCTCGGCGATTGGACCCGCGGCCCGTCTCGTCGTCGTTCCCCTCGGGCCACAGTGCCGCGGCGGCCGCGTTCGCCACGGCGGTCGCGGTCGAGACTCCCCGGGCCGCAGCGGGTCTCGTCCCGCTGGCGGGACTCGTCGCCTACTCGCGGGTGCATACCGGCGTGCACTGGGGCAGTGATGTGCTCGCGGGCGCGGTGATCGGTTCGACCATCGCCCTGGCCACCCGGCACTGGTGGCCGGCCCCGGCGCCGGCGACCGCCCGCGAGCGGCATCAGGGCACGCCCGCGCTTGCCGACGGGAACGGCCTGCTGGTGCTGGTCAACCCGGCAGCGGGTGATCCGTCCGTCGATCCGTGCGAGGTTCTCGCGGCGCTGTTGCCCGCGGCCACCCTCGTCCGCACCGAACCGGGCGACGATCCCGCCCGGCGGCTGGAACTGGCGTTCCGCGCCTGCGTTCCGCGGCCGATGGCACTGGGTGTCGCGGGCGGTGACGGCACCCTCGCCGCGGCGGCCACGGTCGCCCTGCGGCGCGGTCTGCCCCTGGCGGTGTTCCCCACGGGCACCCGCAATCATTTCGCCCGCGATCTGGGTGTGCGCGACACGGCCGAGGCGGCCGCGGCCGTCGAATCCGGCGATGCCGTGGAAGTCGACATCGCGCGCGTCCGCTTCGACGACGAGGACGGAGAGCGCACCCGGCACGTGCTCAACGTGGCGAGTGTGGGCGCCTACCCGGACATGGTGCGGCTGCGGCGGAGATGGCGTTCGCGATGGGGTCGGCGGCTGGCCTTCGCGGCCGCGTCGGTGGCCGCGGTGGGCCGGGCCCGGCCCCTCACGGTGGAGGTCGACGGTGAGCGCCGCCGGGTGTGGGTCCTGTTCTTCGGCAACGGTTCCTATCATCCGCGGCGCTCCACCCCGGCCGTTCGCGACCATCTCGCGGCGGGGCTGCTCGACATCCGATGGCTACGCGCCGACGGGCCGTGGTCCCGTCCCCGGATCATCCTGGCGGCCGGGCTCGCGGCCCTGGGACGCACCCGCCTGTACGGCGAATGCCGCCGGCCCGAGCTGACCGTCCGGCTCACCACGCGCGAACCCCTCGCCGCCGACGGCGAGGTGATCGGCACGGCCACCCGGATTCACATGACGGTGGCCGGGCGCCTCACGGTGTATCGCCTCATTCCGGCTCCGCGTCGTCCTTCCGTTGCCGGGTGAATTCCACGACCACCGGGTATCCGCGTTGTACGACGTCGAACTCGTCGGTGTCGACAGTTATCGAATCGGTCAGGGATTCCACGAAATGCCAGCCGAAACTGTGCTCGATCAGGCCGCCGCCGGTGCCGATCACCGACGTCACGCGAATCCGGACCCGCTGCTCGTCGTAACGGAATTCGCAGTCGAGTCCGGCCGACGGCACGGCCGCCAGGATCATCGCGGTCGCCACCTGATCCAGCGCGACCCGCATGTCGATGGCCACGTCGATGGTGAAATCGGCTGTGAGCATGACGGTTTCGGCTATCGCGCGCAACATTTCCAGGTGTCCGGCGTCGGCGCGCACCCGTACCCCCACGTCACCGGACAATCGCGGTGATTCCGGCTCCGCGTTGTCGGTGCGTATGCGCGCCTTGCCATCACCCAGTGGCGATTCACTCATCACTCACCACCCATCCAGCCCCCATCGCGATCTTTCCCCCGCAATGTTCGCTTACCCGATGCTGCCGGAGGGAAACCGCCCAAAAGTCAGGATTATCGGAGCGGGAGCACGCGGTTCAAGAAGTCCTGAGCCTCGGAGTCGGCGAATTTCAGGATGGTGAAGTGGGTGGCGGGGGCGTGCAGCACCAATTGACTGTCCGTACCGGCCGACCGGAGCTGTTGTAGCAGCAGCACGGTGGTCGGAACGGGCTGAATGGTGTCGGATCCGCCCTGCAGCAGGACGACCGGACCGCGGTACCCGGTGGCGGGCACCGACAGGTAGTCCCGCAGCGCCGAAATGACCGAATCGGGCAGGGCGGTGGTGAACAACTGGCCGACCGACTTGCCCGTGACGGCCGCCTCCAGGGAAGCCAGGCAATCGTTTCCGGCCCGCGCGATGGCGAGGACTTCGTGGCCGTGCGGTGACAGGTAGTCGGTGACGCCGAGTTCGGGGCGGGCGTGATCGAGGCCCGCGAGGATCATGACGAGCCGGGCGTGCAGGCCGTCGAGGCCGGGGAGCACGGGCACGCCCGGACGGCTCAGCACGGCGATGATGTCCTCGACATTGCTGGTCGGCGCGTAGGCGAGGGTGCCGCGCAGATCGAGGTCCGGCGCGTAGCCCGCGGCCATCCCGGCCGCGGCGAGCACCGACTGCCCGCCGATGGAATGCCCGGCCAGCACGAAGGATTCGGACAGCCCGGCATCCACGACGTGGCCCGCGCGCACGATGTCGAGGACCGCGTGGCCCGCCGCGCGCCCGGCCAGATACTCGTAGACGCCGTCCGCGCCCAGGCCGATGTAGTCGCTCGCGGCCACCACGTAGCCGCGCGCCAGATACGTTGACAGCTGCGGTGTCTCGTCGAACTTGTCCGCCATGCCGCCATTGATGGTAGGCGCGCAGCCGGCCGTCATGCCGCTGGTCCCGTGCGCCCACGACACCATCGGCCGACCGCCCGCCGGGGTCGCGCCTTCGGGCACATAGATCGTGCCGCCACTGACCTCCGCCTCGCCGTTCTGGCCGGTCGTCCGGTACGTGATGCGATACCCGCTCGCCGCGCCGGGAATCAGTTCGCCGGCGTCAAGGGGCCGTGACGATACGACCGCGCCCGGCGCTCCTCCGGTATCCGGTTGCGCCACAGCCGATCCGGTCGCCGCGGCCGAGGACAGGGCGGCGATCGCCGCCAGGATCAGGTATCGCACGGGAAGCTCCTCCGGGACGAGTCGCCGACGCCCGTCGACGACTTTGCGAACACGTTCCGAAAGTAGCATCCGCAGGTCACGCTGTCGAGAGCGGAACAGGGCATGATGGCAGACATGTCCCGACCGACCGCCTCCTCCGGCCGCACCGGCCGCCCGCCCGTCACGTCCCGCACGGAGATCCTGACCGCGGCCCGCCGGTTGATCGACCGCGACGGCTGGGAGCGGCTCACCATTCGCGGCCTGGCCGCCGAGGCCGGAATCGGCGCGACCACGGTCTACCGCCACGTCCAGGACAAGGAGGATCTGCTGGTCCTGCTGCTCAACCACTACGCCGATCAGACCGAACGCCCGGAGCTGCCCGAGGATCCGCGGGACCGGATCGTCGCGGCCGCCACCGCCATGCACGATCTGCTGGCGAGCTGGCCCTGGGCCGCGGAGGTCCTCACCGTGGACGGTTTCGTCGGCCTGCTCGACGAATCCGCGCTGTGGACGGTCGAATCCATCCTCGCGGCCGCCGAATCCAGCGGCCGCACCCCCGAGCAGGCCGCCTACATCTTCCGCTCGATCTGGTACTACACCGTCGGCGAGATCCTGGTCCGCACCCACTCCCAGCGCCGCGGCGGCCCGGCCGCCTCCGGCCGCGCCGCCTTCGGCGATCTCGATCCCGATCGCGTTCCCCGGCTGGCCGCGATCGGCGAACGCTGGCCCGCCCTGGCCGCCCGCGACACCTACGGCCAGGGCTTGCGCGCCTGTGTCGACGGCCTGCTGGCCCAGACCGGCCCCGCCGAATCGTGATGCCGCACGACCGGTTCCGGCCCCGATCCCCCGCCGCGGGTGACCGCTAGAGTGCGGACATGCCGGAAAAGATCATCCGTAACACGTTCACCGTCCCCGCCTCCCCCGAGGCCGTCTACGACCACCTGATCCGGCCCGAGAACTACATCGGTCTCTCCCCGCTGGTCGTCGCCGTCGAGGACGTCCAGGACGGTTCCTACCTCGCCGTCGAACGCTTCCGCTTCCTGGGCCTGAAGCACGACAACCGCATTCGCGTCGCCCTGCTCGGCACACCCGGGACAGCGGTCTGGGGCGAGGTCGACAGCCCCGGCGGCGTCCGCATGGGCTACCGCTTCGACCTGACCCCCACCGCCGAGGGCACCCGCGTCGACGACGAGCTGCGCCTGCGAACCCCCATCGGCCTCATGGCCTTCGCCTCCGGTCAGGCCCGCAAGGTCCAGCTCGCCCGCGCGGGCATCCTCGCCGACCGCCTCGCGGCCGTCTAGGGCTTGAAGCCGACGCCGCCGGCGATGCAGTGGCGGACCGGGCTCAGCGGCGTGAGTTGCGGACCGTCGGGCCACCATTCGTCGCATAGGACGAGGCCGGGTTCGATCATGGTGAGATTGCCGAACAGGGCGTGGATCTCGTCGCGGGTGCGGAAGCGGCCCGAGCCCATGGGGCTGTGCACGAACTTCTCCTCCATCTTGCGCGCCAAGTCGCTGTGTTCGGCGGTCTCCGGGTCGAGGAAATGGGCGATGGCCACATACGAGCCGGAGGGCAGCACATCGAGGTAGCTGCGCATCACGGCGGCGACATCGTCGGCGGCGTAGTGGTGAAGGGTGCCGATCTGGAACAGCGCGATCGGACGGCTGAAGTCCAGTTCCTCACGGATATCGGGGTGTTTGACCACCTCGAACGGACGGAAGATATCGGCTTCGACGATAGTGGTGCGCGGATTGCCCGCCAGCAGGGCGCGCGCGTGCGCCAGCACCATGGGGTCGTTGTCCACGTAGACCACCGAGGAACCCGGGTCCACGCGCTGCACGACCTGGTGGGTGTTCTCCGCGGTGGGCAGCCCCGAACCGAGGTCCAGATATTGGTCGATGCCCGCCTCCTTGGCCAGGAAGCGGCATACGCGGATCAGGAAATCCCGGTTCGCCCAGGCCAATTCGGCGACCCCGGGCGCGACCTCGCGCACCTGGTCCAGGACCGCGCGGTCGACTTCGAAATTGTCCTTACCGTTCAATGCGGCGTCGTAGACGCGGGCGATGCTGGCGCGTGTGGTGTCCACCCCAACCGGCGCCGCACTCGGGTAACTCTGCACTGACTCGGACATCTCACGCTCCCCTGACAATCGATTCGCTCCGGCCCCGGCCCACAGCAAGTCTGTCGCATACGCGATGATTTGGGACCGGATCGCCAGGTCCGCGCCGAATCGGTAGGGTGCGGCCGTGGATACAGCGGAATTCGTTCAGCGCGGCAGCACCATCGTGGACCGGTTGTCCACGACGCAGACCCCGCCGCCGTGGCAGCTGGTGGTGGGCACCGGCGTGGTGGCGCTGATACTGGTGGCGTTCCGCCCGACGTGGCGCATTCTGCGCAATGCGGTCACCATCGCCCACGAGGGCGGGCACGCGTTCACCGCGCTGCTGACCGGCCGCCGCCTCAATGGCATCCGATTGCATTCCGACACTTCGGGACTCACCGTGTCGAGCGGCAAACCCTATGGGCTCGGCATGATCCTGACCATGGCGGCCGGGTATCCGGCGCCGGCGCTGCTGGGGCTGGCCTACGCCGCGCTGCTGGGCGCGCACCGCATCACCCTCATGCTGTGGTTGACCATCGCGCTGCTGCTGGTGCTGCTACTCAAGATCCGCAACTGGTACGGCCTGCTGTCGCTGCTGGTGACCGGCGGCGTGGTGTTCGCGGTGTCCTGGTTCGGCAGCGACACCACCCAGGCGGCGCTGGCGTACGCGGCGTCCTGGTTCCTGCTGCTGGCCGCGGTGCGCCCGGTGATCGAGTTGCAGCGCAATCGCGCGCACGAGCCGAATTCCGACGCCGACCAGCTGGCCCACCTGACCAGGATCCCGGGCCTGCTGTGGGTGCTGGCCTTCGGCGCGATTGCGCTGTGCTCGCTGGTCCTCGGGGCGCGCCTGCTGCTGGCCGACGTGTCGGGGGTGTGTGTGCCGCCGCTCACGCACAGCACCTGCGCGGCGTCAACCGCCGGGTGAGCATTGTCCCACCTCAGGGCGAGAGTGGTATCGCTGCAAGGATTCTGGCCAACGGGGACTACCATTCGGTTTGCACCGTCCGGGTGATCGGAAACACCGGATTTGCCCGGATCTCGGCCCGCTCGTACCACCGGCGGGCGTTCGACCGTTGCGGCTAGGAGGGTTTGGGGATGGACAGACCGGAATGGGCACCGGAAGGCGTCGACATGAACCGGGCGAGCCCGGCGCGCATGTACGACGCGCTGCTGGGCGGCTCGCACAACTTCGAGGTCGACCGGCAGGCCGCGGAGGCGGGTAAAGCGCTGGTCCCGGACCTGCCGCGACTGGCCTTGAGCAATCGCGCGTTCCTGCGCCGCGCGGTGCGGTACCTGGTGGACCAGGGCGTGCGGCAGTTCCTCGACATCGGGTCGGGCATCCCGACCGCGGGCAATGTGCACGAGGTGGCGCAGGCGATCGACCCGGAGTGCCGGGTGCTCTACGCCGATATCGACCCCGTGGCCGTGGCGCACGCGCGCGCCATCCTGAAGGGCAATGACCGGACCGCCGCGATCGAGGCCGATCTGCGCGAGCCCGAGGCGCTGCTCGCCCAGGCCCGCGGGACCGGCATCATCGATTTCGACCAGCCGGTCGGAGTTCTCCTCATCGCGGTCCTGCACCTGATGAGCGACGACTATTCCCCCGCCGACAAGGTCGACGCCCTCTACGACGCGGTGCCGGCCGGCAGCTACCTGGCCCTGTCGCACCTCACCTCGGCCACTCGCCCCGACGACGCCGCCAAACTGGTGGAGAACTCGCGCGACGTCAGCAGGATCGGCCTGCAGTTCCGGACCCGCGAGCAAATCGCGGCCCTGTTCGGCAAGTGGGAGCCGATCGAGCCGGGTGTGGTGGAATTGCCGTTGTGGCGGCCGGAATCCGACCGTGACCAGCACGAGGCGCCCGGCCGATCACTCGGTCTGGCGGGTGTGGGCCGCAAGGCCTGAGCAGGGGCACGAGGCAGGGGCAGGGGGTAGGCGGTGGGAGCACACGAGCTGGCGGTCCGATGGGCCGACGCTCTCGAGGGCGCGGTGGCGCCGACGATCACCCGGTCGCAGGTCGAGCAGTTGCTCGACGGGTTCGGCGACCGGCTGATCGCGGCGGTGCGCGGCACCGAGGACATGTCGGTGGCCCGGGACGCCGCCCGCGCCCTGGTGGGCGCCAACTACCGGGATCCGTTGACCGTGCACCGGTCGGTCCTGGTGCTGTGCAAGGACCTGGTCACCGACGCCTGCCCGGACCCCGGCTGCGAGGACTACTGGCCGGTGCGCGATCGCGCGATCGAGCTGGCCGCCGAGTTCGCGGCCGAGTTCACCGCCGGACTGCGCAATGTGGCGTTGTCGGAACAGGAGAAGACCCTGACCGCGGCGCTGACCGCCGCGCGCGAGGCCGACGCCCGCAGGCAGCTGTCCGAGGCCCGCTTCCAGGCCATCTTCGAGGGCGCGTCGGTGGGCATCGGCACGGTCGACATCACCACCGGGCAGGTGGTCGACGTCAACAACGCCATGGCCGAGACCCTGGGCGTCCCGGCCGGGCAGATGCCGGGCCGTCCGGTGGCCGACATACTGGGCCCGATCAATATCGGCGAGGCGTTCGGTCTCTTCCAGCGTTTACTGTCCGGCGAGATCGACCGCTTCCGCTTCGAGACCGAACACACCAAACCCGACGGTTCGCACACAATCATCGACCTGTCCATGACGGTGGTCCGCGACAGCGATGGCAAGCCGCGCTTCCTGGTCGGGGTCACCGTGGACGTCACCGACCGCAAGGAACTGGCCGACCGGCTCTGGTACGACGCCCACCACGACTCGCTGACCGGTCTGCCGAACCGGCTGCTGTTCTTCGACCGGCTCGCGGCCGCCACCGGCCAGGTGGGCGTCTGCTACCTGGACCTGGACGGCTTCAAGGAGGTCAACGACCGCCGCGGCCACACCGCGGGCGATCAGGTGCTGTGCGAGGTGGCCCAGCGGCTGCGCCAGGCCGTGCCGCCGCACGGGGTGGCGGCCCGGCTGGGCGGCGACGAGTTCATCGTGCTGGTCGAAAGCTGCTCGGGCCCGGAGGAATTGGACTCGGTGTCCGAGGACCTGCTGGCCGCGCTGCACGACCCCTTCGATGTGGCGGGACTGTCGGTGCGGGTGGGCGCGAGTATCGGGACCGCGCTGGTGGACACCGACTCCACCGCCGTCGACGAGCTCATGCACGCCGTGGACACCGCCATGTACCGCGACAAGGCGCTGCGGCACGGTCGGTGAGACCGCGCCGCACAGCCGCTAGATCACGAACGGCACCAGGGCCTTTCGCTCCGCGGGGTAGTCGGAGAACTTCTCGCGGTACCAGGTGTGGGTGGCGAAGGCCCGGGGCACCAGATTGCCGAAGGTGATCAGGAAGATGACCACGCCCGGCAGCGCCCAGGTGAGGATGGCGAACCCGGCCCACGCGATGAGCTCGCCGAGATACGTGGGGCTGGTGACGAATCGGAAGCCCAGACCGAACGGAATCTTGTATTCCGTTGCGCCCGGATTGTTCTTATCGCGAAGATTCCGCACGATCCACTCGGAACTGGTGAGCAGCGCGAAACCGCTGAGGTAGATGATCGATCCGATGATGAATCGCGGGTCGGTCAACCAGCCGGTGCCGTACTGACCGAAGTAGTCGTGGCTGAACAGCGCGCCGTTGAGGTAGCCGTGCATGGCGGTGACGAACATGCCCATGCCGAGCACCGAGATGTTGAAACTGCTGGTCTTGCCGGGCACTTGGCGAATGGAAAGGGGGAAGAACCAGCCGCGGTTGGCGTAGTGGAGAATCCAGATGGCCGCCAGCACCAGGGAAGTCGGCTCGAAACGGTGCGGCCCGCTCAGGTACGCGACCGCGAAGACCACGGTGGCCGGAATCTCCATCAACCACCAGCCGAGTTTCGGGTTCAGGTTCAGTCCGAGCTTGGCGGTGGCGAACCGACCGTACGGGCTCTGCTGGAACAGGCCCCCGATCAGGACGAAGGCAGCGAAACCGAAGGCGATCGTCAGCACGGTGTCGTAGACGGTATTGCCGGTGTACCAGTTCATTCGTGGCCCTTCAGGTGAAAAACTAGAACAGGTTCTACCACAGCCCGAGCCCGACCGGTACCCAACGGCGGGCGTGGACGGTGACCGGCGGGTAGGTTGGCGAGAACCCCGGAGGGAGGCAAGGTGGGTTCGCAGGGATGGGATGTGCTGATTCAGTGGATGCCGTTTTTTCTCGAGGAGGACGAGGACGCGGACGAATCGGGACTCGGCTGGAATCCCCGTTTCATTCAGGTCCGTGACGAACTCACCGGCCGCCGAGCGCATTTCGCGCAACAGGGCACCGAGATCGAGGTGCTGGTCGCGGTCCCGGAGAACGCCGACGAGGCCGACCGGTTGCTCCGCGTGATCGGCGAGCAGTCCGACGGCACCTGGGATCCGGTCCCGCTGCCGTCCGAATCCGATGCCACCGCACCGGATCCGCAGTGGCGGGCCATGCAGCGCGTGCACCAGCAGCCCCGCCTGGCGCGGGAGTGGAGCACCGGCTGGCAGCGCGAGGAATCGGTCGACCACCGCCGCGGCGTCGCCGAATCCGTGGTCACCGTGCTGCGCGACGGGCTCGGGATGGACGGCGGCCGGTTGCGCTTCGCCACCTGGAGCATGGACGCGCCCGGCACCGGCAGCTACGGCCTGCCCGCCGACCGGCCCAGCGAACGCGGCAAGCCCGTGGTGTGCACGGACTGGGACGATTTCGAGGCGCGGCTGGCCTGGGCGCTGACCACCCTGCCCTGGGACGGCGTCATCAACCTCAGCACCCCGCACCCCGGCCCGGACCCGTGCTTCGTCCAATTCCTGCACGGCAGGCAGCTTTTCAACGAGGCCAGCGGCTGGGACGTGGCCGGACTCGGCGCGAGCGAGTTCGACCGCCGCATGCGCGAGCTGGGCTGGAGCTTCGCCCCGCACAGCGTGCCCGGCGGGGCGGCGCTCATCTGGGAGGGGCCGCTGGCCAAGGCCGGATTCAATCCGAGCCTGTGCGGCGCGCCGCGGCGGACGGTGAAGACCTTCACCGAGGTGTTCACCGTCGGGCATCCGCAGGATCTGGTGTTCCGGGCCTTCCGCAACGGTCGCCGCCGGGATCCGGAATTACGTTATCTGGATATCGAACTCGGGATTCCGCGCGACGTGCGGTGAGCCGCGCGGCATCGTGTCAGGGGCGGCCCGAGGACGGCCTCAGAGGCGACGCAGGTGGATCGGCAGTCCGTCCGCGGGTGTCGGTCCGGTTCCGGCGATGAGGGGCACCTCGTAGCCGTCCGGCACGCTCCAGCGGTACCCGAGCAGCATCCGGTGCATGGTCGCCTTGACCGTCATGCCGCCGAAGTACCGGCCGATGCACTTGTGCGCGCCGCCGCCGAAGGGCGGCCAGGCGAAGCGGTGCGACTTGTCCTCGGCGCGCGCGGGATCGAACCGCTCGGGATCGAAGGTGTCCGGATCGTGCCAATACTCCGCATTGCGCATCATGGAGTACGGACCGACCATGAGCAGCGCGCCCTTGGGGATGAAATAGCCCGCGATCTCGGTGTCCTCCAGGGCTTCTCGCACCATCTGCCCGACCGGGGCGTACATGCGCAGCGTCTCGCGGAAGGCCATCTCCAGGGCGGGCAGCCGGTCCAGGTCGGCGTAATCGAGGGTCTGCTTGCCCAGCGCCGTCGACTCCGCGCGCAGCCGCTCCTGCCACTCCGGGTGGCGGCCCAGCTCGTAGGCCAGCATGGAGATGGCCAGGGTGCTGGTGTCGTGGGCGGCCATCATCACGAAGATCATGTGGTCGACGATGTCGGCGTCGGTGAAGGACTCGCCGTCCTCGGTCTCGGCGTGGCAGAGCACGCTGAACAGGTCCTGGCCGTCACCGGCCCGCTTGGCGGGCAGCTCGCGGCGGAAGTAGTCTTCGAGCAGCCGGCGGCCGCGCAGGCCCCGATTCCACACGCCGCCGGGCATATTCGTGCGGACGATGGCCTTGCCGCCGTGCACGGCGTCCTCGAAGGCGTGGGAGAGGGCGGTGGCCTCGGGGCCGAGTTCCGCGCCCGCGAACACCACGGTGGCCTGTTCCAGCAGCATCCGCTTGACGTGGTCGTAGAGCGGGAAGTCGGGGGCGGGCAGCCAGGAGTCGACGCCGCGCACGATGCGGGGCGTGGTCAGCTCCAGGTAGCCGATCAGCCGGGGCCGGGTGAACGCCTGCTGCAGGATCCGCCGGTGGTAGCTGTGATCGTCGAAGTCGCGCAACAGGATTCCGCCGCGGAAGAACGGGCCGATCAGGAACTCCCAGCCGCGTTGCGCGGACAGCACATGCTTGCGGTCGAGCAGCACCTCCTCGGTGGCGGCGGGGCTGCCGATGCCGACCACCTGCCGGCCGAACACGCCCATCCACTGAACCGGGCCGTAGCGGCGCATGCGCTCCCGGCTGAAGGTCAGCGGATCGGCGAGGGTGCTCACCACGTAGCCGATGCCGGGCGGGCCGTAATCGCCCATCACCGGTTTCAGCCCGCTGCCGGGCGGCGGCGCGGCCAGCGGTCGCGGCACGGTGGGGTACCGCTGCAGCACCCCGGCGGCCCGGCATTGAATTCGATGATTCACCACGGCTTTTCGTACAGCCATGCCTCCACGGTAGCGGAAACGTTAGTTTCCGTAAACGGTCGTTTCCCGATTTCTGTGCCAAGCTGACAGGGTGACGCGAGCTGCCAATGGGACCTATCGCGGCACCACCACCGACGAGCGGCGCGAACAGCGCCGCCGTCGGCTGCTGGACGCGGCCCTCGACATCGTCGGCACGCAGGGGCTGGCCGCACTCACGGTGCGCGGGGTGTGCGAACAGGCGAAGGTGGGGCCGCGTTTTTTCTACGAATCGTTCACCGACCTGGACGCGCTGGCCACCGCCCTGCTAGACGAGGTGCAGGGCGAGGCCCTGGAACAGGCCCGCACCGCCATGACCGACACCCCCGGCGACCCGGAGGCCAAACTGCGCGCCGGGGTGGCGGCGCTGATCATCGGCGTCACCGACGACCCGCGCCGCGCCAATATCGCCTTCGCCCAGGCCTACGGGTCCGAACTGCTCATGCGCCGCCGCTTCGAGGGCATGCGGCGGGTGGCCGAGCTGCTCATCGAGCAGACCCGCGTGCTGCTCGACATTCCCGAAGGCGACGACACCGCACTGACCGCCCTGGCCCAGCTCATCACCGGCGGCGCGGCGGAGCTGATCCTGGTGTGGCTCGACGGCGGCCTGAAGGTCGAGCGACCGGTACTCATCGGCATCGTCGCGGATTACGTTGTGGCCATGGTGGATCGACTGCCCGGCATGCGGTCCCGCCTCCCCGAGACTTCAGCGCCGGACTGAGAGCCGTCAGGTTCCGGAACGACCGATTCCGCTGTCCGCTATCTCCTCGACGACGATCTTCGCCGTCTCCATACAGGCGGTGATGCCGCCGTTGGCGTACTCCTTGACCGCGTCGCCGACATTCCAGAGATTGGCGATCGGGGTGTCGTGGGGCAGGTCGTATCCTGCGACGGCCCGCTGGGGTGGCCAGTCGTCGCGGGTCACGGCGATGGACAGGATGCGGGCCCGCTCGAAACCCGGGATCTCCTCGCGCAGATCCTGGAGCACGAGCGCGGTCTCGGCCTCGGCGTCGAAGGTGCCGACCGAGGGTTTGGGCACGCCGGCGCCGACGTAGAGATGCCAGCCCTCGGGCGCCATCTCCGGGCAGGTCGCGGTGAAGTTCGCGACGTAGCACAGCCGCCGGGTGCGGGCGAAGCTGAGCAGCCCGGGCGCGTCGATCAGCGGTTCGCGGCTGGCGAAGTTGACCGAGATCATGGCGCAGGGCAGGTCGCGCTGGAGCACGCTGCCCACGTAGTCCGACGGGAAGTGCTCCGGGCCGACCAGATCCATGGTGGCCGACGGCCCGATGTCACTGACCGCGAAAGCGCAAGTGATGTCCGAGATTTCGCCGTCGTGGCTGATCCGCGCCCCGGTGATCCGATCGCCCTCGACGTGCAGTTGCCGCACCTCGCTGCCGAGCCGGACCTCTCCCCCATTGCGCTCCACCACCTCGGCGAGGGCCTTCCAGATGCCGATGGTGCCCTCGGGGCAGAAGCCGAACTTCTTGAACGCCGCCTTCCGCGTGAAGTAGGTGAGGAACACCCGCGCGGGCAGCTCCTCGGAGCCGACCGCGAAGATGGAACCGCACATATTGCGGAAGATGCCTTGCACCGCATCGTTTTTGGTGTAGCGGCGCACCCAGTCGGCGGTGGACAGCTCCCGATCCGGCAACTCCCCCTCCGCGCGGGCCGACCCGCCGAGCAACTGGGCGCCGTGGCGGGTCAGCTGGGAGATGAGCAGTCCCCAGCCGCCGGTGGCGATGTCCACGTCGCGGCCGTTGATCCGGTAGAGGATCGGCGGATCCGCCGGGCGCACTTCGAATTTCGCCCCGACCTCCTCGAAGGTCTGTTCGGTGATGCCGCCGAGTTCGATGACGACAGCGCCGGTGTTGATGGTGAATCCGTCGAACTCGGCGGTGGAAGCCCGCCCGCCGACTCGGTCGAGACGTTCGGCCACCAGGGTCCGATAGCCCCGGTGCGAGAGCCGGGCGGCCGCGCACAGCCCGCCCGCTCCGGCTCCGACAACCAGTGCGTCCCACGCGTTCTCGCTCATGGCGAGGCTCCTCAGAGCAGGCTCAGCCCGCTGGGTTCACCCCGGGCTGAGCGTCGGACATATCAGTAATACGGCTCCAATTCTCTCGCACCTGATCCACGCTCGGGACCTCACTGAAGAACACGGGCTTGTTCGCGAACAACTGGGCGCGTTGCACCGAGCCGCCGCCGACCACCAGCACCATGCCGGAGTCGGTGCAGTCCTCGCCCATCAGGTGCGCCACGATCGGGGCGACCTGGGCGGGCGGCAGCTTCTCGAGCATGGCCTCCGAGGCGATGTCGGCGGTCATGCGGGTGGCGGCCATGGGCGCCACGGCATTGACGGTGATGTCGTACTTGCGGCCCTCGATGGCGAGGGTGTTCATCATGCCGACCAGGCCCATCTTGGCGGCGCCGTAGTTGGCCTGACCGAAGTTGCCGTACAGGCCCGAGGTGGAGGTGGCCATGACGACGCGGCCGAAGCCCTGCTCACGGAAGTGCGGCCAGGCGGCGTGGGTGACGTAGAACGAGCCGAACAGGTGCACGCGCTGCACGGCTTCGAAGGCCTCGGGGGTCATCTTCACGAAGCTCATGTCGCGCAGGATGCCCGCGTTGTTCACGATGCCGTGCACCGCGCCGAAGCTGTCGATCGCGGTCTGCACCAGCGCCTTCGCGCCCTCTTCGGTGGCGACGCTGTCGTAGTTGGCGACCGCGGTGCCGCCGGCCGCGCGGATCTCCTCGACCACGGCGTCGGCCATATTGTGCCCGGATCCCGAGCCGTCGCGCGCGCCGCCGAGGTCGTTGACCACGACCTGAGCGCCTTCGCGGGCGAGCAGCAGCGCGTACTCGCGACCCAGACCGCCACCGGCTCCGGTGACAATGATGACGCGATCGGTTACACCAGGCATGAATTCTCCTTGCCGTATCTAATAGCTTTTCAGAAGTTAGCAGCAGGGATGCTCCGTCCCTGTGCTACCCGCCACACTCGTCGAGTAACTGGACAATCGATAGGTTGGAGTGGTGATGCCGCACCTGTACCGCCTCCATCCCGAACTCGAGGCGACTCTGCCGCACCTGGCACTGGGCACGAGCCCCACACCGGTGCGACGACTGGACGCCCTCGACACCGCCTGCAAGGGCGGCGCGGAGATCTGGCTCAAGGACGACAGCGTGTTCGGCGACGGCGGCTGGGGCGGCAACAAGGTGCGCAAGCTGGAATGGCTGCTGCCCGACGCGCTGCGGCAGCGCCGCACCACCATCGTCACTGTGGGCGGGCTCGGCACCAATTGGGGGCTGGCCACCGCGCTCTATGGGCGCGAGCACGGACTGAAAACCGTTCTGGCACTGATCGATCAGCCCGAGGACGACCATGTGCGCGCCCAGCTGAAGCGGCTACGGGACTCGGGCGCGGAGCTGCACTTCACCCACTCCAAGGCCCGGACCATCCTGAGCGCGCCGTACCTGCTGGCGCGGCATTTCACCGGATTCCGGCCGCCGTACTTCCTGCCGGCGGGCGGGTCGTCGGCGGTGGGTGCGATCGGATACGTCGAGGCGGCACTGGAATTGGCCGAGCAGGTCCGGGCCGGGGAACTGCCGGAACCGAGTCACATCGTGATCCCGGTCGGTTCGGGCGGGACGGCGGCGGGGCTGTCGCTGGGATTGCGGCTGGCGGGGCTGCAGACCCACGTGGTGGGCGTGGTCGTCAACGACACCCTGCGGCTGGACGAGCCGACGCTGACCGGGCTGGCCGGGCGATGCGCGAAGCTGCTGCGCGCACGCGGCGCGCGGATCCCCGAGAACATCTCCCCCGCGGGCAATCTGGATATCGTGACCGAGTATCTGGGCCCGGGCTACGGCTATCCGATGCCGGAAGCCGCTACCGCACAGGCGCTCTCGGCCGATCGGGAGCACATGACCCTGGAGCCGGTCTACACCGCCAAGGCCATGGCCGCGCTGCTGGACATGAACGCGCACGGCCGGTTCGGCGACGGTCCGGTGGTGTATCTCAACACCAACGGACCGCGCTGACACCGGATTTCGCGTCCCTCACGCGGTCGCCAGCTTGGCGGCCAGGAAGTCCTCCCAGGTGCGCTGTCCCACGGCGTGCTCGGGGGTCAGGTTCGCGCCCGTCGCGTACACCCGGGCCGCCTTGCCGGGGGCCTTCACGGTGAACACCGGGCGGCGACGGCCGGTGGCCGCCAGATAGCTGCGCTCGAGTTCCTTCATGGTGTAGATGCGCGGGCCGCCGATCTCCTCGACCAGTCCGGCGGGCTCGCCCTGCACCAGTTCCACCAATCGCGCTGCCACCTCACCGGTTTCGATGGGCTGGAAGCGGAAATCGAACGCGGGCACCACCGGCATCTTGCCCATGGCCGACACCATCGTGAAGAGCAGGTCGTGGAACTGGGTGGCGCGCAGCGTGGTCCACGGCAGGCCCGAGTTCTCCACCACCAGTTCGGCGTCGCGCTTCGAGGCCATGTAGCCCATCACCTGCCGGTCGATGGCGCTCTCCACCGGGACCCGCTCCGCGCCGACCACCGAGATGTAGACCAGGTGCGGGAACGCCCCGGCGGCATTGATGGCGTCGACCAGGACGCGGGTCTTGTCGCCGTCGCCCTTGGTGGTGCCCGCCAGGTGCAGCACGGTGTCCACGCCCGCGACCGCCTCCGCGATGCCCGCGCCGGTCTCCAGGTCGCCGGCCACGAACTCGATGCCGTCCTTCGCCTCGTGCGCGCTGCGGCTGAGCACCCGCACATCCAGTCCGGCCTGCCGCAGCAGCGGAGTGACCAGGCTGCCCAGGGTGCCCGTGCCGCCGGTGACCAGAACCGTCTTCGCCATGATGACCATCTCCTTCGTCTCGCGCCGCCGCTGTGGTGGCGTCCTGCCTTGATGACGACGCGGGGCCCGCGGGTGTGACACGACGTGACCGGCGGCACAGCGCGGGCGGGTCGTAGGCTGGCCACATGCCCGATCCCGGTTCCCCGCAGCGGTTCGAGCGACTGCTGGAGCTGGTCTCCGGCCGCCGCGTCGCGGTGCTGACCGGCGCGGGCATCTCCACCGACAGCGGCATCCCCGACTACCGCAGCCCCGGCGCACCGCCGCGGACCCCGATGACCTATCAGCAGTTCGTCGGCGATCCGGTGTTCCGCCAACGGTATTGGGCCCGCAACCACGTCGGCTGGCGGCGCATGGACGCGGCCCGGCCGAACCCCTCGCATCACGCGCTGGCCCGGCTGGAGCGCGCGGGCATCGTGACCGGGCTGCTCACCCAGAACGTGGATCTGCTGCACACCAAGGCCGGCCATCGCCGGGTGATCGACCTGCACGGCGTCTACGCCCGCGTCCGCTGCCTGTCGTGCGAGGCGCTGACCTCGCGCATGACCCTGGCCGACCGCCTCGAGGCCGCCAATCCCGGCTTCGCCGAATCGGTTCCGCTCGACGGCCTCGAGGTCGCCCCCGACGCCGACGCCGTGGTGGCAGACACCTCCTCCTTCCGCATGGTCGACTGCCTGACCTGCGGCGGGCTCCTCAAGCCCGACATCGTCTACTTCGGCGAATCCGTGCCCAAGCCGCGCGTCGCCGCCTCGTTCGAGCTGGTGGACGACGCCGACGCCCTGCTGGTCGTGGGCTCCTCGCTCACGGTCATGTCGGGCCTGCGGTTCGCCCGCCGTACCGCCAAGTCCGGCCGCCCGGTCGTCATCGTCAATCGCGGCCGCACCCGCGCCGACGATCTCGCGGCCCTGACCCTCGACACCGGTTGCGCCCCGGTCCTCACCGCCCTCGCCGACGCCCTGGTCGCCTGAAGCCGGGCCCTGCCTCAGGTGAGGTGCCGATCGAGCAGGGCCAGGTAGTAGAACACCGGTTCGAGGGTGAGCAGGCCGGTGCCCGCTCCCGCCAATTCGGTCGCGGCCGGCGCCAATTGGTCGCGCAGACGCGCGATCAACGGTTGCTCGCCGAGGGCGACGGCGGCTCGGGCGAGCAGGCACAGGCGCAGTTCGAACAAGAGATCGCGGGGCGGCGCGGGCAAGGCCAGCAGGGCGGCCCGGGCCGCGGCGGAGTCGCCCCGGTCGAGCAGGACCAAGGGGCGGACCCACGGGGCGTGCGCGCCCAGGTCGGAGAGATCCTCGCGGGCGATCGGTTCGCCGTGGCGCAGGCGCAGGCAGAGGAGGGCCAAGGGGAGCAGTCCACGCTGGACGCCCGGCATGGCGGTGCCGGAATGGGCGGCGCTGGCCGAGCGGTAGGCGGCTTCGGCCTCCTGCAGGGTTGCGGTGATCGAGGTGCGCAGGGCCGCGTACCAGCGGGTGAAGAAGGGCACCAGCGGGAGTTCGTAGCGGTCGGCGAGGGCGTCGGCGGCCTCGGCGTGCTGGTCGGCGGCGTCGAAATCGGCGGTGGCGCTGAGGGCCTGGATGCGCACGAGGTGGCCCAGGACTTCGAAGGTGACCAGACCCGCGGCCTGGGACACGGCGATCAGTTCCGCGCCGAGGGCGGCGCGTTCGGGAGCGAGGCCCGCGCGGTCGAAGGTGTTCAGGAAGCGGGCGTTCAGGGTCAGGGCACGCAGCGTGGGGTTGTTCAGGTGGGCCGCGAGTGCTACGGCGGACTCCGCGGCGGCGCGGCCCCGGGCCGGGTCGGTGGCGCGTAGTTCGAGGGCGATGGTGGTGAACAGCCGGCAGCGCAGTTCCGTGTCGGCGGTGGGCATCTCGCGCAAGACTCGTTCGGCGGCGGCGACCACGGTGCGGGTGAGCTCCGGGTCGTCGGGCTCGGTCCAGACGGTCGGGACGTCGAAGGCGACGATCACCCGCGCGGTCAGTTCGGGATCACCGAGTTCTGCCGCAGATCGAATCGCCTCGGCCCGTAAGCTGCCCGCCTCCGGAAGCCGGCCGATCACCGCCAGCGCGCGCACCAGGCCCATGGTCGCCTCGAGTCCGGCCCGCACATCCCCGGCGCGCCGGTACCCGGTCACCGCGTCCGACCAGAGCCGGGCCGCCTCGTGCGGGGCGAACACCCGCTCGGCGGCGGAGGCGGCGCGGCGCGCGTACTGTCCGGTGCGGGCGGCGGTCGCGCGGGTCGCCGCGCGGCCGAAATGGTGTGCCAGGACGGCGGGATCGGCCGTGCCGGTCGCTTCGAGCAGCGTCGCGATCCTGGCGTGCCATGCCGAGCGGCGGGGTCCGGGGATATCGCCGTAGACGACCTCCCGTACCAGGGCGTGCGCGAAAGATGTTCCCGCCGTCTCGGATTCGTCGAGGAAGCCTGCACGCAGGGCCGCGGTGACAGCCGCATCGGTGAGCTGCTCGTCACCGGTCAGCGCCGTCAGCACCTCGAAGTCGAGCTCGGGCCCGGCGACCGCGGCTTGCTCGAGCACCGCCCGGTGCGGCTCCGCCAGTCGCTGTACCCGGTGCCGCACCACATCCCGGACTCCGGCGGGGACCGCGGCCAGAGCGGTCGCGCCCTCGTCGCGCCACAGCCGCGCCAGCTCCCGGAGGTAGAACGGATTTCCTTGTCCGCGAGCATCGATCCGGCGCAACGCACCGGCGTCGATCCCGGGTCCCGCGACCTCGCGGACCAACTCCGCGACCGCTTCCCGGTTCAGTCCGCCCAGTTGCACGCGTACCGGCTCAGCCCGGGCCAGGCGCGCCAACGCCGCCGCCAGCCCCGGCTCCACATCGGTGCCGCGATACGTGGCGACCAGCAGCACAGGACCCGAGACCGGTGTGGTCGCCAACGCCGTGAGCAGCTCCAGGGTCTCCTCCCCCGCCCAGTGCAGGTCGTCGAAGACGACCAGCACCGGCGCGTTGCGGGCAACCGTGCCCAGCTGGTCGACGGCCGCGTGCCGGGCCCGGAAGCGCTCGACCGCCGGGTCCGCGATCCCGCTGTTCGCGCTGGCGATCCCGGCCGGCGTCTCGGCCTTCGACACCGTGTCCGTCGTCGACACCGTCGCCGCATACCCGGCCGCGGCGAGCTGGGCAGTGATCCGGATCCACGGCCAGTTCGGTGGCGCGCCGCGATCCGCGGGACTCGATCCCCACGCGACGATCCAGCCGCGCTCGGCCAGCACCGCCGAAACCGTCTCGGCGAGAGCGGTTTTCCCAGCGCCCTCGATCCCCGAAACCAGCACCAGCTCCGCGCGGCCGGTCGCCACGATCCGTGCCGCCGTCTCCGCGATCCGCCGCCGTTCATCCGAGCGTCCCACGAAGATCCCCCGAGCGCCTGGGCTCGCCTGGGCCGCACTCGCGCCGCCGAGCACCGATCCGCCGACAGCTGTTCCCACGGATGCGGCGGCGGCACGGTGCTGTTCGACAGAAGCCGTATCGCCGAGATATGTGTCCGCAGCGTCGATCTGCGTTGCCCGAGCGGTGAGATGTGATGCCTGGGCGTCGAGATGCGGTGCCTGCGCGAGGATGTCGGCTTCCAGGCGACGCAGCGCCGGACCCGGATCCACGCCGAGTTCGTCGCGGAGGTCGCGGCGGACAGCGCGCAGCGCGGCGAGCGCGTCGGCCTGGCGACCCGACCGGTAGTGCGCCAATGCCACGGTGTGCCAGGCCGGTTCACGCAGCGGATGCTCGTGCAGGTGCGCTTCGAGCGCGAGCACCGCCTCGGTCTGGCGGCCGAGGTCACTCAAAGCCCGGGCGCGGAGTTCGACTGCCTGGGAACGCGCTTCGCCGAGCCGGACGATCTCGGCCCGCGCCCAGGACCGGTCCGCGAGTTCGGCGTACGCCGGGCCCCGCCAGAGACCCAGGGCCGTTTCGAGATCCGATAGTGCCGCGGCCGGGTCGGCGGGCGCGTTCGCCGCGGCGGCGCGAGTCAGTGCCGCGAAGCGATCGGCGTCCACCTGGGCGTCGGTGGTTCGCAGCGCGTACCCGGGCGCCGAGGTGACCAGCAGCCGGGCGGGCGCGCGGGGCGGGCGCTCCGGTTCGAGGACGCGGCGCAGGTCGGAGACGAAGGTCTGAATGGTTCCGGTCGGGTCGCGGGGCGGCCGCTCCCAGAGATCGCCGACGAGTTGCGAGACCGGGACCACGCGGCCGTGCGCGATCAGCAGCCGAGCCAGCAGGGCTCGGTGCCGCGGGCCCTTGAGGGCCAGCGGTCCGTGCGCGTTCTCGGCCCGGAGCGGTCCGAGAACCCCGAAGGTCACCACGTCCGCCGACTCTATCGCCGGGTCCGGCGAACCCGGCACTGAGCCGATGCTGACCGGCTGCTGAGCGGGTCGCGACAAGCTCGGCCGGTACCGAGCACCACCTGGAAAGGACCACCATGAGCCCGCGCATACCCGGATTCGACTACCAGCGCGTCACCGTCGCCGACGGAGTCGCACTGCATGCGGCGGTCGCCGGATCCGGCAGCCCCATCGTGCTGCTGCACGGCTTCCCGCAGACCCATCTCATGTGGCGGCACGTGGCCGCGGACCTGGCCGCCGACCACACCGTCATCTGCCCGGATCTGCGGGGCTACGGCGAGAGCGACAAGCCGGTCGACAGCGACGGCGACACGTACGCGAAGCGCACCATGGGCAATGACATCGTCGCCCTGGCACAGGCTTTCGGCCACGAGACCTTCGCGCTGGCCGGGCACGACCGGGGCGCGTTGGTCGCCATCCGCACCGCGCTCGATCATCCCGGGCACGTCACCCACCTGGCGTCGCTGGATGTGCTGCCGACCCTCGACATGTGGGATGTCCTGCACGGCGTGACCGGCGCCATCGGTTTCCATCTCTACCTGATGGCCCAACCGGCCGGACTGCCCGAACAGCTCATCGGCGCGAGCCCGGACGCCTTCTTCGGCCACTTCCTCGACAGCTGGACCCAGCGCCCCGACGCCATTCCCGGCGAGATCCGCGCGGCCTACCTCGCCGCCTGCCGCGCGGCGGTCCCGTCGATCGTGGCCGACTGTCGCGCCTCGGCGAATATCGATCTCGCACACGACCGGGCCGACCGCGAGGCGGGCCGCACCCTGCGCATGCCGGTGACCGTGCTGCAGCAGGACTGGGGTTCCTTCCTCGGCTTCGACGCCGCCGCCCTGTGGCGGGCCTGGGCACCGGACCTGCGTCACGACACCGTCGGTTGCGGCCATTTCATGGCCGAGGAAGCGCCCGACGACATCGTGCGCGAGCTGCGTGATCTGATGCGACGCTAGTCCCGGACCTCGAGGCGGCGGACCAGCGCGACCAGCGCGGCGCGCAGGGTCTCGGGATTGTCGGTGTCCGCGCCCAGGATCATCCGGACCACCTGCGGCGCGGCGAACCACCAGGCCGCCAGCGCCGCGACGGCGTAGAGCAGATAGCCGGGCGCGACATCGTCGGGCAGCGTCCCGGCCCGTTGCGCGGATGCCAGCGCGGCGACCTTGTCGGCGTAGTGCGAGGCCCGGGCCGACTCCGCGGGCAGCTCGCCGGCCTGTGGCTGTAGGCCCTCCCAGTACATGAGCCGCAGGAACTGCGGGTGGGTGTGGTGGAAGTCGAAGACGTGGCCGGCGTACTCGGCGAGGTCCCCGGCGGTGCCGGCGGAGAGCGGGCTGGCCGCGGCGAGCTGTTCCAGCTGGTCGGTGAGGACGGCTTCGAACAGGCCGCGTTTGTCGCCGAAGTACTGGTAGATGCGTTCCTTGTTGATGCCGGCGCGGGTCGCGATGGCATTGACCCGGGCGCCGTCGGGCCCGCGTTCGGCGAACTCGTGGACGGCCGCCTCGAGCAGCAGTCGTCTGGTTCTCTCGGTATCCCACGCCATGGGGTCCATCCAACCATCTCCAACCGGATGGTTGCGGTTGGGCTCGCGGCTGTGGCAAACTCCAACCATTCAGTTGCAACCGTTTGGTTGCGGATGGTCGAGGCGAAGCAGGAGGTGGCGTCGTGCCCGAGTTGCGCTCACGCACGGTCACGCACGGTCGGAACATGGCGGGGGCCCGCGCGCTCATGCGCGCCAGCGGAGTCCCGTCGGCCGATATCGGCCGCAAGCCGGTGGTCGCGATCGCGAACAGCTTCACCGAGTTCGTTCCCGGCCACACCCATCTCCAGCCGGTCGGGCGGATGGTGTCCGAAGCGGTGCGCGCCGCGGGCGGCATCCCGCGCGAGTTCAACACCATCGCCGTCGACGACGGAATCGCCATGGGGCACAGCGGAATGCTGTACTCGCTGCCGTCGCGGGACCTGATCGCGGACTCGATCGAATACATGGTGAACGCGCACTGCGCCGACGCTCTGGTGTGCATCTCCAACTGCGACAAGATCACCCCGGGCATGCTGATGGCCGCGCTGCGGCTGAACATCCCGACCGTGTTCGTCTCCGGCGGCCCCATGGAGGGCGGCAGCGCGGTGCTGGTCGACGGCACCGTGCGCAGCCGCCTGGACCTCATCACCACCATGGCCGACGCGGTCTCCCCCGACGTCTCCGACGCCGACCTCGCCCTCATCGAGGAGAACGCCTGCCCCACTTGCGGCTCCTGCGCGGGCATGTTCACCGCCAATTCGATGAACTGCCTGACCGAGGCACTCGGCCTGGCCCTGCCCGGCAACGGCACCACCCTGGCCACCCACACCGCCCGCGCCGAGCTGTACCGCGACGCCGGGCGCACGGTGATGGAGCTGACCCGCCGCTACTACGACGAGGACGACGCCGGGGTCCTGCCCCGGAACATCGCCTCCCGCGACGCCTTCGACAACGCCATGGCCCTGGATCTGGCCATGGGCGGCTCCACCAACACCGTCCTGCACCTGCTCGCCGCCGCGCACGAGGCGGGTCTGGACTACACCCTCACCGAGATCGAGAAGATGTCGCTGCAGGTGCCCTGCCTGTGCAAGGTCGCGCCCAACGGCGAGTACCTGATGGAGGACGTGCACCGGGCAGGCGGCATCCCCGCGCTGCTGGGCGAGCTCGACCGAGCGGGGCTGCTGCACCGCGATGTGCGTGCGGTGCACGCGGATTCACTCGGCGCGTGGCTGAACGACTGGGACGTGCGCGGGGGCCGGCCGTCCGCGGCGGCGCTCGACCTGTTCCACGCCGCGCCGGGCGGTAAGCGGTCCGCCACCGCCTTCTCCCAGTCCGAGCGGTGGCATTCCCTCGACCTGGACGCGGCCCAGGGGTGCATTCACGATGTGGCGCACGCCTTCTCCCGCGACGGCGGGCTGGCGGTGTTGCGCGGCAACCTGTCCCCCGACGGCGCGGTGGTGAAGTCGGCGGGCGTGGCCGCGCACATGCACACCTTCACCGGTCCGGCCCTGGTGGTGGAGTCGCAGGAGGACGCCGTCGAGGCGATCCTGTCGCGCCGCATCAAGTCCGGTGACGTGCTGGTCATCCGCTACGAGGGTCCCAGCGGCGGGCCGGGCATGCAGGAGATGCTGTACCCGACGTCGTATCTGAAGGGCCTGGGCCTGGCCGGGGAATGCGCGCTGATCACCGACGGCCGCTTCTCGGGCGGCTCCTCGGGCTGCTCGATCGGCCACATCTCCCCCGAGGCGGCGGCGGGCGGCCCGCTGGCGCTGGTGCGCGACGGCGACTCGATCACGATCGACATCCCGTCCCGCACCCTCACCATGGACGTGCCCGACGCCGAATTGGCCAGGCGGCGCGCGGAACTGGAGGCGACCGGCGGCTACCGGCCGCGGCACCGCGAACGGCAGGTCTCCCCCGCCCTCAGAATCTATGCGCTGCTGGCCACCTCGGCGGACCGGGGAGCGGTGCGCGACACCACGCTGCTCCCCGGCTGAGCCCGCACTGCGGCAGCTCCACCCGCTGGGCGATCAGCGGGTGGAGCGGGGGGCTCCGATACCGGGGTCGATGCGGGCGGGCCCGGCGGCACTGGGAGTGATCGGGAAGTCGAAGATCGCGGTCGGGATGTAGACGGTGGCACACGAGTTGGGGATGTCGACCACGCCGGAGAATCGGCCTTCCACGGGAGCGGCGCCGAGCAGCAGGTACGCCTGCTCCCGCGAGTAGCCGAAGTTCGTCAGGTAGTCGATCGCGTGCAGGCAGGCCCGTTCGAACGCCAATTGCGAGTCCAGGTACCGCTGTTCGCCGTCGAGGGTCACCGAAGTGCCGGAGAAGGCGAGGAATTCGGAGTAGACCGGCCCTTCGTTGCCGGGCAGGAACACCGCGTTCTCGGTGACGCCGTACAGCTGCATCCCGTTCTTGATGACGTCCACGCGCAGGTCGATGAACCCGCCCATTTCGATCGCGCCGCAGAAGGTGATCTCGCCGTCGCCCTGGGAGAAGTGCAGGTCCCCCACCGAGAGGTTCGCGCCGGGCACGAAGACGGGATAGAAGACGCGGCTGCCGCGGGTGAGGTTCTTGATGTCCTGATTGCCGCCGTTCTCGCGGGGCGGGGCGGTGCGGGCGGCTTCCCGTGCGACACGGTCGTATTCGGCTCCGAACAGGGCG
This sequence comes from Nocardia sp. CA-136227, assembly GCF_050955695.1. Taxonomy (NCBI): domain Bacteria; kingdom Bacillati; phylum Actinomycetota; class Actinomycetes; order Mycobacteriales; family Nocardiaceae; genus Nocardia; species Nocardia sp. CA-136227. The sequence continues at coordinate 4,754,115 of NZ_CP192081.1, forward strand.
CCCAGGACGGCGTCACGCGGTTCGGGCGGCAGAGCCAGCGGGGGCACGCGTTCAGGGTCGGTGGCGATGAGGGCGGCCTCGCGAGAATTCCAGGTGGACAGCAGCCCCGCCGAGGGCGCGGTACCCATCAGCCCGGGATGCATGATACCGGTGAACTTCACGCGCGGAATGTGCCGCGAGGTGGTGGTGTGGCCACTGAAATCCCAGATGGCCTTGTACGCGTCGGGGAAATGCTCGGTGAGGAAGCCGCCACCGTTGTCGGTCGGGAAGATGCCGGTGTAGCCCCAGCCCTGCCCGGCCAGCGGGCCCGCGTCCTCCTGCGGGATCGGGCCGATATCGAGGATGTCGACGATGAGCAGGTCGCCCGGTTCCGCGCCCTCGATCGCGAACGGGCCCGACAGGCAGTGCACGGTGCTCAGTGGGGCGTCGCGGACGTCGTCGGCGGAGTCGTCGTTGCGGATCGCGCCGTCGAACCATTCGCGCACATGCACCCGGAACTCCGTGCCGGGGGTGACGGTGACGACGGGCGGGATGTCGGGATGCCAGCGGTTGTGGCCGACGAACTTCTGGTCGGTGAACTTCTTGGTGGAATCGAGCGGGTACAGCAGTTCGGGCATGGGTGGACTCCTCGGTGTCAGGGACGGGGAAGCTTGCGGTGCAGGGGGTTTCGGCTGACCGGGGTGCGGCCGCCGCCGGGCGGGGCCGACACCACCGGCGGTCGCGACGCGGTGGCCGCGGTGGCGTCGAGCAACCGCATGGCCGGTGTCGAGCCGTGCAACAGCACACCGCCGCCGATCCGCCGCCGCGCCGGCCGGCCGCAGTGCGGACAGGGCGACTCGGCCGGCACGTCGGCCATGGAGTGCACGCGGTCGAAGGCGCCGCAGTCGCGGCAGGCGAACTCGTAACTGGGCACGCGGGCGCTCCTTTCTCTCCGGCGGCCACGCCGGATTTTGTTTTCATATGTAGCTATTTCAGTTGACCACGATACGGAGCGCTGCGGATCGCGGCGGCGAAACCACTGGGTTAACTGGTAGTTACGGGATATCCCGCCGGTATCCGGGATGTTAAGTTTCATTTGCACTATCTTCAAATGAAACTATTCGACATATGGTCTGTTCTCGTTGCGTACCCGAGGCCCCGAGGAGCCTCGACACCGAGGAGAACGACACATGAGCACAACCCGATGGCAGCGGTTCCAGACCTGGGCCGCGCGCGACGACATCGAGGACTACTCACTGCGCTACGCGCCCAAGTCCTTCCGCCGCTGGAGTCCGATGGCGTGCTCGATCACCGCCCTGGGCGGCATCGCCTATCTCGCCGACTATTCGATCGGCGCGTCCATCGCGGTGACCCACGGCTCGGCCAGCGCGATCGTCGCCATCCTGGTCGCGGCGGCGACCATCTTCCTGACCGGCATCCCGATCGCCTACTACGCCGCCAAATACAACCTGGACATGGACCTGCTCACGCGCGGAGCCGGTTTCGGATACTTCGGCTCGACCCTGACCAGCCTCATCTACGCCAGCTTCTGCTTCATCTTCTTCGCACTGGAGGGCTCGATCATGGCGCAGGCCATGAAGCTCGCCTTCCACATACCGCTACCGCTGGGCTATGTGATCGGGTCGCTGATCATCATCCCGCTCGTGCTGTACGGCATGTCGGCGCTGGCGAAGTTCCAGGTGTGGACCCAGCCGCTGTGGCTGATCCTGTTCGCCGCGCCACTGGTGACCATCGCCGTCGGCGACCCGTCCGGGTTCGACGGCTTCGTGTCCTGGGCCGGCGACGGCGGCACCGCCCGGGTGACCGCGATCGGAGTGGGAGCCGGTGCGGGCGTGGCCCTGTCGCTGATCGCGCAGATCGGCGAACAGGTCGACTACCTGCGATTCATGCCCGAGAAGTCGGAGACCTCCGCGTGGCGCTGGTGGTCGGCGGTGCTGGCGGCGGGCCCGGGCTGGGTGATCCTGGGCGCGGCCAAGCAGCTGTGCGGCGCGTTCCTGGCGTTCTATGTGGCCGGGCAGGTCGGCTTCGCGCGGGCGACCGAACCGATCGAGCAGTTCCTCGGCGGGTACGGCGCACTCATCCACAATCACGCCGTGGCCTTGACCATCGCGACGGTGATGGTGCTGCTGTCGCAGATCAAAATCAATGTCACCAACGCCTATTCGGGCTCGCTGTCGTGGTCGAACTTCTTCAGCCGGGTACTGCACCTGCACCCGGGGCGCGTGGTGTGGCTGGCCCTGCACATCGCCATCGCGCTGGCGCTCATGCTCGGCAATATGTTCACCGTGCTCAACACCATTCTCGGGTTCTATTCGAACGTGGCCATCGCCTGGGTGGGCGCGATCGTGGCGGATCTGGTGATCAACAAGGGGATTCTGAAGATCAGTCCGCCCTACATCGAATTCAAGCGGGCCTACCTGTGTCCGATCAACCCGGTCGGATTCGTATCCATGCTCGCCGGGTCCGGTCTGTCGATCGTGGCCTACTTCGGCGGGTTCGGCGCGTTGCTGCAGGCCTGGTCGCCCTACCTGGCCCTGGCCGTGGCCATGGCGCTGACCCCGATCATCGCCCTGGTCACCGGCGGCAAATACTATCTGGCCCGGCCGAATCCACTGCGCGAGGAGATCGAGAAGGAACCGTTGTGGGCCGGACAGACGCTGCTGGACGTGGTGGACGGCAAGCGCTACGAACTCCCCGACATGGTGCACGACTGCCCCTTCCACGGCGGGCCGGTGTCCTCCCTGAGCTGCACCCTGACCAAGAACTGTGCCGAGCAATGCCAGAAACCGGCATACGACGACACGGTCGGCGCGGTCGAACTGAATTTGATCCCCGCGAGAGCCGTCGACTGACCGGTACCGGCGGCAGGCGGGACCGTAATCGGTTCGCCTGCCGCCGCTTTCGGTAATCGACCGGCGCCGAGCGAACCCTCCCAGTATTTGCAGGTGAAAACATTTCAGGTGACGCTGTAGAGTGCTGGGTGTGGACGACAGCACCGCCCTCGCCGCTCTGGACGATCTCGCCCGGCTCGTCCGACGGGCATCACAGGAACTGGACCGGGCGATCGCGACGTGCCTGGGCGAATCCTCGGCCGCGCGCTGGCATGTCCTCACCGCGGTGGCCGGCGCGGAGGGCCTGTCCATGTCGCAACTCGTCGATGCCACCCTGCTCAACGCCGCCACTCTGACCCGCCTGATCGACGCCATGATCGCCGACAACCTGGTGCTCCGCAAGGTCGACGAAACCGATCGCCGCCGCGTGCTCGTCTTCCCCACCCGCCGCGGCCTGCTGACCCGCAAGGTGATGGATCAGACGCTGACGGCCAGCGGGCTGACCGAGATCGCGAACACCACCTCCACGAAAACCCTGGCGGCGCTGGTCGATCGCATCGCCTCGACCGAACCCGCGCCGCTGTGATCAGGGACCGGGGGTAAGCCTCGGACCGGGAGGTCGGCGAGCGCGGCGACCATGGGGAGCGGTGCGAGAATCCGCATCACCCCCCGGCCGATATCACTGCGGCAGCGTGGCCAGCTCGCGCTGGACGGCCGCGTCGTGTTCGGCGGCCTCCTCCGCGGCCTTCTGGGGGCTCCAGTGTCCGGCCATGATGAACACGAACGGGATGAAGCAGATCTGGGCGATCAGGCAGATCCACCACCAGGTCTTCCACTGCTGCGGTGAATCCTTCTGCGCCTGCTGGACTTCCTTGCCATGCTCGGACAGGTAGGCCAGGTCGTCGGCGGGGATCGCGCTCACGGCCTTGAGCTTGGCGCTCGCGGCGGTCAGGGCCGGGCCGGTCTGGGAGGCCACGGCCAGCTGATCGACGGGCACCTTCCCGGCCGCCGCGATCCGGGCTCCCGCCTGATCCGGCGGGACCCCGAACTTCTGGGCGACCTGCCCGACCGCGGTGGCCTGAGCGGCCTTGTCATTGGGGTCGGTCAGGAGTTTGACCAGCACCTTCTGATCGATGGCCTGCAGGGTGGCCAGTTCCTCGGGGTACTTGGCGTTGAGCTCGACCGTGGTCTTGATATCGGCCGGGGAATCCCCGGTCAGCTTCACCAGCGCGGCGACCTGCGCGCCGACGTCGTTCGGGTTCTTGCCGAGGGCGGTGAGCGTGTCCTCGCCGACGGTCTGAATGGTCGCGATCTCCTCGTGGTACTTGGCGTTGATGGCCTGCAACCGCGGCCCGTAGTTGACCAGCGTGCCCGCCGCGGTCACCACCAGCAGCAGCCCCAGCAGCACGAATGTCACCACCGTGCGCAGCACGCCGCCCCACACCGCGAGCCCGACCGCCGTGGCCGCCGGATTCCGCTTCTCCACGGTCTCGGTGAAGCTGGCCATCCAGGTCGAGTAGGCGATGCCGGTACCGACCGCGGTGAAACTCATGACGATGGCGAAGGTGTAGTAATCGGTGCCGGGTTTGTCGGTGTAGCCGAGGAATACGAAGGTCCCGATGATGCTGATGATCGCGCCGAACACCATGAACGGTTTGCGGACCTTCATCTTGTCCGACACGATGCCGGTGATCACCAGCGAGAAGGCGCTCGCGATCCAATACCAGTTGCCCAGCGCGTTGGCCTGGGCGGCGGTGAACCCGAAATTGGTCGCCATGTAGACCGGCAGGAACGACACGATCGTGTAGAAGAACGCCAGGAAGATCGAGATGGCCAGCGCTGAGCCGACGATGTCGAGGTGCATCATCTGCTTCCACTGATTGCGTTCCAGCGCACCGACATCCAGCCCGCGCGCCCGCGCCTCGATCAGCGCCTTGTCCCGCAGCGACACCATGATCTGATCCCGCAGCCGGGGGCTGAGCTCACGCAGCCCGACCAGGCCGACGAGCGAGATCGCGAGGCAGATGACACCCGCTAGCCGGTAGTGGTACTGCCAGTCCGGGTGCGCGTCGAGGGTGTGCGTTGAGATCTCGGTGGTGACGAGCGCGCCCAGCACCGGCCCGAGGGTCCAGAAGCCCATGGCCGAGGCGCGGTCCAGCTGCGGGGAGAAGTCGCGCACCAGCGCGGGCGTCGCCACCAGCACGGCGCCCTCGACGATGCTGATGACGCAGTAGATGGCCAGGAACGATTCCTTGGTCGTGCACTGCGGCTGCGCGAACAGGGTCAGCAGCGAGGTCAGGACGGTGCCGTAGGCGACGATATTGGCGCGGCCCCAGCGGTCCAGGACGCCGGTCACCACCGAGGCCACGGCGCCGAAGGCCGCGCCGATGATGAAGATCCCGACGAAGTAGCGGAAGGTCAGGTGGAAATCGGCGATCAGCTGGTTGCCGACGGCTCCCGACACGAACAGCTGGTAGTACAGCGCGACGGAGACCACGACGACGAGGAAGAGATACCAGGACCGGGCGGGCGTTTCCGGATAGTGCGGGAGCTTGCGCTGCCAGAGTCCGGTGACCAGCGTCGGCGGGGGGAATTCCGCGGCCGGAGGCACCGCGGTCGGTGTGCTGCTCATGTTCGAGACGCCTTTCTCCCACGGCGTTTCGCGCAGCCACAGGCCCTTGGTTCGCGGCGCGAGCAACCGGGTGACAACAGGGTAGCGGCCATGAGTGACTCAGATCACTGTTATCGGTCTCAGTGCCCGCACACCTGGGTCGCGCCCGTTCACCAATTGTTGGCCGAGACAACAGCATCTGGCCGTCGGGACATCGTGGGCCGGTCATCGGCGCTGGTCACCGTAATGCGGCTTGTATCACCGCATGAATTCGAGGATTCGATGTCGAACACCACCGTCGCGCGGGGCCGCCTGGTCGCCGCGTTCGCGGGCGCGCTGATGGCCCTGACCAGTGCCGTCGCGGTCGCCGCTCCCGGAGACCCGGGCGAGCGGCCCTCCTTCTGCGACCACGATCAGCGGTCCACCCCCGGCGCGGCCTACCTGTGCGCCAAGACCGACGATCTGGTCGACGTCCGCATCGGCGATGTGCTGCCGACCCAGCCGTCGCTGGGCTACGACGAGGTGTTCTACAAGCTGGGCCGCTACACGCTCGGCAAGGACGCGGTGAACAAGAAGTTCGACGACTGGTGCGAGGCCAACGGCCAGGTCGCCGCCGCCACCGTGAACCCGGGCGCGCAGCTGAAGGATTCGTCCTCGTTCACCTGCAAGGTGGCGATCGGCTCCGAGACCGCCGACTCCATCGCGCCGATGAAGACCGTGGTGATCGGCCCCCAGGGCCGGCTGTACCTCACCGACGGCCACCACACCCTGACCTCGTTCTTCGAGACCCCGGACGGCGGCGCGGACACCCACGTGCGCCTGCGCGTGCTCGGCAACCTGAGCACCCTGCCCGACGGCAAGTTCTGGGACACCATGAAGCAGAACCGGTGGACCTGGCTCAAGGACGTCAACGGCAACGAGATCAAGGAGCACCAGCTCCCCAAGTCGGTGGGCCTGGCCAACTTCGCCGATGACAAGTACCGCAGCATGATGTACTTCGCCCGCGACATCGGCTTTCACGAGGGCACCCTGCCCTTCGAGGAGTTCTACTGGGGCGCGTGGATGCGCGACAACAAGGTCGGCGGCGACTGGAACCGCAACGACTTCGCCGCCTACCTGGCCGCGCTGAAGACCGTCACCCAGGCACAGGTCGCGCTCGGCCCGAACACCGTGGTGGCCGAGGGCAAGACCGCCTCGCAGCTGGATGTGCTCCCGGCGTGGAACGGCGGCAGCGCCGAGGACAAGGGCGAGTTCGGCAAGATCTCCAAGCCGTACTCCGACGCCAAGCCCGGCAAGCTCGGCTACGCGATCGAGTACCGCCTGCGCACCGGTCGCTGATCACCGGACCGCGACGACAAAGACCTCGGGATCGCCTGACGCGATCCCGAGGTCTTTCGTTCGATCAGGGGTAGGCCTGAACGATCTCGACGTTCACCAAGGCGTTGAACGAGTCGCAGCTGGCCCACGACTGGTTCTGCCCGTACTGCATGGGCCCGTACTTCCAGTAGGTGAAGGGGACGGGCCAGGCGACACAGGTGAGCTTGACCTGATGCCAGGTCGGCAACTCGCAATTGGACATTCCGCCGGTATTGAAGATGTTGTACAGGTGGCAATTCGCCTGCCACACCGGCACATCGTCGGCCTGGGCCGTTCCGCCACCGGCGAGCACCATGCCCGCGGCTGCGGTGGCGACGACGGCACTGGCAGCAAGCCGCTTCGCAGACTGCATTCCGACCTCCTGAATTGGTGTTGTCCTCGAGCAAATCGCATTCTGGCGCTACTTGTTACGGAAAACAAAACAATTGATTATTTCGGAGGGTTGTCCTTTATTCGGAATTGCACTGTTCGATCAGGGAATCGGGGGCGGTCGATCCGGGACCAGAAGGGTCGCAAGGGCAGTGCCGATGGGGATCGCGTTGTTCGTGTCGGCGTTCGCGGTGGCGCCCAGGGTGGCGTAGACGACGACGGTGGTGGCGGTCCTGGTGTCGTAGAACGCGACTCCGTTGTAGCCGCCGTAGGACGGGTTCATGAACAGCCAGTCGCCCATGTGCGGAACGCCGAAAGCGAAGTACTTCTGCGCGGTGAGCGGACCGAGTCCGGCGGTCGAGGGAGCCATCATCTGCTGAAACCGGTCCGCGGGGAGCATTTCTCCCTTGCCCAGGGCGCGGACCCAGCGGCCGACGTCGGTGACGGTGGAGTTCATATTGCCGCTGTGCAGGAATGCGGTCGGATTCCAGAAGGTGGCGTCCTCGAAGATCTTTCGCTCATCGGTGTAGCCGTGCAGGATCGGCTCGTCCACCTGGGCGGTGAGCATGACCTTGCTTCTCTTCATGTCGAGCGGGACCAGGACGTAGTCGGATATCAGCTCGCCCAAGGGTTTTCCCGACGCCTTCTGCAGAACTTCGCCGAGCACGACCAGATCGCTGTGGGCGTAGGCGAAACTCGTGCCCGGATCGAACAGCGGTGGGCGGGCATTGGCCAGATCGAACAACTCCTGGGCGTTCCAGGTGTGAAACGGGTTGTCGCCGAATCGTTTCAGGAATTCCGGATCGGTGACATAGTCGGAGATTCCGGAGGTGCTGCTGGCGAGCATTCTCGGAGTAATGCGTTCGGCGCGTGGAAAATTCGGCAGCCATCGGGCAATCGGCTCGTCCATCTTCAGCGTGCCGTTCTCGTCCAGCCGCCAGAGCACGGTCGACACCATCGGTTCCATCGGCTGACCCACCCGCAACTGCATATCGGTGGTCGCCGGAACACCGAGCGGCGAGTCGCCCACCGCGCCGACGACCACTTCCTTACCGTCACGCCAGGCGCCGAACACCGCCGCGGTGAGATCGAGCTCGCCGAGCTTCGCGCGAACGATATCGGTGATCTGCTCGGCTTCCTTCGACAGCGGAGCCGGACTGCCGGAGCCCGAACCCCGATCCGACCCGCACCCGCCGACGACCAGACTCAGCGCGACCATCAGCCCCGCACCTGCGCGCCATCGAGCAGACACACTCATCACCGGGTCCCTTCGCCGAAGAAGACGGGCTGAGCAGCGTTCATCAGAATCTACGCCGGTAGCCGAACCATAGCCACGATCGCCGATCCATAACCCGCGCGTCCCGGTCGTGGGCCCGAATCACGGCCCCGAAAACCCGGGGCATGCGGCCCGTCGCCGATCGGTGAACAGTGCTATTCGCAAATGATCATCCCGCTCTAATCAGCGTTGCCGAATCGAGAACCCCCGCATCATGCGTACTTCAGTCCGCACCCTCGCCGCGGCCGGAATCACCGCCACCGCCTCCGCCCTGACCGCGCTCTCCGCCGGACCGGCAGCCCACGCCGACGTCACCGGCACGGGAATGACCGTGCAGGGCAGCAACTTCCAGGTCGGCCAGACCTACAATGTCGTCGTCCCGGTCTCCGACTGCACAGGCGGTGATCTCTCCGACACTTCCAACGGCGTCACCGTCCGCTCCAGCTGGAACGGCAAGTCGAGCATCGCGGGCCAACCCTGCATGGGCACCACCTCCACCTGGACTTTCCAGTGGACCCCGCGGACCCCCGGCACCCACGTTCTCGGCTTCGGCTACGGCAACGGCGATACGACCCTCCCGCCGTACACCAACATGGGCTCCGCCACCGTCCAGGTCAGCGGCACCGGCAGCACCGACCCGCAGGCCTGCGGCGCCTCCTCCTCGCCCTGCACCACGGTCCACGGCACCCCCGAGGTCGGCTGCACCCTGACCGTGACCATGTCCGGTATTCCGGCCTCCCTGGTCACCTCGTCGGGCTCGGGCGTCCTGCAAACCCTCAGCTCGGGCGTCCCGACCCGCAACGCCTGGTTCGACGACAACAACACGGCCACCGGCACCACGACGATCAACGGCAGTTCCGTCACCATGAAGTGGACCCCCACCACCACCGGCTACCACCACCTGAGTGGCCAGTACGACACCGGCGCCCTGGCCGGCTTCCCCGACGGCATCGTCCTGCCCGGCTACGCGGGCGACATCTGGCTCCAGGTAGCAGCCGCCGGAACCCAGCCCTGCGCCTGATCCAGCCCACCCGCCCCATGCGGGTCCGGCCGAGGTTCTGCCAATCGAGTAGCGAGCGGGCGCGGGTACTGCGTTCGCAGTACACCGGACTGCCGTCACCGGGACGATGCCGACTACAAAGGCGTCGAACCAGCATGGCTACATGGCGAAATTCCTGTACCGGGTCGGCCGGTTCGCGTTCGAGAAGCGGCGGCTCGTCGTGCTGCTGTGGGTGGGGCTGATGGCCGCGCTGGTGGTGGGAGCCGCCAGCGCGCCGCCCGCGCCACCGGATACGTTCTCGATTCCGGGGACCGAGTCCCAGCAGGCGTTCGATCTGCTGGAGCAACGGTTCCCGGGCACCAAATCCGATGGGGCGCAGGCGCGGATCGTGTTCGTCGCGCCCGAGGGGCAGCAGATCGGTTCCGACGCCAACAAGGCGGTGGTGGAGCGGATCGTCGCCGACGTCGCGGGCGGCACGCAGGTGAAGGGCGTGCTCGACCCGTTCCAGACGGGCGCGGTCAGCAAGAGCGGCACCACCGCGTACGCGACCGTCAGCTACGGCGCCACCGGTGACAACCTCACCGATGCGACGAAGGCCGCGCTGACCGACGCGATGGACACCGGTAAGGCCGCCGGGGTCACCGTGGAGATCGGCGGGTCCGCGCTCCAGGCGAAGCCGGAGATGGCCGGGGCGACCGAGGCCATCGGCATCGCCATCGCGGCCGTCGTGCTGATGATCACGTTCGGCGCGTTCGCGGCGGCGGGCTTGCCGCTGATCACCGCGCTGGTCGGGATCGGCGTCGGGATCGCCGCGATCGTGGCGATCGGGATGTCCACCACCACAACGACCCTGGCGATGATGCTCGGACTCGCGGTCGGCATCGACTACGCGCTGTTCATCGTGTCCCGCTACCGCACCGAACGCGCCGAGGGGTACAGCGCGGCGGAGGCCGCGGGACGGGCTGTCGGAACCGCCGGATCCGCGGTGGTTTTCGCCGGGCTCACCGTGGTGATCGCGCTCGCCGGACTGGCCGTGGTCGGGATTCCGGCCCTCACCAAGATGGGATTGGCCGCCGCGGGCACCGTCGCCGTCGCCGTGACCATCGCGTTGACGCTGCTGCCCGCACTGCTGGGCTTCTTCCAGAACGCGGTGCTACCCACGGCTTTCCGTAAGCAGCCGGATCGCGACAGTCTGCCCGCCGCGTCGATGCAGGAGGACAGGCCCGGGATGGGCACGCGCTGGGCGCGATTCGTCGTCCGCCGTCCGGTGGCCGTGCTGTTGATCGGGCTGGTCGGCATGGGCGCGCTCGCGCTGCCGATGACGAGCCTGGAACTCGGGATGCCGGGTGAGGAATCGCAGCCGACGTCCACGACGCAGCGCCGCGCCTACGACGCCCTCGCCGAGGGCTTCGGGCCCGGCTTCAACGGGCCGCTCACGGTCGCACTGGATGTCAAGGGCGTCGGTGACCCGCAGGCCGCGGTGGAACAGGCGACCAGCACGCTGGCCGCGACCAAGGGTGTCGTGTCGGTGTCGCCCGCGATGTTCAATCAGGCCGGTGACGCGGCCATGATCACCGTGGTGCCCGCCACCGGTCCCTCGACCACCGCCACCAAGGACCTCGTGCACACCCTGCGCGGTGAGGCCGGCGGTCTGCGGGCGGCGACCGGCGCGACCATGCTCGTCACGGGTGCGACCGCGATGAATATCGATGTCTCGCAGAAGATGTCGGACGCACTGCTCCCCTATCTCGCCGTGGTGGTCGGGCTCGCGATCCTGCTGCTGATGGTCGTGTTCCGTTCGATCGCCGTGCCGATCAAGGCGGCCCTGGGCTTCCTGTTGTCGGTGGGCGCGGCCTTCGGTGTGATCGTCGCGGTCTTCCAGTGGGGTTGGCTGGCCGGTCTGATCGGCGTGCACCAGACCGGACCGGTGATGAGCATGATGCCGATCTTCCTGATCGGCGTGGTGTTCGGTCTCGCCATGGATTACGAGGTCTTCCTCGTCACCCGGATGCGGGAGGCCTTCGCGCACGGCGAGAGCGCCCGCGAGGCCATCGTCACCGGATTCCGGCACAGCGGCCGGGTGGTGGTGGCCGCGGCCGCCATCATGATCGCGGTGTTCGCCGGATTCATCGGCGGCGGGGAACCGATGATCAAGATGATGGGCCTCGGGCTCGCCGCGGCGGTGTTCTTCGACGCCTTCATCGTCCGTATGACGCTGGTCCCGGCGGTGCTCGCGCTGCTCGGCGACAAGGCGTGGTGGCTGCCGGGGTGGCTGGCCAAGATCCTGCCGAACGTGGACGTGGAGGGTGAGAGCCTGAACCGGCCGGTGGCCGTCGAACCGGAGCGGGAACTCGAATCCGCGCGCGCCTGAGCCGCGGGCCGGATCTGCGACAGGTATCGGTAGGCCGTCCCGAGCGGGCGGCCTACCGGTCGGTTCGGGACCTGCCGATTACTGTTCTCGACGACGAGAAGGAGGGCCGATGACCACCGAATGGTCGCAGTGGCCGCGCCGGCACAGCCGGGCGGTCGATGTGGTGGTGGCCATCCTGCTGTGCGCGCTGGCCACCTACGCGAGCCGGTTCATCGACACCGCGAACGGGCAGGGTCCAGTGGCGGTCCGGCCGATTTCGCCCGGGGTGTTCGCGCTGTCGGCGGCGGCCTCGATCGCCTTGCTGTGGCGCCGGGCGTATCCGCGCGCGGTCCTGGCGATCACGACGGCCTGCGGTATCGGGATCGGCGCCTTGGGTTTCGAGGTGTCGGTGTTCACCGCGGGTGCAGCGTTCGTCGCCATGTACTCGCTGGGCCTGTGGTATCCCGATGCGCGCACGGCCAAGCTCGCGCCGGTGATCGCGGGCGCCGCGCTGCTGCTCACCTCGCTGGTGCACGACTTCAGTCCGCTGCTGACCGGCGGACGCATCACGCTGGTCGCCGGTGACCTGCTGGCCGGTGCGTTCGCCGAGGCCGGGCGCAATCGGCGCAACTATCTGGCGGCCCTGCACGCGCGCGCCGAGCTGGCCGAACGGACGCGGGAGGAGGAGGCGCGGCAGCGGGTCGGCGAGGAGCGGGTCCGGATCGCGCGGGAGCTGCACGATATCGTCGCCCACCACATGGCCTTGGCGCACGCGCAAGCCTCCACTGCCGCATACCTGTTGCGCAGCCAGCCCGACCAGGCGCAGGAGATGCTCGACGAGCTGGCCGGCACCACCTCCGCGGCGCTGCGCGAACTCAAGGCCACGGTGGGCCTGCTGCGGGAGGACGATTCCGATGCCCCGCTCGAACCGACGCCTGGTCTGGCTCAGCTGTCGGAACTGCTCACGTCTTTCGAGCGAACCGGTTTGACGCTGTCGCTGTCGATCACCGGTGTGCCGAGACCGCTCTCGCCGGGCGCGGATCTGACGGCGTACCGGATCATCCAGGAGGCGCTCACCAATGTCACCAAGCACGCGAGCACCGCGACCGCGACCGTGCGCCTGGTCTACTCGCGCCTGCTGCTGACCATCAGCGTCAGCGACGACGGCGGCGACGGTCCCGACACTGTTCGCGGTGAACAGGATTCGGTCGACCGGGAATCGAATACGCAAGGCTACGGCCTGATCGGCATGAACGAGCGCGCCGTCTCGGTCGGCGGCCACCTGCGCGCCGGCCGCAAGCCAGGCGGCGGTTTCGAAGTCACCACCGAACTTCCCCTCGAACCCCCGAAAACCCCCGACGACGAGGACGAGACGCCATGACCATCCGGGTACTGCTCGCCGACGATCAAGCCCTGCTGGCCGGCACCTTCCGCCTGCTGATCGATTCGGCCGAGGACATGGAGGTGGTCGGCATCGCCGGAAACGGCCGGGAGGCCGTCGAACTCGCTCGAGCCACCACCCCCGACGTGGTCGTGATGGACATCCGGATGCCCGGCACCGACGGCCTCACCGCCACCCAGGAGATCTGCGCCGACCCCGCCCTGCGCGACACCCGCGTCATGATCCTCACCACCTTCGAACTCGACGAGTACGTGGCACAAGCCCTCCGCGCCGGAGCGAGCGGCTTCCTCGGCAAGGACGTGGGCCCCGAGGAACTCCTCCGCTCCATCCGCGCGGTAGCCGCCGGCGACGCCCTCCTCTCCCCCACCGCGACCCGCACCCTCATCGCCCGCTACCTCTCCCGCCCCGAAAGCCGCATCACCGCAGCCGATTCCCTCGACGTCCTCACCGCCCGCGAACGCGAGGTCGTCGCCATGGTCGCCGAAGGCCTCTCCAACGAGGAAATCGCCGAAAAGATGTACGTCAGCCCCCTCACCGTCCGCACCCACGTCCAACGCGCCATGTCGAAACTCGGCGTCCAGAACCGAGCCCAACTCGTAGTCCTCGCCTTCCAATCCGGCCTGGTCCGCGTCGAACCACCCCGCCCCTGACCGATCACGCGGACTTTGCGGTTAGGTTCGAGTGGTGACTCGGATCAGCAGTCACGTCGAAGGGCCGTTGGGGGAATCGCTTGATGGACACGACAGAAGCTCGCATCGAAGATGCGGGCAATATCCTGGTCGCGCCTGCCGGATTGCAGGACAACGACTTGCTGAAGGATTTCTTCGGGTCCACGATCACGCCGGAGGACCTGGCTTCCGGATCACCTGATCTCGTGCAGAAGAGCGTCTACCTGTGTGGTGATGTTTCAGCGATCAGCGACCGGCAACTGCGGGACGCTGCTCGGGTGTTCGTGATCCGGGAGTTGGCGGACGGTCACCGCGAGGATGTTGATGACTCGTGGCCCCTCATCGACCTCGGCCGGGTTCCCGTGCGCATTCGCGGAGTCGGCGTGTACTACCGTCGCTTCTTCGACCTCGACGACGACTACTTCAGGCGGATCCGCGCGGAGCACGCGTTCCAATCCCTGACCGAGTCCACCAAACCCGGGACAGCTCATCGCAGTGGCATCTACTTGACGCCAGTTACCCGAAGCGGTGACGAACTACGCTTCCACCTGCTCCGCTGCTCCACGAACCTCTCGGGGCCGACCGAGAATTTCCGGACTACCGACACGAGAATCGTCGAGTCCCTGAATCGCGAGGCCGCCAGTATCTTTCGAGGCCAGGCACCGCTGAACCACGTCCTCGCCCAGATCTACCACAATACTTACGCCACAGCGGAGCGGAAGCAGTCCAAGGCCAAGATCTCGGCGCACGCCGACAAGACCAAGGACATGCCCGTCAACGGGATCATGGCCTTCTGCACCTTCTACGACGGACTCGACAAGCTGCGACCCTTGGCTGAAGACCCCTTCGACCATGGCGTGAAGAATGCCAGCGGGCTGACCAGTCTTCGCTTCCGCCTCAAGGATTCGGCCGAAGCGCGCACCGGCCTGCCCGCGCAGTTCGACCTGACGCTCTACCCGGGCTCCGTCTTCTTCATGCCGCTGTCCACCAACCGCCTGTACACCCACGAGATCCGGCCCTCGGTATTGGACGCCGAATTGCTGCCGACCCGACTGGGATACGTGGTGCGCTGCTCGAGCACCGAAGCGGTTCACAAGAACGGCCGGACATTCCTCGACAGAGCCGGGGGCTTGGTTCAGCTAGAGCCGCCCACACAGGAGGGCATGGACGAACTGCGGAGGCTGTACGCCGAGGAGAACAGGACCTCGTCCTTCATCGACTACGGCGACCGATTCCTCTTCAGCATGAACACCGGAGACTATGTTGCCCCTCGAGCCTAGGATCCCGGACGAAATCCTCTCGTACACTTTGCCGTTCGAGGAGGACCTTTTCGCACAGCTCTCCACGTCAGCCCTCTTCGAAGACGTCGGAAAGGGCCGCCGAGGCGCCACACTCGCCAAGACCGACAATGCAGGCCGTGTGCCGCTGGTCCGCACCACCACCCGCTACGCCACCCCGACGCAGCACTTCCGGCCGGTGCACGACCGCCTGGCACAACACATCCAGACCCGAGCCGGATTCTCGAAACCGTTCAACAACGCCCTCATCGAGACCTACACGAACGCATACGCCAAGATGGGCAGCCATTCCGACCAAGCCCTCGACCTGGCCGACGAGTCGTTCATCGCGCTCTTCTCCACCTACCGGCACCCCGAACCGATCCCGCCAAGGAAGTTGATCTTCGAGCGAAAGGGGTCCAGCGAGAAGTTCGAGATTCCTCTCGCCGACCACAGCGTCATCATCTTCTCGGTCGCCTCGAACCGGCAGCTCAAGCACAAAATCGTGCTGGACAACCCCGCCCATACAGCCGAGAACGAATGGCTCGGCGTAACTTTCCGAACGTCGAAGACCTTCATCCACTTCCGCGACGGCCACCCATACCTCCCGCAGGGCACCCGCCTCACATCAGCCGACGAAGATCAGCAGCACGAATTCTTCCAACTACGCCGACGCGAGAACAACGAAACCGACTTCGCCTACCCCGCACTGACATACACCGTCAGCGACAGCGACCTGTCCCCACCCGTCTGACCTCGTGTACTTCTTGCCAGTCGGAGGGATCTGTCGAGCCACGAATGACGGTCAGAGATGTGGGAGCATTTCGGGCTGCGCGAGCCGCTTGATGGTTTCCGCGGGGCTGGTGTCGCTGCGGCCGAAGACCGCGTCGAAGTAGGCCAGGAGGTAGGAGCGTTGGAGATCGACCGAGCGGATTGCGTCGATCGAGCCGATCGCGACGTTCTTCACTTCATCGTTCAGCAGGCCCGCGGTGTCCAGTCGGGCCACGATCACCTGTTCATCGGTGAAGGACATGTGCCGGGTGCCCGCGATGCGAAGGGGCAGTTTCAAACCGGTGTTGGTGGCCCAGTACGGTTCCCAGCCCGGGTTCCCGAACCAGGGTGACGTGTCGCTGGCGAGCATCAGGAGCGGCCGAGCGAGGCCGTCGGTGGAAACGGAGCCGAGGATTGGGCCGTCGAGATTGACGCCTGCGGCGATCCTCGAATCGTCGTGCATGGTTTGAGCGGTGGTCGACCCGCCGAGAGAATGGCCGAACATGCCGACCTTTGTCAGGTCCAGATCGTCGGCGAGGTGTTGCGGCAGTGCAGGACCCGCATCGGTGGAGTGCCCGGCTGTGGCAGAGAGTTGATCGAGAACGAATCGTGCATCGGCGACGCGGATCGGAACCAACATGTCGGACAGGACGTTCAACGCCGAATCCAGCGGCACTGCACTACGTTCGGTACGTCCATCAGGGAATTGAACCGCGAACGCTTCGTGGGTGTGGTTGATCGCAACCACCACGTAGCCGTGGCTGGCGAGATCCTCGGCTTGAGCAGTGCTCAGCCCGGTCGTGTCGTCCAGCCCCGGGGAATACAGCAGGATCGGAAACTTCCCGCGGCCTACCCGTGCCTGCGCTTCGCTACGACTATGACTGGGCGCGAGCGCCCAGCTGTCAGAGGCAACACCAGCCTGGGTGAGGCCGAAGCGCTGTTCTTCCAGGCCGCCCGGCGGCATCCACGGTGCCATGGGTGCGGGATCGGCATCGTCAGCCGGATACCAGATCTGCACCATCAGTTCGCGTCGGCGGCTGGTGTCCCATGGATCAGCACGATTGACATCGATGAGATGCCATTCGGTCACGCCAACCGCATCGGGACCGGTCGGAGCGGGCAGATTGATGGTCACAGCCGTATCCGGCGGTATGCCGGGGCTTGCCTCTGCGAGACCGGCGACAGCAGTGGCCGCCATCGATACTGCGGCTACGGCAATGACATGCCGACGTAATCCCCTGCGTTCCACGACAATTCCCCCGAGTCGGTGTGCTACTCGATGGGCCACCATACAAGATCGACAAAGGGCATGGGCGATACCTCAGCGGGTTGATCGTCCACTTCCCGTGCCGGGGGACTCGGTCAGCCCTGGACTCGACGGGGAATCGTTGCCTGATTCTGGACCGAACAGACGCATCGACGCTGCCCCTGCCAGCAACGACAGCGCCCCGACATAGAGCAGCCGGACGCCCACCACGAACGGCTGAAATGCCAAAGGCATCAGTGGAAGAAGCGACAAGCTCAATGCGGCGACCAGTCCGGCCGCCAGCCAGAACCGCTTCGGTGCGCGCCGAGTGGCAGGCGGGTCGCCGTGCCAGGTCCGAAGCAATCCACGCCGACCGATGTAGTAGAACAACCCGACCACCAGTACCCCACCGAGCAGTGTCGATGTCTGCTGCAGCAAGTACCACCAGGGCCTACCGAGCAGGCCTGGCTGCAACAGCACAGGGAATCGGGCTACGCCCCAGCCGTGCCCACCAGCTGGATCATGCGTGAACCCGTCCCAGAAGATATGAGTGACTGCGCCGATCAGAATCGAGTATCCGGTGACATACCACCGATATCGCACGGTGCTGAGCACGCCATAGGCGGGCAGATCGAACGCTCCGAGCCGTGGCAGATGGGCGGCGATATCCGCGGCACCCCAACGGATCACCCCCGTCGCGATGATTCCCATCGGCAGACACCACCACAGCAGCGCGAGAAGTGTGTGCGTCTCAGGCATCGAAAAGAACCCTGCCACCGGATACGAGGCATCCGGAACCGCGGCACCGACCACCAAAGCGACACCATCCAGATGGCGTGGCCACCGGAGCTTCAACGGGATTACTGCCAACGCATGCGAGGGAAAGGTAAGCGGCACGGCCAAGTCTATCCACTGCTGCCTCGACCGGTTCTGGAGCTCGAATCCAGGTGTCGGTTGTCGCGATTCACGCAGGGCCGACTCAGCTCCGCCTGTAACGGACGACGCCTGCCCGCCGACTGATCGTTGAAGGCTCCAGCGCGGTAGGGGGCGGACATGCCTGACGTATCCGGCTCGTTGGCGCAGTCGGCGTGGGAACTGTGGTCAAGCGTCGTGCGACCAATCGCCGGCGCTTCCGCAGCAGTAGTGCTGATCATTGTGGGCCTCGTGCTGTTTCCCGACGATCCCTCACCCGAGCCGATCGGGAGTCGCATGGTGTTCCCGGTTCTGATCAATCCCCTGCCGCAGGAATCCTTACCAACCACGATGCGGGTCAGCGGGTCTGCCACACCGCCGAAATGACTCCGGCCGGCAACTCGCCTTCTGGGATCGATCAGCTCCCGAAATGTACCTGATTCTTGATCTTTCGGATGTCCGCGCTGGGGCTCAGTTTGCTCCCGCCGCCAGCGGCAACATCGGTTCAGCGAGGTGAACACGCGGTCGCCGCCAGCACGTCAGCGAAGCAGTGGGCTGATGAGCCAGAGAGTCAGCCGGTTTCGCCAGCCGACACTGCCCAGGCAGAGTTTCACGCTCGCACGCCGCCTCGCGTTGGCAGCTGGCAAAGGTGCAGCAGGGCGCCCAGTTGATGGGTTCAGTCAGGTTCGAGGCCTCGTTCACGGCCAGGGTTGAGACGATTGCTGCATAATCCAGTGGCGGTTGCGGACGAGAGGGGTGTCTGGAGTGAATGATCGGCAGGCGGCGCGAATCGCCAAGCTGCAGAAGTTGATCGCTCGCGGCCGAACTGAAGACGCTGCCGCACTACTCGAACGGGATCTCACGTTGACCCCAGAGCAGAGGAAGCAGATCGAGCAGGAGATCTCCGCCGCTGGCAAATCACTGGACAAGGGCACCGGTGTCGCGGCTCTGGCCAACAAATACGGTCCGGTCGATGGCTTCCGGGAGTTGCCGCAGGCTCACCTTTCGGTACGGATTCCCTGGCACGACACGGACTGGACTGGGCACGTCTGCGCGGACCCCAGCGCAAACCACTTCTGCACTGTCTTGAAGAACATCAAAGACAACAAGAACGACGATGACGAAGTCGCCGACGCTGGCCGTGCATGGTCGTCGCTGCCCGCCAAACGGATTCCACCGTGTGTGGTTGAGCGCGGTGGCTTTATGCGCGTCGATGCTTTCGACGTCCAGCGTGTACATGCGTACGCCGGTGGATGGACGGCGTCGCACGCGCATTTCGCTCCGACCGCGCAGCGCATGCCGCCGTACAGTGTCGAGGCCACGCCCTATCGATGGACGATGCGCGAGCACGCGCCCTTGATCGCCGAAGCGTGGGGCATCGCGTACAACGCTGAGCTGGAGGCTCGCGCCGACGCCGTGCTGGAGACCAAGCGTTCAACTGCCTGGGTGCAGGACCATCGCAACCAGGCGGCGATGCTCGATTCCTTCTTCTCGGCTCTGGTTCCGGGTCGGTCGTTGATGTTCCTCTACGCCAAAGATGTTCCGCTGCTGGAAGATGCTCCTGCCGGTACGCGTGTGCTCGTCGGGGTAGGCCGGGTGACAGGTGTTGGCGACCTGGTCGAATGGAACTACAGCGACAAAGGGCCACTGCGGTCGGTGATGTGGGAGCGCTCTGTAAAGCACTCGATTCGCACGGACTCCATCGACGGATTTCTGTTGCCATATCAGACCCTGCTGGCCTCGAAGTCCCTGCGTGGCACAGACCTATCGACATTCGTCGCGACTGTCGCGCCAGAGCATTTCGAACAGTTCTCCTACGTCTCCGAACTCGTCGACCACGACGCGGCAATCGCCGCGTTGTTGGAACTAACTCGGGTAGTTGACCTGCTGCCGGGTGTCGTCGATGGACCGTGGCACCAAGCGGCAGCGTGGCTGTCGGAACGTGTCGCCGAGATATGGGAGCAGCGCGGACCCTATCCCGGCCTCGGGGCCGTGCTGACCGCAGCCGGGGTCGCCCGCGGTGGTCTAATCGCCTACCGAGCTGTCCAAGGTCTGGACGACTCTGCTGACCTCTGGCCCGCTGTCGAGGCAGAGGTCGAGCAGCACGGTCGCGTGGCCCGCAAGACATGGGCGCACCTGACCGGCGATGAGGAGCAGTTCGCTCTTGTGCGACTCCTCGCGAGGTTCCCGTTGACCACCGCCCAAGCGCGGCGGCTGCTCGAACGATCAACCGGTCAGGTGCTTGAGAACCCATATCTGCTCTACGAGGACGATCGAGGCCTCGAGGACGCCGTTACTTTCACTACGATAGACCGCGGAATATTCAACCAATCAAGTTTCGCCGCAGCCGTGTTCGACGCTTACCCGATGACAGACCCAGTCGACGATCCGGGCGACGATAGACGAATCCGTGCCGCGTGTGTACAAGTGCTGGAGACCGCAGCGACCGAGGGACACACCCTGCTGGACGAGCCGATGCTACGGCGCAGGCTGGCGGCATTGCCGGTAAGTCCGCCGTGCGACCCACCCAGTACGCTGTTCGAGATCGCGGTCCGTGACTTCCCGCCCGTGCTGTGCGAACACCGGGCACAAGACGGCTCGCGGGCCTGGCAGCTGCAACGGCTGTCGATCGTGAGCGACGTCATCCAGGCCGAGGTCGATGCGCGCGTCAATTCAGGCCCACTGGATGTCGAATGGGAATGGCGAGGCGAGATCGACCGCGTCTTCGATGAATCACCGTCGGCGGACGACATCGACGAACATGCAGCTCGTTCAGAAAAGGCCACCGCGCTGGAGGTCCTCGCACGTTCGCGATTCAGCGTCCTCGTCGGCCCCGCGGGCACCGGCAAGACGACCCTGTTACGGGCATTGTGCACCCACCCCGATATTTCTCATCGTGGTGTGCTGCTCCTGGCCCCCACCGGCAAGGCCCGCGTCCAGCTTGGCGACCGCGCTGGTGTGCAAGCGCAGACGCTCGCGCAATTCCTGCGGTCAGCGCAACGCTGGGATCCCCACCTGGGTTACAGAATCAATCCCGACAAGCCGAAGATCAGCGGCTATACGACAGTCATCATCGACGAAGCATCCATGCTCACCGAGGAGATGCTCGCGGCGCTGTTCGATACTCTACTCGGCGCTCAGCGCCTCATTTTGTGCGGAGATCACCGCCAATTGCCGCCTATCGGCGCCGGACGGCCCTTTGTCGATATCCTCAGCTACCTCCGTAACGACCGGGCCTGTCAGTCTGGAGTCGGCTTTGCCGAACTGACGGTGAGCCGACGCCAACGATCGGTGAAACACGGTGCACGGGACGACCTTTCGGTTGCGAGCCTGTTCTCCACCGATGACGCCTCGCCTACCGCCGACGAAGCGTTGGCACGAGTCCTCGCCGGCGCCGGGGACGCCACCATCTCCATCCACACCTGGACCGATCGACATGAATTACGTGATGCTCTGGACATGCTGCTCGGCGCAGATCCCGATATCGCGCTCGACAGAAGGGACCGTGACAGCCTCCTCAGGTCACTGGGCGCCAGCGGCGAATACAACGGGCGACCGTCCTTCGTTCGCGGCATGAGCGGCGATGGGGCGGAGAACTGGCAACTTCTTTCGCCCGTCCGCGCCCACGACGGCGGCGTCCACTGGCTCAACGACTTCATTCGGGAGACGTACCGCCCCGGCGCTGTACGCGCCGCTCGAAACCGCGGTCTGCCCCCGCTCGGCAACGACCAGATACTGCGGCACGACAAGATCATCTGCATCCGAAACCACTTCCGTCAGATGTGGCAACCAAGTACCCGAGAAGCGTCCAAAGTGGGTGTCGCCAACGGTGAAATCGGCATCGCGACCGAAGTCGTGCAACACCACGGGCTCAAGATTGAATTCGCGGCCCGGCCCGACGCCCAATTCACCTTCTGGGAATCCGAACTCAACTCCGATGCGGATAATGCCGATATCTTGGAATTGGCCTATGCGGTGACCGTGCACAAGTCACAAGGATCACAATTCGGTGTCACGTTCGTCATCGTTCCTCAACCATGCGCATTGTTGTCCCCCGAGTTGTTGTATACCGCGCTGACCCGACAGCGCCACCGGACTGTACTGCTGTTGCAGGGCACGACGAATGACTTGTGGGCGCTCACCGATCCGCAACGATCCGAGACCGCACGACGACTTACCCGCCTGTTCCACAACCCAGACCCGATCCCCACGCACCACGGCAGCTACCTTGACGGCGGTCGGATACATCGCACTGCTGCCGGGGAACTCGTCCGATCCAAATCCGAGGTAATCGTTGCGAATACGCTGCGACACCTCGGAATTCAGTACAAATACGAACAACCGCTAGTCATGGCTGACGGGACCCGACGCCTTCCCGACTTCACCATCCATCGCTCCAACGCTGTTCCGACGTACTGGGAGCACCTCGGAATGCTCGCAAGCCCGGGCTATCGCGCAGACTGGGAAGCAAAGAAGGCATGGTACCGAGCACACCAAATCCTCCCATTCGACGAAGGCGGCGGCAAGAACGGCACACTTGTGTGGTCCGACGAGGAAGTCCGCAACCCTGGCATCGCCGCTGACTACATCGAATCGCTCGCAAGACGAGTCTTGTTCTAGGAAGACATCAACCGTAACCATCGGACCATCCCGTAGCCGACGTCAGAGAGCCCTCGTCAGTCGAACACCACGCTGCGCAAGCGAGCGGTGTATTGGGCTGCCCGCTCCATGGCGTCACCGGCAGCGTCCAATTCGATCAGCGCTTCCTCCAGCACTTCCCGTGCGCCGGCGACGCAGTAGCCGGGAGTGGTAAGTGCACCGGTGCCGACGGTGTCGATGATCAGACCTGACTCCGGTAGAGCTGCGTATCCATCGGACAGTTCCGCCACCGCGCGGCGCAGCTCGGTCAGCTGCGCCAGCAGGTGTCCGCGCTTACCTTCGAGCTCGATCGGATCTGCCACCATGCGCCACAGTCTGCCCCAATCTGAGACTGCTGGCAGCTCAGGTCAGGCGGATCGGGGCGGTTTGGTCAGCCTTCGGCTGCAAGGACCATCCAGTGCTCTGGGTTCGGGAGTGGGGCGAAGCCGAGTTGGGTGTAGAGGCCGTGGGCGTCGTGGGTTGCGAGGAGAATGCGCTTGAGCTTGTAGGGGGCGAGGTGGTCTCGGGCTGCGGTGACGAGGGCTCGGCCTAGGCCGGTGCCTCGGTGGTCTCGGGAGACGTAGACGTCGCAGAGCCAGGCGAAGGTTGCGAGGTCGGTGACGATTCGGGCGTAGGCGACCTGGTCGCCGACGGCGTGGTAGGCGCCGATGTTTATCGAACCGTGGATTGCCCGCTCGACGATGTCACGTTCGCGGCCGAGGGCCCAGTAGGCGTCGGTGGAGAGCCAGTGGTGGACTCGGTCTACGTCGATGCGGGTGGTGTCGACGGCGATCTCGTAGGCGTTGGGGTCGCTCACGCTTCGGTGGGGTTGCGGAAGTAGAGGGTGTTGGTGCCGTGGGCGGAGAGGGGGGCTGCTTCGGCGGCTTGGCGGATGCCGCTGCCGGGGAGGCAGGTGAGTTTGGTGAACATGGTGGTGTTGCCGAAGGCGGAGCGGACCTGGGTTTCGGAGGCGTAGTCGGCGCCGTAATCGGAGAGGGCCTTGAAGTCCAAGGGGGCCAGGGGCTTTTCCAAGGGGATTTGGGCGGCGGGGAGGCCGAGGCAGGCGTATTGGGTGGCGGCGCCGCCCTCGTACCAGCACAACTCGTAGGACATTTGCTCGGTGGTGGTGACGCTGACCACCGGCCATTCCTGGGAGAGGCGCAGGGCGAGGGGGTGGCGGCCTACGGGGGCCACTTCCCAATTGAGGCTTTTGACCGAGACCCAGTGTTCGGAGACCTTCTCGATGAGGACGACGTCCTCGCCGAGACGCTCTGCGCGGTTGGGTTCGGGTTCGGGTGTGCTCCAGTGCTTCTTGTCGACGCCGAGGTAGGCGGAGCTCTGGACCGGTTCGGCGCCGTCGGCGGTGTAGGCGGCCAGGATGGCGGCGCGGACCAGGGTGACGGCATTGCGGGAGGAACAGCGGACGCTCAACGCGCCGAAGG
This sequence comes from Nocardia sp. CA-136227, assembly GCF_050955695.1. Classification (NCBI taxonomy): domain Bacteria; kingdom Bacillati; phylum Actinomycetota; class Actinomycetes; order Mycobacteriales; family Nocardiaceae; genus Nocardia; species Nocardia sp. CA-136227. The sequence continues at coordinate 4,778,285 of NZ_CP192081.1, forward strand.
AGGTGCTGATCTCGACCGGCTTGGAGGGCTGGTCGGGGAGGGCGCCCGCGGCGATCGGCTTGAGGCCGACCAAGGCGAGCTGCCAGTTGATCTCCTCGATGGTCGCCAGGTCACCAGCCGTCTGGTACAGGATCTGCTGCTGAGTCAGATAACCCGCGCGTTCGAGGGTCGCGCATTCGAGTTTGCGCAGCGCGGTGACGGTCTTGCCGGTGAAACCGATATCCTCGACCCGGATTTCGCGCAACCGCTGCGTCATACCCGTGGAGGTGACCTTGGCGTAGCACTCGCGGTACATGGCCAGGGCCTGCTTGCGCTGACGGCCCACCATGAGGGTGCGCAGCAGGGTGTTCAGGGTCGACAGGTAGCGGTTGGCCTGGTCGGGATCGGCGGCGAACAGGCTCGCCCGGATCCGCACCGCGTCCTCGCCCGCCGCGACGGCGGCCTTGGGGTCGAGGCGGCACAGCCAGACACTGCACTTGGACAGCGCGTCGGCCGACGCGCCCGCGGCGAGAGGATAGGTCTGCGCCACATGCCGATACGCCTGACAGGCATTGCGGATGGTGGAAGTGGCCAGCTCACGGTGGCCGATGGTGCGGGCCGCCTGCTCGAACAGTCGCAGCGCCTCGGTCACCTCGGCGGCGAACGGGGCGGTCACGTGACCGCTGGTGAGCCAGCGCAGACGGAGGAGCACGGCTTCCTGCGCGGGTTCCAGCGCCGATGCGGACCGGTCCCGCGAATCCGGATCGGTCTTGGTCGCCATCAGCGCCCGGGCCAGCTCGCACAGCGAGGTGGCCAGGGCCAGCTCCGTCTCGAGCGTCCGATCCCGTGCTGCCCCGCGATCCGCGGCCACTTGCCGCTCGATGGCGCTGAGATCCATTGCGACCTTCAAACTCTCATACCCCGTACTACCTCGATCAATACAACCGTTGATCGCCCATCGACCGACCGCGTGTTTGCGCCGAGTCTGCCATAAATCGCGCGTGCGGGTCGGGCGTCCGCCGGTATGCCCGGATTTCGGGCGACCGGCGCGTCGCGCCCGCGATCAGGCCGGATGCGTGTAGCGCAGCTGCCCCGGTTTCGCGCGATCGTACTCGGCGCGGCCCGAGAGGTGCTGCGGCACACCGACTTCCCACCACGCGCCCGCCTCGGTCCACGCGGAGGGCTGGGTGCGGACCACGACGACGGCCGGCCGGGACTCCGTCCGTGCGGCTGCTCTGGCGGCGGAATAGGCGTCGCGGAAGTCGCCGAGTTCGACGGCGGTGAAGACCGAACAGCCCAGCGCACGAGCGTGCGCGGCGAAGTCCACGCGCGGCGGGGTGGCGTGATTGGTGCGGCAGTCGGCGTAGAAGTTGTTGAACGCCGTGCCGCCCTGACCTTCCTGCAGACGGGCGATCACCGCATACCCGTCGTTGTCGCACACCACCGCGACCAGCGGGTGACCGGCGAAGGCGGCGGAGAACAGTTCGGAGTTGAGCATCAGGTAGGAGCCGTCGCCGAGCAGGGTGGTGACCAGGCCCTCGGCGTCGGTCCGCGCGATCGCCGCACCCCAGGCTCCGGCCAGCTCGTATCCCATGCAGGAGAAACCGTATTCGACGTCCATCGTCGGCAGCCCGCCGGTCGCGCGCCAGCCCCCGACGAGTTCGCCGGGCAGGCCACCCGAGGCGGTCATGACATAGTCCGACGCCTCGCTGAGTTCGTTCACCACGCCGACGATCTGCGCGTAGCTGGGCGTCCCGGGCGTGGGCGCGCGCAGTTTGTCGATACGCGCGTCCCAGTCCGATCGAACCGCCGCAGCGCGCGCGGTCCAGTCGGGATCGGCAGACCACTCCCCCAGTTCGGGTCCGAGATCCCGCAGAGTCGTGTCGGCGTCTCCGACCACCGCCAGCGCCCCGTGCTTGACCGCGTCGAACCGCGCCGTATTGATGTGCACGAGACGGACTTCCGGCGCGAACACCGTCCACGACGCGGTGGTGAAGTCCTGCAGGCGAGTACCGACGGCCAGCACCACGTCCGCCGCCGCGGCCAGCGTATTCGCCGAGGCCGCGCCCGTGATCCCGAGCGGACCGGCGAACAGCGGATGGTCGTGCGGCACCAGCGTGCGCCCGGCGGTGGTCTCGGTCACCGGAATCCCGTGCCGCTCAGCGAATTCCAGCGCTTGACCACCCGCCCCCGAATACCGAACGCCACCGCCGAGAATCAGCAGCGGACGCTCAGCGGCCCGCAGCACCCGCGCGGCCTCGGTGACACCGCGCCGATCGGGTCGCGGGCGCGGAACATGGTGCACCACAGGCTCGAACAGCGCGTCGGGGAAGTCGTAGGTCTCGGCCTGCACATCCTGCGGCAGGGCCAGGACCACCGGCCCGGTGTCGGCGGGATCGGTGAGTACCCGCGCCACCTGCGGCAGCGTCGCGATCAGCTGCTCGGGCCGGGTGATGCGGTCGAAGTAGCGACTCACCGGCCGGAACGCGTCGTTCACGGTGGCGGTCGGATCGCCGAAATGCTCCACCTGCTGCAACACCGGATCGGGGGCCCGGCTGACGAAGGTGTCACCGGGCAGCAGTAGGACCGGCAGCCGATTCGCGTGCGCCACACCGGCGGCCGTCACCATGTTCAGCGCGCCCGGCCCGATCGAGGAGGTCGCGACCCCGACCTGTCGCCGCTGCGTGGCCTTGGCCAGCCCGACAGCGGCCAGCGCCATGCCCTCCTCGGTGTGCCCGCGCCACAACGGCAGCGCGTCGCGATGCTCGGCCAGCGCGGTCCCCAACCCCAGCACATTGCCGTGCCCGAAGATGCCGAAAGCCGCCGGGAACAACGGCACTTCGACGCCTTCGAGGGTTTCCGAGCGCTGAGCGACGAGCCAGGCCACCAGCGCCTGCGCGGTCGTGAGCTTCATCCGAGCCGTCCTTCGTGGGAGGTGACCGGGCACCGCGGGTCCGCCGCTTCCGACGCCCAACTCGCCCGCACCCAGGCGTGCGCGGGGTCGTCGCAGAAGGCCATGGACCGTTCGGGCGCGGGGCCGGCCAGCACATTGAGGTAGTACATGGGGTAGCCGGGCGCGGCCACGCAGGGACCGTGGTAGCCGTGCGGCACCAGGAAGACATCGCCGTCACGGACGGCCACGTTCTCATCGAGTGCGCCGTCAGGGGTGTAGGTGCGGTGGAATCCGAAACCTTCAGGGCTCGTGGTGATTCCGTCGCGCCCCGCGATGCGGAAGTAGTAGATCTCCTCGTTCACGACCTCGCACTCGGAGGCTTCGTCGTGCTTGTGCGGTGGATAGGAGGACCAGTTCCCGTCCGGGGTGATCAGTTCACAAGCATTGAGCTTGTCGGCGTGATCCCACACGCCGGGCGTGCCGAAGTTGGTGACCTGCCGGGTAGCGGGACCGGCGCCGCGCACCTCGACCGGAACCTGCTCGGCCGGACCGTATTTCGGCTCCAGCCGCCTGCCGCAGCGCGCCATCGGTAGCGCGACCTCCAAACCGTCCACCGTGGACAGCTCCACCTCGGCGTCGCGCGGCACATAGGCGAAGTCGGTCACCCGCGTGAACACCGAATCCCGCCCGGCCAGTTCGAAGGTCATCCCGTCCACCCGCACCGTGCACGCCCCGGCCAGCGGCAGCACGAACGCCTCGAACTCCCCCGTGGAGATCATCCGCCGCTCCCCCGCCGCCAGCCGCAGCACACGGAGCCCGGCGTGAGACCACCCCGCGACCTCGGGCGTCAATAACACGGGATCACCCGCGTCAGCCAATACTCCCGCCCGCCGATGGAGATCAGTCATCTCCCCTCCCGCCGTGCGTGGCCGCCCGGGCGTGGCCGCTCATCGCGCCGCCTCCAGTACCCGCGCCGCCGCCCGCACCGCACCCGCGACATCCCCGTCGGGCGGGTACAGCAGGCTACGCCCGATCACCAGGCCGCGCGCCACATCGTGACGCAATGCCGCGCCCCAGGACGCCAGGTCCGCTTCCAGCTCCCCGGATGGCGCGCCACCGAGCACCAGCACCGGCAGTGTGGTGGCGTCGAAGACCGACACATCGTCGGGCGCGGGGATTTTCAGCCAGGTGTACGCGGATGTCACGCCCAGCCCCGAGGCGACCGTGATCGCGCGTTGCAGGGAGGCCGAATCCTTGTGCATGGCCAGCGCCCCGCTGTGGTCCCGGGCGTACGGCAGCGGCTCCACCATGGCCATGAGCCCGTGCTCGGCCAGTTCGGACACCGCGCGGGCGCACGCTTCCAAGGTCGGGATGGTGCCGGGATCCGAATCCACCAGGCGCAGCAGCATTTTCCCGCCGTCGAGGCGATACTTCACCAAGGATTCGGCGTCGTACCCGGTGAATCGGTCGTCGATCTCCCAGTCCGCTCCGGCCAGCCCGCCCCGGTTCATGGACCCGATGACGATCTTGTCGTGGACGGCGTCGAGCAGCAGCAGCTCTTCCACGATGTCGGGCGACCCGAGCACCCCGTCCACGGCCGGATCGGCCAGCGCGATGAGCAGGCGTTCCAGCAACATGCGGCGGTCGGCCATGGCGGTGCGGTCCGCGCCGACGCCCAGCGCTCCCCGAGCCGGGTGGTCGGCGGCGACCAGGAACAGGGTCCCGGTGCCCGACAGCAGGTTCGGGCGGCGGCGCCGGTCGGCGTAGGCGCGGCGGATGGCCTCGGGGTCGGTGGCGCGGGTGCGCAGCAGGTCGTACCAGCGCGCGTCGTTCAGGTGCACAGCATCTCCTCGATCTCGGCGTCGGTCGGCATGGCGTCCGCGCAGGCCAGCCGGGACGCCACCAGCGCGCCGGCGGCATTGGCGTAGGCGGCGACGCGGTGCGGGTCCCAGCCCGCGAGCAGCCCGTGGATCAGCGCGCCCCCGAAGCCGTCGCCCGCGCCGAGTCCGCACAGCACCCGCACCGGGCACGGCGGCACCGTCCAGCGCTCGGATTCGGTGGCGATGAGCACGCCCTCCGCGCCGCGCTTCACCACGGCCAGCCGCACCCCGCGCGCCAGCAGCCGGTCGGCGGCCTCGTCGGGATCGGCGGTGCCGACCGCCACCTGCACCTCGGTTCGATTGCCCACCACCACGTTCACGTGATCGACCATCCAGCCGATCTCGGCGCGCGCGGTGTCCACGTCCGGCCAGAACATGGGCCGATAGTCGAGATCCAGCACGGTGTGCCCGCGCCGGGCCCGGCGTTCGAGGATCGCGCGCTGGGTGGTGCGACCGGGTTCGGCGCTGACGCCGGTGCCGGTCACCCACAGCAGCGGCACGGAATCCACCACATCCCAGGGGATCTCGTCCTCGGTGAGGGTGAGGTCGGGCGCGATGGGCGACCGATAGAACATGAGCGGCGGGTCGGCGGGCGGGTTCAGTTCGCAGAACGCCACCGGCGTCTGGAGCCCGTCCGCCGTCCCGACATACCGGGACATGACGCCGAACCCCTCCAGCGCGTCGCGGACGAAGTCGCCGAACCCGTCCGGCCCGACCTTGGTCAGCACCGCGGTCCGCCGCCCCAGCCGGGCCGCGGCCACCGCCACATTGGTGGCGGTGCCGCCGAGGAACTTGGCGAAGGTCCGCACCTGCGCGAGCGGCACCCCGCTCTGCTCGGGATACAGGTCGACGCCGACCCGGCCGATCGTCAGGGCCTCGAGCTCGGTCACGGCACCACCCGCTCCAATTCGTGTTGCAGCGCCTCGAGTTCCGCGCCGCCCGCCATCAACCGGGTCAGCTCGGTGAGGTCGATCTGCGACTTCTCGTAGCTGCCCAGCGCGGACCCGCGTTTGAGCAGCAGGAACCGATCCCCGACCGGGTAGGCGTGATGCGGATTGTGGGTGATCAGCACGACCCCCAGCCCACGGTCGCGGGCCTGCACCACGTACCGCAGCACCACCCCGGCCTGCTTCACGCCCAGCGCCGCGGTCGGCTCGTCGAGGATCAGCACCTTGGCCCCGTAGTGCACCGCGCGGGCGATGGCCACGCACTGCCGCTGCCCTCCGGAAAGCGTACCCACCGGCTGTTGCAGATCGGGAATGTCGATCCCCATGTCCGCCAGCCCTTTTCGGGCGATGTCCTGGGCGCGTTTGCGATCCAGCAGCTCGAACGGCCCGTAACGTGTGACCGGTTCGGAGCCGAGCACGAAATTGCGCCACACGCTCATCAGCGGCACGACCGCCAGATCCTGGTACACGGTGGCGATGCCGAGGTCCAAAGCCTCACGGGGCGAGGACAATCGCAGCTCGCGGCCCTCGATCCGCAGTTCCCCGCTGTCGTGCTGGTGCACGCCCGCCAGAATCTTGATCAGCGTCGACTTGCCCGCGCCGTTGTCGCCCAGCACGCAGGTGACCTCGCCCGCGTTCACCACCGTCGACACCTCGCGCAGCGCGACCACGCCGCCGTAACTCTTTCCGATGCCGACGGTTTCGATCAATGGCACGGTCATCGGCGTACCCTTTCGGCTCGCTTCTTGAATGCGTTGTTGACCAGCACCGCCGAGAACAGCAGCACGCCGAGGAACAACATGAACCAGTCGCTGTTCCAGCCCGCCAGCACGATGCCCTGCCGCGCCATGCCGAAGATGAGCGCGCCCACGGCCGCACCCACCACCGACCCGAAGCCACCGGTGAGCAGGCAGCCCCCGATCACGGCGGCGATGATGTACTGGAACTCCAGGCCCACACCCTGATTGGCCTGCACGCTGGCGAACCGCATCAGGTTGCACGCGCCCACGATCCAGCCCGCGAACGCGGTGGTCATGAACAGCAGGATCTTGGTGCGGGTGGCGGGCACGCCGACCGCGCGGGCGGTGGGCAGCGAGCCGCCGACCGCGAAGATCCAGTTCCCGAACCGGGTGCGGGTCAGCACGATCGCCGCGACCGCGGTCACCACGATCCACCACACCACCGATGCCTGGACACTGGCGCTGCCGATCTTGGTGGTGGAGGCGAAAACCCAACCGGCGGACTGATATCCGTCCGCCGACCGCACCCCCGACACCTGCACGGTACCGGTGGCCCAGCGGGTCACGCCGAGGTTCAGGCCCTGCAAGGCCAGGAAGGTGCCCAGCGTGACGATGAAGCTCGGCAGCCCGGTGCGCATCACCACCCAGCCGTTGAGCGCCCCCACCGCGAGCGCGAACACCAGCGACACCGCCAGCGCGAGCCACACGTTCCAGCCCGCGTGCACCGCGAGCAGTCCGGTGATCAGCGCGGTGGAGGCGGTCATCACGCCGGTGGACAGGTCGAACTCCCCGCCGATCATGAGCAGCGCGACGGCCACCGCCATGATGCCGAGCGTGGAGGCGTCGTCCAGCCACGTCGAAATGCCCAGGGGCTTCAGGAATTTGGTGGTGACGATGGTGAAGAACACGAACACCACCACCGCGCCCAGCAACGCGCCCACCTCGGGGCGGGCCACCAGCCGGTTGAGGATGGCGAGCCGGTCGGGCGGGGCCACCGCGGTCCCCGAGGTCTCGGATGTCGTTGTCGTCGTAGTCATGTCGGCGTCTCCCGGCCCGTTCACCGCGTACCCCGGCCGACCAGCGCGGCGACGGCATCGACGGTGGTCTTGTCCACGAACGCCGGCCCGGTCTGCACCGGATGCCCGCCGCCCACGGTATTGAGGTTCGACTTGTACAGCTTCAGCATGACCACGGGCAGATAGCCCTGCTCGTACTGCTGCTGGTCCACCGCGAACACGAGGTTTCCGGCCCGGATCGCGCTCACCACATCGGAATTCAGGTCGAAGGTGGCCACGGTAGTGCTCGCCTTCGACTCCTTCACCGCGTCCACCGCGCGGGCGGCGATCTGCGAGTTCAGCGTCAGCACCGCGTCGATGGAACGATCGGCTTCGAGCGCGCCCTTGATGCGGGACTGCACATCGGTGGGATTGTTGATGTCGACCTGCAGCGTGGTGGCCGACCCGAAGCCCTGGATCGCGCCCGCGCACCGCTCATTGGCCCCGACATTGCCCGCCTCGTGAATCACGCACAGCATCTTGTGTTTTCCGGCGTCGGCGAGGCGTTTGCCCGCGGCCTCACCGGCCTGGCGTTCGCTCTGGCCGACATGCCCGATGGCCCCGAACTTCGCACTCTCGGCCTCACCGGAGTTGATGGTCACCACCGGAATGCCCGCCGCCACCGCCTTCTCCACCGAGGGCCGCAGCGCGTCCGGATTGGCCATGGACACCACCAGCCCGTCGACGCCCTGCGCGACGGCATTGTCGATGAGCTTGGCCTGCTGGGTCGGATCGCCCGCCGAGTTGTACTCGACCCGGATGCCGAGATCCTTCCCGGCGGCCTCCGCGCCGTTCTTCACCACGTTCCAGAAAGCGTCGCCGGGCGAGCCGTGCGTCACCACCGCCACCGATCGCACGGTGCCGACCGTGACGGGCGCCGCGCCGGGACCGGTGGCGTCGGAACCCGGGCCGCTGCAGGCGGCTAGCACGGCCGCGGCGGCCAGCCACGGCGTCAGACGCAGCCGGCGGAGGCGGCGGAGGCGGGAGAATGCGGACATCATCGTCGTCACCTCCCACTAGATCCGAGCCGAGGCGAGACCGGCGGCGATCTCGGCCAGGTGTCGCAGACTTTGCCGAGCGGCCGCCGTCGGGCCCTCGGCGGTCTCGCCGGGGTCCAGCGCGGTGTCCTGCTCGATCACGTACCAGCCGCGGTAGCCACCGGCGTGCGCCTCGCGGATCAGGGCGGTGATATCGACATCGCCCGCGCCGAGCGGAACGTAGAGACCTCGCTTGACCGCCTCGCTGTATTCCACTGTGCCGCCGCGTACTTCGGCGGCCATCGTCGCGCGGACGTCCTTGAGGTGAATGTGCCCGATGCGATCGGGGTGGCGGCGGACCAGTCCGACCGGGTCGGTGCCGCCGATGAGCAGGTGCCCGGTGTCGAGGCAGAGGTCCAGATCGGAGTCGGCGAGAAAGCGCTCCACCTCGGCCGACGTCTCGACGTGGGTGCCCACGTGCGGGTGCAGCACCGGGCGCAGGCCGTGTTCGACGACGATGTCGCCGACGGCGGCCGCGGTCTCGAGGAGTGTGCGCCACTCGCGATCGTCGAGGGGTGTGCGGGCGTCGTAGCCGTGCTCCCCGGTCGCGGCGGCCAGCACCAGCACGGCGGCCCCGGCGGCCTCGAACCGTGCGGCGGCCGAGCGCGCGATCTCCAGAGCATGGCTCGGTTCGCGATGCAGGGTGAGGGCGAGGAAGCCGCCGACCGGCGCAATACCGTAGTCGCGCAGGGTCTTCCGTAGTTCGAGCGGATCGTCCGGTAGGTATCCGGGCGGCCCGAATTCGGTGGCGGACAGGCCGAGGCCCGACATCTGCGCCAGGACGGTGGCCGGGTCGAGGACATGCCCCCAGCCGGGGACCTCGCAGACTCCCCAGGAGATCGGCGCGGCGGCGATTCGTAATGGACGCAAGGGATGGAGCGGTTCGGTCATCGGCACTTCCCAGACCCGTCGTTGGCCATCGTGAGGCTCGCGATTGGAGCGCTCCAACAATGTAACCCGGCTCACTCGGGTGTCAAGATCCCGACATGCGCCGAAAAGTAGCGAGCACGCTCGGAAAACACTGCCTTGCAGGGAGAATCACGAGAACCGGCGGTGGCTGAAAAGTCCGATTAGAGCGCTCTATTGCCCCGGCCCGCGACCACGCGGTAGCGTGCGTCGCATGACCCGACCCACCATGGAGGATGTCGCCGCCCGCGCCGGCGTCTCCCGGGCCCTGGTGTCGCTGGTCATGCGCAACTCCCCCAAGGTCAGCGCCCACCGCCGCGACGCGGTGCTGGCGGCCGCGGCCGAACTCGGCTACCAGCCGCACGCCATGGCCCGCTCGCTGGCCAGCCGCACCTCCAATATCGTCGGCGTCATGGTGTCGGACCTGCGCAATCCCTTCTTCGCCGACGTGGTCGAGGGCATGGACCAGGCCGCCCAGGAGGACGGGCTCGAACTCATCCTCAATACCGGCCGCCGCAGCGCGGGCCGCGAACGCGCCGCTCTGGAGAGCCTGCTCGCCTTCCGCCCGGGCGGGGTGATCCTGCTGTCACCGGTGCTGCCCGCCGCCGCCATCCGCGACGCGGCCGCGCGCTGCCCGGTGGTGCTGGTCTCGCGCACCTCCACCAGCACCGCGGTCGACACCGTCAACGACGACGGCGAACTCGGCGCGGCGCTGGCCGTGGATCACCTTGTCACACTGGGCCATCGGCGCATCGTGCATTTGGACGGTGGGGCGGCCTTCGCGGCCCCGCCGCGCCGCAAGGGCTATACCGCCGCCATGGCCCGCTACGGCCTCGAACCCATGGTGATCCCGAGCGAGCACACCGACACCGCGGGCGCGGCCGCCGTCCGCAAACTGCTGAACATCTTCTCCCCCAGCACCTTTCCCACCGCACTGGTGTGCGGCAACGACTTCAACGCCGTGGGCGCGGCCGCCGCGCTCGAAGAGGCGGGTCTGCGTGTGCCCGAGGACGTTTCGATCGTCGGCTACGACAACACCTCGCTCGCGGCGCTGCGGCACGTCGCGCTCACCACCATCGACCAGCCGCGCAATCGCATCGGGCGGCTGGCCCTCACGGCACTGACCGAACGCCTGCGCGAAGGCCGGACCGAGCCGGTGCGCCAGCGCCTCGAGCCGTCCCTGGTCGTCCGCTCCACCACCGCACCACCCCGAGTCTGACCCCGCACCGCGACTGACAGGAGCTTCGCCATGTCCCCGATCACTGTGGGCCTCGCCGGCACCGGCCGCATCGGAACCTCCCACGCCGAGACCCTCGCGACCCTGCCGGGCGTGGCCCGGGTCATCGTCACCGACGCCGACGCCGAGCGCGCCCGCGCCACCGCCGACAAGCTCGGGCTGGAATACGCGCCCGACATCGACGCGCTGTTCGACGCCGGGATCGACGGCCTGGTCGTCGCCACCGCCACCGACTCGCATCCGGCCCTGATCACCGCCGCCGTCGACCGCGGCATCCCGGTCTTCTGCGAAAAGCCCATCGCCGCCGACATTCTGGGCACGCTGCGCGTGGTCGAGCACCTCGAGCGCTCCGAGGTCCCGGTCCAGATCGGCTTCCAACGGCGCTTCGACGCCGGATACCGGGCCGCCCGCGCCGCCATCGCCGCCGGGAACCTGGGCTGGATCCACACGCTGCGGGCCACCACCCTGGACCCCGCGCCCCCGCCCGCGGACTATATTCCGCGCTCGGGCGGGCTGTTCCGTGATTGCGGCGTCCACGATTTCGACATCATCCGCTGGGTCACCGGGCGCGAGGTGGTGGAGGTCTTCGCCACCGGCGCCAATCGCGGGGAGGCGTTCTTCGCCGAGTCCGGCGACGTCGACACCGCCGCGGTGGTGCTGCGCCTCGACGACGGCTGCCTGGCGAATGTCTCGCTCAGCCGCTACAACGGCGCGGGCTACGACGTGCGGCTGGAGGTGCTCGGCTCGACCGGCAACGCCATCGTCGGCCTCGACGAGCGCGCCCCGCTGCATTCGGTGGAACCCGGCTACCCGCCCTCGGCGCTGCCGGTCTATCCGGGCTTCATGGACCGCTTCCACGGCGCCTACGTCGAAGAGCTCGCGACCTTCGTGGATGTGGTCACCGGGAAGGTGCCCAATCCGTGCCCGCCCGCGGACGCCCTGGAGGCCTTCTATATCGCCGAGGCCTGCGAACTGTCCCGGCATCGAGGCACCCCGGTGCGGCTGGCCGACATCCGTCGCTGATCGGGCGCCGCCGCCAAAACTTCGGCTATCGCGCGGGCCCACTCGCCGTTTACCCTCTGTGTGCCCGGTGATCACAGCGGGACCACCGAACGAGAGTTATTGGCATGAGCGGCAATTCGATACCACCGGGCTATCACCCACAGGACGAGCTGTGGACGCAGGACACGGTGGTCTTCGACGCGGTGCAGGACGACCAGGTAGAACTGCCCGCGAACCGCCCCGGCGGACTGGCCGGATTGCTGGGCGGAACCCAGACCACGCGGTACGTGATCATCGGTCTGACCGCGACAATTGCGGTGTCGTTGCTCGCCATCGTGGGCCTGCTCGTCTCCGGCCACAGCAGCTGGGAGGCCGCCCCGAACGCCGCCAAGACCACCGCCCCGGCCCGGGTCCTGGTCACCACCTCCGTGCGGCCGACCCCGACCACCGCCGCCCAGGAAGCCGACGTCACGACCGCGCCCGAGCGGACCACCACCACGACGACGACGAGCTCGACCACGACCACCACGACCTCGACGACAACCACCACGGTCAGTCCGGTCGTCGGCATCCAGATGCCCTGCGAGCAGGTCGGCATGACCGCCACGACCTCCGACGGCACCGTCCTGACCTGCGACGCCACCGGCGGGGCGAGCCCGCACTGGCTGCCCATCACCCGGCCCGCGATCGGATCCCCGTGCAACGCGGGCGAAGCCGGCAGCTTCGGCTACACCAGCGGCGGCAGCCAGCTGGTCTGCACCCGCCGCCCCGGCGGCAGCTCGACCCCGTCGTACGTGTGGGACAGCCCCGGCACCCTGACCTCGGGCAAGCACGAGCCCGGCCAGGTCTGCAATCTCAAGAAGGACGGCATCGCCCAGTCCTCGAGCGGCCGGGCCGTCTACTGCCTGCCCGCCGACAACAGCAACAGCCCGATCGGGGTGTGGAAGCAGGTGTACTGACCGCGGCGGTCAGCTCACCAGCAAACCGACGGCGAGCCCGGTCATCACGAGCGCGATCAGCGAGTCCAGCACCCGCCACGCCTTCGGCTTCGCGAAGACCGGGGCCAGCAGGCGCGCACCGAAACCCAGCGACAGGAACCAGATCAGGCTGCCCGCGATGGCGCCCGCGGTCAGGAACCAGCGGTCCGGGGTGGCGTAGGTATTGGCGAAAGAGCCCAGCAGCACCACCGTGTCCAGGTAGGCGTGCGGGTTGAGCCAGGTGACGGCCAGGCAGGTCGCGATGGCCGCGCCCAGCGCGATCGGGGCGCCGCCGCCCGCCGACAGCGCCGACGCGGACAGCGCGCGCTTGGCGGCGAGCGCCGCGTAGCCGAGCAGGAAGGCCGCGCCCGCGTACTTCGCGACGGTCATGACCATCGGCGCGGAGTTCACGATCGCGCCGAAGCCCGCGACGCCGAGCGTCATGAGCACCACATCGGAGCCGATGCACACCGCGACCACCGGCAGGACGTGTTCGCCGCGGATCCCCTGTCGTAGGACGAAGGCGTTCTGCGCGCCGATCGCCATGATGAGGGAGAGTCCGAAGCCGAGTCCCGAGATGGCCGCCAGGGCCGCCGATGATGCGTTCACCCTTCGAAAGTAGGCAACCGTCCAGCACCAGGCCAGCTAAAGATTCTGAGGTGCCATTAGAATCTCTTACCGTGGATCTGCAGCTCGACCAACTGCGCGCCCTCGACGCGGTCATCGGTGAAGGCACCTTCGACGCGGCCGCCCGCAAACTCAGTGTCACACCCTCGGCAATCAGCCAGCGCATCAAGGCGCTGGAGGACGCGGCGGGCCGCATCCTGGTGCAACGCACCAAACCGGTGCAGCCCACCGAATCCGGGCTGGCCGTACTGCGCCTGGCCCGGCAGATCCAGTTGCTCACCGGCGACACCGCCCGCGAACTCGGCGAGGCGCATCAGCCCGCCGATCGGCCGGTGGTCATTCCCATCGCCGTGAACGCCGACTCACTGCACACCTGGGTGGTGGCCGCGCTCGGCCGGGCCAACGCGCTCCAGCCCGGCGCGACCGGACTCTCGTTCGAGATCCATCGCGAGGACGAGGAGCACACCACCCGCCTGCTGCGCGACGGCACCGTGATGGCGGCCATCACCTCCACCGCCGCACCCGTACAGGGCTGTACCGTGCGGCGTCTGGGAGCCATGCGCTATCGCCCGATGGCCCATCCCGAGTACGCCCGCACCTGGTTTCCCGACGGCGCGAACGCGAAGGCGTTCGCACACGCGCCCGTAGTGCTCTTCGATCGCAAGGACGATCTGCAGTTCCGCCTGGTCCGCCACTACACTCGCAAGCCGGTGGATCCGCCGCGTCATTACATCCCGTCCTCGGCCGCGTTCAACGACGCCGTGCGCGTGGGACTGGGCTGGGGCATGATCCCCGACCTGATGATCCGTCCCGAGGACGGCCTGGTTCCGCTGGACGACAAGGTCTTCGTGGACGTGCCGCTGTACTGGCAGCAATGGCGACTGGATTCACCCGCCCTGACAGTCGTCGCCGCGACCATAGCCGAGGCCGCGGAGCAATCGCTGCTGTGATAGGACACTGTTCTTGTGATCGGACACAAGGGGATTCATTGTGCGTGACCCGGGGTAATAGATGACGTGGGCGGAACCGGATGCAATAGTCGGAGGCATTGCGTTTAGCCAGGAAGGAATTTCGTTGTCCCAAATTGTGCGCGGCGTTGTCGCTCGCTCGAAGAACGCGCCCGTCGAAGTCACCGAGATCGTGATCCCGGACCCGGGTCCCGGCGAAGCCGTGGTCCGGGTGCAGGCCTGCGGTGTCTGCCACACCGACCTGCATTACCGCGAGGGCGGCATCAACGACGAATTCCCGTTCCTGCTGGGGCACGAGGCCGCCGGCATCGTGGAATCGGTGGGCGAGGGCGTCACCGATGTGGAGCCCGGCGATTTCGTCATCCTGAACTGGCGCGCGGTCTGCGGTTCGTGCCGCGCCTGCCGGAAGGGCAAGCCCCAGTATTGTTTCGACACCTTCAATGCCGCTCAGCCGATGACGCTGACCGACGGCACCCCGCTCACCCCGGCCCTGGGCATCGGCGCGTTCGCCGAGAAGACCCTGGTCCACGCCGGGCAGTGCACGAAGGTGGACCCGAGCGTGTCCCCCGCCGCCGCGGGCCTGCTGGGCTGCGGCGTGATGGCCGGCCTGGGCGCGGCCATCAACACCGGCGGCGTGAGCCGCGGTGACTCGGTCGCGGTCATCGGCTGCGGCGGTGTCGGCAATGCCGCGATCGCGGGCGCCAAGCTGGCGGGCGCGACCACCATCATCGCGGTCGACATCGACGAGCGGAAGCTGGAGTGGGCCACCGGTTTCGGTGCCACCCACACCGTCAATGCCGCCAAAGAGGATGCGGTCGAACGGGTTCAGGAACTCACCGACAGCTTCGGCGCGGACGTGGTGATCGACGCCGTGGGCCGCCCGGAGACCTGGAAGCAGGCGTTCTACGCGCGCGATCTGGCCGGCACCGTGGTGCTGGTCGGCGTGCCGACCCCGGACATGACGCTCGAGATGCCGCTCATCGACTTCTTCTCGCGCGGTGGGTCGTTGAAGTCCTCGTGGTACGGCGACTGCCTGCCCTCGCGCGACTTCCCGTACCTGATCGAGCTCTACAAGCAGGGCCGCCTGGACCTGGACGGTTTCGTCTCGGAGACCATCGCGCTCGACGAGGTGGAGGCCGCCTTCACCAAGATGCATCACGGTGACGTGCTGCGCTCGGTGGTGGTGTTCTGATGGCGCACATCGACCACGCGGTGACCGTCGGCACCTTCTCCCTCGACGGCGAGACCTTCGACGTCGACAACAATGTGTGGGTGGTGGGCGACGATCTGGAGTGCGTCGTCATCGACGCCCCGCACAATGTCGAGGCCATTCTCGACGTGATCGGCACCCGCGAGGTGAAGGCCATCCTGGTCACCCACGCGCACGACGACCACGTCCGGGTCGCGCCCGAATTGGCCAGGGCCACCGGCGCTCCGATCCTCATGCACCCCGAGGACATGGTGCTGTGGCAGCAGACCCACCCGCAGGTCAGCCCCGACGGCGAGCTGGCGGACAAGCAGATCATCGCGGTCGGCGGCACCGAGCTGCACGTGCTGCACACGCCGGGCCACGCGCCCGGTTCGGTCTGCTTCTACTCCCCCGACCTGGGTGCGGTGTTCACCGGTGACACGCTGTTCCACGGCGGTCCGGGTGCGACGGGCCGGTCGTACTCCGATTTCGGCACCATCGTGGAGTCGATCGCGGACCGGCTGCTGACCCTGCCGCCGGAGACCCTGGTGCACACCGGCCACGGCGAATCCACCACCATCGGCGCGGAGCTCCCGCAGCTGGAGGAGTGGCGCTCCCGGGTCGGCTGATCCTTCGGCAGTGGTCCGAGCCGGTCACCCGCGCAGACCGGACCGGATCACTGCCGGAGCCCCTAATCCGTCCCCCAAAGCGGCGGAGCGCTTCTCGTTTCCAGGATTTTCCGGACGATTCCGCGCCTAGAGTTGTCCATGAGAAAACTGACAGCCGTTCTGGCGCTGGCCTCCCTTCCCCTGCTCGCGGTGGGCTGTTCCGTGTCCGCCGGTTCCTCGTCCGTGAACAAGAGCGATGTCCAGACCAAGGCCTCGAGCTTCTACAAGGACAAGGCGCACGAGGACGCGAAATCGGTGTCCTGCGACGGAAGTCTGGCCGCGAAGGTCGACGCCACCCAGACCTGCACCGTCACCGCGGCCGACGGCCAGAACTGGGTGATCGACACCAAGGTCACCAAGGTCGACGGCAACGACGTCTACTACGACCTGACCTTCGCCGACGCCTATGTCGCCCCCGACGACGTGGCGTCCACCATCGCCGACACCTACCGCCAGAAGTTCGGCATGTCGCCCCAGTCCTCCACCTGCAACGGCCTGCTACGCGGCGCCACCGGCGCCTCCATCCGCTGCGTCGTCACCGAGAACGACGGCACCCGCTGGGGTTTCACCGCCAAGACCACCAATGTGGAGGGCACCAAGGTCAACTACGACATGATCGTCGACGACCAGCCCCTCCCGTAATCCCCGACATCCGAATCGATCCCAGCACTCGTACCCGAACGCCGGTCGTCCGTCGGGTCTACCGGCACGTGTACAGGGTCGCGTCGGCGAGTTCGGCCACGACGTCCGAGACGTCGCCGCGGGCGCGAAAGGCGTTGAGCTGCCGTCGCGCTCCATTGCCGCGGGACAGGAGGGCGGTGATCGTGTCGGTGACGAAGGGGAGGTCGCCCAGGTGTTCGAGGGCGGGCCGGATGAGGGTGACGAAGTGGTCCAGCAGTTCGGGGACCTGGATCGGGCGGCCGGTCACGGGGTCGATCACGGTGCCGTCCAGGCCCTCGTGCGCGGCGCGCCAATAGGCCGCGCGGAGTGCGGGTTCCGGGACCGGGGGCCGGGGTTCGGCGGTATCGGCGGTCATGGCGGCGGCTCGGACCAGGGTCGCCAGCAGGGCTGATTCCTCGACGGTGGCGGGGACGTCGCTGACCCGCACCTCGACCGTCGGGAACGTGGAGGAGGGGCGGACGTCCCAGTAGATCATCTTGCGGTCGAGGATCACGCCGAGCGCCAGCATGGATTCCACCGCCGCCTCGTACTCCGCGACCGACGCGAAGTAGGGCGGCGGACCGGCGCTGGGCCAGCGCCGCCACATGATGTTGCGCCAGCTGGCGTAACCGGTCTCGCAGCCGCGGTAGATGGCGGAGTTGGCGGTCAGGGCCAGCAGGACCGGCAGCCAGGGGCGCAGGAAGTTGCTGACCCGCAGGGCTTCGGCGCGGCCGGGGACCGCGACGTGCACGTGGCAGCCGCACAGGCCCTGTTCGCGGGCGAGCCTGCCGAATCGTTCGGCGATGCGGCTGTAGCGCGGGGTGCTGGTGATGGCCAGCTCCTCGGGGACCGAGGGCGGTACCGCGGCGGCCAGCAGCAACGCGTCGTTCTTCTCGGCACAGACGGCCGCGGCGCGGCGGAGCTCCCGCAGCTCCCGGAGCAGGTCGTCGGTGGTGGTGTGCACGCGGGTGGTGGTCTCGACCTGGCAGCGCATGATCTCCAGTTGCAGGTCCATGCCCAGATCCGCCGCGGTCCGGGCGACGTCGGCATTCTTGCCGACCGGCGCGCCGGTGCGCGGATCCACGAGGAGGAACTCCTCTTCGACACCGACTGTAGGAGGGGCTTCCACATCGGCGGTATACCTCCCCGGCGCGACTCCACACCTACCGGAGCGGTCTCTCCGGGTCCACCCGGACTTCGCCCCGGTCATCGGCGGGTCGGGTCCCCAGAATTGTCGGTGGGTGGGGTCACACTGTCGTCATGGCATACGACGAGGAGCTGGCCGACCGGATCCGCGACGCCCTCGGGCCCGAGGTGGCCCATGTGATCGAGAAGAAGATGTTCGGCGGCCTGGCGTTTCTGGTGGGCGGCAATATGGCCGTCGCGGCCAGCGGCAAGGGCGGGCTGCTGGTGCGCGCCGACCCGGACACCGCCGGGGACCTCCTGCGGGCCGGTGCGGTCGAGCCCATGGAGATGGGCGGCAAGAAGATGACCGGGTGGCTACGCGTCACCGCCGAGACGGTCACCGACGACGACGCGCTCGACGAGTGGGTGCGCCTCGGGGTCGGCTACGCCAAGACGCTGCCGCCGAAATAGCCGCGAGGCAAATCTGTGCCGCGCGGCACAGCGCGAATGCCGCTGTGTCCGGCTTCACCCAATTGTGAGCTGCCACAACAGCTTCGCCGCGACTTGTCATGCCGTCTTTACACCGCACCACAGTGCGGAAACCTGCGTCGCGCACTGTGGTGAACATGAGGCAAACCGAGATACATGCACTGGCATGCGAGGTCTGTGGTCGTCTGCCCCATCCCACGCGCACCCGGCTGGCCCTGGCCAAGCTCGCCGCGGTCTTTCCCGTCGAACTGGCCCTGCACGCCCTGGTCATCCATCTCGAGCTGCCGTACCTGGCGACGGTGGCGATTCTGGCGGTGACCGCGACCATCCTGGTCATCTGGGTGGTCGAGCCGGGGGCGATGCGGTACCTGAGCCGCTGGCTGCACGCCCCGGAACTGCGGCACCGGCACCGCCTCGACAGCGCCGAGCGACTCTGGCGCATCCGCGTGCGCCTGGACAACAAGCCCGGGCGATTGGAACTGCTGGCCAAGCAGCTGGCCGATCGGCGGGCCAATATCCTCGCGATGCACGTGCACCATCTCGAGAACGGCGTGCTCGACGAACTGGTGGTCTCCACCCCCGCGGAGGTGCTGCCGCAGCGCCTGACCCACGCGGTCGCCAAGGCGGGTGGCGTGGCGATCGGCATCTGGCCCGCGTCGGCGCTGACCCTGGTCGACGGCCAGACCCGGGCGCTGGGCCTGGCCGGGCGGGTGGCCGCCGATCCGGGTGAGCTGCCGCTGGCCATCGCGGAACTGCTGGGCGCGCAATACCTTCCGGATCCCGATCCGGCCCGCGTGCCCGGTGGCACGCTGCTCGAAGTCGAGGCCGAATCCGACCGTGCGGCCATGACCTTTCTGCGTACCGGGGAGCCGTTCACGCCCGCCGAGGTGGCCCGCGCGCATCGGCTCATCGACCTCGCGGTGGTCGCTTCCCGTCAGCCGTAACCGTCTCGACCTGCGGATTTCCGTCGCGCGATCCAGCTTTCGACCACTCGAACCGAGCCGTTCCGATTTTCACACCACACGGTTTCACTTCGTGGCAGACTCGCTCGTGCGCGTTCGCTCGAAACGCGCTCGAGGGGTTGGTTGATCGATGAGCGTTCGACGGGCAGGGATCGATATCGGCGGGAATCCGCCCGCCCGCAAGGCGGTTCGCACCGCCAAACTGGCGGCGGTCCCGCTGTCGTTCGCCGGACGGCAGGTGGCCGGAGCCGGCCGGCGCGTACTGGGCCGGCCCGCTGGCGAGATCGATCGCGAGATCCAGCTCCGCACCGCCGAGCACATGGCCGACGTACTCGGCGAATTGAAGGGCTGCGCCGCCAAATTGGGGCAGATCCTGGGCGTCTACGAGCTGGCGCTGCCCGCCGAGCTGGCCGAGCCGTACCGGATCGCGCTCGGCCGTCTGCAGGATGCCGCGCCCGCCATGCTGCCGCGCACGGTGCACCTGGTGCTGGCGGAGTCGTTCGGCCCGGACTGGCGCGACAATTTCCGCGAGTTCGACGATCGCCGGTCGGCCTCGGCCAGTATCGGGCAGGTGCATCGCGCGGTCTGGCACGACGGCCGCCCGGTGGCGGTGAAGGTGATGTATCCGGGCGCGCGGGCCGCGATCGACAGCGATCTGCGGCAGTTGCGCGGATTGGCATGGCTGACATCGGTGTTCGCGCCGCACGTCGACGGCCACGCGGTGGTCGACGAGCTCGCCGAATCGCTGCGCGCGGAAATGGATTTCGAGGCCGAGGCCCGGAACCAGCGGCGTTTCGCGGACGCGTACGCCGGTGATCCCGATTTCGTGGTGCCGCGGGTCGTGGCCCAGCGCGGGGACGTGATCGTCTCGGAGTGGCTGGACGGGATTCCGCTGTCGCGCTTGATCACCACCGGTTCGCGGGCCGAGCGGGATCGGGTGGGCATGCTGGCCGTCCGGTTCTTCTGGTCGTCCGCGCCGAAGTCGGGCCTGCTCTACGGCGACCCGCATCCGGGCAATTTCCGGGCCCTGCCCGACGGCCGTCTGGGTGTGGTGGATTTCGGGGCGTGCCCGGTCTGGCCGCCCGCGCAGTTCCCGGCGCTGGTGCACGATCTGGCCGACGCGCTCATCCACGGCGGCCCGGCCGACCTGGACGCCGTGACCCAGCGGCACGGTTTCACCGACGCGGAGCGCGGCCTGGACAGCGCGGCGCTGGCAGCGAAGCTGCTGCCGTTCACCGAACTGCTGCGCCACGAGACGTTCCGGGTGGATACCGACTGGTTGCGTGGCCGCACCCGGGATGCCCTCAGCCCCAAGCTCGACAATGCCTACCGGCAGCTCGGCGTCCCCGCGTATCTGATGCCGTTCCAGCGCGCGCTGATCACGCTGCTCGGGCTGGTCGCGCAACTGGGCACCACGGGTCCGATGCGCGCGGAGATCCTGCGCTGGTCACCGGAATTGAGCGCGGTGATGGATCGCTGCGCACCCACCCCTTGATCACTGTCCCAGACAGATCTACGCTGGAGTGATGGGCGCAGAGCGGCTTTCGGCTCCGGACCACGAGGTCGTGGTGATCGGTGCGGGCCCGGGCGGGATCGCCGCCGGGGTCGAGCTGAAGCGGGCGGGGGTGCGCGACTTCGTGATCCTGGAGCGCGCCGACGAGGTCGGCGGCAGCTGGCACGAAAACCATTACCCCGGACTGGAAGTCGATATCCCGTCGCTGGCCTACCAGTACTCGTTCGCGCGAAATCCGGACTGGAGCAGGCTGTTCGCCTCGGGCGCGGAGGTGAAGCGGTATCACCTCGCGGTGGCCCGCCGCTTCGGGCTGTACCCGCATGTGCGGTTCGGGACCGAGGTGGCCGCCGAGGAGTGGGACGAGGACCGGCACTGCTGGTCGCTGCGGCTCGCCGACGGCAGCGTGCTGTCCGCGCGGTTCGTGGTCAGCGCGGTGGGCGCGTTCATCAGCCCCAAGGTGGATCCCGGGATTCCCGGACTCGCCGACTACCGCGGCCGCATCCAGCGCCCCTCGGACTGGGACGACGGCTACGACCCGGCCGGGCAGCGGGTCGCCATCATCGGCACCGGGGCGAGTTCAGTCCAGATCACCCCCGCCATCGCGGGTGAGGTCGGCAGCCTCGCGGTCTTCCAGCGCACCCCGGTCTGGTGCCTGCCCAAACCGAACCCGCGGATCCCGCGCGCGGTGCGGCTCGCGCTGCGCGTCCCGGGCGTGCAGGC
This sequence comes from Nocardia sp. CA-136227, assembly GCF_050955695.1. NCBI lineage: Bacteria > Bacillati > Actinomycetota > Actinomycetes > Mycobacteriales > Nocardiaceae > Nocardia > Nocardia sp. CA-136227. The sequence goes on from NZ_CP192081.1 coordinate 4,799,859, forward strand.
GGGCGTGCACGGTGCGGCGCTGGTGGCGGTCGACGCCGCCCTCCGGACCATGTCCAGCGCGCCGCTGCCCGTGGTCCGCCCCGCGCTCCGCGCCATCGACGCCACCGCCATCCGCGGTTATCGCGGCCTGCTGCGACTCATG